>NZ_JADPQF010000009.1 GCF_015687155.1 Aliikangiella sp. G2MR2-5 | reverse complement strand
TTGGCAACCAGACTAGTTAACAAGGTTCAGCAACGATTCGATGTTAATCTTAGCGTCAAGCAGTTGTTTGAGTCTCCAACCATTAGAAGCTTTGCATCGCTATTAGAGGGTAAAAATTGGAATGCCGGCTTTCAGCCGATCCCCGTTTCTGAGCAAACTTACCCTCCACTTTCATATGCACAAGAGCGATTGTGCTTTTTGCAAAAGCTTGAAAATGTCGGTGCTTCTTACAATATTCCATTAGCGTTCTCTGTCAAGGGGGATGTTGATACTACTGCACTCGAGGCAGCCCTTAACGCACTTGTAGAACGGCATAGTATTTTAAGAACTCGATACACCTCGATTACTGAAAAACAAAATACAAGGTTTTATCAAGAAATCGATGAACAGTGGCAAAGTAAGTTAGACGTTGATAATTGGAGTGGTCTGGCACTAAACGAGAATTCACCAGAAGTTCGGTCTCGTGTTCAAGAGTTAATCACGCGAACGTTTAGTTTAGAGCATGATCCAATATTCAGAGTAAATCTGATTCAACTGGCTGAAGTTTCCATAGTCGTTATAGTGGTACACCACATTGCCGCTGACGGCTGGTCAATGTCCACCGTATTATCTGAAATTTCAGATTACTACCGGCAATGGAGCAAAACAGGAAAAATAGAATATCAACCATTGTCGATTCAGTATAAAGATTTTGCTGCTTGGCAAAAGTCGCATATTGATAGGGTCAAAGCTGAACAGTTAGGTTACTGGTGCGAGCAATTAAACTCGATCCCCGAGTTGCATGCATTACCTTTGGATCACCCCCGTGCCACTAACCAGGACTTTAGCGGATGTCAGATACTTGATGAAATAGAGTCCAACTTAACTCAAGATATTCAACGGTTTTGTCAACAGCATAACATTACCGACTTTATACTTTTACAGTCAGTTTTCGCTTTACTGGTTGCTCGCTATAGTGGCGAGAATGACATTGTTATCGGAACGCCTATCGCTGGTCGAAATCACCCGCAAACTGAGTCGCTTATCGGCTTTTTCGTTAATACTTTAGTTTTGCGTAATCAGATAGGAGACTCTCAAACTTTTGATGATTATTTGACCTGTTCAAAAGAGATGGTTTTGTCAGCTTTCGAACATCAGGATTTGCCTTTTGAATTATTAGTCGAGGCAATTCAACCGAAGAGAAGTTTGGCCTACAATCCGTTGTTCCAGTTGTTCTTTAGCTATCAGGGCGAGAGCGAAGGTGATTTTAAATTAGGTCAACTGGAAGCAAATACTTACCACGTTGAGCAGACTATAGCTAAAACAGATCTAGCGTTATCGATAAAGCAAGAGAATGGTCAGCTACTTTTGTCCTGGGAGTATGCCACTCAATTGTTTGAAGAGTCTACTATCCGGCAGCTTTCACTGGGCTTTAAAACCTTACTAAAAAGTTTAATCGCGAGACCTGAAATCTCAGTCTTTGAAGCGGAACTACTCTCGCAGAAAGAGTATCAACAATTTGAACGCTGGAACCAGACTCAATATGAAATATCTACGGATAAGCCAATACATCGTTTGATAGAAAGTGTCGTTGATAGAAATGAAGATGTTACTGCAGTGTGTTATCAACAGCAAAGTCTTACCTATAAAGAGCTAAATCATCGAGCAAATCAACTAGCAAGATATTTAGTGGAGGAAGGTGTTGAGGTTGGTGATCATGTTGGCATATGTTTAGAGCGCTGTCTTGAGATCCCGGTTGCAATCCTGGCAATTCATAAGGTGGGAGCGGCATATGTTCCGATCGATCCTGCTTTACCTGAAGCGCGCATAAAGTATTTGATAGAAGATGCAAGTATTAGCGTTTTAATTACCAGTGAGCTTCTTCAAAGCAAAATGCCGGAAACAAAATCTTATTGTATTCCTCTCGAATCTATAGAGAAGAAGCTGAACCAGTATGACGGCCATAATCTTGGATACGCGATTAGTCCGGAGCATGGCGCTTATGTAATTTATACCTCCGGTTCAACCGGAATGCCCAAGGGCGTCAAAATAAACCACCGACAACTGGTTCATTCCAATGAGGCCCGCAAGCATTATTATGCGCCTGAACATGTAAATGTTTGCTTGTCTTTTCCTTCTATCTCTTTTGATGCCGGAACTGCGGGAATTTTCTGGACCCTATGTGATGGTGGTCTGTTGTGTATACCGGAGCAGGAAAGCATTCTTGACATGAATTATCTGGCAAACCTGATAGAGCAAAAACAGGTTTCTCATTTAATCATTCCTCCGACGGTCTATCTTAACCTACTGGAAATGGAACTTAATGGTCAATACCTCAAAGCTGTGGTGGTTGGCGGTTCTTCTTTACGTAGCGCCGTGGTTACAAAGCATCAGGAAATGCGGTGGAGCCAGAATGCCAAGTTAGTAAATGAGTATGGTCCAACGGAAGTGAGTATCTGGAGTAGTGCGAAGTCGTTTACCAGAGAAAGCAAAACAGCACCAATATCGATTGGTAAGCCAATCTGCAACACAAGATTCTATGTATTGGATTCAAATCAAAAACCGGTTCCTGTTGGGGTGAGAGGTGAGTTGTATATTGCAGGTGATGGCCTCTCTGAAGGCTACTGGAATAAACCGGAACTAACGGATGAAGCATTTATATCGATTGAGCATCACGCGATTAAAGAAGAGCGTCTCTACCGAACTGGTGACTGGGTGAAATTTTTGCCTAATGGAGATTTGCTATTTTTAGGCCGCGCGGACGAGCAAGTAAAATTGCGAGGACTCAGGATTGAGCTGGGTGAAGTTGAGAGCCAAATTAAACTTGACGATAAAGTAAAGGCCGCGTCTGTTGTCGTTGGCAAAGGAGATGTATTGTCGGCCTATATTGTCGCCAATACACCACTGAAATCTTTATCAGAAGAAGATTCATTTATTCAGGCATTACAGTTGAGATTAGAAAAAGCATTGCCAGAATATATGGTACCTGCATCAATAACTTTGCTGTCAGAACTTCCTTTGACTGCAAATGGCAAGGTCGATAAAAAGCGATTGCCGGCGCCGAAAACTCACTTGGTTGAACACTGCGTGAAGCCTGATAGTGAGCTTGAAAGTCAATTGCTAGCAATCGTTACTCAGGTTCTTGACTGTCAGATGGGGGTGACCTGTAACTTATTTGAAAAAGGTGCCAATTCGTTATCAATTATTTCAATTGTTACCCAGGTGAACAAGATTATTGAGGCGACGATTGCAATCAATCATATATTTGAATCTCAAACCATTCGGCGACTAGCGAATATTATTGAGGGGCAGAAATTGTCGTCGCAACACAACTATTTCTTACCTTTAAAAGCTAGCGGAAATAAAACGCCTATCTTAATAGCTCCCTGTAGTCCTGGATTCGGATCTTACTTGCACGAATTTGCAGAAAATTTTGAAGACCATCCAGTGTATACCTTTCAGGCAAAAGGCTTGTTTGCAGATGGTGAGCCGCAAGATTCTCCACAAGCGTTAGCAGAATTTTATTTGCAACAAGTACCTGCTGAAATATTGGAGAAGAATGTTTGGTTGATGGGACATTCAATTGGATGCGCCGTGATAGCGGAAATGAATCGTATTATGGAGCAGAAACTTGGATATGGCGCAAGTGGTTTGGTGTTACTGGATGGCGGCTATCTACCTGGTACTCCAGTTGAGCCATATGATGCAATGTTGCAGCTCCTTTCAATGCTCAGTGAAAACGCAAATGAAGTAATGAGCAAGCAAGCTGATTGGAGTGAAAATCTTAGCAGAGTCTTTCGGCATCTAAAAGAAAAGGATGAGTTACCTGAGCATGCTGATTTGGATGTGTTTGAAGGAATGTTCAAGACCTATTGTACTCAAATTGAAATGGAGTATCACCAACCCCAAAAAGAATTGCCCGAAGTTTTGTTGATAGAAACTCAAGACTCCAGAGAACGTTATCGAAAAGAAAAATTTCCAAATTGTTATCAATTTTGGAATGAACGCTGTCAACAATTTCATCACTACTTATTACCTTTTGGTCATGTGGCCCTGGTTGCAAATGAGTGTGGAAGTGAAGTTGCTAGCTTAATTAAGGATTACATAAGAGATAAAGGAAAGAACTATGAATGAGCGTGTTGCGGAAATTGAACTTCCGTCTGAGAAAGAAAAGCAAACAAAACTAAACACGCAATTCTACGTGTTTCTTGCTTCATCTTTTATTTACTTTTTTGCAGCCTATTTTTCGGTGATAGCTTTTCCCTGGTTGGTGCTCAGCGCATACGGAAAGGCACAGTATTTAGGTCTGGCGTTAGCCATTCAAGCTAGCTGTCGAGCTGTAATTATGCTGCTGTCCGGTACTGTGATTGACAAGTTTAATCCAAAAACAATGCTTATCGTCAGCCGGGCATTACTAGGGATTTTTCTTGGGCTTTATTGCTTTATCTTATGGATAAATCAGTTGAGTCTCTGGTATGTCTGGTTGTTTGCGATAGTCCATGGCTTGCTTGATGGAATAAATCATCCTGCAGTAAGAACTTTCTTAACTCGTTTAGCGCCTTCCGAGAAACTTGAATTAGCTAATTCGATGCTATTTTCAGGGCAAATGCTAAGCCAGGTGATAGCGCCTCTGGTCGTAGCTACGTTCATCTCAATACCTGAGAATGAAATAGAAGGAGTGATTAATGCATTTGGCCTCGAAGGCATTTTATTAGTGACTTCTCTTTTACCTCTATTTTTCTTACGCCAAAAAATCCAGCAAGAGAAAAGTGAAGAGCCGATGTTTTCCATGCTTAAGTCGGGCGTACGTTACGTACTAAGAAAAAGAGTGTTGAGAGACAATTTGTTGTTTATCGTAGTGGTCGGTTTGTTCGTTGAAGGACCAATTGTTGTTTCTCTTCCACTACTGGTTAAGACGACTCTTAACGAGTCAGTGAAAGGACTTGGTATTTTATTTAGTGCTCATGGAATATCAATGATCGTAGGCATGGCTTTGGCGAGTGCTTTCGCGCCTAAAATAAAGAGGCAAATCAATGCGCTGATAGTCACCAGTTGTGTCGTTCTGGGAATTTGCCTTATTGCACTAAGCCAGGTGACGACTATTGCTTACGCTGCAATATGTCTAGCTTTCGTCGGAATCTTTGCGGGTTGTCTGTTTATCTCGCTCCAGAGCCTAATCCAGCGTAATACCCTTTCGCGGTTTGGTGGGAGGGTGATGGCCTTATTGAGTTTCACTACGGTTGGTCTGGCACCGCTATCTATGGCTGCCGCTGGCTATGCTGCTGATATTTTTCTAGTGAACAATGTCATTCTTTTTATCGGGGGGATCTTGATCCTTATCGCAATTTTTAAATCAACTATTAAATAAACAAAAAAAATGGAGTTATCATGGAACGAAAAAATACTTTCGATTATATAATTTTAGGTGCAGGTCCTGCAGGCTTGCAGCTAGGCTTTCATTTCGAACAAACTGGTGAGGATTACAAGATTCTTGAAGCCGGCGAGCAAGCGGGAACTTCGTTTGAAAAGTTCCCTCGTCATCGTACATTGATTTCTATTAATAAAGTCCACACAGGCTATGATGATAAAGAAGTTAATCTACGCTGGGACTGGAATTCGCTACTAAATGATCATGACGATTTTCTATTTAAGGATTTTGATCAAGACTATTTTCCTCATGCAGATTCATTAGTCGAGTACATGAATGAATATGCCAAACGTTATAATCTTAATATTGATTACGGACAGCGCATATCTTCGATTACGCGCGAAGGTGAAAAGGGTCAGTTTATATTGACTAATGAGCAAGGTGAACAGTACTTCTGTAATAAATTAGTCGTTGCTACAGGATTTGGAAAAGCTAATCAGCCGAATATTCCTGGTATGGAACTGGCAGACTGTTACACTGAAGTTTCGGTTGACCCAAAGGACTTTATTAATCAGGAAGTTCTTATTATCGGTAAAGGTAATTCTGCTTTTGAAACGGCAGACAGTTTAACACCTACAGCATCTGTTATTCATGTTATCAGCCCCGAAGTTTTACAGTTCGCCTGGGAAACACACTATGTTGGACACTTAAGAGCGGTGAACAATAACTTCCTTGATACCTATCAGTTGAAATCTCAGAATGCCCTGTTGGATGCTTTTATAGAAAAAATTGAAATTGTTGACGGTAAATATCATGTCAGTGTGGATTATTTGCATGCCAATGGTGAAAAAGAAGTTCTGGTTTATGACCGTATTATTAACTGTACCGGGTTTAAATTTGATAACAGCATTTTTGATCCGAGCATCAAACCTGAAATGTGCAATATGAATAAATTCCCGATGCAAAATAATGACTGGGAAAGCACCAATGTTAGTGATATGTACTTTGCTGGTACTATCACTCATGTACGCGATTTTAGAAAAACTACTTCAGGCTTTATTCACGGATTCCGTTATAACGTTAAAGCTTTGAGCAAGATACTTAAGCACAAATATAAGGGGGCTGCTATAGAGTCTCGCAATATTGATAGCGATGTAGAATCCATTATTGAAAATGCAATGCAAAGAGTTAACACTTCTTCTGCATTGTGGCAGCAGTTTGGCTTTTTATGTGATGTTATTGACTTGGATGCCGGTCAAGAACAAGCAAAATACTATGATGAGTTGCCAATGGATTATATCCGCGAGGCTTATTTTAAGGATTCCAGACACTACCTTACGGTATCTCTGGAGTTCGGTAAGGTTGTAGGCAATCCGTTTGCGATTGATCGTAATCCTGTACCTGAAAAGGCAAAAGAAAGCGTATTCTTGCATCCTGTTTTTCGCCAGATTGTGGATGGTGAGGTTGTGGGGGAGTTTCATTTACTCGAAAACTTATACGGGGAATGGCACGATCACGAACACCATATTCAACCACTGCGTGAATACCTGACGGAAGCTCTAGCTGTATCTAAGCCTTCTCAAGTCGAAGCAATTGCTTAGTTTGCTATACATTATTTGACCCGGGTTGGTCTTTACTGGCCTGGGTTATCAAGCCCATTCCACTAAATTTTGAAGTGCCCCTTAACGATTTAGATCTCGTTAGATAGAACTGGCAATTTCGTCTGCTATTGAGCAAAATTTCATAAATGAACCTTGGAAGCTATGGTAACTACGCACAGATTCGAAGTGTAATTGATGGAATAATATGCAATTGTCTACGGGGGAAGCGGGCTAGCAATTCTTAGCCAGCAGTAAGCTGAGAAATAAAGCAAGCGACTCATAATCAGAACAATTGTCCATCCAGATGGCCACATAAACTCCTGTCAGGGGGAGATTTTCTTAGAGTAATCCGCTGTTACCATGGCAAATGGCGGTAACAGGCACTTGAATGAAATATCTGAAAAACTGACTGGAAATGTTTTTCACATGGCTTGCCAGTTGTTATATGATATGCAGTTAACGGTATCGGGAATGGGAGTTGGCAATTTGTCCCCAAATTTAGTCATTAGTCTCCTTTCCTTGAAATTCGAGTATATTTTTGGGAGTAGTTGAATGGCCACTAGAGGCGTAAATAAAGTAATTTTGGTCGGTAATCTGGGTCAGGATCCAGAAGTTAGATACACTGCAAACGGTAGTGCAATAACTTCACTGAGTCTGGCAACTAGCGAGAGCTGGAAAGATAAAAATACTGGTCAAATGCAGGAAAAGACTGAGTGGCATCGAGTTTCTCTATTCGGCAAGCTGGCTGAAATTGCTGGTGAATACTTACGAAAAGGCTCTCAGATTTACATTGAAGGTAAATTGCAGACCCGCAAGTGGCAAGACAAACAAGGCCAGGATCGTTATACCACTGAAGTGGTAGTTGATGGCTTTAGTGGCCAAATGCAGATGTTGGGCGGCCGTGCCGAAGGTGGTACTGGCGGTGGAATGAACGCTGGCGGTCAGCAACAAGGAGGCTATCAGCAGCAAGGCGGTGGTTACCAGCAGGCTGCCCCTCAACAGCAGCAGGCACCGCAACAACCTGCGCCAGCTAATACAGGGTTTAATGATTCATTTGATGATGATATCCCGTTTTAGTAAGCAGAGTTAGTTAAGAAAAACCGCTGTATCAGCGGTTTTTTTTTTGCTGTGGGGTTTGGGCGCGCAAAAAAAAGACATAACAATAGGATTTGCATGTCTAGATTGCCGCAAGGTGTTTAAAAAGTACAAGTATATCCAGGATAAGCGAGGAAACTGGAAAGAAGTCGAATATGACACGTTATGTCCTCAATGCTCCAACCCAATGTTTAATACCGGGAGTGCATTTAAGGCTCCTAAATCAACTGATACAAAGGCATGGACCAAATTAAGACCTCTGTTCGAAAATGGATATACCTTTAATTCAGATTTAGGTAATCCATTTAAAACGTTTCTTCAAAATACAAACAAAAAGCCAGAACTGCCTGAGTCTGAATTTAGGAAATCGGTAAGGAAAAGAAATAAAGGATAGTCATTAAAAGAGTCTCAAATTATCAGCCCCAAAATCAGGACTGATAATTGTTATCGGCTTTAAGTGTAACTTTTTCTTAGCGGCTTATATATCCAGCATCAGGGTCTGTATTGGGGTCTGTTATCGACTTAATATACAAAGCTTCAAATTCAGTTCTAAAGCTTTCGATATTGTATTTTTGTTCCAACGCCTGAATTTCCTTGCTGAAGCCTGACAGGTTATAGCGCAGCTTGAGCGCATCCAGTTCTGCCCAAATCGGGTTGTCGGAGTTTGAGTTGGTAACCGGATCATCCGCGACTAAGGCTGGTTGAAACAATACGGTCGTTTTCAGATAACAACCGGTCATGGAAACTTGAGGTTCGCTCGCGTGTGATGCAATCGCATCCTGCAGGCGTCCATTACAAACGCTATAGCTGCCGCCTGTAACTGTATTACCATGAGTGCCATTATGAGTTGGTCCGGCAGTACCATTCGATTGATAGGTCACGCCCCCAATCCAGAGATCGTAGGGGTTGCCCCAGTTAGGTCCGGTGTCCTGAGCTGTAGCTGAAAGACTTAAAGCAGAAAGAATCGCAACAAACAAAGTCTGTTTTTTCATTTTTAATAATCCTGTAAATGTTTTAGTCACTCGGCAACCTGTCGCGAGCCTTGGATAGAAATAGCGCTTTTGAAATGGCGCAAAATCTTCATACTTTTAGCTCTGCTTCCGGTTACCGCTGATTCAGTTCATTGAACTTGCTGCTTAAGATTATGGTAGTGACCTATCTGAGGATATCTATACTTCAGGAAGAAAAAGGAAAAACTGGTAAAATTTGGACAATTTACCTTTGATTGCGGAACAACTCAGGCTTTTTCTGCACTTTGAACATGAAACTCATTGTTCCCTGAAGCCTGTAGTTCTATGGCTTATCTATCTGTGCTGTGGCAGAAATTTTCTACCGCAAGCCTGGAGCCAAAGAATGAGGTGGCTAATCAGGGAAAATGTTTCTGTCCCGTTCAGAAGGTATTTATCCGGAACTACTGCTTTTTAGATTGTTTGTTCTGATAACTTTTCAAGTCTTCTAGCAGCTCTTGAGAATGTGATTTGGGACTGACATCTGAATAATGATGAACAATAATACCTTCAGGGTTGATTACAAAGGTTTCTCGTGAAGCATGAGGCCAGGGTAAAATTCGATTGACTTTCATGGTCTTGCTTAACTTTGCATCGGTGTCTGCTAACAGCGTAAATGGAATTTCATAGGTATCAGCAAAGTCTTTATGAGATTCCACATCATCATAACTGACGCCGACAATGTTTGCTCCCAACGCCTTATACTTTGCATAGTCATTGGTGAAGTTCTGGGCTTCAACGGTACATCCTGGAGTTTTGTCCTTAGGGTAAAAGTAAAGGATTAGCCAATCATTAAGAAAGTCGTTTTTGGTTTTTATCTCGCCTTTTTGATCTGCTAGCTCAAACTCTGGCAAAGGAACACCCTCCCAAATATTTGATGAGGCGAAAACGCTAGCCGAAAAGAAAAAATATGCGAAAGTCGCCATAATGCTAGAAAGTAAAGTTTTCATTGAACAATCTCCAGAATTTTAATTATTTGAACAGTATTCTATTAACTTGGCAATAAGTAATCTTCTCCATTATAGTGAAGAGTTCTTTAATTGCTGTAACAGTAATTAAAGAATGGGCTAAACTTAAATAGTTATTATCTATTTGATTGTGGACGGCTCTTTTCAGGTTGTAGAGCTATTGATAACAGGCTATACAAATCTTAAAGGGATTTCTAATGTTACGACAGAATGCATTCAAGTTTTTGCTAGTCATTGCTTTTCTGCTGTTTTCCAGTTCCCTCTATCAGCAAAGTTTATTTAGTACAACTTTGCAGCAGACCGTTAATAGTGAACGAAACAATCAGGCTCAGCTGGCAGCTCAGGTAAACCTGATTATCGTCCAGCTAGAAAATGAATTGAAGCATCGACAGGGGCTTTCCACACTGTTGCAATCGATTGATAGCATCTCTTCTGTTTCCTATTGGTATTTGCTTGATCATCACGGTCAACGAATTGATAGCAAGATAGGGCGTCACGTCGAAAACGCTGGCGAAGTCATGCAGCAATTTTATTTTACTAATCGTAACAATCAACTTTATACGCTAGTACTATTTTTTAAGCTGGACTCTTCATATGGAAGCGCACTTGGTGGTAATAATCTGATTCTATTAATTACTTTGGTTTTGTTGATAGGTATTAGCGGTTACTACTGGTTTAGACCATTATTTAGAACCGAAGATGCCGCGGTTGATGTATTAAACCAACCCGAGGGGATTTCTGGTAACCAACTAAAGGAAATAGGAACTCCTATCGCTCGAGCTTTGGGGTATCTACTGGCCAGTAATCGAACCCTGACCAAGGACAAACAGGCACTAACCAATGAAATTCGACGAACTTCGTTCATCGATGACATAACGGAGCTGGGAAACCAGATGTTTTTCAAAGCCGAATTTCAAGTGAGACTTCATCAGCATGAGTCGCCGGAAGATGGCCCGGAAACGGGACTCTTAATGTTACTTAGCTTTCGGGAATTTGATCAGGACAATAATCGAGTATTAGATGACGAATTGCTTAAAGAAATCGCCGAAAATCTGCGTCAATTTGTAGCCGGAATGAACGACACTTTGGTGGCCAGATTAAAAGTCACCGATTTTGCTTTACTACTGCCAAATCAGGTGAAGTCTGATGTTGATAAATTATGTAAAAAGCTCATTTCCAATCTTGAAAGAGGAGTCTTTGACAAGACTGCGGTGAAAGAACATTTTGTTGACATTGGTCTGTCTGTCTATCAACAGGGATTTGATTATTATAAGGTCCTCGCTGAGGCTGATATGGCCCTTAGAAATGCGCAGCTTCAGGGTGGCAATAATTGGTATATTTACGGTGAAGTCCTCGCAGACAATAAGGTTCGAGGAAATCTGAAGTGGCGCAGTTTTTTACAAAATGCATTGGATAAGCGAAGAATTAAGCTCTATGGACAGCAGTTAGTCTACTTTGCAAATACAGAAATAGCTGAAGGCGGTCACAATCACCAGGAAGTCTACATGCGCTTGCTTGATGATGATGATGTTTTAACTGCTGATATGTTTTTACCAATGGCAAGGCAGTGTGGTCTGGCGTCGGAATTTGATCGACAGGTAATTGACAGCCTTGTTAAACATTGTCTCTATCTGGAAGACACTGACAAACAATCTCGATTTTCTATCAACCTGTTTTTCTCAAGCCTGCTGGATGAGCGTTTTGTCAGTTGGCTGGTTCGTAAATTATCCTGCTTTCCTCAAATGTGTCATCGCTTTATTTTTGAAGTAAAAGAAACTGAAGTTGTGGATAATCTGGAAGTATTACTTCCTTTAATGAAACAAATTCACCGGCTTGGTGTTCATTGGTGTATTGATCGGTTTGGCTCACCGGATAAGGATTTGGCTTATCTGGAGTCATTGCCGGTTAGTATGATTAAACTAGATCGTAGAATTACCAGAAATATTCATGATGAAAAGTCGCACCAACTGTTAGTTAAATCTTTATTGATTGCATTAAAAGGAAAGTCACTTTTAATTTTTGCGGAAGGGGTTGAAAATGAAGATGAGGCGAGGTGTCTGTCTCGATTAGGAATCGATGGTGCTCAGGGGTACTATTACGCAAAGCCTAAACGTCTTGATACGATTGAAAAATATTTAAAAGCGGTATAATCAAGAGAATAAAAAAGCGCCTGTGAAAGGCGCTAAAAATACTCTGAGGAATATATGGGACGCTCATATCATCAAGCGTCTTCAAATTGAGTTCCTACATTAGAATTTTTGTACAAGACCAAGACCGAAGATGCTGTCATCTAAGCCACTTTCTGCAACTTCACCCATAGTGTAGTAAGTGAAGAAAGTAGTTTTCTTGCCAAGTTTACGGTCATAACCGATAGAGGTTTGTGAGCCGTATTTTGCTTTCGCAACTCCTGACTGCCAGATGTCTGAATCGATCAACTGAAGCTTAAGTGCGCTGTCACCCATTGAGTATTTTACGCTGGCCATAGTGCCATCGAAAGATTCGCCTGAAGCAACTTCAGTGTCTTGAAGCATCAAACCAAACTGCCAGTCACCCATTTTGTACTGTGCCATTGCGCGCATTGTGTCAACGTCAGTACCTTCGATGTCAGAGTCGAAAGATACACCCAGATTTAAATCACCAGTTTTGTATTCAAGTGCCAAAGATGTTCCGTCAGCCAGACCATCATTTACGTCAGTTTGTTCACCAGGAACGAAAGCCAATTTAGCTTTGAAGCCACCCATTTTCGGGGTAGTGTATTGAACGATATTGTCAGCACGCTCTTCGCCGTTGAAGGTGTACTTGATATCGCCACTTAGGTCGCCGAAAAGGTCAATTTTCTTTTGAAGCTTTTTGGTTGGAGTGTCATGACGACCAACGAATACTTCACCGAATCCACCACGTACGCCAACAATTTGGTTACGAGATTTAATGTGGTCATCAGAACTTTTAGAGCTATCTGAAACGTCAACTTCCCATTCCAACTGGTAGAATGCTTCCAGAGAACCTGCTTCGCCTTTTCCTTTGATGCCAAAGCGAGAAGCGTTACTGTTAACTTCCCACTGATCGTCGCCACCGTCGTTGTCAACTTTGTCCAGGGTCACCATGATTTTGCCGTAAACATCAACCCACTCGTCATCCGCAAACGCTGGAGCTGTAGCAGCCATAGTCGCTAGCGCCAGGCTAGATAAAGCGAAAGTTTTGATTTTCATTACTTATTCTCCGATAGATATTAAATAATTTATATATTTAGATTTGTGAACGCTCGGCATTCTAGAGGTTGTATTTGACAGAAATATGACATATATCGCTAATCGATTAAATTCAGAATACAAATTTAGCCCTTTTTTATACTTTTAGTGCGATATTTTATAGGTCATAAAAGATTAACTTTAAAAGTAGGGCGTAAAAAACGAGAGTTAAGCCTAAAATACTGAATGTAAATAATTACGCTGTATTCTGCGAATGATATTCCTTATTACCCTTTGTTAGTGAAAAATGTTTTTTTTAAGTTATTGATAACAAAGGAATCTCTCTTCTGGATGTTAAATGGTTGCTTTTTCACAATGATGGCGCTTAATCGCCAAAATCGATCCGGTTATCCGGTTATAGTTTGAATTTTGACCAATAACGACTAAAATTGCAGGAACTGGCCTGTAGAATGTCGGGTTTAGTGTGGAACCAGGGAAAGCAATCTATTGCTTGCAAAGGCTCTGCGCAGTATCCAGTACAGGTCGAATGTTGGAATGAGGACCAGATAATGAAC
The DNA here is from genome assembly GCF_015687155.1 of Aliikangiella sp. G2MR2-5. Classification (GTDB taxonomy): domain Bacteria; phylum Pseudomonadota; class Gammaproteobacteria; order Enterobacterales; family Kangiellaceae; genus Aliikangiella. The sequence continues at coordinate 84,194 of NZ_JADPQF010000009.1, read as the reverse complement.
AAGTCTGTATCGCAAGAAAGTAATTTCAGAGTAATTAATGGTGAAAGGATATACGTTGGGCCGGAACGTCGTATTGAACGTCGTAGAGGTGGTCGTAACGAGAAAGTCGAAACACTATTAAGAAACTTTGGTCTGGACAGACGTCAGCGTCAGGATCGGCGCCGAAAAGATACTTCCTGGCTTGTTACTTCCGCTCAAGTCGTAAATGGCTAGGTGATAATCATCTGGCCGTCCGTTTGGTTTGTCGATTTTTTTCTCGCTAACTGAGCACTTTTTTCTCCCTTAGCCTTTCTTTTTTCATTACCCTGTTTATAATTTCTTTCGCCCATCATTACTGCTTTTTTTATCGTGCAATTTCGCAAAGTATCACATCTGTATTCACTGCTAGGAAACTCCCTTGTACATCCGGTTCTGCACCCATCTGCAGAGAAAATGAAAGTTAGTCTGGAAATAAAGCGCGACGATCTGCTGCATCCGCTCATCTCCGGCAACAAGTGGCGGAAGTTGAAGCACCTCTTATTAGCTATTGAGGAACAAGGGAGTCGCAGCGTTGCGGTAATGGGAGGAAGGTATTCCAATTTGCTTCATACAGTGTCCTACATCGGCTATCTTCTAGGCTGGAAAGTTAAACTTTATGTTCGCGGTTATCCAGAACAGCCTTTAACCCCAATGCTTAAAGATGCACTGCGCTGGGGAGCCACTATCCATCTTGTCGATCGGCAAGCGTTTCGTGAGCTTAGGGAGGCTCCACCGAAACTTGAAGAGGAGAGCTTCTGGATACCTGAAGGAGGCTTTGACCGATTAGCCGTTAAAGGAACCATTGAGTCTTTGATGGAAGTGCCAAAAAGCTATGATTATATTGTGATTGCCAGTGCAACAGGTACGAGTATGGCGGGCTATATTCAAGCTACGCGTTATATGAAATTGCAAACAAAAGTATTGGGGGTAGCTGTCCTTAAGAACGATGATGAAATTGAGCAGCACCTTAACCAGTTATTAGCGCAGGAAGAAGCTGGCTACCATTTACTGGAAAAACATTGGCAAGATAGTCATCGGGTGATCAAAGGATACGAATTTGGCGGTTATGCCAAGTCGACTAGTGAGCTAGATGGTTTTATCGAAAAGTTTGAAGCTCAATACCATATTCCGCTTGAAAGAGTTTATAGCGGAAAATCGTTTTTCGCGACGATCGACTTGATAGAAGGTGGCTACTTTGAAGCTGGAAGCCGTATTCTTCTTATTCATTGTGGAGGCTTACAGGGGCTTCGCCAGTAATTCGTGTGGAAGAATACTTAACGATAAACCAGTGCCCAAAAATCCAGATCCAGCACTAGATTATCATGATAGCGAGTACGACCATTATCCTGACGGTACATAAACTCCATCAGGTCGGGGGAATCATTCTTTATGCCCAGCATTCTCAAGCGAAGCAATCCGTAATCGTCTCTTCCCTCAACCCTTTTCTTATCGATGATTTCGCTATGGCAATAGATAGTGTCGCCGGCGAAACTCGGATTGGCATGGGTGCCGCCATTGATAGCGCAAAGCCAGAGTGCATTGCCCAGGCCGTTGTAGGAAAGAGCTCGGCACAGCGAAATAATGTGTCCGCCGTAAACCAGTCGCTTGCCATGGTGGCTGGAGTCCATCATTTTCTGGTCGAAATGAACTCGGGCGTTGTTCTGGTAGAGGCGGGTTGCCAGTGAGTGATCGCTGTCGTTAATCGTGATGCCATCACGATGAAAGATACTGTCGCCTATCTCAAAATCATTAAATCGGTACTGGTTATCGCCGTCGGAACTTTTCCAGCCGGACAAGTCGAGCGTTTCCGGTAGAGGTATATCTGTGGCGTCGAGTGTTTTGCTAAATTCAGGAATTTGTGGCCTGGTATCAGGTGTTGATGATTGACGTTTTTCGACCATCACCCAGCGGATCCAGCTCACAATTAGTTGAGCTGACTGGTTTATTGCCTGTGAATGTACATAGACAACGCCGTTTTTACCATTGGAGTTTTCTTTAAGGCCAATTACTTCACTAGTGACTGACAGAGTGTCTCCTGCAAAACAGGGATGATAAAATTTTACTTCAGCATATCCCAAATTCGCCACTGCATTCAGCGAAATGTCGTTGACGGTTTTTCCAAATGCAATATGAAAAACCAGAAAGTTATCCAGCGGAGTGGTGTTAAATCCACAATTTTTAGCGACAGTGTCTGCGCAGTGGAGTGCAAAACGGCTACCGGTGAGCGCAGTGTAAAGAGAAGAATCTCCCTGAGTTATGGTTCTGGGTACACCGTGAACAAACTTTTGACCGATGGAAAAATCTTCAAAAAAGTTTCCTTCCGGAGTTGCCAGTCTTCGTCCCGCTTTACTCATTCATTTATCCTTTTACTGCTCGCTAGAAAAGCAAGATTGTCATTAGGTTATTTTTCAGGACCAATTAATTCACTCTGACCCAACTCATGCACCTGGTTGTAGAGTGCGATGACACGTCTGGCCCATTGTTCAAGAGAAGGCTCTATCAAACGGTCATTAATTACCGCAGTGCTGCGGCCTCGTTCGTGAGCTTCTCCGATAGCTTCGATAATCATTTTGGCGCGTTTAACGTCTTCGCCTTTGGGGGTGAAGGCATCATTGGTATAGGCCAGCTGAACCGGGTGGATGACAGCCTTTCCATCAAAGCCAAGATCTCTGGCTTGTCGGCAGGAAAATTCACAAGCTTCGATATTTTTTAAATCAAAGTGAGGTCCATCGATAATACATCGATCGTGCGCGCGTGCAGCAAGAATACACATGGACAAACTGGTTAACAGACCTGTGCGATCCTGGGTCAGGTTAATACGTAGTGAATTGGCAAGATCGGTAGTTCCCATCACAATTGCGCTTAATCTATTACTGGCGCCTGCAATTTCTTCCGCTCTCAGCACGCCTTTTGGACTTTCAATATTTGCCATGACGTCCAGATGACTTCCGCCTAGTTCATCCAGCGTGGCGATAGCCGCCTTGAGTTGACCTCCGCTCTCGACACTTGGAAAGAGAACTCCGTCGACATTCAAGCTCACGGCTGCGCGCAAGTCATCCATTCCCCAATCTGAGTCGAGAGAGTTGATTCGAATAATCTTTTCTGAATATCCAAAGTCATTGTTCTCCAATGACTTGATCAGCAGTGCTCGTCCGTTTTCTTTATGCTGCGGCGGTACAGACTCTTGCAAATCAAAAACGATTGTATCGACCGGCAGTTTTCTCGCTTTTTCTATATGTCTTGGTTCGTGTGCGGTAACGTATAACACGCTGCGACGCGGACGATATTGAAAGCTCATGCGGTTTCTCCCTTTTCTTGTTGCGCTCTTATTTCTGCCAGTTGTTGTAGCATCTGTTTTCTAAGGACTTTACCGTTTTTGGTCCTGGGAAAGTCATCATACAGATGGGCAATCTTGGGCGCTTTATATTTGGCAAGCTGTTGGCTGCCAAACTCTAGTAATTCGGATTCGGTTAGTTCACTGTCTTTAACCGGTATGACACAGATACTGACCAGTGTCTTATCTTTGGCAATGTCTTCTCCCAGCGCGACGCAATCAGCGACCTTGGGGTGAGTTTTGATCACTCGCTCAATTTCATGGGGGGAAACGCGATAACCGAAAGTATTGATAATGTCATCTTTTCTTCCCAGGAACCAGATATAGCCTTCTGCGTCCATTCGTGCATAGTCACCGGTGAAAAAGTAGCCATCATGGCGAGCTTTTTCAGTTTCCTCTGGTAGTTGCCAGTAATTTAAAAACAGTCCCGGGTCATTTTCCGGAATGGCGATCATACCTTCTTCGCCTGGTTTACTGGGTTCCCCTTCACCGTCGAGTAGCATGACATTGTGTCCGGGTTGCGGAAAACCCGCTGCTCCAGGCTTAATCGGTGCTCCTCTATGTTGGGAAATATAGTATGAAAACTCTGACATACCGATAGCTTCATAGACATCCATTTCGAACCTGTCTCGCCAGGCAAGTAGCATTTCGTCCGAAAGATGCTCTCCGGCGCTCATGCAATGGCGAAGTGATGGAACGTCTTTCGCGCCAAACTGGGTTTTCTGAATGATCTGACGGTAGATAGTTGGCACGCCGATAAATATGGTGCAGTTGTGTTTCTTAATCAGTTCCGGCCAGGTATTGGCATCGTTAGGTCCCTCGTGGACAATCACTGTCTGCCCATGAAATAGTGGATCCATCAGTGCAGAACCCAGAACATAGGTCCAGTTGAATTTTCCAGAATGCATGATGCGGTCACCCGGCTTAAAATCAAACCAGTAGCGGCTGGCAGGCAAGCGGCCGATAAGAGAGCGGTGCGCATGGAGCACGCCTTTTGGGTAGCCCGTGGTCCCTGAGGTGTAAACCAGATAAGCCGGATCATGTGGTGAAGAAGCAATTACCTGATGTTGCGCTGAAGCTTCAACCAGTAGTTGTTCAAAGTCACACAACTTGACTGGCGAGTTTTGCGGAGATTCAGGGAGATCTCCCGGCCCGGCAAGGTAGATGGCTTCAAGCTGAGTATCTTCATCCAGCAGGCTCTTTAATTCCTGCCACATTGACTTGGCTGCTATCAATACTTTGGCGCCTGAGTCCTTGGCCAGATAGGCAACTTCTGAAGCCGCCAATAGCGTCGAGGTAGGCACTGCGATAGCACCCTGTCGGATACAACCGAAAAAGCTAACCGGGTAGTCGGTCGAGTTGGGGAGTCGGATTAATACCCTGTCCCCGGTCACTATACCATTTGAGCTTAGCGCATTGGCCAGACGCGCGCTCTGTTCATCCAGCGATTGATAACTCAGTTGCTTGGTTCCCAGAGCATGATCTTCCACAATTAGCGCAATGTTGTCACCATTACCGGAAGCTACATGAGAACAAACACACGCCTGGGTAATGTTAAATTCTTGCGGAAGAGTCCATTGCCACTCACCATCTACCTGATTTAAATAGGTATCGAACCTGGAGGTTTTTTCTGATTTCGCAGTCATTGCTTAAATCCTTCCGTATGGCCAGTTTTCTCGGATCACATGGATCGGTAGCTTCTTCAGAACATCCATGGCAAAAAGCTTGTCTTCAGGCGAGAGAGACTTCAATGCGTAGGCTCTTAATAGCGTTTGCAGGGCTTTACCAAACATCGGGGGATCCAGCATTTCACCTTCGAATTTTATCGCTCCACCTAGCAGGGCATCGGCATCGATTGCTGCCTTAAGAATGTTTACATTACGTTGAATAATCAGCGGTGAGGGAGTAAAGGCAACCTTACAAAGGTGGATGTGGTATGGATGGATAACCTGCTTTCCGGTCAGTCCCATTTGAGCCTCGACGGTAGCGTGGCGGTGAACGACATGGCTTTCATGATCGCCGTGCAAATCTAACCAGCGTCTGACGTCATGAGGCTCAATATTTTTTTCGGGCATTGGTGTGTCGTTAATAAGTACTTCCACACCCCCTATAACCCCAGTTCCGGAGATTCTTGCTTCCAGTAAGAGGTTACGTAAGTAGGTTTTTAACTCGTCGATCCAGCCTTCTGGAGTAAGATGGATAGCCATGGCTTTGGAGAAGTCGTGAATCCCAAAGACAACATGTTTAACAGTAGAGAAGGCCATTAAATCCGGTGCTATTTTCAGCGAACGAGGATGCTCGATAATCGGTTGAATTTCAATGTCGGGGTTTACTCCTACCAACCATGAAGATAGATCGCGAATCTCTGCTGGCCCATACATTTCACCTGCTTTAGCCAGGATAATTACATCGATATATTCAGCTACCTCCTGAATCATTTCCAGGTCTTTTTCGTACTCTTCGGTACGGAACGGATTAATTCTGACCGCAATCTGGAATTTTCGCTCCGGGAACTTAGGTAGCTCATTGCGCAGCAGCTCACGACTCATTTCTTTTTGACGGCAGCCATCTTCAAGGTCAAACAGCAGGGTATGTGCAGGGCAGTTGTGAGCATGTCTTCTCAGTCTTTCAACGGCATCTTCCATGGTTTCATACTCGCCGCGTGCGGGCGAATACTTTACTGGCGGGTAATACAACTGAATGCCAGGCCAAAAGCCGCCAAGCACATCTTCTTCGTTTACCTGTTCCAGGAATTCGTTATGGTAGTTCATATCTGCCTGTCCTTTAGGTTGCTTCTATTACCAAAGATATTTCTTACGCTTCAAATTATCACTTGAGCCCTTTTAAAATGGTGCTCATGCGCCATCAGGTGGCCATGGATTTTATTAAAATTAATTTCCCAAATTGCCATTTGTTCGTTATTGTTGAGCTTGTTATTCTAACTGGTCCGATGTCTTGCGTTCAATCTAACTGAAAAGTTGCAGGATTTCAAACCTGTTGTGAGTTCAAAAGCGCTTTAAATTAGTCAGTAGTTTGATTTGAAACCATGATCTGACATATGTCTATTGGCAATCAGTCGCAGATCACTGGCCGTTTGTCGCTCAGCTCTTATTTCAGGTTAAAGGATTCAGGTCAAAACTCGTACAACAAATTGCCTATATGCAGTATAGGAAGAAGCGAGTTGATTCGGGCAAAAAATGGTGCGATAACTAATAAAAGGTCAGCGAAAATGCCAAAAAGAGGCTAATTTAACTTCTGACCACCAATTAATAAGGAGCAAATAATGGCAGCAAGCGTTCATCCTAACGATGCACTATTTGATGAGGAAAAGCCGTTTCCGGTGATCCCTAGTTGTGAGCATTTCGCCGGTAGTGAAAAATTGATCTTAAAAGCTCTGGAACTTCAGCAGAAAATGGGGCCCGTGTTTGATATTACCTGTGATTGTGAAGACGGCGCTGCAGCCGGCTTTGAGGCTGAACATGCTGAAATGGTCGCAAGAGTGATCTCCAGTGATTCCAACATCCACGGAATGATGGGGGTTCGAATTCACGATTATACTCACCCTCACTGGAAAAAAGATGTCGATATCCTGGTGCCGAAAATCGGTGAAAAAGTAGCCTATATTACCTTGCCAAAATGCACAAGGGCGGCACAAATTGCAGAGATGGTTTCCTATATCAAACAGGTGGCACGGGAAAACGATATTCATCGGGCGATTCCTATTCATGTTCTGATTGAGACTCATGGTGCTTTAAAAGAGGTATGGCAAATTGCAGAGGTTGACTGGATCCAGGTATTGGACTTCGGCATGATGGATTTTGTCAGTGGTCACAATGGGGCTATTCCTGCAGCCTGTATGCGCAGTCCCGGTCAGTTTGATCATCCTTTGCTCGCCAGAGCAAAAACTGAAATGGTGGCGGCAGCACTAGCCAACGGCATAGTTCCTGCCCACAATGTAACCCTCGATCTCAAGAATGCAGAGCAAACTTTGGCTGATGCAAAACGTGCGCGTAATGAATTTGGTTTCTTGCGAATGTGGAGTATTTATCCTACTCAAATTCAGGCTATCGTTGATGCAATGAAGCCAGATTATTCTGAAGTAGAAGATGCGCAGGGAATTTTACTGGCCGCGCAAGCTGCTGACTGGGGACCGATTCAATTTAAAGGTGAGCTGCATGACAGAGCGACCTATCGCTATTACTGGCAGCTTTTGCAGCGGGCGAATGTGAGTGGACTGGAACTTTCTGAAGAGGCTAAGAAGGCTTTCTTTTAGAGACTTAAACGCCATAAAACGAGAAGACGCCAGAAGGCGTCTTTTTTGTATTAAAATAGTATTCGAAATTTTGAAAACTACGTGCTACCGGGATTGTCTTTTAGTTGAAACTTGAGAAAAGTTTGCTAATAATTCTTGAGAAATATTAGCCCTCCTTCTGATCTATAAGACTACTCGGCGCTTGTCCAAAATGAGCTTTAAAACATTTGCTAAAGTAACTATGTGAAGAAAAACCAACTTCCAGCGCTACTTGATTAACTGAGAATCCCTGAAGTAACAAATGTTTCGCCTTTTCCAGACGAAATCGCCGTAAGTAGTCAGATGGGGTCATATCCACGACCTGTTTCGTTTTTCTGAAAAGCTGACGTAAGCTCATGTGATTTGCGTCCGCTATGCTTTGATTCGTGACGCTGGCATCTTTGTAGAGTTTTTCGATTGATTGGTTGAGTTGGAGCAAGAATTTGTCTTGTGCGGTGAAACTGTGCTCGGATTCCGGCTGTTCACCAAAAGGGGATGCGTTGACCTCAAAATTAGCCTTTAGGTCTAAATTCGATATTTGGGTAAAAGCCGTGTCTGAAAAACGCCTTTTTAGTAGGTTTCTAATGTCTATCAAACTTTTTAATCTAAGTTTAAGTTCTTCTACATCGAATGGCTTTGTCAGGTATTCATCGGCTTTGTATTTCCACCCTTTAAGTCTACTCTTTCTATCTCCCCGAGCAGTGAGAAGAACAATTGGGATATGATTTGTCACTCTATTTTCACGGATTGCTTTTGTTACTTCATAGCCATCCTTATTTGGCATCATAATATCACTAATGATTAAATCGGGAACTCTGGCCTCCGCAATCTGAATACCTTTTTCGCCGTCGTCAGCAATGATTACCTGATATTCGTCTTTAATGCATGAGGCTATGTATTGCTGCATGTCCTGATTATCCTCGATAACAAGCACCAGGGGACTTTCGTCAGTTTCGATGTCAGAAGAATGGCTATTTTCGTCGGTTCCGAGTTTTTTTCCATCCTTAAAGCTTTCGATTTCTAATGAAAGCAAATCACTACTTTCTTGATAGTCAGCTATAACTTCATTGGTTTCATTTACAATAGGTAAATATACCGAAACAGTTGTTCCTTTGCCTACCGTACTCTCAATTTTTATTCTGCCATGCTGGCTTTCTACGAGATTTTTTACCAAGGCCAGACCAATGCCTGCTCCTGGTACCTGTTCGCTATCCTGAGTGAGAACTCGGCTGTACCGTTCAAAAACAAAATCCAGCTTGTCAGCGGCGATGCCAATTCCAGAGTCTGAAACCCTTATTTCAAGGTAGTTGTTGACCGTTCTTGTTGTTTCAATTGTAATTGTACCACCGGAGGGGGTGTACTTTATTGCGTTGGATAGAAGGTTGAGTAATATTTTTTCCAAACTGTCACTGGTTAGCTGACAGTTCACTTGCGCCAATTTCAGGACTGTGACTGCTACTCCTTTTTCCTTACCCAAATCAGAAAAAGCCTCTGTTAACATGCGAGTCGTTTTTTCTGTGTCGTAAAGCCGCTTCTGAGTAATACCTAGTATTCGGAATGTCTCTAAGTCAAGCAGCTGATTTACCAGTCTAAGTAAGCGATGGCCGTTGCGTTTTATCACATTTAAGCTGTTTAATTGCGCTTCGTTTGGTTGCTCGCTGAGCAGGCGACGTACTGGTCCCAATATGAGCGTTAATGGTGTTCTGAACTCATGCGATATATTCGCAAACTCTTCATTTTTACGATCGAGTAACAATTCGACCTTTTTCTTCTCTTCTGACAGTTCTTCTGTTCTGTCAAATATCATTTTCTCCAGTAACTGCGAACGCTTTTTCAGATGTCTGGTTCTGTAGGCAATGAATGAAAAAACAAAAATAACTAGCGTTATCACATAGGCGATATATGCAAAAGGATTTGCCCACCAAGGAGGAGAGATAACAATTTTTATTGATGCGCTTTGGTTACTCCATTGACCATTGCTATTGCTGGCTCTGACCGAGAATTTATATTCTCCAGGTGCCAGGTTGGTGTAATTGACGTGTCGCGTATTAAATTCTGTATCTCGCCAGTCATGATAGTTTTCCAGTTTATACTGGTATTTTATTCGATCTGCTTCACTATGGTTTATTGCTACAAACGAAAAGTTTAGATTGTTTTGGAAATGCTTTAGCTTTAGCTGGGTTTTCTCAATAACTAAACTAGAAAGTGGTTTTTCAATTCCATTTTCTTCGACAAATGGTAATTCAAAATTCACTTTTACTTCTGTTATTATTGGAGTGTTTTCTCTTTGTTTAGAAAGCTCGTCCTGAGTAAAAACTCTATTAATTCCCTGAGAACCTCCAAGCCAAAGTTGCTTCATTCGAGCGTTGTAATATGCGGTTGGAGGCCAGTCATTCCCTTGAAGTCCATCGGTATCAAAGAAATTTGAAAATGAGTCGTTTTCTTCTCTATATACTGATAGGCCATTTTCTGTACCTATCCAAAGTTTATTCTGTGTGTCGGCAATAATACTCCAAATTGAATTATTAGGCAGCCCTTTGGATTGATTATATCTATTAATGCTTTTATCATTAATGTTAAATTTAAACAGACCATCCCCCTGACTGCCTAACCATAGGTTATTGTTCTTATCTTTTGTCGCCGCAAATATATTTTCTGGAATGCCTGGGGCAGTTTTTGATTTTCTTACAAAGTTTTTGACTTGATCATTTTCTTTGTTATACGAAACAAGACCATGACCCTCAACTGAGAACCATATATATTCATCTTGTTCTATGATTGTTTGAGATGTAAAACCTTCAATGTTTAAAGCTTTTTCTATTATCGGCGAAATAAGCTTGAACTCATTAGTTTTTGTGTTTAGCGTAGCGATTCCGTAATCTTGCATTGCAAGCCATAGGAGATCGTTTTTGCCATTCAATATTTTATAAATAAAAGCGGTATTTAAAATTTTCTCCGCTATACTTCCTTTTTTTTGCTCTACACGGGTGAATTTTTGATTGTTTCGATCATATTTGATTAGTCCTTCATTATATGAGGATATCCAAATTTGTCCGTGGTCGTCTTCTTTAATATCAAAAACCAGTTCGAAATTGGTGTCAGTGAGTTCAATATTTGTTGCATTGTAGAGTTGGCATTTTTTTTGTTTGAGATCTACACGATTTAATCCTTGTCCCTCAACACCAATCCATAAATTGTCAAAACTATCATAAAAAATAGCATAAACTGAGTTTCCTGCCAGACAGTTTTTTAAATTGAACTGCTTCTGAAAAAGGTCAAACTGTTTTAAACCATAGTGAATTTTATTTACGCCAACGTCAGAGCCGATCCAAATCTCATCGTTCTGGTCTAAGAATATAGTGTTGACAGTATTAGACGATAGGGAATTTGAATCGTCTTGGTCGTGAGAATATTGTAGTGGAATGTTCATTTTTTGAGAATAGAATAACACACCGTCGTTCATCGTCCCTATCACAAAATCGCCATTTTCTTCTTTGAATATTGATAGAATCTTGACATTTGAAAACTGGGAATTTTCTAACAGAGAACCTGTGAGCCTATTATTCTTTTTCGAAAATATCTTTATACCTTTGCTTGTTCCCAATAATAGCTGACCTTTATGAGAAACAATGCTTGTTACGGAAATATTTTTGTTTATTAGTCTTTGTATAAGTTTTTTATTTTGAGGGTCCACCTGGCTAAAGCTATCCTGTGTTCCGACCCAGATGCTTCCATCACTATCTTCAAAAAAACTTAGGATTCTGGACTCTCTTTCAGAATCTGGCTGTGAGTCATGTGAGTAGGAAGTGACTGAAAGGTGTTTATCAATTTTTAAAACACCATTTCTTCTTGTTCCAACCCAAATATTTTGGTGTTTGTCTTCATACAAAGCAGTGATGCTGACTTTGGAAGCACTATTTCCGAGTTTTACCTGCCTAAAGTTATCAAACTGCTCGTTGTAGATAGCCAGACCGTAGCTTGTTCCTACCCAGAGTTTTTTCTCGCTAGTGTAGAGGAGCTGGTTAACATCATGATAAGGAAGAGAGTCTGTTGTTAGTTCGTCGGGAACATACTTGGTTAAACTGTAGCCATCAAAGCGGAACAAGCCACTAGAGCCTGCTATCCAGATAAAGCCGTACTTATCCTGTTCGATTGAACTTACGAACTTAACATCGTTGAATTGTGAGGTACTATACCGGGTTACCAGTTTCGACTTTTGTAGGAAAATAGTGCTTTTTGCCTGGGCAGGAACGCCCAGACAAAGAAAACCTGACAGTAACAATATCCTTGTAGTTATTTTTAGCATTTTTATGTGCCGTAAGATTAAAATGGGTCGGGATCTTCTTCAGGATCTGTAGGGAGGCCAACGTTATTGGTCGTACCGGAGCAGACTCGGCATTTATCATCTAAATCAGACATAACCTGAGCGATAAACCATGACTCGCCACCGCCAGATCGGCTGGCTACTGTGCATGAAACAACTGCAGAACTGATTTCGCTACAGTAATTGAGAGCGTCAGTTTGTTCAACAAAAGGCATTTCCTGGTTTAGTAGATCTTCGTCAAACTCCCTGATTCTATAATCAACTACCCAGTCCCATCCCCATTTATAGTGATAGCGTAGATCGTAGTTACAATAATCAGTAACGTCACTGACATTGGTACAGAAATCCTGAGCGTCTATCAGATGATCAAAGCTCAATATTCCAACGTCTCCCGGATTGGCTTGAATGCTGTCTGATAAGCTTGCTCCCCAGAGCAATGTCAAAATGGCAACAGTTTTTTGTATCGCTTTCAAATTATTCTCCTTATATCAATAGTTGAACATCTTGAGTTCCATTACATACTCAGCGCTACTTTGCCGCTGATTATAAAACAAACAAAAAAGTAAAGTTTCAAAAGCCTGAGCTCTACTATTGGTTCATTCGTTCAAATCTCAATTTCGGAAGCTATTTTACTGTAAATATCACGCCACATGATGTGACATTTTACCGATGGGCACGATTTTGCAACCTCTTGGCACTCCTGTAATAACCTGATTTTAAAGAATTAATCAAAAATACCGTCGAAGCAACCGAGGCTCCTGTGTCGTGCTGAATTTTTGAGCAGCCGGATATAAGGAGGCACGAATTGCCCTTTGTAGGCAGCACCACTTGGTATCAAGGCGAGGTCTGTAGTTAACACGCTACCGAAATTCGTTGAGCTGCAAACTTGTTTGGGATTCTCCAACCCATCATGAGTGTTTGAACAAGATTAGAGGAAATCATGAAGACAAAATATTTAAAGTACTTTGCGGCAGTGTCACTCTTGTCGCAATCTTTGGCAGCCAGTGAGGGAAAAGTCCTCGTTGGCACCGAGGTGATAAATAGACTTAAAGTGAATGATGAAATCACTGTTGATACTACTGACTCTCTCGGCGAAACGATTGATTTATATACAGGAAGCTTAAGCTTTTATCATACCGATATTTCAATTCCCGGAAATAGTGGTTTACCTGTTTCTCTGGGGCGTAAATTTCATGGGGCTGATTTCTATGATCGGAATTCTCGTGATTTTGGTGATTGGGGGCTCAATATTCCTAGTATTTCTACCACGCTACCTCAGTCTCGTGGATGGAAAAGTAATCGCTGTAGCGGAGGTTTAAATCCTGGACCGATTATGTCTAATGGTAGTGTCTATGAAGCACATGAATACTGGAATGGTGTTCAACTTAATTTGCCGGACGGCAGCTCTCAAAAGATCGTAGAGCATAGTAGCAATAGTTTTCCCAATGTTCCGTCTGGAACGGAGTTAATTACTAAGCAACTCTGGACCATTCAATGTATCGGCAGTACTTCAGAGGGCTTTGTGGCTCGTTCGCCTTCTGGTGTCAAGTACACTTTTAATAAGTTAGTTTCAGCGCCAGCACCAGGTGTCTATAAAGATTTTAAAATGATGCCTCGCAATGTCTACTTTATGCTGGTTACTCAAATTGAGGATCTTTGGGGAAACAAAGTTACTTACAAGTATGATGGTAACAAACTTGTTTCTATCACTTCCAACGACGGACGCTCAATTAGCATTAATTATAACGCTAGCGGATTGATTAGTTCCGCCACAGCCAATGGGAAAACCTGGCGTTATAGTTATACACAAGATTCCTACGGTAAATCCTATCTGGATAAAATAACCTTGCCTGATAGCAGATATTGGAAACTGGATTTAATGGATATCGCCACGGTAAAACCAATCCCGAATTATTGGACTGACGGCAATGGTGATAGCGGATATACCTACCCGGCCAAAGAAGGTAATCGTAATTCTGCAGAAGGTTCGATTACTTCTCCTAATGGTCTGAAAGGGACTTTCTATTTGTCGGAACGCTCTCACGGAAGAATCAATGTTCCGCGTCGAGTGATGACCAGCGGTATGTCTATCAACTATGAAGAACGCATGTTTGACACCATGTCATTGGTTAAAAAGGTTTTGACCGGTCCGGGATTGAAAAATATGACCTGGAGCTATTACTACAGTGAAACAGACGGCGCCTTCAGTGGAGATAGTGCGCCTAGTGTATATAAATATGTAATCACAACTGCGCCTGATGGCACAGATACTGTAACCTATTTTCATCGCAGTTACGATTGGCGTGAAGGCTTGAAGTATAAAGTCCGAGTACGTGATGAAAATAATGTTGATCTGCAGTCGACTTACTTTTCCTATACAAGAGGAACATTAATAGGCGCTGTTGATGAATTGAATTCGAATATTCAAGATGACCAATACCTTCAGCTAGTCACTCAGGAACGAGTAGTTCATCAGGGCAATGACTACTACACAAAATATTCCGACTTTGACATATTTGATCGCCCAAAGCAGGTAGAAAGTTATTTGCAAGGTGCATCGCAAAAGCTAATCAAGAAAACCACTTATATTGATCATGTGGCTGATTGGGTTATTGGTTTGGAAGACACTGTTTCCCATATCGATTATACGTCAACTGATAACGACAGGGTGTCAACTGAAAAGTATGTCTATTGCACATCGAATACTACAACTTGTCGTAAATACTTGCCATCGAGCATGTACAAAAATGGCGTAAAGGTGGTCGACTGGACTTATCATTCCGATGGTAATTACAAAACGATTAAGGACGCTAACAGCAAAGTCTACACTTTCTCCAATTATAAGCGCGGACTGCCGCAAACGATTTATTCTCCAGGTATAACGACGCCTATGTCTGCATCTGTCAATAACGATGGAACCATTGCATCGGTTACTGATTTTGAAGGCAACAAAAATCAATATAGCTACGATGTCGTAGGGCGTTTAAGCAAGATAGTACTCCCGTTGGAAAATGGAACCAATTATTGGCAAAGCAGCAATATTGATTATCAAAAGGTTGACGGTGACGACATAGCTATCAGCGGTGCAGGACTGGAGTCAGGGCAATGGAAGCAGGTTGTTACTCAAGGCGATTATCAGAAGACTCGCTATCTTGATGCACTGATGCGTACCGTGTTGTTAAAAGAAGTTGATTTAATGGACTCGTCCTTGACTCGTTATATTAGAACAGAATTCGATGCTTACAATCGCGTCACTTTTCAGTCGGTTGCCGCTTCGTATGCAGGCGAGACGAAAGGAACACATACTGAATATGACGCTTTAGGGAGAGTCGTCAGCGTAACGACACCAGTGGGCAAAACAACGATGAGCTACCTTAGCGGTAATCGCAAAGAGGTGATCAATCCTCGTTATCATACAACCACCTATACCTACCAGGCGTTTGGTGCTCCCTCTTACGAGCGGGTTACAAAAATTGAGTCGCCTGAAAATGTAGATACTGTCATCGAGCTGGATGCGTTCGGTAAAACCAAGTCGATCACTCAGGGAAATGGCAGTGTATCCGCTACGCGAACCTACGAGTACGACAACCGTCATCAATTGTGCCGAACCTATAATCCGGAAACAGGGTATACGTCTACCTACTATGATAATGCTGGCTTGCTTAAGTGGGAAAAAATTGGTGATAGTTCAAACCGGTGTAATCAGGGAGCAACTGCGCCAAGTGAAGCAACAATATTTGCTTACAGTGCTCGTGGTGATATTAAAACAGTAAACTATCCATCAGGTACATCTGATTTGAGCTTTTCCTATGATCGTAATGGCAATCTAACTTCTGCCGATCGTGGTAGCGTTAAGTGGTACTACACATACAACAGTTTGAATGAATTAAGTTCGGAAAGACTCGCTATCGATAGTCGCAGTTTTCCTATATCTTACTCCTATGATGGTCGTGGCAACTTGAGCGCCATTACTTACCCCAGTGGACGTCTAATTGATTTGTTACCGAATGCTTTTGGCCAACAAACAAAAGCGGGTAATTACGCCAGAAATGTTAAGTATCATCCGTCAGGCCAGTTGAAACAGTTTACCTATGGTAATGGAAAAGTCTTTAATCAAACATTGAATGCTCAGATGCTTCCGGATGTGGTTGGTGTAGATAGTCGCGCAAAGGTTAATTACGACTATGATGCCAATGCTAACGTTACCCGTATCACCGATTATATTTCCAGTTCGGAGAATCGAACCATGAGTTACGATGGTCTGGATCGTTTAAAGACAGCGAATGGCCCTTGGGGAACTGGTAGCTTTAACTATGATGCGCTGGGTAACATAACTTATAAAAAACTTGGCAGTCGAAATTATACATACAGCTATAACCGAAGCACTAACAAATTAAGTTCAGTAACGGGCAGCCGCTCGTACAGTTTTGGCTACGATGCTCACGGTAATGTGAAAAGTAATGGGCGCCATACCTTTGCTTATGATAAAGCGAATTTGATGCTGACTGTCAATAGCGGTTCAGTGGCACGTTATGGATATGATGCGCATAAACGAAGGGCAAAAGTCATCGATGACACCGGCACTCACTATCCTGTTTACAACAAGGCTGGACAGTTTCTGCATAAATTTAGTGTTAGCGGTTCAAAGCCTGCAGACTACGTTTACCTGGCCGGCAAACAGATCGCAAAAGTTGAAGGCGCACCAGGTCCTCAGGCACCTGCTACACCCGGTTATATTACCGTGCCCGAAAGTGACAATGACGGAAGCTATTCCGTTTACTGGAGAAGTGAGGAAGGCGTTTCCAGTTACATTCTTCAGGAAAAGAAAAACTCGGGTAATTGGACCACCGTTTATTCGGGCTCAGCAACAAGCAAAACATTAACTAATCGTTCAACAGGAACGTATCAATATCGTGTACGCAGTTGCTCTGGTGGTTACTGCAGTTTGTATCGAGAATCGAGTGTTGTTGATGTGAATGCGCCTGTTGAACCTTCGGTTCCAGCAACGCCGACAGGACTTAGTGCTCCTTCCAGTGACTCCGATGGCTTCTATGAAGTGACATGGAACGCCGTTTCTGGCGCGACGCGTTATGAACTTGATCGAAAAGTTGGCGCGGGTAGTTGGTTAACGGTTTCAAATAATAGCAATACCTCCTATTGGAATGATCTCTCCCTTACCAGTTTGCAAACGTTCCGAGTTCGCGCTTGTAACAGTGCCGGCTGTAGTTCATACAGCGGAAACGTGCAGACAAATGTCGACACCGGCGGAAAGCCTGGTGGTGGTGGCTGGGATCCATCCAAAGAATTTTGAGAATAGGAGAGTAAGCAATGAAACATTTACAAACTGCACTAGTTCTATTTGTGGCTCTCTTGTCATTTTCAGCAACCGCCGAAACCGTAACTTACTTTATCAATGACGTGTCCGGGTCGCCTTTGGCGGCCATGGACAAAAGCGGCAATATTCTTTGGCGGGAAAGCTACGACCCTTATGGTGATGGGCGGAAAAGTCCATCACAAAACTACAGTGATGTTGGGTTTACTGGTCACCAGAAGGATGATGTGACTGATCTGACTTATATGCAGGCGCGGTATTATGACCCCGTGATTGGGCGTTTTTATGGGATTGATCCGGTTGGAACTATAGAGCATTTTAGAAAAGAGAGTATTCACGGCTTTAATCCTTATGCGTATAGCAACAATAATCCTTTCAAATATTTTGATCCAGATGGAAGAGAAGGATTGGCGATTAACCAACCTAATTTAATTAAGAATCTATATCAGGCATTCGGTTATAAGGAGAGGGAACAGGCAAATGCAAATTTTGCGAATGACACCGCGGTTGCATCTAAGGAAATTTCAATTGATGTACTTAGGATGACATCAAAGGCTGCTTATGGATTTTCGGATATTACAGGAAAGTTAGCATGCGTTCCTACTCCCATTTCTCCTGAGTTAGCTGTTGCTTCTACTGAGTTAGAGCTTATCGGAAGCCTAACGAGTACAGGGGCTGATTTATTGGCGGGAGAAAGCACAGGAAAAGAGCTTTTAGTAAGTTATATCGCAGTTGGAGCCGGACAAGGAGTTGAACAACTGGCGGTTAAGGCGGGTATGAAGCATAGATATGCTGCTTGTGTTGAGGTTGTTGCGAAGAAGCTAACTAAGAAGCTAGCAGATAAAGCAGTCGAAAAAGTGAAAATTGAATAGCTAATATGCTTTTGTCAAGAGTATCTAGTTAGCTCGTAGTCTATGTAGCAATATATATCGATAGACAAGGAGTTTTACAGGCAAACAGTAACTCGGTTTTCAGCGCAAAACACAAAAGGTATTTCTACGTACAGAAAGCCTAATGAAAGCTGTAGGAAAGCGTTAATAGAATCTTTAATTCAGGAACGTTATAAATGAAATTTTTGAAAACTACTTTAACTCTATTGGTGGCACTGTTGTCATTTTCAACAACCGCCGAAACCGTAACTTACTTTATCAATGATGTATCCGGGTCGCCTATGGCGGCCATGGATAAAAGTGGGAATATTCTTTGGCGTGAAAGCTACGACCCTTATGGTGATGGAAGAAAAAACCCATCACAAAACTATAGTGATGTTGGGTTTACCGGTCACCAGAAGGATGATGTTACAGGGCTGACTTATATGCAGGCTAGGTATTATGACCCGGTGATTGGGCGATTTATGGGGGGGGATCCGGTCGATAATCTGGGACATATGCGGCGTGGGAATCTAGTTCTTGGATTCGGTAAATATCCTTACGTCAATAACAACCCATACAAATATGTAGATCCTGATGGTGAGTTCGGGCTATTGGGAGCCGCGGTCGGAGCCGCTATTGGAGGTTTGTCTTCCATTGCTGTTCAATCATTAACTGGAGATAGGAAAATTAACTGGTCTACGGTTGGAGCTGCGATATTAACCGGAGCTGCTGTAGGAGCAACTGGAGGTCTGGCTGGTGCAGCAGTTGCTAAAATTGGACTGACAGGTGCAGAAGCGGCTGCAACAGTGCTTATTCCCTCCGCTACTGTTGCCGCTGTTGGAGGAGGGGTGACACAAATGGTTGAAAACACAGCAAATGGAGATCCATTAAACAAAGGTGTGGCACTTTCAGCTGGTGCTGCGGCGGTAGGTACCGTCTTAGGTGGAGTAACTGGCGATAAGATAGTCGGAGCTGTTACAAAATCAAACGTCCTTGGGGAGGCTGGTAAATTGGCAGGTGGTAAAGCTACAGGTGAAGCAATTGCTACCGTTACTCAAGAAGGTATAACTCAAGGAATAACTAATGGTTGTACAAGTGAGGTTTGTGAATAATCTACTTAAAATTATCGGAGATGGTGTGAAAAATGCGTCAGTGGTATTTTTGTCATTTTTTGTGCCTATTCTTATTTTGGTAGCTCTTACCAGTGACCAAGGAATTGGACTGTTGTGGAACTCAGATATTTATATTAGGGCATTTTCACACCCATTAATAATTGGTGTTTACGCAATATTCATTACTTTATCTACATTTAATAGTTATAAAAAACTGAAGTGATCCCTACTATTTTTAGTCAAATGCCTCGCACTTTGATAAGGATTCGGGGCTTTTTATTGCTTAGGCTATTGGCTGGCGAGGCGGCTCGGAATGATTACCTATTTTGGTTGGATCTGATGCCAGTTTTGCCTAGAATAGGCGCCGAATGTGATTAGAGTTTGCATTTGTAGAATCCATAAGAATCCGCTCTTTATCCGTTTTTTCGGTATAGAAGGTAGCCTTGATGAAGCTTGTGCAATGAAGGAATGTATCGAAGGCTTATCACCATCGACTATCTTAATTGATATTTAGAGCAATTGAATACACTTCAAGCTCCAGCCAATTAGGCCGGAGCTTTTATTCAAAAAACATTACTACAAATGTAACAATGAATTTCGATATTTACTTATATATTACCCACACTTCTTAGGGCCACCTTTACAAGTGCCACCTGAGCCACCATCGTTACTACCGGTACAACCATTAGCTGTCAAATAGTCGATAGCTGCCTGGGCTTTAACCAGACCGTATCCAGTTTTGTCATCACGACCAGCAGCGTCCAGATCTTCAGCAGTTGCTTTAAGTGCATTACGAACTTCCGATGCCGAACAAGTATTGTGATGAGACCAAACTAGCGCAGCGACAGCACTAACGTGAGGCGTTGCCATGGAAGTACCATTGTAGTATTCCCAGTCCTGATTGCCTGACTTGGAAAGGCTGGCAGATTGTCCTGCTTTTGCAGCGATGGCTAACCCTGTTGCGCGATCAATAGAAGCCGTTGGAATACCGGCAATTTTACTATTGAAGTCGATCATAAATGGAGCCTGCAAGCCTGGGCGAGCAGCATTACTGTATATCACGATCCCAGCAGCTCCTGCGTCGGCACAAGCATTCGCGCCACGGAATTCAGGGTATTTATTTTCGGTTGAACTTGAATCATCTTGCTGGTTTTCAGCACGTTCAACCAGGCAGATTTTTCCGGTCATATCGCCACAGTTGTAGCTAGTACCGGTAGTTGTACATACGCCGAGTTCGCCTGAAGCCGAACCATCGTTACCACGAGGATCGTAGCTAAGGCTGCTGTTATAGAAGATATGGGGAACAACGCCGTTGGCAAAATAGTCTGTACCACCAACACTTAGCTGAGCTAGTTGGCCATCGCCAAGACCGACACTGGAAAGAATTGCTTCGCCCGGACCGGAAAGTTCAACCTGGCTGGTGCGTTGTGAAAAGTTTGCGTGCTTATTGCCAGAGTCGACAGCTGCAACAGAAACAACCGCATCGTAAGACGCAGGGTAAGAGTGAGATGTGTTTCCGTCATTACCAGCAGCGGCAATGCTAAGCACGCCTTGGCCATAGTAATTGCTGAACGCATTTTTTTCAGTTCTGCTGCTACGTCCACCACCCAGGCTCATGCTGATAACATTGGCTCCAGCGTTTACACAGTTATCAACCGCGCTCACCAGACTGGAAGAGTAGCCCCAACCTGATTCGTTAAATACTTTAATGATGTGTAGATTGACATTGCCATTTGGCATGACGCCGACAACACCAGAACCGTTATTGATAGCGGCAATAGTTCCGGCTACGTGAGTTCCGTGAGAACCTCCTGGCGTAGACCAGTCACCTGTGCCTGAATCGCTTGTTCCAGAAACCACATTGCCACTTAAATCGGAGTGGCGAATATCGTATCCCGAATCGATGATACAAACATTGCGATTACCAGCTAGGCTGTCTGATACTATGTCGCCCTGTACTCGGCTAATTCCCCATGGCTCGAGTTCGGTTGCATTGAGATTAGTTGAAAGTAGCTTTCGTTTGGCGTCGGCTTCAATATACTCAATATTTGGGTTGTTACGCAGTCCATTTAACGCAGAAGAGGGCACTTCCATAGCAAAAGCATCATGCTTTTGAAGGTCAACTTTGATCTGGCCGCCAGCTTTTTTTGCCAGAGACTTAACCAATTGACCTTTACCCGGTGAAAATTTTACGATTACTCGCTCTTTATTTGCTGCTTCAGCGTTAGCGCCTAGCGCCAACAAAGTTGCAGCGGTTACTAATGCAATTTTGGACTTCATAAGTTTTACCTTTTTTAATATTTATCATACTTACTTCTTCTTTTTCTTTATGTTTAAACAAAGAAAATCGGACTTGAATGATTACAAAATAGCGACTGGAACTATTTGATATTTCGCCGTAGCGACGTAAATAGTTTTAGCACTGAAGAAAAAACTGGGGCTAGTACAAAGACGACAAAGATTATCTGGAAAGCGACATTCGGTGAAAAATTTTTCCGTCACAGTCAAATTCGATGAGTCAATATTTCAGAATTTTTGCTGAAAAAGAGTTTGTTCAAAAAGGAAACATATTTAGGTTACTTCTAAAAAATGAAGAAAAGTAGTTTCAAAAGTGGACGGATATGTCGTTTGGTTAATAATCAATGTCGGATTTGAGCGACAAAATAATTCTGGAACTGTTTTTCAGGCGAGAGAATAAGGACGAAGATAAAGATAAAAACAAAAGTACCTGATGGCTAGCCAATACTAAAAGTATGAAAAATATAAAAAATATAAAAAATATAAAGAAAAGGGCGTCACTTGACGCCCTTAAAAAACTTAAATCCTGTCGCAGCCTAAATCATACACCGGTCCGACACCTGTCATATGAAAATTCATATATTGCGTGCCATCATAGTCCTGTCGAAAACTGACATATTGAAAACGACAGCGACCATCGGGGTGAGTCATAGTGACAAAACCTCGAATGACCTTCCCGGTGATTATACCTGAGAGGGGATTTCGAGTAATGGCCCAGTCTGCTGATGTAAAGTAAGCATCCTTTATTGACTCTTTCCAGCCCCAGGCTTTTGCCCAACGTTTCGCTGCCGCCGTAGCCTGCTTGCGCTGATTGTTATCATTCAACCCCGACGTTGGAAGTTCCTGTTTGGCGACCTTTTTTTGATGAGCCTCTTGTGCACGTTTTTCAAATTCAGATTTTATTGATGCAAAATAGTTGCTCATTAACTTGTCAATAGCGTTTTGCTTGTCCTTACTATTCAATAACTGACGGATGTAATTAAGATTGTTAGACCAGACATTGTAGTGGTTGTTTTTTCCCCATAACACTTTACCTAAACCGGAAGCGTTGGCAAATGTATAGATCAAAACTCCGTCTTTAAGATCAAACAGGTAGTAACTTGTAGCATGGCGATAAATATCAACCCCGGCAATAGCGCTTTCTTCAGGTAAATATTTGTATTGATTAACACCACATCTTTCACAGGGTTTTACATCGATCTGCTTTTGACCTTCGCTGATGAAAGTAACTTGATGCTGTTTTTGAGCTTTACCCATATGCTTCATAGGAACAGCTAGATGATAAGTACCGCCACTATGCGCCATTTTACCCACGTCTTGATTCATTATCTTTCTTGATAAATCGAGCGCAAAATTTTGAATTTGCTCCTTCGTTATTGACTTTGCGGTATCCGGATTTTTTGAATAAATATTGGCATATTTAATTTGAGACCATACTTTTCTTCCAAGTAAAGCATCCGGTTGAACGACTACGAAACTATCATCACTAAATTGAAATACATATAATCCTGCCGTCATAAAAGTTGCTACCTGAAGAGTAGAGCTTTCCTCTTTGAGAAAGCTGTAAGTCGCAGGCGCGCAGCCTTTGCAGGCAACAGCTAAGACATACTTGTTACCCAATTGCCCAAAGTCAATTTCTACTTGCTGCTTCCCTCGCTCTGGTGTTCCCAGATAGTAAGTGCCCTTTATTTTTTCTCTTGTTAGTTCTCCGGCTTCAATATTAAAACTGTGAAAAACGAATAAGCTGAATAATAGCGATATGAGAGGTGTTCTTTTCATGGCCAGATGATATCCCTTTTATCGATAGTTGTTGTTTAAATTGTGCTCAACTAGATTCTAGCTTTAATACCCGCTAAATGTAACTAAAAGTTGCTATTCAGTTTTCGTTAACTTTCAAAAAGCTAACCTTGCTCCCGTGTTTATTAATCATAAAGGAAAAGGATTATGAAAAAGCTATTACTTTCAACCATTGTTGCCTCGGCAGTAGCCTTAGCTGGAACAACAAACCAGGCCTTTGCGGAAACTCCGGAATTTGATTATTTGCAAGTGAGCCACGCTAATCTTGACTATGATGCTGGAGGTGATCTGGATGGATTCGAAGTCAAATGGAATCATGAACTAACCGATTCACTCTATCTGAATGTCGACTATACAAATTTCGCAGAGTCTGGCGCAAAGGTAGAGTCAACTGCTTTAGGGTTAGGGTTTATGTCGGATGTGAGCGATTCATCAACATTTTTTGCTCAACTAGACTGGATTAATGCAGAAAATTCATTCGGGTTCGATGATGACGGCTATCGTGCTAGTGTGGGTGTAAGAAGTATGCTAACTAAGGAATTTGAAGGTAAGCTTGCCTATGAATATACCGATGTAGGTGATGATGATATGAGTGTGTTTGTTGTTGGTGGTGCTTATAATATCAACAAAAATATAGCTCTGACTCTGGACTTTAAAAAAGAATCCGATTTTGATCAAACGATGTTCGGTGTTAGATATAATTTCTAGAACTGTTTGCACTGTCTGGATATAAAATAAAAGTCACTCAGTAACTGAGTGACTTCTTCAAGCCGGCTATCCTTTTTGGGCATCCTCCAGAGATGAACGGTTTGCCCTGATCGTTATCGAAAGCATCTGATTATCGTCTCCCATTTCGATAGAAGCTTCTTCTCCAAAAGGCGTCAATAATTTTGGTTCGGCGATAAGCTCCATGATAGGAGATTTTGACGAGTCCAACATCTTAACATCTAGCATTGCTATATTGTCTTTATCCGAGATCTTTATAACCATTTGCCAATTGTTAGGAAGTTTTATAAAAGACTGCTTGTCGAACTCGCTCCAAACAGAGAAGTCGACTTTTTTGGTGTTGGTCTTTTCGGAATTATCCGGGTCCTTGATTTCGAGTTTTATAGCAAAGCTAATATGAGCGCCTTCCGGCTTATTGTCCTTAACAAAAACTAGCTTCGATTCTGCATTAACGCCACCGCTGCCTGGTTTCACAAAAAGCTTTTGCGACTGACTGATAATTTTGAGATTGAAGTGCGATGCCATTAAATCCATTAACTGAATGGTTGATATCTCTTCTACCTCGATGTCTATAGGAGTATTTTGTATGCTCTTATCAACCTCAATCGCTTTTGCTTCAGTAAAGTCCGCGATTAGTTCAAAGGCTGTTTTTAATGGGATTTTTTCAAAGTGCATGGAAACAGGGGCTTCCGACTTTTTCATATTGACCGATTCCTGCTTTATTCTGTAAGACTCGGAGTGAGTATTAAATGAAGCCAGTGCAAATAATGCCAATGAAAAAGTCAGGGTGAACATATAGGTTATTTTTCTCGTCGTATCCATTTGAGGATTCTCCTTAATGATTTGAATTCGCTTGAGATTAGTGTGAGTGCTTGAAGCCATACTGCTAGAAAGCTGAGGTTTGGAACGGGTTGTTTGCAGCATAATTTCAGATAGAGCGGTTAAGTATTTTGAACTCCCCAGCTTATTGCTTGCTTTTCTATCGCAGCTGGCTTCGATAAGAAAGTGAATTTCTTTCACAAGTAGTCGAACAAGTGGGTTCCACCAGAACAGGGATTTAACCAGTGTTAATAGTAAAAGTTTGATATTGTCATGAGACTCTAAATGAGTAATTTCATGAGTAACTATTACATCCATATATTGTTTGGCTGAAAATCTGGGATTCATCCAAATCGTTGGATTTAACCAGCCAATAAGAACGGCGCTGGAGATTTTTTTACTTAGGTTAACTTTGATTTTTTCCGGACTATTTATCGTCAATGTCCCACATTGCTCCTGCTTCAGTGAATTTTTCCATAAAAAATGTCGAATTAATTCAAAAACAAAAATAAGAAAACCCACACTAAATAAAATTTTGGCAATAAGGGTAAGGTTAACAGGTGAGGTGGTCTCAATATTATCAACAAATGTCAGAGGCTGGGTGATTTCGACATTTGGAATCAGCCAGTTTGCTCCTGTGACTTGAGCTTCCATTGGTAATAGTGTTTTTAAATACGGTATAGGAATTAACCAGAATATCAGTGCAAAAAGAGTAAGGTAATAGCGGTAATCTATTTGTCCTTGTATTCTCTTCACAACCAACAAAACTAGCAATGAAATTAAAGAGTTTACCGCTAAATAAGTCAGCATTATTTTAGCTCCTTTTTCTTTTCCTTCAGTAACGCTTCAAGGTATTGAATATCATCCTTGCTGAGCTCTTCTTCTTCCAGAATATGAGCCACTAACGGTTTGCTGTTTCCTAGAAACACTCGATTTATAAAATCGCGAATAATGGGTTTACGATACTGGCTCTTCTCAATAGTTGCGGTAAAAAATATTGTACGTCCTTCTTGCCGGGTGCGCTCGAGCGCTCCTTTTTTCTCTAGTCGATCTATTATGGTTTTTACCGTGGTGTAGGCTACTTCGCGCTTTTGCTCAATCGCCTTGTGAACTTGAGGTGCGCTGGATTCGCCTGCTCGCCACAGGATGTGCATTACTTCTAACTCGAAGTCAGATAACTCCATAATTCCTCCTTATGTCTACAGTTGTAGATATTTATATCTACAACTGTAGAGAATGTAAGGTGAGCTGTCAAGTCTAGTCCAATAAAACAGCAGTTATTTTTTGTGGAAGTCGAGTTCTCCGGCAAGAATTTTGACCGAGAGGACGTTTTGAATAGGGGTCAACGGGCAGGTAGCATACGGGGTGTATGCGCAAGGTGGATTATAAGCTCGATTGAAGTCAATTATAGTGTTGTTACCATCTATTGGCCTGTCGACTTCAATATATCGACCAGCTCCATAGGTCGTCTCACCATTGGTATCATCAGAGAACATTACATAAAGAGGGGTATTCTTGCCAAAATCTACAGCTTCGAGACGATGTAGTTCTCCTTTCACCTTAAATTCCAACCAACCTGCTGATTTTTCTTCACGTGTTGTTCCATAAACGGTTCCCATCCGAATGGTATCCTTGGGGCTACTCTTGATAAGCGTTGCAGGTATAACCCAATCAGTAGAAAAGGGATAGAACTTCATCTCATTAAAAGTTTGACTGTTTTCTGAGGACTTATCGAGTAGCCTGACGGCAAAACCTTTTTCTCGATGAATAATAAAAAACTCATAATGTTCAAAACTGACTTTATCTCGCTTCAATAGAGATAATTCGGACTGTTTCAAATTCTTTCCGTTAATTAGGACTTGCGGCAAGTTTGTTTCAAAAAGTACGCTATCAGGAGTCGATTCAGACACCTCTAAAGTTCCCAAAAAAGCGGGTGTATCCGAAGGAAATTGATGAGCATTTTGGGCGTCAGAGCCGATACTGTTGATACCGGAAGTTAACCAGAAAAGCCCTCTAAGTGAAAGCCAGCCGCCAGGTCCGGCAACTTCTTGCCAGTAACCTTTTTTCCATTCTGACCAGCTTTCTTTTGAGTAGATATTGTAAGGATTTTTATCTTTATCTCTATCGTTGGCGAAAATCTCAATCGAAGCTGAAAGGGCAAACAGTGATAGGAGGAAAGCTGGTATAGTAATTCGCATTCGGTCGACTTTGCTTATCTATTATTAATTTTTCTCTAATCATGACAGGCTGTCGATAAACTGTCAAAAAATGAAAAGGCACCAGAGGGGTGCCTTTAAAAAGTAGTGACTGGCGTACGGAGTATCAATTCTGATAACTTATAGCTCGTTTCAGTAAATCTCTACCCGAGTCACAGTTTTTGACATCGTCATACTCAAAAACATAGACCTGGTCTTTATTATTCTCATAGTTCTCAAATATCAGAGTCACATATTCATCACTTTTCAGGCTTCGCAAGGTTGATCCATAGTCACATAAGGTTGTTAGTAAAGCATCACTTTTTTTACGTTGACTTTCGGTATATTTTGCATCTCTTTTCTGACGATATTCCTCCATCGACTTTTTGTACTCTCGCATTTGTTTTTCAAGAGATTCCAGCTTGCTTTCAAGTTTGCGCTTAAGTCGCTCGGACTCTGAGCTATCTCTTTCAGCATCTCTTTCTATTGAACGAATTTCGCGTTGCAACTCTCTAACTTTTTCTCTTTGCATTCGATTTTCTTCACGCATTTTTTCCAGAACTTCCATTCTATGACCATAAGCTTCAGCAAAATCTTCAATGTACTCTTCTGTCATAATATTGATTTCAGGAACTGGAGGGGCTTCCGGTATTTCTGCCAGTGCACTACCCACATCGGACGCAATTTCACCAACCAGGGCGCCAACGCCCTCTCCAAATGCAGCCCAGTCACTAGCATGCTCGAAACTCGTTCGACCAAAATTGAAACTAAAGACCATACCCTGTTTTGCTAGATAGGTTGCTTTGGGCTTCGTAGTAAAAAATACATTTTTTCTGCGGTCCTTATTTTCTGTGAGCGATGCTTCAAAAATTTTGCTCATAATTTTTAGCTCTTTTTGCGAGCGTTGATATTGCTCCTCTCCCATTTGGGCGGCTACGCTAGTTAGTGAAAAAGATGCGAAGCTTGCTAATGCAATAGTTAATACACGCATTGTTTTATTTGTAGACAATTTGAGTTTCATTACTTGTCTCCCTCAGTTAAGTTTGCAGACTGGATTAGTTGATTAATATACTGATTATTCTCTATCTGGTTATCAGCAAGTGCGGTAATTTGGCGTTCGACTTTCTGTCGGTCAGCCATTCGTTGACTCTGAATTCCTGTTACCAGAAAGTTAAGATCATCGCGCCGTTCTTCTCGAGTTTTTTCAAGAAAGCTGGCAAGCGCTATTTTGTTGGCATCGCTTAGCTTCTGTTCTTGTTCGATTAATCTTGCATCGAGCAAAACGCTTTGCTGTTTTTGGTAAGCGGCAAGCCTTTTCTCAACAAGCCGGTTAACTTTTTGCTCACTGGCTCCACCAAAAGCTACGTTAAAGCCTGATTCGGTACTTTCTATCTGAACTTGAAAGATAACCATGAATATCGCAAGTGTTGATGTGGCTAATGCCCCCCAGCTAAGCCAATTACTCACTTTAGGCTTAGGCCTTACTGCATATTCTGTGCGGTGCCAGTCAGGCACGACTTGTTCTTGCCATTGATGAGCTGCTTGCTCTAATGCGAGAGCATTTTGATAGACCTGGGCACAACTTTCACAATTATTAAGGGTTTCCTCAAGCTGCTTTTTAACAGCGGGCGATAGTCTACCTTCGATATAGTCTGTCAGGTGCTCTGTGACAATTTGATGGTTACAGTGCATTTTGAACCTCCATCTGGCCTTTCAGTTTTTGTAGGGCCGAATACAAACGGGTTTTTATGGTGCTAATAGCAACACCGGTTTGTTGGCTGATCTCTTCAAAAGTAAAATGTTGAAAAAACTTGAGTTCAACCACCATTCTTTGCTCTTCTGAGAGCGTACTCAGCATTTTGAGGATCTCTCTATTTTGACTAAATTGCTGGTATTCTGCTTCAGGTGAAGAGCTTGAATGATATTTATCATGTTCTACTTCTCCGGCCTGATAGAGAGGATTACGTCCTCTTGCTCTTAAAAAGTCAGCTGTCTTATTGGCTGCTATCCGCATCATCCAGGCCTTAAACTGTCCATCCCCTCGATAGGCTGGAAGGTTGCGATACACCGCTAAAAATACTTCCTGCATTAAATCCATGGCATCGGTTTGTTGAAACGTCATTCTCAGGCAATAGTTGTAGACCAGTCCTTCATAACGCTTCACCAGTTTGACCCAGGAGCTCTGAGAGCCATCGAGGGCTTGCTCAATTAGTTTTTCATCGCTCTTTTTAATAAACATGGGCATAAGTGATTAGTTAATTTCTGCTTACCTAAGTCGTTAAGCAGAGGTAAAAAGTTGGTTTTGAAATAAAATAAATATAGATTTTTGGCTCGCGCTTACGGGAACTATGCAAGTTTTTCCATTTTTATGAATCTAACTCATTGAACTATAAGACTATTATCGATTGCTCGCAAGGCTGCCGACTATTTTATATTGATTAAATCAATGACAATAGATATGACATTTCGGCGGCCTGCTGTTATCTTATGACTCGGCTTATGCGAGGCGTTAGTACAAGCCTCAGGTGGGAGTTGTTCGTCCTGATGGACGGTTAAAATAATAATTATAAGAAAATTCTAAGGCAATCAAACGATCTAAGGGCAATCATGCAAGAACCGATAACCTATTTAATTACTAATAACGGCGTTGTATTTGGTATTTTGACCGTTATTCTCGGACTGGTTTTCTATACCCATAAAAGTGAGCACCCGACTTTAAAATCTTTTTATAAATATGTTCCAGCGTTACTTTTATGTTATTTCATTCCTTCATTACTACACACGTTTCATATTGTTCCTTATGACTATGATTGTGGAAAAGTACTCGGTGGAGTGATCGATGCTGGCACAAAAGTTTTAGAGCAATGCCAGGCATTTGATGACCCTACTGACGAAAAAATAAAAGCCAGTGGTGCGCAACTATATTATGTCGCCTCCAGATTCTTATTGCCCGCCAGCTTGGTACTTTTGACTCTCAGCATCGACTTTAAACGGATAAAAGCTTTAGGACCAAAGGCCCTGATTATGTTTCTCACCGGTACTATGGGAATTGTTATCGGGGGACCCATTGCAATTTTGATTATGGCGGCAATTAATCCTGACGTAGTCGCCGGAGATGTGTGGCGAGGCATGACCACTGTTGCCGGTAGCTGGATTGGTGGTGGTGCTAACCAGGCGGCAATGAAGGAAGTGTTTGAGGTTTCTGGTGAATTGTTCTCCAGTATGATTGCTGTCGACGTGATAGTTGCAAATGTATGGA
This sequence comes from Aliikangiella sp. G2MR2-5, assembly GCF_015687155.1. Lineage (GTDB taxonomy): Bacteria > Pseudomonadota > Gammaproteobacteria > Enterobacterales > Kangiellaceae > Aliikangiella. Next base: position 53,817 of record NZ_JADPQF010000009.1, on the reverse strand, counting down.
TGGCGGTTCTGTTGTTAATGGCGGGAAGAGCCAAACAGCTTGATGAAGCTTCTGGAGCCGATACTTCAGCAATTGAAGAATTAAAAACTACAGTAGAACAGTTTCACAAAAAGCATTCGCGCAATCCCGATCTCACTGATCTCATGCTCATTGTTGCAATTGCTTTTGGCGCCACTTCGCTGGGTCATCTCGTTGCGGACAATTTGGCTCCATATATTGCAGAAGTTTGGCCGGCAGCGAAGCAGTATTCTTTAACCAGCAAGTTTTTCTGGTTAATTGTTACTGTAACAACCGTTGGACTGATTCTTTCAACCACCAGGCTTAGACAATTTGAAGCTGCTGGTGCTTCAAAAGTAGGCTCTGTCTTTATTTATGTTCTGGTTGCGAGTATCGGCTTACATATGGATATCTCGGCGATTTTTGAACGTCCCTGGTTATTTGTAGTCGGTGCCATCTGGATGCTTATTCACGCTTCGTTAATGCTTATTGTCGCTAAATTGATCAAAGCTCCTGTGTTTTATATGGCTGTTGGTAGCCAGGCCAATGTTGGTGGTGCGGCATCAGCTCCAATCGTTGCTTCTGCTTTTCATCCTTCGCTCGCGCCGGTAGGTGTTCTACTCGCTGTGCTGGGGTACGCGCTTGGAACTTATGCTGCCTATATTTGTGGGTTGATACTCAAGGCAGCGGCCGTTTAAACATCATACACAGGTAGAGGAGAGTAGTTGAAACACTCTCAAATTTGTGAGAAAGAGCCGGTATCCCGGCTTTTTCTGCCGAAAATCTAGCCTAAATCAACTAAACTTAGTACAGAAACCCTTTCATACAGGCAAAATTTTATTTTTAAATCCTTGATTTACAGTTATTATATGGCTGAAAAAGTAACTACTTAAGTTATTTAACTGATTTCTGAAAATACAACAATAAAATAGGGAATTCCTACTCTGATGCTTAAAATTCAATTCAAGGATCGAAGGAAGCCAGCAATGTGGTTAGTCGACTCCACGCTAGAGATTGGTTCCGATCCGGATTGTCAAATTGTTGTTTCTGATGAAGGCGTGGACGGAAAACACGTCCAGATTGTGATTCAGCAAGACGAACTGGTGCTTAAAAACATTAGCGCCAAGCGAAGTGTTTTTGTCAATGAGGTGCCTATTGTCAAACAAACACAACTAAAGGCTTGGGATATCATCAGACTTGGTCAGAGTGAGCTGGAAATCATTGATCCTTTAACCGAGAGAAGTCGCAGATCTAACGAACCCGAACACGACGCTCCAAAAACTGTTATTCGTCAGGCGGTGAGCCCCTGGATGTTAAAAGCGCTTACCAAACCACTTGAAGGTCAATACTTTTCAATTACCAGCGGAGCCGTACTTGGACGAGATAACGCTTGTGATATTGTTGTTCCTTTGAGTTACGTCTCACGAAAGCACGCCAAATTTCATTCTGATAAAGATAAATTGACTATTCAGGATCTCGGTTCTTCGAATGGAACCTATGTCAATGGCGAAAGAGTTAAATCCTGTGAGTTGCGTAACGGTGATGAAATCAGGCTGGACGAGTTTATTTTTAGTCTTGTAGGACCTGAGGGGAATACTGAAGCAAAACCAAGAACCGTTGTTCGAGATGCTGTGTCAAAGCCTAAAAAATCGAAAGCAAAATCTAATGGTAAAGTAATAAGTAAGGACGGTAAAGCAAGTCACAAGGTTTTTATGCACGGGTTGTCATCTGATGCTTTGGGAAAAGTGTTCGAAATAACGAATGCGGAGAATCATATTTCTCGTATGTTGGGACATCACTTGTCTACAAGTGAAAAGAGTGTCTCTGCACGACACGTTTATTTGACTGAAACAGAGCTCGGCTGGGAAATAAAGAATAATGGTGCGGCAGACGGTCTCCTGGTCAATGGCAAAATGCAAGCCAAGGCTATTTTGCAAGATGGCGATGAACTTGTAGTCGGAGGAACTCTGCTGAAGTTTCAATCCGTTGGTGATAAACCATTGGATTACGCCAAACCAATGCAAAGCAGTGCCAGTAGTGGAAAGTTGGTTATTGGTTTGATCGCTATTGCCGCTATTGTTGCTGCGCTGGTTTTTTCTGGTGTTATTTAAAACCAGGCGAATAAAAATAAATCAGACTTTTATTTAACTAATTCTCGTACAATTAAAGCGACGTTAAGCATTAACGAAAGTACCAGCAGGATTGAAAGCCACAAGCTATTGCTGTTTTTTTCCTGAGCTTTTCTTCTGGTACGCTTTCTCTTTCGAAAGAAAGCATCGTCGTTATCTTCCCCCATCTGAGACTTCAGCTTCTTGTTTGCAGGGTTATTTGCGATCCGCTGCAGTTCTACCAGGACTTGTTGGGCGGTGGAGGGGCGATGTTGAGGATCGAGCGCTAACATCGAATCAATCAACTTTTCGAGACGGAAAGATACTTTTCGATGAGAATTTGGTGTAGAGGTCCCCGGAGGAACGCCGTATAGCATATGGTGAAATATTGCACCCATGCAATAGATGTCATATTGCTCACAAAGACCTTGTTGACCGGGAGGATGGTAAGCCTTGATTTCTTCGGGGTTGTCATTTGCGCTCGCTTTTTGCCCAAAGTCGGTTAACTTAAGATTCTGTTTTTCATCAAGCAAAATATTATTCGGAGATAGATTGCCATGGAGAATTTTATTTTGATGCGCGAAATAAAGAGCTGAACATATTTGACAGGCCTGGACCAAAAATTCCTGCTCTCCGATATCCTGGATGAGTTGATTGCTCAGACTTCCGCCGGGAAGATACTCACTGATTACAGTTGAGTTCTGTTTTGATTTCACCGCAGCATAAATATTGACAATGTTTGGATGTTTCAGGCTTGACAGATATTTGGCTTCTTTCACCCCGGAACTATCACCGACAGTTCTTTTAATAACGAGTAGTTGCTTATTGCTCTTTTTCTGAAATAAATAAACTTTCTTATATTTTTGGTCGCTTAATATATCCAGAAGATTAAAGTTCTTGGTCAGATCCTCATTGTCTTTTTTGGCCTGTTTGACAGTATTCCCAAGGTGAGTACCTTGAGATATTCGCAGCAATTCATCACGAACAGATGATAATGACTGATATCTTTGTTGAGGATCTTCATGTGCGCATTTCTTTATTAATTTGACGAGGTCAGAGGGTAGTTGATTATCCAGTCGAGCATCCGCTCTTCTTTTTCCATCCTTAGCTGGTTTGCCGAAAAGATCATACAAAAGCACCCCGACCGAAAAAATATCGCTCACGAAGGTTGCGTTACTATAATCATCGATTTGCTCTGGAGCAACATATCCCTGCGTTCCCATGACTGCTGATTGTGTTGAATCCGGCGATTGCTGTTCACTATCCAGTGCAATACCAAAGTCGAGTATTTTTACATCACCGTGTTGATCAATAATGATATTTGAAGGTTTGATATCTCGATGTATAACACCGTTTTTGTGTGCATAGGCTAACCCTTTGCACAGTTGAATAGCGATATCCATCTTCTTGCTATATGGGAGCTCTCCACCACCAAGTAATTGGGAAAGATCAATTCCTTTGAGCTTCTCCATAACAAAATAGGGCTGGGACTCTTTTGAGATTCCTTTGTCGATCACCTGAACGATGTTTGGATGGTTGAGCTGAGCAATAATCAATGATTCTCGCTCAAAGAGCTCTTTGGCTTCTCGATGAGTCAGAAGCTGCTTGCTTAGAAATTTGATGGCTACCGGGCGGTTAAGGGATATCTGAACCGCATCATAAATCTTCGCCATACCGCCAGAGGCAAACTCTTTATTGATTTTGTATCCGTCGAGGAGCGGAAATCCCATAGAACTATTTATTCTGGATATTTTACGTTATATCCATTTTAGACCCAAAAGTCCGGAATTTCCTTTAATCGCGATGTAACCCTGCTATCTTCTGGGAAGAAAGTTCTCTGCGAGCATACAACGAACGCTTCCCCCCCCTACATATTCTATAGTGGGAATGGCGCAGGCAACTATCTCACCATGAGCCTCAAGGGTTTTAATCTGAGCCCGGTTAAATCCTTCTAATGCTGATTGCGACATCAAAATGAGAGGAGTACCTTCATTATTCTTTACTTGTAAAATATTGCCACAAAAGTTTTCCGCCATTTGCGCTTCACTGATAGTGATTACGTCACTAACAATGTCCCGCAGATTCGACAAAGTTTGTTGTGAGCTAATGTCATCAGAAATTACCGGCTCAGCTATCAGCGCAAAATTTTCACCGCAACTCATTAGAACATTGGTATGGTAAATAGGTGTTCCTTTCGCGCTTTTGGTTTGCATCAGGTTAGCTCGGTAACCATAGGTGTCACAAAATTCTTTGAAAGCTTCCGGGTCACACCTCTCTGAGATAGCGGCAAAAACCTGTGAGCTTGGATGGTGAAATATCAGACTTCCAGTGCCCTCAAGAGCAACTTTCGGTTGATACTGATTTCTTAAATCCATCACTTTTTTTATCTGGTAGCCTTCTCCAGATAGCTTCTGTGAAAGAGAGTCCTGTTGTACTTCGGCTTTACGATTCTCAGTTTTCATGGGATAGATGAACAGAGTTCCGTCATTTCTGGTAGAAAACCAGTTGTTGGGAAATACTGCATCAGGCAAGGGAGCTTTTGTATGTGGTTTTCCAAGAGTGATGATTTCGAGGCCTGTTCGAGACAGTTTTTCAACCATTTGATTGAATTCTTTCTGGGCAGAAAGCTTGATTTCCTCAGACTGATTTGAACTTGGCTGGTGTTGAAACTCGTTATCAAGCCCGGTTTGAGGGTTGAATCCAAAGTCCAGCGGCTCCACCATTATTAACGACTCGGTAAGATGAGGTTGCCGATGTAGGTTATTATCCTGTGTATTCACATTTGTGGACATTGCTGTAGCTTGCTCCTGCCATTTTCCAGCAACTGAGCTTTTTCAAGTTGTGCTGGTTTTTGTCGAGTTGTTGATAGCTTTAGATAATACCGTGAAATTCAGGCAAAAAAAAAGGCTTGCAATGCAAGCCTTACTAGTAATTTGCTGTGAAATTTAGGACCAAAAAAGGGGTAGGAGGCCACAGCATTCACTAATTAAATTCTGTTGGGACAGAAACAAAAAACAACTCTCAAAACTTGGGTTTCTCAACCCTGTGCTTGCCATTATTGGGCAGACTAACCTGGCAAGCATTGATACAAGTCAATGTATCTCGAGGCATAGCCTCTAATTCCATGACTAACCATCCGCGGAGGACTACACTCTGTTAGAGTGTTAGTTAGTCAGAAGCGAATAACGCCCTGCATAACTGGAAAATTTACTGATTAACAAAGCTTTGTCATCAGCAGAAACTAGCGGTTTACAAAATAGCGTATACCAATCATGTTTCAGTAGTGTGAACAGTCGCTGCTGAACACAGGGCGAACTATACGCATCGATTTGTACCTTTTCAAACGATCAATTATAATGTTTCACATTAGAAAAACTAATGAATTAGGAGAGGTGTGTGGGAAGACGTTTACCACCACTTAAAAGCCTGAGGGCCTTTGAGGCTGCGGCGCGACACTTAAGCTTTACTCGCGCCGCAGATGAACTTTTTGTGACACAAGCAGCTGTTAGCCATCAGATAAAATCACTTGAAGAGTTTCTGGGAGTGCCGCTTTTCGTTAGAAGAAATCGGCAGCTTCTATTGACTGATGAAGGTCAGAACTATTGGCCGAAAATCAGAGATATATTTGAAATTCTTAGCAATGCAACTGAAGAAATCAAAGCGCAAAGAGCCTCTGGAGCCTTAACCGTCAGCGTGGTACCTACTTTTGCAACGGTATGGTTAGTTCCGAGGCTATCTCGTTTTAATCAGCTATATCCAGATATTGAAGTTCGCCTTAAAGCGAGTGATGAGACAGTTGATTTTGTGCGTGAAGATGTTGATGTCGCGATCTATTATGATACCGGCGATTATCCGGGTATGCACTCAGTTACTCTCTTAAGTGAGCGCCTGACCCCTTTATGCTCGCCTGCCTTGCTCGAAGGAGATAAACCACTGCAGTCGCCAGAAGATCTTCGCAGACATACTTTGTTGCATGACGGAAATACAAATGACTGGCGTCGCTGGCTAAAGTTTGCAGGAGTGAAAGGTATCAACCTTAATCAGGGGCCCGTTTTTAGTCACACCTCAATGGTGCAACAGGCCGCAATCTATGGGCAGGGAATTGCTATGGGGCATATTGTACTCTCTCAAGCCGAAGTTCAGGCTGGTCGACTTGTCAGACCTTTCGAGCTAATGCTGGAAAGTGATTTTTCTTACGATATCGTATGCCCTAAGGAGTCAGCGCAGCGACCTAAAATAAAGGCATTTACTGACTGGTTACTGCAAACTGTACAAGATGAAGCTGGTGAAATTATGGCGGCAGGGTAACTGGATTGATTTCGGTTTCAACGGAAAACCTACTCTCCAAATCCTATTGCAAAAAGTTCATTCAAAGCTTCAAGAACTTGTTCGCTATCGTTTCCTCTTGCTTCAATGGTAATTGTCGACCCCTGGGGAGCATTTAAGGTTAATAGCTTTATCAGACTATCGGCGGGAGCCTCCTTGTCTTTATGTCTTAAAGTAACCTGACTATGGTAGCCACAAACCAGCTTGACTATCTGTGCAGCTGCTCTGGCGTGCATTCCTTTTAGGTTGACAACCTGACAAGTAATTGTTGGCATAGATTAATGTTTGTCCAGCTCTCTGTGTCTGATTTGAATTTCAGGGTAGACTGGCGAGAAGTTCTTTGCCAGCTTCTCTGCGACGTAAACCGAACGATGATGGCCCCCGGTGCAGCCTATAGCCACTGTCAGGTAGTTTCGATTATCCTGCTCAAACTTTGGTATCCAGGTTTGCAGGAATACTTTGAGCTGCCAGTAGTATTCTTGTACCGCCGGCTGGTTCTCCAGATATTCTATGATGGCTTGATCTTTACCACTGAATGGACGCAATGATTCGTCCCAGTAAGGATTGGGCAAACAGCGGGCGTCGAACACGAAATCTGCATCATTTGGGGCGCCGTATTTGAAGCCAAAAGAGACAAACAACAAGCTTAGCCTTGATGATTTGTTACCCAGCACTCTTTCTATAACCACTTCGCAAAGTTCGTGTGGCGATTTGGAGGTGGTATCGATCACAAGTTCAGCATACCGGCTAATTGGCTCCAGTCGCTTTTTTTCCTGCTCTATCGCTTCCGACAAAGAAAGTCCTTCAACTGTCATTGGGTGGCGTCGGCGAGTTTCGCTAAATCTTTTTAGTAATGTTGCATCGTTGGCATCAATAAATACGACTTCAAAGTGGTATTGGCTTTGTTCTATCTGCTGAATAAGCGCGTCAAATTCTTCTACGGTATGGGTGACGTTTCTTGCGTCAATACCTAGCGCCAGGCCGGGATAATGGGACTCAACCTGCTCCAGAAGGGCTGGAATCAATTTGATAGGAATATTATCAACACAATAAAAACCTTGATCCTCCAGGGCTCTAAGGGCGACAGTTTTCCCCGATCCAGAGCGACCACTAACGATGATTCGCTTCATCATTTCATTCCGTTATTAAAATGGACTTTCTAATTATAAGTCTAGCGTTGCCGCGTTAAATTGCCATTAAATGTTAGTAAAATTTAATGTATTAATGAAGTCTTTGAGTTGCCTGATCGATAATTTGAAACAAAGCATCACCACAGTGTGCATGGCGAATTTGAGATACAACATTCGGCTGTGATAGAACTTCTGCAATCTCAGCTAAAAACTTTAGCTGCTCACTATTAGCATTTTCTGGAACCAAAATGGCAAAAATAATGTCCACCGGCTTGCCGTCTGGCGCATCATAGTCAATTGCCTCATCCAGTAATAAAAAGACCGCAGTGGCCTTTTCACAGGCTGTTATTCGACCATGGGGGATCGCAATACCTTCTCCCAAACCTGTAGTTCCCAGACGTTCCCTGGCAAACAGGCTTTCAAATATGTCCTGGGCAGGGCAATCAATAGATTTGGACATTTCTTCACTGACTTTTTCCAGAATTTTCTTTTTACTCGAAATGGAAACACTGCAAAAGGTCGCTTCAGGCGATAGGATTTGACTGATTTTCATGGGTCAAATTGGCGATAAAAAAACTAAGGGTCGATTGAGGCATAACTCTAGCACAATCGACCCCGATATTTTTAGTTATTTTTTACTAAATAGATAAAAATTTGATGCCTTAGTGTCGGATCAGCTTCTCTTTGTGTTTGATCACCTGGCGATCAAGCTTATCGATCAAGGTATCTATTGCAGCATACATGTCCTCAGACTCACTATTTGCAAATATTTCTCCGCCATTGACATTCAATTTTGCTTCGGCAATTTGACGAAGCTTTTCAACCTGTAGAATCACATGGACATTGTTAATATGATCAAAGTGACGCTCGATCCGTTCGAATTTTTCATGAACATAATTACGTAAAGATTCAGTGATTTCTAAATGGTGGCCAGTTAAATTAATTTGCATAGTATTATTCCTTCTTTAGTTGAACGGAAACTGTTTTCTGCATTTCCTGGTTAACAGGTTAACGCTGGTAGTCATATTAAATAGTGTTTTAGATCAATTTTTTCCTCTCATTTGATGGTGGTATGGACATAGCTTCTCTATATTTAGCGACCGTTCTTCTCGCTACTTTTATACCCTGCTCTTTCAACAAGTTTGCTAACTTGCTATCACTCAAAGGTTTTTGCTGGTTTTCAGCGGCAATAAGCTTTTTTATGACTGCTCTAATAGCAGTTGAAGAGCACTCTCCACCGGCAGTTGTTCCAACGTGACTGGAAAAGAAGTACTTCAACTCAAATATTCCCCTTGGGGTGTGCATATACTTTTGAGTAGTGACCCGAGAAATGGTGGACTCGTGCATTTCGACTTCTTCTGCAACATCATTAAGAACCATTGGCTTCATGGCTTCTTCGCCATACTCCAGAAAGCCTTCCTGTTTCTTGACTATACAAGCCGCAACTTTCAGAAGCGTCTCATTGCGGCTTTGTAAACTCTTTATGAACCACTTGGCATCTTGCAAATTATTCTTTAGATATTGGTTTTGCGGACTGTTGTCAGCTCTTTTAATCAAGGCTGCATAATTTTCATTAATTGTTAACTTTGGGGCTACGCTGTTGTTTAGTTCGACAGTCCATTCGCCTTTGCTATTTTTTGCAACAAAGACATCTGGAATTACATATTCAGCCGTATTTTGAGTCAATTGATTGCCAGGACGAGGATCTAGAGACTGGATGACTTCTACCGCACGCTTCAATTGTTCCTCATTAACCCCCATAGACTTCATTATCTGGCGATAATTTCGACTGGAAAGATTTTTAAACTCTTGTCCAACAATTGCTTTTGCCAGCTCAACTTCAACAGTCTGTTTTTCCAGTCTATCAAGTTGGAGGGATAAACATTCCTGCAAATCTCTAGCTGCTATACCCGCCGGCTCGAAGCTTTGCAATAGGTGTAATACTGCTTCTACTTCATCTTCTTCAACAATGTCGATATCTTCTGATGTATCAAGTAGATCGTCTTTCTCTTCCCGGAACATTTCCACAATATCTTCTATCGAGGCATTCATATATCCACGTTCGTCAATTGAGTCGATAAGAATTGTCGCTATTGCTCTATCTACTTCGGAAAGACGAAGCATATCTATCTGGAATTGGAGCTGATCTCTCAGCGACTCTGATGTTTCGCCCTGATATTCAAACTGGGAAGATTCTTCACTGTTTCGATTGCCGCTTGATGTGCTGGTATATCCCCAGTCTTCCCATTGGGTATCGATACTTAGATCTGAGTCTATTTTGTCGCTATTTATCTTGTCAGAGGTTTCTGTTTCCGATGCATCCAGTAGCGTCCGTTCAGAATTATCTTCTGCATCTCGTTTGGAATCCTGTTCGCCCAAACCGTCAAAGGTTGCGTCATCGCCCTGTTCGGAGTCAAGTAAAGGGTTGGAATCTAATGCTTGCTGTATTTCTGATTGAAGGTCAAGACTGGAAAGTTGCAATAATTTAATCGCCTGCTGCAACTGAGGCGTCATGGTTAGAGATTGACTGATTTTAAGCTGTAAAGATTGTTTCATTAATTTTATTTTCCGGAGGCTGTTTTAACTTGCCCCACTTAATTCTAACTATAGCAGTAAACGAGCTTGATTGATAAAAATTCTTATTCGTTTCTATGCAGAATTTATCTTCTATGAGACTAATATGATGCTGACTTGTTCACGATTCAAGTCAAAAGAGTAACAAAATTATTTTTTATTACTTTTTGTATAAAAAAGAAACAGCCTGCAATCAAGGGTGAGGACAAAAGGGGACTCGAGCAGTAATCTGCTAGAGTCGAAAGTTCTCGCCAAGATAAACTTTCTTGACCTGTTCGTTTGCCAGTACCTGTTCCGGAGTACCTTCTGCTAACAGCTTACCTGACTCTACAATATAGGCTCTTTCACAAACATCTAACGTTTCTCTAACATTGTGATCGGTGATCAGTATTCCCAGGCCTCTGGCTTTTAGCTGTTGTATGACACTTTTTATTTCGCTGACCGATATAGGGTCGACCCCTGCAAATGGTTCATCCAGCAAAATAAACTTAGGATCACTGGCCAGCGCTCTGGCAATTTCGACCCGTCGTCTTTCTCCGCCTGACAGCGACATTCCGAGACTTTTCTGAATATGTGTAATTTGGAACTCTTCCAACAAGGACATCATTTTGTCTGTCCTTTGCGTCTTGCTCAAAGTTGTATCTAGCTCAAGTATTGCGAGAATATTTTGTTCAACAGTTAACCTTCGAAAAACGGAAGCTTCCTGTGGAAGATAGCCGATTCCCATTTGAGCTCGTTGATGCATTGGCATTGCGGTGAGAGACTCATCATCCAGTGTGATTTCTCCGCCGTCGGCAGCAACTAGTCCTACTATCATATAAAAAGAAGTCGTTTTTCCCGCACCATTGGGACCGAGTAGTCCGACTATTTCTCCTGTTGACACCTTTAGGGATACATCGGATACAACAGCTCTTCCACTATATATCTTGGCTAAATGTTGAGCGCAAAGTATTGTCATGAGTCTATCTTTTAATTTTTTCAATTGTTATTGGATTTAACACGTTGAACCATTTCTTGTTGCTTTTGTGAGCGGGGAATATCTATGAGTTTATTTTTTGCGTCATAAAAAAGTCGGTCAGCTTTTATCGTTTCTCTACTCGTTTTAAGCTGTACATTTCCTACTAGCTCAAATACTTGTTGTTTCTGAGTATAATTGAGTATCTCTGCAGTTGCGGTTAACTTTTGTCCATCGCCAGGAGATATAGTAAGTGTTAACGGGCGTCCTTTTAAGTTTAAGTCCCCGGTAGGGATTTCAAGCATTTCCAGACGCTCTCCTTGTAGTTGAAAATGATTTCCTTCTATAGTATTTATTTCCAGACTAACCAGCTCTTCTCCGAGCATTTTTTTGTTTAACATCTCATATTTTATGCGCTTTGCTGAAAAATTAAGTTGATTTCCATCGACGCCTTTCTTCCGCAGAACCTGAGCAAAATTACCTTCAACTTCAATCTGGCTGGTATCTTGTGCGCTATTTTTTTGCGCAATTATTTTTTCACCACTAATGGAAAACAGATTGTTGGTAAAAAGGGCGTTCCCCATGTAATAAACCCGATTACTATTTAAATCAAATTTGGAACTGTCGCTAGTTATTTTATTGTTGCCAATCTCGCTACTCGTTACCGCATTGGCGGTAGAAGATAAGAAAAATACAACGCTCAAAGGAAAAGCGAGGAATAACTTGCGATACAATTTTGTTGCGTTTTTATTGTTCATTACTTTTGGAGCTCACTTTCTAACTCTGAAGACACAACTTGCCCAGAAAGGGAAATAGTGTTTTCTTTTAACTGCGCGTTTAATTTTTTTGCCGTCGTGTAGTAATTACCTGAAAGAATTTTAACGCCATTCTCACTGGTAGCAGTGTTCTGGTTAAGGCTTATACTCAGGTCATCAACATCAATTTGTGTCGTTGTCGGGCTCGTAAGCTGATACTGGGCTGTTTGAGTTAATTTCACGCTACCTTCCAACTGTATCTCTTCGCTCTGATGATTTACTTTGCCATGTGCTGCATTTATTAGCCATTGAGCGTCGCTTTCGCTATAGGCGATTACCTTCGGTGCAGCTATCTCCGAGGTCTTGGTGGAATCAAAATGCTCTATTTTCTGAGCGACAATTTGATTGAGGCGGAAGCCACTCGCATCGAAAGTTTCGATTTTTACATTCTCGAAATAGTAGTCGGCTTGGGTGTCTGGCTTCTTGAATGAACTCACCTCTTTGTCAGAAGAGGCAATAAAAACGGGCGACCAATAGAAAAAAGCAAGGATAGCAGCCAGCAGGCTACATATGATCGCCGTTTTTAAAGTCATACTCATTGTAGATATTCCGCCTGGATATTCGGTAGTTTTCCCTGAGCAGTTAGTAATAAGTCTGCGACATCTCTTACTGCGCCGCTGCCACCGTTACTCGGAGTGACCCAGTCTGCGTGTTGTTTAACGAAGTAGTAACCATCATTAACGCAGATACCCAGTCCGGAGCGTTTCATCAAAGGTAGATCTGGTAAGTCATCTCCAATATGCGCAACCTGTTCTTTTTGAAGTCCCATGTCTTCAATTATTTCCTGGTAGGTAGCTCGCTTATCACTTCTGCCTTGATATACTTTTTCAATACCAAGCTCTTTGGCTCTGCGTTCGACAATATTCGATTGGCGACCGGTAATTATCGCTACAGTGATACCATTTTTTTGCATTAGTTTGATGCCAAGCCCATCTTTGATATTGAAGTTCTTAAGCTCTTCCTGTTCATTACCAAAGTAAACTTTACCGTCACTAAGTACTCCATCTACGTCGCAAATTAGTAGTTTAATCTGAGACGCTTTTTCCAGGAGCGAATGCTCATAATTGAGTATCATCAAACAACTCCTGCTTTCAATAAATCGTGCATATTCAACGCGCCTGTAGGGCGGTGATCTTTGTCTGTAATTATTAATGCATTGATAGCGCTGGTTTCCATAATTTGTAAAGCTTCGGCAGCTAATTTATTAGCGCCAATGGTTTTCCCGCCAGCTGTCATAACATGACTGATTGGTGTCGTCTTAAAATTGACGTCCATTTCCAGAGTTCGTCTAAGATCGCCATCAGTATAAATTCCGACAAGTTTCCCTGAATCGTCAACCACGCAAGTCATACCCAGACGTTTTTCGCTAATTTCCAGTAGGGCATCACTAATCGGCGTATCCTGTTTAACAATCGGAATATCCTTATCCTTGTGCATAATATCTTCTACTTTTAGTAGCAAACGTCTGCCCAGACTTCCTCCTGGGTGAGATAGAGCAAAGTCGTCTTCGGTAAATCCTTTTGCATCCAACAAAGCTACTGCCAGAGCATCTCCCATAACCAGAGATACAGTCGTTGATGCGGTCGGAGCCAGGTTCATTGGACAAGCTTCTTTTTCGACGCTCGTATCGAGGTTGGCAGTTGCAGCACTTGCAAGTGTCGATTTTGCGTTTCCTGTCATGCTAATTAAAGGTATTCCCTTGCGCTTGATCACGGGAAGGATGCTGGTTAACTCGCTGGTTTCTCCGGAGTTAGAAAGAGCAAGGACAACATCTGCTTCAGTAATCATTCCGAGATCACCATGACTGGCTTCTCCTGGATGAACAAAAAATGAGGGGGTGCCTGTGCTAGCCAGTGTAGCCGCGATTTTATTGCCGATGTGTCCGGACTTACCCATTCCAATGACAACAACACGCCCTTTGCACGAGAGAATCAATTGGCAGGCTTTAACAAAATCCTGATTAACTTTGTCTTTTAACTTTGAAACTGCGGACTGCTCAATGTCGATTACATTTTGTCCGCAGCGAATAAGCTGGGCTGGGTCAGTCATAGTGCTAGATTTTACCATTGTCTGTTCGATTAACTAAGTTAACCAAGTATATCGTTGATTGTCAGTCTATTTTAACAATATTTGTAGACTATTGACCTGTGTTATTTGCTTCTGACTTAAAATAGGGCTCAGGAAGAAGTTGTTTACCAAATTCCATTGGTCCAAACAGAGGTGACTTCATTTGGTTTAGGAAATAAGCCGTTTATCTAAGTTGTGCGGCTTAATGGTTTGACACTGAAATAAATTGATAGGCCTGGTAGCCGATAAAAAAGGCAAGAAGCAGTCCCCCTTCAAACCTGGTTATTTCACCCGGTTTTCCTTTCTGTCCCCACGCCATAAAACAGACTGCGACAGTTAGACCAACCATGAAGGCATAATCGATGACTAATACTTTTTGGTCGACATCAACCAGTGTGATTAGTGTAGGTACGCCCAGTACGGCGAGCAAATTAAAAATATTTGAACCAATAACATTACCAATAGCTAGTTCATGTTCACCTTTGAGCACGCTTGTCACAGAAGCTGCCAATTCAGGTAAGCTGGTTCCTACTGCAACAATTGTAACTCCGATAACGAAGTCGCTTACGCCAATATTGTGAGCAATACTTACCGCCCCGGTTACCAGAAGCTTTGAACTGATTTGAAGCAGTAAAAGTCCGGCAATTACCCAAAGGGTCGCTTTCCAGGTCGCCATTTGCTCAGGAAGTTCTTCGATAATTTCTTCAAGCATCAAGTCTTTTTTGTGTCGAGCGCGTAGAGCTGAAAAAGTAAGCCAGACGAGATATCCCACCAGACTGGACAAAAGAATGAGGCCATCGGCTATTGATAGTTCGTGATCGATCATCAGCGCAAAAGCAAGCACCATCACTCCAAAAAGTATCGGAATTTCGCGCTTCAGGGTTGCCGACTGAACATGTAGCGGAGTGACTATTGCTGCAATTCCTAAAACCATGCCGACATTTGCTACATTTGAACCGATGGCGTTTCCTATTGCCAGACCCGGCGTGCCTGCGGCTGCTGCATTGAGTGACACTATAATTTCCGGAGCTGAAGAGCCCATTGCTACTACAGTCAGACCTACAATCAGTGGTGATATCCCCAAATTTCTCGCGATCGCGGCTGCTCCGTCTGTAAATCGGTCAGCACTCCATACCAGCAAAGAAATGCCAGAGATGACCATCGCAAAATTAAGAAGCATATCGGTTAGATTATTACCTTTGTTCTAATAACAGCTAAAACAACTAAAAGAATGCCTAGTGTAATTCTCTAATTAATTGATTAGCAAAAAGAAAATTGTATCAATCCGTTAACTTAAAGGTTAACAGACTCGTCCCCAAACTGGCGAAATAACGCGTTCTGCGCGATAAGTCTTGCCTAAAAAGCGCGCTATTATACTTAATTCCGTCACATTTGTACGCCAGAAAAACACAAATTTAGGTAACAGAAAGTTTATACTTACATTTGTTTCGCGGTACAATGCGCGGCTAAATTGCAGGTCTGTCAAACTGACGAGAAGCTAAATGACTGAAAATGAAGTAAAAATAATGATAGAAGCGGGTCTCAATTGTGAATCCGTCGAAGTTGGTGGTGATGGTTATCACTTTGAAGCGACGGTAATTTCCAAAGAATTCGAAGGTAAACGCCCGGTTGCGCGCCAACAAATGGTTTACGCCACTGTTCAAGAGCATATCGCTTCAGGTGATCTGCACGCATTGTCTTTAAAAACGCTTACACCGGAAGAAGCTGCTTGATTGCAGCGTCTGGTCATCCAACTTTAGTGGAGAGTCCATGGATAAATTGCAAATAACCGGTGGTAAAAAGCTTGATGGTTGTATCCGAAATTCCGGTGCCAAAAATGCTGCGCTGCCAATATTAATGTCGACGCTGCTCGCAGATGGAGTCACCTCAATTGGTAATGTCCCTCATCTTAATGACGTAACGACCACCCTGGAGCTTTTGGGTATTCTTGGGTGTTCGATGACGCTAGATGAAAAAATGACGGTTGAAATTGACACTACTAACATTCATTCATTTGAAGCCCCATACGAGTTGGTAAAAACAATGCGGGCTTCAATTCTGGTACTTGGTCCTTTACTAGCCCGTTTCGGAAAGGCTGATGTTTCTTTGCCTGGTGGATGCGCTATTGGTTCTCGTCCGGTTGATCTGCATATCAAAGGAATGCGGGCAATGGGCGCTGAAATTGATGTGACCGACGGCTATGTCAAAGCTAGAGCGCCAGAAGGCCTGAAGGGTGCGCGAGTATTTATGGATACGGTCAGTGTAACTGGAACCGAAAACATTTTAATGGCGGCAACTTTGGCCAAAGGCACCAGTATTATTGAAAATGCTGCCAGAGAACCGGAAGTTGTGGACCTGGCTAACTGTCTTATCGCTATGGGTGCGAAAATAAGCGGGGCTGGCACGGATATTATTACTGTTGAAGGTGTAGAGCGGTTGTCCGGTTGTCATCATAATGTTTTACCTGACAGAATCGAAGCGGGAACCTATCTGGTAGCAGCTGCAATTACCGGAGGTCGAGTCAAAATTAGAGATACTGATCCTGAAATTATGGAGTCGGTATTACTAAAGCTGGAAGAAGCTGGTGCGACGATTACTACTGGTCCTGACTGGGTTGAACTGGATATGGAAGGAAAACGGGCCAGGTCTGTGAATATTACTACTGCACCATACCCTGGTTTTCCGACTGATATGCAGGCTCAGTTTACTGCGCTAAATGCGGTTGCAGAAGGGACGGGGGTGATCATAGAAACTATTTTTGAAAATCGCTTTATGCATGTTAGTGAAATGCAACGTATGGGAGCTGACATGACAATACAAGGAAATACTGCTATTTGTAAGGGAGTAGAGCATCTGTCTAGCGCACAAGTGATGGCGACTGATTTAAGAGCTTCAGCTAGTCTGGTACTTGCAGGACTTGTGGCTGAAGGTGATACCCTGGTTGATCGTATCTATCATATTGATCGAGGATACGAGTGTATTGAAGAAAAGCTGCAATTAATGGGGGCAAGTATTCGACGGGTTCCAAGTTAATTTGCAGGTAATTGTTTAAAACTAAAAAGGCCGTCGATTGACGGCTTTTTTACACACAGGTTTCTACCTACCAGTGTTTTGCTGAGGTCTCAATCGAGTCCAAATGGTTTTTCAATCAGCTGGACATTGAGTTTTAGCGTTTCCCCACTTCTAATAACCTCAAGCTCTACATTTTTTCCGATAGGAGTAGAAGAAAATAGTTCATAAAACAGTTTCAAATTTTCAACTGTCTGTCCATCAAACGAAATAAGCAGGTCGTTCTGCATTAAGCCTGCTTTTTCTGCCGGACTATCCTTATCCACTGATGATATGCCGACCCCTTTTCCTGATTCGACATCTGGAAAATAGCGTTGATAGATTTCTGCGGATAGTTCACCAACATTTATTCCCAGCCAGTTTCGTCTGACAAATCCATCGCTGATGATTTCAGATGCGATGCGTTTTACAAAGTTGATTGGAATAGCGTAGTTAACGCCTGTTTGCCCGCCTCCCAATGAGCTTAAAATCATCTGGTTAATACCAACCACTTCACCCTTGGTATTGATCAGGGCTCCTCCAGAGTTACCGCTGTTGATGGCTGCATCTGTCTGAATTCTGTTGAAAGGCAGACCATAAGTAATTGCGCTGACAATTCCCAGTGAAACTGACTGGGTAGCACCAAAGGGACTGCCGATTGCCATGACTAGTTCTCCCGGTTTTATTTTTGAAGAGTCAGCCAGTTTAGCTGGCTTTAACCCTTTCAAGTCGGTCTTTAATACCGCAAGATCAGTTTCTTTGTCCCTGCCAACCAGCTCAACAAACCGCTTTCGTCCATCCGGTAGATTGATGCTTATTTGCTTTGCATTTTCGATAACATGGTTATTGGTAACAATATATCCTTCTTCTGAAATAATTACCCCGGAGCCAATACCTACTGTGAAGTCTACTATTCTTTGATTTGGCGCTAACCGGCTATCAGAGCGCAAGCGTCTGGGACGAAATACATTAATACTAACTACTGAAGGGGAGGCGTCATCTACAGCTGGCGCGAGAGACAGGCTTTCAATCGTTAGTATCTGATTTCTATCATCCAGATGGCGGTGATGTTCACTTTTCAGAAATTGATACATTTCATTGGCAACTTCCCAGTTAAAAGGTAGTTTGCTATTGGGGAGGAAAAAAAGGATTGTAAGGCCGAACAGCACACCCCAGAAAATAGACTTAAAGTAGAAAATAAATTTTGTCATAGATCTTAATTTCACTGTTTTTTGGTGCCAGGGTAATAAAGGCCTTTGGTTTCCCCTGGTATTTTTGAAGTCCGCTTGGCAAATAATGGTAATTCACACCTGAGGTTCATAGCAAGCAGACATCAGCAACTAATTGTGGATTTGTAAAAAATAAGGCTCCTTGTAGGAGCCTTATTCGGTACAAATGATTTGTTGGGTTAAGGATTACATACCCATCGGCATAGGCTGACCATTCAAGGTCGCCTGGCCTTGCTTAAACATAAAGTCAAACTTTAGCTGGCCATTGTCTCTTACCAGAAAGTTTTGTTGAATCATCTGCTCTATTTGACCACCCAGACCCATTTGAGTGAAGAATAACTCTGGTGCATGGCCTTTGGCCTTTGCATCCATAGCAAACATCATGGTCATAGGGTTGTTTGCATCATAAAGTTCTTGATCAATCGCAAAAACTAAATCTGAAGAGATATCACCCTCCGGGGTAACAACTCCCAATTGGTTGATTTTAATAATAGGGTTCTTCTCAACCAGTTGTGGTAGCATTCCCTGAATCTTAGCCATTCCTGCCATTGGGTTAGTTTTCAATACAGGATCACTCGCCAGCTTGTTTAACTCCTGGACTGACTCTATGTCGAGGTTATCAAAGGATATATCATAGATTAAATCAGTAAAGCTCTTTCCGATAGCGTCAATTGATTTTGCGCCAAACACCAGGCTGAAGTTCATTAGTCCTGCTTCAACCGAAGAATCTGCGTTGATATAGGCATCGCCAACCTTCACATTTTGTCCCGGGTTTTCACCAACTACATTGATTTGCTCGATAGAAAATTTTACATCGCCTGCTGTTAGCATATCAGGGCTGAACATAGTTCCACTAATTAGGGTTTGGTTGCTAGAAAGAGTCATTCCTTTCATTGTAAACGCTTCATTTCCTTCTTTGGTGACAGTCATACCACCCCAGTGACCTTCACCCTTGATAATGCCGCTTGCATCAAAGTTAGAGTCAATATTTGCGGCTTCCACATCTAACTTAACATTGTCTTTTTCAAATGAAAAAGGCTTAAGTGCCAGGTGCGATTCAAATGAGCCACCAAATCCAATACGTGTTGTAACTTTAAAAGTGTCCTCATTGATAGAGTCGACTTTTGCTAGTTCTGCTTTCACGTCATCGGGTAATTCTGCACCATATATGGAGTCAGCAATTCCAAGTCCAAATCCGTTTGCTTTCCATAGAATCGGACCGTGATAGATCTTCTGGGTAAAAACAATTCGTGGTACTTCATTAAATTCTGGCGCTTCGAAAGATAGTTCAACTTTAGCTGCCGATTCTAACCAGCCCTTTTGGTACTCGGTTAGTTTTAGGGAGATAGCCGGATGCTCATCTATTGATGTATACATCTGACGAACCTGTGATTCAGCTGAAGAACCAATAAAAAATGGCGCACCAAGCAAAATTGCAGCCAGTAAAATGATGATGATTAAGAGCTTTTTCATTATAACTTCCTGATTTCAGTCGTTTGTTCCTGTTATTGATGCTATTTCGGCTGCACTGCGAGAAGCCGAGGCAACACATCATACCACAGGAAAACGAAACTTCTTGTGTCTTATTCCACTAAGCGTTGTGACTATCTCTGGAATGTGCAATTGGTAATCAAAAAAGAGACTCGAAAGTCTCTTTTGGGGAAATCGGTCCTGGCGAATGGCTGCCGGGTAACTAGGAAGTTTTAACGCCGTCTATATCAAGGCTGTTGTGATTGATTACACCTTCTGCTTTTACTGCATAGTCCAACGCTGGCTCGCTAGAGTTGCTGCTATCCTTTTCTTTCGCTTTACTAAATTTGACAACGGTATCAGACTCTTTCTCAGTTTCCGTCGCAGTCTCTTCAAGGTGATTCCTATAGTCATGTGCATTGTAGAGCTTGTTTGCATCAAACAGCTCTTCTCCTCCAGCTTTTGGCGCCTGCTTCTCAGGAGCGCCTAAATGTTCAGTCTCTTTTTTGGGGAGAGATTGAAAGCTGGGGGCTGAACATAGCTGATTAGAACTTTTAGCAATGTGATCGTAAAGTGATTGATAACTATCAGAAACCTGGTTAAACAAGTCAGCAGTCTTTTCGAAATGACTGGTTACTTTTCCTCTAAATGCCTCTAGCTCGGCCTGTTTGTTCTTAAGATCCTGCTCTAATCTCGACTTTTCTTTTGCATCTGTAGAATAATTGCGTCCGAATATAAAGCCTGCTGCTCCCGCAATAATTATTCCCAGAACTGTTGCAAAATATTCCATTAGCTTACCTCATAATTAATACGTCAAGTCGCTTGTCAGATGAACTATACAACCTGATTCTACAGGTATTTGGCCTTGCTTAACCTTGTTAACATATAGATCATACTACCTCCTTAAATATATACCAGTTAGCCTGTCTAGTCGAATAGCATTTGGTCTAATTTGATCCTTGTCATAAAGTTTTTGCTGTCAGTTTGAGCTGCAACAGGTTGAGTATATGAGCAGACTGGATGAAGCTCTGGCAGTTTTAGTGGTTTAGTGAGAAAATGCCGCGATTTTGATAGTCTGAATAGTCAATTAATATATCTGTAATGAAACTAACAAGCGAAAAAGTAACCATCGCTGGGCCTGACGGTACAATAGAAGCTTTGCTCGATATGCCGGAGAACTTGTCCAGTGCTCCTTATTTTTCTGTCAATTGTCATCCTCACTCTCTTCATGGAGGTTCGTTATCTAACAAAGTTGTTCATACTTTGTCACGAACTATTGCTGGTCTTGGATTTCCGAGTATTCGATTCAACTTCCGAGGGGTTGGTAATAGTGAAGGAAAATATGATGAGGGCAGAGGAGAACAGCAAGATCTCGAGTTTGTCATTAAATGGATGCAGCAAAAATTTCCAGATAAAAAATTGATATTGAGTGGTTTTTCTTTCGGAGCCTATGTATCTTCCTTTGCTTCACCGCGACTGCGACCAGAACTTTTGATAAGCGTTGCGCCACCGGTTAAGCGATTTGATTTTAACGGGTTTGTTCGTCCGGATTGCGACTGGCGTATTATTATGGGGGACGACGACGAGTTAGTGGATTATTCGGAAGTGGTTGAATGGGTCAAATTGTTCGAAAAAACTCCTTCAATGATTACAATGAAAGGTGCCAGCCACTTTTTTCACGGGCGCCTGGTGGAGCTGCGTAGTCATATCGAAGAAATTGTGAGTCATCATGTAAATTTGTCATCTAAATTTTAGCGCCAGCGATAATCATTAACCTGCAGCAGGAAATTAACACCAAGACTATGAAACAAACTCCTTTGTCAAAATATCAAGCAGATATGGCGTCAGGTCAATATACGCATGATGCCGCTCAGGCAATGGCTGTCGAGCTGCTTGATGACTTATTTCATCGTCTAATACGGGCGAATCAGCCTAAAGGGATGCTTACGCAGTTTAGAGCCTGGCTTGGCGGAACTCCGGAGCCGGTCAAAGGGCTTTATTTCTGGGGGGGCGTCGGTCGTGGTAAGACCTATTTAATGGATATGTTTTACGATCTATTACCGCTAGAAAACAAAATGCGACTGCATTTTCATCGGTTTATGCATCAGCTACACGAGCAGCTGACCGAACACAAGGGGCAAAGCGACCCTCTAAATAAAATCGCGGATGATATAGCGAACAAAACCTGTGTCATCTGTTTTGACGAATTTTTTGTCAGTGACATCACCGATGCGATGTTATTAGGAGGCTTGTTTCAAGCGCTATTTAAGCGCGGAGTGGCATTAGTGGCAACGTCAAATATTCCTCCCCAGCGTCTTTATTGGAACGGCTTGCAGAGGGAACGATTTATACCCGCAATCAAATTAATTGAAGCCCATACTCAGGTTGTAAATGTTGATGGCGGCGTTGATTATCGACTAAGAACTTTGGAGCAAGCAGATATTTTCCATACTCCCCATGATCAGGCTGCCATTGATAATTTAAATGTCAGTTTTGACCAGTTAGCGACTGAAGAAGTGGGACAAGGAACATCTATTGAAGTTGAACATAGAATGATTGAAACTATTCGTCTGGCGGAAGGCGTCGTCTGGTTCGACTTTAAAGCAATTTGCGAGACTGCGAGAAGCCATTCCGATTATATTGAGTTGTCTCGCTGTTACCATACAGTTATGGTGAGTGATATACCTCAACTCGAGGCAAAGGATGATTCAGCGGCAAGACGTTTTATCAGTCTTGTTGATGAGTTTTATGAACGAAATGTCAAGTTGATGATAACTGCTGCAGTTGAGTTGGAAGAGCTCTATGTGGGGAGCCAGTTAGCTTTCGAGTTTAAAAGGACACTCAGTCGTCTACAGGAAATGCAGTCACATGACTACCTGGCAAAACAGCATCTTGCTTAGCCTTGTATTTTATTTGTTTTTTTCTCAATCATAAACAAAAAAGCCGTGGTAATGACCACGGCTTTTTTAATTCTTTGAATGAAATAACCGCGATTAGCTGGCCATGTCTTTCAATTTTTTCAAAGGACGCACTTTTACACGAATTGACGCCGGCTTAGCTGCAACGTCCATTAGTTCGCCAGGCTTAAATGGGTTTGGAACGCCTTTCTTCGCTTTACGAGCAGGTACTTTTTGCGCTTGAATCTTCAACAATCCCGGCAAAACAAACTCACCACAAGAACGCTTTTTAATATGGCGATCGATAATGTCAGTCAACTCGTCCAGTACAGCACCAACTTGCTTCTTGGAAAGCTCAGTAGACTCGGCAATTTCGTTAAGAATCTGAGTTTTAGTGTATCTTTCTTTAATGGTTTTTGGTTTTTTAGCAGCCATTTTAGTTCCTGAAAGTTAAATTATGATTAGAAGTTAACGATTGAGCCGCAAAAGCTCGAAATTTAGCCAAAAATGTGGGTTAATTGAAAAAAGCCCCTAGCTGTAGAGCTTTTTAACTTAGAAACCCGCGGAAATAAAGCATTATTTGCAAAAAAACTCGATTATTTGCACTATCTAGCCCTTGTGATTCATGGGGTTTGGTTAAATTGTCGAATTAATAACCATAATTACCGATATCGGGCTATTTTTTAGCTAAAATAGGTTGTGCTAGCGCTACCATTTCTGTAAAATTCGCGCTCTTTTTTAAAGTAATAACTTAAACAAGGCCTAGCAAAGCCCGAAATTGGAGCTAAAAATGAGAACTTTTAGTGCAAAGCCAGAGTCAGTTAAACGTGATTGGTACGTTGTTGACGCAACTGGTAAAACACTTGGCCGTTTGGCCACAGAAATCGCTCGTCGTTTACGCGGCAAGCACAAAGCAGAATATACTCCTCACGTTGATACCGGTGATTACATCGTTGTTGTTAACGCTGAGAAAATTGCTGTAACAGGTAATAAAGAAGCTGCTAAGACATACTACCACCACACCGGCTACCCAGGTGGAATCCGCGGAATTACTCTTGATAAATTAAGAGAAAAGGCGCCAGAGCGCATTTTACACAACGCGGTAAAAGGTATGATCCCAAGCAATCCTCTTGGTCGTGCCTGCTTACGCAAGCTAAAAATCTTTGTTGGTCCTGAGCATACGCATCAGGCACAGCAACCAAAAGAACTTAACATTTAATTGGTGAAGATAATGTCAAATACTCAATATTACGGTACAGGTCGTCGCAAGAGCTCAACCGCTCGTGTATTCCTTCGCCCAGGTAAAGGTGACATTGTTGTTAACCAACAGCCTTTGGATGAATACTTCGGTCGTGAAACTTCAAGAATGGTTGTTCGTCAGCCACTTGAGTTGACTGAGACGTTAGAGAAATTCGATGCATACGTTACTGTTAAAGGTGGCGGTGATACAGGTCAAGCTGGTGCAATCCGTTTAGGAATCACTCGTGCATTGATGGAATATGATGAAGAAATGCGTCCAACACTTCGCAAAGCAGGTTACGTTACACGTGATGCTCGTGCTGTTGAGCGTAAGAAAGTTGGTCTTCACAAAGCGCGTAAGCGTCCACAGTTCTCAAAGCGTTAAAATTTCATTCGGGGAACAGCCCCTCCCCAAACGGTTTTGCTTATCAAAACGCCTCCTTCTGGAGGCGTTTTTTTATGCCCGTCAAAAACTGTCAGACCCTCCTTGAAATTCAATTATGTGTATATAAAAAAATGTTTATTGTGCGCAATAGCTTTGTTGTGATAGTGTTGCCTTCGAGTAATCAGATGCAAACTGGCGATTCTAAGAGTCGCTGATTTCATTGTTGCTCTAACAACCGAGAAACAACTATCTATCGATTGTAAGCAAGTCGATTAGGGGAACTAGGAGATAGCATGAAACTAAAAACAAAAATACTTGCTGGCTTCGCACTCTCTTTATGTTCAGCCGCTGTTATGGCGGCAGATACAGGTGGGGAGTTGCGCGGACACGTTGAGTCGGCAAGTGGTAAAGACGTAGCAAATGCTGCGATTACCGTTATTCACAAAACAAAGGGTATAACGCGAACCATAAGAACCAACTCTCTGGGAAATTACACCCTGAGAAATCTTCCTGCTGGTGAGTACCAGCTAATGATTGAGAGAGATGGATTTGAAGCTGAGGCTGAGTCATTCAAAGTATTGATTGGTAAGCCCGTTATTATGGAGACTGTCCTCGGAGAGGAAAACCGTGGTCAGGTCCTACAGATTGTCGGGACCCGCATGCAAAAGCTCGATATGGCAGAGACAACTGCTGGTCGTGCTTTTGATTTTGAAGAAATCAAGATTATGCCGGTAGAAGCGGGTCTTGAGTCAATGGTATTAATGACACCGGGTACGGTAGAAAATGCTGCACCAGGAGCGTTCAATGGCGCGTCTTCGATAGGGGGTGCATCTTCTGCAGAAAATGGTTATTACCTGAATGGTATTAATATTACTCAGATTGAATCTGGCTTAGGCTCTTTCAGAATGCCGTGGGAAGCTATTCAACAGACTAATGTTCAAACCAGCGGAATTACAGCTGAGTTTGGTGGTGCCCTTGGTGGTATTGTTAATACAGTTTCTAAATCAGGTGATAATGAATTCAAATTCGGTGCTCAATACCGAATCGATCCAGAATTTGGTTACAAGCCACATAATTCTGTCAGGCTGATGAGTGATCCTGAGTTATACCAGCTGAATAACGAAAGAGATGAGCTAGAGTTTTCCGAGTACAATATCTGGGCAAGCGGTCCTATTGTCGAAGACAAAGCTTTCTTCTATTTCTTGTACAACCCACAAACGACCAATTCCGAAGGCGCGGGAAATTCTTCCTGGTACAGCACGGAAACTAAATCAGACCGTTGGTTCCTTAATGTTGACTGGCACATGTTTGAAGGTCACTCTGTCGGGGTAACAGCTTTCAATACAAAAAGGGAATTCACTACTCTCAATCATTCATACGATGTTGCCAGCGATACAATTGCGCCTGAGTCTAATGGTATATCTTTTGCTGAAGATGGCGGCATGTTCAAGGGGATCACTTATCACGGTGAATTCAATGACGTTTTCTCTCTGGATATGGTCTGGGGTCAAACTGAAGAAGAGGAGGTTCCAGTACCCGCTAACTTTTATCCTTCAGTGTTAGATTGCAGCACCGGAACCTGTACTGATATCCCCGGATATTCCTACAGCAATTCCAGTATTGAACCACAGAAGTTTACTCGCGATCAGTTTAGGGTAGATTTTCGTTTTGACCTTGATCGTCACTCTATTGCCTTTGGTATCGATCAATACGATATCGATGTATATGTTAACAATCGTCAAAATGGTGTTGCTGTTGGTGACCTTAATGATCTGGATGACAGCGCGGCTACCGGTTGGTGGGCCTACGGTATTGCGGGTGACGCTTATGGAAGTGTTGGAACCGCTGCTGTTGAAGCTGGATTGGCAGAAGGTACCGAATTTGTTCGACGCAGAATCAGAAATCGCTTTTCAGACTCAACGGTGAGTTCAAAAGCGTTTTATGCGCAAGATAGCTGGAAGTTCAATGATGAATGGACATTCAATTATGGGGTTCGTGTTGTCGACTTTGCTAACACTGTTTCCAGTGGAGAAAAATATGTTGATACTTCGGGCAATATTGCACCAAGACTGGCTGCTATCTGGGACATTGATGGCAAAGGTGAAGACAAATTGTTTATGTCGCTTGGGCGTTACTTTCAACCTGTTGCTGCGCGGATGAACATTGTTCAGGGATCTTCTTCAGTCGAGTACTTTGACTATTATGAGAATCTAACGCCAGGTGAAGTTCCAGCGCGTCTGGAAGATGGTTCTCCAGCTCGTGGAGATCGTTTGCTTCCTCGAGATTATCGTCAAAGAGGAATTACCGATCCAAACCTGATCGCATCCAAAAATCTAAAAGCCATGTATTCTGACCAGTTGTCGATAGGCTACTCTACTCAACTAAATGAATACACCGCAAGTGTTACTGCGACCTATAATGAACTCGGCCGTTCAGTTGAAGATACTGACTATATGCCGGTTTTATCAACCAAGCTGGAAGAACTTGGTATCGATAACAATACCGGACAAGGTAGCTTCTATATTCTTGCAAATCCTGGTGATGAGGTTCAGATTGCCTATGACTTTGATGGCGATGGAACGGTGGATAATGTTACTTTGACACCTGATGAATTGCAGCTCGCGAAACCGGTTAGAAAATATATCGCATGGGATTTTCAGATAAACGGTCCTGTTACCGATGACTTTGAAATATTTGCTTCTTACACCTGGTCTCACAGCTACGGTAATACCGAAGGGTTGGTAAAAACAACCAATGGTCAGGCGGATCCTGGTTGGACGTCTGACTATGACTACGGTGATGCACTCGATCATGCCTATGGTGATTTACCGAATGATAGACGCCACTCAGTCAAGGTTTCTGGAGTTTATGATCTTAGTGACAGCATGGCTTTGAGCTTTGTATATCGTGGTGCTTCAGGTCGTCCATTAAATACTTTGACTCCGCATCCTGAAGGAGTGGATTCATGTGCACCTGATAGCCCTTGGTCTGATTGTGTCAGCCGTTGGTATATTGGTGGTTTCTACGATGCTGAAGGAAATCCTTCTCCACGTGGTTCCGCTGGCAATCTGGATTGGACGCATAATGTTGATCTTTCGTTCAGCTATCGAAACGATGAGATTCTCGAAGGTCTATTGTTGAAAGCTACCGTTTATAACTTGTTTGCGGCGGATACTGCAGTCGATGTCAATGAATGGACTAATAGTGGAAACTATGGATTGACAGAGATCTATCAGCAGGAAAGATATCTTTCACTTATTGCAAGAGTCGAGTTCTAGGCAAATAAGATCGATTTGATTCACCTGTAATCTGATGCCACCCACCAGGGTGGCATTTTTTGTTGGGCAGAATATTATTTTCTTTTTTGGTGAAAAAATCGTGTTTGTATTTCGATAGCGATTTAACTCTTGTTAATAGGGGACAAGAAGTAAATCAGACTTTCCTCTTTCCATTAATCGCTCTGCGGTATTGGCAACAAAGTGCCCTCTAAGTCCTCGGTTTCTGTGATTGCCTAAAACGACCAGCCGATAGTTTTCTTTTTCGACCAACTCGTTAATTCGATCTTCTATATAGCCCTCTACAATGTGTCTGTCTTTCAGGTGAAAGTGTCTATGCTTCACCAATGATTGAATATTTTCGTGCTGTTCTTCAACGACTTTCTGACGGTATCTGCGGAGTGTTTTATTTTGATACGACTCAGCCGGATCGAGGATCGGAGTCATATGAGCACTGATCAGACTAGGTAAAGAGCCGAAAGAGCCGGCAATAGATTCTGCCCACTCCAGAATGTTTTCATTCAACTCACATTTTACGTTATCTTGTGTTCCGCCATCGATTGCGGCAAGTACCTTTTTATCTCCAAATTCGTCTTTTCTAACGAGCATTAATGCCGTTGGACAGCTTTTAATGAGCTTGTAATCTAGCGTTCTACTATGAAAAAACTCCGAATAATGATTCGGATCCGATAACTTAACCAGTAGGTCGGGTTTGATTAGTTCACAAGCGAGTTCGATAGCTTCCATCGGAGGATGAGTCCATAAATCATGGATTTCAACTCTATGGGTTGCGGGAATATGTTCTTCAGCAAGTTGAACGAGGTAGTTCACTCGCTCTTCTTTTCGTTCATGAAAAAACTGCTTATGTCTGTCTGGACTGGCCTCCGATATAAACGGGACTTCTTGAGGTTTACAACTTAAAAAGTGAAACTCGGTGTCAGACGAATCTTTTACCGTTAAGGCATGGTCAATGACTAATTGCAGACTTTCGTTGTCATTATCAATAATTAGTACCTTGCGGAAACTGTCCATTTTGCTCCTCCTTATCGACAACACGAAATCCTGTTATAAACAGGCTGTAGATATCGAAAAATTTAGTGAACCGTCCTGGAGAATAGGTTTTATTTAGCCGAACCGGATTGGTATTCCAAGTGGTCTAAAAAAGTATATGCCTATAAAAACGAGCAGTCACCAATAAGCATCAGACAGTCTAATAAATATCGCCCTGAGATATTTTAGGGATTAAACAAAAAGTTGGAATGCAAGTTGTCATTAACTCAGCTTTCTATCGAAACGATAAAAAGTAGGTGATGACTGTTTTGTTAGTTGTTAGTTGTAGATCGTATGTCGCAGTATGAATATTCTCAAAGTATCCATCCTGCACTGTTCTGGTCAGTTAATCCTCCATTTGAATCTGCTAACTGAGCTGTCCTGCTTCAGATTTCGCCTGTATCACTCAATAACTCTGAATAGCTCTGAATAGCACTCCCTGGCAGGCTCTTCGGAGCGAATGAAATACTGCGCCACAACAACCGACTTCAAAAATAGTCGCTTCTCAACTAGATTTAACATAGAACCAACATAAAAAGAATATTTCTATGCTCGCCGCTTCAATGATTTATCTATGTGCTGCCGTAATTTCTGTTCCTATCGCTAAACGATTGGGGTTGGGCTCGGTACTTGGTTATTTACTCGCAGGGATTTTAATCGGTCCTTTTGCGCTCAAGCTAGTTGATAATCATGCCGATCTAATGCATTTCGCTGAGTTTGGGGTGGTTATGATGCTTTTTCTTATAGGCCTGGAGCTTCGTCCGGGGTTACTTTGGGGATTAAGAAAAACAATTCTCGGACTCGGCGTTCTACAAGTTGCGGCTACTGCGTTGCTTGTCACTTTTTTTATAATGCAACTGTCTTCATTAAGTTGGAAAACCAGCCTGGGGATAGGGTTGGCTATCGCTTTATCATCAACAGCGATTGTGATTCAGTCGCTATCTGAGCGAGGACTTCTGAAAACACAGGCCGGGAAAAATGCCTTTTCGGTACTACTTTTTCAAGATATTGCGGTAATACCAATTCTCGCTTTACTACCATTATTGGCGGTTTCCTCGGCTGCTACCAATGATCCTGTTTCTCATCAAAGTTTGATTGCTGATTACCCGGTCTGGGTACAGATTATCGTAACCATCGCAACTGTCGTCAGTATTGTCGTCGGTGGAAAATACTTGTCAGCACCTATATTCCGTTTTATTGCTGAAACTCATTTGCGCGAAATTTTTACCGCATTTGCTTTGTTGATAGTTGTTGCCACTGCGGTGCTTATGCAAGCGATTGGACTGTCTCCTGCACTGGGGACTTTTCTTGCTGGCGTGGTGTTGGCTGAAAGTGAGTTCAGACATGAACTGGAAGTTGATATCGAGCCGTTTAAGGGAATGCTTTTAGGACTCTTTTTTATAACCGTTGGCGCCAATATTGACTTTTCTGTGCTCATTGAATCACCTCTTCTGATTTCGGGAGCGACAATTGGTTTGATTGCACTCAAAGCGCTGGTTTTGGCAGTTCTTTCCATTATTTTTAAGATGGGTAATAAACAAGGCTTCCTGTTTACATTCGCTCTTGCTCAAGGAGGTGAATTTGCCTTTGTAATTACTTCAACAGGCTTAAATTTTGGAGTGTTTGATCATCAAATTAGTAATACTTTAACTGTGGTGGTTGCACTCTCGATGCTGGTTTCTCCGTTACTGATTATTTTTTTCGAATGGTATAACAGTCAACCAGGGCAAAAAGTGTTAAATGGCGAAAAAGATGAAATCGAACCTACCTGTAACGCAATTATTGCAGGATACGGCCGCTTTGGACAAATCATTGGCCGCTTACTGGACTCTCAAGGATTTCATTTAACCATTCTCGATCATAGTCCCAGTCAAATCGATTTGTTACGGCGTTTTGGCAACAAGGTGTACTACGGAGATGCTTCGAGGAAAGATCTGTTGATTGCGGCAGGAGCAAACGAAGCCCAGGTTTTAGTTATCGCGGTTGATGAGCCAGATAAAACGCTTGAAATTGTAAAGACTTCAAAAAAGTATTTTCCACACTTGAGAATACTCGCACGAGCTATCGACAGACGTCATGCCTACGAGTTAATTCGAGAAGACATTGCCGGATACCAAAGAGAAACATTTGACTCTGCGCTGCGCCTCGGTATCCAGGCATTAACTGAGTTGGGCGTTAATTACCAGCAAGCTGAAGAGGCTGGTAAGATGTTTGCGCTACATGATCAACAGTCACTGACGATGCTGGCTTCTCTATGGGGAGATGACAAAAGTTATGGCGCAGCGGTCAGACAGCGAATGGAAGATCTTAAACAGGTGCTGCAAAGAGATAAAAAGGAGAAAAAGGATAGTAACGAGCGCTAAAATAAGAGGGGCGTTGTTCTGGTGCGAATGGCGCTGTGTATGGATAGCCCAGCAGGCGACAGAACAATCAGTAATACCGTGAATTTTAAGGAGAATTTCACAAAATCTACTATTCTTAGTGAATGGGCGGTATTTGTGGGAGTTTAGCGTGTATCAAACAGACAATTATTCGAAAAAAATAATGATTGTCGATGACAACCAGTCGAACCTGAAGCTAGTCGAAAAAGTTTTACGCCGGAGTAACTATAAAGACCTCGTATTAATCGATGATCCCAGGGAGGTCGTCGATACCTATAGAGCAAATCGTCCAGAGCTTATCTTGCTGGACATCAATATGCCTTATTTGAACGGGTTCGAGGTGTTAAAGCGGCTGAATGCATTAAACGACGATTTGTTACCTCCGGTAGTTATTTTAACGGCACAAAATAGTCAGGATACGTTATTTCAAGCGCTTGAACTTGGGGCTCGAGATTACATTTCCAAGCCTTTTGACACTAATGAGCTGCTGATGCGGGTTAAAAATTTGCTTGATGCTCAACTTGCCCATCATTTTCTTCATGATCAAAAAGCTTTGCTGGAGCAACTTGTTCAGGAGCGAACTAAGGAGCTGGAAGATACCAGGTTACAAGTGGTGCAGCGGTTGGGTAAAGCAGCCGAATATCGCGATGAAGAGACAGGTAATCACATTTTGCGCATGAGTCACTCTTGCGCATTACTGGCAGAGGCGCTTGGCTGGAATGAGAAAGATTGTAAATTGATACTTAACGCCAGTCCCATGCATGATATTGGCAAAATAGGGATCCCAGATCACATATTGCTTAAGCCGGGAAGATTTGAACCTGATGAGTGGGAGATTATGAAGACCCATGCGCAAATAGGTGCTCAACTACTCGACGGGGATGACTCTGAGCTTCTCGTTATGGCGAGAGAGATCGCCCTTACTCACCACGAAAAATGGGATGGCTCAGGCTACCCCAATGGAACCCGAGGTGAAGAAATTCCTGAAGCCGGCAGAATAGCTGCGCTTGCTGACGTTTTTGATGCTCTAACTTCTGAACGTCCTTACAAAAAAGCCTGGCCTATCGAACAAGCTATAGAGTTTATCCAGACTAACAAGGGCAGCCATTTCGAACCAAGAGTAGTCGAGACGTTTTTGAATATATTGCCGGGTATTCTCGAAATTCGATCACGATTTTCTGACTAGACAAGCAACCGATTAGTATTTCAAAGTGAAAACTTTGAGATTGTCTGGCTTGTTGATTTTTATAAAGAGGTTGATTGTGATGATAACAGAGAAAACAAAGAGAAAAAATAAATAGTTCAGGTCTGATGGGGGATGATGCATCAGAGCCTTGTGACATTCTGGACAGGAAAATTATGGGATCTTAGACTGTGAAAAGCGATAAATCACCAGCTGTCAGCCTTAGCAAAATTGACAAAGCTTACGTTAGTAAGCTTCAAGCCAGGTTTGTCGAAATTTATGGTCTTTGTCAAAAGCTCAAGAAAGAAACCAATTCGCCCGAGCTACAAATTGATTTGCGGCTGCTGGTGCACAACCTGAAAGGTTTAGCCGGGGTGTATGAGCATTCATCCGTTTATAATAGTGCGGGACAGCTAGAACTACTGCTACTCAATGAAAAGTTGCATGAACTGTCTGCCAACGAAACAGAATGGCAGACCATTGATTCATTACTTAGTACTATTCAAAACCAGCTAACTTCACCACCTAAAATCCGTCCGTTCGGCTCATTTCAAACCGCTGGGAGCAATGTTCTAAAAGACAGTCCTTTGGTCTTTATTGTCGAAGATGATGAAGAGCAATCCAGAGTGCTAGAAAATCTGGTTGTTCAATCAGGTTTTCGAGCCAAGTGTTTTTTTTCGACAGAACAGTTCAAAAAAGGGTTACTTAAAGAAAATTCTGAGTTACCCAATGTCGTACTAATGGATTTAAATCTGGAAGGAAATCACTATGCCGGTATAGAGGCAATTCAGAATCTTACCGATCAGCAAAGGCATACAATTCCCATAATTGTTGTTTCCGTAGAACAATCACAAGAAGCACGTTTAGCGGCATTTAAAGCTGGCGCGAGTCGATATATTTGTAAGCCATTTGACCCCGATACCTTGATAGAAGGGATCTCAATGCTTGCACAGAAAAGGCCGCAAAAACCAATAAAAGTATTGATGGTTGATGACGACAAGTTTGTATTAGAGATACAGAGTCTTAATCTCGCCCAGGTGGGGATAGAAGTAGAAGAACTTTCTGACCCAACAAAAGCATTGGATTTGCTCGAATCTTTTCGGCCGGATGTTATTGTGCTTGATGTCTATATGCCAAAAATAATGGGACCTGAACTTGCATCGATGATACGGCTTAAGTCTGAATATCTGGATATTCCGATCATTTTTCTCTCCTCCGAGGAAGATCCGATACAACAGATTAATGCTTTGAGATTAGGAGGTGATGATTTTCTGGTGAAACCGGTTGATGGCAAGCATCTTGTTTCGATGGTTACGGTTAGAGCCTTCAGGTACAGAGAAATAAAAGCGACCAAACAACGGCTTGAAAAGAATCTCTACGAATTGGAAAGAATTCAATATTCACTGGACGAACACGCCATAGTCAGTACGACTGATAGACGAGGAAACATCATTGCCGTTAATGAAAGATTCTGTAATATTAGCGGTTATTCAAAAGAAGAGTTAATTGGACAAAATCATCGAATTCTCAAGTCCGGAGTTCATTCGTCAGACTTTTATCAAAGTTTGTGGAGTTGTATATCATCTGGTAAAACCTGGCATGGTGAAATTTGTAATCGTCGTAAGGATGGCAGTCTCTACTGGGTTAGCTCAACGATTACACCGTTTCTTGATAATGAAGGAAAACCGTACCGATATACCTCAATTCGAACGAACATTACTGAGACTAAGCAACATCAATTCGCACTACAGGCGCTCGTAGAAAATATGGTCGCCGTTACCGACAAAAACTTCTTTCAACGAATGATGGAAGGACTGGCGAAAACCTGTCAAGTTGACTCCTGTTTCTTCGCCATTCCAACCGAGAAAACACATTTCAAAATGCTCGCCTATTGGGATAATAGCAACCTTGTTAAAAGTTATAAATTTGACGCAAAAGGAACTCCCATAGAGTACTTGCTTGAACAAAAGACTTATCTTTGTTCGAGTGGTATGAGTGAAAGTTTTTCCGATATACAGTGGGCCAACACGAATGATATTGAAAGTTTTATCGGCGTTAGGTTGATAAACCGAAAAGGTGAAAGTATTGGTGTGATAGGAATTATGGATAAGAAGGTCATTCATGATCCCCGCAACAAACTCGCAATTCTGAAAATATTTGCTTCTCGCATCGAAAATGAAATTGAAAGACGTAGTTCTGAACAGGTACTTCAAAGATTTAGAGAAACGCTTGATCAAACTCTCGATGCCGTATTTATTGCTGACGCCAAAAATCTCAGCTTTACCTATGTTAATCAAGGCGCATTAAAACTTCTCGGCTATACTCGCGAAGAGATATTTTCGATCCTTCCGGATGAAATTCTGGTAAATGTCAGCAAAGAGCAAATGGTTAACCTGGCCAACTCGATGAGACTTGGCGAGCTGTCCACATTCAGGAAGGAAGCTATAGTAAAAGCCAAAGATGGTCGAAAAACACCGGTAGAGATCTTTCTGCAGTATATCGGTTCACATGGAGCTGAGTCGAACCTCGTTGCAATAGTGCGGGATATTAGTGAAAGAAAAAATGCTGAGGAAATCCTCAAAGAAAGTGAGTCGAGGTTGGACTTTTTAATTTCCGAAACTCCGGTGACACTGTTTACCTGCGATAAGAATCCTCCCTTAAAAATGACCTGGATTAGTTCAAACATTAAGAAACAGTTAGGATACTCACCAAAAATATTTATCGAAAGTCAGGATTTCTGGTTAGATAGAATTCATCCAGACGATCGAAAAAAATTGGAGGATGATTACTCAAAGTTGATGCAAGCAGGGACCTATCAGCGAGAGTACCGCATATTAGATGCTTCAGGACAATATAGCTGGGTTATGGATAAGCTGGTACTGATAAAGAATGAATTAGGCGAACCTCAGGAAATATTAGGCTATTCAATAAATATTGATGAGCGTAAAAGAGCTGAAGAGGAAATGCTGATTTCTTTGGAAGAAGCGAGAAAAGCGAATCAGGCCAAGTCGGATTTTCTATCCAATATGAGTCATGAGCTGAGGACACCCATGAATGCGATTATTGGGTTTAATCAGCTAATTCTTAATAGTAAATCAATTAATGCAGACGAAAAAGAGTGCGCACAAGAAGTAGAAAAAGCTGGAAAGCATTTACTATCGCTGATTAACGATGTGTTAGACCTGGCAAAAGTTGAATCGGGAAAAATTGACCTGACTTTGGAGCCTGTGAGTGTGCGGAAAACGGTTGAAGATTGTATGAAACTGGTATCACCTCTTGCTCAAGGTAAAAATATAGAAATCCGGTATGACTCTATTGGCTCAGGAACAGTCTGGTCTGATAGAGTAAGGCTACGTCAGGTTTTACTCAACTTGTTGTCCAACGCGATTAAATACAACAAGAAAAATGGTTCGGTCGAACTAAAACTTGATAAGAAAGAAAATGGAGAAACAAAAATATTGATTATCGATACAGGACTAGGGATTGCAAAAAATAGAATCGGAGAACTTTTTCAGCCATTTAATCGATTAGAAGCCGAAAATAGCAGTATTGAAGGTACAGGCATTGGACTTGCCCTTGTCAGGAGTATTGTTGAGCAAATGGGAGGGTCAGTAGGCGTTGAGTCGGAAGCTGGTGTAGGAAGCACATTCTGGATTACTTTGCCCGAAGGGAGTTTGTCCAGAAATGCTAGCCGCCGCTCGAATTTAAGCTACCAGAATATTAGAGAAAAAACTACTGCTACTTCTTCCATGTCACATGGTCATAAACAACACAAGGTTCTGTATATCGAAGATAACCCTGCTAACTTAAAATTGGTTGAAAAAATAATTCAAGCAAATAATGATATTAACTTACTTTCTTCCCCTTCCCCGGAGCTAGGCATAGAAATCGCCATTTCTTATCATCCAGATCTTATTTTACTGGATATTAATTTACCTGGAATGGACGGATATCAGGTACTAGATGAACTAAAGAATAATGAGTTAACTAGCAATATTCCTGTAATTGCCATCACTGCTAATGCAATGCAACACGATATTGAGCGAGGAAAAAAAGCTGGATTTGTTGATTATCTAATAAAACCAATTGATGTAAAGCAATTTAAACAAAAATTAAGTCAGTTTTTTGGATAGAGAAGAATGACTAAAAATAAGGGAGATTCGATTACTGGCTTGGCTTACCGTTTTATCATCTTAGCATGTTTTTTACCGCCTTTTGTCGGTGGTTCGCTTATGGCATTAGCTGGCTTTTATCCAATGCCAGAGTTTTATCTGATTTTTATCGATATTGGCGGAATATATGTATTGGTATTGCTGTTTTCTGGATTGTTAATGGCCAAGAAGTTTGCGAGATGGTTTGAAAGCATTCTCGGTGCGGATAGATTCCAGGCTGAACAAAAAGTTCAAACAGTTTTAGCTCATTTGCCCTGGTTTACCTTTTCAGCAATTGCGCTGTATTCTATGGGAGGGATTTATCTTGCAGACATTACTCTTCAAAGACTAGGCTACGCAGAATACTCTCTAGATGACAAGCTGGTTCATCAGCTGGGTATCGTTCCTGTCGTACTTATTTCGTCATTTCCATTGTTTTTTTATTTTGTTGATCGATTGGGAAAATATGTTATCCCTCATGACGTGTGTGTCAACGCTGTGCCCATAAAAAATAAGGTGATGATGTTGGGGATAGTTACTCCTTTATTGGTTGACTGCTTTCTCCTTGGATATTTTTATAATAAAACAGGTTACTTCGGCATAGAAACCGTGATTATCTGGTTAACTTTACTATTGTTAGCCGTCGGAGGTACCGGACTGGCCTGGAATAGTTTTCAGCAAGGTATTATTCCATTAAAAAATCTTACCCAAGTAAACAGTCAAATTGGTTCTCCCCCAGTGAGGATAAAACCTCGTACATTAGATGAGTTTGGGGTTTTGGCAAAGAAATTTGACGAGTTAACTACTCAACTTACTGAAGAAAGAGACTTTGCCAAAAGTATTGTTGAAACCGCTCCGATGATTATTATTGAACTGGATGAGAAGGGCGTTATTCAAAAAACTAATTCATGGTTTACTCAGTTATTAGGATTTACTGAGGAAGACGCTATTGGGCAGGAGTGGGGCTTTTTATTTGCTTCACTTGAAACCAAAAGCAAGGCTCGAGAGGCTTTTGAAAAGGCTTGCTCTCAACAGCATATGAACTCTTTGGTAATTCCAGTGGTTAATAAAGAGAAGCACCTGGTTCCGATAGCCTGGTATTCCGAAATGCTCGAAGATACGGGAGCTGGACATACCTCTCTGATATGTATTGGTCAGAATATTTCTGAGCAAACAAAAGCATGGACAGCATTACGTGAAAGCGAAAAAAATATTCGCAACATTCTTGAGGCTGCGGTAGACAGTATTATTTTGATCGATGACAGTGGAATCATTCAGGACGTCAATCCCGCAACTTTAGAACTTTTTCAATATACAAAAGATGAACTGTTAGGAAAAAAAATTTCAATTTTAATGCCTGAACCATACCACAGTGACCATGCTCAATATATTAAAGACTATCTAAACACCGGAAAAAAGAAGATGATAGGTTTGGGAAGAGAAGTTAATGCCATAAAAAAAGATCAAACCGTTTTTCCAATAGAGTTAACTGTTAGTGAAACCAGGCGAGATTCCCGTTCGTTTTTTACCGGTGTGGTCAGGGATATTTCTGAGCGCAAGCAAAAAGATGAGACATTGCAGGCGAGCAAAGAAAGATTAAATCGTGCTCAGGATATCGCCAGGATCGGTAGCTGGGAGTTAGACCTAAAAACTAACCAATTGTTTTGGACAGACCAGATATTTAAACTATTTGAAATTGATCAAAGTAAGTTTCCTGCAACTTATGAAGCGTTTATTGAGGCTATTCATCAAGAAGATCGGGATAGGGTTAACGAGGCTTATTCTATATCGCTTGAAACAAAGGAGCCCTATCGAATTACTCATCGACTATTAATGAAGGACGGAAGAGTTAAATGGGTGGAAGAAAGATGTAATACCGAATTTGACGAAAATGACGAACCGCTCGTATCAAGAGGAACTGTACAGGATGTTACAGATTTATACCTGGCTCAAAAAGCTGTTAAGAATAGCGAAGCTCGCTATAGAAGAGCTGAAAAAGGAACCAATGATGGCCTTTGGGAGTGGAATATAAAAACCGGTCATGACTATTTTTCGCCTCGCTGGTTTGAGATTTTAGGATACAAACCACAAGAACTTCCCTATCATGTCGATACTTTCTCATCCCTTGTTCATCCCGCGGACATGGAACGAGTAAAGTCAGCACTGGAAATGCACTTTAGTGAAGATATTCCCTATGATGTAGAGATGCGTTTGAAACAAAAAAATGGTGAGTATCGCTGGATACAGTCCAGGGGGCAGGTTCAGTTTGATAGTGAAGGTAAACCAGAAATCATGACTGGTTTTATTACCGATATTGAACGTAGAAAAAAAGCTGAGGAGGGAGTGACCAGGCTGGCATCTATTGTTCATAATTCCTCCGACTTTATCGGTATCGCTGATATTCAGGGAAATGCACTTTTCCTGAATAGTTCGGGAAGGCAGCTGGTTGGAATTGAAAGTGATCAGGAGTTTAATAGTAAAACGGTTATTGATTTTTTTGCAGATGAAGATAAGCCGCAGGTTAACAATGAGATTATTCCCACGGTGTTAAGTCAGGGGCGATGGTCTGGTGAGTTCTATTTTCAGCACTTTAAGAACAAAAACAGAATCTTGATGTGGTTCGACATATTTCGAGTCGATGATGATAAAGGAAGGCCTATCGCCATGGCAACCGTTTCACAGGAGCTCACACAGAGAAAGGCGTCACAACTGGAGCTGGAAAACTACCGAGATCATTTGGAAGAGTTGGTGGAGCAGCGAACGGCCGAGTTGAAAAACGCTCAGGAGAATGCGGAGAAGGCGAGCGCAGCAAAAACAGAATTTCTATCCAGAATGAGTCATGAGTTACGCACGCCATTAAATGCTATTTTAGGTTTTGGACAGTTACTACAACAAAGCGAGGCCTCGCCGCTAGATGGTGATCAGCTAGATAGTTTAGAAGAAATAATGCGGGCGGGACGTCATCTATTAGGGTTGGTCAATGAAGTACTTGATCTTAGCAGGATAGAGAGTGGAAGGCTCGATATTCGATTAGACGAAGTTTCTTTGAGAGACATAGTGGAAGATTGTATTAAACAATGTGAGCCAATGGCAAAGGAAAGAGAGAATATAATAGTTTATGAAAGAGACGAACATCACTACATGGTAATGGGCGATCCTTTCCGTTTAAGACAAGTGGTAATGAATATACTCAGTAACGCTATCAAGTATAACCGTCAACAAGGAACAGTTAATATCTTTTTTGAAAAGCAACCGGAGAGCCTGGTGAAACTTTCTATTCAAGATGAAGGCGGCGGAATCCCATCCGAGTATCATGAAGCAATATTTAAACCCTTCGAGCGTCTGGTTAACCTTGACTCAGGAATAGAAGGAACCGGCGTGGGGCTCGCCATATCCAAAAAGCTTATCGAAGCAATGAACGGTGTAATAGGCGTTGACAGTCAGGAGGGGGAAGGAAGTACCTTCTGGATCCAGTTATCCAGCTAAGGTACTCAAAAGTTTAGCAAAGAATATTCTATTTGCCAGATAACCCGAATATATCAGGGATATCTGATTATTCCTCCAACAATGAGCTTGCCGAAGGCAGGCTAAATTTAAACTGAACCCCTGTGGTATCTAACGCCTTTAATATAAGCGAGCTGGACTTTTTTGAGGATCTGAAATTGAATTGCCAGACAGGCAGTTTTTCTTCATTGTAGATATAGTCTTCCATTGCCAGGTTTTCCATTGTCAGGTCTTCCGTAGCTAAGTCGAATTGCTCTGATGAAGTATCTGCAAGACAAAATATGAGTGTTTTTACAGGAATAACAGAGTTGAGCTGGACTTTATCAGTAAATTTTTCTTCAGCCAGACGACATTGCGGACGCCCATTATCTGCAATGGATTCTATTTCGTGACAAAGCTCTTCTCCATTAGTTAATACTAATTTTACTATAAGCTTCGAAGCGTTCGTCGCTATATTCTCAACCTTAATTTCTCCCTGATAACCGTCAATGATTTGTCTGCCAAAAAAAAGTCCGAGGCCTTTTCCATTGTGTTTATGATTACGACGGGTTGAGTAACCCAGAGTAAAAATATTCTCCATTTCGTTAATGCCGATATGTGGTCCTCTGTTGTAAACAGAGAAAGTAATGTTTTTTGATGTCTCATTGAATAGTCTTATTACAACTTTATCAGC
Organism: Aliikangiella sp. G2MR2-5; assembly: GCF_015687155.1. Lineage (GTDB taxonomy): Bacteria > Pseudomonadota > Gammaproteobacteria > Enterobacterales > Kangiellaceae > Aliikangiella. The sequence goes on along the minus strand of NZ_JADPQF010000009.1, from coordinate 13,360 downwards.
AGACTGTTTGTAAGGTGTTTTTCTACTAAAAAAAAGCGCATTTTTAATAAGATTCTCCAATAACAGAATAATATGGTTATAATTGCCAAGGAGTTCGTCAGTAGCTTCTGCGTAAACAGAGAATTGTTCATTGCAAAATTCGATCGGCTCCTCAAATACCCTGTGATTGATTCTTGATAAGGCAATCATATTCCTAATTTCTTGTTCATTTGACAATAATGATAAAGTCAATAGAAGAGAGAGTTGTGGGTAGAATGTTGGCGAAACCGGAATGCTTTGTGTTATGTCCATACTTTTTTCAGCATCCAGCTGAAGTTGAAAATAATGTTCTTCGCACTCTATTAACTGGTTGCCAATATGAATTGCCATATTATCTGCCGTAGATAGATCAAGTAGTGCCCATAGATATTCCATCGCGTCCTGCGCGTCCTGGTATTGCGCCATTGCATTTAAAGTTTGACTGGATAATTGCTCATTGTCGTCATTCTCTTGCTTGTTCTGTTCATAGATCGAAAGGAAACCTTGTTGTTCTATCGCTTTTTTCAAGGCACTCATAACTTTATCAAAGCTGATAACGCCATTGTGCCTGACCTCGCTCGCGATCCCTTTAAAATGAACAAATTTTTCATCAAACTCCATAAACTCCAGAAGTTTGTCACTGATAAAGCCTTTCAGCTTATCGGTCTGACCAGAGTAGGTATTCGCTCTTGCCTGTTGTTTCGCTTTTTGTTTCCAGGCAAGTTCCAGTTGTTCGTCAAGACTGATAAGTCGTGCTTTTATTTTTTTTTGACTTTTTTTCAAAAGATAAAAATCAAATAAATAGATGGTAAAAAAAACAACCAGGAGCGGCGTTCTAATCTGTGGCGAAAGAAAAGTTTTAACAAATTCGTAATTCTGCAAAACCTGGGGCGTACTGGTAGCGAAAAGGTATAAGATTAAAATGACGCTTGTGATTAAACTTAGCCAGGGCGTATGAAAGAAAGGCCTTTTGACAGTCTTTAACGGTTGAAAACTTGAAGATGCCATTGATGCTTTTACCTTCTCAGGCTCGATTATTTCATCCATTGATAAGCTCCTTCGTCACCAAAAGTGACTATTCCCTTTCCTTTTTTAGCCTGGTCAATAAAGCTGTCTATCTGTTTTCGCTGACAGGCTTGTTCAAACGAGTGACGTAGCGTTTTTATGTGTTGTCGATAGTTGGCGTAACTGAAACTTTCTACACCGAGCTTATCGGCTATTTGGTCTGTTGTTAATGGACTGGGAGATGCTTCAACCAGCAATTTAAGTATTTTTCGCGGCATCGGCGCAAGTGGTCTTTGAGCATTGCTGGGATTCATCAGCCGTTCACCATGCCAGTAGACGTTCCAGGTGGTCAGGTCGATAGTTAGTTGACCGCTCACTATTCTGTCGCAGGTAGAAGATAAACTGGTTGACTGCATCTGTTTATGACGTAGTAAGGCCTTTATTCGCCAGGTAAGGACTTGCTCAACATTCCTTTGATGTTTGGCGATAAAGTCTTGCGCACTGGATTCTTCAAAGGCCTTTTGCTCGATTCCGGTACCGCTATGCTCAGACAGATAGATGATAGGTACTGAGGGCCATTTTTGAGTGATCAACTTTGATATGGTAAGCCCTGCATCATCATTTCCGTTTAAATTCGCATCGAGAATGGCAATATCCGGTTCGTCTGTCGCGTGGTTTATCGCGCGACAGGCTGATTCCTGAAATTTATGAATCTCAACCTTGTTTATAGGTGTCAGTGAAGAATCTCCAAAGTCAGATGACTCCAGTATTGGCTTGAACTTGTCAATCCAGTGAAATTGATCTTCAACCCAGAAAATTCTCGCCAAAACTCGCTCCTCATATTAGTTAATTTTATCTTATCAATAGCTTGGGTCGGATGCATCGACTTAGTTCAAATATTTTATCGCACAGAAGGCCGTATTTTTCTCACAGATTTTTCACTGGAGGGGGGGATAATCCAGGCTCAATCAAATTGCAGGTTCATTCAACCAGCATTCAAATTAGGAGAGTAGCAATGGCTAATGAATTACTACAGGTTTGGTCCGATAGCCCGGCGACTTCGCTGGTTATCTGGGCTGTTATCGCGATTATTATTTTGTATCTGGGTCGTAAACAGGCTCATCAGCTTTTCTGGACAAGTGGATACTCCATTTATTCTACGCTGAGAGTTTGGGCATTTGGTGTGTCCAAACTGGAGAAACGTTTAACTCAAAGAAATCATGAGGTCCTGCTAGCTAATGGCGAAAAAGCGGCGGAAAAAGCCATAGAGAGAGAGTTTACCCGCATCAATAATATCGTAAAGCGAGATCTGTCCGGGTATCCGTCGCTTCACCGGCAAATTTCAGAGTCGATAGAAAATATTGAATCGGACTATCAGAAGTCGACCCAGGTGGCCCCACTTCCACCGGCATGGGGTAATGTTGTGGAAACGATTGCCAGTTTGCCAAGTAGTGGCGATCCAACAGTCGTTAAAATACTAACTAATATCAAGAAAGCAGTGGATGAATCCCATGCGCAAACTCTGAAAGCTTTTAAAAAATCGGCAGCAGAAAGCCACCGCTTGCTCTCCGCAATGCAGCCCCATTGGCGAAATATTGACAGCAAGTTGAACCAGGTTGATGAAAAGATCAATGGTCTCGATCAGTGTTCGAAAAACATCGATCAGCAGATCGCCGACTATGCTGAAATACTGCATAAAAAAGACTCTGCATTAAGTGCTCTAGGTTCATCAGCTTTGACCCAGTTTTTTATTTCCGGGCTGGTGTTGATTATTGCCGTGCTGGGCGGCTTAATCAATTTTCAATTAATCGCTATGCCTATGTCTGAAATGGTTGGTGGCTCAAGCTATATTGGTAGCATGAAAACTTCAGACATTGCTGCTTTGGTGATTATTCTGATTGAAATCGCCATGGGACTGTTTTTATTCGAGTCGCTCAGAATTACTGGTTTATTTCCCATCATCGGAACAATGGAAGATCGAATGCGCCGTCGGATGATGGTTGTGACCTTTATTCTTTTGACAATCCTGGCAACGATTGAAGCATCCCTGGCTTATATGCGTGATCTGTTAGCGCTTGATCGGGAAGCGCTGCAACAATCTCTTGTTAACGTCGGTGCAGCGGGAGGGATTGTCGAAGCACAGTTCCGCTGGATACCTTCAATAGGACAGATGATTATGGGATTTATTTTGCCTTTTGCACTCGCGTTTATTGCAATTCCTCTGGAGAGTTTTATTCATTCTCTCAGGGTTGTTTTAGGGTTAGTTGCCATCGGATTGTTAAGAACTCTACGATTAGTCTTGAGAATGGTCGGAGGCTTTTTTAAACACCTCAGCAAGATGATGATTTATCTTTTTGATATTTTTATTATGTTGCCTTTGAGTATCGAACAGCTGGTAAAGTCCAGGCAAAGCGATAAAAGCAAATCCGAACAACAGAAAGAAAATGTATCGGTGCAGAAGTTGGGCTAGATGGAGGAGCGTAAAATGAAACAACTGATAAAATGTGTGATAGCTATCAGCTTTGTGCTTGGAGTACTGCTACTCTCTGCTTGCGGTGAAGGCAAGCGAGAAAACAGGGCTGTTTACTTGTTGCTCGATACATCCGGAACTTACACAGAAGAGCTGCAAAAAGCACAGGTAATAATCAATTATTTACTGGCGACTCTCGATAGTGGTGATTCGATAGCGGTTGCTCGAATTGATAGTGGAAGTTTTAGCGAAAAAGATATTATTGCCAAAGCTACCTTCGATCTAAGGCCTAGTACCGCTAATGATCAAAAGCGACTGTTTAAGCAACAAATTGATAACTTTGTTGCGCAGGTAAAATTCGGTAGCCGCAATACAGATATTACTGGCGGGGTTGTTCAAGCATCAGACTTTGTTAATGAGACTCAGGCCGGAGAGAAATATGTATTTATCTTTTCCGATCTGGAAGAGGATCTACCCAAAGGGCATATTCGAAATTTTCCAATTGATGTCCACGGGATCAATGTTGTTGCTTTAAACGTTACCAAATTGCGTAGTGATAATGTTGACCCTCGAGACTATAAACATCGATTACTGGCCTGGCAGCAGCGAGTCGAAAAAGGGGGAGGAATATGGCGAGTGCTTAATGACCTGGAGCGTCTGGACAGGCTGATTAGCTACTAGTGAAGATCTGCTTTGTAGAAGGTAGAAGGAAGGAAATAAATGAATTTATGAAGTCCTTCTACCTGCTATCATGATTACACACAGGTTTAAGTTGAGTCTTAGTGAACAAGTCAAATAGTCGTTTAATGTGCTGTGAGTTTGCCTGCTAAAAGCCGATTATAATAAGCCTGTTTCTGTCGTAGAAAATTGACTGCTTTTTCAAGAGTAACTATTTGAAATCTTACTCTGTCATTTGCTCTTAATTGACCCAGCAGCGGAAGGTCGGCACTAATAATATTGGCTATTCTGGGATAACCGCCGATAGTTTGTCCATCCACTGACGAAATAATAGGCAAGCCTGACGAGGGTAACTGAATGGAGCCCTGAGTAAGGCCGCCGGATATTATTTCGCCAATTGCCTGGTAGTCGATAGGCTCGCCAATTAGCCTGACTCCCATTCGATTTGAATCCGCTGAAACCTGATAGGCCGATTGTTGAAACTTTTGCAGTACAGATGTTTCAAATTTTTCGGTTTCCACCGCAGGGCAGCAGCGAAACAGGTATTTTCCCAGATAGTTTGCAACCAGACTACGCGGTAGGCGACGAGTTTTCGTCTGACGAATCTTCTTCAGTGCAAGTTCTTCATTGGCTTGAAATGCTCTGCCCTTAAAACCACCGAAACCGGCTGAGAGCTGGGTTGAAAAACTGTCGAAACATTTTTCAACATCGGGCTCGGCGGAAAAAGCCAGATAAGCACGTGAACCGCTTTCTCTGTGACCGAAAGTCAAAATATCTCCTTTTTCAACTTCAATGCTCTCGCCATTTTCAATTGGGAATTCATTCAGGGACAGAACAAACTCTGCGCCACATACGGCAATCGTCATCGGTGACAAAAACTCAATTACCGGGCCTATTAAGGTGATCTCCAGTACCGCGGCGTTAGCAGGGTTGCCAACCAGCCAGTTTGCCAGACTAGCTGAATCACTATCCATTACACCACCGGCGCCTATTCCATGATGCATAAAGCCTGAACGACCAGAATCCTGCAGGCTGGTTTGTAACCCTGGTTTAATAAATCGTAAACTCATAGCCGGTTTTTCTCACTAATATCGACACCTGAAAACTCGTTTTCTGACCGGGCGATTCTTTGGAATTCAGCTTCGTCAATTGGAACAAATTGAATATGATCCATAGGTTTGGCGATAAAAGGTGTGTCTGATTCAGGCTTAAATATTTTGACTGGTGTTTGACCTATGATATGCCACCCTCCGGGGCTGGCAAAAGGATAAATTCCGGTTTGTCCTCCGCCGATACCAATGGCTCCCGCTTCCACTTGAAGCGCAGGGATCGCTTTACGGGCTGTATGTAAACTTTCATCCAAACCGCTGAGATATAAAAAGCCGGGAAGAAAGCCAAGCATATTGACCAGGTAGGTTGGCTTTGTATGACGCTCAATAACCTGTTCGCAGGTCAGATTATTTGTTTCTGCGACAAAGGCTAGGTCCGACGCGAAATCTCCCTGATAACAAACTGGAATTTTAATGAGCGTTTCATTGGCTTCCAGCAGGTCATTAAAATACGATTGAGCGATTACTTTTTCCAGTTGTTCCTCAACTATTTTGTGCTCAAAAATCAGAGGATCAAAACAAACAGTCAAACTTCGATACGCCGGTATTATTTCATTCACACACTGAGGCTTATGGTTTTTTAAATTCTCACTTAACTGATGAATATATTGGGATAAAAGGGGACTTACGCGCGCCATGAATTCAACTGTCAGCGCACTGTCGCCATTGGCAATAATTTTATAGTCTGGCGGATTAATGGTTGATCCTTGGCTTAATGAATTTTAAGTGTGAAATACCGAGTCAATGATTAATCTTAGATCGTGATTGAATTGCCTGCAATATTCCGAGTGCTGCCGGATTGTCCCCATGAATGCACAGAGTTTGGGCTTCTATCAAGATAGAGTGCCCATCCAGCGTTTCAATTGGTTTCTTTTCTATAAGGTTGAGTGCTTGAGCGGATGCCTGTTCTGCATCTTGAATGACTGCGCCGGAAATATTTCTCGGACTCAGTTTTCCATTCGCCAAATATCGTCTGTCGATAAAGGCTTCTCCAAAAAATATCAACCCACTGTTTTTACAAAGATGAGCAAGTTGTCCCTGTGCAAGGCCCAGAATCAGAACTTGATCGTAATCACTCTGAAAAAGTTTCACCAGTCTTCTGCCCAGTTCATTCTCTGACCTTGAGTTTTCACTGTTTTCTATATCATTGTAGAGCGCACCATGCAGTTTAATATGGTCGACTTTAACTTCGCACTGCCTTGCGATCTCAAAAAAGCATTCAAGCTGTTTTTGCACTGATTCAACGGTTCTTTCTACTGATTGATCAAGAGACTTGCGACCAAAGTTAGCTTTGTCTTCATATCCGGGGTGAGCGCCAATAGACAACTTGTGTCTTTTGGCATTAAGAATGGTTTCTCTGATAATCGCTTCACTACCGGCATGTCCACCGCAGGCAATATTACAACGGGTGATATAAGGCATTAACTGATTGTCGCTCAGACAGTCAGCGAGACTTATTCCTTCTCCCATATCGCAGTTAATATCCACAAAAGCTATACCTGATAAAAATTATTTCTCAAAAAAAGAATCCCGCTCAAAGTTACAACAATCCAAAAGCTGACATTAAGCTTCGCGCACTCAGAACCAGGGTAACTGCCAAAACAATAAATCCCAGAATGTTCTGGATGGTTCCATTTCTATGCTCTTTAAGTATCGGCTGATTCATCAGCCACAGCAAGAAAATGCAGACGATGGGCAATAAAATGCCGTTGGCAACCTGTGCAAACCAGATCACGGTTACTGGTCGATATCCGGCGCTAGCAATAGTTACTCCGACCAATAGAATGACGATCCATACTATTCGGAATGGCAGAGAGTTCAGCTGGTTATTCAAATTGAGAATACCGCTTAGCGCATAGGCCGAAGCAAGTGGTGCAGTAATCGCCGAAGAGATCCCGGCAGCAAAAAGACCCAATGCCATAAACACTTTTGCCCACTCGCCAAAAAGCGGCTCAAGGGCTGGTGCGAGATCTGCCGCCGAAGAGAGTTGAATCTGTTTTCCGAAAAACGCAGCGGCAGCGGTTGACACAATGGCGATAGAAATCAGACCGCCAACAGGAATGGCAATAAACAGATCTTTTCTTGCTTTGCCCAGATCTTCCGGATGCTTCCATTCTTGACTGACACTGGCAGCATGCAGAAAAAGATTATAGGGAACTACCGTCGTTCCAATTAACGCGATAATGGTTAATGTTGCTCCCTCTGGAAAAACCGGAAGCAATAATCCCGAAAATAGCGCACCAATATCAGGACGGGTTAGCAGAAAGGTCACTAAAAAAGCAACACTCATTAAGCCAACCAGAACCATCAATGACTTTTCAACCAGTTTAAAACTGCCACGCCAAAGCAGGAAAAAGGCAATGCTACCGATAATTAGTGGCCAGAAATTAATCGATTGATTATTAATAGATTGACTTGAGATGGCTAAATCTCCCGCAAGAGCTGACAGCCCGAGACTTGCTCCCGAGATATTGCCACCCTGATAGGCTGCGTTGCCAATAATGAGCGCACTAACGACCATCAATATTGAAAGCGCTCGCAACAAAGGGTGTTTCAGATTGGCTCGAATATTTTCCCCCAGACCTTTGCCGGTTACAATTCCCAGTCTTGCGGTCATTTCCTGCAATATAATCGTTGCCAGCACTGAAAATAAAATGGCCCAAAGTAAGGCGTAACCAAAATTTGCCCCCGCCAGGCTTGCTGTAATCACCGTACCCGGACCTATAAATGCAGCGGTAACCAATATCGCTGGTCCCAGCTGAGGTAGTTTAAAGTGGAGCTTGCTTTTGTTCATATGGGCGTTTGACTAGTTGTTTTATCGGATTGTTGGTAGCCTGCTTTATATCGGTGCTAACTCAGGGCTCGCGAGCAACATTGTCATAATTTGCTCACAGAGTAAAACATGCTGGTTTTAGTTAAAAATATCCTCTTTTTAACGACAAAGCCAAATAACCTTAATTTCTTAGTACAAAAAGGGCTGGAACATAGCAGCGACTTTTCTGAATTAGAAAATAAATTATGTTATAAAACAATATGTTATAAACAAAAAATGCCATTTCCTTGTAAAAGTTATAGGTTTTCTTTATGATCTGCCCGCGAATCCTATTTCTCGGTGGTTTGATGGCCCGAAAAATGGCTGAAAATTGAATCAAACTGCCAGATAAAAACAATGTAATGAATAGAATTACCGGTCGATGGGGAGACTATCCGAATGAGTAATGATGGTGTAGATAACGGCAAGCGCCGTTTCTTAACGCTAGCAACCTCTGCTGTTGGTGCAGTAGGCGCGGTTGGCGTGGCCGTACCCTTTGTCAAGTCGTGGAACCCTAGCGCAAAAGCACAAGCTGCTGGTGCGCCTGTAGAAGTTTCTCTTGATAAATTGGAAGTGGGCCAAATGGTCAAGGTTGAGTGGCGTGGAAAACCCGTTTTTGTGGTTAAGCGTAGCGACTCAGTGATTGAGGCGCTTAAAAATACAAAACATGATTTAAAAGATCCTACTTCAGAAAAGTTTCCTGAACAGCAACCAGCTTACGTCGACAAAGATGTTCGTTCTGTCAGACCAGACGTACTGGTACTCGTTGGTATCTGTACTCATCTGGGATGTGTACCACAGCATCAGAAAGAAACCGAAGTTGATTGGGGCGGCGGTTTCTTCTGCCCATGTCACGGTTCTCGTTTTGACCTTGCTGGTCGTGTTTTCTCGGGTGTTCCGGCTTCAAAAAATCTTGAAGTACCACCTTATTCTTATACTTCCGATTCATCAATCATGATCGGTGTCGATGAGGGGGCCGCATAATGACTAAAATGGCTGCATTGATGCAATGGGTCGATGATCGTTTCCCTGCGACAAAAGTCTGGAATGAACATCTGGCCGAATATTACGCTCCAAAGAACTTCAACTTCTGGTATTTCTTTGGCTCTTTAGCGTTACTTGTACTGGTCAACCAAATTCTGACTGGTATCTGGTTAACTATGAATTATAACCCTTCAGGTGAAGGCGCTTACGCATCGGTTGAATTTATCATGCGTGACGTTGAGTGGGGATGGTTACTGCGTTACATGCACTCCACTGGCGCGTCGGCTTTCTTCGTTGTGGTTTACCTGCATATGTTCCGTGGTCTGATTTATGGTTCTTTCCGTAAACCTCGCGAGCTTGTATGGCTATTCGGTATGATCATCTTTGTTCTTCTGATGGCAGAAGCTTTCATGGGATATCTGCTTCCGTGGGGTAACATGTCATATTGGGGTGCTCAGGTAATTATTAATCTGTTCAGTGCAATTCCTGTTTATGGCGCAGATATCACTGAGTGGATCCGTGGTGACTTCATTATCTCTGGCGCTACCTTGAACCGATTCTTCGCATTGCACGTTGTTGCTTTGCCAATGGCATTATTATTGATGGTTTTCTTGCATATCGTTGCACTTCATAAGGTTGGTTCTAACAACCCTGATGGTATCGAAATCAAGAAAAACAAAGATGAAAATGGTATTCCGTTAGACGGCATTCCATTCCATCCTTACTACACAGTAAAAGATATTGTGGGTGTTGCTGGATTCTTGTTCCTGTTCTGTCTGGTTATTTTCTTTGCGCCAGAAATGGGCGGCTTCTTCCTTGAGCCACCAAACTTTACGCCAGCGGATCCATTAAAGACACCTGCACACATTGCGCCGGTTTGGTACTTCACACCTTTCTACTCGATTCTGCGTGCGGTTCCTGATCAACAGTTAGGTGTTGTTGCAATGGCTGCTTCATTAATCGTACTTTTCTTTATGCCATGGTTAGACAGAGCAAAAGTTAAGTCGGTTCGTTACAAGCACTGGAGCTTCAAACTATGGGTTGCTTTGTTCGTTGTTGCCTTTGTTATCCTGGGGTATCTGGGAATGAAGGGACCAACACCTATGCGAACTTTGGTCGCTCAGATTTGTACGGTTTATTACTTCGCCTTCTTCCTGTTGATGCCTTGGTGGAGTACTTGGGGAGAAACTAAGCCTGTTCCAGAGAGGGTGACACACTAATGAGAAAATTAATTATAGCAATCAGTGCGCTGTTTTCATTGTCTCTTTCTGCGGCGGAAGCAGGGCTCACTTTTCCAAATGATGACATGCCAAAGTTGACTGGCGACAAGCTGATTATTGCTCAACAAAATGGTGCACAAATCTATATGAACAACTGTATGGGTTGTCATGCACTGAGCTTTCAGCGTTATAAGCGTACTGCGACAGACTTGAAAATTCCTGAAGATGTAATGTTGGACAATCTGATTTTTACCGGTGGAAAAATCGGTGATTTGATGACCAACAATATGAACAAGAAGGCTGCGGCTAACTGGTTTGGTGCTGCGCCGCCGGATCTTTCGCTTATCGCTCGCTCTCGTGGAAACCACTGGTTGTATAACTATTTGCGTGGTTTCTATCAGGATGAGTCGCGTCCTTATGGGGTAAACAACGGTGTCTTTAAAGATGTTGGTATGCCACACGTGCTCGAGCTAATGCAAGGTATTCAAGCCAAAACCGAGCAGGTTAAAGGTCTTGAAAATGATATCGAGTACGCAAAAGCGGATATCGCCAATGCGCGTAAGCAAATTGAAGATGGAAACGATGTTGAAGCGGCCAGAAAAGTTCTTTCTGCAGCAGAAAAACTGGTTCACGAAAAAGAAGCTGAACTGGTGAAACTTTCTAAAGAAGGTAAGTACTTCGAGATCGTTCAAGAAGGTAACTTGAATCCAGAAGAGTTTGATCATGCGATGACTGATCTGGTTTATTTCCTGGATTACGTCGGGGAGCCTATTAAGCAGGAAAGAAAACGATTGGGCGTTTGGGTTCTGTTGTTTATTCTTGGTTTTGGTGTTTTGGCGTACTTCTTGAAGAAAGAATACTGGAAAGATATTCACTAATAAATGCGAAAGCTTTTAAGAATAGATTTCGTTTGATTTAATTATTAGTTTGTAAAGAGTAGTGAGTTTTTAGCTCGCTACTCTTTTGTGCAATTACGGAGAGCTCTCAATGGCAACAGTAGCCAAACGATCAGTAATGACTCTTTACACAGGCTCAGACGATGTATACAGCCATCAGGTTCGTATTGTTCTGGCTGAAAAAGGGGTTAACTTTGAAGCCATCGAAGTGGTTGGAAATCAGCAGCCACCTGAAGATTTAATTGACCTTAACCCATACAACACTGTACCGACTTTAGTGGACAGAGAGTTGGTATTGTTTGAGTCTCCAATCATTATGGAGTATCTGGATGAAAGATTTCCGCATCCACCTTTGATGCCGGTTTATCCTGTAGCTCGCGCACGTTCTCGTTTGATGATGCATCGAATCGAGAAAGACTGGTACAGTCTGATGAATACCATCCTGAATGGAAAAGAAAAAGAAGCTGAGAAGTCTCGTAAAGAACTAACCGAAAGCTTGCTAACACTTGCACCAGTATTCAGTGAAACACCTTACTTTTTAAGTGAAGAGTTTTCTCTGATTGATTGCTGTCTGGCTCCTCTTATGTGGCGTTTACCGGCAATGGGAATCAAGTTGACTGGTCGTGGCGCGAAGGAAGTCAGTAACTACATGCAGTTACTTTTCGAGCGTGATTCTTTCGAAGCCAGCTTAACTGACTCAGAACGCGACTTGCGTAACTAAGTCATTATTTACCCGCTTGACGGGAGTTTAATCGCTCCCGTTAAAGCACCTCTCAAATTACCTGTTCAAGAAATCATGCACGAAGACAATTTTAGTTCCAACAAACCTTATTTGTTCCGCGCAATTTATGAGTGGATTCTGGATAACGGTGCGACGCCTTATATTTTAGTTGATACCACTCAAAAAAATGTCGATGTACCGGTTGAGCACATTCAAAATGATCAAATCGTACTTAATGCGAGTCCTGGTGCGGTAAGAGACTGGTTTGCTGACAATGATGCGGTATCTTTTAGCGCAAGGTTTTCAGGCAAGTCTCGACAAATATATGTTCCAATGAATGCTATTCTTGCCATCTATGCGCAGGAAAATGGTCAGGGAATGGCGTTTCCGGTTCTGGAAACGGAAGAGGCGGATGAGTCTGAAGAAATCGTCGAAACTGATGCACTTGTAGAAGATGAGCCGAACAAGTCTCAGGGTCTTAAAGCGGTGGAGTCACCAACCAGTTCTGAAGCAAAAGATTCAAGAGCAAAAGGTAAAGCTCAGACGGACGACAAAAGTGGTGACAAAGGTCGTAGTGGTTCCCATCTGAAAGTTATCAAGTAGGTTCTTAGTCGATTTTTCTAAAATCCATAATTTGATTATTCCAAAAGACGCCGGTCAATATCCGGCGTTTTTTTATGAATCAAATAAATTGGTTTATGGAGCGAATTAATTATTTGATATGTGTAATATTTACTAAGGATATGCTTGCCTGCCTGTAGCTTTTTTAGCCCTTTTTCGCTACGATGCGCCGCCTAACGCTAACCGCACCTAGATAACCTGATACCTAATCATATCGTTGGTTTTAAATCATTATAAAAATATGTTTTTGGTTCTAGGATATTTCAAGGAATGTAAAATGATTGCCAAACAGCTTTTGAAACACTTAACCTCTAGTTTAATAATTTCTTTTTTTCTTTTGGTCACTTATGAAGTGCACGCTCAGGAACTAAATTGGATTGCACCGGTAGACGATCCAAATGTTAAAAAATGGCTAGTCAATGATGAGCAATATTCGACAGAAGTAGAAGCATATGAAGCGTGGAAAAGTAGTCAAAGCTGGATTGTTTGTCAGGAATCATTTGTCGGTTTTCTTTACGACGGTGAAGTTGCAAGATTTAGTGTTCAATATCGATTAGCCAGCAAAGGATGCCCATCTAGTGGAAATTGGCTTACCAAAGATTTTTACAGCATTAATGTTGCTGAAACTTATTGTGATAGTTCATCTCATGCCTCTGTGCTAGATGCCAACAAAGACGGAACCCCCGAAGCCTGCGGAAGACAAGAGTGTAAAATAGAACTCGCTGAAGGCAATCCTATCAGCTGCTCCAGCGGCCAAAAAATCCAGTATGATAATATCTACCAGGGCAGTGGTGCCGATGCGCTGAATTTCACTACTATCTATTCG
>NZ_JADPQF010000008.1 GCF_015687155.1 Aliikangiella sp. G2MR2-5 | reverse complement strand
GTAGCTCCGGAGCTAAACTAAAACGCTGCACAGCACCCTCGTAATCAAACAAGGCCGGGCGTTCATAATCTGTTGGCAATACTAAAGGTTCGGCTCCCTGTAACTCGGTTTGCCAAAATTCTTCACTGAGTTTTTTATTCTTTTGTGTCATATCTGTACCGCCACTTTTTCCTTTCAAATACCTATTCCATTAGCTCAAAATTGCGAGTACCAAAATACATAGTGCGAAAAAAACTTTTAGTCTAAATGGCGAAAACCAAAGAACTAAATGTTTGGCAAGCATTCCCCCGAGCACCGCCCCCATGCCTGCAAAGAGTACGACTTCCTTACTGGCGTAATCAGACAATAAGAAATGCTCCACTACCCCGGCCCATACGGTTAGCGCAGAAACTATTACGCCGGCGGCAACCGACATAGTTACATTGAACCGGTTCAAAATCAGGTACACCACAAGGATTTCGCCAACGCCAACTGAGAGCCATGCCGTTATCATTCCGCCGAAGTAGCCAATTAAAACGAGCGCAACATAATCTTTGTTGAAAAGCTGTGTCCGTGTGCTTTCTTGTCTAAAGAAAAACGCCATAATTAAAATCATGACCCCGAGCAATAGGGAAAAAGTTTTGAATAAGTCACGTAGGTTGGCAGGTGAACTAAGATCGAAACCGTACACGGTCCAAACCCCGACAATCGACATAAATGCTGTCGGTAATATGATTGGGACTAACGGCTCTCTAGCGACAGAAGAGCAAGCAGTTGCTCCTTTTTTGTAGTAATAAAGTCCCCACGTGATCGCTCCTGCAGTCATCCCGAATGACTGAATTCCAAAACTGGTAGCGATAGACTGGGCTTCTGAAAATTCCAGATAATTAAACATTGGAATGAAGACGACGCCACCACCAGCACCGGTAGAATTCGCAAATATAGCGCCAGCCACTCCCAAGAGAGTAAACAACGAATAATCGGAAATAAGCGCGTGACTACCTGGCATCAAACCGATGTTGATAATCCCTATCAGCAGCATCGACGACATAAAAAAGAATCGACTTCCGGTGTTCTTTACCCGGGAAAAAAACATTGACACATCCTTATCTCAAGTTATAATAATATCTCTATTTATAATATTTGGCTCTATTAAAATCGAGCGACAAGCTTTATACGGCATACGAGATTGGGTTTCAATGTTTCGTTGGTCTTACCTGTGCCAGAGATAAAGCCTAAAAATTTTTTTACTCTTTTTATTTTCCAAAGTTTTCAACCTGTATCCCTTGTTAAATAAGCTCTCGCTATCGACAGATAGAATGAAACACTATTTTTATTGAGATGCTCCAAACGATCACTACCAGACAGAAAGTTATCAAATAGAGATAATTCTCACTCTGTGTATACTTTTTTACGACGATATGAAAACTCAAAATATTTCTTTATATATCGATTAATGCGATATAAAAGAAGGATAAAAATAGCAATTGCCAATAATGAAATAGTGATTATTGACTTCTTTTTTACCCCTGTTTAACGCCAGGCTTAGTAGAGTCCAAATTGTTAGCGCAGCAAGATTAATCGAAAAAAATAATTGCTCATTAGCACGTACAGACTTAGTTGAATCCAGGAGTTTAGATAAAGAGAAAAACTCTAATTTTCTATACGGAAAATTTGTAAAACGTAAAACCAGCTAGCAAAGCGCAATGCTTTTAGACTTTTTTTGATAGATTCAGAAACAGGTATTGCCATTAGCTAATAAGATGGCGAGCAGTGGCATAATAATTTTAAGGTGGATTGTTTGTCTAACGCTAAAATAGTTATTTTCACTATAAAACTTACCAGTCCGGCGACTGTATTTATAGCAACCTTCCTGTATGCAGATCTTGAATATTTGCTATGACTAAATAATTCAACCTCTAAAATAAGCATCAACAACAAGAAAGTATAAATTTATATCTCTTGCATCTATTGAGTTAGCTCTTTTAGCAATATATTTAAAGGGATGTTCTTAACTTTAATATCTGTTATTTAATATCTGTTATAACGATGTGCATAAATATTAAAACGTCGCAGGCCAAAAAATGAGAATAATAAATAATTTTTTATGGACCCGTTACTACCATTAATATCTTAAACTTGAGAGAATTTTCATAAAGTAAAAAAGAAACCATAGAGGAAGTTTACGCGAAAAAATTTACTTTAATTTTCGCAGACAACGCATTAATGTTCATTCAGGGACCACTCAGTTTTCCCTACTGTCTTAGAGCTTAGTGTGCTATCCCTCTACGGTATTTCTCTAAGCTTTTCGGATCAAGAGTCTTCTTGTCAACTTTAAGATAAACTGCACCGGCTTCAGGCAAGGCTACAGCTTCAGAAACACCTTCTATTGCTCTTATTTCTTCAACCAAAGTTGGAAAAGCTTCGCGTGAAACATCTCTCATGGTCAAGGTATAGGAAGTTACTGCAGGCGGATTTTTAAGTCCTAGCAGTAACCCTGCCCAAACAACAGCGATCAATGCGCCAATCAGATAGACTCCATCCATGCCAAAATGCTGAATAGTGATACCAGCCACAGGCCCTCCCAAAAAAGCGCCTAAAAACTGACCCGTTGAATAGACTCCTAATGCAGTGCCTTTAGCAGACAAAGGGGCAATGCGTGAAATCATCGATGGTAAAAGAGCCTCTAACAGATTAAAGCCGGCAAAATAGAACACCATTGCAGCCACCACCCAATAAATAGAGAATTGAGCAATGCCGAAAAGAAGCTGTACCAACGCAATAATCAGTACACCAAGCAGCATTACTCGGGCATGCTGTCTGTTCTTTTCTGCAAATATAATCATGGGTAGCATCAAAATAACAGCGCCAATCATCGTCGCCAGGTAAAGCCAGCTGTGCTGTGCCAGATCAACCCCCAAGCCTTTCAGACGCATTGGAAAAGCCACGAAGAAAGAGGTCAGTAAAAAGTGAAGTGTGAAAATACCGAAGTTAAGACGCATTAACTGGCCGTCTTTAAAAATACGAGTAAATTCACCTCGGGAAGCTATCGCATCTCTCTGCACGAACTGCGCCTGTGGATTCGGAGTTAAAAACTGGATAACAAACATTGCCAAGATTGCCAAACTGGCGATTGCGAAAAAGATACCACTCAATCCCAGCCACTGTGTCAGACTGGGCCCGAGTACCATTGCAAGAGCAAATGCGGCTCCTATGCTCATACCTATACTGGCCATAATCTTGGTGCGCTGATCATCACGAGACAGATCCGCCGCCAATGCCATGACTGCACTGGCTATGGCGCCACACCCTTGTAGAAGACGCCCTAGAATAACCCCATATATATGTTCACTCATGCCTGCAATCACGCTTCCGATTGCGAAAAGTAGAAGCCCGAGCAGAATTACCGGTTTGCGACCAAATCGATCTGAAAGCCAACCAAACGGAATCTGAAAAATAGCCTGAGTCAGCCCGTAGGCTCCTATGGCAAAGCCAATTAATGCTGGTGTATACCCTTCCAGGGTCTGCCCCGCCAGACTAAACACTGGCAAAAGCATAAATAATCCCAGCATTCGTAGCGCAAACACGCTACTCAGAGTCAGTGCGGCTTTTTTCTCGGTACTATTCATTCCGTCGGTTCGCTCGCCAGAGCGATTTTCCATGCCGGTGCTATATTCTGTGCCGGAATTATTCATTGTTTCACTTACTGGTATGAAATGCTCAAAATTAATACCTGAAATCGACGGGATGAATACAGAATCCTCCCATAAACTCAAGTCCTCTAAATCAGAATTGTTTTTTACTATTAAAAACAGGCTTTCAGATTGAATTTATTCATTGCGGGCACTACGGCCTTTGCGCCGGCCACAAAGCATGAGGTATGATGCTCAGTTCACTTTTGGCCAATAGAATTGGCGGCATTATACAAGATTAGTTTATGGATCACATAGAAGTTCGCGGCGCAAAAACTCATAATTTGAAGAATATTGATGTAACTTTGCCCAGAGACAAATTAATTGTCATTACCGGCCTTTCCGGGTCAGGCAAGTCATCTCTGGCATTCGACACCCTTTATGCCGAGGGACAGCGTCGATATGTAGAGTCTCTTTCGGCTTATGCCCGTCAATTCTTGTCACTGATGGAAAAACCGGATGTTGAACATATTGAAGGTCTTTCGCCTGCAATATCGATTGAGCAGAAATCAACATCACACAATCCGCGTTCAACCGTTGGGACCATAACTGAAATTTATGATTACTTGCGACTATTATTTGCCAGGGTCGGAACCCCACATTGCCCTGAGCATGGGCAGGCTCTTGAAGCACAGACGGTTAGTCAGATGGTTGACCATACTTTGTCGCTGCCAGAAGGAAGTAAGCTTTTATTGTTGGCTCCTGTAGTCCGTAACCGCAAAGGTGAACATGTTCAGCTATTTGAAGAACTTCAGGCAAAAGGATTTGTTCGCGCGCGAGTTAACGGTAAAACAATAGAGTTGAGTGACGCACCAAAACTGGAGCTCCATAAAAAACATACAATTGAAGTTGTCGTTGACCGCTTTAAGGTTCGTGCCGATCTCAAGCAACGTTTGGCAGAATCATTTGAAACCGCTCTCGAATTGGCAGATGGGCTTGCTACCATAGCGCCGATGGATGATGGCGATATTAACGAAATTCTTTTTTCAGCTAAGTTTGCCTGTCCACAATGTGGGCACTCGTTGTCCGAACTTGAGCCACGCCTATTTTCCTTTAATAATCCAGCCGGTGCCTGTAGCACATGCGACGGCCTTGGCGTCGATCAGTTTTTTGATCCGGACAGAATAGTCGTAAATCCAGAACTTTCTCTGGCCGGTGGCGCGATTCGCGGTTGGGATAGACGTAATGTCTACTATTTTCACATGCTTAACTCTCTCGCCGACCACTATGGATTTGATATCGAAAAGCCTTATAACAAGCTAGCCCAAAAACATCAAAAAACTATATTGAGCGGTAGCGGCAACACCAAAATAGAGTTTACCTACGCCAATGACCGCGGCGATGTGATGACTCGCTACCATAAATTTGAAGGTGTAATACCTAACATGCAACGCCGTTACCGCGAAACTGAATCCATGGCGGTACGTGAAGAGCTACAAAAATATATGACGACTCAGGCCTGTCCTTCTTGTGAAGGTAGTCGCTTGCGCACTGATGCGCGTCACGTATTAATAAAAAAGAACAACTTGCCGAGTATTACCCGGATGCCGATTGATGAAGCACTTTCCTTTTTCGAAAAGCTTAAATTGCCCGGTAAAAAAGGTAAGATTGCTGAAAAAATATTAAAGGAAATCTGTGCCCGCCTTGAGTTTCTGGTCAACGTAGGTCTTGAATATTTATCCATGGAAAGGAGCGCTGAAACGCTTTCTGGCGGTGAAGCACAAAGAATTCGTCTAGCAAGTCAGATAGGCGCAGGACTTGTCGGCGTAATGTACGTTCTGGATGAGCCTTCCATCGGTTTGCACCAAAGAGATAATGAACGATTACTCAAAACACTAACCCATCTTAGAGATCTCGGAAACACTGTGGTAGTCGTTGAGCATGATGAAGATGCAATAAAAACGGCAGACCATATTCTCGATATAGGTCCCGGTGCAGGTGTTCACGGAGGCCAGGTTGTTGCTGAAGGCAAGCTTAAAGACATTCTGAAAAATAAGAATTCGCTAACAGGTCAGTATTTGTCAGGTAAACAAAAAATTGAAATTCCTGAAACACGTACTCCCGCCAAAGACGGTGAGTACCTGATACTTTCTGGTGCCACCGGAAATAATCTGCAGTCCGTTGAACTAAAACTACCAGTAGGTGTATTTACCTGTGTCACAGGAGTTTCCGGCTCAGGAAAGTCGACGCTGGTCAATGATACCCTTTACCCAATCGCTGCAACCCAGTTAAACAAAGCAACGACTCTGACTCCATCCCCTTATGAAAAGTGTAAAGGAATGGATTTGTTTGACAAGGTTGTGGACATTGACCAAAGTCCTATTGGTCGTACACCTCGCTCTAACCCTGCAACTTATACAGGTATATTCACCCCAATTCGCGAACTTTTTGCCGGGACTCAGGAAGCTCGTTCACGTGGCTACAAGCCCGGTCGTTTTAGCTTTAACGTCAAAGGTGGACGCTGCGAAGCCTGTCAGGGTGACGGTGTTATTAAGGTAGAAATGCATTTCCTTCCGGATATCTATGTTTCTTGTGATATCTGTAAGGGCAAACGTTATAACAGGGAAACACTGGAAGTCACCTACAAACAGAAAAATATTCACGAAGTTTTGGAAATGACGGTTGAGGATGCTCGCGAATTCTTCGATGCCATTCCAGTTATTTCTCGTAAGTTGCAAACTTTAATTGATGTAGGGCTTTCCTATATCAGGCTTGGACAGGCGGCAACTACCCTATCTGGCGGTGAAGCCCAAAGAGTCAAGTTGTCTCGAGAGCTTAGCAAAAGAGACACTGGAAAAACCCTTTACATTCTGGACGAGCCCACAACCGGATTGCATTTTCATGACGTTAAGCAACTCCTGTCGGTTTTGCATCGGTTGCGTGACCATGGCAATACCATACTGGTTATAGAACATAACCTGGACGTCATTAAGACTGCAGACTGGATAGTCGACCTTGGGCCTGAAGGAGGGAATAAGGGCGGGCAAATCATTGCCGAAGGAACACCTGAACAAATAGCTAAAAATAAGAAATCCCACACGGGTCGTTTTTTAAAAGATATGTTGAAGTAAGTTTGGAGCACTGCACCTTGCCCAGTATCAGTTCGATAGAAAAAGTCCTTGTCATTGGATATGTATGGCCGGAACCTAACTCGTCTGCGGCAGGTTCTCATATACTTTCGCTGCTACGCTTGTTTAAAGCGCAAGACTGGCAAGTCACTTTTGCTACTCCGGCACAGACAACGGAACATATGGTCGATCTCGAGGCCGAAGGTATAACATCAAAAGAAATTTCACTTAATTGCGATAGCTTCGATCAATTTATCCAGGAAATTTCACCTGATCTGGTAGTCTTTGATCGGTTTATGATGGAAGAACAGTTTGGCTGGAGAGTAGCAAAATATTGCCCCGATGCCCTAAGAGTTATTGATACAGAAGATCTTCAATCTCTACGTGGCGCTCGTGAACAAGCAATAAAAGAATCAAGAGATTTTAAAGAAATCGACCTTCTAACCAGCGATCTGGCAAAACGCGAAATCTCAGCGATATACCGGGCAGATCTGGCACTGATTATTTCAGATTTCGAAATAGCTCTCTTGCAACGACTTTTCAACTTGCCTGAGCAACAAATGCACTACACTCCTTTTTTGCTGGACTCCGGGCGAATTAAAAATCCTGTTAAAAGCTACGATGAACGAAAACACTTTGTCACAATTGGCAATTTCAGGCACGCCCCGAACTGGGATTCGGTTCAGACACTCAGAAAAATCTGGCCGGCAATACGCCAAAAATTGCCAGAGGCAGAACTACATATTTATGGTTCGTACCCCCCGAAAAAGGCAACTCAGTTAAATAATGACAAGCTTGGTTTTCTAGTGAAAGGTTGGGCTGAAGATGCACACAAAGTACTTGCGGAAGCAAAAATCTGCCTGGCACCACTACGTTTCGGCGCAGGCATAAAAGGAAAGCTTGTCGACTCAATGTTAGCTGGAACGCCAAGTATTACAACGACTATTGGCGCAGAAGGGATATGCAGTGCACTCAAATGGCCTGGTAAAGTTGTTGACTCGGAAAAACAGTTTGTAGAGCAAGCAATCGCGCTTTACAACAATGAAATTCAATGGACAAATGCACAACAAAGAATAGCTGAACTATTATCCCAGCGCTTTGACTCTTCAATCCATGGTTCAGCCCTGATTGAACGCTTGAATCGGCATAAAGCTGAAATTTCAACAATTCGCCAGAAAAACTTTATTGGAAGCATGCTCAACTTTCACTCGCTTAGAAGTACTGAATTTATGTCTCGGTGGATTGAATGTAAAACACGATTACAATCATTTCAAAAAGAAGCGGATAGTTGAGAGCTCGTAGCCTTGCCTCCTTTTCTCTCTAACGCTTGGATTTAAAAAGAGAAAACTGAGTTAGTTATCGTTGAAAAAGCTCGACTGCAGGGTTCAACAAAAAGACACACCATTATTGCGAATTGCTGATAAACCCACTAGTCTTAATCTCAGAACTAATATTATCAGTGGATAAGCAAACACTCTATTAATAAAGTTGCGAGTTGATGATGCATCAGACTTATTCACGGAGCTTGAATGAAAAAAGCGGCCCCCTCGATAACTAGACGATTAGTCACATCTTTAGTGGTGTCAGTTACTATCGTTTTTATTGTAATCGCAGGTTTATTATTCCTGGCTGAAAAAAAACGACAACAAACTAATCTGAATAATCAGGTTGAAACAACTCTTGATTACCTCACAGGCAGTTTATCAACTTTATTGTGGAATGTAGCAGACGATGAAATCATTGCTATTGGCAATACTATTACTCAAAACACTCTGGTAGTCAGACTCGAAATTATAGACATTGAAAGAAGTGAAAATATTTTCAGCTACCATAGAAATGTCGACGGCAATTTATTCGCTGGAAATCGAAAAATATTCTATAAAGACACATTGATCGGCGAGATCAACTATGCCATTACTGATCAGGAAACTGAACAGGAAATATTGAACAGCCTGAAGACTCAATTATTCGTTTTAACCTTTATAATAATATTTATCATTTTATCCATGTTTTATCTGGTCAAGTTTTATTTTGATAGGCCATTCAAAAAAATTTCGAAATTAATTGGCTCTTACAGTCTCGGAAACTATGGCCTATCGCTAGACTCTATCAAAGAAAGAGAGTTCCTTCCGTTAAAATCGGTTTTGGAAAAAATGGGTGAAAAAATACTCGCACAAATTGATACGCTGAGAATGCTTAATACAAAGCTCGAAGCCAGAGTAGAAGAGCGAACAAAAATGCTAGAAGAGACAATAGCAACCGCTCATAATGAAAGCCGCATTAAGAACGATTTCTTAAAGTCAGTTGGTGAAGCCATGGAAAACCAGGTAACCATCATACTGAATTCCTTTGAAAAAATAATAGATAAGCCTTTATCCCATGAAAACCATGATATTCTGGAAATTACAAAAAAACTGGAAGAGCTACAACGACTCGCTAAAGATATTGACAGCTTCTGCCAACTTGATTTTGGGGAATTAGTGGTTGAAAAAGATGAATTCAATCCCAGAGAAATGGTAGAAGCGATCGCCCGAGATTTTGCGCCTCATTGCGACAAAAAATCAATTGAGTTTATAACTGAATTTAATAATCTGGATCTTTCACCTGTTGTGGGTGATCAAACCAAGTTGCGACAAGTAATAGACAGCCTTTTAAGAAATGCCGAAAAATACACTTTTTCAGGCAACATTGTTTTTGATGCTTCATTCCATGGAGGTTACTCAAATCTGGAATTTCATTGTAAGATTAGTGACTCAGGCACAGGGATTTCCAGTGACTTTCAAGAAAAGCTATTTGATCCTTATTGCCGTGTCGACAACTCTTCAGCAACATGTCAAGCCAGAACAGGACTTGGACTGCCAATTTGCAAAAAAATAATTGAAATAATGGGGGGTGATTTAAAAGTAGAAAGCACACCAGGCTTGGGTACGAGCCTCTCATTTTATTGCGATGTATTTAAATGCGATAAAACACAGACACTTATTCCCGAAGTATCACTAAATAATGAAAAGATAATACTAATTGATTCCAATCAAAAATCGGCCCAATCGATTTGCCGACAAATATCTGTATGGGGAGGAGAAATAACCGCATTTCAATCGTTGGAAACATTATTGAATACATTTGAGACTTCTGAACAGGAGCTTGATATTACTCTGTTTATGATTGGCAGTACGATAGGAGTCAATCAACTGGAAAAAGCAATCACTAAAATTAGGGGCCTCGAATTAAATAATGATTTACGAGTTCTACTATTAGTCCCCACTAGCCAACTCAGAAATACAAGACATATCTTCACAATGCAGGAGATACAAGTTATAAGTCGCCCGCTATTTAGCAAAGATTTTTTTGAAGCTCTACGCGCATTTAAAAATTGAGCTCGGAATTAACTTATGTTTTCAATAGATATTTATCAGACTGAGTATAATTTAACTCTCTAATCCAGCCAAGATTAGAGTGAGTGCGTGAACAGCTCCGCAAGCCAGAACCACTCCTTTACTGTTCTTTAAAGAATAGTCTCTGGGATTGATTCGTATCAGGAATGCCTCTTGTGATTCACAGTAATAACGTACAGTAGGAACCGCTATCCCGGCACCACATTCAATGACGACAGGATTTTTCATTAATTGAGTATTTTCTATCAACTTTTGATACTGTCGGTCACTACGATTACTATTCCAGCAAAAGTCACCAAACATTAAAATGTTTGGACGAGCCAGTGCGCCGCATCTGGGGCACTCGGGCAATGCACCAAGTGCACGACAACTGCTTTCATCCACTCCGATACTAAAGTGGTCAGCCGACCAAATTGCATCAGTACAAGGACGCGTACATTGCAAGTGATGAATTGAACCGTGACATTCATAAACTCGATTCTCATCAAACTCAGCTGCTTGAAACTGACCATCGACATTGCTGGTAAATATCTGGTAACCATTTGCCAAAGATTCACCAATTTGCTTTAAAACTTGAAATCCAAAGTGGGGTTGAGTTTGCCGATATAAGTTCAATCGATGGCCGTAGAAACCCCAGGCTTGCAGAGGATCTCTCAAAAAAGCAGCGGGATTAGCCATTTGTGTAAAATCCCTGCCCCTTAAAGCTGGGTACGCCTGCCAGAATCCTTCAGCGCCTCTGAAGTCAGGCAGTCCAGAGTCTACCCCCATACCAGCTCCAGCACCTATAATCAGACCATCGGCCTGTCGTATCGCCTCAATAGCCTTCTCTATTTGCCGCGACATTTGCTCCATTCTAATTTTACCTACGATTATTCTGTCTTGCCGGAAGCTGCAGCTAACTCCAGTTCAAAACCAAAGTTGGACATATCTGTCATTCGCATAGGGTAAAGTATTCCATGTAAATGGTCACATTCATGTTGAACTACGGTTGCATGAAAGCCTGTTACTTGACGGTCTATTTTATTGCCATTTAGATCGAACCCCTGATATCGAACTTTGGCAGGCCTGGAAACAAGCCCCCGTAATCCGGGCAAACTCAAACAACCTTCCCAATATTCGCTGACGTCATCCGAAAGCACTTCAATCTTCGGGTTAATCAATATGGTGAAAGGAACCTGCTCTTCATCCGGATAGCGAGGGTTATTTTGACTGCCGAAAATAACCACCTGTTTGAGAACGCCTATTTGTGGTGCAGCCAACCCGGCGCCATTAACGCTTTCCATGGTATCAATCATATCTTCAATGAGAGCTTCGAGGAATGGACTGTTAAACTCTTCCACCTCATCACTTTTCTTCTGTAAACGAGGATCCCCCATTCTTAATATTTGTCTGACAGCCATCGAGTTTCTCACCAATAAGTTTTGCCCAGTTAGAATAACAATAATAATATCAAAGTCTGACAATAAATATGAACCAAGTCAGAAACATACGTTTTGCCATTGGGCTAAAAGTAGATCTTGTTTGATTTTAACCCACTTTTGACTTGTCACACGTTTGTGCTTTGGTAGTATTGGGTGAAATAAAAAACTCACCTTTATTTACCAATTTTTTCAGGATTTCTAATCTATGCTAGTTCAGTTAGTCAAATATATCAGTAGCTTGCTTGCGGGCTTCGTTATCGGTTATATGGTGTTTGGTAGTTCAATACCTACGTCTACAAGCAATGAGCTATATGACTCGGAATCAATAACCAAACGCCCACCAAAAGAACAATACCTGATACAGGAAAAAAGCAAGCTTAGTGCGATTAGTAAAAATATGGTTAGTCCTTCATCAGCTGGAAAAACTACAGATACAGAGGAAAAACTGCGACTATCTAAAGAAAAAATTCTGCAACTGGAAAAAGAAATCGAAAAGCTAAAGTGGGAAGTTGCAGCGTTAACCCCTGAAGAAGAAAAAGCAATAAGAACCATTACAATGGATGAGTTTGAAAATCAAATGAAATCTCATTTTCAAAATCGTTTTCGTGGACTAGTCATTCAACTTGGTGAAGATCAAATGAAATCGATAAAAGAGGACTTTGAAAAAGTGTTAGACAAAGCGGAATGGAACTCTCTTTATGAAAGCCGAATCAACCAGTTTATACGAGACAATGATTCGGAAGGCTTGCACTTTGTTGATGAATTTAGATGCAATAGTCGCATTTGTAAGTTGTCTGTCAATTCAAATGACGAAAACCACTGGAATCGACTATATCTATCACTAACCAAACAAGAATGGTTTCAAAGCATGACCATTTCCGAAGGGAATGATGTTGTCGGTCGACTTACCTATTACATCACTTCGCCAAAATCATTTGATTAAGTATAAAACAAAAGCGTAGTCATTACTGATTAGACGAAACGGGTTTCGTCTAATCAAGATATTCACGCCACAATATTTTAAGTTTAAGGTACTCTTTCGACTTTTTTCGGTAGTACCAATAAAAAATACCAGTAAACATTAGAATCCAAATTGTTCCAAAAGCGATAAACCCTGGCCTGGCTAGCTTCTCACTTCCAGCATCCAAAAACGCATTTCCGCCGACCCAGAGCCAGAAAAATAACAGCATAATAGCACAAAATATTTGTCCCCATTTTCCCAGAGTCACGCCTGCCTGAGTCCTTTTCAAATATAATTCGAGCACTTCTTTAGCGGAATTTCCTTGATTGCGTAAAATTGGCAGGCGTATTTTAAAATCAAGATAGACACCGTATACCAAAAGTACTCCCATAAAATAATACCAAAAGCTTGTCACCCAGGTGCTTGTCGGCTTCGAGATCTCATAGTACAAGAATGGAAAGTAAGCTAAAAAAATGAATACATCGATAACCAGAATAAGATACATCCGCCAGGTTACCCAGCTAATTTTTCTCTTAATTTTATTGAAATCTGGCTCATACGCCTGCCACTCTGACTGTAGCTTTTCCCAGTCGTTCTGCGATTGACTCATGCACTATCCCCCGCAGACATTATTTCATTCAGCTTTTGCTTGGCTCGATTCAACTTCACACCGACATTACTACCACTAATACCCAGGACTTCGGCGATATCTTTATAACTTACACCTTCCAGCGCCAAAGTAACCAGTTGGCGATCGACCATTGGTAAACTATGAAGAGCTCGCATCAACCCTTCTACTCGTTGTTCACTGGTGAGTTTTTCACTTGGACATTGATGAACCGGCACAGAGTTTTCTTCCAGTTCAATCGAAATCGGCTCTTTGACATGCTTGGCAACATGAGAAACCGCTCGCTTATGCGCAATACTCAAAATATAGGTTTTTATACTAGATTGCCTGTCAAACTTAGGAAGTGCCCTCCATAAAGCCATTGATATTTCCTGAAATAGCTCTTCCTGAAGTGGCTTTTTGGCTTCATATGAACTTACCACACGAGCGAGCATTCCGCGATGAGCCTCAAGAACCTCTTCAAAATAGGCTTCATAGGCTTTTGCATCTTTAGCAGACACGCGGCCAATCTCCAGCTCCGGGTGTCGATAGACACTTGCTTGCAAGTGAGAACATGAGGATTTGTTTAGACTTAACGAATACGCCACTCTGGCTAATATCCCTGAAATTCATTGACGTATTCCTTTTAGTCCTGTGGATTTGAATTTTATTACAATAATATTTTTTTTATCAGGAGGCCGATAACGGTAGCAAGGGACAAATCAAGCGCTAGAGCTTGAAGGCTGTCTACTCATCATAACGCTCTTCAATTGGTTTCTGGTTGGCTATCAGAAACAAAACTGAAACGGTCAACCATAGTTCCATCAACAGGAACCTTCTCGGTAAACATATCATATGGCCGAACCCACAGCTTACCTTCACCGTACAGTGGACGATAAAGCACCATCAACTCTTGTGTTTCACTATGATAGGCAACATCTATCACCTGATACTCACTTCCTTTAAAATGGCGATATCGCCCAGGCTTGATATTTCGTTGATCCAGATAGCTACTTGTCACTACCTTCTCCTTCTATCCAGCTATAACCATTTTGGTAACTCTCCAGACGCTTTTGAAACTCAACCAGCTTCGATTCATCAACGTCTTCCGGTAGTGCTTCAATCGCTAAACTTTGACTTTGTACGGCTTTTTCAAACTCTCCAGCTAACGCGTAGGCAGCAGCTTTGGTATCCAGAAAAATTGAAAGATTTTCTCCATCATCAGCAAGCTTCTCTGCCCAAAATAGTGCTTTCTTTGGGTTTCGAAGTGAACGATTATCACTCGTCGCATATAGCCAGGCTAAATTATTTATACTCATCGAGTGATTTTGAGAAGCAGCCCGCTTTAACCAGGAAATTGCCGCGCTAAAATCCTTCTTTCTTCCATAACCATTGTAAAACATCATTCCAAGATTAAATTCAGCGCTTGCATCAAAATTATCTGCAGCTACAGAAAAATAATGATAGGCTTTTTCATAGTCTTTCTCGACACCATCACCATATATGTAGGATTCTCCTACAAACACCTGAGCATCAGTTAACCCGTTATCTGCTGCGCTAGTGAACCATTCCAACGCTCGTTCTTTACTTTTGCCCAGGTCGCCCAAATTGTAATAGTAGATATTTGCCAGTAACCATTGCGATCGCACAATACCTTTGTTAGCACCTTCAAGACACACCCGTGAAGCCACCTTGTAACTCTTTGCTCTATAGTGATTAACGCAATCGTTTTCCAGTTCGCGAAGAAGAACTCTATCATCCTCACATCCCGTGAGAAGAATAACACCAAGCAACAAAGCATATCTGGTATTCCTGCAAGCCGCCCGACTCTCAAAGATAGACTGGAATAGCGTTAGCCAAATTTTAAACAAATACATCATCTATTTTCCTAAGCCGGAACAAAACTTTATTGCCTCATTATACCGCTAAAATTAGATAATCAGCACCTTCATAATAATAGATACGATATTCACCCCAGTTATTTAATATAACATTTGATACAAGAAAAAAGATTTTTAATAACAATTAGCGGATAAGAAAAAAACATATTCTATTTTGTCTATTGGTTCACCTAATTCGCTTGTCTATTTTTTTAATTGGAATATACTCAAACGACTCGCATAGAAAAGGGAATTTCGTTGTATGATGCAAGAATTAACAGCTCAAGACAGACAGTTTATCTGGCGGGTGGTCGATCACGCAGCAGAGAAGGCGGGCTCTCACGCCAACCTGTTTTCCAATCGTCTGGAATTTTTCGAGGAGTCAGGACGCATTCGTTTCCATTGGCCAACCTGGATGCTTGCAATCAAAGGTTATCTGAATTACCAATATGGTGAAAAAAAGACCGATTCGATGTTACTTTCAATTTTACGAGAAGTAATGTCAGAGCCAAATTATCAAGCTTATCTGAGACAAACCCAGGACGGAAAAGTTAGTTTCAATAAGAAAACAGGGTAAAGTTTAAGATGAAAAAACGCCGACGAATCGTCGGCGTTTTTTGTTTAGCAAGGATACCTCAATTAATTGAGGTAACGTTCAAATAGCTGATAAATTCGAGTGTACTCATCCAGCCAACTGGATGGCTGCTTAAACCCATGAGGCTCTACCGGATATATAGCCGTTTCAAAATAAGGAGTTTTCTCCAATTCGATGAGTCGCTGTACCAGTCTCACCGAATCTTTAAAAAATACGTTATCATCGACCATACCATGAGCAATCAGAAGTGGCTTTCTAAGCCCTTCGGCAAACTCGATTGGAGAGCTACGTTCGTAAGCTTCAGGATCAACTTCCGGGGTATTGAGAATATTCGAGGTGTAGCCGTGGTTGTAATGAGCCCAGTCTGTAACAGGCCTTAAAGCTGCCCCCGCAGCAAAAACATCTGGCTCTTTAAAAAGCGCCATAAATGTCATAAAGCCCCCGTAAGATCCGCCATAAACCCCAATTCTCTCTGGATCAACTCCTGCATTTTTAGATAGCCAGTCAGCTCCATCAACCAAGTCTTCAAGCTCAGGCGTTCCCATCTGACGATAAATAGCGGTTCGCCAGTCTCTTCCATAACCTTTGGACGCTCGATAATCCATATCCAGAACCACGTAGCCCTGGCGAGTCAAAAGGTTGTGAAACATATACTCTCGGAAGTATCCCGACCACCCTTGATGAGAGTTTTGCAAATAACCAGCACCATGAACAAAAATAACAGCGGGCTTCTTGCCATTATCACCAACCTTGCTGTTATTTTGTGCTTTGTAAAACCTGGAATAAATAGGACGGTCTATATGTCTGGATGGAATAGCAACAATCTGTGGAGCCTGCCAACTCACTGACTTGAACGCGTTGCTCATCGTATCTGTCAGCTTTTGTGGAGCGCCTTCTACACCAACTTTTTTGACAAAAAGTTCAGGCATTTTGGTTGTGGTAGAGTGAGTTATCAAAAGACTGGTTTCATCTGGAGACAAAACATAATCATTTACACCATTGAGGTTGGTAAGCGCTTCGACCTTTCCCCCCTTGGTACTTACTCGATATATTTCATAAATTCCCGGGTGCTTCTTGTTTGCCTTGAAATAAGCGAACTTTCCATCGTCACTGATAGTCACATCACTCACTTCATAATCGCCTTCGGTCAACTGAGTCGCTCTCTTTCGACCTTTTTTTACATACAGATGGGAGTAACCATCTTTTTCAGACAAGAAATATAGAGTCTGGTTATCTGGTAACCAGCCAAACTGATTGAAAGTCCAGTCATTGATCCAGGCTTCATCAGACATCCAGTCGAGAGTTTTAAGAGATTTCTTATTGACGTCGAATCCTACTAGCCAACGGTCTTTATTATCATAAGAAAAAAGTAAAATGGCCGCCTTTTTACTATCACTAGTCCACTCTACCCCACCGTTTACCATCCAGTTATATGCATACACAGAGCGTGGTTTATCAAGGGCTTTGAATTTATAGCCAATTTTCTTTGCAGCATTCCTTTTCAGGTCTTCCAGCGGGTCATCGTTTATCCCTGGTAATTTTGCCAGATCGATTTCATGCTTTTCCTGAGTAAGTAAATCAAAAGCGTAAAAGGTCTCATTGGTTGGCTTAGAGCTGCCGACCAGAGGACGAACTTTCCTGTCATTCACATAGCCATCAGAAGTAACAAACTCAGGCATATGGTCCGACTTTCCTTCCAAACCATTATCTACTAAACCAAGAATTACCCAACCACCGTCGGGAGATAACCTGAAAGTTCGAATTCGTTTATCGGCGCCCAGAAACCAGGTTTTATTGGCACTGGTATTGTTAGCTTCACGTCGTTTTTGCTGGAATTTTTTTTCAGCCTCTGTTTTTTCAATATATTTCAGCAGTCGAGGCTGGCTTTGCTCCAGGTAGCTTTTACCTGTATCCGTTTCTGGATCATTCTCAGTCTTAAACTCCGCTACCTGTGTTCCGAGACGACGGTTGAGATCGTAGTGAAAAACTTTATAGCCCTGAAGGAAACTAATTCGATCACTAGCAGAAAACCTCGGCTTACTCTGTCTTTCTTCATCGGCAGTCAAGGCTTCAATATTTCCAGTATCAATATTAATCAGGTAAATGTCTCCTTCAAATTCAAACACGCCCTGACTCTTACTTGAGTTAAGTGATGCCTTTTGTGCTGCAATGGTTAAAGCAGCCGATTCATCTAATAGTTGAGGCTTACCCTGTGCTTCCCCGGCACTGCTCAACTTAATCAGGGAGTATTCCTGATGGGAATGCCCTAAAGCTTTTTGCGAATAATAAACACTCGAATTATCTAGCGACCAAAATGAAGCCTCGGGAGAACGTCCCATCCAATCCGGATCGGACATGACCCGCTTTAAGGTCAATTGATCATTTGTCACTGAAGGAGGAGGCGGTGTATCGGCCAGAGAGAGAGAGGATACACACAGCGGAACGATTGCTACCCATGTTTTCAAGCTTCGGGTGAGCCCGGATTGTTTTAGTCTGTCTTTCATTTTTTATCTGCTTGTAATTATTGCTCTTTAAATAGCAGCAAGCATAACACTAATGCAGAATCTCTTGTAGGGGGGTGAGTGTTACCGGAAGTGAACAACTAAAATTAGGTTATGTTAAATATCTTAGATGACAGCCTTTTCTCCAACAACTCGATTTCTTCCTTCTTCCTTAGCCCTATAAACAGCACGATCAGCTCTCAGGAAAAGTTTATTAAATGTTTGCTCTTGAGAAGCCTTTTCCAGGTAAGCAACACCAAAGCTGGCAGTAATAGATATCCCTTCCGGCGTTAGCTCTTCAATCATGCTGCGCAGATTTTCAGCTTTGTTTAGTGCGCTCTGATAGTCACAATGCGGCAAAATGAGGACAAATTCCTCTCCTCCAAATCGAATTGCAATATCTTCCTTCCGACACTCATGACTCAGTGATTGTCCCACAGCTTTCAAAACGCTATCTCCGGCAGCGTGTCCAAAAGAGTCGTTTACCCGTTTGAAATAATCAATATCGACTATCACCAAGCTCAAATCCTGTCCGTGCCGGCAAGCTTCATGCACCCGCTTGATCCCAATTTCTGATAAGTAGTGTCGATTGTAGAGCCCGGTCAAAGGGTCGGTAGCAGCCAATTTACGGAGTTTTTGTTCTTGCTCACAAACTCTTTCGTAGAGGCGTTTGCTTCTTATTAAATTTCTTACTCGAACAAGCATTTCGTCGAAATTGATAGGCTTAGAAATAAAATCAGATGCCCCCTGTTTCAGAGCCTCAATCTTTTGATCCTCATTTTTTAATCCTGAAATAGCTAAAACAGGCAAGTTACAAAGCGGGGCATCTAATCCTCTGATCGATCGTATTAAAGCAATTCCACTCTTTTCGCCTTCAAGCAGAATATCGGTAATTACAATATCAACAGGCTCTCCCAGCCTTACTCTTTCAAAAGCTAAGTCGGCATTATCGAGAATCTCCACCCGATTGTTGGCGTTTTCGAGGACTGTACGAATTAGCTCTGCAACTGGAGTGGAGTCTTCAACTACTAACACTCTACCTCGTTCTGAAGTTTTGTGTGTATTTTCAATAATGATATTTTGTAGATAGATTTCCAACTCTATCAATTGACCTCGATGAATCACCTCTGTCACACCGTTATTGAAAGCCTCACTCAAGACCTCTTTACTATCATTTGAAGTGAATAACAAAATTGGCAGGACGCTGCCGACAACTTCTCGAATCTTCTTCGCCAAAAGACCGCCCTTATTGCCATTTAATTCATTGGCACAGCAAATAAGTTGATAATTATTTGTTTCTACATTTTTGATAGCGTCTTCCGGCGCTTCAACAAAATCAGCAGTCAGATTGGATAGTTTAATGTATTGCTCAATCACTTCTCGATTGAGCCGAGATGGTTCAATCACCAAAATATTAGAGCCTGCCTCGTTTAAATCTTGCATTCTAAATAGCTCAATACTGTTCTTATCAAGGAAATCAGGTCGTTGCTTGTTGTAATCCACTGAATTGATTATAGTAGACCCTCCATATAAATGCGCTAACCTTATGCCTTGCCTGCCCGCAGAACCAGCGCGAGGCCAGTGATAAACCAGTCTATTCATTAAAGAAATTAATCAGGAATCAATCAATGATGGAACCTAACCAACCAGGATACCCGGAGCAAAACTCTGTTCCTCCCCTTTCAATCAGAAAAGTGGCCTCGAGTAATGGTATTGACTGGATTAAAAGAGCTTGGCAGATATTCCGTCAAAGTCCCCTTACCTGGCTAGTGACCATGTCATTACTCCTTGTCATACTTGCTATTTTAGTCGTTATTCCCTTTTTTCAGATTTTTGCAACGATTTGCATGCCGGTTTTGATTGGCGGCTTGATGCTCGGATGTCAATCCATCCGCCACGGACAGTCTTTCCAAATGAGTTTCCTATTCAAAGGATTTGAGGTAAAAACAGCAGAACTATTTACTTTGGGAGCGCTGTACTTCACATCTCAAATAGCAATTTTCATAATCGCGATATTGCTGTCCTACCTGTTAGGATTTTCACCCGATTTAAGCTTCGACCCGCAAGCGTTAACCAATGGCAGCATGACACAAGATGAAGCAGTTAAAGCTTATCAGGAACTGTTAGAGTCATTAGCTTTTCCATTTCTGATTATGCTGGCCCTATTGATCCCCGTCTTTATGGCATTCTGGTTTGCACCCGCATTAGTTATCCTCGATCACTTGAAGCCATTGGAAGCACTTAAGCTAAGCTTTGTCGCCTGCAATAGGAATATTTGGCCATTTATGGTTTATGGAGTTGTCGGGTTCTTTGCCATGTTTTTACTCATATTCCTTGCGCAGCTGATCAGCATACTAATCCCCATTTTGACAGTATTGGTTACACTAACAGTAATAGCTTTTAACTTTGGAATAATGTTTGTGTCCATGTTTACCGCCTACGAAGATATTTTCGAATCAGAAAGCGGACGGTTCCGCGAAAAAAGTATGAATGAACCAGAAGGCCAGATCACGCTTTAAATGGACGATTTGAAGGAGAAGCAGTGATGCTTTCAACAATAAATTCAATTTCGAAAGCATACAGTTTGTGCGCAATTTTCTATCTGAGTATTTTGTCTGTTTCAACTACAGTAACAGCTGCGCAACTAGTCGACTCAATACCTGAAGTTTTGGATACCAAATGGGAAGTCTGCACGCACTTTAAAACAATCCCCTCTGAATGTCACAAAAAGCAACTACCGGTAGATATAGTACGATTTAGCGATCAGGTAATTTTTCAGACTTATACAAAGGATGTGATCATTAGTGGTGAATTAAAAAAGTCCACTATCGGGTTATGGCTTCCATCCCTGGACGATGTCGATGAGGTCTTCATAAATAATGAACTGATAGGTAGAACAGGAAAGTTTTTGCCTTCATTTGATAGTGGCTTTCGATACTCAAGACTCTACCTTGTGCCAGGAGATCAAATAAACTACAACCAGTTTAATCAAATTAGAATTAAAACCTATAGTTCCCGGCAGTTACCCGGCCTATATACTGAAGCACCGGTCATAACCGACTATTTAAATAAGCTCAAGGAGCTTCAATCAATCGACTACACTTTCATTATCGTTGCATCCCTGCTATTACTACTTTGCGTTTTTCAAGCATTCTATTTTGTGATGGTTAAAGATAATGCAGAAACAATACACTTTTCCTTTTTTTTACTGGCATTTGCTTTAATTTCAATCGCACGCTCTTCAGTTCCCCAAAACCTGGCACTTGATTTAAGCTCGGTTTTTAAACTTGAGATTTTTCTACTGAACTTCAGCATCATTGCCTATGCGCTTTTCATATTTAAGTTTTTTGAATTAGAACTCAGAAAGATTTATGCCGCAGGTTTAATACTAGCGGGGTGTTCAGCTTTGGTAATTATTGTCTGGCCTTTTGCGGTAAACCTACGTTTTATTGTTGAAATAAACTATTGGGTAAATGTTGCTGTAGGCTTTTTTGTAATCGGCAGCGGGCTCATTATTGCAGCTCACAAGCAACGTCGATATTTTTGGTTGATATCAACAACCAGTGTCTTTGGCTGGTTAATACTGATTTATGAGTCACTCATGTATTCTCCAGGCCTTTTAGGCTGGAAAATAGAAATCTATTCCCAAGTAGTCCCCGTTATTGCGACGATTATCGGAGTTGTCATATCCTTAACGCTAACCCATAAATACTGGCGTTTCTTTAAAGGCTCTACCTATGATCATTTAACTGGCACTCTGCTCAGACCAACCTTTTTTCAACGCCTGTCAGAAGAAATGCAGCGCAGTCAGAGAGGAAACAATCAACTATTGATAGCTGTAATCGATATACAGCAGGCCCGAAGGATAACAACCAATTACGGCTATAGTATCGGAAATCATCTGCTAGTCACGGTTAGCAATGCACTAACAAAAGTACTCAGGCCATTCGACTTAATCTGTCGCTTCAGTGAAGAGCAGTTTTGCATTGCCGCCTCTATTGTCGGACGACAGGATGCTGAATCCTGCTTGAAGCGTGTCTATGAAGAACTCATATCAATCCAGCAGCCAATAGAAGCAGGTGTCGATCTTTATGTGGATGCTCGCGTCGGAGGCGTCATTTATAATCCGGATCAACATCTATCTGTTTCGCACCTTCTACAAGATGCTAATTATGCGCTTTCCAAAGCCAAAAGCCGTACCAAACATAATTATCTGCTAATTAAAAACCCGACAGTGACTGCTTAGAAAGTTCTTGAAATAGAAAGAAAAAAGCGCCCTCGGGCGCTTTTTTTATAGAGCTATTATTTCTTACACAGGGCGCTTCGCCCTTCATCAAACTCTATTGATGGATAATCAGAGGTGTCTCTGAGTCTGAATATTAAGGGATTTCTTACGTCAGAAAAAAAACGAAAACCAAGAGTTGCCTCGGCGAAAGCAATTTCGTTACTTTCCGCTCTGGCATCGATATCTCTAACTTCATAAACTTTTTCAAACCTGCTTCTCAAGTTACTGAGAAGCTCATCATATCGTTCCTTATCCGAGGGTCGAAGATGTTGCGGATAAATTTTATACTCTTTTTCTAGTTGAACTACACGCAGTCGACCACGTCCACCATCATCAGCGACGGTCCTGAAGGTTACAAATAGTTTTTCGCCGGTACCATTGTCTACTTCACCGGTCAAAGAAAGAGGCGTACAAATTGCTTTAACCCCTCTCAACGTATCCAAAACTTCTTGATCGAATTTTTGAAGTACGATGATATGAGCAGCAAGCTTTTTTAAAACATCTGAGTCGGTTATCAACCTTTCGTTGTAGTCATAGAAAAGACGTTCAACGGGAATATCATTCAGTTGCATTTTTACTGTGCGAGATGTTTTGTAATTAATCGGAACTTTCTTCCACTTCAGCTCGAGTTGCTCGACGTCGTCTCCAATACATACGTTGTCCAAACACAGACGTCCCTGTTGTGCTATTGCAGAGTTACTTACAGATAACGCAAGTACTGCCAAAAGCATCAACTTCAACTTCATCTCTGAATCACCTCTTAATGCTGCTAGAAAAAGCTAGCGGTTAATCTATATGTAAAATAATCTGGAAGATTCCTGCCAAAAATAAACAGTCTATAAGGGCCACCTGTTAATCTTTGGCTTTTTTTACTAATCTCTAAAATTGTTGAATTGAAGCGGCCACTCAAACTCCGCCTCTTTAATTACCGCGATGGCAGATTGTAAATCATCCCTTTTCTTGCCGGTAACCCTCACCTTGTCTCCCTGAATACTCGCCTGGACTTTCATCTTGCTGTCTTTGATACACTTAACAACTTTCTTAGCAAGGGCTTGTTCTATACCTTCTCTGATAATAATAGACTGTTTGGCTATTTTCCCGGTGATATCTGCTTCCGCAACGTCCATACAATTTGGATCCAGGCCTCGCTTTACTAGCTTATTTCTAAAAATATCAATCACTTGCTTTGCCTGAAACTCCCCTTCGCCGGTCACAGTCACGGTAAGGTCAGCAAGTTCTAACTTGGCAGGCGTACCTTTTAGATCGAAGCGAGTACTGATTTCTCGATTACTCTGATCAACCGCGTTACTTAGTTCATGTTTATCTATTTCAGAAACAATATCAAAAGAAGGCATCTATATTCCCATCTTAACCGTCTGGTTTAGCTCAAATTTATAGGCGCATTCTTACATAACCCGGCCGAAAACTCCATCATTCGGAGTCTCCCCGTTAAATCTAGCAACCCGGACGGTTAATGCAAGTAACCACATCTCATAACATGATTGTTTTTTGTACAAAAATTTTCATAACTCATACCTGATTAGGCCTATTTGAGCTTCTTGGTCTAGAATAATTGATGGGTTCCAAGCCTCCAATACAATTAAAATTGGACAGATTTTCAATAACTTGTGATAATTTCGCCTGTTCTGAATTCCTCTGACTAAATGCTCAATTTTCACTCACTAAGAAGCTGTTACCAACATGCCAATACTGGAAAACTTTGAAAAAGAATACAGTAGTGCTCATCTCCAGCAGTTAAATGAAGCGCTGCAGAGCGGTATGTTTGTCCAGGTTCGAATGATGCTAAACGAACTCCCTGCAGCTGATGTCGCCCACTTCCTGGAGTCAACGCCTCCCAAAGAGCGTAATATTCTTTGGCGACTCATTAATACAGAACGCGAGGGTCGTGTATTACAGTTTCTGGATGATGAAATTCGAAACGAATTTGCTGCAAACATGGAGCCTGCGGCGCTGGCAGCGGCAACTCGTAACCTGGATATTGATGATCAGGCTGATATTCTGGGTGATCTGCCGGACAAAATAGTAAAAGAAGTTTTGGCATCGATGCGGGTTCAGGACCGACATCGAGTCGAACATGCTCTGAGCTACCCCGAAGATAGTGCTGGTGGCTTGATGAATACGGATGTGGTGACAGTCAGGCCATTAGTTACTACTGAAGTTGTTCTGCGTTACTTACGCATGAAGGGAGAGTTACCAACCAATACAGATTACATCTATGTTGTTGATGCAGAAGACAAGTTTATAGGTTCAGTTCCCCTTTCTTCGCTGATTACCAGCCAACCAGAAGAAACAGTTGATGACATTCTTGATGCCAGCATACAACCAATTCCAGCGGAGTTACCCGATGATGACGTCGCTCGCCTGTTTGAGCGACGCGATCTTACCTCGGCTCCAGTTGTGGACGAAGAAGGCAGACTACTTGGCCGTATAACTATCGACGATGTTGTCGACGTAATTTTAGAAGACGCCGAACACTCTCTGATGAGTATGGCAGGCTTAGCAGAAAGTGATGACACCTTTGCGCCTGTTTTTACCAGTGCGAAAAGGCGGGCGGTGTGGCTGGGAATCAACCTGATCACGGTAATGATTGCCGTTTCCGTTATTGGCGTTTTTGAGGAAACGATCAAAATAGTAACCGCGCTAGCTATATTGCAGCCTATTGTTCCCAGTATGGGGGGAATTGCGGGTACACAAACACTGACGCTGGTCATTCGTGGAATTAGCGTTGGTCATATCAGCAGTAATAACTTCCGATGGCTGATGATGAAAGAGCTCGGGGTCAGCGTTTTGAACGGATTACTTTGGGCAATCGTCGTCGGTCTAAGCGTCTATTTATGGTTCAGCTTTACCTCTTATGCAGATCAGGCGATCTTTCTTGGAATTACTATTGCGGGAGCTATGACCATAAATCTGGTGGTCGGAGCGACGCTAGGTGCAGTTTTGCCGGTCGCAATGAATAAAATGAATATCGATCCCGCCCTCTCAGGTGGCGTTGTGCTTACCACAGTAACCGATATGGTAGGCTTTTTTGCTTTTCTGGGGCTGGCGACACTGTTCTTTGCCTAGCGTTTACAATAGAATTTGTGATATGAATTCGAGAAACCACGTCAAACAATTCACCGATATACCCAACGTTGGACCCGCTACGGCAGCTGATTTCAAGTTACTCGGTTTTAGCAAGCCAATAGAGCTAGTTGATCAGGATCCTTATTTTTTATTTAAAAAACTGTGTGAGCTAACGGCACAAAGACACGACCCCTGTGTTATCGATGTTTTCATCGCAGCGGTCCGCTATATGCGGGGAGAACCAGCAAGAAAGTGGTGGGAATATACAGCCGAACGAAAAGCTCATTTAAAAAAATAGTTAGGCTTGCAATTAACGAACCTCCCGAAGAGAGAATTCACTCCACTAGCTCACTCAAATTCCCGGTAGAAGCTCTCGTTAGCCAAAGCCATCATAGGCTTGTCTCCAGCGGTATCCCCGTATGCATAAATGAAGTCAAACTCTTCTAGCTGATAGTTAGATTTAATCTTGTTGACTTTTTCTTCACCATAACAGTTTCTGTTGGCAAACTTTCCCGTCAATAGATCATCAACCGACTCCATTCGAGTCGAAAGTAGTTCAAAACCATTCCTGTCACACCATGGTTTTAGCCATACATCGATTGACGCAGACACAATCACAATTTTGTCATTTTTTTCCTGATGCCACTTGAGTCGAGTCAGCGCTTTCGGTCGAACAATGTCATCAATTTTTAGCAAGGAGTATTCATTTGCCAACTTTTCAAATCGTTTTGTCTTCCATCCTTTAAAGAAAAACGACATAAGCATTTGTTTGGCGATATCATTTCTTACCAACTTAAGCAGATATGCGACCAACATGGGACTAAGCAACAGCAATCCGATATAGTATCGCGGCTTACCTACTGCGAACTGAATAAAATCTTCAAGGCTGTCTTTTGTAGTAATAGTGCCATCAAAATCGAAAAGAGCCAGCTTCATAATTACTTTTCACTTTTTAAATTATATTTTTCTTTAAAGTTGCACTTTCCAACTGGTAACCACCCTGGTTCGGTGTAATACTGTTCACAAATAGGCGTCAAAATATGTTCTCGATATTTTGAATAGTTAAAGTTCTCTCCCTTAACCAGAATAAAGGTCGTTTCCTTGCCTACTCGAATAGTTTTGGTTTCTATACGGCCTACGTAGCCTGATACTCGATCAATAATCTCATCATCTTTATCAAAGAACCAAACGCTTTTTCCATCGAATTGTTTAAAATTTACTCTTTTATCATCTTCTCTACCATATTTCGATAGATCAAATGCGACATGAAATCGATTGCCTTTACAGTAATATGCTAAAACCGAGTTATTACTATACCCCCTGGTAAAAATAGTTTCACCTTGCGGCAGCTGCTTACAAATTTCTTCCGCTTTCAAATAGAAAGCAACATCTTTGTGTTTACGCTTAAAATCAAAAATTTGTTGGCTGAAAATCACTAAGGATAACAATAGCATTCCTATTGCTAACGAAATATATCCAGAATATTTATAAAGTATTTGCTTCTGATTTTCACTTACCTGCGAAAGCAGAATAAATGCAAATGGTATCATCAAAGCAAACCAGTGCAGCCCTACCGTTTTAGAGATACTGACGAGCATGAACACCAATATAAATGTGACACAGATATAAAGCGCTTGTCTGATAACGGGATGTTCGCTGACAACTCTATGTCTAATCAGGTGCGCAATAGCCATAGGTGATATCAAAATTGCCATCGTTACAAAAAACATTACCAGACTTTTGGGCTCGATACCCGAAGACCTGGTACGAGATACCAGATTAAACAGTATATTGTTCCAGCAGTTCTGCAGGTTAAAATACAGGTTTTCTCCTATAGCAACGAGAACAAATATCGAACATACTAGTGAGACTTTCCAGTTAACTTTTTTAGCATTTACAAGGGAGTATAAGAAAATCCCGATAAAGAACATCGCAGAAAGATACTTGGACAAGAAAGTTAATCCCAAAAAGACACCACTTATTACCGCTAATGGAAGTGAATTTTTCTCACTCGCTGTAACATAGTAATAAAAACCAAGTACTCCGAAAAAAGTCAAAACGACGTCGTTGGCAAGCAGTACACTGAATAGAGATATAGGCGAAATTAAATACGCCAGTGAAACCATAATCGCTGAGTTCTTGTGAGTTACACGCAATGCCAGGCGATAAATAATGATAGCAACGATGATTGACGATACAAACGCAAACAATCGATAAAAGTAAAGACTTTCGCTAAAAAAACTGAGTCCCCAGATTGTCCAGCCCACTACAGGAGGATGATCATAATAACCCAGAGCCAGCTCTTTTCCCCATTGAATAAAATAGGCTTCGTCTCCAGTCAGCGGAAGCGTAAAAACCAGCGATAACTTTATTAAAAAAAATAAAATTAATAGCCACTTTTCATGCGTGGACAATCTATTTATCCAATCAGGATTCATTTCAACACCTTAGATGGAGAGCCGTTTGAAAATAAACTCTGGTATATTTTTAATGATGAGCATGATGTATCGCCAAACCCATTTGGTATAAAGAATATCCTTACCTTTTTGTTGGGCTGAAAAGACATCAGCTGCAACCTGTTCAGGTTGCGCTGTAAGATTTTCAGGTAAATCCATATTTTCAGTCATTTTAGTCGCAACAAATCCTGGTTTAACAGTAAGAACCTGAACCCCGGTATCATATAATCGATTTCTTAGACCTGATAGATAAGCGGTAAAAGCAGCTTTGGCAGAACCGTAAATATAATTGGCTTTGCGGCCTCTATCGCCTGCAACTGAGCTGATTCCAACAATAAACCCCTCTCTACGTGCTTCAAAGTCATTCGCAATAATATTAAGAAGACACACATTACCGGTATAATTAGAATCAATTACCTGATGACACTCTTCAAAGTCGACTTCGCTGTTCTTTTGTTCTCCCATATAACCGACAGCAGTAATTACTCCTGCAGGCTTTTCTGGCAACGAATTATAAAAGGACTCGTGAGAATCAAAATCGGTAAGATCTAGTTCAAAACATTGCACTACTCTCTGGAAACGAGTAGTAATATCATTAGATATTGGTTCCAACTCGTTGACGTTTCTAGCGGCCAGATACAAAT
The DNA here is from genome assembly GCF_015687155.1 of Aliikangiella sp. G2MR2-5. Classification (GTDB taxonomy): domain Bacteria; phylum Pseudomonadota; class Gammaproteobacteria; order Enterobacterales; family Kangiellaceae; genus Aliikangiella. The sequence continues at coordinate 216,555 of NZ_JADPQF010000008.1, read as the reverse complement.
TAAACCCTTGCTTTGCATATTCTCTGGCAATAGCCTTGGCCATGTCACTTTTAGCGCCAACGATTAATACATATTTCATTTTATATCCCAAGCCTTTGTGATTGTAAGGTGCTAAATTTATCTGTCAATTTATAAGACTTTCTTAATGCTCTGAACTCTTCAGCCTTTGGATAACCCGATTCAAAGGTTGACTGTGACATTCTGGAGTCTTTCGCAAGATATATTCTTCCACCATATTTAATAACAATTTGATCCAGTTTTTCTAACAGAGGCATTAGCCCCGGCTCCATCTTAAAATCAAGAGCAAGGCTATAGCCCTCCATAGGAAAGGACAACAAATTATCATTCTCTTTTCCGTAGAGTTTAAGTACAGCCAGGAACGAGCCCTTGCCAGACTCAGCGATAGCAGAAAGAACCTCTTCCAAACCTTTGTAACTCTCTGCTAAAGGCAATATAAACTGATATTGAGTGAAACCATTTTTCCCATAAATTCGATTCCAGTTGTCAATTGCATCCAAAGGGAAGAAAAAGCTGTCAATCGAGACTTTCTTGGTAGATTTTTTGTTTAAAACCTTGTGGTAGTACAGCCAGTTAAACGCTTTCACACTAAGATTGTTTAGAGCAAATGATGGGAAGTTGAAGGGAATATTTAGCTTTTTCTTTTGTACAAAATCAAACTTTTGATCTTGTGCAAAATCACCAAAATTTAATAAACAACGTCCAATGGAGCTACCCTTAGCAAGGCAGTCTATCCAGGCAACAGAGTAAGGCTGTGATTTATATCGTTCAAATGCTTCAAATGTTTCTTTTAAGTTCTCGGTTTTAATAGTCGTCTGGACGATAGCATTTGATTTAATTTTTTTTAATTTTAATTTTGCTCGTAAAATAACACCTGTAAGTCCCATACCACCACAGGAAGCAAGAAAAAGCGGCTTATTCTCATCTCTGGAGCATTCAACAATACTTCCATCAGCAAGCAAGAGTTGAAATGAAATGACGGACTCACTAAAACACCCTGAGACATGATGATTCTTACCATGGACATCGCTGGCTATCGCACCGCCTACGGTTATTAGCTTTGTACCTGGAACCACTTTTGGAAACCAGCCCCTTGGAGCAAAAGCTTCAATTATTTCAGCTAACAATACACCAGCTTCAACTTCCAGGACTCCATTGCGCTCATCAAATTGAAGGAAATAATTATGATTCTTCATCACGATTGAATTCTTCGCCAGAGCGCTATCACCGTAACTACGACCGTTACCAAAAGCAGCCATACTCTGATGTTCTTCAACAATCTGACATAGCTGCTCTTCAGAAGAGAAATTGTACTGGGTTGACTCAATTTGAGGGTAGTTTCCCCAACCGCTCAATTTCATCTCACCGGCTCCGTAAAGACATAGTTTTTATCCAATAGATACTTACTGATATAACCAACAGATAGTCCCAAAACGGCTCCAACATACTTCGCTGAAGGGTGCTGTATATAATAATCAAATGCCAGTTCAGTTCCCCAAAAGATTACCGTAGTGAAAACTCCGGTAAAAGTATAGGCGATGAACTTTTTCAAATCCTGTGCTTTGGATTCTGGCTGATGGTAAAAAATATACTTTTTATCCAATACATACTTGGTTACGAGCCCGGCTCCGGTACCGACAAACATGCCGATATATAAAGTTCCTGCTCCAGTGTATAGATAGAAAGAAAAAAACTGAAAAATCAAATTGACTGCTGTAGCAATGACCGCAAATAAAGTGTATTTGATGGCTATCATAAATACAGAATCCAGACATAGGAAAGAAGCCAACCGGATACAGACATTTGAATAAACCTATCATTTAATAGAACTCTTGTCGGCGAGCCACTATTTTTTTCAACAAAAGAAATTTGCATGTACCTGAGAATACCCAGCAATACAAAGATCGTTGTCAGATAAAGATAAGGACTTCCAATACGCTCAACAACCGCAGATGAAGTTGTATACAGAATATATGAAACAATCACTACACTAGACATGATCATCATAGCGCCATCAATTAGCTGCAGATTATATCCCGCAACTACTTCACGCATTTTTTTCCCTGTATCCATAAAGATTAAAACGTCATCTCTTCTCTTAGCCAGTGCCATAAAAAGTGCAAGGAGAAAAGTCATAATTACTATCCACATAGATAGTGGAGTCAAAGTCGCATTGGCACCAACAAATAACCGCAAGACGAATCCGGTAGCAATCACACAGACATCAATGATCGCGATATGTTTCAGTTTAAAGCTGTATGCAATGTTTAATAAAACATAAGCAAGAAGAACCCACAGAGCTTGAAGAGATACACTTAGCATCAGCAGGCTACCGGTAAAAAATAGCGTCACCATAAGAAACACTGCTTTTCGTTTTGAAACAGTTCCTGCTGCCAAAGGTCGGTACTTTTTTCTAGGATGCAAGCGGTCTTCGTTGATATCACGATAGTCGTTAAGAATATAGATTGCACTTGCCGCAGCGCTAAAGGCGATAAATGCGATAAATGCCTTTAAAATAAGATCCAGATGCAATGCCTGACCAGCGAAAAATACCGGTAGAAAAATAAACAGGTTTTTTAAGTACTGGTGAGGTCTGAGTAGTTTGATAGTAACATTCATTGTGTGAGATTGCTCAGATGCATATGCGGCTGAATAATATGATAGCGAATCTTAATCTGCTTGAATAGTAGTTGTATACAAGCCCCATTCAAGCTACAAATTGTATATGATTAAGCTTTTAAATAAAAACGAGATAATCCAGAAGACTACTTTTTGCCAAACTTCTTATATCGTTTCTTATTTCGGCGAGCTTGCTCCTTGAGCTCGTCAGTCACTTTCTTGCGGCGGCCTTCAAAAGGATTTTTACTTTCTTTCAATTCAAATTTTATCGGTGTCCCCACTACTTTTAATGCTTCGCGAAAACTTTTTTCCAGATATCGCAGATAGGAGTTTGGTAGTGAAGTTGTCTGGTTGCCGTGGATTACGATACGAGGTGGATTGTGACCTCCCGGGTGGGCATAACGCAATTTGATTTTGAAACGTCCTCCAGCAGGAGGCTGGTGCTTGGCCACAGCCATTTCCAGAATTCGGGTCAACTTAGAAGACGTCATTTTTACTCTGGCACTAGCATAAGCTTCATCGACGGCTTCCCATAGGTGTCCGACATTTGTGCCATGAAGTGCCGATATAAACTTTATCCGGGCAAAATTAGCAAAGTGTAACCTTCGGCTAATCGCTTCTTTTACGTCCAGACGCTTATCTTCGGGCAAATTATCCCATTTATTGATACCCAAAACGATTGAGCGACCAGCATCAATGGCGAAGCCTAAAAGATTAAGATCCTGCTCGGTGATACCTTCACGAGCATCGAAAATCATAATCACAACATTAGCATCATTGATAGCCTGCAATGTTTTCAGTACGGAAAACTTTTCTACAGCTTCGTGAACCTTACCTCTCTTCCTTACTCCAGCAGTGTCGATCAGGGTATATTTCTTTTCCCGACGCTCCATTTCAATATAGATCGAATCTCTGGTGGTCCCGGGCATGTCAAAAACCACAACGCGGTCTTCTCCAAGCATACGGTTCACCAAAGTTGACTTTCCCACGTTAGGACGACCAATAATTGCCAATTTGGGACCTTGTCCAGAATCAACTTCGGTATCGCTTTCAAGGCTTTCCAGATCTGATTCGGAATCTTTTGCTTCCAAGTCTGCTGCAGGCAAAATAACCTGTTCAATAAGACGGGTCACGCCACGCCCGTGAGAGGCGGCAATTGCAGTTACAGACTCAAAACCTAGCGCATAAAACTCACTCAAAACCGTATTTTGATCAAGTCCATCGATCTTGTTAACAATTAAGTTGATAGTCTTGTTTTCGACTCGCAACTGCTGGGCAATGGCTTCATCTACAGAAGTAAGCCCTTCACGAGCATTAACCACGAAAAGAACGATATCGGCTTCACGTACTGCAGCCATTGACTGCTCTGCCATCAGACCATCAACGCCAACTTCTCCCCCCGTAATTCCGCCGGTATCAATAACGATAAATGGGTTGTTGAAAAAGGTAGCATGCCCATACTGGCGATCACGGGTAAGCCCGGGAAGATCTGCGACCAGCGCATCACGTGTCCGGGTGAAGCGATTGAACAATGTAGACTTTCCTACGTTAGGACGCCCGACTAACGCGATGACTGGTAACATTTTTTTATTTAACCTACTTCTTTTTTACGGCGTAAAGAGTACCGCTATTACTTAGTAATATGATCTTGTCATCAATGACCAACGGCACAGAGCTGACACCATCCGAATCAAGATGTTCACGGCTCAGCATCGAACCGTCCTTTCTTGAAAGCCAGTGGATGTAACCTTCAAAATCTGCGACTACGACATAATCCTCTACAGAAACGGGTGCCGTCAGCCTTCTTCGATGAAGATCCTTCTGAGTCCACAAAATCAAACCATTATCTCTGTTTACCGCGGACACATAACTATTTTCATGTGTAACCAGTAACAATAACTCAGAGACATTTAGCTCCTGGTGGGTAGAAAGCTCTCGTTGCCATTGGACTTCGCCGTTTCTGGCATCCAGGCTGACCAAATTACCATTATAGGATGCAACGTATATATTAGCACCGGCAATCTGTGGTCTGATATCGATATCAACCAAACGCTGAATTTCGGTACGCCCTACCGCCTGAGTAATTGTTTTATCCCATGCCATTTGTCCATTCTGTAATATGAATACAGCGATTTTGCCATTGGAAAATCCAGCGATTACTCCACCTCCAGCAATAATTGGCGAAGAGTTTCCACGTAGAGTCAAGGCTGGAATAATCTGGTCGTAAAACCACTTCTGCTCTCCAGTTTCAGCATCAAAGGCAGTCATTCGTCCATCTACGCTGGTAACTGCAACAAATCCCTCACCCACTGCAGGGCTGGAAATAATTTCGCTTGAAACCGACTTACGCCATTTCTCAACTCCGTCTTCGGCGCCCAGAGCAATCACTTCACCAGCTTGTGTACCAACTACAACCAGTCCATTTGCGACTGCTGGTCCGCCACCAATTTGAACTTCAAGCTCCTGTGTCCAGAAATGCTTTCCATTTTCCGGGTTAATGGCAGCAACAACTCCAGAGTTATCTGCGACAAATATTTTGTCGTAGGCATAAACCGGGTTTAATGTAGCGGTAACGTCTATAACGCCATCTCCGACAGACGTTTCCCAGAGGGTTTCCGTTTCAAACTGGTTTTCTATATCCACAAGCGGATCTGGCTCATAGATATCAACATCATCACTGCAACCCGACAACAGGGTAGTAATGACTATTAACAGACCAAGTAAATGTCGATGCATTAATTTGTTCCTTCAGATGATTTTACCTGAGCAGTCAGCTGATCAATTTTTATTTGCAGGCTCGGATTTTGAGCAACAATACTCGCATCATTGGTCGCTGCTTTATATGCTTCTAGTGCGTCAGCTTTCTTGTCGAGCGCCAGGAGAGCATCACCTTTTACCAGGCTAGCCAGTGAATAGTAGCCAGTCCCTTCTTCCATGCTAACCAAAGGCAGTGCAGAATCAGCTTTATCTTGTTCGATCAGTATCCGTGCCAGGCGAATTTTGGCCACTGGCGCGAGTTCACTTGTTGGATGTTTTTCGATAACCCAGTTTAATTCAGCCGCAGCCTCATCAAGCTTACTTTCATCAACCGCCAGCTTCGCCAGTTGAAAAGCAGATAAGATAGCATAGCTGGATTCAGGATAATTTGCTTTGACAGACTTGGCTGACTCAGCGAGTCCTTCTTTCTTTTCACTTTTAAGAATTTCGGTGACTTTTAAGTAAGCATCACTAGCGCCTTGCTGATAAGCTAATTTTTGCTCATTCCAGTACTTCCAACCGCCAAACCCGGCCAAACCCAGCAACGCGCCCACGATAAGTGGTGTTCCGTTTTCCTTCCACCACTCCTTTAGCCTTTCAACTTGTTGTTCTTCTGTCTCGTAACTCACTTTCTACTCCTAAATTTAATAATCTTTTAGTCGCCTTTCGTCGGTATGATTTTCAACAACGCGACTGATTGTTTTCCCAAATTTTCTTTACTGAACGATGACTTTAACTAATCAAATCCACTAACTCGCTCAATAGAGCCTCTTGCGACAAAGAGGTCTGTTCGCGTTGCTTGCGTAACCATTTGACATTTACGGTACTTTGCTGGACTTCGCTATCACCAATAATCAAAGCCAGTTCTGCACCCGAACGGTCAGCCTTCTTAAGTTGCTTCTTAAAGTTTCCTCCTCCACAATGAGACTGGAACTTAATATGAGGAAAAGCATCACGTAACTTTTCAGTAAGAAGACTCCCGTTTTCCTCTGCCGCTTCGCCAAGCATGCAAACATAGACATCGACTTGCTGAGAAAGTTTATCTTTAATGCCGTCAAGCTGCTCGAGCATTAAAACAATCCTCTCTAACCCCATAGCAAAACCGCAAGCAGGAGTTGCCTGGCCACCTAGTTGAGAGACCAAACCATCATAACGACCTCCGGCACAAATAGTCCCCTGCGCTCCGAGATTATTGGTGACCCACTCAAAAACGGTACGGTTGTAGTAGTCCAATCCGCGCACCAACGTTGGGTTTACACAATATTTAATTCCAAGACATTCAAGCTTTTTGCAGAGTACATCAAAATGAGAACGGGATTCTTCATCAAGATAGTCTTGCAATTTGGGTGCTTTTGCAACGACCTCCATCATATCAGGGTTCTTGGTATCCAGTATTCTCAATGGATTGGATTCAAGGCGACGAACACTATCTTCGTCTAACTGCTCAATGTTTTCTCTGAAATACTCAACGAGGATACTTTTGTATGCTTCTCTGGCTTCATTGCTTCCCAACGAATTAATCTGGAGCTCGACCTGATCAGCAAAACCTAGCCGCTCCCAAAGGCGTGCAGACATGGCAATAAGTTCTACGTCAATATCCGGCCCATCGAACCCAAAAGTCTCTGCTCCAAATTGATAAAACTGCCGGTAACGTCCCTTTTGCGGTCTTTCTCTTCGAAACATTGGCCCCATGTACCAAAGACGTTGTTGTTGATTATAGAGCAACCCATGCTCGATACCGGCCCTTACACAAGATGCGGTTCCTTCGGGTCTCAGAGTCAAGCTATCTTCGCCTTTATCGATGAAGGTATACATTTCTTTTTCAACAATATCAGTAACTTCACCGATAGAACGACAGAAAAGCTGTGTATTCTCCAATATCGGCATACGGATCTCTGCATATCCGTAACTTGAAACGGTTTCGCGCAGACATTGCTCTAAATACTGCCAAAGAGGGCTAGCCTCGGGGAGGCAATCATTCATCCCCTTCACAGCTTGAAATGCTTTTGCCAATGGTAAAATCTCAGGGTTGCCAAAAATAAACACGCGATTATAGCTTAATTCAAGCTCAGAAACAGGGTAGAAAAGAAAGGTTTTTGGGAAATTCGGTTATATTAAAGGAAAAAACTAATCTTTGAACTTCTTGAGACCAAAAAATACACTCAAATAATACGAATTAAAGCAGGACAACAGGATTGACTTGGACAATGATCAATCCTGCGCGCTACTATTTGGTACCTAAAAAGGACCTATAACATTGTGGAAATCATCCTGTAAACTAGCCTTAAGCTGGTTGCCCTGAAGATAATAAACTGCATCCTGATGAAGCAGGCTTCGAGCTCTCCCCCAATGTAACTCATACTCAAGGTCTTGTGAGGAGGCATTAAGCATTACCCCTTGTGACTGCATGCCAATTTCGCCGCTCTCAAGTCCATCTAACACAAACAGGTGCAGGCTTGTATCTACCCAGCCATCACTTTCTGAATAACTATGTACCGGTATGGCTATCTGCATTGAATCTGGGGTAAAGCTAACTGAACTAAAGGCTTTCATATCCCAAAGGACTTCACTCCAGCTTCCGTTACTTCCTATAATTTGAGTATCCTTAACCTGTGGATCAGAAGGGTCCCGAAGATCATAAAGCTCGACTTTAAAACCTGCAAACTGATTGTCAACAACATGTTGCCCCATGCCAATTAGCCACCCCTCACTAATGGGGTGAAGGTATCGTGAAAATCCAGGCATCTCGAGTTCACTCAAAATTCTGGGAGCATCAGGGTTGGATAAATCAAGTTGATATAGCGGATCCATCCTTTCATAAGTCACTATATAAGCCTTATCTTCAACGAAGCGAACTGCAAATATATCTTCACCGGGCTTGCCTATAGCTTCAGGAGCCTGATCGTTTGGTAGCTGGCTGCGCAAGCTAAGCTCACCTTCCATCTCTCTTAGTATTGAAAGCTTATGCGTCGGTTGTCCATTTTTCCACTCAGACGTCACTACCCGTAGATCGTCTTGATATTCACTCATTCTCATGCTTGGATCTGCCCAACCTAAAGAGCCCTCAAGCTGCCCACTCGCTCGATATTCAACTCCATTGTTGGTCAGAGCAAACTTATGAATAGTAGTCGCTTCTTCACTATCCCAATCAAACCAGCTAACATCCCCACTGGCACCAAGGTAGATATTTTCGGGGGAGCTATAAATCCCGTGAACATTTGTATTAAGACAAATGGAAGACTCTAGCTTCATATCAGACAAGTTAATACTGGTCAGGGTAATGATATCTGCATATCCATGAGTCGACTCAATGTCCTCGGCTACCAGGCAATCTTCGGCTTCGACTAACAAATTTATCGCACCATTATTTAATTGATAGTGTGGCAAAAGATCAGATAGAGGGGTTGTTTGGATGAGTAATTCATTTTCACGTTTTTCCTTATCACTCTGTGGATTGTAGTTCAGTCCATCAATACCAGGAACAAAGCGGCTAACTAGATAGAGTTTATTTCCAATTCGGCGAGAGCCCTCCAGGTTCCCCTCAAATTCAATTTTCCACAAACTTGCCGGTGATGACGGCTCATTAACATCGAAAACAATCACTTCGGATTTGCCACTATGCCAATTCCAGTCCTCTTCCACGAAACTTTCGTATGCATATGCGTACTCTGTTGCAGAAAGACGTAGGAGCCTTTTGTCCTCTCCATCCTCGACAAAATATAACCCTTTACTGGCCATGTTATCAGAGTTTGGAATTCTAGCGATTTCTTGTGCGTTAGCCTGCGCAGGTTCGGTTAACATTATCCTGGTCGCCGTCTGGCCACTGGAATCGCTTACCGGAAAGTAGCTCTCTTCTGAAAGATAGAGATACTCTCCATCAAACTTGAGCCGATCAGCCTCATCCACCCCCTGTTCATACAGATTCGTCCCGGAAAACTGGCTAGTGGTAATAGTCTGATCACCTGCGGTTGTCTCAGCCTGAGTGAGATATATCAAGTTATTCTGGTCGATTCTAATGCGAATTCCATTTTTGATATACTCCTCAAATGTTCCAGACGGGACTCCAACCAGAGGTTTTTCACTAATCGGAGCCGACTCTAATTTTGAATAGTCGATATCAATATCAATTTCCTCTCCACTCTGACAAGCGGTTAAAAGTCCAAGGGATATACTAAAAACGAAACTGAGAGCTATCGGCAAGTTCAATATTCTCTGATGCTTCTTTATTGAAGACTTTGTTATTTGTTCTTGATTCACGTTTTTCTCCTGAAACTCCGTGGTAATGTTGGATAAGAGCTAGCAACGAAGGCCTAGATGCATACCTACACTTTAATCTGGCGAATCAGAGTTATCTGTTTAGTATTTGATTGAATTTGTGAAAATCTGTTAATCTCGGCAGATTACAGTTTTTAACAAAAATTTACCCAAAGACTGTGGAATCGCCCTTGAAGTTGAGTCAGGATTAACAAAAGCCGTTTTATAAACACCTATATTCAATCGATACTTTCGTGCAAAATCTTTTTATTAAACAGTCACTGTTCTTTTTAATGACAATGTTGAGTTTGTCATCATTTCTGTTTGCTGAAGAAAAAGAGCTATTTAATATTCCAAACGACATTCAGATAATCACTTGTTCAGATGTGTCAACAAATGAAACTTGCGAAAATAGCAATGATGAGTTTGTTAAGAAAGGCGAATGGTCACTAGGCTTCTCCGTTGGACTGGGAGCCAGAACTAACCCGCTAGTCGACGGCGACAATATTCCACTAATACTACTCCCCTCGTTTAGTTACTATGGCGATCATTTTTTTATCGATAATCTTGATATCGGCTATACCCTCTTTGAGAGCAAGTCATGGACCCTAAATATTCTGACAACTCCGGCATATGACAGAGTATTTTTTCACGATTGGGATGTGGGCAATATTCTTGTAGATATTGGCGTATCAGGTTCCCCAACAAACAATCCCGATATGGGGTTTGCCGACCAGGAAGATCAGGTTACCCAAATAACAGCTTTTGATCTTAAAGATAGAAAAATGAGTTGGATGGCCGGTATTGAAGTCAGTACAGATCTTGCTGCTTCACAACTCCAACTTTCACTTTTAAAAGAAATAACAGATAACCACGGAGGTAAAGAAATAAGATTGGCCTATGCTACCGATATCCCGAGTACAAGCTGGACAACAGCGATAGGTTTAACCTGGAAAGATCAATATATGACAGATTATTACTACGGAGTAGACGACTCCGAAATTGTCGATGATCGCGGGGCTTACCAGACTAGCAGCAGTTTATCTCCTTTCTTTCGATTAAACTGGTTAAGTAAAGAAAAAGGAGAAAGCTTCTGGAGATTCAATATAGAGTACCAGCGACTGGATAAAACAATTTCCAATAGCCCAATTGTTGATAACAGTTCAGTGACTACGATCTTCTTTGGCAAAACTTTTCGATTTTAAATAGCAAATAATAGCGAGAATACTAACAAGGAATAGTAATTATCAAAGGGTGTTTCCGGAACTTACAGGTTGCAATTTTTTTTACCGGATTGTTCGCAGGCTCGTCTAGTTTTGAGGCTAAGTCAAGCGAGCGGCAGGAGCCGGCAGGTCTTTTTGTGTCTCCAAAATTTTGCTTAATTAGCGCTCAAGAGTCTTATTGTGAAGTTGAGCTTAAAATAGAGTGGCGCACGTCCGCTGCAGGTGACTACTGCTTACATTCTAATTACAAAGAAGCCTCTCTACACTGCTGGCATAACACAAACTATGGAAATGGACTTATCAAAATAAAGACTTCCGCTAGCCTTGAGTTTTTTCTGATTGAAGAAAATTCAAACAAGAGAATTTATTCGCATAAAGTAATATTACAAAAACAGACAAACGAATATAGAAAGAAACGTAGAAACCCCTGGCAATTTTACTAATAATAAAGATTTGAATATGGATATTTCCTACAACAAAATATTACTGGTCGAAGATGACATAAAGCTTGCATCGCTAACCAGTGAGTATTTGAAAGAATCAGGTTTTAATGTTGAACACATTGAAGATGGCGACAAGGTAATCGACAAGTTCAATCAATTCAGACCCTCTTTGGTAATTCTGGATATCATGCTTCCTGGCAAGGATGGTATGACATTATGTAAAGAACTCAGAAACATATTCAGCGGTCCGATATTAATGCTTACTGCAAGAAACGAGGCATTCGATCAAGTACTCGGTCTCGAGTTTGGTGCAGATGACTATGTCATTAAACCTGTAGAACCAAGAGTGCTTCTAGCGCGAATAAAAGCGCTGATGCGAAGGATTTCACTTTCGCCCAAAAAATCAGAACAGATTACATTTGGAGAGCTAGAGATCAACCTGGATGCGCGCAGAGTTAGTTTGCAGGAAAAGGAGGTCATTGTTTCATCTCATGAATTTGATCTGCTATTATATCTTGCTCAAAATCCGGGCAAAATTTTAAGCAGGGATCAGTTGTTCCTAAAGCTATACAATCGTCCCTATGATGGCTTTGACCGGTCTATTGATGTCCGCATATCTCAGCTCCGTAAGAAGTTAGGAGATGATGCAGAGGAACCGTTCAGAATTAAGACAATATGGGGAAAAGGTTATCTTTTTATTGCTTCCGCCTGGAGTAACTGTTGACCTTATCTCAGCAAATATTTCTTAAACTTTATCTGGTCGTAATTAGCTCAATAGTACTTGTCGGCTGGGGAATCAATTATTTTTGGCAAAACTCATCAGACTCAATTGATGAGCTCGATGCATATAAAACAACAATAAACCTACTCTCAACAAAATCAGTAAAGGAAGACTGGAACTCGATAATTACGAAATATAATCAGATATCAAAACACCACTTCTCAATAGTTTCGTTATCTGAAATCCATGGCGGTTCACTCGTTCAACAACTCCAAAACAACAATATCATTTCAGTGGATGGGGAAAACTCTCAATTAACTTTTTATAAAAAAGTTGAAGGGCAAGAACTGGTGCTAATGATGCAGGTAAAACAAGAAGAATCTAACGAGTCGAGCAAACTTTATTGGCTAGTTCTGTTCTATTGCATCGTAGCAATTTTGGTTTATCTATGGACTCGACCACTTGCAAGAGACTTAAAACGTCTTCAGGATGCAGCCTCAGCCTTTGAGAAAAAACAGTTTGAATCGAGAGTTGAAGTTTCAAAAGGCTCTTCTGTTGCTTCTCTGGCAAATGCTTTTAACCAGCTTCTGGACAGAATAGGCCAACTGATTAAAGATCAAAAAGAAATGTCTCATGCTATTTCTCATGAACTAAGAACTCCTCTGGCAAGAATCCGTTTTTCTCTTGAAATGATTAGTAAAACTGAATGCATGGAAACCATCAAAAGCAAAGCTGACAGTATTCGTGAAGATATTAGTGAAATTCAGCTGTTAGTAGACGAGTTACTCAATTTTTCCGCGCTAGACAAAACTGTCGCCTTAAACAAGGAGAAAGGGGATCTATCAAAGCTAATAGAAAGTTTAACAGAGAAACTAAAGCAAAATATTGCTGATAAAGAATTTTCCATATCGTTACCATCATTATCAAAGGCCATCTACTGTGACGGCTATCTAATTGAAAGAGCTATACAAAATCTGTTAGTTAATGCGGGGAAGTATGCCAAAAACAAAGTGTCTGTTTCGTTAAGCTATAGTGAAGAATCTGCGATCATTCTTGTTGAAGATGATGGAAAAGGAATTGAAAAGAAATACAGAGATAAAATCTTCGAAAGTTTCTTTCAAATCAAGTCGACGGGTGATCACAAAAAAGGCTTTGGACTAGGTCTGGCAATAGTAAAAAAAATTATTGATATTCACAAGGGGAGCATCAGTGTAGAGACCAGTAGTCTTAATGGTGCCTTGTTTAAAGTAGTATTACCTTTGCGCGAAGAAAATTAACCATCCAAATGAATAACCGCAGGAAATAAACTTCCTGACCAGGTAATAGAATTATAACCTGTTTAAAATTACAGGTATCAGTCAAATTAAAAATTGATATCTGAATGAAGCCGACTAGAGTTGACTAACGTTAATAGAACCTTCGCCTTTAGTTTTTTCTTTTAACTGCTCTTCTCTGGCAGCAAGTTTGGCTCTCACTTCCTTTTCTATTGAGTCAACCAGCTCAGTATTATCGATCTTGTGACTTTTTTCACCACCTTGATATAACAGGCTAGCATTCTGACCACCGGTTAGCCCCAAATCAGCCTCTTTAGCTTCACCCGGGCCATTTACAACACAGCCAATTATTGCAACATCCAATGCTTCGCGAACATCTTCGAGACGCATTTCTAGTTCGTTAACTGTTTTAATTACATCAAACTGCTGACGAGAGCAGGATGGACAGGCGATAAAATTAATTCCGCGCTGTCTCAATCCCAGAGATTTCAGAATATCGAAGCCGACTTTAATTTCTTCAACCGGATCGGCGGCTAATGAGACACGAATCGTGTCGCCAATACCTTCGGCTAATAACATTCCTAATCCAACAGCTGATTTCACAGCACCAGCCCTCAATCCTCCCGCTTCTGTAATTCCGAGGTGTAAGGGTTGATCAATTTGGCTCGCGAGCTGACGATAGGCTGAAACCGTCATAAAAACATCAGAAGCTTTTAAACTGATTTTGTAATTTTGAAAGTCGTGACGATCAAGAATATCAATATGACGAAATGCTGACTCTACCAAAGCTTCAGGAGTGGGCTCACCATATTTTACTTGTAAATCTTTTTCCAAAGAACCTGCATTGACACCAATTCTAATTGGAATATTCATATCTCGAGCTTTTTCAATCACTGCTTTCACCCGATCTTCCTTGCCGATATTGCCAGGGTTGATACGCAAACAGTCGACACCGTAATCAGCCACTTTGAGCGCAATCTTATAATCAAAGTGAATGTCCGCCACCAAAGGTACCGGAGAAGATGCTTTAATTTGCTTAAACGCCTCAGCGGCATCCATTGTCGGGACAGAAACACGAACAATATCGGCTCCGGCATCAGCAATTTTATTGATTTGTGCAAGAGTTGCTTGAACATCACAAGTCTCAGTGTTTGTCATGCTCTGTACCGCAATTGGTGCATCACCACCGACAGGTACATTACCAACCATAATCTGACGACTTTTTCTTCTCTTAATCCAGGAAATTCCTTTCATTACTGCTCATATCTCTAAACTGTTGTCCCTATTGGACAAGGATAATTTTAATCGTTTAAACAAGTCCTCAAAACTTGTAAAAGTTCGAACCTTACTCTAGCTCAAATGCTGCTTTACGTCCTGCTGGAAATCGAGATAAATCATAGGATTCATCATTTAATGTCAAAGATACTACTGACGGCTCTCCAAGCTGTACGCTAAATGGCGCTACGCCTTTTAGTGGCATTACCTTACCATCTTTCTTAATTCCGTTGGCCAGAACTTCACCATTGGCATCACGAATTTCTACCCAACAATCTCCTGAAAAAGTAAATACAGCGGTTATCACTGGCTCAGTTTTCAGGTTAACAGATTCAGTTTCTTCAGCTAAAGACGAAGTGCTGCTTTCATCACTGTCTGCATTTGTTTGTCCCGCTAAATTTGCAGACGCACTTTCAACATTGTCATTACTTTCTGCTTGAGAAGCGGTTTGATCTGTTTCTTTGCCAAACGCATCAACAACGGATTCTTGCTCTGATGTTTTGTCGCTCTGCAGCTCATCTTGAGCCGAAGACTGCAGAGAAAAAGTTTCCGGGTTCGTTTCTTCATCAACAATAGCCGGAGCACTTTGACCATTATCAGACAATTCGCCGGACTCCTGAGTCGTGTCCAGCTCGCTCACTCCAGATTCAACATCATTCGTCAACGAAGGACTCAGCTCTATAACATTTGCTGGTGACTCAGTTTTCTCACCTAATAACTTGGGAGAAAAACGCTTCCAGGCTTCCCAGCCAGCTAGAAAAATCAGAGAACTGACAATAAGATAAGTAACTATTTTAAAGGTTTTATTACTTGAGTTTATTTCTTTGCGACGAGAGGAAAAGCTCGATATACGCTCTATCTTTTGAACAGGAGCCTCTTCTTTTGTAGTTTGCGAGTCAAACTCTTCACATATTGTATTGATGTCCAGCCCTACAACCTGGGCATATGAACGAACATATCCTCGAATAAATGCAAGCGGAATATCTTGCTCAAACTGATTGGCTTCTATCTTCTCAACAACACCCGGCATCAAATTAAGTTTACGGGCAATATCAGCTGCAGAAAGGTTTTGGTTTTCTCTTGCTTCAGATAAAAGCTCGCCAATATTAAACTTAACAGCTTCCACTTCAGGTTCTTTTTCTACTACATCCATCTTTTTTTATCATCCAGGTAAGATGCGGTTTGCTCACTATCAGGAAATTTTTGTTCCAATATAGTCCCATAACGGGCAATGGAATCTTTGTCTCTCAGATAATGACTCGCCCGTAGAGCAAGCCACGCTGATTCAGGAGAAATAAGATTACCATCTTCATAACGCTTAACATACATCATGACTCGGTTATACCGCTCCTTTTCAAACTCTATTTTGGCCATTTCCAAAAGAGCGCCGGATAAGCTACGATCTCGGTTCAACGCTTTTCTAAAATAGGATTCAGCCTTTTCTTTATCACCCTGCTTTAACGAACAAAATCCAACGTTATAGAGCGCCATACCGACCTCAGAGTAGGTAGGAATGTCGATAGCGCTGTGAAACATATTATCCGCCTTTTGGTACTCTCCTATTTCACACAGGAATGCACCGTAAGCATTATAATATCGTGGTTCCTTACTATTTATGTCGATGGCTTCATCGAAGTGTGACTTAGCTTTCTTGTATTCTTTAACTCTTTGAAAATAGATTCCAAAGGCGTAGTGCACATTGGCCGAATCAGGATTAAATTCCATTGCTTTATCCAGATGAAACTTGGCCCTCTGATAATTTGCACGGTTCAAGTAGGTGAGTCCCATATTGACTCTGTTTTCTGCAGCTCTCTTCTTATTAAATTTGGATTCCAGCGGCTTGGAAGTGGCCGCCCCAATATTATTTGTTGTGGTTTTACGTGTGGTTTCACAGGCGGAAACGGCAACCACTAATAGGATAATCGCGAGTATTCTTGTCACTATGTTGCTCCGAGCCTTTGTAATACTTGATTTTATCAAAATACAGAAAGGTTTATCTGGGCCCAAAGCGGCCCATTACTGCTCGCTTAGGGCTCAATTGATTTGTTGAACCTCAATCTCCTTTTGACGCCTCTGCTGACGTTTAGTTCGATCGGCGACTTTGCCGACTAACTGACCACAAGCAGCATCAATATCATCCCCCCGAGTTCTTCTGGTAACTACTACAAAGCCTTTTTGCAGTAGAATTTCACCAAACTTGTCGATATCCGCTTGAGTTGAAGTTTCGAAACGGGTACGCGGGAAAGGATTAAACGGGATCAAGTTTATCTTACTGGGTAAATCTTTCAAGAGTTTAGCAAGTTCTCTCGCATGTGCTGGGGTATCGTTCACACCTTTTAGCATCACATATTCGATAGTAACTTTCTTGCTGGCTTTAGAGTCCTTGATATAGTTCTTAACTGCCGGAAGCAACTTTTCAATCGGGTATTTACGGTTTAATGGTACTAATTGGCTTCGAAGCTCATTGTTTGAAGCATGGAGTGACAAGGCTAAAGCCACATCTATGCGCCCTAGCATCTTTTCCAGACCTGGTACAACTCCAGAAGTACTCAGAGTAACTCGACGTTTTGAAAGACCATAGGCAAAGTCATCCATCATCAATTCCATAGCGTTCATAACGTTATCAAAATTAAGTAATGGCTCCCCCATCCCCATCATTACGACGTTCGTGACTTTTCTTTCGCCAGTGGTTTTCAGACTCCCCAGCCTTCTCGCGGCAAACCAGACCTGGCCTATAATTTCGCCTGTAGTCAGATCTCGGTTAAATCCCTGTTGAGCGGTAGAACAGAAAGCACAGTCGACAACACAGCCGACCTGAGAAGATACACACAAGGTACCACGCTCTCCATCGGGAATAAATACGGTTTCAACAGCTTGACCATCCTGGGTTTTTAGAGCCCATTTGATGGTGCCGTCATCTGAAATTTGCTCGGTTATTATTTCTGGTCCACGAATTTCGGTAGCTTCCTGAAGCTTGGCGCGAAGGGATTTGGAAATATTGGTCATATCGTCGAAATTATCGACGTTAAATTGATGGATCCACTTTACAACCTGCGGAGCGCGAAAGGGCTTTTCACCGATATCTTCGAAGAATTTGACCATTTCATCGCGTGTCAGGTCGAGTAAATTTAACTTATCACTCATTGCATTACCTTTTTGCGAAGATGTTAGATTGTATTGGTTTCCCTGAACATTATCAGAGAATTCTCCCCTCTCCGGTTATAAGGAAAGGGGAAAGAGGCCGTAGCCAATAATATCTTATCGAGTACGTGGGCAGATTTCTTCTTCAGAGAAGAAGTAAGCAATTTCACGTGCTGCAGATTCAGGCGCGTCAGAACCGTGGACCGCATTTTCGTCGATAGAGTTAGCAAAATCAGCGCGTAATGTTCCGCGAGCAGCTTCTGCAGGGTTAGTAGCGCCCATGATTTCACGGTTAGCTTTGATCGCATTTTCGCCTTCCAAAACTTGAACCATAACAGGACCAGAAGTCATGAAAGCAACCAGGTCGTTGAAGAAAGGACGCTCTTTGTGCTCTGCATAGAAACCTTCAGCTTTTTCTTTGCTCAAGTGCATCATTTTGCTTGCAACAATTTTAAGGCCAGCGCTTTCGAAACGCGCGTAGATTTGACCGATAACATTTTTAGCCACTGCATCTGGCTTAACAATAGAAAAAGTACGTTCGATAGCCATCGAAAAACTCCAATTATTTTAATTAAATCAATACGTTAACGTAATTACTGGTAATTCGGGAAGTATCCGCAGATACTTAAGGGCGCGTATTATACACGGCTGGGTGACGTTGGTGTAGAAATGATTGAAAAAGTCGGTGTTTTTTTGAACAAAACGTTTATCTGCGGTATCGACTTTCAAAAAGGTTAACTAATTCACTTGCCTGGATAGAATAGAATTATCTATAAAATCAATAACATAAGAATCAATCAACGGTTTATTTATGGAGAGTTCTCGCGAAAGAGAAGAAATTACCGTCGCACTTCTGGCATCAACGAGATTCAGCGTTACTTTAGCGCTACCTTCACGGCTATGCCTCACCCGGCCCTCCAGTATCCAGCGAGTGCCGAATTCGCGAATCAGGTAAGGAAAAGGGTTTCGCGGCCGTTCACTTAGCGCGCTTCGAGAAAGTAACTGGACTTGAGAAAGATTAATTATTGTAGTCGCCAAACTTTCTTCCACTTCTGTGGCTATCGCTTTGAGCTCCTCGGTTTCATAGCTAAGCGGTAAAAGTGCCACTTTAGGTGTAGGACTGGCTAAAAAGTGATCGGCAAGCCACAAACTGCCGATCGCCAGAAGCGTCATTGCGGCTAGTCCGACAAACATTAACTGCCACGAAAAAAATGGGTTTTGTTTGGTTTCTTTTGCCTGACTGCCGATAACTTGCGAACTATCAAGCAGACAGGCTTTTTCCGGAACAGCCTTTCCAAACTGACTCTGCGATACATATTTAGAAGAGTTTTCTTCAAAAAAGTCACCTTTAATTTCATCGGACGGTGCCTGTAGCTCCCGTTTTTCAACCTGCGGAACCCAACGATATCCCCTTTTCGGCAATGTCTCTATAAACTGAGTAGACGGGCAATGGGTCTTCAATAGTTTTCTAAGGTCTGAGATGCATCGAGTTAAAACATCATCACTGACAATTTGATTGGTCCAAATGGTTTCGAAGAGCTCATTTCTACTAACCACCTTTCCCTGTTGCTCCAAAAGACAAGTAAGCACTTGCATATTGATAGGACCGATTCTTTCTTTGCCAATAGCAGTATCGACCTGACCGGTCTGGGGATAAATGGTTAGATTGCCGCTTTGATAAACTTCCATTCAAAAATCTGCTCAATAATCCAGGTTGATTTAATGGACTCAGTGTACCAATAAAAACTCGGAGAAAAACCCCGTATCATGTGGCTCTCAGCTTTTTCAGAGGTTTTTCTCAGGGAAATTATCCCACTGAAGTAGACAATATAGTCTGAAACATCACCTTTTGGATTAGTCGCTCCTCTGAATGACGACGCTTTAAATCGTGAAAATAAAACTTAAATCATTCCTCCCGGAAAAATACTGGAGTTAAGACATGAGTCAAACCGATAAGACCACAATGATAAAGAGGCTGAGCCTTTACCTTTTAGGACTGATTATCACCTTTTTACTTATTGTAAAAGCGATCAACCTTTCCATTTTTGACGAACAGCCCAGTGAAGGTGTCACTCAAGTAATGAAGCCATATCAAATGCCACCAGCTAGCCAAAATGCCTACTTCTATCTTTTTGGAATGCAATCTGCCGCTAGTAGAGATCCGCACTCTACCGGCCAGCGCCTCGAAGAACGTTATCGACACAATCGCGATAACCTGGGAAAAGATGAATTGAGTGATGATGACTACAATGAAATTTTAGGTGCTACTGGTTTAGACAAAGAATGGACAGAAAGATTTGAACGATGTCGCTCAAGAACAGAAGAAGGTTGTCTTCAAAAAATACTGACTCAGTTAGATGACTTAAACTTTGAGGCGCCGAGACTATCTTTAATGCTCGAACGATATCAAACGCTAATCAAATTCAGGGACTATTCTTTTCCTAATGGGTTTACTTTCTATTCCCCTCTCCCTGGATATGCAGCGCCTATGTCCTTGCAACAACTTACCCTCGCTAAGGCTTTTCAGTCTGGTCTCTCCACACGCTTCATTAGTGCTGTCGACAAAGATCTTAGATTTTGGCGAATGATACTGGATAAAGGAAGTAGTCTAATTGATAAGATGGTTGCAATTGCGGCTATCTGGAACGATTTGAAATATCTATCCGATTTTATGAATCTAAGGGAACTCAACGATTCTGACAAAGAGCAGCTGGCTAATATTTTGACTGGCTTATCCGCACAGGAAAAAGATATCAGTGAAGCCTTCATTTTAGAAGCTGCATCGATGTACCGCCAGCTAGAAAATATCAGCGATGAAGAACTGGAGAGTTTTTTTGAATCCTCCAATTGGCTGATGAATCAATTGATTCAAATAAACGCAACCAATAACGACCATTACCGATTATTTTTGGCTCCTATTCTGGAGCTATCCAAACTTGATAGTCAGGCATTTTACAAATCGCTTCCAGAAGGTTCAAGCAAGTTTGAAGACAGGGTTAAACTGTCACTTTCACCAAGCAATCTTTATAACCTCGGCGGAAAGCTTCTTCTTCAAAACAGCGGCTGGATGGCAAGCGACTATATCGCCCGCGTACACGACTTGAACGGTATGTTTGCACTGGTTTCTCTGCAACTCTCGCTAGATGGATTGAGCGATGATTCAATCGCTTCGACAATCAATAGTTCCCAATACAGAAATCCCTACACCGGCAAGCCTTTCACCTATAATGAGACGACTAAAGAGTTAGGATTTGAATGTATGAATAAAGAATCAAGCTGTAAAATTAAGCTCTCTCACTAAAGTATCTGTATTCGCAGCCGTTCCTTTCCACCTTGTTTATCCACATAAAACAAGGTGGACTTTACCACTAGGGGTAAGAAAGTATTCTCCCCCCTACAAGTATAAGTTAGTCTTCTATTTTTATAAGCTCAACCTTCTTATTAATAATTCTGAAGGTCAAAATTCGTCACCGCTTTTCCATTGGTCGTTAACCAAAAATTCTAGTCCAAAACGACTATATAACAAATGACTTAAATAGAGCTCAATCAAAAGCTAGAGCATAACCTTTAACGCTTGTTCAATCAGATTAATCTTGGAAATATTAAAACCACTCAAATAAGAGAGCATTCCTTCTTTACCCAGCAAACGCTTAACAATTTTCTTGGACGAAACGCCCTGTTTTTGTAAATCTTGAGCCTGTTCAACCAGAGCTTCCAGATGATTTAACTTATCAGTCATTGCCGCCTTTCCATTTTCGACGATTCCGCGGTGCGGACAAAAGATCACTTCGAAATCCAATGCCACGACTTTGCGAATACTTTCGATAAGCTGTTGCAAATTTTCATCACTGCGGAAATATTTGATCGAACGAGAAATATACAAATCGCCACTAAAAAACCAGCCTTTTTCGGGTAAGAACAAGCAGGTGAGATCTTTGGCGTGTCCAGGTGTGTGTACCGGAATAACGCGAGAGCCATCGGATAAACTGAGTTCCTCCGGCATGGTTTGTGTGTCAGCCGGAATAGGACCTCCCCAGACCAGGCGCTGAACAGGAGGCACGTAATAACCTTCGGCAATTTTCTTTTGGCTTAGCGCCGGCGCGTAGGGAAGCAGATTAAACATTTTGCCGATATTAGCGGCGTTACCGCTGTGGTCTTCATGGTGATGGGTGATAAAAACCTGGCGAATTGATTTATCCGATAAATATTCCTGCACAAACTGCCACTGATTGGGTGGCCCGCAATCAATCAAAATGTCGTCTATACGGTAAACAATAAAAGTTGTATTGATCCCCATGTCCACTTTACCGACGCGGATCCCTTCAACATTTTGATGATGGTATCGATTTCTTATCGGCATCTTTCAGCCCCTATCGATAGACGGCTGTAGTGTCGCCCTGCGCTCGCTTAACAGCGACCCGTTGGTTCTTTCCACTGATTATTTTAAGCTGGTTTAAAGTCTCTTTGGCGAGGATTCTGCGTTCTCGAACGCACCAGATTTTGTGATAAAGCTTTTTGATAACCCTGCAGGTATCCGGTGAACGTTCAATCAACTGTTCAGCCAGTTCGACGGCACTTTCCAGAGGGCTCTCGCTGATTTGAGTGACCAGACCAATTTTAAGCGCTTCCTCGGCAGAAACAGGGTTAGAGGTCATCGCCAGTTTCATTGCCTGATCATTAGGGACGCACTCACTTAACCCTGGTGTTCCGCCCATATCGGGGATCAATCCCCATTTGGACTCCATTATGGCGAGAGAAGCATCAGTTGATGCGATTCGGAAATCTCCACCGAGCGCAATTTGCATCCCGCCCCCCCAACATTTTCCGTGAAGGGCCATAATGACCGGAACTTTCAACCGACGCCAGCCGACTGATACGCGCTGCGCCAGGTTAGCGTTACCCGGAAGCCACTTCCACAAAAGTTTGATCGCGGCTGCTCGACTTTTTAGCACCGATTTAATATCCAGTCCGGAGCAGAAACTTTCTCCAACACCAGAAACAATCACCACTCGGACTTCAGGAAGCTTTTTGATCTTTTTAATACACTCATCAATGGCTATAAACATCGCCATATCAATGGCATTGTGCTTTTCGGGACGATTTAAAGTAACAAAAGCGATACCCTTATCTACTTTTAACTCAACTCGATTTTCTGACATAAGCCTGCTCTCATAAGTTTATGAGTTAACCATATCAGATCCGACCAGTTAAGGCGAGAGTTAGAACTTGATGAATGATGATCTCATTGGCTTACAGCAGATTGGGTAGTAAGTTTCAAACATTCGGTGGGGATTAACAACTATAATGAAAATAAGAAAACACTAAAGGGTGCTTTCACCTGTTAGCAACTAGCTTCCCGATTAAAAGTGGGAGTTGAAAGCAAGATCATTAAAATTATCATTGGCATTGGTCATTTAATGACACCTCAAGACTCAACAGATACACACGAAAACCAGGCACTGATCAAGTCCTTGTATGCCTGGAAATTGTCAGGAACACACTCGTCGAACAACGAGTTATCTGAATTAACAATTCAATGTATCAATCAGATAGCTATCAAAGCTCAGTTTGAGGACCTTGAGCACGTAATTCTTTATTTTCACAAGCAACCCGAATTTCGGGACCTTTTTAAGGAAGTACCAACAGTCCTGGAAATTGGCAAATTAATTCAACGACTCTTCCTGCTGTTAGGCCCTGAAAAAATATTTTCGAAAGCAGTCACCAAGAGTCTGGGACGTTTGAGGGGGATATTTTTCAAGATCTCCATTATTGATGAGGACTTTCTAACCAAATCAACACATCGAGGACGCCTTTATCTGTCTTCTTTAAATCAATTGGGAATATCGCTTTCGGAAGAAAATGAAATTTGTCGAGAGCTTGATGAGTGCATTTCTTCTCTTTGCAGGGAAGGTCTAAAAAGCAATAGTAAAACAAGCATAGAAAACACTCTCAAAACAGAACTTGCCTCTTTAAACGAACTGATAAGCGACATCGAAAAGCGAGCGAGAATTTTTGAGAAGCGAAGTAAAGAAACCGCACAAGGTCAGGCCAAAATCACGATTGCTAAAAACTGGGCAAAAAAGCGTCTGGAAGAGCTAAAGAATAATTTTACACTTCCAAAAGTTATTGACAATATGCTAACAGAACATTGGTTTAATGTTCTCTATCTTGAACACCTGAAAGGAGGTGACGAAGAATCAAGTAGCGAAATTACTGCAAAGCGAGTAATTGTTAGCCTTCAACCGGTAAAATATCAGGAGCAGCTGGATAAATTTCTGATCCTAAAATCGAGTCTACCCGAAGATTTGTTGCACGGATTTTCGCTTACTACTATTTCAGAAAGCGAACTAGAAGAGCTTCTACAGGCACTGCATTTATATCACGAAGGAATTGAAAAAAGCGCGAGAAATCAAATAAAGGAAGGTTCGACCGAGAAAATAGTCAGACTCCAACCGATGAGCCTTGAAAAGCAGGAGAAACTGGCAGAAGAAAGAGCATTACTTCAGGAACAACTTGAAAGGATCAGAGTTCAATCTGTTAACGAATGGGTAGACAGCCATTTTGAAAATGATGTCAAAGAAACACCTATCACAAAAGAACCGATAAACAATAGTCTATATTTGAATGAAAAAATATTGGACAAACTAAAAATTGGTTCCTGGTTTGATCTACACCAGGGTAGCAAGACTTTACGGTGTAAGCTTTTATCATTCCAGCATGAAATGGAGACAAGCCTATTTGTTAACTTTCAAGGACAAAAAGTACTGGAAGCAACAAATGAAGAACTAGTTGAGCTTCTGGAGAAAAAAAGGCTAGTCCAACTCATCTATGACTCATCATTTGATAGTGCTTACGAAAAATCTCTAGCTCTGTCACGAATGGAGAAGAAACAGCAAGAGCAAGAAGAGAAAATCAAGCAGGAAATGCAGAAAAAGGAAAAAGATAAAAAGATTGCTGCGGAAAAGGCACAACAGGAAGCTTTAAAAGTTAAAAGACTAGAACGTAAAATTCTGGTTCAGGATGCGCAACTGAAAGTGGAAAATATTGCAATCGGTTCCTGGCTGGAACTGGAGCAAGACAATAAAACAATTCGCTGTCGACTTGCGGCACGTCTTAAGTCTTCGAACTGTCTGATATTAACCGATCGACTTGGTGTGAAAATTATGGAAGCAAGCAATGAGCAAATAGCGGAACTTCTCGTAGACGAAAAGATCAGGCTATCATTTGAAGGAGATGTATTGGAAAAAACTATCGCAACCGTCCTGACTGAAAGCAGGATGATCAATCAGGGCAAAGGTTGAACATAGTTAACAGCAATTTTGCAATAAACAAAGTTACAGATAGTCGTAAATGAATTTCAGTATGCCGTGGCGGCTACTGCAATAAAGTGGATGTTTACTTAAAAAACTGTAACTGGTCGCAAAACGGCCAAAAACAGACATAAAACTTACCTAACCTTTAACACATTTCTTTCAACCTAACGAATTCAACTTTTGAGAAATAAACTCGTTTACCAAGGTTGAAAATTCATATCGAGTGTATTAGCGTAATCTTTAAACGGTTGCTCAAGGCTATCTATGAGTACCATAAATTCAGAGTAACTAATCTCACAGACTAGAGAACCCTTTTCGGCTACTATAGGAATATCTGCGCTAATCACACCTTTCTTATCTGAATAAAATTGAAGCGTTGTACCTTCTTCATCGACAAAGCCTATAAAATTGTCTGTGCCTGAGATTACGTTTTCACATAATCTTTTCGCCTCTAGAATATTTATCTTAATAGGATTGCTACTATCTACCTCTTCACCATTTTGATAAGTGCAATAAAAGACAGAGCTCAGAGCGCTGTTATTATCTTCTTCAAAAACAGCTTCAATACGGCTCTTTTCTAATTTATCAGCATTCTCCCCATAATAATATTGAGCCCAGCTCTTAAATTGAAAAGAGTTGAATGGAATCATCTTAAGTAGCCAACTAGAGCCATCATCTTCTTCATTTTCAAATTTAACAGGCCCATGTATCCATTCGTCATCGCCGTCTAACAGCCAATAGCAAAATGTAACATGCTCTTTCATCAATGCTTCGTCATCGAGCAAATCTAAAAGTTCTTCTGAAAGACCATCATAAATGCCTGGCCAAATTCCGTATTTTTCGCGAGCATGTGGACTCACTTCGGATTCATGATCAAAGCCTTTCACAATAATATTGTTTTTATAAAACAATATTATTAGGTCGTCGCCAGAACCATTTTCATATTTGGCTAATTCAACTCCACTCATCCATTCAGGATAAAAACTATAGCAACGTGTGCCCTCGTCATCATTCAATTGTACTTCCAATTCAGCAGTAACTTTCATGGATTGTCTCAAATGATCGTAGGTAACATTTCTTAGATTCATAATTTACGATTGTTCCGTATTTCTTATTTTTGATAAAATATAGCTTTCATTCTTAGGCTGTCTTGAAAAGGTAACATTGATGAACTTCATGTCTCCATTTTTGTTCTTCATCTGCCATCAATATCTTCCTATGTATAACGCTCAGCTAATAAGCGTGTAGTATTTGCGTCTTTTTCAGCGCATGATTAAATGCCACGCTCGGTGACTCCGTTATTCATTATTAGCTCTCGCGCGTTACTCAAAGTCTTAACCACTTTTAAGCGTTTCGACTCTTCTCTGAGCTTTAAAGGAAGCCGCTCGTACCATCTCTGCACTTCCCAATGATCGGCTGCTCCTATATTTTCGCGAGTGCTGCCGGGATTTTTAGTCTCATAATATTTAAGACATTCATCTAGTTGAGCTAGATTCAAAAACTGAAACGTAAATCCACACGACTCGACAAAGTACACCCATCTCTCTCCTATATTGTCGTAGTCCGATCGCTCTTCAAACCCAGGCTCTCCACAACCATACATTGCATTACCGTGATGTCCCTGAGTATATTTTTCTTTCCAGATGGCCATATAGCATTTAGCAGATTATTATCTTTACTAAATCACGATAATACGAAAATCTCTAAGATACCTAAAGTGCTTTTTATATTAAAAACAGCCGGTTAAACGATAAAGATAAAGTAAAGTCTTGTTATTATCGACAGAGCTAATACAAAAATGGACTTCATTCTACTGATCATAACAGTGGATTATTGCGCATCATGTACTATATGTGGATACCTTAACAAATTGCAAAAGAAGTTGGTATTAGACGATCACATTCGGCCATTTACGGACTCTGACAAGGCTCAATTGGTAACGTTCTCTTGTCCTTACTTCTTCAGTGATTCCAAGTGATTTTCTAACCTCATCCTTACCCCATTTGGAACTTGCTCTCTCATTAAATATTCTTTTATCAGATTTTGGCTCGTGCAGTTGCTGAGAATCTCTTCGGTAGCAAACCCTAGATCAAGTGCTAACTTTCGGATCGCAGACTCACATAAATAGAAATTTTTAGCAAGCTGTGAGAGTAAATGTCTTCTAACACTTGTAAAGGATGGGATCTCAATCAACTCATTGATGATACGCTTTTGAATCATTGAATTATTTGAATACTGACTAACAATGCTCGCACTTTCAATTTCGCACTTGGTCTTAGCGTCCATAGAGCTAGTAAGCGAGGCATTCTTGTTTAAATAGTTATTTAGAATCTCATAGAATTCACTAACCATATTTTCCGGTGCAATCTCTTCAAAAATAAGCTGAGAATCTTTTTGAAAAAGGTTAAGTAGAGCGTTATTCCTAAGCTCCAAATCTGACTCTTGAAGGTATTCGAGTAATACTTTACGAGCGCAATTCAAATTACTAGCCACAACTCTACGAACGGCAACACTTTTATCAGCCACGAGTTCCTTTATCAGCTTTTCATCTGCAATCTTCGCAACAGATGCCCTTTGCCCCGACTTTAAAGTCAGAATATGCTCAACCCCCATTCGTGCATCTACGTACATATCGAACTTTCGTTTTGATTCTTTTGGTTTAACATATGGCTGTTTTATTCGTGCTTCAATCGCTTTATCGATATCTTTGTCTGTTATCTTGGCATCCGGAAAACGTTTATTAAACTGACGTTTTGCTAACTTAACAACCTTTTCATACTTGTCTCGCATTAGACTAAGTAGTACATCTTGTGATACATGCTTAGAAATTGCTATTTGTTCTCGCTCTGCAACTCTGGAGCTATTAAGAAAAGCGTTGATTAAATCTTCATCGATACGTGGATGGCGTGCGATAATTCCTCTTAATGTCGAATCATCTTCTTTGTATAATTCGTTGAGCACCGACAAAGGGCAATTGGGATTCTTCGCTACCATTCTAGACCAAAGATAACCATCGAATGACTTAGTGCTACTCTCTCTATTTGATTTCCAGAGATATTCTACAAACTCAGACGGTAGTTTTCTGTTTTCCAGTAATTCATATTCCCACGAAAACACTCGCGCTCGCTTGAGAGCTTCAGCTACTTTATCCTTTTTTACTAAAGCCAATAAGAACAATAATAAACAAGTATCCTTTGTTTTGCGTAAGGTTTCACCTAACATTAGAATAGCATTTGCAACTCTCGACGGATTCGCAACATCTTCTGCGAGACTGGAAATATCCAGTTTTTCCTCAGGGCTATTCATAACTATTTGGATAATATTCACATCTTCGTATGAGAGTTTTCGGCATGCTTGCATAAAGCGCCGACGTTCTCCGTGCTCGCTGAAATAGTCGTCTAGCGTATTGAACATCTCTTCCATTTCAGCAATAGTTGATTCACTGAATATTTCCATATCTGACATATAAATTCCTAAGAACCTTTGATATTTAGTTTGTTTTGAGTAATACAAATAACTTCATTCAATGTC
Source organism: Aliikangiella sp. G2MR2-5 (assembly GCF_015687155.1). Taxonomy (GTDB): domain Bacteria; phylum Pseudomonadota; class Gammaproteobacteria; order Enterobacterales; family Kangiellaceae; genus Aliikangiella. Next base: position 187,986 of record NZ_JADPQF010000008.1, on the reverse strand, counting down.
TGCTTTAAGATACCTTGGGACCATTTCCAATGGCACTCTCTCGATTTCCGCTCTAGACAAGGAGCAGAAATCGTATTTATTGTAAGATTTCACCTAGAATCAAAAACTGTCAGTTCGAGTATAAACCGATAAAAATAGATGTATTCAAGATAACTTGTCAATTATACGTTGCCACTTCAATTCGCATTCCGTCCTTATCTTTAAAAAAGATAGCGCTACCATCGGGAAACTCTTGAATTTCCGGCACTTCAAATCCTGCGTTTGCCATTGTTTCCTGAATAGATACAATTTCGTCTCTATCTTTGGCGGTAAAACCAATATGATTTAGCCCTGGAGCGAATCGACGATATTCATGCTCCGCTTCAGGCGCTTGTTTAATATCGAGGTGATTGCCATCCTCGTTGGCAAATACATGATCACGAATTTTGCTAAATCCAATCAATGGTAGAAGCGTTTCATAAAAGCTCAAATTAACTTTCAAATCTGAAAGCATAATTACGATATGATCCATTTTCATCGCTGATTAACACCTTTTACTCAATTATCCATTCTTTTGCGAAGCCATCCTATCCTTTGCAAAGCCATAAATATCTTTAGAAAGTCACCTATGGCATTGCGATTTCAGGCTCTTCATCTTCAATAGCTTCCAGTTCAGCCAAAAAGTCCAGTTCTGCCTGACGGTATACTGTGCGCTTATGGTTAGCCCACAGATCTTTGATTCTTTCTGTATTACAGACTTTTCGGTCAACCAGAACTCGCGTACTAAGCTCTCCCCGCTTAGCAGGACTTGGTACCTTAGCAAAGACAAATTCGTTACTAATCAAATCCATAAAGGGACCGCATTTACTAGTCGGCATAATAAAGACCAGCTGCAAACCGAGAGACTCCGTCAGATAATTAATCACCTCACGAGAGCGGGTTTCATCCATTTTAGAGAAAGCTTCATCCACCAAAACGGTACGTAAATGACACCGGCCTTCAGCAAAACGGAAAGCAGAAGTGATTGCTGCAGCGCGAATAATATAAGCCGGAGTTTCTAACTGCCCGCCAGAGCCAGTACCATACTCACTTAACGCGATCGGAGGCTTGCCTTCAACTTCTTTGTAGATTTCATACTGGCGATAGTTTCGATAGTCGGCGATTCTACCTAACTCTCTAAGCGCTTTGTCACTATCTTCTTCAAGTAACATGGACATCAAACGATCACGAACTTCGATTGATTTTTTGGTGAGCTTGACATCGAAAAGCGTCTGGCCTTCCGTCAGATCAGGATGCTTGATTACATCCTCAAAGAATTTGGCGTATTCTTTATATTCCGGAACCCATTCATAATCAAAGCGGAAGGTTTCACGATCATCACCGAATTTATGATTAGTCAACTCCTGATTCAACAGATCGATCTGACGCTTACCGTCATTGATCGCCTGATGGATCGAGTGACACAGATTAGTCACAAAAGTGTGGTTAAAACTTTCTTTAAGCTGTTTTAACTGTTGATGTTTTTCCAGCAAAATATTATTTTTCAGACGATTGTAAATATTATCCAGCTGTCGTTGTAACTTGATAATACTGTTAAATAGCTTGAGATCAAATTCTCCGTTAAAGGCATCATAAATTAATGCATCACCCGGCTGGCATATCTGATTATGGTTTTTAATCGAGTCATCGAGTTGTTTTTCCAACTTGAACAAAGTTGTTTCGATTTCCTGAATTTCACTTTCAGCACTGTTGGCATTGAGAGAATTTGCCTGCGAATCAGCTGTATCCAGATACTTGTCAAGATCAAAGCTCGACCAGCTTGATTGCAACTTGTTAAGTTCAGCTTCACAAGCATCGACCAGTTCGAGAGTTTCTTCCTGTTCATTACTAAGCTTGGTAAAACTCTTTACCAGCGACTCCAGACGCCCTTTTAGCTTGCCTCTTTCCTCAATTAATTTATCGCCCTCTTCTCGTCTTACTTTTTCTTCATTGGTTAAATCAAGAAGTTTTTTCTCTAACTCTTGATGATCAGAGAGGTCAATATGAGAAAGCAGGTTTTCAATTTTTTGCAGTTCACGGTGACAGGCTAAAGTCTCGCTTAGCGGCTCAGCCAAAGCGACTTTTTTAAGCTTGCCAATCCAGCCAACAAGCTCTTTAACATCCAGCATACGCTCGTTTATCTGGTTCCAACGCTCGGTTAATTTTTGAAGCTCGTATTGCTGACCGAGAAATGCCTTTTGTCTGGCTTCGACCCCAAAAACCAATTCGCTTTCACTGATATCACAACGGAAAAGAGCATAATTTCCGGAAGCAATACAGTCAACAGTAAGTCCACGTCTGGTTGTTCTTAGCTCATGTTCATCTGTTACCTGTAGCACACTTCCGTAGCTGGCTATTAAATAGTTCTTTGCGGTTGCATGAGTAAAATCCATAAGGTGAATAATCGAATCTTTGTCGAGAGTCATTCTCTGCGCGTCGCGCTGCGCTTTATAGGCCTGAATAATTCTAGCCTTGTTGGCTCTCCCCGGTAATCCTCTGACAATTCTAATTGCCTCAGCTTCATAGTCTTCATCGACAATAATGGAATATCGAGCGCCCCCCAAATAGCCTTCAATAGCAGCCTGCCATTTATCGTCAACCACTTCAACATGATCACAAAGAACACGCGGATCAGCCTTAGGACACATATTTTCAATAGCGGCAATTGCTTTATTGACATAATCAGGATAAACGACCTGTTTTTGTTCAAGGCGATCAACTATCGACTCTTTGTGTTGACGTTCTTTGGCTAACTGTTGAAAGTTTTGTTCTAATCTATCGAGATAATTGTCTACAGTGACTTTAAGTGACTTTCTCTGATCGTCAAATTCTTCCCAATGTTCAACCCAGTTATTGTTCTGGTTTTGAATTTTATTGATTTCGTCGAGCTGTTTTTCCAGTCCCTGAATATCATTCAATAGGTCCTTGCCCATCAACTGATGCATATCAAAAGTTGAATCGCTGGCTCCTGTAACCACTTTTTTTGCCGAGGTTAATGTTTTTAACTCAGCTAGCATTGGCAACTCTGTTTGAATATTCGGCGACTGAATTAATTTAATAATTTGTTTTGTTGCCTGCAAGTTTCCATCAAGCTGCTGACTTTCCATCAAGAGCCGCTGTGCTTTTAACGCAAGCGCCTGACTTTCCCGATCACGTTTTTTCTCCAGTTCATCTTTTTCCTGAAGTGCTGCTACGCCCATACGCTGCGCTTCCAGAGAAATACGTTGTTGATGAAGTTGCTCTACTCTTTGTGTGTTTATCTCTATATTTTGGTCAATTTCGGACAGCTGATTTTTAATCTGCTTTTCTTTATCTTTTGCAGTAACATAATCTTTTTGTCGGATTAAATAGTGATGCTTTGCTAGCGTGTATTTCTTTAATTTGAAATCTCTCCAAGTCTCCAGATAGTTTTGACTATAGGTTGCTGCGCCTTGAAGCACATCAACTGATTCCTGAATTTTTCCGGCATCTTTTTCCATTCCGTGAATAGTTTTTAACTGACTCGAAATTGAACGAACCGCTTCTCCAAGATCTTTCTTCTCAAGTATTTCGTCGGCAACAAAACGATTGATACTTTGTACCGGCTTATACGCCATAAAACGAGAAAACGCCTTTGCGGCCCCCATTGCTTCTGCATCAGTAACGGCATCTTTCTTACCGCGAAGCACACCATAAAGTCTGCGTAAATAAGCTCTTTTAGTATCATATTTTTCAACCGCAGATTTACCAAACAATGAAATAAGGCTGTTGTGTAAATTATCCAGCGTCAGTACCGAATTATTCGGTTGTAAGTCCGAAAGTTCGAGCGAGCGGTTTTGCTGTTGGGTAAGAATATAAAAGACAAGTTCTTCCTGACGAGCCAGTCGGTTATTACCGGCATTTTCGAGCCAAGCTCGAACACCAAGCATTGCGGTAAAAGGTTCTCCCACTTCACCTTCTGTAGGGTAAAAAGAAGCGGCCATATAGCCATCAGTAGGATTGAGACGCGAATAGCTACCATCGTCACACCCGAGGATGTATGACGCTAACGTACGAACCTTTTTTCCTCCGCGCCCTTTTTGTGTTGTCTCGTCCTGCCCCGGATTATACTGAAACAGATTTTCGTGTGCGGCCGTCATAATCGTCTGAATCATATCAGCAGCCGTTGTTTTTCCGGAACCGTTACCTCCGGAAAAAAGGTTAATTGGGCCAAACTCAAATTCACCGTTAGGCAAATTTCCCCAGTTCACCATTATCAGTTTTTTTAAGAACATTAAACTTCTCCCTCAGCCAGGTCCATTCTATCGCTTAGCACTTTGTCTTCTTCGACAGCGTCGCTCTCCTGGTCTGCTGCAGACTGACTCGGCGCAATAGCGTCAACCGCCTGGTTACTGACAAAAGTAACGATCATCGGATGGATCTTGATCCAGCCTTCGCCATTCTCAAATGCTTCTTCACTACGATACTCAATGAGTCTTAATTGGCGTAATCGCAAAAACAGTTTTTTTCGTTCGGTGATCTTGTCAGGCAAACCTCTTCCCAACAGATTTTTCATCGCAATCGTAATCGACTCTATTGAATCCAGCGCGTAGCCCTGCTCATCAATTTTTCCTTCTCTAAGCGCCTTCTCATATTGAGCACGAACAACCAGCACCAATGCAGTTTCCGTCTGGCTCAATCGCTGACGAAGTGAGCCACTCCAGGCATTATCTTCAGCTTCTTTAATCCCGGGTATTTCACTTGAAGGCGGATAGACACGTGCATATTCAAATCGCGGTTCAATTAATAACTGGATACCGATTACTGATAGATATTCTTCAACCAGATCACGGCAACGCACCAGGCGATCAAACAGGAGCTGTTCGGTCTGACTTTCCGCGCGAACTATTACCGAGTAATTCATCAACCGTAAGATGAGTTCTTTAAATTCAAATTCACTAACATCCAGTTTCTCAAGCCGTTGGCTCAGGTATTCGTTAAACTTCATTCATTAACTCTCGACGGATTGTTTTTCGACAGACGCTTTTTCATCGGACTGTATATCGGTGGTTTGATTGGATTTGCTTTTTGTTATTTGTTTTTCAGAAGTATCAATATTTTTTCGAACGAGTTCGAGAGAGAATTGATCCGCAACCAGAAAATACTCGTCACTTGTTTTCTCACCAGTTGGTTCGATATTAAACTGATACTCGCTGGAGCGGCCACCAGCACTGGCAGCCTCTATAGCGTGACTACGCAAGATCAAATCGCGAGCGCTGTTAATAGGCAAATCATTCAGGAAAAGTTTCTCACCTTTGGAAAGCGCATCGACGAGATAATCGGTGAGCTGCTGGTTATTAACCATAAAAGCTTTTTCCAGAACCTGTTGCAAGTAAAACTGACGACGCGATTGCTCGTCCATTTCGGCAGCTTCTTCGACTCGGGTATCGACAATTTTCTTTTTTCTGCCGGCATAAATTTTTAGTTGCGCAGGATCCAGTAAATCCAGATTGAGTCCAGCCATTTCATCACCAGCTAGGCTCATTTTGTCTGCAAACTCACTATCATCCAATGTTTTTAGTCTTTGTAAATTATCTAGAAGCTGGTCACCACCGCCCTGATGACTAAAACTCAACTGGCGCATAATAATATCTGCACGACGTGTAAAGCTAAGCAGCGCCTGCCTTAATGCCGGCAGCATGATATTACTGGCGTTATGGATTCGACGTTCAATTTTATCCAGTAATGTCAGGTAAATGGACTTATCTTCAGACTCCAGAAGTTCTGGTGCGGTTTTTCTCAAGTTGAGTTCGACCTGCGCTTTAAAATCTTTGCGCTTACGTCTGGCAACACCAATAGTTGAGACTATATCGTCGCGGTATTTTTCAACGCTGTCGACAGATAGTCTAATCGCCAGATCAGGAACGAATCGTTTCTCCATAAACTCAAAAAATTCATCACTGGCTTTTTGTACCAGTTGCTGGGCTTCGACTTCCTGAATGAGCGCGCGTTTACGCTCTTCGAGTTCGGAAATTACATCACTAAAATCGCTGATGATTCTCTCTGAATATTCATAAGCATCTAGCAGTTCATAAATATCTCCGAGCTCGGAGAACATTTTAAGCGCATTGCGCGTATTTCGAGTATTTCTGTGACGGGTACGAAAGCGCCCCTGACTTAATTCGACCACCGGCTGGGTAAACATTCTCCCAATGCGGGTAAAACCGTAAGAGCTTTGCAGAGTTGCTTCATCTACCTGTTTTTCTAGCCAGGCGTGTTCAAGCAGAATATTTAATGTCCAGTTTGCCTGTTCTCTTTGTGAGCGCACCGGCTGGTTAAATTCATCTTCGCCTTGAGACTCTAACAAAGGTGCACGAGTTATGGCTTCTTCGAAACATTCGATGACCATTTCCCGAGATAGCAACTGGGAATAGTCCGCCTGACTGGTATAGAGCCGGCTATAGAGCAGCTGCAAACATTCCAGGATCTGTTCCCGATATTTGCTGGTAAGCGGCTTAAAAAAATCCTGGTGTTGTCCTTCAAAAAACACTAAATACGACTACCTGTTTTTATTATCATTAAGTTCCAAGGTCGAAACAAGAATTGCCCATAACTCGCAACATCTATTACTTATCACTTGCATCTTTAAACATAGAGCGTTGGGTCTGCGACATTGGCATCGGCAAAAGCCTGTTTTCTTATTAAACAGGAATCACACTCGCCGCAAGCTTTTCCTTCATTATCTGCCTGGTAGCATGAAATCGTTTGTGAATAATCTACACCGAGTTCAACACCCTTCTTAATGATGTCAACTTTGGTCAGATCGATTAGTGGCGTTACCAGTTTAACACCTTTACCCTCTATACCGGCTTTAGTCGCCAGATCCGCCATTTTTTGAAAAGCGTCAATATATTCGGGACGACAATCGGGATAACCGGAATAATCGACTGCATTAACCCCGGCAAAAATCGCGTCAGCTTCCAGTACTTCAGCCCAGGCTAAAGCAATTGACAGAAAAACGGTATTCCGTGCCGGAACATAAGTCACCGGTATATCTGCTGACTTTTCAGCGAAAGCAGTATTTTCTCCGGTCGGCACATTGATTTGCTCGTCGGTCAAAGCAGAGCCACCGAAACTTCCCAGATCAAGATCGATAATTTTATGAAGCTTGATCGACTCGGTTTTCGCGATACCCTCTGCAGCAACCAATTCAGAAGAGTGCTTTTGTCCATAACGAAAACTAAGTGCGTAACACTCATACCCCTGCTGTTTAGCAATCGCCAGACAAGTACTGGAATCTAGTCCGCCAGATAATAAAATAATCGCTTTTTTCATAATCTATTTTCTATCTTAAACGTATTTTTAAATGCACTAATGCCCGGCGGCATCGTCCCATAATATTTTGTGCATTTGTAGCTGAAAGCGAACCGGCAGGTTGTCTTCAATGATCCACTCGGCCAATTCTCTTTCATTAATCTCACCGAAACAGGGTGACATAATGACATTCGTTTTTTGCGCCAATTGATACTGGTCCATCTGCATTTTGGCCCAGTCGTAATCCTTGCGGCTCATAATGACAAATTTAACTTCATCCGACTGGTCGAGGTGTTCAATATTGGAGTAGAGATTTTTGCCCATTTCTCCTGAATCAGGCGCTTTCAAATCCATAACTTTGCTAACCCTGCTATCAACACCTGAAATATCAATAGCGCCACTAGTCTCGATGGAAACGGAATATCCCTGATCACACAGGATTTTCATTAATTCTTCACAAGGTTTCTTCTGTGCCAGAGGCTCACCACCTGTTACGCAAATATGTTGCGGCTTGTAGCTTTCGATCTTCGCGACCAGATCATCCATCTCCCAATATTCGCCACCGGTAAAAGCATACTCGGTATCACACCATACGCAGCGCAACGGACAGCCGGTCAACCGGACGAAAAGAGTCGGCTTGCCAATGGTAGAAGATTCGCCCTGCAGAGAATAAAAAATTTCGGTGATTCGTAAACGCGACAAAATAACACTTCAAATTGTGAATAATTGGATGATTTTACCGGAGAAAACAGGGAATTTCGAGGAGGATTTGAGGGAATTGATAATTCCCTCAAGCTCCCACAAAATGGGGTTTGTAAGAGGCTGATTTTATTCGGATTATGCTAATTTTTGCCGGGCATTTATTGTTCTGTATAAAAAATGACTTTTTTTATTTTTTTTAACTTTTTATTTGTTTCGCATCGCTGCGCTTTGATGCGAGTTACTTTTGGCCTAAGCCCCAAAAGTAACCAAAAAGTCTTGTTACAGGCGAACTTACTGACCTTTATTTTCAATTCCTATATGCCTGTCACACCAGACTTAGCCTTAAACAATGATATTGCTACCAGAGCAAAACTCGCTTCGCTCAAACATCGCTCTGCAAAGCCGTTCACACAGCGCTCAGCAAAATTTTAACCTTCTGTTAAAGATTAATATATAAGACAGTTAGGTAGAATTAACCGAAAGGTTTAACGGATATGAATTCGTTACTTAACCTGAATTTGTAAGTCATGTGTTACAGCAGAGATAGCTTATTTTTTAGCTGTTCTGTTACAGAGAGGGCGATAGCAATTTTCAGCTTTATATATATTCAAGCTTTGCTATCTCCCAACGCGAAAAGGTACGAATGCCAGCGCAGCGACTGGGCATTTTGGTTACTTTTTTGCTCTTGAAAAAGTAACTTATGACCAAATATAGACTACCCCCTGCTCTTGCAGGAGTAAAAAACTACAGCGTCAAAGTACAGAGATGCGAAACCCAAAACATCAAGCAAGTCAGGAGAGGCCTAAAAACCTGGAAACAAAAAAGGAGGCATCGCCTCCTTTTTCAAAATACAAGAATGACACTATTAATGCCCTTTCTGCTTAATATCCTGCAATGCCTTACGCGCAAGCTGCTGGGAAGCACCTGTATACTTACTGACCACTTCGTTATATAAAGTTTTGGCTTCAGCCCACTGTTGCTTCTTGGCTTTAATATCCGCCAACTTCAAAATTGCTGCCGACATCTTCGATGAGTCGGGATATTCAGTCCTCATCCGGTTAAACTGTTTTTCCGCTTCATCCAGCTTACCCTGAGCAAAATAGACCTGACCAATCCAGAACCTGGCATTATCAGAATATGCTCCCGTCGGGTACTTAACCAAAAAAGCTTCAAACTGCTGAATAGCATTCGAGTAGTCTTTGTTACGCACCAGTTTAAAAGCAGCTTCAAACTCGCTTCGACCATCACTACCGGATACCACCTGCTTGACCTCTTTAGCGGTATTCTGGCTAATAACAGGGGGACGTTGTGTTACCGGAGTTTGAGCAGGTGACGCACCACCGGATGCAGGCAATCGGCTTAAGCGACTCTCAATATCCCGGTAAAGATCACGCTGACGTTCCTGAATCTGCTGAAGCTTGTACTCATGTTCTTCCACAAGACCACGTAATTCTTTCACTTCTTTTTGCAGTTCAATCAATTGCATACTCATTCGAGTTTGCAGTTGATTGCGAGTTTCGGCTTGTTGTTCGAGACGCTGAAGACGCTCTTCGAGAGACAGCTCGGCGGCTGTAAGACTACTTGAAAGAGAGGTTGTGACGGCAAGCGCCGCCACAAGAAAAAAGGAATTAACCTTCATACTTCAGTTCACCGCGACGGTTCATAGACCATGCGCTTTCGTCATGTCCCATTGCCGCAGGCTTTTCTTCACCGTGACTAACTGTTTTGATTTGAGAAGCTGCAACACCGTTCAACATCAGGATTTCAGCAACGGCTTTTGCACGACGCTCACCTAACGCAAGGTTGTAAGCTGGCGTACCACGCTCATCACAGTGACCTTCGATAGTGATGATAGTGTTAGCGTTTTTAGCCAGGAACCATGCATGAGCTTCTAGAAGTGCGCGACCTTCAGGCTTAACAGTGTCGTCGTCAAGGTCGAAGTAAACAGTACGTGCTTGACGAGTTTCTGCATTGATGCGAGTCATGCGCTCTTCTTCAGTTTCTACTGGCTCAACAACTTCCTGAACAGGCTCTTGAACTACAGCTTGTGTATCAGTCTCGTTAGAACCGTCGCTTGAACAAGCGAACAAGAAAGAGGCTGAAGCCAAAACGACCAGGACTTTCCCCAATTTGGTGATAGACATTAGAATGCTCCTATATTTTTACTATTAGTTAGATTTTTTGGTAATTCTTGTTAAACCGCCATTATGTATTATTTTTACCGCATAAAACAATGACAGATTTATCAAACTCCTGACATCGGTCACATAGTTGCCCGACGTTCTAATGAAAATTTCACTATTTTAGGTAAATTTGAGAGGTTACTCTAATAATAAGCCCCGTCATATCTACTTAAATACGGACTATAGCCTTTCCTTTCCAAGCTATCAATCCAGAAAAGGCGACCAGACAGGTGCTTTTACCTCTCCCTGACGCGAAGGCAAGCGCGCTTTAAAGCGTCCATCGGTAGAAACCACTGACAGAACCTGTCGATTTCCATAAACCGTGGCATAAATCACCATACTCCCGTTTGGAGCCAGACTTGGCGACTCATCCAATTGGGTTTTAGTCAGGGTTTGCATGGCGTTGGACTCCATATCTTGCACTGCCACATGGAAAACTCCGTTAGTCCGGTTTATCAGTACCATGGTTTTGCCGTCCGGGGTCAAAGAAGCGCTAGCATTATAGTTTCCTTCCCAGGTAATTCGGTGTGCACGGTTACTCGCCAGGTTTTGGCGGTATATCTGAGGACCACGTCCTCGATCTGAAGTAAATAACAAGGTTTGACCATCGGGCGTCCAGCTGGCTTCAGTTTCAATTGAGCTGGTGTTTCGAGTAATTCTGGAGAAGCGGAAACTTACCAGATCCAGGACATAAATCTCTGGATTACCATCACGAGATAAAGTCAAGGCTAGTCTGCGACCATCAGGCGAGAATGAAGGTGCACTGTTAATCCCTTCAAATGCTGCTACTCGCTTCCTGTCTCCGGCAACATAAAGACTCTGGATATAAACTTCTGAGCGGCCATTTTCAAAAGAAACATAGGCTAGCTTTTGGGCATCAGGTGACCATGCAGGCGACATAATCGGCTCATGCGAAGCAAACAATGTTTGCGGTGCGTATCCATCAGAATCGGCCACCATGAGGCGATACGGCTTACTCTGAGAGCGATCAACACTGACATAGGCGATACGAGTAGCAAATGCTCCCCTTTCTCCGGTCAGCTTTTCGTATATCCGGTCCGCAATACGATGCGCGTGAAAGCGCAAGTCTTTGGCTCTGACAATTGAAGAGTATCCATCCAGTCGATTACGATCGACTGTCACCAGTTCACCATTTCTCACTTCCTGTTCTTTCTGAAAAACATCGACCAGCTCATAACTGACTTTCAGCCGACCATCAGGCTGCTCTTCGATCTGACCCACTACAACCGCTTCAATCCCTTTCTCTCGCCATAGCTGGAGATTAACGTCTTCGTACTTGTAGACTTGTTGCAGTAATTCGTGACGGGCCATAGGGTTAAAGCGGCCACTGCGGCGTAAGTCAGCGCCGATAACGGTCGCCACTTCGCTGGGAGCATTGACCGATGTCCCTTTCCAGGAAAAAGGGAGTACGGCAACCGGTCTTGCGCCATCGATACCTTCACTAATAACAAAATCCAGCTTCACTTCTTCTGCTTGCGCAGCACTAAAAGCAAACGCCAGAATAAAAACAACTATCGCCCTAAAACTTCTATTCATTTTTCTCATTTTCTAATTTAAAGGTTCTAACTTTTAAAACTTCAAATACATCCGGATCGTTGGATACTGGAAGAGGTTCAGCTCTAAGAATAGCTCTACGTCCTGACTCGCAATAAGCGGTATCACCACCGAGCACCTGAATGTCAATGACAAGGCCTCCTGGTGCCAGTCGAATTCGGAAAGTACAGTCTCCAGGATTCTCCGGTTTAAACCAGTTCCGCTTAATCTTTCCTTCGATGAGTAAGTTATATTTATCAACTTCACTCATAACCTGCTGCTGATGTGCAGCTGCTAGCTCAGCCGCTTCGGCTTCCATCGCTGCCTGCATTTCTTTTTCCAAGGCTTCCTGACGTGCCTTTTCTTCGGCTTCTTTGCGTTTGCGTTCAGCTTCTTCTTTGGCTTTACGTTTACGCTCTTCCTCTGCTTTACGTTTTTTCTCTGCTTCTGCCTTTTTCTTACGCTCAGCCTCGGCTTTTTTCTTCTTTTCCTCTTCTTCCTTAATTCGCTTTTTCTTTAAGTCAGCCGTTTTCTTTTCTTCGGCTTTTCTCTTGCGCTCGGCATCTTCCTTTTTCTTGCGAGCATCCGCGGCTTTTTTCTCTTCTTCGATACGCCGTTTTTTGGCTGCCTCTTCAGCTTTCTTTAAATCTTCCAGCCGTTGCTTTTCTTTACGGCTTTTATCCAGTCGTTCTTTCTTCAACTTTTCGACCAGTTGCTCTACCCGTTTGCTATTAACCGCGGTCGCATTAATTTTCGGTTGAGGCTGACCGGATGGTTTCACCTCAATTTTTGAAAACTGGAAATTCGCCACCAATAGTGCCAACAATATGATGTGAGCAGCGATAGATATGATGATGGCTTTTTTTAAATTCATTCTTTAGATTCTTAAACAACTAATACTTTAACTTTTAAATCGGTATGCTTTACCGTGCCGCCCGTCACTCAAGACACGCTATCCGAACCTCGAGAGCTTCCCGCAACCTTAATCTTTATTCTTCCGGATCGGTCATCAACCCTACAGATTCGATCCCGGTTTCCGACTGAATCATCACCATCAATCGAACCACTTTATCGTAGGCGACATTGCGGTCACCGTTGATCATGACTTTGGCATTGGGGTTGAGCTTTCGATGAGCGGCGATTAACTCTACAAGCTCATGCGGCTCAAGCGCCTGATCTCGCGACTCTCCCACCGACAAGTAATAGTTACCACTGGCATCGATACTGGCGATTAGCGGCGGCTCGTCATTAGCCGATACAGGCTCTGCATTCGCCTGAGGCAATTCGACGTCGACACCTGCCGTGATCAAAGGTGCGGTAATCATAAAAATAACCAGCAACACCAACATTACGTCGATATAGGGCACCACATTGATTTCGGCGACCGGTCGGCGCTTGTTATTTCTTCTGATTGGAACCTGACTCATAAAATCAATTTCACTACCTTAACGTTCGAGCAACTATTGCGCCGCAGCCTTGGTGTGGGCTTTACGATGCAAAATACCGGAAAACTCTTCTACAAAGTTTTCATACTGGGTTTCTATTCGCTGTACCTGGTGAGTAAAACGGTTGTAGAAAATAACCGCCGGGATCGCAGCAAACAACCCCATTGCCGTAGCAATCAAAGCCTCAGCAATACCAGGCGCGACCATAGAAAGCGTTGCCTGTTTAACGGAGCCGAGCGCAATAAAGGAGTTCATAATTCCCCATACAGTCCCAAAAAGACCGACGTACGGCGTGGTTGAACCAACCGTGGCAAGAAACGATAAGTGAACTTCTACCTTGTCAATCTCTCTTGAAAAGGCAACTCGCATGGCTCGGTGAGTTCCATCCATAACCGCTTGAGGTGAAGTCCCAGTCTGCTTGCGAAGACGGGCAAACTCGCGATAGCCAGCCATAAAGAGCAATTCCATACCTGAAGGCTGGGATTGTCGACTGGTTAAGTCACTATATAACTTGCTCAGATCAATTCCTGACCAGAAACGTTCCTCGAATTTGTTACCGGCAACAACCGCAGATTTGAGTCCCCGACTGCGCTCAACAATCATTCCCCAGGAAACAATGGAGAGAATGAGCAGTCCTATCATAACCAGCTGAACAACAACACTGGCCTCAAGAAACAGGTTTAAAATAGACATATCAGCTGACACGCTGAAACTCCTCCCTAATAGCTGCCGGCATACGACAAGGTTTAAATGCTTTTAGTTTTAAACAAACCACATTAATCGTGGCCTGGCATAATATTTTTTGACGCTCGCCTTTATGAAAAAGTTTTTGCACAAAAGTCAGACTCGCACCGCGAACGTCTTTTATTTCACTGACAACTTCCAGCTCATCATTAAATCTTGCCGGGTAAAGGTAATCAACATCCGATTTAGCGACAGCAAAAGCAATGTCCTCAGCTAACAGGGCAGCTTGATCAATTTCGAGATACTTGAGCCACTCACTTCTAGCCCTTTCAAAAAATTTTAAGTAATTGGCGTGATAAACCACATTTCCCGCATCAGTGTCCTCGTAATAGACATTGATGGGCCAAATAAATTCCTTCGACATCGTCTGTTTTACTTAATTGGAGTACAAAAACCGGAGTTATCTATGCCCGGCACCTAAAGTTTGGGAACTATAACCAATTGATGAGGAGAAATTAACCGCTAATATGTAAAAAAGTGGCAAATTTGAGTAATTTGTGAGGAGCTGCCGCTAAATTATTGAAAATTTGTACTTTTGTTAGAAAAAACGGTAATAAGGCTCCCGTCTGCGCTAAAGCTTCAACTCCATGAAAACTACTTCCGGCAGTGGGTTTTCATAGTAAGAATCGATTCGCTTGAAGCCCAGACTTTCATACAGGCTAAGCGCTGCTTGTAGGCGTTCCAGCGTATCGAGCTGCATTCTTTTGTATCCTATTCTCTTCGCTTTTTCGATGACGAGCGTTGCCAGTTTTCGACCAATAGCCAAACCTTGAACCTCAGGTTTGACATAGAGACGCTTCATCTCGCAAATATCATCTTTAATCGGCCTGACTGCGACGCAACCAACTGCCTTCCCTTGATAATAGGCGAGGTAAATAGCACCATCGGGTGCGGCATACTTTCCGGGTAATGTTGCCAGCTCCTGCTCAAAGCTCTGAAAGCAAAGATCAACCTTCAGAAATTGCTGATACTCTCTAAAAAGCCGAGCGGCGGATTCTATCTCCTCCGGGCTTTCTGCCAGTTTCAATAGGATTGAATTTGTGGGCGATGCTTGCTGAATACTAGTCAATGGATGTCCTGAGTCCAGTCCCGGGTCCAAGTAGAGAACTCCAGGTTAAATCAATATTGATTTTAAACAGATCAAGATTTTAAATAAGCAAACTCGAAGAGACAAGTATAAGAACATGACTTTTACTTTGATAAAAAAGCCTGGCTCAACTATTCTTCGAGCCAGGCTTTGAGATCTGACAGGGAGACCTTGATGCTAAACTAGGAAACAATTCCCTGCGAAGACAAATAATCTTCGTACTTACCTTCAAAGTTAACAATAGTATCTGTTTTCATATCCAGCACTCGAGTTGCCAATGAAGACACAAACTCACGGTCATGGGATACGAAGATGAGAGTTCCGTCATAGTGCTCGAGCGCCAGGTTGAGAGCTTCGATTGACTCCATATCCATGTGATTGGTGGGCTCGTCCATAATTAAGACATTGGGCTGCTGCATAATCAATTTACCGAACATCATGCGCCCTTTTTCACCACCAGAAAGTTTAGTCACCGATTTTTTGATGTCGTCCTGAGAAAACAGCATTCTGCCGAGAATGCCGCGTACAGCTTGTTCGTCATCACCTTCGTTTCGCCACTGGCTCATCCAGTCAAACAGGTTCATATCTTCTGAAAAGTCTTCATTGTGGTCCTGAGCGTAATAGCCAATATTGACGTTTTCTGACCATTTAATCTCGCCTGATTTAACAGGCATTTCACCAATAAGGGTTTTCAGAAAGGTTGTTTTACCAATCCCGTTAGGACCAATAACGGCAACGCGTTCGCCAACTTCGAGCATCAAACTAAAGTCTTTGAACAGTAATTCATCATAACCATTTGAAATATTTTCCAGCTCAAGCGCCAATCGGTAGAGTTTCTTTTCCTGAGTAAAGCGAATAAACGGACTTTGACGACTCGAAGGTTTAACTTCTTCCAGCTGAATTTTTTCAATCTGTTTGGCGCGAGAGGTCGCCTGTTTCGCTTTGGAAGCGTTGGCTGAGAATCGCGACACGAAAGTTTGCAGCTCGGCGATTTGTGCTTTTTTCTTGGCGTTATCGGCAAGTAGTCTTTCTCTTGCCTGAGTCGCTGCGGTCATATATTCATCGTAGTTGCCCGGGAACAATCGAAGCTCACCATAATCGAGATCAGCCATGTGGGTACATACACTGTTGAGGAAATGACGGTCATGGGAAATGATAATCATGGTTGACTGGCGCTGATTTAAAATATCTTCCAACCAGCGAATGGTATTAATATCGAGGTTATTGGTTGGCTCGTCGAGTAACATGATATCAGGATCGGCAAACAGAGCCTGCGCAAGCAAAACTCGAAGTTTCCAGCCAGGGGCAACAGCGCTCATAGGACCAAAGTGTTGTTCTGTTGGAATGTCCAGCCCAAGCAGTAATTCGCCCGCTCTGGATTCTGCGGTATAACCGTCCATTTCTGCAAACTTCACTTCCAGATCCGCAACCAGCATACCTTCATCTTCGCTCATTTCCGGCAGGCTATAAATGCGATCGCGTTCCTTTTTCACTTCCCATAGTTCTTTGTGACCCATTATTACCGTATCAATAACGGTAAACGCTTCGAAAGCGAACTGATCCTGGCCGAGAACACCAATTCGTTCATTTGGGTCAGTAATAACCTGTCCGGCTGAAGGCTCCAATACACCAGATAGTATTTTCATGAAAGTGGACTTTCCACAGCCGTTAGCTCCGATCAGACCGTAGCGATTACCTTCGCCAAACTTGACTGAGATATTTTCAAATAATGGCTTGGCACCAAACTGCATTGTGATATTGGCTGTAGAAATCAACTTAAAACACCTTAAATTCAATTAGTTAGAGATGAGTCTTAAGTGGTTACCCAAACTTTAAGATTGACAACTCAGACTCAAAGGCCGCGCATTTTAGCCTAGTTTGCTCAGAAAGTAAGCAGTAAATGCATTATTAAGTTGACAATTGAACGCCCACTGTATCATTATATTAATACACCAATATTAATACTAATACACTTGTTGATGCGCTAGTACACTCCTAAGCAGAAAATAATATCTGCTCAAGCGCTAAAAACAAAAAATAGGGATTACTCAGTGACAACCAGCAACATGGTCAGTTTGTTTTCGCTAAACGGAAGCTCCGGCATTCCGATTTACCGTCAACTTATCGATCAAATTAAACAGGCGATCAGAATGAATCTGTTAAAACCCGGAGAGCAATTGCCGTCGGTACGTAACCTGGCAAGTGCGCTGCAAATCAACCCCATGACTATTTCAAAAGCTTTCGCTCAACTAGAAATAGAAGGTGTGCTTTTGCGCAAACGAGGTGTAGGAATGTTAGTTGCCGAGCAGGTTGAAGGCCAGGATATATCCGCAGAACTGGAACAGCCACTTTTAAATTTCATAAAACAGGCTCGAACAGAAGAACTGGATGATGAAGCTATTATCACGCTAGTTCAACAGTACCTGTCTATTGACAACGGTGCTAAATAGTTAGCAGTACTCTTTGCAGAAATCTAGAGATTTGAGGAACAAGGTATGAACTCACCCATCATTTCAATCAACAGCTTGACCAAAGCCTATGGTCAGCAACATGTGCTCAACCAGCTTAACTGGCAAGTCGAGCAAGGAGATATAGTGGCACTCCTCGGCAAAAATGGTGCAGGTAAAAGCACCTTGCTTGAAACCCTTATGGGACTGCGTGATGCCTCTTCAGGCGAGATCAGAATATGGGATAGTCACTGGAACGATATGCAACAGGAGAGGCGGGAAAAAGTTGCTTTTGTTGCGCAGGATATTAAAGGGTTTGAATGGATGAATGTGAAAACATTCCTCGAATATCTCGGAGGCTTCTTTCCACAATGGGACAGAGACTACTGTTTTCAACTGAGCAGTCGCTGGAATTTGGATCCAAAAAAACGAGTGGGAGACCTGTCCGGTGGACAAAGTCAGATTCTTCATGTCATTCAGGCACTTTCCAGTAAGCCGGAACTTTTAATTCTGGATGAACCCGTTGCTCACCTGGATCCAGGTATGCGAAGGGAATTTCTGGCGGAGCTCATAGAACTTAGCTGTGATCTTAATTCTACAGTGATTTTTTCGAGCCATATCGTTTCTGATCTGGAAAGAGTAGCTAACAAAGTTGCATTGCTAGCTCATGGGGAAATCAACCACTACTACGATGTAGATACTCTGAAATCATCGATTGCTCATGTGAAACTAACGGGTGATTCAAGAGTAGATAAGCTGCCATATTTTGACGCTCTGCATAACTGGCATTCAAGACACGATGGTGCAACAGCCAGCATTGTTTCCCCCTTGGAAAAACCGATTGAATCAATGGCAGAGGCCGCGGGCGTTCAGGTAGAAAAATTACCGATGTCGCTGGAAGACTGGTATCTGGAGGTGAGCCATGCAACAAATTAAGCGTACTTTGTGGTTGATGTTATCTCACTCATGGATCACCATGATTGCTATCGCATTACTCTTTGCCCTCTTTTTATTTTTTCAATTCCTCACGCTCTACAACGGGTTCGAGCCTGAGAAATCTTTTCAGGCATCTTTGGTACTCGACATAGTACTTTGTGCCTTTACGGGAATCTATATGGGAGGGGCTTTGTTGAGCCTGAAGCAGTATTATTTGTGGAAGGTAAATCCTAACTTTAGAAAAACGTTACTAAAAAGTTTTCTTATAATTGTAACCACCATTTACTGCCTGGTCCTGCCTGGACTCATCTTTAGCCTTGGTGATAAAAGCTGGCTTTATTTACTCGTTCCTTTGTGTGCGGCAATCTATGCTTCCACTCTCGTACTTGAAGATAAGTGGCTGTTACGGATCTTGATACCTGCATTTCCAATAGGTATGGCACAATTGCCCAGTTTTGGAATACCTGAAATTTACTCGCTAATAATTGTGATAGGCGGTGCAGCTATCATTTTGTACCGAATGCAATTGGCGTCAAATTTCCGAAAACTGGACAACGCGGATCGCATTAGAATAACCATTACCGAATCAACCAGTATAAAGCCGACTTTAGTTTTCAAAATCAATTATTACTTAAGCTTGCTCGCCGAAAAGTTAATCCTTAGACCTAAAGGAAATATGGTCTGGGCTGTATCTCTTCCGCAAACAAAGTTGAATCTGATATCGCTAGGTTACCTCATCATTGTCGGCGTATTTATATTGATGACCAGTAAGAAAGACAAAAACTTACTGGAACTTTTTAGCCCGATGTTTCTCACCGCTTCATTTTTGGTAATTGTTCTGGAGTCAAGACAGTTATTTTCCCAGGTTAAATCATTTGCCCATATTTTTAGCGCAAATAATCATCGCCAGTTAAAAAATACTATTCTGCGCAAGGTTGATATCAATTTTATTTCTAATGCTTTCACTTTTAGTGTGGGAGCTCTGGTTCTAAGCTTCCTTTCCCCGGTTCAGACTAACTACCAGATCGTTTTCGGTAGTTTGCTCATCGTCATGTTAGTGTCCTTGATTTTTCTTCCAATGATGCTATCAATTCAGTGGTTAAAAGTTTCATTCGCCCAAGTGGGAATTGCGAGCCTTTACGGGTTCAGTATTTTTGGTTCGCTGCGCTGGGCAGGTCAAAATCAGGACTTGCTCTTTCAACCTTTAGCAGTGATTAGCGTAGTATCACTATTTTTACTTGCCCGGGCAGGAACGCAGTTATTATTCTGGCAAAGACCTGTCGAGCGCCTGGTAAAATGCAAGTAGATACTTTATTGACCCTCCTCTGGAATAGAGATATCCAAACATGCTCACTGTTGTGCTCTTTCTGATTGCTTTAGTTCTCTGTTGGGGAGTGAACTCAGGGGTGACTAATACATTGTTTACCCTCGAGCCAATTACGGACGACTGGATCACTGCTCTGTTGTTTCTTGTCGTCCCGCTACTACTTTTTCGATTGATACGTCAGATAAAAAACCTCCCCGTAAAAGAGCCAAAAAAGGTACAATGACACCTTCATTAATCCAAATAACTTTTATCAATGCCAACTATCGACTTATCCACTTTAGAAAACTGCTTCGAAAATCAATCAGTTAAAGACGTTTTTGGAAGTCTTTATCATAGCCTGGGCTTTATCACCGCGGTAGCCTCAGCGCCGGAAAAGGTACCAGCAAAAGAATGGATGCCACAACTTTGTCTAAATAACGAAGCAGGCATGGATATTGAGGATAGCGAACTGGCGAAAACTCTATCCCAAGGCTTTGTTAAATGGTGGCATACATGTGACCTGGCATTTGAGCATAGCCACCCATTGGAGTTACCGGCCGCCCTAAAGTTGACTGCAGAAGGCAAGCCTGAAATTGAGCTTGTTGAGTTTTCTACCGGTTATCTGGATGCCTATCGTTGGCTATCAGGCAGCTGGCAGCAGCTACTGCCTGAGGAAAATGAGCAAGCTTCGCGCAGTGTGGCACTACTCAATATTATTCTGGCAAAATTTATCGATGAAGAAAAAATAGCTCGGGAAGAACCTGAACTGGCAGGACAACTTCCCAATATGCAAGATTGCCTCAGTTCGATGCCTAAACTTATTTCGGCCGTTGGTATGTTGGGAAAAGATCTCGCTCAGGAGCAGTCTGCCGTTCATACTTCCAACGACAGTGACAGCTCAAAAATTGAGCCCTACATTAACGAACAAAAAAGTGTCGGACGCAATGATCCTTGTATTTGTGGAAGCGGAAAAAAATTTAAGAAATGTTGCTTACACTAGTTTGATAATGAGCGATAGTTCATTATGAGAGAGCTCGAATAGAAAAGGGAAATATGATGAATATAAAACGAAGACTTATTGCTTCCGGTTATTTTTTTCTACTGTTAGCTTGCCAGCCGAATGATGGCTTAAAAGCTAATGATTTGAACAAGGACTCAACGATGAACGCTCAAGTATCTGATAAACAAGTTCAGATGAAGGGAACTATTCAGTACATTTCACTGGAAGGAGGATTCTATGGAATTGTAACTGAGAATGGTCAAAAACTTTTGCCCATGAATCTTGATAAAGCTTTCATGCAGGATGGCGCTATAATTGAATTTTCTGGCAAGATGGAATCAGGCATGATGACCATTCAGCAATGGGGAAAACCTTTTAAAATAACTGAAATTAAGTTAATCAAAGCCGGGAAAGCCAATTCAAAACAGGAGTTTTAGAAAGCATTAATAAGGCTCTACTGTCTCAGGCAAGTACGAATATCTCACATTTATAGCGATAAAATAAATTTTCCGTGAACAAAGCTATGGTCAAGGGATTTGATTATCGCTATTATTGCCCGCTCAAATTTGACACAGATAACGACTCAAACCATGGAAAGCTCACGCACATTACCTCTCAAGGATATACGTTTAAATGTGGGAGAAGTTGGCTGTGTACATCTGCAGTATTCGATAATAAACCTAATAACAAAAAGATTCGAAAGATGACAATGAGCGATATTTTAAGTGATGACTGGGAAAGTCTGAAAACCTCCTTCCAGCTGGAAACCTCTCTGGCAGATGTTGAGCCATTGGGACAAGGACATATAAACGATACTTTTCTGGTTAGTGAGGGCGATTCAAGCTGGGTATTACAGCACATCAATAGTCAGGTGTTCCCAAACCCGCAATTAGTTCAGCAAAACTTTGACAAGGTTTCCGAGCACTTAAGTGTGTCAGACTACCCTCTGGAGCGGCTGAGCATTAGAAAAACCCGAAATGGCCACTCTCTTGCCCTTAACCATGGACGCAGCTGGCGACTAATGAAGTATATCCAAGGGTGTAAAACACTAGAAATTGCACGACACGCTCAGGACGCTTTTAACTGTGCCCGCGCGGTTGGACTGTTTGACCGAGCATTGAGCACTCTGCCTGCTTCAAGTATCCGGCCAGTGATTGAAGGCTTTCATGATTTACAGTTACGCCTTAATCAATTTAATTTGTCGTTACTTAAAAACCACGAAAACAGGGTTGCGCGCTGCGCACAAGAGCTGGAAGTGGTAAAACAGTTTTCCAATTTGGCCAACTGGATACCAAAAGCCAAAGCCAATCAGCTTATTCAGGAAAAAATTACACATAACGACACCAAAATATCGAATATATTAGTCAGTGAACATACAGGAATTGTTAAAGCCGTTATCGACTGGGATACTATCATGCCTGGTTACTATCTGTTTGATTATGGCGACATGATCCGTAGTTTTGCGCCCGTAGGTGGCGAAGACATGCCTGAATATTGCGAACTTCGCTGGGATGTTGTGCAAGCCGTGACTGAAGGTTACCTCTCTGGGAATGGAGATAATTTATCCCGCTTCGAAAAAGAAAACCTGTTAATTGGTGCGCAGATCATGATATTCATGGTGGGCGTACGCTTTTTAACGGATTACTTCAACGGCGATATTTATTTTAAAACCCGTCAGGAAGATCAGAATCTGCTCAGAGCACAAACCCAGTTTGCTTTGCTTACACAACTACACCGTGAACATGATAACTGGCAGAAAGTATTAGGATTAAAAAGCGTAAAATCAGCCTAATCAGTCAAATAAGTCTCGGCTTTTGGGTGAATAGCCAAAGTGTTGATAGGCCAGTTTGGTGGCGAGCCTTCCTCTGGGTGTTCTTTGAATAAAACCTTGCTGTATGAGGTAAGGCTCCAGTACATCATCGATAGTGTCGCGTTCTTCACCGATTGCAGCAGCCAGAGAGTCCAGACCCACCGGGCCTCCCTCAAATTTGTCTATAATCGCTAGCATCAGTTTTCTATCCATATTATCGAAACCACGATCATCAACATCCAGCAGGTTGAGCGCTAAATCGGATACGGCCTGAGAAATTTTTCCATCAGACTTCACTTCAGCATAATCTCTTACCCTTCGCAATAAACGGTTTGCAATTCGTGGCGTACCACGTGAGCGACGTGCTATTTCTCTTGCTCCCTTAGAGTCTATTGGAATACCAACAATATTTGCCGAACGCTCAACAATATGAGTCAGGTCGTCAATATCGTAAAACTCCAGGCGCTGGACAATACCAAAACGATCTCTAAGAGGAGAAGTAAGCAGTCCCGCACGCGTAGTCGCTCCAACGAGGGTAAAAGGCGGTAGATCCAGTTTGATGGAACGAGCAGCAGGCCCCTCACCTATCATTATATCCAACTGATAGTCTTCCATCGCGGGATAAAGGATCTCCTCCACCATTGGGCTTAGACGATGAATTTCATCGATGAAAAGTACATCATTTTCTTCAAGATTGGTTAGTAAAGCAGCTAAATCACCCGCTTTTTCCAGAACAGGTCCAGAGGTGTGACGAATATTAACTCCCATCTCATTTGCAATAATATTCGCCAAAGTAGTTTTGCCCAAACCTGGAGGTCCGAAGATTAGCGTATGATCGAGCGCATCATTTCTATTACGTGCGGCTTGAAAAGCAATATCCATTTGCTCCCGTACCTTCGGTTGCCCAACATAATCCTGCAGAGTCTTCGGCCGAATGGCACGGTCTATTTGTTCTTCGCTACCTTGCGATGAAGCACTAATAATGCGATCAGTCTCAATCATGAAAATTCGTTTTAACTGTTTATTTGAGTAGTATTCTAGCCTGATTTAAGCATCAGGACAAAAACTTGTTTCATATTACCCCACAACTGTTATTTGGCACGCGACAAAATTGAAATAATAGGCTAAATTTTTAAGAAAATAACTCATATCAAATTTGCAAATAGCAGTCCTTGGTTGCAGAATGTGGAAAGAAAATAAATCAGGATATAATCCATGGATACTAAAGCTGCAGTCGCTTACCAGGCGGGAAAACCTCTTACAATAGAAACCGTTCAACTCGAGGGCCCCAAAGCAGGCGAATGTCTTGTTGAAATCAAGGCGACCGGCATTTGCCACACCGATGAGTTCACCTTGTCGGGCGCAGACCCTGAAGGACTATTTCCTGCTATTCTGGGGCACGAAGGTGCGGGGATCGTTCGAGAGGTTGGTGCAGGAGTTACTTCTTTAAAGCCCGGTGACCATGTAATCCCTCTGTATACACCAGAATGTCGTCAATGTGAGTATTGTCTGTCCGGCAAAACCAACCTTTGTCAGGCGATAAGGGAAACTCAGGGTAAAGGTCAGATGCCCGACGGAACTTCAAGATTTTCTATCAATGGTGAATCGATACACCACTATATGGGGACATCCACTTTCTCCAACTTCACCGTAGTTCCTGAAATTGCGCTTGCAAAAATCCGAGAGGATGCGCCTTTCGACAAGGTCTGCTATATCGGTTGCGGTGTTACAACCGGAATCGGCGCAGTTATCAATACAGCCAAAGTTCAGCCAGGAGACAATGTTGTAGTCTTCGGCCTTGGAGGCATAGGCTTGAATGTAATTCAGGGTGCGAGAATGGTTGGCGCAAACATGATTGTGGGAGTCGATACCAACCCCGATAAAAAGGCTATCGCAGAAAAGTTCGGGATGACTCACTATGTTAACCCTAAGGAAGTTGAAGGCGAGCTGGTACCTTATCTGGTTAGTTTAACTAAAGGCGGGGCGGATCATAGTTTTGAATGTATCGGTAATGTTGACGTAATGCGAGATGCACTCGAGTGCTGTCATAAAGGCTGGGGAGAAAGCACTATCATAGGTGTCGCTGGAGCCGGCCAGGAAATCAAAACTCGCCCTTTTCAGCTAGTTACCGGCAGGGTTTGGCGCGGCACGGCTTTCGGTGGTGCCAAGGGACGTACTGATGTTCCTAAAATTGTTGACTGGTATATGGACGGAAAGATCAATATCGATGATTTAATTACTCATACGATGCCTTTAGCTGATATCAACAAAGCCTTTGACTTGATGCATTCAGGAGAAAGCATCAGAAGCGTCGTCATCTTCGGTGAATGAACCGATAGTGAAAGGACACGATTTGATTCGAACGATGTTTAAATAACCAACCAGAAAAAGTATGAGCCTAACCACACAATCAATCCAGAAATCGTTCTGTGGCTATCAAGGAGTCTATACTCACCACTCCGAGATTACTCATTGCGAAATGACTTTTAGTGTCTATCAGCCAGAAAAAGCGGAAAAACACGATTGTGCGGTTCTCTATTACTTATCAGGACTGACCTGCAGTCATGAAAATGTTACCGTCAAGGGAGGTTTTCAAAAATACGCCAATGAAGCTGGCGTTATTGTTGTCTGTCCCGACACCAGTCCACGAGGAACAACACATCCGGGTGAGCACGATTGTTACGACTTTGGTAGTGGCGCCGGTTTTTATTTAAATGCCATCGAACCACCCTGGAACAAGAACTACAACATGTATAGCTATGTAACCCAGGAGCTACCAGAGTTAATCGAACAGAACTTTAAAGCGGATCCAGAGCGTACAGGAATCTTCGGTCATTCAATGGGAGGACATGGAGCTTTGACCATTGGATTAAAAAACCCACAGAAATATCTTAGTATTTCTGCGTTTGCGCCAATTGTTGCACCAATGTCTACCCCGTGGGGACAAAAAGCCTTTGAAGGCTATTTAGGCGATGACAAGGTCCTCTGGAGTGAGTTCGATGCCTGTGAACTGGTCAAGCGAGGTTGTCTTTCTCCCAACCGTATTTTAATCGACCAGGGTACCGCAGATGACTTTCTTGAGGAGCAGTTAAAACCTCAGTTATTTGTCGAAATTTGTAAAGAAAAAAATCAACCATTGCAATTACGCATGCAGCAAGGCTATGATCATAGCTACTTTTTCATTTCAACCTTTATGGCTGATCATATTGCGTTTCATGCGCAGATACTCAATACATGATGAAAGTTTTCTGGGTAGAATCGATAGATCATAGCGAAGACTGGTTCGTTGTAGCACCAGATGTCGAGATTGCAGTCAGTCTTTTTGCGAGCGAAATGGGCTATGATATTTTTAGCGATGAGGTTATCGCAGAAGAAGTTTGCTTACTTCCAGAAAACCTGCATGTTAACTTTCCCTCTCCTGACTTCCTCGATAACGATAGCGTACTGGCTTGCGGTGGTGAGTTCATTGATTTTCATGATCAAGATCTGCTTGAGCATGTCAGTGAGGACTTTTTAAGAACTGTTGCTGGTGAAACCCGTATCGTTCGCTTTGGAAAAAAAGTTTACATGGAAGGCAACGTAATGCGGGTAGCATTACAAATGGAAGGCAAGCTAAAAAAGTGCTAGCTGAATTTATTGTTATCAATTCTCATTCTTAATAGAGTAAGTATTTCTATACTCTTCACTGACACCTATTTTTCACACCTATTTTTTCTACTTTTCCCTTCTTTTTACAACTTTCAGCCTTAACAATTACAGCCTCCGGGTCAAGTTTTCTTTATTTTTGCGAATTTTAGGCTTTACTTAGCTTATAAAAATAATAAATGAAAGCTAATAAAGATGACAACCGGAGGACTTATGCTAAACGCCAATCACCAAAAAAAGGCTTGGTTTACAGGCCTTGTTTTGACAACAATGTGCAATTTATCTTTTGCCTATGAAGAAGAGGATAGTTTGTCAGCCATTAGTCTGGAAGACCTGCTAAACCTCGAAGTTTCTTCCGCATCCAAAATAGCGACCCCGATAGCCAAGGCGCCAGCGATAATTACTGCCTATACCAACCAACAACTCAATCAATACAATTACGTCGTCATTAACGATTTATTATATAGCATGCCCGGGTTTGGTCCGGGACAAGATTATGAAAGGCCCACAGTCCCTACTCGTGGTAATTTTGACAGTTGGAGTAACAACCATATTTTACATCTGGTTGATGGCATCCCGGTTAATGATAACCTCTATGGAACAGCCTACACATGGCTAGCCCCCATATTCTTTTCGAAAACGATCGAAGTTATTCGTGGTCCTGGTTCAGCCCTTTATGGCTCAAATGCCACCAATGGTGTCGTTCAAATGAACACCTTTAATGGAGCCGATTTATCAGGAAAAATTCACGCAAAAATTACCCCTATTGCCGGTACTGACGATAGCCGGAGAGTTGAGGCGATGGCTGGAACAACTTCAGGTGACTATGACTTTATTATGGCTTACGCTTATAGCGAATCAGATGGGAACACCTACCCCAGCTATGACGGCTCAGGCCGACTTGCAACTTTGTCAGACCCCAATTTTAATGGTCGCCCTCGGCTAGCAGAATTTGATACAAGAGATAGAAACGATAACTCCTATTTCTGGGCCAAACTTACCAAAGGAGAAAACCTCTCCTTTCAATATCACCATCAGGCCTGGGACTTTGATACTGGGCACGGCTGGTTTTTCGAAATTCCTGACTTCGAAGAAGAAATGAACGAGTATCGTGACATTCTTTCAATCAAATATAATTTTGATTACTCAGAACAGCTTTCTATCGAGACTCTTGCTCGTTATCAAAAACATCACATCACCTGGAATCAGAGATACTATCCCAACGGCGCTTTTGATTTTTATGAAGACGGGATGTGGGAGTACATAGACAGTGAAGGCGAAGATATGTTCTTCCGGTTGCAGGGAACTTACTTTTTCGGCGAAGATTCAAATGCGACTTTTCTGGCAGGTCTTGAGATTGACCGCTTCAACTACGATGGAGATGATGCGCACTATTCAAATGTAAATGTTGATTGTGGATTTGACCTCTACTACTCATCCTATAGTGATACCTGTGTTCCAGCTGCCGGTGCGGTTCAGGTTTACGGTGATCTCGGAAAATGGCTGGATTACCTTTCTGTAGATCCTGTAATTAATACAGCCCTGTATATGCAGCTAACCACTGGGAACTGGATCTCGGAAGATTTTGAAGTCACGCTAGGTTTACGCTCTGACAAGCTCAGTGTTGACTTTAAAAATCTCGATGGATTTATTGATGCCGAAGGAAACCTGCCAGGAGCAGGACAAACGGCTCCAGCAAAGTTGAGCAAAGACTGGTCTAAAGTAAGTCCGCGGGTAGCGGGTGTCTGGACTATATCTGACGGTCTGGTTGGAAAAATGATGTGGGGTAAAGCGTTTCGTGCTCCACAACCAACTGAAATGGGGGGCGCACATACGGGCTCTCTCGCATCAAATATAACTCAGCTTGATGCAGAAGAAATTGAAACATTTGAAGCCATGCTCGACTGGAAGATTAATGAAAACTATATTCTTCGCTCGAATATTTTTATGACAGAGTTTGCCAATCAGATAGCATTCTCTTCAGTCAACGCAAATCTGAGTACCAATGTTAACTCAACCGAAAACTTTGGTACTGAAATAGAGTTAATTGCGAACTATGGAAAAACAAGCTGGTTTGCAAACCTCTCATATGTTCAGCGTAACGACGAAACCATTCTGTCGTTTTCAGACCCAGGAGACCCTTCAACTGCCGAATTCTCACCTCACCCTGATGATCTGGTGTGGGAACCTGAGCTTAAGTTAAACCTGGGCGCAGCCTTTAACCCTACTGACAACTTTCAAGTTTCATTTAACTTGCATTATCATGGAGAAGTTGAAAGGAGAGATAGCGAACTGGGTACAGCGCACAATGGTGTTTTACCTTTTGGTGAACCGGTTCCGGTCAATTTGGACTTGAACGATCATCGACCTAGCTCAATCGACGCCTGGGTAAGCTTAAACTCACGTGTTTCCTATCGGTTCACTGAAGGGGTGAAGTTTCTTGTAGATATCAATAATCTTTTTGACGAGGAAGCGCGACTCGCAAAAACAGGAACCTATCCGTTTGACTACCAAATTAAAGGTCGACAAATAATGGCTTATCTGGAAGTAGCCCTTTAAATTAAAACAGATAGCTCACCAAAAGACTTCACCATAAATAACAAGCCGGCATATGCCGGCTTGCTTTCACTGAAAATCACGGAACCAAAATTTGCCCGCTGGTCAAAAAATTTATCGACCAACCTCTGAATTTTTCTACATCATATTCTTCAAGGCCTGTCGAATCAAGTTTGCGGCAGGCAAGCTATCATCACCAACTTTGCTAATCGCTTTACTCGCTTGCGCTGGCTTGTAGCCAAGTGCAACTAAAGCACTAATCGCTTCTTTAACATTATCACTTGCTCCCAGCGGAGAATCAGTCAGAACAGTTTCTCCAACAGCCTTAGGCGACTCTACTTGCCAGTCTTTCAATCTATCCTTCATCTCGATTATCAGACGCTCAGCAGTTTTTTTACCAACGCCAGGAATCTTAACCAGAGTTGTCGCTTCGCCATGATGGACATTTTGTACAAATTCAACAGCACTCATTGCGGAGAGAATTGCCAGCGCCAATTTAGGCCCAACACCATTCACTTTAATCAATTCACGAAAAAGCTTGCGCTCTTCTAGCGAGTAGAAAGCAAATAGAGTATGTGCATTTTCACTTACCGAAAGGTGTGTATGAAGCACAACTTTCTGTCCTGCTTCTGGTAAATTGTATATAGTATTCATTGGAGCCTGACACTCATAGCCCACACCATTGCAATCAACCAAAATAAATGGGGGTTGTTTTTCCAGTAATGTTCCGCTTAATCTTCCAATCATTTTTTATATTTTGCCTTTAAACTCTGAATTCAATTTCGCCAAGCTATCTACATTTAATCGTTACCTTAAACGACCACGAACGACTTTCTTTGCTCCTGCCTGAAACAAAGCACTCTGCAACGCATGCGCATGACAAATTGCCACAGCCAGCCCATCGGCAGCGTCAGCTTGAGGAGTGGCATTGAGACCCAGAAGACTGGTCACCATATGTTGGACTTGTGACTTATCTGCCCCTCCGGTTCCAACAACCGACTGCTTGATCTGACGCGCAGAATATTCCGCCACAACCAGAGCATGTTGTGCCATTGCCACCATGGCAGCCCCTCTGGCCTGCCCAAGCTTCAAGGCAGAGTCGGCATTTTTCGCCATAAAAACCTGCTCTATAGCTGCTTCATCGGGTTTATACTCTTGAACCACTTCTGAAATACAGTCAAAAATTTGATTTAATTTATCGGATAAAATCCCTTCTTTGACTCGAATGCAACCACTGGCAACATATTCCAGTTTTCTACCGTTGGCACGAATAACACCAAAGCCAGTAATTCGAGAGCCGGGATCAATCCCGAGGATTATGGACAATTGTTAATTCCTGAAAGTTATTTTAAAAAGAATATATCACAGGAGAGGTCAAATTTCTTGAGCGTAAAACGCCAATTTGAAAGAACAGGATGCGGCTCAAAATCAGCTGAGCCGCCGATCAGTTTTGCTAAAGCTTTTCGTAGGCTTCTTCAGGAATTTCTGCGTTATGATAGATATTCTGGGTATCATCCAGATCGTCTAATCGATCGATCAAGTTTAAAACTTTGACCGCAGTATCAACGTCAATATCAGCCTGAGTCGAAGGCAGCATGGTCACTTCCCCCGCTTCCGCCAGAAGGCCTTTTTCAGCTAAAGCTTCTTTGACATTCATAAATTCTTCCGCAGAGGTCAACACTTCGAATGAACCATCATCATGATTGATGATGTCATCAGCGCCCGCTTCTAGCGCTTCTTCCATCAGGGTATCTTCGTCAACTTCATCGGAAAAAACCAACTGACCTTTGCGCTCAAAAAGATAGGCAACCGAGCCTGATGCGGCTAATTCGCAGCCAGATTTTGAAAAAGCATGACGAACCTCTGCGACTGTTCTATTTTTATTATCGGTCAAACAATCGACCAAAACTGCGACACCGCCCGGCGCATAACCTTCGTAAACCAGGTTCTCATAATCATCCCCATCAGCATTACCAGCACCACGTGCAATCGCTTTATCGATAGTATCGCGCTTCATGTTAGCGCCCAGTGCTTTGTCAATACAGGTTCTTAGGCTCGGGTTATCTTCCGGGTTAGGCCCCCCTTGCTTCGCAGCCACCACCAGCTCGCGAATAATTTTGGTAAATATTTTGCCTCTTTTGGCATCCTGGGCTGCCTTTCGGTGTTTGATATTAGCCCACTTACTATGTCCAGCCATTGGTATACTCCAATTTATTTAATTTCTATTTGGCAGCACATAGACTGCCCCATTCCCAATTTTCATTTAATGCATCGGGTAAAACTCGAAGCCCGCCAGAGCAGGCTGTCGAAAAATTATGCTTCGTCTTTTTTTACAGTTGAGGCGATATGCAACTCTTCCAGCTGCTTATCTGAAACTCTTGAAGGTGCCGATGTTAACGGGCAACTGGCAGTTGTAGTTTTAGGGAAAGCGATAACATCGCGGATCGAACTCGCGCCTACCATTAGCATAACCAGCCGGTCCAAACCGAACGCGATACCGCCATGAGGAGGACAACCGTATTTGAGTGCTTCCAGCAGGAAGCCAAACTTTTCTTCAGCTTCCTGCTTTTCGATACCCAATATATCAAATACCGCAGACTGAATATCCTGATTATGAATACGAACAGAGCCACCACCCACTTCACAACCATTCAGCACCATATCATAGGCGCGAGACAAAGTTTCAGTTGGTGCAGCGCGAAGCTTTTCAGCATCGTTTTCTTGTGGCGCGGTAAATGGGTGATGCAATGCATGTAGCTGGCCGTCTTCTTCTTCAAACATCGGGAAGTCAACTACCCATAATGGTTTCCAGCAGTCTTCAACCAGGCCTCGATCTTCGGCAACTTTCAAACGCAAGGCACCAAGGGCATCGGTAACAACTTTGTAACTATCCGCGCCGAATAGCAGAATATCGCCGGCATTCGCCTCCGCTCTTTCGATAATACTGTTGATGATTTCATCGTTAAGGAACTTGGCAATCGGAGACTGAACGCCTTCCACACCTTTACCAGTTTCATTGACTTTGATCCAGGCGAGACCTTTAGCGCCATAACGGCCAGCATATTCACCGTAGCCATCAATCTGTTTGCGACTCAATTCTGCGCCACCCGGCACACAGATAACCGCAACACGCCCCTTAGGGTCATTAGCAGGCCCGGCAAACACTTTAAATTCAACGTCTTTTAGTAGGTCAGCAACATCAACCAACTCGATAGCGACACGCAGGTCAGGCTTATCGCTACCGTACTTTTGCATAGCTTCAGAGTATGGCATTCGAGGGAAGTCGCCAAGGTCTACATCCAGGCACTCAAGGAAAAGATTTCGAATCATTTTTTCCATCATCCCCATAATGCCTTCTTCATCCATAAATGAAGTTTCAATATCGAGCTGGGTAAATTCTGGCTGACGGTCTGCGCGCAAATCTTCATCTCGGAAACAGCGAACGATTTGATAGTAGCGATCGAAACCGCTCATCATCAACAACTGCTTAAATAACTGCGGCGACTGAGGAAGCGCGAAAAAAGAGCCTTTGTGAGTTCGACTGGGTACCAGATAGTCGCGCGCACCTTCCGGCGTAGCTTTGGTCAAAATAGGGGTCTCGATATCAACAAAGTGCTCGGATTCCAGGAAATCTCTTAACTTTTTAGCCACTTTATTTCTAAACAGCAGCTTTTGCTGCATTTCCGGACGACGCAGGTCGAGGTAGCGGTACTTCAGGCGCAGCTCTTCAGAAACTTCTTCGTGCTCGTTAACCAGGATAGCTGGAGGTGCAGAGGCATTGAGTATTTGGATAGCAGAGGCAACCACTTCAATCGCGCCGGTAGCCATATCTTTGTTTATCATATCTTGCGGACGATTTCTGATTTGTCCTTCAACACTGACAACGAACTCATTACGAAGCTTCTTGGCAATTGCGAGTAATTCCTCCTGATCAGGATCGATGGCAACCTGAATAATGCCGCTTCTATCTCTAACCTGTAAGAATGCCAATCCACCCAGATCTCTTTGCTGGTGGATCCAACCCGCTATTTTGACGCTCTCGCCTTCGGAAACACTAACTAAATCACCACAATAATGGCTACGCATAATTCAACCTTAAAATAAGCATTAAACAGGCCTGTCTCAGGCCTTGGAAAACCGCGTAGTTTAAAGGATTCGCTTGCTAAAGTCGATGCCAAGAAGGGTCTTTAAAAAGGGCAATATTCTTGATCGCTACAGCATAATTATCTCCGGCTACTCGGGAAAGTATCGATAGTGACCTGTGATTCTGGCAGCAAACAGAAAATCTTCCTCTTTTGGTCCGAAACCAATATTATGAATTATAAGATAACGCTTACCATCAGCAGATTTATGGTCGCTAACAACACCTATATGCGGCAGATTTCCAGGTAGCATCCAGGTAACCAGATCGCCTGGTAGATAGTCGTTAATATTTGAACTGATTGCGAGGCTGGCGCCTTTTCGTGTCAGAAACGTTTGAAGATTGGGTACTCTTCGGTGATCAATATTGCTATCTGGGCCCTTTAACCCCCAGTTTTTAGGATAATCATTAAAGCTGGCACTCATGTCTTCATGTACCAGTTGCTGTAAATCGAGCCCCAACTTGCGATAGCTACGAATAATGACATCGGTACATACACCTAGATTATCAGGGACATCCCCCATAGGATAGTTAAGCTTTTGATAGTTTCCAGAATAGGTTACCTGATGCCGTGTTCTTTCCCTTGCCGCATCAACCAGCAGCTGGGCCCCACTGTGGTTGCTTGTGTAGCCGATTGGCGAGAACAGCAAAAGAGCTGCGAAAATATTTCCGGTAAAAGACTTCATCTAGCCTGCTCCTCTCCATTTTCCCTGTAATGGCTATGTGTAGTTGCCAGGTGTAGTTGCTATGCTGAATGCGCTCACTCACCCTCTCTTGTTAGCTCTTTTGACTATACAGACGCCGAAAAACTCCGCTTGTGAGACAAATATTTCAGTAAAACTAAAAAAGGGGCTAGCCAAGAATAAGTAATTTTTAGGTTTCAGCAGGCAGTGAAAGTTCAGATAACTCCCGGCAAACTTGAAAAGTTCTAAAAACTCGCCTATTTATTAACTACACTCATTCAATTTTCAGGACCGGCATGACGAGCCAATCTAATGATGCTGCCGACACTTTTATATCGGTGGCTCATGTTGCTTCAGAGCTTTTTAAAGCCCAGTCAATAGCAGAAGAGTTATCGATTACTTCCAAGAATGCTCGAGCACTTGCAGTAAGAGCAGGTTCGACTGCAGCCGGGTTTAATGAAATTACCCGATTTATTGAGGGGCTCTCCAAGCTCACCATTGATGCGGCTCGCAGCGTCAATACTATTGCCATTTCACAAACCAAAATTGCATCAGATCTTTTTCGTGCTCAAGGCTTTATTGCCAAGCTTGATGCTGTGGTATACGCCTCAAAAGGCACTGAAACGGATGAGCTCAAGCCCATATATGACGTAGTTGATGAACGTCGACAGAGACTCGAAGGGAAAATAAAAGTCACTTTGAAAGAGCTGGTTGATCGTTTAGATGAAACCAAAATGGAACTCAGGGCAACTCAGGTCGTATCCGTTGTATCTCGGGTTGAAGCTTCAAGAGCTCACGAGGACTTCCAAAACTCACTTAATTCAGTGGCCGATAAAGTTTCTAGTGCAGGTGAACGAATCAATACTCACCTGGAGAGAGCACGAAGACATCTGGCACACTTGCGTAACCGATAGCCAGGTCCCAATAAAAAATTAGCGCATAAAAAATATATTAAGCGTCAACAAGGAATCACAATGAAGGCAATTTCTATTTTTCAAAAAGGCAGTCACCAATGGTTGTGCTTTGGTAGAGATCCCGAAAAAGTGGAAAAAATTATCGATACTAACCAGTATATGATCAGTAGCGGAGAACAAAGCATCATCCTCGACCCCGGCGGAATAGAGTTATTCTCACAAATGTTAACTTCGGTTTTGCGCTACACCACTCTCGATAATATCAAGGCTTTGTTCGCATCTCATCAGGACCCCGACATTATCTCTTCATTAGGACTCTGGGATCAGTGCTTAAAAAATTCAAAACTCTACTCCCCCTGGCTTTGGGAGTCATTTATTCGTCATTTTGGAATGAACAATATTCAATATGAACCAATTCCCGATGAAGGCAGTGAGATGACCCTGGGGAATGTCACTCTTCAATTTATTCCTGCCCACTACCTCCACTCCTCGGGTAACATGCATGTCTACGACAAGGAAGCCAAAATATTAATGAGCGGCGACGTTGGCGCAGCACTGGATGAAATTACCGCACCATTTTTTGTCGAGGATTTTGATGCTCATATTCCTAAAATGGAATACTTCCACAGACGTTGGATGCCATCAAACAAAGCAAAAGAAGAGTGGATAAGTCGCGTCAGACGTCTCGAAATTGATATTATCGCACCACAGCACGGTGGAATATTTAAAGGTGAAATGGTGAATACTTTTCTCGACTGGTTTGAACGACTTGATGTGGGAATAGCGAAAAACAAGTAATTGTCAAAAAATTGAATATTATAAAGGCTCTTGCTCAGAGCCTTTCAATAAAGTGGTGAAAATCATTAAGCCAGCAACTGTTTGCTCTCATTCTGCAGGCGGTTAATCTTATGTTAATGGCGAGTTCATTTTAATCTTCAGACTGTCATTCCATTCTTTAGCGAAATCCTTCTGATAATGCCAGTTTATTATGGCGGTTATCATCATCGCGATAAGCGCGCCTAAAGCAGCCAGAAGCATATCTTTATGAGCGTCCCATATATCTCCCTGAGTTCCCAGATAGGCCTGCCCGATATCTGATGCAACGACTTCAACAACTCCCCATTCAAGAAGCTCATACACCAGCGAAGTCGACATAGTTAAGTCCAGTGGCAGAAAATACCCCCAGAAACCTCTAACATTAACAATGCGAATAAACAGTTCTCTAATTGGATAGGCTAGAAATAGCCCATAACAGAAGTGAACAAGTCTATCAAAGTTATTCCTTTCCCAACCTAACCATTCATTAATGGAAAACTCAAAAATATTTTGACTCCACATATCGTAGGGCACTCTGGCATAAGTAAAGTGCGCCCCCAGAACATGTAAAAACAGGAAAACAAAGATGCAAGTATAGCTAATTTTGGAAAACGGAAATTTTTTATATGAAAGAACCAGACTGAGAATAAATAAAGTCGTTAGTATGTTTTCCAGAGCCCAGTCATGTCGATTATAGGGCTTGATAGCCAACAGCATAAACCAGACAAAAAGTATAGAAAGCAATATAGTCGGATAACGAAAGCTCATTTCACGAAACCTGCAAAGTCATTTCCAGGTACCGCCAAGCACCAGATATCTCTTAAGCAGCAAAAAAGCTTCCATGCTATTCACATGGAAGCTTCGACCCAATAGATCACTTTGACTCAAGCTCTTTTAACATAAGCTTTTTGATTACAGGAACTGGCGCATTTCCATAACTTAAAAACTGATTGTGGAACTTTTTGAGGTCAAACTTATCTCCCAGTCTTTTCTTCATCTCTTCGCGAAAAGCATAGATTTCAGCATAACCGCTAAAGTAGCTGGTTAACTGTACTTGTGACAAAGTCGCTCGACGCCATTTTCCTTCTGCTTCAGTTCTCTCCTGAAAAGCCTGATTCATCAACAGGTCAAGCCCTTCTTCTTTGCTCATTCCCAACACCTGAATACTATAGTCAAGAATAGTATTAACAACCACTCTCAAGTTCCACTTGCTATACATCAGCCACATTTCCGGTTCATCGTTTCCATATCCGGCTTCGAGCATCATACGCTCAGAGTAAACGGCCCAGCCTTCAATCATCGCACCATTGCCAAAAATCGACTTAATCATGCTTGGCGCTTTATTGGCATGAACTAACTGGGTATAGTGGCCAGGAAGTGCCTCATGAATATTAAGTATTTGAAGAATCCAGTGATTATACTCTCGCAAGTAGCTCTCGGCTTGTTCATCGTTGTAATGATCTAGCGGCGTTACATTATAATAAGTATTAGCTGTTGCATCATATGGGCCCGGAGCACTTACCGAAGCGCCAGCAACACCACGCATATATTCAGGTGTTTCTCGAATAACCAGAGGGCGAGTCGGATCCATGTCCAGTAGATCTTTTTCGATTATAAATTTTTCTATGATAGGCATTTGCCTTCTAACTTCATCGACAAACTTTTCACGACTGACATGTTTAGCAGACAGGTGATCGATCAACTGTTTGACCGCAACCAGCTTTTCCTCCGGCATTGCTTGGTCTTTAAAGTATTTCGGCCAGAGCCTAGTTGTAATATCAATCATTTCCTTGTGCAAAGCATCTTTAGAAGCGAGCGCCTTTTCATAAAGCTCTCTAGCGGAATAGTCAGAAAAAATGTCATATTTGAATTTTTGCTCATATAGTTCAGCACCAATTCGAAAGTCTCTTGCACTTCCGTCAGCTATTTTTTCTCTCTTTTCCTTTAACCAGTCTACATAACCACTTATGGCCTGGCTTGCGGCCTTTAACTTGTCGTGCAAAGCTGATTTTTCATCCTCAGTCAGTCCAGACTCAGAAATTTTTTCAGGAATCGACTTATCAAATACCCCCAAAGCACCTGTATTCTGTTGAATTGCCAGGTCAGTGTGCTCAAGAGTCGGTATTTTGATATTAGCTTTCGCGGCTTCGTAATATGCAGGAACCTTGTCCAGTCGTCTGGCAATTGTTTTTAAACGTTCATCCAACGGCTTGTAATCAGTATTAAGAATTAAACCAAAAGCTCCCGCGACATTATAACTTGAAGGATTCCACTCATAAGACTTAAACTCCTGCTGATACCAGAGCGTAGATTCAACTTGATTCTTAATAAGAGCATGATCAGCTGCATTTAGCGGAGTCAGTTCTGCAGGAGAAAACATCGAAAGCTGCTTTAAAACTTGCTGAGCAAATTTCTTTTCCTGGTTACGCCTTTCTTCTGAAGGAATATTTAAAATGTGATCGTATTTATAGTAGCCAACATAAACACCATAGGTAGGATAGACCTTCCAAAGCTCTTCAAGCAATTCCACTTTAAATTGCTCAAAAGCTTGATTTGTATTGTGCTCAGTTTTTTTACCGAGCTCTACATTGATCCCCTGCTCAGCAGCCTGGTTTGCATTTGGTTGTTGGCTCTGTTGGGCCTGAACCTTTTCTTTTTCCGAATCATTACCTTTTTTCGCTTCATCAGCACACCCGGCAAGAACTATTGAGAAGGCCATTGCTGTAGCAACGACCGATTTTTTAAAGTTTTTCTGGTCAATTTTTCGCATAATAAATCCCCCTTAATATCATATTACTTTTGTATAGTTGATAATCGGTTTCAAATCATTCTCTGACGAGCAATTTCGAAGAGACAAACGCCGGTCGCCACAGAGACATTCAAGCTAGACACACTGCCCGCCATAGGAATCTTAATAAGTTGATCACAGTTTTCTCTGGTCAAACGACGCATTCCATCTCCCTCGGCTCCCATAACCAATGCAGTAGGTCCGCTAAATTTCACCTGATAGATATTTTCTGTTGCCTCACCAGCGGTACCAACAATCCAGACATAGTGATCTTTTAACTTCCTGAGGGTTCTGGCTAAGTTAGTGACAGTGACTAGCGGAACAAACTCAGCAGCTCCGCAAGCGACTTTTCTTGCCACAGGAGTCAGATGTGCTGATTTGTCTTTAGGAACCACAAGAGCATCTACTCCAGCGGCATCCGCTGTGCGCAAGCAGGCGCCAAGATTATGAGGATCTGTAACACCGTCCAAAATGAGTAAGAGCAAGTCCTTCTTTTTATCTACCAACTCATATAGTTGTTCTTCGTTCATTTTAGCATCTACTATTTGAACTTCAGCGATAACGCCCTGGTGGTTTCCTCGAACCCAGTCATCCATTTTACGCTTGTCAACCAGTTGAATATGAATTCCAGCGTCTTTGGCAAGAGACTCAATTTTTTCAACCTTCTTATCGTTACGACTTTTCTGAATAAAAAGTTGCAGCACACGTTCAGGTGATCGCAGTAGAAAGCTCTCTACTGAATGAATTCCAAATATTTTTTCTTGATGACTCATAAGCTAACTATTTTATCTGTGTTTTAGACTTCACCTAGATAGTACTATCCTGACAAAGGACTCAACAATAATCTGAGGATACTACTAACGTCTTTTTTTTGTTTTTCTCTTTTTAGCACTAACCTTGGCTTTTCGTTTTTCTGTTGAACTTTTTCTTGTTTTTTTTCTAGCACCTTCCGAACTTTTTGATGTTCTTCGACCACCTTTAGGACGAACATTTCCCGCATCTTGTTCATTCATGACTTTAGCTTTGGCCCGAGCGTAGAGTTTCTCTCGCTCACTCATTTTCTTGCCAGTCTCTGCGGAAAAAATATTCACCAGGCCAAAATCAATTTTGCGTTGTTCCAAATCAACGCTTATTACTTCAATTTCTAACTTATCGCCAATAGAAAACGACTGTCTGCTTTTTTCACCGACAAGCCTTTGTCTTGCAGCATCAAAGGTATAATAATCACTACCCAGCTCAGTCACATGAACCAAGCCTTCGACATAAACCTCTTCGAGCCTGACAAACAGTCCAAAATTTGTTACACCGCTAATAACGCCTTCATAGCGGTTGCCGATATGACTTTGCATATACTCGCACTTGAGCCAATCCACTACGTCTCTAGTCGCCATGTCGGCATTTCGCTCGGTTTGTGAACTTGTCTGACCGATTATTTCGAGAGTACCTACATCATATTCCTTAAGTACGGCTTTACACTCTTTTGCACTCAGCAGGGCTTCATCTGCAACAAGAGCCTTTATAATGCGATGTACAATTAAGTCAGGATAGCGACGGATTGGAGAAGTAAAGTGAGTATACGCCTCAAAAGCTAAGCCAAAATGCCCGTCATTATGAGGTGAATATTCAGCCTGGCTCATCGAACGCAATAGCATAATCTGAATATTTTCTGCATCCGGTCTGTCTGCGACTTCTTCCAATAGTCGTTGAAATACAGCAGGCTCAGGCTCTTCTCCTCCGGTAATAAAGATACCTAGCTCGCCGATAAAAGTACGAAACTTTTCAAGTTTGGCTTCTTTGGGACCAAGGTGGACTCGATAAAGTCCAGGGACTTTATTCTTAATAAAAAACTTTGCTGCAGCAACATTTGCACAAATCATACATTCTTCGATAATTTTATGCGCATCATTCCTGATTACCGGAAGTATTTGTTCAATTTTTTTATTATCATTGAAGACTATTCGAGTTTCGGTGGTTTCAAAATCTATAGCGCCACGCATTTTTTTTTGCTGAATTCTTGCATGATATAGACGATGAATATCTTCTAGCGGTTTAACCAGATCAGCATGCTCTTTTCGAAGCTTTTCGTCACCATCCAGAATTTGCCAAACTTTGGTGTAGGTCATACGAGCTTTTGAATGCATAACTGCTGGGTAAAATTTGCTACGAGTGACTTTGCCCGCATTATTGAGGCTCATTTCACAAACCATACAGAGGCGATCGACATGAGGAATTAGTGAACACAGACCATTCGAAACCTGCTCCGGAAGCATGGGAACCACTGAATTGGGGAAATAGACAGAGTTTCCTCGCTGCTTTGCCTCTTCGTCTAAAGGAGTATCAGGCAAAACATAGTGGCTCACATCGGCAATCGCCACCCACAGCTTCCAGCCTCCCGAGCTGGAAGGCTCACAATAAACCGCATCATCAAAATCTCTTGCATCCTCTCCATCGATGGTTATCAATGGAAGGTGGCGCAGGTCAACTCTCCCTTCAAAGTCTTTCTTTTCTACTTCAAGAGGAAGCTTCTGTAGCTGGTCATGTATCTCCGACGACCATTGGTTACGAATTCCGTATTGGGCTATGGCTATTTCTATTTCCATTCCTGGTGCCAGATAGTCCCCCAGAACCTGCGCGACGGTCCCTACCGCTTTGGAGCGATAGGTTGGGCGTGTAACAATATGTACTACCACGACCTGGCCGGGTTCTACGTTTAAAGGATCATCAGGAGGAATAAGGATATCTTGTACTATTCGGGTGTCTTCGGGAGTTACAAAACTGATACCACTTTCCTGATAAAAACGGCCAACAATTTGCAGTGGCTCTTCTGAGGTAAGAACTTCGACGATACCTGCTTCCTTGCGACCATCCGAATGGATCTTTTTTTCCCTCACCAAAACCCGCTCTCCGGGAAAAACCTTGCGCATTTCTTTTGCAGATATTAGCCAATCAGTTCCACCTTTATCAGGCTGAAAGAAGCCATATCCATCTCGATGACCTATGACCTTTCCGGCAACAAGATTCATTTTGTCAACGACCCCGTACGAGCCTCGTCGGTCACAGTGGATTTGACCATCCCGCTCCATTGCAGCCAGACGGCGTGACAATGCCACCTCTTGTTCGATATCGTACAAACCAAGGTTGTATTGTAAGGCTTTAAACTTTAACGGTCCGCCCGCTTCCTTGAGTTGAGCCAGAATAAGTTCGCGACTCGGAATTGGGTTTTCATATTTTTTTGCTTCTCGCTCGTAATGAGGATCTTTCGGCGGGGTAGTCTTCTTTGACATACTGTTTCAGGTAAACTCTGTTTCTGTTTCTTGTTGAAATTAAATAATATCTGTTCTCAAATTACCCTTCATGGCCAGACTTATTCCGGTGGTGTTGGCGACACATCCCATAAAGTCAGCTCTCTGAACACGGCTAACGATCTAGTTATAGTTTACAGGAATTTGGGAATAATTATCGAAATAACTGCAATTATTCCTGCTTTACTGAAGAATTTGTCAATCTTGAATCGCTTTTAATCTCTTTTTTTGATACTGCTCTAATAATTTACAGTTAAAATATCCTCTTTATACTGGTTGCCCGGTCCACTAAAATCGATAAACTGATAAGTCGAGGCAAGATTCAGGAATTCAATTAGAAAGCATAAAGCCGATAGTCCAGAATCGGTTATTTTGAGATAGAATCTGCTGGAATAGACCAAGTTGACGATAAGGAATAGTCGATGAATAACCTTTGGGGAATACTAGTTTCAGGCATTTTTCTGTTTTTCTGTTGTGCACAAACTTCTTATGCACAACAAGAAAACTCGGAAGCGTCGATACAACTCAATCATGAATGGCAGTTTTGTCCACTACAAGGCTTTCAACCCGAACTTAACCTGAATATACTTGACTGTAAACCAATTGAATTGCCTGTTCCCTGGGAGTCAGTTGT
Source organism: Aliikangiella sp. G2MR2-5 (assembly GCF_015687155.1). Classification (GTDB taxonomy): domain Bacteria; phylum Pseudomonadota; class Gammaproteobacteria; order Enterobacterales; family Kangiellaceae; genus Aliikangiella. The sequence goes on along the minus strand of NZ_JADPQF010000008.1, from coordinate 146,003 downwards.
TCCCGAATATAACGGCTACGGAGTTCTCAAAAGCCAGTTTATTATCCCCAAAACTCTTTCAGGCCAAGCCCTCGCACTATATATTCCAAAGCTACGCGATGCAGATAAAATTTTTATCAATCGAGAGCTAATTGGTCAAACGGGAGAGTTTCCTCCGAACTTTCAGAAGGCGGTTTTATATTCCCGTTTATACCAAATTCCTGAAGGCGTGATTGATTTTGAACGTCCCAACGAAATCAATATCTGGATCTACAACGATGCTCGCAACGGAGGAATAACTCAAGCGCTCCCCACAATAGGTACCTATAAAAACCTGCTGGAGAAAAGAGTTTGGAGTAACTACCGTTTTATAGCCTTTATGGTGATTACTTTCGTTTTTGCATTTATTCACCTTATCTATGCAATTTACTATCGCCATGCTCGAGAAAATATTTACTATGCAATGTTACTATTTGCCTGGAGTGGTTATCTATTTACGTTTAGTGATATTGCACTGGAAAGCCCTATTCCAGTCAATATTTTATTCCGAACGAATGTGGCACTGTTTTTTGCCATTTTTACTTTGCTGCCATTTTTCGTATATCGTTTTTTTCAAAAGTCGCCACCTAAATTGATGAAACTAATACTGGCAGCTCCTGTTATAGCGATTCCCTTTTGTTTTCTACTACCCGCTCCTGGATTACTTTATTACCCACTCAATTTGGTCGAGCTGTTGACTCTCCCTGCAATCTTTTTTGTTTACTTTGCGCTATTTCAGGCAATACGCGCCAAACAGGCTTATGCTAAATCTCTTACAGTAGCTTTAATTTGCTATTCCTTGCTGGGAGGCTTTGATATCTTTATCGATCTCGTTCAGCCTAAAGGATTTGAAAAACTTGCGCTCTATTCGCCGTGGTTTCTTGTAGTTCTTTCAATAGTTATTACCTTGATAATCTCTCACAAAAACTTACTTTATTATCAGGATGCTACTCGCGACAGACTAACAAACGCGTTACGGTTTGATGAGTTCATTGCTCGACTTGAGTCAGAGTTCAGTCGAGCGGATAGAGATAAAAAAGTTACGCTGGTCGCCATGATAGATCTTGATAAATTCAAGCACATTAATGATGAGTTTGGTCATCTTGAAGGTGACAGATTATTACGTCAGGTTGCAGATAGCATTCAATCCCATTTACGTCAGTTTGACTTGATGTGTCGCTATGGTGGAGATGAGTTTTGTGTGGCAGCCTGTTTTGATTATCGAGAAGAAGCAGAACGCTTCAGTCAGCGTTTACTGGATGCAATAAATCAATTGACTTTTGAATGCCAAAAATCATCAACACCTGTTTCTGGAACTATAGGGTGCTCTGTCCGACGCGCTGGAGAAGATGTTTCACCACTCTCTCTCATAGAGTCCGCCGATCAAAAACTAATCTCAGGAAAACTTAATAAGAAGGGAAGTGTATATTTTTGTTGACAACCTTCAAAAGGCTACTCTATTTCTAGTCATTTCCCCTATAAAAATAACCGTAAAATAATTATGGTTTTCAATGAGCCTTTCTTTCTAATTTCCCTACTGAAAACAAGGGTATATCTGTATTTTCCTGAACGCTGATCCACATCAATAAAGAATTTCCTGTTAGGCATAGTATGTCAATGTTCATTCTTATTATCTAAATGGGGAGGGAAAGCGATGAGCGAAGTGTTTAGCAAAAGCATGGCCCGCAATATTTATTTCGGCGGCAGCCTGTTTTTTGTTTTACTTTTCCTCAGTTTAACTTGGCACACTAACCGGGAACTACCAAAAACGGATAACCGCCAGGCTATAACTGAAGAGGTAGCATTAGGCAAAAAAGTATGGGAAGAAAACAACTGTGTTGGTTGTCATTCTTTATTAGGCGAAGGCGCTTATTTTGCACCAGAGCTTGGCAATGTTTATAAGCGATTTGGCAATTCCAAAGAAGCAATTAAGGCATTTTTGAAAAGCCGACCCGTTAATGGTATTCCAGGCCGAAGAAGCATGCCGCAATTTAATCTAACCGAAGAAGAACTGGACGCTATTGCAGAGTTTTTAAAATACTCAAGTGAAATAGATGCGGCTGGTTGGCCACCGAACATTCAAGGTTAAGGGGAGATTAATACAATGAGTACTTTAAAATATCAAACTCAGGCAGTCGCCAAACCTTATTTCATAGCGGCCATTGGATTATTTGTCGGACAGATTATTTTTGGATTAATTCTAGGCCTGCAGTATGTCTGGGGAGACTTTCTGTTTCCTGAAATTCCATTCAACGTAGCAAGAATGGTACACACCAACTTGCTAATAGTCTGGTTACTTTTCGGCTTTATGGGAGCGGCCTACTATCTGGTTCCCGAAGAGTCCGAAAGAGAGTTATACAGTCCTAAACTGGCGATGTGGCTGTTCTGGATTTTTCTGATAGCTGGAGCATTAACTGTACTGGGATACCTTATGGTACCTTATGCAACGCTCGCCAAAGTTACAGGAAATGATTTACTACCAACAATGGGTAGAGAGTTTCTGGAACAACCCACGTTAACTAAAATAGGAATTGTTGTTGTCGCTTTAGGCTTCCTTTACAACATAGCAATGACTATTTTGCCTGGTCGTAAAACAGTGGTGAATGTTGTATTACTAACTGGTTTAGTAGGACTGGCCGTTCTATTTCTCTTCTCTTTCTATAATCCTGTCAATCTGGTCAAAGACAAATTTTACTGGTGGTGGGTTGTCCATTTATGGGTTGAAGGAGTATGGGAGTTAATTCTGGGAGCGATTCTAGCCTATGTATTAATCAAAACCACAGGTGTCGATCGCGAAGTTGTGGACAAATGGTTGTATCTGATAATCGCCATGTCTTTCATTACCGGAATTATTGGAACCGGTCATCATTACTATTGGATCGGAACACCTGAATACTGGCAGCTTTTAGGTTCTATCTTCTCAGCACTTGAGCCAATTCCCTTTTTCATGATGACGTTGTTAGCATTCGGTGCAGTTGGTAAGCGCAAGCGTGAACATCCAAACAAAGCTACTGTATTGTGGGCAATGGGAACCGGTGTAATGGCGTTTCTTGGCGCAGGAGTCTGGGGATTCTTACATACTTTGGCCCCTGTCAACTTCTATACCCACGGAACTCAAATCACTGCAGCTCATGGCCACATGGCATTCTACGGCGCCTATGCGATGATAGTAATAACCATCATTTCTTACGCCATGCCCTACTTACGAGGTCAGGGAAATGCCGCTAGCTGGAAGCAACAATATATGGAAATGTGGTCTTTCTGGCTAATGACTATCGCCATGGTATTCATTACTTTGTTCCTCACCGGCGCAGGTATCCTGCAAACCTGGTTGCAACGATTTGATGACGGCCTGCCCTTCATGGTGGTTCAGGAAAAAATCAGCCTGTTCTACTGGATGCGTGAAGCAGCTGGTGTAGTCTTCTTTATCGGTCTTATCCTCTACATAGTAAGCTTCTTCGTAAAAGGAGACCAAAAAGAAGGTGGTATCGCATAATTGATACCTTCTGTCTAAACAAAGCCGGGATTTATCCCGGCTTTTTTAATTCGATAAAACTTATTTAACCCTTTGTCCCAGGCCTTTTCGTTTAATACTAAACAGATTCTTCCAATAATAAATAAATATGAATAAGGGAATATTCGCTTTTTTACTCACTCTTTTAATGAGTCTATATGCGCAATCAGTATGCTCATCCAACGATATTGAGTACTCCGGAGTGATGGAGATCGAACTAGATAGCGCAGTTTATGGAAGATTTATTGCTGAAGGAGAACTAAGTTTCTATCTAGAAGATGTACTTGATTTTCCACTTTCACCACAACATTCAAAAGTATCAACCGACAGCAGCATCAACAATCACTCAAATCAACTGACACGGATAAGTCAAAAGCAGCCTTCACAATGGAACAAACTTTATGGTTCTCTGACTTTTCTTTCGACCAAGAACAATCGATTTAGCGCGATGTTGATCATTACTACAGAAGGTGCCAAAACGATAGCAACACAGACAGAGAAAGTAGAGTCATTACATCCTATTTCAGGCGCAATCGGTATTCCCAACAATTACATGATGAATATAGACGATAAGGCCAAGCTGAAATTAGAACTTCGTATTCATCCTAAGTCTACGAAACTACAAAATCTTGCTGAAATCCCCTAGTTAACTCTGAACTTCGATCGCTTCTACTTCAGGCGGAAACCTTTCCCTGACCTGAGTCACTCTCTGGTATGGTGATTCTGATATGCTGGATGCAACTGAATCAATCATTTGAGAAACTCGCCATGTCTGATAATAGTTTGCCACTCTATATTCCGCAGAGCAATGAAGTTGAGGTGTTTGAAACCGCATTTAAAAATCAACTTCCGTTGATGCTAAAGGGACCAACCGGATGCGGTAAAACTCGGTTTGTCGCCCATATGGCGGAGAAGCTGGGTCGCCCACTCTACACCGTGGCATGCCATGACGACCTGACAGCAGCAGATTTAGTTGGTCGATATTTAATTGAAGGCGGACAAACCGTATGGAGAGACGGCCCTTTAACTCGCGCCGTTCGTGAAGGCGGGATTTGTTATCTGGATGAAGTCGTGGAAGCAAGAAAAGATACGACTGTTGTAATTCATCCACTATCTGATGATCGCCGCGTGTTACCGATTGATCGCACTGGCGAGCAACTACATGCGCCAGATGATTTTATGTTGGTTATTTCTTATAACCCCGGATATCAAAATCTCTTAAAAGGTTTGAAGCCGTCAACCCGTCAGCGCTTTGTGTCTCTCACATTTGACTATCCGAAAAGTGATATTGAACAGTCAATTGTTCGTAAAGAAACTGGGTTAGATGAATTTACAGTAAGGCAACTGGTAGATCTATCGAATTCGCTTAGACGTCTAAAAGATCATGATCTGGAAGAATCGGTATCTACACGACTCATTGTCTACACTGCAACTTTAATTCAGGCAGGAATGAATCCGCTGCAAGCTTGTCGCTCTGCATTGATCGAACCACTTAGTGACGATGAAGAAGTCGTCGCTGCGCTGATGGATGTAGTCAATGCAAAACTTGACGTTTTTTAAATAATGGTAGTCCACTAGATTAAAGCAGCCGAGAAAAATGGAAGAGTTTGTTGGCCAGCTATGGCACAAATACATAACAAAAGCAGCCTCGATGGAGTTTCCCGATGCTCAAGTCGAACTAAATGATGTTCGCCATACACTTTCAGTCCAGTTTCGTGCGTTTGGTGGAGATCTTGCTCTTGAGCTTAAGGATTCGCTCAACAAAAACTGGAAGGGAAAGCGAAACTTTTTAAGTCGTCTTGCCAGTAGCGAACAAAAACTGGAGCTAGCATCAATTGGTCATAATAATTTGTATTTGCCAAAAAATATGGCAATTTATCCGGATAAGGAACTCAATAAAAGAGCCTACTTATGGCTAGTTGCATTAGCGGCTAGCTATCAACCCGATGCCGAAGCTAACTGGCTCAAAAAAAATTGTGATGCAGTGAGTCAAACACTAAAAAAATTTCCTGGATTGAGAAAGATTTATCATGCTCTCGCGACCCAACATGTAAAGATAAGAGAACACATCAAAACGCTAAAAGCGGATGCCACTGAAATGACTATTCGCGAACTTCTGTGTAATCCTGAATCAGCAAAAACCATTTTGGAAGAAAATCCCGATTTTGATCCCAGGCAAGCTTTTCCTGTTCCGCTATGGTGCGATCCCTTTCCTGTAGAAGCTGAGAGAATCAAATCCAGCTTAAAAGATACAATCGATTCATCTGATCATGCTAAAGGAGAGAAGGGCAAAAAACTCAATATTCGTAAAAAAGGCGAATATACCAGCGATATTGACGAGAAAGATGGGTTAATGGCTTTTCGTCTGGAAAGTATATTTTCATGGACAGAATTTATTCCGGTCGACCGAACAGCAGATGAAGACGAAGAAGATAACGCGAGCATGGCGGCAGAGGATATCGATAAAATATCAGTTGTTCGTGGCGCAGAAACCAAAGCCGGAAAACTAAAATTCGACCTCGATTTGCCGGGCTCCGATCAAGACGATATCACGATTAACGAAGGTATCAAATTACCTGAGTGGGATTATCGAAAATCACTTTTACAAAAAGATTATTGTCGACTTCACTTAATGGAACCTCGACGCATCGATTCCCACGCTTTTTCGTCGAAATTAAGAGAGAGAGCAAAACGACTTAAGGCACAGTTTGAATTTCTGGCGATGCAAAAGCAGTGGCTTCGAGGTCAGCCTGATGGCAGTGAAATTGATCTCGAAAGGTTTATTTTAAGACGAGCAGACGAACTCAATGGCCAGGTAAAGCAAGATGATAATCTTTATATGGAACTTCGCCAGAATTTAAGAAGCTTATCTTGCCTGTTGCTCGCAGACCTCAGCTTATCGACTGATAGTTACGTCAGTAATGACTCCAGAGTAATTGATATAATCAAAGATTCTCTCTATCTTTTTTCAGAAGCATTGTCAGCTACTCAGGACCGGTTTGCCATTGGTGGCTTCTCCTCAAAACGACGAGATATGGTTCGTTATTATCCGATAAAAACCTTTGATGAAAACCAATCTGAAGCAATCCGCAATAAAATCTCATCCCTTTCTCCAGGCTATTACACGCGCATGGGTACTGCTATTCGGCACGCTACCAATCTCCTGGAAGTCGAATCTACCGAAACTAAACTACTATTATTGTTAAGTGATGGAAAACCAAACGATATTGATCTATACGAAGGCCGATATGGTATTGAAGACACTAAACATGCAGTTCATGAAGCCTTTACCAAAGGTATCAGAGTGTTTTGCGTTACTATTGACGATGAGGACAATAATTATTTACCTTATATCTTTGGTTCGGCCAATTATATCAAAGTAAAAAGAGCGACGGAGCTACCAGAGAAACTACCCAAGCTGTATTCTCTACTAACCAAATAGTCTCGCTTTTTAATCGAATAAAGACTGCTATGGATACATCAACGGTTATACTTCAGATTGCAGCTATCTTAATAATCGCTCGCATTTTTGGCGAAATTGCTGCCAATTTTAATATACCCAGTGTAATAGGCGAGCTATGTGCAGGCATTTTGTTAGGACCGACATTTCTTGGTCTCATCGAACCAGATGGCATGATTCGCGTGTTGGCAGAAATTGGCATTATTCTTCTGTTATTTCAAATAGGCCTGGAAACTAATCTTCAGAACCTGGTAAATACGGGAAATAAATCAATTATTGTTGCAACAGGCGGATTCGTTCTTCCTTTCGTCACTTGTTTTGGATTAAGTTACTATGTGTTTGACTTACCGCAGCTGGTTTCGCTACTGATCGCAGGAACTATGACAGCTACCAGTATTGGTATTACCATGCGCTCATTGACAGACATAGGGAGAGATAAAAGCAAAGAGGGTCAAATCGTACTAGGAGCTGCGGTACTTGACGATATTATGGGGGTGTTGCTACTCGCCATATTATTTGATTTTTCTCAAACCGGCAGTATCGATCTTACTAGTGCTGCACGTATCCTGCTTTTCATGATTGTTTTCTTCCTGGTCGCTCCCACTATTGCCAAGTCAATTAGTTTTATCATTCGACGATTTGAGGGAATGAGCAAAATTCCCGGGCTAGTACCAACAACAATAGTATCTCTGGTGTTGTCACTGGCATGGTTATCTCACGCCATAGGAATTCCCGAGTTGCTCGGAGGTTTTGCGACAGGACTAGCTCTTTCTCAGAGGTTTTTCATTCCATTTGGGGTTTCATTAAGAGCTGACCCTGAATTTTCCGATCACGTACACTCAGAAATGAAACCAATCATTCAGCTGTTTACACCAATTTTTTTCGTCATGGTCGGGCTTTCCCTGGACCTGAGCGAGATAGACTGGACGTCACATTTCTTCTGGTATTTCTCGGTTTCACTAACGGCTATTGCAATCGTTAGTAAAATGGGAGGCGCAATTTTAATACGTGAAAAATTTGCTCGCAGAGTTGTGACCGGAATGGCAATGGTTCCTCGTGGTGAAGTGGGCTTGATCTTTGCCGAACTTGGCAGAACATCAGGACTGCTTAACAACGAAATTTATGCAACGGTTGTAATGGTTATTGCCTACACCACTCTGTTTACTCCCTTCTGGCTCAGGCTTTTTTATAAGAATTTTGGCAAATATATGGATGACTGATATGCTGAATATCACCACCAGCTAATAATTGCGGAATGAAAATCGTGACAGACAAAAATAGTATCATTTATCACAACAAGATTTTTCTTTGGCTAGCTTTGGCTACTGGCGGCTTTTTATTTGTCCCTTTGATCGCGACGCAATATTCCAATGACGTTAATTGGGGCCCATTCGATTTTCTTGTGATGGGAATTCTCCTGTTCACATCGGCCAGTCTGTTTATTTTAATCGCTCGAAAGATATCCAGAAAGTATTGGCTAATTTCCGGTGCTATTATTCTTGTATTGTTTTTGTGGATTTATGTCGAATTGGCAGTTGGTTTGTTTACCAATTGAAGGAGTTAGGAACTTTATCTGTATCGGTTCAGATTTAGTCAGACATATTTGAATTCTGTTTGTTCAGAAATCAGGCGATTGTCCAGATGATAGCTTGTTATCTAAAGGGGACTTTAACTTTTCATAAAAGTTTCTAAAACTTATTTCGCACCGCTGCGCTGGCACTCTTACATGAGCGCATTATTGCCATCTAAAACTTTATCCAGGATAAAACTGATAATTGCTATCGCCCTCTCGGTATAATTGCAGCCAAAAGCTGAACATGCTTGCTTTAGCGCCGTGGTTACGATTTGAGTTAAATTCAGGCTGTAAAATCCATATAAACCTTTAACTTATTTCGATCGGCTCTGGCTCTATTAACCCCAAAGGTAGTTCTGCCAACGACTATAGTCACAACTGAAAATGTATTATTCATGGTTCATAGAGAGGTCCTACTAGAGGGTGGGGCGTAAGTACAAACCGTTGGTGGGCGATTAGGTAGTGCCGAGACCTTATCAAGAGTCAATTGCGCTGGCCCAGCGGCCTGAGCGTTGGGCATTTTTTGGTGACTTTTTGTTGCTCTTGACAAAAAGTTACTCGCAGGAAAGCGCAGCGCTGCGAAATTCTCTTGAATTAAAGTTTTCCTAGCTTTTATAAAAAAGCAAAAATGCCCCCTTTAGAGAGATACCAGTCTATCACTGTCATTCGAAATGAATAACATAATTCAAACCCCGTAAGCTCGATACCAAACTTTCTCGCTCTATATCTTATTACTTATCACTTAATGAAAACCATTAATTCCCCCCCTTACTTTTCCTGGATAAAAAAATACCGGCACAAGGCCGGCAGAGGGGAGAGTCACATAGTAAAAATCGAGCTAAAAAATAAATTCGGTATAAATCGCTTAAGCGCGACCTTTTCTTTTAAATCTGTCGACTAAATCATCCGCTTTTTTGGCCGATACTGTCATCCAGTGTTGAAACTTTCTTAACCACTTTCTCGCAGACGGATATTCAATTGCCAGAATTCCTAAGCCCACGGGTATCAATAAAAATGCAGGACCGGGAAGAATAATCAGGGCTATACCTAGAAGAGTCACCACAACGCCGACAACGGTGATTACAGCTTTTTTTGCTGGCCGTCCCACCGGATGTTCAAACACTTCTTTAAACGCGCTTTTTATGCGTTTGAAAAAAGAACTTGCTTGAAAGTAGCGGGCAGTTCTAGCGCTTCTCATTTTGGTTGTTCTCCTTATCGCCTCCGTTGGGTTTATTGTAGCGAGGAAGAGCATTTTTGAGTTTGTACAAATGTAACAACCAGTGTCATATTAACGCGACAAAGCCATCTATTGAATGCGCATGGATTATTAAGAGATTTGCTGGATTGACGATGACGCAATAACGAGAAAATAGTAAGTTTCTAAATTGGATAATTTCAAATCGACCTTAAGGCATAATTGACGGCAATTATTGACTGCGGAAAAGGCCGGAATTACAACCAGAATAAGCCGGCCTTCTCTTTTGGATATTAACGCAAAAGATTATCGTGCAGCATTGTCATCCATAGCATTATTTCGGCCAGCATCCTGATACTGTGCCGGATCTCGCATTCCTCGAGTATGACACCAACCTTTTTTATGCCCCTTATTTGCGGCTCCGGAAAGCTGTCCCGACCACTTTTCAGTTGTCCCATCTTCAGGATCATCAAGGAACATATCAGTCGCAAGGTGGCAATAATCATAGGCCCACCAACGAGTGTTGAACGATGTCGTATAGTAGTCAACTTCCGCCCTGGCCCAGCTTGGTATAGTAGACAGCCAGTTAGCAGCCCCGCTATATGTCAGGTCAGTGTTGGTGCCGCAGCCAGCACCAAAAACATCACCAATGAGTGCCAGATTTCCAGCCAACGCTGTGCCTTGATAGGGCGTACCAACAGACTGAATCAAACGCCCACCTGACGCATAGTCCAAACCACTCCAATAGCGACTATACAAGTGCAAAGCTGCAGCTCCTCCCTGGCTGTGAGCCACTATCCCGTAGGATGAATAGGAAGATCCAAAGCTTAGAATGAGTTGTGCAAACTCTTCATGGCTTCGGTTTTTGTTGAAATCCTGAAACTCTACAGCATTGGAAAACTCGCTACTATTCCAAACATCACCCGAGCAATAGCCATGCACCAGCATCAATTTTGGATTAGCTGTGGCTGTAGTTTCTCTTTTAATCGGAGCATTCGCAGCATACATGCTACTTTCAATACCATCGAAACTGTTCGCATCGATAGCTGTCGCAGCCAGACTTTGAGCCTTACTAACAAGAGAATTACTTAGCACCGGATCTGCCATCAGGTTCAATGACCGATACTCAACCAGAGGAACATGGGTTATAGCGTGCTGGAACTTAAGATGGCGAATCTGTATTGGTGCGGCGAGTTTCAGGCGGGTTAACCAGCGGGTATCAAACTGCAAGTTGAGCGACTGGGCACCACCTTTTGAATTTTCTGTCTGAGCCAAACCTCCAAGCCAGGCAGCTGGTTGTAGTTTTCCATTGAGATCTGTGGCGTAAACTTCTCCGCTGACAAAAACCTGATTCGTTTGATTGAACTGGAATACCGGAATACTAACCTGTGCCAGATTATCTGAGAGATAATTAATACTTCCCTGCTTTTCTGCAAGTCGATGAGAGACCAACTCTACAGGATAAAGATCGGCAACGCTTCTGGAATATTGAATACCGTCAGGTCTGGTACCTTCTACATAAACCTGTGTTTTATAAACACCCAACTGATCAGTAGGTAACTTTATCGAGTACTTTCCGTCACCCGCAACATTGTCACCTTTGACGCCGCTGTCATTAAGTTTGAACTTTTTGCTACTTCCATCAGGCCAGGTTACTTCTACAAAAGCTCGGGTAATACTACTGGTTACCGGGCTTCTCGAAAGTAACTCGGCTCTTTGTCCCACAGCTCGTTTCGAATCAACTAAATAGGCAACAACATTGAGCTCGTTGTTTAGGGTTGTAAACTGAGTATCTCTATACGAGTAAAGCTTAAACTCGGGGTCTCCCTTATAAAGCAAGAAACCTTTTTCTTTTCCGTTACCATTTAAGCTGCGTACGGAAACCTGCCACTCGCCAACACTGGGAGAGTTGATAACAAACTGACGGCCATTAAAGTCCTGGTTGCCAATAGTCACCTTTTGTCCCTGTGCTTTAAGACGAGCACTTTCAGTATCCTGATAAACCTCAAAACCATTACTATCTCTCACATTCATCATCCAGTCGTTTGCGTTGGGTCCCAATAAGACCATCGGGCTGTCCTGACTTCCATCGAAAAAAATCTTCTGAGTAAAAGGTTTTGACTGTGATTTAGCCGACGACATCTTAGTGTTTAGTGATTTTGACGGCTCAGTTTCATTGTTGATAGTCACTCGCACCATCGTTGAATGACTAAATACACCTGATTTTTCCGGCGATACTAACCTCTGTGCGTCCATATGCTGAGGAGCTGCCATAACATGCTTGGGTTGAGCTGAAATGGCCGAGAAGGAAAGAGAAGTTAACATCCCTGTTACAAGAGCGACTCTTCCTAGAGAGACTCTCGCGAAGTTATAAGTATTTTTCATTGTTAAAGCCTTATTAACGAGTTGATAAAACCGGCGATGCCGGACCTAACTACGATAAAAATGCTCAAAATGTTTTTGATAGAAAATCGGTTCGAGTGACAACTCAAGATAAAACAAGCGCGATAGAACTAGTTTGAACGTCGCTTTGCGCTAAATTCTTGCTACTGGATTTTTTTAGTTATAAGCCGAATTTCTGCAGCGATCTTAAAATTGATTTCAAGCTAGAGAATACTGGTCTGTGTTCAGAGGTCTGTCCAATGAGATATTTAATACAGCCATTTTATGTGAACTGTGTCACACTTTTAACCATTGAAACATTATTAATCTGAGATAATGGTTCGATCAATAAGTGACGACTCAGTTGCGCTTCAGCAGCACATTTTAACCATCTTTCTTTCGGGCAAGCTCTGCTCTGCTAGCCGGTTAAATACTGTCGATAAAAGTCTGATGCCCAGACCGGGTTGACCAACTGTAATCCTCTGGAGTGAAAGTCATCCAGGTCAGATTTTTGCGGGAATGAATAGTAATTTGAGCTGCCCTGAAGAGCGATGCTCTCAATCTCTTTACCTGATGCGAGGAGATTAACTGCTTCTACCATTGAGAAGCATCCGCTCGGATATAGTGCCAGAACATTCTCCAGATAGGATTTTTTGCGGTCAAGCAGGAGTCGATTAAGCGTAATTACCGGACCTGCATCAATAGCTTCACTGTCAATCCAATGAAGGGTTGAACCATACTCACTCGCCTGGTTTTTCATCGCCCAAAAAGTCGCCATAACTCCCTGATACTGAGGCAGTATACCGGAATGTAAATTGAGTACTCCTAAAGAGGGAATATCGATCACGGATTGCTTGAGTATTTTGCCAAAACGAACAGACAGAATTAGTTCAGGCTTAAATTCCTGTAGCTCCTTGATACCCTGAGCATCATTGATATAGTTAAAGCTTTTCAATTCAGCATTGAATTGACTGGATAGAGATTCAAAAGAATAGAGTTGTTTGCCACCTTTATCCAGGTTATCTGAATAAGGAAATATCAAATTTTTTAGCAATTGTTGTTCCACAAAAGTCAGGTATTCCAGCTCTACCGGTTTTTCCGAAGCATTTCCTACGTTAGTCGAAAAGCACAGTTTTAATTGATGTTGTTGTAACTCTGGTAGAAGAAGATTTAACGCGTAATTACTTGCAAGATCGTAATTAAATAGAATCAGAATTTTCATATTTTATAACCAGGCAAACTATGATCTCATTAAAATAGCGTCTGTGTTAGCTTGAAATGATATTCATACAATATTTTGGCAATCCAAACTCTTCTAGCAATACATTTACTAAATCTTGAGCATGCAATTACTAGCATATTAATTAAACGCAGAACAAGCGATTAAGCTAGCTGATCTAAATATCGCTGACTACCTAATTTATTACTTTTGAATCTAACCATTCGACAAATGCCACTAGTTTTCAATCTTTTCATGGTTCGAACCGCAAGCTGATAAATTCTGTTTCGACATTCATCGTGCCAGTTTTCATCATTTTCTTCATCTTGCACGACGCATATCTCCTTAGAGTCGATAGTTTTAAGTTAAGAAACGAAATTTGCGCAGGCCTCTATGTGAATACCGCCTTGATGTAGCGTTCCCCTGATCAGCACGTGCTATCGAATAATCGCCGCATTCACCAGAGAGCTCAGCGCATCAAGGACAATTAATGCTTCCTCTTTGCGTTTATTGAACTCTTTATATCCCTCATCTTTTTCAGCAATCGACTTTAAAACCGCCACATGCGTTTTTAGCTGTTGATTAAATGCCTCTTTCTGCAACCCTTGGACAGTATAGAAAGCTCGCTTAAACCAACGCTCAGATTTTTCAGCCTGATTTAATACCAGCTTTTCACCTTCACTGATTAAATTTGATAGTTGTTTCAGTAGCGCGTAGTTAGGTTTATCATTTTTAGTCCCTATTCTGCCCTCCAATTCTTCAATCTTTTTTACTAACGAGTCTGTTAAATTCTTGCTTTGACTTTCTATCTCTACAAGCTTTTGGGTCACTTGCTTATACTCATCTTTAAATGCTTGCTCACCTTTAGAAAACTCCATATTTTGCGCCTGCAGCAGTCTCTGCTCTGTAGAAATCTTAGTGATTAAAGCTTGATTGTTTCTGGATAAATCTGTCACTTGACTCATAAGCAAATCATCTGCTTCATTCGGAAGCTGCTTTCGAATATCGGCAATTGTTTCTGCAATATCCTGTGCAAACTGGGAGTTCAGAATAATAGGCGTAACGACTGCAATTAAAATGGCAATCATTGATGCAATAGTAGAAGCTCCAAATTGCTTAACTTGCGCCACAGCATTATCTTTGACAGAGTTCATTACTGTCGGCATAGCTTTTCCGGCCCTGTCTCGGTGCGCCAGTAAAATATCCACCAGCTCAGATTCTTCTAACCCCATATCTTTCAACAGCTGCTGAGCGTTATTTGTGCCAACGGAGCCAGATGGTATCGATTCTTTTTTGGCAGTCTCTTCAGCCATTAATTTCTTCACTATAGAACTTTGAATAGTATCTGCTGTATTTGACGAATCAGCTGACTCTACTTCAGGATTGGCCTTGGTTTCCATTTATTCTTCCTTGTTAGTTTTCTTATTGAATTTATTAAACCAGACAAAATTCTAACAACTATTTGGAAAGGAGACTGTAATAGATGGTCCGAGGAGAGAAAATATATTTCATTAGATTTCATAAAGAGATATTTCTACCGAAGGAATCAAAGAGTAAATTTAATTTAAAATTTTATATCTCCCGCATAAAAAATGAACTTTCAGTTTAACAGTTATTTAAATCTAACAATGCTCACTCTTCCCTACTCCAAACTTCTTCATCGAACTGATAATAAATTACTCGCTTAACCGTTCCGCTTTCATCAAAAAATGTACAGGCGCCATGGTAAAACCTGTCCAGCATCTCGCAGATATCAGTAACCTTACCTGTAGAAGTATTGTACTGGGTACAAGTTCCCCTCCGACTCTCACCATAGTAAGTACACTCTTCTTCCACCTCGGCCTGATCGAAATAAATACAGCTGCCACTTCGATAACCCGAATGATATTCACATGAAGAATACAACTCACTATTCCAGAATTCTTTTTCTACTCCGTGAATAACCCCGGTACGAAATGGCGCCACGTGGTAATCCTCGTCAACAAACTGCTCACAGTCGCCATTTAGCTTACCGTTATGATAACTGCATTGTGACAATGAGTTTTCTTCCAGATTAGCTAGCAACCACATCCCTTCTTTTTGATGCAACTTTACTATTCCGTAACTACTACGGTATATGTCGTCGACCTGCAATAGATCAAATTCAGTATTTTTTAGAACTTTCTCGTTTTCAGGAATAGTTTCTTCACTAAGATCATATTCCCAAAGTTCAACAAAGGCTGAACCATTTTCAGATTCACACCATCTTGAATATCTAAATCCAATAAACTGACTACCAGCCTCTTCATTCGGTCGGCATCCTAGCGGAAATTCTATTTCTACCTTATCAACAATAGTCGACATTTTTTTGCCACGAAACAGATCAAATTCATATAGATCAAAAAACTTCACACCTTCATCAAGTAAATAATGAATGCCTGAAACACGGCCATAGTTGTCTACAGATAAACCGACAACTGAATCCATCCAAACAGGAATTTTTCCGCACCCTAAAACTATTATTTTTTCCTCGACTTCAACTTCCTCTTCAACGTTCGCTGTATCATTTGAATTCCTCTCCTTTTCTGGCTCCCCCAAGAATCCAGCTCTTCCAGAAATATAACCCGTTAGTTGACTATCCTGAATTTCCTGAAAGGCTTCAACCTGCAAATATGGCGCTCGGCGTCGTAATATTAGGTTTCCATTTTGATCTAGTATCCATAAATGAAGCTCGGTCAAACTGCTAGTAGAAACCAGAAGCAAATATCCCGTTTTGGGATCTTCGAAAGCCAAATCAAACTCAGGAGCATCTCCTGCGAAAAGGACTTTATTTTGCGAAGAGAGGATGGTTAATCTGAAAGAAAAATCTGTGAGAGAAGGAGATTTATAAAATGAAAATAAGCTATCAAAATACTTACCAGCAGCATTCCGTCTAATTTCACTATTGAATATAGTGTAGTTAGACTGATAATTAACACGCTCGCCAGTATTCAAATCAGTAGAGAAATGCTGTTGTTCCCATTCACTTGCCTCTAATCCAGACAATAGACAAATAGAACAAAATAAAAATAGCACATACCCTAGTTTCATTTGTTTTGCTTTCATCTAACTTTGTCTCATCTAACGTAAGTTCAATAGAGAGCTTCTCCATCACTGTTATTAGTCCAGTCCTTCTTATAGACGGCAGGCAAGTTAAACTAATCCAGTTGGCTCTTCGTTTTCGGCGGCAGATTCTTCCTCAACCTCTGGCCCCAACATAATTGCGAGCCAACGGGTTTTGGCGTTTGTTTCGAGTGCGATTTTGATGGTCATGGTTAGTGGTACAGATAAAAACATGCCTACACTTCCAAAAATCCATCCCCAGAAAATTAACGACAGAAATACTACAAATGCTGAAAGCCCGAGCATTTTACCCATGAAGCGAGGCTCAAGGTAATTACCGACTAAATTATTAACCGCAAAGAAACTAATCGCTGTCCACAAAACAGCAACCGGTCCCAGTTGAACCAGCGCCAGCATGACGGCTGGTAACGCGGCGATAATCGAGCCTATATTAGGGATGTAGTTAAGCAGGAATGCCAGCATACCCCAGAGGAAAGGATAATCGACACCGATAATCACCATGGCAATGGATACCAAAAATCCGGTAAGCAAACTGGCAGCGGTTTTAATTGCCAAGTAGTGACGAATTTTTCCAAGAATATGATTTACATGAACCATTTTCTCCTGACTGTCGGAAAATGCCTTGGCAAATTTGGAAGGAAAGCTGGTGATTTCACTCAGGATAAAAATCACCGAAAGAAAAATGACAAAGAAATCAGAAAAGATTACTCCAAGCCCGCCGAGAACCCGGGACACCAGCGCCATCAAATCGAGCTTTTTAACAATCTCGCCGAGCTCCAGACCCTGTGCGGGAACCCCGAGATTAATTAGCCAGGTTGTCAGTGCATTCACCTGAGATTGAAACTTTGCCGCATAAACTTCTTTGTTTTGACTGAAATCCTGTACCGAATCTCCGACAAGAAACACGATTAAAGTTACAAATAACAAGATAGCAATAAGCACAATAACAATCGCTAACATCCGGGGAATCCGCTTGCTTTCCATCCATCGTATTGATGGTGTACTCACCACAGCAATAAACAGAGCCATCAAAAATTGTGCTATTAAGGGCGCGGCAACTTTCAATCCGGCGATAACAACGACCAATGAAGCCAGAGTTAGAAGCAGCGGTGTGTGCTGCTCCAGTTTTGTTTGCTGTTCCATACCCCTTCCTTTTTTATTCGCTACGTATTGAAGTCAGCCTTAACAGCGCTTAATTTCGACCAAGAATCCTAAGCAAAGTCTCATCTTTGTTTAACAAGTGGTGCTTCAGAGCGAAGAGAATATGTAATCCGACTAGAATAGCAATAATCCAGGCAGATATTTCATGAACATCGTGGAAAAAACCAGCAATTGGGCGGTTTGCTTCAGCCAGAGCAGGAACTTTAAACAACCCGAAAACATTAATGGCTCTTCCGGCTGCTATTGACATGACCATACCAGAAACAGGCATAACCAGCATCATTAACATAAGTGACCACTTACTGGCATGTGCCAGCCCAATATCTTTTTTGGTAAAGCCTTCCGGCGCCGATAGCTTCTCATTTGATAACACCCAATACCAACGGAATAATGCCAATACTAAAATGATTACACCGGTTGCTTTATGATAACCGTATAGTTGCCATTTAGGATCACCATCTTCCATGGTCCCCATGTAAAAACCAACGGCAATAATCCCGATGATAAGTAACGCCATGATCCAGTGCAGCGCAATCGATAATTTCCCGTAGTGAGTCTTGGTATTTCTCATTCCCATAGCCGGCCTCTTTTTGTTGTCTTTTTCTGTTGTTTATTCGAGTTGTTTATTCGTTTTGTCTATTTGTTGTTCGTTGCTTACTGCCCTGCTCAGCTCTGAGCGTAAAGCCTTATTATTTAGTACCTTTTTATAACACATTCGCTATAAGGTGGCGACTTTTGATGCAGATCAAGGTGAATATTATCTAAAAAGCAGAAGATGCTGACTCATGCGACATTTTGTCGCATCCAATAAACTTAAGGATCTGTTTATGAGGCCGGTTAAATACCTGCTAGAAACGATTTTTTTATTCTCTCTTCTGTTCTTCACAACTGCTGCAACCACTTCGCCCAATTCACAAAACCCTACTTTTACTAAGGAAATAGAGAAAACTCTTCTCAAGCGTTTTTCAGAGCAAGCTGTTTTTGGTAAATACATCGACCGAGCAAAAGCCTGGCCAGTTGTGGTTCATGATGAGACTGTCGGTTATGTTTTTGAAACCAGTTCACAAGTAGAGATACCTGCTTATTCAGGAAAACCGGTTAACCTTGCCGTTGCTATATCTTCCGACGGTACATTCAAGTACGCCTGGGTAATCGAACATCACGAACCCATACTTCTCGTGGGAATTCCGGAACAAAAACTACAGGATTTTGCACAACAATATGTCGGCAATAAAGTTTCCGACAAAATCCGGGTAAGCGCCTCAGTTTCAGACAATGAAATTGCGGTCGATGCTGTCACCGGTGCAACTGTCACCGTGATAGTGGTCAATGAGACAATAATGCGCGCTTCACATGAAGTGGCTGTTGCGCTGGGAATTGTCAAACCAAAGGCAGAAGACTCACTCCCTCCTTCCAAAGTTAAGCTTAATGTTTTTAGCAGGGCTAGCTGGAATGAACTAACAGGCAACGGCACCATTCGCAGGCTTCACCTGACTCGTGGCAATATTGACAAAGCCTTTGTGAATACGCAAGCCAGCGATGTCGATGTCGCAGCCCCGCAAGAGAAGTCAGATAGTTTTATTGATCTCTATTACACCTACCTTAACCCGCCAACCTCCGGAAAAAATCTGCTAGGTGAAAGCGAATATCAATGGCTAATGAAAATGTTAAAACCCGGAGAACATGCTGTAGCTTTGATGGCCAATGGTCGCTACTCATTCCGCGGCAACGGATTTGTTCGAGGGGGTATTTTTGATCGCATAGGAATTACTCAAAAAGGAGATGATATTAGCTTTCGCGATCTTGATTACTACCGCTTACTGGATATTTATCCTGAAGGTCGACCTGACTTTGAAGAAATGGCAATCTACATTATCCGTGACCATTTTGACTTTGACCCAGGCCTGAGCTGGGACCTTAACCTCCTTGTTCGTCGGCAGGTCGGTCCAATTGAAAGTGTCTTTATTAACTTCTCTGGCACTTATCTGACACCTGAAAACTATATTGAGCGCCCGAGCGCGGAAGAAATCGAAGCCGCCAGACCTTTACCACTATGGGTTTCAATCTGGTACGAAAAAGCTTTTCAACTGGGTGTCCTTATAAGCAGTCTGATTTTACTTTTCAGCATTATTTTTCTTCAGAACTGGCTAGTTACCTATCCAAAGTTTTTTCACAATATCAGAAGAATCTATTTGGTTTACACCGTTGCATTTATCGGCTGGTACGGTCTGGGACAACTATCTGTTGTTAACGTACTAACTTTTGTCCAGGCACTGTTTCAGGATTTCCGCTGGGAACTGTTTCTAATGGATCCAATGCTTTTTATCATCTGGACTTTCACCGCAGCAACGATACTACTCTGGGGACGAGGCATATTCTGTGGCTGGCTATGTCCCTTTGGAGCGTTACAGGAACTCATCAATGAAGCCGCTCGTAAGCTCAAAATAAAACAGTTTGAGTTGCGCTTCAGTGTTCATGAAAGACTGTGGGCACTCAAATATTTAATTCTTCTACTGTTATTTGGCGTTTCTTTAGAGTCTATGTCGAGTGCAGAAAGGTTGGCAGAAGTTGAGCCATTCAAAACCTCAATACTATTGTTCTTCCAGAGAGAGTGGTGGTTTGTACTCTATGCGGTGGCGCTACTTTTTGTCTCTATTTTTACCCGTAAAGTTTATTGTCGATATATCTGCCCGCTGGGCGCAGCTCTGGCTATTCCGACCAAACTAAGGCTATTTGACTGGCTAAAACGTAGACCAGAGTGTGGTCAGCCCTGCCAGCTGTGTGCAAAAGAATGCGAAATCCAGGCTATCCATCCTGATGGGAGCATCAACGCAAACGAATGTCATCACTGCCTGGATTGTCAGGTTACTTATACAAACGAAAATCGTTGTCCGCCATTGGTTATTGCCAAAAAGAAAGGCAAAAAATTAAAGAGGAAAATTGGCGACAAAGTTGGTGCGCAGGAAAGCATAGAAATAAAGGAAATTTCAGAATCAGTTTAACAATATTGCCGTACACAAACGGCTAAAAATCAGGATGTAAATGTAAAACAATATTATTACTAAATCATAGGAGAGTAATATGGACGAGAAAACCAAAACAATAGAGCAAGAAGAAACCAAGAAAGGCATTAGTCGCCGTGGTTTTCTTGGCGCGTCAGCCGCCGGAGCAGCAGGTGTTGCTGGTCTGGGCTTAACCGGTGTAATGACTCCGGCTCAATTTGCACAAGCTGCCGATAAAGCGCGTCACGATGCGAAACATAATGTCGGCCCCGGCGAACTGGATGAGTACTACGGATTTTGGAGCGGAGGTCATTCGGGTGAAGTTAGAATATTAGGTTTGCCATCAATGCGTGAATTAATGCGAATTCCGGTATTTAACACTGAGTCAGCAACTGGCTGGGGGTTAACCGATGAGTCCAAACGCATTAAAGGCGATAGTGCCGATGTACTTTGCGGTGACGCGCACCATCCACATATGAGTATGACCGACGGTCGTTATGACGGTAAATATGTTTTCATTAACGATAAACTCAATACGCGTGTTGCCCGCATCCGTTGCGATGTGATGAAAACCGATAAAATGTTGACCATTCCCAACGTCCAGGCAATCCATGGATTGCGTGTTCAAAAAGTACCACATACCAAATATGTTTTCTGCAATGGCGAATTCCGCATTCCGCAACCGAATGATGGGCGCGATCTGAATGATCCAACCAAGTACTTCACCATGTTCAATGTAATCGACGCAGAGAAAATGGAAATGGCATTCCAGGTCATTGTTGACGGTAACCTGGACAATACGGACGCAGATTACACCGGTCGATTTGCTGCTGCCACCTGCTACAACTCGGAAGAAGGTGTGACTCTGGCTGAAACAATGCGCAATGAACGAGACTGGCTTGTAGTATTTGATATTCATTCCATTGAAAAAGCGATCAAAGCGGGTAAGTTCCAAACGATTGGAGATTCAAAAGTTCCGGTTGTTGATGGTCGGAAGAAAGCCAATAGCGCCTACACAAAATATATTCCTGTACCTAAAAGTCCCCACGGATGTAACACCTCACCGGATGGTGAATATTTTGTTGCCAATGGTAAGCTATCTCCAACAGTAACCATCGTTTCCATCAAAAAGCTCCCCGATCTGTTTGCTGGAAAAATCAAGGAGCGTGATGCGATTGTCGGTGAACCTGAGCTTGGTTTAGGACCACTTCACACAGCATTTGACGGTCGTGGAAATGCTTACACCACCCTCTTCCTGGATAGCCAAATTGTAAAGTGGGATGTGAAGAAAGCAATTGAAGCATACAACGGAAAGAAAGTTAACTACATCAAACAAAAACTGGATGTACATTACCAGCCCGGCCACAACCACACGACAATGGGTGAAACTCGTGATGCTGATGGTAAATATCTGGTTTCTTTATGTAAGTTCTCTAAAGATCGCTTCCTGCCAACCGGACCTCTTCGCGCCGAAAATGATCAGCTAATTGATATTTCAGGTGAAGAAATGAAATTGGTTCATGACGGCCCAACATTTGCTGAACCGCATGACTGCATGATCGTTCATCGCAGTAAAGTGAAACCTAAAAAACTTTGGACTCGCGATGACCCTATTTTTGCAGAAACAGTTGCTCAGGCTAAACGTGATGGCGTTACGCTGGAAACTGACAATAAAGTGATACGTGACGGCAATAGAGTTCGTGTTTATATGACTTCTATTGCGCCAAACTTTGGAATGACAGAGTTCAATGTTAAGCAAGGTGATACTGTTACCGTATGTATTACTAACCTTGACCAGGTAGAAGATGTCACTCATGGTTTTGCAATGTGTCAACATGGCGCAAGCATGGAGATTGGTCCACAAGCGACTTCATCAATCACCTTTAAGGCAGATAAACCCGGAGTGTTCTGGTACTACTGTCACTGGTTCTGTCACGCATTGCACATGGAAATGCGTGGCAGAATGATTGTAGAAAAAGCATAGACTTATCAGCATTTCTACTTCCTCTCCCTTTAGGTACTGCTTGAAGGGAGAGGCATACTCAGAAAGAAGTTAAAGAAACAACAACAAAAATAACTTTCTTTCTAGCAAAAAAAATTGCAACAGATGCTAAAAATGAAAAAACTACTCGCACTCATAACTTTTTCACTGGCCTGTCAGGTTCAGGCGGGAATTGTAAACATCGCTTCTAGCGAAGATTTATTCCATGCGTTGAACAATATCAAGGCAAACACTGAAATATTACTCGCTCCAGGTATATACCTGGGGAATTTCCAGGTCAAAACCCCTGTTACCATCAATTGTCAAAATCAAGCAACTCTGGATGGCAATCATCAAAAAGATACTTTAAGAATCATCGCAGAAAATGTCGTCATCAAGAACTGCAATATTTTAAATTGGGGTGACAACCTTACAGACATGAATGCGGGCATCTTCGCTGAAAAAACAGCAACAAATTTAAAAGTCGACAACAACTATTTTAAAGGTGATACCTTTGGTGTCTGGCTGGACTCAACAACAGGCGCCAGAATTATTAACAACAAAGTTGAGGGTAATCTTGACATTCGCTCGCAAGACAGAGGTAACGGCATTCACCTTTTTAACGTGAGCGACACTCTCGTTGAAAATAATGAAGTGTGGCACACACGTGATGGTATTTACATTGATACCAGCAACAAAAATGAATTGATCGGCAATTATCTACACAACCTTAGATACGGAATACACTACATGTATTCTTACTCTAACCTGGTAAAAGACAATCGCACCTTCAACACCCGTACCGCTTATGCCTTAATGCAATCGAAGTATTTAACGGTTATCAATAACACTTCGAAGAATGATACCAATTACGGCATTCTGATGAACTACATTTCCTACTCGACTATAAAAGGAAATAAAATTCTGAACGTTCATCAACAACAGGGCCCTGGCGGTGAACAATATATTTCTGGAGCGGAAGGCAAAGCAATTTTCATGTACAACGCGCCGTTTAATGAGGTGGAAGGAAATCTGTTTAAAGGCGGTGAAATTGGTATACATTTAACCGCAGGCTCGGAAGGCAATAATATCTACGGTAACTACTTTGTTCAAAATAAGCGCCAGGTTAAATACGTTGCCAACCGTGAAGTTGAATGGTCGCATGATGGACGTGGCAATTTCTGGAGCGATTATCAGGGATGGGATAGAAACAATGACGGCATTGGCGACGAACCCTTTGAACCAAATGACGGCATCGATAAAGTACTGTGGAAATATCCTGCGGCGAATGTATTAATAAACAGTCCGGCAATCCAAACATTAAAATGGGTACAAAAAGAATTTCCGATTCTTAAATCTCAGGGAATAAAAGACAGCTACCCTTTGATGAAAAATGATTTTAGTCAATCACAGTCGGAAAGTAACGGCGTAAACTTAGCCAATAATTAAAGCATTTATGTCTATACATCAACAATAACAAAAACATAGGCCAAGCTTGTTCTGAGGAGCGAACCATTGAGCGTTATTAAATTATCAAATGTAAAAAAGTCCTTTGGCAAACTGTCTGTTCTTAAGGGACTCGACCTAACTCTGGAACAAGGTGAAGTACTTGGACTGTTCGGCCATAATGGCGCCGGCAAAACGACAACAATGAAAATAATTCTCGGTCTTGTTAAGCCGAGCAGTGGTAGCATCGAAGTTTTCGGTAATAAACCTGCCGACTCAGATTTTAGTCATCATCGTTACCGCCTCGGTTTTCTTCCTGAAAATGTTTCCTTTTATCAACAACTCACCGGAAGGGAAGTTCTAGAATTTTTTGCCCGGCTGAAAAAAGTATCTAAAAATCGATGTCAGGAATTATTGAGTCAGGTCGGACTAACTGCTGCCAGTAATCGTAAAGTTAAAACCTACTCCAAAGGAATGAAGCAAAGATTGGGACTTGCTCAGGCGCTATTAACTGAGCCGTCTCTACTATTACTGGATGAACCAACAGTTGGTCTGGATCCCATCGCAACCCAGGAGTTCTATGTAATCGTTGATGAATTAAAAAACAAAGGCTGCTCAATAATTCTCTGCTCTCATGTTCTACCTGGGGTAGAGAAGCATATCGACAAGGCCGCTATTTTGTCACAGGGTCAGTTGAAAGCCTACGGGTCGATAGAAGAACTTCGCCGGCTCACCCACTTGGAAACGCAAATAGCATTTCAGGGTTGTTTCGATTTCGAAGAAATTGAAAACAAGCTAGGTAGAAAAGTTCTTGCAGACGATGATGGCCAATTCCTGATCTCATTAACCGCAAAAGAAAAAATGTCGGCGTTAAAGACGCTGACCAATCTGCCCGGTATTCAAAATCTGGATACAAGACCACCGAGTCTCGAACAGCTATATAAATATTTTATCGAGCAGGATCATCAGGTTATCGATTTCCCCGAGAGCTCAACTGGTCAGACACAGGAGAAACGTTCACCACTCAATAGCAGAGGAAGTCACTAATGAAAGCCAGTATCGCTATTGCTCAAAAAGAATTTAAAGATGGACTTAGAAATCGCTGGCTAGTAGCTATTACCGTGATTTTCGCGGTTTTTGCTTCTGGACTTTCCTGGTTTGGCTCAGCCTCTGTCGGTACTATTGGTTTTAGCTCGGTAGCCAATACCATTGTAAGTCTTTCGAGTCTTAATGTATTTCTTCTTCCCCTGATAGCATTACTATTATCATACAACGCCATTGTCGGAGAAGACGAAGACGGAACTTTATTATTGCTGTTAACCTATCCTTTAACCAGAGGCGAATTGCTACTGGGTAAACTTATGGGACATACAGCTATTTTAGCCATATCAACAATCGCGGGCTTTGGTAGTGCAGGCTTGATAATTGCTTTTTTCGCAGACGCTGTCGATGTTTCGGAACTACTGAGCGCCTTTGGACTTTTTATCGCCTCTGCCATTCTTCTTGGCATGATTTTTATCAGTCTCTCTTATTTGGTGAGTAGCTGGGTAAGTGAAAAATCGAAAGCAGCGGGACTTGCATTAATTATCTGGTTTTTCTTTGTGTTGATCTACGATATGGGTCTATTGGGAATATTAGTAGCAACGGAAGGTCAGGTACAAGCAGAAGTTTTTCCTTATCTATTGCTATTCAATCCAACTGATATTTTCCGCCTGGTTAACCTTGTCGGATTCGACTCAAATGGAACCGGCTTGCTCAGCATTGCCAGTGAGCAGTCCTTTACCCTAACGGAACTCTTTGTCAGTATGACGATCTGGATCATTGTTCCTTTTACCCTGGCCTACTACCGTCTAACGAAACGCCCTATTTAATCAACTTGCAACAAAGAAAGGAGAAATAATGTCTAACCTCGCCAAGCTTGCACTTGTAGGAATTTTTAGCTTTTTGCTCTCAGCGTGTGGCCAATCCGACAAAACACCGGCTAAACTTGACCCTGTTGCTTTTGAGAAGAGCGACGAATGCCACGTTTGCGGCATGGTCATTTCCCGTTTCGAAGGTCCCAAGGGGCAAGCTTTTGATAAACGAAGCAAGCAAGCAAAAAAGTTTTGTTCAACCAAAGAACTCATTTTTTGGTACCTGCAGCCTGAAAATCAACACAACGTTATCGAAATGTACGTTCACGATATGGCGAAAACACCATGGAATTCCCCAGATGATGAGCATTTGATTTCAGCGCGCGATGCCTTCTATGTTTTGGGCTCCGATCTAAAAGGCTCAATGGGAGGAACCCTCGCAACCTTTATTAGTGTCAATGATGCCGCAAAATTTTCTAAAGAACATGGTGGCGAAGTAGTTACTTTTAATGGTTTGACACTGGAGGTTTTGGCCAAGCATTGATCAATTCAAGCTCGTATTTTATTCGTTAGCCCTAAAAACTGAAGAAAGCGATTCTAAAAAAGGTGTTCTGACCCTGGCATCCTGCTGTTAGTTACCATTATCACTTATTTAACTCAGACAAATTTCAAACTGTCGCTTTCGACTCATTTTCTTGTCACCAATTCCTCTTTACCCAGTCTTCAAATCCCTCTAACATCATTCTCTGATTAATTTGAATAGGACTAACGATGAACAACTTTCATATTCAGCTATTTTTTCCGGCATTTGCCCTTGTTATTCTGACGATATTCATTCTTTTTAACATGGGGTTCAGGAGGTTTAAAGCTGCAAAATCGAGAAAGGTCGATATCAACTATTACAAGCTATATCGTGATACTGATGGAAGCGAACCGGAAAACATTAGAAAGCTGTCGAGAAATTTTCAAAATTTATTTGAAACGCCCATTCACTTTTATCTGGCAGTCGTACTGACCATGATATTGAATATAGAATCCAGTGTTTTTCTTTATACCGCCTGGATATATGTTGTCTTACGATATATTCATAGTTATGTTCACTGTACCAGTAACAACGTAAGAAACCGTTTTAATGTCTACTTTGCCAGTGTACTGGTTCTAATTGCTTACTGGATAACGCTACTCATTCATGTTGTTAGCGCTATGTAGCATTGTTAGCGAATAATATTGTTACCGAATAATATTCTTAGCAAACAACATCGTTAGCAAACGACATTGGTAAGCCCGGAAATATTACTGAGATAAAAGAACCGGGCTGTTTGACAGCCCGCGGGGAAAATCAAAGCAGGCGATTAAGAATACTATCCAGCTTGGCTCGCTTTACATTCTTCATCAGTTTTTTTGCCGCCTCAGGATAATCTTTTATCGATTCAATATCATTAAAATGAGAGATTCTCTTAGTATGTGTCAGAATGGTCTGATACTCACTTTCAAATGCATCTTCCAATAGTTGATTTGGATCCTGAACTAACACTCCGTTCTCTAAATCCAGAGACCACGCTCGCGGATTAATATTATGCCCGGTGAGCAAATGATACTCTCCGTCCCGACTCATTCCTTTTAAATGAAAACTGTTAGCGTCATGACGCCATAGGTAAACGTTTAACAAACCTTCGCTAACAAATTTTTGGTTTCGTTTAATAAAGCGCTTTAGGTTAGTTTCATAAACGTATGGAACAATGCCGACTTTATTAAAAGGCTGGTCTTCCGGAATATAAAAATCGTTGGCGACTTTATCACCCACAACGATATTCACCGTCTTACCATTCTTTAAAATTCTTCTAGCCGCTTTACTAACTTTCTTAGGTAAATTGAAATAGGGTGTAAAAATGGTGACCGTTCGCTCGGTATCCCTGACCATTTCATAAATTGTCTGATTTAGCAGGTTTGCGCGACCACCGAACCCTAGTAATGGGGTTACTGCGACCTGCTTTCCGCTTAGTGTCTCTTTTTCAGGTTTAACTTTATAATGCGCCTTTCGCAAATTCTTTTTCAGCATTTTCATCGCAGGCTTTAGCTGCTTCTTGCTTGGAATATCTTCTTCAGACAGAGATCGAACAGCCGGAGCTTTACCCAGATAGTTCTTTAGAAAATTAACCATACTGTCAGCCAGCTTTTTACACTCGATCAAATGATACCGATCGTATCGATAGCGTTCTTCCTGCTGGAGATAAATATTATTGAGAGACGCGCCACTGTAAAATAGCGTGTTATCGAAAACAAAACCTTTAAGATGTAATACGCCCAGCATTTCTTTACTTTTAACAGGCACACCAAGCACATCAATTGGATTTTCATATTTTGCCGCGTACTCGCGATAAAGTCGGACATTACCAATACTTTGCGCATGCCCCATCAACCCTCTTTGCGCACGTGAAAAATCGACAAATATTTTTACATCAAGCTCAGGATTTTTCTGTTTGGCTTCATAAATCGCAGTCAGAATTTCTTTACCAGCGTCGTCGTCTTGCAAGTAAAGCGCAGTCATATAAATTCGTTTTTTAGCCGCAGCGACTAGCGCTAGAATTTTCGTCTTGAATTCTGACGTTTTTTCCAATATTGAGACTTTGTCTGCCGCAACATTGAAGTAGCCTAACTGAGGAATTAAACTCGCCGGTTTTCTTCTGATATTCATTTATTCGGCTCTACCCATAAACTTCTTTTCTGCGACATTAATCTTAACCTTTTCACCGGTACTGATATATTCAGGAACTTGAATAGTCAAACCAGTGGCAAATCTGGCGGGCTTGGTTCGTGCAGAAGCGGAAGCACCTTTTATTGATGGATCGGTTTCAGTAATTTCCATTTCAACCGACTGCGGTAGCTCTATTCCGACCGGCTTACCGTCGACGGACAATACTGTCAAACCTTCGGTTGACTCATTAATAAATAGTAGCTCATCTTCAATTTCGTCTTTCTTGAAGTTGTATTGGCTATAATCTTCATTGTCCATGAAGATATAATCGTCTCCATCGATATAAGAGAAGCTTACCGGATGACGTGAGAGCTCGACCTGAGTAACCATATCATCACCTTTAAAGGTATGCTCAACTTTAGCTCCAGTACCGATTTCACTAAATCTAGTCTTATAGAGTGTCGAAGCCCCTCGCGCAGTAGGGCTATGTACTTCTACTTGCTTTATTAACAACAACTTACCGTTATGCTCAACGGCCATTCCTCGTTTGATATCACTTGCTTTCGGCATGGTTTTCTAGCTATTTTACGACAAAATTGCCGTATCATAGCTTGGAATGAGAGTCGAGAAAAGCCATTGTGTTCAATTGTTTGCCCGAATTCGGTGGAGTACCAGATCATCAAGATATTCAACGTTACCAAACAATTTCGGCGAGCGATATTATTGGCTCTGGCTATCACACAAAGGGGCTACAACTCATCCCTTCCGTTAAATTCAAAAATAGCCAGTCGTCTGGGCTCAATCCCTTCTACACATCCCAAATTGACCCGGTAGGCTCCCGGCTGATCGACAAGATCGTGAAACGGATGGATTCCACAGTATTTACAAAAGTGATGATTGACGTCCTTATCTCCCCATTGGTAGGTTGAAAGAGCATCTTTTCCCTGAGTCAGACTAAATTTTGCTGGTTCAATGTAAGTTTTGGACATAATGGCATTCTTTCGAATACATATTGAACAGTTACATTGAAGCGCGCTCTCTATCTCCTTAGCCTCAAATTCGAATTGGACTGACTTGCAGTGACAACTTCCCTGATACTTCATTGTAAATTCCTTATTTAATGCCATTTGAGTAGGTAGCATACGTCAAAAAAGCTACTCATACAACTAGCATTATTTTAATTTAGTCTTTGTTAATAAACTTGATTGAACGCCCATAGTGATACTGGATCTGCTCCAGCTCGTATCGGTGCTGATGTGCAACCGGACATGTCATTCGCGCCAGACAACGATCTACACAACGAGAACCTGCGAGCTTGCGATAATCAAGACATTTATTTAAGGATAAAGCTTCGCCTTCAAGCGCATCACCGGCGCAGGCACCAATACAGGGCTTCTCCTCACAATTTAAACAGGGTGAACCAAGTTCCGACTCAATTTTAGTTGTCCAATTCGCTTTTACCAGAGCAGCTGCCCGATAGGCATACCAGCTACCCCATTGATTATTAATCCCAACTCTAAATGGCGAGGCAAAATGCCAGCCTGCCAACTCACCTAACTTTTGCAATCCGACCGAATGAGTGCTGGGGAATATCATTTCAAAATTATTTTTGCCGACCGCGTCTTGCAGAAAATTTTCGACATGACTCATTGAATACTGATCGATGGCATGAGTTTCCTGGCTAACTTTGTACTTAACTTTCTCCCAAAGCTTTTTTCCTGCATGACCGACAAGTAACAGTTTATTGAACTCTTCGTTTTTATTACAACATTGTTTTAATTGTGCGAGTAGATCATCCGGCAAGTCTTTTAGGTCCAGCACGGCTTGTAAATTGAGTCCCAACTTGTCAAGTTTTCTCCAGTCCGGCTGGCTTTCATTTAAATCATTTACCATAATTTTCTCTACATTTTTTATGCTTTTCTTTTCCCGACACTATTATTCAGTCAGTTTATAACTGTTTCTTCCGCAGGTACTGTTCCCGAGTAATCAACAAATCAGCCAATATCGCTTAGCGCTTTCTCCAAACGTTGTAACTCAACATCGGTTGCCAGTCCAAATCGAACACAGTCCTTTTCATCACATAACCGAATATATATTTTTTGTTTCGCAAGAGCCTCAAAGATCCAGGCTGCCTTATCAACTTCCATTTTCACAGTAACAAATAACTCTCCATGGCGAATATTTTCTGATGCAAAATATTGAGTCAGGATAGCAATTAACTTTTCTCTCTGCGTCCTAATTCGTTTTCGCTGAGACACTTGCCATTCTCGATTGGTAAGTGCCAGCTCACAAATTTTCAATGCAGGGCCATTGACCGACCATGGACCAAGTAACTCGTTAATTTTTTGCAGTAAGCTTCGGTTTGCCGCGACAAACCCGACGCGCAGACCGGCCAGTCCAAAAAACTTTCCGACGGAGCGTAATACGACTAGCGCCTCTGGCATATGCGCACGAATCATGGAATGTCCCTCTTCCACTCGGGCATCAATAAATGCTTCATCAACAATGAGTTTGCCGTTTAGCTTACCAAGTCTCCGCAGATACTCTTCCAACAGTTCCGGTTCATAGAAGTCACATCCCGGATTATTAGGATTAATAACGAGCACCAGGTCTTTTTCCTGAAGTTGTTCAATAGAAGGAAGCGATCGATAAAAACAGACTTCGACAGACGCTTTTTTCCAGGCGAATTCGTGCTCCTTGTAACCAATTTCAGGAATAAAGATTCGAGCCGATGAATTTTCATCAAGCAACAACGATGGCAAAGCAGCTATGACAGGCTGGCTGCCGGCAGTTACCAGCAAGTCTTTTGTACCATAGTAATTGGAGGCTGCGAAACAAAACTCGGCGCTTACCTGAGGCAGATCCCGGAATAGATTATCCGCAATTGAAGGAATTGGCTCAGGATAAGGAAACGGATAAGGGCTTATTCCGGTAGATAAATCCAGCCAACCTTCCTCATCAAGCCCGAAAGCGGCTGCTACATTGGAGAGTTGACCTCCATGTGTTAGTGCCACAGTAAGGAACCTCCGGCAACTCCGTATACAAAGCATAAAAAAGCAGACAACCATGCTGCTTTCTCGACCAGCTTACAAGCTTTTTTAATATGCAGGACCACGGGATTGTCCCCCCTGCCCAAAGCAGGAGACATTATCTCTTTGCCATGATAAACGGCATTACCACCAAGACAAATATTTAGCGCCGATGCACCAGCCGACATTGCCCAGCCACCGTTAAGACTTTTGTACTGGCGTGCCTGAACAGCTGCCAGTCTGATAAAAAATTTAAGATGTCTTACTTTTCCAGCCACAAGATAGAGCATGGCAGTTAACTTAGCCGAAGGCCAGCCCATCAGGTCATCAAATTTAGCGGCAAACCAGCCAAAAGATTTGAAGCGACTATTACGATAGCCCCACATGGCATCCAGAGTATTAACCAGTCGATGCAAAATAACCAACGGAACACCACCAATCATAAACCAGAATAGCGACCCGATAACCGCATCGTGTCCGTTTTCCAAAACGGATTCAATCGTCGCTCTTGATATTTCCTCTGACTGCAAAGCTTCACATTTTCGACTGACCATCATAGACACCGCTTTTCTTGCACCATCAATATTGTCTTCAGATAAACGCGAATAGACTGCCATCGCGTGTTCGTTCAAACTATTCATGCCGATCGCCAGATAGAGCAAGACTGATGAAAAAATCACTCCAATAAGTTCACTGAACATAAACAAATAAAGCTGTAAAAAATAGGCTACTAATGGAAGTGGAAGACATAAAATTCCCCAGGCGAAGATTCCCGAAGCACGCTTTAGCCTGGTGTTTTTTGCCTCTTTATTAAGATTCTTCTCTAGTTTACTAGCCAGTATTCCGAATCCCACTAAAGGATGATACTTTCGGGGTTCTCCTAATATTCTGTCGAGTAGTAAGGCAAGAGCCGGTATAATAAAAATAATCATCAAATTATTCTGTATCGACTAATTTTAAAACTTGCTGATGGTGGCAAAACTGCAAATAAAAAATTCTACCGTTTCCATACTGGCTGTAAGCATCACATTGTCCCTGTGCGTGCAGTCGATCCATTAAACAACGGATCGCATCCCCGTGGGTAACAACCAAAATTCTTTTTTCAACGTTGGTGACGGCTAACCGCTGGAGCGCATTTTCTATTCTTGCACCACAATCAATCCCCGATTCGCCGTTGGGAGGACTATCCTCAGTCACTCGAAAAAAAACTGATTCAAATAAGACTTGGTCTGCTAAATCATCAAAAAAACTCGACTGCCAATCGCCAAAATCTCTTTCAACCAATTGCTCATCCTGAATCCATTGCTGCGCCAGTTCTTGCTGACATATTTTTGCAGTATGGACCGCTCTACCTAATGTTGAACTGACGATAAGTTCGATTCTTGAATCTGCCAGTTGTCTGGCAATA
Source organism: Aliikangiella sp. G2MR2-5 (assembly GCF_015687155.1). GTDB lineage: Bacteria > Pseudomonadota > Gammaproteobacteria > Enterobacterales > Kangiellaceae > Aliikangiella. The sequence goes on along the minus strand of NZ_JADPQF010000008.1, from coordinate 112,965 downwards.
TTTCTAGCCTGACTCTGTCCAGCCACAGTAAGTGGACTATCCAGTCGTCCTTGGAGACGCTTGTACTGGTTCCATTCGGTCTCACCGTGTCGTGCGACAAAAAATCGAGTAATCAATGACATTTTAAATGAGCTAATCCTGCTTTATAAAAAGAAGGGCATAGGTTTACGCCCTTCTTTCCTTAATCGACAAACTAAAAATTTTGGTAAGTAACCGAAAGGAAAATCTCCTGTTCAAGTGGATTATAACCCGAAACTTGAACTGGCTCTTCTTCAGTTAAGTCATTGATTTTTAGCTGCATACGTAACTTTTCGTTAAAACGATAAGAGGTAGTAAGGTTCAGTTTGGTATATGAAGACAGCTTTTCTCCACTATCAACTCGATTACCCGCATGATTCACCTGAACTCCCCATTGCCAGTTATCGCTATCGTAAACAATCTCATAGTTTGCTTGAAGTTTGGCTCTGCGAATCAATCTTTCACCAGAGGCCTTATCTTCCGGCTCAGTAACACTCACATTAAATCCATGAGTAAACTGCTCAACTCGATAGTTCAGATCAAAAGTGGCACCGCTAATTTTTACCTGACCAACATTTTCCGGCGCCCAAATACCATCGGTAGGTGCCCATTGGATCAAATTATCGATATCAGAGCGATAAAACGTTGATGTTACGGAAAGAGCGTCAAATACCCCCTTGTAAACCAACTCATAATTATCAGAAGTTTCAAACTTCAAATCAGGGTTGCCGCCAAACGGAGAATAAAGATCGTTAAATGACGGAGCCTTAAATCCTTGACTAAAATTCAGGCTTAAACGCTGAGATTCATCCAACTGATAACCGATAGCCGCATTTGTCGAAATTCGGGAATCAACGCCATCGATATCATCGTGTCTTGCGACCAGATCAAATAGCCAATCGTCACCAATGTAATTTGTACCAGCCATATAGCTGTTGGTATCACGTTCTTCTACCGGAAAAGCTGTTGTCGTTTCGCTGATATCGTCCTGATACCAGTCATAACCAACAACCAAGTTAAATTTTTCAGATAACTTAGTAGTGGTTAAAACGCTGGCCTGCTTCTTATTGGTAACGAACAAACTGGACTCGTCGTTGCCGGTTGACTGGTCGAAAGTAGAAGATTTATCTTTACTTGAAGCCAGTGTAAAACTGGTTGACCACCCAGAAATATTTAACGCATAACGCAAACTTGCCAGTTCATTATCGCTTCGCGTTTTATCCCCTCCCCAACTGGTATCAAACTCCGAATAGGAGCGATCATTCTGAATCAACCATTTCAACTCGCCGGCGTCGCCAAAAAGGTAATCACCATTTATCGCATAGGATTCGTTAGCTGAACCGTCTTCATCTTCATCCCCCTCCACTCTGGCGTCAATACCATCGCTAGACTTCATTGCGTAGGAGAAAGTATGCGCAAAGTTTTCGCCACCAAATCCGGCCGCCAATGTTCTTGCCTCGGAACTGTTACTTCCCACTTCGGCAGAAAGCTGATAATCGCCGGAATCGAATCGGCGAGTAAAGATCTGGATTACGCCACCGATCGCATCGCTTCCCCAAACGGCTGCGCGTGCGCCTTTAATGATTTCTACTCTTTCAATTTGATTAACAGCAATTCCAGAAAGAGGCGTCTCTCCAAGAGTCGCCGAGCCAATACGAATTCCATCAATTAATATGAGAGTTTGATTGAAATTGGTTCCGCGTACAAACATCGAAGAATTTTGCCCATGGCCACCACGTTTGACGACGTCGATTCCGGCAACCGTTTCGAGCAAATCAACCAAAGTTCTTGGACGAATTTTTTCTATATCGGAGCGGTTGATAATTTCAATATCGGCAAGCACTTCATTAGCATTTTGCTGAATGCGGTTAGCGGTTACGACAAGAGTTTCATCGGCTTTAAGATTTACCGAGCAGGTAGAGATAGCAGCAATCACTGAAGCTGCAACTAGATTTGTTTTCATTACATTTTTACCTAAATATTCTGACACCCACCGTGTCTTAAAATGAAGACGAGTTATAGTCTTCCCAAAAAAATAAAGCAGGCTGGTATCCGGACTGAAGTGCGGTAAACACTATCACCGTTGCGGGGGCAGTGTGAGATTTTCGCTCACTTCCCATTACTAGTTCGATTCTTACTCGAACCGCCTTGCCTTAACTTCCCCAAAAGTACTTCGCTCCAAACTCGATTAAACTAACCCGGAGCGACAATACATTCTTTAATAGCAACTAATTTCCAGTTACCACAAGAATTCTTTTTAATATTGCTCATTCAAAACGTTCGAGCCTTATCAATCAAACCGCAAAGCATTTCCAGTCCATCTAAAGCTCTCGGACTTGCTCTTAGCAACAAGGAACCGTCGATTACATAGAGTTGCTCATGCTTGACTGCAGAAATATTGTTCCACTTGTCCCAGATCATTTGTCTCGATTTAACTTTCTCTGAGTGACTCGCCATAACAATTGTTTGTGGATTTTTTGCTAACACACTTTCCAAAGAAACAATTGGGTAATCTGTCGATGCATCGTCAAAAATATTTTTTCCATTGCAGTCTTCGATTAACGCCTCTACCCAGCTATCAGGTCCAACTGTTCGTATAGGGTCATACCAGAGCTGATAAAAGACTCTGACTTTCTCTTTATCAGAAAATCTCTGTTTGATCGATTGATAGCGACGATTCATTTTCTCGACAGCAGTGTTCGCTTCATTTACCTTACCCACTTTTTTACCCAGACGAAGCATGTCTTCGCCTACTTCAGCAACAGAAAGCGGATGAGTGTAAAACAGATCAAACCCCAGAGATGCTATCTTTTTCAGATCGGACTGCTTGTTACCTGTTTTCCAACCGACCACCAGATCTGGTTTTAACGCTACCAGCTCTTCAATGTTGACTCCAACGTAGTTGCCTATACGTGGAATTTCTTTTGCTTTTTCAGGAAAGTCGGCATGTTCAACTGTTCCAACGATTCTATCTCCAGCGCCAATTGCATAAAGCATTTCAACCGAATGAGGCGATAACGCTACTATGCGTTTTATTTCTTTACCAACAGCGTTAGTGGCTAACAACAGACAAAAACAAACCAGGAAAATCCTCACCAGTCAACTCCTTTACGAGCCTTAATTCCGGCCTTAAATGCATGCTTTTCTTCTTTCACTTCGCTCACGGTATCGGCCATATCTCTCAGCTCACGAATAGCTCCGCGGCCAGTCACCACAACAGACTGATTCTCTGGACGATTAGCAATCGTCGACAGAACCTCTTCTTTATCGAGGTAGTCATAGCCAAGCATATAGGTCAGTTCGTCGAGTAAAACAAGGTGATATTGTGGGTCGGCTAAAAATTTTTTCGCCTCAGTCCAAACAGCTTCTGCTGCAGCAATATCACCCGCTCTATCCTGAGTATTCCAGGTAAACCCGGTACCCATCACCGCAAAAGGTACACCGTGACCTTCCAGCAGGTCCCTTTCACCACAATCCCATTTGCCTTTGATAAACTGAACCACTGCGGCCTTATAACCGTGTCCTACACAACGGCAAACAGTTCCAAAACCTGAGGTTGTCTTCCCCTTGCCATTACCGGTAACAACTATCATCACGCCTTTTTCTATGGTCGCTTTGGCAACTTTCGCGTCGACCTTTTCTTTTTGCTTTTGCGACTTACGTTTATGTTTCTCTTCGCGTTCAGCACTTTCCTGGCTTTTATCATGTTGGCTATTTTCTGACATAAATATTTCCTATCCTGTTTTCTAAATTTCTAATCGTTCAGGCTATCGTGGTGAATAGAGAATCCAGATCGAGACACTCTTCATAACAATCAGCCAGACGGTCCAGCTCAGACTCTCGAATATCATTCCAACTTTTGGCATCAAAAGTTTCTCCGCTAACCCACTTGAGGATTAACTGCAGTGTGTCCGCTTGCTCAAAAAGACCATGCAGATAAGTACCTGCAATTTGTCCATCTTCGGAAATCACACCATCGGAATAAAAATCGCCATCTTTCTGACGCACACGACAAAATGGTTTTGCCAGAGCCTTACCTTGGCTGACTCCGCAATGAATTTCATAACCTCGGATAGTCGCTTTTTCCGAGAGTAAGTGACACTCACCACTCACGTTGGTCAATTGTTTTTCTGCTTGCATACGGGTAGAAAAATCTAAAAGTCGAAGACCTGGAAAATGCGTTATTTCGCTTTCAATCTTTTCTTCATCTTCTATTAAATTTCCCAGCATTTGGAAACCACCACAAATACCCAAAAGCTTGCCGCCGTAACGAAGGTGCTTCTCAATATCTTTATCCCAACCTTGCGCGATCACATGCTTCATATCTGCTATCACACTTTTACTACCAGGCAATATAATCAGATCGGCTCCTTGCAGAGTTTCACCGGGTCTGACAAACTCAAATTCAACTTGTTCGTGCCATTTGAGCGGGTCAAAATCAGTATGATTACTAATCCTGGTTAAGACCGGCACCTTTACTTTTATCGTCGACTTTTTTTGAAAGCTATCAGGGTTAATAGCATCTTCCGCGTCCAACTTTAAGTCACTGAGGTATGGAACGACACCGTAAACTTTTCTTTGACTATATTCTTCCAGCCAGTCAACCCCCGATTGCAATAACGACAATCGTCCTCGAAATTTATTAATAATAAAACCTTTAATGCGCGCCTGTTCAGAAGGCGAAAGTAAATTAACAGTTCCCGTTAGGTGAGCAAACACGCCACCACGATCTATATCACTAATAAGCACTACTGGACAGTCAACCGCTTCTGCAAACCCCATATTCGCGATGTCATTTTCTCTTAAATTTATTTCTGCAGGACTACCTGCTCCTTCGATTAAAACTACATCATAGCTTTCTCTAAGCTTTCGATAAGATTCAAGTACCTGCTCAAAAGCCAGCGCTTTTATATTGCCGAAAGTTTTTGCGTCTAGCTGACTTACCGCCTTGCCGTGAATAATCACTTGAGACTTCATATCAGTACTGGGTTTAAGCAAAACAGGATTAAAATCGGTGGCAGGCTCTAATCCACAGGCGACTGCCTGCAGTGCCTGAGCGCGACCGATTTCGCCTCCGGAGGCGGTAACAGCGCTATTGAGTGCCATATTTTGCGGTTTAAAAGGCGCAACCGAAATTCCCCGTCGGTACAATATTCGGCACAAACCCGCGACACAAATACTTTTTCCTGCATCAGAAGTTGTGCCCTGAATCATCAAAGCACCTTTCAAGTTGTTTCCGGAATAAATCATGAGCAACTAGTCCGCTAATTCGGCTACAACGGGAACACTTTTTGGGTAGATTTCCTGCACAAAAGTCTGATTCAGATTCAGCAATTGAGGAAACAGATTATCACCATGATAGATAGAAATATGGGTCATACTGGCATAATCAACGGCAAAACGTCTAAGGTGAGTGCCTTGTGTGTAATCCATTTTCAAACACCAGGCAACCAATGTTCGAATGATTCCCGCATGCGTCAGAATCGCAATTCGTTTTCCCTGGTAAGACTGCAATAATGATGTAAGCGCGTTTTCCACACGATGACAAAAGTCGAGCAAACTTTCGCCTTGAGGCGGAGTCTGAACTGCAGGTACTGAAAAGAAACGGGCAACTTCTTGAGGATATTTTTGATGAAGACTTTGGTAGGTTTGCCCGTCCCAGTCACCGAAATGACACTCTCTCCAATCTTCTTCTATATGCAGTAACTGACTATTTTCATCAGCATAATACTGAGCAAAAGCAGCACAGCGACTGAGAGGACTACTAACAAGTAAATCGATATCTTCGATATTTTTGAATGCCGTCTCTAGTTGCGTCCAACCATTCTGACTTAATGGAGAATCAGTAGAACCGAGCAACGCTCCGGTTAATACAGGTTCACCGTGTCGAATGAGAAAAATTTCAGTATTCATTATTCGTAAATATTCTTATAAAAATTAAACAGTTAATTTATCTTGGCTTGTTCAAAAGGTTGCAGTGGAACTTCGCACCCGGCGACAATTAAACTCACTTTATCTGCCATTGCAGCAATAGCCTGATTTAACCAGCCAGCCTGATCGACAAAATCACGACTTAGTTCGCCCAGAGGAACAATGCCACTTCCTACTTCATTGGATACAAGAACCACACCTGCTTCAGTCGACTTCAAAGATGCGAGCAGTGAACGTTTTGCTTCTTCAAAATCATCCAGAGAGCCTTCACACAACCAGTTACTCAACCATAACGTCAAACAGTCAATCAAGAGCAAATCGTTGTGCGAGCACGAACGAATAACCTCGGCAACTTTTAACGGCTCTTCGATCAGTCTCCAGTCATTCGGACGTTGACTTTTGTGACGTTCTATTCGCACTCTCATCTCGTCATCACCGGCAGAGGCTGTTGCAATGTAGGTTACGCGCTTGTTTGACTCTTCAGCAGTTTTTTTAATGGTTGCTTCGGCAAAACGACTCTTGCCGCTTCGAGCTCCACCTAAAACTAAATGAATCATGAGGCCCCCATCGCAATTATTGTCAGGTATATTGATAACTCATTAAGCTGTTGAGTCGCCCCGAGCGCATCTCCGGTAAAACCTCCAATTTGTCTCTTAAGCCAAACACTCCACAAAAAGGTAACCATGATACACGCCACAAGAATATGAATAGCAAACTCAGGCACAAGAAAAAGAGAAAGTCCGCCAATAAAAATTGAAAGCACAATATCTAGCAGGTTAATTTTCTCTGCAAGAGGTTTTACTTTACTTTTTTCACTACCACTTACATAGGACAAAAAATATATTAGCGTCGTCGAGAGTGCGCGACTTAGCGGATGAGCAACAAGAAGAGCGAGCAAAGCAAAATTCAGCTCAACCTCTGAACCAAACAATCGACTGGCAATGCTATAAGAGGCATAGTCAACAGAAACACTTGTCTGTGCAAGTGCAACAAGTGCGAGCAGTTTCATGGTTAATGCAGTCCACAAGGCTACCGCTCCATAGGTACCAATTCGCGAATCTTTCATAATAGAAAGTTTTTGCTGTGCATTCCATCCGCCTCCCAAACCATCGCATGTATCGGCCAGACCATCTTCGTGAAAACAACCGGTTAACAACAAGCCGAACAACATTGATATGGCAACGGCAAGAGCTGGCGGGAAAAGTTGAGAGGCGGCAAAAAATATTACTGCGCACATCGCGCCCACGACCCAGCCTATTAATGAAAAATAGCGGCTGGCGCGGTTGAGATTCATCTGGCTGAAATTCAGATTTACAGGGACGGGTAATCGGGTCAAAAATCCCAAAGCAATAAAAAAAAGATTCAGTTGTGCGCGAATGGTTCTCATACAGCAGTCACACCTGCGCTTTCGAAACTGGCCATATCATTGTAAAAACATTCAGCGGCTCTTAACAGCGGCATAGCTAACGCGGCGCCAGTACCCTCACCCAGTCTAAGCCCAAGGTCCAGCAATGGTTTAGCCTGAATATTAGCCAATAATGCTTTATGAGCTTTTTCTTCTGACTGGTGACAAAATACCATATAGTCTCGTACATTTTCATCAATACGAATCGCAGCCATTGCCGCAATCGACGCGATAAATCCGTCAACCAGAATAACGCTGCCACGCTCAGCTGCCGCCAGCATTCCTCCGGTAATTTGAAGAATTTCAAAGCCTCCGAGAGCAGCCAGGGTGGTTCTAATATCAGCAAACTCTTTTTTGTGAAGCTCTAATGCTTGCTCTATTAAAGCTACTTTTTTGTTGTAAGCTTGCTGATTTATTCCGGTACCACAACCAACACTCTCGGTTGCAGGCATTCCGGTAAAGGCAGATAACAGGGCAGATGCTGAAGAGGTATTGCCTATACCCATTTCACCAAAAGCAAAAACATTACTTCCCTGATCGGCTTTTTGATAAACAATCTGCGCTCCCAGAGAAAGTCCTTTGTCAACGAGTTCAAGAGTCATTGCCTTCTCAACAGAAAAATCTTTAGTTCCGGCTCCTAATGCCTGACTGATAAGTTGAGGGTGCGCGATTTCGCTTTTTATTCCGGCATCAATAACTTCCATAGAGAGGCGGTTGGCCTTACAAAAACAGTTTATCGCCGCTCCACCCGATAAAAAATTCAATACCATTTGCCCAGTCACTTCAGACGGAGCAATACTTACGCCCCTATCAGCAATTCCATGGTCCCCGGCAAAGACAAGCATGACAGGCTGCTTTAGTTCAATCTTTTCTATACCGGTTATTAACGCCAACTGTAAAGCCAAAGATTCCAACTCACCTAAAGCCCCTTTAGGCTTGGTTTTTAGATCAATCTTTTCTTGGATTTGCTCTAACTTTTCTTTGTCTAACGGTAAAACTTGAAACATAAAAAATCCTGAATTGACTAAAATCGTTAAGACCGAGTGCGACGTTTAAGAATGATAAAGAAGAATAAACTTCCCATTGCAGAGGTAACCACTCCGACCGGCAGTACCTGATGCTCGAGCAAAGAACGAGCAACCACATCAACCCAGACCATAAAGCTCGCCCCAATGACAAGAGACATCAGCAAAACTCTATGAACTTGCGCACCGACAATAAATCGAGAAATGTGAGGTATCATCAATCCGACAAATCCGATCCCGCCGACATGAGCCACCAGAACAGCAGTAATAGCTGAACAGACGATCAACATCCCCAGGCGAAGTCGATGTACCGGAATACCTAAAGTGATTGCACTTTCATCTCCTGCCTGCATGACAACTAACCAGCGGCGATAAAGAAAAAAAGTAGCAACACCGAGAAACAGTGTAATGATGGGTAAGCCCAGTTCTGACCATTGACTATTGGAGAAACTGCCCATCATCCAATAGAGTAAAGAAGCCGCAGTTTCCGGACTCGAATAGTAAAGCGTCAGACTGGTAAATGCACTTAGCATAAAGGATACCGCAACTCCCGAGAGTAGTAATTTTTCTACCTGAGTTGCAGACTTACCGGCTAGAGCTAGCATTAATACCACCGACAAGGCCCCGCCAATTAACGCGCCGGCAGTTATCGAAATAATCGCAGATGATATCGCAGCCATCACAATTACAGCCCCCAGAGAAGCCCCGGAAGAAATGCCAAAAAGATAAGGATCTGCTAATGGATTTCGTGTAACTGATTGCAATATGGCACCGCTAGCGGAAAGGCCCGCACCAGTGATCATTGCCATGATAATTCGAGGTAGACGAATCTCCCACAATATCTGATAGTTGACAGCACTAATATCACAGCCCACAGCTCCTTGACTACATACAAACAAGGCATCAAAAACTTGTTGAGAACTTAACTCGATACTGCCACTGCCTGTTGCAAAGATAACACTGAAAACCAACAAGAACAGAGCTGCCAATAGATAGGCTGAGAAGCGAAAATCAAAGGCCTTCGAAGCATAAGAAGCTCTGGAGTTTTGAGTTTGTGATGCATTCATAACTTCCATCACTCCATAACCTCAGAGTGTTTTATGTTGCTGGCCATATCAAATGAAATTCTGATCTTCTGGTTGAATGGATGACGATCAACTTTGGCTCGTACATTAAAAACCGATTCGATTTGCTCTTCGGTTAAAACCTCTTCTACGCTCCCTTGAGCAACTATTTTTCCCTTGGACAACAATATCAAACTATCACAATAACTTGCAGCAAGGTTGAGGTCATGAATACTGACCACTACCGTAATTCCCATTTTTTTAGCTAGTTCCAGAACTTCAATTTGATGGCGTACATCCAGATGGTTTGTTGGTTCATCCATTAACAAAATTTCAGGAGTTTGCAGAATTGCGCGAGCGATAATTGTTCTTTGTTTTTCGCCGCCAGACAGTGAATTAAATGGTTGACTCAGCTTATCTTCCATATCAACCTGAATCGCAGCACGAACGATCGCTGCGTGATCATCTTTGCTATCAAAAGACAACAGTGATTTATTAGGCGTCAATCCCATTCGAATAACGTCGTGTACGCTTAATTCAAATTGGGTGTCAGGTTCCTGCAACACAACCGCAATTTTCTGCGCAAGCGATTTACGGCTATAGTTTTCGACAGGAGTTTGTTGAATACTCAACTCGCCACTGGTTAATTTATTTTTCCCATAAATCAAACGTAGCAATGAAGATTTTCCGGCCCCATTAGGACCAATCAAACCAACAAACTTGCCGCTTTGAACAGACATGGAAATACCGTCAAGGATTAGCTTGTCGCTAACTTTCCAGCATAGATTCCGAGTCTCAATAACGGCACGGTTTGTTGTCGATCTGTTTTGTTTGAACATCGCCAGATATCTTATGAGGAGCGGGCATGACTGGCGGAGGAGGAAAGAGAAGCTCGATTAGCTTGCACGACACATCACTACACCATCGAGTAACCCGCTCGAATAGTATTCGATCACTTTTCGGCAGGTCTCCTGGCTCGTAGAGTTAACCTTCAAGCACCTTCCCAATCGCTTAGCTTATAAATAAACCGGAGATCAGTGGTATTGCTTTCAGCTCTACTTACAGTTGCGGGCACAGCCGCGGAGTTAAACCGCGTTCCCTATTAAGCGCATGGCGCACCGAATATTAAGCGCGCAGATTATAGCACATCGCAATCACCAGAAGGAATTGGTTTTTGGTCGGTAAAAATGGATGGGATTTATCTCTACTCAATTATTTAATTGAAATAATAGCTTTTATACTAAAGAGTAATATAAAAATACGGTGAGGTTGTTATAGAGAAATCAAAGGTTAGCGATAACAATAAAAAACTTATTCAGTGCTTTTCCATTAGCCAGCGTCTCGCTGCGGCGATATTATGAAAAACCTCAGCTTCGACACTCGTCTTTGAGATCAGTAGTTTATACACTTCGAGTAAGGCAATGTTCAAAGTATCCGATGCAACTAATGCCAGCTTATAGTTTGTCCCCCGCAGGTTCAAATGCTCAACAACAAACTGTGCATGTTCCTCAATTTCAGGCATTTCCAAATCCGAATATGCCCTCGAATAGTCATACAAGGCGTTCATATTCTTCTTAAAATCAGGATCATTAATAAGCAGGGAGAATGAATGATCCAGATGCTTTCGCGTTATACCACCTTCAAATGTAATTTCTGCGAAGCCTCGGTCCTTGTCAACCTTAACCTGTACCAACCTATCTAGCTCTTCAGCTTGATTAGCATCCATGAAATAACACTCCTAAATTATCTCTATTCGCTGAAAATCAATACTTGTGTCTATGTAAATCAATGTCTGTATCTCTATAGATCAATGTCTGTATCTCTATAGATCAATATCTGTATCTCTACTCTGATCTATTATTTTAGTCGATTTAGCAAAATAATAGGGGAAATAGAGCCCAGAAATGATTAACTTCCAATTCCAATACCTAATCCTGAAAGCACTGATTAGGCTTCCAGGGCTCGAATCATCCTATTCATCCCGAATAGCGCTAGGACTTGTCAGAGGTTCTTTTTGACTGCCACATCTCCTCGCTGCCATCACCTTTACTGAGCAAACGACAGAAAACAAACAATAAATCTGATAGTCGGTTCAAATACACCTGGACTTCAGAATTGATGCTATCTTCCCGAGAAAGAGTAACCAAACGACGCTCTGCTCGACGGCATATAGTTCTCGCCATATGGCAGCAGGTAGTTGCGAAACTGCCTTTAGGAAGAACAAACTCTTTGAGTGGTGGTAATTCCTGATTAAATTGGTCCAACCAATTATCTAGATCGATAATATGTTCAGGTTTAATTAGCTGATAATCCGGCATCGCTAATTCTCCTCCCAAATCGAACAGTCGATGCTGAATAACATTTAAACACTTGGCCATATCTTCTCTTATCGATTGACTGGTTACCATACCTATTGATGCGTTCAGCTCATCAACCGCACCGATAGCTTCGATACGAGCAGAATCTTTATTTAGCCGTTTATTCCCACTGATACCCGTAGTTCCATCATCTCCAGTTTTGGTAGCTAGTTTTGAAAGTCGGTTTCCCATAATATATACCATTGTCCAATGTTCTATAAAACCAACAACCTGCGGTCGATGGTTGGCTCTTATTGACAGCTAGTTCGGGCTGCTCCGAGCTGGATAAATATTTAAAGCACTCTATTCTAGGTGCTTGCTAAAGGGTTGCAAGTCTTTTTCATATTAATCAACCGCCCAAATTTCAGGAGTGTCAGCTACAGTTGTCCTGATACTACAGGTATAATTAGCAGAACCGAGTATCACTCTGCCATAAGTAGTATGAAAATAATCTGCCTGGTTCCCTCAATTACAGAAACCTTGATTGCATCAGGAGTAGAGCTGATTGGGCGCTCGCGCTTTTGCATTCATCCCAAGCCAGCAGTCGAATCAATTCCCAAGGTCGGCGGAACGAAAGACGTCGACTGGGACAAGGTTAGTCTCCTCAAACCGGACCTGGTTATTTTTGATAAAGAAGAAAATACGTTGGAAATGGCAAACTCCTGTCCATTTGACTATATCGCATTGCACATTCAATCAATCCATGACGTCGCCAAGGAACTTGCGAGACTCGCCAATAAAATTAACAACTCCAACTTGACTTCCATTGCTCATCGCTGGGAAGAAATCGCCACAGCAGAATTCTTTAAATCAAAAATAAACGAGATACCCGGAGTAATTGAGTGGTGGAAAAAGCCAGAAAAACAAAGTCAGCTTATCTACCTGATCTGGAAAGATCCCTGGATGGCGGCCGGTGAAAAAATATTTATTCAATCTATGCTGGATCACCTGGGTTATAAAAACCAAAGAGTCAGGTTTGATCATAAATATCCTCAGATTTCATTGCAGGACTACCCTCCTGAAAAAACACTACTGCTTTTTTCGAGCGAACCATTTCCATTTGAGCGCTATCGCTCAGAGCTTTTGTCTCTGGGATATTCGTGCGCTCTGGTTGATGGAGAAAAGTATTCCTGGTACGGGATTCGTAGCCTGGAATTTCTGGAGAAACAAAGAAGTTTGTCCCGTCTCCACATCTAAAGTAGTCACACTTTATGCTTTTTAGATATATTTAGCTTAATCAGGTGAGATATACCGCTCAGTGTTCCATATCAGTGACTATAATAGAATCTGAGTCCCCAAATTATCGTCAATAACTAAAACGAAATACATAATCAAGCGAAATACCTGACAGCCTCTGGAAATCACTGGATGAACGACCATACAATATTCAACAGGATCGGTGGAAAACCAACAGTAGAGGCTGCTGTAAATCGTTTCTATGATAAATTCCTGCTCGATCCTGAAATCGCGGAATTTTTCACTGGAATACCGCTCGATGCTCAAAAAATAAAACTTCGACGATTTTTCACATTCGTGCTTGGCGGAGAGTCGGAAATATCAATGGCACGATTAAGTGAGATTCACGCGCCCCTGCTTGAAAGAGGTCTCAATCAAAATCACGTTGATAAGTGGTTAACCATGATGTTAAATACGCTTGAAGAGCTCTCTATTCCCAAAGAAATTATCGAAATTATCAGGGAAGAGCTGCAGCCGTTTGCTAAAGAAATTGTTCCTGATTGAGCACTACTAAAAAAGGCGCATTTAAATGCGCCTTTATGCCATTAAATCGGAGAGCCAGGGGGTACAGTCGGAACCGGAATTACCTTAGGTTCTGGATGACTCAGAATCGCATCCATTCTGCTTGCCTGATAAGCGTAAAAACCATAGTAACTCGTCGTCTTTCTTACCGCAGTAAGTTTCCGCTGCAGGTAATCTTTTTCTTTTAAAATCACACCCAAAATCTGCATTTTCACTTGTTGCGAAGTATTTTCGTTGATATACAGATTCAAGTAGTGCGTGTATACCAGATCGACAACCGCTTGATGGAGAACAGCATCGATACCATCAAAGTTTTGCTCGATAATTTGCTGATGAACTTCTGTCGCGATCGAATCAATGGATGGAATGGTAGGGTCTGTGGCGCTTTGTTCTATGAGACGAGAAAGTCGCTCACTATTGAAAAGACCATTCAAACTAATTTGGGCAGAAGCCTGTGCCAACGCAATTTGATCAAATGCCGCGCCACTCGCTCCGACAACTGATTCCCGAGTAGACCTAAACCCGTAAGCATTAGGTGGTATAGACTGTGCAATGTTAGCTGGCAGTTTTAAGAAGTCTGACTTCAGAGTTGCTAAAATGGCATTCAAAGCGGCAGTCTGTTTTTCTCCTGAAACCACATTAACTTTCGGTAACTGGTTATTTCGTTTTATAGAATAATCATAATCCAGTCCACCAATCAGTTTAACCGCCGCAGTAGTCTGGTAGCGATGGAATAGGTAGACAGGCACTAAAACCTCCTCCAGCTGTGACCAGGGGGTGCCACGTTTGATGCTTTTGCTCCCCAGATTACCTAACGCAACCTGGCGAAGTTCGAACATTCTTTTTAGCTCTGCAACCGGATCACTACCATTGTCCCATAAACTTGCCCTGGCATTGGGACTTCCAACGCTCCTTGCATCCTGATCGGTAATATAAAGCATCCCTTTCTGATCATTTTGAGCAATCAACTGCTTCAACCACGCCTCTTCTTTACCCTTTGCAAAATCCTGGTACCCGTAAGCTATGACCGCCATATCCCAGGCGCCCAAGCTATTGGTGTAGGCTTGACCTGCCACGATCTGATTCCCCTGCAATTGAAACAGTGGATGCGGATAGTCCATAACGGATGCTCTGCCGTATGTGCTGGCTGCAAAATTGTGAGCCAGCCCAAGAGTGTGTCCTACTTCATGAGCGGAAAGTTGTCGAATTCTTGCCAAGGCCAACTGAGTTAACTTTTCGTCTTTTTCATCTTGTGCAAAGGGCGACATCATCCCTTGAGCGATCAGGTAATCCTGCCTGACCCGAAGAGAGCCAAGAGTAACCAGTCCTTTTATAATTTCTCCAGTACGAGGATCGGTAATGGTTGAACCATAGGACCAGCCTCGAGTTGCCCTGTGAACCCACTGGATAACATTGTAGCGAACATCCATAGGATCGGCATTGTCAGGTAGCATTTTGACCTGGAAAGCATTTTTATAGCCAATCGCCTCAAACGCTGTGTTCCACCACATAGCACCATCGATTAGCGCCGAACGCACAGGCTCAGGAACGCCCGGGTCGAGATAGTAGATAATCGGCTTCACCGGCTCACTTACTTCTGCATCTGGATTCTTTTTCTCCAGCCGATGACGACCAATAAACCTTTTGGTTAAGGGTTCATTAATCGGCGAAGCATAGTCTTTATATTGAATACTCCAGTAGCCGCTCTTTGGATAAAAAGTTCTAGGCTGATATTTGTCATCAGGGAGGCGGACAAAACTGTGATGCATTTTAAGGCTAATACTGTCCTCTTCGGGGGCAACCTGTTTTAAATACTCACCAGTCCCGTTGCCCACCAGGGTAATTACTGACTCTATTTCTGTATTATCGGTAAATGCTGTGGTGCGCGGCATGTAAACAGCTGAACGAGATTTATCAACTTTAAATCCGCTTCCCTGCTTACGATCAGCCAGACGTCTGGCAACCCCGTGGATATCCTGTAGCGCAAAATCACTCGCGTCAACAAGGACCCATCCCTTACCGCTATCAACAACCTCAAATCCGTAAAGAACAGAGCTTGCAAAGGCTTCTTCCACCGCTTCCCTTTCTTTTATATTGTCACTAACAGCCCTATGCCTCACTGGAATCTGCTTTAGCAGGACTTTATTACCGAGTTGCTCAAATACCGCCAGGCGCGTATCACTGAGCTGTCCTCGATCCAGGCCTATATCATTTGAGCCCAAGCCAGATGGTAAACTCGTCTGATATATAAACTCCTGACCCAGGTTATCAATTTTAAGATAAATCTTATCTTGCTTGACGTCCCGGATAATACTGACAAACCCGTTATCCAGTTCGTAAGATCGCTCTAACTCTGTCAATTTACCTGCCCAGGCAGGCTGCGTAACCGCGAAAACCAACTGTGCTAGTAGTGAGAAGGAGAGAAAGGCGAGCGCATTTTTCATGTCTGATTCCTAAAAGTTGAGAAAAGCCTTATTTTTAGCCACTTACTGAGAAGAGTTCTTATCTAGCCCACAATATAGTGTGAATATCCCATCAAAATCAAGGGATTAGCCGAGTATTTTGATAATTGGTATTAATCCGCAGCTTTTCTGTTTCGGTTATCCAGAAATTACACTTAAATCAAGGCAGGTAGGGGCGCACCGATTTCAGTGATTTACAAATATTCAGCACTACTGTCAGGCCCCAGTTCCCCTTGGCTGGGGCAGCCCCCCCCTTCCCCGTCTGTATTGGGCGATGGCTTTACGGCCGAACTAATAGCAAAAAGTAGAGAATGGAAAAATTAATTGAAATTATTCCATTAAACCCCATAAAAAACATGGATAATAAAAAGCCACGATCTGGTAGAATTCGCGCAGATGAATATTTAAACGTAGTAAAGTCCAATGATTGAAATAACCCTACCGGCTCAAGAACACTTTGTGAAACTTCTCTCTTCTCAAGAAGAAGGTACAGGTATTCGTGTTTTTGTTGTTAATCCCGGTACCCCTCACGCCGAGTGTGGAGTTTCTTATTGTCCAACCGATGCAGTCGAGAAGGACGATCTGAAGATCGAATTTGAGAAGTTCAACGCATTTGTCGATGAAGAAAGTATTCCTTATCTTGAAGAAGCAGAGATCGATTATCAAACAGACGACATGGGTGGTCAGCTTACTCTGCGAGCGCCGAATGCTAAAGCACGCAAAGTTCCTGACGATGCGCCAGCTATAGATCGGATTCGTTATATCATTGAAGCCGAGATAAATCCTCAGCTGGCTAACCATGGCGGACAAGTTGCATTAGCAGAGTTTACCGCAGAAGGTATTGCGGTGCTTCAGTTTGGTGGAGGTTGTCAGGGCTGTGGAATGGCAGATGTTACCTTGAAAGAAGGCATTGAAAAAACATTGCTTGAGAAGGTACCTGAAGTCAAAGGCGTTAAGGATGTAACTGAACATAGTGAAGGGGAAAACCCTTACTATTGATCCACACAGTCGAGAGTCCAAATAGTAAAACTAGCTCAACTCCGATCCTGACTTCAGCTTTTTCCGATAAATAATCTGTTTAGAGCCCGTTCTCCTTTTACGGGCTCTTTATATTCCTCTATTTCTACTTATAATTGTACCTTTCCTCTGAGTGACTGTTTATAGTACTCTGCTGCGGTCAGACAAAACGAATAAGGTTATGCACTGGAGCTCGCTGAAATCTCGATTTAAAAATATGGCACTCACCCCAAAAACCCAACTTAAAAGGCTTTTGGCAGGAACACTGGGTGCTTTGATCTGTATGCTCGCTCTGGTCCTGACTGCAGACCTTGAAATAGCCTGGCTATTTTGGGGGTTATCGATAGCCCTTGGTATTTGTATTCTTTATTCACTGCCGGGTTATTTAGGGATTTGGTTGTGGAGGATGAGAAGCTTTTTCTTTGATCTGGATTAGCTTCTCGCTCCAGTATCAAGAATCGACACCAGTGATTTATTCACTCTACTAAACAAAAACAGGAAGTAGAACAATGAAGTGGATTATTTTAGTAGGTATTCTGGTTTTAGCGAGCTTATTATTTATTGGTAACCCTGACTACTATGATAATCGCATTATCAAGGAAATCTGGGAATCAGGCCACTTTGCACTGTTCGCACTACTGTCCATCGGGTTAATTCTGTTCACTCCATTGCAAAGCAAAAACTTCCTCATTCGCTTTATTGCGATTACGGTGTTTTGCTTAATAGCAGGCCTGGGTACAGAGTTAGCCCAGCTGGCTTTCGGTCGAAGTTTTGAACTAAAAGATATTTTTAATGATTTTGTCGGTGGGTACGCAGGCTTCTGCTTGATGATACCTGGAGATAAAACCAGAAAGACATCTAGCGTCGTGGCCATAATATTGGTTTTCATGCTGTCATTAATTGGAATAAGAGACCTAATTTTTGCAGTGGTCGATGAGACTCGCCTTCCAAAAGAGTATCCTCTTTTAGCGGGCTTTGAATCAGAACTTGAACTAGGGCGATGGGATTCAAAACATGCAACGCTTTCAATTAGCGACCAACACACAACTCATGGTTCAGGCTCATTGAAAATCAACTGGGTTCCGGGAGATTACCCAGATGTCACCTTAAACCATTTTGTCCACGATTGGCGAGATCATAAAGCCATTCACTTTGATCTCTACCTTGAGGGAGATGAATCACTCGATATAGTGTTTAAAGTCTACGATCGCTTACATCCGTCTTCGGGCTATAAGTTCAGTGATCGCTTTAATGAAGAAATCACTTTAAAGCCAGGCATTAATCATTTGAGTTTCGATCTGGAAGAAGTTAAGACTCGCCCCAAATCAAGAGAGGTGGATCTGGCAAATATAATCGCTTTCAGCGTGTTTACAATTGATCTCAAAAAGCCCAAAACCCTCTATTTGGACAGCGTAAGATTAAGCCAGTTTGACTAAAACAAGACGTTAAAATCAATATGAATCTAGTAATACTAGAATAGGTTTTGAGTTAGCAGGTACCCTGCATAAGTCCCTGCCGCAAGGGACAGTGCTAGACAGCCTAGAGACTTCCAGTGCAATCGTTTTGTCAGCGTTTTTGGATCAATTGAAGACAAAATAAAAGGCTGACCACGAGAAGGTGAATAACTCATGGTATGAACGGCCTCGTCCCCTGGCTCGTGTTTAACATGATAGGCTGCCTTTCTAGCGGCAGCTGTTCTGGCGGTTTCCCACTCCTGAATATCAATCTTGCCATCGCCATCAACGTCAAATTTATTCAACAGGAATTGACTGTCTTTTTTCCACTCAGTAAGAATCTCTTTCATCTTTTCCTTTTGTTGAGTCTCGGTACTCGGAGCATGAATAGTTTGAAAAAGACCAATTGCATATAGAAACTGTTCTTCATTCAAACGCCATTCAGTGTAACGGTAACGCCCAAGTTTGGAAAAAAAACCTTTTATACCGGTAGGCTTTGGGAGTGTTGAAGTCCTTGGGTAGCGACTGCTTCCCTCCCAACGCTCTTTCAACGCAGCGGTAATGTCAGCTTTGTCTGGATTAATAACACAACAACCACTGCCATCGTCCAGAGAGAAAAAGGCCTGACTAGAATTTCCTTCAACTTTACTCCAACCATTGCTATTTCCTGATCGTTGATATCTTTCAATTTGATATTTATACCAAAGACATGGCTTTCCAGTTAAGGGTGCAAAAACTCTATTATCTTCAAATGCCTTTGTAAGTCCCTGAAGTTCAACATACCCCTGAGCAGCAGAGCGAATTTTTGATGTTGGAGTATCTTCGATGATTCGCTTTTTGATCAAAAAAGAAAAGCCTAACCATGCAAATACAATACAAGCAATGACTGAAGCGATAATATGAAAAATCATGACTTGAACAACTGCCCTATATCAACATTTGCTTTTTCACTTTCTGAAAATTTGAGCATTTCAAATGGCTTGAAACCGAACAATTTAGCGACAAAAACATCGGGAACCTGTTCAATACGAATATTATTATTATTAACCGAGTCGTTGTAAACTTCTCGTCGATCAGCAATACCATTTTCAAGTCCCGAGATTCTCTGTTGAAGATGGATAAATGTTTGATCAGCTTTTAATTCAGGATAATTTTCAGCCAGCGCGAACAAGTTACCTAACCCAGTTCGTAGTTGAGTTTCGGCATCACCAAGTGCTTTCATGTTTCCCGCAACATTTGCTTTTGCGACATCATTGCGCGCTTGTACTATCGACTTGAAAGTTTTTTCTTCATAAGTCATGTATTGTTTACAAACTTGTACAAGCTTTGGCAACTCATCATGTCGCTGTTTGAGAAGCACATCGATATTAGCGAAACTCTTAGAAACTGTATGCTTTAACCCGACCAATCCGTTATAGATGATGATTAAATATATGAGGACGATGGTTGCAATCCCCAGAGTAATCATGGAAGCAATACTCAAATACCTTCTCCTGTTTATTAGCTTGAATCGAATTTGTCCCGCTAATTTAAATATTCATTGTTCTTTTTCTGATTTACGGTTATCCCCATATTTGTAAAGCAGGGGTTATGAGTAAACGCTTCAATCAAGAAGATATTCCCTAATAATTTCGACAATCCAATACTACCTTGCGACAACTGACACCTCATCAGCAACATGACTACCGGGATGGTTTATCACTTGGTCGTTCAGTTCCAGGCCTTCTATAATTTCTGCGTAGCGCTCATTACGTTTACCTAACTTTACTGAAGTTATGAACGCTTTGCCATCAACCACACGATATACCGACCAGTTTTCATTAAAGCGGAATAGTGCACTCAATGGAATGGACAGTGTTTTCCCGGTTCGGTCAATGATAATCGCGGCTTCAACGCGAAACGCATGCCCTAGAGAGCGCCACTTTTCAACAGGATCGATAAAGCGCAAAACCACATTTACTCTTTGCTCTTCTACTCCAAGCGCCGAAACTTTCGTAAACCCCGCAGGCTCTACCAGCTTAACTTCAGCCAGAATATCCTCTTTTCCTCCCCATCGTTTTATTAAAGCTTGATCACCTGGAGAAACCAAAACAGCATTAGTTGATAGTAGTTCAATAACCACTTCCAGATCCTGAATATTACCGATTTCAACTAAGGGGGTTCCCACAGGCACAACACTTTCATTTTGATGCAATACTTTTAGTACAGTTCCATCAACCGGAGAGTAAATGCAAATCTGACAAGTCGATACAGAAGGCGTTGCGCTGTTAGGTGCCTCGTCAGGCTGGAGAAGCCTGGCTTGAGCAGCCTCAAGCCTGGATTGCATCACCTGTTGGTTAGACTCGGCTGTTTCCAGCTCAGCACGCAAAGTTTTGAGTCTTAGTTCAGCTCTTTCCAGGTTAGCCTTGGAGACACTCCCCTTGTTAAACAGCTCTTGAGTTCTCTTAAAGTCGGCCTCATCATAGTCCAGTTGTGCTTTAGCCTGCTTTACTCTGGCATTAGCCAGAGCAAGAGCAGCTTTCGCGCCTTCAACATCTGCCTTAGCCTGAGTTTCTGATCGCTTATCCAGAAAGCGAGGGTTAGCAGGAGACATGTTTGCCAATACAGTCTTACCGGCCAAAACCCTGTCACCAGGCTCAGCTTCTATTCGCGTTACTCGCCCTTCAATTGGCGTAGAAACCTGATAGATATCATGAATTCGAGTCTTCCCTTCACCTTCTATCGTCACCAGTAATTCTTTTTGCTTGACTGAAATAATATCAACTTTTATCGGCTCTGGCATAAAAGCAAAAATTAGCGCTCCAACAAAAGCCACCACCAAAGTTAACTTTAATAAAAGCTTTATACTTTTTCCTCTTTGCTGTTTCATACCAAATTCGCTTTGTTTATTCATGAATCAAAATTCCATTCCATATTTATAACAAATAGCAACACACAATTTACTCAACACCCTTTTGAGCGCTTACCAAATCAATTTTTTCTACTTGTTGCCAAACCATGTAAAATGATAAAAGTGCGCAAAAAAGAACAATAGTGATTGCATAACCAAAAGTATCCCGATTGACGACCATGGGAATTCGGAATATTTCCGACTCCATAGAGTTCACCATTCCGTGAGCTAACCCGATACCAATGAGACAGCCAAGAGGCAATGAAACCAGTGTTATAATACTAAGCTCACCAAAAAGTAGATAAGCAACTTCTCGTCGAGTCAGACCTAGAACTCTTAAGCTAGCGAGCTCTCTTCCCCTTTCAGAAAGCGCAATTCGAGCAGTATTGTAGATAACGCCGAAACTGATAATACAGGCAAATAAAATATTCGTTGTCACCATCTTCAACAAATTCTCAGCCATAATATCGTCGAATATCTGCTTCAAAACCGATACTATGTTAAGCCCTACAATTTGTGGAATTGATTTCAACCGATTAAAAATAACTCCCGCATACTTTTGATCGATCAACAGCGCAGCACCACTCATTTTGGGAGGTTCATCCAAAAGCTGATTTAAGGCAGTTAAATTCATGTAGGCTCCGGTTCCGATAAACTCTTCGACAATATTAACCACCGGAACTTGTAACTGTTGCCTCTTGCCTTCTAGTACTTCTACAGTAACCTGATTACCAATCTGAATATTGAGAATTTCAGCTAACTTACTATTTAATAAAATTCCCCGCTCAGGCAACCTGACTGGCATAAGCTTTTTATTGACCACTCTGGAGAGTTGAGGCTCAGAACTCAACCCTGTTATAACCCCTTTTTTATAATATTGATTAAACCTCAATTTAACCGGAACTTGCCTGAGCGGTTCTGCCTGAAGCACACCCGGTAGCGCTTTTAGTTCCTCGAGCGCTCTTGTACTTCTTGGTTCAATAAACGAAATATTAATATCTTCCCTTTGAATTACTTCATATTGAACTTCAAGCAGATAATCCATTGAGTCTTTCATGAACAAACTAAAAACCAACACAGCTGAAGCACATCCCATTCCAATGGAAGACAGTAAAGCTCGAGTAAAACGCCTTTCTAGTTGCCTGACAATAATTTTCGAAAGATGGGACAGCCAGGAGTAAAACTTCAATCTATCGAGAAGTCCACGCTTAAATACCGGCGGACTTTCCGGCCGCATAGCTTCCGCCGGGGGCAGTTTTACCGCATTATTGATCGCTACCAGTGTACCGACAACCGCAGCAATAAAACACGAGAATACAGCAATAATCATTACCTCGATTGAAAAGCTGTATTTTAGAATTGGAAAGTGGAAAAACTCAGTGTACATAGCGGTCATTCCACTTCCCATCCAGCTCCCCAACACCAGTCCAATGAGTGCTCCGAGAGTAGACACCACTATCACCATCTTTAAAAAGTGAAGAGAGATATCCAAATCACTATAACCGATGGCTTTTAACATTCCGATTTGCTCTCGTTGAGTCGCAATTTGTCGTGACATTACAACGTTAACCAAAAAAGCTGCGACGCTTAGAAATATAATCGGGGCTAACCAACCTAGTGCGTTAAGTTGTTTCAGCTCGTTCTCAACGAAGAAGTTGGAAATCTGCTCTTTCCTGTCATATGCCATCAAACCGCCATAGTTTTTTAAAACCTGATCAATCGACGACTTTATCTGGATAGTATCCGCTGAAGGGTCAACCTTAACACTAAGATCATTAAATGCTCCCTTCATATTGACTGCAGCTTCCAATGAACGGCGACTCATAAAAAAGACACCGTAGCGTTTAGCATCCGGCATCATCGCGCCTGGCGCAATGGTATAAACATACTCTGGAGACAATACGGCACCGACTACAGTCAGTTTTCGTTTGAGGCCATTCATTATCACTGAAACCTTATCGCCTAACTCCAACCCATGCGCTTTGAAAAAGCTTTCATCAACAAGAATCGCATCTGTCTCGTTCGGAAAAAGCAACCTTCCGTGCCTTAGGTAAACTTTGTTTAGAAGAGGCTCTCCGTGATCGGGATAAGAAATAATTAGCCCGGTTGCAGGTTCAATCATCTCTGGCATTTGCAAAGTCACACCAAAAACGACTCTATCCTGAACAAGAGCAACATCGGGAATCTCTTCTATTTGCTTTACCAAACTATTCGGAGCGCGCTTTAAAGAAGCAAACACATCGGCAAACTGATAGCGGTCATAGTAGGTGTCTTTGGTTAACTTCAAACTATCAAGAACACCGAACATAATAATAAATACAGCAATACCCGCAGCCATCACCATGCTGATAGCTAACATCTGGCCTTTTATTTTCCAGATGTCTCTGAGTAGTTTCTGATTCAAGGTCCCTATCATGTGTACGAGCAACTCCTCCTTACCATGAGACCTGAAAAGGTGAAAGCCTGGACTCATTCAGTTCTACACGACTGACTTTGCCGTCCGCAAAATAAATGACTCTGTGTGCCAATTTTGCGATGGATGCATTATGAGTAATAATCACGCAGGTAGTGTTGAAGTCTCTATTAACCGCCAACAATGCCTCAAGTACAAGCGCGCCTGTTTCACTGTCCAGAGCTCCAGTAGGTTCATCACACAGGAGCACTTCAGGCTGTTTGGCCAGAGCCCTTGCGATAGCAACTCTTTGTTGCTCGCCCCCGGAAAGCTGAGACGGAAAGTGATTCGCTCTTTGTTCCAGTCCTACAATTTCAAGAGCGGCTCGGGGATCCATGGGGTTGTCTGAAATTTCCGTAACCAGAGTAACGTTTTCCAAAGCGGTTAAGCTGGGAACCAGATTATATGCCTGAAAAACAAAACCGATGCTATCTCTGCGATATAGGGTCAATTCCCTACTTGATAGCAAACTCAGGTTTCTATTTTTATAAAAAACCTCACCCTTAGTCGGCTTGTCAAGTCCACCAATGATATTTAAGAATGTTGACTTTCCACTTCCTGAAGGCCCCAGCATTACAACAAATTCCCCCCGGGGAATATCGATATCGACGCCTCTCAATGCATGAACCTGAGTTTCTCCCGACAAATAAATCTTAGTTAAAGCGCGCGCACTATAACTGAGTTTTTGAGTTGAGGACTGGCCATGACCAACGCTTTGCACGGACTCATTATTAGCGGACAATTCTTGCTCCAGAAAACTTCCGACTGCTGTTAATACTAATCGCTAATCATCGAAGGAACAAGGATGCAGCTGCTTTCAATTGATAAATGTCAAATGACTCAATAATTACGCGAAGCGAATCACCAATGAAAGCGACTAGGTAGACTCGGTAAATAAAGAACTTACGGGGCGGGTCGCTAATTGAAAGAGACTAAACAAATACATAACAACTATCACGGTGCTGATAGCAAAAAGACGAGCTTCCGGCCACAAAAACCAGGCGATAAAACAAGCTAGCGCACGCAGGCCTGCATGAACGAGACCTACGGGATGTTGTACTATCCATGAATAAACAACCCAGTGTAAACCCAGACTCACTCCGAGACTCAATGGTACAAACTCCGGCTGATAAAGGTATAAAGGAATGTGAACCACCCATAGCAGATTTACCATAAGTACGCACATTCCCATTAGCTTGGCCAGAGGATTTTTAGACGAGATAAGGTTTTCTTCACGAACTTTAGCGATGAGCAGAGCCAGCGGAAAGATTGCGCCAGTCATGAACAGGAGCACAAGTATGGCGATATCGGAGTCAAGCTGGGTAGATAAAACAGCCACTGAAGACCAGACCATTAATCCAGCAAATGGCATTGACATAGAGCGATTAACAGACAACTCAAAATCGGCTCGATAATCATCCAACGATACGCATTCCTTTGCCAAAACATATCCCTATCTAGACGTGACGAACAGCCTGCCTCTTGAAAACACCCTAAATTCACTCAGGAATTCTTCAAGCAGAAGCTCAGTCAATTTATGCAAACCAAGAAAATCTCAATTAAAGATTTTAACTCTATAAAGGTTTACCTTCAGAAATTTGATTAAACTCTATCAATTTAATTTAATGAAAACAATGTAAATTGTTGGTCATTTGTTTAAACAAATTCCTGTTTGACTAGTTGCGCCAATATCTACAAACCTTATTTTAATGGCAGATAAATTTTGGAAAAAGCATCTTTTTCTGCAACGTCCGGGTAAAAACTGACTCGCTCAATAATTAAAGGATATTCGCCGGGCAACTCATCGACCGTATCAAGCCAGTCTCTGTATAAGTAATCAATCACACTGGCCATATCTGAGTCCCTTCCTCTAAAATCGACTCTGGCACATCGCATGGACGGAATAGTAGACTCTACAATTCCTTGCAGGTTTTCCTTTAGTTCGCTTTTTATCTGAGCACAAAGGTCCATACGGAACTCGCTATCAGCGGTGGTTCTTGGATCGGAATACATGAGATTAAAAGTCCGACTTATTTTAGGAGAAAGCTTATTCTCCTTTCTCCACTGAATAAACTTGCGAAGAGTTAACGGTATCTGTGCAGGCGAGCCTTCATGTTTAAGAACACCCACTCGAACTTTTTCTATCATCACAACTTCTACAGTCGGCCTTTTATCAAGACAATTATCCAGAATATCACTATTTTGATTCATCAACTTACTCCTGATTCTATTGATCGTTTGATTAAGTATTTCCCAGGAATTTAAATCAGGTGACTGGCGAAAAGTACGCGGAGACTGCATGAATTTTTTCTTAAATGCTCTTGAAAAGCCTTCAGCACTTTCAAATCCACATAGAAATGCTATATCAGTTATCGATATTTCACTTCGATAAAGCAATTTGGAAGCCGACCATTTAAAACGAAGTAGCTGAATAAACTCAAAAGGGCTCAATTCGAGCAAGGATGTAAAACATCTTTGAAAATGATAAGAAGAAAGACAGGCGATACTAGCCAGGCTTTTCAATTCCAGTTCATTTTTTTCGATGGGCTCTTCTAATATAAATTGTTTTTCCAGCAGGATTTCAATGTAAGTCACCACTTCAGAAATTCGATACCTAATACTTTTCAACGATACTCCAACCTGTGTTTAATATTTGCGGAAACAAAGTGTAATGACTCTATGAAATTGAAACTTGACTAATCTTGCTCTATTTAAGCTTGTCATGAATAGTTCTGTCAATTTAAAGAAACGGGTATACTCTTTGACTCTCATTAACTCTAATTAACTCTCATTGACGTGTGATACCATTCCAGAATCAAAAAGACTTTGAGCTATAAATGACATAAAGCGAATGCTGAGGAGCAATAATGACAATCAATGCCGAGTGGATTATTGAACAAACCGAGAAGCTGCCCTTCCTCTGGCTCGACTACCTGGTTATCAGCTTGAATCTGATCATTTTCCTTTTTGCCGGATTAATTATCAGAAATTCAGCCAATAAACTTAACTTCGGCAGCATTAAAAATAGAATGATGGGGTTGAGAGCAATCAACCTGGTACTTTTCTGTATCTATGCTTTCGCCGGCCTGTTTGAACTGGTATTCGGCTTTGAAGTTTCACACCTACAACAAATCTCTCAAACCGGTCTGACAATATTGATAGCCTATATAATTATGCATTATGTCCAGAACTGGATTGTCATTAGATTCGGCAAAGAAAAAGAGGTTGAAGGAGAAAAACTTAAAGGCGAATCATACGCCAGCGAAATTATCAGTCTCATCGGTCTGGTGCTGGTATCATCCGTTGTCTTTCTTATTTTAATCAACATATGGGAACTCAACAGCTGGCTACAGACAACAAGTGTCATCGGAGGCGTTCTACTCATATTGTTTGCGTCAAAAGATTATTTTCTGGGGGATATGATCAGTGGTCTGATAATGCACTACAACCACTCAGTCGAAGCAGGCTCAGTGATCCGGGTAAAAGAACTGGAAGTAACCGGTGTGGTGATGCAAATCACTTTGTCGCAAACAGTCATCCGCGATCTAGTTCAAAAACATGAGATCACGATACCTAACTCAAAGCTAAGGAATTCAACCGTTGAAACATTGACCAACTCAAGCAGTAACGGTTTTCGCGACTACCTTGACTTTAAAATTGGTTATCAGGAATCTGCAGAAGATGTAAAAGAGTTTTTGTACTCAGTATGGGAAAAGTCCTGTGAATGTGAAGCCGCACTAAATAATTGCGCGAAGCCTAAGATTATCGTTGTAGAAAACGGAGATCATGCGGTTACCTGGCGCCTCCTGTTTTATATAAATAATCCCTACCGCTTACTGGATGCCAGAAATACTGTACAGACAGTAGCCTTTGAGCTATCACAGCAACATCATTTAGGTTTGAATACGCCGGTCACTCATCAAATACTCAGTGGAAACGTCGCAGCAATCCAGGTTAAATGATTCTGTCTCTCATTTGCTATCAGGATAGGTCAACCAGGTTCCAACAGGCCTGTATATCCTATCCGGGAGATAACCTGTCAACAAAACCGTGACAAAAGTAGGGATATTGATCCCGGTCAACAATTCATACCTCCAAAGAGGTAGTATTCATTCCGTCAATTAACCCTAATAAAATTGAGAGTATTATGAAGAAGACAACTATTGCATTAGCCCTCATGTCAGTTTTTTCAACAGCAGCGATTGCTAACGACTCTGATAACAACTGGATTTTCAGAGCTGGTGCTGCCCATGTTTCGCCAAATGACGACAGTGGAACCATTTTAGGAGGAGGCGTTGGCGTCGACTCATCTACTGGTCTGGGCGTTAGTTTGACCTACATGTTCGACAAAAACTGGGGATTCGAAGTTCTTGGAGCCCTTCCATTTAGTCATGATATCAATGGAACAGGAATTTTAGCGGGTGTACCTATTGGGGAAACCAAACATTTACCACCAACATTTAGCATGATTTACCAGTGGGGTAACGAAACAAAATGGCACGTGGGAGCTGGTCTAAACTACACAGTCTTTTTTGACGAAAAAACCAGTGCAACTCTGAATGGCGTACTTGGTGCCGATGCCGAACTAGAGCTAGACTCCTCAATGGGCGCAGCGGTCAAGTTTGGCTTTGATACTCCAATGACTAAAGAATGGAATTTCACTGGAAATATTTACTACATGCAAATTGATACCACCGCTGATGTTCTAATCGACAATGCGGTTGCTGCGAGTGTCGATGTTGATATCGATCCCTGGGTTGTGATGTTAGGCATATCTACCAACTTTTAATTTCGATTATCGACCATGGGGAAAGTCCAGCTAATCAGCTGGACTTTTTTCATATGGCTATTTATTCATGTGGTATTTTTTCATAACTTCCTTCAAATCCTGAACTTTTGATAGTATCAGTTACGCTTCATTACATTTCGTTATTAGTACATCTCCTTCCTCTTGATCATCATCATACTCCGACAAATCAAAAGCGGTATTCTTAGGGCCCAACTATTTGCTCAGAAAGTTGGTCGATTCGACTAGACTTATCTAACTGAGTGCAACTTGTGGAAACGAGCAATAAGCTTGACAACAAAGATTAGTATCACAGGTTTCTATCTATGCAGAGAACAATGACCCAAATTATTCCCGAAATAAAAAACATCACCTTTATTACGCTAGGTTCAGCCATCCTGGCATGCGGCGTCGCATTTTTCCTTTTGCCTGGGGAAATAGCCACCGGAGGAACACCTGGAATGGGTATGCTGCTCCACTTTCTGACAGACATATCTACTGGTATTTCGATGCTACTTATCAACATTCCGCTATTAATCGCTGGCGTCAAGTTTATCGACTCTCGTTTTGCATTGAGAACGATATATTCGATGGTCGTCACTTCGATAATGGTTGATCTACTTACAACCTATATCAATTTCCCCTCAATAAAAAGTATTTTGCTTTCTACCATTTATGGCGGAACCTGTGTCGGTCTGGGGGTAGGTCTTGTTCTAAAGGGAAATGCATCGGCGGGAGGAACTACAATCATAGCTCGAATAGTCGCTACCTTTACCCATGTAAAACCAGCTCAGGTTGTATTGATCATCGATGCATTTATCGTTTTGGCCGCGGGAGCAATTTTGCAGGATATGGAGAAAATGCTTTGGGCAATGTTGAGTATTTACGCCACAACTCAAGTTATTGACAAAGTTTTGACCATGGCTGTTCCAGAGAAAATTGTTCACATTGTATCCGACCAGGCCGATCTCATTGGAAAAAAAATCAATCAAAAAATGGATCGCGATGGCACAATTTTGTCCGGACACAACCTGATAAACCAACGAGATAAACGGCTACTTTTTGTAGTAGTGGGCGCCAGACGCATTCCACAACTTAAAAGTATTGTGCTTGAGACTGACCCACAGGCGTTAATGATCGTAATGGAAGCCCAGGAAATGACGGGCTCAAGTAAAAGGAACCATCGAAGCTAAGATAATACAGCCTGATATACTGGCCTCTAATAGATAATTAGATTGTTTCTTAGAGGCAGTTTCAAAGTTCAAAAATCCTATCTGCTGACTTAATCGTCTCAGGGCGGTGGGCAATAATTATTCGAGTCATTTGAAGAGCTTTGATAGCTTCGTTGACATTACGTTCTGTTTTTATATCGAGATGACTGGTCGCTTCGTCAAGAAACAATATTTTGGGTTTTTTATAAAGCGCACGAGCCAATAATAACCTCTGCTTCTGCCCACCAGAAATAGTGCCCCCCATTTCTCCAAGATGAGTCGAATACCCCATTGGCATCTGCATTATTTCATCATGAATTGAAGCTTTTCTGGCACACTCTATAATCCATTCATCGTCCTGATTCACATCGAAAAGACAGATATTGTCTTTGATTGATCCCATCAGTAATTGGTCATCTTGCATTACGCTCGCTATTTGTGAACGATAATTTCTTTTACCAACTTTATGAAGCGGAACTTTATCTATTTCAATCGAGCCACTTTCTGCATCGATTAGAGAAAGTAAAATTTTGACTAATGTTGTCTTACCTCTTCCCGATGGACCGACAATCGCAACTGACTCCCCGGAATTAACTTGCAAGTTTATATTATCAAGTAAAAATTCATTATCAGCTGAATATCTAAATGACAGGTTTTTAACTGAAATACTTCCTTCCAGCTTAAAGTTGTTATCACAATCCAAATCCGCTTCGGGTTTGCTATCGGTAATATCACTTAGTCTGTCAAGGTGAAGACGAAGTGATCGAAAAAGAAAGACATTATCGAGCAATCCCAAAAACATGGTAACAAACTGTGATTTATAAGCAATAAACGCAAACATCATACCTAAAGTAAAGGCAGAATCTATAACATAACTGGCAGAGAGTCCGACTACGACAATATTCTCTATGCCTGAAATTAGTCTTTCTCCTGTATGATAATAAAGTTCCTGTTTCTCAAGTTTAACGGCCGCATTTGTCGTATCGACCATGGCATTTTTCCATAGTAAATTTCTTGCATCTTCCAGCCCAAACAGTTTGATCGTTTGAATAGCTCTCAAGCTCTCAATAAAGGTAGTATTCTCTTTGGCTGATGTCTGTATCTTTTTGTATACTCCATTTTGATATATAGGAAACCAGATAACTCGAATGATTATCGACAGGCATAGACTCAGTAAAACTATCAGTGTAAGCGGTACACTGTAACTCAACAGGATCGCCAGTCCAATGATCGAAAAGGTTCCATCAATTACCGACTCAGTAAACTTTGTTGAAATAGCTTCCTTTATTTGCTTTAAAGATTCAAATCTTGAAATTGTATCTCCAACATGCCGATTACTAAAATAGTCCATCGGAAGCTTTAATAAATGATGGAATAACCTGGAACACAGTTCTACGTTTAATAAATTCCCAATAAATATTACTATCCCGCCCCTGACAAGGTTTGTAATGGATTGCAATATGTATATTACCGAGAATCCTATTCCTAAAACGAGAATCAATTCTGTGTCAGAACCTGATATTGCATTGTCAGTAATCGTCTGAATATAGAAAGGTATAATCAACAGAAATGCCTGCATTACAAATGAGAGCATAACTATCTGAAAAAAAGAGGGAAGTAATCTTTGAAGGCCTGCTAGAAGTTCTTTAAAGGAAATAGTTTTTCTTTTTTTCCTGCTTTCAAAATTCTTATTCGGTGAGAGCTCCAGTATGATTCCGGTAAAATGCTTTGAAAACTCGTCCTCAGACAGAACCACCTCTCCATAGGCAGGATCAAGAACAACAAATGCGTTCCTTTTAATTTTTTTTAAAACAACAAAATGCTCCATATCCCAGTGCAATATACATGGAAGTTGAGCTTTCTTTAAGCTATCTATTGACGTTTTGATCGGACGACTTGAAAAGTGGATCGACTCCGCAAGTTTGATTAATTGAGAAAGATTAACACCTCGACTACCTGCACGTAATTTTTCTCTTAGCTCCTTTAATCCAAAACCTCCACCGTGATAGTTGGATATCATCGATAAACAGGCAATGCCACACTCCGACGATTCAGCTTGATACACTATCATAAACTCTTATCTAACCCTTAAATATTTTGATAAATGGCTTAAAAATGTACGTCAGCACCCTTTCCTTACCTAGAATAATTTCTACATTCAGTCTCATCCCAGGCTTAATTGGGTACACTTTTCCTTCATAGGCTAAAACATCGTCATCCAGAATCGCAGTGGCAATATAACTACTTCGAAATCGCTCAAAATTGACAAAATCCTCACTCAGCGCACTTGCTTCTGATACGCTATCAAGCGTAGCATTCAGCACACCATACTTTTCAAAAGGATAGGAATCCAACTTCAGATTGACTGTTTGACCTTCATTAACAAATCCGATCGAGCTGGAGGAAATCATGATTTTCGCTGACAATTTTGAATTCTCCGGTAAAATCTTTGAAAGAAGTTGACCATCCATCACCTGCTGCCCCTCGCTTACAAGTATTGATGTCACAATGCCAGATTTTTTTGCCCGATATACTGTTCTTCTCAAACTATTGGCAGAGTTTATTTTTTGCTTTAGTTCAGATATTCTTATTTCTATATCTTCAACTTCTATCGAATGGCGAGCTTCAGAGTCTGCTATCTCACTCTTTTTGTTCGTTAAATCTAACTCAGCAAGAGTTATCGCTTCGTTTTGCTTGGCAAGTAACATATTAATATCAAACAGTTTTTCTCTTTCACCTTCAATTGAAACAACTTCAATTAAATTTTTACCTTTATGTTTCTCGTAGCGAGACAGCCGCGACATAGCCAGTTTCTTTTTTTCAAGCAAGATTGAACGCTGCTTTTTTGCCAATTCAATAAGTTTTTTTTTGTATAGGACATCCTGACTGGCATCTTTCAAATAACGCTTATAAAGCGCATTCTTATTAACAATTTTCGAACGGTAAAGTGCCAGTTGTTTTTTTGACTCTTCGAGTGATAGCTCGCCGTATTCATTTCCTTCAAGATCAAATTTCCTATTAACAAGTTCAAACAATGGCTCTCCTTTATTAACGCGTATTCCTTCTTTTATATAGACAGTCTCAACTACTGATGTTGACACTGAATATTGCTCTAGCACTCCTGAATCTAGAGAAATTACTCCAACAGCATTCTCGACTCGATTTATCGAAATAAAGTACGAGAGTATGAGCATCACTGTCACAACAAATAATATAAAGCCGACTAAAACGTTGAGCTCTGTTGGTTTACAATCAAGAAGCTGACCAAAGCTTGAGTTTTGTTTATGCAAAACGACTTCTTTGCGAAAAAGGCCTTCCTCACTCATATGCTGTCTCTAAAGACCTGACTTGCCAAACAGAAAGTTTTGGATCATAAAGACAATTTTCTGGTTCAGACGAAAGGTCATCCATTTTCTTTCTAAACCAGCGTGGATTGGCGCAAGCCAGAGAGAATTCACAATTTGAACATTTTTCTACTTTATCTTTTGACCATGTTGCATATTCAGAATATCTTTCACCTTCCAGCAGCGTTTTAAGTGATTTCACATCGGTAACATGACCTATAAGATAGTGAGTATCAAATGGATGAAAGTATAGCTTTTGCTCCTGAGTAAGATAGAGACTATCCGAATTCTCCTGGCCTCCAGAAATCCGACGAATATCTCTTAAACTGCAAAAAAGGTCTTTTGTTCCTTCAATATTTTTGCTCTTCCTGGAATAGTAAATTACGCGCTCGTCAACATTACTATCGACAACGCTTTTATCATCAGACAGGAAATAGTCGAATGGAATAGACAGGGCCTTCTCTATATTGCTTTTTAACACCATTCCTGGGCAGAATAACGCAACATTGTGCCACCCTTGAGCTCTTAATCGCTTGAGAGCGTTTTCTAGTACCACTAAATTCAGCTTATCGGTTTTAATTATAATGTTGTAGCTTGAGTACTTTTCCCTGAGGAATAGAAGTAACTTCATTCGTTCAGGAACAATATCTTTTGTCCAATCGATCCAAACAGTCGATATAAAGCTTAGCTCCAGAGGCTTTCTCACCAGTTCTTTCAACTCAATAAATGGCTTAAGCTCTATAATCAGGTTTCTTTCTTTCAAATAGTTAAAATAGGAACTTACGACCTGCCTGTCCTCTGTAAACTCCTTTAATAGTTCTTCCAATTCAAACTTCTCATAACCAATATAATCAAGTACCTCGCCTACTCCTCGAGGAACAGATTGAACAGTCGAAGCAGACAAGTTCATTAAGCATGTACTTGCTACTCCGCTCTTCCATAATAAATTTGGATTAACCTGAAACATATACCCCTCTCTAAATTTCAAAATCCTTTTTTCTAGAATTTCCGTTATAGACACTATCAAAAAAGTAAATCATATTTGAATCATCTATCGACAATGTCTGATATAGCAGTACAAAACACATTTAACTTCTCCTATTTTAGAGCCACATAGCGATTTCTTTTGATATTTCCATACCGGTAAACCCCTCAATCCACCCCCACTGACCACCAATATTAAGCTCTATAAATACATGTCTTCCTTGCTTATCGACAATCATATCTATAGTGGCAAATGTTAACCCCAGAGATTTCATTAATTTCAAAAGGTTCTGCTGAACAGTCTCCGGAAGCTGATAAAGACAATAAGAAAGTTCACGAAGATTAGAAGCGCGAATATCCACCTCAAAGGTTTGTTCATTGGGGATTACCGCGGCGGCAAATATTTTTTCCCCTACGATAGTGACTCGAAGCTCAACTTCTCGCTCGATTTTTTGTTGCAGCAATGTCGGGCATTCTGGTATATGCTCAATATATTTTGGAAATGTCTCTTTCACGCTCGAAGTAAAAATCATATTAAGACTATATTGAGCCGGATTTGATTTACTGAGCCCTTTGGTAATAACCTCACCGTTATACTTATCGAAAAACCTCTCTGACTGAACGATATCCTGAGAAACAATATAGTCAGGCACATCCAGTTCAGCTTGCTCCGCGGCTCGCAATTGAAACAAAGAGTTATCTGCGCTCTTTTCATTCCATAAATCATTCATCCATCTTGCTGAACTCAGTTGTTCCGATAATCCTTCATACGCAGCGACACATTCGTAAAAACAGAACTGTCTCTCAACCCTGCCTTCAATTTTGTCCGAGGGTCTAAATTTTCCCGCCCTACGAAACCAGACAGACTTAACATCCTTAAGAAACACCTGATTAACTTTATTGGCTCCCGACTCATCTACGACAAAACTTTCCTCTTTGTTCTTGGAAAGATGAAAGTTTATTTGTGAAGGAAAGCTTTCACCATTAAGCCTGAACCAGGGCTTCTCCAGTTTATTGAGAATTTCGATAACACTCGCTGTATTAGGCTCGTTATTCTCTGATAAAAGTAAAATCATGGTTAACTCCATACTCTGCCAGCCAGGGCTGGCAGAGCTTTCGAAAAATTAGATACTACCGTCAACACCACCAGTATCAGACTTAGGATCCTGCTTAGTGTCGCACGAGTCAGCAGTACACTTTGGAGTTAGTGTAAAGACTGTAGAACCGCCACCTGAAACTTGAGCTAATTCTTCTTGAGTAGTGATTTCTTTAAATTCATTAAATTTCTTCATCTTAATTTTCCTTAAGTTAGTTGTTATTGCCAACAGTCATCTGCTGACGGAAGGAATTATTCCGAATATTGGAAAAGTCTACAATGGCCTGAGTTTTATTAGGCAAGAAATGAAATGCTTTTGGCTAAAAATTTAAACTATGGAAATAAATAGTTAATTTTTCTGGCAGAATAATTCATATCTGAATTACAGTGAATCACAAGTTCGTAATCCTTGTGCTTACTCAGGCATACATATGATTTTTAGTAAACAGAAATTCTCTCTATTTGCTACTTACAAAGAAGCGAGTACTAAAGTAGTCGCTCTAGATTGAAAAAGCTTTTGCATTTAGATTTATCGACTGTAATCAAGATTTCAACTTAGATTAAAATAAGGCAAAATATGAGTTAAATGAATAGAAAGGATTCAAAGTCAGACTATTTCGGATGCGAACTAATAGTAATAAATCATTAGAAATACATTATGAATTTTTAGTTCACATATTCTGACGGAGGCACGCCATATTTGGCTTTAAAACATCGACTAAAGTAACTTTGACTGCCAAAACCGACCGTAAAAGCAACGTTACTGACTGATTCCCCATCCTTAAGTAAGTTAACAGCGGTATTCAGTCGATAGTTCCTCAAAAATTCAGCAGGCGTTACATTAAGCAACCCTTTCAACTTTCTATAAAGCTGGCGCTCGCTTACTGCCAATGCTTTAGCGAGCTGTTCTACTTTAAGATCCGGATTATCAATATTTTTTTCGATTTCTTTAGAGAATTTTTCGACAAATCGTATTTCATACTCCTCCCAGTCAGAATCCGAGTTGAGCAAAGAATCTGGATCCAGATCCATATTTCGCTGTATTGATTTGTTGTTGACAACCTGTTCTGACTTCTTAATAGAAGATTTGATTTCTGTATATATTTTTGAATGTAGTCTCGACTTTAATAATTCGCGAATACTCAGGAGATTATCGATTCGGATATTAAGCTCTTCGGTATCAAATGGTTTGGTAAGATACTCATCAGCATTGTTTCGCCAGCCTTCCAGCCTGCTTTTCTTATCGCTGCGTGCAGTCAAAAGAATCAAGGGGATATGGCTTGTCACTTCACATCCTTTCAGTTTTTTACATACCTCATACCCGTTCATCTCTGGCATCATTACATCACTAACAATGAGATCCGGTACAATAGCTTTTGCCATCTCTATACCTTCCTTGCCGTTACTCGCAAGATGAATATTAAACCTTTGACTGAGTGTATCCGCAATATAACAGCGCATATCAGGGTTATCTTCGACTACAAGTATTGTTTCTCTACCGTCGTCAGAAACTATTTCACTATTGTTCCTATGCGCTATTTGCTCATTCGTTTGAGAGTTCAAACTTTGCAACTCTAATGACAGGATTTCCTCATTGAGTTTATCGCTTGAATAAAACCTTTCTTTCTCTTTCTCGCTTGCGCTATAAGCAGGAAGAGTTATGGTAAATTTTGTCCCCATATTGGCTTCACTTGAAAGTTCGATTGAACCGTCATGCTTATCAACTAGCTCTTTTACCAAAGCCAGTCCTATACCAGCACCAGTTACCTGTTCCGCTCTGCTGTCAAGTATTCGAGTAAAACGTTCAAAGATAGTTGCTTGTTGCTCTTGAGAAATACCTATTCCGGTATCTGAAACCACTATCTTTATCTTTTTGTTTTCAGAACGAGTGATTGAAAATTCAATCGTGTCCTTTTCCTCCGTGTACTTAACAGCATTTGACAACAAGTTCAGTATAATTTTTTCAAACGCATCCGGCGTGAAGAGAAGCCACTCATCATCAAGTTCACCAATCTTTAAAAAGACGCCTTTTTCTCTGGAAAGATCAGAAAATGATTCAGCAATGCGCTTTGAAATCGGCCTGACAGCTATCGCCTGCTTTGATACGACGTGATCAACTCTAAACTTTTCCAACTGAAGCAATTGCTCAACCATTCTTAGTAGACGAAAGCCATTACGTTTAACCGTTTCTAGAGCGCCTTTATTTTCATCACTTAGATTGGACGATAACAGTCTGTTGACGGGGCCAAGAATTAAAGTAAGTGGCGTTTTAAACTCATGCGAAATATTAATGAATTCATCATTCTTTTTATTGAGAACTTCTTGCAATTCGTAGGTTCGCTCTTTGACAGTTTCTTCCAGTTGAGCAGCTCTTTGTCTTAAAAGCCTGGTTTTAAAAATAAAGAACAGATAGGTAATCCCGACTAGCATTAAACCGTAAAAAATAATAGCCCACATACTAAGCCAGAACGGCGGTCTAACATCAAAAGCATATTGCGCAGCGTCGCCCCATTCATTTTTTCCTGTACGAGCACGAATTAGTAAAGTGTAATTGCCGGTTGGTAAAGAATCTATAGTGAGAGTCTGCTGCTGCAGGTTGTTCCATGACTCGTGAAGTCCCATCACTTTGTAGGAATACTCTGTAGCTGACTGATTTTCAAGTTGAGAAGCGTAAAATGTAATTTTTATTGGGAAATCTGATTGGTTAACACTTTGAATAAAGGATTTCCTAAAAACGCCATTAAAGCTAATGCCCTGTGTAATTACGCTTGGAGGTTCCTTAACCGCCAGAGCCTCCGCCCCCCCTGAATTGAAAGTAAATAAACTACCATAAGCAGAAAAAACGGCGTGATTTTTATAAGTTAGACACCATTTTCCATCTAGCCCGGAATTGGGTACACCTTCAAACTTATTGAAAATTTTTGTTTTCGCTTTGTAAGTAGAGAACTTCTTCAAACCGATATTTTTAATAGAAGCCAAATAGTCATCCTCCCCATTTGGAGTAAAAATGATACAGCCTCTTTCTCCATGAAAGTCGAGATCACTAGGCAAAAATTGCAAGGAATTGCTATTGTAAAGATATACCTGATTATCGCGGCTAAATATTAAATGCTCCTCGCCCAAAGACTGAATATCAGTTATCCCAGCAGAAATAGGTATGGAAGCAACTTGATTTAAACCACCATCTATACTTGAAACAACAAGGATTTCATTATCAGTAAATAAATGAACATTGTTGTTTTCTCCGTTTAGAATATATTTAATATTCGAGCTTGCACCAATTTCCTCTCTGATATTGATAAATTTTCCTTCATCTGGAAAGAACAGATAAGCTCCGGTTTCATAAGTTGTAATCCACCAACGTCTATCCTTATCGACTATAATATCCCTCACCGCAGAGGACATATTAGGAATTTCAATGGTGCGGCTGTTATTTTCGCTAACCACTCTTACATTCCCCAGACCGCCAAACACATAGACGCCAGTTGCAAGCTTGCTGGCAGTAGATGAGTAACCTGAAAAAACTCTCAGCGACTTACCGTTGTATACGTAAGTTTTTTCTCCTTTGCTGTAAACCAGCTCTTCACCAATGGCTTTTACAAAGTTGAAATCTCCACTAGTATCAGCAAGGATTTCACTTTTCAAAGGCTGAACAAAATTAAATGTTGATGAATAATAGAAGACGCCCTGCCCCACTAAGCTCGCCCATACCAAACCTTCATCATCACTCGATATATTTTGTGCTACGTAGGCAGAGCTATTAAATGCAGTCGTTCCTACGACTGCAGTTACTATTTTCTTATCTGGCTCATAAACATATACTTTCTGATTTGAAATGAACCAGAGTCTACCCGAGTTGATCGTTAAATCCGAAACTTCAATCAGCTCTTCATCACCGATTATCGGGTTAAGTTTTTGTTGTAACAGGTCAAGTTCAAACAACCCCTTTGAAGTCCCGAGTAGGAGGGTCTGTTCATCATATTGCGCAATACTATAAATAATATTTCTTTCTTCAAACTTCAGGTCAAATCGTTCATAGATAAGATTTGACTCACTGTCTAACGAGACTCGAAACAGATTACCAAAAAAAGAGCCTACCCATACATCGCCCGAATAAGCTTTGAAAGTAGTAAAAGAAGCTATCGATTTATACTTGGTTGGATATAACGACTCATTGAGTATCTGTTTGATTCCTTTACTTTCAATATCTTTTTTCAAATAGACGTTCTTATGGGTCGTTAAAAATATTCCTCCACTGGAAAGTGACTCAAACCCGGTAATGATTTCTTTTTCGGAGCTAAAATCTTCCAGAATATTCATGTTTAAGGATTTGGCATTAACCTCCAGTAGAAAACCATCTATAGACAGAAGAATAATCTTATCGACCTCTCTGGCTTCAATTCGCGGAGACTGATTAAAAATGCTGATAACAGCCTCTGGATACTTTTTAGACTCGAGCAGACTTCCGTGCCGACGTATCAACTTATCCGAATAAAATAGCCATTGGCTTCCGTTACTATGCCTTGTTATATACAGAGGAGCTTCTCGCGGAAGCTCCGAGCTTACCTCCACAGGTTTGAACTGAAGCGAAGAAATCGGTGTTTCGATTGGAAACGCTTCAGCAAGCAAACAGGTAAATGCACAAAGCAGGCACAATAACGGGTAAAGATAGCACTTCATGGAACGAGTATCTCTTGCCTGTTACTCGTTTGACCTTTCCAGGACACAAGAGTCTGGGTAGTCATCACACATTCTGTCTTTCGGAGGCTGAACCAGAGCATTGACCTTGTAATAGGCTTTCTCTTCAGTCTCGTATAGTTTGTCGAGTAAAACAGGCTCAAGATAGATTGGATGTAGCCTGAGAATATTGCGAGGCGCCCAGTCATCTCCGTTCTCTTGTTGGCTATCAGACTTGGGACCGTCAAGGGAGCCAAATGCCAAAGAATCGGTGGTGAGCAATACAGCAACTATAAGCGCGGTAATTAATATTTTTGAAATTAACTTAATATAAAACATTATTCTTCCCTTAAAAGTCATATCAACAAAAGAGAGAAAATGCTGTTTACATAAAGCTTACCCCGGTCAAAGGATACACTTATGTCATGATGCAAATATAATTACATTATTTTTGTACAAATTTTAATCAAGAAAAGCAGCAGTTTCATCTCTCAGCTTCAAACTGAATGATTGCCTCAAAAGTCCCGCGAACGACTTTCAGAATTTTCACGAGTGTCAATCGCTAGTATCTGTAGTTATTAAAGAAAAGCAATAGTGATTTTTCACAACTTTTCTATCTCTCATGACTTTCGAGTTTTCAAGCTAAAGCAGTCTTTGGTATCAGATAGATACCTGGCCGAACAAATCCTGTGCACAGACTTGCCCGGCCAGGACTGCTTCACTTGATTGCTCATATTCAGAATCTGACTTATGAGCGACACTAATTGTGCCCTGAGTTGGAAGAATCTCATAACAGGATTCTGCCAATCTCATTTCAATTCCTGCCAAATTCAAAATGGCAGAAACATAATAAACACTTATTTTTCAATAGGATAAAATCTTAACGGCAAGATTTTATATAGGCTAATTACTTAAAAGCTACTCGATTTAACAAGATCAAAGACATCGGCTCAACGAAAGCCGAGGACGAACAAAAAACTATTCTTCATGTTCCCGATGGACTACCGGTAACCGGACCTGCTCCCGAATATGCTCCGGAAAGGGAGAGTCAGGATCCAGTTTCTTGACGACTTGCTTATCTGTAGGTGATACAGGAGCCTGATTGAGAAAAGGCAAAAAGAAACAGCTGACCAACAAGAGCCCTACTCTGGACATCAAAGGACGCTGTGTTTTCGAGGTGTACATACCGATGGCAACAATTCGCTGCTTAATCTGCCCCTTATACCCTAGAAACGCATTCGATAGTTTGACGGTAAACTCGCCGTTAATATTGAATCGTAGAACGCTTAAAAGGCTCTCCCCATACACCTGAGGCTCAATTTCATTAGTAGACAGAACCATTTCGTCACAAATTCTTTCGCGCAAATTACTCAACCTGCGAACAATGAACCAGACCAGAGGGTTAAAAAAGAACACTATCTGAATAATATTCTGAATCAGCAGCCAAAAAGAGTCTTTGCGCTTCACGTGGGCCATTTCATGGGCAATAATTGACTCTATAGTTTTCTCTTCTGCGTTGGTTAGTATCGCGCGAGGAATAAAAATCACCGGAGATTTAAAAAAAAAGGTAAAGGGAGAAAAGTATTTATCTTCAGCTATTACGTGTACTGGCTGTCGGATCCAAAAATTAAGCCGCCACCGATTTGCACAGGATACGATAGGGTAAGCAACGACAGGCGATGCGCGGTTAATTAACCTTAGTAGCGAAAACCTGATTGCCAGGTAGCGTAGCAAGACAACACTTACTGTCCCCGCCCAAAAAACAAAGAGCAAGCCAAAGGTCAGGTCATCAGCTGAAAAAATCGATGACACACTCAACGGATCCTGAGTAGGGATAACAAAATCATTGAACGGATAGGAAATAAGAGAACCGACAACCCACTCACGGAGATTTCCTGAAATTGCATAGCTAAAAGCAAGATGATTGGGTAAAACAAGGCGTATAAGAACCAGGCACCAAAGCCCGTATTCTATATTTTTAGAAAGCCTGGGATAAAAACACTTTATTGCCAAAACAAAAAGCGCTAAGACTCCGGCATATAATGAGTTTAACCATAAAAACTCTATTGTTGGTCGTGAGAGTGCTAGAAGTTGCTCAATCACGTTAGCTACTTCTTATCGTTACGCTTATTTTTGAGTAGCGTTTCTAATTCGTCAATTTCATTTTCGGTGAGAGATTTGCTTCTGCCAAAAAGAGCCAATAAAGATCCGCTGTCCATATCCAGAACTTCTTTCATAAAAAAATTAACCAATTTGGCGATCCCTGCCGGTTTAGAAATCGCGGCGGAGTATAGATATACTCCATGAAAGCTTTGACGACACAGCAGCCCTTTTTTAACCATACGATCCATCGTGGTCTTTGTAGTGGAGTAAGCCCAGGCATTTTCTTCT
Source organism: Aliikangiella sp. G2MR2-5 (assembly GCF_015687155.1). Taxonomy (GTDB): domain Bacteria; phylum Pseudomonadota; class Gammaproteobacteria; order Enterobacterales; family Kangiellaceae; genus Aliikangiella. The sequence goes on along the minus strand of NZ_JADPQF010000008.1, from coordinate 70,643 downwards.
GCAATCTGGTCGTGTACCTCTCGAATCGAATACCCTTCTTCACTTTTCCACAAAATATTGAGAATTTGTAATTCATTTTTGTTGAGATCTGGGAGCTCATTAAGCTTTGATTTGGTCATGATTCTATTTATCAATTACAAAAGTAACAGAGATACTACAATGTAAGAAAAGTGAAAGCAAGCTGGCCTGCTGATAACGGTAAAACCTATAATTGAGAGAAACCACCATTCACAGGCCTGAATTACTGAATTTAAGCCCGCCGCAAAAATGAAAATTAACAAGGGATGAAGAGTCAAGTGAGGAACGAAACCATGGAAAGCAAGCTATGCGAAAAGCTTTGTCAGACCTGCAGGACTGACTCAGCAAAGATGAATGCTGAAGAAAAAGCCAAGTTCATGCAAGAACTATCAGGATGGAGGATTGCAAGCTTACAGGGAGTGGAACAACTCATAAAGGAGTTCGATTTCTCCAATTTTGAAGACGCCCTGCAGTTTACAAATCGGGTAGCAGAAATTGCACAACAAGAAGGACATCACCCAGCCCTTGTGACTGAATGGGGAAAAGTTACTGTTCACTGGTGGACGCATAAAATTAAGGGCCTGCATCTCAATGACTTTATTTGCGCCGCTAAGACCGACAAATTAGCTCGCGAGACAGACTAAAAAGGCAAAAATGGACATGCTATAATTTCAGCAAAATTTGATTCTCAGGAATTCGTTCAATGAAAAAAAATTTATTCTGCTTACTGTTTATTACCCTGATTTCTGCTTGCGGAGGAACAAAATACTCCAATAGCAGTAATAGTCTCGGAGTTACTAAAACGGAAACATTGATAAATGATGCAGTAAAAATCAAAAAAAGACTCGGCTCTGTGTTTTCTTCTGCGGACGATGAAAACCAATATAATCTTATATTTGGCGAGCTAAAATCCCGTCACCCGGAATGGGACTGGGAAAGAATAGACAACTCCAGAGTAGAAAAAGGTATGACCGAAAAGGAAGTGCTTCTGGCGTGGGGTTTTCCTGATTCAAAGAGTAAAAGTGTCAGTTGGAAATATTTTCGCGTCGATAAGAGTAAGGCAATAGTGAACTTCGAAGACAGTCGAGTTAACAAGGTGATTGTAATTAACTCGTTTAACTAGCTCGACGCCTGATTATTCTCAGCTGTTTTTGAATAGGTGATATGTCTTTTGGCATCACTCAATTGACCACAAACTTAATGACAACAAGCTTGTCATTCCCACTAAAAAAACACCCGGCAAAGCCGGGCGTTTCTTGACAATTACTGCCCTGAACAACCGTTTGCGGTGAGGTAGTCGCTAGCAGCTTTCGCTTTAACGATACCGTAGCCGAAATAGTCATCTTTACCCGCTGCACCACTGTCTTGTGCAGTAGCTTTAAGCGCATTACGGATTTCGGTACCACTACAACCCGGATGATTTGACCAAACCAAAGCAGCAACCCCTGATACACCAGGCGTCGCCATTGAAGTTCCGCTCATGTAACCAAAGTCACTACTTTCAATGCTAATGGTCGCGGAAGTTGAAGCAACCAGAGCCGCACCATCTTCCTGAGTAGCGCCTACGGCAGGAATGCTGGTTGTATTTGTATCACCCAATGTACCGTATAACATGCCTGGCTCATTGTTATAGATGATTGCACCAATACCACCGCTGTCTTCACAGTTCTTAACTTTGTCATGGAAGGTAATGTTACCACGAGAAATTACACAGATTTTACCGCTGGCACCATTGTCAGTCGCTTCACCTAAACCGAAGTCATAAGTGTTACCCGTTACAGTGCCACCATTTTCCATCGCCGACGACGCATAACCGACTCCGTCAACTTCCATTGAAGCCAAAGTAGCTCCGCCTGATGGGTAAGTTGAAAGCGTGTTAACACCACCAGCTGTAACTTCTACACAGTAACCATCACGAACTTTGCCTTTATTTCGACAAGATGGGAATTGAGAGAATGAGGCAATATTATTATCACCGTCATTGGCACCAATCATCATGACAGACTCATATCCGGCTGGGTAAGAGCGAGTCGAGTTACCGTCATTGCCCGCAGCCGCCAAAACAAGACCGCCATTTGCAGTAAACGAGTCGAAAGCAGACTCTTCTGTGCGGTTCGCGCGTCCACCGCCCAAACTCATTGAAATGATACTAGCTCCGGCGTTAGAACATTCCTGCGCGGCTTTAGCCAGATCAGATGAATAACCCCAACCTGCTGCATTAAAAACCTTAACAATGTGAAGAGGATTTCCTGGAGCCATACCAATTACGCCATAGCCGTTATCCGCCGCAGCAATAGTTCCTGCAACGTGAGTACCGTGTGGCCCGCCATCACGGAACCAGTCGCCGGTACCAGAGTCGTTCGAACCGGTAATATTGTTCCAGTCAAAATCATTATTACGACCACCAGTTTCACCCGTATCACCAGCAATACCCGAGTCAATAACACAAACACGCTTTGCATTGGCTAAGTCGAGAGAAAGCTGGTCAGCTTGAGACTGATAAATAGCATAGGGAGTCAACTGCTGAGACATTGGATTACCAGCATCATCATTGTAAAGACTTTTCAGCTCACGTTTTTCATCAACTTCAACATATTCGATATTTGGATTTGAGCGCAGTCTGGCAACAGCATTAGTATCACCAGTGAAAGCAGCTGCTCCCATTGCATTTAATGGTAAAACAACTTTACCACCAGCAGCACGAACCGCTGATTTAATTTTCGCCTGAGACGCAACTTTCTGACTTCCCTGTTCTTTGTACTTAACTATGTAGCGAGTTTCTTCTGCTGCAGATACGGCAGAAATTCCCAACCCCATTAGCGTGGCTGCCGTGACTTTGGTTAATTTAGTTATCATTATAGAGATACCTCATTGAATTATTTTTATATAGTTGAAACCCCATTTTTTTAGGCCACTCTTTTCTCGAAAACAACAAGTAGCCACTAAAATGGCAATCAAATGGTTGCATAAAAAATGCACGAGGAATGTGTCATACAAAATGAAGGAGGCGTTAGCAAAGGAGCGTCAATAATTACTACAAATTCGACAAAAAAAGCCAATTATCTCAAATCGAGCTTATTTTTAAGAACGCCGGAACATTAAATGTTTATTTTTCTAAAAAATAGATCTACTAAAGATTTTAAAATCTATAGTTTCGATGTCTGAAACTATAAACAGGACCAATAAGGTTTTTCACCAAAATACTGCGCAAGAAAATCAATCAGACTCCTGACCCGTCTTGATAGATGTCTGTTTTGTGGATAGAGTGCATATCCGGAAATCTCATTGTCGAGCAAATACTCGCACAGAATAGGCTTTAGCAGGCCACTTCGCACGGCTTTATAGCAAATGAAATCCGGCGAAAATAACAACCCTTTACCTTCTATTGCAGCCTGACATAAAAACTCTCCGTTATTGGCCGAAATAACCGCGGGAACTTTGATTCGGACGACTTCGCCATTTTCTCCTTTGAACTGCCAGTAGTCATTGTTAGTCGCATACTTAAGCTTGACGTGCCCCTTTTTCAAATCTTCCGGCATTTGTGGCTCACCGAATTCCTGCAAGTATGCCGGACTGGCACATAACAGGGTTCTGGCGTGGATCAGTTTCCGGGCAACCAGACTCGAGTCTTCGAGTCTGGCAATACGTATCGCCAGATCGAAACCTTCTTCAACGATGTCCACTTTTCTATCATTAAAGTCGAGCTCAAAATAAATCTCAGGATTAATTTCATTGAACTTGCGAATGGCCTGGGACAGATGCATCAAACCAAAAGACAGCGGAGCAGCAACTTTTATTTTTCCGGCAAGCGCGCAGTTTTCATTTCTGACTTCCGCTTCTACCTCCTCCAACTCACCGATAATGCGTATACACTGCTGGTAGTAGCTTCGTCCCGTATCGGTCAGAGTTTGTCGTCTCGTAGTTCGGGTAAGCAGCGTCACCCCGAGGCGCTTTTCCAGATCAGCCAGCTTGCGGCTTACCGCGGATTTGACAGTGTTTTGTTGTTCAGCTGCCCGGGTAATGCTCCCAGCCTCAACAATACGCACAAAATTTTGCATTTCCTCTAATGGATTCATATTACTCTTCCAATAACTATCATGTCCGCTCGCTAATATTCACTTAGACAAAGTCGGAGGCTCACAACCTGAATACCGACATGCGATCACTGGTACCATTTCCACTCGCTTTGGTAGCTCCGGCAATAACAAAAATAGAATCATCATAGGCCACCGCCCCCAGTCCGTGTCTGGGTAGCGGCATTTCACCGACTTTTCGCCAATGATCTTCACGGACAGAATACTCCCAGACTTCCTTGAACACTCCACCACCGTTATCAAAAAACTCACCACCAAAAACATAGATTCTATCTTTTATTGCGGCCGCGGCCAGGCCGCCCTGAGCCTGTGGCATAGGGGCCCGTTTCTCCCAACGATCTGATTTAAAATCATACACCTCATTTACCGCAAGGTTCCCTCCGTTGACAGTGCGTCCACCAAAAACAAACCATTGATTGTTCAAGCAGACACCGGCAGCGCTATTTCTGGCAGTAGGGACAGGTTTCGCCTGTGACCATCGATTTTCTGCCGTGTCAAACAGCCAATGACTATTAACATCAACGTGATCCTGCCAGCGCCCGTTAGCCTTTCCCAGAGGTTTGCGACCACTTACTAAATGAATACGCCCCTGATATGAAGTGGCAACTGTTTCACACAGAGGATGTGGCATCTTTGTTTTCAGTTTTTTCCATTTCGCAACCTGCCCTTCAGATTCATCCAGCCAGAGAACATCCCCACTGGCATACCAGCGATCTGCCCCGCTTAGAATAAATCCTGAAAAGGCGTAAAGAATACCTTGATGAGAGACCAGATGAGGATGGTGTCTTGGTTCAGGTAAGCGAGTGCCCACTTTCCAGCTATTTTCTGAAAGACTGTAAACTGCTACATCACGAGCAACAAAGTTACTTTCAGACTTATCCGGAGATATCCCACCTGCAACGTAGATTTTCCCTTCGTGGAGGACCGGATAGATTTCCTGTACCCGATAGGGCAAATTCGCAGCCCGTTGCCAGCCAGCCCTCGCAGGAAGAGCGCTTGCAGCAGAAGCAAGTAACGCAGATTTAAGCAGGGAACGTCGAGAAAAGTTCATCAGTGGCTCCTCTTTGTTTTACTTTATTTGTTCTTATATCAAGAACAGTTATTTCCGATAATGCGTGTTTTTCTATTTTTTAGCAACGATAAAATAGTCCCATGAACTGAATTACTTCATACCAACGATTTAAAACAACAGGAGACAGAACATGAAATTTATCGAAAACTACTCAAGTGTTAGCGGTCGCATACTAATCAGCGCGATCTTCTTAATGGCTGGCCTGGACAAAATTGGCGGCTACCAGGGAACTCAAGGCTATATGGAGGCGATGGGAGTACCTGGCGCACTTTTACCTTTAGTTATTGCAACCGAAGTTTTGGGAGCAATTGCCATTATTGTTGGTTATAAAACCAGACTGGCAGCTTTTCTACTGACAGGTTTCAGCTTGATTTCTGCTTTTGTTTTCCACTTTAACTTTGCCGATCAGATGCAATCCATCATGTTTATGAAAAATGTAGCTATTGCGGGAGGCTTCCTTTTTCTAGTTGCTAACGGTGCAGGTCCGGTATCAATCGACCAGGGTATGCCCAAACCAGCCCATTAATTTAGATGTTGAAGATTAAGAAATGCAAATTAGACGCGAGGGACAAATCATGAGTACAAATAATATCCTACTGGTAAATTCAAGTGGTCGCTATCAGGGATCGCTTACCCGAAACGTTTCAGCTCGACTGGTTGAGGAGCTGCAAGCAGAAGATAGTTCACAAACTCTGATAGAGCGTGATCTGGCTACGGGTCTCCCCTTTATCGACGAGCAATGGATCGGCGCCAACTTTACTGCACCGGAAGAGAGAGACAAAGAGCATAAAGAAAGATTGAGCTTTTCCGACTCTCTGGTAAAAGAATTGCAAGACGCAGAGCATATTGTGATCGCATCACCGGTGTACAACTTTAGCGTACCAGCGGTGTTAAAAGCCTGGATAGATTTGGTAGCAAGAGCCAGATTAACTTTCCGCTATACTGAAAATGGTCCCGAAGGTCTTTTAAGAAACAAAAAAGCTTATCTGGTTATGGCATCGGGCGGCGTTCCGATTGGTAGCGAAGCGGATTTGGCAACCCGCTATTTAAAACAGGTCATGGGTTTTATTGGAATTGATGATGTGACGGTTATCGACGCCACCAAAGTAGACCTTTCAAGCGAACACACCGGCTTGATTCAGGCTAAAGCCTGACAATCGGGCAGCAATGGAGGAAATAGACATGCAACAGACTCAACAGGCGCCAAAGGCTAGAGAGCTTCAACAGAAGATTAAAGGCATTCCAGCGGCCGATGGCGATGGCGTACAATTAACGCGTATTATCGGCTCGCCTTATCTCAACATGCTGGACCCTTTTTTGCTGCTTGATGCATTTGGTTCGGATAAACCACAGGATTATATCGGCGGTTTTCCACCGCACCCCCACCGCGGTTTTGAAACAGTAACCTATATGCTGGCGGGGAAAATGCGCCATCAGGACAGTGTCGGTAATTCCGGTGTTATTGAAACCGGTGGCGTGCAGTGGATGACTGCCGGCAAAGGCATTATCCATTCGGAAATGCCCGAACAGACTAACGGACTCCTGGCTGGCTTTCAGCTCTGGGTAAACTTGCCTGCTAGGCAAAAGATGACAGCGCCCCAATATCAGGAGAAAAGCGCTGACGAAATTCCTGTTGAACAGCGGGAAAATGGAATCGAAATTAAAGTTATCGCCGGGAAAACCAGTTCGGGAACAAAAGGTATTATCGACAACCCCTACATTACCCCGACTTATTGGGATGTTAAACAACCCGCCGGGACCAAATTGATCGAAACCATTGAGCGGGGACAAAATGCTTTTGTGTACCCTTTTGAAGGCGAAATTATCGTCGGAGACTCCAACCAGTCAGTTCAAAAAGGCGAACTGGCAGTATTTGAAGATGGAGATATAGTTTCCATCGAGACGAGCAAAGATGCCCGCTATCTGTTGGTTGCCGGTAAACCGCTGAATGAACCTGTGGCAAGGGGCGGGCCTTTTGTGATGAATACTCGCGAAGAAGTCCAGCAGGCATTTAATGATTATCAGACAGGGAACTTTATTTAAGCCAGTTTTATTTAAGTCAGTTTTATTTAAACGAAACTTATAAACTCTTCTAGCCTCGATGTTAATCGAGGTTTTCTTTTGTTTTAAAAACCGGGTATTTCTACACATCTACGAGGCTTAGTTTTCGCTGATGTTTTGTTATCAGCTTAAATCAATGTATCATTTTATGATTAGTATTTAATTGCTTGCTTTAAAACAATGTCACAGGATTTATTTTCCAGTCAGAGACCAGATATTCAGGAGATCTACCCAGAGGTATACCTGCTCGCTGATTTTGTAGATACACAACCTTTGTTGCAAGTGATTTGGGAAATAGCGGCTCAATCTCCCTTTCGAAAAATGCAAACGCCGATGGGACACTACACCGGCATAGAACTCACAAATTGCGGTCCCTATGGTTGGGTTTCAGACTCAAAAGGTTATCGCTATGCAGCGAAAGATCCACTAACAGGAAAGCCCTGGCCGGCGATGCCGCAAAGTTTTTTCCAGCTTGCCAAAGATGCAGCCTTCAAATCCGGCTTTAAAAATTTCAACAGTGACGCCTGCTTAATTAATCACTACCAAATAGGCGATAAACTTGGCAGTCATCAAGATAAGGATGAGGGCGAATTCGACTCGCCGATTGTTTCAGTTTCGATTGGCCTGCCGGCGACATTTCAAATATTTGGAAAAACTCGTAGTGGTGTTGAAAAAGAATTGATGCTTCATGGCGGTGATGTGCTGGTTTGGGGTGGAGATTCCCGACTAATCTATCATGGCGTGAAAACGATTAAAGCGGATAAGCAGCAACCGAACCTGACCGAACGTTTTAACATTACTTTTAGAAAGGCGGTGAAGGAAGTGAAAAATAAAGTTTAGAAAAAATAATTTCCAGAAAAATAATTTCCAGAGACCCTATTTTAAGCAAATATCCTACACCACCTGTTGTCAATTTCCTACAAGGCTTTTGGACTTCGCTACTAGTGTTGGGTTTGGTTTTATTTAAACTAGTCTTAGGAATCTAATTCTCAAGGACGAGAAACCATGCCCATCCCCAGAAAGTATCTGGTCGATAATGAATCAGCCGGGTTCTATCACTGTATATCCCGTTGCGTCAGACGGGCTCATCTGTGTGGTGAAGATTTAGTGTCAGGTCGTAATTATGACCATCGAAAAGCCTGGCTGGAAATTCGAATGATTGAGCTTGCGGATGTATTCTGTATTTCTCTTTATGCCTATGCCGTCATGGATAATCACTATCACTTAGTATTAAAGATTAACCCTGAAGCCGCCAAAGCCTTGTCCGATGAACAGGTGGCTGAACGTTGGTTGTTAGCTTATCCGGGCAGGCTGGATAAACCGGAGTATAAGCAGCAACGAGAGCTGAAGAAGCTTGCTATTATGGCAGACTCAACAAAGTTACAACGTTATCGTAAACGACTCGGAAAACTCTCCTGGTTTATGTCGCGGTTAAATGAGCCCTTGGCTAAACAGAGTAATCAGGAAGATTTTGTCAAAGGCAGATTCTGGGAGTCCCGATATCAATCCATTCCACTGCTCGATGAAACCGCAGTACTCGCTAGTATGAGCTATGTGGATTTAAACCCGATTCGGGCTGGTGTCACTCAAGATTTGCAGAACTCACTGCATACGTCTATCAAGCGTCGAATAGATAATTTGCAACACTTTCTCATTGCAGGTAATGAGCCATTAACACCAGTGAACCAGTCAAAAGATGAGTCGCTTTATTCAATGAGCCTGAATGACTATCTGTCATTGGTTGATTGGACTGGCAGAGCGATTGTGCACCCAAACAAGGCTTCTATTCCGCCCCACATCATGTCAATTTTTCAAAGATTAAACCTGCAACAAGATAATTGGCTGGTTCAAATTCAAAGGCTCGGTCAGAGTCAACCGACCATGATGGGGTCTATTGAAAAACTTAAAGCCAGGGCGATAGAAATCAAAAAAAGCTGGGTTAAAGGGATTGGACAGGCGAAGCTTTTGTATCAGTCGTAATTAATCAAGACCAAAACTTGAACTAGTGCTGATTTAGCAGGGTTCGTCTTATCCGAAGTTTTTGAACCTAGTTATCTTTACTCTCAAAGTTCTACTTTTTAGGTTTCTTATCCCAACTTCAAACTTCTTTTTAAAGTACTCATCCTGAAAAGTCGATGAATCAGTACTTTTGATAGGAAATTGTCAATATCAGGGTGTCTTGTTTAGTTTTTGAAGCGTGGTAACAACATTATCACTTGACCGCAAACCATTTATATAAGTAGTGAATTTTCATTTAAACAAGGATGTCCCCTATAGAAAACTCCTTGTCATCTTAATAATGGTAAGATTCTAGTAAAGTCAGGATAGAGATAAGAAAACTTGAGTATGTCGTACTAAATAAAAATTAATACAACTTATTGGCTGAGATTTATAAATCCTGAGTCAAAGGTCTTAGCAACAAACCATCAGTCGTTACCATTAACGAATACTCTGTTTGTTTATCTGCCGCAACAAAGCTGGCTGAGCCATGCTCAACATCGAGCAGAGCAGAAAGCATGGAGAAATCTTCACGCCATTGTGCGATACCTTTTCCGTCAGTATTTTGAATTGCAAAAACAGAACGTTCCTTACTTTTCTCATCATTGATTGCGCGATAGCGACCAGCAATTCGGTCCAGCCGGTAACCGGTGTGCAAACCTAGAATATTGGTCCAGCTTTTCCATTTTAAAATGTGCGCATCAATCAATAACTCATCACCGGAGAGCGAAAAAACCTGTTCGGTACCGTCATTAAATCTTAGCCTTGCATGAAATGACTGTTGCCCAACAGGTGTTACAATCACTCGTGCAACTTTTTCCTCTCTGGTGAGTGCATTGTATCCCTGCGTTCCCAGCAAAATAATAGAAAGAGCCCCGGTCACCGTAGTGAAAACAAACAGACTGAACAGACGAGAAAATGCACTGACAAGTTTTAACTTTCTAACTTTCAGAATCAGGGATATCAGGTTATAAATAGTGAGTGCTCCGGTAATAAATACCGCAGCAAGCATGGGGTTAAGATGTTCAACAACTGACATTTTCGCTCTCCTCAATCGAGCGTTAATTTCTGTTTAGTTCTCTATATTCAGCTCAATGGTTTCTTCCAGATCAACAGACGACTTTGAAGTATCCGGCAATTTGTTTTGTGACTTTTTTATTTTTCCTAGTTTGGCCGATTGATTAGCAGAATCAGCTTTTTCCAGCTTGTTCTCAATTGATTCAGCCAGCCGGTTAAAAGTCATAAATAGTTGTCCTGACTCATCATTACGTTCAGAAATCAAACGGGCATCATACCTTCCGCCAACCAGCTTATTAATCGCCTGAGTGATACGTTGAAAATCTTTCGAAGTCCTTCGCGCAAGACCAAGAGTAATCAAAAAGACCACCATTAAGGTAATCATCATGACAACTAACATGGTTATAAGCGTTGTTTTAGATGCTAAAAACATTGATTCGGCATTGAAGGTCACATAGAGAGAGCCCAGCTCCGCAGAGGAATAGACAATCGGCATTTCAATATCGAACAGGACTTTTCCATTTTCCAGTTCTCGCTGATAAATACGTGTGCTTTCAATCGCCTGCTCCAGCTCTCTTTCTGCCGGTGGAGCAAAGTTTTTACCGAGCATCGATTCATCAGTCGAAGCAACAATCTGGTTATCGGTGTTCATTACAAACACGCTGGTTAACTGTTCGTTCTTGCTCGATTCCTGAATGATGGCATTCAATCCAACAGAATCATCGAGCAACATAGGCTCAGCGCTTTCGAATGCGAGCATTCGTGCAATCGAGCGTCCATAGTCAAAAGTAATTCCGGAAAGAGAGCGATACTGTACAAAATATACGATTGCCAGACTGATACACATTGAAAGAAATACCACGCCCGCCATGGTCGCAGTCCAGCGCAGCCTGAGAGATACAAAACTCTTTCTTTTTTTCGGTTTAACGGTACCAAGCTTAGCTTGAATTTTACTTAATTCAGCGGTGACATTAGCCGCGGACTGAAAACGTTTGTCAGGACTTTTCTGGAGTAATTTTCGAATAAGGTCCTGAACATCATCTCGAACCTTTTCTTCTTCAATTTGAATTTCCGGTGGACGCCTTTTAACAATGTCTTTAAATAAGGTTCCCAGATCATCATTTCTAAAAGGCGGTACAGCCATTAGCATTCGGAACATCACAACGCCGAGAGCATAAAGATCGGAGCGATTATCCATCGGCTTACCCAGAACCTGTTCCGGGGCCATGTATTCTGGCGTCCCTAATACCTTATCACTCCGCTTACCAGAATGACTCACGTTATCATCAAGCTGGGCAATACCAAAATCAGTGACTTTTACGGTCTTCTTATCTTTTAGAACAACAATATTTCCAGGCTTTATATCACGATGCACCACACCTTGTTTATGTGCATAATTCAGCGAACGTGAGAGCTGTTGACACATTGCCAGTACGGTTTTCAGGTTAAGTTTACCCTGAGCCTGCAAAATCTGTTCTAGAGTCGCTCCTTCGAGTAGCTCCATTGCAATGTAGGGCTTGTTATCGGTGATATCAACATCAAAAATGGTTACGATGCCGGGATGGGTAAGTTGAGCCGCAAGACGTGCTTCTTTAATAAATGCGGTACGATAGGTTTTATCGTCAGCCAACTCAGGCCTGAGAACTTTCAGCGCCAGGAATCGATCCAGTTGAGGGTCGTAGGCTTTGTAAACAAACGCAGTCGCACCTCGCCCGACTTCACTAACAATGCGATATCGACCTAACTGTTTTGGTGGCGCCTGCCGCCTGTCACTTTCGTCTCGACTCATTCAGAATAACTACCAACTGAAAATCAATAACCTTTGTATTCTAAAATATCTATGCAACGGCTATTTCAGTTTAAAAACCAGGATGAAAAATATCACATGAGATAATACAAAACGCCGCCCAGTGCAGCCGCCAATGCAACACCGACCACAATCAACGGTAGGTTGCTGTTAGCAGCTTTCGCCACCGGCATATGATCATCCACCATCGCAAATACAAACTCGACACCAGCAAACGCGACCCTATCTCCAGGAGTAATCACTTGCTCCGCGACCTTTTCACCATTTACAAAAGTTCCATTCGACGATAACAAGTTAAGCACTTTCCAGTTGTCACCACTTTTAATGATATGTGCATGCATCGAAGAAACACTGGTGTCGTCTAATACAATATCACTATTGGGACGGCGTCCCACTTCCATTTTATCTTTGTTCAGGATGTACTTTAATCCTGATACATTGGTGCTCACGCCAATTAACGCAGGCGTTGTAGCATCTGGCGACTGACTTTCGGCAATCTCTGCGGCGATCATCTCATTCACTGAGTCAACGTTAAATACCTGCGTTCCCTGAGGTCCTGTAGACGTGTCCTTCTCAGTCTTATTGTTCATTAACTACCCCTGTATTAACAGTTATTTGTATTTGCTAAATAAAGCTTTAATTTTTTCCCATAATCCGGGTTCGAATTGAATGGGGGACTCTACCAATATGGCACTAATATTATCTTTACCACCGGCCGCTTTGGCTAGCTCGACCAGTTGGACCATTTTTTGTTCTACCGAATCCGAGTTCCCCAATACCTTACTGATTTCGGCCTCAGAAACATCATCACTTAATCCATCACTACACAGTAAAATGCTTTGTCCGGGAAGCCACTGTGCTTCCAGTGTATCCACCTTCACGTCCCCTATTTCAACGGAACCCAGACACTGGGTAATCATATGACGCTGAGGGTGAGATTTTGCCTCCTCCGCAGAGATTAACCCTGAGTTGATCAAGCGCACAATCAGTGAATGGTCTTCGGTTAACTGACTCAACGACTTTTTTTTGTGATCCCAGAGATAGGCACGACTATCACCGACCCAGGCAATTTGGTAACTTTTGGCGTTGGCAGCAAGCGCTACCACGGTAGTTCCCATCCCGGACTGGCCCTGACCTTCTTCACCGGCTTTGATTATCTGTTTGTGTGCTTTTTGAATGGCTTGACTGAGGTCGCCCGCTTGCAGGAATTCGCTCGATATCGTCTCTGCTGCCAGCTGGCTGGCAACCTCCCCACAGGCATGTCCTCCCATACCATCGGCGACCAACCAAAGTCCATCGCCAGAGTATAACGAGTCTTCGTTTAGCTCTCTGACACAGCCAACGTCGGTTATTTGTACAGATTGACAACAAATATGTGTGTTATCTTCCATCGGGCCCTTGAAATTCACCAGTTAATTCATATATTTATTGTTATATTCGTTTGTTAGCGCCACTAAGTGTGGCATAATTTAACTTCTGTTTCGAGTAATAAATAGACACACTGAGAACCAGTAACTCTTTATGGGGGCGACATTGGCTTCGACGGAGATTACAAAACTCAAGGTGCATGCCGAGGTGTCAGCGAACCTCGTACCCACTAGCTGAACAATATAGTTGCAAACGACGACAACTACGCTTTAGCCGCTTAAGGCTAACTGTTACTCCTGAGCGTCACCGGTAGGGAAATAACAGTCATATACGGAGACTCGCGTGTAAGGGTGTTTGCCCCCCAAGCGTTAAACTTAAGCAAACTCGCCCATAGCCTCCTGTTAGTCGGAAAAGCTCTGGGTTAACTTATAGACTAACTAAGCATGTAGTACCAAGAGCAGAGGATTTTCGGACGCGGGTTCGATCCCCGCCGCCTCCACCAGTCTTCGTTCCCCAGGCAATGCCTGGGGAACTTCGCCTTGGCGAGCCCGAAGGGGAAGACTGCCACGGCATAGCCATCTTCTCAGGCGAAGCCGGGCCATAATAGATCCCTAAAATTGTCTTTTAATTTTAGATGCCTTTATCGAGAAAAATCACAACATTTATACATAAGGATAAGAATGTTGCTTTTTTAGAAGACATAATATTTTCTTAGAACTTAAACCTAACAAGTGATCTGACCTTTTTGCTCGGCAGCACTGCGGCTAGCCAATTTAATTTTCTATAGAATTACTCAGACAACTGCTTTTACTGAAGAATTAGATCAAGCGGATTGGCAGTGTAAACTTTTAGCTTTACTCTCTTTACTTACTTTACTCTAATTATTTTAATCCACTTTAGTTAATTGAACCTGACTTATATTGTTCGATCAGTTTCACTTAATACAGGTTAATTTATATAGGTGCTGACTGGTTATAAATAACCTTTAACCAATCAGATTCCTTACATATTTTGCAATCTCTAATGACGCAGTCAATCCTGGAGACTCAATACCAAAAAGGTTGATAACAGCATCTGTTCTTTCAATATAAAAATCTTTGAAGGAATCATTGGGGCCCTGTAATTTAGGGCGCACCCCAACATAATCAGATGAGATAGTCCGTTGTTCGATTTCAGGGTAATAGGCTGCTATAGCTTTCTTAAAACGTGCCTCAGCCAAACTATTGAATTGATAATCAACTTGCTGAATATATTCAACATCAGGACCAAATTTAACCTGACCTGCCAGGTCAAGCGTTGCATGCACCCCCAACCCCTGAATCTTTTTTTCAGTGAGGGGATAAATCAAGTGACTAAAAGGGGATTTCCCTTGCAATCGAAAGTAATGGCCCTTTGCATAATAATATTGAGGTAGCGACAACGGGTCGATACCTTCTATATTTTTGGCCAACTCAACTGCATTTAAGCCTGCCGCATTAATAAAAATGCCACAAGAGATCGTCATAGTCTCAGCGGATAGCCTGTCTTTACAATGAACATTCAAGCCATTTTCAGTACACGCTACTCTTTCAACCAAAGTATTCGCAACATAATCTACGCCTTGATTTTGTGCCAGACCAAGTAACGTAAGCATATAAGAGTGACTGTCGATAATGCCTGTTTGCGGAGAGCTAATCGCCATACAGGCTTTAATTGCCGGCTCATGCTTTTTACAGTAATCAGAATCAACCAAATGAACTTCTTCGACGCCATTATTTACTGCATTGTGATAAATCGACTCAAGCTGTGCTATGTCTTGACTATCGGAACAAACAATGAGCTTTCCCAGTTTTCGATAAGGGACGCGGTATTGCTCACAAAATGAATAAAGTCGCCTTCTGCCTTCAATACATAGCGTTGTTTTCAACGCATCTTCCGGGTAGTAAATTCCAGCATGAATCACTTCACTGTTACGACTACTAACTTCCTGACCAAAGGAGGAATTTCGTTCTAGTAGTAAAACAGTCTTTTTTTGCGTCGCCAGTTCTTGCGCAATCGCCAGGCCTATAACACCTGCACCAGCAATACAAATATCAAATTTCATTACGATATTGTCCTTACAAAGAAAAAGCCAAAGCATTTCCAGAATATTGAAAAAATATTAAAAACATATGCATTATCCAACAGGACGCTCCTAAGAAAAACAGGAGGCTCTGCAAGTCACCAGGCTGATGCAGGAAGATTAGGATAGCGAGATATGGTTGAATGATGCAAGTAAGTCTGCGCCACAATAGCCACGTACCGAGACTATATTTACTTCCTGGTTAGTGTGTAATTTTTTAGCAGATTGAGCCTTTACCTGATACTTAAACCGAACAACTTTATTCTCAATACTTACTGATGTTTCGACTATCCTTGATTTCTCGACTATCTCTGAAACAAGATCACATGTAGACGAACATCCCTCTATTTTCCGAGAATGCCGCCGATGGATAATTGTTGATTGGGAAGAGGTAGCCTGATTATATATCAAACACTCCTCCTTTTGATCTATTTAACTACCTTTTTACTATGCTTTTGACTACAGAGAGCTAGTTTCATCGCTTTATAGCTTTTTAGCGAAAGCCTTACATTTCTTTTCCAAAAACTCGTTTATTTTTCCCTGAGCAGCAGACTTTAATTCTGCAACCAGACACTCTTTTTTGCTTACCGGATCACTTCTCTCCCAGGCAGCAAATAATTGCTTTTGTTTGCGGCTAATTTTGAGACCGTACTTTTCTTCAAAGTAAAAATAAGTTCTCGCGATATCCCCTCGAATATCTTCCTTAGGTTCAAACACACGTGCTTTAAAATCTACTTCGGCGTCACACCTGCCATAAACTCTGGGTTCACCTTCAATCATCCCAAATCGATAGTTCGAGCGGTCACCGTTAACCTCACCGACCGCTGGTACCAGGTTAAATAAATCGCCTTCCATTTCTCTGAACTTTGCATTGACCTTACTACAGTTTTTTCGACCGCCATTTTGCCAACACTGAAGCTGATGACCAAACTCCCAGGCAGGGACAACATGCTCCCATTCAATGCGTGACGCCCTTCTTTCTTGTTTGCGGGGAGTGAAACCACAAGAGTTCCAGTCAGGAACTAGTTTCTTGCCGTCCCAGTTGATTTCGCACCCACAGTAGAAAGTCTCGGGAGATTCCTTATAGAGGTCCTTCAGAATACTTTTCGCTTTTCTGAATGTGATTACATCACGGGAATTCACTTTGGCGTTTAGGCTTGTCGATAACAGCTGATGGCTTGTAGAAGAGAGCTGATGGCTTGTAGAAGAGAGCTGATGGCTCTTGGAAGGAGTTGAAGCTTTCGGTGATTTGGAAAAACTAATGATGACGATTGAGGCAAGTATAAGAAGGTATCGATTCATTAACAAAGTACTGCATTTTGAGATATGGCAGAATGATACAAGTAAGCCAGCTCAAAATCACCTCATATCGAGATTGCTATTTTTCTCCTGATTAGTCTGTTTGGCAGACACTTATATAGCCCGACAGGTTAATGGATGCAAGAACTCCGGATCGGAACAACATAACATATTGACTTTAATTCATTTTTTAACACGAGTACTGTTTCAACACTTAAACCGTACGTTTTAACCTCTAAATCTACACTCTATGCAAAGTGCTGTTCTTTAGCTGCATGGCATTCACCTACAACCTCTATAAACCTATCACCCACTAAAATACAAAAACACTCATTAATGGTTGATAACGGACACTTCTATCGAAACAGATGAGGTAAGCTATACTAAGTCACTCAAGCTTATGGCAAACGTTAAAGTGGAGCTGGATTGGAAAGGCTGAGGACTATATTAAGTATTTTAGATAAACGCTCCAATAAATATGTTTGGTGGCTATGCTTACTGATGCTTTTCTCTCTGGCAATCCTTACAGTCTTATTCGGTAAAGACTTGTTTTTGGAGGTTTTCTATATTTTTCCTATTACTATTGCCAGCTGGTATGGCTCTAGCAAAGCAGGAGTAGCATTAGCTTTATTCTCGACCCTTATACTGCTTTTAATTTACGCATATCAGGAAAGGATTGATGCTATAGCTTTATTTTACTATGGTCTTTCCTGTGCCGTCAGCTTCTCTATTCTGGCAATACTAATCACCAATTTCAGGAATGTTCATCGGGTCGAGTCTATAGCAGCAGATACCGACTCTCTTACAAACGTATATAATTCCAGAGGGTTTTATATCGAGCTGGCGAATGAGTTAGTACGCTCATCCAGATACGAGCATATATTTTCTCTGGCCTATATCGATATCGATGATTTTAAGGCTATCAACGATTCCCATGGTCATCCTGTCGGGGATCAATTGCTGATTGAAGTTGCAGCCTGTTTGAAAGATTCGTTAAGAGCAACTGACACTATTGCCAGGTTAGGCGGTGACGAGTTCGCCTGCCTGTTGCCAGAAACCGGACAAGAAGAAGCAAAAGCCGCCTTTAAGAAAGCAAGTCAACAACTTGAAAAGCGGATGACTTATTGCAAGTGGCCTGTCACCTTTAGTGTTGGCCTGGTAACTTTCGAAGTTATGCCTGATGATATAAAAGAAGTAATAAAAATCGCTGATGACCTTATGTATTCTGTAAAAAACTCTGATAAGAATAATATTTCATATAAGATTTGGCAGGGAAAAGTCTAGCTTTCTCATTTGAACTCAGTCCAGGCAGGAAAGAGCCAAGCACTTGACATTCTTTTCGCCCCAAAATTCAAATTGATGCGCCTCTGTGTGAATGACTTAAACACTTTAGCTACATTGACATTCGTAGAAACATTACTACCGTTCCTTATTTTCGTTTTTTCCTAGAGTGCACCAATACTACTGTCTATAATATAAAAACATAAAAATATCGAAATTGAGTTACCTATTGGAGAAAAACTAGCTTGAGATTTTATTTCTGAAAAGAGGTTTAATTGAAAGAAATGAGTTGTACACTATGGAGCATCATAATACAAATCCCGAACACAATATTAAGATTGCCGAACACAGTGATGGATTGCGAGTCGGTAAAGAACTGCTTAAAGCGACGTTACCTTTTGCCAAAGAGTCCAGAAATAAAAGCAGGCGATTAGTCTTCACCGTTTTTTTCTTATTGTTTACCTCAATGGCGGGAGCCGGGCTCGCGCAGTGGCCCTGGTTGCAATTGTTATTTTCACTTAGCAGCGCAATGTTAATGATACGTGCGTTTATTACTTTTCACGATTATATGCACGGCGCCATCCTCTCCAACTCATCTTGTGCCCACTATTTTTTTCACTTATACGGTATGCTGGTTTTGGTTCCGATGCATGCCTGGCAAAAGAGCCATAACTACCATCATGGACACGTAGGAAAGGTCGACACGCTAGGTGTTGGGACTTTCCCCATAATGACCACAAAAATGTGGCAAGCAGCGTCCAAATGGGAACGCTTTTACTATCGCTTACAACGCCATCCGTTAACCATGCTTTTGGGTTATCTGACAATTTTTGGCATCAGTTTCTGTTTGTTACCTTTTTTAAAAAGTCCGATAAAACATTTTGACTCGTTATTGTCATTAGTGTTGCACAGCTCAGTCATTGCTATCCTTTGGTATTTTGGTAGTTTCAGTACGGCATTTTTTGTCATTCTATTGCCGATGATGCTTAACTGTGCGTTTGGCTCCTACCTCTTTTTTGCCCAACATAACTTCAAGCGCATGACTATTATTACGCCGAGCGCCTGGAATTATTATCGAGCAGCGTTGAAGTCGTCCAGTTATTTAAAACTAAACAAATTCATGCAATGGGTGACAGGTAATATTGGTTATCATCATATACATCATCTCAACGTCAGAATCCCTTTTTATCGACTACCCGAAGCGATGAAAGCTATTCCTGAGCTACAGACACCAATAGTCACGACTTTGGGGTTATCCGAGATGAGCAACTGTTTTAAATCCTGCCTCTGGGATGAAAAGGCACAACGCATGGTCAGCTACCGAGAAGCTAAAAAGTAAAATAACGTCAGACATCCAGATCAATGAAATACAGCGAGTTTTAAGAATTGACCAGTCCCCATTTTGAACAGTCCGCGTGTTGACTAATCCAGATATTGACTAATCCGGTGATTGACCAGTCTGTGTATTCAAATGTTCATCCAGTAATTGATTAAACTGTGCAACACTGAATAAACCAAGGTCCTCCGCAGCAGCGGCCAGGGATATTTTTTTCCGGGCTGCC
Organism: Aliikangiella sp. G2MR2-5; assembly: GCF_015687155.1. Lineage (GTDB taxonomy): Bacteria > Pseudomonadota > Gammaproteobacteria > Enterobacterales > Kangiellaceae > Aliikangiella. The sequence continues at coordinate 50,965 of NZ_JADPQF010000008.1, read as the reverse complement.
TGCTTGACAATTTTGGCAGCAACGTCGTATCCAAGTTGGGGAGCTAAAAGTGTTATTACCGATAAATTATTATGCATATTGGCATCAATTTGAGTTTGGTTAAGTGCTAAATCTCGAATACAGTTTTCTGAAAAAGAGGTAACAGCATCAACCAGCAACTCAATACTTTCCATGACGTTATGAATAATTACCGGACGGTAAGTGTTCAATTGCAGGAGCCCGTTTGAGGCAGCAAGAGAGACAGTCAGATCATTGCCCATGACCTGCAAGCACACCATGCTTAAAGCCTCGCATTGGGTTGGATTGACTTTCCCCGGCATAATGGAACTGCCCGGCTCATTAGCAGGAAGATGCCATTCATTAAGGCCGCAGCGTGGTCCGCTACCCAATAGTCGAAAATCATTCCCTATTTTAAACAGGGTAGCGGCCAACTGTTTAAGCGCGCCGCTAAGCCTCAACAAAGATTCCTCACCTGAAACTGCCGCATATAAGTTTGGATGTTGAACAAATGGTAGCTGATATTGCTCCGCTAACAGCGCAACGGCTTGCTGACCGAATAGCGCCGGAGTATTGGCACCTGAACCTACCGCAGTGCCGCCCAGCGCTAGCTGGTATACCGACTCCAGACTCTCATGAATGGCCTTTTTTGCTGCGTTTGTCTGATTGCCGTGAGCCGACAAAATCGCCCCCGCATTGATCGGTAAAGCATCCATCAAATGAGTTCGAGCGACTGTATAAACGCTTTCAAACTCTCTTTGTTTTTGACGTATCTCGTGCTCGATCAACTCTAGTGATGGCAGCAGAAATTCCGTAATCTGTTTGGCGATGACAATATGCATAGCCGTGGGAAACACATCGTTGGATGACTGTGACATATTGATATGGTCATTCGGATGTAAAAAATCATCTCCGTTTAAGTTTTCTTTCTGTTTACTTTGATGAATAAAGTGGTTAGCCAGTGAGGCGATAACCTCGTTAACATTCATATTCGTTTGTGTGCCAGAACCGGTTTGCCATACTCGCAACGGAAATTGGTCGGCGTGCTTTCCTTTAAGCAGTTCATCACACGCATAGACAATGGCTTCCAGCTGCTTATCGCTTATCAGCTGAAGTTCGTGATTGACTTGCGCAGAAGCGCGCTTAATTGAAATCAGAGCGTCAATAAATCCCTTTTCGAAGGTATGTTTTCCAATAGCAAAATATTTAAGCGATAGCTGAGTTTGTTTGCCCCACAGCACTCTTTGTTCTTCATTGGCTATGGTAGAGTTTTTTGAGGCGACATTCGTTTTTCCTGTTGTATTTTGCATCGAAGATTTAACCATTGTGGATACCTTTATCTTCTTCACCTGAAACAGAAAAATATCGAAGCAACGCGAAGCCAAATAGTGCCGAGAAAACTGACGCTGACAAAATCCCGAACTTCACTGAAACAATTTGCTCTGGACTATAAGCAAGATTGGCAATAAATAGAGCCATGGTAAAACCTATCGCGGCTAACATGCCTCCGCCAAGAATCAGCGGCCAATTTAGACTGGCCGGTAGCACCGCAATTCGCAACCGCACCGCGACCCAACTAAACAAGAAGATCCCTAGTGGTTTGCCGACCACGAAACCAAGAAATATGGCCATCGTCAAGGGAGAACTAAAGTCTATGCCGGCAAAAGCCACCCCAGCATTCGCAAAGGCAAACAAAGGCATAACGACAAACCCCACCCATGGATGAAGTATCATCTCCAGGCGTTCAACCGGTGAGAGCGCTTCGCGAGCAGCCGCCTCAGCCGTTTTCAATACCTTACGATCAGGTGTGTCACCGCTCCAGTGATCACCCGGAGGATAAGCTACTACACAATCCATAATCGTATGTAAACGCTCATCGGTTATCCATTTTTTTGTTGGAGTCATTAATCCCAGAACGACGCCGGTGACTGTTGGATGGATACCAGAAAAATCAACGGCTAACCATATTATCGCCCCCACTATAAAAAACAAAGCCATATTGCGGATACCGATGAAAGCCATTATTTTAACAACGAAGAAACCAAGTAACGCAAGCCCAATGGAAAACCAGTTAATCTCACTACCGTAACCAACGGCAACAACGATGATAGCACCTATGTCGTCGACTACGGCTAAGGATAGCATGAACACTCTCAAACTTTTCGGGATGCGAGTACCTAAAAGGGCCAGGCAACCGATCACAAATGCGGTATCCGTTGCCATAACGGTTCCCCAACCAAGCTGGCCTGGTTCGCCGTATTGAAAAAAAAGATATACCAGTGCCGGCACGAGCATACCGCCTACTGCGGCGGAAATAGATAACATTGCAAGACGAGGATTTCGCAACTCTCCCAAAACGAGCTCTCGTTTGAGTTCAAGCGCAATCAGAAAGAAAAACAGCGTCATTACCGCGTCGTTTATCCATCCATGTAATGAGCGTTCAAATGTATAGGCACCTATATTTACACCAAGCGGTACATGCCATAAGCTATCGAATAATTCTCTTAACGGGGAGTTTGCCAAAAATAAAGCCAGTAAAGTGGATAGCAGTAAAACAACTCCTGCGGCCGCCTCAATTTTAACAAATCGAGCGATAGGTTGTACGACCCAATCAACATGTTCTTTGGGTAATTGAGTTGGATGGCCCCGCTTATCATTCATCATTTCATAAGTCATCTTTGCCTCTTTTTGATAATTGAGCCTCCTCCTCGACTTTCACAGGCAAGTTCAAACTGGATTGAACTTGCTCATGCTTCGCATAATTGATGGCATCTTGAAGAACGTCATATTGGTATTGCTTATAGCGGTAAATACTTTTTTGTTCACTAGTTATGCCGTACTTTTTCATCGTAGATAAATCAACAATTTTCATTTTTTCAAAACCTGTCTATATACGAACTAATGAATGGTTACTATTAACGTTTGTCGTTCACCTTAATTTTCAGTTCATCAGTCGAGTTTTGATCGACGGTTTGAATACCATCAATAAATTTAAACAGCTCATTGTTCGTCGATAAAACTAAAGTGGTGCTTTCGGATATAACCGTAGCATAAGATTGCATCGTACGAGTGAACTCATAGAGTTCTACTGCTTGCGGACTTTGGTTGTAGGCGAGCGCATAAATTTCCGTTGCCTGCGCATCAGCAATCCCTCGAATTTTTTCCACTTGTTGATAAGCTTCTGATTGAATTCTATTGAGCTCTCTCACTCGATCACCACGAATCCTGGCGGCCTCTCCATTTCCTTCCGATAAAAAACGTTCGGCAATTTGTCGACGTTCACTAATCATGCGTTCGTATATTTTAGGCCTTACACTCGCGTTGTAATTAATCCGTTTAAAACGAATGTCGAGTAATTCAATCCCAAACACTTTGACCTTATCGGCCGCAGCGGTAAATATTTCTTGCTCCACAAGTTTTCGACCTTTATGAATAGGAACCAACTGTCCGACATTTAAGTCTGAATCCTTATCTTTTAATCCCCCAATTTGTAACGGTTCTCTATTTTTCGTGGTGCGAATAATTTCGATGAGTTCATGCTTTGCTACAGCATTACGTGTTTCACTACCAAGAATATCATCAAGCCTGGACTGAGCACTACGTTCATCTTTCAGCCTTAGAAAATACTGCAGCGGATCAGTAATACGCCAACGAGCAAATAGATCAACAGAAATATAGAGTTTATCTTTAGTGGGCATATCCGACGGCTCGCCGTCCCATTCCAATACACGCTTATCGATTGCATTAACAGACTGAATAAAAGGCATTTTTATATTGAGGCCGGCATCGACCACCGGTTCACCTACGGGTTTACCGAATTGAGTAATAATGACTTGTTCAACTTCACTGACCGTATAAAGGGCACTTTTTAAGCTAAGAGCAACACTCGCGATTAGTCCAATAAAAAACAAAGCTTTCAGCATTTTCATTGTTTTCCCCTTGTATTGCTATCCAGGTTGAGCAAAGGTAAAACATGACTGCTTTTCTCATCGATGATAATTTTCGCTCGAACTTTTGGTAAGACTTGTTGCATTGTTTCGATATAAATTCGACGTTTAGTAACCTCTGGAGCCTTAATATATTCCACATAAAGGGCGTTAAATCTTGCAGCATCACCTTCAGCTTCATTTATGCGCTTTAAACGATAGCCATCGGCTTCACGAATTCGCTGATCTTTTTCACCCAGAGCAAGCGGGATAACTTTGTTGTAGTCTCTACGTGCTTCATTAATCAGTTTTTCTTTTTCCTGCTGAGCTTGATTAACTTCATTAAATGACTCTTGAACCGGTTTTGGCGGATTGATATTTTTTAGTTGCACCTGATCGATACTGATCCCCATTGCATACTTGGTTGATAACTCCTGCATTTTTACGAGCGCTTCAGACTCAATGTCTTGACGACCAACCGTAATCACTTCATCGACAGTACGGTCACCCACGACTTCGCGCATGACGGACTCAGATACATATCGAAGAGTGTCACTGGGCTCTCTTACTTCAAATAAAAATTTGGCTGGATCAGATATTCGATACTGTACAACCCATTCAACCAGCGCGGCATTTAAATCGCCAGTTACCATTTGAGTTTCGCGACTATGATCATAAACCCGCGAGGTTTGATAAGGATCGGTTGCACCAGGCGTTGAAAATCCAAACTCTTGCTTTAATTGTCTTTTGATTGGAACTATCGTTGCTGAGTCAATACCAAGGGGAAGCTTAAAATGTAGGCCAGGTGAAACATTGTCGACATACTTGCCAAAACGCTGTACGACCGCAACGGAATCACTTGGGACGGTATATAACGCGGTCCAGATAGTGAGACCGGAGAAAAACAATATAAAAATTATAAAGAAACTTGTGGGACTTCCACCTGGAAGAAACTTTTTATAATGGTCGAAATTTTGAACTAGGAGTCGTTCTAAATCTGGAGGAGGCTTACTATTACGCCCCCAAGGGTCTCCTGGAGGGTCATTATTCTGGGACATAGTGTGTGTCTCCCTGAATTAGATGAAAAAATTTTCATCTAATTCCTTTGATATTGGGGCAGAAGTCATATTTACAAGGGAGAATCAATAATTAAAGATAAATACTTTTAATAAAAGATAATGATTAAATGTTTAAAGCATCACCTTCAAGTGGGGATCTTTTATTAAAATGCTGTGCAAATTAAGCCTCTTCCACTATCAATTAAACCGCTTCAAAGGTTTACGCCATTGACAGAGTAAACCTGCGGTTATCGTCAGCTATTATTAATCCCCAAATCCTGCGGCGTTCCCTTAATACAACCCACGTTGTAAGGAAAGTCATAAGTCCAGTGATAGTGGTACATATTCCGAATTTCACCATCCCATTCAATATCGTGAGTATGCCCATGACATTCATCCAGTTCCGCCGATGACAGAGCTTTTCCATCTTCACCTCTCGGACCAAAAATACCAAAACCATCCTGAATATAGCCCATCAGGTGAGAGTGACCGCCATCGTCAGGGTCCAGCAAATCCAGCACATTTTGCCCCAGAAAATGGTGATGGTAGGTTTCTGTACCATCGGTATGACCGCCACTGCTATCCAGCATTTCAAAAGCCGAAGCATCGGTTCCAACAGTCGATGAGCCCTGATAAATCGGGGAGCCGGTTAATGAAATGCCTGTCGCGCCAAATCCAACACAACTTGGCTCAGGGCTTACACTAGGTATGGCATCAAAAGTTATCTGAACCTGATGCGCAGAAATGAAATTAGGGTTTTTATCATATTCAAATGCAACGGTGCCCTGCTCAACCGGGAAAGTTCCGGTGGGTGTCGTTGGCAGCGCGTTGCCGGTGATAATTCGGTTCCCCTGCCCATCGAGTGTCACACTGAGTTCACTGTTATAGTAATTCTCGCCTTCAACCTGGGGTTTGATAATATAGTTCCAGGAACCATCTGCATTTGTCCAGTCATCTGAAGGCGCGGCACCAGCCCCATCCTCAGGCAGACGACACAGCCAGAGCTTACCCACTTCAGGTTCCATATCGCCCTGTATGCGCTGCAAAATCAGCGTGTCTCCTATCGGCAGGTGAGTCAGGTCGGCATTTACAATATGGTCATTACAACTGACCATAACATTAGCAGTATTATGACTGATCGTGCCGGATGCATTTTCTATAATGCAGCTATGATTGTCGGGTTCGCTGATTAGCTGAATAGCGTATTGCTCGCCATCCGACAAATTTCCAGAAAACTCAAATGTCGTTGTACCTGCAGGCAGTGACAAGGTTTCAACTCCATCACTAATCGAAAGCCCGTCCAAATGCAGGCCGGTTATTTTGCCGGATAGTTTTAGCGCGGTCTCAGCCGTACTTTTTATTGCTAAAAAATCACTCCAACCAACCCGCTCTGAACGATAAAGCGTCTCGTTGTTAATATGTAATTCCCATAGCGTTTGCGAAGGAACGTTTGCAGTCACTTCAATTAAATGCGCGTTGTCGTTACTACCGGGGCCGCCGGCTGTGATCAGAATATTGCCATTCGGCAATTCATCAACATCCCCCATAGCCTGGGTATATTTGTTGATGACATATTCCCAGCTTTGGGTCGCGCTCATGCTGTCAGTATTGACCCGATATTTAACCGCACGACTATTGTTGGTGCTTCCCGGCAGCTCCGACTCATTACGATTATCGTAAATCAGATAGTCGCCATTAACAGTTTGCATCGGCGCATGTTGAGCCGACATCCAGCTTCCTTCAGTCAGGCTTAAAAATTTATTCTGTAGCGACTCATTCGTGTTGCCTTCGGCGCTTCCCAAAATCCAGTTAATATCTCCGCTGGCATGGTCAATATTGATAACCCAGCTCTGGTTGCGAGCTGACAGTAAAATCGATCCATCGTCTTGCTGGAAAATGGCGTTGGAATGGCTCCAGTCATAAGAGCCGTCGTCCAGAATACGGGTCGACAAGACGCCAGGAAAACGACTGGTATCAAGGTGTTCAAAGCTGGACCATTCCCACACTAAAGCACCTGCAGAACTATATTCCTGAATACGGTCGCCTTTTAGCATTTTGCCGTCAAACTCTTCGTATTCGTTGGTCAGCACCATGATATTGCCATTTTCAAGGATGGTGGCTTCGTGATGGTAGTTTGGTAACGGGTAAGTAGAAAGAATATTACCCGCCATATCAATAACCCAGACTTCGCGACTCAACATTAGCATCAGACGACTGTCCCCCAGATATTTGATGGCAGAGGCGCCTCCCAGCATTGACGCATCGCTATTGTAAAAATACCAGACAGGTACTCCCGATTCGTCGACACCGATAAAGTGAGACTCGGAGTCTGAAATGGCAAAAAAGGTAATCCCCTGATAACTGCTATCGCTTGTCGTAACCAGCTCCATATCCGGCACAGCAAACGGAAGTGCAGGCGTAGTGTAAGCCAGCGGTTCACTGGTTGTAATTTCTCCAGATTCACGAGTGAGCACCGCGGTAAACTGGTAAGCTGTTTGCGGCCTCAATCCCACCACGGTGATGCTGTGGTTATTTAAAGCGGATGAGGTTGAGGTCTCATGTACTCCACCTTCGGCCGACTCAAATCGAATAGACACATCGGTCAATTCTTCGGTAACCACATTGGCATTGACCATCAGCACATTGCTGTTATGCGCGGTTACGCTAAATTCCAATGCCAATTCATCTGCCGGAGTATCGACTACTTCTTCTTCCTGGTCAGTATCAGTATCGATACCACCGCCACCACAGCCGGTCAGAAAAAAAAGACTCATAAAGAGAAGCAGTGAAACTTTTACCATCACTTTTCGAACCATTGATTACAACCTCATTAATTTTTACGAATATGCTTGTTGTAACGAGTGAATGGCGAAATGGTTTACAGGCGAGTGAAATTTTTTATTGTTTCTTAATCCTTGTTGTTTGTTGAATTCAGCCTGGTAGGTTGGGTTAGCCTTGCTAACCCAACAAATAAACTCAAGAACAATGTTACTGTATCGGCAACCCCCTACTTTTGAAATTATTGGGTTTAGTACCTCAACCCAACCTACCAATATTTCTAATTACTACGCCCTGCTCTTTTTCAAAGTACTAGTTCTTTTTCGCATCGTCAGAAGAGTCAAGAATAACAACATCCAGAACATTGAACCGCCACCACTGGTTTGTTGAACAGAAAGAGGCTCGGCATCGTTCACATCTAAAATACCGTCGTTATCATCATCGCTGTCCGCATTGTCACCAACGCCATCCAAGTCAGTATCGAGCCACTCGGTACTGTCCAACGGGAAAGCATCTTCGCTGTCAGCAACACTATCGCCATCGTCGTCCAAGTCGGCGTTATTACCAATACCATCACCATCGGTATCTACTGATTCAGATTTGTCCAACGGGAAGGCATCATCACTATCGGCCACACCATCACCATCGTCGTCCAAGTCGGCGTTATTACCGATCCCATCACCATCGGTGTCCACTGATTCAGAACTGTCCAACGGGAAGGCATCTTCGCTGTCAGCAACATTATCGCCATCGTCGTCCAAGTCGGCGTTATTGCCAATACTATCACCATCGGTGTCTACTGATTCAGAACTGTCCAAAGGGAAGGTATCGTCACTATCGACAACACCGTCATTGTCATCATCAGTATCTATTGAATCAGGAATTCCATCCAAATCGGTATCAAGTGGTCGACTGTTTGAATCGAGCGGATCAGAGCCGACCGCGACTTCTATCGCATCAGAATAACCATCATTGTCATCATCAGTATCGGTATTGTTACCGATACCGTCACCGTCTGTATCTTCAGACTCAGTTTCGTCCAATGGGAATGCATCTTCGCTGTCGGCAACATTGTCACCGTCGTCATCAGTATCAGCGTTGTTACCAATCCCATCACCATCAGTATCCACCGACTCTGTAGCGTCTAACGGAAAGGCGTCTTCACTGTCGGCAACATTGTCACCGTCGTCATCAGTATCAGCGTTGTTACCAATCCCATCGCCATCAGTGTCCACCGACTCTGTAGCGTCTAACGGGAAGACGTCTTCGCTGTCAGGAACGCTATCATTATCGTCGTCAGTATCAGCGTTGTTACCAATCCCATCTCCATCAGTGTCCACCGACTCTGTAGCGTCTAACGGAAAGGCATCTTCACTGTCAGGAACGCTATCATTATCGTCGTCAGTATCAGTACTGTCGGGCTCGCCATCCTGATCCGTATCTAATGGTGTCGATGTTGCATCAAGCGGATCGCTCCCTTCGTCAATTTCAACTCTATCGCTGTAACCATCGTTATCATCATCGAGATCAGCGTTATCACCTATGCCATCGCCATCGCTATCCATGGTTTCGTCAGCGTCGTCGGGAAATGCATCACTGTTATCGCCCACGCCGTCATTATCCGTGTCAGCTGATTCAGAGACATCTAACGGGAAAGCATCGTTCAAATCATCGGTACCATCGCCATCAAAATCACCGTAAAAATCATATTCAATCGCACCGATATCGAGCTTAGGATAAATCGGTCCGCCCAGTTCTTCTGGATTATCCGGATTGTATTCGCCCATTAAACGGGCATTACCGAGCAAGTCTACTGCGTCTGATGGAAGTTCACCGGTCTCACCCGTGTCGATATTTGCGCTGCCGGGTATTGGGCGGTAGTCACCGTTATCCGGATCGGCTAACTCGACGGTCCCCGTTGAGCTAATGCCACATTCACTGTCTTCTACCCAACTGGCGGTTTGTTGTTCCCAATTTGAAACATTACACACGGTTGAGCCATTTGGGCCTTTTAACAGCAGGCTATTACGTAACTGGGCTTTACCGTCACCCCAAATAGCAATGGTTCCGCCTTCACTGTTGTAAAGGGTGCTGGAGAACAAAGAAATTTGCCCATCAGTGGTGCGCACAGCTGATGCCCTGCCACTTACATTAGCGATAAGGCTGTTTTCCATATACAGATCGAAGTCATCGCCATTAATAGCAGGCGCTGTCATGTTTTCGATTAATACCGAGTCAAGAATAACAGTTGAGTTCGATTGCATATGGATAGCACTGCCGTTTCCGCTATCAGTTGAAGCGACTAAGTCATCGGCTTGATAGGATGCCCCATTGCGCAACGTAAGCCCGATCAGATGTGGAAATTGTGTACCCGCAAGCCCAGCCGTCATCGCTACATAAAAAATGCCACTTTGTCCTTGCGCATCAAGCACAACGCTATGATTAGCGTTAATTTCAACGCCTTTTTTAATTAGCAGTGGGCTTTGCAATGTAATGGTCATCGCATCACTAAAATCAATGACGCTTAACTCCGAATAAACCTCACTTGGACATAAATCAATCAGTGCCTGCCGTAATGAGCCTGGGCCATTGTCAGCATTGCTGGTAACCGTAATATGATTGGATACGCAAGGGCTGTAGGGATCATCATCAAGCCGACGTAGAAAGGTTTCACCATTAAAGGTTAACTCGATAAAATCAACAACACCATCGCCATCGATATCATCATCAACCGTATCGTCTAAACCATCGTTATCAAAATCCGGAAAGTTGCCATAGCTGGTTGGGAATGGATCTTCTGAGTCACTGGTACCATCACCATCAGTATCGTATTTTAGTGGGTCGGTTAAACCGGCAAGCTCATCTTCATCACTGATGCCGTCATTATCATCATCTAAATCGGCGTTATTGCCAATTCCGTCTCTGTCTGTATCCAAATATTCACTGGCATCGATAGGGAATCTATCTTCCCAATCGGCATAGCCATCATTGTCATCATCGATGTCCCAATCATCGGATATGCCATCACCATCGGTATCCAGTTGCATCTTCACGCCAACAGAGCACTCGGTTGGGCCAGACTGTAGATGGCTGCTGGGCGTCACACAAAAACGAATCACCGTACCGGCAGCTACATCTTTCTGAAAGGTGATTTCATTCTCACCCGCATAGTCCACCCAAGTGTCAGACTGCGCATATTGCCACTGGTAAAGACTTTGATACTCCAACCCATCGTAAGCATTATTGTTTGGTGCAATATAAGTGTATTGGCCGATTAAACCAGCCCCCGCTAATGGCTCGGCGTATTGCGGCTTAACCTTTACATTGGTTGCGAACGGTATTTGCCCTACTTTGATCCAGTTGCCACAACGTTGACTATTGTTAAACGTCATGCACATGGTGACGTAGGAATTGCCATCATCTACCGTTGCCTGATAACCCAATTGATTGGTCGCAACAACCACAGCGTCATCAACTTTTCCAGTAGCAGAGCGCAGCCAGACAAAATTCGTCGCTTCAATGGAGTAGGCGATATTGGCAAAAAGATAGTCGCCAACACGGATATTTTGCCCCACTTTGGCAACCTGAGGCTTAACATGCGACTCACCGGTATAGGACATATGAGGCAGCGAATCCATAAGGTAATGATAATCTTCAGGATAAACCGCAAACTGATACGTCAAATTACCCGTTGCCTGGAAGGCTCCATAATTGTAGGTAGGAATGGTCTCACAACTGTCGCACCATACTTCTGTCAAAGACGCATCGATTCTGGCATAAGCAAATTGCCAGGGTTCCGCGAGGCGCTCAATCGTCACTTTGCGATCCTGACTTTGTTGATGCACCTTTAAAAGTTTAGCGTCAGTTGGCACATCAAAATTTAAATAATCAAGGGTTTGGTTAGCAGCCCAACTTGGCGGAGTGAGTCTTTCGCTGTATGAGCCTTTATCATTTAAACCGCTATCGTTGACAATAAAAAAACCCTGAGCGGTATCCGCTGGTGCGTGCAAGCCAATTGTATTACGCTCTTCGTAATCATATAAAGACGTCGTCGGGATCCACTCAAAAGTTCTGTCTTCAATAATGGTATCACCCGGCGCGTAATCGACACAGGCAGTATTTACGCTATCAAAAACACAGGTGTTGTAATGGTAGGTAGCAAACCAGTGCCAGTAATTATTACTACCTATGAGTACATGGTCCCAGCCTCGATCAGCAACAAAGTTGGGAAACATCTGCGCTAAGGTACCAGTTATCGGTTGATTGTCGGCGTCGGTAACCGGCGCTGCCATTTCAGCTTTAACCACGGCTTCCCAATTGTCGTAGGCTTCTGAATACAGCGTACGTTCCATTTCAAGCGGTTCAAAGTCACTATCGACATAAGGCAAACGTGGGGTGTCAAACAGGCCACGACTAAACACATCGACGGGCATCGATAAGTAAATACAATAGTTTTGTACATCGTCATCCTCGGCACAGGCAGCTTTGTTTAACAAGGGCGAGGTCGCCGCACTGTGCGGGTAATTTTGAAAATGTGATTTGGGTACCGTTAAATAGCTGCCACCACGGATATTGGTACTGGTATCCAGATGCGTTTTTATCGTGTTAGCAATACTGGTGAGATTACCCAACACCATAAAACCCACGCGGCCTGCAAACACCCTACTTCCATAACTCTCTTCGGCATTTCTTTCTTGCATCAAGCGCAAGCTAACACTGGAAATATCACCAATACCTGCGGTGACAGTAGCACCTTGATAGGTTTCCATATCCAATAAGTTTCTAAATAAAGTACCGTTATGGAATAGCATGGGTCGTTGCAATTGCGCCACGGTCACCGCGTCGTTAAAAGTCGCACCTAGCTCGATGGTTTTACCACTAAAACCAGTATCTTTAAGTTCTGTGCTAGACACCAACAGCATGCGGCCATCCACTAAACGGTGCCAACCCTCTTCCGCAATAAAATAATGGACTTTAGCGCCCGCAAAATTGGCTGAAACACCTTCGGCGAAACGAATGTCAAATAAGAATTGATTTCCAGAAGTGATCGGCGCAGTCGGTACGATAATCGCGCCAGAAGTGCTACTTGGATCTTCAAATGAAACGAAGACGACGGGACGACTGAAAATACGATCGGTCCAGAGGTCTTCAATTTCATTGTTTTCGCCAACCACTAAGGTACCGGCTTCGCTGGGTACACCCAATAATGCTGGAGCGCCATCGATGGCAATGTAGTAAGCGGATAGATCAGAAGTGTTGCTACCGTCACTGGTGTTGAATCGCCATTGGCCATTGCCAACTTCCTGAGCTTCGCCGGATTTTATTGGGTTCACGACTTGCACAAACACACTGCGCTGTTCGCTGTTGGTTAATCCCACGTCGACAGGCGTTGTACTCAATTTGGGGCTCACACTGCCCGATTCAATTGAGGCCGACACGAGGTTGGTCATCAGTAAACCAATGATCAACAACACCTGTTTAAGGCGAACTAAACACTGGATTCGGTTAATTGAAATGCCATTAATTTGTTGCATTATTACTCCACGCGCGTCCAAAGATAATGATTAGCGTGTACTTTACAGAGCAAATATGCAGGAAAAATGCAGAGTCAGATTTTTAGAATTGCTTATATTGTAAAAGGTACGAGAGTCTATCCAAAATAATGAATCATTCAAAAATATCTATAACGCAAAAATTGCCAAACGATAATTAATAGACATCCCCAAAACACCCAGTCTCCCAAATAAAAATATAAGCTTCGATGCTCACTCAATGGTACCGATTTTAGCTGTGAAGAATATTCTCCGGGAGCATATATTCGTTGGCCTTTTCCAGAAGAGTAAACCACTCCACTGTAACCATTGTTAGTCACACGAATGATTGATTTTCGTAACTCAATGGCACGCATTTGCGCTAAACGAAAATGCTTACGTGCATTTAAATGGTTTTGTGACCAGGTATCGTTAACAACATTGATTAATAAATTAGCGCCCAGATTAACCGCTTGCATGGAGTAATCAGGAAAATCTGACTCGTAACATATTAGTGGCGCAATCATGACGCCATTCGCAAGAGTCAAAACCGAGCTGCCTTCTCCAGGAATATAGGAAGCAGGCTTGGGAAAAACATCGCGTAATAAATTTTCCATAGGCAGGTACTCAACCAAAGGCAACAGCAATTGCTTTTTATGTTCAGCAACTATTTTTTCAGCATCAAATAAAGAAACCAGATTATATCGATAAGGTTGATTGTTAAACCCACTATGCTTATCGGAAAATGCCAGATTATGCGTGAGCACTGGGGAATTAAATTCTTTATTAAGTTGTGAAATCACCCTTTTTAAATTGATGTCTGCTCGTTGACGAGGTGGATTAGGTAGCTCCGGCCAAACAATTAAGTTGATATTTTGTTGCGCCGACTTTAATGAACGGGTTAACTCTAAAAGTTTGTTCAGCTCTGCCTTTTTTGAAACATTATAGGCAAAACTTGTATGCACTAAACCGACAGAAATGCTGTTTTGTGAATTTTGTTCCTCATTCGTACCAAACCGATAAATAGAAAATAGACCATAAATAATCAAGGTTGATAAAACAGCCGAAATGGTGACTATGTGTTTTCTCAGTTGTTGTTTTTTATCATCTTTCAATGCGAACAATAATTTCGCGAACGAAAAGTTAACCACATAAATGAGAAAATCAGCCAAAGGCAAACCACCAATATCTAACACTTGTAAAAATAAAACCGGGATTTCAAGCTGACTGCTGATAATAAGCGGTAGAGGAGACCAATGAAAAAAGCTAAGCAGCGTTAATGTGGCAGCGAGAAGAAAAACATTTGCGCCTTCACCCATTATTTTAATTTTAAAGCGACATAGAGCGAACACCATAAATGGTAGCGTTTGCCAGAGGATAAATAAGAACGTACTCGGATAAGCTATCCAAGCCGAACTTGTTGCCTTTTCCAATAACATTTGTGGCATACGAAAATACACCACAGCTGCGTATACAAAAATGCAAATTATCCAGCATAAAATATCCACTTTAGTTTTTGCTTTTTCAGTGGCATAAATAATCGGTACAAGGGCAACAAACCCTAACCAGCCTAAGGGTTCATAAACATAAGCTAATATCAGCGCAAAAGAAGAAAGCAGAGCTAAAGAAAGTTTTTTGAAATGCAGCATTTTTCTGTCACTAAAACAAAAGAGAGGTGATAATCACCTCTCTAAACCTTTATTAAATAACAATGTTATTGAGGAGCAAAGTTATTTAACAATAATTTGAATTGATGATCGTTATTTTCGTTGTACTCACTGTCATGGATCACATAACCATCAACCGCACGTAAATGGGTTCCATGATAAGTATCTAACTGCAGCGTATCACCGTGTCTGATACAACTGTTAGCATTACCATTTAATTTTTTTATGGTAAAGGTTTCCCAAGTTAAACGATTGTATGTATCTGAGTCTACCACATTGTCAAATTGGTGCGCCTGTAACCTATGGCCGTTATAGGTACGAATATAAACCTTATCTCCCCCTCGTATACATTGAGACAAGGTGCGATTGACCGGCTCGAAAGTCATAAATTCCCAATTATGAAGCATTTCACTTTGTGCTATAGCCCTTTCGCCACCAGCATTCACATTGCCGAGATAACGAGCATCGTGTGCTTGTAAACCCGTTACCGATAATTCTGTTGCATAATTCTGCCCAACTTCAGGAGGCCCAAAGTAATAGCGTAGTCCTACTAACGGATCAGTATTTACCAAATCACCTAATATACTGCCATCAAAATTACCTAAATCGACAGGCGGTTCAGTCACCTGAATAAATGAATCGGCGCCAAAAGGATAAAAATAGGTATCAAAAAAGCCAAGTGAACCTCCCTCAGGATCCCACATGCGCATCAGATTACCACCGCGAGTTAAATTTTTGTAATAAGGAGTCCCCACAAGCGAACCTGTACTATTAACCCAGGTATTCTCTAGTTGATTTGGTGTATAACAGGCATCATTATCGTCACCTTCAAAGACAAAACGAAAGCTTTCCCAGGCTAAAACATGTGGTCGATCGGTTCTTATTTTTGCTGCAGATAATGCTCCTTCTGTTGTCGCACCAAAAAACTTATGCTCGTTTTGTGAGCCTGAACGCTTTAAGAAAAATGAAGAGTTATCACAAAAACTGTTGCTGTCACTATGAAAACTGTACTGAACAGCGACACCAGCAGGATGAGAAGCTAATGCATCTTTGCTAAAAGGAAATGCCCTATTACCGTTACCGTCAACCGACATAGTGTTGTCTTCATGTTTAGGCAATCCATAACCGCCACCGTTAATATCAATTTCAAAAGTTAGATTCGCTTTATTAACTCTTAAATCTAGATCAGGATTTTTTACATAGGCAAAGGTCATGGTTTTATGAATAAAGGGCTGATGGTGATCCATATTGTGATGACCAGGATTGGTTTGAACGAAATCACCATTAGGTAGCATTAACGAAAAAGCATCTTTTTCATCGATACAAGCACCTTCATAGCTTCGGTTTTTCATTTCAAATTCGGTTCCAGTTTCATTCATACCGAAAGTCCAACCGGTTTGCACTAAAAACTTTTTATTCCCCGAATTTTTTAATCTGACTTTGGTGCCATCAGGGATGCAATAATGGCGTAGCGCTTGAAACTGATTGACGGCCAAAATTTCCCACTTTTCACTGGCGCCATTAATAGTGGGTAAATAGGCTTTACCATCGCCACTAATAAAGGTACTTTGATAGCTCACTAAAGCAACCGGTGTATTATGAGCAGCTGAATGTAAATGCTCTATGGCTAACTGATTAGTCACAGCCCCCATTGATTTAATCTGAAAGCTTTTATTGCCAAATTTATCACTAAGAACTTCGCCAATAGCCTTTTTTGCGTACTCGGTATTATTCCAAAAATACTTTTTAATCAAGTCTACCGTCGAAGCAAGCTGGAAAGTTTGCATACCATTTCGGTTTAAGCAACCACCCGATAAATTAAATATTTTATAGGTAGGTACTTTTTCAGGGTTTTTAAATAGCTTGTGCTGAATAACATGTTGATTTGAATTGAAATAACCGTGATTATATCCGCCCAAATAAGCGCCTGTAGTCGGATCGGAAATAGCAACAGTGTCATTATTTGATATGCAATTATTATTATCATTATCATCAACCAACTCAAAAATTATCGATTCGTCAGAATGATAAGGGTAATAAGTACTATTATGATAGGTATGCTTTTTAGTCCACAAACCAAAATAGTCATCTCCCTCTGAAGTGCGTCCTAAATCTTTAAACGAGAAAAAGGATTTACTATTTGGAGAGTATAAACTCACTAATGAAAATTCTGTGGGCGTTGAATTAACCGTACCGCCACCAGAGCCAGCCCAAGCATTTGACAAGTTTATTGAAAGAGCCACCATTACTAAGGCTCCCTTATGCACATAACGATAGAAACTCATAGTACTCTCCTTATTGGGTAATGAATTTTTTCTACTGTGCTTAGGTTATCGGGTAAATATGCAGGAAATATGCAGAGGATTAATTTTGTTAAGATTTTACCGAGCTGTATTAACCGCTCGAACTGTCTTAGCCGAGCATCTAGCGATAGGAAGTTTAGTAGCCTTGATGTAGCCTGCTGGCTGCTGGCTGCTGGCTGCTGGCTACGTTACTGTATTATCCGATCTTTTAAGCGCTAGCAAGTGTTACGGTCACAGACAAGCCACCGAGGTCTGAAGAATTTATGGCAATTAAACCCTTATGCGCCTCGACGATTGCCTTAGCCACCGAAAGTCCGAGTCCAGCACCGCCAGTTTCGCGATTGCGAGAATTCTCGACACGAAATAACCGATCAAACAACTTAACATGATCGTGTTTGCGAACACCCGGCGCCGAATCCTCAATACCAATGGTTACACCCTCTTCAGTTTTCTTTACAGACACCACCACTTGTCCCGGCGCATCAGTGTAACGCAGACAGTTGTCCAGCAACTTATCGAAAACAACTTTCATATTGTCGCGATCGACGTGAACAAAACAATCCTCATCAATTGCTGAGTAAGTCAATTGCAAATTGGCGTCAGCAAACCTGGATTGGTACATCTGAATAACTTCATCGAGCAACGATTTTAAATCGAGTGTTTGACGATTCCTGCCGTGATGTTCCCTGCCTAGATTGGAAGCCTGTACCAGGTCATGAATCAAACAATCCAGTTCGGATATTTTAGACTGTAACTTTTGATACGCCTCTTTCGGCTCTTTCACTACGCCGTCCTGTAAGGCTTCCAACTGCATGCGCATGACGGATAACGGCGTGCGAAATTCGTGCGACACGTCGGTTAACAGTTTATCTTGTTTTTCCAATGTTTCCAGCATCATCGCATTACGCTCGTCCAACAAGCGTTTTTCTTCCTGCTGAGCTTCTTTATAACTTTTATATGACTTTTCCATCGCCAACTCACTGTAATAACAGGTATAGACCATTACCATCGATGCTATTGAGAAACGTAAAAAACTGGTAAAGGTCCAGTCACCATTTTGCCATTCACCAATATAAATGAAGGCCATCGGAATCAAGATTCCATAAAAAACGAGCATCATCCAACTGCCGGTTTTTCGCCCGTTCAGCATAAACACAAAGAGGGGCAAAAAGAAGGTCCAGATCAGACTGTATTCGCGGTTTTGTCCCACATAAGCCAACGCCAATAAAAAGGCGATGAGCGTTACGCTTACAGTAAATACAGCAAAATCGAGCCGTTTGTTAGCGTATAATTGAAAGTAGGCGTAGCCACACACCAGCAGTCCTGCCAGATCAAGCGATGCAACCAACCATTCATCTCGAGCCAGGTTATACAGAGAAAAAATCGAAAAAAGCAGAATAATTGCTAAAATCAGGGCATTGATGATCACTAGCTTACGCAATAATGCGATATCATCTTTATATTCGATATTGGCGGTAATAAAACGTAAAAACGCTTGCTTGGTAAACATAGACGGTCTCAAATTACACTGGCCCTAAAGTAGACCATAGCAATGTGCAGACAATATGCAGAAATTATTTTTCATTCCTCGAACACTCCCTTGTCATAAGATTCTTATTCATTATTCAGTTTATTCAGTACCACGGCTCATATTTATAGCCCGCGCCATAAATCGACCGAACGGGTTCTTCCGGGGTTTCCAGTTCGGCCAGTTTTTTACGCAAATTTCGAATATGACTATCAACGGTGCGATCAGAGATGACTCGATAGTCAGAATACACCTGATCGAGGATCTGTTGTCGAGAATAGATCCGATTGGGATTCGTATAAAGTAAATGAAACAGATTAAACTCAACGGTTGTCAGACTGATAGTCTGCCCCCGAAATTGAATCGTGTGATTGTCGGCATTAACAACCATTTCTGGGGACGATTGACTGACTTTGTTATCCAAGCGACGAGTAACCGCTTTTACTCGTGCCACAAGCTCCTTTACGCTGTATGGTTTGCACACATAATCATCGGCTCCGATCTCAAGCCCTAGCAAGCGATCAACTTCCTCAACTTTGGCAGTGGTCATAATAATGGGCACATCGGAAAACTCTCGAACTTCTTTACAAATGGTTACCCCATCTTTTTGAGGAAGCATTAAATCAAGCAATACCACGCTCGGCCTGCTATGTTTTATAGCCTCAGTGACATTCGTTCCCTCATGAAAGACCTGCGTCTCAAAGCCATCTGCGTTAAGGTACATTTCAACCACCGAAGCAATTTCTTTTTCGTCTTCTACAATGAATATCCTGTGTGCCATTCGGTATTGCCTTTCTCGATTATTGGTTTTGTTTTTCAGTTATTCGTGGAAGCTCTATAGTAATCGATAATCCTCCCATGGGCGATAATTTCGCCTTTATCTCACCATCATGCGCCTGAATAATCGACTGACAAATCCAAAGTCCCAACCCGGAACCAGAGGACTCTAGTCCCCTAGCCGAGTCAGCACGATATAATCGATCAAATATTTTATTCAGCTCATCTTCTGAAATACCCGGCTCACTGTCTTCGATAATAACTTTAATATATTGTTTGCTTGAAGCAAGGAGTACATTCACGCGCCCACCTGAATCAGTGTAACGATAGCTATTTTTCAACAAATTACCGATTACTTGAGACAGGCGCCCCTGGTCAGCAAGAATATAGAGTTCGGATTTTGTTTTTTCCAAAAACTCCAATTCGATAAACTTTTGCTGAAACATAGGTCTGAAGGAGGTAACCATATCTTCTAATAAATGATTAATAGAGAGACGAACTTTGTTGAGCACAAGAGCACTACTTTCAGTTAATGACAATTGATACAGATCGCTCACTAACTGACTCAGATTGGCAATCCTGTTTTGCAATGTTTCATAAGTTTTTTCATCGGCTTTTAACACCCCATCCTGTAATGCTTCCAGTTGAACCTTAACCGTGGCCAGAGGAGTTCTTAAGTCATGTGTCACTT
Organism: Aliikangiella sp. G2MR2-5; assembly: GCF_015687155.1. Lineage (GTDB taxonomy): Bacteria > Pseudomonadota > Gammaproteobacteria > Enterobacterales > Kangiellaceae > Aliikangiella. The sequence goes on along the minus strand of NZ_JADPQF010000008.1, from coordinate 30,709 downwards.
CAGCCAACATTTTATTTTTCTGATCCATTAGCTCAGTCATCATTTCTGCACGCTGAATCGCTTCCTTTTTTTCAAAGCGTTCCATTTGCTTAGCCTTTACCACCGCCAGTCGCCAACGCAACAGTCCATAAAAAAGAAATGAAACACTAAGTAGAACCAGCAGCATAAACCATAGCGTTTGATAATACTTAGGTTCAACTGTTACCTCTATTCTCGCTGATGTTACAGGCCAGATACCGTTTCGATTACTTCCCTGCAGCAACAGTTCATATCTTCCGGGAGGCAAGCTCGTATATTTTGCCTGCCGAATATCAAATGGCGTCGAGATCCACTCTTTATCGTAACCTTCAAGTTTATAGCGATATTGATTAGAGTCCGGATCCGAAAAATCCAGTGACGCAAAGCGGACAGAAAAGCGGTCATCCGAAGCAGTTAACCGAATTTCGGGCCTGGAAAAGTCGAACTCTCTTGTCTGGTTGCTTATCATTAACTCGGTTACTGCAGTTTGAGGCTGATAGTCCCAAGTGGATTCTGTGGTAAGGTCCATGAGCATAATCCATCCCGGAGTCACTCTCATTATGTATCTGGAGTTTAGTTTAAAAATATCGTTTCCTCGACCATTTTTAATTACGCCGTCAGCTTCACCAAATTGACTGATTATTTGTCCTTCTTGATCAAGAATAAACTGATGACCTAGCCAGTACCGCCTGTCATCAATTTGTAGCAGGCGGTCTTCTACATTCAATTGCTTTGTAGCCTCTCGAGCAAAAGATTTGAAAATCTTTTTGTCTTTGGTATCGGTAATTAGCTGCTCAATACCAGAACGAGTAAAAACCAGAATGGTTCCTTGCTGGTTTTCAATTACCTGATAAATGGTATTATGACTTAAAGTTTTCTCTGTTCGCTGTTCTTTGGAATAGAAAACCACTCGGTCATCGCCAGGTTCAACGACACCCAGTCCGCTAGTTGTACCAATCCAGAGTCGATTGTTAGAGTCGACAAATAAATTACGCACAAAACTTATAAATGGAGAGCCATCTTCATTTTTCAGTTTATCAAATGTCATATTGTCTAGGTTGAGTCTAACCAGCCCTCGATCGGAACCGACCCATAATTCACCTTGTTGACCTTCAACGATATTACGAACAAATACCCCTTCATTCTTGGTTAATGGTAACTCATATTTTATTACTGTTTTTAAATCACTGCTGACCCGATATAAATCACCATTACCACCACCTAACCAGTAAGCTCTATCTTTGTCGATGATCCCGCCAGCCAGATTTTTCGGCAATGATTGCGCTTCAGGAAAAAACTGGGTTAGCGCTCCGCTCAACAAGTTCAGACGATAGGCATCTTTTTCGGTAAGTATCAATAGTTCAAATTCATTAACTGGAATGACCTTATGAATAAAGGTTGAAAAAAGCGCCTGCAACGACTCGGAAAACCGATCCAGATATAAAAAGCTCGAGGTATCGGGATTAAAATATTGCAAACCAAAATCATTCACCCCTAACCAGACCATTCCGGAGGTCGAACGCATAATCGGATACACAGTATCTCCGCGCAAGCCAAACTCATTCAGCAAATTACCGCGCAGCTCCTTTAATAATTTACCACTGTCAGCATCACGTATTTCAATACCTGTCATTCCGGAAATCCAAATTTGTCGCTTCCCCCCGCTTTTAGCCGCAACCTCAACAAGTGAGGTATTGACAACCCCCTTTCGATTAGCTGAGTCATCCAACTTCATAACCTCGCTTTTTTTCGGTTCAACAATATAGGTTCCCTGCTTTTGTGTCGCCAGCCAGAGGCGTTCATCACTAGCCAGGAATAATCGTCTGATGACGACTCCATCAAGTTTATTATTGCTCAGCTGAGGAAAGTTTTTTTGATTAAATAGCAAAAATTTTTCCGATATCGAATCGAAAAAAGCCAGTCCTTTTGCTGTTGATAACCAAAGCTTTTCATCTGCGTCAAAAGTCAGATCCAACAAATAATTGTGATAACGATCATCGGGCTTATCCTGAGATTGAAAGTGTCTGAATTCGTTGCTCGACAGGTCCAGCCGATCGAGCCCGAAACTGTGTGCAAACCAGATATGGCCATCCGGTCCCTTTTCGATACCATTGACCTGGTTTCCACCCAGAGAATCAGCATTTTCAGGATCATGTATGTAATGCGAAGTGTGTAGTGTCCTTAAATCTACCCGAAATGCACCGCTAGACATGGTACCGATCCACAAAAAGTCACCTTCTGCTATCATTGAGCGAACATAGATACTCGATAAATCAGCCGACGGATTTGACGGGATTAATTTTTGGTAGCCGTAGCCGTCAAAGCGGAATACGCCACCTCGGGTACCAACCCAAATAAAACCTCTCTCGTCTTGAGCTAACTTTAGAATCTGTTTATTAGGTAAATTTCGATTGGCATTGGCGGTGAAAAATATTGGAGAAAAAAGTTCTGAATTAAATAGTTCAGTCTCCCGAGCATTGGAAACAAAGCTTAGAAACCCCAAAAAAATGACAAATACTTTATTTTTTTTCACTTCTTATCCTGTTCCGGTGAAAGGACTAAATACGTTCAAACTTCAGATTAACCTTCCGAATCTGACCGACTTTTTGCTATTGAACTACAGTTCTTTAGTCAAGTCCAAGCAATGCTGCAGTTAAAATTTCATAGAGCCTAAAGAGCTGTACACGCTAAGACATCTATCAAGCATCAACAGGAATCGGTCAGATAACATACCCGCAGCAACTAGCTAAATAGTCTATAGTTATTTTCTTAAAGTTAGCTTCTTGAAGTTAGCTTTTCAATGGAATTGCCACTAGCTACCGGGAGGTCGTCTATGAAAACCAAACTATCAATTTTCATCCTGAGCGCGTTTCTGACCACTTCATTAATTAATGCATATGCACAACCATCAGATAAAGAAGATAGGTCTGAATTGGTAGCGCGCGGCGAATATCTGGTTAATTTTGGCGGCTGCAATGATTGCCACACCCCCAAAATAATGACTCCCCATGGTCCCGAACTTGATCCGGATAAACTCTTATCCGGTCACCAGTCTTCATCAAAACTTCCTCCGGTTCCCACTCAAATTATAGGGCCGAATAGCTGGGGCGCAATAACCAATCATGATTTAACGGCCTGGGTAGGCCCCTGGGGAATAAGCTTTTCAGCTAATCTCACACCAGATAAAGAAACCGGACTCGGAAGCTGGACTTCAGAAATATTTATTCAATCCATGCGAACAGGTAAGCATATGGGAGTCGGAAGAGACATTTTGCCACCGATGCCGTGGTTTTCTCTAAATGCACTGTCTGATAAAGATCTGGAGGCTATATTTACTTATCTGCAGAGTGTCAAAGCGATCAATAACCCGGTGCCGCAACCGATTCCTCCGCAAACAAGCGGAGCAAAATAAACCGCTTGTACAACTGCAGGCTTTTAACGTAGACAGTCAGCATTCAGCTTAACTGGTCGACAATTCAAGCAAAATTCAAACTTTACTGGAAATAGTCAGATATCCGTATTTTGAAACCATTGGATACATTCAACCGCTTGTGTCCTTTTGTCTGCCAGTTATAATGCGGTGATTGAACCTAAAAGTGCTATTAAAAATGTTTCAAACTCTGGCCCACGAAATCCAATACCCTGGAAAAAAATTTGTCTTTTCAGTCAAGTCGTTACAAGCACTTTATTTATTCTGGTCGAGCTTTATTCTGATTGTAGCGCTCAATTGCTATAGCTACGAAACATTGATGAGTGATAGCGCTCACTCCTTTCAACAGTCGCTAATATGGGCAGGTCAATATTGGTGGAGCTGGGCACTATTAAGCCCGCTTGCAATCCTGGACTCTCGAAAAATAGTTGCTCGCCAGTTTGCTATTATGCACCTGAAAAATTACATGTTACATGCTTTGCTATTTTCACTGGCCGCAATTCTGTTATCCACCATTGCAAGTGTTCTCTTTAGCACTGAACTTTCTGTTCACACCTTCAGTAAACAGTTTTTTAATGAGCTCTATATTGGACTAGTCGTCTATTCAGCGGTTGTTATCGCTGGTACACTATTGATTATGTGCGCGGGAGAAAGTACCTCAACCCATTCAGAAAGTCAGCAAAGCGAACTGGAACAAGAAAAACAATACGCAAAGCAATTAATGGTGATCAAAGGTAATAGTAAAGTTCTGCTTGATGTCCATGATATCTGCTTTATTTCAGCGGCAGGAAATTATCTGGAAATAAATGCTAACGAGGATAATTTTCTTATCCGAAAAACGATGAAAGCGATGATTCAAATGCTGGACCCTTCATTATTTATCAGAATACATCGCTCTACAATTGTCGCACGAAATTGTATTCAGTCGATCACCCCGAGAAGCTGCGGAGATCATAAAGTACAACTCAACTGTGGCACTCATTTTATAATCAGCAAAAGTTATCGAGACGTTTTAAAATCGTTACTTGTGGAGACCAGAAACGCTTAGCTTAAAATACCCTCTTGCTCAACCAATATCCAGATAGTAATACCAGACCAGCCATCAAAACAGTTAATAGAAGTTTGAAAATAGTCAGCGTCTGTTTTAAATCTCTATTATGATTTTCAATGTTTCTCAGCATCTGCTCAAGATCACTTCGAGAAAACCAGCGGCCATTGACCATTACGCCTTCAATTTGCCGAATATTTTTTATATCAAGCAAAGGATTAGCCCTCAGCAACACGAAATTCGCTTGCGCACCAGGTCGAAATGGTGAAAACGTTTCTGCACTCTTGTAGTATGCTGCCGGATTTATAGTCGCGGTCTGCAGCGCTTCGAGCGGCGTCAAGCCGTAGTCAACCATAGTTTCCAGTTCTTCGAGCAAACTGCTTCCGGGAAAAGAAATTGGAACGCTGGCATCACTCCCTGCGAGTAACTTAACACCGGCTTCTTGCATCGCCCGAATGAGTCTTTTGTGGGCTTCATTGTACGGTAAAAGCGTTTTAAGATTGAGCTTTTGATAATCATTGTGACCCGGACGCCAAAATCCATCAAAAACTTGAGGATGCAGATATTTGACCTGGGGCGATGAATTTAGCTCTTCTTCAAGTCCTTGTATTTGTGTAGATATATTATTGATAAAAGCAACAGTGCTTGTTATCTGAATCTTTCGCTCCGCAATATCTTTTGCAACCTGTTGAACCTCTTGATTCGACAAGCCATTATCCCAGTTGACCACTTTTACGATTTCTTCAAGATGTGCGACAGAATGAGTGTTGATTTCCAGAAATTCCTGCCAACAACGCATACGGTCTTTACAAAACGTAAGCTGTTCAGGGACATGAGTTTCAACCAGCAGTTCATTGTCAACGGCGAACTTCATTGCTGACATAAGAACAGACTTTTCTTTTACACCATGGACTTTGATACCGTCAGAACCTTTCTCTTTTGCATCGCTTACTATCTCTCTAAGCTCTTGCTCACTCGACACGTAGACTTTACCACCTTCCGACGCAAAATATTCTCCAAAGGCGAAGCCCCTGTTGTTACTCTCTATCATAGGCCAGAATACTTTCATTACTGGTCCGGGCCTTTTAGCGTCTCGGATCTGATCTCTCCACCTCATTACTTCCCGAGATTCCTGCCCTAAAACCCGGATCTGAGTGACACCATTGGCTAAGTAGAGCAGTAAATCATTTTCTACACCGAACAGATGGACGTGCATATCTGTTAGCCCTGGCAACAGATAAAGTCCCTTACCATTAATTCTGTATGTATCAACTATACTATCAATAGCGTTAGTAACACGCTGCTCTGCCACAACCAGAGTTTGACCTTTAATTACTTGCTCGTTTGCCAGAGGTAACAAGTTAATATTTTCAAATACCACCTGACCAGATAAGCCTTTAGGTAAGTCGGCCTGGGTTACCCCGGGTTTTATCCAGGCAAAATGAGTGATCGGAAAAAACAGATAGACCAATCCGCTACAGATAAGCAAAAAAACGAGGATGCTAAAAAACCCGAGTATTACTTTTTTCATTGTTTTTATTTCTACCATTGAACGAAGAGTTCTCTACTCCAATGTCGTAGCTTCCCCCCAAAAAGTTTGCGATCTTGGAAAAATACTAAGTTGTCACCTCTTTAAGTCGCTTTTATTCGAAAATCTTTTAGGGGCAACTCTCGAACTCTTACTCCAATCGCATCATAAATTGCATTGCAAACAGCAGCGAATATCGGCATATTGCCAATCTCTCCAACACCACTGGCTGGTCTTTGCGATGAAATAATGTCAACCTCTATCGGTGGACACTGGCTATAGTTGAGAACAGGATAGTCCGCAAAACTGTTATTAACAACTTTCCCCGCTTCAAAATGTACCTGTGTTTGCATGGCTGATAAAGCCCAGATCACACCGCCTTCAAGCTGCGCTTTTATCATGTTCGGGTTGACGGCAATACCACAGTCAATGACTATGGTAATCTTGTTAACGGTAATTTCTTTTTTACTTGAAACTGAAACATCTGCTACCGCTGCTGCATAGGAATAGAAAAAACTCCAGCACCAGGCAATCCCTCTTCCCTGACCTGCACTTTTGTTTCCTCGCCAGTCCGCCAGCTCTGCCGCTCGTTTAATAACTCGCTTGGCCAGCTTTTTATCCAGCTGTTCTGCATCATCACTCACTTTAGGATAAAGTTCCTTGTCATTTTCCAGCAATGAAAGCCGATAATCCAATCTGTCCTGTTTGAGGTGTATAGCCAGTTCGTCAATCCAGCTTTCAAAGGCAAAACAATAGTTGTTTCCGTAGGTACCTCGCCAGTAACCCGTGGGAACAGGCATTTCATGAGTGTAACACTGCTCATAGTGCAAGTTTTCAAATTCATAGGGAATACGAAGCGGATCAAACTGAAGATAAGGATCTTTTCCATCTTTTAACGTTTCAGGTGTACGTTGTGATTCATTGCTGGCTTGCACCGCTCGTACATGCAGCGAATTTGCAAACGGAGTATTCTTTTCGTTCTTTCGGATTCCGCTTGTCATCTGGATATGCGCAGCGGGCATATACTGACCGTGCTTTGATTCATCCAGACGATTAAATAAAACCTGGATCGGTTTTTTTATTTTCTGTGCTAAAAGGACGGCTTCAATTGCATAATCTCGATAGAGGCGTCTACCAAAGCTCCCACCAATTAAAGGGGTATGAATAATCACCTGTTCACTTTCAAAGCCAAGTAGCTCCATCAGCTCGGTTTGCAGGATTGTTTGTAGGTGACAGCCCGACCAGACTTCACAACGGCTATCATTAACCACTGCGGTCGCATTCATTGGTTCAAGTGGAGCATGATTCCAGTATGGGGTTTTATAAACTGCGTCCAATTTGTGTTCGGCGAGACTTAACTCCCTGATGTAATCTCCTTTTTGATGTACAACGACACCTGCCTGCTTTAATTTTTGCGAATAATATCGGTCAATCGATGCATCATTTATCAAGTCACTTTGTGGACACTTCCACTCAACCGAAAGTTTTTCACGCGCTTGTTGTGCTTGCCAGGCACTTTTTGCGATAACAGCAATACCTGTCGGCCGATATTGTGCTTGCCCTTCCCAGCCGCTTCCTTTTAGTTCAGTGACCTCGACCACTCCCGGAGAAGCTTTTGCCGCTTTCAAGTCGAATGACCTGATACTGCCTCGCGGATAAGGGCAACGCTCGATAGAAGCAAACAGCATTTCCGGCAGCTCAATATCGATACCGTACTTAGCTTCCCCAGTCACAATACTTGCAATGTGGTTTAACCTGCGCGACTTTCCAATCCAGCGAAATTTATCGGGCTCGAACACTTCAACGGCTTTTTCATCAGGTAGTTCAAGCATTTTGGCAAGCGCCACCAGCTGACCATATGAAACCTTTTCTTCTGTTCCATTCTTGCAAACGTAACCATTGCTCACCTCACACTGACTGCTCGATACCTGCCATAGCTTAGCAGCAGCATTGATTAATAGCTGCCTGACCGCAGCTATACGAGGCCGATGGTAGCGGTACACAGAATAAGTACCAGAGCTTCCGCCAGTCCCAACCCAATGTCTTTCCTGTGGACTTTTGAAGTCGACGGTTATGTCATCGGGCTCAACTCCTAGCTCGTCGGCAATGATTAGACAAATCCCGGTGATGCTGCCCTGTCCAAGATCAGAGCGGGTAGTAAAGTAGGTGACTCTGCCTTTGTCATCGATTGATAAGAAAGGATAGGGTGACAGTTCTGCATCAGCTTCGCTGCCGGGCTCCTCACTAGCAGATGTAATAACAGAAAAGGACAGCAAACTGCCGCTACTTACGCTCAAAGATGCTTTCAAAAATTCACGACGATTTAAGCTCACAGTGATGTTCCCTTTTCTTTGATTAGCTCAGAGGCAAGTCCGATAGCTTTTTTTATTCTGGGATAGGTTCCACATCGACAAAGCACTTGTGACATATATTGATTAACGGTGGCATTGTCTGGTTCGGGATTTGTCATTAAAAGCGCAGTTGCCTGCATGATTTGTCCACTCTGACAATAGCCGCATTGGGGAACTTCAGCCTCCACCCAGGCTTTTTGCACTGGATGCTCTCCATCTTCGGAAAGTCCTTCGACTGTAGTAATTTCCTTTCCCTGACAGGCAGAAACAGGCAATACGCAAGAACGCACGGCCTGACCATCCAGATGCAAAGTACAGGCTCCACAAGTCGATAGTCCACAACCGTACTTGGTACCTTTTAAATTGAGTTCATCACGCAACACCCAGAGCAATGGTTTATTTGGCTCAACCATCAGGCTTACTGGCTTGCCATTTACGGTAAAATCAATCTTTTGAAAGTTATTCTGCTCACTGCCCATCAACTCATCCTGCTAGCAAATTTGACTAAAGTTGAGTCAAATTTATTTGAGCAACTGATTGATTACTAAAGGTTTGTGATAAATAGAAAATAGTTGGGACAGATGTACGGCGGGAAGGTTTTTGTTGGCCATAATCACAACCTGGCGAGATTATAAAACCTTCACAAGCAACAGAACTATCTGGATTAAAACTTCGGCCTCTCACATTGTGTTGAGTAGCTTTTATCCCCTCGCTCAGAATTCAATTATAGGAGATAGAAATCTATCAGGGCCTAATTACCTGCCCCTTAGCTTCCACTCCGGAAGTTTCATAGCCAACACCTCTTTGAGGACCAATAAATATGTAGTGCACCAAAACACCACACTTATACTCAAAAGTAACCGGTAATAATCCGGTAGCCAGCTCGCAATATAACGCAATATCACAGCTCCACTGATGAGTATCAGAAAGGAAAAATAAATCTCCGTTGATGTCTGGCGCTGCTTGCTTACCGCCAGCGTCATAATACTGCTGGACATTAAACCAAGTGCGCCAACAGAGATAAGATGCAAACTCGAAATGTCCACTTGCTCTTGCAAAACATTTACGCCCAGCGTTAGTTGCGCCAATGCCATCCACAGGTATCCGGTTAGCAGAGCCCAAATAGCACCATTCCGTTTTGACAGACTTGTGGGTGTCCAGCGCCAAATTCTAGTGACAATTAGCAAAGCTATCGCAGCATGTGTGCCAGAAAGAAGGTAGCGGTTATACGGAGCCAGCCAATCAAGATTTAAAGCTCGCAGCACTACCGAAAAAATAATCAACGCAATAGTTGCGCCTTCAATATTGGGTTGCACTCGGTGGGGAATTCTATAATTATTTTTCATACTCGCTTTGACGATCATGGGAGAGATAATTCGTCCGCCCATAAAAAACATCAGCATGGTCAACAGCTGCGAGAAAATAAAAACAAAATCGGCTTGATAAATCGAAGTCGAATTAAATATAACCAGTAGCACAGGAAAGCCAATCAAAATGGCCAGTGTCGGCGACATCAATTTGTTTCTTAATTTTTTGGCAGATATAAACTTGGGGGCAATAATAAAAGCCACATGACAACCGTAAACCCCATACATCCAGAGAGACAGTTCATGCTCGGCGCTAAATAACTCGACCAAGCGGGTTACACTCCATAGCCCCACCAACCAGATAACTTCAAGAACACGACGCGGCCCGGCTAAATATCCGGTAATTAACGCGCTGGTAAACCCAAACAGCATACCTCGACCGTGCTCAACGACATCGATGCTGAAACCCAAGTTGGCAAAAAATGAGAGCAGAAAAATGACAGGACAAATAACCGCCCATAGTGAAGCCAAAAAATAAAAAGGCCGTTTGGTGTTAACCTGCTTACTGATTAAATAATTAAACATTTCGCCCGACCTTTCTCAAATTCAGATTGTGGATTACTCATCACAGAAAGAATACGAATGCTCGCAATGTACAGCGTGTCATATAAAGATCGTTATTATCCCTGCCCGCCATCCACTCTTGCAGCAAAAAGGATCGGCGTATAAATAATCAGAAAAGTGACGAAAGCGCCGCCCCATAACATTGACGAAATTAAGACCAAGCTTGAATAAGCGTCAAATAGAAGTGGCGCTATAACACGCGTTAGAAATGCCAGTCCCATCAGTAAAAAAGCCGCCAGCATTATTCTGCCTACCTGAATAGGTCTACCGGTATGGCCGAGAGAAACTCTGGAAATCATCGACAAAACCATCCAGCTAATCCCGCCGACTGTAATCGCATGGTAGGCCAAAGAAGCATTGGTCAGAACGTCAAACTGAGCCAGCCCCAACATAATGAAACCTAAGCATACGGCCCAGTAGCTCAGGTGTAATGACCAAACCAATGGTGTCGAAAAAGTGACCCAGATTTGCCAGCGCCAGGCTCTGGCAAAGTTGGCAACCCCGGCAATTAAGTAAATCAAAGCAGCGAAAGTTTTAGGTAATTCAACAGACGGTATCGTGACTAGAACCGTGACCAGAATACTGAGCAATATTGAAATAATGGCCGTTTTCTCCAACCAGGGAAGCGCCAGCACTCGAGGCGTTCGCGTCCCGTTGGCAGTAAACATCGGAAATACCCGTCCGCCGATAATACAAATGACCAAACTGACAAGTACAACCATCATATGACTGATTTCGATGAAAGAAACTGAGAAACTACCGATAATAGAAAAGTGCATCAAAATGTTTAGCGCGCCCATAAATAGCAGCACAGGAACAAGAAATAAATTACGCCACATTCGGGCTTTAACAATCGGAATAGAAAAAGCAAAAGCTGCAAGCGGTAAAAATAGTAAATCGACGATGCGGACGACAAGATCGCTCGTTAGATGGGGAAAGGCCATGAGCAGACGAGCAGATCCCCATAACAAAACCAGTAAAGCGAGCGGCATGCCTTTGATACTGGAAACACCGGTCCAATTTTGAACGGCAGTCAGCAAAAAGCCGACGATAATCGCAACGGTGAAGCCGAATAGCATCTCGTGTACGTGCCAGAAATAACTACCTCCAAATGGGGAAAATTCAATATGACCGGAAAACACCAGCCCCCATAAGCAAATACTTAACACGCCAAATAGTGGGCCAAGCCAGAAGAAAGGACGAAACGCCAGTCGAAAAAGAGGAATGCCGGAACCTGAAGCTTTCTGATAAGTTACCTGACCGTTTGATAGCAAGCCCATTACTTCACACCTCTATTTTAAATCTAGATTAATTTCGTCAGCACTTTTGACTGAAGTCGAAATAATTGACGAACCCAATATTTGATCGAGCTTTGTCTTACCCGATCCTTTCAAAAGATCGGCCAGGGTAAATTTCTCCAGATAGAGAAAAAATTGATTCATCGCTTCTGCAAACATGGGCTTGAGCATACACGCCGGAGTGATTACACATTGATTATTGGCGCCGAAACATTCAACCAGAGTCGAGTCCTGCTCAAATCCTCGAACCAGTTCGCCAATTCGAATTTCCTGCGGTGGACGATTGAGCCTTATCCCGCCATTTTTCCCCCGAATGGCTTCAACATAGCCTTTGGCACTCAGCTCCTGTACCACCTTCATCAAATGGTTCTTGGAGATCCCGTAGCGCTCCGCGGCATCCTTGATGGTTATAAGTTCCTGATCATTAACCCCAAGATAAATAAGAACTCTTAACGCATAGTCTGTAAATCGAGTGATGTTCACACCAGTTTTCTCCGTCTGTGGATTCCTGTAAACGGGCGAGCAGGACGGGTGTCCGGCAAGCTTCCTTAATCAATAAGATGCATTTAGTTTACATCTTTTGAAGATGTATGTAAAATACATTTTAATAAAGATGCATCTGATATACATATTTAATAACAGGAGTAAACCATGTCCTATATTGACTGGCCCGTTGGCAAAATCGCCACCGAGGTTCCCGGCGCTACCGCCGTATTTTTTAAAAACAGAATCAACTTTTGCTGTGACGGCAAGAAAATATTGTCAGATGTGATTGAGCGAAAATCACTCGATAAGCAGCCTATTCTGCAGGCTTTGCAAGCGCTCAGCCAAAGAAAGGAAGAGCAGCTGAGCCTTGAAGAGCTGACCAACCAGCAGGTGATTGGCTATGTGCTGCAACGCTTTCATGAAGTCCATCGGGATCAACTCAATGAGCTGCAACGACTGGCACAAAGGGTCGAGACGGTTCACGGAAAGCACCCGCTTTGCCCGACGGGCCTTGCCCAGCTACTGGCTAATATGGAAGCCGAGCTGGAACAACATATGCGCAAGGAAGAATCAATTTTGTTTCCACTACTGGCGAACAATTCCGCTCCCATGGCTCGCGGTCCGATCAGCGTTATGCGTGCAGAACACGACGATCATCTCGCCAATATAGAAACCATTTATGAGCTGACCAATGATGTCACGCCCCACGAGGATGCCTGCAACACCTGGCGCGCACTTTATCTAGGATTGCAGGAATTTATCAGCGATCTAAACCAGCACATTCATATTGAAAACAATATTTTATTTAACCGTTAACGCATTGAGTCGCGGAGAATACCGATGAGAGAGTATAAAAAACTATGGTGGACCCTGCTTGGGGTCGTAGCTATCACTTTTAGTATATTGGGTTACTTTGGCACCGAAGTTTATCGGGTCGCCCCACCGATACCGAATCAATTTAACACAGTCGAAGGCGAGATCCTGACAACTGAAAAGCAAATTCTGGACGGTCAGACAGCGTGGCAATCCATTGGCGGAATGCAGCTGGGCTCAATCTGGGGACACGGCGCCTACCAGGCGCCGGACTGGACCGCCGACTGGCTGCACCGAGAGCTGCTTAACTGGCTTGAACTGGCTGCGATCGATGAATATCAGAACAGTTATCAGGCGCTGAGCGACAAACAGCAACAATCTTTACAATTCGATTTAAAACAGGAGTACCGAACCAATACCTATAACTCAAATGTAAATCAGGTCACCCTTTCTGCACGTCGAATCAAGGCAATAAAGACAACCGCAACCTATTACGACAAGCTGTTTGGCGGAGCCCCTGAATTGCAGGAGACCCGTGAGCACTACGCCATGAAAGAAGTTACCCTCCCCGACCCTGAGCGCCGGGCTCGATTGACCGAGTTCTTTTTCTGGACCGCCTGGGCAGCCTCAACAGAACGTCCTGAAGGTGGCGCCACCTATACCAATAACTGGCCTCATGAACCACTGATTGACAATAAACCGACAAGCGAAAACATTGTATGGTCCATCGCCAGTGTGGTGCTATTGATCGCCGGGATCGGTGCGCTGGTTTGGGCCTGGTCCTTTTTACGAAAAGAGGAAGCTCATCCAGTTGCACCGCAAGAAGATCCTATCACTTCGTTTAAGCTCACCGCATCGCAAAAAGCCCTTGGCAAATATCTGTTTGTGGTGGTTGCCCTGTTTATTTTTCAAATATTTCTCGGTGGATTCACCGCGCATTACACGGTCGAAGGACAGGGCTTTTACGGCATTCAAACCTCCGAATGGCTTCCCTATAGTCTGGTGAGAACCTGGCATATTCAGGCAGCATTATTTTGGATAGCCACAGGTTTTCTGGCGGCAGGGTTATTTTTGGCGCCTATTATTAATGGCGGTAAAGATCCCAAATATCAAAAAGTTGGCGTCGATATTCTATTCTGGGCACTCATTGCTGTGGTTGCCGGCTCATTCACTGGTAACTATCTGGCGATTGCGCAGATTTTGCCTCCCGAGTGGAGCTTCTGGCTGGGCCATCAGGGCTATGAATTTGTCGATCTGGGTCGACTCTGGCAGATTGGCAAATTTACAGGCGTCGTATTCTGGTTAGTGCTAATGCTCCGCTGTATTGTTCCGGCATTACAACAAAAAGGCGACAAAAACTTGCTCGCTCTGTTTACCGCATCGGTAGTAGCCATCGGCCTCTTTTACGGCGCCGGATTTTTCTACGGTGAGCGCACTCATATTTCGGTAATGGAATACTGGCGCTGGTGGATTGTCCATCTTTGGGTTGAAGGTTTCTTCGAGGTATTTGCGACCACTGCACTCGCATTTATTTTCTTTAATATGGGACTGGTCAGCAAACGAATGGCCACCGTTGCCTCGCTGGCTTCTGCATCATTATTTTTACTCGGCGGTGTTCCGGGGACTTTTCATCACCTGTATTTCTCCGGCACAACCACACCGGTAATGGCCGTTGGCGCAACCTTTAGTGCGCTTGAAGTGGTTCCTCTGATTGTGCTTGGCTATGAAGCCTGGGAGCATTACAGCCTGAAAAGCCGGGCCCCGTGGATGGCCAATATAAAATGGCCGTTAATGTTTTTTGTCGCCGTAGCATTCTGGAATATGCTGGGCGCCGGGGTACTCGGTTTCTCAATTAACCCGCCGATTGCGCTATATTATGTGCAAGGACTGAATACCACTGCCACTCATGCCCATGCCGCCTTGTTTGGCGTATACGGATTTCTCGCCTTAGGCTTTACTTTGCTGGTGCTTCGATATATTCGGCCGACAATGAAGTTCGACGAAAAGCTGATGAAAAAGGCATTCTGGTGGCTTAATGGCGGGTTGGCGTTAATGCTGTTTACCAGCCTGCTCCCTGTCGGCATTATTCAGTTTGTTGCCAGTGCTCAAGAAGGGTTGTGGTACGCTCGTAGTGAAGCTCTGTTGCAAAGCGATCTATTGGTAACGCTTCGCTGGATACGAACCATTGGCGATGTTGTCTTTATTATTGGCGGTCTGGCTGTGGCCTGGCAAGTAGTCAAAGGGATTTTTGGAATGAGTACCAAGACTCCCGAAGCAACTGCTGCGACAACCTTTATTCCGGAAGCCGCTACCGAATCAGGCTCCGGACTGGTTCATGGCGTCGATTACTGCTGCGGATCATGTGGAGACAATACAAAGTAATCGCAGTAAACATTTTAAAAACGTCAACATATAAATCATCCGGGCTTGAAAGTTTAACCGTTTAAAAATTAAACTTAGCTTTCAGCCCGTTTGCTTTCTCTAAACAAAAATTATTTAAGAGGCATTGATTTGAAAAATACTATTTTATCCTTAACTTTTGCGAGTTATATTTCAGCGATGAGCACTTCCGTTGTGATCGCAGAAGAACATAAACATCAACACGAAAGTCATACAGCTGAACTTGCTCTTAACCAGGGAAAAAAGTGGTCCATCGATGAAAGTCTACATGCAGGCATGAGCCGCATCCAGAATGATTTAAAGGAAAGTCTGGACTCCATTCACTATGATCGCTTTACCGCACCAGAGTATGCCCAACTAGCAGAAAAAATGGAAAGTCATCTAGGTTTTCTTTTTAAAAATTGCAAACTAAAACCAGACGCTGATGCACAGCTACACATTCTGCTTTCAGAAGTCATACAGGGAACTGACTTAATGAAAAATTCCGACAACAAAAAACAGGGAGCTATCCTTATTTTTAAGGCGCTTAAAAAATATCCGGACTACTTTGCCGATCCAGAGTGGAAAGCAATTAATCATTAAGGTTTACCAGAGCGCGCTTAAAACTATTCTATTCGAATTTTGGTTATTTTGGAATTTGGTGGTTATTGGGGTGGTAGCTTATTATCTAAATGGGAGCTCTTGAGCTTTTGGTAAAAGCTCTTAAAACTTTTAAGAAATTTCGCAGCGCTGCGCTTTCCTGCGAGTTTCTTTTGGCCAATGCCCCAAAAGAAACCAAAAGGTCATTACGCTGAGTTAACTAGCCCCTACTGACTTTCAATTTAATCAAAGCCTTTGGCAACACCCAACTTGAAGCCGATTCTTCAGGCAGGGTAAAAACTCGCTACGCTCAAACATTCACCCTGCTTGTCTGAAGAATCATCCATTCCACGAGGCCGTTAAGACAGCTAAGTAAAGCAATAGAATCCCTTTAATAGCTTCAACCAGAACAGGTCGAAATAAGTTAAAGGTTTGGATGGATTTTACAGCTTGAATTTAACTCAATTCGTAATTTCAGCGCTAAAGCAACCATGCCCAGCTTTTTGGCTGCAATTATACCGAGAGGGCGATAGCAATTATCAGTTTTATCGATGCTAAAGATTTCGGTGGCACAAACGCGCTCATGTAAGAGTGCCAGCGCAGCGATAAAGGGCTTTTTTGCCTACTTTTGCAGCTCTTGGCAAAAGTAGGTCGCACGCAAGCGCAGCGGTGCGAAACCGCTTTCTAAAAATATTAAAGAACTTTTATCAAAAGTTCATAAAGGACCCCTTTAGTGAAATAACGTAAAGTTAGTGCTCGCCAAAATGAACACTTGATTTGCACCTTGTATCCGCAGCGAACTATGCAGAACAGCCATTTCGTCCCACGATTCCTTCCTCTCACCTCATTCAACTTGTGACCAACCCTCCCTCGAATACTATTAACAATCTGATTTTACATTTTCAAACGACGAAACTATGCAAAAAAACAGGTTCTTTCGGCTCATACTGGCTCTTTCAGCACTTTTGATTTCAAACATTACTTTTGGAGTCGCAAAGCCGGAGCATATCCATATAGAAAACAACAGCGACAATCTGGATACCAATCAGTCCAAAAACTCAATATCAATATCAATATCGTATTTTGCAGGAATGGCTGGGGTAATCAGTCCTTTTATTGAATATCACCCAATACTCCCTATTAGTGCATTGGACCTGCCCAAAGCCAATTATTACAAAGTAACCAGAGACAAACACAATCGACTACTAGAAATGGCTTACTTTGAAAGAGGCGAAACCAGTAACAACGCATACTTTGGTACTCATAAAGTGAGTTATATTTATCAGAACAAAGATGATTACGAAAGACGCTATTTTGACAAGGATAATCAACCCGCTTCCATGTGGCGACACTACTATCAGGGCGGAGATATTCATATCGAACGCTATAAAAAACAGAAAGATAGAGCGCAAGTCACGCTATTTGATCAAAAGAATAATGGTATAGAAAGTGGAATTGGCAGTCACAAATTTGTAGCCAAATTTTTAACTAAAAATCGATTTATTCAAACTCAGTTCACCCTTGAAAACAAGCCCCATAAATTTAGAAATGCAATGCCGTTTATGACAACTATGATTACTCTGGATGAAGCAGGCTTTCTAGATAAAGTATCCAATATTGATCCGGTTAGTCTCAAACCATTTGTTAATGAACAAGTGAAATATGCCACACTAAAAGTCCACTTTGATGAATATGGATTTGAAACCGGGTGGGACTATCTCGATCCCAATGAAAACCTGACAGATGACAAAAAGGAAAGTCCAAACATTGCCAGATGGTCCTACTACAGACAGTGGACAAATCGTCAACTTGGACAATTCAAGTACATGTGGGTACAGGTTTACAACTCAACAGGCGTAAATACCACTCATCCCAACGGGGCCACAACAATTCGCTACACAAAAGACGAGACTGGACGCTACATCGAAGCAGCTTTTCTGGACGCCGAAGGAAATCTTTTTCAACCGGAAAAGGAAGGATACGCGAAACGAATTTTCAACTATAAAGCGGATGGAAGCAGGGTCGAAACAAGATATGATACTAGAGGCGCTCTCGTTGAGTTGACCAAGTAATAGCGTATTAGCTAATGCATAAAAGGCGTGCCCTCCGAAATAGTGACATTTGACAAGGAAGTTACAAGGCTCTAGAATTCGCGGCCAGGGTTGACAGAGAGACCTTGACCGCAAAAGATGAATTCACTCTGTTAAAACTTTTTATTTTCAGTTCAACCAGAACTAAGTAGCCCAAGCGGTACGGCTAAATTGACTTAGGACTGTTGAATTATGAAATTAGAAAGCTCTTCTAAAGCAGGTGCTATTCCTGTCCCCCAAAGCCCACGAGCCCCAAAACAACAAGCAAAAAAACATCAGCAAACGAAAAGCGTCTGTCTTGTCAGCGGCGATTTGAAAACGCTTTTTATCAAATTATCAGTTCCAATGATGATAGGGATGCTACTCAATGGCTTGTACAGTCTGGTGGATGCCTACTTTATTTCAAGCTTTATCGGTGACGCAGCTTTTGCAGGGGTGTCATCAATATTTCCGCTGCAAATGGCACTTATCGCTATTGCAATCTGCATCGGTAATGGCTCCAGTGTATTGATTAGCAATCAATTCGGAGCAAATAATCTGGCAGCTATCAAACGCATTTTTAACAACACATTGGTGCTCATTTTGAGCATCTCGCTACTGGTTTTGATTGCCAGTTTTAACTTATCCATAGAGAGTTTCATACCCGTTTCAAGCTCAAATCCGGATTCCGATGCAACTCTTGTCCATGCCATGGATTACTTTTTTATCATAGTATCCGGCTACATTTTCCTATTGCTATTATCTCTACTCAGCGACTATCTACGTGCAATTTCCAACATGAAAGGTTTGCTGCTTATTATCCTGATGGGAGCCTTGAGTAATGTTGTTCTCGACTATTTACTGATTGTCGTTTTTAACCTGGGCACTAGCGGTGCCGCATTAGCGACAGTTATCGCTCAACTATCTGGCGTAATAACAGGCGTATTAATTGTTGCCAAAAGCTCAGCGCCTTTGAGACTATCAAAAATTGGCATTGAGTTGAACCTGACAATAGTCAAAGAGATCCTGGTAACCGGTTCTCCTGCATTGATTACTACGCTAGGTGCAGCGATGGTTATGGCGACAGTAAATATGAATATTATCAACTACAATTCGATCAATCCCGAAGTATGGATTGGTGCCTATGGCATCACCGTTAGAATCAATATCCTGTTGTTGCTACCACTGATGGCAATAAGTAACGCAAGTCAAACTATTATCGCGCAAAACTTCGGGGCAAATAATATTGAGCGTGTGCAAAGCTGCTTGCGGATCGGAATAACTACGGCCATAACCTATTTATTCTTTATCACTTTGATACTCATTTTATTTTCCGCCAATATTCTCGATACGCTGGGAATTGGTGAAAATCAGGCTAAATATGCCGAGAAAATTTTTGCTATCATGTTTATTCTGCTGCCTGTTTCGGGAGTTACCACTGTAGGCATTGCTTACCTTCAAGCGGTAAAAAAAGCGCCGCTAGCTATCGCTCTGACCTTCTCCCAGATCTACCTTTTATTAATCCCGTTACTGCTTTTAATCCCGCCGTCTTTAGATGTAAACCAGATCTGGTACGCCTATCCGGCGACGCAAATAGTTATGGCAAGCGTTTCTATTTTGATACTATGGAACCAGAATAATAATTTCAGGCAATTGAGAACCTAAAAGATAAAGCTGGCGCTTTTTAATCAACAAAAGCGCCTCCTTAAAACGATGCTTTGGAGAAAGCACAGTCCTATGAAAAGCAAAATCAAACTTTGGCATGTTTTGCCGTTCATTGTAATTTTGATATTGGTTGTTCTGCTCAAACTAAAGATATTTACTTTTCTTTTGCCGCCAAAGGCAGATGAAAACAAAGGCTTGATAGCGGTCGATATCTCAACTGAGAAACTTAATGGTTCAGGAAACACCTGAAAGTTCGAAGCATAGCAAGGGCTTTGCCGGTCCGCTCAGGTAGTTTATCAATCATAGCTCTTTTCCTACATCATACGCGGACATATTCCTAGCCCCAAATAGTCCCCTTCTGCTTGTTTTAAAAGCACAGCGCATTAAACTTTTAGCAATCAAGAAAAGACTCTCAAGTATAAAACAGGAAAAAAATGCTAAGTCGAAGTTACCTTTATTTACTCGTCACGATTTTAATCAGTGCTTCTTTTAAAACAATATCAGCTGACTTCACAGCGCCACCGTTACAACATGCCAAAGTATTTACTGATCAGCAAAATCTTGAGGATTATTGGGTCAGTGAAAAGCTTGATGGAGTAAGAGCATTTTGGGACGGTAAACAATTGATTACTCGTCAAGGCAATAAAATCAACGCGCCCGACTGGTTCACCAAAGACTTTCCTGACGGCCAACTGGATGGTGAGCTGTGGATGGGAAGACAACAATTTGCTCAACTTTCCGGCGCGGTTCGAAAACAAACGCCGGTTAATCATGAATGGCAGAAAATTCGATATATGGTGTTCGATAAGCCGGACAGTTTAAAAATATTTACACTGCGAATTAAAGAGCTCGAAGACATCATATCCGATTCAAATTCTTCTTATCTAAAACTCGTTAAGCAGACCAAAATCGTCAACAGAGAAACTCTCAATGCCAGGCTAGAATCAGTGATCGCACAGGGTGGTGAAGGATTGATGCTACACAAGGGTGACTCTTTATATCAGGCTAGTCGCACTTCAGACATTCTAAAATTCAAGCCTTTTGAAGATGCGGAAGCACGAGTGGTTGCCCATATTTCCGGCACAGGAAAATTCACAGGAATGATGGGCTCTCTGTTGGTAGAAATGTCCGATGGACGCCAATTCAAAATTGGCACCGGCTTTACGCTGGCAAACCGAAAAAATCCGCCCAAAATAGGGCAGACGATAACCTACAGGTTTCGCGGTATCACTAAAAATGGTTTTCCGCGCTTTGCCAGCTATTTACGAATCAGGCAGGACTTTTGATTTAAATATTGCAGTACCATATATCAATCATCTCAAATATCAAATTTCGAGTTTCAAATCGCGGAGGCCAAATTGCGGAGGCCAAGCCGCGAGTCTTATCTCTGACAATATCACCAGCCGACAAATGGAGCTATCTCGATTAATTGACTAAGCTTAAACTAATCCCATAAAAAAGTAGTAGCTTATGGAACAGATTCAAGTCGTTATTGATGTTTTGATCGCAATGGGCCTCGGCCTTTTGATCGGGCTCGAACGTAGCTGGTATAGCTATCAACATTCCGATCAGGAGCATGTTGCCGGTATCCGAACTTTTGGCCTGATAGGTTTATTGGGCGGCATCTCAGGTACCAGCGCCCAGGCTTCTACTCCCTGGTGGCTTGTGACCATGGCTGCGATTGTCGGTATTCTCGCTTTTGCCGGATATCAACAAATTGGCAAACAACAACAACGAATTGGTTTGACAACGATAGTCACTATTCCACTTACCTTTTCTCTTGGAGCGCTTTGCACTATCGGTTTCAGTTGGCTTGCTGCGCCAGTGGCAGTGGTCGCAACCATTTTACTGGGAATGAAATTACCGCTGCATGGCTTTGTCGAGAAAATCGAACCTGACGAACTTTATGCGACCTTTAAATTTGCGCTGGTTGCGCTAGTGATTCTCCCCATTTTGCCCAATGAGACTTTTGACCCCTGGCAGGTGTTAAACCCTCATCACATCTGGTGGATGGTCGTTATTATCGCAGCCATTTCCTATATCGGTTATTTTTCGGTTAAGTACATAGGACCAACCAAGGGTAGTATTCTAACCGGTTTTTTCGGCGGGCTCGCCAGCTCAACAGCAACGACGCTAGAGTTTTCCCGCCAGGTACGAATGGCCCCGGAAGCTGCAGCTCCCCTGGCTGTTGGAATCCTTGCCGCTTGCGGTACCATGTTCCCGCGAATATTGGTAATCACTCTGGTATTTGAATCCCGGTTAACCTGGTCACTGGCCCTCCCCCTGACAACGATGACAGTGCTAACCTACCTTGCCGCATACCTGCTTTGGTGGCGAAATCAATCAACAGAAGTGACTGCGCTCAACCAGATGAGAAACCCTTTCGTTCTTTTTCCTGCTTTGGCTTTTGCCGCCTTTCTGGCAGTAGTATTGCTGGCAACCAAGTTAATTCAGGCCGAACTGGGTGAAACCGGGATCTACGTTTTCTCTGCTTTTTCCGGTATTGCGGACCTGGATGCTATTGCCCTGTCCATTTCAAAAAGCGCCAGCGCCGACCTTTCCATCAAAACTGCATCTATTGCAGTACTGATTGCTGCGGTAACTAATAATGTCATGAAAACTACGCTGGCCTTTATCGTTGGTGGTCGTGTTATCGGAGGCTATGTCGCAGGAGGTTTGGGGGTCGCGACATTTCTAGGACTCGTTCCTCTGTTATGGCAATAAAATAATGAAAACCGGCTAGTCGTCTACAGCAGGCAACCAGCCGCTTTATAAAAGACAAGCTTTCTGTTAACTCCAAAGAGGTCAAATAATACCAGTCACTTTTACGATCATTCCGCTATTACGAACACACATATAGTATCGATACAACACCTCATGCAGCTTACAGAAAATCTATCATGTTTCGCATCGACACTTTAATCAATTCAATCCAAACTGATAATAAATAGCTGAAAAATCACTAAAAGCAATAGTATCGATTGAAAACAATGTGACGGCGCAATTAAGCGCGGTTGTTGCTTTGGCCTGTTTTGACCGCAGCGCCAATAAGATGGGCTAATCTCAATGCTTCAGGCACATCGCCGGTGTCTGTCAACCGCTCTAGTAACTCTGCGGCCTCTTCGGGAGTGGCTCCATGCACCTGAAAAATAAAAGGTTTCTTTCTTTCTGGCAACAGTATCTGATGTATTGGACCAGCGGCCCTAACAAGGCTCCAGCGCGATGAAAAATCTGGAAAATTTTGCAGGGCATTTTTGATTGACTCAAGGTCAGGTGCTTTTCTCATAACGGCGATAACTGGCAGTTCTAGTTTCCTGGATACTGCAGGAAGATCAAGAAGGTTAAAGCCACCAAAAGCAAGACCATCAAATAGCACAGCATGCAATTGAGAATGAAATTTGGACTGAGAAACCAGGTCAACAACACTTCGTGTTGAATCAACACCATCAGCTGTTACACTTCCCCATAACATTCCCTCAAAGCGAGTACCAGAACAGACTACCCCACTGATATTTACCGGCTGTTTGTCACTCTTTACAAAGGGCGCGTCGTCAAAGCCAATAACTCTGGGGATTTTTCCTGACACTAGAGACTTTTTTAGTGATTTCATATTCTTTGTCCACCTGCATTCTTACCACGATAGATTCGTATCGATACTTTATTAAACACTATTTACCGAGTCGAACTTCGAGAAACATCATCCTGGTTTTAAAGCTGCTCGCTTTGAATTTGTTTCATTTCGTTTCGCTTCAACACTATGCTTTATGACAGACAACAAAAGACTATCAACGAACAAGAACAGATAGACAGCAAGCAAACATCGCTATTCTTTAGAAAAAAACTAAGTAATTCAGCATATTACTTCACAAACCATAGTATCGTTACGATACTTTATCGCTTATACCATGCTCCAATTATGAGCCCTATTTCTACAAATGCTAAAAAGTGACTTTATAGACAAGCAACATAAATACACGAAACAAGACTATACTTAGACCAGGTTATTTGTTCACCACCCATTTGATGTTTTGATTCAATACATAATTTTATGAAAAACGAGCTGGTTTATACATTCGAGCGTCTTGCCAATCTGCTGAAGCAGGAGGCCAGGACAGCAAGCACAAAGTCCGGATTGCAGGCTGTTCAGTACGATGCACTTTTGTATTTATCTCGCTGCAACCGCTTTTCTAACACGCCGATTGCGGTAACCGAGTATCTCGGCCTGACCAAGGGAACCGTTTCTCAAACAATCAAGGTACTGGAACGAAAAGGCTACGTGACTAAGGTCAAAGATAAAGAAGACAAACGACTTACTCACTTAAATTTAACTTCTGAAGGTGCACAACTTATTTCCAGCAGCTATCCGCCACCCGACTTCATATCTGTTCTTGATAATCAATCAAAGTCCGTTCAGGCCTTACTGAGCAATGTCGTTCACCAACTCCTGTCCGAATACAGAAACGCCAGTGATAACCGAGCTTTTGGAGAGTGTCGCTACTGCATTTACCATCGCCAAACCAGCAAGGGCTATCGTTGCAGCCTGCTGAGCCAACCTTTAAATGATGATGAAACCTTGAAAATTTGCCGCGAGTTCTCGGAAAGAGAAGTCGAGTAGAAATTATCGCAGACACTGGCAGCAAATCTATTTAGCGGTCTTCGAGAAACCAGCCGGCAAACTCATGACGTCCGGCAACTCCGGCTTTTTGATAAATGTTCGAAGCTTGCTGACGCGTCGTTTTCTCCTTAACTTCTCTTACTGCAGCAACTTCTTTTAAGCTGAGTCCTTTAAGCAAAAGAAAGCCAGTTTCAACTTCACTTTTTGTTAAGCCCCACTCTTTAAACTGACTCCGGATCACTTCACTATATCCTGCACGAGCCTGCTTCATGATTTCGGACTGCTTGTGATTAAGCTGCTTGATATTTTCCAGTTCTACTTTCAGAGACTGAATATTTTGTACGCTGAGAACCAGCTTACGAATAAGAAATACAATAACCGCCAGAAAGAAAAACACCATAAAAGATTCTTCGATAATGTGTGATAACGAAGAGCCTTCAATAAGATCATCATAAATATCCAGCACTGCTGCTAACGCAACAATAACAATGGCAATAATAGAAAGACGTAGTCGGTTAAGATAGTTTAAGCTGAAATCAATCATTATGTTTTTTAGTTTTGGCCCAATACTAGCTATTTTAAAAAGATAAACTTCCGCATTACCCAGAGGCCTGATGTTTTAAGGCCACAAAATCTGTTAACAAGTCGGGCTTACGGAAAGTTAAAAAGATTATATCGTATCAGGCACATGCCTGTTTTATTAATTTTTAGATTTACAATAAACACATAAAAAACAGTAGGTTACAAGTTTCATAGACACATGTACCATGCTTTAAAGGAAACTCCAGCCTATTGTTAGTGTTCTAAAGCGAACATTTTCAAACTTCTAACTCAATAGACCGGAGAAAAATGCTCAACCTTATCCAATTACGCACTAAAGGAAACATCCTTTTGAAAGGGCTGGTTTTCCTGACGCTTACACTTCCTGTTTCATCAGTCACCATTGCAAGTGAGCCAACAGCTGAACAGAGCGCCATAACTCAGCTTCAGACCGCGCTGAATACCAATAAAGGAAAAGTCATCTATGTAGATTTCTGGGCTTCCTGGTGTAAACCCTGTCGCCAGTCGTTTCCCTGGATGAATCAAATGAAACGAAAATACGGCGCTGAGGGACTGAAAATCATTACTGTCAATCTGGACAAAGAACATCAGCTTGCCGAGCAGTTTCTGAAAGAAAATCCGGCTGACTTTCAGATTATTTTTGACCCTAAAGGTGAAACCGCTGAAAAGTTTGCGCTTCAGGGAATGCCAATGAGCTTTGTGTTTGACCGAAATGGTAAGCCCCAGTTCTCTCATGTGGGCTTTATCACCAAAAAAATCCCTCAATACGAATCAGAACTAAACCAATTACTTAAGACTAAAGGCGAAGGTCATGAATAGAAAGACTACCTATCTCTCTCTCCTTCCTGCTATACACATATCCAGTATGCGTAAAGCAGGTAAATGCATATCAGGTAAAAGTGGAATTCGTCTACTTAAAGCTGCTTGTCTCGCAGCGCTGG
Source organism: Aliikangiella sp. G2MR2-5 (assembly GCF_015687155.1). Taxonomy (GTDB): domain Bacteria; phylum Pseudomonadota; class Gammaproteobacteria; order Enterobacterales; family Kangiellaceae; genus Aliikangiella. The sequence continues at coordinate 4,976 of NZ_JADPQF010000008.1, read as the reverse complement.
TATTGATATCTAGCGGGTGTGCAAACATGGGGGTAAAACCCTGGGAACGAGATCTACTGGCCAAATCGGAAATGAGTCTTTCTTACCCGAGTACCGAACTCGGGCTGGACGATCATATCTATTTTTCAAAAGAAGCCACCAGTGGTGGTCGAAGCTTTGCTGGGGGAGGCTGCGGATGCAACTAGACACTAAAAAGCTCGCAACCGCGACCAAACCCAAAAATGTAGCTTCAGCTCTCACGGCAGCCAGCCTTGCCTTACTTGGCTCAGCAGCGAAAGCCGAAGGAGATTTTTGGGACTTCTCAAAAGACTGGAAATTTAACACTGGCGGTCTCTATTATGGCGAACAGGATCGAGTAACAGCTGTTGAAGGAGTTTTCAACGCGACTCGCGAAGCATCCTATAACGACAAATTCAGTTTTAAGCTGGTACTGGACAGTCTCACAGGCGCATCTCCCAATGGCGCAGTTGCCCAGACAGATATTCAGACCTTCACTCGACCTTCTGGACGTGGTCAGTTCGATGTTGCCGCCGGAGAAATCCCACTCGACGATACCTTCCGGGATACTCGCGTGCAAATGAACGCGCAGTGGACCACCCCCAGGGGAGAAGACAAACTGGTCAACTACGGCCTGCACTTTTCGAAAGAGTACGACTACCTTTCAGTCGCCCTTAACGGTGGCATGTCTTGGGACTTTTATAACAAAAACTCGACTCTTTCTGCCGGACTATCTATCGCCATGGATCAATTTGAGCCGGAGGGCCGCATTCCTTACGCTTTTGCCGCCATGGTGATCGATGAAGGTCAGTTCGCCAATCAGGATGCTTACAATCAAGCTTTTGACGCGACGCGACGAATAGACAGTGATGATAAAGATACCACCGACCTTCTTCTCGGCTGGACGCAAATTATCAATCGGCGCACGGTTATGCAATTTAACTACTCCTACTCGGATGTCAGTGGTTATTTAACCGATCCCTTTAAAGTCGTTTCGGTTGTCGACGCTCAGGGCGTGGCTCAGGAACACCTTTATGAAAGCCGTCCTGATAACCGAACCAAACATAGTTTCTTCTGGCAAACCAAATATCATATGGATAATTCGATTGCCGACCTCTCCGTTCGCTATATGACGGATGACTGGGAAATTGACTCAGTAACACTTGAGTACAAGCATCACTTCCTGTGGGAAAACAACAGCTATCTGGAACCTCAGTTTCGCTGGTATCAACAAAGTGCAGCTGACTTCTATACGCCGTATCTGATAGAAGGTCAGGTAATGCCTGAATTTGCATCAGCAGATTCACGACTGGGCGAGTTTAGTGCAATTACACTGGGATTGAAGTATGGCTGGCGAACTCAAGGGGGAAGCGATATGGCATTACGCCTTTCACTCTACCAACAAACAGCAGAAGACGTGCTTTCCAGTCATCCGGGAGATTTGGCCAGTCTGGATATTTATCCTGAGTTGACCGCGGTTTTCCTGCAGTATACATATGACTTTTAATTTCCGGACTTTTAATTTTCATAATTTTGAATGTCGAAGTTTTCAAGTCACGGAAATTCTAGATAGCCACTGTTCTATCTAAATAACAAAATGTTATCCTTGGTAAAACCATTCGACCGCCGTGTGAAACGGCGGTTTTCTTTATCTATGCATGATAAGAATTGAGATAGAAACAGGAATAGGAATAAACACCAGAGAAATGTTCCAAGCGAGCCCAGATGAAAAACAACGCCGAGATCTCTCTTGATAAAACCGACTACGGATTTGTCGGACACTTTAAGGCTATGGCCAGTCCCTGCGAGTGCCTGATAGAAAGCGACGAACAAAAACTTGCGCTTCAGCTCACCCAAATTGCCGCGAATGAAGGCTGGCGAATAGAGAAAAAATTTAGTCGATACCTCAAAGGGAATCCTTGCGATCAGATCAATCAGAGCAACGGGCAACCTGTTGCTATCGATAGCGAAACCTTTCAATTACTAAGCTTTGCCGACGCCTGTTACCAGCTCAGCGATGGTCTGTTTGACATTACCTCCGGAGTACTGCGACGGGCATGGCAATTTAAACCGGGGGCAAAGTTTCCGGATAAAGAATTCATCGATTCCCTGCTCCCGCTCATTGGCTGGAAAAAAGTTACCTTTGACGAAAACAGTGTTTGTCTGCCTCCTTCTATGGAGATCGATTTTGGCGGTATCGGCAAAGAATACGCTGTCGACAAAGCCGCTCAACTTGTAGCAGAAAAAGCGCCGGAAGTTTCCGTAGTGGTCAACTTTGGCGGCGATCTGAGGGTGACCTGCCCACCGAAAAACAAACCTCGTTGGCAAATTGGCGTCGACGGGAAAAGCGGAACGACCGAGCGTGCGGTCAGTTTGTCCGTGGGCGCGGTTTGTACTAGCGGAGATACTGAGCGCTTTATCATGCATGAAGGAAAACGCTACTCCCATATTCTTAATCCGAAAACCGGCTGGCCAGCAAAGAACGCACCTAAGACAGTTACCGTATTAGCCGATCAGTGTCTACAGGCAGGCTTACTCTCTACCCTTGCAATTTTAAACGAAGAAAACGCGGAGTCGTTTCTACAAGAACAAGGTGTGCAATATCATTGTTATTACTAGATTCAATGCAATATAAGTTAATTAGTCGCAGATGAGTTACTAGCAGGCCGTCGGCGCTTTATCTTTTTACGCCATACTAATTCGATACCATCAATTAAAATTATTTTAACCCCTAAATTATCGGCTGCTACGTTGGTAATAGCAAAGAGCGAAATTGTGGCCATGATTTCTTCAACAACTAAAAAAGTGAAAGCTAAAACAGGAGAAGAGTATGCATAGAATACTAACGGGGTTAGGTATTGGAAGCAGTATCACAGTCGCTTTATTTGCACTAATGTCATTTTTAATCAAGTCAAACGTTGAACTTCCAGAGGATGAAGTGATACCGCCAGTTGACTTTTCGATGAAGATTGATGAAAAGCCTCTCGAACTCATAGACCGCAAACCACCTGAAAAGAAAGAGCTGCCAAAAGAGCCACCGCCACCGAAAACGACGGTTAGTGATAAGCCGAATAAGCCAGAATTAAAAACCATCAACTTCAAAGTTGCAGGTCTTAAACCGGGCCTCAAAGGCGATACTTATCTGGGAAAACCCGGTGGACATGGAGGTGTTTCCGATGGAGATGCAATTCCGATGGTCGTTATCCAACCGACTTATCCACGCAAGCCCGCGATGGAAGGAGTGGAAGGTTGGGTGAAATTTAAATTTACTATTGCGACCGATGGCACGCCGAAAGATATTGAAGTGGTTGATGCCAATCCTCGTAAAACTTTTGAAAAAGCGGCGCGCAAAGCGATTTATAAATGGAAATTCAAACCGCGTATTGTTGATGGTAGGCCGGTTGAACAACCAAATATGACTTACACCTTAAACTTTAAATTAGCGGGAGAGTGATTGTTGAAAAGTAAGACGGGGGAAGAATTGGCTTTCTCCTTCTTATTTTATATAAGTTCGGCAAACGGCCAAAAGCAGACAATATTACGTTGACTAAAAATCCATGATGGCGTTAATCACCGAGTCCACATCTTTCTCACAATTGTAAAGGTGAAAACTTAGCCTTAAAGCTTCATCGCGAATGGAAGCGGTCACGCCGGCATTCATTAGATTGGCTTCTTTGCCGTCAACTTTTACACTGACAATAGCAGAATCTGTTGGTGACAGTCCCATTCGCTTGCAAAACTGATTGGCTAAACCGACATTGTGTTTGTTTATTGCCTCAACTCCAATTGAAGATATCAGCTCTAGAGCTGGCAAGGTTCCTACCCAGTTTAACCAAGCCGGAGAAATATCGTATTGTCTCGCGGATGAATCCAAGCGAAGAGGGCTACCATAGATTGACTCCCAAGGAGATTCACCTGAGTACCAGTTTGCGTTAATTGGCGTAATTGACTCATAAAGTTCAGGCTTTATTGCGGCAAAGGCTGTGCCACGCGGTGATAGCAACCATTTATAAGTACCACAAACAAGAACGTCCCAATCCTCACGATTAACTGGCATCCATCCAACGGACTGAGTTCCATCCAGTAGTATTTTGCAACCTACTGCCTTAGCGGCCCTCGAAAGTTGACTCGGCTCAATGACTTTTCCGTTACTAGACTGAGCAATGCTGCACACTACCCAGTCGTATTTAGATGAAATGGATTCGACAAGTTGATCATGGGGAACTAATGTCAATTCTATTCCACGGGATTGCTGTGCCATGAGCGGAAACAATACGCTAGCAAAGTCACCCTCTGGGGCGAGTATTTTTGTGCCTTTGGTAAAAGAAGCGGCTAACAATCCTATGGAAGTTGATACTTGATTTGCAATTAACACCTCGCCGGTTTCAGCCCCTACCAAACTCGCAAACAGCTCACGGCAACGATTGACTATGGCATCATACTCAAACGGATTTACCTTCCCACTTGCCCATTTTTGCAAGTCAGCTTGCATGGCCTCAATTGATCCATTGCAAGCAAGACCTACCGTTGCGCTATTAAGATAAACATCGCTGCACTGGAACTGGGAGGATAGTGGTTCAATCATTTAGTCAATCCTTCTTTAATATTAGATTCTTCTCATCACGTTTACTCAAATTATGAAGCTGTGTGTTGATTTTCATAACCATAGATAGCCAAGCTATCTCCAGGATTGAGAACAAAGGGATTAAGCGTAACAGCGGGTTATAGTGCATAAGCACCTTGCCAAACTCTCAAACGAATTTCGGACACCCCGATTTAATCCATATCCTACATTAATTATCGGCCATTTCCTACAAGCGCTATTTACTGTGGCTGATTGTTCTCATTAGTTTTTTAAGTAGACTAACATCAGGAAATCACTTCTCATGGATGAGAAAAAATATGCCTATCCCTAGAAAGTATCTGGTCGACAAAAATTCAGCTGGATTTTATCACTGCATCTCCCGCTGTGTTCGGCA
>NZ_JADPQF010000007.1 GCF_015687155.1 Aliikangiella sp. G2MR2-5 | reverse complement strand
GAAATTGAAGTATTACCTTTAAGGCAAATATTTAATAAGAAGGATTATTTTATAATTAGTTAAGATTGATAGAGTAACCTCGCCTGCCCAATCCCTTTAACCCAACGTTTCTTAATGGCTTTCGCTTTATTTCTGAGCTTATCAATCGAACCCATCATCGTCGGTTTTCCATGGCAGAGTCTTTGAATCTGGTTAAGCCAGTTGTCCTGTTGAAGATTTAGGCGTCGGAAGATTGAACTAATATGCAGCGGAACCACAGCTTTGTTCGGGTGAACAATGCTTCTGCCAGTCCATTCCACCAAGGCCAGATAATCATTCAGGTTAAACGAATAGAGCGACTCATCAATTGACTTGTTCATAGGAACAAGGGGTTCATTCATCTGAATGGTCGAAGTCCTCAGTTTATCGATTCGTTTTTTAATTGATGTATGGAGTGAGGCTTCAAGTTCTTGAGTTATCCCTGCTCGGATCGGGTTTAAGTCCACATAGGCCATACAGGCAAGAACCGAGGTTTCATCCAGCAGGGGAATGGATTGATAGCGTGATTCCCAGAATCTTCCATTTACACAATCCTCCAGGTTACTTTGCTTGGCCAACGGCTCATTCAATCTCGCCATAAACCAAGAAAGCTTTCCGAGTCGTTTTCGATACTTGGCCAGTTTAGTTCTATCAGTCATGATGGCTTGTTTCTTCAATTCACGAAGCTTTAAGTTCTCCGGTTTATCCAGCCGACCGGGATAAGCTTTTAACCAGCACTCTGCAACTTGTTCGTCAGTTAACTTCTCAGCGCCTTTAGGAGCAACTTTCAACACAAGGTGATAGTGGTTATCCATAATGGCGTATGCGTAAAGTGACACACAGAAAATGTCTGCGAGTTCAAGCATCCGTTTTTCCAACCAGACTTTGCGATGGTCGCAGTTCCGACCTGAAACCGGGTCATCACCACACAGATAAGCACGGCGAACGCAACGGGAGATACAGTGATAGAATCCAACTGACTCACTGTCAACTAAATATTTTCGAGGTATGGCCATTATCTTTCTCATCCTTGAGAAGAAAGTCATTTGTTTATTGTACTTACTCGATGCAATATTCCAATTGTAGAAATCCTGCATAGGTGTAGGAAATCGTTGATTGATCTTGTAGGATATTAGACTTATTCGGAGTGTCCGTAATTTATATTTTGGAGTGTCTGTAATTTATATTTTTTGAAGTGTCTGTAATTTATATTTTCAGCAACTACCTCAGGTGTCGTACGCATATTACCCAGCCTTTGCCAGTAAGATGTATCTACAAATTGTAATAAAAAAATATTGATTCTAGTTTTCACCATCTCCTTTCGATATAGAGTGTATTCAATCTGAGCTGGAACAGATATATTGGATTTACTCTAGGCAGCAGCACGTTTTTAAATGAATCAAAATATTGTTCAGAGAAAAAAACAAAACCGAATACAGTCCATCGACCTATTACGTGGCTTAATCATCGTTATTATGGCGCTCGATCACACTCGTGCATTTTGGGGAAAAACAGCGTTTGAACCGACAGATTTGACCCAGGCTGATGCCAGCTGGTTTTTTACCCGTTGGATTACCCATTTTTGTGCACCGCTATTCGTCTTTTTATCCGGCATAAGTGCATATTTGTACTATCAGAAGTGCCAGTCTAAAACTCAGTTAAGGAACTTTCTTTTAACCAGAGGTCTTTGGATTATATTTCTCGAAATAACCATCATAAATTTTTCCTGGCAGTTTGCATACTACGCGATTTTTGTTCAAGTGCTATGGGTTATCGGCTGGTCAATGATTATTCTGGCATTATTGATTTATTTACCCAGAACATGGATTCTTGGTATTTCCCTGATTGTCATCGGTTTGCACAATGCTATTGACGACAGCTGGATGACCGAATTATTCGGTGAAAATGCGTGGAAACTATTGCATGTTCAAGGGTGGATACCCATCAGTGCACAGAATTTTGGCGTCTTCGTCATGTATCCACTGATCCCCTGGTTTGCAGTAATGTCTCTTGGCTATATTCTCGGCGATCTGTATTTGTTGAATTATCAACGTAGAAAGCAATATCTAGTGTTATTCGGGGCATTTTGTATTCTATTGTTTTCGCTTTTGAGGTTGGTAATTGATTACGGAGATCCTTTCGTCTGGACCTATTCTGTTAAGAATAGCTTTCTAGAACTCTTCAATACTTCTAAATATCCACCTTCTCTTCAGTTTTTATTGATGACCATTGGACCTGGTTTGATAGTATTAGCACTCTTGGAAAAATATCAGTCAAAGTTTGAAGAACATAAGCTCTATCAATGGATATTGACAATAGGCAAGGTGCCAATGTTTTTCTACTTGCTTCACGTACCATTTATTAACTTCAGTGCGCAAATCTATACCTGGCTTAAATTTGACCGGGCTGTTAACTTTAATCTGGTTCCGCCAAATAGCTGGCCGCAAGAATATAGTCCAAATCTTCTAGTTGTATATTTAGTCTGGGTAGCAATTGTTTTCGTGTTGTACTTTCCTTGCAGGAAATACTCACGGTTTAAACAACAGAATAAAAATCCATGGCTTTCCTACATCTAAGATTTTAGTTTTAATGAAAATTTCGCTATTAAGAAAATATCTCGCAGGAAAGCGCAACGACGCGAAATGATGTTTTGATAACGTTTACTAAAAATCTAAGGGCTACTTTTAGACATTCGATTTGACGGTTTTCAAAGTCCATCTAAATTAGAATTAGCGTCAAAATTTGGAAGTGGTAGTCAAAGCTTGCGCAATAAATTTTATTTCGAGCTATCACTCAAATAATTGCCAGTCTCCATTTTGTAAAACCTCAATTTGCTCGGCCTCCAGTTCTTCACCTGAATTAATACGCGCTACAACTTTACTTGAATATTCCGAATAGCCGAGCAAAATGCACCCGATAACTCGTCTATCTCTGATAACCAATTTACGATATTTATCACCTGCTTTTTGCGCAATGATAGTATCACTTTCTAAACCTGAAAACTCACCCATTGATGTCAGTTCGACACCGACTACTTTTAATCCTGTTGCAACCGGCTTATCATGATAACTATAGTCTCCACCTAAAGCGTTGAGAGCTGCAACTCGGCCCTGATCAACCGCAACTGGCCAAAGGCCAGGAAGTTTTCCCCTGTTTTCTCTAAGTTCAGCAATGTCTCCGGCGGCAAATATATGCTTCATACTGGTCCGCAAATGAGCATCGACCAGAATACCCTTATTTGTTTCCAGGTTTTTATCTTGGATAAGTTTGCTATTGGGGACGATTCCCGCCGCGACCAGTAAAAGATTCGCCTTGAGCGTTTCTCCTGTCTTTAACTTAACGGCGTCAATATGTGACTCACCAATAACTTTAGCCACTTCTGCCTGGTAAATTATGGTGACTCCCAAAGCTGCAAGATAGGTATGAAGAATGCCTCCGGCTCTACTATCAAGTTGTCTGCGAAGCAGTGATTCTGAACGCTCTAACACAGTGACTCTAAGGCCTACCTGGGTGAAGGCATAGGCAGCTTCTAATCCAAGTAAACCTCCGCCGGCAATAATAATCCGCTTACATTTATGAGCTTGCACATAGGTACGAATAGCCATTCCATCTTCAGCTGTTCTTAGCACATAGCAGCCACCAATTCCCCAGTTATCAATAGCGGGGATTCTGGCATTGCTGCCGGTGGTTATAATCAGACGGTCATAATTGATACTTTCGCCAGTGGCAAGGTGGACTATTTGTTTAATGGCGTCGATATTTTCAACTTGCGTGTTTAGCCACTGCTGAATGTTGCGTTTTTTATACCACTCATCGGGCATAAGAATCAGGCTTTGCAAAGCCGTCCTGCCATATATGAGCTTGCTAATTGCCATTCGATTGTATAACGGGTATTTCTCGGCACCGATTAGATGTATTTCTATGTCCTTATGGTGTCGCCGGAGGTAGTCTGCAGCTGTCACTCCAGCAATTCCATTGCCGATAATTACTACCGAATGAATCGAGTTATCCTGTTCAAATTCTGCTTCTTCTTCTTCCTGCTCTATACTATTCGGGTCCAGGTTTATTTTTATATTCGCCGCAGCCTTGACGCAACAAGCCATACGAACACCTGTTTTATAGCCGAGTCGTTCCAGCGTTGCTGTTTCTTCTGCGGATTTTTCCTCCAGTCTCTCTTCACCTTCGATAATGGCAACGGGGTCTGCGCCACAGGCGCCCATCCGGCAACCAGAATTAATGGGGTGTCCGTTCGCTTCAAGTAGATCCAGTAGGCTCATTTCTGGTCTGGCTACCATTTCTTCCCCATTGGGTTCCAATATTACACTCGGATTATCTGATTGTTTCGCAGCGTGTTTTTTCAAGTGGCGCATACTGGCAACTTTAGTCTGTGCTGAACTGGCAAAAGTCTGCGATAGAAACAGTTTTTCTTTTTCGATGGTTTTCCAGAACCAGTAAACAGACATTACTGCAACAAAGCCTCTTAGTGTCCATACAGGCCACCAGGCAAAATCAAGTGGTGAAATCAAAGCAATTGTTTTTGCCATAACTTCAGCCGTGTACCAGTAAAAAATATTGATCGAAACTAGCGCGAAAAGGGCGGTATTTTTTTGAGGACTGAATTTGAGCAGTGTTTCAATCATCTGGTAAGTACCAATACCAATCAGACAGTAAAGACCAAATTGTAGATAAAGCTGGTAGACGGGCATTTCTGAAGAATAGGGCATATAGAAATAGGCGAGTAGTAAACCTGGCATCATACCGGCAAAGAATTTACGGTCGCCGGCCAGGACAGGATCGCTATCATAAAGATCTGCCAGATAAGCTACCTGAGGGTTAAAGTCGAAACAGTTCTTGGTACAACCAACACATGGCGAGCAGTGGCTGTTATTAACAATAGCCAAGGGTGTCTGACCGTAAAGTCGCTGTACTGGTAAAAGTGGACAAATACTTCCACACCAACCACTCTTGCCCTTAAAAAGAATCCCTCCGATTAAAGCAAAACCAATAATTCCGAGCAAAGCCATGGCTAGAAGATCGGCATTCTCATTGAGTGCTATTTTGCGTAAAGGAACCGCAATAAAAAGTAACAGTAAACCAACGACATTGGCATAACGTTTTATTTTTGGTGGAATTTCTTTAGCGAAGGTCAGTTTGAATAGCCGCGGTAGTTGATTGGTGGCTGCTAAAGGGCAGAGGTTTCGCCAAAGTCCCGGCATCAACCAGAAAACCAGTGGTAAACTCGGGACTGCAAGTCCCCAGAAAATGGTGAGAGTAATGGCGCTATAGTTGAACAGGCTCCAGATTAAAAAAGCGAAAGTCAAAATCGAAAATAGCCGCAAGATTTGCCAAACCCATCTTGGAATGGTCGGCGTGACTTGCATGAAATTAGCAAATACGGGTTTCGCTGACTCGCTCATCTCGTATCTCCTGACTATTTTTTGCTGGCGGAAAGGAACTTGGTTGTGTCACGTAGACGAATTGAGAGAATTCTGCCCAGATCCATTGCTACCTGCATCGCGAGGTTTGGATGTCTGGCTGACAATACAGTAAAAGCGTCACGGCTAAGACGATAAAGCTCTCCATCAGTAATCGCACGAATTCGCGTTGAGCGTGGTTGTCTATCGAGAAAGGATTGTTCTCCGATAACAGAGCCTTCACTGAAAGTGGTAAGTCTTTCAAATTTACCAGAGCGACCTTTCGCTATGAGTACCTCAAGCTCACCATTGGCAATAAAGGCTAGAGAGTCATCATCGTCACCTTGCTCAATCACTATGTCACCAGAGTGAAAGCGGATCGTCGATGTGAAATCCAGCAATGTTTGCCAGTCATCATCGGTAGCTGTTTCGAGAAAGACAATAGCTCGCGCGTCTTTTTCAGTAACGTCACTGGGATATACAAAAAAGCTGGATGTATCCATGTCAGTTCTCTCCTGAGCCTGGCGTTATGATTGATGGAGAGTCTGATTTCCAGCCAGGCTGAACAGATTTATTATCTTTCAGTGCGATATCAAAAGATTGCACTTTTAAACTCCATTGGCCTTTATTCGATTTTTGAGATAGGCTTAGAGTTAATGTATAGAAATTATACAGTGACTGCAAATAAGAGATAATAAATACAGACGCAGTTCTCTAAAATTAGCTGAACTGGTTCATTCAAACTGGCTTAAAATATTAAGAAGAATAAAGCCCTTTGAACCTGTAAAGGTGGACCCTGATGTCGCAATTGCATGAATCCAATGTAGATTCTATGGCTCATACCGAACCAGGTTCGAGATCTGGTTTGATGTCAGAGACTACTGAGCTTGCTGAAACTTCAATGCCTGCCGTTTTATGGTTAATAGGAGACTTCGATCAATTGTTTGAACGAATCTCCATCGATGAGTTAGAAAAGCGTCTCAGGCTGCATCTAGGCAGCAATGCAGTCACTCTTAAGCGTACTCTGGAACATAAATTGGAAAATGATTGTCTGATTTGTCCTAAAAATCAGTTTTCAATACTGATTAGTAATCTGCGTCATCCCGAAAAACTGGATTTATTTCCCTCTGCATTAACTTTCTATATCAGCTGTAATGATTTGGATCTTAGTAACGATTTAGACACTGCTAACGATATAGAAAGCAGTATAACTTCCCATAGTGAAATGAACCTGCAGCTTAACCCGGAACAGAAGAAGCAAAGAAACGAGCATAGCGTTGCGCCAGACCTGATTATTGGTAATAGTGTCCTGACTCCGGATAACCTGGAAAAAGCTGTGGCAACAGCCTACCAATTACTAAACAATAAATATCGACTGAATCTGCTGGAAAAAAATATTGTTTCAATTGCTGATGAACGAAAGGAACTAGCAAAAATCGGTGTTGCTTTGAGTGCAGAAAGAGATCTGGATAAGCTGCTGACCATGGTTCTTGAAGAAGGAAGAAAATTGGGAAATTGTGAAGCAGCCTCTCTCTATTTGCTTAAAGACGAAAACACTTCAGAGCCCAAGTTACTTTTTAAGCTGACACAAAATAGCCAAATCGACTTCCACTTCACGGAAAAACAGTTTCCACTAACCCACCGTTCGCTGGCAGGATATGTTGCTCTTACCGGAGAAGTACTCAATATTGCTGATGCCTATCAGTTATCCGCGAATAGTCCTTACGAATTTGACAAACGATTTGACGAGTCTACCGGTTATCGTACTCATCAGCTGTTGGTTATTCCTATGCGAAACCATCGAGGAAAAATTATTGGTGTTCTGCAATTCATTAACAACAGAGATGCAGAGGAGAAAGCGCTTTTACATAAAGGCTTTGATCAGGAACGTGAAGACTTATTGCTCAGTCTAGCCAGTCAAGCTGCGGTAGCCATTGATAATAGTCAGCTAATTGAAAATATTCAGGTATTGTTTGAAGGATTTGTTTCAGCTTCAGTCAAAGCGATAGAGTCTCGAGATCCGGTAACTAGTGGACATTCATTCAGAGTCGCTGAACTTACTACTGAACTGGCCAAAGCTCTAGATTCGCATCAGGCAGGTAAATATCGTGACCTATCCTTCGACAGCAGTCAGATAAGAGAAATTCGTTACGCTTCTTTACTGCATGATTTTGGTAAGGTCGGGGTTAAGGAAGATGTATTGCTCAAACCCAATAAACTGCATGCAAGCAGATTAAGCTATCTCGAGCTAAAAATGGAATGGCAAAAACAAATTCTACAGAGGAAGTTTTTTCAAGAAATTGTAACTCGGAAAGATCCGGAGCTGTTAAAGAGCTGGTCTTCCAGCTCTGAGTATGATCAAGTTAAAAAACAGCTCAAACTTTTAGATGAATATAGAAATGTCCTTAAACAGGCGAATAAACCTTCACTGTTAGAAGAAGAAATTGCTGAAGAGCTAGCTCATTTATTCGATTATCGTATGGATGATGCTTATCCGTTTGGAAAGACTCTTTTAAGTCAGGATGATTTCCTTTCCCTGTCGGTAAAAAAAGGAAGTTTAACCAATACCGAGCGCGAAGAAATACAGTCTCACGTTATTCACACCGAAGCTTTTCTGAGTGAAATTCCCTGGACTGATGAGTTGTCTTCCGTTCCGCGGATTGCTGCATCCCATCACGAAAAACTTGATGGTACCGGCTATCCTTTGGGGCTGGATGATCAGAGTATTCCTATCGCCAGCAAAATAATGGCAATCGCGGATATCTATGATGCGCTGACTGCCAGAGATCGACCTTACAAGCGCGCGGTAGCGAACGAGCTTGCGCTGGATATCCTATCTGATGAAGCAAAATCAGGAAAACTCTGTAAGGTGATGGTGAATACTTTCATCGAAGCAAAAATCTATGGAGTAATCGATAAGACAAAATAAGTTGATGATTAAACCCGTCAGTTGTTCATAGTTGATGAAGACTGAATTATTAGCTCAGAAATTAATCAAATAAAGGTTCCGGAAAGCGTGCGACCATTTCAAATAAAAAGAACCAAAGTCTCGAAGCCTATAATTTGGATTGCTACTTTAACTCTGGCATTGCTTATTTACTTTCTTCCTGGCTTGACTCAGCTTGACGAGCTTTACAATGACTACTGGCGACATTGGATCGCAAAGCAAAGCCAGGCTAGCGAAGATATTCTGGTGGTAGATATAGACGATAAAAGTCTTACCGATCTTGAGTCTCAAATCGGACGTTGGCCATGGCCAAGAAGCACACATAGCTATTTGTTAGAAGGTTTGTATGAAGCTCCAGCCAGAGCAATTATATTTGATATATTATTTGTCGAAAGAGACCTGCTAAGGCCACATGATGATCAGTTTTTCAATGAAAGTGTGGCTAATCGGACTAATGTTTTTTTTGCTTCAACGTTACTTGAAAATAGCGCGCCGGTTGAGTCGGTTGATATATCTTTTTTGCCCGCATCATTATTTGTTGATGAAAAAGTAATTGATAGTTATGGTAGTGAAAATAAAGGATTTGATGCGGACAAAAACTTCAAAATAAAAATCGCTCTGCCATGGGTTTTATCACCTGATTCATGGAATACCGGTTTGATCAACCGGCTAACTGATTCAGACGGCTCTACTCGAAAGTACCCTGTATATTCTACAGTTAATAGCTTGAAGCTCCATTCACTGCCCAGCAGAGTTGTCAAATCTGTCGAGCCGGAGCTGTTGAAAAATATACCAGCAGTAATCAACCTGAAATTTAAAGGAACGGAAAGTTCTTCCTATGATGTTATTTCTTATTCGGATGCAAAATATCTTCTTGAAAGGCGACAGCAACTTGAATTGTTCAAAAATAAAATAATCATTATTGGTGCCACTGCTGCAGGATTACATGATTTAACGGTCACTCCTGTTTCCAATACACATCCAGGGACTTTTATATTGGCTACCGCTCTGGACAACTTATTGAATTCAGAGTTTCTAAAAAAAACATCGCTTATTTGGGGGCTGGCTGTTGCGTTACTTCTAGTTAGCTTTTTGATTCTTATCATCACGCGAGTAACAGAATATAGAGATCAGATGATTTATTCATTTAGTGGATTAGTTTTGATCGCAGGTTTGCTTTATCTGACTAGCCTGCTATTGGCTAAAAAAGACTATCTTTTTCCGTCGGTTTCCATTTTCTCGGCTGTGGTCGGTTGCCTTGCTGTATTACTTTTTTATTCCGGATTGAGAGAGTATCTGAATAAACGATTTGCGGAAAAAACCTTTTCTCGCTTTATGGATCCTATCGTTGTAAAACGACTGGTACAGGATGAAGGCTGGCAAGAACTGGTTGCCAATAAATCTAGTCAGATATCGGTTCTATTTTCGGATATACGGGGCTTCACCAGTTTGTCAGAGAAACGAACTGCGGAGGAAATTATGGCTATCTTAAACAATTATTTTGATAGCCAGGTAGAAGCTATATTTAATCATAAAGGTACTCTGGACAAGTTTATCGGAGATGCAATTATGGCATTTTGGGGGGCTCCGATAGAAGATGAAAACCATGCAGAAAATGCGATTAACGCCGCTTTGGATATGGTGGACAACTTGATTCAGTTCAGACAGACCTTACCTGTCGAATTGCAAACATTTGATGTCGGGATCGGCGTAAATAGTGGTCAGGCAGTGGTCGGCATGTTGGGTTCCGCCAGACGTTTTGACTATACTGCTATAGGCGATACCGTCAATTTAGCCAGCCGAATAGAAGGAAAGACCAAAGGAATTGCAAGGGTTTTGGTCTCTGAGTCAACAAAAGCGCTATGTGAAGATCGCTTTAACTTTGAATATAAAGGTCAGTTTGCAGTAAAAGGCCGTGAAGAAGAAGTTAAGTTATATGAACCAACCAGGAGGGAACAAAAATGATTATTCGTCAAAAACAGACTCTAGAGAGAAAGAGACGAAAAATAGCCAGTTTAGTTGCTTTTTCTGTTCTTTTCTTTACCTCTTTAATGCTGCAGGCTGCGCCAGCAATTCTGGTGCTAGATACAAAGGTCAAATCTTCTCCCGACTTTAATGCAAATGATGTAACAACATTGAAAAAAGATTCAGTCGTTGAAATTATTAAGCGGGAGCGAGGATGGTATCAGATAAATGCTTCCGAA
Source organism: Aliikangiella sp. G2MR2-5 (assembly GCF_015687155.1). Classification (GTDB taxonomy): domain Bacteria; phylum Pseudomonadota; class Gammaproteobacteria; order Enterobacterales; family Kangiellaceae; genus Aliikangiella. Next base: position 235,737 of record NZ_JADPQF010000007.1, on the reverse strand, counting down.
AAAGTTAACGGCTGGGTTACGCTCCTACAAGTGAGGTTCGCACCAGTGGAGCAAGCTGCCTCGGGGTCTACATTATCAAAGCTGGTTAACTTGAGAAAAGGACATTCAAGTGTAACTGCGACGACAGGGGTAAGAGGGATTGGAGAGCAAGATTTAAAACACTCCAAAGGAAACTTTGATGCTCTCGAGGCCGCTTCTAACTACTATATTTCTCCGGCCAAAGCCACCAATTTTGCAAAGAAAGCAAAGCTGGCTTCTACTGCAATTGCTTATAAGGAGGAAGGAAATGACTAAGTTAAAATTAGTGGCTTTGGTTTGTTCGATTCCGTTATTGCTGTTACTAGGATGCGGCTTGAAAGTAGGGAATCTGGATATTGGTAAACTTGCTCAAGCCGGGAAAGGCGTTGTCACGGGAAATAAGTTATCGCAAGAGGAGCAATATATCATTGGAAGAAAAATGACGGCGATTGTTGTTGGTAGTAGTCAACTACATAAGAGTGCGAAATTACAGCGATATGTTAATTCGGTTGGACAATGGATTGCCTCTCATGCTGTGCCGTTGCAATCAGGGAAAGCTCCCAGTCGTTGGCAGTTTATTGTAATCGATACACCTGATTTCAATGCTTTTGCAATGCCTGGTGGATTTATCGTTGTATCCTCGGGAGCTATTGATCGCTTATCAAGTGAAGCTGAACTGGCTGCAGTACTTGCTCATGAGATCATTCATGTTGAGCAACAGCATCAGGTTAAAGCGATTGAAAAAAGTAAAACCTTATCAAATGTCGGCGATTTGGCGTTTATCGCAGCAGACTATCATCAGACACAAAAAGGAGGATACAGTCAGGATTCATTTAAGAATAGACAGATAGCCACTGAACTATTTAATGTCACTCAAAATCTTTATACCAAAGGTATCAGTCGTGAAGATGAGCTTGACGCCGATGAAAAAGCGGTTGTGTTAATGACTCGTGCAGGATACGATCCTTACGCATATCTTTCTGTGATGCAAATTCTTGAAAGTACTGATGATAGTCGAAAAGCTCTTTTACTGGCGACTCATCCTAAGGCCAGCGAAAGAATTCATACCGCTTTTCGTGCCGTTAGTTACGTAGAAAAATATGCTAACAAGACTAAAACTTTAGAGTCTCGTTTTTTGAGTAATGTTCAATTGCGATGACTAATTAAGGTGACATATAAAAACAAAAATCTGATTAACCTTTAACAAAATGTTATCAATAAACGCTAAGGAGAGAAAATGAAAAGCTTTATTCAGAAGCTAGTGTTGATATTTGTGATTACCGGATCAGGAATTGCGATTGCTGGCAGTGATAATCAGCGAAAATCACCTGATAATGCTGAAGTCTATATTATTGCTCCAGAGGATGGCGCAACCGTAGGTAAAACCTTTACCGTTAAATTTGGACTAAAAGGTATGGGGGTTGCACCAGCGGGTGTCGATAAACCCGATACTGGTCATCATCATTTGTTAATCGATGGTAAATCGCTACCTGAAGCAGGTGTACCAATGGGGGATATTGTTAAACATTTCGGTAAAGGACAAACAGAAACAGAGTTGACCCTACCTGAAGGACAGCACACATTACAGCTGATTCTTGGAGATATGAATCATATTCCGCATTACCCGATGGTTGTATCAAAGAAAATAACAATTACGGTTGAATAAAAAAGAGAGGGTAAAACCCTCTCTTTGTCTCCCTGCGTAGCTCCTCTTTTTGACCTTTTTATACTTCGTATATTGCTTTGACTTCGCCATTCCAACGATTGTGCTTTACGCGGAATTCTCGGTAACCTCTTTCTGGTGAGCGAAATACTAATGTATATTTAAATGATCGGTGACCGCTTGAAATGTTTTCAGCTTCAACCAAACGCGCGTGTCCTAAACCGTAAGTGTACTGAACCTGCTCGATAGCGCGGTACACATCAGAGAGGTCAATGTCATAATGTCGAAATGCTTTTAGCGCACCATAGCGATTATCGTAGCGACTGATTTTTCGACAGCTCCCGCCACCAAGCTCGATAAAGTACTGTTGCTCCTGGCTGAACTTGCCTCTTAGTTTATGGCCCCAAGAATCGCGGCAATTAAACAGTGTCATGTGTTCGGCATATGTAGGCTGGCGCCAGTTGGATTCGTGATGACGATAAACTTTGGCTTGTTCTTTCTGGCTTTTTACTTGAATTTGAGGTTTCTTGGAAACCTCTGTTTTAGAGCTACTTTTTGCTTCTACTTGAGTGGTTAAGGCGAAAGTTAAAAGTATACTGATGCTAATCAAGTTTTTCATGGTAAGCCACCTCTTTATTGTTTGCTTGATTAACAGCTTAGAAGAGGGCAGATGAATTGAATATGAATCTCAGCTTAGTGGTATTTTTACCAAATATGGAAAAGCTATTAATTAATCACTTCTCGCCAATAGATCACTCTGTCACTACCACGGAAGTAACCAAAGCTGAGTCGAGCTGAGGGAAGAGATAGAGAATTACTGGAATCCCAGTTGAACTGAAGCCATGGTAGACTTGTCAGGTTCATTTCCACATTGACGCTACCGTAATTGTTTTCGCCTGGCGCACTAAACCAGACGCCATTTCCGATTATGGAAATTCCTGAGTTAATTAGCTGATTACTCCCGGGAGCGATGATTGAGGTTTCTCCTGCAGACAAGTTTTCGGTATAGCTACCTGATTGAAAACCAAACTGGCTACTTACGTATGTCGTACAGCTATCTGCATTATTTTGTTGCCAGTTGGTTCCATTGAAGTATTCGCTGAGAATTCGCATTTCTAATGGCGAAAGCTCCGGACCGTATGCATCTAAAATTCTCACTCGACCATGTCTGACTTCGAACTCACTTGTAATGGTATTACCGATTGCCGAGCCGTCATCCGCGGAAACATCAATCCTTAAATCAAACGGAGCGGAAAGTGTATTGTGTTGATAATTTGTCCCGGTATAGGTAAAGCTGCTAACACCCTGTGAAAAGCTCAGGTTTGGACCCGTGACAGAAGTGAACTGACCGGTTGCCGGAGCACCTGAAGATACGTTGTATGCCGATAGTGAAAGATCGTTTAATTTGGCAAAGTCTCCATGATAGTTAAGAGTAACATTATCGAACAGATTGACCGCAGAGACACTGCCGTCAAAGTCGAAAGATTGTCCGCTTCTGGTTAGTGCTGCATTGATACCATCATCAAATCCCATGTAGGTAAAAGTGTCACATTGAAGAGGAACATTGATCGGTACTGGAGAAAAAATGAATCTTGCCGGGTAAAACAGTCCGATATCAGGCCTTTGACCCAGTACACTTTGACCACCTCCCATAAAATCACTGGTAACAGCATTTATCTGAAGACGGCCGACTTCATCCCAGTATTGATTTATTGTTGCAGATCCCTGTTGGGCGCTGCCGACAGCACCAAACTCAGTAAATAATATTGTTTGATCTAATAGTGTCCCATTAGATTCCGTAACCTGAAGGGCAAGCGGGGTTAAGTTGAGCTGGCCATTAATTGCTGAAATGTTTGGGGTAACACCATTGTCGCTGAGATCTGCACCGCTATCTGGCACTCCGTCTAAATCGGTATCATCGCCAGACTGCCAGAGTGTGCTGAAAACTGTCATACTAAACAGATCTCCTGCGACCCGATAATTCGGACTCGAAGCATCAATGGCAATCGGCTCGCCGTCTACCGCAAGGTGATAGCCAAAAGGACGGACGATAAAAGGTGGAAGGCTACCGATAATTTCGTCAAGATTACCGGTTGGAGGCTCTCCCAGATCAACATCATCTTTCGCACTGAGCGCAATTTCTCCGACATCGTCATATTGCATCTGAATTGTGGCAACTCCATTGTTAAAGGTTATTGCCTGAGCTAGCGAAGCTGACTCATTTGTCGCTATTGGATTACCATTAATTTGAGCGTTTGTTGGACTTGTCAGCGGATCGGTATAACTAGACCAAAAGCTTACTGTCTTGCTGCCGGTATATTCCTCAATTACACCGCATTCAGCATCACCCGGAGTTTGTCCTGCTGCGGTGAGAGACAGAGTAAATGGTCGTCCTGCCACCTGAGTTCCCGGAGGGGTTGGCGTTACCAGAAATCCGAAAGGCCGAAATGTAATATCACCCTCGGTTTCATCATCGGTAACTGCTCCGTCCAGGATATTGATGTTAGTGGTTTCAGCTACTGTATTTTGAAGATAAAGAACAATACTGCCGCCATCGTTGACGTCAAATTGATACGTAGCTGCGCCGTCGTTATCCGATGCTACATCGGTTAGAGTTCCTAGCGCCAGATCACTACTGGTATTGTTTTCGTCCACAGTAAACCAGTTCCCGTGATTGGTAATTAAGCTAAGGTTAATGGTTCCGGTATAGTCTGTAACCAAATTGCCTGTGGCATCCTCTGCACGTATGGTTATGGCTTCTCGTAAGCAGTTGATACCCGCATTGTCATGAATCAGGCGAAAATGATCCGGACCACAAAGTCGAGTGATGGCAATGCTAACATTATCGATTTCAATATATTCGTTTGACTGTCGATAGCCCTGATTAATTCTGAATCTTACTCTAAAGTTAGTACTTGCATACGCTGTAACATCATAAGTGTATGTATTGTTAATATCGTTGCTGAAAAACTGTAAGCTAGTCCAGCTAAGACCGCCATCAGTTGATATCGAAATATCGAAGCGATCCCCGTTCTCAAGAGTTCCCGAAGTGCTCAAATCGACACTTAGTGTGGCTGTCAACGCTCCAAGAATATCGACCTCCCTTTCTATTGCGGGGTCGCCATTAAATCCGGAACTATTCGTCAGGCGAAGCGCTCCTCCGCTTATCTGGATTTTTCCTGATGTTGGTGAGCCGTCATCGTCACTTTCTGTCCAGCTAGTGCTCCATTCCGCAGAGCCGTCATTATTGCTATATGAAGAATTATTAAAAGCATCGGTCGAATCGTCACTACAGTTGTTGTCCACTGGACATACTCTGCTTGTACCATCCCAGTTATTACCGGCAATCTGATTGTCATAGATTTGGGAGATTGCACTGATACTGAGAATACTATCAAAAACAATGAGCTCATCAGTTAGTCCTTGCCAATCTTGTGCGGCATCGAAATCACCGCCAACAATATCCTGATCCTGTCCCAGAATAAGTCCGCCGCTAGCAATGTCCAGAAGGTTGTTTCCGTTATCATGAGTACGACAGCCCTGCAAAGTCTTGTCTATGTAGAGGCAAGTCGTGCTCTCCGACTGGTCTCTGGTCCAGACCAGATGGTGCCAGTTTCCATCAGTAAATCCGGATGTTAAAGGAAGTTGAGTATTGATATTAAAGGTTGCTTCTCTTAAAGTTGGCCAAAAAATGCTATCTGAATTAAAGTACATGGTCGCTTCATTGTGTTGAATATCCGACTGTGCAGCAGATAGCAGAGTTTGACTCCCGGTGTGCGTTGTCGAAACCCAGGCGGAAATTGAAAAGTCGCCCAATCCATTCATCCCACCGTTGTTCAGGCTAATGTAGTCGTTTATCCCATCTGCGCTAAAATCGGCGGCATTGCAAATAAGGCCTGAAACCGGAGTGGTGGAAAATGCGATACCATGATTGCTGCCAATATTGTCAAGTACTTCGCCGCTTGTGCCATTCCAGCTGGTTTCATCCAGACGCCACTCTGCATGAGCATTCGTTGGCATCGCGGCCTCGGTTACAATAACATCATCAATATGCCAGTAATCCCAGTCAAAGCCGCTTCCCTGAAGGAAACGGAAGCGGAGTTGAAGGTTTGAGTAAAGCCCTGAAACCGGAATTGCGTAGGTTGGATTATAGATTTCGCCCGGTGTTCCACTTCCGTAGAAAGTATCGATAAGGGTCCAGCTACCGGACTGATCCAGATATTCAAAAACCAGATCTTCACCTGAATCCGGATTTTCGCTGAATGAATCGTCACCGCGTCTTATCCATACTTGTATTTCTGCTAATGGAACTGCTGCATTAAAAGCGCTGCTGGTTAAGGTAACAGTATCCCAACGGAGCCTGACAGAGTTGCTGCCGCTATTGGCTGTTTCAGTGCCAATACTTGCATCGCCGGTGGAAACGCTAACACTCCATTGGGAAAGGCCTGACTCAAAATCGTCTTCAAAAAGTATGTCTCCTGGCGCTGCAGATGCCCATCTAAATGACAACATGGCGATAATAACCAGTATTAGATAGGTTGAAATACGAAGCATTCTTTTCCCAAAATATGAAATTTCTTTAGTGTATTGATAAAAATATAGTCAAAACAACAAGTTATTTCTATATTATTGTTATTTGGAATGGATATAAGTCGTCCCCCAAGTATTAATACACTAAGTGCCCGGGGGAGTTATTCAGAGTGCTTGGAAAACTTACGATAGAGCCTGTTTAGCTTCTTCCAGTTCTTCCGCAAGCTGGTCGACATGATGAACATCGACTTCATGAGAAAGCCCCAGCTTTTTAAAGGCAGGTACCGAAGAAGTATCCAGGTCAGCATAGGGATTATTATCTTCAGGATATGACTGTAATTTGGCTACGGTTACCACATCAACATAATCTGCTTCAGGGTGTTCATCGCGGGTAAAGTCGGTACAACCAAGAGGAACTGCTCTGAGTTCTTCCGGGAAATCCCAGGCTTTAAGAATTGCCCTGCCGACTTTTCCATGAAGCCGATTAATGATCTTATCCAACACCGCTTCATGTTCCAAAATTGCAGGGTTTTCCTCTGCTAAAGTGAGAATAGGCAGGATTCCTATTTCATGAACTAAACCTGCAAGGGTTGCCTGGTCCGGCTTAAGTCGAGTGAAGTTACTGGCCAAGACATGACAAATAGAAGCAACTTCAACAGAATGCTCCCACGATGCTCTTAGTCGTTGGTCCACTGCATCATGTGTAGCTTGAAACATTTGCTCCATTGCCAAACCGGTTGCAAGGTTTCTAACGAAGGTAATACCCATTCTGGTTATTGCGAGTTGCAGGTTGTCAACGATTACCGCACCGCGCATGAGTGGGCTATTGGCTACTTTAATAATTCGAGCTGCTAAAGCTGCGTCCTGGCCGATAACTTCTGCCAGTGCATTCGAAGTTACCTCCGGATCTTCAACCGCTTCTCTGATTTTCAGAGCGACTTCTGGAAGAGTTGGCAAAGTCAGACGGTCATTGGTAATGGCGTCGATTAGTTCTGCGAGGAATTCTTTTTCTAAGCTCATTATCTTCTTTATTTATTAATGTTCCGATAAAGTAAGTATAGGCGTATTTTCCTGTTGCAAGTGAAAAAAGTTGGCATTTTTTAAGTTATCTTTAATTAGAGCCAACGCCAGAGTTTTGCCTTGGGAATTACTCACATGGCAGATAAGCTCGCCTGCACGCGAAGCTTCTGCATCTAGCTTGGTTCCTGGATCTGCAATGAATGGTTTATCTGCACTTAACTTGACCAGGTGAGATTTCAGATTCCCTTTATATTGCATCCGTGCAATCACTTCCTGACCGGTATAGCAGCCTTTTTTAAAATCAACCGCTTCTAACGCTGGTAAGTCGAGATTATGTGGCAAAAACTGGCCAGAAGCGGAGAATGTCATCCAGGGGATTTTTCTGTCTGCAAGCAGGAATAGCCATTCATTTGTTGACTTCAGGGGACCTTCTAATGGCTGCCCCTGCTCAATTATCTTGATTGAAAATTGTTTTTCGAAGCCCCTAACTTTTCGATATTGGGGATCTTCTTCCGCCGGCTTGCCAGAGAGTCCAATTAACTGTTTTTGCTGAGAAATATCATCAATGGTTACTTTGTAGAAAACCGCATATCTCTTCAAAGTTCCTATTGTATTTTCGATATTGTCTTTCGGAAGAATTAACCAGAAATCTTCAGTATTTCTAGTAACCCAAAAAAGTGCCAGGCAGCGTCCTTGAGGATTGCAAAGCGCTGAGAGCTGAAGAGTGAATTGATCAGTGTTATCAGGACTCGTGGTCAGTTGTCCTTGCAGAAGCTTTCCTGCATCCTCACCGCGGACAGAAATTAGTCCAAATTCATCCAAAAGATAGTGTTGATTGTTCATTGTATTTTTCACCTGTTTGGGTGGTGACATAAATCTGATTGTTGCCAGCTATTTTACCTTAAGCGGAAAAGTAACCAAAACTTCTTATTCAATTAAAAGGTGCTGGCCTGAAAGTAATGATCGACTTTTCCTTTGCCTGCGGGGTTGATATGATCAGCGTATTGTTTACTTAAGGCTTATTTCTGGTTATGAGCGAACCTTCTTTAAAAAATAAGTTAGCCTGGCAGTGTCGCAGGGGAATGTTGGAGCTGGATGTTATTTTGATTCCTTTTCTGGAGCAGCATTTTGATTCTTTATCGGAAAATGAACAAAAGATCTTCTCTCTTTTACTGGAAGAGGCTGACCCTGATCTTTATACATGGCTGATGGGATATGGTGACTGCGAAAAAGAAGAAATTGCTTCTCTTATAAAGCATATCAAAAAGGTTATGCAGGTGGGACGCGATTGATTAGCTTGCACTTACCCTCAACGGTTCACTAAAAAGACTTATGAAAGTTGCCGCCAGATTTCCTATTAAGGAGTCTTTTGAATTAAAGTATTTCCTGTTGGCTTTTCATCTGGCGCTGCTAGTTGTTGCAGTAGTTGCGGAAATCCACTGGAGCTGGCGCTTTGCTGCTATTCTTTCAGTCTTTTTGTCATATTACTTCTCAAATAAGAATTATCTGAGAATAACCCGCGCTCCAGACGATCTGTGTTGGACTGGAGAGTCCTGGTTAATGCGAGGGTACTCGCAAAGTCAGGACTCGCGGTACCTAGATTTGATTGGTGATAGCTGGATTAGTGGGGTTGCTTCATTGCTTCATTTTGATGATGGAACGCATCGACACTACTGGTTTTTTAGTAAAGTATCTCTGGGGGCTCGGGCGTATAGTGAACTGGTTTACTATGCTCGCCAATACCTGAAAGAAAAGTCGATTGCTGAAAAATAGAGTGCTCTATCGCTTTTTCTAACTCACTATCATATTAATCCAGTTTGGAAATTATTGTGTCTTTCGCTAGTTCGTCAGTTTGTGGAAAATCCAGGGTATAGTGCAGCCCTCGACTTTCTTTGCGCCTTTGTGCACATTCAATAATTAACTCGGCAACGGTTAGCAGGTTTCTCAACTCCAGCAGGTTACTGGAGACTTTAAAGTTGGCATAGTAGTCCTTGACTTCCTGTTTTAATAGCTGGATTCTCCGCTGTGCTCTCTCCAGTCGTTTTGTTGTACGAACAATGCCCACATAGTTCCACATCAGGTGCCTAAGCTCATGCCAGTTATGAGAAACCACTACTTCTTCATCTGAGTTGGATACCTGGCTCTCATCCCAGTCTGGAAGACAAGCTTCTTCGGCCGGCTGATCCTTTAAAGAAATAATCTTGTTGGCTGCTGCACGAGCATATACAAGACATTCAAGTAGTGAGTTGCTGGCCATACGGTTCGCCCCATGTAGGCCGGTAAAAGCAACTTCTCCAATAGCATACAAGTTGCCAAGATCAGTGGCTGCATCTTTATTTACTACAACGCCACCGCAAGTATAATGCGCCGCTGGAACTACTGGGATGGGATCGCGCGTAATATCTATATCAAGCTTCAGAAGACGTTTATAAATAGTTGGGAAGTGTGACTTTATGAACTCAGGCTCTTTATGACTAATGTCGAGATATACACAGTCGATTCCCAACCGTTTGATTTCATGGTCAATTGCCCTGGCAACTATGTCTCGAGGTGCTAACTCTGCTCTTTCATCAAAGCGCGGCATAAATCGTTCACCGCTTGGAAGCTTGAGTATAGCTCCTTCTCCTCGAAGGGCTTCGGTAATCAGAAATGAGTGAGCCTTACTATGAAACAGACAAGTGGGGTGGAATTGATTGAACTCCATATTGGCAACTCTACAGCCACTACGCCAAGCCATGGCTATACCATCACCGCTGGAAACGTCAGGGTTGCTGGTATAAAGGTAAACTTTACTAGCGCCGCCGGTAGCCAGTATGACAAATCTTGCTTTAAAAACTTCTACTTCATCACTATTTCTATTTAGTGCATAGGCACCAAGACAGCGGTTATTCGGACCTATCAGCCCGAGCTTGTGTGATGTGATTAAATCAACTGCATTATAGTGCTCGAACAGATGAATATTTTCATTTTTAACAATGCACTCTGAAAGGGTGTTCTGAACTGCTTTTCCAGTAGCATCTGCAGAATGAATAATACGACGATGACTGTGTCCGCCTTCTTTGGTTAAATGATAACTCAGGCTACCATCTGTTTCCGTTTGTTGACTAAATGCAACGCCATGTTTAATTAGCCACTCTATTGCCTTTTTACTGTTCTCGACGGTAAAACGAACGCTTTCTTCGTTGCACAGGCCTGCACCTGCAATCAATGTATCATTTACATGTGATTCAACTGAATCATCGTTGTCCAAAACTGCCGCTATACCACCTTGAGCATAATAGGTGGCGCCCTCAGAAAGCTCACTTTTGCAGAGTATATTGATTGAAAAGTGCTCGGCCAATTGAAGGGCACAAGTCAGGCCGGCAGCGCCACTACCAATAATAAGTACATCAGATTGATGTTGAATGGTCATAAATAAGTTATCAACTTGTCATAGATCCGGGTATTTTGCGAAAATTACCTCACAAAATCCAATTATAATAAGTGATTTAGCAATAAAACTGATTTTTTACCTTTAATTTGGAACTTAATTTATTCGATAGCTGTCAACTCATGCAATAATCGCTCCCCAAACATGAGCCAATGGACTCAGATAGTGGTCGAAATTGTGAAAAAGATATTGGCAGCCAGCCTTTACTTCGCTTCTGGTCCAGTTCTTTGCTTTGGTATTTGTGAAAATCCGGTTCGCGTTGAGCTGCAGGGTGGTAAAATATCTTTTTATCTCCATTAATAGAGAAACTGGTTTCAGTTAAATGTATTTCCAGTTCTGTTAGAAGGCCAGGGTCATCATCAGGAGAGCCTTATTTTACGATTTGAGCTAAAATCTGGTGAAGAAAGCGACATTTAAATAACAAAAATTTAAATAAGAAGAATTGAATGAGTAATACGACAGACGCCCAGTTAGTGGAACGAGTTCAGCAGGGTGACAAGCGAGCATTTGACCTTTTGGTGTCAAAATACCAGAACAAGATATTCGTTATCATAGGCCGGTTTATTAGCGATCAGGCTGAGGTCTATGATGTAGCGCAAGATACATTTATAAAGGCTTACCGTGCACTCCCTAATTTTAGAGGAGATAGTCAGTTTTATACCTGGATCTATCGAATAGCAATAAATACTGCGAAAAATTATCTCACAGCTAAGGGCCGTAGACCGCCATCGACAGATATTGATTCTCAGGATGCTGAAAACTATGGCATAAGCTCTGCTTTAAAAGAAAATGCTTCTCCCGAAAAGCTTTTGATGCGGGATGAACTCAAAAGAGTCATTTTTGAAACTATTGATAACTTACCGGAAGACCTGAAAACTGCCATTACCCTTCGAGAAATGGAGGGAATGAGCTATGAGGAGATAGCTGAGTCTATGGGGTGTCCGGTAGGTACTGTTCGTTCCAGAATCTTTCGTGCGCGAGAAGCAATTGACGAAAATATCAAGCCATTAATGGATGAACAGGATTAATTTGAGAAAAATTCTATTTTTGTGAACTTTTTGTAAACAACTGTGTCAGAATGGCAGCGAATCTATTTGGTCGCAGTATAGAGCTGTTGAAATTGCTTGATTAAGCCAGTTTCAACCGGGTGGAAAAGCTTGTTTTCAGTTGAGTTTAGTGTTTATTAATCCTCAGGTAAATTGAGGATAACTGCCTCAGATGTCCTTGAGGTTTATTCGACAGGAAGCTTGCGTGGTTTTGGATTGAGTTTTTTAGTCAATATTGATTTATTCGTGTCAACTGAGCAATATCGGAAACCAGTAATAATAAGAGAGAGTATATGGTTGATAAAATACCTACCGCAGATAGGCAGTACTTGTCTGATCTTATGGATGATCAAGTATCTGAAGAAGCTATCGATAGCTTAATTTCAGATCAAGAGCAGGCAAAATCCTGGTTTCGTTACCATGCTGTACGTGCGGTGTTGACCAAACAAAATTCAGCGTACAGTTCGTATGAATTTACTCAGTCACTCTCAGCGAAACTCGCTGCTGAGCCTTCATATTCGCTAGATCAGCAGTCAGAGAAGGGTAACGTTGTTGACTTTGAACTCGCCGAGAAAGAGCCTGTCGGTGGAACCAATGTGATTCAGATTTCATCCTGGAGAAGATTTGGAGGTGGCTTTGCTGTTGCTGCTTCAATTGCTTTTGCCATGGTTTTCTCTGTCCAGTTAATGGATTCCGGTGTTGATGAAAATCTTTCTGGTCAAGCTACTTTTGCAACTGAAGATGGTACAAACAAAACATCCGTCAGTTCTCCGCTAGATTTCGAACTTTCACCGGCAGATAGTGCAGAACAAGCGAAACTGGATGATATTCAGAAGATGTTAGATCAAATGAGTAGACGTAACTTTAAGGTTAATGAACAGCTTGTTGGGGCTGATGACGTATTGGTAGGTTCTTACATTATCGAAACGAAAGAGCCTGTGAGCCGTTTCCAGCAAGAGTTACGTAATATGAAAAAGCCTTCTGAAATGACCGAAGATCCGCTATTAAAAGAAGAAGGCAAGCGTTAGTTAGAACACTTGCCAGATGTCTATTTAGCAGTATTTGTTCTTCCAAATGTATTTCTTTGTGGTACTGCATGTCGATGCTCACCGAAAAAGGTCTGGTAACACATATTGAAGCTGGAGAAGCCTGGGTAAATACCCGGGCAAAACTCGCCTGCGCTTCTTGCAAGGTAGAGTCGACTTGTGGCAATGGTATTCTCGAAAAGTATATTGGAGATAAGATCTTTGTTTCCAAAGTTGCTAACCACCTTGGAGCTCGAGTTGGTGATGAGGTAACGATTGCTCTTCCCAAAGCAGCTGTTACCAGAGCGTCTCTAGTTGTTTATATACTCCCTCTTTTTTCAATGTTAGCTTTTGCCTTAGTCGCGCAACTTTCTAATTGGTCAGAAAACTTCATTATTTTAACCGGACTTTTAGGGTTTGCCAGCGGACTGTTTCTGGTAAGACTTTATCATCTGAAAGTTAAATCAAGCGACGAGTTTGAACCTAAGATGATATCAAAAGCCGAAACTGACTTTGACAAGCGTCAGTTCGACTCAATCAGAATTAAACAGATCGACTAGATATACATAGCCCTGAAAATCGATTGTTCAGTCTCTACCTTAAAAGGGGTTGTTCAATGCGGGAGATGATTAGAGCGATCACAGCGGTAGCCATTGATAAAGCCTGCAATTGCACCTACTATCAAGCCAATTAAAAGCGCTATGCCATACATTGCGAGAATTTGCATAATGCTAAAGTTGATATTAAATATCAGCAAAGCGAGAATCGAAAAAAGTACTACCCCAGCAGTAATGCCTGCGATACATCCAAAACAGAGATGCCCGAGTATATTCTTCATGGTTATAAACCCCGCTAAAGTGATTTATTAACTCCCAAATAATCTAGTAATTCCCTATCTAAACAATTGGCATAGAACAAATGTCTAACTCTCAATCGTTACTGGTTTTCAGGTTACACATTAATTTTGAGATACGCGATGATCTGAGTCACATTGTGTGATTTTTGACCAGGTCGTCTTGAAGAAGTTCAAATGAAGAACTGCTAATTTTTTATCCGACTGATGAATGTTCGTGCTCGAGGCTGCTTTTTTAAAAGATATATAAAATAGTCTTCACGCAGTGTGACGACAGATAAATTTCGATGTTTTAAAAAAGTGTGAAAGATTACCACTACTTTTAATATTGAATTCAATGTTATAAAAAAGTTAGAGAGATTAACTAGTTAGCTAGTGGAATAGCTTGAACGGTCTCTCAAATTTGACTAATTGATGACCAAATTGCCAAGTATTTACTTGTTTTAGGGCTTTTTTGTCGTTACTGTGCGCGCCAAGACGCAGTTGGTGAAAGGAGAAGTTATGGAAGTTGTTAGCCAATTAGAAAAAGCGCGCGAACTTATCGAAGAGAATAAAGCGAAACAGGCACTGAAACTGTTAAAGCCGCTTTATTTGTCAGATAAGGATAATCCTGATGTGATGCTCGAAGTCGCTTCGGCTTTCGAATCACTGGAACAGTGGGATAAAGCTAAAGAAGTATACAAGCGTCTTGTCAAAAGAGCCCCTGAAAATAGCGAGCACTGGTTAAGACTTTCATACATTTTTTCTGAAGAGGACAAGACCGAAACTGCTTTGAGAGTCATCGATAAAGGTCTCGAGGCGAACAATAGTGACCCCGCCCTTATCATTCAAAAAGCCCACCTGTTGGTTGAGCTGAATCAGATAAAGCAAATGCATCAATTATTTGATGAGGCCAGCAAACAAAGACCCGAATGTCGAGTAGAATTTCTAATTGAGAGAGCGAGCATTTACGAAGGGGTAGCTCTGACTCCTAAAGCGGGAGCTGAGACTATTCAGGACAGTTTTGGAATGACATATGCTGTTCGTCCATTAAAGTTAACCATAGCGGACTTAACTGCTGCAATAAAATTATCCCCTTCCCAATGGCAGGTATACCTGAAACGAGCTCATACTTTTAAACAGTTACAAGAATTCGAAAGTGCCGAGAGCGACTTTGATCGAGCAATTTTACTCGTTGGCAAGTCGCAAAATATCCCATCAGATGAACGTAGTGAATTAGTTGCCTATATAGAAGAGCTCAAAAACGGTTGCCAAAATAATGGGCGCGGAGAAAGAGAAGCTTTTGCTAAAAATTTAAAAGATAGTTTAGCTAGTCCACTGGAAAGTCCGCTTGGCGCTATTTCTCAAGAAGAGCATATGGCTAACACTCTGGTGGAAGCTATGACTCAGCAGTTTGTTGCCGGAGAGTCTTTAGAGTCTATTATTAACGATATAGTTGACGATCCTGATGAAATGACAGCTTTGAGTATTGCTCAGGAAATTATAGCGAATGCGAGTGAGCCCAATGCCGACATTCAACCGGTTAATATCGAAGATTTTACCAGTTCTGCGCAAAAATATTGCCGTAATACTCAGTCTGAATTGCGTCGTTTTAATTATCGATGTCTGGGGGATTTTGAGCCGAGAGGATTGACTCAGAGGCTTGGTCAGAGAGTATTAATGAAACTTTTCTTATCAAAAAATGGACTTTCCTGCGGTGCTGCTTTTCAAATGAAACCATTAAAACCAAGTTTTGTAGCATGGTTATTTTCTCTTATTACTCGTAAATGGAAAAAATTAAATATTATTGAGCTGGAAAGCGAGTTGGAAAATGGACAGTTTGTTGTTACTAACAATAGCGGCGAAACAAACCCATTTGAAACTTCAGAGCAAATAGAAATGATGGCTCTTCCACTGACTGCTCCAATAACAGAAGTTATCGTCAAACATCATGCTCGTCTGGACAAGTTAAAAAAGGAAGGTTTTAGTTTTAAAAAGATGGACTCGATAGAAGATGTAAAAGCTGCTCAGGAAAGAATGCGAATTATCAAAAATGACTTTCGTCAGAAAATAGGTTTTGTAAGGGACAATGAGCTTCGACAATTACTTGGTAAACAATATGACCACCTTTCAGTGAAAGTAAATAAATACATAGCTAAACTATCGGCAATCTAAGTTTCGTCAGGCTAGAAATAAAAATCAATTTAAGAGTGCTTTTGAGCACTCTTTTTTTGGTTCACAGGTAATGTTTATATGGTGTACAATATGATTTTTTGCGCGAATTAAGACTGGACGAAGTCGTCACTTTTGGTAAAGTCTATCGTAATTAGAACAAAAGAAATTGATTATATTTTTAAGGGAACAATATTTAATGAAGTTAAAACTCTTACTGACGATTTTCTCAGCGACTGCACTGATATCTGCATGCGACTCTTCCAAAGACATAGATAAACAACAACCAGCTAGCGACTCCGCTGTCGTTTCAGAGTTGAAAAATGAAAGTACTCAGGAACAGCAGTTGGCCAATCTGTATGAAGATGCAGCAAAAGCGCTTTTTATCAAGCGCTCTCTGTCTGCCACCTTGTATGGGTTAGAGGAAAGTTTAGCGGGTGGTTATTATCAAAACAAAATGGAAGATTATTCTGCTGCAAATGAAGCCGAGTTAAGAGCAATACTTCTGGATATTTCCAATCAAATCAAGAATTTTCCCTCCGAGGGATTGTCCAGAGAGCAGGTAGAGAATAAACAGGTAATGACTAGTCTGGCGCGATATTTTGCTGGACACCCGGATTTCTCTATTGGATATATCGATGTTTGGATGGGACTTTCTCCTTATGTTGTTAATCAAATAAATGGACCGTTAATTGATATTCCAAGATATATTCAAAATGATCACAAAATTACCAGTGAGCAGGATGCCATTGATTATGTTGAGCGACTTGCAAAGTTCGATCAAATGATAGCGAGTGTTATGCAAAAATTTGATGCAGATGCGGCTAAAGGGTGGATTGCACCCAAGGTCGTTTTGAATGGAGCGGTAAGTTATCTGCAAGGCTTTACTCAGGCTGAAGTACAAGAACACATGTTGATTAAGGCTTTTGAAGAAAAATTGGAAAAGTTGCAAACGATTTCTGAAGACAAAAAGCAATCCTTGCTCAAACAGGCTGCCGCGAAAATGGAAGAGATTGTATATCCTGCTTACCAGGGGATGGCGGAAAAAGTTAAAAATATGGCGGACAAAGCCCCAGATGAATCCGGTGTATGGGCGCAACCTGACGGTGAAAAGTACTACCAGGACGCCATACTTCAACTGGGTGACAGTCGATTGAGTGCTGACGCAATTCATCAGATTGGGCTTGATGAAGTTAAACGTATCAGTATGGAAATGGATAGTATTTTGATAGAGCAGGGTTACAAAGAAGGAAGTGTCGGTGAGCGCATGGTTAAACTCAACGATGAGCCTCGTTTTCTGTATCCTGAAACTGATGAAGGTAAGAAAGCACTGTTAAAAGACTTGAACGGATATATTGAAGAGATAACAAAGAAAATGGCACCTGTTTTTAAAACAAAGCCACCCTATGAAGTTGAAGTAAGAGCATTTCCGGTAGAAATACAAGATGGTGCGCCTGGAGGTCAATATACCTCTCCCTCTGTGGATGGAACGAAGCCAGGCGTTTACTGGATTAACCTAAGAGATATGAAGGCAAATCCAAAGTTCAGTTTGAAGTCGTTAACTTACCATGAGGCCAACCCTGGTCATCATTGGCAGGTTGCCCTGAATCTTGCGCAAGCTGATTTGCCATTTTTGAGAAGAATTGCACCTTACAACGCTTACATTGAAGGTTGGGCGCTTTACTCTGAGCAAATTGCTTACGAGTTAGGTCTCTACCAAAATGATCCATTTGGTAATTTAGGAAGGCTACAGGCTGAGTTGTTTCGAGCGGTCAGACTGGTAGTCGATACTGGCCTTCATCATAAACGTTGGACTAGAGAGCAAGCGATTGAATATATGGCAAAAACGACTGGTTCTGCTGAGTCAGATGTAGTTGCGGAAATTGAGCGTTATATTGCTTGGCCGGGACAGGCGTTGGGTTATAAGCTTGGGATGCTTAAAATACTTTCATTAAGAGAAGCTGCAAAAAGTGCCTTGGGAGATGCATTTGACCTGGCTGAGTTCCACGATTTGGTTCTTCTCGGTGGAGCAGTCCCAATGACAGTACTCGAAGCCAAAGTTAATCGATGGATCGATAATAAAAAAGTAGCTCTGGTAAAAAAGTAGGAGCGTTATTTCGAATTCCAGCAAAGGGCCGCAAATGGTGCGGTCTTTGCTACCACTTTAGATGGTTTCAATCTGATTTTTTCCCAACTTTTTGGCTTTACGACTGGCTCTATCTACTGCAGCCAAAATATTTGTCACGTCCTTGCCATTTTCCGGAGCTATCGCAATACCAATAGAGGCCGTTACTTCAATCGATTTTTCATCAATTTGAAATGGTTGGCGTATGTCTTCTAATAGTTTTTCTGCGAGCGTTTTTAAAGAATCAATTGTTGGAGTGCCAGTAACCAATACAATAAATTCATCACCAGACACACGAGTTAGAAACTGGTTTTCACCCAATTGATTATCAATTATCTGGGCTGTGTTAATTAGTATTTGATCGCCAACTTCATAGCCTTGTTTGGCGTTTAAATCTCGAAAGTTATCCAGGTTAACATCAATTAATCCAAGACTCTGATGGCCACTCTCTATCTCCGGACTCTGTAGCAATTTTTCCAGCTCTTTGGCCAACCAGTGTCTATTGGCGATACCCGTTAAAATATCGAAGTTTTCTCTTTTTTCGATTTGCTTTTTAGCTATCAGTATTTCCTGCATATCCAGATAGATACCTATATAGTAGGTATTTCCTGTCGCTTCATCTCGTGTTTTGTTTATTTTCAACCAGCCGGAATATAGCTTGCCGGACTTTCGTCGATTCAGTATTTCACCTGACCAGTGGCCTTTTTCCTGAACTTCTTGCCACATATCCTGATAGAAATTTTCGCTTTGTGTACTTGAATGCAAAAGAGCGCCAGGCTCATTGCCAATGACTTCCTCTTTTGGAAAGCCACAGGAGTGTAAAAAAGATGGGTTCGCATAGAGAATTCTTCTTTGAGCGTTTGTAATGATTACTCCTTCATCGAGAGCATTAAAAATAGATTGATTCAGGTCGACTTTTAATTTCTGAAGCTTTCTCTCCATCTCACTAGATATCATTGATGAAAACAGCTCGAAAATTGATCTGACAGATTCAAGGTTTTCAATTCTGGATTTATATAACGCTACCAGTATACCTTGTACTTTTCCGTCACTGTTGGTTAAAGGAATCCCTATATAGCTCGCTATTTCCATCGCAACCAGTAGTAAATCATCAGGATACTGTTCCTGGATATTTCCGTTGTAGTAACAAACTTCATTCGCGGTAATATCTGCACACGGGGTATTTTCCAGCTCATAGGTAAAGTTTTCGGCTACATGGTCTCCTTCGATATAAGCTATCGAATGGGCTTGGGTGAGCCCTCTGTCGACACTTGCTACGAATAGATGATCCGACCTAATCACTCGGGCAACCGAAAGCAAGAAGGAGGAGATAAAGTCTTCTCCATCCCGTGATGACAAACTGGTTAGGATTTCCGTGACCTGTTTTTCTAGCATTGACTATCCTTTATCGCTGGCAGAGGTTCAATATGGTGAGTCTTACTATAGGCAATTATGGTCGACGAAATGGGAATTCACAAGAAAGCAGACAATTGCTGGTGTTGTGGTCTAGAAGCTGTTGAGTTGGTCGAACAATAACTCAAACACTATCAATAACTTTGATGACTTCAGGAACGACATTAGTGACTGTCTTTTGTCTGTTGTTTTTTGCAGGAGACCCCCTCTATGAGTTTTCCCTGTGTTTGTTAATTGGGATAATTGTTGGAACCATCTCATCAATTTTTATTTCAGCAACTTTACCTGGATTGCTCGGAATGAAAGCAGATTATTTTTATAAAAAAGCAGAGGAAATAGAAGCGTTAGCTGAAAGGCCTTAGGCTGTAACTTTAAACTTGTGAAAGCGGAACTTGGGGTTCCGCTTTTGTTGATATGAAAATGATTCTAAAAATATTTATGCGTCAGTTTTTAAAGTCTTTCTTGCTAAATAAATGATAACTGCCGTCATGCCGACTAGACCTGAAGCACCTGCAATAGTAGAGGAAAGCGGAGCTACAGGAAGCTGAATTACAAAAGCGGCGATGACTGCGATAATAACACCCATCAATGCTTCGCCGGTGATTAAGCCGGATGCAAGTAGCAGCCCTTTACTTTCCCTGGCTTGCTTAACTGTTTCATCTTTACTTTCAGAAGCTTTTCCAACTTTATGCGCTAATATACCGCCGATTAAGATCGGAACAGAAAGTCCTAATGGGAGATAAACTCCAACTGCAACAGCTAATACCGGAAATCGAAAACTAGAGCCGCGTTTTTTTTGAATTTCATCCATGATGATTAAAATTACAGCCAGCACAAATCCAACGAATATATAGTTCCATTTTATACCCGCACCAAAAATACCGGTTGCCAGATCTTTCATCAGGCCAGCTTGCGGTGCGGACAGATAATTCGACGATTCGACAACCGGGCTGGGGCGACCGATGCCATAGCCTGCATCAAGAACTTGCAGCACTAACGGGATTACCAGAGCTGCACCAACGACTCCAATAATTTGAAACGCCTGTTGGCGCCACGGAGTTGCTCCCACGATATGACCACACTTTAAATCTTGCATATTATCTCCAGCGATTGCTGCGGCGGAGCAAATTAATCCGGCAAGAAATATAACTGCAATAGGCCCAAGTGTTGCTGCAATTCCTTCGTTCCCCATAAACTGCAACAAAATTAACGCAGAGGTAATTACTGTCGCAATAGTTACGCCAGATATCGGGTTATTCGAACTTCCTACGAGTCCAGCCATATATCCTGCAACGGAGGCAAAGATGAAGCCAAAGATGAGCATTAAGGTGGTCATTAGCGATGCGATTAGCATTTTGTCCGGATAGTCGCCAAGTGCAGTATAAAAAATATAGAAGACTGGGCCTAATGAGAAAATGACAACCATTAAAACAATATTAAATGGAGTATCAAACTCAGTGCGTAAAATACTATTGCCATTTTTACTGTGTCGATAGGCTTCCAGGCTCGCTTTTACTCCGGCAATCAGCGGTTTAAACAGACTTATTAAAGACCAGACTCCCCCTACCATCATGGCGCCAACACCAATGCGACGGCAGTTTTGCCAGGATTCGCCGGCAAGAGCTTCCCATTGCTCTGAAGTGATTTCGCTCCAGGAAAGTTGAGGATCGATTCCTACTGCATTCATTATACTCTCTGAATTTAAAAGCCAGTTAACAGGCACACCTATCAAGGTGCCGATGGCACCACCGATAAAAACCAGCATTGCAATGTTCAATCCTACGATATAACCAACGCCTAATAGTGCCGGACTTAGAGTGATATCGCCGGTAAACAGATATTTGCCGGTAAGCCATGATTTGGTTGTTGCTACACCACCAGCAAGCCAACCTAGCCCTGATTCGAGCAGCTTAAAAAGAGCGCCGATACCGCTCGCTTTAAGAAGAGTTTTTATATTTTGGCTGGAGATAGCATCCGCTTTTTTATCCTTCTGATGCTCCGGCTGATCCGCATCTCTTTCCACTCCGCCGCTTTTTAATACTTCAGCAGTAGCGACTCCTTCGGGAAACTTAAGTCGTGCTTCGACGATTAGTGCTCTTCTTAATGGAATAGTAAAGGCGACCCCCATAATACCGCCCATTACAGCAATACCCACGAGTGGCCAGTAGTCATATTCCGACCAGGCGCCCATGATCACGAGGGCTGGAATGGTAAAAATAATTCCTGCGACTAAAGATTCACCGGCAGATGCTGCAGTTTGTACCATATTGTTTTCCAATATGTTTGAGCGTCTGAACAAGCGTAAAACCCCCATTGAAACGGCTGCAGCAGGAATCGAAGCTGATACTGTCAGCCCTACAAGCAGACCAATATAAGCATTGGCCGCAGCTAGTAGGCCGGACAATATCAAGCCCAGTATTAGAGCTTTGATGGTCATTTCGCTGATAGACCGTTCGGGACTGACTACAGGAATATCAATTTCCGTCGACTGGGTCTGAGGAGTATTTTCTGTTGCACTCATGTTTTTCTTATGTCCGTCAGTAGTAAATTATATACAAAGCTACAACTTACCTGTTGCAGCAAAATGACTCAAGTGATTCGTCATTGAAAAGACAAAGGCCGGTGACAAATCGTTACCGGCCCTTTAATTTTTATTTTTGATATTGAAATACTCACTACTTCAGTATGTTCAATATTTGTGTTTATTGGCTATCTGCATTCAGCTGGCAGATATTTGGGCTCTATGTCGATACCTGAACAGCTCCACTCAATCCCTGACGCGGTAGTTTCTGGAGCCAATTTGATCACTGAGCCCCGGATAGCCTCTTTTGCTTTCGGACCTCCGATTCCGACACTAATTTCACCTCGGGTCACTTCAATATAGTCAATGTAGTCAGAAGCATAATCCGTAGCGCTTCCAATCTGATTGCTTCCGTTATTGATTTCATCCAAGGTAACTCCGCTGACTGCAAGCTCGGATACCAGATTCTTTAAAGCAGAAGCCTCATGAATCACCATAGATGTTTGAGAGCGAACGGTATAGTCATTATAGGCAGGTAATGCTACTGCTGATAAAATCCCAACCATAGCAATTGACTCATACCCACCTGCAAAAAATACATCCAGCATACTCTGTTCAAAGTTGAGTTCGATAGCCACAAACTTTTCGGCCAGATCAACGCTAAAGCCCATGCTACCTTTATCTGAAAAGTTGAGCTCACCTGCATGAGGTAATGAGAATATATCCGCATTTGAACCACTAATGTCCGATAGCGCATTCAAAAGTTGTAAATAGAGATAATAAGATTTTCTGGACATTCCCTCTTTGCTAGTGGTAATCCCGAGAAAGGCGCTTTTAAGTGAATGCCCTTGGCTATTTTCGAGCCACTGATTAACATTAACTTTATCTTTGCGACTGGCTCTTTCTATCAGTGGTTGAGGAATTCCGGAAAGAATCAGAAAATTATCTTCTTCAATCCAGAAGTAATGGTTTTTGATGTTTTTCATTAGACTGGCCATCAGTGGTGGTGTATCCAATGTTTTAAAAGCTTCATCATCGAATGAGAAAAAACGTGACTCTGCATGGTGGATTGTGATTCCGTTGACATTCCGGCTTGTATACCGGATTGCGTCTTTTTCCTGACCTTTTTGCAGAAGTTTTTTAAAGCTCTCTTTATTCTGTAGACGAACAGCAATAAAGTCACTAACAGAATCTGACAGGTAGACAACTTCGGGACCGACAATACTAAGAATTTGCTCTACTTCAAAACCGGTTTCATTTTTGAAAGTTTGCTTAAAATGGTCATATTCTTGCGAGCGCCCTTTCATCATTGAAACAGTCGCCTCAATTCGCTTGTACTGAACTTCACTTGGCAAAGAGAAAACGCCAAGGGTACTAATATCACCGCGTGCGCTAAAGTTATAGTCGTTGGCAACACTTGGCAGATAGGCTCTGAAACCTACAGACGGCATATCAATTAAAATTTTGAATCGAGTTTTTCCCTGGCTCGCTCCGTACCCCAATGCAACGGCGTTAAGCTTGTCCACTCCTGACATTTGCAGACCTGCCTTTGCTTCTGGTGGAAGAACTCCTTCAAGTTTAGGTAAAATAGCTTTTACATCGACAAATGCAAAAAATCCTTTTCCACTTTCATCAATCTGTTTTTCTGCCGCATACATCGGATGGTCTTTAGTTTGCGGCAGGGAAGTAACTATTGACTCTAACTGAGATAAATCGAGCTGATTGCTTATCGCCATGATGAATTTACCATTTGTTTCATCAAAGTGGTAAGCGGCATTGATTGCCATCGGTGAAATAGATAGCGTACCTATGCCAGATGCATTCATTTCCTGCACTTGCTCAATCATTGGCTCACTGCTAAATAGTTCCTTCAGGAGCTTGGAAAACTCTGCCTGGCTTTCGATGTTTATTCGCGTTGCCATAAGAGATGTAGGAGCCATAGGATTTTTTTCATTCAGTACGACTGCAATTTCAAAAGGGCCACTATTGTGTTTGACCAGCAATTCTGCCAGAGGCTTTTCTGTCGACTCCAGCTGTGCGAGCAAGTTTTCGTAAAAACCACTTTGTACTTGTTTTATTAAATTAACGTGTGCCTCATTACCTTGCGCATACTTGAAGCCATTATCTACATTGTCGAAAAAATGCCAAAGCGTTGGTTGTCTGAAGTAACCGACTGTATTTTCGGGTAATGATTTTCTAAGCCAGGCTTGATGGGCAAAGTTTGCCATTTTTAATGCGGGTGGTTCGGGAGGATTTTTTTCATTGTCCGCTGGATTATTATTTTGAGAGCAAGCCGTTATTAGCAGACTTGATAATATCAGGTATCTTAAAAATTGACGCAGCATTCCCTTTGTTTCTCCGTAACTATTTTGATTTTGATGCCGGCTTTGAAACCTATTTTGAACGGTACGTTTGACCATTTCGCAAAATTTAACCGGCAATTTCTGAGGGAGTTATAATAGCTCAAAGCTCAAGGAGAAAGAAATTAAAATGAAGTGCAATTAGCTAGATTAAAAGCCAGAACTAATGTTCTGGCCTGGCTTACCTTGGATTATCTCTACTTTTTCTTTTCTCTGGTAAAAAGTACGAGTAAAGATAGAAATCCTATTCCCCAGCCAAAACTACCACCTCCACCACCAAATGATGGGCGACTGTGTTGAAAAGCAGGTTGAGATTTGTCAGCTCTGTTATTTTTTACAGGTTGAGTCGAGCGTACTTGTCTCGCATTTTGTTCTCTTTCAACTCGGACTTTGTTGATTCGGTCAATATTGTAACTTTGAAATTGTTCTTCCCTAAGTACCAGCATAGAGGTGTAGTCGGTGACCAATCCATATTCAAGAGCGATTTCCTTAATCGCATTTTTGTGATCTTGGTCTTCAAAGTCTGACATTCTTTCATCCAGATCTTTAATTTTTGCAAAAGCCCATAGTCTTTCAAGTTCCGGGTTTTGAACGGTCTGTCCTGGAAATTCGATATTGGTAGAATAACTCTTTGGTTGACCGGAAAGCTTCGCTTTCAATTCAACTTTTGCCGGGCCACTTTTCCAATAGTGACCCATTATCACCAACTGCTGTCCTCGATACAGGTTACCGATATATTCAGGTGTGAAATCGGAAACCTTGACGCCGTCTACATTGACTTCAACGTCATGATAAGCTTTATGTGTAAGGCGTTGACTGGCAAGCATTACTCGACCAATAATGTCGTCCGCATTAGACACACTTAGCGCGAAACCTCCGGAACGCCGCGCCAGAGGCTCGAGTAAAGGCGTATTTGCACTGTTGCCCATTATAAACGTGAAAAGACGTACATCATGTTTTTCCAATAGCTTGAAGAAAGCTTCTTTCTTTGTATTCCCTATATTAGCTACGCCATCTGTGACCAGTACAATAGCTGTAGGCCTGTCGCTATTGAGTGAACTAAGCCCTTGTTCGATGCCGGCATAAAGATTTGTTCCTTTGTCTGGAGAAACCTGACTAAGTTTTGACAGGTAGTGAGATATGTTTTCTCGAGAGGCATTTTCATATCCACTGGTAAGTTCCTGAGCATTATCATTGAACAGGATAATACGAAATCTGTCTTCTGCACGCATTTTTTGAAGAGAGCGACTCACTCCTTCCGAGAGTGAAGAAAATTTGCCTGTCATCGAGCCAGATATGTCGAGTACAAACACCCAGTCACTACCGCGAGTAATTTTCTCCAGATCATCGCCGGGAGTGAAGGTCATCATGAATGTCCCTTTTTTTGAAGGATCTGGACGATAGGTAAGCAGATCGATCGAACCCGGCAATCCAGCTTTTAATTTCCAGTAAACAACCAGATCTTGATCTAGTCGAAAGGCTTCGGGGGCAGTCGCCTGCGATGAAAGGTTGGACTCCGCGAGCACATCAATCTGATTTTTGTTCAGTTGGTCGATGTTGGCTTCGGCATATGTCGTTGCCAGTTCATCGGAGACTTTGTCATTGTTTGCTTGTGATTTCGCTGAATTATTACCACTTTTTCTAATACTGACTTTCCACTCATTAGCATTTAACTGAGTAATCTGAGCTTGCGGATGATTCGGCAGTCGTACCGCTTCAACCGGATAGCCCGAACGTAGAAGAAAGCTAAGGCTAAAGGCCTTGGTCACACGAGTATTGGTATCCCAAAAAGCCAGGGCCTCTTCATCAACACCTCCATCTTCCAACTGGTAAATCCAGCGTCCTACGCCGAGATCAATCTCTGCTGGTTGATAGTAGCGAAGTTGGATTTTTGTATCCTGGTTAGCTCTAACGGGATAAACAGAGGTTTCAAAAGTTTTGTACTCTTTTTGCTCGGTTAATCCCGCATGATTACCGTTGGCTTTTTCCTGCTCATAAATCTGCCGAGCTTTCTCTTTTTCTACCACTTCACCAGTTACTTGTTTATCGTCTATCCAGACAGAAAACTCTCCCACTGCGCCATTTTCAGGAACCGGAAAGCTGTAGATTGCCTCTTGATCGGCACCTTTGTCATTGTGAAATATTTGAGTGACTTCAGTCATCGCGTAGCCGTTTTCGACCACAACATTCACATGGTGCTCTTTTAATTCGAGAGAACTGGATGAGTCTTTGGGAGTGAGTAATCCTGCGGCCTGGCTCGCCATTGAAATGATAAAGGTACTAAATATTATTAAAAATCGATTGAATGACTTCATTTGTCTGCTCCTTAGATTATTAAAAGCTCCAGGTGCAGTTTTCGACAAATCTCGTAATATCGATACCTATTTGAAACAAGTCGTGTATGTTAATACTTTGGGTTGTCTTGATAATACTTTGCTAGCTTTAATACTGTAGCGTGATAGCAAAAATAGCGCTTGAAGCGCTGCTTTAAAAGACTATCTCTATTTGAGTTCCGACTTTTACTTTTTAACAAAACCAGCTAAAACTATAGTGGTAGTTTACAAAATGACTGGACAGGTACAAAGATGGGTAATTCAAAGGGCGTGCTGTTGATTGCAACCTACGGAATTGATATTTTTTATGGAATGGAAAAAGAGTTAGAGCGGCTGGGATGCGAAACAACTATCGTTACACAAGTTGAACTGGCGTTATCTGCTATCAATGAGAAAGCATTCGATGCAATCATTATTAATATGGAACCCGATGGAAGCGGTGGCATAGAAGGAGCCCAGATTCTTGAGAAAATATCAAAATCGAGGTTACAGGCAAACGCTATATGTCTTGGGATAAGCGTGCAGTCTGCGGCTAAATTACTGGCTTCTGCAACTAAAGCCTTGGAGGCGCTTTCTATTTTAGTTGGGTGGCTTAATGTGCCTCTTGCCCCCGAAAAAGCATGCAAATTAATGCTGGATATGGTCGCCAGTCCTGATAAGTTTTCTGTATCGGCGAGGCTAAAGTAAGGACTTTTGATGAAGCTTTTGTCTGCTTTTCCTATTGTTTGAGGCTAATCATTAAAGGTTCATACTGAAAAAGATAAGCAAAGAAAATCACTACTGTCATTACCAGCATAGTACAAACAAAATAGGCTATATAGGTTAGAACTGCTTTTAATACTGTTAGCGGCCATGACTCTTTAAACAGTGTTTTACAAACCCAGATAAGATAGATGGCACCTATTGCCAACCGGCTGAATTCGAAGTGTAGTGGTATCAGCTTACTTATTGGGGCGATTAATGTTGTAAGCAGTAAATAACCACACCAGGCATAGCAAAGTACGACAAAAGATTCCGCCCAGTTTAATTTTTGCTTGTGGTAAATCCATTTGAAAGGAAAACTGGTTAGCGCAAGAAAAACAAATACCAGATAGTTTATGATGGCTACAACGGCTTTTCCGTATTTTTCAGAACTACCACTAAATCCAATACTTATGTCGAGTAATGAAAAAACAATCAGATAGGCTGTTGCGAAATAGAATAATGCTTTAATCGGATGAGTATAGATAATTCTTTTACCTTCCAGATATTCTTTTATCATTCTACCTGGAGAGGTCAACAAAGCCTTGGCTAAAGTGACAAAACGAAAATCAAGCTCACTGGTTTTTTCAAATACCGAATTGAGTATGGGTTTTATTGCTATGGGTTGATTAGCTTTCTGCCCGCATTCTGAGCAATAAGAGCCATAAAGTTCGGCTCTGCAATTTCCACACAGATCTTGTTCGTTATTAACTTTGTTTTCCATTTCAATGCTTCTTCTGCTGACGCTTATTCATTTTGTCTCAGTAAGGCCGAAGTATTTAAGTAACTTGATAACTCTACGATTTTACCCTGTTTTACGGTTGTAACCTTGTCTGATAGTAATCGAATTTGTCTGACAGGTAAAATAGCCGATTCGACCAGATTCACAAAGGAATGTTTGCTAATACTTGGTATGCCACAACCTTCTCTTTCTGGAGGGGGTATCCCCTCAATATATTTGGAGATAGGAGAATCGAGTTTACCTGCCAACAGTATAAGGTTAGAGATTATTCTCCCTCCGGATACTTTTTAAGGCGAGAAATTCTAGGTTTGATTGAAATATATCTAAAAAATTCAGTAGTTTCTTCATTTTCAACTAAGCTTTAGATAGGCAGCATAATTATAGATATTCGAATATAGCCTGCTCACTTTTCCTTGTTTGCCAGGGACTTCTGAGGTCGGACAGTTGAAACTTAAAGACAATCTAACACTGATACACTTTCCAATTTTGGCGAGCCTTGCGCTAATACATGCCGCAGGGGTCTATATTTACCTTTCCTATGCGCCCGAAATTAGTGAGGCTCTTGATGCTAACAACTCTCTATCAGCCAATGCTGAATGGGTAATCGTGGCCTTATCTGCTGGAGTTAGCTTTTTAATGATGAGTCTGTTGGTGATTCTGGTCAGAGCACGGATTCAGGCGAAGCTGATTGTAAAGCTTGATTATCTCAATCACTTTATCCGAGATATCGGTAAAGCAGAACCAATGCCGATTAACGGCATCATTCCCGAAACTGATGAGATTGACAGACTGGTTGAATCAGTATTAGTGATGAGAAACAACTACGCTATTCAGAAAAAGTCACTCGAAAAGCTGGCTTACTACGACAAGCTCACCGGGCTACCAAACCGTGATTATTTAGTCAAAGAGCTAAACCGGGTTATTCAAATAGCCAGGCGTAAAAAAGAAGTCATTGCGGTGCTGCATCTTGACCTTGATGAGTTTGAAAAGATAAACAGCCATATCGGTCGAGATGCGGGTGACACTCTACTGACATTGGTTGGTGAGCGCCTGGAAAAAGTGGTAAGAGGGAGTGATCTGGTTCAGCGAAAAGGTCATGAAAAAGTAGATCAAAAGATGCTGGTCGCGAGAACCACTGGCGCTGAATTCTCTTTGTTACTGGTTGATATAGAACAGCCGGAAAATGCACTGAAAGTGGCAAGAAGGCTACTTGATGCGTTGTCGGTTGCCTTCGTCGTTGAGGAGCATCGAATTTTGCTTGATGCCTGTATTGGTATATCTGTTTTCCCGAGTGATGGAAAAGATGCAGAAATACTCTTGAAAAATGCAGATTTCGCGGTTAATGAAGCTTCCCGACGAGGCAAGAGCGAGATAGCGTATTTTGAAAAGGAAATGAATACTCATGCACTCGATAAGTTTCAAATGGAAAAGGAATTACGTCGAGCTCTGGATCACAATGAGCTAAGTGTGCAGTTTCAGCCAAGAGTCAGTTTATCCGATGGGGATGTTGTGGCGTTTGAAGCGCTTGTAAGATGGCAGAAGCCCGGCAGTCAGTTAATTCCTGCTGCGGAATTTATGCCGGTTGCCGAAGAAACCAATTTAATTTGTGAAATAGGTAACTGGGTTTTTGACCGTGTTTGTCGTCAGGTGCAGTTGTGGCGTGAGAAAGGATACAACTACTTACGAGCGTCAATTAATTTATCAGAGGCACAGCTCTACAACTCGGAAACGATAGATTTGCTTAAGAGCTATATGTCGCTTTACGATATTCCCGGAAGTAGTCTGGAAGTTGAAGTTACCGAAAGGGCCATACTGAAAGATATTGATAAGGCGATTGAAGTACTGAGGCAGTACTGCACTCTGGATATAACCGTCTCCCTGGACGATTTTGGTAGTGACTATTCTTCAATTACACTGCTACAAAACTTACCCCTCGACGTATTGAAAATTGATCGCCGATTTATCTGCGATGAACTCAATAATCAAAATGGTCAGAAGCTATTGAAATCCATCATTACCATTGCTAATAATTTTGGACTCTACACCGTAGCTTGTGGCGTTGAAAAACAGGAACAGGTTAATTTCTTTAAAGACGCAGAATGTAACTTTATTCAGGGTCATTATTTCGCCCACCCCGTTGATGCCGATAAAGTGACCAGTTTTCTTGAAAGCTGGATGGCCGAGCTAACAGAGTAGCGATAAAAGCAAACGCTTTGTTAGCGAGCTCCTTCCGCATTACCAGACGAGCTAGCAGAGAATATCCGTGAGCCTCTTTAAATAGACTTATCAGGTTGTTCCTTGTAGTTCGGTCACTTGTAGTCCGGTCCTTTGTAGTCCCTCGTAGAAAATGAATAGATTCCTCTTTTTTTATTCCAAAAAACAATAAATCTCTGATTGCTTAAAATCTCCAAGTGCGATATTTTGGTTTTGCACCTTTAGCTGTTCTTTTTTTGTTCAGGTGCACAACTAGCATTTTGGCCAAATTAGGCTCGTAGATCAGAGGTTGTCAGATGTCATCATCAGCTAAAAAAGAAGCAATAATTACCTTCACCAGCTTGGGTGCAACTGTTGGAATGATGATTTCCTGTCTTCTGGTTGTCTCTGACTTCATCAATACTGATCATCAAACTGGATTATTAGTAGCCCTCTGTTTTTCTCTTATATTAATTTTTGCCAACATAGGTCGAGCTATTGGCAAAAAGTACTGGTCGATTTTCGAGTTAGAAGGAACGACAGACTTGAATGTAAAGTCAGCAGCACACGTATTTACTGCCTGATAGTAGTTTTTCAGTTTCAGTTCGTTTTCAGACTCTGCCTGTTGATTCATAGGAGCATGGTTGGTGACTCCTTGCCCGTTCTTTTTAACTAGCTACTTCTTTCAAACGTTGTCTTTAGAACATTGATCTCTGGTTAGCAAAGTAGATACCACAAGAAGAAAACCATTGTATTGATTTCTGAATTAAGGGGTAAAATCTATTTCAGAGTTAAAAAAGAC
Source organism: Aliikangiella sp. G2MR2-5 (assembly GCF_015687155.1). GTDB lineage: Bacteria > Pseudomonadota > Gammaproteobacteria > Enterobacterales > Kangiellaceae > Aliikangiella. Next base: position 204,771 of record NZ_JADPQF010000007.1, on the reverse strand, counting down.
CGCAGCATCGAGCCTCTTTGTTGTGTAAGTAATCAATATATCCCAATTAGAAAAGGAGAGCCTGGTGAGCTTGGCCTGAGGGTTATCTGGTGCGGCAAATTTGTTCGGCCTGAGATGGATTAGTAAACGACAATCTATTATTGAGGATGGGAAACATCAGCGAAAAAAGCTTGGACGAGATTTGGGCGCGGGCGGGGTAAGTAGGGAAGCAGCCATTAAGTCGGCAATTTCTCCCAAACCGATATTGACCTCTAGCGCGATATTTTTCCCATCATCAGCGAGCCAGTGACTGACAGGAAGTTTGGGACTGCGATAGTTGTATAGATAGCGCTTACTTTTCACCATTTTATTGTCACTTTCGAACTCCATGCTTAATGAAGCAAGTAGTGATATTGAGAGTTGGCTTTGTGAATATTGTAAAAATCTGAAGCCTTCAATTCTGTAATGAATAAGGGTGTCGTTCGACAGTGTCTCAGGTGCATCCTGAAGAATGTTCCAGTCCAGACTCGCGCGCTGAAGCAATTGATGAGAAAGTGCTTCTTCGAGTTTATTTCCACCGAGTCTGGAGCGGATAGCTTCTTCCATTTTTACTTTTTCCTCTTTGCTTAAGGCTATTATGCTGCCTTCTATTCCGCCAGCAATAGTTCCTGCTCCACTACCGACAAGTGCGCCAACCGGTGAACAAATGATAAACAGAGGACCACATTGCAAGCCTGCGACAAAACCTGCTCCAGCCCCTGCTGCTGCACCGTCTCCCATACTTCCGCCAATTGACTCAGGGCCTTTAACATCTGGTTGGATATTATCTGGACTTTGGGAAATAAAATGGGCGCTGGTCCCTTTGGGCATTGGCGGCATTAACGGTAGATGTTTGGATGTGCAAGCGCTTAGAATTATCGGGACGAATAAATATATCAAGGAGTACTTTAGCTTAAAATTCATTCGGCACCTCTCAATTCACTGACTTTGTTTCAAGTCACCGAGCTCTGACAACGCTAGTGACTCCTGAACAGTTTCAAATGCCGGAATATCAGTGTAGCGCCAACAAACACGCAATATTTCTTCGTTTTCTCCACAAGCGGCAACAATGCGGGTTTGTTCAAATTTAGGGTTATATCTGATATAAGTCACCTTGCCTTGAGTCAACTGGACATCCAAAGGAGGGGGAGGTAATCCGTCATCCCATCGGCTCATCGCGGAAATCTGATATGAGCCGGGAAGGCTGTTGTAAACTACAAAGCCATTATGTCTAATCAACCCTATTGGTTGACCATCAACAAATAAATTCATGTGCTTTCCGAACCCGGCCAGATAGATGACGAGTGTGGCCCTGGCGTCTGGCACTTTAATCAATTCAGAATTGAAAACTGGGCCGGATGCAGCACAAGAGCTTAGCACAATCAATCCAGATAAAATTCGGAGTGTGTAGAACAATTTGTTCACAAAACTGCTGGAATACATTTGTAGAATATTATGCGGTGGAGTTATTTTAGTATAGTACACAAGCTCGCCTTATTTTAACGGCTGTCTACCGGGATTATTATCCGGTATAGTCGACTCTTATTTTTTACTAACTAAGCTGTGGATAATGGAAAAAGGCTCAATTTTAATTACCGGTTGCTCAAGCGGTATTGGTTTTCATGCTGCCATTTTTTTACAAGAAAGGGGATATCAGGTATTTGCTTGCGTACGCCAGGCTGCAGATATAGAGCGGCTGAAATCACTTGGCGTCAATGTGCTGCTAATGGATCTGAATAACACCGACAGTATCGATGCTGCTATTGATACCTTGTTGGTGCATACTGGTGGAAAACTCGATTTTCTTTTCAATAATGGGGCCTACGGACAACCTGGAGCAGTCGAAGATATACCGACCGAAGTATTAAGAACACAGTTTGAAACCAATGTATTTGGTTGGCATCATCTGACTCGCAGAGTACTTAAGGTAATGAGAGAACAGGGACATGGGAGGATTGTTCAAAATAGTTCTGTGTTAGGGTTTGTCTGCATGCCTTATCGTGGCGCCTATAATGCATCCAAATTTGCAATTGAAGGTCTCACCGATACGATGCGACTGGAATTAACAGGGAGCAATATTTATGTTTCCCTGATTGAACCCGGTCCCATCGAATCCCGGTTTCGCGCGAACGCTCTGTTGGCTTTTAAAGCAAATATTGACTGGCAAAACAGTATTCATCATGCAAAGTATGTTGAAGAAATTCGTCGATTGGAAAAAGAAGGACCGTCAACTACCTTTACGCTCGGACCTGAAGCAGTCACCAAAGCATTATTGCATGCCATGGAAAGTAAGGTGCCTAAAGCTCGTTACAGGGTAACCACTCCCACCAAAATTTTCAGTTTTCTCAAACGTATACTGTCCTCGAAAATGCTTGATCGATTGCTGGCGAAAGCTTGAGCCCTGAGATTCCTTTCCTTGTACAAAAGAAGAGGAATCAGGAGTCGTTGGAGCTGACCTATCGTTTAATAACTTCCTTTTCTTCGATGTTGCTCAAAGTATTAAGAGATTTTCTGTACCCGCTGATCGCATGTTGCTCAATCAAAATGTTGACCGAATCCAGTAATCGTGACATCTCCATTTCCAGGTGCGGTTGACCTGTATTAGGACCGGTAGCCAGGTTCCAGTGTTGTAGAATCTCGTTATAGGCACCGATTTGATTTTCGTAGAGATAAAAACATCCGGGACCGCCATCCCATGGTATCGCTCCGCCATCACCATAATCATTCCATCTTACTGCCTGACAAGTTGCTTCGTCGCTAAATGGGCCGGCACGTCCAAAAGAAGGACTGCCGTTGGAATAACTGACAGTGGTGTAATACCAGCCAGGTGATGACACCGGGCCGACTGCGTTGGCTGATTGACTGGCGAGCAGTCCGGCGAGCACGATTGTTAGTGTTGCTAGCGTTATTTTCATTTAGATTCTCCCAATATGTATCTGTCGTTAAGCGATAACCCGTGGCTGTGATTCCTGTTTCTCCTGAGTTGCAAAACTACGGATGGCTAATAAAAACGATGCGACCTTGCAAAGGATTCCCTTTACTGAAACATCAATATGGCGATTGTTTTTTATGGGCACTAAGTCCCGGTAATGCGCGCTTGTATCTTTCAGTTCGTATCTATTGTTATTCGGAAAGAAAGAAAAAACGATTAAATAACCGGGTCAATAGTGGTCAAAATATTGGAAGGCGGGATAATGCCAGTTCGTTGAAAAGGTTGCTATCTTATTGAAAAATAAGGTATAAAAAGTATTTTTACCAGAATTTACCAGCGAGTTTCTTAACAATCCTCAAGGTTAGTTCCACAATATCTGCCTACATTGCTTTAAGTCGCTGGCGGCATAACTGATACACTGAAACATTCTGAAACCCGGAAAATGTGTTGTGCCGATAAGAGTGACAATGTTTTTAGGAGTCGTTTATTATGAATTTAGTCATTCAGAGAGCTTTCGCCCGATTGAACAAAGTGAGCCTGGTATTGCTCACAACGGGCATTACTTTAGCTATTTGCGGTCAAGTGCAGGCTCATAAATTTTTGAGTGAAATCCTTACTGAGCAAAACTTGGGGAGCAACGCTTATTTTGTGCACATCGCTAATTATCAATTAACTGAAGAAGAAATATTAAATATCAATAACAATAACCAGAGAGTTGATTACTATCTTGATCGGACCTCAAAACTGGTGGCGGTAAAGCAGAAAGAAGAAGATACCTGTGAAAACTCTGGATTTAAAACTTGCGGCCAGTTTGATCATTTTAGCCAGGCTAGAAGTGCCGCAATTATCACCTGCCATCAGCTGTACGAGCAAAATCCGTCACTTTACCCTGCGACTCTTGTGCCCTTGTACTTATCGCCTACAACTTTTGTTGAGCTGGATACAGCCACCAACGATCACCATATTAACTACAACCTTGTGCAAGGACTTAGCTTTGATTGCGGTTATATTACCTGGGTACTCAAGTATGAGCAGGACTCCTAGCTCGGCAACAAATGGCACTTTTGTGAACTTATCAAGATGAAACAATCCTAGTTGGTTTCACTACCGAGAGATAAAGATTTTACACTTTGCATCACCGAGTCGAGACAGTTGTTAAGGGTGGTGCGAGCTTCAGCCGGTAGGCTGGCATCTGACAATATAAAGTGACAGGTGCCAGCAACATTTCGCCAACGAGGATTTTTAGGAATCTTTTCCAAACTTAGATATTTGTCCAATGAACGTGTTCTCAAAGAGCCATTGTCTATCGAGACTGTCCAGATTTTGCTTTTCTCTGCAAGTTCAACCCGGTTGGTACCGGTATGGCTTTCCCAGATAGAAACTGCTTCCACCATGGTATTGACAAGTGCTTGTCGCAAACGATATTTTTGAATATCAAGAGTATCGTGATTGACAATCTCTTCTGGTGTTTCTGAATTTAAAGGCTTCTGAGTTATTGTCGGCGGCTCATTTTCATTTTTTAGTAGATGGTCGTTTGTTGAACTGATATCCAGTTTTCTTAAATCTTGTTGTTGGAACTTATCATCCAACAGAATTAACTGCTGCTGGTGGTATTTGATACTTTGCAATAGTGATTGCTTTTCCTTATGTTTCTTAAACCAGTAAAATACGATGAAGCTAATACTAAGTATCAACATAATGGTTACCGTTAAGGCTTCATTCGTTAGCCTTTGTATTTCTGTCTGATTGTTGGCGTTTTCTATTTGCTCCAGAGCGAGTTGATGTTCCACTTGCTGCTTTTCAATGGTGACTTGAATTGATTTTATTTCTGAATCATATTTTTGAGAAAGAAAAGCCTCTCTTTTTTCCGCATGCTTTTCCAGAAAATGAAAGGCTGCTTTAAGATCTTTGACGCGATAGGCGTCGCTGAGTATACGATAGATCTTTTCTTGTAAAGACAGGTCATCATTTTCTTCGGCTGCAATCAATGCGCTATTTGCGTGTGATATTGCCTGATCATTTTCTCCTGTTTTTAAGTAATATAGTGCCCAGTTAAGGTTGAGTTCTGAACGTAGATCAAAATTACTTTCTGGTTGAAGCAACATCGCTTTTTCCAAAAAACTTTTTGCGGAATTCAGCTGGTTATCTTCCAGCTGAATACGCGCAATGTTTACCAGTACTCTTACTTGTTCACCTACAGAATTTTTGAGCTCTATATTATCAACTGCTTTTTTTTGGTAGAAGTTCTCTTTCTGTTTGTCATCCATTTGACTGTAACTAATGGCGAGATCTTCATAGACATGAGTAATATTGTCGAAAACCCGACGGTCAAAATTATCGAGGCGGGTGTACTCCAGAAAATTATCTAGTGCCTGTTCATAATAAACTATTGCCTGTTGAGTATTTTCCAGCTTTGAATAGATCAAACCAATATTATTGAGTGTTGTACCTACTGCGTAGGCATCACCATTTTTAAGCTTTATTTTAAGGCTTTGCTGGTAATGTTGCAGTGACTGACGAAAATTGCCTAATTGCGACTCAACCAGTCCAACATCGTTATAGCTCTTAGCCAACATTATCGAGTCGTTCTCATGCTCTGCAATTTCCAGCGCTTGGTAAAGATGAAAACGAGCGGGTTCAAGTTCTTTATTAAAGTACAATTTTTGCCCCATACGACGATGCCACTGGTATTTGATATGTGGTGACTGGTTAAAATTTTGATCCTGTCGAATGAGTGATAAGTATTCGGATTCTTTTGGCGCTTCTCCCAGAGAGTGATAGATATCGACGAGTGATAAGTAAATATATAACCTGTCAGTATCTCTGTTTTGGCTCTCCGCCGACTCTTCTAATTTTTCAAGCTGTCTGGAGCACTCTGCCAACGCGACCTGGTAGTTCCCCATTTTTATCGAATTTTGACAGGCCTGATGAGGAGCTATTGACTGTTTTTGCTGTATTGATCTTTGTAGAGCTGGGCTTTCGGAACTTTGAGAGACGTTTATATTTGTCTGTGAACGCTCGATATCAGCAGCCTGTGAGATGCTCGCTGATAGGAAAAAAAGTAGAAATAGGTATAAATGCTTTATTTTTATCGTCATATTGGCGCTACTTACTTCTCGACATTTCTCCTGAAACGTCACGAATTTATTATTGTTCTTAGCTGCAGGGAGCGATTTTGCTATCACACATAATCACTCGCTTTCTAACAGGAGCTGATGGCATTATGCCATAGATTGTTCATGGGATTGAATTTGTGTGATACCGTTTGACTGGAAACTCCAGCCGGTTAGCACTTTTGTCTGCTCTGGCTGTATTCGTTGTGCCGGGCTAACTAATCCTGTTTACAGTGCCGACTGATTCCTGTTTCGAGTTAGTCAATGTGATAGTTAATCTGCAAGTCGCAATCATCATGTCTGTTGCAGGTCATTAAGGGCTGATTATTGGGCAAGAGGGGGATTTTGTCGTCACTATTTATCGTCAATATTTGTCGTCACTGCATTTAATCAAGAATCCTTAATACTTCATCACCCTTTGTCTATTGTGGTCTGGCCTTATGCGCTATGTTCAGCTCAGGATATTGATTATCTATTATTGAATCCAGTGTTATAAAAACCTTTGTTGTTCATGGGAGAAAGCCTGTACTGGAAACGTGGGTATAAGATCAACAATTTCCAAAATTACAGGCTGTAAACCTACAGTTTTTAAATTAGCAGGTTTTCCTACCGCAGGATGAAACAACGGCTCGTCAAAAATAAATGAGTAGTGCTTTTTACTTCTTCTGTAAAAAAATTGAATTTATTTTTTTTACGAAGAAACATAAATGGTTTTGAATAATTTTGTTACGCCGAAAAAAATAAATCGTTTTCTCGAAACAGATACTCGGATTTTTTGCCTGATGTTTGTTTTTTAGGCATCAAGGATTACTCAATATCATCTTGTACATAAAATATAATTTTTTTAACTGTAAACTTAAATTGTTATTGTGTTCGATTGGCAATAATACCAAACGAACTGTGAAAATTTCACACCGATTAAGGCTTCTCAAATGCTAGCATTCCACAGTGCCTATGTAGTGACATGCAATTTAACGGCACAGAAATATTCAAAATAAAAATTTAAAACCGGACCTTTTTTAATAAGGGAAATAGAATCAATGAAAAACTTTATCATCTCTACTGCGGTTGCGATGCTGGGAGGGACTTCTCTCGTTGCAGTTGCCAGTAGTACACCAAAAATTGAAAAGCAGGTTGCAACATCTGCTAGTGTGAAGGTGTCGAAAGCCCTCAGGGATCTTAAGCCTTTGCAAGAGATTACTCCGCAACGCAAAGTAAAAATGTTGAATAGTGGAGAGCCTGTTCCTGGAGTAGACCTAATCAAGGAAGTGCCTAACCGCTTTCCTTTTGAAACCAAAAAGCTGAAAAATGCAGGACAAACCGCAGTAGCCGATCCTGTGTTGCAAACTAAAATTGCCAGCGGTAAATTAATTGAAAGCAGAGCACCTACCATGGGCGCCAGCTTTGACGGTATGACAAATCCACAAGGTTATGTGCCACCAGATACCAATGGTAGTGTTGGACCGAATCATTACGTTCAAACAGTTAATGTTTCTATCGCAATATGGGATAAAACAGGTAACCAATTATTGGCTCCTGTTGCAATTAACCAACTTTGGGCTGATTTCGGTGGAATCTGTGAAACTAATAATAACGGTGACCCAATCGTAATCTATGATCGCAGAGCTGATCGCTGGATGATCAGTCAGTTCGCGCTAAGTAGTGGCGATAACCACCAGTGTATCGCAGTTTCTCAAACAGCAGATCCTACCGGTGCTTACTTCTTATATGATTTCCCTTATGGCGAGCTAATGAACGACTATCCTCACTTCGGGATTTTCGGTGATGCTTACTACATGGGTGTAAATCAGTTCAGTGATAGCGGCTGGGCCGGAGGCGGTGTTGCTGCTTATGAAAGAGATAAGATGCTTATCGGTGCCGAAGCACAGCAAGTTATCATCAGTGGTCAAGGTTTCTCTCCTGAAGTTTTCACGCCGATGCCTTTGGATGTTGATGGCTTAATGCAGCCACCGGCAGACATGAACCAGTTATTCGTGTGGGCTAATGCTGAAGGTCAAAGTCGTTTACACGTTTGGGAAATGGATCTTGACTGGAGCAATCCGGGAGCAACTACTTTTACTGAAGTAACGGCGTTAGACGTCGCTGCATACAGCTCGCCAAGTAACGCTGTTCAGCCGAATGGTGAAGAACTTGATTCTCTTGGTACTCGTTCAATGTTCAGAACCTCATACCGTAACATTGATGGACAGGGCAAGATTTTGTTTACTCACAATGTTGCAGGCCCTAATGGCCAACCAGCACCTCGCTGGTACGTACTCGACGTTGACCATAATGATGGTCACGCGGTTTCTGTAGAGCAACAAGGAACTTTCTCGCCTGACTCTGACTTAGCGCCAAGCTCGGCTGCTCGTTGGATGGTAAGTGGTGCTATGGATGCTAACGGTAACGTTGCAATCGGCTATACTGTAACAGATTCAAACATCTTCCCTTCTATTCACGCGGCAACTCGTTTAGCAAATGATCCTGCTGGTGAAATGACTGATGAGTTTGTTCTTGTTGAAGGTGGCGGTTCTCAGGCGCAGGTCAATCGTGGTCGCTGGGCTGACTATGCCAGCATGAGTGTTGATCCTGTTGATGATTGTACTTTCTGGTATACCAATGAATATTACAAAGCTGAAAACAACAACAGCTTGACCTGGTCGACCTACATTGCAAGCTTCAAAGTTCCTTCATGTACCACGGGTCCTTCAGGACAAATTTCTGGTGTTGTAACTGATTCTGAATCAGGTGATCCAATCGCCAATGCAACCGTTGCTGCCGGCAATATTTCTGCGGTTACTGATGCTCAAGGTAATTACACTTTGACTCTTCCAGTTGGTGTCTATGATCTGGTTGCTTCTCGCTACGGTTGGAATTCACAGCAACAAGGTGACTTCAATGTTGAAGCAGATGATGAATTAACTTCTAACTTCTCATTGACTGCAGCTGATCAAGTTGAAGTTGCTGGTGTTGTCACTGATTCTCCTGCTGGTCGAGCGGTATATGCAAAGGTTTCTGCAGTTGTTCCTGGTGGAACTGTTGTAACTTATACCAATCCTGAAACTGGTGCGTATAGCCTTCCTTTGTTCGAGGGTACTACTGTAAATATTACAGCACGTTCTGAAGTATTTGACGGCTACATTGCTGAGTCGCAAGATGTTCTTCCTTTGGATGATCCAATGGCAATGACGGTTAACTTTGATCTGGATGTTGAAAGTTCTTGTGTTACTCCTGGCTATCAATTTGTTGATGCGTCTTTTGCTGAAAGATTCGAAGGCGATACTTTCCCTCCTACAGGTTGGACTGTTGATGACAACGCAGGAGACGGAGTCGTTTGGCAAAGTGCACTTGCCGGTCGTGGAAACATTACTGGTACAGAGGGTGATGCTGCATTGATTGACAGTGATGCTGCTGGCTCTAGTGCAAATGCTGATTCTTCATTGATGACACCAGTTATTAATGTTAGTGATATTTCATCAACGACTTTACGATTTGTTGGTCACTACCGTACCTATACCGGTGCAGATCAGGTTGACCTGGATATCAATGTTGATGGTGCAGGATGGGTCAATGTTCTTTCATTCGCTACTGGTACGCAGAACTATGAAGTTGATCTTGCTACGCAGCTTGAAGGAGCAACTAGCTTCCAGTTGAGATGGCATTACTATAATGCAAACTGGGAATGGTATGCGTCAATTGATGATGTGACTTTTGGTGATACCAGCTGTATTCCAGCAGAAGGTAGTGTTGCTTCTGGTTACGTTATCGACGGTAACACCGGACTTCCTGTGAACAATGCTTCGGTAATGGTTCAGGGGAATGAGGTTTTCCAGGCGACTACTACACCAAATGACGACATGCTTAACGATGGTTTCATTCACTTCTTTTTACCGACTGGCGCCTATGCTTCAGTTGAAAAGTATGCGTATGAAACAGTTGAACTACAAAGCGCGCCTGTTCTTGCAAGTTCTATCGCATTAAATGCGCCTCAGTTTGAAGTGAGTGAAGAAACGATTGCAGAGTCGGTTAAGCAAGGTAACAGCACAAATACTTCTGTTGATGTTTCTAATACCGGAATAGCAGAAGGTAGCTTTGAAGCAAGACTGATCAAAAAAGGTACCAGAGCGGCAGAAAGTGGACCAATGCATCAGCCAACTCGTCATATGGGTCCAAAAGATATGGACAATCTGGATGCGAAAAAGATTCGTTACTTCCCAGAGCGTATTGTAAAGCGTGATAAAGATGTTCCTGCGTCAAGCTACTTCATGACTGACATTACTTATGGTTGGGGAATCTCTAGAAATCCTGCTAATAACGAGTTCTATATCGGAGATCTCGCCTTGGCTGATGCGCCTGCAGATGTTCTATGGCGATACGATGCAAATGGTTCATTAACTGGTGAATCTATTCCACTGGATTTCGTAAACTCATGGTTTGCTGATTCAACTTTCGACCAGTTGACTGGTATGCTTTGGCAGCTAAATTCTGGCGCCAATGAATGTATTCACGAAATTGATGTTGCTAATAATGTGATTACCGGTAATACCATTTGTCCTGATACAGGTACTGCTCAGCGTGGTCTGGCACACGATCCTCTAACGGATACTTTCTACATTGGTTCGTGGAATGATGGACTGATTCACCAGTTTACTCGTGATGGTGAAATCTTACGTTCTATTAACACCGGACTACCAATTGCTGGCTTGGCTTTCAATCCATCAACAGGTCACTTGTTTGCTAGCTTGAACAACGCTGGTGATAACTTTGACGTGATGGTGCTTGATGCAAATAGTGATGAGCTTGATCAAATCGAAGGTATTAATGTTCTCCTCGACCTCGATGGTGATGAAAACGCAACCGATGAAATCAATAGCCAGGCTGGTCTGGATATCGATTGCGATGGCACACTTTGGTTGGTTGACCAAGACCGACAATTAGTCGCGGGCTTTGCTTCAGGTGAGACTGGCGCTTGTGATATTGAAGCTGAGTGGGGCGATGTAACTGGAAGTGGAACTGTTGCTGCTGGTGACTCTGCTGAAGTTGAATTAACCCTTAACGGCGATGTTGAGCCAGGCGAATATGAAGGTACTCTGGTTGTGACTAACAATTCTCCATACGGCTTCCAAACTGCAGATGTTTCATTAGAAGTAGTTGCTGTCGTTGTTGGCGAGTTCACGATTTCTGATGTTTCTGTTGATGAAGGCGGAATGGCTGAAATTACTGTTGAAAGAATCAATGGTAGTGAAAATTCAGTATCGGTTGATTATGCTACTGAAAATGGCACAGCCATGGCCGGTGACAACTACACTGCAGCAAGCGGAACATTAACCTGGGAAGATGGAGACAGTGATAGCAAAACTATTTCTGTACAGACTGCAAGCTTAACTAATGAGCAAGGTGATTTAACCTTTAGCGTTAATCTTTCCAATGCAACTGGTGGTGCTGCAATTGCTGACTCTACAGCGACAGTCACTATTACAAATCTAAACGATGATTTGTTCCCAGGTACTTTTGAAATCAGCAACATTGTTGTTGACGAAAAAGGTACTGCTGAATTAACAGTTAGTCGTGTTGACGGTGACGATCAGGCGGTAAGCGTTGATTTTGCAACAGCAAATGGTAGCGCAGTATCTGACAAGCATTACACCGAAACTAACGGTACATTATCGTGGGATGACGGTGATTCGGAAGATAAAACGATTACTGTTGCTATTGGTAGCTTAACCAATGCAGAAGGTGACTTGTCATTTGAAGTTAACCTGTCTAACGCAACTGGTGGTGCAACCATTAGTGTTTCTACTGCAACAGTAACCATCAACAACCTTAATGATGATCCAAAAGGTGGTGGTTCTTTCGGAATCCTATTGTTAGTTCTATCTGCATTCGGATTCATGGCACGTAGAAAGTCAGTTTAAGTTAAGTTTTGTTAACTTAATCTAGTAGGGAGCCTTATGGCTCCCTTTTTTGTTCCGAATAAATTGTTTACATCAGTCAGCCAAAAATAGTGATAAACTGACTGAAAAATCCTGGGGGAAAACTGAAAATGAAATATCTGGTTTTAGTGCTTTTAGCTGGATTATTTTCCTGTAGCTCAGATGCAGTTAAAGATGAGTCACACAAAGAAAGTGAGAACACAAGCTTGAATTCAGAAAGTAGTCAATCACAAAGTGATAAAAATGAATCGGATAAGGCCAAAGAAAAAGATGCTGCGGCCAGTACGACAGCTAATACGCGGGTTAATACTGTAGAAGCAGCTACATCGAAAAAGCTGACTGACATTCCGCCGGTTGATCTGGATGAGAAAAAGGAAATACATATCGTTCCAAATAGAGAGTTTCCGCAAGAGCTGATGACCGGCAATAAAGACAAGAAGAAAGAGAATGACAAAGACAAAGAGAATCAGCAGGTGGGTGAGACGCTTAACAGCGATGGTAAAAAAGAGGAAATCGAAGATACCAAAGCTGATGAAGATAGCGAGGATGATGGCAATGACTAGCGGTCATTGCCCGCTTTATCCAGAGTAGCAGTCTGGTTGAAGTCGGGGCCTAATTGTTGTCCAGAGAAGTATTATCCACAGTAATATTGGCCGTATTACAAGGACTGTGATTCAATAAAATGGCCGTATTTTTGATTAAAATGGCCGTATTTACTTCGAAAGTGGCCGTATTCATTCTATAAAGTGGCCGTATTTCATGGAATCATGAGCGTGTCATGTTGTTTGGAGTCGATATGCTTGTCCTCTTTCGCGGAGCGTTGTTTCAATTATCAGGTTGATATATCTGAAAAATTCAAACTCTGGAAAGAACACGCTGAGGCGGCAGAAGAGCAGATAATGAATTCTTTGGTCCTCGAGAAAGCAGAGGTATCTAGCTCTTAACCAAATATTCTGTTGCAGATTATTACAAATGTGTCATTGATAATCAGTGCCTGACTGATAGAGTGAAGTCCTGCTATTTCAACTGGATCTTTCATAAGTCGTGTTTCCAATGAAAAACATCAATATTCTACTCGTTATTTTAGTGCTCGCGATTGGAGCTTTTTTCGGTTATCGCCATTTTCAGGGAAGCTCACCAACTACTGCCAATAGTACCAAAGTTATCTGGCAGCTTGATGCCTCTGCGGATAAAGAGGGTGAAAAAAGAAGAGCTTCTATCACTCAGGTCGAGCTGCTCAATGAAACCTGTAACAAGTTGCAGTTTAAGGTGAACTACCAAAGCAGCGGCCAGACTGATGGCTATTTACGTTTTAACGTGGGAGCGAAACCTTCCAACATGGCGTTTCGTGGTGACCATTCTGTCACTTTGCAAAAGGGCAAGGGTTCGAGTCTGTATGAAGTCTGGATGACTAATGAAGAGCCAATGGCGCAAACGGACAGTGTCTATGTGTCAATTGAAGAAATTGTCGATAATCGCTACAAAGATACCGAGCACTTTGTCAATATTGCTTATCAAAAAAGCTGGGAGCATAGCTGTTCTAACTAGCGAGTCTGTTGTCTATCAAAAGTTAATAATTAACAGCGCAATAAACTGAAAAGGAGGCTTATAAGCCTCCTTTTTGCATTGTGTCAGATGGCTGACCTTCAGCAAAATATTGACCTTTAAATAATCTCAATTTGTTATTGTTGATGGTTTCGTCATTAAGAATGAAGTAGCTTTAGTCAATGTCGTAGAACAATGTAGTAGAAAAATGTAGAGTTTAAAGTTGTCATACACGGCAGTTTGCACGGGATAAGTTGGTCGTTTATCCGGATTCAGAGGATTATAAATATAATAAAAGGGAACTAGAGTCGGATGACAAAGAAATTCAAATTTCTCAGTGTTGGATTGTTGGCGGTCCTTGTGCCGTTCCTGGCTGCAAGTGAAAAGTCTTTCAAGAGCATTGTCGATGACTGGTTCGATACATGCTCGGTCATTGTCGAAATGGAAGATCTGGAAGACGATGGCAATAGGGCGTTTTATCCTGTAGACCTCTACGTTCAGGGGCAACCACCGGAAACAGCCGATCTGGTGATTGCTTCAGATAAAGCCATATTTACCCAGCTGGCTTACCGACATTCTCTTTCAAGCAGCAATCGCTCGTTACATCCAGTTGCTCCACAGACTAGTGTCAGTCCACCTAACAAAAATATCAGTGTCTCGCTAAAACCTTTTCGGGAAAATCTGCTTTACTCATTTCGAGCCTACGTTGATAAGAAACTAATTGATGATTCAACTCAGGCAGGTGCATTCGTTAAATTTCAGGAATCGATCGAGGGAAAAGCTTGTCGTGTCGAGAAAGATACCTGGTACAACCTGTTTGTTGGCAGCAGCTCAATGGCGCGATTCCTGTTTATGTTGTCATTGGTTTTTGTGCTTTCAATTTTGGTCGCTTTGATAAAAGCAAGGTCGGAGTAGCTTATGAAATACTTATTGGGTTGGTCATTTTTCTATTTTGCTATTCTGGCAAGCTGTGTCGGCGCAGCTGACAGTACAGCCGATCCGATCATCTTTAAAGTCAACACATTGAGACTGGATGTGGATAACAACACCACGGCTCCATTACCGGATGCTGAGCTTGCTGAAATCAAACCAATCGGCAGGGGAAGTGCAACCGATCTTGAGTGCGAAGGAATATCCAACGAAATGGGTGAAATTATCTGCGTGGTTAATCAATGTAACAAAACAAGCCCTTTGTCGAATACCTACCATATTGCTATTCATGCACCGAATGAATTTGGCGAAATGACACCGGCCAAAGTGAAAGTCTTTCAATGCGACGTCATACCAACGCCGGCCTCTGCTATGTTTATCGAAAAGACTTTGATCGCCAGGAAATTTATTCAGGATGCTCAATATGTATTTGCGGGAAATACTAAGGATGTACTAAGCGGGCAGGCGGCCGTTTCGGTAGAGCAATATACTGACAAAATGTCTTCTTTGCTTAATAAGCCAGCAGGCACATATAGCGCGATTAAGATTCGAAGAATCTTCCAGGACAATTCATTTACTGCTGTTAAGTCCAATGAATCCAGCAAAGCCAATGACTATTCAGCTCTGGCGATTGCACACGCTAATGTCTGGCTAAATGAATGGGCCAAACAAAACGGCATCGATGACATAGAGACTAATGAACTCGATAAAATGAATACGCTGGATAAAAACATTAATAAACTTCTGGAACAAAGTAATAGTAACAAGTCATTGTTAGTGCATCAGGAGCAATTGAAATTTCTGAAAGAGTCAATCGAAAAAGGTCAGTTGGCTAACGAACAGTTTGAAGTACTTGAAAGTATCAGCATCAGGTAGTGCTTTCATTGGTTGTCGTATTTTAGGCCCATGATACCAAGGTAAATTTTATATCGTTATTGAATTCACGGAGGAGCTATGTCGAGTAAACCACTAGTTGTACTTATACATGGTATGGGAGTCCATACCGCGCCAAAACCTGCGGCTAATGAAAGAGGTTCATTTGGAAAGGAGTGCATCGATACCTTTAATAAAGCATTCCAAATGTATTCGTCACTCAAATCTCACAAGATCGAAGATAAAGTCAATTTTATTGAAATTCACTACGACCATATCTTTGATAAGATTCGTAAAGAAATGGCAGAAAATGGACAAAAGATTAGTGACCTTTTACAAGGCGCAGGTGCAATTGCCAATGTACCCGGCCTGGTAACAAAGGTCGTCCAGTTTGAAGCTTCTCTGAATGACGATGACTTTTTCTACACTCATTGGTTGGATGTTATTCTGTACAAACTTTATTTTGGCGAGTTTGTGCGCGTGCATGTAGCGGAAAAACTCGGAGAGATTATCAGTAAAAACAGCACCCAAAAAATACATATACTGGCACATTCGCTGGGTACAGCAGTCATTCACGATACTTTATCTAAGTTGTACAATGAAGGCTACGCCGATAATGACGATATCCCTGATCTTTCTCCGATAACCCATAAGTTATCTTCTCTTTGGCAAATTGCCAATGTTAGCAGACTGGCTAATTCGGTATTACCTGTCGCTGATCCCTATAAGTCGCTGGTTAAGCCCGGCAGTCAGGGCGTGACTGAAACCATGATGAACATCCATCACAAGTTAGATCCCTTTACCTTGCCAAAAAGTTTTTCTCGTACAGATAACGGGAAGTGGGTGCCGTCGAATGTTTTTAAAAGTAAATACCTCGATATCGAAACTTCAGTGATTACTCAATTAAATACTCACTCGATAACACAGTACCTGCATGATCCCGCTGTACATCTTTACCTTTTTAGAGCTTTGGGTATCAAGGTACCGCCTAAAGCGCAGAGGGATAAGGCTATAGCCGATTATAAAAATCTGGTGATTGATAAAGCCGAAGAGAAACTCAAGAAAAAGCTTAACACTTTGGTAAAAACCAACGCGGCTACTTTAAAAGATTATGTTGATGCTGCCAAAAGATTAATGCAATTTATCGAGTCAATGTGAGGCATACAATGAAATTAACCAAAATAGTTTTATCAATATTACTTCTGGCCTCAGCCCTTTTTATCACTGTTAGCGCAGAGGAAGAATGTAGTAACTTTGATCCTGAACCTCAGCATTTTAAAAAGCTTTATCAGGAAAGTAAGGAACTGGGGAAAGCCATTTGTGATTCTCTGGGCAAAACGATGGATCAGGAATCACTTGTTGGTCAGTACGTCGGATTTGCCAACAAGCTTGAACAAACAGTCGAGGCTAATTTTAAAACGACAGGTTACTACAATGCTCTCAAAGTGCAGGTAGCCTATTTTAGGAATTTAGCTGCTCTTGGTGTCGATAAAGGAACCTTGCCAGCTTTCTCTGTTAGAGAAAGCACCACCGATCTGGATGATACAAACCTTTATTTTCACTTTGTCTCCTGGGATACCGAAGGCCATGTAGATAGCGCTTCACCTGAGTGTCAGCAAGCACCGACTTGTGGAGAACTGCTGAATGCACTAGCCATTGCAATCAATCAGTATAAAGAGCCCTATGCTCGTTTGTCGGCTGAGGCTGCGACCAAAAAGATTACTATTCTCAGAAAATCCTGGGACACCTACTTTGAAGAAGCTCGCTCTCAGACTTTGTGGGACGCGATAGTAACTACCAAGATGGAAGAGGACCATCTCACTCAGGACAGATTAGTGGGACCAATGCAAAGGCAGTGGTTTGCAGCTCATCCCTCCATTGTTGTTGAGAATGTCAGAGATGCGCTGGATGGCTCCAAGACTCAACAGGGTTTAGCGGTAGAATGGTTTGGCGTTAACTGGTGGAATAAGGAAGCCAGTCCGATCGGTGTGCCTTTTGGCATTTCTCTGGCGAGTATCTATTCTTCCAGACCCGAAGTCGATGATGCCGGTCATGGAATTATGATGACATTCAACAATGCTTTGTCTATCGGTTGGGCAGACCACGGAGGAGATGATGGATATTATGTATCGATCGATTTTCTCAGCCTGCTTACAGAGAAAAAAGAGCGTTGGAATGATTACAAGAAAAGAATCAAAGAATTTAAATTCAAGTAGTTCGATTTAAGCGGTCTCTCTCTATACCAGAGAGAGACTCATGTGTTTTTTTCTGACCAGCACCCTGAATATTTATCCCAGGTTTTACCTTACAAGATTAATCCCAATCTTCACTCAAACTTTCCATCAATGCTTTCCTTAAAATATCCCGGTTATCTTCTTTTACTTCAGTTGTTTACATATTTTAGTAACCCTGTTAGGTTAAGTTCACTGCAAAGTTAATTTTAATTAATCTCATTTTGATATTATGAATGGTTTGCGATTTTAATCTGGGGTAGTTTTAGCTGATTCGCAGGGATAGCAGCTCTCTGCCTGTTATCGGGATCAGGAAAATGGCAACAATAAGAATAACGAAAAAAACAATCATGGAAAAAACAATCTTGAAAAAAACAATCAATACAGTGGTACATAGTACCGCCGCCGGATGTATTGCGCTGGCGATATCTGCCTGTTGTTTTACCAAAAAAAATGAAGTCTCCTTTCAGCCTGTCCGTTACACCAACTTTCACCCCGCCAATAAACTTTCGCCAGAGTATCCGGATCATTTCCTTGGTTGCCGCGTCGAAGTCGGCGGTGAACAATCTGCTGACAAGGCCAGAGTGGATAGGATCATCAACAAGCTTAAACAAAGCCGGCAGGATGTGGTGCTCTATTTCCACGGAGGCTTGAGCGGTCAGGATTATATGATCGACACACTCGGCAAAAAACTGATGCAGAGTATGTTTGAACAGGCGTCGGTCAAGCAAAAGCTCTATCCTATCTTCCTTGGTTACGATGCTCATCCCAAAGATACACTCCCGGATATTCTCTCCGGTAAATTACCCGATATTAAAGTTGACAATCCCGAGCAGGCGGGATGGGATTATTTTAAAGCACAGAACAAGGCGCTAATGGAATCTGCTGTTTATCAGGCGCTACAAGAAGCATTTCGCGAAGAGTTCGGTTACAACGCACTCATATCCAAGAGCATCGAGTCACGTGAACTCGACTGGCAATCAGGCGCAGTCAATATGATCTTTGAGTCGCTCAACATGAGCGAACGCAAGTCGCGTGGTGACTACGAGCTAACTGATAATGAACGAGAATTGCTGGAAGATATTCTGGCGGCAGAGGAGCTACCCGATTCATTTATTGAAGCCGATGCCAATAAAATTGCGTCAACCAGTGTCGACAGACTGGGACAGGCCTTACAAGCGGTAACTAGTGAAGCTTCAACGGAAAAGGAAGCCTTTAAATCCCTGAATAACAAGCTCCAGGTGGAGCTTTCCAAACTAAGAATTCTGCGCATTCTTGCTCGTTTTGCCCTACGTGTAGACCATGGCTTTTTTGCTACCATTCAGGAAGAGGTTCTGGATGAAGTGGGTTTAGGCAAAGTCGGTAAAGCCCACTGGGATGTGGTTAAGCTACACGCTAAACAGTGTTTTGACGAGAAGCGACTGGGGCGTTATTTAATCGATGAGTTAATCAAACTTAAACAAAGCCGTGACATTAATATCAATACCCTGTCTCATTCTGCTGGCTCAATTCCAACGGTTGAGTTAATCAAGTACCTGGGTGAAGGTGAATCGTCAGGTGAAAACAGGAAGGGAATTTTATCCAAAGTGGTCATGCTGGTACCGGCAGTCAATCAGGCGGTGTTCAGCAAATTTGTAATTCCGAATGAACAGGCGTTTGATGAGTTAAAAATCTATTCGCTGGATAAAAGATCCGAACGCAGTGACAAAGTGGTTCACGATCTGCTTTATTCGTCATCACTGCTTTACGCGGTTTCTTCTTTAGGCGAGCGCAGTCCGTCGCTGGATAATATGATGTTGATCGATCAGCATATGCGGCCGAATGCTTTTCCTTATGATAAGAAAACCTATCGCTGTATTGCCGGGGAGAAACCCAAAGCCTTGTGGCAGTGGGTCAAGCCGGGACAAGCAAATTCGCTGTTTGTAACTTATCCGTTTGCGGGGGAACCGAAGCCGCCGGAAGGGGCGGCCAGTCATGAGGGCACCAAGTATCCCTGGTTGTCGGGGGATTTAAGTCGGAAGTATTTAAAGGATTTTGGTGTTAAAGGGGCTGAAGGTTTGAAGTTTGAGGAGCTTTAAATTAAGGAGTCTGAATTTAAAGTGTCGAGCAAGTAGTTTTGTTGCCGAGGTCAGTATATTAATCAATAAATGTATTAGCTGGAGATAAAACAGATGGAAAAAATAATAAAATATTTTGATTTATATTCTAACAATAGAAGTAATAATGCAGAGTTTACCAGTAGTGAAACTGGTGGGAGAATTCACTGGTCCTTACAGTATTTCGCGCTCGTATTAGGAATCTACTTTGAACCTGTGTTGTCGAAGTATCATGAAACCAAGATTTTCGAGTTTTCAATTAGTGCTCCAGTTTTTTTTCTTTCTGCACTCGTAGGTATCGCAATTTTTCCGAGTGTTTACAAGACTTCATTCGATACTGAAAAGCCTACATTTGTAGCGCTTTGCGTAATTTTTGTAACCGGTCTTGGATGGCAAAGTACGCTTAACAACTTATTGTAAGGATCGTAAATGGAAAGGTTATTAAGTGTGTCTCTGGAAGATGGCTTTAACAGTTTTGTCTCTTTTTTATTTGAGGTATCAGAAAACGCAATTCAGGGTATACATGCTGAGTATGACAAAGTCTTTCAGGACTATTCTTCAAGAAGGCTTCGGCTTAATTTTTCTGGTGATCGCCATTTATCCGTAATCCGAAATGAATTTCCGGGTGAATCAGGTAGCAATAGACGTTTCTGGAGACGTCATTGCGAAAAAATGGGGTATCCAGGAGAGTTCTCAGGAATCATTATCAGAGTTATTTTTGACAATAAAGATGTCCTGAATCGAGTTATCACCAAGCTTCCCAACGCATTCAACAGACACACGGTAAGATATGAGTATCGAGATAAAGCTGAGCTGTTTAACAACATCAAAATAGATAATTCGGACTTTGTAGGAAATGCTGTAAATCCGCGTAATGGTAGTGCTGGTGGTTTTTTAGCGGATCACAATAGTGGCGATACTTATGTTGTCAGTTGTGCTCATGTTCTTGGCAAAGTTGGGGATGACGTTTATTTTCAAACGAATAAAATTGGCGATGTTAAGTTTCGAGAATTTCCTGATGCATTAAATTCGCATGAGAAGTGTAACGCAGCAAATCAATGCGACGCTTCTGATATCGATTTGGCGGTTGCAAAGTTATCATCAGTCGATGCTTCTTTTCACTCAAGAATTAATATTATTCATACGAGCCGAGATATTCAGGATATTAGCCCGAGAGAGAACGTATATTTTATTGGGAGTCGTTCCGGTTATACCGAAGCCAAAATAGGTTCAGCCTGCTTAATGCAGGAATTTCATTTGGGACAGAAGAGATACTGTTTTAAAAACCTTTTCGAAATTATTCCGAGAAATCATACTTACCTGAATAAAAAGTTGGCAGAGCCAGGTGATTCTGGTTCCTGGGTTATTTCTGAAATTAACGGCACTACTTCTTGGGATGGTTTGCTTATCGGTGGGCTTCAAGGTCATGCTTACTGTTGTTTCGCTGAAAAAATTTTTGAGACGTTAAATAGAAATAACTATGGGCGGTTGTCGCTTTAATATCTGCGCTTGTCCGATAGTTTAGAGAGAGTATGTTTCATTTTATTCTGCTTAAAATTTAAGCCTATGAAGTTTTGGGGTATTTCTATATTTATCAATTAGTTACATATTTATATAACTCTGTTAGGTTAAGTGGTCTTTATAACTAAAATCTATTTAATCTCGTATCGATATAATTGATGGCTTGAGTTTATTAAATGAGTTAGGTTATTTGCGGTTCTCAGGTATCTGGGGATTGCTGATTCGTTTGATTTGAGAGAGTTTGGGCCTGCTGGAGATGCAGGTAATAGCGATTTATTTTGATGGGCCGTATGGGAGAAGGGATTGCTGGCCTGTATTTTTTGGGGTAATGGAAGTTGTCAGAAGTGGAAGCAACAGTTGGTTGCGATTTTTGTCAGTTAGTTCCGAGTCGAGTTCTCGATGAATCGGAGTGTTTTGTTGTTATTCGTGATGCTTTTCCTGTGACGGAAGGTCATACGCTTTTTATTTCCAAATGTTGTGTGGTGGACTGGTTTGCCTTGTCTGATGATGAACGGGTTGAATTAAATCAACTAATCGTTAACCATAAGCGAGAACTTCAAAATACCTTTCCCGAAATTACTGGTTTTAATATTGGTATGAATTGTGGGGAGTCTGCTGGGCAGACGGTGATGCACTTTCATGCGCATTTGATTCCTCGGCGGGAGAATGATTCGTCGAGCCCACGCGGTGGAGTGCGTGGTGTGATACCCCAGAAGCAGGGGTATTAGATGAGTCTTCAATATTACGAGCAACTCTTTCAATCGTTGAATATGAACAAAGCGGGCGGTCATAAAAGCCCGTATAAAGTTGCTATGCTGCTTTCGGTTTTCGATGGCATTGAAGCAGAGCAAATTAAAGACAATAAAATCTATTTTAATGAATGGCTAAGAGATCAGTTTAAACACTATTTAGATAAGCTAGGTACTGAGCAAGATAAAAATAATCCCCATCTTCCTTTTTTCCATCTTAAAACGAGTGGCTTCTGGTTTCATAAAACTAAGCCGGGAAAGAAAGACGAGTTTGCTGCAATCAGCCGAGTTAGTGGCATCAATGATATTCATAAGTACATTGAGTATGCGTATCTAACTGATGAACTCTTTGAGTTACTGAGCTACGACATCGTTCGAAAATATTTAAAAGAAGCGCTTTGCTCAAATTTAGATTTTAATACTGCAACTCGGGAGAAATTACTCGATGTTGGTAATGGGTGGGATTGGTTTGAGTGCGAAGCAGCTGTTAAGTCTTATTTTGAAATGCTCTTGCTCGAACTTAAAGGAGAGAAATTTGTTAAAACGCACTATATTCGAAAACTCGCCGAGCAATTGGCTAAACGTAGCGAAAAATCAGTTGAGTATAAGTATCAGAATATTAGCGCAATCCTAATTGAACTAGGAATGTCTTACATTTCAGGCTACAAGCCCGCCTTTAACTACCAAAAGCAATTACAAAATACTGTATTAGCCTATATTGCTGCCAATCCTGAATCTTTGAAACAAGACTATCGGTTATCCAGTGATGCTCAAATCCGTAGCTATTCGACTAACACTAATGTTTTAGATACCAATATTCCTGAACGAATAGTATTGCCAAAAGTACCCAATCGCCGTTTTCTGGCTCGCCAAATTAACTTTGTTCAAAAGGAAGCTAATAATAGAAGGTTGGGTGAGTTTGGTGAAGAGTTTGTGCTGGGATTTGAAAAGCAAAGGTTATCAACCTTAGGTCGAGATGACTTAGCGAAAGAAGTGGTTTGGTCAAGTAAAGAAGAAGGTGATGGACTTGGATACGATATTCGCTCTTTCTCTGTAGATGAGGAAGGGAAAGAAGACGAGCTTTTTGTGGAAGTGAAAACCACAAATAGTGGTAAATATCAGCCGTTTTTTATTAGTGATAATGAGTTGGCATTCTCTAATTTAGAGCGAGAGAGGTATTCGCTTTATAGGGTTTATGATTATAAGTCTTCGCCGAGGTTGTTTATTTTACCGGGGGCTGTGGGCGAGCATGTGAATTTATATGCTAGGAGTTATAGGGCTAGTTTTTATTGAGCACACTTTTGCTATAAAGCGCGTTTAAATTGTTTTTTTGACTTTTAAGTATTTGTATCAATACCCTCTTGTTGTATTTGATATATAGAACAAAAATATCAGAGCGTCAATTTTATTAATCGATAATAAATTGGCTTTGATTTGAGTATTTAAACAAGTCCTATTTTTAATATAAATTATTTTCAAGTAAATTTTGATTGACACATGAATTTCCGTAGAAGGATTTGAAATAGGCGAGGATTTCTAATTGTGAGTGATGAAATAAAGATTAAATGAGGCTTAAGGTTGGGCGACCTGGATGCGGAAACAGATAGAGAACTCTTAAAAGATTGTTTTATAGATAATGGTGAACTTTCATTGCTAATGAATGTTAAAGCTCCAGAAAGTATTGTTGTTGGAAGGACTGGGGCTGGAAAGTCTGCAATGTTAATACAAATAGAAGAAAAGGCTGAGCATCATAAAATGCTTGACCCAAACAATATCTCAATAAGATTCTTAGAATACTCAGACATCATTCAGTTCTTTGATTCAATTGGTGTTAATCTAGACCTGTTTTATAAGTTGTTATGGCGACATATTATAACTGTTGAGTTTTTGAAAATGAGGTACTCGCTTTCAAGTGAGAAAGACAGTCAGGGATTATTGTCTCGATTACAAGAGTTTGTAGATAGAGATCCTGTAAAAAAAGAGGCTCTGACATACTTTAAAGAGTGGGGAGAAAAATTTTGGCTGGATACAGAAGAGCAATTGATAGAAGTTGTTAAAAAAATGAGCGATGAGCTTAAGTCTAGTGTCAGTTCCGAGCTAATAGGTGTAAGTCTTAACCTCGATGGAGCAAAGTCTCTAAGTGAAGAGAGGAAAACTGAAATTGTCAGCAAAGCAAATAGGGTCGTTAATCAGTTGCAGATTCGGAAATTGGCTAAGATCCTTGATTTACTAGAAGAAAAAGTCTTTGTTGATGAGCAAAAAAAATATTTCTTATTAATCGATAGGTTGGACGAAAATTGGGCAGATACAAATACTCGTTATAGATTTATTAAGGCGCTTATTGAAGAAATTAAAACATTCAGAAAGATTAATAATATCAAAATTATAATAGCTTTGAGAAAAGATTTGTTAGATATTGTCTTTGATAAAACCAGAGATTCTGGGTTTCAAGAAGACAAGAATGAGTCATATTTTTTACCTTTGATTTGGACTAGGAGAGATCTATTTAATCTAATCCAAAAACGAGTGAGCGTGGTTTACAAGCGACAATATACAAAAAAAGATGTTAGGTTTGATGATATATTTCCTTCTCCCAGAAAAGGAGGGGGGATAACTGCAATTAATTATTTGTTAGACAGAACTTTGTGTAGACCTAGGGACGCCCTACAGTTTGCAAATGAATGCTTTATCGCTGCTCTAGGCTCTCCTCGAATTAGCTGGAAAGCAATTTCTCAGGCAGAATCGAATTACTCAAATAAGCGATTAAGATCTCTGTTTGAAGAATGGGGCAGTATTTTTCCCGGATTAACAGAGACAGTCGAGGTTTTGAGAGGTAAGCCAGCTGTATTCACAAGAAACGCCATTGCAGAGTCGTTAAACGACGTAGTTAGTAAGTTGATTGACTATCCAAATGATCCTTGCGGCAAGGCCGTTATAGATTATTGTAAATCAAATAACTCTACTGATACTGACGTAACTTTCTCTATTATTTCGTGTCTATATCGAGTTGGAGCGATAGGTGTGAAAGTGAGCACTAAGGAACCATTTAAATGGGCAGATTATAGCCAGTCTATTTTATCTAAAAGCCAGATATTAAGGATTAATCAAATTAAGATTCATAAGATGCTACGAAAGACATTGGGAGTAAGGGAAAAAGATCTTTTTGATAAGTTACTTGAAGCAAAATAGATGCAGCGTTGAATAGCTATTTTGAAGAAATAATTTGATACTTTGGTTTAAATGTTTATCTTCTATCAAACGGCGTGAAAGAACAAGGATGTAATATGCAAGATATTAAATCAAACCTCTATGAATGTAAGCATTGCGATGGGCTTGGAACCTGCAAAAATGCTGATGATGATAAATCTTGTCAAGTCTGTATAAAGAGTAATGAGATCAAAGGCACGGACTTAAGAGGTCTTACATGTGGTACCTGTGGCGGTATCGGTCTTGCAGAACCGCTAACAGAGAGAATCAATAAACGTACAGCACCGTTACTTGCCTTAGGTATGGTTGTCGCGTTGATAATACTCATCTTTATCTCAGCGATCTTTAGGTCTGAATATTTTTCGGAAATATTAGCTTTTAGTAGCGCAATAATAGGCACCGTTTGTGGTTATTATTTTTCTGGTGCCAATAAAGTGGCAATAACAAAATAGGCTCTAGAAGATAAGATTAAATCTAACTATAGTCAAAAGACTTAGCTTCGTGAATTGCAATAGAACTTTATAATATAAATATATGAATAATGAACAAAAAGTTAGTGGTAGTTTGATGCATAAAGATATTGAAGTATTACGCAATGAACTAATAAAAAGGGAGAAAACTGCAAGAAGAAAGTCAATGATTGCACTGTTTGCAATTGTTTTTCTTGTGATTACAGCCATAATGTTGGTGATATTTGCTTCAAGAGTTACTAGCGGAGATATTAATGTTAAATCTGAAATAAGTGAATTAAATAGACAGAAAAATAGAATAGAAAGCATTATTGAAGACTATACGAGAGCGTCAAATGCTCTTAGCGATATAAATATGTTCATGATGACCATTCTGAATAGTCTTCAGGAGCCTTCTGAAGTTATTATTCCTTCAAGTAAGCAAACAGATCCTAGAAAGTTAAGGCAATTTCTTGATGAAAATCCTACTGCTAAAAGAAAATATGTGAAAGCGTATGATTCTTTTATTGGTAGTGCTGAAGGAGATATTGCTAGACATGTCGATGAAGTTCTAAAGAACTTTCCTCCTAACTGGGGAGTCGTGAAATTTAGGTACAAAAAATCATTCTTTCGAGATCTTTCTTCTGCTTTGAATTATTGGGTGTTGATCAAAGAAGATATTGAAGCTAATGAAAAACGTATTGAGTCGAATTTTTCGAGACTAAAGGAATATAATGAAATTCTGAAAGCGATTTTAAAAAGAAAATTGGATTATTATTCGAGTCAAAGTGGCATGATTTCCACAAATCTGATTAGAGTTGGTGTAACGTTAGTTCTCTTGTTTTTTAGTCACTTTTTCCTCTCTATCTATAGATATAATACGAGATTGGAATCTCACTATGGGGCAATAATTGATTCTCTCATTTTGGCTAAGGATGTTAAGAGCCTGGAGTGTTTGGTCTCTGTTCTTCAGCCTTCTCGAGTCGACTTTGGGCAAGTGCCTTTCGCAAGTGTCGACTCTATCACCTCTTCAATGGGGATTAGTAAAAGAAGTTAGAAGAGAAAAGAAAAGAAAGAAAAGGGGTCATGTCAATTTTATAATAAATACCTCGGTAGCTTGGGTTATAACCCAACAATTGAAGCTATTGGGCGGCCAGCGTAAGTTACTTACGATTAAGCTCGGCAACTTCAGCGTCTAACTCCTTAATCTTTTCCAACATCTTAGCGTGAGCAACTTTAGCTAATTCTTTAACCTGTGTTTCGCTAAAACTCTCTGTTTCAATCGGTTCAAGGTAATCTATTATGGCGTAGCCATTATCCCAACGATTGAGCGAGAAATTATTAATGTTACTTAAAACGATTGGAAGCAGTGGCACTTTCGCTTGCAAAGCAATATAAAAATTGGTGTCAGAGTTAATTGATTCGCTTAGAAAAATGGGTGCCCCCTTATCTTTTATTTACAGGATATCCTTTTAGTTTATTAGTACTTCTCTTACTGTGTAATGCCCTTTGATACGGCCTATCAAGCTAAATATTTTTCAACATTATCAATATTTAGATTTGTCGAAAAGGCTGCTATGCTTGAGTTCAATTTTTTAATTTGGTTTCAAAATGAAAACATTAGCTCGTTTAAATTTGAACTTGCGAAATTTGGCTTTGCTTCTGGCTGCATTTCCTTGCTATGCCGATGGGTATTTGAAGATGAGTCTTCCAGGAAATAGCCCTGAACTATTTGCACCAGGAATCGTATCGACTCAAGAAGCTGAGCATGGCTCGATTGCCGTGGCACCCGATGGAAAATCAATCTACTGGTCTAGAAGACTGGAAGAGCTTGATAGGCAATGGGTTATTATGACATCGAAATTAATCGAAAACCGATGGACACCCCCTGAAATTGCAAGCTTTTCATTCAAAGGCTATAGCAGTAGCGACCCAAGTTTTTCTAGTGACGGAAATTATTTATTTTTTCACTCTGACTATCCGGTTGAAACAGACAAAAATCGATTACCCAATATATGGTATGTAAAAAAAGACGCCAGCGGCTGGCTTTCTCCAAAGCCAGTATCTGACGCGGTAAATAACTATTTTGCAGCTAATCCAGCGATGTCATTGAATCAGCAGCTCTATTTCACTTCAATCAGAGATGACACAAAAGGAAAGTTTGATATTTACTATTCCGATGTTGTTGATGGACAATTTCTATCTCCTGTTAATCTGGGTAGTTCTATAAACTCAAAGTTTGTAGAAGCGCGGGCGACAATATCTCCAGACGATTCATATTTAATTTTTTGGTCTATCGGTCGAAGTGATAGTTTAGGAAGTGGAGATCTTTATATCAGTTTTCGAGACAACCATGGAGGGTGGAAAAAGGCGGTTAATATGGGCCCAGCTGTCAATTCGAAATTTAATGATAGCTTTCCTTCTATATCAGCCGACGGTAAGTATCTTTTCTTTATGAGTAATAGAAACGGAAATGATGACATTTATTGGTTGGCTCTAAGCGAATTAATTGACACTTATTTTACGGACGAACCTTAGGGATATAGGGGGGCAAATTGAACCTACCCCAATTTAACGCATTTATATTTCGGTTTGGCCGTTTTTGATTCCAACTTCTCCTCAAATTGTGTTACAAGACGGGAGGCGTTTAAATTAGCAATCAGGGGAAATCAATGCGACGTCATGTCTTAAGCTTATTGAATATTGTACTCATTTACATTGGTCTAGCGGTTTTCTGTCCAGATGGCGCAACTCAGGCGTTTCAATTTCTGGATCCGCAACTAAAAAAAGGAGACTTTTCTGTCGGTTACAAGCGGGCGACAATAAACGATTTCTCAGCGACTGCCGCGCCTCGTTTTGATTATCAAGGAAACCAGATTGAACAAAAGCACTATCGCACCGTTCCAGTGAGTTATTGGTACCCGTCAAAAGACGGAACAGGAAGTGAACAAACCTTGCGCAATTACGTATACTCTTACGCTCCAGGAAAAGGAACTGACGAAATCACCGACATTGACCGGCAAAAAGCGATCGAAAACTTTAACGGCTATCCGCTTCAGCAAGGAGCAAAAGAAGAAGACCTGGCGAATCTATTGAGCTCTCCAGTGGTCGCAAAAAAAAATGCTCAACCCATTAATCAACGGTTTCCCTTAATTGTGATACCCGGTGGTTTTTACGCTAACTTCTTTGTCGCGCCAACCGCTGAGTTTCTGGCAAGTCACGGATACGTCGTTGCTTATATCAATGATTCGGCGAGCACCGGCATTGCAGGATATGCAAACGAAAAGGACCTTTTGTGGCGGTTGGCGGATTTAAAACTAGCCATTAACTACCTCGCGCAAAAGCCTTTTGTGCAATGGAATAACATCGGCGTATGGGGGTATCATTCAGGTGGAAGTGTTGGGGCCTTGTTACAAATGCAGTCCGATAATGTGCGTGGCGTCGTTAGCGTAGAAGGAAGCGAAGGCTGGACCAGAGAAAGCACCGGTTATCCTTTGTTGTCGAAGAATTCTTTGTATGATCCTGCAAGAGCAAGAGTACCTTATTTAAGATTCCAGAGTTTGAAAGCTGAACCCGACTGGTATATTTCAACACCGGATAAAACCACCTGGGCGTTCTATGAGCAGGCAAAATATGCAGACGTGTATCGGATAATTCTGGCCGATTCTGAACATGACGATATGGGAGATGGCGTTAGAAACAAGGTGGCGCCCGGAAAAGCATCCGCGCACAATGTTGAACAACGTTTGTTGCTTAACTACGGGCTCGCGTTCTTTAAATCTACTTTGTCTCAGGATCGACATGCTTTGAAAGCAATCCGGGAACAGCCTCAGTTTTTTGGATTTGAACAGGACTTTGCCAAGCTTGAGTTCAAAGCCGCTTTGCCCAGACCTCCGGCAAAGCACGACTTGAGAAGGGAGTTTGAAGTGGGAGGAATTGATGCTTTGCGTAATATGGTAATTGAGAATCTTAAAGGTGAAAACCCGTCGATTAATACAAAACTCCTCGGTGATCTGGCACAGGATTTTGTTTGGGCGGAAAAGCAAGAAGAGAAGGGGTTGCAGATTGTTAAAGTCGCAACCGAATTATTCCCCGACGACTATTGGGGGCCTTATCTGGCAGGGGTTATTTATAATCGAATTAAAGACTATAAAAATAAACGCCATTTTTATACGCTGGCTAAGCAGCGACTGTTAGACGACAAAACATTCGATCAGGCACAAAAAGAAACTCGCCTTGATCGTATCAATAAAGCGCTAGAGCTATAGCAACTTATAGTTGAAATCAAATCAAGATAACAAAATGAAAATCAACGGAGTCAACGAATTTGATATTTACGTGAATATCGTGATAATTGCTCGGGATCAAAAGGACCAGCGGGTCAAAGGATTCTGAGCGTTTGATATTTTATAATCAGTCGGGGTAGAACAAAGCAAAAAGAGGCCATGTCAATTTTATAATAAACACCTCGGTAGCTTGGGTTATATCCCAACAATTGAAGCTATTGGGCGGCCAGCGTAAGTTACTTACGATTAAGCTCCGCAACCTCAGCGTCTAACGCCTTAATCTTTTCCAACATCCTGGCGTGAGCAATCTTAGCTAATTCTTTAACCTGTGTTTCGCTAAAACTCTCTGTTTCAATAGGTTCAAGGTAATCTATTATGGCGTAGCCATTATCCCAACGATTGAGCGAGAAATTATTAATGTTACTTAAAACGATTGGAAGCAGTGGCACTTTCGCTTGCAAAGCAATATGAAATGCCCCCATTTTAAAAGGCAATAAACCTCGGCCTTTGCTTCTCGTTCCTTCCGGAAACATCCAGATAGACAAGTTTCTTTGCTTCATATGCGTTAACAAATCAATCATCGTCTGTTTAGCGCGCGACTTATTGCTACGATCAATGAAAATATTGCCGCTAAGCCAATACAACTGCCCGAATAACGGGATCCATTTAAGACTTTTCTTGCCAACACTAACCACCCCGGGGGTTACCCCGCCTGAAATCGTGATCACATCATAATTACTTTGATGATTAGCAATAATGACTTTAGGGGAGTCTGTTAAATGCTTGGGGACTCTATTGATAATTTTGATGCCCACTAACCGCGCTAGCTTTGACAGGAGCTGAGCGACAAGATAGGTATTGTTTCGGTGAAATGGTCGGACCAGTGAAGTTAGCATGCCGATAATACAAATAACAATAAAGACAGGGAAAACAAATATAACTCTTAACAATCCAAGCATAGAACTTCAGCCAACAACCGCAG
This sequence comes from Aliikangiella sp. G2MR2-5, assembly GCF_015687155.1. Classification (GTDB taxonomy): domain Bacteria; phylum Pseudomonadota; class Gammaproteobacteria; order Enterobacterales; family Kangiellaceae; genus Aliikangiella. Next base: position 173,906 of record NZ_JADPQF010000007.1, on the reverse strand, counting down.
GAATAGGTGAGCATTATGAGAAAAGTCGTCTCAAATGTATATAGGGAGCGGAGATTTTGTTTTACGGGTTCAATAGCAATCAAGGGCTGTGCTTACCCCACAGCCCTTTTTAGTTTTTAATGACGGTCGACAGTGTTAGTCACAAGCCTGTTGTCTTCTTCTGAATTCAATCGCTGCTTAACTACCAATCCCGCCAAACGATAAGCCAGCATCTGAATCTCCCCCCGGCTTTTTTCACCATTACCGTTGGTAAGAATCGCAATCGAAATATTATATTCAGGCACCAGCATCAAAAATGCATTCGCGCCTACAGAGACACCGCCATGGTGAATCACATCCACTTTGTTTTCCTTGTCGATAATATGACCTGTTTTATAGTGACGCCAACCCAGCGCGTAGTTATGAGTCGATTCACTGCCGTCAAACATGGGTTGAACTTCAACCATCTGATTAAAACTATTCGGTTTTAACAGTTCTCCATTTAACAGGGCGGCGCCCAGCTTAACCAAATCCGTGGGAGTGGAAACCAGGCCTCCTCCCGCCACTTTATTCGACAGGTTCTGTTCGGGTGTAATGCCATACAAACCATCATCGGAGTTATAAAAATCGGCAAGATTATCCGTATTTTTTAAGAGATGTTCAGCCTGGGTCCGGGTAAGTCCCAGTGGCTCGGTAACCAGCTCAGTGATTAAATCCTCAAAAGGTTTATCAGCGGCAGCCTGCATTACGGCACTTAACAGAGTATAGCCGTGGGTTGAATAAGAAAATCCCTGACCCGGGTTAAACAGGAGTGCATCCTCCTTAAACTGAACCAGCGCTTCATTTGCATCGGCGTAAGCAACATTGGACAGACCATCGGTTGGTGGAAATCGGGTAATGTCGAATGCATAGTGACGAACTCCGGCCATGTGACTGACCAGCTGCCTGGCGGTCATTTCTGTTGAATAGCGCGGATAATCGGGCAAATAATTATGGATTGGTGCATCAAGATCAATCATCCCCTGTTCCACCATACGCATTAATGTTACCGCCGTGATGGACTTCGAAACGCTACCTACCCGGTACTGGGTGTTAAGGCTGGCTGCCTGTTCTGTCTCAACTCTGGCAAGTCCAACGGTACCTGCCCATACGAGTTCGCCATCGACGGCCATGGCGCCTGACATGGAGACCGATTGTAATTCTTCCGCTAGATCAAGCATATTTTGCTGGGCTTTATGAGCAACACTATGGACCATACTAGTTGCGTCCGATTGCGATTGATGAGTTTGCTTGTCATCAGACCTTGGTAAATTGGCTAAATCCTGATGGGCCAGATGCCGGGTTGGTAGAGGAAGGTGCGGCTTTTCCCATTGCCAAACCCAATATCCAATCGCCCCGACATAAATAGCGATAACCGCGAGCGGTGCTGCTAACCATTTTAAAACCTTCTTCCAATTCACAAATAGTCTCCTCATTTTATTTTTGCCTAAAAGCTGATTGTTAAGTTCAGTGCCAGATGCAGGGGTGAGCCAGGATTCTAATTTCGCATCCAATCTCAATTTACATCTCGACCTGATAAATTTATATTGCACCTACAACCTTGTTCCTTTTAATAAGTACGTCGAATACATGGCTTCGAACAACCATAAAGTGACAAATGACTCGGGATATTGATGAGCAGCTCGGATAAAATGACCAAAAGCGCAATGAGCGTTTGGCAATTTGCCCTTTTAATAACAACAGCTTATGTTGTCGGTATGTTTATTACTCACCGTACAACCGTGTTGGAAACCATCTATTGGTCAGGCTATGAGCTTGAAGTTCAAAATGATGAAGGAGCCTGGGTAGACGGCAATCGTTTCCAGATTGGGACCCACGAAAAGGTACAACGGGTTCGGTTTAATCTTCAGATCGATGACTCTGAAAAATGGAAGAGTCCGATTAGTTTGATGGTGGGAGGGCCTTTTTCTGCTGAAATCTTTTGGGATGGCGAGAAGATTGGAAATAAAGGCGAGGTAGGCAACAGCATTGAGGAAGAAACGGCTGGCCCTATTGATTTCTCCTCATTTGTTCCTTCCAGACTACTGAGCCCCGGAGCGCATCAAATTGAACTTCATATTTCAACCCGGCACTTACTGGTGCGTGATGATTCGGTCCTGCATTTTGTCTGGGTGGCTCCCTATCGTCAGGATGGACAACGTGACCTGCGCTACTATGCGGTACCGCTGCTGATTTTAAGTGGTCTCATCGCACTGAGTTTGCAAAGCTTTCGTATCGGCCGCAGTGCCGGCAATTCGCTGCATACTGGGCTGGGACTGTTTGGATTCTGTATCGTTATTACTCTGATGTCGGAAGTATCCCGTGCAGTTATTAACTATCCTTACCACTACCATGAGCTGCGTGGTCTGCTTGCTTGGTTTGGTAACCTTGGAGCCGGATTCGCCTTAATATATACCTGTTATCGCCTGAATGATTCGCGCTTCTCAAAAATAATACTGGCACTGGGAATTGGGGTGGTTATTGCCAGTTACTTTATCCCTATGAATAGTGGCGACCAGAGACTGGCGCAGGATTTTACTTTGTTAACCCTGGCGCCCACATTGGTTTTCGTTGTTTTATTAATTAAAAAACGAATCAGTTACTTTTCAACATTACCGATCTTCTGGTTAGCCTGTATAACCTCACAGAAACTATCCACCGGTCTTTTCCTCGATAGCTTCCAGTTTATCGCTTCTCTAATTTTAATCGGTGGTGCCTGGGTTTGGACTTATGTTGATACCTCGGCTTATAGTGGTACTTTGCCATTTAACGGCAACAGGCAAGCTGAGAATCGCGAGCAAAGCAAAAATCAGGTACCGGCAGAACAGGAAGGCGCGAGCCACTTCATCATTCGATCGGGGGGTGAAGAGAAGAAGATCCCGGTTTCTGATTGCTATGCATTAAAAGGGGAAGGTAACTTTACTGCCGTTTTGTTGCTCGATGGCCAGTCCGTACTTCATCAGGATGGACTGGGCACAATTATGAAAACCGAACCACGAAACTTTATCCGGATTCATAAATCCTATGCTGTTAATCTAGGTGCGGTTGTGAGTTTGAAGTCGGCGGAAGGAAGTAAGTACTGGTTGCAAATGAGCAATAACGAAACCATTCCGGTGAGTCGATACCGGGTGGCAGAGCTCAGAGGGCTCCTCAAAACGAGAGACCTGGCGAATACTACGAAAGCTTAGGAAGCCAGGTTCACATATTTGTGGGGCTGGTCGAGAATACGGATTTGAGGGGCTGTTTGAAAAAGCTTTAAACAAGGGAAGAATTTTTACGACCCATTAAAAGTTATTCCAAATCAATGACAAATCAGCTTTATGATAAATCAGCTAACAGATGAGCCAACTCCGCCAAACAAATGCGTCTGATGAAACATGACTCAATCGTTAAAAGCTAAAGCGCAGCTAGCATGTTTGAAGCAATAATTGGATGACCGAGCAGGGTAATCTGGAACTCATCGATATTCGACTGTTTGCTATCAACAACTTCTGAAATTTTCGCATATCTGTCTATTTTGCTTTTTTAAATCTTCATTGAGTTAAATAAACAGTTCCCGGGGGAGTTCCATGACAAGTTGCGCGAAAAACATCGCCAACGCTTGCAGGCCTATTAGTCTTCAACTGACGTTAGCACATTGGCGACTGAACGCCTGGCCGTGACATTCATCAGTAGCAAGCATTTATATGCCGTACGAGCCAAAATGGGATACGCATCAATAGTCTAGTCTTTACAACTGCTTTATCCGCTAAAGAAAGACAACTGTGACCATGCACTACCAATTTATCCAGAGAGCCCCTTTCAGCATCAAAAGAGAAATATCCGCCGGATGTGGCTTTGGATCAACACACCACAAAACATGAGACCAACTTTGAGATTTGAGGTGGTTATTACTATCAGCATTTGACAACCGGTGACTTTGTGCGATCGATTGCAGGTTTACCATTGATTGAGAGCTTTCCGTGATTGTCGCTCCCATTTTAGGCGCTAAAGATTAATTTCAATGCTATCGATTTTCCAACGCTGCTCCATCTTCATGTGGACAATTTGCTTTTCCGGACCTGTCGAAGCATTGCCGCAAATATCCTGTTGCGAATACTCCAGTATGGCTGTGTCATTTTCTAGCGTTTCACTGACGAGATCGATTTTTTTGCATTTAGCGGCTTCCCTGGAGAACTCCAAATAGGTCGCAATCACTTGCTCCCGCGATTTCTTCATTTGCTTCATATATTGCTGCAGTTTGGCTTCAGCTTCACGTTGCTTTCTTTGAGTGAAATAGGCCAGATCTTCCTGGTATCCAATACCTTCGATTACTTTTGAGTTATATTCATCGTACACCTCGCTAGGAGACTTCTGTTGAGAGCAGCCTGATGACGCGACCATTAAAGAGGCTATTAAAAACATATTAATTTTCATGATGAAGCTCCTTGAAATAAAGGGGAGTGTTTAAAATTACTATTGGAAGAATTAGCAATTATTGCCAAATAACCAACAGATTGAGTTTTCTAGCAATTCTGCTCCATGGCTAAAGTTATGACCTTCTGTACCGAATTCAAATTGATAGTCATACTTTTTAAACTTTAAAGCAGCCGCCATTTGTTTATTGCCTAGTGCCCAATTGCCGTAGCGTGTGTCCAAGTCATTTTCACCGCTCTGAAAAAACATTCTTATTGATTTTTTAGGTGAATTTCGAATCAGAGAAGGGTATTGTCCGCCGCCACGGATATCGACAAAACTGCCACAATGGCTCAATACGTTGCCGAATGAATCGGGACGAAACCAGGCAACAGACCAGGCACAAATACCTCCGGAGCTAAAGCCTGCAATCGCTCTGCACTTTGGATCTCTGGAAACATTAAATTCAACTAGTGCCTCGGGGAGAAGCTCATCCACAAGAAATCGTGAATATCGATCACTGACGGTATCGTATTCGAGGCTTCGTTGTGTATCGGGGTGTTGCTGGGCCTGTGACGGTTGCGGATAAATTCCCGGGTTAACAAAAACACAAATGGTTGGCAGTATCAGACCATCTGCTACCAGCTTATCGATTGTCTTGGGGATCTGCATCGTTCTATTTTCATCGAGGTAGCAATAACCATCTTGGAAAACCATTAAATTTGCCTCTTTTTGCGGAGAATAATTTACGGATGTATGTATCCAATAGTCTCTTACCGTTCCCGGGTAAATATCACTATGAAATGATTTTTTTGCTAGTTTTCTATATCTCATCTTTTTTATATGCACATGTTTTAAAACTTAATAAGTTAGTAAGTTCAGGTCATTCAGTCTAAAACTGATAGCGAATTTTAACCAAAAAATTGTCGCCTACTTTTTCATTCCACCCGGGCTGAAAAAGCGAATTAAGCGAATCACTATCTTCAAAAAATGCGCTTCCACCGCGACTATAAACCAGGTAAATATTTGATAAAGGCGCTAGCTCATAACGGTATCTAAGCTGGAGTGCAGTATCGGAAAGACTAAAGTCCTGAATTTTATTTTGTGAATCCAGCAAAGAACCATCCATAGTGATTCTATAGCCTTTTTGTGTTTTTGCATTCAACGCCAGCCATTCAAATTTAAAGGACAGCTCTTGTTTATCATCGATAGTTGCGTTGAAATTAATGCTGGTCAAAAGTTGATGACGGCTATAGCTGGTAACATCATTGTCTTGTTGCCAGACAAGCCACTCATCAGAGCGAGTGTACCATGTTGCAAGATCTAGCGAATAATTATCACTATAGAAATATGTTCCATGTCCATGTATCTTATAACCGTTCCCACTTACCGCTTGATTATATAGATAAGCTTGTACATGGTAGTTGAACGTCTCTTTATTCGCGCCGTAGTAGAGTAACTCAAGCTTGAAGCCTGAGTTTTTTTCCAAACTGTTGTTACCTCGACTCAATAAGTCGTCGTAACCGCCATTGTCAAAAGTGATTCTAGTCATAATGCTGCTGGCATCTTTCCACGACCAGGTATCTGCCAGCACAATCGATTCAACTAATTTTAGTCCACTTGTATTTTCTTTACGTTCAAATTCGAAATCCAGGCGATGCTCCTTGACTGAGCTGGCCTTGTCGACAATTGGGTTTTTCCAACTATTGGTATAACTGATACTGGAAAGATCATTACGCGGTAAGTATCCGAGATCATTGGGTTCAAACTCATCACCGTAATAGCTAAATTGGAATGATTGTGCCCAATTATCATCGAGTTGATGTTCTAGCTCTAACCAATTAGCTGTATCACTATGATTATTTTCTGTTAGATGGACATGAGATTGAACTAGCTGCCCAGTTAGTTTGAGATGATTGCTGAAGCTATAGGAGTAATCCAGGGAGTTTACCGTTGCACTTCTATCGATATCGGGTCTGTCAACACGAGTCAACAAATATCCCAGGCTATACTTTTCTTGCTTTGTAAGGGCTCGACCAACATAAAATTTACGGCCTTTAGATAATTTGTCGCCATCTTCAAATGCTGAGAATAAGCCGTAGTTTATTTCATTTACTACGCTGGTAAATTTCATCGCTCCTAAAAGGTCTGCACCAACACTGTCACCGATGTCTGGTTTGGCGCCAATACGACGGGTGTGAACTAAACGTAAAGATTCTGTACCACGAACGTCAAACAGCCCTTGGTTTTCGGTAAAGAATGGACGGTTTTCAGAAAAGAATGTTTCTGTTGGTGAAAAATTAACCACTAGTTGATCACTTTCAACGTGGCCAAAATCTGGATTGAGAGAAATGCTTAACTGCTTGTTACTACTTGGCTTCCAGAAAATATCAACTCCAACGTCGCTAAAGAACTCATCATTGACCCTGTCTTCTCTCACAGAGGCATAACCAAACATCTGCAATGAAGATGTTGAAAAGTCACTGATATTCACTTTATTAAAGTCCGACATGAATCTTTGTCGATTGTATTGTGTTGGAGCGTTAGCATAGGTCTTTGAAAGGTGAGCCACACGCCTGGAAATAAAAAAACCTATTTCACGTTTATCATTATCGGCTAGCGCCATTGGCGCTACATCCCACGGGATGTGAATTTCGCTATACCAATGTTCGTCGTCTGATGAAGTTTGCGCATACCAAACACCGTTCCACTCGTAACTATAATCATTTTCATTTCGGTAAATACCGTCTTCAATTGAGCCTCCGTTAGCGACGGTAAAACTGTAAGCGGATATCGAGTTATTATCAAAATCAAGCACGATGTTATTATAGTCGGCGACCATGTGTGCATCCCTTGCGGTACGCTTGCTTCTTTGAGCCGACTTAGGTTGATGGTTTATTATCGCAAAGTAAATGCCATTCGCATTGCTAAGAACCTTTACTTCTGTTTTATATTCAGGAGTAGAAAGAGAAAATGGACTAACCGTTGTAAATGTATTGCTACTTTTTATGTGTTGCCATTCTTTATCGTTAATTATTCCATCGACAATGATAGCCTTTACCTGAATTGAAAATATAATCCAGGAAAACAAAATTATTTTATATATTAGTTTCAACTAGAGTTACCTGTTTTCTTTATAATAATCGTTTAAAAAATATCGTTAAGCTCGCTAAGGTATCTTCTACAGCCTATGAGTAAGTCAAATGGCCATCCTCAATGTGACCGACAATGAATGCCAGATGAATATCAAATCATATACGTTGAATATTGATGAATACGGGCTTTAAAGTTTTTCGGATGAACAATATGGGCACGAACCAGTGCTCGTGCTCGTATTGGGGTTGAGAGTTTAGGAGCCGTAGTGTATTTAAAACTTACTCTATAGCTTTGTGTGCGTAGGTTTTTATAATCTCAAAGATGGCATTCATCGCCGGATCTTGTCCTGAAAAATACTGCTTCGAAGAAAGCATGGCAGGGACGTGTGGTGCCACCCAGATCCGATGGTCTTCTGCTTTTGACGCCTGATGGAATTGCGTTGAAATAATTCCCCAGGTTCCGCTATAGGGTAATTTAAACCAACCGGCTTCACTTAGGGCATTGGGTCTGGAGCCACTGGGTTCACCAACCAGTATTGGACTGGTAAGGCGGTTGATATCCAGTAATAAATTATGTGCGGCAGAAAAAGTATTCCGCCCCATAATCACAAAGAGTTTACCATCGGGATTCGATGCTTCAAATTGCACCAGCGTTTTGAGTAGAGGCGGGTAAGTGCTGCCATCGCCACCGGCATTATGGCGTAGATCCAAAATGATATTATCGACTTTAAGCGCTGATATTTTGTTACGTAACTCAATATTGAAATCTTCAAAGGGTTGAGAGGGGTCGTTGTGTACATAGTTGTACTGAATATATAGCACTGACTGCTCAGGGATCGCCTGATACCAATAGCGTTTTTTGATCCTCAGGTTGTGGATTGCATTAGTATTCGCCAGCGCTGGCAATTTGGGGAAGCCATTGAAGCTCATCGCTTTTAGCCTGGGCTTTATCACCTGTCGCGTGCCTTTACGATTCTCAAGGATCAGCGATATATCCTTAGCATTATCAACGATGTCTAATCCTTTGAGTACTTCGGCCATTCCTAAATAATGAGGCCCGAGCCACAGCTGTTGCATTTCATTATCCCTCGCGTTAATGCGTTGAGTTCTGGTTAAGGCTTCTTCAATTACGGTGCTGCCGATAGCGACGACTTTACTACCAACCAATTGCTCGTATCCTTGATCAGCTTTGACGATAAAAAGCCCGTCGCTAAATTGATAAAACTGCAAAGGTAATTGATGAAAGGTGCCTATTTTGGCGTATGCAGGGACAATAAAATTATGACCATTGCCCACCGCTGCGACCAGCTTCATCAATTCAAATACGATTTCCTGATCCGATAGTTCAGGAATTTTCTTACGAATACTGACTATCATTTGTTCGAATTTCGTTCTATCCAGTGAGTGGTAGAGATTGACATGGAGTCGCTTTATTTCTGAAATCAGGAATTCCAAGTCATATTGCCATGATTGAATTCGAGATAAATTCTCAGGAAGAAAACTACCAGAAGTTTTTTGAAAGGCTTTAGAGTTAGCCATGGATTTGAAATGATCGTTGTTGACTAAATCTTTTCTCCCATCGTAACGTGCTTGTAACGATTGGTTTATCCAAGATATTGCGTTGGCTTCGTCTCCAAGTTCAGCATAAGCCTCGGCAATTTTAATCATAATGTCATTGGCAGGCGCTGAGCCCGTTGGGATATTCGATAGAATAGTACCTAAAGCTAATGTTCTTTTAAATGCTGTAATCGATTTTTCCCAGTCTCCCAATTGAAAATAGGTGAGTCCCAGGATGTACCAGGTGTCACCGTCGTCGGCATATTGGCTGGTCAAGGATTCAAGAACCGGTTTGGCGGTTCGCCACTTTTCTTCACGGACAAGTTTTAGCGCTTTTTCCCGATTGGTATAGTAAATAGCCGGAGTATCCAGTTCGCTCAAAGACGGATGTTGACCGATAGCACTATTGGTCATTTCGCCAACCCTGTTAGTTTCTAAAGCACTATTGGTTTCTAAAACATGATTGCTAGCCGCAGCGTGAATTGAAAAAATAGCAAACACAGTAAAGATACAAAAATAGATTGCCCTGGTAAGGTGCATTACACTTCCTTTCTTTGAATGTACAATATGGGACAATATAGTCATTTTAGGCTAGCCAATCGTCCGAAATCAGGATTTAGGACGCTTTTTTTGGCAAATTATTGCTTTGTTGAACAATTCATAACCAGGTATTAATTGGTATCCAGATATTGTTCATAACATTGTTCATAACACGACACTAAGATTAATAACCAGGCACCGCGATTAATAAGCCTCTGAATATGGATTAACAAATACTAAAATATGTCAGAGTTCTCTTTTACATTAGCCAATATAGTTCAAACCCTGTTTATTTTTCTTGGAATATTGGGCGGAGCGCTTCTTTTTGAAAAGCAGCGCTTCAAGGGGGTAGTGTTGCTGCTCGCTTATTTCACGCTACTCATGACATTTAATCTGTTGGAAGAGCGAGACATATCGAAACAGTTTCTGTTTATCACCCCATCATTCACGCTGTTGATGGGACCCATTCTCTACTTTATGGTGATGAGCCTGGCCAGTGCGCCTGGGCTATCCCACTGGAACTGGCTAAAGCATTGTATACCAGCTCTGCTCTCGATTCCTTTTACCAGTCATTTGCAATGGGTGGTCGCACTTGGCTCTATAAGTCAGCTAATGTATTTGGTCGCATCCTATCGATTATTGCAACGCTATGATCTGGCGGTGTTTAATTCTCGCTCGGATGCCGAAGCTTTGCAGTTGGGGTGGGTCACAAGCGCCAGTATTGTCATTATAGGCTTTCTGGTGGTGGATATGGTGCGGCTTAACATACGCCCATTGCTGGATAATGATGTTTATTATTCTTGGTATTTAGTCGACCTCAATATCCTGTTTTTAATTTGTTGTTATTTGCTAGTGAAGTCGGTTAAACAACCTGAATTATTTGATGGCTTGACAGATTATGAAAGTAGTGAGGGTGAGAAAGACTTTGCTAAAAAAGTTGCTAAAAAGGCTGCTGAAGGTGAGCAAAAGCTATTAGCGATGCAGCTGTTTGAGGTGATCGACAAAAAAATTACGAGTAATCAATTGTATAAGACGCCCAAATTGACCGTGCAACAAGTCGCCGAGGAAGCTTGTGTCGCCGTCAAGGAGACTTCCTGGGCAATCAACCAGGTCTCTGGGAGAAACTTTAACGACTACATTAACGGATTGCGCATCGAAGCGGTTAAGCAGCAACTCAAAGCCGAGGCGGGGACGGGGCCCAGCATTCTGGATATCGCTATGGAATGTGGGTTCAATTCAAAGTCGACTTTTAACCTTGCGTTTAAAAAATTAGAAAATATGACACCGACTCAATATGCGAAAAATGGAAATTAGACCATTGTTTAAGCGCTCATCGTTACACGGGGACCTACGTAACTCATTATAAGTAATACGTCTGATGGGACAACCGTCGGTTGCTAAAAGCTAAAACGCAGCTTGGCATAAAGCTCCCGGCTGGGACCAGGATAGGGGGCGTGGAAGCCATCGTAATAGGGCTGAACAAAAATAACATCATCATCTGTTAAGTTGTAACCGCCAAAATGGAGATCAACTTTCTCCGACAAAAAACCTTTTTTGATTATATTGAGGTTGAGCAATGTTGTTGAATCTAGCTCTTCGGCAACTAATTGTTCTTCGTCCTCAGTCACGCCTGTGTAAGCATACTTCTTACTTTGAAAAACCAGGCTGGGATTGATTGACCAATCATCATCCAGATTATACGAAAAATTCATTGTAAACTTATGTGGCGAAATCCCGAGTAATTCATCGTCAGTCACAAGTTCAAGAATGTCATCGTCTGGATTGGAATCAACACTTCGCACCGCGTATTGATCAACACTGTTTTCTGAGACTTTATAGTAGGAGTAGGATAATGTCAGGTATCCCCAGGTATCTTTGTAACGACTTTCAAATTCAAAACCTTGTGTACTGACATTAGGGTAATTTCTGTAGGCGTCCGAGTCAATAAAATAGTAAACAATGGGATCATCAATACTGATATCAAATAGATTAGCAGTGAGATAGATCTTGTCATTCATTTTGTAACCCACTTCGATTTCGAACACCGTTGTATTCTCCGGCTCTATCGAGGATTGAAGGCCTTCCGGATCATTAAAATCGATAATATTTTGGATCACTGGTGCGCGAAAGGCCTTACTCCAAAGCACCTTCAAGTTGAGATCGTCCCATGAGTTGGTATAACCGAGTCTGGGAAGAAAATTATCTCCGGCTTCACTGTGATCAACATAGCGTCCACCAACGGTGAAATTGCCAATGTGGGTACTGAATAAGCCTTGTCCAAATATCGCAAGGTTATCGTATTTTAGATTGTCAGTATTGTCTTTGTCCTCATAGTAGCTCATGCCAAAAATAATATTATCTGTTTCGTTTACATTGTAATCGGCGGTTAGTTTGAAAGTGTTTCTTTCTACTTCCTGGCCAAAATACTGTCCGTAGGAGTCAGGATCGGAATTATCCAGATCAATTGCCGCCTGCGATGTGGAGTGCCATGGTTTCTGAGACTTCAGGTTTACTTCTGGTGTTAATGTCCATGCTTCATTGATTTTCCAGGCGTACTTGAATTCATAAAAATTGCTTTCAAAAGATTGTTCGAGTTCATAGGGGGAGTTTACAAAAAATACATCGCGTTGAGTCATGTCATAACGGTCAAGCAGTAATCTTGCTGAAAAGTCCTTGTAAGTGATACCAAAATTCAACATTAAACTATCGAGATCTGAATTGTCTTCCATATTGAAAGTATCACCGTAAAAATCGGTAAAGTTTTTGTCACTTCGTTTTCCCGAACTATAGTGAATATTTGCATTGTAATGTCCGCTTTCGATTTCGTTGGCCGTAGCAATGGATACACCAGAACGACCACTACTTTCTTTCATTTGGCTGTAGCTTACTGCGCCTTCGGTTCCATTTAATGATGATGCTGATTTAGTAGTGATTTTGATGACCCCCATTTCTGCAAAGCCACCGTATATTGCAGATCCCGGTCCGCGAATGATCTCAATTCTTTCGATGTTCTCAACAGGAAAATGATTTCCGAACTGAAGTGTGGCAAAGGATAGTTCGTTAAATTCCTGGCCATCGACCATCAATAGAATCTTTCCTTCATGAGACCAGTTTCCACGAGCGGCGATCCCTACCACACCCTGAACATCCATTGCGAAACTAAATCCGGGCACCAGATTAAGTACATCCATCAAATCTCGGGCGCCGGAGTTGACGATCTCTTCTTGAGTGATCAAACTCACTATTCCGGGAGACTCCCTTAAGGTCAGTCCCTTAGAACCTGATGCTACAGAAAGTTTAATATTCAACAAGTCCTCCAGGCTAATGGATGACATTTCATCTTCTTCATAGGCCTGCGTTGATGAACAGGGATAAGCTACATTAAGGATAAGTAACGAACCGAAGAGCATTTTGATTTTCATTGGAAAGTCTTCCACCTTGACTAGTCTAAGGAATCTATAGTTCATGATGGTCAAACTGTCAAAGTTGACTTTCAATTTTGAATGGCGGCAGACTTGTGTAACACATTGAAAACAATAGTAAATCTGTGCAAAAGCAGCATTCAATACTGCTTGGAAACATTATTCATGGCTTTAAATACAGTCTCTATTGAGAAAAGTTGGTAGCGCGATTCAATCGTTATTGATTTCTCAATAATTAGATAAGGAGAAAAAATGAACTCTGACAAAAGAGAATATGAGTTTGTTTTAGCCAATGTATATAGTGAGTTTTTTAAGATTCGTCATGCGTACAGGGTTAAGGAGTGGGCGAGCATAAAAAGCTTCTTTTATTGTTTTTTTACGTTGCAAGGAGGATATGTTGAATTACTTTCAATGGAAGATAACGTCAATAAAGAAATGCTTGACTGGGTTGATGGTCATTTTAAGACGAGTAATTGCTCACAAGATGAAATCCAAAAATGCCGGGTTAATTTAAAAATGTACAAAGAAGAGCTGGTTTATAGAAATACCTTCTTGGTATTATTTATTCCTATTCTGGTACTAAGTATTACAATTGGAAGTTTGGTTGAGGGTAGCAAGATTTATTTGTTAGTCATCAATGGTCTCTTCTCTATCTGAATTGTTTTGGAAAGAATAGGCATTGCAAAGCACATAGCTTGCGCAAATCAACTTGATGTACTGTTGGAGCGACTTGTTCGTAATAGAAATAATAGAAATAATGATTAGACTCAAGAATTAAATTTCTGGAAAAATGAGACATGTACAGGCATGTCAGAATTTTAATTATAAAAATCGACTCCAAACAGGCCTTAGCAACCATAAATTAAAAAACAGGATCGACAGAAGTCGTTTCTTCTTTTTCCAGAAGAAAGCTGACTGCTGTTTTAAAAACGCAGCACTTAATATTCCATCCGCCACTTTGACCGATTCGTCTATGTTTATGGCCCTTAGCTCAGCAAGTTTTGTGGATTTTTGCGTATCACCTGGAAAAGTACGCGCCTTATTTTCTGAAATCCAGACAGAAGCAATTTCATTCGCTCTATTTAGCAAATCCTGATGCGGAACCACCCATTGCACCAGGCCTATCTCAAGTGCCTCCTGCGCATTGGGTTTCCAGCCTTCTTCACCTATCATTCTTTGAGCGTTTTGTTCTCCTAACAGGCGTGGAAATTGAACACTGGAACAACCTTCAGGCGGAACCCCGAGCTTTGCAAAAGGGGTTGAGAAAGTAGCACTTTCCGATGCGATAATTGCATCGCATAAAGTGGAGGAGGTAACACTTGCGCCAATTGCCGGACCATTAATGGCGGATAATATCGGCTTGGGAAACAATAGAAATATTTCAAAAAGCTGCTGATTTAGCGTTTTGATAGCCTGGTGCAATTTTCTCGGATGCATCGGTTTTAGTGAACCGCCCAAATCCACCCCGGCAGAAAAATAATTACCGGCGCCGCTAAAAATGACTGCTTTGACCGCATCGTTTTTTGCCGCTTTACTAAAAGTTTCTTGCAGCGCTTCTATCATCGGTAATGTCCAACCATTTAATTTCTCAGGCCGATTCATAAGGATAGTGAGTATCTGGTTTTTGATGGTTGTAGCAATGTAACCTGCTGCTTTACTACTTAACTGTAATTCATTCACCGGTCTTTACCTTGTTTGATGGTCTATAAATAATTCGACTAATTAAACAGTTCGACTAATTAAACAGTTCGACCAATATAAAACTGAACCTGTAACAGGGAGATATATTAATCCTATTTGATTGTTTTTGCTAATTGCGGAATTAAAAGTAAAAAAGAGATCATAAGAGCCTGAGCGCTGACTGGAAATTCGATTTGAAATGGCAGTTTGATTGATGACTTTACCGAGTATGATAAATGAATTTAACGTTCTTTACTTTGAATTACTATGGAGCTGAATTGAAGAATCAGCCTTGCAGCCAAATATGCATCTATTACATCTATAGTCTAAGCTTAAGAAGTTATTCTGCTTTCTTTGTTTGGTGTTTACATAAGGTTTTGAAATCTTTGGATGTCTAGAACTTACTCGCTGCTCTTCGGTGTTTTAATCAGTTTGTTGTGGCCAGGCAACCTTGTTGCCCGTTCAAGTCTTTTTGATGCGGGCAAACTATATTTCGAATCAATCAGAAGTGGAGAGATTGATGCCATTATTACCGATGTCACTCAAGATCAGGATGGTTTTTTGTGGTTTGCCACCCAGAACGGTCTTGTGAGGTATGACGGCTATCAATTTAAACGATTTATACACAATCCTGAAGATCCGAATTCGCTGGTCAATAATCGTGTGTTAACCCTCCACATTGATGTCTCTGGCAATCTGTGGGTTGGGACAAAGTATGGCGGACTATCCTTATACAGGAAGGAAACTCAGGACTTTGTTTCTTACAGTCATAAAAAAGATGATAACAATAGCCTGACCGGAAATCATGTTCGCAGTATTGTCAGTGATTCGAAAGGCGGGATCTGGGTTGCGACATTTAGTGGCCTCAATTATCTGGACTGGAAAACCGGTCAATTCAATCGAATCCTTCATGATCCCAATAATCCGGCTTCCTTGCCAACTAATCGCTTAAATTCTTTGCTAATCGACGGCGAATATCTTTGGGTCGGTGGAGCGAAAGGTCTGGTCAGGCTGAATATGTCTACATCAAAAGTCGACTTTCCTAAGGCTTTAGCCCCATTGTCTGAGTTTAATATCTTTAAACAGTTTCGCGATAGACTTGGCAATCACTGGATAGGAACCGCTAAAGAAGGGGCCTTTCGACTGGATTTGAATAGTCAGCTTCATCAAATAAAATCAAAAGGTAACGCCTTAAAGGACATTCGAAAGCAGTGGATATTTGATTTCGAACAGCCTAATCCGGAGGAAGTCTGGTTAGCCAGTTATGGCGGCGGATTGTTTGTTTATAACCTTGCCACAGAGCAAATTACTCGACATGTTCTTTATAAATCCGGGACAAAACACGGGATTAATTCAAACGATATTAGCGCTTTGTATACAGACCGCTCGGGGTTGACCTGGATAGGTAATTGGGGAGGAGGGTTAAATCGTATTAATAGTACGAATGCTGCCTTTCGCGTCCTGTATGAAGCAGAAAACTCTATCTCCAGAAACAGTATTTTATCTTTCCTTGAAACCAGTCAAGGAGAAGTATGGATTGGTACTATGGGAAACGGGATTGATATCTATCACCCGGAAAAAGGCTTTGTTGAGGGCATTCGACCTAATCAAACCGGACAAGGTCTGGGTGATGATACTGTGATGTCGATGTTGCAGTCAGATCAGGATACATTGTGGATTGGAACTCGCCGCGCGGGTGTATACCGATACTCGTTGAAAAATAAGACGTTTAAGAATTATCAACAACAGGATGGGCTTAACAGAAACTTTATTACCAAGATACATCGATCAAAGGATGGGCGTATATGGGTGGCTAATAAAAATGGCCTCGCCTTATATCAACCACAAACGGATAACTTCACTCAAATAGCGACACAAGGCGATCCCGGTACGCCTTTTTCATCAGAGGTGGTGTTCATCAAAGAGTCTCGACAGGCTGTCTGGTTTGCGACGGTGGAAGGTTTGTATCGGATCCGGTCCGGGGAGAGTCTTCTCAAAAAAGTAGAATTTAGCAATCCTGCGCTTGTTGCAAAAAGTTGCACTTCGGTTATGAGCCCAATTGTTGATCAAAATGATCAACTTTGGCTTGGTTGTCAGAATGGGCTTAATAAAGTTGTTAATCAGTATCAAGCGATTGTTAGCCTGGAGCATACTCCCTCTTCACTTGTTGGAGACAAAGGTTCGTATGCGAAGAATATGCTATTCGATCAAGCTGGCCAACTATGGCATCTTGAAACGGTAAGAAGAATGGATAATCACTATGCCGTAAAGCTGGATAAGAATTATGGCATCGATATTGGCAATTCTTGGGCGGGTAGCGCACTCAGGACATCAAATGATGATTTATTATTTGGTGGTACTTCAGGTTTATTACTTGTGCGACCGGCATTGTTTCAGGAATGGAAATTCAAACCGCCCATTGTTTTAACCAATATCGCCGTTGATAACTTGCCGACGAGGCTGAATGTGACCGGTTCACTGGAATTGAAACCTTACACTAAAAGCTTTAGTTTCGAATTTGCATCGCTGGATTTTTCCAAGCCAGAGCAAAATCAGTACGCATACCGATTATTGGGGTATGACGATAACTGGATAGAAACAAGCAGCACCTATCGAATTGCCAGTTACACCAATCTGGCGCCTGGAAATTATACCTTGCAGGTGAAGGCAACCAATCGCACCGGCGTTTGGTCTGATAATCAGGTGTCAGTCAATATAAGGCAGTTGGCAGCATGGTATCAAACACTATGGTTTAAGCTTTGTCTGGTTGCTGCTGGATTACTCGTAATCTATCTGGCTTTCGAAATTAGAACTCGAACTCTAAAAGCTAGAGCGACTATACTGAGACAAAAAATCAAAGCACACACAGCGGACCTGAATCGTTCCTTATCGTTAGTTGAAGCAACACTCGAATCGAGTGCAAATGGCATTTTGGTTCTGGACAACGACGGCGTTGTCCAAAGATTTAATGCGCGTTTAGCCGAAATGTGGGGGCTTGAAAATGACGCCGATGCTTACAATGAACGACAACAAATATTGAATGTTATTGCAAATCAAATTGAGCATGAAGAAAAAATTTCAGATGATCATTTGCCAGAAAATAATAGCATTAGAAATCAGAATCATGATTTGATTCGGTGTAGGGATGGCCGCATTTTTGAGCGGTTTTCTCAGCCTCAGCGAGTCGAAGGTAAAACAGTCGGTCAGGTCTGGAGCTACCTGGATATTACCGCTCAAAAGGAAAATGAGGCAGCGCTACAAAAAGCTAAAGATGAAGCGGTTCTAGCTAATAATTCTAAATCAGATTTCATTGCCAATATGAGCCATGAAATTCGAACACCGATGAATGGGGTAATTGGGGTAACGGAAATGTTACTCGATACCGAACTTGATACCCTTCAGCAAAAATACGCATTGACGGTAAAAAATTGTGGAGAGTCCTTACTTGCCATAACCAATGATATATTGGACCTTTCAAAAATTGAGGCAGGTAAAATAGACATAGAAACGATCGAGTTCGACCTGATGCTTCTATTGGAAACTTGTGTAACAACCAACGCCCTGCGCATGAAAAATGAGGTAGAGCTCATCTGTCGCATTGACAATGATGTGCCCCAGTATGTGGTTGGCGATCCGACAAGGTTGAATCAGGTGTTAACAAATCTTGTCAGCAATGCAATCAAATTTACCGAAAAGGGTGAAATTATCATTGCATGCTATCTTGACCAGCAAAAGAAATCGTCAAGAAATTTTCTCAACCTCCGGTTTGATGTTTCTGATAGTGGTGTAGGCTTGTCGCAAGAGCAGCAAAGCAAATTGTTTCAAAAATATGCGCAAGCTGATGTATCGACAACTAGAAAGTATGGCGGAACAGGTTTGGGTTTGATGATTGCAAAGGACCTGGTGCAGTTGATGGGCGGAGACATATCTTTACAAAGTGAAGTTAATAAGGGCACCGTTTTTAGTTTCAATATTGTTGCCGGTAGCGGCAAAAAAGTCATGGATGACTATTCAATAAAAAATGTCCAAAGTATTCATGCGATTGTCGTGACAGAAAATCCCAAAGTGGGGGAGTCGTTATCTGATGCATTGTCATACTGTTATATAGAAACGCAAGCCTTTGAGGCGCCGCGTGAAGAAGACGTCGACTTATGGGGTAGTCAGCTAATGGCTTTAAAGGAATCAAATGATGGAGATATGATTTTATTTATCGATAGTGGATTCAAAAATTTATCACCTTCCAGACTGCAATTGGCAGTAGCGAAAATTAAGTCTTCAGGTTTTAAGGTCGTTATTCTGGAAAAAAATATTCAGTTGCAGCGAAAAAAGATCCGGGAAGATGTTGACATCGATTACCTGTTGCATAAACCTGTTTTGCCTCAGCATCTTAAACAATGTTTGCAGCGCCTTTTCGACAATGTTGAGCCTGCCCAATTTTTTCATACAGTCGATGGTGAAGATAACAGCACGATCGACATAAATAAGAGCTCATACCGCGTGCTGGTTGCCGAAGATAACCCAGTGAACCAAATGGTTGTTAAGTCTATTTTAAGTAAATTAGGCCACCAATGTGATATCGCTGAAAATGGTCAAAAGGCGGTCGAGTTTGCATCCAGAACTGAGTATGATTTGATCTTTATGGATATGAGAATGCCTGTTTTGGATGGTGTTGAGGCGACGATGAAGATTAGAGCGAACGGCCAAAATGTAAAAACACCAATAATTGCGGTGACAGCTGACGCCATGAAAAACAGCTTCGATGAATCCCTTGATGCGGGTATGAATGACTTCTTGATTAAACCCCTTAACAGGGTGGCTGTCGCCAATATAATATCGACCTGGACTAACTTGTAGTGCTTTGCAAAGATCGCCTCGTATAGCGTTAGATTAATCTCTTGAGCAGAGGAGACCTCCTTGAAGCCAGAAGGACTAGAGCCGTATCTCTCTGTTCATCTGTTTGCATTGGTAACAGCAAAAATTTACCAAAAAATTAAAAGGCTTACCCTGAAAGCAAGCCTCTTTGAAGGGGACGTTAGACCACAACTAACCCTGTTGCCGCGCTTAACTGGCTTTTTTCATCTGGTGAATCATTGGTGCGGTTAACGCGGTACCACCAATACCCCATTGCCCTTCGGGAACTTCTTCTATTTTCACCCAGGTCACCTGGCGCATGGCTTCGCCTTCAATTTCAACCATTGTATCGGTGAGCTTGCTAATCATTTCTACTTTTTCTTCTTCCGTGAATACATTTTCGATTAAATGAACAGTAACTAATGGCATGATATTTTCCTCTTATCAATTTCGTTAAGTTTTTGGGTTTATCAAGTAATGTCTTGATGTGTGTAGATTAACGAAAACAGCATTGCCAAAGAACTCCGCACAAAGTAGCATTTAACTACAGATTACGTAGTAACCAACTACAAATTATGTCGTAAGGAGTGAATGACCATGGAATACGGACAGTTTTGCCCTATAGCCAAATCGATGGAGCTCATAGGAGAGCGCTGGACGCTGCTGGTATTGCGTGAATTGCACATGGGCGCAAGGCGCTTCAATGAACTGCAACGAGGACTGCCCTTGATCTCTCCCACCATACTGACCAAAAGGTTAAAGGAATTGACCGATGCGGAGATTATCGTCCGCAAAAAAATAGCGGGACAAAATGGTCATGAGTATTTTCTGACTCAGGCCGGAAAAGAGACTTTGCCCTTTATTCTGGCGGTTGGTCAATGGGGCATGCGTTGGGCTCGCGGCGATTTAAAAGACACCGATCTGGATGTGGGTCTGTTGATGCTCTACTTGGAGCGCAGTATCAAGGCAGAATATTTTCCCGGTGGTCAATCGGTTATTCATTTCAAGTTTACCGATCTCGATAAGTTGAATAGCTGGTGGCTGGTAGTCAAAGAAAATAAAGTGGATACCTGTCTGGAAAATCCGGGGCAGGAAGTTGATGTCTATTTAACGACCGACCTGAAAACCATGATTGATTGCTGGATGGGAGATCTCTCCTATAAGAACGCAATTAACGACAAGTTGATGACTGTGTACGGCCAACCGGCATTAACGCGCAATATTCGCGAGTGGCTTTGTTGTAGTGTGTTCGCTGATTTGCCGCCTGCTGAAGAGATTTAAGCTGGTAAAATCTAACAGACTAATTGAATGACTCTCACGATTAGCAACAATCACCTCATTTTCTCCATCCCCATCGATATCGCCGATCGCAACGCTTTCCGGTCTCTTGCCAACCGGAAAAGAGCGTTGCTGATATCGTCTGTTGGTTTGCTCATAGAAAACGACAGTCATATCGTTGGTTCGATAATTGGCGGTAATCAACTCAGCAATAAAGTCTTTGTTGATATCGCCTATGGCCACAAAGGAAGGTGAACCGGTCACCATTAGCGGAAAGTCTTCAGCCATTTCAAACTCACCTTTGCCATTACCGAGTAACAATGTTAAACCTTCTCCATTGCTGTCTCTAAAACTGGACCCCCTGTGCACGGTCAGAATATCCTGGTTGCCATCGCCATTGACATCAGCAGTCTTCACCAGAAAAGCTTTGGCGGCGTTGCTAAAGAGCTTTGCTTTGTTAGCTCGCTTGGCATCATTGAGCTGACTGCCCAAAATTACGGAGACACCATCTCGCCTGAAAGCCGGGGTAACAATATCGGATAAATTATCTCCATCGATATTGGTGACCACCAGATTGGTTCTTGGTTGTTCATGGACATCGATTACTTGTGGTTGCGGTTCAAAACTGCCATCACCTTTACCAAAATATATCAGCAATTGGCTGTTCGCCCAGCTGTCGACGACAACATCGGGAAAGTCGTCTTTGTTAAACATTCCGACACCCAGAGTATGAATGTGAGGGGCAGAACTTACTGAAAATGTACTAATTGTCGTCTGTTCAAATGCGCCTTCTTTATCGTTATACAAAATATGAAAACTGTTCGTTTCGTGGTTAGCAATAATCAGATCCTTATAACTATCTCTATTCATATCAAAAACGATCAGTTCAGACGGGTTAGCGCCAACTTCATAAATCTTTTTGGAAAGCAACGTGCTCGAGCTAGAAAAAGTTAATAGACTGATGGTTCCTTCTGCATGACTGGAAACTATCACCTCATCCTGGCCATCATTGTCCATATCAACTGCCAACACTCTGTTAGGGCTTTTTCCTACCTCAACAGTCTTTCTCGAACTCAGCTCTATTGCTTGTAACCCGCTACTTGTTAATAAAAGTATGAAACAGAAAACTGTTTGTCGAAATTGCATCGGCTTGTCGCTCCCAAAAGGAAGTTTTGTCATTCCAAAAGACGAAGACTGGTTATTTTCGTTTACGGACAGTGGTTTTATTTAATTCTAAAATTTTTATCAGTTAAAACAAGTGCTATAAGATGAGACGACGGAAATAGGCGATGGCCTGATTGGCGTTCGGAATAAGGCAAACAGGTATAAAACTTCAACGAGTTAAGGATCCTCAAGTAGAGGATGTACGAGTTTATTCAATGGCAAGCCCTTTTATTGATGGGCCCTTTTTAATGTTCAAATATTTTATGGTCGAAGTATGCTGGTAGCATCGATGTCTACCCGCGATAACCCTCGGGTCGCTTTACTCCAGTTAGTTCCGAATCCCCACTCTTGCTGAAGGTTTTCTGCGCCGGCAAACTCGCTAAAAATATTGGTAAACCAGACAATTTCTGCATCGGTGTGAGCCCTGTCACTGATGTGCAAAATCCCTAGCGTTAGAAGACTCGGGTCAAAATTTTCTGGTAACACTCGTTGTCCAAACTGGCCAATAAAGTCATTGACTGTAAATGCAATTGTTTCTTCTGCAGTGACCAGGTTATTCGTGCACAGTAAGTAGTACTCCTGGGTTTCGCACCCTTCAAGGGATGGATTAACCAGCTTGTAGTAGGTGCTGGTTACTTGCTCGGCTTCAAGTAATCCCATCATGTAAAGAAAAATATCTGCCCACACATTACGAGAATCGTTCATGATTTCGAGTCGAAAATCCCCCTGTTCATCTCTGATGAGATAGGTTTCTTCGAAGACTCCAGGAGCAGTCTCAAACACAACAGGGTAGGGCCATCCCCTGTCAGGATCCCAGAATGGACCAGCCAGCTCACCAGTTACAGTGGTATCGCTGTCGAGGTGCATATTATCGCCTGAGTTCCAGGCTCTGATACCTTCGCCAGGGAAATTACTGGCATCCAGCCCAAGCAAGCCATGCCCCAGTTCATGATTCATACCTTCAATTCCCGGCCAGCCACTCCAGATAATGCCGGTTAATTTTTGATGTTCCTGTTCATCGATAATGTTGTAACAGTGTGAGCGGGGTTCACAAGGCGGATTAAAACCGGTTCCTTCGATATTGTCATGGACTCGAACGTATCCGGCGCCATTATGTGCGTCTCTTGTACTGACAACAAAGAAGTCAAAAACGTCACCGGCTATCGACCAGGCAGTTTCACAGGCTTTACAGGACTCAGGCGAGTGCAGCAGCCAGTTGTTTTTGGCGCGGTTGTTATAATCATCACCAACTTCAATAAAGAATCCGGCCTCATTCACGGCAACGCCATCTGCAATTGACTGAAGGCTTTGAGTCCCGCGGTACTCAGGTTTGATAAACCATATATCGAGCCTGCTGACAAATGGCGCATTAGCTAAATATTCTTCAGGTAAATACATACAGGCGCGGGTATAGATACCATCACTGGCCACCAGATCACCATGGGTACCATCATCAAACATGGTTGCAGGCGTGGTATCATTGACTACTTTAAATCCTGCTTCGTCGAGTTGATAGTTGTAAATAGTAGGAGTTCCTGCATCACTTTTCATCAGGTAGGTAAAAGTCTGATCGACATACAAAATTGAAGGTTCGATCATTCGGAAGTTCGCCTCCGGTAATACCTCCGCTGCAGAGGCCAGAATCGGCGAAACATTTTCACCGATCTCGCAGCGACTAACGAGTGAAGGTTCCCAGTTTGAAGATGGTTCCGGCTCTGTAGCTGGCTCCTCAAAAGAGGGCGGTGGAGGCGAGCTTGTGTTTCCGCAAGCAAAAACAAATAGTAGACATACAGCCAGTGTTAATTGAGTTTTCACATGAAAATCCTGAGATTTTCGATCAAGTATAGTACAGAAGCCAATAAGGCAATAAATTAATAGCAGCCCGTAGCAGAATAAAACGTTGCCCATGAGGTGTTTTAGAATGCACTGGTTTGCCTCTTCAGAATAATCGTAATGACTCAAATTTCACAATCATTTCACAAGCGGTGTATTAGTCTATATCCCGGTTAACCCTCTGGAGCAGATTATGCTAAAAAAGTTATTCATCGTATTGGTAATCTTGATTCTAATCCTGGGCGGGGGCCTGTACGGCGCTAAAGAATACCTGAAGGGATTACTACCGGATAAAGCCCACTTCACAGCTATCAGACAAACCCAAACCAGTGATTTACCCTATGTGACTGAAAATATACCTGCTGGTCGAGGAAAGATTCTGGCAGTGGTTACCAGCGTTGGCAAGATGGCAAAAGTTGGTGATTCGGAATATACACAAAAAACAGGATACGAGCATACAGAGCTGGCTCGAGCTTATTGGGTATTTACCGCCAATGGCTTTGAAGTGGATATTGCCAGTCCTAAAGGTGGCAAGCCGCCTGTGGTGATTGATGATGAAGATATGGGGGCTTACGACTACGCCTTTCTAAATGATAGCGCCATTCAGCAAAAAGTAGCCAACTCAATCCCTTTGGATGAGATTGAACCTTTGGACTATGAAGCAGTGTACTTTGTAGGAGGTAAAGGTACCATGTTTGATTTTCCTGACAACCCGTCGATCCAACGTATTGCTAAAACTTTGTACCAAAATAATAAAGTGGTTAGTGCCGTCTGTCATGGACCCGCTGCACTAGTTAATGTTCAGTTGGACAATGGTAAAATGCTGCTGGCGAACAAAAAAGTGAGTGCTTTTACCAACGACGAAGAGCTAATACTCATACCTGAAGCTAAAGAGATCTTTCCGTTTCTGTTGCAGGATAAAATTGAAGCACGGGGCGCTGATTTTCAAGCGGGACTTAATTATCTGCAAAAAGTGAGTCATGACGGTAAATTAATTACCGGACAAAATCCCTGGTCAGTATGGCTATTGGCAGAGAAAGTTGTCGAAGAATTAGGTTATCAACCGAAACAGAGAGAGAAAACTCCCGAAGAATTTTCAATTGAGCTGCTAATGATTTACCAACAGCAAGGTCTGGAAGCGGCGAAAGAAGTGCTTAAACAGCAACCGGGATCTTATCAGCAAATGCTTATTGTTATGCATGCTGTTTTAGCCTTTATGCAGCTTGAGACCAGTAAAGGATTCGATATTCTAGAGCTGGCGGAGGAGTTAAAAGAGCTAGTGGATACAGAGTAATCTTGTATTCAGAAGACTTGTTCAGAGCTTTGTTTCTGGCTTGAAATAGCCCCAGTTATTAGCCATATTTTTAATTCAACAATTTATCAGGTTCGAATTGGATAGTTAATTTATGGCGGTATTTACACAAGGCGATGTCTCTTTTCATTATTGGCCTGTTGAAGAAGGAAAGCTGATTGCCGGGCGCTCTCCGGTAGGTTACAAAAGTTACCAATGCAAACAATATCTTAAGCATCTTCTCGACCTTGGAGTAAGAACCTTTATCAGCCTTCAGGAGGAGGATGAAGTCGCGCGCAAGCCGTTTCCTTTTTACCACGATGCACTGGAACGGCTGGCAAAAGAAAAGGGAGTTGAAGTCAGCTTTATTCGCATGCCTATTATGGACGGCACCACCATCAGTAGCCCTTCCTTGATCCATTTGCTGGATATGATTGACAGTGCGAACCGCCGTAACCAGATGGTCTACCTTCACTGTCTGGCTGGACATGGACGAACGGCGACAGTGGTTGGCTGCTGGTTGGTACGACAAGGAATGAGCGGGGATATGGCACTCAAGCGAATTACTGAACTACGCCATCATGATAGTCATCTAAGAGAAAAGAAATCACCACAGAAGCCAGGTCAAGTGGCCAGAGTTGCTTGTTGGAGCGAAAGAATCGATGTTGAACCTCGTTTACATTTGAGCAAGCCATTCAGATACTACTTCAGAAATTTTCAAACCAGATCTGAGTGCGAGAAGGACGATGCTATATCGGTTTCTCGCCGGGAACTTTTGGACGCATTAAAAAGCAATATTGATCTACCTATAGGTAGTGGCGTGTTTATTGTGGTTGACAAAAAGGGCAGCGAAATTATTTTGCTATATTCGTGGGCTCCAGAAGCACCAGTACAGAAGCTGCCTGACGATCCCGTGTTCGAGCTGGAGTTACCTTACTTTTATGACGGTCGGCCCAATAACGTCACTTTTATTGAGACACGACGGGCCTGGGGCAAGAAACCAATCCGCACTTATGCGCGAGCCATCAGGCTGAGCGAACTGCAGAATATCTTTGAGCATTTACCTGAAAAATTTTATCAGGATTGCGTGCCCGGATGTCGATTAGGACGTAGTCTTTACTATTCAGATTAAGCATATAGTTGATTTCAAGCCAGGTTGACAGTATTAGTGCTGTTCAATATTAGTGTTGCTCAGTATTAGCATTATTCGACATCGGTCATGAATTTTTGATTGGCTTTTTAGAGCGGGTTTTAAAAATCCGCGTACCCTCACGAAATACTCGTTGTTTAGTGTTTTGCCTGACTATTTTTAAATAATCCTGTTCCACTCTGGTGAGTCCTTCCAGTTACTACAAAATATGTAGCCAATTACTACATTTTTCGATCTAAATTAAAAAGCGCTATCTCCCTACAATAGAACCATCAGCTAAGCATTACTGATAAATACCACCTAACTTGATGAGGAGAAAGATGATGGAAAATGCAACTAACGAACTAATTGTAGTAATGACTAAAGGTATCAATGATGAGCTATCCTCCGTTGGCCTAACCATTGCCAATGGCGCGATTACCGCGGGAATGACTGTCGGTGTATTCCTGACCAGCAATGCAATCGATCTGGTCCGGAAAAATGGTGTCGACCATACGCATGTCCACCCAATGGAGTCTTTGAAAGGATTACTTGATGACTTCATTGCCAGAGGCGGTAAAGTCTGGGCATGCCCACCTTGTACCAGTGCACGCGGCTATAATCAGGACAGCATTGTCGAAGGCGTTGAAATACAGGGCGCGAGTGTCATCTTTGAAAGAATGAAAACCGGCGCGGCTACAGTCAGCTTCTAATCTTGCTCGAGTGGTAAATTGACTGACAATTTACCACTCGAAGACTATTCCTTCAAAGCAGGTTACTCTTACCTGGACTCTATGTTATTCTCGCCCAACGGCTTGACTCATTCACTGACTTGGGTCGATAAAACGAATAAGAAATATTTAAGCGATTAAGAATTATTTTAGGGAAATAAAATGACTATCAGGGATTATGGAACAAAAATTGCCGTTTCTATTGTATCAATTCTAATTATATCGATTTTAATTGTATCTGCGCCTGCCAGCCTTGTTGCGAAAAACAACGAAAGCAAAGAAAACAAGGAACATCCGGGGATCTTCCTTCGTCATATCATTTATTTTAAAGATTTAGCGACTGCAGAAAAAATTATCAGAAACACCGATGCTAACAAGTTTTTTAATAGGGTCGATGAGTTTCCTGATGTCGCCGTTAGCCCGGTATATAATCAAAAGCTAATCAAGGATGTGAGCATAAACTTTCCTGTACCTGACATTAACTACCTGTCTTATTTTGGGCGCGGTATGAGTGATGAAGAAAAAGGAAAGGTACAGGATTATCAGGTGGCTGTCTTATATGATTTCCTGTTTCCTTTGTCGGTTAGAGAAAAATCTCTCTTTAATGTAAGTCAGCTCATGTTAGAGATTGCAGACAAATATAGCGGATATATCTGGGATTCGGAAACGCGAGAGTTGTTTGCTGCTTCTGAGTGGAAAAAATATCGTATCGATTCATGGTCAGGGGATGTTCCAAACGTGAAGCTCAATACAGTTATTCATGCCTATCAGGTGGGTGACGGATTTAGGGCAATAACCTTAGGGATGGCAAAGTTCGGCTTACCCGATCTGGTTATTAATGGCTTCGAGTGGAATGATAATTATTCGATCTCCTCTTTGATCAATTTAACGTCTCAGCAAATCGCCGAGCAGGGGCTGAATGAATTCAATTTTAAACTCGATATTCGCAGCCTGAAAGATTCTAACTTTAAAAAGACTTTAGTCGATTCACTTTATGAAAATGCTAGTGAAAGTGTATCGGTCAAATTAAAGGAAGCAAAGCCCGAAGAAGGCGATCCTGATAATTTTCTGTTGGAATTTGATTTTAGCCAATACGAAGGGAAATCGTTGTTTCAAAAGCAGGATACGTTATTGAGCAGTTTGTTTGGATGGAAAGATGAAGTTGCTTATATCAAACACAATGCAATGATTGAAGCTGCGAGTGAGGCAGCCAGACAAAAGCTTCCCGAATTAAAGTCTCGATTTAATGCCGGTTTGGAAGTCGGCGAACAATTATCACTTAAGGCGCCATTTAAAACTCGCTCGGGCGAAAACGAGTGGATGTGGGTGGAAGTGGTCAGTTGGAAGGAAGGGGTTGTTAAAGGCATACTCCGAAATGTTCCTCGTGACATCCCGACATTAAATAGAGGCGATGAAGTAACGATTTTCCAAAATGACGTATTCGACTATATCTTCTACAACAAGGATGGTACCAGCCAGGGCAATAAAACCGGAGAATTGATTCAAAAATTTCAACGGCGTTGATACTGAATAGCTGCTCAATTGATTTCAACAGCAGCTTTCCTATAATTCATTAATCTTTGAGCAAATTTGTAGTCGTTGTGAATAGGTCTGATGTATGAGGATAATTCGGCTCTCGATATTGTTGCTATTGCTATTTTTCTCTTTGGCAGTTGCGGCTTCCCGACCAGCCTTGCGCTTTAATCATCTCACTGTTGAAGATGGCCTTCCGCAAAGCAGTGCTAATACGGTGATTAAAGACAGCCAGGGATTTTTGTGGATTGGCACACAAGATGGACTGGCGCGCTTTGATGGCTATTCTTTTAAGGTTTTCAAACACGATGTGGATAATCCTTTTTCAATTTCCGAGAATGACATAAGAGTCCTAACTGAAAGTAGCGATGGTTACATCTGGGTGGGAACTTTTAGTCGAGGCCTTAATCGTTTCGATCCTGAAACAGAACAGTTTAAACATTATCGCCATAATCCTGAAAATCCTGACAGCTTGAGTAATGACAGCGTACTAGCTCTGGCGGAAGACAGTCGGGGAATACTGTGGATTGGAACCAGAGGCGGAGGACTAAACCGGTTTGATTCGAAAACAGAGCGGTTTAGCCATTATCGGCATGATGCCGGCAATCTGAGTAGTCTGAGTCACGATATTGTCAGAGCGATTTTTGAGGATAAAAGCGGGAAGCTATGGATAGGGACTTATGCTGGAGGACTTAATCGTTTTGATCAAAAAACGCAAAAGTTTGCTCATTACCGGTTTGAAGCGAACAATCCCGACAGTTTGAGCGGCGACAGTATTTTGGCAATTGCCGAGGACCAACAGGGAAGCCTCTGGGTTGGTACGCGAACCCGAGGGCTAAATCGATTTGATGTTCCAAGCGGAAAATTTACTCGCTATCAGTTTGATCCCGATAACCCGGGAAGTCTGAGTCATGATGTCATTAGAACCATTGCGGTTGACCAGCAGGGAACGCTCTGGGTTGGGACTAACAATGGCGGTCTTAATCGGTTTGAGCCTGCAACCCAGAGTTTTACTCGCTATCGCTTTGATGCCAGTGCAAGTCATAGTCTTAGCAGCGATTCTGTTTTAGCCATTTTAGACGACCGACAGGGAACACTATGGATAGGAACGAATGCTGGCGGTCTCAATTACTTTAATTTCAGGACGGAAAGTTTTGGTCATTATCGGAGTGAAGCGAATAACCCCGAAAGTTTAAGTCAAAATATTGTGCGGGCTTTTGAAGAAGATAAGTTCGGCAATCTTTGGGTTGGAACTCATGGTGGAGGACTCAATCGTCTCGATCCAAATACCGGTGCCTTTACCCACTTTCGATTTGAACCGGATAATCCTGATGGTTTGAGTAATGATCGGGTGCGAGCGATAACAGAAGATGGCAATGGAACGCTATGGGTTGGAACCCACGGCGGCGGATTAAGCAAGTTTAATCCCGAGACAAACACTTTTACCCATTTTCGAGCTTCTGCTAATCCTTCTGGCAGTGGGCCCGGGAATCGTTCTAGTGGACATTTTGATAGCGGCTCAAATAATCGTTCTAATGGAGCCTCAGGTAGTCTGGGTGACGATTTTGTTTTGGTGATTAAAGAAGACCATCAAGGTTTTCTCTGGTTGGGCACTTATGGCGGAGGTGGATTAAATCGCTTTGATCCTCGAACACAGTCGTTTAAACAATACCGTTTTGATCCAGCAGAAGAGAATAGTCTGAGCCATAATCGGGTACTGTCAATTGCTGAAGATCATGAGCACATCCTGTGGGTGGGAACAGCAGGTGGAGGGCTTAATCGCTTTGATCCGGAAACCGAAAAATTTACCCGCTATCATTCTGATTCCGCTAATCCGTTGAGTCTTAGCAATGATACTGTCTATTCGGTAATTGAAGACAGTCGGCAAAGACTCTGGGTGGGAACCGCTAATGGTTTGAATCGTTTCGATCCAACCTCCGACAGTTTTAAGCACTATACCGATAAACAGGGATTACCGAATAATGTGATTTACCGTATCGAAGAGGACAATCTGGGCTATTTATGGTTTAGCACCAACCAGGGACTCGCGCGGTTTAATCCGCAAACGGAAACCTTCACAAATTATGATGAAGGCGATGGTTTACAGAATAATGAGTTTAATGCCGGTGCTTCATTTAAAAACAAAAAAGGAGAATTGTTTTTCGGTGGAATCAATGGATTTAACCGGTTTCAGCCGGAGCAAATAACGCGTGACACCCTCAAGCCCACCGTTGTAATTACTGATATGCTGTTGTTAAATGAATCGGTCCCTATTCGAACTTATCAGGACAGTCACGAAAATCAAGGCAGCAAAGACAGGTTTACTCTGGACAAGGCCATTCATTTATTATCTGAGCTGACCCTAAGTTATGACCAGAATCTGGTTTCCTTTGAATTTAGCGCCTTGCATTTTAGCAATCCGAAAAAGAATCAATATGCTTACAAGTTAGAAGGGTTTGATGCGGACTGGATCAGGACCAGTTCCAGCAAGCGATTTGCAACCTACACGGATCTGCCCGGTGGTGACTATGTTTTTCGGGTAAAAGCCAGTAATTCTGATGGTGTATGGAATGAAGAGGGCGCCTCAATCAATATCAGAGTATTGCCGCCGCCATGGAAAACCTGGTGGGCCTACTCGATTTACACCTTGATTTTGCTGAGTCTGGTTTTTAGTTTCGTCTATACACAACGAAAGAAGCTGGAGCGTGAACGTTCGATCAACAAGAAGCTGCAACAGGTCGATAAGCTTAAAAACGAGTTTTTAGCCAATACTTCGCATGAGTTAAGAACGCCGTTAAATGGCATTATCGGTATTTCTGATGCATTGGTTACGGGGTATTCGGATAGTCTGCCTGAGGAAGTCGCAGAGATGCATATGATTATTGCAGATAGTGGTAATCGACTGGCAAGACTGGTTGATAATATCCTGGAGATAACAGTATTACGAGGAGATCAGGCAAATCTGGTCGTGCAATCAGTTAATATTGTTGATGTTATCGAACAGGCAATTGAGTTCAACAGGATCTTTGCTGATAGTAAGAATCTAGAAATTAAAACACAGATACCTGAGGATTTGCCACTGATCAATGTCGATTCTGAAAAGATTAAAAAGGTGTTTATTAACATTCTTGAGAACGCAATCAAATTTACCCAGTCAGGTTATGTGATGATTAGCGTTACGGTTAATGAAAAAATGCTGGATATTGCATTCCGTGACACAGGGATCGGGATTGACCAGGCGCACCGGGAAAAAATTTTTGAGTTCTTTCATCAAGTTGATGGTTCCAACACTCGAGTAGTTGAAGGTTCCGGGCTAGGACTTTCAATTGCTTATCATCTGGTACAGCTTCATAATGGCAAGATTGTGATTGATTCCGAGGTTGGCGAAGGGGCTTTGGTCAGTGTAAAGCTGCCACTTAGCTAGTCAATTGCTTTCTCATAAGAAATAGTAAACCATAAATCGATGTTTGTTTCTACTGATTGTGAGTAACTGGAGTCGCTGTATCTGGTTGGATACAATGCTGTTCTGTTGAAAAAGCGAAAGTCCAAAAGTAAGTGGAAAAAATGAAAAAAATAATTCTGTTCTGTGTATTGGCCGTCTATCTTTCAATTTCTTCTGGTTTTGCTGAAGAATGTCCTGATTTACAGGAGGTAGCCAGGTTTATTACTCAGGACAATCTGCCAGAAGTAAAAAAATTGAGTCAATGCAATTTTGATTTTCATCTGGAAAATGATAAAGCACTCCATATTGCCGCGAAAAATGGTAGTTTGGCGGTAGAAAAGTTCTTGTTAAGCAAGGGACTTGAGTATAAAACTGGATATCTGCAAACGCTTTGGATGTTTGCTATCAATAATGGAAGAATGCTGGAAAACGCTATCAACATGGCATCTATGACAGCAAAAGACAAACCAGATGAGAATAACTGGCAAGAGATAATTAAAAGTCATGTTTACAACAATAGTCATATGATAGATGGTTTTGGTAAACCGCTTATTTTTGGAAGGTCGAAAGAAAGAGGATTCTATTTTTGTTCCTTAGGGCGAGATAACAAAGTGGGTGGGCAGTATTATGAACAGGATGTTTGTAGCGATTCAAACCTGGAAGAACTGATTAAACTGAACTTTCCTTCGAACTAGGGAATATTTATTTTAAATAACAGTCGAATCGCCATCAACAGGAACAAGGCGTTGGCTATGCTAAAAAATCGATACAATAAAACAATTGAATTAGGAGTAATAATGTTTAGAAAAATATTAGGGGTTTTCTTATTTTTAAACGTTACCGTCGCATCTGCGAATAATGCGGAATTGCAAAAGCTACATGATGAAGATCAAGCTTCTCGTATGGCGCAAGAGCAGGACCATAAAGATGACGAACGTCGAATAAGAGTGTTAGAAATATTGGCTTCTGGTGGCGTGGTAACGCCTAAAGATAAAATCAATGCCGCGCTGGTTTTGCAGCATACGGGCTTTACCTTGTGTAATAAAGATTGGAAAAGTATTAGCGCCGAAAATTATTTGTTGGCGCATCTTCTGGTTAAGTCTGCGATTAAGCAAGGCGCAAAGGGAGCTGAATTACTGTACGCTCAAACTATCGATCGCTATCTGGCGATGACCCAGGGCACTCAAAAATATGGCACCAATGTACTCGTTGACCTGGAAACGGGAGAGCAATACTACCCGGAAATTGACAGAAGCGTATCGGATGAAGAAAGGGCCAAGTATGGCGTCGACAAACTGGAAGTCTTATTAGCCCGGCACCCGGAGCGAAAGCCAAAGATTTAGTGTCTAGAAAGCTAGCGTTCGAGTCTATTCAACATTTGTGGAAAAGATTCGAACTACTGAAGCTGACGTAACATTAATTGGATGTTCAGATAAACAATGCTAACCATTCTCTACCAAGATGAATACATAGTTGCCATCGATAAACCATCAGGTTTATTAGTCCATCGCTCGCTAATCGACAAGCGTGAGACGCGCTTCGCACTGCAAATGACTCGTGATCAAATCGGTCAGTATGTCTATCCGGTTCACCGCCTGGATAAACCGACCTCCGGCGTCTTGGTGATGGCTTTATCTCCAGAAATTGCGACGCAACTAACAGAGCAATTCACCGAAAAACAGATAACCAAAAAATACATCGCTCTGGTCAGGGGCTATACGCAGGCAGAAGGAATTATCGACTATCCGCTCAAAGAAGAGCTGGATAAAATGACTGATAGAAAGGCTCGTCAGGATAAACCGGCGCAGGAGGCTGTGACTCACTATAAAACCCTGTGGCAGGGAGATGTTCCGATACCTGTTGGTCGTTATCCCAGTGCTCGCTATTCGTTAGTCTCTCTGGCGCCACAAACCGGCCGTAAACATCAGCTTCGACGGCATATGAAGCATATTTTTCATCCAATCGTCGGTGATACTACCCATGGTGATGGAAAACACAACACCATGTTCAGAGAAAAATTTTCTTTGACTCGATTATTGTTGGTAGCCAAAACGCTGACCTTTGAGCACCCTGTCACTGGAGAATATATTGAATTATCATCGTCAATTGGAGACGAGTTTGAAAGCGTTTTAGGCGGTCTGGGATGTCCCTTGGACTGTATCCCCTGATCTGTGTTCCCTGAACTGTTTTCAAGACATTGTAACAGGAAAGATTGTTAACAGAAAAAACTTCAATAGACGAATATTTATCTCATCAACAGAATTTCAGGCGTTAAAATATTTCTTAAACAAATATTTTTTTAAATTTATAAGATGCTTCTTTTTTAACGGTTTTTTCCATTTTGAATTTTCGGTAAACTCGCGCCGCTTTTTTGCAGTTAATTTATAAGCACTCCTTTTCCAGTCTGAAAGTTTATTGATTCAAGTTTTGTGCATTTGAGTGTTGCAGGTTTGAATGCTGCAAGTTTGAATTCTGTAAACTCATTTTTTATGAGGAATTAATTATGCGAGCTATCATAGCGACTATCTTTCTATTGGTTTTCCTGTATTGGCCCATCCCGTCTCACTCGACAATGCTTCAATCTGAAGAGTCACCGAAGTTGTCAAATTTGTTGACTAGAGATGAATTTATTTCCCGGCTCTCAATGGAATCTTGTGAAAAGTCTCCGGACCGAATCTATATTGATACCAATAATTCTGACTTTGATCTGGCCCATGCCTATAGTTTTTCGTGGCTTGCGTTACAAACGCTGGATGTGATAACCGGTTCTTTTGAGGATGATCCTGATGCCGATCTGATAAAAGCTGAGGAACAATGGAATTTAAAGGATATCAAAATGATAGAAAGCAAGCCCTGGCAAGTGAAGGCGATGATTGCTGAATATCAAGATGTTGTACTGCTAACTTTTCGCCATACAGATTCCAATTTAAACTGGTTATTTAATGCTGACTACGGTTTGTGGAATTTTGAGCATAGTTTTACTCTGGGACAAAAAGTTCATCATGGGTTTGGTAGTATGCTTGGCGCAATCTGGGAGGAGACCACTTCAGAAATTCGCTCACGTACCGCCTATTCTGATAAGCCGGTTTATGTTTTTGGACATAGCCTGGGTGGAGCCATGGCTTTGCTCGCCGCAGCAGGCTTATCCGTAGAAGGAGTAAGGTTGGCACAAGTCTATGTCACCGGTGTTCCCAAAGTTGCCGGGCGCGATTGGCAAATTCAAGCCGAGTCGCAACTCAATGCAGTTCCCATTTATCGGGTCACCAATAGTCAAGATTTATTTGCGCGGGTACCGGTAAGCAACTATGCTCTGGATGAATTTAGAGAGATGTTCTCTTTCGTTCCAGATTTTCTGGCCAATCTCATTGGCAATACCAGAAGTCAAATGGAGTTTGGTGTGATTGGTGAGCATGCTTTAATGACTGATAGTCATCAACTGGTCAAGAGTAGCGCTATGGATAGCGAACTAAACGAACCGCTTTACTGGCTGAATCTGGCTGAGCAATTTTCGAATATCGATCAAAATGCGACTAATATTTTTGAAAATATTACGCAAAAATTTGCAATCCTTTCTGAAAATCTGAAGAGACATTTAATGCGTAAACCAGAGAACGGTTATACCTGTTCAATGATTCAGCTGTTAAAGTCTGAAAGCAAATAAAGATAATATGTGAGTCATTAGTTATTGAAAGCGAGTGATAGTAGATGTTTGATTTTTTCTTGAATCTCTAAAGCTTTTCTTCGACGATTATTGATAAGTATTTACGGGCAAAAAAATGACGCCTTTAGCAAAGGCGTCTCTTTAATTCCAATGCAAAATATTATTTCAACCCTTTGCAGTTAACATAATAGCTCACTGTTGCCGGCCAGTCAGAAAAAATACCTTTGACACCGACATCCTGCGCAAGTACATCCAAGAGCTTTAACATATCCCCATCATTATCAATAGCTGGTGAAATGGATTGATAATACCAGCCACCTGCATCAGCGAGTAAGCCAGAACGTTCCAGAGTCCAGGTAATAATTTTCAGCCCAGCCGCTTTCGCTCGGGTAGCATAGATAGATGGAACTATATTGTTGTCGCTGTCGATATCTACCAGCATCCACATCGGTGGAGCGATAATTTGGATGCCGTCAGCAGCTAGCGCTTCCATGGAAGGAGACCAGGTAGCGGGGTCGCGAAAGTTGAAAGACGGTAAGTCATAGCGATCGTCGAGATAGACTGCCTGCTTTCCAAAGCGAGGTTCGTTTGCAATCCAGTATTTAATATCATCCAAATTAAATGATTGTGCTAATACATGTCTCGGGTTAACTTTTGCCGCCTTGTATTCGTCGATCATCTGTTGTGCATACGCCGCTTGAGTATAATCTCCTTCATAGGGCATATCGACACTGGGGCTTTTAAGTTCGGGTGTCATTTTAACTCCTAATGATTTGAACAGCTCGATACTTTCTGCATGTGTAAGCAATGTGCCGGATTGGGAATAGAGATCGGTTCTCCAGTTTGGTGTAGCCTGTAGATATTCTTCAAGACTGGTGGCATTAGAGTTGACTGCGTCCATTTTTCCTTTCAGTGTTTTAAACTCATCCACAGTGATATCGCTGGTACAGCATTTGGCCTGGGCAGGAGCGATCAGATTGCCGTCTATGTCGAATGTGGCTGGAGAGAAAGGCACTGAGCATTTTTTGGCAAGAGGAGTTTCCAGAATATTAGTGGTGCTGTGTAAGTCACATTGTGAGTGACGACAAACTAGTTGGCGGTCTTTGGTAAAGGTCACATCGCACTCTATCACTCCTGCGCCCATGCGGGCTGCTGCAACATAGGATTCTTTTGTATGCTCGGGAAATTGCAACGGAGCACCGCGATGTCCAATTGAGAAGTCGGTCTTACGAAATTTTTTTTTCGAGAACACTGTTGAAGCTCGTGTTTTAGCGAGCCAGGAGCCATCTGATCTACCAGATAATAAGGTCGGGGACCTAGTTGAATTGCGTTTTTATAAGAATGTTTCGTTTGCTGCTCAGATTCCGGTTTAGCTATGACAACAGTACTGACCAAGAGCAACAAAAATGAAACAAAGCGAATTAAGTTATATCCATGCATAAAAAACACCTTCTAGTGAGTAAAGGTGTTCCATGCTAAGGGACTTGTTTGGCGAATTGGTGACACTAATATGTCGGTTGAATGACCTGGATAGAAAAATCTCATCAATAGAAATTATTTAGAACTGAACATTTAATGACCTACTCTGCCTTTAGTGGTTTTCAATACTAGTGAGATTTAACTACTAATAAAACCTGGTATTTAGGAGTTCCAATATTTAAAAGAGTTGATCGTTAGTGATCTTATTTGCTTTTGTTTTATGGTTTCGCTGGTATAAAAATAAAGAGGTTCGGTCTAGCTTGATAGTTATCAGCTGCAATAGTAAAAGAAAATATCTCAAATAAAAATTCGAGCGGGTTTATTTCTCAATTTCATTATTTAAAGTAGACGCTTTCTTTATTTAACTGATGAAAAGTGATAGCTTCCAATCAGAAGTCGTAATTTACTCAACAGGCTAATGGATATGCATTCAAAATTACGAAAATTAGCTGTAATCATTTTTACGCTGCTTTTAATTTCTTATGGAGCTTTTGCTATGGGACTATCAGATCTTGGTAAAGTCTGTCTATTTTCGAAAATGTCCGGTGTTATCCTGATGGATGGAAAACCCGCTTCGGGAGTTCGATTAGTTCGAACAGTGAACTTAAGTTCCGACAAAGTGGATGAAACTACAACGGATGAAAATGGAAATTTTGAATTCCCTGCGGTATTCGAAAGGACGATAACGAAATACTTGCCTCAGGAATTTGTTTCCAATCAAGAGATCGTTGCTACTTACAAGGGGAATGATTACAGAATCTGGTCCGCTGTCAAACGCCGTCCAGAAGAAAATGTTGAATCTAAAGGTAAGCCTCTGGTAGTTACTTGTGAGTTAAATAGTGAAGAGACTTTAATTAAAGTTAGCAATTCTCCTATTTTTAGCTTGTGCACCTGGGATGTTGAACCGGATGAAAAAAGGAGAGGGCTCTAATCATGAAGGCATTACAACCCTATCAGGCTGCGGCTTTAGCTGATGATGTATACGCTCTAACACGACTGTCCACTATCGAAGATGCTATCAAGTATTTAAAAGCAGAGCATGGTGATTATTTTGATTTTTCTCCGAATAATATGCTTAAGGGAAAAACCGGGGGCCCGGGCTTTATCAAATGTCGTACTGCATTTGGCTTTGCACTCATTGGTAAACAAAATTCAAAGTTTGCGGGTCAGGCTTTTATTATGTTCCGCGGAACTCAATATCTGGCAGACTGGTTGACTAATCTTAATATATCGGTCTCAAGAACCAGGTCTGGTCAACCGGTACATGACGGTTTTAATACTGCATTCAAAAGTATGCTCCCCCACATTAAAGCATTTGTCAGTATGGCGGTAAGTAAAAGAGTTACTCGATTTCATTGTATCGGTCATAGTCTTGGCGGAGCTCTGGCCACCATCTGTGGCGAATGGATCAAGAGCGCCCATGGGATGAAACCCTATATCTATACTTTTGGCAGTCCAAGAGTTGGCCTATACGATTTTTCCAACTATTGTACGACCAGGATAAGTGATTCAAATATATTTAGAGCTTATCATCGTACCGATGTAGTGCCCATGATACCGCCATGGCCGTATGTGCATACCCCGGTTCGTGGGCAGGATTACTATATTCCTTCTCCAGGACTGCATCCAGGTGCCGAATGGCATGATATGGGTAGATACTACAATAGTGTTGAAGACCATTCCTGGGCACAGTTGGCAGGTTTTCGTGAACAAGAAAAAACAGACAAGCTTATTGAAACCTGGTTAAAGCATGATGCACCAGTTGCCTTGACAATTACTTCAATAGAGTGGCTAAGCGATGCACTCATCTATGTCGTTAAAAAGTGTCTTTCGGGAGCCGCACAAATTATTTCCAAATCATATACCACAACCATGACTCTACTTGATCAGCTTGCATTGATACTACATAAGGGAATCAATATTGCGGAATCGATTTCTTCCTGGGTTGGTTATCTGATTGTCAAAATAATGAAAATGCTGGGTATGAAAAGGGTCATAGATACGGCAAGCATGACGCGAGAATTTATAAGATCACTGTTAGCAGCTTTGCATGGACGTGTTAACCAATATGCGAAAAAAGCATTGAGCGATGTTATGGTTAAGGGACGTGCCTTGTAAACTCAACGACATTTATTCACCAGCAGTTCTCGAAATCAAGCTTCTGGAATCCAAAAATCTTGAATTCAAATTTTTCTTGAATTCAAGATTTTTCTGAAGTCAAAGCACCTCCGCTGTAATGTCCCTGAATCAAGCGTTCATGGACATTACCTCTCATTTTAGGTGACATAATTAATCAGATATAATGGATGTTTTCTATTTGTGATACTGTCACCAGGCGTTTTATATCTGCTCAGATTTCACCCAAAAATCCAGGTTATCTCAACCGAAGCGCTATCCTTTCGGAGTTCTGTCAGGTTGGAGGATTCGATGGAAAAAGTGAAATATTAACAAAATCCATTAATGAGATTGAAATCCTCTGGTTAACCTGATTAAAATCCGATCAAACTAAAGTCTTCGGTATCTAATCAGCTTTCGAGATTTTTATTGATCTGGCCAGAAACGTCGATTAAAGTTCTTCATCCTCATAGCTATCTGACGCGAAATCAAGGGAAATCAGGTTTTGCCTGATTCACAAATATTAATTCGAATTAATAGGGAGCTCATCATTGAATGAATATTCGAAGTAAAATAACTAACACTAGTACTTTATCCTTGGCTCTTTTGGCCATAGTCGCTTGTGGTGGTGGAGGCGGAGGGGATCCAACCCCGCCAGAAAATAATAAACCAAGTGTTAGTGCTGGAACTGACCAAACCGTTGATGAGATGGTTGCAGTCATACTTGAAGGTAGTGGAACAGATAGTGATGGTTCAATAGCCAGCTACGCCTGGACTCAAACCAGTGGAACAAGTGTTACTTTGACCAATTCTAATAGTGCATCGGCTGCTTTTACTGCGCCTTCGGTCGATGCAGATGAAGTGCTGGTTTTTGAGTTAACGGTAACGGATAATGATGGAGCATCATCGACTGACTCTGTCTCTGTAACCGTCATAAACAACCTTTTACCAGCGGTAAATGCCGGTGAAGACCAGACCGTTGACGAAAATGTTCAAGTTACTCTCGAAGGTATGGCTACTGATTCAGACGGTACAATTGCTACATACTCCTGGGTGCAAACTGAAGGGCAAATTGTCAGCCTAAGTAGTTCTGATAGTGCGTCAATTAACTTTAAGGCCCCCTCGGTTCTTGCAGATGAGACATTGGTTTTTGAACTTACTGTAACCGACAATGATGGTGAATCTGCAACAGATTCTGTTTCAGTTACTGTTCGAAATATTGACGATCAGATGCTTACAATCCATTCAAATACAAAACATTGCGGAGATGAGCTCGCATTTGATGACGGTGAAATCTTACTGCACAGTAGCGATGGGTCAATTGTTCGTAGAGTGGCATTGCATAGTTCTGGTACAACACTGATTGCAGTTGATGGGGAGAGCGTTAATTTCACGCTGATTACTCGTGAAACTCAATATGACGCATCAGTCAAGACTGTTGCAAAAACTTTCTATAGCGCTGATGCAAATGGAGAGTATTTCTTTGCTAATACTGACTACGCTAATTTACCTGAAAACTGTACTTGTGAAGACGCTAACGTTAGTCTCACAACACCTTTTGGGGAGGGTGGTTTAGATTTTTCTCTAACTGCTGCGGACTATCGTTGGACTAGTACTAATTTCGATACGACAGAACAAACAGTCAAAGCATTTTGTTCTAAAGATACAGACGATATTTATGCGTTCAAATTTAAGCGCGAATCAAGTGAGCTAACCTGGGGAGTAGACTCTTACCAGGTGAATGTGGACGATACTGCTTTCATCAATCCAGAAGAAAACTTTGCTAACGCTTCGATCTCGATTAACTCTCTTCCTCTTGATTATCGTTTGACCGTTTATCTGGAAAGCCTAAGTTCCAATATATCCCACAATTTTATACCTGATGATTTAAATAATGTTCCAGTAATCAGTAACCTTACTCCGCTTGATGGTCAAGTTTTCCATGTTTCAGCATCTTTGAGTTATGATGCAGAGAATACCATTTTGAGTGATATCAGTTACTATAACTTTCGAGGGAATAGCACAGAGGACTTTACAGTATCGGTAATCGAAAATCCGGGAAATGCTTCCTTTGCTCTGGATCTCGATCAGGGAGCATATACGGTTACTCCAAATGAGTTAGGATTTAGCGCTCCTGAATCATACCTGTATTTGTCTGAAAGTGATGGTTACGCGATGATTTATGCGCCTTTGACCGAGAATGCACTAGAACTTTCATTGCCAGAGTATCCTTCAGAATATAGTCTTGATTTTAGTGATGGTCCTTCTACACGGGTGTCACGTGTGCGAAAGTATAGTGATGATCGAAATTATCGCGATGCAATCGCCAAGCGATATGGAAACGAGCTAGATTCTGTTGATCAGGTGGTTGCAGTAACCGAGCTCGATTACTAGTTAGTAATAATCGGATTACTTTATTGAGAAGGCGGGGAGACCCGCTTTTTTGTGCTTAAAATTTTTTTATTGTGTGTATATCGTTATTAATTCTAGCTAACCAAATACATTCTATATGCCGCTCTATAAAGAGATAGAAAACTTTGCTGTATCTTAGCTGTATAAGGTACAAACTTTATTAGGCGTCACTGTCAAAATTGAGATTTTCAATAACAGTGTTCAGCTCTATTTGAGCAGCGCTTAAGACGACACCATTTTCGGCTGCGCGCGCTTTATCAAGTTGAGCTTGCTGTCGGCTACGATAATTATCAATACATGTTTGAACTGCTAGCTTTATATTGTTAAAGGCCGGCTCAACCTCTTTGATGCTACGGACCCAAGTTTCAATAATACTGCTATTTTCGGGCTTAATCTTTATCGGATATTCTCCCTTTGAAACAAGATCGTTAAACTCTTTCAGCCAGATCATCGGTGCTTCATGATTTAATTTAAAGTAAAGTTCTATATAGGGTTCTTTTCGTATCTTAGGTGGGCGCGTCGGATCGACTCCGATGATTTTGAGATCAAAAATTTCTTTCACAATCGTATTCCGAGTATCTTTGTAAGGGAGACTAATTGTTTCCCTTACAAAGATAGATAGTATTATTGTCGTTTACGGATAAACTACAGAGCAACAATTTTATCTGCTTGTGGGCCTTTAGGACCATCAGTGACAACGAACTCTACATTTTGGCCTTCGGCAAGAGTTCTGAAGCCTGAGTCGACAATTGCACTAAAGTGGGCGAACACATCTGGTCCTGAAGCTTGTTCGATAAAACCAAAACCTTTCGATTCGTTGAACCATTTAACGGTTCCCTGGACAGTATTAGACATATTGATATCCTGAAAAATAAATAAAGTAAAAGCCAGTTAAGGCATATGTAGCTGTAGGATAGACTGGTAGATAAAAGCTTCAGAACGAGGAATTACAAAGTAAGACAACGAAAAGGAGGTGTTAAATAAGAGGCTTTCTTTTTGCTGATACCAGTGTATAGGTTTAATGGGATAAGTCAAATGATTTATTTTGGCCGAGTTTTAGCTAAAGTTAAACCTGACACTTGATAAGGGAGGTTTTACCTAAGGTTACGTAACAGGGGATATGGGAAATACTTTGTGGTTTATTGAGTTTTCAATATTTAGCCCAATATAGCTTTAATGACCGACTTAAACTCAAATACAAAGTCCAAGAGCAACCATTTTCTGATGGTAGTCTATTTCATCCTGTTTCTTTGGGTGATTAAATCGGCGGAGGAGCTATTTAATCTGAACTTGTGGTTTCTAGCCATCAGACCTGACGAAGTGAGTGGACTTGCCGGTATTTTTTTCGCACCATTACTTCATTCCGACTGGGGACACCTTGCGGCTAATAGCTTTCCTCTGTTTCTATTAGGAAGTATATTGTTTTATGGCTATCCGCGCTCAAAATGGAAAACCATTGGTCTAGTATGGTTTGTATCCGGTGTCGGTGTCTGGTTATTTGGCCGGCCCAGTTATCATCTGGGAGCAAGTGGCCTGGTTTCCGGATTTTTCTACTTTATATTTATTGCTGCGATTCTTAGGCGCGACAAGGTATCAATTGCCCTGATGTTTATTGCTGTACTTCTTTTCGGCAGTGTGCTGCTTGGGATTCTTCCCTGGGACCCCAAAATTTCTTTCGAATCACATTTTTTCGGCGCGGTTGGTGGCGTTATGAGTGCTTTTCTATTTCGCAATCTAGATCCAAAACCACAACGTAAAGTTTACGAATGGGAAGGAGATGAGGAAAAAGGAGAAAGTGATATTTGGAGAGAACAATCGGAATCTCAGCTTGATAATCAAATAGAACAAATGAATTACAGCGGATTAAACTACACAGAGTCTTCAACAATTGACAAAGATACAAGCAAAATAGATTCAAGCAATAAAAGTTCAGAAGTTAGTAAGGTAGAGCGACGTTAGGACGAGGTAATTTATCACCAATAGAGTCAAAATTTTAAGTAAAGTGATCCATTGAAGCATACCCATCGTATCCTTGATCAATGAACTATTTTTGTAACAAGGAATGCTGATGAATTTTATGGAATGGTACAATACTCTCGAAAAGCCCGACTGGACACCAGAACCTGCTTTTATTGGTTTAATGTGGCAGATACTTTATCCGATTATTCTTGTAACTTTTGTGTTTGTTTTTATACAGGCTTTTCGAGGTAAGCTACCCAAGATTGTTGCTCTTCCTTTTGCTATTAATCTTGTTGCCAATCTTGTTTTTACCCCCATTCAGTTTGGGCTTAGAAACCTCTCCCTTGCTGCGCTAGATATTTTTGTTGTATGGGGAACTATCATCTGGATGATTGCTGCTATCTGGAAATACTATCGTTCGATCGCTCTTGCTCAGATTCCGTATCTTGCCTGGGTCAGTGTTGCCACGGTGCTGCAGTTGATGATTTCCTGGATGAATTTCTAACTACAAAGTCGTTCTTGGTAGATGATTACCGGGATTCTAGTGTTGGTTCCTCTTTGGAATTATTTGGAAAACAAGTACCCGGAGATAACTTTTTCAGGCGAACGAATATGATGTTTTCTCCTGCTATCATCAATTGTTGCGTGCT
Organism: Aliikangiella sp. G2MR2-5; assembly: GCF_015687155.1. Classification (GTDB taxonomy): domain Bacteria; phylum Pseudomonadota; class Gammaproteobacteria; order Enterobacterales; family Kangiellaceae; genus Aliikangiella. Next base: position 129,671 of record NZ_JADPQF010000007.1, on the reverse strand, counting down.
CTTCGGTTTGCTGGATAGCTTATCAATAAAGGCCAGATAACCTTCAGGTAGGTTTGTAGCTGAGGATTCTTCTTCCAAAGTGATTTGAGCTTCGGCTGAAAGGCTGTAGATAAAATTCAGGTCCTGTAAAAGAAAGGATTGCTGAGTTTTTGTCGTCCAGGTATCTACCTGTGCCTCGAAAATATCTGTTCTGGTCATTATGTTAAAGTCCCGAATCGGACCATTATGAAGACTGCCGATGGTTCTGGAGCCACCGTCAAATGTTGCGTAACTCAAACATTCGGATAACTTACTGACTTTTCCTTTATCAGATAGATGATTGTCATGTTGTAGATCGATACCACTGCCTTCAATCAGGATCAGATTTCGTTGATAACCGGAAAAATCGGAAAACTCACCATCTTCAATCACGCTAGCTATACTGAGACGCCAATCAAACTGAACAAGAGTTCCTCCCGGATTAATCGCCAGTTCAGTTGTTGTCCCTTTCCCGTTTTTCCAGGGAATTGATTTGAAGGATTCTGGAGACAATATTTTAATCATAGTATTTTTGTTGTTACACCTTCATTCTGTAGAACGGGATGATGTTAATTGTATCGCTTTCTAGCTGTAGCCTGAAACAGAAATCTAATTTATTCTCATTGCTGATGCTCTACTTTTTGAGTAGGGGATTAGGACTTCTTGTTTTACTATCCTGGATTTCCGTGGAAGTGAGCAATTCCTGATATAGGGATTTATTTCCCATATCAGAAAGCATGGTGAAATTTGTTTAATTCGTAAAGAATTGGTTGAGTCTGAATATTGTTATTTGGAACTGCCTGATTTGTCTAGCTTGCTTGAGGTATCTGAAGTCATATCAAGTTTAACTAAATGTCCACCATTACGGGTTTTTTCCAGTATCTGAGAGTAGCTTCTCTGCTTTTCCTGCTCGCTCATTTCAGGACTGATATGAACAACATCCAGACTGAAAGGAAATCCGGATAATACTAGAGTAAGTGTGACACCTGTACAGGCAATAAGTAAAAAGCTTGCGTAGATTTTAGTGCTTCTGTTTTTCTTTAAAGGCGGGATTTCAGCTGTATTTGCAAGATGCGACTGGGTATTTTCTATTAGGCGATAACCTTTTTTGGGAATTGTTTCCAACTGAGTTGGAGTTTTAGGATTATCTCCAAGGGCTTTTCGAATTTTCTTGATACAATTATTAATAGCATCTTCACTTACGACTCGACCATTCCAGACCTTTTCTATTAAAGTTTCACGACTCACAAGATGTCCAGAATTCTCGGCGAACAATAGCAGAGCTTTGACACACAATGGCTGAAGCTGAATAGTTTCGGTTCCTCTTCGTAGTCTGTTCTCATCCTGGTAAAGCGTCCAGTCATTAATTGAAATAGTCATTGAGTGAATCCTTTGCGACATAGAATCATAGTGGCGAATAAAGCGAAGATAGCAATACTTATGCCAAAACGTATCAATATTATCTCATTCCTTTCAGGCTCTTTCCGACCAAACAGCTGTTTCCTTGAACCGGCATGGTTAGGTTATGGTCAGGTTAATTTGTGGGCAATAACTTGTCAGAGAAAACGGGTACAGAATAGTTAGAAAATGGTTAGGCTTGCTGCCTTGTGGCCTCATGTGTAGCTGGACTTAAATAGAGTCGTCGGTCTGCGAAATTAATTTCGTCGACAGATGATATACAGAACAAATGTTGGAAGCACAAACTTTTGGAGGTAATCAATGAGAAACTTAACCTGTGCTAAAAAGTTCATCGTAGGTGTAATTATGGCAAATCTGTCAATTTCCTTATTGCAAGCCGGTTCGGCTGACAGGCAGCACGGCCATGCACAATATAAATCCGATGAACGTTGTAAGTCTTTGACTGAAAAAACTTTACTAACACCCTTTACACGCTCGACTGCCGGCCATGTTTTGGTTGACGGAAAGTTTAACGGACATATCACCAGAAGTGTTGTTGATACTGGAGGTATTGGCGTGGGCGGCGTTGTTTCGGAAAAATTAATGGCAATGATTCAACCGAAGGATAGCTCTCGCAATAGAACAAATGTGCAGGGCGCGAATCATTCGAGAGCAATGAAAATTACTCAACTAAGATCCTCGGGAATCGGTGACAACTTGTCTGAAAAGTTGAACTTTGTTGTTTCACCTAAAGCCATATTAGAGGATGAAGCTGAGGCATTGATTGGTAGTGAATATCTTTGCAGCTTTATTGTTGAGTTTGACTTTAAGAAGAATCAGTTAGTACTTCACCCCAAGAAAAAGTCAATTGAAGGTTTAACAAAACTGTCTGTTAGTCAGGATAAATCCTTGGTATGGAGTACCCTGGAAAACAAGTCGAGAGTTCCCGGTGCAATCGTAATGGATATGACAATCAATAACTTACCGGTTACCGGAATACTGGATACAGGGGCAAAGCATTCGATCATGAATTGGAAAGCTGCAAGCTTGATAGGTGTCGAGAAGGGGGATCCCAGAATAAAAGTCGAAGAAAACCAGTCTTCAGGTATTCATGGGGATGTACAAAAAGAAAGTTATCGACTCAAGATCGACCAGCTTGGAATCGGTGAGCAAAAAGCAGCAGTAACCGATATTGATTTGAGGGTAGCCGATATGGGGTCTTTTTCACCTCTCATCGGCGAGGGCGCAGCGATAAACTTAGGGGTAGACTTCTTTGAAGGACGACGTTTGATTATCGACTATGCAAATCGCAAGGTTGCTATATCTAACTAGCGACTTTTTCTACCGATCAGAGGAGTAATCTGAACAGTAGATTGACTACCTTTTAGGCGATTCTTTTTCAAAGGACAAGGAAGTTCTTTGAAATTCTTTGTCCTTCCAGCTAAACAAAATGTAACATGTCCAGATTGCCTGGTGTGTTGGTGGTGTACTACACTGTTCCAGTCTGGATTGCTGAAAAAATTCTTGTATCGGCGAGATTTCTAAATCTCTGTTTGATAATCAGCTTACCTGATATGCTGCTCGTTCATATATTTTAAGGACACACCTGAAGGTTAAGAATATGAAAAACTCAGAGTCTCGCTTTATTCATTTACTAAAACATTTTGGCAAAGACTTGTTATTGCTGGTTTTAGGCGTTTATCTGGCTCTTTGGATGGAAGAGAAAGTTCAGGATTGGGAAAACGATCAGAGGCAAAGGGATTATTTATATCGTTTAAGTGAAGATTTAGACTCTGATATCTGGCAGATGGAAAATCTGTTAGATAAATTGACTAAAAAAGTAGAAAGTATTGAGAGTGGATTAGCCATCTTACAAGGAGGGGATATCGATATTTCTACACAAGAAGGGGCCGAATTTGTATTAGGTATAGGAAGAATAGTTAATGAATACTTCTTTTTCGAGCCGCAGGAATTTACTTATCTTTCTATGCGGGAAAGTGGTGATTTTAAATTAATTAAAGAAGATTCGGTCAAATCTAAATTGATCAGGCACTATAGCCACTATAGCATTCTGAAGTTACTGCAGAAAAACTATATGCAAGGACTCGATTCAGAGTTTATTCCGCTTTGGGTGAGAAATGTCGACATGATTAAGCAAGAGATCATTAATAAAGAGCTTGCCAATGATGTGCTTTTCAAGAATATGGTTGCTTTCGCTTACAATGAAACTTCGAACAGAAAACAGTTTATTAGCAAAGTTCTCAAACAGACCAGATTATTGAAATCGGAGCTATTATTGCAGTCTAAAATGGAAAATGATTTAGTAGCGAGTATTAATCAGTCGTAAACTTGGCCAAAACTGGTTAAAAGGACAAATGTCTAAATTAATTGATTTGTGCGCAGTATGACTAGCTGGTTAACGACTTTATCGCTCGTTCCATTCCTTCCAAAGTTAATGGAAACATTTCTCCATCAACTAACTGGGAGGTCATTTCTATACTACGAGTGTAATGCCAATAATGTTCTTCGACAGGATTAAGCCATACGACTTTGGCGAAAGTTGATTTGAGTCTTTGCATCCATACATAACCTGCTTCTTCATTATAATGTTCAACACTTCCTCCTGGATGAGATATTTCGTAGGGAGCCATTGAAGCATCGCCGACAAAAATTACTTTGTAGTCGCTGCCGTAAGTTCGAAGGACTTCTTCCAGAGATATATTCTCAGAGTAGCGCCTGCTGTTGTCCTGCCACACATTTTCATAAATAAAGTTGTGAAAATAGAAATACTCGAGATGCTTGAATTCGGTTCGACAAGCAGAAAACAATTCTTCACAGATCCTGATATAAGGATCCATCGAGCCACCCACATCAAGGAAAAGTAGTACTTTTACTGCATTGTGCCTTTCAGGAACCATTTTAATATCTAGCATACCTGCATTCTTTGCGGTGCTGCTAATCGTATCATCAAGATCCAGTTCTTCATTAGCACCACTACGTGCAAATTTGCGTAACTTTCTTAAAGCAATTTTAAGGTTGCGCGTACCTAGTTCGACACTATCATCAAGATCTCTGAATTGACGCTTTTCCCAAACTTTTACTGCTGACTTATTTCGACTTTCTCCGCCGACTCTAATCCCTTCCGGGTGATAACCGCTGTGACCAAAAGGGGAGGTGCCTCCGGTGCCAATCCACTTGTTTCCTCCCGCATGACGAGATTGCTGGTCCTTTAGTCTCTGTTTGAATGTTTCCAGCAGTTTTTCCAGTCCACCTAATGATTTAATTTCAGCTTTTTCCTCTTCCGATAAATGTTTCATAAACTCTCGGCGTAACCAGTCTTCCGGAATCAAGGCCTCGAGAATGTCATCAATACTTTCTAGTTCGTTGAAATAATAGGCAAAGGCTTTATCGAAACGATCATAGTATTTTTCATCTTTAATCAAACAGATTCTCGCTAACAGGTAAAACTCATCCATATTGCAAAAAGCCAGTCGTTTCTGCATCGCTTCTAGCAGATGCAACAGCTCTTTAATGGATACTGCTAGTCCTGTTTTTCTTAGCGTGTAAAAGAAGTCGATTAACATAATGAGTAATTACAATTTATGACTCTCGACGCAACATAAATGCCAGCTTTTCCAGCAAATGGACATCTTGCTCGTTCTTAACAAGTGCGCCATATAAAGGAGGGATTGCTTTGCTGGGATCTCTGTCCTTGAGTGCATTTTGTGAGATATCATCGGCGACCAATAGTTTTAACCAGTCAATAAGTTCTGACGTTGAGGGTTTTTTCTTAAGACCACGAACCTCTCTAACCTGGAAGAAAATTTCCATTGCCTCTTGCAGTAGCGACTGTTTTAAATCAGGAAAGTGGACCTTGACTATCTGTTCCATTGTGGATTTATCAGGAAAGTTAATGTAGTGAAAAAAACAGCGACGCAAAAATGCATCCGGCAGTTCTTTTTCATTATTACTGGTAATGATAATTATCGGACGATGAATCGCTCTTACCGTTTCTCCGGTTTCGTAAACGAAAAACTCCATTTTATCCAGCTCTTGCAAAAGATCATTTGGAAACTCAATATCCGCTTTATCGATTTCATCGATCAGAAGAACGGCTTGTTGTTCAGAGGCAAAAGCTTCCCAGAGTTTGCCTCGCTTTATATAGTTCTTGATATCATGAACTTTATCATCGCCGAGCTGAGAGTCGCGTAACCGAGATACGGCATCATATTCATAAAGTCCCTGATGAGCCTTGGTGGTGGATTTGATATGCCATTGAACGAGTGGCATTTTCAAGGCTGCGGCGACTTCTTCGGCTAGCATTGTCTTTCCTGTACCCGGCTCACCTTTGATAAGTAATGGGCGCTCCAGAGTTTTAGCCGCATTCACTGCCATTTGCAGTTCTTCGGTTGCAATATAATTCTCAGTACCAGTAAAGCTCATAGACTCCTCGAATTAGGCTTGTCTGTAAACGGAATATTCTAACATACTTGAATCTTGGGGAGGAAAGAGGAATGGGTCATTGTGATGCGAGTCTTTTGTACCCATAGATTGAAGTCGGGACGAGTGCTTGCTTTAGTTGATGCGAGTATTTGCAAACAATTGGACCCGATTATCTAAAGACGGAAAATCTGCGCTACGTATATTCGCTGGAGTCCGAACTGATACGCCCAGCCAAAGAGTAATTCACAAACTTACCATTTTTGTAATAAAACTGAGCATTTATCATTGCACAAAATCTCACCAATTAATAATTAATAAAGAATACAAAATACTTGTTAAATATTAACAAAACAAAATTTTAGAATGGGAGTATGCTGGATTGGTTCCAGGTAGTTGGAGGGAATAACAAAGCAAGTTGAGAATAAATTATTGATTAAAACATAAATAAACAGGTGATTACTATGTGCAATGGAATCCGGTTTTTTAGAGGCAGGTTATACTCCATCATAACCTCGATACTTATATTTACAGGCACTCAGCTCTCTTATGCCGCTGACACTTTATCTTTCGAGTCTAAGGATATCCACATTCCTTCATTGATATACAGCCATGAAGAAATGATAAACTTTGACCTCCAGTTTTACCTGGAAACCAAAGCGCCTCATTTGTTACCTTACAAAGAAATGATTTCGCACTACGCTGGATATTCATCAATCAGTCCGAAAGTATTACTTACCCTGATGGAGCAACAAACTGGAATTGTTTTAGCTTCTTCAATATCTAAAGAAATGTTGCTGACTCCTTTTGGCAAATTATCATCAGAACACGGATTTCAGGCACAGTTAGCGGATATCAGCGGGCGTTTAGCCAGTTTTTATTATCAATCCGATGAGCTTGGGCGAGCTAGTTTGAATGAGTCTGCAACTTCTCGCCGCAAGATGTTGAATATTTTAAGCCGCATTTACAATATTGATACGAGTCAAAGTGAAGGCGATATACTTCAAGAAAGAAGTCTCCCAACTGTAAAGTTAAAAAAATTTAGTCAGCTTTATCAAAGCCTGTTTACAACCGAAGTTAATGAGACGAGCAAGACAAGCAAATCAACTTCATCATCGCTAACAGAAAGTAGCATTGCCAGTATTGACATCAACAACTATTTTCAAATGCCATTTCCGGTAGGAGAAAGCTGGACCTTCGGTGGCGCACACACCAATACCGGTAGTGGCAGCTATCCATTATCTTCCCTTGATTTAAATAATGGTGGTTATTGGGGAGCAGATTTAAGTCATATATTTATCGCCGCGGCGGCGCCGGGGCGGGTCATCATTCACTCATCCTGCTTTATGGAAGTTATTCATGACGACGGATGGTCAACGACTTACTATCATCTTTCTCGAATTCGTGTGGCACATAATTCCAATGTGACCCGAGGAACCAAGCTTGCAAATTATGCAAGTACTCGTAGGCAGGCGCTATGTAATGGTGGGCAATCTTCGGGGCCTCACGTTCATTTTTCATTGAAAAAAAATGGTCAGTTTTATCACTTAAATGGTATTAAATTTTCTGAGTATCAGGTTCACACCGGCAGGAATAGTTACGATGATAACTGCAATTATTTCTGGTTAAATCGGAAAGGCAGTTATTATTGCGCCTGGAACTGGATTTATAACGAAGGCGTTGACGACGATTTAGAGCCTACCATCTGGCCAATGGAAAATGGTCAGGTCAGAAACAATATTAATGGTGATAAAGGAGTGACCTACTATTACAGGATTGCATTGCCCGAAGGTGCTTCGAACTTGAAAATCGAGTCTTATAATGGCAGTGGTGATGCTGACATGTATGTCAGGAGAGGAAGTTTACCAACAATCGACAACTATCAATGTCGGCCATATAAAGAGGATAGTAACGAGTCCTGTTTATTTAGCTCTCCGCAAGCAGGGGACTGGTATATTATGTTGAAAGCTTTTACATCATTTGACGGACTTTCTCTAAAGACTAGCTTTAACAGTGCCGGAGGTGGTTACTCTCAATATAATCTTTCAGCAAGTAAAGGTCAGTGGCTAAAATACTGGATAAATGTTCCCGAAGGTATGTCGAAGCTTGAAATTAAAATCATCGGCAATAACGGAGATGCTGATCTCTATGTGAAGAAAACCAGCTACCCCTCCACTGAAAGCTATGATTGTCGACCATATGACAAAGGCAGCAATGAAATCTGCTCTTTTACAAGTCCTGAAGGGAGACAATGGTATATTGGTATACATGCCTTCGAGGCGTTTTCAGGATTAGCAATGGAAGCCAGCTGGTCTCCATAAATCAAAAACCAGACAGGTTTAAAGCCAGATAAAACTCCCGGCCAGTCTTATCGAGGCTGGCAGGGAAAACGCTATCCATTTGATGAAAGTAATATCTGCAATGGATTTTTGAAAATGCTAGTCTACTTCATATACGCTGTCCGACTCTTCATCATAAGTGAATGCGCCAATACAGTGTGTATATTGATCATTTAATATTCCTGTCGTTTTCGTACTGTACTCGTAATCAAATAGCAGTATTACCCAGCTTACTTTTAATAAATTGTTTTGCCTTGCTTTATTTATTGCAGGTTTAATAAAAGATTCTGAAAAAGAACATTCGCCAACTGCTCGCTCGAAATCAATTAAGTCCTCGGTTGAACCATTCGTTTCCAAATGTTCAGGAACAAAAAAGCGTAATTGATAGTTGCTTGACCACTGGTTCCTCGCTCGTTGTCCTTTGTGGCTAAAGATTTCTTCAAAGTACTCGTCCGGGATATCAATGTAGGGAAAATTGGAAGCCCAGATAGTGACTTTATTTTTCTTGGTAAAGTCGTAGCCTTTTTCTGTTTTTAAATGAGATTTCATTTTAGGGTCGTGATTAACTCGATTGATTCTGGTATTTTTGAAATTATCTCACGCTATAGGGTTGACGACAAGAAACAGATCTTGAGAAACCATCAGCGAAAAAGTACTCCTCTCTTTTTGAGCACTGTGGATTTTTTACTGTCTTTTACCTGGAAGCTTGCATCGCTCTATTTAAAATTGCAAAAAGCTCTTTGAAGTCAACGGGTTTTGTTTGTACTTCGTCCATACCTGCATCGAAGCAAGCTTGCCTGTCTTCTTGTAGTGCGGATGCTGTCATTGCGACAATAGTAACATTGCTTTTGTTCTTATCTTTCAGTTGACGAATTTTTCTGGTCGCTGTCAGACCATCCATTATCGGCATTTGAACATCCATAAAAACTATATCAAAGTTATTTTCTTTTATTGCTTGCAGCGCTTTTTGACCATCATCGACAATGGTGAGTTGATGACCTTTTTTGCGCATAACTACACTCATTAATAAAGCGTTTGGTGCGGTATCTTCCACTATTAACACGTTAAGACTTTTAAATGGGGAGTCTGACGAATCCTCGTTGTGATCTTCTACCGGAATTTGCGATTTTTCACTAACCTCCAGAGGAAGTGTAAAATAGAAGGTTGTACCTTTCCCAAGATGGCTTTCCAACCATATCTTACCCTTCATCGCGTTGACCAATTGACGAGAAATGGTGGTACCGAGGCCAGTTCCACCAAAAGTTCGAGTAGTAGAGGTGTCTGCCTGGGTAAAGCTTTCGAAAATGTTTTCCTGTTTTTCCTGAGAAATGCCGATACCTGTGTCACTTATAGAAAATAGCACTTCTTTAGAACCCTTAACCTGTTCTACTTTTAGTTTGATACTTCCATTTTCAGTGAATTTAATCGCATTTCCCGACAGGTTAAGTATTACCTGATTGATACGTACCGGGTCACCGCGAAAATAATGGGAAAGCTGAGGCGAGTAATCAAAATGAAAGGCCAGACCTTTTTCTTCTGCCTTAAACTTAAGTAAGTGTGATGTATCTGAAAGAAGCTTAAAAAGATCAAAAGGAATAGACTCGAGTACCAACTTTCCACTTTCGTTTTTGGTGACATCAAGGATATCATCAATAATAGTGAGCAAGTGTTGAGCAGCTGAATGGGCGGTATTGATATGCTCTTTATCTTCCTGCGAAAGCTGATCATGTTCCAATACTACATTCATGAATCCGAGAATGATATTCATGGGGGTTCGTATCTCATGCGACATATTTGCTAAAAAACGCATTTTAGATTCTGCAGTTTTTTCTGCTTCTCTCTTGGCTAGTCGTAGCGACTCTTTTGTCTTTTCCAGTTGTTGGTGGGCATTGGCATTAGCAATCGCATTGACAGTATAACCTGCGATCGAACGGAGAATATCAACATGAATGTCTGTATAGGAACCAGTCTCAAAGGTTTGTACGGTTATAAAGCCGTACACCATATCATTCAGCATCATAGGAACATATATTAATGCCAATGGGACACCGGAATAGGCGTCATCTTTTAATACCGGTCGCTTATTTTCCCAGTTATCATACTCGTTCACATCGAAGTACTTTTTGCCTTCGATACGTATGTCATTGATGAACACGACTTTTCTATTTTCTATACACCACACGGGAAACTGGTTCTTGATTTCCATGGTTCGAGTGTAGGGCTTGTAACGCTGGCCTCTTTCCATCGCCAGATCGATTCGAATGAGCTGTTCTTTTTCATCATAGATACCGATTCCAAATACGGTAGCATCCATCAACTTGTTCACATGTTGGTAAACTGTCCAGAGAACGGTTTCCAGATCAAGTGTTGAATTAATTTCTCGGCCAATTTCACTAATGATGCGTACATTTTGATTGGAAAGAATTGCCGAGGATTTCTGTGTTTCAATTTCCTGTTGTATTTTTGAGAGCTTGACTGCAGATGCCGTGATATTGGCGAAAGAACACATGACTTCTTCTGTCAAAGAGTCAAAGGCTTGCTGTTGATTACTTTGCACTGATATTACGCCGATGACTTGGTCGTCCGCCAGAAGAGGCCAGAATAGATAGGAGTTGATTCTTGTATTCAGTCGAAACGGATCTTTTGAAGATACTCTTGGATGGTGAATTGGTACTTTCTCAAGGATGCACTTGATAGCCGGATTGGCCTTTTCACTCATGTGGGTTGAAAAGTGAGTTTGCTCCCTGTTATCCAGTAAAACATAGTCGAACTCAATAGCCTGAGTCTTCTCATTAAATAACCCGAAAAGAAAAGCATTAAACGTTACCAGTTGACCAAGGTGTTGGGCCAGACATTCGGCAATGGAACGTTTTGCGGATGGCTGATTAACTTTCTCGCTGTATGCCGCGATAGTTGCTACTAGCGCCTTGTTTGAAAGTGAAGCGTTAGTATTCAATGAGTTATTGGAGTGTTTAGTCTTCAACTTCGCTATCTTCTCATTCCGATAGATAAAAGAGCTAACAATAAGTCTTTAAGTGGAGTCTGGGTTTAGAAGTTAAGTATAGACCAGTTGAATAAGTCGATCGATTTATCCTGATTTTTGTGGTCAGGCCCCCTGTTTTGATTGTTCGCGACCCTGGCTTATAAGCTTTGCCTGCAGGGTCGCCCGTTTAATTGGTGTCTAGTCGATAACTTCCATGGACTCCTTGTAGACGACACCACGTTCTTCCAGTCCCTGTTTTAAAAATGATACACATTCAGCTCTTTTCCCGAGATACTCAGGTGGGGAGATTCCAACGTGCGAATAAGTTCCGCTGGCAATCAGCCGTAGAGCATGTGTGGCAGTGTAGCCGGTGGTTCGAGCCATTGAAATAATATCGGTTTCTGGGCAATAGCGGTCATTCATATCAATGGTGTAGCGAACTTTTTGACCATTCTTTGTCCCTTCAATAACCGACTGAAAAATGGTGATGTCTGCTTCACCTGGCTTAAGTTGCCAATTTGGAAAAAGTACCTGTCCTGTCATTTCAAGTGGACTCACCTTGCTACCGTTGAACTCTAATGTCTTTTCTTTAGAGAAAAAGCCTAGTTCCCTCAGAATCGCCATTTTTTCAATATGGCCGGGATAGCGTAGTGTTTTTTCTTTCATATTGGGGGCGTCTATAGTTTGCGCCAGAGTACGCAGACCATCGGTATTAAAAGCTTCCAGAGTTCCTACCTCAGGAAAGAAAATATATTCAGGATCCGACAGAGCAGGGCGAACGACTTCTTTACCATTTTCGATATATCGAGCAGGGCGTATATATTCTTCAATAACGTCTATCGGTGAAAAAACTGCTTTATACTCACTTGGCCATTCCCTGATTTCCGGTAGTCCTCCGACAAAAGTTAAAATGCTATCAACCATGTCCAGTTGTTGGACTGCATTCATAATCAGTACGCTACCCATGCCAGGGTAAATACCGCAGTCCATAACCATGGTTACTCCATTTTCTTTCGCCAATTGATCAAGTTCGAAAGGATCTTCTTCATAAAAAGAAATACAGGCACAGTTTTTTCCGGCTTTAATGATTGCCTTGGCGGTTTCAAATCCCATGAATCCTGGAACTGCACTGACAACTAGATCAAAGTGGCTAACTAGTTCTGTGACGTTGTCAGGAAAGGATAAGTCTTTCTGAATAGTTGTTATGTCTGAACATTGCTGTTTGAGTCTGGCCAGCGCTAAGGTAGAGAAATCTGCTACACTAACGTCAAATTGATCTTCTACGGCCAGATCTCTGGCTATTGGCCCGCCAACCAGACCTGCGCCAAGCACGATAACTTTCATCGGTAAACTCCTTAAAATAAGAATAAAAACTAAGATTTTTTAGTCAAAAAGAATTTCTCGATATCACCGAAAGTGATTGTGAGCAAAAAACACTACGTACAGATGCAATAAATTTAAACCCTGTATCGAGTTAGGTGGTATTCGAGAATTAAAAAGGCTGATTTAGCTAGAGTCCGCTAAAGCGGTTGACATACGCAACCAGCTCAGTGCTTGCCGAGTTGAGCAAATAAGAGGCTGATTCGCGTTGATTCATAGAGGTCATTATTTTTGTCGATAACCCCAAGCTTACATTTACTTCTCACTAAATATCAAGAGCTATATTGAGCACTACTGAAAAAATCACTCAATTATCTTGGTCAGGACAGTGTCCCATAGTACCGACTTAATTGTTAAAGTTAATGCACTTATTTTTTTATCACGGTTGAAAAATAAATCTATGCTTTTTAACTGAGCTGTACTATAGGCAAGAAGAACATAAGAATGATAATAAAAAAATCCTAGTTCTCCCGGGTTACTATTGAAAGGATTGGAAAACGGCTGTTGCCAAAGTAAACTGTAACAGAGCGCGTTTCCTTGCTGTCGAAAAGCTCCTCTTGCATATCGGGGAAAATACGCTTGCCATTGGCAAACAATGCCAATAGATGATTCGCTTCAAATATTCTTCTGCCACCGGCCATGTTTTTAATGGTGACTGTTGCCCAACGTTCCCCTTGTTCATTGCTCATAGTTAAGGCATGAATTACTTTAAACTGACTTTTTTCCGGATAGACTTTGTTATCATTGCGAAATTGGATTAACTCTGAATTGACTATTGTCTGGTCGATCATAAGGCTTTCTGAAAGCGAATCAGATGCTTTGGCATGCATTGAAAGAAAAAGTAAGAAAAGAAATAATACCAAAACGATAAGTAGTGTTTTTGGGAGCACACTGGAGGCCTTTGATAATGAATTTTACCATAGCATAGTTTAATTAGCTGAACCCTGGCTGAATAACAATGTGATTAACATGAGAGAGAAAGTAAACTCGTTCTCTCTCATTCATCAGATATACTACGGCTTTCAAAATATAGCTTATGATAATGAAGGTTCAAGCTTATATTCTTCTGTTTTTGTGTTAGCTGACATCTTTAATTGGATAGTGATCCTGTTTTCTGTATTTTGCCCTTGCTAGTTCCAGTTTTTCCTCTTCTTCTAGTAAGGCTTCCTGCATTTTGCGATACATTCTTAATGAATAAAAACTAAATGGTGAGAAGAAAAGTTTTATAATCACGGGCATTAGCTCTATGGCAATAAAGAAGATTTTCAGTAACCAGCTAAACAACATTGCGGCTTCGCCTATTTCGGGATCTCGATGGATATTTTTTAGCGCAAGGTAACGGCGTAGCATTCCTGTTTTCACCTCATAAAACAATCCATCTTTTTCAAGTTTCTGACGATACTCATCCATTTTCTTTTGTTTTTCATCAATTGCACGGTTGAGCATACTTTTAGCGGTGCCTAAACTATCTTCGAGGCGTGCAATTGTTTGCTTGTTTTGTTCATAATTTGCCTCGGTAAGTTGTAAATCATTGATGTTTTTCTGTACCTGATTTAGTGCCTGGAGAGCTGACTCAATATCAGGTTTTAGCGACTCGAGCTTTTGTTGGGTATCTTTTAACTCACTCTCAAGAATTTCTATCTGTTTCCCTAGGTCTGTATATGTAGCTACCGCACGATGATATTTAGGGCCCTCTGTAGGCGCACGACCATCCTTTCCAGTACGTTCCAGTAAGGCTTCATTGAACCAGAAATTATAGTCTTCTCGTGCCTTAGCCAGTCGCTTATTGATAGATGCTATCTCATTGAATAGTGTTTGTTGAGTTCGCTGTAACTCTGTAGAGTTTTGCTGCTTGATAGACAGAGTATTGCTTAAGGTTGATTCATCGTCAGTGCGTGATGCTTGCTCGTAACGATGGTTTTGATCACTCAGTTGCTGGATTTCAGCTTGAATATCTTCAACTTTCCTGCGATCAACACTGATGCCGGTTTCCAGCTCCTGTTCATATTTTTCAAGCTTGGTAAAGTAGGGACGATTTTTCTCATTTGATTCATGTTGAATCTGCTCATCGATTGCATTGGCTTGTAAACTGATTTCCGCTAGCGTCGCCAGGCCAACGGCGATGATTAATGAATAAATAATTCTCGGGATAAGACCTAATATGCTTCTAAATGGGATACCTCCTTTAAAAGGATTTTTCAGTGCCCAGTCCGATCCGATAATAGCCTGATCAAGGAAGAACAAAGTAAGAGAGAAGATAATTCCAACGATAACTGCGACTTTAAAGTCCAGAAATAAAGATACCCCGTAGGTGAACAACATGCAGGTAAAGGCAAAGGTTACTAATTGACGAAAGACCATCGCGTAAACCAGGGTCCGATCGTATTTTCCACACTTCTTTAACTCTTCGTAGTCAGTAAGTGAAAGAAAAGAGAATAGTTTGAAAAAAATTCCTTCTTTGAATAAGTTTTTTTCAAAGTCATTTCTTATTGCCATGACCGGTTTATTGTCGGCCGAAATTTTTTCATTGCTATACTCGTCTGCCATGGTCTGCCTCTAAAAGATTGAACAACTCGAACGGGTAAAAATAGAGTTTTAAAGAGTATTAAGACGACAGAAAGTAAGATTTGGTTGTTTTGAATTTGTAAATATATGTGTGTATCAGTAGATGCATTACCGCTGGAATAGGTTAATACTCTTCTACCGTTAGCAGGAGTAACGGCAGGCAATGACGATGGACTTTAATGGCTACTACTATGCCGCAGGTACGTTCCCCAGATAAATCATGGTCATTCCGAGAGTATTAGCCAGACCGTGAGAAATAATCAAAGGCCACAAACGTCTGCCACACAGGATATAAATAGTACCTGAAACTATGCCGATAAGTCCTGTTTCCACCATCCCTGTTATGCCCTGATAATACATATGCTGTTGACCAAAAATTACCGCTTGAGCGATGATTGCGAGTGTCGTTTTAGCTGGCAGCCCAGTGAAAATACTTTCAAACCGATTTAACAGATATCCGCGAAATAATAGTTCCTCGGTGAAACCGCCGATAATCCAGGATACTAAAAGCCAATATAGGTAAACAGGCAGGTTGCCGGGAACATCTGCAAACCGGTTTTGAGTAAAATTGATTGTTTGCTCATTGACAACTTGAGGCGATAGCAGGCCGTTAGCTATTGCTCCGGCTATTACGCCTGTTACGATAGTTACTACTAATGCACCGACCGTCCATAACAACAACTTTATATGGGATTGTGTATGAGCAAAGCCAAGCTCTGACCATAATTGACTTCTCGATTTAAGGCGCCAGCTAGCGATTGTGAGCGCTACTATAAGCGAGACAGGTCCAGCAAAGGTCCATGTTGAAGAAAATTGCAGCAAAAAGTACTTGATGGCAAATAACGTTGCCAGGATCAGGAACAGATCCAGAAAGAGTGCTTTTTTATTGATTTGAGTGTTCACCGGAGTGGTCATGTTAATGTCCTGATAAATTTGAGAGGCGCTCTTTTAAGGGGGTTTCAAGCAAGGATTTCTCAGCATCCCTGATCACCTGAGTGAGCTGACACTCTAGATCTGATTCCAGCTCTTCAAAAGCACGAGCCAGGTTCTGGACAAATGGAATGAGCTGTTTTACTTCTTCTTTTCCTTTTCTGGTAAGCACTACATATTTGGCCCTCTTATCTTTATCCGATGAGCCTTTTGTTACCAGACCTAGCTTTATCAAAGAGTTAATTCTTTGAGTTGCCATTTGGTGGCTCACACTTAAAGCATTAGCAAGACAAGCGACAGTAACATTCTGATTGTTGTCCAGATAGAAAACAGTGGACAAAGCTGTTGACGGAGTAACCATTCCCTTTTCGAGCAGTATTGTTGTCCCCTGTTCGATAATGAGATCCGCCAGCCTGCGTGCAAAATGAGCCAGGTAGGGGCTTCCAAGAGTATCAAGGTAATCATTATCGGAGGGGGCAATATCTATCTTACTATTGTGCATGTTTTGAATATTTCCGCTTGTCTATATATGCAGGTACTTGTATATATTATCCTGAGTGACGAATTTGTACAAGTACTTGTAAGTATTTTTGTTGGGGTTGGGGTGTATCTATGTCACATAGCTTTGGATTTACCTCTCTTTTCGAGATTTTTTAACACTTTTAGCAACCTCGAGCTTAAATTCCAACTAATCGCCTATCCCAATTGACTGGAGTTGACTATATTCATTTACATGGAATCTTCTGTTTCTTGTCGGCGGAAATAGTCGCGAAGGGAAATCTTGACATGTACGAAATTGAGGCAGGAAAAAATCAAATTCTTCATGCTGAAAATAATGAAAAAAAACTGTCAGAACGGATAGCTATTCGAGTTAGAAATATCAGTTTATTGCTTTTGATTTTACTTACTATCATGAGCATGGGAATATATTTCAAAGTCATTACTGAAAACCACAATAACGCTCAGCAAGTTCTGGATGCGATTACCAAAAGCATTGGTGACAAAACCCTGGAGATAGAAAAGCTGGTCAGAAAGGTCGAGCCAGTGGTGGAACAGATATCACAAGATATTGCTAGTGGAAGACTGGATATCGATAAAATAGAGGAGCGACTTCAAAAGGATTTGAAAGAGAATGCCTGGATGTATGGATTAGGTCTGGCATTTGAGCCAAAATCTAGTCCCGACAGTCCCCGGCTATTTTCTCGCTATTTTGTTATTGAGGATGATAATACTGTTGTAGAACGACCAATCAAATATGACTACACTCAATTTGAATATACCTGGTATCGCAAGCCTCTTTTAGAAGGAAATACCTGGTCTGAACCATTCTACGGACAAGCAAGCAAGCGTTTGATTACTGAGTTTGGTATCCCCTTCTGGTTGCCAGGAAAAGACAAGGACAGGGATGCACCGAGTGGCGTTATTTTTGGCAATCTTTCGATAGACAAACTCAAAAAACTGATTCAGTTTGAACATGAGACTATTGCCTATTATTTCGTTCTTTCCCGTCAGGGACGCTATATAGTTCACCCCGACGAAGAGTTAATACTTACCGGCGGTACTATCTTCGAGTCTGCGTGGCAAGCCGAAGATAGTACCTTGAACTCAATGGCTATTCACGCGGTTGCCGGAGAGAAAGGGTATGTTTCACATATTAATCCAATGACGCAGGAGAAATCCTGGATGATCTACCAGCCTATGGCCGGACTTGGTTGGGCTGCGGTGGTTATTGTCGACCAGGAGAGAACTTTGGATGAAGATAACTTGCGTCGTCAATGGTTCCTTCTTATCTTCCTGTTAACTACCTGGTTGGTATTGTCAATTATCGTCATATTTTTCAGTTTTTCCGCGCCATTAAAACATTCGCTCTTTGCTTCAATATTAGCATCGCTAATCATTTTTGCCGGTGTAGGTGGATTCTGGACTGTAGCTGAATATTATCCGCTTCAAGAAAGTGTTGACGAGATAAAAGTAATGAGTGGCAATGTACTTAATGATTTCACCAATCGTCAAAAGCAGACGGCGAATGAGCGTTTTATCGAGCAGCCGAGATTTGTAAAAACGGGTGTTTACCTGCAGTCGATCGAATTTCAAGGTGCTAACAATGTAAAAATATCAGGATATGTCTGGCAGCACTATAAAAAAGGAGAGCACAAAGGTGTTTCACGCGGGTTGGTATTTCCTGAGGCGGAAACGCCTTTGATGCAGCAGGTTTATCGAGAGTTAGCAGATCCATCGGATCCAGCTTGTAGTCTGAAAAAAATTGAAGATTATGACTGCGAAGAACTCATCGGCTGGTATGTGTTTGCGACGCTTAGGCAAGAGTTTGACTATTCGCTCTATCCCCTCGATTCTCAGCAAGTCTGGTTGCGGATGTGGCACCAGGATTTTAAAAAGCATGTAATTCTGATACCTGATCTTGAGTCATACTTTCTACCAAACCCCGAATTGACTCCCGGTGTGCAAGATGGCTTTGTATTGCCTGGCTGGAAAATGGAAGAAAGCTGGTTTAGCTTTCACAACGAAAAATTTAGCACTAATTTTGGTAGTAAAAGAGCTAATGGCTTGATCAATAAACCTGAGCTGTTATACAACGTCAAAATTCGACGTGAATTTTTAACACCATTTGTTTCTCGTATTATTCCGGTTCTACTAATCTTGATCATCATGTTCTTGATCGTATTGATTAGTACCAAATCAAGCAAGGCTGCGGATTGGCTTGGATTTTCCGCTAGCAATGTTGTTATTGGATTGTCCGCACTATTTTTTGTTGTGGGTATAAATCATTCTGAACTAAGACAGTCTCTTGAGTCATCAAGAATCATGTATTTTGAATACTTCTATTTCGTTATCTACGTCATGCTTTTATATGTAGCCGTCAGCTCCATTTATATTGCCAAGCATGAAGCTATTCAAGGTAGAGATGAAAATTTTATTTCGAAAACACTTTACTGGCCGGCATTGTCCTCAGTGTTGTTTTTTGTAACCATTTGGGTGTTCTATTAAAAATGAAAAGCAATATCAAGCAAGGTCTGTTTTTTCTGTTAATCGCAGTAGTAATGATTTCTTTAATCTTTATTATTGTTAGTTATTTCCATAGACCGGCAATAAAGATAGGAGTAATGCACTCTTTAAGTGGAACCATGGCTGTTAGTGAAAAAGGCGTTGTGGACGCTGTGCTGCTCGCTGTTGATGAAATCAATCAACAAGGTGGTTTAATGGGAAGAAAAATAAAGGCCGTTGTGCGCGATGGCGAGTCTAGCCCAAGGATATTTACCGAAATTGCAAAAGCGCTAATTGAGAAAGACGAGGTAGAGGCTATTTTTGGTTGTTGGACTTCGAGTTGCCGCAAGGCTGTTCTACCTGTTATAGAGAAAAACAACCATTTACTTTACTACCCATTACAGTATGAAGGTATGGAGCTATCAAAAAATGTTATTTATCTTGGAGAGGTTCCCAATCAACAAGTATTGCCTGCCTTAGAGTGGACATTTAGTGAAATTGGCAAGCGAATCTATCTTATTGGATCGGATTATATTTATCCTCGAGCAACCAATCAAGTGATAAAAGATCAAGTAGAAAAATGGAGAGGAGAAATTGTTGGTGAGTCTTATGTGCCCTTAGGCGAAAAGAATTTTTCTTCGGTTGTTGAGGATATTCGTCGAGTTATGCCAGATGCTATTTTCAATACTATTAATGGTGACAGCAATTTAAGCTTTTTCAAAGCTCTTAGAGAAAGTAATATTTATCCAAAGTCAGTGCCGACTTTCTCATTTTCCATTGCTGAAGATGAGCTATCCCTGTTTGCTGATGTTGATATGGATGGAGATTTTCTAGTGTGGAATTATTTATCAGATTCCAATAACCATATTAATCAGGAGTTCAAAAAGAGATTCACTGAAAAATATGGAGCGATGAGCAGGATCGGTAATCCGATGGTTACGGCCTATTTGGGAGTGCATTTATGGGCAAAAGCCGTAAGAATGGCGAGAACTTCTGAAGTGGAAGAGGTATTAAAATATACCAGTGATATATCTATTCAGGGGCCTGGTGGCATGATATACGTTGAGAAAAATACGCATCATACCTGGAAGCCAATTCATATCGCTCAAATTGACAAGAACAAGCAACTTCGCAGCGTATGGTTTTCCAAGGTGCCTATTGCTCCGCAACCGTTTCCTCAGAGTCGTAGCGAGAAGGAGTGGAAAGCTTTTGTTGACGAATTTTAGTTGTTTATTAATTCGATAATTTATCGCCAATGTCGACGGGAACCGATATTATACCGGTCAATAACCTTTACTATAACCTCTTAACTACGACCCTTAACTAAGAAGAGGCCAATCCGAGATAGTACATTCCATGACAAAAATCGATGCTGATAGCGGTAAAATATCTGCCGAAAATAATGAGCTAGTTCAGCAACAGGCGACAGATAATAGTTCACCAAAACAAGAATTCTCCAGTTTGCTACTAAAAAGAGAGCTTCTGCGGGCGTTAACTGAAAATAATTATGTTAAGCCGACACCAATCCAGTTAAAAGTTATTCCAGCAATTCAGGCGGGACATGATCTAATGGCCTCAGCTCAAACCGGAACAGGCAAAACCGCTGCTTTTATTTTACCAATTCTTAATCAATTAAGTGACGCCAAGCCGCCGAAAGGGAATCAGGTAAAGGCTTTGGTATTGGTACCTACCAGAGAGCTTGCGCTTCAGGTACACCAAAATGCTGAGAAATATGGACTTTATACAGGATGTCGATCGCTAGTGGTTTATGGCGGAGTAAAAATTAATCCGCAAATGATGAAGCTTCGTAAAGGAGCCAGCGTGTTAATTGCTACTCCTGGTCGTTTATTGGATCTAATGGACAAGAATGCGGTTAAATTTGATGAACTCCAGTATCTGGTATTGGACGAAGCTGATCGAATGTTAGATATGGGATTTCTACCGGATATAGAGCGCATCAAAGCGAAATTACCTCAGGGTCGGCAGACGCTTCTACTTTCTGCCACATTTTCAGAAACCATCAAGCAGCTAAGTAAACAGTTCTTAAATCATCCGCTTGAAGTCGAAGTGACACCGGCAAATACTACTGCACGTACGGTTGACCAGTGGTTTCATCCTGTTGAGAAAAGTCAAAAAACAGCTTTGTTAAGCTATCTGATTGGGCACCATCGTTGGGAAAAAGCTTTAATATTCGTAAAAACTAAAAAGGGAGCAAACAAGCTCGCGTATGATCTGGAAAAGTCGGGTATTAAATCTACCGCTATCCACGGAGACAAGAAGCAGGGAGCGAGAAATAGAGCACTATCAGAATTTAAAGCAGGTAAGGTACAGGCTTTAGTTGCGACGGATGTTGCTGCGCGAGGACTGGATATCGAACAGATGCCTTTGGTGGTCAACTATGAACTACCGAAAGTTGCCGAAGATTATGTTCACCGCATAGGTCGAACCGGACGAGCAGGTGAAGCCGGACAGGCTATTTCTCTGATCAGTATGGATGAAATTGATTTGTTGAAAAAAGTACAAAGTTTAATCGGAGTAAAGCTTAAAAAAATTGGGGTCTCTGGATTTAAACCTGAGCAAAAATTTCCTGATATTCCGTTAGTTGCGGCAAAAAAGAAAAAGCCACATAAGAAAAAAATAGCAAAAGCAAAAATCAAGGCAGAAACAAAAAAGCGGTCTGCATCCAGGAAAAAGCAAGTTGATAAAAACTCAATAAGCAAAAAATAATTGGGATTTATTCAGTAACGACAGTTTTTTCAAGAATAATCTGTTTTAATTTACTCGCACTCATTGTTTGTGCTGTTCTTTTGAGCGGATTACCCGATTTTTTTTGTTTCTCTGGATCAAATATAAAGCCCTCCAGAGTGTCTGAATTTGAAAAATATCGAATAATTGAACCGCAGATCGGAGTCTCGTAACGGAAGGCGCTTTTATGTGAGCCTTTGATTGTAAGCCGGATTAACCAATGACTGTTAGTTGGAAAATAACGTCTTTTGGATTTGAGGCGCTCTTCTTCTGTTGATTCCGGGACAGTATTTGAATAGTAGAAAACTAGACCTTCTCCGGTATCTATCTTATCACCAACTCTGCCAGTAGATTTATCATCCCAAAAGTCAATAATTTCGAATTCAAAGCCGGGGTAGATCTTGCCCTGGAACTCAATCTCTTTATCGTTGACCTTAACCAGGGCGATACGTTCGTTAGTCTTTGCTTTACTTGATTCAATCTCGCGAGTGAAAGGTTGAGACGTTCCACAGGTAATAGCAAATGCTTTATCAACAGCCGTCAAGATAATGAGTAACAACAGAAAAGTCTTTTTCATAAGAAGTTTCCTCCGACAAGGGATGCTGATTATTTTTAAATGCTATTGCAATAAATAACGGAATGCAAAGAACCGTTGGAAATACCGACCCTGAGCCTTTCGTTCTCCTTGGTTGTCGTAAGTTTGAATAGTGCTTATGTTTGGCATTTATCAGAGTTAGATTCGTTGAACAGGCTCAAATGGATTATTTGTGGTAAAGGAAGGTTTCTGTAGCCTATCAAGAAGCTATAATGAATCGGATAACATTGTTGAGTAGATTTCAGCTGCAGCGCATATTCATTCAGAGGACTGGAACAGATGGGACATAGAGATATGAATCGTTCAGGAAAATCAGATTATTTTGTCTCTTCAGAGTGTCACCTGTGTGATGAGTTGAAGCAAGTGCAGTCACACAGATTGGCTTTGGAATCGGACGCGAAAAGTATTTATCAGCGGCTACGCAACTATGAGGAACAGCGACAGCTATTGTTAGTTCGTAGTGATGGGTTAACAAGCCTGTTTCGATGTAAGAGCTGTTATCAGGAATGGGTTTTCATGCATGGTGATGGTCCTCTTAGCGCCTATTTTCTAAAGTCAAAGTCAGGCAGATAGCTATTTCAGATGAACAATGCTGCTTTTTAAGGTAACTTTGTAGTAACATCCTGCATAGGTTTTCTGTTAACACAAATCTATTTTGATGCTTGGTATTTTTAATCGCGAAAAACAGCTGTTGGATGAAGATATTATTCTGTGGATTTTCGACAGCTATGCTTGGGCCATGGAACAGTTTGACAAGACTGTTTTTCTGGACGAAGCCGTACTGGTTCTCCCAAATAACGAGTATTTCCCGGGTAAGGAAACCTCAGTAGAGGGGATGGCGGATTTAATATTCAGTCAGGTTAAAGCATATGCGGGAATGGAACACTGGCCCACCGAATTAGTTAGACTTGACGAAACTCAGTGTGAACTACCGCAACAACCTCCTCTGATCGTCAGCGGTAAATTGCGCGGTAAAGGCGCTGTTGCCGAATTTAAGTCCTATTCTCCGCAGTTGCCGGTGGTTGATGAATCTGTCCACTTCTCAAGTATGCCGGTTTCCAGTTTTCCACACCCCAAAATGCAGCAAGTATCAACTGAGTCGGCATCAGCAAAGGCGATTATTTTTGCCTATCATTCTCAGCAGCTTAGAAGTCCTGAAGGTATTATCGCCCATTTTGTTCATGGTTTGTCTCACCATCTGATAAGTGCCGCAGGAAAGCTTCCTCCCGGAGGAAAGGATTACCTTCCCATGGCGGGAGAACTCATTGGTATCTTTATGGGATTCGGTGTGATATTTGCTAATAGCGCAATAGTTCCTCGCAGTGGTGGTTGCGGTGGTTGTGGCGGCGCACAGGCACCGTTCAGGCAGGTATTTATGAATGAAGAGGAGTCGACCTATGCGCTCGCTCTGTTTTGTCAGCTCAAAGGAATTGATGGCAAAAAAGCCGCAAGGCATCTGAAAAAACATTTGCGTGGATTTTTCAAATCTGCGCTTAGAGACTGTAAACAAAGGTTGGAACATTATCCGCAGCTGAAACTTGTTTAAGCCAGCAGGTGGGCGCCTCAACAAATTAATATCTACGCTGGTGGTGTGAATTTGCCATTACCTGTTGCAAAGCCACTTACTCTTAACCATTTTGATATATTGTTGGTCAACTCGATATTGCCGACCACCAACATCGCTTCACTTTCTATGGCTTTATGCATGGAAAGTTCACCATACCAGATTTTGGTCATTTGCTCGACTGTGGTTGTGATATACACATCGACCTCATAGCCTAAATCCTGGCTGCAAAATTGTGCTTCACCATTGTATATATTGATAAAGTGCCTGGGGTTGTCCGGGTTGTCTTTAAAGGTAAATTGTATGGTAATGTCGCAGTCGGGTAGTTCGTCCAGGTCGATCGCTCCGGACAAATCTCGCAGTAATCCATATACGGTATTCTGCTTTTCCGTCATTCCTTCATTTGCAAAGCGCATACCCCATTTACCTATTTCTGTTAATACAGGGCCAAGCGCTTTCCCTGAAGGGGTTAGATAATAATCGTAGCGGCCTTGAGTCGCCGTTTTCTTTCTCAGTATGATACCGTTTTCTTCCAGCATTCTAAGTCGATTTTTTAGTAACGTTGGAGAGATATTGGGCATGTATTTTTGAAATTGAGAGTATTTGGTTGAGCCCAGAAACATTTCTCTGATAATTTGTAAGGTCCACCGCTCTGCAAGAATAGAGGTCGCCATCGACACTGGACAGGCTTCCCCATAGTCGTACTTTTCGCTGAGATTTTGCTCGTCGAGCATCCGTTCATTCATAGTCGTTCCTTATCTACTATCCCGATTTAGTGTGAAAACCGTTTAGCCTGGTAACTCTTTTCGCTACAAATTATGTAGTCAATTACAACATTTATTGGACTAAAAATGAATAGCTTTCAGTTTTAACCTGTTTGTTAAGACACGGTATTCATTATCACCAATAAGGAGACGAGCCATGATTTACAACAATATCAGCCAGACTATAGGGAATACGCCAATTGTGAAATTAAACAAATTGGTGCAGCAAGGAACAAATATCTACGTTAAGCTGGAAAGTTTTAATCCGGGTGGTTCGGTTAAAGATCGGATGGCCAAAGCTATTATTGAAGACGCTGAAAGGCGAGGCGAGTTGACACCCGGACAGACAGTCATTGAAGCAACCTCGGGTAATACCGGCATAGCTCTGGCAATGGTATGCGCAGCCAAAGGCTATCCATTTGTCGCAACTATGGTGGAAACTTTTTCTGTGGAAAGACGAAAAATAATGCGCGCTTTGGGAGCGAAAGTCATACTGACTCCCGCGGCAGAGAAAGCGACCGGAATGGTTAAGCGAGCGGAGGAACTGGCAAAAGCTAATGGCTGGTTTCAACCAAAACAGTTTGAAAACCCTGCCAACCCGGCTATTCATAGGATTACCACAGCCCAGGAAATTCTGTGTGATTTTGAAGATAAGCCACTCGACTTTTTAGTTTGTGGCTGGGGTACCGGCGGAACCATTACCGGTATAGGGGAGGCACTAAAGTTAATTCGACCCGATATTAATGTTGTAGCCTATGAGCCTCAGGCTTCACAGTTGCTTAAAGGCAAAGAGTGGCAGCCACATAAAATACAGGGGGTTGGACCTAACTTTATGCCTGACGTACTTAACCCCGATATAGTGGATATTCTGGAAACTGTTACCGATGAAGAAGCGAAAGACACTGCAATGAGGTTGGCCGCTGAAGAAGGTATCTTTGTTGGATTATCCGCAGGTGGAGCAGTTGCCGCAGCGCTTAAAGTCGCACAAAAGGCTGAGCAATCAGTCAACATTTTAGTCATGTTGCCTGATACAGGAGAGCGTTATCTTTCTACTTACCTGTTTGAAGATTTGCTCGAAGGCTCTGACGATGAATTTTTGAGTAGTTTGGAAAATAAAAAAGTCTATTCTAACTGAAAGATATGGGATCAAATTAATTCCGGTTAATTTGCTCTTGGCATAGTCGGGCTGGTTTGCGATAATTGTGGCAGGTGTTATGGGACGCCTGCCCGCCAAGAGGATCTCACCCATTCGAAATGTTACTGATTCGCTGATAATTCAGCCAGATATAGCATTATCATTCTGAATATTTGTTGTGCGGGGAACAAAAATCTTATTTGGAATTGAAATATGTTATCGCCAATCGAAGAACTAAAAATCCAGTCTAAAAAACTGTTAAAATCAATTCGCACAGATACTAGCGAGCCTCAAGTCAAAAGCTTTCAAAAATATATATCCGGTAAAAAGTCTGGTAACCCAATTCAGTTGAAGCATTGTCAAAACTATATTGCCCAGCATTATGGCTTCGATGACTGGCTTCATGCGCGCCGAGTACTTGAGTGTGAAAATCAGCAACTATTGCAAGATTACGGAACTTTCTGGTATTCGAGTCGTTGCAGCAGTTTGCTTAATCACTGGTGCAATACTTATCGCGAAGCTCTGGAGCTGTTAAATCAACATGGCGGTTTTTTACTGCCCTACAAAAATCAGTTTATCGTAGTTGAGAATAACTTTCTGGAAGCGCTTGGTATGCCCGGGTGTGAAGAGTTATGGCATGCACTGGCAAATAACTGGTGTCAGGGAGATTCAGATATTCGCCGGCAGCTGGCTTTCAAAAGAGTTAGCGTTAAACGGACTCAGTGATTGTCTGTGGCTGTTGTCTGTGACTATTGTGCGTGACAGGACTCCTCATTATTCGATTAAAATCCGAAGCTGAGGAGTCTATTGCAGGTTAGTTAATCGAGTGGTTGCAACATTTTACCATCTGTACGACGTGTTCGTGGTTGGTACCACAACAGCCTCCTATGACCCTCAGATTCTTTAATACTGAATTAAGTTTCGAATAATCGAGGCCCAGCGCAACCGGGTCTCCGCTATCGAGTTCGGTCGACTCATCCAGTTCGGCGTGACTTTTACAAGAAGCATTACTTCTTAATCCTTGTATTCGTTGGCACCAGGCGGCGTCGCCCAGTCTATTTTGAAAGTGACTTGGATGGGCACAGTTGATCATATAATAAAGCGGATAATTTGCAGTTTCCCGGTCGATTGTTTCTATTGCACTTTTGAGTGATTCTCCTGAGGGAAGTTGACCGTCGGTTTCTGTAGTAAACGAAATAACTATTGGCATATTCAATTTTTTGGCTGCCAGAGAAATTCCTAGTGCTTCATCAACATTGGTCATAGTCAGGGCCGTTACCAGATCCGCATCGGTCGCTTCAAACGCGGTGATTTGCGCTGTATGGTAGTTGATACTCTGTTGGATACTCATTTTCTGCTGGGGTTGATAGCCATCGAAGCGAGGTCCGATGCAGCCACTAATCAGGCATGGTTGCGAAACAGGATAGCTTTTGCGAAGTTCATTCAAATACTCGATTGCATGAGCGTTAATGACTGATACCTGATCAGGAGAGTACCCCAGTTTGGCAATATAATCAGGGTTCGCTCTCCAGGTAGGAGCTTCGAGAATTATCCCTCTGTGATGAGTGCGAGCAATTTCCAGATAATGCTGATAATAATCAGTTAAATCTTCTCGACCTTGCTGTGTTTCCAATAATGGAAATGATGCAAACTCGGGAAGTTCATAGCCATTCTTAAAAATAAGCTCTGTTTCAAGTCCTCCGTCGGTTATCAGTGGACTCTGTTGTGTTAAAGGTAATTGTCGGCGATATAAACTCATTTTCTCTCCTTAGTGTGAGTTGCAAAACTATGTTATTACGGTTAGTTAATTTTATAAAAGCCGTGGGGTGAATGCAGTAGACCGCAGGTATGAATCTTCAGGTTTTTAATTTCTTTTATTTCAATAAGTTAAAAAACATGCGGAGGGATTTCGAGTTTCTGGATTAATTTACTATACCTTTGGTATAGTAAATTAAAGTTTTTAAGGAGCAGGGAAGTTAATAGAGCGATGAAAAGGGCTGATTCAACGAAAAAACGAATTATGGATGTAGCAGAAAGTATTATTCTGCAAAAGGGCTTTGCCAGTACATCTATTGAAGAAATTATTCAGCAAGCGCATATTACCAAAGGCGGTTTCTTTTATCATTTTGACGGAAAAAGTGAGTTGGCTTATGGACTACTTAACCGCTATTTATCTGCTGATGACGAATTTTTTAATGATTTGTTTTCCCGCGCCAGAGAGCTAACAGAAGATCCGTTGCAACAAATGTTGCTATTTTTAAAACTGTTGGCAGAGGCTATGCTGGCACTAGAAGACACTCATCCCGGTTGTTTGGTGGCGGCTTTTACTTATGAAAGTCAGCAATTCGATCATAGTATCATTGAGACAATGAAGAAGGGGACTTTAGCCTGGCGTGCTCTTTTTAGTGAGCAATTATCTGTAATCATGGCAAGTCGTAAACCCAGGCTGGCAATAGAGATCGATGAATTGGCCGATATGCTTTCAGCAGTACTTGAAGGAGGGATAATTCTCTCCCGGATATTAACTGATCGCCATGTTCTGGCGTCGCAAATATTACAATATCGAAATTACCTACGCCTTTTATTTGAGAACTCGATTGAAGTTCGAACCGACGACTAATTACTTAATAGTCGACTCCGCCATACACTTGCTTTTCTTTTGATAAAGGCTCGGAGTAATTCCGATAACCTGTTTAAACTGTCGGGTAAAGTGCGCTTGATCGTAGAAACCGGACTCCAGGGCTATTTCGGTCAGGTTCATGTTGCAAGGATTATTTTTAATTAAGTTTCTGGCAAATTCCAGTCGTTTTATCATGGAATACTGTTTGGGAACCAGGCCAAGATGATGCTTGAAGTCACGATCAAGTTGTCGCTGACTCAGGTTAAGCAACTCACTGAGCGAAGCAATTTCAATCTTGCCACGACTTGAATTAATATGACGAACCGCGGTACGCACTCGTAAGCTTACTGGTTGCGAATTTTTTAAAATTGATAGCAACGTATGGTCAAGTAGGTTTATACGCTTTTGAAGGCTTTTTGATTCGGCAAGTTGTTCGTAGAGATCCTTTCCAATACCTTTTATTGAAAGCTCATCCGGTTGTAGAAGTTGTTCAACCAACTCGGACAATGGTTGTGAATAAAACGTTGAAGCGCTGCCAGGATAAAAGCGAATGCCCAGGGTATTAATATCATTTGTTGTTTGCAGGTTGTGCGTGATTAAAGTCGGACCTGAAATAAAAACATCGTTACTTACTAGCTGGTTATTAACTTTAATGGAATTCGAGAAGTTGAAAATAATTCCGCTACCACCTTCGGGATGAAAATAGTCTGTTTGTATTTTTGATGTTGATTCGGATGAGTGGTGATTATCATTGACCTGGATATGCCAATAACATTGCACTAGCTCTCTTAGCGCAGGATGGGGTTTCAGGCGCTGAAAGTTTAAATGAGCCAATGGGCTAGCTTTTGATTGTAGTGTCAACTATTTGAATCCATTGAATTGACTGAATTTGCTGAATCGACTGAATTCGCTAAATCCAATAGTTATTGTGATCCAACAAACTCTGTCTTGAGTGGTGAATGCAGATTATATCAGGGGAGGAAACTTTGGTCAGCTAGTGACAATAACTGGTTACATGATTCTAAATCGAAATACAAAAGAGAAATACAAAAGAGTCATAACCTGTCCTGTCTAAAAAATACAATTCTTGCATGACTTAATAGCGTATCTTTCCAATCGCATTATCTAAATAACCCCTGACTGTTTATTCATGGAGAAGAAGATGACGATTTCTATTAACTACTGGAAAATAGCACCAAATGCAGTTTTACCCATTTTAGAGATAGAAAAATATACTACTCGGGAGCTGGAAAACAACCAGCTGAATAAGGCGTTGCTGGAGCTGGTAAAGATTCGAGTATCACAACTAAACGCTTGTGCCTACTGCATCGACATGCACACTAAAGACTCTCGTGCCCTTGGAGAAACTGAGCAGCGCCTCTATGGCCTGAGTGCGTGGAGAGAAACACCCTACTATAGCGAAAAGGAGCGGGCGGCATTGGCCTGGTGTGAAGCAATTACCGGGATCAATAATCAACCGGTCTGTGATAGTTTGAAGGAGGAAATGAAACATCACTTTGATGAAAGATCTATTGTAGATTTAACTATGGCGATATGTGCTATTAATAGCTGGAATCGCCTGGCAGGTAGTTTAGGGGCTGATGTTGGTAGTTATCAGGTGGGGCAATACCGCTAGATAGCTTTGAAGTGCGCTATTCAAAACGAGGTAAGATGGATTTTTTTGAACCCAGGTAATACATGGACTCAAAAGGTTTCGCAGCGCCTTGTTTTGCTGCGACCTACTTTTGCCAAGAGCTGCAAAAGTAGGCAAAAAAGCCCTATGCTCAGGCCGCAAGGCCGGCGCATAGGGCTCCTGTTAAAGCATTGAAAGAGCCTGATCGCCTAGCACCTATTTACCTTCACACCCCACCCTCTAGTAGGACCTAACTATGAACCAGGAATAATACATTTTATGTTGTGACTATAGTCGTTTGTATAGAGCTCCTGACACTGTATGTGAGTTGCTCGAGAATCGGTTCATGTCTGGAAAGACTTTACCGGTGTTACTTGAACAACAAGGGGGCTTGGAAAACATTTAGGGGCTAATGAACAAATGCTGCGCAAAGGAATTAAGTTAAGGCTTAAAGTTTTCGTTAGAACCACTTCACTGATGATTGTCTTTTCCTATTCACCTCTGGCAAATATCCTGCTTCAGACCTACAAAATTCCCAAGCGCATTTTATCGATGGAATAATTAACAGCCTGATATTTAATAAAAAACTCAAAAAAACATGGAATTTAGCTTGATAAAAATCAACTATAGTTCCCGAGAAATAAGTTTCTCAAGTATTGAACAAAATAATATTAAGTTTACAATTTTCAGTAATTTCTGAAAATTAGAAAATTGAGGTTGTCATGGAACTACCTGCAGAACTGGAAACTTTTGTCGTTCATTTTGGAGAAATGGGCAGTCGCTGGGGATTTAACCGAACGGTCGGTCAAATGTTAGCTGTGATTGTATTTACCGAAGAACCGCTTAACGCCGATCAAATTGCGAATATGCTAAGTATCTCACGAGGTAACGTCAGCATGGGATTAAAAGAGTTGCAGTCTTGGCAGTTAATTCGTGTGCATCACAAACCCGGTGACCGCAAAGACTACTTTAAACCGGCAGGAACCATCTGGGAGTTGGCTCTACAGGTGCTTTCGGAGAGAAGAAAGCGGGAAGTGGAGCCGACGCTATCTTTGCTTCGAGGTCAACTGATGAGCGACCACGGTGACACCCACCATTTTGCCAATCAGCGAGTTCAGGAAATCCATGATTTGCTCGAATTATTTAATACCTGGTTTGACGATATTCACCGCATGAGTCCAGAGAGCTTGAAGACGTTAATGAAGCTCGGCTCGGGCGTGGGTAAAGTCCTGGATATGAAGGAGCGAATCACCGGAAAAAATTAACATCTGGCCGAAATGGCATCTTGCAACACGAATCAATTTTCAATGGTCTCATTGCTAACAAGATGGAGCTGACCATGCTTGAAACGCTTTTACTTTCTCGAATTCAATTCGCACTTAATATTAGTTTTCATATTTTATTTCCAACAATTACTATTGCACTAGCCTGGTATCTTTTCTACTTTAAAGTTCGCTATGACTTGAGTCGACATCCAGTCTGGATGAGACTCTATCGTTTCTGGGTAAAAGTCTTTGCGCTAACCTTTGCTATTGGTGTGGTTAGTGGTATCACTATGTCGTTTCAGTTTGGAACCAACTGGCCCGGTTTTATGGAGAAGGTCGGCAACATAGCTGGTCCTTTGCTCGGTTATGAAGTTCTTACTGCTTTTTTCATGGAAGCTACATTTCTTGGAGCTATGTTATTTGGAATGAGGCGGCTGCCGAATTGGCTGCACTCTCTAGCCACATTTCTGGTTGCTTTGGGAACTTCGCTTTCTGCCTTCTGGATACTGGCACTAAACTCATGGATGCAGACTCCACAGGGACATATCATGCTGGATGGTGTCGCTCATCCGCAAAGCTGGATGGAGATTATTTTTAATCCATCTTTTCCATATCGATTAACTCACACTTTACTGGCTTCAGGTATTACTGCGAGCTTTTTAATTGCAGGAATTTCAGCTTATCGACTGATAAATGGTGATGAGAAAAAAGCGCCGAAGCTAGCGCTTCGCTCTGCCATGATTACGGCTGCCATACTTGTTCCATTGCAGGTCCTTGTTGGAGATTTACATGGATTGAATACTCTTCAGCATCAACCACAAAAAGTTGCGGCAATGGAAGGCGTCTGGGAAACAACTCGCGGAGCCGATATGTTGATATTTGCTGTTCCCGACGAAGAAAAGCGAACGAATCATTTTGAAATAGC
Organism: Aliikangiella sp. G2MR2-5; assembly: GCF_015687155.1. Taxonomy (GTDB): domain Bacteria; phylum Pseudomonadota; class Gammaproteobacteria; order Enterobacterales; family Kangiellaceae; genus Aliikangiella. The sequence continues at coordinate 97,369 of NZ_JADPQF010000007.1, read as the reverse complement.
GATCCCAAATTTAGCCAGCCTGATTCTCACTCATGATGCCCACGGGGAGGTGAAAGGACTCAATGAGTTTAAAGAGCTGCAGCCACCAGTTAAACCAGTGTTCTACGGCTTTCGAGTGATGGTTGGCCTTGGATTGCTGATGCTGCTAATTAGCTGGTGGGTTGCGTGGAGGTTGTTGACCAATAAAAATTTGAGTCAGCTTCAAATGAAATCAATTTACTGGATGACTTTTTCCGGTTGGATCGCAACCCTGGCCGGCTGGTATGTTACTGAGATAGGAAGGCAACCCTACCTTGTTCAGGGGCTTCTTAAAGTTAGTGACGCTGTTACAAATATTCCGCCACAAAATGTTGCTTTGTCATTGACTATCTACACGGTTGTTTATCTGGGATTATTATTTGCCTATTTACAAACGCTGTTCTACATGGCGAAAAATGCTGTTCAGGTTGAGGAATATTCAGATAGAGAGCTAAAAAGCGGGAGTAAAAAAGAATCCATTGATACGGCTTTTAGTCAAAGTACAGATGTAAAAAGTACAGATGTAAAAAGTATCCAAGTAAAAAGTATCCAAGTAAAAAGTATCCAAGTAAAAAGTGCAGGAGAAAGCGCATGAACCTTGAGCAATCGCTTCCTTATATTTTTCTGGCATTGATGGCTGTTTCAATTTTAATGTACACCGTGCTAGACGGTTTTGATCTTGGGGTCGGACTGCTACTGCCAAAAGATAATCTTGAATATAGAAACCGGATGATTGCCTCTATTGGACCTTTCTGGGATGCTAATGAGACCTGGCTAGTTCTAGCAGTCGGTATTCTTCTTATCGCCTTCCCAAGTGCGCATAGCATGGTATTAAAATCCCTCTATTTACCGGCGCTGTTTCTATTGATCGGGTTGATCTTAAGAGGGGTTGCTTTTGATTTTCGCGCAAAGGCAGTCACTCGCTTTAGAGAGCTATGGGATAAACTATTTTGGCTCGGCTCTTTATTGGCAACCTGTGCGCAGGGGTTTATGCTGGGCATGTACGTGATGGGATTTGAATATAATTTAACATCAATTTTATTTTCAATTCTTAGTGCTTTTTGCCTGACAAATGCCTATCGCTATATTGGTGGTACCTGGCTGGTAATGAAAACGGAAGGAGAGCTACAAAAGTTTGCCGCGAGAAAAGCGAGAGTCGCCGGTTGGATTACTGCTGCGGGAGTCCTTGCAATTTGTATTGCCAATCCACTAATCAGCGAAGAGGTTGCGCAAAAATGGTTTAGTATGCCGGAGGCAATTTTGTTATTACCGATTCCCTTAATGTGCTTTGTTATATTACTGGTTAACGATCTCTATCTAAAACATGCGCCATTGGAAAACGATAAAGCATGTTGGCTTCCATTTTGTTTGACGGCGATATTATTCTGCCTTTGCCTGATTGGACTTGTCTATAGCTATTATCCCTATGTAATACCCAATAGGCTACTCGCGACTGATGCGGTTAGTTCCACTGCTTCGTTAGAGTTCATTTTATATGGTGTGGTCATAGTGTTACCGATTATTATTGCCTACACGCTTCTATCATATTGGTTGTTTAGAGGAAAGTCTGAGAACTTAAGCTATTACTAGTGCTATATATCGGAAAAAGAACAAAATGCGCTGGCAACAAATGGGAGAAATTTTGTTGGTTGTTGTATTTAGTGGGATTGACTTATTGAGGCAGGGATAGCTGGTATCCGCCTCTGCAGAAGCTTTTACCATAAGAGTTATTATCGCAAGCGTCTTTCAAGAGTTTCTGGCAGAGGTGTTCTTTCCTGATGAGTTTATTTTTGAGGAACGATTTTGGAGAGGTCATCTACACTTTGCAGACTCATATTTTTAAAGAGTGACCACTAAAAGTCTAAACTGAGAAGTAATCAGCTATCCAGTCATAAATTTTTTGAGTCGTGAGTTCCTCAAAGTCAATGGCATCAAAATTATCGGCAGGATCTCTATCTCGGAATGCAAATTGATAGCTGACTATTCCCGGTTGTTCGTCGTGCAAAATTAATATGATTCGTCGTTGAGTTCTCAAACAATCGATTGTCATTGTATCTGCCGGAAAACCGATATCCCGCATACCTCTGCTTAAACCAACAATGGGATTGATATCCTTGAAGTCACTCTGTATTCGGCCATGCGCCTCAGTAGCTCTGTCGGACAGAATTTCTAAAATGGTTTTCGACACGTCTATTACTCTATGTGGTTGCTTGCAAAGATCATTTTACCGTGATTAACACTGTTTTATCCTGAATAACACAGTTTTATCCGGACTAACTTCGATTTATCTGAGCCAGAATGCTATAACCGGATAGTTAGGCAAGTATATCCAATTACTCCCTGATAGTCATTTATCAGAAAGTTTCTCAGTAAGCAGAGGACCGGTTACCAATGGTTGGCGATAAGAAACCAATGTTTTCCCGTTCAAATAAAGTCCAACAAGTCGAAAGTTTTCGCTATTGTAGAGAGAAAAGGAAAAGAATCGTCTATACTGAGATACAAGCTAACAATTAAAAACCGCTCTATGTTCGAAAGGATGTCATTAGTTGCTTTCATCTTCAGAATTACTCTTTTCGTAGGGATTTCTATCATTCTGTGTTCTTGCTCTACGCCTGCTAGCCACAAAGTGAAACCTGCACAAATTAAGAGCATTTCTAGTGGAGATGGTAAGCTTCGTGAGCTCAGTCTAAAAGAGTTAATCCACATTCCCTTGAATAAAGGATACTCACATCACACGATACACCAGTCCGCCACAAATCCTATCAATGATACAAGTGTGAATTTCGGTATTATGGCGCCTATCAGTGAGTTTCCGGTTTATTCCGCTGAAATTATTGCCGCTGCAGATATGGCTGCAAACTTTGTGAATCAAAATGGTGGTATCGATGGACGCCGGCTGGTTATTTTGCGTGCCGATGATAAAGAAAATACCCCGGTGTCAGCCAGGCTCGCCAGAGAACTCGTTGACAAGTACCGAGTGGAAGCGATTATTGGACCGGCAACTTCTAATAGTGTTGTAGATGTTTTACAGCAGGTGACTATACCCAACAATATACCTCTGATTACTCAATCTGCCTCTTCAATGGTTTTGACCGATATCGGAGGTAAGCACGCCTTTTGGAGAATGGTTGCCAACAATCAACAGCAACTTGACCTGATGACGGACTTTATTCACAAGAAATCCGGTCATCGACGCATCTTCCTGATCACCGGGCGAGATATCTATAGTCAGGAAATCGCTTCCGGATTAAAGGCGTATTTCTCAGAAGTTAGTAATGGTTGGGTTGAACATTTGGCGATTAGCGACCTGGTTCATTTGGGCGGAATGGACCTGCTGTCAGAAATAAAGATGGTGCAAAAACAAAAAGCGACAGCGGTGATCATTACGCTGACCAATGCTCAGGTAAAAGATATGATCAAAAAGATCCGACGACACTGGCTTGGTAAGTATCCTCTAATTCTGGTGGGGGATACGGTAACTCCAAAATATCTGATTGATTCAAACCCCGGAGATATTAGCGCCTGTATATTCAGTTTTGTGGGAACCCAGCAGGATATGGATAAATCTCTGAGTTTGAATATTGCTGAAGCAATCACCACCAAAGCGACCGGTTTTGATGGAGCTTATATTTACGATTCCACCATGATAATGGCGATGGCGAAAGTACTTGCAAAAGAGTTTGATTTAAGTACGAAAGAGGCTGTTAATCTGATTGCTTCTGATGGCTATCCGATAAATTATTCGGATTTTCCTAAAATCATCGAACTATATCGGCAACATAAAAAGTTTAGCTATACCGGGTTTAGTGGCCGGGTTTTATTTGATGAACTGGGAAATAACTTAACTGCTTACGCAAAAATCTATTCGATAGCGGAAGATCCAGCTGAAAGTAAAAAAGCCTGCGTAACCCCTTAGGTCAATTGTTTGAGACATTAGATAAAGTGTATTGGTTCATACTCAAACTAACACATTCTAATTTTAAGCATTATGAAGTCTGACAATTAATGATACTTCGAGGCCTTATCTAAAACGGAAGTCCAGCGATCTTCAATATTTTTATCCTACCTACCTTGAATTTACACTTTTTAGCGAAGTTTAATTCAGCGTTGGTTCACTTAATACGTCTGCAAAATATCAAGTAATTGATTTTAATAAGCAATGATTTTTTCTCTGATTCCTATGTACATAGTATATACATAAAAACACTTGCGAAATTTCTTGTCGCTAGTAACATACTGAATTAATTGAGAATTTTAACAAGGATGAACAAGGATGAACAAGGATGAACAAGGATGAACAAGGATGAACAAGGATGAACAAGGATGAATAAAGATGAATAAAGAGTACATTAAGCTTAGTTTTAGCGTAATTTACTCCACTCAATCAGCTGCTCCGGTGCAACAACTGACAAAACAGAAAAGCATTTTGCGGTTGTGCTCGGCGTTATATGTCAAGGACTATACCAATATGATTTTTTATGTTCCAGCTTTTCTACTTGTTTTTATTGGGTTCGCTCATTCATATCTGGGTGAGCGTTTTATCCTGATAAGGCTATTTCGCCGAGAAGATATTCCTAAAATACTGGGAAGTTCGGAGTTTACTAAAAAGACGCTACGCTTTGCTTGGCACCTGACAACTATAGCGTGGTTTGGTTTCGCAGCAATACTTGTCGGTTTGGCGCATGGTAAAGCAGATATAACATTCCTTGTCTACGTGATTTGTGTGACCTTCTTTATGCATTTTATTATTTCATTGGTAGCATCTGGAGGTAAGCATTTTTCCTGGCTCTTCTTCCTAATTATAAGTGTTTCATGTTTTTTCGGGAAATACGTATAAGGCTATCAAGGAACTCCTTTTTCGTCGATTTGTTTTGTGCTTGAATAGCACAAAGCAAATCAATTACAAAGTCGCCAGCTTGTAGCTGTGTAAGCAATAAAAGGCAATTCATGGGAACCATTGATTATACTAATTACTCATTTCAAGAGCTTTTAGAGGCCAAAGCGGGAATTGATGCGGAAGCATATCCAGATAATTACAATGCATTGGTAAAGGAGTTAGAGTCTAGAGGAGCAGGGGATGAGGAAAGGAAAAAGCGGCAAAAGCAGAGCGAAGAAAAGGAATTTTCAATTGCAGAAAAGAGAGTCAAAATTATTGGATATTTCCAGATCGCTGCTGCTATTGGGATTGCTGTCCTATTACTGATGGGATCATTCTCAGATGAGAGACAAAACTCTCTAGGGATAATGATAGGTATAAGTTTTGTTTGCTTTAATTTCTGTGCCGGATACACTGCAATTAAAGAGCAATATAAGTGGTACTGGCTTTCCATAATCAATTAGGACCTCCAAGTTCCAAGTTTTGCTATTGGTTCAATTATTGCTAACCAGCCATTGCTGCATATGCTTTCTGAATGAGGTGTTATGTAATGAAAAAAACAAAATGTATTTACTAACAATTTTCGGAATCGGTATGCTCGGTTTTGGCTGCTATATGGTTGCTAAACCATTGGAATTTTCGAAAGGAATTGTGAAGTTTAGTGAGAAGGCATGGTTTCATCCCTTTGAAATAGCAAGTAGGTTTTTAATTGGTCTTGTATTCTTAATGTTTGCAGACGAATCGTCTTATCCAGCTGTTGTAACTTTGCTCGGCGGGGTGCTATGTTTCGTAAGTGTGTTTCTTATCATTATTGGTCCAGGTCGGCATAGACGCTTTGCCTTATTAGCATCCAGAATTGGTAAAAGCTTTCGTTTATTGGGTTTGCTGGCAATTGTATTTGGGGCTGGTCTTTGTTATCTGGGGTCGATGTAAGTTGTATAACAAGCATGGCCAGGCGAAATTTGGTTGACCGATAATAATTTTAACTAAAAAGAAAACTATTTGAGGGGGGAATAGGCGGTATTCAACAAACCGACAATTGCTTAAGATATACTCGATACTATTGATTTGTTGTACTGACTTGGAAAATTTTGCAAATGTACTAATGAGAAATTTCCTCAATAACTCTAAATTTGAAAATTGGTTTAACCTTTTTAGGTGGCAGCGTGATATTTTTCTTGTGGTGAAATTATTTTTTTAAGGGCGGTACTGCGACTATTATGAGGAAAGTTGTATTTCTAGATTCGAATTATGAAAACAGTTAACATTACGCCAAATATTTCTCCTTTTTTTAAAATGTCTCTATTCGCTTGGAGCATTACATGCGTTGTCGGTCTCTTTAAGGAAGAACTGGCTATTTTCTACATTTATTCCATTGCTTTAACGGCCTTGACGATAATTTATTATCTTGGATGGAAAGTTGGGCTTTTGCGCCTGGCCTTCAAAAATACAGGAATAGAGTATCGTTTTTTAACAAAGCGAATTTTCATTTCTAAGATGGATATATTTAGTTTGACTTATGCTAAATCAGGATTTGGACAAACACCTATTTTTATTCTAGACAATTCAGGCAATGAAGTAGGGTTTAGTTCAATTAACCTGAAGAATAGTGAATGGCAAAAAATCAAAAAATGCTATGGGGAAACTGTTCTTTATAAAGAACAATTGGATAGTAGTCAAAAGCTATAAAGAGCGCGATAGGTTGGGTTGGCTCTGCGTAACCTACTAATATACTTGAGAAAAAATCTGATAATTCAAATTGAAATTTATAAGTTCACGTTTTAACTTATTTCAAATAAAGGGAGTAGATTAATTTCCACTCCCTTTATTTTCGAATAGACTTAAACCATCACAAGTTATTTCAGCTCGTTCAGGAACGCGCTAAAACGTTTCAAGCCCTCAGTTAAATCGGCAGGTTTACAGGCATAGGAAATTCGAATTGCTTTGGGCTCTCCAAAAGCGCTACCGGGAACAACTGCGACGCCTTTGGTTTCAAGAAGAAGTTCCGAAAAATCGACATCATTATTAATTTTCTTGCCTTCGATTGATTTTCCGAAGGTCGAGGATATATCCGGAAACGCATAGAAGGCTCCTTGTGGTCTCGGGCAGATAATATCCTGATGCTGCGCCATGGTAGCCATGACTTCATCTCTTTTTTTCGAAAATTCAACGCACATTTCATCGGCAAAGTCTTGTGGACCTTCAATAGCTGCCGCAGCCGCTGCCCCAACCACACCAGGGATATTGGTAATCGAATTACTGTTAAGGGTAACCAGTGCATTCGCTACTGATTCAGGTCCAGCCATCATTCCAACACGCCAACCGGGCATTCCATAGGATTTTGAAATAGAGTCCACCATAATAATACGGTCGCGAAGCGCCGGGTTAGTTTTTAGCAGGTGGTGGAAGCCTACACCATCGAATACCATTCGGTTGTAGATGTCGTCAGAAATTATCCAGAGGTCGTGCTGTTCAAGAACATCACCAATCGCTTTAATTTCTTCTTTTGTATAAACCATACCGGTTGGGTTTGAGGGATTGTTAAATAACAATACCTTGCTTCTGGAAGTGATTGCTACCGCTAGCTGCTCTGCGGTCAATTTGTAGTTTTGTTCTGCCGGACAGGGCATAGGCTTTGCTGTAACGCCGACCAGATCAGCAATATCCTGATAGGTTGTCCAGTAGGGAGCAGGGAATAGCAGCTCTTCTCCCTCATTCATCAAAGCGTACACAAGAGAAAATAGGAGGTGCTTGGCGCCAATCCCCGAAGCTATATTGGCTGTGGAATATCCTTTAAAGCCATTTTCTTTCAGTCGCTTGAGGTAAGCTTCGACCAGATGGTTTTCACCTCTGCCGGGCAAATACTGACCCGAATCGTGTTCCAGAGCATTCCTGGCCGCCTGATAGACGTGTTCGGCTGGCAGAAAATTGGGTACTCCGACTGAAAAGCTGATGATATCTTTTCCTTCTGCTTTTAAGCGTTTTGCTTTTTCGGCAATCATCATAATAGTGCTTGGTTTGGCACGACCCATTCGACTGGCTAGAGCTGGCATGAGCTGATTACTCCTTGAATGATTAAAAATGACAGACAGTTAAAATGCTTTTTAGCTGTGGGCTAAGGTTGTTAGCGAGATTACCTTGAAATTGACTATTTCGCTACTCTTTATGACGACATAATGGGAGCCATACTTTAAAATTATCTGATATCTGAATCGGATCAGAACTATGTCACTTATTCAACTTGAAAAAACTCAAAAACATACTCGAATAGAATTTGCTCATCCTTTTAATGTGATGAGCTCTGCGGTACTCAATGGTGGATGTCAGCAAGCACAAAGAATTGTCAATATGTCTGTGGACAAATATGGAGCTTTTGACCTAAGCCCAGGTGAAACTATTCAACAATATTGTGATCGATGTGGATGGGAGAGTATTTCGGTGGGGATGATGACTGCCGCATCAATGAAGTCACTAAGAGTAGAACGAAAGTTATATGAGGGAGTGGAAATCGGAGTGGCAGTTACTGCTGGTTTATCCAATTGTCTGCGAGCAGGAGATAAAGCTGCCGTTCAAACTATTTTTTCGCACAAGTATTTAGCGGGCACAATTAATCTGGTCGTCTTTACATCGGCTATGCTTTCGGGGTCAGCAATGCTCGAGACATTAATGATTGCTACCGAAGCCAAAGCCGCTGCCATGCAAGAGTTGAAAATAATGAGTCCGGTTTCCGGAAAAATGGCGACCGGTACCGGTACTGATGCCATCGCTGTCGCTTCATCGCCCATCGGAGAGAATATTTACTACTGCGGTAAACATGTATTGTTCGGCGAGCTGGTAGCTCAAATGACAATTAAGGCAATCAAGAGTTCGGTAAATCGAACAGAGCAACAGAAAGTTGTTTTTTGATTTTTGTCCTGGAGTCTGGTTTATTTTTTTTTAATGGATTCGCACAAAAGACGATTAAACTAAATACTGTTAAGAACTATTTTAAAATAAAAGCAATAAAAATTTGACAGAAATAATTATCGGTGTATTATTTCGCCTGTTCGCTTTATGCTCAATTATTGATGTTGTAACTAAATAGAGCGAAGTTAAATAGCTAACAGCAAATTTGAAGCTATAAGAAAATCTAAAAATATTTGACGTATGAGGAGTAATTAATGAAAAAAAATAAATCACAGGAAAATAAATTCTAACCTTCTCATGCATCTGCTCGGAAGGATTATGAAGAATACCTTTCGAGCCAGTAAAGACTTTATCAAGTAAGATTCCATAAAAGTCAATTCTTATAAAGCCCTGGCCGGATTTCCTGCCAGGGCTTTTTATTTAGTCCTGTCAAAATCTAAATTAAGGTGTTCTCCGATTAATTAACTTTGCCACAAATGAGTGGCATTGAGGGTACTTTTATGCCTGTTAAAATGGAACTTAATAAAAATGCGAAAAACGGTATGAAGCCGGTAAAAATTTACACCCGCGACATCGATCATACTGCAATGAGTCAGTTAAAGAACTTGTCGCAACTACCATTTATACATTCGCACATAGCAGCAATGCCTGACGTGCATGCTGGAACAGGAGCAACCGTCGGTTCGGTTATTCCGACTAAACAAGCCATTATTCCTGCTGCAGTTGGCGTTGATATTGGTTGCGGAATGAATGCGGTTCGTTTGTCAATAAAAGCGTATCAATTGCCGAACAATCTAAAGCAGGTACGCAATGAAATCGAACGCGTTGTTCCTGTTGGGAATCGCGCACATAAAATGATTTCGGTGAGAGAGAAAAGCTTGCGCAAGCTACAGGCTGGAATGGATACGCTTTTTGATAAACATCCAACTTTGCTCAAAATGATGAAGAAGCCTCGTCAAACCTGGGCACAGCAATTGGGAACTTTAGGGAGTGGTAATCATTTTATTGAACTTTGTATCGACGAAAATCAGGACGTGTGGTTTATGTTGCACTCTGGCAGTCGCGGTATTGGCAATAGTATTGGTCGCTACTTTATCCAAAAAGCAAAGAAAGATATGCAGGGGCATATGCATAATCTGCCGGACAGGGATTTGTCCTACTTTTCTGAGGGTTGTGACAACTTTGATGATTATATTGACGCGCTGGAGTGGGCTCAAGACTATGCCTATTACAACCGTGCTGAAATGATGGATATGGTAATTCGAGCAGTTAAACCATTGCTACCACCATTCCAGGTAACCAGAGAAGCGATTAATTGTCATCATAATTATGTGCAAAAAGAAGTGCACTTTGGAGAGAAGATTTACGTCACTCGTAAAGGTGCTATTAGCGCACATGAAGGAGAGCTTGGAATTATTCCGGGTAGTATGGGAGCGCGTTCTTTTATTGTTCGCGGCAAGGGCAACCCTGATTCGTTTTGTTCTTGTTCTCATGGTGCAGGAAGAAAAATGACTCGTACTGCAGCAAGGAAAATATTTCGCAGAAAAGATATGGAAGCACAAACTCGTGGTATCGAGTGTCGAAAAGATTCCGGTGTCATTGATGAGATTCCTGCGGCTTATAAGGATATTAATGAAGTGATGCAAAACCAGACGGACCTGGTAGAGATTGTGCATCAATTAAAACAACTCATTTGTATTAAAGGATAGAAAATGAGCTTATTTATCGAAACTGCTAAACGGTTGAGGCAGTCAACTTCGATCCGTTTAATTTTACTACTTACATACATTTAACCAGGAGATAACTGATGAAAACACGACCCGGTTTCAAAACCGAGCGAATAAGACTATTCAAAAATTTAAGGAAAAAATCTAATGGAGATGAAAGTTTTAAACGAAGTCATCGATTGTCTGAGCAACGGACGTCGACTGGCTCACTACTTTGAAGATAGGTATGCTTACTATCTACTGGCTAAATATTGTGAGAAGTACTCTGAAGCTAGTATCGCTCAAATAAAGCAATCGTCTTTCTCGAAGCTATTGCAAAGGCCAGGCATTAAACAACTTGTTTCGAATTTTGGAAACGGTAAAGTGGATACCATTTTGTTGAATAATCCGTTGGCTACAGACTACACCCGCTATGTCATTACTTTGTCCAAATGGGGAATGAAAAAGGATTATCGATGGTCGCAGACGACTCTGCCTGGTGCGAATCTGGTAATGCAGCTAAACCTGACCAATCAGCATGATCAATATCTGCGTGAATTAAAGTTGAATGACTCGCCATTTAAATACCGGGCTCATCCGATCCATGAATCGAAGAGTTCGCTTTCCTGGGCAAGGATCGATTTTAGTTTTGAAACAGGTGAAGCTTTGGTTGAAGAAATTCAGACTGACTGGATTCGACGTGCGGCCAGGCATTTTCGCTGGGCCAAAAGAACCTTGGGCAATGGTAATACCTGGTATCGCCATGCGGGTGCAACATACCAGGCTCAGGATATGTTCGAATACACCCGGTCGTTGCTGGATAGATATGAGAAGCAGTGGATGGAAGCCACCTTATTTCACGCGATCAAACTGATAAAGGAGGATATTGGACTAAGTAAGATCTTTTATCATAGTTATCAAACAGGCGCGGTTGTTAAAAATATAACTGGAACTCTTCCGCCCAAAAGCTTGTATACAAGTCTTCCACGAAGGTTCTGCTTTGTACCTGATGCAGGTGGACCCGATTTTGTAGTGAGAAATAGTAAATTTAAAAGACGGTTGAAAAAGATTAAAGAACCCAGCTGGTTAAAGCTGGAACTTTAATAACCATGATTAGCGATTTATTAAACAGGAAATGGAGTTACTATGCCAAAAGCAAAAAGAAACAAAAATCGAAGAGCCAATCTGAGGCGAGGTTTATCTGAATCTCAATTAGGAGCTTCGACTATTCAGGTAACGATCGAAAGCCGGCCCAGAAATCCGTTTTCCGATCATCCTTTAATGAGAAAAGGCGGCGTTCACCAGAAATCTAAATCCGCCGAACGCTCCAAAGCCCGTCGCGAGACTAAAAGACTTGCTCGCGACTGGTCTTTTTTTAAAGCAGCTTAAAATTTCTCGGCTCAAGTAGTGTTAAATTTGATTATTAATTCTATTTTAATTTGGTAGGTGTAACTTTTTTCCCCATTGGACCTGGCCTTCCATATCCTTTTTTTGTAATGTCTTTACTTTGCAACTCTTATACCGTTAGTTTCAGAAGATACTTTCGCATTTACTCAGCTTTGACCTCTGTAACATATCGAATCTAAAGGAAGTTAAGAAATTAGTCAGTGTCTAAATATAATAAAAATCATTAGTCCGGAATTGACATTGAAGACATGTTACATAAGTATCAGTTATCTTCAAATATTTTTGTGTAGCGTTATCTATATACCAATTGTTACTCCTGTCAGCTTATACATTAAGCGTTTCTACCCTATGGAGCATTATGGTTATTCAGCACTCTTTATTTTTTGCTGGAGTCACTGTCGTTCTGTCTATCTTATTTCTATTAGTTATTGATTTTTTACTATTAAAAGTTAAAGAGATGAGGCAAAGTTCCGAACAAAAATACTCAATTAAAGAAACTTAGGCTGGCAAGCACTAGTATTCGCTATCTCAGAAGAACACAACCACACTAAAATTATGCCTGCACAGTATCTCGTTAGGAATCAAGAAATGAAGAAGGTTGTTTTAAAAGGTTATGTGCTGGTTCCAGAGTCTGATTTGGATGCAGTAATGAACGAGCTTCCAAATCATATAGCAAACACTCAATCTGAAGAAGGATGTCTTGTTTTTAGCGTGGTGCAAGACAATTTAAATAAAAATCAACTTAATGTTTACGAAGAGTTTATTGATGATGTGACATTTAACAACCACCAGAAAAGAGTCAGCAGCTCAACGTGGGGCGCAATTTCAGAAAACTGTCAGCGTCACTATGAAATTAGCGAACAATAAAATTAGCGAATTATAAGAAAGCATTATTTGCGTAAGAATTTTATGTCTTCAAATAGTTTCTTTTATAATCCGCTATGAATACTTCAGCCTTTTCAACTAAAACTTCTTATCAGGCTCAAGCTCCCAGTACTCCCAGCTTTCCAGCTGATACTTTTTGGCTAGTTTTAAAGCTTGCTTATGATGTTTTTTCGCGGTCTCAGGGTTTTTTAATCCTTCCTGGGCGAGACTCATCTGGTAATGCCACTTAGGATTTTCTGCGCTTTGAGCTTTGGTTGTGTTGAGTAATTGTTCGGCCTTATCAAACATAGCTTTTCTATTGAGGCCCAGGGCTAGATTAATTGTAATTTCCTGAAGAGAGTCTGGGAAGTCCTGCTTTACTCGTTTCAGCAACGCCTCAATTTCACCCTCTTGTTTACTATAAAAAACATACTTGGCAAAGGTATAGCTTTGAAGCCAGCCAAAATCAAATCCAGCCCATTGTTTTTTCTTCTCGGCAAATGCATCAAGTACCTCGTTATAGTCCTTGAACTTCATCAGTTCCGGCATATCGATAAAGTAGTCTTTATACAGGAACTCTAGTGCATCATATAAAGCAGGTAGTGCGGTTGTATAGTGAGTTTCTTCAGGGTATTGCTTAAACTTCCATTGTACAGGCTGATGCTTACTATTCTTTATCTCTTCAACTAGCTCATTGACGCCCATTCCTCGTTCGTTGGCTAAAGAAATAAACAGAGGCGCTCTTAATTGATTGGAGGTATTTTCGCTGTTAAGCATTATTTTGAACCGTTGATTAATAGCCATTTCGTCATACCAGGCGCTGGGACTCATTGCTAGAAAAGCATTGAACGGAGATTTTTCATCCAGATAGCTCTGAAGAACAAATAATCCACCCAGTGAATAGCCGGCAAGAGCGCGTTTACTATTGGTCCGAAACTGACGATCAATTTGAGGAACCAGCTCCTTATACAAATAAGCCTTGAATTTTTCAACTCCACCGAAAGCCGGATCATTTTTTCCATCTTCTCCTTTACTTGGCCAGGTATTACTTAACAGATAGTCAGATGGACCTTGATTGGCAATCCCAACAATGATCATGGGCGCTATCTTTCCGAACCTGGCCAAATGTTTTGAAATATTGGATACGTGGTGAAATTGGAAGTCGCCATCGATAAGATAAAGAACGGGGTAGTCACTATTATTCTGTTGATAGTTTTCAGGTAAAGAGATGAAGTAGCGTCGTTTAGAAGCAAAAATTTTGGATTGGTGTTGATAGCTCTTTCCATAAACCAAAGTATTCTCTGGGGTATCTGTTGCAAAGAGCAGGTTCGCAAAAAGAAAGTTACAACAGAACAAAATTGAGCCAAGAAATACTCTGGACATTGAAATACACCCTCATTAATCAAAAAAGAACAGTAGCTGTTATACGTAAGATAAAAGCGCCTTACAAGTCCTTTTCTATGACAAGGACGTTATAGGACATGCTAACCTTCGGTATTTTGGCAAGGACACGCCAAATTCAATGATTTGTAACTAATTATTTATTGTCATTATTGTGGAAGCTAGATAAAAATAGAGCGCTAATCCTGGAAGAACCTTATTGATGGAGAAAATAATGTCTGAAATAACACCTCGTCAAAGTTTGGTTGTTAAGCTTTTGACGATAATCTGCTTTTCTTCGGTGTCATTGATTTCTCAAGTGACAGCACATGAGCACCTGAGCTCTCAGGCCGATAAAACAAAAAGCAGTAGGACTCTGGCTCATTATCTTGGTAATGAAGGTGTGATGGTATCTGGAGACAAAGTTAAAGTCTTGTTTGACCCTTTTTTCCATAATCATTATGACTCATTTACACTGGTACCAGAGACAATTCGACAAAGAATATTCTCCAATCAGGCACCATATAATGATATCGACGCTATCTTTGTCAGTCATATTCATGGCGATCATTTTGATGCAGGAGATACGGTTAAGTATTTGCTAAACCACAAGAAGGTTCGACTATTTGTACCTGCACAAGGTATCGATAAGTTAGAGGCAATAGAGGGATTTAGTCAGGTAAGTACTCAAATAGAGGCGGTAGAATTAAATTATAACGATAAACCGGTCAAAATCGATATGAAGGAATTTCAGGTAGAAGCTGTATTTATTCCGCATTCTGGCTGGCCTAATACCAAAGATGTGCAAAATATTGTATATCGGGTAAAGGCAAACAATGAATTTACTGTAATGCATTTTGGCGATGCAGATTCAAATCCTGACTTTTATACTCGATACAGTGGCTATTGGCAAAGTGAAAAGACTCAACTTTCGTTTATTCCCTTTTGGTTGGGTCTTAAGGCTGAAGGAAAGAAAGTTATCAACGAAATAATCAATACAGATAAGTCTATCGGTGTTCATGTTCCAGCTAAAGGCCATCCGGCTCTTCCTGACTCAGGACTGGACTATTTTTCCAAGCCCGGAGAAACTCGAGAAGTGACTGTTGGTAAAGAACAGGCGGGCGAAAAAGGACGAGCAATAAGTGACAGATGAAGAGAGAAAAGGAAATATCATGAGTAGATCAGTTGTACCAATTGAGACTCCCAAGAGCAGTTTACTTGATCGTTATAATCGAGCTGGTGGATATACAGACTGTTATATGACTAGTCTGGAGGTGTCTATCTCGCACAGCGAATTTATCGAAGCTTTCTATACAAGCTGGTTGTTTAAGATCGAACGCTTTATCCTCAAGTGGTTGGTTAACAAGCCTTCTTCAGATATTGACGCCAACCAACTGGCCACGGGTAATCTCGATAAGTTTGCTGCCTGGACGGTTGAAGATCGCGCAGAAAATCAGTTATTGCTGTGCGATTACCAAAGTAAAACACGTTCATTCTTAATGGTAAAACCGCTTACGGATAGTCTGACAGAACTCTACTTTGGATCGGCTGTTGTTGCGACCAAAGCATCTGAAAAAGGCGATCCGACTTCGAGTTTTTTCTTTAGAAGTTTGAGTGGCTTCCACAAGCTTTATTCAGTCGCCTTATTGTCTGTGGCTAAGAAAAGGCTGTTAAATACTAAAACAGAAAGCATAAAAAGCGGGCCATAGAAAGAAGGCCATTCAGTAAAGCAAATCAAACACTGGATGACCGGGTAGAAGATGAATTTTCAGTGGAGGAGGAAAGGCTTTAAATTGCTTCCTGAGATCCATCTTCCAACAATCGGAAATATTGGTCTCCGTCGATCAATAACGCCTGTGATTCTCTGGCTGGCCAGTAAAGGTTATAGTCATTTGGATGAGCAACATCGATGGCGATGACTTTTCCCTGAAATTGACGGTTAATCTGCGGTTGTAGCGTATGACCTACAACAACGGCTTCGGCGCCAAATTTGGCCAATCCCTGTTCTACTGCTTTCTGGGTTAAATCTTCCTTAAAGTAACCGCGATACCAGGAAGGGCCAGAGCTCGGCGAAAGTAGTATCTTTTTGTCTCCTTCAGCCTGGCCAGGATAATACGGACGCCGGTAATTATCTCTTATCAGTTGATTAGCTGACTCCAAAGTCAATTGGCTTTCTGCCAGGTCAGGGTGAATTCCGCCATGTACAAACAGGTGGCCATTGATCACTTCCATTGTATTTTTACTTGCGATCCAGCGTCCAAGAAAAGAATTATGCCCAAAGAGTTCAATTTGCGCTTTTTCCAATACCGCTGCCAGATAGTAGTACTTAGGTGAAGCAGCTTTGAAGTCTCCCTGCATATTCTTGATTTCGTGGTTGCCGATAATAAAATGAACCACACCACCATGTCGTTTAGCGTCCTGTTCTAGCTTATATATAAACCAGAGAACCTGAGTTGTCGATTTTCCACGGTCAACAAAATCGCCCACCAGTACTAAATGGTTTTGGCCGAATTTCCAGTTGAGTTGGTTATCAATGACACTATGAGATATCAATAAGTCGCGGAAAGCTTTGTAGCCACTTTCAATATCCGAAATGGCAAGTATTTTATTTCCGTCATTATAGTTGGTTGGTGGAGGTGTAAACTCACTCTTTAGTTGAAAGCTAAACTCGCTCTTGTCCAACGGAAAGAAGGTAGATAATGTTGGTGATTCTGCCAGAGATACCTGCATCTTCTCAGAGTGTAGGCCTTCATCCCAGTGCCCGTGAATATAATTGACGCTTATCGAATCTTCATCTTCAAAAAACACATAAGGACCTTCCTTGTCCCATTGCATTCCTATTGGATTGTCACCGTAGTGAACAGCTGCATTTTCAGAATAGGCATAAATGATGACAATGGTTGCTATCACAAGCAGTGTTAGAAAAAGGCCTTTAAAATAATTTACAATGGCTCGCTTCATAGTTGACCTGATTTGTTACAAATTCAAGCACATGAGTTTGCTTGCTTTTGAAATCAGAATCTATCAAAATCTTGCTATGAGAGAAGATATTCAGGATTTTAAGAAGAGTGGCGTTAAATCGCTAGCTCAACGATCTTTCAGAGACGGGGCCTCCTTTAGCTGTTGGCAAATTGAACCGAAAGATGTCAGATATCTCGATGAGAGAACTAATACTTTAAGCTTATATCTTCAAGGCGGTGAGTATAGTTATCGATACGATCAGAGAAGCAATCGTGGTGGACCGGGGTTGCTTTGCTTAATGCCGCAGGGACAAATTTCCAGTTGGCATGTATCAAAAACGGTGCGTTTCAGCCATTTTTATTTTACTGATGCCTACCTTAAAGAGTTTATTCTTCTTAATCTGGAACGTGAATTAGGTCAAATCAATCTACCGGATTTAACCTACCATAGTGATCCTTTTCTAAAGTCCCTGATTATCGGCAGTATGACTTTCGGTTTCCAGACTTCGATCATTAAGCAACAGGAATTATCAAATCAGATCCTCTATCATTTAATAGAGTACTATCTTTCAATCAAGCCGACTAATAAGTTTTCTAAAACGGGTTTAGGATTGCGTCACAAGAAAATCTTAACAGAGTATATTGGCGAACACTACGCTGAGAAGCTGACACTTGAGCAATTGGCGCAACAAGTTGAGCTATCGCCATTTCATTTTTCTCGCTTGTTTAAGAAAAGTTTTGGTCTTACTCCGGGGGATTTTATTCAAGCTTACAGAGTGGAGAAGGTTAGAAGCATGCTTGCGAGTGGTTGTAAACTATCTGATATCAGCTTTATGACCGGATTTAGCCACCAGAGTCATATGACTCAATCTTTTAAACGAAAGTATTTACTCACTCCTGCACAATATCGCAAGCAGCTTGCTATCTGATTCATATTTAATTTTTTGGGTCACAGGATTTTTATCATCCTAAGCCGGATGAACCGTCTTGTCTGTTTGTGTTTTATCTTGTTCCCGCTCCTTTCGATAGTAGGTTCCAAATAACCAGTCGCTGATTGGGTAGGTGATATTAAAGTTGAAATGACTCATCAATTTCTGGTTGTGGTGATGAAGATGAAGCTCTCTCAAGCTTTTCATAAAGGGAAACTTATAAATCCAATGGGAGTCAGCCAGGTGGTAGATCGTATGAAATATCTCATAGTTTATAAAGTAAGCAAAAGCAGTTATAGCGAATAAAAAAGCAATATTCGTTGTTGTCAGATAGGCCAGAATCAATCCTGCCGGGATAGCAAAAAATACCAGGAAAAAGAAAATTAGATAGGGAGGAAAAAGAACTGCGGCAAAATCGTTAGCGTTGTCAAACTGCATTGCTTTTTCCGTAAAGAATCGATGGTGTTGTCTTGCATGACGTCTGAACAATAGCTTGAGCTTACGAATGGGACGATGCATCGGAAAACGATGGACTAGATATTCCACCAGATTGGCATAGATAAATGTCAGTGGAATGGTTATCCACTCTACAAGCGATACGTTATCAAGTTGACTAGTTGAAAAAAGCAGACAGGACAACGCAAATAACATTGAGAAACTGAAATGGAGGTAGCCATTATAGCGCGAAGGTTGATGGTGCTTGCGATAATGTTCTCTGAATTTTCTGACTTTAGTCGGGAGGCTGTTTGACATTTTTTCTCAATCTCTTTGAGTATAGCGGCTATTTACATGGACTGTTTCCTAGAATATAGTGATTTCAACTTAAACGATTGACTTCTTACGCCAAGATATTTAACCCTCTATGCCAACTCTGCGAAATAATAATGAATGCGTTTTAAATATAACGGTTGCTAATAGTTATTTGATGTCGCTTGTTGATTTCTGTGAAAAACGTTTCGGTGAAAAAATCTATCGCCACCTGGATTTTGTCGACTTCAAAAAACAACGTGAGCTTGATGCGGAAGTCCGAGTCGATGCCGCTCTGTACAATCAGGTATTTGAAGTAATTGCGACAAACTTCAATTGTCCAACGCTAGGTTTGGAATTTGGTGCGCAGATTGGAGCGAAAGCTTTCAATTTACTCGGCTACCTGACCATGTCGGCACAAACTTTAGGCGACGCTGCCAGAGCGCTACAAAAATATAATCGACTGGTGAGCGATATGGGGGACAGTAACATTCATTTTGAGAACCGAATTGGATTTGCTGAATGGCAACCAGTTTCCGAAATTCAAAAATTCAGTTTTCATGTAGTTGATGCTGTTCTTGCTGGTTGGTGCTCATTCAGTCGTCAGATCGTTGAAAAACAGGTTCCTCTGGTCAGAGTCGAGCTTAAACACAATAATGAAAAATTCCGAGCAAAATATGAGCAGGTTTTCGCCTGTCAGGTAGAGTTTTCTGCAAAACATAGTCAACTTGTATTCGAAAGACAATGGCTCGACTTACCGATTGCACAGTCGCAAAGAGCTGTCTATCAGGCGATGATTAAGCAAGCGGATCTGGCCATCGCAAAAATAGAGGCAGGTACTTTTCCTGACAATGAATACATTATAAACGCTATTATCGAATGTTTGCCTGCGGGCGATTTTGGTATTCGTGCTATGGCATCGAGATTTGGTGTTTCGGAAAGGACGTTACAACGAAAACTTAGCCGGCAGGCGGTCACTTTTCGAGAGCTTCAGGATAAGGCCAGACACAAGCTAGCGATACGACTCCTCGACAACAATGAATTACCTCATGCCACAATTGCCGGCTTGCTCGGGTTTGCCGAGCAAAGTGCCTTTATTAGAGCCTTCAAACGTTGGCAAGGTGTTACTCCCAGGCGATATCAAAAACACTAGTTTTTCGACGATTTTCTCTATTTTAAGTGACAGTCATTTTCACGGGGACTGGTTTCATTCTTTAATATTAATCGTAACTTTTTGATATTTAAATAATAAATATTATTTTACAATCCACATCGGAATTGACGTCTAAATTACTTTACCGCTTATATAATTTTCAATAGAATGCCTGAAAGAATAAATATAAGCGCTTATATATTGTGTTTGAGAGCGTGTTAATGACTAAGATTAGAGGAGTTTTGGATTATGCAGCGTGGATTAGGAACGCAACTAAGACATATTATCGAGCTACTAGATGGGGCTGTAACTCAGTCCTATGTTGCAATCGGGCTTGAATACCGTCCCAGATACACCCCAATAATGAAAGCTTTGATCCGGTTGGAGAGTTGTACTGTTAATGAGTTGGCTAATTATGCAGGAATTACTCAACCAGCTGCGACTCAAACAGTCAAGTTGATGCTCAAAGACCAGCTCATTACCACCAATAAAGATGAAAAAGACAATCGAAAAATTATTATCAAACTGTCACCACAAGGACTAAAAATCATTCCAGAGTTAGAAAGGTGCTGGCAAGCCACAAAAAAAGCAGAGGCGAGCCTGAATTTAGAACTGGGTTTTGATTTCGGAGAAAATCTGTCTCACGTAATTTCAGCACTTTCAAACAGATCTTTTGCAGAACGAATCGAGCAAGCAAAAATAGACCAGTCACAATTATCGATATGAATTAAGGAAAAGAAAAATGAGTTTATCAATAAGAGCTATTACCTCTACTCTTGCAATTTTGTTCGTTTGCAATTTTGCGAGCAGTGCAGCGGCAACGAACGAACAGTCGGAAAACATCCATATGATGACTGCCAAGGAGCAAAAAGAAGTTTTAAAAAAACTGAAAAAACAGATTAACGAGCAATACATTGATAAGACCGTTGCTCAAAAACTCAGTAGCGATCTTGAAAAGCTGAGCCAAAATAAAATTCTTGCTAATCCGGTTGATGCAATCGAATTTGCGGAGTCAATTACGCTAGAACTACAAAGTACCTCGGGAGACAAGCATCTTCGGCTCGAATATTCTCCACAGTCTGAAGCTCTTGCGACGGCACAAAAGTCCGACAATGAAATCTCCACAGATTTTGCTTCGGAGCAAGAAAAGGCCATGTGGGATTCTCACAATATGGGGTTCGACAAGATGGAAAGGTTGCCTTTTAATATCGGTTATTTGAAAATTTCTGCTTTCGCCCCGATGAAACATGCAGAGCCTATGATTGCTGCTGCATTCACATTACTTAACCGTTCTAATGCGTTGATTCTAGACCTTCGAGGAAATTTTGGCGGATATGAGTATACCAGTGGGCTTTTAGCCAGCTATTTGCTTGATAAGAAAACCCATTTGATCAATATGCATTGGAGAAATAATAACCGGATAGAACAGCGCTGGAGTCAAGCGAAAGTTAATGGACCTCGATATGCCATTGATAAGCCGGTTTATATATTAGTGGATGAAAATACTTTTTCTGCAGGTGAGGTTTTTAGTCACGTAATGAAACATTTAAAGCGGGCTAAAATTGTTGGAGCACAAACTGCTGGCGCTTCTAATGCGGGAGAGGATTATCTGATTGATAAGAATTTCTCAGCATTTATTCCAAATCGTCGAATGACCAACGCAGTGACAGGTAAAGGATTTGAAGGTGTTGGTGTGAAGCCCGATATTAAAACAACATCTGAGCTCGCCTTAAACCTTGCACAGGTAGATTATCTGGAAACGCTCTATGAAATTACTGAACATCCCGCTTTGAAAAAGCGAATTAAAGCGAGAGTGGAGTTACTTAAATAAAGCTAGAAGCAGCCAATTAAGACTACCGAAAAAACTCCGGTAAAATTAATGGCTGCAATCTATCAGGCTGTTTGAAGCGCCTCTTCCGGGCGCTTTAGCTTCTCCAAAATTGAGTACAGAAATATCACCAGAAGACAAAGTACTGTGCAAATAGCATATACCCAGAAGCCATTCAGTAAGTCGAGTATCAAGCCTCCACCTAAGGGCGCTAAAGCAAAGCCCAATGAATAAAATGAAGTGGCACCAAAGTAAGCGCCACGAAGGTGATCGGGGGCCAGTCTATCAATATGCACATTCATCGTTGGAAACAAAATGGTTTCAGCAAGACTCATTATGATGACTGCACCAATCCATCCCCAGAAAAGATTGACAGGATTCATTGCCATCCATAATTGAGACAAGGTTAGAAGAATCAAACCTATCTGTATCCGCTTTATCAGGTGAATCCTTGCCATTATTTTTAACAATAAAAACTGGCTGGTAATAATAACCAGGGCATTAGTAAAGATCATTGAGGAGATAAGCTCCATCAACTGCGGAACTGCCGATCTTGTTAGATATTGAATTAATGTTGAGTCCATTTGACCATAGACAAACATGCAAAGAATATTAGCCAGAATCAAACATTGTAATAAACGATCATTACTGAGTATTTTTAAAGTTTGGAGCAAAGAGTTACTTTTAGTCTTTTCCTGACTAACCAAATCGCCTTTTTCCTTTCTGCTTTTACTTTCTACATGATTTATATTAGCTACTTTTAGCGTATTGAATCCTATTGCCAATAGGGCTAAGAGGATCGCAAAGGCTATTGCGGTGATATAGAATGAGTCAGGTTCGCCAGAAAGTCCTAGCCATAACCCCAGCATGGGACCGATTGCACAGCCGGCATTTACAATAAAATAAAGTGACTGCATGGCAAGCTCTCTGGTCTGTGGCTCTTTTATCATGTCGCCAATGAGAGCTGATGATGTTGGTCGCCAAATTTCTGTCGCTACTGAACAACCTGTAATTACTATTGCATACCCAATAATAGAGCTGGTATTGGCAAGAAGGCAAAACGAGACGATGTAAATGATTCCGCTGAAATACATTACCATTTTTCTGCCAAAGCGATCGGAGAGTGTTCCACCGACAAAACCGACAATAACAGAAATTAACGCCGCGGTTGTTAGCAGCGTACCGACAGCTGTTGCTGAAATACCAAATTGGTTATAAAGAATAACCGTTAAAAAAGGCCAAACCATATAATAACTGCCGCGAGTAATGAAGGCGCCAAACAGCAATATCCACATCATTGGTGGAAATTGTTTGATTCGGGCAATAGATACATCACTATGCATGGGAAGGGTCCAATGAGGTCATTTTGGCGGAAGAAGGGGAATGTATCGCAAGTTAAAGACTAAAGTAAATTAATTTTAGCTATGACGCTGTGATAAATGTGTAGTTCATATTAAGTTATTATTCCAAAACTCAAAATCAATGGTTCCATTGCTCATATATTCTTTGCAAGGAGCTGGTTAATAGCTGAAAGAATTAAGGCTGGTTTTATACCGATCTTGAAATAGAGCAGTGAAAATCGTAGACTTGCATTAATTTACTTTGGAAAAGCTAATGAAATACTTTACACCCTGTTCAAAACTAAAATCCTTTCCGGCGGAGATACTCTCTGACTGGAATTGTTTGCGTGGGTGTCATGTTTATTTATGTCACATGCAGAGTAAGGAATTTTAATCATCGGCTTTTCTGGAAAGCCGAAATGGCTTCCCGGTAAAAGAAGTTGACAAAAATTTTTAAATCAAAAAATTAATAAGTCATTGACGCCGAAAGCCAAAAGCTTCCGGCGTTTTTTTATGTCTAAATTAAGGAGAATACTGTTTATGAGTTACTTTGGTTTTTAATAGATTTGTAATAGAAAAATAGAATTTGAATCAGGTTTGTTTTAAAAAACAGGGTCATTATTTGAGTTTTTATTCAAAGGGTAATGCTCGTCCTGAAATTCTTTAACTTATTGAAAATTAAAAACAAAAACTTGTTATTTAATGTTTTTTTTGCTTGACCTTATCGTTTTTTTTATATTTAATTTAAGCAACTGAAATTAATCAAATCCAATTTATATTATGAGCAACAACTACTGCATACCGGCATATCTCAAGTCAGGAGGAGAACCTTCTAACTTAGCTATGCCCAGTTATTTTAAAAGCTGCATAAAACAGCAGCCAGGTTATGTCGCTCATTAATCACTTCTGAATTTTCGGAAGTGAAAGCTTCCGAAAAGTCTCAAAGCTCAAAGTAGTATCTAGGGAACAATTTAAAAGCCAAACATTTTAAAATTGTTTTTTTAGTATTTCTTTATCGCAAAGTTGAACTCTTGGAAGCTAACCTGAGCGCGGATAGCTGAAATGGCATACGCTGCAGGCTTAGACCCTGCCTTTGGGGAAGTTCGAATCTCTCTCCGGCGTACCAGATTATTCGGTGACTATTGTCGCCGCTTAATTATTGTCGTAGCTAAAGGGAAAGTGATCCGTGATGGTGATCGGCTTTGTTTGCTAAACAAAAGAAAGACTAAAAGCTTTGCGGTTCGATTCCGCCGCTTTCCGCCAAATTATCTGCTTGTCATTTAACCTGGAGCGTGCTTAGCAACTTGGTTAAATGCTGCAATTTGACATTGCGGAGTTCGAGTCTTGGGAACTCAGTCGGACTGTAAATCCGATGCTAACGCTAGCCTGGTTCGAATCCAGGACTCCGCACCATAATTTCGTTTTACGCCGACGCTCTGATGAGAGAGCATAGTTTAGAAACTTCACTACGGGGTTACTGACAAGTAGGTTCGAGTCTTACCGGCGGAAGAAGCAATGCGAGCAAGAATTTTTTTCGGGGATTTTCTATTTACACTGCTCACGGTGAAAGCCCGACCCGAATAGTGTTTGCGTGGAAGAAATCAGACCTAATGCTATATAAAATTAATACAAGATAGCACCAGCACAATAGAGAACCAAATCCACAGAATAGCCAGATAGAAGAAGAATGTATGATTTGTGGGAAATGTTTTCACTATTGGAAATTAGAATAGTCAGAGTTAGACAAATTGTGACAAAAATTCGATTTCATTTTTTAACTTGAGGTAGTTCTACTATACTGAATCTAGGGAGAAACTATATGGATATTAAAATTTTAAAACTGAATAAAGCGGGGCAGCCACTTTCCTGGATTGATTACGAGCAGGCTGCATTGCTTTATTCCAGAGATCAGGTCGCCTGGACTTTTGGTGATGTCAGCGTTCGCCTGAGAGGCGGATACTCGCGCTTAACAGGTAAACAGTCGACATTGGAAATATCTTCAGTGATCGCTGTTAAAGGTATATCTAAATTTAATCGACGGGTTCCACCGTTAACTAACCGAGCTTTATTTGCTCGAGACCAGTTTATGTGTACCTACTGCGGAAGAGTTTTTCCCGCCAGCGAACTTACTCGCGACCATATTATGCCAAGGGCCAGAGGAGGCCGTGATCGTTGGTCTGAAGTAACAACTGCATGTAGATCCTGTAATAACAGAAAAGGTTGTAGAACCCCTGAAGAAGCAGGAATGAAATTGCTTTGTATTCCTTACGTTCCAAATAAGAATGACTATTTGGTATTGCAAAATAGAAGAGTGCTGGCTGATCAGTTAGAGTTTCTTAAAAAAGGATTCAGCAAGCACATGAAAGCAAGCTATTGAGTATATAAGCTGGAAGCCGTAAATATGCTTAAATGACAAGTTTATCTAAATAACAAGTTTACTCAAATAACAAGTTTACTCAAATAACAAGTTTACTCAAATAACAAATATGGATGAATGGATGTTGGGAGAAAATAGCTAAACTTTGTCATTGCAAAAGCAAGAAAATAAAATAGAGCGACTTTTCAAACAAGAATAAGTCGCTCTGGCTTTTCAATATTTAATTGAACAACCGCCCTAAAAATACTAAGATATTTTTAAATGAAAATTTGGTAAAAACATTAGTAAAAAAGGAATAATGTTTTTATAACGAATTAAAATTTGTTATGCGGGGGGCTCATTTCCTTCGGATATCAGTCTGGTTCTCTGTGCGAGATTCTCATGCACATTTCTTGCACATTTCCTACATTTTATTTTCACATTTCCGATTTAGTGTCTCGCAACCAATAGTAAAAAGTATCGATTTTTCTGTGCCTTGGTGGACTGTTAAAGGGTAGTGCCAGAGAAAGCGAATTCAGACGTAAATACTGCTGTCTGAGCTGATCTTCTTATTGCTAATCAGACAGTGCTATTGGTTTCAATGAAATAAAAATAATTAATGTTCAGGAGAACCTAAGTGAATAATAAATTAATACTTAAAAAAGCAATTATTCCTGCTTTACTATTAGGCGCTTTTTCATCCGCGGAAGCCGCGGATAATCAACGTTATATTGTAAAGTTTAAGGATGGTTGGGACGGTGATTCAACGCCGACACTTCAAATGTCAGCACAGCAACGAAATCAGAGAAAGGAAAACAACCGCCAATATATTAAAGGTGTCGGAGGTAATGTTCATTTGTCGCTGGCCAGAGCAAATGCTGTGGCTGCCGATTTGTCATTAAGTCAGATATCCAAACTCAATGCGTCAGGAATAATCGATTATGTTGAAGCTGATCAAAAACGTTTTCTGATTGACCCAGCAGAAAGAAAATCTGCCAATCAATCAGAAAATTCAGCAAACTCGATTACTCCAATGGCTGAGTCAGAGCCTTATGGTATTAGCCTTGTTCAGGCTGATCTGGTGAGTGATTCTTTAACTGCTAATCAGACAGTTTGTATCATAGATACCGGATATGATGGTGATCATGAAGATTTAATTCAGGCTTCAAGTAGTCAGGTCAGTGGTTACAATCAGACGTCGTCTTCAACCTGGAACAACGACGGCTACGGTCATGGAACTCATGTTGCCGGTACAATTTCTGCAATCGGTGGTAACGGTGTTGGCGTAAATAGTGTGAACCCTAGCGGCTTGATAAATCTTTACATCGTAAAGATTTTTAATGACAGCGGAAGCTGGACAAACTCGTCAGATTTGGTCAGTGCAATGGAAACCTGCCAGGACAATGGGGCTAATATTATTAGTATGAGTTTGGGCGGCAGTTCTTCGACAACAACTGAAGAAAGTGCAATCGATTCAATCTATCAAAATGGCGTACTAATGATTGCTGCCGCAGGTAACGGTGCGAGCAGCAGCTATTCTTATCCTGCCTCCTACGATAATGTGGTTTCAGTTGCTGCGGTAGATTCTAGCAGTGAATGGGTCTATTTTTCACAATACAATGACCAGGTTGAGCTAGCTGCTCCAGGTTACGAAGTTTTGTCGACCTTGCCTGATGATAGTTACG
The DNA here is from genome assembly GCF_015687155.1 of Aliikangiella sp. G2MR2-5. Classification (GTDB taxonomy): domain Bacteria; phylum Pseudomonadota; class Gammaproteobacteria; order Enterobacterales; family Kangiellaceae; genus Aliikangiella. Next base: position 70,214 of record NZ_JADPQF010000007.1, on the reverse strand, counting down.
AAGCCTGGTCAGGCACGTCTATGGCAACCCCACATGTTTCCGGTGTTGCAGCATTGGTATGGAGTCATTTTTCAGATTGTTCTAATGACGAAATTCGTTCTGCGTTAAACGCTACGGCTTCTGATCTCGGGTCCAGTGGACGTGACAACTACTATGGGTATGGATTAGTTCAAGCTTCTTCAGCATACGATTACCTTAGCCAGTATGGCTGTGCAGGTTCTGATGATGGTGGTGGCGACGGCGGTGGTGACGGAGGCGGTACCGATGGCGAGCTTGTGAACGGTGATACTGTTTCTTCTTTAAGCGGCTCATCATCCGAAGAGCTTGATTACTACATTGATATTCCGGCGAATGCCAGCAACCTTTCTGTAACTATATCAGGTGGTAGCGGTGATGCTGATCTCTATGTTCAATATGCAAGTGCACCTACCACTAGCAGTTATGATTGTCGTCCTTACAAGAGTGGCAATAACGAAAGTTGTGACTTTGCTTCGCCTGAAGAAGGGCGATATTACATAATGATTCGCGGTTACTCGGCTTTTTCTGGCGTGAGTTTGAGCGTGAGTTATGATGAAAGCGATGGCGGAGGTGATGGCGGTAGCAATGGCGACAGCTTTGAGTATACCGATTTGTCTGCTAGCCGCCGTCAGTGGGTTTACTACACAGTCGAGGTGCCGGAAGGTATGAGTACTCTGGATATTGCTATTAGTGGTGGAAGCGGTGATGCTGATCTCTATGTACAACATGGCTCACAAGTTTCTACTTCCAGCTACGATTGTCGCCCATACAAAAGTGGAAATGAAGAAAGTTGCAGTTTCAGTAATCCGTCTTCAGGCACCTGGTACATCGGCGTTCGAGCTTATTCAGCTTTCAGTGGTGTAACCTTAAGCGGCAGTTATCAATAATTTTTAGTGTTGTAAACCAATAATTTTAACTTTCATTATAAGTATTGCCTTTTGTTGGAACCGCACCAGTTGATTTTTACTGGTGCGGCTTTTTGTCCCTCGACAGATTGAGCTTAAGTATTTTCTACTTCGAAAGCAAAACCATATTTCTTCCATACTGTTTCCTTATTCATCATTTAAATTAGAAAGCATCAGTTGATGATTGATTCAGAGCTATATTAATGAGGCCTGCAATTCAACCAATTGACCATTTGATTTATGTTATTTTTAACGGGAGTAGTATTATGAGAAATGTAACAACACTTATACTTGTTGCTGGCGTATGTATGGTTTCATTTAGCGCTTTAGCAGAAGGTAAAGGGCCTCGGAATGGTAAAAGGCAACCTCCTGAGGAGGCATTCAGTGCCTGTGAATCAAAAGCTGAAGGCGATAAAGCTGAGTTTACCGCACCGAATGGAAAAATAATTGTAGGAAGTTGTCAAACTCTTGACGACAGACTCGTTCTAATTCCCGATGACCATAAACCTAAGAGAAGACCAAAGTCGAATAAAGACGAAAGTTAAGCGTATATCGCTTAACTTTCAACCTTATAGCCAACACCATAGACAGAATGAATACAGTCACATGAACCTAGCTTTTTACGAAGTTTTTTTATGTGACTGTCGATAGTTCTATCGCTGACAATTCTTTGATCGTTGTATACATGATCCATAAGTCTCTGGCGAGAAAAAATATGACCTGGACGGTCATACATCACTTTGAGCAATTGAAATTCAAGTGCTGTTAAGTCGATATCCTGCCCCTCAATAAGAACTTTCATTTTATTCTCGTCGAGCGTAATTCCTTTCGGCGCCGGACTAAAATTTGAGTCAAGTCGTCGTAGAATTGCTTTAACTCGAGCGACCACTTCTCTCGGACTGAAAGGTTTACAAACATAGTCGTCGGCACCTAATTCCAAGCCAAGCAGGCGATCAATCTCTTCAATTCTTGCAGTAACAAAAATGATAGGAATGTTCGATACTTGCCTGATCTCTCTACATAGGGTTAACCCGTCTTTTCCCGGTAGCATGATATCAAGCAATATCAAATCGGCAGAGTTCGTTTCCAGCCAGGGCAAAACTTCATCGCCATGATGGATCAAGTGCGCCTCAAAATGACTTTGAAGTAAATAGTCTCTAAGCAATGTTGCCAATTTTACTTCATCTTCGACGACTAGAATATTTTGCTTCATCTTGCTTATCAAACCTATACTGAAGGAAAGTAAATTTTTATGCCAAGTCCACCTAAAGACGACTGAAACAGACTTATATCACCTTCATGGGCTTCGACAATATTTTTACAGATAGCCATCCCTAATCCCGCACCACCTTTTGCACGATTCCGAGATTTTTCGACTCGATATAAGCGTTCAAACAAATAGGGATAGTCAGCAGGAGGAACTCCTGGTGAGGAATCTTCCCAGATCAAGTTGATCCCGTATGTGTTTTTCTCGACACTAACTTTTAACTCTCCCGGCTTATCTGTGTACCTCAGGGTATTTTGAAGCAGGTTTTTGGCTAATTGGTCGAGCCGGTTGCCATCTGCAAATAGTGTGGCACCTGAATCCGGAATATTCAAACTAAGCTGTATCTGACTTGCATTTATATGACCTTCATGGCTTTCAAAAAACTCTCGGATCAGCTCTGTCAGATCCAGATTTTCTTTGTTATAACTAAGTGCGCCCATATCCGATAACGATAGTTCATGGAGATCCTGCACCAGAGCATTGAGTCTATTGAGCTCCTGTTTCAGAGAGTTCAGGGTTTCGGGGGTTACTTTTCTAATACCGTCAATAAGCGCGTCAAGCTCGCCCTGCAAAATAGCGAGCGGCGTTCTCAATTCGTGTGATATGTCAGCGATCCACTTTTGCCGAGAAATTTCATTTTTTTTCAATGTGACAGCAAGTCGGTTAACGTCACGCGCAAGACCACCAATTTCATCATTACTATAGCGTTGAATTTTTGTCTCGTAGTTCCCGGATGCCAATAAGTGAGTCACCCTGTTAATTCGTTGAATTGGTAGAACAAGATGTCGAGCAAACGGGAGTGCTATCAAAAACGAAAGAAAAATAACCAGCATGGCAGCTAAGCCCAGGTCGCGCGTCTGTTTACTTAGAAACTCTATGGCCCGGTCATCCATAAAGTTGATGTCCGGTGTTAGCACAAGTGTTCCGACTTTTTTCCCATCAGAAGTAATGGTTTTTTCCAACTTTTTACTATCGCGAAGCGGACGGCCAAAGACTAACTGATTATCTGCATCCAGAACTGTCAGTCTCATTACAAACGGGGTTAACTGATTAGGGGGCTGAGGTGGTTCTGTGCGAGTATGGCGTTCTGCACGAGGAGGAGGCTCGTTGCCAGGAGGTCGTTCAGCTCCTGGTGGAGGCTGTCGGCGAGCATTTCGACGACCGTCAGGGCGCTCTGGACGGAAAGAAGGACGCGGTTCAGCCAAGGTCAATTGTTGTTCATCAGTCGGTAAACTGGAGGATACTATTTTTCTCCATTGTCTTGAGTTATGCTTTAAAAATTCCCAGTTGCCGTGATTCTTATAGGTGCTCTCTAACTTTTCCAGGATCGGAAGAGCCTTTTCCATTTCTTCCTGCAATATATAGTTTCTAAACCCTGTACTAAGATTCCAATAGATTAATGAAAGCAACACTAAAACACTTGCCAGACTAGTCAGCGATATAGCTAAAAATGTCTTAAAACGGATGCTAATTTTCAACTCAATTTACACAGATTTTCAGGTTAATTAACTATTACTTTAATCGATTTAGCTTAATTCGCCAAAAGAACATTCGGATTTGCACACTTCTTTCACATTTGCTTAAGCCTTTCCTCTTTGTTTGCACCATTAGCTTCGTTTTAAAAGATAAGCTTAACTTTACCCTTATTCTGCTGTATCAGAGGTGAAATTAATGAGCTTTTCTCAGTCTTTTCATAAAACCGACATTCGGATATATAAAAACAACAACCAGAGTTTGCGCTGGTTACCCAAATATATTTGTATATTATCAGCCTGCTTTGCATTAGCTTTACTAACTGCCTGTGGTAGTGGCGGAATTAGTAATAGCAATCAGGATAATGCCAGTCAGGCAGTTTCAAATTCTGCTCCCTCGGCAGATGCGGGAGAAGATCAAGTCGTTACTTCTGGCGATACAGTTTTATTGAGCGGGGAAAACAGTAACGATCCCGACGGAGATGCACTTACCTATCAATGGAGTTTTACCAGTTTGCCAGAGGGTAGTAGCGCTGATCTGGACAATGCAATGACTTCTGCACCTTCTTTTTATGCTGACAGGGCTGGAACCTACATCATTCAACTTGTTGTCAGTGATGGTGAATTGGAAAGCTCTGCTGACAGCGTATCTATTGTTGCAAACGAACCAGGGCAAAATGTCGCGCCACACGCCAATGCGGGGAACGACAAAATTGCGTACACCGGAAAAGTCATGACGCTAGATGCTAGTCAAAGCAGTGATGCCAATGGTGATGTCCTTTCCTATATATGGTCGTTGGAAGAAAAGCCGGTTGATAGTGATGCGGAGATTTTAAGCTCCAATACCAGTAGTCCCAGTTTTACTCCTGATGTCGAAGGAAGCTACGTAATTTCACTTGTAGTAAACGATGGAGAACTTAATTCTGAGTCAGATCTGCTGATTATTAATGCTGCACATTGGTGGATCAATAATAGTGAAAGATCAAGTTACATCAAGGAAGGAGGACAAGGGGTATTAGTCAATGTTCAGTCGGTTGCAACCACGAGCCAAAATAGTGAAGAGTTTGTCGCAATTACCGCAACCGGTATTCCTGATTATTCAGTGACTATCACTCCGGAGGATATTGACAATTTAAACGGTCGACCTAACGCGGCGAGTGATTTTAGCAATTCTGGCGGTGAAACCATTGTTGATATCGGCGATATTGTGTTGTTTGGACAAAGTGTAGGCTATGTCATTGACAGAGTGGGATGTGAATTAGGTTACTGGCCTCCGGGACCGGCTTGTCCTTCGAATCAAAGCAAAAGTAATCAGTTACCTACCGAGCCACAGCCATCATCTGATTCTTGCAGTACCGGATTGGGACCCATCGGTGTCATGCTAAATGGTACTTCTGTGTACAACTGGGATGATGGACAGAGTTATAACAACCAGAATGTCTGGAATAATCTTGCGCCGGAATTTGAAGTCTACGATGTCGATATCTGCCTGGGACACGCTCAGCGAGAAGGGGACTATCATCATCACATGTTTTCAAAGTGTTTACAGGAGTTGATGGGGGATGATGGTTCCAAACATTCTCCCATTTACGGATTTGCGGCGGATGGATATCCGATTCATGGTCCCTACTATGCCCAGGGTATTCTGGCTCAATCCGCCTGGGTTTTACGAGACTATGATAATGCCAATTCAGCAAGCGGCTGTGGTGCTTCAGGGCAAAGAAGCTGTCAGTTGGTAGACCCATATGACCTTTCTAAAGGAACGACTTCGGTATCCTCAGGTCCAGCCACCAGCGACACAGTAACCTCTCAGTCGGGCAATCCTATACAAGCCTCCGGAGGCATTTATTTCGAAGACTTCTATTACGATGCAAGTTTAACTGCAACCGGAGAGCAGTATCTTGATGAGCATAACGGACACCAGCATGGAAATTTCGGATATCACTACCATATCACCGTGGAAGACATTAGTGGTCAGTTGCTCCCTGTTTTTCCATATCAGGTGGGGCCGGAGTTTTATGGCGAACTACCATCCGGCGGAATTGCCAGTTGTCAATAAGGCTGCTTGTTGAATACTAGTTTTCATTTTTCAGATGAAGTAATCGGAATAAACGAGATTCGTTTTGCCAAAAATTTTCGAGGTGAACAAGATGAAGGGTAAAGTTTTATTGATAGTGATGTTCGGAATAAGTTTCTTGTTCATACTTTGCAAAAGCTTTGCGGTAGAGCAAGAAGATAAAAGCGAGGTAACTACTTCCGGTAGTTTTAACAAAACTGATTCGAAACTTCTGGATAACTCCAGCGAGTCTGGTATCTCTGATGATTTAGCCGAGTCAGGCGCGTCAGCTATGTCAGGCGCGTCAGCTATGTCAGGCGCGTCAGCTATGTCAGGTGCGTCAGCTATGTCAGGTGCGTCAGCTATGTCAGGTGCATCGGCTATGTCAGGTATGCCTGGTGGAATGGCGATGATTCATGATCATAATCCTGTTGTCGTTCCTGATAATTTGGCTGTACCTAATCTGGAGATAGCGCTATATCGAGATAAAAAATCAGGTTTTAACCTTCATCTGAAAACTGCCAGTTTCAATATTGGGCCTCCCGAGTTTGAAGGAAGTAGTAAAGAAATTATTTCTGGACATGCTCACCTTTATGTCAATGGTAAAAAAATTCAACGAATCTATGGGCGTTACACTCACTTGCCGCAAAGTTTATTCAGGCCGGGTATCAATATGGTGATGGTTTCGCTAAATGCTCACAATCATGATATCTGGACTGCGGGCAATAAACAGATTTTTGCATCGGTTGCTATTCAACGAGATGAAAAATTATTTGAAGTGAAGAAGTTTGCTTCTTTTCCGCTAATGGTCGCAAAAGCCGATTAAACAATATTGTTCGCATAGTAAGCAGCGATATACCAAATGCGATGATAAAAAAAGCGCCGTAAAATACGGCGCAAATGATCACTCTATATATTTTATTTGCCACTCAGAATGAATGGCTTTTTCTTTTTGCAATGTGCTTAGATCTTAACTTCATTACTGTAGTCAGACTGCTCACTAGAGTTTGTTGCCTTAACTCGATACTTAAAGGTGCCGGAACCAGGAACATCGCTAAAGCTGGTGCTATCGGCACCAACTGTTGCCAAAGGAGAGAAGTTACAAGTTTTTGACTTGCCTTTACCACTCTCCAGGCAGCGTTCAATGATGAAGTTGTCTTCATTTGAGCTATTGTCCTGCCAATTCAGAGTGACTGTTTTTGTCGCATTTTTACCTTTGCCGGACGTTTGTACTGAAGCGGTCAGGTTGGTCGGTGCCATCAAACCGCTGCTACCACCACATCCATTGAGACAGAAGGTCATGGTTGAACCTGACAAGCTGATATTGGTCAGTGAATTACCGGTTTGATTAACGATGCCATTTTGATAGGTATCAGTGTTAGGATATCCGCCAGGACCTTCACCAATCGCATTGCTTACAGAGCCGTGATAAACATCGCCCGCATCACCGCGGTTTTTAGCCTGTTCCAAATCGTAAGCGCCGTCGGCCTGAAGTAAAGCTACGCGGTAGTGGTTTCCATTTTGTGGCCAACGTGCCTGCCCAGGATAGCCTTCAGTATTAAATCCTGCTTGTTCATCGATATGCCAGATAGCCAGACCGCCTTGTGGCAAAGTACAATCGAACTCCGAGTTTTGTCGATTTTCAACCAGCAGGTATTCTCCGCTTGGAAAGCCCTGACTAATTTTATAAACATCGGGGTATTGCTCTGACTGTCTCAAGGAGTATTCACCCGACGCACTAATTTCCTGTGGAGAATACCAACCTAACTGGGTTTTACTCCACGGCGAAAAGTGAGGTGGGCAGTATTGGGTGCCCTGGAAATCCCATGAGTTAGCCATCAAGCCGTAGGAACCAATTCCGGCACCACCACCGTTTGTATCATAGAGATCAGGTAAGCCAAAGAAGTGGCCCGTTTCGTGAGCAATTACACCAATACGGCCGATTTCTGAACCGGAAGTACTCCATAGCGCCGGACTGATATGGTAATCGTTTACGGTAACCCCTTCTTCTGAAGTCCAGGCTTGTGATTGCATCGACCAGCGGTGCGACCAGATTCGGTCTGCAGATGATGTTCCGTCTACGTCGGTTCCGCCCCATTCAGCACCGTAGCCAGAATGGAGGAAAGCGATTGCATCGATTTTACCATCACCGTCCGAATCATAATCTCTAAAGTCGACAGTTTTATCGAGTTCGCTGAGCGCTTCTCTAAGTGCTTCCCACAGAGTTTGATCACCAGATTGACCATTCGCATAATAAGCTTCGGTATTTGACACCGTAATCCAGGGCTGAACATCAGAGTTGAGTTCCATCTGGTTGTAGGAGTTTTTGAGATAAACGTCGCGAACACTACCGGTTGGTGCGAGAGTTGCGTCTCCTCCGACAGCATTGAACAGAACATCAACATCAGCGACTGAAGGAAGACTTCTTCCGGTGTGATTTGCAAAGCGGATCATCACAACCAGATTTTTTACTGCTCCACTAGGAGTTATTCCTTGAATACTGGTCGATGACTCTACTCGCTTTGAGGATTTTGCTTGAACTTTAGCGGCAGGCAAAAGGCGTTTTTGAAGTCCCAGTGCTTTAGGATTGGCTTTGCCCACGATGTGTTCTGATGCAACCAGGGCTCCTTTGCTATTGAGTTTGGCGTATTTATACCAACCCTTGTGGCGGATGATAGTGTATCCATTTTGATCCTCATTCCAGTTAAAATGCTCATCACCTTTAACTCGTATTTGGACAACGCTACCATCTGGCTGAGTGTCGAATACAGGGTTCGGATTCGCTGGAATAGCATGACCGAGCGGCATAAAGGCGACTTGTGCAGATAAGCCAATAGCACCGGCAAGTATTGAAAGTTTTGTTTTGATTTTCATTATATAGTCCTAATTTTGAATCTTCTCATTCAAGAAGAAAATGAAAAGTTAACTCCTATTTATTTTCCTGAGATGACTAAGCCCGGGCCCAAAGGCTTGCCTATCTCGCCAAAAGATTTTGGTCGAGATTTCGGTTTTATAAATAGTAAAAAAACGACTTTTTTTATCACTCAAGCGGCTAAATTTCTTGAATTGTAAAATAGTTACACTTATTTTTTTTAATTAACACCGGTTCAAAAAATGAAGAGGTTGTGAAAGTGAGGGAACTGAATTTACCGGTTCGATATGCATTTTCTTACAATTTAATTGAGAAAGATTTAAGCTTAAATTAATTTTTGGTCGCTTCTTCTATTGAATCTTAGTGGGGGATAGTAAAAAATTGGATGCAGGGATGTTTACCATTACAAACGATACTAGCATTACAAATAAAACTAACATTACAAATAAAACTAACATTACAAATAATAAATAAGTCAGGAAAAAACTATGAGTAGACTTTGGCAATTTCTCGCTACTGCCATTCTGGTGGTAGCTTCTTTTAATGCCTGGAGCGATACAGCTCTGGGTTATCAAAAGCCTCCCAGCGAAATTCTCGATCTGGTAGATATCAAGCTTGCACCCAGTACCTTTATGGACGACAAACGAGAAAATATGCTGATGCTTTATCGAGATACCTATAAGTCGATAAGTGATCTTTCCAAAAAAGAAATGCGGCTTGCCGGTTTACGTATTGACCCGGTAACTAATATTGGTAGCCGAGTGACCTACTATAATGAGATGAAAATCAAACATCTTGTTGATGGTAAAACCATTACAGTCAAAGGCATACCTGAAAATGCTCGTCTGGCGAATTTTCAGTGGTCGCCTGATCAGAAGAAAATGGCATTTACTCATACGACGGAAACCGCAGTAGAGTTGTGGTACCTTGATATTGCTAAAGCTAAAGCAAAGCGTTTGTCCAAAATGGCACTCAATGCGAATTTAGGAAATGTAATAACCTGGTTTGCCGACAGTCGCTCATTATTAGTTAAGGCGGTACCTGAAAACAAAAGGGCGTTAATTGATACCAATTCGGCTGTTCCAAATGGCCCTACGATTTCTGTCAGTGACGGTAAGAAAGCGCAAAATCGTACTTATCAGGATTTGCTCAAGAATAAAGATGATGAGTTTAATTTTGAACAACTAGCGTTATCAACACTTTATAAAGTGACTTTAAAGGGAAAAAGTAAACGCTGGCTGGATACCGCAATGTATGGTGATCTATCTATTTCGCCAGACGGAAAGTACGTTTTGGTTAATGAAGTAAAGCGACCTTTTTCTTATCTGGTGCCTTATTATCGTTTTGCAAGTAGTACCAGTGTCTATGATATTGATGCAGATCTGGTAAGCGTGATAGCCGATACACCTTTAGTTGAAGACTTGCCAAAAGGCTTTATGGCAGTAATTGACGGCCGTCGAGAAGTGAGCTGGCGACAAGACGAAGCCGCAACATTAATCTATGTTAAGGCACTCGACGGTGGTGATCCGGCGAAAGAAGTAGAGTTTCGCGATCAGGTTTATCAGCTTTCAGCACCATTTAAAGGTGAAGGACGCCCTTTGATTAAAACCTTTAATCGCTTCTACCGCATCACCTGGGGAGATAACAACACTGCAATTGCGCAGGATTACTGGTGGAACAACCGAAACACCAAGTCCTATCTGTTCGCTCCGAATGACAATAGTAAACAACCGCGCATACTCTTCGATAGAAATTACCAGGATCGCTACAGTGACCCTGGAAGTTTTGTCACTCAAAGAAACCAGTTTGCTCGACCTGTTCTGGCAATACAGGATGGCAGCCTGTTTTTGCTAGGGGCTGGGCATAGCAAAGAAGGACAGTTTCCATTTTTGGACAGTTTGTCGCTTAATGACCAAAAACTGACCCGATTGTATCACTCAAGTTATACCGATAAGCTTGAGAGACTTTATGATTTTGAAGCCGATAAAAGCCGACTATTGGTTAGAATTGAGTCCAAAAACGAATACCCCAATTATTATTTTCGAACACTCAATTCTCAAAAACAGGCGCTAACTCAAATCACCCATTTTGAAAATCCATTCAAGAGCATACAAAATGTTGAGAAGCAGGTAATTGACTATAAGAGAGAAGACGGACTCGAATTATCTGCAACTCTGTATTTGCCTCTGGACTACAAAAAAGGTGAAAAGTATCCCATGTTGATGTGGGCGTACCCCAGAGAGTTTAAAGACAAATCCAGTGCTTCACAAAATACTCAAAATCCGAACGAGTTTACCTATCCCTATTATGGCTCGCCAATTTACTGGGTAACAAAAGGCTATGTTGTACTTGATGATGCTGCTTTTCCTATTGTTGGCGAAGGTGAAGAAGAACCTAATGACTCGTTTAGAACTCAGCTTGTTGCCAATGCTAAAGCGGCTATCGACGCGGTCGATGAGAAAGGCCTGATTGACCGGGAGCGGGTTGCAGTTGGTGGTCATAGCTACGGTGCATTTATGGTTGCGAATCTGCTTTCTCACTCTGATCTTTTTGCCGCAGGGATTGCTCGAAGTGGCGCCTATAACCGTACCTTGACTCCATTTGGTTTCCAAAGTGAGGAAAGGAGTTACTGGGAGGCTCCTGATATCTATTATACGATGTCTCCCTTTATGCACGCAGACAAAATGAAAACGCCTCTATTGTTAATCCATGGCAATGATGATAATAATTCTGGAACCTACCCAATGCAGAGCGAGCGTTACTTTAATGCGTTAAAGGGGCTGGGGGCGCCTGTGAGGTTAGTCATGTTGCCTAAAGAAAGTCACGGTTACCGGGCCAAAGAAAGTATCTTGCATGTGCTCTGGGAACAGGACCGCTGGCTGGATTTGCATCTGAAACCAAAACAAAGTCAGCTTTCAAACGCAAAATAGTTATCGTTGAAGCAAAACTTTTGCGTGAAAGCAGATAAATCCTGAAACAGCCCGGCAATGATGTCGGGCTGTTTGGGTGAGAAAGCTTCGACAATGTGTCGAATAACAGGAAAGCCTGTTTAATGTATACACTCGAATCGTGGACAAATAATTGGTCCTTATCTGCAGAATGATTGAATATTGCAACCAGTTCTCTGTCTAGACGCAGTGAGGCTGAATTTGAGGATTGGAGCGTCGAAACCATCCGGTAATAGAATAACGATCTGCTTTTGACGGGAGCACTTCGTGTGGAAAATCTTCGCTCAGAAAAGTGACCAAGGTTCCTGAACGAGGAGCTATTTTGAGCTTTTCGTGCTTTGACGGATAAATCACCAGCTCACCACCATCTTCGCTTTTCCAGTTTTCATTCAGGTAAAGAATGACAGTCAATATTCTGTTGTTTGCACCCCTAAATGAGTCTGTGTGAAGTCGATAGAAATCGTTTAACGCATAATGAGCGACATGTGTTTCAAAATAATTTAAACCTAGAAAAAGATTCTGATTTATCTGGCTTTTAAGCTGGTCAGCCCAATCTAACCACATTTTTCCCTGTAAAGAGTTTCCTTCGATCCATAGTATTTTGTCTCGTCTTATACTTTGGTTAACAAGGTGTTGTTCGTTACGTCCAATACCAGCTTCACGAAACTTATCGGCCTCTTGTTCAAGTACGAAAGATTTAAGTTGCTGCAGAGAAAACTGGTCAAAAGCGTTTTCAACAACGGAATAGCCTTTGCTACAGATATCGCCAGCAATCTGTGAGAATAACGAGGGGGGATAACAAATACCCATTTCTGAGACTTGCAGCTGGAGGGTCATAATTCAGGCAGTTTGGCAATTTGGCTGCACAAGATAGTCTGCTGGTAATGGTGAGTAAAACAAAACTATTTTATCTTAAGGATGACCAACCTTGATTTGCCTGCAGGATTAACTAAAATCGCAGACTTTGTTAATCTAAATTCAATCTTTCTATATAGCTAAACAGGGTAATAAAATGGAATCCAATGTGGACAAAGTCATTCTGGCAGTTCTTTTGATCGTGGCAATTGCTTACTTTTTTTATAAGAATCAGGGAAGTAGCGAGCAAGCGGATAAGAACAGGCAAGTTGGAGCCGCGTTTCTAGCAGAAAATAAAACTAAAGACGGAGTTGTTGAAACCGCTTCGGGACTGCAATATCTGGTGTTAAGAAAAGGTGAAGGTAGTGTAAATCCCAAAGCAAGCGATCGAGTGAAGGTTCACTATCACGGAACCCTGATTGACGGCTCTGTTTTTGATAGTTCTGTGGAGCGAGGGGCGCCGCTTAGCTTTGGGTTAAATCAGGTAATTAAGGGATGGACAGAAGGTGTACAGTTGATGGCTGTCGGTGACAAAACGCGCTTTTTTATACCGGCTGACCTGGCCTATGGTAACCGCAAAGCTGGCAAAATTGAACCCGGCTCCACGCTCATATTCGATATTGAGCTGTTGGCTATCAATGAATAAATAAAGAGCTCTACAAGTGGTCGCTAGCAACATCGACTATTTATTCTATCAACAAGTAAATTGTCGAATTAACAGGAGGGAGACCTCCTGCTTCAACTTTTCTGGATGCAGCTGTATCAATCAGAAGATAATTTAGCCTTTCTTTCGAGCCCGGTTAAAAACGCAACGGATAATAACCCATATTTTACCAAGCATTAAACTCTTCGCTGGAACCCTTATGACTGGTTGTTACTTAACCAGTCTGAAAGCATTTGAAAATGCTTTTTAAATTTCCTTTCTAAAAAATCTTATTCAACAATTTTTTTTTGCGTGAATATTCACGTCTCCAAAAAATAAATATCAGAATTAGTACACATTTTTTTTATTGTAGTGTGAATTTTTACATTAATCTTTTGGTAGTTTTTGGCAAAAACCTAAATTTGTTACAAAAGGCTACATTACCGCTACAAAACATAAAAGATACAGGTGTGTATAATCTCTATATTGGAACTTAGACACATTGAATCAGACAGGTGTAGCGGTAATGAAGAGACTTGTTCAGCAATTTATTTTAATCAATCTTATCTTGGCTGGGGTACTAACGGCCTGCTCACAGGACGCAGTAAAAAAGGTATACACAAAGTCAGATGTAAAGCTTAATAAATTTAGCTGGTCGGGTAATGTTCCCGAAAAGAAAAAAGTAGTTGTTGTCAATGAATACGGAAATATTACAACTCGTAGTTCAAAGCAAGGCAACATTATGTTGTCAGGTGTAATTCAGCTAGTTGGACCTGATGCGCCAGAACCTGAAGTCAAGACCTTTGAACAATCAGGCGTTCTCCATATTGAAGTTTTATACAAAAGTGATACGCAAGATGCACATGGCAACCGTATTGCTCGTATGGATATGGGAGTATATGTTCCTGAAAACGTTAGTCTGGAGATAAAAACCAGTTTTGGTGATATCAAAGCCAAAAAGCACCAATCCAATATTGTGGCTTCGTCTGACTCTGGAAAAATTAAATTAGCGAGCCGAGGAACCATTTCTGCACAGACCAATTCGGGCGCAATTAGTGCTCATGTACTGAAGTGGGAAGGTGAAAGGTTTGGTCCTCGCAATAAGAAAAAACAATATCAGTTGAACTCACAGAGTGGAGAAATTGATATTTATTATGATGCAGATACCTTGATAGACATTAAAGCAAGCTCAGGTGTTCAGATAAAATCTGATAGCCCCTCGGTAAAAAAATTAATCGAAGCTTCATCCACCCCAGTGCTCGAGATTACTCAACAAGAAAGCACTCGCTTGCTAACGGCTCATTCAGGACAAAACACAGTAACTATTCATGTTAAAGAATCGGCTTCTTCCAGTGTAAGTACTCCAAGCAGCTTTGAAGGCGATGTCAGGGATTTACCAAAAACTGAAGAGTGGAAGCCTGGCGATCCCATAATTGAAATGCAAGATGGGCGTTCAGATGATGAAAACAGTAGTACCGATTCAGAACAGGAAAATACTAAAAAGCGCGGAATTAGTCGAAAGAAAAAAGATGACTAAAAAAACAGCGTAACTACCCTAATTTTTAACCAGGAATTTTTATGATAATGGCTGAGAAACGTCACTGACAGATCCCGGCCAGGCGAATGAATTAATATGTTTGTAGGAGATAACCCTATGTTCGATACAAAAGAACAAAATAGAAATGGTCAACAACAGGCCAGATTTTTCAAAACCAAGAACTCATTGTTACAGAAGCAGTTAAAGATTGCCCTTTTCGGTGCAGGCGTTAGCTCACTAATGACTTTTAGCGGTGCTTCAATGGCAGCTGAGCGAGGACTCAATAAAATTGCTCAACCAGTAATGAGTAAAGGCCAGGTCATTAGAGATAACGTAGAAAGTAAAAAATATCGTGGGGCTACCCTGGTAGACCATGTATCTCCTACAGGTTTTACCGGAGATATCCGTGAGCTTCCAAAAGCTCGAGAGTGGCAGCCGGGTGATGCGGTAAAAGTCGCCAACCCAAGAAAAATATCTGATCTACCCGATAGACTGCCAGCAGTTAACTCTGTTGTGAAAACTCAAAGTAACTTGATTGAAAAGCAGCGTAAATCTGCTGCCAAGGCGGTCGCTGACCTGGAGGTAGGGGTCAACGTCACCGGGTTTGACTTTAACGGTGTTAACCCACCGGATCCAACTGGTGAAGTAGGAGAGAACTACTACATCCATTCGATCAACTCCTACGGTGGTTCGACTGTGCAAATATTTAATAAGGCTACCGGTGAGAAAGTTGGTAATCCTTTTGATATGGACAGCCTGGCGACCACTGGCGACTGTCAGGATGGTCTGGGTGATCCGGTAATTGTTTATGATGAATATGCCAAGCGCTGGCTGCTCAGCGAGTTTTCGCAAGACGGTCCGAATAAGCTTTGTGTTTATATCTCTAGAACATCTGATCCTGTCAGCGGTGGTTGGTACGCTTATGAGTTCGCTGCCCCGAGTTTCCCTGACTACCCTAAATATAGTGTTTGGGGAGGCAACTACTATGTGAGCGCTAACGAAGGCGGCGGAGCTGTTTACGCTTTGGAGCGTGAGAAGATGCTAGCGGGTGAATCTGCTGCAATGGTAAGAAAGGCAGTTCCCGCTCTTGCTGGTTTTGGCTTTCAGTCGATTTCCCCAATCGATGCTGACGGTGCGAATCCTCCTGCCGATGGAACGCCTGGATTATTCATTCGTCATCGTGATGATGAATTGCACAATGCTGGCTCAAACGATGGTGAAAGAGACTTCCTTGAACTGTGGACATTTACCCCGGATTTTCAAAATCCCGACAATAGCGTTTTAGAAGGACCGCAAAATATAGAAGTTACCGAGTTTGACTCTAATTTTAACTGTCCTGATGGTTTTGGGTGCTTGGAGCAAAAACCTGAAGCCGGTCAAAGTTTGTCGACACTTGATCCGTTGAAAGAAGTTGTTAACTACAAACCTCAGTATCGTAACTTCAATAGCCATGAATCCATTACCGGAAGCTTTGTAACCAAGCTTGCTGACAATAATGCTGGCCTTCGTTGGTTTGAATTGCGCAAGACCGCAGATGAATGGACCCTCCACCAAGAAGGTATTATGCCTTCGAGTGACAACAATAGCCGATACATGTCAGGTGCAGCGCTTGACGGTGACGGTAATATGGCTTTGGCTTACATGACGACTGGTCCAGATCAGTTTCCAAGCATTCGTCTAACCGGACGCCGAGTAGGTGATGCAGAAGGAACTGTTTCTGCTGATGAAATTACTATCGTTGAAGCAGATGGCAGCATTGCAACTGAGCGAGATGGTGATTATAGCCAGATGTCGGTCGATCCTGTTGACAACTGTACTTTCTGGTATACCGCTGAGCACGGCGGCGCAGGAGCACAGTGGAAGACAAATGTTGCTAACTTCAAGTTTCCAGGTTGTACCGGTAATGGTTCTACTGATCCTGGATTTAGTATGAGTGCATCTAACCGTTCGCAAGCGGTGTGTCGCTCAGGTGAATTACTGGCTATGCCGGTTTCAATTACCGGATACAACGACTTTGGTGGCAATGTTACCTTAAGTTATGCAGAGCTTTCTGAAGGTATTAGTGGAGACTTCTCTGTAAACCCGGTAGCAGAGGGCAATTCGTCAAACGCGCTGGTGACTGTGAGTGAAGGAGTTGTCGCAGGAGAGTATACCTTCAAGATCCAGGGTGCTAGCGAAGGTGTTGACTCCAGAGAACTAAGTGCGACAGTTCGAGTTGTTGACAGCGAACATACTTCAACTCTTTCTTCACCAGCAAATGGTGCTGAAACGGTTGATTACACGACGACTTTATCCTGGGAAGATTCAGGATATGTGGCCGAGCACACAATCGAAATTGCAACTGACGCTGAGTTTGCAAATATTATCGCTACAGGCACGGTTGCCAGCGGAACTAACTATCGTCCATCCGAAGGTCTACCGCAAAGTACAACGCTTTACTGGAGAGTAACTGCTGCGAACGCCTGTGGTGAAACCCTATCTGAAACTTTCAGCTTCACTACTGCTTCGGACAAAGACAATGCTATCGAGTTAGTACCTAATGAAGCTCGTGCTATTGAAGGAAGCGAAGGTGAATATGGTGACTACTATGTTGAAGTCCCTGCAGGTGTCGAAATATTAAAAATTAAGACATCAGGTGGTCAAGGTGACGTAGATATTTATGTCGGCTTTAACAAGATTCCAATGACTCAGTCAGACGTTATCTGTTTTTCTGAAGAGTCAGGAACTTTGGAAACTTGCGAAATCGAATCACCTGAGCCGGGCAGCTATTTCATTACGACTGCCGCCTATACTGATTTTAGCGGTGCTGAGTTAGTCGCTGAGTTCGCGAAACCGAATCAGCCACCTGTCGCTGTAAATGACAGTTTCACAGTCGAGGAAGGCAGTATACGTAATCCTTTGGATGTTATGATTAATGATACCGATGTTGATAATGATACTTTGACTCTAACTGCAGTTGATTATTCAGGAGGCGGCGCAGCGTCCATCATTGATGGCAAAATATCCTATTCGCCAAACGCTGGATTTGTCGGTACTGAGGAGTTTGAATATACCATTTCGGATTCAGTCAGTGGTACTGCTCGAGGTAAAGTGACTGTAGAAGTCAAAGCCAAACCTGGAAGTGGTGGCGGAAGCATTGGATTCTTCGCTTTGATTTTACTCCCATTGCTAGGTGTTAGACGACGTAAAAACGTTTAATTATCACTTCATTATTTTCGATAGTTTATTGGGCCAACTTTAACGTTGGCCCTTTTTTATTTAATACAACAAATATTGGTCAAACGTATCTAGATCGATATCTAATCATTTGATTTGACCCTTTTTCAAAGAATCATCGTTTTTTACATAAACCTGAATCAATTGTTCAGATTTTTACAAAATTTACCAGTTACCAATCAATGGAGATGAATATGAAGTTTTTACCTTATGTCGTTATTTTGGCGCTTTTAACCTTGCCGACAGTTACTGAAGCAAAGAGTAGTGTCTCAAATGAGCGCTCCTATGCACTAGCCGTTGAAGAGAAAAAGGTTAAGTTGTCAAAACTATTAAATGCAGTAAGTAAAAAGACCAGTAAGCAGTTCATGGTACACGCTAACAGCCGGAGTGAAGTTGTAGCCTACGGTATTGAAGAAGAGAATGTTAACTACAATGAGCTTCTCTCCATTATCGATTTGAATGGAATGGCTGCAGTGGAAATTGAGGGTATTGTCAATATTCTTCCAGTTAGTCTGGTTAAACAATATCCGGTACCACAAATAAGCGCGGGTGATAAGTTAGAGCATGGTAACCTGTGGGTAACCAAAATAATCGATACCGGTAGTCTGAGCGCTGGTGAAGTGCTTCCACTACTACGCTCTCTTGTGCGTGTTGACGGGCATATGGCCAGTCATGGCAGAAGCCATTCCATTATTCTGGTTGCGCCCTATAATTCTGTGGTGAGAGTTGAAAACATTATTCGAGAACTTGATCAGGCAAACTCAAAGGCGACCAATAAAGCAAGTTAGTTACAGCGTGACTATTGGTGGTAAGTTGACGCAGCAATTAAATATCACAACTAGATATTACAACTAAATGTCACAAGCCTGTCTAGCAAGCCGATTTACATTTCAAATGTGTAAATCGGCTTTTTTTCAAGAGACTATTTCTTTAAGAACACCATGTTTTTGACTCTGCCTGCTGCAAGAGTAAAACTTTTTATCGCTCCGTCACTGCCACGATTAAAAGAGAAAGTGCCAAATTTATCATCGGTTAACAAGTCTGTCATGATAGAACGTAAGGTTGAGAATTTTTCTCCATTGATAAAAATTGAAAGCTTGTTATCTTGCAATTTAAGATCATAGGTCGTATCAAGCTCTTCACTATAGAAGCGTCCAGAAAATGCGCCAAATTCTTCACTATCGTAGTTCACGCTCTCATATCTTGTGGCAATATCCGGTAGTTCACCGCCATACTTAAAGGAAAATGCAGCCACCTTATCTTTATTCATGCTAAAGGTAATAATTACGCGATCATTACTTTCCATAGTAAACTGGTTTTTCGCAATTGGAACCAGTCTGTCTCCATCGTCCGAGCCTCGCTGATAAAATAGTGCGTTATCTTTAAATACAATGCTTCTTGAAAAATTCAGTGCAGGGTACCAGTAATCGCCTTGCCACTGCTTTAATTCCTTTTCGCTTAGCTTGAGCGCTTCGGATTTAACACTGTCTACTTTTTTTCTTGATTCCGGCTTCTGAAATTTATCTTTCAAAAACAAGTCAACAATTTGCAACGCTTTTTGATCGACGCGAGCGTCGCTTCGATTGGCCAGAATAACAATAGTGAATTTCTCTTGCGGAAAACGTATATAATTGGCTCGGTAGCCAACAAAAGCACCACCATGACTAATCATTTTTAAACCATAAAATTCTCTGACTCCAAGGCCTGCCGAATACTCAATTGCCGCTCCATTGTTCAGCTTTCCAGTTGTTTCCATCATAGTCCAGAAATCTTTATTGAGTATATCGGATTGATAACTTGCATCATCCCACTTTTTCATGTCTTCGATGGTGGTAAATACTCCACCGTCGCCAATCATGTCCAGTGTTGTCATGTCGATCTTAAAGCTTCCATCTTGCAATGGGGAATAACCGGATGCACGGTTTTTAACTATCATGGTATGGTCATTATGAAAGTGAGTGTTATTCATTTTTAAAGGTTTGAATATTTCGTTTTCAGCGAATTCTGCCATACTCCTTCCTGTGACTTTTTCGACGATTTTTCCGAGTAGCCAGTAACCTGAATTACTGTAGAGAAAATTTTCACCGGGCTTGAAATTGTTGGTTTTCTGGTTAATCAGCCATTTCATGATTTCCTTGTCAGTATAATGGTCATTCTCATCCAAACCGGAAAGATAAGATAAGGTCAGGTAGTCACGTATACCACTGGTATGATGCAACAAATGGCGAATAGTGATCTGCCTGGCGTAATCTGGAAACTCTGGAAAAAAATCTGTCAAAGGATCGTCAAGGCCAAGCTTTCCTTTTTGCACCAGAAGAATAATACTTGCGGCTGTGAATTGCTTTGAGGTAGACGCAATTCTAAAAACTGTTTTTGGTGAATTCGCGATGTCGTAATCCAGGTTGGCCATACCGTAGCCTCTACTGTAAATCAACTTGCCATTCTGAATAATCCCTAAAGCACCGCCAGGCGTATCAGGTTTATCCCATTCGCTGAAAAGTTTATCGATTTCTTTGCTTTGCGGGATCTGGGCATGTGTAGTCAAAGTAATAAACGATATCAGTATCAGAATTCCTGTTTTTAGCATTTATTTTTCCTTAAAGATTAAATAGAGGTAAAACTCAAAAATGAGAATTTATTGGATTACTATTAACGAAGATATTTTGAATGAAGGTTTACTATAAACGCAATAGAAGTCTCTTCTGTTTACATAAATTTACCTTTAAATATTAACTGGGCTCAACGACTGAAAAAAAGCAGGGAGGTATTTACCTGTTAAAAAAGAAAGGACGATGAAGCTAACAGAAGTTGTTCAGCGCGCCGGAATCTGTAACAGGTTAGTAGCAACTACTTTCAGGCTGGATTTGTCGATGATGAGCTGGAACAGATCACCATACCTGGATTCGTCAATATTTTCAGCTTTTCCTCCTATCAGTCTGATTAGAGTCGGAGTGGTATTGCTATGCCCGACAACCAGAGCGGAAACTTTATCCTGCAATAGCTTGTCGGCAAATTCTTTGAGCTGACGAGGGTCGTAATGAGTAACTACCAGAGCTTTTATGTCGGCGCTTACTGCAGCTGTTTGCAAGGTTCTTTGATAGCGCGTGCTATAGATTTTGCTCAAGGCTGTTTTGGAAAGCATTGTCGCCAGATTTTTTGCTCGTTCGTGACCCTGGACGGTCAGTTCTGGATCTGTCTTTGGCTCGTTTGCTTTTTCCGCATGACGAACAAAGTAAAGCGTAAAAGTATTGTTATCAGGGGTTGCAGATACCTGATTAACTGACGATTGAGAGGAATCTGCTGTCGCGCCGGTGATGATAAGAAAACCCAGACTGATGGTAATCAATGTGTTGGTGATTTTGAGAATCAGCTTTTTCATGTTAGATCCGCTAGTTAATATTTCTATCAAAAGACTTTTATTTATTACCGAAAGATTCGTGTTTATTACCGAAAGATTCGTGCTTATTATCGAAAGATTCCTGTGTTACAACATGCTATCCCAAATTAGCGAGTTGTCACAGCAGATTTTTGTTAACAGGTCTTATTCTGCTGAACTGGAACATGTTTAAAGTCAGTTATTGTTTCTGTCCAGATAGTTTCTGTCAAGATAGACTCATTCAAGAAAGGCTCATTCAAGAAAGGCTCATTCAAGATAGGCTCATTCAAGATAGGCTCATTCAAGATAGACTCATTCAAGATAGACTCCGCCTGCAGCGACAGGACTGGCAGGCGGAGGTCATTAACTGGCTATAGCCTGTTGTGAACATCGATATTGAACAATATCCTCAACACTCAATACCACCATTTCATGTTGTTCAGCAAAAGAAATGATTTGCGGGAGTTTGGCCATAGTTCCGTCTTTGTTGGTTAGCTCACACAAAACGCCTGCAGGCTCGAGATTTGCTAGCTTCATCAGATCGATCGTGCCTTCGGTATGGCCCCGGCGACCCAAAACTCCGTCTTTATGAGCTTTTAGAGGAAAAATATGTCCAGGCCGACTCAAGTCCGACTCGCATGCTGCTAATGATGTAGCTGCTCGCACAGTGGTTACTCGATCTTTGGCGGAAACACCCGTTGTTACTCCCCGGGCTGCCTCAATCGACACGGTAAAGGCCGTTCCATGTCGGCTGGTGTTTTGATCAACCATCATAGGCAATTTAAGCTGATTTATTTTTTCTTCGGTGAGACACAGACAAACAATACCGCTGCACTCTCTGATTAACATTGCCATTTGTTGCTCACACAAAAACTGAGTCGAGAAAATTAAATCCCCCTCATTCTCTCTATCTTCGTCGTCGACAAGTAATACTCCCTGTCCTGCTTGTAAAGCAGCGAGCGCTTTGTTGACTCGTTCCACAGCATTGCCAAAACGGATGAGCGAACAATGTTCAGCAGAGGCTGATGCCTGCTTTAACATTGAATGTTCTTCAATTGATTGAGCGTTATTTGATTGAGCTGTGACTGATTGAGTTGTGACTGATCGTGCCGCAACTGGCTGGTTTGATAATAGCTGATTCATGGTAATTCCTCTTATTGGTACATGAATCAGGGCGTGAGAAGGCACAGCAAATCCTGCCTGAATTTTGGAGCTAATAAAAGTTGAACCTAATAAAAATTGGTCCTTATTAAAGTTGAACCTAACAAAAGTCCAAGCTGCACAGGCATGACAAACTGTTAGCACTAAAGGCAAGCTTTAATACTGCTTCATTCTCTCCCATCCGGACTGTAACCGTCGGCTCTGGATTTTGACCAGATCTGCTTGACCTTTCTTGTTAGCAGTTGATTAATTATCACCGTGTATCAACTATCACAGTAAATTAACTATCACAGCAAATTAACTATCACAGTGCAATCACTGATGATTTTTCAACCTGCTAAAAACAAAAAAGCGCTCGCGGGCTTTTTCCCTGAAACTCAGTAAATGATTTCAAGGAAACTACCGCCGGTGGGGAATTTCACCCCGCCCTGAGAATTAATCTAATTGTAAACGGCATTTTTACCGCACCGAGATAATAAATTATCTTCGAGTTAATTAGAAGGAAATATTTTTTCTGGAATCGGTAGATTACATTTTTTTTCAATTTTATTTCTGTTAAAGAATGCGCTACCTTTTGTAACAAATTTTGCTACTTTAATTTTGTCCGAAAGGGATATGGACAATTGCCGGCCAACTATCTAAGCTGAATTAATATTTAGCAAAGTGAAAGAAGAGCTATGCCTAACAAGTCGAATACCCAAAAAGTTCAGGAAAGTCGGGAGTCAACTCAAAGTTACGATTATCGTGAACGCCAGGTTCCACTGGAAAGTGAGCGAGCATTCCGTCTTGGCGAAGGGAAAATCAGCGGTTATATTTCGGTCTTTCTCGGCAGTTTAAGTTTACTCGCGGTTTTTGCCTACCTCTATCCATCTTACCTGACCACTGGTGAATTGCGTCAGGCCTATGATGCAAGACAACTCCAGCAGTTACTCAAGTATGCCATGTATTTTTCCCTGTTCTTCGGTATTTTGACTTTTGTCCTGGGAAAATACCGCAAAATGGGGAGCATAGGTATTGTGCTCACCGGGATAGGTTTTGCTCTGGGGGGATATAGTATTCCGGTCAAAGGTGTTGAGCCAAGAGAGCTGTCACTGGGAGTAGACTGGTTAATTCTTGCCTTTCTCGGTTCGGCTTTTATCTTTATGACACTGGAGAAACTATTACCCAAGTATAAAGAACAGGTGATTTTGCGAAAAGAGTGGGGACTTGATCTTTTCTATTTCTGTTTTAATCATTTGGCTATTTCGGCAATCCTGCTATACGCCAACTACCATGTCAGCCATTTTGAATGGGCTGTTAGTGACAGTTTGCAAGAGAGTATTCGCACACTTCCGATATGGCTTCAGGTTATCGCTATTATTCTTTGTGCCGACTTTGTTCTCTATTGGGAACATCGTATCTTTCATGAAGTAAAGCCATTGTGGCCGATTCATGCGGTTCATCATTCCGTTGAGACTATGGATTGGCTTGCCGGCTCTCGGGGACATTTTATTCAGATTTTTTCTGAGAGAGCCATGGTTATGGTACCTCTGTATCTTCTTGGTGCAGACAAGGCCGCGCTGGATATTTATGTTGCCTTCGCTGCATTGCAAGCGGTGTTGATTCATTGCAATACTCGTTTGCCTTTTGGTCCGCTCAAGTATATTTTGGTAACACCACAGTTTCATCATTGGCATCATAGTTCAGAAAAGCCTGCAATCGATACTAACTATTCTGCCCATCTGGTGATATTTGACTGGTTATTTGGAACCTATCATATGCCCGGGAAACATTGGCCGGCAGACTATGGTACGACCAAAAAATTACCCGCGACTTATCTGGGTCAGCTATTCTATCCTTTAAAGGTATTTAAAAAAGAATAAAAAAATTCTTTTTTGTGAAATAAACAGGGACTGTTATCTCATACGTAGAAATTTGAAAGCCGTCGACAATAAAGAAGTTAAAAAGCAGTATTTAGGATGAGCGAAAATAACAACGAAAAAATTTGGCTGGGAGATTTTTTATATCGAACAGCGACAAGAGAACTTAAGAGAAAGGGTGCAACCAAAACAATTCGTTTGACGCCAACCGAGGCCAGTATCCTTTCGCATCTTTATCGTAACCAACACAGAGTTGTGTCCAAAAATGAGCTGCTGGATCTTGTGGCTGATGGACGTGTTCTCACTCAGGATAATATTCTCACACATATAAAGAAAATCCGTGCTCGACTGGGTGATAATGCAGCGGATCCAGTCTACATCGAAACCATTCCTAAAAAAGGCTATCGTTTCATTGCCAAAGTTAACCAGGTCAAGAACCCGGGCATCGGGCATTATGGGCTGGTGTCTTCCATAGCTATCGCCAGCGCTCTTTTGATCACTCTGGTAGTGTGGTTAACCTCAGAACAAAGACCACTGCTAAACCAGCAGCGAATAACCCAGGTCACTTCACTTAAGGGTCAGGAAATGGACGGGCATACCAGCCCGGATGGAGAGTATGTTGTATTTTCACATCGCCCATTTGGTCATAAATTTTGGGAACTGGTGATAAAAAAGCGGGGTGAAGAAAATTATTTTCGTCTGGTTGAAGCTGAGTCCAATGCCAGACGCGCTCGTTTTTCGCCATCCGGACGACAGCTGGTTTATCACCGCTACACAGGTACGCGCAGTGAAATTGTTATCGCCGATCTGGATTGGCGGGAAAAACGACTAAACAATAGTCGAGTGTTGGTAACACTTCCTGCCGGTATGCTTTCTGTCTATATGGATTGGCAGGACGATACAACGCTTTATTATTCCACAAAGGGCAATAAAGCAGACCCTTATCATATTGAAGCGATTAATATTGATAGTGGTAGTTCAAGGCTGGTTACCAAACCGCCGGTAGGAGGACATGGTGATCTGGCATTAACCTACTCACCCGAGAGTCGACTGTGGGCTATTTTGAGGAACCATGGTTGGAGTAAGACAGAAATCCTGACTTTTGATCCACAAACCCAGGTCCTAGAATCGGTTATTTCTGTGCCGCGAGCATTGATCTCGGTTGCCTGGAACAAGCAGGGTAGTGGTCTGGTGTTTCGCGGCGGCGCCGGTCAACTACTGGAAATTTCTCTGCAGGATAAAAGTATCGAGCCGTTGCTCGAAGCTGCAAGTCCGGTCTATGCACCTTTTAGAATAAGCGGTGATACTTTTGGTTTTATGCAGGGGGATTTAATCTCCTCTGATATTCAGTCTTTTGATCTCAGGGCAGTGGAATCGACTCTGTTGGGGAATGGCGCAGGTTCAGCCGGATATTCAGTCGAAGATAATGTGGTGGTGTCATCAGCCTTTAATGATTCCATGCCGACGGTTGCCGAAAATACCGGGGCGCTGGCATTTGTGTCTTCACGCTCAGGTTTGTCCCAGATTTG
This sequence comes from Aliikangiella sp. G2MR2-5, assembly GCF_015687155.1. Classification (GTDB taxonomy): domain Bacteria; phylum Pseudomonadota; class Gammaproteobacteria; order Enterobacterales; family Kangiellaceae; genus Aliikangiella. The sequence continues at coordinate 44,500 of NZ_JADPQF010000007.1, read as the reverse complement.
GCTAAAGGCCAAAAACGGGGCTTTGACTCAACTTACTCGATTTGAAGAAAACCTTCGCCTGATCAATCTGGCGATCGATAAGGATGCGCGTTATCTGGCTTATACCACCAATGCACAGCTTTTTATAATGAACATAGAAAGTGGCGAGTTGATATTTCAGAGTAAAAACCAGCATAACGCCCATGCCTTTCCTACTTTTAGCGATGATGGCACCAGCATTATTTATTCGGTGAAGGATGAGTCGCGCTGGCAACTGGAAAAACGTCGTTTGAATGATATTCAGGTCCGTCAGGTTTTAACGGAAGGATTTTACGCCAAGCCCTGCCGTAATCTGTCTTTGACTGCCGAGGATCAGATCGAAACTGAAAACAACAAAGCAAACAATCAAAATGTCCATGCAAATGCAAACGAGCGGAATAAAGTAGCAAACCGCAATGCGGATAAAGACTGTCTGTTTTTCACGCGTAAAGGCGAAGATAATTTATATCGATTAACAGCTCAAAATGAGATAATTGATACCGGTGTTCGTCTCCACGATATTCAATTTTATGAGCAATTTCAGATCAGCGGATCATGGGTTTATCAGGTAGCCAAAATGGAAGGAGGAATGAAACTCCTTAGGACCAACCTGGAGACCCAAAAAGAAGAAATTATTGCAAAGGCAGAGTCACGACGATTCACTCTGGATGCCAGACAGGGAAAAATTTTCTGGACCAAGCGTACTCCTTCCGATACTAATCTTGCGCAAATATTAGTCAAATAACGACATATATCTCATAGAGGGATGATAATCGCGTGATCTTCATCGGTTTTCATCCATCTTCATTCTACTATTTGGCAATTATTGGTTAATCCTAAGACTTCATTGAGTTTTATCTCGCTTATGGGATTGTTTTCAAAGGAGTCGCCCAATGTATAAATCACTCGTCAGATTGTGTGTGTTTATCAGTCTACTTCTCGGGTCTATTTTAGTGCTAGCTGCCCCTCAGGAAGAAGAGACTCAAAGCAATAGCGACAACCTGCTTATTAATGGTAATCCCAATGATGATCCTATTGTTCTTTATTGTGAGCCTTATCCTGAATGTTTGATATGGCCGGAAGAGCCTCCGGCGGATGATTCAAGTAATGGGGATGAAGATCCTCCTCCAGGCAGCTAGTCACTGTACCGGATACGAGTGAATCATTTCGGTAAACAAGTCTTTAGACGGAGCATTCTTTAGACGGATAATTCTTTAGATGGGTCATGCTTTAGATAAATCACTCTTTAGATAGGTAATTCGCTCAGGTCGGTAAAAGCTTCAACTAACTCAAGGGTTCAGATAAGCAGACAGTTTAAATAAGCAAATTCAAAGTCACGGATATTGACGCAGGGAATTCCAGGCGGCAGGGATACTGAGGAAAAGGACTTCCAGCAGGAAAGGAAATCAGAACGGGAAAGGGATTTCCATAGGGACTTGTAATGGGTCTGCTAACGAAAGTTTCAGATCTTTTTATCAGCCTTGTGTATTAAGTAGCCAAAAGAGTAGTAGCAATGACCGATCCAGGGAAAAGTGTTCTGATTGTGGTGGAAGTCAGCGAACCACAATTACTTGAAGTAACCCACCAGAAAGCGCGTGACTTGATGGAGAATGTTTCTCCTGTGTCAAAAATGAGCGAATTCCAACCCGGTGGCTGTTTTGTTGTTCCTTTTGATGCAAAGGCTAATACTTTGGAAGCCATTGCCTGCATGTCCGAGGGTTTGCGGGATTTCATTCTGTGGAGTCGGGATCAGAGTCGCGACAATGAAGAAGAGCGGATCCTGATCAATGTTTTTTCCCCCGTGGGTTAAGTAACCAGAATCCCTGTGGGATCGGTAACCAAAAGAGAAGTTATTAGTGAAGTTGAAAAATCGCGCAGTAGAAAAAGACGATTTGCTTTTTAAAGATTATCAGTGGACCCACTATTCGGAGGACCATCCGAATATTAGTGGCTGGCCCGATCATACGGCATTTGACCGACGAGAGGGTGAGCAAATGCTCTACATGATTAATCAAATTATCGCTATTCATGAATTGAGTCCCGATAATGATGCAAAAATGATTGAAATGTTAATCCGCGGCAAGATGCCGGAAAGCTTCAGGAGCCAGCGAAGAGTTGTTAGCTGGGTGGCGGGTAACTGGAAGATGGCCTGGTTTAAGCGCTAGTAGTTTGTTAAGGGATTAGTGGGCCATCAAGTTAGTTGTTTAACAATTGAAAATAAAAACAAAGGTTAAAGTGATGATGGATTTCTACTTTGTAAGTAATGAAGCGCAGTGCAGTGGGGAACATGAAGTACACAAGGAGTGCTGCATATACCTGCCGAAAGATAAAAAACTGCTGGGTGGTTTTTTTTGCTGTGAAGACGCAGTGGTTGAAGCTAGTCGTTTTTTCCAAAACGTCGATGCCTGTCGTTTCTGTTCTCCTTTAGGGCGAATCAAATAACTGGCGTTAACCGGATTTTTAAAATACAGCAGTTTGACGGATATGGCACTGGTTAGCGGTATCAGTAATTAACAGTATCAATAATTAATGCTATCTGTATGGATAAACGCTGGCAATTATTTAAAGCTTAAAGCCAAACATAGAAAAAAGCAGTATCTATGGTTATTACAAAAAAAAGAATCAAAACTCTGACCGCCTATACCAAAAGATTTCGGCAAGGCGAGCCGCTAGTGGTGAGCGTGCGTAGTGAGCTAGTCAATCATCAGATGGCGGTTGATATTGGTTTTAGTGAGCAGTTGACTCCCGGAGAATCTGTATTACCGGAAGCGCTTGGTAAAGTTAGCCAGTTTAATGCTCAAGGCAGAGAGATTTTGCTGAAAGACCAACCGAAAGAGACTCACTACCGGCAGCAGGAGTGGGTATGGAAGGAGTATCGTGGTCAGTATGACTATGTGGAAAAATCGAAAATACTCAATGTGCCCTATGAACGATATCCCAGAAAAACAATTCCGCCGCCTGCTGTTGAGTTATGCATTGCGAGTAACGGGCAGGGTGAGAAGTTAATTGTCGCTGATTCGATTGTGTTTCTACCGGAAAATGAAGCGTTGCTTATTCATGTGATTAATCTGTTTCTGGAAATTTTTGGTCAGTGTGAAATTTTAATTGCCACTTCCGAATCGGTCATTCGAGCGCCTCTAAAAAAATTAAACTGGGAAGTGCTGGCAGCCGGTAAAAAATTGTGGAATGAACTAGAGCCAATAGTTGACAAAATAGTGAAAAAAATTTCTGTCGGGAATCGTAAGGTGATTAACAAAAGACTGATGTCGATTAATCTTTTTGGTCCCGAATTTATTGCCATTGGAAGAGCAGGATTTACTGGGGACTGGTTTTTTGGGTTTCCGGAGAAGCGTTTGTTTTTGTTGGAAAGCATGCAGATTAATAGTGCGACTTATGTGATTGAAAATGATTGGGGAGTTTTGTCGGGGTTATCCAGGGCGGAGCTTTTTGAGAGTGGGTTGCATAGGGAGAGGATTGAGCATAGGGATAGTTGGTTTAATGAAGTGGATGAGGTTTTGGGGGCGTAGAGAGAGTGATATTGAGGAAGTGATGTTAGGTGGTTTTTAATAGCAGCTATTATCTTGAAGCGGACATTGAATAAATTAACGTGATAGTCAATTTTCGACTCATAGCGGACATAGGTATCGAAATTATTTGTCTATTTGCTGGCAGATTAATCGAAGAATACTCTAATGCAATCAAGTAAATCACTTAGGTGAAATTAAGGAAAATAAATGTTTCTAGAATCTGTGACAATCAAGAATTTCCGAAAATTTAGGGATAAGAATAATACCATCTACTTCGTAAATTCAAAAGCTATCAAAGCGAGAGAAAAAGAAGATAAATCATCTCTAATTGCACCATCTAGTACGCTTATCATCGGTAAAAATAATACTGGAAAAACTACGGTCGCAAGAGCACTAAACCTCGTTTCTGAGAAAAAGAAGCCTAGTGCCTATGATTTCAATATGGATTATCTCAGAACGTTAATAGAGGCCTATGAGTTAAAGTTTAAAGAAGAGGGTTTTGTAGATGGATTGGAAACTCCACATTTAGAATTTAAATTGACAGTGAGAGTAAACATAAATGAGTTTGAAGATGAAGGTAGCGATATTGTCAATAATCTATATCAGTTTGTGTCGATCAGCTCAGAAATACCTGATCTGGTAACCATTATAGTTAGGTGCCAGATAAAGGAAGAGGAGGCTTTTCGTAATCAGCTGGTGAGTATAATAAATGCAGATTATTCGAAGTTTAAGGACACAAAGCTATCTTCGTTGAGAAAGCTAGAAAAGCTTTGTGATTTTATGAAGGATGATAAGTTATTCAAGCTAACCTATCACACCGCCTCTGGAGTTGAAGTTACAGACCCGTCTATAGGTGAGCTAATTAAAGTTAAAGAGATCAAAGCTAACCGTCACTTAAGCGATCACGTGCTATCCGATATATACCAGAAGATAATTTCATCCCAGTTCTCTGCCAACGAAGAAGATAAAAAAAGACTAGGCGAGGAAATCGATAAAATAAATGAATTAATCGATAATTCGGTAAGTGATAAGGGGGAAACCATAACAGAAGTATTAAAGGAGATTGAGAGTAATAATCATGTAGGCGTGGGTTTGAGCGGAGATGTTACGGAAGACTTAATTTTAAAACGACTGATAAGATACAGTTTTAGTGAAGGTGAAGATTATATACCGGAAAATCAGTTTGGGCTGGGATATGTAAATCTTTTGAATATTATTGGAGAAATTATTCACTATGTAGATGGGTATGAAGATGAAAGCTTTCGAAATCAGATAAACCTTCTTTTTATTGAAGAACCTGAGGCATTCATGCATCCTCAGATGCAGGAATTCTTTATTACCCGTATCGACTCTGCTGTTAAGAAGGTACTGGAGATTTCAAAAAAGGAAGGGAAGAGTTTAGGAAAGGAATTATACTGCCAGATCGCAATAACCACACATTCTTCCCATATAGTGAATAGCAAAGTTCATAGCTGCAACTCATTTGATAACATCAACTATTTAACCTCCGTAAATAAAAATGCAGAAGCTGTTCAGTTGAATGATAAGATCGTTTGTGGTGAAGAAAATTATGCGGAGAATGAAGGGTTAAAATTCATAAAAAAACATATTAAATATAAAGTTTCAGAGCTTTTCTTTACTGACGCTGTGATTTTTGTAGAGGGTGTTACAGAAGAAACGGTATTGCAATTTTATCTGGACCAGAACAAGACGCTAAGAGGTTGCTATATCTCTGTGTTCAATATTAATGGAGCCCATGGAAAGCTCTACTACCCATTAGTTAAAGCCTTAAAGGTTCCATGCTTGATAGTTACAGATTTAGACATCAAAAGAATGAATTGTGAAAAAAATAAAAAGAGCGACGATCATTTAGCTGGGGAAGAATGTCAATTCTGCGGGAAGACTGCCGAAGAGGAGGACAAAAAAATATATCGGCAGATAAAGTCATTAAAAGGACGTTATACAACAAATGATACGATCAAAACATTTGAAAATAGAAAAAGGGATGAAGACGGTTTAGAACCAGTTGATAAAGTTGAGTTGGAAGGAATTGAATATTTTTCCGATGAAAATCTATACGTGGTTTTTCAAAAATCACCTATAGAAGGGCAGTATGCAACGAGCTTTGAAGAAGCCTTGATTTTAACGAATTATAATAATGATATTCTCAACGATGTATTGAAATCACATAAGCCAGGTATCTATAAGAGCATTGCTGGCACGGATGAAAGCAAAGATTTAAGTAAGCTGGTTGAGCGTTCGTTCGAGTTGCAAAGAAAATTAGCAGATAGTAAGAGCGACTTTGCTAATACTCTTCTTTATAAAATAATTGTCTCGGAGGGTAATCATCCTGATTTGCCAATGTATATTAAAGAAGGATTAGAATGGCTAGCCAGGAGGCTGGATGCTTCTTTTGCCCCGAACGGAGGTGAAAAAAATGACTCCAAATGAAATCGCAGAAATCCAAGTCCAGAAACAATTGAATGACTGTGTGGACTCATTTGAGAGTTTTAGATTTAATGCAGGAGCGGGTGCTGGAAAAACATATGCTCTCGTAGAAACAATCCGATATATAGTTAAAAATAAGTTACTTGATCTTGAAAAGAAGAATCAACAGGTTGTTTGTATAACCTATACCAACGTCGCTGTTAGAGAAATTAAAGAGCGTCTTGGTAGTTCCGATATTGTATTGATTTCAACCATACACGATCGATTGTGGGATGTGATTCGGCCCTATCAGCAAGAACTTGTCAAATTGCATTTAGAAAAGTTGCAAGAAGACGTCAAAAAGACATCCGAAGAACTATTAGATGAAACAAACACAAAATTTAAAAAATATGCAAAGCTTTCTGACGATCAAAAAACTGAATTTAAATTTTTTGCGATGAAGCATCGTGAAGTATATACCGCAAATCGGGATGCGAATGCAGGCGAGTTTAAGGCGGCATATGAGGGTGTAGAAGATAAGCCAATATTTTTTTCTGATCTTATAAGTAACGCTCAGCATTTTAAGGAAGTTGTGAAACGATTATATAAATTGGAGCGGTATCAGCGTTGCATTACTGATATTGAGTCCAAAAAGAAATTGAAGGTTGAATATGATAGTGGATTTAACTCGGATCGTTTGGAGTTCATGAAATTCAGCCATGATACGTTGCTTGAGTATGCATGTAAACTATTTGAACAATATCCGATGTTGCAGCGTGTAGTAATTGATAAATACCCTTATTTTTTCATTGATGAATATCAGGATACAAATGAAAAAGTAATCCAGATTGTTAGCAATCTTTATCATGCGGCGAAGAAATATAAGAAGAGCTGGCTGGTTGGATATTATGGCGACACGGCTCAGAGTATATATGATGATGGTGTTGGTCTTCATATTAATGCAATGCATCCAGAAGTAATGGGCATAGATAAAGTATTTAATAGGCGTTCTCACAAGCAAATCATCGATAAAATCAATGCAATAAGAAATAATGAGATCGTTCAAGAGCCAATTTTTGATGATAGAAATCAGGGGGATGTGGCGTTTTACTATTCAGCGAGTGCTGAAGATAAAAAGGACATATCACTAGGTTTTATCGATCGTTACAGAAGTGATCTACACAATGATGAAAGTGTTAAAAGGAAAGATATTCATTGCTTGATATTAACAAATAAGTTGGTCACTGAACTTAGCCAATTTGGTGATATACATAGGGTTATAAGTGACTCGAATATATACTACAAAGATTTAAATACTAAATTACTTTCCAACGATTTAGAAAAGCTTCATCCTTCAATATTACTATTATACCGTATCATTAAACTCCATAAAGTCATGTTAAACGACTGCTCTACCTATGGTGATGTTTTAGGAAAAATGAAAGGGAGGGTTTCATTTGCGGATGCGCATGATCTATTTGAAAGAATACGGCTGTTAAAGTCTCTAAACTTGGGAGAGTTTGTTGTTGCATTGTCTGGCGAAATTGAGGAAGAGAAATGTGAGCAGAATTTAAGGTTAAATTTTCTTAGCAATCTTTCTGTCAATTTGAAGGAAGATGATAGCGCAAAGAATTTAAAAACATATGTGCTAAACAAAGTAAAGGAGTTAATGATAGCTTCCAGTAGTGGTGCATCTTCTGATGATGAAGAGAAAAGAAAAATTGATGCATTGCTCAATATTGACCTTGCTCAATGGCATCGCTGGGTTGATTTTATAGATAGAAAAGATGAAGGAAAAGACGTTATATTCCATACCTACCATGGCACAAAGGGAGAAGAATATGAGAATGTTGCAATTATTATGGAGCATAGCATTGGTGGGGGGTGGGAAGGTAGGGATAAGTTAAAAAATTTCTTTTTAAAGATTGGTTCACTTAACAAAGAAAATACGTCCGCTGGGGAGAAGGAAGAAGTTGATTCTGATTTTGAGAGTATCAAAAATTTGCTCTACGTGGCGTGTTCACGAGCTATAAAGAATCTTCGTATCTTGTATATTGATGATATAGGAGATATACGGAGTGGAATTGAATCAATTTTTGGTGAAATTTTGGAATGGAAAGCTCTAATTAAGTGATTTTTCTTAGGTGCGGGTTGCCACTCATGAAATGGTTAGTAAATTAATTTGAAGGACTGAGTCATGCGTTTTGCGTTGTTGGAAGGTGATCGCGTTGAAGCAAGCCCAAAACTCCGCGCTACTTGCCCAGGGTGCGGAGCTGAAGTTATTGCTAAATGTGGTAAGCATGTTTCATGGCATTGGTCACATTTATCTCGTGAACTCTGCGACCCATGGTGGGAGACTGAAAGCGAGTGGCATCGGAATTGGAAAAATCGATTTCCTATCACATGGCAAGAGGTTCGTTGTCAAAATACCAGAACTGGTGAGTGGCATATAGCTGATGTAAAAACCCCTTCAGGCTTAGTTATTGAATTTCAGCGCTCAAGCATACATCCTGATGAAATACAGTTACGAGAAGACTTTCATAGATCACTGATTTGGATTGTAGATGGTTGTAAAAACGATTTTGATCGATTCAACTTTTCGAATATGCTCAGTCGACCAAACGAAGACGGCATTGCTCATTTCAACTGGTTCGGAAGAAGTACGCTTTTTAAGCGATGGCACACGACTAAACCTGTTTTTATAGATTTCGGACCTGAACATGGTTTTTGGCGAGTTTTACGCTTCGATCTAAGCTCCAAGCGCGGGATGGCAGGGATTGTCAATATCGATAGTTTTGTTCAATTAGCTTGCTCGGGAACAACTGATTTTAGCTCAGTTGGTGGGCCTGCAACGGAATGAGTTTGAATACTATGAGATTGAAATAGTTTAGATAATTGTCGTAGAGTTTAAAAGCCACTCAGAAATGTCCGCAATTGGCCGAAAGCGAATAATAAAGTCAGAACTGAATTTAAATAGTGGAAGTTAAAGTTTTTATCTTTAGAAGTATGATGTTGCCATTTTACAAACCAAAGGAGAGTCATATGAAAAAGTATAACGTTAAACCAATCGCACTGGGCATTATGGCCATTGCTTTCAGCGCTTCTGTATATGCTTCCAATTTTTACCGCGCGTATTGTGATACGGAAGATAAGTATTTGGGACAGTGGTCAAATGATGAAACAGTAGCCAATAATTCCGCTAATCATCATCTACGTAATAACTCTAACCATTCAGTAAGCATTAAAACCAAATAAGTTGCAGTACCTTAGGCAGACAGAGGTGCTAGGGCGGACGGTCTAGATAGTTTTGTTTTTTATTAGACCGTCCCTTGGAAATATGTAGGTGCTTTTTTTTGTGTTTAATGGTATCGGCTTAGCAGCGTCTACATTTGAAATGTTTCTGATAAGTTTTCGTTAATCCAATAAAACAAAAAGGGACTGTAATGGGAAATCAACAAGAAAGCGTTTATATTGAAAATGAAATAAAGAAACGAGTGAACTCCTGGTATCTATTTCTAAATCAAATCTTTGGAATTATCGGATTTAGTTTGGGATTAGGATGTTTGGGAACATCCTCACCAGCTTTTTATGCTTGTATTTCCATTATATTCATTACATCACTATATATTCCAGGATATCTAAAAAGAAAACAGTTTATTAAGTTTTTGCGGGAAAATAACCACCCTGAATTCAAAATGATAAAGATTTTCAAACAGGGACTCCCGTTTTTTATCGGCTATCTGTTTCTATTTTTGGTAGCGTTTGGAGTACTTGAGTCAGATACAAGTTTTAGCAGTATCCTGGAGTTGTTTATCAAAAGTGAATAATAAAGTCAGTGTCTGAGTAAACGGTTAATCTATGAAGGAGAGTATTGTATGCCGACTATCTATGTAGACGATCTTCGAGAAGCATTAATTGAAGCTAACAGAAGATTTGATGAGTATCAACAAGGAGGCTTCCCCCAGCATTTTGAAGCTGGTGAAGTCGAAATCATGAACAACATCGTTAATACTCGCTGGGACTACGGTGCTCCGGGAATTTGGCAAGCAGGTTACGATGTAATTAGAGCTGCTTCTGACCTGTGGCGCGAAATGCATCCGAACAGTGGCGTGATATTACCTCCGCAGGAGAAACAATACCTCGGCTGGCAGGTCAATTTCCAATTCAGAACTGATAACCGATTGTTTAACTATCATGTGTCGGTGCCGGAGCCAGATTGATTTGTGCTGGGTGCCGAGCTTGTTGGCAAGCTAGAATCAATGCTTAACACGCCAAAGTCTTCTTGCTCAAAACGCGCTAAACCCTAACCTTGGGACATCACAGGTATAGATTTATCAACGAAAATTACGGAATATTTGATAGTATATATCGTTAGGAATAACAGGAATATCGATTTTAATTCAAAACATGAAACGTTGTAGGTGTGGCGTGAATACTTTAATTGAAACGAAAATTCTGTACTTTTTTGAGCATTCTACGTGGTAAATAGAGATGGGGCTAGCACGCGATAGACTTGATGAATTAGTTCGAAAAGAGTGGCATAAAAACTTTCGACGTTACTCGATATATGTTGCGATCAGTGCACTACTAATTATGATTACAGTGGCAAGTTCAACTGGTGTAAGCAGAGTTATCCAAGTACCTGTTAAACACCTTTATAGCGAGGCAACAGAAAATGAAGAGCGATTCTATATCCTTATTGATGTAAACTCTCTGACAACCAAAAGAATAAGAGTGCCGCGAGCTACTGTTGTAAAGATTGGAGATAAAGTTAGTGTAGTCGAGAAAACAACTAATTTTTTTGGTATGAAGAAATATACATTCCAAAAGGTGTTGCGGTAAAGAATGCGATGTAAGATCATAGTTCCACGATCAATATAATATAGTGGTGGACTGTTTAAATGGCAACTGTCTGTTTAAATGAGGATTTACTGGATAAGTTTGATGACACTACCGACATTTAAATACCACCCTGATCCGTTAGGAAATGGTTCCATAGAAGAAAGTGATGAAATTTGTGGTTGTTGTGGCAAAGCTCGAGGCTATATTTATTGCCCTGTAATCTATTCCAGACAAAGCGTTCCTCCTGTCTGTCCATGGTTTATTGCTGATGGTAGCGTAGCGGCCAAATATGATGCAGAATTTGTTGATTCTCATCCGTTATACCAAGGCGGTGCTTCGGAAGAAGCAATTGAAGAAGTATCTAAACGGACTCCAGGATATTTTTCTATCCAACAAGAGCAGTGGCTTTGCCATTGTAATGATGCCTGTGAGTATCATGGTGAGGCATCATTAGCAGATTTAAAAGCGGTCAAAGATGATGAGCTAGCAAAGATATTTGAAAGTACCTATCTTGACGAGAATGAATGGCAGAGTTTATTAGCGAACTATTCGCCTGGTTCAGGAGAGTGTCTGAAATTTGTTTGTCGCCACTGTGGCGACATCCGAATAGGATTAGACCTTGACTAGATGTAATCGATAAAGATGACAATATCGTTGCTTCTAGCGACATTGGAGCCGGTAAGCATAGTATTACAAAAGATTTTATGGGATTTAGTTAATGGAATATTCTTTTCACAAATAATCACAACAGAGTTTTAAGGATAAGGTGCTAGATGAACGGATTTAATCTTCTGAAAAAAAATAATCTGACATCCTATTTAAACGCCTTGGCCGAAGCAGAACCCTATGATGATGGAGACTGTGTCTGTCTGGATATTGAAAATGGCAGTGCCGATATCACGCTCATGTATATAAAGCCGATGCTTCTACCTGGCCAAGACGATATCGGCAATTTAATCAAAGCGTTAATCGAATTGGATTACCATGTTGCGTGTCGGGAAAGTTCCAAAAGCTATTATCTGGAAACGGGCTACGAGTTTACGCTTTCCTATGTTGAAATTGAAACCATCGATTCATTAACACTCTATTACGCCGGGATTAACGTCAATACTCTGTGGGGAGCTGAATTTAACAAAGATGAAACCGGTCAATGGCTATTTGGCGGATTATGTTAGTTTGTGTTAATTAAAACTAAAACTAGTATCAAAATAAGGAAGTCATCAAAGTTCCCTGCGAATAGTGTGAATTACCGATAGATATCTCAATAAGATATAGCTGGAAATTAACATCTTGAAAAGCAATCGCATTGTGACATCATAGCGCGATAGTTTTGATTTCTGGCTATTCAAGAGTAGAAAAATACTCATACTCATACTCGCACTCATAATCATTAGCGGATCTAAAAATAACAACCGGGAGACAAGCATGAACGTAGACGAATTTCTAAACCCCAGATCAATGTCCACCCCCGCCGCCAGCGGAGGCATTGTGATCACCATTACTAACGCTCTGGCCTATAATTTTTCACTGCCGGCAATCTGGATTGCGTTAGGGTTTAGCGCAGTGCTTGGCTTGATTGTCATGCGAGCCAAAAAAATTGGTTTGCTTGAAAAGTGCATTCACTATGTCATCAACACATTACTGATATTCTCTTTCGCTGCCGGCGCCAATCAGGGAATTCACTCGGCGACTTCGACGGAAGCCAGTGGCGACTCGAATGTAAAGGTAGCCACAGTCGCAGAGCACAATCGCATGATAAGACAAAGCATTGGCTCTCTGAGTGAAATTCAGGCGGAAATCAGAGCAATTGATGTCAGCGGAGGGGAAGGCTCCAGACAAAGGCTGGAAGCTGTCCAGGCTCGTACTACTGAATTGGCGGGCAAACTTAAATTAATTGAAGAAGAACTTAAGGTGCCTGAACAAATTGTTGTTGTCGGTTCGCGCACAAAGAAGGAATTTTTCTCAAACTGGCTGAATTAACCAAAGGCAGAACTACAAACTTAACGTTTGCCCAAAGCCTCCTTGCACACATTCGCCAGCAACTGAATACTGTCGTAGCGGGTATAATTCGGTCGAATGATAAAAGCTACTCGCCGATGTGGGCCCGGCTCGGCCAGATGAACCGTGCGCAAATTTTTATTTTGCGCGGTTAACTGATCCAATGCCATCTCCGGAATTAAAGTTGTCCCCAGATTTCCCAGCACCATTTGTACCAGTGTATTTAAACTGGTGGCGCCAAAACCATGATTTGCTGTTTGTTCGGGGAGCTTGCAGACATCCAGAATATGCTCCTTTAGGCAATGGCCTTCTTTGAGCAGCATCAGATTTTCATCCACTAACTGCTCGCTGGTAATTTCTTTCTGTCGCTTTTGTTGTTCCGTTCTTAATGCGACCCAGTAAAAATCCTCCTGCCAAAATTCGAGTGTCAGTAAACCATCGCAGGGAAAAGGCAGAGCCAGAATGGCGGCATCAATTTCGCCGCGACGGACCAGATCGACCAGCTGAGCAGACTCTTCTTCTACAATATTCAGTTTGGCTTCGGGATAACGCTGATTTAACTGCGGGAATAGTTTCGGTAAAAGAAACGGCGCAATAGTGGGGATAACGCCGAGCGTTAAAGGATAGGCGAGAGGCGCCTGGTGACTGGCGGCCAGTTGTTCGAGTTCACTTGCCTGCAACACAAGCCGGCGCGCCAGATCCAGTACTTCCTGTCCCAGAGGCGTTACCAGTACCTTCTTATTGTTCCTTTCAAATATCATGATCCCGAGCTGCTTTTCCAGCTCATTTAAACCGGTACTGAGAGCCGACTGACTAATATTGCAGGCATCTGCAGCTTTCTTGAAATGCAGCGTCTTTTCAACTGCCAGCGCATAGCTGAGCTGTTTGAGGGATAACATGATTAGTGACTCTCATCTGTATCAGGGAATTTATCGATGTTCTATATTTTAGAACAATGGAATCTAAACAATCAAATTTACTGATTTATAAGGTTGATCTAAATTAAAGGCTACAGCGTAGGAATTAGAAGTACGCAAGCTAAATCTCGCAAATTTAACTTTTAAAAACGGAGAGAAAAATGTCGACCATAAATATCGGGATCAACCTGCAGGACCGTGAACATATAGCCAATCATTTAAAGCGATTGTTGGCAGATAGCTACACCCTGTATCTGCAGACCCATAATTTTCACTGGAATGTTACCGGCAGTCAGTTTCGTGAACTGCACCTGATGTTTGAAGAGCACTATAACGAGCTGGCGCTGGCAGTAGATGAGATTGCGGAAAGGATCAGAACCCTGGGATTTGCGGCCCCTGGAACATACCGCGCGTTTGTTGAGTTAAGTTCGATTGAAGAAGTTGAAGGCGTACCCGAAGCCGGAAAAATGATCGAAATACTTAATCAGTCTCATGAAACACTGGTTAGAACAAGCCGTGAAGCACTAAAAGCGGCGCAGGCCGCTGATGATGAATCATCGGCAGCATTGATTTCGGATCGCATGCGGGTGCATGAGAAGACCGCCTGGATGCTACGAGCATTGAGGGATTAATTATCTTTTCAGCATTTTTTCTTTCCACGCACTATTTTTACTAAATAAAACCAACTGTCGCCACGGAGGCTGCAATGAAAACCGATAAGCAAGATTCAACCGGTCAATGCCCGTTTATGCACGGTGCAAATACCAGACAAGGTGGTGAAGGCACCAAAAATTCTGACTGGTGGCCTAACCAGCTGAATTTGAAAATTCTTCATCAGAATGACAAAAAAACTTCACCCATGGATGATGGTTTTAATTACGCCGAAGCATTCAGTCAGCTTGATCTTAAAGCGGTTAAACAAAGTATTGAAACCGTGCTAACCGATTCCAAAGACTGGTGGCCGGCAGATTACGGCCACTATGGACCCTTTATGATCCGCATGGCCTGGCATGCCGCAGGAACCTATCGTAGCGCCGATGGAAGAGGCGGTGGCAATACCGGCAATCAGCGCTTTGCACCGCTTAACAGCTGGCCGGATAACGGCAATCTGGACAAGGCAAGACGACTCCTATGGCCGGTAAAGCAAAAGTATGGCAACGCACTATCCTGGGCTGATCTGTTTATTCTGGCCGGCAATGTCGCTATCGAATCGATGGGGTTAAAGACCTTTGGCTTCGGCGGTGGGCGTGAAGATATTTACGAGCCTGAAGAAGATGTTTACTGGGGCAATGAAGCCGAGTGGCTTGGTAATCAACGCTATAGCGGAGAGCGCGAGCTTGAAGCGCCTCTCGCGGCAGTGCAGATGGGCTTGATTTATGTGAACCCGGAAGGGCCGGATGGAAACCCCGATCCGGTGGCATCGGGTAGAGATGTACGTGAGACTTTTGCCAGAATGGGAATGAATGACTATGAAACTGTCGCGTTAACAGCCGGAGGTCACACCTTTGGTAAAGCTCATGGAGCAGGTGATGCGTCGCTGGTTGGAGCCGAGCCGGAAGCGGCACCATTGGAAGCAATGGGGTTTGGCTGGAAAAGCAGTTACGCCAGCGGACATGGTAGTGACACTACTACCAGTGGTATTGAAGGGGCGTGGACACCCAATCCGACGCAATGGGATAACAGTTATTTTGAGGTATTGTTTGGCTATGACTGGGAACTGGTGAAAAGCCCGGCGGGTGCGCATCAGTGGGCAGCGGTCAATCTGGCAGACAAAGACAAGGCTCCTGATGCTTCGGATGAAGCAACCCGGGTGGGACTGATGATGACCACGGCTGATATGTCGATGAAAATGGATCCTGAGTTTAGAAAAATCTCTGAAGGTTTTCATCAGAATCCGGAAGAGTTTGCCGATGCGTTTGCCAGAGCCTGGTTTAAACTGACCCACCGTGACATGGGACCCAAATCAAGATATCTCGGGCCCGAAGTGCCAGAGGAAGATTTGATCTGGCAGGATCCTTTACCTGCGCGTAATTACGAGTTGATTAACCAGGCTGACATCACGCAGTTAAAAGAGAAAATTTTAAGCTCGGGGCTAACTGTTTCTGAACTGGTTTACACTGCCTGGTCATCGGCTTCCAGTTTTCGCGGTTCAGACTTTCGTGGTGGTGCGAACGGCGCACGCATCCGATTGGCGCCGCAAAAAGACTGGCAGGTCAATCAACCCGAGCAGCTGCAAAAGGTGTTGGCGGTGCTGGAAGATATTCAGCAGGCATTTAATTCTGCTCAGTCCGGTAAAGCCGTATCTATGGCCGACCTGATTGTTCTGGGGGGCAACGCTGCTATTGAAAAAGCTTCGGCCGATGCCGGCGTCAAAGTAGAAGTTGTTTTTAACCCGGGACGAGTTGATGCGAGCAGCGAGCAAACCGATGTTGAGTCTTTCGCGGTGTTAGAGCCTGTTGCTGATGGTTTTAGAAATTATCTGCCAAAAGTATTTTCAGTTTCAGCCGAGGAATTGCTATTGGATAAAGCACAACTACTGACGCTGACTGCTCCCGAAATGACTGTTCTTGTGGGAGGTATGCGCGTGCTGAATGCCAACTATCAGAAGGCAAAACAGGGCGTTCTAACTGAAAATCCCGGAGTTCTTAGTAATGACTTTTTTGTTAACCTGACTGATATGAATATTGAATGGAAGCCGACCTCCGACGCGGCTCAGGAATTTGAAGGACGCGACAGAGCCAGTGGTAAAGTTAAATGGACTGCTTCCCGGGTTGATCTGGTTTTCGGTTCCAATTCACAACTGCGTGCATTAACGGAAGTTTACGCGCAAGATGATGCCAAGGAGAAATTTGTCAAAGATTTTGTGAGTGCATGGAACAAGGTAATGAATGCCGATCGTTTTGACCTGAAATAACCGGCGTATTGAAAAGCGTTTAGCATTTGAAATCGGGAGGGCTATTTATGACTCCCGATTTTTTTTCGCTTATTTTCTCGGCAAGAGCAGTGGTCAAGTACAATCGTTATTTTTGTACTGTTTGAAAATAGTATCGATTATTTACAATCTCCACCAGAGTTAAAATTTTGATTAGTTGTAGACTAATTGAACCTCTCTTTCTAACCTGAATAAAGGTTAACGATCGATTAGTTTTTATTGAATAAATCGAGTTATTTTTCTTCCACAATCTAAAGGGACATTAACAATGGCGACTTTAAGTATTGCTCAGCTCGACAGGATTACAAAAATAAATGGCGGAGACACCGGCAATATTGATTTTTATCTTCCTGATAGAATTCCGAGTCCTTTGTGGGCCAAGTGGAATAACCTTAAAGATCGGGCCTGCTGGAACTGGGCGCTTTGTGCAGGTGAAGAAAGTAATGATATGAGCGATTCAAGTCCGCTCAGAATTTATGAACAAAATGCGCCGATTGATCCATTTACCGATATTCCGCGAGCAAACTTTGCGGGAAATTATGTCTCTGAGCCGAATCTTGCTCAATTGTGGAATACCGCTAAACAGCCTCACTCTACCGATCAGGAAAGAATCGCATTTATGCAAGCGATGTCCAGAGTCGCGGCTCGTGCCAACGGTTTGACACCGGTGGCTAATTCTCCCTATAAGATTCATGTTACCGCGCCACGAGATGAGTGGTATCACTGGCAACACTGGGGGCTGTCTATCACCCATAATGGGCGAACGCGTTTTATTCAAACCGAACCCAGGCAGGAAATTAACTGGGGCTTTACACGCTTATGGGAAGCCGATAGGCGTGGACATATTGAAGCAAGTTTCTGTGTGAGCGAAATTCATCAGGCGCACAAAGATGTGATTCTGGAATTTATCAGTATGCCGATGTGTGTTGCCTGCAACAAAGTTAAACCGGCGAATACTACTTTTAATTCGCGTTGGCATGAGTGTCAAAATGATCATAATCATTGCGATACCTGTGGCAGCCGATTACCTCGTATGAGTAGCATGAGTGTTTCAAGAACACGTAAATGTACCTATCAGAATTGTAATACGGGTACCGAGCTGGTTAGTTAGGAGTTGCTTTTCTGACTGATTCTAGAATGACTGATTTTGAAATGACTGATTTTGAAATGATTGAAATCAGGAGGATTGAAATGTTATAAGTTATGAATCAGTCAAGTTAACCTTATTTTAAAATGAAGAAAATAGTTTTTTTGTTGGGCGTAGTTATTGTTGCACTCTATTTTTTTAGTAAAGATGCTAGTCGAAATGAGTCGGATAGTGACTCAAACGCCAGGGAAAAGTTTGTCACCACATCAACAGAGTTCATTACTGCCGAGCAGGAAGAGCTAATGAAAGTTGAAAAGGGAAATGGCGAGCAAGAAGATATTAATAACAAAGACGATGTAATAAAAATTAAGCCGCTGTTAAATATCGATGCAGATAAAACTGAAAAAAGTTTGGCAAATGACGCTATTGATTGCTCCACTGAAGTAAGCTTTCAGCAAGGTAGCGAGTGCATACAGTCTGAATTAGACCGGTCTGATTTAAACCGGTCTGACTTAAACCAGTTCGATTTAAACCGGTCGGCTCTGGATGAGCAGGAGAGTGATGCCGACGAAGAAAAATCTTATGAGGACTATGTGGGTAAAATGATCGATATCCCTGCTGGTGAGTTTATGATGGGCTGCAATGACTGTTATCCAAATCAGGCGCCAGCACATCAAGTTAGTATTGATGCTTTTAAACTGGGCGAAAAAGAAATTACCGTTGCGCAGTTTTCTTTATATGCAGAAGAGACCGGGTTTGAGTCAGAAAACTGTCGAATCCATTTTTCTAATCAACATGGTAATCCAACGAATGCCAGTTGGCGTCACCCCTATTTTAATCAAGGCAGGCAGCAGCCGGTTGTTTGTGTGAGTTATTTCGACGTTATTCAATATATTCAGTGGCTAAATGACAAGACCGGAAAGTCATTTCGACTACCGAGTGAGGCGGAATGGGAATATGCAGCGCGTAGAGGAGACGGTGATGCTTTTGAGCAAGAAGCATACAGTGGGAGTCACCTCGATATCTATAACCTTGCTAATTGTAGAGATTGTGGAAGCCGATGGGAGTATTCACAGACAGCACCGGTGGGATCTTTTCCGGCGAACAAGCTGGGTATTTACGACATGCATGGGAATGCTTCTGAATGGGTGCAGGATTGTTATCAGGAAAATTATCTAAATGCGCCGACAGATGGTGGAGCTGTCCAACAAGGGAACTGTCCGACCAGAGTTGTGCGTGGCGGCTCGTGGTATGAATTGATGATAGCCTCTACTGCTACCATTCGTATAATTAAAAAAGCGGCTTCGAGAAATAATGGTATAGGGTTCAGACTGGCGTTAAATGAATAACCTTCAATCATTGAGTCTTACGTTAAGTAGGTGAGAGCTAACAATGATTTAAAAAGGTTTGAATCAAGGCCTTAAAAAGAGACATCTAGCTGAAAAAAAGCCCACTTGACTTCTCAAAGGCGTGAAAATTCATTTTACTTTGGTGCAATTGAAACCTGAGCTAACTTACCGTGAGCTGCTGATATTTGATGATATCGAATCATGACAGGTTAATACTCGATTATTAAATATACTGTAATAACTCATACTTGAACTGACACTTTAGAAATAAGAGTTTGATTTAATCGTACAATTAACGTTTCGGCTTGCGGCCAGAAGCGGAAGTTCAACGCTTGTTTAAATTGTGAGGCGTGTTTTTCGCCGAATCCATTTCTAATCATTGTTATATGCTTAATCGTACTGGTCTAGAGATGAAATAGAGACATCGAAAAACCCATCCTTCCCCTCTCTTTCTTGTAGTCTTAAAACCACGACCATTTTCTCTTCAGGTTCTACTCCAACTTCATAAGCAATCGGAAAATCTTCTAAGTCTTTAAATATGGTAATGTACCTTATTTTAATGGGTTCCTTCATCCATCCGAAATGATTTTCTGATTCGGTAACACAGTTAGAGCTAGAACACATCTTAACAAAGTTGATGACGGCACGGGCTTTATCACTTTCGACGGAGTAATTCACAGAAACACCATCAACATCCCTATATTTCTTACTCACATATCGTGTCTTTTCAGCACAGGCGGAAAGCAAGCTGAAAGTTAGAAATATTGTTAAGGCTTTGATCATATTTTCGTGCGTTTTATCGGACACCCCGTTATAAGCTATTATCCTACATCAACTACCCGCAATTTCCTACATAACACTCGGAAATTCTGGAATTGTAAAACAAGCCCTAAACTTTAGACTACCTATCAGGTACTTACTTCTCAAGGAAGAGAAACCGACTATGCCTATTCCCAGAAAATACTTGGTTGATAACGAATCTGCTGGCTTTTATCACTGTATTTCTCGATGCGTTAGACGAGCTTACTTATGTGGTGAAGATTCTGAGACAGGTCAAAATTACAACCACCGCAAAGCCTGGCTTGAAAAGCGTATGCTGGAGCTTGCCGATATCTTTGCCGTATCCCTCTATTCCTATGCGGTGATGGATAATCATTACCATCTTGTTCTAAAGCTAGATCCCAAAGCACCGATACTTTGGTCTGATGAACAAATTGCCGAGCGATGGCTATTGGCCTACCCTGGTCGCCTGGATAAACCTGAAAACGCTGAATTAAGAGAACTCAGAAAACAGGCTATCATTGCTGATAAAGTCAAACTTGAAAAATATAGAAAAAGACTGGGAAAACTATCTTGGTTTATGTCGCGATTAAATGAACCGTTAGCCAAGCAAAGCAACCAGGAAGATTGCGTAAAGGGAAGATTCTGGGAATCTCGCTATCAATCCATCCCTCTACTTGATGAAACTTCAGTATTGGCCTGCATGGCGTATGTCGACCTCAACCCAATTCGATCAGGACTCACCCAGGAGCTAGAAGCATCGCTTTATACTTCAATTAAAATTCGAATTGATAAACTGAAAAGCTCAACTATCCAAATGAACGAATCGCTAGTTCCTGTGAACCACTCAAAAGACGAATCTCTCTATTCGTTTAACTTGAATGACTATCTGGTTTTGGTAGATTGGACCGGTCGAGCAATTGTTCATCCTAACAAAGCTTCAATTCCACCAAATATCAGTTCAATCTTTCATCGATTGAATCTTCAAAAAGGTAACTGGCTTGATCAAATCCAGCGACTTTGTCATGGACAACCGACGATGATGGGTTCAATCGATAAACTTAAAGAAAAAGCCAAGGCCATTAAGAAACGTTGGGTTAAGGGAATTGGGCAGGCTAGATTGCTCTATCAATCCTGAATCATTTTCAAATCACACTTTCGAATCGAATAAAGCGGTTTGGCAGAATTTTATACGTCTGCCTACTGAAGTTCGCCCTAAATCAGATTGAATTTCGAATTACTATTTGTCTCCTTTTACTTTATTAGCCAGGATTACGTAATCTATAAATAGATTGATAAAATGTTACCTTTTAGTTATATCAGGGTGTCTTGTTTTATTTTCTTGTTTTATTTTCCTGCACGATTAAGCTCCATTACAAATATTTCGACTTTAGATACATACTGCTGTAATTCATTGTCTGGAAGTAGTTTTAATTCTTCAAGTAAATTCAGAATATATTCGCCATCAAAATTCTTTTCTTCTGAACGGAAATATCCTTCTACCGCTGAATAAACAACAGGAATCACTTCTTTGCCTTTGTCAGTAATCAAGGGATTTCGAATATTTGGCTGCCCTTGGCGAATTAGTTCAATCCATTTTTCAACTAGTTCACTCAATCCTCTTTTCTTGAATGATTCGATTTGACCAGCCTTGAATCCATTATTTGCTTTCATGTAGCAAGGCGCACACAAACCTTTGCACCTAATTTTTGTCGTCTCTAATATGCTTGCTTTACAAGAGTCGCAATTTGTTCTGTCTTGGGTCATAAGGGAATTCTAATCATAACGCATGGCTCTGCGGCCCGAAATAGTTGGCGGCTTTTGCGCCGCGAAGCGGAAATGCGCAAAAGGTGCCAACTGTTTTGGGTCCGTAGCAGCCACTTGTTAGGCTTATGATTAATATTCGAACAAACTTCCGAAATTTTCACCATTGTCCCCCCACACCTCTACACTTTCAGCTTTCTTAATACTATCGTTTAGTTTTTTAATAACTAAGTCGCCATTTAGTGACAATAGACCGGATATTTTTTGCTTCTTAATAGGGAGACCTTCGAGCATTTCAGTCATGTCTTGTTCCCCTTCATTTGCTCTCTTAACGATTTCGGATTCTGTTTCACAAAAAATAGCATCTCTCCATGCAGGTAAGAACACAATCAACTCAAAAAAATCTTTAAGGGAGTTTGCGATAATTCCAGATTCACCTTCTGAGCTCAGATATAAAACGGGTAGTTGACAAATATCACCTTGACCAACAACACCAAATAAACCTCCTCCTGCATCGGACCCAAATACGCGTACTTCTTGATGACATTTTAAATTCCATCGGTCAAGTAATGTACTGATACTTTCAATCTTAAAGTCAAAATACCGATCTAGATCTCGTACAAGCGCTTTATCTTTATTAATTTGATCTAATATCATATATCTCTCACTCGATGCCTAACAGATTATTATCTTCACTAAATCACGATAATACGAAAACCTCTAAGATACCTAAAGTGCTTTTTATATTAAAAACAGCCGGTTAAACGATAAAGATAAAGTAAAGTCTTGTTATTATCATGATTTACTGACGATAAATACTCATCTCAAAAGAAGAACTTCCTTTAAAATCAAATAGATAATTGAGTTTTGAAGCGTAGTAAGAACATTATCACTAGGAAAATCCTGGTTACTTCTAAAGAAGAAATCTCTGATATTACGGTTTACATGAATTTCCGCTTTAAGATAGCAGCTGGAAGAAGAATTATCAGACTATATCTAACCCTCAAACTCTATTATGTGAGATTGAGTTAAGACTAATCCGAATAAGCAATTTGTTAAATTCCAATCCGCTTGTTTTCAAACGCTTGGCTGCCAAATCGCTTTCTCTCCAGCAAGTTTTATCAACTTGACGGGCGCTATCCACACATGGGTCAATATCAATATGACAATAAGTTGTATCGCTTGTTGTTTGCCGGCAATTATTATAGAGTTTGTTTTATTGTATGCAATAACATGATGTGTGTGTATTGTTATTGCATTCATCTTTAAACAAACGCTCCAGTAAAAATGAAAATGCAAAAGAAAAAAACTATCTGGGCCTGTGCTGTAGTCGTTCTTATGTTGTTGGTCTTTAATATTCTGAAATACGAACAACAAACTCATGCGCTGAGTAGTGATTCGGTCGACCATCAGATGAACGCACAAGTGTTTCGGCTGACTAAAGTTGAAAGTGGGAATGTACAGACACCTGATTCACAGCGACCACTTTTTGAGCGGGTCAGTGAGTGTCGTGTTGAATACAAAGCATTTACAAAAGCAGAGAAAGACTGGGTAAAGGAGCTACCGGATTATATCCAGAAGCTGGAAAAATCGGTCGGCTTGCGAGCAACCCATAGAGCAGTTATAGCCAGCATTGGCAAATATCAAGCCGTTAGTCTGATTGGCAGCATATCCAATAGAAGAATTCGTGAAAGCTACAAGCAGGTGGACCATTCCTCGACAAAAAAACTTCTGGCTGAAAATTATGGATTGAAGGCGATTGTTGATCATCAGATCAACTGGTCTATAGTTTCTGACAGTATGCTGGTGAATATTGCCGAGTTCAGGCCGGAAGATATTCGAGGTTTATTAAATGCCAAACGCTATGATGCGCCATTTAGTCGAATATTGGGTAGAGTGGTTGACCTGTCGAGAGACTTTAAAGGGGTCGGAAGTAGTTACCGCAATGCCAATAATCTCCTCGAAAAAATTGCACTGGACAATCAACCGGAATTGCTCTCCTTGTATTTCAGCTTTGGTGGAAATATCAATGAAAGCCCCCTCAAAATTAATGCGTTGGAAAAGCTGATTAGTTTTTATAGTAGAGATGAGTTGGCTGCTTACTCTGAAGTGATTGAGATATTAGTAGAACAAGGTCTGTCGGTGCGATATCGAATAACTGAAGATGGCTATCTTGCGCTCGGACAGTTCTTTGAAGAGTTTACTCGACTGGTCATTGCGGACATTCACTTGTATGAATCTTTAGGTGTTCTTTTTCAACCAGCTGAAACGCTTGAGGCTATTCAACAGGATGTCGAGATTAGTGAAATTATTGAGCAACTGTCAGAAAACAGAAAAACATTTTTAACTCGTCAGTTACAGGGAAAGTCGCTGGATTATTATTCTCAATGCGAAGAGCAGTTTGCACAAGCAAAGGACATTATTTTCGATGAAGTAAAAAGTGACAGGGTTAAAAAGCTGACTGAAGAATTTTCTGGTGATTGGGAAAGTCTGACTCAAAAGCTATTCGAGCTCGAACCCGGACTCACTGACTGTAGCCCTGACCGAATTGACACTCAAAAATATGACGAAGCTGAACCGGAAGCGAGTGAAAAAATAATAAATGAACCAACACAAAACGAACCAAAACAAAGCAAACCAAGATATGAAGCAGTTAATCAGATTACCAGAGTCTATTGGCAAGCGGGAATACAGGCCGCTATTGCTGAAGCAGTTAAACTAAATCTGACCGAGAGAGAAAAACAGTTTTTGTTTGATAACCTGACCGGGATTAAACCTGAGTACGCACACTTTCTTGCTGAGAGTGGGTTGCTCCCGTCGCATTTTTCCGTGTTTCGATTGAGAAGTATGAGCCCTGAACATGTTAGTGTCCTGTCCAATCTTGGTAACCAACTCGATACGCCATCAGTTAATGGACGCAGTCTGTTAGAGGCGGCGGTTACTGCATGTAATATAGCGCTGGTAAGCTGGCTGGCAGAACAAAAGTACACTTATCAATTTAGTAATATTCGATCTGATGCTTTAGCACTCGGGCTAAGAGAGGACTGTTTTAACAAGCGTTCGAAAAGACTTAATCTGGTTGGCGCAATTATGTTATTCGAACCCACCATTAAAGAATATCATCGTCAGCGTATGGCAGAAGTCAGGCTTAAGGATTACGAGTTATACAAGCAGCTTGTTAGTCGATTTCCACAACTGACTATTAGTAATCGACAGATGCCCAGTGGCTACGTTTGCGACAGAGTTGTGTTTTGACAGGGGAACCTGGTTCAGGCACTAAGTTCGTTTTGACGTTAAACTATGAACCGATAAATAAGTAAAGCTGGCGGCGCCGATAGTACTTAATATCACCATGCCCATGTTTTCCGAATTGATGTAAACCCTGCCCAGAAAATAGCAGGTCATCGCAATATGGAAATACCAGGGGATACGTTCGATCCAATGTTGTAAGCGGTTAAAAAACGGATTCGCTCTCAAAATTAAGACTCCCGTCACGCGGCAAACGAAGCCAAACGTTCGCTAATTGGAAGTTGATTTGATATTGAATAGCCTGCTTTAACTAGTGGGCTCTCCTGAAAATTAGCACTATCACATACCGAAAGTGAATTGCTTGGAAGTTTTAATTCTCCACAACATGCACAAGCTTGCACTTTTAATCGTCCTTTTTGAAAGGTTGTCCATTGATGATTAGTGTTCATATCATTTTCCTTTGAGAGTTGGTCGTCTAACGATGGAGTGTATTATTGCTGCAACAGCGCAAAAGTAAAACGGGACAAGTGATCGTTGTTGTGTGAGTTATTTCTCAAAGTCATGTGGGATATCGGGAGGCTATTCACTTCAAATTTCAGTTATCTACATGATTTTAAATCAGTTTCTTTCAATAGGTGAGATGAGAGGCAGCGCTGGAGTCGGGCTCCGCAGGTTCGGAGCGAATGATTCGGTACCAGTATAGGGTATCGCAATGATTAGGCGGAATTTTCATGGAATGAAGAGAGCAGAATGCCATAAGCGATTTGCTTATGGCATTGCTGATATCTCTTAATTTGGGTTAGTTGCTAAGGGGCACAACAGCCGCAAACAGACATACGTCCGGGGACTGTGGTTCTCCATTGTCCGTTCCATTTACCTAACGCACTGGAAGCGTTTTTACAGGTTGATGGGCATTTTGTCTGAGCATCGCTATTACTCATGATTGGACCAGCCTGTACATCCAGGCACTGGTTCAGACCGGCAGCAATATCATCAAAAATATGGCTGAGTGAACCTGAAGTAGTGTTCTTGTTTTTGTTTTGGCTTTCTCCGGTATAGTTGTGACAACCGAAGCAGTTAGATATAAAGTTTTTGGAATGAATATCAACATCCTGAAAAGTCGTTTCTGCCACTGTATTTGCCAGACGTAATGAGCCTCTCTGGTTACTGATATCTGAGCTGAGCGCAATATTACTTACCCATAGGTCACCGACATTAAAGTAGTTCTTCAACACTGCCAGATCACCTTTAAGATTGTCTCTGACATGTTGATTCAGGCTGGTGACATCACCCAGATTTTCTTCTGCATTTGGATCGCTGGCAGCTGTACCATAAGGATATTCCCGGCAGATTTCGGTTGGGGTACCGGTAATCTGCGAAGCCGATTGCTTGTCGGCCTGATTAAACTGACACTGAACTATCGCCAGTGAGTCCCCCTTTATCAGCGCATCGGTACATTGCGGGCTTGCAAATAACCAACCGGTGCTTTGACCCGGTTTCGCACAGTCCGGAGAATTATTGTTATGTTCGTAAGTTGCCCACACAAATTCAGGGTGATCCGTGGTCGCTATCGCCAGATGCATTCCTACTAATCCCAGTAACACATCTTTCTGCGTACCAACATTAGCAGTCATATTAATATAATTGCTGGCTTCAGCAGAAGTAATCACCCGCCATGCAGTTTTTATTTCAGTTGTTCCAGTTGGAAAGTTAGTGAGTTGATTGATGCTGGAAACGTCGCACATATTGCGGCTGAATCGCACATCATAATAAACGACGTTTCCATTTTGATCGTAAATGGTAGCTCCGTCTCCCGCCTGATTGATACTTTCCGGGATGGTGGTCGACTTTTGCAAACTAACTCTGAATCGTTGTGCGGCCGGTTTAGTGTCACACGAATTGGCCGGTGTACCATCGGTGTTGAATTCCAGAATCGGGTAATTGTTTTCATTTTGAAAATTTCGCTGACTGCTGTCGGTGGGGTCGGTTGACATTAAATATAAAAATGCCTGCCAGGAAAATTGATAAAAATCACAAAAATCTGAAGTGCCGTCCGGATTACTTTTTTTAACTTCAACCGGCATGGTAACACTTCCGTTAAACCAGCCTGGATCAGCTTTACAGTCATAAGCTTTCGATTTATATGACTTGGCATTGATGGAGAAGCTCGTTAATCCAAGTAAAATAATGAGCGCGCTCAGTCGAAAAAATAAGTTGAATGTCATGAATGTTTCCTTTTCTCGTTTGCAAAAAATTATCGCCTGTGGGGTGATTCGAAATGATTGATTCACGTTTAAAAGGTGACGACGATTGGCCTGTTAGAATTATTTTTCAAGCAGTATAGGAAACAAGTTGAAGAAAAAGTATTATCATTTCGAGATAAAAATGAACAAGTTATATCAATAGGGCCAGGCAGTATAAATAACGAGTAATCTGCAATCGGTGGAGCGAGTCAATGACCTGGGGTAAACAAGCATCGCTATTAAATGAATATTGCTATTAAATGAACTCCCTTTCAAGCTTCAACTCAAACTCCAAATAAAACAACTTATCGATTGCAGGTTATAAATGGTGTTCAAGATCTGGATTTGTGTTTGAATTCAGGTTCATTATCATAGGTTCATAAAGACACCTTTAGCTGGCTAATTTTTCTCTGAAAGTATTTCTCCGTTTATTACATTAAAAGTGTAATTGACGCAGTCTACTGTCGTTAAAGTAAAAAGGTTATCCCAGCTGATTCGGGTGTTAATTCCAGCGGCGTCGGGGCACTCTTCATGAGAGTCGGCACGCCAAAAATAGTGACTGACGGTGGCCTTTACTTTGGAAGGATCTTTGACCAGCTCTGCAGTCGAATAGCTTTTTATCAGCTTTCCATTTTTATAAAATGCCAGAGCAAGATGATCTGGAGAGGGTGTATGGCCCTGATTCCATGGACCCATGACAATCAGGTTTTCACCATTGTTTGATATAAAAGTTTGAAAAGAATAATTATTTTCCAGTCGCCATAATTCCTTAAAGCTGCCATCTGGCATGAGTTTAATCGCGACGCCAAAAGCTGGTTTCGTTCCCGTTTCGGTGAATTGAAGCGGTATCATTTTGAACAGCATGCGTCCATTTTCCGAAGTCGTCACGTAGGGAAAGGGGCGAGCTGGTGAGTCTGCCAGCGCAGCGAAAACAGGACTGAAAAGGGTTAAGAATATTGTTAGCAAACGAGTCACGGGCTACTCACAATTGTGCGATTTTCAAGTTCGGCTTCAAGATCATCTGACAGGCCACTCACCTGCAGAGGGTCGAGTATCACTCGGTAATGATTATTATGGAGGGCCGTTATATAAAAAGCCAGTGAGAGATTTTTATTGTCTAATTAAATTGGCGGGTGAGGCGTTATACTGGACAGGCTGAACCAAGGAGGTTGCTATGCCTAAGTATATGATTGAAAGAGATCTCGAAGGTGCCGGAGATATAGCGGCATCAGAACTAGCCTTGATTGCTCGCAAATCCTGTGATGTATTGCGTGATCTGGGGCCTGAAATCCAATGGGTAGAGTCATTTGTTACCCCGAACAAAATTTATTGTGTATATATTTCACCAAATGAAACTCTAATTCGAAAACATGCAGAGATGGGAGAATTTCCGGTGAGTAAAGTTAGTGAAGTCAAAACCATGATCGACCCTACAACGTCAGAAGCAGCCTAGTTCGAAACGTTAGTAGTCGACAATTTTTACCTTAATACATACTGTTATCTAAATACATACTGTTATCTTAATACACAATGTCCTTGGCCGACCAAGTGTTGGCCATTATTTTGTCTGTTTGCTAATGGTTTTATTTAATTGAAGTCAGGAATTAGCAATAGCTTGTCGTTTCATTACGCAAGTCAACGGATTCTACTTTCATTTCTTTGCCTGCAGTAATGATAAAATCAAAATAGGTTACCGAATTACATCGCATACAGTAGCCAATGCTGGAAAGCAGACATTTGTCTTCTGCCATAGACTGGATAAATCCCTTCAAATAGTGAGGCAAGATTCCGCGATTACAGCCTCCACAACGAGCATCAAATCCCTTAAATACGGTCTTATTTTGAAATTGATAGGGAAGGTAGCAAGCGAGTTGCCTGGAAGCGTCCCATTCAGCTTGTCTAAAATCTTCTACTACTTGTGACATAAGGGCTCTCCGAACTTCAGTATCTCAAAATCAATATATTGCTGAATGAGATAAAAAACAAGCTTTATTAATCTCAAGTTATTAACAGAGAATTTTTTAGAATGTTACCGCTTGAAAACCTGATTTTAATTGACACAGTTGAAACAACAAAAAGGAAGCTGAAAAACGAATAGCCACACCAGACAAACTCCAGGTGATCTGGTTTGTTTTTCTATCTGGCCTTTAGTCCGAGTCTGTCTTGTGCTGACGATCGGGCCTCGCCAGCTTTAATCTCTCGGCTCAATAATAATTTTAATATTGTCTAAAAAATTAAATTAAATCTCAAAATGAAATCGCGTCTCCAGTTTTTCTGACTAGACTCAAAATTGACTCTTTAACTTTCGGCATTAGGTTTAGTTCGAGTTAACTGGATAAAAAACGAAGTCTTACATGGAAGCTATAGCAGGATTCGAACCTTTGGTAACACTGGAACCTGGTTACTTATTCATTTTACTTTGAAAATAAGCAAACAATTTTGCTGCGGGCAGGCTTTGCCTGTTAACAATTAACCGATGTTATTTTTTTGGGATATTAGATGGCTACACAGATTACTTTAGACGATTTAATCGGTGCTTTGGCAGGCTCAGTTATTGAAGCGCAAGATCGAATTGACCAGCATCAGATTGCGAAAATTGGTCAATATTTCGACCAGGAAAGCAATCGGCCAAAAATGGTGAATATTAAATTGCCGGATGTTTCTCATGAAGCCGGCGAATATGATGAGCTTGATATTAGCTTGCCTTTGTTATCTCTGGTTGGGAATAACTTCCTGGATATTAAAGAAATGGAAGTAGAGTTTGAGGTTGACCTGACAAATTTAGGAGCGACAGAAGCAACGAAAAAGCCGGTTAGAACATCGAGTTTTACCCCGGCAGGTGATTGGCATGAGATGAACAAAGCTGATGCGATTGGTGTTGACTTTGATTCTGCTTCACAAAATAAGATGGCCAGGCTTTCTGTAAAAGTAGAGGCTAAAGAGCCCACCGAGGGAATGTCGAGGTTGATGCAGTTATTGAATAAATTAATTTAGATTGCTTGATTAACTAACAACACGTAAGGAGAAAGCTGATGTCTGAAATTGCAGATCAGTTCAAAGGGTTGCCCATGGGTGACCTTATCGGAGGGCCATTGCAAGCCGCTTGTGACGCACAAGTCAACCTGGCAAATGCAACGGCTGCTTTTATTCAAAAGGTCGGCTTTATGCCAAATATCGGTAGCGACGGAAAAGTCGATCCGAGTAATCCATGGGGTGATATTAGAACTGCGGCTTTCAAGTTTGAGCGGCCTAAAGAAAACGCTCAGCCGGACGAAAACGGTGATGTAGCGACTGAGACTGTAGAACTTGAAGTACCATTGCTGGCTGTAGTCAAGGTGCCAAACTTAAGCATTGAAGATGTCAATATTACTTTTGATATGGAAGTAAAGTCTTCTTCCAGTGTGAAAAGCTCTACTGCAGCAGAGGCTTCTTTAAGCGCCGATATTTCATATGGCTTTGGTCCCTTCTCAGCCAAAGTCAATATCAGTGGCTCTGTGTCATCATCAAAGGAAAGCGCCCGCTCTACAGATACATCCGCTAAGTATCATGTTGATGTGAAAGCAAGAGACAATGGTATGCCGGAAGGTTTGGCGAGAGTCATGGATATGATGAATTCATCAATCGCGCCTAAGCGAATTACCGCACCGGCTTCTTAATTTTGAGGCCCATAAAGAGCTGAGTGGCCGGGATTTCCTGTCTGCTTGGTTCTTTTGTATTGGTGATCAGGTATAGAGATTAAAATAAAAAGTGAAGAATAAAATATGTTTGATTTAACCGACGTAGGCTATGTAAAAAGAATTGTTGTGGGAAATAATGATCCTGAAAAAATGAAATCTGAAGCTGAAGTCGTTAAGGCTAATCAGCTTCTCAATCGATGTCTGTCCGAGGCCCCGAAAGGAAAAATAATCGGTCAGGAAAAAAACTTTAATATTTTAAATATTGGTGAGCACCAGGTCGTTTTGCAAAGCATCGTCTATCACATTGGTTTTGCGAGAAAGCCAATGTGGCTGGCAGATGAATAATGTGGCAAACGAACTACCATTAGGTCGAGTACTTTGTCATGTTTGAGAAAGTCGAAGCTCGGGATCTCGATGGTTTTCTCGAAGCGATCAGGCAACAGGTGGGTCTGGCTCAAGAGGCAATCGAGCATAAGAGTCAGCAGAGAATTGCTCGTTTGACCGGAGGTTTAAAAATGGTTGGCGACGGCAAAGAGCTTGTCGCACAAATACCCAGTTTAGATATTCGCCTGCCTGAAAAGATTGGTATGGAGTCTAAACGAATGGTCAAGATTCCGGTGGCTTCAATATTGCAACCGGTAGAACACAAGATTAGTGGTGTAACCCTGAATTTTGAAGTTGAACTTGA
The DNA here is from genome assembly GCF_015687155.1 of Aliikangiella sp. G2MR2-5. Classification (GTDB taxonomy): domain Bacteria; phylum Pseudomonadota; class Gammaproteobacteria; order Enterobacterales; family Kangiellaceae; genus Aliikangiella. The sequence continues at coordinate 13,002 of NZ_JADPQF010000007.1, read as the reverse complement.
ACACTTTTCCGTTGAAGGTAAAAAAAGCGTTGCACTAAGGATTATTAGCGGTGACGTAGCAAAATCTTCACGGCGCTACAATATGCGCGTTGAACTTATTGGTCGCCAGCCAGGAAAGGTGAATGTTTATATTAATGGTACTCTGTTCAAGCAAATTGAAAAGTAAAAGTAATGAATGCAGAGTCAGTCAGAAAGGATGAGTAATAATGATATTCTTTAAACGACAGGTATATCAGTTGACGCTATCAGAAAATGATCAAGCGAGGTTGCTGGAAATTATTCAAATGGAAGATGAGAAAAATGAACCGGCTAAAATCAAAACTAGCAAAAAGGTCAGGAATGTATTTCTTTCTATCTTTTCGCGTTTTAAAAAGGCCGCTTAATCAAATTTTATAAACAGGTTTTACCCGCAGCGTTTGGGGTGGATAGGTAAAAGTAGAGGAGAAAAGGAATATGACAAGTATAAAGAATATGACAAGTATAAAGAGTATGTGCATCGTTTGTGTCGCTTTTTTCAGTCTGTCAGCATCCGCATTTTGTGAAACCATGACGGGTAACTGGAGCGGAGCATATGCTACTGGCGATTCGTCTTTTAGTGTTTTACTACATCTTGATCAGGATACCGAACCTAAACTGGCAGGTGAACTGAAATACGGTGAGCCATGGGGATGCAAGCTTGAAGTCTACTATGTCGAAGGCGCAGCTCCGCAGAAAAAGTTTTCGGTTAAGTATCCTCTGGTTGGTGCTAACGGCCCGAGATGTAAACAGCTTAACGGTGTTAACATGAGTCTTACCATGGAAAACGAGAAACTTTTACTGAATATAGAAACTAAAAAAGGTGAAAAACAGCAAGTGACTCTTTCGAGACAGGAGTCTGCTAGTTAATTATAAGTAATTAAAATAATGAGACTGGAGATGCAGCATGACTGATTCAGAAAAACAACCGGTATCCGGTGAGTCAAGTATTCTTGATACCGGGAAGTTTCGGATTTGGGGAATTATCACGTTAGTTTATATGTTCGTTTTTGGTTATACCGGTTATGTTGCCTTCTGGCCGATGTCTTTTAATGATCCAGATAATACCGTTGGCAAGTACGTCAAGATTCTTGAGGAGTATGAGAAATCAAGAGCCGCTCAAGGAGGCCGAGGGGGGCATGATTTTAAACCGATAATGGATGAAATGATTAAAGAGTCAGAGGCTTCTGCGATGGATATGCAGCAACTTGCTTCTCAGTCTTTTAATATTGTTTTAGGCTCTTTCCTCGCATTTCTTTCTTCTACCATTACCATGCTGTTTCAATCAAAAGGTAAAGTTGATGAAGAGCCAAAAGCGGATGGGTAATAATTCAAATTAGTGGCTTCTGATGGAGTGATTTTGTCGTTCGATTTTATCTACTTTTATCAAGGTATTTCTCATTGAGTCGCGAATATTGTTATGTTTTCTAGTACAGGTAAGAAAATGGCTAAGAAAAGAGCTGCAAGCAACAATAAGGTTTTTGCGAATAAAATCTGGTTGATTGTGCTTTTGGTCTATATGCTCATTTTTACCTTTATTGCAATGGTTACTTTTTCACCTATGTCTCTATCTGATCAAGAAGAGACTGTTAAGGACTACGTCAGAATTTTTGAGCAGTACGAATCGAGTAATTCACAAGAATCTGCGCAGCAATTTAAGTCAATGATTGATAACATGATTCGTAATAGTCAGGATTCTATTGAAGAAAATCAGAGAACTGTTTTTCAGTCATTTCATATCGTTCTTGGCGGATTTCTGGCTTTTTTATCCTCCACAATCACCATAGTATTTCAAAGTAGAAATAGCTCTCCGGGGCGCGGACCAACAAATAGTGGTCCTTTTGAAAGTAATCCGACAGGAACGATACCGCCTTTCGTTTCTCGACGATTAGGTCGAAAAAAAGACAACAGAAAAAATATTGAAGACGACGATGCTATTGATAAGCAAGTTGAAAGTGTTGCTGTTAGTAGCAGTTCTCAGAGGGAGCGGAGAGAAGAAGGTGCGGGGAGCCCGTTAATGACTTCCAGTGCTGATACAACAGAGGTTGATTCTCATGCTAATTTGTCTGATGGACAGCTTGAATCGGCAACCCCCTCTGAATCCAGTCCAGGAATGGCAACCGAGATAACGCCGGCGTTAAATCTAAAGGATGATGCGAAAATGGAAACAACTCACCCGGTAACTACCAGGCAGCCAGAGAATGAAGATAAGCAAAGTGAATTTAAACAATATACCGTTGCTGCAGGAGACACTTTGGGCAATATTGCTGCCAGACTGCTTGGCAGTTCTGCCCGTTACAAAGAGATTGCAGAGCTGAATAATCTCGACAACCCGGATGAATTGAAAATTGGTCAGGTGCTGAAAATAAGGGTTGCAGACTCAACATCATCCAGTGGAGATAAAGTAACGGCGACAGGAAATGGTCAATCAATCACTTTAGAGCAGTTAAGCCAAATCGCAGAAAACTCCAATAAGGAAACTTTGCATACCTATATAGAGCCACTCAACCGGCAAATGCAAAAATTCAAGATCAATACTCCATTAAGATGTGCGCACTTTTTAGCCCAGCTAGCGCATGAAAGTGGATGTTTCAATTACAAAGAAGAAAATCTGAATTACAGCGCAGAAGCTTTGCAAAAAGTCTTTAATAAATATTTCCCAACAGAAGAGCTAGCCCAGCAATATGCTCGCCAGCCTGAAAAAATTGCTTCCCGAGTCTATGCCAACCGCATGAAGAATGGAGACGAAGCTAGTGGCGATGGTTGGAAGTATCGAGGCAGAGGATTAATTCAACTAACCGGTAAGGATAACTACAGTCGCTTTACTCAAACTATGAAAATCGACTTTGTTAATAATCCTGACTGGGTAGCAGATAATCCGGATTATTCTGTTGCGGCTGCCTGCTGGTTCTGGTGTGACAAAAATTTGAATAAAGCCGCTGACAAAGACGACTTGTTAAACATTACCAAGCGAATCAATGGCGGAACTAACGGACTGGATGATCGTAAGGTGTATTTGACAAAGGCTAAAGCAGCTCTCGGGATCGGTTAGTGAAGTTGTAGATATTGTCCAGAAGTCGATTTTCCATCTATTCAAATATTTCTGCTTTTAGCCTGATTAATCATTCAGAAGTAGAATACAGAATACCAGCAAGCTTCCTGACGAAAAGATTAACAACGGTGAGCCCAAAATATTTTCCTGACTTCCTCCCTCAAAAAAGAAATCGCTCAAGGGATACAGTGTGATTGCTGCGGCCGCGAGGAAAGCAAAGATTATTATCAGTACTCGTTTATGCTGGAAAAAATATAGTCTGAGTTTTTGTCTGTAGGTGAATTTTTTCATTTATTGCTCCTCGCTGCCCAGTTTACCTTTGATTTGTTTAATATAGGTTTTCACGCTACCTAGCGGGATATTGAGTTTGTTTGAAGCTTCGCTATGTGAATAGCCGAGTAATTCTACGTAAACAAATACTCTTTGCTGAATACTGCTGAGCGAATTGATCGCTCGTTCGGCATCAATATATAGTGCATGGTTTTCCAGATAATTTTCTGGACGATAAATGTTGGTCTGCCATTTTTCCTTGAGCCTTTGAAAAATGGAAATTTTTCTTCTGGATTGAAGCAGTTCATTAAATGCGATGCGACATAACCAGGTTGAAAAGCTGGATTGCCCCTTAAACTGATTGAAGTTTAAAAAGGCCTTCACATAGGTTTCCTGAAGAATATCATCCATCATGATATTCTCGTATTTCTGGGCAAGAAACGCACGTAGCTTAGTATCATATCGACTAAAAAGCTCATTAAATGCATTTCTGTCGCCGGTATTCTGAATTAGAGCGACAAGTTGTTCGGTGGAAGCTTTGTTCACACTGTTTCAACCAGGCTCAGGTTTTCTTATCAAGCTGATGAAGTAGCAGGTAGGCGAGACCGAATAATCCAGGGAAAGCCGCTATTCCGTTTATCATATCGTTTAGGTCGACCGCGCCGTTTTGCGGAAAGTCCACCAGCCAGGAAAAGATGAGTATGGCCAGAGTGACAACAATCAGCATTATTCCCTTGCGTAAGTCTTTTGAAGAAGAATAAAAGTGGCGAGCGACTTCTTTAATTACTTCGGGAGTTATTGGTTGCTCCTGACTAATTGCATTTTCTACTGTTTTCAGAAACATTCTTTTGGTTTTATATTGATAGATAAGTAATGCAACAAATAACAGAGTAATGGATATAAAGACACTTATTGGTATCAAGATCTCTTCTAAATTGTTCATGCTTTCTCCTATCGTTTTTGCCACAAAGCATCGCCTAAATAGAGATGTCTAAGAGTACTTTCGAATACAGGCACTGCGTTGTCACCATTTAAGAATATTAAATAGGCGTTTTTACTTTTTGGGAAAAATATTGCGAGCGTGTTTACTCCGGGATCTTTTCCGGTATGAATCAGAGCAAACTCCTCTTGAGGAAAGTCAGTCAATATTTCCCAGCCTAATCCAAAGTAGTCATTGTCCTCGATTTTAACATGCTTGGTTAGCATTGCTTCATAAACGGGTCGCATCGATTCCGATTGTTGCATCAGATAGTGAAGAAAGCGGGTATAGTCTTCTACTGTGGTAATCAGATTAGCGGCAGCATTGGCAACATAATATTTTTCGACAGGATAAGCTTCGCCGTTTTCATTATGATTGACGGCATAACGGCTTTGTTCGACTTTGTCATTCCACCAGAAATGAGTATCTTTCATACCAGCCGGTGTAAACAGGTATTCTTCGGCGAGCGATTCAATGCTGGTATTAAATTTATTTTCCAGTGCAATTCTTAGATATTCAAAGCCTTCTCCGGAATATTGATGTTGGGTACCTGGCTCAAAATGAAAGGCTAGCTTGTTGTCCGGATTCATCCAGCGCCAGTTCTTGAAACCGGTCTGATGGGTCAAAACATGATTGATTGTCAACCGTCTATGTCTCGGATCATCTTTAACATCGGGATCCACCCAGTAAGGAAAGAGAGGCTCATCCAGTCTTAGCTTTCCTTCAGAAATCAATCGCAGTACCACAAAAGAGACCACTGGTTTGGTTAAAGAGGCCACTTTAAACAGTGTATTGTCCGGCGCTGGAACCCCGTTTTTAAGTTCGCCGTAAACCTGTGTCTTGCTAATCTTTCCCTGAGTAATGACGCCTAGTCCAAGCGCCGGTACACGCGCTTTTTTCAAAGCATCAACGATTAGTTTATCCACTGATGGACTCTGGTGATCGTAGCTAAGCACGTTGGACAAGACCCAGTCATCTTTCTTTTTGGTCCAAACCGAGGTAAATCTGGCGACGCTGGTTAAACGATCTGCTTTGCCCGGCGCTCGAATATAGAATTCGTGCTCGCCACTTTGAACCGCGCCGTAGAGTTTGCCCTGGTTATACAGAGGCGAAACCGAAAGTGAGCCCGGAGTTAGATGACGAATTGGTTTTTGTTCCGGGTTTGAACATATATTCTCCCGAACAGCCTTCAAAAAATCCTGCTTGTGCTGTATTCCCGACTGGTCGTGATAAAAAACGAGTGCCTCATCGATATGCTGATCCAGATAGTCGAGTTCACACTGATTGAAACTTTTGTCAAAAAATTCCGCATCCAGTCTTTCAAGTTCTTCACTAAGCTTCTCGGACTCTTTATTAACAGATTGGGCAAAACTCAGATTTGCTATCGTACTGGTGCCAAACAGAAAAGCCAAAAACAGCATTCGAGACAGGTTCATTCGTTACTCCTTATTGTATTACCTGGAGTTAGATGCTCTGGAGTGTACATTTGGATTTAATTATTTATATTTTTTTTAAAATTGATGAGAACCGGTTGATTCAGGGCGGATTTTACGATGGTTAATTTTGTGATGGTTAATTTGAGAAGCATTGATTGGAATATCGTTGCTTTAATCATGCTTATTTAGCCAAGCCTGAACGTTTTTTGATATGTCATGGGTGAGCAATGTGGCAACCAGAAGGGAGCTGGCCTGTTCAGGCTACCACTCCCTTTATCTCTCTGCACGACTAGAACGAACTGGCTGAGAATAGACTTGATTTAAATGGCTATCTATTTATAGCGACTCAAAAGTAGTTTCTAATAAAGCCGGTTTAAGCAGACGTGCTATATCTTCAGGAAAGCATATTTTTTACCCCTTCCGCAAAGCGCATAAAACGTTGCTTGAGGGTTCGTCGAACTTTAATGTTGATACCGCTGAAAATACTGGTGGCTTCTATCAGTAGCGTTGGTACATTCGGTTGATTAACTGATGGTGCACTGTTGTTAACTCCACCAAAGATACAAAATGCTTTGACCCTGACATTAATGTCCTCGGGAACAAGAAAGGTCGAACCGCCGAAGAGACTAAACACTTTTATATGTGTTGTCGGGTGAAGGAAATGGGCATCCGTAAAGTCTATATCTCCGCCGCCGAAAACATTTGTCACGTTGATTTCTCTGGCGACGTTCCACATCCCGGAACGACCACTGCCGCCGAATATATTGACCATATCATCGACTTCATCGCCAAAGTCCGCATGTGAACCATTCTCCAGCTCCGGGTTGAGCGACATTTGTGCTTTTTTCATTGAGACAAAGTCATTATCAACCACCAGATCAAGATCTTCAGTCAAAGCCAGAAGGGTTTTTGTATCCTTGGCTTCCATTGCGGTATCCAGACGTTTTTCAAAGGCCTGGAGAGAAAGCTTGTCGTGACCATAGTTCATGATTAACTGGTCAATTACTTCTTCACGAACCTGGTGAAGAGGGCGGTCTTCAGGTTTTACAGGCATTTGTCATTCCTTTTACTGTAATGTGTTGGATGGATTATAGAATAAATCAGTGCTTTAAATCGAATAACCCAACTGGTCAATTCGAAATATCCATATTATTGAGCAATTATAATGCCAGATAGAAAAAGTGTTATATTTCAATTGGTTAGTTTGGTTGTGCTTTTTTTAACTGTCACAGGCGTTAATTATTAGTGTTTTTAGCTAAGTCGATTTGCGGGTTTGACCATTACCAGAGTTGTTTGATGGATTGACATTAGTACCACTCAAAATACTACAAGTGCTTGAGTAAAGAGCGAGCAAGTGCTCTGGCAGTAGTCCATTTACCGCCGAATATGCTAATTAACCGATTTTGTCGAACAATTCGATATTCGCGACTCGCTTTGCCTGCATCCTCGCTGCCGCCGAGAAGAGGTCGTAGGCCGGAAAAGCTTGCCTCAATATCGTCCGGTTGAATATTGGGTTCGAAGTAATAGTTGTACAGGGACAGCAGATAGTTTTGTTCTTCCCGGGAGCACTTGATGGGGTCACTTATTTTTTGGCGTACTTCGGTTGTTCCAAGCAGGGTTCTGTTTTTAAACGGAAGTACAAAGGCTACTCGTTTTTCGTCGGGCACTTCAAGCAAGTGACCAAATTTTGAGATTGGCGGAACAATCAGATGGCTTCCCCGAACCAGATCCAGAGTCTGCCGGGATTCGACATTAGAATCTTCCAGTAACTGAGCACTCCAGGGGCCGGCAACATTGATAATTCGATCAAACTCCAGCTTGGAATCGGCCAGCTTTGAATCGGTCGCTGTTGAGGTCTTCACTGACAAGACGCCACTGGCATCAATTGCGGTAACCTGAGTATTCGTTCGAAACTTGACCGATTCCTTTTCACATTGTTCGGCCACCCAAAGTCCGAGCGCTCTGTCATCCATTTGACCGTCGATAAATAAATAGGCCCCTTTTAATCCCCGTTGCAATAGTTTTGGCGAACATCGCTTAACCTGTTTGCGGGTTAACCAACGATGTTTGCCAATCCCCTTATTCCCGGCGAGAAAATCGTACAGCATTAATCCCAGTTTTATTTTCCAGCGAGAACGAGTGTGATTGTAGAGCGGGTAAAGAATTGGCAGTCTGCGGGTTAGACCGGGAACATTGTTGAGCCACCATTGCCGCTCATGCAATGCCTCTTTAACCAGTCGAAATTCGAAGTTTTCGAGATATCGCAATCCACCATGAAGTAATTTGGTTGATGCGGTGCTCGTTTTTCCCATTAATTCATCTTTTTCAAATAATGTCACCTGATGACCATTCAGGGCCAGCTGCCAGGCACAACAAAGACCATTAATGCCACCACCGACGACTGCGATTTTTAAGGCGTTTTTTTCTGCCATATGGTTGGCATCTCGGATATTTTCAGAAGTTAGTTCAAGTATTGGCGAAAAATGTGAGAGTCGCAATATTAAGCTGGATGGTATGGCTCATCGGCACGCAAATCTGCAAGCCTATACGAGGCAAATATACATTCAAGGCAAATATACATTCAAGGCAAATATACATTCGACGCCAGCTTAAGAACTGCGCATATTGTGGCTAACGGGCCATTTCAAAATTTATCTGGATTTTTCTTAGGGACGAACGCCACACAGCCAGTTTGTCGTGCTCCCAACACACAATTAGTGTCCCAGCACATCATCTCGAAAGCTTTCACAAAGCTCAACAAAGTCTTCCGCAATCTCCACGGGAATATCAAGCTCATTCAAAGTTTGGGTCATAATTTTGATAAAAATATCGTAATGCGAGTCGTTGAGTCCTTTTTCAACTAGCGGAGCATGAACGTCACGCAGTTCCACTCGGTTAAACTCTTCCTCGCCTCCCATAATGCTTTTGAAAAACTTGCGCAGCTTAACGAGTTGCTCATCGTGGTCTACATCGGTGAAAAAGCCTTTGATTTTTGGCTCGTTGATAAAATTTTCGTAAAACAGGTTAACCGCTGCCTCGACAGCTGCGTCTCCTCCTACACGGTAAAAAAGCGAATTATCCAAGGTTCACTGCCTTTAATTTTGGTCTCAGTGCATAATCACCTATAAAGTAATAGCTTATCGGGTATAGATTATCAATGCATTAACTGAAAATAGAGAGTTCGAAGTTATAAGAAAAACAACTCTGGCGCTTATTCAAAATAGCAATTGAGCTATTTAAGGAAAGTTTTTAAAATCCGAAATAATGTTAGTATGCTTTCAATTTGTTCCCGGTTGTTTTGTCGGGCTAAAGTTCACGAAAATACAGGTATAAATCGATAAAGCTTCATTGCTTTAAGGACGAAGAATAGGAAGAAGAATATGAAAACGCGCTATTTCACGGGTATTTTGCTGGTCACTGGTTCACTTGTTGGTTGTTCCACAATTTTAGATCCTGATAGAGAGTTTGCCGAACCGATCACTGGTTCCGTGATTATTGCCAAGGATGTTCTGAGTCCAGATGAAAAGCCCAAAGGGTGTGATGCCAAACCTAAAAGCCAACAAGAGCAGTGCAAAAAGCAGGTGGATGAACTGACAGATTCTATTACCAATGCAAAGAAGAAAAGGCTGGATTGAACTGAACCGGGTTTTATCTCCAAAATTTTATGTCCAAAATTTACAATTCATTCACTGTTAAAGCCACTATTATCCACAGAAAATTTGTTGGATAGATACAGGTATTGACGATGTATACAAACGTTTTGGTTTTTCTACTACTTTTTTTTGGTAACTGCTTCGCCGCCTGGGCGAAAACGGACAGTCGTGTCGCGCTGGTGCTTCCCTCTGTTGATATTCAGGGAAAGGCAATTGGCATTAACGAGTTTATTGGTAAGAAGCCGGTCTATCTAAAATTATGGGCAAGCTGGTGTGTGCCCTGTAATGAACAAATGCCGCATTTTGTAGAGGCTCATCAGCAATATGGCGACAAAATCGAGTTTGTGTCGGTCAATATTGATATCAATGATGATGCTGTATCGGTCAATAATATGATTGAACAGTATGGGATGAAGATGCCTACTGTGGTAGATGCGAATGGAAAAATTGCTGCAACATTTGATTTGCCAGGTACACCTTTGCATCTGCTACTTAATACGAAGGGACAGTTGGTCCATAGAGGTCACAAGGTTGATGCTTTGCTAAATCGCCGACTCGACTTATTGGCGAGAGAAGACTCCGCTAAAACTGAAGAATTTGGTAAAGAGTTGCTTAAGATAGAAGTCTTTGATGCCGGAGCAGAGAAAAAAACGATTTCTCTACCGAAAACGGAGTGGAGCGCACTTTATTTTTCGGCGACCTGGTGTGACTGGTATTTGACCGAATCAAGGCCTGAACAAAGTCGAAACTGTATTAGCGGACAAAAAGGTCTTAACCGCTTAAACACGGATTTTCCTGAAATATCATTTAAAGCGATTGTTTCTCGGCTCTGGACTTCGCAAAAGGAAGTTGAGGAATATCGCAAGCGCTATCAATCGGTTGTCCCTACCGTGATAGATACCAACAATCAGACTTTCCTCAAATATTCGGTGAATAAATTGCCGACTCTGCTCATCTTTAAAAACGGACAGGAAGTTGAGAGATTTGAGAATTTTCAAAACAAAGATGTGCTGAAGAAGCAGATTGACGCGATTCTTGAAGGCTCTATTTCGTTATAGCGCGTATTCTTTATCGCCTGGTGCGGCAAAGCGGCGTATAATAGTTTCGCTATCAGCTACAAGCGTATGCCTGACGCAAAAGATAAGCAGATATTCGAAGACATGGAAGACATGGAAGACATGGAAGACATGGAAGACATGGAAGACATGGAAGACATGGAAGACATGGAAGACATGGAAGACATGGAAGACGAGGAAGACGAGGAAGACGAGGAAGACGAGGAAGACGAGGAAGACGAGGAAGACGAGGAAGAAGATCAGATTCGTCAGCTCTCTTGTCAGCTTTGCTGCTATGATTATCACACTTGTCGAACAAATTGATATGCCAGGCAGATACCCAAAACTAATATCATTTGTTGATGAATATCAAATAGTTAAGTCACTAAAGTCAATCCCCAGGCGGGAGCCCGGGCACCAGGAAAAGCATGAAAAAAACATTTGAACTAACCCATCCGAAAATCAAGGTGGCTCGAATGGTCGAAGCTGTTAAGCATGAGATCAAAAAATACCTGAAACGAGAAAGAAATAAGCCACTGCCGGAAGATGCCGGATATTGGGATTTTGACTGTCGTTTCGGTCCGACTGAAATTGAAGCAAGCTCTCTTCACGTAACCGAAATAAACAAGCAGATCGATAAAGCCGAAGCCGACGGATTGACGTCTTTTTACGTCGAAATTCTGGCCAGGCCGGGCAAAAGAAAAAGTCCTCAATAATAATCCATGTCGCATAGCAATCCGAAAGATTCACTACATGGTGTGAAGCTGGTAACCATTCTGGAACAACTGGTGGAACACTATGGATGGGATGAATTATCCGTTCGAATTAATATTAACTGCTTTAAAGACCAGCCTTCGATCAAATCGAGCCTTAAATTTTTACGTAAGACAGACTGGGCCAGAAGTAAAGTTGAGCTGCTCTATCTTTCGACTTTTAGTGAGAGTAATCCCTGGATTCAGGCCGGGCAAAAAAAATAGGGTAGATAATCCTGCGATGAACTGGCGGCATGGCGCCGCTAATTTTATTCATTATTAAAAATCAGGTTTTCCGCGCATTGATTTGATACCACTACGCCGAGTTTTTGAGTCGAGTCGTTTCTTTTGCGAGGATTTGGTCGGCTTGGTCGCTTTTCGAGGTTTTGTAACTTTGGTGGCTTCTTTAATCAACTGGTATAGTCGTTCCAATACCGCTATGCGGTTTTTCTCCTGGGTTCTAAATTCCTGTCCTTTTATCACAATAATACCCTGTTTGGTGATTCGACTATCTTTGAGCGCAAGTAAGCGCTCTTTGTAAAAGTCGGGCAATGAAGAGTTTTGAACGTCAAAGCGCAAGTGAATTGCAGAAGATACCTTATTGACATTTTGTCCACCGGCGCCCTGTGCGCGGATAGCTGAAAGCTCAATTTCTGAAATTGGGAGCGCTACCCGGTTAGAGAAGATAATGTGGTCATTCTGGATAAAATCGTTCATCGGCCTATCATAACAATTTTTCGCCATTAATGGAGCCTGGCGATAGTGCCAGGCTAATAATTAGACTATAAAGTTAAATGTTGCCGGGGTGATTGAACTCTTCGCTCAGGGAGGGGAGGAGCTCGACTTTTCTGGCGACAGAAACCAGTCGCGCCTGATACGGCAGCCCTATCAGTACCTTGTCTTTATTGGGGATTTCAGTTTCTGCGAGCCAAACCTCTTATGTTCGAGAGTCCAGGACATTAAAAAGTATACGCCTACTATTGTGAGTTAAAAGGGGGCGTTTAAATCGATTGTGGATATTGGGCAAAGCCGTAAGAAAAGGTTTGTATTAGGGGAAATTTTGGCGCTTTTTATGTGTAGGAATTGGGGGGATTTAAATTAAGGTCGTTGTTTTCTTGGGGTTAATTTTTTCTGAGAGCTATAAAAGCGGGAGCTATTTATCTAAAGGGGACTTCCGCTTTTTTAAAAGCTTGGCAAAATTATTAGTTCAAGAGCATTTCGCAGCGCTGCGCTTTCCTGCGAGATACTTTTTTCAAGAGCGAAAAAAGTACCCAAAAACGCCCTTTTTCGCTGCGCTGGCACTCTTACATGAGCGCGTTGATGTCACCTAAAACTTTGACCTGGATAAAACTGATAATTGCTATCGCCCTCAAGGTATGATTGCAGCCAAATGCTGGGCACGGTTGCTTTCGCGCCGGGGTTACGAATTGAGTTAAGTTCAGGCTGTAAAATCCATCCAAACCTTTAACTTATTTCGATCAGTTCTGGTTTTATTAACCCTAAAAATAGTTTTTACCAACGACTATAGTCACGACTCAAAATGTATTATTCATGGTTCCTAGAGAGGTCCTACTAGAGGGTGGGGCGTGAATACAAATTGTTGGTGGGCGACCAGGAAGTGCTAAGGCCTTATCAAGAGTCAATTGCGCTGGCCCAGTGGCCTGAGCGTTGGGCATTTTTTGGTGACTTTTTGTTGCTCTTGACAAAAAGTTACTTATGTCCATGGATGGACTGTATGCAGTTTTTGCAGGAGCAAAAAACTGTCGCAGGAAAGCGCAGCGCTGCGAAAC
>NZ_JADPQF010000006.1 GCF_015687155.1 Aliikangiella sp. G2MR2-5 | reverse complement strand
CGCTTTTAAGTTTTTTTGAAAAGCTTTTTTTACAAAAAAGCGAAAGTCCCCTTTAGTGAGAAAGCGGCCCCTACAGCAAGATCAAACTGTATTCGAATATAAGCTTTACAAGGCTAGCTACTAGCCATATCTGTAATTGCATTGCTAATTTTGCTCATCAACCAATTGTGCCAGTTCAGTACGACTATTGATCCCCAACTTTTCGTAAACTCTGTAAATATGGTTGGATACAGTCGAGGGGGCGACATTGATTTGTCTGGCGGCTTCTTTAAACGAGAGTCCCTTGCAGATTAAGGTAACTATTTGTTGTTCTCTTTTACTCAGTGCATCCAGTGGGCCAAGTAAGCGTAATGAGACTATCACCAGATCACCCAGTGGTTTAAACGAGACAGACAGGTTATTGATTTCAATTGTGCTTTTTTCCTCAGGGATCTCAAAAGGCAAATTAGAATCGCTACGTTCAGGAAAGTACTGATTAAGCAGCGATACGAAACGCGGTTGAACTTCATGGAAACAGCCGTTGAAATCACAGATGGCAGAAGTCGCCTGATCTTTTGTTTGTTGTAGAAAATGGCCTGCGCGTAAGTGCAGAAAAAAAGCGTGGGATACGGCGCTGACCAGGTGAAAAACCAGTCTTTGTTGCAACGAGCGTTCTGCTTCGGTAAACACCTGCTCGCGATCGAAACGATAAAGACTGATTAACGAATACAGACCATTATCGTGGTCGAAATGTCCGGCGGCAAGAATTCGCTCGATACCATATGGCTGGAATAGTTCGTGGTATAGCTCGGAAGAGTAGAAGGCGTCGTCTTTATAGACGTCGGTCATATTCACTGGGCGACCCAGATTACCGATAACTGCTTCCTTGATAGGGTTGATACTCAGCGTTTCTTTTAAACGCATGGCGTAGTTGTCATCCAGCCCTATGTGATTGACATAGTGAAAATGCAGATCAGCGCGATTGCCGCTCCCCCAGAAGGCTGCATCGAAATCGATCACCCGGGACAATTGTTCCAGCGCCCAGCCGCGATACTGATCCGGTGTTATCCGGGTTGATTCTCGATACAGCAGACTGATTAATTCTTCGGCATCAATTTTCATTGTCATTATCAGGTATCTTCATTTTTGCTTGTTATCGTATCACTTATCATTTGTCGTCGTTATTGGGGCAAGTTTTTTATCAGGGGCTCTCTGACAGTACTGCTCCGAAAACATCGCGTTAGGTAAAATCTACTATTCTACTTGTTGTTCTAATTGATCATACTGGCGTTTATCTTCGGTTAACATAGAGCAATAAAGACTTCATTATGAATCCCTCTAACCAGATTGTCCCCGGTCTTCAGGATAACCAGTCCGAATTCAATGATCCCTTTTTTAAACGTTTTCAATTGCGAACAGCTGCTGAGCCGCTGGCGTTAAACGAACAGATAAGTAAAGATTACCTGTTTCCAACCCTCTATGGCAATGTCAGTTGTGCCATCGGCGTTTTCCTGTGTAATCGTGACAAGGCTCAGGCGTTGTTGCCCCATTCAAAAATGAAACCGGTCGCCATGCCCGGTGGTAAGGCGTTGGTAACCTTTTCCTGTTACGAGTACAAACAGGTTCTGGGGATTGCGCCTTACAACGAGATAGCGATGACTATTCCGGTCATGATTGACCCCATGGTCAACGTTCCGGTATTGCCGATGTTGATCCAGAAATTTAAACGCTTCGGTTACTACGTTTTTCATATGCCGGTGACTTCGAAAGAAAACCGTATCAGAGGTCAAAAGATTTGGGGGTTGCCGAAACAGGTCGAAACGATCAATATCGGAATCGATGGCGACACTTCGACCACTGAAGCGATAGATGCGGCAGGAAATCATTATTTTTCACTGAAAGTACCGACCTGTGGAAAAAAACAGTTGTTTGATGTTCAATCTAACCTGTACTCCAGATTGGGAGATCAATTGCTACAAAGCACAACCTGTTTTAACGGGACTTTTAGCGTTAACAAATTTACCGACAGATTGTGGCGCAACGGAGGAGATGATCCGGGGGTATTGAGTTTTGGTGAAGGACCGTATGGCGATATGCTCAGAGCACTTGAGATAGAGCCGCAACCTTTTCAATTCCGCTACACCCCGAGTATGAATGCCTGTTTTGACCTGCCTAACCCGGACTATTGTGCCCCCTTTGATTTTATCGGTCGTCCTGAAGAGGTAACAGCATGAACAAGCCCAATATATTACTAGTCGGTGCTGGTGCCGTCGGCTCTACCGTCGCGGCCTGGTTAGCACCTCACAATAAAAATTTTTACGTATTCGACCGCCCACAAGTACTCGACCGACTAAAAAATGTAGGTATGACCGCTTACCTGCAGCTGCATGCTGAAAAAAACGGGAACGAAGGAGGGGGGGCTGCTCCGGAAAAGCCCGCTTCATCAAAGCCAGCTTCTGAAAAAACTGTTTCTGAAAAATCAGTCCCGCTTAAAGTTGTTTATCGACTTGAAGATTGTCCCACGCCGGATATCATTTTGTTGTGCGTGAAAAACTACAGCTTACGTAGTCTGTCCCGATTGCTGGTCGATGCTTTCGGTGCAGACGAGTTATCAGATACTATCGTCGTCGGATTACAAAATGGCGTAGCCAACCAGGAAATTTTACCGGACTATTTTAGTAATCTGGTATACGGTATTGTCAGCTTTAACGCGTGGCTAGACAGTCCAGGCGTCGTCGGTTATCAGAGCAAGGGGCCTTTCTTATTCGGAACGCCTGACAACGACAACCAGAAGGCTGTTCAGTCCGTGGTCGACCTGTTCAACGCCGGTGTCCCGGCAATTTACAGCGAACACTTTCAAGATGCGGCACTGTGTAAAATGATCATCAATCTGACAAATTCATTGACCACACTGGCGGGAGTCGGTTTTCGGGAAATCGATGATATGTCCTTGTTTCAAAAGTTATTGAGTCGTCAGCTGTATGAAGGTATTAAGATAGTTTCGGCGGCAGGCTATCGCGAGTGCAAAGTTGGCGGCGCGCCTGCCTGGTTATTGATTAAAGCCAGCGCGTTACTGCCGCAGAAACTGACTAGCGTGCTCTTTCGCCGTAATGTTAAAAAGATGGTGCTGAGTAGTATGGCGCAGGATGTGCTGCAGAACGCCAGAGGACAAAACGAGCTGGAAGATATTAATGGTCATTTGCTGGCGTTGGCTCATCGTTACAAAGTTGATGCGCCCTACAACGAGGCCATATACAGCATTTGTCGCCAGGAGTTTGCCCGGGATAGTTTCGAACCTTTAAGCTTTTCTAATATCTGGCAAAGGATGCAAACCTAAACGAATCGAGCCAGCTTTGTCGCTGGCTCATTTTGTTGGGGCCCGTTTTTTAAGCGATGAGTCGATGCTATTAGTTGATGCTATTAGTCAAGACTGCTCGTCAAGGCGACTAGTTAACGCTAAAAGATCGACTGCTTCCTTTATAACTACGGATCTTGCCATCCCAGCCACTTTTCCAGTGGCCTCTATGACGCAGCCGATAGGTTCCCGACGGCATATCACTACCGATGGTCCATTCCAGCTGGGCAAAGGAACAGGCCAGACAATCGGCGGCGGTATCCCGGATCCAGTTGAATTTGGTGCTGAAGTCATTATCGGTTAAAACCGTCACCCAGTTGCCGCTGATTTTGCGCTGTACTTCCAGAAAACTCCCCATGGTGCGGTAATTGTTTTGCGGATGGCCCGAACGGAATTTGACCTTTACCGTATCACCTTTATGGTAGCTGCTTTTCGCGTTATTCCAGACCTGACCAAAAGATTCCCACAGACGCTTGTCGTCGTAGACCACACCAATGGTGTTAACGATTTGTTTGTTCGACCAGTCTTTCGGCTCAGGTCCCTCGGCAACGGCTTGTCCATTGACCATCGCCTCGCTCATGTTGGCATAGATCTGGCGATAAGCATCCAGAGTATAAGGGCCATGAAGATTGTGCGCGCCTTCGTAATATTGCACGCTGTATTCCTGTTTGGTGGTGACATAACCACTGTAAGCGTTGGCCAATCCGGCGAATACAATTTTACTGACGCCGGCTGTGGTCAATATATTCTGCAAATCATCACGCAATCTGCGCCCGGCCATGGTGGTCATTTCTCCCGGTACTCCCACCAGGGCGAGCTGGCCAATCTGGAAAATCTGAAACGGCAAGACATCGGTATAAAGATAGACATCGTCGCTTAAAATACTCGGCAGGAAAGTCGGCTTGGGATACTGGCATGCCTCATGGGTGCGACTGCCCATCACATTTTTATCGAATCCGAGAATTCCGGCAAAGTCATTAATAAAACCGAATAGGCCGTTGACCGCCCCCAATACACTGCTTCGATCCCAGCTATCACCTTCATTGTCCTGGGTCATGCCTTCGAACACGCCAGCCTGTCCGGATGGTCCGTCACGAGTTGCGCCGGCGGTCATGGAAAACCCGATGGCACCCTGACACAAAGTCTGCTCGCCTTCGCCGGTATAACTGGAACTGACCTGATAGCCGGGCATTCGTACATATTGAAAACGATAGTCCAGCGTACCGGACAGAAGTTCATTGGCATTGTTATACAGGCTAAGCGCTTTGTTAAATTGTTTGGTACCGGCGAGGGCAACGTTGCCTTCGTTGTTGCCTTTACCGGCGCAGCCGTTTTCCTGTCCGCAAACGTTAGGTGAGACGTCGCCTTCCTCGCTATTGGCAAATGCCGCGACAAATCCACTAGACAGCGGCAAGTTGACCCCTTTGTTTTTTTCGAATAACTGGGCGGCGTAACCTTTGTTGTCACCGGTAATCAAGCGTTGTTTTTGATCACTGGAAACGTTATGTACCGCAAACCAGTCGATCAGACCAATTTCCTGACCGTTACTTTTGACCAGTTTCAACAGGGTCATGGTATCGTTGATATCGGTAGAGTAATTACCAGCATCCGGGTTTTGTCCATAGGCCACAGTGCTGCGATTAATGCTGGCACCGGTTAGTCTGCCCTGATTGATCTTGATGGTGCCGGTGGATCGGTTAACAAAAGCATTGCGGATTGACTGGTAGATGCCATTAACAATGGTGTTGTAGTTTTTAGCGTCATAGCCCAATGCGCTCATATTCAACATGACGTTGTGGTCATAACCGCCGGGACCAACGTGCACGTGAGTGGCCGTCAGCATCAGGTTGTTTTTATTAAAATAGGGTGACAGGGTTCCGTCGGCAGCGATCTTTTTTAATACGCCTTGATGAACGCCCTGGGTAATGCTTTGCAAGTCAGCGCTGACGAATGCCAGGTAGCGGCCATTATCCGGGGAGCCGATAACAAAAGCTCGAGACCAGAGCCTGCTGTGGATCCCTTTTGTTGTTTGCCCGGGGTCACCGTAGCCAACCATTCCTCTGTCGGCTGCCGGGCCGGTAATATCGTAGATGCCGGAGCCGATCAGCCATTGGTTGGATGCTTTTGCAGTGAAACTTGCCAGCAGACAAAGCAGAACGGCTAAACCGGTGTGCCAGCCGACTTTTGTTGTTTTCAATAAATTCATCTTGCCTCCTTTTTATCATTGTTGTTGATGACAAAACTGAATGTACTGCACAAAAGCATTCGGTTTATCAGGAGTTAGTAGACATTGGTAAGGCTGGGAGAGAAATAGTAATTTTGACCCAATTTGGGGATTTATTGTTTTTTTAGATGTTAGTTTTGTTGTCTTGTCTTGTCTTGTCTTGTATCGCAATGGATAGTGCTAGTTAAAGCCTTTCAGGGGGGAGGGCGAGTTTGGCAATAGTCGGCAGTCGTTGCATTAATTCACCGGGTTTAGTATAAGAACTGGCATAGTTGTTTTCTAATATTAAGAAACTGGTAATGTCTGACCAAAAACAAAAATTTCTTTATATTCTTCCTGCTTACTTTTTAGCTTATTTAATTTCGGTTGCATGTCCGTTGTTGTTCAGGTGGATATTTTCTATCAAGTTTCAGCTATTTACATTTGACGAAGAGGTTTGGGAATTCTACTTGCCGATCTTTTTTCCGGCGCTAGTCGCTTATCTTTTACTCAGAAAAAGAGTAAAGACGTTAGAGTTTAAGGAGAATG
Organism: Aliikangiella sp. G2MR2-5; assembly: GCF_015687155.1. Classification (GTDB taxonomy): domain Bacteria; phylum Pseudomonadota; class Gammaproteobacteria; order Enterobacterales; family Kangiellaceae; genus Aliikangiella. The sequence goes on along the minus strand of NZ_JADPQF010000006.1, from coordinate 303,957 downwards.
CCGACAATAAGCAGTTTGTCTATATCATGCTTGCCTGGGTGTCCATTTTACCTGTTGAGAAAACGAAAGGGAGCAATTTGCTTAACAAACGTCAATCTCCAGGTATGAAATACTGTAAAAGCGAGGGCAGTTAATGGAAATAAATTACAAAAGTGGTTTAACTGGTTTTCAAACTGAAGATGGGGTGCGATATGTCGTCGCGGCCCAAGAATTATCTGATAAAGTAATCACTACTCTAGCGACTGAAGCCAATGCGATATTTTTTCCCGCAATTGATGGAGTTAGTCAAGATGAATTTTGTGAAATTATCTCTTGTACTTCACCTAAAGGAGTTCGAATCTCTCAATCGTACAAAGATTTGACTTGCCTGCAAGATAAGGTTTTGTTGGAGGAAATTATTTTGCCTCGTGACGTTAAATCTTTTGATGATTTTTCGAATCTAAAGAACTTGAAAATCTTTGAAGGGCAGATTTCCGAGATAAAATCTAATATCGAATGTTGTAACTCATTAAAAAACTTAACACTTCACAAATTAAAAACCAAATCCAAGTCTTTTGAATCTATCAATTTGCCTGGTTCGCTTTTAAGTTTAAAAGTAAATTTGGGTAATATAGTTTCAACGAATGGCATTAAAAAAGTTTCAGACTTAAAACATTTGTCTTTTGAATATATGTCAAAACTTGAAGATTTATCTGAATTGCCAGAGCTTAAAGAATTGCGAGATCTAGAACTGTACTCCTGTAAAAAAGCACTTAATAACGATGTATTTAAAGCGCTTTCTAGTTTAGAGACACTCAAGCTAAATAATTGCGGTAAAATTGAAAATCTTGAGTTTGTGAAATATTTAAGTTCCTTAAGGAAGTTTACTTTTGTTAATACGGTCGTAGAAAACGATGACCTATCGCCTTTGCTTGATTGTAAAAATCTAGAGTATGCAGGATTTATGGACAAAAGGTCTTACAATCTAACATTTGATTTAATTCATGATAAGCTACGAATGAAAACTTGATGCTTTATTTGTTAAGGGAGACTCGCTACTAGGCGTTACAAATAAATGAGAGTGGATTGCTAGTGGAAGAGTGTATTATTTGCCGAAATTTGTATACCAAGAATAACCCCCGTACATCCGAGCATATAATACCTGAATTTGTTGGTGGGGCATTGAAATTTGAGTGTGTATGTAAATTATGTAACAGTTCTATGGGAAAAGATTTTGAAGGCCGTTTATCAAATAGCTTTCTATTAAAAAGTTATAGGTACTTACATAAGATTTTAGGTAAATCTATCAAGATAGAACATCCATTTTCAGGAATGCATAGGTTAGATGATGGTAGGTTATTTACAATTCATCGTGATGGAAGATATGAGCTTAATAGTTCTATAAATATAGAGCCCGATTCTGAGAATAGTAAACGTTATCATTTTCTTGTGAATGTGGATGAAGCCAATGCTTCTTATATAGAGGACTTAGTAATAAAAAAAGCAAAGCGAATGGCAAAAAAAACTGGCACTAACTACACAGAATCTTCTATTACCAAATCAGTCAGGGAAGCCATAGCTGAATCAGAGTTTAAGACCAAAACCATAAAAAATCCTGAGCTGACAATTGAGGTATCACTCAATCTATCTGATATGGAGTTACTTTATATTAAAATTGCTTATGAATTGGCTTGTTTTCAATTTGGGTATCGCTATATTCTTGACCCTGTTGCCAATAATTTACGCTTGTCACTTCATAATTTGAGTGTTCACAATGATGTCTCTTTAAGCGTGCTCGAAGAAGAAAATGAGATAGTCAGAAATGTATTTACAAACGATTATTATTGGGCTTTTTTTACAAAAAATGCCTGCTATATAAAGTTGTTTTCGATGGTCGGTGTTGTAATATTCTCCAGTCCGGATGCTTTAGAGTTTAGAACTGATAATGTTTATCGTTTCTGCTATAAGTCAAACTCATGGAAAATACTTGATTATCAAGAAATGATAAGAAACTTTCTCAGGTTATCAAAAAAAATTCCCTCTTAGCCACTGAAATGAGTCAGAAGAGACAGGCAGAGCTGTTCTTGCTTTGCCACTTCGTTGCTGTCTAAATTGCAAAAATTAGAGTGAGAGTCAATTTATTTCAAAAGGAGAATAAATGGAATCAAAAGAGTCGGAGCATTTTAATTCAGAGAGTAATTTGCTTCTTTAGCAATTAAAAGCTTTTCTGTCCCAACATCATACGCACAACTGCTCTAAATAATTACAGCGAATGTCAGTTTATTAGTGTACGAGATAAATCAACTCAAACCCTAATTACACCCAAAAAATCCCTCCATAATCAAAAACAATTATGTTAATATTTTTAATGCTAGCGGTTGGAAAGTTTCGATAAACTCGCAGTGTTTTTAAGTTGAATAAGTGAATCTTTAGCGGCTTGGAAATGCACGAGTTTTAGTTAAGAAACCGCCAACCTTTCGGTTAGCGGCCACCTTCAGTTGAGAGCGGCAACTCTCGGTCGAAGATTGGTCAATGTCAATCTCGTATAAGGAGACCAACAATGACGTACAGGGATTATATCCTGTCGCGGCTAACATCGCGACCCCAGTTTCTCAAACACTTCCTATTAATATCTCATATCACTAATCTATACGCCTTGCGGCTAACCTACTCATTTCTAAAGAAAAAGTAATAAACCTGGATTCCATGAATCTCAAAGACATTCTGCACCAGTACTTGAATCGTCTGGTTAGTTAAAAATGCGTTCACTACCAATGAGGTAACTACACGCCTTTTCAATACACCAGCTCGACCAATTACCGGCACAGCTATGCCATGAGAGCCATGGGGTCCAGGTTTTGCGTTTCAACAGTTTCAGGCGAGTTGTTCGAAGTTTGGTCGAAATGGGACAAAATGTGCTCGGTAATATCTGTTCGGTAATACATGTTTTGCATTAACCATTTTTTATTGACCAACATGCAACCTGCCTTAACCCGGTTTGAGAACTGGGCCATCGCGTAACGAAAGACACGCGCTTCTTAACTGTTGAAACCTCTAGCCGCTAGCTTAATAGATTTTCAAATGTCCTCCGGGCGCTCGGCTCGCAATCTTTATTTGCCTGCTGAGCATTGACCAGAAGTGCTGCGCGCCACCATCCAGCAAACACTTGTCGTCTGGTCTTTTTTTAAAGTCCGTTTTTTAAAGACTGTTGTTTTAGAAACAGAAAAGGAATTTTTATGACCACTCAACAAGACAAACTGATTAAAGCATTACTCGAAGCCAGAGATATTTGTTACTTCACATCAGACTACCTGCTCAAAAACTTGCATCAGTTTAAAATCGCAACCGAGCAACATCTGATATACGCCATCAGCAGTAATTTAAACCGCTCCGGTCACAAGTTGGAAATGGAAATGCTCGCCCTTGGCATTAACTTTAAAGACCGACCCTACAGCGTCAACTCATTTCAAAACCTCAGCTACCTGGAGGCAGACTTATTAGCACTGGTTGACAAATACATCACCCAGAACCAGGAGCGCAAAAAACAGCAAAAAGAAAAGGGCGCCAGACTCACGCGACTCTTGTTCAGGTAGTTAAAAAATAGTCAATAGACAGTCAGTAAATAGTCAGTAAATAGTCGTTCGATAGTCATCAGGCGAACACTCGATAAACATCCAGTAGGAACAGAATAGGGAAGAATTAAAATGCCAAAATTCAATAGGAGAGAATTCAAAAATGCACTCGGAAAAACTAAAATCCTGACCAAAATTACCCAACTCTTAACGCCATCACCGCAATGCAAGCAATTCGACCAAACTCAAGCCACCATTGAGCGGAATCAACCAAAAAACAACAGCATCAAAAAGAAAGCAGCCACCAGTGAAAAAGACACGCAACCACTTAGCGAGGAACAACAACATAAAAGCACAAATCTAATTGGACTAACCGAAGAAGAAAACGAGAGATTGAAGAAGCTTATCAGGTAGGTTGGGCGAACCCGCAACTAGATTCCGCAAATTGGATTCCGCAAATTAGATTCCGCAAATTAGATTCCACAAACTAGATTCCGCTATTAGAAAAATTGTGGCGTTATAGATCTCAGAGTAACTTGGTAAATCTGGTCTTGGACCAACAAGCTACTCTGAAACTTAAATCAAAAAGGATTACTTTTGAATGTTAAGTGTGTAACTGCCGCTACCACTGTAAGAATAAACTTCAAAGTAATAGTAGCCAGAACTCGCATTATAATTAATCGACTCATTTGACGTAGGCGATTCTGAACGGGCAACTTCTACCCACGAACCATTCCATCGAAATAGTTTAAGATCAAAATCAGCATTGCTCGGGCCGCTAAGTGTCGCTTTTAAAGTACCGCCGCTATATTGAAACCAATTTCCATTCGGTTGAATATCAGAATCATTAGCGCCACTGAGAGAACCACTGTAGCTATCGCCACCACCGCTGCCATTGCCATAAATAGCGGCCGCTGCTGCTATATCTGTTGCGGATAGAACACTTCCGTTACCCATATAATTGGTGTCGACACCATTTTGAGTGGGCCAGATGGTTACCGCATTATTGATACCAAAAGCGGTGGTGCGATAGTGCATAATCGAATAGTAATCATAATTGCCGTAGTTTTGCCCATCGCTTGAAGTCATCTTGTTAAAGTTGTATGCCATGCCAGATTGAATGTTGTTCCAATAAATGGTGACATAGTTGTCTCGATCGGTTCGTGTTTGTTCGTGGAAAAAGCCAACCGCGTGTCCAAGCTCATGGACTGCTGCGCCATTACCACAGCCTTCAGCGAGCGTCACAACCTGTTGACCACCTTGCATGCCTATCCAGGAGCTACATCCGCCGCCGCCTTGGATAAGTAGATAACTAGATTGGTTGGTTCTCGGGATAAAGTTCAGATTTGTTTTTGAGTTCCAATGGTTGATTGCGTAGTTCATTGCGCTTCTGCCTTTAGAACCAAGACTCGATGCATAAACATAAGGAACAGTTCCATTCGGCCATTTGTATCCTGATGATGGATATCGGATCGCCGCTTTGGTATCAAATAGAGAATCATTGTCTGCAATATCCGGTGCTGTTTCACCTTGGGCAATGCGCAGTCCATATTGCTTAATATCTTCTGTCTTTCCCAAAATCATATCGCCCAGATGAACGTAGCCGTCAACGTCTACCGCTTCGAACACATGTCCGTCATCGGTGACGACTTCTATTACTTCCCGCCCTTTACTGGAGTAGCCCCAAATGCTGTCATGTTTTTTAAGATTAGATTTTTGAGGCTGAATTGCTGAAGAATTTAAAGTGTTAGTGTCGGCCAGACTAAATTGTGCCGCAAGAAAAAATAAAGTGCCTATTAATATTTTGCCTGTTTGTAGTTTCATTGTAATGGATCCATGATGTTTGTCGTTTGTTTCTCGACTTATTATGTTGTTAGTCGCATCAATCGAAGAGACGTCTTACAGAATCGGATTTGCTGAGGATTCCGTAGCGTCGAGTGTTGCACCTTTGTTGTTATTTGAAAAATTTATCTATGGTCAAAATATTTGGAAAAATTTCATGATTTCTAGTTTTTTATCCGTCTTTGAAATAATCTCTTTGAATTGTTTTCGGATAAAAAATTGAGTGTCGTTTCATATATCTCAATTGAGAAAATAATCCATGAAAAAGGATGGTAGTTTATGTCGTTAAATTTTGATTCTGAGATAAACGAAGGACATTTATTGATTCAAATAGAAAGCCGAACGGTATTATTCACACAGTTGAAAAAAATTATGTTTTTTCACCTTATTGTTATATTTTGGTCGGTACTGATTTAGCATTATTTCATCCCGACAACATGGTTGGAAAAGCATTTGCTAAATGGTTAAGCAGACTGAATGTTTTTTTCGCTTTAAAAATTAGTGTTGGAAGCCCACAAAGCATTGCCATTTGCATAATAAATAACCAGATCTCCGTCACTTTGTAGATCTAGCTCATTTCCTTGCCCATGAGTGTGATAAACAGATGTTTCTGGAAGCTTTAGGAAGTTCGGGCTTTTGTTGGCAAATTGAAGCGCAAAATGATATTCATATCGTCCGGAAAGGAGAAAATTCTTATATAGTTGATTTCTAGTTGCGTAGCCTTCATGAAGCTTGCGCAATGAAGGAGAAAAGGAATACTCGATTAACAGCTCGGTAGGTTGGGTTATAACCCAACAACTCTTATTGAATTGAATAAATAGCTGCGGTCAGAGTCAATTAATTTGAAATCAAACGAGTGCGAACCTGACAAAGTATTTGAATTATATCTCTAAATTTCTTAAACGAGTGGCTTTCTATCGTTTAAGATTCTGTTTTTATAGGAATTTTCACACTTTTAAGGAAAACGAGTTTCAACCAGTCGAATAAAATCCCGGTTTTGTGTAGATCCTAATCAGATATTTGGCTAGTTATGGTGGTCCGACCCGCTACTAGGGGCGCTACTATGGATCGCCGCTACTAGGGAAGTGTAACCCTACAAATTGTCTACTCACATTTCTCTACACTATTAAAAACCATAGTAAAAAAGTGTTTCAATGAGTCGGTAACTCCATCAGAATCAAAATCATTTTCAGGCAATAAAATAAACTGCCTCTCAAAAAAAGCTAACAAAGCAACGAATAAATTTGCAATAACTTTAGGCTGGCTAACATTGAGTTGAGAAAACCATCTTTCTCCCATTTCTACGAAGGATTGCTGTCTCTTTATTTCATGATTTTTAATGACTGAATTTACTATTGCTGCATGCATAAACGCAGCTGCTATCTTTCTATATTTGGCTTCAGTTGAAACTTGAGATTTTACATAAGACGTTAATAAAATCGATAAATCGTTAATAATCTTCTGCTGCTGTGAAAGTTTTAGCTGACTTAACTCACCTTCAGAAAAAAGTAGTTGGCTTGCTTTTAGATAAAGTCCATCCAACACATCATTAACTTTGGAGTCGAAAAACTCATAAGCATCAATGTAGAGCTCTTCAATACTTTTATAATAATAAGTCGTTATTCCAAGTGTTACATCTGCTTTTTTAGCAATAGCTCTAAATGTTAAGCCTCTTAGACCTTCATCGCTTATTATGTCTAAGGCCGCGTTTAATATTTTTTCTTTTTTGCTATTTTGAGTCATATGAACGTTAAAGCTAGAAAATTTTAAGTATTATACGTTGCATTCCTCATGATTTTAAATACCTGTGGAAAATTATACTAATGCGGTCATGAAGCTTCTTCCTATAACTTCATGACCAAACTTCTAATATAATTGACTAGAGCTACTCAAGATATCCATCCTCAGTAGGCTCTTCAATCGGCGGGTCAGTTATTTCAAAGTGCGTTTGAATGTAGCATACGTCTCCATCAAATTCTCCATCGTTGTCCGTAACTTTAACAAACCCAGTATGTATTTCATTTAATTGTGGGTCATGAGCAAATGATTTCGACACTATTTTTCCATTTGCCATAGTACCATCACTAAACCTCCAAATATAATCTTCTATATTACCATTTGGGTCATAACTGCCAGAAGCACTGAACAGGGCATTAATAACACCGCGACTTTCTTCAAAGGTAACAGAACACTTAGCCACAGGCTTGGTTTGAGGCTCTGCAACACCACACTTATTTACAGGTAACTCAGGCTGAGCGGGAGGAGTGTAGCCATTACCTTCTAAAAAAGCTTTTAGTTCATTATCCAAAAATGGTTTATTAGCTGGAGTTGTCGTTACATGCTCTGTACTACATTTTTCCCAAAAAATAGCATCAAAAGGACTTCTCGAAAATACATAAGGGTCTTTTGCCGGTACATAGCTGGGATGATTCGTAATACCTAAAGCACTCGCGGTAGAAATAAATGAGTGATATGGAAATGGCGATGTCATGATTTTCTTACCAAAAATGCGAGTCGCATCTGCAATTTGGCGTGGAGAATAATTAAAAGAGCCTACTTCAATATCTCTTTTACTATTATCATAATGCTTAACAGTTAAGGCCTTTATCACTCTGCCTAGCAATTTTATCTTACCGTGAAATACATCGGTGTTTTCATGGTCTGTCCTTACCTTCATTAGAATAAAGCTACGTAGAGGTAGAAGAATTCCCAGTAAGTTAGATATTATTGCTGGGTCATCTACATCTAACAGGTTCATCATTTGGGCAGTGTTCTCACGGTGGTCATTAACTAATTTACTACCTGTTCCGCTACCATTACTTATTGCTATATTTCTACTTAACTGTGGCAGACCTAATTTTTTTGCTTCATAGTAATAATCCCAACCAAGAGAGTCTTTTGACCAACTATAATAAGAAGAATCTATCCGCTTATAAAATTTTTCCAGCATCTGTCTTGATGACGGGCTATTTAGGCCTCTTAACGCTCGTCTACCGTCTTTAGTAAAAGAACCAAAATTTGCTGAGACCTGTAAACCTAAAGGAATATGTGCTCCAGTAAAAGGTCCGTCAAAAGCTACAAACAACCTAACATTATGATCTTCACCGGCTATTTCAGCACTTCTCATTGCAAATCGTGCAGTTTGTGTACCCATGCTTCCCCCAATTAACACCAGCCTTCTATCAGCATCACTAGCGAACCATTGCGGAATCCTTTTCGTTAGCAACTTTCTAATAGCGTAACCGTTACTTTGGATGTACGCATGGCTATTGACGTAGTTTACTGTAACCACATCAAACCCCATTTCTCTGTAACGCTCTATATCACTACCAAACTTTTCATAAATATCATTTTGTCTTCTATCATTTTTTGCTGAGAAACCATCAACTAAAACTAAAACCTGTTTAAGCTTTGGATTTTTGCCATAATGGCATAGGTCTTCAACATCATTCGGATCAATACCAATTGGGAAACTGGGATCTTCTGCTTCTTCCACGGTTCCTTGTGATGGGTATACTCTTAAGCGCAATTTGCTCTTATAATTATAATATTCGTTTGAAGAAGCTACTGGATGTGACAAATCCGCAGTAATATTCGCCATATCGTAGCACCTTAAATTCGAGCTGCTTCTGGCACTTGGGTTACTCTCAGAATCAATTGAAACCAAAGTAGGCAAGTAAGTGTATTCAAACTGGCCTTTAGCGTAATAAATGTTATCGTCTAAAGTGTATTGAATTGTATAATCAAACAGAGCTTGCTTATCAGCACTATCTAAATTGATAGTAAAAGGAACATTTCTAGTTATTGGGTATTGGTTTCCGTTGACAGTCATTATCATATTAGAAATCGACAATCCCTGAGAACCAAATACTAAAGAGTCAGGAAGAATAAATGTAGGGCTTTTTGTCCATGTTTTAGATAAAACAGTAGTAGCACTATAAAGTCTTTCCTCTGTCTTAGTAGGCCCTACATAAATTCCATTTACAACATTTTCATCGATCAAATTTTGTTCTGGAACTTTGTTATACGGAACTACCGCTAGCATCAAAGAACTTATTGATTCATTTTGCGTTTCCATATACACGTCTATAGTTTCTACTGCTGGTAACTGAATAGTGGTCTCATCGATCACAGACCTAGTCAGAGCTGTGTAATTAGCTATAAAGTCTTCCGTATTTAAACTTGGACCTGTAAATAGCTGTCCGTTATTAATCTTTATTGAAGACTTAGTAAATACAGAGCCAATATCTAGAAGTAACCCTGTTGACAAGGTATCGTTAGCTAAAACTTCAGAAAATAATTCTCTTAATTCTTTTCCAGTATCTAAAATGGGCGGTGTTACGACGACAGTCACTTCTTTTGATACCGAGGCACCCAAGTCGTCGCTCGCCGTTATTTTGAATACTAAATTTTCTCCTACAGTAACCACTGGAGCAACAAACGTAGCAGCTGTTTTAGAGTTCGATAATGATGACTGAATTAATTCAACATTAGTTCCCGATATTTGTTCCCATACTACATTATCAATTTGGCCATCTTCATCTGAAACCAATCCCGTCAGTGTCATTGTTTCCTCAGAAGTAGCTAATAAATCATTATCTACATCAATAGATGGTGGGGTATTGGCAACGACATTAACCGTTAACTCGTCATAGCCTTTAGCAAAGTCATCATCTGTAACTATTAATTTAAAAGTTAGTTTTCCACTGGTTGCTGGAGCTGTAAATGTTATCTTTGGCTGAGAAATCAAAGATATGCTTCTCGATATGCTAACTTCTATTCCTGACGTTTGTAACCATGTAGATCTTACTATACTTCCATCTTTATCTATGGCTTTGCCCGTAATTTCTACAGCCTCATTTGGTGCCACAACAAAATCAGCCCCAGCATAAGCTATGGGAGGAGTGTTTGTATCAGTACTACCATCATCACCCTCAAAGCTATCACTTAAACTTCTTGCCATAGAGATTTGAGAAGATATTCCTAAAGCAAGTATTAAGATTATTTTTATCAAATTCATTTTTTTCCCTTTTAAAACTAGATAATGAAGATAAATGTATTTTTAGTATTCCTAATAATTTTGGATAGCATATATTAAACTGTACAAATGTACAGTTTTTTTTGAGAGGCCTAAGCAAAAAGTTAGTAAACCTGATAATTGTTCTAAATTATTTGGCTTTTTTTAGATTTAACTTAAAGGTGACTTCGTCTGTGTTTAAGGGAAATTAGCAAATGTGTAAGTTGCGTAGCCTTCATGAAGCTTGCGCAATGAAGGAGAAAAGGAATACTCGATTAACAGCTCGGTAGGTTGGGTTATAACCCAACAACTCTTATTGAATTGAATAAATAGCTGCGGTCAGAGTCAATTAATTTGAAATCAAACGAGTGCGAACCTGACAAAGTATTTGAATTATATCTCTAAATTTCTTAAACGAGTGGCTTTCTATCGTTTAAGATTCTGTTTTTATAGGAATTTTCACACTTTTAAGGAAAACAAGTTTCAACCAGTCGAATAAAATCCTGATTTTGTATAGATCCTAATCAGATATTTGGCTAGTTATGGTGGTCCGACCCGCTACTAGGGGCGCTGCTAATTTTCTATAACGGATAAACACTCAGCTCTTAATTAAGCTATATCCAACTCCTCTTATAGTTTTGATTTGAAAGTTGGCTCCTTCAATGAGTTCTAATTGTTTTTTTAAATTTGATACGAAGTTGTCGACAGTTCTATTGTCTATGTAGACTTCGTTACCCCAAACCGAGTTTAGAATTTCTTCTCTGCTACAAGGTTTATTAAGATGCTCAAATAGATATAGTAGAATTTCAAATGCAGTTTTAGTTAGATGTACTTTTATACCATCCTTATACACTTCTCTTAGATTCCAATTAACTTGGTAACCATTAAAGTCTTGTGATTCGCTAGCTACGCTAATGCTCTTTCGACGTAACAATGCTTTAATACGTAGAATTAGTTCAGAAGAACGGTAGGGCTTGCTGACGTAATCATCAGTTCCTGATATGAACCCCTCAACAACATCTTTTTCCAGGTTTCTGGCTGTTAACATTAGAATAAGTACGTCTGTCTGGCTCCGGATCCAGCGACACAGATCATATCCATTGCCGTCTGGTAACATAATGTCAAGCACCACGATATCAACACTATTGTTTGCTAAAAACTGCTGTGCGTCTTTGACTAAAGCATGGGAAAAAACCCGGTAGCCTTCAAGTTCTAAATTATCGGCAAGTGTTTCTCTTAGGTTATCATCATCTTCGACAATTAAGATCTTAGCGCTCAAGTTCTGTATCCTTTTTTGACTTATCAATACCGGGCAATTCAATTGCCCAAGAGGTACCGTTTTCATTTGAGTCTTTGATAGTGATGGTGCCTTGGTGAACTTTCATTATTTGCCGACAAAGCGATAAACCAACGCCGGTACCTTGTTTGGAGTTAGTACTTGTGTCACGATAAAAATCGTCAAAAACTCTGTTCCAGTCGGCCTGTCTGATACCACAGGCGTTATCTAAAAATATTAAGGTGTTTTTCTGAGAGATATAGGAAATCTCTACTTTTACTTCAGATTTATCACAGTATTTTATTGAGTTAGAAAATAGATTGATAATGACTAGCTCAAATAATAATGGGTCAACAAAGCTAAAGCAGTCTTTTGGTATACTATTTTTAAATACCAATTTGCTAGATTGATGTTCACAAAGCTTCTCGTAAACTCTCTCGATCAATGAGCTGAGATTAACTTTATCGATATTTAGCTCTAGCTTGCCAGACTTTATTTGGTTTAGGGATAATAAATTGTCGACCATCAACCATAACCTGTCGACTTCACTAATGATTTTATCAGGGTAATTCTTAATACTAAGATTCTTGTCGTATCTCTTTTGAAGTGTCTCAATCATGATTCGAATGGAAGCCAAAGGGGTCTTTAATTCGTGACTGACCAGGTTTATAAAGTTTTCCCGCAAATCGATAAACTCTGCTTTTTTCTTGTTTTTATATGAAATAAAGGCAACGACTATGAACAGTGATATTATAAACGTTAGCGTGAGCGCCATTTTGATCATAAAAAAATGGTTTTGTTGCTCTGCCTGCTTTCTCCATGTGTCTCTTTGTATATCAAAAGATAATTCTGCAACAGTTTTGATAACTCCATCATTGATAATGTTGCTAATTGCAAGGCTGTCGTTGTTATCCAAAATTCCCTGTGATTTGAGAGTGTTTTCCACTGCTTCTAATTCGGCGTCAGTTGAAAATGGTAGAAAAAGCATCAAGTCCTCAGAAGCTCTAACTGAAATCCATTTATTCTGAATAATTGAATAGTCTTTAAGTGAATTGATATTTAGCACCAGATTAGGTGTCCAAAGCTCGCGAGAACTTTGATTAAACCAGCTAGTGTCAATATTGGAATTTTCCAAAATGATTTGTATTTTACTAATAGATAGCTCTACATCCTTATTGGATAGTCTATCATTATGCTTAAAAATATAGTCTACCAATGGGGTTATTTGGGAAGAACCGTGAAAGGTTATAAGTTGTATGAGTTCGTTATTCCACCTTGCGTTTTTCTCCAGTTGAAGAAAACTCAAGCTGGAAATGATTTCTTCTAATACGGGAAGCTGATAGTTCTCTACTAAAGAAAAATAGTTTTCGACTTGTTGGGCGATCATGGGTTGGTCATTAGCATTTAACGCAAGTTTGACTTTGCGTAGAGCTTCTATTCTTAACTTACTTTCATTTGATATGCTCTTTAATTCTAGCTTTTTAGAATTGCTAGCACTTTCGGTCTTCAGCTCATCATTTGCTTCATTATCAGGCTTCCTTTCCAATTCGTAATACTTCCAAAGCGTCGAAATACTGTTCGTTTGTTCGCCATAAAATCGCTTGGGAAAAATCCATTGACCTTTATGGTTGGCCATAAAGGTCAGAGGAAGTTTGTTCCAGTTTGAATCAATACTTGTTGAAGATATTGGGTATTTCGTTAACTTGTCAGAAATGTTGCTTGTTAGAGTTTTTACAATTGTATTTCTCATTAATTGCCGATTATTCTCGAGCAACAATTTAGCTTCTCGAAACTCAACTGATAACATGAAAAATATCGAAATACCTCCTAATAACACCAGGAGGTAGATCAAGATGAGAACAGGGTTTTTTAAGCGCTTAATCAAGTAATGGTACTCTATCGTAGTTAATGTTTGAAACAGGGTGGCTCTGTTCAAACAAGTCGACTCTTGAGTCAATTTTATGCGCTATTCGAACCTGTTCTTTTAGTATTTGAACTTGTGGCTGTCTTTGGTAAGTGATGGGTAAAGTGCTCAGAAGCTGCTCTATATCGAGGTAACTGTAGACTCTCGCCCAATAAGACTGACGAAGTTTTTCGGCAAATGCAGCTACCGCAAATGACAAGCGGCTATCAGGCGATGCTGACTGGACGGTATGCTTGACGACACTAAGAGGAATATTCTTGTTAATAAAGTGTACTTTGTGTCCTTGTGGCTTTTTATAAGCAATTGATAGTTTGGCGACTTCTTCGGATATCGGCTGAGTTTTACTATTAAGCTTTATTTCATATAGAGCCGTAACCTTATGTCCAGCACCAACTTCCCCTCCATCCTTGCTAGCATCGGCAAAATCTTCTTTGTTCAAATGTCTATTTTCATAACCCAGCAGGCGGTAATTTGATACGATATTTGGATTAAATTGAACCTGAATTTTTGCATCTTTTGCAACAGTTTGAAGCTGACTATTCAACTCGTCCACAAAAGCTTGTTGAATATCTATTTGATTGGCGATGTAGAGGTAGTTGCCATTTCCCTGGTTAGCTAATTGCTCCAACAAATGATCATTATACATACCTTTGCCAACACCTAAAGTCGTTAGGAAAATCCCTTTGTTCCTGCTTTCCGATATTTTTGCAAGTATCGCTTCTGGTGAGGTCGAGCCCACATTTGCCATTCCATCAGAAGTTAGAATTACACGATTATTAAAACCGGGTTGAAACATGCTTTCAGCGAGTTCATATCCTTTTAACAGACCTTGCTCCGCATTTGTGCTTCCGCCTGATTTTAAAGTGTTTATTGCATTAAATATTTTGCGTTTATTTGAAGCCTTGGTAGGGTTGAGTACAACCGTAGCATTATCATTGTAAACGACTAATGCGATGTGGTCGTTACGGTTAAGTTGCGACACAAGCGTTGTCATTGCATTCTTTAATAAGTCTAGTTTGTTGTCAGATGCCATAGAACCCGAGATATCAGCGACTAATACCAGGTTGCTTGGATTTCGTTCTTCATCACTTAGCATTTTTGTTTGTAAGCCGATATGTAAAATATGATATCCAGTACGAAAAGGAGAGGGCATGGCTTCAGCGCTAATCGAAAACAATTGCTCATTTTGGTTATAGTGATACTCCATCGAATTAACAAATTCTTCGATGCGGATGCCGTCGGGGTGAGGTAGTTGATTTTGGCTGAGCATTACTGAAGCCAATTTGTACGAACCGTTATCTACGTCCATGGAAAAGGTCGATACAGGGTTATGTTCAGTTTGAATCGTGGGGTTAACCCGATAACGTTTAAATATTTGACCAGAAGCTTCAGCGCTGTTTGCTATTGTGCGAAATAATCGGTCTTTATCTGCATCAGAAAGCTGCGCTCTTTGATTGTTCCTTTCTCGGAGAAAGATTGATTCTCTTTCTTTATTCGTTAATTCTTGCTTAGCTTTATT
The DNA here is from genome assembly GCF_015687155.1 of Aliikangiella sp. G2MR2-5. Taxonomy (GTDB): domain Bacteria; phylum Pseudomonadota; class Gammaproteobacteria; order Enterobacterales; family Kangiellaceae; genus Aliikangiella. The sequence continues at coordinate 288,828 of NZ_JADPQF010000006.1, read as the reverse complement.
TTGTTTAACCAATAATAGCAGTTCATCAAGTGTTTCCGCAGCAGGCTTGCTAGGTGGAGGCGCTACCGGTTCAATTTCTACAACAACTGTCTCTTCAATATCAGTCCGTTTGACTCTTGATCCGGTAATAGTGATTTTAGTTTCTTCTGCTTCCTCAATGACTGTAGAAGAGTCATGGGATGTCGATGCACAATTCGCGAGCGCGATAACAAGTAATGTAGAAGTGGCTATTTTTAGGCTAGTGATACAAATCTTCATTATCTTCAATCTTCCTTCCATATATTATCCGATGCAAGGATAGTACCTTCTATTTAAGTTCGAATTGTCATGGTTTTATCATGATTTCAGTAAATTCATTATTTAGACACTTTTTCTCTAATATGCCTAGTTAAACTTTGTCTAGTCGGTCAAGTGACTTTTCGGCCCTGTCACTTGCATTATATGCTTCTTGAAAGAGGTCGGAATGTGCAAAAATGAGTCCTCTCCACCTAATTTATCATTATTTCTACAGCAGCTTGCAATGCAGTCTCTTAATTCCAAATGTCTAGTGCCTGCTCTTGCATTGCTACCTTGTACGGACAAGCGGGGTCGAACCTGACAAAGTATTTGAATTATATCTCTAAATTTCTTAAACGAGTGGCTTTCTATCGTTTAAGATTCTGTTTTTATAGGAATTTTCACACTTTTAAGGAAAACAAGTTTCAACCAGTCGAATAAAATCCTGATTTTGTATAGATCCTAATCATATATTTGAGTATGAATAGTAAAAAGCCTATAATCAGTCTAAATACAGACTGAATAAGGACTGGTTATGCGTACAGAAACACTTACCTACCTCAAAGAGAATGCCAACCGCCTTGAGGTTAATGAGCCGCTAGTGATCACGCAAAATGGCAAAGCGAAGTACGTAGTTCAAGACGTCGACGATTATGAATTCCAACAAGAATCTTTGGCTTTATTAAAGCTGCTTACATTAGCGGAGCATTCTGCACAAAAAGAAACATTGAGCCTTGATGAAGTTTTCGGCGAAGAATAACGATAAATGAACTATCAAATTACCGCTTCGCCGGTTTTTAAACTGAGCTTGCAGCGGCTTTGTTTTTTTCTGGAAAAAAAGCACTCGAAAAAATTGGCCGACAAAACCAGGCAATCCATAAGATCTTCTATCGAGACCAAACTAACAACCAGCCCGCTAAGCGTACCAATCAGTGAGAGATTAATAGAGCTGGGGATTACCCGCTATCGTCAATTGATGGTAGACAAACATAATTTAATCTTTTTCGCCGTCGATGAAGAAAATCGCACTGTAATGCTGTTGGCGGTAATGGATTCCCGGCAGAGCATTCAAAAACTACTCTACGAAGTGAATTTGTTGTTATAGGTTTGAGGGCTAATTCAAGGAATTTTCGTCACACACAAAAAAGCCCTCAAAAGAGGGCTTTTCTGAATATGGTAGCAAGGAGTGGAGTTGAACCACCGACCCCATCATTATGAGCTAAACAAGCAAATATAACATGTTGATATTAAAGGGTTTTATTTTTGATTGTTTTTCACCAGTCCTATAACAATCAATAACTTACGATAACCGCCCATAACTCCAAAACTCCAGAGTCACTACAATTATTCTCGATTTTGGAACCTAGTAAAAATTTTTAGATTACTAGTTATTGTATAACTCCAAGATTGAATAACTCTGCTTTGCTTGGGTAACTAGCTGTTTGTTGAAGAACAACTTTTCCATCGCACACTACTTTAGCTGTATAGGTCGCATTGTTTGGGGCTATGACAAAATCCTCAGTGAATTTCCCCGTAATCTGACGAATATTAAAGCTACTCGCTGTATTCTCAGATTCATATAGAAGGTGAATGGAGCATTCCTCAGATTTATGATTGACTAGATCCCCTGAAATGAATAGAACATTCTCACCCATTCTGAGAGACGTGCAGCCCGTTAGTATGAAAATAACCGCTATGATGATTGCTTTATTTATCATAAATATTCAGATTAACTTTGAAGTAATTCAGAAGTACCATCTTTTACAGAGATACGATAAACCTCCCCATTAAAGTCTATTGCTTCCACATAATCGTCATAAACCCTGAAATCCCCAGAAAATATGTCTTTGCCAGAGGTTGACCATAGTATATCTCCCGTAAAGGACACTTTAGATATCTCTAACTCTCCGTGAATGATTAATCCTTCATTATCAGGTGATGGAAACAACTGAAAGCAAGTTGCTGAATCGACTTTTTGTTTCCATTTTAAGCTGAGCGAGGGAAGTTCTAGGCAGACCATTTGATCTCCAACAATGATCCATAACTCGGAATTCCTAATTATTGCCGAGTACTTTGTGAGCGCACTGGCACCACCACCAGAGGAAATTAAGCAGCTAGAATCACTTTGTCGACAGCGAACACCATAAACAGAAGATGGTTGAAATTCCTCTTCGATATTATATTTAAACAGATATGAAGATGTATTTTCGCTGGAATCATACAGTCTATTTGATTCATCGATCAGCTCGACTGAGTATTCTGATGTTTCAAACTTCATACTTAACCTTATTTTCTAGGAACTCTAAGAATTTATCATCTTCTAAATTAAACAGATCGAATCCAACTATCGAATAGCTATCGTCTACTTTTTCTTCTACTTTACCAAGTCCGTTATTAAGTGAAGAGAATTCCCTCTGTAAGTTATATATTAACTGCATGAACCTGATATCAGGTTCTTCTGTCCAAATCCTGTTTATTAGAATGAGAATTTCATCAATTCTTGCTGGATCTCTCATATAAGGTCCTTATTATTTTGTTCGAATTTTTGCTTAGTCTGTTACATCTAACTTTTAGAGATTAGGCGTTCTCGAAATGGTCGCACCAATATTCTGAATAGTCACCATCATCAAAGCACTCAACCCTTATCGAACCAAACTCTCTAAAGCACCCTAATTCTTTTGATATTACTACTCTTTCACTTTGATATATTGCTGGAATTATGTCCAAATCATTAGCACCTTTCATAGTGAAGCAATTAGATTCTTTGTCATTAGTGATTGATACCTCAAACTTAGGGATACCAAAATTAACTTCCCTCGAAACTTTAATATTCGACACGTACCACGGAGGGGAGATTTCTATTAGTTTTTCGTATTCTTCCATTTCACCCTGCTTATTTTCCATTTTCAAATAACTACTGGTGAGAGTTTACTGAGATTTAGGTTATTAATTGACTTTACATTAACATTCTTAAACCAAATAATTAAGAAAAAATAATGACTTAGCTAATAAATAATAGATATGGAATGAATCCCATATAACTTATTGAATTTATTATGAAATATGGGACAATTGATGTAGATGATAGGTCTGCAACCAAAATAGAGCCTTTACTATAACTTAAGATAAATGAATAAAATTGAAGCATTAGATTATAAGTCCAAATTTGCGGCTACTGAGCACTTAGTTATTGCTGTAGATGGAACTCCTTTGGATGTGTTCTTAGAAAGTATTCTAAAAGATGAAAACCACATTGGTTTAGTTCCTGCTATTTCCTGGTTAGATAACTCAGATGAAAGACAAATTGCTATTGATAAGTCTTTTCCCTCTGTTGGAAATAGAACTGTAGGCCCAATATTAGTATGTCCAGATGACCAAGATTTTTCATGTACAGTAATAGTTGCAGACATCGAAACCACGGACACGAGTATTATATGGCACAGATTAGGTTTAGATAAAACTGATTTGCAAAGCCCACCTAAAATTGGCTTGGATGTGGAATGGTATGATCAAGTACCTGCTTTAGAGTTTGCGCTAGATGATTATCAAAGTTGTATGTCAGAGTTAGAGAATGAAGCAGCATAATTTTCCGTAGTTATTTTGAGGTGACAATGGAACGTGAATTAATTAATCAAGATTGGCCAAATTCTTTAAGATGGTTTTTAGTTCAAAACTTACAAAGTTTTACTCCTTGGCATTTTCTAGAAAAAGAAGAGGAGTTTCGTTCTGCGTCTAAAGCGTTTGCAAATGAAGATGTAAAAGGTAGAGACGTCTTTGTTTTTGCTAGTCGTCAAGACTGTGATGATTTTGCAGGTTTAGAAGTCATAGATGGAATAGTTGGTGAAAATGTCATTTATTTTCATCCAACGTTTAATTCTTCGAGCGACAAAAAATGGGACATAGTTTGTGAGGAATACGAGGACGTTTTTGAATTTGTGGCGAAAACAGTTCTTCCCGACATGAAAGAATGGGCGAGTTGTGATGATGCTGATGATATTGACTAAACATAGCTTACACTAATTATAATTGCAGAATAAAACACAATGGAAAATATAGATAAATACTTGGAATCTTGTAAGGAGCTTTCACTTACCGCTAGGATGGCTATCGCTTTAATTGTTTTCGAAAGGTTTTGCTCTGATAACAATTTAGAACTAAATTTAGCCAACGAAATGTCCGACTATTTATGGCAATGGCCATTAATTGATGGACCAGATCAGTTTGAACCGTGGGAAAGCTCTCGTCCCGAGCTTGTAAATTTTGGATTAGGTGACAGTGCTTCAGATAATCTAATTTCAGTTCTAAATAAATCAGGGATAGACGAGACTCAATTTCGAAGAATGGTCGAAGGAGTGATAGAGATTTTATGGGGAAGCTTCTGGGGCGCTGCGGAGCATGAGTTGTCGATGAAAGCATTGGAAGCCGTGTTATTGACGAGTAATGTAAGTGAGCTTCCTGCGTTAACTCCGTTCAAATTTTCACTCTTTACTGACAATCATGGATGGGGACAAAAGCTCACATTGGAAGACCGAAATTTCTGGAGAAACTGTTATAAGGTTTCTTAATAAAGACAATACATTTTATCGATTAGGGATGAAAGATGAATCCAAATATACCAATAGCAACGGATAGTGTTCATAAGTTTTATGCTGGATTTGGCCTTGTTGTGTTTATTGCATCACTGGTTACATCGGTTTATGTGCAAAATAGTACAAATGAAAGAGTTCTAAAGTGGTTTGAAGAGTCCACGAAAATAGAAAGACTGGCAAAACCAACTAAAGCCGACTCGGATCAATTAAAAAGGATTGAAGAACTAATAAAAATCACCAAATTAGACAAGAAGACTTTTATGTACTTTTTGTTTACATCCGCCATGATCGGATTGGTTATTGCTGGTTGGGGATTCCAAGCTTGGGAAAAGAGAATTCAACCCAAACTAGATGAAAAGTTGGACTTAGAAATTGCTTTGTTGAAAGAGGAATTAAAGGCTAAAAAACTATCTTGTCGCCAGCAGAGTAACTCCCGCTTTACTAGACGATGAGTAAAATTTTATGAATGCAGACGTTGAAGCTCAAAGAATTCTAAAAATCAATTATGAGTTATTGCAAATACTCAATGAGATTAGATCTGAAAATAAGACAGATGAAGACTGGTCGTTAATAGAGTCTTGCGATATGTTTCAATCACCTAAATATTGTGGCGGTTATGATGCTACAGAGCGATGCTTTTTATTCAGTTACTTTGACGAGAATGAAAAGGAGTGGTGGTTCGAAATTAAGCTATTGGACATTCCTTTAATTCTCAGCGGTGAAATATCGTCAATAGTTCTTCTTGATCCAAAATAATATGACTAAGTTAAATTCAAAGCAAAAAGAGCTATATAAGCGAATTTCCAGAATACTTTGGAAAGATTGGGACCCAATTGGGGTATACAACGAAGAAGATGAGTGGGATGATGAGTATGATTCTTACGTGCCACATTTATTCCGATTGGCAATTGAAGGTAAAGATGCTTTTCATATTGCGGCTAGTTTAAACTCTACAGCGACTCAGAATATGGGAATGGGAACTGATAAGGAAACTGATTTAAAAGTAGCGAATTTGATTATAAATGCAAAAAATGAAATTTTAGACTGATTGTTAAGTAGTGACTATGTGCATTCCCAAAAGTTAACTTTTGTAGCACTCACGAAGAATGATATTTCTACAAAAAGCTAACTTTTAACAGGAAGTACAGGATTTGAGAATTCTGCTATTTGTTATGCTAGCAACTTTAAATGACTTGCATAGGTTGACTTTGTTTTCTTAACAATTTTTTCGGTCTGGTCAACTAAATACTGAATGTCTGCATCAGAATATAATTCCGTAATATTTTGATTTCCATGACCTAGCAAATCTCGCCTTGTTTCAATGTCAGAACCGCATTTTCTCAATCTTGAAGCAAAAGTATGCCGAAGACAGTGTGGACCTGAATAATAGCCTTGCTCTCTCGATGGAAGGTTGCTCTCTTTCCATGCTTTGATAAAAGATTTACAGCGAATTTTCGATACTGGAGTATTTTTCTTTATTGATGAGGGGAAAACCCATGTATCATCTAGTCCACGCTGCCCTTCAATAGATTGCCTAGCATTACTATTTAGTACGATTAACTTAGTCTTACCATTTTTACTTTTAAGGGCTGGAATAACAAAAACACTTGTATTTATTTCTTCAATATAAACTTCATCACTCCATTTTAGTTTACAAAGCTCTTGATCTCTTGCCCCAGTATTTACGGCAACATTTACCAGAGGTTTTAACCAGTCAGGAAGTTTCTTCATAAATCTCTCTTCATCGCTATAGTTAAGGATATACGGCTTTAGTGATTCATGGCCAACAAAATTATCATCAACTTTTCTAGTTGGAAGAGGAACTATCTCAGGTGGCAGCATTGGTAGCCATGGTAAACCTGACTCAGGATCTCTCCAGCGTCTAACGGATAAATTCAGACATCTTTTTAAAATAGACAAGTCTCTATTAATTGACCTGTTTGAAACTCCTTTACGGCTAGAGTTTTTTACTTCTCTTGTTTGCTCATGTTTAATGAATTTGAGCAAGTCTGGATGAGAGTTATGTATTTTTCTTAACTCTATCTTACCTATGAATGGGAGCATTCTCTTAATCGCTCGTTTGTCATTTTCTACAGATTTATGAGTTGCTTCTCTTAAATACTGAGTAAAAGCGTGCATTACAGTATATTCAACCAATGACTCTCCAAGTCGTACTGCTCTATTAACTTTACTGACGATCTCATAAAACATATCCTCTGCTTCTTTGGGGCAGGTTACTCCAAGAGTTTTGTTAATTCGTCTTCCAAGGATTTGTTTGTCAATATGCCACTTTCCACACTTCCATTGGATACCTTTGACTGGATGCTTTTTAGTTGGTTTTGTTTTGGATTTTTCCACTTTTGATCTCCTTTAACTTTACCATTCTCGTTGAAATAAAAATCCAGAAATCTATCTATCTCTTCTTTATCAAAAAGTATTCCCTGAGAACTAAATTTTACTTCTTTGAGGTGTGGTCTAATTAGCTTGTTAAAATAAGGTTCAGACATGCCGCAATAGTGAAGTACATCTTTAAGTCTCAAGCCTCGTGGTTGCAGGTTTCTCATACACGGCCTCCCACCAACATATGGATATTGATGTTCGTGCAGCGACTAGAGCTTGCTGCTTTGAAACAATAATGAACTTCACTGATTAACATACTCTTACCCCGTCTTTCAGCCATTCCTAAGTTAAAACCTGGTTATTGAAATTGCCAGGTTTTTCCTGGATTGGCCTTGGTTACGTAATTAAGATTAATGAAAAACCTCAAAAAGGCAAACGGCTAAGTTGTTGTAAAATAAGAATAAAAAGCAGTATTATAATATATTTTTGAAGGTGCTCTTTATAGGAAGATATAAGAAATTTATAGGATGATATAACAATAAAAATGCGTTGAAATTGATCTAACCGTTTGCTGGTCTGGTCTAGATTTAATTTAGCCAGAAATCAAATGGTGTTTGTTATATAAAAATAATTTGAATTAAAAAATGCACAAAATTTGAGAAAATCAGATTAAAACTTAAAAATCAAAATGTGACGTAGTTCACAATATTATAAAGAGTATCTAAAGATATTTTGAGTTGAATGCTCTATTTTATAGAGCAAACTTGTGCGATTTTGTTTGGTTAAAAGTTGAGTTCCTGCATAAAAATTTGAAGAAAGCAATCTCAAATAAAGTTAAAAATAAACCTATCAGTTGAAAAACGTTCTAATTTCCTCAACCCATTTTGGTGTGAACTGTTCGTTATTCTCTTCTTTCTCTACTATATCAATATACTTTTTTGCAAACTCGATTTTGTTATCACCATTCGCTTCCTTAAAATAATTTTCGATCTCCAAATTTTTAAAGTTTTTGATAAAGTCCGAATTTCCTTTTTCATCTTCAATATTGGTTATCTGGTACTTTGCTTCAGTTGATAGTTCAGCAATTGTTTTTTGAAAAATCAGAGGATTTAATGATTGTTCTATATCTGTCGGATAAGTATCGTTGTCCAAAAGTTTAAGTAGCTCTGTTGACTTTACGCTATTTTTGTTACTCAACCTTCTTATTGCTAAGCGTTTAGTTCCATTGTTTATCTCTTCACATCTTTGGATGTCCGTATCTACTAGGCAGTATACTTTACCTTCACATGTATCTTCATTCATAGGAGTTTCAAGATATTTATATAGCCTTATCACATGTGCTTGACCACCCATCGGAAGAATTCTAAGATTTTTTTCTACAAGCTCATCTTTGAAAAAGTACTCAAAATAAATTTTTTCACTAACTCCCTCGCAAATTATCCAGTTATAAGGAGTATTTTTCTTCAGTGAATAAAAAATTGATTGTACGAGGTCGTAAGTGCTCTTCAATATGAAATCACTAGGGTATCTGTTTTTCGTATCTTTTATATCTTGTTTGACCTTTGCTCTATAATCATAGAGATCATAAGACTCGAAACTAACTTTATCATTAACAAGCGTTAAAAAATTTCCATAGCCTTCGCTAACTACTGGAAGAAAACCATACCAGTGAGTTGTTATTAACACTTGATTAAAATGAGAAATATCTTTAAGTTTTTCAAATTGGTCATAGCACAAAGCCGTATGCAATGAATTTTCAGGCTCATCTATACCAATGATAACCATTTTGTCTCGTTTAACTTCTCTTTTTAGGAAAGCGTAAACAAGGTTGATTAGAGCTTGCCTTTTTTCACCAGCACTCAACTCACTTACTTTTGTTAGTGTTCCATTGTTATTCTTATTTAAAATCCGTTTCTGAAAATAAACTTCTAAAATTTTGTTTACTAGATCTAGTTTGGTAACACTATTATTTCGTTTTTGCCCCGTATCATAACAATATTCATTATTTAAGATGCTCTCTATTTCGGAAACAAACTTATCTAAATTTTTGTTTATACCGCCTGCGTTATCAAAATTTACGCCTTGCAATGCCTTTTTTATTTCATTTTTTAATCTTTTATCAAAGATTTTTTGCATTTCGTTAGTCTCAATTTTTGTAAAACTTTCGACTTCAATTTCTACAGGGAGGTATACATAAGAAAATAGTTCTTTAAGGTTTATGGAAAATGATTTCCAATCTTTGGTGTCGAGAAGCTTAAGCAGATCTTCCCTCATTTCTCTAATTTTTGGCTTTTTCTCTTCGGTTGGTAAAACTTCAAAATAGTTTTTATTAAGATTGAAAAAGTTGATTAAAAATGGTTCTTCTCCTTGAAAGCTAGCAAAAGATAACTTTGGTGTAGCATTTAGATTGTTTTCGCCAGCCAAAATAAGATAGTGTGTTTCTTGGCTATAGTCACCATGTTTTTTCAAAGAGTCTCTTATTTCAAAAAACTCCTTCATTGAGTTTTGTGCTCCCGAAGTAAGCCCTTTCTTTTGTATGCTCCAAAAAATATTGCTAACTTTCTCGAATTCTTTCTTTTGCTTAGAAACTCTAGATTTTTCGATTAAGAATATCGGAGCAATAAATGGTTCATTTCCTGAAGTTGTAATACCATCGTTTAAAGCAGCTTTGTTAAGCGGGTATTGTTTGTAGTTAAAATATGAATCTAGAGCTTCTAAGATCGAACTTTTACCTGAGCCGTTCTCTCCGATATAACTAACAAACTTATATTTTTCACCGATAGGAATAAAATTTATCCCTTTGTAAGCTTTAATGTGTTTTAAAAATAAACCTATTATCATCCTTCTTGCCTTTGGTTGTTGTTATCCTTACCAAATCCTTTAATCACCATGTCATAGACTAAACTGGCAAGCCCTTTAGCAACATCATCATTAGATAAGGCTAGTGTAGCCATTTTCTCATGTACACCCATACTCTCGATTATGGCTTTATTAATTGCCTCTGGAAATTGGCCTAGCATGGCTTGTTCTTTACTATTGTTTTTAGCTTGTTCAACAGCGACTTCATCTTCAGCAACTTTCGAAGCCAGAGTATTGGCATAGTTGAGCTTATCACCTTCGGAAAAACCATCTTCAACAAAAATGTCATTCATACGGCTTAAAATATCATGCAGAAACTCGGTTTTAGGATCTTTAGGTACTGCGCCAGTCCCTTCCTTTGTTGGTGGCAGGTAGCTTGGCGGTTCTTCGCCAATTTTATGACCTAGCTGTAAATCTGCTTCTCTTTGCTCATGCAAGCGATAATGAGTCATGGCAATGTCTGACAAATCGATATTATCTTGCAAGGTATCTAATCGTAACAATGGGTATAGGTGTTTAGCGTAGATACTGAGTTTCTCTAAATCAAAATCATCAAAGTCTACAATCTGTGAACTGAACTCATAAAAACGGCAGAAAGAATTGAGATCTTTCTTGAATATCTCCAATACATCACGAGCTTCTTTGGCATTTTTAACGCTATTTTCTGCGTGTTTGATCTGCTTATCATTATTAGATTGTTTAGCTTTATCCAGTTCCGCTTTGGCAATATTAAGCACATCGGTTGCTTCTTTGTAGCGAATAGCAAATCTATCAACCGCAGGTTTACAAATATTGGCTAATTTATCTTGTTTACTTCTTTTGTCATTATAGGCTTCTACAAAGTTTTCAACTTCTGACCATTGATAAATCCCCACGCTATTAAGCTTTTCCATAATGTCATAAACAAGGTTGGGATCGGCTACTTCAGCTAGTTGCGCAGTTTGATAATAAACTTTAAATTCTTTTAAAATTTCTTCAGGGTCATTAACAAAATCCAAGACAAAAGTTTTATCTTTGCCCTTATAAGTTCTATTTAACCTAGAAAGTGTCTGGATACACTCCACGCTTTTAAGTGGCTTATCCACATACATTGCTACCAACTTAGGTTGGTCAAATCCCGTTTGGAATTTGTTGGCAACCAACATCACTTGATAATCATTGGTATCAAATGCTTTACGCATATCCCGACCTTTAAGGTTAGGATTCATGTTGTTTTCGGTAAAGGCTGAATCAGGAATATCAGGATCATTGACCTCACCAGAAAAAGCTACCATTGCGTTAACGTTAGAATAGCCTTTATTTGCTACATATTTATCAAATGCAAGCTTGTAGCGTACTGCTTCTAAACGGCTTGAAGTCACTACCATTGCTTTCGCTTCACCACCTAGCAGGTGTTTTACCTTGTGGTTAAAATGCTCAATGATAGTTTCTACTTTTTGGGCGATATTATGAGGGTGTAAACGTACCCATTTAGCGACTTTTGAAGCGGCTTTCTTACTATCCACTTCTTTATCTGATTCTGGATTTTGGTGTGCTAATTGATAAGCTACACGATAGCTCGTGTAGTTTTGCAAAACATCCAGTATAAAACCTTCTTCAATTGCTTGGCGCATCGAGTAAACATGAAATGGCTCTGGTTTATTTTCATCACTAGCAGGACTTTCTTGATCGGGTCTGCGGCCAAATAATTCTAATGTCTTGCCTTTAGGAGTAGCAGTAAAAGCAAAATAACTAATATTTTTTGAGCCTTTTCTTGCTTCTAGCGACAGCCTTAAAATATCTTCCGAGTCTAATTCCTGTTCGTCCTCTAATTGCTCTGTCATTAGAACTTCACGCAGTTTTCTTGCGGTTGTACCTGTTTGGCTAGAATGTGCTTCATCGGCAATTACAGCGAAGCTACGACCAGCGAGTGTCGAATCTTTTCTAATGGCTTCTAATACGTGTGGAAAGGTTTGAATAGTTACAATAATAATGGAGGTACTGGCTTTTAATTCACCTGCTAATTGGCTGGATTTACTACCTTGAGCTTCTTCTCGATTAATTCGAGCAATCATCCCTTCGTTGTGATCGAACTGATATATTGTATCTTGCAATTGGCTATCTAGGACTGTCCTATCGGTAATAACAATAACCGAATCAAAAACTTTATCACCAACCTGTTTATCTAATTCTTCATGATTGGAATAATAATGGAGTGAAGCGAGTTGATGAGATAGCCAAGCAATTGAGTTGGATTTACCTGAACCTGCACTATGCTGAATTAAGTATTTCTCGCCTGTGCCTTCTTTTTCAACGGTTTCAAGCAAAGTTGAAACGGCTGACCACTGGTGGTATCTGGGGAAAATTAATGTTTCTTTCTTTTTAATACTACCGTCTAACTGCTCAACTTCCTTGACTTCAAGATGAATATATCGCCCTAAAATGGTTAGCAGGTTATCTTTTTTAAAAATTTCGTTCCATAAATAGGCGGTGGGATAACCAGACTCAGGAGTATCGTTGCCTGAGGCACCATCCTCAGTACCCTGATCAAATGGTAAGAAGAAGGTACTTTTTCCAGCAAGGCGTGTTGTCATTGCCACATTGTATTGGCTCACCGCAAAGTGAACTAAAGCCCCACGTTTAAAAGTTAGCAGAGGCTCAGGCTTCTTGGTTTTCGGATCTTTGGGCTGGCGATCCTTCATATACTGAATTTTGGCATTATCCAATGCCTGCTTAAATTCAGATTTTAATTCTAAAGTTGCTACTGGAATACCATTTACAAATAAGACTAAATCAATACGTCCTTCATAATTATTTGGGGAGTAAACTAGCTCTGGTACAACTCTTAAAATATTATTTTCATATCGTGTGATAGCGTCAGGGTTTAATCCGTGATCAGGCTTGAAAGCGCAAAGGCTAAATTTTGCTCCTCTGTCTTTAATTAAATTCCTTAATGCCCAGAGAGTTCCCTTATTGTTCGCTGACAGATCTCGAACTACAGTTTTAAGAAAAGCTTCCTCTGTTTTTTTCGGGTGAATCTTGGTGTACTTATCCCACTGTTCAGGCTGAGTATTCTTGATAAAAGCGATTAAATCTTCAGGATATAACGCCAGTTCTTTATTATATTTTTTCGATTCACCTTGCAACCAACCATGTGATTGCATCTGGTCGAGAATGTCATTTTGAAAAACTAACTCTTGGGCTTTACTAGACATTATTCCATCCCTTTTTCAATTACATCTAACTTGTAATCTAAGTTTTTAATTATCTTTTTTAACAATGATTTTCTAGCTCTATCAACCTTCTCACCAAAAATCACTTCCTTAACATCAACATTGATATAATTACCTGTATCAATGAAAACTCTTACTTCTTCTTCATAACTCCAAAAATCATTTTTTATAGCGCAATACATTTTTCGCTCGCTCTTTTGAACTGGCTTTGTTGGCTAGCAAAAATGAAGGTCCGTCATATTTAACTTCTCTAAAGTCCGTGCTCTTCTCAAGCTCCACACCAATAACGATACCTCTAGCACCATCAGCGTAATGCGCCCACATTAAAGGCTCATTCTTTTCCTTACTTAGTGAGCAAATTTTAATTTCTTTATAATATCTATCAAAGTCTCCAATAATTTCAGGAGTCATATTATTTGAATGAGTGTAATGACCTTCCATTGGGTCATTCATTTCATCAAAACTTGTTGCATATAAACGTTGATTAACGAGAATATCTAATATGAATTGGAAGTTATCTAAAGAGCGATATTTATAAAGCATCTAGTTTTCCTGATAACTTCTTTCAATTAATGGTTTAACACTCTCTATATCATCAGCATTGCGAATAATAATTTCCAGATCGCCTGTTCCCCAATGTCCCTTATTACGAGCATCATTCACTTTGTCTTCTATCAACTCAACCGTATCTGGATCTAGTTTTAGATATAATCGCAGTGAAGGATCATTTTTTGGCGCCCATACCTGAATACTTATGAAGTTCTTGATTTTTTTAAATGCAGTGTAAAATTTTAGCTCTTTCCGCTGAACCTCATCTCCAAGGCTATCGGAAAAGTCGCAAATAGAATTGTAAAGCTTTAAAAGATCTTCATCTGCTTGCGAAATTCTATCTTGATGAGTGTCTTTTCTGGCAGTTTTTCTTGAAGTTGAATTGTTATGGATACCTTCTTCGGAAGGATCTGTATACTCGATATTAGATGATTTCTTAACTTCATTTACCGATTGAGCATTTACTAGCTCAAGTAATAACAAGTCATCGCCAAAGTATCTATAGCGCATTAAGTCAATATTACGATGAATTTGTTGTACAGCGTGTTCATCATACTTATTAAAATCATTAGCTATACATATCAGCCGAGTTCCAGACCACTCGATATTTTCAGCGACTTCCTTCCCTAATTTGTCCATTACCAACCATTTAAATTCTGCTTGGTGGTCAAGCAACCAATCAAGATAAAATAAGCCCTGATTTATCACATTTTCATTACTGTGGCGTTTATACTCAACTATTACAGGGCAGTAGTTCTCATCTAATCCCAAAGAATCTATTCTGCCTTTATGAGTTTTTCCCGTACTATATTCAGTGGCAAGAAAGCTAACACCTAAAAATACATCCATTTGATCTTCAATTAACAACTGAAGATCTTTTTCTAGCTTAGCCGATTTTCCAGTTAACTCTTTAACTCTGTTGTTTTCATTGTTTGTTATGCTAAATAGTTTAATATCGCTCATATCGCAGCCACCATACTACTTAAAAAGTTTCTTGAGTGACTTTTCTATTTCATCCTTTGCATATTCAGCCACTTTCTCTTTCCCTTCTTCAATCGCAATATCCATTAAAGCGTCATAATCATTATGTTCGTGGCATTCTAAACATTCTATTAGATCACCAGACTTAAACTCCTTGTCAGCATCTCCTTGCAGTGGAGAGTCACAAAATAGACATTTCAAAGAAATATTAAATGTTTTATCTTCCATTTTATTCACCAAATATTTTTAAACTAAGTGTCACTAATGCGACTATAGAGCCAATTAATATAAATACACCTTTATGATCTTCAATATAATCAGAAAACTTCTTAAACCAACTTCTTTGACTTTTTAGTTCATCAGACTTTCGTTTAGATCTTGCCACGCCAACGCCTTTTTGAGTAATTCCCAAGAATCCGTATTTTTGCCCCATTGCTCGGTAGTTTACCCATTCGTGGGATAGACATTTATCTGTTGCTTTTTCAAGCTCGTCTAAAGTAAAGCTGGTTTTAAATTTATTATTTACTTCTTCGGTCATTGATTCATCGATGGAAAAATCTACTAGCTTATAAGTTAATCCGTTTTCATCCATGTGATCGATAATAAAATATAATAGAGCAAATTCAGCTTTTAAATTTCCCATTTCCTAACCACCTTGCCAACTTCTTACATCAATTTTTCCTGTTACAGCAGCAGAAATAAGAGCTATTTTTCTTTCTTTTAAAAGAGATATTTTTGTTTGAGATCTGTGCTCTAGTGTTTTTGCCTTATCTATAAAATTATTTAAGTAGCTTGCTATTTGATTTTGTTCACCTAATGGAGGAAGTGAAAATCTGAATTCAAGCATATCAGTTACATTTAAACTAGATTGATTCGCTGTTCCGTGTGCATGCAAATCTAAGTGATCTCTGTATGCTCTTGTTTGTAAGAAATAAAAAAGAAACTGAGTATTAAGATGATTATTCAGAGGCTCAAAAACTACGGTATTTTGATTCAGTAGCGTCCCATCAAGCTCTTTAGGCACTTTACCTACTTGCCCAACAGCACTATTTATTACATCAGGGTTACTCCCTACCGTACTCAGTATTATATTGTTTACTTTTAAGACAGC
This sequence comes from Aliikangiella sp. G2MR2-5, assembly GCF_015687155.1. Lineage (GTDB taxonomy): Bacteria > Pseudomonadota > Gammaproteobacteria > Enterobacterales > Kangiellaceae > Aliikangiella. Next base: position 272,911 of record NZ_JADPQF010000006.1, on the reverse strand, counting down.
TTTTGGATATTTAAAAACAAAACTAGTAGGTAAATATACCTCTGAAGTTCTAATTGTTAGTTGTTTGATATCACTAGCTTTAACTACTCTTGTGCCTTGGTCGGCAAAATCTGAGGACTTGAAAGCAACTCCTTTTCTAGTTTTAACTAAATATTTAAGTGATTTTGTTTCCCAATGCTCAGGCACTTCACCTAACCACTCAACACCTGAATCTTTCATAGGTGCATCTGGATTTAAACCTTTAGTCACAGCATGAGAAATAACCGCTTGGCGTTTTTCTTTTAATAGTTCAATTAGCTTTTCTTGTTTGGCGATTAAAGTGTCTATTTTGGCTGTTTCGTGATCTAGGAAGGCAGCTATTGATTTCAGTTCCTCATCTGGAGGGAAAGGAATTTCAAAACTATTAAGGTTTCCTGTCGTTAACTGATTGATAGTTGATGTAAGAAATGAACCTGATTGATATTCAAATAATTTGGAATTAAACACATGTGATAAATAATAGTTATATTTGCTTCTGAAAATGGTCATGAATGCACCAAATGTCATTCCTGCTGAATTACTATCAATTCTCGCATTCTTACCAATAAGTGCTCTACTTCCATTTCTTGAACAAATAAGAATATCGTCCAACTTTGTTTTCAATTTTTCTGGTATTTCCTTATTTACAAAAACATTATCTGTTAACGTGATTTTTTGATTCTGAACATTTGAAGAACGCAGCACTAATGTAGCTGAATCACTTTCAGCCTCTACTACGTCATCGGGGCTATAGGTTAAGCCAATAATTGCTTCACCTTGATATTTAAGTTTAGTGGTGGTCCAATGTGTAGGAATCTCGTCCAGCCATTCTATAGATGAATCCTTATACTTTGGATATTTTTTAAATACCTCAGACATTATGAGTGTACCTCTTGCAGCAAACTCATAATATCTTTAGAAACGGCATCTAACTCCGCATCAATTTCTTCCAAACTTCTTGGCGGCTGATACACATAAAAATGACGATTAAAAGGTATTTCATAACCCACAATACCGACTTCACCATCCTTATCATCAACTTTTGACTCATCAATCCAAGCATCAGGCACATGGGGTAATACTTCACGCTCAAAATAATCTTGCACCGATTCATTTAATGGCACATTCTCATTGTCTCTTAAATCGGGATTAGGCTCTGGCTCGCCTTTTTGTTTACCTGACTCAAATAAACAAGTTTCAGCATTGTCATCTTGCTCACCAAAATACTTACAAATCTGTTTTTTCTCTGCTGCTGATAGCTTTTCTTCAAATAGATCAAAAAATTCAGTACGGCTTAATATTTTCTCTTTGCCAATCAAATCTTGCAATACGCTATAACCTGCTGGTGGTGACAGTTCGATAGTTAAATGTGGATCTTTCTTTTGGATTCTTTCAGCATAATCATTGCAATAAGAATCAAACTTTTCTTCGGTTACTTCAAATGCCAGTTTTAGCGGTCTTTCAACCGTAATACGTCTATAACCAAAATCTTTATAATCAAATATTTTACTAAATTCACTTTCGGCAAACTGACCGTAAGTTTTAACAATAGTTTCAATGCTATCTTCCGTTAGCATTTTTCGTTTACTGCCTAATGACTTCCGCATTGCCTCGTAAAATACATTTTCAACAGGAGTATCAGATTCAGTGCCGCCACTTCTTCCTCTACCACCTGTTTTTTCACGCTCTTTGGCTGCATTAATTAATTGTACTTTGCCTTTTCTTTCACTCAATTTATGGTTAGACAAAATCCAAACATAGGTTGAAATACCTGTGTTGTAGAACATATCGGTAGGCAGTGCAATAATCGCTTCTAATAGATCATTTTCTAAAATGAAACGCCTGATTTCACTTTCACCACTACCAGCACCACCCGTAAATAATGGAGAACCATTTAAGATAATACCAATACGTGAACCACCATCATGCTTCGGACGCATTTTACTGACCAAGTGCATTAAGAATAATAATGAACCATCGGAAACTCGTGGCAAACCAGCACCAAATCGACCGTCATAGCCCTTGTCTTTATGCTCATCATTGATCTTCTTTTGCACCTTTTTCCAATCAACACCGAAAGGAGGATTAGAAAGCATATAATCAAATTTTTCGGCTGGTAGTTGATCGTCAGAAAGCGTATTACCCAATTTAATATTATCGACCTTCTGACCTTTGATCAGCATATCGGCTTTACAGATAGCATAGGACTCTGGATTTAACTCCTGACCAAAAGCAGAAAGTGCCGCTTTATCATTGAGTTCATGCACATACTCCATACCAGAAGATAAGAAACCACCAGTTCCAGCGGTAGGATCGTAAATGCTTCGCACTAAACCCGCTTGAGTAAGTAAATCATCATCGTTACAAAATACAAGCGAAGTGGTTAAACGAACAATATCCCTTGGGGTAAAGTGTTCCCCTGCGGTTTCATTTGAACTTTCTGCAAACCGTCTGATCAATTCTTCAAACACTAAGCCCATGTGATAATTATCAATGGTTTGAGGATGGAGATCAGTAGTGGCAAATCGCTTGGCTACTTTATAGAGCAAATCGGCTTCATCGAGCTTGTCGATAGTGTTAAAGAAGTCAAAATGCTCAAAGATCTCACGAGCGTTTGGACTAAATGATTGAACATAACTTTCTAAGTTTTGGGCTACAGCCGTTTCACCAAGCTTGTTTAAATCCATTTTGGAGGTATTGTAAAAACTCAACTTGGCAGCATGAATCAGAATCTTCTCTTGTGCCTCAACGGGTTTATCCTTCACCGAATCGTACATTTTTAATACATTCGGCTTGGTTTCTTCTAAAACACACTCCAAACGCCTTAAAAGCGTAAAAGGAAGGATTATTCGCCCATATTGGCTTTGCTTGAAATCACCACGAAGAAGATCGGCTACAGACCACAGAAATGAGGCTGTAGAAGAGAAATTGTCTACCATTATTACTCCCAAAAGTCCTTTTTCGTCAAATACTTAAAAAAATAGATCTGAAAAGGAAGTGTTTAAAATTATTTTGGAGAGTAATTTAACATATCGTTCTATTAAATAAAGTATTTAGATCAATGGTGTTCTTTTTATTTCGCAGTTATTTAGGGATTACCGCCTAGCTGGTCGGAGGAGTTATGTTTTTTAGTTAAAAATCGAGCTGCATCCAGCACCACTAAAAGAGGTTATATAATAGTATTTCTATACGATAATATAACTTCTATATATTATAATATAACCTTTAAAATCAATGCTTTACAGGTTACACCTTGCCTACTAAGCTTGATGTGTCAAGGCTAATAAACAGGTGCAAAAATGTCAACTCTTTACCCACTAATTCTCTTCGATTAACTCGATCAATTATTAACTCTTAGATCACAAACCGAACAAATTAAAAATTCAGCATAAGCCTGAACGGGCTTCTGCACGCTTAAAAAAACTGAAGGAGACAACTTATGATTGTTAATACTTTTTTTGATTTATTAGAGCTACTAAAAGGTGAAGCTCAACCCAATGCTCGTAAATGCTCAGATGCTCACCATTTACAACAATTGCTTAGCGAACCCCCACAAAGATACATAGGACTTTGGAAAATGTTAGATGCATGTAGAGTTGTTCAGGATGGTTCTAGCCTTCCTTGGGATGACACTTGCTATATTCCTAGTGAGTTTGTTTCTCATATTACTGGCTTTACAATGAAGGTGGAGTAGCCCCTTATAAAGGTCAGTCAACGAGTAAAGCAGTTATTGAAGCATTGCTGTGTGATGCAGTACAGAACTATGGTCGATAGGCTTTTTTGAGAAAGTTATGCAAATAGAATTTTTTAAAAAATATGAAGAAGCTAAGAATCTTGGCTTAAAGAAACAAGCTTCCCAACATATAAAACAGTTCGTTGAATCGTTTGACGGTGGTGACGAGGAGAAGTTGTGGGTAAAAGACTATTTAGAGCAGAGAGACTATGGACACAAAGTCAGGCATGAACTCTACGATAGAGTAATTTTTCCATATCTAAAAGAAGGGTATCTAAAGAATGATCCTTGGGCATTGTATTGGTTAGCTGAAACGATTCAAAATATTTATTCGTCTGAGAAACTTCATGAGCAAATAGACTATAAATCAGATTATTTCTTACTTAAGCAGAGCTTTAAGTTAGATTCTTCAAATGATGATATTCGCAAGTCATTATTAAACAGTATTGCTAATCAACTCGGTTATGCTACTCATGAGTGGCCTACAGGCGTTCTTTATGCTCCTGATGAAAGTCCGAAAGATTTGATTGATGAAATTGAATTCGGTCGTAGTTTAGATAAAGAAGGTAAATATACCGAGCTATTTGAAGAAACATTAGATATTGTTAAGCAAGATATGCAGAGACAAGGATTAAGTCTAGTTTAGACACTAGAAAACTCTGTATCTGATTCGAACAAATTCACCTATAATCGTGAATATCTTAAAAATAACAATTAATCAGTGTGGTTTAGAAGGGATGGTTAAACTCTCAAAAAAGCAGCAAAGAGAAGCCGCTATTAAGGCAGAAATCGAGAAGCGAGAAAAGGAAAAGCTTGAAAAATCACCTATTTCTAAGCATGAGTATGTAGATTTATATCGGTTTGTCGGCAAGCATATTGTTGAAAATGGTCACTCGCATGATTATACGGCTGTTAAAGGCTGGTGCAGTAAAAATGCGGTAGACTTTAGAGCTGTATCAGCATTCTTCGACTTTCTGGGAATCAAAGATGATTGGGCTTTGTTGGTTGATGGAGACCCATATTCTTTATTTGGGGCTGATTCAAATACAACCGTTTGGATGCCATTATCTGAAGATGAATTAAATGAACTACTAGACTTTCTCGATGAAGAGCTTCAAACGAAAGGCTGCGATCATACTATGGCTCTGACTGAGACCTGGTTGTCACAAACGAAACTCGACAAATCAGAAGTAATTGCGGCACTTTGGGCGAATGGTGGTTTTTGTGATTGCGAAGTGACTTATAACGTTGAGCCTGAAGGTATACTCATTTAGAGAAGCGGATAAGCTGATTTACGAAGATAATTAGATAGAAATAAATCAAAGGATTATGAATGACTGAAATCATCGAGTTTCTTAAAAGTGAAATAAAAAGAAGCGAAGAGACTTTATCTACTGAATATAATCAAGCATACATAGTTGGGTGTAGCGATGATGGTCAAATTGCCGTTTTTCCTTGCCAATTACAAATACCTTTTCATTACCCTAAGTCGATCTCTGAACTTGAAAGCTATGATGAACCACAGCATTTCATAATCGACGAATCAAATTGGAATGAAGAATGGCTCACTGTTGCTGAGTTTGAAAAAGACTATGAAACTGCTTGTTTACCTGAAAATGAAGAAAAGTTTGATGAATTAATAAATGATGCCATCAACAAGCGAATAATGACGTTGAAGGAGGCTTGTGTACAATTAAATGTTCTTAAGCCTATAGTTTTTGTTCAAAGTGAATCTGAGTATTGGTTTGAAGTGAACACCATTCACCTTGCTGGTCCTGAGCTTCCAGAAATGCCAGAGCCTAGCTGCGATATAGAAGTATTGTCTCGCTTGCTTCGTCATACTGTTTCTGCTCCTCAATACAGTCTCAAAATAGAAAACGGCGTTGTCACGGAAGTCGACCTAAATGGAGGTTCGACAAATGACTCTACTATTGATTTATTAAGAAACATTCCAAATCTAAGTGAACTGCTAAAAGGATTAAAACGAATTAATCTAGAATCAGCAGCTATTTCAACTAAGTCATTGGATTTTCTAAAAACTGAAATACAAGATGTTGAGTTAAATTATACTCCTTACAAAGCGAACTAAATATATTTACCAAACCAATAACTAATACTTTCTTTATTTAGGCCGAGTGATGGCACCCACAAATCGGCTGGAAATGGCCAATCTGAACGAGAATTACTTGAATATCGCCTTTCGAAAAAAGGAATATATTTCTGATGAAAACTTGGATAGTCGGGTACTTCTAAAATTCCGCAGTACCCTAATGCTGATATGATGCCCACACGCTCATTCTTATTGCTTTTAATGATAGACTTAAATGATTTTTCAGCATCAGATAGTTTTCCTTCTACCAGCGATTCTAGAGAACCTAAAATTCCTTTTAATAACTCTATATCTTCACTTGAAGGCTCTTGAATGTTCTCTTTACCTAGTAACATCAAATCCAGCCAAATATAGTTTGGCTGAAGATGTCTAACACCTCCAAATTTATGTCTTTCAAAGTTCAAAACATTTAAATCTGACTTTTCATCAATTGAAGATTCAGTACAAAACTGACAGATTTTGGAAAAACTGTTTATATCGCTTTGCATGAATTTATGGCTAGGTAAGTTTTGACCGCAAGCATAGCTGCTTAAAGCTGATCGAAGTTCTAGCCTTCTACTAGACAGGCTAGAAACAAAGGCATCAACAACTTTCTGTTTGCCAATAGAATCACACACATCTATTGCTTTTTGAACTGTTTTTTCATGTTCTGTGGTAATATCATCGAACATAACGCCCGCTGCTTTAGCATACAAATAATCTTCTTCTGTGACTTTATTTTTTTGCCATCCTTTAGCTGGACTCCAATACTTGTTGAACAATATTTTTAATGCTTTTTTATCGCTCATTTTCTATATATACCTGTTTAGTACTTTAATTATTTGGCTGAGGTAGACTTATCGTTTTTGTATAGTAAGTTTGCTTGTGACCTTTTTGTTCGTAATATAGTCTAGTTAAATCTGCTTCCAAGAAAGTATCGAAAGAATCCATTAGAAAATCATTGTCATTATCATCTAGACGCCAGAGTTCGGTTTTACTCTGGAAAGCTTCGTTGTTAATCCAATCGACACCACTACTACTAATGCCTAGATATTTAAGGAGATTGGCTAATTTTTTCTCATTGCTTTTTAAGCTCGAAATTGTAAATTGGCATTCTTGTCGGTCATGAGAATAATCTGCAAAGAAATATGTGCCTTCAAATTTTATGGCGCAATACTCCATTCGTTCTGCTAAGTCATCAATAATCCCACGTCTAAAGAAAACGCCAAAGCTATCAATCAAGTCTTTGTTGCAGGGGGACAGTGATACTAATGGGATGCTAGGTTCATCACTTCGCTCAATTTCATGCATGTAAACTCTTTTTATTTTTCCATTAGAGTCAGTACAGTCAATTTTCTTTAATTCTTTTATATAGTCGGCAATATCTTCATTTCTTATAAAGTGAGCAGATTCTTTCTCAAGATAAACATCTTTCGAATCGTTTATGTAAATTAAAGAGTAAAGTAAAAAATGAGCGGTTCTGGATTCCGTTTCGAATGATATACAGCCAGGGTATTTTTTACAGTAATTTTTGTAAAGTTCGGTGTGCCAATTATTCAAGTCATCGTGAGACCAAGTTCCATTTAGGAACTCGGTTAATATATCAATAACATACTTATCGGTTGGTTTTTTAATTGGAATCACTTCACGAACTCCTAGATAAAATAAGTTAAAAAACTAACGCTGCTAATTTCTGACAAGCATATCATATCTGCGTTTTTCTACTTCCGCTCTTTCAATTTGACCCGCTAACTCGCAGAGTTGAGGCGAATATATTTTACAATTTTCCAACTCACTTATAGCTTTATCAATTTGGTCTAAAAGTTCTGACGGTTGGATGTCGGCTGGAGCGGCTATTCTACCTGTTACTACATGCTTTTCTTCTTTTTGATGATCCGTGTGATCCTTATTTGGATCTCTCCAGCAGGTAGCACACAACACTTGATAGTTTTCAGTATGGGAATAAACAACAGCATCCTTTGATAGAGAAGTACTTATATCTCGAACTTGTCCTTCGTGCTCTTGTGTTGCGGCAAAATCAAAAAAATTATAATCACTTTTAACCAAAGTGGCTAAGTGTGGAAATACTGGGATTTGTTGTTCTCCATAAGTATGGTAAGTAATAGGAGCGCCATCCATCAGCACTACATCACCATAGTCTATGCCTAAGTCTTGATACAAGACACTGCGAATTATGCCGTGACAAGGACTGAGCCTTTCAATCCAAATAGTTTCTTCAAGGCCTGGACTATCATTTCCAGAGTCCCGTTCAGCAAGCGGTCTTTCAGCGAGTCTAACTTTGCAGTCGGGATAGCCACCATCGGGTAGGTTGAATCGTCCTATTTCTATTTTATTCCCCATATCTTTCCAGACTTTGAGAGCCACTTCTGCTTCACCCGCTCCAGTAGCGCAAATCCCCAGATTCCATTGATAGCTATCTATATTCTCTTCTACAAGGCTTGCTGCTTTTTGGTTAGCGGACATTCCTTCCTTAAACATTCCCCTAGTCTTACAAAATAATCCATAGCAATAATGGTAGGGTGCATAATCAGGATCTAGTTCTGTTAATCTAAAATAGCTACTTTCTGCAACAGAATCGTACTGTCGCCCCATCATTCTAGTTGCAGTAGAAAGTCCACTTAGTATTAGTTCTTCGTCTTTAGGGTTACAGTCTTCAAGCGCTTTTATTAGGGTGTTAACGACAGAATTAAATAAAGGATGCTCTGGAGGACTTATATTTAGTTGGTCAATATCTCGGACACTTTCTAGCGCATCTCCGATATTGCTAACAATTTTTATATTGTCTTTATGTTCGTTATAAATTGATTCGAGAATTTCTAACCCTTGCTCTATTGAAAGGTGATTTTCTTCAACAATTTGAATCAGGCTGCTGGCTACTTTTTCTTGAGTCTTTTGCGCTTTTAACAAAGGACTAAGTTCTTTCCATGCTAAATCCGTTTTATCTTCTTTAAGTGCAGAAATCACTTTATTAACGGTTTCTTCAATTTTTCGTTCTGAGAGTTGTTTATTGAATAAACTAATCATTTGAGTTACAGCCTATCTGTCAGAAAATATCCCTATAGAAATCTAAGGTTGCAGAGTATTTGATTTACTGACTTTATTCAATGTTCGTTTTTAATTATAAAACGTCATTAATTTGGATATTGCGCTGATGAGGAAAAGGAGAGGACATAGAACTCAGGCATAAAAAAAGCACCTACGAAGAGGTGCTTTTTAATAACCATTTCATAAAACTTGAAGTTCTTGTCACTCCATATTCACTACGCTAGTAGTGAGTTTTATGATGTACTCCAAAAAGTTTCGTAACTCTTTGAAATACAAAGAATAATGGTAGCAAGGAGTGGAGTTGAACCACCGACCCCATCATTATGAGAGTCAAAAAGGGGTATATTTAAGTGAACAGAAATGTACCGCAAAAGATCATGTTATCTCTAGAATATTCTGGTAAAACAACAGCTTAAAAATTCATAATTGTTCATCTTCGTTCATCTAGCGTTCAGCCAAATACACTAGAATTGGACTTACCGTGGACTTACGGTGGACTTACAGAGCGATTATGAAAGCAAGAATAACCAAGTCATTTCTCAAGAATTTAGAGCCTAAAGACAAGCCATATGAGGTCGTCGACACTCAGTTGAATGGTTTTCTGATTCGGATTCAACCGTCTGGCTCCATGACCTATTATTTCGCCTATCGGAACAAGGAAGGGGTTAAAAAACGATACCGAATAGGAGCGGTCAATAGTGTTACTCCACAGCAAGCCAGAGATGCTGCTGAAATGTGTTCTTCGCAAGTTATTCGCGGGATTGATCCTCAAGTCCGTAAGAAAGAGATTAAGCAAGAGGCTGAACTTAGGAAGCTTAAGACCTTACAAAATTTTCTCGATATGCAGTATGAACCTTGGATTCTGACTCACCGAAAGCGTGGTCGGGATACCATGCAAGTTATTAGAAATCGGTTTGCTTCTTTTTTAACCACCTCAATCGAAGATATCAATGTGCTCAAAATTGAGCAGTGGCGGCGAGAGAGAGTAAAAGAAGGGAAAGCATCCACAACCATTAATCGGCAAGTCGCTGCGCTCAGAGCGGTTTTATCAAAGGCTGTCGAATGGGATTTTCTCGAACATCACCCATTGGAAAAGCTTAAACCGCTCAAAGTAAATAGGACGCCACTCGTTCGTTATTTAAATTCAGATGAAGAAGAGCGATTGTTTGCTGCCTTGGAAGAGCGGGATGGGGAACTGAAAGAAGCAAGAAGCAGAGGAAACCAATGGAGAAAGCAAAGAGGCTATGAGTTAAAGCCTGACCTGTATGAGTTTTATTATGCCGACCGCATGTCACCAATGATTATTGTGTCACTCAAGACGGGATTAAGGCAGGGCGAAACAATAGGTTTAAGGTGGGCTGATGTGCATATGAACCACGCGTCACCTTATCTTACTGTAAGGGCTGAGCAAGCCAAATCTAGCAGGGTTAGACACGTTCCTTTGAGCCCTACCGCGTTGGCTACTTTTATTAATTGGCGCGGCCAGTGTTCAAAAAAAGCAATTCTGGTTTTTCCTTCTCATTCGGGTGAGAAACTTAATAACGTTAAAAAGGCATGGAAAAGCATTCTTAAAAAAGCCGAGATTGAGAATTTTCGCTGGCATGATATGAGGCACGATTTTGCCTCAAAGCTTGTAATGAAAGGCGTTCCTTTGAATACGGTTAGAGAGCTTTGTGGTCATGCTGATTTAAACACAACACTTAGATACGCGCATTTAGCGCCAGATCATAAAGCGGAAGCCATAGCATTGTTAGGATAAGTAAATGGGAAAGACAATACTTGATTTAAAAGATTGGTTTTCAGTTGAGAATGTTTGTAAGAAGCTAGATTGTGATGTTTCAGATATCAAGTTTCTAGTTGAAGAAAAGCAATTGAAAATATATGGAAGAGTTGATAACGCTTTACTTCTGGCCTATAGAAATTTGAGGCAAGATGGGGGGATTTATTACGCGGGTAAAGCGCAAGTTAGATATACTGGTTATATAAATTTAACAGTTTTCGATCTCAATAATTTTTTGAAGAAAAACGTAATTTCTTCCAAATCATTTAGAATAACTGACGAAAGAAAAGTTAAAGTTGTGACAATAGAAGATATATTTGATTCTTGGATCTATGAGTCTCACTTAAGTACTTGGAAGTATATAGATAGCGATGAATCTTACTTGGACTTCGAATATTGTGCTTTCCCCAAGAAAGTAGCTACTTCTAGTTCAATGGTAGCTGATTTGCTAGATTCTTTTAGTACTGGTTTAAAAACAGAGAGTAAAGTTTTGATTTCTGAGTACGTCAATGGAGAGCTAAGAAGCAAATATCCGGAATACAGAGTAGAGACTGGAATTGTTATCAAAAAAGAAAACATATTTTTTTCCAGAAAAAATGTTGAAGGGCTATTGGACTCAGATAATTCGAGAGAAGACAGAGAAATTAAGAGTATGCCGAATAAGTTCTTATGGTATATGGCTTCGAAAAGAAAGGATCCCGTCAGAAAAATTATAGAGCTGCTTTGTATAAATAATGAACACAACAGTCCTTCTGACCTATGGGAGATTTTAAGAATTGATTTTGATACAGACTTAGGAACCTATGATCCTGACTGCATTATAGTTGAGGTAGGAATTGACAGAATATACTTAACTAACGATAGAAAAATTGAGAAGCAGACATTCTGTAAGAAAATTCCCACTTGTAGAAAGTTTCTTCAGCAGAGAATTAACAATTAGCGTTTTTATTGAATATGTTGACAGTTCCTAATATGGCTTTATTATGCTTGTTGCCTAGGGGTAGAATTTTACATCGCGAATCGCGATGCGAGATAATAATGGTAGGCAGATTGCCACTCGAATAGTCATTCCGATGAGCTATTGGTCGCATGAGACTGCAAAGGAGTACCCCTAGGTTTTCTATTTTTGAGGGGTGTATGAGTTATCTTGAAAGGCTTAAGTCCTGTAGCAACCTTAAAGAATTTGCTGAATACTTGGGATATAAGCCGTCTAATTTGTCTTATTTATTATATGTGCTTAATGATGACCTGAAGTACAGAACTTTCGAAATCTCCAAAAAGTCAAAGGAAGCTAGAGTAATTAAAGCTCCTGAGAAGTCACTAAAAGGCTTACAACGTAGGCTCGCATCTCGTCTAGAAAACTGTCAAAAAGAAATCGAGTCTAATTTAGGGATTGTAAACCCTGTATCTCACGGCTTCAGGAAAGGGCATTCTATAGCAACGAATGCCAATATTCATAAACGGAAAAGATATGTTTTTAATCTTGATATAAAGGATTTTTTTGGGACGCTTGATTTCGGAAGGGTTCGTGGCTTTTTCATTAAGAACTATAACTATGAGTTGGCGCCCGAAGTAGCGACGATAATCGCTCAGATATCTTGCTTCGATAATTCTCTCCCTCAGGGAAGTCCTTGCTCTCCCATTATTTCAAACTTAATTGGCAACATACTCGATGTAAAACTCCTTAAATTAGCGAAGAAAAATGGTTGTCATTATTCTCGATATGCTGACGACCTTACTTTTTCAACGAATCAAAAAGTATTTCCCGCCGATATAGCTATCCAGGATCCTATCAAGGGAGATTGGGACTGTGGAGCTGAGATCTATAAAATAATGAAGCTAGTCCGTTTTCAAATTAATGATAGTAAAACACGAATGTTATATCGAAACTCTCGACAACTGGTAACGGGGTTAGTTGTTAATAGGAAGGTAAATATTGCGGCTGATTACTGGAGAGACACAAGAGCAATGCTGTGGAATCTTTTTAATACAGGTAGTTTTTTCATTAAGGACAATTCTGAAGAAGTGGCAGAAGGAACGCTTTCTCAGTTAAATGGTCGGCTAGATTTTATATACCAAATTGACGCTTATAATACTAATAAGTCAAAAGGTGAAAATGTAAAAACAGCAAAAAAAGAAGCGTATAAAAAGTTTCTTTTCTTTAAGAGCTTTTATGTCAATGAGATGCCAACGATTGTATGTGAAGGTAAAACCGACCCGATCTATCTTAAGTGTGCTCTAGAATCTTTAGCTGATAGTCATCGAGAACTAATAGATAAAGACGGTAAGTTAAACATTGGACTGTTTAATTACTCTAAAGTAGCAGCTGATGTATTAGAGTTGAGTGGTGGAAATGCTCCTATTTCTAAGTTTTTAGATCAATACCAGAAAATGTTTTCTTTATTTAGAGTTAATTCTTCGCAAAATCCTACAATTATTATTTTAGACAATGATGGTGCAGGACTAAGAACACTAAATCACGCGAAGCGAGGAGCTACTTCTGAAGTTAAAATGGATGGCTTTGACGAGCCAATTCAGTGTCTTCCAGAAAATATATATGTTTTCCGAATCCCTAGAATAATAGATAAAGACTTGGAAATTGAAGATTATTTCAAAGAAGAAGCTTTCCAGATAAAACTCAATGAAAAGTCGTTCAAAAGAAAAGGAGTTATAGACAAGAAGAAAGAATTTGGGAAGTTTTTATTCGCTGAAAAAATAGTTAAAAATAATAAGAAAAATATCGACTTTTCTCAATTTTCATTAATATTTAACGTGATACAACAGATAATCTCGCACTCAAAAGCTTCTGCGCCGACAGATTAGTAGCTAATCTGCCAAATAGCGTGGCAAATAAGAAGATTCATTCCAAATAAGAAGTGATATCCATTTTGCTTTGTACAATTTTGTTCATCAATTTTCTTTAAGAGCTATAAAAGCTAATGAGGTTAGGTTATGAACAACAAAAGAGCATTTTCAGAAGCGGAAGCTTCTCAATACATCGGTATGAGCCGCTCATACCTTCGCCAGTCGCGTATGGAAGGGCACCGTGAGTCCCGCACTCCAGCACCACCATTTATAAAAATAGGGCGCTCCGTCCGCTATCTCATCGAGGACTTGGACAACTGGCTAAATCAGTTCGACAAGCTTGAGCATATTGGGATGTTGTAGGAGGCCGAAAATGGATTCAATTATAGAAAATCGTGTTAAGCGCTTAACCAAGCCACAAATAAGATTTCTTCAAGAGCTAGCTGAAAACCGTTATTTGGCAATTCTCACTGAGCCGTCGGAAGAGTTAGGAGAGTGGAGCGGACTAGATAACTTTAGTGGTAAACCACAAGCCAAAATTATCTTTCGTTTGAAGGATGATGGATTTATTTTCTTCAAGCAACTTAATGATTTCAACCTTCGATGGGATCAGTGCTTTATTAGCGCGTTAGGAAGAGAGGTGCTTTATGAGCTTAAGCGTTAAAATTCACCCTCATGATAAGTCTTGGGTAGAGGGACAAACAAGCGCCTTACCCAATGACCTAAAGTATTCGCTGATTTCGAATTATTTAAAGCAGCCTTCAAGAAGAGATGCGAACATATTCTTGAGGCAGGCGGTAGGAGTAATTAAGTCGAGTGTCGATGTAGGTCAGTTTGAGACTCATTTGAAATGGGGCGAGGATGATTTACGAAGCCAAGCTAAACTTAGCGCTGATCACTGTACAAATAGAATAAGGCTGCTATCTAGGGAAATTAACTCGGCTAAGTTGTTAACGGTATTGTCCGTCAAAGGTATTGGTCATGTTGAAAAGCCCGTTAACGAATATGTATACGACCTCGTTACGATACGTAACGTTTACGTAGGGCTAAAAAGGTATGCTGAATCTAAAAGCATCAACATGCCAATCATTGATGAGGTTACTACTTTTAAGGATTACAGCGGCGAAATATCCGATAAAGAATTGGGAAAAGTCACTAAGCAAGCAGGTAAGCTTTTAACCACATTAGCGAGATTGACAGACTATAGTTGGTGGCTGAAACAACTGAGAAAATCGGTTAACAGGAAAGTTGAGATTTCTGCTCATGCGGCCAATCTCGTTAATAGGAAAAAAGGCATTTATGCAAGTGACGCATCCGTTAACAGGCGAAAGGCTCAAGTCGCGAGAAGTCAGAAAATGCTTTCAGAGCATGAAGCCGTTAACGAGTTAGGCGATAGATTTACGTTAGCAGATTTATCAGACAAGAACGTATCTAATCCAGCTATACGTAGAGCGGAACTCATGGTACGTATACGAGGGACAGAAGATTATGCAAATCAAGCTGGATTAAAAGGAGTTTTCTTAACAATCACATGTCCATCTAAATATCACCGTTCGTTTAGCAAGACTGGAAAGCCGAATCCAAAGTGGAAAGGATATACACCTCGAATCGCTCAAGAATATTTAAATTCAGTATGGCAACGTATACGGGCGGCATTTCAGCGAGCTAACATCAAACCACTAGGAGTTCGAGTGGCAGAGCCTCAACATGATGGCACACCACATTGGCATTTGCTTTTATTTGTTTGTCCTGAACAGATGAAAGAAATGGTTGATATATGTCGTCACTATGCGCTATTGGAAGACGGTGAAGAAAAAGGGGCTAGTACGCATCGGCTCGATGTTACGCCAATCGACCCAGAAATAGGAAGCGCGACAGGCTACATAGCAAAGTACATCTGTAAGAACATAGATGGCGCAAATCTCGATTCAGGTACTTATGGTGAAGATCCGATTATTGCAGCGCAGCGAGTTGATACATGGCGGTCTGTTTGGGGGATTCGTCAATTTGAGTTTATTGGTGGATGCTCGGTTACCGTTTGGCGCGAATTGAGGCGCTTGCCTGAGGATAAAGAACTTCCCGAAGAAGTTGAAGAAATTAGAAAGGCGGCTGACTCTGCTAATTGGGGTAAATTTAACGAATTAATGGGGGGATTCTTTTGTAAGCGCAAAGAACAGGCGCTTAGACCCTATTACAGTTTTAAGTTTGACTCATCTACAGGTGAGATAAAAGAGTCTCGGTATGGTGATTCGTTTATTGAAAAACTTCTAGGTGTTGTTTTTAAAGGTCAAAATATAATCACTCGTTTCCACGAGTGGCGAGTGGAAAAAATCGGGGCTACAAATTTTCTCCCCTTGGAGTTCTGTAAATAACTGTATCTTCGCACATGTGCATTTTATGACTCATAAGCCTAAGGTGTTGCTCTCGTACTGAAATAGAGCTAGTATCTAAAGAAGAGTGCGTTTTTGAATTGAAATCGCCGAAATTCAAGGTTTAATTAGATTAAAATGATAATTGATTTTTCATTAAAGAATTTTCGTTCTTTTAAAAATGAGCAGGTATTTAGCTTTTTGGCTGAACATACTAGTAATCGTCTCAGTGAAAACTTCGTGCAAATCGAAGGGAATAAGTATTCAGTTTTAAAGACTTCTGGTGTTTATGGGGCAAACGCTTCCGGAAAGTCAAATCTGTTGTTAGGGATTGAAGCTTTAAGGTATTTAATTTGCTTATCTGGGGATTCAAAAGACGGCGATCCGATTTCTTGCTATGAGCCGTTTAAATTGTCAAGCGATACAGTAAACTCACCCACCAAATTCGAAATAGAATTCCTATTGAATGGCTTAAGGTATGTTTACGAAGTTGAGTTTAACTCAACTAAGATTCTGTCCGAACTATTATCATATTATCCCACAACGCATCCAGCAGTGCTTTTTAAAAGACAGGAGGAAGATTCTTGGGAAAATATTTATTTTGGCTCTCACTACAAAGGAGGGAAAAAGAAACACCCGTTTTTTGAGAATAGTACTTATCTTTCTAAGGCTGGAAATAGTGCTGACTCTCCCAAAATAATTCGTCAGGTCTACAATTATTTTCGAAGTGATATATTCAGGTTAGGCACTGGAGAAAGGGCTGGAGTTCTTGAATGGAAGAGCAAGCCTGATTTTGTAAAAAAGGTATCTAAGATACTAACAAAAGTAGATACCGGAATTTCGGGAATTCGGTTCGACGAAGAAGAATCTGAAAATAATAATTTGAAGTTCGGAAAAGAAGTACCTGAAGAAATTAAAAGATTAATCAGTAAGTCTGAACAACTTAGGCCTATATTTCTTCACGAAAGTGGTAATGGTGAAAGTATTGAGTTTACAAAGCAAATGGAATCGTCTGGAACTCAAAAGCTGTATGAGCTATTGCCATTGCTGTTAACTTCCTTATCGAGCGGAGGAGTGCTGCTTTTAGATGAACTGGATAATAGTTTACATCCGCATATCGCAGAATTCATTATTCAGCTTTTTAATACGCCTGAAGTAAACGTTAACAATGCTCAACTGTTATTTACAACTCACAATATTAACTTAATGTCTCCTAAGATCTTAAGAAGAGATCAAATTTGGTTAACAGAAAAGAATAATGGGGAAACAATATTGATTGGACTTTCTGAGTTCGATAAGTCAACCGTAAAGCAAGATAGTCCCTTTAGGAAATGGTACGCACAAGGTCGATTTGGAGCAATTCCTAGAATAGATATGGACGCTATAACTTCTATTTTTCTAGACGAGGAAAAATAAGTGCCGAAGAAGAGGAAGCCGTCGAAAAGAAAGTTATTACCTGTATTGCATATTTTTTGTGAAGGTGAGAAAACAGAGCCCAATTATTTTCACGGTTACATTAATAAGTGTTTTCCGGGAAATAGAAGACTTAAAATAATAAAAATTGAAAAAACTAAGAAAAATACACCAATACAACTAGTAGAAGAAGCAGTAAAAATGAAAAAAAGTAGAACAACTCCGAAAGGGGATGTTTTTTGGGTTGTTTATGATCGAGAGTCTACTGCAAAATATACTGAGCAAAATCACCAAAGCGCGTTACAAAAGGCAAGAACAAACAATGTTAAGGTAGCTCTATCCAACGTATGTTTCGAAATCTGGATCTTGCTACATTTCGTGGATGGACCGCCCTGTTATTCTAGTTTTGACGACTTGCTTTCCAATAGCGCACTGAAAACAAAGTTAGCGGAGCAAGGAATTAAAGATTACAGCAAATCAGACCGGGAACTATTCAAAAAATTGGAAGATAAAATTCCTCAAGCGAGAGAGCGAGCTGCTCGGTTAAATGCTCAGTCACTTGAATCTGCAGCCAAAAACACTGAGCCATTTGCCTTAAATCCTTATACAGATGTCTATTTGGTATTAGATGAGATAGATAAGTTTGGAAGCAAAAGTCCAGAAAAATAGAAATGGATTATTTTTCTAATTGCTATGTATTTAGTTAATTGAATAAGTCAATTGCAAGGCGTTTCTATAATTCCATGTTCTGGTATTAATTTTTAGTTTTTTTTAGATTTTTTTCAGTTAATGTCAACTTCTGGACTTACCGTGGACTTACGAGATTCAGAAAACAAAAAAGGCTAGTGGATACTATCACACTAGCCTTCGTCGTATATGGTAGCAAGGAGTGGATTTGAACCACCGACCCCATCATTATGAGTGATGTGCTCTAACCAACTGAGCTACCTTGCCACAATCTTAAAGTTGCAGTGCTTGCGGACCACTGCAGTCTTGAACAGGTCGAAGAAAACTACTTGTCGCTCAAGAGGCGCGTATTTTGCTGATTTCAGGGGCTTTTGTCAACACTCAAATCTAGAAAAAGTAGAATTTTTTATGAGTGATTTTTATAAAGTGATTGAATGCCCCTCCCGCTCGTCAGGGGGAGGGGGGTCAAGGAAACTATTCCATATCCGGAGCATACTGACCCTGTCTTGCCAGGCTATTAAGTCGAGCACGTTTTAACAGGGCTTGTTGTGCCTGCTCTTTATTGGATGCTTCCCCGGCCCATGCCTTGAGAACTGGTTGCTGCAAAGCACGGCCATAGGAAATGCTTAATTGCCACGGCGCACTGTTGGCTAACTGGTTGATAGCATTTAAATTTTCAGTCGCTTCCTCTGGTTCCTGTCCCCCTGACAGAAAGTTAATGCTGGGGACGGCGGCAGGTACTGAACGGTAAAACACTTTCAAGGTATGTTCTGCCACTGCATCTGGTGTGGCTTTAGGGCTATCTTTACCCGGTGTGACCATACTGGGCTTAAGGATCATTTGTTCGAGTTTTACCTCATGACGATAGAGGGCATAGAAAACCTCGTGAAGAACCGCCTGTATGACTTCTCCGGCTCGCTCAATCGAGTGCACGCCATCCATCAGGACTTCCGGTTCAACGATAGGCACTATCCCGACGCTTTGACAAACTGCAGCATATCTTGCGAGGGCTTCGGCATTGGCAGTTAGACCCAGCCGGGTTGGGTTTTTGTCGCTAATCGGGTAGACCTCGCGCCATTTGGCAAAGCGAGCGCCTTGCTCTTTATAGCTTATGAGTCTGTCGGCCAAACCGTCCAAACCATAGGTAATCATATCGCCGGGCGCACCGGGAAGCGGTCCTTTGCCTTTGTCCACTTTGATACCGGGAACTATTTTCTGGGCCCAGGCGGCTTCAGGAATCGTTTGGCCTTCATCCGTTTTATGGCTCAAGGTCTCTTCAAAAAGAATGACGCCACTTATAAATTCACCGAGCCCCGGCGTGGTCAGCAGCAATGAACGATAAAAGCGCCGGTTTTCTTCAGTAGAGTCTACGCCGATGGTATCGAAGCGTTTGGCGATGGTCGGTGCACTCTCATCTGCAGCCAGAATACCGCGTTTATCATCCACCATATCGTTAATGGTTTCGTCCAGTTCGGTATGAGTACTCATGGCTCCCTCCGTTTATTTTGTTGGCGCAGCATAGAATATTTCTCTTCTTTTAAGGATAGACCCAATAAAGTGACAGCAAAGAAAAAGCCTGCGATTTTTCGCTCGATTAACATTTGCTTACTTTTACCGATCCAACTTTTTTGTAAACCTCTCCGTCACTAGTCAGTGTTAACGTTTTTTAAAGAACTTGTTCAAACACATCGATTGGGGAATCAATTTGAAAATATCTGATACTTCTGGACAGGACATTATCCTGGAAAAGTCGGGCAGGGGCCGCGGCTTTAAGTATGCTGTGGGTGGAGGAATTATTCTGGCTGTTGCTGTGGCTTTTGCTGCCCCGGCTTTTTCTCGTTGGTCAGCTGCTGAACATAGTGTTGCCTATGATCGTATTCGACTCGGTGAGGTTTCTCGAGGCGACTTTATTCGCGATGTCTCGGTGCAGGGTAAGGTTGTTGCCGCGGTAAGCCCAACGCTGTTTGCCAATGCCAGTGGTACTGTCTCTTTTCAGGTTCAGGCTGGTGAGCAGGTGGAAGCGGGGCAACTTCTGGCGGAAATTGACAGCCCTGAACTGACTAATCAACTGGAGCAGGAGTTAGCAACACTGCAAAGCATGGAGATCGATAAAGACCGCCAAGCTATCCAGTCGAAAAAGCAGGCGCTCGAGAACCAGAAAATTGTAGACCTGGCCAAGGTAACGCTAAACGCTGCCGAGCGAGAAAAACGAAGAGCAGAAGAAGCCTACAAACGGAATGCTATTAGCACTATCGATTATGAAAAAGCGCAAGATGATTTACAAAATGCCAGACTGGCACATCAGCATGCGGTACAGGATGCCAAACTGAACAAGGAAAGTCTGGACTTTGAACTTACGACCAAGCGCTTACAAATACAACGTCAGCAATTACTCGTGGATGAAATGACTCGACAGGTTGAAGGCTTGCGTTTGCGCTCTCCGGTGAATGGGATTGTTGGTCAGCTGGTGGTTGAAGAAAAGACGGCAATTGCTAAGAACCAACCGGTTATTTCTGTAGTGGACCTGAGTCAGTTTGAAGTCGAGGTTGCCGTTCCTGAGTCCTATGCCGACGATTTAGGGCTAGGTATGGCCGCGGAAATTCGAAGCGGTAACGAAATGCACTTGGCGAAGCTGGTTTCTATTTCTCCGGAAATTCAGAACAATCAGGTTATTGGAAGAGTTCGTTTCGATAATAATCCGCCATCAGGATTAAGACAAAATCAAAAGCTGACTACTCGCATTCTTCTTGAGAAAAAAGAAAACGTTCTCATGGTTAAGCGGGGACAGTTCCTTGACGCCGGTGCTGGCAGAATTGCTTATAAGCTCGACGGCGATATTGCGCAGAAAGTTGCAATTAAAACCGGTGCCAAAAGTCTCGCCCAAGTTGAAATTCTGGGGGGACTGAAAAAAGGCGATCAGATCATTATTTCTAACACCGAATCCTTCGAAGGCGCAGATAGCGTTCTCATTAATCGATAAGTAACAGGAGATATCAATGCTTAAAATGAACAATATTCGAAAAGTTTTTCGAACCGAAGTTGTAGAGACGCACGCGCTTAGAGATTTTTCTTTGCAGGTTAATGAAGGAGAGTTTGTTGCAGTCACCGGGCCCTCTGGCTCTGGAAAAACCACATTTCTCAATATCGCCGGTTTATTGGAAACCATTACTGCGGGAGAGTATTTTCTCGACGGGGTTGATGTAAAAGATCTTAATGACAACCAACGTTCAAAATTGCGAAATGAAAAAATTGGATTTATTTTCCAGAGCTTTAATCTGATTCCGGATTTGAATTTATTCGACAATGTGGATGTGCCACTGCGCTATCGTTCTATGAATGCCAAAGAACGAAAAGAGCGAATTGAAAATGCACTCGATATTGTGGGGCTGGCTAATCGCATGAAGCATATTCCTGCACAACTTTCTGGTGGACAACAGCAAAGGGTAGCTATTGCACGCGCACTGGCTGGTTCTCCGCGCTTCCTGTTGGCGGATGAGCCCACCGGAAATCTGGATTCAGCGATGGCAGAAAGTGTCATGGAATTGTTGGAAGATATTAACTCAAAGGGAACTACCATCATTATGGTGACTCATGATCCTAAACTGGCACTCAGAGCACCGCGTTCAATCGCAGTAAAAGATGGAAAAGTGAGTGAGGTGAGTCGTGTTGAGTCACCAGTAGAAATGCCTCTGCATGAGCCTGCGTTAGCGTAAGGAGAGTGATCAATGTTAGGTTATTATTTTAAATTGTCGTTGCTGTCGATAAAGCGTAATCCCATTTTAAGTACTCTGATGGTTGCAGCAATCGCAGTCGGTATTGGTGCCTCCATGACCACTATTACCGTTAACTATGCTATGGGAGCAAATCCTGTTCCACAAAAAAGTGATCAGCTATTTGCTATCCAGCTGGACAGCTGGGATCCAAACCGGCCTTATCGTGAACCGGATATTTTACCTGATCAGGTGACCTATATGGACGCTATGGCGTTAATGAAAAATGCACCGGCTAAAAGGCAAACCGCAATGAGTAAAGTGTTTGCTGTAATCGAGCCTGAAGGCGAAGATGTTAGACCTTTCGAAACTGAAGGTCGGGCAACTTTCGGTGATTTTTTTGCCATGTTTAGCACACCGTTTTTATACGGCAATGGTTGGAGTCGTGAAAGTGACGATAATCTGGAAATGGTGACGGTACTTAGCAAAGAAACCAATGAAAAAGTCTTCGGCGGCGAGAACTCTGTTGGAAAATTTATTCGTATTGCAGGGCGAGAGTACAAAGTTGTCGGTGTGCTCGACGACTATCGTCCGATTCCGAAATATTATGATGTCACTAATGGAGCATTCAGAGAACCAGAAGGTTATTACATTCCTTTTAATTTGATCGCGAGTCTCGAACTTTCTCGCTCGGGGAACACTAACTGCTGGAAGCCAAGTGATGAAGACGGGTTTCAAGGGTTTCTTAATTCTGAATGTGTCTGGATACAGTTCTGGGCGGAACTCCCTACCGAGAATGAGCAACAGGAGTATCTTGGTTTCTTGAATAACTATGCCAAGCAGCAAAAGGAACTGGGGCGATTCCCTCGTCCGTTAAATAATAAAATTAATGATGTAATGGAATGGATGGAATTACAAGGCGTGGTACAAGATAGCGCTAAAATTGTAATGTGGTTATCCGTGATGTTTTTGATGGTTTGTTTGCTTAACACTATCGGGTTGCTATTAACCAAGTTTAGCACTAAATCAGGTGAAATTGGATTGCGCAGAGCGCTTGGCGCTTCAAAGCGCAATTTGTTTATCCAGCACTTGATGGAGTCAGGCATTATCGGTTTTGTTGGTGGCATTATCGGATTAGGGCTGGCCTGGGGAGGTTTGAAAGGTGTCTCTGCATTGTTTGGAAAAAATGTTCAGCACCTGGTTTATCTGGATAGCAATATGGTGATTTTTGCGATTTTACTGGCGATAGTCTCGGCACTATTGGCCGGTGCCTATCCTACCTGGCGAGCGTGCAATATTCAGCCTGCCGTTCAACTAAAAACGCAATAAGCAAAGAGGTATCACAATGGAAATTAAACCGATATTAAGTGCTTTATCCCGAAATAAAACCGGTGCTTTGTTGATCGCTTTGCAGATTGCTCTGACTATGACCATTATTGTTAATTCTGTTTTTATGATTCAACAACGGCAAGGGCAGATGGAGCGCGAATCAGGGATCGATGAGAAGAATACTTTTCTCTTTTCCTACATGGGATTTGCTGATGATTTTAACGAGAAAACCCGGATTGTTGAAGATCTCGATTACATCCGCAAAATGCCAGGCATAGTCGCTGCCGTTCAGACCAACTCAGCGCCTCTAACTGGTGGTGGCTGGTCGATGGGACTGGCCAGAGAAACTGGACCTGATGCCGATGGCGTTGGTACCGCGATCTATTTTGTCGACGAGCAAGGCGTGGATGCTTTTGGCGTTAAATTACTGGCAGGAAGAAATTTCACTGCCGATGAAATTATTTGGCGAGAAAGAACCTCAAACGACTGGCCAGGGCAAGGGGTGGTTACCAAAGCGCTGGCATCAGATCTTTTTGATGGTGACTGGCAGGCGGCACTCGGTAAAACTGTTTATATCAATGAAACCCAGCCAATCAATATTATTGGCATTGTCGAAAAGATGCAGGCTCCGTGGAATGGTTGGCGCGGTGTTGAAAGAACACTGCTGGTACCCAATCGGACGTTGTTCGGCGGGGGACGAATCATGGTACGTACAGAGCCAGGTGAGCGTGACAGATTGATGAAAGAAGTTGAGGAGCAATTATTTGCCAATTATAAAGGTCGTCTGATCCGAAATGTTCGTAGCATGGAAGAAATTCGTACCGAAAGTTATCAAGCGCATAATGGTATGAATACGATTTTAAAAGTATTAATTGTCTGTTTAACGGTTGTTACAGCTCTTGGTATTATCGGACTGGCAAGCTTTAGTGTTAACCGTCGTAAAAAACAGATAGGGACAAGGCGCGCATTGGGTGCTAGAAAAAAAGATATTCTTCGCTATTTTATGTTGGAGAACTTTCTGATAACCAGTGTTGGTGTGGTGGTTGGTGCTGCGATGACTATTGGCTTGAATATGGTTCTGGTCGATATGTTAAACCTGCCTAAAATTGACTGGTACTATATTCCGGCAGGGATGTTGCTATTATGGTTTATAGGGCAACTGGCGGTGTTTGGACCGGCTAAAAAAGCTTGTCAGATATCGCCGGCGCTGGCAACACGCAGTGTTTAAAAGTCGCCTTTAACCTATCTTTAAAACGCGGATGCCTAAGCGGCATCCGTTTTTGCAACTAGACCAGGTTGTAGACTATTTAATCTGACAGATTGTTTTCGTCTTTTATCCATTCTTATCTGACCACCATGCCAGATGTGCCAGCCGATTATCAGGCCAAATAATATTCCTGTGCCGCTATGAGTAACACTGGAAATGGTTTGTCCGAGTTCAGATCCCAGATAGTAAAGACCAATACCGGTAACTGCGAGTACGCATAAACAAAGTGCGAGCGTAATTCCGCTCAAATGATTTTTACGCTGTCGCCAACCTGCACGCAAATGTACTTGCCATAAGGCGCCTAAAATCATTAGCAGTAACCAGCCAGACAAGACGTGTAGCATAACCATCGGCAAACGTTGCTCGCCACTAAGACGCCAGTCGACTTCCCATTGAAGTTTAAACTCCAGAGCGCCCGGGATCATAAGTACTCCAGTGGCCAGCGTTAACACCGAGGTAAAAATTAACAGCCAGAAAAACCAGTTAGGATAGCCATTCAGTTTTTTCATATCGTGAGAGCCTTTCATTTTCTGCAAGCGATTTAAAGTCAATAAGTGTACCGCCGAGTTGTGCTATTTTTTCCCGGCGTTGGGATTGAGGAAGGTTCGCCGCAACTTTAGTCAGCGCATCAGCACGCCACGCACTAGCCGCCTTTACACTGATGATCGACTCTTGTTGCTCTGCTTTAGGCGAGAAAGTTTGCTCTGGCAATGCTACCTGATGTGTCTTCCTTTTCAAAAAGCCTTGTGTAATAAGCTGGGCGGGGAATTCGCGAGTTGGTTTCTCAGCAAGTCGAGAGCTGGCCAGCGCGCTATTTGCTAAAAGAAGATTTCCGTGAAGTCCCCGGTAATCTCTTTGTTGAATATTCAATCTTGCTGTTCCAAATACTCGTAAATCTCCGCCGGCATTGATCCAGCCTCCTTTGACACCGTGGCGACGAAGCATTGCGACAGCCTGGTCAACCGCATATCCTTTGGCGATACCATCCAAAGTCACTAAAACCGGACGTTTCAGTCGAACTGAGTCAAGACTGATTTCAATGTCCGAACTCGAACCCAGTGGAAAAAATGAGTGTGCCACATTCAATGGGAGATGTTTATTTTTAACCAGTATTCCGCCGACCGTACAGTTAAAGTAATCACCGGTTAACATGCCAAGCTGTTTCGCCAGTCGTAACACACGAGTTGCGTGTCTGCTAAGCTTAACCCATTGGCCCGGGCTTTGGTTTAACCGGGATAGTTCGCTGTCTGCCCGATGAAAGCTTAATCGTTTTTCAATATCGGCAATGACTGAATAGGCTGATTCGAGTGCTTGCGTTGCAATCTCTGGAGCCTGCGCCACATTGTCACTTAAGCCAACTTCAACCAGGGTACCCAGAAAGGGGCGAGCTCGACGTAGCATGTTCAAAGTTAACTTACTTTCTGGCTGATTAAAAATAGTTTGTGGATCACCAGAAGACGTTTGACTCCATCGGTAATGTTACGGCAGCTGAGTGTAGCACCGCTGATATTGTTTATATCCTTACCCAGTTTAACCGAATCTTGCAGTGACTTTCCGACAAACTGTTGGCGCCAGTCAGCCTGTCTTACCTGACCTCCGTGAGTTTCGCGGTAGCTTAGTATTTCAACCCCGGTCACTTCGCCTTTCAGGTCAATGCCAACAGCGTAAGAAATATATTCATGTTTGCCAATAACATCATCGACAGTAAACCAGCCAACTTGCTGATCACCCTGCATAACTTTCCAGAACTTCTGTTCATTTTTTCGTTGGCGCACACCGGATAAATCTTTAATTTGATCTTTGTTGTCATCACTCAATAGCAGAGGAGTTTCAACAAATTGATGTTCGCTTGAGAATATTTGTTGCTGAGCTTCCTCGGCTGTCAGATAGTCAATGGCGTAAGAAGGCATTGAAACTGCACTAACCGGTATTATGACTAAAGGGCTCCATCGCGGATTGTTCATCTTTTTTCTCCTGCAAATTGCAATGTCTGCACTAAAACAAAAACTCAAAAGGCGGATTAGCTCCGCCTGTGTAATTATTTAGTTTTGAGTAAAGCGACTCGTTGCTAGAAATTAATTCCGACTTTGAGTTTAAGTTCTTGCTCGGTTTTTTCGATTAGATGCAAGTCAGTATCGAGTTGACCTTCGTATTGTTCGCCACCGCCCTTGATCTGAGGTAACCAGCTGACGGTCCACCACCAGTCGGCTGTGCCATAGTGTAGCGAAGGACCTGCAAAAAACGACCAGCGCTCCTGTCCAACTTCAGTTTCAAACTCTGTTTCATAGAAGGCTTCAAAACCGACAAACCACTTAGGTGCAAAACGGTAGCTAAAGCCGGTACCCAGTTTGAATTCGATTTCCATTTCAGGTTCTGTTGGCCAGTCAAAATCCGCCGGTAGTCCACTCAACTCATCTCGTTTGGCATAGGTTGCTTCCATTCCGAAATTACCCAACCATACAAACTGTCCTTCCAGCATAAACTTTTGAAGTTGAAGCGCAGTTTCAAGAGAGAATGTATCTTTGTCCTGTCCGGAGTGGGGGTCAACCCAGTCGTAGTCTAGAGCAATCGAGCCTGATAAACCGATATCGTCCATTGCGGGACTTAAGAACATGTACTTCAATTTTCCTTCGACACCGGAAACTTTCAGGGAAAGATCGTTTTCTTTAGGGAGATAGCCATCAATAATCAGACCGCTTGTGTCCAGTGATAACATCTTCAGCGAGCCAGTAACGGATAATTTATTGGTTGCACCGTATTCTAATTCGGTTTCATAGTTGGTTGCGCGATAGTCACCTTGCCCTTTGTCAGAGCGAATAGTTACTTTTTGATAGAGTTCATAAGCGCCTTCAGGAAGTGTTTCTGCACCTTGAACAGTTCCAAGCAGGTTTTCACCAGCCATTAAAGGTTGGGTGGTGGAGCCGATAATCAGGCTTGTTGCAAGTGCGAGTAGATTGGTTCGTTGAGACATTGAGGTATTCCCTTAGTACAAATTAATTGATTTTAACGCGCGGCATTATATGTAAATGATTATGATAATGCAAATGATTCGCAATAAGGTTGCATGTGTGGTTTTACCGCTAGAATTAAGTTGACATCTTTGCGGTGGTTCTCCGAAAGTTGGAACAGGAGAGATTGACTGGACTAAACAGTTTAACGCTTAGTTAAGATTGCTCAGGTTTGACAGAAAAAAAGCCCTGTTTTACAGGGCTTTTTTGAGTGTTTAATCGGTTGTTAAACGTTGAAGCGGAAGTGAACTACATCACCATCTTTGACAATATAGTCTTTTCCTTCAAGGCGCCATTTGCCCGCTTCTTTCGCTCCGGCCTCGCCATTATATTCGATAAAATCATTGTAGCTTACTGTCTCGGCGCGAATAAAACCTTTTTCAAAGTCGGTATGTATGACCCCGGCTGCTTGCGGCGCGGTAGCCCCTACCTTGACTGTCCAGGCGCGAACTTCCTTAACGCCAGCAGTAAAATAAGTTTGCAGGTTTAATAATTCATAGCCGGCACGAATGACTCGGTTCAACCCCGGTTCTTCCAATCCCATTTCTGCCAGAAATTCTAATTGCTCGTCAGCTTCCAGCCCGGCGATTTCTGATTCCATCGAAGCACAAACTGCGACAACGCTGGCATTTTCATTTTTTGCCAGTTCAGTAACCTTATCCAGATAAGGATTATTCTCGAAGCCATCTTCGCTAACGTTGGCGATATACATGGTTGGCTTGCTTGTAATGAACTGCATACCTTTTATTTGCTTCGCTTCGTCTTTATCCCAATCGCCCGAACGAATTGGTTGACCATCTTCGAGCAGTGCGCGACACTTTTCCAGAATTTCTAATAAAGCTTTTGCTTCTTTGTCTCCACTCTTGGCAACACGAATATTTTTCTGGATTCGTTTTTCTACCGACTCCAGATCCGCCAATGCCAGTTCCGTGTTGATTACTTCAATATCGTCCAGTGGATCAATTTTGTTTTCGACATGAATAACATCATCGTTCTCGAAGCAACGAACAACATGAGCGATCGCATCGGTTTCACGAATATTTGCCAGGAATTGATTTCCCAGTCCTTCACCTTTTGAAGCGCCTTTTACCAGACCCGCAATATCAACAAACTCCATTGTGGTTGGTAAAACTTTTTCGGGGTTAACAATTGCAGCGAGTTTATCCAGACGAACGTCAGGCACAGGCACTACGCCAGTATTCGGTTCGATAGTACAGAAAGGGTAATTCTGCGCGTCGATACCTGCATCCGTTAGCGCGTTGAATAGTGTTGACTTACCTACATTTGGTAGGCCAACTATGCCACATTTGATACCCATTTGATTTCTCCAAAATTCAGTTTAACTTTTCCCATTTCACAGAAATGGAAGAAGCAAATAGTTACTTATGCTTTAAACGCATGCATGGTCTGCATCACTTTGTTGTGCTCACCGCGCAATATATCGCCCGTATGTCTTAAGGCTTCGTCAATACTTTCTTCAATAGCGCGTTGCTCATCGGCGGGCGCTTTGCCGAGAACATAATTGGAGACCTGATTTTTGTTTCCAGGATGACCAATACCAATTCTCAATCGATAAAATTCTTTGTTGTTGGCAAGAGATTTAATGATATCTCTTAGTCCGTTGTGACCACCATGACCACCACCTTTTTTTAATTTGACAGTTCCAGGATCAATATCCAGTTCATCATGTGCTACCAAAATTTCATCAGGTAGAATCTTGTAGAAAGTGGCCAAAGCGCCAACGGCTTTTCCACTTAGATTCATAAAGGTGTTTGGGATGAGTAGCCGGCAATCTTTACCATCAATTAAGCCGCGGCCGGTATGGCCAAAAAACTTGGTTTCAAGAGAAAGGTCAATTGAATAAGCACGTGCGATTTCTTCGACATACCAGACGCCTGCATTATGCCTGGTTTTGGCGTACTCGGGGCCAGGGTTTCCCAGTCCTACAATCAGCTTAATCATCTCAACTATCCACTCTTATGGGCGTTTACTCATATTTGTATCGTTTGTTTTTATTGTTCTAGCCAATTTTATTAAGCGCTAAAACAAAGAAGCTGCAACCCGAACTATCATCCTCAAAAGGAGCGTTCCGATTGCAGCTTTGTGCAAAGCAGATTACTGATTACTCAGCAGCTTCTTCACCAGCTTCGTCGTCTGCAGACTTGGCTGCACGACCTTTGTGGATTGTAACAATCGCCTGATCGTGGTCTTCACCGTGAGTCAACTCAACAATTTCAACACCTTTCGGTAGCTGAATGTCTGATAAATGAACAACCTGGTCAAGTTCCAGCGCACCCAAATCTACTTCCAGGAATTCTGGAAGGTCTTTTGGTAAACAAGCTACTTCAACCGAAGTGATTGCGTGGCTGATAATACCGCCAGCTTTCTTACCTGGGCAGCCATCTTCATTCAAGAAATGAAGAGGAACCGAAGTGTGAAGTTTTTCTGTTGCCTTAACACGCATAAAGTCAGCGTGAGTAACTTTTGGCTTGAAAGGGTGACGCTGAAGGTCTTTCAAGATAACTTTTTCAGATTTTGAACCAACTTTAAGGGTCAAAATGTGAGAGTAGAAAGCTTCTTCTTCAAGGTGCTTAATGATCTCTGGGTGGTTAATGCTGATAGGCTGAGGCTTTTTGCCACCGCCGTATATGATACCCGGGATTTTATCTTCAAGACGACGTAGGCGGCGGCTCGCACCTTTCCCCATATCTTCTCGAAGTTCAACATTCAATTCAAATGAATCGCTCATTTTCGATTACTCCAAAAAATTAATTTAACCCTGACCGCGACCAGACAGGGAGTGATACCAGGCCTCGACAGAGACAAATAAGTCCCAAAATAGTAAAAGCCTTCGTCCCTTGATAAAAAAGGGCGGCGAATTATAAGGCAGAGACGGGCCTCGGCGCAAGTCGCAGCCTGTGAAAAGCAAAAATTCTGTATGTTAATAGGATAAATCGGGCTATTAATACGAAAAAGGGCGCCTGTTGGCACCCTTTTTCAGCCGATAGGCTGTCAAATTACTGGTTTGCAGTATCTTTTTATATGCCCAACTGGCTAGTCCATGAACATTGAGCTAAGAGATTCTTCCTCATTGACACGTCGAATTGATTCACCGAGCATTTCTGACAAAGTTAACACAGTGATACGATCACAGTTTTTCGCTTCATCGCTAAGCGGGATAGTATCAGTGATGACTAGTCTGTCGAGGACTGAATTATTAATGTTTTCTATTGCCTTACCTGAAAGTACGGCGTGGGTGGCATAGGCTGAAACGCTTTTAGCGCCATTAGCTTTGAGTGCTCCAGCTGCAGTACATAAAGTTCCCGCGGTATCGACCATATCGTCCAGAATGATGCAGTCTCTGCCTTCTACATCACCGATAATATGCATAACTTCAGATTTATTCGCTTCCGGACGGCGCTTGTCGATAATAGCCAGTTCGGCATCATTCATACGTTTTGCCACGGCTCGAGCGCGAACAACACCACCAACATCAGGAGAAACCACTATTTCATCGCCTGACCAGTTTCGCTGAATGTGTTCAATCAACACTGGTGTTGCGTAAACATTGTCAACCGGAATATCGAAGAATCCCTGGATTTGATCCGCATGCAGGTCGACCGTCAAAACACGGTTAATACCAACCACAGCCATCATATCAGCCACAACTTTGGCACTAATCGGTACCCGGGCACTACGGACTCGTCTATCCTGACGGGCGTAACCAAAATAGGGGACAACCGCCGTGATTCTGCCGGCTGAAGCTCTGCGCAATGCATCGGCCATCACAACCAGCTCCATCAAGCTTTCGTTGGTAGGGGCACAGGTAGATTGAACAATGAAAACGTCCATTCCACGAACATTTTCCAGAATCTCAACTGCAACCTCGCCATCGCTAAAGCGACCGACTTTGGCTTTACCCATATCAATATCCAGGTAGTTCGCAATCTTTTGAGCGAGTTCTGGTGTAGCGTTTCCGCTAAAAAGCATCATATCAGACATTATTTGACCCCAATTGTCTTAAAGCTTGGAATAAAAGAATAGAAATAATATATCAGGATGGCAAATGCTGCTTTATTATTTTTGTTAAAGCGAAATTTTACGTTGGCCATCAGATTTTTGAATTATGCGAAATGGATTTTTATCTGGTTTGCTTAAGATGTTAAACAAACAAAGAAAATGGCAGGGGTAGCTGGATTTGAACCAACGAATGACGGGATCAAAACCCGTTGCCTTACCGCTTGGCGATACCCCTGTTGAGTATCAGATATTCTAGTTCATTCTAGTCTATCTGGCATCCTTTGCTTTTAATTTTAACCGTTACCGATTAACTCTAAAAGCCGTTTGTGAAGTGGAGAAATATTAACTCCTTTAGCCACAAAGTGTGACCACTCACAACGGGACGCTATTTTACGCATTTCTTGCTCTTTGTCAAAGGCTAAAAACAAACAACTTCCACTTCCGGTCATTCTTGCATGATTACTAAACTGATTTAGCCAATCAAGCGCAGATTTCACCGCTGGATAGTCGCTGCAGACTAAAGTCTGCATACTGTTCTTTCCTTTGAAAGGAAGCTCCAGTGCGTTGAGGTCGCGTATTGTGATGGCTTTGCTATTTCTTGTCAATAAGGGATTTGAAAAAATTTTCGAAGTGGTTACATGACAACCAGGGTACACAACCAGATACCAGATTTCCGGCATCTCGAAGGGGGTGATTTTTTCGCCAATACCTTCGACAAATGCCGTTCTTCCGCGAACAAATATAGGGACGTCTGCACCGAGAGAAAGCCCTATTTCGGCCAGGGTATCCAGATTGAGTTCCAGTTGCCAAATGTGATTAAGCGCAACAAGTGCTGTTGCACAGTCTGAGCTACCCCCTCCAATACCACCGCCGGCAGGAAGTCTTTTTTCTAAATATAAATCAGCTCCCGGTAACGTCATTTTGCCTTTAGAATAATTTTGCGAAATTATCGATTGCAACTTTTTGGCCGCTTGTACAACTAAATTATCATCACCTTTAAGTTCCTCAATATTGCAGTCGAACGTTATTTTACCATCCGTTCTTGGGTTAACTTTTAATTGATCACCAAAATCAAGTAACTGAAAGACACTCTGCAACTCGTGATAGCCATCACTTCTTTGCCCGGTAAAGTGCAGAAAAAGATTGAGTTTAGCCGGACACGGCCAATAGCTGCTTTGTTCATTTTTACTATTGTTTAAATAGGTATCCACGTTTGGCTCTACATTTTTCTTGTTCAAACTTTCGATATTGTCATTTCTCTATTAAGGTTTATCAGAGTTTGCCTTCAGGAAGAAATTCCCAATCTTTTACGACTATCTTTAAGGTTAGTTGAGGATGACTGGCTTTGATTATTTTAGGCATCTGATATCCCGAATAGGTTTGGTAGCGGCTGAAATCTACTCTCCATCCATTCAATTCGGCAGAAGCAAGGTGCTGTTCTTCGTCTCGCTTTATTGACTCATTTTTCATTCCAGAAGGCAGGCCTTTAATCCAGTATGAAAGGGCGTCAATGGGGAAGTCCCAGCCTAATATTTCATCGAGTAAAACCTGTGCATCCCGATGGTTAAATATTTTCTCTTCAGGGAGTTTCAAAGTTGCACTATGGCCTTCTTGTATCAGGTGTGCGTAGGTAGCACCGAACATCCCGTAGATATGAAAGTCAAAATCCCTCGCTGCCTGTTTCCAGTCTAGAGTCGCTGAAACACTTTCTTCTTCCGTTCTTATCGCAACTCGTGCTTTCACTTGCCAATGATTTATTGAGGAAAGTGGTGTAATTCCAGCAGTATAAACTGACGATCTGGGTGTACAGCCGCTAATCAGTATTAAACACACGGACAGAAAAAAATGGAAAATATTCAGGGGTAATTTCAAAAGAATTCCTTAATAAGAGCAAAATAGCGGCATCACTGAATGATCTCCGTCCATTTGTGGTGCCTGATGTTCGAGCTTAATCTATTAATAATGTGTGAGAGATAACAAAAATTATTCCAGATTAATATTCAGTCGTTCCAGAGTTTCGTTCAGGACTCGGTTGTCTTTATCCAGGGAAAGCCCTTTTCGCCATACGCCTTTAGCGAATTCAACCTTGCCTGTTTTCCAGAAAACTTCACCCAGATGGGCAG
The DNA here is from genome assembly GCF_015687155.1 of Aliikangiella sp. G2MR2-5. Classification (GTDB taxonomy): domain Bacteria; phylum Pseudomonadota; class Gammaproteobacteria; order Enterobacterales; family Kangiellaceae; genus Aliikangiella. Next base: position 239,494 of record NZ_JADPQF010000006.1, on the reverse strand, counting down.
CACCTTCTGCACTTGGTGCCATTTTGAACGCTTTAACCAAAAACTGCTCGGCGATTTCAAACTCACCTTTTCGGTAAGCCAACCAGCCTTTACTGTCAATTACGGCAGCATTGTCAGGCAAGCCTTCAAAAGCACTGTCGATAAGCTCTTGTGCGTAGTCGAGATCTTTGCCTGTATCGGCCAGTGTATAGCCTAGCGCGTTTTTAATATTTAAGTCATCGGGAAACAGTGTTAACAGATACTTGAATTCCTGGATCATTTCATCATAAAGAGCAAGAGACTCTTTGTAGATGGCTCGAGTATATAGTAAGTCTTTATCTTCCGGTTTTTCTTCAATGGCTCGGTCGAGCCAGTTAATTGCCAGTTGATAATGTTCGTTATTTTTTAATAGTGCGGCAGAGGCCAGATCAAAACGGTCGAGTTCTGGACCGGCTTCAACCAGATCTCTGACCTGATTGAGCAACTGATAGAGTTTTTTCGGGGCTTGCGTTAACTCGTAAAGCTCGATCTTTTTCAGTAAAAGAGACAGGTTATCCGGATAGTTCTTAAGCGCCGTTTCCAGTTTGGCTTTGGCGTCATCCTTTGACTGAAAACGATTGAGTAAGTTGATTTCCGCACCGAGTAGCTTGACCTGATCATCTTCTTCTAATTGAGAATCAACTTTTAATGAGGCTAGTGCTTGTTCAACCTTACCGGTTTGCGCCAGAATCGAGGCGGTTTGAATTTTTGCCTTTATAAAAAACTCACTTTGTCCGACTTTTGAATAACAATCTAATGCTAGCTCAATATTCTCCGCTTTATGTGCTGAATCGCCGCAATAAAAGGCAACAGTATTTGGACGAAAGCCTTTATCAAGTAACTTTTTAAATCCAGACAGACTTAAATGGTATTGCCCCAGAGCGTAGTAACTGGCAGCTTCATAATAACGCGCTTCAATATCTTCAGGGTGCTCCTTTAGCCAACCAGTAAAATGATTGGCACTAGCCTGAAAGTTGCGCAGGTCATAATAAAGTTGTCCTAGCATATGCGAGATTCTGTTGTTCTCAGGGTTTGCGAGGTAAATCTGTTTGAGAAAGTCGACTGCTTCCTGATCCTGCCTTAGTTGATAAAGAATATGGGATTTTAGCTGGATTGCTGGAAAAAAGCCGGGATCGAGTGATAATGCTCGTTCTACCAATAAACGCCCTCGTTCTAATAAGCTAGCGGCTTTTGGGTTTTGTTGGGTCAAATCAAATATGAACTTGGCATGCGCGGTAATAATTGCCGTACTATCTGGAAGAGCATTAAATAATTCACGCAAGTAGCTGTTAGTTGTTCTTGGGGCGTGCCCCATCGCGTTAATTTTCAAAAAGTCATATTTTTCTTCTTCATTTTCGAGTTGTGCGAATATTTCTAAAGTTGTTTCGATAGCTGCGCTGGTATTTCCCAGGCTAAGCTGAGCTTCCAGTAAAACAGTTTTTGCCTGTTGACTATTAGGCTCTAATTCCAGCCAGATTTGCGCCGCTTGCTCCAGTCCTAAAGGATCATCAGCATTTCTGGCAGACTCAATACTTCTTTGAATGAGTTCTTTTTCCTTGGAAATACTGGCCGCATAAAGGAAGTAGCGAGTCGCAGTCAGGTAGTCTTGCTTAAAGGTCGCCATATCTGCAGCCATAATCGCCTGGTATAAATCAGCCCGCTGTTTGGCAGTCAGACTTGATGGACTGGAAAGCTGATAAGCTTGATGTTTGGCCTGAAAGGTCTCACCCGATTGGCCCGCACAGGCGGAAAGCAACAACAGGGCCAACCCCGTGCAGGCAAGCCTTAAATTTGAATACTTATAATGGGGATTGCTCGAAAGCATGCTCATTTGCCGTACTGATTTACTCTGAATATTGGACTTAGTCATTGAACTTAGAGTCAAAATGGCCTCTTATATTGCAAAACCTGATTTCTAAAGCGGCTACTGAGTTTCGCAAGTAGCGAGCATCGTTCTAGTGTCACTACAGCCACATTGCAAGCGACCGTTTAGCCTTGGCTTTTTAAATCAAGTGTTATTTCGATTCCGCATTTATAGACGGGTCTGATATAATCCGCCAAAAATTCATCTGGCTATCATAGCATTTATTGAAGGTTTCCATGTTACCGACTCCGTCACTTGATAACAATCAATACCTATTTCTACCGGAATCGGTAGACTCTCACAACTATAATTTGTTCCAAAATCGATAAATTTCAATTATGCCGGTTTCTATTTTCGGGATTAACCATAAGACAGCACCTGTAGAAGTCAGGGAGAAGGTTGCCTTTTCGCCAGATAAAATGAGCGAAAGCCTGTGTGCGCTCAAGTCAGAAGCCGGGCTAGATGAAGTCGCGATTATTTCTACCTGCAATCGAATGGAAATAATCTACCGTTGCCCGCATAGCCAGAAAGACTCTCAAGCATTGGAAGCCAAGGCGGCAAGAATTTCAGACTGGCTCGCCCAACATCACGGACTCAGTATTGATAACTTGAAAGATTTCAGTTATTTACATTCAGGTGACAGGGCTATTGAGCATATTATGGGGGTGGCTTGTGGGCTGGATTCTATGGTGTTGGGAGAGCCGCAAATTTTAGGACAGGTGAAAGATGCCTATGGTTATGCAAACCATGCAGGTACCATGGGGCTTTACCTTAACCGGCTATTTCAGCAAACCTTTTCATTAGCAAAGCAAGTAAGAACAGATACCCAGATTGGTGAAAGTGCTGTGTCGGTTGCCTATGCAGCAGTTACTCTGGCAAAGCGAATATTTGCCGAATTTGCCCCTATTAAGGCATTATTTATTGGTGCCGGGGAGACGATTGAGCTCGCCGCGCGCCATCTGTCGCGTCAGGGCGTTACCCAGATGAAAGTTGCTAACCGTACGGTCGAGCGTGCCCAGAAACTGGCGGACGAGTTTGGTGCAACTGCGCATGGATTGACATCACTGCCCGAGCTGGTGGCCGATGCCGATATTATTATCAGCTCGACAGCAAGCCCGGTCCCAATTATTGGTAAAGGTTTGATGGAGAAAGCCATAAAGCAGCGTAAACACCGGCCGGTTTTTATGGTGGATTTGGCTGTTCCCAGAGATATTGAGCCTGAAGTTGCAGATTTAAGGGATATTTATCTGTACACAGTCGATGATATGCAAGATGTAATCAAAGAGAACCTTAAGGTTCGTGAAGAGGCCGCAAATGAAGCCAGAGATATAATCGCTGTTCATTGCCATAAGTATTTAAACTGGCTTAAGTCGCTGTCCACCGTATCTCTGATGAAAGAATTTCGTGCTCAGTACGATGATATTAAGGCCAGCGAACTAAGCCGCTCTTTGGCAAAGCTTGAAAATTCGGATAGTCCGGAGAAAGTGATGACCGAGCTGGCCAATCGATTGATGCAAAAATTTATGCATTCTCCAAGCCGTTTGATACGTCAGGCTGGCGAGTCACACAATCAGGAAGCGCTAGAAATCATTGCTGATGCTTTTTCTTTAAAGCCAAATAGTGACGATTAAGTTAAAATAGCGCCAAATTTCAGAAACCAGAAAAATTAGCAAAGTCGTATTTGGGCTGAGAAACCTAATAGCATGCTTGGCAAACGACAGAGTTTTCAAACTAACCAATTGAATATAAACGTTTTTCTGGTTCTTCGTCGTTTTAGAAGGTTTAGAATGAAAGAGTCGATAGTAAGAAAACTGGATGGTCTAACAGAAAGACACGAAGAAGTAGGTCATTTGTTGGGGGATCCTGAAACAATCAGCGATCAGCAAAAGTTCCGAGAGCTTTCCAAAGAATACGCGCAACTGGAAGAGGTCGTTGCTGCTTACAGCCGCTATAAGCAGATAATTGAAGATCTGGCGACCGCTGAAGAAATGCTGAAAGATTCGGATCCGGATATGCGAGAAATGGCCGAAGAAGACTTCAAAGAAAACAAAAAGCTGGTTGAGCCGGCCGAAATGGAATTGCAAAAACTGCTGCTTCCCAAAGATCCCAATGACGATAAAAATATTTTTCTGGAAATCCGTGCCGGTACCGGTGGGGACGAGGCAGCTCTTTTTGTTGGAGACCTGTTCAGAATGTATAGCCGTTTTGCGGAGAAGAATCGCTGGCAAATTGAAGTCATGAATGAAAGCCCCAGTGAACAAGGTGGCTATAAAGAAATTATTTGTCGTATTGCCGGTGATAGCGTGTATTCAAAACTGAAGTTTGAATCAGGTGCTCATCGTGTTCAAAGGGTACCTGAAACTGAGTCTCAGGGGAGAATTCATACCTCCGCCTGCACGGTGGCGGTAATGCCCGAAGCTGATGAGTTAGATGAAATTGAGCTTAATCCTGCGGATCTAAGGATTGATACTTTCCGTGCCTCTGGTGCAGGAGGCCAGCACGTTAACAAAACTGATTCAGCTATCCGGATTACCCACTTACCAACAGGTATGGTAGTAGAGTGCCAGGATGCTCGTTCTCAGCATAAGAACAAGGCTCAGGCGATGAGTGTGCTTAAGTCACGCTTATTGGCAGCACAGGAAGCCGCTGCACATGAAGAACAATCTGAGGCGCGTAAAAGCCTGGTGGGAAGTGGTGACCGTTCAGAAAGAATTCGAACCTATAACTTTCCGCAAGGGCGAATGACCGATCATCGAATTAACCTGACTCTTTATAAACTGGATGAAATTATGCAGGGAGACCTGGCTCAGGTAGTCGAGCCTCTGGTTAATGAATATCAGGCTGATCAGTTAGCCAGTTTGTCAGAGCAGAATTAGTCGAATTGTTTGTCAGGGGCCTACTGGTTTAAAAGTAATCTAACAGCTTTTGGTGAGAGCTATGAGTAATAAAGTTGGTGCTATCGCGCTGGTCGGCGGGACTCATGGAAATGAACTCACCGGGGTTCACCTTATTCACCATTGGCAGAAGTCTCAAAAAATCCTGGAGTATCCCGAATTCCAAATTGAGCTAATGATTGCCAATAGTGAGGCGGTGAAAGCCAATCGTCGCTATCTGGATGTTGATCTGAACCGCTGTTTTAAAATATCGGATTTAAACAACCCTTCTCTTAAATCTCACGAACAAAGTCTTGCGAAGCAGCTCAATCAAATGCTGGGCCCGAAGGGGGAGGCGAGGGTCGATTTTATAATCGATCTTCACACCAGCACCGCCAATATGAAAACCAATATTGTGTTGATCAAGCAGGATGCTTTTCACCTGTCTCTGGCGGCGTTTCTTAAGCAACAAATTCCTGAAGCTGTAATAACTTCTGAAACCGAACTAATGACCGATCACCATTTTTTATGTTCCATTGCCGACAAAGGTATCGTGATTGAAGTTGGTCCCATTGCTCAAGGGACGATAGACTTTCAAATCTACCAGAAGACACAAACGGCAATTGAACAGACGTTAAGGTTTATCCGGGCATATAATCGTGGGGAGCATTTTGAACTTCCCTCCACGCTTGAGATAATGACTTATTTTGACAGGATCTATTTTCCACAAGATGAAGAAGGCAACATCAGCGCAATGATTGCGCCAGAATTGATCGGAAATGATTTTTTACCAGTTAAAGAAGGTGACAGCCTGTTTAACTCTTTCGCTGGTGAATCAATTTATTATCATGGTGAGGAAGCCTGTGTCGCTTTTGTTAATGAAGCCGCCTATTATGATCAAAAGTTAGCCATGTGTCTTTGCCGACCGCGACGATTTTGTTTGGAGACTTTTCAGCCGCTGGATTCAAATGAAAAATAGTATCAAAGAGTCTTTAGCCTGGGCTGAGGCTCAGCTGCTTCAATCTGAAATAGAAGAAAGCTATTCAAAAAGTGACGCAGTTGTCGATGCAAGTTATTTACTCTCATTTATTTTACAGAAAAATTTGACCTGGTTAAAAACCTGGCCGGAGTCAGAGCTCAATCTCGAGCAACTTGAAGAATTCAAAAGTCTGATCATGCGTAGGCAAAGTGGGGAGCCTGTAGCCTATATTACAGGCGAAAAAGCTTTTTGGACTTTGCTCCTTGAAACCGAACCTTCTACTCTGATTCCCCGTCCTGAAACAGAGCTTTTAGTTGAACGTGCATTAGCATATTTAAATAACAAATCACAAGCGACTATTCTAGACCTTGGTACAGGAACCGGAGCTATCGCTCTCGCTATTGCCGCGGAAAGAAGCTCCGACTTTGTTTACGGTTGTGACTATAGTTCACATGCTGTTGCTTTGGCTAAACGGAACAGTGAAAGAAATGGAATTAAAAACGTCAATTTTTTCCAAAGTAACTGGTATTCAAATTTGGAAAATTTTGTGGCAAAAAGCACCCGCCATTCATCTTCGTTTGACCTGATTGTTTCCAATCCTCCTTACGTTGCCGCTGGAGATCCACACCTGTCTCGAGGCGATCTCAGATATGAGCCAACTAGTGCGCTAGTCGCTGAAGGAAATGGACTGGATGATATTCGACATATTGCAAAGCATGCTGGCAATTATTTGAAGAAAGGTGGCGCCTTGATGGTGGAGCACGGTTATGATCAGGCACAAGCTGTAGCCCGGATATTTGCCGATGCAAATTTCGAACAAATAGAAACAGTTAAAGATTACGGGAATCAAGATCGGGTAACTTGTGGTGTGTTACAATCCTGCGACATATAGATAATGACTATTCTGGATAGTACTTATGCTTACAGATGAACAGCTTCTGAAATACAGTCGACAAATTATGCTGCCGCAAATCGATATTGCGGGTCAGGAAGCGCTGTTAAATTCCCATCTTCTGATTATCGGACTAGGCGGCCTTGGTGCTCCTGTCGCTATGTATCTTGCTGCGGCTGGTGTTGGCGAGTTGACACTTATAGATGACGATAAGGTTGATCTCTCGAATCTACAGCGTCAGATTATTCATCAGTTTGAAAGCATCGGAAAAGATAAAGTTGAGTCAGCCAAAATTACAGCGCTAAGTCTAAACCCGGAAACCCGAATAAATATTATCAATTATCGTCCAGGCGAAGAAGAAATGAGCACGCTTATTGAGCAAGCCAATGTCGTGATTGATTGTTGTGACAATTTCTCAACGCGTTTTATGTTGAACAGGATCTGCCATAACTATAGAGTGCCACTGGTTTCAGGCGCAGCTATACGTTGGGAAGGTCAACTTTCTACATATACCTATGAACAGGGGACGCCCTGTTATCGGTGTCTGTATGAGGAGGATGCATTTAATGATCAAACTTGTACGCAGAACGGTGTTGTTGCCCCGTTAGTCGGCGTTATCGGGTCAATGCAGGCGATGGAAGCGATAAAACTAATTTCGGGAACTGGTCACACGGTAACTGGCCGATTAATGCTTTTTGACGGGATGGATATGAGCTGGAGAGAAATCCGCTTTAAACCACGCCCGGCTTGTCCTGTTTGTAGCTAGCGTGTTTTCTACTAATCACTAACTTGTGCAACGCTTACTGGCGCACATTCACCGGTTGATTCAAAAAACGGCTCCGGCAAAGAGTGGTGTTGCGAAGTGGAACGAAATGAAACCAGGTCACCCACTTTTATATGGTCACCGCGCAAGGAGACAGGGTAGGTTAAGGATTCATTGCCCTCACTTTTTATTACCATTATTTCACCAAAACTTTTCGCTATTTGCTGACCATCGTGGTTCAGGTAGTGGAGCTTTAATTTATCTCCCGGGGAAAAGCGGTGTTGCTCGCTAAGTATGGTGATTTCATTGCCATACTTGGATACTACTTTCGCGAAAGCTGGTTGGGCTTTAACTCGCTCTATTGCTTTTGAAATTAGAAAGTTACTGGCTGCTAAAAAAGACTGGCCTGTTGTAGTGGTCAGGTAGTTTCTAAGAGCCAGATTTTGATTGCTCATTTGAGTGAGTGGTTGCGGAACTGAGTTAAGATCGCAGTGAGAAAGGCGAACTTTTACAGAATCCACCCAGGGTTTAATATGTTTATTTGCCGAAACTAGCTTCACTGATAACTTTATGTTGGCTGGTTTTGCTTCGGTGAAAGCTCGGTCTACTTCATCTCTTTTTTTCTGCCACCACTTGTCGTCTGGCGAATAGGGATAAACGGTGCGATATTCGTCGATAATCAGTTGAATATAATAATCAGGATCTGTTTTGTCTAAACTGAAGAAGCGACTGGCAATCAAGTTGTCTGCAAACAGTTGATGAATTTCTGCTGGAATTTTGCCGTAATCAAAGTAGTCAACTGAAGCCTCTCGTTTTTCGATTGGTATACCTGAGTAATTGACTATTGGAAGTAGAGCCACAGAGACTGGTAGATTGTTGTCTGGCCATTGTAAATGTGTCAGTCTCGAGGCTTCCAAATACTCAAAGTAGCGCTTGTTAGCTTCAACCAGCATTTTGATTTTCATGCTGGTATCTGTGTCTAGAGCCTTTCTTTCCAAAGTTTGTTTCAATGGTTCTGGATTGAGAGCAGTCGATGAACCCTGTTCCAATTTTTGTTCTGCATCATTATTCACTTTTCCGACTACTTTCTTTTCCAGCTGCTCGCTAGCAAGCAGGCTTTGACTGGCGAGTAAAAAGAAAAGAATGAAAAAACTCACTATCCGGCAAAAATAATTCGACAATTGCTTGTGCTGGCAGGGTAACTGCTGCTCTGGGAGTCCTGGATGCATTCTTGCTCACCTGTTGGGCTGAACAGGGATCAGCCTTAATCTAATGTTTAGCTACTTCTTGTAACTATCGGCATCGATACAGGGTGACTTTAAAAAAAAGCGTAACTTTCCATAAAACTGGAATAACGGAGTAAGTCTAAAGCTACATTTGAGATAATTTTTTACGACGATCAATTACCAGTGAAGCTAGTGGATCCAGCGTGTTATCTGCTTCTTTAACAATTTTCAGGCGTTTGCCTACGATGAGCTCCTCGACTTCGTCGCGAGTAGATTCAAGTTGCTTGGCACCTTTTGCATCACAAAATATGTGTCTCTGGGTTGTCTGCGAAACCAGGTTGAGCTTCAACTCTCTCCACTTACCGCTATCATCCTGATAGGCTACCGTAGCGCCAGGTTTCAGTTTTCGCAATACGCTTTTAATAAAGAAACGTTGCTTGGCATCCAGCTCTTCCAGTAGCCTTTCTTCAGCTTGTCTTTCCGCCTGTTTCCTGTGTCGTTCTTGTTCCTGCTTGAGCTGAAGGGCTCTTTCTTCTTCGAACCGCTTTTGAACTGCAATTCGACTGGCTTCTTCTGCTTTCTCTCTGGCTTTGCGGTCTTCAGCCTGTTTTTCATTAAAAGTCTGGTATTCACTTTTAAGAATTTCCAGTCTGGATGTTAACTCTCTAATTAGAGACTTGGTTGCATGCTTATATTTTATGTCTTCATCAATAGGAGTAGGTTTTACACTGTTTGAAAGGAATTCCACGTCATCGAAGCTGGCTTTAAGCACTAATTCACCAGACATGTTAATAAATAGCAACTCCTTGGTAAGTTGGCTGACTAATAATAATTTACTTCTTACCTGTTGTTCGTCAATTTCGAGATGGTACCAGTTATCTTCTTCCAGACGAGACAAGTCAAATTTACTTCTTGACTGTGGTTCGAGCCAGGGATCTAGTTCGTCGTTTTCATACTCTTCATCTGAAAAAATATCGGCAGAAATCATCACGTCGTAATCGACTCTTTGTCCTTGAAGCTTTTTCTCGTGAATTTTTTCTAACTCCATAAAAAAGTCGTTCACATATTGGTCGACAGCATTTCGAGATTGAAACTCCTGAAAAACTCTCTTCATCGCCTGCCCAACGTCAGCTTGATAACGACCGTTGTAGTCCGGGTCTCCAAATGGACAGGTGATACTCCATGTAATGGTATCCATGTCAGTCAACAACTGTTGGGTTTGCTTGCTGCGAACGCCATGTTGAGAAATGATTTGATGCAAAACTCCGGTTAACTGGTTCTCGAAAAAATCGAGCAAAAATATTGGCATCTCCTCGCCTTGAGTTTTGCTTTTAATCAACTCATCAGTAAATCGGTCTGCCTGGGCTTCACGAGAACGAGCTTCAACATCTGAAAGGATTTTAGCTACATTGGTATTCACCTTTTCATCGAAACCATCAAAGTATTCATCAAGCTTCTTGCTGGCCATCATAAATGTCTGACTTGTGACCGTCTCTCGGTTAGCGAGTCGGTCAATTAGTAGCTCAATTGCATGGATAAAGAACTGGGTTAATTTACCGGCATTCTGGTTAAAGTGGTGACCCAGCGTCATTAGCTGTTCAAGAAATTTAACCGCAATATGTTTCGGGTTATCCAAAAATGACAAGTCATTCAGTGAAAGCCGAGTAAAGGCTAACTGAAGGCTGTTTAGAATGTGATAGTAACTTTGATCAAAGTTAGAGTACTCTCGAATATAATTGAACAATATTTCAACTGACTGAAGAGCATTTTTTTCGTAAGAAGGAAGAGGTCGGCCTTTAATTGAGTCCACGTCATTCAACATGCGCAAAACACAGAGTTCGTTATCTCTGTTCTCGATTATTTTACTGGAAAGAGCAGAAAGTGCTTCGGAAAGCTCTTTGGTGGTTATTAATTGGTCACGCCAACCGTCGCCCCTGGGTTCATAGAACATCTTTTCTTCCAAGGCGCGGTTCTTTTTAAGTAACGATCGAAGCTGTCTAGACATTAACAAAATTCTTGGCCATCCCTAATTAAAATATAGTTCATCCCGTTGAAAATTGGGGGATAAATCTGTCTATTTTTTTATTCTACTCTCTATTGAGGCTTGAGTTTGTGACCCATCCGCTATTTTTTGTCGCACCGTGATTTTTATTGCTTGTGCAATTTAGAGTTAGCACTTAACTCGTGAAGTTACTATCCAGTTTCGATCCTGAGGGGACCCCGTTTGCAGGATAAATAAGTGCAGATTTGGGACTCAATGCACATGCTGTGAGCTGAAAATGGTCTAAACAGTTCAGAATAGATTTTATCTTGTGCTAAAAAATCGTTAGAATGCACTGTTTTTAACCTCGGCGGACGCTATTAAACACCTTGTCCGGCGGATTAACTGGTTGATATTTAAAAAGAGAAGTCGAGAAGACATGAATTTCCTAGAATTTGAAAGACCTATCGCAGAAATGGAAGCTCAGATTGAAGAACTGCGTTTGGTAGGTAATGACAGTGAAATCAACATTAACGAAGAAATCGAGAGATTAAAGAAAAAGAGTAAAGAGTTGACTCAACAGATTTTCTCTAATCTTGATGCCTGGCAAATTGCACAAATTGCTCGTCACCCTTTAAGGCCTTACACTCAAGACTATATCAATCTGATTTTTACAGATTATGATGAGCTGGCTGGAGACAGAGCTTATGCCAATGACCAGGCTATTATTGGCGGGCCTGCTCGCTTAAACGGACAACCGGTAATGGTTATTGGGCATCAAAAGGGGCGTGATACGAAAGAGAAAGTAGCTCGCAATTTTGGTATGCCAAGGCCAGAAGGTTATCGCAAAGCATTGCGACTGATGGAAATGGCCGAGCGCTTTAATTGGCCGATAATCACATTTATTGATACGCCGGGAGCCTACCCGGGGGTTGGTGCAGAGGAGCGCGGACAATCTGAAGCAATTGCCAGAAACTTGAAAGTGATGTCCCGTTTGAAAGTGCCTACAATTTGTACCGTCATAGGGGAAGGAGGTTCCGGCGGCGCGTTGGCTATTGGAGTCGGTGACCGGGTAAATATGTTGCAGCACAGTACCTATTCTGTAATTTCTCCCGAGGGATGTGCTTCAATTTTGTGGAAGAGTGCAGAAAAAGCGTCGGATGCTGCCCATGCCATGGGTATTACTGCGCCGAGACTTAAAGAGCTGGATTTGATTAATTCGATTGTGCCTGAACCTGAGGGCGGCGCTCATCGAGATCATCCCACTATGGCCGCTAATCTGAAAAAACAAATTGAACAAGATTTAACAGCCCTGCAGCAGCTCTCAGTTGATGAGTTACTCGATAAGCGCTATGAGCGCCTTATGTCTTTTGGTGTTCAGGATGAGTGGTCAGAACTCGATTAGTTCCTGTCAATTTTCTTCATTCGGCTGATGTAGTCGTCAGCCGAACTTTTATGTCTGATTATCAATCATTAAATCATCTCGAACAGGTTCTTGCCGACTTTCTGGTTGTCGAATTTTTCAATCATTGCCCTGACGGTGTGGTCAAGGTCGCACTAAGCGGTGGTGTCGATTCAAAAGCCCTTCTATTTGCCTGTGCTCAATTGAGAGACCGCGGATATATTCAGAAGATCCAGGCTCTTCATGTTGATCATGGTTTACAGAAAGACTCAATAAGCTGGCTGGAAAAATGTGTTCAGGACTGTAATGAGCTTGATGTCGAAATCAAAACGATTTGCTTAAATCTCGGCCGTGATATTAGCAGCAATATCGAAGCGGTTGCGCGCGAGAAACGTTATCAGTTTTTTGAGACCGAGCTGGAAGAAAATGAGTGCCTGCTATTTGCCCACCACCAGAATGATCAAGCCGAGACCTTAATGTTTCGACTGCTCCGAGGTTGCGGCTTGTCAGGGGCTGGTGCAATGCCGATAAAGCGTAGGTTAGGATTAGGGCGGCTTTTCAGACCCTGGTTGAATGAGAGTCGAGCTGCAATTGAAGAGTACGCTAGTGAACGCAAGCTTTGTTTCATTAGTGACCCTTCCAATTTTTCCACTTGCTATTCGAGAAATTATTTAAGACATCAGGTGATGCCTCGATTGGAAGAAAGGTGGCCATCTTATGCTCGTTCTTTCTCCCGCTTCACTCAGCTTGCTCGAGAGCAAGCTGAACTATTAGCCGAGTTGGCAAAATCGGATATAGAGAAGCTTGTTATCCCGCCAAAGAATAGGGAGCCACAAGCTTACAGTTTGTCAGCAAAAGCTCTGACTAGCGGAGTAATTGCTATCGGCCCGATGCTTGAACTTAAACAAAATCGAGTCAAAAATTTACTTCATTACTGGGGTAGTGAGGTTTCTGCTACGCCCCCGACCAGTAATGAAATTCAGGAGTTAATGGTTCAACTTTCTGCAGCGACGACATCTTCAATTTGCGTCTCTTTTGCCGGTGGAAAAGCGCGTAGTTTTGACTCCAGGTTGTATTGGACGCCCAAAGAATTGCCGAACCAATCTTTCAAAGATGTCTTATGGAATAACCTGAAAGAGACCGTCGAACTGGATAATGGAGTGACTTTATCTGCGAATCAGAAAAAAGCTCGGGATTCATCAGATGTACTTCTAAAGCTTGATGTAATGGAAAGAAAAGTCTGGTTGACTGCTCGTAAAGGTGGAGAGAAAGTCGTGCCCCATTATCGAAAGCATAGTAACTCTCTTAAGAAAATTTATCAGGAGCTAGCTGTTCCACCATGGGAAAGAGAATACTATCCGCTTATTTATGTTGATGATGAGTTGGCAGCGGTACCCGGTATTTTTGTTAGTCAGAAATTTTTGGCCAAGCCGGGAGAGGAGGGTATTGCTCTGCATCTTGGCATCGCTTCCAACGTATAATCAGCGATGTGACTATACGTTGGCTGCTAAGGTTTCGCGTGAGTAACCGGGAATGTTATTTGAATCAATCTAAAGGGCCCAGACTTCAATGTTGTCTTCATTGCGAACAATATCTTCGATATAAATTGTGTCCAGAACTTCAATTTCTTGAGCTTTTAATCGCTGTTCAATTTCTGCCATGCGGCTGGACTCGGAAAAGTCAACTAGTACCAGCTTGCGGTGACTATTCTGAATCACATAATTTTTAAGTCGTTCAATATCTCTTTCTTCTTTTACCATATCGGCTTCCGCCTGATTATTGGCAAAGTTAACCGTAATCCTTCTACCAATAGCTGCAAGCTCTCTATATCTTGGTGCAGTCGTTTTATCCAGTTTTTCTGGTCGATAGTGAGTAGGGTAATAGGAAATCAAGCCAACTGCTTCAGCCTGTTTTTGTCCGGAGTTTTTTCTGACAAAGTCGATAAAAGATTTTGCAAGCTCCGAAGTGTTTTTCTGTTGAGAGTAAAAATAAAGCTTTCTGGAAAGCGGGTAACGTTGGGTGCCAATGGTGTATCCTGATGGCTTAAATCCAGCGGTGTTCTCATTGGTTGCAACATTTAGCAATTTGGCTTCATCGACGTAAGCAACACCGACAAATCCTATACTACCTTCGGTGGCGGTTACGCTAGAAACAAGCTCTGCACTAGATTCAAAACGAGCTGAGGTCTCAGATAGCTTTCTACCGGCTGGCTTTAATACCAGGCTTTTGAATGTATCCCAGGTTCCAGAATTATTATCGCGACTATAAAGGTGAATGGCTTTATCTTCGCCACCAATGTCTTTCCAGTTGGTAATTTCTCCAGCAAATATTCTTGAGAGATTTTCAATGGTAAGTGTATCTATCGGGTTGGTTGGATAGGTAACAATTGCTAACGCGTCTAGCGCAATCGGATGTTCTTGAATAAGACCATACTTACTGGAAAGATTAACCTGTTCTTCATTTTTGATAGCTCTGGAGCTCATTGCGATGTCGGTAGATTGATTATCAAGTGCTTGAAAACCCGTGCTGGAACCGTGAGCGCGAATATCGATACGTATTTTTTTATTTTCCTTAAAAAGGTTGCCCTCGACATATTTTTCGACAGGGTTATCCAATTGGTGAGTTTTCACCAGTCGGGCGCCAATACTTTTTAAATAGGCTTCCGCCAGTCGTGGAGCCAAGCTTTCCCCAACAGTATTTGAACCCTTTAAAGTTAATACTTCGATTTTTTCTTGAGATTTTTTTTCTGGCTCCTTAATTGGAAGCCTGTCGTTGTTTTTAAAAAGCCAAAAGCCAGCCGTCATCAAAATAATGAATGCCAATATTATCAGGCCGAGATTTTTATTCATTGGAGTAGCCTTCCTCTACGCAATATTAAGTGGGCGCGATTGTGGATTGCTCATATGACGTATTTATTACAAAGTTCAGTCTTTTTAATTATTTGTCATAATCATAGCTTCTACTCCCTTAGATACTTTACTCATTATCGACGATAAAAATGACTTTGGTATGACAAGAAATAAAAATTTGATTACTTCTATTGCTTGTCGACTGGATTTGGAAATTATGTTTGTTGGTGAACTTTTTTCTACAGGATTTATTGAAAAAATGCTTTGATGTCTTCCTTTTGAACCATTGCATCCTGATAACCGAGCCTGATCAATTCCTGAGTGTAACTGGATTCAAACAAAAGATAGCTTAAAACAGTAGAGCCTTCATTTGACCCAATACCTAAACGTCGGAAGAAAAAGCGTATAATGCCAGGAAGTTCGTGAAAATGCTTACTTGCCAGCTGACTTAAATCCTGGCTGGGGCAGATTGTAAAAGTTTCAATTGGGCGAAGATTGCTTTGCAGCTCTCTTACCGCTTGCGGGATGAGTTTAATGGTTTGGTTAACTCTCTTTATTCGCTCAATGTCACTATCCAGACTATCGATAAAAACACTATCGAGTACATGTCCTGCGATATCAGCTGTTGAAGGATATTGAACTGCTGTTGGTCTTTCTGCACCTTCTGCTCTTACCGGATCAACTCCAATAATCATGACTCTGTCAGCACCCAGGTGAATCGCAGGACTGATAGGAGATAAAAAGCGAACAGAGCCGTCACCGAAGTACTCGCGGTTCAGTTTTACCGCGGGGAATACCAGCGGTATAGCTGCAGAAGCTAGTAAGTGATCGCGAGTTATTTCCGCTCTTATTCCTGTTCGTCGATATCTTCGCCAGTTTTTAATTGATTCGTTACCCTGAAAAAAAGAAATCGATTCGCCAGATAAGTAGCCGGATGCAGTCACTGAAATGGCATGTAACTGACCACAATTTATAGACTCCTGAATATTTTGATAATGAATTACTCGTCCCAGTAAGTCATTAAGCGGTTGATTATTGAGCAAAGCCAATTTGTGTTTGCGGTGGTAATCATTCGAAAATATGCTACGAGCCCAGCGCCCGGTATTTCTAATTACGCCCCATACATCGGAACGGAAAACTTGATCTACACTAAAGTTCTCCCATACTTTCTGCAGGCTTCTGATTCCGAGGCGAGGAGTTCGAGCATAAGCTGCAAGTACAGTCGCATTGATCGCGCCTGCTGAGGTGCCAGTGATGATTGGAAAAGGATTCCCGCATTCTGTCCGGTAAATTATGTCTGATACCGCTCTTAAGGCACCAACCTGATAGGCTGCTCTAGCGCCTCCTCCGGTAAGGACCAGACCTGTTTTTGGCCGACTGGGATCGTTGTAACAAACCTTATTCATAACTGGTTATTGGATCTCTTATCCTTTGTTGGTGCTGGTTTCTTTGTCTGGATCAGGATTGGGATATGCCAGGAAAGCCGGTTGTTTATTCAGGGCGGCAACAAATGTTCATAAAAGCAATACTCCCAGTTTGTGCTAATTATCGCCTCTTACTAATTATAATCTAATGCGATATAAGAAAAGAACAATATTTTTATGCTCAGGGACGCCAGACTTTTCTCATTTTTTTATAAACCCGCATGGGGTACCAGCTTTGACCAAGACTGCCATTGTAGCGAGCGAGTGCACGAGTAGTATTCTTTTTTTCTTTTTCAAGATAAAGACTCAAAATTGCACAACCATAGCGAAGGTTGGTTTCAATATCGAATAAACTGTCACCGGGTTTTCCCAGCTCATCCTTCCAGAAGGGCATAACCTGCATAAGTCCGCGAGCGCCGGCGTTGGAAACTGCGTAATGGTCAAATGCGCTTTCAACTTGTATAAGCGCCAGAACAAGCATTGGGTCCAGCTCAAAGTTAGTTGCTTCCTGATGCACCAGACGAAGAATCGTCAACCGTTCATCTTCGGGAATGTGGGCCGCAACTCGAGCCAGTCGTTGTGACTGTTCCACTAACCAGACTTCCGCATCAAAACGATCTTTAAAAGAAGACTCTGCTTTGGCAATAGTGTATTGCAATTTCTTGCGAAACTCTTCACTTGGCCTTTCTTGTTTGGCGGCAAGAGAGCTGCCGGCTACAAAAAGTAGCAGGCAGCTGGCAAGAACATTTAGTGCGGTACGATATCTGTTCATTTTGAAGGGGTATGACTTTTGTATTTCATTCTCTATTATAGAATACAACAACACTAGGCCAATTTTTTCTGGATAAAATCAAATACTTTGTCAGTTTCAACATCCACTTTTTCGTTAGCGCGGCGATGCTTATACTCAATAGTGCCGGCATCGATCCCGCGTTCACTAATAACGAGCCGATGAGGCACGCCAATAAGTTCTATATCGGCAAACATTACTCCGGGCCGCTCTTTTCGATCATCCAGTAAGACTTCAACACCTGCAGCTTTCAGTTGTTCATACAGGCTTTCTGCTAATTCTTTAACGCGATGAGAGCGTTTCATATTCATTGGTACTATGGCCACCTGAAACGGGGCTATGTTGTCTGGCCAGACTATTCCAAATTCGTCGTGATTCTGTTCGATGGCAGCCGCAACCACGCGAGAAACGCCAATACCATAGCATCCCATAGAGAGTGTAACTGACTTGCCTGACTCACTAAGTACGTTGGCTTTCATCGCTTGAGAATACTTGGTACCGAGTTGAAAAATATGGCCAACTTCGATACCTCTTTTTATTTCGAGTTTTCCTTTTCCATCAGGGCTGATGTCTCCTTCTTCAATATTTCGGCAATCGAAAACTTCTTTAAAAGTTGTATCACGTCCCCAGTTAACACCTACAAGGTGAGCATCATCTTCGTTAGCGCCACAAATAAAATCAGATAACAATGCTGCGTCGCGATCAGCAATGACCGGAATCTCGAGGCCGACAGGTCCGACATATCCTGCTCCGCATTTGGCAACAGCTTTGACTTCGTCATCATCAGCCAGCGAGAATGGTGATGCAATTAGAGGATGTTTTTCAACTTTAAGCTCATTCACCTGATGGTCACCACGAAGGCAGATAGCAACAACCGGCGCTTCATCGGTTTTACCTTTCACCAACAGAGTCTTAAGGGTTTGATTTGTTCCTACTTTCAAAAACTCGCTAACAGACTCGATAGATCTGGTGCCCGGTGTTGCTACTTTCGACATTTCAGAAGTTGGCTGTGCTGCTTCCCCCTGAGGGGCGAGAGCCTCAGCTTTTTCAACATTAGCGGCATAATCGCTTTCAGTTGAAAAAGCGATTGCGTCTTCTCCAGAGTCTGCAAGTACATGGAATTCATGCGACTCACTGCCGCCAATTGCGCCTGTGTCTGCAATTACCGCACGAAACTCTAGACCAAGACGGCTAAATATGTTGCTGTAAGCCTGATACATTACCTGATAGGTTTCTTTTAGAGACTCATCACTGGTGTGAAAAGAATAAGCATCTTTCATCAAGAATTCGCGCGCGCGCATGACACCAAATCTGGGTCGGACTTCATCCCTGAATTTGGTCTGGATTTGGTAAAAGACAGCTGGACATTGTTTATAGCTGCGAATTTCATCACGGATAATATCGGTAATAACCTCTTCATGAGTGGGTCCCAAACAAAAATCTCGTTGATGACGGTCTTTGATACGCAGTAATTCTGGGCCAAAATCTCCCCAGCGACCCGACTCTTCCCATAAATCAGCTGATTGCACCATCGGCATTAACAGCTCACTTGCACCGGTTTTGTCCATTTCTTCTCGGACAATCTGCTCAACCTTTCTGAGTACTTTTAACCCTGTTGGCAGCCAGGAGTATAGCCCGGATGCTTGCTTGCGGATGAGTCCGGCTCGTAACATTAGTTTGTGGCTAATTAGCTCGGCATCACTTGGTTCTTCTCGAAGTGTTGCTAAAAGGTACTGAGTGGTTCGCATTGCCTGTTCTCTTATTTTCTAATTTATTCAATCAAACGGTGTCACGGATAGCAGATGCTCGATCAGTGAGCGTGCCCGACTATCGCGAATTTGCCGGCTATTTTACCAGTGAAAGAGAGTTACTCATAATAGCTGGAGGTCAAAATCATTAAAATTTATAAAAATTTGTACTTTAGACTTTAAATTTGCTGAACTTGCCCCTATATTGTCGCTCAGATTTTGTTCAAAAAGTAACCGGATGAAGTGATATGCCGATTTATGAATACAAATGCACTGCCTGCGATCATCGCCTGGAAAAGCTGCAAAGGATGAGTGATGATCCGTTGAAAGATTGTCCTGAGTGTAAAGAGCCTGCATTAAGCAAGCTGGTTTCTGCTGCTGGTTTTCGTTTAACTGGTACTGGCTGGTATGAAACCGACTTTAAAAATAAGTCCAAGGGAGCCGGTGGAGACTCGTCTTCGGAGTAGCCTGTTCTCCTGATAGTAACGTCCGATAACAATTTCTGAGAAAAATGGACAGCTTTTCTTATCGACCATGATAGTACGCACCAGTGCAGATATTCGTCGCTGGTGCGTAAACGCTCCTTCAGTTTTTACCTCGTATAAATTGTCTTCAAATAAGAGAGACCGAGCACAACAGAGCCTGGAGATATGAAAAGGCTGATTTTTGCTAATTTTCCAGCTTCAGGTATGATGGCCTTGATTTAAAGAACAAAGTGATAAAAAGCAAACCAAACTCATTCGAGCTAGATTCATTTGAACTATTTCACCTATAACCTCTTAATGTATATTTTGTCTCCGATGATATGGTGTTATCTCGGACTTAGAGCTCTGCGCTCATCTGACTATCGAGAAGGAGGCTGGGAGCGCCTGGGCATTCATAAAAAGGTTTATCCTCAAGCGCCACTATTGATTCATTGCGCTTCTGTCGGTGAAACAAAAGCTGCAATTCCACTGATCAAGTCGCTACTGAAAGAGAAAGTTCCTCTGGTGGTATCAACAACTACGCCTACTGGAAAAGCTGTTGTACAAGCGGAACTGGGAACCAGTGTTGAACACTGCTATTTGCCAATCGACTGGTATGGAAGCTGTCGTCGCTTTGTTTCAAAGCTTAAGCCGAAAGGCGTGATCATTATGGAAACCGAACTTTGGCCCAACTTACTTGGTATTCTGGAAAAGCGAGGAATTCCTGTGATGTTAGCTAATGCAAGGCTTTCAGAAAAGTCCAAGAACAAATATCTGAAGCGTGCAGCTTTTTCTAAAGTTATCATCCAAAAAGTAAGCTTGATTGCAGCCCAGTACGAATCTGATCGAGCAAATTTTAAAGCAATAGGAGCCAAAACTGACGCGCTGGAAGTGGTTGGCAATATTAAGTTTGATCTTTCCGTCAGTGAACAGTTGAAAGCGCAGCAGAAGCACCTGCTAAGCCAGATACAGGCGGGAATTGACGAGCGCCCAGTGTGGGTTGCTGCTAGTATTCATCCTGGTGAATTTGATGCTGTATTAAGCGCGCACAGAGCCTTATTAGATAAAGAGCCGGAAGCTCTTCTGGTAGGAATTCCACGGCATCCAGAAAGGTTTGAAGAGTTCGCGCAGAAAGTAAGACAGTCTGGACTGAACTACTGCATGAGGTCGAAAGGCGAGCAGGTTGATAATAATACTCAGGTTATCGTCGGGGATACTATGGGCGAAGTCATGCTGTTTTGCGGGGCTGCGGATCTGGTTTTTGTTGGTGGTAGCCTGGTTGCCAAAGGAGGACACAATCCGTTGGAGGCTATCGCCTGTGGTAAACCTGTATTAGTTGGACCATCAATTGAAAGTTTTCAGGATATATGCGATGCGCTTTACCATAAAAAATGTTTAAAGTACTGCTCTGATTTAGCTTCCTTAACTCTCAATATTCAGAACTTGATGTCTGACAAAGATGCTCGCGCAAAAATGTCTGTTTTAGCACAACAATTTATGCGAGAGAATAGTGGAAGTGCAGCAAAGCAAATCAAGTTAGTGAAAACCTTGTTAGCGCTATGATTTAGTTGGTTGATATCAAGTAAACCGGAGGCTAGTGATGGAATGTTGCATAGCCTTCAAGCAACCACTTCCAGCATTGTAGATTAAAATTAAGGCTGTTATTTTTGACTTTTTCCTTGTTGAATGAACGCTTAAGTCTCTCAAGATTTTTCTGTTGCCAGGTTTCGCTATCATGTCTTTTTTGGCACTTATCAAAGTCGATCAGGAAAACTTTATTGTTTTTATCGATGAGAATGTTATGTGCATTCAAGTCTGAATGGAAAATACCCGCCTGGTGGAATTTGGCTATCGTTGCACCTATGGCATGCCATTCGCTTTCCGGGAGTGGTGTTGTACCGAGCGTCGCAACCAGATCCTGAGCATGGTGAATTTTCTCTATTAAAATATCTGCTCTATAGAATAGACCTGATTTTTTCACCCGCCCGGCTATCGGCTTAGGCACGGGAAGGCCACTTTGGTACATATGCTCAAGTAATTGTAACTCTTGAAAACAGCGGGTTCTTGGAAGACCGGTAAATAGATACTTGTCTCCCAGAATATTTTCTACCAGACCTCCGCGGTAGTAGTGACGAAGCACCCACTCATCATTCTTGTGGCCAACAAACCAGGTGATATTACGACCTTGAGAAGAGCCCATGATTGCGTCCTGAGACTGCCAAAACGCGATATCAAACCAGTTACTCCTGACAAGTCCGGTAAGTTGCTGGTTCATTTCCGGCAACAAAAGAGTGGAGGTTCCCTTAGCAATGATAGATATCGACAAGTTGCTGCTTCCCTTGAAAGATAGACATAAAAATAACGATCAACTGAAAAAATGTGTAATTGTCGTAGAGGCAGCCCTTATTTTACATTAGAATGGGCGCAGGTAAATAAAAGCTCAATTGATTTTAATGGACTATCATCACTCACCGCCTAAAAAAATCTGCATTATTCGATTTTCCTCAATAGGTGATGTCTGTCATGCAGTTGCAAGTGTGCAAGCAATACAGTCTCGTTGGCCACAGGCCAGAATAACCTGGATTATTGGAAAGTCTGAGTATGAACTTGTAAAAGGGTTAGCTGATATAGAATTTATTGTTTTTGACAAGCGTGCAGGCCTGGAAGCTTATCGCAGTCTAAAGCAGCAACTACTCAATAGAGAGTTCGATATTCTTCTGCATATGCAGGTTTCAATTCGTGCCAGCCTGGCATCTTTGTGTGTTAAAGCAAGAGAGCGTTGGGGGTTTGACCGCGCAAGAGCACGTGAATTGCAGTGGCTTTTTACTAATAGGAAAATTGTTTCTCAGAAAGAACCACATGTCGCAGATGGATTTTTGGCATTTGCGAAAGCGATTGGGGTGAGTGAATCTCATTCTCTGCAATGGACAATGCCACTCGATATGAAGGAATTGACCTGGTTTGATAAGCGCTTCAGTAGTTTAAATCGATATATAGTAATTTGCCCAGCCGCGAGCGAACCTGAAAGAAACTGGCCTGTGGAAAGGTATGCCGCAGTTGCTCGACATGCTGTTTCCAAAGGATTTGAAGTCGTACTTTGCGGAGGCCCTTCAGAGCTGGAATCTGAACTTGGCGAAAAAATAGTCAATCTTGCGCAGCAAAAACCGCTTAATCTGATTGGGAAAACCAATTTGCGACAACTACTGCTCGTCCTCAAGAATGCTCAGCTGCTGGTTGCACCTGATACTGGCCCGGTACACATGGCCGTTACAGTCGACACCCCTGTACTGGGATTATATTTGCATAGTAATCC
Source organism: Aliikangiella sp. G2MR2-5 (assembly GCF_015687155.1). Classification (GTDB taxonomy): domain Bacteria; phylum Pseudomonadota; class Gammaproteobacteria; order Enterobacterales; family Kangiellaceae; genus Aliikangiella. The sequence goes on along the minus strand of NZ_JADPQF010000006.1, from coordinate 216,908 downwards.
GAAAAGAACAGGCCCTTATAGAAATAGAGAATACGTTGTGTCGCACTATGAGAGCATGTTAGAGACTCAAACTGGTAAATCGGTCAGCGAGCTACCTTGGGGAAAAAGAGTTAAAGGTAGTGGTTTAATGAAGCTGATTTCTGTAGAGCAGGTGTTAGCAATGTTTGATAAAGTTATATCTGATTTGGCTGAGAGAAAGAAGCGAGACTCTGACTCTGAACAAGATGAAAATATTAGCTAATTTGTCGATAAAATGTTGACTCAAATAATCCCTTTTAATTTGTAACCTTTTAAAGTCAAACCTATGCAAAGCAAAAGTAGTAAAGTTTCAAAAGAAATTGCAGTTGAAGCGCTTAAAGTCGCGAAAGCTACCCAAAAAAAAGGGCAAAGCAAAGAGCAGACAAAGCTGATTGCGCTTGGTATTCAAAAAGGAATTGCGCAATATAAAAAGGAACAAAAAGCAAAGTCCAGAGAGCTTGATAAGTTAAAGAAAAAAAAGCGTAAAGAAAAAGAAAGCATTGCTGAACAGCCAGTTACAGATGAACTTCACAAGTATTCAACTTATTTGCCCTGGGGACTTTTGTTTGTCTCCTGGAGTGGCTTTATTGCATATTTTCTTTTGGTTTCCTGAACTAGTTACTAGAACGCTCTCTTGTTAGATAAGAGTTATCTCGGACAGCTTGGTTTAATATTGCCTCGACCACTGAGTAATCTTGCTGGTTGGTAAAATAGCAGAGGTTTAGAGTATCTTGATGTACCAATTTGCGGGAGTGATTAATAGCCTTTTTGTGATTTTGAGTTTGTACGGTATATTACTCCAACTAAAGCTTATCTGGGAACGACAGTCAAATAAGACCGAGCTGCTTTCCTTAAATCAATTTACAGTTAGCTATTTTGCTTATTTCTCATTTTTTGTATTCGGTTATAGTGTAGAACCATTCAATCATTTTATGGTTTGGCCGCGCTTGATTGCTTGCATACTTGTATTGACCATTTTATTAGAGATATATAAGGATAGAAGCAGTAGAAGGAGCAGGTTTGTTTTTTGTGTAGCTTTGCTTAGTTTGCTTCTGGGGATGAGCGGACTTTTGGTTGGAACAAGCTTAAAGGACGAATCGAACTTCTTTTCTACTGTATTGATACTGGTAGTCAGCGGGTTACTGGCGCAAGGTTACATTCATCAAATCTGGTTAGTCTATCAAAGTGGGAATACCGGAGCGATTGATATTCGAATGAGTCAATTTATTTTGGCAATGGATTTTTCGACTATTTTCTTAGCTTTCACTATGGGTTTCGAAAATAGTTGGCCCATGGTAGTTTTGGCCAGTATTTCAGGTATTACCAAGCTTATCATTATGTACCTCTTTCGTTGGACAAGACTTAGCAAAAGAGCGCAAAATAAGCGGAATCTATATAAGCAGCGGATAGGTTGTTAGAGTGGCCCAGCAAACAAGAATAGTTTCGGGACTGATTGTTGAAGATCAAAAAGTTCTCTTGTGCTTTCGAATTAATACAAAGCACTTTCCGTTGCACTGGTCCTTGCCAGTTGGTCATATTGAAAGTCATGAAAATGAGCAAGATGCATTAAGGCGCGAGCTATTTGAAGAGTTGGCAATTCAGGTTATCGATTCGGTAAAACTGACTACCCTTTACGATAATGAAAATGAAATCGAACATTCTGTTTATCGCGTTTCTGATTGGCGTGGTCAAATAAAAAACAGAGAACCTCATTTGTGTCAAAAAATAGGATGGTTCAGTTTCAACGAGCTACCAACGCCATTAACTCCACCTACACAAACCATTTTGTCTGGTATTGACTACGAGCAAGATTAATTTAGTAGAAGTCGTCGCAGCTTTAACTTTTAATTGAAAAACGATAAACAATACTTGTCTTTATTCGAGGGAATTTGATGTTTAATAAGATTAAGCAAGCAGCCCAGCGGCTTGAAGGTGTAGCTCATCGCACTCCTGTATTTTCTTCACAAAGTTTGAACGAAAAACTAAGTGCACAAATTTATTTTAAATGTGAAAACTTTCAACGAGTCGGAGCTTTTAAATTTAGAGGTGCTTACAACAGTATTAGTAGTTTATCCGATGAGCAAAGAAGACAAGGAGTGCTAGCTTATTCTTCTGGAAACCATGCTCAAGCAATAGCTTGTGTTGGAAAATTACTTGGTGTTGACACCACTATAGTAATGCCGACTGATGCACCAAAGATTAAATTGACCGCGACTAGACACTATGGGGCAAATGTTATTGAGTATGATCCTCAAACTCAGGTAAGAGAAGATGTTGCAGCTGAGTATCTCAAGGGACGTTCCCTCACTTTAATTCCTCCTTTTGATCATGATGATGTTATTGCCGGTCAAGGAACCGTCGCATATGAATTTATTAAAGAAGTGGGTGATATGGACTATTTGTTAGCGCCTTGCGGCGGTGGCGGCTTACTAAGTGGTACCGCTATTGCCTCTAAGAATCTTATTCCTGACTGTAAAGTGTATGGAATAGAGCCTGAATTGGCGGATGATGCAACTTTATCATTTAAAACCGGTATTATTCATTCTAAGCCCAACCCCCCAACTATCGCAGATGGTACTCGTACTGCCAGTCTTGGAAACTTGACTTTCCCTTTGATACGAGAATACGTTGATGATATGAGAACGGTTTCGGAAGAGGCTATAGAAGAAGCGGTTAGGTTCTTTTTCTATCGGATGAAAATGGTAGTAGAGCCTTCTGGTGCTCTAGGTCTTGCTTCATTGTTATCCGGCCGGATAAAACCTCGTGGAAAAATAGGTGTTATTGTTAGTGGGGGCAACATCGATGGCAGTGGCATGAGTGAAATTTTGCTAAAAGAAAATTTTACTGATTTAGATTAGGAATGACCTATAGGTTCCATCTTTGTGTTTATACCATCTATTTGCAACAGTGTGAGCACAGTCCAGGGATAAATCAATAGATAGCCACTTGTTTTAGAGAATGAAAATTATCAAGCCGAACCAGAGTGCGGCTTGATAATCTTACCTTTTTTCAACTATTTCAACTCATAAACTTTTTCGCCAGCAACCCAGGTAGCGAGTACTTTTGTTTTCCAGATTTCCTGGGGATTTCCCTTAATTATGTCACGATCGACTAATATAAAATCAGCCCATTTACCTGGTTCCAGCGAGCCAAGTTTATTCTCCTGATGAGCAGCAAAAGCTGCATCTAATGTGAAGCTCCTTAGCGCTTGTTGAGGAGTCATTTTTTCATGAGGCAGCCAGCCTTCAGTTGGTTCATTTTTGTGGTTCTGGCGAGTAACTGCTGCATGTAAACCATGAAAGGGGTTTGCGAGTTCGACCGGAAAGTCTGAGCCGGAAGCTATAATGGTCCCTTGTTGAATAAATTTTTGCCACGCGTAAGCGCCTTTTAATCTTTCTTGCCCTATTCGATCTTCAGCCATATTCATATCACTGGTTGCATGTACCGGCTGCATAGAGGCGATTAAATCAAGCGACTTAAATTTCGGAATATCTTCAAGCGCGACAACTTGGGCATGTTCAATTCTATTTCGCAGTTGTTTTCCTCCAACTTTCTTATAGGCTTTTTCAAATGCGCTAAGGACATTGCGATTTCCTTTGTCACCGATTGCATGAACGTTGACTTGAAAGCCTGCTTTTAATACGGCTTCCACTTGCGAGTCCAGCATTTCTGGTGTTGTAACCAATAAGCCTTTGTTGTCAGGGTCGTCTGAATAAGGAGAAAGCATTGCTGCTCCGCGACTTCCTAAAGCACCATCTGAGTAGAGCTTTACGCTACGAACACAAACTTTATCGTCGGAATCCTGAAAAACGCCTTGCTTAAGCCACTGATAAAGATCAGGGCTGGCGCCCGATAGCATTCCGTAAACTCTCATAGGCATTTCTTTTGACTGGCTTCTTGCCTTGTATATCTCATAATCCATGGCGCTAACACCGGCGTCATGTGCACTGGTTATTCCTTGAGAAAGCAGGTGAGTAAATGCTTTATCAAAAGCATAGTTTTGTTCGATTCTTGACAAGGCAGGAATTTTCGATTCGACTAAGTTCATCGCGTTGTCGATAAGAACTCCGGTCGCTTCGCCTTTTTCATCCCGCAGAATCTTGCCTCCTTCCGGATCGGGCGTTTGAAGGTTGATGCCTGCTAATTCCAGCGCTTTTGAATTAGCCCATGCTGCGTGTCCGTCTATTCTTCGAAGTAGAATCGGTTTATCGATATTAGTCTTGTCCAGAGAGCTCTTGCTTGGAAAGCTTTTGTCGGGCCATAGAACCTGGTTCCAGCCTCTCCCCAGGATCCATTTCGCTTGAGGGTTTTGTTTTTCAAATTCGATCACTCGCTCTACAGCTTCATTTTCGGATTTAGTTCCACGTAAAATAACTCGCATTAATTCGTTACCAAGCCCAGATACATGTCCATGTGCATCGATTAAGCCGGGTAAAACAAATTGTCCTTTTCCGTCAAGTGTTGAGCAATTGGGTGGTACCTCGGGACGGATTTTTTGTCCGGTAGAAACTACTTTTCCGTCGATGATTTTCAACCATGAAAACTCGAGCATACTTCTGTCTTTCGCTGTAGGCGTATAGCCTACAATGTTTTCTACAAGTAAACACTGGCTGCTGGCATGAAATGGAGTAACAATAAAAATTATAGGTATCAAAAACTTGAAGGTTTTGCTTTTATATTGATAGAGCTTCATGGTTGATCCTGTCGGTTTGATTTTTAATTGAGATTGCTTATATTCATAAACTAGAAAGATTTTGCAGTCCAGTGTAAAAGAATTCCTAAAGATCGCCAAGTTATTCAAAGACCCTGGTCATTCTCTGTTGCGTTTTATCGGTTGAATTGATATATGATGATTAGCCTTACCGGAAAATATTGAAGTTGAGTGATAAGCAGTGAATTGAAAAGGATAAAGTTCTATTTATGGCCATGAGAACCATGTCAAACTCAGAAGTGTTCGTCTCAATTGTTGGCGCGTTTATCGCGACCCTATGTGCGACATTTTTTAGTAATAGCATTTTGCTTGCGGAAAACTTACCAATGGTATTAGCCTCTACCGGAGCATCAGCAATGCTAGTCTTCGGTATTCCACACAGCCCAGTATCTCAACCCTGGCCCCTGGTTGGAGGCCATCTTGTATCAGCATTTGTCGGTGTCACCTGTTACTACTGGATTCCCAACCCTATTCTTGCTTCTTCAGTTGCAATCGGGGCTGCGATGTTACTCATGCATGTGACCGCCTGTATGCATCCGCCCGGAGGGGCTACTGCAGTAACCGCCGTAATCGGAGGAAATGCGGTGCATGAATTAGGTTACTCGTTCATTATTGTTCCAGTGTTGTTCAATTCGATTATCTTGCTATCTTTTGCAATTGCGGTAGGAACATTCAGAAAGAAAAATCCATTTACTGGCGGCTAGAAGTAAAACCAGCCGCTAGTAAGTTTTTGGAACCGTACTGCTGGTAGAACAGTACAGTTGGTAAAATCGCTAGAATTTATAGGTAAGATCTAAAAACAGGTAGTTTTCGGCAACATCTTCACCAAGTTCGTTTTCACTTGACTCGATCACGCCTCCCACTTTTAGCTGCCATTGATTGAAATTTGTCAGATATGAACCGCTTAATCGAATGAGATCTTCACTATTGCCCCTGATGACTGGAGATGGCTCTTCTTCATCTTTATTAAGCTCTGCTATGTCTAACTGTAAGAATAATTCATCCCCATTGATAAATGGTTTTTTCATTCCAATTGATGTTACAAAAGCATCACTATCGAAAGTACTACCCAGTGAACGGTTGAAATATCGATAACCGGAACGATAATCTGCATGTTCATAGAAACAGTTATTTGTAGTAGTAGTAGCGCTGCCGCAAGAAACCGTTGTATCGCTCGTCTCAATATAGAATTTACTTTCGCCAATATAAGTTGAGAGCCCAAAAAGATAGACACGATCAGTGATCATATAAAAATCTTTTGCATCTTCTCCAATTGTATGCACATAAAAGTTGGTAGGACGATCAAACAGATTAAAAGTGTATTTCAAATCAACACCAGCTAAGTGATTACCAGGTTTTGTATGAAGTTCTTCATCACAGTTATCGGAACCATCGACGCAAACAGCGCGAAAAGTAATGACGTCGATAAAATCAGAAAAGCTATTGCCATATCCTTCGCCGCCCCACATGGCAGCCCAGGATAAACCTACTTCGAGCTGCTCAAAAGGCTTAAAATTAAAACGGGTTTTCCAAAGTTTTGCATCTGGAACATATCGCTCTGTCTCGAGCTGACCTAATTGTGCGGAAAGATACCAGGGACCCAGAAATCCAAACCAGGATTCTTCGTCGACAAATGGCCTGCTTGTAGTTATAGCAAGAGAAGGCACTGCTCTAGCATTGTTGGTCATTATGAAACTGGTCGATTCAGCCGGTCCCCACCACTGTTCAAGAGCATTGACTGAAAGGTGCCAAGGGCCAATTCGGTAAGCAAGATAACTCCCGGTGAAATGAGTATCTTCGCTCTCATTACTTCCTTCACCGGATTCTTTGGTAACAGATAACTGTCCTGCAAGGTCATTAGTTTCAAATCGAGTTCTGAAGTTAATTTCTTTTTCGCTGCGCTGATTTGATTCGAAGTTGGTAAAACGTGGAGCATTGGTCGCTCCTCTGATAGAAAGCTGGTTATGATATCTTTCGCGAAGCTTAAGTGCTTTTTGCAATCGATAAAGGGCTACTTGCGCAGCTTGATGCTCTTGTTTGACATTGATTGATTTCAATTGACCTGCAATGTCCTGCCAGGGAAGGGGATAACTCATTGACACTCCACTCAGATAACCATGATCAAGGAGCGTTTTCAGGTCATTATGCAGCGACGGATTATTCGTGCCAATCCATGGACTGGCTTGGAGCGAACTGTTCGAGAACAGAATCATCGAACCCAGCAAAATTGATAAAAATTTAAATTTCATTGTTCCCTCAAAATTCACTCTTAATTCGGTTTTCAGGTTTTATTTTTTCAAGTCGTTTTTGTGAGCTTCAACTAGCTCTAAAAAATTTTCAAATTCTTCTTTTTGCCGATTCTGAAACCGTTTATTGTCAATTTTAAATCTTATCGCGTGACTAATTTGTTTCAGTCGGCTTTTATCTGCCGAGTTTCGATCTGCAGACAGGTCAATTTGGCTTACTTCGTTTTCTCTTGGTGTAACAACAGCAGGTGAAATGCCAAGAGCTAAAATATCTTTTTCCCACCAGTACTGGATATCTATATCAACCGGACGTTTAATTTGTTTACTTTGCGCTAGTAATTTTTGTGCTCCACGCATTGAGACTGCCTGGGCCAGTGTTCTTGCCGGAATTTTATCATAAATACCAATACATATTTGTTCGAAATTTCTCTGGGATATAAACCTTCTTTTTCTACTGTGTTCCGCGAGCTTTATGTAGTCCCAAGCTCTGGGGAGCTTTGCTATTAGAGCAATTGCAGATTTTAGCGAGCTACACTGAGCAAAGTCATCTTCCAGAATTACCGCAAAGTCGAGGTTATCATCAATTATTCGTTGCCAAACCTTTCGGTGACTTAAATAGCAGCCCACTTCTCCAGCATTGAGCTTTTTGTAGTAGGTTTGAAAATCATCGAATTGATAAATATCTTTTATCTGTCCTGCTCCAAGAGTCTGACCGTCGACAGCAGAAATGCGTTCATATGGAATTCCTTGCTCGCGGAGTAACTTTTGGCTTATTTCAAGTCTTTCAGTTGAACGATCCAGATTAATAAGAAAGACTTTAAAGTTCATTGTAAAGAAGCGGTCCGTTTGAAAATGGTAAAATTAGTTATGTGATGTTTATGACTGGAAATGGCAGTCGAGAATTGAGGGTGATACTATTCGTTTTAAGACAAAAAGTGAAGCGAAGCATTACCTAATTATGAACTCAGAAGCGCTCGAATTTGATAAAAAGCATATCTGGCACCCTTATACCAGTCTGACTCATCCTGTCCCGGTGTTCGAAGTAGAGTCAGCTGAAGGCGCGGAGTTGCACCTTTCTGATGGTGGTTCGTTAATCGATGGAATGGCTTCCTGGTGGTCCACTATTCATGGTTATAATCATCCACAGCTCAATGGTGCATTGAAAGTTCAGTGCGATAAAATGGCCCACGTTATGTTTGGAGGCCTAACTCATGAACCTGCGATTACTTTATGTCAGAAGCTTGTGGAACTGACGGACGATTCACTTGAGTGCGTTTTCTTGGCTGACTCGGGCTCAGTCTCCGTGGAAGTTGCGCTTAAAATGGCATTGCAATACTGGTTTTCGCAAGGAAAGCAGGAAAAGACGCAGTTTCTAACCATTAAAAATGGCTACCATGGAGATACGCTGGGCGCCATGTCGGTGTGTGATCCTGAAAATGGTATGCACTCAATGTTTGCCGGTGTTCTACCACAGCACCTTTTCGTGGAAGCCCCCACTATTGCTGATGACGATGATTGGCAGGACAGTGAAATAGAACCATTTAAACATTGTTTGCAACAAAATCATCAAACTATTGCCGCTGTAATTTTGGAGCCCCTGGTGCAAGGAGCCGGTGGAATGCGAGTTTACTGTCCTGAATACTTGAGGCAGGTGCGCCAGATATGTGACCAGTATGGAATTTTGCTGATATTGGACGAAATCGCCACAGGTTTCGGCCGTACGGGTACCCTGTTTGCCTATGAGCAAGCGCAGATAGCACCAGATATTCTCTGTCTGGGAAAAGCTCTGACCGGAGGCTACATGAGCCTCGCAGCAACTATATGCACACGAAAAGTAGCGGATAAAATAGGTAGCTATGCTGGGGGCAACTTGATGCATGGACCCACTTTCATGGGCAACCCGCTGGCCTGTGCGGTGGCTAACAAGAGTATCGAACTGCTTCTTCAATCTGACTGGCAAAGTAAAGTGTTGCAAATAGAGAAACAGCTAATAGAGGAGTTGACGCCCTTAACTGAATTGGAGTCGGTTTTTGAAGTCAGGATAAAAGGGGCTATTGGCGTTGTCGAGTTAAAGGACCCTGTTGATATGCATGAGGTCCAACCCAGGCTGGTAGAACTGGGCGTTTGGTTACGCCCATTTGGCAAGCTGCTTTACACTATGCCACCCTATATCATTAGTGAGAAGCAACTGCACAAAATAACAAGGGCCATGGCGGTTATTGCCAGGGAAGCGTGCAAGTAATTTGACCGTTTTCGAACAAGTTTGTCCACAACTGATTAATACTGTTTATAAACAGGTGTAGCTAACAGGTGTTTATCCACAATATAAAGCTGTGGATATTGGACCTCAGGCGAATAATCATTTGATTTTAAAAGGGACTGGCCGTATAATCCCGCGCTCTTGTATTCCGAGTCTTTCTCTTCTTTAGAGTTGAGATGGATTCAACTTTTAACAATCTGACCTAACTCCTTGTTACTAAAGTATTTATTACTGTTAGTGACTGGAAACCGTGAGGAGATCTTAATGCGACACTATGAAATCGTATTTCTAGTGCACCCTGATCAAAGTGATCAAGTGCCAGCTATGATCGAAAGATATAGCGCTGTTATTACCGACGCAGAAGGCAAAATCCACCGTCTTGAAGACTGGGGTCGCCGTCAAATGGCTTACGCTATTAACAATGTTCATAAAGCTCATTATGTGTTAATGAATGTTGAGTGTGAGTACTCTGCAATCGAAGAGTTGGAAAATCTTTTCCGTTTCAACGATGCGGTACTTCGTAACATGATTATCAAAATGAAAAAAGCAGTGACTGAAGCTTCACCATTGGTGAAAGCGAAAGAAGAAGCTGCCAAGCGTTTTGACAAGCCTGCTGCAGAAGACAAGCCTGCTGCAGAAGAAATTGAATCAGCTGACGAAGCTGCAGAGTAAGGGGAGTAGATTATGTCTAGACACTTCAGACGTCGTAAGTACTGTCGATTCACTGCAGAAGGTATTTCTGAGATCGATTACAAAGATTTAGCTACTTTAAAAAGCTACATCACTGAAACTGGGAAAATTGTACCTAGCCGTATCACCGGTACGCGCTCTAAGTACCAACGCCAGCTTTCTACAGCGGTAAAACGTGCTCGCTTCTTGGCTTTGTTGCCTTACTCAGACGCGCACAAGTAAGTAACGATTAACAAATAGGGGAAAGACTAATGCAAGTCATTCTACTTGAAAAAATCCGCAATCTTGGTGAGCTTGGTGATAACGTTACTGTAGCTAACGGTTACGGTCGTAACTACCTTCTACCTCAAGGTAAAGCGGTTCCTGCAACTAAGGATAACCTGGAAAAATTTGAAGCTCGCCGTGCAGAGTTAGAGAAGAAAGCTGCTGATGCACTTGCTTCTGCTGAGCAACGCGCAGCGCAGTTTGCTGAATTAACTGTTACTATCGAAGCTTACGCTGGCGACGAAGGTAAGTTGTTCGGTTCTGTTGGAACAAAAGACATTGCTGATGCAGCTTCTGCTGCTGGTGTTGCGCTAGAAAAGAGTGAAGTTCGTCTTCCAGAAGGTGCTTTCCGTACTACTGGTGAGTTCGAAGTAAGTGTACACTTACACACTGATGTCGACGCCACCTTGAAGCTGGTTATTGTTGGTCAAGAAAACAATTAAGCTTTAATGTGGTCAGGCGTTGCTTTAAGGCAGTGCTAATGACAGAATAAAACACCCCGTGCTCAAGTAGTCCGGGGTGTTTTTTTGTTTATAGGTTTGTATAGAATTATTTCTTTTGAAATAGCAAGTAATCAGGAAGTCGTTGATGTTTGAAGACCAGCAAGTAAGTAACATAAAAATGCCGCCTCATTCCCTGGAAGCAGAGCAGGCGGTGCTGGGCGGTTTACTTTTGGATAATGATGCCTGGGAAAAAGTATCCGATAAACTGGTTCCGGAAGATTTTTACAGAAAAGAGCATCGATTGATATTCAGGGCCCAGAAATACCTGGCGGAAAATAATCGTCCTATGGACGTGGTGACCCTGTATGAATTTCTTGAGCAGGAAGGGGAAGCCGAAGAGATAGGCGGTCTAGCCTACATAGGAGATCTGGCTAAGAATACCCCGAGTGCATCGAATATTAGCGCTTATGCAGCTATCGTCCGGGAACGAGCTGTTTTAAGAGAACTAATATCTGTCTCAAATGAAATCGCCGATGCTGCTTACGCGCCAAAAGGCAGAGATTCAAACGCTTTGCTCGATCTTGCTGAAAGTAAAGTATTCAAAATCGCAGAGCAAAGGGAAAGTAACGATGGCGGCTTGAAAATTGCCTCGACTTTCCTCGAAGAGACTCTGGATCGCGTACAGTATGCGGTTGACTCCAAAGGTGGTATTACAGGTCTGGATACTGGTTTTAAAGACCTGAACGACAAAACCAATGGATTGCAGAACTCTGATTTGATTATCGTTGCTGGACGCCCCGCAATGGGTAAAACAACATTTGCCATGAATGTTGCTGAACATATATCAATCCATAGCGGAAAGTCAGTATTGGTTTTCAGTATGGAGATGCCGGCAAATCAGCTTCTAATGCGTTCTTTTGCGTCGATCGGTGGAATTGACGCGACAAAATTGAGAACAGGGGCTCTGGACGACAGGGATTGGGATAATTTGTCGGTAGCTACTAACATATTGAAAAACAATTGTAAGATGTACATTGATGATTCTGCGGGGCTTTCGCCTTCGGAAGTGCGCTCAAGAGCACGTCGTATTCAACGGGAACATGGCGATGTTGGTCTTGTAGTTATCGATTATTTACAGCTTATGTCTGTCCCTGGCCTGGGAGATAACCGGACTCTGGAAATATCTGAAATTTCGCGCTCTCTCAAAGCTCTGGCCAAGGAAATGAATATTCCGGTTATTGCTCTTTCCCAGCTGAATAGATCTCTGGAGCAGAGAGCGGACCGACGCCCGGTAATGTCAGATCTTCGTGAATCAGGGGCAATCGAGCAAGATGCGGATATCATCATGTTTGTTTATCGAGATGAGGTTTACAATAAAGAGTCAGAAGATAAAGGGATTGGCGAAGTTATTATCGGTAAGCAACGTAACGGACCAATAGGTTCGGTGAGGCTTGCATTCCAGGGGCACTTTAACCGATTTGCCAATTTGGCCAGAGAATATGAAGAATATTAGTCACTCATGACTTTATTAGTAGAGCATTTATCGCGGAATCTAGACGCTCTTGCCCAACCCTGTCAGACACTTTTCCATTGTAATAAGAGAGAACAATAAGAGAGCAGAATGCGCGCACCCAAGGCAAAAATTGATTTAAGTGCATTAAGGCATAACCTGGCCACTGTTAAACAGCTCGCGCCAGCTAGTAAGATAATGGCGGTTGTTAAAGCGGACGCATACGGGCATGGAATTCAGCAGATAAGTCTGGGGCTTGAGCAAGCCGATGCTATTGCTGTTGCCTGTTTGAAGGAGGCCATTGCGCTTAAAAATGCCGGCATTTCTAACCCTGTCATACTATTGGAAGGCTTTTTCGGTGAAAAGGAGTTTACTCAAACACTGAACAATGGATTTGAAACTGTTATTCATCAGGAAGAACAGCTCCAGCTTATAGAGTCATATGAAAACCGTCGGGAATACAGCGAGTTTCTGACCGTATGGCTTAAGCTTGATACAGGAATGAATCGACTGGGGTTAAATCCCGAAGAATTCATCGATGCGTATCACAGGCTGAAAAGCTCTTCTCTTGTAAAAAGTATTCATCTTATGTCCCACCTTGCTTGTGCCGACGATATTACTAACTCGATGTCTTCTCGACAGGTGGAACAGTTTAAAAAAGTCGTTAAAGAAATTAATACGCAAAAAAGCATGGCTAACTCTGCAGGTATTATCGCGTGGCCTGAAAGTCATTTTGAATGGGTCAGGCCGGGGATTATGCTATATGGCAGCTCTCCGATGCTTGGCTTAAAAGGTGTTGAACATGGATTAAAACCGGTTATGACGCTTGAGTCTGAAGTGTTCGCGATAAAACACCTAAAAGCGGGAGACAGTGTAGGTTACGGAGCTATCTGGAAAGCGCCAGCCGACACAGTTATAGGCGTTGTTGCAATCGGCTATGGCGATGGCTATCCACGGCATGCCAAAGTTGGTACTCCGGTTCTTGTGGGTGGCAAGCGTTATCCTCTGGTTGGCAGGGTATCAATGGATATGATCACTATTGATCTTGGAGCGGACAGCGAAGTAAAAGTAGGTGACAAGGCTATTTTGTGGGGCGAAGGGCTTGCGGTTGAGGAAGTTGCCGATTGGGCTGAGACCATCAGCTATACGCTTTTTTGTGGAATAACTTCAAGAGTAGAGTACGAGTATTATGATTAGTCGAATGCTTGTAAAAACAGATGGTCAGGGGCTTTATGAGTTTACTCGTGAAGTAGAATCTCTAGTTGCACAGTCAGGATTGAAAGAGGGACTGTGTACTTTGTTTGTGCGCCACACCTCCTGTAGTCTGATTATTCAGGAAAATGCTGACCCTAGCGCAAAGCGTGATCTGGAAAACTGGATGAGTCGCCTGGTGCCTGAAGAAGATAGCCTGTATACACATATTTACGAGGGAGCGGATGATATGCCGGCTCATATTAAGTCTGTTCTCACTGCCACACAATTATCTATTCCTTTCGTTGAAAGAGGACTTATGCTGGGCACCTGGCAAGGAATCTATCTTTGGGAACACCGTCATGGTGCTCATTCCAGAGAAGTTGTCGTTCATCTGGCGTAATGGTTACCACTAGCGGTGCCCGTTTGGCTTTACCAAGACTGGCCGTTCCTTACTGAAAGTTAACTTTTTGCGATATTTTTTCTCCTCAATTCTAAAGTCGTGATTTTTTATTACGATAACCTAAACATAGCCCTGAAAAGAGTTTTTCGTTGAATCAACAAATAACCATTTGATTTTCAATCGATTAGCGCGATTAATTTAGGCATTTTTCAGGGTTCTTTACTATGCTTATGAAGAATAATAAGGCGTCTTGTATCGATTGCTCGCTCCAGATGCCTTTAACAAGTAGAACAGCCATTTCAGAGGGTGACAATGAATTTAACAGTAACAGCTAGAATCGCGGGTGGTTCAGGTCTGGTGGTATTGCTGCTGATTGCCTTGAGCTTTACCGGTCTTAGCGGTGTTAGCAGTATTGATGAAGGTCTGACTGCGGTAACCGATCGCTCAACACCCATGCTGATTTCGGGGAGTGAAAATGTTTCAACTTTGTTAAAGGCTACTGTTGCCGTCAACAGGTTTCATCAGTCAGATAATACTGACAAGCTAGCTGAGTACGAGAGCCGATACCAGGAATTAATGAAGAAAAATCAGCAAACAGCGTCAGCGTTGGCCGCTGTTGCAAAGAATTACCCTGAAGTACTCGCATCCTTAAATGAAAGTAATGAAGCGATTCAAACGTTTTCTGGTCTGGCGCCGCAGGTTTTTGAAAAGCACCGTAAAGATTTATCCTTAGGAAAAAGTATCGAAAGTATGCGAAGCGCATTTGAAGATGTCGCCGATGAACTGGATTCTTTTCTTTATGACTTTGCCGATGAACTGGGAAGCGGGGATACTGCCAGCAATTTGCAAAGTATGTCCAATATGGTGAGAGAAGCGACGGTCACTGTTACAGATGCTCTGGTCTTAAGAAACATTGACGGGGTCGATTCAGCAATTAGGGATATAAATGCTCTGCTCGAAGACTTCGGTAATAAGTTTACCAGTGTACAAAACGATTCTACCGCGCAAAGTAGTGAGTTTTATGGTGATACGGTAAATGCTATAGCGACCTTTAAAAAGTTAACTGCCGGTCAAGGAAACCTTCTAGCCAGTCATCGCGAACGTCTTGTCGCTCGGGCGGAAGGCGAAGCTCTGTTAGATCAATCAGATGCAGCGGCTACATTAGCACAGTCGCACTTAAATAATGTTTTCAGTAAGGTCAAAAGCTTAACCCAGTCAATTAAAGATGATGCCGGCGAGAAAGTGAGTTCGAGCCGAACTTTACTACTGGTATTTGCCGTGATTGCCATACTAGTCGCCGCAAGCGTCAATTACTGGGTATTGCGCAGCGTGACAGGACCATTAAATGAAGTCCTGAGAGTTATCAATCAAGTATCCAGAGGGGATCTGAAAGAGAAGGCTGAAGTTTACAGTGAAGATGAGCTAGGAACTTTGTCGAAGGGATTCAACAATCTGATTGATGCTTTAAGAGAAATGCTAAAAGAAATTGGATCAAGCTCAGAGCAGCTGTCTGCTTCGGCAGAGCAAACCGCTGCGATTTCTGGTCAAAGCAATGAAAATATTAATCATCAAAAAGAACAAACAGACATGATTGCTACCGCGATGACAGAAATGACGGCAACAGTTGATGAGGTCGCCAATAGTGCTAATAATACGTTGTTGGAAGTTCAAAAAGCCAATTCTGAAACGGTTGAGGGACAATCGGTTGTACAGGATAGTATCAGCACTATAAACAAGCTGGCTCGTGAAATTGAAAGCGCAGCTGTAGTAATTGATAAGCTTGACCAATATAGTACCAACATTGGCGCCGTCCTTGATGTCATTCGAGGAATTGCTGATCAAACCAACTTGTTGGCTCTTAACGCAGCAATTGAAGCTGCGAGAGCGGGTGAGCAGGGAAGAGGCTTTGCTGTAGTTGCAGACGAAGTAAGGACTTTGGCCAGTAAAACTCAGGAGTCTACATCTGAAATCCAGGAAATGATTGAGCGCTTGCAAACTGGTACCCGAGAGGCTGTTTCTGTAATGGAGACGAGCCGGACGGAAGCTCAAAAAAGTGTAGAGCAAACTGCAAAGGCGGGAGAGTCTCTGGCGAAAATCACTCAGGCTGTGAGTGTGATTAATGATATGAGTACACATATTGCCAGTGCAGCAGAAGAGCAAAGTTCTGTGTCTCAGGAAATGCATCAAAATGTATCTTCTATCTCTGAAATGGCAGATAGAACATCGCAAGGAGCCAGTGAGAATATGGCCGCAAGTCAAGAATTAGCCAGGCTTGCCGAACATATGAAAAAGCTTGTTGGGCAGTTCAAGTACTAACGGTATGGTGTAGAAGTTCTGGTAAAATAAATTTTATTTAAAAATAATTCTAAGAAAAAAAAGGTAGTCATCAGACTACCTTTTTTTATTTAAGGAGTTTTGAGCTCTTAGATTTTAGACTGGTAAAGCTCAACAAATGCCTTTTTACTTGTATCGCCAGCATCAACCAACCCCTGCGCATATTGTAGAATAGTTTTTCCATCTGCCTCTGCAACACCCAGATTTTCTTTTCCAAGTTTAGTTGCAATAAAAGTCGCAGCTTCGAGAGAACCGCTAGTTGTTGCTACACGTAGCAAGCTGCCTTCAGAACCACAACTAATACCTTCATAGATATTGCGCAGTCTCAAACGAGCTGTCTTAAGCTTTTTACGCATTCCGCTTCGGTCATCAGCTTTAGCTGACTCGCATAGAGACGAAACTAAACGCTCAACGTCATTGGCTTTTGCTTCATTGACGAAAGAGAAAGAAGTTGCTGTTAAGATAACACCAGAGATGATTGTTTTAGCAATAAGTTTCATTAACTAGATTCTCCAACGATAGTGCCGACGTATGAAAGTTTCGGCTTTATGTAAAAAACAATTCTAAACCCAATATTTTCAATATTGAGGGGTTATTAAAAATTCCGAGATATTTTTCGGCTGAGTTTGAAAAAACTTTAGAAATTTTTATCAAATATTTTGATTATATTTAAAGTGTCTTATAAAACAAAAAGTTAGCCTACCTTGAAACTAAAAATAGAGCGGCCGTAGCCGCCCCTTTTGTTTCGAGAGGAGCTAACTCTTCGACAACAAACTTGTAGGATACTTTTTTGAAATACCCTTTACATTTTGGAGGTGTATAAGTCGACGAATGCCTGTTTACTTGCGTCACCGGCAGAAACAAGATCCTGGGCATATTGCAATATATTTTTACCGTCTGACTCAGCCGCGCTTAAGTTCTCTTTACCTATTTTGGTGGCGATAAAGGTAGCTGCATCGAGTGAGCCGCTGCTGGTGGCTACTCTCAGTAAGCTGCCCTCGGGTCCACAATTAATTCCTGAATAGATGTTTCTAAGTCTCAGGCGAGCGGTTTTCAGCTTTTTGCGCATACCACTGCGGTCATCAGCTTTTGCGGCCTCACACAAACTCATAACCAGACGCTCTACATCATTGGCCTGAGTTGCTGCGGAAAAAGATAGTATGCTCAGTGAAAAAAGAAAGGTAGTGGAAACTTTTACTAATTTTAGTACTAGTGACTTTGCTGTGTTCATGGTTTGGCTCCTCTTATGATTACAGGTTCAAAAATCGAACCAATAAAAAACCTCCATGATCAAAATCGTCGATATTATTATTAGGCTGACCGAGACTTTACCTCCCTGGCGTACCTGTTTTGCTAACTTGTTGAAAATGATACATATTCGTTAGCTTGCAGGCTTGATATATAACTTATCGGCAATATCTCAAATAGCTTAACTTTTTTTTCAAAAAAAAAACTCTCGTTCATAAGTTATTGTTTTAAATAAACTTAACTTGTTTAAATTGATTGGCCCAAAGTGATTGTAGTCTGTTAAAATTCGCCTCTTCAGGCCAAATTTTGTTGTTTTGGCCACTTTTACTCAAATTTGTGTCAAAAAATCCTAAAACGGAATATAAAGTTTTGAATACCGACGATAAAATCGATAGAAAAGTGTCTGTTGCTCCCATGATGGAATGGACTGACAGACATGATCGTTATTTTTTGCGTCAAATTTCGCGTCACACTCTACTCTATACTGAAATGGTGACGACCGGTGCCATTTTGCACGGTGATGCCGAAAGGTTTCTCCGTTTTCATCCCGAGGAGCATCCATTGGCAGCACAACTAGGGGGGAGTGACCCCATAGCGCTTGCCGAATCAGCAAGAATTTGCAGTGAATATGGATATGACGAAATCAATCTAAATGTTGGCTGTCCTTCCGACAGGGTGCAGTCAGGCAAAATAGGTGCTTGTTTAATGGCTGAGCCCAGGCTAGTCGCTGAGTGTGTTAAGGCAATGAAGGAGTCGGTTTCCTTGCCTGTTACTCTAAAGCATCGAATCGGAATAGATGATCTGGATAGTTATCAGTTTCTCACTGACTTTGTTGGAATCAATGCCGAGGCAGGCTGTAATACTTTTATTGTCCATGCCAGAAAAGCTATTCTATCTGGGCTAAGCCCGAAGCAAAATAGAGAAATTCCTCCTCTGGATTACCCGAGAGTATATCAGCTCAAAAAAGATTTCCCACATCTTGAAATTATTATCAACGGCGGAATAACTACTCTTGAACAGGCGAAATCTCACCTTAGTAATGTCGATGGTGTGATGATTGGGCGAGAGGCTTACCATAATCCTTTTATTCTGGCTGATGTCGATCATCTATTTTACCAATCTGAATCAAGTAAGCAGACTCGTTATGAAGTTGTAGAGAAACTTCGCCCCTATATAGAGCAAGAGCTGGCTTCCGGTACTCGTTTGCAACATATATCACGACATTTACTCGGTTTATTCCATGGTCAACCAAGAGGTAAACGATGGCGCCGTTATTTAAGTGAAAATGCCTATAAATCTGGCGCCGGAATTGAAGTCATCGACGCCGCTCTTGAGCAGTTAAAGGAGTAGAACTCTCTTAATTGCTTTCCAGTCTCTTATTTTGCGGATAGCCTATTTTTTCAAATAGTCAATTTCGCTAAATTTTGGCCTCACTGGTTAAGTTCGTTTTGGCTTTCTCTTCTCTCTAAAAATGCTAGTCAGCATGAAACTGTCACAAAAAACGCTATCATTTCAACAGCATAAGAGCTTTTTTCGCTAATTGGCACGATAAATGAATTCTGTTTATCAAAGCAAAGTTAAAAGTCAGACTTTTAATGATTGCCAGAGATCAGTTTGCACAAAAAAGAGAGGAAGCTAATGAGCGTTTTTAAAAGATTTTCGGATATCGTTAACAGTAATGTATCAGCTATGTTGGATAAAGCTGAGAATCCAGAAAAGCTGGTTCGTATGATCATTGCTGAAATGGAGTCGACGCTTTTTGAGGTAAGGACTCAGTCAGCCAAGACTATTGCTGATAAAAAGGATATGCAGCGCAAGTTAACGGATATGCAGTCAGAAGTTATTCTTTGGGAACAAAGAGCTAAAAAAGCATTGGAAAAAGGCAGGGAAGATTTGGCCAAGCAAGCTCTTAACGAAAAGCAAAGGTTGCAACAAGCCATAGAAGCCCAGCAAAAAGAGCTGGAGGAGCTGGAAGCAGCCCTATTAAGACTGGATCAGGATGTCAGCAAGTTGCAATCAAAGTTGAACGAAGCTGTTGCCAGAAGAGATGCGATTGTTGCAAGACATGAAACAGTCAAGAGCACTATTCAAGCTAGAAAAAGAATCGATAACCGTGCGATCGACGAAGCTCTTTATCGGTTTGAGCGATTTGAGAAACGAATGGACGAACTAGAGGCTGAAGTTGAAGCGATGAATCTTGGAAGAAATCCCAGTTTGAGTGAGCAGATTGACGCTTTAGATCAAGACGAAAAACTGGATGAAGAGCTGGAAGCATTGAAAGCCAGAATCAATAAGAAGGCATCGTGAGGGAGCGAGCCTGGTTAAGTCAATCGCAGTGAGTTCTTGGGTATCAGTTAAGGAGTTAAATAATGAGTCGTTACAGTCACTATCGTGATAGAGAAGAGTTTGGGTATCGTCATAGTCAATTTCGCAAGCCGCGTGCCCGGAAAAAAATCATGGGAGTATGTGCTGGCCTCGCCCAGCAGTTTGACTGGGATGTTACTTTAGTAAGAGTCGTTGCGGTTTTGCTGCTGATAACATTCGGACTTCCCGTTTTTGTCGGTTATTTGATTGCCGGAGCTCTGTTTTATTAGTACTAGAAGAGTAAAGAGAGCGAATCAGAAACCAGAGAACATAAGCGAGGGTGTGAGTTGCTCTCGCTTTTTTATTTAGGTTTTGCGAATAGTGAATGATATTTTATATGGTAAATTGCTACAATCAGCTACATGGTAAAAATCAATGTTAAGTTTTAGAGTGTGATACTTGAATATATGATTAAAACAATGAAGTTTATGGGAATATTGTTGCTTGGCTCTTTTCAATGGAACTCATTTGCAACAGCAGAGAATGACGCTTCGAGCTCAGCAGGGGTTGAAGTTGTCAGAGTGCAACTAGCTAAATCCCCTGATGTTAGTCCTATGCGGGCAATTTATTTTTCCCTGAAAAATTTGAGTGATAAAGAGCTAGTTTTGACTGGCGTCAGCTCGCCTGCAGCCAGGCACGCTATGATACATCGTTCTTATTTGGTCGATGGTGTGGCCAAGATGGAGCATATTGAAAGTTTAACGATTAAAGCGAAAGATACTGTTGATTTTGCTCCCGGGAGTTACCATGTTATGTTGATGGGAGTTGATAAAGAGAAAGTTAAACAAGACTTTGAAATAGGTCTTGAATTTGAATCTCTACCCGTTACTCGTGTAATGGTTAAGCCATGATGCATACTTCTATGCTAACGATAATCTGTGCTCAGTTAAGATAAGGTAATCTTCTATGTGGAAGTTCTGGAAAAAATCACAAAAAGACAACGAAGGTAGTGTAATTGATAAAGTTGATAGTTACTCACCGGCCACAATTCGACGGCTTGTAATATATAGCGTTCTACTTCTCACCGTATTTTTATATATCGTGGGTATATTCTGGAGCTCTGAGCCAGATGCTTTTGAGATCGCCACTAATGATGCCTATGTTGAAACTTCTGATGGAAAACGGCTTATCATTGGATACACAACGGTTGCAACCACCGAAAAAATTGCTGGGACTCTACTTGAAAAAAGCGGTGGGTTTCTAAGCAATGACGTTTTGCCACCTTCGATATTTCTGGACAATATTCCATCATGGGAGTTTGGTGTTCTGGTTCAGGTTCGAGATATGGCATCGGTTTTGCGAAATCATATGAGTCGGTCACAATCGCAGTCACTTGAAAATGAGTTTCTTAAAGACGCTGAGCCACTTTTTAACAATGACCATTCCCAGTGGATTTTTCCTGAGGCGGAGAGTAAATATCGCTCCGGGATTGAAAAGCTGGCTTTATATAGACAAAAGCTAGGACAGGCTGATAGCCCTGAACATCAGTTTTATGCCAGAGCAGACAACCTTACAGCCTGGTTAACACTAGTTGAAAAGCGATTGGGAGGGTTATCGCAAAGACTTTCTGCTTCAGTGGGTCAAGAAAGAGTGAATACAGATCTTTCCGGCGATGAAGCCGCATCCCAATCTACCCAGAGCCCTGAAAGTGTAATGGTTAAAACTCCATGGATGGAAATCGATGATACCTTTTATGAAGCTCGCGGCGCTTGTTGGGCGCTCGTTCACTTGCTCAAGGCTATTGAGGTTGATTTCGCCAGTGTACTCGAAAAGAAGAATGCCAAAGCGAGTCTAGCTCAGATAATCAGAGAACTTGAGGCTACCCAGGAGTCTATCTGGAGTCCTGTGATACTTAATGGCAGTGGGTTTGGATTGGTGGCGAACCACTCTCTGGTAATGGCTTCCTATATTAGTCGCGCTAATGCGGGACTCATCGATCTTAGAGAGCTTCTAAATAACGGTTAATATTTAAGGTTTCACCAACAGTGGTTTAAAGCTGTCAATTAGATAAATTAACTATCCGGCCTCCTTATAGTAACAGGGTGAGAGTCAAAAACTTGCCCTATCTTCTTAGATCGATTTAAACCTTTTCCAAAATTCTCTCGTCTATGCTTATAAACAAGGTCAAAACCAGGAACAAATCGGAGTTATCGCTTGCCGGCTACCAAAGAATTAGAATCACAGGGTGAAGTAGAAATTTGGGTTGAACAGGCGGTCAATGGTGACGTAGCTGCTTTTGAACGTCTTTATCGTAGTACCAGTGCCCGCTTGATGATGTTTATATTTCGAATGATTGGTGACAGGCAGTTGGCAGAAGAAGTATTGCAAGAGTCTTATATAAAAGCATGGCAGTCAATAGCGAGTTTCAGGCAGCAGAGCCAATTTTATACCTGGCTCAGAAAGATAGCTTCCAATCTGGCCATTGATAGAATGCGACTTAAAAGTGAAAAGGTTTGGCAAAATTCTGTGGAGCTAGGAAATGATGAAGCGGATGCCGGTTGGTTAAGTCATGCTGGCGCTGTTTCTTCCTCAAATCAGGAGCACCAAATGGATTTAAATAAGCTGATTATGATGTTACCTGAGGGAGCGAGAAATATTCTGGTGATGCATGATATTGAGGGCCTTGCTCATAAGGAAATATCGACAATGCTAAATATCGCAGAGGGAACATCTAAAGCACAGCTTGCCAGAGCGCGAATGCTTCTACGGAAAAGCTATTTAGCGAGTTAGCTACAGGTTGAGTATTAAGTATTCATAGATAAAACTTCGTCTTGATGAAAAGAAAGGTTTTGAGAGAGCAGATATGAAAGAGTCTCCAATTGATATTAATCAGCAAAAGCAGCTTAGCGATGCCCTCGCCAAGCTGCCGATGGAAATGAAGCCCGACCCAGAAGTGTGGTCGCGGATTGAAACGACTATCTTATCCGATCAGCAATCTGGGCGAACCAATGGTGCTAGTAGTATTATTTATCGTCAATCCAAATGGTTTTCCTGGGGAATGGCTGCTTCTTTAGTCTTGAGTGCTGGTATGTTATTTTTTAGCTGGCAAAATTTGAATCAGGCAAAGATATTAATGGCCGATATGAGCTCGCAACAGCAAATATTGATTGATGATAAGGCTCGACAGGCAATGGTAGAATCAATGAATTACGTAGAGTCTATGGATAGAGAGTACAGGCTCGCACGAACAGCTTTACTTACGCAGATTCGTTATAACTCTAATGTCAATGATTCTTCCATTCTAGACGAAATAGAGACTAACCTGGCTGTAATAGAGAAAGCGACGATTAATTTAAAAAATGCGATTGCTGCAGAGCCGGATAACCCTCAACTACCAAAGCTATTGCAAGCAACCTATCAGCAAGAGTTGGCGCTTCTTTCGCAATTAGCCCGGCTCAATCAGAATTTAAATAATGAGGAACGAACATGAAATATTTGACGCCTTTGTTAGCACTGTCACTGTCTTTTTCTGTGTTTGCAGGAGAGAAGGTTGATAAGTCACTTGATGTAGAAGCGAATGGTCAAGTTGAAATAAATAACACTCGAGGAGAGATCACTGTTAAAGGGTGGGATAAGAATCAAGTTCGCGTTAAAGGTACTTTAGATGATCTTACCGAGAAGTTTATTTTTGAAACATCTGGCGATAAAACTACTATTAAAGTGAAACTTCCGAGAAACACGGGTCATCGTAGTCATGATGGTTCTAAATTAGAGGTATGGTTGCCACAAAGCTCGAGTATGTCATTTACCGGAGTAGCTACTGATCTGAAAGTGGAAAAAGTTGAAGGTGGTGTGGAGATTAACTCTGTCAGTGGTGATTTAAAAATTAGTCAGATAAAAAAGCGAACTTATGTAAACAACGTTAGCGGAGATATTGACGCTAACGAAATTGAAGGAAAGTTTGAAATCAGCACTGTAAGTGGCGATTTGAAGGCAAAAATTAGTGCAAGTCAGATTAGTGTGTCTGGAGTGTCTGCTGATCTTGATATCAATGCGGCGAGTTTTGAACGAGTTAAAGCATCAACTGTTTCAGGTAGTATCAAGTTGAAAGGGCAAATGCTGGCTAATGGGGAAATTAAAATGAGTAGCGTATCTGGCGACGCCTACTATTATTTTACTGATAACTTCGATGCGAAAGTTTCTCTGGAGACTGCTCCAGGCGGAAGAGTTGTGAATGAATTTAATGACGTTGAGCCTCAAACCAGCTTTATTGACTCCCAAAGTCTGGCGTTTACTAGCGGGGAAGGTAGCGGGGTAATTCGAATGTCGACGGTAAGCGGTGATATCGGATTAAAGAGTGGCAAATAGAAAAGGGTATGCTTTTTAGTATTATCTACTAGTTGGTAATATTTAGTTATAAAAAATATCACTACAAAAGCAACCATTTCATTGAACTTGTCGTCTTATAATATATCATATAAAGAGGCCGTTATTTTAACGGTCTTTATGCCTGTCTTATCAATGAGTTCCTCGGTAAGCATTTGAGTTTAGATTTATTGGGATTGTAAGTAAATTTCGTTCAGCAACTGAGAAAGGTCTAATAACGTCATGACAAGGGTCTGGGAAGAAGCCAAAACCAGAAAGATCTTCAAGGCTGCTACCTATTATGCTGCAATAACCTGGGGAATTATTCAGATTTCCGATATTCTATTTCCCGTGCTGGGGGTGGATGACTGGGTTTTATCTTCGATGGTGTTACTTGCCTTCGCTGGCTTTCCCGTCGCTCTTATTTCTGGCTGGATGTATGATATTCGACTGGATCGCCAAAAGCTTCTGGCTGATTCAAGTGAACTTGCGAAGCAACGAACTATCACTGTTCAGTTATTTGAACTGGTTGTCATATTGTTATTCGGTGCCAGTGCGACATTTCTATATTATAACAGTGCAAGAGAACCTGTACAGGCGAGTGACAATCGAGAGCAACTCGAGTCGATCCTGAAGCCCATCGCTGATCAAAAAACAATTGCAGTGCTCCCGTTTGCGAGTTTTTCTAACGAAAGCAATGATGAGTTTTTTGCCGATGGTCTATCCGAAGAATTATTGAATGTTCTTGCCAGGAATAAGAAACTCCGAGTTGCCGCTCGTACATCCTCTTTCCAGTATAAGAATACAAATATTAATGTTCGCCAAATCGCTAAAGAGCTGGGCGTGCAATATATTCTGGAAGGTAGCGTAAGACGTTCGGGGGATTTGATTCGTGTTACCGCCCAATTGATTAAAGCGGATGAAGACGTCCATGTGTTTTCTCGTAGCTGGGATAGGGATACAAAAAATGTTTTTAAAGTTCAGGATGAGATCGCCAACTCGGTAATGAAAGAATTGAAAATAAGTCTGCTGGGTGAGTCAGAAATTGCTGCGTCTGAAATCGGAACAAAAAATATTGACGCTTTTGCAGAGTACTCAAAAGGCCTTGCATTCTTAAGAAATCGCGGAAAGGAAGATTTTTCGCGAGCACTTACCCATTTTAATCAGGCACTAAGTTATGATCCTGAATATGCAGAAGCCATGGCAATGATTGCGGAAACCTATCTGCTACAGGTAAGTTATGGAATTGAGAAATTTGAAGATGTAAGTCCTAAGGCTATTGCAATGCTTGATAAGGCTCAGAGTATTAATTCCGATTTGGGAGAAGCGTTTGCAGTGAAAGGCTTATATTATTGGCAAAAGTCCGGACATCTTCTGAAAGATACCAATGACTCACTTGCGTTGGAGGCTTTGACTCAGGCGAAAAAAGCTTTAACTCAAGCAATCAATATAAATCCATCAAATGCCGAAGCATATATGTGGTATGGCAGTATTTTGCAAAATGAAGGAAATTTTGTAGATGGTGCCGCTCTTCGTAAGAAGGCATATAAAATAGATCCACAAGCGGCTGTTGTTGGTTTTAATCACGCACAAGATCTTATACGCTTTGGTGACTATAAAGCCGCAATGGATGTATTTAATCTGGTCGTAAGAAATAACCCTAATTATCCGCAAGCTTATAGTATTGCAGGCAATGTTAGTCGGTCTGTCGGTCAGTTAGATCAGGCCTATAGCATGTATCGCCGTCAAGCAGATCTTAGTGGAGAGGATAGTGAATGGCTTGCTCAATCTACTCGAATCCTTATTTCTATGAGAGAGTTGGATGCCGCGCAAACTAATGTAGATACCTTGGTCAGCCGAGAAGATAAATATGCCGATAAGTATCGATGGCTACAAGCATTTATTCTAATCGCAGCGGGTGACATTGATGGACTGCAAGAAATCACTGATGGGTTTAATGAAAATACCCAGAAGCCAAACGAGTTATTGATGCGTGGCTATGTTGCCTTGAGGCAAGGTAAAAATCAGCAAGCCATACAGGATCTTACTTTGGCTCAAACTAGAGTAAAACAATTGATGCCTCATAAGTCAGATGAGGAAACTGTGCGAATAAATTTGCTTTTAGCTCGGGCGTATCAAAATGTTGGTAACCTTCTAAAAGCTGATGGGTATATTTCTCTAGCTGAGGAATCAATTATCCGCTTGAGAAATGAAGGAGTTGCCAACAATGAAATGCGTTATGCTCAGTCAGTTATTGCGTCATTGAAAGGCGAGACGGAAAAAGGGATTACTTTTTTGCGTCAGGCAATTCAGGAAGGGTTTGTTGATTTATGGTGGGCAGAAGCTGATCCTGGATTGACGGCAGTGCGTGAACATCCATCTTTTACTTTAGTTAAAGATGAGTTTAATATCCGTATGAATTTAATGAAGCAAAATATTGTTGGCCAGCATGGAGAAATTGCAACCTCACATTAGTTTGTGTGGTAAATTTGGTTTAAGGCTCGGAGTCAAAACATGGCCCTTCGTTTGCTTGCAAGCTATTTATGGCCTGGTTATTCCGAGGGGGTTACTCAGAAAATTGAAAGCTCTAGGGTATAATAAAATATTCCTATAAAAAATAAAAAAGCCAGCTAAAGAGCTGGCTTTTTTATTTGGAAATTGAGATTAGAACGCCGGTTTTTCAGGGGCTTCTTCATAGCGATTAACGCTATCGATGATTTCCTGTTGCGCTTCTGCAGCATTACCCCAGCCTTCAACTTTAACCCATTTACCCGCTTCTAGATCTTTGTAATGCTCAAAGAAGTGCTGAATTTGGTTAAGAAGCAATTCAGGGAGATCTGAATGTTCATTAACATCCTGGTATATTGGTGTTAACTTACGAACAGGAACCGCGATAATTTTGGCATCGGTGCCTGACTCGTCAGTCATTTTAAGAACGCCAACAGGGCGACATTTAATCACAGAGCCTGCCAATAGAGGGAAAGGAGTAGGGACTAAAACGTCTACCGGATCACCGTCTTCACTCAGAGTGTGAGGAACGTAACCGTAGTTTGTTGGATAGTGCATACAGGTCGCCATGAAACGATCAACAAAGATTGCGCCGGATTCCTTGTCGACTTCGTATTTTACCGGATCAGCGTGGGCTGGAATTTCGATAATCACGTTAATTTCTTCTGGCAGGTTTTTACCTGCTGGTACTTTGTTCAGGCTCATTTTTCCGTTCTTCAAGTGCTAGATTCAATTAGGGCGCGTATTATAACGATAGTGCAGCGCAAAATAAACTCCTCCCAAAAAATAAATAAAGTCCTTATAAATCAGTTGGTTAAAATAAGGTGTTTTCGTTTGTTTACCTACTGATAGTTTATTGTTATACAGGAGTCATCGGACTTTTGGTTCTGGTTATAATAAGAGGTAATAGTCTGGCCTATGGCATTGGGGCAACCGAAGCTAATAAAGTTAATGTTAATCACTTCGATCCTTGCCATGCAGTTGGTTCGCCCGAAAATCAATTTTTTGAATTTCAATTTCATCGAAAGCAACAAGAGTAGACGTATGTCAATTTTGTTATCTACCGGTCTTACCTTTGGTAATGCTGGTGTTGTAGATGATTTAACTGTGGGGGAAGTATGACCGATCTAGTAATAGTACCGCCGATTCTTGGTATTGTAGGGCTAATAGCAGCCTTTATTATTTATCTCTTTATAAAAAAATATTCGGGCGGAGAGGGAAAGACCGCAAAAATAGCCGAAGCAATTCATCAGGGAGCTATGGTATTTATGCGTCGCGAATATACCATCCTCGCAGCCTTCCTTGTCGTCCTGACTATTCTGCTCTTTGTTGGTTTTAAGTCCTGGCATACGCCTACCGCATTTATTGTTGGCGCTCTGAGTTCAGCGATTGCAGGATATATAGGTATGTATACAGCAACAAAAGCGAACGTGAGAACCACTGTGGCGGCGGCAGAGAGTGGACCGGCGTCTGCATTGACTGTGGCGTTCTATGGTGGCTCAGTTATGGGACTGGCCGTGGCCTCGATGGGCTTATTGGGGCTGGGTGGAATGTACTATGTATTCGGCGGAGATCCTACCCACGCAGAAGCAATACATGGCTTTGGAATGGGAGCTTCAGTGGTTGCATTGTTTTCCCGTGTGGGCGGAGGGATATTTACCAAAAGTGCCGATGTTGGTGCCGATCTGGTGGGTAAAATTGAAGCAGGCATACCTGAAGATGATCCGAGAAATCCGGGAGTAATTGCTGACAATGTCGGAGATAATGTCGGTGATGTTGCCGGTATGGGATCTGATATCTTTGAATCTTATTGTGGTTCAATGATCGCCTCTATTGCAATAGCCTCCACCATGGCTGGAACAGCTGTAGCAACTTTGACCGGGGGAGGGCACCGGGAGGTTCTAATGTTCCTACCTTTGGCGTTGGCTTCTGTTGGCTTGATTTGCTCAATTATTGGCATCATTATCGTTAAACTAGCTTCTGGGGCTGAGCCGGCAAAAGCCTTGAGGACGGGTACACTTGGTGCGACTTTGTTGTTGATCGCTGCAGCCTATGTACTTATAGACTGGATGGGATTATCGGTAAACATTTGGTATTGCGTCATATCTGGTGCAGTTGGTGGTTCTATTATTGGTCTGGTTACTGAATACTATACCGGTGGAAAGCCTGTTCAGGATCTAGCTCGAGAAGGTGAAACAGGACCTGCTACTGTGATGATTGCTGGTTTGGCGGTCGGTATGGAGTCTGTTGTGATTCCGGTCCTTACAATTGCCGCAATTATTTATGCCAGTTCGTATTTTGTTGAAGGGGCTGGTGTTTATGGCGTTGGTATCGGGGCAGTCGGAATGTTGGCCACTGTCGGTATTACCATGGCTATCGATGCATATGGTCCAGTGGCTGACAATGCTGGTGGTATTGCTGAAATGGCTGAACTTGGAGAAGAAGTCAGAGAAATTACTGATGGTCTTGATGAAGTTGGTAATACCACTGCTGCTATTGGTAAGGGATTTGCCATTGGAGCCGCGGGACTGGCTGCGCTAGCAATCATAGCCGCATACATTGAAACGGTTTCTCGAAATATTGAAAGCTTCAAACTGGAAATCAACGATCCTCTGGTATTAATGGGGATGTTTATCGGTGGTATTTTTCCTTTTCTGGTTTCCGCGATAACAATGCGTGCTGTTGGAAGTGCTGCTTTTGATATGATTAAAGAAATCCGTCGTCAATTCAAAGAGATCCCCGGACTTCTTGAGGGTAAAGCCGAGCCAGATAATGCAAAATGTATTGATATAGCGACTAAAGCCGCTCTTAGAAAAATGCTGATACCCGGCGCATTGGCGGTGGCTGCTCCAGCCGTTGTTGGTTTTGGTCTTGGCGCTGAGGCTTTAGGTGGCATGTTGGCGGGAGCGTTAATCACCTGTGTTTTGCTTGCCCTTACTATGGCCAATGCCGGAGGCGCCTGGGACAATGCTAAAAAGTTTGTTGAAAAAGGAAACTTTGGCGGCAAAGGCTCAGATGTGCATAAAGCAGCAGTTGTTGGTGATACTGTAGGTGATCCCTTTAAAGACACTTCGGGACCTTCCATGAATATCCTGATTAACGTCATGGCGATCGTCAGCCTGGTAATTGCTCCGCTTTTAAGCTGAACATTTTGCTGGTGTCTGTAAAAAGGAGCCTTTATTGGCTCCTTTTTACATCTATGTTATTAATAAATCACATTTTTTCTCATTTTTTGCCATACTAGAAAAGCAAACCTGTCGTTTATTGGTGTTGACTCTTATCGAGATAAACTTAATTCCGTCAATAATTTTTTTCTGGAAAGATGCAAGCAAACACTGAAGGCATAGATACTCAAGCATTTGAAGAGCTAGATGATGAAATCAAACAGGAGTTTTTTGAAGACGTCGTAGCCGCTATTGCTGATGTAAATGAGTGCGCTTCTATATTGGAGGCGGGCGCTGACGCGCAGGTAATTGACCGTATGTTCCGCTCTTTGCATACTGTTAAAGGCAATTGCAAAATGGTTTTTCTCGATAGTTTTGTCGAAGCCAGCCACAAACTTGAAGACCTCTTTTCGAAAATACGTAGCGGTCAAATTGAGTATCATGACACCTATGGTGAATTTGCTGTAGTTGTCATCAATGAGATTCAGAAGCAACTGGAAAAATTAATTCAGAGACAGTCTGTAAGCGGTATGACTCTAACAAGTATAGAGAACTTGATAAGCCAGATTGAAAGCGTCGATTCAAGCGAACGCCTTGGAGTAGCTGAAAGAGCCGTGATTGCGGTTAAAGATGGTCATTACAACGTTGATCTAGTTGCAGTAGATAATGAGCACGGCCGCGCTTTCAGCTTTATGGATGCAACCGATTTGGAGTTTTTTGAGTTTATTAGCGACAAGCAAGCGCAAACTGACTCATCTCATGAAAAATTTTTGCATATCGTTAATGATATGGCTCTTTCGCTAAATCAAATGCTAAATAGAAAAGTTGAAGAAGATCAACTTAAAGCGGCTATTACTTTTCTTACTCTGTCTAACAAAATCCGAATAGAAGAGTCGCCTGCCGACCTAACAATGGATCAGGTTTTTTTTGCTTCAGGGTTACTAGCGAGAATGCCTGGATGGAGTATAGCTTCTGACTTAATTTTGCAATCCCTGGAAAGTCATGATGGTAGTGGTCATCCAAATGGGCTCGCTGGTGATGAAATTCCTCCGGCCGCACAGGTTTTAGGTTTGGCTTTCGAGTTTGGATATATCATTCTCAATAGTGAGTCTCCGGGCTACAAAGAATCATTGTTTTCAGCGGTGAAGGTAATTAACGCTAAAAAAGACAGCCGCTACAAGGCAAGGCAAGTTGAACGGTTCAATGATTTAATCAAGTCAGAATACTTGACTGAACAGCGTTGGTTTTAATGAGATAGTCTGTTTCTCTCTGGCTTTGGCGGATACAGTCAGGCTGATCCGCCAGTCGACTTTCAGAATATCAATATCATCTATTGTGCTTTTCATACCAGCTAAAATAATCGTGGTAGCGTCTGTGTGCGTAGTCCATTGCTTCACTGCTGTTGGAAAAGCTGACCTGTTTGTTGGACTCATCTTTCTTTGCGACTTCTTCATACGGTAGGCTATTCATCGAGTCAACATACAGCTGCTGTAAATGATCGGGTTCATCATCAAAATCAACTTTATGGCTACTAGTTGGTGCTTTTACATCTTTGAGTGGATTATCATCTCTTACTTTGTCCAGTGTAAGTACATTGGCAAGACTAGGTGCTACTGCATCTCTCTGCGTTAATGATGGTAACCCAAACCGTTCTTCGATAGTTTTCAGAATCGATGTGTGATCGATAGGTGTTTCTTGAGCTGAGACTCGGTAAACCGTCCCAGCTTCAATATAAGGAGATACCAAAACTGCAGGGACTCTTGGACCAAATCGAGTGAAATCAAAATCATATTGACCAACGGTGTTATCTGGTGGAGTAGCATCTTCAGGTGGAGCAACATGATCGTAACAACCGCCATGCTCATCATAGGTTATAATCAGGAGTGTTTTCTCCCAAAGCGGTGAACCTCTCAATGTATTGTATACCTCGAGAATAAGCTCTTCTCCTTTGGCGACATCGTAGTTCGGGTGCTGGCTGTTTCCTCCTTTTCCCCACTGAGGCTCGAGAAAGACATAGTTCGCGAGCTTGCCTTTTTCGGCTGATTCTTTAAAGTCCGAAAACATTCCAAAATGGTCATTGGAGGCGTGAGTAATATCCGCATACGATGTTCGACTAAGTGGTGCTTTGTCGTACCCATAGATGGACCAGGTTTTACCATTTTTACTCAGCAAATTAAAAATGGTTGGTGCAGTGTAAACTTTTTCTTTATCGGTTAACCGACCTTGCGATGTACCCATCGCCAAGAACGCCCGGTTCGGAAGGGTTTCTGTGGGTGCAGAACAATACCAATGGTCACACACGGCATAGCTTCTGGCTAATGTTGATAGAACTGGAAGCATGCCAGGAGTAAACATACCCATAATACTTTTCCCTTCTGTTCCCGGAAGAATTGACCACTTCGATTTTTTTTCCCATCCCAAGGTATATTCAAAATTCTTAACAAAGCCTTCGTTTGTCGCTTTTGTGATGGGCGATGGCGCAATATGGTCGGAAAACAATTGAGAGTTTGTATTGAAATAACCTTCACCTGGATCCGCGCCTGGCATGAAATAGGCGTAATCATCTTGCGGAGATATTTTATATACATTGATAGGATTGCCTTTAGAATCAAAGTTAAATTCCTCTCCCGTTAATCCTTCGTACGAATGACCTAGCGGAGATTTATTTCCTTCATCGGAATATAGATAACCAAGCATCTGGTCGAAAGAACGGTTTTCCAGCATCAGTACAACAAAGTGTTCAACTTTTGATAGTTTGGATCGAGACATGATAATTTTCCTTAACTAGTAAATAGTTTGTTCAGTGATAAAGCATGAATGTCAGACTTTAATATTAATAATTAACAGCAGGTTTTTTCAGTTCATTCTTCAGCGTCGTGCGAATAGCCTGCCAGCGTGCTTGCGCATTTTTCTGGTAGGTTTCAGCTTTTGAACCATTGGTTAAAGCTTCTTTATGGTGTTGGAGAGCAGTGTAGTGAAGCGCGTCAACGTCGTATTCGGACTTATCTTTAAATGAATGGTAAACATCTTTCACATTCTTCAAAGTATCATCGATAAAAATTATATTCCTAATTTCAGTAGAGCTGGCTCTATTCAACAAGCAAAGTAACATCTCCCCTTTGTTCTGTCCCGCAACGTACATGATTCCCTGTTGGTAACTCACTGGACGCTGTGCATTACAGTCGCTGGGTTGAAACGGGCTTGCAATACTGGCTATGCCACTTTTATCACCCGTTAAAGCATTGCGATTGATTAAGTCAAGAAAGGTCTGTTTTTTGTCAGAGTCTCCAACAAAAAGTTTTGAAAACTGGCTTGAAGTTGCCGATAAGTTGCTACTTCCGCGAGCTGTTAGGACAAGTAGTTTGACTCCAGATAGAGTTAGTTTGTGCAATACTTCAGGAATTGCCTTTTCCGTATAGTCCATATCGTTCATTGCAAGCAATAGTGCTGCGATATCGAGTAATTCTGTAGAGCTGTTTGCAACTTTATATTTGGATTGAGTGGACAGTAGATTCTCTTGCCAACTGTACCATGCGGGTCCGCCAAGGTACTGACAATCTTTTGGCTTTCCTTGATATTCGCAGCGCATCATGGTCAGGGTGTCATCGTCATCCATAACTACAAGAGTTTTCGAATGATTTTTTTTATCAAGTCGCTGAACAATCTTTTCAAGTTGGTTGAATGTTTTTACCTCCGACATTTTCGCTTGCGCGTCTACTTGATTATTCAGTGCGAAATTAGCTACAAGAATAAAAATTGAAATAAGAGTAAGACGAGTCATTAGTATTCTCCTAATCGATTCTGTTTCAATTCTGGATTCGTTCCGGATTAATTTCCTTTTGCAAAGTTAGTCGCTGGTAGCCAGGTAGCCAGGTAAACAGGTAGCAAAACATAGAGCTACCTGGTCTAGAGCGATAAACGCAAAGACTTACTTTGTAGAGTAGTAGGGACGTCTGGCAATATAAGCTTGATGTTCAGGAAACATTGCAATATAGAATTCACTCCAGCCACCTTGCCTTACCCTGACTAAGTCATATTTCTCGGGAAACAGCATAGATTGTGCGTAGGTTTCCGGATCTGCTGTAGTTACAGTGAGTAAATTAGAGCCCGTTTGACCATCGGCAAATTTATGGATAACATCCATCATTTCCTTGCAGGAAAAGCTTTCGTCAATATTGATATCTACCGGTGCTGCATTAGACAATCCAACGTTGATTGAAGGTAGATTCCAGTCGTCGAGGCTTTTATAAATATTGTAAGGCTCTGTTTGTGGAGGCATGTCTGAAGGACTTGGAGCTGCACTAAAATCATCAGCTATAGGATCTCCCGAGAGTCGACCGTCCGCAGATGCTCCCATTCCTAATCCTAACCCGAGGTTGTCTTCGAAAGTACCGACTCCTGGCGTTACCGTAAAGGCAAATTCTCTTCCTTCGAGCTTGTATTGTTTTTTTAGTTTGTCGTAGGCTTTCTTTATCGACGGTAAGGGGTTATCTATTCCATCACGGATTATTTTCACGCACTGACCGACCACTTCGTCGGCAAATACTTTGAGTTCCGGACAGCTTCCTTCGCCAAATTTCGGTAGTGATAAGGCTGCTTTTCTTAGCTCTTTATATCTAAGGGCATTAGCTTCTGCTCTGGCTTTTCCTGCGAATTCATTCTGGAATGGTTCGATCATGTTTTCTCCCCAATCATTCCAGAGTGCCTGTAGTAATTCCGGAAGATTGGTCAGAGCGGTCTTTTCGTCGAATACCAGCTTTTTGATAGCATACAAAGAATTTATTGCATTTGTAATTCCACACATCATTGGTGCGACAATATGGTATTTGGCACCACCATTGGTCATATCTTTGCCTGACTCCATGCAGCCCTCGGTCATTGAGGAGAATAGTGGACTCGGACATACATTCCATAGTGCGCCATAACTATTCATCAGTGTGTTGTAAAATTGGTTTATCAGCCACTTGTATTGGGTATAAAAGATATCCATAAATTGTTTGAAGGATTTTATTTCTTCTGGAGGTGGCGAGTTCCAGCCGGTTTTCAAACCGCGTAAATGAACCCAGCCTGCTCCCTCAATTGTTGCTCCTTGATTCATAGCCATTCCAACTACGGGAAGAATAGGAACATAACTAAATGCCCATTCGCTTTTTCCGCCAATGATTGGTTCGAAGCAACCATCACATACATAGTCTCTGGAATCGGCGATTTGCATTGGACCACTTTTAGCCAGTCCCTTACATAGTTTGTCATCGTTCATTAAAATGGGATGTGCGCCACCCGATAGAATGGCTTTAGCCGACTCTTCAATAATCTCTTTATGAAGAGGGGAGTCCATTTTTTTATGAAGTCTGAGAGACAAACAGGGCGCATTCAAGGGGAGGCGGCGAGCGGCGCGTAGACACAATAGAGTTATTTGATTGCAACCATCTTTGGGGGTCTTTGAGTTGGTGGGCAAGTAGCCTCCAATAGTGACCTGCTGAACCCATTGATTTAGCGCTGACCCTTGAGGGAAGTTTCCTGCGGAATAAAAAACGGCGCCAGTACCATAAGTCAAATAGTCCTGCATATGTTGGCGGTTATATAGGACTGTCTCATCCATTTTAAGCCAAAATGCGTCAATTATCTCCTGGGCTCCATTGTCATCTAGCTTTCCAGACTTTATATCAGCACGGTAGGCATCAATCAGATACTGATCGAGACGCCCAATAGACATTGGCTCACCGGTTTGATGAAGTGCGCAATTGATGATAAAGATTAGTTGGATGCTTTCCAGTAAACCGCGGGGTTTTTTACCGGCAATCTTTTTCATTCGCCTGGCGATCTCCAGATAGTTTTGCTTTTCTAACTTTGCGCTATCTGGCGTTGATTCAAAGAGTTGATTTGCAAGATCTGCGTAGCTTAAGATGAAGTCCTGTAGTCCTTCTAGTGACCAAAGTACGGATTGATAAAACTCTTTCTTTTCGCCCCTGGCACCTTTCAGTTTTTTTTCTGCTTCATTAATAAGTCCATCAACGCCTAGGCGTAATACTTTGTGATAGTTTGGTATGTTATGTCCGGTTGCAGAATATTCGTTCAGCATACCAAAAAAGGCTTCAATTTTTTCGTCCTCATTGAGGTACTCCATGACTTGTGAGCCACTACCCAGGGTTAGTGGTGGCATGTTTCCAACGATTAATTCATGGGGTTTTATTGTATGAAGACCTGCCTTTTCTCGGTAGATTTCTCGCTGTAAAACATCCGATAGGCTAATTTTAATTGCCAGACCTTTACGGAGGGCTGCGGATTTTGAGCTGCCAATTTTCTGATATTTTTTCCAACGAGCCGATTTCAGGTGATCCTTAAGGTGTCCCAAAGAAGGCATTGTTTGTATTTTTTCCCAGGTATCATTCCAGCGAGAAAAGGTTTCACCTAGTAGAATCATTATTCTGTCACTAAACTCTGCACCGTCTTCTCTTAATTGTGCCTGGTGCAGAAAGTCTCTGTTGTTGTAGTACATAAAACCATTACGACTGCGGAGGTCATAATACTCATTTAATGGAACATCTACATGACCTTGTGGACCAGAAAGTTTCAAGATTTCTGCGCAAGGAACGAACCAGAAGTTACCTGACTCAGCATGGCTATTGCTAAGCATTTTATCCTTGATAAAACCTTTGTCCGGACCGACTATATTCTGTATCAGTTCTTCATAAACTTTACCATTGTTAGCATAGGCAACGAAGTAAACCCCTTCCTCTTTGCCTTTTCCATCACTGGTGTGACCATAGGGAAGAGCTTGTCGTAGTATCGACTGAGTGACTCGCTGGCCATTTAATTGACGAACACATTTGATATGGCTCCTATCGTCTTCGGTTGGAATAATGGCATTGTTGCCGTTTCGTCCAATCATGTTTTCTTTTTCCACCATATTCATATCATCAAGTTGTGCCCAGTTATGCTTAAACTTTTGCTGAATAACGTAAGCTGAGCCGCGATAGAACTGATCTTCTTCGCCAACGATAGCTCTTTCAGATAAATTAACCTGATCGACAGGATTGATCATGGCGTCTCTAAACCGTCCTCCAAATACCTTGCCTCCATGCATCTTGTGAGCGGGGGTATTGATATACTTTTCAGTCACAGGTTTTAACTCTGCAACTATTTCATCAAGCAATTTCTTACAGCTTTTTTCATTCTCTCCCTTTATATGAAACCAAAGGTCGCCTCCAGAGTAAGTAAATGGCTTATTATTTAGTAAGTTATGCCTGGTTATCTCTTTGGGTACAGGCATGTTATATTTTTTACACCATTCCTCCCATCGATCGTAGTCTACTCCTCTAATACATACGGTCTTATAGTTTTGTTCTGCGCAAATTCGATCGGTAAGCTTGGCCAGTTTTATCCAAAGCTTGTAGTGATCATCTTTGCTTCCTTTAAGGAAGAATGTCGCAAAATGACCATAAACAGGAAAATAGGGGATACCTTTTTGACTGAAATTGATGTTGATGTTTTCGCTACGATGCTTAACTTTTCTATTGAGTGTCATGGCACATCTCCGTGTGAATGTTATCTATGAGAGAACAACGAAAGGGTTGAAAATAAACATAGCAGCTAATTTTTTTATGCGTGGAATAACTTCTTTTTTATCTCTGCAATGGATTTGATTTTGAACTTAATTTAGTAAAAACGAATGGGACATTTTTTTATCGTTAGCTTTTGTTATATCGGAGCTTTCGAGATAGGCTATTTTTCTATATGAATTGGATTTTGCCGTTTATTATTATCTGAGATTAACCCCAAAATAATTCGTCAACGTTTATCTAAAGTATATGCAACTTTAATTTAGAGTTTGAGGTATTGCGCCGTTCATTTTGAAGTTGTGCAGGCAAGTACTGAATGCCTTAGTCTGCAGGTAGAAAAAAAGGGTTGGTAATTCCAGTACCAACCCTTTTTCTTAATACAAGTAGTAAAAAATTAACTGATTAAATATCAAACTTCTTTTTTAACTTCTTTTTAACCGCTTCGTTTTTCAAAGTAACATATTGTGGTAAGCCATTCTTATATGGAGGATAAGACTCTCCTTTAATCAATGGTTGCATATAGTCGCGACAGGCCTGAGTAATATGCATACCGTCCCGGCTGATATAGTTGCGAGGCATCATCTTTTCTACGTTCGCGACTTTCGATAGAGAGGCCTCGCCAATAGTCCATTTGTAGGTTTTCGTATTCTTTCTGACAATCGTCGGCATTACCGCATTTTTTCCAGAAACTGCAAGTTCTACAGCAGCTTTGCCCATAGCATAGGCTTGCTCTACATCGGTTTCGGAAGCAATATGACGAGCTGCTCTTTGTAGGTAGTCAGCAACAGCCCAGTGATATTTGTATCCAAGCTCGTCTTTCACCATTTGAGCAACGACAGGTGCAACTCCACCAAGTTGTTTGTGACCGAAGGCATCCGTGGTTCCTGCATCCGCCAGAAAAGTACCATCTTTATATGCGGCGCCTTCAGATACGACGATTGCACAATAGCCAAACTTTTTAACACAACGATCAACTTTCTTAAGGAATTTTTCTTTGTTGAAGGCTATTTCCGGAAAAAGAATAATATGAGGTGCATCACCTTCACTTTCCGCGGCCAGACCTC
Source organism: Aliikangiella sp. G2MR2-5 (assembly GCF_015687155.1). Taxonomy (GTDB): domain Bacteria; phylum Pseudomonadota; class Gammaproteobacteria; order Enterobacterales; family Kangiellaceae; genus Aliikangiella. The sequence continues at coordinate 178,623 of NZ_JADPQF010000006.1, read as the reverse complement.
CTGCGGCGGCTATCCAGCCTGCATGACGCCCCATTACTTCCATAACGAAGACTTTGGTTGATGTCTTGGCCATGGAGGCAACGTCAAATCCTGCTTCGCGAATGGATACAGCTACGTATTTGGCCACGCTACCAAAACCAGGGCAGTTATCAGTGATTGGCAAATCATTGTCTACCGTTTTAGGTATTCCAATGCAGGTAATCGGGTAGCCCATAGTCTCACTCAATTGTGACACCTTGTGAGCTGTGTCCATTGAGTCGCCACCGCCATTGTAGAAAAAATAACCAATATCATGCGCTTTAAAGACTTCGATCAGTCTTTCATATTCAGCTCTGTTTTCTTCAATGCTTTTCAGCTTGTAACGGCAGGAGCCAAAAGCACCCGATGGTGTATATTTAAGTGCAGCAATATCTTTTTTAGACTCTTTGCTGGTATCTATCAGGTCTTCAGTCAAAGCTCCAATAATACCATTTCGTCCGGCATAGACTTTGTTAATAAATTTCTTATGTTGACGGGCTGTTTCAATTACACCGCATGCTGAGGCGTTTATAACTGAAGTCACGCCACCAGACTGGGCGTAAAAAGCATTTCGCTTTTTTTGAGTCATGTTCAGGCTCCTGAATTCTGTTCAAATTTTCGGGCGCCATTATAAACCAAAATGAACAGGAATTACTCTATCGTCCACAAAAAAGCCAAGAAAAAATGATTGTAGCCGCAGGGCCGAGGGAAAGGCACAACGGGATAGCGTGGATATTTCCATGTCCTATATATTGAATCTATTTGCGGCTTTCTGGAGCACCGGTTAATTCGTGCTACAATGCATCAAATTTAATCTATTAATTGATAATAAGTTGAAGTGACTATGCATGTTCATATCCTGGGTATTTGTGGCACATTTATGGGAGGCGTAGCACGTCTGGCTGTAGAGAAAGGCTGCAAAGTTACCGGTTCTGATTTAAATTGCTATCCGCCGATGAGCGATCAATTAGAGTCTCTGGGAATCGAGTTACATGAGGGCTATGATGCTGAGCAGCTAAAACCTGAGCCAGACTGTGTTATTGTCGGCAATGCGCTTAGTCGAGGAAAGCCTGTTATTGAAGCCTTGCTTAATTCGAACCAGTCGTTTCGCTCTGGGCCGCAGTGGCTTAACGAAAATATTCTTGCCGACAAGTGGGTTATAGCGGTCGCTGGTACTCATGGTAAAACATCGACTGCCAGTATGGTTGCCTGGATCCTCGAAGACTGTGGATTTAATCCGGGGTTCTTAATTGGTGGAGTTATGGAAAATTTTGGTGTCTCTGCCAGATTAACAGATTCACCGTTTTTTGTTGTCGAAGCAGATGAGTACGATACCGCTTTTTTCGACAAACGTTCGAAGTTTGTTCACTATCGTGCGAGAACCTGCATTCTAAATAATCTGGAATTTGATCATGCAGATATTTTTGATGATCTGCGAGCGATTGAAACCCAGTTCCATCATCTGGTAAGGACCGTTCCGGGAGAAGGTCTTCTTATTCGACCTCAGAATTCAGATGCTCTTGATCGCGTATTTGAAAGAGGGTGTTGGACTCCTGTTCAGGACTTTTCTCTCGCTCCTGAAAATAGAGAGAATATTAAATGGTATGCGGATAAACGCAAAAATGATGGTTCAAGTTTTGATATCTACCATCTTGGAGAACTGGTGGGGCGACTCGATTGGAATTTGATTGGAGACCACAATGTAAATAATGCGCTAGCGGCTATAGCGGCGGCCCACCATGTAGGAGTTGAAGTTGCTAATGCCATAAAGGCCTTAACTCGATTCAAAAATGTGAAGCGTCGAATGGAAGTTAAAGGAGAAGTCGCAGGCATTACTATATATGATGACTTTGCGCACCACCCAACAGCAATTGCGACAACTACTTCAGGTCTAAGAGATAAGGTGGGAAGCCGCCGTGTTATTGCTGTTGTTGATATGCGATCAAACACCATGAAAATGGGAATCCATAAAAACGCGCTTAAAGATGCCACATCAAAAGCTGATATTGTTATTTATCATTTGCCTGAAAAGCTTGAGTGGCAGCTTGAATCTGATGAACCTGAAAGCTGCTTTGTGCTTTCAGACACTCAGGCAATTATTGACAAAATTGTCGCTTTGGCTCGGGAAGATGACCATGTTTTGATTATGAGCAATGGTGGCTTCGATGGTATTCATCAGCGGCTACTTGATACATTAAGCGCTGCAAAAGCATGCGGGAGTAAGTCATGAAAGGTAAAAGCCGAGTTACTCTTGGAATTACCGGCGCCTCAGGTGCGATCTATGCGTTAAATTTGTTAAAGTATCTGGCGCGTTATTATCAAGAAGTTCATGTAATGATAACTGACGCGGCGCGTATTGTTTTGGCTACTGAAATGTCGCTAAAGCTTCCTCAGTCGCCGACAAAAATAGCCGAAATACTTAGCGAATATTGTCAGGTTGATGATGGTATTATTCTCGTTTATTCAAAGGAAAACTGGTATTCGCCGGTTGCAAGTGGCTCAGCTGCACCAAAACAGATGGTTATTTGCCCTGCAAGCATGGGATGTATTTCTGCAATAGCCACTGGCGCAAGTAATAACCTCCTTGAAAGGGCGGCCGACGTAGTGATTAAAGAAAAAGGGCAGCTAATTGTACTTCCCCGAGAAATGCCTTTTTCCACTATTCATTTGCAGAATATGCTTACGTTGAGCCAGGCAGGAGTCACAATTATGCCGGCAGCTCCAGGATTTTATAATAATCCTGAATCTATCGATGAGCTGGCCGATTTTGTTACTGCGCGAGTGCTCAATCATTTAGGAATAGAAAACCCGGTAAACAGACCCTGGGGTTACCAGAATTAGTTACCTGAAAGTGCTATCGTAAAACCTATGTTGATCAGGAAAGTTTAATGACTGAAAAAGCTATCGAAATTTCGAATTTGAAGAAAACCTATAGCGGAGGAGTAGAAGCATTAAAAGGCATTTCCTTTGATGTAGAGAAGGGGGACTTTATCGCGCTTTTAGGCCCCAACGGGGCTGGAAAGTCGACCACTATCGGCATCATTTGCTCCCTGGTAAATAAAACCTCGGGAGAGGTTAGAGTTTTTGGGCATTCTATTGATAAAGAGCTGGAAGCCGCTAAACGATGTATTGGCCTTGTTCCTCAGGAGTTTAACTTTTCTCAGTTTGAAACCTGTAAACAGATAGTGGTGACTCAAGCTGGCTATTATGGAGTACCTAGAGTCATCGCTAATGAAAGAGCTGAAATATGGCTTAAAAAGCTCTCGTTATGGGATAAGCGTGATACTCCTGCAAGAATGCTTTCAGGTGGTATGAAGCGACGTTTAATGATCGCTCGGGCATTAATGCATGAGCCAAAGATGCTTATTCTTGATGAACCAACAGCCGGTGTTGATATTGAAATTCGTCGATCCATGTGGGAGTTTTTGACTGAGCTCAATGAAGCTGGCACTACCGTCGTCTTGACTACTCACTATCTGGAAGAAGCTGAGCAGCTATGTAGAAATATTACCATCATCAATCATGGTGAAATTGTGGAAAACACCAGTATGAAAGATCTGATTTCAAGATTGGATATGGAGACTTTTGTGCTGGATGTAGACAGGGTACCCGACTCTCTTCCTGATATGAAAGAAGTTTCCTTTCGTAAACGAGATGAGGCAACGATTGAAATTGATGTGCCAAAAGAGTTTGCACTTAATCAAGTCTTTCATAAATTATCTGACAAAAATATTAACGTGCTAAGTATGAGAAATAAGTCGAATCGACTAGAAGAGTTGTTCGTTCGCTTAACAGAAAAAGCTTGATAATAATTAACTGGTAAACGTTTAAATTGAGAAATTAAATCAATGTTTAGTAAAGAATCACTGATTGCTCTTCAAAGTATTTTTATCAAAGAAGTAACACGTTACTTTCGAATCTGGGTTCAAACTTTGTTGCCTCCAGCTATTACGATGTCGCTGTATTTTGTCATTTTTGGTCAACTGATCGGCAGCAGAGTTGGTCAGATGGGAGGTGTTAGCTATATGGAGTACATTACGCCCGGGATCATAATGATGTCGGTAATCACCAACTCTTACTCGAACGTTGTATCTTCTTTTTTTAGCGCAAAGTTTCAACGATCAATTGAAGAAATGCTGGTTTCTCCAGTGCCTACACTCTATATATTACTCGGTTATATTTTTGGTGGAGTGAGCCGTGGTTTACTTACCGGTATTATAGTTACTCTGGTTGCTTCACAGTTTGTCGACCTGGAAGTACATCATTGGGGGATTCTCTTTTTTGTGGTTATTTTAACCTCCATGCTATTTGCAACAGGTGGTCTGGTTAATGCTATTTTTGCTAAGAAATTCGATGACATTTCTATTGTGCCAACATTTATTCTGACTCCTTTAACTTATCTCGGAGGCGTTTTCTATTCGATCCAATTGCTTCCTGAATTTTGGCAAACTGTTTCGCTTGCCAATCCTATTCTTTATATGGTTAACGCGTTTAGATATGGATTTTTGGGGTTTTCTGATATAGATATCGTTCATGCACTGATTTTACTTTCGGTGTTTATATTGTCACTTTTTTCTTTAGCCTATTATTTGTTGACGAAAGGAATTGGAATCCGTTCCTAGTTCATATCTACGAACTCTTTTCTGCTTTGACTCTCAGATGTTTCAATGCATCTTGAAAATTAGTAGACACAAAGCTCTCTCCTGACAAGGGGAGAGCAGAAAATGAATAATGCTTATTCAGTAAAGAAAATTCGATCTTATAAGCATGAAGATAGCCTCGGTCAGCGTCTGAACCAGAGTATCGTTTGTCACCTAAGATAGGTGAGCCTATTGATTTTAAGGCAACACGTAATTGATGAGTTTTGCCCGTTTTCGGCTCTAGCCAGAAAAGTCTTTTTCCCGCTTCTATTGAGTGACTAAAAAAATGAGTAATTGCAGGGTTTTCTTTTGAGTTGGAAAGCTTCCAGCTACCGCTTCTTACCTTTTTCATATCACCAATAATTTTTCCCTGCTTTTTCTTGGGTTTCTTATCACTAATTGCCAGGTAGGTTTTCTTAATTTTGTGCTGTTCAAATAGCTTTCCAAGTTCTGCAGCTATCGAGGCAGATTTTGCAAAAATAATCAAACCTGAAGTTAGCTTATCTAACCTGTGAACGGGCCAAAGCTTTATGCCGGTAAATTCACTGACCAGATTAAAAAAACCAGCATCATCATTGTCAATATGAAAGCTAGTATTGTCAGGTTTGTGAACGATAATTAGTTCATTGTTTTCAAAAATAATCAGACTACGATCGATTGTCATTGTTCAGGAGTGCTCGCTACCTAATCGAATGATTTAAATTCTAGTGCTACAGAATTAATACAATAGCGAGTACCATAGGGGCCGTCAGCAAACTTATGTCCTAAGTGAGAGCCACAGTTGGAACAAGTAACTTCTATTCGAGTCATTCCGTGTGAATAATCCATCGACTCTTTAATGTTGTCTTCCAGCCCTTTATAAAAAGCTGGCCAGCCACATTGAGAGTTAAACTTGTGCTCAGAGGTAAACAGGTGACTGCCGCAACAGATACATTCATATTGTCCCGGTTGGTCAAAGTCATTAAACTCTCCACTATAAGGAGGCTCAGTGCCGTGCTCTTGAGTCACTTTCCAGGCCAGAGGAGAGAGTTGTTTCTTTAGCTTCGCTCGGCTAATAGTGTTCTCTTTTTGAGAACTTTTTGTATTATCTTCCGTATTGGACATTTGTTCGATGACTCTCTTATAACTCTGATATAGGCTAATTCTATCAAATTATCGTTCACAGGGAATAATTGGCATAAGTAATTTTCGGTGATTAACTCGTTGATTTTGATGATAATAAGCACATTTTTAGTACAAATGCGCCAATTATACTGTAAATATGACGTAACCACTTTCATGTTATTGAGGTAATCCGCTATAATCGCCGGACCTGTGGATACTTGAATTCTCCACTTTTTAAACGATAATTATAAGTAGGAAGGATGCCTTGGATTGCTCGCTTCGAGCATAAAAGGATTTTAAGGGAGTCGTAGTTTATGGCATTGGTGTTAATCGTTGACGATGATCCGCAAATGTTGCGATTGTTGACGGACGTAGTAGAAATGGACAAGCATGATGTGCTTTTGGCGCAGGATGGTGCATTGGCTATGGAGTATTTTGAGCACCAGGTTCCCGATCTGATCATAACTGATATTTTAATGCCTAATAAGGAAGGGCTAGAACTCATATCAGAAGTACGCGAAAAGTTTCCGGCGATTAAAATTATTGCCTATTCGGGCGGAGGTTCGTCTGACCCGGAGAGTTATCTTGAGTTTGCCAGTGGTATGGGGGCTGACAAAGTTTTCAGTAAACCAATGCCTTTGGGGGAACTTCGAGAAGAGATTCGATCACTTTTGACCCAAACCGTTAGCTAACAAATTTTTTCTGAATGGGTTATTTCGATAAGTAACCTGCCGTTGCGATCTTCAGGATTTAGCCACCATCGAGGACTATTATTAGTCACTCAAACAGCGGCATCTGCTCCAGTCATCTTTTCTCAACTTATTTTCACAGTAAACCAGAACTGCGAACCTTTGCCCTGTTCACTTATCACTCCTATTTCGCCGCCCATGAGTTCTGCCAGATATTTGGAGACAATTAACCTTAGTCTTCCAGCAAAGCTGCTATTGGTTAGTTTGGTTTGTTGTTCAAGCGAATCGAATAATCCTTTTTGAGCGTCCACAGGAATTCCTACTCCGGAGTCCTTGACGGTAAAGCGGAGCAGGTTTTCTCCATCCTTTTCAACCATGTCTGCATATAAAGTGACCTCTCCACTTTTGGTAAAGCGAATTGCATTTCCTAACAAGTTTCTGAGAATTTGGCGAATACGAGTCAGATCAGCTTTGACTTGTGATGGTATTTCCGGATCGCTGCTTGCCTGAAGTGAAAGACCCTTTTCATTCGCATAGTGAGACAGTTCAGATGAGAGATCATCAACCAATTCTCGAACACTGAATTTTCTCGGGGCCAACTTGAGCATATTGGCATCCAACTTCGAAAAATCGAGAATATTATTCAGGTTGTCGACCAAAGTGCGAGTTGAGCGCTTCGCGATATTGAGTAGTTGCTTAGGTTCACTGTCAAAATCATATTCACTAAGTAATTTTAACATGCTGACAACTGACTTCATTGGCGTTGTAATTTCATCACCCATACGTGAAAGAAATTCAGACTTTACTTTTGGAGCAGCGACGGCTATATCCCTTTCATTGCTCAAGCTGGAAGCATGCGCTTTAAGCTTGTTTTCGCTTTCCTGAGACTTCCTTAGTTCAACGGCAAGTGCCTTTTTTTGCTGTACCAGCTGTTCTAGTCGTTGCTTTACCGATTGAATCAGACTTGCAAATACATGATCTTTTGCCAGGTTGTGCAATGTATTCAGACGATTCATTTGTTCGACAAGAGGTAACTTAATATCAAGTGTATCGTCCAGCAGAGTTATATTCTTACTGGCTGCATTAACTTGCTTGAAAATAATAAACATTAAAATAAGCGTTAAAATTGCGCCAACTATGAGATAAACATGCATCATCGAAATTGGAGCAGCAGGTTCAACCAATAGGATCATTTTCCAAATAGTCGAGTTAATTGATTTTGGCCAGGGAACTTCAACAAGTTCGTAGCTAGCAAGATTCGGAGAGGACTCAATACTTGTCGATTGAAGAACACCATTTTTGGTTACTGCGACCGCTACCCGTGTCATGTAATGAAAGCTTTTAAGTAGTTCAGTGTCCAGATATTTAATACCAATTAGACTTCCGATTATTTCGCCATCTATATTTTTTATCGGTGATAGAATGACAATCGCTGGTTGGTCATTATAAATCTGTAATAAACTGATAGTGTTGTTGTCTTGATAAACACGTTCTATGGGCTGCTTTAATTCGCCGAGTAAACCTGGCCTGGACGGTGAATCCATATACAGTACGTTATTTGTACTAGAGTGAACGCCAAGTTTCGTCAATCCCGCCGTTTTATAGAGAGTACTTTGCGATTGTAACCAGTATGACCATTCGGCAACGGGAGACGATTGCCAAAAAGCATTGTAGGTGAGGGCTTCCATCGACTTCTGCAAAGCGCTAAGTTTCTTATCTAGTTGGTTGGATAATAGTTTTGCGCTTTCCTGAGCCGCACTGCTATCTTTTTCAGGTAGTTTTACTTGGTTTATGTCACCAATTATGAGTAACAGAGTAAAAAAAGCCCCGATAAGAAAAGTGCTAAGTAATGAAATTCTCGCTGGATTCATGATGAGTAAACTCGCTCGTCGTCTTTTTATTGTGTTTTTGTTATTTCGTTTATCTCTAGGCTAGCAAGCGATAAAGATAATGCTCAATTCGAAATTATAGTTGATAGGGACGTTTATTGCCGCTCCGATCTCTTATATAAAGAAAGAAGTATCGAGATGGAAATCTTACCAAATGTTTGACCTATGAACCTGTGAATCTCAACAAAAGTGTGATCATGTTCAGGTTAATTTCTTTAATAGACTAGTATAACGATTTGATTTTGTTGACTAAATCATTATTTTGAGGGAGTGTAACGCCGATTGATTCGGCAACACTGCTAAGGTAGCCATTGATTGAGTCGATCTCGGTTTGGTTCTTTCGCTCTACATCTTGCAACATTGAGGACTTATTGTTGCGGGTCGACTCTGCTACAGCGAAAACAGCCTCACTTACATCCTGAAGAGGTAGCTCGGGTAAGAGGAATTTGGTCACCGGCTCGAATTCCTTCAAAAGTGATCTGGCCTGGCTTTGAATGCTAGCAGAATCTAGTAGGCAACCATTCGGTTGCCCCGAAAGGGCAGTTAATGGGTTAATCACCGCATTGATAATTAATTTGAGGTTCATTTGTAACTTATGTTCATTAGACCAGGCTACTTTTGGAAGTGAACTGTTTAGTTCATCAATGAAGTGCTTAAACTCTGACGGTGAGTAATGACTATTCATATTACCGATTAAGGTATCGCCAACCCCTGCGTGGATTATCTGGTTATTTGACCTATAAACTCCATGGGTCAAATATGCATGAAAAATCCGACTTTGCGGCAAACTTCTTTGTAAAACTTCCACCAGCCCCATTCCGTTCATCATCAGAATTATTGTCCGTGGCGGAGTCTTTAAGCTGGCTAATGTTTGAGCTACTTTGCCAAGCTGGTGAGTTTTTTGACAAACGAGGCAGAGATCACAAGCTTGCCATGAATCGAAAGTTTGGTAACTAATTTCGAACTCGAAAGGTTGAGATGAGTCTAGAAGAGGTGAGACGAGTCGCAATTTTTGTGTATTTAAGGCACGCTGTGAATACAAGCTCACAGAGTTTCCGTTTTTTAGTAAGAACGCAGCCCATAAATGACCGACCGAACCGGCACCGATGATGTTGTAGTTAAATTTCGGCATTGAGTTAGCGATTCAATCGATAAAAGGTTAGTATAACTTTATTATCAACAATAATAAATTATGATCCTGGAAAGTTGGTTGATACTTTCCAATGTATTCTAACTAGGGAATAAACTCTGCATGCTCAAAGACAATACAATTCAAAGGGACTGGAAAGCTACGATGCAGCTGGCAAAAAAGCCAGAAGTTTTAACCATGTTGTTTTTGGGTTTCTCAGCAGGAATTCCTTTCTCTCTGATTTTCTCTTCGTTATCTTTATGGCTTAATGAAGCTGGAATTACTAAATCAACAGTGACCTATTTTAGCTGGGCAGGTTTAGCCTTTTCATTTAAATTTCTCTGGGCGCCATTAATTGACCGTTTACCCGTTCCATACCTATCAAGCGTTTTAGGGCGCCGTCGAGGCTGGTTATTAACGGCTCAGGTGATGGTTATTTTGTCTATAGTTTTCATGGGAACCGTCAACCCTTTAGAAAATGAAATGTCGCTAACCTTAATGGCTTTTGGAGCAATCGCTCTGGGGTTTTCTGCTGCTACACAAGATATTGTAATCGATGCATATAGAATTGAGGTCGCTGATGTTTCGATTCAGGGAATTCTTTCTTCAACATATTTTACTGGGTATCGCACAGCAATGATCGTATCGGGAGCTGGTGCATTGTATCTAGCGGATTTTTTAGGTTCGAATAAAGAGTCCTATCTATATTCTGCCTGGCAAACAACCTATTATGTTATGGCTCTTGTAATGCTTATAGGTGTGGTTACAACTTTGCTGATACGAGAGCCGAGAGTTAAACAGAACATTGACTCCAAGTACTCAAACGTGCAATACCTCAAGTTTCTTCTATTTTTTGTATTTTGTGCGACTGTGCTGGTCACAGCTTATATTTCTACTTCCGACATCTTTATCCAGATCAAAGCAGAGTTAAAGCTATTATCTGGTAATTCACCTGTATCAAACTTTATCGGCGAGTTTTTACAACTGGTTACTGCTCTTGTTAGTGTTACATTATTTGCATTTATATTCGATAAAATCGGACTTCTAGAGCGAAAGCTTGTTATAGAAAACTATTGGTTCCCGGTAAAAGATTTTTTTAGTCGGTATGGTGCAAAATTGTCACTATTGCTCTTGTTGTTTATTGGTTTCTATCGAATATCAGATATTGTGCTGGGGGTAATTGCCAATGTTTTCTATCAAGATATAGGGTTTAGCAAAACTGAAATAGCTACAGTATCCAAAACTTTTGGCGTCATTATGATGATCGTAGGAAGTTTTATCGGCGGAGTAATGTCTATTCGATTTGGTGTGATAAGGATATTAATGCTTGGAGGTTTTTTAATTGTTGCTACTAACCTTTTATTCATGCTGCTAGCCGAAGTTGGTTATCATATTGAACTATTGTATTTTGTTATTTCTGCAGACAATCTTGCCGCAGGAATCGCGACGGCTGCATTTTTATCATTTTTGGCGAGTATTACAAACGTATCATTTACAGCGGTGCAATACGCAATTTTCAGTTCTTTAATGACTCTTATACCAAAATTAATTGGCGGATACTCGGGAAGCATGGTAGAAAATTTGGGGTATTCGAATTTCTTCTTGCTAGCCAGCATCATGGGGTTGCCTGTTTTATATCTGATACTAATGCTTAAAAGATTGCTAGTTTTAGAAAAGGTGTGAATTAAGTTCGTTCCGAACCCCAGTTAAAAAGTTTGCTACCCAAAAATAAAAATATGATTGTCATTACCAGGAGAACAAGCAGGTTATCCTTAATTTCCATTAAACCTGCTCCATCTGTCATTACCGCTCTGGCGGCTTCAAGAATATGGGTAAGAGGGAATATCTGGGCTATCTTTTGAACAACGGGGTGAGCTCCCTCTAAAGAAAACCAAACACCAGAAAGTAGCATCATTGGCCAGGATGCAAAGTTCAGTAATCCTCCGGTAAGCTCTTCACTACTTGAGCGAGAGGCGATAAGTAAACTCATAGCTATCATGCTGGTTGACCCTAACATAGCGATTATCAGTAGGTTGAAATAGGAGCCAAGTACATAAAAGTTAATGAATAAATTACAACCGACAAACAATAAGGTTGTCACCAAGAGTACAATGAGTAGCCTTGAAATAACCTGAGCTGTTAGAAACTCGAATGCAGTCAACGGTGTGGCCTGAAATCTTTTCAAAACGCCATTTTTGCGATAGCGAACAATTACATAACCGACGCCGAAGAGACAGCTAAACATCATGTTCATACCTAAAATTCCAGGCATTACCCAGTCGACATATCTCACTGCACGTCCATCAGTTTCCTGTCGTGTCATATCAGGAAGTTGAGCCAGTAATAACTGTTCTACGATGTAGCCTTTTGATGAGGTCTGATTGACCCAATACTTTTTATGCTCAAAATCCACCAATAAATCAATTTTGTGCTGATCCACTTTCAGAATTGCTTTTTCCAGGTTCTCATAGTCTACGAAACTGATATGCTTCAGATTTTTAAATGCTAATTCAGATGGGGGCCTGGTTGCTTGTTTTATTTCATTGATACTTTGTTGGTAAATTCCTATTTTGTAGAGCTTGCTGCCTTCATCAGAAAACATAAACGCAAAACCAAAAATAAGTAATACCGGAAATGCAAAGTTCCAGGATAGTGCCGATTTATCTCTGAAAAACTCTTTATTTCTAGCACTAAGAATGGCAAAAAATTTCTTCATCTATCTATCCTTCCTAATGCTCTAGTTTCTTAAGTGATGGCCTGTTAGTTTTATGAAGAGGTCTTCGAGGTTTGGAGTCCTGATTTGGAGTCCATCGAGAGAAAGGTTATGATCGAGCAACTGACGAATGCTTGCATCAACATCGACAGTTAAAATTTCGACCCGTTGATTATTTGCCTGAAAAATAATATTTTTATCATTAAGTTCTTTAGCCAGGCTTGCAGGCAAACTTATTATCGAGCCGTCAAAGTGTTCGGCTAACATGGCTTGAGGGGTTCCCTGATGAATAATTTTTCCCTGATCGACAATAACGATTTCATCACAAAGTGATTCTGCTTCATCCATATAGTGGGTTGTAAGCAAAATAGTTTTATTTTGCTTCTTAATGTTATTAATCAGTTGCCAGAAATTTCGCCGTGACTGAGGATCCAGTCCTGTCGTTGGTTCATCAAGGAAAATAATCTTTGGATCATTTAGCATCGCGAGTGCTAAAAGGAGACGCTGTCTCTGGCCGCCAGATAGTTTACGAGTGTCGCGATCGATGATTTCTTCCAAAGCACACATCTCTATCAGCTCATCTCTGGATAGAGTCTTTTGATAAAATTTGGAAAACAGAGTTAATGTTTCACCTACAGTCAAAAAGTCCTGAATAGCTGTATGCTGAAATTGAATACCTACTCTCTGATAATAATCTTTGTTAAGAGGCTTTCCCTGAAATAGAATCTCACCGCTAGTAGGCTTCAATATACCTTCCATCATTTCGATAGTAGTCGTTTTACCAGCGCCGTTAGGACCTAACAGGCCGAAGCAAGTATTTTCAGGAACAGAAAAGCTAATATTGTTTACTGCTAGAGTATCAGCGTAGCGTTTCGAGAGATTTTTTATTTGGAGGAGTTCAGCCATCAGTGGATTCTAATGGCTGAACCAGGAAAAGAAAAGTAGTTATTTATATTTCAGTTCAATAGCTATTAGAAGTGATAGAACACACTAATATATGAGCCATCGAACTCCAAGTCACCGCTAAAGCTGTCGTCAAGAACTTCCAACGAAAATGTTCTGTAGCCCAGCTTTGCACCCAGCCCGAAATCGCTTTCATAACCTACCGAAAACGCAGTATCAGATACTTCGTCATCGTCATAGCTGATCATGTTGATTTCGCCATCGACAAAAAATCCGGTAAGAGGCAGGTCGATTCTTCCTTTTACGTAGAGTAGTGGTATTGTGAAGTCGAGCTCTTCAAACTCATTTAAATTACTTCCTGAGGCAGGAGTTTGTAGACGAACTTCGCCATCATATTTTCTTAAGGTTAAACCTAGATCGAGGTTAATCCAATTATCCAGTGCTTCATAATAGAAAGTAAATTCGGTGTTGCTCATGTCATATACAGTACTGACCTGCTCACTTGCGCTATATGTGGTGCCACCAAAAGTAATGTCGCGAGTCATAACGTTGCTGGCTGAAGATTCCAGATCTGATGAGACTAGTTTTACATTCGGAAGAAAAGGAACAGGATGCTCCAGGGAAGCCCAAAGAACATTGTGGGAGTCGTCACTGAAACCCAAGTCACTTTTCATATCTACATTAGTACCGCTTTCGGAGTTAACAGTACCTTTGTAGTCGGGTTTCCACTGGTAACCTCCAACTTCAAATCCGGCGACATCGGCAAATGCAGCAGACGAAGAAAGAGCGCTGATTAAGACTAGTGTTGTAACTTGTTTTTTCATAGTCATTTCTCTTTTGTTAGGCATACGCTGGTAATTATGGACTATTTATAGCTAAATTGGTGGAAAAATATCACAAATCTAACGAACAGGTTCAATAGTAAAAGTTTGTGTATTCTCTTCTTGAGATTTTTGGGCGAGAGCCTGCAGTTCCCGATCATCAAATATTGCTGTCAACTGAGTGCTTAGAACTTGATTAATCAGACCGGTTACATCATTACTATTGACTGGAATCGCAACTTCCTGAAAACGATTAGATTTAAAAAGCTTTTCTAAAGGTGTGCCTTTGCGTTTTGCCTTTAATCTTATATGGCTATCGACATCGATTCTGGCTTTAAAAAGATCTTTTGATACCTTTGCACTTAGTTGTTCAATCTCAAAAGTGAGAGACAGGTCTGCGAGTAAAGGATCGGTTATTAGTTTGAAGCCTTGCTTCTGAAGCTGGCTAATAATATTTTGTTTAAGTTGCTCACTCTCATTTCCTGGTCCTTTTGCATATTCTTCACCAGTGTAATACGTAGATTCACGCTTGTCCCTCACTTGAACCGCGACAATTGGTGTATGCTCCGAGAGTTTTGACATGCTTTTTATTTCAGGATCAATTCGATAAGCGAGTTGGCCGGTGGTGCAGGATAAGAGCGAAATTGCTGCTGTAAGTACAAAAAATAATCGATAGGTCTTTTTCATCATGATTAATAACCAATATTGCAGGAGAATGAACTAGTACTGAAATGAACCTCAACTTTTGCGAGATCCTGTGGTGCAAAATATAACATAGATGAAATTCATAATGTGCCAGGTAAAACGATTTTTTTGAAAATATTCTTTGAAAGTCTATTTTCGAGGGCTCCTCCCTCTCCAAACGATAAATTTAGGATCATCTGATACTATCGATACATCTTTAAAGCATGTTTTCAAAACTCCCGAATACTTCAAATGGCGGTTCGCAACAAGGTATAGACTACCGTTTGAACTTAATCGGTTTGATGATTGATGCATCATTTTCTTTGCAATGGATAGCGTTTGTACATTTTGCTGGTGAAACGGGGGATTGCATAAAACCAGGTCAATTGTTTCTGTCCCCGTATTTTCCAGACAATCAGTTTGATAAAAGCTACCATTTGTCAGATTATTCTCGATGAAAGTTTTTCGTGCTGAAGCGATTGCCATTGCTGATTCGTCACTCAGAATGACACGCATCGTCGGATAAGCTTGAGCAATCACTGCGCCAATCACGCCAGCCCCACATCCGAGATCAGCAATGACTTTTTCATCAGTTAAAGGCGGTATGTGGTCGAAAAGAACGCGTGTACCCAGGTCCAGTTTTTCTCTCGAGAAGACGCCCGGATAGCCGAAAATGGTTAGCTTTTTATCAGGTAAAACGGGGTTCGCGACCATGTAGCTGGAAAAGCTGCTCATTGGAGCTGGCGCTATTTCTGGATTAGATAATATCAGTCTGGCCTTTTTATGCGCTAATGAAGTCCGTGTAGGGCCAATCAGACGCTCGAATAGAGACAAAGTACTTTTATGAATTTCTTTGGTCATTCCTGCGCCGATTACCATGGTATTCTTGTCGATATGATGACTGATTATTCTCAATTGATATTCGAGTAAGCTCAGGTGCTTGGGGACTCTTATTATGACTACTGAAAAGTATTTTTCTGCAGCAGCTTCTTTTAGGACTCTACTATCAAAACATCCATCTGAAAAAGCGGTAGCTTTGACGTTATCAGGCCAATTGATTTTAAGGTTTTTTTCGATCGCTAACCCCGAAAGATAGGAGTCGGTCATATATTCAGAAGAAAACTCATTTAAAGCGACAGATATAGCACCAAACTGGTCATTAACAACTAGAAACCTTTGCTCATGAAAATTCTCAATATTTTCTGCTAAATATTGGATAATATATTCATCTGCAGCATTCCATGCTCTTAAGTTGGGATCTTTAGTTTGAGGGTATCTTTGTAATCGTAAGTTTTGAAGCTCTTTCAGTGTTGGACTCATAATCAATATTAATTCAACAAATTTATTGCAATTATACCTGTGTTTTAATGTGTACCATGAAAATTTGTCGGCAAAAGTTCGACATTTTTACTAAGATCAAGTTGCAGGGCTGGGATTTTTCTGTGATTTAAAAGTATACTCATTATCAGTTGCAACTCAGCAATATTCTTTATATAAGGAATTACAGTATTATCATGCATTTATTAGTCGCTGACGATAACGAAATCAACCTGAGAGTTGCTTGCGCTTACCTCAAGGCTCTGGGTATTTCTCCTGAGGCGATACACACAGCTTCGAATGGCAGAGAAGCGGCCGAAATGTGCCAACGTCTTCAATTTGATCTGGTTTTCATGGATATTCAAATGCCCGAGGTAGATGGAATTCAGGCTGCCAAAGAGATTCTTTCTGAAAATGGTAAACCAAAGCCTACAATTGTCGCCTTGACCGCTAATACTTCAGAGGAAGCTGAGAGAGAGTATCGCGCGGCAGGCATGAAAATGGTCCTGCATAAGCCTGTCAATAAGTCTGCATTTATGGATGCACTTAAACTTGCTCAGGTATGTTAGTGCGATAACTTTTATCCCCGATTAACAGCTTTTGCCTTCTTTCTTCTCGTTGGAGTTATTTTTGGGTTGCTCACCGCTAGCGGAATCTGGCCAGCTTTCTTCGTCGTCAAACCCGACTTTGGATTTATCGTAGGTATCTGGAAATTTATATTTATTAGCAGTATTAAGAAGGGTAATCATCCCGCCTATTAGAAAAGCAAAGACAAGAATTATCACAATGATTGCCGTTTTCATGCTCGTGGCCTCCCAGTGAACAATATCACTTTATGTTACCGCTTTACTTTCCTAAAAGCTAAACCTTAGTGCAGAAAATTCAGGTCTTATTTATTCTTTTAACTTGTTGATTTGTATATGTTTCTAAAGTATTTATCTTTGTAGTGTTCAATTTGGTTGCCGATGAAACCAGCTGACTTAATATCTGATTTTTCCAGATGTTGGCGGCAGGCGTCATAATCGAATGAATCCAGAATTTGTTGAGCAGTGATTTTGTGGGATATATGCCAAGGTTCTTCTGCAACTCCCTGTTGATATTGCTGGTATGGCCGAAAGAAGCCAAACTCTTCCAGGTTATCATGCAACCATGTATTGAGCGACTCACAAGGACCGCCACGATAAAACTCCTCTGGCTGTAATTCTACCTTATACCCGTCATTTATCGCGCTGGCATTAAAAATATCCAGATCGGTTCCCCAGTGGTGACGACTCATTCCCGGAAGCGCAGACCACAGACAAATTGCTTTATATTTTTCGATATCTGACATTTTGCTCACTGCCAATGGCCGGCCATGGCGAGAAAATACTGGTCGATGACCTTGCCACTTATCGTTCCATATCGAGAGTTGATGCTCAAAGCTTCGATAAGCACTGACTATTGAAATTAAGATGCCATCTTTCTCGGCTTTTGAGAATAAGCGGGTTAAATCTCCAACAATGTTTTGGTGAACTAGAAACTGTTTACCCAGAGCATCGGTAACGGGTACAAGATGGCTCTGATCCAGTCCGCAGCTTTGTTGCCAGTTGAGCATTAATCCAAAAGTACCTTCTTGAGAGTGAGATAGTAGATTTCACTTAGTTCGTCCAGAGCTTTTACACTAACACACTCGTTGATCTGATGTATGGTTTTATTTATTGGCCCTAGCTCAACAACCTGTGCACCGGTCTTGGCAATGAACCTGCCGTCAGAGGTACCTCCGCTGGTCTCCTGACTGGTAGTAATACCTTTTACTTTTTTGATGGAGTCGGCCACTGCATCAATTAGATCATGCGATTGAGTGAGGAAGGGTTCTCCATTGAGTTTCCAGTTCAGTTCAAAGTGGACACAATGTTTTTCAGCGAGAGCCTTTACAGCATTTTGAATCTTTTCATGATGTTGCTCAGTTGAATATCTTAAGTTGAATTCCACTGCGACCTCGCCGGGGACTATATTTACTGCTTCGCCAGCGCTGATCTGTGTGACCTGTAAACTGGTAGGAGGGAAATGCTCATTACCTTGATCCCACTGAATTTTAACCAGCTCATCGATGAAATGTCCTGCCCGGTGAATCGCATTATCGGCAAGGTGAGGGTAGGCGACATGACCTTGTTTACCAAAAATCTTGAGCCATCCGGTTAACGATCCTCTTCGTCCAATCTTTATAACATCTCCCAATTCGGCAGTGGAAGAGGGCTCCCCAACTATTGCGTAGTCTATCGACTGATTTCGTGACTTCAATTCTTCAATCACTCTTACAGTCCCATTAATGAATGGACCTTCCTCGTCGCTGGTAATTAAAAAAGCGATTGAGCCATTGTGCTCGGGATATTCAGTTATAAATCGCTTCGATGCAGTCAGCATCGCCGCCAAAGAGCCTTTCATATCTGCGGCTCCTCGCCCATAAAGCATGCCATCGATCAGGGTCGGTTCAAAAGGAGGACACTCCCACTTTTCAAGTGGTCCTGGAGGAACAACGTCTGTATGCCCGGCAAACACAAAAACGGGTGATCCCTTGCCGCGCATAGACCAGATATTTTGTGTGTCTTCGTAATCCAGGTGCTCGGTATCAAACCCCAAAAAGCCGAGGTACTCTGCCATAAAGGACTGACATCCGGCATCCAGAGGCGTAACTGACTGTCTGGCTATGAGGTTTTTCGCAATATCCAGAGTAGAAGCGTCAAGTGATGGGTGAGACATGATATTTCCTTTAGGATCAACGGATAGAGGAATAATAAGCTTAGTTTAATAGTCGACTTTCCCAGTCGTCTTCATCAAAACCTACACTCCAGACTCCATGATGACAAACCACTGGGCGCTTTATGATGCTAGGATTCTCAACCAATAACTGCACAAGCTGAGAACCAGAAGATGCTTTTTGTTCATCAGACAACTTTCGCCAGGTAAGGCCTCGTTTATTCACTACTTTACTATCACCAATTTCTTTGAACCAGAGAGTGACAAGCTCTGCACTAGGTGCTTCTTTTTTAAAGTCGATGAATTCGCCATCAACGTCTCGCTCGTTAAGCCAGCGTAGCGCTTTTTTGACGGTATCGCAGTTTCTAATACCATAGATTTTTAGTTTATCTGACATAATGATAGCTGCCTGTTTCAATTATCTTTTTTTAATCAATTGTACGGAGTAAGTCATTAACCGATGTTTTGGAACGAGTCTTTTCATCAACCTGTTTTACGATGACTGCACACGCGAGGCTATATTTACCATCATCTGAAGGTAGCGAACCTGGTACCACAACAGATCCTGCGGGTACGCGGCCATAGCTAATTTCACCAGTCATGCGATTGTAGATGCGCGTGCTTTGTCCAATGAATACGCCCATTGAAATAACACTGCCTTTTTCAACGATTACACCTTCAACGATTTCACTTCGTGCACCAATAAAACAGTCATCCTCAATAATAGTAGGGCTTGCTTGAAGTGGTTCAAGTACTCCGCCAATTCCTACTCCTCCGGACAGGTGCACATTTTTGCCAATTTGAGCACATGAGCCGACGGTTGCCCAAGTGTCTACCATTGTCCCTTCGTCAATGTATGCTCCAATGTTAGTGTAGCTTGGCATGAGGACAACATTGGGAGCAACAAAGCAGCCATTTCTAACCACTGCTTGAGGAACTACGCGTACGCCCATATCTTTAAAGTCCTGTTCGCTTTTGCCTCGAAACTTCAAAGGTACTTTATCGTAAAATTGGGTGTGACCGGCGTCAATGACTTCATTGTCTGCTATACGAAAAGAGAGAAGCACCGCTTTTTTGGCCCACTCATTGACTTTCCAGCCATCATCACTTGGTTCGGCTACACGAAGCTTTCCACTATCCAATAGTTGAAGGGTCTCGTTAACGGCGTTTTTTATCTCGTCTGATACACTTGTTGGTGTAATTTCTGCGCGAGATTCAAAAGCGTTTTCAATAATATCAATCAAATGATTCATTTTAATTTCCAATCTATTCAAGTCATTAAATAAGTTAAAGTTAAATATTTTTTCTAGTTAACATCAGGATTCATCGAGCGCCTGTATAAGCTCCTTTGCAATCTCAGCTTGCCTTTCTGAGTCTTGGATCGGAGAGTTATCTTTGTTACTTACGATAAAGGTATCTTCCACTTTTTCACCTAATGTAGTGATTCTTGCATCGTGCAAGCGAACTCCACATTTTTTAAAAGTTTTTCCTACCGTTGCTAACAATCCCGGAAAATCTCTTGCCGTCATTTCGAGCCTGGTGAATTTTGTGTATTCGTCAGGATAAAAGTAAACTTCTGGCTTGATCGTAAAGTATTTGAACTGTCTCGGAGTTCTTCTCCTAACGGTTAAATCAACTTCTTTATCAGGTATCAGATTGCTTAAAATCGTACTTTCAATCTGTTGTCTGATATGGCTTTTAAACTCCTTACCTTTTATCGCTTTTCCTGTATCATCTAGAACAAAAAAAGAATCAAAACAACGACCACTTTTATCAGTATAAATGTTGGCAGCTTGAATCCTTAGGTTCAACTGACTAATAGTAGCAGTCAAAAGCGCAAACAGATTCTCTTTATCAAAGGTGTATACGAAAATCTCTGTACCACTTCTATGCGGCATAGATTTGATACCCACTGTAACCTGGGCATTTTCACTCTTTAAAACTTTTTCTGTATGCCATGCGATCGCTTTTGGAGAGCGCTTGGCAAAATAGCTACTGTGAAGGTTCTGCCATAGCTGCATTATTGCCTGTTCATCGACACCTTTTTTCTCGAGTAATTCGTATGCCGAATCTCTATGAGTCTTCCAGCGACTGCTCAAGTCGACATTTTCGTTCGCCAGATATTCCTTAGTGGCCTGATAAAGCTCTTTTAATAATGAGTCTTTCCAGCTATTCCAAAGGCTATGACTTGTGGCTCGAATATCTGCAACTGTGAGAATATAAAGCAGCTCTAGCTGCTTAACATTACCGACTATTTTTGCAAAGTTCTGAATCACTCTGGGATCGGTAATATCCCTTTTTTGCGCAGTCATTGACATAATCAAGTGATTTGCCACTAACCACTCAATAATCGCGGAGTGTTCAGGGTCGATTTTATGAGCGCGACAAAACTCTTTTACTTCAATAGCGCCTAGCTCACTATGGTCACCACCTCGGCCCTTCGCAATATCGTGAAAAAGTCCTGCCAGAAATATCAATTCAGGGTGCTTTTGCCGTTGCATTATTTCACTGCACAGCGGGAAGTCTTCACTAAGTGATGGATCAGCAAAATTAGTCAGATTCTGCAATAGAAATAAAGTATGCTCGTCAACCGTATAGGAGTGAAACATATCGTATTGCATTTGACCCGATATCTGCTTAAAAGGAACCAGGTAGTCGGCCAAAATACCACTTCTTTTCATCAAAAACATGGCGCGGGACGAAGTATGCAGAATATGCCAAAACTCCACAAATAACTCTTTGTTATTCGAGTTATTGCGAAACGAAGAAGTAATTTTGTAGCGAGCCGCTCTTATCGCTCTTAGAGTCTTTGCTCCAATGCCTTTTAAAGTTGGATCTTTGGCGACATATTGAAATATTTTTAGAAGTTGGCTAGGTTGCTTGACAAACAGTTTGCTACTTTTGGCTTCTACGCGCTGATTCACGATTTGAAAGTGCTCATTTATTTCAGTAATGTCAGTATTTCCACTTGCGTTGGTAATACTTTCTTCCATTACCTGAAGTAATATATCGCAGAGATTTCTAATTAACAGCGCACTTCGGTAATACTGTTTCATCATTTTTTCAACCGCGAGCGCATTACTGCTGTCTTTAAAGCCCAACAGTTTTGCTGCTTTCTTCTGATAATCGAACAATAACCGATCTTCAGCTTTGTTGCTTACCAAATGAAGAGCATATCTTACTCGCCATAGGTAGAGCTGACATTTTGAAAGGCTATAGTATTCCTTCTGTGTGATCAGATTTTCATTGATTAATTCTTGAAGTGTTTTCGGGTAATAGGTTCTCTGGGCAATCCAGCCCAATAAGTGAATATCTCGAAGTCCGCCCGGACTTGACTTAACATTAGGCTCAAGATCAAATGAAGTACCATCGAATCGTTTATAACGATGCTTCTGTTCAACGGTCTTTGCTTCGAAAAAGCTTTTCGCATTCCATATTTTATCCGGAGCAGTTCCTCTTCTCATTTGGTCAAAAAGTAATGGGTTCCCGACGAGTAATCGCGATTCCATCAAGTTGGTTGCTATAGTGAGGTCGTCTTTAGCCAGACTGATGCATTCTTTGGCGGTTCTGACTGCATGCCCAACTTTTAACCGGCAATCCCACAAGAGAGTAATAAATATTTCAATGGACTCTTTTTCTGCCTGTGAAATAGATTTGTCGATAAGAATAAGCAGGTCAATATCCGAGAAAGGATGGAGTTCGCCGCGTCCATAACCGCCAACCGCTATTAGCGAAAGGGCTCTACCCATTTCGAGCTGGTGCCATATCGCGGTGAGCATTTTATCGAGATAGCGGGCGCGATCTCTCACCAAAGTACGAACGTTAGTACCTTCGGTAAATTCACTGGCAAGTTCGGAGTCTAAAGTTTGCAGGTATTGTTTTAAATAGTCCAATAGAACTATAGGAGACTTCTCTCCTTCTTTAAAATCAAGCAAGGCCGTAAGCTGTGAGCTGAGTGAACTTGATGGGCGTCTGGGACTCATTTGTATACCTTGTCTCTTTTTAATAACTTTTTATTGTACAGGGAAGTGTTTTCGAGGTTATCAAAACTTCAGCCGTCTCGACCTGGCATCCAGTATTATAGAAAAAGCCTGACTTGGATAATCAGGCTCCGAACTGTCTAACTAAGATTAAGTGACTCTTCATCTCTTAAAGTCAGGATCTCAACGCCATCGTTGGTCACTAACAGGGTGTGTTCCCATTGTGCAGACAGGCTTTTATCTTTGGTCACTACTGTCCAGTTATCTTTGAGAAGTTTTGAATGACGTTTGCCCGCATTTACCATTGGTTCAATAGTAAACGTCATGCCTTCTTCAAGAATCTCTCCGGTTCCTTTTTTGCCGTAATGTAGCACTTGTGGCTCCTCGTGAAACCCTTCTCCTATTCCATGGCCGCAGTATTCTCGGACAATCGAAAAGCGATGTTTGTTAGCATAGGATTCTATAGCATGCCCAATATCGCCCAGCCTTACGCCTGGTTTAACCATTTCGATCCCTAGATAGAGGCAGTCTTGGGCCACTTTACAAAGCTTTTCAGCGAGTATGGTAGGTTTTCCGACCGTAAACATTTTGGAGGTATCTCCATGAAAGCCATCTTTAATAACGGTAATATCGATGTTGATAATATCACCGTCTTTGAGCTTTTTATCAGCTGGAATGCCATGGCATATAACATGGTTAACCGAAGTACAGATAGACTTTGGAAAGCCGTGGTAGTTTAAGGGCGCAGGGATCGCTTTTTGCACGTCGATAATATAGTCATGACAAATTTGATTAAGTTCGTTGGTTGTTACCCCTTTGACTACATGTGGAGCGATCATATCAAGCACTTCTGCCGCCAACCTCCCGGCAACACGCATTTTCTCTATTTGTTCAGCATTTTTAATAATAATTGACATTCATTTATCCGTTCATTGTGTCTGCGCCACATTTTACTTGAATTAAGAGGAATTGGAATAGCTGGACTTTAGCACTGATTAGCTTGATTCATAATATCTATTAGCGTACTTTGGCGGGCGACTAACTTTCTGAAGAAATACCTTAATCTCTCTATTGAATAACTATGGCGTTAACGCAATGTTGAATTATCCAAACAGTTACTATGCAGCGACTTTAAATGAGCAAAATTCCTACCCGTTATTGCAGGGGGCAAAAGACTTTGAAACCTGCGTCGTTGGAGGTGGATATGCCGGCTTGATGACCGCACTAGGGTTGATTGAAAGGGGACATACCAGTGTTGCGATAGTCGAGCAGAATAAGGTTGGCTGGGGTGCATCCGGAAGGAATGGCGGATTTGTTTTTGGCGGTTATTCACTTGGGCCTGAGCAGTTAGTAGCTCAAGTTGGTCTGGAAAGAGCAAGGTTATTGTATGGGCTTACTCTTGATGCGGTCGACTTGATTCGAAACAGGGTTAAAACATATGAAATTCAGTGTGATCTGGTTGATCAGGGCGTGATACTGGCAAACTGGTTTAAAAAGCAAGCGCCGCTTCTTCAGCTACAAGCATTTATGCGTGACTCTATGGGAGTTGAGTGGGAATATTTGTCACCTTCGGCCTTGCGGCAGCTGGTAAATACAGAGCGTTATACCGGTGGTTTATTCGAACCCAATGCGATGCACTTTCATCCACTAAATTATGCCAGAGGGATTGCATCGGCCATCAAAAATAAGGGGGGGGAGATTTATGAAGGTTCCCCGGCGATCAATATTGAAATGGAGGGAAGTGTTAAAACTGTTAGCTGTAGTAATGGCGAAATTCGTTGTAAAAACCTGGTGATAGCCGGCGGCGGTTATTTGAGCCATATTGCTAGCCCCCTCAGACGTTCAGTGTTACCAATAGCGACCTATGTCATGGCGACTGAGCCACTAGGTGATAAACTTGAACAGAGCATCAATACTAAGGCTGCTATCTACGATACACGTTTTGCCTTCGACTATTACCGTCCTTTAAACGATAGTCGAATTCTATGGGGAGGGAGAGTAAGCGCCAATACAAATTCTCCTGGCGATTTACGTAATCTCCTTTATCAGGATATGCTAAAGGTTTTTCCAGAGATGACTAATGTGAAGATCGATTTTCATTGGCAGGGGTTTATGTCTTATGCGCGCCACCAGATGGCGCAGATAGGGCAGCTTTATCCTAATGTCTGGTATGGTATTGGCTTTGGAGGTCATGGTGTGGCACCGACAACGCTGGCAGGAGAAGTTCTTGCTGAAGCGATCACCGGCGCGTCAGAAAAGGTAAAAGCATTTGAAACTTGGGGACTACCATGGAATGGAGGTGTTTTTGGGCCGCCTGCAGCACAGGTTAGTTATTGGTGGTATCAACTGAGAGACTGGCTTAAAGAAAAGCTTGATTCTTAGCTCCTGCATGAAAAAGCGACACATCTATCTAGCTAGTATCGACCAGCTTTACATGTGTAGATAAAATAGCAACAACTTCGAGAGAGGCTGCAAAATAATCACTTCGGTGGGGTTTGGAAACTCTCTCAGAAAGTTCTTGCCTACTGGTATAAGTAGGTGTAGCATAAGTAGCTATTGGACGACTGGTAATATTAAAGTGTTAGGTCACAATAGGAACAATAACAAAACAATAGTAAGACAATAGTAAGCTCTTGGTGTTGACTTGGATAACAGAAACGGTATTGACCTAGATAACAGAAACAAGACAAGAGCAAGACTAGAACAAGATAAGATAGAAACTAGAGTTAGTTAAGAATGTGTTTTTGTCTTAATCAATTGGCAGTCTTTTCCAATATCTAGAATTTGAGCAAACTGTTAAGGTTGTATGGCTTCATAGAGCGTGAGTTAGAAAGCTTTTAGATTATGGAATGATTGAAAGCGATAAACAGTGCTGGAGTAGAAGGCGTTTACACCCTTGAATACGATAATAACTGGAGAAACAAATGGACGATAATCGAAAACAGGCACTCAACGCCGCATTAAGCCAAATTGAAAGACAATTCGGCAAAGGCTCAGTTATGCGCCTGGGTGAAAATCAGACGCAGAGAATTGATGCTATTTCTACGGGGTCTCTGGGATTGGATATCGCTCTCGGAGTTGGCGGCTTACCCAAGGGACGTGTCATTGAGATTTATGGTCCAGAGTCGTCAGGTAAAACAACACTGACTCTACAAGCTATTGCTGAATGTCAGAAAACTGGCGGAACTGCTGCTTTTGTCGATGCGGAGCATGCACTGGACCCCATTTATGCCGAAGCGCTTGGGGTTGATCTGGATAGTTTGCTTGTGTCGCAGCCAGATACCGGAGAACAAGCACTAGAAATCTGTGATATGTTAGTTCGATCTGCTGCTGTCGATTTGGTTGTTATTGACTCTGTCGCAGCTTTGACTCCCAAAGCCGAAATTGAAGGAGATATGGGTGATTCTCATGTTGGACTTCAGGCTCGCCTTATGTCACAAGCGTTACGAAAGCTAACAGCTAATATTAAGAAAACAAACTGTACTGTAATTTTTATCAATCAGATAAGAATGAAAATTGGAGTCATGTTTGGAAACCCTGAAACAACTACTGGTGGTAATGCGCTTAAGTTCTACTCATCAGTGCGACTTGATATTCGTCGAATTGGCGCAGTAAAGCAGGGCGATGAAGTTATTGGTAATGAAACTCGAGTTAAAGTGGTTAAAAATAAAGTAGCGCCACCTTTTAAGCAGACTGAGTTTCAAATACTTTATGGGCAGGGAACTGCTCGAAATGGTGAAATTATTGATTTGGGTGTAAAGCAGGGAATCGTTGATAAGGCTGGTGCATGGTATAGCTATAATGGTGATCGTATTGGCCAGGGTAAAGCAAAAGTCATGGAGTTTCTAGATGAGAATCAAGAGATTGCCCAAGACATAGAAAGGCAAATTCGGGAAGCTTTATTGCCTCAGGTTAATAAAAAAGAAGAAAAAGAAGAAAAAGAGGAAGATAAAGCTTAATAAGCTCTAAGTCTAATTCAGGCAGATAGTCGAGCTCATACCTATATCGTATGAGCTTTTTTTTATCTCTTGAATAAAGTTATTATTGTATTCAATAAAAAATATATTGCATTCCATAAGCTGCTGGGGTATCCTTTATCTCAGTTGTTAATATTTTATAGGAAGAGGGTTCTCCGTAAACAAATTCTGGTTTGGTCTGAATTTATCTGAACTCTAGTCTTGATTCTTCATTGGTTGCCTGGACCATGATTTGGCTGCTTTTATAGCAGCCTTTTTTTTAGCTATCGCTTTTGCATGAAAGCATAGACTGATATAGTTAAGCATAGTCAAATGATTGCTCACATCTGTTTCTTAGAAACAATAGCACTTAATGATTAATCGCAGGTCATAAAGTTAAGTCATTGATAAAAAGTTTTTCGATTCAGTAACTTTTTGAGGAATCGACTTAGAGAGAAAGTATATGGGATATATGCAAAAAGTATTGTTAGTTTGTCTGTACGCTCTATTGAGTGCTTGTGTTATGAAGCCTCCCACTACTTATGACTATGATACGAGTTATAATTTTGGACAGCTAAAAACTTACGCCTGGCTCCCTGATAGTGAAGATCATGTCTCTACTCTTGATGACAAAAGACAGAGAAATGCTATTGAAACGGTTCTTAATCGTAAAGGGTTTAAAAAAGTTGAACAGAACGGGAAAGCGAGCTTTTTGTTAAAGGTCCACACAATTACCGATAAAAAGGTAGATGTAGACCATTTTTATAGTACCTGGGGGTATCACCCATTTTTTTATCCAGATCCAAGAAGAGGGTATCCCTGGCCTCACATGGGAACCACTAGTGTTAGAGAGTACCAGGTAGGAACACTGGTACTGGATATTGTGGATCCTGTTAAAAAGCAGGTTATCTGGCGAGGTAGTATATCGAAAAGTCTTGGAATTTACCGAAATCGTTCGCCAGAAGAAAGGGCTACAATCGCGATGAGCACTGCTGAGCATTTGTTGGCAACTTTCCCTCCCCAGAGAATGCCCAAACTCGATTAGATAAAGTACAATAACTTCAAAAAGTTAGCTCTAATAACCATCAACTTCGACTCGGGCTTTTCTGTAATCAGAATACACCGCAGCATCAGGACTAGATGATCCGGTACGCATCGATTAGAATAGCCACCATGAATAGCCCTTTAGCCGACCAATCTTCTTCAGTATTAGCCAAAGCGATTGGTTACGCTACAAGGCTTTTGTCGAGTAGAGAGTATTCTGTCAAACAACTCAACCAGAAGCTCAAAGCTCGTGGATTGGATGATGAACAAGTACAAAGCACCTTGAAATATCTGATTTTAGAGGGGTGGCAAAGTGATATAAGGTTTTGTGAATCATTCATTCGCAGTAAAGCAAATAATGGTCAGGGCATACAAAGGATAAGGTTTGAGCTTGCACAGCATGGAATAACGGAAGAATTATTGGAAAAGGCCCTCAATGAAGTTGAAGTTGACTGGCAGACCATCTGTGACAGGTTAGCCAGGAAGAAAAATAACCAAATAAAAGAATCAGATTCTTTCAAAAGAAGCAGTAAGTTGGAACGTTTTCTTTTGTACCGAGGATTTGAAAGAGAGCAAATACGGCGGTCAATAAACCGTCTTCGTGAAGTAGGAGAAAGTTCTGGTGACAATGACCAGCAATGAAATTCGGGAAGCTTTCCTGTCATATTTTGAGAAGAATGGGCATCAAAGAGTGGATTCCAGTCCATTGGTTCCAGGTAATGATCCCACTTTATTATTTACCAATGCGGGAATGGTACAGTTTAAAGAATGCTTTCTGGGTACTGATAAACGAAGTTATCAGCGCGCAACAACAAGCCAGCGTTGTGTAAGAGCCGGTGGTAAACACAACGATCTGGAAAATGTTGGATATACCGCTCGCCATCATACTTTCTTTGAAATGCTTGGGAATTTCAGCTTTGGTGACTATTTCAAAAAGGAAGCTATTCGATATGCCTGGGACTTTTTAACCAAGGAGTTAAAGCTACCAGAAGAAAAACTCTGGGTAACTGTTCACAAAGACGATAAAGAGTCTGAAGAAATCTGGTTTAATCAAATCGGTATAAATCAAGAGCGGTTTTCTCGTCTTGGTAATAAGGATAATTTTTGGGCAATGGGTGATACAGGTCCTTGTGGACCATGCAGTGAAATTTTTTACGATCATGGGGAATCAGTTGCCGGCGGGCCTCCGGGAAGTCCGGAAGAAGATGGTGATAGATATATTGAGATCTGGAACCTGGTGTTTATGCAATACAATCGAAGCAAAGATGGACAAATGTCACCTCTGCCAAAGCCTTCCGTCGATACTGGAATGGGGCTGGAGAGAATTGCTGCAGTTATGCAAAATGTTCACAACAATTATGAGATCGACCTTTTTGCAAAAATAATTCAGTCAGTCGCCCATTTGCTTCAGGTTGATGATCATTCCAATCAGTCTTTGCGTGTTATTGCCGACCATATTCGTTCCTGTTCCTTTATGATTGTTGATGGTGTTTTACCGGGTAATGAGGGGCGTGGTTACGTACTTAGAAGAATCATTCGTCGTGCAATCAGGCATGGTAACAAGCTTGGTGCTGAGCAGACATTTTTCCATAAAATTGTTGATGTCCTTGTCGAACAGATGGGGGATGCTTATCCAGAGTTGACAAACAAAAAAGACTTTATTACTAAAACATTGCTCACTGAAGAACAGCAATTCGCTAAAACACTCAAAAATGGAATGCGAATTCTTGAGCAGTATATAGAAGGTATGTCCGGGACTGAAATTGAGGGCGACATAGTGTTTAAGTTGAAAGACACTTATGGCTTTCCAGACGATCTAACGGCTGACTATGCTCGAGAGAGAGGGTTAACAATCGATAAGGCTGGTTTTGACAAATTATTAGCTGAACAGCAAGCTGCGAGTAGCAAAGCCGGACAGTTTGAAGTTGATTACAATGACAGTTTAAATGTGGACGATAAGACAGAGTTTGTCGGCTATACAAAGTTGGAAAGTGACGCCAGAGTAATTTCTATTCTTGTCGATGGAGGACAGGTAGACGCGATCACTGTAGGAACCGAAGCTGCGATCGTTCTTAATAAAACGCCTTTTTATGCTGAGTCTGGCGGACAAGTTGGGGATAGAGGCGTACTGGTTGGGGAAGGCTTTCAATTCGAGGTGAAAGATACCATCAAAGCACAAGATGCATTTTTGCATAAAGGTATTGTGCGAGAGGGAACAATTCAAACTGATGAAAGTCTCAAAGCATCCATAGACAGACAGGAAAGGGCGGACACCGCGCTTAATCACTCTGCGACGCACTTGATGCATGCCGCTCTTCGCAATATTTTGGGTGAGCATGTTCAACAAAAAGGCTCCTTGGTTGATAGTCAGAGATTGAGGTTTGACTTTTCACATCCTGTTGCTGTCACAGAAGAAGAAATTTTTAAAATCGAAAAGCTGGTAAATAAACACATCCGTGAAAATCATCCGGTAGAAACTGTTGAAACTACGATCGATTCAGCCAAGGAAATGGGGGCTATGATGCTCTTTGGCGAAAAATATGGAGACACGGTTAGAGTTCTAAAAATGTCAGAGTTTTCTATAGAACTGTGTGGCGGAACTCACGTTGAGCGAACTGGAGACATAGGCGCTTTTAAAATTATCGGAGAACAGGGAATTGCCTCAGGCGTTCGTCGAATTGAGGCTATCACCGGGGATAGTGCTATCGAATATACGCAAAAGCAGGGATGGCTAATTAATCAGTTAGCCGCGAGCTTAAAAACTGATCGAATGTCGTTAAGCGACAAAGTTGAACAGCTTATTATTAAGTCTAAACAGCAAGATCGTGAGATTGAAAAGCTCAAGGGACGCTTGTCTTCTAATCAGGGCTCTGATTTACTTAATCAAAAAGTAATGGTCGGTGATGTCTGTTTGTTAGCTGCCAAAATTGATGGTATAGGTGCGAAAGAGTTGAGAGCACTCAGCGACCAGCTAAAAAGTAAAATAGGTAGCGGGGTGATCGCTTTGGCTGCAGAAGTTGATGGCAAAATAAGTTTAATAACCGGAGTAACCAAAGACCTGACGCCGAAATATCATGCCGGTAATTTAATGAAGGAATTAGCCGCTAAACTGGATGGCAGAGGAGGTGGTCGCCCGGATATGGCTCAGGGTGGAGGCGTCAATCTGGCGGCTCTGGATGAGGCCTTAAACTGGGTAAAAGACTGGGTTGCTTCACAATAGTAGTCCTCTATTTTTTGTAGATTGTTAAAAATAATTGATAAATAAAAAATTAATACAGTGACGCTGAAATAGACTATTGTTATAATTGCGCACCTTTTTATAGGGAACTATGTAGTTGTAGGACGCGTTAACTGTTGAAAGCCAAATAATCTAAGGAGATTGGCAATGTTGATTTTAACTCGTCGTGTTGGCGAAACTCTCATGATCGGTGATGATGTAACTGTAACTGTACTTGGTGTTAAAGGTAATCAAGTGCGAATTGGTGTGAATGCGCCAAAAGAAGTTTCTGTTCATCGAGAAGAGATTTACATGCGTATTCAACGCGAAAAAGAAATGTCATCTGGTGAATAGTGATCACTATTTAATCACCTGGAAAAAGAATTGCATTAATTACTAAAAAAGAGATTGATTTTTAGTTTTAATCAGGTAGTATTCTCCCCCGCAAAAAGTAGCGAAAGCAAATTTCATTAGGAGAGATGGCCGAGCGGCTGAAGGCGCTCCCCTGCTAAGGGAGTATGGGTTTTATCGCCCATCGGGGGTTCGAATCCCCCTCTCTCCGCCATTGCTTAGAGCTACTTTATGAAGGAAGCGAAGTGATTTGAGTAAACTTTGATTTAGCTAAATATTTTCAAAATATTCGTTGACAAGGTAATACTCGATAAGCATAATACCGCTCCCTTTGACGCAGAGCGTCAAAACCGAAACGCGCATGTAGCTCAGCTGGATAGAGTACCTGGCTACGAACCAGGCGGTCGGAGGTTCGACTCCTTCCATGCGCGCCATATTAAAAACCCGGGCTATGCCCGGGTTTTTTGTTATTAATCCTGGCAAACTTTTGTAGTTGAACTCGGCTCACAAAATTCCTTCTTTCTTCCCATATCCTGCTAGGCTTTGATAATCATATCTGCTAGATTAATTTTTTATCTTATATTTCATTCGATTAGATTAGAACAGACGGTGCTATTCTTTTCTAAGTATGACCTTTATTTTATTCGGGACCAGAATATGAAAAAACTTGAGTTGGGGTTCTCTCTGAGCTTTATCATCCTATGCTTCTTAACGCAGACTGGTTGTGCCACGATGGATCGCTCTGAATGTCAGGTAGCAAACTGGCAGATAATTGGTATGGAAGATGGGGCTGCGGGCAGGCCTTCTTCATATATCGGGAATCATAGGAGCGCCTGTGCAGAGCATGGTATTGCCCCTAATTTGCAACAATATCTAGTGGGACATAACGAAGGGCTTAAACAGTATTGTACTTATGATCGCGGCTTGAGCCTCGGACGAAGTGGTGGAGGCTACAATGGTGTATGTCCTGCCAATCTGTCCAAAGGATTCAAAAGAGGGTTCAATAAGGGTCATCGAGAGTATCTGGTCCGTTCAAAAATCGCATCAACAAAATCAGAGCTCGATAGTCTCCATCGCAAGCTACAACAAATTGAAACTGATATTCAGAAGAAAGAAGCACAATTGATTGCGCAGGGTACAAGCGTAGAGACACGAAGAGCTTTATTGGTAGAAATTAGAGTTTTAAGGGAAGAGAAAGAGGATATTGAGAGAGAGCTTCCTGTCCTCGAGTCGGAGCTATTTAGACTGGAAGAGCAATATGCAAGGCTCAGAAGGTAGCGATAAGGAGCTTGAAGAGAGCTTCTCGTTAAATATTAGCTCGAATGAATATCTGAGGTACTACAAGGGAGAAGTAAAATGGGTGGTCGTAACGGCGCGCTCAGGAAAGAAAATAAAGTTTCCTGCCAACTTACTTTCTCCCTTTGTCACGCATAATGGAATCAATGGAGCTTTTACTTTGAGATATACAGCAGAAGGAAAGTGCATATCACTTGTCAAAAATAGCTGATATTGTGCGTCGCACAAAAAGAATTTTTTCTTAAGTTATTGAATTTTAAGAAGTAAAAAAAGTTTAAAAAAAGCTTTAAACTGGTCGGATGATTTTTCATAATAGGTTTCGGTGAGTTCAACTCTAGTCTAGGATATAACAAGAACTGCATTCTCATGAGTATACTTTTTTATAACTTGTGAGCTAAATATTCGGGTTATCAGATATTCCGGTTATCAGTTCAAATTTGATCCGCTCATAGTTGGGTAGATAATACAATGATAAAAAAAGGGCTATATACCATGCAAAAACCAAAAATTGCAGCTGTCACTGCAGCAGTGGCATTCGCACTCAGTATGGGGCAACCCGCTCAAGCCGTTGAAATTAAGGGTGATAGTTGGAGTGGTAGTTGGGATACTACGGTTTCCCTTGGTTCCAGTTGGAGAATGGAAGATAGAGACATTGATCGTATTGGTCATGCCAATCTGGCAGAGTTGGAAGGTGTACCGATTGATTTGAGTCGTGGTGCCTGGTCAAATAACGGTGATGACGCAAACTTAAACTTTGATAAGAATGACCCGTTTTCGACAGCGCTCAAGTTTACTACTGAACTGGGGCTGCAACATGAAAGCGGATTTGGATTTTTTATTCGCGGTACTGGAGTGCGCGACTTTGAATTGATGGATAATCCTGAAAATAGAAGAAAGCCAATATCTGAAAAAGCCGCTGAAAACCATGGCGATGACTACCGTCTATTAGATGCTTATGTCTATAACAATCACGAGTTTGGTGAGTCTAACATGCAGTGGCGACTGGGACGACAAGTCGTTAGTTGGGGAGAGTCTACCTTTATTCAACATGGTCTCTCTGAAATCAATGCAGTTGATGCTACTAAGCTTAGAGTTCCAGGTTCGGAAATCAAAGAAGGATTGATACCAGTAAATACACTTTGGTCGTCAATGGATTTATCTGAAACACTAAGTCTGGAAGCTTATGCACAGTTTGAGTGGGAGCATTTTAGAACAGACGAACCAGGAACCTACTTTGCAACTCAGGATTTTGGCGGCGAAACTGGAACTTCCATACATTTAGGCTTTGGAACAGTACCAGAAAATACACCCGGTACAGTTGCGTTTCGTATTGCAGATAGAGACGCCAGAGACGATGGCCAGTTTGGTGTCAAGTTAGCCTGGCTTGCTGAGGACTGGAACTACACAGAATTTGGTTTCTATTATGTCAACTACCACAATAAGCGTCCTTTAATCTCTGCTTATGCACATGATGGCACGGCTACACGAGGCTTTTTTGAATATCTGGAAGATATTCAAATGTATGGCCTGAGCTTTAATACTTCAACTGATGGCGGCTTATCTATTGCCGGTGAAATGACCTATCGTAAAGATGAACCACTGCAAATAGATGATGTAGAAATACTTTTTGCTACTTTAGAGCCAGTAGGCACTATCCCGAGCGGAACTTCGCAAATTCCTGGTGGGGCTGGCTTAGGTGAGGAAATTTCAGGCTACAGGTTGTTTGATACGGTACAGGCTCAGACAACGTTTACCTATTTTGTTGGTCCAAAGCTTGGTGCAGACCAATGGGTTGTTCTTGTAGAAGTGGGCGCAAACAAGGTTTTGGATATGCCGTCCGAAGATGAGTTGAGGTTTAACGCTCCTGGAACAAACCGAAGTGGAAATGAAGCTAGAGCGGCATTTGAAGGCGTTGAAACAGCTTCATTTGCAACAGATTTTTCGTGGGGCTATCGCTTCGTAACTCGTCTGGATTATACAGACGTGTTGGGAGGCTGGAACTTGTCACCACGTCTTGTTCTTCAGCACGACGTAAAAGGTATCACGCCAGGGCCGATTTCAAACTTTGTTGAAGATAGAAAGGCAGTCACTCTTGGAGTCGCCTTTGGATATCAGTCTAAGTGGAAAATTGATGCTGGCTATTCAGCGTTTTTTGACGGAGGCGCAGCAAACCTGATGGAAGATAAAGACTTCTTCGCCGCCAACGTTAGTTATTCATTTTAATAAGGACCAGCAAACATGAGCATAAAACTTACAAAAACATTACTTGCCGGTGCGGTTTGCTTTGGACTTGCATCAAGTGCAGCGATGGCGAAAGTATCGCCTGAGCAGGTAGCAAAGCTAGGTACAGAGTTGACCCCTGTTGGGGCTGAGATGGCTGGAAATGCCGATGGCACTATTCCTGCCTGGACTGGTGGAATATCAAAGCCGCCAGCTGGATACAAACAAGGGGACTTTCATCCAGATCCTTATTCATCAGACAAGGTTTTATTCACTATCACAGCTGCTAATGCTGAGCAGTACAAAGATAAGCTGACTGCAGGTCAGATGGCTTTGTTCAAGGCATATCCAGAAACTTTCAAGATGAATGTTTATCCAACTCATCGTAGCGCAGCTTATCCGACGCATGTTTACGAAGAGACAAAAGCTAACGCTGGGCGTACTACGTTGGTTGAAGGTGGTAATGGGTTAAAACAGGCTGCGGTTGGTTTTCCATTTCCTATTCCTCAAAGCGGGTTAGAGGTTATCTGGAATCACATTGTTCGATATCGCGGTGAAACAGCAACCAGATACGTAGGGCAAGCAACTCCTCAACGCGATGGTAGCTATACTCTGGTTAAATTCCGTGATGAAATCGATCAGGTTTACACCAAAAAAGGGACAAAGCCTGAGGATCTGGAAAAAGAAAACATGCTGTTCTATTTCAAGCAATGGGTTACAGCGCCGGCTCGCCTTGCAGGTACCGCTCTACTTGTTCATGAAACGCTTGATCAGGTTAAAAAACCACGTCAAGCCTGGACTTATAATACAGGTCAGCGTCGTGTCCGTCGTGCTCCAAATGTGGCGTATGATGCCCCGGGAACAGCGGCTGACGGCTTAAGAACAACCGATGACTTCGATATGTACAATGGCGCGCCAAATCGTTACGACTGGAAGCTTATTGGTAAGAAGGAAATCTACATTCCATATAATACTTATAAATTACACTCGAACACGGTTAAGTATGACGAAATCATTCAGGCGGGACACATTAATCAAGACTTAGTCAGATACGAGCTGCACAGAGTGTGGGTTGTTGAAGCCAATCTAAAAGAAGATACGCGTCATCAGTATAAGAAGCGAGTTTTCTATATTGATGAAGATAGCTGGCAAATTGCGATATCAGACATCTATGATACTCAAGACCAGTTATGGCGAGTCGCTATGTCTCATGCAGTTAACTACTTTGAAGTTCCGCTACTTTGGTCTACGCTTGAAGTATTTCATGATCTCAAGTCAGGTCGCTATTTAGCGTTAGGTCTTGATAATGAAGATTCCATGCCGGACTTTTTCGCAAAGAGAGACAAAAGAGACTTTACACCTGCCGCACTAAGAAGAGCGGGTAGAAGATAAAGTCTGTTTTCAGGTTGCATTCTGGAACTCTATTTTAACCAGGGGCCGGTTTTTTTACCGGCCTTTTTTATTCTCAGAGAGGGACAGTCATAAATTTTTTTGTGACTTTCAAGACAATCTAGTGGGTTTAGTATGAATAAGTTTTTTTGTAGTCTGCTTATAGTCATTCAGTTTTCCAGTTACTGCTTAGCAGGACAAGATGAAGAAGCTGATGAAGCAGGTAAAAGTAATACAAATGCACAAGCTGTTGTCAGCACAAAAGCTGCAAAAGCTTCAAAACGATTGCTAATGGATATACAGCGCGTAGGTGAAAGCAAGCTAATAGCTGTTGGCGAGAGAGGTCATATATTGATCTCGGAAGATGAGGCCAATTCCTGGCGTCAGGTCATAGTACCAACTCAAGTCCTTTTAACAAAACTACTTTTTGTGAAT
Organism: Aliikangiella sp. G2MR2-5; assembly: GCF_015687155.1. Taxonomy (GTDB): domain Bacteria; phylum Pseudomonadota; class Gammaproteobacteria; order Enterobacterales; family Kangiellaceae; genus Aliikangiella. The sequence goes on along the minus strand of NZ_JADPQF010000006.1, from coordinate 142,092 downwards.
GAAAAAATTGGTTGGGCTATTGGTCATCAACAAAATATATTGAAGACTGAAGATGGCGGTGAATCGTGGACATTAAAATATGAAAATGCGAGCGTTGATCAACCGGCACTTTTTGACATCTGGTTTAAAGATGAGAACTTTGGCATTGCAGTGGGAGCTTATGGCTTATACCTTAGAACCGATGATGGGGGAGAAACCTGGGAAGATATTTATCAGGAAAGCTTGGAAGATGTAGAGATCGGCTTTACCCATTTTTATGGAATTACCTTTGATCAATCTAGCGAAAAGCTGTTCATGGCTGGTGAACTTGGTTTTCTCGCTATATCGGGAGATTATGGAGAAAGCTGGGAGCGTATCGAAAGTCCATATCATGGTTCCTTTTTTGGAATTGAAGGTTTACCTAATGGAAGAATTATTGCATTTGGTTTACGTGGGCATCTATTCTGGTCAGATGATTTAGGACAGACGTGGGAGCAATCAGAAACTGGGACAACGTCAGGTTTGCAAAGAGCTTTAATGCTAAACTCCAAGAGCCTGCTAATTGTTGGATCTGATGGAACCCAGCTTATCAGTAAAGATAATGCCGAAACGGTTAAGCTCTATAAACGTAGCGATCGGGTACACTTGGCTAGTGCGGTCAAGTTAGAAAGTGACGAAATTTTGTTAGTGGGTGTTAATGGCGTAATGAAAGCGGATTTTAGTCATTAATTATGCAGAATAAGATGGAAACAAGAATGAGTGGTAATAAATTAGACGCAGTTATTCAAAGCTTAATATTCTCCAAACGGAAAGGTATTCTGGCTATTTTTGCAATAGCGACAGTGATAATGCTGTATTTCGCTTCTCAGTTAAGAGTCGATGCTAGCTTTGAAAAGAATATCCCGCTAGAACACGAGTATATGAAGACCTATATTGAGCACCAGGAACATTTTGGTGGAGCAAATCGTGTACTTTTTGTTCTCGAGGATAAGTCTGGTGATATTTTCAACCAGAAATTTTTCGATGCCTTGTCGGACGCAACCCATAAAGTAGCCAGTATCTCAAGCGTTTCAGAGCCTTTAATGAGCTCTCTATTTACGCCCAATACTCGATTTGTTGAGGCCGTTGAAGACGGTATGGTTGGTGGTCCGGTAATACCTCCTAGTTTTGATGGTTCAGACCAACAACTTCAGCTTGTAAGAAGCAATATTTTGAAGGCTGGATTGGTAGGTCGTCTGGTCGCTAATAATTTTGGTTCTGCCATGGTTAGTGCGCAACTCTTGTCAATCGATCCTGCTACCAAAGATAAAACGGATCTGGTTGGGGTCGCAAATCGACTAGAAGAAATCCGCGAAGAAATGGAAGTTGCTTATCCTAATATTGAGGTCCATATCATTGGTTTTTCCAAAATGATCGGTGATGTAAGTAATGGTGCCCAACAAGTAGTTATGTTTTTCGCTATAGCATTTGTTATCACAGCACTTCTAGTTTACCTTTATTCTCACTCCGTCAGCCTTACGGTTTTGCCGCTACTCTGTTCTGTTGTAGCTGTTATATGGCAGTTAGGGCTACTAACAGCCTTTGGATTTGGGCTCGATCCCATGTCAATATTAGTCCCGTTTCTTGTTTTCGCGATAGGCGTTAGTCATGGTGTTCAAATGATTAACGCGGTTGGAAAGAATGTCGCAACAGGAACAAGTTCACTCGAAGCTGCTTATGGAGCCTGTTGTCGCCTTTTTATCCCGGGAATGGTGGCTCTGCTTAGTGATACTATCGGGTTCTTGACTTTATTGTTGATAAAAATTGAAATTATTCAAGAGCTTGCGATAACCGCCAGTTTAGGGGTCGCGGTTATTATTCTGACCAACCTTATTTTGTTACCTGTTTTGCTTTCCTTTGCCAAATTTCCTGCCAATTTTGGAGAGAAAGTTGAGCGTTCTGCAAGAAAGCAGGGGGCTTTATGGAAGTTTTTCTCTGGCTTTGCTCAAAGACGAACTGCTGCAATGACCCTTATGTGTGCGCTGGTTGTTGTTGTAGTGTCCTTTATGTTTGCTCGCAACATGAAAGTCGGCGATCTTCATGCTGGAGCCCCTGCTTTAAGGTCTGATTCAGTCTATAACCTTGATACCAAGTTTGTAACCGATAATTTTTCTATTGGTACAGACATGATTTCGATTATTGCTGAAACTGTTGAGGAAGGATGTACCCAGTTTGAGATCATGAATGAGATCGACAAGTTCCAATGGAATCTGGAGAACCTGCCGGGAGTTCAGTCGGCAATTAGTTTACCTACGGTTTCTAAAATGCTAAACGCTGGATTTTTTGAAGGTGCTTTACAATGGCGAATTTTACCTCGAGAGCAAAGTGTTCTAACACAATCAATTCGCTATCTTGAGACTAGTAGTGGCTTATTTAATACCGATTGTAGTGTTATTCCTATTCTGGTATTTACCAAAGATCATAAAGCAGAAACTATTGAACAGGTTGTTAATGCCGCTAAGGAATACAGACAGCAACATCCTAACGAAAAAGTGACTTTCAGACTGGCTACTGGCCCGGTAGGTGTTATGGCTGCAACAAATGAAGCCGTATCTGAAGCTCAACTGCCCATGCTGGTATGGGTCTATTTGGCTGTGATCCTTCTTTGTCTGATTAGTTTCCGCTCTATTAGGTCGACTTTATGTATTGTTATTCCTCTTGCCATTGTTTCTGTGATGGCACAAGCTTTGATGACGATTCTTGATATAGGCCTGACTGTGGCTACTTTGCCGGTAGTTGCACTTGGTGTTGGTATAGGTGTTGATTATGGTATTTACATTTTCTCCCGAATGCTGATATTCATTCGTGCTGGAGAAAGTATTTCTGAAGCCTTTCTGAAAACACTGAACCTGACCGGAAACGCGGTATTTTTTACCGGATTGACTTTAGCTATTGGGGTAAGCACCTGGTTAATGTCTGCACTGCAATTTCAGGCTGACATGGGGATCTTACTGACATTCATGTTTTTGTTTAACATGCTAGGGGCAGTAATATTATTGCCTGCTCTGGCGGCATTCTTATATAGAAGGTAGTTACTTTGCCAAGGTAACGACTTCTTGTCGACAAACTAAAAAGCCGAAGTTATATCTTCGGCTTTTTAGTTGATACCCCCCCTCAAATCATCACTCTGGCAAGATTGAAGCAATATGATTTAAACTTGGTTAATTAGTGAGTCAGGTCTTTAGAAAGGCGTGAACCAGACCTGTTTCAAAAACTTGTCATTTTCGCGATTTTATTGATGCGATTTAATAAACTTTCGCCTACAATGGCGTCGATTTTGTGGCCAAAATAGCCTGAGATTTATTCTGATTCATGAATGTTCTGAAAAGCTGCTTGAAAACTTAGTATTTTGCCCATTTTACGAGGGCTTGAAGGCGAAAGGAATAGTTAATTAGGTTATCTATCCACTTAATCATAGACTATCATTATATAAATTTGTCATAGAAAAAAGCTGACACACTTTGGTTAGGAACAACTCGAAGAGGCCGCGGTTATTAATTTATTCAAAATAGCCGGGTTTGAGGGAGTTAGCTAAAGTCCCAGGTAAGGTTAAAAAAATGTCAATCGAACAAAAAACGCACGACACCATCTTGTTCAAAAACGTAATTGAGCTAATCGAATCGAAGTTCAATAAGACTCAGGCAGCGCTGGTTTCTCAGTTTGCCCATTATTTTTGCGCAGGGATCTCCAGCATCGACTTTGAGTACAAAAATGCCAATGAGCTTTACGCACCAATTGTAAGTTTATGGAATTACATGCAGGACAGCGTGAGTGAGTGTGATATTCGCGTGTATACACCCGATTTTGAGAGTCATGGTTGGCATTCCAAACATACGGTTATTGAGTTGGTTCACCAGGATATGCCTTTCCTGGTCGACTCTGTTCGTATGGAATTGAATCGCATGGGGATCAACATTCATCTGCACATTCATATTCCTCTCGATATAACGCGTGATAAGAGTCAGAAAATTAGTTCTATTGCTCGACCCGAAGTTGGTCATCGGGAAGCCAGCATTACCCCGATGTATCTGGAAATAGACCGTCAGCTTGATGATACAGAGCTGGAGCTAATCAAATGTAACCTTGAAGAAGTCCTTTCTGATGTCCGCGTATCCGTTTCTGACTGGGAGCCGATGAAAGAAAGGTTGGCGGAAGTTATCGCCAGAGTAGAAAATCTCCCTAAAAACTTACAAAACGAGAAGAACAAAGAGTGCAAAGATTTTCTAGACTGGATAAGTGGTAATCATTTCACCTTGCTGGGATATACATATTATCAGTTAACCAATGAAAAGAATGATACCAAACTGGTTCCTCAACAAGAAACTTCACTTGGGCTTAAAACCAAAGCTAACTGGGCGCCTAAGCCCTACCGGTTAAGTGATTTACCTGCAGGAGCGAGAAATTTAATTCTCAATAATGAAAATTTATTGGTATTAACCAAGTTAAGTGCTGTTAGCAGGGTTCATCGTCCCGCCCACCTGGATTATATCGGCGTTAAAAGGATTAATGAGAAAGGAGAGATTATCGGTGAAGATCGTTTTATCGGTTTGTATACTTCTGCAGCGTACAATTTAAATCCGATGAGTATTCCTGTTCTACGCCAAAAAATTAATGCGGTTCAGAAAAGATCGGGATTAACTCCTTTAGAACATGATCATAAAGTATTAAGAAATGTACTCGAAACCTATCCTCGAGATGAGCTATTTCAAACCAGTGTGGATAAGCTTTATGAAACAACCATTGGTATTTTGCAAATACAGGAACGACCGATTATTCGGTTGTTTGCCAGAAGAGACCCTTATGGTCGCTTCTTTTCCTGCTTGGTCTATGTGCCAAGAGAGATTTATACCACTAAGATTCGGATTGCGATAACCAAGATTCTATCCAGTGCTTTTGGAGCAGTTTCTGAGCCTCAATTTACAACGACTTTTTCCGAATCGATTTTGGCAAGAATGCATTTCATTATTCCCGTGGAAGATGCGGAAACGATTGAATACGATGTTAAAGAGATAGAAAAAGATCTTTTTCAGGCGACACGCAGTTGGGAAGATAACTTAAATGAAGCCTTATTAAGTGAATTTGGTGAGGCAGAAGGAAAACGTTTAAGCCAACGTTATTCCGACAGGTTTCCTGTCAGCTATCAGGAGTATGCCATTACTCAAACTGCGGTTCTGGATATCAAGCACATGGAGTCTTTAACCGATGACTGTGCTCTTAGTATGCTGCTATATCGTTCACAGGAAGAGTCGAATGATTATATTCGATTTAAATTATTTTACAGAGACCAGCCTAAACCACTTTCCGATGTATTACCAATGCTCGAGAACATGGGGTTGAATATCATTGGTGAGTCTCCGTATAGAATAAAACCCGCAGGTGGAGCGGTACGCTGGATTAGCGACTTCACTATGCAACATCCCGAAGGTACTAAGCTCGATCTCGAGAAAATTAAGGAAACTTTCCAGGAAGCATTTGCGAAAATCTGGTTCGAACAGGCTGAAAATGATGGTTTCAACCGATTAGTACTGGCTGCAGGTTTAACCTGGCGTCAGACAGCAATGCTTAGGGCTTACGCAAAATACATGTGGCAAATTGGCTCTGCATTTTCGCAAAATTCTGTCGAAGACACATTAGCAAGTTATCCTGAAATTACTCACTTACTGGTTAATTTTTTCACGCAAAAATTTGATCCTGATTTAAAGAGGGATGAAAAGAAAGAAAAATCGCTCCGTAAGGAAATTATTCAGGCGCTTGACGGGGTTGCGAATCTTGATCAGGATCGAATCCTGCGTCGTTATCTGGAAATGTTTGAAGCGACAATTAGAACCAACTTTTTCCAGCTTGATTCAAATAATGAAAGTAAAAACTATATCAGCTTTAAATTTACTCCTCAGAAGATTACTGACATTCCAAAACCTGCGCCAATGTTTGAAATCTTTGTGTACTCCCCCCGGATTGAGGGTGTTCATCTAAGAGGAGGTAAAGTTGCTCGAGGGGGACTGCGATGGTCAGACCGTCGAGAAGATTTTAGAACTGAAATACTTGGTCTGGTAAAAGCCCAGCAAGTTAAAAACTCTGTGATTGTACCTGTCGGTGCAAAAGGTGGCTTTGTATGCAAACGAAGTCTAGCCGGATTGTCGCGCGAAGAGTTTATGGAAGAAGGTATTGCCTGTTACAAGATTTTTATTAGTGCATTGCTCGATATTACTGATAATTTAGTCGATGGTAATCTGGTAGCTCCTCAACGAGTCGTTCGTCATGATGAAGATGATCCTTACCTGGTTGTTGCAGCCGATAAGGGAACTGCTACATTCTCTGACATTGCCAATAGTATTTCTGAAAAATATGGATTCTGGTTAGGAGATGCTTTCGCATCAGGTGGAAGCGTTGGCTACGACCATAAAAAAATGGGCATTACAGCAAAAGGTGCGTGGGAATCCGTTAAGCGTCACTTTATGGAAATGGGCATTGACTGCCAGACAACAAACTTTACTGCGGTCGGTATTGGCGATATGGCAGGGGATGTATTCGGCAATGGTATGCTGTGTTCGCGTCACACCAAACTTGTCGCTGCATTCAATCATATGCATATATTTATTGATCCCGATCCCGAGCCTGAAGCGAGTTATCTTGAGCGAGAAAGGCTTTTTAATTTGCCTCGTTCTTCTTGGGAAGATTATGATTCCAAACTTATTTCCAAAGGTGGCGGAGTTTTCTCTCGGAATGCCAAGTCTATTCCTTTATCTAAAGAGATAAAAAAGCTGCTTAAAGTTAAAGACGACGCGTTACCACCTAACGAATTAATCAGCTGTATTTTAAGAGCCGAAGTTGATTTGCTATGGAATGGTGGAATAGGAACTTATGTAAAAGCTAAGTCGGAATCTCATGCAGAAGTTGGTGATAGAGCGAATGACGCTTTACGGATTAACGGTGAGGAACTGCGCTGCAGTATTGTCGGTGAAGGTGGAAATCTGGGGCTCACTCAATTAGGTCGGATCGAGTATATGCGTCGAGGCGGGCGTGGTAATTCTGACTTTATTGACAATGCTGGCGGGGTTAACTGTTCTGATAATGAAGTTAATATTAAAATATTACTAAATCAGGTTGTGACTGACGGTGATATGACCGTAAAGCAACGAAATAAATTGCTTGAAAGTATGACTGATGAAGTTTCTGAAATAGTACTTCGAGAGAATTTCTTACAGGCTCAGTCCATCAGTGTTAGCGAAGAACGTTCGGAAAAAATGGTTAAAGAGCTCATGCGATTTATTCATTGGCTGGAAAAGGAAGAGCGACTTGATCGAGAACTAGAGTTCTTACCGAATGATGAAGAGCTACTTGAGCGCTTAGCACAAGGTAAAGGATTGACCCGCGCTGAGCTGGCAGTATTAACTGCCTATGGAAAGATGGTACTTAAAGAAGAACTCTGTATTCCTGAAGTTGCTAACGAACCATATTATGAGGAGCTTTTGATTAATTACTTCCCTAAGCCGATGCGAAAGAAGTACGCGACTCAAATGCGAAGTCATCCGCTGAAAGATGAGATCATCTCCATGCGACTGGCAAATGAAATGGTAGATTATCTGGGAAGTAATTTTGCTTTTAGAGCGATGGACGAGACTGGTGCAACACCTGCTGATGTCGCGACCTGTTTCACTCTAGCAAAAGAAATATATGATATGCCATCCATGTGGAAGCAAATTGAGGCACTCGATCATTCAGTACCTGCTTCGATAAAACACAACATGATTTATCAAACACAGAGAATGGTAAGAAGGTGTACACGTTGGTTCTTGCGTCATCGTCGTAAGAACCTGGCGATTCAGGATGGAATCGATTATTTCAAGGATGGCGTTGAAGCCTTACAAAAGTGTATCAATAAAGTTCTTGAGCAAAAGGAAAATGAAAGTATTCAGCAGGGTGTAAACCACTGGGTTGATCATGGTGTTCCCAAGAAACTAGCTGAAAAAATAGGCTACATGAGTACTATGTTCTCTGCGCTTGATATCGTTGAAATGGCGAAGTTAACCGGATTGGATATCTCTTTGGTTGCGGAAGTTTATTTTAAACTTGGCGCGAAATTAGAACTTCACTGGTTCCTTGAACAGATTAACCTGCAGCCGGTTGACAACCATTGGCAAGCATTTGCAAGAGCTTCCTTCAGGGAAGATCTCGATTGGCAGCAACGTAGTTTGACTGTTGCTGTATTACATATGTCCAAAAAGTCAGAATCTGCTGAAGAAAGAATTATTGGATGGATTGTCGAGAACTCTGCTTTACTTTCTCGCTGGCAGCAAATGCTGGCAGATTTCAGAGCAAGTAAACGACATGAGTTTGCCAAATTCTCTGTTGCGCTACGTGAATTATTAATCCTAGTTCAGAGTAGTGTACGAGCAGCAGCTATTGCTCGAGAAGATCATCATTAATTTGCTAATCATTCTTCAAATAAATAAAGGCGGCTAATTAGCCGCTTTTTATTTTTGATGGACAAAGTAAGTAGCAGAAAAAATAGCTAACGAGAAAGTTACTGGCAAGCAAATCAATTGTCGAAGCAAATTGGGTATTTACCTGTATTGTTTCATACTCAAGCTGACGCACTCTAGTTCTAGCTATTATGAAATCTTACAAGAAATAATATTTCTGCTCTTTGTCTAAGCGGAAATCGAGAGCGTGGCATTGAAAAGGCCTCGAAGTATCTTAAAGCGGAAATTCATGTAAACAGTAATATCAAAGATTTCCTCTTTAAAAGTAACCAGAACTTTCCTAGTGATAATGTTCTTACTACGCTTCAAAACCAAACTATCTATTTGATTTTAAAAGAGATATCATTTTTGAGATGCGCATTTATCGTCAGTAAATCACGATAATAACAAGACTTTACTTTATCTTTATCGTTTAACCGGCTGTTTTTAATATAAAAAGCACTTTAGGTATCTTAGAGATTTTCGTATTATCGTGATTTAGTGAAGATAATAATCTGTTAGGAGCCAAATCAAATTATGTCTACTGTATGCAAGATTTATGTAGCTTCTGATGACGTAGAAAAAATAAATTCATATCTTGAAGAGTATCTACAAAAAGAATATTCGTGTGATACTGAGAGTATCGAAACGGAGTGGCCGTTGGCTACCGAATTTGATTCTTTTAATTCCGGAGATGAAACACCTACAATATACTCATATAAACGAGAAGGAAGTCTTGTTGAGATATATTTTAATTCATTTTCTGAGAATGAAGATTTAGCCAAGCATTTATCGCAAGAACTAAAAACAATCACAACCGTTTCAATCTACCAAAGTACAGCAGAATCTGGTTGTTGGTTATATTTTAGTAGCGGTGAAAAAATACGCCATATTTTATTTATGGAGGGTTCTCCAGAAGAAATACATGGTGATAGGCTATCCTTTGAGAATAATCCCATTGGTCATAATATTGGTGAGGAAAGCGATCCTTACTATGTGTTCGATTTGGAGGAAATTGATTTTTATAACGAGTCCATAGGTATAGCTATTCCAATGTACAACGAACCCAAACCAGACTGGGTAAATATTCGCGTAAAAACAATCACTCCTAGTTTACAAAAAGAGAATAAAAAACCTTGGTGGAAATTGTGGTAGGGCTCCTAACAAGTTTGTCGTGAGGGACGTCTTTTACGTCGCTTCATATTTGTGCTTGAATAGCACAAATATAAATCAACTACAAAGTCGCCCCACACAAAGGCGTTATGTTTAAGGAGAATTTAAAATGGATATTAAAGAGTTTATAGTTGAGACACTCAACCAAATTACAGACTCTGTCGAGAATAACTCCTCAAGTCTGAATCCTGATAAGTTAGCTGTTCACGAAAATAACAAAGTAAAAAACGTGGTCACAGTCAGCGGTGGATTTATTACTAACGTAGAGTTCGACGTAGCAGTAACAGAGTCCAGCAATAAAGATGGTGGCGCAAAATTATCAATTGCTGGTATTGGTTCTCTCGGCGGAGATTTAGCTACAGGTTCTCAAACTGTGAGTAGAATAAAGTTCACAGTACCACTCCATCTTCGGCCAAATCAAGAAAGTAGCAAATGATTATAATAAGCAAACATAACAAGCAGCTGTTTGCGCCACTGCGTGGCTTGGACCTTCGTTCCGCTACGCTTCTCTTCGGCCCAAAAGCTGGGCGTTAGAAATACAAAGAGATGTCGAATGAAAAGGATAGTTTTAATGGGATTTTTTAGTTTTATTTCAGGCTTATTTCCCTCAAGTACGCATAGTGAACCTTTGATATCTGCGCTCAGTGAAGTTCAAACGCATGAAATCAAAGTGATGTCCAAGCAGGGAAAGGAAATAATGGTTAAGTATTTGGGAGAGAAAGTTTCGTATACCGAAGATGATATTGATCAGGTTGTAATTAAATGGCGACAGTCTGAAAAAACAAACAAGGAAAGTCCTGATGAGCTTATTGGGAATCTAGGAGCATATTTAGGCGAACTGTTGATAGCGAACCACGATTTGGCTTGGTGTATGTATGAAGATGCCCGAGGTAACGATTATTGCATAACTCACAAAAAAATTGTAGTACATACTTTTCCGCATTCGACAGTTTATAAAGCCGCTATTGAAGGTCGAGAATATGCGATTAAAGATGTATCTAACGCTTTGTTAGAACAAATCAACGAACATCTCGATGATCCTGAAATTAAAACACATTAAAATTGCTAAAAAGACAAAGCGGTAGATGAAATACTGTTTGAGGAGTTATGTCAAAAAACTATGAGTCCATTAGTGAAGAAAATATCCGTAATCTCATTTATGGTTTTAATTGCTATAGCGGGATTATTATTTATTTTCGGTCGTTCTATTTGGTATCCGTACTATGTGAATGTAGTGGGTCAAAGATCAGTTTTAGATGTAATCGAAAAGTATGGTGTACGAGCGGAAACAAGCCTAGCAAAAGAGTTTGACACTGCAGGAATGGCATACCCGCCTGAGTCAGTGAGTTTTATAGCCATTAAAGACACAAATGCTCTTGAAGTTTGGGCTCATATTGGAGAGAAATCGAAATTAATAAAAACCTATCCTATCAAAGCCGCCAGTGGTGTTTTAGGTCCAAAGTTGATAGAGGGTGATAGGCAGGTCCCTGAAGGGATCTATAAAATACTCCATTTTAACCCAAATAGTTCGTATCACCTTTCAATGAAGTTGGATTATCCAAACTCATTCGATTTAAAACACGCAAAGAAGGAAGGTCGTAATGAGCCAGGCACAAATATATTTATTCACGGAAAAGCTGTTTCAATTGGGTGCCTAGCTATGGGTGATCCCGCTATTGAAGAGTTGTTCACTTTGGTGCACCGTGTCGGTAAGGCCAACGTTGAAGTAATTATTACGCCAGTAGACCCCTCAGAAAATGAGTTAGTAAAACCTATTGGCTACGGCGACTGGGTAGATGAGCTTTATCAAAATATTACGGTTAAAATCAATGAGATACGTAAGACATAACAAACCAACTGCAAAGCTACAAATTGAAGCGTTAGGTGGCCGATAATCGGGAAGAAATATGAGTGAACCAAGGTTTAGAAATGTAAATTCGAAAGATGCGGAAATCGAAAATGCTCATGCGCGAGCTGCTGATACGATTCATGAATTTATAGCAATGGTCAAGGAGCAAAATGATGTCGCGTACATGGCAAAACTGAGGTTTCGAGATCCAGACTTTTCTGAAGAGACTGGTGTGGATCAGTTTTTGTATCTATGGCTTAGCGGCGTTTACTATCATGAAGATGAGAAACTATTATCGGGAGTTTTCTTTGAAGTTCCAAAAGAGCTACAAGAGTGGCACCAAGTTGGACAGAGGCTCGGATTTGAATATGATGATGTGTTCGATTGGATGGTAAATGATAATGGACGAGTCAAGGGTGGTTATACTATTCGTGTTACACGTAGTAGATTGGCTACCGAGCAAGAGCGTAAAGAATTTGACGAGTACTCAGGAATTACTTTTTATGAATCACTTTAAGTTAGAGAGTTTACACCTAACAAAATCTGTCAATTCGCACCTAAAGGTGCAAGACCTCCCTCCGGTCGGCTTTTGCGGATGGCGTTATGCCTAATTTCAGAAGAGGTAAAAATGAAGTCAAGTTTTCTATGTAGTGGGCTGACTTTATTGTTAGGAAAACTGGTGTCAGTGTTAATTAAAATCGATGTCCGCAAATGACCGTTTTGAGACCAGATACAGTTTTTAAGTAAACTTCCGCTTTATTGCTGTAGCCGCCAAGATATACTGAAAATTATTTTCGAGACTAGTTACCGCTTTCCGTGTCCGGTTAATTCGAGACTTGATTCAAAATTTGCAAGCCCAAGTCTCGATTTTCTCAATATTTACCTTTAACAGTTTTGTTTGATAAATGTTTCTAACATATTAATTTCCTTTTTCCTTTCCTCATCCGACATAAAGTATTGTTCTCCTTTTTCGTTTGCCGTCAGAATTCTGATTTGTGCTTTTAGCGTACCAAGCTGAGAATTCGCCAAACGACATTTTGTCTCATGTGCTTTTTTTTCCCGGGCTTCTTTTTCGGCTTTTGCTTTTTGTTCTTTTTCTGTCTCCATCTGGACCTGGAGTCGCTTCTTCTGCCAGTCTATCAATTCCTGGTTTCTATTTTGAGCTTCCCGTTGACTGTTTTTGTTGATGTCCTTTTTTATATCAAGTTCTGTTGCATTTTTTCCTTGAGGTTTATCGGAGTAATGGACTTTTCCATCCTTGTCGACCCACTTATAGACTTTCGAATGGGCGGATCCTACAAAAATAAGGGATGCCAAAAGGCAGAATGCTAAAACAATAAGGTTATCGAAGAGGGGGCGCATGTAAAGCTCCTTTTAATCGCTAATTGTCGTCATTTTATCACGAAAAGGCCATTTATATGGAAATTGAATTGTTCTTAATTACCGACGCACAAGACGTTTTTCAAGCAATTGATATTGCCACTATTTTGCCACAATTCTTCTGTTAAAAGCCCTAATGCTGCCGAGGACGAACACATGAACTGTATATGCTGATTTCAAGGTTAGTCGAAGTTGGCTAGTTGAAACACCAGATTAGTAAAGAGGAGCTTTGTGCTTCTAAGGAGAAAGCAGAGATGAAAACTTATTTGCCGAAAGATGAACGCATATTTGACTGGGATCCGGAAAATATGGACAAGTACTGGAAACAGTGTGAAGAATTTGATTCTTCAGTGCTTGTTGAGACCAGGAGTAGCGAAAAGTTGAGTCAGGAGTCATTTAAACAGATGTTCAAGCTGGGCTAGAGGCGGCTTGAACATCTGTAATCTTACTTTTGTGAGCGCTTATAGGCCATCAGTCGTATTCGAGTGATTATGTACCAGACGCCACCCAGTACTGCGAGTCCTATTTCAATAAAGTGAGTTAATTTGCTGAGTCCTTGTTTTCCAACAAAGTACCACATGATAAAGCCGAACAGAAAAAGGATAATACCTGCCATCGCTTGCATTTGTAGGGAATAGCGCTTTTTTAAGTTGGCCAGCTTTTCTTGATTGGCGAGTTGTTCTTCATTAAGTCCATCAGTGGATTTGCCAGATTCGAAGTCAAAATCACAGTGGGGACAACTCTTTGATTTGTTGGAAACTCGTTCTTTACAAGATGGGCATGAAATGATCGCCATGTATAATCTCTTTTTATAGGTTTTCCCAAAAGCAGGGCAAGAAGCCAAGCCAAATAATTTTTATGGTTCTAGCTGGATTATAAGTCACCTTGCGCACAGGGACAAATTATCGTCAGCCTAAATAGAACTCAGTTTACTCCAGATTAATTTCTGAAATTGAGCATGGATTTCGAAAAGAATAACGCGCTCGAGTAAATAAGCAAAGCGGAGTAAAAATACACACCAGAATTATTATCAAAACTTCTGAATTGGCCAATATAATTTATGTAACACTCCATTAAATTATCCCTTTGAGATAAGTGTGAATATTACCGATAAAAATTCAATATTTTTAATAATCTCGTATTGATGGTCACTTCTTCAGCAACTAAGCTAAATTTGCCTTGGACAAAAACTATACAAGAAATAGGCATCTTTATCGTTAGGACCAGATGATCTTGCCTGTAGTCATTTCTTTTCCAACCAGGGCTTATTCTTAAATAATTACAATCAAGGAGAAGACCTTTGAAAGTTAAAATGACAACTAAGCTTTTCAAAAAGTCTATTGCTGCATCACTGATATTGAGCGCATGTACTGTTGGGGCAGCTTCTGCTGAACAGCGCTACATTATTCAGTTCAAAGATGCGTGGGACGGCAACACTACACCAATGTCGCTCATGACCAATGAGCAAATTCAAGCTAGAGCACAAAACAATGCACAGCATGTAAAGAGTTTTGGCGCCAAAGTTAAGCGCAACTTAATGTTGAGCAATGCGGTTGCTGCTGAACTCAGCTTAAAACAACTATCAGATCTGGAAGCATCCGGGAAAGTTCTATTTATCGAACAGGATCCTAAAAGATTTCTTATTCCTACAATGGAATCAAGCGATCCGGTGCCAATGGCTGAAAGTGCGCCCTATGGCATCGGTCTGGTTCAGGCAGATCAGGTAAGTGATGCAAATACTGCGAACCGCAAAGTTTGTATTACCGATACCGGGTACACGCCAAATCATGAAGACTTGAGGCCATACACCGCAAGCAACATTGACGGTGATGACAATGATGGTAATGGTAATGACACAGGTAACTGGTACAACGATGGCCATGGTCATGGTACTCATGTTGCTGGAACTATCGCCGGTATAGGTGGTAATGGTGTTGGAGTGGTAGGAGTAAACCCCAGCAACTTATTGAATTTGCATATTGTTAAAGTATTTAACGATTCAGGTAGCTGGGCATATGGCTCGGATCTGGTTGCAGCGGTGAATCAATGTGTATCTGCCGGTGCAAATGTTATCAGTATGAGCCTTGGCGGTGGCCAGTCCAGTACTGCTGAATCTAACGCTTTTGAAAATGCATTATCCAATGGTGTACTTTCAATTGCGGCTTCTGGAAACAGTGGTAGTTCAAGTGGCAACGACGCTTTCTCTTATCCTGCATCTTATGATGCGGTGGTATCAGTTGGCGCGTTAAATAGCAGCAAACAGATTGCAAACTTCTCGCAAAAAAATAGTCAGGTTGAATTATCTGCTCCCGGCGTTAGCGTAAGATCAACCATTCCAAATAATCAATACGCTTCATGGGATGGTACTTCGATGGCAACACCGCATGTTTCTGGTGTCGCGGCATTGGTTTGGAGTCACTATACCGACTGTACAGCGACCCAAATTCGAAAAGCATTGAACGATTCTGCGGAAGATCTGGGGTCTAGCGGTCGAGATCAGTCTTATGGCTATGGTCTTGTTCAAGCTAAGGCTGCGGTGGATTATTTGGCACAATATGGTTGTGAAGGCAACCCTGATGGCGGCGGAGGCGGTGGTGGCACCGATCCTGTAGAGCTGACCAATGGGCAGGCGGTAAGCAGTCTAAGTGGCGCCCAGGGCGACGAGCTTGAGTTCTTTATCGATGTGCCTGCTGGTGCAACTGACTTGTCATTTGCGATGAGCGGAGGCTCTGGCGATGCTGATCTTTATGTGAAGTTTGATGCTGCGCCAACAACCAGTAGCTACGATTGTCGACCATATAAGAGCGGCAATAGCGAAACCTGTAGCTTTGCAACGCCAAGTACCGGTCGTTACCATGTGATGATTCGTGGTTATTCTTCATTCTCTGGAGTAAGTCTGACCGCTAGCTTTACCGAAGATAATGGCGGCGGTGGAGGCGGCGACGGCCAGCTTTCAAATGGCGTTGCTGAAACCAATCTGTCGGGAGCACAAGGTGAAGAGCTTGCGTATTATATTGATGTTCCTGCTGGCGCAAGTAACTTGAGTTTTGTTACTGCAGGCGGCAGTGGCGACGCTGACCTTTACGTTCGTTTCGGTGCTGCACCAACGACAAGTACGTATGATTGTCGTCCATATAAGAGCGGCAATAACGAAAATTGTGACTTTGCGTCGCCTGGTGAAGGCCGTTACTATGTGATGATCCGCGGATACTCTGCATTTTCTGGTATGTCGCTGACAGCATCATATGATGAAAACGGTGGCGGTGGAGGTGCCGGAAGCATCAATGAGGGTAATCTCTCTGCGAGTTCCGGAAACTGGAACTATTTCACCATCGAAGTTCCTGCGGGTATGGCTACACTGGATCTTAATATCACCGGCGGTAGTGGTGATGCCGATCTGTATGTTAAGCAAGGGTCACAGGTGACTACTTCAAACTACGACTGTCGTCCATATAAGTGGGGCAACGAAGAGAGTTGTAGCTTTACCAATCCTGCAGCAGGTACCTGGTACATTGGAGTGAGGGCCTATAACAGCTATTCCGGTGTAACCTTGTCTGGTAACTGGCAATAGCAAAATAGTTCAGCAAACGGTTGAACGAAAGCCCCTCTGTTGAGGGGCTTTTTTGTTAGCAAATTTAACTGGATAATTAATTGCGGAATATCGTTAAGAACAATGGCTCAATTATTGGTTATGTCATTGCCCCAGTTAAGGCTGAAACTACCTTAAGGTTTATTTTCGAAATAGCTTTCGTTTTATTTTATCCAGGTAAAAAGCTATCGTTGGACCCGGATCTGATGGTTGCCAAATAGTGCGAATATCAGCAAAGAGCCAGTGAAAAAGCAGTGACGGCAATTGCAATATCAACTTCCCTGGAGCTGATAAAAGCAAGGCTTTGGTTAAGGTAATGTCCCCCATTAACCAATGGCGCTTTAAGCCGATCCTGTAATCTGTTTGCGCAGTAACCTTCTCTCCAAGGCAGGCTCTTACTGCAAAGTCGGGGAGGTTGATCCCGCATCCTGTAGCAATGGCTATCGTAGCATCGGTTCTTGGGTTAACTTCAAGAAATGCGCTTTTTCCAGTGTTTTCATCTTTGAGAAATTGTATGCAGCCAATTCCCGTATAATGATAATGCTCAACCAGAGACTTACACCAGGAGAGGTGCTGAGCTGTCGGTTCAATTGACTGATCAAGCACACTATAACCTGTGTCATTTGGCTTAGTAGTCCTGATAACTTTAGATTCAAAATAGGCTAGCAACTGACCATCTTGCGCAACGAACATGCAGTTGTGCCTTTTGCCTTCAATCAGACTTTGTGCCAAAGCTGGAGAACTAAGAGCCGATTTGTCCTGCATTAGTATTTGGTATTCTTCTTCACAAGTGATTCTCAGGCACTTTTCTCCTAAGAGCAAATGTCTTGAATCGAGAGGCTTTAAAATGATAGGTAATCCTGTATGGCTCTTAAAGGCTTCCAGATCTTGCTGCGATGTTATTGTTTCTGATTTTGGGACAGTTATTCCGAGCGACTCTAAGATTCTGACCGATGTCGGTTTATCCAGGCACTCATCAACAATCATCTTTTCTGGAGATATTAAAGTGACGCTTTCAGGTAATTTTGAGTGAATAGAAAGAATCACGCGAAGAGAATCTTCGCCGACCGGGAAAATGGCTTCTATGTCCGTGTTTTGTGAGAGGAATTCGACAAGTTCATGACAGAATTTATCCGCTGAATCAACAATATCGCTATGAAGCCAGGTTTGGCTACAGGCTTTCGAGTAATGAACATTACCGTAGCTCAAGTCCTCCTGGGTACAGCCGAGTATGATAGTGTGTCCGGCTTTTTCCAGAGCACGGATAACGGCCAATGTATGTCTATAACAATCAAGAACTAGTATTTTAGGCATTTCCTACTACCAAACATCCGAATTCTGTGCCGGATTATAACTTTAAATCTATTAAAATTAATAGCTTATCCACGCGTTTAAGTCCTGAATATGAAGTTTTTTCGTTTCCCGAGAGCGGGAAATGTCCCGGGCATAACAGGCATCCGACGCTGGCCATTAATAGAAGAACCTAAGATTTACTGCTATATTCAAATAGATACCGTCAATAGAAGTATTCTTGCGTGAAGCTTTCCCCGGTAATAAACCACACAGAGCAATTATTAGCGCAGTAAATTCCGAGCGCAAACGGAAAGCCAGAGACGCTCTATACTCGAGAGGTGATTGTGTGAATGAAGAAATTCTAAACTCAGTAATAAAAATCACAAAGAACTCTGATGTAGATTCTCTCGAGCTGAGTTTAGTAAAAACACTTGTTGAGTTTCTTAACTGTAGTCGAGTCTCTATTTATAAAGATTTGAAATTCTTTAATTCAAACGGCATTGAAGAATCCTTACATCTTTCAATTGACAGCGACAACAAGTATCACTGGCGAGAGCGAGAAGTGAATCAATCTCTGGATAACGAGCTTGTGTCATGTATGAGCTCTAACTGTCCTATTACAGTTGAAGACCCGAGAGGCTTTGATAAGCGATGGTTTCCTATCTCTCTCAATGATGAAACGATTGGTGTCATCTATATGGAACTTCCGAAACTCGATCCGGGACAACAGGTGTTAGTTAATGCATTTTGTCGAATTTACGAGAACTATCTTATTGTTTTAAACCTGAGTGAAAGAGATAAGTTGACGGGATTATTAAACCGGCAAACATTTGAACAAAAGCTGAGTGGTCTGCTAAGAAAACAGGTAAGGAATCAGTATAATCCTGCGGATAGTGCAATTTGCAAAAATGATCAAAGGGGGCATCATATCGATTCATTTTCATGGCTGGCTGTCGTCGATGTTGATCATTTTAAAAGAGTGAACGACAAATTTGGTCATGTTTGTGGCGATGAGGTGTTGCTCATATTATCTCAAAGCATGCAGAGCTTTTTTCGAAGAAGTGATCTACTTTTTCGTTTTGGTGGGGAGGAGTTTGTCATTGTTCTTGAGCCAACAACTCTGGAGATGGCAAAGAGCAAGTTAGATTTTTTTCGTCGGAAAGTTGAAGCTCAGAGGTTTCCTCTTGTCGGGCGGATAACCATTAGTATCGGACTTTCAAAAATGTCTCCTCATGACTATCCGATGAATGTTTTTGAGCAGGCAGACAAAGCACTCTACTTCGCTAAAAATACGGGTCGAAATAAACTCGCTTCTTATGAAGAGTTAATTGATGAAGGGCATCTTACGACTGAGCTCGAACAAAGTGAAGTTGACCTATTTTAGCCAACCCTCTATGTTTTATCGTGAAAGCATTTGATGTGTTCCTCTCAATTGTTGTATAAAACATAGTTTTCAAGAAAATAGTTCTCAATATGCCAATCCCTATTTTAGATCATGAGTCAGAATACTCGACAAATCGCCGACGAAATCAAAGAAGACAGTTTTGGTGGTTACAAATATCAGGTTGGCTAGGTTACGCTGTTATTGTCTATATTGCGGTGATTGCACCGCAAGACACCGATTTCGATAAATCATCACAATTACTACATCTGGTTGTCGAAACCTTAACAGGCTTTATTTTTTCAATTCTTATTTGGCAACTAGTTAGAAGAATTGTTTACTTGCCTATCCGCTTCACCGTACTGGCGAGCGTTATTGCTGCGGCGACTTTAGCCGGGGTTTTTAATTTAATTAAACTGATTACTCATCGAATTATTGTTTACCAAACTGATTGGACTCAATGGAACTGGACGGAATTTGGTGGCTGGTATCTTTTTTCTCTTGCAACCATGTTAATCTGGACAGCCGTTTCTTTTATTATTTTGTATAACAATCAGCTCGAAGCAGAGCATCAACGTTCATTGGAAGCTGAAAACCAGGCTAAAGAAGCCCAGTTACAAATGCTAAGATATCAATTGAACCCTCATTTTATGTTTAATACGCTAAATGCAATTTCTACTCTCATTTTAAAGAATGATAATCAGCGAGCGAATGAAATGCTTGAGCAATTGTGTTCTTTTTTTCGCTTTTCACTGGAACAAACTCCCGAGTCTGTGTCTACTCTTTCTCAGGAGCTTGAGTCGTTGAAACTCTACTTAAAAATAGAAGAAGCAAGATTTATTGATCGTCTGAAAGTCCATTTTGAAATTGATAGCGATGTGTTAGATGTCATGCTCCCCAGCATGTTGTTGCAGCCTCTTGCGGAAAATGCTGTTAAGTATGGTATTGCCGGGAGAAAAGAGGGGGGGACTATCTGGATTCGCGCAAAAAAACTTGAAGACAAGCTTGTTGTTCAGGTTGTTGACGACGGACCCGGATATTCCGTTATGCATGATGATATCGAATCCGAAGGAAGAGAGTCTCAAGGGATTGGACTGACAAACACCAGACAGCGACTTCAGACAATGTTTGGAACTGAATTTGATTTATCGATCAAGCTCAATAACAATAGCGGAACGATAATCGAAATTAAGATTCCTTTAAACAGTATCGGGGCTGGGAATGACTTGTAAGAACCTAACGGCAATGATTGTTGATGATGAGCCCCTGGCCATAGAAGGGTTAAAATTGCGCCTGGAGCAGTTTCCGGAAATAAAAGTTATAGCAGAATGCCGAAATGGTGAAGAAGCCATGAGTTGCTATGAGGAGAAAAAGCCTGATGTTGTATTTCTTGATCTGGAAATGCCAGGAATAGGCGGACTTGAAGTTGCGCAGGCGATTTCTTATGAAAGTAATCCCTTGATTATTTTCGTTACTGCATATCGCCAATATGCGGTGGATGCATTTGAGCTTAATGTTGTCGACTATATTCTTAAACCCGTTAATCTCGGTCGATTAAAGAAAGCGATTGAGAAACTTTTCGTTCTTGCTGAAGGTAAAGATGATAAGCATGAAAAGCTTCTCAGAGCCCTGCATAAGACATCTGGAATTTCCTATGAAGCGCTTAACCAGTGGTTGGACTCTGATCTGGAGCTCCCTTTGGAGCAAAGTGAAAGAGCTGATTTTTGCGATAAATTGTCAATAAGAAAGTCAGATAATAGTAAAGTTCTGGTTTCTGTCGAAGATATCCGGTGGGTTGATGCTGCGGGGGATTATATGTGTATTCATTCATCTGCAGAAACCTATATTTTAAGAATTACAATGAAAAAGCTCGTCGAAAAACTGAATCCAGAGCTTTTTATCAGGATCCACAAATCAACTCTGGTCAATATTTCGCAGGTAAAAGGGGTAAAGCAGTTAAAAAATGCTGAGTGCGAACTGATTCTAGACAATGACGTCAAGCTTAAAGCTAGTCGTCACTATGCCGCAGAGGTAAAGCAAAAACTACAAAAAATCATTCTGTAAGACCGATGCGTTTTGTCGTAATAATGTATCGGCTTATCGCAAAACAGCTCGATAAGATGATCTGGCCGCATTTTGTTTTCGAGATACCGAAATTGCGTTGTTGCTGGTGAACTTATTCCGCAAACTGTTCTGGCTGTAGCTGCACCTGATGCGGCTATTAGTGAGACGGTTGAGTTAAATGATAGCAATCATAAACAACTAGGTTGATAGCTTGGATACCAGATACAAAGTGGACTTTAGCTATAACAATTTGCAATCGCTATACCGTTCTCTCGGATAATAAAAATTTCAAGGGTGGAAATGATGAAGATGCGATTAAAGCCTATTGTTGTAGCCTTAGCTGCAACTAATATGATGTTCAGTCTTCCGCAAATGGTTTATGCGGAAGAGGCAAACGTTAATGAGGAAGTCAAAGAAGAAGCTAAACACGAAGACGAACATGTTGTCATTGTTACGGCAACTAAACGTGACACCGATCTAATGGAAACGCCAATTGCTATTTCTGTTTTTTCAGAAGAGGAGTTGGACAAGCTCGGCATAAAGAACGTTAAAGACATGAATAATCTTGTCCCGAATATGAGTATTATGGTGGACAACGAATCTTCTGCTCCAATCATTACACTGCGTGGAGTGCGCTCGACCAATACAACAGAATGGGGTGATCCTGCTGTTGGAATTCATTATGACGGGATCTATTCTCCTCGTCCTCAAGGCGCTCTATCATTAATGTTCGACACTGAGCGAGTGGAAGTGATGCGGGGACCTCAAGGCACCTTATTCGGCCGAAACTCTACTGTCGGTAGCATGAATATCATTTCATCCAAACCAAGAACTGACAAATTTCTAGGGTCTGCACAAGTTGAAGCTGGGCGTTGGAATCAGAAAGCTTTTAAAGGAATGCTAAACCTGCCCGTTACCGATAACTTTGCTATTCGTGCGGCTTTCGCTACTGAAAAGCAGGACTCAAACTTTACCGGTTACTATGATCCTAACCAATGGGATCAAAGATATCTGGATCTTGACTATAGTCAGCTGACACCGGTCGAGCAAACAACGGCGCCAGCAACACGCGACTGGGCTGCTCTGGTACCTTTTGCCGATACCTATTATGAAGAAGTTCTGGCTGACCCGGAGGACTTCTATAACAACAAAAATAACTATTCTTTCCGTATTTCCTCGCTCTGGATCCCGCGAGACGATATGTCCTGGCAATTCTCTTTCGAACGCTATAGAGATAACAGTGCCGGTGGAATTTTTGGAAGAGACTGCGAAAGAATTGCCAATCGTCCGAGCGATGTAAATGGTGGTAGCTGTACAGATATATGGGGCGACGAAGATAATTTTACGGCATATGTCAATATTCCTGGCAAGAACGATATGGTGCTTGATAGTTACCGTTCTCGATTTGAATACGATATTACTCCTGATATGCAAATGGTTTATCTGGCTGGTTATCAAAGCCAGGAAAGAACAGGACAGATTGATCTTGACCAGGGTTATTACTTTTGGGATCAAATGTTGAAATGGGTCGATACGGACTACGATTCTTATTCACATGAAATCAATTTGAAATCAACCGATGGTGGTCCTTTTCAGTGGATAACTGGCTATTTCAAATTTAAAGAAAGCAACTATATGAATGGACAGTACCATGGCGCTATGGGCGGTGTGGCTTTGTGGTTGCAACCGAAAAGAACTGTTGAGTCTGAAGCGGTATTTGGTCAGGCAACTTATGAATTTCAGGAAGATATGTTCTTTACCTTTGGTGTACGACATACCAAAGATACCAAACAGGATATTGGAGGTCGTAACTATGGTTGCTGGGGAGCATGTTATGTTGCCGATGCCTGGGGAACTGTAGATTGGGGAGCTTTGTTTGATCCTGATTCAGGGTATGATCCCTCGTGGCAGAGAGATGAACTTAATGCACTACCTGCTGATTTTTATGACTACCCGGATATGTCTCTTGCCGACTGGAATATTGACACCGAAAACGATGTTAAAAATGAGTGGTCTGCAACAACTTATCGAATCGGTTTTGATTGGCAATATGATGTCGATACATTGCTTTATTTCTATGTGGCTGATGGTTACAAAGGTGGAGGTAATGGCGACGTCCTCTTCAAACAAAGTGATGGAACTCGCTTCGACACCTCCTACGATGAAGAAACCGTTACAACCTATGAACTGGGCGTTAAAACATCCGTACTGGACGGTTCATTGGATTTGATGGCTAACTATTTCTACAGTGACTACAAGGGACAACAGTTTACTCAATGGACTATTTTCGACCATATTACGGTTCAGGAATTTGATCCCGATTCAGGTCAGATTGTTGATTCTGTACAGGACCTTGGTACGTTTCTTACCCGAAATGCTGCTAACTCTATGATTCAGGGATTAGAGCTGGAAGCCAATTGGGAAGCCTGGGAAAATGGAAAAATCAGTGGCTGGGTAACTTTCCTTGATACTGAAATTACCTCCGACTACTGGAAGAACTGGGGAACAGAGATCAATCAAGTTTTTGCCAACGTTGATACGCAAGATTTTGATCCGGAAAATCCTCGTCCATGGCAGCGAAATCTGAAAGGAAATGAGCTACCATACTCTCCCAAAATGGCTTTGACCATCAACGTGAGCCACACTTTTAACTTCGATAGTGGAGCAACGTTAACGCCATTTCTTAATTTCCACTGGGAAGATGAGTCTTATGTCGGATTAGATAACACCGACAAATGGAACATTGCTTCTACTGACCTGAATGAAAATATCGATCTGGCAATCTATTCTGATAAAAGAGATTCATGGTCGATGGCAACCTTCAATTTAAACTACACCTCAGCAGATAAAAGCTGGTTTGGTGAAGCCTATGTTTACAATCTGACTGACGAAGACGTTAATTGGTGGCAAGGGTACGCAGGTACTACGCCAATAGCGGTAAAGGCTCAAAGAAATTACGGCCTTCGTTTTGGATATAACTTTTAGTCGTCGCCTTACTTCTCGGCTCATAGCTTTTCCTGAGCCGAGAAGTTTTTTTGATGAATTTCGGCTCAAACTAATTCAGGAATATTTGCAATGGCCAGTCAAAGCTCTTCAATTTCTGCTTCTGTACTAGAGCAGAAGTCTAGTCGCAATAGTAATCGGTTTGCGCTTGTTACACTCACATCATTATTTTTTATGTGGGGATTTATTACTTGTCTGAATGATATTTTAATACCTTATCTAAAAGCTTCGTTTGAGCTAAATTATACGCAGGCGATGTTAATTCAGTTTTGTTTTTTTGGCGCCTACTTTGTTGTCTCTTTACCTGCTGGCAAGCTTGTAGGCAAAATTGGATTTCAACGCGGTATTGTTACAGGATTAGCTATTGCTGCTTTTGGCTGTTTACTTTTCTTGCCTGCTGCAATTTCAAAAGTTTATGCCTTATTTCTGTTTGCTTTATTTATTCTTGCTTCTGGAATTACCATACTTCAGGTATCTGCCAACCCTTATGTTACCGCTCTGGGTAGTGAGGAAACCGCATCGTCTCGTCTTACTCTAACTCAGGCCTTCAATTCATTAGGTACAACTGTGGCTCCTTTTTTTGGGGCATTTCTAATCTTTTCTTCAAATGAAAGTGGACCGGCAGTTATTGACGGTTCAGCAACAAAAGTTCCCTATCTCATTTTATGTGGTGCTCTTGTTGTTTTGGCCATTATATTTCTTCAAGTCAAGCTGCCAAAGCTTTCGATTGAGATCGAAAAGCACGAAAGTCACAACCAGATTCGTTCAGCATGGAGTTATCCTCATCTCGTTTTAGGCGCGATTGGAATATTTGTTTATGTCGGGGCTGAAGTATCAATAGGTTCTTTTCTGGTTAACTATTTTAGCCAGCCAGATATTGGCAATCTGGATGAAGCCGTTGCTTCCAAGCTAATCGCCTATTATTGGGGCGGCGCCATGGTTGGACGCTTTATTGGTGCAGTAATAATGCAAAAATTCAATGCAGGTATCATCCTCTTTATTCATGCTCTGGGCGCAATGTTTCTTGTCGTGCTTAGTATGAATACAACCGGCTCCCTTGCCATGTGGAGTATTCTGGCGGTTGGGTTATTTAACTCAATTATGTTTCCAACCATTTTTAGTCTTGCAGTCAAAGGTTTGGGAAAAAGTACCAGTCATGGCTCCGGAATATTATGCCTTGCCATTGTAGGCGGAGCGTTTGTGCCGCTACTACAAGGGGTGCTTGCAGATAATCTTGGAATACAAATGGCATTCTTCCTGCCCGCAATTTGTTATGCCTATATTGCCTATTACGGACTCTTCGGCAGTCGTATCGAACGTAACTAACAGGGAAGGCGAATAAGACAATGAAAAATAAGACGGTAAAATTATTAGTCATATCCTTGGTAACTTTTTTGTCCGCGTGTGCTTCCAATTCAATTGATTACCAGAGTCGTAATATTGATGTTTGGCCAAAGCTCAATATTGAAGTACAAAAAGATAGTCGAGTCGAGAAGCTAGTATCAGAATTGCTAAAGAATATGACTATTGAACAGAAAGTTGCGCAAATGATACAACCGGAAATCAGGGATATTACGGTTGAGGATATGCGTAAATACGGATTTGGATCCTACTTAAATGGAGGTGGTGCTTTTCCTAACAATAATAAGCATTCAACTCCAAAAGACTGGATAGCACTAGCCGAGAAGTTATATCAGGCTTCAATCGATGATTCTTTAGATGGTAGTAAGATTCCAACGATGTGGGGAACTGACGCTGTCCACGGTCATAATAATGTTATTGGTGCAACCTTATTTCCTCACAATATTGGACTAGGTGCAGCCAACAATGCTGCACTAATTGAAAAGATTGCTCAAGCCACCGCAACTGAAGTAATGGCAACGGGGATTGACTGGGTATTTGCGCCCACAGTGGCTACAGTCAGAGATGATCGCTGGGGACGCACTTATGAAGGTTATTCTGAGGATCCTGAAATCGTCAGGGAGTACGCAAGAGCGATTGTTTATGGTTTACAGGGAAGGCCTGGTAAAGATTTTATGAATGATAATCGTGTGATTAGTACGGTTAAACACTTTCTGGGAGATGGCGGGACTATTGGTGGAAATGACCAGGGTAATAATATTGATTCTGAAACTGAACTGTATAAAGTTCACGCTCAGGGATACGTCAGTGGTTTAACTGCTGGTGCACAAACTGTAATGGCCTCTTTCAATAGCTGGCATGGGAAAAAGAACCACGGTAATTCTTATCTTTTGACAAGAGTTTTAAAAGATAGAATGGGGTTTGATGGCCTTGTGGTTGGTGACTGGAACGGGCACGGACAAATCGAAGGATGTACCAACGAGAGTTGTCCGCAATCGATCAATGCTGGCCTGGATATATTTATGGCGCCTACTTCTTCATGGAAGCCGTTATTTCATAATACCGTGCAACAGGTTAAAGATGGTGTTATTTCAATGAGTCGAATCGATGACGCAGTTAGCCGGATACTTAGGGTGAAGGTTAGAGCTGGTCTGTTTGAAAAGCCGAGTCCGGCTAATCGAAAGTTCTCTGGAAGGTTAGAGCTGATAGGTGCGAAAGAACACAGAGAAATAGCAAAGCAAGCGGTTAGGGAGTCAATGGTTTTACTTAAGAATCATGAACAGCTATTGCCGTTAAATCCAAAGCAAAAAATTCTGGTTGCAGGAGATGGCGCTGACAATATTGGCAAGCAGTCCGGTGGTTGGACAGTTTCCTGGCAAGGTACAGGTAATAGCAATGATGATTTTCCTGGAGGAAGTTCAATCTATGATGGTATTGCAGAACAGGTTCATGCGGCTGGTGGAAAGGTTATTCTAAGTGAAAATGGTGACTTTCAAGATAAACCTGATGTTGCCATTGTTGTATTCGGGGAAGAACCTTACGCGGAAGGACACGGCGATATTGATGATCTCGAGTACCAACGGGGAAACAAGAAGGATTTAGCATTACTTAAAAAGCTCAAATCACAGGGAATACCGGTAGTATCTTTATTTATCAGTGGCCGTCCTCTGTGGGTTAATGCAGAACTAAATCAATCTGACGCATTTGTGGCACTCTGGTTGCCCGGTTCCGAAGGAAATGCCGTTGCCGAAGTTTTATTTACTGACGCTAAAGGAAATATTCAACATGACTTCAAAGGAAAGCTTTCGTTTTCCTGGCCTGCGAAAGCAGAGCAGACTGCGGTTAATCGAAATGATAGGGAGTATCAGCCGTTGCTGCCTTATGGCTTTGGGCTCAAGTATGGAGACAGTTCGCTACTTTCGAATCATTTGTCTGAACAAAAGGAAATGTCAAAAGCCAGTCGTCCTGAGCTGGTTATTCTTGGGAAAAAAAAGAGTAAACCATGGCGCGCCTTTATAGGAAGCAGTGAAGGTCGAAAGAATGTTACTTCAAGTGTTGAAATCACTGACAATGTTGAGCTAAGAAAAATCGATCGCTTTGTACAGGAAGATGTAACCCAGATATATTTTAAAGGGCGGGGTAAAGGCCTCTATGGCTTTAGCGAAGATTTTCCGAATGATTTTCGTGGTATTTTTGAAACCAATGCCGTTCTTAAAGTTGAAATGAAAATAAATCAGGCGCCACAAGCAAAAGTCGACCTAGCAATGTATTGTGAGCCTGATTGTCACTCAAGGGTGAATATCAATAAACAGCTAGCCGCTAATCCTACCGGAAAGTGGACGAGTATTAGCATACCGCTTAGTTGCTTTGATATTGATGGATTCAAAAAGAGCAAGGTAGTATCACCGTTTGTGATTGAATCCGAAGGTGAGTTTCAGGCTGAGTTTTATGACCTAAGGATCATTCCTGATAGTAGTGAGAGTGACAGTGGCTGTTAAAGGTTTCTGTCGCGCCAAACCTTCGTATTTAACTAATCATCAAGGCTAAACTTTATTTCTCTGCTGCCTGTCGAAATTGTAAAACATCATTGTCATTCGACTGTTCAAGTCAAAGGACTTCTGTTAAAAGCAGCTAATATATTTTAGTCTTTCTATTGCAGAGAAATATTCATTGATCTATGTTTGATTCCTACTTGAGGAAATGACTATTTTTATCTATGTTAATTAATAGATAAACAGTATATGTTTTAATAAACGCCACAAAATATCATCTTTCTTTAAAGTTGGTTAAACAGAATTCTGGTGTTTCATTTGAGGTGTATATGCCGTATTCAAGAGCGCATTTCTGGATTTTTGGTTTAATAATGCTCTTGTATGTTGCTTTTTGGCCATCTTACTTCTCCGTTTTTAATCGACTTTCAATTGCTCTTCATATACATGGTGCGACCTCAACTCTCTGGTTGCTATTGGTCGTTGTTCAATCCTGGTTAGTTCACAATGGAAATAGAAAACTGCACAAGAAAATTGGATTAGCGAGTTTTGTCGTTTTTCCATGCTTTTTAGCTGGACTTTTTCTGGTTATGTACAATAACGGTGTGGGTTTGGCGAATAATCCCGACCCCGCTCGAATCGTCCTCGGACCAGCGTTCTCAGCGGTTAGTGCCATTGTTATTATTACAGTCAGTTATCATTATTTTTTCGCACTTAAGACACGTAATAATTTTAAATTACACGCGGGCTATATGTTATCGATTCCCGTCTTGCTGATTGAACCTGTCACTTCTCGCTTATTTAATTTATATTTGCCAGGTTTTCAGTTTTCCGGTGAAAATCTGGATAACTTAGATAATGCAAGTTACGCATATTATTTATCTATTTCGTTAGCAATATTATTGACCCTCTGGTTGTATATGCGAAACCGAAGGTTTGGCATGCCTTTTTTGTTCACGGCAATTATGTTTCTGGTGCAATGTATCGCATACACCTGGATCGGAAAGATGCAATGGTGGAGCGACTGGTTGATATTTATGTCGACCTTTCAATTAGGTGTTATTGTTACAGTCGCAATGATATTTGGTTGGCTCGTCACCTACTTTGGCTGGAAACAGGGTGAAAAATGAGCTTCTCACTAATTTTGAATATCCCTGTGCTGTAATTGGTGTTGGTGAGTATTTTAATACCCTCCTGTGTTCGTGTTGTTTCTAAATTAACTACTAGAAGCTCTTTGCTTAAATCATAGTGCTTAAACTATAAGGTAGGAGCTTAGTGTTCATGTACAATTTCAGTCGAATATCACCGAGAGTGATTCCCCTAACTAAAGGAGGAAGAACACTTGTTGATTTACCTGCTATCGCTTTAAGTTGTATGGGGAAAACAAGTCTCCTGGGCTAGAAATTTGCAGACACCCAGACTACATAATTAAGGTAGCTATCAGGTATTATATATTTGAATAAATGAGATGGTATCAGGAATCGCATGAGCAATAATAAGTGGTAATAATGAACGTTTTGCCAGTGTAAAATAAATTGTTCCATATAAGATTGCGATCAATCCTGCAAAAATCTGATTGGCTAAAATCGAACCGTGAAGAAGGCCAAAAAGCAAAGACTGTAATCCTATCGTTATCGCTATGGATTTTTTCGTCTCCCCAAAGATCTGAACCAAACGGGTTTGCAGAAAGCCGCGAAACAAAACTTCTTCGCCAAACGCCGCTGCAATCCAGGCAATACCAACGACACTAAACACCAGGGCTAATAGATTACCTTGAATATAGTCAAAGCGACTGCTTTCGCCTGTAGGCGTGTAACCTGTCATTGATTTTAAATAGGGAAGAAGGATAACCGCCAGGAAGATGGTCAGTATTAGAGTTATCAAAATGACACCTAAACTTTTCCATAAATTTTCAGGGCGACGTAATCCCAGAGGAGTGAAATTTTTACCGTAACGCAAGTACAAAACATAAATTCCAGCTACAGAAATTACTGTAGCCAATGGCCCGCTTAGTGGAACAGCTAAATACTTTGCAATGAATCTAACCAGGAAAAATAGAGTGAATACTGCTAAGATTTCAAGCAAGAGTTGATGATGTTTCAAGAGTTGATGATGTTTAATATGTATGTGGCTCATAAATTTCTCCTCTATCTAGTTTGTTGCTACAGACTGCCATTTGGCTGAGTCCATTACATAACGGGCATAGCGAAAATCCTGAATACGTTTTAACGCATCGGCTTCGAATTCAAGGAGGATAATATACTGAGGTTTCTTCACACTGATCGCTGGTTCAAATACCAGTACAGCGGGCTTGCCATCAACAATACCAGGCTCTACATGCCAGGTAGTCAGTGAATCGTAATTTCCAAAATAGAACTCTATATCTTTACGGCCTGCTAGCTGTGCCTTGGCTACCATATCAAGCTTTATTTCATCAATGGTTAATTCGAGCAGGGCATCGAATTTTCGATCATTGAACAGCTCGCTATACAAGCGTAAACGTTTGCAGTCATCTTCATTTAAGTCGCCAACAGTTTTGGTAGGCTGATATTGTTTCAGATGCTCTCTTGCTCTGTTTAGTGCTGACTTTATCGAAGCCTCGGTTGTGTGGAGTATTTCTGCACTTTGTTTTGCGCTATAGCCAAAACCATTACTTAGTACCAGAACACTTCGTTGTAATGGTGGAAGAGACATTAGCCAGTCCAGATCATCTAATGCTGCAGGACGAGAGGATATTTCCTCTTGTTCTTTGTCAAGCAGGTGTCCTTCCGGACGAGATTTCGCTGCTCTATAGTTGTCAATTAGTGCATTGTGGGCGATTCGAAACAACCAGCCTTGCAGGTTATCAATGGGCAAGTTTTCTGATAATTTAAACAGTGCTTTTTCGAGCACCAATTGAGTAAGATCTTCACCATCAAATACGGAACCGGCCAGGCGCGTGCAGTATCGATGTAAAGCGGGTCGAACTTGTGGTAACAGCTCCAGAAAGTCTGTTTTAGATTGGACCGCCTGTGTCTGAGTTTGCTTGCTTGCTTCCACCATTGTTAACCCCTCATTTCTCTTTCTGGATGTCCTGTATTTGAGTCTGTGTTCGAATGCCACTGCTTTGCATCGGAGCGAGATGCAAATCGTTCAATAGCCTTCCGATACTTGTTTTTGGCGTTACCAATAACCGGTTCACCGTGAATCGGCAATACATGCTCAAATGGCAATGTTAGCAGTTGCCTTAATTCATCTCCACTGGGTTTGGTCATGTGCCACCAGCCCACACCGATATTGTACGAGCGGGCCAGGCCAAAAAGGCGCATAAATAATTTGGCAGTGATGTTGGTAAATGAGTTTGGCCTGGGAGTATTGTGCAGCATGTCACCTGATAGAAGAATTCCATTATGTTGAGGCAATAGAAGACAGGCTTCTTTTAGCTTGGGGCTTCGCATTACCCAGACCTTGGCTTCGGGTATAGGCAGGCGAGTTTTTTCGTCAAACCAGAAATCTGGCTGCAGATAGCTTTTGGTATTTTCGATATCAACGGTTAATCCTCGTGTATATTGTGTGCCTTTCAACGCGTAAACCTTTGCCCCATAACGCTCACGATAGAAGTTATCATCGGCGCCGTGCATAGAAGCAAGACGAATCACATTTTCAACTCGGCCCAGGGCCTCCAGTTGCTTTAACCCTTCGTCGTTGAGCCTCATGCTGTTAACCAGAGTGATCGAGTCCTGGCTGTGTCTGATAATTACCATGGAGCGAGAAATTCTTGGTTTTAAAGGTACAGGCATATCCCAGCCACCTTGTACAAACCAGATATTGGGGAATACTTGCTCAAGTTCTCCATGTGGAAATAGTTGAGAAGAGTGAGTTGATTGGCACATAAGGGCTCCTAATTGTATTCGGACTACTATTAATTTCATGCTTATAAATGGAATGACGTACCCTGTACCCAAAAAGATTCGGTGTGTGAAAAATATTTTTTGTGGTTGGCTGTTTTAAGCAAAAAGAGAGCGAACAATTGAGATATTTAATATCAGAGTTTCTTATATTATTGTTACTTACCGGCTCTTTTTGAGTAGCGTTTAGTAATGATTATGCCGAAAGCAGAAAGAGGGAGGCTGGTCGTTTCTTGTTCAGCGCTACTGTGCCCGTATCCCCAGTTACCCACAATTCCTGTGGATAAAACTGTCAAAAAACATTTAATAGATGATCGCAGATCAGGTATTCCGCTGCTTGCCACCCGCTCGATCAAGAAATGATCAGTGCAGGTTTATTCTGAATACTTTCTGATCACTGTCACTTTTCTCTTCTCGATTTCCAAAACTTCCATAGTTTTGAAACCTTATCTAAAAGATTGTTTCGTTTTAGAATGAATTCCGTTGTTATTGTTCATATTAGTAATAACAACCGCGTTGTGCGCAGAGCGCTCTCGCAGGTTTTTGTCGATTATGTTTGTGAATATTGGATCGGCTTATTTGGTTTTATTGATGTTTTTGTGGTTACTCACAATATCTGTGGATAAACCTGTCAAAAAACATTTTATAGATGATCACAGATCAGGTGATTCGCTGCTTGGCGACAACTCGATCAAGAAATAAACAGGGCCGACTTACTCTGAATACTTTATGATCACTGACACTTTTCTTCCCTCAATTTCCAGAACTGATATAGCTTCGAAACTTGAACTGATGTTTTCTTTTGTTTGAGAATGAACGCCACTGATGTTGGTCATTTAGGTGAGAACAACGTTCTGCGCTGGCACACTTACATGAGCGCGTTAATCTCACCTATTCACCACCGAAGTCCAGGACTTCGGTGGTTTTAGGCAAATTAGAGTGATTACATTTTTAAAGACTTATCGACAATTTCAAAAACATCGTTAGATAAGTTTTCAGTCATTTTGATTTTTTCCAACTGCTCTTTAATTAACGCCTGTCGCTTGTCGTCAAACTTTTTCCATTGGTTAAACTGCTTGGAAAGTCCGGCGGCAATTTGTGGGTTAATTGAGTTTAAGCGAATAATGATATTCGCCAGGAACTCATAGCCTCGTCCTGTTGCGCTATGGAACTGCGGCAAGTTTCCTGCTACAAACATACTGACTACAGCTCTCACTTTGTTAGGGTTTTCGATTGAGAATTTTTCATGGTTCAACAGCTCATTAACATGATCTAAAATGTTCTCATCGTCGTTGACAACCTGAGCACTAAACCATTTATCCATAACCAGTTCTTCTTCATTCCATTTATTATAGAAGTGCTGAACAAACTCCGACTTATATCCTTCTTTTGAGGCTGCTATAACTTGTAATGCCGCTAATTCTTCCGTCATATTTCTGGCATGGGTTAACTGATTGGCCGCAAGTTCAAAATGCTTGTCACTATCAGCAATCATCATATAACGAAGGGCGACATTTTTCAGCCAGCGTTCGCCGGCATCTTTACCGCTAGTTGTGTTATAGATATTAAACCATTTAGATTCCAGCACACTGCCTAAATGTTTTTTCAACTGCTTATGTTTGGCAAAGAGCTGATTGGCATTAATACTGTCAGACAAACCGATTAAGCTACTAAGTTCTGGTACCTGAACGGCTAAAGCTTTGAGCGAATTATCCAGGGACTCATCGTGTAAAACTTTATCGATAGCATCGCCGACAATTGTTAAGTCCTGTTCGCTAATTTCCTCAGCTTCACTTAACAATATCTTAGCCATCAGATTTTGTCCTGCATCCCAGCGATTAAAAGCGTTGGGGTCGGAGGCAAACAGAGTAGCCAGTTCCTGTTGGCTATAGTTGTAATCGAGTTTTACCGGGGCAGAGAAGTCGCGTAATAATGATGGAACAAGATTGTCAGAATCTGCCTGGAATTTAAAAGACTGTTTTGAATCAGTAACAACTATCAGCGCTTCTTCCTGAGAGTCTGAGCTGCCATCAAGAGTAAAGTTAACCGCCTGACCGGATTCATTCAAGAAGCCCAGTTTTACCGGCAGCATGAAAGGTGCTTTTTCCGACTGTCCGGGAGTCGCCGGACATGATTGTTCAAAGGTGAGCTCAAACAGGCTGTTATCCAGCTTTTGTAAACTCGCTTTAACCTGGGGAGTTCCCGCCTGACGATACCAGTTTCTAAACTGGCTCCAGTCTTTGTCGTTGGCATCTTCCATTGCTTTGACAAAATCTTCACAGGTAACCGCTTGCCCGTCGTGGCGCTCGAAATATAAGTCCATACCTCTTCTAAAGCCGGCTTCACCGAGTAAAGTATGCATCATGCGAATGACTTCAGCACCTTTGTTGTACACGGTTACCGTATAGAAGTTATTCATTTCTATATAGGAGTCGGGGCGAATAGGGTGGGCCATTGGACCTGAGTCTTCTGCAAACTGCGCCGCGCGAATGATTTTAACCTGGTCAATTCGTTGCACTGCCTCTGATTGCATATCTTCGCTGAACTTCTGATCTCTAAATACGGTCAGGCCTTCTTTCAGACTCAGCTGGAACCAGTCACGGCAGGTGACCCGGTTACCGGTCCAGTTATGGAAGTATTCGTGGGCTATGACACGTTCGACCCCTTCAAAGTCAGCATCGGTGGCGGTTTTTTCATTAGCAAGAACATATTTGGTGTTAAAAACATTCAGCCCTTTGTTTTCCATGGCGCCCATATTAAAGTCACTGACCGCGACTATCATATATAGGTCGAGATCATATTCTCGACCAAACTTTTCCTCATCCCACTTCATTGAAGCGATCAAAGAATCCATCGCAAACTGACACTGATCGAGTTTTCCTTTATCAACATAAAGTTCCAGTTTTACTTTCCGCCCACTCATTGTGGTGAAGGTATCTTCCAGACAGTCCAGATCACCGGCAACTAATGCAAACAGGTAACAGGGTTTGGGGAAAGGGTCGTGCCACTCGACAAAGTGGCGGCCGTCATCCAGGTCGCCTCGATTGACCGGATTACCATTGGAAAGCAATAGAGGGTATCGGGATTTCTCTCCCTCAACACGAACATTGAACTCCGACATGATTTCCGGCCTGTCAAGATAAAAGGTGATCTTTCTAAATCCTTCTGCCTCACACTGAGTGCAGAATTTTCCTCCCGAAGTATACAGGCCTTCCAGCGACTTATTATTTTGCGGCTGTATTTTGACACGAGTTTTCAGAGTAAAGGCTTCACTGACCTTTTTGACCGTTAGAATTTCTTTTTCCAGTTCATAGTCTTCTTGAGAGAGGTTTGTACCATCAATGGAGATTTCCATCAGTTCCAATTCAACACCATCTAGTACTAGCGGCTCCAGCTGGTCATTGCTATCCAAAGGGTTGCGGTAGACTTGTAGTTCGCATGTTACCAGAGTGTCCTGCTCATGGAGTTCAAAGTTGAGTCGAGTATGTTTGATCAAATATTGACTGGGTCGATAGTCTTTACGGTACTTAACCTGTGGTGACTGGGTAGAATCTTTCATTGAGGTTTAATCCTTACACAAAATTTTATGTTTGACATTGATAGCGCGGAATAACTCTGTCTTGTGGCAATAATTGCCATTTTACCAGTTTTGAGTCCATGCTATTTGCAGAATGAAAAAATACGCTGGTGAAGGAGTTTATCAGTGACGTTACGGAATAGAAAGCTTTACCCAGGAGTCGCGATTTGAAATAAAAAAAACTAATGCGAGTTAGTACAAAAGTTAGGCTTTAAGTGGTTAGACCAGAGTAGGTTGGTTTTTCGAAAAATGCCGATATATGCGGTCAAATATCGTGAAAATATGGTTAAATTCGCTAATTTTGCTATACAAGTGAGCCCAGAATCTTTATTATCCACCCCCAGCTAAAAACAGCGAAAAACACCTGTTTATCCCTGCAAAATGTGTGGGTAAAGTTAGCTTATATCAATTTGTACAAATTGTGTATTAATTGATATGGCTTCATATCACAGACATATATTAAGTTAGTCCTGCGATATGAGTTCCAGGTAATTTCGCTCCAGTCTAAACGCTTGAGTCTGCATAAACAATGTGAGCTTACTTTGCTCGTTGTTTGCAAGCGTTTCACCAATGAAGGAGAAGCCGTTTTGACAACAATTGCCAAGTTTGAAGTCAAGTATCAGCAATATCTCGATGCAGATGGCAAACTAAAAAACAAAAAAGCACCGGCCATCGCTAAAGATTTCGATAAACTCAAAGAACTCTACCGTGGAATGGCGTTAATTCGTCAATTGGACACCAAGGCCTACGCGCTGCAGCGTACCGGAAAAATGGGAACTTATCCGGCAGCCACTGGACAGGAAGCGATAGGTGTCGGGTTTGGCGCTGCGATGAAAGACGAAGATGTTCTGGTTCCTTATTACCGCGGACAAGCATCGATGGTCATGCACGGTGTTAGAATGGAAGAAGTGCTTTTATACTGGGGTGGTGATGAGCGTGGCTCTGACTTCCAAAATGAAAAAGCTCGTCAGGATTTTCCTATTGCAGTTCCAATTGCAACTCAGTCTTTGCACGCTGCGGGTGTTGCCAAAGCGATGCAAATGCGTGGCGAAAAGCGTGTCGTTTTTACCGAAATTGGTGAAGGTGGTACATCGCAAGGTGACTTCTACGAAGCGCTGAATGTGGCGGGTATCTGGAATTTACCGGTGGTATTCATTATCAATAACAACCAGTGGGCAATCTCTGTACCGAGTGAAATCCAGACAGCCTGTGAAACTTACGCGCAAAAAGCGATTGCTGCTGGAATCGACTGCGTGCAGGTTGATGGAAACGATATGTTGGCGGTTTACCAGGCCTCTCTGGATGCGGCAGAGAAAGCCCGTAACGGCGGTGGTCCGACTGTAATTGAATGTATCAGCTTACGTTTATGTGATCATACTACAGCTGATGATGCCAGCCGATATCGTCCTGACGGTGAACTGGAAGAAGGCTGGAAAAAAGAGCCTATGGTTCGTTTAAGAAAGTATCTTGAAGCCAATAAGCAATGGTCTCAGGAAGAAGAAGATGCCATGCAGGCAGAGATTGTTGCCGAAGTACAACAAAGTGTTGATAACTACTTGAATACACCGGTTGATACACCTGAGTCTATGTTTGACTATCTCTACGCCGAACTACCAGAAAGAACACTTGCACAACGTGAGTTGGCAATTGCAAGAGGAGCAAAATAATGGCAGCTATCACTTTAATTGAAGCCGTCAACCTGGCGATGGCTCATGAAATGGAAAAAGACAAAGACATCGTCGTTTTCGGTGAAGACGTGGGTGTTAATGGTGGGGTTTTCCGTGCAACCGACGGTTTGCAAGCCAAGTTTGGCGCCGAGCGCGTAATCGACACGCCGCTGGCTGAAGCGATGATTGCAGGTGTAGCCATTGGTATGGCTGCCCAAGGTATGAAGCCTATCGCTGAAATCCAGTTTATGGGCTTTATTTTCCCGGCAGCGGACCACATCATTTCTCATTGTGCTCGTATGCGCAACCGTACTCGTGGTCGTCTTACTTTACCCATGGTTATTCGTGCGCCATACGGTGGCGGGATCCATGCTCCTGAAAATCATTCGGAAAGTACCGAAGCCATATTTGCTCATATTCCTGGATTGAAGGTGGTTATCCCATCAAATCCTTCACGTGCTTACGGCCTGATGTTGGCTGCGATGCGCGATCCTGATCCGGTAATTTTCCTCGAGCCAAAGCGTGTTTATCGTATCGAAAAGCACGAAATTGAAGATAACGGTGAAGAGTATCCACTTGGCATGTGCTTTGTTGATCGTGAAGGAACCGACATTACCCTGATCAGCTGGGGTGCTATGATGCACGAAACCAAACAAGCGGCAGAAAAACTGGCGCAAGAAGGAATCAGTGCTGAAGTTATTGACGTGGCAACTGTAAGCCCGTTAGATATTGATACTATACTAGAGTCTGTACAGAAAACCGGACGCGCCTGTATCGTTCAGGAAGCGCCAAAAGCCGGTGCTGTTGGTTCTGATATCGCTGCAGAAATCGCAGAAAAAGCGATCATGCATCTGTTGGCGCCAATCGGTCGTGTATCTGGTTATGACACCATGATGCCTTACTACCGTCTAGAAAAACAATATATGCCGAAAGTTGAGCATATCGTCGAAGAAGCGAAAAGAATAGTGGAGTACCGATGAAGATATTTAACTTACCCGATCTAGGTGAAGGTTTACCGGATGCGGAAATCGTTCGGTGGTTAGTTAAAGAAGGCGACAAGGTCGCTTTGGATCAACCAATGGTCGAAATGGAAACCGCCAAAGCCGTGGTTGAAGTTCCTTCACCATATGAAGGCACAATTACCAGGCTCAATGGCCAGGCTGGCGACGTAATCGAAGTCGGCGCAGCGTTAGTAGAGTTTGATGGTGACGGCAGTTCTGCTGCGGCAGCAGTGCCTGCACAAGCCGCACCACAAGCAGCTGCCACTGAAGCACCAAAAGCTGCGCCTGCTGCAGTAGCTGGTGGTCAGGTTTTCAACCTGCCGGATCTGGGAGAAGGGTTACCAGACGCAGAAATCGTTCGCTGGTTAGTTAGCGAAGGCGACGAACTCGCTCTTGATCAGCCAATGGTGGAAATGGAAACTGCTAAAGCAGTGGTTGAAGTTCCCTCTCCATTTGCGGCAAAGGTTGCTAAGTTATATGGACAGGCTGGCGATGTGATTGAAGTCGGCGCTCCTTTAATTTCTTTCGGCGATGCAGGGGCTACAAGCGCAGCACCCGTTGCAGCCGAAGAAGAGTCAAAGCCATCCGGCGATGCAGGAACTGTTGTTGGTGCGGTACAGGTGGGCAATACTATCGTCGCCGAGTCAGCTAATGCCGTTGTTAAAGCTTTGGCCAGAAAACTGAAAGTTGATCTGGCTCAGGTAACCGGAACAGGCCCTGACGGAGCCATTACTCAGGCTGACATTAAAAAAGCAAAAGCTGACGGAAAGTTGATGGGCACACAGGCTGCCGCTCCGCAACCCGCTCCAGTGGCTGCGCCAGCCGGTGAAGAGAATCCACTGGACTTCAGAGCTTCTCCTGCGGTTAGAGCTCATGCTCGTCGTCTTGGTGTGATGCTATCTGCGTGTAACGCGACAGGTAAGAAAGGTACTATTACTAAAGCTGATGTGGATGCCGCTGTAGGAAAGTCAGTACCAGCTGCTGCTCCGGCTCAAGCGAAGCCAGCTGCTGCGCCTGCAGGTGACAGATTACCTACCATTCAGGTGAGCATCGAGCCTCAGTCGGTTCGTGGTGTTCGTCGAGCGATGGCTATGGGAATGGCCAAGTCTCACGCAACGGTTGTTCCGACAACTTTGATGGAAGATGCTGATATCACTAACTGGCCAAAACAGGACTTCCTGGCACGCTATGTTCGAGCCTTGGTTTTTGCATCAAAGGTAGAGCCTGCACTGAATTGCTGGTTTGACGGCGAGCGTTTTGAGCGATTAGTCCATCCTAATGTCCATGTCGGGATAGCGGTTGATTCACCTGATGGTTTGTATGTACCTGTGGTTCATGATGCTGATAAAAAAGATGCAAATCAAATTCGCCAACGAGTTCAGGAGCTGCGTGAAAAGATTGAAACCAGGTCTTTGAAGCAGGAAGACCAGCAGGGCGCGACAATCACCTTGTCAAACTTTGGCTCTATCGCTGGCCGATACGGCACTCCAGTGGTTTCACCGCCACAAGTTGCTATTTTGGGAACCGGACGCTTCAGAGAAGAGCTTAAGTTAACCGATAAAGGGATCGCCAAGCACAAGATGCTTCCGCTTTCTTTGACGTTTGATCATAGAGCTTGTACCGGTGGAGAAGCGGCACGCTTCCTGGCTGCAGTCATTGAAGATTTGCAGAAGCCGGTTTAAGGCAGACCGCGAAGTAGTTAAATATAAAAAAGCGCCGAAATGGCGCTTTTTTTAATAATGTCGCTTTTGAGAGCAGAAAATCATGTCAAAACATGGAGTTTACCCAAGATTATTATCAATAATGGAGGATTTCTGTCTAAACTAAATAGGAGAATAAAGTAAAAAACAAAAAGCGAACAAACTAGGAGCAACATGAGCGAGCTTCCTGCAACATTGACGTATTTTGGTAATATGCAGAAAATTGGGCAAGTGCTCAATCGCTGCGCGCTTCCGGCTGTGTCGGCGCAGAATCTTTTCGATCCATTTCTTCCCCATGAACATTCCGCCATGCCCTTTAGCTCAGAAGGTCTGGTTGAAAGCGCCACCAAGTATATCGTACAGGCTATTCTTGGAAAGTCGCCTCCACGGGGGCAACCAAACCATCCTTTGCAAAAGGCAGTTAATCGGTGGCGAGCCGAGAATCGTTTCAATAGCGATGCTGAAATTAAAGAGGCGCTAAAGGGGCTTTTGCCTACCATGGTTGAAAAAGTTTATTCCGAAGCCATGGAAATGCATAATCAATGGCTTGATTATGCCAATAGCAAGCGCATTATCCCGCTATTTGAAAACTATCAGTCACTAAACTTGTGGCAGTTACTGGCTCACTCCCATAAAGGTGTGGCTATAAGATTTCGTTGCGAAGCCAGTTCAGTATTTAAAGATGCAAAACCGGTTGTTTATAGCAGTCAGCCAGCCAAAACAGTATCAATTAGCGAGTTCACTGAATACATGGTAGGAAACAGGGGACCTGTTAGTCTTAGGCCTGAATTAATCGTATTGAATCAGAATAGTGCTTATCGAAAATTGAAAGAATGGCGCTTGATACTGGATTCAACCCAGGAAAGTGAACAGTGGTTAACTTTTGAACCAGATGTAATTCAGAGTGTTTATATCGGTGCTCTGGTTCCAGAAAAAACAGTTTCTCAGCTGCAAAAGCATTTACACAAAATGAACCCGGCGATTAGCGTATACCGTTCTCGCACTGCGGAACACGAGTATGCACTGGAATTTGAAAAGCTGGAAAGTTTAACCGAATCTTCAGATGATTCTAAGGCAGACGACTCTGTCGAAGGTGGTTAACTACCCGTTATCTGTAACCACATTCGCTAAATGCCATATTTCGGCCACATTTTGCCATCATCCAGGCACTTCCTTACGTTAAACTAGAAAAAATCTATAAAGGTTATTTTATTCAGGTTATGAATATGTCGCTAACCTTAAAGACTTGGTTAACTCACGTTATCCTGATGAAAATTCTCAACACTAAGCCGAGACCAGCAGAATGAAAAAAGGGAATCTACTCACATTTGTCTTCATATTTCTATTATCTGCTTGCCAGCCAGATACAGAAAGTCAGCAGGAAGATGATAACACCACTAGTTCGAGTCAAAGCACGAGCTCAAAAAACAATAATGTTGCAAAGAATAAAATTGAGCCTGCTGGAAGTGATGCTGAAGACAAAGAGCAGCTAAGCTCTCCAGATAAAAGTTCTCTTTCAGAACAATTTGATGTAAATGAACAAAGGGAGGCTTTTGCCTATACACGATTCGAAGTACTGGACATTAGTGAAAGCGAATTTGACAAGACGCCGGTACTTGCGATTTCGTTCTCTGTACCGATTGAAGCGAGCGTCGATTTTAATCAGTACATCAAGGTTAGTGATAGTAAGGGCAGTGCTGTATCCGGTATGTGGATACTCAATAAAAGTCAGACGCGAGCTTATTTTAAAAACATAAATCCGTCTACTCGATATCGCGTAATGGTGGACAAAAATATTTCATCGATTACAGGTTCTCAATTAGCGTCTTCCAAATCAGTTACAGTCGATACAGCGCGTCTTGAAGATTCTGTACGATTTATTAATAAAGGCTTGATCTTGCCTGGAGACATTACCAATGGACTTGCTGTTGAGTCGATC
The DNA here is from genome assembly GCF_015687155.1 of Aliikangiella sp. G2MR2-5. GTDB lineage: Bacteria > Pseudomonadota > Gammaproteobacteria > Enterobacterales > Kangiellaceae > Aliikangiella. The sequence continues at coordinate 100,258 of NZ_JADPQF010000006.1, read as the reverse complement.
AATGTGCGTGAAGTCGATATTAATTTTCACCGGATTAATGAGAATAAAGTTACTCAGATTCTACAAAATGTTTTTAAAGGTTACGGAGTCTATGCAGGAAATCTTCCTGACCTGTCAAAGCTCGTATACAGTGGTCGCTATAAGCTTGACTTTAAAACAAACCGGCGAATGACAACGAATATTCCGGTGCAAAACCTTGAAGCGCTCAAGCAGCCAGGTTTATATGTTGCGGTAATGGAGCCCGCAGGCGAATATCCATATCGTAAAGAAATAGCCACATTCTATATTTCTGATCTTGGACTACATATACGAAACTTTAACAAAGTTTCTGAGGTTCATGCTTTGTCAATCTCTGATGGCAGGCCAGTTAAAGATGTAGAGCTGAGTGTTATTGCTCACAATGGAAATCTTTTGGCAAAAGGTAAGACTGATCAAAAGGGGAATTACCGGTTAGCAAGTTGGAAAAATGAAGCCTCGATCTTAGCTAAAAAGGACGAGCACTTTGCGGTTATTCCTTTTTCTGCTCCTGCTCTGGATTTATCTGAACAGCTGAGCTATACCCGTAAACAGCAAAATACAGAGCTATTTTTATACGGTCCCAGAGATTTGTATCGTCCTGGTGAAACCATCAGAATTAGTGGTTTGCTGCGAGGAGTTGATGGTGAAATTCTCGCGTCTGTTCCGTTAAAAACAAGGTTGATTCGACCCGACGGAAAAGAGGTTAAGTCGTTTTCGTGGCATCCGGAAAAAGAGGGCTTCTACGCATACCGGTTTGAGACCGATAGAAGTTTTCAAACTGGAGAGTGGCGTCTTAAAGTTAAGCATCCTGGAGGAAATGAGTTCGAATATAGTTTTTCTCTCGAAGAATTTTTACCAGAAAGAATGCGGCTTTCTCTGCAGTCTTCGATAGAAAAAATTGCCACAGCTAAAGACAATATTTCTATATTCGGACAGGGTGACTATCTTTATGGTGCTCCGGCCGCAGGAAATAGAATTTCTGCAAGCATCGAAGTTAAGCCCGTTTATCAACCTTTGGAAGATTTTAAAAATTTCTATTTTGGCAAAGCGGAAGAAGGAGAGTCAGCAAGAAAAGTCACTCTTGAAGATAAGAAATTATCCGAGGCGGGAGGAGTAGAGTGGCACCTTCCCAATTTGTGGAGTAAGGAAACATTTCCAACACAATATGTTTTTGAAGCCAGCCTTTATGAGTCTGGGGGACGACCGGTAACTCGAAGGTTAAAACAGGTTATTTGGCCCGGAGATTTTCATTTCGGCATTCGACCATTAACTCAGGCTGATTATCAAAAGCCATTTCAAAATGCCAGGTTTGAAATGCTATTGGCGGACAAGCAGGGACAGCTTAGCGAAATAGGCGAGGTTGAAGTTGGACTTGTTCGCGAAAATTCAGATTACTACTGGAGAGCAAACCGAAATCATTGGGGATACTCTAGCAGTAGAAATGACAAAAAGGTTTATACTCGCGTTGTTCGTTCAAAAGAGAAACGACTCGACTTTGAACTGCCGTTGGAATATGGAACATATCGTCTTGAGCTAAGAGATAAAACAGGTCGTTTGAGAAATAGCTATCGCTTTTTTGCTGGTTGGTCCTGGGATGATGATGGCAGCGGGGCTATTTCAGGAGCCAGGCCGGATCGTGTGCGTCTTGAATTTAACCAGGACAATTACTCTGCCGGAGATATAGCAAAAATTAAACTACTTGCTCCTTTTAAAGGTCAGGCACTCATCAGGATTGAGGCTGATAAAGTGCTTTATGAAAAACAGCTTGAGCTAACATCTCTTGAAACTGAAATTTCCATTCCTGTCTCACAAGAGTGGAAACGCCATGATATCTATATCAGTGCGATGGTGATTGCTCCCCCGAAAAAGTTTAAAGAAGAATTTGAATTGCCCAAAAGAGCACTAGGGATAGAACCATTCAGGATAAGTCGCGACGCGCGCAAACTGTCATTGGAAATCGATTCTCCCAAAGTTATTGCTCCAGAGCAGACGGTTACTATTAAAGTCAGAAACTTATCCAATATTCACAAGTTGGATAAAGGTAAGACAACTTCCGCAAAAACATACGTTACTTTGGCTGCAGTAGATACTGGTGTTTTAAGTCTCTCAAATTATCAAACGCCCGATCCTCACCAGTGGTTTTATGGACAAAGACGCTACCAGGGAAATATTCGAGATAGTTTCAGCTATCTGATCAAGAATGAACAGGGCTCACAGGGAATTCTGAAATTTGGAGGTGATGCTGAACTTGCTCGCGGTGGAGAACAACCTGCCAGTGATGTGCAGATTGTCAGTCTGTATTCTGGCCTGATTGAGTTTGATCAGACCGGCACCGCTCAGATTAGTTTTGATCTTCCAAATTTCAATGGAGAGCTACGCTTGATGGCCGTGGCTTTTAGTGAAAATCGATTTGGTCACCAGGAAAAAACAATGACGGTCAGATCTCCATTCATTGCCGAAATATCGAAACCCCGATTCCTGGCTCTTAGTGACGAGACTCTGCTTGCTTTTGACTTACAGAATATGTCTGGTATTGAACAAAAACTAAAGCTCGAAATAAATGTTTCCGGCGCGTTGAAAGAGTTGACAGAAAAAAGAAATATAAGTCTGGCTGATGGTGAAAAAACGTTAGTAAAAATGCAGGTCAATGCTGCGATGATTGGCCTCGGAAAAATTAGTTTAAAATTAGCTGATGAGCAGGGTAATATTTTAGTATCTCGACAATGGAAGCTTGGAATTCGTTCTGCATATCCGGCAATATTTAAGCGTGACAGAAAAGTTATACAAAAGGGTGATGCATATACCCTGGATAAAAGCTGGGTGGATAATTTGATCGCCCAAACTGTCACAGCTAAAGTAACCTATTCTTCTCTCCCGCCATTAAATAGGGGGAATCATATTGAGCACCTTTTTCAATATCCTTACGGCTGTCTGGAGCAAACTTCTAGTCGCGCCTGGCCTCTGGTTAATTACCAGTCAGAGACCGACTGGTCTCAACTTAACGAGTATTCACAAAAAGTTTTATCAGAAAAAGAGAAGCACCTTGATGCAGCAATTCAGCGGATTAGCGGTATGCAACGAAGTGATGGCAGTTTCGGCTTATGGAGTAATCAGAGTCCCGAAAAACATTGGCTAAGCGCTTACGCATTGGAGTTTTTAACGACTGCAAAAGAAAAGGGGTACGCGGTCTCCGACTCTGTTTTAAAGAAAGGCTATAGCCGATTACAGGAGTATGTGAAATCCATTAGCCCGATTTATTCTGAGCGTCGTTATTATTCTTACTATCCAGAACATTATGGCTTAGCTTTTAGAGCTTATGCTGCATATCTTCTAGCGAAAAATAATCAAATTAATCTGAGCGATGTCAGGCAGATTAAAAATCATTATGAAGGTAAGAGTAAATCAGGTTTACCATTAGCGCATCTGGCAGCGGCACTTGAATTGCTTGGGGATGCACAGTCGGCAACTTTATTGTGGCAAAAAGCTTTTGCTTTCAGAGATTATCGGCATTGGTATTTGGGTGACTATGGTTCTCGAGTGAGAGATCTGGCATGGATAATGACTTTAGCATCTCAAAGTCGATTAAAGCTGCAGTATCAGGATCTAATTCTTCAGGTCAATGACGCTTTGCTTGAGAAGGAGTGGTTTAGTACCCAGGAGCGATACGCACTTTATCGTTTGTCCCATGAACTTGATATGGCAACAGGAGATTCCTGGGAAGTTGAAATTAAGCAGGCTGCGGAATCTATCAGAAAAATTACTTCTGAAAAAGGGTATACGCGCGCGCTTGATGTCAAAAACTTTTTAGCTGAACAATCCGTTAGCTTAACCCGGGGAGAAAGTTTGTTTATTGATTTGCAATTGACAGGATATCCACAAAAAATGCCGGAACAGGAGTCAAATGGAGTAACTGTTAAACGTCGCTATTATCATTTGGATGGCAAAAAAAGAGAGCTCAAATCAGTTAAGTCCGGAGAATATGTATTAGTCAGAGTGGATTTGTTAGCTGAAGAAAGAATGCCTGAAGCATTAATGGTTGATATGTTACCGGCAGGGTTCGAGCTGGATAATCCCGGACTGGAATACACCTATGATTATTCTGAAGTTAAAATTGAGGGTTTTCCTGTTAGTCGTTGGTTAAATGAAAATGAAATAGCCCATGAGGAGTTCAGAGATGATCGCTATGTCGCTGCGATTGAGTTGAGAGAAAACCAATGGAGCAGTCTTTTCTACCTGATGCGAGCGGTTACTCCCGGAGAATACAGAGTTCCGCCGACTCAGGTAGAGGATATGTATCGGCCTCACCTGAGAGCTGTAGGAGAAAGCATTTCTCCGGTGAAAGTTTTGCCACGCTAGCACTATGATCAACTAGAGTAATGAATGATTTGAGTAGTGAGCAATTAAAGTGATGATCAATCAAAGTTGTGATCAATTAAAGTTGTGATCGATTAAAAAAATGAGCAATGAAAGGATATACATGTTCGCCCGGTTTGAAACACGATTTGCCTGGATAAAAACGCTGTTGTTATTACCTCTTGTTGGTTTGGCAATTGGTATGACTGCGTTTTTCATATTTGACTGGATAAATCCTTTTCCTCCGCAACAGCTGAACAAGGCTTTCTCACAACTGGTCGTAGACCGCAATGGAAAACCTTTGCGTGCTTTTGCCGATAGCAACGGGGTTTGGCGATATCCGACTACTCTGGCAAAGGTTTCGCCGCTTTATATAGATGCTTTGATTAACTATGAAGATCGACGCTTTTGGCAGCATAAAGGCGTCAATACTTTGTCTATGTTAAGAGCAATTTTTCAATGGCTCTACTATGGTAAGCCGGTAAGTGGTGGCTCAACGATTAGTATGCAGGTTGCTCGAATTCTGGAGCCGCATCAACGAAGTATTCGCGGTAAACTCTGGCAAATACTACGAACGACTCAACTAGAGTGGCATTTGAATAAAGAAGAAATTCTAACCCTTTATTTGAATTATGCGCCTTACGGAGGACCAGTTGAAGGAATAGAAGCGGCAACATTTACATATCTTGGAAAATCGGCAAAATACTTAACTCACGCGGAGGCTGCTTTAATGGCAGTTTTGCCGCAAAGACCGAGTGCTCTTAGGCCAGATCGCTTTCCACAGCGTGCTGAGCTGGCGAGGAATAAAGTATTAAAACGTCTGTCAGATTTTTCTGTTTGGTCGACAAAGGCTGTAGAGCAGGCTTTCGATGAGCCAGTAGTCGCTATGTTCCATTCCAGACCGTTAGATGCACCATTGCTATCTCGAATGCTAGTGGGACAAAATAAAGATAAACCTCTCATTAATTCAACCATTGACAAGGATATCCAGATTTTGGTGGCTGATGAAATAAAGGAATACCTTTATCGATTTTCAGAAAATACATCTGCATCTGCGTTGCTATTAGAAAACCAGTCTATGAATGTGTTGGCATATGTTGGAGCTGCCGATTTTGGCAACCCTCTGCGTCATGGACACGTGGATATGAATCGAGCCATACGTTCGCCTGGCTCCACTCTAAAGCCGTTTATATTTGGAATGGCATTGGATGAAGGACTCATTCATTCGCAATCACTGCTTCAAGATGTACCATTAACGTTTGATGATTACGCTCCTGAAAACTTTACAAAAAATTACTCAGGGGCTGTCTCTGCAGAACATGCTTTGCAACAAAGTCTTAACTTGCCTGCGGTGCAACTATTAAAAGAAATTGAGCCAGTAAACTTTGCGGAGAAGCTAGAAGGTGCAGGCCTAAAACTTTTTTTGCCCGGGGACCACAAACCGTCTCTCTCGATTGCGCTTGGTGGTGCCGGAATTCGGTTAGTCGATCTTGCCGGGGCATATCGAGCTCTGGCTAGAGACGGTATTGCTGGTCAACCTCGCTTTCTAAAAAGCACTCCTTTGATAGAAAAGCACTTGCTTTCAAAGGAAGCAGCGTGGATTACCGCCAACATGCTTTCTAAAGTACCATTAGAGGCAAGTCAGACAAGCCCGTTTTTTAAAAGGCACAAGCGTTGGCTAGCGCATAAAACAGGCACCAGTTATGGATATCGTGATGCGTGGATGGCTGCAGTGAGTAGAGATTACACATTGATTGTCTGGGTGGGTAAACCTGATGGAACACCGTCGCCCGGAGAGTTCGGTCGTCGCACTGCAGGACCTCTGGTGAATCGAATTCTCAATGTTTTGCCAAACCAGTTTACCGAGCAACCCGAAAAACCGGAAAATGTAGTAGCAAAAAGCATTTGTTGGCCTATGGGGAAAGCTGAGCAACTCACTGAGAAAAAGCATTGTCATGAAAAAAAGACTGCATGGACAATTGATCATGTAACCCCGTCGACATTAACCACAGCAAACTTTAATCGGAAAAATCCGATTACTATTCAGATTAATCAACAAGGAGAAAGAGTTTTTCAGGATTGTGTGCAAGGCGTGACAACTACCGTCAAAGTTGCACTATGGCCACCGAGAGTAGAGCACTGGTTACCCAAAAATTTTCGAGCGAGCTCACTTCTTCCACCATTGTCTTCCTTATGTCGACATAAGGAAAGGCTATCTGAAAATCTGGTTATAGTCGGGGTTAAGCATGATAGCCGAATTTCTCTTCCACCTAGTCATGACAAGTCGCTTGAGTTAAGCTTGTCGGTTTTAGGTGGATACGGAGAAATAACCTGGTTACTCAATGGTGAGCTAGTTGAAAAAAGTTCTGGCGATCAAAAAATCCAGCTGGGAAATTTCAAACAGGGTGAAAATAGAATTGTTGTTTTAAGCCAGAACGGACAAATGGGGGAGCTGAGTTTTTATCTTCATTAACCGATCAATTTTCACTTTTATAGCATTTCGAGCAAACTACTTTTGTTTTTTAAACAACATTGACTATAGTTAATGCTGAATATCCAGTTTAGGAGAGTTTTGCATGTCTATAACAGAAAGACAAAAGCAACTGGTTCGAGAAAGCTTTGCTAAAGTTACACCTATATCGGAAGCTGCCGCTGAAATATTCTACGGAAAACTATTTGAAATTTCTCCCGAGGTTAGGAGACTATTTAAGGGAGATTTAAAAAAGCAGGGCAAAATGTTAATGCAAACGCTGTCTTTAGCGGTAAAGGGGCTGGATAACTTACCCGGTCTTGTGCCCGTATTACAGAAGCTGGCTGAGCGGCATATACAATATGGTGTGCGCGAAGAAGATTATACCCCCGTTGGAAATGCTTTGTTGTTAACATTGAAAGCCGGTCTGGGGGATGATTTTGATCAGGAAACAAGAGACGCCTGGATTGCTACTTATCGGTTAATTGCGGCAACAATGAAATCTCACGCATACTGAAAATCTCACGCGTACTAAATTAGTAACCCGAGGCTTTAACTATTTTTGATTCCTGTTACCCTGGCAGTTGCTTTGCCATCGACAAGAATTATTTCCAGCTCCTGTTGTTGGCTAAGCTGAGAAATACTTGAGACTACACTCTTATTTTTTTCGTCCCTGACAATCGAAAAACCGCGGCTTAGTGTTTTTAGCGGACTTAAAGTTTCCAGCGCGGATGCTTTTAACTGAAACCTGTGTAGTTGCTTGTTAATAGAATTGCTCATTGACTGGTTAAGCTTTAACTTCAGGTTCTCGAGTCGATTTTGATGCTCGCCTAATTTAAGCGATGGGTTATTGCGATTTAGTTTTACTGATAGCGAGTCAAGTGCTTTCTGTTTTGAGTGATGGGTTTCACTCAGACTAAATTTAAGCTGTTGGGTAAGATTGTTAAGTTTGAGCTGACTACTTTCGATAGTTGTTGAAGGATCGGCAAGTTTGAGTTTGGCTAGATTTAACCGGTTAACCAGAGTTTCCAGTTTCAGTCGTACTAATTGAAATAAACGCAGTGATAATTGATCGACCCGTTGAATCAATGAGTCCTGTTCCGGAGACAATAGCTCTGCCGCAGCTGATGGCGTTGCTGCTCTCAGGTCGGCGACTAATTCTGCAATGGTTAGATCGACTTCATGTCCAATCGCGGCAACAGTAGGTATTTTTAGTTCTGCAAGTCGATATGCCAGCTTTTCGTCATTAAAGCACCATAAATCTTCCAGAGAGCCTCCTCCTCGAGTAATCAGGAGTACATCACATTCGTTTCTTTTTTCAGCAATATCTATCGCATTGATGATGGCATTTGTCGCGGAAGCTCCTTGAACCTGAGTCGGGTAGATGATAACAGGAATCATAGGACAGCGCCTTGACAGAACCGTCAACACATCATGAATCGCAGCGCCGGTTGGCGACGTAATGACTCCGATACGCTTCGGAAATCTGGGTAAAGCCAGTTTATTTTCCTGACTAAACAGCCCTTGTGCCTGAAGATCAGTGATAAGCTGTTTGAGTTTTTGCTGCAACACTCCTTCACCGGCAGGCTCCATATAATCAGCGATAAGCTGATAATCACCTCTGGCTTCGTAAAGACTGACCTTACCTTTGACAATGACCTGATCGCCTTCACTGGGCGAAAATCTCAGAGTTTGAGCCTTGAAGCGGAACATCGCGCAGCGGATTTGGGCACTGTCATCCTTTAAGCTAAAATACCAATGACCGGATGCTGCTCGGGTTAAGTTTGATATTTCTCCGGTTAGCCAGATACTACCGAGCTCTATTTCGAGACAAGTTTTGGCCTGCCTGTTTAGCTGGGTAACGGTGAGCACTACACGCTTAGGCGGCTCTTGAGGTTGTAATACCGGTTGAATCATATGTTTTATAGGGTCAACTCGAAAATTGTATGACAGATTGTAACCCAGGCACCGGCAATATTCAGTGCCCAGGCCTGATTTTGTTATTTGTTCGCTAACTTCAATAAAAACAATAGATTGCCATATAAATTTTCTATAGAAAAAATTGTTACTCTGCACCAATCTCTGTATAATCCCGCTTTGGCTGCAAGGCCCTTCTAAAAATGGTGACTTTTAATATGCGAATCACTCAAGAAGCTCTTACATTTGACGACGTATTACTCATTCCTGCCCACTCTCAAGTTCTGCCTAATGAAGTCTGTCTGAAGACTCAGCTAACTAGAGAAATCCAGTTAAATATCCCTCTGGTGTCTGCTGCAATGGATACAGTGACCGAGGCGAATCTGGCGATTGCTCTTGCACAAGAAGGTGGAATAGGCTTCATCCATAAAAATATGGATATCGAGAGTCAGGCAGCAGAAGTACTCAAAGTAAAGAAATTTGAAAGCGGTGTAGTGACTGACCCAATTACAGTTGCTCCCGGCACCAGTATTGCTGAGCTCAAAGCAATTACTTCAAGAAACGGGATTTCAGGACTTCCTGTAGTAGACGGTGAAGAATTGGTTGGTATTGTTACCAGCCGAGATATTCGCTTCGAAACCCATCTTGATCGTCCCGTTTCCACTGTTATGACGGCTAAAGACAAACTGGTCACAGTTACTGAAGAAGCAACACAGGAAGAAGTTCTTAAACTCATGCACAAGCACCGTATCGAAAAGGTGCTGATGGTCGATAATGATTTCCATCTAACCGGTTTGTATACCGTAAAAGATATCCAAAAAGCTGAAGACAAGCCCAATGCCTGTAAAGACTCTCTTGGTCACTTGCGGGTTGGCGCAGCAGTTGGAACAGGCCCGGATACCAATGAAAGGGTAGCTGCGTTAGTAGCTGCTGGTGCTGATATTATCCTGGTTGACACCTCCCATGGTCATTCTCAAGGTGTACTGGATAAGGTTAAGTGGGTTAAAGAAACTTACCCGCAAGTACAGGTGATCGGCGGTAACATTGCAACGGCACAAGGGGCTAAAGATCTGGTTGCTGCCGGAGCGGATGGCGTTAAAGTTGGAATTGGACCAGGCTCAATCTGTACAACTCGTATCGTAACCGGGGTAGGGGTACCACAAATTAGTGCGGTAAATAATGTTGCGCAAGCGCTGGAAGGAACAGGCGTTCCGCTAATTGCAGATGGAGGCATTCGGTATTCTGGTGATATGTGTAAAGCTCTGGCTGCCGGTGCATATTCGGTAATGGTTGGCTCTATGCTAGCCGGAACTGAAGAAGCGCCAGGTGAAGTTGAGCTTTTCCAGGGGCGTTCATATAAATCTTATCGTGGTATGGGGTCTCTGGGCGCGATGCAGCAAAAGCATGGCTCTGGCGACCGTTATTTCCAATCTTCCAATGCTGCGGATAAGTTTGTTCCGGAAGGCATTGAGGGACGTGTTCCTTATAAAGGTCCAATCAATGCGATCGTTCATCAGATGCTTGGTGGTTTACGTTCATCAATGGGGTTGACGGGTTGTAAAGATATCGCCGAATATCGCACCAAAACAGAGTTTGTGAAGGTAACCGCTGCTGGTATGCGTGAAAGCCACGTACATGATGTTCAGATTACTAAAGAAGCGCCTAACTATCAGGTATCGAAATAGTTTATAACCTACTGATTAGTTAGCGAAAATAACGAAATTTTCCTACTATTGATAAGCCGCAGTTTATTTTAACTGCGGCTTTTGATTTTCAGCAAATGACCGAAAGGTAAGTCACTAATGTCAACTGATATTCACTCTCAAAAAATACTGATTCTCGATTTTGGATCGCAATATACTCAGTTAATTGCTCGCCGTGTGCGTGAAATAGGCGTTTATTGCGAGCTTTGGGCATGGGATGTTGATGATGAATCCATCAAGGAGTTCAACCCAACCGGTATCATCTTATCTGGTGGTCCGGAAAGTGTAACCGAAGAAGGTTCTCCTCGAGCGCCTGAATATGTCTTTAATGCAGGCGTTCCGGTATTAGGAATTTGTTATGGCATGCAAACCATGTCGCATCAAATGGGAGGTCAAGTTCAAGCGGCTACAGATGAGCGTGAATTTGGATATGCTCAGGTCGAAAAGATTGCAACTTGTAAACTGTTTGAAGCCATTGAAGACTCTGTTGCTGAAGACGGTAACGGGTTACTGGATGTATGGATGAGTCATGGTGACAAGGTAACTGACATTCCGGATTCATTTCAAACTGTTGCCACCACGCCAAGCTGCCCTCATGCAGCCATGGCGAATGAAGAAAAAAGGTTTTATGGGATTCAGTTCCATCCAGAAGTTACTCACACCAAACAGGGCAGTCGAATTCTAGAGCGTTTCGTAATGGATATCTGTGGCTGTGAAAAGCTTTGGACATCAGCATCTATTATTGAAGATGCGATAGAACAAATTAAAGAAAAAGTCGGCAATGATGAGGTTGTATTAGGTCTTTCTGGCGGTGTAGATTCATCAGTAACGGCGATGTTATTACATCGTGCTATCGGCGATAAACTAACCTGCGTATTTGTCGACAATGGCTTACTACGATTAAATGAAGCGCATCAAGTTATGGAAATGTTCGGTGATCATTTCGGTTTGAACATTATCCACATTGACGCTGAAGATCGTTTCTTAAATGAACTAAAAGGTGTTAATGACCCTGAGCAGAAACGTAAAGTGATTGGTCGCGTATTTGTCGAAATTTTTGATGAAGAAGCGAGTAAGTTGAAAGACGCAAAATGGCTAGCTCAGGGAACAATTTACCCTGATGTAATCGAGTCGGCGGGTTCTAAAACTGGTAAAGCGCATGTCATTAAATCGCATCACAATGTTGGTGGTCTACCGGAAGATATGGAGCTTGGATTAGTCGAGCCATTAAGAGAATTGTTCAAAGATGAAGTTCGTAAGATTGGTCTAGAGTTAGGTCTTCCTTACGATATGCTATATCGTCACCCATTCCCCGGCCCAGGTTTAGGGGTTCGCGTGTTGGGTGAAGTGAAAAAAGAATACTGTGACTTGCTTCGTCGAGCTGATGCTATCTTCATAGAAGAGTTGCATAAAGCTGATTTATACCACAAGGTCAGTCAGGCATTTACGGTCTTTTTACCAGTACGTTCTGTCGGCGTAATGGGCGATGGTCGTAAATATGATTACGTAGTTGCGATTCGCGCAGTGGAAACTATCGATTTTATGACCGCGCATTGGGCACACTTACCCTATGATTTACTGGGCACGGTTTCTAATCGAATTATCAATGAAGTTGACGGTATTAGTCGTGTGACTTACGATATTTCCGGTAAGCCGCCGGCTACTATTGAGTGGGAATAGTAGACGAAGAGTCAAGTACTAAGAAAAAAACGATTAAAATGGCGGATTAACTTTTTGTGGTCCGCCATTTTATTATTTAGAGCCAAACAATGTCCGAAATTGAAGATATAGCAAGCCACGAACACTGGATGCGAAAAGCGCTGGCGCTCGCCAAAAAAGCTGAGTTATTAGGTGAAGTACCTGTTGGCGCAGTTCTGGTTAAGGACGGGCAAATCATTGGTCAGGGATATAATCACCCCATTGCTTTACATGACCCCTCTGCTCATGCCGAGATCATGGCATTAAGGGAAGCGGGTCAACATCTACAGAACTATCGCCAAATTGAAACCACTATGTACATTACCCTGGAGCCCTGCGCAATGTGTGCAATGGCAATGGTGCACGCCAGAGTGCAAAGAGTGGTTTTTGCCACTCGAGAGCCAAGAACAGGGGCGGGTGGTAGTTTATATCAGTTGCTTCAACATAGTGGTCATAATCATCAAATTGATATTATTGAAGGTGTTTTGCAGGAAGAAAGTTCAGAAATGTTGAAGCGATTTTTTAAACAAAAAAGGGAAGTTTCTAAGCAAGCTAAAACAAATAACCAGCCTGGAAATAGAGAATAAAAGCGATATTTTAACTAATGAATACTGAAAAAACGCAAGAAAATAAAAGCGACATCGAGGTTCCTTTATTTATCAGAGGAGCGCTTATCTTTGTCGCCGTTGCGATTAATTTGCCTGTTTTGTTTAGTGACTTTAATCTTTCTAATATTACTTCATTTATATTTCTGGTAACGAAGAATCTGGTTTTATTGCCAGGAGTATTTCTGATTGTTGGAATACTACTTAGACTAAGAGATGATACCTTTAGATTATCTAATTCATACTATCTGGGAGTATTGATGGCTATTGTGCTTACCGTACAAAGTATTAGAGGGGAGTGACTAGTTTTAATATGAGTATATAAAGCAAGTGAATTTCGAAAATATAATGACTGGTTTCTAAAGGGGACGTTTTGAACTTTTGATAAAAGTTCTTTAAACCTTAATTTCGCAGCGCTGCGCTTTCCTGCGAGATACTTTTTTCAAGAGCGAAAAAAGTACCCAAAAACGCCCTTTTTCGCTGCGCTGGCATTCTTACTTGAGCGCGTTAATATCTCCTAAATCTTTAACATAGATAAAACTGATAATTGCTATCGCACTCTCGGCGTAATCGCAGCCAAAAGCTAGGCATAGTTGCTTTAGTGCTGAGGTTATTAATTAAGTTAAACTCTAGCTGTAATACCAATCCAAACCTTTAACCTATTTCGATCGGTTCTGGTTGAAAAGTTTCTTTTGGGTTTGTCATTTTTTTCTTTAGCTGTCTTAACGGCCTTGTGGAATGAATGGTTCTTCAGACAAGCAGGGTGAATGTTTGAGCGCAGCGAGTTTTTACCCTGCCTGAAGGAGCTCTTGCCAGTTGAAAATTGGCAAAGGCTTAGATTAAATTGAAAGCCAGCAGGAACTAGTTAACTCAGCTTTAGGGCATTTTTTGGTGACTTTTTATTGCTCTTGACAAAAAGTTACTCGCACGCAAGCGCAGCGGTGCGAAACTGTTTTTAGTTATTTTTAATAATGCTTTTTAACAATAAAATAAAAAGTTCCCCTTTAGTGAGACTACTGTCATTGATATTGGATAATATCAAGTATTAAACTAATAGCTATGAAACCAGTCATTTTATTTTTCTCTTAATTTTACCTCTCAAAATTAGAGTGTAAAGTAGTAATATTCTATTTTTCTAACGTTAAACCCGAGCTCCATCCTCAGCCAGAATTAGTTCCAGCTTACCAAGGAAAAATTCCAGATCCTCTTTCGAAAAAGCCAAAGGTGGTTTGATTTTAAAAACATTATGAAAAGGTCCTTCAGTAGTTAGCAGGATGCCTTCGCTTTTTAAACGCTCAATAACATAATCAATCTGTTCAATCGCAGGCTCCAGCGTATCCAGATCTTTAACGAATTCGGCTCCGACAAACATTCCCAATCCTCGAACATCACCAATAACCGGGAACTTTTTCTGCAACGCTATAAGTCCGTCAACCAGCGCGTTACCCATCGATAAAGCATGTTCCATCAGGTTTTCCTTTTCCACAACATCGAGTACTGCGCTTCCGATTGCGCAAGACACTGGATTGCCACCGAAAGTATTGAAATATTCCATTCCGGTTACAAAGGCGTCGGCAATTTCCTTGGTTGTAACAACCGCTGCCAGCGGGTGACCATTGCCGAGGGGTTTTCCGATAGTGACAATATCTGGAATTGCATCCTGTGTTTGAAATGCCCACCAGTGGCTGCCAACTCTGCCCATCCCCACCTGAACTTCGTCGGCAATACAAATACCTCCCGCTTCTCGAACAAATTGATAGGCATTTTTTAAATAGCCCGGCGGGTGAATAACTTGTCCCCCGACACCCTGGATAGACTCGCAGATAAACGCACAGACCGGATGACCTGACTCTTCAAATTCTTTAACTGCCCGCTTAACGTCCAAAGCATATTGATAGCCAACTTCTTCGTTTCTTCCGCGGTACTTTCCACGAAAGGGATCGGGAACAATAGTCTGTTTAACCCATTCGGGCGAGCCATTACCGCCCGGACCGTCAAATTTATATGGGCTAATCTCAATACAGCCATTGGTATTGCCATGATAGGCGCCTTCGACAACAACCATGGATTTGCGCTGGGTATATTGTCTTGCCAGTCGTAGCGCCAGTTCATTGGCTTCGCTGCCAGAGTTAACAAACATGCAGACACTGAGTTCTTCCGGCATGGTCGCCAATAACTTTTTAGAAAAGGTAACAATGTTGTCGTGAAGATAACGGGTATTAGTGTTGAGTTTCGCCATCTGTTTTTGACCGGCAAGGACCACGTCAGGATGACAGTGTCCCACGTGACAGACGTTATTCACCATATCCAAATAACGGCTACCGTCTTCCCGGTAGAGATAGGCGCCTTTGCCTTCAACAATTTTCAACGGCTGTTTGTAAGCCAGGGATAAATTTTCACTCAGGTGCGTTTTTCGATAACGAATTATTTCCTCCTGGTTATCAGCATTTTCTGAAAGTCCGCATTGAAATTTCAATTTTAACTTTAGTGAAACAGGGTCGATAGTATTCAGTTTCTTTAGTGTTTCCCAGGCTCCATTTTGCGAAACCAGAAGGTAGTCATTTTCCGGATTTTGTTGATATTCATAACTAGACATACATAAGCTGACCGCAAGCCGGGCCTTTATGAAGGAAAGTAATACTTCTATTTCTTGAGCAGTAAGCGGGTTGTTTTGATGATAGCTTACAACCAAGTTCGTTAGCGGCTGCTCAATTTCATCCTGACTCATCAGCGCGTATGCGGCAGCGATGGCAAGTTCTGCGATCCTGAAAGTATGGACCATATCGCCAAAGTCAAATAGCCCGCTGACCATTTTTTGCTCCGGGTTTACCAGCAGGTTATAGTCATTGGCATCGTTATGAATAATTTGCTCAGGTAGTTCAGCCATCAGTGGGACAACCAAGGTCTCAAACTCATTCAGAATTTGCTGAATCGTTTTGTTGTTATCTTCACCTTTAATTGCCTCAACATGTGACCGAATAACTGATGACGCGTTACGCAGATCCCAGATCAAAAAACGGTGACTTTGTGGATGCTTAAAGCTTTTCAGTACCTTGTCAGTATTTGCCAAAGCTTTGCCCAGACTAGAAAAGTATTGCGGCGAGTCGATAGTTTGTTTTGCCCAGAGATCGCCTTCAAGAAAACTGATGACTCGCATAAAGCAGTTACGCCCCAGCTGATCCTGAACCGCGACCAGTGCCGCGCCGGTTTTCTTGCTAACCAGTAACTCGGGAACGGAAATTTCTTTCAGCTTTTGACTAAGAAGTGTCATTGCCTGGTTTTCAAAGTCCAGCGAAGACTTATCTTGTAAAGGGTTGGCAATCTTTATCACAAACTTGTCACCGGAATCGGTAATTAGCAAACGGTTCAGGTCGCAATAACTTGGTAACTCCGACAACTCGCCTTCCAAGTTGAAATGCTCGGCAATTAGCGCGCGAATATCTTGAATAGATAAAGCCGGGGAGTTTGAAAGCGGATTGCTGTTATTCGGAGATTGATCTTGATTGAGACTATCGATTTTGGTCGTTTGTGTCATGCTGCATGCTCTTTTGGGAAAGAGGTTAATTGTAAGAGTTTATATTGTGTGCGAAAGATTGTAGCCTTTTTCTTAAGACAGGCATAGATAAGAATTATTCCTGTATTCTGCATCGGTTATTGAGAAGTAAAGGAAGGCTGAGTTTAAACCTGTCAGTTAAGATAAAACAAAACAAAACAAGGTGGAGCAGAAGTAAGGAAAAGAAAGGGGCTGTTTCACTCTTTAAAGTAACGAGACAGCCACTGCGATCACATTTTTATTGGAAGGATTGTCTAGATCACGAAGCCATAGACGGTCGCAAAATGACAACCACAACCGCCGACAACAAATAAGTGCCAGATTGCGTGGGTAAATCGTCTATGTTTGGCGACATAAAATAAAACGCCTATACTGAATAGCATTCCGCCAGCAAGCAAAAGCCATAAACCTCCGGCTGGAACCGCTTGAATTAAAGGGTAGGCCAGGAGTACTGCAAACCATCCCATGGCAAGGTAAGTGCCAACTGCTACTTTCGGAAATCGTGAGCGCGTTATGAGCTTGAAGCTGATTCCGACAAGTGCCAGAGTCCAGATAAAGATCATGCTGACTAGTGAGACGGTTCCCTCCAGAGAAACAAGCAACAAAGGTGTATAAGTACCTGCGATCAAGAGGTAGATCGCTGAATGATCAAACAACTTGAGTGCCGCTTTGGCTCTGGGGTGCGAGATACCATGGTAGATACTTGAAGCCAGAAACATCAACACCAGTGTTCCGCCGTAAATACTAACGCTGGTGATAGCTGTAGCTCCTTTAGCTTTCAGAATAAGAAACACGAGGCCAACGATAGCAACAACCAACCCGAGTCCATGAGTTAGGGTATTAAGAAACTCTTCAGTTTTAGAGTAACCTGTTGATTTTAAATGGTTCGCTTTCATGGTGAATACAAAATTAGCTAGTGGTTGGACCATTCTAGCTTTTCAGCGAACAATTGTACACTCAAATTGGCATCAGGCTGGATGTATACAGGCTGGATGTATACAGGCTGGATGTAAATATGGAAGAGTGTCTAGGAAACTTTTTGTCTAGGAAACTTTAAACTGTGCGACCAGGCTTTTTAAATTGCTGGCCACGTCACTCAGAAATCGTCCCCTTTCGGTTGCATTAATGGCCGACTTGCTGGTGTCTTCTGAAATATCCTTAACACTCATTATACTGCGGTTGATTTCATCCGCTACACTTGACTGTTGAGAAGCCGCGGCAGCAATTTGCTCTCCCATCGCGCTAATATGGCTAACGGAGTCAGAGATCTGCTGGAGTGCTGCGCCAGCTTTTTCAGCTTCTTCAACAGTTTGCTTGCTCTTTTCTGTTCCAGAAGACATCGAACGAACTGACAAGTCAGCCGAAGTCTGGAGTTTGTCGATCATCTGGCGGATTTCTTCGGTTGACTCCTGAGTTTTACTGGCAAGCGTTCTGACTTCATCGGCCACCACAGCAAAACCACGACCACTCTCTCCGGCTCTGGCTGCTTCTATTGCTGCGTTTAGAGCTAGGAGGTTGGTCTGATCTGCGATTCCCTGGATTACATCGAGTACTGAGCCAATTCCCTGAACATTACCTCGTAATTCATTGATAGAGCCTGATGCAACTTCCAGTTCGTTTGCTAGTTCGGAAATCGCTGAAATGGTGGACTGAACAATTTCAAAGCCGGCTTTTGAGTCTTTATCGGCATTTGCGGTGGAAGCGGCTGCTTGTTCGGCATTGGAAGCCACTTCTTGAACAGTTGCCTGCATTTCATTCATTGCAGTGGCTACCTGTTCGACTTCTACATTCTGCTGGCGTATTTTACTGCTGGTGATTGCCGCAGATTCATTATTCTGTTCCGCCGTCGATACAAGGTCTTCTGTCGCTGATAGTACTTTTGATACGAGTGCCTGAGTAGCGTCTACCATGCGGTTGACATCTCGGCCAATATCCCGCATTTCATCGGTTGTGGTAATTTTTGTTCTTGCTGTCAGATCTCCCTGGGCAACCTTGTTTACGCAGCTTTTTATTTCGCCTATCGAGCTACGCATACTTTGAGAAAAGCTGGCAAACAAATAGAGCGCTGTTAGAATCAGCCCGGCGCTGGACAACAGGTTAAGCCATATCTCTGCATAGATTGCATCCAATCTTTTAGAGAAAGAGTTATTGAGCTGGTCGAAAGTCTTTTCATACAGAGCCAGTGCTTGTTCAATCGCGCTTGTTCCTAAATTGAAATACTCGTCAGAAGAAATTTGGATTTTATCGGGATCAAGCATTTTATTTTTAGTTGTATTTAAGAACTCATTTACTCCGCTATCGAATTCAGATTTTACGGAAGTGAGTTCAGCTAACTCACTAGAAATATTGGTGGCACTGTTAAAGCTATGGTTTATCGCTCGATGTAGATTTGACAACTGCTGGAAGTAGTTGGATAGCGCTATATAGGTTTCGCTATTAAAGCTACCTTTAGCTGCAATTCCAGCCCCCATACCTCGTGTTTGCCCGGTTATTTCCGCCATACTGGGAATCTCTTTGACAAAACTACTGATTAAAAAAGCGGTATGGGGTTCAGGATCGGTCATTAATCGGCTTTGTTCGCTAATGGCATTGGTCACCGACAAAACTTCGTTAATTAACATGGAATGTCTTTGGAATGATTCTTCCGGCTTCATGCCAAACGCAGCAAGCTTTAAAGTTTCCCATTCATTGGATATATCAGAAATTCTAGTTTTCAAGCTTTGGCGAAGGTTGAGCATACTCTTGCTGCTTGCAATAGAAGCCAGGCTTTGGTCGACAATTTGGCGAGCACTTTCTGCTTTTGATTTTGTTTGCTGATTCCCGTTTAAATAAGCGTTGGTTAACCCTCTGGATTTTGCCATATTGACAAAAACTGGCCTAAATTCGTGAATTAAAGCAAGACTCGTGATTTCATCCTGAGTATTGTCTATCGCGATTTTATGCTTGGTTAATGCATAGTAGGTAATATAGGTGACGGGAAATAGATAAAGCAGAAAGATGAGCAAGAATTTGCGCGTGAGAGAAAGGTGTCCGATTACTCTTGTACCTGGAGCAAGTAAATGTTGAATCATAGATACATTCCATTTCTTTATTTCTTTTCTGGTTGTAGAAGTCACTTAATCAACGGGATTTATTTCAACCAAAATTATTGTCATTGCCATAAACCTTATTAAAAAGTATAGCTAAATATTTATCGCTGGTTTGATTATTTAATTAGGACTCGTTATTTATTTATCGGCAAGAATCAAGGCGAGTTTAAACAATTGCAGAGAGGTCGTTGGATTGGTTTTTAGATTTCAATTGTAAGTCTGATTATTGACGCAAAAAAAGTGATTTAGTTATTGGGTTGAGCTGCTACCAGAGCTTCTTCTTCCTGTGACTCACCCGTTTCAGGAGTTTGTTCTAGTTGCTCTTCATCCAGCCATACCAGAACATCATAATAGCGTCTAATATTGGTAACGTAGCGAACAGGCTCGGCTCCTCGTGCATAACCATGTTTGGTTTGTTTGTACCATTTCTTTTTTTGAAGTAAAGGTAGCCTTTCTTTGACATCAGCCCATTTATCGGGGTCCGCGCCTTGAATTTGTGTGATTCTTCGGGCATCTTCAACATGGCCCCAGCCAACATTATATCCTGCCAGAGCAAACCAGGTTCTATCTGGCTCCTGAATTCTCTCTGGTACTCTGGATTTGAGTTTTCTCAGATATTCAGCGCCTCCCTGGATACTTTGTTGTGCGTCAAGCCGGTTGGTGACCCCAAGTTGTTTAGCCGTAGGTTGGGTCAGCATCATCATGCCACGAACACCCGTCGGAGACTTTGCTTTTGGGTTCCAATGCGACTCCTGATAACTTTGTGCAGCCAGTAACCGCCAATCAATGTCTTTTTTACTGGACTCTACAAAGTAGGGTTTGTATTTGTCCAGATTAGTCTGCGCCGCGCGGTGAAATTTTCTCGCGCCAACATAATCGAATTGTTCGACATGACCATAGTACTTTTCCTGAAGTTGGGCGATGTTACCCAGGGAGTGTTGACTACCAAAAAACTCAATGACTTTAGAGAAAAGTGAATAGTCGTCACTCTGCGGAAAAGCCCAGGCTAGCGTTTGCGGTTTTCCTATCGTGAAGGCCACCGCCAGCTCCGGGTGAAAGCGTCGGTTTAAATCCAGTTCAGTAGAATCTACGATGGTATAGTCGATAGTTTCGTCAAGCACCATCATTAACAATTCTTCTGCTGTCTGTTCAGTCGTTTCAGACCAGTGGAGTTCTGGATAATCCTTTTTTAATGCTAACAGCTCCTGAGAATAAGAGGAGTGAGCTACTACTCTTAGTTCTCCGTCTAGCTGCGAAAGATTACGTGGCCATCGCTTACCTTGCTTAAATACCAGTTTTGACGTAATTCTTTGGTATGCGGGAGCAAACTGGAGTTCCATTTCTCTTTCAGGGGTAACTGTTAAACCTGCTGCAGCAAAGTCAACCTCTCCATGAGTAACCATATTGCTAATTTCTTTTAAATTGTCATTAACCACAAATTCTGCTTCGACTCCAAGAAAGTTGGCAAACTCATTGACGAGTTCATATTCTATCCCTGCCAGCCCATTAGCGCTTTCATAGTATGTCGTAGGGCTATTGCGGGTAACAACAGTAATCTTTCCCTTGCTAAGGATTTCATCTAGCTTGGCAGACTTTTTCTGCTCACACCCTGTAATTACTAAAGTAGCAAGCACAATGCTGCCCACAAGACTTGACTGTCTTGTTAGCAATTTAGCAAATTGTGTCAGTTTACTGCGCATCAACATATGATTACTTGTGGTTTCCGTTTTATATCGAACTGGTGGGTGAAGAGTCTATGTCAGCCACCAGTTACTATGAAATTTCCAACAATTACTCCAGTCTCAAGACAACTAAATGTCGCATTAATTTCAGCTATTCCTTTAAATTTCAAGGATTTATTCTTGTGTGGTGGTCAGCAAGTGATTGATTTTGCTCCCTTTTATCTGAATTATCGTAGTTTGTTCAATTTTTAGCAAGGTGACTTTATTACCATTTTTGTAAATTCATCTTTCCAGACTGGAGAGACATCAGCTTGAGCCCTTATCCTGTAAGCGATTGGGCTACACGGTATTAAATAGAGATATATTTAAGATTAATATCGCATATTGAGAATGTTTTTAGCGTTATTCAAATGGCTTAATTTGAGTGAAGGCATCCAGATCAAGCTACTCTTGGGCTGGGTAAAAATAACCAGCCTGCTATTCAAAGCTCCTGTCCGGAAAAATGGATTTTCAGATAGAGAAGCTGCCATTTATTGACTAAACTTTTGCTAAACAAAGTATCATTTAAGGTACATTCTTGGTTCATTTTAGCGTATTATTGCGCCTTGATTTATAACCCACATTTTTGAGTTAAATCCCTATGCTTATTCTGCGCGGTGCACCTGCATTTTCTCCATTTAGAATCCAGAAGTTACTTGACGAAGGCAAGAAAAGAGTGCCTGAATTGGGCGGACTTTATGCCGAATATGTTCATTTTGCTGACTTGAATAGTGAGCTCTCAGATGAAGGTTTGGCTACGTTAAAGAAGTTGTTGACCTATGGTTCCAGGAAACTGGTTAAAGAAACCAAAGGGGCATTTGCTTTAATTACACCCAGGCAGGGTACCATTTCTCCGTGGTCATCAAAAGCAACTGACATCGCACATAATTGTGGTCTTAAAGAGATTAATCGTCTTGAAAGAGGTATCAGTTGGTATTGTCTGGATCATGAAGGTCGCGATCTCAACGAAGAGCAGATGGCTCAAATTATACCGTTGCTTCATGATCGTATGATGGAAAGCGTTTTTGCCGAACTGCAAGATGCAGAAATACTATTTCAACACGAACAACCTAAAGCCCTTACCCGGGTGGAAATTATAGAAGGCGGTCGTCAGGCTCTGGTAGAGGCGAATGTGAATCTTGGGTTGGCTCTTGCCGATGATGAAATTGACTATCTGGTTGAACGATTTACTGAGCTTAATAGAAATCCTACTGATGTTGAGTTAATGATGTTTGCTCAGGCAAACTCAGAGCATTGTCGCCATAAAATTTTTAATGCTAGCTGGACAGTTGATGGTGAAGATAAACCCATTTCACTGTTTGGAATGATCAGAAATACGCATAAGGTTTCGCCTCAAGGCGTTTTGTCAGCTTATAAGGATAATGCTGCAGTTATCGAAGGATTTGAGCAGCCTCGACTATGGTCTGAAGAGGATTCGGGCGAATACCGTTATCACCTTGAACCAATTCATATTTTGATGAAAGTGGAAACTCACAATCACCCGACAGCGATCTCTCCCTTCCCGGGAGCTTCAACGGGTTCCGGTGGAGAAATTCGTGATGAAGGAGCGACGGGACGAGGAGGAAAGCCTAAGGCCGGATTGACCGGATTTAGTGTTTCAAATCTGGAAATACCTGGTTTTGAGCAACCTTGGGAAAAGCATTATGGCAAGCCCGGGCGCATAGTATCTGCTCTGGATATTATGCTCGAAGGACCGCTAGGTGGAGCCGCATTTAATAATGAGTTTGGACGACCCAACCTGTGCGGTTATTTCCGAACTTACGAACAGACAGTTGAGTTTGATTTTGGCGAACAAGTTCGAGGCTATCACAAGCCAATAATGATTGCCGGTGGCTTGGGCAACATTCGTGAGCAACACGTTGAGAAAGCTGAAATTAAGCCTGGATATCATGTTATCGTTCTTGGTGGACCAGCAATGTTGATTGGTCTCGGTGGCGGTGCGGCATCATCGATGGCATCAGGTACCAGTGAAGAGAGTCTGGATTTCGCATCCGTGCAAAGGGAAAACCCTGAAATGGAGCGTCGCTGTCAGGAAGTCATCGATACCTGTTGGTCTATGGGGGAGAAAAACCCGATCGAATTTATTCATGACATTGGAGCTGGTGGGCTTTCGAATGCGGTGCCAGAACTCGTTCATGATGGTGAGCGTGGTGGTTCTTTTGAGCTACGTCGAGTGCCTAACGATGAGCCTGGAATGAGTCCAGTTGAGATTTGGTGTAATGAGTCGCAAGAAAGATATGTTTTGGCTGTAGCGCCAGAAAACCTGGAAAAATTTGAAGCCATATGTGCACGTGAAAGATGTCCGTTTGCAGTTCTGGGGGAGGCGACTGAAGCTGAGCACTTGACCCTCAATGATGAGCATTTTGATAATCAACCTGTAGACTTACCAATGGATGTTCTTTTTGGTAAGCCACCGAAAATGCATCGAGATGTTAAATCGGCTGAAGTGGTGCATAAGAAGTTGCAGATAGACTCAACGCTTGATGAAGCGATAAATCGAGTTCTGAGTTTACCTGCAGTTGCAGATAAAACTTTCCTGATAACGATAGGCGATCGAACTGTCGGCGGTTTGACCCACAGAGATCAAATGGTTGGACCCTGGCAGGTTCCTGTTGCTGATTGCGCGGTTACCGCTTCAAGTTTGAATGCTAATACCGGTGAAGCAATGGCTATGGGGGAGAGAACTCCAGCAGCCAACCTTAATTATGGGGCCTCAGCAAGAATGGCTGTAGCTGAAGCGATTACAAATATCGCCAGTGCGAAAATTGAAGAGATTGAGAAGATTCGACTGTCCGCAAACTGGATGGCTGCCTGTGGTTCTCCTGGTGAAGATGCCGGTTTATATGAAGCTGTGGAAGCTGTTGGCATGGATTTGTGTCCGAAATTGGGTATCGCTATTCCGGTTGGAAAAGACTCGATGTCGATGAGAACTGTATGGCAAGAAGACGGTGAGGAAAAAAGTGTTACTGCGCCTTTATCGTTGATTGTTTCTGCTTTTGCTCCGGTAACGGATATTCGTCATTCCTTAACACCACAGCTTAACCGCGATATCGACAGTCGCCTTATATTGATCGACCTCGGACAGGGTAAGAACCGTCTTGGTGCAACTGCTTTAGCTCAGGTATTCAATCAGGTTGGTGATGAGTGTGCCGATGTCAATGATGCTGAGTTGTTAAAATCATTCTTTAAAGCTATTCAGCACCTCAATGCGGAAGGGCATCTATTAGCTTATCACGATCGTTCGGACGGTGGTTTGTTTACAACGTTGACTGAAATGGCGTTCGCTGGCCATTGTGGTTTGGATATCAATCTGGAAAGCTTATCCAGCGAAGCTTTTAACGTTCTGTTTAATGAAGAATTAGGCTGCGTGATTCAAGTATCAGAAAAACACTTTGAGAAAGTGATGCAAACTTTGCAGCAGTTCGGTCTTGAAGATATTTCTCACTCTATTGGTTCGACTGATAAAGATTTAATTATTCGAATTAGTCATGGAGACGCAGAGTGGATTAAACGAGACCTGATGGATCTTAGAGCTGTCTGGTCTGAAACAACTTATCAAATGCAAGCCATGCGTGACAATCCTCAATGCGCTCTAGAAGAAAAGCACTTAAGACTGGATGCTGGCAATCCGGGGATTGTTCCTCACTTAACTTTTGATCCTGCACAAGACATTTGTGAACAATATTTGTCTCTAGAAGATAAACCAAAGGTTGCCATACTCAGAGAGCAAGGTGTTAATAGTCATTTGGAAATGGCGGCGAGTTTTATCAAGGTCGGTTTTAACGCTATCGATGTTCATATGAGTGATTTGCATGCCGAGAGAGTTAAACTTGATGACTTTGTTGGTCTGGTTGCTTGTGGCGGTTTCTCTTATGGTGATGTTCTGGGCGCCGGAGAAGGGTGGGCTAAATCTATCCTGTTTAATACCAAGTTAAAAGAACAGTTTAAAGCATTCTTCGAAAGAGAAAATACGTTTTCGCTAGGCATTTGTAATGGTTGTCAGATGCTCTCTAATTTGCGAGAGATAATTCCTGGAAGCGAGCATTGGCCTCACTTTGTTCGTAATGCCTCCGAGCAGTTTGAAGCTCGCTTTGCAATGGTTGAAGTTGTTAAATCTCCTTCAATATTTCTTGAAGGTATGGAAGGTTCACGTATTCCTATTGCTGTTTCTCATGGCGAAGGTCGAGCTGAGTACGTATCTGATGACGCGGCAGATGCTGCCAACAAATCGGGTATGGTTGCTGCAAGGTTTATCGATAACTATGGTCAGGTAGCGACCCAGTATCCGAGTAACCCTAATGGTTCATTACATGGTATTACTGGATTGACAACTACCGATGGTCGGGTAACTATCATGATGCCTCACCCTGAGCGGGTATCTCGAACTGTACAGAATTCTTACGCGCCTGCTGAGTGGGGAGAAGACGGACCATGGACTCGTATGTTTAGAAACGCAAGAGTCTGGGTTGGTTAACTAGCTCAGTATTTTGTTTCCATTTTTAGTAACTTGATTGATGAAACCAATGCCACTTATCGAAAAGGTAAGTGGCATTTTTTTTAGATACGTAAAACTAAAAATGTCACAATTTACAAATTCTGATGTTAAGGGTAGAAAAATGAAGAAATGTGTAATTTTATCGATGGATGATACTTCAAGTTTTGCTGTGTATGATCACTTGCTTCTTCCCTACCTGGAAAAAGCAGGGTGGCAAGTCGAGACCCTGAGTTGGAAGGCTGATGTCGACTGGAATCACTACCATCTGGTCATGATTCGCTCCCCATGGGACTACCAATTAGATAGTAACCATTTCCTACAAGTTTTGAACCGCATCGATAATTCTAGCGCCCATCTGGATAACCCTTTAGAAGTTGTTCGTTGGAATATTAAAAAGACTTATTTGCGGGATCTGGAGCAAAAAGGCGTGGTAATTTTGCCAACATTGTGGAAGGAAAATATTGTCGGGCGAGAGGTTCAAAGCTTCTTTGATAAATTGGAAACTGATGAAATAGTAATTAAACCATGTATCGGCGCAGGTGCATTTGATACCTATCGTCTGACTCGTGAAAAAGCCGAAACTTTATCTTTAGAAATAGAGAACAAATTTGATGATCGACAAGCAATGGTTCAGCCTTTCGCTAGCAACATTTTATCGGAGGGAGAGTTCTCTATTTTTTATTTTGATGACCTGTATAGCCATACCATTTTAAAAACACCCAAGCAGGGAGATTTTCGCGTTCAGGAGGAGTGGGGTGGGCATCTCCAGCTTGTGGAGCCGGAAACTGAATTAATCAGTGCGGCTGAAACGGTATTGAGAAATATTGGTCAGTCTTTACTATATGTTCGTCTTGATTTTGTCCGAACTAGTAAAGGGTTTGCTCTAATGGAAGCAGAGTTGATAGAACCTTCTTTGTATTTTAATCTGGATGAAGGGTCTCCCGAGCGGTTTGTTGAGGCAGTCGAGCGCAGAACAAAGCGGTTGGGTATTGTTAACTAGCTCGCATGTGATGACAGTATAGAAATTCAATTTTATGGAAAATATTTTTCAGTTTAGAAATCGATTTTTTGATGAGTTACCAGCAGATCCGGACGAGCGAACCGTTCCGCGACAGGTATACAATTCTTGTTATTCAAAAGTCAATCCTACTCAGGTTCGCTCTCCTTGTTTAATAAGCTTTTCATCATCGATAGCCACGAGTCTGGGGTTAGATTCAACCGTAATAGAATCTTCTGAATTTGCACAGGTTTTTGCTGGCAATAAACTGCTTCAAGGAATGACGCCTTATGCCATGTGTTATGGTGGCCACCAGTTTGGGCACTGGGCTGGACAACTGGGAGACGGACGAGCCATTAATCTGGGTGAGGTGGTAGATATCTATGGTAACAACCAAACACTGCAGTTGAAAGGAGCCGGGCTTACACCATATTCACGTACAGCCGATGGACTTGCGGTATTGCGCTCATCAGTGAGAGAATTTTTATGTAGCGAAGCTATGTACCATTTGGGAGTTCCAACAACCAGAGCGCTTAGTTTGGTCACTACAGGGGAAAAAGTACTTAGAGATATGTTCTACGACGGTCACCCTGAGTATGAACCCGGGGCTATTGTATGTCGTGTTGCTCCGTCTTTCATCCGTTTCGGCAACTTTCAAATTTTTGCTGCCAGAAAAGATTTCGATAATTTAAAACGATTAATCGACTTTTGTATTCGTTATGATTTTCCTCATCTGATTAGCAACGAAAAAGAGATTAGTCGCGAAATCTATGAAAAGTGGTTTATCGAAATTTGTGATAGGACAATGCGTCTTATGATTGAATGGACTAGGGTAGGATTTGTTCATGGTGTTATGAATACCGATAATATGTCAATCCTTGGCTTAACCATTGATTATGGCCCCTACGGTTGGCTGGAGGGGTATGATCCATATTGGACGCCCAATACGACGGATACAGAAGGGCGTCGCTATGCATTCGGTAATCAGCCTCAGATTGCGCAATGGAACTTATATCAGTTAGCAAATGCAATTGCCCCGGTTATTGGCAGAACAGAGGGGCTGGAAGCTGCTTTGAGTCAGTATAGTGAAAACTATAATAAAGAGTCCAAAGAGATGTTTGCTCGCAAGTTAGGGCTGGATAGATATCAAGCTGAAAATGATGAGCTTTTATTTGAGTCGTTGTTTGAACTTTTGGTCGCAAGCGAGATAGATATGACAATTTTCTTTCGCTTACTGAGTAAAATTTCTTCTCAAAGTGACTATACTTCTGAACAATTCTTTGCTTTAGTTGCGGATGCTTTTTACGACATAGATACAGACAAGTATCCACCTGATTCCTACAGGAACTCGCCGATAAATGAAAGTATCTTCAATCAGACGGTCAGCTGGCTGAAAAAATATCAAGCGCGACTAGAGCAACAGTCTGTTTCTGATGCCGACAGAACAAAAAAAATGAATCTCACTAATCCCAAATATGTTTTGAGAAATTATATGGCTCAAGTGGCTATTGATAAGGCATCAGAGGGAGACACTAGTGAAGTTGAGATTTTAATGAAACTTATTGAAAAGCCATATGACGAGCAGCCTGAATTTGAAAAATATTTTGCAAAGCGGCCAGAGTGGGCAAGACAAAAAGCTGGCTGTTCAATGCTATCTTGTAGTTCCTAATCTCTCCATTGATTTGCTTTCTGGTTGTTAAACTGCAAAACAGTTCGTAATTCTCAACCTAAAGTGTTGAAATTTAGACTATAATTGGCGTTAAATGGTTGCTCAATGCCTGTCGCCATTTTTGAGCCGGGGTAAAAGCCTGTTGAAGGTTGTTGGAAGGCTCATTTCGTGTATCAATAACAAGTAAAACGATAAGAAATAAGAAGGCCATATGTTGAATTACCGATTGAACCGTAAAAGAAAGCAGAGTTTCCAGTTAACGAACGAACTTGATGCTCCTCTAGATCTTTACGAGCATCTGCCATTCCAACTAGCAGTCGTCAGTAATCTGCTTCAACTCAATAGAGACTTGCAAATTCGCGATATTATTGAACTTGAACCTAGAGAGTTAAGGGTTATTCTGAATATTGGTTCCTACATGCCGATCAAGGCAGCAGATATAGCTTATCAGTCACGGATGGATTCCTATACGGTTAGCCGAGCAGTGAAAGTGCTGAAAAAGTTAGAAATGGTAAACGTTGAGCAAACTGAAGATAATAAAAAGGTTAAATACCTGACGTTAACCGAGAAAGGGGCTGATGTTTATCAACGGCTTGTTTGTGCAATCGAAAAGCGCACTGAAAAGCTTGAATCTGTACTGAGCGAAGATGAGAAGTTGAGTTTAATGAACATATTATCCAAGCTTGAAGATAAAGCTGAACAAATGCTCGCCGAAAATGCTAAAGAAAAGCTGGATGCCGGAGGTGATATCCCGGCAGATCAGAAAGAAGTTATTCGCTGGTGGAAGAAGAGCAATAAAGCCTGATTTATAACTAAACGAGTACAATTTGAGCAGGCTAAATAAATGTAGCGATATCATTCAATGGCTTCTTCATTAACGCATGCTCCGGAACTGTGGCCTCTGACGCGGGAAAGCCTGTCACCAGTAATATATAGGGCTTCTCCGTCTTTGGACGATTACAAATATCATTTAAGAATGTCATAGGCTTAGGTGTATGAGTTAGAGTGGCCAGTCCTGAATGGTGGAGCGCATTAATAAGAAAGCCCGTAGCAATACCAACTGATTCTCTAACGTAGTAGTTTTTTCTTTCCTCGCTAGCTGTCACGCCGCCTCTGGATTGTGCAAAAATAGCAATTAACCAGGGTGCGATCTCGAGGTATGGCTTGGAATCATCTGTCCCCAAGGGAGTTAAAGCGTCCAGCCATTCACTGCCCGCTCTGCCTTGATAAAAAGCCTTTTCTTCCTGTTCGGCTGCAATTCTAATCCTTTTCTTAACTGACTGAGCCTTGATTGCGGTAAAGTGCCAGGGCTGGTGGTTGGCACCACTGGGCGCTGTGCCTGCTGCTTTAATGCAGTTTTCAATGATTGTTCCGGGGACCGGCTTATCAGAAAACATTCTCACTGTGTGACGCCGTCTAATTTCTTCATAAAAATCAGTTGAGCGTTGAAGCATTTCTGTTTCATCGTATTCCCGGTAGTCAGGAAGAGGTTTGTTGGCATGCGCTTTCATAACATTAATCTCATTCTATTCAGGTCACCTATTATATATATAAAATGTTGCATATACAATAATAATAGGTGTTGTTGATTGTAATGTTGGGCGGACTATTTAATCTCTTTGAACGAAATCGAGCAGAATTTATAAACCAATGCATTAAGACTGAAATATTTTTGGAATACGAGCGGTCTTTTCTATATCCAACTGATAAAAATAGTAGCTTTTGGCGTTCTATTTGTTAGAAAACCTGAAAGCAGCTCTGATAATTAGCCAATTGGCATAGAAAAAGATAGGGAGAGAAAACATGAAAAAACATTTGTACTGGCTTACTTTGATGGTCTTCATCAGCTTCAATGCAATTGCCAGTGATGATAGTGATAGGGCAAAGATCAAGAAAACTGCGCGTCTGTATATCGAGTCGCAGATACAGGTAAATTCAAAATTGATGGAAAGTGCACTAGACCGCCGTTTGGCGAAACGTACTTATTGGACAAATAAAGCTGGAGAAGAAATTATTTTAGAGTCTGACTACGAAATTATGATTAAAGTCGCTGACTCATATAATAAAGACGGAGATAGATTTCCTGAAAACCCAAAAATTCAGATTGATATTCTGGATACGGAGCAAAATGTCGCTTCAGTAAAGTTGACAGTGGATGATTGGGTAGACTACATGCATTTGTATAAAAATAAAGCCGGTGAGTGGAAAATTATCAACGTACTTTGGCAATTCCACAATACGCTTAAGCACTCTTCCGCTGTTAGTGGATCCTAGTGTAATTTTTTATAGTGCTTGTAAACATTTATTCTGGCTACTCGTCGTTTGTTTCAATTTACGGATCAGCATTTTTGCATGAATGTTTTGCCCTTGATGATCAAATTGAATTTGCCCACTCATTCCCCGATATCGAAATGAGGCGTTCTTATTAAACATGCTTTCGATATCGGGATAGTGATTTTCTGTGATAAGTTTACTGCCATTGGTTAGTCTCTTGAGAGCTTCATTTATAGGTATGTTCTTGGATTTTTCCAGTGACTTCGCCATCGCCATCAGAAAAATAGAATCGTAAATGTAAGCACTATCGAAACCAGAATTGTTGATCTTTAGTAAAGCATTGATATGTTCCTGAAGTGGAGCGCTGGTTGATGATGATTCCTGTGAGATCAAAAACTTGATACAGGGAGATAGATGTTCAATATCAAACCCTTTGAACGAGACTGGTTTAACCGTATCACCCATTATAAAAAGCGGTTTCGAACCGTGCCATAGTTTATCAATTGCTTGCATAAATTGAGGAAGCTTTTCTGACTTCAGCGTGACAAATACAGCGTGAGGTTTAGCTTTAATCATAGAATTGACTTCACTTCTTAGGTTCATAGTGGCAATATCTACTAACTCGCTAATTGTTAACTCTCCGACAATAGAGTTACCTCGATAAGTTAGCTCCTCCTTTATTCCTTTAGTCATTTCTTTGCTATATAAAGTTCGGTCTTTTATCAGGTATACCCGGTCCAATCGATTGAGTTGTTCTAACTCGTCAGCAATGATTTTAACTTGTCCCTGATTACTGGTCAGCATACGCCAAAAATATTTTCCACCACTAATCTCTGCCAGTCGATTAGACGATGCTGAATGTGTCAGTAACGGCACTTTATTTGGAATAGATACCTGTTTCAATAATTCCTCGGCAACGTCTGAATTTCCTGCTCCGATAATGGCTGAAATCCGATACTCTTGAATCAGACGATTAGCTAGCGTTACCGATATGTCTGACAGAGCACCGTCATCAGCACCGACAATAGCAAGTTTTTTACCGTTGATTCCTCCCATTTCATTAACCTTACTTGCAGCCAGATCGGCGGCAGCTATTATTTCTGCGGAATACTGCGGGACTGTACCGACAGGTATCATCAGTGCAAAATTATATGAGTCGGCAGTGATCGGAGTAACTTCTGACTGAAAAATTTTACCACTATAGGGTGAACCGATATTGACATTCATTAATTCTTTTAAACTCAGTGAGAGTAAGTCGCCCTTGGCTGAGGAAGTTAATGAACTCATTGTAAAAAGCAGAGCGATTATCATGAAAAAAAGCTTAATTCTGATGTTCATCAATAGGCGAGCTACTTTTCTTTTTACAATATTATATAGAGACGTTAGCATGATAGCCGGACCGTTAGTCTTCCGATTGAATTTGATTTCTTCCGGCTTGTTTCGCTTTGTAAAGTCGTTTATCGGCCCTCGCAAGAAGTTCATCTGGATTGTCGCTTTGGTAAGGTATGGTGGAGTAGAGACCAATACTCATGGTAATTCGATCAGAAATTAAAGACTTTTCATGCTCCAGATTTTCCTCATTTAAAGCCTTCATCGCTTTGTTAAGCAATCTGATTGCGTCCTTTTCTTCCGTTTTAGGAAGAATGATAACAAATTCTTCGCCACCATACCGCGCAACAATATCCGACGGTCTGTCAAATGTTAGTCTAAGCAACCAGGCAACTTTGCGAAGGCATTCGTCGCCTTGTAGATGACCATAGTGATCATTGTATAATTTAAAAAAATCTACATCGAGAAATGCTATCGACAGGCTCGCGTTTTCTCGTTGAGAGCGTTTGACAACTTTGTCCAGTTCCTGGCTCATGTATTGTCGATTCGACAATCCGGTGAGTCCATCCTGATACATGTTTTTACGCAATATATCGCTTTGAAACTTTAAAGTTAAATGGGCTCTAACTCGATTTAATAGTGTCAAATGATTAAAAGGTTTGGTTATAAAGTCGACACCGCCAACTTGCCAACATAGGTTTTCATCTTCAGGATTGTTATTCGCACTAATGAATATAACTGGAATTTCACAGGTCAGCTCATCTTCCTTTAATATTTTTCCAGCTTCAAGGCCATTCATGTCAGGCATATCTATATCCATTAAAATGAGATCTGGCAGCTTATGTTCGCAGAAGCGTATGGCCTCGATCCCACTTTTGGCCATATAAGTATGATAACAGCTTCCCAAAATGTCATGCAGGATCTTCAACTGCAATGGTTGGTCATCCACAAGTAAAAGCTCTGCTTGTTTAATATTAAAAAAATCCATCAGTCCGACTTTATCGTTAAATTCGTGACATCTCTTCCAGTGCTTCTTCAAATTTCAGATCTTGAACAAGATGAAAAAGGGTTTTTAATTTCTCATTCTCTTTTGCTGAAATGCTACCATTTAATGTTGTTACCAGATCCAGGGCTTGCATATCAGAGTTTTTAATCAGGTCTTTAAGTTTGCTTAACTCCAGATCTAAACTTCCTCGCAACCTTTTCGGTGTAGACTGGCGTAAATTATCATCTGTTTTGGCTAAATAGGCATTGATTTCCTCTAGTGTCTCTCTGCATATTTCTTTTAGTCGTTGCAACTTATAAGCATAGTCATCTTCGCTCCCATCCCGAAAAGCTTCCTCAATTTCGAACGCTATTTTGGATAACCTTTCAGCTCCCACTGTTGCGGACATGCCTTTTATCGTATGAGCTGTTATCTTATTTGAAAGAGGATCTTCTGGCCATGATGTTGGAAGCTTAACCACATGTTTTTGTACGTCCTGAACAAAGGCACCAAGAGCTCTTTCAAAAATTTTGGTAGAGTTTTGCATTCTTGCTAGTGCTGCGGAAAAGTTAAAAATTGCGATTTCATCAACGCCTGATTTTCCACTTTCAACAACCTTAGGTTTTGGATTGCTTTTATCTGCTTTTACTTCTCCATTGAGAGCTATATGTCTTTTGATAAGCGCAACCAGATCTTCCAGTTCAAATGGCTTCCCAATATGATCGTTGGCGCCGCATTTTTTTGCTTTCTCGACATCAGCCGGTAGAACATTCGCTGTCATGGCAATTATGGGAAGTTTCTTCAAACCCAAATTTGTACGAATTTCCTTTATAGCCTGATATCCATCTTTACCGGGCATTTGGATATCCATCAGAACCAGTTGAAAACCGTCCGGATTCTGTCGTAATATTTCTACAGCTTCCTCTCCATCGTTTGCACTTTCGACAAGAGCACCCTGAGTACTTAGTAATGATTGAGCGACTTGTTGATTGACGGGATTATCTTCCACTAAGAGTATGCGAACTCCGGAAAGCTCACTACCTTTGGTGTATTTCATTATACGACTAGCTTGTTCGCTTTTAGCATAAACCGTATCGGCAATGGAGTTTAAAAACAAAGAAGGTGTAATCGGTTTCTGAATAAAACCGTTAATTTTTCCTTTGGAAAACTTTGTTTTGTTAGCAAGCAATAGTCGCTCGTGCGAAGAGACTAAAAGTATTATGGGGACTGGAGAAGGTCCCAATGCTCTCGCTATTTCCAATGCAGTATCCCAGCCATTCTTATCAGGCATATTCCAGTCGACTAGAATGACATCAAGTTCCTTTTCTCCTTTGTCGTAGATATTTTTTAAATAGCTTATAGCTGCAAGGCCGCCCGACTCGGTATGCACAGTCCAGCCAAATGACAGGGCAATGTTGCTTAAAATGTTAAGCTCATTTGGATTGTCATCCACTATCAGCAGATGAAGTGAACTTAGTGCATTTGGTACATTCAGCTCTCTACCATTTGTATCTGCTGCGGGAACTAAATCAACTGTAAATGAGAATGTACTACCTTCTCCAGGATTACTTTCACATTTTAATTCGCTGCCCATCATTTGGACCA
The DNA here is from genome assembly GCF_015687155.1 of Aliikangiella sp. G2MR2-5. GTDB lineage: Bacteria > Pseudomonadota > Gammaproteobacteria > Enterobacterales > Kangiellaceae > Aliikangiella. The sequence goes on along the minus strand of NZ_JADPQF010000006.1, from coordinate 65,756 downwards.
AGCGGTTTGATATCGCGAGCCCTAATCCTGTTCCACCGTAATTTCTCGAAATAGAAGACTCTGCCTGTGAAAAAGCATCAAATATTCTTGCTTTCTGCTCTTTTGTGATTCCGATCCCGGTATCTGATACAGAAAAAGTTATACGCTCAACATTACCAATTACTGTTTTTTTCGCGCTTAGAATTACTTCTCCCTGTTTTGTGAACTTGATTGCATTGCTGGCAAGGTTTATCAGTATTTGCTGTAATCTTAGGGAATCTATCATTACTACTGGCGGCAAATAAGAGTCAAGTTTAAAAAGAACATCAACATCTTTTTTGCCGACATTTGAAGATATTATTGATCCGATATCTGAAAAAACGCTGTTCAGCTCTGTTTCATGGATGTCCAGCTCGAGTTTGCCTGCTTCAATTTTACTCAAATCGAGTATATCGTTAATAATGGTCAAAAGTGTTTTGGCTGCGACTTCTGTTTTGCTGGCATATTCAAGTTGTTGTGCTTCTAACGGTGTGTGAAGTAGTAACTGAATCATGCCTAAAACCGCATTCATAGGTGTTCGGATTTCATGGCTCATATTGGCAAGAAACTCCGATTTTGCCGCGTTTGCTTTTTCAAGTTTAAGCAAAGCAAGTTCTAGTTGTTGTGAATGCTCTTTTTGTTCTGTGATATCAAGATTGAAGCCAACAACTCTCAACGGTGTACCGTCTTCATCTTTTTCAATTATTGCTCCAGCCTTAACATACCGAACCTCGCTATTTGACCAAACCACGCGAAATATTTTGTTAAAAATCCCTTTCCCTGCAATTGCATTTTGTACCGCTTCGACCGTATCCTCGATATCTTCCGGGTGAACCGCCTGGTACCAATCATTGTAATATATTTCGCTGGAGAGGTTTTTCCCCGGTAAGCGATATATATCGAACATGATATCATTCCAGTTCAATTTGTCTGTTTTTAAATCCAATACCCATACACCCATCCCGGCGACTTCCGCAGCCTTTGAAAGCCTCTCTTTTACTAGCTCAACCTCAGCTTTTTGAGCCGCTAAAGCGTTAGTCCTATGTTCGACTTTTTGTTCAAGAGACAGATTAAGTGATACAAGTTCCTGCTCTATCGCTTTTCGCTTTGATATATCGTGGAACAGATAGGCAAATCCAAAGAACTTCCCGGATGTATCCGAAACTGGTGATTTAGATACTATGGCACTTATTTTCCAGTTATCGGCAGTGTTCAATTCTACTTCGATGCATTCCTGTTTGGTCAGACTTTGTTGAAGAGCTTCGCTGGTCTTAGAATCGATCAACTCCAGCTCTTCGAGCGTTCTCCCTATCGCCAGCTTTCTTTCTATCCCGAACATTTTTTCAGCACCTTTGTTCCAGCCTGAAACTTTGCCTTTCGTGTCCTCGCTGATAATTGCCTCATGAGCATTGTCGACTATAGCTGCGAGTTGGGACTCCTGTGCCGCAATCAGGCGATCCTTTTGCGTCATGCGCCATGTGATATAAACAAATGATGAGGCGATTAAAAGACCGAATAAAACACTGATCGCGGTAACTAGCATTTGGATAAATGCCTGCTTTCTGACCTGTGACATTGGAAAGCTTACGGCATAGGTTAATGTCAGGTTCTCAGGTGACTCTTTGGCATAGGACACCGGTTTACTTAGAGCGTAATATGCGAGTCCGTCTCGGTTAACTTCATTAAAAGAGGGAGCGATAAAGTTGGGTTGAGAAGAGGCGTTGAACTCGTCAGTCCAACGGTACAGTTTTTTCTTATCAAAACCAAATCGCCTATTTTCATCATGGTGATAGAGGAAGTCGCCGAATTGATTAAGTAGGAAAAATTGGAAATGATTGTTTTCAATTTCCTTCAAGCTATCCAGTATTGCCTGAAACCTGTAATTGATAATCACAATACCAAAAATTCGGTCCTTATGATCAAAAATGGGTTTCGCAATTCTCAGCATCGGTTTATAAGGGACTTCTACTTCACCAAACTCTTTGTTAAGAGAAATAGGTGAGAGGTAGTATTCTCCCTGGGCTAATGTTCTACTTCTGACAACATAGTCGTGTGTTTCTTTAAACTGCAGGTTTTCTTCCTCAACAACAATGACTTCAGTGTCCTGACGATTAACTCGAACCAGTTCTTTGCCATTATTTTCGAAACCAATATATCGAATTTGATCGATGTGTGGATAAGTTGTCAGGTAGGCAACAAAAATGGAAGATAATCTTTTTTTCCATAGTTTGAGCGTACTGCCATCAACGGGATCCGATTCACTTGAATTTGAGGCCCGGATAATTCCTTGAATTGGAGGGGTCTTACTAACAAAGTCCAGATCATTGAGTAATCCTTTAATACGATTGGAAACAGTTTCATCGCCCTTGTCAATAAGTGATGATGCGCGTTCTTTCAGAGTATTCAACGCCTCATCGTACTTAAACGAGAAGATGTAAATTTGTGAGCAGATGAACAGAGTAAATATCGCTGTAAATATGCTAAAAATGCGATAATTAGGATGTTTCTTCGTCCTTAACACCTTGTCTAGCCTTTGAAAATCAGCATCTTAGTAAGTGTAGTAAGGGTTCGGATAAAGTGCGAGCGAATGTGAGGGATCGCTAGTGATTAATCTGATGTTGCTAAATTCGTTGTCAGAATAGCCTGGTAAATGAAATTTGGACGGAGTCAGGCGCTCTGTGAAACTCTGGAGTAGATAGAATGGCAAACAACGCTTGCTACGAGTTGATGTCGACTCGTAGCAAGCGCTTCAGGCAACTATTTTTGCGTTGCCAGTTTCATGCCCCTTACAAACTCTGCAAGTTTTTCGGTCATATGCGAGCGGTTATTCAGCTGGTCCTCGATGATTTTTACGACAGCCGAGCCACTGATTGCACCGAATGCGCCATTATTAATAGCTGCGCTGACCTGGGCCGGCTCGGATATCCCAAAACCAAGCAGTGTTGGTGGTGCTGAATATTTTTCAAGTGCACTTAGAATCTGTCCTAGTGGCATTTCAGCTTTTACTTCAGTGCCTGTTACCCCCGCTCGACTTAGTAAATAGGTATAGCCTTTGGAGAGCTGTGCGATCCGTTTAATGGTTTCTTCATTTGCATTTGGTGTTGCGATAAATATCGGTGCAATTCCGTATTTTTCTGCTGTTTCTACAAAAACTTCCGCTTCAATAGTGGGTACATCTGCAACCAATACTGAGTCGACACCTGCAATAGCAGCCTGCTGATAGAAGCCATCGATTGAGTTACCTACCACCAGATTTGAGTATACGAGTAAGCCAATAGGGACTTGAGGATAAGATTGTCTGACTTTTGCTATCAAATCAAAACAGCGAGCGACGGTTGCGCCATTTTTTAGTGCTCTAATAGCAGCCTTTTGAATCACTGGGCCATCGGCAATCGGATCCGAAAACGGAATACCCAGTTCAAGCGCATCAGCCCCGTTTTCGATAAGAGTTACTATAATTTCATAACAACTTTCCAGGTCCGGGTCGCCCAGCATTACAAAAGGGACAAACGCTCCCTGGCTATTTCGTCTCAGTTGATCAAAACTTTTCGCATATCTTTCGGTATATTTTTGACTCATAACAGTTCCTCAGGCGTCCAGTATGTTTCTGACATGGGCGAGATCTTTATCGCCACGCCCTGATAAATTAACGACAATAATGGCTTCTCTATTAAGTTGTGCCGCTAGTTTTAGTGCATAAGCTAGCGCATGAGATGATTCGAGGGCCGGTATAATTCCTTCGCTTCTGGATAGTTGCTGGAAAGCGGCAAGTGCCTCTTCATCAGTTACGGCCTCATATTGTACTCGACCCGTATCCTTTAGATAGGAGTGCTGAGGACCAACTGCGGGATAGTCCAAACCGGCGGAAACTGAGTAGGACTCTTCAATTTGTCCTTCTTCATTTTGCATAACATAAGTGTGTGAACCATGGAGTATTCCAAGGGTTCCCTTGCAAAGAGTAGCGCCATGCTGATTAGTATCCAGTCCTTTACCAGCAGGTTCAACGCCAACCAGTTGGATCGACTCGTGCTCTATCAGGTCGGCAAACAAACCAATGGCATTTGAGCCTCCGCCAACGCAGGCAATTGCGTAATCCGGTAACCTGCCTTCAGCTTCAATGATTTGTGAATGGACCTCTTGACCGATCATTCGTTGAAACTCGCGCACGACGGTAGGGAAGGGGTGTGGACCCGCAGCAGTTCCCAAAAGGTAATGGCTGGTTTTGTAGGAGGCTGACCAATCCCTAAGGGCTTCATTGACTGCATCCTTTAAAGTACCGCTTCCAGCTGATACGGGAATAACTTCTGCGCCCATAAGCTCCATTCGAAAGACATTAGGCTGTTGTCTCTTAACATCGACTTCGCCCATATAAATTCGGCATTTAAGACCAAGTAGTGAGCAGGCAATTGCAGTAGCAACACCATGCTGACCTGCACCGGTTTCGGCGATAATCTCGGTTTTACCCATTCTTTTAGCAAGCAAGGCCTGCCCTAAAACCTGATTGGTTTTGTGGGCACCGCCGTGCAGAAGATCTTCTCGTTTCAGATAAATTTTGACTTTATCATTGGGAGACAGGTTTCGAGTCAATGTCAGCGGAGTAGGACGTCCGGCATAGTTTTTCAAAAGACCGGAAAATTCCTGGTGAAAGCTTTCATCATCCATTGCACTTATAAAAGCTTCTTCCAGCTGTAAGAGGGCGGGTACCAGGAGTTCCGGTACATACATTCCGCCAAACTGGCCAAAGTATCGGTTTAATTTTGTCATAATGTAAATTCCTGATGTTCTCTATTAACTATTCGAATTGGCAGTAAGCTGATCGCGAGCCTTACTGATTTCCTGACTTAATTTTTTAAAAAATGCATCTATTTTGTGTGGCGACTTTTCTCCGGGAGAAGATTCAACGCCGGAGCTAAGATCTAGCGCATACAGATCGAGGTCTAGTGCCTGAGCCAGGTTTTGCTCATCAATACCGCCCGCTAGAATAAATTTCTGTTTTTCCATAAATTGCTTCTCCAACATGGAATCAAGCGACGCTAACAAAGACCAGTCGAAGGCTTCTCCAGATCCACCTCGCTCTGTCGGATGAAACGCATCTAACAAATATTGATTAATATTGTCATCAGGAGTAAAAGCGATGGATTGCTCAACTCTTATTGCTTTCCAGATCTGAATACCTTCGAGGCCCAGATGATCCAGCTTGTCTCTTATCGTCTTAACATAGGCCGCATCTTCATTTCCATGTAGTTGAACCGCGTAAAGATTGAGAGCTTTGGCGATTGTTACGAGGGAATCTGCTTCCTCATCAACAAAAACGCCGACGTATCTTAGTGGCGCGGCGGCGGTAATCGTCTGTGCCTGTTCAATGGTTAAGTGTCGTTTAGACGGAGGAAAGAATACCAGTCCTCCATAATTGCCGCCTGCCAGATCCACATTCACTGCGTCCTCTGGCTTAGTCAGACCGCAGATTTTTATGTTGCCAAAAATCAACGATTTTAAGTGGTGGCGAATATTCCGTTGCTGCATAATACTCGAGCCCACCAAAAAGCCATCTACCACTGGAGCCAGACGCTTTATGTCATTATGAGTAGAAATGCCTGACTCGGAAATTACAATTCGATCTTCAGGAATCATCGATACCAGACTTTCAGTTGTCGCCAAATCTATCGATAAGTCTTTTAGATTTCGGTTGTTTATACCAATAATTTTTGCGCCTAAGGCGAGAGCTCGTTCAAGCTCTTGCTCAGAGTGAACTTCGGTCAATACATCAAGCGATAAGGATTGAGCTATGGAAGCAAGCAACTGGTATTGTTCGTTATCTAACACTGAAAGCATTAGCAGTATTGCATCGGCCCCATGATATCTCGCTTCGTACACCTGATAAGGATCAATAAAAAAGTCTTTGCAAAGAATCGGAAGTTCAGTTTGTTCGCTCGCTTTTTTTAAATAAGTAAACTGTCCTTGAAAGTACTTATTGTCTGTCAATACAGAAATGGCGCTGGCAAAGTCTCGGTAATCGGCCAGAATTTCATCGAGATTGAAGTCTTCTCGAATAAGTCCCTTCGATGGCGAAGCTTTTTTACATTCGAGAATAAAGTCTGCACCGGAATTACCCATTGCTTTTTCAAGGCTACGAGTAGATTTTGCCAAGTCTTTTTTTAATTCATCGATTGGCATATGTTGCATGCGCGTGGCAACTTCAACTTTTTTATCTTCAACTATTTTGGCCAGTACGTTATCGAATTGAGCGGATAGAGTCAGGTGCACACTAGAAACTGCAGCATCTTCTGAGGCTATGTTAGACGCTGAAGTCATCATGCGATCTCCTCTGCGCTTTGTGATAACTCTTTTAATGCCAACAATTTTTCAAAGCCGAGTCCTTGAGAAATAATCGATTTGGCTTGTTCGACACCTTCGGCCAATGAAGACGCCTTCCCGCATATATAGAAGAGCGCGCCTGCGTTGGCCGCGACTGTATCAATTATTGGCATTTCACTTTTGCCTTGCAGCAAGCTAACAAACTGGCTGGCATTTTCTTGCGGAGAGCCACCAAGTAAAGCACCAAGAGGAACCTGTGGCAAGCCAAAGTCAGCGTGTGTAAAGGTAACTTCTGAGATTTTTCCATCTTTAAGAATTGCTGCACGGGTTGGCGCTGCCAGAGTGATTTCATCGCATCCAGCGCTGTTAACAACCATTGCAGCTTTACAACCTGAGAGTCGAAGAGATTCAGCTGCAGCATAACAATATTCGGGTGAATAAACGCCCATTAACTGGAACTCTGGTTTTGCCGGATTAATCAGCGGTCCAAGCAGATTAAATATGGTTCGCGTTTTTAATGCATTTCTTACTGGCATTACATGTTTAACACCCGAATGGTAAAGCGGGGCAAATAGGAAACTAACTCCTGTCTGGTCGAGACATTGTCTCGCTGTATGAGGCGTCATATCAATTTTGACGCCGAGCTGGGAAAGCACGTCGGCTGAACCGCACTTACTGGATACAGAACGGTTACCATGTTTTGCAACACTCAAGCCTCCTGCTGCGGCGATGAATGAGACCAATGTCGATATATTCAAAGTATGCTTTCCGCTTCCTCCGGTACCACAACTATCGGCAATCGCATAATCTGGTTTTTCGAAATCACCTGCCTCGCTAGCCAGAGCTCTGGCTGCACCACACACTTCTTCTGGGGTCTCTCCCTTCATTTTTAGTGCCACCAGAAAGGCTGTTATATTGATATTGTCTTGCTCTCCTTTAACAAACTGTTTGAACAGTTCAAAGGATTCGTTTTCAGACAAACTTTCTTTTTGAAAGACTTTGTTTAGTAAATTATTCATTGTTTAATCCGATTGTTCTCTCAAGTGTTCTAATTTTAAAAATTTTGAATAAATAAGATGCTTACCTGGTAAGCCAGCGAACCGAGTTCTCCAACAGTGTTTTTCCTTGTGTAGTAAGAATGGATTCTGGATGAAATTGAAAGCCAATAATCTTGTATTCTTTATGCACAACTGCCATAACTTCAGAGCTTTCTTGTTCGCCATGCTTTCCTGATGTTGATGCCAATACCTCAAGTGTTGGTGGTACTAGTGACGCCGAAAGTGAGTGATAGCGAGCTGCAACAAATGGATTCGGTAATCCTTCGAAAACAGGATGCTCTGAGAATGTAAAAACATTGTCCGCTTTGCCATGAATAATTTCGGATGCTCCAGAAACTTCTCCGCCAAAATGTTCAACGATTGATTGATGTCCAAGGCATATTCCCAGAATCGGCATGCGACCGGCAAAGTTATTAATGATTTGCAAAGTGTTACCGGCAGACTGCGGGTTGCCTGGTCCCGGAGAAATAACAATCAGGTTCTTTTTTCCAGCCAGATTTTCTTCAGAAAATACCATTTCTATCGGTGAATCATTGCGATAAACTTTGAGCATTACAGTTTGATCAAGGTTTAGCGTTTTCAGTTGGTTAACCAGGTTATAGGTAAAAGAGTCGTAATTATCTATCATGATAATTTGCAATGGCTGAGTCATTAGTTCGTACCTCTGTCTATTTCTGAGCCTGATTTTTCGTTTGCGGCACAAATTGCGTTGATTACAGCCATTGCTTTGTTCGTGGTTTCTTTAGCTTCCGAAAGCGGCACTGAGTCATAAACTACCCCTGCACCGGCCTGGATATAGGCTTTTCCTTCTTTGACAAAGGCTGAGCGGATCACAATACAGGTATCCATATCGCCATTGCCATTAAGATAGCCAACCGCGCCGCCGTAGCTACCTCGACGGTTTTTTTCGGTTACTCGGATTAATTCGGTTGCTTTGATTTTTGGGGCGCCGGTCAGGGTTCCCATATTCATGCAAGCTTGATAAGCATGTAGTGCATCGAGATCGCTGCGAAGTTTTCCTTTAACACAGGACACCAGGTGCATGACTTGAGAATAGCGATCAACGGATAGTAGTTTGGGCAGGTGGGTTGTACCTGGCTCTGATATCCTTGAAATATCATTTCTTGCCAGATCCACCAGCATCATATGTTCGGCAACTTCTTTTTGATCCAGTTTTAGTTCTATCTCGAGTCTTGCATCCAGATCTAAATCTATCTCGCCATCAGTTTTCTTTCCGCGAGGCCGTGTTCCTGCAATGGGATAGAGTAAAACACCACGATCTTCATGCGAGTATTTCAAGGCACTCTCCGGGGATGCGCCAAATAGAATAAAGTCGCGGTCCTTCATGTAAAACATATAGGGGCTCGGGTTTGCCTTTTTAAGTTGCCGGTAGCTATCAATCGGAGTAGGGCAAGGTAGAGAAAATGTTCTTGAGGGCACTACTTGAAATATATCGCCCGCAATAATATTGCGTTTGAGGTTTTCAACCACACTAGCGTAAGCAGAATCATCGAGGTTTATTTCAAGGCCGAGTTTGTTTATCTGGCCTCCTCGCTCATTGGATTTCGCAGAGATATTTCCATTCATTGCTAAAGCATTTATGGTTGATTCAAACAGTTCGAATCTACGAGCCACTTCAAAGTATGTTGATTCTTCATTTTCGCCAGAAAAGTGATTACTATACAAACGTCTAATATTCCGCTTATGGTCGATAACCAGAAGGGTTTCTGCCAGATAAAAAACATAATCGGGACAACTATTAGTGCCCTGACTGACTTCGGGGAGATTTTCAAATGTTGCAATAAAGTCAAAGGCGAAAACACCACACAAAAAAGTGGAGAACTCATCTTTTGTCTGACTGTGAAATGCATTTTGAATCTTTCTCAAGACCTCTATTGGCGTTGTTGTTTTAAGACGCTCATCTTCGTCAATAACACCATTGTTTGAGGAGATTGATACGACTAGTTTATTTTTCTCAGATGAGAGAGTATCAATTCCTTCTTCCAATGAAAGGTTCGTCGCCAGCTGGTTTAAAGCATTGACTCCATTACTGCTTGAAGCTTCTATGACCACCAGTCGACCGTTACACTCAATACGCAGGGCTGCTTGTAGCATAATTATGCTTTTTAGCTCTTCCTTGGAGTCGATTTCACTCGACTCTAGAAGCATGGAGTCGACCAGTTTCAACTGTCTTGTGATTCCTTCATAAAGCGAGAGTGGTTCCAGGTTAGTCTCGATTAGTTTGGACAGGGTCTTTACTGAACCGAGTCTATTTTCGATGGATGTTTTCATTTATTTATCCTTACCGATTAATCCCAACCTGAAGTTAAGCAATACGCTTGCCTGCAGCCTCGATAAAAGGTTTGAGCTCACTCATTAACTTGGAAAAATCATTTTCATCGAGAGATTGCTGTCCATCGGATAACGCTATTTGAGGGTTGTAGTGAGCTTCAACTATTACGCCATCGGCACCGCAGGCAACTGCGGCTTTTGCCATTGGAGCAACCAGTTCGCGAATACCGGTACCATGAGATGGGTCAACAATAACTGGCAAGTGGCTCTTGGTTTTAATATAAGCGACTGCATTTAAGTCGAGAGTGTTGCGGGTTGCTTTCTCATAAGTTCGAATACCTCGTTCGCAGATCACGACATTTTTATTGCCTTCTGCGTAGATGTATTCCGCTGCTAATAGGAGCTCTTCAATTGTTGCAGACATTCCTCGCTTTAAGATAGTTGGTTTTTGACTTTGTCCAACCGCTTTAAGTAGTTTAAAGTTTTGCATATTTCGCGCGCCAACCTGGAATGCGTCAACATAGTCTTCCATCATATCGACGTGATTAGGGTCGACAATCTCGGTAACACACGGTAACCCGTACTCCTTTGATGCTTCTTGCAGGAGCTTTAAACCTTCTTCCTCTAGCCCTTGAAAACTATATGGAGACGTGCGAGGTTTAAATGCGCCTCCCCTTAAGCCTTGAGCACCATATTTTTTTACTATCGCAGCTGATTGAAATATCTGCTCTCTATTTTCTACTGCGCATGGTCCGGCAATCACTGTAAAGTTACCACCACCGATAACTGTATTGCCGAAGGAGACTTGAGAGTCATGGCTCTGCATTTCGCGACTTACCTGTTTGTAACTACTTAAGATAGGTTTGACGTTTTCTACCATTGGATGAGCCTGGATATTCAATCCATTCAATACACGCTCATCGCCAAGAGCGCCGAGTACAATTCTTTCTGTACCTGGCATATAAAGAGGCGTTAAATTAACCGATTCTATCTTGTTCAAGATTTCTTTAGCATCTGCTTCTGTGGCTTGTGGTTTTAGAACTATGATCATGATTTTTTCCTTAGTTAAAATGGTTGTAATACGGTTAAAAGCTTTAATTATCAGAGCAAAAAAAAGCCCGCTTAAACTTGAGCGGGCTTTTTTTGATTTCTTTTTTTGTACATGTAGCTACCCACTCGATTTATGCGAGTGCCACCACCAATGTACTAATTGGTTATTCTCGAGGTTTATGTTCTGTTTTAACTTTCTACTCATGTTGTCTATATCTTTGTTAAATCATTCTTAAGTTTAATTTGATAGCCAAAAAAAAAGCCCGCTTGATTTCTCTCGCGGGCTTTTGATAATTCGTATTCCAGTCAATGACAACAATCAAGACATAACGCAGCCCGCACCTGAGTGCCAGCGCCACCAACGTAAATTTTGTTTGCTAAAAGTATTGTTAATCATCGAGTTTAATTAATCAGTTTTATTTATCGGAATATCTTCTGCCATGCAAAGTAACTTATCTCCAGATACCCTGTCAAGCGGCAAGTTAACTAAATAGCTAACGGTTATTTCAGATGATTAAGGCATAAAAAAACGCAACATCTTGAAAATTGACTATATTTAGAGGAGGTATTCTGGGCTGGAGCCTTTACTCTATGCCTCTTCACCTTTAAAAAAAATCACTTTTACCATTTTTGGTACAGATTTTGCCTCTAATCCAGTAAGCGCTGAATTTGAGGTGTTCTGACAAATTTTTGACGACATAGGATCAGAAATCGTGGCTACAGAAGATAACTTCATCGGCAAACAAGAAACTGATGATGATGCAGTATTACAGTGGGTAACTTTTCGTCTCGCAAATGAAACCTACGGTATAAACGTAATGCAAGTTCAGGAGGTTTTGCGGTATACCGATATCGCTCCTGTACCTGGCGCGCCGCCCTATGTTTTAGGGATTATTAATCTGCGGGGAAATGTCGTCACTGTAATTGATACGTGTCAAAGGTTTGGATTGTCTCCAATAGAGATCACTGATAACACACGAATAGTTATTATTGAAACGAATCAGCAGGTAATCGGTATTTTGGTTGATTCAGTAGCAGAAGTCGTTTATCTGAAGGAGTCGGAAATTGAGACGACTCCTAATGTCGGTAACGAAGAGTCGGCCAAGTTTATACAGGGAGTGACTCATCGTGATAATGAGCTTCTCATATTAGTTGATTTGAACAAGCTCCTTGGCGAAGAAGAGTGGGAAGAACTCGATTTTCTTGATTATTAGTCGACGGCTGCCAGCATTACTCATGCCAGTCGTTAATTTACTCGAAGAGGTGAATTATGGGCGATTGGCCAATCCAGGTTTCTGACAATGTCTTTTGGTTAAGTCTTATTTCTTCATTTGCCACTTTGTTAGCATTGTTAGTGTGCCGACAATTGAGTGTGAAAAACCGATTGCTTAGTGCCGAAGTGGCTCGCTTGAAGAACGAGTTTTTGGCCATGAATAGTGGCAATTTGGGAATGGGTAGAAAAATTCGCGCGCTCGTCAGGGAGATTGAGCAAGTAGAAGCTGTCCGATGCGAGCCTTCAGAACAAGCCAATGACAGAGCATACGAACAGGCAGGACTGCTATTAACCAGAGGTGCAACAATAGAAGAGGTGGTAGATGCCTGTGGTATAACGCCTGCCGAGGCTGAGCTATTGGCTATAATGCGACATTCCGCCCCATCATATGGACAAATGGACAAGCAAAGTCAATCTCCACGACCTGCACGAAATTCGGTGAATCACAAGGCGGCATAACAAGTAAATCAATTTTCCTGGCGTTAGTTATATAGCTTTTTGCTATCGAGAGTGTAAATAATTGTTGATATGATGGGATTATTCTTGACCCCAAAGACTCTAGGACGCAAACTTACTCCATATTTTTCAATGATTTAAGTAGACAAGATTTAACCACTCCAGTCTACGCTTATCACTGCAACAATGTGAGAAGCCATGCACTTACTGCACACCGACAAATTAGACACACTGAGAAAACTTTCGGATCACCTTCCATCCATTAAGCGAGGACTAGAAAAAGAAAGTTTAAGGATTAACTCTCAGGGGTATATTGCGCAAACACCTCATCCAGAAGCGCTGGGTGCAACCTTAACGAATCCACATATTACGACTGATTATTCGGAGGCTTTGCCGGAGTTCATCACTGGTGCAACTACAGATAGAATGGGACCACTGGTTGAACTCACAGAGATTCACCAGTTTACTTACAAATACCTGGGGGATGAGCTGTTATGGGCAATGAGCATGCCTTGTGTTATGGGAAAAGAAGAGGATATACCGATTGCTCGTTATGGGAGTTCCAACTCAGGTAAAATGAAGGAGGTTTATCGTTTAGGGCTAGGCTATCGATATGGTAGGTTTATGCAAACGATTGCTGGAGTGCACTACAATTTTTCATTGCCAGAAGACTTTTGGAAAGCGTTACATAAAGAAGAAAAATCTGAGTTAGAACTTCAGGCTTTTATTAATGAAAAATATATGGGGCTTATTCGCAACTATCTGAGATATTCATGGTTAATACCATTGTTCTTCGGCGCTTCGCCAGCGCTTTGTCAAAGTTTTATTCAGAGCGAAAATATTGATCTTGAGGAGTTAGTTCCCGGGACCCGATATGGACCTTACGCCACCTCTTTACGCATGAGTGACCTGGGTTATCAGAATAATGCTCAAAGTGGACTTTCGGTAAGTTATAACAATCTTGATGATTATATTGCAGGACTGGAGAGCGCGATTTCAACGCCTGATCCCTATTATGAAGAGATCGGTGTTCAGGTTCATGGAGAATATCGACAATTAAACGCCAACGTTCTCCAGATAGAGAACGAGTTTTACAGCAGTATACGTCCTAAACGTGTAACATTCTCAGGTGAAAGGCCCAGCAAAGCATTGCGAAACAGAGGCATTGAGTATATTGAAGTTCGCGCTTTGGACCTGAACCCTTTTTCTCCAGTCGGAATAGAAAATCAACAAATTGCATTTATTGACGCTCTTCTTCTTGCTTGCTTGTTTGCGGAGTCACCGGCAATCAACCCCAGAGAGAAAGGAGAGTATCAAGCAAACTTTAAAACAGTCGTCTACAAAGGCAGACATCCAGAGTGTCGTTTGAGCCTTAACAATCGATGCGTAGCCATGAAGGAAATTGCATCGGACTTGTTAAAACAAATCAGACCATTTTCTATTCAACTTGATAATGTTTACAGAACAAGTGATCATACTGACGTCCTCGATAAGCTGGAAGGGCAGCTGGACAATCTGGAACACACCCTTTCTGGTCGTATTGTTGCTGATATCGAGGCCAGGCAGGATGGCTTTTTCCCTTATGCAATGGAATTAACCAGGGGGCACAAGGAATACTTTGCTGATAATCAAATGTCTGAAGAAAAGTTAGTCTGGTATCAAAAGGAAGCCGCAAAGTCGATCAAGGATAAGTTAGAAATAGAAAACAGTGATAATGTTAGTTTCGAAACTTTCTTATCGAATTACTATGACTGAGTTTATGTGGACAGATACTTTTTGATGGCGAAAACAATGTATCAACACGCCAGCTCTTAAAGGCACGCATAAATTCCGATTAAATATAAATATAAATTAAACATAATAATAATAAAAGGATAGACAGATGCAAAATATCGCGACCTTAATTACATTTTTGTTTTATTTAGTAATGATGCTTGGTATTGGCGTTTATGCCTACAAGCAAACTAATGATTTATCAGATTACATTCTTGGTGGGAGAAAGCTTGGACGCTGGGTAACTGCTTTGAGTGCAGGTGCGTCTGATATGAGCGGTTGGCTTCTAATGGGGCTTCCGGGGGCAATCTACGCTGGCGGATTTAGCGAGGCCTGGATTGGACTTGGTCTTATGCTCGGGGCTTATTGGAACTGGAAAATTACAGCACCTCGGCTAAGAATTTATACTGAACATGCAGGGAATGCGCTGACACTGCCTGATTATTTTTCCAACCGTTTTCTCGATGAAACAAAAATTCTGAGAGTTGTTTCTGCTTCGATTATTCTTATCTTTTTTACTGTTTATGTTGCTTCGGGATTAACCGCGGGCGCCAAGTTGTTTGAAGCATCTTTTCAAATGGATTATCACCTGGCATTGTTTGTTGGCGGGGCGGTCATTATCAGCTATACCTTTATTGGTGGTTTTTTGGCTGTATCCTGGACCGATCTGGTACAAGGATTATTGATGGCGACGGCTTTGGTTGTAGTGCCCTTGGTAATGATATTTGAGATTGGCAGTTTTGGTGAAGTATTAAATGTCACTCATGCAATTGATCAAGCTTCATCCAGTGTTAAGTCGGATATTTTCGCGGGAAAATCAGCGACGGATTACCTGTTCTCCGTTTCTTTCATTTCTTTAATGGCCTGGGGACTTGGTTACTACGGGCAGCCACATTTACTGGCACGATTTATGGCCGCCGATTCAGTCAAAGCAGTACATGGTGCCAGAAGAATTGCAATGAGCTGGATGGGTATTAGCATGTGTGGTTCAATTTGTGTAGGTCTTTTTGCTATCGCCTATTTTTACCAAACTGAAAATGGTGCGTTACTCGCTGAAGACGCTGAACAGGTTTTTATTATTGCCAGTAAGGTTATTTTTAACCCATGGATTGCCGGCTTTTTACTTGCTGCTATTTTAGCAGCAGTAATGAGTACTATTGATTCTCAGTTGCTAGTTTCTTCAAGTGCTGTCACTGAAGATTTTTATCGAGGCTTAATTAAACCTTCTGCTAGTGACAAAGAGTTAGTGACTGTCGGTCGTATAGCCGTACTTGTTGTAGCCGCTGTAGCTTTAATGATTGCTACAGATAAAGATTCCAAAGTATTAGATCTGGTATCCAATGCATGGGCCGGATTTGGAGCTGCATTTGGTCCTGTCGTTTTGATTTCTTTGGTTTGGCGAAATATGACTAGGTGGGGGGCTCTAGCAGGAATGATTGGGGGTGCTCTTACCGTTATTTTATGGATTAATATAAAAGTGAGTTTGCCGGAACCCTGGGCACAGCTTTATGAAATGATTCCAGGAGTTATTGTCGCTTCATTGTTTATTTATCTGGTAAGTCGCTTTGGACCCAAGAATGATACCAGAGTCGGCGATAGTTTTGATCATGTGAACCTGACTTACCGTGGACATCTTTAGCTGAATTCAGGAGACTTTCGAATGACGCTTGAGTGCAAAATAAGAGAGGCAACAAGAGCAGACTGTTCACTGATTTATGAATTTATTGTAGCTTTGGCTGAATATGAAAAGCTGGCCCATGAAGTCGTTGCTACCCCGGACAAGCTAGAGCAAACCTTGTTTGGTAAAAAAGCGTTCGCCAAAGTGATTATCGCAGAGATGGGAGGAAAACCTGTTGGATTTGCTCTCTACTTTTACAACTATTCTACATTTCTGGCCAGGCCTGGACTTTATCTGGAAGACCTTTACGTAGTGCCGGAAGCTCGAGGATTGAAAATTGGCAAGCAACTGTTGGTGAGGCTAGCCCAAATCGCGCTGGAAAATGGTTGCGGTCGTTTTGAGTGGTGGGTATTGGACTGGAACCAGTCAGCCATCGATTTTTATCGCAGCATCGGGGCTATAGGAATGGAGGAGTGGACAGTACAGCGAGTCGACGGAGCTGCATTGAAAAAGTTGGCCGAAACCAGGCTGTAGAAAATACCTTTTTCATTCTCTAAAAAGTAAAAAAGCGCTAAATAGCGCTTTTTATCGAGTCTAGTTAGTCGGCATTAATGGCCGCCACTTTTTTGTTCAAGAATACATGCATCCAGTTTCCATTCGCCTCCCATATTTTTGCATAGCTGGGCGGTTGAATGATGCTTAATCATTTTCTTTTCCAGCATTGTGTCAGTTGTGCTTTCCAAACTGGTTAGTACCATTATGAGACCTACTGTCGACATAACAATGGTATAAGGAAAAGCCATTATGACCATTTTTACATAGGACAGTCTAACGAGCGGGGCAACAGCCGAAGTCAGTAAGAATAAGAAGGCCGCTTGTCCATTAGGAGTCGCAACGCTAGGAATATTGGTACCTGTATTTATCGCTACCGCCAGCATATCGAAAGTATCTCGAGAAATAGTCCCATTGAGGACGGCATTGGCGACTTCGTTTATATAGACTGTGGCCACGAAAACATTATCACTGATCATCGAAAGGACACCATTAGCAATGTAGAACATTGCAACCTGAGTATTCCCTTCCATCGCCAATACTGCGTCAGTAATTGGCTGGAACAAGTGTTGATCTGCGATGACGCCCACGATAGCAAAAAATACGGTGAGCAATGCGGTAAATGGAAGTGCTTCTTCGAAAGCGTGCCCAATCTGGTGCTCTTCATTGATACCACATAGTGAAGTTGCAAGTACGATTACGCTGAGCCCGATTAAACCAACTTCAGCAAAGTGCCAGCCTAAGGCTATAATTAACCAGATACCGGTAATAGCCTGAGCAATTAATGCCGCATTGTCTCGAGTTGTTCGTTGTTCATCCTCGTATTCGGCATAATCTTCCATAACGCTACGGACTTTTTCAGGGATTTTCTGTCCATAGCCAAACCATCCGGTAATTTCCAGCAAAGCACAGGTTATCAGGCCTGCAATGAGGACTGGAATAGTTACTGGTGACATTCGTAGGAAAAACTCTACAAACTCCCAGTTAGCTTTATCGGCAATAAGCAGGTTTTGTGGCTCTCCAACTAGTGTACAGACGCCACCTAAAGCCGTTCCGACCGCAGCATGCATAATCAAGCTACGTAAAAACGCTCTAAATGCGTCGAGGTCTTCTCGGTGAAGCTCATGGACTTCATCATCAGTACCGTGATCGTGTTCTGACGTAAATTTTTTGCCGGAAGCAACACGGTGGTAGATTCCATAGAAGCCTACTGCGACTGCGATAACTACGGCGGTAACAGTCAGCGCATCGAGAAAGGCCGACAAAAATGCTGCAACAAAAGAAAACAGAAGAGATAAAATTACTTTTGAGCGAACACCAAGCAGTAGCTTGGTAAAAATGTAGAGCAACAGGTTCTTCATGAAGTAGATGCCGGCAACCATAAACATCAAAAGCAAAATCACTCCAAGCGCGGATTTGACTTCATGGTATACCGTATCGGGGGAGGTTAACCCTATGAATACTGCTTCTACGGCAAGCAAGCCTCCAGGAAGTAAAGGGTAGCATTTTAATGCCATCGCAAGAGTAAAAATAAACTCGATAATCAGAACCCAACCAGCAATATATGGCCCTGCAGAGAAGGCGAGTAGCGGGTTAATTATCAGAAAAGCAATAATGGTAATTTTGTACCAGTCAGGGGCATTGCCCAGAAAGTTTTGTACAAAAGCATGAGGTAGAGAACGGGTCATTTCTTTTCCTTTTTTATCGTAGCTTTAATTTTTTTATTAGAAAGCAGCTAAAATAACAACCAACAGAACTAACAGGGTAAATATACCTGATTTTGAATTACCTGTTTCTGTAGCGATTTCTGATAGTAATAGCACAGATCATAGTACCATCACAGATCATAGTACCACCGCAGGTTATAGTACTACCAATGAGCAAAGTACCACCACAGGTCAAGGTACTACCAGAGATTGTTACCAGCTTGAATTCTGAACAAGTCGGACGAATTAACCCAAATTCTAGACTTAATCACTGCTTTTGCCCAGCACTATTGGCCCAAATTCGAGTAAAAACTATTTAAAAATTAACTGGTTGCCATAAAACTAAGAGGGTTGGGTGCAAATATCTGAACTTTTGGCTATTTCTTGTTCAAAGAACAACCTTTTGTTGTTTTATTATTCTAAGCTCTTTGCCTTCATTGGCTAAAACGCGTATCCTAGTGACTTATCAGACCAGTGTCTAACTAGTTGCGCCGTAACGTATCGTTAAATAAAAGATAACCATAGACGACAGTTTTTCATTGTTTGATCATCGAGCCGGGTGCGTTATGCTATCACGGTAAAGAATAATAAAGAGCCCAAATTCTAGATTAAATTTAGGAAATATAGATGGCCAATCTCATTACTGCGCGAAGCCCTGCGGCTTTTGCTGAAGAATATATCGTTAACTCTATTTGGAATGGTAAATTTGCTCCTGGTACCATTTTACCTGCTGAGCGAGAGCTTTCCGAACTCATTGGAGTTACCAGAACTACATTAAGGGAAGTATTGCAAAGATTGGCTAGAGATGGCTGGTTGACTATTCAGCATGGCAAGCCAACAAGAGTTAATGATATTTGGGAAACTGCAGGTTTGCATATTCTGGAAACGATTACTCGTTTAGACGACGCAGGATCGTTGCAGTTGGCAGATCAATTGCTTGATGTAAGAACTCAATTTGGTGGGATCTATTACCGTTTTGCAATGAAAGAAAATCCAGAAAAAATGGCTTCTATTTTTGCCGAAGTAGAAAATGTTGATGAACAGGCTGAAGATTACATTGCCTATGACTGGAAAGTGCAGCATGAGTGTGCGGGTTTGTCCGGCAATCCCGTTTATATATTGATGCTCAACGGTTTTAAAAATATCTACTATAGAATCGGACGGTTTTATTTTTCCTCTCCTGATACACGTGCTCTTGCCAAAAAACACTACCGTAATTTGAAAGAAATTGTTGAAAGTGGCGATATCAATAGATTGAGTGATGCTATCTGGTCATATGGTAGAGAAAGTGGCGCTTTATGGGCTGAAATGCGTTCAGAACTAACTTCGCTAAAAGATATTGATAAGTGAAATCTTAAATCACTCGCTGTCGGACGTTAGCTCGCTAAGAAGTCAAAAAAATGTCATTGCTCCACCTTTGGTGGGCTTTCAGGGCAGCGAGACATTTCAAAAACATTCTCCTCTTCGTCAATCGATTCTAATTTTACAGTAAAACCCCAAAGTCGATACAGGTGCTTAAGAACTTCATCTACACTATCCGCTAGCGGAACATTTCTGTGTGGTGTATGGCGAAGAGTAAGAGAGCGATCACCTTTGATATCAACATCGTAAACTTCAATATTTGGCTCATTCAGGCTCAGATTGTATTGTTCAGAGAGTTTCTGTCTTAACTCTTGATAGCCTGACTCATTGTGGATGGCTGAGACTTCAAGCTCTGATTCATCGCTATCATCCAGAATAGCAAAAAACTTGAACTGCCTGATTAATCTGGGGGAGAGAAATTGGGCAATAAAGCTTTCGTCTTTAAAGTTTTTCATCGCGAATTCTAGTGTTTCACGCCAATCACTTCCTGCAAAATCAGGGAACCAACGTTTATCTTCTTCATCAGGATCTTCACAGATTTTTCGAATGTCGGTCATCATTGCATAGCCTAGAGCATAAGGGTTGATTCCATTAAAATAAGGACTGTCAAAATCTGGTTGGGCAACAACATTAGTGTGGCTTTGAAGGAATTCTAGAATGAAGCCGTCGGTTACATGACCTCTTCGATACATCTCATTTAGTATTGTATAGTGCCAGAAGCAAGCCCATCCTTCATTCATCACCTGGGTTTGTCTTTGTGGATAAAAATATTGACCTATTTTTCTTACGATACGAACAATTTCTCGTTGCCAGGGCTCAATCAGCGGCGCATTTTTCTCGATAAAATATAAAATGTTCTCCTGAGGCTCATTGGGAAATCTTATTTGATTTCTGCCTTTTTGATTTCTTTGATGAGTTGGAATTGTTCGCCATAACTCGTTGACTTGAGATTGTAAAAAGGCCTCTCGTTCTTTTTGTCGACGTTTTTCTTCGCGCATCGATATAGGGTAGGGACGCTTGTAGCGATCAACACCATAATTCATTAGGGCATGGCAAGAATCCAGGATATTTTCTACCGCATCGAGTCCATATTTTTCTTCACATTGTGCAACATAATTTTTAGCGAAAACCAGATAGTCAATTATTGCTTCAGCATCTGTCCAGGTTTTAAAAAGGTAGTTTCCTTTAAAGAAAGAGTTATGTCCAAAGCTCGCATGAGCCATAACCAAAGCTTGCATCATCATGGAATTTTCTTCCATCAGGTAAGCGATACAAGGATCTGAGTTGATCACAATTTCGTATGCCAATCCCATACGACCACGTCGATAAGATTGTTCATTTTGAATAAAGTGTTTGCCAAAAGACCAGTGGTGATATCCGATAGGCATACCCACACTTGCATAGGCATCAAGCATTTGTTCAGCACTGATAACTTCTATCTGGTTTGGGTAAGTATCAAGTTGAAAGTCATCAGCAATTCCTGCGATAGTATCGTAATACTCTTGAATCAAGTCAAAAGTCCAATCCGCAGTTTCGGATATAGGTTTGGCTGCTTTTTTTGTTTTGGCCAAAGTGTTCTCCTACTTCACTGATTGTTTCTGAAAGAACTCACGAAAAACCGGGTATATGTCTTTTTGTTCAGCAATTTTTTGCATAGCAAAATTAGAGTTTGCATCTTGCAAGCGCAAATACTCATACCATAAATTCTGTGGTTCTCTTTGTGTAATTTCCACATAGGTATAGTAACGAACCAGCTTTAGTATTTTCTCGGAAAGGAGTTTATGGCATATTCGGGAGTCATCATTCCAGTTGTCGCCATCTGAAGCTTGGGCTGCATATATGTTCCAGTCGGCTGCCGGATATCGATCCTGTTGAATTTCGAGCATAAGTTTTAATGCGCTGGAAACAATTGTTCCGCCCGTCTCCTGTGAATAGAAAAACTCCTGCTCATCAACTTCTTTTGCCTGGGTATGATGACGAATGTAAACTACTTCCACATCTTTATAGGTTCGTTTCAAAAACATATACAAAAGAATGAAAAAACGTTTCGCCATATCTTTGGTTTGTTGATCCATGGAGCCTGATACATCCATAAGACAAAACATTACGGCGCTACTAGTGGGCTGAGGTAGTTTGTCAAAGTTCTTATATCGAAGATCATAGGTATCCAGGTAGGGAATGCTTTTAATCCGTTTTTTTAAGCTCTCGATGTCTTCCAATAAAGTTATTCGTTTTTCATCTTCTTCGCTCAGATTTTCAAGTTCTTCCTCTTTTTGTTTTAGTTCTGCTTTTAATGGGGACTGACTAGCTATTCTTCTGGCTAACGATCCTTTGAGAGAACGAACAATATCTATATTGGAAGGGGTACCGTCTGTGTTAAAGCCTGAACGAATCGGTTTGTAATTTACCAATTTTTTGAGTTGATTCTTTTTAAGATTCGGTAACTCGAGACCTTCAAACAAGATTTCCATGTATTCGTCACTTGAAATCTCAAATGAAAAATCGTCTTCGCCTTCGCCTTTGTCACTGGCTCTTCTGCCTGCTCCTTGACCGCCAGGAGGAGGGCGACGAATTCTGTCTCCCTTGGTAAACTCTTTGTTCCCAGGATAGACTCTTTCCTTTACGCCACCTTGACCACTTCTAAATGTCGGCTCGGTAATGTCTTTCGAAGGTATTGAAATACTTTCATTTTGATCGATGTCAGTCACACCGCGCTGACTAATTTGCTTGGTGATAGCCTGCTTGATCTGTTTCCTATAGCGTCTCAAAAAGCGCTGGCGATTTACGGTGCTCTTATTTTTTTGGTTAAGTCGCCGATCGATAATCTGCATTCAACATTCCTCTCGGTAGTTTTATATTACGCAGATTTCCTTACACGTAAATACCATTCGCATAGCAGTCTGACCTGCTTTTGCGTATATCCTTTCTTGACCATTCGATTCACAAAGTCGTCATGTTTTTGAGAGTCTTCAGCAGATGATTTTGCATTGAATGAAATAACCGGTAAAAGCTCTTCAGTGTTAGAGAACATTTTTTTCTCGATTACCCCGCGCAATTTTTCGTAGCTAGTCCATTTAGGATTTTTTCCTTGATTATTTGCACGAGCTCTAAGTACAAAATTAACCACCTCATTACGGAAGTCTTTGGGATTGGATATGCCTGCTGGTTTTTCAATTTTTTCCAGTTCTTCATTTAGTGAGGCGCGGTCAAAGTTTTCTCCCGTTTCAGGATCTCGGTATTCCTGATCCTGTATCCAGAAATCTGCATAGGTTACGTAGCGATCAAATATATTTTGACCGTACTCAGAATAGGACTCCAGATAAGCGGTTTGAATTTCTTTGCCGATGAACTCAACATAATTTGGAACAAGAAACTCCTTTATAAAGGCCAGATAACGCTCATAAACTTCCTGAGGAAATTGTTCTCGTTCAATTTGTTGCTCAAGCACATAAAGAAGATGAACAGGATTCGCCGCAATTTCAGTCTGATCATAGTTAAATACGCGAGACAAGATTTTAAAAGCAAATCGGGTTGATAGACCGTTCATACCCTCATCTACGCCAGCATAATCGCGATACTCTTGATAAGATTTTGCTTTAGGATCCGTATCTTTAAGACTATCACCATCATAAACTTTCATTTTTGAATAGATACTGGAATTTTCTGGTTTAACTATTCGTGATAAAACGCTGAACTGACCTAACATTTTCAGGGTGTTCGGTGCACAAGGCGCCTGGCTTAACGATGAGTTGTCGAGCAGCTTTTGATATATCCTGACTTCCTCACTAACTCTGAGGCAGTATGGTACTTTGACAATATAGACTCGGTCTAAAAACGCTTCATTATTTTTATTGTTTCTAAAACTTTGCCACTCGGATTCATTCGAGTGGGCAAGAACAATTCCCTGGAAAGGCATCGCAGACATTCCTTCGGTACCGTTAAAGTTGCCTTCCTGGGTTGCTGTTAATAGAGGGTGAAGCACTTTTATTGGTGCTTTAAACATCTCAACAAATTCCATAATGCCTTGATTGGCTCGACAAAGCGCTCCGTCGTAGCTATAAGCATCAGGATCATTCTGGGCAAAGTTTTCCAGCTTACGAATATCTACCTTGCCGACTAAAGATGAAATATCCTGGTTATTCTCGTCTCCAGGTTCCGTTTTACAAATTGCTATTCGGTCAAGAACTGATGGCAGGATTTTGACAACTCTGAATTGAGAAATATCCCCGCCGTATTCGTGTAATCGTTTAACTGCCCAGGGTGACATTATGCAGTTAAGATAACGCTTGGGGATTCCATATTCTTCTTCTAATATTTGTGCATCTTCATCCGGGTTAAAAAGCCCTAGTGGAGATTCAAAAACAGGAGAGCCTTTGATTGCATAAATTGGAACCCTTTGCATCAGGCTTTTCAGTTTTTCAGCAAGTGATGACTTACCACCGCCAACTGGCCCTAGTAGGTATAAAATTTGCTTGGTTTCTTCCAGACCCTGCGCTGCATGTTTAAAGTAGGAGACGATCTGCTCAATTGAGTCTTCCATGCCATAAAAGTCTTCAAAAGCTGGATAGCGAGAAATAATCTTGTTAGAAAATATGCGACTCAAACGAGGGTCTTTCGAAGTGTCGACCTTCTCTGGGTCGCCAATAGCCATCAGCATGCGTTCTGCGGCATTGGCATAAGCCGCTCGATCACTTTTACAAAGTTCCAGATACTCCGAAAGAGAATATTCTTCTTCTTGTTGGCTTTCGTAGCGTTCTTGGTACTTATTAAATATACTCATCGTGTTCTCCGAAATAAATTTACGTTACCAAGTCAAATAAGCCTGTGACTAATATCACTAGTTTAGTCCGTTTTTTAACCGAAAAGTGCCCGAGAGATTCCTGCTTTTCGAGTCGAATTTCAGTCGCCGAACTTGTTTTTTGTTTCACCTAAATTAAGCTTAGTCTTGTTATTAAAAATTTGCTTAATTAGATCGATATTTTTTAAAAATATTTACACTTAAAGAAAGGCTTTTTCAGAATCAAGCTACCCCAAGGAAAAAATGGGCGAATGCTACTTTGAGCTTTCTACTGTTATTCGCTGTTTGTTTAGCAATATTTCATTAGAATTTTTATGACTAATTTCTTCGATTGAGCAATAAGCTTTTATACAAGAGCGTGTTATAAAAATATTACTGTGACAGGCAAGTATTCAAGGTCGACAGATTAAGCTAGAGTTGAGCTGAATTTTTCCCAATATAGTGTCATATAAAAGGTGCTTGCCTTTCTTTTTAGATATAATTTTGTGCGCAGCAGCAAAGGCGAGATAGGGCCTACGCAGAATCAGGCATTTTTCAGGAATTCTGAATAATTATTTGATTAAACTGGTCTGAACACTTGCCATGGACTATAGAATGTGAGTAGGATTGGTCGGGATAATTGGTGCTCCGATGTGTTGGGCGCCTTTGAATAAAGAAAATTTGGGTAAAAAACATAATGATAAGCGGGAATGCTGCTCAAGAGGACCTGATCAGGAACCAGTATTTTTGATTGCTGATAACTGATGAATAGTCTATTGATATACGACTGCTTTCCTTACATTTGCCTTATTGGGAGATATACATGAAAAAGCTCATTTTGGGACTAGCCGTTACAAGTGCATTGGGCCTGGCGGGGTGTTCTGATTCACCGAAGGAACCAGTGATTCCGGGAAAGACAAAGGCAATTTATCAGCCTAGTAATGGCCTCGTTCCATTGCCGAATGACCTGATTTTTAATGGCACGGAAGATCTGACTTTAAATCCACCGGTAGATGATGCTAGCGACTATAGTGATCCCATCGTAGCGGTTAGTGGTCTGGATGGCTGGAGTGCAGTTGCTCCATTTTTCATTTCTTTCGCTGGCCCTGAGGCAGGTGTTGATTTAGCTCCAGCATCTATCGTACCTGGAAGCACTATCAAGATGTATGAAGTGAATGTGCTAAGACCTGAAGCTTTACCCGGCACAGGTATTCCTGTACCGAGCGGCCCTGTTACCAGTGTAGTCAGAGAGTTGACTCCAGGTGTTGATTTTGTCGCAACTTATGCAACTGACTTAACTGTTGCGGTCATTCCTCTTTTACCTTTAACCCCACAAGCCAGTTATGCTGTTGTGGTTACAAATGGTGTAACCGACAGTAACGGCAATGCAATAGTCGCTGACGGTCAATATGAAATCGTTAAAGGCGAGGATGCATTAGATCCAAACTCTCCTACAGCGGGACTGGAGCCTGTAAGGCAGTTAGTCAACGCGATCGAGAATGCGGTAGATGCAGATGGTCAGGCAAAAGAAGATATCGTGCTTAGCTTCCAGTTTACAGTCCAGTCTATGGGCGAAGTTGTAGCAGCCAATAAGTTACTCAACATCGATTTGCCATTCTCGATGGGCTCCTATCCTGCTACCAGCTTTACTCAGCTTCCTATCGATACTGCGCCTATTACGGGTATCGGCGCAGCTGATTTGTATAAAGGACAGTTGACCCTGAACTATTATCTGCAGCCTGCTGCGGATCAATATGATGTCAGCGCTATTTCAACATTCTTTGTTGGCGCGGACCAGATCCCTAATCCTGCGGATCCAATGACTTTAATTCCGAACCCTTTTGCTGGCGGCACTACAACCTATGCCAATCCTCTGGTTAAAATCAATGGTCAGGAGTCGGTGCCTCTTCTTGTGTCTATGCCAAAAGCAGGACTGGGCTGTACCAAGCCGGCTGCAGGCTATCCTGTAATGATTTTCCAACATGGTATCACTTCAAATAGAACCAATATGCTTGGTATTGCAGATACAATGGCTGCGCCACCACTTTGTACTGCGGTTGTTGCTATGGATATGCCGTTGCATGGTATCGATGCAAATCATGATTTAGCTGCGATGTTATTCGAAGGTTATACTGCTGGCGGATTAAGAGAGCGTACTTTCGGTTTGGATTTGATGAACAATACGACAGGTGCTGCCGGCCCGGACGGAATTCCTGAAACTTCGGGTTCATACACAATTAATCTGCGTAATCTACTGGTGGCCAGAGACAACAATCGCCAAGCGGTTCTGGACTTACTGACTCTGGAAAAAGCGATCCCGGCGATGGATTTTGACGGGAATCCTTTAGCGCCAGATCTGGACTATAGCAATGTTAGTTTCATGGGACACTCATGGGGCGGTATTGTTGGTAATATCTTCCTGGCTCACTCGGATTTTGTAAAACTTGCGGTATTGGCCAATTCTGGAGGAAACCTTGCGGGAATGATTGATGGTTCGCCACAATTTGGAGATCCGGTCAAAGCGGCTCTCGCAGCTCAAGGAATTGAAACCGGAAGTGCTGATTACCAGTCATTTCTGTTTGCAACACAAACGGTGATTGATGATGGCGATTCAATCAACTCTAACGCTGTCAACCTGGCAAATGGTATTCCACTGTTGATGTTCCAGGTGGCGGGCGATACAGCTGTTCCTAATGCTGTTGCAACTTCTCCTACTGCCGGCACTGTACCAATGGCGGCTATGTTAGGAACTACAGTTGTTTCAGCTGAAAATGCCGGTGATTTTGTCGCTGGAAGCCGTCTGTTTTCGCGTATGAACAGTGGTATTCACGGAACGGTATTAACGCCGGCTGGTCCTGACAGCGCAACACAGTATCTGGATTATACCGTTGAAATGCAAACTCAAATCGCCACTTTCATTGGAAGCGGTGGCTTGGGTGTAACTGTCACGGATCCTTCACTACTTGAATAATCTTGACGCGAGTCGCAAGGTTCCGACCAATTTCTCGGCTTAAGCATTCAAGCAGTGTAAAACTTGGTCAAAAGGTGTAAAATGCCCCCGCTTCAAGGCGGGGGTATTTTTTTATATTGCTAGCATTAATTATCTTTATTTATATATCTGCGCATCTTGAAGTATCATGATACTCATCCTGTTTTAGCATCCTGAGTCCAGGTTATTTGGAAAAATAATTACTCATACTTTAAATGGAGACTCTCTTTGGAATTTTTATCTGAATACGGCATGTTTCTCGCCAAAGTCGTTACTATTGTTATCGCGCTAATTGTGATCGTCGCGGCAATTGCCAGTGCTGGCCAAAAGAACAAGAAGCATTTTGAAGGACATATTGAGGTGAATAACTTATCTGAAGAAATTCAGGAAGTTAAAGAGGGTATGTTAAAAGAGCTTTTGAGTGACGAAGAGTTTAAAGAGCTTGCCAAACAGAAAAGAAAAGAAGAAAAAGCTGAACAAAAAAAGAATAAGGAAAAGGCTAAGGCTCTGGCAAAATCCGCCAAGAAATCCAAGTCTTCGGTAGAAGAGTTAGCTGATGAGCAAGCTCAAGAAACAAAAGAAAAACCGGAAAGTGAGTCTGACGTTGCTGAAAGCCCAGATGATCAGGAAACCGATATTGATACTCCAGATAAAGATGGCGCAAAAATGTTTGTTCTTAACTTTGAAGGAGATGTCGAAGCCTCCGATGTTGAAAACCTGAGAGAAGAAATTACAGCGATAATCACCTCAGCGAATAAGCAGGACAAAGTTTTGGTACGTCTGGAAAGTCCTGGAGGTTTGGTTCATGCCTATGGGCTAGCGGCTTCACAATTGAGCAGGATTAAAGAGGCTGGTCTAGAGCTTATCGTTGCTGTCGATCAGGTTGCTGCCTCGGGTGGATATATGATGGCCTGTGTAGCAGATAAAATCATTGCGGCCCCTTTTGCTGTGGTTGGTTCAATTGGTGTCGTTGCAGAAATTCCTAATTTTCATCGATTATTAAAGCATAACAAAGTAGATTATGAGCAGCATACTGCAGGAGAATATAAGCGCACATTGACGATGTTTGCTGAAAATACTGATGCTGCACGAGAAAAATTTAAACAAGAGCTGGAAGAAACCCATGTTCTTTTCAAGCAGTTTATTACTGCTAACAGACCGGATCTGAATATTGAGAAGGTGGCGACTGGTGAGCATTGGTATGGAACTCAAGCGCTAGAACTTGGACTTATTGACGAAGTTAAAACGAGTGACGATTACATTATCAGCACATCTGACGACATGGACGTGTTTGAAATTACCTACCGAGTTAAACGTCCACTGGCCGAAAGATTTTCTTTTTCAGTACAGTCAGCAATGGAACGGGTTCTAATGTCTTTGTGGCAAAAGCATATTCAGTCGAGACTTTTTCGAAGCTAGTTAAATTCTGAATAAGGAATGCTTGATGGAGAGAGAGTTCTGGCTGGAAAAGTGGAATAGACAGGAAGTTGGTTTTCATAACCCCGATCCGCACCCGTTTCTTAGTCAGTATGCAGGTAAAGTTTTTCAGCAAAGCGAACAGATATTTGTTCCCTTGTGCGGCATGTCTGTTGATATGGTATATCTGTTATCTTTGGGTATTCGGGTCGTAGGATGTGAGCTCAGCGAAAAAGCGGTATCAAGATTTTTCGATGTTAGTGCAGGGTATGAGGGAGTTCAAAAGCCTGTGATTTCCCGAAGCGCGGAGTCACCACTAGCTCTTTACGACGGCGGTGATATCAAAATCTGGCAGGGAGACTACTTTTCTTTGCGAGAACACGATTTCGATCAGGTTCAGGCAATATATGACAGAGCCGCTCTAATTGCCTTACCCGAGAACATGAGAAAAAACTACGTTAATCATATGCATCGGCTTTTCCCATCGGCTAAGCTTATGTTAATTACCCTCGAGTATCCTCAGCAGGAAATGAAAGGGCCTCCTTTTTCAGTTGAACGATCTGAAGTAGAAAAGCTTTTCAATTTTGCTCAAATTAAAGTATTAGCAAAGATGGATATTCTAAAAGGTGAGCCAAAGTTTATGCAACGGGGGCTAACCGAACTAACAGAGTGTGTTTATCAGATCGACTGGTAGTACAAAGCTTTAGTCACCACATGAAGCTCTCCATGCCAAACTGATCCGAAAGTGCGACTCTATCTGGTGGCCACGCTCTCTGACGAACTGTTTGGTTATTCTCATTAAAAAACTAGATAAAACAAATGAATAAGACAATGAAATCAATAAAACCTTATGGCAGTTGGCAATCAAAATTGACCTCAAATCTCCTGGCGCAGAAAGGAAAACGCTTTGGTCAAATGCATCTGGATGATGGCTGGTTGTATTGGTTGGAATCAAGGGCCTCAGAGCAGGGGCGCGGCGTTATTGTTCGAAGTAGTAACAAGTCACTATGTGAAGAAGTTTTACCCGACTCAGTAAGTGTCAGGACAAAAGTACATGAATATGGTGGAGGAGATTTTCTCGTAAAGCAGGGGAGTGTTTACTTTTCTAATGCCGACGATAACCGGGTTTATGTCTTTGAAAATGGAGAGCTAACTGCGCTTACTCCGGTTGAGACCAACGTTGAAGACCGTTACGCCGATTTTGACCTGCATGAAGCTTCTCAATCGCTTATATGTGTTCGAGAAAGACATCAGGGTGAGACGGTGTTGAATCAGCTGGTGAGGATTGATCTTAAGTTGAAGAGGGTCGAAGTACTGCATGAAGGTTTTGATTTCTACAGCTATCCGAGAATCAGTCCTCTGGGTCATCGCCTTTGCTGGACCTGCTGGAACCAACCAGATATGCCTTGGGATTCTGCAGAGCTTTGGCTGGCAGATATTCATGATAGTGGTCAGATTGACGCTGTTCACAAGGTAACCGGGGGGGATAATGTATCTGTATTCCAACCAGAGTGGAGTCATGGAGGGGTTTTACATTACATTAGTGATGCGAGTGGCTGGTCGAATATCTACAGTCATCAGGGCGGTATGCTGAATGCCCTGGCTCCAACGAATAATGATTTTGGCGTGCCTCAATGGGTGTTTGGCCAAGGCACCTACACAATAACGCATGACGATAAAATTTATGCACTCTATTTTGTCGAGGGGCAACAGCAATTGTGTTTGATTGAGGAAGACAGCGGGCATGTCGAGCCGGTTGCTTTGCCATTTAAACATTTTGAAGGCCGGTTACTTTCTGATGAGGACAATCTGTATTTTTGTGCATCTGGACCAGCGATTGAGCTAGCGATGTACCGACTGGACTTGGCTAGCGGCCGGTACCATGCACTTTCAGAAATATCCCCCTTTGTATTACCTGCTGGTGACGTCAGTATCGCTCAACCAATCTCTTTTCCATCGGCCAATGAGCGTACTGCCTATGCTTTTTACTACCCACCTAAAAGTAGTGAGTTTGAAGCCAGTGAAAATGATTTGCCTCCATTAATAGTGATGAGTCATGGTGGACCTACAGCGGCCACTAATTGCGCGCTCGATCCTGGTATCCAGTTTTGGACCAACAGGGGCTTTGCTGTAGTAGATGTTAACTATGGGGGAAGTACAGGGTTCGGAAAGGCGTATCGAGATCAATTGAATGGTCAGTGGGGAGTTATCGACGTAGAAGACTGTATTGCTGCAGCCAATTTTCTGGTAGCAGAAAAGCGGGCAAACCCTGATGGACTTTTTATTCGCGGAGGAAGCGCTGGAGGCTACACCACGCTGTGCGCATTGACTTTCTTTGATGTATTTACAGCTGGAATGAGCCGCTATGGTGTCTCTGATCTTGAAGCCCTGGCTAATGAGTGCCACAAATTTGAAGGCAGCTATAGTGATAAGCTGGTTGGTCCGCTTCCTGATGCCATTGATATTTATAAAGCACGTTCGCCTATTTATCATACAGAGCAGCTGGCCTGCCCAATTCTTATCCTTCAGGGAGCAGATGACAAGGTTGTACCACCAAACCAGGCTGAGAAAATGGTTTGTGCTCTGGAAGAGAAGAAAATACCTTACGCTTACCTGTTGTTCGAAGGTGAAGGCCATGGTTTTCGAAATGCTGAAACCGTAGTAAAAGCACTTAATGCGGAACTATATTTTTATCGAAAAATCCTTGGGGTTGAATCGGATGAGAATATAGACGCTATTGAAATTAAGCATTTGAACTAATATCGTTTTCTCAAGCTTTGGTTAGAAACGGTGGAAAGGTTTGCTCTCCACCGTTTTCCGCAGGCAGGCTGTCGGCCTGATTGATTGATTGATTGATTGAATGAATGATTGATTAATTAGTGTCGTGAGTTTGTGTTACTGCCTGAGCAAGTTCCTGCTCCATGGATTCATCAAAGTGAGTCTGGCCTTCATCAAATATTCCTGCATTTGGATCATTGAAAACTTTGAGATCCAGCTTTCCTTCACTTTTGGCAACCACTGTTGAAACGACAATATCTCCAGAGACATTTACCGCTGTACGAATCATATCGAGAAGCCTGTCGACGCCAAGAATCAGACCAATGCCTTCAACAGGAAGTCCTACCTGAGCAAAAACCATGGATAACATTATCAAGCCAACGCCAGGAACGCCCGCTGTACCAATTGAGGCCAGGACTGACATTAAAATAACAGTCAGATAGCCTACTAAGCCTAATTCCACTCCATAGATATTGGCGATAAATACAGTAGCGACACCTTGCATGATGGCGGTGCCATCCATATTGATTGTTGCGCCAAAGGGTACAGTAAAAGAAGCGACAGAATTGTTAACGCCAATCCTTTCTGTCGTTGTTCGTAAAGTAACCGGTATTGTTGCATTGGAGCTGGAAGTACTGAAAGCAAAGACCTGTACATTGCGAATTTTTGACAAGAGCTTTAACGGGCTAAGGCCTGAAAATAAAAACAGGACTCCTTGTAGCGTTACAAACAGGTGCAAAAGCAAAGCGAATACCAATACTGCAACATAGCTTATAAGCTCTAGAAGCAAAGGAACCCCTAGTTGAGCCATCGATTTTGCGAGTAAACAAAATACTGCATAGGGGGCTGTTGACATAATAAGGCCAACCATCTTCATCATAACTTCATTAAGCAATTCAAAGTTGGTTACTATTGGTTTGGCTTTTTTACCAACTAGCAGGATACTGACTCCGAATAAAATGGCAAAAAATATAACCGGTAACATATCGCCATTGGCCATGGCATCGATAGGATTAGAAGGGATAATTTTGATTAGGACTTCAGAAAGTGGGGGGGCTTCTTTTCCGGTAAAAGTCGATTCCGCGCTTTTTTCGATACCGCTACCTATTCCAAAACCTGCAGCCAAAGCGATTGCAGTTGCGATAGCTATCGCTGTTGTTAACAGGTACAAAACGAAAGATTTTCCACCTATTCTACCAAGTAATCTGACATCGCCAATTCCACAAACTCCACAGATTAATGAAAATAGTACCAGTGGGACAACTAACATTTTTAAGGCATTGACAAAAAGTTTTCCTGCAACGTGGAAAAAGCCGTTAATAACCTGGTCATTTACAAAGGTACCGGGTACCAGTAAGGCATTGTCAAAAAGGTAAGTGTGGCTAAAGTTTAATCCCAGGCCGACCAATAGCCCGGCTCCCATTCCTATAAGTACTTTATTAGTCAGATTCATAGCTTTTTATTATTCTTCCTTTATTGAAGGGCTGTTATGGCGAACAAGGTTAACAGTTTCTATCGCCAAACTGAAGTTGACCGAAGGCCGAACTCTGTGGTCATGGTTACATAAGTAGCAAAAACTTCAGGTAAAGATACTGACCCCTTGCTTTTTCTCGCTTTTTTTATTGGAGGAACTTTGCTATTTTGTGCCCATGATTCGAGGCCGCGAAAGGTGTAAGATAAGCGGTAGAGATGTTCAGCTTTAAACGATGTTCAGCGTACAATTGTGTTCAGCTTAAAATTGTGTTCAGCTTAAAACTAGGTGATTAATGTTCGAAAAATTAGCAAATCAGTACTTATGTCCACCCGGTAACGGTGTTTTTACGGTCAATACAGCCAAGGAGCGCAAAGAGTCTCTGCACTCTGCTTTATATGGAAATGTCGATGAAGTTGAAACTGCGTGGCAGAAAAGTCTTAGTACGGTCAGTGAGTCGGATGACTTTACTGTTATGCTGGGAGTCTGTTCTGATACGGGCGGTGGTATTTTACGTGGAGCAAACTGGGGACCTCTATTTTTAAGAAATGCGATCCTTGCCCAGCATGGTGATTCCTATCCTTTGGATATGGGCGATGTCAGGGTTATTCCTCATCTTCTCCATGATAAATATCTCAATGAGCCGACCATCGATAATTGCCGTAAAGCGCTGTACCAGGGAGAGGGTGAGGATTTAGCTGTAAGCCCCTTATCTATTACGGAAAAGATTTGCGATGCTTTCTATGAAAGTCATCCGAACAAAGGAATTTTTGCCATGGGGGGAGATCACTCGGTGAGCTATCCGCTGGTAAAGTCATATCTCGCGGCCAAGAAGAAGCAAGGTAAAAAAGCGGCAATTATTCATTTTGATGCGCATACCGATCTTTTGATTGAGCGTCTGGGCATTGATCTTTGTTTTGGTAGCTGGTGTACCCATATTCTGGAAGGACTGGATGAGCCATCGTTATTAATGCAATACGGTATCCGTTCCAGCGGTAAACCTAAGGCTCATTGGGAAGAAACTTTTGGTGTTAAGCAGTACTGGGCTCAGGATGTATTGAGCCGTGGTGCACAAGTGGTCGCAGATGAAACGGTTGAAATTCTCAAGCAAAAAGGGGTTGATGAGATCTACGTCAGTTTTGATATTGATGGTCTCGATGCCAGGTATGCATCTGCTACCGGTACACCTGAAGTTGACGGCCTGTCGCCAACTGATGCACATACAATTATCGATACCATTGGTCAGCACTTTCCGATTACTGGTGCCGATATGGTTGAAATTGCTCCATTTGTAGTTACCGAAAACGCGGATGATGAGCCTAGAGCTACTTTGGAGGCTGGTGCTGCGATTTCAGCTCAACTGATTAAATTAATGAATAAAAACCTATAAGGTACTTCAACAAAAAAGCCGCTAAATTAAACAACTAAGCGGCTTTTTATGATAATTCTTAAGAGCTTAACAATAAGCGAAGAGCAGATTAATAATATCTTACTCTTACTGTATCGCCTGCTTTTACTCCTAAAGCGTCTGCACATTCCTGGGTGATGACCACATGATTGTCTTTTGGCGGTGCCAGTTTCGCCAAACACGCCCGAAAGTCCTTGAGGCCGGTATTACTTAGCATTGCATTGGATGCTGAGTGAGGATCTGAACTGCCAATTTCAACTTCAAGCAAAATACTGTCACGAACGGTCAAGACTTCTTTGACTGGCGCTTCAATGGTAGGGCCACCATCAAAAATATCGACGTAACCAGTATATCTGAATCCCTCAGCTTTCAACATTTGAACCGCGGGACGAGTTTGTTCATGAACTTCACCCAGAACAGCCTGAGCTTCCTCGGAAAGCATGGGAACATAAACTGGGTGATGCGGCATTAGTTCGGCAATAAACTGGTTGTTACCTTCGCCATTTTCTTTGTCAGCGGTTTCGAAATCTACCCCAAAAAAGTGCCTGCCAACACTTTCCCAGAATGGAGAGCGGCCAGTGTCATCTGAGACACCACGCATTTCTGCACAAACGCGATCACCAAAACGCTCGGGGTGTTCAGCCATAAATAAGAAGCGGCTTCTCGATAGAAGAATGCCGTTTCCTCCTCCGCGGAAGTCAGGAGACAGGAATAGTGTGCATATCTCTGAAGCACCGGTGAAGTCGTTGGTCAAAGTCAGGAAATTCAGCTTGCGATAGATATCCATGGAAATGGAGTAATGAACTTCGGTGTTGAGCTTATAAGTATAAAAAGGTTTGCTGGTGCCGACTGCCGCTACCACGCCACTTGTGCCGACAACCTGGCCTGTTTTGGTGTCTTCCAGAACAAATAGGTAACACTCGTCACACGGGTTATTTTCGGTTTTGTCGAAAGCGGCCAGGGAGTTTTCAATTTTTCTCTGCAAGTGCTCACGGCTATGGGGAAGTGTTGTTAATCCCGAGCCAGTTTTGCTAGCCAAATCGACTATATCATCAAGATCAGCCATTTTGACCGGGCGAATAACCATCATACTTAGAGCACTCCTTACATAGAGGGTTAAAGATTTAAGGGGCTGTATTATACTCAGGTTTTCGTATCAAGGTAAAAGCCCCTTAATATCAAGCCGTTATGAGGGTGAGATATTTGAAAGCATTATAGTGCAAATGCATTATAATTCAAAAGCCTGCGACTAAAATCAGTAATTTCTAGCACCGAAGGATAAGAATAAGCGATTGTGACCGGTAATATTGAATAAATTTTTTAGCTTTCAAAGCTGGTATCCCGATGTAAAATTAGCGATGATACGTTCCACAAATAAAAACGAATAGATGCTGTTTATTAAGTCCTTGTTGAAAATGTGTAATATTTGCACTGAACAGGATCTCCGAAAGACAGAAGCACAATTTAGTACGAATAGGAAAAAACGAATGACCTCAGTTACGAGAGAAACCTTTGACGATGTAATGGTACCCAATT
Source organism: Aliikangiella sp. G2MR2-5 (assembly GCF_015687155.1). Lineage (GTDB taxonomy): Bacteria > Pseudomonadota > Gammaproteobacteria > Enterobacterales > Kangiellaceae > Aliikangiella. Next base: position 29,908 of record NZ_JADPQF010000006.1, on the reverse strand, counting down.
ATTCGCCTTTGTCGGTAATACCGATTAAAGGTGAAGGTTGTAAGCTTTGGGATAAAGAAGGTAATGAGTACATTGATTTTGCCGGTGGAATCGCGGTAAATGCATTGGGCCATTGTCATCCAGCGCTTGTTGGTGCTTTGAAGGAGCAGGGTGAGAAACTATGGCACTTGAGTAATGTCTTTACTAATGAGCCTGCGCTTGAACTGGCTAAAAAGCTGGTAGATAACACTTTTGCTGACAAAGTTTTCTTTGCAAATTCCGGTGGCGAAGCGAATGAAGCAGCTTTTAAGCTAGCGCGTAAATACGCTTCTGAAAACTTTGGTCCTGAGAAACATGAAATTATCTCTTTTAAACAGTCTTTCCATGGTCGAACTCTTTTCACGGTAAGTGTGGGTGGTCAACCCAAGTATACTCAAGGTTTCGAGCCGCTTCCTGGAGGGATTACTCACCTTGAATATAACAACATCGAAATGCTTGAAGCCTCAGTTTCTGATAAGACCTGTGCCATCGTACTTGAGCCGGTTCAAGGAGAAGGCGGTATTATCCCTGCGAGCAAAGCGTTTGTTGAAAAAGTCAGAGAGCTTTGTGACAAATACAACGCAGTCATGATTTTTGACGAGATTCAAACTGGTATGGGACGCACCGGTGAGCTTTTTGCCTATATGCTTCATGGCATCGAGCCTGACGTTTTGACCAGTGCAAAAGCTTTGGGAGGAGGATTTCCGATTGGCGCAATGTTAGCCAAAGAGAAATTTGCAGCAGCACTTAAAGTTGGTACTCACGGCAGCACCTATGGTGGTAATGCACTCGGTTGTGCAGTGGCAAGTGCGGCATTTGATATCATTAATGATCCTGCCACTCTTGAAGGCGTTAAAGAAAAACACAACTTGTTTAATACCAAGTTGCAAATGATCAATGAGCAGTACAACGTATTCGAAGAAGTCCGTGGTGAAGGACTGCTTATTGGTGCAGCGCTTAAAGAGGAATATCTGGGTAGAGCAAGAGAATTTATGGTGGCGGCATTGGAGCAAAATCTGATGATTCTTATGGCTGGTCCAAATGTTATTCGTCTGGCGCCATCTTTACTTGTTTCTGAGGCAGAAATTGAACAGGGTATGCGTGCATTTGAAAAGGCAGTTGCCAAGGTTGTTGCCGGATAATTCATCCAATATTAACAAACAACAACGAATGATAAAGGTAGCCAAATGGCTACCTTTTTTTGTTTGTGGAGAAAGCTTTCAGGTCATTACAAAAATGTTCATTTGATTAATATCAATACGGTGACGGTGTAAAAGGGTATAAGTAAGCATGGGGGAAATTTAAACGGAATATAGTTTTTCGGAGAAACCCGATGGAAAAGTCAGGCTGGCATCAAATAAAAACAAACCACCTTGTTATCGGCGCAGGAATTGCCGGACTGGTAACGGCGCTGGAACTGCTTAAACGTGGAGAGCAGGTGCTCATTGTCGATGCTCAGGGAGAAGATAGACTCGGCGGACTGGCCAGAATTGCATTTGGCGGTATGGCTCTAATTGGAACACCTGAACAAAAAAGACTCTCCATTCCCGATTCCCCGGAAAGAGCGCTTAGAGACTGGATGTCATTTGCCGAGCTCGGCGAACTGGATATTTGGCCAAAGCAGTGGGCCGAACTTTATTGCGAACGTTCAAGGCTTGATATTTACGACTATATACGAAAGTTGGGCGTTCGATTTTTACCGGCGGTCAACTGGATCGAAAGAGGCTGGCATGTACTGGGTAATAGTTTGCCGCGATATCATATTTTGTGGGGAGGAAGCGCTTTTCTGGTAGAAAAAATAAAGCAGCAGCTTTACTCATTTCCAAAAGAAAAAATCCGGTTTCTCTTTAATACCAAAGCCACCAAACTTTTGAAAAGTAACGGCAGAGTAAACGGCTGTTTACTTGAATCATTTGACTCAGTTTCTGAGCCGGATGTTCAAAATTTAATTGTTCGAAATTTAATTGTTCGAAATTCAATCGAAAAAAAAGAGATAGAGGTCAGTGCCGATAATGTCATCATTGCCGCTGGTGGCTTTTCCGGTGACCTGGAGCGGGTTAAAAAGAACTGGCCTGAAAGTTGGGGGCATCCGCCGCAACAGTTGCTTAACGGATCACATCCAACCAATGATGGCAGGTTACACGATCAGGTTATTGGGCACGGCGGGCAGGTTACTCATCTGAATAAAATGTGGAACTACGCCGCGGGTGTTGCAAAAGCTAATCCCGAATTTGAAGGAGAAGGACTTAGCCTGATCCCTTGCAAGTCGGCCCTCTGGCTTGATGCTAGCGGAGCGCGAATTGGACCCGAGCCACTGGTGACCGGGTTTGATACTTATGAACTTTGTCAGCGACTGTCACAGCTGCCTTTCGAGCACTCATGGCAGGTATTAAATCGTCGCATCGCAGAAAAGGAACTGGCCATTTCAGGTGCCGAGCATAATCCGATGATCCGTGATCGAAAGCTGTTCGGTTTACTGAAAGAAACTCTTTTGGGTAATTCACGGCTGGTTAATCAAATGCTTGCGGAAAACGAATGTTTTGTCAGCGCCAACAATCTTAAAACGCTGGTCGAACGAATGAACCAGATTAATGAGGGGGTCAGAGTTGAGTTTGATAAAGTAAGAAATTCAATTGAAACTTATGATCAAATGGTTTTGTCGGGAAAGAAATTCTGGAACGATGAACAGTTAAGGCGAATTACACAGTTGCGCCGGTGGTCCAGTGAGAAGATAAGAACCTGTTACCCCAAACCGATTATTGACGGGTCTGAGCTTATCGCGATAAAACTCAAATTGATTACTCGTAAAAGTTTGGGCGGTATCCAGACTAACCTCAATAGTCAGGTAATGGGAGTTGATGGCAATCCAATTGAAGGACTATTTGCTGTCGGTGAGGCAGCCGGTTTTGGCGGCGGTGGAGCCAGTGGTAAGCGATCACTGGAAGGAACTTTTATTGCGGGATGTATTTTGACTGCGAGGCAGGCGGTCAGGTATTTGACGAGTTAATTGGTATTTTTGAGATTCTTTTTAACGGGGAATTCAACTAAAACAAAAATTAAAGGTTATCTCTTTGGAAGACGTGAGGATTTTTCTGGTGATAATGTTCTTACCACGCTTCAAAACTCAATTATCTATTTGATTTTATTAGTTATTCTATTCTTGAGATGTGTATTTATCGTCAGTAAATCACGATAATAGCAAGACTTTACTTTATCTTTGTCGTTTAACTGGCTGTTTATAATACAAAAAGCACTTTAGGTATCTTAGAGATTTTCGTATTATCGTGATTTAGTGAAGATAATAATCTGTTAAGCACATAAGCTATGAGCAATGAAAAGGCACTAAGCAGACTTGGATATACGAAAGAGTGGTTATCTCACGGGATTATCACGGAAGAGTATCTTCTTGCCCAATATGAAGAAATACAAACATCTGATGATAAAAATGCCGAGCACTATCGAAACGGAGGCTTTTGCGATTTCTTAAGATCTAAAGATTCGCTAAGTGACAATGAGGTAGCTGCTATTTTTGAATTAACAGATAATGGTCCAGATAAATGCGACCTCCATGAAAATCGCATTATCGAGTTGATTCATTCTAATATCCTATCTGATAGCCAGCTCAATTGGATAGTTAGGTATCCGGAGGTTTCGGAGATGCCGATTCATAAAAGGTACTTAAGGGAAAAGCTAGCTAGAAAAATCGAACGTAGCTCTGTTAGCGATTGTTTTGAAGAAATAAAGTCATGTGGTGATAGCCATATCCAAGAGTATATTGCTCAACGTAGTGATCTGAAGGTTGAACACGTGAAGTGGCTGGCTGAAAGGGGCAGCAACAAAAAACTTAGGAATGTTGCTAAACAGTTGCTAAATAGCAAAAGGTTTAGGCAAAATGCTTAACAAGAACGAGCAGAGGACAATTTTCCGCTACGCTCCAATTTGCCACTGTCGTTGGCGTTAGGTTTTCGGATTAGGGAGTAAATATGGGAGCTTGGAGCAATAAGCCCTTTGGAAATGATACTGCGCTAGATTGGCTTGCAGAATTAGAAGATAGCAATGCTGGCGTAGAGCATATCATTAACACTCTTAAAGCTGCTGTGGATGCGAGTGATATTGATGCACCAATGGCCGAAGAAGTTGTGGCAGCTGTCGCAATTGTTGCTGCTGCTTCAAAAGAAAAAGTAATGGGTATATATCAAGGTGCCAAGCAATGGATTGAAAGAACTGCCTTTTCACCTGACCAAGAGATAAAAATACTTGCTGTTACGTCTCTTAATAAAGTTTTAACAGATTCAGAACTAAAGGATTTATGGGATGAATCTGGAGCGCTAACGAGCTGGATCAAAGTTACAGACACTCTCAGAGAAACCATTGAAAATGTTCTGGAAGAAGATGCTCCCCAAAGGGTTGCGAAAAAACAACGTCTTCCCAGATCTATAGGTAAATTAATTGATCTATATATCAAGAGTAAAGACTCAAAGATTGAGAAGAAAATCATAGAGAAACTTTCAAAAGTTGAGGACCCAAATCTACAGGAATCTGTTACGGATTATGATTTGCCATTAAATTTAGCAGCAAAAGCAGGTGTATCTGAAATAATTAGTATGCTTATCGAAAAAGGTGCTGATGTTAACGCTCGATCTAGATATGGTTATAAAGCTCTCCCTTTAGCATGTGCTCACGGGAATATTGCGGCAACCAAGGTATTGCTTGATAGCGGTGCTAGCCTTTTTGAGAGTTACCCAAGATACAATGAGAATGGCGATCTTGTAGAAGAAAGGCACGTTTGCGTTGGAATTTTGTCTGCTTCACGTAAGGGAACGCCTGAGTTGATAAAACTTTTAGTAGATTATGGTGCGGACATTAAAGAACAGGACCTAAACGGTGAGACCCTTCTTCATAAGGCCGCTGAATCCGGTAATCACAAATTACTAGATTATCTAATTACATCTGGCCTAGAAGTAAATCAACACAAAGGATTTATTAATGAAAATCCTAGATCACAAGGCGATTTTCCACTTCACTATGCGGTAAAGGCACACCAATTGGGTTCCGCAAGAGTCTTAATTGAACATGGTGCAAATGTAAATGCGTTGGAGTACTTTATTGGGTCTGAACATAAATGGTTCAATACACCTTTAGATTTGCTGGAGGGTGAGGAAGACAGTGAACTGTTTGAATTCCTGGTTTCAAAAGGAGCTTGGAAGTCTTGTGACATGAATGAACCTAACAAATTACTCAACTTGACGCCTGGCGGCGCAAGTTAGTAAGGCGTTATGTTTGTGGAGATTAGCACTTGAAGCTTTTAGCTGTACCTATATTACTTTTTTCGAGCATTCTAATAGCTTCAGAAAATTGCGAGCTCACTGAAGAGTACAAGGCAGCGAGAACCGAAGCGTTTATGTGGATACAAGGTTCTGAGAGTCCGTTCCTTAAATGTGAGAGTTCTGTCCTTGAAGCTGTTTACTGGAAGGCTGTCGCCGCATGTGTCAAAGAAGGAAAAGGTAAGAATATAGGGGGCGGTTGCCATCATATGGTAGGTCATGGTCAGTACCCACGTGAAGACTCTGACGATTCGCATTGCGAAATATTTAGAATCGAAGAACCTAAAAAAGCAATGAAAGAACTGTTAGAGCATTATGTTAAAGTTCGAAAAATCGTGAAATGCAAACATAGCCATTCATTGAAGAGCAACGCGAAGGACAGCGCGTGAACTAGCACCACTTTAGTGGACAGTATATTTACTGAAAACCACTGGAGTAGCGACATGGGACAAACCAAGAAAAAACTAAATCAGAACTAAATCAGACACTCTGTTATTGAAGAAATGCTGCTTTTTGTTGAGTTTTATTGATAGCGGGGTCAATTTGACTTGAGTATAGAGTTCTTTTTGATTGGGAATGAAGAAGTCTCGATATTTCTTATCATTCGATCGAGTTTGACCATATATGTCTGAAAATATGCGGACTTCTTTAGTGTTTCTAGAGATAATTTATGCCACAAAAGCTTAAAAAATTAATCAATACGCCCCTTGGTGGGGCGCGTCAATAAGGCGTACACATCGTGAATAAATTTATTGTATTGCTATTTATTATCATCCTTTTTGGGTGCTCCTCTTCCACAAAAGAGGAAAGTAAATTCCAGCACAAATCAACTTGGACATTTACTAATCCGAAAGGTAAAAAACAATTAATTACTGTTGAATATAATAAGACAGAGTATAACTCTTACTCAGATATACCGAAAAAATACAAATCTGACTTAACAGAAAAATTCAGTTCACTAGTGAAGAGTATGACCCGTGAAGAAGTTAGGAGTATTATGGGTAAGCCGCATGCCGAACGTTCGCTGGCAGATATTTGGTTTTTGAACGGCCTTGGCAATTACAGAAGTCAACTTTGGGTTAGTTATGACTTCTCAGGTGAAATAACCATTACTGCACTATGGCAAGACGGTGATACAGGTGTATATTACCGACCATATCAATAGTATTTGTAATAAACAAAATCAGCATAATTAATAACCGCTTATGGCATATGTTTTTTAGTGCTTAAAGACTTTCGCTTTACGACAAACACAGGATAATTCCAATGAAAAATCTACAAAAAGTTGTAGGCGTTTCAGCTATTTTTGAAGCCTTGATTTATATAGCTGCCTTTGTGTTTTTTGGCGCTTTTTGGGCATATCCCTCCGCAGGTACGGCATCAGACAAAATGGCATATTTAGCAGAAAATCAGCTTGCATTTTCAATGATTTATTTTCTGATGTATGTAATGTTTGGGGTTTTTCTAGCGGTTATAGTTGTTGGTTTATATGAAAAATTAAAATCAACAAATAATCCAATTGTTAAAGTGGGATCTGTCTTTGGCGTTGTTTGGGTTGTTCTGGTCATTGCAAGTGGCATGCTGGCAAATATTGGGCTTTCACATTCAATTAACCTAATGGATTTATCTGCCGAGAAAGCTTTTGATATGTGGAGAGTGATTTCAGTGCTAATTGAAAGTTTTGGGGGAGGAAACGAACTTGTTGGCGGGCTTTGGGTTCTGTTGATTAGTCTAGCGGCCCTTAAAGCGAAAGAGTTCTCGCGAGGAATGAATTACCTGGGTCTAATTGTTGGCGCTTCTGGTATTGCAACAATATATCCCGATGAAGTCCTCACTGAAATTTTTGGTGTCACTCAAATTATCTGGTTTGTCTGGCTAGGTATATCCATGTTAGGCCAAAGTAATGCTAACAAGTCAATCTAGCTTAATGCTATGCCATCCGCTAATTGAGACGATATGACCGGATCGCTACTAAGCTCAAGAATACAATAAGCGTCCTCTTTAGAGGATTAGCCCTAATTAACGAATCGAGGCATATTCCTGATTTTGTCAGGCAGGCTCTCAACCATTTACTCTCGATCCTACTCAGTAGGTCACATTTAATTCCAATTATTTCTCTGGGTTATCCTCGATCCTGCGTTGCTATCCGTTACCTACGCAGCCGACCGGCAAACTTCATCTCAGACTAATATTATTCTGCCATATTTAAATTCGACTATTCTTGTCTCTATACAAGACAAAAGGTACATTAAAGCAACTACTCAGACCACTTGAATAAGAATAAAGCGGAGTGACCCATGAAAAAGACAGGTGCCTGGCTTGCCCGATACGCGCTTGAGCAATTACCTATTCAATTTACCTTTGGCATTCCGGGGGTTCACAATACTGAACTTTATGATGAACTCAACTCTTCAGAGAAAATACAGCCGGTATTAGTCACCCATGAAGGCTGCGGTGCTTTTATGGCCGATGCAGTCAGTCGAGTCAGTGACGGTATTGGTTGTATGCTGATTGTTCCTGCTGCCGGGGTAACTCACGCGGCTAGCGGCATCGGCGAGGCTTTTCTGGATGGTATACCCATGCTGATTATTTCTGGTGGTATTCGTTCTGACTCAAAATTTGGCTATCAACTGCATGAGATGGACCAACATAAATTGTTGGAGCCGATTACCAAAAAGACCTTTAAAGTAGAATCCCACGATCTTGTCGTCCCGACTATATTTGAAGCTTATGCATTAGCGGTGGATGGTGAACCTGGTCCGGTATTTGTCGAAATTCCGGTGAATATCCAACTAGACCGAGGAGACGTCCCTAACTTGCCAGAATTTCTGGCTGCAAGGCATCCATATAAGCTGGATGAAGTCTCTCTGGAACAGGCGGTGACTTTACTCGATGGGGCGAAAAATCCGGGCATTTTTGTCGGCTGGGGAGCATTGGGTGCATTTGATTCGATCAAAGCCATCGCAGAGCATCTTGGTTGTCCAGTAGCAACAACCCTGCAAGGCGTGAGTGCCTTTCCTGCAAACCATCCGCTTCACGCCGGATTTGGCTTTGGAAATTCAGCCGTTCCTTCTGCGCAAAATGCTTTTTCTCAATGTGACTGCCTGCTTGCGGTCGGAACTCGTTTCGGTGAAATTGCTACCGGAAGCTATGGGGTGAATGTACCTGAAAATCTGATACATATTGATATTAATCCTCAAGTTTTCGACCGTAATTTTCCGGCCAAAGTGAAGCTGCATGGAGATTCGGCAGAAATTTGCACAAAGCTGTTTAAAAAGCTTCAGTTTTCCGTAGCCAAAAGAGATTCGAGTGAATTACAGAAGAAAATTCTTGGCGATAAACAGGCCTTTCGCGAAGAGTGGCGCAAAGCAGACAAAAGCGCAGTGGTTAACCCCGTCCGGTTTTTTGATGAGCTAAGAATGCAACTGGATGATGAAGCCATAGTCGTTGTTGATGACGGAAATCATACTTTTTTGACCGCTGAACTGATGCCTGTCCATCGAGTGGGCGGAATGATCTCTCCTACTGATTTTAACTGCATGGGTTATGCTGTTCCTGCGTCTATAGGTGCCAAGTTGTCAAATCCAAAGCTGCCGGTGGTCAGTATCGTCGGTGACGGCGCTTTTTTAATGACCGCGATGGAGCTGGCAACTGCCAGTGATAACCGGGTAGGAACTGTGCAGTTTGTATTTAACGATGGAGAACTGTCACAGATTGCACAAGCGCAAACCAGACCCTACAACAGAACAACTTGTGCCAAAGTCGCTTCGGTTAAGTTGGAAGGGGTGGCGATGGCTACGGGCTGTGATTATGTGAGAATTGGAAACAACGAAGAAATCGCGGCAAGTATCGCGAGCGCGCTGGAAAAAGCAGAAACTGGTCGTTCGGTCATTGCTGATGTCAATATCGATTATTCCAAACCCACCTGTTTTACCTTGGGGGCGGTTAAAACCAATATTAAGCGTTTGCCGTTTGATACGAAAGTGAGAATGATTGGAAGGGCACTTTATCGGAAGATCACTTTGAAGTCGGAATAGTGTCTAAAAGTCTTTAAACAATCGAATACAGTCAACTAACAGACAAAATCAAACTAAAAGGGCGCCAAAGCGCCCTTTGATATTTTCTGACGGTTTGTCTGAAAGTTAGCCTACCTGACGTAGACGATTATTCATATGATCCAGCGCCTGAGTAAGGTCGCTAATAATATCGTGTACGTTTTCCAATCCGACTGACAGACGGATTAGCGTTTCGCTGATTCCGGCAGCAGCCCTTTCTTCTTCCTCATAAGGGGAGTGGGTCATTGACGCAGGGTGCTGGATTAAGCTTTCTGCATCGCCCAGACTTACTGCGATAGAGCAAAGCTGAAGGCTGTTCATAAAGGTTACAGCATCATCAAAGGTTCCATCGATCTCAAAAGCTAAAGTACCGCCAGCAGCTTTCATTTGCTTTCCTATCAGACTGTAGCCCTGGTGTGAAGGTAGTCCGGGGTAGTTGACCAGTTTGACGCTCGGATGAGCTTCAAGAAATTCCGCTACACGCTGAGCATTTTCGCAATGTCTTTCCACTCGAACCGATAATGTTTTGAGACCGCGAATAATTAACCAGGCGTCATTTGGACTAATAATCGCCCCCATATCTTTTAAGGTAGTCAGCTTGATATTTTCTATCTGTTCTTTGCTTCCACAGGTGATTCCTGCAATGACATCACCATGACCATTAAGATATTTAGTTGCGCTATGGATGATCAGATCAATTCCGAGACGGGCAGGATTTTGCAGTACTGGAGACATAAAAGTATTATCGACGATGCTGACCAAATCATGTTCTTTGGCAATTTTAGCAACCATTTCGAGATCGATAACAACAAGATTTGGATTGATAGGTGTTTCCAGGTATATAACCTTAGTATTCTCTCTGATCTGAGAACGAATTTCGGCTTCGTTCGTCATGTCAACAAAACTTACTTCTATGCCCATTTCTGGAAACTTATGATTCATCAGAGCAAAAGTACAACCATATAATGCAGAAGAGGCGACTACATGGTCTCCTTTTTTCAGGTTGGCAAGCAAGGTTGCTGAAACTGCGCCCATTCCTGAACCAAACGCCGCCGCTTCTTCAGTCGATTCCAGAGCCGCCATACGCTGTTCTAATTCTCTTACCGTAGGATTACCCAGGCGTCCATATATAAACCCTTCTTCTTCACCCATGAAGCGTGCAGATCCTTGCTGTACATTGTCAAAGATAAAAGTAGAAGTTTGGTAAATCGGGGTGCTCAAAGCGCCAAATTGTTTGTCTTTTACTTTACCTGCATGAATGGTGTTTGTTTCAATGTGTTTGGATTTAAACATAATTTCCTACCGCCTTATTATCAGGAATTAGAATAATATTAGGTTTTTGCTTATATATGACTAATATAACTAAATTTATTCTAAAAGAGCATTTAGATCAAGTTGATTTTGTAAAATCTCAACAATGCGGAATAATATTACGATATATGATGGAATTTACTAATATAAGTATGTTTTTTTTGAGAGGGTTCTAACTCCGTGCTTACGGAGTCAGACAATGCTATTTTGATTGGAAGCCTCTTAGCTGCCTTATAGCATGCTTTCGAGTGTTTTAAATACGTGTTTCATTAATAGAGGTTGGGCTTCCGCTTTGGGATGAATGCCATCAGCTTGTAGCAGGTGTAATTTGTTGGTGATAGGTTCCAATAAAAACGGGAGCAGCGTCACATCATCACTTTGTGCTAAATCAGTATAGATTTTTTCAAATCGACTCGTGTAGGTTCTACCATAGTTAGGTGGAATCTTTATGCCCACCAGAAGAACCTCTGAGTTATATTTTGTACTCAGTTTTATCATCTCTGATAGATTTTCTTTAGTTGCGGTTAGTGATAAGCCTCTTAGCCCATCGTTGCCTCCAAGTTCAAGAATAACAATATCAGGATTGTAAAGCTTTAGTTGCTTTTCGAGTCGTTCGAGTCCTCCACTGGTCGTCTCACCACTAATACTGGCATTGACTAGTTTAACATTGAGATCATTAGTCTTTAGAAAGTTTTGTAACAAACTAACCCAGCCTTGCTCGATCGGAATATTGTATGCTGCACTAAGAGAATCACCAAATACCAGAATTGTTTTGTCACTATTTGCTTTTCCTGCAGTAATCGTTGAATTTTCTGATGCAGCGCTCAGGTTAAAAGTAATATAGGTTGAAATTAGAATTAATAGTCCGTATATGTAGTTTCGCATCATCGATCTTAAAATTTTAGAATTTTGATTGAGGTAAAGAAGACCTGGAATCCAAATTTACTGATTTTACGTATATTTGAATTTACCATACTCGATTTGTTTTACTATCCCTAAAGAGCAATTAAATGTTAACAGCTATTAATCTTGGCAAAAAAGTTAAAACCGGAGACTCCAGTCTAACTATTCTGGATAATGTTTCTTTTGAATTAAAAAAGGGGTGTAGTCTGGCCATCCTGGGAGAGTCTGGCTCTGGAAAGACAACGATGCTCGGACTCTTGGCTGGACTTGATACTCCGACTAGTGGAGAAGTGTTAATTGATGGAAAGTCCATTTTTAAGCTGTCGGAAGAAGAGCGCGCAGAATTAAGAAAGAATAATCTCGGTTTTGTATTCCAGAGCTTTCAGCTAATTGAAGGCCTGACGGCACTTGAAAATGTAATGATGCCGCTAGAGCTCAAAGGCGATAAAGACGCCAAACAAAAAGCAAAAGAAATGTTGGAAAAAGTTGGTCTGGGAAAAAGATTTCAACATACCGCCAATCAGTTATCGGGTGGCGAGCAACAGAGAGTGGCGATTGCTCGAGCATTTGTTACACAACCTGCGTTGCTGTTGGCTGATGAACCGACCGGAAACCTGGATACTGCTACCGGTGAAAAGATTATTGAGCTAATGTTTTCATTGAACTCTGAGTTGGGCACGACTCTTGTATTGGTCACCCATGACATACATCTGGCAGGACGCTGCGATGAGTCCCTGACTTTGAGCGCCGGTAAAATGATGAGTAAATCTTCAGCTGAGGAAAGCGAGGTCGCATAGATGAATTCTAATGGATTGCTAATCTCTATTGCCTGGCGAATTTTTAAGCGAGACTGGAAGAGAAAAGATCTTCTCGTATTACTTTTATCTATGGCTGTAGCCATGGCTTCAATCAGCGTTATATACCTGGTAATTGATCGAATCGAGAGTGCAACTGAAAGAGAAGTCGCTGATGTGTTGGGTGCGGACGTCGTTATTGCGTCTCCGCGAGAAGTCCCGGTTAAGTGGTTGGAACGAGCCGATAATTTAGGCTTAAAAAGTGCACAGAGTGTCGAATTTTCGAGTGTTTTATTTGCCAAAGAAAAATTACAGTTGGCTTCCATAAAAGCTGTGTCTGATGGCTATCCGTTAAAGGGGCGAATAGAAATTGCTGAAAAGCCCTATGCCGAAAGCAGAATTTTGAATACAAGTCCTGCACGTGGAAAACTTTGGTTGGAACCGCGACTTTTTTCAATTCTTTCGGTCCAAAAAGCAGATCAGGTTGAGGTCGGTTATACCGAGTTAGAGGTTGATGGTGCCATCATGTTACAGCCTGGCCAGGGAAGCACTTTGTTCAATATAGCACCGACCGCGATTATCAATATCGATGATTTGGCTGCAACTAAAATTATTCAGCCAGGTAGCCGAGTGAGTTATCGCTACTTTTTTTCAGGCGATGATGAAGCGCTAAAAGCTTTTACTGAACAGATCAAGCCTGAATTGGAGACTAGCCAAAGGTTATTGACCGTTTTTGATGAATCTCCTGTTGCCGGTTCGGCAATCACACGGAGCAAAAAATATATTGCACTCTCGAGCCTGCTGACATTGATTTTACTTGGAGTTGCTATCGCTATGTCTGCCAGTCGATACGCCCGCAGACAATTTGATATGAGTGCGCTAATGCGTTGTTTTGGTTTAACAAATAATGACGTATTAAAAGTATTTCTGGGTATTTTGACTATTGTATGCGCATGCGGTGTCGCTTTAGGGAGCGCATTTGGTATTGTATTTCAGGAGTTCCTGGTTTCCATTTTAAAACAGTGGATTACGGTAGACCTACCTCAGGCAGATTATTCTGTTTTGTTTATTCCTCTAATGGCAACAGTTATTTTATTGCTCGGCTTTTCTGTACCTTCACTCATTCAGGTAAAAAATGTGCCTCCTATGAGAGTGCTACGAAAACAGCTCGAACCTATGAGTGTGGGCAGTTTGTCTGTTTATCTACTGTCGGCTATCACTTTAGTTATTATCATGTGGATCCAGATGCAGGACGTGAAGTTGTTGATGTCTGTTTTACTAGGCCTGGTGGGTGTCGCAGTTTTATTTGCATCGCTCGCCAGTTTACTATTGTTGGTTATGAAGCAGTTTTCCAATAGTCGTAGTGCTGCGGTCAATTTCAGCTTACGACAGCTGGATGCCAATAAGGGAATAACTTTACTTCACTTGCTGGCATTCAGTATCACAATTTTTGTTATTGCTTTAATGGTATTGGTGAGAACTGAATTATTGGGCAAGTGGCAGCAAAGTTTAGGGGAAAATATTCCGAACCACTTTATGGTCAATGTTAAACCAGGAGAAGTGGAACAGATACGGATGTTTTTTGAACAAAATCATCTTCAAATTGCGGAACTATATCCAATGGTTCGCGGAAGAATTACCGGAATCAATGATCAGGATATAAAAGAAGCTGTGTCTGAGGAGGGACAAAAGCATAATTCGCTACGACGTGAGTTGAATATTACCTGGTCACAACAACTACCGGTAGGAAATCAGTTAGTAACTGGAAAATGGGGATGGCCGGAATCAAGTGATGAACCATTAATATCTATTGAGGAGCGCACCGCTCAGGCAATAGGGTTGAAGGTCGGAGATAGAATAAATTTTTCTATAGGAGCGGAAAAATGGACGGCAAAAATTATCAATGTACGCTCGATTGACTGGCAGACTTTTACTCCCAATTTTTATGTTATTGCCAATCCGGGAAGTATGGACGGATTTAATGCAACCTATATCAGTAGCTTCAGGATGGAACAAGAAAATAAAGGGCTACTAGCTAAATTGGTTAAACAATATCCAAGCATTACAATAATTGAACTGGATAGAATTTTCGAAGAAGTTCAGTCAATTATTGAAAAGGTTTCGACAGCGGTAGAAATCATAATGATCTTTGTTGTGATTGCAGGACTTGCCTTGCTTTGGGCTGCCATGGAACAAACATTCGACAACAAATACAAACAATCTGCAATTTTAAGAACGCTTGGTGCGAGCAAGTCATTTATTGCAGCCAGTTTTCGATTCGAATATATCTGGTTGGCTCTACTTTCTTCTACGATGGCTATTGCTGCGGTAGAGCTTGTGACTTACCTTATTTACCGTTACGCCTTTGAAATTGAGTTTCAGTTTCACTGGCAACTCTGGGGAATTTTACCCGCCGCTACCTTATTTTTAATGCTGTTGGCATCATGGCAGGGCGTCAAACGGGTTACCGAGCCCCCTCCGCTAAACTTAATTCGTCAAGGTTAAGTTATTGAACTGATAGTAAAATTCACTGGAAAACTGAGAGACAATTGCTATTATCAATAAAAATTCCAAGTTTTAGGTTGACTCTTAAAGGGTAATTGACCATAAAATAAAAAAGGGGCGGTGAGCCCTTTTTGAAAAAATAGAGCGAAAAATAATAAGATCCCTGTGTAGCGCTAAAGATTACACTTTTATAAAGTTAGGAATATTAAAAAATATCCATGGGTAAATCATTAGTCATTGTCGAATCGCCAGCCAAAGCGAAGACGATTAACAAATACCTCGGCAAAGATTTTGTCGTTAAGTCCAGTGTAGGGCATGTTAGAGATCTTCCTACCAAAGTTGCCACTACCCCTGTCGACCCTAAAGAGAGGGCCAGAAAAGCGGCTGAAACGAGAAAACTATCACCTGAAGCAAAAGCCAAGCATAAAGCAAAACAGGCCAAAGAAGCTTTGTTCAAGCGAATGGGTATCAACCCGGAAGCAGACTGGAAAGCGTCTTACGAAATTTTGCCGGGAAAAGAAAAAGTTATCAAAGAGCTTAAAAAGCTTGCCAAAGATGCTGACCAGGTTTTCCTTGCAACGGATTTGGACCGCGAAGGAGAGGCCATAGCTTGGCATTTAAAAGAAGTTATTGGCGGTGATGATGATAAGTACCAACGAGTTGTATTCAATGAGATTACCAAGAAGGCGATTCAGGAAGCTTTTTCAAAACCATCCCATCTAGATATGAACTATGTCAATGCGCAGCAAACAAGGCGTTTTCTGGATCGCGTAGTTGGCTTTATGGTTTCTCCTATACTTTGGAAGAAAGTCGCTCGAGGACTTTCGGCTGGAAGGGTCCAGTCGGTTGCTGTTCGACTGATTGTTGAGCGAGAAAGAGAAATTCGCGCGTTTATTCCGGATGAATACTGGACCTTATGGGCTGACACCAAAACTCGGGGTAAAGATGATCTTAAGCTTGAAGTCAGGCGTTATCTGGGCGAAAAGTACAGACCTGTCAACAAAGCACAAAGCGATGAGATGCAGTCCAAGTTGCGCCAGAGCCCGTTGATTGTTGAAAGCTGCGATTCTAAACCTTCAAAAAGTCGTCCAAGTGCACCCTATATTACTTCAACCTTGCAACAAGCTGCGAGTACTCGCCTGGGCTATAACGTAAAGAAAACAATGATGTTAGCTCAACGACTGTATGAAGCAGGATATATCACCTATATGCGTACTGACTCTACTATGTTGAGTGCCGATGCGCTGGATATGTGTCGTACTTATATTAGTGAAAATTACGGCGATAAATACCTTACTGAAAGTGCCAGACTTTATTCCAATAAGGAAGGAGCACAGGAAGCTCATGAGGCTATTCGTCCGACTAACGTAAGAACGGTTGAAAAGCATCTGAAGAATGTAGATGACGATGCCATCAAACTCTACAACTTGATTTGGCGCCAGTTTGTCGCTTGTCAG
The DNA here is from genome assembly GCF_015687155.1 of Aliikangiella sp. G2MR2-5. Lineage (GTDB taxonomy): Bacteria > Pseudomonadota > Gammaproteobacteria > Enterobacterales > Kangiellaceae > Aliikangiella. The sequence continues at coordinate 13,541 of NZ_JADPQF010000006.1, read as the reverse complement.
ATGACTGATGCGGTCTACGACGTGACTCAGCTCAGTGTTAAGGCAGGAGATTTTGCGTTGGCTGCCAAGGGACGAGTAGTGAAGTTTGATGGTTGGACTAAGGTTCAGCCACCTAAATCCAAGAATGATGAAGATGTCATTCTGCCAGCAGTGAGTGTTGGAGAGACTCTTGCTCTGGAGTCATTGGAACCGAAGCAACACTTTACCAAGCCTTCTCCGCGATACAGCGAAGCTGCATTGGTAAAAGAGCTTGAAAAGCGAGGAATAGGACGCCCATCAACCTATGCTTCCATTATTTCAACAATTCAGGATCGCGGTTATGTGGTGATTAAAAATCGCCGGTTCTACGCAACCAAAATTGGGGAAATAGTTTCAGATCGTCTGGGTGAGAGTTTCAACAACTTAATGGATTACTCTTTTACTGCAAAAATGGAAGAAACGCTCGATACGATTGCATCGGGGGACCAAGTTTGGAAAGAGACCCTCACCGATTTTTATAAAGATCTCAAAAAGCGTCTCGAAAAAGCAGAGCTTCCGGTTGAAGATGGGGGAATGGACAATATCAAATCCGTCGAAATGGATATGATATGCCCCAATTGTAACACTAACAAAATGATGATTCGAAATTCATCTTCTGGCACTTTTCTAGGATGTAGTGGGTTTTCGCTACCACCAAAAGAAAGGTGTAAGCATACAATGAATTTGATCCCTGGCGATGAAATAGAGGCCGTGGACAAAGATGAAGAAGCTGAAAGTCGAAATCTTCTTTTGAAGAAACGTTGCCCTAAATGTGAGTCGGCAATGGATAGCTACCTCATTGATGAAAATCAAAAGCTGCATGTATGTGGTAACAACCCCACGTGTAAAGGCTACCTGATTGAGGAAGGTAGCTTTAAAATCAAAGGGTACGATGGTCCTCTTATTGAATGTGATAAGTGTGGCAATGATATGCAATTGAAAGTTGGCCGATTCGGTAAATATTTCGGTTGTACAAATGAAGAATGTAAGAACACGCGCAAGCTGTTGAGAAATGGAGAGCCCGCTCCACCAAAGGCCGATCCAATTCCAATGCCGCATTTGAAATGTCAGAAGGTTGACGACCATTATATTCTAAGAGATGGCGCCTCTGGCATTTTCCTTGCCGCCAGTCAGTTTCCAAAAAATCGAGAGACCAGAGCTCCGTTGGTTGAAGAATTGCTTACCGTTAAAGATCAACTTGATCCCAAATTTGAGTATTTAACCAGAGCGCCCGTAGAAGACCCTGATGGTAATAAAGCGATGTTTCGATTTAGTCGAAAGTCGAAAGAGCAATATGTAACCAGTGAAAAAGACGGTAAGGCGACCGGCTGGAGTGCACACTATAAGGATGGTGTTTGGGAAGAAAAAGCTACCAAAAAGAAGGCTGCCAAGAAATAATCGAGCCTCTAATAAATCCATTGTAAAGCCTCCGACTGGGGGCTTTTTTCTTTCTTGAGCTTCTCCAAAGTAAACTCCTTGCGCCAGCTAAGTTGTAACTATACAGGGCAATCCGTATAATCGCGCCAATATTGTATTTAGGTGGCACTATGTTGAAGATTTTTTATCCTCTGATTCGCTCGTTCATGTTTAGAATGGATGCGGAAAAATCTCATGACCTAACTCTTAAGTGGTTGAAAAAGATAGAAAACTCTCCTTTTCGGTTTTTAATCTCTCAGCAAAGAGTTGAGGATGGCGTGGAAGTATTCGGAATCCGCTTTCCTAACAAAGTAGGGCTGGCTGCCGGGTTAGACAAAAATGGCAGTTGCATCGATGCTTTTGCTGCGCTCGGTTTTGGCCATATTGAAATTGGCACAGTAACACCAAGACCTCAACCTGGAAATCCTCAACCTCGCCTTTTCAGGATTCCCGAGAAAGGGGCCATCATTAACCGATTCGGCTTTAATAACCATGGTGTTGATCACTTGATTGAAAATGTTAAGCAGTCAAACTATCGAGGAATACTCGGAATTAACATTGGTAAGAACTTTGATACGCCCGTAGAAAGAGCTGTGGAAGACTACATGATATGCATGGAAAAGGTCTATCCTTATGCAAGCTATATTACCGTCAATATTTCTTCTCCCAATACCGCTAACCTAAGGCAACTTCAATTTGGAGAGGCGCTGGATGAGTTGTTGTCAGCGATTAAGAAAAAGCAGGCAGAGCTGCTTAAGCTACATAATAAGCAAGTTCCTGTTTTAGTTAAAATTGCTCCAGACCTTGATGATGAAGAAGTAAAGCAACTCGCCGAGACTTTTAAGCACCACCGGATAGATGGTGTTATCGCGACTAATACTACATTCGATAGAGAAGAGGTTGAAGGATTGATGCATGCCGATGAGCAGGGCGGATTAAGTGGAGCTCCTCTTCATAAAAAGAGTACAGAGGTTCTGAGAAAGTTTTGTCAGCAAGTTGATGGCGCCTTTCCGGTTATCGGAGTTGGTGGAGTTGATTCTGCTGAGACGGCTCGCGATAAGCTGGATGCGGGTGCTTCACTTGTTCAGCTATACTCAGGTTTTATTTATAAAGGACCTGCATTGGTAAGTGAAGTAGCTAAAGCTTTGGTGACAGAAGCAGATTAATTTTCTGACCTAACATCGAACAAAGTATTACTGGCTAAAAAGCTTATGATGTTGAAGTTTGTTTGGAAAGAGAACTTATTTCTGAAAATGTTGCGTCGAAAATTTCTGACAAACTATCTAACAGCTTTTTCGCTTCAATATCATTTTCTTCGCGACATGCATGATCCAAAGCTGCTGCTTTATCTGAAAGTGGCTGAATAAACAGGTTTGCAGAAACGCCTTTTAAGTCATGCGAAAATTTGGCAAGCTCGGCATAATTCTTACTCTTTAAAAGGGAAGCTGCTTCTACTAGAAAGTTTTCCTGTTGCTCTTTAAATTGGTTAAGCAGATCAATAAATAGAGATTCGTCTCCCATGAGTTCGATCCCACCATTGATATCAATTAGTTTTGAACTGACCTCTGATAAGTTTGAATTCGCTTGAAGACTATTTGACTTTTTAACCTGTGCCGCGGAAATCTTGCCCGATAGCCATAGATTTAATGTTTCAAAGAATTCTTTTATACGAATAGGCTTTGATATATAGTCATTCATCCCTGCAGCAAGACATTTTTCTTTATCTCCGCCCATTGCATTTGCAGTCATAGCAATTATCGGAAGTTCTTCTTTGGATTTGCTTTTTCTGATTTTGCTGGCTGCTTCATAGCCATCCATAATTGGCATCTGGATGTCCATAAGAACACAATCATATTCGTTATTCATTACCATTTCTACTGCCTCAGCCCCATTGGATGCTACATGGGCTGAGATTGAAGCCTGGGTAAGAATTTCTTTGGCAACTTCCTGGTTTATTTCGTTGTCTTCAGCGACGAGAATTTTCAGTGATTGCAATTGTGTCCCCAGCTTCTTAATTCGTGCATTTTCATCCATGCGAGAAATTCTATTGCCAATCGCCTCATTATAATTTGAATCAAAAATTTGAATTAACGCATCCAATATTGAAGAAGGTGTTGCAGGCTTGTCTATCGTTATAACCTGACCCAGAGAGTTTATTATTTCTTCTTCATCTGGGGATGTGCTTGGAGTAAGTACTGCGAGTTTAGCTGATTGTGAATCGCATGCTTTCAATAATTCGCTCTTATGTAATGTAACGAAATGCAGGTCCGTAATAATGCAGTCAAATGATTTTTGAATTTTGCCCGCTGAGTGAATAATGCCTAAAGCACTTTCAAATGAATTCGCAGTAGCAAAATGACATTTGAAGTTTTCCAAAATAGACTCTAGCGCTTTTTGAGTAGAATAATTTTGGACTATTAAGAGTATTTGCTTATCTTTAAACTGAAGCAAATCATCGACGCGATCGAGTACATTCTTACTTTCTTTCCTGCCAAAGTGAGCATCAAAAATAAAGCTGCTGCCTTGACTCGGTTGGCTTTTTACCGAGATACTGCCGCCCATCTCTTCAATAAGCTTTTTGCATATCGCCAGTCCTAAACCTGTACCACCAAACTTTCGAGTAGTAGATGAGTCTGCTTGACTAAACGGCTTGAAAAGTCTTTTGGATACCTCTTCTGTCATTCCTATTCCTGTATCGGTGACTTGAAAGCTTAGGTGAATATCTGTTTTTGAAACAGAAACTAAATCAATCTTCACTTTTACTTCGCCCTTTTCAGTAAATTTCATAGCATTGTTGGTAAGATTGATTAGCACCTGGGTAAGTCTTAGTGGATCTCCGATAATGGTTTCAGGTATTTCGGGGGAAATATCATAGACAAACTCTAGTCCCTTTTGCTGAATTTTTAAGCCTGTTAGATTTGATATATCATTGAGTACTTTGGATAGACTGAAATCAATTTTTTCAATTTTCAATTCACCCGCTTCAACCTTGGAAAAATCTAAAATATCATTAATGATTTCTAGTAATGCATTCGCGGCATTGTCGATTTTATTAACATAGTTGAGCTGCTTTTCTGAAAGTTTGGTTTGTTGTGTCAGATGTAACATACCAATAATTGCATTCATGGGAGTTCTGATTTCATGACTCATATTAGCCAGGAAGGAAGATTTTGCTTCATTGGCGGCTTGAGCCTGATCGCGAGCGACCAATAGTTCTTTCTGAATTTCACTTAGTGCTGCATTCTTTTCAATGAGTTGCAGATTGGCTTTACGACGTTCCTTGTTGAAGTAAACTATCATTGTTAACAGTAGTATGAAGGCCGACAGGACCGCAGCACTAATAACGAGCCACCACTGTTGTTTTTCAATTTGTGAGCCCTGCTTTGCAAGATTTTCTTTTTGTTTAGTTAATAATTTTTGCTGGTTTTCAATCTCTGCTTTCTGGCTTTTTAGAATTTGCAGGTTCTGATTAATATCATCCGTTAGTTGAGATATGGCTTCTTCTTTAGATTTTATCGTACTGAGCCTTTCTCCTAACAGGGCTGTATTTGCTCTTAATCGATTACTGATTTCCTGTAGTTCATTTTGAATCGCCAGGAGCTCACCTTCTTTTTCTCGAATCGAAATGTTTTTCGCTTCAATGAGTTTGGTTTTTTTGTCAAGCTCATCTGCGAGTATTTTCATTTCAGTCTTAATTTTTTTTGATTCTTCCAGAGCCTCTTTGTATTGCTTCTGTGATTGAGCAAGCTGATTTTTTGAGCGTTTGAGCGCATCTTGTTGATCTTTTAGCTCTTGTTTTAGTGTTGTTAGTTCCTGAAATGACTCTTTATATAATTCAGCAACATCCAGCTCAGTTCCGCCGAGAAGTAAAATATCTTTATCAATTTTTAAATACTCAAAGGTAATATTCGGTTTATTTATCTCAAATGTGAATCTTCCATCGGCTTGTTGAAGCAAGTTGACCATTGTATTTTTCTTATCCAGAGTATTAACGGTCACGATTAGTGTATTGGTTCTTGAAGTTTTCTGAGCTATTTGTGCCAGGCTGATAGGTGGTGTTTCAGGAATAAAGAGGAGGTGATATTCAGGAAACTTGTCTAATTGACTAACAAGCTCTACATGAATGAACTTTCCTTTTATTTGCCGATTCGGAATTGCCTGTTTAATTTGTTGCAAAAGCAATTCCTGCTTTCCAACCAGTCCAATTTTAAATGACTTAATCTGAGATTCATTTGGCCACTCAACTTTATCCAGGAGTTGGAAGATGAAAGCCGTCTTAAATTGCTCTGCAGAAATATTTTGTTGAGAGAAACTGCTCGAGGAATAGAGGAAGGCTAGTAGAGTAACAATTACACTTATCAGACTTCTGCTACAGAATTTTAGAAGAGGCTGTTGGCGCGCTTGAATTGTGCTGATATTTGGTCCAGTCATGCTACTTTATCAACCTTGTAGGGTCGCGTCTAAGTCCTTGCTAATTCGGGCTAATCATTTTTACGAGCAGGAGCTGTCTTAAAGCCCATAGATAACTACTCAGTCTAACGTTGATACTAGTCTCTTTTGTTAAATTTTGCCAATAAATCATAGAGTTAATAACTCCAGATATAATTTAAGAATTTGCGCAGATTGCTTGTTTTGTACAGGTCTTCACAGACACTCAGGAAATATCGGAGTTATTGATGTCCAATGCCGGAGCAAGTCAGTATAATTGCCACATTTGCAAACTGCTATTATTTCGAATATGCCAAATTTTATTGCTACTTGTGCCAAAGGTTTAGAGTATCTGCTCGTTGATGAGCTGGTTTCTCTAGGCGCGGAAAATATATCCGAGGGATTATCCAGAGCTTCTTTTGAAACCGATTGGAAGGGCGTTTATGAAGTGCTTATGTGGAGCAGGCTGGCAAGCCGAATTTTATTTCCAATTGCAAGTTTTGAAGCAAATGATGAGTCAACTCTTTACAATCAAATCTCGATTATCGAGTGGCAGCAGCATATTGCTCCTGGGGCGACTTTTGTCGTTAATTCACAGTCCTACAAGTCAAAACTGAGTCATACTCAGTTTATTTCTCAACGGGTGAAGGATGCTGTGGTTGATTATTATCGAGACAATGACGAAGTGTTGCCGCAAGTCGATTTTGATGATCCTGAAGTCACACTCCACTGTCAGATACGTAAAAATCAGGTCATATTATCTATTGATCTGGCGGGAAGAGGATTACACCAGAGAGGATATCGAGTTAAAGGCGGAGGAGCTCCCATCAAGGAGAATTTAGCTGCAGCACTGCTGAAACGCGCAAAATGGCCAGGTGAATTCAAAACGCTCGTTGATCCTATGTGTGGTTCAGGGACTTTCTTAATCGAAGGGGCGATGATGGCAATGGATATTGCTCCAGGGCTCCTCAGAGAATCTCTTGGATTATTTGGCTGGAATCAATTTGATGCGAGCTTATGGGAGTCGATCGTAAAACATGCTGAAGAAAGAAAGATAAAAGGACTCGCAGACAATAAGCTCAAGTTTTGCGGAAGTGATATTAATCCTAAGGCTGTAAGAAATGCTCAGGCCAATATTGCTTTGGCAGGATTGGAGAATGTTATTGAAACTAGAATAGCTGGAGTTGATCAATTGAGTCAGTTCAGTTTTGGAAGCGAGGGGCTGGTAATCGTCAACCCGCCATATAGTGAGCGATTAGGTGAAAGAGAGTCTGTCAAGCAGCTGTATAATGAGCTTGGGAAGTGGCTCAAGACGGATATGAAAGGGTGGAAAGCCTCGGTATTGTCTCCAGATAAAGATTTTGGACACTCGCTCGGAATTCGAGCTCAAAAAATATACAAATTTAATAATGGTAGTATCCCTTGTGAGCTTTTGAATCTTGATTTACAGGAAAAGCATTTTATTGACAGACTTAATGACGATGAAGTTGATAAGGCATTTAAGGAAAAGCTTTCGCCACAAGGTGTTCAACTTTGTAACAGAGTTGAAAAAAATCGACAGAAGTTGAAAAAATATCTTGCGAGTGAAAAAATAAGCTGCTTTAGGGTTTATGATGCAGATATTCCTGAGTTCAATGCTGCAATTGATATTTACGGAGATAAGATTCATATTCAAGAATATCGAGCGCCTAAGTCCATTGATGATAAAGTCGCAACGAGAAGGCTAAAAGAGATCCAGAGAGTCGCTGCGGGAGTTTTTGAGTTACCCCCTAGTCAAGTTTTTGTAAAGCAACGGCAACAACAAAAAGGAAGCTGGCAATATTCCAGGCAAGGAAAAGTTGAAGAAACGCAGGATAATTTTTTCACAATTGAGGAAGGCGGAAGAAAGTTCTGGGTTAATTTAAAAGATTATCTTGATACGGGAATATTTCTGGATCATCGAAAAACACGAGAGCTTGTGGCGAATAAAGTTAGTGGTAAGAAGTTACTTAACTTGTTTTGCTATACCGGAACGGTTTCTGTTTATGCCGCAACACTGGGGGCAAAAACCGTCAATGTTGATATGTCTAACACTTATCTGGAGTGGGCAAAACGGAACTTTAAATTAAACAGAATTCAACTCGCCGAGCACGAATTCATCAGAGAAGACTGTATGCATTGGTTAGAACAAGCTCCTCAGGAAGGAGAGAAGTTTGATACCATATTTCTTGATCCTCCTACTTTTTCGAACTCCAAAAAAATGGAAGGCCACTTCGATGTGCAGAGTGATCATCCAAAATTAATCGAGCAGTGTTTACAGGTACTTCAGCCAAAAGGAGAGTTGATTTTTTCCAACAATTTTCAAAAATTTGAAATGATGGTCGAATCAAATGAAAGAATTGAAGTTAAGGAAATAACTCGATCAACTCAATCACCTGATTTTACCCGCAATAATTTGCATCGTTGTTGGCTGATCAAGTTTAAGTAGGAAAAATAGTTAAAGCGTAAAATAAGTTTGGTATTCTTTGGAAACCAATTCTACAATTTAATTGAAGGATGAGTTTAATATCCGAACTGGATCCAAGTTAACAAAAGGCTTTGTTCTATGACAGAAACTATTCAACTTTTCACCACTGCAGGTTGTCATCTTTGCGAACAGGCAGAAGCAATGTTTGAATATCTGGTAAAGAATGATAAAGATGTGAGTTCTCGTTTAACCATGTTGCCGGTGGAAATTGCCGGTGACGAAGCTCTTGTTGAACGGTATGGAGTAAGAATTCCTGTATTGGCCAAGTCTGATCAAGAATTAGGCTGGCCATTCGAATTGGAAGAACTTAAAGATTGGCTACTTAAATAAAAAAGAGGCATTAGCCTCTTTTTTTAAAACGGTATATTCTGTTTGAGGGCTGGTTTTACTTCTTTTCTGCCTCTGAAGAGCAGTATTTATCACGTTTTTCAGTAAAGCTTTTAATGTTTTCTTTTCTTTCCTCATCAGTCATAAGACGAGTTCCGCCTTGACCGTCATCCTGTGATATTCTTCCTGAATTATGGAGTATATCCAGATTCTCTTTTGCAATTCGGCAGTTCTCATCTCGCCATTCGGCATAGTTACTTTTCTTTTCTTCTTTCTTTTCTTCTTTTGGCGCTGGTGCTTGCGGCACTTTACTGGTTGTTTTTCCACCATCATCAGCTACTTTGATTCGGGTATATTCCACACCCTGAGGGGGGCGTTCGCTGTAGTGTATTTGGCCATCTGCGCCTTTCCACTTATACATATACTTGGCTGCAGCCAGATCTTGAGAAACACTGGCAAGGAAAAAAAGGCCGATAAACGAAATAAGAGCACTTAGTTTCATGATTTATCCTAAACGACTAATTAATATGGCTAATATAGTCTTAAATCGGGGTAAAAGTTAAGTGCTTTGTATAAAAAATTGTTAATTTTGAGGTGTTTATTGCTCTTTTTCGGTTTGAAGATTGTTTTTCCTGGCAAAATGAATTACGTCATCTAATAAATTGGCGTGTTCTTCCTGCAGTTTTGCATCAACGATCACACATTTTATTCCGTCGATAACCGCTGGACGCAGTAGAGGTGAGTAGTACATTCTTCGGTTGCGAAATGTACACAAATTTCCGCAAAGTCGCTCTGCCCAGTCGCTTGGACGAAATTTACTACCTTCGGGTGTAATACCTTTAAGAATAAGGCGGCTAAAATCGACTTGGCTCATACTGGATAAACATCTCGTTTTTGCTAAATTGCGCGGCATAATGCCAGAATCTATTTTATTGTCAATAGACTTGGATCAAGTCTGGAAGCATCACCAATAATACAAACACCAATTGGTCTACTTAACGTTGTTTTATGTCTGATGACGAATGTAAGTGTAGCAAAATCTAGCAACATCGCCATTTGATGTCGGTTTGTGTAACAAATTGGAGGTTATATAGTCAACAGGGAATAGCCCATTGACATTATTACTGGATTTTAAAAAATGGCCATTGTTAGAAAGTCTGATAGTTTAGGTGAAACCTCGGTGACTCCAGAAGCTATTTTCTGGAAGAGAAGAGAGTTTATTAAAAGCTTTACCGGGGCGCTGAGTGTATCCGCGCTGGCTCCAGGTATCGTGTTGTCTGATAATACTGTTGCTCAGAAGTCATCTAAGATGATTGGAGAGGAACTTAGAGGCGAGTTAAGTAGTGAGTTTGTCGTTACTCACCATAATAATTTTTATGAGTTTTCTACCGATAAGCAAGAGCCTTCGAGAAAAGCAAGAAACTTTAAGCCTGACAGTAACTGGAAAATCAATATTTCTGGCGAAGTCGATAAACCTGGTGACTATACTCTGGAACGAATATTGTCCAGGGTTAATGAAGAAGAACGAATATATCGTTTGCGCTGTGTCGAAGCTTGGTCAATGGTTGTACCATGGACAGGTTTTGAACTTAATCAGTTGATATCTCTAGTTAAGCCAACCTCGAAGGCAAAATTTGTTGAGTTCAAGACATTGCATGACCCAGAGGTGTTTCCCGGACAAAAAAGAGGAGCCTTTGGTTCTTATACTTTACCCTGGCCATATTCTGAGGGGCTTACTATTCAGGAAGCGAATCATCCTCTGACAATATTGGCTACGGGGGTCTATGGAAAGCCGCTGCCAGGTCAAAATGGAGCACCCCTGAGACTGGTCGTTCCTTGGAAATATGGTTTTAAGAGTATCAAGTCGATAGTATCAATTCGCTTCACTCAGGAGCAGCCCGTTTCTACCTGGAATGAAAGGTTACCCAACGAATATGGTTTCTACGCTAATGTTAATCCAAAAGTTGATCACCCTCGTTGGAGCCAGGCGACAGAGCGTCGTATTACTGATGAGTCATTTTTCGGTGTAAAACGAATTCCTACGAAGCCATTCAATGGTTATGCTGGTGAGGTGGCTCATCTATACAAAGGGCTGGATTTGAGAAAATTTTTCTAATGAATAAACAATTAGGCCTAAAGATTTTTGTTCATTGTACAAGTTGGCTTCCTTTAGTCTGGCTAGTATATGCTGCTTTAAATCAATTGCTCGGTGGAGATCCCCAGACCAAACTCATGCATGAGTTGGGGTTGTGGGGGCTTATCTTTTTGTTAGCTAGCCTCTCCATGACGCCACTAAAAAACGTATCGGGTTATTCTGGATGGATAAGGTATCGGCGATTACTGGGTTTATATAGCTACTTTTATTTAATACTTCATGTTTTAACTTATTTTTGGCTTTATCTGGATTTTAGTGTACATGACCTAGCAGATGAAATAGTGAAACGCCCTTATATTATGATAGGAGCAGTGGGTATTCTTTTGATGACGCCCCTGGCAATAACTTCAACTAGATATGCGCAGAAAAGGTTGGGCAAAAGCTGGAAAAAATTGCACAAAATGGTTTATTTCATAGCCTTCGCGGGATTAGTTCACCAGATTTGGCAAAGTAAGTCTGATATCAATGAGCCAATGATCTATATCTGTTGGTGGGTTGTACTTATGTTGCTACGGGTTGAAAAAGTTGTCGGCCTGGTAAAAATGGAAAGCAGTCGAAGTAAACAAAGCGCCTAGTCTTATATTAAGGCGCTTATACTGCCGGTTATCAGGAATATAGTGCTTCTTACTATTGGTTAGTCTCCGTCGATGAGTCGGCCTAAGCCTCCAAGTACTGAGCCTTCTCCTTTATCTGACCCACCCATGCTTGGCGCACTTCTGATAACCCGATCTGCTAGTCGAGAAAAAGGCAGACTCTGTAGCCAAACAGTACCATGGCCTGACAAAGTTGCTAAAAACAAACCTTCGCCTCCGAATACCATTGATTTCAGGTTACCCGCTCGCTGTATATCATAGTCAATTCCCTGAGTGAACCCGACCAGGCAGCCTGTATCCACCCGCAATGTTTCACCTTTGAGCTCTTTTTTAATTAGTGTTCCTCCTGCATGAATAAACGCCATACCATCACCTTCAAGTTTTTGCAGGATAAATCCTTCTCCACCAAAAAAGCCGGCACCGATCCTCTTATTAAAGGTAATTGATACTTTTGTTCCAAGGGCTGCAGCGACAAATGCGTCTTTTTGACAAATGACTTTTTCTCCTAATTCAGCCATGTTGAGTGGAATTATTGTTCCTGGATAAGGCGCAGAGAAAGCTACTTTTTGTTTTTGATGTGCTTGATTGGAAAAGTGAGTTGTAAAAATGGATTCACCTGTAAGAGTTCGCTTGGCAGCTGAAAAAATTTTGGACATCATTCCTTCATCAGGATCTGAACCATCACCCATTTTTGTTTCAAAGTTGATACCTTGTTCCATATAATTCATAGCGCCGGCCTCTGCAATAACTGTTTCACCTGGGTCGAGCTCAACTTCAACCAATTGAATATCATGGCCGATAATTTCATAATCTACTTCATGGCATCTCATATTAAGTTCCTTTTCCATTGTTAATTCATAACTGTTTGCCGATTTAACCAAAAACTGGCAAAAGTGACCAACAACTATTTGTTAGATTTCTTTAGCAAGCCTAATCTACTGATTTATAAGGAACGTATAACTGGCAAATTTATTGCTTAATAAGTCTCGACTTATTTTGTTTAATTGTTTCTGGAGTAATAAAAAAATGAAAAGCAAGTCTGTTCTTTATTCCGCGGTACTATCTTCAACTTTACTGGTTACAAGTTGTGCCGTTCATGTTAGTGCGAATAGCCAAAATGGTTACCAAGACCTGGATACTGTATTAGGTGGCGTGACTGTTGAGCACAATGCAAAAGTTAGAGACATTTCTAGTGTAAACGGAGGGGTTTCTCTGGGAAGTAAAGCCATTGCTCGCAATGTTGATGTTGTTAATGGTGGAGTCGATATAGCTGATGATGTTTCTTTGCGTAATCTTGAAACGGTTAACGGCGGGATCAGTGCTGGTAAAGGCCTACAGGTCGAGTACTCGATAGAAACTGTAAACGGTGGAATTGACCTCCGAGAAGGCAGTAAAGTGGGTAAGAACGTCATTACAGTTAATGGTGATATTAATCTAAATCGGGTAGTTGTCTTGCAGAACGTCAAGACCATTAATGGCGATATTCGTCTTTTGGAGGGGAGTGTAGTCAATGGAGACATTATTGTAGAAAGATCTGAAGGCTGGTTCTCAGGTTGGAACGAAGACGAACTGATAATAAAGATCGATGAATCATCGTCAGTTACTGGCAAGATTCATTTATATAAGCCCGTTAAGTTGGAAATTGCGGAAACGGCCAAGGTAGGCGAAATTATGTATCATTATGCGAGGAAATAGCTTTTCCTGTCCTGTGTTTATTTTTACCTGGTCACGCTAGAATAATCGTCTATACTTTCTATCCGCCTTGTACAATAATTGTCCTATTTGCTTGGCGGTAGACCTCCGAAACTGCCTGTTTTGATTGTTAAATAACCAGTTTTGTATTATTTCGAATATTTTTTAAAAAAAGGCTTGCGGATAAATATTTTGACTCTATAATTCGCGCCTCACTTGGAACGGAGGCATCTGCCGAAAACTTCAAGTGGTTCAGTGCTTTATGAAGTTAAGATAAACTTAAAATAAAGTGTTGACACAGGTTTTGCGCACTGTATAATGCGCGCCCGCTTCGAAGGAAAAGTTGATTGGAAATTGAAGCGAACGTTAACGGTTTAAAAAGTTATTTAAGCTTTTGAAAATAAAC
>NZ_JADPQF010000005.1 GCF_015687155.1 Aliikangiella sp. G2MR2-5 | reverse complement strand
TTCTTTTAATTTTTTTCTCTTAACATCCGAAAACCTCGAAAAAATAACATATGCAGAAGCCAATGTTGCATGACCGCAGAAGTCAATTTCAGTCATTGGAGAAAACCAACGAATTTCATAAGAAAAGTCGTCAACTCTTTTCAGGAAAGCTGTTTCAGATAAATTATTTTCAGTTGCAATAGACTGCATCAAATCATCTGAAAGCCACTCTTAGGTAATAATGACTGCCGCAGAATTTCCTTTGAATCTAGAGTCTGTAAATGCATCAATAATGTTTATTTTAAATTTCATCAATTTTCTCAGAAGCAACCTGCACCTGATAGCACTCGGGAAATCGCTAGTTTCATTTTTGTTTTTTAGTATTCAATAGACGAAAGAGAGCTCAAAAATTCTGTAATCGACTCTCCAGCAAGATAAAAACTTTCGTAACCCGCCACTTTATCTGGTAATTTTCCTTTCTTGCGTGACTCGAGGTATCGGATAATATTTTCATCCAGATTTGGAAACATATTATAAAACATTTCATCTTCCCAGAAACATCGATGCTCGTGATCCCAGTAGTATACAAACCCAAAATCGTCATCTTTAATTGACAGGAAAACACCATTGCCAAAAATATTGTTTCCAATACATAACATACCTGACTCAAGAAACTCATCACTTGCCAAGTATTCAGCCGAAGGAACAAATAGTTCATCGACGACAGCTTCACCAAAAGGAGAAGGCTCTTTAATAGGAAAAGAGTAACTGAACCCAACATTTTTTTCATAATCTACACTAAAATATGTTTTCAGTTCTTCCGGCAGTTCTCTACCAATAAGTTCTTCGATTTGCTTTAAAGACATCACTAGCCTCTTATTCTTAAAATTTAGGGTCAGTGTAAATTTATCTCAAAATCAAAGTTATCGACATTGACCTCGCTTTTTTATTTTTCAGAGAATTAATTAACTCTGACACCATTTTTTTCTTTTAATTTTTGCCAGATATCAATTTCGTCACTTTTTTCTTTGATATCAAAGCCCTTTAATTTCTTCGAATAGATTAAAAGCGCAGAAACATCTTTTTCGCCCAAGGATTTTTCTTTTTCATCAGTTAAGACGGCTACTCCCCATAGTTTTATGTCTAGATAGCCGTCGCCATCCACATCAATTAACTCGCTGTTAAGCAGTCCGTTTTTGAAGGTAATGCCGTCACTATGAGTATCATATATTCGGATAAATTTATTTATGGCTACAAGTCCACCATTGCCTTTAGAAGTTATACCAAATGAGTATTCTAAAATAACGTCTGGCCCGATATTTATCGATTTATGGATTTCCTTTGAAGAAAAGCCAATTTCATCTACGTCTTTCATTGATACCAATGACGTTGCATCGGCATGAAAGGAGAATGCCATCAGCAAAAATATAGAAATAATTTTCATCAAGTTCAGAAGCCCTTTGATTAACTTAACGCCTACAACAGCCGACCTAAACAGAAAACGAAGTGTCCTGTTTTTGGTCGGCTGCTTGTTTTGGTTAAACACGGCTTTAGCATGGCGCAAGGCTCGCAGCTTGACCGATTGCATTAAAAACAGTGTTTAGTATTTCGGTAGTTACTCGGGCTTTATTGAATGCTATATCGCTGAGTATGGCAAATACGAGCATTAAATAGGCTAAGTAACCTAAACCGGTGTAATCGTTGTAGATGATAGTGTAAAACCAATTTTGTTCAAATATATAAAAATACGAACAAATAATGGTTGATATCATCATCAAAATACCTGGTAGAAATAAATGATGAATAGCCTTAGGCTTAAAGAACGAAACTAGTAGCAGAAAAACAAAGATCACGGAATTTGTTCCCAAGAAGATTCGAACATCTAAAGTCAATTTCTCGACTATTTGCATATATTTCACTTGGCCAAAGTCAACTAATTTTGATTTAGCTTTTTCAAGAGATGCAATATTCAACTCCATTGATTCTCGTATTTTATTTTTCCATGTCTTACGACACTCACAATCAAGATTCAGCATTTTCGCAATTTCGGATGCGAGAATACCGGGAGCATCGTCTTTGAGCTGTCGTTTTAACCTAGCTAGTTTAGTCTCCGCTTCATTCCTTAGTTCTTTAGCTTTATTACCAAGTAACTTTTCGAATCTATTTTCTTGAGGTAATTGAACTGAGTCGATTTTTTTGTTGGTCTCTGCGTTCAACTTCCATTCTACAAACGATTTTGCTGATATTTCTATAAGTTGAGGATCTGCGAATGTTAAAAGAAAGAGTGGTAAAAATAAGAATATTCCTAATAATCCAAATCCCCTAAGTGAAATCCGCTTCATCAATACTCCATGTGTGTTTAACGCCGCCAACAGCGGCCGAGCGTAGCGAGGTTCAGCCCCAAAGGGGCGATGCTGCTTGGCCTTGTTAGATGATTTTGCCTCAATTTAATTGTACAGAAGACTTGGAACCATAGCCTTCATCTCCGTATATGCCAACCGGAAGAGTTAGCTTTTCATCTTTAACCTCGGCCCACAGACGCTCAAGCCAAGGAAGAACAATATCCACTACAGTGTCGTTAACCTCGAACTCAACATCAAAAGGATCAACATCTGGAATATAGGGCTCAATACCATTTTCTGTGTGTACCGGTGAGAACAGCTGATAATGCTCACGTATTTTTTTATTAAGTACGTGGAGATCAGGACCATCCAGACTCACGAATATATCAAATACCCCGTCTCCATCTTGAGTCGGTGAAATAATTACTGACACAGCTTTTGTCTCTTTCGGGAGAATAGACAAAACTTTTTTCCATTTGTCTATAACACTCGCCGAATGCTTCTCTAACTCAGCTTTCAGTGTCTCTGTAAATTCTTGTGAGTTCATCTTTCACCTAACGCTTATTTAAATTGTGAGGCTATTTTTTAGCCGAATCCATTTTCTAACCCTTGTTAGGTAACTACTCACCGAGCCTATCAATGGCCGACAACAAACACGTCTTCAGTTCGCAAACGCCAGCCTTTCTCGTTCATACATTGCATGAATAATACTACTGCAAACGCTCCATCCTTGAATTCAATTCCCCGATTACTATCAAGACATGACTCCTTGTCTTTATTTGATTGCAATTCAATTTCATCGCTCGGTTCAAAATCTACCGGAGCATTAATTGGTACCCAGGAATTAAAATGGTGAGAAATACTGTCTGATTGATAGTCTTCCAGCGCACCCTCTACTATTTCTTCATAGAGCCTAACCGAGCTACAGCCAGTCATTAAGAAAATCATTAGATATGAAAATATCTTCACGGTTTCATTTACCTAACAGCGAATTCAAGCGCCAGAAGATCTTATCACCTAGCGCCATATTTCTGCCTAAAAACAGCAAGCATATGCCATCTAACCCGCGCATTCAATACATTTACTCTTGTTCCAGGCATTGGACAAATGACGCCCGTGTGTTCAAGTATTGGCGTCATATTTCGACTACACTTTTGATTATATATTACACTAAAATTCATAAAAATCAGGTAGATACATATAACTTCTAGATACTTTCTACAAGAAATAAGATCTTCTGGTGTGTGAAAAACAGTCCTTCTTGACTTTGACTGCTAGCATGAATAGTTTTCTATACAGGCTTTACTCTAGGAGGAAATAAGTTATGGACGACATACGCGCTAATAGTGACCGCTAAAGGCCTAAGTTTCTTGACCAACTACGGTTATTTATCAGGGAAAGAAATCTCTCCTACGAGACTGAGAAGACTTACATTTACTGGTTACTTTTTTATATTAGATTTAATAACAAAGTTCACAAACATGCCAGTTGCTATACTTTCCGCCACTCTTTCGCAACAGAGCTGTTAATGAACGGCTACGATATTAGAACAATACAAAAATTGATGGGGCACGCTGACGTAACGACTACTGAAATCTATACCCATGTTATTAATCAAGGTGCAATGGGCGTAACAAGTCCGGCCGACTTGATTGAATTGGCAAGCTAACATCGGAGATACCAATTAAACTCAAATTCTACTTACCTAACTCAGGCGGAGGTAAAACCTCCTCCAATTCTCCTTCTGAAAACTTCACCGGATTAGCTATATAAGGCACCTTTTTTCCATTAACCTCAAATGCTTTAACCATTTCTCGCGCTTTAGCTTGCGGATGATTTAACGCTTCTTCAATAGAGTTGACTGGCGAGTGTGGAATAGAGGCTTGCTCAAGCAATTGAACCCATTCGTCTCTGCTTCGCTTTTTAAATTCCTCACTAATTAGCGGCAATAGAAGTTCACGCTTTTCAACCCTTTGTCGATTAGTCGCATAAGCTTCCGCGTCACTCCACTCAGGCTTTCCTATTAACTCACAAAGCCTGGCAAACTGCCCATCATTGCCAACCGCCAACATGATGTATTCATCAGCACAGGCAAAAGTTTGATAAGGAACAATATTCGGGTGAGCATTTCCTAATCGCTTTGGGTTTTCGCCGCTAACCAGATAGTTCATTCCCTGGTTGGCCAACATCGCTAACTGACAATCAAACAAGGCAAGATCGATGTGTTGCCCCTTACCGCTTCGCTCCCGATAGTGCAGCGCTGCCAGTATTGCTGTCGCCGCGTACATACCGGTCATCAAATCGGTGGTAGCAACGCCCACCTTAGTCGGTTCGCCCCCCAATGACTCCGGCTGGCCGGTAATACTCATGATACCGCCGGCGGCTTGAATCATGGCATCGTATCCAGGCTGCCCGGCCAAAGGACCGGTTTGGCCGAAGCCGGTAATTGAACAATAGATAAGTTTAGGATTAATTTTTGCAAGACTATCGTAATCCAGACCGTATCCTTTTAAACCGCCCACTTTAAAATTTTCCACCAATATGTCGGCTTCTTTTGCCAGTTGACGAATGGCTTCCTGCCCCTCCTCTGAACTGATGTCGATTGCCAGAGATTTCTTGCCACGATTGGCGGCTAAAAAATAGGCAGCCACATTTTCTCCATTAAACTCGACAAAGGGAGGTCCCCAATGACGGGTATCATCTCCCACTCCGGGACGTTCAATTTTGCAGACTTCAGCACCATAATCAGCAAGCAATTGTGTCGCCCAAGGGCCAGCCAGAATTCGGCTTAGATCTAGTACTTTGATTCCGGTTAGTAATGACAAAGCTTTACCTTCCCATTGTTAAGAGTCATGATTGGTCTGTTTCAACTACTTTAGACTTTCCGACTTATCTAAACAACATAGATTTTTCCTATCATTTCAATAATTGGTTAATACAGACTTGGTATTCTCTCCCATGACTTGTTATTCTTCGGCTAGATTTTTCTAGCAATAAACCCCCTAAAAGGTAAATCACTTTCTATGATTACGGTTATTTCACCGGCGAAAAGCCTGGATTACGAGTCGCCACTAGCGACCAAGCAAAAATCACAGCCACGTTTTTTGGAACAGTCACAGGAGCTAATTGATCAGCTGCAAGAATTGGCACCTCAAGATATTGCCAGTTTGATGAAGCTCAGCGATAAGCTGGCAGTTTTAAACTATGACCGTTTTCAGGAATTTTCGACCCCCTTCACTCCAGAAAATGCTCGTCAGGCTCTGCTAGCTTTTAAAGGCGATGTTTATGTCGGGCTAGAAGCCGCAACATTTTCCGCAGATGACTTTAAGTATGCTCAGAAGCATTTACGAATTCTTTCCGGTCTCTACGGCATTTTACGCCCGTTGGATTTAATGCAACCCTACCGTCTGGAAATGGGAACCAAGTTTGCTAACAATGGCGGAAAAAATCTCTATGAATTTTGGGGAAACAGACTAAATGAATCGCTGCAAAAAGAATTAAAGGCTCAAGAAAATCCGGTACTGGTTAACCTGGCTTCCAACGAATATTTTAAAGCGGTAAAAGCCAAGACTCTACCTTACAGAATCGTTACTCCTAATTTTAAAGATTACAAAAATGGTCAATACAAAATGATTAGCTTTTTTGCCAAAAAAGCGCGCGGGCTGATGAGCAGATTTATTATTCAGAATCAGATTGACCATCCAGAAGGAATCAAAGACTTCAATCTGGAGGGTTATTACTTTGATAAAAAATCATCCACTGAAGATGATTGGATATTCCTTAGAGACGAAGTTGCTTAATGTGAACTTTTTATTCCCCTCTTTTATTGAAAAAGCGGGGAGCGACTTTGTCGTTAAAAAACTTGAAACAAACTTTAAATCACAGTGACACTTTTGGCCAGATTTCTTGGCCTGTCAGGATTCAGCGACTTACCCACGGCGAGATAGTAAGCCAGTAGCTGACAGGGAACGATACTGGTAATCACCGCCGCTCTATCGAAGACTGGTGGCAACTGAATCACCTCGTCGAAAATCGGGTTAGGGTTTTCACAAATGGCAATTATCCGACCGCCGCGAGCCCTAACTTCAGATGCAATGGCAACCATATATTCTTCGTTATTCTTATCGACAAAACAGATTACCGGCGTACCTGAATCAATCAGGGCAATGACTCCATGTTTAAGCTCTCCGGCACTAAAGGCTTCTGCATGAATGTAAGAAGCTTCTTTGATATTAAGCGCACCCACTTTTGCCGCGGCTAGAAAGCAGCCTTGCCCTAACAAGTAAAGATGCTCACTATTAATCGCCTCCGCAATTTCTACAAACACTTGCAGATTGTCCTCGCTAAAATATTGGCTTAACCGGCTTGCGGCAACAGAAACGCTATCCTGTGCTTGTTCAAACTCATTGCTGAAGACTGCAGACAGTAAATAACCGAAAACCAGCTGAGCGGTTCCTGATTTAGTAGAAAGTACACAAACTTCCGGTCCGCAGTGACTATAAAAAGCAAACTCCGACATCCGGCTCATCATGGTTCCCAGCATATTAACCACGCTGGCGATCCTCACGCCTTTGTCTCTGGCTTTTTGTAAAAAGCGCAAGGTGTCAGCAGTTTCACCACTCTGACTGATCGCCAGCAAAACATCGCCACTTTTTATCTGCTCAAGATACTCACTCCCTTCATACGCAGGAATACAGGTTACCGCAACATCAGAAACCTGGCGTAACATCCAGGCAATTTG
Organism: Aliikangiella sp. G2MR2-5; assembly: GCF_015687155.1. Lineage (GTDB taxonomy): Bacteria > Pseudomonadota > Gammaproteobacteria > Enterobacterales > Kangiellaceae > Aliikangiella. Next base: position 340,284 of record NZ_JADPQF010000005.1, on the reverse strand, counting down.
CTCGCCAATAAAATAGGCCGCGCCAGCTCCGGTAATGTATAACTTACCACAGTCCTCAATAGCCGACTTAAGATTGATTAACTCTGTTTGACTGACGTGTGAGGCCGCGACTAGTGTTCGCCACTGCTCAGTGATTTCCTTAAGCATAAAGTGGGCATAGTTTTCTTTGTCAAAGGAATAGTTTTCACCCGTAAGCCTTTCCCAATGACTGTCGATGATATTTTCTGTAACCAGGTTAAAAAGCTCAACGCTGGTGGAATGCCTTTCGCTCACCTGACAAGTGCTCATCTGACAGGTGATCATCTGCCTGTCATCCAGCAACAAGCATTCACTCGTGCCGGATGGAAAAGCATTACAATCCGATGCCAGATAAATATCAGTGAGGCCGTCTTGCCGTTCTCTTCTCGCAGCTACCAATGGCGAGCCATTCCTTAGACCTATCACCAGACGAAGCTCCGCTACCATTAAAACCAGAGTATTATGACCGCTTAACCGATTAAAAACTTTGGCCAGCGATTTTTGAAAGGCATCGACCGAGGGAATATCACTGACTTGAGTTGACTGATATTGTGCGATCTCTTGCTCAATGAGTTTGAGCACAACTTCGGTATCAGTTTCTGATTGAAAATGACTGCCACAACTAAGCAGCTCGCTTTTTAGTTGCTGAAAATTTTCGACGATTCCGTTGTGGACCAGTGCAAAGCGACCACAGGTTGAAACATGCGGGTGACAATTTTGCGTGTTTACCTTGCCGTGAGTCGCCCAGCGAGTATGTCCAAGCGCGATATCTACCGGTAAATCAAACTGTTCGGCTTCAGCGGTCTGCAAAGAATCCAGAGACTTGAAAGTTTCCAGCCGATTATCGTTAGGAAAGGCCAGTCCCCAGGAGTCATACCCCCGATACTCCAGTCGTTTCAGTCCTTCAACGACATCACTCAGTACACCACTTCCCTGAAAACGCCTGTTTTGCCCTATGGCCGCAAATACTCCACACATATTGTCATATCCTCATTGACATTGATTGCCTCTACTGTTTGAAAAGCAAACAGTAACACTAGTTTTTTTACTTTAAAATCAGTAGAAAATTTAAGTTGCGCAATCTTACCCAAGTGTTATCGTTAGCCCCAGAGTGTTTGTCAGCAAATTATTGACAAAATATCGATTTTAGATTGAGTATGAATCAGGTGAAACTCAAGTGATTAAACAGGTACTGGAACAACTGGATTTTGAGGCACGGGAAGTCGACATTTATTGTGCGCTGCTTTCACTGGGAATGGCCTCAATCAGAGAGATCGCTGACAAAGCTCAGGTTAACCGGGGAACAACCCATGAGCTCTTGAAAGCCATGGTCAAGCGTGGCGTTGTTAGTTACGCCCCCAAAGGCAAGCGTCGACATTACCGGGCAGAAGATCCGGAAAAATTATTGTCACTGGCTTCTGAAAAGCAGGAAAGCTTGCGTCATGCATCCATTCAACTGGCCAATCAGGTGATTCCGGATCTGAACCGGTTAAAACACGGAACCGATGCAGCTAAAGTCAGCTACTTTGAAGGGGATGATGGTATTGAGCGGGTCTTGAAAGACATCCTCAAAACGGCGGAAAACAGTCCGGCCAAAAGCTATAACGTCTACTCTTCCCGAGCTATTCGTAAATACCTTTATCGCCCCTTTCCCAACTACACCATGCAGCGAGTAAAAAGAAACATTCGAGTAAAGGCGATAGCGATAGGCCCTGGTGGTGAAGAAGCGCCGTTATCAGAAAGAAAGTGGATAGACGATAAAAATTCCGGTGCCAACGCCAGTTATGTAGCAATTTACCCGCCGAAATGTGCGATGATTTCTTTGCAGGAAGGTAACTATCCGAGTGCGGTAGTTATTGAATCAGAAGCCATTAGCCAGGCACTTAATATTTCGTTTGAGACTTTGTGGCAATTGCTGTGATGCTTCGTCCCATTGGCATGTAAAAATTAAGATTGCCACCACTTATATTTCACTTCTAGCGGCCCCAGATAAGCGGAGATTAGTGAAAGAGGAACAAATACAGTTGTCAACACTAATAAGCTCATTGTGATACTAAGAAACGACATAAGATGTATCGCTAACAAACCTATTACCAGGGTTTCAAAACAAGCATAAACTCCAGCAAACCCCCAGTGAAAGCCAATTGTTTCACCACAGCAGATACAACGAGGACGTAACATTAACGCAAGTTTTGAGATATACAAACCTTTCTTTTTACACTTGGGACATTTTCGTTTCATCATATTTTTCGCTACAAGACTTGCTTAAATCCAAGTTCATTTTTTTAACTTACTGAGAAGCGCTTTTTCTAACGGGTGAACAGTTGCTTTTTCGTACCAGTGTTAAACACTAGTTTAAATACTGCCCACGCTTTTTCAGAATTAAAACCAACGCAAATATTTTAACTTTCCTTATTTCTATCGACCATAATTTTCCACACAATGACACGGGATTAGCTAAAATAAAACTCAAACCATACGCGCTTTACACTAAACAATTTGTACTATTTGCTATTTTTAACTAATTCTTTTGTATGTTTCAATAGCCTTAGATCGCCAACCCCCCCATGCCCCGGCACAACAATTTCGACATCTTGGTACTTATCAATCACTTTTGAAACAGATGCAGGCCAGGATTCAATTACCGCCTCTTTGGTATTGCCCAAAGTTGTAGCCTTAAGACTACGCACAAAGCATCCACCAAAAAGCGTTTTACTGTCAGCATGCCAAACCACAAGATTATCAATGCTATGTCCACCACCGGGATAAAACACCTCAAGTCCGCCCTCAAACAAAGAGCTTGAATTTTCATCAATTGAATTGGATGCGACAACCTTACCTTTCTTTTTCAATATTGAATTTGTTAAAGCTGATGCATAAGTAGGAATTGAGTGATCATTGAGCCACTCAATTCCAGCAGTTGTGTCTTCATGAGAATGAGTAGATAAACTACCGACCAGCTTGGCCCCTATTTTCTCTATCCATTCAACCAGACGAGCGGTATCTGTCGAGGACCACGGGGTATCAATTAGAAAAGCCTTATCGTCTTCGAATATTATCAAACCATTAGAACCTACCACACCCCATCCTTCAACCTTGCTAAATGATTCATGCAAGAAGACATTTTTCGCGAGTGGTTTTATTTCCATCGCAGGTAACGCTTCGTTTGACGATTTAACTGACTCGGTAGACTCCGCTCTAATTTCTGTTGTTAAAATAAATCCTGACAATAAAATTAAAAGAGATAATTTGCTAGCCATAGGTTTAAATCCAGACATCATTCTGCGCGGTCAAATCGCCACCACTATCACCGGTATTGACAACCCCTTTGGGTTCTACGATTAGAATCTCACATTCCTGATTGGCAACCGGTTTATGTTCTTTTCCTTTAGGTACTACATACATTTCACCGGCCTTAATAGTCACCTGTCCATCACGAAACTCAATAATCAGCTCACCTTCAATAACAATAAAAACCTCGTCAGTATCAGGATGGTCATGCCAGACAAACTCACCTTCCACCTTAACCAGCTTAAACTGGTAGTCATTCATCTCGGCGATGACTTTTGGTGTCCAGTGTTCGCTAAATTTTGAGAACTTATCTTTAAAATTGATAGCTTTTTCACTCATAAATCATTCCAGTAAATATATAGTTTAACCATTCATTCTTTTTCAACTCGTCTAAAAATACACTACAAGTTATCCAGTGCGTTTTTTAAGTTTTTTCGAGCAGCCGTTTCTAATTTCTTCTGAAAGAAAGGAGTTGAATAAATATTACTCATCTCAAGAAAGGAGCGAAGTAATTTTTTCCTGCCTCGTTGAAATAGAAAACCTGGAACAGAGCGATACTCTTCTCGAATCCAGCTTTCATAATTAGAATATAGTTCGGCGTCGGCACCAAGGATACTCAGATCAATATCAATCATATATTGTTCATCAAGACTCTCAGGTTTTGATGGATGCCTGGTGATCAATATTAGCCGTTTAACTGAGTCGACAACTTCCAATTCACCGAGTCGCGACAAGGCTTTCTCAGCATATTCGGCGCTTTTTTCTTCATTATCTGAAGCATAAGGATTGTAAATCACATCGTGAAACCAAAATGCAATTTCGATTTCCCTTCTTTTTATTGTCTGTTCAACCTCGTCAAGATGCCTGAGACAGGCCTTAATATGCTCAATATTATGATAGTGCCTTGATGGTTGCGAATAATGCTTTATTAAGTTATCGAATTCATCTCGCACAACTTTTGAATCGGAATTTGTAAAAAGTTCACACCATCGGTCAAAGAGTTCCTTCATAAAATCTGCTCTATATTTCTACCTTGAACTAACTACCTGGATTTCCAGTCTTCTTTTAACAGGCCATAATCATACTGATCAGTCCATCGCTCACCAATTTTAAAGTGCTTTTTAAAATGCGCTTCTCTGACCATCCCTAATTTTTCCATCACCCTGTAAGACGCTGTATTTCTTGGATCGCATTTAGCAACAACCTTAAACAGCCCCAGTTCAGCAAACAAATAATCAATCAATAATCGACACCCTTTTGTCGCCAGTCCTTTTCCTCCAGCTTGCGGGGCAATACGATAACCAATTTCGGCGCGCAAGTTTACTTCATCTTCGATTCGAAAGACGATTTCTCCAAGCGCTTTGTCATTTTCAACTTCAGTCACAACCAGTCCGTTCCACCTGCCCTCTGACAACTCCCATGGCGAACAGTGTTGTTCAACTAATGTCCGGATCTGTTCGTCACTTTCAGGTGGCCTGATATACTGACAGCTAGCTTCATCCTGTCGATATGCTTTAATCGCATCAAAATCAGATATGCAACAGGGGCGCAAAAGCAGGTTTTCGCCTTGTAAGGAAGGTATAGGCCATTCTTTCCCAAAAGCTTCTTTGAACATATTTTCTTCCACTAACCACTCGGGTTGATATTTTGAAAACTATCATACTTGAAACAGACATTCTGTCGAATTTAATTATTTTGATTTAATTAACATTTGCACAAAAATACATCCAGAAGGTTATAACCCAGCGATTTAACAAGAATTGTTACAAATTCAAGAAGAGAGAAATCTTGTTTTTGTAAAACCCTCCCCCATCTTTAAGTAGGATTAATTATCTTTCAAGACTATCACTTATTTGAGGTACCAAGACAAAAACGATGAAACGAGTCTTTCTATTTCTAGCGACAAACCTGGCAATTATTGCCGTTCTCAGTGTTGTACTAAGTATCCTTGGCCCGGCGCTAGGCGTTGAGCAAGGAAGCTATGGAGGTCTACTCCTTTTTGCCGCTGTTTTTGGTTTTGGCGGAGCCTTTATTTCCCTCCTGCTATCGAAAACGATTGCCAAACATTCTGTAGGCGCTCAGGTGATTACCCAGCCAAGAAACACCACTGAATCCTGGCTTTTGGATACGGTTGCCAGACAAGCCAAAGCGGCGGGCATCGGTATGCCGGAGGTTGCCGTTTATCAATCGCCTGAAATGAATGCTTTCGCTACAGGCGCCAGTAAAAATAACTCGCTGGTAGCGGTTAGTACCGGTTTGCTTCAACAAATGAGTCAGCGTGAGGCAGAAGCAGTACTCGCGCATGAGGTTTCTCATATTGCTAATGGCGACATGGTTACCCTCACTCTGATACAGGGGGTGGTCAATACCTTTGTCATTTTTCTGGCTCGGGTTGTAGCAGGCATCATCAATAATGCATTACGTGGAAACAATAATCAGGGGGGTGGAGCAGGAGGATTTGCCTATTACGGTATCGTAATAGTGCTAGAAATGGTATTTGGTATCCTCGCCAGCATTATTGTAATGTGGTTTTCTCGACAAAGAGAATACCGTGCTGATGCTGGCGCAGCAAAAATAGAAGGTAATCAATCAATGATAGCCGCCCTTGAAAGACTAAGAGGTAATAAAGAGAGCCAACTTGACGGCACGCTAACAGCGTTCGGTATTGCCGGTAAGCGTTCCATGGCAGAATTATTTATGAGCCACCCTCCTCTGGAAAAACGAATTGCAGCATTAAAATAGTCCTGATATGACAGGAAGCCGACTGTGGACTTCCTGTCATCTTCTCTTTTATCGTCAATATGATATTTGTTTGCTCAAAGAGCGTTTACTTAACTTCTGCATCCGCATATCGCATGCCAACAGTCTGCTTACAAATAGACATAATTGTTCTTCAAAATCTTATCAATTGTTACACCAAGTAAACGGAGTAAACCTTTTTTTCATATCCCGATTCCGCCTATAGCATATTTTAGACTTTACTGATAAATCCAGCTGCAGCCTACAATCTCACAGTGATATAATTCTTTTCGCGGGGTCATCCAATAAAAAGTTTTCCAGTCGCTTTTTCAAAACTTCTATTGGGATCAGGATTAATCAAACTCAAAACGTAATGGAGATTATCATGAAATTCCAAAAGATTTCACTACTCGCTGTAGCTAGCCTACTTTCCGCTTCAACCATGGCCGGCAACTATGTTTTTGTACCAGCTGATGACTCAGTTGGTACCCAGATCTGCGTTGCAGCAGCTGAAAACAATGTCAGCAAATTAAAAGATAAGATAAGCAAAGTTCCAATAATCACCAAGTTTGAAAGCAAAAAACTATCTGTTATTGCGAAAAACCAGAATTGTAATGATGTAAACATTGTAAAGTTTGCTCAAATGTATGACGCAAATGATACAACCAAAGCTCTTGCTAAGTATCTTCACCGCACAGTTACAGTTCGTCAGGATATTACAAGCGTCGATAAAGCATTTCCAAAGGTTGCTAGCAACAAACCGCAGATAATAGTGATTAGCGGCAAATAGTTAGTTTAAGGCAGAAGTTATCTTGTAACTTCTGCCGCTAGTTAACCTACCAGTCATACGATTGTTGTACTTAGGTCGTTTTATCAACGAGCAGTTGATATTTGCGCATTGGTAATGTTTGAGCTTCCAGTCGCTCATTCAAAACCAGATGACCTACCGTCTGGCTCGTAATCGATGTTCAAATCATAACAACATCTGTTCGAGTCGAACGGCACTTTTGTTTGCTTACTTGAATTGAAATTTAAAGCCTACTTTCTGAACTTTTGTCCATCTTAAGAGTTCAGTCTTCAATGCTTTCTGAGTGAGCAGGCGATTTGACCAATGTCTATGATTGCTTGCTCTACTTTTTCAGTCCAGGGAAGGCCATAACTTATCCTTGCACATCGTTTATATTTTCCAGAAGCTGAGAAAAGTTGCCCGGGTGTAATACTGATACCAATTTCCACACACTTTCTAAACCATTCGATAGCATCATGCCCAGGCGGTAACTCAACCCAGACCACTCCCCCTCCTTGTGGTTTGGAAACACAACACCCGTGCGGGAAGTGTGCAGCAATCAAACTTAACATTCTTTCCTTATTTTGTTTAAGAACTTGCCTCAAACGTACTAAATTTCTATCAAAATCACCACTCCGCAAATATTCGGTCAAAACCATTTGATTCAATAACGATGAAGAACAGGAAAGCGCTCTTTTTAATCCCTTCGCTTTTTGCTCAAAGCGATGAGTGACGAGCCAGCCGATTCGATAACTGGGTGCAGCAGTTTTTGAAAAAGAACTACAGGTGATAACCAATCCCTTTTTCGAGTAAGCTTGCAGAGGCAGAATTTGATCTTCAGAAAAGGCTAGCTCTCCATAAACATCATCTTCAATTAATGGAATCTTTCGTTTTTCCACAATTTCCACCAACTTTCTACGCTTTTCTTCCGGCATGCAGGACCCTGTCGGATTGTTTATTAGTGAAGAGAAGATACAGGCTTTAACGTTATGTTTTGCTAATGAATCCTGCAAATCGTCAAGACATACACCAGATTCCGAACAAGAGGGTATTTCAAGAGCCATCATTCCAAAGTTTTCAATCAGCTCTAAAATTCCAAAATAGGTTGGTGACTCCACCGCTATAACATCGCCAGGTCCGGCAACACATTGCAGCGCTATGGCTAAGGCTTCCTGTGCACCGTTGGTTATCACAATATCACTTTGTTCAACTTCCACTCCCTGCTCCAAATAGCGCTGAGTTATTTGTCTTTTAAGAGGAGGAAAACCATCCATGGGACCATAAGCCATAGCCTTAGGTCCTGCTTGCGAGAGTATTCTGCGCATAATTCTGGATAACATCTTATCTGGAGAATGTGCCATAACCGGATGCGAAACCCCCAAAGGCAATACATTAGGTGAATGAACAGCTTCATAAGACTCTTCAATTAAAGTCTGGCATCTCACAGCAACCGGTCTTCTAGTAAAACTAGCTCTTTTGGGAGCGTTTATATCTAGCTGAGCAGCTTTGAGAAAAAAGCCAGATTTGGCTCGCGCTTCCACTTTGTTAAGCCGCTCAAGCTCAATATAGGCCTGCTTGACCGTAGGTACGCTGACATTTAACTGCCTACTTAGTTTGCGCAACGAAGGCAATTTATCTCCAGGCCTCAAGGTACCAGAAGTTTGCATGGCATCGACTAGCTCGATCACTTGTTGGTAGAGAAAGCTATCGCTTTGCTTATCAATTAGAACAGACATAACTTATCGCTATTAAACAATTTGATATTCACTACAGAAAACTATTTAGCAGGCCTTTAGAAACAGGGAGTTACATTGCTTACAACATATGCGTTTCATCCCCACTCAATCTGTACAGGTCACTTTTCATTTTTTCTGTATATGTTAGGTATACAGTTTTAACGTATATCATTATTGAAAGTCAAGTTTACGGTTACATGCCTTAACCGTAAGAGGAGTAATCTGGATGAAAAACACATTTCTCTACATTATTACAGTATTAATCTGGGGTTCTACCTGGTTAGCCATAGAGTATCAGCTAGGAGAAATCGCGGTTGAAATATCGCTGATCTATCGATTTGGACTCGCGGGAATACTGGTACTAGCGCTTAGTAAATTGGCAGGCCACTCAATCAAGTTTAGTTCGAAACAGCATGTTTATCTGGCTGCGTTGGGATTGTTCAATTTTTGCTTAAACTATGTCACATTGTATGAAGCGCAAAAACATCTGAGCTCAGCAATCACCTCAATTGTGTTTAGTATTCTTCTATTAATGAATATTGCCAACACTCGTTTGTTTTTTGGTAAACATATTCCGATAAAAACCTATCTGGGCGCGCTAATTGGCATCTCGGGTATTGTCGTACTCTTCTGGCCAGAAGTAATAAACTACAACCCTGGAGATAACACTCTGCTTGGATTAATCTTGGTATTAACAGGTTCTTTATCGGCATCTTTCGGCAATATGGTGAGTGTAAGGAACTCGAATCATGAATACCCTGTTCTTCAGTCTAGTGGTTGGGGCATGCTATACGGCACTCTGTTTCTACTAATATTTGCATGGATTAATGGCGCAGAATTCAAGCTGTCAAACGACCCTGACTATTGGATTTCTTTCAGCTATCTCACAATATTTGGAACGATTGTCGCATTTTATAGTTATTTTGTTTTACTGAAGAACATAGGTCCTGAAAAAGCCAGCTACAGCATAGTGCTATTCCCCGTTGTCGCGGTAATTTTAAGCACACTATTTGAAGGCTTTGAATGGACCTACTACACCGTAAGCGGCTTCGTATTGGTCGCATGCGGAAACTTACTGGTGCTAGTACCAAAAGAGAAGTTACTCAAAACGTTGGAACAATTTGAATGGTACTCGAAAAACAAAGAATTAACCTCGGAAGAATTGCTAGAAATTTCTCGTGCTAAACAATTGAGTTAATAAAACCAATTTCGGGGAAGTCATGTCTTGATTTAATTTGCCCCTATCCCCTTCCCCGCAGCCAGAGGATCTCCAGTAGGCTGTCGGGGACTTTTTTTGAGGTTTATTTCGTCTATTTTGACACTTTTAAAGAATAGGGATACTTTCCTCCCCCCTGTTCTAATACGAAAGAAACACCCTGCTTTTCATTGTTAAAGCGCATCACAATACCCGCGGCTTCAAATTGAAAGACATTTTCAGCAGTAGCCGTTAGAGGAAATGCCCCCTGTCCCGTTGCTTGAGCGAAAAGCTTTCCATCCTGAATAAATACTGAAATATCCAGCGGAAGTGCTTCTGTCTCATATTCGCCAACTAATGCCGATAACTTATCTTGCGAAACATCGATTGGTTTGGCATCAAAATTCGGTAATTCGAATGGTAAACCGTAATAAATACTCAGCACACCGATCAGAACATTATTAAAATTATAGTTAACGCCATTCGCTGTAACCGAAATCGCCAATTTATCTTCAGGCAGATAGGCTGCGTTCGAAACAAAACCATCAATACCACCGCCATGACCAAAGGCCCGCTTTTCACCAAACGGAAACACTGTTAACCCTTTACCATAACCCTGCTCAATTTTTTTCATCGACTCGACAGACTTTTCGGTGAGTAATTTATTTTCAAGTAATGACGATAAAAATATTGTTAAATCTTCCGGCGTAGACACAACTGCACCAGCACCATGCGGAATACTCATATTCGTTTCACTTGACTCGAGCCATTTATCAGACTCAAATTGATAAGAGTATGCTTCGTTATTTTTGGATGAAATTTTGTCTCCGTAATATGTGTTTTTAAGACCAAGAGGTTTAACTACGTATTGCTGAAGAAGCTCAGAATATTCCTTCTTGCTCACCTTCTCGAGAATAAACCCTAACAAAACATAGTTTGTATTGGAATAGTCAAACTTTTCACCAGGACTAAATTCAGGTTCATAGCTTTCAAACTTCTTAATTAACTCGGCTTCGCTCTTAGGGTTGGTCATATAAGAGGTGTAATCCGATTCGTTAGTAAAATTAAAAATTCCAGAACGGTGTGAAAGTAGATGAGCAATAGTGATTTTATCTGCATTGGCGATTTGCGGATAAAACTCGGCAAGCTTGTTGTCGAGAGATAACTTTCCTTGCTCAATCATTTTCATTGCAATAGTTGCAGTAAAAATCTTGCTAATCGACCCTACCCGAAACTTGGTATTTTTTTCAATCGACAAGTTATTCCTGACATCTCGAAATCCGATTTCATTTTGGTAAATTTCTTTACCATCAACCCTTAAATTAACACTCAACATTGCTTTGTTGTTTTTTTCTAGTGATTCGAGATATTTATCCAGTTTTTCACTATTAAAAGTATTGGCGCTTAAATTAAGGCTTGAAACCAAAAATACTCCCGCCAAGGATGAGAGCATTCTGAATCTATTTTTCATAAATTATTTTCCTTAAAATTAGAATCATATTTGTGTCACTGCAACACTCCATTTTAGACAGGCCAATAAAAGAGTAAAGCCTCAAAAAGTAACAATGTAATTCCCTACTATTGTTAGCACTTGTTACGCTAATTGTCGATTGTTCATTAATCAAAATTATGACAGGAAAGACTATCAGTATTCAGAATCTTTACTATCGAAGCACTAATTAAAGAGGCCTATCCTCAATAGCACATAAAATTATTGAGACTATTGAGACTATTGAGACTATTGAGACTATTGAGGCTATTGACACTATTGACAGTGTGCGACACTTGTCGCATACTGGCGACCTTGGTCAGTCGACAGCAATCAAAACTGGAAAGTGTACGATAAAATGGCACCTACAAATTCAAAATCAGCAAAGCCTTCTACTAACGAGCTTGCGATTCTCAAATCGCTTTGGCGTCAGTCTCCGATGAGCGCTCGAGAAGTTCACGAAACAACAGGCAGCTTGAAGTGGTCATTTTCATCGACACGAAAAACGCTGGAGCGAATGCTCCAAAAAGGGATGCTGACTCAGGAAGAGCTGCATGGTGTAAAAGTATTTAGTCCGGCAGTCAGCAAGGTCAAAACTCTTGCGTCCTTTGTAAAAGAACTGGCATTCCAGGTTCTGGAAGTCGATAAAGAACTGCCCGTATCGATGTTCGCCGATAGTAAACTACTTGACGATGGAGAGCTGAAAGAGCTGGAAATGCTACTGAATGAAAAGGAAGAAAGCGATGACTGATCAAGTTAGCATGCTTTCTGAACAGCTAGTGGTAGCCGCTTTTTATTCCATTATCGTGGCTACTCTAGCCTTTGTTACGGGTAAAATTCTGCTGAAGATAAAACCTCAGCTGGCTAGCTGGAAAGCGCTATGGTTAGCATTGACCGGCTTTGCTCATCTTCCTTTCATTATTTCATTTTTTCCCAGACCAGCTTCCTATTGGCCTGTTTTTGATCTTTCATCACTCCAGTCAATGGAACAAACAGCGAGTGTAAATCTGATAGAAGTTACTGAATTGATTGCATCCGTTAGCTCGCCAATTCAAACTCGCAACCTCATTATTGGCTTATTTGCAATTTATTGTCTGGGTCTTATTTACCATCTTGTACAGTTTGTTGGACGTTGCTATCGAATGAACCAGCTTTTGCGGCAATCAGAAAGTCTTCAACAGGGAGCGGATAGACTGTCTAAAAGAAATTATGATTTTCTAAGTAAACTTCAGAGACAGTGTAAATTAGAAGTTAGACTAAATAATCAAGTTACGACTCCGTTTATATCGCAAACTTATAGAACAACATTAGTGATTCCTTATTCAACGCTCAATGAATTAAACAACCTGCAACTTCGTCTGGTAGTTCGTCATGAATGGCACCATAAAAAGAGTAATGATGGACGATTACAATGGCTATTCCAGATATTATTGTGCTTTAACTGGTTTAATCCTTTTTGCCGCTCGCTAGTTAGACTATCTAACTGGGCAATTGAAGCAAGTTGCGATGAAAAAGTATTGAATAATAAAACGAATTTGCGGAGGACCTACGCACTCGCAATGCTAAAGATCCTCCGCCGATCTGCAACCGACCTTTCTCACCAACCGGTTGCAGCCTTCTCATCACAATCAAATAGGAGTATTACAATGAGAATAAACCATATAATGGATCCTTCAGCGAAAGGCTTCAAGTCTTTTTTGAGTCGATTGACTCTCTTTTCTGCAAGTGCAGCTTTTTCCCTTGCCACCATTGCTGCGCAGCCAACCACTGAGGTAACCGGTGAACAGATACTAATCAATCCATTGCCAGAAGCCAAGCTGACTTCACCGTACGGAGAAAGAAATAAGTTTCATAAATTTCACAATGGAATGGACCTTGCTGCCGAAACTGGAACCCCAATACTGGCAGCAGCTTCTGGAAAGGTGATTATTTCAACCGAAAAACTGAAAGGTAAGACAAATTACGGCACAATCATAATACTTGACCATGGCAATGGTTTGCAGACAATCTACTCCCATCTCAGCAAACTTAATGTCAGGGAGGGCGAAACAGTCAAACAAGGCGAAGTCATCGGTCGTGTTGGCGCAACAGGTAAAGCAACCGGTCCACATTTGCACCTGGAAGTCCACCAGAACAGTAAAGCGGTTAACCCCGCTAACTTTATACGATTCTGATCAAATCTCTTCATTAACTTAGCCTCAAGTAGTCATTAACTTGAGGTTTCCTGCTTTTGTTTAAGCTTTCAGTTTTTTTAATTAACGGAGACCTGACGCAATTTTGGTTCCTGGAGACCATTATGGACATTTTACGAATATAAGAACTTTTTTTCTTCCGACAATATTCTGCTGGTTTTGCTTTACAACTCTTGGTACAGCAGAAATATTTGTCACTATCCCTGAAAAGAAATAACTGGATCTATCCTTTGATAGATGGCCTCAAGTCACTCTGAACGCAATAAAACAAGCCTATATTACTCATTTGTGGGAGAAAGCAATACTTGATAAACTATTAAAAAAGTAGTCATCATCAGTAGCAGGTCAGTAAAAAATAAAAATCTAAAAGCATCACAAAGGGAGCCCTCATAGGGGCTCCGATTTAAAGTAATTTCAACTAATTAAAAGCCGATACTTTTTGATCGATATATAAAGGAGATTCAGCAGCGAAAGGTATGGCTTCAAAAGCACTGGAAACTGGTTGGTTACTTCCCTTTAGCTCAACTCTTATTGTATAGCTGCCAACTTGCAAGGCTTTGCCATTCACATCCACCAGTTTAATCTGACCACCAAACTTATGGCTTGCTCCAGGTAAAATTTCTACACTCGTTAAGGCCGTCATAAAACGTCTATCAGCTGACCACTTGTTCACCACCTCTCCATTGATATCATGTATTTCAATATCAAACTGTTGAGAAGTGTTAAAATTAAAAACTTCTTTTTCTTTTGAATAGTTTGTAATCGTCAGATATGCACTAACGTATTCCTGAACATTAGATAGTGTTCGTCCAGATGGAAACTGACTAGAAACTTCAATTCCATCAAATAGCGGATAACTGATACCGTCAACCTGCGCTCGCACCATCTCGGTTGTCACAGGGCCAATGATTGATTGTTGGGCGTAAGCGACCAGTCCAATTCCAGGTGCAAAAGCAGCAGAAGCCAACCCCGCGTCATAACAATCACCGTTAAACACCAGTAATATCGAATTATCAAATGTACCCGCCTCGGTGACCGCTTGATATTGCTTATCTTCGATTCTCGCAGAGTTTGTACAGCCGTCAATATCAACCAGATACTCAGTACCAACCGCATGATTAAAGTCGACCAGCAATTGAGCTCCTCCTTCATTATTATACCAAAATATTTTCTGGCTATCCTTTGAACTCCAAATCCATTGTTCACTACGCCCCATATAATTAGAATACTTTTTCCAGTTATCTCCTGAAAAATCCGTTACTTCAACGACTATTTCTCGTTCGTTCACTTTAAAAACCTTATGGTCATTTACGGACATAGGTAAATATTCACTCGCCTGCGCGACAACTCCTGAACATATTAAACTTCCTGCGACTAAAGTCTTTTTCAAAGCATTCATTTTCTTCTCCAATTTTTCCATGTTTTTGAACTAAGGTTCGACCTAATTATTCGCGCATATGGAATATGAACAATTGAAAATATTTGAGACTACTCATTAGTTTTTCTTATCAATCGACACTCAGGCAAGATAAATTAAGATGTTGTGCATGACCCAACTTTTAGATTATCGCTTTATGATGCTTTTATTACAGAACACAGATAACGAATTTCACATCACATGAACAAAACTAGTTATTAACATAATCAGTGTTTTCTATAGAATATGAAAAGAAATTAAACAGAAAATATGAATAACGAAGAAATAGTTAAAACCAAATACTAGGTCACTTAATCCTGCCTACAATTTAATATCGTTCTATTTAAAGTCAAACTCGTATGTAAAATCCCAGGATTGACCAGGCGGGCGCAACTGGAGGGCTTCGATTCTCTGACGATATATTGATGGTAGATTTGAGCTATCAATTGACTTTAGCGTTTCTAGTGTTGCTAGTGCTTCATTCCAACATTGCTTACGATAAAGATGAATAAAATCATTTGTAACATCGACTACTCGACGACAATGACTAGAAAGGTTATTTTCTAAGCAAAGCGGTCGATAGATTTTAATCGGCTCGGACTTTCCTTTAACTTTAACCCAATCCAGCTCCTGAAATACCCAATCTTCTGCGCGTTTTTGAGTTATTTCACTGACAATTACGTCAACGCCGTAGAACTTTGTAAGCCCCTCTAGCCTGGAAGACAAGTTAACTGTGTCACCAATAACAGTATAATTTAAACGTGACGGAGATCCCATATTTCCGGCAACAACTCTTCCGCTACTAATTCCAATCCCAATATTTATAGTTAAATCACCGAATACATTTTGAGCATTTAATTTTTTTAGCTTGTCACTCATTAATCTGGCCGCAGCAATGGCATGACTAGCGCTTTCAGGATCATCATTTGGTGCACCAAACAGCGCCATAACGGCGTCACCAATATATTTGTCAATAAGCCCCTGACTTTCTTCTATTGCTTCACTCATAGCTGTAAGGTATATATTTAACATATTCAATATTTGTTTCGCAGAATAGCCTTCACAAATACTGGTAAAATTACGAATATCGGAAAAAAGAATTGAAACATCTTTTTCTTCTCCGCCAAGCTCAATATCCCTGCTCAATAATTCCTCAGCTATTTCAGTTGAGACAACTTTCCCCAGTAGATTTCTAACTTTTTCTTTCTCTTCCAATCCTCTGGCCATACTATTAAACGAATCGGCTAATTGGCCAATTTCATCTTTAAGATTAATCTCGATCCTTTCTGTGTAGTTGCCGAGTTTTATCTTGCTAGCCGACTCGGTTAATATTTTTACTGGATGTGTTACTTTCTTAGCCAACATCAAGCTAATAAGGAAAGAAATAACCACTGTTATTAAAAAGATATTAAGCAAGGTACTTTCCAGTCTCAAATAGGGTTTTAGTGACTCGTCAAGAGACCTTTGTAATACTGCAAATAGTTGACGATTTTCATCGACCGGCTGCGCAAGACTGACAAATAAATTCTGATTTAGCGAGATAGTCTGGATTTTTGACTTTGGTAACTCATTTTTAGTTATCTGATCAATCATTTCTATGAGCTTTAAATTGTCTCCTTGAATTGTTCCTGCTGTGACTCGCCATTTTCCCGGTTCAGCCTGGCCCACAAAGGAAATCTCACTTTGAACCAAAGTTTGAATATCCTCAGCTACACCTTGGTCAAAAGCAAAACCGAGCACAACCCATGCACTAATATCAGGAGCAAAATAAGGTACAACAATCAGTTGATAGGGTCTATTCTGGATCATTACAATACCGGTCGCTTCAGCATATTCATCTTTCTCCGCTTTTTGAATTAGTAGAGGCCATTTAAAGGGAACTCCAACTTCGCTGGAGTTCATAGAACTTGCAATGATATTTGATTCAAGATCTACCAGAAGCATTATTTCGGCTTCGACCAACCTGGCCAGATGGTTTTCCATTGCAGATAATATTGTCATGTGATCGCCAGAGTAAAATGCTGGCTTAAAGGCATAGTCCGCGGATAGTAACCTGGCATACTGAAAAAGATTTTGGGTTCTTTCATGAATGATGCGTGTAAATACCTCTGCACCAAGTTGTAGACTACGACTAATTTCAGTCTTGGCGTTTTCAATGTTAGCTTTTCTCACACTAAAATAGATTGCCGCCTGGATGAAGAATACGGTCAAGAGAATGAAAGATAACAAACGGGTCTGAAACTTCCGGAAACGAAACAGCATAGTTCTAATCGTAGCGATTACGTCGACGATTCTGGTTTCGACGAATTTTCACAACAGGCTTAATGACTACATCCCTGTTGATTTCAAGTGAATCTTCTCCACGCAGTGTGTAGCTCATATTTTTCAGATCCTCATTGAGCCCAGGATGCCAAATACTAAGCTTGTAGGTATCTTCAGGCAAACTTTCGAAACTTACTGTTCCTTCTCGATTGGTAAGCATCGTATAGGGTGAATCTGTCACATAAATATAGCCGCGCATCCAGTCATGAATGTTACAGCCAAGCACAACTACTCCCGGTTTCTCAAAATTAACGGATTCAGCAAGTACTCCTTCATATAGAGGGAGTTCAAACTGCTTTGCATCAGAAAACGAGTAGACGTGATGCTTTATATTATCCTTGTTGGGAAAATTGATATCCCCTCCTTGTATAACAATAACTATTCTGGGTACAAACTCCTTGTTGATCTGATCAATGACTTTATTTTGCGGAACAATTTTTACCTTATGATTCCTGGGCTCCAATTTCACAACAGCATTAGCAAGTGGTAACTCACCATTTTTTGTCAGTTTTATTCGAAGTTCTGCCGCGCTAGTAGTTCCTACTTGAAGAAAAATAGACAATAGAATCAATTTGGATAGCCGGATATTCATCTTTCTCCACATCATCAGAAATATTTTATAATTGTTAGTGAAATTTTCTTTCTTTTGTATTCATAACTTCCTAAATCCGAATTGATATTTGATGATTGATAACTAGCTCTAAAGGTATACTCGTCCGAAAGGATATAATCCCATTCAAGATTTAGTGATAACATTTTTCCATCCAGACGATAGGCATAGTATCCCTCCCCGATAGCGGTATCGGGCACTCTGGCGGTAACCAATTCAGGCATCCAGGAAGATGACATCACTGTTGATGTAATGTCTCCATCAGAATACTCTACGCCCATTGAAATCGAGTTTTTCTCGTTTAATGAAACCTGCGTATTAGCAGAGAGATGTTTTTGTGATACCGCGAAAGCATCAAAACTCAGAGTGTTCATTGGCGTAGTGGGCGCTTGAATATCCCCCTCAATATTATGCTTTGTATGATATTGACTAAACCCCAATGCAACACTGGTATCCCAGCGCTCATTCAGTCTTTTTTTCCAGAAAACGCGAATTGCAGTATCAATTCCATCTCGAATGTCAACATTGTAATTTTTATTCGAAAATGAAACGTCGACTCCAACAACGGGAACATAAGCTCCCATACCTATTTTCTTTTCAAGTTCAATTCCAGTGTTCAATACGACATGATCAAATGTAGACCAACTACTATATTGAGTATAATCGAGGCTAGCAAACCAATTGAAGAATAGTCCGTCATCCAGATAATGATATTGACCGTAGGTCAGCTCCAATTGATAAAGATTATCGGAAATTTCATTGTCGCTGGCATTAGAAATATTATCATTGCTAGATAGGGTTAGTTCCAAATCAATAAAGCTATCCCCAATGACGCGAAAAGAAATCGAGCTTAGCAAAAAAGTTGAAAAAGTTATTGCAATGGACTTGTTCAATATAGTGTCGTTCTTGTTGACGCCTCAAGCCAGACTAAATCCCCCTAAGTATAGATCATCAGAACACTCTCGCTAGCCAAGTTTCATTTGCCCGAGCGTCCAGTTCAGCTACCCACGCTATCAAATTTAGATTAATCCTGTGTCGAAGAAATGTTAAACAGCTTCCCTCTGACCATTTCTCTGTATTCTCTAGGAGTCAGTTTATTTTTTAATTTAAACTGGCGAGAAAAATATGCAGCATCCTTAAAGCCGACTCTATCAGCAATATCCTGATGACTTAAATTAGTTTCTTTTAGTAGTTCTCTTGCAGCTTCCATTTTTAGATCCAGCCCGTAAGCAAGAGCAGATTTACCAACCGCGGCTTTAAATCGCCGCGAGAAATTTCTCACGCTCATATTAGCTAATTCTGCCAGGGCATTTAGATTGAAATTTTGTGAGTAGTGCGATTGCATCCACTGTTGAACTTCGATGATCCCTTCATCTGGATGACGGGCTTCTCCAGTGCTATACCAGGGCTTATCATAGGTTCGATTAATTTCATGACTAAAATGCTGCTCAATCACCTGAGTCACTTCTTTTCCAAAGTAGGTTTCTATGAAATAGGTTGTTAAATCCACCAGAGCATTAATGCTTCCGCAACAGTATAGGCTTCCTGCCTGTGTGATAAAGTGATGTCGTTGGAGATTAACTCGTGGATATTTACGCTCAAAAGTATCAAAGTAGTACCAATGTGTCGTAGCCACTTTGTTATCGAGTAAACCTGCGCGCGCCAACAAGCCCACACCTGTACCAGTTGCAATAAGCTGAGTGCCCTCCTCATAACGCTGCCTGATCCACTGAATCAACTCGGGATTTCTATCGATAACAAAATCAGGTTTTCCCCATATCGGCGGCAAAAAAATACTGTCTGCCTTAGGTGCAGTTGCAAGGTCTAACTCAGGTAAAACTCTTAATCCCCTGGCAAAATCTATTGGAGTATTGGCTTGAGAAAGGGCTGAGACCACCTTGCACTGCCAGTTTTCCCTTTTGACACGATTAATTCTGGCAACCGAGTTTGCTGCGGAAATCATTTCCATAGGTAGGCTAAGACTGGTTGATAAAGCCCTGGGATAACAGATAAATAATGAAAGTGTCATAAAGCTATTGACAGAAAATGGCCATAATATACAATTTATTGGCAAAATTATCCTACTGCCTTTCTAATACGTCAAATAAAATATTCCGCCTGAATTAGATACTCTAGCCATTAAAGAAGTGAAGGTTATGCAAAAGTTACCTGTAATAGTTGGATTTGGCGGCATCAACGCCGCGGGAAGAAGCTCATTCCACCATGCTTATCGCCGCCTGGTTCATGAAGTAATGAAGGAAGAAGAGCTGGCGCCTATGTTCGAAGGCCTTTCCAAGCTGATGAAGCTGGAAGATGCCAATGACAGGCAGTATATGCTGGATCACACTTTGATCCGCAAGATAGAGTCTCAAACTTTTGATATCAACAACGTCAAGACTCACCGTAAAACCAGCATGAAAGCTGAAGGTGAGGCAATTAAATTTGAAACCCGAAAACGTCAACTACCGGAAACACTCCCTGAAAACTGGAAAGTTGAAGATCTTGGTGGTGGTAAGGTTAGTGTTACCGTCGAAGGTGAAATGGAAGTACTAACCCAGGATAGCTATAAAATTGCGGTCACCAGTGGAGCACAATTACCTACAGGCTTTGACCCTGCAGAATTCTATTCTTCACGTAACCAGCCGAAAGGTTTGCAACTGGCAGTATTTGGTGCTTCTGATGCACTTCACTCTATGGGACTGGACTGGGACACGGTGCTTGAGCACATCGAACCTGATGAAGTTTCAGTTTACGCGGCATCAGCGATTGGTCAGCTCGACGATTTCGGCGGTCGCGGACTGGCTCAGGCCGGACTGAAAGGCGGCCGCGTAACCTCTAAACAAATGCCACTGATGTTGACTCAAATGCCTGCAGACTTTGTTAATAGCTATATGATAAACAGCGTTGGCTCAACTGGCGCGAATATCGGTGCCTGTGCGACTTTCCTTTATAACCTGCGCCAAGGAATTGGTGATATCCAGGCCGGTCGCGCTCGTGTTGCTATTGTCGGTGGAGCTGAAGCGCCTATTGAACCGGAAGTGATCGAAGGATTTAAAGCCATGGGCGCTTTGGCGGAAGACGCACAAATTGCAGCCATTGATGGGACCGAAGAGTGTGATAACCGCAGGGCTAGCCGACCATTTGCAGAAAACGCCGGTTTCACCATTGGAGAAGCTGCCCAGTTCTTTATCCTGATGGATGACGAGTTAGCTCTGGAGCTGGGTGCGACTATTTACGGCGCAGTTCCCGATGTTTATGTCAACGCAGATGCGAACAAGAAATCAATCTCTTCACCCGGTGTTGGTAACTATTTGACCGTTGCCAAGTGTATGGCGCTGGCGAAAAATATTTTGGGAGAAGAAGGCGTCAAGCAAACTTATGCGTCCGCTCACGGCACCAGTACACCACAAAATCGAGTGACTGAATCTCATATTCTAAATGAAGTAGCCAAAGCTTTTAGCATTGAAAAATGGCCGGTCTGTGGTGTGAAGGCTTATCTTGGACACTCCCTTGGACCAGCAGGTGGCGATCAATTGGCTGCGGCTTTGGGCGTCTGGGAATATGGCTATATTCCTGGCATTAAAACGACTGAAAAACTGGCAGAAGACATTTACGACTCCAATCTGGAAATTTGTCTGGATCATAAGTTTGTCGGTGATAAGGGTGAGCAAATGAAAGGCGTCGTCCTTAACTCAAAAGGTTTCGGTGGTAACAATGCTTCCGGTCTAGTCCTGTCACCACATGTTGCTTTCGAAATGCTTGAGAAGAAATATGGTGCAGAACGTCTCGCAGATTATCGAGCAAAAAATGAATCCGTGAAAGCTACTGCAAAAGCTTATGATGAAGCCATTACCAAAGGCGATATCAATGTCATCTATCATTTTGGCACCGAAGTCATGCAGGGTGAAGATTTGAAGATTACCAGCGAAGGCATTTCTTTAGACAAATTCAAGAATCAATTAAACTTTGATACAGAAAACCCTTATTCTGAGTATTGCTAAGTTTTATCACATGTTAGAAAGGCACTGTAAAGTGCCTTTCTCTATCCTGTCCTTGAAAACCTATACTCTACCCAACAATGACATTGTATTAAGAACGCAATGCGCGATAATTAGAGGCCAAAGGTTTCGGCCAAAAGCCACATAACCAACCCCCATAGCAAGACCAATTAAACCTACTGTAACCGACCGTTCAGAAAGATCGTATGAATGCCGAAATCCAAATAGCATTGCTTGAAATAGCACAGCGATAATAGTTGCAAACCAAGTACTGGAAAACACACGCTCTACCCAATTAATGAGAAATCCTCTATCTAATAACTCTTCAAATGCCGATTGAACCCAAACAAACGGGATAATACTCAAAAAAAGTAACCAGTTTCCTGCCAATTCACCAAACTTGCTAGCAGCTTGTTGATCAGATTCATCAGCAGCCAGCTGCAAACCAAAATTGTCCTTTAAAATATTCAGTATCACCATTGAAACGATGGTGAATATTAATATGAAAATAGTTGCAGTTATCGCCTGTTTATAATTATCAGGATTTCGCAGACCGATTTCTTTCCAGGAAACATTCCTGATTCGCATAAAGAGCATGGCAGCAATCAAAGTCGTACTGGACCAGAACAAGCCGTTTGCAATAAAGTGGAACTCGGAAAAATATATTTCACGGATCAAAAACATTAAAGCAATATAAATTGTCAGGTCGAGCAAGAAATAAAGTGGAGATGGCTGCTTCTGAGTTAAATTTTCAGAAATCGCAGACGAGGTTATGTTCATTGAACTTCCTTGCTTTTATTATTTATGTATCTAGAACAGTTACGTTTCCCTAACTGAAAAATTCCATTCTATTCACGAAGCCTAAACAATAATACGAACCAATACAAGATAACAAATAAACATCGAAAGAAAATGAATGCTGAATCACTTAGATAATGGATCACTGAAATACAAGATCACTGAAATACAAGATCACTTAATCAAAAGCCCACTTTTTCAGCGGACGACCATAGCTCGACATTGATGCAATGCAAAATAAAAATTTAAAGCTACATCTGTCAAGATGTTATATATTCTAAGATAGTCATCAACAGTTTAGAAAGTACGCTATGCCAGCCTCTAAATCGTTTCTCATCACCAAAAATGAAAACAACCAGTTCGTTCCATCAGATATACCTGACACTTCCTCAGGTACAGACTATTGGTTTCATACAACCCGCGATGATAAATTTGATACAGCTTCAGATATGGGTGTCACACCAGGCGAATATGACGCCTTGTTCTCTGAAATAACTCGGCCTTATTTCCTGGCTATCGACAATAACGAGTTTCTACTTTTTCTAAAGGCCGTCAATCTAAACCCAAACAGCGATCCGGAGGATATGGTTTCGCTTCGTATTCTTTGTGATGGTAAACGAATCATTACCGTCATGAATCGACCAATTCAGGCTGTCAGGGAAGTCAGGGGGCTCACAGAATCGGACTCTGGCAATATTCAATCAGCATGCGATATTCTTATGCATCTAATTAAAAATGTAATTTTTAAAATCAATAAACAGGTAAAGAAGCTCATTGAAAAAATGGAAGCACTGGAAGAGCTTGAGGATAAAAATTCAGATATATCGAGTGAGCAAATTCATGACCTTAGACGCACTATTTCTCGCCTCAGTCGTTTTACATCGCCTCAGGTAGATTCTCTGAAAAAACTATCCGCGGCTCAACTTGACTGGAAAAACACCAGCGTTCAACAAGAACTTGAAGATACGGTAAATCAGATGAGTTACCTCAATGAAGAAATCGCACTTTTGAAAGAGCGAAGTGAAATACTCAATAACGAACTCAATAGTAAGATCAACAATAAGGTAAACCGCAACCTCTATGTTATTTCAATTATTTCTGTAATATTTCTCCCACTCTCTTTTATCACTGGTTTACTCGGAATTAATGTTGGTGGAATACCTGGAACCGACTCTGACATGGGATTTAGCTATGTGGTTATTATTTCCATTGTTATCTGTATTTTTCAAATAATTCTGCTTCGAATTTTCCGGTGGTTCTAGTGTCAAACCTGAAGAAATTTTTACAGACGGAAAGTCTCGCAGGCATACTACTAATTGTCTTTGCCGCTATAGCAATGATTGTAAAAAACTCAGACTTATCTGCTCTTTACCAAAATTTTTTGATGATGACTGTCGAGATTCGTGCCGATGCATTCTCAATTAACAAGCCCTTATTACTATGGATAAATGATGGTATTATGGCCATTTTCTTTTTTGTGGTTGGTCTGGAATTAAAAAGAGAGTTATTGGTTGGAAAACTTAAAGATCGAAAAACGCTACTACTACCAGCTATCGCAGCCCTTGGAGGTATAGTATTTCCAGCACTAATATACCTGGCATTCAATATCGATAACAATTTATCCGCACATGGCTGGGCAATTCCAACTGCAACAGATATAGCTTTTGCTCTCGGCGTATTAGCTCTTCTGGGGAGTCGAGTGCCGACCAGCTTGAAGCTTTTTCTTATGACTCTGGCAATTATCGATGACGTCGCAGGAATTTTGATTATTGCTTTTTTCTACTCCAACGAAATATCTTTTTCGGCATTAATGGCTTCAACTTTGGGTTTTGTGGGTCTATTTATCCTTAATCGATTAAATGTTAAACGGATAGCACCTTATCTTCTATTTGGAATTTTCATCTGGGTTTGTTTTTTAAAGTCAGGCGTCCACGCAACAATTGCAGGTGTCATCAATGCCTTCTTTATTCCAATTTATAGCGACTCGGAGCAACATGATGAAAATTCCCCATTAGACCACCTTCTGCATAACCTTCATCCCTATATAGCGCTTGGTGTATTACCGATATTTGCTTTTGCCAATGCGGGTGTCGATTTAAGTCAGGTGAAATTTAACAATGCATTTACCGATATTCCGGTTGGTATTTTTCTTGGCTTGTTTGTCGGAAAACAGCTTGGTGTATTTGCCTTTAGCTTTGCTGCAATCAAATTAAAACTGTCTTGCTTACCCGAGCGCGCAAGCTGGTTACAACTTTACGGCACCTCGGTGCTTTGTGGCATAGGTTTTACTATGAGTCTCTTTATCGCGTCTCTCGCATTTGAGCATGGTGGTGCAGGTGAGGCCAGAATTGACCGACTGGCTATTTTGTTAGGCTCTATCGCTTCAGCAATTGTTGGCTATCTAATTTTGTTTTTTAACCGCGTCGACACATCAAATTCTAGTTAAGCGAGCTTGATTTTTTCTCCCGTTCTTAAAAACTCTAATTGTTCGATATCCATTAAATCAATTTCCCGATTATCTTCAGCGACCTGAAGCATAAGCCATTCGCATTTATTTCGAGTATTTAAGTCTTTTGCTACTCCACTTAGTTCTGTCCCATCTTTTAGTAAAAGCTTAATCTTTGCCTGTTGAACACAAGCGCTTTCAAAGTAATCCTGCAACGAGCAGCGAATGATTTTATTTTTGGCCATAATACTTTTTGAATTGCATATCTTGCATTAGTGGAGCTTAGTCGATTTCCGAGAGCTTGACTAATACTTCGGTCGAAAAACGTCGTACTCTGGCATCAGATAAAGTACAGGCTCCCAAAGCGTCGTAGAAACCACCACTCATATTATTTCCTTCTATTGCGTACCATTCCATTCTACTGCAACCAGAATCCAGTGCGAGTTTGGCAAGCTTCCCCAATACTTTGGTGGCTACACCGCGGCGACGAAACTCTGGCTCGATGTAAGTCGCCTGCATGTACATGTCACGAGTCCCTAAAAAAGTCGCAAATTTCCAGCTGTGAATGATAAAGCCTGCAACCTTTTCATCGTAGATAATCAATTTGGCAAAAGCTACAGGAGAGTCAGAGTAAATATTAGCAAACAGTTGTTCTTTCCCAACAGGCACACTTCCAACACCATCAATTTCAGCCAGTTTGTTGATCATACAAATAAGGATTTCTGCATCATCAGGCGTGCTTTCTACAAGTTTAATTTTCATTATATCTATAAGATTGGTTTATTCTAACTCAAACGCTTCACACGGCGTGCCTTGATGAAATATTAACTGCCAATTTTCGTCAATCTCGAGCCAGATAGATGAACGCATAGCATAATTGCTGACCTCACCGTTCTTGTCGACTCTCGCCGATTGGTAGGTAAGCAGATAACTGGATGCTTCGAGTTGTATCCCCTTAAAACCCTGGGAGTGAACTTTATAGTCAGATGGTTCCTCGGCTTTCATCATTTCGACAATACTATCAAAATCGAATATTTTCCCTGATCGGCCGATTTCTCGAAAATCAGGATGAATCAAGCACTTTAATTCCAATGGGTTTTGACGAGTATTAAATTTATGAAGGGAAATTTCCCGTGAGATTATGATATCCATTAGTTATTTTTTCTATTTGTTGTGCATTAGAATCTTAGCTTTGATGAAGTTTGCCTAATCAAGGGAATACTTATTGACAATGGTACAACGTCTCTAAATTCCCAACAATAAAACCCTACTTGCTTCCCCTGTTTGCGGGATTAATACTCTGCCTTTTATAGCCAAAGAGCATCACTTGATTCGGTGATACGCAACCATAACGAAGTTGACCTATGAGCATACTTATTCCTCAAATCCGCAAGTAGCATCAAAATTAGAAAACTCATTAAGTTTTCCATCCAGCAGTAACCTGAAAACAAAATCTTAAAATCACTGCAAAAAACGCAATTTTTAATCAATAAGGGAGAAAATATGTCCGAATAGGCCCATTAATACGACAATACGACTAATTTAAGGCATTTTTCATACTTGTAATTTTAGAATCAAGAGAAATCTATAATGAGTAGTCAATCAGAAAAAAGTCTTCAATATTTGTACGCAAGAATAGCAGGTCTTTCTTATATTATTTTTACCGTCGCGGGATGGGTTAAAGTTTTTATATTAAATACCAGGCTATCTGATATTGGCACTATCCAGACGAACGGTATGTTTGCAAACGAAATACACTTCCGTTTGGGTATTTTGGCAGAAACCGTTATGTTTCTTGGGGTTATTATGGCTTCAGTGTCATTTTATATTGTGCTTAAACCTGTGAGTAAGCAACTGGCGCAAACCACTTTATGCCTGAGATTAGTGGAGATCATTATTGGGGGTATTGCGGTTGTAGTCAGCATGGCAATGCTGGCACTTTCAAGCAAAGTATCTTTACTGGAAACCTTTGATCCGGAGCAATTGCGTACAATAGTTGTTATCGCCTCAAGCTTTAGAGTCCCGGCATATGAATACAGCTGGATATCAATGGGATTTGCAGGAGTCATTACTTTTTATTTGTTTTTTAAATCTCGCTATATACCAAGAGTTTGGTCAGTATGGGGAATCCTCACCTATTTAAGTTTGATTGTGTACCCTTTGGTAAAACTATTGAAACCTGACTTGCCCCGTGAAGCCATGTATGTACTTTTTCCCGGTGCGCTTTTTGAACTGGGCGTGGGTATTTGGCTGTTCACTATGGGGATAAAAAATCAAGAAATTGCCGTATCTAGTCGCCATAATGGGCCTGTTTGAACGCTTTATTTTACCCTTTTTCTGCTTTTGCCATTTGCAATTGCTTTCTGAAGGCAGTTGGCGTGAGACCTGAGGATTTTTTAAACGCCGTATTGAAGGTAGACTTTGAATTAAAGCCTACCTCAAAGGCAATAGTTGAAACTAAGCGGTCTGTACTTTGCAAAAGCTTTTTAGCCTCCTCAATACGAAAACCATTCACAAAGTGAAAAAAATTAGTCTTCAAATATTGAGAAAGGGTTTCTGAAATATGGTTTTCACTGACAGATAAGGCAACAGAAAGCCGGTTAAGAGACAGTTCCTCTTCCATGAACAGCTTTTTTTCGGCCATCACCTTATTCAGCTTATCTGCAATCAATTCCATTTTTTCAATACTGAGTGCGGCGACCCTATTGTTGCTCGTTTTCGAAGGTACTTTATCCGACTCATTTAACACGGTTTGATTTAAAGCCAAATAAGTAAACGCCACTAAAACTGACGCTTCGAGTATCGGCAACACCACGCCGGAACCAATCCAGCGCCAATTCATAAATGCCGTGATATATTCTATGGCGTACATTAACCAAATGCAGCCCCAAAGTATAAGGACTACTCTAAACCAATCTAGAGACCGCCGCTCAATAGTTGCGAAACGATCCATTAGTTGTGCTCGATGTCGTCGGTGTAACTTAAGTGCAGCAAAGAGATAAATACCAGTGAAAACGATAAATACCAACATTGAAATGGTGCAGGCGGCCAATGCGAGTTTAAAGTTTTCGGGATCTCGGGTAAGGGGATCGGCTAATGCGAGTTTTTCCTCAGAACTTAACCCGAACGCGAAAGGGACCATTGAAAAAGTGACCAACAAAGGACCGAGCAAAGCTGTTAAATAAGCTCGTTTGGATTGCGTTCCGTTTGCAGACATGGTCGCACAAGCATAAAAATAGAGCGCCGGTCCAAGTAACACCCTGATTGGCAATTGTACGCCAGCTAATGCGGGCATATACTGATATGCACCAGTATAAATATAAAGTTCCCCCAGGATGTGAATCAATAACAATACAAGCAGTCCGATCAGAAAAGTTGTCTGTCTTTGTCTTGGTTTAAACGTTGCGTCCAAAAGGGCAAAAATGGTTACGCCCATCATACCGGAATAAACAACTATTGGTACTACATTAACGCTCAATACCTGAACCTCTTACCCTATCCGAAACTTCGCATCGTTTAAATTTATCATCCCATATTGCCCGCTCTGGATAATTTTGACTGTCCCCCCTCTATTTGTAATTCCATTTAAACTTCCTGGCTAGATACTTATATTATTTATTGCGTAGATTAACACAAGCCTCTGCATCGCAGAAAAGTAGCCTTGATGAAGCTTGCGTAATCAAGGGAAAACTTATTAACAATGGTACAACTTCTCCAAATTCCACTCAATATAACTCTACTTGCTTCCCTGTTTTCGGGCTTGATATTCTGACGTTTATAATCAAAGAGCATCGCTTGCTTCGGCGATGCGCGACCATAATTAAGTCGGTCAATTTGTATACATGCTCCTTGATTCCGCGAGCTCCATCAAGGCTATATTCCAGGATATTCAGGCTACCACTGAAACTAATTCAAATCCTTATCCCAGGTAATATTATCCTTGGCTCGGTCAAAATATGGCGCAAAAACGGAAAGCGCGGCGAAACTTTGTCCTTCTTCTAAAATTGGACCATGAAGTGTATTTTTTGGAATGAAGACCAGATCTCCCTGACTCACTTTCTTGATTTCATCACCGACTCTAAACTCCACATTACCTTCGATGATTACGAGTAGCTCATCATGGTATTTCTGCGTATGAAGAGCATTCCCACTGTCTCGAACTATACCAATATTGGCGGTTATGTGTTTCCCGTCGAAAACAAAAGCTCTTTTTATTGGGTCATTTTTGGTCGATTCATCGGCTTCCAGCTGCTCGACGATCTGACTCAGATTCTTGAAATACGTCATTTCAACACCCTCCCTGGTTAGTGAATGAGTGATTTTGTACAAATTCCTTGATTCAGCAAGCCTCATCAAGGCTACAGGATTACTGTCGATTATTAACTACTCGAACTAATCATCATATCAGTTGATAGGGGATGTTTTTCCGCTTTCCAGCTCTATATTTTACTCTTGACTTAAAATTCTCTATATCGATAACAAAATAATCTCAATGAAAATTTATTCATAAATATCAAATAGATATATTAATTTTTACTCGTCTAATCGGCCCTTTTATCACTTTAGATCAAAATTTGAACTTGCATACATACCAGTTGGTATGTATATTCATACCAACTGGTCGGTTTATTGATTAAACGATCAGCGCCTAACTAAAGTATTTAACAAAAAAGGGATTACCAGCATTGGTAGTTTCTAAAACTAATACCAAGAGGAAAAACTCATGTCTGCAATATTAGCGAACCTGGTCATTCGCTTTCGCTGGCTTCTTTTAGTGCTCGCAATAGGAGCTATCGGTGCCGCAGGATATGGCGGCTCAAAACTGGGATTTACCACGGATTATCGCGTCTTTTTTGACGAAGGTAATGAACAGCTGGAAGCATACGAGAGCCTGCAAAATACCTACGAAAAATCAGATAACGTACTTTTTGTTTTAAAACCCAAGCAAAAAGACATCTTTAACAAGCAAACCATCGAAGCCATTCAATGGCTTACCGATGAAGCCTGGCAAACGCCCTACTCAACCCGGGTTGATTCCATCAGCAATTATCAGCACACGGTCGCCGAAGAAGACGATCTTCTGGTTTATGATTTGGCGGGCGAAGAGATTGAGCTTACCAATGAAAACCTGAATTACATCAAGCAGATCGCGCTCAATGAGCCTTTACTCGTTCATCGTCTGGTATCTGCTTCCGGTCATGTTGGCGCAGTCAATGTCACCGTGAAGTTGCCCGGAAAAGCGATGGATGAAAACAATCAGGTGGCCACTTTTTCAGCCGACTTAAAACAGCAACTGCAGCAGAAATATCCTGACATTGAAGTCTATATGACCGGCTTTGTTATGCTGAACGAAGCCTTCCAGGTTTCTTCACAAAACGATATGGCTACTATAGTTCCGATTATGTTCCTGGTCGTTTTGCTGGTGCTTGGATTCTTGCTACGCAGCTTTAACGCCACTTTTTCAACACTGGTGATGATCATTGCTTCTATCGTTACAGCGATGGGACTAACCGGCTGGCTTGGCATTAAACTCACTCCACCTTCCAGTTCGGCACCAACCATCATCATGACCATGGCCGTTGCCGATGCGGTACATATTCTGGTGACCTTTTTGCAAAATATGCGCCAGGGCTCTGACAAATTAAGAGCGATGGAAGAGAGCTTGCGGGTAAATTTCCAGCCGGTGTTTTTGACCAGTATCACGACTGTTATTGGTTTCCTTACTATGAACTTTAGCGAAGTACCTCCCTTCCAC
Organism: Aliikangiella sp. G2MR2-5; assembly: GCF_015687155.1. Taxonomy (GTDB): domain Bacteria; phylum Pseudomonadota; class Gammaproteobacteria; order Enterobacterales; family Kangiellaceae; genus Aliikangiella. The sequence continues at coordinate 309,491 of NZ_JADPQF010000005.1, read as the reverse complement.
GATCTGGGCAATATCGTCGCCATGGGTGTGGCCGCAGCTTTTGTTTTCTCGGTAACCCTGTTGCCAGCACTGGTTCTCGCTTTACCTTTAAAAGTTAAAACTGTTGCACAAGACCAAAACGATGGCATGAACCGTTTGGCCAACTTTGTTATTTCAAACCGCAAAAATCTATTGTGGGGAATGAGTCTGGCAACTTTAATTGCTGTCGCATTTTTACCGCGTAACGAATTGAATGACGAGTGGGTACAGTACTTCGATAAATCCGTTCAATTTAGAACCGATACCGACTTTGTTCTGGAAAATCTGACCGGACTTTACACTCTGGAATTCTCGATGAAAACCGGTGAAGAAGGCGGCGTTTCCGCTCCAAAATTCCTGAAAATGGTTGAAGCTTTTGCCGACTATGCTGAGCAACAGGATGAAGTCATTCATGTAAATACTTTCACCGATACCATGTCACGTCTGAATAGGAACATGCATGGTGACAACAATGAGTATTACAAACTGCCGCAGGACCGTGAGCTTGCTGCACAATATCTGTTGCTATACGAAATGTCGTTGCCTTACGGACTGGATCTGAACAACCAGATCAATGTTAAAAAATCTTCGACCCGCGTTATTGTGACAGCGAAAAATTTATCAACTAAAGAAACGATTGATTTGGAAAACCGACTGGGCGCCTGGCTGGTACTGAATGGTGAGGGCTATGAATTTGAAGCCGCCAGTCCTTCACTTATGTTCGCCCATATCGGCGAGAGAAACATAGTCAGCATGCTGGGCGGAACGGCTATCGCGTTAGTTCTTATTTCCGGGATCCTGATGTTTGCCCTGCGTTCTTATCGAATGGGTGCTATTTCACTTGTTCCCAATCTGGTCCCCGCAGTTATTGCATTTGGCGTCTGGGGAATTTTTGTTGGCCAGATAGGTATGTCTCTGGCTATGGTCGCAGGTATGACGCTTGGAATAGTGGTAGACGATACCGTGCACTTTTTAAGTAAGTACCTTCGAGCTCGAAAAGAAAAAGGACTTTCTCCAGAAGATGCGATTGTGTACGCCTTTAATAATGTCGGTAAAGCTCTGGTAACCACAACTTTGGTACTAGGTGCCGGGTTTAGTGTGATGACCTTTTCCAGCTTCAGCCTTAACTCCGACATGGGCATTATGACGGCTTTAACGATTACCATCGCCCTGATTGTCGATTTCTTATTACTCCCTGCACTGCTATTAACTTTTGAAAAGGAGAGAAAAAATGTACAAGCCCCTGTTGAGCTTACTTCTGGCTCTGCCAGCTAGTGGACTATTGGCCGAAGCCAATACTGATTTGATGAAGAATGGGCAAGCGCTCAAAGCCACGCATATTGCCAAAATAGAGCAAGCGGCAACGCCTGAAATCAAAGGCCTTGCGATTGCTCAGGAAGCGGATCGACGGGATCTCGGTTGGCTCGACTCTACTGCCGATATGCAAATGATTTTAACCAATAAGCAAGGAGAAAGAAGCGAAAGACAAATTCGTATCAAATCCAGAGAAGTTGGCGGCGACGACAGTGGCGACAAAAGCCTGACCATTTTTGACAGCCCTAAAGATGTCAAAGGCACAGCCTTCCTGTCCTTTTCGCATATTGTGTCGCCCGATGAGCAGTGGTTGTATTTGCCAGCGCTAAAGAGGGTGAAAAGAATTTCATCCAGCAACAAGTCGGGTCCCTTTATGGGAAGCGAGTTTGCTTTTGAGGACTTGAGCTCTTTTGAAGTTGGCAAGTACACTTACAAGTTTCTGGGGAATGAGAAGATTCAGGACCAGGACGTATTTAAAGTTGAGTACTATCCGACCTACAAACACTCGGGCTACAGCAAGATGATTTCCTGGATCGATCAAAAGGAATTCAGAGTCCTTAAAACTGAGTTCTATGACCGTAAAAGTGCGCTGCTGAAAACTCTGACTTATAGTGACTACCAGCAGTACCTGGGTCAGTACTGGCGCGCCCATAAAATGGTGATGACCAATCATCAATCGGAAAAGGAAACCCAGCTGCTGTGGTCTAACTATCAGTTTAAAGTAGGCTTGAATGACGCTGACTTTAATAAAAACAGCCTGAAACGGGCACGTTAACCGTAATTCGATTAACTGTTAAACAAGCTTGGAGGCTCCCTTTCGACAGTTATGCTCCACTAACCCGGAGTCGAAAGGGAGTATTCCCAAAGAGAGGTATATCCCATACAATGTTTATATAGGGCCACGAAAATAGTTGTACACAAGGCCTGAAATACTTGAGAAGTGATTATGGTACGCAAAAAGAACCCCCAACAGACCAGACAACAAATTCTGGAAGTCACCGCAGAGCTACTGCACAAGCACGGCTATAAGGGATTGCGTGTCGATGAAGTGGTTGAGAAAACCGGACTCACCAAAGGTGCTATTTATCACCATTTTCCCAATAAACAGGCGTTAGGCTACGCGGTGGTTGATGAATTGCTGCATGGCATGTTTATGCAACATTGGCAAGATCTGGTGGAACAAAACCTGCCCCCATTGGAAACGCTCAAAGCCTCCTTTGATGATCCCAGAGGAGAGGTTTGTCTCGCCAATCTCGAAGTCGGTTGTCCTTTAACCAATCTCGGTCAGGAAATGGCTTATGAAGACGAAGGCTTCAGGGAAAGAATTAATAATGTTTTTGAGTCCTGGACTGAACAGCTTGCTCAAGTCATTCAAAAGGGGATCGATCTGGGTCACATAAAGAATGATATTGAGCCGGTAAAAACCGCGCGCTTTCTGGTAAGTGCCTTTCAGGGTATTCAAAGCAACTCCAAATGTACGAAAGATATTAGGCGTTATCAGGAAAATATCGATTATTTGCGTAAAATAATTGGTGACCTTGGGGTTTAGTTTTTAGTTTGTCGACTTCATTTAATCCTTCGTACTTAACTTTCTATTTTATTAAAATCTCTTTAGGTTGTGGATTGGAAAATCAAAACCTAAACGGTTTTCGCTCCACTGGGCTTTCGTGCGACTGTTTTTTGCTCCTGCAAAAACTGCATACAGTCCATCCTTGGACGTAAGTAACTTTTTGTCAAGAGCAACAAAGGCTAACGCCCCTCACCTACATCCTTGTAGGCGAAAGTCACCAAAAAATACCCTGCGCTCAGGCCGCTGGGCCAGCGCTATTAGCTCTTGATAGCATGTTAAAATCATCTAATCGCCCAACACCTATTTGTGCTCACGCCCCACCCTCTAGTAGGACCTATCTATGAACCATGAATAATACATTTTGAGTCGTGACTAAAGTCGTTGAGGAAAACCAATTGTTTCTGGATTAGCTGTTTTAGTGACCTTAAATAATTCCTTTTAATTCTCACTCCCTTCCTGCGATCATCAATGCAAAGAGGCTTTAAAATCGTTATTATGTACATCTCAAGCAATTAGAAGCACTTTACAACTACAATAAGAATCCCTTTAGCAAGGAGCTATCGATGAAACTGTCCAAAAAACTTCCCGATATTTTACTCGAGTCGTTTTTTATCGTTATCGCGCTTTTAGGTGCACTGGCACTTGACGAGTGGCGAGAAGATAAGGAAAAAATGGAGCTGGCAGATAGTGCTAAGCACGCAATCATTGAAGAAATAAAGGACAATAAGAAGCAGCTGGACAGCAAGTTGCCTGTTCATCAGGATATGTTAAAGCTGCTCAATGAAAAACTCGAATACTTTAAGAAAACGGGTAATACCGATGCCAACTTCGATTTTAGCTTCTCAATGGCCATCATAACCTCTGCAGCCTGGGATACGGCAAGAATGACCCAATCGGCTCAATTTATGACATTTGACGAGGTTAGAAATTTTTCAAAGGTTTACAAGTTTCAGGAGCTTTATGTTGAACACCAGCAAAAACTGATCGAGATGATTATGCAAATTGGCGACCTGGAAGACGATGAATTCCCTCATTTTACAAAAGGTTTTGTGCACCGTCTTGAGTTATTAATTGAGATCAATGAAATGTTGTCTGAAACCTATGGGAAGTTAGATGAGGCTGAGTTGTCGAAGAAGGTGACTGGTGATATCGAAAAGGTCGAACATCAAGATAATAATGATAGTTAAATATTAAATAAAGCGCTGAAGTTACTAGCTAGCGGTTTGTGTTTTCGTGATTTGGTAAAATTCATTAACTGCTGGGTGCAAGCAAGTGTAATGAATGCATCAAAATTGAGCATAGATATATGTATAAAAAAATATATATGCTCAAAATAATAAGATATTTGTCACTCCAGCTCTATCTTTTGTTGGGTAAAATACTCTGCAAACTGAGTGAGTGAAGGATGTTCAGGATCAGAAAAAGATTTTACTGCTAGAACTTCACCTGTAGGCGCTACAAAAACAACTCCGGGAGTTCCTCTGACTCCGTATATTTTTGCAACTTGATCACCATCCAATACAGCATCAAAAGTATATTCATGATTGCGCCAGTATACATCAGGCTTCCAGTCTTCTCTGATATTCACGGCAATTATTTTTAGTCCCTTATCAGAATAATTTTCATGTAACTTTTGAATGCCTGGCAATAACTTCTTGCAGTAAGGACACCAGGTCGCCCAAAATACCAGTAAGACAGGCTGTCCTCGATAGCTGGATAGCTGAATCGATTCCCCATCCAGGCTTTTTAGCGTCCAGTCAGAACTGAGTTTATCTTTATCTACTAAGTTACTTTTCATTTTTTTTTGCTGAACACTGCCAACTTGATGATCCAACTTAGGCGACTCTGACTTGGCAACAGGTTCAAAACTATTCGCATCTGCAGTCAAAGAGTATCTCGCAAGAACTAGCCCTGCAGCTACCATTAGAAAACCTATCAGTATTGAAGCAAGTCGCCTTGATTTTGATTGGAATAAACCATTAACTGCCATGTTACGTTTTCCTATCTGTCGAACTTTCGTATTAGATGAAAAATCACATTCGCGATTCAATTATTTCATGATGGTAGTGCCAAATTTTCACCTGGACTCCCCGTACAAACTTATTAAAAAATACCGTTGGTATTAAATTTTGACATTGTTACCGCCTGCACCACATCCCAATGTTCGACAATAGTACCATCTTGAATCCGGAAAATATCCATCACCGCACTTCCGTTTTCATCCTTACTTTTTTGCCAATGACTGTGTACTACAACCAAGTCACCGTCAGCTATCACTCGCTTGACATCAACCGACAATAAAGGAAACTTCTTAAAATATTCCTGAAAAAAATCAACCAGAGGTGTTCTTCCGCTGGCAAGATAGGGATTATGCTGAATATAGTTTTCACTTAAATACTGATTCGGCGCATTACTCAGATCACGCTCCACAAAAAACTTTTGATAAAACTCGGAAACCAGCTGCTTATTTTTTAGCGTAACATTGCCGGCCAGCGCGGGTAGAGAAAGACCGGAGTAAAGCAAGAGAATCAGCCAACAGTTGGCTATTGTCTTATTTATGTGTTTAATTTTCATTTTATGCCTTTGCTTCTAATTATTTCGACACCAATAAGACCCGATTGAGAACGACATTCTTTCAACTGCAGCGTTTGCGAGCCTTGATATCTTGAGGCGAATCAATTTGTACTTGCAAACTGGTCAATTAACCGACAATATATGGCACATTAGTACCAGTTAGTAACAAAAATGATCGCTTTCTTATGCAATTTAAAAAGATAATTTTATTAATAACAATGAGTTACCTAATAATTCCCAGTAGCCTTATCGCTGACTCTTTAGGCCCAGACTACCAGACTTGCGTCGCCTGTCATGGTGATAAAGCTCAGGGAAATGAAGCGCTTGGCGCGCCGGCGCTGGCCGGATTGGCAGACTGGTATTTAGAGCGACAACTCATCGCTTTTAAGGAAGGCACTCGCGGTAGCCATGCGAAAGATAGTTTTGGTGCACAAATGAAGGCGATCAGCGCCTCTTTATCGACTGAACAAATAAAGACCCTCACCCTTTCACTCTCCCAGCTTAACCCGAGTAAAGCTAAACCAGCTGAATCCGGCGATAGTGAAGCGGGCAAGAAATACTATCTTTCTAATTGTGCCGCTTGCCATTCCAACAATGCAGCAGGCAATCAGGCATTGAACAGCCCTTCATTACTCGTCCAGTCAGAATCTTATTTGATAAGACAGCTGGAACACTTTCGTCAGGGAATTCGCGGTAGTGATGCCAACGACAAGTTTGGTCGGCAGATGGCAATGATGGCAAAGACGCTGCCAGACGAGCAAGCAATCAGGGATGTTGTTGCCTATATCAAGACTCTGTAGAGGCGATGATGCAAAGTAAATCATCTATTAAAATGCAATTGCTTTCCATTGCTTCGATTGCTTTTTTTTCCTGTGAATTAAATATCAAAGCCGTAGCAGGTACTTTTACCAATGAGCTACCGGCCGGTGAATTTTCGGTCCAGGAAACCATAGGAGAAGAGTTAAACAAAGAATCTACTTTTAAGCTTCGCAACCATTGCCCGCCCGGTTTTGAAAAAGTCAGTAGTCGTTGCCATTTGCGTTCACTCTATCAACAGTACGATTCTCTCTATGGTAAAGGTGTAGGTGGACTTAAAACATCGCTGCCCGAAGTTAGAGATGGTTTTCGAGCAGAACAAATCGATCTGGGAAGATATCTATTTTTCGATCCAGTTTTATCCGGCGATCACACTCAGTCGTGTGCTTCCTGCCATCATCCCGATAAAGGCTTTAGCGATGACAAGCCTCGCGCCATCGGGCACAAACAGGTTGATGTTGGACGCGCCTCTCCAACGTTGTGGAATGTTGCCTTTTTAAAAAATCTATTCTGGGACTCACGCGCACATACGCTGGAAGAACAAATGCAGGGGCCGTTGTATGCCGAAAAAGAAATGGCGAATACTCCAGAGCAGCTACTTAGAGACCTCAATAAAAATGAAGTTTATCGAAATCTATTTGCACAGGCATTTCCTGATTTCTCCGAGCAGATTACTCTGCCGCAAATTTATACGGCAATTGCAGCTTTCGAGTCATCACTTATTAGTTTGAACAGTCGCTACGATCAATACGCACACGGATTTCATGGTGCTTTGAACAAACAGGAAATACAAGGTCTTAACATTTTCCGCTCTTTCGTAGCTCGATGCGCAGAATGTCATACCCCGCCGCTATTTACTAACCAGCAAATCGCCGTGCTAGGAACCCCTGAGCCTGATGGAAGACCTCTCGACATTGGGGCCGAACAAACTTTCAATAACCCCGAACTACGAGCAGGCTTTAAAGTACCTTCTTTACGTAACATTGCAAAAACGGCACCCTACATGCATTCTGGTAAATTTGAGACGTTAAGAGAAACAGTAGAGTTTTACACAAAGGGACGAGGTCATGCAGTTCCAAAAGGCGAGAAATTGCTTTTACATTGGCACATATGGGAGCCGAAGCTTTCCGATGAAGAACTGGATCGCCTGGTTGATTTTTTGCATACCCTGACTGATGAGGCGTTTAAACCACAAGTACCGGAGAGAGTACCTTCCGGTCTGTCAGTAGTGAACCATCCTCACAAGAATTCAAAATTGATTTCAAACAATAATGAAAAAAATATTAATACAGCAGCAGGAGAAAAATAATGAGTAGCCCTCGCAAGTGGACTGGATACATCTTCGCGGCAATTACCCTTGTTATCGGCTATTTTATTGGTCAGATGAATATCGACAACTCGGGAATAATTGTCGGCGACACTGATAGATACCAACAGAATAGTCCTTCAGAAAAGAAAACCTTTGGTCAGGTTTCCGAAATTGAGCGCCCGCCTTTTATCGGTCAGATCCATGAGGTGAGGGACGGAGAGTCAATTCAAGCGGCGGTTGATAACTCGAACCCCGGCGACAAAATTCTGGTTTATCCTGGAACCTATAAGGAAACTGTTTATATCGATAAAGATGATATCACCTTGAGCGGCGTGATTGTTGAAGGCGACTGGCCGGTGCTGGAAGGTGAAGGTAAACTTAACGACGCGGTACTCTATTCCGGTAACAATTTCACAGTAGAAAATTTTCTGATTACTCATTACAAAGGCAACGGCGTAATGGGACAAGCGGGTAATAATTTTATTATCCGCAACAACATGATTATTGATACCGGCGTTTATGGTATTTTCCCTGAGTTTGGTAAAAATGGAATAATAGAATATAACGTGCTTACAGGAATAGAAGATGCCGCTATCTATGTAGGTATGTGTGACAATATTCATGTTGCCCATAATGAAGTCTTTGCCAACGTTGCCGGGATTGAGATAGAAAATTCCAGACATGCAATAGTTGAAAATAATTTTGCTCACAATAACACTGGAGGGATTTTAGTTTTTATTACTCCCGGACTCCCAATTAAAACCACTTATGATGTCATCGTACGTGACAATTTTGTAGTGGATAATAATCATGAAAATTTCGGTGCACCGGGTTCGATTGTCGCAGGTATTCCGCCGGGAACCGGAATATTGATTATGGCCGGCGACGAAGTCACTCTGGAAAATAATGTGATCACCGGAAATAACAACGCCGGAATAATCATCACCGATCACGGGCATGCGGCCAATCTGACCCTCGATCCGGGGGCCGAACCTAACTCGGACAAGATCGCAATACTCGACAATGTTATGTATAACAATGGTAATGAACCGATTGACGAAGTTAAAGCATTAATGATGACGAAATTCTCCAAGCGCGGTCCGGATATTATTCGCGTCGGTGAAAGCAAGGAAAGCTGTATTCTCAACCGGGAGAAATATTTAACTTTTGGTATCGACGAATTTGGTACCTGTGCATTCGATACCACCTACGGCACCAAAACCTACTTGCTTGAAAAGCCTGTGGCGCCGCGAGAAATCACCGTTAAGGAGAGAGGCAAGCTTGCCTATTACGGCATTTGCGCGGGTTGCCATGCCTACAACGTAAAGATGATAGGACCACCGACTCAGGTAATACAAGCACTATACATGGATAATCCACAAGGGATCGCTGAATACATTTCCAATCCGATCAAAAAGCGCGATGATTATCCAGAAATGCCACCACAAGACTATTTGTCGGATGAGGTCAAACTAGCAGCAGCAAAATTCATGTTGGAGTTTAACCCCGGTAACAGCGAGTAACAGAGTCGATAACCGAATAGCCTGATTAAACTAAATTGAATAAAAACGTTCAGACTACACCTGCCCATTTGAGTGCTTCCTTATAAAAGAAGCACTCTTTTCCTCCCAGACAGTCAAAGATATCCCTAAAAAAACCAACCAGCTTCTCAACTTTGAGTTTTTTAATTTACCATTGGTATAAAATCATCTATTTTAATAGAAAGTTAATTCATCGAAATAATTATAGAATAAGAAGAATAAATGGAATTACCGGTAGTCAGTGTCGATGACTCCAAAATAACAGGATATAACCTTATTCATGTTCAGATTTCAAAAGTGGTTCTTACCCGATAATTTAAAACAGCTGACGGTCGACGATCAGATTAAAGCCAAGTATCTGGCGGTCAATGCAGGCACAACAATCATCTGGGGTCCAGGGATGAGTCTGCTAACCTTTTATTTTGACTCGCCCATTACCGCTCTCATTATTCTGGTTGGTTTTTTCGGTTCTATGACCAGTGTACTGGTTTTAAAGTTTACGGCGAATATACTACGTTCAGCGGTAATATTTATTGCCTCATTGTTTTCCATGTTCGCTGCTTTAATGTTAATTAATAACGGTACCCAGTTTGGCGGACTTTTGTGGATACTGATTCTTCCTTTACTCTCGCTCAATTCAATGGGTCTTAGACCCAGTATCATTGTCTTATCACTGTGTCTCGCTTTACTTATCACTTTCAAACTACTCGAACTTAATGGCGCGGTCATCTATAGTGAATCCTCACAAGAAACTCATCAAACCTTTCAGTTTCTTTCCATTATTTTTGTAGCCCCAGTCATTCTGGCGATCGGCCTGGCCTATTATGGATTGTCAAGGACAGCACTGAATAAAGAGAGAGAAATCAATCAGACAAAGAATCAACTAATATCCAATGTAAGTCACGAATTACGCACTCCTCTGAATGGCATTCTAGGGATCGTAGAGCTATTGAAGCATGAAGGCGATGACAGCGACAAACGAAAGCAACATTTACAAACACTGGATTTTTCAAGTCATCACTTACTCGGCATAGTGAATGACATACTGGATTTAAGTGAAGCCCAGTCAATGGATTCTCGGCTGAACAAAACGCCTTATCGGTTTAAAGATAATGTCAAAAATGTAATATCGAGTTTGCAACCAATAGCTCAGCAAAAAGGACTATCTCTGGATTATGAAATCGACGAGAAAACACCTGAAATACTGGTCGGAGACAGTCGCAGAATCGATCAGCTATTAATTAATTTTCTGGGAAATGCTCTTAAATTTACTCACCACGGTGAAGTCTATCTTTATATCTGTAGTGAAAAAGTTAACAATCAACTGGTCAAACTTATCATCAAAGTGAGCGACACAGGAATTGGCATTCCGGCCAATGAAATTGAACACTTGTTTGATGCTTTTTATCAGGTCGATGACTCTTCAACTCGTCAATATTCCGGATCTGGTCTCGGATTAGCAATCTGTCGACAGCTGATTGAGTCGATGCAAGGAGATATCGATGTTTCCAGCGAGCTGGGAAAAGGCACTACTTTTCGCTTTAGCCTGCTGCAGAAAGTTCCAGGAAGTTCGGTATCAGTTACCACCAGCGATGCTCAGTCGAAAGTTGATTCAAATATTAAACGCCAATTCGAAAAACAACCTCGTCCAATTAAATCAGCGAGGATTCTGCTGGTAGAAGACAATGAAATCAACCAGATGGTTCTGAAACGTCAGCTGGAGTTAAAAAATCAGCAGGTGACGTTAGCCAACCATGGACAGGAAGCTCTGGATATTCTGGCGTCACAATCTTTCGACCTTATTTTAATGGATGCACATATGCCAGTATTGGATGGCTACGCGGCCGCAAGATGCATTCGAGATAAAATGAATATCAAGACTCCGATTATTGCGGTAACCGCTGGCGCCACTAATATGGATAGGGAAAAATGCATATCATCAGGAATGAATGAGGTTGTCACAAAACCGATTGCCCGCTCGACACTCGACAATCTGCTTGTTCGTTGGTTGAGCTAGACCCTGCATTTATTAGTATCTCATTATTAAATGCTCTTCGCATTCAATCCGTTCAGACGTTGGCAGCTAAGTTTCGTTATCACTACGGTTGTAGTATGATGCCGCTTTCATTGAAATACCAATAGAGCGATTTATGGAATTCCCTCTAGTTACCGTTGGAGTAGCACTTTATAATCATCAGGATTACATTGTAGAATGCCTGAAGTCCATAGTTACCCAAAATTATTCGAATATTGAATTAATCGTTGTCGACGATGGTTCGAAAGACAACTCTTATAACGTAGCCAAAAGCTATCTGGAAGAACAGTCATTTCTTGACAATTATTCCATTGTCACCCGCCCCAATAAGGGTATGTGTGAAACCTTGAATGAAATAGCTCATAAAGCGAAAGGGAAATACATATCATTTATCGGCTCTGATGATTTCTGGATGCAAGATAAAATCAGCGAACAAGTAGAATTTCTGGAAAACAATGAAGACTGTACTTTGGTTCACTCAAACTCTCTAAAGGTTGATGCCCAAGGCAAAGTATTAAAGCCTATTGATTATAGCGATAAAATTAATAGCGGCTCTGTATATGAAGCGCTAATAAATAGAACTGGTGGAATCAATACGCCATCGCATCTTTATCGCACAAGTATCTATGAGGAAGTCGGCTACTATGATCCGAACTTCCGCTTTGAAGACACAGATTTCTGGTTACGCCTGTCTCGCAACCATAAAGTGGGTTTTATCAACAAAGCGCACACTTATTATCGCTGGCATGGGGACAACCTTAGTGATAATAAAAATGCACTTTCATTTTATTATGACGAGTTAATCAGAATTTATAACAAGAATATTCCGGAGCCCGATCTGAAAAGAATCGCAATCAAAAAAATCTATCGGAAATGTGCACAAAAGTCACTTAAGGCAGGACGAATTGTTGATACAATCAAATACCTAATCAAATATTTTTCAAGATAACTCTGACTTAAAAGCGTTGAGAATTTATGGCTAGCGAAGAATTAAAAGAACTCTATCAGAAAAAAACGACTACTTACGCCAATTCCAGACCTGAAATGTTAACCTTTGCTCCCGCACACTGTAATAAAGTGCTTGACGTCGGTTGTGGTGAAGGTAATTTCGCGGTTACCCTAAAAACGCAAAAAAACTGTGAAGTCTGGGGGGTAGATATCAATCAGCCTGCCAGTGATTCAGCTGCTCACCATCTGGACAAGATACTGTGTGTTGATCTAACTGAAAATATGGACGTTATCCCCGACAACTATTTTGACGTAATTTACTTTAACGATGTCCTTGAACACCTGCCCAATCCAGCAAGATTATTAAAAGACATTAGAAAAAAATTAGTGCCAAATGGAGTAGTGATAGCCTCTATCCCAAACGTACGTCACTTTAGCGTTCTTTTGATGTTGCTAAGAGATAAAGATTTTAAATACGAACAAGCAGGCATAATGGACGAAACTCATCTGCGCTTTTTCACTCGCAAAAGTATAATGCGATTATTTGAAGAGTCTGACTATGATATTAATTCACTTACACCAATCAATGCGAGCAAATCAATACGTCCTAAATTAATGAAGCTATTTACTTTGGGATTGATTGGAAACGATATTAGCTACTTGCAATATGTTGTCGTTGCTTCACCGCATTCTTAACACAAAAAGAAATATTTAAGTGATTTTTAACTAAATAGGTATCAGGATTTATCCTTTTCCAGCATTTGTGCCATAAAGTAAAGTGTGGCTACTCACGATACTCAGCCTCTACTACCTATATTACTAATACTACTTTTATTCGCTATATTGCTTAATGAATTTCCCTGATTAGAAACTGTGAAACAGGATAATCAGGCTTTAATATGAGATACTAGGAGTGGTTGGCGGGACGAATACCATTTCGGACATAATGTCTTTAGCTTTAAAGCAGGTTAAACTAAAGCATTCCAGCTGGATAGTCCGGCTTAGCTGTACAAATAAACAACAAGTAAAAGGAACTCTGCCGCAAACTCGGCGATTCGATGCCAATTATGTCGATCTCTCAGCTTTACCAACAAACAATAAAGCTTCATAACGATAACCCTGTGGGTTATGCACCTGATTTCGTTGCAACTATTGAGGAAGAAGGTTATAACCCAAGTTGCGGAGATGAGCTGACTTTATCACTTTGTATTGATGCTCAGGGAGAAATTTCCCCCATTGGTTTCACCGCCGATGCCTGCGCAATCTGTAAAGCATCGGCTTCACTCATGTGTGAGCACAGCCTAAACAAACATGCGCAACAGTTACTTATTGATATCGAAGTCTTGAGTGAGGCTATTCGACTAGGACATGATATTCCGTTTGAAAATCTATATTGCCTCGGACAAGTTTCACGCCATAGATCGCGCATAAATTGTGCTCTTCTGCCTTGGCAAACACTGGCACAAGCCATCAGGAAATCGCTCCGGTCCGAAATGGAGAAGTCTAATGCTTAACTTACTGGATGCTCTGGAAAATTTTGAAGTCAATAATGACTATGCATTAGCAATTATTACTAAAACTGAGGGCTCAACATACCGAAAAGCAGGCACGCTGATGCTGATAGAGCCTAACGGTGCTTACTGGGGATTGTTGAGCGGGGGCTGTCTGGAAGGCGACGTTGTCGAGAATAGCAAGCAGGTATTTGGTGATAAAAAGGACTTGAAACTCAGTTATGATATGAGAGGCGATGAAGACCTGTTATGGGGTCTGGGGCTGGGTTGTGAAGGGGCAATTGATGTTTTAGTTAAATACTTGCCGGCCAGTGATAACCATCTGGGCTTTTTTAGCGCCTTAAAGGAATTGGACCGTGGACAAGACCATAAACTAACGCTCCAGCTAGATGCGAATAATGCTCTTCATATTCAACCGGCATCAAGAGCACCCGAAAACCAGGCCTGCTCACCTTTGAGAGATTCAAAATGGGACAGCGATAATAATGAGCTAGTTATTAATCTAAAGGCGCCTCTCAAGCTCCTGCTTTGCGGAGCTTCTCCAGACGTAGTTCCTGTCACTGAAATAGCCAAAAGCCTTGGATGGAAAACCTGGGTCATAGATCATAGAAAAGCACTGGCGACTGAGAAACAGTTTCCGCAGGCCAATCAGGTTAATCATATTAAAAGAAGCGAATGGGAGAGCTTTTCGCTGACTGAATTTGATGCTGCAGTTGTGATGAGCCATCAGTTTGAGAGAGACCAGGACTATTTAACCCGACTACTTGCGAGTGATATTCGCTACATTGGTTTGCTTGGGCCGCGTAAAAGAAGAGACAAATTACTCAAAGAATGCAATACCGATTTCGACCATCAGGAAGGCAGAGTATTTGGTCCAGTAGGACTAGATATTGGGGCAGGAACTCCACAAACCATTGCACTTGCCATACTGGCTGAAATTCAGGCTGTATTAGCTAACAAGAATGCCAGATTTTGCTATCAGGACATCACACGGTGAACCAGGTTACCCCGGAAAAATCTCGTCAGCTGGCAGCGGTGGTTATCGCCGCTGGCAATTCGTCTCGCCTGGGAGAGCCAAAACAGCTGCTGGAGTTAGCGGGCGAAACCTTTCTGGACAAGGTCTTACGCCTGGCCAAATGCGAAGTCGAAAGTTGCATTTGTGTGCTAGGCTATAGAGCAAAAACGATCTTGGACGGACTAAAGCAAACAACAAACGCAAAGATCAAATTTGTCATTCATCAGGATTGGCAAACTGGAATGGGCAGCTCGATAGCTTTTGGCGTAAGTCAAACACTAAACGCCGATGCCATACTAATTTGTTTAAGCGATCAATGGGCACTTTCATCGCATGACATAAAAAGACTGGTACACAACTGGAAAAACCATCCGGATAATATAGTTGCCAGTCAATATTTTGAAAAGCGACTTAACGAAATAGTCGAGGGAGCTCCGGCTATTTTCCCCAGGAGCTATTTCCCAAGGCTACTGGAATTAACCAGCAAGGGAGCACGGGAATTGCTAAAAAACAATCCAGATGTTATACCAGTGCCAATTGACAACGCACAATTTGATCTGGACACGCCAGAAGACCTGAGACAATTTCAACAATCAATTAATTCATAAAAAATGGAAATCTTTAGTTAACGGAGAGAGAAGATGGTAGAACTAAAAATTAACGGCCAGACTCAAAAACTGGACCTGGACCCAGAGATGCCACTGCTGTGGGCTCTCAGAGACTTCGCAAAGTTAACCGGCAGCAAATATGGATGCGGTAAAGGCCTTTGTGGCGCTTGTACCGTCCACATCGATGGGCAACCTATACGTTCCTGTGTTACTCCGGTTAGTGCAGCGCTGGGTAAAACGATAACAACAATTGAAGGCTTATCTGAAAATGGAGATCATCCGGTACAACAAGCCTGGATAGAACATAATGTTCCCCAGTGTGGCTATTGCCAATCAGGACAGATTATGTCGGCTAGTGCATTACTGGCCAATAATCCGGCCCCGAGTGATGAAGATATAGACACCGCTATGGCAGGGAATCTTTGTCGCTGTGGTACCTACCCTCGCATTCGAAAAGCTATCCACCATGCAGCCAAACTCGCTAAAGAGGTGAAATAACATGAAAGATACCCAGTCTCCTGAACTTATCCAGCCACTCGAAATTGAAAATGTCAGTCGCCGTCGTTTTTTGAGTAATGCAGGGATCGCCAGCGGAAGTTTTGTACTGGGTGTCCAACTATCACCGGCAATTGCTTCCGTTGAAAACCAAACAGATGAAGTAAAAACATCAGACAACTTCTCTCCTGATGTTTTTGTTTCCATTGAACCGGATGGACAAGTAAAAATAATTTGTCACCGAAGTGAAATGGGGCAAGGCGTGCGCAGCACTTTGCCGCTGCTAGTGGCTGATGAAATGGATGCCGACTGGTCACGAGTGACGGTAGAACAAGCAATCGGCGATCAAAAATATGGTAGTCAAAATACCGATGGCTCGCGAAGTGTCAGAAAAAACTATTTGAAGCTTAAACAAGCCGGGGCGATTGCAAAAACAATGCTAACCCAGGCGGCAGCTATAGCCTGGAAAGTGAAGCCCACCAGTGTAGAGATAAAGCAGCATAAAGCTCTGTTAAAAGGCAGCAACCAAGCTCTTGATTTTGGCCAACTGGTAAAAGTCGCTGCAACGCTACAGGTTCCGGCAAGAGACCAGCTCCAGCTTAAAAATGAAAATGAACAAGTCTATATTGGAAAAGAAGATATTAAACTGTTAGATGGAGAACTGATCACACAAGGACAGACGACTTTCGGGTTTGATGTTGACTTTGAAGGATTAAAAGTTGCGGTTATCGCAAGACCACCGGTGGTATTCGGTAAAGTAAAATCATTCGATGCCAGCGAAACCATGAAAGTTCCCGGTGTAATTAAGGTCGTTGAGTTGCCTGCACTCACTCCACCCGCAGCCTTTAAAATGCTCGGCGGTATTGCGGTAATCGCCGAACATACTTATGCGGCAATCAAGGGAAGAGAAAAACTGAAAATCGAGTGGGAGCATGGAACTAACCAGAATCATCAGACTCAAGCCCACGAACAAGTGTTTAGGGAAGCGTTAAAAAAGCCTTCAACAGTAGTCCGAAAACGAGGAGACTATTCTTCAGCAGAAAAATCTGCAAGCAAAACCTTTGAAGCTGATTACTATGTCCCCGGACTTGCTCACGCAACTATGGAGCCTCCAGCAGCAACCGCCAGAATAAAAGATGAGAAGGTCGAAGTGTGGGCTTGCACCCAAACCCCACAATCAGCTCAGGCCAATGTCATGCGAACGCTTAACTTTCCGCAAGAAAAGATTGGCAATATAGAAGTAAACGTTACCTTGCTTGGCGGAGGCTTTGGCCGAAAATCAAAGCCTGACTATGTCGCAGAAGCGGCGTATCTGGCCGACGAAAGCAAAATGCCGATAAAAGTATTGTGGACTCGAGAAGATGAACTTCAACACGGCTACTATCACTCTCCAAGTTACCAAAAATTGGCGGCAACTTTTGATCAAAATAAAAAAGTGACTGGCTGGCATCACAGCATGGTCAATCACCCAATAGGCTCCACTTTTAATCCGGCAGCGAAAACCGCTGGAAGTGCGGACCTTGGCCAGGGCGACATGATGTTTGATATCCCGAATATTCTGGTAGATCTTGGAGATACTGAAACTTTCTATCGTATTGGCTGGGTACGCTCTGTCACCAATATCAATAATGCTTTTGCAGCCGGCTCCTTTGCTGATGAACTCGCACATGAAGCGGGTAAAGATCCAAAAGACTTCTTGCTCGAACTCATAGGAAAAGATCAAGCCGTTGATTTCAGTAAGGATGATTACAAATATGGAAATTATGGCGAAGACATTAATCAGTACCCAGCCAGTACTGCGCGTCTTAAAAATGTTATCAACCTGGTTGCGGAAAAGTCAGGTTGGGGTAAAAAACTGCCTGAAGGGCGAGCTATGGGAATAGCAGCGCATCGCAGCTTTTTGAGTTATGTTGCGACTGTTGTAGAAGTTTCAGTAAATAAAGGACGAATTAAAATTGAAGCAATTCACAGCGCTGTAGATGTAGGTAAAGTTCTCAATCCCGATCGCGTTCGTTCGCAAATGGAGGGAGCAGCAATTTTTGCGGCATCTTTGGCGTTATATGGAGAAATAACGGCTGAAAACGGACAAATACAACAGAGCAACTTTCATGACTATCCTTTGGCAAGAATGACTGATATTCCGGAAATTCAAACTCACATTGTGAAAAGTAGCGAATTACCAACAGGCATTGGTGAACCGGGTGTTCCGCCATTTGCGCCAGCGCTTTGTAATGCGATTTTTGCAGCAACCGGTAAAAGATATCGGAGATTACCGTTAAAGCAATTTGGGATTGTATAGCTTTTTAAAGTGTTCAATTTTCCAAGCCCACACGTATGAATTAGAAAGCCCCAATTATCGGGGCTTTCAAAATGCAAGTTAACCAAGATTATTACTGTAATTTGAACGTCCTGTTCAAATTTTGAATCAATCTAAAAATACATTTTAAAGTCAATACCTGCTGTCATTGGTTCTGCGCGTGAAGCAGTAGGTGAACCAATTGCTTCCCCCTGACCACCGATATCATACAGATATTCTTCATCTCCAAGGTTTTTACCCCAGATAGAAATCTCCCAGCTGGCGTCATTTGGATAGTAACTAATACGCGCATTTTGAAGACTATAATCTTCAATATGACGGCTTATATCAGCCCCTGTGTGATCAACTCGGTCATCGGTAAAATTTTGGTGGTATCTAAATGCCAGAGTTCCAGAACTCCCCATATCCAGATTGTAATCCAGAATCATGTTCCATTTATTTTCTGGAATAGAAGATAAGGGCTCCCCAGTAACATCATCAGCTGCTGTTTCACCAGGAAACTGTGCATAGTCATAGCGAGTGTATTCTGTTTCTACGTGACCATAATTAGCTGTGATTGCAAAATTGTCTGTCGCTTGCCAGCGAAAATCAATATCGTAGCCATTGCCTTCTGCATCAGCATTACCAATATTGTATGTTGGAATTGTACCATCTGGGCCAGTGAGCTTTAGGATCTGTAGATCGTCGTAGGAATAATCAAACACTGCGACATTAAAAATCAAATTATTATCTAACCAGCTGGACTTAAAACCAATTTCATTGTTAAGTACATTTTCAGCATCAAATGCTGGGTCAACACCAAGACTATTAAAACCACCCGATTTAAATCCTTTAGCACTACTCAGGTAGACCATCACATTGTCAGAAAAGTTGTAATCCATCACAAATCGTGGAGTCCATGCATCCCAGGAAGCTTGCTGTTGTTCTCCTTTAAACTCATCGAAAAAAACCAGACCAAAAGGAACAGAATCAACACCAGGAACAGGAATGATAAATGAGTTATCCCAGCTTGTTGTTACCGCGAAATTTTTCTTGTCATGGGTATATCTGAGCCCAAAAGTTAAATTAAATTTGTCTGTCACTTCGTAGGTGAAATCACCATAAAAAGCGACACTTGTGTAAGTTCCGTCATCAAAGGTTGTTTCCAACCAGTCTCGATTTAAGTTAGCCGCAACCGTCATATCTAATATCGTTTGTGACGGAATACCACTGAGGATGGAGAGTAGCTCCAGCTGGTCAGAAAACTGACTTCCAAAAAAGCCAGTTAAACCGCCACCGAGAGGTAAGGAAGGAATTATTTCCGCCGGTGCACCACCAGCAAGATAGAAAAAAGTATCCAGAGTATTGGTATTAACAAAAACTTCATGCGCCTGCTTTGCCCTTTCCCAGGAGTATGTCGCACCTACCGTCCAATGGAGAGGCTCGTCGGTGGTTGAAGATAGCCTTAACTCGTGGCTGACCTGCTCCTGCTCTTCGTTATTTTTGGTGTGAAACATGAAGCGATCACTAGCACTACCATCTTCTTCTTCCAGACTCGCGGAATCAAAAGTCCGATAAGCTCCCATGTAAGTCAGCACGTAATCTTTGTAATCAGAAATTATCTCTACTGATGCCCCCCACATATCACGTTCTTCCAACGAATCAATGTCGGTAGCTACAGGGCCAAAAGGATCAACAGGAAGCGGCGCAATGGCTGGATTAATTGTTGCTGTAATAGGAGCATCTTGCGCAGTTGTATCGAAATCCAGTCGGAATAACACTTCGGTATCATCACTGTAATCCCAGAGTAGAGCAGCTCTGACAGATTGGTTATCGATATTACGTAAATCATCTCGACCATCAGCCACCGGGATAAAACCATCCCGAGTAACTGAACTGATACTGGTTCTAAAATACCAGTCCTCGGCAACTTCAGCATTGTAGACTCCGTTAACCTGGACCAGATTATAGTTACCTGCGGTTAGCCCCAGCTCTCCACTGGTCCCCTTTTCGGGCTTCTTGGTGATTACATGTAAAGCACCAGCAGCGGCATTACGACCGAATAAAGTTCCTTGTGGTCCCTTTAGCACCTCTACCCTTTCAACATCATTGAAGTTGGCCTGAGAAGCACCACCTCGACCCACATAGACACCGTCAACATAAACGGCTACTGCCGGATCAGAACCAACCCCGAAGTCATTGGAAGCAATTCCGCGAATATTATAGGTGGGTTGAGTAAAGCTAACATTATTAGACTCAAATCCAGGGGTCATCTCTCCTAGGTCACTAAGATTTAATGCCGCCATGTTTTTTAGCTCTTCTTCCTGAAACAGGCTCAAAGCAATCGGTACTTCCTGCGGATTTTGTTCCCGGTGCTGTGCGGTTACCACTATTTTATGTTCTTTAGTTTCGCTTGCCTCGTCATCGGCTTCATCCTGTGCAAGGCTAATACTGGAAAACAGCAAGGTTGATACGGCAATCGCAACCCTGCTCGGTGAAAACAGACGTCTTGATTCCTTGAAATTGAAAGGCGTGAGATGAGTCATGAACTCCCCCTTGAATGTAATTATTGTTAGTTGGCCAGAAGGATTCCCTATTTACCGGCATAGTGTGCGCTGGCTCCAGCGCTAGTCAATGCTTGTGGTACAACCACCATGATCTGGTACGAAAGTACCTGTTAGAGATATTCTTGTCAAATGTTGTTCAAAGGAAATCGACGATTCGTCCTGATCTATTATTGTTTTTCAATTAATATCATAAGGTTAGATTATTTTGAGGTTAAAGGATTCTCTTAAAAAAACGGGCTATTGTAATCTTGGCTTCTTTTTCGCAAACGTATCTGGCTAGTAAACTGTGCTCAAGAAACAGGATCAATCCCATCAGCTCCCGGCTATCAGACTCGGGATTTTCTGACTTTAAAGCTCGGAAAAACTCTTCTATTGCTTTGAGCTGCTGTAGTTCCATAGAGTTAACCAGATTCGCCATCTGTTCATTTCTGATTGACTCATTACGGAAGGCTCTTTCAATGATCCTGTCATCGCGATTGGCAACCTGCGCTTGAATATGCTGGAAAATTAAATCTGTTAATACTTGGCTAACATCGAGTTTGCCAGTTTTAACTGGTGACTCTTCTCTCAAAGAACTGATAAACTGATTCCCCTGACTCTCTAGTGCTTGCAACTGATAAATATTTCTCTCGTAAAAATCGAGAAAGGCATCATGTAAAAGAGCGTGTATATCCGGGAAATAGTATGTAGTGGCAGCAAGTGGAACATCGGCTTCTTCAGCAACAGCTCTGTGTTTTACTCCTTGTACGCCCTGTCGAATAATAATCTGATGAGCAGCGTCCAAAATCTTGCGTCGACGAGCTTTTCCATCTGCTCGACTCGGAAGTCGTCCACGATAGGCTGCATTAACCGAATCAAGTATACTGGTCATGTTCTCCACTAAAACAACCTACCTTATAAATAAGCTTTTGTCCCATGAAATAATAAAAACAAAATCTAACTGATTTGCTTCTCCAAAATATCACCTCTGCCTGTGAACCACAAGCCAGCTAATTTTTGCGGATAATACTTCTCGCCTGAGCAACTTTATTCTATTATAGAATTTCAAATCGATTTTTTTAGTATTTTCAGCTACCTTTGCATTTAACACGATTTCGATCTGGCACCAGAATAATTCCCGACTTATTCGGCGACATAGCGACACAGTAAGCTCTTAACAATACGACAACGATTATGCAAAATATTTTATTATTCGCAGTTTCTTCACTGATCTGGGGCTCCACCTGGCTAATGATTACATTCCAGCTAGGTAAAGTTGCACCTATCGTCTCCGTCGCTTACCGATTCGGACTTGCTAGCCTGATTTTGTTGGTGTTCTGTTTTTTCACCAAAAGAAAGTTTAATTACAAGAAAAGCGATCAACTGCTGATATTGATGCAAGGGCTTTTGCTTTTCGGCTTCAATTACTGGTTTACTTACCTGGCAATTGAAAATATAACCAGCGCACTAGCTGCAATCCTTAGCACCAGCATTGTCTATTTCAATGTAGTTTTCTCAAGAATTTTTCTGGGCGACCCTATTAAGAAAGAGGTTCTATTCGGAGCAACTCTGGGAGTTGTGGGAATTATTCTCATATTTATGCCCGAAATACAGTTAAATGAAGGCCAAAGTGAGCAAGCAATCCAGGATACCTGGAAGGGAATCAGTTTGCTTCTTATCGGAAGTTTGTTTGCGTCACTAGGAAATATTGTGTCCGCTAAAGCGCAACGTCGAAAAATTCCGGTAATTCAAACCAACGCTTTGAGCATGGGCTATGCGGCCATGTTGATTGCTCTAATCGCATTTATCACCGGAGCTGAGTTCAACTTTGATACTTCCTTTTCGTATATAGGTTCACTGGTGTACCTGGCACTATTTGGTTCTGTACTGGCATTTGGCGCATTTCTGACATTATTAGGTAGAATTGGTCCGGACAAAGCTGGTTATGTCACACTCGTCTTTCCCGTTATAGCAATGGTGCTCTCTACCTTTTTCGAAAGCTATCACTGGACGAGCGAAGGAATTATTGGACTGTTGTTAATTCTTCTGGGTAACTTAATCGCTATGGGAAAGCTCAATAAACTACCACTCGTCAACAAGGTTTTGTCAGCAAAAGTAGCAGATTAGTCGCTTCTTCCAAGCGAACATATCTTCTCGAACTCATCTTTTGTTACTGGTTGAACAGAAAGCCTTCCTTGTTTGACCAGAACCATATCTTTTAATATTGATTCCTGTTTAATTTGTTTAAGACTAACCAAGCTGGAAAACTTTTCGACAAACTTTACATCCATAACGTACCAACGGGGACTTCCGCTCTCAGCTTTAGGATCAAAATATTTATGCGATTTTTCAAACTGATAAGGACAGGGATACCCTGCTTTTGAAATCTCACCCACGCCAGCAACACCAACATTTTTGCAGCTGGAGTGATAAATAAGCACTCTATCATTCAGCTCTATTTGATCTCTGATAATATTGCGCGCCTGATAGTTTCTAATACCCTCCCAAATCTCGGCTCCAGCTTTATTTTGAAGATCGTCAATAGAAAATTCTTCAGGCTCTGTCTTTAGTAGCCAGTAGTTCATTGATATCGCCTTTTCATTACATTAGTCATCCAGATATCCAATTTATCCAAATTGCTCCACATTATAACTACAAGCTATTTGGCAATATGATTGAAGTCCTATAACCTGCCTGAATCATTTAGACGGCTAAACATCTATTTGCTACTTTTAGTTATATTGGCACTCTGTTCGAACTGATATCTTAGTGATATTCAATTCTTAATGGTATTGAAAACTCAGCAGTGCTCGAATCAAGTTAGTACTGGAGTCAGGTAGTACAGGATTAAAAATCGTACCTGGATATAAGTCTTACTGGATATAAGTCTTAATTGACCACTTAGTTGTTTAGTTGAACGATTGAACTAAAAGTGAACAAATAAGTAATTAATGCCAGAATAGTTTCCAAATTTAGGAATTAGATTACTATAATAAATGATAATCAAAAAATTATTATAATTAAATTAAGTATTTAGCAATATTTCACAGAGCATTATCTTAAAGTCAAGAAACGACCTTAAGATCAGGTAAAATCAATGGTTAAGTTTTTGCAGCAAATATCTTCGAAAAGTGTCGCTTTTGATGGCAATTCGCCTTCCATCATTAGCTGGCGGTTTGCTGCAAAACCGGAGAATAATTCGTTCGAAGATTTAAACTCTTCGATTGCGGCAACTATTACCGGCACCACCATGATTACCGGAACGACTATTGGTCGAACCGTCACTGGCTAATGCGCTGAATAGTAAAAAGCAAAAGCCCGTGACTCGACAAGACTCACGGGCTTTTTTGTTTATAGAGTAAAAATTTGGTCAATATGGGGCAATAAGAAGAGACACATAATGAAAGTATTAAAGTTTGGCGGGTCATCTCTTGCGAACGCAGCATGTTTTGAACGCGTATCTGAAATTATCTTAACTAACGCTGAGGCCGCTTCAATAGCGACAGTAGTATCTGCTCCGCAAGGGATTACTAATGATCTGGTAGCTTTAACACAGCACCTTAATAGTTCCTTAATACAAAATAGCAAGGATTGTGACCTCGCAGAGACTTCTGACGTAGAAAGCACACTACGAACAATCGAAAGAAAATTGTCAGATATTCTCGCCAATATAATCGCGCGAAACAAAGCATTGGATAAGAACTCTCTTTGTGCAGAGCTAGAAAACCTGATTGTTCGCTTGAATCAATTGACCAAAGGAGCCCAATTACTTTCTCACTGCCCGGAGTCAACTAGCGCGCAAATATTAAGTACTGGTGAAAAATTCAGCGTTGCGATGCTCAATGGCTTTTTATCAGCCAAAGCTGAAAGTGTTTCTTTAATAGACCCTGAAAAGTTTTTGACAACTGACGCTCGCTCCGCAGAACCTGTTGCCGATCTTAAACAATCTAAACGTCTTTTTAAGGCACATTATTCTGGTCTTCAAAGCCTGGCTATTATGCCGGGCTTTTTTGGCGTCAAGCCTAATGGAGAAACGACAACGCTGGGCAGAAATGGGTCCGATTATTCGGCAGCAGTCCTTGCGGTATGTCTGGATGCACAAGCCTGCGAAATTTGGACCGATGTCGATGGTGTTTACAATGCAGATCCAAGGCTGGTCAATCAAGTTCAATTGATTGAACAGATGTCATATCATGAAGCAATGGAGCTTTCCTATTTTGGTGCCAAGGTACTTCATCCAAAAACAATTTCTCCGTTAGCTCAGTCAGATATACCTTGTTGGATCAAAAACACTCACTCTCCTCAAGCCGCTGGTACGCTAATCTCAAACAGCTCAAATGGAGCAGAGTCAGTCAAAGCCATTTCCAATCTGTCGGATGTGGCCATGATTAATGTTTCCGGACCAGGAATGAAAGGTATGGTAGGAATGGCTGCAAGAGTCTTTTCTACCATCAGTCAAGCTGATATTTCAGTCATTATGATCAGTCAATCATCAGCCGAGTACTGCATTAGTTTTTGTGTTCCAGGAAACGAAGCTGATGCCGCGTTAGATTGCTTAAATCAGGCTTTTGAACTAGAAATCAAAAATGAACTTTTAGAACCAATATCGGTGAGGAAAAACCTTGCCATAGTGACGTTAGTTGGAGATCGCATGCAACAACAAAAAGGCATTGCCGCGAAATTTTTTAAGGCGCTATCACAGGCAAAAGTCAATATCATCGCTATTGCTCAGGATTCATCTGAACGTAGTATATCTGCCGTGATTCGAGATGAAAGAACAGATGATGCGGTTAGAACTTGCCATCAAAATCTCTTTATTAAAAGACCAAGTATCGACGCCATACTTATTGGCTGTGGTACTGTAGGAAAAGAGTTATTGAATCAGATAAAAAAGCAGCAACCAAGACTGGTGGATGAAAATATTGCTTTGAACCTGGTTGGCCTTGCAAATAGTAGAAAGCTTCTTCTTGAGAAAAACGGCATTGACCTGCAAACCTGGGAGACAGCTCTGGAAAGTGCATCTCAGTCATTTAGCCTTGACGCTATCAACCAGTTTGTTTCTGACGCTAACCTAAATAACCCGGTCATTATCGACTGCACTAGCAATGATGATATTGCCAAGCAATACAAAGATTACCTGGAAAGCGGATACCATGTTGTTACAGCAAATAAGAAAGCCAACACAGCAGAAATTTCCTATTATCGAGAGCTACGTGAAATAGCCGAACAGAAACAAAGAAGGTTTCTTTACGAAACCAATGTGGGGGCTGGATTACCGGTCATTGACAACCTCCAGGGACTGCTGAGGGCCGGAGACAAGCTGAAACAGTTTGAAGGAATACTTTCAGGCTCATTATCTTATATCTTTGGAGAACTACACAAAGGCCTGTCTTTATCCGAAGCCACACTCAAGGCCAAAGAACTCGGTTATACTGAGCCTAATCCGGCAGAAGACCTGAGCGGTCTGGATGTAGCTCGTAAGGTGCTGGTAATTGCGCGGGAAGCGGGGCTAGAATTGGAGCTCTCGGATATAGAATTAGAACCCGTAGTACCCGAAGAACTTGCAGCTTTAACTGACGGAGAAGAGTTTGTCGCTCGCTTGCCAGAATTTGATGAAGCATTCCAGCAAAGGATTGACCAGGCGGAAAAAGATAATAAGGTCCTGCGTTATATTGCTTGTATCGAGAACGATTGTTGCAAGGTAAGCATACAAGCTGTCGATACAAGCCATCCACTATATAGTGTTGCCGAGGGAGAAAATGCATTAGCGCTGCATACATTGTATTACCAGCCTAAACCCTATGTTATTAGAGGCTATGGTGCAGGTGCTGCCGTTACCGCCGCAGGTTTGTTTGGCGACATGCTTAGAACTCTTTCTTGGGATCTGGAGCACTAATAAGAAATTGGTCACTTTTATATCTATGTGTAGCGAAATTGATTTGAATATAACAACCAGGAAAAATTGATGTCTGTTTCAGTCTTTGCACCTATCTCGATCGGAAATGTTAGTGTCGGATTTGATACACTCGGCCTATGTTTATCACCGGTTGATGGTCAACTAGTTGGTGACATTGTTCGAGTTGAGAAATTGTTGAAAACTGATGCTAATTCCGATCAGTTTATTCTGACCGGAACTCACGCAGATAAATTGCCTCAGGACACAAAAGAAAACATTGTCTGGAAGTGTATTGTGGCATTTAATACCGCTCTTGCTCAACTTGGAAGAGAACCTCTGTTAATCAAAGTAACGCTGGAAAAAAATATCCCTGTTAGCAGCGGTCTGGGGTCTAGCGCTTGCTCGGTAGTCGCCGCCTTTGTCGCTCTCAATCAGTTCTACCAACTCCCTTTTAGCGAAATTAAGTTACTAAAAATGATGGGCGAACTTGAAGCTCAGATCAGTGGTAGTCTGCACTATGACAATGTAGCTCCCTGCTTTCTCGGTGGCTTGCAACTAATGTTGAACGACGAAAATAAAATCACCCAGAAACTGCCTACGTTCGATGATTGTTTCTGGGTAATCGCCTATCCAGATGTCGAAGTAAGCACCAAAGCTGCTCGAGAAATACTTCCAGCTCAATACGAACGTAAAACACTTATTGAGTTCGGCCAAAACCTGGCAGGTTTTGTTGACGCCTGCTATCGTCAGGACAAGGAGCAGGCATTTTCATTGCTCAAAGATGTTGTCGCCGAACCTTACCGTAAAAGTTTACTTCCTAATTTTGAAAAAAGTATTTTGGAACTAAAGCAGCTGGGAAGCCTGGCGTCCGGAATTTCAGGATCTGGTCCTACACTTTTTACCGTTTTCGACGATCGCGAGTCCGCCACAAAAGCAAAAGACTGGTTGACTGAAAACTATTTACAATCGGAGGCAGGATTTGTTCATATCTGCCAGGTTGACCATCAAGGTGCAAGAAAGTGCTAAACAAAATGCTATTGCCTCTCACTAAAAATAGCGAGCAGAGTAAATAGTCAAAAGATGATGTAAATTATTTAATACAGCATAGGCAAACAAGTGAAACTCTATAATCTTAAGGACAACTCTCAAATTGTCGATTTTAAAACCGCTGTTCGGACAGGTTTAGGAAGAAATCAGGGACTTTTTTTTCCAAAGAAAATTCCGCAACTGACGAACATCGAACAAATTCTAAAACTCTCGCCACACCAGAGATACTTTGAAATACTGAAGAATTTTGTTTCGGAAAATATGGACGATAGTACGTTAAAAATGGTCATCGATAAGACCTTTCGTTTTCCAGCCAAACTGGAAAAAGTCAGTACTCAAAACTACTGTTTGGAACTTTTTCATGGTCCAACTTTAGCGTTTAAAGATTTTGGTGCGAACTTTATGGCTAATTGTCTGCAAGAATTTGCTAGTGAACAGCCTATCACAATTCTCACTGCAACCTCGGGAGATACTGGTGCCGCAGTTGCCCATGCATTTCACGGACTGAAAGATATCCGGGTAGTGGTCCTTTTTCCAAAAGGGAAGATTTCAGAACTCCAACAAAAAATGTTTACTACTTTGGGTGATAATATTCATACGGTAGCGGTAGAAGGAGACTTTGATGATTGCCAGCAGTTAGTAAAACAAAGCTTCGACGATGCATCTTTCGTTGAACAAATTGGCTTGAACTCAGCAAATTCCATTAATATTAGCCGATTGTTAGCTCAGGTTTGCTATTACTTCGACGCGTTTACTCAACTGCCGGAAGATAAAAGGAATTCAGTTGTTGTCAGCGTACCAAGCGGCAACTTTGGTAATCTATGCGCAGGTATCATTGCTAAAACCCTGGGATTACCGATTAAACGCTTTATTGCTTCAACAAACTTGAACGATACAGTACCACGTTATCTACAAAGCGGAGAATGGTCTCCCAATGAGACAATAGCAACAATATCCAATGCAATGGACGTTAGTCGACCAAATAACTGGCCTCGAATAGAGTACTTAATGCAATCAGACCAGTTTGATCGTAAAGATCTGACAGGTACAGCCGTTTCTGAAGAAGATACGCGTGATAGTTTAAGGAGTCTTTATCAATCAGGTTATATTAGCGAGCCTCATGCTGCTGTTGCTTTTAAGGCGTTAGCAGACTCTCTGGTCGACGACGAAATCGGCATTTTCCTTGGTACAGCCCATCCGGCGAAATTCAAATCGACAGTCGAGGAAACACTGGAAATAGCACTTCCCTTACCAGAAGCTCTGGAAAGCTGTGCGACCAAGGAAGACCTTTCAGTGCAATTGCAAGCTAACTTTGAACAACTGAAGTCACATATTCTGGGTCTAAGTGTGTAGCCAGAAGCATGACCAGCACCTTCTCCATTCGGAGACAGACAACACTTTATCTGCTATAACTTACTTGCTCCCTCTCAGTTTTATTTGAAAGAGGGAGTATAACTTTTGTCAACAGACAGGACCTTGCCTCTCCTTTTCAGTAAGCTGTCATAAAATCAATTTATTTTTTGAAAACGGGAATATTATGTAATCACGCTCGTTAGACTATGCTTATAACCTACCCCATCTTAAGTTCCAGACAAAGAGGTAATGAATTAAAAAACTATGACCAAACAAGACCTATCCCCGGAAAACTTGTTAAATTCGCCGGTTATCCAGCAACCTTTGCGCTCGCTTGAGTCATTTTTCCAGAAGGAATCATCAGGCGGTATCCTCCTGATGATTGCCACATTGCTCGCACTTGTCCTAAAAAACTCAAACTTAATCGATGAGTATGAAGCATTTCTGCATTTACCTGTTGAAATAAGAATTAGCGAACTACAAATTGATAAGCCCCTGATTCTATGGATAAACGATGGCCTGATGGCAATATTCTTTTTCCTCATAGGTCTTGAAGTGAAGCGAGAAATAATGGAAGGGGAGCTTTCATCGATGGCTCAGATTACCCTGCCGGGTTTTGCTGCTATAGGAGGAATGCTGGTCCCGGCTCTGGTCTATACCTTTTTTAATCAGGGCGATGAGTTTGCGATGAGAGGCTGGGCGATACCAACAGCAACTGACATTGCCTTTGCTCTGGGAATATTGAGCCTGCTTGGCAATAGAGTACCAATTTCTCTAAAAATGTTTCTAATGGCGTTGGCAATTATCGATGATCTGGGTGCCATCGTCATCATTGCGCTATTCTATACAGAAGATCTTTCTACAGTATCTCTTTCTGTTTCGCTTGCGTCGTTAGCAGCACTAGTTGTGTTAAATTATTTAAACGTTGCCAGGAGAAGCTTGTATATTGCCATCGGGATTATCCTCTGGGTTAGCGTATTAAAGTCTGGTGTTCATGCGACCCTCGCAGGTGTTGCTCTAGCATTTACCATTCCGTTAACAAGCAAAGATAGTGTCGGTAATGAATTCTCTATGCTTAAACATACCGAGCACCAGTTACATAGCTGGGTTGCCTATTTAATCCTTCCCCTGTTTGCATTTGTGAATGCAGGTGTAGACTTAAAAGGGTTATCGGTTGATGCAATGTTAAAAGAGGTTCCGCTTGGCGTTTTTCTTGGATTATTTGTTGGTAAACAACTTGGTGTTTTTGGATTCAGCTGGCTTGCGATCAAGTTAAAATTGGCAAAATTGCCGGAAAGGTCGAACTGGCCGATGCTATATGCAGTGAGCATTTTGACGGGAATAGGCTTTACAATGAGTTTATTTGTAAACAGTCTCGCTTTTGGTGACACCAACGCTTTTCAGTCAGGTGAAAAGCTTGCGATAATTTTATCCTCTTTCATTTCCGGACTTTCCGGCTATCTTCTACTCCGCTATTGTACAAGCGACAAATAGCTTAAATCTCTGCCCCGAATCACGGGGCAGTGCAAGCTAAATCACCAATGAGCTCTCAGCGAAATCTTCGAAGATAGGCTATTCTATATATTAGCTGTTTTATCGTTAACGCTCTAAAAATGTGTCTAAATCCCAAAATCAATCTTCAATAGCTAAATTCGAAATTACGACCGGGCTCAGCCAGAGAGTAAAGTTATTCTTTATTCTTAATGTTTTATTATCTTTTTTTCTTTATAGCGCTTCACTACAACCCTCTGAAGCACCGTCTGATAGCATCTACTACTCAAAGAATGAAAAGCTCATAGAATCAATCGCTCAGATAAACGAAGGCAGTCGCCAGACTATTTTAGAAGAGCTGGCCAAAATAGAAACATCGATTCTGGACTCAAACGTCAATGATATTGCTTACTATTTTGGTTATCGCTGCTATCTGCACGCATTTTCAAATCAATTTGATGGCATTATCAAAAGCATTGAGTTCATGGAAAACTTTGCACTTACTCAACCTGATAAGACGGCGCTAGTTGCTTCGATATCATTTTGCCGGGCGTGGCAGGCATACCAAAAGGGAGACCAGCCCAAATATGAGCTATTAATTGAAAAGTCCTACAACCAGATAATTGGCTCTTCTTCAGCAATACTTAACTACTGGATCAGCACGACATTCTCTTCGATTGCACAAAGTAGCTCTCGTCATTCCGAATCAATTGAGGCTATGCAGAATGCGCTTTCTATCGCTCAAAATAATAATGACCAATTTCGCATGGCCACCGCTTTTAAAGTACTAGCTTTGTCTGAAGCGGCTCTTGGTTATACCGAAGATGCTCTTCAACTGAACCAGCGCGCAATAGATTATCATCTGAGCACCGATAACAAATCACAGGTACTCGAACTGTATCAGAATCGCGGCTATATCTTGATTGGCGCGGACAAAATTGAGCAAGCTTCGAATATCTACCAAAAAGCAATACTGCTTGCACAAACGATTAAAAACCAATATGCGATTCATAGTATTTATACTAACTTGTCTGCAATAGAGCATCGTAAACAAAATTATGAAAAAGCGGTAGCTTATGCAGTAGAAACATTAAATTATGCCAATCAGAATAATTTTCAGGAACTAGCCGCATATGCTCGCTCGTTAATTGCTGTTAGCCTCGCTTATAAAAACAACCTTGAAACCGCTGAAGAATATTTTTCCTCAGCCAATCACTATTTTCATGAACATAATAAACTCGATGCTTTATCGGACAACTTTGATAGCTGGGCTGAAGCAATGGCTCAGATAGGTGACTATAAGAGAGCATACCTCGCCCATGTCGAATATAAAAAGCTGTCTGACAAGATATTTAACTCAGAGCGTGAAGGCAAAATGCTTCGCTTAAAAACTTTGTATAAACTCTCCGAAAAAGACCGGGAAATTGAAGCTCTGGCAGAAAGAAATCGAAGAAACGAAATAGAAATCAAAAACCAGCAACTGCAAGAAAAAATCTGGTGGCTAAGCTCAATTATCGTTTTGCTACTACTTTCACTGTTTATTTTCATGTACAGAAAAGCAAGAGCCTATAGTAGAAAGCTTGTTTATGAAAACAAGGAGCTGGATAGACAACGCTATATCGATCCGCTAACCCAAATTTACAACAGAAGATTTTTCGACCAGAGAGTGACAGAAAAAATCAAACAAAATTCAAATCTCGACTATTGCATTTTCATTCTTGATATTGACCATTTTAAATCGATTAATGATACCTGGGGGCATTCGGTCGGCGATATGATACTGGTGGAGTTTTCCAATCGAATAAATAGCATTATTAGAGAAAGCGATACCCTAGTACGTATGGGTGGTGAGGAGTTTTTACTGATTACCGAAAGTATGGGTGTAGAACAGGATAAAGTAATCGCACGAAAAATACTTAAGACTATTGCTGACAAAATTTTTGAAATCAATTCCGAGTTGATTTCAGTAACCACCTCGATAGGTTGCATTCAACTCCAAAAATCACGCCACTCCATTCAAATTACTGAAACACTGGAGCTAGCTGATCAAGCTCTATACAAAGCAAAAAAGGAAGGTCGAAATCGCGCTATCTATATACAGTTATTAAAATCACTAGAAGGTTTGACTAATCTGGAATCCGCGATACAGATGAATCAGGTAGCAACATGCTCTTTGCGATCCAAAGAAAGCTAAAAATACTATTTTAAATCTGTTCATCTAATGAAATGCTAAGTTCAAGCGACGCCAATAAATAACGAGGGCAAGAAAAAGCTCAATGCAATAAAGCCTGAACCGGTAATCAAAATAAAGAGAGAACCGTAAAATACGCTACTAATCAGCACTCGAGTTTCAGAAAGAGCACAACCCTGAAGATAGAGCTTAATTATTTTTAGTTCATTAATAAGCTTTTCTTTTTTAATCCTGAGCCATTGAAACAAAGGTTTGTAATACAGAAGAAGACATGTAAAAGCTGCCTCAATCCCTCCCAGATCCAATAGCATCATAAACTCGGGAGCGAGCAGTGCCAAAATAACTATTGCCAAAGTGATTACCAGCTTTTGGAAATTAGTCAGCTCTTTCCAGTTTTTCATTAATATCCCTATGAATCAGACTGTTTCAGCAATCGCGAATTACCAGACGAATCAATAATAATTGACCTCTAGCGAAAAATCAGTCTGCAAATTGTAAGCAGCTTTTACAAAAATAGCTTTTCAAATTGGGCGGAAAACACACAAAAAAAATAAAGTAAGCTAGTAGAAGTAAAGAGTCTTGTTACATTTATCAAAGGAATTTTACATTAGCCTATTTTGGCTTTCAGGGAGAGACTTATATTATTTTGGATGGATCTTAACCGGGAAACTGAGAATGACGGAGTTATGCATGAATACAGCTTCCAATGTAATCGAGCTCGATTCGGTGACAAAAGCGCTGGGGGGAATAAAGATTCTCAAAAATCTGAATCTTAAAGTTCCTGATAAGAGTGTCTTTGCTTTTCTAGGGAACAATGGTGAAGGGAAATCAACAACTATTCGTATATTGACTGGGCTAATAAAGGCCGACTCAGGATCAGTTTATGTACTCGGGAAAAGACTCCCAGAACAAAGTATAGAGATTCGCAGGCAATTGGGTTGCATTGTCGATTCACCCGCGCTCTATCCACAGCTTAACGGAGAAGAATTTTTGAGAATTGGCTGCTACCTGAAAAAATTAGGTATGAGAGAAATTGACCACGTGCTTGATATTGTCGACTTGGCAAACGCACGCTTCAATAAAATAGAGCATTACTCGTTAGGAATGAAGCAAAGGCTTGCACTGGCTATGGCTTTGCTGGGAAAACCGCGGCTATTAATACTCGATGAGCCTACTAATGGACTCGATCCCTCTGGAATGCAGGAAATTAGAGAGTTGATCTGCTCATTACCACAAAAGCTCGGTTGTTCTGTCTTTGTCTCAAGTCATTTACTTGACGAAGTAGAAAAAATGGCAACTCATGTTGCTGTTTTGGAGGGAGGAAATGTTTTGCAACAAGCGGAACTGAGCAACATAGTCAACCAGCAAACTGGTCAACTTAGGCTAGAAGTTAGTAATTCATCCAACGCGCAAGGTATATTGAAAAGTCGCTCTATCGAAGCTTACATCCAATCTGAGAATCAGATAATTATAAAAGACATCGAAAGTCAGGATATCGCACAGATTAACCGATACATCATCGAGTCAGGAATTGAATTATTGCAATCGATCTATTCAAAACCCTCTTTGGAAGACTGGTTTTTGACTGCAACTAGCAAAACCAGAAGTTAATATAAGATTATTCAGGAATTTATTTATGTGGATTGCTTTGTTGAAGTCTGAGCTACTTAAGACCAAACGGTCACTTTCGTTTTTAATGATGATAGCTTGTCCTTTTGCAGTTGTATCTTTACAAGCACTACTAATGCTTAATAAAGACGGCGGTGCAATGATCGAAAAAAGTGGCTGGAAAATGCTGTGGATGATGGGGGATTCTCTTTGGTGCTATTTTATGCTCCCACTTTATGTTGCACTTGTTTCTGCATTACTCAACGGCAATGAACACAAAAATCAAACTTGGCGAGTAATGATGACGCTTCCAATTAAGCAATACCAACTATATCTTACCAAAGCCCTGCTTGCCTGGTTTTACATTGTCGGAGCCAACATTTTTCTTTTTGTTTGGACTGCGATTTTAATCTTATTATTTATGTTGTTGGGAGTCACAAATCCTGCAGAAAATTTCTCTTCAGCTTTTGACTATCCTATCATCAAGCAACTATCAAAAAGTGCAATATCCTGTTTGCCTATTTTGTTTTTTCAACATGCGCTTAGTTGGCGAGTACAAAATATTGTTGCCCCCCTTGCGGTGGGGGTTATTGCAACCATGGGCATACTAAAAATAGGTCAGTCTGAGCACTGGATATATTATCCATGGAGCTATATCACAATGGCGAATATGGGAGGGGACCCCGATGCACAAACTACAGCTCTTATTTTATCGCTGTCGGTATCAGGAATATTGCTTTTTGTTTCAACTCTCTGGCTATCGCGAAAAGAAGTTTACTCCTGACACAGTTTATCCTGGAAAAATCTCATGCAGTAGAAATATCAAATTATTAAACCTTTCATCTTTGAGTGACCTCTGATGGCTTTTGCTAATGAGATATTCTAGCAATTAAACTTTACTAAAATGATAAAATTTAATGCAGTTCACATTCGTGCTGTATATGGAGGATAAAATGGCGGTCTAAACCAATGAATGGAGTACAAAGGATATGTCAATCAACGAAACTGCTACCAAACAACAAGTGACCCGGCTCGTCAACTCTGCAGTGATGGCGATTAAAAACAAAGACAAAAATCCAAACTGGAATCAAATTCTGGCAAGCACTTCCGATCAACTTACCTTAATCAGCCGTAACTTAAATACTGCTAAACAAAACGTTCAGCACTTCGGCAAAGCGATGGCTACAGGTACTCACGGCCATAATGCCTTTCGAGTGAATCAATCGATTAATAGCAAGTTAGGTACACTTTCTTCACTAGAAACCTTTCTTGCCAAAGAGTGGAGGAAAATAGTTGATGCAATTAATGCTGATATGAGAAAGCTTCCAACGGAAGGAAAAAATGAGGTAGAGCTTCTGGATATGCTTTCAGGAGAGATTGAATCATTTGATAAGTTGCTTAAGCAGAACTTTTCTCGTCTGTCAAAACAGCTTTCAAGCTCTCACCAGACAACTATTGTGCAGAAGGATATCAGCCAATTAAAAACTATGCCAGACGTTTCGGCAACCAGTATGCTAATTCTTATTTCGGTAGGGATCCGACTATTTGCCATGCTAGTAGGTGCTGGGAAAATGAGTACTAACAAATAAGTTTTTTGGGCTTACTACTATTTACTAACTATGGGAAAGAAATTAATTTTTTCTGTTCAAGCCTGAGTTCAGAATATGAGCAATCTCTTTCGTCTATCAGCCCCATGTTTTAACTATAAAAAAGCCGATAAGATTTCACTTATCGGCTTTTTTAGAATTTAGCAGTTTTTTAGAAGATTATTTCTTCTTACTTTTTTTCTTGTCCGCTTTGTCGTCGGCTTTTTCAGCACCTTCAACTTTTGCTTCCAAGGCTTCAAGCAATTGTTCGTTAAGCGCTGGCACCTGAGTTAGAGACTTCTTGTCCTCAGCACCTTCAGCTAACTGGTCAAACTGCTCATTGGCCAATTTATGAAGCTCTCGAATTTCAGCGGCATATTTGCCAGCTTCTTCGATAAGAGCAGCAGTATCTTTCAACTCTTGCTCTTTGTCCTGCTTCTCCTTACGCTGTTTTCTGGCATTTTCTTCTGCCTTCTTGCGCAAGTTAGCTTCGTCCATTTTTTCTTTCTTAAGCGCTTTTAGCTTCTTAACCACATTTTCAGGTGTGTCAGCCAAAGTTTTAGTAATCTTTTTCAGCTCTCGGTCTTTTTCAGCAACCTGAGCTTTCATCTTCTTCAATTCTTCAGCATTTGTCGCACGACCAACCTCAGCACGGTTTTCTGCCGCTTCTTTACCAGACAACGCTTCTTCTTTTTCAGCGGTAAGTTTCTTGATATCTTTATCACGCTGTTCTACATCATTTTTCAGACGTTCGATCTCTGCAGCTGAGCGCTCTCTAACTTCATTAAGCTCTTGCTCTAGCCCTTTAACCTGTTGAATAGTCGTATTTAATGCCGACTCCAGCTCTTCAGTGGTACATTCGGCCGCTAATCCCAGGGACTTTGCTGCTGTTTGCATTAAAACTTGCTTGCTGATAGCCAGGTCTTTCCAGACTTTCAGTTGAAGCTCAAAATCATCTCTTTCCAATTGTTTCTCCGTCACTGCTTAAAATTCGGGCCGCATCATATAAAAATCCACCCCAAAAAGCTAGTAAAGATCACCACAAACTGGGATTTTTATAGCCTTTTTCAGTATAAGGGCGAATTTACTAATAATTGTTAGTTTCTTTAGCTCTATTTTGCGCCAGAATATCGCGAGGAAAGCCCACAATAATTAATTGCTTGCTAAGCCAGGCATTACTCAATAAGCGTACAATTTCCGCCGGATTCAGCCTGTAAGGAAATGATTTAAGGTTTATGGCAACGTTAAAAATGACAATATTTTTAGATATTTGGTATTTTAGGTATAAATTCTAGAACTTTTCAAAGACTAAAGCCGTTACTTTCTATCTATTTTACCGGGTCGTTTCACTCAGTTGAGCTATATTCAGTATATTCGATTCAGGTTTGAGAAAGTTCTTTAAATACATGCAATCAACATCAATTTAACACTTATGGCTAGCTATTTAGTAACAGGCGGAACCGGTCTTATTGGCAGAGCTTTGATCGAAAAGCTGCTAGCCTCTTCCAGTCGAATTACTGTGCTAACGCGTAACGGGTCCAAAATATCTCCCACATGGGCTGGCTCAGTTAGATACATAGAGAGGTTAAACCAATTTCCCGAAGAGGAGGCGTGCGAATACGTAGTAAACCTGGCAGGAGCTCCTATAGCTGATAAACCCTGGTCTGCATCGAGGAAGCTGGAACTCTGGCAAAGTCGGATTGATTTAACCAACAGCCTGGTGCGCTGGATTTCTGAGAGAAAACACCGACCCAAAACCTTGATTAGTGGCTCTGCAGTGGGTTGGTATGGCGATGGAGAGGATCGAGAACTGGACGAAGACAGTAAGCCTCAACCTGAATACACCCATCACCTCTGTGACGCCTGGGAACGTTCTGCATTAAAAGCCGTCGGTATGGGAGTAAGAGTCTGTATTAGCCGAACCGGTCTGGTGCTTAGTCCTGATGGAGGTTTCTTAAAAAAACTAAAACTACCTTTCAAACTTGGCCTGGGTGCCAGTATCGCCAGCGGCAAACAATATATGTCCTGGATTCACATCGATGACATGGTTAATGCTCTCATATTTCTCCTTTCTGAGAATAGCAACCTTCAACCTGAGGGTATTTTCAACCTGACAGCCCCCAATCCGGTGACAAATCTCGAGTTTTCCCACTCACTGGCCCAGACTCTTGGCCGCCCCTGTCTGTTTAGAGCTCCGGAACGATTATTGACGGTAACTTTGGGAGAAATGTCTCGCCTGTTAACCAAAGGCCAGAGGGTGATCCCACAAAAGCTACTCAATTACGGATTTGAATTTCACTATCCCGAACTAAATTCTGCACTTAAGGATGTTC
The DNA here is from genome assembly GCF_015687155.1 of Aliikangiella sp. G2MR2-5. Taxonomy (GTDB): domain Bacteria; phylum Pseudomonadota; class Gammaproteobacteria; order Enterobacterales; family Kangiellaceae; genus Aliikangiella. The sequence continues at coordinate 271,390 of NZ_JADPQF010000005.1, read as the reverse complement.
TCGGATAATTCAATAGAATTATCAAAACAGATGCTTTACCTGTCTACTAGTTTATAGTTTAGGCTTTGTTCCACTGAAATCGTTTGAGTCGCAATATTAGTAAGTCCAGCTATTGCTATCCGTAATCATTAGCTGGTATCAGTCATAAATAGATGAGGATTTAAATAATGACCGGCACATCCAAATTTAAGGCTATCCGAATAGAGCTGGCTGCCACAAGTCGAAGTGATTTTCCAGTTGAACAGGTTTTTCCATTGCTTTGTCCTGCCAGAGAGTTTGACTGGATTCCTCATTGGGATTGCCGACTAATCTACTCTCAATCAGGCATTGCGGAGCTAGGTTGTGTCTTTACTACTGAATTTGAAAAAGATCATGCGCTTGATACCTGGGTAATTAGCGAGTTCTTACCCAATAGAAAAATTCAATTCATAAGAATTAATGAGTTTCGTAGTATTAAATACGATCTCAACATACAGTCAAATGATGGGTTCACAGAAATACTTTGGAGTCAACAAATCACCGCACTAAACGAACAGGGAAATGTGCTGGTTAAATCAATCACTCAAGCAGACTTTGACGAGCAGATAACGAAGGTAGAAAAGTTATTAAATTACTATCTGGCACATGGCAAAGCTATGCTCAGCGAAAGTTAATTTGCGCTTTGGCAACGAGTCTTAAAGATATAGGCTATACTAGTCTTATGGTCTATATCGCCATGTTAAGTACTATCTATGCGTCTACCAATAATAAAATCAATAACTATTTCGGCAGTAATTTTCAGCGCTGTCTTTCAGTGCAATGCAGCGGAAAAAGAAGACATTGTCGAAACCCTTCTCAATCTTTCTCTGGAGGAACTCTTAAAAGCCGAAGTTTCAGGCGTATCCAGAAAAAAGGAAAGCCTGGACTTTGCACCGGGGATAGCCACGGTTATCAGTCAAAGACAAATTCGTAAGCTTGGCGCTAAAAATATTACTGACGTATTGAAAACTATTCCCGGACTTTTCACTTTCAACAATTACTTTAATCTGACAGACCAATTTTCGATTAGGGGTAATCTGGCCGAAGACTATAACACCAAAATATTGTTTCTAATTAACGGTCATCCCTCATACCATACCTTGAATACAACATTTTTCAGTGACATGATCCCGCTTGACGCAGTAGAGAGACTGGAAGTTGTGCGCGGTCCCGTATCAGTTCTCTATGGAACCAATGCTCTAACAGGCGTTATTAATATCATTACCAAAACGGAAAAAGATTCTCGCACTCATGCAGCACTCGAGCGAGGAAGCCATGGCACAACTATCGTCAAATTGGATAGTCAGCTAAACTCAGAAAATAATAGCTTGTTCTTCGCATTTGAAGCAAAGTCTACCGATGGCTATGCTCAGAAAATATTAGCTGATGAAGATGACAGCTTTTTCAGCTTTAAAGAAAATGAAGAAGTTTATTCGGGTAATGGTGGCGATATTAGCCTGGGAGAAGAACATACCAGTTTGTTTGCTCAGTTGAATAATGGGAACTTCACCGTTGACTTAAGTTTATTCGCTCAAGACAGGGAACAAAAACAGGGAATATCACCCTCTTTGTATTTTCGCGGCTCTCCTTTTGAAATTGACATAGCCGCACTCGACTTTCGATATAACTATCTACTAAATGAAAACTCGAAACTTCGTTTTGTTGCTCGCTATGATAGTTACAGGTATGACTATACCGTTGGTAATTATCAGGAACTCGACGTCGGACTAGCGGATAGTAGCAGGGAAGCAACAGGATCATGGCGTGGCAAGAAATTTGGAGTTGAAGCAATATTTGATTACCACGATCAATACTGGGAACTAATCGCAGGAATAATGCATGATCAATACCATGGTGATCGGGTGAGCTTCGAAACAGGAGAAACATCCAGCTACTGGTTTGCACCAGAAATAACGGGCATAAATGCAAATTTCGAATTAATTCCCACAGATACTGATAATAGCGATAGCGCACTTTACGCCAATACAAAATACCAGTTTAATCAAAATACCAATGGTGTTTTGGGTTTAAGATATACAGACAATGAACAGTCGGGAAGTCATTTTGACTACAGAATAGGTAGCATTGCGGCTTTGAATAGTTCTACAACTTTAAAGATACTTTGGGGGACGGCTTATCGTTCAGCTAACTTAAATGAATATAATGTTAGCGCAACTCCAGTCATCAAAGGAAATGCACAACTCGACTTCGAAACGCTACAAGGACTCGATGTTGCATTAGTATACAAAGGCGACCGATATGCACTCAACGTAAGCTATTTCTGGAATGAAACTGACAACGAAATAACAACTCGTCCCATAATTGATCCAGAAGTTGGATTTGAAGTTCCAACTTATACCAATGTCGAAGGTAAACGAACGCAAGGGCTGGAATATGACTTTTCCTATATTATTTCCGGGAATACCCAATTCTATATTCGTGGCTCGGAACTGTTTAAAGTGACAGATAGAGAAACAGGCGCAGACATTCAAGGAGAAACAATCAGAAGCATTCATGCTTCCGGAATTTCGATGCAATTCAACGATCAATTCAGTTTAAACATTAACTCTATTTATAATGGAGAGTGGAATGGTGAAGGAGCTTATCACTTAATTAATGTTTATTCACAATATCAACTCACCCAGAAAATTCAGCTTTATCTACAAGCTCATAACCTTTTTAATACCGAGTATTCCTATTCTATCTGGCAAGGTAACTGGGAGTCTGAAAGGCTTCCATCGGGTGACCCGCGTTCAGTTTACCTGGGCCTACTCTACCGCTGGAGATAGATGAGCAGTTTTAAATTCATCACACCGTCTTATCAGTGCAGATATAGTTGGCTAAAAATTTCAACTCTTTTGGCTCCAACTCACAACCCTGTTTCGCCCCTGTTCTTTAGCTTGATACAATGCCTTGTCCGCACAAGTAAACAAATGTTTGGGGGAGCCAAGCACTTCTCCCGATGAAAGTTCATCGTGAATACTTGCGACACCAATACTGACTGTAATCGGCTTGCTTTTGAGCGAATTTTCTTCAATAACTTTTCTAATTCTCTCTGCTAATACCGCTGCAGATTTCTTATCTGTTCTGGGTAGAATGACGGCAAATTCTTCGCCACCGTATCGGCATGGAATCAAAGGCTGACGGACATTATTTTTCAGTGACCGGGCAACAAATTTGATGACTCTGTCTCCCTCAGAATGACCATAGGTATCATTAAATTTTTTAAAGTGGTCGATATCCATCATCAGCAATGAAAGCTCACTTCCATGATAACAAGCAAGAGAAAACTCCTTTTCAAACTTGTCATCGAAGTGTCGTCTGTTATATAGAAAAGTTAGCGAATCTGTATAAGATTTCTTCTTAAGTTCGCTAAAATGATGAGATAGAGCGATTGATAGTAGTGTCATTTCAATAAGCGCTGCAATCTGAAATGCGTTTTGAGTAAAGCCATTATGGGGAAGAACACCAAAAGTTTTCAGCATATAAACCAGTACGGCAATTAAAAAGGTGCTCCAGGCAATCATGAAAAATATAGCAGGCTTATAATTTGCAAACAATGAAACAAATCCCATAAGCATAATCACGACACAGACAACTATAGTCAGTAATGATAAAAGTTTTACCATTACCGGATAGGGAAGAACGAAACAACCTGCAAATAGAAAAATGGCGACAACTTGTATACCATTCCCGAGTTTGTCGAGTCTTGCCGCATAAATATTACTAGCCAGTATTTCTCTGGCAAACCTTATCCCCCAATACAAAGACAAAGCCAAAGAAAAAAGTAAACTTTGATTCGCAAGCCATGGATTATCCGGCCACAAAAATTGAAAAGCAAAACCGTTATGGGTGGACATGTAAAGACCGTAACTTATCAGATACCAAAGGTAATGAGTAAATGCTCTCACTTTGGCAGCAAAAAAAAGAAACATGTTATACACCGCCAGCACAAGCACACCACCATAATAAGCACCAAAGGCTAGTTGTTCATTGGCAAACTGAGTCATCAAATGTTCCATAGAACTGAGTGACAATCCAATATTAATTGAACCACTGGACTCATATCGGAGATAAATAGTTTGTTGGCTTTTGGCAGGTAATATCACCGAAAAAAGAAAATCTTTATGTTCAATTTCTCTGCTGCCAAATGGTCGTTTATCACCAGTGTCGATATGTTTTACAATTTCATTGTCAGTTATCTGCCAATAATCTAAAAAATCAATTAAAGGATAGTCTTGTCTTAAAACAACTTTTCGGGCTTCAGAAGCACTATTAACAATGGATAGACGCACCCAGTATGCAGATTTTGAAAATCCATAATTGTGTTCTTCAGCTGAACGAACGAAGGATTGCTCAATATTTGAGAACACCAGCTCATCAACACCAAGTGAAGCGGTAGTATCTTCAAATATTTCGATTAATGAGGTCAGCCGAATCGTCGAATCGACCTTGCTAATATCAACCGACGGTATCGAGTTGACATTGTGCTCTTGAGAGTCTTCAGAGTTGTCTTCAAGATTACCCACCAATGCTGTCTGGGTATTATTTGTATGATTCATTGAGTCAATAATTATAGGCGTAAATACAGCTAATATAACGATAACTGCTATAATTTGAATCGCCAGCTTGTGGCGAGGAAAACGACTCAATGAATCAAAGAGTTTCATGTAAAACTGTCTCTTATGTTGCTTGACCAGCTATGTTTTTTTACTGTCCATATGGGCAAACACATCGGCAATAGTCTGATGCTCTTGAAATACCGACAAACCAATTTGCTTACCTAATTGACGATAGCTATCAAATTGCCATTCGTCAAAAAATTGATCTGCTGTTGACTGATCCGGAAAGGTTGGATTGTTTCGCCAATAGGCATAAACATCTGCAGACAAGGCTTTTTGCAATTGGGACTTTACGTAAAGTAACTGGCCTCGACTACCATCAGCATAATAAATATTTCCTATTCTGCAGGCACATCCGCAAATATTCTGTTCATCTTCGATTGTCGATACATCTATATCTATTTCCACATCAAAATCAGCCCTTGCTCTTTGAATAGCTTTTCCCAAATCTGCAAGCGTATTATTCAAGTCTGCTCCTGCATCGCTTGCTATAATGTATCGACAGCGGCGTCTTAATAACTCATAAAGACCAAGATTTTCGAAATGTCCTCCGTCAGACAAATGAATCTGAGGACTATGTTCATTCAGACCAACGGCAAACATTTCGCGCAACATTAAGCGATACCAGGAAGCTGCCCGACCTTTTCTGGGACTTTTTTCAGGATCAGGATTATCAGTCCAATAACCTAACCTGAAATTCAATAGCGCCATAAGAAAAGCAACCGGCCTTGAGTTAGTTGCATAGGTATTTGGATCAACTGCGGCTCCGGAAACAGAAAACGCAGTAGACAGAGCCATATCACCATTAACAAAATCTTCGGTTGCTCGAAAACCGGTATTCGAAGCTCCGCAATAGAGTGGCGTCAGAATGAAATTAGCCCCTTCCCTACTGCGCAGCTTCTGTTTTTTTGAACTGGATGTGTTGATAGTCGTGTTAACGATCGGTAATGGGCCACCAAAATCAGGAGACATCGAGGCCAATTTGAAATCCATTGCTGAAACCGGGTCCGTTTTTCCACCCTTATTTGATTCAATTTCTGGCATGTAAGCCAATGCTAATCGACTCCTATAATAACTATGCATGGATATCGCATTAACATCACTGGTTAGCGCAAGCAAAACCGAAAGTCCTGACCAGTACCAGAACCAGTTCTGCTCAATTAAACCATCACTGTTTATCCAGTGATAAATGAGCACAAAAAAACCATACATCAAAAGAAATAATCCCAGGGACGCAAAAGCGCCACTGCTTCCAGTAGCCTGCTTTGAAGGTCGTGCTTGAAATAAAGAGAAAAGTCCGGTCAGAATTGGCAATAAATAAGTCAAATGTTTTGAAAACTCTGCGGCAGACTCTTCCTCAAAATTAGCTCGGACCCAATGCTCAAGCCCTGCGACAACAGGAATTAAACCGATAAGAGTTGCAATGAACCCGTAACTCAACAGGCGTCCCATATTACGTCGAAAAAAGTAGCTTTGGGTAAGTCGTCGAAAAGACGGAATCAAACCAGTTAATGCAAAGGCGACAACACAAACCAGGTATAACAATAAACTAAGATGTCCCAATCCCATAATCACTAAGAATCCATCATGGGTATCTTTCAATTGGTGATTGGACTCGATCAAAAAAACAGGCCAACCGAGGCTGGCACTCCAGTCTGCAGAGAGTATTGAAATGACCCAGACAAAAAGTGGCACCAATACAATCAGATTCAGTAAAGTACCGGCAATAATAGAAGCAATTAATTGCCAATAGGAAAACCCTTTACCAGCAATTAGATAGTTTCCATGCCCGCGTAGCCAATCCAGAACAGTTTCTTTTCCTCCATTGCCCGTATCTTTGTTGACAGGCGTATCAGTAAAATCTGAAGCTTCTGCCGCTGAAACATGATTTCGAATCCAGTTAAAACAGGAGGCGATATAACCCCCACCTGAAACTGAACTCAAAAGGTCAACCTGTCTTAGCAGCTTGGTTCTTGATAACGCTTGAAGTAATCCCAAATTAAATGTTGCGGATCGAATTCCACCGCCTGACAAAGCCAACCCCACAAGCGGAGCTTCTTTATCCTGGCCTAGAACTTCGCGGCGTTTTTCCACCCAGATATCTTCTTGTGCTTGGACATCTTCAAAGGATTTAGTAAATGCGGACTTATTGTTGTTCATTATTAGTTCCACTCACCTTGAGTACAATTGCCTCTTTCATCTGTCTGATAGCATGCGTACTCATCTTTTTTTATTTTAAGATATTCGATAATAGCGTACCTTTCTTCATCTGTAAGAAGCGGCCCGATTACGCCCTTTGGAAGCGGATTATTTTTATAGTCAGTTTGATGCTTTGTCCACAAGACTGAATCTGCTACAAATGCATGGCCAATATTCCAGTTTCCTTTAACACTGGTATCGAATAAAAATCCCTTACCATCCGAATTTTCTTCTGTCTTTACGACAAACCCGAGGTTTTGAGGATCATACTCTCGAGAGCCCATGTAAAAACTTTTTGTGCGCTGTTCAGGTGGCAACAACATTTCATAAACAGATGGAACAGAACCGTTATGTAAAAATGGCGGTGTGGCCCAAACACCTGCTAAAGGTCTGGGCTTATACCCGCGTATTTGCTGTGGTAGATCGATTGTTCCAAAACCTTGTAATTGCATAATTTGTGCATAATCCAGCTTCTTGTCCTGGTAGTATTTATTTTTAATTAGCAAACCGATTATACTCAGTCCCTCGCCTTCCGTCAGACTGGTTACATCCCAGGATTTCGGAATGCTCATATAAGTTTCGTACCCGGATTTCAACAACCAGATTAAATTTTCAGTCTGGCATTTAACTCGACAGGAATAAGATGTGTCAGGTTGTGTGGTAACCTGGTCGACTCCTGGTTCCAAATCAGAAATGCTTGAAAGTACTGATAATATATTTTGATAGGCAGCCTTGGGATAAGTTGGTGTCTCTTCACTATTTGGTGAAGGGAAATTAGTCAGCGCCTGCTTTAATTCTTCTGCGTCCAGGTGCAGCTCTTCCCTCAGTCTTATTACCTCTTTTAAACGATATTCTACGTTTCTGTTTAACTGCCTCAAAAGCAGAGGGTTTAGGGTTTTAATTACATCTTCGTTAGTTATTCCGGTGGATGAAATATCATAACGTCGATCCATGAAGCCGTCAGCTGCGGTAGGATCTGTACCAATGTGGTCTGTCGGAACAACTTCAATTAACCATTCGTCTAATGGAGATAACTTCAGAGGAGCCGAAGCTTGTTGTTTCGCCAGAGTAGCAGGATGAGGTCCATGACATTGCTGACAATACTGGTTAAATAATGCCTTCCCCTTTACCGCTTTTTGTTGATCAACTTTACCTAAAATGGATTCCGGCCAGGGAGGTGGAGTTAACTTTTGTAAGTTATGCTCTATCTTGGTTAAATCTTCCACTCTCACTGAACTGATAAACCTTTGCTCGGCCGGTAAAGGATTTCCGTTATCATCCAACAGAGGAATAACAGCGCCAACTCCTAATGCTTCTCCGATATTTCTCGCCAAAGGCTGGGCTACTGAGCCATTGTACTGAACCCAGTCAAACTTCCAGATATTCCAGACATAGGGGTAACTCACTGGCGCAGCCCCATCCTGATAATTGTCGGAAGTCAAGTGATCGCCAAATACGGTATTACCAATCCTTCCCAAAGCGTCAGTTCTGCCAAAGCCTTCCTGTACAGGGTAAAGATGACGAAATGGATTATTCTGACCTGCGTCCAGAAAGCCTTTAATAGAAGTCCAGAGCTCAGCCTTTAATTTATCTTTTCCACTTGGGTAGCTGTCCCCCAAAACGCCTTGAGCAAATCGATCAAATTTCCAGGGGTTTAAACGTGTATAAAGCATGGAGGCAAGTAGTACCGGCGCAAAATTTCCGCGCTGAGGATCGGTAAACGCATGCATAGCTTGTCCGCCATCGATTCGAATCGCAAATTTAGTGCCTTCCCGGGTATAATGTATTTCTCCGCTATGACAAGCAGCGCAAGTAATATCAAGAACATCCTGTCCTATGGACGAGTTAAAGTGCTTAGTAAATCCAACAGGTAACTGATGTGGATTTTTCGCGGTAGGTTCTGGCTCCACAATGAACCTGTACTTCCTCATATGTTCCGGAGACGAAAACTTTTCTTCACTAAAAGGTAATTCCAAATTGACGAACCAATTGTAGCGAACTGCAGCATGTTGAGTTCCCTGCGCCATCGTTGTACCTTGAGGGGTATAGTAATAGATATTGCGACCTTCACTTTCAGCCTCTCCGCCCCAGCCTTGTTCAAGATAAACGTACTTATCGACGGGTTCAGCATCAGGAATTGAAGAAACTGGCCATAGGATGAACCAGGCAAAAAGGATAAATAGAATAATAAATAGAAAGATCAATAACCTGATGCTCCAGCGAATGAACTTTGCTAATGTAATCTGGTTCAACTTATTGATGAAATGACTCTCCGACATAAATCCCCCTCTATCATTCGGAAGCTTGGTTTGGCCTTATATTGAAATTACCAGCCGATATCATTGAAATTATTTTAACTAGAGGCTTTTGAGGTACTCTAAAAGTGCTTGCTTTTCCTGCTTTGACAAATGCACACCGTACAGGTGTCCTTGATTGCTATTTCCCGGCAATCTTGTATCAAAATAACTCCGATTTTTTCCCTTAGAAGAAATCAACCCAATCCTTTCAAGATCCAGTGTTCTATCACCAACATAAAAGTCCTTTCTTCTTTCTTCTACCGGGCTTAATAATTCAGTCAGAGTTAAAACTGAGCCATTATGCAAATAAGGTGCTGAAGACCAGATTCCAGTCAATGGCCTCGCTTTATAATAATAAGGAGCCTTATCAATCGAGCTTTTATAAACCGAATGATAATCTTCTAATGCAGCGTCTACAGTTTGTAGAGGGTGATGAAGTGCAGCCCCAACAGCAGCGTGAGCGACAAGGTTGATCGCTTTATCTTTCTTTTCTATTTTATGACCAGCTAGCCATAAAAGTCTTTTCCCTTCAAATACTCCGCTCCACATCTGAGTGTTTAGAAAATTATGTGCCATTCGTGGATCCGTTCCAACTTGATCAACTGGAGTCGTGGTTACCTTTATTTTGTATTTACTTTTATCTTCAGCAACCTGAGCATGACATTGAATGCATTCAGATTGATAAACCTTTTTTCCCTGAAGCAATAACTTTTCATCCAGTTTACCTAGTAACTGCTGCGGCCATTTAGGTGCTTTAAGCTGATAAAGCCAGTTTTCGATCTTTTTAAGATTCTCGATGTTGACACTGCTTTTATAGCCAAGAATTTTATGGTCTTTTAAAACTTCCATCTGACCATAAACAGCAATTGCAGTGGTAATGTTCTGAACCAATGGGCCCGGATTGGCGTTAGGTGCAGACGCATTCCATTGAACTAAATCAAAGTGTGATGCATCCCAAAGCACAGGGTAACTGACTGGAGCATCGGGAGAAATGCGATTTTTTTCGATTCCTAAAAGCTCAACACCAACCGTATTGAAAATCTGACCAAATGCGTCAAGTCGGCCATAACCATATTCAGTTTCACTGGAGTTGATTTGATGACGATACTTTAAATATTGAAGACGTTCGCGCATTTGAGCTTTCAACTTATCGCCCTTATCTGAATATCCACTACTCCCGCTTAATTCGACAAAGTGAACAAACTCCTGCTCATTGTTCAGGGTAAACTCAAGCGCCTGTATAATAGTTTCTTCCAGCCGTGTAAAGTTAACCATGCCTTGTCCTCCATTCAGGAGAATAGACTGATTGTTATACTTCACCTCTCCGGTGTGACAAGCAGCACAGCCAAGTCCAATCCAGCTCTGTCCGTTATCATCATTGTCGATGGTAACGCCTACAGGTAGTCCCAACTTATTGTTTGTCGATAATTTACCTTCAATTAATCCTATTTCAGCAGTCACATCAGAAGAAAAAATATTGCTCCCCGAGGGCGTTCTCAGATGTTGATACCAAACCAGAGGAATTAGCTTCGAACCAAAAGAGGTATGCTGAAATTCTTCTGACAAGGTTTGCTCCCAACCTTGTTCAACGAGCATTTGACCAGTGTCTTCTTCAGTACTTTGCTCAGAACCTGAGTCACAGGCAGAGATCAGAATAGATAAAAGCAGGAAGTGAGTGAAACGGCTTGAGGCAAGCTTGCTAAATAGCTCCATTGACAGCCCCCTTATAATTATTGCTTTTAGAGATTATAAACTGATGTTTTTATAGTAGTTGGCAATAGAAATCTAGCACAGATTAAACGAAATTACCTGTTCAACCAGAAAATTTTTAAGAACACGTTGGAAAATCAGCACTGGACTGTGCTGATTTCAGATGAGAGTTTAATGATTGTGGAGTTAATAAATGAAAAGTTAGTCCGCTTCAGTTAAAGCTTCATTTTGACTGGTATGCTGAGCAAGACCAACTCTTACCCACTTCTGCCACTGTAACTCCTGCCTTGTGATTAACCTCTTTAAACTTCTGCACAGGGCCTGCCACTCGACAAGGTCAATAATGTAGAACAGCATCCAGGCTATTGGGGCGAGTAATAAGAGGTTTTGGTGAAAGCGCCTCTTGCTGTCACACAGAATTTGAATCACAACAAGAGTGGTCATAAACACAATGACAAATGCCAAAGGTACATAGTCGTTAGTCAAAATAGTGTAGCCATAAAATATGGCAAGCAATAATGCTTCAAACATTAAGGTTAACTCGGCATAAACAGCCATTGGAAGCAGTAAGAAAGTCAGGTAAGAGTTATGCTTTTTATTAGTACTAAAAAAAAGCGATTTGTGCTTCATAAAGGTCAGTAGTCGTCCAAATTTCCAGCGTAAACGTTGATTACAAAGTCCTTTCCAATCAGCAGGCCCTTCAGTAAAAACCACTACATCCGTGGCGTATCTTGTTTTATAGCCTTCACTTAGTATTCGGGTCGACATTTCTATATCTTCGGTGATAATTTCATGGTCAAAGCCACCGACATCTTCCAGAACCTCTTTTCTGTAAGCCGCTGCCGCCCCTCCAATAATGTACACAGAATTAAAGACTGAATCAGCACGTTTGAAAAAGAACCCGTATAGATATTCTATCTGTTGCAACCACTCGATTGGCCTGGAACGGTTCCCCACGATGACATTACCGGCAACAGCGCCAACTTTCGGATCATTAAAGTACGGAACCAGCTTTTCAATCGCGGCTTCATCCATGACACTATCAGCATCAACAGTTACGATAATCTCTCCTGAGGCCAAACGAACTCCCTGGTTCAAAGCTCTAGCTTTGCCACCATTAGTTAGTTGCAAATACTTAATTTCAGTTGCCGACTGACTATTCTTTTTAAATTCGGCAATGTAACCAGTTACCAGCCTGTGAGTGGAATCGGTTGACCCATCATTTACCACAATAATTTCAAGATTCTTATACGCAGTGTTAACCACTGACTGAATAGTCTTCAATATTCCAACTTCCTCATTCCAGGCAGGAATGAGTACTGAAACTTTTGGGGAAAAGTTCATCATTCCTTGCCTGATCGCCTTCCTTCTCCTTATCTTTTCTAACGGAGAATAAAAAGGCAGGGACAACAGCTGGACAAAGTACTTGAAAATTATCGGCGCCAACAACGCAAAAATAGTCAGTCGAACACCGGCAAGGTCATCGTTTGGCGAGTACTCTGTAGTCAACGCCAAATAGATAACTAAAAATGAAATACTGTATAAAGTAAGCAGAAGAAAAATACTTCGCGTACTAAATAAATTAGTTTGATTCATAGGACGCCAAACCTTCCCCTTTTTAAAGGCCATCCTTGAGCGGGAGATATTTATCATCGTTATAAAGGGCGTCGATTATGGCATTTTTATGACGTTTGAACAAAATAATGTCATAAATCTTTTGAATAATGTGCCTTCGGCTAAATAAAAATGTGAACTTGTTCGCGAATAGACTCCTCTGATTTGTCTCAGAGGTAGCGAATCAGGATTGGTTTAGCCGTCTTTTGGTTAGATTGGTAGCCACAGCGGTGAGCGGATCATCCGGCCATGGATGCTTTGGATAGCGTCCTTTCATTTCTTTTTTCACCGCTTCGTACCCGTTTGTCCAGAAGCTGGCCAAATCACTTGTTACCTGCAGCGGACGTCTGGCAGGCGATAATAGATGCACGATCACTTTAATCTGTCCATTAGCTATTTCAGGTGAATCTTTTTCACCAAACATTTCCTGTAGCTTGACAGCCAGCACTGGTTGTTGTGCAGAAACATAATCCAACTTTACCCAGCTACCACTGGCCACCTGAATTTTTTCAGGCATAAGTTTATTCAGTATCTGTTGGCTGTCCCAATCAAGTATACTCATTAACGCATCACCAAATATCTTTTCGGTTACCTGAGAAATTTTTGATAATCCGCTCAAAAATGGCATCAACCAGCTTTCTGCCGAAATTAGCAGAGCTTCATCGGACACGTCAGGAAATAGTTCTGCAAAATCAGACAGTGACCTGAGTTTCAATATTCTATGTTGCCACTGTCTGAGTTTGTCACTCCAGGGAAGCGAATCTACTCCCAAAAGCTGTATGCCATCGATCAAACCAGAAGCCACCTCGCCATCTGTAACCTCGCTGCAAGGTGTTGACGTCAAAACCAACTTTCCGAATAGTCTTTGATTCTCTGCAATCACTGATTGACGGGCTTTATCCCAACAAACTTTTTTGCTATCCGTTATTTGAGAAGCGAATGTACTTTCAATTGTCGAAACATCAATGTCTATTGCTAGAAAAATTTTTGCTTTTCTGTCTCTTCCTCCGAGCTGACACGCAACTATATATTCAGCGCCAGTATCGTAACAAGGCTCAATCTGCGCTCCTCTGCCACTAGCTAATAAATAGCCGCTCCCCCTGCGCTTTGCGACTCGGTCAGGAAAAGCCAGCGCTAGTAATTGAGAGGCATCGGATAGACTTTCAGGAGCGCTTTTTTGATTAACTTTTGAGTCACGCAGATAAGGTTTTATTCGGTTATACAGGACTGACTTTTGTCGTAAGATATTTGAACTTCTTCGGTTCTGATTATTAGAGTGAAGTAAAAATTCGATTCTAGCCAGAATATCTATCTGTTTACTCTGCTCCCCGATAAAAATGTCTTTTTCTTCCAGCATAGAAGCTAGCAAGCAGCCTATTTCAGCGGCACCTAGTTGAATTGATTGAAAGAGCAAATGAGCTAGTCGAGGATGAACACCTAGTTGGGAAATTTGTTTTCCATAAGCCGTAACTCTATTTGAAGAGTCCAGCGCATTAATCGATTGAAGTAATGACTGCGCCTGAGACATCATTCCCCTGTTTGGCAGATCAAGAAGCGCCAGCTCCGATACGTCGGTCACTCCCCAAAGCGCAGCTTCCAACATAAAACCAGCCAGATCAACTCGTAAAATTTCAGGGACGCCCTGTGCCCGTAAAGTATCGGATTTTGTCCACAATCGAATACACAATCCCGCCGATAACCTGCCAGCTCTTCCCTGACGTTGAGTAGCTGATGCCAAGGATACCCTGGTTGTTTCCAGTCGGTTAAAACCACTATTGGGGTCGAATACATTTTGTCTGAACAAACCACAATCGATCACACAATCCACGCCCTCTATCGTCAGGCTGGTTTCTGCAATATTAGTGGATAAAATAATTTTTCTTCTTTTTCGTTCTGGCAACAAAGCCCGTTGTTGTTTTTCAAATGGAAGATTTCCAAAAAGAGTATGAATAACTAAACCTTCGTGAAAAAACTCTGCATTTTCAATAATATTTTTGGCCTGTTCAATTTCACTTTGTCCAGGAAGAAATACCAGAATATCTTTGCTCGATTTGATTAGAGCTTTTGCAACGCCATCCACAAGCACGCTTCGCCAATCAAATGAGTTTCCGGGGGATATATATTCAACCTCGACGGGAAAACATTTTCCTTCACATTGAATAACCGGAGCATCGGGCATTAGCCTTTTTAAATTATCGGCCTGTAAGGTTGCAGACATAACAAGCAACTTTAAGTTATCTCGTAAACCGGATTGGACTTCTAGAGCAAATGCTAGCCCTAAATCCGCATCAACACTTCGTTCATGAAACTCATCAAAAATAATGATGCCGACGTCAGGTAGCTCAGGATCTGTTTGTAGCATTCTGGTTAAAATGCCTTCAGTAATCACTTCGACTCGAGTGCTCTTCCCGATTTTGACTTCATGCCGAATTCGATAACCAACAGTCTCTCCAACCGTTTCTCCGAGTATTTCAGCCATTCGGACGGCTGCCGTTCTCGCAGCCAGACGACGTGGTTCAAGTACCAATATTCGTTTGTCAGGTTCAAGTAGAGGGAGCAACGCCAAGGGCACCAGGGTGGTCTTGCCGGCGCCGGGCTCGGCCTGCAATATCAAACTAGAATGAGTGCAAACCTGAGCACAAATTGCCGCTAAGTGCCTGGAAATGGGCAAATCAAGTTTTTCCAGTCTCGATTCAATTCTTTGTTTTTGGTCCATAACGGAGAGCAAGAAGCGTTAAACCTGGAACGCATTATTCATCTGGTATGATAAATTGTATCAGTAAGCGAGTATTGAAGGCTATTGACTGAAATATTTATATCGGCCAGGTGATGAAATAGCAACCACAAGTCACAATAGCGCTACCCCCTATGAGTAAGGCGAGTATCCGGGCAATAGTAAAACTAGAATTTGTTGTCAGATTTTTACTTCGCTTCAACAATTCTGGCGTCCACACCATCGGACGCATTGGAGTCATATGATAGAGACGTTCCAGATAGGTTCGTTCCGCTGAAGGCTCAAATTTCTGAACCAACTTACAAATTGCACTCGCCCTCTCGAGGCAAGTTCTGGCAGCCTTTTCACCATGAGCTCTGGCGAGTGTAGAAAGGCTTTTGTTTTCATAACCCAGAGCACCCCACGGAATATCTTTCTGGCTGGAATACCAGGGTTTGTCGGCCACCTGAGGAAAATGCAAACTAATAAGTTTTCTTTCAATTTCAGCATCATTGTGACTAACAACAAAATCAGCCAACTCAAACAAAGACAATATTTTTGCTGAATCCAGCACACTTCGCTTCGTGGACTTATCAACCAGAGCAAACTGCATTGCTGTCTTGGTGGGGATCGACTTTCTTGTCGTACGGTTAGCCACATAGGTATCGAGTACCCTACTAGCTTCAGAACTCTCCGAATTAAACTCAAACAGGACCAAAGCAATTTGCGCTATTTCGTCGTCGTCACTTCTTCCGGTATAAGCTGAGCATACCGTCAAAACCCTGTGATTTTTTTGTGAGAAGGGGGTCAAAGAGGGGTTTACTCGAAAATGTGTTTTACTACCTGAGCCGATAGTAAATTTTCCTACAGGCTCGTCTTCACTAACCAGTGTCAGGTGAGATGACTCCAACCTACCGGATACCTTGATATCATAGAGCTTTAATGCGCGCTCAATTCGATCATAAACCTGGATTAACTCATCCCCCGCAATGGAATCTAACCTTGCATAGCGAGACAAAATAGCCGCTTCTTTGTCATAGTCTTTCGCACAGTGATAAAAATCGGCTAGTTGAAAATAATACCGTGAGGACAGCTGGCAGTTGTTATCCTGCATGGATAATCTCTCCTGCTCACGTATTACCGAAAGTAGTTCTTCTTCAAGCGTATGTTCAAACTGGATAGAGTGACCGGGCAAACCTATTCCCCTTAGTTTTGGGCAAACAGGTTGTTCCTTCAACCTTACTACTACAATATTCAGGCAGGTGAAGATTTCCGAACGATACAAAATCTGCGTACAAAATCTGGACATCCACCACAATCTCGGCACGAGATTCTACAGAAGTGCGACGGAATTCACAAAAACTTTATCGTTATTTTTAGCGACAGAAAGTAAAAAACAACTGAGCAGCCGTTTTCTCTAGAGATAGTTCAAATACAAGCTTCGAAAATCAGGTACCTGAAAAGTCAGATACCCGGAAACATGTTCTCTAATAACCAATAATTAAAGAGAGTTTAGACGCTGGTATAGCTCAGGTCGTCTATCGCGAAAGAGTCCCCAGGAAGCTCGTCGTTCTGCCAGACTATCCAGATCAAAAGTATGGCAGATAACGCTCTCGTTTTCGCGATCAGCTTCCACGACCTTAGCGCCCATTTCATTGGTAATAAAAGAGCTACCATAGAAGGTTATCTCACAGCTATCACCTTTCTCCACTCCAATGCGGTTTGAGGCTACAACAGGTAGCATATTGGCACCACTATGTCCTTGCATCACTCTTTGCCAATGCCCGCTGGAATCCCAATCAGGATCCTGTGGCTCACTACCAATTGCGGTAGGATAAAAAATGGCTTCTGCTCCATTTAATGCCATTATTCTAGCAGCTTCAGGAAACCATTGATCCCAACATATAGCGGCACCGAAACGACCATAACGGGTTTGCCAGACTTTGAAACCAGTATCTCCTGGAGAAAAATAAAACTTCTCCTGGTAACCCGGTCCATCAGGAATATGTGATTTGCGGTAATTCTCCAAGAGAGTACCGTCAGCATCGATCATGGCGAGAGAGTTAAAGAAAGTATTTTCAGCTTTCTCAAAATAGCTAACAGGTAGAACAACATCGAGAGACTTGGCCAGACCACAAAAATGTTGCAAAATTTTTGACGATGAAAAAGGCTCGGCCCAGGAAAAGTATCTGGGATCCTGGTCTTTGCACCAGTAAAAACCGGCAAAGAGCTCTTGCAACAGAATAACCTGTGCTCCCTGTTCTGCGGCTCGCTTAACCAGAGAACTCGCCAGGTCGATATTTTCTTCAATGTTTTCGGTTACTGCAAACTGAGTTGCAGCTAAAGTAACGTTTCGCATGAGCTATCACTCTATTCCAAATATATTTTTCAAATTACGCATCAAAAAAATTTAAACTTAAAAAAAGTTATCCCGGTTGTTGCATAGTAATGCAATGAATTCCGCCACCACCAACAAGAATATCATTAGCATCAATGCTAATGGTTTTCCTTTCAGGAAAAAGTTCAGCAATTACATTATATGCTTCGTCATCCTGTTTCACACCAAAACGAGGAATCAAAACCAAATCATTCGCAATGTAGAAGTTAATATAACTCAGGGGAACTCTTTCACCATCAATATAGCGGGCTTGCGGTTCAGTAATTTCAACCAGCTCACAGCCATGATCTAAAATAATTCTCTGATTATCCTGGTAGATAGAATAGTTTTCACTTTCTCGAGAACACTTTTGCGTCAGAATAGTTTTATCACTAACGAAACAGGCAATATTATCAATATGTCCATCAGTATCCCAATCACCGGTAATACCTTTTTCCAACCAGATAACCTCTTCCACCCCCAAAGAATCGGCTAGCTGCTTTTCTATTGCCTGTTGAGACATCTGTGGATTTCTGTTGGGGTTGAGCAGACATTCCTTTGTCGTTAGCAAACGTCCTTTGCCGTTAGAATGTATCGAACCTCCCTCCAATACCATTTCAACTTTTTCACGCTCAGAATTGCAAAGCCGGGCCACGTTTTTCGCAATTAATGCATCGTTGCTGTAAGGCGAAAACTTGTTGCCCCAGGCATTAAATGTAAAATCTAATGCTTTATATAGCCCACTTTCCTTTACCCAGATTGGAGCAGTATCTCGTGTCCAACTGTCATCCAGTTCAGTCGGGATTATTTCAATTGCAGAAGATAATTTTCGCCGAGCAAA
Organism: Aliikangiella sp. G2MR2-5; assembly: GCF_015687155.1. Classification (GTDB taxonomy): domain Bacteria; phylum Pseudomonadota; class Gammaproteobacteria; order Enterobacterales; family Kangiellaceae; genus Aliikangiella. Next base: position 252,999 of record NZ_JADPQF010000005.1, on the reverse strand, counting down.
TGCCTGATGTTTAGTGCTCACTAGCATTTTTACCGGTTCAAACTCACTGATAGTGTTAGCTACTTCTGCAAACTTTATTTGAGCAACATCCACCCCGTTTGACCAGATCTCCTCTCGACAAGGAAAAGCCATCCAGGTTGCAGCGTGAACTTCCCATTCTGCAGGCCAGCGTGTTTTTTTAGTAGATTCAGTCATGATAGCAAAGCTCTTTAACTACTCTTCCAGATAACAATAACCATAGATCCCTTGTCGAAGTTCAGCAAGGTACTGACGTTGTATCGACTGTTCTATATCACTTTCTTTTAACTGACGCTTATAAGACTCCAGTAACGATTTCGCACCAAAGTCAACATAGTCAAGCAACTCTTCAACACTATCACCCGATTCTGTGGCAATGATACGAAGCTCTCCTTCCTCATCAAGTTTGAGATCGACAGTATGAGTGTCTCCAAAAAGGTTATGCATATCGCCCAGAATTTCCTGGTATGCGCCAACCAGAAAAAGGCCTAGCAAGTAGTCTTCGCCTTCAATATATTCCGGTAAATCGATGGTTGGGGTAATTCCTTTACGATTGACATATTGCTTAATCATACCGTCACTGTCACAAGTAATATCTTGCAACAAAGCAACTTCACTTGGTGCTTTATCAAGTCCTCCAAGCGGCATAATTGGAAAAATTTGATCAATAGCCCATGCATCAGGCAATGACTGAAAAACAGAAAAGTTCACAAAAAATTTACTGGCTAGCTTGCTCTCTAGTTGCGCTATAGTTTCTGCATGTCCTGGCTCGGTTTCATGTAACCGGGATTTGACTGCAAACAGGATATTGCGGTACAAACGTTCAGCCAGAGCTCTTTCTCTTAATCCGACAACGCCGTGACTAAACATCTCTTGTGCCTGTTTCAGGTAGTGTTCTGCACTATGAAAATCCGCTGTCAACTGTCGTCCGAGTGAGTCATCCATTGGTGAAGAAAGATCGCCTGATGTCGTTTCATAAGGAGTCGACTCAATACGCTTCAATATTTGCCATAAAGAACTAATCAAAGGATGATCTGCTTCACTGGATTCGTCCAGCTGAATTTCTCTAGCTTTTTCTACCCCGATAACATTTGCAATCAGCACTGCATGATGGGCAGTTAGCGCTCGTCCCGATTCAGTAATGATCGAAGGATGCGGCAAATCATTTTCTTCACAAACCTGTTTAAAAGCACCAACAACATTAGAAGCGTATTCAGCTAAAGTATAATTTACCGAGCAGTGACTGCGACTCTGCGTCCCTTCATAATCGACCCCGAGTCCTCCACCAATATCCAAAATGGAAATAGGAACTCCCAGGCTACGCAGTTCCGCATAGAAACGTGAACACTCTCTTAACCCGTTTTGAATATCAGCGATTGAAGTAATTTGAGATCCCAGGTGAAAGTGAAGCAGCTGAAATATATTGAGCTTTTTCACCGCACTAAGTCTTTCTACCACCCGTAGCATCTGGCTGGCGGAGAGACCAAATTTAGAATGATCACCACCAGAGTCCTGCCACTTACTCTCACCTTTGGTAGCGAGACGCGCGCGGACACCGATTCTCGCCTCAATACCCATAGCGCTCGATTCTGCAAGAACCAATTCCAGCTCAGACAGCTTTTCAACAACGATATAAACTTTATGCCCTAACCGCTCTGCTATCAACGCAGCACGAACATACTCTTTATCTTTATAGCCATTACAAACAATGGTCGAGTTGGTATTTTCGGACAGCGCAAGGACCGCCATAAGTTCGGGCTTACTACCCGCTTCTAATCCTACCTGTTTCTGTTCCAAAGACCGATTGGCATTAACCAGACCTTCAACCACCCTACGCTGCTGATTAACCTTAATGGGGTAACACACGGTATAAGTCCCCTGGTACTCGAGCTCTTCGATCGACTGATTAAAGGATTCGCAAAGGGCAGTAACTCGACATGCCAGTATATCAACGAAACGCAATAATGTAGGCGTTGATAATCCTTTGCCTTTTAACTGCTGACAAATTGTTGATAAGGCAAAGGTTTTCTCTCCTTTAAGCGGATCAGGACGAACAACCAGTTGACCATCCTCATCCAGGTCAAAAAAGCCACCGCTCCAATAAGGCAGGTTATAATGCGCGCGAGCGCTATCGACCGACCAGTCACTAAAATCTGACGGGTTGGAGGAAAAATCTCGAGATGGATTTAGCAAGTCAGCTCTCCGAATTTAGCAAAATAAGTGCAAATATTTTTCAAGTAAGAAAAGTAACTACACGTTTGAGCCAACTTTGCAGGGCCACTTAGTTCGCAAGTAGCCCACGTCAAAAAGGCTTTAACTTTCGAGCGCTTCAACGACGTATTGAGGTAGTGCAAAAGCTGCAACGTGTAGTGCCGGATTATAATACCGAGTTTTAAATCCTGCCGCATCAAAACGCTGTTGAATAACTTCCACAGGGGCTCTTCTTAACTCAGGATTATCGGTTCCCCAGGAAAGGGTCATAATACCACCAACGTAGGTAGGAACTGGTGCTGCATAGAACCAACGATCAGTGAAAATACCGTTGAAACGATTAAAGGTAGTAATCACCTCATCGAGCTGCATAAAACAGACACCATTTTGTGTTGCCAGAATACCACCTTGATTTAATGCATCCTTACAACCCTGATAAAAACGAGAGGTAAACAAAACTTCTCCGGGCCCTTCAGGATCCGTAGAATCAGAAATGATAACGTCAAACTTGTCTTGATTATTCACGACAAAATCGACACCGTCAGCAATTACCAGGTTGACTCTCGGATCATCAAATGCGCCATCTGAGTGCCCAGGAAAATATTGTTTGCACATATCCACTACCGCAGCATCAATTTCAACCATAGTAACGTGCTCAACTCCAGGATGGCGCAAAACTTCACGCAAGATGCCACCATCTCCACCACCGATGATCAGTACACGCTTGGCATCCCCATGAGCAAACATGGGCACATGAGTTAACATTTCATGATAAATGAATTCATCTTTCTCTGTTGTCTGAACCACACCATCAAGTGCCATGACGTTACCGAACTGTTCATTCTTGAAAATAATCAAATGTTGATGTTCGGTGCGATTTTCAAATAACACCTCATCAATAACATAGCTTTGCCCATAAGTAGAATAAAGCGTCTCGGTAAATCGTTTGGCCATAGTTCTAGTCCGTAATTTTCTTAATCTGATGACAGGTTCGAATTGCAAACAGCAAAAGTCCGGAAATCCCTGGTCAGGCTGATAGCCTAACAATAAGATACCCGGACCAATTAATCAAAGGTGCAATTATTTTAGCTTAATATTCTCGCCACGAAGAATTTCACGCACATCAACACGTGATGGCAAGAAGGCTTTGCGTAAAATCTCGGTTGCTTTATGAGGTTCAGCGTCGCCGCACATGAATACGTCAAAAGCGGCATAGTCGGCCTCAGGCCACGTATGAACACTAATATGAGATTCAGCAAGTACCGCTACACCGGAAATACCGCCATTAGGGGTAAAATGATGCATATGGATATGTAACAGGGTCGCACCGCATTCTTTTACAGAATCACGGAAAGCCTGCTCCATTACTTGAAGGTTGTCCAAATTAGACGCGCCCCAAAGGTCGATAATGATATGTGTACCGGCAAATGTTTTACCGTCGCGTCTGACAAAATGATCGTTTCGCTCATCGTTCTCATTGACATTGTTATACTCTGGCCAATGAGCTTCTGTTGCGACTGTCGGATCAATCTCAGAATTATAGTCGAAGCTCTCTAACACTTCTTATTCTCCCATAATCAAGGATTAAACTCAGCTCAGGGTGGAAACCTTAAAAAGACCTCTGAACGCACAGCCGGACCGCTTAAAAAGGTTATTTTTTAAGCAGCCAACAAATTTTGGAAGGTGCTTTATACGCTATTTTCAACAAATATCAAGAAAAATAACTCGAAAGCCAGATAAAAGTCAGTTTTGCAGGCGATATTTATTCCCTAAAAACCCAATATCTATTTGATTAATAACGACTTAATTGTTAATTTCGAAAATTGGTCGTTTACTGCTCTTTCCGCTAGGCAAATCAGTAAAAATGATCAGGATTTGGTATTTTAGCTGGTTATTTTAACTGCTTTGTACTCAAAGGATATTAAGACCTTTTACCACCACACTTTTCATTAATACAGCACTCTTCCTGTAGAAAATTAATTACAGCTAAAAGTGAGTCAAAACGAGGAAGACAATAAAGCGTTCTGCTCTCTCTTACCTGTTTGATTAGGTCCACTTTAACCAGCTTGGCAATATGATGGGACAAAGTTGATGCCGGAATACCAAGTTCCTGTTGAATCTCACCAACCGGTGCGCCACTTTCACCGGCCTTAACCAAATGTTTAAAAATTAAAAGCCGGGTGGGATGACCCAACTCAGCGATCCGCGCAGCAATGGACTCAACTTGAGTTACTTCAGGTGAATTTAGCGCTTTCATACAACTCCAACCAATCAGGAAATAGTTTCGATAGTTTCGGTGATCAATACTTGATATTTGACATTTCGATAATACTGGAAATATAATATTTCGACAATTCTGGAAATATAGATTTTATTTATACTGATGACCCTCAATCGGGAGACCCTAAATGTCACAATCACTCAACGAAGCAGTCAATTTTTTTCTATTCGTATTCAGCGAACTCGCAGTGCTCTTTATTTTAATTAGTTTCTTTGTCGCCTGGATTAACCACAAGCTACCGGCTCACAAGATTAAAACATTATTGAGCGGTAACCGCGGCTACAGTGTCGCCGTGGGCTTGGGAGCGATAACACCATTTTGTAGTTGCTCAACTTTGCCAATGACAATCGGACTGATTCAGGCCAGGGCGGCATTCGGACCAATTATGGCGTTTCTCTTTACAAGCCCTTTACTCAATCCTTTTATCATCACACTTTTCTGGGTCACTTTCGGTGCAAAAATTACTTTGCTTTACGCTGCATTTGTCACGATATTGGCTATCGGCAGTGGATTTATACTTGAAAAGCTCAAGTTTGATCGCTTTATCCGGCAGGACATTTTGCCTTCGGGTTGCAATGTTAATACGGAAGTCAGTAAAAATTCGTGTGATTCTGCCAACGACTCAAATTGTTCTGTTCAAACAGAGGAAGTACCAGTCAAAGGCAAAAAATTATTAACCGCCGCCATCAAGCAGTTTATTTCCTTTGCGCCTTACATGGCTATCGGCGTTACCATCGGTGCTATCCTCCATGGCTATGTGCCAGCTGAATTTTTTGGCGAACTGGCCTCCGGTGCTGACTGGTGGCTAATTCCGCTCACCGCGCTTATTGGTATATTTTTATACATCCGAGCCTCCACCATTGTCCCGATCGCAGGTTCTCTTGTTGCTAAAGGCATGAGTATGGGCGCTGTTATGTCGCTGACAATCGCCGGCGCAGGTGCCAGTCTTCCCGAAATGATAATGATGAAGCGCATGTTCCACTGGCCATTAGTGGTTGCGTTTGCAGTTCTTGTGATAACCACGGCATGCGTAACCGGCTTTGCCGTCAATTTAATCTGAGTATATTAGTCCAGGCATATCGATCCAAACATATCGATCCAAAAATAATTGCAAAGAGCTCACCATGTTAGATACAACTCAATGCTGCAACTCTAATTTGCCAGTAACAAGCATGCAAAGATTAACAAACTGCTGCGCATTTAATTCGCTGGCTAAACTCAGGTACAATTATCGTCTGGGATTGGCCAAGAACAACCAGCACTTTACGCCTTGTGCATTAAGCCTGACTCCCTGGGAACTTTCTGAGAGAGCATTTGAACGAGCGAAAAACACCGCACAGGCGTTAAGTCGACTACTCGAGAAAATCAGTCAAAATTCGCTTTTTCTTTCTCGGACTCTGTCTGATTTTAATGATACATCCAGCTTGCTTTTTGCATTTAAAAAAATGCATAGTAAAGTCGATGTGACAGAAACCGTTGCCACAGGAGTAAACCTGAGTCGCTTTGATTTTCTGCTCGACAACAACAATCAATGGCGACTGGTAGAGTCGAACACTATTGCTGCTGGTATGGGGCCATTTAGTGAAAAACTATCTGACCTTTTGGTTGCGAGCGGCCATATTGGAGCCAGAAAAATCATCAAAAATAATGCAATCTGCACCCAGAGCAGATTGCTCTTTCAGGAAGCAAAAAAATATTCCAGGGACGCTAATCCGAATATAGTGTTCGTTGTTGAAGCAAATGAAGACAATCGTTTCGATCAGGCTTATTTGAGCAACGCCCTTAAGGCCCTTGGTGCTAACGTTTATTACCGTACGCTTAAGTCAATTGCGAATAAAAGTATATCGTCAGATGGAAGACTCTACTTAAAAGAAGGTACTGGAATTGACCTCATTTATTTTCGGACGGGCTACAACCTGGCTGACTATAACATCGACAATGAACAATCCGGCGTGCTCATCGAAGCCCGCAATTGGATAGAACAACACCATTTAGCAGTATGCCCGAGTATCGCCCACCAAATGGCATCCTCAAAATGGATTCAGCTTAATCTGAGTGAAATGAACGCCCAACAGCTTTCAACTCAGTTTGGACTCAACAGGCTAGACTCTGAATTCGCCCGTACAGCACTGGCAACTCAACATAAAAAAATTGAAAGCAATGAACAGGTACAATCTCTTCTTAAAAATGGAGACTGGATACTAAAATCGCAGCTAGAAGGTGGCGGTACTCTGCTAGATTCACTAGAACAGCCTCAAGCGCAAAAAATCAATTTGAATAGTTACTTTTTGATGCAAAAAATTCACACTCAGCCAAGAAAGCTCGCCAATGTATTAAAAGAAGACACCGTGGATAATATTACCAATGTGACTTCTGAACTGGGGATCTTCATGCTCGGAAATCAGCATAACTTTGGAGGCTACCTTGTACGCAGCAAACCTTCAACGCAGCTGGAAACAGGCGTACATCGTGGCGGAGGGTTTCTTGACTCCTTGGTTTTCAAATAAGTGGATTTGCAGAGACTAGAATTAACCGGACCAGGTCGTTATCAATTAAAATTTAATCCGATTTGCCGTCCGAACTGGCACTCATATTAAGCAAAAATTCACTGATTTCCTGTCTTAGTCTCAGGTTGTTAGTTTCCCGAGCGAGCCGATCTGCTGCCAAAGCTTCTTTCCAGGCAAACACACGCTCTCCTATATGAAGATAATTTTCGGCCAGTGCAATCAGGATAGAAGCGACATACTCTCGGAAATCAGCTTTTAGCGCCAATTTAAGTGCATTGTGATAAATTCGAATTGCAGCCTTTGGATCGTTGGTAAAATCTGCCAGTACCTCCCATTGAAACGGGTGGTCAACACTCGTATATTGATTTTCCTCACACAGCTCCTTTAACCTGTTATAAGCTTGCCACATAGATTGCAAGTCATTAGTTTCGGAGGATTCAATAATCTCCAGTGCCAGGCGGTGCACCTTGTTGTAAAGCGCCGGAGGATCCTGCTCACTGATATTCTTGGGTTCTGTCACAATTTGGGTTCTATCACAATATTAGGTTATGTCGGGATGAGAAAAACGACCGACAATTTAGGTGAGTATGAATGCTCATACTACTAAGTACAATAATAAATCATCCCGATGTAATAATTAACAAGTTTTAAATCGCTATCTGTAGAAGATATACCGGACCATTACCTCTAATGACTTTGGATAGCGCGATAAATTCATCTTCATTGATTAAAAATCACTTTATCGAGACTATATCTACCCCCGCCTTTAGTTGCCAGATAAAGTCCAATCAAAACAAGTATGATTGCAGGAAAAACAGCTCGGATACCATGAGCACCATTAACCATTATTAGTGCTATCATAAAGTTTAATGTACAAAGAACACCTGCCCACCGCGTAAATAATCCAAGAACAAATGATAGACCAACAAAAAACTGGAGCCAGATCGACACCCTGCTGATAAATGAAGGCTGATAAAACTCAAATTGGCGTAAAAAGCCTTCAAACTCTGTCATTTTTCCCGAATTAAACAGGTGGTCAGCTACTCCCCAGATAAGGAAAACACCAATGAGTAATCGCATTAAAAACAATGTGGCATCATCAAAACGTTTTAGGTGTGAAAGAAACAGGATCTGGGATATTTTTTTGGTAAGTGCCATGACTATTTACCGCTGAAAGATCTTATTAATTGAATACTACTTTTTTACTACTTTTTTGATCGCCCAGAAATGGCGTTCAATTGAAATACAAATACTACCAGCTCATGGCTAGATATCAATTGCGAATCAGATGAGAAGTGAACCAGGTCTTACTATTCTGCCAGATCAATCCAACGCCCGTTGGTGAGTTCGTCTAAATCATCTACAGTCAGTTGGAAAACTGAATTAGGCGTTCCCGCCGCGGCCCAGATAGTGTCGAACTTCTTTAGGTCAGGATCCAGTATGGTAACAGGCTCACTTGTGTGAGCAACTGGTGGTACACCACCGATAGCAAATCCGGTTCTATCTCTGACGTACTCTGCATCGGCTTTGTCCAAGTGAATACCCGTCGCAGCTTCTATTTTTTTATTGCAAACTCTATTCGTGCCGGAAGCTACGACCAGTACATGCTGCTCACTATGTTTATCCCTGAATATCAGTGACTTGGCAATCTGCGCAACCGAACAACCTATTGTTTCGGCCGCTTCTTTTGCGGTTCGTGTTGAACTGGGTAGCTGACAGACATTTAGTGCTTTACCTCTGGCTTTTAGAAAGTCCTGAACTCGTTGTGAGGAATATTTTAGTGCTTTTAGCTTTTGTCTCATAATGTTGATACCCTCAATCATTTCCTCAATAAGTTATTTGATTTCAAAAATTTATCTGCATCAATTGTTATTTGAACAATATCATTAGTGTTTCATAAGCCTCTTTGATTTTTTGAAACTCAGCCTCATCGCCCCCTTTATCAGGATGATAGCTTTGTGCCAATTTCGAATATTGACGCTTGACGAGTTTTCGATCAAGCTCTTCGTATTTGGTCAAACCCAGGGTTCGAATCGCTACGGCTTTCTTATCAATTGCCAGATACTTTTCCCAAAATTTCTTCTGCATTTCAGCAACTTCACTTGCCGACAGTTCAAGATTCTTTCTATCAAGATAAAATTCCGCCAGCGCGTCGGTTTCAGCAATTGATTGACCTGCTTCGGCGATGGAACAAAGTCGAATTTCAAGTGGTGAAATAATCAGTCGCAAACGCTTTTCCAGTAATCGGTTGTTAAGCTTATAAAGTTGGTGAAACAGATAGAAGTGTCGCTTAAACAGACTGGGCTCAATTCCCAAGGGAGCAAAAAATTCAGGATGCGATTCTTCAAGATGGCGCAGTAACGGATACTCCTGAGTAACACCATCATTTTGATTAATATAATCCAGCAATAGTTCTTGGTTCATTTTTTACCTATGACTATATTTGAGTATGTCTGATTTAAATGTGCCTGATTTAAATGTGTCCTGACCTGAGTATGAATCGGATCCCCCTTTACTTCATCTATCATAGCTTCTTTTGATTAAAGACGATAGAATTCCTCCAATTAAGAGCGCAACCCAGAACCACACCGGCATGACTGATTTGACAACGATTTTCTCTGAGGAAACTAACTTTATCGTCCTTAAGTTTGGCGGCAGTAGCGTCGCGGAAGTCAATCACTGGGATACAATCGCGAGTCAGGCTCAATACCATCTTGAACAAGGAAATAAACCGGTTCTTGTGCTTTCTGCGCTAAAAAATGTTTCCAACCTACTCGAAGCCTTACTTCATCAAGCTCTGGCCGGTGTACACCCTAATGCTATCACCCACTTAAAGGAGCTTCACCTGGGATTTGCCGCCAAATTATCGTTGGCTATTCTGGATAAGCTCACTCCGGTATTCGAGCGTATTGAAATAGAGTGCGAAGCAATTTATTCGAGTCAGGAAATCTCGCCCAAAAGGCATGCAGCAATTGTCAGCTGTGGCGAACTATTATCCACACTAATCGGTGAAGCCTATCTTACAAAAGCTGGTCTGAACCCTTTATGGTTTGATGCACGAGAAATACTCAAAGCCACCAATCACTCAGATGAGTGGCATCACTATACTTCAGCCCAATGCAACTACACAGCGAATGAGCAAGTTAGACAAAAACTCCTAGGTCAAGATGGTCCGCTGATTACACAGGGCTTCATTGCCAGCGATGAATGTGGTGATACAGTTCTTCTCGGCCGAGAAGGCTCAGATACCAGCGCTTCTTATTTTGGCGCTATCTTAAATGCTGCAGAAGTACAGATATGGACAGACGTTACCGGCATTTTTAGCAGTAACCCTCGCGAAATCAACAATACGCAAGCAATTCAAAGTCTGAGCTATGAACAAGCCAATCAGATGGCCCGGCTTGGCGCTAAGGTATTACATCCGCGAGCGGTAACACCGGCGCAAAAAAATAACATTCCATTAAGGGTAAAATGTACCAGTGAGCCAGACCACCCAGGGACCTTGATTTCAAATGAGTTATTGAATGAGCAAGCGCTCACCGCGATTGTTTATGAGCCTGAAACAACCTTGATTAAAGTTTTATCGAAATCAGATGACTCAGAAAAAAAACTGGAAAACAACAGTAAAGAGCAAACAGTTTCCAGACTATCTTCCATTCTAAATGCACTCGGTTACGACCCACTGCTTAATAGTCAGCAACAAGATACTCTTTACTCTATCTGGATTTACGCCAACAGCGATCAACCTAAAATGAATGACCAAAGTCTTAAAGAAAGGCTACAAGACGTTGTTGAAGAGTTTAATAACTCTCTCTCGGTTGATTCAAGTATCGGATTAATAAGTCTGATAGGACATCCGGATAAAGTTCCGCAGGAAGTTTCAGAGCAATCTCGTCTTAAATTGGTCGAAAACGATCTCACATTTTTGATGGTGGATAGTAAAGACTGCCTGAAGATCGCACAAAAGCTGCACGATCAACTTATTTAACTCTGCGCCTGAGTTTAACGAAATGGCGTCAGGTCAATTGCTTCTATTGCACACACGGCCTTAATTGACGGCAGCTCGCTTAATCGCTGCAGATAAGGCTGTAGATTTTTGAAAGTTAACGGCGAAGACTTAACAGGAAGCGACCACTCTGACAGCATGAAAAGGAAATAATCACAGGCTGATAATTTATCACCGAGTAGATATGAATTCTTTTCCAACTGACTATCGATAATCGCCAAAGCATCTGCAATTCTATCTTCTTGCGCAGCGACTACCTTGGCAATACATTTCTCATCGTTGATATGTCGATGGGGGTAATAGTAGACCATTAATTCGGCCTGTAATGTATTGTTTAAAAAAGCCAACCATTGAAAGAACAGTGGTCGCAATGGGTCCCCCAATAATGGAATAAGCCCAAATTCTGAATGCGATTCACAGAGATGAATACAAATTGCAGAACTTTCAAAAATCGGTTTTTTGTTCACAACTAGCGTGGGAATACGCCCTGCAGGGTTTAACTTCAAATATTCCTCAGATTTCTGACTGTTGGATTTTTTATCCACCAGTAAAAGCTCATATTCCAGTTCCATATGATGAAGCAAAAAATGAGGTGCCAAACTGGCATTATTCGGGTAGTAATAAAGTTGATACAAAGCTTACCTCACTAAAAAAAGCAATAACACTACTCAGTCCACCAACACCATCGCCCAAAATAGTAATATTCATTACTCGATTGGTCCGCAAATTTATTTTTTTGTATCTTAATTTTCTGAAACAGGCTGAGCCAGATTTAGAACTCTGGTATGAACTTTTTTAATTGAACTAATAAACTGCTGACATGCAGTTATGGTTTGACGACATAGATATTTCACTTCGATGTTTCCATCACCTTGGACTTGCTGTTTAATTTGGGCTACAGAATGTAAAAATGCATTGTCTTTTTCGGCCAACATCCAGACTTCTTTGGTCGACTTGTTCACGATTTGGCTTTCGGCATATGCTCCCTGCCACTTTTTCACCGCAATCAACCAGCCGTCAGAAACTGACAAATTAAAATCAGGATTATTCAGTAGATGTTTTTTAACTTGGTGAAAATATTCAAAACCCAGGCTATTAAATTGATTATTGTTCGAGCCACCTTTAGCCTTTAAAGCCATTTCTTGCGCTGCTTTTTCTCCTACTTCAAGTAAATCTTCAACTTTCTCAACCAATATTTTTTGCTCTGCTAAAATTGCCTTCTCATAGAGTTCGTTCAAAATAACCGTTAGTGAATTCCCTCTTTCATGACGATAAATATAGTAAGCATCATAATAATTCGGCTCAGAATCCACCGCCAGTTTCAAGTATTCAAATGCTTGCTCCAACCTCCCCAGGGCCACTAAATTCCTTCCAATATACGCCTGACTAATTGCTGGATTTTCGTCGTCCAGCTCTACAGCTCTAGTCAAGCTTGCAATCGACTTTTCATAATCGCCAATAAGATAGTAGGCCAACCCCAAATTATTAAATAGGTGTAAAGATTCTCTGCCACTTTCTATCGCTTGTTTAAATAAACTAATGGCCTTTTCAAGCTGAGAATCTTTTAGATAAGTCCATCCGAGATTATTTCTCGCCCAAGAATAATCAGGGTCTCGTTCGAGTACAACCTGATATTCTGTAATTGCTTTATCAAACTCGCCAACTTCATCATAAATCATACCACCCAAAAAATAGTTATAACTGGAGTCATCACCCAGTGACTTCGACTTTTCCAGACTTTCTATAGCAAGTTTATACTTTCCCTGCTCATAATAGGCTTTGGCCAGACCACTATGACTATCTGAGTTGCTGCTATCGACACCAAGAGCGGCTAAAAAAGCAGCTTCAGCCTCGATAGGCATTTGTGCTTCGATGTAGGTCCAACCAAGTCGATTATGAAAATAATCATCTTCACGAAATTTTAGCCCGCGCTTGGCAAAATCGACAGCGCGATCATAATCCTCTAATTCCCGATAGATGGCGTTGTACAGGAAGTAATTCTCCCAATAATTATCATAGATTGAAACTGAACGCTCCAAGTCTTCAAGCGCTTGCTCAAAGTTACCTATTTTGTAATATCGATAAGCACGAGAATAGTAGAAAAGTTCATTGTCAGGAGACAGTTCGATTGCTTTTGAGAAATGTCTGATGGCACTCTGATAATCATTCTGACTTGAATAGATTCTGGCCTTCAACACATGAACGCCGGCAATTTTTTCGGCCTGCCCGGGAATACTGTTTAAAGTCGCCAATGCTTCAGAGAACTGTTCCTGATTATAAAGCGTAGTAGCTTTATCAAATGCATTCTGAATTTTATTCTGTTTGATAAAACGATAACTAAAAGTGGCTATTCCTTTCTTCCTGGTATGTTTGAATAATTTACGTCGACTGAGTTCTTCAGTTATCAAATCATTTAAACTATCGTATTTAATATTCTCCAGCAGTTCTTGGTCGAACTCTATATTTCCCGAACTATCAACAGATATATCCAGAGAAACAGCTTCATTACTGCCATAATATTCCTCAAAAACCAGTCGAGACGAAGGAACTCGAAACTCTTCTCGATTCTCACCAGGAAACTTAAAAGAAATAAATACCACTTCAAAGGCTGTTGCTGAAAAAGATATAAATACGAGCGCAACCAGAAAAATTGAACGAAATGCTTTCACCTACTTCCCTATTAAATTGCCTGGATACAAATCAGCGCCAGAGATTTTGACGATTCAATCAGTTCGCCTCTAGAATATTATCAAAGACACAACTTGCCGTTATACACCGTTAATTGGATACTCTCTTTGCATTTTGACAGTAGACAAAACTACTGATGACTTTATTTTGCCCAGACTGTTTAGCTTGGCCAACTTGGTACGTACAAAAGTTTCATACTCTTTAATATCTTTACATACAACCTTTAAAAGAAAGTCATCTTCGCCTGTTACATGATAGCACTCCATAACTTCTTCCAGGCTGGCGACTGCATTGTGGAACTCTTCAATCGACTCCTGCGAGTGCTGATGCAAGGTAACCGAGACCATCATTACCGCCCCAAGGTCAATTTTCTCAGGGTCAAGCAAGGCTACATACCCTTTTATATATCCGGCATTTTCCAGCTTCTTGACTCGCTCTAACGTCGGAGGTGGTGACAAGCCTAACTGGGAAGACAGCTCTTTATTGGTAATACGAGCATTGCCCTGTAATATTTTTAGTATTTTTCTATCTGTTTGGTCTAGATCGCTCATTTTTTTGTAATTCTCGCCTGCACATGAGCAAATACTACCTCCGGCCAGTAGAGGGTGCAAGAAGCAGTAACCACCAATATTCACAACTTCAAGAACCGACTGATACAAGCAGAAGTCAACAGGTTAAAACGATTCCCTCGCGAACTTGACTTGCGAGCATTGAAAAATCACGGTTTAATGTTGCTTTTCAAGGCCAAAAGAGCGAACAAAATGATGATAAAAAGACACTTTAGCATGGCACTTAAAACTGCTGCCTTCCTTTCTATATCTTTTGCAACCATGAATGCAAATGCGTTTGCTGATACGAAACTCAAGCAAGTCATTGCTGGAGAGCATAGAACAGAAAGTTACGCAGCCAGAGATAAATACCGCCACCCTCAGGAAACACTGGAGTTTTTTGGCATTAGAGACGATATGACTGTTGTAGAAATATCGCCTGGCGGCGGTTGGTACAGTGAAATCCTCGCTCCATACCTCAAGGAAAATGGGCTATACATTGCCGCAGGTTATGATCCGAAATCGGACATGGAATATTTTGCGAATAACGCTAAAAAGTATGCGAAAAAACTTGCTGACAACCCGGCTATATACGGAAAAACAAAGCTTTCCATCATGCAGGCTCCTGACCACCTCGATTTTGCGAAGCCTGCTTCGGCTGATATGGTTCTGACCTTCAGAAATACTCATAACTGGCACTCCAGAGGTCATTCCGAAGCAGTATTTAAAGCAATATTTAAAGCGCTTAAACCTGGTGGAGTGCTCGGCCTGGTACAGCATAGAGCTGGTCATAAATATCCCGAAGATACTAGTGGAAAGTTTGGTTATTTGAAAGAGTCTGACGTTATCAAACTTGCTGAAAGTGTTGGTTTTAAATTAGTTGCTAAATCAGATATTAATGCCAACCCGAAGGATCAGCGAAACTATGAAAAAGGAGTGTGGACTCTGCCGCCAGTATATAGTCTTGGTGAAAAAGACAAAGCAAAGTACGCGGCAATTGGTGAAAGTGACCGCATGACCCTGAAATTTGCCAAACCAGCGGCAAAATAACTACTTCAATATAAAAGCAAAGTCGCCAAAGGCTTTGCTTTTATCCAGAAAATTCTCAGTTCAGTCGCCCGAAAGGAGCATAGATTTGATCAATATCCGTAATAAAATGGCTGGCGCACTCGCATTTATTAGCTTGTGTGCATCTGTCAACGCTTCTAATGATGGAAGCTTTGATAAAGCTTATGATTCGTTTGACTTAAACACACTAAAACAAAATATAAAGACCCTGTCTTCCGACAAGTTTGCCGGGCGTGCACCTGGTACCCCTGGCGGAAAAATGACCACTGAACTGCTGGTTAATGGCTTTAAACAACTCGGACTAACTCCCGGCAACGGTGGTTCTTATCTTCAACCGGTACCACTAATGTCAATTACCAGCGAACCGTCCCAAGGTCTGCAGATAGGGGACATCCAGTTTGACTACCTGAAAAATTATGTTGCAACCTCCAGAAAACCCGAAACAACCATCGGTCTTAAAGATTCTGAGCTGGTATTCGTGGGATATGGCATCAATGCGCCTGAATATGACTGGAATGATTATGAGGGAGTTGATGTAAAAGGAAAAACTGTAGTGGTGCTGGTCAATGACCCCGGTTATGCCACTCAGGATCCCAAACTCTTCAACGGAAATACCATGACTTACTATGGTCGCTGGATATACAAGTATGAGGAAGCAGCTCGCCAGGGAGCCGCGGGAGCTATTATTGTTCATGAAACCAAACCAGCCAGCTATGGCTGGAATGTGATTGAAACCGGATGGTCCGGAGCGCAATACCACTTGCCTGCAAGTGAGGTGAATGAGCCCGCGATCGATGTCGAAATGTGGATCAGTCTGGATAAAGCCGAAGCGCTCTTTGCCAAAGCCGGACTTCCATTTGAAAAAGCTAAATCAATGGCCAAAAAGAAAGGCTTTAAAGCTATACCGCTTAAGCAAACTGCCAGTATCACTTTAAAAAATAGAGTAGAGCAAACCCGTTCTAACAATGTTATAGCGACACTCAAAGGCAGTGAAAACCCTGATGAACATATTATTTATATGGCCCACTGGGATCATCTGGGAACGGTTGAGATTGACGGTGAAACCCGAATCTATAACGGCGCTCACGATAATGCCTCAGGTACTGCCGGACTACTGGAAATCGCACGAGCTTTTACCAAATTGAAAGAGCAACCCAGACGCTCTATCACCTTGATTGCCGTTACCGCGGAAGAACAGGGACGTCTCGGTTCACGCTATTTTGCCAACCATCCTGTTTTTCCTCTTAACAAGATCGTCGGTCTGGTTAATATGGATAGCCTAAATATCACCGGTTTAAAAAGCGATGTCAGGGTTGTTGGTTTTGGCAAGTCAGAACTTGAGGAAGTTTTGGCAAAAGCAGCTAAACGACAAAACCGCGATCTAACACCGGAAACTACTCCTGAGCGTGGCTACTACTATCGTTCTGACCACTTTAGCCTTGCCAAAAAAGGCGTTCCCGGACTAAGCGCGGGTGGAGGAACCAAACCGTTAAATGAAGATCAGGCTGCACTGGCTCAGAAAGTTGCCAGGAAAATCAGTAGTTGCTATCACCAGGTTTGTGATGTCTACAGCGAAGATTGGGGTTGGCAGGGGATGATCGCAGATTTGCAAATGTATTTTGAAATAGGTTACTTGCTGGCGAACAGTAGTGATTGGCCAAACTGGTATGAAGGTACCGAGTTCAAGACTGCACGAGATGCCATGATGAAAGAAACTCAAAGTAAATAGCACATTTCAAACGAGGGTTTATCCTTGTAAAGCAAAAAGAAGGGCGCCAACGGCGCCCTTCTTCATTCTACTCAGCCTTACCACTATAAAAGCAGGCTGATTGTAGATAATCCGCAATAGTAGCCCGCTTCTAGCTCTTTTTATCTTCCACCTGAATAATAGCA
Source organism: Aliikangiella sp. G2MR2-5 (assembly GCF_015687155.1). Taxonomy (GTDB): domain Bacteria; phylum Pseudomonadota; class Gammaproteobacteria; order Enterobacterales; family Kangiellaceae; genus Aliikangiella. The sequence goes on along the minus strand of NZ_JADPQF010000005.1, from coordinate 235,779 downwards.
CTGATAATTTTAACCGGTGCTTTTGTTCGGCCCATAGGACTTCCCAACTGCTCAATTTTTTGGAGCGTGTCTTTACCTTCCACTAGCTCACCAAATACAGTATGACGGCCGTTCAGGTGTGGAGTCGGTTTAAAAGTGATAAAAAACTGACTGCCATCAGTCCCGGGGCCGGCATTTGCCATGCTTAATATACCCGCCTTATCATGCTTTGCATCGACATGGAATTCACCGTTATATTTATATCCCGGGCCGCCAGTTCCGTCCCCGTTCGGATCTCCTCCCTGAGCCATAAAGCCGCTAATTACTCGATGGAATCGAAGGTCATCATAAAATCCGAGCATCGATAAATAAATGGTGCTGGATACGTGCATAGGCGCGACTTCAGGCATAAACCGAATTCTCATATTGCCCTGACTGGTACGCAAAATCCAAAAGTAGTCTTTATCCTGACTAAATCTGAGCTTAGGTGGCATAGGAAGATTAAACTTCCAGCTAACATAGGACTTATCGACTTGTTGTTTGGCAATAAACTCCTTCGCCGCCTCTATCGCAGGATCTTCTTTAGGACCGCCACAACTTGCAAGGATTGCGACTCCTAATAAGAGCGATATAGAAAACAGTATTCTCTTCAAGATAATTGAAAGTTTCATATGATATCCCATTAATAAAGTAACTATGCATTGTTCAATCATTTGGGCACTCGGCCCAGCATAGGTATCAAGCATGACTTGGAGGCCAATCATAATGCCACAAACAACATTAAATTCAATCACTTCATTCGTTGAAGAAAAGGTTAGCCCCATTTTCAGATATTGAGACTTTCCAACCTGGACAAATAAAAAACACTATTAGACAAGATGAACTTATGGCAGATTTTCGACATAGCTCGGAAAACTGACAAATTTAAACTAAACTCATATTTATTGATAGCTCTTCAACTTATCGCTCAAGCTTTCTCACAAATTGACGATAAACCTTTTGTCGCTAACAAAAACATAACCTACTAGAATCAAATGCCTATGGAATCAAATTGCACTGATATTCTTTTTGCAAGACAACCTATTTTTGATGGCAATAACAAGCTATATGGCTACGAACTGCTTTACAGAAACCTGCATCCGGATGCTGCCATATTCGAAGATGGAAACAAGGCCTCCAGTGAACTATTAATCAACTACTGTGGAGGCATCCTGAATGATGAAGAAGCTCCTTATGTTAAGGTCTTCATCAATCTTACACGACGACTGCTTCTTTCAGACTTTTTCCTACCGGTTCATCCCAGTCGGCTGGTGGTCGAAATCGTTGAAGACACATTTATAGATAAGCTTTTGCTCGACAGGATTAAGCAACTCAGACAGAAAGGATTTCAGTTTGCTCTTGATGACTACGCATTCGACAATAGCTTTGACGAACTTTTACCTCTGCTAGATTATATTAAAATTGACTTGATGATTACCGACAAGGATGAGCTAAAATCCCAAATGCAACGATTGGAGCATGATGTATTGGTAAACCTGGAACAACGACCTTCATTTCTTGCCGAAAAAGTTGAAACACAAGCTATTCATGAATTCTGCAGAGACATTGGATTTGAACTTTTTCAAGGTTACTTTCTGGAAAAGCCGCAATTGGTTTACGGAAAAAAGATATCCAACAGTTCCGAAATAGCACTTCAAATTGTTGCCCAATTACAAGATCCAGAGATAACCATTGACGCTCTTAGCCACTCTATCTCTCGCGACACCAATTTAAGCTATCAGATACTTAAAATAATCAATAGTCCCCTTTGTCGGTTACCCAGAAAAGTGAATAGTCTTAAGGAAGCGGTTGTTTTTCTCGGTCTGAATCAAATAAAAAAATGGTCTATGGCAATGGTTCTTGCCGGTAATTCAGGGTCATCAACCGAACTCTTCAGAATATTATTAACCCGTGCTCGTGCATGTGAAATCTTTGCAGAAAATAAAGGCTATGAAAACCCGGACAGTTTTTTTACGGTAGGTTTATTCTCTGCGATTGATGCAGTTATGATGGCTGACAAAAAGTGGCTGATCGAAAAGCTGGATTTAGCGGAGGATATTAATCGGGCCATATTGAAAGAAGAAGGAAAAAAAGGCGAAGTGCTTAAGTATGTTATGGCTCTGGAAATGGGTAACTGGGAAATGAGCCAGAAAATGTCCGATGAAGACAATATCGAACTTTTCTCGGCTCATGAGCACGCAATTAACTGGGCAAATCAGTTATGTAAAATGATTTAGTCGGCCTTTGAGATTTTCTGCTTTTTAGGCAATATTTTTTGTATACTATTCACAAGCAACAGAACCACTCCTCCGGCAACTATGCCAAATAAAGCTTCTGCGATCATAGCTGAAACAACAGCCAAAAATGCACCGCCAATAGTCAATTGGTTAACCCATTCTTCCAGATGATGGATTAATTCTTCAACAGGTGCAATTCCATGAATTAGAATACTTCCACCAACCAGGAACATTGCAATAGTTCCGGCAACGGATAATAACTTCATGAGTAAAGGAGCAAAAGACAGCAATCCCCTGCCCAACATGCGCTTGAATTTACCAACGAAGCCATCGGTCTTTTCCTTAATCAAATAAAAACCAGCATCATCCAGTTTAACAATTCCAGCAACCAGCCCATAAACCCCTACCGTCATCACTGCAGCTATCCCGGACACCACTGCAACCTGCATCCCAAAGGCAGCATCTTTTACAGTTCCCAGAGCAATAACAATAATTTCAGCGGACAAGATAAAATCAGTTCGAATCGCTCCTTTTATTTTGTTTTTTTCAAACTCCACCATATCAAGGTTGGGGTCTTTTAGCGCATCCATAATGGCTTCTTTCTGGGCGTTATCCTCATCTTTATGCAGAAAGTGGTGGGCAACTTTTTCAAACCCTTCAAAACATAAATAAGCGCCTCCCAACATCAATAAAGGGAGAATGAGCCAGGGAATAACCGCGCTAATAGCTAATGCAGCAGGAACCAAAATCAGCTTATTCTTAAAAGACCCTTTGGCCACAGCCCAGACAACAGGAATTTCGCGTTCAGCTCTTACCCCGGAAACCTGCTCTGCGTTAAGCGCCAGATCATCTCCCAGTACCCCCGCAGTTTTCTTCGCGGCAACTTTGCTGAGAATAGCAACATCATCCAGCACAGTCGCGATATCATCAATTAATGCAAGTAAACTTGAGCCAGCCATAGAACTCCTTCTTTTCTACTATTTTTGGGGCGTGTAAACCGCACTATCCTATCGGGATTTTCAATGGCAAACAAGCGCTATAAGAATAACGCTTGAACCCTGTAGCTTATTGACTCTATGATTAACCAATTGTGAAGGCTTATAATCGGCCACAACTTAAGACTTGAAGTTCTGAAGAGAACAAAGCCTGCTCCTCTAGACTATTGATTTTAACACTCAAAAGACAAAAATCTGTGAAAAATATAGACGACAAAATACGACTGGTTTGCGGTCAATGTAATACAGTAAATCAATTTCCGGCGAGCCGCCTCGATGAGACTCCTATTTGCGCACAGTGCAAAGAAAAACTATTTCAAGGAGTACCAATTAACGTCAACGCAGAAGGTCTTGCTCGCCATTTAAGGCATTCTGGGCTCCCGGTGCTGGTGGATTTTTGGGCGCCCTGGTGCGGCCCCTGTATCCAGTTTGCACCAGCTTATGAAAAATTTGCCTCACTGGTTGGTAATCAGCTTCGGTTGCTCAAAGTAGACACTCAGCAAAATCAGCAAGTTTCAGTAGATTTTAACATTCGCTCGATTCCGACTCTGGCGTTATTTAGAGGAGGACGTGAAATCGGCCGCCTATCCGGGGCACTGCCCCTACCCCAGCTACAACAGTGGGTTATTGAGCAACTGACAAACAATTGAAGGTATATTGTTCATATTTGTTCATATTTTGTTACATCGATTTTTTAAGCCATTTTAAACCTCTTTGCTGATTCCTTCGTCAATGATTGCAAACACCAGAAAATTCCAATAACAGGAGATTTTAATAATGGCTTCAGCAAACAACAATTCTCAACTAAATAAATCGGGTTCTCTAAAAGGAAAAGCGGTTATCGCTTCTAGCTTGTTACTAGCGGCCTCCTACGCAGTTCAAGCAGAAGTAACTGACACCATTAGTAAAACCTATAATTTTGATAGTAATGGTCGTATTCATCTTGAGAATGTGAATGGCGATGTTACTATCAAGGCATGTGGCTGCGATCAGGTGACTTTAAATGCAAATATCAAGGCATCTAGCCAGGAAATGCGTGATCGCATCACCATCGATATCAGTGCTTCTAAAAATCTTTTAAAAGTAAAAACCAAGTATAAAGAAAACCGCGGCAGTTCCTGGAACAATCAAAGTTCCGAAGTTCACTACACTTTATCGGTCCCTGACAATGTAAAGCTTAAAGACATCGAACTGGTTAATGGCGACCTGACCATTAATGGTGTTACTGGAGAACTACACGCAGAATTAGTTAATGGCAGCATCAAAAGTGACGGTATGACCGCCTCCACCAACATCGATATGGTTAACGGTGACATAAACCTAAGTTTTAACGATATATCCAATGCTGAAAATATTGAACTGGAGTCAGTTAACGGCGATATCGAAGTCTCACTACCAGCCGATGCCAGTATTGATGTTGAGGCGGAAACCGTTAGCGGAACCTTAAGTAATGAGTTCGGTATAGAAGTCATCAAGCATAAATACGTGGGTAGCGAAATGCGCGGTAAAACTGGTAATGGCGACTTAAGAATTGAAATGAATAACGTTAATGGTCGAATCAAGTTAAAGCAAATATAGTAAAATCCAGAACAACTAAAGTCTGCAAGCGAAGCCTCCCCGAATGCGGCGGAGGCTTCGCTTTCTTAAGACATACAAGAAAACATAGCAAAAAAAAGACACACGCGGAACTATCAATTATTCCTTGTTCAGCTCGGAGTTTTCTTAGGGCATTCCACTTAAACCAGCTCCTATTCTCCTATTTAATTCATTTTCTTATAAAAAAACTTAATTTAATCCCATAACCAATCACAAATATCTCATTAAATAATATTAATCTATACTTTACAGGTATCAATATTCAACTGCATAGGCAATACATAAAATAAGTGATCTATCTGTGAATCAAGTACCTACTATCGCCCGGATTTTATTCGTCTTACTCTTTGGCACGCTTTTCGCCCTGCCAACTCAAGCATCGCCGGACAAAAAACGTGTTCTGGTGCTGCATTCTTATCATCAGGGCTTTCACTGGACTGATCGAATAATGGCTGGTATTAACGAAGTTTTAACTGAGCAGGATAACATTGAGCTATTTGTTAATTACATGGACACCAAAAGACGTTCTGATACAGAGTATTTTAGGCTGCTGAAAAAACTATATTTCCAGAAGTACCAGCTGTTCAAATTTGACCTTATCATTTCTTCCGACGATCATGCGCTCGACTTCCTTCTCAAGTATAGAGATGAGTTATTTCCAGATACTCCTGTCGTATTCTCTGGCCTGAATGATTACTACCCCGGCCGATTGAATTCGCAAAATAACTTTACTGGTATTTATGAGTCTTATGACGTACTCGGTACGCTGGAGTTAATGAGGAGTCTTCATCCGCAAACAGAAAAGATTTGGGCTATTACAGACAATACTCGCTCAGGAAACATATTCAAATCACTAATCGAGGACGCAGAAAAATCTTTCTCGGCCAACGTCCAGATCGAGTATCTACACGATCTGCCAGAACTAGAACTAGTCAAAAAACTAGAAACTTTGCCGGAAAACTCTTTGGTCCTTTGGGCGATTTATTTACGCATGCATTCAGGTACGACCTTAAGCAGTAAAGAAAGTGTTCGCCTGGTAAGCAACCACAGTCGATTTCCAACATACTGTATCTGGGATGTCGTTGGTCAGGGCGTTGTTGGAGGAAAAATTACCAGTCCCAATTTTCAGGGGGAAATGGCGGCAAAAATCGGTCTCCAAATTATTAATGGAAAAGCCATTGAGCAGATCGCAGTAAAAGGAAGCCCGCTGGTTAATATCTTTGACTATAGGGTTCTACAGAAATTTGAAATTTCTATGGAAAAGATTCCCGAAAATAGTATTGTTCTTAACCGGCCCGAATCTCTATATGAAAAATACAAACGTTATTTTGTGCTTTATGGATTGTTTACTCTATTGCTTTTACTGACTATTTTTTTTCTCGTTGCTGTAATTTTTCTAAAGAGAAAAAATGCTGAATTTGAAGGCAAAGCAATGCACGATCCTTTAACTGGATTGTACAATCGTTACTACCTTGATGAAGTGGTCTGTCAAAAATTTTCTGAATCGGTACGTCATCAATCGGCACTTTCTCTTATGCTACTGGATATCGATCATTTTAAGAAAGTCAATGATACCTACGGACACCTGACTGGTGATGTAGTACTCAAGCAGGTTGCACAACTGCTAAGTAAGAATAGTCGCTCGGAAGACATAGTTACCCGAATTGGAGGAGAAGAATTTGTCATCATCCTTGATCACTGCGACTTAAATAAAGCATGTGAAAAAGCCGAGCAATTAAGAAAAGATGTTGAGACTTTGAAGCCTGCTAATATTGATACAACCATCAGCATCGGAGTTTCACAACTCAAGCCTCTAGGCGAAACCCTCAACCAGCTTTTAGCCCGAGCGGATAAAGCAGTCTACCAGGCTAAGAAATCAGGCAGAAATCGTATTTGTGCCGCTTAAGGTAGTACGCATTATTTTAAGCAAATGCGTCAAGCCCCATTCATTAGCCAAACAATCCTTGCCACTCAACCATGTCTTTCGAGTCATCTGAAAGTTCGATACCGGCAAGATGCTCATTTTCTGTAGTTACTGTCACCCACTTAACTTTGCCGCTCAGGTTATAGTCAGTTTTGTTAGCCTTCATGTGAACGGTCATCTCGACCTCACTACCAAGGTCAATTGGGTGGTCCCCATGTAGACGCACACCTCTAAGCGAAAAATCTCGTGAACTGCAATCAAAGACCTCTGCCGATGTTGGGTGTCCATCGGTTACTACATCAACTTTTACGTGCTCTTGTTTAGGCAAACGGGTGTGTTGCCTTCTCTCTTCAACCATTCAAATATCTCCGCATATCACGATTTTGCAACAGGCCCTGAAAAACAGGGCTCCCCTTTGAATATTGTAGCTGCTGAAACTGCAATTTGCGTAATTCTTTATCTGTCTCCAGGCCGCACCGGAAGACGCATCGACTCAATAAATCAAGCCGCTGTTTGCACCGAGAAAAGAGAGATAACCTCTCCGATGAAGTCTTTAAGCGTACGAGTCATCAAAGCAAAATCTGCGTCAAACTTTACCAGTTCATCTTCTCCGTCTACATCTTCGTTCTCAGCCAACAATTCATCAGTAAACTTCAGTTGCTTGATCACCAGATCTTGCTGCAACACTGCACGCATCAATCCTTTGTATCTCACTCCCAGTTTGTTAACTTGATAACCATCTTCCATCAAATCATTGATAACGATGTTTTCTGACTCGTTATCCTTAAACTTCGCCACGCGCTCATCTTTCGGATCTTTCAATTCATAGTCACCGGTAAGCTCCCAGCCTTCAGGCAAACCATCTGTTAACCATTGATTAAGGATCATACCTGGACTATCTTCAGGAATAAGCTTAACTGCACCAAAGGATCCTATGGACTCAACCATGAGCTCATAGATTAAATCTGCGACTTTATCGCTGCCGGCATTGAGAACCAGATAGCCGTTTTTGGTATCAATATAAGCATAGATATGCGTTGAGCGAGTTAACGCTCGGGGTAGCATTTGAGCAACAATTTCTTCCTTAAGCGATTGTTTTTCCTTAGAAAATACTTTTCGGCCTGTATCCTCTTCGATAATTGCCACTTTTTCTTCTAGCGCTTCTTTCACCGCGCTTGGGGGTATCACTTTTTGTTCCCGACGCATACAAATCAATATGCAGCCTGCGGCGGCATGGACCAGATAATCTTTACTACGATGAATGGGAGAAACCCACCCCACACTCTCCTCAGCCATTTTGCCACAAGACTGGAAGCGCTTTTCGTCCAGCTTGTCTGCAAGTTCCTCAGGAGATAGTTCAAATTGGCTTGTTAATCGGTATAAATGTAAATTCTTAAACCACATGGGCTCGCTACGCCTTCTAATAAAGTTTCATTTTTGCGGCCGGCTATTATGCCGCAAAATTCGCAACAAGTGCCAAGCAAATCAAAGAAAAGAAGTTAACTTGTTGATTTTACGGAAATCATTTATATCGCTTCCAGACTCCACCGTCTAACACATTTGCTCTTTTGTCACACCAGTATCACTATGCGGTCATTTTTTGGTCATTTTTTGGTCATTTTTTGGTCATTTTTTTCCAGCAAACTCTATATCGAATGAAGGCTAAGTTAAAAAGTAACGGTTATAGGCTGATTAGCTATGAACTTACTAAAAACAAGAGTTCAACAAGTCGATACTGAGTTGTTTATTTGGTGTCAGAAGAAGTTTTGCAGAAGAAGCTTCTATCCAATTGTCAGAGCAGTTTCCGCCAGTGGCGATGGATGGCTGTATGCGGTAATTGCTTGTGGCATGCTGACAACTAACAGTGCTATCGGGTTTGAGTTTTTTATGGCTTGCTTATTCGGCTTTTCGCTTGAAGTACCGATTTATATATTTTTGAAAAACAAGTTCAAAAGAAATCGACCCGCAGATACACTCCAGGGATTTATCGCGAAAATAAAGCCATCCGACAAATTCAGTTTTCCGTCAGGTCACACCGCAGCAGCCTTCGTAATGCTGGTACAAATTGGCATATTCTGTCCTTCATTTGCTTTGTTAGCGTCCATTTGGGCTTGCGCAATTGGCATCTCTCGCATTGCGCTTGGCGTCCATTTTCCAGGAGACATACTAGCCGGCGCTCTGGTGGGAACGCTATGCGGTTTTATTGCTTACGGCCTTGCCGTGTAAATTGTCACAGGATAAAAAGTACTTTTGAAAAAGATTCTTTATGCAGTTCAAGCAACAGGAAATGGACACATCACTCGCGCCAGACTAATGGCCGAAGTATTTAAAAAGCTCGGGCTCACTGTTGACTGGGTTTTTACTGGTCGAGCAAAAGATGAACTTTTTGATATGGAGCCATTTGGTGACTTCAGATGTTTTCAAGGACTTACCTTTAATATTCGTCAGGGCCGCATTGCTTATGTTGCAACTGCTGTTAACAATAATATTTTTCGGTTTATTCGCGACATACTCGATTTTAGTTTTGATGGCTACGACCTTGTTATCAACGACTTTGAGCCGGTAACCGCCTGGGCAGCAAAACGACAAGGAATAAAAACCATTGGCTTATCGCACCAGATGGCTTTTCATAAGACGATCCCGGTAGCCGGTCGAAACTGGTTGGCAGAAAAAATATTAAAAAATTTTGCTCCTGTCGATATGCCCATAGGTTTACACTGGAGTGACTTTAATCAGTCAATGCTACCACCAATTATCGATAATCGAGCAGGAGTAGCTAGTCGTAACCTTAACAAGGTTTTAGTCTATTTCCCGTTTTGCGATGTAAACAAATTGATAAACTGGTTCGCTCCGTTTGAAAACATTGAATTTCATATTTTTCATGGAACCAATCGATCGAGCGATTACTCCAATATTCACTTGCATCATTTTTCGCGTCATCACTTTCAAAGAAAACAACAGGAATGTGGTTCGATCATCACTGGCGCAGGATTCGAGCTTCCAAGCGAAGCAATTCAGATGGGACACAAACTAATGGTACTCCCGCTTGCTGGTCAAATGGAGCAACAGTCCAATGCTCTGGCTCTCGCTCAAATTGATCGAGCGATGGTCGTCAATCAATTCAATCATGAGGAACTAAAGCTATGGTTGCAAAAAGCTCAACCCAATCCAAAAAAATATCCAGACGTCGCCTTAGAGTTGGCGAAATGGCTTGTCAGTCGCAAAAAAGAATCATTAGAAAGCTTAAGCAAAAGACTCTGGGCAGAGTTTCACTTAAATGAGTACGACAAAAGTACTCAAGTCGCCTGACGTATTTAATGAATATTATACGAGCTCAGATAACAATGCCCCGTAATGCTCATTAACGTTAGTCATATCGACTGAATTTAGGAATGATGAATAAGAAAGATAACTTAACAAAAACCGGAGATCACCCGCCCAGTCTGGCAGGTACATTGGTTCGGCACATAGGCCTATCTGTTTAAGCTTATTAACTACGACAATATCATCAAGACACATGCGTCCGGAAAAGAGCAAGGGTATAAACTGACTTTTTTTATTCATTACCGCAGCTCTTAGAAAATTATGGACTCTCAACAAACCGTCCAGGTAAACAATATCTTTTGTAAATGGCGCTCCACCAGAAACGACACCCCCACGAAAAACCCGACGAGCATTCTCAAAAGATTGCTCGGGATTATCGGTATGCTCTAAAAAGTAACGGTAAACATCTATAAAAGTTGCATCATCCAGTGCCATCTGGATAGCAATCACACGATGCGCGAGTCTGGCGAATCGATCAATATCCATATTGCCAGTTATAAATTCAGCGAATACTGCTAACCCTTCTTGAGTTTTTGTTGTTCTCGGCAATACACTACCCAGAATTCCAAGATTATCAGGATGCTTGCCGTTAAGCAGTGTGGCAACATGTATATTGATTTCATGTTCAACTAACTGCAAAACATCATTATCCGTAAAGCATGCATTCCGCCTGATTCTTACGCGCTCAGAACCAGCGAGGGCATTCGCGGAAAGGCTATCAACAATAACTATTTCTGGCGCCTTGTCGCCAAACTTTTTAACCGCTTCCTGCATTTTTTCTGCAACAGTAGATGCCAACACACAGGCAGGAGGAGGTTCGCCAAGAAAAAGTCCTTCCATTGGTTGAATTAGCTGCAGCATTTGTGAAGCCAGAGCAAAAGAAGTCGACTTCTCATCGCGAAGTTTTTGCATTGGATAACCATAAACTTTTCGCGAGTAGTAAGAAAAAGACTCCGTTCCCAGACAAGCCAGCATTCTCACGCTATTTTCAACTGACTCAATGTTATCAATTATCCAGGGGTCAAATCGGGAGCCATTAAGTAAGTTCCGACATTCTTCAAGGGCTCTCAGTTTCTCATCTGAAGAGTATGCTTCATATTCAACAAGAGGCAAACGCTGACAACCTGAATTGAAAAACTCTTCCTTTACGCTTTCTGGCCAGGCTAGCCGCGTTAGTATATTGAGGTCATTTGCAATTTCACTCAGTTGATTAGATATTTCAACCAGATATTGCTTTTCTTCAACAGAGTAACTATCCATCATTTAGTAAAAATAAACCAGCTCAACAAAAATATGATCAGCGGCTTGTTTGCAAGACTCATCCAAAAACAGATAGATAGTTTGCACTATCAAACAAAAGAAATTCCTGAGCCTGAGCTCTTCCATCTGCACACCGCTTTTCTCTTGAATATCCTTCCTGGCTCACAAACCCCATATTTTTAAGGCTTTTGATAGAAGGAATATTCTCCTGACTTACATAACAGTAGACATTACTTAATTCTAGCAAATCAAAAGCGATCCCAAGTAAAATTTTTTTGGCAAAAAAGTTAAGATGCTTATTTTGATACTGCGGAAGAAACCAGGTTCCTGTTTCAGCGCCTCTCATTTTCCCGATAGATTTTAGTCTGGTAAAACCCGCTATTTTGCCTTCTTTTTGTTCTCGAATGACAAAGCTCAAACTATCCCGTCTTGCCAAAGCGCGATCAAAGTACTGTCGAAATACCGATGAAGATGTTTTAGGATATCTTGAAAATCTCCATATTTCTTGAGCACAACCTTTGTCGTAAAGCGATTCAATGGAGTCTGTATCAGGAATCTCTAGTACTATTGGGGTTGATTTAAAGGCACTTCGGGTTAAGTATTCTGCGACCGAAAGCTTAAACGGCTCAGACTCCCAAAACAAAGTTTGATTCTTCAAGAAATAGTTACCAGACGGAGAAGATACTAACAACTATAACGAATCAGGTTGAGCGCACCAATTAAATGTTTTTAATCCTAAAGGTAAAGATTATTTGTGAAGGACGGAAGTTTCCCTGTTTGCAATGACGATCAGCTTTACACCATCAAGTACGTAGTGAGTTTTTTCGAACCGGAGGTAAGCTTCTCAAACTTCTCTAGATGTCACTTTCCTGGCAACGATTGTTACCTGAACTTCAGCTAAATCTCTCATATCGACAGCTTTTACATTACCTTGTGCACTAATCAAATACGCACTAAAAACAACTGGTTATCAGCAGTGTATTTATGTTGCGCTGAAAAGAAAAATATCAGAGCATAATTAAAGGGAGCCTTGTTCACCCAAGCTGTAATGTGTTCTAACAAAGGCTTGTAAATCAACTTGCGGCAATACATCTTAATTGTGCCGCTACTCAAGCAGGAAATCGTTATGTACACACTTAGTCCTCTCGAATATCTGGATTCACTATTGATTGACTATAATCTGATCCCTCATAAAAGTGCGTTTACAGCACAAGAGACAGCAGAAAAAGCCCATATAAAAGGAGAACAATTAAGTAAAGTTATTATTGTTGGCAGTGGTCAGAAAATGAGTATGGTGGTAGTGCCGGCCAACTATCTATTATTGCAAACCGATCTGGCCAGACTGCTTAAATCACCGGACTTAACGATAGTCCCAGAACACCTATTCGCTGATCGTTTTCCTGAATGTGAAATAGGAGCTATGCCGCCGTTTGGTAAACTCTACAATATGAATGTTTTTCTGGCCAAAGAACTTGCTAACAAAGAATTTATTACATTTAACGCTGGAAGCCATTCCTTATTGGTGAAAATGCATACTCGAGACTTTATTGATATTTCTGAAGCCCGAGTCATTTCCGTTGGCTATAGACCTTTAGCGCGCACAGGAAAACGGCATGCAGCTTCTCTTAGAAGTCGCTAGTTAGCGTTCTACATTTCGATGCGCAGACCCTGTTAAGAGACCTTAAGATGATCTAGTAGAAAGAGATATGGCCAGAGCCTTTCTCTTTTGAACGATACATCGCATCATCTGCATCTCGTAGAATTCGCTTAGCTTTTTGATGTTTGCATGGTAATAAACGGACGCCTATACTCGCCTCGCACTCTACCCGAATGTTATCAATGATAATGGGCTCAGACAATTTATCCAGCAATACTCTGGCAGCATCTGTACAGTGTTGAATGACGCTATTTTCATCGCCATTGATCATCGATAGCACTACCACAAACTCATCTCCGGCAAGCCGACAGACAAAATCATCTATTCGTACATTCAACTTTAGTCTTTTAGCGACTTCCACCAAAACATCGTCGCCGAACCCGTGACTGTACTTGTCATTTATCGCTTTGAAATCATCTAGGTCGATGAAAAAGACCGCACTCTTTTGATTGTGGCGACGACAGCGAGCATTTTCTTCCTCTAGCCGTTCATCCAATACTCTGCGATTAGGTAAATTAGTTAGTGGATCGTAAAATGCCATCCGTCGCAGGTTTTCTTCTTTTTTGACCTGCTCGGTGATATCTCGGGCAAACCAGAGAACGGCTTCATCGATATGATCGGGGTGTTCAAAAGGGATTACACCGGCTTCAAAAGTGCAGAGACCGCTGGGTACTTCCAGCTGGTATACGACGTTTACATTGCATTTTTTTTTGAGGCATTCGGTAATAGTTGCCAATACAAATTCCGACTTATCTTCAGGCATCACATTGGAAACATAGTTCCCGATCAACTCCTTGGAGCGACGAACCATCAGGTTTTCCGGCGCGCCAAAGACTTCCAGATACTTGCCGTCACGGGTAATTAAAAATGCCAGTTCAGGGAGTGCGTTGAGTACACTTTTAAGGGCTTCTCCCCCCAAGCGCTTAAATTGCTCGTCTTGTAACTTGACCTTAGATTGATTCATTCAACGCCTCGCCTTCACTTTCCCTAATTCAGCGTAAAGATCACAACAATGAGTATGGAACTATTGGCTCAAGTGCCGCAATAATTATTATTCAAGAATTGAGATACTAATATAGCGCAAGTTGAGTGTTATTGTACCGCGGCGGCTCTAATTATTCGAAAATCTTTCAATCGTCCAGACTATTAGTATGATTATTGATTATTGATTGTTTCGACCACGGCTACCCTCAGTTCAGGCTCTGCCTGATATTCAATCCAGACTACCGCTTTTTGCTGATATTTTCTTGCCAGACACAAGGCATGTGACAAATCCATGTTGGGCACCAACAGACTCTCTTCTTCAGGCCAGATATGCTCTGCATCTGTCGAGTAGCCTTTCAGGTAGCAATACCCCTGCGATAGTAATTCGCGGACTAGTTTGGATTGGCGTTGGCAATTATCCAATGGCGTTAAAATTTGACTATGCGGGTTATGCGCTGTTATGAAAACAGCCGTGTTGAATCCATTTTTTTCTAACCATAAATCCAGTTCGGGGCAAAGCTTACCAATCTCGAAACGAAGACTGATTTCGCTATCCTCAATAAAGTAATGTGCGCTCTCATAGGCTTCTAGAACGGGATCGTTCATCGGCTTACCTTGTTTGAAAATATCTTATATCCGAAAGCATACTTTCATAGTGACATATAACCGACTAGAACAACAACCTGAATGTACAGACATCAGAATACATGGTAAAACGCGACTCAATTGATGTGTCAGCGACTTCGTTTTAACACGTTGATACCCAAAACCCCCATATCCATACCATCAAATACAGGAAACCCCTGTTTTTCGAAGACAGCTTTATAAGCCTGATATGGAACGCCGGCATCGATAACGACACCAATTAAACGGCCACTGTATTCCGCCAGCTTTTTCAACTTGCTAGCAAACTCTTCGGCCTGATTAAGTTGATGAGTATCAAGCTGTTCGGATAATGGGACTAGACCCAACATGACGATACCGGCCCCAAACTCTATCATCGATTGCACGCAATCAAAGTAGGCTGCCTCATCGGCCATTGGCGTCAAGTCCAACGGGTTGGCAGGAGCAGCCAGCCCATCCAGATTATGCCTGGCAAGCACTTTACGAAGTTGGTTCTGGTTATTCTGGTTTAACTCGTAGAGTCGTCCGGAATCGTTATCTCCCAAAATATCGACGCTACCTACAGTCTCATATCCTGCATTGGTCACTATTGCGAGCTTACCAAGAGTATGTAATTCAGGGTATGCTGCCATCCATTTGAACACTGCATTGAATTGATTAAAAGACTCAACCAACACCGCCCCAGCTTTTTGTAATAATCGTTTTTGAACATGGTAATCGCCAGTCATCGCACCTGTGTGTCCGGCAGCTGCTGCCTGACCCAAGGCCGAGCGGCCACCTTTGTAAATCACAACATGACGATTTTCACTTCTGAACTGTTTCACCAGTTTCGCCAAAGCACACACATCCCCCTCAACAAAGCCTTCAACATAGATACCCAAAACCTTGATGCTGCGATCTCTTGCCATTAGTGCCATAAAGTCTGACAACTTCATATCGAGCTGATTGCCGATCGAAAAACCATATTTGAGGCTCAAATTAGAATGACGCGACAACCGCGTAATAAGAAACGCGCCGCTTTGACTAATAAGCGCCACCTGAGATTCGGGATCAAAATTGACATTAAGCTTTCGCTGTGGAATAAACAGGCTGTTGAGCCTGAGCGGAGCTAAAAGCATTCCCAGTCCATTGGGACCAACGATAGCCGGACACCATCGCTTCTCTTTGCGACGAGAATTGAGCAGGGTTTCCAGTCTTTCACCGTACCGATTTTGATCGGCACCATCGCCAATTCCACCAGCTACGATATAGACAACCTCTGCGCCACCTCCCTGCTCACAAAGTGATTCAATCATATCAACCGAGCTGGCGGCAGGTAGTGCCAGGATGAGGATATCGACCGGATCTTGTTTGAGCGCTGTGATATCGGCAATACAGCGTATTCCGGCCAAAGAATCCACTCCTGGCTTAATGATTACCAGATCATCATCAGATAGTTTCGATTGGCGAACATTTTCCAGAATTAATCCGCCAACATTCCCGGGTTTTGCGGAAACCCCTGCTATTGCAATTTTTCTCGGATTAAGAAAGCTATCATCCTGCATTGGGACAGGACACGGCTCAATGTGAGGTTCACTGCTTTTTTGGCCTACCCCGTCGAGTGCAATAAACTCGCCTTCTCCATCAACCACAAAGGGATTGATTTCAATCAGAGAGATATCCTCGTCGGCCATCACCAGATCCAGGCGCCACAATTTATTTAAAAACTCCAATAACTGTGCTCTGCTAGTTAAGGCGACTTCTTGTCTGACCTTTCCTAACAGGATCTTGCCTAACCAATGTTCTTCAAGTTCTTCCAGAGCTTCTAACGGCGAATAGACTGATGTTGGCCACACCAGTAAAGACTGCTTTAACTCTCTGGCCCAGGCTTCAGTCAGTAAGCCTCCGAAGCCTAAACTTATAACAGCGCCGCAACATTTGTCTCTCTGTAAACTGACAAAAATTTCGCTCGGCGCATTAGAAGCTTTTCTGAAAGCTACTTTTTCTGTCATCAGGATGCCACGCCAGTCAAACTTTTTCGAAACCTCACTATTCATTTCATCAATAATGTTTTGGCACTTTTCTGGCTCATATGAAGTAAATTTTAGTGCGCCATTGTCCGATTTATGCCACAGTTCATCCGCCATTCCCTTAAGCAGGATCTCCTCATTCAGGGCAAATCCAGCCTTTTTTATCGCGGACTCATTTTGAATTAAATCACTTTTTTCGATAAATATATGCTTGGGTGTTTTAAGCTCAACCCTGGAAAGTAACTGATACACCTGATTTTCACTAACAAAGGATTGGGCCATATTAATCACTCTTTTCAACTTTCAGATACCTGCAGCTCAATAAGCCAGACACAAAAAACCAGCTTAGAATTTTATGTAAATAGTGAGTAGATACCGCTGACCTGGATCAACCCTCGCTGCTTCTTGCGATAATTTCGCCAATACTTTCATTGAAGTCATTGATTTCATTGTTTTTTCAATTTTTTTTACTATTATCAATAAATGGTAATAGGACTCTCAAAAGCAACCAGTTTTGGTAGCCAATTAGATTGTTCCTGTTTATTGGGTTCGAAAATATCCCTCAAGAAGCGAAGTAGTAAAATAATGGAAAAGCCGCAAATTGACTTCAAATTATCCGGATTGATTTTCGTCCTGGTAGTCTTCTCCGTTACAAATATCGCTCTAGCTAGTGAAAGACAGCCGCCCACCGTGTCCAATAAGTCTTTAGAAAAGAAGGATCAGAACTGCGTACTTCATTATGGTTTTACTGAATGGAAACCTTTGCAATATGTTAATGCCCAGGGCAAACCAACAGGAACACAGTTCCTGCTAACCCAAAATGTAGTAAAAGCTCTTGGATGCGAATTAAAAATTACTTTCGGTCCTTGGGATAGCCACATCAGAAATATTAAAAATGGAAGTCTCGACTTCTTGTCCAATGCAACTTTCAGTGAAGAACGAAATGAGTTTGCACTTTTTTCCGAGCCCTACCGTAAAGATGAATTTGCCATTTTTGTTCGTCAGGAAGATATTCAGAAATATAAAAATAAATCACTGACCGAACTAATGGAGTCTGGATTCCGACTTGGAGTTGGTGAGAACTATGTTTACGGCAAAAGAATTAGCGATATCATCAACAATCCTAAATATACATCCCAGCTGCCGGGAGTTTATTATTTAGAGGAAAATATTGAAAAACTTAATCGAGGTGAAATTGACGGATTACTCGATGATCCACTTGTTATATCTTATAAGATGAGAACTAAAGAAATTCCCTATAAACTCATTTCACTCAAAATAAAAGCATTTGGCGCACCAGTGAGTTTTATGTTTAGCCGCAAAAATTTTGATGAATCCTTTATGGAAAAATTTAACGCAGTACTCAAAAAGACTAGTGAGAACAAAGAGTACTAGAATAACACCTTCTATCTATCTAACCTCTGAAAGATTCTTAACAGTTAACACATTTGTCGAATAAATTGTGGTAAATTGACTACATTCTTAATTCGCTAAAGGTAGCTGGTTATGTCCATAGTCAAAGCACGCCAGAATTCTCAGTCTGTTTTGTTGTTAATTAAAAGCATTTTTTTTATTTTTCTGGTAGCGTCTTCACAGCTAAATGCAAAAGAACAGGTATTAGATGGAGTCAAATACCCGCAAGGTAAAAAGTCATTCGCTGATCGCGTAACTCACTTTTATCCGGGCAACCCCCAAGCTGATAAAAAGTTTCGCAATAAAAAAGAGGTACTTGGCAAGCCAGATTTTCAAAGCAAGAATAACAAAAATATGGTATCGCTTGGTTGTCGTGGCAGTATCACTGTTGAGTTTACCAATAACGTTTTGGCTGACGATGTTGGTGCTGACCTTTATGTTGTAGAGGTTGGTCCGGCAATTGAGGATGTTACGATAGAAATCTCCGAAAATGGAAGAAACTGGGTCAATCTTGGCAGGCTCAAGCAAACGGGAAAAAAAATTGATCTTAAAGGTAAAGCCAAGCCTAGAACCGCGTATCGATTTGTAAAGCTAACAGATTTAGGAAATCGATGTGATTCAGAAACCATGGGCGCAGATATTGATGCTATCGCTACTTTAAACAGACCTATTGAACAAATTCCGGCGACTTTGGCCACCACCCAGATAGCTACCAGCTCAATAGCAACCATTAGAAATGAGCAATGCGTCACCGCCGATGCAGATGGCGACGGAATCGATTCGATAGCTTGTGGAGGTTCGGATTGTGATGATAATGATCCTAACCGTTATCCTGGCAATGTCGAAGTCGCTGACGGACGAGGACATGATGAAGACTGCGACCCATCGACTCATGGCGGACGAGATCTTGATGGAGACGGATTCGAAAGCGCCACCGCTTTCAATCTTGATGCAGGTGGCACAAGAATTTCCGGACTGGACTGTGATGATACAAGAGCAGATGTAAATCCTGCTACAAGTGAAGTCTGCGATGGTATTGATAATAACTGCGATGGTGTGATCGATGAAGGTGTTAAAATAGAATATTTTCAGGACAAAGATAGAGATCTGTTTGGCAACCCCAAAATACGTCGCATGGCCTGCCCTACAACTGAATATTTTGATGGTTCACACTGGGTAAGGAATAAAGAAGACTGTGATGATAAAAATGTTAAAATCAATCCAATATCGGGTGGGTGTAATTAATTTTTTAGCGTCAGGACTTGAGCTTGCAGATCTCGAATCAAGTCTTGATTTTACCTAACACCAGGAGTTGCATCTATTCCAAAATCAACCTCAGTTTTAAAGAGGCAACTATAAAGCGGTCATTACTGAAACATTTTACTTAGTCGCTAAGCGGCCAGAACCGGACTTTATCGACTGGCTATAACTGCGATTTAATTGACTCTGCCCCTGATTATTTGACCCTGGTTATCCTTCTGATCTATTCATGAATCACAGTTTCTTCACTCGACGTTTTAAGTTGATAAAAATTAAAGTTTCAACCCAAGAGTCAACTGCTAGTCTTCGCCAATCTTTAGTTATTCATTGTTCACTCAACAAGCAACTTAAGCTTAAAATCATTATAAATAGCCGATGATTCTTTTCCTACATCTACCCCCACCATTTCGGGCTTGAAAGTGAGCTCTCCAGAAACAAAGTTAACTGATACATCTACTTTACCTTCATCTGAAGAAGTAATTAGAATGGAGTATGTATATTCGCTGTAACCGGGAAGCGATATAGTAGCTTTGGTTTCTTCGCCTTCTTTCACATTCGCCTGAGGCTGAGCGATTAACTTATCCTTGTGAAATATTTTCATGTTTACTTCAAATGAATTCGCCCCATAGGCGTAACTAGACGCTATAAAACTAGCGATTATAAATATCATACTTTTAATTTTCATTTTGATGGCCTTTTAATTGATAGATTTGATTCGGTTAACGCCTAAGTAAGTTGAGCAGCGTTTTTTGCTGCTTCAATTTTCATTGCCTTGTTAACTTCTAACGTTTTCCTGTTACTTGAAGGTCTAATGCGGTTTCCCAGACTCGGTTGGAGAATCTATTTGTTCCCCATGTGCTTTGAGGCGGAACATAATCATTAAAGCTTCCCATCCCACCATAAACCGATCTAATACTAGAAGAAAGATCATTTAGCTGAGACTGCTCATATCCGTTTTCGAGGAACCAACAAGTTTTCTCAAGACTTCGTTCAAAGTGATTTAGCCAATTACATCCTTCGTCTTCTCGAAGAACGCTTAATAGTTTTTCTAATTCCCGCTTAAGAGCTTCGAGTTGTGATGTCCTGTCCATATGCAGTTAACGCCGCCATAAAACGCGAACGTCTTTTGTGAGTCGATGCAATCGCTGTTTGCTTGCGTATTTTTTTATGGTCTTGTTAGGTTTATGAAACTGGATAATGCCCAGACAATAAAATGAGTGAAAAAATCGAACAACTAAGAACAAACCAACCTAATGCCAACTCTTTGAGTAGCTTACCTGAAAGATTTGCCGAAGTGCCACTCTCAAGGCGATTTCTTACACTATGCCAAGCGAAAGCAGCAACATGAAAAAGACTTGCCAAAAAAGTTGCAGCAACAATACCAGTACAAAAATACAGAAATAACACCATCTGAACTAGCCTCCAATTTTTTCTATGAATAAACCTAACGCTTATTTGAATAGTGAGGCGTTTTCCGCCGAATCAATTTCTAAGACTTGTTACGTATTAGCTTCGAATAATTGACGACTAATATCCAGTCTTAAATCAAACTCTTCTTTTACAGGCAGAACCTTTCGAGTACTGCCTTCTATACTCCCTTGGTCAGTCCAAAGAAAAGGATAAAAACTGAAGCAATCATCTCCATTCAAATCTGCAGTATCTTTCTGCCAATTGTCCCATCTTAAGGCTTGGTAGAAATCAGCTAATTGCTCGGAAAGACTCCACTGAAGAAAATCTGTATACCCAATTTCAAGAGCTTCCCATTCAGCAGTATCGGGCGCCCAATAATATATCATCCCTAGGTCATCACCTAAGCCACCACCATTAATAGCAAAGAATCCACCAACAGCATCATCCGCAACTAAACAAAATTCATTTGCCCTTCCTTCATTCCAAGAAGAAAGATTCCTAGATAGTTTGGGATGCCCTGAGCCGATGAAACGTAACCATCCATAATCGATCAAAAGCCCACCAGTATCATAAATCATTGCACCCATAGGCGAACGCGTTGTGATCTGCATTTTTTCTAGCACAGTTTCATTCTGGTCTGATGGAGGCAATAATTCCCAGCTATTTTTCGCTGACTCAAGAAATTCTTTAATAAGAATTATTCCAGGCTCTTCTTTATTTATAAGTTCTTCGAGTGTCTTCATATTAGTGTACGTAACGCTTTAGTAAAATGCGCCGCCAGGCGTCATTTTGACTAATTTGTTATGTGAAATATATCTCTAAACCAAACTTTCGACCCAATAGTACCCTCAGCTATTACCCTGGAAAGGGTTTATATGCTACCACCCACCACAAAATAACCATCACCTTCAGGATGCTCGACTGTATCAATACCATTTGCACCCAGGAAACCTTGCTCAAAAAGTTTAGAGATATCTAGGCCTTTGCTTTCTCCATCGGAACAGGACATTTTAATAATTTCATCCTCTACAACTATCTGAGGAACATGAGCTACGAACGTAGCATTCTCAATAACATTGCCATCGCCGTCATCATCATAATACTTACCGGGACTAATACTTACCGGGACAATACTTACCGGGACCAATACTTACCGGGACAGCCAAGTTAATAACAACTCCATACTCAATACTTACCGGGACAGCCAAGTTAATAACAACTCCATACTAACAAATACAATCAATGCAGACGAGTCCTGAATTTAGAGTTACAGATAGTGGCTGTAAAAATTAGACAACGAAGTAGTGGGAGATTTATTATCTATCGGCTTTCGGACGATGCTGGTTCTCACCAACAACGATGATTAACTTTCAGAAGTGATTTTTGTTAGATTAAGTGAAAACCTTTTGCGCAATGGCTTTGCCTCTGACTCGCCGATAACCAAGCTTTTCGAAATAGTGAGTTAGAACGCTGGGTGAGCCTATTGCCGTTAGCCCGGATAAATCATCTTTTCTTTTCATTAGATTGATAAATTCATCGCTTTGCAAGTTGAGTCGATTCAAAATGGGTGGTGTCGCTTCGTCGATATATCCCCGCTTGCCAGGCAAAATCGCTCTACCTAGCCAGTCAACCAACTCCAGGTAATCGGCCTCAGTAAAATGGATAGCATTTTTATGCCTTTGTTCCGATTGAGTAAGTTCAATAAGTGGAACAGGTAAAGTATGATTTGAATTCAGCGACTGTTTGATTCGTTGCTGGATGGAAGTATAGTCTGATTGCTCTGCCGTCTTGGCCATTTCGGCACGGATGGGATTTAGGTCAACGTAACTCATAGCGGTAACTACTGCGCCTTCATCAAGCAGGGGTTGAGATTTAAATCGCCCTTCCCAGAACCTGCCTTTGCAGTTATCTTCTTTGTTAGCTTCTCTGGCCAGATATTCATTCAATCCACGCATAAACCAGGAAATATCCATTAGGCGGTTTCGCCATTCTTCGATGATATCTTGGGCAACTTGAGCAATACCTTCGCTTTGTGGATTTTTTTGATATTGTTTAACGACTTCGGGGATTTGGTAAAGACGCTTCCAGCGCTTGATAATATTGGCTTCGCTCCACTCTCTGGCTTGCGCGACATTCACTCGAAGCACTAAATGATAGTGGTTGGACATAATCGCGTAGCTACAAACTTCAATGGCGAAGGATTTCACTTGATAGGCGATTCTTTCTACTATCCAATCGCGTCGGTGTTCGTAGTTTCGACCGGAATATTTGTCTTCTCCGCAAAGAAAAGCGCGGCGGACGCACCGAGCGGTGCAGTGATAATAAGGAGTCGCCTCTAAATCAATGATGCTTTCACGAGCGCGAGTCATGTTGGAAATCCCTTTCGATAAGCACTTAAATAAACACTACTCAGACAAGCACACCAAGTCAAATCGAATTTGAGATATTTTCTTAAATTTGGCTGGGTGTCCCATTACATTTAAAACAAAGTAATACTTAAAACAAAGTAATGCTAAAAACACAAAATCGACCGATTACCTTAAACAGGTTAAACTTTTAGAAAATACCCTCTCTAGGGTCTATCTCCGTGTAATAACTCCCATTCTTTAAAACAATTATTACGATAAATATTGATAATACCCCCTCCTCACAAATATCAGTAATATTAAGTCAAGTCGGTCGAACTGGTTACTAGATAACCAAGCAACAAATAAAAACTAAAAGTTGTAACCTTTCCCGCTTTAACTGGATATTTATCAATATGAAAACAACAATACTCAATTTCCAGACGCTTTACGATGAATATTACCAAGATATTTTTCGATTTGCGTACTGGCTCAGTGGAAACCGTGAAGATGCGAAAGATATTGCAGCTGAAACCTTTACTCGTCTATGGATGTCGCGGGAGACATTCCGAGCAACAAGTGTTAAAGGTTACTTAATTACTATCGCTCGCAACCTCTACCTACAAGGAAAACGAAAAAAGGCCACTGTTTCTCTTGATGAAGATATCATTGATACCGCACCACCGACTGAACAATTAGTCAGTTCCAAAGCGGAACTTAGTTTGGTTATGAGAAAATTACAAAAATTACCTGAAATTGACCGTACTATAGTCCTAATGAAAACTCTTGAAGGACTATCTTTCCCAGAAATATCTCAAATTCTTGGCATCTCAGTTTCCTCGCTAAAAGTCAAATTACACCGAAGCAGGAAGAAGCTAAGCGATGAATTTAATAAGGAGTAAACAAATGAAAATAACTATTAACGTTATTGAAGACTTGTTACCGCTCTACTTTGATGAAGAGCTATCTAGCGACTCTCGAGAAATTATAGAGGATTACTTCAAGCAGAATCCTGATTATGAAAAAAAAGTCCGAGAAGAACAAGGTCGACTAGCGAAGCTTCCATCAATTAGCAGTGGTGATATTCAGCCAGAAGACAACTTTGAAAAGGAAAAGCTAATGAATTTGAAGAATACTCAACATTTAATTCAACTAAGAACCATTATTTTTGCCGTAGCAAACTTCGGAATATTCTTTCCACTTGTCTACTACACATTTTATGATTTTGGTGATAGAGAATTTAAAAACTTCTCAGACATACTGACCGATGTTGGTGGGATTCTGTTTATCGTCGGAGTCATTGCCTGGATAGCCTATTTTGTATTGAAACACCGTTTACGAACTAGTGAGGTATAACATAGCACAAGGCTAGAGCCCTCTTAAGAGGGTTTTGGCTTTTCTCATTTTCAGTGTGATAAAATACTAGCACTTCTATACTACAGCAGTTTGGTGAATTAATGACCTTTACCGGCACAGACAACTATATCGCTACTAATGAGCTACTAATGAGCTACTAATGAGCTACAAATGGCAGTGAATGCGGCCAAAACTCTAGAGCGCCCGCTTTTGATAAAAGGAGAGCCAGGCACCGGCAAAACAATACTTGCCGAAGAAGTTGCGGCGGCTTTGGATATGCCTTTGGTTCAGTGGCATATTAAATCCACCACTAAAGCCCATCAAGGCTTGTACGAATATGACGCGGTTTCTAGACTAAGAGATTCTCAGTTAGGTGATGACAAAGTACATGATATTAAGAACTACATTAAGCGCGGCAAGCTATGGGACGACTTACCGGGACAGCCAAGTTAATACTCCTCAGCCATTGATAGAACAACTTAAACCTGGCGGGCGCATGGTGATCCCCGTTGGCATGCAGAGTCAAACTCAGTATCTGACATTGGTCACCAAACTTGCTGATGGCAAATTGGAAAAAAAGCGACTTCTTCCTGTTCGTTTTGTACCGCTAACTAGAGAATAAAAGTTTAAGCCAAAATCGAATAGGCTAACTTTCAAGCGGTGATTGATTATTCCAAGTTTGCACTGCGAGTAATGAGCGAGAGAGTCTGGACTAGAGTTTACAAATTTAAAACCCTGTCCCGATTGAACCTGGCACTGATGTGTGGATTCTCCATTGAGGCGAACATCACTATGACGCGAATTAATTGGTCGCGACTTGCTACAAAACGGACGTTAACTTGAAAAGCATGATTCCGTCGCAAAGCGCGATATCAACAAGTTCTTAACGCTTGGTTAAGAAGCGGAGTTGTTTTCGGCGTCTTTTTTCAGCGCTTTGTTACATTCTAATGCAAAATTATAAAGAGCATCTGGGTCTTCTATTTTTTCCTCGGGAAAAATAAAAGCACTCTCAGTATCTACAAAAAGCATAATCATCCCATTAACCCGAACTATTTTTATTACATTGGTCCAGCTGTGAAACCCTTTGTATCCATCAGTAGTATGACCAATGCCTTCATCCGTGAATGTATATTTATGTTCTCCAATGAAAACTCCATTTTCCATCGGAGCGTATGCTTCAAGTAGCTTTTTCTTGTTGGGTCGAAAAATTAAATATAGTGAAGAAAGAAATATTGCTTCATATACCGCTGTCGGAGCATGAATACTTTCTAAATTCTTGAGAATCATCACAATAAAAAAACCGATATAGAGCCATATCAATACATTGACCCAACCTTTATCGAGTGGAGAGCGCACTGCCTTAGGTAACATTGAAGTGATGTAACCTGAATATTTGCGCCAGTCTTCTTTTTCGTATGTTATTTCAATCTGCATTGTACTTTCCAGATACACTACCCACTAAAGCGGCGCTAGTTCAGCGCATATTCTTGTGTCGTTTTTCCAATGTTTTATTATGTTTTTGATGCATTGACTAATTCATTATTAAATCTTTCAAGTTCAGCTAAGAACTCAAGAAGCTCGCCTTCGCTAGATTCCTTTAATTCGACAAGAAACTCAGAATTTTTATGACCGTCAAAGATTCCTTTACCAAAACGCAGATATCCAGATATAGATGCATTAATAACAGGAAGATAATGGCTTAACTTGTCAATGATATTCCGATTTCTCTTGATCTTAGGAACACCCTTTTTTACAAATGTATTCCACCTATTAAAGTATTCAAATAATCCACGTCCTTTAAGAGACCTCAACTCGGCAGGCCTTAGCCCATCATTCAGTTCCATGAAGCATGGCATACAAAAACCGCCAGTTGTCTCATATGTATTTTTCAAGCAGGACACATCACATTTGCTGCAATTTAGTTTCTTATCTCGCACTTGCTTACCTTGTTGAAACATAACGCCTGTATAACTGGCGAATTGTAGTTGGTTGGATTTTTGTGCTATTCAAGCACAAAAACCAAGCGACGGAAATGGAGTCCAGTTGATACATTTGTTAGGCACTAGTTCTGCCAGTCTCAAAAACTTCTACAATATTAGGCTTTTTCTTTACTAAACAAATTATGGTAAGCAGATAACCTGCAAAGATAGAAAAAGCCACCAAAAACCAAGCAAGCAACAACTTAAAACCTATATGTGCACTACCATATCTGAATATTGATACGAGGTGCATTACCAATAATACGATACCAACTAGAATACCAATAAATAAAGAAATGGAAGACGGTAAACTCCCCGGCAATACACTCTCTAAGATAATCCCCGTCAAAATAAGAGAAATTCCAATATAAAATAATGGTTTCATATGAAAGTGCCTAACAGATTATTATCTTCACTAAATCACGATAATACGAAAATCTCTAAGATACCTAAAGTGCTTTTTATATTAAAAACAGCCAGTTAAATGATAAAGATAAAGTAAAGCCTTGTTATTATCGTGATTTGCTGACGATAAATACGCATCTCAAAAATAGAATACCAATTAAAATCAAATAGATAATTAGGTTTTGAAGCGTAGTAAGAACATTATCAATTGGAAAGTCCAAGTTGTTTTAAAAAGCTGAAATGAGACAAATTGCCCGGCTTAATAATATCTGGAGTTCGAAAGCTTCAGTTCCAGTATAAATTGAAACCGGTTAATTAAAAACGGCGCCCTGCAGGCGCCGCTTTGGTTCTAGAAAAAACTAATCTTCTTTCTCTTCAATTGTAATTATTTTGTGTAATCTGACTTCTTCTTCACCATCTGTATTGACGATAACTTCAAAGTCACCGTTATTGGAGTGCCACTCTATAGCCTTGTGATCACCATCAATTTTCACATCGTTTGAACTAAATACCATAATGTGTTTATTGTTAAACTTAACTTTCTTGTTGACTCCTGCAGCTACAAACGCATCTCGGATAATTTGTTTCTGGTTTTCGTCAAGCTCAATTCCGGTGATAGTAACTACATCTTCGTGTATTCCTTGAAATGGCATTGACTTATGCAGCTTGGCTCCGAGCTTACCGGTAAATACCGGGATATCCAACTCTTTACCCTCAACATTAATCTTATAACCATTTTCAGTTTTTGTAGCTACCACACTCTTACCTGATTGAGTGGTGAATGTTTTTGATTCACCCACATTAAGTTCTGGCAAGTCAAAACTATCTGACTCTCCGTCTACTTTTAAATCGACGACAGCATCTTCATTATTCGTTTTATTAATATTGATAAGAACCTGATGAGGTTCTTTCTCGCTTGCAATGGCAGAAAAGCTGGCAAAAGCTAACGCGCCGAATACCGTAGCTAATACTGTTTTTGTTAGATATTTCATTTTTGTCTCCATTAATGACCTAAATATAAGTTAAAACTGAATTGATTTCGAGATACCTATTTCAATCTCCGTGCCAACTTATATTTTTCCTTTGTTTTCGCGGTGTTCAGAGGCATTTGCATAAAAGTAGTCTAACAAAACTCTTTAATTGGCCATAGCCAATATCCCCAAATGGGAAATAGCCTACTGATTAAAGGAATCAATAATTCCAATCTTCACCTTGTGCGTCGCATCAATCACTACTGGAGATTGCTAATACAGCTACCAGAATTCATTCATACCTCGACTAAACATAAGCATTTGTTATCTGGTACATTTTTACCATTTAAAGATAAATGTCTATGTTCAAAAATCACCCAAACAAAAATCTCGAATTGTTATAACTTTCAATAACTTAAAATAAATTTGCAGGTCTAAGGACAGAGGTCTAACCTGAGTTTTCCTGAAGGTCGTATTACCTCTAACGGTAATTGCCAGGAAGAGAGCCGAGCCTCATCTAAACCAATAACAATGCGAAGGTCTTGGCTTAGTAAATAACGATAACAATGTGTTTCGACTCAGGAGGACCACTGATGAAACAAAAGAAAGCACTCGCTTCATTAATTGCCGCAGGACTTCTCACTACTTCACTAACAGCTTCAGCAGAATTGGGAGACTACGGTTTCTGGAAAACACTATCAAACCTTTTCTCTCCGCCCAAAGCTGATAACCCGGTTACCAGCGAGCAAGCCAATGCTGCTCAGTATCCGCTAGTCAATAACCCTCAGGGTTTTTCTGATGGTTTCAGTCCCGGCAGCTATTTAAACTGGCAAACAGTTCAACTGGATCCGTCAACCGGAGCACTGTGCGGAAATGGCTCTCCCTTTAAGTTTTTTGTTAACCGCGTGGCCCATACCAGTAATACCATAATATACATGGAAGGCGGAGGCGCATGCTGGGATTATGAAAGTTGCACCGGACAGACAGGCATTCGCGGCGCTCGCAATCCAGATGGTATTCCAGATGACTATATGAGTCTGCTTAATCCCGGTGCCAGCCTGGTAAGTCCACTGGTTTTCAGGCTTCACCCCTGGAGCGGAGCGAAAACTCAAGCCTGGAACATGATCTATGTTCCCTACTGTACCGGTGACACCTATACCGGCGACAAGGTTGCACTGTATGAAGATCCATCCGGAGAAAAAGAGCCCCTGGTCTGGTACCACAACGGCATTAAAAATGTCCGCTCAGTAGTTGCCTGGCTAAAAAACAATCTTCAACGTCCAGCTCAAATGATGGTTGCCGGATGCAGTGCCGGTAGTACCGGAACGCTTGCCAACTATCACCCCATTCGCCGCGATATGGAACCCAGTAAAGGCTTTTTACTCAATGACTCGGGGCCTATTTATCCAGCCCCGGTTGACGGTAATTTGGAACAGTATCCATCGATATTACTTCATGAGAAAATTAGAGATGCTTGGGGACTGGACACTAACGGCAACGGCCCGCTCGACTATATAGCCAATGAGCTCCCCGCATTTTCACTCAACAACATGGGGACGCTTTATAACGGACTGGCGGAAAAATATGTTAATGACCGAATGGGACACACTCAGTTCTGGCAAGATCTAAACTACTCTTCTTATTCATATGAACGATTTTATGAAGATATCTACAATGATCCGGACCAGGCAAGTCGAGAAGAAAAAATTCATACTCGATGGCATCAGGATACCAATAACCTGAAGTCCGAACTGGAAGCCTATGACAATTTCGGTTACTTCCTTCCTCATTACAGAGGTGTCAACGAAAGCCACTGCACAACCATTATCGAATTTGCTAATTCCGATATCCAGGAGCAGGGGCTCGAGTTAGACGACTTCATTGATAATTTAATGAACGGTAACGGAGCGGTAATGCAAGCTTCAGAAACAGATACACAAAGTGACTATGAAAAAGGGTTTAATTTACTTTACTGGTTACTCGACCAGTTACTTTAATCCACAATATTAGTCTACCGCATTAATTTACCTACCAATGCCAGGTGCAAGTCAGCGCCTGGCAACTCTTGTTCTTTATAGTAATAGCATGAAGATAACGCCAACATTTATTTACTTGTGAATTCGTAGGCTGCGTGTAAGATTCCAGAACCATGAGAAATGCCACGCATAGACGGTGCTCATCAAATACTATGAGTTGCGCTAAGTGTCCAGGGTTAACATGCAGAAAAGAGTTTCATTATCAGCGTATGTAAAAAAGCGAACCGGTGTCGCTTTGGGTGCTAGTCATTCAATGAGAAATATGTTCTACCGCTCACTTGGCGCTAGCTCTTTTCACTACTTCTGGTGCTATTGGAATCCTATTTGGGGCTACTTTCTATCACGATATGTAATGAAGCCAATTAATTCGCTATTACCTCACTGGCTTGCAATAGTATTAACATTTAGTGTTTGCGGTGCGTTACATGACTTGGCCGTATCATTAGTCTATTTAACTCCTTTTTTCCTGATAACTCCCTGGTTTTCTTTAATGGGCTTTACCGTTATATTGACAAAATATTTTGCTATCACTTATCCCTCATTTCCCTGGCTCTTTCGAGCTTCGATCAACCTGCTATTGATAGCCGTTACTTTTTGGCTAACAAAATTGTTAATGCACTTTTGTTGCTGACATTAGACAAACCAGGATATATTGCAATAACTTCCACCTAACCACCGTAAGCTTTTTTTCTAGCCTCAGCTAATCGGCGAGCCAGATATTCTTCGCGAGAAAGTCCATCTGGAAAAGTTTCCATTTTCATAACTTCAGAAACAATACTTTTTTCCATTGACTTATAATCTTTAAATTGAGGATTCGGATTGTTTATAAAGGCTTGATTACGCTCATCAGCAACTTTTTTGTACTCTGCTACCAGTTCTTCACCTATCATTTTTGCTTTATCCTGATCTGGATTAAGTTTTAATAAAGCAAGTTTAAGCATCAGCATTTCAGAGTAGGAAATCTTGTCCTGTTTTTTTAAATAATTTAACTCTTTTTCAACTTCCTCTAACTTTGCTTCTCGAGTAGCATCATCCATTCCTTCGGCTTCATTGACCAGAGTTCTAAGTTTGGATCTTGTTTCAAAGATAGACTGATATTCTTTGTATTTTGCTAACCGTTCGTCTTTAACGCCTTCTAGCAGGTTCTCAGAAAGCTTATCTTTATCTTCATTAATCAGGGGGAATTCGGCTTTATCTTTCAATGGCTTTGATAACTCTGCGGTTTTCAGTCCATGCTCATCGCCTCTCTCGATCAAATGAAAATAGTAGGCAACAAACGTAATAATGAGCAGAATTATTATCATAATTTTTCTATTCATTTGTCTCATTCCTCCATTATTATCTTTTGTTCTTATTATTAAAGCTTGAACGCAAAAAAATAGCGTATCACACAATAACCCGGTTAAAAACGTTTCATTGAGATATTATCGCCTCACATTGCCTTGATCAAACTCATTGCTAATCTTGTTTTCTAACAGTTTCCAAAGTGCCTCACTACCCTCAGCAATACGACTATTAAGTCCTAAAACGCTTTCTTTGCTAATATCGTGCTTTCGCCAGCTGTGAAAATCTCCGTTTAAGTTATGCAACAAAGGAGGAACTCTATCTATCGCTCTGGCAAAGCGGGAATCAGGAGTTTCACCTGCTTCAAACTCTAACCAGAGCGCAAGGTATTCATCGAGTTTATTACCAGGCAAAAGTGATAAAACTCTTTTCACGCCTTCTTCTTCTGCCAGCTTATTTTCCTTAGTTTCGCTTTGATAAATAATTGTATCACCAGCGTCAATTTCTCCTAAGTCATGAATTAGTAACATCTTAATTACGCGATTTACATCGATATCTTCATCTGCAAAATCTTTCAACATTAAAGCTGAAAGGCAAACATGCCAACTATGCTCCGCTGAATTTTCATACCTTTCGAGTCCAACCGGTTTGGTTTTTCGAAAGACATTTTTTAGCTTTTCTATTTCAATTATAAAAGACAATGTCTGTTCAATTTCGCTCTGAACATCACTGTTTTCTCTTAAAGATTTTTGTGTCAAGCGTTACTCCCGTTAAATCGCGCAACTTAGAAAGTATATTTAGGTAATTTTTTTTCTCTTCTTCAGATATTTTTCATAGCCAATTGACAAAAGGTAGCCGCAACCCCCCAGAACAATGACTAAAAGACTATAAGCAGCTTCAGTTGTTTTTTCTTTAATAATGTAGAATAAAGTCCAACCAACCAAAAGTAAAAAGAATATCGGCGGTAATGGAAACCCCCAGGTCTTATAAGGTCGTTCAAGATTTGGCTCTTTGAATCTCAAGATAAAAATTCCCAGAACGGCAAAGAAATTATTCAAAGCCAAAGCAAAGCCGGAAAAAATCAGGATAGACTCGAAAGATGATGTCACGACAAATAGCATGGCAAGCAAAGATTGAAAATATATCGCTCGCTGTGGAATTCCATCTTGATTTAATCGGCCAAGATATGAAAAAAGCTTAAAATCCTCTCCAATGACCTGCAGCACTCTTGGTCCAGCCATTGTCATTGCACTTACGGTGGATACAAGCAGTAACGCCATGATGACGCCTGTCAGATCTGCTCCCACTTGCCCAAATATGGATTTCGCCGCAATATAGCCAATTTCAACTTTACCAACCATAGCTTCTATAGGGGTTGTATAAAGAAAGATAAAATTAATTCCGAGATAACAAAATAGAACCAGGGTTGTTCCAACAAATAATATCCTGGGCAATGTCTTTTGTGGCTCTTCTAACTCACTACTCAAATAGGTTGCGGCATTCCACCCCATGTAAGCGTAACTAACATAAATAAGCGATACCGCAAACGCACCACTTAAGATAGCATGTTCATCCATCGCAGACGGCAAAAAAGATAATGGTTCAGGAGTCGCTTCCAGAACAAATCCCAAAATGCAGAACAGGATAATTAGCGCCAATTTTAGTAAGGTAAATACCCACTGAAGTCCTGCACTATTACGATGATTACTACCATGAACCATCATCAGCGCAAAAATTAAAGAAAGCGCTAACCAATTGGACGATAGTCCTGGAAATACCGATGACAAATATGAACCAAAAGTTATAGCCGCCAAAGCCAC
Organism: Aliikangiella sp. G2MR2-5; assembly: GCF_015687155.1. Taxonomy (GTDB): domain Bacteria; phylum Pseudomonadota; class Gammaproteobacteria; order Enterobacterales; family Kangiellaceae; genus Aliikangiella. Next base: position 202,872 of record NZ_JADPQF010000005.1, on the reverse strand, counting down.
CGGAGCAGCAAATCCAATAGTTGAAGAAATCCACCCGGAAACAAAACCAGCTCCAGGATGGTAGCAACGCGAAAGAAAATTATACTCACCACCATTTCGAGGCAATGCAGCCCCCAACTCTGCATAGGTTAAGGCTCCACACAGAGCAACAATACCACCAACCACCCACAACATTAGCAACGCGAAACCTGACTGAATATCAACAAGCTGAAATCCAAGACTGGTGAATACTCCTGTCCCAATCATGTTGGCAACGACAACAGCGACCGCTGTTTTCGGATCAAATAGTCTATTTGGCGTAACTTCTTTTTGCACCAGCTCTCCGTGAACTCCAACCAGAAATGAGATTATACAAACCAGCTATAATGAAATGCTCATTCGTCTAATATATAAAGAAAACAAGGCGTAAGCAGAGTATCAAACCCTGACCTTAATCCATAGTACATCAATCATTCAACAACTCCCAAGGAGTATCACTATGAAAATATTTTCTCTCAGTAGTCGGCTACTATTTCTTGCTCTGCTGATTTCCTTTGCCTGGCCATCACAGGCATTTGATAATGAAAAAAAAGCTTGTAAAACGCATGAATATCGCCAATTTGACTTTTGGATTGGAAATTGGGAAGTCATGAATGCAAAGGGAGAAAAAGTCGGAGAAAATCATATTTACCCAATTCTAAATGGCTGCGCACTTTCAGAAAATTGGGTGAATGTTAAGGGGACTGCTGGTGTCAGTTACAATTTTTATAATCAAGACGAGAAGCACTGGCACCAAACCTGGGTAGATGAGGAGGGTGGTAGTCTTAACCTCAATGGAAAGCTGGTGAATGGCCAGATGATTCTAAGTGGCGCCAGAACAGATAAAGAAGGAAAGAGTGTTACTGACAGAATTACGTGGACATCTTTAAAGGATGGAAGAGTTAAACAGCATTGGGAAATATCTGAAGACTCAGGCCAAAGCTGGAAAGATCTATTCGTTGGCTTTTATCAAAAGTCTGAATAGTACATAATCAAAAGGCTCGAAAGGGCCTTTCTGGCTTTTCAGCTTTTCAGCTTTTCAGCTTTTCAGCTTTTCAGCTTTTCAGCTTTTCAGCTTTTCTATCTCCTTGTTTTTTCCTGCATTTGCAATACTAAAGTTGTATTTGCTCGAAACAGTTGTATTCGATCGAATACGGTTCCCATCAACACACTTATCGTCATCCCAAAAGTCGCTTTTACTAGCTATAAATAACTTTTAGGATTAGTCATTAAAATTACTAAAAAACAACTCGGCCACTGATTGCTTACTGACTTAATTTTACTTCACCACTATTAATAGCCCGAGCAAATCGTTGCAACAAAGCTTTTTGCTCTTTTGTGTCCAAAGCAGATAAGCTCGACTGAAAATATTCAACCTCTTTATTGTTTACCTCTCCCGAGGAAATAATCGCATTTAATCTCTCATTTGCTGCAACTAATTGCCCTTGTTCCGGTTGCATTTTCCCGGACTCTCCCTCTCCTGTAGCGACTTCATTTCCTTTCTTTTCTTTAGAAGATTGGGCACTCAATTCCTGTCGAATAATTTCTCTGAGAATCGGGAAATTTCGGGACGCAGGCGTTCCATTGTCACTGCTAATATGATTCATTTTGTAAGCTAGTGAGTGAATTTGAGATTTGAAATTTTGTTGACTTAATTTTGCATTTTCTTCAGTCTTCTGACTGAGTTCTGCAACTCTTTTATCGAGTTGTTTAACGTTAGATGAAAGGTATATAAGAAAAAAACTTTGTGCGAGACAAATTAAGAGAATAGCCCCAAATAGTCGTTCTGCTTTCATAAGCATCCGTAATATTATTCTTGTTGTTCACCCATGCTATTGAAAGAATTATCAAAGGTCAACACAATCTTATTTAGAGATGGCTGTTTAGTGAACCTGTAGGTTTTCTAACGCGTATTTATAAATATTGTGTACCCGGTTTATCAATGCATATTAGAACTTATAATAAAAACGATGGCTTGTAAGCCAGAGCGGATATTCCGCTTCAATAAAATAGCCAACAAAATTTTCAGTTTTTTCATTGAGTAGTCTGAATGCCAGATCAATTAGTTCATCAGCACATTCTATTTTAACTTTTTCCGACAGTATTTTCTCTTCAGGTTTAAATAATTTTATTTCCAATGACTCACTAAAACGCTCACTCCACAAGTCTTCAGGCGTATGTTCTTTTTCATGTATTTTTACACTCGAAGGATAGCATCCACATTGCACCGTACTTTTTTGGTCAAGCCTTTTGTCAACCAGTGTCGCTAAAACCAGTTTTTTTGCCGGACTGCGCTGCAACAGACTTTGACACACGACTTTAATTTCACTTTTGATTGGATTAACCAGCGTTCTGGTATCAAGATGTGCTAGCGTGATATCAAATTTTCCGCACTCTATCGGTTCTTTGGTATGATTGAATATCAAACCATTTTTCAGATTACTGACTCCTGCATAGGTTTTTTCAATCCCGTTGGTAGAGAACTCTTTTAATAAATATTCTCCATTTTTATCCGATATAAAATTAGTGTAATTGCTCTTATCCAGAAGCTTGGGATCAGAGATTTGGATTTCATCCAGATTTCCACCGAAATTTTGAACATAGGGGCGTGCAAATTTGGTTAGCTCGACCCCCAACTTTGCAGAAATGATAAACTCATCCAGATACTCAGGGTCCTGCTCATTAAATCTTAATATAGCAACGCCAAAGTAAGTATCTACCGACTCTCCGCTAATTTCACAATTAACCTCGAAGGCACTTTTCTTTAATTTACGATTGTAGGCATCTAACGATTTGGAACTTTTACTTAAAAATTTTACCAGTTGCCTTTTTAATTCAGAATGACTCGGCGCGAAGGACAGGATCAAATCCTCGTACTCCACGACCATCTGGTTAAACTCTGCAATTTCCTCACTAACTTCAATTCGCTTTTCAATTTCAGCAGCTATCTGCTTAAGACCTGAAACTCCCGGAAGCGTGATAATAACGTCGATCCCATCTTTGGTCTTTGTTAGAGCCTGCACCATTCGCTGGCAGGTAGACTTATTTACTTTGGTCCATCGCGCCAAACCGGCAATTGAGCGCGCAGAACGGGGGAAAAACTCAAAAGTTTCCCTTAGGACTTTCTTAAAATGTTCACCAGCTCTTCGAATTTGAGCTACTTCAGCTTCATTTAGCGCCATCGAGATAATTTCCTTAATAACTATGAGTTATGGCTAGTTGGTCAGAGCTGTTTAGTAATGCTTAAAAATCATACAGTTAGCTTCCAGCAAATCTCTACTGTGAATATTACCACAGTTTTCAGAGATGTTTTAGCCGCAGCGAAGTTGCATTTTAGAGTGAATTCAAATAATCTCTAAAACGCATCTGAGATACTTTTTAGATACATTCAATCTGAATCTATCTCTGCCTGCAACAGGCAGTATTTAAAGAAAGTTATAGCAGTAAAAAATAACACAATAACAAGAATCACAGGATGCGCTTCACACTATAAAACAAAACAACTCTCACATTAGTGAGTGAGTTATTCCTTAACGGAGGGAACTCTCAAAATGAAACTATCGAAAGTCGCATTAGCAGTTGGCATCATTGGTGCGCCGCTTGTTCAAGCTGGTGAACTTAAAGTCGCTTCTAATCCAGAAAATGCAATCACAAACCAATACATTGTTGTTTTCAAAAAGGCAGAGTTACAAAAAGCTGGCATGTCTTTGAATTCAGGCGGAATGAAAGCAGCAGTTAACAAAACAGTGAATTCGCTTGCGGAATCTCACAGAGTAGAGGCTTCAAAGCGCTTTTCCAAAGCAATTCAAGGTGCTGTTTTCAATATGACACCTGAAGCAGCAGCCAAAATGGCTCAACATCCTATGGTTGATTATATCGAGCCAGATCAATATGTCAGCATTCATGCTACACAAAATAACCCTACCTGGGGTATCGACCGCGTCGACCAAAGAAGTGGTTCATTGGATAGTCAATACACTTACAATACAAACGCTTCAAACGTGAACGTTTACGTTATCGATACTGGCGTTAACAGCAACTCCGATTTTGGCGGACGAGTTTACAATGGTTACGACTTTGTCGATAACGACAGCAACTCAAGTGATTGTCAGGGACACGGAACCCACGTAGCTGGAACGATTGCCAGTAACACCTACGGGGTCGCAAAAGGCGCTAAAGTCTATGGTGTGCGTGTACTAAACTGTCAAGGCTCAGGCTCTTTCTCAGGCATCATTGATGGTATTGAGTGGGTTGCAAACAACCATACTAAGCCTGCAGTTGCCAACATGAGTTTAGGCGGAAGTGCATCTTCGTCAATCGATGACGCGACTACCAGCCTGGTAAATTCTGGCGTAGTTACTGTTGTTGCAGCTGGTAATGACAACAGCGATGCCTGTAACTACTCTCCAGCGAGAACCCCAAGCGCGATCACCGTTGGTTCAACTGCACAGGGCGACTCTCGCTCTTCTTTCTCTAACTACGGAAACTGCGTTGACCTATTTGCACCGGGCTCAGATATTACTTCTACCTCTCAATCTGGTGGTTCAACAACCATGAGCGGAACCTCTATGGCAAGCCCTCATGTTGCCGGTATTGCTGCGCTTTATCTGGCCGATAATCCAAATGCAACACCTTCACAAGTCACTCAAGCGATTAAAGATGCGGCGACACCAAATGCTGTTAGTGACCCAAGAGGAACTGCTAACTTGTTAGCTTACTCACTATTCGGCGACACTCCTCCTGACGACGATAATCCTCCGGGAGACAATGTTCTACAAAACGGTACGCCGGTAACAGGACTTGGAGCTTCTCAGGGACAAGATATTGTTTACACCATGGATGTTCCTGCAGGTGCGACCAATATCAACTTCGCTATCAGTGGTGGCTCAGGCGATGCTGACCTTTATGTGAAATTCGGTTCAGCTCCAACAGATAGTTCATATGACTGCCGTCCATATAAAAATGGCAACTCAGAATCTTGCACAGGTACGCAAACAGGTGGAACTTATTATGTTCGCTTAAAAGCCTACTCGACCTTTTCAGGTGTGACTTTAACCGGTAGCTATGACGGCGATACTAATCCTCCTGGAGGAAATGATCCTATCGATGTAACGGCAACCGATGTTTCTGTTTCTTACGGGCAGTGGACGCGTTACTACTATGACCTTCCAGAAGGATACTCTAGCTTAACAGTATCAATCTCTGGCGGCTCTGGTGATGCAGACCTTTACGTTCGCCACGGTGCACAGTCAAGCTTGTATCAATACGATTGTCGCCCATACAAGAGTGGAAATAATGAGTCCTGTAATTTCACGAACCCTCAAAGCGGTCGCTGGTACCTGGATCTCTACGGTTATAGTGCAGCCTCCGGTATCACTTTGAGATTACAGGCAAATTAAATACATTTTACAAAAATTAGCCTTATCTACTAGAAATGTCTCCTTGTGACAGTGTAAGTAGACCCTTCGGGGAAGCTTTGCTTCCCCATTTTTTGTCCGCTCTTCCCTCTTGACCCCGTCGTTGGCACTCACAATTGCAGTAAACTCAAAGTCCCTAAAATATGGCCGGGTAACAGTTACTTTTCATTTATTTGCTTATATAGCCTATATTTAAGTTAGATAATTCTAATTAGACTAACTTGAGAGCAGGATCTTTCCCCCTTTTAAGAGTCGTTTGCTTTTCCTGTTTCATTAACCACAAAAGCGACATAGGAAACAACCTGGCTAGTTGAGAGTAACTTCAAAATGAAAAAAGATGTACCCAAGCTTGTAGACGCCCCCAACACATCTACTTTGCATATATTTGTAAAAAACGCTCTCCCCGGAATAGTTGTTTGTATAGTTGGGCTTTTGCTTGTTTCACTCTATGCAGATTTCAATACTCAGCAAATACTAATGCTCAGTTCAGTTATAGTTATAATGTTGGCTGTTAACTTTTTTATAACGAATCGACAGTTTTATCAGAACCTTGTCCAGTTGCATGATTACGCACTAGCTCTTCAGAATTCAGAAACAGTAGATATAAAAGCTCGTTTGCCAGCCCAAGGCTGTGGTTTGTTGTGTCAGGTATTTGAGGCAATCAATGAGCATCAAAAAAGAAACAACGACTTACTCACTCAAATATATGCTTCCACAGCAAGATTGACCCCCATGGCAAATGAGCTCAACTCTACGTATCACACAATGCAGCAAAAATCTGCAATGCAGGACGAATTGGGGAATAAGTTAAATTCTGCATTTATTCAGGTTTATGAAGGGGCATTGGGACTGCATCAAAACCTTGATCAAGCCTTCGAAGAAATAAAACGTTCCAGTCAAACTATCAGAGAAGCCCACCAATCATCCAGCAGCTCAGCAAATAGCGTGCAAGAGCTAACTCGACAGATGGAGCAAGCAGCACAGCAAATCGAAGAACTCAGAGTAAACAGCGGGCAGATAAATGCCATTATTGACGTCATTACAACGATTGCGGACCAAACCAATTTGTTGGCGCTAAATGCCGCGATTGAAGCAGCTCGAGCCGGAGAACAAGGTCGCGGATTTGCAGTCGTTGCTGATGAAGTCAGAACCCTGGCCGAAAAAACTGGTGCCTCTACCCAACAGGTACGAGATATGGTTTCCAAAATACAGGAAGGCACTAACCGAGTCGCTGACTCTATTGAGAAAAGCAGTATTAAGTCGAAAGAGACCATTGAACTATCTAGCGAAGCATCCGAGCAATTAAATATTGCTTTAGAAGCCATTAACTCTTTTAGTGACCTTTCTTCACATTCCATTGACCTGTCTACAAGGCAAAAGGATATATCCTATGCCGCTCAACAGGAAATCAAAGCCATAGTTGAGTTAAACCATGAAGTGGCCGAAAGCGGGGTTCATCAGGAGGTTTCTTCCGAAGACTTGCAGAAGCTTGCCGCCAGACTTAAATCCTTCCTCGACAGTTTTTCTTTTAATGACGCTCACTGGGATGACGCAGTCAGGTACAAAACCCGAGAGGCCTCAAACAATAAACCTGCTTCGGAGGTAGAGCTATTCTAGAACAACGGCCGGTTTCCATACCCTGTAATAAAAATTCAATAAATCTGACCTCATCATGCCAATCAACCACAAGCCATTGATATATATATAAAATCATATTTCCAACGCTATATTTTACTTTAATCATCAATATTGAAACTTAAAAATTCGGGACAGCGACTTGATCTCTGAGTTCTTATCCTTATAATGACGAATCGTCACGTGACGATTCGTCACTTATATCTGTTCGAGATTGTATCTTTAAAGAAGACAAGCTATGAGTCCAAGAACTATCAGCGAAAGTGACTTTCTCCTGCGCGAGAAGGAACTGATTGAACTAGCGCGCTCTCTGGTTGAAAAAGAGTGCTTAACCACCCTGACAATAGACAAGCTGGTAGCTGCAGCCCCCTATTCCAAAGGTACGATCTACAAACATTTCATTAGTAAAGAAGACCTGTTGCTAGCCATTTGTAACACTTGTGTTGAAGAGATTCAGGCACTATTTGTCAGAGCACTTCAGTTTGAGGGAAATAGCCGCGAAAGAATCATTGCCGTTATGGTTTCTTATATCATCTGGGCCAAATTACACCCATCACAACTGTTTGCCGTTTTATCTGCACATTCGCCAAGTGTCGCCGCTTGTAGTAGTGATGAAAGAAATGCGACTCACCACGAATGTGAACACAAGCTAATGTCCCTGATGAATGAAGAAATTGGCAAAGCAATCGATTCCGGTGACTTTGAGTTGCCACAAAACATGTGTTTTGAGCAAGTTACATTTGCTATGTGGTCAGCCTCGTGGGGCGCCATGGCATTGATAATGAGCAAAGGAGACTCGGTGAAGCTGGAGCCAATGATTTTAGAAAGAGAATCTTTCACTAACGCTCGCCTGGTACTTGACGGTTTCAACTGGCGCCCGTTGTCTAAAGACTGGGATTACAGTGAAACAATAAAACGAATTACTCATGAACTATTTCAGCCAGAAATCGATGCACTAGAGAAAAATGGTACCCCTTTTATCTATATCTAACCCTTGAGAAACTACTATGGAAACTTTTTCAAACTGGATCATTAAATATCGATGGTTAATCATCATTGCTACGCTGGCCCTTGTAGGATTTGCAGCTAGTGGCGCAAAGAACTTAACTTTCAAAAGTGACTATAAAATATTCTTTCAAAAAGATAACAAGCAGCTGAATGACTACCTTGGACTGCAAAAAATTTATAGTAAAAGTGATAATGTTGCGTTTATTGTAGCCCCCAAAGACGGCAATGTATTCACAAAGGAAACGCTTACAGCCATCTGGGAACTAACGAATGAAGCCTGGCTGGTAACCTACAACTCTCGCGTCGATTCGATTACCAACTTCCAGTATAGTTATGCTGAAGGTGACGATTTGATGATCGAAGACCTTGTACTCGAAGCCGACATGCTGGATGAAGATTCAATTGCTCGCGCTAAAGAAGTTTCTTTGAGTGAACCTTTGCTAGTTAAAAAACTCATTTCTGAAAAAGCCGATGTTGCGGTTGTGAATGTCACTATTCGTTTACCGGGTGCGGACATGTCTTCAGAAGTTCCTGAAGTTGCCAAATCAGTCAGAGCGATTAAAGCTGATTTCGAAAAACGTTATCCTAATATAGAATTTATGCTTTCCGGCATGATAATGATGAACAATAGTTTTCCGGAAGCTTCACAAGCAGACGCGTCCATACTTATTCCTGTAATGCTTCTTGTGGTTATTTTAACTGTTGGTCTACTACTTCGCTCAATTACCGGAACTATCGGTACTCTGGTGGTAGTGTTAACGAGCATCGTTGCTTCTCTTGGAATATGGGGATGGCTCGGCGGCTATATGACTGGGCCTTCTGCGGGCTCACCTACCGTAATTTTAACTCTGGCTATTGCCGACTGTGTTCATATTCTTTCAACATTCTATTACAACTTAAGACATGGAATGGAAAAACAGGAAGCGTTAAAGGACAGTTTGCGCGTCAATATGCAGCCAGTATTTTTAACCAGCTTAACTACCGCGATCGGTTTCCTGACGATGAACTTCTCCGATGCACCACCATTTGGTGACCTGGGGAATATCGTGGCTATCGGCGTTTCCCTGGCCTTTATTTTCTCAGTTACTATTTTTCCGGCAATTTTGATGGTACTCCCTGTCAGAGCGAAAAGAACAGTTGAACACAAAAAAGACGCCATGGATCGTTTAGGAGATTTTGTCGTCAACAATCGTAAATGGTTGTTGCCGGTATCCACTGTAGTAATTATCGGCTTCGCGGCTTTTGTTCCCAAAAATGAACTCAACGATGATTTTGTAAAGTACTTTGATAAACGAGTCGAATTCCGTCAGGCAACCGATTTTATGCAGGAACATATGTCTGGAATGACAACGTTGGAGTTATCGTTTGACTCAAAACAAAGCAGTGGCATTAATAGTCCTGAGTTTATTGCATTTATTGCAGAGTTTTCAGAATGGTTGCGACAACAACCTGAGACCGACCATGTAAATACCATTACCGACACGTTAAAAAGACTAAATCGTAATATGCACGGCGACGATCCAGCATGGTACAAATTACCAGAAGAGCAGGAGCTAGCTGCACAATATCTATTGCTATACGAATTGTCTTTGCCACAGGGATTGGACGTAAACAATCAATTAAATGTAGATAAGTCTTCAACACGAGTGATTGCAACTTTCAGAAATCTTACATCAAATGAAATACTGGAACTGGAACAACGCGTGCTCAATCATTTTAAACAAAAAAATAGTGAATACGGTCTCACTTTGGCAAGTCCATCTTTAATGTTTGCTCACATAGGCTCAACCAACATCGTTAGCATGTTAAAAGGTTCATCGCTTGCGCTAATTCTCATTTCCATTTTGCTTGGTGTTGCCTTGCGTTCAATTAAATTTGGTTTGATTAGTCTTCTTCCAAACTTGACTCCTGCAGCGGTTGGCTTTGGACTATGGGGAATGTTTGTCGGTGAGGTTGGCCTGGGACTCTCAGTTGTAATGGGAGTCACACTGGGAATCATTGTTGATGATACTGTCCACTTTCTTAGTAAGTACATACGTGCAAGACGAGAAAAAGGATTTAGCTCGGAAGACGCCGTTCGATATAGCTTCGCTAGCGTAGGAAAAGCTTTATCGGTCACGACAGCGGTACTTGTTGCTGGTTTCGGCGTTATGGCAACATCCAGTTTCAAAGTAAATGCAGAAATGGGGTTGCTGACTGCGATAACTATTTTAATTGCGCTTATAATCGACTTCCTGTTCTTACCACCGCTATTAATGCTTTTAAAAAGCCGTAAAGACAAAGAGGCGGAAAAACAAGCCAAGCTCGACATAAAAATGCAAAAAGAAGCGCAGCCACAAACGCAAGAATAAATGGCTTCGCAATAGACATACTTTATACCGAATAAAATAGTTTTAGAATTGGAGAAATAGATGAAACCATTAAAATTAGGCCTTTTGTTGCTCGCGACTTCTGTAAGCTTTTCTACCTATGCTTATGCGGAGTCGGCTGAAGAAAAGGGTCTTAGAATATCGACAGAAGCAAAGCAAAAAGATCTTGGGTGGAATGACAGCCAGGCAGAAATGGAAATGTTGCTTAAAAACCAGCACGGGGAAACTTCTGTTCGCCAAATGCGAATTAAAAGCATGGAGCAAGAAAATGATGGAGACAAAAGCCTGACTATTTTTGACTCACCACATGATGTAAAAGGGACAGCCTTTTTAAGCTTTTCCCATCCTACAAGCAATGATGAACAATGGCTATATCTTCCTGCCTTAAAGAGAGTGAAGCGTATATCTTCTCGAAACAAATCAGGGTCATTTATGGGGAGTGAGTTTTCTTTTGAAGATCTAACATCTTTTGAAATAGAAAAATATGATTATAAATATATAAAAGACGAAGAGTTCAACAACCTTGACTGTTATGTTGTAGAGCAATACCCAAGGGACAAATACTCAGGTTACAAACGTCGTATTGTCTGGATTGACAAGGCTGAGTTGCGTACTCAAAAAACAGATTTTTATGATCGCAAAGATTCTCTGCTTAAAACGCTAACCTTCTCTGATTACAAAAAATATCTGGATAAGTTCTGGCGTGCGTCAAAGCTTGAGATGATTAATCATCAATCAGGGAAAAGCACACTTTTAACCTGGAAAAATTATCGCTTTCAAGAAGGTCTTGATGAAGCTGATTTTAATAAAAATGCTCTAAAAAGAGCCCGTTAATGGGCTAAACGATGCTGAAAAAATATAAACTACCCTACTGCGTAGGGTGGTCTTACAAACTAAACCGATAGAAGTAAATCAAGGGATTTACCTTAAATGAAAAAATTAATTACTTTGTCTGCAGCGTCCTGCCTGGTGGCAGGCTTTTTTAACTCGGTTACCGCGAACGAATTTGAAGTTCGCGGTAACATTGAGTTTCAAGCAAGATACTTTACCGAAGATCCACTTTTCTCAACTCAGGAAGACAGCTACCTGTCAGTCGCAGCCGCACCCGAGTTTTTCTGGAGTTGGAACGATGGCAAAGATTCACTTGAGTTTGTTCCCTCGGCTCGCGTCGATCAACATGACGACGAAAGAACTCATATGGATATTCGGGAACTAGGCTGGATCCATGTGGGAGATAGCTGGGAAAGCCGAATCGGTGTTCGTCGTGTTTTTTGGGGAGTCACCGAGTTTCAGCATCTGGTAGATATCATCAACCAAAGCGATTCAGTTGAAGATGTCGATAACGAGGATAAACTGGGTCAACCAATGGTTAACTTGTCTTTAGTACAAGACTGGGGAATCGTCGATCTATTTCTAATGCCTTATTTTAGAGAAAGAACTTTCGCAGGTGCCGAAGGTCGTCCCGGCCTACCATTCATCAACTCAGATTATGTTGTTTATGAATCAAACGACGAACAAAATCATAACGACTGGGCTATCCGCTGGGCACAAAGTATAGGTGACTACGAAATTGCCTTATCCTGGTTCGATGGAACCGGTCGTGAACCGATTCTTATTCCGCATCCGGAACTCATTACCATTCCAGAGCAACCTGTTTTAGTGCCCTATTACCAGCAGATTAGTCAACTGGGGTTTGAACTCCAGGCCAATATTGAAGACATCCTTTGGAAGCTTGAAGTCATCCACAACGAAAATAATCTGGAAAACTACTGGGCCATGCAAGGTGGTTTTGAATACAGTTTTTATGGAATTAATGATTCCAACGCTGACCTCGGCTGGCTGGTAGAATATGGCTACGATGATCGCGGTGAAAATGGTGGTTCAAACTTTCAGAATGATTTATTTCTGGGCGCCAGACTTGCTTTAAACGATGTTGATTCAACCGAGTTGCTGGCGGGACTGAGTTATGATTTAGACTACGAATCGACCAGCCTTCTTGTTGAAGCTAGCCGTCGCTTTGGCAACAACTTTAAACTAAGTCTGGATGTACGTATGTTTGAAGTGGACGATGTCGCTGACTCTATGTACTTATTCCGCAATGATGATCATATTCAATTGACCGCGCAATATTATTACTAGGATTATCTAACAGACTGAGGATATTCGCATTACTCAAAACTGGCCTCGGTCTCTTCCTTTATTTTCGTTATTGATAAATTGCAAGAAGCTCGCTGGCGTTTGCCCTGTTGCTTCCGTCACAACTGATAAAACGTCGAACAGGAAAAGACTCGATTTCCGCATCCTCATAGATTTTACGCGTAATCGCATTATCATGATTTGAAATAATCACTTTGACTCCGCGGTTAGCAAGAATTTTTGCTCGATAAGCCAACTCTACCTGTTGGTCATAAGAAAAACCTTGCGCAGCGTAGCTGGTAAAGCTCGCTGTCGGCGACAGAGGAACATAGGGCGGGTCGCAATAAACCACATCTCCACGTCGGGAACGGTTCATCAGCGCGACAAAATCATCACACACAAACTTGGTTTTTCTGGCATGATGAATAAAATGATACATTTCCTTTTCTGGAAAGTAGGGCTTCTTATATCTACCAAAAGGGACATTGAAGCCGCCTGATTTGTTGTAACGGCAAAGTCCATTAAAGCCATGGCGGTTTAAATAGACAAAGAGAGCAGCACGCCTACGACCTTTTACTCCGGCGTTAAATTCGACACGAAAATCAAGGTAGGCTATTTGCTTATTGTTTTCTTCTGTAAAAAAACTTTTAGCATAGTTGACGAACTTCCCTTTTTCTTTCTTCAGGCACTGGTAAAGATTAATCAAGTCAGGATTGATATCGCCCAGTAAATAACGCTCAAAATCAGTATTCAGAAATACCGCACCTGAACCGACAAAAGGCTCAATGAGCTTAGTTCCCTTCAAATGAGGCGAAAGCTTGTCAAGTAATCGGTATTTTCCTCCGGCCCACTTCAAAAAAGGCCGGGAGCGCTTGGATTGCATTAAGTCAGTTCTTATTATCAGCTTGAAACATCAGTGCGCAAGTTTACGTAATTCAGGATCGATTGGAAATATTTTTATCAAAAAAATTGGCTAAGAGCCTTGGAAATCAAGCTCTTTGTGAAAATAGAGGAGCCTTATCTACTTCTTCAAATGCACCGGATGCCAGCAATTTACTGCGTAAATTGAGAGAAGAGCGACGTGCCGCTACCGGGTTCACAAAACGTATTTCACGTCCTTCGAGGGGATTTCCTTTTTCTTGATCAACTTGAAAGTTAGACTCCTGATTGCGCTCTAGATTAAGCTCTACCAGTGCCTGATTAGCTAGCTGGCTGGCAATTGCGGCAACTTTCAAGTCTTGTGGTGAGGGATTGGCAGGAGCGAGCGCTGCCTGTCGTACCTGCCGCATTTTATCAACTGTCGCTTGAGGATTATTGGCCACTTTGCTGGTATCTATAGAGACTTCACCGCTAACAGCATAGCGACGACCATCAGGGCCAGTTTTGAACTCCAGGCTAGGAGCTCCTGCGAGCTGACCACCAACCGCAGCATGTGCTGTTTCATGAGCACGAACTTCTCTATCCCTGGCTTTTAACTCCTGAATCTCAGCTTTTTCCTGAATCTCGCGTTGACGCTCTAATCGCTTCTCCTGAGCCTCTTCATTTTTTTCGTCACCTGAGGAATTTTTACCAGCAAACTCTCTATCCGACTGTTCCTGATTTTGTCCATTACTTTGCTCTCGATTCCCTTCAATAGTATCTCGCTGCTCTGCGCCACGGTTAACTTCTGCTTGCCCTCTGTTTTGTTCAGCAAACTCTGTAGAGTTTTTGGTAGAAGGGTTATCAGCTGTCGCAGGAGGTTTGGGGATAGGGGCTCTATGCGCAGCTTCGCTAGCCACCTGCTCGGTGGGAGGGTTCGCGGTACTGATAGGTAAGGCCACTGGCGCGGCGCTAATTAGCATGATTTTCTCAATTCCAGCCTAAGCCGAAGGTTCCAACATATTTCGAATTTACAAATCTCCCCATCCTTAAGCTTTTACGTCCAATAGTGAGCCTATTAACTCTCCAGCGGTTTCGATCACCTTGGCATTTGCCTTGGCATCGTGTTCTGCGACCTTCAAATCAACCAGAGATTCAACCAAGTCTTTTTGGTTGATACCTTCCTTACTGGCATCAGACACCGACTGAGATGCGATTTCCTGAGCAGCCTGATTTGCCCTTTCGGTTGCTTGCTGAAACCCCTTCACACCAGAGTTCAGGATACTATCGACTCGCATAAAAACCTCTAACCAATTGATATTAAATACATTAATTTCACTTTCATTGAAAGCCAGGTTGCAAATCAACCAAGTTAATCGCACCTGTACTCTAGTTATCGGCTTGAAAAATACGAAATTTAGGCTATCGAGCAAGTTTTTTGCTATTTTTTCTCAGATAGTGAATAACTCCAGGCCAGAGCTATAATCCTGCTCCATCCCTGAAGAGACTATCTTTCAGCTGAATAGGGATCTTCAGCAAGGATATAGGCGCGTAAATCGGCTTTACAAGGATGAGCCGTCAGCCACTCTCTGATCTCTTTTGCTTTCAAGTAATCAGCCTCGCCGAATTTTTCTTTATAAATTTCAGTAAAAGTCTCTTTGGCGCTCGCTTCGCGTATTGTTTTCTGCCAGAACTCAGTAAAGATCCTGTTAAGAGAGCCAGCTAAATTTGCGCTCTTAAGAAATTCCCACTCGCCTCTATCCAACCATACGCCACCTACTTGAGGACTATAATCCAGCTTATGCTCACTATCATGTGATACCTTGAACTTTTGCATAATCGTACCTGATACCGGACATAGCAAAGCTGTCTTTGTGTCATCGACTTCAAACACGGCATCCTCTTTAAAAGTCACATCTGGATTTCTCTCTTTCCAGGCTACGTAATCCTCAATTAATATCCAGTTTCCACCACAATCAGTACAAGTATGCGCTCTGAATAATCCCTCAATAAAACTGGGTGATAAGCTCCCCTGTTTACATTTAGTACAGTTCATATTTTTTATCCTCATTCACTTTTAGTTCCTTACAAAATATTTTCAATCAGATACTAATACGCTGATGAAAATATTAACGTTTGAGTACACTAAAAATTCTGGTCACAATGGAAAGCGGTCGAAAAGCACAACTCCCCAGATCACTGCCAGTAATATTAAACAGACAAAAACTAGCGCAGAGCCAATGTCTTTTGCTCGCCCGGACAAATGATGATGCTCATCACTAATGCGATCGACAGCAGCTTCCAACGCAGAGTTAGTTAATTCCGCCGCGACCACCAGAAACAACGGAAGAATTAACCATAGAAACTCAAACCGGTTATTGGCTAACCAGGCCGCAAGAGGAATACCAACAATAGCCAGTATGACTTCCTGGCGAAAAGCAGCTTCATTTTTCCATGCGGCCTTTAAACCTTTAATAGAATAACCGGTTGCATGAATAACGCGCGCGATTCCTGTTTTTCCCGGTTTGGCCATAAACTATTTTCCTTTTTTAATTTGTTTATCTTTTTCATTTTTGACTATCGCTCGAACATCAGCGAGCAACTGGCTGGCATCAAAAATAATACCGTCCTTAATTGTATATTTTACCCCACCAACCTTGACTAAATTATTATCATCATTCAACCGGGTAAATCCTGTGCCATATAATGTCTTGAAATTTTGTAACGGGTTTTCTTTGGATATCACCAGATCAGCTAATTTACCAACTGACACAGAGCCGATTTGATGATCCATACCAAGTGCTTCCGCCCCTTTAATTGTCGCTGACTGCATAACCTCTAAGGGGTGAAATCCCGCTTCTTGCAACAACTCTAATTCACGTACAAATCCGAAACCGTAAATCTTGTAGATATAGCCTGAATCACTTCCAGTCGTTACACGGCCACCATGATTCTTATAATCATTTAAAAAAGTCATCCAACGTCGAAAATTATTCTTCCAGTTTATTTCTTCCTGAGTTGTCCAATCGAAGTGGTAGGAACCATGCGTATAGCGACTAGCAGTAAAAAATTCCCATAGTCCGGGTAAAGTGTATTCTGCATGCCAGTCAGCATTTTTCTCTCGCATCAAATCCCTGTTTGCCTCATAAATGGTTAGCGTAGGGTTAATGGTAAAATCTAATCCAATTAACTCATCTCTAACTGTATTCCATTTAACACTCCCCGGTAGTGCCGCCTGGAGCCAAAGCTTACCAGCTTCACTAAAACGGTGCTGTTCATTGTTGTAGTTATAATCAATGGGATAATTTTGTATGACTTGATCGGTAAACATCGCTTCAGGTAATCCATACCAGTGTTCCATGCTGGTTAAACCGATTCGAGCGCTATCCATGGCATTCAGATGAGCAACATCCAGCTGCGCATGATGCATCATGGTCCTTAAACCACGCTTTCGAGCCTCATCAACAGCTGCACTAAATATATCCGGATGCGTACCAAAAAACTTGATTCCTCGCGCACCTTTCTTTGCAATTTTCTTGACCCAACTACGTGCTTTTTCAGCATCACTAATCGGTGCAGTTTCGCCCAGACCAAAACCAAAATAAGGAATTATACGAGGCGCGGTTATTTGATTTTTTTGGCTTTTTCGTACCTGATTCAATGTAAAATCAGCACCATTGAAACTGCCCGGTTCGCGCACAGTTGTAATTCCATGAGCCAACCAGAGCTTATACGTATATTCGGCTGTAGTCACTTGAGCGCTATTACCGATGTGACCATGCATATCAACAAACCCGGGGAAAACATAGTGCCCTTCGAGCTCCAATACCTTATCTCCCGCCTCAGCCTTTGGCCTGTTACCTACAATAGGTACTCCGGGACTCCCTACACTTTGAATCTGAGTAATCACATTACCTTCAATTACAATATCAACAGGGCCTCTTGCCGGAGCACCTTCGCCGTTGATCAAGGTAACGCCTCTCAAAATCAAACGCTCAAAAGGGCCTTCACCACGTTGACGTTGCGGAGCATCGGCCGGGGCAGCATTGAGTTCAACCGTGCAAAGAATGATAAAAAAGGAAAAAATATATTGAAGTAATTTGTTCATAGTAGGTCCCGATGGAGGCTAGTATATTGATTATTATGCAATTTCGGACTGTTCAAGTAGAAAATAGTTTTCTATTTTTTCTCGGCGTAACTTTTTAGTCTGATCAGTTGTTCTTCGATCACTCGATTAACAGGGGTCGCCCATCCTTTTAGCTGAACAGTTCCAGCAACCAGATAGGTAACTGTAAGCTCAATTTGATGCGATTGATTTTGTATAAAACTAAACTCCATAACACCGTTGACAGGTAGAGTTTGCAATGGTCCCAGTCCGCCAAGAAAGCGAATGATTTTACGTGGCTCGTAATGTGCTATATCGAGATGGCGGACAAATCCACCACTGTTAAGCTTTTCACAAAAACATTGTCCCTGAGTAATGTCCAGATACAAATTCTCTTTGTTGCCAGAATAAGAGTGGGCAGGATCCCACCATTGGTCAATTGCAAAAAACTTTTTCTCAAAGGTATCGATATCAGAATTGATTACGTAGCTAAATTTGAGTGAAAACTCATTACCACTGTCACTAACAATATCGGCTTTGGCTGAATCAGAGTAAAAAGACAAACCAAGAAAAAAAACTAAACAATAAAAAATCCTGTTCATTCTCACTACCTTGGCCTCCGTTGATAATTCTAATGCTATTCTGCTCGTCGAATTCCGTCTTTTAAGATTACGATTTTTCTTTCTTTGTATAAAGTTCCCAATGCTGCCTTGAATACTTTTTTACTCACTCCAAAGGCTGAATATATTAACTCAGGTGCCGTTTTATCATTGAATTCAGAAAATCCTTCTCCTTCATCTATCGATGCCAGTATTTTTTCAGTTAAGGAATCATTTTGCGACCCGGGTTTATTCAAGGTGATATCGAGCCGATTATCATCTCTTCGTTTTTTAATGAAACCTTTTAAACTCTGACCAAAGCGCAACTCTCGAAAAACATCCTCTTTATGCAGCACTCCCCAGTACTTTTCGTTTACTATCATCTTATAGCCCAAATCGGTTTGAGAACCGACAATCAGCTTAACCGCATCACCAGTTTTTAATTCAAGACATTCAGTTTTAAGTACACGATTCAGTTTGCTAGAGCCACAGATTCGTCCAGTATTGTCCTCATATAAATAGACAATATGAAACTCTCCTTCCCTCATAGGACGCACTTGCTGCGCAAATGGAACAAACAGATCTTTTGGTAACCCCCAGTCGAGAAATGCGCCCACGTTACTAACGGAGACAACTTTCAGGCAGGCAACCCCGCCCACCTCAACTCTGGGAGACAGTGTTGTTGCAACCACGTTATCATGTGTATCTCGATAAAGAAACACTCGAATCTTATCACCTACTTCACAATGACCAGGAGTCAATGCTGCCGGAAGAAATACCTGTCCGAACTCGCGAGTTTCAAAAAAAGTACCGCGAGCACTCTTACGAGATATTTTTAGAAAATTAAATTGACCGAGCTTTGCCATTCGACAGCCTTTCAACGAAAAAAACTATAACCACCCCGAAATATCATAATCTCGGACAAGTTATCAGCCTTAATATTAAACTAGTGAGGCAATCTTAACATAATCGGCGGCCTTTGCTCTCAGTTTTGTCATGTCCTCTGCACCAACACCAGATAAGTAAGGTATTTCCGCAATGAGTGGACAATTAAGAGATTGTTTAAGGGACTCCAGATTACTTTGCTGTGCCAACATATCAGGATCAATATAATTAGCAACCCAACCAGCCAGCTTCAACCCCATTCCACAAATGCTCTGCTGGGTTAATAATGCATGGTTGATACAACCAAGCTTCATTCCTACGACCAGAACAACTTCTGCATTAATTACCCTGGCGAAATCTGCTAAGGTCTCATCAGCATTTAGCGGTACCAGCCAGCCTCCTGCACCTTCAACCAAAACGAATTCCTGATCCGCTTGTTCAAGCTTTGTCTGTTGGGTAAGGTGCTGAACAGACAGTTCAATTCCTTCTTTTTGAGCGGCAATATGAGGTGCAATCGGAGTCTGTAAAGCTATCGGGTTAATGGAGGAATAATCAGGAGAACCTCCGAGCGCACTAATAATCGCTAGCGCATCATCGTTTTTCATTTCTCCATTAACCAGCTCGCATCCTGCAGCGACAGGTTTAAAAGCCATTACCGAATGCCCTTCTCTTTTAAGAGCATGAATTAAAGCACAGGTAAAAAAGGTTTTGCCGACTTCAGTATCGGTACCTGTAATAAACAGTCTTTTGGTCATAGTTTATTTATCGCTTAAATTATAAGCATAACAACGGTAATTATGAATTGTCAGTTTTTCCTGGCTGAAGGCTGACCTCATAGGTATGGTAGTCTTTTTGCGGCTTTCCATCTCTCTTCCAGGCATGTCCATAAATGACTTCGTAAGTTGCAGGTAGTTCTCCACTTTCCCAGCGAAATTTTTCGTAAGCATCACTTAACTTCTGAAACTTACCTTTTCCCATCAAGCCTCTTGAGCGCTTGTCATTAATATTATGCGCCCCAATGGCTTTAAGATCCGTCATCAAGCCTTTCATCGTTTGATAGGTCAGGGTAATAATATCTCGGTCCATCACCGTATTTTCAAAAGAAGCGTTAAATACCTCATCGCCCACAATGTGCATATCTAAAAAACTGTTGACATGAATATCGGAGTCCACCTGTTGCCAGCTTTGCTTTAACTCGGTCAGTGTGTCCGGCCCCAAAGTAGAAAAGATCAGCAAACCGCCAGGCTTGAGTACACGATGAAGTTCAGTAAAAGTTTTTTTCAGGTCGGGCAACCACTGTATGGTCAAGCTTGAAAAAACCAGATCGAACTGATTATCTTTAAAAGGCAAACTATCGACATCAGCAACCTGATAATCAATTTTCCTGAAAAGGCTTTGCTGCTGACTGGCTTTAGCAATCATTCCTGGAGCAATATCTACTCCGGTAACTTTTGCTCGTTTAAAGCTATCTCTCAAGTAACGACTACAGTAACCTGTTCCACAACCAACATCTAAAATAGCTTTTGGTTTAATACGCATATAGCCAAGTCGTTCAAAAGTTCGGTCGGCAACTTCTTTTTGCAAAAATGCAAAGTCATCATACTGTTCTGCCGCGTCACTGAAGGCTTTGGCGATAAGCTTTTTCTCAATCGCCATTAGTTATTTCCCTCAATCAGAGGCAGTAGTATTTCACCGTTAATAGAATTTTCGTTTTGCTCTTCACAAGATTGATTTCTACCAACCAGGAACTCTGTCACATCACGGCAAAATTCTTCAGTACATGAAAGAAAAGGCGCATGAGCCGAGCGTCGGTAAACAATCGCCTGACTATTCGGTAGGTGATTTTCAACATCTGCAGCCACCTTGGCCGGCACCAAAGAGTCGAGTCGACCGTAGATTCGTAAAGCAGGAACATTTAGTTTTGCCAACTCAGGAACCAGATTAATATCGTGTAAAATTTGTAGTCCGCCTCTTAATGCTTTTTTCGACGGCTGACCGTGAATAAACACTGTATCCTTTAACTTCTTGATATCGTCTTTTTGCGTTGCGCTCCCCATGGTCTGGATGCCGAGAAACTTGATCAAAGTCCCCTCATAATCTTCTTCCAGATATTGGATAAATGATTCCAGTACTTGAGCCTGCATACCGTGCCAGTCATCGTTAGCGACAAAACTGGGATTCGATGCGACAGTAATAAGCTTTTCGATTTTATCTGGAAGATCGATCGCTAGCTTAGTTGCGACCATACCACCCAAAGACCAACCCAGTAAAAAACACTTTTCTGGTAGCACTGCAGCAACTGAGTCAACCAGATAATCAAATGTGTAGTCGCCATTATGAACCGGACTATATCCAAATCCCGGGAGATCGATGTTATGCACTGTAAACTGACTTTCCAGTTGCGGTAGTACTGTTTCCCAGATACCACCATGCAATCCCCAACCATGGAGTAAAACCAGAGCAGGCCCCTGCCCAGAAACATTTACAAAAGGTTTTAACTTCATTTTGACCTTTCTTTCTCTTCAGAATCGTTAAATAAAACAAAAATAGCCGAACACCTATATAGTTTCGGCCAAAATATCGAGCAGTTCATTAATCTGTGTTTGGCTATGTCCGCTAGAAATAGTGACTCTGAGTCGTGCCGAGTTTTTAGGTACTGTCGGCGGCCTGATCGCCCCCACCAGAATACCACGGCTTTCCAGCTTTTCATTCAGCACAATCAGCTTTTGATTATCACCAATAACAACAGGCTGAATTGCAGTGTTCGAAGGCATCAGTTGTACTCGTTTGGACAATGCCCTTACCTCGAAGCCCATTTTAAAATAGGAAATATTTTGTCGCAGTTTTTCAACGCGCTCATTGTTATCCATCAGCAATTTCAGATTAGCCAGATTTCCAGCGGCTACCGACGCAGGCATTGCTGTTGTATAAATATAACTACGAGCAACCTGGATTAGATAATCAACCAGTTTTTTGTCACCGCTAACCACAGCGCCATTACCTCCCAGTGCCTTACCTAAGGTCGTCATCAGCACCGGTAACTGTTTTTGAGTTAACTCGAAATGCTCGCAAATACCACGACCATTTTCTCCTAAAACACCAAATCCATGTGCATCATCGACAATTAAAATGGCCTCATATTTTTGGCAGAGCCCAACAATATCGGGCAAAGGCGCTATGTCTCCATCCATGCTGAAAACACTGTCAGTCACAACAAACTTGTTTTGTCCACTTGCAGCAAGCCTTTTTTCCAATGCATCTAAGTCGCAATGAGGGTAGCGTTTTGATTCGGCGCCTGACAGTTTCACGCCATCGATTAGAGAAGCATGATTTAGCTTGTCCGCTATTATCACGTCCCCCTTGGTTGCCAATGACTGCAATATCCCCAGGTTGGCCATATAGCCACTGGAAAAACTGAGCGTAGATTCGCGCTCAAGAAACTCTGCCATCGCCTTTTCAAAATTGTCATGCGGCGATTGATGACCAACAACCAGGTGAGATGCCCCTGAACCAAAGCCAAATTCATGAAGCGACTTTGTCACTGCATCTCGCGCTTCTTTTGATTCAGCAATTCCCAGATAGTCATTACTGGCAAAATTTAAAAAGCTCTTTCCATCAATAGTTATTCGAGTACCTTGCGAACCCGACAGGGTTTTACGCCGGCGCAATAAGCCTGAGCCCTCTATTTCAAGAAGCTTTGATTCCAGATTAAGAAAATCATTCATGATCAATCGTTTAGTTTCTGACAACAAAGTCAATCGAAACTCTTTGTAATCGCTAAGAAGCCGCGTTATAAAACTTCGGCTTGTGTTCCTCAATTGGCTCACCAGCAACTTTTGCTGCTTGCGCTATTTTCTCCTGCTCTTCCATCAAAGTACGCGGACAAGGGCGATTTTCGGGCATACCACCTTCCGGCTCTATTCCAAGACGCTCAAACAACTCCAGATCGTGATTTTGATCCGGGTTATCCGTAGTCAACAATTTTTCTCCATAAAAAATCGAATTGGCGCCCGCGAAGAAACACATAGCCTGCATTTCATCTGACATGTTTTCTCTTCCCGCAGACAGGCGAACGTAAGACTTCGGCATCACAATACGGGCAACCGCAATCATTCGAATAAACTCGAAAGGATCCAGTTCACTGGCGTCTTCCAACGGTGTTCCTTTGACTGCGATTAACTGGTTGATAGGTACGCTCTGAGGGTGCTCCGGCAAGTTGGCCAACTCTCTAATCAGATTAAGTCGGTCCGTTAACGTTTCGCCCATTCCTAAAATACCGCCCGCGCATACATTAATGCCGGCATCACGTACACTTTGTAATGTATCCAGACGATCCTGGTAGGTACGGGTGGTAATGATTTCACTATAATATTCAGCAGAAGTATCGAGATTGTGGTTGTAGTAATCCAGACCGGCATCTTTTAACTGACTAGCCTGCTCATCATTAAGCATCCCTAAAGTTACACAGGTCTCCATATCCAAGGCTTTAACAGCCTTGATCATCTCCAGAACAACCGGAAAGTCTTTACTGCGAGGACTTCTCCAGGCAGCCCCCATGCAAAAACGAGTTGCCCCGCTACGCTTGGCGTTTTTCGCCGATCTGACTACCTCATCAACCGCCACCAACTGCTCTTTACTCAGACCAGTATTGTAGTGCCCGCTTTGCGGGCAGTATTTGCAGTCTTCCGGACAAGCCCCAGTTTTGATACTCATCAAAGTTGAAGTCTGTACCTGATTGGGCTCAAAATTCTGACGATGTACCGATTGTGCGCGAAAAATCAGGTCGTTAAATGGCATTTCATACAGCGCTTTCACTTCGGTAAGCAGCCAGTCGTGGCGAACAGGTGAATCGGCAGTCATGTTGGATAAAGAAGTACTCTGCGGCATAATGCTTCCTGGGGCTTGTATAAATCAGAAAAATCATAAGCCAATCCCTGAAAACTGAGTAGCCTTAAAACTGTAAGAATTTCAAAGCGAAAAAACTAAGCGATTGAAAATTAAAGATATTTATTTTTTCAAAAGGGATTTGGCAAAAAGCTGCATTTTAATTGAACATTGTTATCAGTCAAGCTATGGAAAGCAAAAAAGTTAACATCAGAACAAAATTCAACCGCTCCTCTTCTTTTTTTGAGAGTGATTGTCTTCTATGTCTTTCACCTATACCTTTTCAGTGGACTAACAAAAAGAAGAGCATGACTCTAATATGTGAGGACTGTTGCCAGCGGCTGCCTTATCTTGGTACAAGCTGTAGGGTCTGTGCTCTTCCTATTGCAACTGATTCGGCTATATGCGGTCATTGTCTTAAAGATTCACCATATTATGATCGATGCATTGCCGCTTTTCACTATGAGCCACCAGTTAACCATTTTATTGCTGACTTTAAATATCAAGGCAAACTTCAGTTTATCAACCTGCTTGCCAGCAAACTGGTCTCCAAAATAAAACAGAGTGCAAAGCATGAAGAGTTAATGCCCGACGCCCTGATTCCGGTTCCCCTATATCCCAGCAAACTTAAACACAGGGGGTTTAATCAGGCGTTGGAGATAGCAAAACATTTAGGCAGTTCATTAAATATAAAAGTCTATTCAGGGGTGGCGCATAGGGTCAAAGATACAAGACAGCAGTCAGAACTGGACGCAAAAACCAGAGTATCTAACCTAAAAAACGCATTTGTACTTCAAGGTGAGCTACCTATGCACTGTGCCATTATTGATGATGTGGTCACTACCGGAAGTACAGCCAATGAACTGGCAAGAACACTGAAAGCTGCCGGAGTCAAAGGAGTGGAGTTATGGTCCTTAGCGCGTGCCTTCGAAGAATAGGGTCCATCTCCAATTTTTATAGTATGTATCAATTCACTTTAGCAAGCAGGTGATATAATTTCTTGTAACATCCTTCAACCTAAAGCCTTACCTCGATAGGCGGATTGGATGGTATAATCCGTTCACTGTTCGTTGCTTCTTTCCGTACCACCGTTGACTACGCCAAGAAGACCTTTCGAAAATTTTAATCGATGTTACCTACTGAATAGATTGCCTTTGAGTGGAAAGCATAAACCGGCAGCTCTTGTTTCAGGTTCATTTGTAGGTATTTGCGGAGTTGGCTTTTGGTATCACGTGACCGTTCATCACAAATATTTCAAATAGCGCTACCAATAATCGGTGGCATGGTATCCCAAAATATACTGAACCTGGTTGATGCAGCAATGGTGGGCCAACTAGGTTCAACACCACTTGCGGCTGTGGGACTTGCCAGCTTTATTAATTTTGTCGCCGCAGCAATGTTTATGGGGATGGCTGCCGGTGTTCAGGCAATGGTAGCCAGGCGGGTTGGCGAAGGACGAACAAGCGACGCGGCTAACCCGTTAAATGGCGCGTTACTGACAATATTTGTCGCCGCAATTCCGTTAACCGTTATTCTCACTCATTATAGCCGCGATATCCTCACGCTGGTGAATGACGATCCATTGGTGGTAGAACACGGCACTGCCTATCTCGATGCGCGACTGATAGGTATTATGGCCGTGGGCATGAACTTCAGTTTTCGCGGTTACTTAAGCGCTATCAAGATGACTCAGTTCTATTTTAAGACACTTATTATCATGCATAGCCTTAATATCTTGCTCAATTATTTGTTAATTTTTGGCAACTGGGGTTTCCCTGAATTAGGCACTCAGGGCGCGGGATTAGGTACTTCACTCTCAATGTTTGGAGGTACTCTTTTATATTTCTTTTTAACTGTACGCTACACCAGTAAGTATGGCTTTGGACTTCACTTGCCTCACAAAGAAACGCTTGTCCAGGTAATTAGAATATCTGTTCCCTCTTCCCTGCAACAATTATTTTTTGCTCTGGGCTTCACTACTCTTTTCTGGATCGTCGGACAAATAGGCACCGCCGAACTGGCAGCCGCTAATGTATTGACGACCTTAACACTGGTCGCTATTTTGCCGTCGATCGCTTTTGGAATGAGCTCAGCAACTTTAGTTGGCCAGGCGCTGGGACGGGAAGATGTTGAAGATGCTTATCACTGGGCGTGGGATACCTCAAAAATAGCGATGCTTTCAGTCTCTCTTATCAGTATTCCGATGTTGTTGTTTCCAGAAACATTACTCTCAATCTTCTTACACGAGCCACATGTTATTGAAATCGGCAAGTTGCCGCTACAGCTTGTCGGTATTGCGATTGTGATCGATGCTGTAAATCTTGTATTAATGTCTTCCCTACAAGGAGCTGGTGCGACCAAAATAACAATGATTGTCGGCATTGTCTGCCAATGGCTGATATTCTTACCGCTAGCCTGGATAATTGGCCCGTACCTTGGAATGGGTTTAACCGCCATCTGGTTGACACAGGGATTGTACCGACTATTTCAAGTATTCTGGTTTGCTTCGATTTGGCGCAAGAAAGACTGGGCAAGTATCAAACTAGGATAGTTGAGCTTAAAGTCTTAGGTTAGACTGGTACCGATTTCCGCGTTAAGAAGCCTGACGTCCTAAAAGTTATTCGAAATATGAAACGGTTATTCATGGATAGTAGAAGCAAATGAGTCAACAAGATTTAACAGACATTAATCAGGATTTCTACCGGCTCACTCCCGATCAGGTACTCGATGCTATCGAGTCTATGGGACTTGAACCGGAAGCCGCATTGCTTCCATTAAACAGCTATGAAAACAGAGTTTATCAGTTTAAGGATTATAACCAGAAAAGGTTCGTCGTTAAATTCTATCGCCCAAATCGCTGGAGCGACGAACAGATTAAAGAAGAGCATGAATTCAGCAAACAGTTGGCTGATAACGAAGTTCCGGTAGTTGCCCCACTAGAGTATCAAGGTCAAAGCCTGTTCAAACATAGTGGGTTTCGCTTTGCTGTATTTGAAAGTAAAGGTGGGCGAAATCCTAACATGGACGACAAGGATACCCTGACCTGGATAGGCCGCTTTCTGGGAAGAATTCACTTGTTAGGAGAAGCTCAGTCATTTAATCACCGTCCGCTTCTAACTCTGCAAGATTTTGGATTTGAAAGCGTCGAATATCTCCAGACACACGACTTTGTGCCAACTCATATCAAAGAAGCCTATCAGAGTGTAGTGTCTCATATTCTGGAAAAATGTGACCAGGTTTTTTCCTGCTATGGGCAACTAGAAACTATCAGGCTACATGGCGACTGTCACCCTTCCAATATCATGTGGACTGACGATGGCCCTCACTTTGTGGATTTTGATGACTGTCGCTCCGGTCCATCGATTCAAGATTTCTGGATGTTGGTCAACGATAACTCCAGTCGCGGGCAGTGGGACGCGCTAATAGAAGGCTATGAAGATTTTCGTGAATTTGATGATCGACAGTTCAAAATAGTTGAACCTTTACGAGCAATGCGAATGCTCCACTATAGTGCCTGGCTTGCACGTCGCTGGCAGGATCCGAGCTTTCAGCATAACTTTCCCTGGTTTAATACCAATCGCTATTGGGAAGAGCAGGTACTTTCACTGAAAGAGCAACTGGCAGTGCTACTTCATATGCCTTCAGCATCTCATCAATACTGAGCAAAATTTCCATTCAGTTTGAATTCAGCCAATATCTCATACACTGGTAACCAGTTGAAGCGACCCCACGCTTCCTAACTGGTCCTCACCCCTCTCTGAAGGGCCAGCTTCTCCATAGGCAGGAACCATAAAACCTGCCTATTTTTTTGTCTTCTTCATACACTCCTGGAAACTTAAATACCCATTGATTGGCCAGCTCCTGGGTATGAAATTTACGCAATAATTTGGATTTTCACCTATTCTTAAGTAACTCTTAATATTCTTACCAGGGTAATGCTATGTCAGGGATTATGGATAAGGTATCGATAAAGCAGAAGCTAATCGCTATGTGCGCAGTTTCGTTGCTAGCGGTAATTGTGATGCTAATTTTGAAAATCACTTTTAACGCTCAACTTGAACAAGTACAACAAGCTTTATCAACTAATCTGGAAATCAACAATCGCATGCTTCAGCTAAGAAGAAATGAGAAGGATTTTCTTGCCAGGAATGATTTGAAATACGTAAAAGCCTTTGAGCAAAATCATCAACAAATGCTTCAGCTAACTCTCGAGTTAAAGGAAAAGGGAGAAGCGATAGAATTTGAAGGCCTTAAAAGTATTGAAAACATGATTCCAATATTTCGAGAGTATCTCAATGGCTTTAAACAACTGGAGTCGCTAAAAGTAGAGCTGGGCCTGACTCCAACAAGCGGCCTCTACGGTTCACTAAGAGATGCAGTACACCAGGCAGAAGAAAACATAAAATCTCAAAATAACAGCAAACTACTTGCAGACGTACTCATGTTGAGACGCAGAGAAAAGGATTTTATGCTCAGATTTGATGAAAAATATCTGGAAAAATTTGAAAGTGACTTAAACCAATTTAATGTTGAACTTAATGCGTCAGGCATAGGAGGCTCTTCATTAACTGCTATTCGAAACTCTATGGATAAATACGCTCAAGAATTCAGAACTTTTGCAGCCAAACAAAAAGAAATTGGTCTGGATTCCAAGTCTGGCCAGCTGGGCCGCCTTCGGGAAAACATTCATCAAAGTGAGACGCTACTTGATAATACTTCCAAACAATTGAAAGCTTACATAGAGGAGTATATCAGTTGGGCAAATCAACTATACATTGCCCTTACATTTATAGTAATCGCAGTTATGATGTTATTGATATACGTGATTTTCCGAAGTGTGAATGATCCCATTCAAAAACTGACATCAACAATGAAGAAGGTTAATAAAGCGAAAGACCTAAGCATACGCTGTAATATGCAAGGCAGCCATGAAATTTCGCAACTGGCAATGGTATTTGACGAAATGATGACAAGTTTCTGTCAAGTTCTGGAAAAAATAGACCAAGCATCGGAACAAGTATCTTCCGCATCAAATGAGCTTTCACATATCAATAAAACTTCAGCAGAAAATATATCTGAACAACAAAACCTAATCGAACAGGTAGCGACAGCAATGAACCAGATGACAGTTTCTGTACAAAACGTATCACAGAATATTCTGGAAACCTCCGAAAGCGCCGACGATGCCTATCAAGAAACCAGTGTGGGCAAGCAAAAAGTCAACGATGCAGTAAAGTCGGTAGATGCAATGGTTGAGAAAATGCAAAAGGCTAAGAGCGTTTTGGATGAACTTGACAGAGATACAGATGATGTCAGCAAAGTTCTGGAAGTCATTCGAGGAGTAGCGGAACAAACCAACCTTTTAGCACTAAATGCAGCCATTGAAGCCGCTAGAGCAGGAGAGCAGGGTCGAGGATTTGCAGTAGTCGCAGATGAAGTCAGAACCCTGGCTGGGAGAACACAGGAGTCCACAGAAGAAATAAACCACATTATTGAGCGGCTTCAATCAAACTCTAAATTAGCAGTCAGTGTAATGGATCAAAGCAAAACACAAATGGATGAGACGGTGGTGCAAGCGAAAACTGCAGGCTCGGCATTGGACGTCGTCACTCAGAAAGTTGAACAAATCAACAATATGAGCACACAAATAGCCAGCGCGGCAGAAGAGCAGAATTCAGTTGCTGACGATATCAATGCCAAAATTGTTCATATTAGCGACCGCGCTGTCATGAACACTGAGAACTCAAAGCAGTCTTCTCTAGCTGCCAGTAAGCAGGCGGAACTCGCGGAAGAACTAAAACAACTGGTCAGCCAATTTAAACATTGATAATCAAATTGCCCTGTCGAAAAGAGGAACTTCAAAAACAAACTCACTGCCTTCACCAAAAATTGAACTAACGCGAATTTCTCCGCCTAAAATCTCAGATAGCAGTTTCGCGTTAGTTAGCCCCATGCCAATCCCGCCAGTTCGTCGTCTTGAACTTGAATCTACAATATAAAAAGCATCAAAGATCTTTTGTTGATTTTTTCTTTCGATTCCAATTCCATTATCTGAAACGAAAAATAAAATTTTTCGTCCATCATCACTTATTCTGGCTCCCAGGTGAATTTCACCGCTAAAGCTGAATTTAATCGCATTATCTATAAACTCCAACAGAATGGTATGAACCTTATCAAAGTCACTATAAAACTCCACATTAAGGTCCTGTGGAATGTGACTATGAAATAACAATGCAGAATCCGTTATTTTTGATTGGGCTTTTTGTTCCAGAGATTTAAATAAAACATTAATATCGATATCACGCTTTCTAACTTTCGACTGGTTTGCCTGTAGTTCAACAAATTGCAACATGGAATCAATCAAGGCAAGCATTTTATCTGAACTTGAATAAGCTATTTCCAGATATTCCTCAGCCTCACCTTTAAGGTTAAGCTCCCTTAATAACTGATTTGAAGCAACAATACCATTCATCGGAGTTCGTAATTCATGACTAACGGTTGCCAGGAAGTCATTTTTAATCTGATTACTTTTCTGTAGTCTTTCAAGAGTTTCGGTGAGAAGAGCATTCACCTGAGAGAGAGATTGTTTGGCTTGAGACTCTACTTTTATTTTTTCTCCTTTTATCTGACTAAACTTGTCTGCCAAAGCAAAAGAGAGCAAAGTCACTTCAAATACCGACCCCATTTGAGCAGCATTTTCCGTCAGAACATTGTCAGGAATTAAATGTAGTCTGGCTAACATCATTATTAGTGAGCCTACCAGGAACCCTATCCACGCAATAGTAAAAAAACGAGCCTCTCTAAGACGATATTTTATCCAAAGCAGAAGTCCAAATGCGGTTATACATATTGTTCCAATAATTGCAAATAACAGTGAAAACTTAATACTCACGCTATAAATCACAAAAAAACTGGCAACAAAGTTTAATCCTCCAAGCAAGGCGATCGAAGTGATTATCCGGTATCCCCAAAAATGATTATGCTTAAGATTGAGAAAGCTTAAAGAGAAACTACAACCGAAAAGCACTACTAAAGACAAGGCCATTGTCGTCGACTTGTTGAGTAGAGAAGATGGCTCTTCACCTAATACCTGCCCTATAAACCCATTAACTGATGCCTGTACTACAATGTAACTTGCAACATAGAAAACGTAATGCAAATACGCCTTTTCTTTGATTGAAAAGTATATAAAAAGATTATATAGCATCATGATTAGTAGAATTCCGAAGTAAATCCCCTGGCTCAGAATTCTCTGCTGATCAGATTCCATAAAATGCTTTAATTGCCAAAGGTTAATCGGAATACGTACCGAGCTTGAACTTTGAACTTTTAAATAAACAGTCACAGATTGATCCCTGGACAAAACCAGAGGAAACACAAAGTTTCTATGCTCAATAGGTCGATGTGAGTAAGGAATTAAGTCACCAACGTTATGTTTTTCAACTAAAACGCCATTTTGTATCAAATTAAACTCGACTAAGTCTAATACAGGATAACCAACTTCAAATAACCAGTCCTCTACCTCAGAACGGTTGTACAGTTCAATCCGAATCCAGATAGTGTCTGTCGTATAACCAAATGCCAGGTTAGTATCTTTACCTTTCTCTGCTCGCAAGAAGGGTTTGTTTATAACTTCTTTTAGTGAGAGTTGGTTCGTATCGTCCAGAAAATAATAAAGATTGTAGTAGGGATTTATTCGCTGCCCGGAATTGGTCAGCGTCACATTAGCCGAAGCACCTAAACCTTGCAACATCGCTTCACTGGTTTTAAAACTGGTTTCAAACGCTTGTGCTGTGCTGGATACTAACCAAAATATAAGCACCAACATCGCTCGCGTTAAAGCGAACAGGGTACACTGAAAGACTGACTCTATATTTAGTTGAACCGGCATTAACTCATCACATCATCAGGGGCCGTTAAACCAGAAATTAAACTTATCACCAAAATTTGCTGGCAACATTTAGAACCGGAGCGAGTTTCCTTTCCTTTCCTTTCCTTTCCTTTCCTTTCCTTTCCTTTCCTTTCCTTTCAGTTCAAATTATAGCCAATATTTTGCAAGCGTTTGAAAAATATTAGATTTTTCTGGGTTCCAAGTCAAAAATTATTATCTACTTTAAGTAATCAATTGGCATTGATACAATCTCCCCTTCACCACTTAGTGAATATATTCCTCATTACTATGTATTCCTAATAGCATTTAATACAACTAAAAGAATCGGATAACATATTCATGGCAAAGCTATTGTTCAAACTTGCAGGAGTCCCTGAAGACGAGGCGGAAGGCGTACGTCAACTTCTTGAAGACAATAATATAGAATACTATGAAACATCTTCTGGATTATTAGGATTGTCGTTTGCTGCAATCTGGATAAAACAGGATGATGCGATTGAACTGGCTAATGAACTTCTGAACAACTTTCAACACGAAAGATATCTGCGAGCGAAAAAAGATCAGGAAGTAGCTCGCCAAAATGGTACTTCACAAAATTACTTACAGGCTTTTATCCAATCTCCGCTCCTGAACCTGCTTGTAATATTATTTGTTCTAGCACTACTTTATTTCGTACTCTCGCCTTTTCTAGTTCCTGCATAAATATCGATAATGAAGCTGCCTCCAATAAGCAAGTAGACTAGATTGAAGACATAAATCCAGAGGAATAAAAAATGCACTCTGACCCAGACAAGTTATTAAAGAAACATCAAAAATTGATCCAGTCAGATTTTCGAAAGGTTATTTCTCACACACAGAGAGAAAAAGGTGAGTGGTTTATTAATAGCATTATGATAGAGGGCTGTGAAGCGCCATTTAAGTTTAAGCGCAAGACAGCTTACAGAACACTAAATAAAGGACAAAGAATAAATTTGACCTATTACCCGGAGATCGAGAAGGTGGCCGGACTCGAATTTGAAGTAATGAGAGTCGTAAGAATCAAGCTTAGCTAGAAGAAATAATCTTGCCTAACAAAGCTTGATTAATGGTATCCGGATTACTTGTTAAGCACTTAGTTTTGTGACCTTATCCTCATCCTCAGCAGTTTCCTTAATCAAAACTTCGGGTTTACCTTTTAAAGCCTTGAGCAAGGTCTCCTTATTTTCTGCAAGCAACATACCGATGGCTTCACTTTGAGATTCACTCAACCCATCAATTTCTTTTTCCATCCAGATGCTCACATTTTCAGCAAGCTCGAGCATTTTGTCATATTCATCAGCTTCTTTCTTATTGCTAAAGGTCTTATTTTGATCTCTATCAGACATATAAAGGGTCACCACTGCCATAAGGATTTACTCCGTTGAACTTTTGAATTATTAATTCGCTTCAAATTATTCCAGCCAATTGGCCGGCCAACAAAAATACTACTTGTACAATTAGATAAAATCAAGCAGTTTAGCGTAATAATATCCGCTTTCAGAGACAACCATGGTCTAAAATGAATATTATTCAATCAATTTTTCGAGTGAAATGCCCGCTAAAAAAATAAAACTTCCTGTCGAAAAGTTACTTGTTGGTTTTATGGTGGATCTTGAGCTCCCCTGGACCAAACATCCTTTTCTTTTCTCCAAATTCAAGATTACTTCGAAAGCAGACATCTTGATCATCAAACAGCTAGGCCTAAAAGAAGTAACGGTATATCCAGATCAGAGTGATATTGAAGTCGCCCACAAGTCGCAATCGAAAAGCGCTGCAACCCCCAAACCTGCTGCCACTATTGCAAAAGAAAAATGGGCTGAAAAAAATGCCAAGCTTGAAAACGCCGATAAGTATCGTAAAAAGCGCAATAGTGTCGCCAAAAAATACAAAGAACAGGCAACCATGGTGAGAAAACTTACCCATGAGCTTAAAACGGAACCCGCAAACGCAATTCACAATGCCACAGCCCTGGTCGATGTGATGGCAAAAGATTTTGATAATCAGGATGACATACTAACCAATCTTGTAAACCTGGGCTCAGGCCAACATACAATGTATAACCATTGCATTAACGTTACCATTTTGAGTATGAATATAGGTCATGTTCGCGGCATTCGAGATGAACAACTGAGGCTACTGGCAAGGGGAGCACTGTTACACGATGTCGGCAAAGTGGAAATTCCTGGACCAATACTCAATAAAGCGTCGCCACTCAACAACGCGGAGAAAAAGGTTTTTGAGCAACATCCGGTTCTGGGTAGAAGACTTACCGAACTCGTTCAGGGAATGCCTATGGACGTACTTAGAATTATCGAGCAACACCATGAATTTAATGACGGTACCGGCTATCCGCAAGGGCTGAAAAGCGACCAAATAACGGAGATGGCCAAAATTGTTTCAGTCGCGAACATGTACGACAATCTATGTAATCCACCCGATATCAAGAAGGCCTTGACTCCTAAAGTCGCACTGGCAACCATGTACTCAAAGTTTAAGGACAAACTGGATAACGAGCTAGTGCAAACTTTTATATCAACCCTGGGAGTCTATCCGCCAGGCAGCGTTGTATGCTTGAATGACGAAAGTATTGGCTTGGTTATCAGCGTCGATCCGCACGATATGCTCAATCCAGAAGTCATTCTGTACAATCCTGAAATACCGCCCTTGCAAGCTCTAATAATCGACTTGAAAGAACATCCGGATCTAAAGATTGAAAAAGTTTTGAAACAAACCGAATACCCTAAACGGGTTTACGAATATCTCGGTATTCAGGAAAGGCTGGGCTATATGACCAGCCAGCGAATTTAGCCTGATTACATTATTCTGCCTAATATTCTTCTCTGACCAGAGACCAGAATGCAGTTATTAATGGCTGTGCGGCTTTTTTCTTTAAGCTAAGTATGCCGAGATCAAATGGACGGGGCAGAAATGGCGCCGGTAGAACCTGTACTCGCTCTCTGGCCGGGCTTAATTCCAGTACCGGCTCGGGGACAACACTGATTCCACATCCCAGAGAAACCATGCTGACAATGGCTTCATGTCCCGAAACCTGGGCATAAATTTCCGGCTTTAGTGCCATTTTCTTTAACCACTCTTTAACCCTTTTTTGTGCTGGCCCTGCTTCCGGCATTACAAATGGTAGTTGGGTCCAGTTAATTTTTCCATCTCCAATATTTGACAAAAAGCCAGCTTGATTGGACTGTTTCGGAGCTATGACTTTAAAAGGGATATGGCGTAAATGATGAAACTCAAATTTACTTGCTAAACTTTCGTTTGCTACCGCAAAAGCAAAGTCAGCCTCTCCCGCTTCCACTTTATGATAGGCAGCAGATACATCTCCCGTTTCAAGCTTTATTTCGACTTTCGGATGAAATTTTCTAAACTTTTCTAGCAAACCAGGGAGGTATAGATGTGCCGCAGTCACTGTGCAGTAGATTGAAATTTCTCCGTGCAGCTCTTTTTGTTCCAGGTCAAACTCACTCTTTAGCTGGCGCCACTCTAGCAGAACCTTCTCGGCAAACAACCTGAAGCGTGCACCAGCTTTTGTCAACGCGACCCTCCGATTATCCCTTTCAAAAAAAACCTGCTCAAACTCTGATTCAAGGCGCTGAATCATGCGACTTAATGTCGAAGGGCTGGTATGAATTTCGTTGGCAGTCTGATTAAAATTCAGATTTTGGGTCAGGTGTATAAATGCCTGCAAGTCTTTAATATTCATCGTAACCTCTCCGCCTGGCCATAATTGCATATATCGCAACACATTATCGCAAATATATCAATTTACGCAATATACTAATGATTTTAGACTATCGATAAATTTCCTCAAAATATGGAGAACAACAATGGCTAACTACTTTAACTCTCTAAACTTAAGAGAACAGTTGGCACAACTCGCAGTTTGTCGATTTATGTCTAAGGACGAATTTACTGGTGGATGTGAATTTCTAAAAGGAAAGAAGATTGTAATTTTAGGTTGTGGGGCTCAAGGATTTAATCAGGGTCTAAACATGAGGGACTCTGGCCTGGATGTTTCCTATGCCCTGCGCAAAGAAGCAATCGAAGAAAAAAGAGCCTCGTGGCAAAAGGCTACAGGTGAAAATTTTAGAGTAGGTACAATCGAAGAATTAGTTCCTACGGCCGACCTGGTATACAACCTGACTCCAGATAAGCAGCACAAAAATGCAGTGGAAACTGTTATGCCTCTGATGAAAGAAGGAGCAGCATTGAGCTACTCTCACGGCTTTAACATTGTCGAAGAAGGACAACAGATTCGTAAGGACCTTACTGTTGTTATGTGTGCTCCCAAATGTCCAGGAACAGAAGTTCGGGAAGAATACAAGCGAGGATTTGGAGTCCCGACTCTTATAGCTGTTCATCCAGAAAATGATCCTAAAGGTGAAGGATTTGACATAGCTAAAGCTCTGGCTAGCGCTACTGGAGGAGACAGAGCAGGAGTTCTTGCCTCTTCTTTTGTTGCTGAAGTTAAATCCGATTTAATGGGTGAGCAAACCATTTTATGCGGTATGCTTCAAACTGCAGCTATTCTGGGTTACGACAAAATGCTCGCCGAAGGTATTGATGCAGCTTACGCAGGCAAACTGATCCAGCAAGGCCTGGAAACGATAACCGAAGCACTAAAGATCGGTGGCATAACTCACATGATGGACCGCTTATCCAATCCGGCTAAACTAAGAGCCCACAAATTAGCAGAAGAAATCAAAACATTAACTCGACCACTTTTCGCGAAACACATGGATGACATAATTTCCGGCAATTTCTCCGCGACAATGATGCAGGACTGGGCAAATAATGATGCTAACCTGCTAAAGTGGAGAGAAGAAACAGGGCAAACGGGTTTTGAAAATGCACCACAAAGTGAAAACCAGATAGATGAACAAACCTACTTTGATCAGGGAATTTTTCTAGTTGCAATGATCAAAGCAGGAGTAGAACAAGCATTCGAACTCATGGTTGAAGCCGGAATGTTACCAGAGTCAGCATACTATGAATCGCTACATGAAACACCGCTTATTGCTAATACGATTGCTCGTAAACGATTATACGAAATGAACGTCGTTATTTCCGACACCGCGGAGTATGGGAACTATCTTTTTGCAAATGCTGCAGTACCGCTTCTTAGAGAAAAACTGGTTCCGAGTTTAACTCTGGAGGAAATTGGTGCTGGCCTGGAGTTAAAGTCTTTGTCAGTTGATAATCAGGAACTGGTAGCAGTCAATGAAGCGATTAGATCTCATCCTGTAGAACAAGTTGGACAAAAGCTACGCTCTTACATGACGGCAATGAAAAAAATTATTTAACCATAACGATTCGTACAAGTGAATAGAGGTATCATTTGATACCTCTATTTTGACTTCTCTATTTTCATTTCTCAATTTTGATTCCTGATTTCTGGACAGCTTACCATAAAGGATGCGAGCTCAGGTAACCACCTTGATAGCACCAAGCTCTTCCAGCAATTTTAGTCATCCTATCTGAAGTCGCTACGAAGAAGAAGGTGGATCGCTTATCTCAGAACTTGATCCATTATCTCCGAAACTATCGAGCTTGGGATTAAAATAGTAGTAACGATTTCTTCCTGAAGACTTGGCTGCGTACATTGCAATATCTCCAAAGCGGATCAAAGCCTCTAGCTCATCACTATCATCAGGGTACAAACTGATTCCAATGCTACAACCTAGTTTCAGACAAATATTGTCAACAAAGAATGGTCTGTTTAAATTTTCAATTAGTTTACGAGCAACATTTCCTGCAGCCTGTGCATAGTCTAGCCCCTCAAGTAAAATGACGAACTCATCGCCACCAAAGCGGGCAACTGAATCGTTCTCTCTGACACTTTCCTTCAATCGTCTGGCAACCTGGGTCAGGAGTTTATCTCCCATGTCATGACCATACTGATCATTCACAGGTTTAAAACCATCAAGATCAAGAAATAGCAACGCCAAGGTTGACTTATTCCTTTTCGCGCGCTGTAAAGCCTTCTTTACTCTGTCATTGAACAGTTTTCTGTTAGCCAACCCGGTTAGTAAATCATAGTGAGCAAGCTTCTTGAGTTTTTCTTCCATTTCTTTTAGCTCACTGATATCGGTAAGTATAAATGCGTAATGAGTTACAACCCCATTGTCATCATTTATCTCATTAATTGTCAGCATACTCGCCATTTCTTTTCCAGCTACACCAAGGTAACTAATGTCGTGCTGATAATGGCTATTGAGGTTTAGCTGATTGAGTATTACTTCCCTTTTTCTATCGCTTATTACTGAAGAGGATAGAAAAGGAACTAGCTGATCGACTATCTGTTCTTCTGAATAGCCAGTCTGTTGCTGATAGGTTTGGTTTACTGATACTACCTTAAAATCTTTATCAGTAATGATGACAGCGTTACTTGTCGAGTTAAAAACTGATGCCAAAAGTCTGACATTTTCTTCAGCCTTCTTCTTATCGGTAAGATCGATGGCAAAAGCAATTCCTTTTTGAGTTTCACCGCCAAGCAGTGCCGCCCCAAGTAAAATTGAAACTGTTCTCCCGGATTTATGAATGTACTGCTTTTCAAAAGGCATACAAAAGCCTTTTTCTTGAATTTCTTTTATTGCCTGTCTATCTCTTTCTTCTCCAGCATCGGGTGTTAGCTCTCTCCAGCTTATTCGACTATTTACCAACTCTTCTCGTTCATAGCCAATCATATCTAAAAATGCATTATTAGCGTCAAAAATTCTGCCATCAAGGTGCCATTCGAATACTGCAACAATATCGCTGTAAAACAAGCTCTTAAAGCGGTTTTCACTAATCAGAAGTTTTTTTTCTTTTTGCTCAATAAGTCGAATAACTTTATGGCTGTACTTAAGCACAAGTCCAAGCATTACCATCAGCAATATAAAACTGACTAACATAATAGACTTTTTAACCTGCACTCCGCCTTTGCTTAATATCGAAGAAAATTGATCTTCAAGCTTCGCGAACTCAGCATTGAGTTTATTCAGTTGACTTAGCAGACGAACAATTTTTTGCTTGTCATTGGCGAGTTGTGCTTTGTGAAGACTTTCTCCCAACTCTTCTAACGCAATTAGCAAATTATCCGTTTGTTGCCAAACAGATATCGCTTCCCTCATATATTGATAATCATGAAACCAGACAAATAGCCATATCAGAGCTTCAGCATCTTCTTTGGAATTTCGTCCCTGAATAAATCCCTGATAAGCTTTCTGTACATCCCGCGGACTACTTTGTAGTGCAACGAGCGCAGCCTGTACTCCCTGAGCTGTATGAGTTGAATCCTGAAAAACGGCAAAGTGGTTTTCGTTGCCAGTTCTGGCGTATCTTTGCAATGCAATTATCGCATCTTTTTGCGATTTAGCCCAAAGACCTTCACTGCGAATATAGGCTCTTACCGCATTGGTAATTTCTGCTTGAAAATAGGCCAGGGTAAGCACCAGGATCGTCACAGTAATGAAAATAATCACAACTGAAACAACCATCTTGCTGATAGATGCCGCTGAGCCCTGATAGTGACGCTGAAAATCTCTGGTTTTGCCTGTGACGTTCAATGGTTTTAGCACCCTTAACCATCATTAGATAAAATGATAAGAGACCACACCAGGTCCTGAAAATCTAACCTTAGCGTGGGAAATCATCTTTTTAATGTATAGTTCAAGTGTAGACTAAAATTATTTTTTTACTTCTTAACAGTCGATACGCTCTCAGGTCAACTTACCGGATATTGATATTCCGTGTTCTATATCTTTCACTAACTTTGGCTTTTATTAGTTGCAAATAAATCCGCACTACCAGCTCCACAAGCAATGATTGATTTCATCATTTGTTCCACTTTGGCATCAGGAAGATAAGTTACCAGATCTTCCGGCACATGATAGATATTTCCTGAAGTGGGATTGGGTCCAGTAGGCATGAAGAATGTGACACTACCATCCATATGCTTATCTGTAACGATCCCTGTAACAGTAACCGGACTATGAGCGCCAAAAAGTTGCACTCTTACAACTTCTCCTCTGGTGAAAGGTGAATCTTTATCATCACCAAAAAACTGGGAAATAATTTCCTTAACAATTCTATAACCAGGTGCAAACCGAGCCAGGTGAGTATCAAAGTGACCATGCAACCATTTGCCAATACCTGTTGTTACGAATGTTCCAACAAAAAAGCAGGTCGCCAGTAAGATCAAAATTACCAGTAAGTCTGCAGATAATTCTGGTAGACCATAATTAACTATCAGCGTATCAGTAATTGGCTGAATAATGTCAGTAATGAAATAAAAGCCCCAACGCAACAAAAAAGCTACGATAATAATGGGTGCCAAAACGACGATCCCTCCAAATAGCGACTTCCTGATAAATACCTTAAGAGCGTTCAAGCATATCTCCTTAGAACTATTTAATATAAATTATTTAATAAAGATAAATTTTTAGAATAAGTGGAGGTAAATTTGAGTTATTCAATGGCTGTCTTAAATTCTAATCCGAATTATTTGTAACAATACAATTCCTGCCGCTACTCTTAGCACGATACAGTGACTCGTCTGCTGCTTCTATTAAATCATTGGGGTGACTCCCATTTTTTGGATGACAGCAGGCAACCCCCACACTTACAGTGACTTTCAATTGTCTCCCGTCGTAAACAAACTCTCCCCTTTCTACCTCCAACCTAATCTGTTCTGCTAAAATTGAGGCTTCATCTAGTTCAGTATCGTTTAACAAAACCGCAAACTCTTCCCCTCCATAGCGCGCAATCAGGTCTGTAGCTCTCTTGGCGCTGTTACTAATGGTATTGGCGATATATACCAGACACTCATCACCAAATAGATGTCCATGTTTATCATTCACCTGTTTAAAATGGTCAACATCAATAAGAAGTAAAGAAACAGGGGTTCTGGCTCGAATGCAATTATTCCAGATAAGTTCGAAAGAAGCGTTGAAATGACCACGATTGTAAATCATGGTCAAAGGATCAATTTTATTTAAGTGCTCCGCTTCTCTTTTTTGTGACTCTAGCTGGAATTCAATTCTAAAAGCGCGGATGTACTCTTCATGCGAGCGTAATCCCAGACGTAATAGATAAAATCCGTAGACAGCAATAATTATCGTCATGGCAATATCCGAGTTGACAAATATCGACGCCATGAAGCCGGGCAATATCAAAAATAGCACATTCAAACTGGCAAATTTAATCTTAGGGCTGAGCGAAATCATTGCACCTGATGACATACCAATAATAGCCATTGTTACCATGTTCTGAATGGTTTCGAACTCAGGCAATACCAAAGCAAACCAGAAAAGCATCCCCCAGAGAGCGGCTTGAAATAGTGACAGAGTAGCAAGAATATAAAACCAGCGACTTTCGCTGCCGTGGTACCAAACCTTGGTGAATCGAGCTTGAACCAGTCGAGCGACACTCAGAAATAGTTGCGCAGCCGCAACTCCCCAACATATCAATGGAGAAACCTGATAGAACCCCGTGGGAATAAATATGGCAGGCCAGATAAACGCATAGATATAGACACCGGGTAACGAACGATAAAGAATGTCCATATCGATCCGTCTTTCCAGAGAAGCCTCGAATTCTCTCATAGAAGTCCTTGCCAATCCCGCTGTTAGCATTCCAGTTAGTCCATTCAATATCTCAAAAAGCAGGCAGAATCACAACTGCAATATCTGCTTAATCTACCGTCATCAATAGTAATGCACTAACAGGTAAAATTAGAGTTTGCCCGCCAGGACAAGATTTTTGATTCCAAAGGAAGCCAAAAGATATACAAAAATATAGCATTGTTTGGTTCACATTTTGGAGAGACTATAGATGCAAGGCAGTAATCAGAGTAAACAGGCATATCTACCACACAAGCCAGTAGTAAACGCTAGCGGACTAAATTGAAGTAAGGCGAAATTCATGCAGGATAACCGCTGAGTAGAGGTACTCTATGCCTCTCTGATACCGAAACGACTTTTTAATTCTCGCTTTAGTCTGAAAAGCTGTTTGAAATGGATGCCGGCATTGTTTGTCAGCTCAATTCCAATTCTTCGAATTTTCGCATCCGGTTTATTTGAGTCAAACTTTAAGTTGAGTTGATTGGTTGCACCTATCTCCGCTGAACACCAAACCGAGGAGCACTCGTCAAAATTATAGTACTGCCAAATACCATCGTTCTCCGAAAGCTTAAGCTCTGTGGCGATAAACTCAACAACGTCATCACTTGACTCGAATCGTCCCCAATCTTTTTCTGGCTCGAGAATCATTAAAAAAATTCACTACTATTTTGACTTACTTAACCGCCATTATTATCTTCTTTTTGATAAAAACTCGCTGTTAACCAGCCCACAAACTCTCAGATTTGCTCCTGTTGGCCTCCCATGCCAAGCTTCCTGAGTAGCGCTAGAGTAATATTCGAGGATTGCTGCAAGAGTCGTAGTTAAAACAAAAAATTATACAGTTTCACACTTTTGTCAATTTGGATTAAAAGCACAGGCCCGCTTGGTGTAGACTATGCTGTTATATGGGCGCAGCATTTAATCAATGGAATAAACAATGTCTCAAGTTAACACGCTTCAATCTCTCGACCTCATTTTGGAAGACGTATCAGCTGAAACTAATCTGGCAATAAACTCACTTGAGCAATATTCGAAAAAAAGCAAAGAAATCAAACTATTAAAGAAATCTCTAGCACACTTGCAGAAGCTGAAGGGAGTTTTTACCCTGCTCGACATGCGGGGAGCCCAACGGCTCGTTTTAGACTGTATGAATCTGCTTAAAACATTGCCTAAAAGAAAGGATGAAACTCGCGCTCGTCTTCTCGGTGTCGCAACTACAGCCTTGGCACGTTTGATGCGGTATAGCGAGCATATGAATCACAAACCTTTTGATATGCCACAGCTTTTGCTTGTTAGTATTAACGAGCTCAGAGCTAGCGCCAATGTGCCTTTGCTTAGCGAGTCGGTGTTTTTCTCGGTTGATGGAACCAAGCCGAGAGAAAACCAGTCACTGGTCCTGGTAACAAGTGAAGAAAGTGCAGCCAAATCACGCCACTTCCGACAGATGTACCAAATAGGTCTTATTGAAGTCATCCGTCAGACGAACCTGTCGGGTGGACTGAAGATGATGCAAAAGGCAATTGATAAACTGGATAATGAGTGCCCGCGTCCTAATAGTCCTAATCTCTGGTGGATTGCCAGCGGCCTATTACAAGCCTATATTGATGAAACACTGACACTAACCAAGCCCAGAATTAAACTTTTCTCAAGGCTAGATCGGCAAATTCGCAAAGTTGAAAACAAACAGGAAAACTTGCTCGAAGACAATAAACTGGAAGTTCGTCTTCTAACCAAGGATATGCTCTATCTGGTTTCAATCAGCGACTCCTCAAACCCTCTTATTCAAAATATCAAAGAGCACTTCAATATTGAAGAAAGCGAAGTCACCGACAAGCTACTTAGAGAAGAATTTGAGGCGTTACGCGGCCCAAGTGATCAGGATTATAAATCTATTGCAGAGGCGATACTAACCGAAGTTGATAATATCGAAGGAACCCTCCGCAATGGTGGAGATGAACGACTAGTTGCTGAAGATATGGAGCTAGCAAAGCGGCAAATGACCAACCTGAATAATTTACTCAAAATATTACAGGTTGACGAACAAGCGATCCGCCTGACGGTAGCCATAGATCTGGTTAATAAGGCGCTAAACGAAGGAAAAAGTTTAGATGAAAAGGACCTCAATATTCTGTTTATCGTTTTGGAAACTATTCGAAAATCTACTGACGAGTCTGAACTCTTGAAGCATTCAGGCAAGGGCGGTGTCAGACGAGAAACCTTGAGTAAGACAGAGAAGCAGTTCTGGAAACAAGCTGACAAAGGCCTTAAAAAGCTGATAAAGGCGCTTAATGATTTTGTTAAACACGATAGAAAAGCTTCAAAAATCAAGCAGGTACCGGAACTAATTGATGATGTTTCGCAAAACTTTATCAAGCTAAAGGTTACCCCGGCAGAGTCCATTCTAGATGGGTGTTCACTCTTTATTCAGAACTACCTTATGACTAGTCCGGAGTCCGTAGGAGAAAGCGAGTTAAATCTGCTTGCAGACATTATTGGCAGTCTGGAGTTCTATCTGGAAACACTCGCTTTCACTAAGTCGCCAAGCCCTAGAATTTTGCAGTTCGCAGAAAATAGCCTGGATGAATTGAAAAGAAAGGTCAGAGCCCAACACTAAGTAAACTAAATCAACGAACGTTTTAGCGCTATGTTACATAAGATACTTAACTTTTTCGAAACTGCTTTGGCGAAAGAGGAAGAGTCGCCGCAAGCACTCAAACACAAACTGCATCTAGCTACCGCAGCTATATTGCTGGAAGTTGCAGCTATTGATAACCATACCACCAAAAGTGAATCTGAGCTTATTGATAAACTTCTAAAAGATCGACTGCAACTTGAGGAAGCTGAAATACTCCAGCTAAAATCTATGACTCTGGAAGAGCTTGAAAGCGCAACAGATTACTATCAGTTTACCAGTTTGATAAATCAGCATTATGATATGGAGGAGCGCTACAACATTATCGAGAATCTGTGGCAAATAGCTGCCGTGGATGGAAAAATTGATAGTCATGAAGAACATTTCATTCGTAAAATTGCAGACTTATTATTTGTTCCACATTCCTCATTCATCAAAGCCAAATTAGCTGCGCAAGACAAATTGGCTGTGCAAGAAAGACATCAGTGACTTGATGCTATAACCTGTTAGAACTTTTTAACAAATGAAAACATTAATGTATAGCTTGGCATTTCCGAAAAATCGACCTTGTTAAATCCCAATGTTTCA
Organism: Aliikangiella sp. G2MR2-5; assembly: GCF_015687155.1. Taxonomy (GTDB): domain Bacteria; phylum Pseudomonadota; class Gammaproteobacteria; order Enterobacterales; family Kangiellaceae; genus Aliikangiella. The sequence goes on along the minus strand of NZ_JADPQF010000005.1, from coordinate 158,212 downwards.
ACCCGATTGTCTCGGCTTTCATAGAGCGCATAACCTTTCAGAGTAATTCTATACACGGCCGGGATTGTGTTTTTATATCGGTCAAACCTCTGGATTTGTCTGTTTTTAAGTTGTAGGCCTTCACTGTTAAAGCCTGAATCAGAGCTGGTGTAAAATGAAATTTGAGGTGAGACAACATATTGCTCACCGCTTGCAATCAGTGCCTTAGCGCCCACACTAACCTCAATACCTAGCTTGTTGGAAAATGCCTTGCTGAGCCCTATCCGATATGCCTCTCCAGGCAACAAATCCACAGGCTCCATGAAACTCCCCGCTCCCTTCGCAAGCTGGGCATTAGTATTAACAGAGCTAGAAAATGTCGACGCTGTTTGCTGATAACGAAACCCCAGAAGGTAACCCGAACTATTTTGCGTTCCAGCAAACTTTAGCTCCCGGTCAATATTGCCTGATTGCGTATCATCAAATTGGCTTTGATTGAACCCCGGTTCATTGATAGATACCTTTTCATCAGCTAATACAGGGCATATCGGCGTCGCCGCGATAACAATACCAGCAAAAGCAGAACGCAACCATTTTTGTCGACAAAGAGCCTTATTGAGCTGAAAGCTTGTGATAGCCCCCATTTCTACCAGCGTCTGCCCTAACCGTTTCCCTGTTTCTTGCTGAATCTTCAAAGCCGTCGCTAGTTGCTGCTCTGAAATCAATTCCTTTTCCAATAGCAACAACCCGACTTTCGAAGCGACTTTGCGTTCACTTCGAGATTTCGATAATGATTGCTTTTTTAGCGGCCAACCTTTAGAAAGCATCGAAAGCTCCTGAAACCCTTTTAATATCAATAAAGTACCAGCTACCTCAAACCCAACTTCACTACTTTAAGTATATGCTATATTAGCCAAATAACTATTCAAAACCCAACCGATTCGATGATATAAACCAAACAAATATAAACAGCGCAGTATATATAAATCTCTTGTGCCAATGAAATTCTGGATGTCAGCATCTACGGCTTTTCCCTGTAAAATAACTCTGCGCCTGTGAAGAGAATTGACTAGTCTTATATATTAAGACTTGTGGGAATGTCTGATACTATTTCTTAAAAATCAAAAATAAATAAGGACTCTGATAAAGCTTCATGTCCAGATTGAGCGTGCTTTTCTGTCTACTGTTGTTTCAGCCTCTTGTCGCACAAGCTGAAGAATCAGTAACGCTTCAACTAAAGTGGGAGCATGAATTTCAATTTGCAGGGTATTATGCCGCCAAATGGCAAGGCTACTATCGCGAAGCAGGCTTGAATGTCGATATTCGCTCTGCTGTCAAGGCGGATGGTTCATTGCTATCTTCAGTTGAGCAGGTGCGCAGCAACCATGCAGAATTTGGAATAGGTTCTGTTGATATATTAATCGCTCAGGACAAAGGACACTCACTCAAAGCACTAATGCCAGTTTTTCAGCGAAGTCCCGTCGGTATTTTCACTCTGACAGATAATCCTGCTAACAACCTTAAATCTCTTGCGAAACAAAGAATTGCTGTCGCCATGGGCTCACCGAGTGAAATAGAGGTGAGAGCAGTATTCAATAAAAATGGACTTAATCCTGAAAAAATTGAGTTTGTAGATATATCCCCAACAGTGGAAGTATTGCTCAGTGGAAAGGCTGATGCGATAGCAACCTATGAAATTTCTGCAAAAGTCCAGGCTAGAGAAAACAGTGTAATTCTAAAACCTTTTTACCCAGCCAACTACGGTGTAAACTTTTACGGCGATACATTGTTTACTTCTGAACGACTGATTACCACCAACCCTGAATTGGTTTCAAAATTTGTTGCGGCTAGTAAAAAGGGATGGAGATATGCACTTGAAAACAGAAAAGCAATAGCAGAAAGAATTACAAAAGAGCTAACCAGACAATCAATTCATTATCAGAATATTTTCGAATACAACCATTCTTTTGCTAAAGAAATAGACTCAATGCTACGCTATCCAGAAGTACCTCTCGGTACTTCCAACCCAACAAGATGGCAAGAAATGAATAAGCAGTTAATTTCCCTGGGACTTGTTAATTCGCCGCTCCAATACTCAAAATTTTATTTTGATACTCAAACATCGTATGACGTCGACAAGACACATTTGCTAATTGTAATATCTTTATTTGCATTAATACCGATCACCTTTATTTTGTGGTATCGAAGAAACCTCGTATTGACCTGTCTTGTTTTAACATTGACTGTATGCCTGGTTGACTTTCAAGTTGAAAAAATACTGTGGCAAAAAGAAACTCAGGATTCCAAGCTAAAGCTGCTACGTCTATTAGGATCTATTAGTGCAAAACTGGAAGCTACGATGCAAATAAACTTGTCGATGATTACCAGCTTCGCCAATTATATATCTGCAAATCCGGATATTACTCAAAATGAATTTGAGCGCTATGCGAAAACGCTCTATCGTCAAGAACCACTCCTGATAAATATTGCCGCAGCCAAAGATATGCAAGTCAATCTGGTTTATCCGATTAGAGGTAACGAAGAGGTATTGGGCCTAAATTACAAAACCCATCCGGCGCAACGAGAAATGGCATTGAGAGTTATCCAGGAGAATAAGACGCTGGTAGCCGGACCAGTAAACCTTGTACAAGGCGGTATTGGCTTTATTGGTCGAGCTCCAATCTACTATGAGGAAGCAGGCAAGATAAAGCCGTGGGGTATTATTTCCGCTCCAATTGATGCTCTGGCCCTTTATCGTAGGGCTAATATAGATATTAATAGCCGCGATATAAATATCGCTCTCAAAAGTGTCGACAGTAAAGGACAACATAAAAAAGTCTTTTATGGCAATGCAGAAATTTTTAACGATCCAGAAAAGATCCAACTCACCATAAAAGTTGGTGATGGCAGTTGGATTCTGGCTGGCCGACCGAACACACTTTCCACAAACAACTCACTGCATACAGAACTATTAATCACAAGAGCAATTACTATATTAACTGGTTTGCTACTATGCGTATTTGCAATTTTCCGATTCAAAATTGATCGCGATAAAAAAGAAATGGAATCTCGAATTCAAGAGGGTCAAACTCTTTTGGAAAAAGTTGGACGCGTAGCAAAAATTGGCGGTTGGAAGCTGGATAAAAACTTAAATTTTGTCCAGTGGAGCGAACAGTCATCGTTGATTCTAGAGGCAAGCGCAGATTTTAGTCCTGGTACACTCGATGAAATTAGAAATTTCTTCAATAGTAATGATTTCGAATTATTGAAAGGAGCAATCATTAGCTCACTCAAAGAACCGAAGAAATTCGAGTTCGAGTTCAAGCTAATACTCGAAGAACAATCTCAAGTATGGGTCAGAATTATTGGAGCATCACATGAGGACAATCAAAAAACTTTGATAACAGGTACTTTTCAGGACGTCACCAATAAAGTGATGAGTGCAAAAATTATCGAAAGACAAGCAACTTATGACGCGTTGACCGACTTACCTAATCGAGTACTTTTCAATGATCGCCTAAATAAAGCGATAGAAGATGCTATTCGACATCAGTCCCAAATTGGTGTTCTCTTTATCGATCTGGATAGGTTTAAGCCTATAAATGACAACTATGGACATGCTACAGGTGATCGACTCCTGGTCCACATTGCTAAAGTGATTAAGAATTGTGTTCGTGATTCAGATACCGTCTCGAGAATCAGTGGCGATGAGTTTGCAGTGATTTTACCCGACATTAAAACCTATAAAAATATTGTCAAGCTTGTGGAAAATATTCTTGAGAAAATTCAACAACCAATAGTACTAAATAGCAAATCACTTCACTGTAGTGCAAGCATCGGAATTTCACTTTTCCCAGATGATGCCCGCGATGCGCAGTCGTTGATCAGCAAAGCAGATCAAGCGATGTATGAAGTCAAATCTAGCGGTCGAAATAGCTGGCAGTTCTATACCAAAGAAATGCAGATAAAGTCAGAATACAGACATAACCTGCTTAATGAGCTTCACAAAGCATTGGATGAGAAACAGTTAAAACCATTCTTTCAACCAATTGTTTGTCTAAACTCGGGAAAAGTTGCCAAGCTTGAAGTCCTTGCTCGTTGGCGCAAGACCGACGGAAGTTTCGTGCCTCCGATTGAGTTTATTTCTCTAGCTGAAGAGTCAGGATTAATTAATAGAATAGACCTGGAGATGCTGACAACTTCAGCAGAGATATTATCTGGATATTGTAATGACAGAACGCCTGTAGAGCTGTCAATCAATGTATCTCCTCGCCTTTTTCACACAAAAGATAAAGCGTTAAACCGATGGCTTGACGCTCTGAAAACCGTTACCAAGCAAATAAAGGTGACCGTTGAAATAACCGAGCGTCTTCTGACCGAAGATACGGATAAAGCTACCAGGGTACTCAATAAACTGCAAAAACAAGGAGTCAAGATTGCAATCGACGACTTTGGAACCGGCTACTCTTCTTTAAGCTACCTTATCCGGTTTCCAGTTAATATTATTAAGATTGATCGGGAATTTGTAGACAAGATTAATATAGACGACTCGAGTAATACCTTGATTAAAACAATTCTCGCTATGGCTAAGAAACTAAAAATCCAAGTCGTTGCAGAAGGCATAGAAACCTCAGAGCAACTTGAATTTCTAAAGAAAGCTGAATGTGACTTTGGTCAGGGATATTTCTTATTTAAGCCAGTTAGTTGCTCAGACCTGGATAAAGTCCTAAGAAGGAGTAATAAAAATGAATTTACGACTAGTTAGTTTTATTTTGCTATTTATGCTTTCAAATGCTGAAGCCGTGAATTATAGAGATGGCAGTATTACCTACCTGTACGGTGATAATTTCGCCGTCGAACCCGAAGAACAACAAACTCTGACTTTTGAGTATGTTGCGGCATGGGATAACTTCAGCTTTTTTATGTTCATCGACGCTAAAGACTATAAGGATGGCGGAGATAGTCGGTATGGCGAATTCTCTCCTCGATATAACCTTAGCGACTATGGAAAACAAGGATTAGTTAACAAGCTTTACCTTGCAGCAACTTTAGAAAGAGGCTCCTCTGATGTTTCTTCTAATCTGTTTGGATTCGGAGTCGATTTAAACTCAGAATTTTTCAACTTTGCAAATTTAACGCTATATCAAAGAAATGACCCAGATGTACCTGATTATGGATATCAACTTACAGGGGTATGGTCCTTTGATACACAAATAGGTGAAGTTCCCTTAACAATTGATGGTTTTTTCGACTGGACCTTTGCCAACGACGAAGGGGCTGATAACCTTCACTTTAATCCGCAGATTAAGCTGGATATGAAAAAGTGGTTTGGAGGTAACACCAAGTGGTATCTGGGAATTGAATATGATTTCTGGTCAAATAAATTTGCTATTGAAGATACTGCTGGTTTCGACACAGATCAGAATACCTGGAGTTTTCTTGCCAAGTGGCATTTTTAACAACTATCCCAAATAGAAAATCACAAAGAAAAGGCTTCTCTGTCAAACCATCAAAATAGCTAGACTATTCCCGGTTAAAAACGGTTCGATGGTTGGCTATTATGAGAATACGTAATGGCTTATTAGCCAAGTGCGTCACACGCCTTTTGCCTCCAATCATTCGGAACGATAAATGTTGGTCTGCCTGATTGATATGCCGTCTCCCCGTTACTATCATTGAATTTTTCTAGAGGAGCGATAAGCACTGGTCTGTTTTGCGAAAAAATTATTCTCTCTACCTCGGAGTAAATGCTATCACGGCTTTTTATTGTGCTGTTACACAAAGTACCTGTTGCTTTTCTTAAGGGAGATAACCAAAACGGTTTTTCCAAAATACTCCATTCTTGCGCTTGTTCTAAATATTTAACCAGCCTGTCAACAGGGAGCCAACATCCTTTAAAATGAAGAGGATTAACTTCTTTGGGAGCATCTAGTTTCAAGTTTCCAGAAAAATAATCTTCGGGATAAAAAAGATACCCCAACAAACAGGCTTCTTTTTTAACCTGCTCAATACCCAATTCACGCAACCTGCGCCTACCGGCAGGTAATTCACTGAGTTGGGTTTGTTTCTTTACAAGTTTTTCAAACTTGATATCCAGACGGTCATTCACATTTGGGCCAACCCAGTCGCTCATTTTCGTCTGATAATTCAGATTGCTCTTTCCCCCATAGTCCACTAAAAAATCTCCGACAGCAAGATAATATTTTACTGCAACCTCAAGATGAACGTCTCGGGCAAAATGACTATCCCGATAGATGAAATCAAATTCTCCAAGGGTTAATTTTTCATCTCTGACCTGGAGATTTTGGGCGACAAGAGTCATATCAGGAGAATGCATCAGACAAAACTCCCACAATGATTCAAAATAAGTTCCCAACATTTTCAGGTTCTTAGTCGATAAAAACTGTATCAGTTTTTCAGGGTTTTTCTGCACTTCACTAAGCCAGCCTGAAGTAGTCACAGGGGTAAAACTAAGTTCTTCCTCTTTGATTAATTGCGGAGAATTAAAAAGCCAGTCAATATCAGATATAACCTGCGATATTTTTTCTTCCAAATTGGTTACAGGGGAATTGAGCATAAAAAACTTAGCGCTAGGATTGCGATTTTGGGTTAACTGCAATTATAACGCACAACGTCGCTAACGTGCACAAAAGCATATCAGTTCGAATGTCTTTGACTGAAAACGCTAAAAGCCGATTAAACGACTAACCTTTGCGGGATTTGTAATAGTTGATCAAGCCATCTGTAGAGCTATCATGCCCCAATATCACCTTTGCACTATTGATCTCATTCAATATTGTCGCAGCTAGATGTTTTCCCAACTCGACGCCCCATTGGTCAAAAGAGTTTATATTCCAGATTACCCCCTGAACAAAAATCTTGTGTTCATATAATGCAATTAAGGCTCCCAGAGTTTTTGGGTCCAAAGTCTCAAATAGAAAGGTGTTGCTTGGTCGGTTGCCCGGAAATACTTTGTGTGGACGTATATTTTCAACTTCTGATTCAGAATAATTTTGCCCTGCCATTTCTTCGCTAACTTCCTGCTCGGTCCTTCCTTTCATCAAAGCTTCGGTTTGTGCAAATACATTGGCCATCAATGCATTATGATGTTTCGATACTCCATTAAAGTTAAAAATTGGCGCGAGAATATCGACGGGCACCATTTTTGTACCCTGATGAAGTAGCTGATAGAAAGCATGCTGACTTGGGATCCCAATCTCACCAAACAAAATCGGACCGGTTGAATAGTGAATTTGTTTTCCCTGATTATCGACAAATTTACCATTACTTTCCATGTCAGCTTGTTGCAAATATGCCGGAAAGCGATGCATGTGTTGCGCATAGGGCAGTACGGCTGTCGTTTGAGCGCCAAAAAAGTTGTTATACCAAATACCTATCAGAGCCATAATTACGGGGATATTATGTTCGAACGGTGCCTCCTTGAAATGTTGATCTACTTCATTTGCCCCCGCCAGAAGTTGGTCGAAATTTTCAGGACCTATTGAAATAACAATAGAAAGTCCTATCGCCGACCATAACGAATAGCGACCTCCGACCCAATCCCACATCTTGAAAATATTTTGTCGCTCGATACCAAATTCCTGAGCCGCTTCGGCATTGCTAGTTACCGCAACAAAGTGCCTGGCCAGATGGCGTTCATCGGGCTGGCGACCTAAAAACCACTGCCGGGCCGACTCCGCATTGACCATGGTATCCTGGGTGGTAAAGCTTTTTGAAGAAATGATAAAAAGTGTGGTCTCAGGCTTCAGGTTTTCCAGAGTATCGATGATATGGTTTTCGTCAATATTGGCGACAAAGTGAACATTCAAATCATGCAATCCATAGGGGCGTAATGCTTCAGTTACCATTAGCGGTCCCAGATGCGAACCGCCAATACCAATATTAACGACATCAGTAATTGGCTGGCCAGTAGCGCCGAGCCATTCCCGGCTCCGAACCATTTTCGCCAGACGTTTTACCCGTGACAATTCAAATTCAATATCCGGAATGATATTAACCCCATCAACGTAGACGGGTTTTCGCGAGCGACTTCTGAGCGCGGTATGTAAGACAGCTCGGTTCTCGGTCTGATTGATTTTCTCGCCGGAAAACATTTTTTCAATCATTTCCGGCAATTCACAGCTTTTTGCCAGCTCGATTAATAAGTCGATGGTTTCCTGATTGATGCGGTTTTTAGAGTAGTCGAATAATATGTCATTAAAACGGATCGAAAAACGCTCAAATCGTTTCGGGTCTTGAGCAAACTCTTGTCGCATATGAACATTTTTAATCGCCTCGTAATGCTGCTGCAATTTATTCCAGTCGTCTGTTGACGGATGCAAAGTCATAAACTACTCCAGAAAATTCTTTAGACCCTATGTTTAATTTTTTGCGTTTCTAAGCAACAGCCTCGACTCGCTCGCTTTCTTTTTCTTGGATATTCTTTTTCGTTGCATGCACTAGGGCCATAGTAGTATCTAGCATTCGATTGGAGAAGCCCCACTCGTTGTCATACCAGGCCATGATTTTTACCAGACGACCATTAACGCTAGTTTGGTTTGCATCAAAGCACGAAGATGCCGGATTATGGTTAAAATCAACTGAAACCAGTGGCTTATCGTTGTAATGAAGAACTCCTTTTAATGGCCCTTCCGCCGCTTGCCTTATCAGTTCATTGATCTCTTCGACACCGGTGTCATTTGAAGCAATAAAATTAAGGTCGATTAGTGATACATTCGCTGTTGGTACTCGCACAGCCATACCGTCCAGTTTGCCTTGTAGTTCAGGCAATACCAGACCAACCGCTTTGGCGGCACCAGTCTTGGTCGGGATCATCGAAGAAGTTGCTGCGCGTGCTCGATAAATATCTTTATGTGCAACATCAAGCAGATTTTGATCGTTGGTAAAAGCATGAACCGTTGTCATACTCCCCTGTTCGATGCCTATTGCGTCATTTAATATTTTAGCAACAGGTGCGAGACAATTAGTTGTACAAGAGGCGTTAGATATAACAGTCTCATCACCAGAAAGAGTATGCTCATTGACCCCATAAACGATAGTCGCGTCAACATCGACACCAGGCGCAGAAATTATCACTTTGCCCGCGCCGGCATTAATGTGTTTCATCGCATCTTCTTTCGTTCTGAAAACGCCCGTGCACTCATAAACAATATCTACACCCAGTTTTTGCCAGGGCAAATTTTCGGGATTTCTCTCACAAAGCATTTGAATCGCATCGCCATTGATCATTAACTGATCGTTGTGTAATTCAACTGTTTCTTTAAAAATTCCATGTACTGAATCGTACTGAGTTAAGTGAGCATTGGTTTCAATGCTCCCCAAATCATTGATGGCGACGATTTGAATTTGCTCGTTTTTCCCGGATTCATACAGGGCTCGCAAAATATTCCGACCGATTCTACCGTAACCGTTTATTGCAACTTTAATCATGATATGCTCCCAACAATATTATTCATCAACGAATTATTAGCCTTTGCTCTGACGCTCGACAATGAACCGACGAACGAATGACCAGATGAATGAATGACTAGACGAGTGAATGACAGCTTTTCGCCAACTCAGCAATCGCTTGCCAGTCTTTTTTCTCAATTAAATTTTTATCCAACATCCAGGTTCCTCCAACACAAGCCACATTTTCAAGCGCGAGATAGTCCCTGGCATTTGATAAAGAAATACCGCCAGTCGGGCAAAAAGTTGCCTGGGGTAGTGGTCCGGCAAGGGCTTTTAGCATTGGAATTCCGCCTGCAGCTTCGGCAGGAAAAAATTTCTGAAAACAAAAGCCTTCTTCAAGTAGCTGCATTACTTCACTTGGAGTTGCCGCGCCAGGCAATAAGTTAGCGCCTTCGGCTCTGGCATCTCGCAACAAGCTAGAAGTAACTCCGGGGCTAACCATAAAATCGGCACCCGCTTCCATTGACGCATGCAAATTTGTCATATTGGTAACGGTTCCAGTTCCAATGATGGCATCCGGCAGAGCTTGTTTCATCAAACTAACCGCTTCTATGGCGACTGGAGTTCGCAGAGTAACTTCAAGTACATCAAGACCACCTTCAACTAATGCAGAAGCCAGAGGAACAGCATCTTCCAAGTTATCGATTACGATAACCGGGATCACGCTCGCTCTATTTAGCACCATTGCTATATCATTCATTTTTCTCTCCACTCAATTATCTTCAGCGAAAATTTGACTATCTGTTTCAAACTTTTTGTTTTATGTTAACCGGCCCAATGGATTTCTAGCCGTGTGTCCGATTGATTGAGTAACGCAGATATCGGCGTTAACTCGGGCGCGTAATTTTCTTTCGCTTCCCGCATCACCGATAGTTTTTCATCGCCGGTTATCAGCAAAATAATCAGGCGGCTATTTAAAATGGCTGAAAGCGTAAGACTCATTCTTTCTGTATATTCACCGGCAACAGGACAACCGGTTGCGTCAATACCAATACACGGTTTTTCAAGTGATGGATTCAATGCATCACTCAACTGTGCGCTACCAGGGAAAAGTGAAGCAAAATGACCATCAGGCCCCATTCCCAATAAAGTAATATCAAATGGTCTTTCCAATAAACTGATTGATTTTTCGGAATCAATCTCTCCCAGCTCGGGAGTCGCAGCTTCGTTCTTGAGAGGCATTAAACGCGCTTTAGAAGCTTTATTAACGAGCAAAGTTCTGTTGATCAAGCCTTCGTTGCTCTGGGCATGAGAGGTATCGACCCATCTTTCATCGGAAGGCGCGACAAAAACATTATGCCAGTCAAGAGACATCTCTGATAACAGACCAAACACCGGCGCAGGTGTCGAACCGCCCGGCACAACAAAGCTTGCTCTACCTCGCTTTTCTACGCCGCGAGTCAATCCCTGCGCACAACGTTCGGCAACTTTTTTATAAAGCTCATCTCTTGATTTATAATGAAATTCTTTCATAGAAAATATTCCCTGTTAAGTTTCTACCTATTCAGTTTTACCTATTCAGCGTAAATATCGATCCAGTACTGCGAGCGATCTTCAAATAGATCATCCGCTCGGGATGGTCCCCAACTGCCGGCGTTGTACAATTCAGGCGAACGATTACTTTCTTTCCAGTTTTCGATAATAGGGTCAACCCAACGCCAAGCGGCTTTTACTTCATCACGATGGATAAATAGCGTCGGATTACCTGCAATTGCATCAAGTAATAATCGTTGGTAAGCGCTCGATTTGTGAGCATTTTCTTGACTGATAAAATCCAGGTTTAGCTTAATTGGTTTTAGATTTGTCTCGTCGCTTCCGATGGCCTTTGCCATCAAAATCATTTGGATTTTTTCTTCTGGCTGCAACTGAATGACCAGTCGGTTGGGCTTCAACTTTTGCCCTAATGGCGCATAGATATCGTGAGTAACACTCTTGAATTCAACAATTATTTCCGCGCTTCTTCTTTTGAGACGTTTACCTGTTCTCAAATAAAAAGGAACTCCTGCCCAACGCCAGTTTTCGATAAACGTTTTTATGGCGACAAAGGTTTCGGTTTTGCTTTCAAAATCACCAAGCTCATCCAGATAACCCGCCACTTTTTCATCATTGACCTGACCACTGACATACTGTCCTCTAACGACGCATTTATTCATTTGATCTGGCAGTATCGGTTTAAGCGCCTTTAGTACTTTAATTTTTTCGACACGAACATCTTCCGGTTCTAACTTATTCGGACTTTCCATCGCGATCAGACAGAGCAGTTGCAACAAATGATTTTGTACCATATCGCGCATCGCACCCGCGCCGTCATAAAATCCGGCTCTACCCTCTAGGCCGACCTGCTCACAAATACTTATTTGAATATGATCTATTGATTTTGAGTCCCAGATATTTTCGAACAGAAAATTACTGAACCGGAGTGCCAAAAGATTTTGCACCGTCTCTTTTCCAAGATAATGATCGATTCGGTAAATCTGCTCTTCCTGAAAATATTTCGCCATAGTTTCGTTAATTTTTTCAGCGGACATCAAGTCGTAGCCAATCGGCTTCTCAACCACGATCCTGGCATTTGGCGTAACCAGGTTTTGCTGTGAAAGGTTTTCGCAAACCTGTCCATAAATTGAGGGCGCCACAGCTAAATAAAATATTCTGGAAATGTCTTCTCGACCGGAAAACTGCGCTGAAAATTCACCCCATCCATTTTCCAGATTAACCAGATCAAGCAATTGTGGAAAAATCAGACTAAGAAAGTTGTCGATTCTGCTTTGTGTCAGCTCTTCAGGTTCGACAAAACGCTGCAATGCATCGCTAATAATTGACTGCATATTTTCCGCTTCATCAGCCTTACGGGTACAAACAATAATACGCGCATCATCACCGAGGCTTCCCTGATAGTTGGCGCGAAACATGGCGGGAATTAATTTGCGCAGCGATAAATCACCGGTCCCGCCAAAAATCACTAGGTCAAATTGGTGTGTCATTTCTACTCCTGCTTACCGGCATTTTGGGTCGAACCGGCAAAACAATAATCAATTGAAGTTTTTTACAGCTTCTTTCTGTAACCGCATTAATTTGAAAATATGGTGGCGCCAGATTCCGCGCCGCTAACTACGCCTCTAAAAGCACTGAATAATTCACGGCCCATGCCAAACTGATTATTATCACTTGTTTTTACCACAGCGTGACGAGCGAGTAATTCTTGTTCACTCACGGCTACCGATAGACAGCCGTTCTGAGCATCCAGCAATAGCATGTCGCCATCCTGTATTTTGGCAATAACACCACAGTCACTGGCTTCGGGCGTCAAATGGATTGCCGCCGGCACTTTGCCTGAAGCGCCAGACATGCGACCATCGGTTACCAGTGCAACTTTGAAACCTTTATCCTGCAAGACACCCAACAAGGGCGTAAGCTTGTGCAGTTCAGGCATGCCATTAGTTTTTGGCCCTTGAAAGCGGATCACCGCAATAAAGTGTTGGTTCAGTAAGCCCTGTTCGAAAGCCGTTTGAAAGTCTTCCTGAGACTCAAATACTTTTGCCGGCGCTTCGATCACCTGATGTTCTTCGGCAACGGCTGAAACCTTGATTACCGCTCTGCCAATATTTCCGGTTAGCAGCTTTAATCCACCCTGCTCGGAAAAAGGATTCGTTGCATTTCTGATGATTGACTCATCAAGACTTTTCTGCGGCACTTTTTGCCAGTCGATCTGACTTTCTGAAAGCTGAGTTTCACCACTTTCCCGGAATATTTCCCGGCGGTTATTGCAAGAGAGTTTGGGCTCAAAAGTATATGACTCAAGCCCCTCCCCCATGATTGTTGTCACATCCTCGTGCAAGTAACCGCCTTGCAATAAGGATTGCATTAAAAAGCCCATTCCACCGGCGGCATGAAACTGATTAACATCGGCGCTGCCGTTAGGATAAATTCTACACAGAAGAGGTACACAGGCAGAAAGCTCCGCCATGTCCTGCCAGTCAATTTGAATACCGGCAGCTTTAGCAATGGCGACCAGATGAATTGCATGGTTGGTCGAACCGCCTGTCGCGAGTAAACCGATAATGCCATTGACCAGACTTTTCTCAGTTACTATTTGATATAGAGGAATTTGCTTATAACTTTCTTTATTTCGCGAATCGCAAAGCTGTATCAGGCGCTCCACGCCAGCAACGGTCAGTTGCTCTCTAAGTTTTCCCTGTGGCGGCACAAAAGAACTCCCGGGAAGATGCAGCCCCATTATTTCCATCAGCATTTGATTGCTATTGGCTGTTCCGTAAAACGTACAGGTACCGGCACCATGATAAGAAGCACTCTCCGACTCTAACAGTTCTTTTCGCCCAACCTTGCCTTCGGCATACAGTTGTCTGACCTTGGCTTTTTCACTATTACTTTGTCCGGTAGACATAGGACCCGCCGGTAAGAAAATGGTCGGCAAATGGCCAAAACTGAGTGCTCCGATTAAGAGACCTGGTACGATTTTGTCGCAAACCCCCAGACAAATAACGCCGTCAAACATCGCATGAGAAAGCGAAACTGCGGTTGCCATGGCGATCAAGTCGCGACTAAAAAGCGAAAGCTCCATACCAGCCTGTCCCTGGGTTACACCATCACACATAGCCGGAACGCCGCCCGCCACCTGTGCAGTGATACCATGGCGTCTGGCAACAGCTTTAATCAATTGAGGATAGTGTTCATAAGGATGGTGGGCCGACAGCATATCGTTGTACGAGGTGACTATCCCCAAATTAGGGACTGACTCTCCGGCCATCAGGGCCTTATCGGATTGCGAACAAGTCGCCATGCCATGTGCCAGATTGCCACAGCTAAGCAGATTTCTTGCCGGTTTTTGCTGTGCCGCAGCCTGCATTCTGCAAACATAGGCTTCGCGGGTAACGCGACTACGTTCAATTATGCGCCTGGTAACTTTTTCAATGGGCTCAATTACAGTCATTACTCTATTCTTTCAAATCGTCTTTTCTTTTAAATAGTCTTTTTTAAATCAAAATATCTTTCAAAGCATGTTTGCCAGCAAAGCCGGATTTTTTCAAACCCGGTTGCTTGGTTATACCTATTCTTTCCAGCCACACTAGCGTCAACTTGACACCGGTGTCAACAGTATCCCATAAAAAAGCGAACTACATTCGTATGCAGAATGAATTCGCTCTCCCCTGACCTAGCTTGCCGACTGAAATGGTGCCGTTGATTCGCGAACGACCAGCACACTATCCATCTGCAGTCTATCGCTGGATCTGGCCAGTAACTGTTCTATAGCCGCGGCAGCCATTTCTTCTATTGGTTGTTTTACAGTCGTCAACGACGGCCACAAATGTCGCGCAATAGGCGCATTATCAAATCCGGTTACCGCAAGCTCATGAGGTACCGCGATTCCTTTCTGACTGGCAACTTTCAATATACCTGCAGCCATGTAGTCATTACTGGCAAAAATAGCCGTCGGCCGATCATCCAGAGATAATAACTGCCTGCCGCAATCTTCACCGCTCCGAAAATCAAACATACCCTGTACAATATAATCTGGATTTTCAATCAGACCCGCGGCTCTGAGGGCTTTCAAATATCCCTCGTAACGCTGCTCGGTAACCGGGTGATCCGGATGCCCTTTAACAAACCCGATTTTGTCGTGACCCAGTGAGATCAGATACCGGGTCATCTCAAAAGCAGCCTGTTCATCATTGCTGATAACACAGGGAGAAAGGTGACTAGCCCTTACGGGCTCTTCATCAATCTTAGCGTGAATATCCTCTCCAAACAGGGTGGCACCGACACGGACATAATCAGCGTTCAATTGATCGAGCATCGCAATCAATGGCTGCATATCGGAAAACGGCGGGGTTAAAACCAAGCCGTCTAGCCTGGACTCTGTCCATAATTTTTCAATTGACAATAGTAAGTCATCACTTTCATGATCGATTGGATTAATCAAGAGGTGATAACCTTTATCATTGCAAACGCTAAGCGCGCCGTTTTGAATATCAGACACATAGGCTTTGTTCGGATTGTCATAAACCAGACCTATTAAAAAAGAGCGATTGGTTGCCAGCCCCCTGGCAACGGGACTGGGTCGATAACCCAACTCCTTAAATACCGCCTTTACCTTTTCCTTGGTTGCCGCGCTTACATTCGGCTCATCGTTAAGCACCCGGGAAACGGTTTTCTTGGAAACCCCGGCGTGTTTAGCAACAACATTGATAGTGACTTTGCTCAACTTCTTTTCCAACACTCAGTAATCTGTAATGATTTGATAATAATAATCTAGCCATAACGACCATCGACTGCAACCATGCACTAGCTTTCTGAATCCTTAAACCAGGCAGCGGCTCCCAGTAATGCCGAGCTACCTTCAGTAACCAGACTCACCGGAATGTTTTCCAGATAATGACTCATCTGGTCTTTCGCTTTAAATGACTGACTAAATTCGCTCTCTACCAGAAAATCAGCGATGCGCGGTAAAATACCTCCGCCTAGGTAAACCCCACCGCGGGCACCCAACGCCAAAGTCAGGTCGCCGATAACACTGCCCAACCAGGAACAAAACAGCGAAAGTGTTCTTACACACATTTCATCTGTCCCCTGCAAAGCATGCTGACTAATTTCAGAAGTACGGTAATCTTGCGCTTGCGATCCCTCCACCGCCGCGTAGGCATGATACAGGTGGCGCAAACCGGGTCCGCTAAATACACGCTCTATAGAGACTAGTGAGTACTTACGTGACAACTGCTCTTTTATTGCCGCTTGAAGCGCTGTATTGGCAGCAAGCGACATATGACCCCCTTCCGAGGCTACTACATGAGTCCGTTGGTTGCCTTTAACCAGTGCGGCAACGCCAAAGCCGGTTCCCGGCCCTACTACGATAATTGGTGTATTTTCCAGACCTCGCCCCGGGTTGATGGTGCGAATATTGGTAGGCTCAATATATTGGATGGCATAGGCATAAGCGGCAAAATCATTGATAATTTCCAGACGCTCCAGCCCCAGCTGCTTCTGAGCGCTGGAGATAGCAAACTGCCAGTTAAGGTTGGTCAGCTTGACATCATCCCCGGCAACAGGCCCTGCAACAGCTAGACAGGCTCCGGCAACCTTGGCCCCGCCCAGTGTATCCTGATAGCAGGCCACAGCCTCTTCCAGGCCTTTGAAGTCAGCACTGGGAAATGTTTGCTGATTGCCAACGGTAAAAGCGCCGCTGGATTTATCAAAGCCGGTAACCAGACCAAAACGAGCATTGGTGCCGCCAATGTCAGCAACAATGAAAGCTCGCTCTCCATTATTATCACTCGCCACTTTCATCTGCGAAGATGAAAGGCAATCAACTGACTGGACAGCCGGGGATAAACTGCTCTTTGATTGACAGGTTTGGTTTGAGCTCATGATGAAGTTGTTCAATCCTTAAGTTAAATCATTGCGAGACATGATACCGGTGTCATAAATCCTTTGTCAAAGGATGATTTAGTGGTAAATTGGCTTTATAATGAAAAAATGTAAGAGAATGCAGTTTTCCCCAATGCATTCCTATCCAAGACTAACGGGCTGGGGCAACTTCTGCCCGTAGGCTAATCTGCCTGTAGGCTAAATAGTCGATAAACTAATTCGAATGACAAAGACTAAGGTATTGAATTGAAAGGCAAAGCGACTTCTTTCGACATAGCGCATCAAGCTGGCGTATCCCAGTCAACAGTTTCCCGTGCGCTCAGAGATAGTCCTCTGGTCAACGAGGAAACTCGTGAGCGAATTAAAGCCATCGCCAAAGAGCTGAATTACAAGGTGGATAAAAACGCCAGTAACCTGCGCTCACAGCAGAGCGGCACCATAGCTCTGCTGCTCTTTCAGGACCCGACCAGTGACGACTCGCAAATTAACCCTTTCTTCCTGTCGATGCTGGGCAGTATTACTCGCGCCTGTACCCAAAAAGGATACGATCTTCTAGTATCTTTTCAACAGCTGGAAGATGACTGGCATGCTGATTATGAAGACTGTCATAAAGCTGATGGCATTATTCTTCTTGGCTATGGAGACTATACCGACTACGAAGAGAAACTGATCCAACTGGAGCAGCAAGGAACGCATTTTGTGCGCTGGGGTGCTGTTAAAAAAGGTCAACCGGGCGTTTCCATTGGCTGTGATAACTTTCAGGGAGGCTTTGATGTCACTGAACACCTGATTAAAAGTGGAAAGTCCCACGTAGCATTTATCGGTGGAGCCTCCAGGCGCTCTCCTGAATTTTTTGATCGTTATAAGGGTTCATGTGCTGCACTTGAAAAAGGAGGTGTCAAAGTCAACCCAAAACTTCAGATCGACGCCATTACCACCGAGCAATCCGGTTATGCAGCCGCACTTCAATTACTCGCTTTAAAACAACCATTTGATGCAATTTTTTGTGCCAGTGACTTGATCGCTATAGGCGTTGTAAAAGCACTACGGGAAAGAGGCAAAAAAATTCCTGAAGAAATTGCGGTAGTCGGTTACGATAACATTCCTCTTTCCGAGTTTATTCGCCCTACACTTACCACTGTGCAGCAGGATACTAAACTCGCAGGAGAGGTTCTGGTTGAAACATTGATCTCCAGTATCAAGGATGAGCCGGTGGATAACCGCATGCTACCCGCCAAGTTGATTGTCCGCGAGTCTTGTGGGGGTTAGTTAACGACCTCTTCGAAGTATTAAAAATTGAATCGATTTTATCCAAATATTAACCCCGTCTAATTTTGTTCATGATTAGACTAAGTTGTTTCAAACGACTATCCTTAAAAAATATTGTTGCTTGAAAATGCTTTTTTCGATAAATATCAGGTTATACCTCTCACAGCATACAGGTCAAAAATACCCGCGATGAATCCATTGGAACTCCTCAACCGCACTTCCATCCAGTATGCTTTGGAAGGCCGTTCCATTATTGACCTGGACCAGCTCAGCTTTCCAACAGAAAACGCAGCCATTGAATTTCTGCAATGCTATGGTTTTGACTGGAACCTACCTGAAGATAGAGCAGAAATAGAATCTATTCGCAAGGAAGCGATCACATTTATCCTTGAAGAACTGCTAAATCCTGATGAACAACTTCCTCAAACTCTAGCAAATGAGACCAATTTACCAGCTTTGATGTGCTTACTTTCGTTCAGTGAAGATGAAGAATACAGAGGCTGGATTTGTGCGTTACTTAGAGTAATGCACACTCTTTCTCATAGCTTTTCTTACTTAAATGAAAGATATGGCGAAGAAATCAGGGAACAGATTTTTGCGCGATTTTCCCCATATATTTCAGATGATAACGAGCAAGTATTTTTTGCAGAAATTCCTTTGGAAAGACTTGAGTTCAGGCGCTCAAAGTCACGTCGTTCGGTCACCATGAAATTACTGCAAAAGCGTGAAAATGTTGCCGCGGACATTTTCGACTGGATAGGCTTACGCTTTGTCACTAAAAACCGATTTGATATCTTAAGAGTACTACAAGCTCTTCGCGAAAAAAACATCATTATGTTTGCCAATATCAAACCGTCTCGCAGTAAAAACAGCCTGATAGACATTGAAAAACTTAGAAGTTTTTCAGAACTTAGTACTTCGTTCGATTCACTGGAAAAACAAATAAATGATATGCCTTATCCAATCGAAAAGAATGGACATGAACTCAACCCTTACTCAGAAGAGAGTTATCACGCCATTCAATTTACTTGCCGTCAGCGAATAAAAATTAAAACCAATGAGTTGGAAAGATACTCGTTTTTCTTTCCTTTTGAAATACAGCTCACTGATTGTAACAGTTACGAAGAATCGCGCAGCGGCCGAGCTTCGCATCAAGAATATAAGACGCGACAAAAACGAGCGGTCCGCAAAAGAATACTGCCTCATCTAAAATAGGTGAGGCGAAAGGTAAACTTAATTATATTGCATAATTTTTGTTCTTACGCATCGACTTTCTATGCCGAACGGCTTTGCTTTTACCCTCAGGATAAGCGGAATCATACTCACTCCAGTGATGTGCTTTCTGCTTGTTTCGGGTAACTCTATCTGACGACTCCATGGTACGCTCCGCTAGATTTTACAAAATTACATCAACGTCACTATAAGTCGAGATTTGTTCGGTCTCCAACAAAAGAAATTGATTTAATCGAGAAGTAATATTGTTCGGTCTACCTGAAACTCAATCATTCATTTGAGTCATTTTGACTTACTACACAGTTTCTTCCTCTATCTTTTGCCAGATAAAGCATTTGGTCGGCCCTGGCATACAAACCGGCAGCCCCCTCTCCTTCTTGTCGCTGAACGACTCCAACAGAAATTGATATCTTAAATTGCCCTCCCTCTGGCTTTAAAAATACCAATTTTTCAACCTGCTGACATATTCTTTGACTAACTGAAGCTGCTTTTTCAAGGTCTACATCAGGCATTAATATCGCGAACTCTTCTCCGCCCAGGCGAGCAAAGGTGTCATATTGGCGTATACAGCTGGAAACACAGGAAACTACACCAATAAGAACTTCATCCCCTTTAGGGTGACCGTAGAGATCATTCACTCTCTTAAAGTAGTCCAGATCAAAATATACCAACGATAAAGGAGAGGACTTGCGGATCGACTGAGATACACTCTGCTCAAGCCGCTCTACAAAGTAGCGGTGATTGTAGGTCTTGGTCAGCCCATCACGGACAGCAAGGTCAGAGATGATCTGCTCTTTCTGACCAACATAAAATCCATACATTATAAAAACAACAAGCGTTCCTATTAACATATAGAGGTACAATCCGAGATTTTCCATGATCTCGGTTTGTAAGTTAACGCCTTGAGCCAGACGGATAAACAACCAACCCAAAGGAGCTCCGAATGCCAGCAGACCAGCTTGTAAGGGGCGTAAAATTCTTCGATCCATAATTGCATACTAGTTCAAAAAAACAGGTACAACAATTAGTTATAGGATGTCATCGCTAAAATTACTGCCCATGGTTGAGTATTGAGGGCTGAGGGCAGAGATCCAATAAGCGGCACTGACAGACGATTTCATTAACTAATCAGTGTTTTGCCCTTCGAGCATACGACGAGTCAATATTTTTTTCAGCGAGTCATTATTGACGGCTTGCTCAAAAACAAGAATATCGAAACTATGTGCTTCGACATCTCTTTGAATGGAGCCGCCGGAATCCACACTAATCAATGAATGGTCAACCAGGCTTTTCCAGAGTCCATGACTTAATAATGAATCAACTTCAAACGATTGGGCTCTATCGGATTTATTCAACAAAACCAAGGCTGTTTGTGCTTCACCACTATGTTGATAAACTCTTAAAAACGCGGCTCGTTCACCTTCTAAAAACAGGTTAACCTGTAGTCCTCGTTGCAAAGCAACTAATGATTTTCGAAGTGTGGCAATACGCTTCAGATTCATGAAAATTCTATTCGATCGAGCCTTCGCAATACCTTTGTTGCCAAAATAATTACGATTTCCAGCATGTTCTTTTGCTCCAGCCATAAAGCCAATTTCTGAACCATAATAAATCACAGGAATACCACGAGAAGTAAACAACCAGTTATGCGCATCAATAAACCCATCTTCATTCGCTGCCATTCTCGACATATCGTGGTTGTCATAAAAAGTCATCAAGTTATAGGGATTCTGATAAGGCGCACCTTCGAGAAACAGATAGTCTTGCAAATACTCAAATCCTGCGGCAGCGATATCGAAATCTGACTCTAGATTGCCAAAAACTTTTAACAGCGCTTTTCGCCCAGGGAAATCCAGTACACTAACAGCCCCATTTTCCACTAATGTATGCTGCGCGATAAATTCCGGTTCAAAAGAATAACTTTCAGCGAACATAAAAAACTTCGGATGAACGGCCCTAATTCGATCTGTAAACTTTTTCCAAAATTCATGCGGCATATGTTTTATGGTATCGATACGAAAAGCATCGGCTCCCTGTTCAATCCAATGTAGATAAGCCTCCACAAAATAGTCGAGAACTCTCTCGCTTTCTGGATTGAAATCGGCAAGCTGTAATATGTCCGGCTTCTGATTAAAAAACTGATGCAGCGGATTGTTAGCATCAAGCATTTCAGGCTTGATATTTTGGTGGTCGGCGACCAGCTTGCCGTCTTTATCAAGCACTTTACCGAAACGATCTCTTTGCTCCGGCATGCTAAACGCAGGAGAGCCATGATTGAGCACGATATCGAGAACGGTTTTAATACCATGCTCATTTTTGAGTTTCCGGGTTAGCTGCGCAAAAGATAAATCAGGCGAAGGCAGATGTTCATCAACCTTAAAAAAGTTAACGCCCCAGTAGCCATGATAACCAGTTTTTCCGCCATCTTTAAAAGCGCCGCCAAAATCAATGGGTTCACCGCCGGAAAATGCTTCATCAGGCTGGTCAACAATAGGTGTCAGCCAGATAGCGCCAAACCCCATATCAGCAATATATGCAGCGCTCTGCAAAATTCCCTTAAAATCACCGCCCATGTAGCCGACAAACGCTGATTGCCCTTTGGGGCCTTTTAACTCGCGGCGATAGGTCGGATACTTTCCTCCCTGCTCTACAAAGTCATTGCTTTTGTCTCCATTGACAAAGCGATCGGTCATCAAAAAATAAACCGCGTCACTCGCCATGGGTTCGAGGGTACCATAATAGGAAGGTAGCTCAGCTTTGGACGTTTTTTGATGAACACAAGCTGTCATACCCAAGGTCATAGATACTAGCGTGCAAGCAATGCTAGCCGCTCTGACCCAAACAAATCTGCTGACTTTTTCTGGAGATGGACGCAACATTTGACTAACCGGCATTAGCAAGATCAGCCGCGCTTAGCGCTTCTTCTTCATGGTCGGTAACAAAGTAAACACTGATAGAACCGAGCACCATAAATACGCCTGCCAGGACAATAATATAAATCGCATAGTTATCAAACAAATTGGCGAGCATTGGCCCAGCTAAAAGCGCCGAAACAATTTGCGGTGCTGCAATGGTGAAGTTGAAAATCCCCATGTAAACGCCCGTTTTTTGCGCCGGCAAAGACTCGGATAAAATCGCATAGGGCATCGCCAGAATCGCCGCCCAGGCAATACCGATCCCCGCCATAGGCAGCAATAATTCCAGCGCGCCTGTTGGCACTTCGACCTGGGTTATGAGCAGATTGACAGTGACAAGCTGTGAGTCCTGAAATAACAGGAAACTCATATAACTTAAACCGCCTAACAACAGCGAAATAGAGTAGGTTAATTTTCTGCCGATACGGTCTGCGATTTTTGACAAGAAGATTGAAAAAATTGCGGCAAACAAAGAGTAGGCGGCGAAGATGATTCCAACCCAATCGCCCGCGGCGCCTTTAGCCAGTGCAATATGCTCCGGAATGTCTCCGACTGAAGCCAGATAATGAGGGTCAAACCATTTGGGATCGACGCCCCACATGTGCTGGGTAATCGCAGGCGTGGTATAAACCCACATAATAAATAATGCGAACCAACTAAAAAACTGTACTACGGCTAATTGTTTCATAGTTTTAGGCATCGATTTGAGTAGCTCGAAAAAGCCATGGATTCTCTGTGACAGCGACTTGTTTTCAGCCTGCTCCTGTTGCAGCGAACTTTCATCAATTCCTTTGTAGGCATTGTAGTCTTTCGGCGAATATTCTTTGGTTCGAAAAACTGTCCACAAAACCGAAATAAATAAAACCGAAGCGCCAAGATAGAAAGCCCATATCACGGATGGAGCAACTTCTCCAGCTCTAGCGGTATTTTCGAGGCCGATTACGTTAGTCAATAAAAATGGAAGGATTGATCCCATGACGGCGCCAATATTAATAAGAAGAGACTGAATAGAATAGCCAAGATTTCGCTGTTCAGCAGGCACCATATCAGAAACCAGCGCGCGGAAAGGCTGCATGGTAACGTTAAAAGCACCATCCATAATGGCCAGCATGAGACCACCGAATAGCATAGGGGCCATAATTGCCACAGCAATAGATGCATTAGGCATAAAACCCATTCCCACTGCTGCGGCAATTGCGCCAAACAGAATATAGGGATTTCTGCGCCCAAAACGATTCCAGGTTCGATCTGAAGCAGCGCCCACAATTGGCTGAACGATAAGCCCCATAAGTGGTGCAACGATCCAGAAGTAGGATAAAGAGTGCAAATCAGCGCCCAAGTCGGAAAGAATACGGCTGGCATTGGCATTTTGTAGTGCAAATCCAAATTGGACTCCTAAAAATCCAAAACTGACGTTCCATACTTGCCAAAAAGATAATCGAGGTTGACTAGTTTGCTTCATCGCGTTATTTCCTACGTGTATTCATTATAATTGATATCACTTCTCAATGATTAGCATGGCACCTTTATGATCAATAAATTCTTTCGCGTTGATTTCATCTCTCTAGATTAACTCAAATAGAGTAACAAGCATTATTTATATATCGATGCGCTCTCTCACCCTCCCTTTTTATCCTAAAAAGCTGGTCAAAATCGAGTGAATTGTCACCTTTTTTCTATGCATACGTATGCAGGTGTTTGAACCCGGGTTTGAATTTCAAGTATGCTGAAAAAATACAGAATAAATGAATTAACACAACATTCGATAATAGGTTTTCAATGGATCAAAAGAATTGGTGGCAAGGTGCTGTTATTTACCAAATCTATCCTCGTAGCTTAATGGATAGTAACGGAGATGGCATCGGAGATTTGCCCGGTATTATCCAGCGCCTGGACTACATTGCCAGTCTTGGTGTCGATGCTATCTGGATTTCTCCATTCTTCAAATCACCAATGAAAGATTTTGGTTATGATATTAGTGACTATCGCGATATTGATCCGCTTTTTGGAAACCTTGACGACTTTGACTCACTGGTTGAAAAAGCGCATAAACTAGGTATCAAAGTCATTATCGATCAAGTTCTCAGTCATACATCAGACCAGCACGCATGGTTTCTGGAAAGTCGCGAAAATAAACACAACCCTAAGGCAGACTGGTATGTTTGGGCAGATCCAAAAGAAGATGGATCCGCACCAAACAACTGGCAATCCATTTTTGGTGGTTGTGCCTGGCAATGGGAACCTCGTCGTCAACAATACTATTTACACAACTTTTTGACCAGTCAACCTGATTTAAACTTTCATAATTCAGATGTAAAACAAGCTGCGTTAGACAATATCGAGTTCTGGTTAAAACGCGGAGTTGACGGTTTTAGACTGGATGCTATCAATTTCTGCTTTCACGACCTGGCCTTACGCGACAACCCGGCTAAACCACCAGAGAAAAGACAAGGGCGAGGCTTTAGTGAAGACAACCCTTACGCTTATCAATATCACTACTACAATAATACTCGCCCGGAAAATCTGGCATTTATTGAAGAGCTAAGAGCGCTGCTTGATCGTTATCCGGACTCGGCTGCACTCGGAGAGATATCATCTGAAGATTCACTGGCTACGATGGCTGAATACACTGAAGGCGATAACCGATTACACATGGGTTATAGTTTCGAATTGTTAACCGACGATAACTCCGCTAGTTATATTCGAAAAACCGTAGAGTCTCTCGAAACAAAAGTGACCGAAGGCTGGCCTTGCTGGGCAATTAGCAATCATGATGTTAAGCGAGTTGTTTCCCGCTGGGGAAATGATTATGCAATCGCAGAAAAAGCAAAGTTATTCAGTGCATTATTGTTTACCTTACGCGGTAGCGTTTGCACCTATCAGGGTGAAGAACTAGGTTTGGAAGAAGTTGAGTTAGAATATGATCAGTTGCAGGATCCTTACGGCATTACTTTCTGGCCGACCTTTAAAGGAAGGGATGGTTGCCGAACTCCTATGCCATGGCATAAAGAATCACCTAACGCTGGATTTAGCGCCGCTACTCCCTGGTTACCAATTCCAGAGTCACACAGAGAAAAAGCAGTTGATATCCAGGAACAAAATTCCGAGTCTGTATTAAATAGCTTCAGGAACTTTCTTAAATGGAGAAAAGATTTTCCTGAGCTTATTCAGGGGAGCATCAATTTCATTGATACCCCCGAACCAGTTCTGGCTTACTATCGTCAATTTAACGACAGTAAGCTGGTTGTCGTGCTAAACCTTTCTCCGGAAAGCCAGTCAGTTAAGGTAACAGAATTACCTCAGTTATCGGTACTGGAAGGTCATGGTTTATCCTCAGGCGTAGTAAGCGGAAACGACATCTCTCTTCCCGCTTACGGTTGCCTATTTGCTCGATGTTTGTAATCTACAATCGTCGGCTTTTAGGCAGCGCCTCTTTTTTTCGATAACGGTTGGTAGCCTGGTGTTTATACATCGGATTCAAAATTCGACCCGAAAATCTCTTATGGAGATTTTGCAGCTTGCAAATTAATCTGCATGAAAAAAGGAATAAAAACTTTAGCACGTTTATAGTGATAATACAGGCTGTTAATAACCAAACAATTATAAAAAGTCTATTTTTAAATATCTTTAGTATCCTATTGGTTTTTTATTTAACCCGCCCCAAAACCCTTCTTATACTATATCTAATGAGATATTTATCCCTTGAGTCATTAGTACTTCCAAAATAATCGCCGACAATTTTTCGCCGATAAATATGACTCAGGTTTTTGGAGTAGCATCATATCAAGATAGAGTGGAAAGGAAGAAAAATGGGCACTAAAACACAGGCAAAAATCACAAGCGTAAATGTAGTAAAAGGAGTCGCAGACGAAAAAGAAAAGCTTTCATCGATTCGAAACCTCTTATTTGGCGAAGAAGTTGAAAGACTAGATGCGAAAATAAAAGAACATTATGACTTTTTCAATGACCGTTTGAATTCTTTAGAAAAACTAATAAAGTCAACATCACAAAAAATAGAAAAAGAGATCCGTTCAGCGACAAAAGAAATCAACCAGTCTTTAAATGTTCACAATAGCGAACATCTTGCTCAAGAAGATAAGCTGGAGCAAAAAATCATTGACTTTAACAGTCGCTTTAAAGAATTCAAAAATCACACTCAAAAAGATTTAAAAGAGACCCATCATGAACTTGATGAAGTTGCCAAGCAAATATATAACTCTTTAGAAAAGGAAGTAAAAAAGCTGACCAAAAAAATCGACCAGACATCCAAAGAGCTCAGCTCCAATAAGGCAGACCGTAAGACCCTGGCATGTTTACTCGAAAGTATGGCCAATAATTTGAATGATAGTAAGGAATAGACAATGATTGGAAGCAATGCAGTAAAAACTGATACGCCTCCTGAACCAGATAATGCAGGAAGCTACCAAGAGCTGCGTTCCTTATTACTCGGCAGTGAATATGAGAACATATTAAAAGAGCGACTAAAACAGGATGATATTGACAGAATCGCTGAAAATCTGACTGAAGCATTCGAGAAAAGAAATCAAAATGATAACTCTCTGATCGAGAAGTTATCACCTATGATCGAGTCATCTATCGACCTCTCGATTAGAAACAGTCGTTCAAAATTTGCTGACATTATTTACCCTATCATCGGACCTGCAGTAAGGAAGTCAGTCGCCAATGCATTGACCGAGATGGTTCATTCTTTGAACCACCTGTTAAAGCAGGGTTTTTCCGCTCAAGCAATAGTTTGGCGCTACAAGGCGTGGCGTCTTGGAATGCCTTACGGGCAATATGCATTTATTCAAAACATTCAATATCGAGTCGAGCAGGTCTTTCTAATTCATCGAGAAACCGGACTACTCCTTACGTCTTGTTCAGCAGAAAATATTCCGGTCAAAGACCCAGAGCTGATCTCAGCCATGTTGACAGCTATTACAGATTTTATTGGCGACTCATTTGAACAAGAGT
The DNA here is from genome assembly GCF_015687155.1 of Aliikangiella sp. G2MR2-5. Classification (GTDB taxonomy): domain Bacteria; phylum Pseudomonadota; class Gammaproteobacteria; order Enterobacterales; family Kangiellaceae; genus Aliikangiella. The sequence continues at coordinate 130,991 of NZ_JADPQF010000005.1, read as the reverse complement.
CACAATCAGAAACTCTCAACGCCATCCAGGTAGGAGAATTCAATCTATTGATTGAGTCTGGTCCATATGCTGCAGTCGCTTTTGCAATTAGAGGAAGTGTTCATCAGGATATCAATGAAAGAATTCAGGAACTATGTGAGCAAATTCATTCCCAGTTCTATCAAGAATTAAGAAGTTTCTCAGGTAACGAAAATGAACTTGAAGAAGCAAGGCCTTTTCTGGAAGATGCACTAATAGAGAAACAGAAAGAATCTACTTCATCGTCCCCCTGGTTTGCAATAGCTCTGTTAGCGACTATTAGTATTTACGGTGTTATGTCCTACTATCAATCAAGTGTTACAAATCAAAAAGCCGAAAGAATCATAGAAGAATTTAGTAAGGCTCCTGGTTATCAGGTGCTTAATTACAAGTTAGAAAGCAACGACTTATTCATCAATGTATTAAAAACACCAGAAGCAAAACCATCGAAAGACTTTGAGTCGATAAAAAACATTAGAGGAATCAATCTAACAATTAAAGAAACAAATTTACCACGTTTGGAACCCAATATTTTTCTATCATTTCTTAGCGAGAAGTATGGAATTGATTTTGATACAAGTAAAGAACAGTCGGGCTATGAACTTATCGCCAAAGGTGAGTTATCAAAAAGAAAAATACAACAGCTGGAAGAAGACCCCATTGTTAAGAGTATATTCACCAATATCAATGAAAGTCAGCTAACAGTCGCTCAGGAGAAAGTTCTCACAGTAGACTATGGCCAGAATTTTTTAAACTTAGTCAACAAGGTTCACCAGTCTCAAATATACTTTGATGTAGGTACACAACAGATTGCCCAAGAAAGCAGCGAAACGATTTCGGAATTGGCAAGCAACTTAAAAGAACTTCAAAAGCTCGAACAGCTGTCACCATATTCAATTAGTCAAATCACGGTTATGGGACTAGCAGACAAAAATGGAACAGATGAAGCAAACCTAAAGCTTAGCAGAGATCGCGCGTCATTGGTTGCAGAAATGCTCGAAGCCAATGGCATTCGTTCTGAAATTATCGTTATCTGGGCTCTGGGCGATAGAGATTTACCCTCTGTTTCTTTAGAACATCAACGAAGAGTAAATATCCAGGTACTATTCCACGACAAACCGGAGTTGTTGTGAGGCTATCAAAAAAAATATGCATGGTTGGCGCATTTGCGGTTGGCAAAACAAGTCTGGTTAGACGTTTTGTTGATAGTATCTTTAGCGAGAAGTACCATACAACAATCGGAGTAAAGATAGATAAACGTCAGGTTGAGCTTCACGAAAACTCGGTACAGCTTATTCTCTGGGATATTGAAGGGGTTGATATATTTACCGATTTAAATGCTTCCTATCTTCGCGGAGCAAGCGGCATTATCCTTGTCATAGATGGGACTCGCCCTGCAACTCTGGATACCGCCAAAGAACTGATTTCCCTTATCGAGAATACAATATCAGATTACCGGATTGTCGTACTTTTTAACAAACACGACTTAGAACAAGAGTGGGCAATGCCCGCGGCTTTGACTGACTCTCTAAATATTGATAAAGACAGTATTTTCTTTACCAGTGCAAAAACCGGTGAAAATGTGGAAGAGGCATTCCAGCACTTGACCGAGTTAATATGTCCTCCAGAGGTAGTTGATAAATAATGACTATCAATCCAGGAGACAATACTGAGAAAGAACTGTTGGCAGGGATACTACTCCAGCTAGATATTGCAGCATTCGAATATATTGAAGGCAAATTGATACCAATCAGCACTCCCCCAAACTGGTTCGATGAACTCTACCTTTTGAACATAGATCATCAACATAAATCGTCAGAGTATCTACTTTCGGAGGCGTTTCCCTTCATTGAGAATTTTATCTATGACGCAAAAAACATTTGGCAATGTTCCAATCAGCAGCCTCTCCGTTCGGGCTTATGGTCAGAGTGTCTCGACGACCTTTACGAACTAAATTTGGAAGCTATTGCAATGAAAATAGGTAATCACTCTCTATTGTTAATAGCCAATGAAACTTCACATTTTGAACTCAGACGTAAGGTATATCAGAATGCCAGAAATCTAGCGTTAAAAAACGAAAGACTGGAGTCTTCGATACAGCTTCATCAAAGACAACTGCAGCAACAACTGGAAAAACTATATAAAAAAGACAACTCATTTGACGGCGTCGACGATGACATTGAAAATGAATCGACGGCGGTTCTAATTTGCCGACATGATGGTAGCGTTGAAGTATTTAACAAGGCGTTGATTGATATCTATGCAATGTCAGAAGAAACCAGACTTTCCGAAAAGTCACTACTCAAGAAATGGAGTGAAGAAGCCGAACGTCAATATCCAGAAATCCATCGTGTGCTGCAAAGTGGTCAGCATTGGGAGGGAGAGTTCGAGACATTTGACAATAATCATCGGAAGAAGTGGGTTCGGCTTATGATAGCACCGGTATTCGACCAAAATAATGAGCTTGAACACTATATTTGTGTGGCCAATGATATTAGTAATATAAAATTGTCAGCAAAAGAGATTGAACTGTTAACGCAAATTGATCCAAATACTCACCTCCCCAACCGTCGGAGTTTCTGGAACTACCTGACAGAACAAATTGACAAAAGTCAGGAAACAGGTACGAGCCTGGCCCTGCTTTATCTTGATTTAGACCATTTCAAACAGGTCAATGATGATTTGGGGCCAGAACAGGCAGATTTTTTACTCAATGCGGTCGCAAATCGTCTTAAGCAATGTTTAAAAAAACAGGATTTTATAGCACACCTTGGTGGAGATGAGTTTGCGGTTGTAATTAAAAATATTGTTGATCAGCAAAGTCTGTCCAAAATAGCCCAAAGAATCAGAGAGAATATCTATAGAGATATTTCATTTGGTGATTTTACATTAAATGTCAGTACCAGTATCGGCATTGCTATCTATCCGCAACATGGCTTAAAGCCTAACTTATTGGTAAAAAACGCGGACTATGCTATGTATCATGCAAAGGAAATGGGTCGAAATCAGTTTCAATTTTCAAGCCCTTATAGCAAGCGACATATAAAACGAAAGATTCATATAGAACAAGGTTTAAAAAGTGCCTTATCGAACAATGAATTTAAGCTCTTGTATCAACCACAGATAAGTCTGGAAAAACAGGGGCAGCACAGAATAGAAGCTTTAATTCGTTGGCATCATCCCAACCATGGAACAATTACTCCTGCCGACTTTATTTCCATTGCCGAAGAGTCTGGAATAATTATCGATATTGGACGCTGGGTGCTCGAAACTGCCTGCAAAGAAATCAAGTCATTAAATAAAAAGGGTTATTCTGCCAAAATTTCTATTAACGTTTCACCTAAACAATTTAAATACTCAAGTATCATTGATGAAGTGAAGGCAGCTCTTGAATATTACAAGGTTGATCCGTCGCAACTTGAACTGGAAGTTACGGAAAGTGTTTTCCTCGATGACCTTGAACAGGTAATCAAGCAACTTGAACTTCTTAAAGGTTTAGGCGTCACTCTTGCTTTGGATGACTTTGGTACAGGTTATTCTTCCTTAAATTACATTAAACAGCTGCCTATTGATATTCTCAAAATTGATCGAAGTTTTATCAGTGAGCTTCCCTTTAACAGGCATGGCTGTACGATAGTTGAATCGATCATAGCTATGTCCCATCAACTCTCGATAGAAGTCGTTGCAGAAGGCATAGAAACAAAAGAGCAGCTAGAATATCTTAGAAACCTGGGCTGTGACTTTGTTCAGGGTTACTTATTCTATGCGCCACTTAGCAGTGAAGAGTTAATCTCCCTGTATCAGTCGCTACAACCGAAACAATAAAACTGTGATTATACTGCAAAGCTATTTCTTTCAATTTCTATTAATACGAAAAGCAGCAAGAGGCTACTATTTCACTTTTCCTTATAAAAGAATAATCTGAATTAGGATCACAGCGAATCTGACAGGGAAAGTTGCAGGACCATAGATTCCAATGGTTTCAAGGAAAGGCTGATCCCCCCTTCGTTCTGTTTAATCATTAGCCTTTGCTTGTTCCCGTCAAATAAGTTAGTTAAAAAATATTCCTTTTCATGCAATTTCCACTCAGTTATTAAGGAGGCCGGAATTTTTAACTCAAAGTTCTGACTAGTTCCTGAAGAAAAATTGCTTACCACAATTACCGCTCTTCCTTCACTCCAACGAGCAAAAGAGAAGAGCTTCTCGTTGTAGCCTTTTTGCGATAAGTTGGACCTATGCAGATCCTGGTAGTGCCCCATGATCGCATCAGACGACGAGGAGAAAGCCAACAGTTTTTTATAAAATTCACTCAGTTCTCGCTCATTTGCTTTCAGTTGTTCACCGCTATAGCTCCCCCCACTTTCCCAGCGCTTTAATTTTTCCAATCCCCAATAGTCAAAAATAGTAGTTCGGGTAGACTTTCCAAAGCCTGCATCTTTTTTTGCCTCTTCTCCCAGTGCTTGAGCAAAATAAATTAAGGTTGCTCCCTTCCCAATAAGACTGGATACCACCATAGCAGGTTTCCCCATTCTTGCATCACCAACAAAACCAGAACTGGCGATTCGTTGTTCATCGTGATTCTCTAGAAAATGAAGAAGTCCGGAATCAATATCCTGAAACTTTTCAACTATCGATGTTAGTCGGGAAGTAGGCGCTCTCCCCTGCATTACCAATTTCATTGTGTCATAGAAATCCACCTTGTCATACAGAGAGTCCATTAGTCCTAGTTGTAAAAAGTCTCTATAGATTTCAGGGTTATAGACTTCCGCGAGGAGAAAAGCCTGAGAATTTTTCATCTTGATTGAGGAATTCAGGTAGCTCCAAAACTCAACTGGCACCATTTCTGCCATGTCATAGCGAAACCCGTCTACACCCTTTTCAGTCCAATAGAGAACAATATCCCTGAACTTTTTCCAGGAATCCGGTACATTTTTATTCAACCAAAAACGATAATGCGCTTGGAAACCTGCATTTTTGAGTGAGTCGGGTAACCGTTCAAAATCATAGCTACCGTCCGGCTTAACACCATAGTTGATTTTAACAGTTTCATACCAGTCATCGGCTGAAGGCTGTGATTTTCTTGAACCATTGCCGGTCCATTTAGCCGGACTCTCCTTAAATATCCCGTCGACCAAAGGGTGCGCTTCTCCATTCAGGGGACGATAGCCATTAATCGCTTCAGGTACTTTAAAATCTTCACCAACAATATAGTAAAAATTGTTATCTCGCTTGTAAGCTACACTGGTATCATCGCTAGCCCCAAAATCATTAACACCTTCAGGTCTGCTATTCGAGTGGTAATTTCTAGCTACATGATTAGGTACAATATCAATAATTACTTTCATTCCATGATTATGAGTTCTTTCGATTAAATATTGAAACTCCTGAAGACGATTACGGGGATCAACGGCCAGGTCGGGATTCACGTTGTAATAATCTTTAACCGCATAAGGAGAGCCTGCACGCCCTTTCACCACATCGGGATCGTCGTTGCTAATACCATACTGAGTGTAATCTCCAACCAAGGCATGATGGGGTACGCCGGTATACCAGATATGAGTAGTCCCATACCCCTTAATCGCTTTGAGAGCTTCATCGGTAAAGTCGTTGAATTTACCGACGCCGTTTTCTTCGATCGTTCCCCAGGGTTTATTGGTTGTATTTCGATTACCGAATAAACGAGTAAATACCTGATAAATAACTTTCTTGTGTGCCGTGTTTTGCTGATGCGAACTGGCCGCCGAGCTTTGAATCGCTCTTTGTTCTGTGTGGTTTGCTCTTTCTGAAAAATCGACGCAAGACGATAATCCCAATGAGAAAAGAATTAACAGAGCCGAACTGCCCGGATGTTTATTATTTATTTTCATTTTATTAAAACGGCCTATTTTTCGATCACAATTGAAGTTAGCGAATGATTCCAATCTACAGGGATACTGACTTGACGTTTTTTCTTGTTGAACTCGATTATTCCCGGTTCGACAACTTTGCCATCGACCATGATTTTGGCAGGCATTTTCTCGACACCATGAACAACCAGATTTACCTTTCGAGTTTCGGGCATTCCGCGATAGCCCTGGGTTTCACGCTCGAATGAAAAATCCAGCTTTCCCTCCTGATGATACGCTGTAAAATGAAGAAGTTCGAATTCGCCGTTTTTTAATGAGTTAAAGCTTTCGCCATCGTCTTCAAACATTTTTCCCTGACTTGTGTTTACCGACTTGTCGGCAAAATAATGCAGGTAAAGTCTTTTGCTTGAGTAATCTTTGGTACTTTGAACCGCATCGACCATAGGAACAAAAGCCCCGGCCTTAACCAAAACCGGAATTTGTTCGATGGAAACAGGAATATCAACTTTGCGTCCACCTTCGATCTTCTGTTCACTCCAAAAATTAAACCAGACACCTTCCGGCAGATTGACCGATTTTTTATCCAGTCCGGGATTGACTATCGGGGCGATTAAAAATGCATCACCCCATAAATAGCTTGAAATGTTATTAAAATAGTTATCGCTTGTTTCATCCAGAAAAGATAGCGGACGCATCAATGGTAAACCCGAGGTCGCATTGTCATAAACCATTGTGTAGAGATAGGGCAACAGTTGATAACGTAACTTGATATAATCTCGCACAATATCCCGAGTTTCTTTATCGTGAAAAATGGGTTCCGGCGCTATATGCTCCTGAGCATGGGGACGAAAAACGGGTTGAAAAACGCCATACTCAAGCCAGCGAATATAAAGCTCTTTATCAAAAGCCTCTCCTCCGGCAAAACCGCCCAGATCGGAATGATTGTAAGCCATTCCAAGCATTCCCATCTGTAGACTCAATTCAACCTGAGGCTTCAAACCTCCCCAGCTTCGATTCACATCACCTGTCCAGGGTATCATCCCGTAACGCTGCGAACCGGCAAATCCCGAACGCATCATAATAAATGGACGGACTTCAGGATCTAGTTTGCGCTGATTCTCAAAAACCATTTTGGCCCACTGGTGTCCATAAGCATTGTGTAGCTCATCGCCTCTTGCAATTATGTTTAACCTGGAAAGATGGTGAAGAATATCGTCGGGGTGTACTTCCGGCTCCCCCAGGTCCCCCCATGTTCCTGCAATCCCTTGCTTGAATAAACTTTCATACTTTTGCCAAAACCATTGCTGGGATTGTCCATCGAAAACATCAACTAGCCCGGTATTGCCAAAATAAAAATCGAAACGATAAGGTTCACCTTCTTCGTTTTTCGCCAACACCTGGTTTTCAACCGCTTCCTGCCAGCGTTTTGAGCTGGATAAAACAAAGGGTTCCGTAATTGGAATTGTTTTGACGCCTTTTTCCTTTAATTCCGCAATCATTTTTTCCGGCTCAGGGAACGCTTCTTTATCCCAGTCAAGATTTCCCATGTGACCTTTGATATCCGGTCCAAACCAATAAAGATCGAGAATTAATACATCAAGAGGGATATCCATAGCGATAAAGCGTTCGATAGTTTCAAGCACTTCTTTCTGGTTCCGATAACCAAATCGAGACGCATAATTTCCCAGCGCCCAACGGGGCGGCATAGGTTGTCTTCCCGAAACGTGAGTATAATTTCTGATTAGCTCTGGATAGCTGTTTGCCAATGTAAACAGATAAGCCGCTCGTCCACCTTTGGCTTCAAATACGAGACTGTCTCTTTTAGTTTTCCCCATATCCAGAAAACCGGACGCAGCGTTGTCGAAAGTAATCATGTACTTTTTGTCGGAAATAATCGCAGGAAGACTGAAATACATTTGCTCTGAATGAGTTTCATAACCGTAGTGGGCGCGATTATAAAGAGGTATACGATATCCTCGACGGTTCATGCCCTGCTCACTCTGCCCGAGTACACGCTGTCCACCGCCAATCAACTTTTCATCTGCAACCAAACTAAATTCAAACCCGATTTTTTCCTGCTCTTTTATCACAGACATTTGCTGACTTAATAGCTCACCGCCCCGGTAAAAACTAATCACTCCATCGGCAAATCGGTATTTCACTGTGATTTCTTCAGTTTTAAAAGTCAGTGATTCCTGCTCTATCCGATAATTTGCACGAACGTTTTGACTCGACTCTTTTTTAGCAAAAGAAGGGAATCCTTTAAAGTCCAGCTCAGGATAATTAACTTCGATGGTGTAGCTATCCGGTGCGCTAAAAACAACCGTTTGCCCCGCGTGCTTTAAGGTGAGCTGATTCCTCTGCTGATCAAAGCTAACGCCAGGCGTTTCAACGACGAGTCCGCTGCACGCGCTTAATATCAATAAAGTCGCTAAAAGGCCGACTAACCGAAAAACCTTATCCATTAAAATTTAATCTCCACTACCAGAGAACTTTTAGCTTTAACCTTAATCGGTTGATTGAGCTTAACTTTCACTTTGCTCAAAACATTAGTACCGCTATTTATTTTGGACAGTGCTTTTGATAAAACCGAAGCATAGTCTTCACTATAAACTTCTATCGGCTGCTCATTTTTATTGAGGACTACCATCACGATCTCGTTTTGATAATATCGAAAATAGGTATAGACACCATTTTCAGGGGCAAAATGGGTAAGCTTACCCAATGTGATCGCTTTTGACTGTTTGCGCCAGTTCAAAAGATTTTTGATAAATGCCTGAAACTCTGACTGCTCTTTGGTCAGATTTTCACCGCTAAAGGCATTAACACTGTCACCATCCCATCCACCGGGAAAATCGCTACGGATTACACCGTGGGCATCGGTACCCGGATTCGACATCAATATTTCGCTACCGTAAAAAAACTGTGGTATTCCACGCGTCGTCAGAATAAAAGTCATCGCCATTTTAGTCAGCTCGACGTCGTGTCCCAATTGAGTGTGTATTCGACTCATATCGTGATTGTCGGCAAATACCATAATGTCCATCGGTGCAGGATAAACAAAATCAGAAGCCAGACTTCCATAGAGGCGACGTAGTCCATCTTTCCATGATTCATTTTCAGTCAGCGCTTTTACTAGGGCGTCCTGCAGTGGAAAGTCCATCACCGAAGTAAGACTCGATTGATAATCGTCATGACGCCGCGTACCCTTTTGCCAGTAGGCGATTAGTGATGGATTCAAACTCCACTCCTCACCAACAATTGAAAGATGAGGATACTCACTTAAAATCGCACCAGTGAAGTCGCTGAGGAAATTCTTATCGGAATAAGGAAAGGTATCGATTCTCAATCCTGATAAGTCAGCGTATTCCACCCACCAGATAGCATTTTGTATCAGATATCGGCTTACCAGCGGGTTAACCTGATTCAAATCAGGCATGGTCGGAACAAACCAGCCTCTGACAAACTTTTCTTTATCTTCAATTGCGGCATGGGGATCGTGCAAGGCTTCACGCCTGTGATTAGTCGGCTTAAATTCCTTGCCGTAGTTAACCCAGTCATTAGCAGGCAGATTTTTCATCCAGGAATGATTTAAGCCAATATGATTGGGTACCAGATCTTTGATTAAACCAATTCCTTTTTGTTTCGCTTTTTTAGCCAAAGCGAGATAGTCGTCTATAGAACCAAAACGGGGATCGACTTTATAGAGATCGGTAATACCGTATCCGTGATATGAATAGTCGGCACGGTTGTTTTCCAATACAGGATTTACCCAAAGCTTGGTAAACCCCATGTCTTTGATATAGTCAAGATGTTGAATGATTCCCAGAATATCACCGCCGTGCCGCGCTCCGGGATTACTCCTTTCAATCTTTTCATCAATAGTATCAATGGTATCGTTGGTTACATCACCATTGGCAAAACGATCCGGTGTAACCAGATAAATGACATCTCGCGCGCTAAATCCCTGACGTCGCTCACTCTCATCTTTTCGCGCCTTTAGTTCGTATTCGATCCATTGCTTCTGACTTCCATCTGTCAACTCTATTTTGTAGAGACCCGGAGGCGTATCTTTCAGTTCGAGGTTGAGAAAAAAATAGTCAGGATTGTCCGTTTTTTCGGTCGAAACCAGCTTAATCCTGTTGGAAAGTATTTCAGGATTAAATCGGGAGACATTTTTCCCGCTCAGCATTAATTGCACGTTGGAGGCTTTCATTGCCGACCACCAGAAAGGCGGCTCAACTTTGATGACATTATTTGATTGCGATTCGGCTGCGGCGCTCAGGCTAAAAAGCAATACCCAAAGCCAGATATTTGGTATAACAAGGCCTTCTACGAACAGGCGTTTTAAATAATGTTGATTTCGATTCATTTAGATCCAGCTTTGCTTGTTATTTTGATTATTTTTCGTTCTCGAATTAAATCATAAGCATCTTTTGAAAATTTGGGTATGCAATGCATACGTATTCAAAAGTTAATATTAGCAGCTAACAGAATTATTGAAGACTATCCAGAAAACTCTCATGCGTAGGCATTGCTTCAACCGTACGTCCGATAAGGGTTTTCAAGCTTGATAACAAATCTTTTAGTTGTTGTTCGCTCAATGTATCCGCCATGGGATGATAGTCTTCCGGTATTGCCCCCTGACCGATTAACACCTGCTTCCATGCGACTTCGGTAAAGAGTTCGTCCTGGGTTCGAAATACCTTGCCGGTTGATTTAAACAAAGCCATCCGTTGCGACAAGCTTTCCGGTACATCCATTCGGTGACACTGCCGCCAAAAATCGGAATCGTTTCTTTCGGTTTGTTTATAATGGAGTATCACAAAATCACGAATACGCTCATATTCAGACTGCGTTTGTTGGTTATATTCAGTTACTTCACTCTCTGTAATCCCGTTATGAGGAAATAGCTTTAACAAGCGAATCGCAGCGGTCTGGATCAAGTGAATATTGGTCGATTCCAACGGTTCAAAAAATCCGGCCGATAGTCCGATAGCGATTACATTGCGATTCCATTGTTTACGTCGCTTTCCGGTTCGATAAGGGATCACTTTGGGATCAGTAAGCGTTTGTCCCTCAATATTAGCGAGCAATTTTTCAATCGCCTGCTCGTCACTTAAATGCATATCCGAAAAAACCAATCCGTTGCCAGTACGGTGTTGCAAGGGGATTTGCCATTGCCAACCCGCTTCGTGAGCAATAGAACGAGTATAGGGACTAAGAAATTTACCATTTTCGCTTTGAACGGCGACTGCGCGATTACATGGCAACCAGTGTGACCAATCATCAAACCCGGTATTCAATGTTTGTTCAATTAGTAGCGATTTTAATCCGGTACAATCGATAAAAAGATCACCTGCAATCGTTTCGCCGCTATCGACCTGGATCGAATCGACGAAGCCATCTTCAGAATTAAGATTAACTTTTTCGACAATGCCATCGATTAGCTCTACTCCCGACGACCTGGAATATTCGCTTAAAAATTTTGCATACAGAGAGGCATCAAAATGATAGGCGTACTGTATTCCCGGAAGGTTGGTTCCCTTAATTCCAGCGATCGCCTGAAATTTATTCTGCTTCGCGGCCTGGAAATTCAGAGAAAAATCCCAGAAATCCGATTGCATCCCCATCCGTCGAGTCTTGACCCAAAAATGATGAAACTCACAAAAAGGAAAATTTTTCCCGATATCGCCAAAAGCGTGCATATAGCTATCGCCCATGCGTCCCCAATTCTCAAACTGAATCCCGAGTTTAATTGTCGCCTGAGTCGCACGGATAAATTCTTTTTCATTGATACCTAACGCATTATTAAAGGCAATGATCGGCGGAATAGTTGCTTCACCAACCCCGATAGTTCCTATTTTACTGGACTCTATCAGAGTGATATCAATGACTTTACCCAGAACTTTGGCGAGTAACGATGCCGTTATCCAGCCGGCCGTTCCGCCGCCAACAATGACCACTTTTTTAATCGCTTGACTGCGCATTGACCGTTCCTCTCAATTTCCAAAGATCTAAAGTTTTCGAATAATTCTTTCCCCAAAAGAAAACTTAAAATTTCAGGTAAAAAAAAGCCCTTGTAATACGTGATTGCAAGGGCTAAATGGGATAGAAAATATTCTATTGTATTTTGTAGCTAAAGCCTAACAGGTAAGTGCTCCCGTATTCCTGATAGTCTCTAACTTGCAGTGAATTGTCACCGCTGAGAGATTTGAATGGTTCATCGTTGATATTCAAACCTTGCAGATATATAGACAAGCCATCTAAAGATCGAATGCCTGCTTCGCCGAAATCAAAACCGATTTGAGCATCCCAAATAGTTTCACCAACAATAGCTACCTGATCAGTGTTGAATCCAAGACCATAAACGTCGCCACTAAAATCATCACGTTTTCGCATACTGGCACGGAAAGAAAAGCCATTTTTTTCATAGTAGCCAGTGAATGACTGGATCTTTTCTGACAAGCCAGGGATCATAAATTCATTGCCATTTTGATCCACCATGTCAAGGTCAATGATTGTGTGACTAGCTAAAATTCCGAATCCATCAAGACTGTCATCGATAACCCCAAGCGATAAAGCAAGCGAAAGTTCGAGACCTTTCAAGGTTCCATCACCACCGTTAACTTCACCATAACGAGTTCCCGCGGAATTGGAAGAAGGCGGCACTTCTCCGGTTGCAGGGTCGGCGACACCTGTCATATCAATTGCGTAACTTCCAGGGAAGATCCAGCTATCCAGACTTTTATGAAAGTACGCGGCAGAGAAGTAACTATCATCAGTAAAATAGTTGTCGTAGGTTAAATCAAACCCGGTTGCCTCTATTGGCTCGAGCGAAGTATTGCCACCACTAACAGACCAGTAGTTGCCATTAGCATCAGGAGTATTGTTGTAAGTCGTTTGAACAGAAGCATTCATCTGATCCATACGCGGGCGGGAAATTGTTTTCGCTGCACCGAAACGAACTTTTTGCCTCTCATCCAAATGCAATGCAAGATTCAAACTCGGCAGAATATTGGTATAGTCATGCTCTTCCGAGTTAGGAACTGTTTCAACTATACCGTCAACAACTGCACCAGAATAACCGTTTGAAGTTTGTTTTGTTCTTACGTACCGCACACCAACATCACCAGTTAACATCATATCAGCGACTTCAGTATCAATTTGTGCAGAAATAAACGCAGAAGTAACTTCCTCCGCTACCTGATAAGACTTAGTCAGGTGCTGAATTCCGGTTAATGCTTCGTCTAAAAGGTTATATCCACCATCATTAAGAAATGCGAGTGAGTTATAGGCAATCATATTGCCCATTCCAATAAAATCTAGATTAGCGCTTCCTAGACGATACTGCTCAGGAACAACCACTGTACCTGGATTATCCAATGAGAAATCAGCAAGCGTTAGATAATACCCTCTAGAATATTTGTTCTTTTCACGGTCACGGTAAGACACGCCATAAGTTACTTTTGAGAAAAGTTCGTTGTTCAATTCCTGGGTTGCAGCAAACTTTAAAGCGGTCAGTTCGTCATCAATGCTAGGCGCATTCAAGAAACCATCTTGAGCAGTATTCTCCCATTCGGTTCCGCCAAGGCCATATTGCTCATTGAGCGCAGAACTCCAACCCCAGGTTAAAGGACCACCAAGCTGAATCAAATTGAAATCGCTATAGTCCAGTCCATGAGAAAAAGTCGCACCCGTATTACCGCCGTTGAAAACATAGCCAATATTGTCAGCGACACCATTAGAGTCGCCGCGGCCTGTTCCTGCATAACTTTCAAAGCTGAACACATCACGTTCTACTTTAGAATAGCTCGCATCAAACTCTAACATCAAAGAGTTACTTGCCGCCCACTCCAGATTTACACCGAAAGAGTTTAAATCTGCTTCACGAGTTTCGTAATCATTACGGACGACAACCCTTTGCCCTTGAGTCAAAGCTTCAGTAACAAAGCCAGTCGCAGAATCTACAGCAAGCCCACTAACACTTCCTTGTCCCCAGGCAAATGGAATTTCAATCCCACGAAGAATTTTTTCATCTTTAAAATCGACATTAAGTAAATCTACAGTCAGGTGGAGATCGTCATTAGGTGCGTACTCAACTACTGCCATCAACGACTCGCGCTCTAGCATGGATGAACGAACAAATGGCTTTGCGCCACCCAATACGGAATAGTCAGTGCCGTCAACATTAAAAGTCGGATAACCCCAGGTCGCCCAACGTTTTTCCTGATTAGGAGAATTTTTATTTGCATAGGCTACAGCAAGCCCTAAAGTATCATTCGCAAATTTGTCCATATAAAATAATGAACCGCTCATGCCCCTGTCATCACCGTCCGGATTTAATTTATCGAGACTGGTTTGCTCATAAAGACCATTTATCTGAAATTTATTTTTCCCATAAGCAGAAAGAGGACGAATGGTTTGCAAATCAATTGAGCCAGCAATTCCTTCGGCATCCAGAGTCGCATTCGGCGTTTTATAAACAGTTACACCTGACATAATTTCAGATGGATATAAATCAAATTCGACGCCACGATTATCGCTAATAGAAACCTGCTCGCGACCATTTAATGTTGTACCACTGTGATTTTCACCAAACCCTCGAATAGCAACACGACTTGCTCGGCCGTCAAGTCGCTGAGCAGCGATACCCGGCATTCTGGCAATTGACTCTGCTATTGAAGAGTCAGGTAGTTTGCCAATATCTTCCGCAGAAATCGCTTCAACGATTGATGAAGAGTTTCTCTTAACGGCTTGAGACCGAATCAAACTTCCACGAATACCAGTAATTGTCAGGACTTGCTCTTCCTGACTCTCTTGTGTAACTTCTTCGGCTTTGACCTCTTCCTCCTCTGCTTCCTGATAAGCGAGAGCCGGAGTAGCGAGCGCAATCATTCCACTGGACAATATAGCGAGTGTCAGCTTGCTGGGCTTAAATTTGTTCATTGAGGGCTTCCTCCCCTTGGAGTTAAATCGTCAGTTGTTAGTTGTATTTTTTATAGTTCAGCACTTTGTTTTTGAATTTAAGTCAACTCGTTAATCCGCTCTAACAAAGAAACACCGGCTCACTGTGACTAGAAATATTTTTGTGCGAGCAAATAATAATCACGTTTTACCCAACGACTCAATCTTATGCATACGTATTCATAAACAAGCTCTAATGAAATCAATAAGTTACATTGCATTTTTTATGTTATGCAAAATGCAAACATAATATGTAATTGGAATTATCGGTTAACTTTCAATCCATGCAGGCTTTTAAAGAAGCAATAGAGGAAGATTGAATTATATCCAACAACTAATTTTTTGACTTAGCGCAATATAAAAAAACTCGTATGCTTTATTGTCTTATCTAACAAGTCGTTACTGTTTTACTGGCGAAATTGACTCCCCTAATTGACGAGCCCTTTCTATGAACGAGAATGATGATATTAAAAAGGATATTCAAAAGAAGTTTATCGGTTATTTTATTGGTCTGATAATATTTATTATTGCTGTTATTTTAATACTTCTTTCAACTGGGAGAGGGGTCTGGGCATAACAGGCACTAAAACATCGAACCATGATGGAGCCTTTATAGGATACCGAACCTAGCACCAGGTTTGCTAAGCTTTTAACCTCGCCCAATCTACTTTAGCTATCCTGCTGTTAAGTCTCTTTTCAAATCAACTTCCCTTTAATATTTAACCATTCAAGCATACAACCACAAACTCTGTTTTTTTGTTCGGTAAATTCAAACAGTCTGGATCCCCATCTGCTTACCTAGATGGCAACCGGCCCTAAAAACTGATTTGAATTTATTTCTTCAACACAGCTTGACAAATCCAGAGAACAAAATGTAACCTGACTGTTACATTAGTAACACCAAGAGGTTCTTTCGATGAATTATCTCAACCGTGCGAAGCTACATCTATTTTGTTTGACTATTTTGACACTACTATTGAGCTTTATCAGCCTGAATACTTTAGCTAACGAACAAATCTCAGAGAAAAAAATTACTCGGATAGAAAAATACATCAATCAGTCTATGAGTAAACTGGAACTTCCCGGACTCGCGGTTGGTATTATCGAGGATGGTTCTACTAAACTTCTTAAAGGTTATGGCATCAGGAATAGCGAGGGTGCACCAATGACCGAGGACACTAGTATAGAGTTGGGTTCGGTTTCAAAATCTTTCACTGCATTAGCCGTAATGTTACTTGCGGAGCAAGGAAAATTTGATATCGACAAACCGGTTATAGATTATATTCCCTGGTTTCAAACTCAAAACAAATCGATGTCCGATAAAATTGTATTACGTCACTTGCTTACTCATCGCAGCGGCTTTTCCAGTCGTGAAGGCAACCTGACCTTGTTAAATCAGGATAACTCATATGATGCCTACAGGAATACCGTTCAACAGCTAACCAACATCGCTTTAATCTTTGAACCCGGAACCGAATTTCAGTACTCAAATATTAACTACGAAATTCTCGGTTATTTACTGGAACTAGCTACTGGAAAACGCTATGAAGATGCGATCGAAGATATCATTTTCAAACCTTTATCAATGACTGACAGTTTCGTATTGGCACCAAAAAATTCTACTACTAAAGTAGCTCAAGGCTTTCAATTTAATTTTGGTCACATAGAACCTTCCATTGTGAAACAAGGCCGTGTGACTCTTGCCCAAGGCCGTCTTAAAGTTTCTGCCAGAGACATGCTGACCTATCTTGAACAATATATGTCAGGCAACGATAGTTTCATCTCTGCCGCCACCAAAGAAGCAATGTTTGCGCTACCTGCGAATAACCAGCAATGGGGCTACGGTATGGGGTTATACGTTAGCCAAAAGTCGGACCACCGACTCATCTTTCACATGGGACGCTCATTTGGCTATGAGACGGTTATGTTGTTTTCGCCCGAAAAAAGATTCGCTATGGTGGCTTTGGCGAATGCCCATTCTGGCTTTGGTAATAAAAATGTTGGAGCACTATTGAGAGGGATTGGTGATATTGTTCTGAATAAACCTCCAGCTGAAATTGACTCGCCGATGGTTGAGAAAATACTATTTTATAGCATGTTTTTGCTGCCGCTCTTCATTTTGTTTTTTGCTGGTAACTTTATTCGCAAATACCGTCAGGGATTTCATCCGCTTGCGAACTCAAGTTCGAAAAAAATTGCAGTATTAACTCGACTTGTCATTCCCGGTACCGTTCTGCTCGGCCTGGCTTATCTGGTACTTGTTTTTCTACCCGGAATTTATCACATGCCCTTGTCGGTAGTAGCCCTATCAGAACCAACCCTGTATGCTGGAATGCTTCTCTGCGCTTCTGTGGCCATACTCTGGTTTGTGATTCGAAGTATTTTAATTCTGAAGCCGGCTAGAATGGGTTAAAAACTTTACTTATGGCTATAAAAAAGCTCGATGCCATAACAGCATCGAGCTTTTTTAATATATTAACTATCTAATGTTTCAAAATTATAGCTAAATTTAGTCATCCTTATCTTCATCTTTATCCTCATTGTCTTTGCTATCTTGGGTCGCAGAATTAACAACTCTCTTGGTACCTTCACCAATAGTCTTAACCGCATCACGAGTACCATGACCGATCTCCCGGGTAACATCACGCGTGGTATGCCCAATTGTCCTTCCGGCTTCTTTAAGTTCGGCACACGAAGCCATTAGACCCGGAATAAAAAAAATCAGCGATAATTTGAATAATTTAGATAATTTCATAACCTGCTACCCGTTTGAATAAGTAATATTAGACTCAATAATATAAAAACTCTATTCCTCTGTCCAAACATTGATTCCAATTGTAGAAATAGCTATATAGGCTTTGATGAGAAATCAGACTTGCTCGAAAATCACATCATACGAGGTAAATTTGCGAATATTTATTACTCCGCTATCAAATATAAGATACTGGCCTTTTATCCCTTTAAGAATGCCTTCTACAACAGGATTTTTATCAAAGTTATGTGATTTTATTTTCTCCGGAAACTCCAGTACTGGATAGTTGATTTCGGTTACATCCTGCTCAACAGCTTCAATTGAATCGGCTCCAAACTCGGAAATGATATTCTCAAGTTTTAAACGGAGTTGCTCTCGAAGTGACTCTGCATCTGCGAGCAGATCACGCGGCTCTGCATTGCCCTTTAATAAAGCCCGCCAATTAGTTTTGTCAGCTATCAAATCTTTAAATACAGTTTCAACAAAACCTGACTGTTGCCGAGTACTAACTTTAAATATTATCGTCGCCTGAGTTGCTCCCTGATCTATCCATCGAGTAGGAATTTGAGTGTGTCGTGTAATACCAACCTTCAGACCTGAAGTATTCGATAAATAGACATAATGAGGAACAAAACAGTTTGCCTCTCCCCACTCAGGCTCCCGGCAGGTTCCTTCATGAAAGTGGCAGGTTTCAGGCTTCATAATACACATATCACACTGTGCAAGAGACTTCATACAAGGATAACAATAACCTTGAGAGAAGCTTTTCCTGGTTGCTCGGCCACAATGTTTACAATTGATATTTCCAGTGTAAGTCAGGCGAACAGCTTTGCCTATTTTTTCATTAAGAGGGACTTCAGTCTGCCCTAGCGGCAAGAAGTAATTCACTTGTTCTGCGAGCTCCGCACGCATTTTTGACAGAGGACCTTGCATAAATTTTATCCAGCTATTGATAATATAGCCGCTCATTCTAGCCTTTTACATCGTTTGAAGAAAGAACCAGGTCTTCACAAATCGATTCAGATTATGTTCATCAATATCTGACTACACTAGCTCCATTATCGACCAGTTAAACAGGAAAACCTTCAATGTTACATAAATTTGTCGTACCAATCGCTCTATCTATGCTGTTCTTGTTACCTCAAAAGGCCCTGTCTCATGATAGACATGATGATCTTGCTAAGGGAGAGGTCGGTCTGTTTTATTCTTACGAGTCTAATGGTGAGGATTACATCTATGGCATTGGCACTGGCCTGACGCTATTTTCTGACAGCTCAAGCGGATTCGCAGGACAACTGCTAACAACATTCAATCAAGCCGAAGTTACCGCTACCGACGGTTATATCGAAGATTATTTTGCGTGGGAAGGAATCGTTCGATTAGGATTTTTCTCCAATATTTCCGTGTACGGTGAAGTTGGGATCGACCTAACTGAAGCATTGTTTCATGACTTTAGATATGATGATGATGACTATTATGATCATCACCATCATAATGATGATATTGACGCATTTGCCGGTGTAGGCGCAGGTATAAGACTAGGAAAATTTCAATTAACCGCATTTTCTCGCTTGAGGGAAATTGACAGCCGCTATTGGGAAGCCGAAAAAGAACACTTCACCGGACTTCAATTTAGCGTAAACTTCTAACTTTAAAGCACCTGGAGCGAACTTTCTCTGCTATTCTTGTGTCTCTAGTTTACATACCCGTTAAATAAAGGATTAGGATTGCAAGTTCGCTCATTAAGTAAATTAACAAAGTTAGTCACTCTATGCTTGATAGGCAGCATGCTATTGGCTTGCAACTCAGCGCCCGACTTACATCAGGATATTGTAACCAGGCAAACCTATGTACCTCCAGTCTGGCTGGATGCAGCCCCTTTTGGTCCTGAGCCCGAGATTATTGAAGTACAAGACCTTTTTAAACTATCAGCCGAGCAACTTGAAGACTTCAAACAATTTTCACAAAGGCCTGAGCAACTCAATGAGCCTCCCAATGAAGTCATTGCTAATTATCTGAAAGGGCATTTAGTAAATTTCAACTATTATTCGGATACACTTCGGGCAAAAGATTCTTTAATTCAACAACAGGGAAACTGTCTTTCCCTGGCAATAATAACAAAGGCCCTTGCAAACCTTAATAAAGTTGATATTCAGTACCAACTTGTCGAAACCGATCCCATTTATCAGAAAGAAGGAAATGTTATTGTCAGTTCGCAGCATGTAAGAACAAAGCTCTTACTTCCCAGGCAGGCAAATGATGCGAACAGTTATATCATTTTTCGCGGCGGTACCATTGTCGACTACTTTCCACAAAGAGGTAGTCATCTATTAAGAAGTGTTAGCGAAAATGAATTCTTTGGTATGTACTACCGAAACAAAGGAGCCGAAGCAATTCTTAAGAAAGACTACAACAAAGCCTATTGGCTGGCTCGAAAAACACTCTCCCTCTATCCAACCGACCCGCACGGCTTAAACTTGATTGCCCTGACCTATTATCACAAGGGACTTTTCGAAAAAGCTGAAGCCATTTATCAGGAAGGAATCGCTAAAAATGATGATAAACTGGATTTGCTCAGTAACTATTATTACTTACTGAAAAAGCTGGGCAAAAATGAAACAGCCAAAACAATTCACGCACAAATTATTCAATATGATAATCAAAATCCGTTTCGCTGGATTAGCCTGGCCAACAACGCATTCAATGAAAAAAACTATCCTTTAGCTAAAAGCTATTATCGAAAAGCGAGAGATCTTGCCCCTTATCTGCATGAAGCTTATGCCGGAATTGCGCAAAGTGATATTCAGATGGGAAATATGAAATCTGCAGAAAAAGCACTGGAAAAGGCGCTCGAAAAGGCGCATAGACGCACTAAAAAAGAGCTATATCAGAAAAAACTTGAACTATTGTCAGATTTGCTTACCAGGAACTACAAAGAATAAATGGTCGGTTAAAGTTGATTGCATCTCAGGATTGGGGTAAATATTACCCCTTTTGTTTAATAGCAGTAACAATTTGATTCAAGCTGTATTAGTTTTAAAATATACTCACTGTAAACTCGGATTGTTTCAGCATAGCAATACTCAAGACCGATAAGGTTGTCAGGTATCGAACAAAGCGCAGGATTATCGGTTTATGCCTATTAGCTGGTTAAAGAAAGTAACGTCTATCATCGGTTTGGTGATGCTGGTTGCTGCTTGTACCGATGGAACGCCGCCGCCCCAGATTGAAGCTAAACCCTACGCATATACTGCACCAAAATACACCGGAGATGGCTGGCAGGTAGGCCATCTGGCAGACTTTAATATCAACCAGCAAGCTATATTGGACTTAGTTTCTCGTATTTCGAGAGGAACTCATCCCGGTATAGATTCACTCACCATTGTAAAAAATAATACTCTGTTGCTTCACGAAAACTTCAGAACGGAATTCAGCGAATATGATTCCTGGGTTAACAATACTGACTTAAATTTGCATGTCATGCACTCAACCAGTAAAAGCATTGTTTCAGCATTGGTAGGAATTGCCAAGCAACAAGGTTTTATCGGTAATATCCAAACGCCTTTGCTGCAGTTTTTTGACTATCCAGAATATGAAAACTGGGATCCTGGAAAAAATGATATTACTCTTGAAAATACACTTACCATGCAGTTGGGCCTTGAGTGGGATGAATGGAATTTCCCTTATGAAGATACCAGAAACAGTCTACACGCTATAGTCTACAATCACTCCGATTATATTAAAGCCATGCTCGATCTCCCTATGACGTCAAAGCCTGGTGAGGTTTACGCATATAATACAATAGCCTCTATCGCACTGGGAGCTGTCATTGAAAGAGCCACCGGCTATCAATTGGAAGACTTTGCAGAGCAGTTTTTATTTGAGCCGCTACAAATCTCAGAAGCCCATTGGCTGGAAACCCCGGACGGCTTCGCTAATACCGGAAGTGGACTATTTCTTAAAACTCGTGATATGGCTAAATTTGGACAACTCTTTCTAGATGGCGGAGTCTGGAATGGTCTACAGATTATAGAACGAGACTGGATCGATAGATCGCTAGAGAAAAGCGTTACTCTGGATTGGAGTTATACCTCCGGATACGGTTATCAATGGTGGCTAGGCGAGTTTTTAGTCAACGAGCAGGTCATCCCGTTTTATTCAACTCGCGGATTTGGGGGACAATTTATTATTGTCGTACCTGGCTATGATCTAGTGTTAGCCTTTACTGCACACAATTATGATAACGGATTATACGACTCTCCTTTTTCTCTCACTGAAAAGTACATATTGCCTGCAATTACTCAATAGATATCTCACGCTTATATATTAAGCTTTTCAAACCGGACTGACAGATTCACCAAACACTTCTCCTAGTATGCACTTTTCGGTAGAAATTATTTGAAGTCTCAACTAACTATTTGAATAAATCAGTTTTTCCATAACTTTCAGTTAGTTAGCCCAATAAGTATTTGCATCAGAATGCTATAACTCGAATAATTTAACGACTTGATGTTTTCACAATAAATAACAAAGCCCAAATACTATGATTTATCCTACAGACGACCTACGAATTGAGAAAATTAAAGAGCTATTACCGCCAATAGCTTTGATGGAAAAATATCCTTTAAATTCAGCTGCGGAAAAGACCGTCGTTGAGGGTCGAAATGCTGTCAGTCAAATTCTGCGCGGTGAAAGTCAAAAGTTGCTGGTTATTGTCGGCCCTTGCTCAATACACGATCCTGAAGCTGCTCTGGTCTATGCGAGAAAACTCAGCGAGGTGCGCAAGAAATATCAGAACAACCTGGAAATTGTAATGCGGGTTTATTTTGAGAAACCGCGAACGACGGTAGGCTGGAAAGGCTTAATCAACGATCCTCATCTTAATAACAGCTTTAAAATCAATGAAGGTTTAAGGCTCGCTCGTAAACTGCTGGTCGATATCAACGAACTCGGACTGCCGACGGCCGGAGAGTTTCTCGATATGATCACGCCGCAATATATTGCCGATTTAATGAGCTGGGGAGCGATAGGAGCGAGAACAACCGAATCTCAGGTTCACCGCGAACTAGCTTCCGGCCTGTCTTGTCCGGTCGGGTTTAAAAACGGTACCGATGGCAATATCAAAATTGCCGTTGATGCCATCAGGGCGGCAAGCAGTCCCCATCACTTCCTGTCGGTAACCAAATACGGGCACTCAGCGATTGTCGAAACGGCGGGTAATGAAGATTGCCATATCATCTTACGCGGCGGTAAAGAGCCCAATTACGACTTAGAGAGTATCAATTCTGTTTCAGAACAGTTAGGGGAAGCAAAACTCAACTCCAAAGTCATGGTGGATTTCAGCCATGCCAACAGTCTTAAAGAGTTTAAGCGACAACTTGACGTATGTGAGTCTGTCAGCAAGCAAATCAAAAATGGCAGTCAAAATATTTTTGGCGTCATGATTGAAAGTTTTCTCGAAGAAGGTAATCAATCTCTGGTTGATGGTAAGGCGCCAGTATTTGGACAAAGCATTACCGATGGTTGTATCGGCTGGGAAGACACTGAGCTGGTGCTGGCTAAATTAAATGATGCGATTGAGGAAACAGCTTAACCGATAAGAGACATAAAGTTCAGCGCTGTAAAAGGGCTAATTGTTCACGTTAAATCGTAGTCAAACGCGTCTGTAAATGAGCAATTCTGACCATGGAACGAGTTGGATAGTTGGTAAAAATCCCGTCGATACTCATTGCCATCAGCTCGTCTATATCCGCTTCTTGATCGACCGTATAAACAAAGACTTTCAACCCTCGCTTGTGGGCGTCATCGACAAATGCTTTGTCGACAAAATCGACATCAATATGCACGCTATAAGCGTGTAGTCGTTTGGCAAAACGCGCATAGTCGAGAGGCAATGATGCACACAATGCTCCGGTTCGCCAGGTCTTATCGATCTTCTTTATCTGTTTCAGTAAGTGGTGATTAAACGAAGAAATTATAAACTGTAGTTGGTTAAATCCCAGTTCATCAATTGCGCAGTAAAGTAACTCTAAAGTTGGCTCAACCGTTCGCGTGGATTTGAGTTCTATATTCAAATCGCAACGCCCACCAATTAATTCCAATACTTCCCATAGCGTCGGTATTTTTTGACCTTTTCCGGCATCGAGTTTTTTAAGTTCTTCCAGGGTCATATCGCCGACACGGCCTTGACCATTGGTGGTTTTTTCCAACCAGCGATCATGAATGACAACTAACTCGCCACCGGCCAGATGCACATCAATCTCAATAGCATCTACATGCATTTTCATCGCTGTTTCAATAGCAAGCAGCGTATTTTCCGGTTCGTGACCACTAGCGCCACGATGGGCTATTACCTTCATCGAAATCGCACACTTTGTTGATATACAACTAGTTATAAACCAATTAATTCAATAACGCACGAATATTCTGTGTCAGTGATACCAGTAACCTATCTGGCTGAAAGCCGTTATAAGAAAACTTTTTCTCTGAAACCGATTAGCCAGCAACAAATTACCGGCCAGCGTAACTTGTACGCTGGCTAAACCTCTCAATACGGGGTTTAAGATTTGTAAGAAAGATAATTTCAAAAAGTAATGCCGTCCCTTAGCTGGCTCAGGGTTGCATCACCGTCGCGCAATCTATCCGCTGCATCGAGTAAACAGTTTTCTGTGGTCTGCCAGTCAATACAGGCATCGGTTATGGAGACCCCGTATTTCAAACCTTCTTTCCCATTTAAAGCTTTCTGGTTACCTTCATTCAGGTGGCTTTCGAGCATAAAACCAATTATTGAATCATTGCCTTCAACTACCTGCTGAATTACATTTTCTAGCACCTTAGGCTGCAGCCGGTGGTCTTTATTGGAATTGCCATGACTACAATCAATCATAATATTACTCGGTAATCCAGCATTACTCAGTCGTTGCTCGTAAAGGGCAACATCTTCGGCCTTATAGTTAGGATTTTTGCCACCTCGTAAAATGACATGACCATCTTTATTACCTCGGGTTTCCAGCAAAGTGACCTGTCCTTGCTGGTTGATCCCCATAAAACTATGACCGGAAGCAGCCGCTTTCATGGCGTTAATCGCGGCAGAAGCGCTTCCATCGGTACCGTTTTTATAGCCGATGGGCATAGAAAGTCCGCTTGCCATTTCTCGGTGAGTTTGAGACTCACTTGTACGCGCGCCGATAGCGGCCCAGGAAATCAGCTCGGACAAGTATTGTGGAGAAATAGGATCGAGCACTTCAGTCGCTACCGGAATTTGCTGGTCGGCCAACCAGATCAAGAGTTCTCTGGCGATTGAAAGACCCTCTTCGACTTCAAAGCTGTTGTTGATATGAGGATCATTGATTAGTCCTTTCCAACCGACTGTTGTACGAGGCTTTTCGAAATAGACACGCATCACCACAAACAATTCATCGGATACTTTTTCACTCAGGGCCTTGAGTTTTAGTGCGTATTCTTTAGCCGCCCCAATATCATGAATCGAACAAGGACCGACAATCGCCAACTGTCTATGATCCTTTTTCGCAAGAATATTACTAATAGACAGTCTCGATTCTGCGACAAATCTGGCTGACTCGATTGATAACGGAAATCGGTCTTTTAAGTTTTCAGGTGTCAATAAGATTTTTTCGTTAACAATATTAAGATTGTTGACCTGCACCTGCGGGTCAATCGCTGAAGTAGTGCTGGTATTTGAATTTGATTTAATAGATTTTGACGCCTCTACATTGGCGTGAACAGAATTAGTCATAATTTTAATCTCATCGTTATTTCACTCAAAGTACAATGACTCGAGCAAATCAAATAAATTAGTTTGAATTAACTTAGACTTCGCTAAAACTAGAAGAAATAAGCGAATTGGCGACGATAAGAATGATAAAAATAATAGGAGAAAAGCGGCGCTTTTAGATAAGAAACAAATAGTTGCAAAGACAGGTTGAAGCTTAATGTATTAAGCACTGAAGGTGATTTCTGACTTTGCTGCGCGAATACTCGAGAGCGCAATGACAGCGGCTCCTGAGTCGATATCAGCTCATTACGCAAAGTATCTTGCGTCGAGCGAAGTTTGGTTAACATGGTGTTCTCCGTCTAGTCTGTTGTGTGTCCTTGTCTAGAGCCTCTCTTATAGAGTCTCTCGTATTGAATGAGTCGGCAATTTGAATCATCAGTACAGATTCAAATAATCATTCAGGACTCTCCATTGATACCTTATAGAGGCAAACAAACCAACTAACTTTTTGGAATAAAATCAAATTTGGGCGCTAGCTTTAACTAAAAATTCACCTCATTACGCCCATCGAAATAAAAAATATCCCGTATCGAGAATTGACGTCGATCAAAGAGGTCTAACCAGCAAGGTGGATAATACCCCTGTAGTCAAATAACAGCAGAGAATGTCAATGCTTACTTCAACTTCCAATCATCCGGTCCGCTGGCAAGATTTCCTTAAATCAGGCAATCGTGTATTCATCGGCTCTAATGCAGCGGTCCCTAATAAGCTGATCCGAAATCTAATCGAAAACAGTCAGGAGCTTCACGACCTGGAAGCGATTCATATCTTGACCCACTCCGAAAGTGAGTGGGCCAAGGCGGAGCATAAGGATCTGTTTAAAGTCAATACGCTCTTCATTGGCGGCGATAATGTACGCGGAGCTATCGCCGAAGGACGTGCAGATTACACCCCCTGCTTTCTCTCCGAAATCCCCCGTCTTTTTAGCGAGAACATTCTGACGTTGGATGTTGCTTTGGTCATGGTAACGCCGCCGGATGAATATGGTTATTGCTCTTTGGGCGTAACGGTAGATATTGTATCTGCCGCGGTAAAATCGGCTAAATACGTAATCGCGCAAATAAACCCGAAACTGCCACGAACTAACGGACATAGTTTTATTCATACCAATCAGATCAGTGCCTGGATGGAAGCGGAAGAAGATCTGCCAATATTGCCGCCTCCCGAGCTTGATCAGATCACCGAACAAATTGGTCAGTATGTTTCCCTGCTTATCGATAATGGCGCCACTTTACAGCTCGGTATTGGCAAGATCCCGGATGCTGTTTTACGCTACCTGAATAATCACAAAGACCTCGGCATTCATAGTGAAATGATTTCAGATGGAATTATCGACCTGATGAAAAGCGGAGTAATTAATAACCGCAAGAAAACCTTTCATAAAGGAAAAACCATCACCACTTTCTGCATGGGCACACAAAGGCTTTACGATTTTGTGAATCAAAATCCGCACGTTGAGTTTTACCCTTCCGAACATGTGAACTCTCCAGTAAATATCGCGCGTAACAACAATATGGTTTCCATCAACAGCGCCATCGAAGTTGATCTGACCGGTCAGGTTGTTTCCGACTCCATTGGCTATCGTTTCTACAGTGGTATCGGCGGCCAGGTCGATTTCATTCGTGGTGCGGCAATGAGTAAAGGTGGCAGACCCATCATCGCCCTACCTTCAACCACCAAAGACGGCAAGACTTCGAAAATAGTTCCTCACCTGACTGAAGGCTCTGGTGTGGTGACTTCTCGCGGCGATGTTCACTATGTGGTCACCGAATATGGCATTGCCTATTTACGCGGAAAAAGCATTCGCGAAAGAGCATTGGAACTAATCAGAGTCGCTCATCCTAAATTCCGTGATCAGTTGCTGAAAGAAGTGAGAAAACATTATTGGGTTCCCGAACATCAGGATAAAACGCCAACGTCTGTACCGGAACTAGGTAGTGTCGAGTTGAAAAAATTTACTTTCGACGAACTGGAATATGTACTTCGCCCTCTTCGCCCAGCGGATGAAAGAAAGCTTCAGGAATTTTTCTATTCACATAACAAAGAAACTTTACTAATGCGCTATAACCATCACGTTACCCAAATGTCTCGTGAGAAATCCTGTAATCTGGTAAGTGTTGATCAGAGTAAAGATTTAGCGTTGTGTTTTACCGAAACCAATATCAATGGCGAGATGATTCAGGCTGTGGGGCGTTACTACCATATTGAGCAAAGCAATGCCTGCGAAGCGGCATTTGTGATTAAAGAAAGTAAGCGCGGAAAAGGAATGGCGACTCGTTTGCTTAAAGAAATGGTAAAAATTGCGCGCTTAAGAAAGCTGGATAAGATGGTAGCTACTGTCAGACGGGACAATGTGCCCATGCTCGCCGTTTTTGAGCATAACGGTTTTAAGCGCGTGCCAAGTGACGAACTTGGCGAAATCAATCTGGCGCTCGATTTAACCGAAACCAACGATTGAACCGAGACGCCAGGTTAAGTCGCACTAGCGGTTAATAAGAGCCTCTTTAAGATTGAAAGAGTCCCTATAAAATTAGAAGAGTCTATAGGTATTTTCGAAAAATTAGATTTAGGTTGTTAAAGGCAGTCATTTGGGCTGCCTTTGCTATTATATCTTTTGCCGCACTATCGAGATAAACAGGTTAGTAGTAAACTGAAAAAGTTTTCGAAATGTTGCCCAGGAGTTTTGCGACAGCAGAAGTTGAACAGAAATTGATTAACCGACTAAGACGAGACCAATATGCCAGTATGTATCATTAGCCACCCGGATTGTAACAAACACGTTATGGGCGAGTTTCACCCAGAGTGTCCGGCAAGACTCGGCGCGATTAGTGACCAGCTGATTGCCAGTGGACTCGATTATGTCTTGCGTCAGTTTGACGCAACCCCCATTGAGAAATCCCTGCTATCCCTGGCACATGAGCAAAGCTATATTGACTTTGTATTCGACAATGCACCCGATGACGGTTGTTTTGCATTAGATCCCGATACCTCCATGAATCCCTATTCTTTAGCTGCAGCCTTACTGTCAGCCGGTGCCGGTATTATGGCGGTCGATAAAGTGATGGAAGGTGATTTCGGCGCGGCATTTTGCGCCACCAGGCCGCCAGGGCATCACGCTGAAAGAAATAAAGCGATGGGTTTTTGTATTTTCAATAATATCGCTATTGCAGCACTCTACGCCAAACAAAAATATCAGCTGGATCGCGTCGCAATACTCGACTTTGATGTTCACCACGGAAACGGAACCGAAGAAATCATGCGCGACAAAGAAGGCGTTCTTTTTTGTTCCACGTTCCAGCATCCTTTTTATCCTTTTAGCGGAACAGGAAATCATCCGACGCATATTGTCAACACACCGCTACCCGCCAATGCCGGCAGTACAGAATTTAGAAACGCGGTGACTGAAAACTGGTTACCCGCGCTTAAAGAATATAAGCCACAACTCATTTTAATTTCAGCAGGCTTTGACGCCCACGCCGAAGATGATATGTCGCAAGTGCGTCTTTATGAGCACGATTATCGATGGGTAACTGATCAGATAAAGCTGGCAGCAGACAAGTATTGTTCAGGCAAAATGGTTTCAATGCTTGAAGGTGGATATGCGCTGGGGGCCCTGGGACGAAGCGTGGTTGCACATATTAAAGGGTTGATTGGCGATTAACCTTAGCTCTCGTTTGTCTTAAAGTAAGAGCGGATGTCTTTAAAAGAGTAATCATAAGTCGTTAGACAGAGCCTCCTTCCGCCATCACTACGAGGTTTTTCTCGATATCTCAGCGTCAATTGAAATACGCTTTCCATTTTTCTGCCCAGGTTAAACGTGGAATAATAGGATCCATAAAAAGGCTTTAAACTTCTATGAGAATCCTCTGATAGCTTTTTTGCTGCGACTGGAATTGCAGCAATAAACTCTTCTTCAGCTCCGAGATTCATGATTACGGAATCAAATAATTCATTATTAAATTCGCCGGGAATTATCAACCTGATATAAGTTCCTTCAAATTCTCGATCGAAAGTTAAAAGGTGGAGTTCAGGTTTGTTAACTTCACTACAAGCTAAAACAGCGTTGGAGAAAAGATAAACAACAGTGAAAATAACTTTTAAAGCCCTTTTCATACGGAATTGTTGACTACTAAACAATGAATTATATGGAGCATACTTAATCAATTCAGCAAAGCAAAGCAAAACAGTCAATCTAAACAATTCGAAACAATTCCATTCCCCAAAGAACCAGGCGATATTCCACAGAATCCCCAGACTATAGTAGTATGCGTGGCTATTCGAATAAAAAGTCAAACATACTGCGCTGCTTCGCAGTCAAATTGGGGACAGAAATAATGAAGCTCAAACTCTATGCCGTTGCCCTGCTAACCGGGCTCTCTGGTGTCGCCGACGCTTCAGTCGGTTACTATCGCTCACCTTCACTACACAATAATACGCTGGTATTTACCGCAGAAGGTGACCTCTGGATAAACCAGATAGGCAGCACAGAGTCCCGCCGGCTAACGACCCATCCAGCAGAAGAAAAGCAGGCAGCGATATCTGCCGATGGCAAGTGGGTTGCTTATGCGGCCAACTATGAAGGAACCACAGAAGCCTACGTTATTCCCCTTGAGGGCGGCGTAGCCAAACGAGTGAGCTTTGAAAATAGTAGCGTCAGGGTTCATGGCTGGACTCCCAAAGGGGAAGTCCTCTATAGCACTAACAACCGTGTAGGTCCCACAGGAAACTGGACCCTGCGCACGGTAAATCCTGATACATTGGTAACTGCTTCTATCCCGCTTGCAGATGCAGTCGAGGGCAGCGTTGATGCAAAAGGCGAATATGTTTATTTCGCCCAGTTCGGGTTACAGGTATCGACTGATAATGCTCGAGTTTATCGCGGTGGCGCCAAAGGCGAGCTATGGCGATATAAACTGGGCTCCAGTCAGGAAGCACAAAAACTGACCGGAACTCACCAGGGGTCTACCCGCCAACCAATGGCTTACGACGGCAGACTATATTTCGTCAGTGATGCCAGTGGTAGCGAGAATATCTGGTCGATGAAAGCCGACGGCTCGGATTATAAACAGCTCACGTTCTATAAAGACTGGCCGATTCGTGCCGCCAGACTTCATCAAGGCAAAATAGCTTACCAGCTCGGTGCTGACATCTACATTTTTGATATCTCCAGCGGAAAATCGCAAAAACAGTCGATCGAGCTAACCTCCGACTTTGCCCAGTTACGCGACAAGTGGATCAACGAACCACTTAAATACCTTAACTCTAGCAACCTTGCCGGAGACCATAAAAAGGTCGTTATCACTGCACGTGGTAAAGTAGCCATTGCTTCCACCGACAAATCACGATTAGTTGAAGTAAAAACACCTGCTGATTCACGCACCAGAGCAGCGATTCTAAGCGATGATGGTAAGTGGGTTTATGCGATTAACGACGCTTCTGGCGAAATGGAAATCTGGCAGTTCGCCGCCGATGGCTCCAACCAAAACAAACAATTAACCAAAGATGGCTATATTTTTCGCTGGCAACTATCGCTTTCTCCGGATGGAAGGTATATTGCCCATGACGATCAAAATGGAGATCTCTGGCTGCTCGATCTGAAAAGTGGCAAGAACAGGAAGATTATTTCTGGCGGTTCAGGACTCGATCCATTTAACAATCTAACCTGGTCTAATGACAGTAATCTATTAGCTGCCACTCAGCTCGCTCAGAGTGATGAACGCAACCGTATTGTTTTGTACTCAATAAATGAGGCAAAGAGTCAGGTACTCACTTCCGATAAATATAACTCTTATTCTCCTGCATTTAGTGTAGATGGTAATTGGCTTTATTTTCTTTCGGAAAGGCATTTTGATGCAACACCACGGGCTCCATGGGGTGACAGAAATATGGGAGTAACTTTCGATCGGCGTAGTCAGATCTTCGCTTACGCACTAAAAACTGATGCCAGATTCCCTTTCCAGCGCCCCAATGAGTTGATGCCAGAAGAAAAAAGCCAGGATAAGAATGACGATAAGAAGAAAAACAAAAATTCCAAACGAAAAGCAACGCCAGTAGACTGGAATGGGGTGACCGATCGATTGTGGCAAGTGCCTGTCGATTCGGGCAACTACAAAGTTTTACAAGTTAACAGCGAGTATCTTTTTGTTAGTGACCAAATCAGTGAGCCTAATAGTAAGCCTGAACTAAAATCGATCAAAATTAAGCCATCACCAAAACTGGAAACCTTCACAAAAGATATCGCCGAATTCAAACTATCAGATGACGGTAAACTTATTTTTGTTCGTAAGGAAGGCAATAATAACGCCAATATGTTTATTGTTGATGCCGGCGCAAAATTCCCGAAAGAAACGGAAGATTCCAAAGTCGTTACCTCTGACTGGAAACTCAGATTATCTCCCAAACAAGAATGGAAACAAATGTTTCATGATGCCTGGTTGATGCACAGAGACTCACTGTTTGATCCTCAAATGCGAGGAGTCGACTGGAAGGCAGCCTATACAAAATATTCTCCACTTCTGGAGCGATTAACTGATCGCTATGAACTGAATGATATTTTTGAACAAATGATGGGAGAGCTCAATGCGCTTCACTCACAGGTAAGAGGCGGTGATTTTGTTGCCGATTCAAACGCCCCCCAAGCTGCACTTTTAGGCGCAACTTTAAATCAGAACTCAGAAGGCGTTACTATCGAACATATTTATAAATATGACAACGAAATCCCTTCCCAAGCATCTCCCCTTCTGATGCCCGGAGTCAACGTTCAGGAAGGCGATCTGATTGTGTCCATCAATGGCTTGCCAACTAAAACAATAGCGGCCGTTAATAATGCATTACTTAATCAAGCAGGGAAACAAATCCTGATCGAGTTAAAGCGAAATAATAAACACCATAAAACAGTCATTGTTCCAACAGATACTCGCACTGACAACCGTTTAAGGTACAACGACTGGGTATCGGAAAATCGTAAAAAAGTTGAACAATCCAAAGAGAATATTGGATACCTTCACTTATATGCAATGGGTAGCAATGATATTGCAGATTTCGCTAGAGAATTCTATGCAGCCTACAAAAGTGATGGCCTTATTATCGATGTTAGACGAAATAGAGGAGGAAATATTGATAGCTGGATAATCGAGAAACTGTTGCGTAAAGCCTGGATGTTTTGGCAAGCACCTATAGGCGGACCAACCGCTAACATGCAGCAAACCTTCAGAGGACATCTCGTTGTACTCGCTGATCAATATACTTACTCTGACGGAGAAACCTTTACTGCAGGAATCAAAGCGCTAAATATCGCACCTGTAATAGGTAAACAAACTGCCGGTGCAGGCGTCTGGTTACGAGGACTAAACAGTCTAGTTGACGGAGGTATGGCGAGAGTAGCTGAATTTCCGCAATATGCAATGGATGGTCGCTGGATCGTTGAGGGTCACGGTGTTGAGCCAACAATAGAAGTTGACAATTTGCCTCATGAAACTTTCTACGGCAAAGATGCACAGTTAGAGGCTGCAATTGAATATATCCAGAAAAAAATACGGCAACAACCAATTAAGGCCATGAAACCAAAAGCTTTCCCGAAAAGCAACGCTGCGCAAGATATTCTAAGTAATTAAGGTTAAGTACAATATGCCCATCAGTGATACTGCTGGGCATATTACAGAGCAGTTTTTTATATATCTTCTTTCAAAAGTTTTTCACGACGCTTCCATATTGCTTCTACTTGCCTTTCAGAAATCCATTCTGTGAGAAATTTCAGATCTCTTTTACTTAGAGAGTTAATACGTTCCCGGTATTTTTTGGTTAACTTCAAGTTAGCCCCTTTCAAGTAAGGAGGAAGTCTGGTCCCAGTTCCAAAAGCCCTTGTATGATCGATAAACCAAATTTGCCAATCAGACCTTGTAAACACTATATTCGATTGATTACGATCATGATTCATAATTAAATAATCAAAAACATCCATCATTGATTCTTGAGCCAGAGGGTCGCACATTCCACTATACACTTCAGTTTTTCGGTTTAGAGGAATGGCAGAAACCAGGCCATCTATCCACAATTGAATCGCTCCACGTTTTCCACGAATAACTCTTTGCGTTGTCACAGGGATCAGGTCGATACCTAAAAGTTTTGCGAAGTGATATGCAGCCAACTCGTTTGCATATCGATCGCCACTGCGAGGAATATTATTACTCCGTTCTCTTTTAGATTCATTGACCATCTTAAAAATTGCTTTTAGTTCTTTGTCTCCTTTCTTCAACCTAACCTTGAGCGGTTTAGTTTTTCCTTCTTTTGTTTCGTTTCTTGATATTACTTTTCCTGTTTCAAGAAACTCAACAATCTGCCTTTCTGTCAAGCCATACGGCCTGTAAATATGCCTATCAGGTGACGGCAATATTGGCTGGATATACTCTTCTGTCCCATGGAATATTTTTATTGAATCTTGTTCAAGAACCACATTCCACAACTCGGAGTTAACATTTTCTGACTGTAGTGAATCCAGGATATAAAGCTGACTATCGAATCGTTGCTCTATCGATTCTGCTTTATACATCGAACGACCAGTCCATAAGTAATTTGCATTCCATTTTTTTAGAACTTGTTCGAAGCGATCCTGTTCAAACAACGGGTGACAAAATGAATTTCCAAGATAATAGGAAGGCGATATTTTCGAATCAACTAATTCCTTAAAGTATTTATTCAATTCTTCGCTTAACCTGTTATTTCGGAGATTTAGTATTGACGCGTCATCTAGCGGTTCAGCTTCTGTGTTCGAATGGTATTGCTCGACCAGCTCCCTCCACAAATTTCGAAAATCATCCAAGTTTCTTTTTAAACGTTGCTCTAGATCGGTAACAGTATAACTGGACATTTGCGGCTCAACACCTGCATCAGCAAATAGATGTCCATTTAAATTTATAATAAGATTCTGTGAAGATAGCCAATCACCCAGCTCGGTTCCCGGAGCCAATATATTAACCCAGTGGTCATCTCCTCCAGACTCAAAAGCAGAATCTCCTAATAACCATCTCAACTCTTTTTCACTCAGAACAATATAAACTGAACTTTCTAAACTCTCAGCTTGCTGCTGCCATACTTTTAACTGTTGGAGAAGTAATAATGACTTAGCACTAGCGTCAGAATTAACCTTCTCACCTAAAACAACCAGCTCCCTTTTATTACCAACCCAATTTTCATCTTCATCTATCAAAGAATGAAACTTTAACACCTCGCGTAGCTTTTCGACCTTTCCGAAAACATTACTGACTACTACCACCGACTTAGTATTCTCGATATTTTTTTTATTTTCCTGTTCGCAGGAATGAGCTAAACCACAAACCAGAAAGAAGCTAGATAATAAAAATATTAGTCTAATCGATTTCATAAATATTCATATCCACAGTTAAAACGTTCCATACACATCTTATTTCTTGATAAAAACTCGAACCTATTATGCAGGGAGCACCTCAGGTTCCTCTTTATAAAAGGTCAGCTTAATTCCGCAGCTCGCTTTATTCCCATCAAAATCGGTCGCAATTATTCTTAGATTAAATCTACCAATAAAATCATTCGGAGAATCAAAAGTAAAAGTTCTAGTCATTGGGTCAAACTCAATCCAGCCAGGCAAAGGGTCTCCTGACTCTCTTTCAGCATGATAATGTAAAGCGTCACCAACACTAGGATCTACAAAAGTACACTCACTAACACTAAACTTTGACATTTGTCCGGAAGGCATATGTAAATGCGGGATTACAGCCTTTAGCGAAAGTACTGAGTCCGGCTTGGATTTTCTCATTTCTTTTAAATTTTTGTGACCGACTTTCCAGGCCACAAAGAACAAAACAACCGACAGGAAAAGGTTGATCATTATGTAGTGATGAATCATAAAATTAGCATGTGTTGTCATAAGATATACAAAAACACCATAAAGAAGATCGCCAAAACGATAAAAGAAGGTTTCAATAGTCGTTTTCCCTAAATATTTTAGTTTCCTTGGCACAGGCAAGAAAAGTGCGTGACGAGTCGTATTTTGAACGGAATAGTTAGCACTATTCTCAAAAGTCATTGCATACCTGACAAAGGCAAATATTGGAAAATAAAGCATAAAACTATACCCAATAATCATTATGACCGGAAGTACCATAACTGCCCCACGAATACCTACCCACTTGAATATTCTTGATACAAGAAATGCTTGCAGTAAAAAGCTTCCCATAGTAATCCATGAATAGTAGCTGGAATAGAACGAACTTTGCCAATGAACAACATTGGCAATTTTTCCAGAATCTAAAAGAATCTGACTTTCTTCAGAAACAAATCTGGCTAAAATATATTCTCCCGTTGAATTAATAAATATTAAAAGCGTAACAAAGCATGCAATCAACAAGAGGTAATTATTTTTAAAAACTGTGGAGAAGCCATCTAACCATCTATTAGAAGTATTTTCCTTATGAGTAGACTCTTCGTTCATTGAAAATTCTGGAACTGTCTTTTCAATTTTTGCTGTAATCAACACGGATAAAAAAAGCACGCCTGCCGATAACAACATAATTCCATTAATTCCGAGATAGGGAAAAACAATTCCCGCTAATCTGGAACCTATCCATGCACCTAAAGTAGCTCCAATAGCGATAATAACAAAGAGACGCTGGCCACTCTTGACATTATAAGTATCTGCGGCAAACGCCCAAAATTGCGCAACAACCATGACACTAAAAATACCAAGCCAGATATAGAAAGCCATTCCAATATTAACATTTAAGAATTTCAGGAACGAAAAGATCAGCAAGTGAGATATAAAAAACAAAAATACCTTATTAACAATTACACTTCGTACCTTGCTGGCAGCATGCTTATGATAAAAAGAGGAAAAGAAAGGTAACACGACCAACAAAGTAATAGCCTGAAATGCAGTTGCATAACTCTTATATTCCGCTCCACCATATGAAAGAATTAGCGGCTCTCTAATCACCTTCAACAAGTAATAGGCTGTCATCAACAAACAAGCATTAAGTGTAAAAAGAATGCAGCTTTCACCCTCTCCAGGCTTAACCATTCCGATGATATTTAGTAAACGTTCATACCAATTATGTTTACCGTTAATAGAATTTTCTTTCTGCTTCAAGTTGAATTATCTCGCTTTATTCTTCTGATAAGAGTCTTTCCCTTCTTAACCAAATTGCTTCAATCTGTTTCGGGTGTAACCAATTCTTCAGTTTTTCTAACTGCTCCCTTTCCAATTTCATTAGCGCTTTTTTAAATCTTGGTGAAACATAGGCCTCTTCTGGTCTGGAAGACGTACCAAATGAAGTTGATGTGGAAAACGCATTCTGATTGTCTGAAAACCAAATCTGTTTATCATAAAGAGAATAAACATAGTCACTCGGCCTTAAACTGGTATTTTGTATTAAATAGTCAAAAACAGTTTTTAAATTCTGTTGTGCATCCAGATTACAGAATCCGAGACTATCTCCATAAGACTCTACGAGATTCGCTTTTGAAATCGGTTCCTGAATAGCAACCTGCAACACCCCTTGAATACCGTTGATTTCCCTTTCAACTGTTACCGGAACCAGTCCAATACCCAGCCAACGGTCAATTTTGTATGCCGCTAATTCATGAATATAGCGAGATTTATTATTTTTTAATGAATTTTCATCAGAATTTAAAGTATCAGGCAGTTCATCGTAGTAGATAAACCGTGCATTGGCCTTATGCCCGTCCATTTCTAGAACAACCGATATGGGCTCATTACTCTCACTTATTTTGATCTTGCTGTCTAGAACTCTACCTTTTTTAAGAAAAATTTCTGTATTTTCGTCTGAAAGATTAAAAGGGTTAGCTTGCTCACGGTTTGGAGCGAGATGGATTTCTCCGGATTGACCAGTTAAGCCCTGAGTTAAGCTCACGGGCTCTTTTACAGAAAAGGATGCGATCCAGGGTTCTCCGCCATAATAAAACTTTAACATTCCTGTATCCATAATAATCAGCTGTTCTTCAAGCCTTATTAAAGGCTTTCTGATTTCACTGGTTGTATGACCTACCCATAAGCGCTTGGCGCCTAAATTACTGAGAATTTCTCTTAACGCATCACTTTCATAAAACGGATGACAAAGTGCATTTCCTCGATACCATGTTGGTGAAAATCGAGAAAAAACCAGGTTACTATGCTGCTGAAGATATCGTCGACTCTGTCTATTGTCCTTTAGTTTCTCAACAATTTGAGGACGTTGTTTATAGCTAGGATAGAACATTGAATTCTCATATTTTTTTCTAATTTTCTCCCAATCTAATAGATATCTTTCTACTTGCTCTTTTAAGTCTCTATTTATTTCAGCTAACGACTGACCTTTAACTGCACTGGAGAGTCCACCATGGGCAAATACCTGATCATTAATTTTAATAACAAAAGGAAGAGACATTAACCAGGAGCCATATTTTCCCTTTAAAGAAAATCCTTCAATTAACCCAAAAAAACCTGGAGGAAAAGCCTTATCAAATTGT
This sequence comes from Aliikangiella sp. G2MR2-5, assembly GCF_015687155.1. Taxonomy (GTDB): domain Bacteria; phylum Pseudomonadota; class Gammaproteobacteria; order Enterobacterales; family Kangiellaceae; genus Aliikangiella. The sequence goes on along the minus strand of NZ_JADPQF010000005.1, from coordinate 93,115 downwards.
GCCCTTATCGTCTCTGAATCTTGCGCTCGATAGACACTTAAGAACTCACTATATTTTTCTTCTCTGACGACTTTCACTTTTTCCGAATTAAAAGCAGCAAATTCTTCTTTAGAAACATAGCGAAGGTCTCCCTGCATATTCATCACTTCATGGTTACCTAATACTACGTGGACTTTGCCTCCCACAGCATCAGCTTCTTTTTGCAGGCGAATAAAAAGGTCCATAACTTTTTTACTTTCTGGCCCTCTGTCGAGCATATCGCCCAGACTTACCAAGTGATTTTTTCCTCCACTCCACGAGAGCCCGTCATCGACTAATTTCATTGTCTGAAGGCTCTTGGTAATTGCATCATAGGCACCATGGATATCACCGACAACGAAAATCTTTTCTTCAGTTGAAAATTCAATATTTTCCTGTGCGAATATCGACTCTATAGTGAAGAGCGGAACGGTTAGTAATAGTATTAAAAGCCATTTTAGTGAAGGGACTCTTTTCATTTATTTGTTTACCCTTTGAATAACATTTGATTTTAAGTACTGAATATTAGGTTTACACAATAGATCAGTATAGATGAAAACTGACCGCACTTGCATAGCGATAACTAGAGGCGCAAGGGGTTAACCAGTGATTTAGTCTCTACGCCCTAAGCTAATTAAAGCCATAGTTTTCCAATCAGCGGGTAGCGGTATTCGACCCCTGCCATCGCTTTTATCAATGCAAAAACACCAAAAAGAATCAACATAGAATGAATACTGATAAAATAAACCAGCAAAATCATCCAGGTGTAAGGAGAGTCAAATGAACCAAACCCAAGTATTATTAAACTTACCAGAATAAGCAAAACCCCGGATACAATGTTGGCAATAAAAGACTGCTTAAGATGAGTCTCGGCAACTGGATGCAATGACCTTTCGCGCTGGATATAAACAAAAATGAGTATAATGAAAGCTAATATCGGTAACACTGTGATATTAGCCAGATAAAGAGCCTGGGCTAAAACGGCAACATTTCTCGACTTTGCCGGAATATTTTTTGGATTTTCATCCCCATTTATCCCTGTCTTGTCAGGATTCTGCTGCTCTAACGGCGACATGATACCCTCTCCAATAGCCAACTGTGAATAATTCAGTCTATCCATAATAGCAGCCAACAACTTGATTTAAAACAGGTTTTGTTATCCCTGCATTAGACCGCCTGGTGGCAAAATACCAAAAAATTATAAAATTTTTATGCCACTAACCAGACCTTCGCGACAACTCACTGAATTTGTTGTTCGTTACTTGATGGTTTAAGCTTACGCTACGGAACACAGGCTCATTAAGGAGAGCGTATTCCAGCATCAAACTTTTCAGAGCCAGGATTACATCTTTACAACTCTTAAACAGCACTAAAAACTGGTCAATCCTCGCACCGAATTTCACCTTGATCGCCTTATTTTGCTATAATCCGCGCCTCAAAAATTCACAGGTAGTCGATTGTTTCCCTTGCTAGCACAGATATCCTGGAATGTTGCCATAAAAGGGATCGCCGCTAACAACCGGCAAATGAATGCCAATTGATTTGAAAGGTACCTACTCAATGTCTCAAAAGAATCAGTCTCAAATGACTCAAGCCGTTTATCAGGCGAAAAACAAGATTCGCGTGGTTACTGCCGCGTCGCTTTTTGACGGTCACGATGCAGCTATCAATATTATGCGCCGCATTATCCAGTCCAGCGGATGTGAAGTTATCCATTTGGGACATAACCGGAGCGTACAGGAAGTTGTCGAGTGTGCAATTCAGGAGGATGTTCAAGCGATTGCAATGACCTCATACCAAGGAGGTCATGTAGAATACCTTAAGTACATGGTGGACTTGTTAAATGAAAGAAATTGCGGTCATATTCGTGTATTCGCTGGCGGTGGCGGTGTAATTCTCCCCGATGAAATTGAAGAACTGCATGCCCATGGAGTGGCCCGAGTTTATTCACCAGATGACGGCCGGGAAATGGGTTTACAAGGCATGATCAACGATCTGGTCCAGAAGTCAGACTTCCCAACAGGCAATGAAGTTTCCGGCAAACTCCCAGGAAAGCAGGAACACCGAGAGCTGGGTCGCCTCATATCTGCAGCAGAAAATTTTCCTGAAGAGAATAAGGAATTACTTAAGAAAGCCAAAGATGCCGCAGAAAAATCTACAACTCCAGTACTAGGTATTACCGGTACCGGTGGCGCAGGAAAATCTTCACTGGTTGACGAGCTGGTTCGTCGATTTTTGCTGGATTTTGACGATAAAACAATTGCCATTATCTCTGTTGACCCTTCAAAGCGTAAAACAGGTGGAGCTCTATTAGGTGACAGAATTCGAATGAATGCGATTAACAATGAGCGAGTTTATATGCGTTCATTGGCTACGCGTCAGTCCAATCTGGCACTTTCTCCACATGTTCAGGAGGCAGTCAATATAGTGAAAGCAGCAGGTTTTGATCTGGTTATTCTGGAGACTTCAGGAATTGGCCAGTCCGACACCGAGATCGAAGAACATTCAGATGTATCCATGTATGTTATGACACCAGAATATGGTGCCGCAACCCAATTGGAAAAAATCGACATGCTCGACTTTGCCAATATCATCGCCATCAACAAATTTGACAAGCGTGGTGCTCTGGATGCCCTACGCGATGTCCAGAAGCAGTTTCAACGCAATCATCAGCGCTTTGATGAAGCCACTGAACTAATGCCTGTCTACGGTACCATTGCCAGCCAGTTTAATGATCCTGGTACCAACGAACTCTATCGCAACCTGATGAATCTGGTTAATGAGAAAACCGAAGCCGCTCTAGAGACTTCGTTTGAAATTACCAAGGAGATGTCAGAGAAAAACTACATTATTCCACCTAAACGTACACGTTATCTTGCAGAAATTGCTGAAAACAATCGAGGCTATGACGATTGGGTCAATGAGCAGGCGGAAGTGGCGCAAAAAGTTCAAAGCGTGAATGCGACCATCGAAATGGCAGAGGACGATTCGTTAAAATCTTCGCTCAATTCACTGCTTGAGTCTACCGAGATCAAGCTGGACAGAGAGAACAGCAAGCTTCTCGAAAACTTCGACGCTGAAGCCAAACAATATCAGGACGAAATCTTTACCTATAAAGTTCGCGATAAAGAGATCAAAGTCGAAACACACTCTGAATCGCTTTCTCACCAGATGATACCGAAAATATCGGTTCCTAAGTACACAGGATGGGGTGATCGCTTAAAGTGGAAGCTACAGGAAAATTATCCCGGTCAATTCCCTTACACAGCGGGGGTTTTTCCGTTTAAGCGAGAAGGAGAAGATCCTACGCGTATGTTCGCTGGTGAAGGCGGTCCTGAGCGAACCAACCGTCGGTTCCACTATGTTTCTAAAGGCATGCCGGCGGCTCGTTTATCAACAGCATTCGACTCGGTAACCCTTTACGGGAACGATCCCGACTATCGTCCAGACATTTACGGCAAGATCGGAAACTCAGGAGTTTCTATCTGCTGTCTTGATGATGCGAAAAAACTCTATTCAGGATTCCGACTAACCGCACCTACCACTTCGGTTTCTATGACGATTAATGGTCCTGCTCCTATTTTGGTCGGCTTCTTTATGAACGCAGCGATCGACCAGGAATGTGAGATCTACATTAAAGAAAATGGTCTGGAAGAAAAAGTTAAGGCAAAAATTGCAGCAATTTATCAGGAAAAAGGTCAACCGGTTCCTACCTATCAGGGAGAAATTCCTGAAGGCAATGATGGACTAGGGTTGATGTTGTTGGGCGTTACCGGTGATCAGGTGTTGCCTGCTGATGTTTATCAAAACATCAAAATCGATACCATCAGCAAGGTACGCGGTACTGTACAGGCCGATATTCTAAAAGAAGATCAGGCGCAAAACACCTGTATATTCTCCACCGAATTTGCGCTTCGCTTGATGGGAGATGTTCAGGAATATTTCATCAATAATAATGTACGCAACTTCTACTCGGTTTCAATTTCCGGATACCATATAGCCGAAGCCGGTGCTAACCCTATTTCTCAACTGGCGTTCACCCTTGCCAACGGTTTCACTTTCGTTGAATACTATCTCGCTCGTGGAATGGACATCGATAAGTTTGCGCCCAATTTCAGTTTCTTCTTCTCCAACGGCGTCGATCCTGAGTACGCTGTTATCGGCCGCGTCGCTCGCCGAATCTGGGCGAAAGCGATGAAACATAAATACAAAGCGAACGCGCGTTCGCAAATGCTGAAATATCATATTCAGACATCTGGTCGCTCATTACATGCACAAGAAATCGACTTTAATGATATCCGTACAACCTTGCAGGCGCTTTACGCGATTTATGATAACTGTAATTCGCTGCACACTAATGCCTACGATGAAGCAATTACCACTCCAACTGAAGCTTCTGTGCGTCGTGCCATGGCAATCCAGCTCATCATTAATCGCGAACTTGGGCTGAATAAAAATCAAAACCCTCTTCAAGGTTCATTTATTATTGAAGAGCTGACCGATCTGGTCGAAGAAGCCGTATTGATGGAGTTTGAAAGAATTTCGGAACGCGGAGGTGTATTGGGCGCAATGGAAACCATGTACCAACGCTCAAAGATTCAGGAAGAATCAATGCATTACGAAATGCTTAAACACACCGGCGAATACCCTATCATAGGTGTGAATACTTTCCTTTCTTCAGAAGGCTCTCCGACAGTTATTCCTGGAGAGGTTATTCGCTCAACAAAAGAAGAGAGAGTTTATCAGATTGATATGCTGGAAAGACTGCATAAAGCTTACGCCAGTGAAATAGCTGAACAGAAAAAAGCCATCCAGAATGCAGCACTTCAAAACGAAAACATTTTTGAAGTTCTTATGGATGCAACAAAAGTCTGTTCACTTGGGGAAATTTCAGAAACACTCTATCGTGTTGGTGGCCAATACCGACGAAACATGTAATAGACTCAATCTTAACAGTATTTCAAGACATCTGCTTCTGAGCCGTTTAATTATTTAAGCGGCTCAAATCTCACATCAAGATATTCTTCTCATATCTCAAATCAAGTTAGAAATTTTCATATAAAATTGGCAAAAACTGAGAGCTATTTCATATTTTCAGACATGCTCTTTTTTAAAAACATGATGGTTAAAACCGCAATGATATACTCTTTCCAGTTGGAAAGTATTTCTTCTACCGCCCATTTCAAGAAGAAATGAAAACTCAAGCGTTGTGACATCTAGTTACGTGAGATGTAGTTACGTGAAGTGTAGTTATTTTACGCTTTATGCTACTGATTTTAACGATCGCCATCAGCTTTTAGTAACACCTTTTAAACTAAAGGATTAGTATCTAAATGAGCATTATTGTCAAAGCGAAGAACCGCAATAATTATCAACTGATCGACGACAAGGCAGATAACTTTGCAAATGTTCAAAGTACGGCATTAAAACCTTTTCAATATGAAAATTTGATTGAGCATATTTCACTGGAAAGTCCTAATAGCTGGGATGCGCTCTGGCAAAAACTTGCACCTCAAGACAAAGACGTCAATATCGATGAATTTAAAGTTAAAGCTGAAATTCTCAAGCAGTTAAAAGAAGATCGCTTAAGAATAATTCCCAAATCAACAGCAAACTCCAAGCTGACTTCCAGTAGTACCGGTAGCGAAAGCAATAGTCAGTCAATTCCTGCCCCACAGGCACTCACTTCGGTTGGTCACGAACAAATGACTCAATCACCTCTCTCGACCTATACTCAACTCCAGGGCGTGATAATTAATGAGTCCCCTGCTCAGGTTTCAGGTAGTAGTGAGGGCGCACAAACTTCCGAATGCACCGTTACCAACGGCTGCCCAATCAGCATGATTTCGGGTGAGGAGCTACTCGTTGTTGAGGATACACAGCTCCCTGGTCCTGTACCTTTTCAATGGAAGCGAACCTACCGAAGCAGATTCAACAAGGATATCGGCCTCGGATTCGGATGGACTTTTGCTGGTAGTGAGCGCCTATTTTTTAGTGAGTCGGCATTAGAGTACTACGATGATGAAGGTCGCTGCATTCTGTTTAAAACACCTCAAGTTGGTCAAAAAAGTCTTTATTTGCCTGAAGCATTATCACTCATTAGACACAACGAGTTTAGCTTTATTCTGAAGAAAAAAGGCCAAAACGACAAGGTTTTTACTGCTGTCAGTGGCAACTCGCCCTACTATCGATTGACCCAAATTCGCCATCGCCATTATCAGCCGAGTAAAAGCCATAAAGACCCAGCTAAAGGATATGCCATTAACTTGCATTACAACAGCCAGGATCAACTCAGCTGGCTAGAAGGCACCTGGGGAAAATCATTATTGCTCACTCGCAATGAACAGGGTCGAATTGCTAAAATCGAACTATCAAATCAGCTGACCAAAAGCCGAAAAACCGTTGCCGAGTACGATTACAATGATGAAGGTGATCTTATCGCCCATCGAAATGCCAGGGGTGTCGGTGAGCAGTATCAATTTAAAAACCATTTGTTAACCCAGCGAACTCTCGTTACCGGCTTCAGTTATTACTATGAATGGGATGGAGAAGACCACACGGCTCGCTGTCTTCATAACTGGGGAGATGATGGGATCTACGATTATAAATTTGAGTGGGAGCCACAAAATAAAATCAGCCGAGCAACCGACGGTCGCGGCTTTACCTCGACCTACCGCTATAACGAATATGGTCAGGTTATCGAAGAAATCGATAATGAAGGATATAGTCACCGGTTTCATTATCAAAACGGTCGTAGAGTAGAATCCGTCGATCCGGAAGGCAATAAAACCCAGTTTCTTTACGACAGCGAATGCAATCCGATTGGTGTGAGAGATGCGCTTGGGCACTCGGAAGTTTATAGTTATTTCAAAGATAATCTGACCGGATACAAAAATAAAGCCAAAGCCCGATGGAGATACGAATACAACGACAAAAACCAACTGGTTAATGCGTTCAATCCCTTTGGTGAAGCAACTAAATATACTTATACCGCGAGCGGACTTGTCTCATCAATAACAGCTCCGGGTAATAGACGTCAACTTTTTAAATGGAAAAAGTCTGGTGAACTGGACAGCATCACAGACCCTCTAGGTCATGTTAAAAAGTTTGTTTATAACGAATGGGGCCTGCTGGTTAGCAGCGAGCTAAAACTCGAAGGCGATATCCCCGTGAGAACCACATATTTTGAATATAACGAAACCGGCAAGTTAACGCTAGTCAAAAGTCCCGACGGAAAGTCCACAGAATATTTTTACAACGAGAATGATCAGCTTATTAAGCATATTGATCCCGACGGCCGAATAACTCAGTTTGAATACGACGGGCTCAGTCAGGTTGTCAGACGAATCAATCCTGAAGGACATATCTTAAGCTATGAATATGACAAGGAAAGAAATCTTACGGCATTAGTCAATGAAAACGGCGAGCGTTATCAGTTTTTCTATGACGGTAATGAGCGTCTGATAAAGGAGATCGGATTCGACGGGCGTGTTCAGGAATATTGCTATAACTCAGCCGGATATCTGATCAAATATATTGACAGCGACGAAGTTGAAACAGAGTTTACACGCGATCCTCTAGGTCAAATGGTAACCAAACTGAGTCGCTCGCTAGTTAATTCAGAAAGTCCCGTTGAAAAAAGTCGATTCGCCTACGACTGCCTGGGGCAGCTGATCGAAAGCTACAATAACAGTCACTATCTGGCGTTTGAATACAACCTGATGGGCAACCTTATCAACGAGCACCATAGCCGCATCAACGCCAACAAGGAACGACTTCAATCAAGTTACAAGGACATCAAATATAAGAATACCTGGCCAGGTATTAGAACGAAAATGACCTTGCCCGATGGTCAGGTCATTAATTATGGCTACGATGAATCTCTTCAAGTAGCTGTGATTCTGCACAATGATACACCAATTTTCCAAATTGAGAGGGATGCTATTGGAAGAGAAGTTGCCAGAAAACAAGGAGAGTTAACCACCCTTTCAGAGTACGACCCGATGGGCCGACTTCAAAAACAACATGCACTTCACCGTCAAACTAGAGAATCTCGAATTACTCGCGAGTTTGGTTATGACCAGTTTGGCAACTTAAATAAAATCATCGATGGACAGGTACAAATTCGCTATGCTTACGATTTGCTTTCCCGACTAAACAAAGTCGAACAGATTCATAATGGCGAGGTTCATCTCGAAGAATTCTATTTTGATCCGGCCGGAAACCTGCTCGGCGAAAAACAAAGCAACCAGGCCAGACAAGCGGCTGGTAATCGCCTGAAGATGCAGGGTGATCGTAAATTTTTCTATGATAAACGTGGCAATCTGATTCTGGAAAAGCGCGGAAAAGAAGGCAAACTGGAAACCTGCTATCAGTACAACTTGCAAAACCAGTTGGTCAAGCTGGAAAAGCAAGGACAAGTCACTGAGTATAACTATGACTCTCTTGGCCGTCGCCGCGAAAAAATCGATGAATTAGGTACCACCACTTACCTGTGGTCAGGCGATCAGATGGTGCAGGAAGAACACAATAATATCCAGAAAACTTACGTTTTTGAACCTGAAAGTTTTAAACCGGCGGCCATGGTTCAACATGACAAACTCTATCATTACCACCTCGACCATTTAGGCACGCCGCAAGAGCTATCAGATGAGCAAGGTAATATTGTCTGGAAAGCGCGCTACAAAACTTATGGAAATGTCGCCTACAAAGAAGTGGAAGATGTCGAAAACAATCTCCGCTTTCAGGGACAATATTTTGATGAAGAAAGTGGACTGCATTACAATCGGCATAGATATTATAACCCGAATGTTGGTCAGTTTATAACACAAGATCCCATTGGGTTACTGGGTGGAATAAATAATTATCAATATGCGCCTAATCCGACAGGGTGGGTTGATCCCTTTGGATTGAAGTGTGTGGAAAATACTTGGAGCGAGTTTCAGAGAAATCAAAAAAGTCAGAATACCAATACTCAAGAAGCAACTACAGTCTATAAAGAATTAAAACGACAACAATATCCATGGCCGTTTGGTTATGACGATTTTAAAAATATTAGACGAATGGATGTTGGAGATAGATTCGACATGATGGTTAATAATTTAGTGGCAAATTCCCTCGAACGATTTGAAACCAAAGACCATATTGACAAGATAGAATATGGCAGACAAAGACTTCCCATCAAATAAAGTCGAAGATTATCTCTGGATAATGTCATAACATATAGAGCAGAAAAAAGTGAATAGATATTGAGTAGCATGAGCCGCACATTGATTCTGAAGTTCTTCTAAAACAATAATTAAATAAGAATATATTGACAATCAAGACACTCATACCGATTTAATAAATCAAGTAGTCCCCATCTCAATTTAATATATATTTATTGAATTTTATTTTCCTTAACGATATTAAACAGATATCAAAAATATGAAATAGTATAATCAAAACCGAGAGCATGAGGTTCTCGCTTTAACATATTTTACCTAAGGAAAAACAAATGAAATTCTTAATCAAGTCCTGTACTTTGGCATTACTTGCAGCTAGTTCCAGCCTTTCTTTCGCTGAAACTATCAACTTCGAAATGCCATTCCCTAGCACTACTGCAAACTCATTTTATCCAACTCTGGATTTGAATCAGCTTAACAAGGTAAATCTGACTGTAGAAAGAAATATCTTTTCTCCAGAAGATACCATTAAGAGTGTAAAATTGGACTTTGCCAACGCTACCGACATAATAACTTCCAATCTAGCTTATAGCCAATCGGCTAACAAATATGTCGGAACTATCAATGGCGCCTGGATTTATCGACAAGTCGGCATAGAAATTAATGCCAGCCCTCAAATTTTAACAAATGAAAACGTATCGATCCGATTATTTGTGGTTGAGCAACAAAGCAACATAAACAATCCCGAGCAAAGTTTTGGTCCTGATCTGGTAGTAACTGAAGGTGTACTATTCAACGTTACACCTAACCCTGTAATTGACTCGGCCAATGTACAAGTTGAAGATAAAAATCTGAATTTGAGACTTCATCAACGAGCAGATAGTGTTTCTTTACCCACAGTATCTGGTGAAGGCTTTATTATTGATGCTCGATGGCTAGGACACGGAGACAGAACGCTTATAATTCCCGCTCCTTATAACATAAACGATATCAACTTTAAGACTGTAGCAATTAATATTGAAAGCTATCCTCTACCAGATGGGCAAATTGATCATATGATTTCAATTACTTATGAAGATATGGGTGGTTATCAGCAAACAACGCCGTTTGAGCCATTAAAACCCTTATTAGAAAATGCTTATCAAACTACGCCATAAAGTATTATTAATAAAAAGCCGAGACTATCGCTCGGCTTTTTCCTCGGGTCTTTTATCTGTCAAATCAAAACTTAAAGTTATGGACAGAAGCTCCTGATCTTCTGCAGTTCAACTGCCGCAGCATTAAATGTATAAGTTCCGCTATCACTTACAAAATAATACACCATATCATTTGGAAGCATTACAATTCCTATACCACCATAACCAGACATGTAGCTTACCCAGGTTCCTGATGGACAGGAGTAGAGAGATGAACTTCCCATGTCCCAGGTCCAGACCCCATTAAGGTAGCGATTTTCATCATTAAAAGTTGCCAATCCTAAATCGTCTCCTTGTAATAACATGTCATCGACTATTTCAGAATCTATCACCTGTTGTCCATTAATTTGCCCGTGCGACTTGGTCAGAAACTCTGCCACCTTAACCAGGTCATCCTTATGAAAGGTCATGCCGTGACTGTAGTACATATCAGCCTGGCTATCGGATGTTCTAACGGCTTTGTAGGTAACGGGACTTAATCCGAGCGGTTTATATATTTCATCAACTACCTTGTCGTAAATATCTTGTTCACCGACGAATGCATCTAGTGCATTTCCTAAAATATAGCTATCTGAAGAGTGGTAAACCATTTTACTTCCTGGCACTGCTTTACGGGAGTATTCATTACAACTATGGTTTATTTTTTCATCATGCGTATAGACTAGAAAAAAATCATTTTTAGCTGCAGTTCCTCCTTCATCCGACTCATAGCCTGATAAATTATAGTTGCCTGTAGCCATATCAATTAGATTTTCAAAAGTAACATCTGTCCACTGACCGCCACTACACTCAGGAACATACTCAGAAACAATTGAATTTCGCATATTAGAACCATATTGCTCTGATAGCAGCCCCAGGGCAAATGAAGCAAAAACTGTTTTTGCTGTTGAATATGATGGTAAATCCATCACATCGCAAAACGGATAATTACCATAACGAGTTTTACAGTTTGCCGTATAATGCACACCGTCGATCGCTACACCAAAGGTTACAATATCATCACCCTGTTCACTTGCAAATTGAGAGTGATCAATATCATATTGCGCAAAATCAATATCCAGCTGCTCGATTGACTTAATCGGCATTCTGCGAGCAACTTCATTTTCATACTTGGCAAAAATAGCAGTCCCGCTTGTAATCGAAGAAGGTATGTAGGTTGCATCTACCATCCCCCAAAGATCATATTTAAAATAGTAACAAGTTTCGCCACCTACCTGAACTGCGGCGTTTGTTATGCTGCCATCATCTTTAAATAGAAAACTAATGACACCATTATGAGTACAGTTCGCACCACTTTCTTGCAAAGCAAAAGGAATTGCAGCTCGACTATAGCCATTATCTCCAACTTCATCCCAAACTCTTCCAGGTTCAATAATCCACTCCCATGAAACAGATTCTGAAGCCACGATTAATCCCCTATTCACCGGAACAATATGTGAGCCAGATTGTATAAACTCAAAATCGAAAATTGGTAACTCTTCTTCATCGACATAACTTCTTGCGAGTCTAGTCCCCTGTTCTTCAAAGTTTAGTACTTTTTTCTGGCCATTATTTAGCACCAGCCTGCCTTCAAACCGGTTGGCAGGCTCCGCTGCGTTTTCAGGCAAAGCATATGCTGAATAATCCAGACGGTCCAAAGAACTTCCATTTAGTGTTGCAGCTGTTAGTTCAACTCTATTGGTTACACCATTGCCAGTTAGCGGCTCAAAAAAACCATCAGGCGTTCCACTACCTCCCCCTGTTTCATAGCCGCTACCAGATAAATCAATATCAAGCGAAGACTCATCGCTATCGTTACTATTGACAGTGATGGCAGCGGTATAGCTTTCTACAGCTGACGGAGTAAAGCTGACATCAATTTGACAACTTGTGCCAGCAATAAGACTCAGTGGGCAAGCATGAGTCCAACTAAAAACTGAATCGTTGCTATTGCTAATTTGTAGAGAAAGAGGCTCATTTCCCAGATTATTTATTTCAACCGTGTGGACAGATGTTTGTCCTAACAAAACTGAGCCGAATACCCCGCTGCCGCTAATTTCAATCTCAGGACCTGAGGCACGATTACCAGTAACAGTGACATTGTCTCCCCAGCAATAATCTCCAAGCAAATTGCCCGTACTCCTGAAGCGCAACTGTAGATCTTTGTTTCCACTGGCGCCAGCTTCGTTATACGCTCCTTGAGTAAATTGCTTATTGTCTTGACCATCAATTTTCTTAACCAGTGTTTGCCAGGAACTTCCTGAATCTACAGAGATTTCCGCATAACACTCATCACCGCTTTCCAGCCCGCTAGCAGCAAGATTCATGATTACAGTAACATTCTGATAAGTTGAAGTATCAATGTGTGTAGTTGCAGTAGCGGTTCGTTTTAGTCTCAGAGCGTAAGAGTCAATGGCTACTGTGCCACTGGTCGCAACATTTCCGTTTACTTCCCAGCCGTTATAATTCTGATCTTCAAAATTATCACTCAAAATAGTTTCTGCATTTAAAGGAAAGTACAGACAGCTCCCAACCAAAAATAAGATTAAAACAGGTAAGTTTTTGTTGTTATTCATATAGCCCCCAGTTGACCTTTTAGATTACTGAGCCTAAAGCCTAAACAAGGGAAAAAATATTGGTAGTACCAAATTACCAGCGCAAATGGAACCAGATAATAAAGATAATGAACTAAGATTGTGAAACAGACTTCTTCTCGTAATGACTCAAAAAATTCGCAGCAAATAAAGATGTAATGAGGCTTATCAGTAGCACGACAACAGCAATTAAAATAACCCTGTTATATTGTCCTTCTCCAAGTAGTATTCCGGTGATTACCGGCCCCGAAGCTAGTCCCAACTTAGAAGCAAGGCCCCCCATAGCCGCTACCTGCCCATTGCTATCAAGCTGTGCACACATTGCAAATAAATAGGGAATAACAAATGCCCAAGTGATTCCCACTCCCAAATTAGCCATTATCCAAATAGTCGGATTAGCGCTGAAAATCAGAGCCCATGTACCCAGCGCGGTTAGTCCGATCCCTATCAACAAGGGAACAGAAACACCAAAACGGGTAGATAGCCAGATAACTAACAAGGAACCGACTATACCTATCCATGCAGCCCAGCCTAAAGAAGTACTAATAAAAGCAATGGAGAGTCCAGAGTTCTTACCTAAACCCACAATAAAAGCATAGAGTCCCATGTTAGCCGCCTGGAACAAAAAGATTGATAATAAAACTAGTATAAGAGTTCTTTCTGTAAGTAGCTTCCAACAAGAGGATTCAAAAGAACGGCTTTTCAGATTGGAAAAGTCTGGAATAAACGGCAGCATCACTAGGGTTATCAGACTAAAAGCAACCAAGCTGCCGTATAGAATCATTATGCCAAAGCTCTCTACGAGCTGTGGAATATACATCATCCCCAACCCTCCGAATCCAAATTGAACCAATAGTAACATCCCGAACGTTCGATCGGCTTGCGGTGTTTTAGAAATCAGAGCAAATCCTATACCAACCAAACTTCCTCCAACAAAACCATGAATAAACCTTACTGCCGCTAATATGTTTGCTTCGGAGACCAGGAAAGACAGAAAGTCGATTGCAATGAGAGAGAGCAACAGCAGATAGGAAGATGCTCTCCAGTTAATTTTCTGTACAAAGAAAACAATACAAAATGCACCAAAGGCCGCACCGTAAACATTGGCTGAACCAATTAAACCCGCCTGCTGATTGGTGAAATTTAAAGTCAGCTTCAGACCATCAACCAGCGCAGGCATAATATTAACGTAAAATAAGCCTGCCGTTGCCAGGAAAGAAACAAGCACTCTGACTAACATACCTTCAGCATCGACTTTTGGTATACCCATTTCAGCTCTTATAGAAAAATTTTTCACAAAACCTCACATACGGAAAAGTACTGACTTAATTCCTTCAAGGCAGTCAACCATCGATATTCTCCGTTATCGGAAAAGTTATAATAAATTAACTCAGGCGAAATCATCACAACGCTTATCCCACCGTAGCCAGACATGAAAGGAATCCACCTTTCTTTCTTACAGTCTAGAAAATCACTGGCTTCAATAGCCCATACTCCATTGTTATACGCCAATTTATCTTGTTCTGTTTTTCGGCTAGCCGGGGCAATGCCCGGTTGCAACGAACTTTGTAAAAGAGAGAAAGAAAGAAGTTGTTTTTCTTTTTCTAAATTTAACTGCCTGAAAAGAAAGCGACTAATTTCAACAACATCTCTGGCTTTATAAGTCAGGCCCCAGCCGGTAAAAGTTTGATTGACTTGATCGTAAGTTCGTTTGCTCTCATTCAATAAAGGCGATAGCGATAGTTTCTTCCACAATCCTTGAACAAACACCTTTTGATAAAAGTCTCCCTCCTCAACAAACTTATTAAAGAGCCTTTGCATCATCACTCCCGCCAGATAAGTATCCGATGTGTGATAAACAAAATTTAATCCAGGCGCTGATTTATTTGTGAACATTTCGCAAGCCAGCTTTACTTTAACTGCGTGAGTCTCTGCGAGAAAAAAATCCACCATTTCTTTCGAAGACTCATCAGCATTCGGCTGTTTACTTGAATAATTGCCAGTTCGCATATTAATCAAGTCATTCAGGGTTACATTCTGCCAATTTTTTACGCTACACTCAGGGAGAACATCTGTCACTTTAGTCAGTCTGATATTTGGGAATTGCTTTTCCAGAATCATCAAGCCAATTCCAGCATAAATTGTTTTTGCAGTAGAATAGGAAGGTAATGAAACATCATTACAATCAGGAAAATCTCCTGCACGAGTTTGACAACTCAAAATATAATTCTTTTTTCCAATAAAAATCCCGCTAAGAGTTACAGCTTGAGAATTTAAATCAATTAGCTTTTTTATATCAATCTCAGGATAATCATCCGAAAAATTGGAAGCAGTATAGTTGGTTATTTCCCTATCATCACTTACCTTTTGGATACCTGATTCAGTTCGTCCATTTGCTATTTTTTTTGGAAAGTACTCACCTTGTACACCACCAACCAGGTCAAACTGAAAATAAGCGCAAGTTTCACTAGCCACCTGATAGACACCATCAATAAATTCTCCACTCTGAGTAAGCCTGACTTCAATTACTCCATTATGAGTGCAATTTGCATTAATCTCCTGAAGCGCAAATGGAAATACTACCTGTACAACTCCGCTTCCTGATGCTACAGGGCGAATATCCCCAGGCTGAACAACCCATTCCCAATAAGGATGTGAACTACGCTGTACGCTTCTCTCAATGGGTATAAATTTCAAATCTCGAACGGTAAAGCTAAATTCAATAGACGGTAGTATTGATACTTTGAGCTCTTCTCTTCTACTAACTGAGTAGTGATCTTTGATTACATTGAAATATAAGTTCTCAATATTAGCCTTAAGATGAAGTCGACCGTCTAAAAGCAGCTTGTTGTCCGTAGTATTTTGTAAAACATTATCGTCTGGCGGGTAAAAATATGACATTGGTATCAAACCATCAAAGCTATGCGCAATGACAAACGAGCCTCGATAGAAAAACGAGAAGCAGCAACCTGCCAGGACGAGCAAAACCTTAGAGCTAATATTAAAATTAGTTGTGTGGTTATTGCTTTTCAGCATGCTAGTCACAACAAATCCCACTATTTTCCAGCTGACATTTTAATGATTTCAATTGCTCTTCATATTTCTTCCAACGCCCAACCGAAGAACGATATATTGGCTGACGAACCTGGATAGCACTTGCTGTAGCTACTGGTGATTTCTTGTTATAAAATGAAAGTACCGAGTCTTCCCAGGATAACTGACAATACTCCAGTAGCGCTTCAATTTCTGCAGCAGGATTTTCTACCAGCCTTTCATACTGAATATGAAATATTTGTTTTCCAAAGAGATCATCCCAATGCTTCATTAATTCCGAATAGGCAATATAGTAGTGTCCAAGATCCGATAATTCATAACTGAATGGATATCCCATTCTAAAAAGCGTTTTATACATGGCATAGCAGCTATCCATAGGGTCTCTGGAGATATGGATGACTTTAGCTTTAGGAAAAGCAAGTTTAATAATCCCAAGATAAAGGAAGTTAAGAGGGGTCTTATCGATAAGATATCTGGCGTTGAAACCGTATCCAGCTGTAGCAGACTTGTAACGGCTTGCAAGCCAGTCGAAATTAATATTGATTGATTTTCTGACTAAATCTATTTTTCCCAGATTAGGGCCAACACTATGCATTATAGAAAAAGCCAGACTATTTATCTCGCCCAAACTTTCAACAGATGAGTGGCTAGATAAAATTCTTTCCACTAATGTTGTTCCGCTTCTTGGTAGCCCAAATATAAAAATCGGAGAATCGTTTGAGTTTGAAACTGAAACACGACTCAGCTTTTCTTTAGAATAGGTCTTCCTTATCTGGTTCATTACTTCAACATCAGTATCAACTTGATACTGCATTCTTCGACGACGAGATTTTGCTGCTATATCTAGATAGTAAAATGCTTTTTCAAACTCACCTATATCCTCGTACTCTTTACCTAATGCATAGGCGATTGGGCAAGTTGCTAACGGATTGTTACGATTCCATTTAAGTTGACTGAGCAACTGCTCAATATTATTATTTTCTTTGTCTGCTTTTAAAATAGCGCTTCTATTATAGAATGGGTCGAAGTCGCTTTTATTTTTCTCTATCACTTTGTCAAGCAACTTGCGGGCAGAGTCAAATTGTCCCAGATTGATTTGGGCAGCCGCTAGATTATAGATATTAGTGCAATCATCAGGATTAATTTTATAAGCCTTCTGATGACATTCAAATACTTTTTGATGCTGGCAACAGTGTAGGTATAACTCTCCCAACTTAGATAAGAAAGAAGAGTTGGAACCTGCTCTCTGGAAAAGTCGATCAATATTTTTGATAGCTTCAGCAATTTCTCCGGAGTATATCAAACACTCGACAAGCCGAATTTGAATCACCGGGTTATCAGAATAGCTTTCAGCTAGTTCTTTCGCATGTGACAGCATTAGGTCAAACTGAGAGTTTAACTGATATGCCTGATTGAGCAACAAAGACATTGGCAAAAACTCAGACTTCAACGCAAGGCAATTGCGACAAAATTCGATTGCATCGATGATTTTGCCACGCTGCAATAGTAGTTTTGCCTGCTCTAGTTGAGTCGATAAATCTATCTGGGACAATAAAAACCTTTTACTTCTGCTAATTTCTGAACTTCTACTGAAAATGCTTTCTTGTGACAACATGGCAACATCTCTACCTTACCACAAAATATTTTCGATCCTATCTCGCGGCATCTGTAAACTTAAAAAAACTACTCTCCATCAGTGTTCTTTAGTCACTTAAGTCGTTAAAAAACATCCCTGTTATCAACATTAGAAGGACTAAAACTCGTAAGACAGACTGAAGCCGATGGTTCTCGGCAATGCTAAAAACTCCTTAGAACCATTGCCATAATAGTTTTGTGCAGGAGAAGTTCCCATATATTCCTCTTTAAAAACGCCAGTGGAACCCTCTTCGTTGGTCAGATTCTTTATCCACAGAGTCGCCACCCAGTTATCCGAGGCTACACTTGATGAAAAATCAACGATCGAAAAGCTATCCATGGTCTGATTAAATCTTTCTGAGTCACTTAAAGCGTTCTCTGTTTCAGATTGATAGTAGAGCCCCATACGATTGGTCCAATACCATCCGTTAGATAACGTGTTTGTGTGGCTCAGGGAAACATTCAGGGTATTTTCTGGAGTCCCCGGAAGTTTCGCTCCATCCAGACTGATTGGCGAAGATTGAGTCGTATCGGTAGGCGCGTAAAAGTTTTCAGTTAGCTCTGCGCTAACATTAGCGTAGCCAACACCATAATGCCAGGCGTTGTTTTCGCCAAAATAGCCATCAATTTCCACTTCAATTCCACTCGTCTGCGCCGAGCCGCCATTTTGTGCAGCAAAGAATCCCCAGTTACTGGTTGCAGTATTCAATTGAATATCTTCCCAATCAACCAGAAAGAGTGAAACATTATAGCGAGTTGAATTAAGACTGCCTTTGAGCCCTAACTCATAGTTGATATTGCTATCTGAGTCATATAGTTGCCACGCAGCATCTTCTGCGAAAGTTCCCGATAAAGGAACTGCATTGGCTCCACCTCTTCTGTATCCTTCAGAAATGGTTCCGTAGAGCATTTTGTTTTCATCTAAATCGAGAGAGAAATTTGCTTTGAATAGAGAGCCACTTTCCTCATCTTCAAAATATGCCGAATCCTGAATTGAGAAAGAAGTATATAAACCCACCGACATATCTGTTTCATTGATGAACTCGTTATGAAAGTTACGGCCACCGAATGTAAAACGAAGCTCATCGGAAAAGTGATAGGTCAGTTCACCAAAAAACGATAACTCGGTGAAGTTCTGATTTCTGACATATGCAAAGTCGTTGTCGCTGACGACATAGCCTGCACCCCAGGCAGTATCTGTCCAGTTTTGAAATCCTCTCAAGTAGCTATACTGAGTAGCTCCCAGATCTTGATCCTGATAGTAAACCCCAACCACATAATCTAGTTTGTTGTCACCATTTGAAACAAGCCTGAGTTCCTGAACCAAAGCTTCATCGGAGTATGTTCTAGTAGCTTCAGCCATTGGTCTGGGATAATTATAGTAAAAGGCAGCCAGCCAGTTATTCTGCGCATAAAATCCTGTATTTTCGCTAATGCTGTCGCCTTTGTGATCGTATTGGGAAGTGCTGCTGGTCAAAGTGGCAAACCCAAGATCTACTTCCATTTCAAGGCTGGTTAAATCGACTTCTCGATTTGACGGTTCCAGCATGATAGAACCATTTTCATATTCACCATAAACTTCTCCGTAACCATTACTTCCTTTAGTTTGTTGACGCCTTCCGCCTATACTATCAGTCTGAGTTTGATAGGTTAAAAGGGCTGAAAAACTATCCGTTGGCTCAAAAAATACTGACACACGAGCATGCTCGATCTCAACAAAGTCTGCATCTTCTACTGATTCAAAAACGAGTGAATCTGACAGTATACCGTCGGGTGCAACCGGGATTCTGTTTTCATCCAACTGGTAAACATTTACGTAATCGGTAATTCCGGAATAATCAACTTTACCTCCGACAAAACGCATCGCAATATTTTCCGACACCGGTAAGTTCAGAATAAAGTCTGTATCCCAGCTTAAGTCGCCAGCCCCTTCCGTTGAGCTCAAAGCAGTTGTTACTTTTGCTGAGAAGTCACCGACTTCTGGACGGTTGAGTATGTAGCGTACGGTCCCTCCCAGCGAGCCTGAACCGTAAAGAGTCCCTTGTGGCCCTCGCAATACCTCCACACGTTCAATATCTTTAAGGATAAAATTGGCGTAGATTGGCGTTTCATTAACATAGGTTGATACCGTCGGTACAGCTGAAAGAGCGTAGTCTCCAAGAGCCGCACCATCAACATTCATACCTCGAATCATAATTCCATTAATGACTCCCGAATTTCGATGCCCGCGGTCAACCACTGCAATTCCAGGAATATTTCGCATTAACTCGGCTGCATCGGTAATCTGTGCTTCACTTAGGGATTCACCTGATACGGCAGAGATATTGTAAGGCACCGACTGAATTGACTGGGCTCGACGATTTGCGGTTACCGTTATTACCTTGCTATCTGACTGTTCTTCGCTTTCGCTTTGCTCTGCCGCCCACAGATGCGTATTCAACAACAAGGCAGTTGAAATCGCACTGGCTACTGCCGATTTTTTAAATGCCTGGGAGCGTTGGTTTGTACACTGCTTCATTTTAAACTCCTACCCGAAAGGTTGTCCTATGTTGACTATAAATTCCAGTTATTTTTATCTCATACTTGAGATTTTAAGTTACCCCAGGCTGAAAACTATCAGTAGAACCAATTTTGATACCACCATGAGTCCAGATAATAAAATGTTAATATCCAAGTACTTCAGCCTCGATAGTGTCTGTTTGCCGGCGTAAAGTTTTATGACCAATATCCCATTCCATGTTGACTGTTAAGATCCCCACAAGCACTACGGCTCTACAAGCGACCAGATTTATCCGTTATTTTCTGCAAGATGCTTAATTGGAGTCAGGCAGCTTCAATTCGCCTAGCTTCCCAAGCTCTCCAAGGTCTTTAGAGTCAAGATAAACGGGAAACTTAAGCCGATTATCGCGAAAACTCTTAAGGGTCTGGCAAAGCCCGTGTAGTCCTCTTTCCCTTACCGATCTAACCTGCTCAAAATCAACTTCAATAGGAATGATTTCTCGTCCAACACTGGCCTGGTAAATGGTTTCGCCTTGTGGACCAACGACAATTGACTGACCAAAGCCGAGCTGATCACACGCGTTGACGTTGAAGAAATAACACTGATTAACGGTAGCGTTTGCTCGAGCTAAAACCAGCTCATTTTCTCTATCGATTGTATTGGTCAGTGTTGGACATACAATAACTTCGGCACCAAGCCAGGCCAAGGTTCGACTTACTTCAGGAAACCACTGATCGTAGCAAATCAACAAACCAATCTTGCCCTTACCCGGAGCCTCGAAAACGACAAAGGATTCGCCGCTGTCAACACCTTGCTCATAGGGAAGAAATGGAAAGATCTTACGATGTCTTGCAATAATTTCTCCTTGTGGATTAATCACTGGAGAAGTGTTAAATACTTGACTATCACTCTTTTCAAAATATGAACCAGGAATAATCCAGCAATTTAGCTTGCGGGCCAGATTAGAAAAGGTCCGCTCAAATTCACCACCACTTCCTTGCGCCTGGGTAACATCAGTACCGTAGGCGTTTAATTCACCCAGGACGAACATATCTATCCATGGAAAACGCTTTTTCGCACTCTCTATCTCCGTCTGTAACAGGAGCAAGTTGTTTTGGTTGGGAAGCGCTAGTTGAAGAGCCGCTATACAAAACTTCGACATTGAAACCTCATTGGTTTGGCTTAATTAATTGTTAAGTCAACTTTAGAGATCTTGGAAAAGAACTTATAGAACCAGAATCGATGGTTGGACTAGGCCAGTTTCGAGTATTCAACTAACGATAGATAGGATGTCTGATAATCAAGCACAAAATAAAGAAGATAAAGAATGGAGTGCCTTGCTAAAACCAAGCTTTCTGTATACCTGAGTTTTATACTCTGACTTGCTTGAGATGTCGACAGCAGAACCTACCGGTAAGCTCTTCTGAATACCGGTAATCTACACCAGCTTGGAATTATGATTTGGTGCCAGCTTAATAATGGCTGTATCGACTAAACGACCATTTTGATTAAACCAGCTGATTTGCTCGTTTTCAATGGTAATGTAATATCCTGCTTGCTCGCCATATGCCCAACTCTCCCATTGCCGATACCAGATATCATTTTCGATCCACCACCTTCCCTGATCATACTCTTCATCAGCATGACCGGCTCGACCAAGCATCTTACCATCAGCTCTAAGTTCTATCGTGCAAGGCGCTCCATAAACTGTTTTACAAATTAAAGTTGCACCTGCTAGTTGATTAAAAATCTGCTCTCCACTCAGTGGAGTTTGAGAGATTTGCTCTAGAGTCTTCTGCTGATTACCTGAAAGCTCACGAATAAGTTGAGCAAGCTTTTCTACTCCGTCTCTGATGGCAGTCTGATCAATACTGGTCACCCCCATTCGAAAGCATGCTTGTTCATCACAGTGATCTTGCTCTTCAGGTCTGCTGTAGTAATCACCAACAGGCTCAATTAAAATTCCATGCTTTCCGGCATTCTGAACAAGTTTTTCTACTGAAACTCCAGATGGACATTTAACCCAAAACGCAGTCCCTCCCTGATTTGGAAGCGTCAATATAGACTGCGGTAAATAGTGATTAAGAGCGTCTCTTAGAGCGTTCCAACGTTGACTGAAAACTTTGTGGATTCGAACCATAAAGGCATCATAGTGACCTAGCGAAATAAAAAAGGCTGCTGTTCTTTGATTACTTCTTGGCGGGTTTCCTACCATCAGCCGCCTTAACCTTCTTGCTTCAGCAATCAAAGTCGGTGATGCGACTATGAATCCTAATCCTAAACCTGGTGCAATTGCTTTAGGAAGAGCAGAAATGTAAATCACTCTATCATCCTGATCCAGACTCTGAATCGCCGGTTTGGGGTTTCCAAAATAGTTGCGCTCGCTTTCCGAGTCATCTTCAATCAAAATTTGATCACGATGACTAACTTTTTCCAGTAGTAGTTTTCGCCTTTCAAGAGGCATAGTAACCCCGGTAGGCTTTTGATGACTGGGAGTGACATAGACAATCTGACTTTTATCTAGCCGCTCATCAACTATCATTCCATTCTCATCGATTGGCTGTGGGCGAATTTTGCAGTGAGTTAATGCCAGACAGCTTCTTAACGCTGGATCGCCAGGATCTTCCATTGAAACCACTGTTGTAGAATCAGTCAGCAAATTGGCCAACAGGTAGAGAGCATGATGGCTTCCGGATGTGATTAATATTTCCTGATGACCGGCATTGATTCCTCGACGTGGCAAAATTTTTGTCCGAATTTCTTCGACCAGCATTGCATCATCAGCATCACTTTCTGCATGGAGCTGTCTTGCTTGCAACCCACCGAATGCTAATCGACTCGCTTCTTGCCATTGAGCCACCGGATAGAGTGAGGCGTCAAAATATCCATCAATAAAAGGATAAGGATGATTTTGCCAGTCGCCCGGCCATATATGTCTTTGATGACCAACGCCAATTATTTTTATTTTACTTGACCAGCGCTCCTGGATATTACCAGCCTTAGATTTCTCTGCGGCATAACTTACTCTACCGTTAAGAATCTGTTGGTTTACATAGAGACCACTACGCTCTCGACTTTCCAGATATCCTTCATCAACGAGCTGGTTATAGGCAAGTACTACCGTATTGCGCGCTACGTTCAACTGCTTTGCCAGTTTTCGTGAAGACATAATTCTCTGTCCAGCAGGAATAATTCCGGAAAGAATTGCTTCTACAATCTTTTGCCGAATCTGGTGCTGAAGACCCAGTTCGCTATCAGGATCAAGGTTTATTAGTAAGTCCATATCAAGAAACTATAGCACGAAAACATTCGGTTAAAATATCCAGCCCTTCATCTATGATTTCATCTGAAATAGTAAGTGGTGGTAAGAAACGAATCACATTACTATAAAATCCACAACTCAAAAGAATCAAACCTTTGTGACAGGCCTTCTCGACCAGGGCTCTGGTCAACTCCACATTAGGCTTGTCGGCGGTAGCATCACATACTAATTCAATCGCTATCATTGCACCGGTGACTCTTATATCGCCGATTTCGTTAGAGAAGTCACTTTTCAAATCGACTAGTCTCTGCTGGAACCTGTCGCCAATTTCGTTTGCTCTTTCAATCAGGTTTTCATCCTTGATAATATCTAACACAGCAAGCGCTGCAGAGCACGCTATCGGAGAGCCGGCATAGGTTCCTCCCAATCCCCCTGGCAATGGCGCATCCATAATTTCACTTTTGCCAACCACCGCAGCGAGAGGGTATCCACCAGCAATACCTTTGGCCATAGTTATCAAGTCAGGTTCGACATTGTGATGCTGCATGCAGAACATTTGACCAGTTCGGGCAAATCCTGTTTGAATTTCATCTGCGATCAGGAGGATTCCATATTGGTCACACAACTGTCGCAATCGTTTTAGGAATGCTGTAGACGCTGGGTAAAATCCTCCCTCTCCTTGCACTGGTTCAATAATTATTGCGGCGACATCCTGTGGAGAAATATCTACTTTAAATAAGTTTTCCAGTGCTTTAAGACTAGCTTCTTCGCTGACGCCATGATAGTTAACAGGAAAAGGAACATGATAGATCTCGCCCGGAAAAGGTCCAAACAAATTCTTATAAGGAGTGATTTTACCAGTTAGTCCCATTGTTAAATTGGTACGTCCATGGAAACCTCCATTGAAGGCGATTACTCCTCTTCGACCAGTGTGAGCTCGAGCAATTTTGATGCAATTCTCTACAGCTTCCGCACCTGTCGTAACAAAGATACATTTTTTTTCACTATCGCCTGGAGCTACCGCGTTGAGTTTTTCGGCTAATTCAACCGCGCATTCGTAAGGAGTTACCATGACACAAGTATGGCTAAATTTATCCAGCTGTTTTGCAACCGCGGCTACTATTTTAGGATGACTATGACCGGTGTTTGATACGGCAATTCCGCTGCCAAAATCAATATACCGTTTTCCCTCGACATCCCACACTTCTGCATTGCACGCCTTCTCTACATAGACAGCT
Source organism: Aliikangiella sp. G2MR2-5 (assembly GCF_015687155.1). GTDB lineage: Bacteria > Pseudomonadota > Gammaproteobacteria > Enterobacterales > Kangiellaceae > Aliikangiella. The sequence continues at coordinate 68,475 of NZ_JADPQF010000005.1, read as the reverse complement.
GCGAGGTTTCCCTGTCCTCTGGCAATAGACTTATCTTTTCTGTTCTGAATTTGACTATTTGATCGCATTTTTATTCTCCGCTTAATCGTCTATTCCACCCATACACATGTATTTGATTTCAAGATAGTCATCGAGACCATATTTTGATCCCTCTCTTCCATGCCCCGACTCTTTTATTCCTCCAAAGGGTGCCATTTCATTCGAAATTATCCCTTCATTAATGCCGACAATTCCGTACTCCAAAGCTTCTCCCATTCTCCATACTCGACCAATATCTCGTGTATAAAAATAAGCAGCCAATCCGACATCTGTGTCATTGGCTATTGCAATTGCCTGCTCTTCACTAGTAAATCGAATTAAAGAAACAAGAGGTCCAAATACTTCCTCTCTCGCTGCGGGCATATCATTGGTCACGTCACTCAATACCGTTGGCGGATAAAAACACACTCCCAGACGGCTTGGTTTACCCCCTAACTCAAGCTTCGCTCCTTTTGCCAATGAAACTTGAACAATTCGGTCGACAGTTTCGCAAGCAGTCTGGCTAATTAACGGACCATTAGTTACTCCTTCTCTATCGCCATGCCCTAAGACCAAATTTTCCTTAATAGTTGAAGTTAGTTTTTGTTTAAATTCTTCATAAATTTTTTCATGCACCAGAACTCGATTAGTACAGACACAAGTTTGTCCGCTGTTTCGAAATTTTGAAGCCATTAATCCACTAATCGCGGCTTTCAGATCTGCGTCGGGAAAAACAATAAAAGGTGCATTTCCTCCCAATTCCATACTGGTCTTCTTCAAAGTTGTGCTGCAATCAGCAACCAGAGACTTGCCGACTTCTGTCGATCCAGTAAAGGTTAACTTTCGAACAAGAGGACTTTTAGTTAACACCCTGCCAATTTCATGAGCGTTGCCAACTACAATATTTATGACTCCTTTCGGGATCCCTGCGCGATGTGCCAGCTCAGCAATTGCCAAAGCTGAAAGCGGAGTTTCAGACGCAGGCTTGCATACAACGGTACACCCTGCTGCCAGCGCCGGTGCAATTTTTCTCGTTAACATCGCATTAGGAAAATTCCATGGGGTTATACAAGCGACGACACCAACCGGTTGTTTTATACAAACAACTCTTTTATCAGATGAGGGGGCTGGGATAGTATCTCCATAGATCCTTTTAGCTTCTTCAGCAAACCACTCTACATAGCTTGCTCCATAAGCAATTTCTGCTCGAGCTTCAGCAAGCACTTTTCCCTGTTCCGCAGTAAGAATTTTCGCCAGGTCTTCCTGACTTTCCATTATCAGGTTAAACCACTTTCGCAAAATAGAAGCTCTTTCTTTAGCTGCTTTCGCTTGCCATGGTTGCAAAGCCTGATATGCAGAATCTATTGCATGCTGAGCCTCAAAGCAGCCAGCTTTAGCAACTCTGGCAATTAAAGAGCTATCACATGGATTGCGAACACTAATTGAGTTTCTACTCGAAATCCACTCGCCATTAATATAGGCGCGGGTTTTAATAAGTCCAGAATCGTTGAGATGTAGTGCCATTTTTAGTACCAAAATAAACCTTGTTAGTACCAGTTATGATAGGCCGAAATTGAAAAATAAGTGTTTGAAGTTAATAGGTTTGACGCAATAATCTGCTTTAACTCAACAGAGGCTCAGCACAAAATGCTGGAAGGAATAATATGTGCTGCGCTTCGATTAGGCCAACAAATACGATGGTGTTTATTCAGGCATAATAATTAAAAAGTCGCTTTGACCATTCACTTTTTAGTCAGTTCTTCAATTGGATATTCTCTTTTGGATACAACTTCCTTCATGACTACATAACTATGATATTTACAAATACCCAAATCAGAATCTAGTAGTTTCTGAATGGTCTCCTGATAGTGAATGATGCTACGACAAACAAACTTAACAAGATAATCAAACCCGCCACTAGCCAGATAGCATTCTATTACTTCCGGAGTCTTAACTATCTCACGCTCAAAATAACGATGATCTTCCAAACGATGTTCAGCAATTGTAATTTGGGTAAATATTTGTACTGTTTCTACAATTTTATTTATCTCAATTACGGCTTGATAGCGTGATATAAAGCCTAGCTTCTCTAATCGCTTAACACGCTGCAAACAAGGACTTGGAGATAATCCCACTAACTCGGCAAGTTCAATATTCTTAAGCCGGCCGTCCTTTTGCAAACGCATCAAAATAGCGATATCAATTCGATCAAGCTCCTGATTACTATTCATAATAAATATTGCCTCAAGGTCAGTTCGGCTGTTTGGGTTAAGTCAAATCACTCGAATTCAATCGATACTGCCATAACTAATTAATTGCAGTAAAGAAATATTCTATTTTTAGAGTATAACTCAGAAGAAGAAAAGGTGATTAACAGGATAAATATATCTGCTGTATTTTAACGCTTGAAAAGCTCGCTCTTTGGATGAAAGGTTGAAGAAAAAAAGAAAAGGCTAAATTGCTAGCTGATAAAAAATCGTTGTATTAAATCATAGGTACAGACCTGATTAATATCATCAAGTCTGCACCAATATCCAACCGTTTACTAATTTAACTGTTCAAATAGATAGGAATAAACCATGGCATATAGGTGAGCAACCTGATTATTATCGGCCGCACCTCCATGTCCACCTTCGATGTTTTCATAATAGAAAACGTCATGCCCTAATCCTTTCATTTTTGCGACCATTTTTCTGGCATGTGCAGGATGTACCCGATCATCACGAGTCGAAGTTGTAAAGAAGACTTTCGGATAAGATTTATCTTTACTTAAATTGTGATAAGGAGAAAACTCTTTGATGTAATCCCACTCCTCAGCAACATCCGGGTTGCCATACTCTGCCATCCAGCTAGCACCGGCCAAAAGCTTGTTATAACGCTTCATATCCAAAAGAGGAACCTGACAAACAATTGCGTTAAATAACTCAGGGCTTCTGGTAATCATATTCCCCATTAAGAGACCGCCATTACTCCCCCCCATAGCCCCGAGATGAGCTGGTGAAGTAATTTTTCTTTTAATCAGGTCTTTGGCTATGGCTTCAAAATCTTCATAAGCTCTTTGACGATTTTCCTTTAGGGCTGCATGGTGCCAGGCAGGCCCAAACTCTCCGCCACCGCGAATATTTGCTAAAACATAGACACCACCATTCTCCAGCCAGGCCTTCCCTCTTAACGCCGAATAGTAGGGTCTCATTGATACTTCAAAGCCGCCATAACCATAAAGAAGAGTTGGATTCTTACCATCAAGCTTGGCCCCTTTGTTCATTACAAGAAAATAAGGAATCCTGGTGCCGTCTTTTGACGTCGCGAAGTTTTGTTCCACTTTGTATTTATCGGCATCAAACCAGGAAGGAAGTTTCTGCAATTCAGTTAGTTCAAAAGTTTTTCCGTCCATGTAGTAAAGCGTGTCCGATTGCAAAAAGCTGGAGTAGCTAACGAAAAAAGCATCGCTATCTTCCTGCATACCGAATAGCGAAATGTCGCCTTTCGAATCCATTGGTAACCTGGCGGATTGCCATTGTCCTTTCGAGTCCAGAGACATACGCTCAACAACTGACTTCACGTTGTCTAACCATGAAACCCAAATGTAATTTTCGGAAAAGCGAATACCATCAATAATTTTTTCCTTCGTTGGTTCGATAAATACTCGATAGTCAGGTTTACCTTTTTTTACAGAATCCATGGAAGCATATATAACAGCCCCCTGTTTGAATTTGTTTCCTTCATAAGTCCAGTCAGATTTAAGAGAGACAAAAAGATTATTGTTGTACAAACCTGCTAGCTCTGCACTGTCAGGTTTAACCAGTTTAATTTTTTTGTCTCCTTCAAGCAAAAAGCTCTCACCGGTATAAAATGAAGTTGCCTCATACACTATGTCATAATTTCCATGGATGCTAAAAGAGCGGTAAGCCCCTGCAGATACTGATTCCACTTTTCCTTCGTAAACTGTTTTCGCCTCAGACAGCGGAGTTCCTCTTTTCCATAACTTGCTAATACGAGGATACCCAGAGCTAGTCAAGCTACCTTCACCAAAATTAGTTCCCACATAGATAGTATTTTCATCTTTCCAGGACACTTCAGATTTGGCTTCTGGCAGAAAGAAACCATCTTTTACAAACGAGCGTGATTTGATATTAAATTCCCGAGTCACTGTTGCATCAGCCCCACCTCGAGAAAGAGATACCAGGCAACTCTCATATCTTGGAAAGAGGCAATTAATTCCTTTATAGACCCAATTTTCCTTCTCATTTTTTCCCAACAGGTCAATATCAAGTACGGTTTCCCACTTGGGTTTGTTCGCCAGATAATCTTTCAGGTTAGCTTCTCGATATAAACCCCGCACATTCTTCGCATCTCGCCAAAAGTTGTAAACCTTATCGCCACGAATGGATACATATTTGATTTTGTCTTTTGAGTTTAGAATATCCAGCGCATCAGATTTGATTGCTTGATAGTATTTAGATGCGCTTAGATCACGCTCAGACACCGCATTTTGAGACTTCACCCACTCCATAGCTTTTTCGCCATGAACCTCTTCAAGCCAGAGATAAGGATCGTCGAGTTTAGCTGCAGATACAGCCTGTGCTGCAAAGATCACTAATCCTGCAGTCCACTTTTTATCAAACATAGATATTCCCTTTGTTGTATTTATAGTATTTAAAACTTAGTATTTAAAACTGGGAATAACTTAACGGGTGATTCCGCAAATTGAAAGTAAATTTTTTGCTCTGGAGTTAGAATTTAAGATAATTTTGTAACTGGATCTGAATCTTTGTAAAGAATTTCGAACGAGTAAATAGCCACCATCTAGAAATTAGATAGTTTGATGAGTCGCACCGACTCTTCCCGGCCTTCAAATATTAAAACAAATTAAAGCACCACTTTTATTGATCGCGTTATCATATACATATCACTGGAGCTCGTAATATTTTGTTGCACTCCTCAGTCATTTTTGTGAAATATTACCAAAGCTAAAACACCTAAATTCAATCTCATTGAGCTAATATGGCTTCGACTTTCATATCTCACAATGAAACATAAAACGGAACGATTACAACGGAGAAAAAATCGATGAGTCATAGAAAGGCTATCAAACTACTGGGAATTTCTACTTTTGCACTAGGTTCGCTAAGCGCCTCGATTGGTACAGCACTGGCCTCGGATTTTTCCGATCTCGGAGCTTTACCCGTTATTACCGACGATTGCGGAACTTCAAGCTGTGCAGATCGAAGAGCCCTGACACTGGAAGCATTTAAAGCAAAATTAGCGGACGCTTCATCTAAATCAAGCTCATCATCAGTGGCCAAAGCTAACAATTCCTCAGGCGAAAAAAGTAAAAAGGGTCAAGGCCTAGGTCTTGGACAAGGCAACAATGATACTCAGATCGTCTACCTGAATTTTGAACAAAGTGAAGCGACTTTTCCTGCAATAGTATCGGGAAGTACACCCTGGTACTTTAACAGTCATCAATACACACAATCTGAAAAAGACGAAATTCAGGCAAGAATTGCTGCGGACTACGAAGGCTTTAACATTAGTTTCACTCAGGAAAAGCCGGCTTCTGGAGACTTCTCTACACTTAATTTTGAGTGCCAGACAAATAGCAGGGTTTGCGTTAACTTCTCTGGAGGTATTTTATTCGGGCTTGCACAAGGTATTGATATTCAAAATACCAACAGAAACGATTCTGCTTTTGTTGATGCAGGATTATGGGAAGTAATGGCTCAACTGGACCCGTCGGGAAATTTGTTATCTCGCTATTCAGGAATCGCCATAGAAAATGGTGACGTGCAAGCAGCACTTTCAAAGGCCGTTGTCAATCAAGCAGCAAACACGGGAGCCCACGAACTAGGTCATAATCTGGGCTTACGTCATCATGACTCTTTTGGCTCTCCTGGTAGCGGATTGCCATCGACAGGAGTACCAAGTGCAGATCGTTTCTTCCCGGTATTTGACGGCTTGCAGGAAGGCGATGAAGCAATTCTGCACACTATGGCTTCTGGCGCAAGTGTCGGCTCTGGCCTGAGCGATAGTACAGCAAGAGACAGATTCCTATCAGAACGTTCAGTGATCAAGTTAGCAGCAGCAGAACGTGGTCGACTGGTGAATGAAAGTTCAGTTTCCGGTGGTAACAAGAAAGTTCATTTAAGAAAAGTTGTTGCTCCTAACACTTTGCTCGAAGGAGATAATGCTGATGGCAAGCTAGATATTCGTGAAGCACTTATTCGCGGTCAAATTAGCGTTGCTAATGAAGTTGACACTTATCGTTTTACTGCAAAATCAGGCGAGTTTATCAGTGCTGAATTTAACGGATATGATATAGCGATCGGTGATCCAGTTATTGGTGCTATCCAAATGTTCTATATTGAAGATGACGGTACAATGACATTGGTAGCGCAAAATTTTCAGAATTTTGAGGGACTCGACGCTTTCCTGATTGATGCTCCAGTCGAAAAATCAGGTGACTATGTATTAGCCGTATCAGCACCTAACTTTGTCAGCTTTGGCTATCAACCAGATGGCACTCCAATGCTTTTTCCTCTCGAAGAGAATGGTTACGGAGCGCTCAGGGTTGGAGACTATAATTTGAGTATTTACAAAGTTGCAGGTAAATCCGGCAATGGTGTTGGCTTCGTTCCTGGAGCGGGTCAATAGCAATAAAATATTTATTGACCTTTTTCTAAAGTAATAAGCGGACCTAGGTCCGCTTTTTACTTATTGAGGAAAACATAATTCAAGCAAACGTTTAAAGAGAAGCCACTGAGCGTTTCTTAAACTGCTTATCAATGGCTTCCTGCTTCTTTACAAAAAGATCAATTTGGTAGAGCTCTTCGGCAAACAAGCTATATTCCTTTGCTTCCAGTTGAGAATCGAAAGAAGCCAATATAATGACAAAAACTTCATTGTTGCCGGTAGAATCAATAGCTATTTGAGTAGAAATATCCTTTCCTTCCAATAAGCGCTGATAATTAACTGCATTATGAAGGCTGGAAAATCGGCCTGCCTGCACATAGAAATCATTCACTTTTTTCCAATTAGTAATCAACGAAGCATTCTTTGGAGCTAGCTTTTCTGCGGCTGTTGAATATTTCATAGAAGAGTATTCAGTTTTGTCGGCAGAAACCAGAGAAGAAGCGGCAACTTCGATTTTACTGTCCTCTATATTATTTTCTGCAACCGAAACAATGTCTGATTCTTCTATTTTGTCAGATGTTGTTTCCGCAACGGCTCTGGCCTCGGATTCAGTTAATTCCACGGAGTCTGAGAGGGAATACTCGACTTCATTAGAGGTAACGACTAGCTCAGTTCGAGTCTTGGGTGCTGCAGAAGGCGCTAATTTTTGTTCTTCCTTAACTATCTGACCACTGTTGTTTTTTTCTACAACTGCTGTCGAGAATTTGAACTCGGGCTTGACAGTTTTTTGACTGTTCATCGACGACGTAAGCCCGGTCGATTGAGTTGTACCAAACCAAAATCCACCAGTAAAACAAAAGACCGGTAAAACTGCACTGAAGATCATTAAACGTCTGAGATCATCTTTATAAACTTTTAAATAGCTCACAATAGCCTCCTTTTCCTCAATTAATAACAGATGCTACATGGTTCATCCGGTCTATTTATCTGCCGATACTCCATACCAAGACTGTTATCCTTACCTATATTCTGCATATAGCTTCAAACGCCGAGCAATCTTTTGGGTAAATCAATGGTCAAAAAACTGTCGTCCAGCAACAACATTCAATATACATGCCAAAAGTACAATTATTGAGCACCGATAGGACAATCGGAATCCTTGCGCGCGCAAAATATCATCATGAGAGATATGTAAAACCCTGAAGCTGTTAACGGGAAGGATTTTAGCTTGAAACCACAGTTGCCACGGCATGTCCATCAAAAAACGAGTAACTTATTAGGCAAAGCATACTCGCAGAACAATTCTGGTTAATTTGCCTGCTATTTTTTGGTGACGTAAAGAAAAAGATCATATACAGATTCGGCTTCTTCCGATGGATACAAAAGCTTTTTGTAACTCAACAAATCCAATCCTGCAATCAACAGATTTTTTTTCAACCAGTTAAAAGAGTAATGGTAGGTATACATTTGCTCTCCTGAGGAGGAAGCCTGTACTCTGGGAATCCCCATTTCTTGCTCCGCATTAGCTTCCATGCAACTTAGATACAAAACGCCATCAGCGTTAAGTAGCGACTCGATGTCTCTAAAAAGTTTTAGCGTTTCATTTGGGGAAAGATAAGGGATGCAAAAGCCGCATACGATACAATCAAACTTGCTGCTGATAGAGCTAATGTTTCGACTATCCATAACTTCAAAACTTGCATCGGGATTGTTTGTTTGCGCGAGTTCAACCATCTGCGGAGAAAGGTCAATACCATAAACGGAAAGTTCTGAGTGATGCGCCAACAAATATTGACTCACATTTCCCGGACCACATCCGATATCCAGCAGACTAATACTTCTACCTTGCAACATATCAAGCAAAGGCCGGTAGGTTTGCTGATAGTGGGGAAAGTCCATAAATTTAGCTTCATAATCCTTAGCTCGCTTATCAAAAATAGATACAGACGATTTACAGTGATCCACAGTATTTTATCCACAAAATTCTGATTAATTAACCAATGCCAACGGCATTTTTTTTCATGTACTCAGCCAGCGCCAGCTCTTCCATACTTTCAGTTTTCTCCAAGTGTTTCAAAACGGCTAGCTGCTCCGAAGAAGACCTGTGCTGTCCCAACTTCTCTTTTCCGGACACCGAACTAATGATGATTTTAAACCCAAGAATTCCTTTTAATAACCGCTGAACATAATCATCATTTATGATTTCTTTCTTTTCCAATAACTCCGGCTCATATTGTTCGATCGTCTTCTTTAATATCTTAAGTGTGTCTTCGTCATCGGTAAGAGAAACAGCACCGTGCACATGTACTGAAGCATAATTCCAGGTGGGAACTGCCGGAGCAGAAGGGTACCAACTCGGAGATATATAGCTATGGGGCCCGTCAAAGATGGCTAAAGCTAGCTGATTTTCAATTTCTTTGGAGTGCTCATTGGCTCGCGCCAGATGACCATAAAGTGTGCCAAACTCTCCTTCTTCAGCAACAAGATGAAGCGGAACCTTAGAAGCATCCAGGTTACCGGTAACTACAGTCGCAAATCCGTAACGCCTGATGAACTGATGAATATAGGTTAAGGAAGGCATTGCCCATTTTGAAGGTACATGCATATTAAAATAGAGAATGATTAAGTTTGAATCATACTATGTTTGCAGATATATTCATGTCAATCAACAAGATAAAAATTCAAGGTAGAATCAGGTCTGCTGGCGGATAATTTAGCTAGGAAAAAAAACCAGCAACGGGTAAAATTTATAGCGTTCGATTCCGCGTGTCACATTTACAGAATAAATAGCCGACTCTATACTAATCCAATGATATTACTGACAATCTACATTCTCGTTGCCATTCTCTTTTCTTTCGCTTGCTCAATATTTGAAGCGGTCATTCTATCTACCAACAACGCCTTTATCGCGATGAAAGAAAACGAAGGTCATCCTTCTGGAACAATTTTAAAATCTTTGAAGGAAGATATATCTAAACCGTTAGCAGCTATTTTGACACTCAACACCATTGCCCATACGATTGGCGCCGCCGGTGCCGGAGCGCAAGCAGCTGCCGTTTTTGGAAACGCCTATGTAGGCATTATTTCAGCAGTACTGACCTTGCTGATTCTCATATTTTCAGAAATCATTCCGAAAACACTCGGAGCCACTTTCTGGAGACAGTTGGCCCCGCTAACAGCGTATTCACTCAAGTACTTGATCATAATGCTCTATCCTTTTGTAAAGTTATCCGATTTGATTACCGGTAAATTGAATAACGAGCCAACTCTCAATGGATTTAGCCGTGAAGAATTTGCGGTAATGGCTGAAATCAGCAATCAGGATGGCCAGCTGCTTGAACAAGAGTCAGTATTCCTCAAAAACTTGATGCGTCTTCATCACTCAAAAGTAAAAGATGCCATGACCCCACGAACCGTTGTATTCACTCTCAGCGACACAGTCACAGTGGAAGAATTCTTTCATCGGTATGACCAAATCACCTTCACCAGGATTCCTATTTACCACCAGGACAACGAAAATATCACAGGCTACGTCTTTAGAAGCGATTTATTACTAGCTCAAGCCAGAGGAAACGGCTCACAAACACTGGAGAATTATTGCCACAAACTGCCCGCTCTCTTACCAGAAAGCCCCTTGAGTCTGGCGCTTAATCAAATGCTCGAGCAAAGAGTCCACATGATATTAATTGTCAATGAATATGGTGGCGTTGAAGGTATCATTACTATGGAAGATGTTATGGAAACCATGCTTGGATTCGAAATTGTAGATGAAAAAGACAAAGCAATCGATATGCAAAAAGAAGCGTTAAAACGCTGGCAAAAGAAAGCGAAAGATGGGCAGATTACCAAGTGGTAAGCGGAAATACCCTGTTGCTCTGCAAGCGCACATGAGTTCTGACTAATTCAAGTGAATCGACTAATAAGCATATAAACTGGCAGTAGCTATGCCTCTTTCCAGATATCTCTGAGACCATCTTTACTTACAGCATAACGAGCCATTTAATGACGTCAGAGCTTTTCGCCAAGAAAGGTAAATATTTACCTCGGGTATATTTCTTACGCGTGTCGATATAAAATTCCTTGTAAGTATGCAGTGACGGAGCACAAAACTTTGATTATAGTCCCAACCGAAAAACGATTTGACTGGAAACACACTCCTATCTCCTTGTTTTCTATCGTTTTATTAAATGTTCTCGTATACTTTTTCTATCAATCAGGCGACAACGAACTATTCTTACAGGCTGTAGAAAGCTATAGTGAGGAAAATTACTTCGAGCAGGAATGGCCTGCCTACCTTGATTATTTAAAAAAAGAAGGTAAAGACTCCGAACTACTCGATGCCGAAGAAGCTCATAGTCACGGCTATCAACAGGAATTAATGGTCAACTTATTAATCGATCAGAATTTCTATCAATATTTAAAAGTCAACGCGCGCAAATATATCAATAGTAGAGAATATTTTGACTGGAAGCGGAAAAGAAACGAAATAGACAAAATTATCGGGGAAGTCAGCTTTATCAAGTACGGTATAGTCCCTAGTAATTTCAGATTGATTCAGGTACTAACTCACATGTTTTTACATGGTGATGTCATGCACCTGCTCGGAAATATGTTTTTCCTGGTTCTTTGCGGTTTTGCCGTGGAAGCCAGTATCGGGCATCGCCAATTTCTGGGCTTCTATCTTTTATCGGGTTTTGCCGCTTGCCTTCCAGACTTGCTATTGACACCCAATAGCTCCACACCTTCGATAGGTGCCTCTGGCGCAATTTCGGGCGTCATGGCCATGTACCTGGCAATTTTTAAGCTAAGAAAAATTGAGTTTTTCTACTGGTTCTTCATTTTCATCGGCTATATAAGATTACCTGCACTCGTTATACTACCTTTTTACATTGCCAAGGAAATCGCAGATTCTTTGGCTAACCCTGACAGCAATGTTAACTTTATGGCTCATGCTGGCGGCTTTATTGCCGGAGCAATTATTATTTTCACTTACCAGATAATTAATCCCGACGGCATTAATGAAGACTATCTGGATGCCGAACCTGACGACGATCCACAAAGAGAAAAGCTGGCGAAATACTATGATCTTGTAGAAAAATACCAGTTTGGTTCTGCATTAAAGTTACTGGATGAAGTTATCAAACAGAAAGGACCTGATTTTGATTTACTCATGCTCCGCTACAACCTGCTCAAGCTCGCGCCTGGCAAATCGCTTTATCAAACGATCAGCTCCTTGGTAAGTGTTTCTCAGCTCCCTGCGGGAGGTGTCGAGAAACTCGAAACAATATGGCAGGAAAATGAAAAAGCACATCGATATATTAAACCAGAGCAAAAATTAAAATTAGGATGGCGTCTTAGCGACATTCGCGGGGGAGGAGCTGCGGAGTCAATCTTCGATGACCTTTACCGCCATCATCAAACCTTGCCCTCTCTCGGCGACTTTGCCAAACACTTGGCAGGCAGTTTTAGCAAACAGGGAGACATGCAGAAAGCCAAAAGATATCAACAGCTGTCTAAAACATTGGCCTGACATCTTGTATGCCAGGCATTTTTAAAGAAATAGAAAAAACGGAATAGTTTGATGGAGTATTGTAAATACCACCCGAATTCACCTGCTACCTTTTGGTGTGAAAACTGCCAGGTTTTCAGCTGCGATAATTGTACTGATGAAGGAAGCCTCGCTTCTTCTGAACGTTGTTTTAAATGTGGCGCTCATGTCGAGAGCCTGGGCGCAACTTATACGGCAACACCATTCTGGCGTCGACTGGAAGACAGCTTTCGCTATCCGCTTAATGCGTCGGTTATGGGGCTAATTGTTGCGATTTCGCTGATGCAGGCCATTCTTTCAAGTATACCAATGATTATTACCTTGATCGTGCAACTAGCTCTTTTCGGTAGCATGATCAAATATTGCTTTGACTGCCTGGAAAAAACTTCGGAGGGTTTACTCACTCCTCCAGATGTCACTCATGCATATTCCGGCGGACTGGGGATTGCAGTCAAAGTGATTGCAATGATGGTTTCTCTGGTTGCAATGATTATCGGCGCATATAACTTTCTGGGAGAGGCCGTTGCAGGACTGGTGAGCTTCGTTGTAATGCTGGGACTACCGGCAGTGTTAATTAATTTTGGCTTAACTCGTCAGGTACTGGCCTCGGTAGACCCAATCAAAATGGTTAAGCTCATTTCTGCGATAGGACTTCCCTATGGACTAATCATTGCATTTTTAATGATTATGAGTGGTTCGATAACAGTCCTGAGCGAACTAACTTATGGTTTTTCTTTTGCCTCAGCTTTGATTGAATCAGTGATTACTTACTATTATATGGTTGTCATGTTTCATATGATGGGGTACATGATATTTCAATACCAAGGAAAGCTGGGTTTTGTTGCTCGAGCGGAGGAAGAAGCGCTAACTCAACCTCGTAATGATCTGGAAAAATCTATCGCCCAAATTGGTATTTTAGTAAAAGAAGGAAACTATTCGTCAGCAGATAGGTTATTTATCAAAACGCTCGATAAGTTTGCCAATGATAAAGCGCTTAACAATCAGTATTTTGACTTTCTGATAGCGACTAAAAGTGCAGATTCCCTGAAAAAGTTTGCAACTCAATATATTGAATTTTTGGATCGGACCAACCAGCCGGACAAGATAAGAACGAGATACAAGCAGATTGTAAAACTCATTCCTGACTTCGTACCGCAAACCGCTTTTGGTCGCTTTCTAGCAGGCAAGGCTTGTCACGATATCGGCGAGCATCAACTGGCCGTTAAATTATTTAATGGTATGAAAAAGCTTTACCCTGATTTTGAACTACTTCCCGAAGTGTTTGAAATGATGGCAGAAAGTCTGGGCTTTATTCCCAAGCTGGCAGATCAGGCCGAAAAATATCGCCAAATGGCAAAAAGACTAGCGAAACAGAGACCAACTCAAAAGCCATCTGAAAAAGCTGATTTTGCCGCAAAGAAAAGTAAAATAGACGCTACAGTACAAAGGGTTGCGAGCGACCAGGCAGACTTTTTGTCTGAGAAACCTGCGGCACAGGAAGAAGAAAGCAAGCCCAAAGAATTGCCCCCTCTGGAATTTAAGCTCTAGCGAGCTTCACCACCTCTGGTATCGGCATTGTTTGACCATCAAGCAATGCCTGTATTCACCTCATAGGTTGTCACTAAACCTGCAGATTCCCACGCCATCCCATTATTCCACTTCAAAAAAACATACCGCATTGAGATATATTGAAATAATGTTAAAATTATTCGGTCATCACGAGCACAGAATAATAGATAGATTTAACGAATAAATAAGTGACTGCTTTTCATTTCTAGCAGGCACAAATCGTGAACAGGACCAAAAGTAAGTTTTGATTTTTATGGCTAAAATGATTGTGTTAAGGCTAAAAAGTCCAGCAATACAGCATTTTCAACTCGGCCATATGTACTAGCACCATGCAGGTTTTGGGGTAGGCAGAATATCAAACATTAAATAAGGGCTTATACCTAGCAAAATAGAAGATATCCCTTTAAAGGTAACGAATATGGCACTGAGTCCAAAACTTGCCAAACGGTTGAAGAAGTTCACTCAAGAAATCAGACAAAAGACTGAATCCTATATGGGATACCCGGTTTCCAAAGACTTCGAGTATGAAGCATTGCTTCCGTTATTACAGTACCCGCTCAATAATCTGGGAGATCCCTTTATTGACTCTACCTGGAAAGTTGATAGTCGAGAATTTGAGCGAGAAGTTATTGAGTTTTTTGCTGAATTACTTCGAGCTCCCAAAAACAACTGGTGGGGATATGTAACTAATGGCGGCACCGAAGGCAATCTCTATGGTCTTTATCTGGCACGGGAACTATACCCCAAAGGTATCTGCTACTTTTCACAAGATACCCATTATTCAGTATCTAAAAACCTGCATTTGCTGAATATGCGACATATCATGATCCGTTCGCAAGATAATGGCGAAATCGACTATGAAGATTTACGGGAAACTATTCGCCTGCATAGAGATTTACCAGCCATTATTTTTGCCAACAGCGGAACAACTATGACTGAAGCTAAGGACGATATTAGTAAAATCCGTCTAATTCTTGATGAGTTTTCAATTGCCAACCGATACATTCACTCTGATGCAGCGCTTTGTGGAGCAATCAATCCGTTTCTGGAACCCCGCCCTCACTATGACTTTGCAGATGGCGCGGATAGCATCTCGATTAGCGGCCACAAATTTATTGGCTCCCCTATCCCCTGCGGTATAGTATTAGCAAGGAAGGAAAAGGTTGATCGTATTGCCCGCTCTATTGCTTATATTGGATGCCTTGATACAACCATTACCGGCTCTCGCAATGGATTTACCCCACTCGTCATGTGGTACGCTATCAATAAGTGGGGGAAGGAAGGGTTAGCTCTACGCGCGAAACATAGTGTAGAAACAGCGGAATATACCGAGCAACAGTTAAAGTCTATAGGCATTGAAGCCTGGAGAAACCACAACTCAATCACCGTGGTGTTTCCTGAAATTTCAGATGACCTGAAGGAAAAATATCAACTGGCAACAGCGAATGGCATCACCCACCTGATTTGCATGCCGAACATTCAAAAGCATCACATTGATGCCTTTGTTGCCGATCTAGAAAAAGAACAAAAAGAAAAGGATGTTTAAGAATGAGACGAATCACTATTGTTACGAAAGACTATACCGGCTTAATCGCAGATATTACCGAAGTTCTTGGAAAAGAAAATATTAACATTGAAAGCATCGATGCTGAAAAAATTGACACTACAGCACTCATTAAAATTACTTCTGACGATGCAGACAAAGCCTATCAAATACTGGTTGATGCGGGCTTTCACGTTGTGTCTCAAGCAGGCTTATTAATCAAACTTAAAGATAAAGCCGGTGCACTCGCGCAAGTGTCACGCAAGCTAGCTGAAAATTGCGTAGATATTAGAGGAGTCAATATGGTTGAGCAACATGATGGCTATCGAATCGTAGCTCTCAGTTGCTCTGATTCTGATAAAGCAGGTGAAATCCTGTCAGATGTAATTATCTAATAACCTAATAAATTTCAAGCTAAAGCTACCGGAAGCAATTCATCTCGCTTCCGGCTTTATATGTTTTAGCGGTCGGGAAAAGTCACGAAGCTCTTTTTCAGAATATGGCGTATGAACTCGTTTAGTCGAAGCTTTCTGATACTTCAGACTTACGCCTTCACGATAGTCATTTTCGGGTCTTATTGGCCTTGCAACAAAGCCCCCTCCACAATTGGGGCAGACATTTTCTAGAATGTTATCAACACAGGATTTACAGAAGGTACATTCATAGCTGCATATCATTGCCTCAGTAGAGTGTGCCTGTAGATCTTTATCACAACATTCGCAGTTAGGTCGAATTTCCAGCATAATGATGTCACTTCTATTTGATAATAGTCAGTCATCTTATCCAATTTATATCTGTTAAGCTATAGGTAACCCAATGCGAATATTGACAACCAACCTTTTTATACTAATGCTTTTTTTCGGCGTAGCTTCAAATTTCATTGAAGCGAATGAACCTACAGAAGCTAATGAATCTACAATCATGTCTAGCGTAGAAAAGGAAGTAGCGGCGGTAGAAAAAGCATTCGCAAAAACAATGTCTGATCGAGATTTTGAAGCATTCAAATCCTTTATTCACCCAGATGCTGTATTTATGAGTAGCAAAGGTCCGCTAAGAGGAAAGCCAGCAGTGTCAGAGGCATGGAAAGGCTACTATAAAGAGAGCTCTCCTCCGTTTTCCTGGGAACCGGAATCTGTTTTGGTGATAGCCTCTGGAGAGCTTGCATTGAGTACAGGCCCGGTAAGGAATTCAGATGGAGAAATCTTTGCTTACTATACTTCTACCTGGAAAAAAGACAGAAATGGTAAATGGCTTATTGTACTGGACAAAGGCCAGAAGTACTGTTCTGAGGATAAGAAAAACAATTGATATATTCTTAAATAGCGTCAAACCGAGCGCCTGAAAATAATGGCGCTCTATTACCATTAACTACCTGAAAAAATGCCCGAAATAGACATCTTGTATCCATCATTCAGCGCTCGTAAGTGCCAACACTGTCAGGCCAAAAATAATAAACCAAATATAACATCTATATTTTTGTTCAGCCGCATACGAATTATATTTGTGGATACTCACTGAGCCAGTCTTTTCGACCAAAGCTGCCTTGTTAATTCAAACTGTTTCCAAACTTGTGTACCTTCAATAAAGTCATTTTGAAACCTCATTCCGAGCTTTTTTATTACGGCCAAAGAAGCTTTATTGTTAATCATGGCTCTAGCGACAACCTTATCCACTTTATATCGGTCAAATGCGAGCTCCAAACACGCGTTGGCCGACTCAGTGGCAACCCCCTGATTCCAGTAGTCACGAACTATCCGAAATCCGATATCAACCAAATCCGTATCACTAGAGCGACGAAGTCCGCTGAATCCAATATAACGATTATTCTCCTTCAGATATAATGACCAGCGACCAAAGCCATTTTTCTCATACTCCTGATAAGCATTGATAAATGCTCTGGTCTCCTCTACTGATGAAAATGGTTTGTCTCCAGTGAAACGAAGCACCTCTTTATCCAGGTTCATTAAATAGAACCCTTCGGCATCCTCTTCGCTAAATTGTTTTAATATTAGTCTTTTAGTTTCAGTAACTATCATAGGTTAATAGTTGCATAAATTATTTTCAGACTATTATCACTTCAGCTGGTGTGTCTGACAAGCTCGCAGAGTATTTGGTAAAAACATTTTGGAGGTCATTTAGCAGAAGTCGACTATGGGCTTAAAAATACCAATTTGCCTATCGTTCGAATGCCGACCATAATCAATATGACCTCCAATTGAGGAACACTAACTTGCCTACATTTTGAGGGAGTCAATTGAATCAATCTTCTGCGAACAAAAAGAACAGTCATCCAGGACTAACTTCAGCCGAAGCAAAAACCCGCCTTTTGCAACAAGGCGAAAATCGTTTGCCTGAAGCTGAAACGGAAAGCTTTGTAATAGTCTTTGCCAAACAATTCAAGAGTCCATTTATCTATGTACTACTGATTGCCGCAGTTGTCTCTTTTTTCCTTGGGCAAAATATCAATGGTTTATTTATCTTTGCGGTATTGTTGCTCAACGCGTCTATTGGCAGTTTTCAGGAATACTCTGCTGAGAAAGCTGCCAAAGCACTAAACGCAATGGTGCCTCACCTTGCCAATGTAGTTCGCGACGGACATGTTCAACAAATTGATACTCGCAGTATAGTTACCGGAGACTATGTGCTTCTCGCATCGGGAGACAAAGTTCCTGCCGACGGTCAATGCATGGAAACCAATCAGCTCACAGTGGACGAATCGTTACTTACTGGTGAATCTATTGCTGTGTTAAAAGTAATACCTGAAACGGACGCCCCTGTACGAGACACTAACCTTTGCTTCGCGGGAACTACCGTGGTCAAAGGGCGAGGCTTAATAAAGGTCGGGGCAACAGGTCTTAATACTGAAATTGGAAAAATAGCAAAGGCAGTAACCAAAGAAGACAAAACCAAGCCTCCATTATTGCAACGGATTGAACGTTTTACATTGCGTGTTACCATAGCAACGCTTGTCATTATAGCGCTAATATTTATTATTTCTCTCATCCGGGGAGAAGCTATATCCCAGGTTTTTTTCCTCGGTGTTGCACTAGCGGTTTCTGCTATACCCGAAGGTCTCCCAGCAGCCATTACCGTAGCTCTTGCGATAGGTATGCGTCGAATGGCAAAGCAAAATGTAATCGTCCGCTCTTTGCTTGCAGTTGAAAGTCTGGGCTCATGTACTTATATAGCCTCGGATAAGACCGGCACGCTGACGGTCAATAATATGACTATTCAAAAAATACTTTTAATTGACGGAAGTGAATTTGACGTTACCGGCGAAGGCATCGATATTCATGGACAAATCGAAGCTAAAAACAATCACAATTCTAAAGCCGAAAAGCTATGTGAAGTCGGTGTTCTTTCCAATGAAGCAGAGCTGTATTTACAAGAAGGTGAATGGCGAGGTCAAGGCGACCAGGTCGATATTGCCTTTCTAGTGTTATACAACAAACTGGGTAAAGATCATCAACAACTACAATTCAGATATCGACAAATTAATCGTATTCCGTACGAATCGGAAAATGCCTACAATGCGTCTCTCAATCGTATTAATGGACAATATCGATTATCTGTAAAAGGTAGTGCAGAAAAACTAGTACAGATGAGTAACTTAAACGAAGAGCAAAGGCGGTTAATCAGCCAGCAAGTTCTGTCTTTGGCTGAACAGGGGTATCGAGTATTGGCCCTGGCCGATAAAGTCATCGAATCGGTCCCGGTAAGAATAGAAGATAGTCTTAATCAGCTGAATTTTATTGGCCTGGTTGGAATTATCGATCCATTGAGAAAAACTGCTGCCGAATCAGTTGCCTTATGCCGACAGGCCTCTATTGAAGTCGGCATGATTACAGGAGACCATCCAGAAACAGCAAGAGCGATTGCAAAAAAACTAAGAATCAACGACCCCGATGAAAGAGTTATTTCTGGATGCGAAATTTCAGAAGCTAAGTCAACTTCGACAGAAAGACTGAATTCACTTACCATCAATCATCATACCTTTGCTAGAGTGAGACCCTTAGAAAAGCAGATCATAGTAGAGTCACTTGAGAGCCAGGGGCATTTTGTTGCAGTCACTGGGGACGGGGTCAACGACGCTCCTGCATTAAAATCAGCTCATGTAGGTATAGCGATGGGCAAAAGAGGAACAGATGTCGCCCGAGAAAGTGCAGACCTAATATTAACCGATGATAACTTTTCCTCACTGGTAAATGGTATTAAAGAAGGACGTATTGTTTACGCGAACATTCGAAAAGTGGTTTTTCTTCTTATTTCGACTGGTGCAGCAGAAATTCTTCTCTTTATTTTGAGTTTGATCGCGGGCCTTCCACTACCTTTATATCCGATTCAACTTCTATGGCTAAATCTAGTTACCAATGGAGTTCAGGACGTTGCCCTGGCCTTTGAGCCCGCAGAAGGTAACGAGCTGAAAAAGCCTCCAAGAAAACCATCAGAGTCAATATTTAACAAGACTATGATTGAGAGAGTACTAATTAATGCCATTGTAATGGGCTCTTTGGCTTTCGCCCTGTTCGCCCTATCACTAAAAGCGGGAATGGCTGAAACAGAAGCAAGAAATATTACTTTGCTTCTAATGGTTTTATTTGAAAATGTACATGCACTCAATAGTCGTTCAGAGATTCAGTCATTGTTTAAAATGAATTTCTTTAGTAATCGGCTATTGCTAATCGGTATCCTTGTTGCACAAACCATTCATATCGGAGCTATGTATACTGATACACTTGGCTCTCTGCTAGAAATCACCCCTGTCAGCTTCATTCAGTGGACAGAATTACTTTCAATCGCACTCTCTTTGATACTGGTAGATGAGTTTCATAAATGGATTCTTCGCAAGAAACACCTATAAAAAATTTTTAGACTGACAACAAAAATTAAATACTTCGCAAGTCTCCTTTCTATTTTCCTGCCCCCTAACAACAAAAACGCCGACATAAGTCGGCGTTTGAGTCTATCGGAATCTTGGAGAACTAAGCAACTGTATTGGCACTTTTATTTCTAAGATATGAGAGGTACAAAACAGTAGCCAACAAAGCAACGGTAATTACAGATACAGTACCCGCTAATCCGCCAGATGATAAACCAGCATTACTTGCTACTTGAATACTAGCATCTGGAGTAAATGTAGCAGCATACATTCCTGTGTAGTGCATACCACAAACCGCTATTCCCATAATGATGGCACTACCAAAACGCTGGAACATTCCTCTTAAGTTAAATGCTAGCCATAGTGCGACAACTGACGCAACAATTCCGATAACCACCGAAACGGCAACAATTGTTGAGTCATAGCTAATCTTCGCAGGGACCTGCATTGCATACATCCCGAGGTAATGCATACTTGCTACACCTAGTCCAGCAATAGCTCCACCGAGAATTAGGCTCGCGTCACCTAACAAATCGCGACCGGCAACAATCAATCCGATGCTTACAAACACTACCGCAATAACCAATGAAAGAATAGTTAAGCCCATATCAAACTGCATTGGGAAAGCCATATTCATCGCTAGCATCGCGATAAAGTGCATCGACCAGATTGCTCCACCTCCTAATGCCAAGCCTGAAGTTAATACCCAGAAACCTAATCTATGCTTTTCTGCCACGGGTATACGGATAGCAAGCTGCAGCGCAGTGAACGAGCCCATAACTGCCATTAAAAAAGAAAGAGCAACCAGGCCCAGGTTGTAGCTAGATTGTAAATCTTCCACGGTAAAATCCTCTTAGCTATAAATTAACGAAATTCAAAAGAGCAAGACATCTGTCCCTGACATCGGCACGAAATATTTTCAACCTTAGCTTCCTTGGTTGTTGGCGATTGATGTAAAAATCCTGTCATAAATCCCTTTGTAAAATCACAGCGGCTGTTAGGATTAGCCGTATTACAAAATATACTATTGTCGATCGAAATCATGCGATCATTACAGGATACTTTTCCAAAACTTGAAATGGCCTGAGAAAGCATACGTTTCAGAGCTTTTTCAAGTTTAAGAGGCTTACCTAGCGCGTAATCCTTCTTATAGATCATTGCCCCAACCTGATGTCCGAGCATGAAAACGATTGATGAATTATTTGTCCCCTGAAAGCTCTGTGTAAAGTTATTAACCACAGGTCCGACATTGGAAAAATTAGCGACTATTTCTTTAGCAACCTGAGCAACTTTTTCTTTCAGTTGCTCATTTGAATGAGAACTTCCTGAAGCATTAGCCGTTTCGCCTGTCTCTGCTGTTGGCTCTTGATAAAGGATATCCTCACATCCAGAAATATTAAGTAACTTTCCTTCTAATTCTGGCGGTAATGGTAATGTTCCATTCTCAATTTCCAACTTAACAAATGTCTTATTATCTCCGGCACGTTTGCCGAATTGATTTGAGACAATCTTATATCCATCGCCAGTTAAACAACGATAGATATTTAGTAGAATTCCAGAATGTTCTTCAACAACAACGTAAAGCATAGCGGCGTCTATTTTTTATACAGTCACAGTTTTTAACAATGATTATAGGTAACCAATTTCAAGATTACCTACTAATAAAGTGTAATTATAAAATTGGAATAAAACATTTTATTTACGTGATTTATCTCACATAAAAAATTTATAAGAGAGATGTTGCTATTATTTATTTTTATTTACAGTAAATTTGAAGCAGCGCTCAAAAATCTGGAGCAAATTATCTTTAAAGCCAATAAAACACAAGAAAATGTTTAATCTTTTTGAGATAAAATCTCACCAGGAAATTAATTCAATGTTAAGAAAAATTTTTGTGCATCTCTCAGTAGAATAAAAATTGAATTTCTTTGCTTTTTAACTTGAGTACTATCTAGATTGCGTTGCATATTAGAAAGACCTTGCCAAAGTGCGTTGTTAAGCAATAGCTTGTTTTTATCAAGAAGTGAGATGTTATGAAAGTTTTGATATTTGCTACGGCCTATAATGGAATCTGTCAAAGAGTACACAAGGAATTGGTGCAGGATGGTCACATTGTAGACATAGAATTGTCCGCAGATCATGATCAAATGTTTAAATCTTATTGTCGATTTAGACCTTCCATTATTGTTTGCCCGTTTTTGAAACATCGAATACCTGATGCAATCTGGCGCGCAGTTCCCTGCCTGGTTATGCATCCTGGAGTCGCTGGCGATCAGGGACCTTCCTCTCTCGACTGGGCGATCACTAATGAAAAGCCTTATTGGGGAGCAACATTACTTCAGGCCAATGATGAATATGATGCTGGTGCGATTTGGGACACGGTAAATTTCGAAACACGTAAAACAAGTAAATCGAGTACATATCGTAGAGAGGTTACTCGGGTCGGGGCTCAAATGATCCGAAACGCAATCAGAAAATTCGATATGGATAATGGATATAATGGCCTCTCTAGAAGTGAACTCAATCGTATTGAGCATGAGTGGCGTCCATTGATGAAACAACCTGATAGAGCGATTGACTGGCAGCGTGACTCTGGCGAATTAATCGCAAAGAAAATCAATGCGGCCGACAGTTTTCCTGGCGTACTGGATCGGATATACACCACACCTGTTTATTTATATGGTGCGAGATATGAAGCAAGAAGTGATATCGAAGCAGAGCCGGGAATGATTGTTGGTCATAAAGATGAAGCCATTGCGCGAGCTTGCAAGGGCGGTGTCGTCTGGATTAGACAGCTACGCAAAAGTTCGCCGGATCATAAACTAACAGATCCTGATAACCCTTATTTTAAATTACCCGCTTTAAGAGCATTGAATACGCAAATTGCAAAAGGGTCTCAATTATCTCCCTTAGACTCTGATATTCAAGGCGATATCAGAGTGGAAATTAAAAATGAAACTGCCTATCTGTATTTTGATTTCTATAATGGCGCTTTTAGTACTGAACAATGTCAACAACTCCTATGTGAATTCAAGCTTCTCGAAAGTAGACAAGATATCAAAGTGATTACCTTGATGGGGGGCCAAGACTTCTTCAGTAATGGAATCCACTTGAACTGTATCGAAGCAGCAGATAATCCAGCTTTAGAATCAATGCGAAATATTGAAGCGATAGACGATCTGGTTGAAGCGATAATTACCTGCCAAAGCAAGCTTACCGTCGCAGCATTAAGAAGTAATGCAGGCGCAGGAGGAGCAATTTTACCATTAGCCTGTGACTATGTTATTGCCCGAGAAGGTGTAGTATTGAATCCACATTATAAAACGATGGGACTTACAGGCTCAGAGTTTTGGACTTACCTGCTTCCCAAAAGAGTCGGGAAAAAGAAAGCTTATGCTTTGACCGAAGAGTGCTTACCTCTTTTGGCAACTCAGGCGCTTGAAATTAACCTGGTTGACGAAGTTTTTTGCGAAGACTGGGAATCTTATCATCAGCACTTGTTCGATTACTGCGCAAAACTAACTTCTAGTAGTCAGTACAAACAGCTTTTGAAAGCTAAAACTACGCTACGCAAGGAAGATGAAAAAGCGAAGCCGCTATTGAGCTACCGTACTGAAGAGCTTAGAGAGATGAAAGCAATATTTAACAATCCTGACAGCAGTTATCATAAAAGACGCTCCAATTTTGTCCATAAGTACTCATGTGGTAAAACTCCTGAAAGACTTAGAGCAAGACAGGAATTTTCCGAGCCAAGGGAAACTTCAGCGGTTGGAACTGTCGCCTGAACTTAGTCTCATTGACGGGCAAGTTTTTTTTCAATGCTTGCCCGCTCGAATTGGTGCTTCAAGTTTGTCCCACTGACTAAGTTGGTGCGTCAGCGCTAAAAGTAAAAACTCCAACACTCACCAAACCTGCCCTAACGTTCGCTATCCATTTGTTTTTACTATATTTTTTTCTTTTTTTACTAATTAACCAAAGTTTTGGCATGATATTTTCTTAAGTCTTTTAAACTGGTCGGAGCCCACTTTTGAGATAACTTGATCTATCTCAATAGTGATAGACACAGTTCTCATTACGATACTTTACATTCGAACTTAAGAGGACATTGCTATGCAATCGAAAGCAAAAATTAAAGCTGCCGCATTAAAAGCAGTAGTTGAAGATGGTCGATTAATCGGTGATGTCGCTCAACAATATAGCTTATCCAAACGAACGCTATATCGCTGGTTAACCCAAAAAGGAAATACCAGGAAGGACTCAGTTACAGACTCAAATACAATTTCTTTTGATGAAGTGGCTTCGTTAAAAAATGCGATAAAACTCTTACAGTCTGAGGTTAACGAATTGAAATCGGAACTTAACCAGTATCACATTACTGAAACAATTTGCGACGGTAGAATCCAGCTGTCCTTGCACAAGTTGGGCGAATTAAAACACGCAGGATAATACTTGGTAAATCCGGTTTATCAAATTCTAAAGGGCGAATAACATCAGGCTTGAAAATTAAACTTTTCCTTTGCTGGATTAACCGTTATTCGCCATGACCTTTTTACTAGTGACAGATCTTCGGTATATGCAATAGAAAGCTCCCAATAGATATTAATGTTCCGTTCTCTACCAGAAGCTCGGCCTTGTGAAGGTATTTCTATCTCGAAGTCTAACCAGGTAGCCGACTTCTCAAAGCGAAGTTTACATTCTGACTTTGTGCTGCAAAGAACATCATATTGACTATTCTTATTGCCTCCGTGATAGCGTATGTTAGCCAAACTTACCTCTTTGGCTTTTTTAAAATTAGGGCGAGCAACAGAAATTTTTCCGGTCATCAGTTCACCTATATTAGGTGGGAGCTCATCAATAAATAGCGGGGTTGCTCCCAGTTTTTCATATTTCTTTTGATAAAATTTGGCAAAAAATAAAAACAGTAATGCAAATATCAAAAATAGAAAAGCCGCGAACCACACACCACTCTTCGAAGCCGGCTGAATAGCGATATAGAAAATCGCACAGGTTATCAAGCCAAATATTGCTGATAGTATGTAGAAGCCTCTGGCCTGATTTTTTTCGTTACTTGCAATTTCCATCTACTTTTCCATTCGGCTTAAACCGCAAAATACTCTAGCTTTGTATCATATAGCCCCTATTCCAAAAGACTAGTTCTTCCATTTGATCTGGAACTCTATTTCCTCTTCATTTCCTTCTCTTTCATGCTCGATATTGTATACGGCCCTTACAGGCACATAGATTCGCTCTCCAGCAATCTGTATTTCAAACTTGTCGCCTGATTCCAGCGCATCAGCCAGTCTACGCAACTTCGCGACAAACTCGCTGGTTGAATAGCTTTTTTCAATATCTCTTTCTTCTTTCATGATAACTTTCTCCTTAAGAATTCAGTGCATAATGAGGCTATATTAGCTTACTGCGATGAAATTAACGATTCAAAGCTCCAATTATTCATCCTGCGGTCAGAAACTGACCTTTTATTGACCATTATCAGCGCCTCAAACTTGCATTTCTGAGAAAATTTTGCGCAACAACATAAGTTGTGTCTTGCTTCAGAGACGCAACGCTAAACCCTGAGGAAAAATGATGAAAACAATCATTGAACCCTTTCGCATAAAATCGGTTGAACCATTGAGGATGACGACAATCACCGAACGCGAACAATACTTGAAAGAAGCCAATTATAACTTGTTCTCATTGAAGTCGGACGACGTCTTAATCGACCTGCTAACGGACTCGGGCACATCAGCCATGAGCACCAAGCAATGGGCTGGAATACAAATGGGAGACGAAAGCTACGCCGGTTCGCCTTCTTTTTATCGTTTTGAAAGCGCCCTGAAAAAATTAGCTCCTTTCAAACATATTATTCCGACTCACCAGGGACGCGCAGCTGAAAAGATTCTTTTTTCAATAGTAGGTGGGAAGGGAAAAGTGATTCCAAACAATACCCACTTCGACACAACCAGAGCGAATGTTGAAGCAACTACCGCGGAAGCTCTTGATCTGGTAAAAAAAGAAGGACTCGATCCAAAGCTGGAACATCCATTTAAGGGAGACATTGATTTAGTTCGGCTACGTGAGCTCTTATCTACTCGCAGCGAAGATATCCCGCTAGTTATGCTGACAATCACCAACAACTCTGGTGGAGGCCAGCCGGTTTCTATGCAGAATATCCGTGAAACCAAAGCACTATGTAAAGAATTCGGAAAACCTCTGATTCTGGACGCTTGTCGCTTTGCTGAAAATGCCTACTTTATAAAGCTGCGTGAGGAAGGTTACGCCCAAAAGTCTCCTAAAGAGATAGTTCAGGAAATGTTCAGTTACGCAGACGGTATGACTATGAGCGCCAAAAAAGATGCGCTAGTTAACATGGGCGGATGGCTCGCTCTAAACGATGACGAGCTTGCGATGCACGCCAGAAATATGTTGATACTGACAGAGGGATTTCCCACTTACGGAGGCCTTTCAGGTCGCGATCTGGACGCAATGGCGATTGGTCTGGAAGAAGTCGTGGAAGAAGACTATTTAAACTATCGAATTACTTCAACTGCTTACCTGGGCAACGCGCTGGACAGGCTGGGTATTCCCGTAATGAAACCTATTGGCGGGCATGCTGTTTATATTGATGCACGCGCCATGCTACCGCATATCGATCCTCTACAATATCCTGGTCAGTCGCTAGCGATTGAAATGTATCGTCTAGGTGGAATTAGAACCTGTGAAATCGGCACCGTAATGTTTGGCCGACAAGCGGATGGAAGTGAAAAAGCAGCTCAGATGGACCTCGTTCGAATGGCTATTCCAAGAAGAGTCTATACGCAAAGTCACATCGACTACTGTATTGAATGTTTACAAGAAGTCAACGCAAACAAGCACCGTTTGAAAGGTGTAACAATCAGTTGGGAGCCGCCCATGTTGCGCCACTTTACTGCCCATTTCCAGATATAGAAATATCGGGTAGCAAGCAGGACTGCGTACCAGGTTGAGACGTCAGTTGCTCAAAAACGCCAAGGTTTTATTTAACCTTGGCGTTTTTTGTGTGGTCTGTTAGTAAAAACTAGTTCCACTCACCGCTTAAGGTTACACCGAAGAAGTAGAAACCTTTAGACTTTACTCCTATATGCCAGGTACCCGCCTGAGGGTTGGAGATTGTGCAGGTTTCACTATTTCCACTGCCATTAGAGCGACACTCATAGCTTGAAGTACTCGGTGCAGAACCATGCTTAAGGTATAAGTCAGCATCTCCGCTGCCGCCGGAAGTCGTAATAGTCAAACTCGACATACCCGCAGGTATATCTATCGTTTTACGATGCCATCCCCAGAATACAGCTGAAATCCCTGCATCCTCAAAGCTATCGCCGCTGCCACCACCAGTCGATACATTAACAGTGCGAGTCTCGGTGTCGGTAGCGCCATCGTTGTCAGTAACCGTTAAGGTCACCGTATAACTGCCGTCAGCACCATAAGTATGCGTTGGCGCGACGCCGGTTGCCGAACTACCATCCCCAAAGTCCCAGCTATAAGCAGTAATCGAGCCATCTCCATCACTACTTGCACTGGCATCAAAACTACAGCTAAGTTCAGTACAACTCTCGCTAAAGCTGGCGACAGGAGGCATTCCACCACCACATCCGGTAGATGACAGATAGTCAGCAGCAGCCTTTGCCTGAACCAGACCGTGACCATATGACTGATCTCTACCGCTTGCACCCAGATCTTCAGCCGAAGTATTGAGAGCATTTCTTATTTCTGCCGCGGAACAATCTGTATAGTTACTCCATACCAAAGCAGCTACTCCAGAAACATGAGGAGTGGCCATTGAGGTTCCTGACCATGCATCGTATGAGTTGTTAGGTAAGGTCGAATTAACACCAACACCGGGCGCAGCAATCTCAACTTGCGAGTTTTTTTGCGACCACGAAGAAACATTTTTGTTACTGTCTACAGCAGCAACAGACATTACCACATCATAAGATGCCGGATAGGAATAGGCGTCGTTGCCACTTGAACTACCGTCATTCCCAGAAGCAGCAATACTCAATACGCCTTGATTATATGCAGCTTCAAAAGCATTTCTTTCAGCATTGCTGGAAGCACTTCCGCCGAGACTCATACTGATAACATTGGCGCCAGCATCAACACATTGATTTATTGCCGCAACAAGATCCGAACCATAACCCCAACGCCCAGAGTTGTTGAATACTTTTACAATATGTAGACCAATTTGATTACTGCGATTAACGCCAATCACGCCAACACCATTATTACCATGCGCAGAAATTGTGCCTGCAACATGAGTACCATGACCATGGCCATCTTCCCACCAGTCACCGGTATCACTGCCACTACCATTATTGTCGTCACCACTGATATTATTTCCTGTATAGGGTCTCAAATCTTCATGATTACCGTCGTAGCCGGTATCGGTAATACAAACCTTTCGACTTCCGCTATTGGCATCACTCACATCCAGAGCCTGAACCATAGTTATCCCATAAGGAGTACTTTCAGCCATAGGATTAATGCTTGACTTCTCTACTGGCTCAATCAGGTATCTTCGAGGATCTTCTTCGATAGAAATTGCTACACCACTTTTCTTGAGCTTTTTCAATTGTTCTGCGTTGAGTACTGCCGCCACTGAGTTCGAATGAATCAAGGAACGCTTAACATCGCCTCCCACTCTCTGAATTTGCTGAATATTATTGTGCGCTCTTAATTCTCGGTCGGCCAGACTCATCGATTTGAACGGAACATTGATTCCATCGAGCCCCGATTTCAGTTTAATGATATAACGATTGTCTGCAGCACCAGCATTACAAGCACCCAAAACCAGAGATGTAATAATCGCTTTTTTAAAAATTGATTGTTTATTGTTAATGTCCAACGTTTTTCTCCATTATTATTTTTCATTGTGTAAAGTAAGGTCCCAGTACTTTTTGCATTGGTCTGAGATAGCCTTTCACGTAAAAAGTACTTAGCGATATAGCAAGTTAGAATATTTTTGATTTATCGCTACACCAAAGATTAACAAGGTAAAGCCAGATTTATTTGATGGAGATTCCCAAACAGTTTGCTCAGAGTCCTAAAACAAGAGTATTAATTGGAAACAATTTTAAAGATGGAGTTAAACTTATTGTCCTTAGAATGCTAATCCTAAGAAGCTCTTAGAAACCTTTTGTACGGAGAGTAGTAACCTGAAATCTTGTTCGAAATAAAACAAATACAAGTTCTAAAAAATGGTTCACAATATTTGGATATTGCGTACGCGATTGATATCAGGATAAGAATTGCAATAAATGGAAATAGCACTCCGGGAATAAAGCTGAGATATTGACTAAATTTAATAACCAAAGAGAGCATCATGTTTTCGTGAATCAAATATAATGGGTAGCTCACAAATCCTAGCAGTAGTAACAAACGGCTACTCAAAAAATCTTGTACTTTAATATTTGTAATTGCTAAAAAGAAAAACACCGAAATTAGGCTACAGGCAATTGCTGCAGAATAATTCATTTTGCTTTCAACCAACCCACTTAACATCGATATAACGATCCCTGCAAACAACCACCAACGCTGCTTTGTTTTAACGAAACTATAATAAGCTGCACCAGCAGCAAACCATCCGAAATATTTAAACCCAAGCAGATCCACCACAGAGTAACATAGAGAAATACCTCTAAAAGATATATTTGCAGACAATATACCCAGTAGAACCCACGACAGGAAACATGCAAAAAGAGCAATAACCAGTTTTTTCGACCCCAATACAAAATATAGCAAGGCGGCAATGATATAAAACTTAAACTCGATATAGAGCGACCAGAAAGCCCCTTCCATACTTCTTAATTGAAATCCTGTTATCTTTTCAATTAAATAAGGTTCAATAAATAAAAGACCAGGAATTAGATCTTTGGAAGGTGGTATACCCCTCGGACGTTCAAAGAAAAAACTAGCAGAGAAATAAATAAAAAGAGAACAGACAAGCATTCCCGGAAAAAGTCTAAGCCAGCGTTTATATAAAAAGTGAGAGAATCCTTTACACCTTTCTAGTGTCATTAGAATTACAAATCCTGAAATTAGAAAGAAGAGCTCTACTCCGAGATAACCAAATTTGAAAAGAGGAAATGCCGCCCACTGATCTCCAAAGGGCATCAACTCAATCCATCTTGTATATGCGTGGTAAAAGAAGACTAAAAGAATAGCGATCCCTCTCATTCCATCGAGATATTTAATGCGTTCCATACTCTTCCCTAAAAGTCTTTCTGTTCGCCTTTGTTGGTAATTTTCTGATTGTTTTTTGTACTGCCCATTTAAAACTGAGATTAAAAGGTTATTCAGCAAAAATCTACCGAAAAAATAAATTTTCTATGTAAGATTAAAGAAAATGCGCAAAAGTACCTAAATATCGTGAAAAATCTACTAGTCTGGCAGCAATTGCATGCAATTTTGGCTGTTTGCCACGACAAGCAAAATCAGGTTATGCCTTAAAACCCATCGGATTATGCCTCTCTTGTAAGCTATGCTAGACTCCCCTCTTTTCAAAGTTGATTATCAACATAAAAAAATTCAAACCTAACTATCTGAATTTACTGTAAAATCTTAGCAAAATGGGACGGTATCAATGAAAAAGCTACTTTTGCTTTTAACCTGCTTAAGTATCAATGCTTTTGCGCAAGCACAACAAGAAAACCTTGATTGGCATACCCTGTCTAATTATCAGGAGGTAATTAGCACTCACGTTCATCTCGACCTCGAGGTCGACTTCAAACAAAAACAGCTCAAAGGTAGCATTGAGCATCAAATTGCACCTCAAGCAAAAATGCCCTCTTTTCTTGTGCTAGACACTCGAGATTTAGCGATTCACAAAGCAGAAATCCAGTCAAACGGGGTGTGGGAAAAGACCGAGTTTACGCTAGGCGAATATGACCCTGTACGAGGAACTCCACTCTCCATTGCCATCAAACCCAACACCAGCAAAGTAAAGGTCTACTACAATTCAAATCCGCAAGCTTCAGGTTTGCAGTGGTTAAGTAACGAACAAACTGCTGGTAAAAAACACCCATTCATGTTCAGTCAGTCACAAGCAATTCATGCGAGAAGCTGGATGCCTATTCAGGATACTCCGGCAATGCGTGTTACCTATTCCGCCAGAATTACAACCACGCCTAATCTTCGCCCCGTTATGAGCGCAGATAACTCTCCAGAACGAAGTAAAGATGGCGTTTATCAATTTACAATGCCGCAGGCAATTCCACCCTATCTGATTGCTATTGCCGCCGGTGACATTCGCTATAAGAAAATGTCAAAACAAACCGCAATCTATTCAGAGGAAGCCTACCTCGACACCGCAGCTAAAGAGTTCGAAGATACTCAGGCCATGATTGAAGCCGCAGAAAAAATTTATGGCCCTTATCGCTGGAATCAATACGACTTGCTCATTCTTCCTCCATCTTTTCCTTTTGGAGGTATGGAAAATCCGAGACTTTCATTTATCACTCCTACAGTAATCGCTGGAGACAAGAGCCTGGTCAGTTTAATAGCTCATGAATTAGCACACTCCTGGTCAGGTAACTTGGTGACCAACGCAACCTGGCGTGACCTTTGGTTAAACGAAGGTTTTACCAGCTATGTAGAAAACCGAATAATGGAAGAAATTTTCGGTCAGGATCGAGCGATCATGGAGCAGGCTCTGGGCAAGCAGGAACTACTGGAAGAAATGAAAGAGCTTTCAAAAAATGATACTATTCTGCATGTAGAGTTGGCTGGTCGTGATCCGGATGATGCTTTCTCTGATATCCCTTATGTCAAAGGCCAGCTTTTCCTGATGTTTCTGGAACAGCGATTTGGCAGGGAAAAATTTGATCCTTTCGTTCGTAAACATTTCGACGATCACGCCTTTCAGAGTCTTGATACCAATACTTTCGTTAAATACTTGATGGAAAACTTGATCAAGAAATATCCTGGTATTGTTACAGAAAAAGAAGTCAATGAATGGGTTTATCAAGCAGGCTTACCGGTGACTACACCATCGCCTGTTTCCAATGCTTTTGACAATGTTAAAAAACATATTGCCAACTGGCATAAAGGAAAAGGTTCGCTTTCCGATATCCCCACCAAAAACTGGACTATTCATGAGTGGCTCTACTTTATTAATAACTTGCCGGAAAATATCAGTAAAGAGCAACTGGCGGAACTTGATAGCACTTTCCACTTTACCCAGACAACCAATAACGAAGTGGCTTTCGCCTGGTTACTGCTAAGTGTTAACAAAGGTTATGATAAAGTTGAGCAACGACTGGAACAACACCTGATATCGATCGGCCGACGTCGACTGATTGTCAATCTTTACAAAGCCTTGTTGGAAAAGCCCAAGTATCATAGCTTTGCCGAAAAAGTTTACGCAAAAGCCAGACCGGGATATCACCCGCTGGCTCAGGGAACGATTGACGGGTTGTTTCATGAGAAACTTAAAACTAAATAGTTGATTTGAGCAACTATGTTTAAGCCGCTGAGTAGCGATTAAAGTTTTACTCAGTGGCTTTTTTGTATGCCGATAAAATACCGTAAGAGGCACGATGAAAAGCCTTTTCAAGGTTTTTTAATTTTATTCTTCGGAGCCCTCACTGAATTCGCTTACGCAGAAAATTCAGGCTGGGTTAAAGAATACTAGCTTAAACACGCGTAGAGCCAGGATAATTTCCCAGTCTATTTCGAAGAAATCAGGAGCCTTTGGTTAACCGGGTCGACGCTGACGGTAGCTTTCTTACTAAAGGGGACTTTCGCTTTTCTTAAAAGCTTGGCAAAACTTTTTTAAAGCGATTTCGCACCGCTGCGCTTGCGTGCGAGATACTTTTTTCAAGAGCGAAAAAAGTACCCAAAAACGCCCTTTTTCGCTGCGCTGGCACTCTTACATGAGCGCGTTGATGACATCTAAAACTTCAACCAGGATAAAACTGATCATTGCTATCGCTCTCACGGTGTAATTGCAGCCAAAAGCTAGGCATTGTTACTTTAGTGCCGAGGTTACTAATTGAGTTAAACTCAAGCTGTAAACCTATCCATACCTTTAACTTGCTTTGATCGGTACTGGTTTTCCGAATCCCAAAAGTAGTTCTTGCCAACGACTATAGTCCCGACTCAAAATGTATTATTCATGGTTCCTAGAGAGGTCCTACTAGAGGGTGGGGCGTGAGTACAAATTGCAGGTGGGCGATTAGTTTTTGCCAAGACCTTATCCGGTGTCAATGGCGCTGGCCTAGCGGCCTGAGTGTCGGGCATTTTTTGGTGACTTTTTGTTGCTCTTGACAAAAAGTTACTCGCACGCAAGCGCCGCGGTGCGAAATAGGTTTTAGAAACTTTTATGAAAAGTTAAAAGGTCTCCTTTAGATAATGAGCTGCCACACCATTAACTAAAACAACCATTAGACTTTCTATTATTTATAATATTGGAGGCATATCTTTGGATACGCCCCGCTTTTAAAATGGCCACTCGCTTGTTATTCTTTATTACTATCCAGTCCATCAATCTGTTCAAGCTTTAATTGAGAGTTTTCACACCAGTGACATTCGCGGTTCTTACCAAGTTTTAGTGCCGTTTTAAAGCTTGCTGCAGCATCTTCAATTTTTCCAGCATTAAAATAGGCTTCACCTAAACTATCATACAAATTACCATCGTCAGAAAACCGTGCTGTATTTTCTCGCAGCAATTCAATTGACCATTCAAATTTTCCTCGTTCCATCAACATCAACCCAACACGATTGAGAAATGCACTTTGTTTAAGCGTGTCAGGATATTTATTTTCTATTTGCTTGAAAAGCATCTTTGAATTTGACGGAGAATTTTCCTCGATAAATTCGAACGCAAACAGATAGGAATTTTTAATAATGGGCTTTGGGTGATAGTTGCCATCATTCAACATCTTGTCAATTTCCGATGCTACTCGCTCAAGTTGTGGGCTATCAGCATTGGTTGAAAAGAGCACTATCCGTTCTAGCTCGGGGTACCAGATAATCGAGTGCCAGAATCGACCATTCGACCCATTATGGCTGACTCGACGAAGACCATCACTTTTTAAAGTGACCCCCCAGCCGTATGCATAGAAAAGTTTTCTTCCGTCTTCATAGTCTTTGATTTTTTGATGCAATCCTAACAGGAGCTCCGTGGACTTGCGGCTAAGTACTTTATTATTGGCAAGTGCTCTCATCCAAATCAGCATATCGTGCGGAGTAGAGTTGATGCCGCCATTCCCAAGAATATTCCAGCTCACTTTATTGTCTTCGAGGTAGCGTTCAACCATTGCGCCGGTGTCAATTATATTTCTCGGGTAACCATGGGCGAGATTAGCTTTATTCCAATCCGGTAGCAGATAGCCCGTTTGCTTAATTTTCAACGGTTTAAAGAAGTGCTGTTGTAAAAACTCTTCGTAGCTTCGACCGCTAGTTTTTTCGATAATTTTGGCAAGCACACTGTAGCCTACATTGGAGTAACTGTATTTTTCTCCCGGTTTAAACAAGAGTTTAGTGGTAAAGAGACGATCAAAAAACTCAGCTTCAGCAATGTGATTAAAATCTTGATCGATGGACTCTACGAACCCAGCAGAGTGGGAGAGCAAATGATGGATAGTGATCGAACGTTTATCTTGCGGTACTCCATCAAAAAAGTCACTGACGGGCTGGCTGGT
Source organism: Aliikangiella sp. G2MR2-5 (assembly GCF_015687155.1). Classification (GTDB taxonomy): domain Bacteria; phylum Pseudomonadota; class Gammaproteobacteria; order Enterobacterales; family Kangiellaceae; genus Aliikangiella. Next base: position 33,604 of record NZ_JADPQF010000005.1, on the reverse strand, counting down.
TTTTAGTTTTCCGAGCTCTACTAATTTTAAGATAGCGGCGCTGGTAAATTGTTTTGTATTCGAGCCAATATCAAAAACGGTATCAAGCCCGTTGAGCAGCTTTGATTTTTTATCGGCGTACCCATAACCTTTGGCTAAAAGTGTTTGTCCCTTATCAAAGACGATTGCCGAACCGGAAAATCCTTTTTTGACTCCCTGAGTTAGAAAGTTGTCAATTTTTAAGATTCCAGAGTCAAGGTCTTGTGCAGCAATTTTAGAAAACAGCAGACAACAGAAAGCCCCAACCGCCAGATTAAGCAGTTTGTTCATAATGAAATTCCTTTAATGGGAAATTAAATGTTCATCGGTTGATACGATTGAGTACAACCGAGTATTTTTCGATAGATTGGTAACCGGAGCCCGGCTTAGTTCCAGCGACGACTAATATAGAAGCAACTGAAAGCGCCAAAAATAAGCATTAAGGCAGGCGCTAAAAGCCAGCGGTTGGTATGTCTGCTTGAGATTTCCCGATGACTCATTTTCTCAAATAACCGCCGTCCCTTAAGGGTAGTCTTTACAAAGGCACTCCCTTTATCCTGGCCGGTAACTTCATCCATTTGATCGAGGCGGGTCAACAGCTCTTTTTGTTTGGTGATTTGATTCTTGTTTTCCGGCACGTCATCCAATTGAAGTTCAATCAAAGAAAACTGGTCAAGCGGTTCATCCGGATGAAGTACGCCTTGAGAACGATACAGGTATTCCATCGACGCGTGATTGGGAATAATAGCAATACCAAGAAAGGTCCCGCCCAGCATCATCATGATAAACCCGGCAACCAACCAGCCTCTGGTTGTGGTTACCTTTGCATGGTCTTTCTTGATGATAGCGCTACGAACCTGTTTAAGTTCTTTCAGCCTGACCAGCTCTTCAGAGGATATTTTTTCATAAAGTTCTTCAATTTTTATCTGATAAACCTCAACCAGTTTATCGAAGATTTCTTCCGATGGATAGGATTTACCAGTCTCCAACTTTGACAGGTAAGACTGCTCAATTTCAATTTTTGAGGCCGCTTCAGGCTGGGTCCACTCCAGTTTGTCCCGGCAATTGCGTAGATAGTCACCAAATTTCATTTTGCTCTCCAGTGTGAGGGTTGATGAGCGTTATTCTTACCAAGTCATACTGAGAATACTAGATGAATATGCATGAATATTCAGCATTTTTTAAGGAATATTAGGGAGTTAGCAGGCTCAGGGACAAATTATCAGTTTTTCTGTGTCACGAGCCTGGAAATCTCGGAAGAGCAATTAGCTTGAGAAGTAGTAAAATGTTATGGGCAAATTTTAAGTAAAATTGAAATTTTTCAATCGAGTTCCGAGAAATCCGGACCCGATTATCTGACCTGGCCCGGATTATCTGACAGAACTTTATAAAGGCTTGACCGGCAAATACATGGCAACTTTATATAACCCTTCAGGGTGCTGCTCAGGGTTGTTTAAGTGCTCACAAAAATAGGCCCCTTCTCCAGGCTGATACCCACTTTCGGGTAACCAGTGGTTGAAAACACTATCCCAAGCTTGAGCACATTCTTCCTGCGTAGCCTCATCAAGTTCAACCACGGCATAGTTACCCCCCGGAAGATTTCGCATCCCGACTTCGCCACTGACCTTGGTCGCCGGATCAACACTAATGCAAACGTCGACAGTAAGTTTATCGGGCTCGGTAATATCTGGATGGCCGCTGGAATAAACAGTAAAAGCTCTGCTCTTAGGCGGCTCGAACAGGTTTCGCGGTATGGCCCAGCTCATTAATCGCCCAAAAAGTTGTTGAAACAGTACTTTATCGTTGGCCTTATATGCGCCTTGATGCCGAATGTAGGCGATCGAAATGTCTTCTATGGGTTCTACTTTCACTTCAAATGACAAATTTTTTTCAGCGTCGTGTTGCAAATTTTTTTTCATATTGATTCTCCATATTGGTTTGTTGTTGCGAGAATCAATATACAACTCAATAGAGCAACTCAGTTGTCCGGATTTGCAAACCGTTTGACCATGATTGCTATGCACTTTGCAAATCTTGCTATTTTGAAAGTTTTTCTCACGCCATTCACTCGGTGAGAGTGTAAAGTGAGACTTAAATGCCCGGGAAAAAGTCGAAGGACTTGAAAAGCCAACGTCATAAGCGATATTACTCACCGGCTCTTGCGGCGAATTCAAAAGTTTAAAAGCCGCTTTTTCAACTCTGCTTCGGTTAATGAATCCATTCAGATTTTCGCCGATAATCGACTTAAATATACGGTGAAAATAAAATTTGGAAAACTGGCTGACTTCCGCCAGAGTGTCGAGAGAAAGCTCATGTTCAATATTATTTTTTATATAATCGACGACTCGATTAATTCGAGCATGATATCGATTATTCGATTCGCTGTGTGAAGGTATCATTGTTAAATTTTTATTCTGGTTTCGAAAAGCCACGACAAAAGGAGACTTTTCTAACGGATTAAGACATCTGGTAGGCAATCCTAGCGTGAAAGTAACGAATTAAACAAGCTTGTCTTAAATCGGCTAACTAACTAGCTACCTATTTAGCCGCCACATTAACCTGATGCACACGATTAGCCGGAACCATCAATTGCTCGTAAAGATAGCGCTTGAATTTCGGCGTATAGGGCTGGTCGGCAATAGCCTTCTCCATACACAGCATCCAGGCATCTCGATCAGACTCGGTAACTTTAAACTGTTTATGTGCCATTGGAATGCTGATAGGACCGTATTTTTCCCTGTATAGTCTAGGGCCTCCAAGCCAGCCACAGAGAAAGCGAAATAGCTTGTCTCTTGATGCAGACAAATCCTTCGGGTGCATGTTCAAAATATTACGAGCCTCTGCTAGCGCTTCCATATTGTCGTAAAAATCATTGACCAGTTTTTTTACCCCCTCTTCTCCGCCAGCCGCTTTAAAAGAAGCGTCCAAAGTCCCATAGTTGTCATCTTCTTGTGGCAAAACAGGATGTCTGGAATAGATTGCTGTTTCCTGTAAATAACGTCCTCTGTGAGGGTCTGGTTGAGCTTCTATCGCGTGAATAGTTTCAATATAGTGCCTGGGCAACTGAAAGTGCTCAGCACCGCTCACAACATGGGTCTTATACCAGTCATAAGGAACCATATTCTCATCGATTCTGGTCGCGACATAAATACAGGCATTAACCGTTTCTCCTGCAGAATTGCTAACCTCAACCAATTTTTCCTCGTATCCGTTACCGACACCTTCGATTTTATCCAGAGTTGCTTTATCGTCAGCACTGAGTTTATACAGACTTCCCCAGATAACGTCCTGCGTGTCTCCGGTATAGTAAGCATCACACTTGGCTGAACCATCGTCTCCCGCTTTGTGAAACCTCAGCTGATAACCCGATAGATGATAAACTCCTAAGGATTCAATAACTGTCACCCTCGCGCTTAGTCGTTTGGGTGACATGTTGGAACCATAGGCAAAACTATAAACGCTTTTCGTCATGGCTAATTAACTTGTGTATTTAATGACGTCAACTCTACCGGTCTGAATGAAAGAAAGCTAATAGAATCGCTATATTGATAAAGAAACTGGCTACGATGTAAATCTACTTTTACTTGCGGTGAACTTTGATTACATAAGTATTGGAAATAGAATCATGCCACCCTCGTCTGGTACTCCCAAAAAACGAAAGGGGTTCGAAAGGAATAAATCGACATAATGTCCTCCCCAAAATTGTAGCAACTTTCGGTTTCCTTCCATTTAGATCGACGACTCTGGTACCTGTCACTAACTTTCCCGGAGTGAATCCAAAAAAACCTTCAAAGAACAGATAATAGATCAACATTAAAGCTAACCCGAAAAATCGTTCTTCAAGTGGTCCCATCTGATCTATTTTACTTAGCAACTCATCCCCCCCCAAAAGACCAGCTAGAATACCGATAACAACGGCTAGTAGAAAAAAACCAAAATAGTCCAGTATGAAGTTTGCGAGTCTTAGCCATTTACCGGCGGGGACGATTTCCGCAACATCATTAATATAATCGTGCTCAATAGATTGTGGGGAAGCATAAGGACTCGACTCTTTTTCAGGTTCCGTACTATTCATCTATATCTATTCACCTTGATCTATTCGCTATTATATTCTGCTCGCTCTTCTATTTATTGTTTTCTATTGTTTGACTATCACTTTGCCGATCATTTCCGGATGCGGTCCACAACGATAGTCAAACTCTCCAGATTCTTTAAAAACCTTTTCATAGGTCTCATCAGGAAAGAAATAGTCTGGTTCAGGCTCGCCAGACTTTTCAAACCAGACGCTATGGTATTGTCGCTTTTCCTGATTTGTCCAGCGAACAGTCTGTCCCGGCTTGATAACGATGACTTGCGGAATAAATTGATATTTTAGAATTGACACTTCAACGACATCATTCACAGTGGTAATTTGCTGTGTGCTGGGAGACTCACTCTCATAGGCCTGGATACAGCTTGCCAAGAAAAAAGTCCCTAAAATGATTAATAAAGTCGTAAACTTCATCGCTAGTCTCCTAAAATCAGCTCCATTATGAAGTCATAAAAAAAGGGAAGTCAAGACGACTTCCCTCAAAAAAACTAAGCCTTACGACTTAGTTAGGCCAACGGGCCCAACTTCCACGGGCCCTTTCTCTTGCAACAGAGAGCGTTACCGGGAGGAATATACTTCCCCCCTGTTTAATTTTCTTTTCAATATACTTTTAAACTGTCTGTTACTGCTTCTTTACATTTACTTCGGCTTCAGCGTTGTCCAGTCCCAATTTATAGCCCAGAGAAACATGATGGAAACGAGAACTGCTGTAATCATCATGAATAGCAAATCCAAAGTTATAAAGTTGACCCGATTCAATATTGACGTCTCCCGACTTATTCGCAGTCAGCTTTCGTTTCATTTCTACAACCCACTTGCCGCCTTTTAGTTGTGCAACAAATTCTGCACCTGTTCCACCGCTCATCACGCGTTGTTCCAATATGTGGCCATCTTCAACAACATTGGTTCCGGCTTGATAGCGAATAAGGTCCATATATTGGTTGGCACTGTTGGCTTCATCTATTGCCGCCTGGTCCACAAGTTTATCCCAGCCACCGCGCATTTTTCCTCTTCGACCTTTCACTTCGATATTGCTACGACTTTCCTTTAGATACTTGGTAACACCGGACTCAAGATCGATACGCTCCTTAAACTCGCTACCTTCAAGAGTTGCCTGATCCGGAGCATGAGGCATGTTACGCGCATCGTGGTGACAGGTGCCCCAGCAACCTGCTCTATCAGCAAACTCAACCTCGTCAGTAGCCAGCATAATTGCCAGTTTGACTTTGTTTTCAGGGTCCATTTTGCCACCATCAACAAACGGTACTGGCACATGCTCAGTATCTTCCCAACTAAATTTCAAATACAGGTACTCGCCATCATGAGTTGACTCTACTTTCACTGGAATGCTGCCTCGCTTACCAGAAATAGGCGTATCTTCAGCTTTTTCTCCGGTAACAATCTTAACTCCCATATCAGCGGTCTCATTGTCATGACAGGTAACACACCGATCGCCACCTTTCTCGAAGGGTCTTGCACCGCCATGATCTCGACCATTAAGTACCCACTCAATAGAAGCCTGTCCAGGGTAGAAAATCGTAATGTCTCTACTTGCAGCCTTTGACCAGTCCACATCAATACTACTGGAAGCTTCGTTAGAAGTAGCTTGTTCCGCCACGGGCTTGGCAGCTCCTCCATCACCTTGATATTGCGCCAAAGCCTCTTTGACTGCAGCTTCGATTCTGGCTTTTTCTGCCGCTTCAGCAGCATCTTTCTCAGCGGCAGCCTTTTCCTTTTCTTCCGCTTCCTGTTTGGCGACCAATTCAAGTCCATCCAGATACATCTGAGGAACTTCACGAACAAATTCAGGATTTGGCGCTTCGAGTTCTTCTAGCTCCTCGTCAGACAACATGTGTCGAACATTGTTATGTGCGATTCCTTTATGGCAATCAATACAGGTTTGCCCATTTTCAAAAGCATTAAGGTGTTGCTTGCGGGCTCTTGGTTTTTGAAACTGAGGAGCCATAGACTCAAAATTATGGCAGTTACGACACTCTCTTGAGTCAGTCTCCTTCATTGTTTTCCATACTCGTTTTGCCATAGTTAGTCGATGTTCTTCAAACTTTTCTGGCGTATCAACGGTTCCAACCATTTTATGATAGAGTTCATTCGAAGCCTGTATTTTTCGAACAACTTTGTGAACCCATGGGTCCGGAACGTGACAATCGGGGCAACCCGCTCTAACTCCGGTACGATTTGAATAATGAATCGTCGGCTTATATTCCTGATAGACATTGTTTTCCATTTCGTGGCAACTGATACAAAACTCTAGTGTATTGGTTGCTTCCATTGCGGTGTTGAAACCACCCCAAAAGATGATACCACCGACAAAGAAAACCAATCCGGCAGCGACCGTAGCTCCCATCAAAATTTTCTTTCTCATTAATTTTTTCAGTTTGGATTCTTTTTGTGACATCTTTTATGCTCCTTACAAGAGGCAGCCTATTTAACTTTAATACCGCAACATTATTTTTATTGGTCTTTCTTTCGATTAACTTTCAATTCTAAAAAGCGAGGTGTGACTAATGCCACACCCGCTTATTTGTCTAGTTGTATTAATTAAGTTTTATGGTTAGAGCGATTGAACACGTTGAACTTACCTGTTGGAGTCGTTAAGCCTTTAATACGATGCTTCTCTTTAAGAGTTTTAGAATCGTAGACTACGATTTCACCGGTTGGATTCTTGTTGTCACTTCTGTTCCAGACTGATACCCAAACCTCACTACCACCTTTATTGAATTCAATGTGAAGTGCCGCTTTACCTTTCTCTTCAGTCACACGGATGGTTTTAACAATTTTACGAGTTTTCTTATCGAAAACTTGTACAGACTGTTGAACTTCAGGCTCAGGATGTTTCAACTGATCAGCCCATACGTATTGAGAATTTTCATGAGTGCGGATGAATACGCCTGCGCCGTCAGTTTCGACTTCATAACAAAGTTTCCAAGCTTGGTCAGGATGGTTCATTGGATCATTGCCCCAAACAGAAACCAGACCTACGCCCAGGTGAGTAGTACCACCAACAGGACCGCATTTGTCATCAACCCAGTTAGCGCCAGGACCTGGATGTGGAAGCTTGTCAACATCGATCATTTTCTCGAGCTTGCGATCCTTGGTATCAACAATCACCATTTTATTGGAAGCATTAGCCGCAATTTGGAAATAACGACCAGTCGGATCGAAGAACCCATCGTGCAAGAACTCAGCTGAGTTAATTTGTTCGATACGCAGATTATCTAAATCACGATAATCAACTTGCCACATTTGTCCTAGTTCTTTAACCGCAACAAGGAACGTTGGTTCATTAGGCGTTGTGTAGATTGCTGCAACACGCGCTTCGTTAATAAACTCACCTTTAGTGTTATAACCACGAGTTGAAACAACTTTAAGAGGCTCTAACGTATCCGCATCCATAATGACAAAATGCGCAGGCCAGTAACCACCCGCGATAACATATTTACCGTCTCCTGATACCGCAATATCTCGTGCATCATATGCCATTTGAGTTTCAGCAACTAACATTTTGTCTGGCGTTTGCCAAAGGTCTATTTTATTTACTCGTCCATCACGACCAATGGTATACCAGAAACGACCAACATCTTTTGCGTGCTGAGTTTTATGATGCTCTGTTCCTTTAATAACATGGACCGCATAACCTGTATCAAGATGAGCGACTACTTCTTTCGTATCACCATCAATGATCGCAGCTTTACCCGCATCTCGTTCGATAACAACGAAGAAATTTTGCCAATTACGAGTGTGTAATGGCTTTGTGGGATAGTCCTTCAAAGCAACAAATTGTTTAGTGCGCTTTTTCATCATATCTAAAGACATTTCTGGTGGCACTGGAGGTTCCATCTGGATATAAGTCGAAACAAGTTTGATTTCATCTTTGGTAAAAATGTCATCAAAGTTGTTCATGCCGCCTTCTGTGCCGTAGGCAATAATTTTTTCTAAGCGTTTCTGGCCAAGTTTCAGTGTAGATTTTGGTTCAAGATTTTTACCTGTAGCACCTTTACGCAAAACACCATGACAACCAGCACAGCGCTGGAAATAAAGCGTTTTTGCCTTTTCAAATTCTGCCTCAGATAAAGTTGGCGCTGCTGCAAATGCATTCATACTAATACCTGATGCAAACAGCCCGGCAGCCATCCCCAGTGCAGAGAGACCTACCTTTGTCTTTTTCATGACTAATCCCCTCGTTTGTTTGGAATATAAAATTGAGTGGTTCAACAAATTAATTTGATTAACTCGAGACTCATCATACGCCTGCCACTTACCATCACTTTGATCAAAATCAATATATACACCGCTGATTTTCCACAATTTTTTTAGGGGATTTATAATCAAACTCACAAGCAAATTATTTTCTGTATAGCAAAAACACCTGTTGCCCCCTATCTGTTGACTCAAATCAATGTATCTTTAAGTAAGCGTAGTAAGCTGGTTAACACAAAAATTGCAACAGAGAGAATAACAGGATGGACTATTTTCCATTGTTCATGGATATCAAAAATAAATCCTGCCTGGTTGTGGGCGGTGGAGAAATCGCTTTTCGAAAAGCCAATGCGCTGTTAAGAGCGGGAGCGTGTGTCAGTATCGCAGCTCCAGAGTTCAGTGACGAAGTCCTTGAACTTAAGCACCAGGAAAAGTGTGAGTTAATTCGAGAATGTTTTAATCCTTCTCATCTACTAAACAAAGTTCTCGTAATCGCAGCAACAAATGATAGAAGCGTCAATAAACAAGTATATCAAAGTGCAAAAGACGCCTCGATACCCGTAAACGTTGTTGACAATCCAGACCTTTGTACTTTTATATTTCCCGCCATTGTTGAAAGAGGGCCGATGACAATAGCTGTTTGTAGCAATGGTAACGCACCAGTTTTAGGTCGTCTTCTCAGGGCCAAGATTGAATCTATTATTCCGTTTCAATATGGCAAGCTGGCTGAATTGGCACAAAAGTATCGTGCAAAAGTAAAATCCGTTTTCAGTAATACTAATCAGCGCCGAGATTTTTGGGAATCTGTATTCGAAGGTAAAATTGCTCATACAATTTTTGAAGGAAAATTTGAGAGAGCTGAAGCTTTACTCCAGCAAAAACTGGCAGCCAGGAGTTTTGCTCAGGAGACTAGAGGAGAAGTATATTTGGTCGGTGCCGGTCCAGGCGATCCGGAACTACTCACATTTAAAGCACTTCGTTTGATGCAACAGGCTGATGTTGTTATCTATGATCGTCTGGTAACTCCAGAAATTCTTGACCTTACTCGCCGAGATGCTCAAAAAATTTACGTTGGTAAAAAGTCAAAGTTTCATTGTGTACCGCAAAGCGATATCAATAAACTACTTCTTGAATATGCTGAAAAAGGTCACAGAGTACTTAGATTAAAAGGCGGGGATCCTTTTATCTTTGGTCGAGGAGGTGAAGAAGCAGAAGAGCTCGTAAAGCGAAATATTCCCTTTCAAGTTGTACCAGGGATCACTTCAGCTGCAGGCGCATCAACTTACTGCGGCATACCACTAACTCATAGAGATTACGCCCACAGTGTGACCTTTGTTACTGGACATTTAAAAAATGACACTTGCGATCTAAACTGGAAAGCACTTGCTCAACCAGGTCAAACACTAGTCATTTACATGGGCTTATCAGGACTAAAAACTATAGCGAGAGAACTTACCTCACACGGGCTTCCAGGGGAGACCCCGGTAGCTTTAATTCAGAATGCTACTCGTACAAATCAGAAAATTGCGATTGGTAACCTTGAAACAATTGAGCGAGTTTCGCGACAAAAAAATATCATTTCACCGGCATTGATTGTCGTTGGAGAAGTAATAAACCTTCATGAGACCTTATCTCAGGAGAACCGGTCTCAACCATTAGCTGAAGCGCATGGAAATTTGGCACTAGAAAGAACAGCCTGAATTTAATTTAGTTTTCATTTACATTTTTCAGACCCCATTCCTGGGGTCTTTTTTTTCCCGTTTTATCACCATCAGGCTATTTTCCAATATTAATATGAATTTAATCAAAATATTGGCTTTAGACTGAGCTTCTAGTTATTCAAAATGAGTCTTTAGCAAACAAATAAGGAAAATCTAATTTTCTTCTAACTTTATGGACTAAAATCTATTAGAGTTGGCGGGACTATTTACCGGACCTTTTGGAGTTATTTTGTGTGCCGTTTCGTTTGTTATCAGGGACAACCTATTCTACCTCAGCGACTCGTTTTTGAAACCGAGTATTCTTTGGTTCATCAAAGCAGACACGCTCAGCAGAGGTCCGAACCAGTTAATGGGGATGGATTTGGATTAGGCTGGTATCCCGTACACTCAGATCCTGAACCTGGAATGTTTAAAAGCATCGAGCCAGCCTGGAACAATGAAAACCTGTTGTCTATCAGTTCGAAGATTCAAACCTCTCTATTTTTTGCTCATGTACGCGATGCTTCACCGGACTTACCGGTAACACGAACTAATTGTCATCCATTTCGTTGGGGAAATTTTATGTGGATGCATAACGGATGGCTCGAAGATTTTTATCTTATGAAGCAAACAATTGCCGGGGCACTGTCACAGAAAGCCTATTTGACCATTCAGGGTAATACCGATTCTGAATATGCATTTGCTCTTTTCCTTGATGAAATCCAGTTCAGGCAAGATGCTAGCCAGGAGCAAATGAATCAAGCACTGTTTGAGGTCATCAGCAAAATTTGCTGGTACCGAATAAAGCTTGGAATAGAAAGTAACGCACAGATGAATTTTGCTGTTAGTAACGGCAAAACAACAACGGTTACTCGCTTTTCAAGTCTGGTTAAAGAGAAGCCTGCTTCACTTTTTTATTTTCAGGGAAAGATACTTGGCAGTAGTAAGAGAACCTGGTTTTCACCACCAGACATATCGAAGAACTCCACTTCCAATCAGTCAAACCTGCCGACCATCATCGCATCAGAGCCTCTATCCTCATGTCCTGACTGCTGGAAAAAGATGGAGAGAAATACCTACATCTCAGTATCTGCCGAACAAACGATGACAATAGCACCAATACCTATTATTGATGCTTGAGTGAAATAATTGACGGTTGAGTCCAATACAAGCTTTGTGGTTAAGAGATAGCATATTATGTAGAAGTTACTCGTCAGGCTAAGGCAAGCTCAGAAACAGGTTATTTTTTGAACAGCTAGTGCAAATTGAGCCAGATTCTGAGAGAATACGCGCCCGAAGTAATAACACTGCCGTATTTTGCCGAAATTTCGATGATCAAAGCCGATAAACACCTCTTTTCCTACCCAAAATACTGGGCTGAATGCTATGGCCGCGCCAAATTCCTGCCCATGAGTAAAGCGGAAATGGATGAGTTGGGCTGGGATAGTTGCGATATTATCATTGTAACCGGTGATGCTTACGTTGATCACCCTAGCTTTGGCATGGCCGTCATCGGTCGTTTTCTCGAGTCCCAGGGGTTTCGAGTCGGCATCATTTCTCAGCCAGACTGGAATAATCCTGAATCTTTCAAAGTATTGGGAGAGCCGAACCTGTTTTTCGGTATTACAGCAGGCAACATGGACTCAATGATCAATCGGTATACCGCAGATAAGAAAGTCAGGAATGACGATGCCTACACACCTCATGGAGAGGCAGGTAAGCGTCCAGACCGTTCGGTTATCGTCTATACCCAGAAAATTAAGGCGGTCTATCCCGGGATTCCTACGGTAATAGGCGGTATCGAAGCCAGCCTGCGTCGAATAGCTCAGTATGATTACTGGAGTGATGAAGTTCGCCGTTCCATTCTCATCGATTCTGCTGCCGATATTCTGCTTTACGGTAATGCCGAGCGCGCTATGGCGGAGATCGCCCATCAAATATCGATGGGTCGCGATATTTCGGAAATTACGGATGTCCCGGGCACTGCAGTCGTCAGAGATGAAGTACCACAAGGATGGACGGTAGTTGACTCCACCCGTATCGATTGGCCCGGCAATCTGAAGGATATTCCCAACCCATTCGAGGCAAATCCCTACGAATATGAAGATCCGCAATCTGCTAGCTGCCAGAGTAAACAGGACCAGGTCCGCTCAGAAATTGACGACCCGGCAAATATTCCGATAAAAGTTGTCCCTATGCCGCTAATGGGTAAAAAAGGGCTGGAGCGAACCCGGACAGTGATTCGCCTGCCTTCCTTTGAAAAAATTCGCAGCGACTCTGCGCTTTACGCCCATGCATCAAGAATATTGCATCTGGAGTCCAACCCGCACAACGCCCATACTCTGGTGCAAAAACACGGAACCAAGGAAGTCTGGATCAATACCCCTCCTATCCCGCTCAATACTGACGAGATAGATGGTGTGTTTGACCTGGAATATGAAAGAGTTCCTCATCCAACTTACGGCGATGCTCGTATTCCTGCCTATGAAATGATTCGGTTTTCAGTCAATATCATGCGCGGCTGTTTTGGAGGTTGTACTTTTTGCTCTATTACCGAACACGAAGGCCGGGTAATTCAAAGTCGCTCGCAACAGTCGGTGCTGAACGAAATTGAAGATATGCGCGACAAGGTCCCCGGCTTTACCGGCACCGTATCCGATCTGGGCGGCCCCACTGCCAACATGTATCACCTGAACTGTAAGGACGATGAAATACAACGAAACTGTCGTAAGCTATCCTGTGTATTTCCAACGATTTGCAAAAACCTGATAACTGATCATAAACAAACCACCGAGCTCTATCGGAAAGCGCGAGCGATCCCGGGAGTTAAACGCGTCGCAATTGCTTCAGGGCTCAGATATGATCTGGCGGTAGAAGATCCTGAGTATGTCAGAGAACTGGTGACTCATCATGTAGGTGGATACTTAAAAATAGCGCCGGAACACAGCGAGAAAAATACGCTCGACAAAATGATGAAACCGGAAATGAAAACCTACGATGATTTCAAGCGTATGTTTGACCAATTTTCCAAAGAAGCCGGCAAAGAGCAATATTTGATCCCTTACTTTATTGCCGCGCACCCCGGGTGCGATGACGAAGATATGTTGAATCTCGCGCTCTGGTTGAAGAAAAATAAATTCCGAGTGGATCAGGTACAAACCTTCTATCCCTCTCCGATGTCACTGGCCACTGCCATGTACCACTCAGGGAAAAATCCACTGAAGAAAGTGACTTACAAAAGCGAATCAGTCGACTCTATCAAAGATCTTGAGCAGCGTAGGGTTCAAAAAGCATTTTTGCGCTATCATGATCATCGAAGCTGGCCTTTACTGAGACAGGCGTTAAAAAAGTTAAATCGAGAGGAGCTGATTGGTGATGGTCCTAACCAGCTTATCCCGGTGAATGATCCGATAATTAAAGGCCATCACAAAGGTAAACCATCTGCCAACAAAGCCGGCGAAAAAACGAGAAGTTTTTCAAAAAATAGAAATCGTCGCACAGGCTCGGCGAGTCGTCGCTCCGCTAACACGGCTGGCGGAAAACGTCGCTAAAGTTGGAAGCCTGCAATACAATTAAACCATTAAATTGAAAGAGCAAAAATTTACCTATGAATGAACTAACCATCATTGCACCCGACGATTGGCACCTGCATTTTCGCGATGGCGATATGCTCAAAGAAACGGTTCCGGCGACTGCTCGCTGCTTTCGACGAGCGATAGTGATGCCCAACCTGGTGCCGCCTGTGGTTAACGCACAAATGGCAATGGAATATAAGAGCCGAATTGAAGCGGCAATTCCGGCCGAACAAAACTTTACCCCGTTGATGACCATTTACCTGACCAACGAAACGACCAAACAGGATATTATTGACGCCAAAAAAGCAGGCGTAATCGCCGCCAAGCTTTATCCAGCTGGAGCGACGACTAATTCGGATGCAGCAGTCAGTCAACTGGATGCTCTCAATCCGGTTTTTGAAGCCATGGCCGAACAGGATATGCTTTTACTGGTTCATGGCGAAGTAACTGAAAGTCATATTGATATTTTTGATCGTGAAAAAGTATTTATCGAACAAAAGCTACAAAAAATAGTCCAGGATTTTCCATCGCTTCGCGTGGTACTGGAGCATATTACAACCAAAGATGCGGTTGAGTTTGTTGCCCAGTCATCCGATAAAATTGCAGCAACAATTACCCCACAACATCTCCTGTTAAATCGTAATGATTTGCTGGTTGGCGGCATTCGTCCTCACAATTTCTGCCTTCCGGTACTTAAAAGAAATATTCACCAGCAGGCACTGCAAGATGCGGTAGTGACCGGCTCAAGCAAATTTTTCCTCGGCACAGACTCTGCTCCTCATGAAAAGCATCGTAAAGAGTCTGCATGTGGGTGTGCAGGTTGTTACAGCGCCTGGAGTGCGATTGAGTTATACGCTCATTGTTTCGAAGAGCTGGGAATCATTGATAAACTGGAAGGATTTGCAAGTACTCACGGTCCTGACTTTTATGGTCTTCCGAGAAATAACGACACAGTTACTCTGATAAAAGAAGCCTGGAAGATTCCTGATGAAATTACATTGCCAAACGGAAGTTCTATTGTTCCTTTTTTTGCTGGAGAAAAAGTGAGCTGGAAGCTCAAAATCTAATTCTATTGGATAGCTTTAACAAAGTAGCCGCCAAAATGCATTAAGCACTTTGGCGGTATTTTAAGTAGTCGAAAAGTGAAATTTCACCTTTTCCAGTCCGACGCTCAAAAATGTTATTTAACTTCTAACGGTCTTTTTTTTTGTAATCGACCATCGACTCCAATATTAGCCTTCTCCTGCTGTTTAAGAGCCAATTGAAATTCTTTCAATGTCAGAGGTTTATAATAATAAAACCCCTGAATATATTCACAGTTTAACTCTTTTAAAATTTGAACCTGTGCCTCATTTTCAACGCCTTCAGCGACTGTTTCATAGCCCAGAGTGTGAGCCATATTGATAACTGCCGAAACAATAGTTCTTAACTCTTTACTATTTTCCATTCCATTCACAAAAACTCTATCGACTTTCAACTTGCTGACAGGCATACGAAGCAGTTGAGCAAGAGAAGAGTAACCGGTACCAAAATCATCAACAGCCATTCCAAATCCTAGTTCATTCAGTTGCTGTAGGACTCGAACATTAGACTCAACATCGGACATCAACGAAGTTTCGGTAATTTCCAGCAGTAAATTGTGTGGAGACAGGTGGTGAAGTCTGGCAACCTGATTAAACTGCTGAGCAATATCGGGCTCATTTAACTGTTTAGCAGAAAGATTGATGGAGCAATAAAAGTCGTCGTGCAATGAAACCTGTTTTTCAAGTTCTACCAAATCTTCGCAAGCCTTCTGAAAAACCCAGTGTCCAATAGGTTTGATGGTACCGGTAATCTCGGCAATAGGGATAAAAATAGCGGGAGAGATTTCACAGCCCGCGGGATACCAGCGCAATAAAGCTTCCGCACCAATAATACACTGGGTACTTGCATTGACGATGGGCTGATATCTAAGTTCGAACTCTTTTCTGGCAATTGCGCTGTGGAGTCCACTACTAATTTGCAAATTAAGCTTTGCATTGTCATGAATACTTTCATCAAAAATCTTGTATTTACCTCGCCCTTCGCCCTTGGCAACATACATCGCTGCATCAGCCATTCTGAGCAGGTCATTCTGCGTATGCTTATTGTTGTCACTATAAGCAATTCCTATACTGCTTGAGACGATCAACTCCAGCTCATCGACTACGACCGGAATACTGATTTTCTTGCTCAGATTTTCCGCTAGATATGATACTTTTTCCGGATCAGCGACGGATTCACACAGTATTACAAACTCATCTCCACCAAAGCGTGCAACCACATCCCCCTGACCAACGCAGTTTAGAATTCGCTCCCCAATAACTTTTAATAGCTGGTCGCCTATATCATGCCCATGAGAATCATTGATCAATTTAAATTCATCAATATCAATAAATAGAATCGCAACAACGCCTTCGGATAATTCTGCACGACTTAAAGCCTGATTAATTCTTTCTGAAATTAATGCTCTGTTAGGGAGCTTAGTCAAAGGGTCGTGAGTTGCTTTCCAAACAAGACGTTCCTTTTCCTGTTTTCTTCGAGTAATATCCCTTAAAGTAATCACACCATAACGCTCTTCTCCATAACAGAATTTCGAAATGGAAGCTTCAGCTGGAAAGATCGAGCCGTCTTTTTTGTAACCAGAGATCTCTCCGCGTTTTCCCATGGTTACTTCACTTTCGCTTCCCGAAATAAACCCTTCAAAATATTCTTTATGGGTCACTCTATAGCGAGGAGGCAAAAGCATGTGAATAGACTCCCCCAGAAGTTCAGATTCTTTATAGCCAAATGTTTCACAGGCCCTTCTATTAAGTTGAACAATATTTCCCTCTTTGTCGGTTGCAATAATCGCAACATCGGCAATAGAAAAAATCTGCTTGGCGGTAGAGGAATCTTTATCACTATTTTGTTGTAACTCATCGGGTATTAAGCAAGTGAACTTATAACCGACTCGCCGTCCGCTATTATCATGAAGCGCTTCAAAACTGGTTTGTACATCAGGAATAAAACCAGCCATGCCATTCGCATCAATACTGCCTATCCACTCTCCATATTCATCCAGATGTAATATAATATTTTGATAAAGCTTCTTATCCAGCCATAAGTCCTGGCCCTTACAACTAGATAGTCTTTCTTTATCGCCCCATATTTTTTCAAAGGTTACATTAACCTGCAAAATGTTGTCATTTAAATCAAGAATGCAAATGGCTGTCGAAAACTGTCGAGCTTTTTTGGTTACTTCGGAGCTCAAGAAATCTATAATTCCTGAACCTGAACTACTTAAAGCTCTTCTGTGTGGTGTTCTGTCAGATTCTAGCGCAAACTTAGGCTTGTATATCTCAGGTATTTCAGGCTTGAGAGCCCCAAAACTTTCAACAATTTCGAAAACCCCATCCCGGTTACATTTTGAAATATAGGAATTCACTGTTGCATGATGAGTTCTGGAGTCCATCGTTATCGAACCTTGTGGACCTACCAGGCAGATATTTTCCAGCTTTTCGATTAATTTGTCAGCATTGGTAGAGCCGGCCTCATTTAGCGCCTGGGCAAAAGCCTTAACACAGATATAGGTTCCTTCTCCAAAATTAGTTAGGATTCCATTTCCCGAAGGAGCCAAGCTGGTAACGTCTCTTACTTTTGTCAAGCGTTCAAGATAGTTTTTATTTTCAGGCGTATCTAAAGACATAAAATAAGTATTGCTGGAATAAAATCCTTCCCTCACTTCAGGAAGCAGCGTTGCGGCCATAGCTTCGTCATAATGTCCCATAACTACAGTGAATCTATCTTTTAGGCCTCTCGCTGAAAATTCATTCAGCAATGCTTGCTGGTCGGCGCCAGCAAAATATGGAACAAAAACATTCGCCCCGGAGCAGGAAAGTTCGCTTAGTAATCCGTCAACATGTCTTCTAAGCTCTCCCATTGGAATATATCTCTCTCCAACAACAGTTCCATTGTGTTTCCTGAGAACTCGCTTGGCTGCATCAATTGACCCTCTTGGCCATTCATAGTTACTTCCCGCAAAGTAAATTTTAGGACCAAAATTTTCGACAACATAAGGGATCATCTTATCAATTTGTTGATTCGGTAGAGCCGCAAAATGAAAGAAATAATCTGAATAGATACTTCCTTCATAAAAAGAAAAATTAAGATAAGGAACTTTATATACATTGGCTACTTGATAGGCGACCGAAATCCTCGAATTAGATAAAAGATTCCCTATTATTGCGACACATTTATCTCTTTCTATTAAAGCTTTCGCTGCAGGAACCGCCGTTTCCGGCATACTTCCATCATCACGTATAATCAACTCCAGCTTCTGCCCGAGGACGCCTCCAGCCTCATTCACTTCGTCGCAAGCTATTTGTCCGGCCCACATGATTTCTTTTCCGTAGAGAGATACCAAACCGCTAAGCGGCGGCATCAAACCAAGCCGAATTGTATCTTTTTCTGCTTTACGAAAACTATCCATAGTCATATCCTCTGACATGATGATGTAGACCTGATCGGGCGACTCTAGATCAAGATAGCGGTTATCAACAAGGTTGTATATTCGCAGGAATACTGAAGACCAAAGGACAAACTCCGTATAAATACGGAGCACTTCGGCAACAGCCTCCTTTAAGCAAACATATATCTCAAATCAGCAATATAGAAGTCGTAGCACTGGTCAGATATTGAGTCCAGAGATCTGAATCAGGTTACATGTCAACTCCGAAAAAGATTTGCTCTCAAACTTTTTAAGAATGCTCGCCCTATGAGTCTCAACAGTTCTTTCGCCAATACTTAATTCATTTGAAATTTGTGAAGATGACAAACCATCCAGCATTAAATAAAGTACCTGCTTTTCTCTCTTTGTCAGGCGCTCGACTTTGTTCTTTACTTCCAATTCTCTATCAAACTGAATTTTCTCAGTAACAGACTTAGCAATTGCTTTTCTGACAGAAGATATCAGCTCTTCAGCATTAATTGGTTTTTCCAGAAAATCAAAAGCCCCTTTCTTCAGCATTGACTTTGCCATGTCTACATTGGCATAAGCTGTAAAAAAAATAATCGGTAGTCTGAAATTATGTTTTATCGCGATTTCCAGGAAATCAGAACCGCTTAGACCAGGCATAACAACATCAGATAAAATACATCCAATGCTTTCATTCTGAAATACCTTGAGAAATTGTTCTACACTTTCAGACTTGATAATTTCCACCCCCAAAGTATCCAGAACTAAGGAGCAAAATTCTCGTTGAGTCGGCTCATCATCAATAATATAGATTACAGGTCTCGTTTCAGCCGATTTCGATTTATTTTTGAGGGCCATAAATTATCAAGAATCAGAGTACTGGTCGTCGAGTAAAAATGGAAATTACTTTTAAAATAATAGTCCAATAAATTAATCTTATCCTTGTCTATAACCCATTTCAAAACTGAAAACTATTAGATTTATTTCTTTTTGATATAACAGGATCTATTTAGAGTCGTAATTGACATAATGTCTCTATTTATGGTTTTACCTGCCTTTTAAGCCGCCAGTATGCGCTTAAAATCCGAGGCAACCGAGATGCTACTTTGTAACAAATCCATTAATTGCCAGAACGTCATAAATTTTTTTCGACATTCTGGCAAGCTTAGAGATTTCCCCAAGATTTGGCACTTCACCAGTATCGAGACGCGATTCCCAGTCACATAATTTATCGTCAAGAAACTCGATAAGCTTTTTTGAACAGCCGAGGCAGGGTCCCCTGCATAAACTGGATTCAGGCGTATCAAAGGGGATCGCATCTCGAACCTGTGCGATCAATTGAATCATTGCCGTTACCCGATCCGGTTTCATTCTTATTCTGGGCTGAAGCAAAGAGCCAGTTTAGTGACTGGTTCCTCTTTCATAGTGAGTTTTGTTGTAAACATTGTATTTGCCGGATGGTTTTTTCATAGGTAGCCGCTTTACCTCTTTCAGGGTTTCGGCATCATAAACAATTACCGCCCCATCCATATCCCAGATAGACAAGAGTGCATACTTTCCGTCTTTGGTATATTCAATGTGTGCTGCAGTCTTTCCCGGCTCCGGCTGCAGGGTTTTTACTATTTCCAAAGTCGACTTGTCTATTACATGGATCTTGTCTTTGTTCGGTCCGAAGAAAACATCCGCCCAGGCATATTTACTTCCTTCATGACTACGCATAAAAAATCCGGGACCTTCAGTTTTTAAGGTTTTAACTGTCTTCCAGCTTTTCATATCGATAACACTGACTTCGCCTTTGCTCAAATTTGGAGATGCCAGAACTTCCGTTCCCTGATAGTCCCAGGTGATTCCTGAACCTAAATGAGGCATTCCTTTAATATCGATATTGGATACCAGTTTACCTGTGTCCAGATTGATTACCTTACCAGTTAAATTTTTCTGATGCCCTTTACTATTGGCAGGTCGAGATGCACCTATCACCAGCGAGTAGTCCTGATTAAAGAAAAAGTCATCGAGATAATCTTCCAGCACAACTCGTCGAGCCTTAAATTTATTTTCTCCGCTATAAGGGATCTCCCAAATCTCAGTAAAATCTTTCATCGCTGCGACAAAACTGCCTCGAGTAGGCGCGGTATAAACAGCACTCACTCTGGAACTTTTTCCCTCATCATTTTTTGCATCGATAATTTTTATCAGAGATAAATCTCGAGCGTCGAGCAAAACCATATTATTCGGCAGGTAGTTACCGACAGCGATTGTTTTTCCATCGAAAGACATAGCCGCATTTCGAGTATTAATCCCGGCTCTTACTTCAGCGACGGTTTTTAAATTGTATATATCAAATTTGGAAATCCATCCGTCACGACTGGCAAAATAGACATAGCGACCATCGGGAGAATACTTGGGACCACCATGAACCGCAAACCGCGTTTTAAAACGATGTATCGGTTCGAAAGTATCACCGTTAAGTAAAGTCGCGTGATGATCACCGGTTTCGACCACAATAAAAAGATTTTGCAGGTCTGCTTTAAAAACGGGCTTATTGCCTAGTTTATCCTGATCAAAGTGCTCGACTCTGCTGGCGCCTATTTCTTTGGCTTCCCACTTAGGTAGTAACTTTGGCGGCTGATAAACATAATCTGCAACCGCCTTGATTTGCTTTTCAGATAACAGCGCCCCAAACCCGGGCATCTGTGTTAGCGCACGCCCGTTACTAATAACATCAATCGCCGCTTTCTTTCGAGTTCGACTCAAATTATCCGGAAGCAAAGCGGGTCCAATTCCGCCAAGACGAGCTTCGCCATGACAACTGGCACAGTGCTGCAGATAGTCTTTTTTCGCGCTACTATCGGAATCCGAATCTACAGTTGCAGCCAAAGCAATGCTTCCGCCAGCAAACGCTAATAAGCCACTAATTCCCCAAAGAACTTGCTTTAAATTCATAGCCCTACTCTTCTCAATTTGTTTATGCTCGATTCAATGTTTCGTTCTAAAATTTCCACTGCCTCAAGTGCTGGTTAAGTTCATTCACAGATGCCTGTTAAACTTCGAGACTTGACCGATTTTCTTCCTGAATTTTCTGATTGGCCTGTTTACTTCCTTTCCCTTTGGCGTAAGGGACAACCTGAATTCGTTCAGCGGCATTGTTAATACCCAGGTCTTCATCAGTTAAATAACAAGCAGGATCTTCTTGCCAGGGGTCTCCGGTTAATTGATAAGCGCGGACTCGAGTATTACCGCCGCAAACATTTTTGAACGGACACAAGCCACAACGACCTTTTAACGGTCTTTCACCCAGTTTTAGCCCGGCCATTAAAGGATCGCTTAAGTCAGACCATATCTCTGAGAACTTCCTGTCTTTGACATTACCGAGTTTATAGTTCCACCAGAAAGTATCCGGATGAACTTCACCAAGGTTGTCAATGTTAGCAACATTCTTACCGGTTGAATTGCCACCCCATTGGGTAAGACGTTCGTGAATAAAATCTTTAAGCTCCGGTTTGTTTTTTTCAACCCACTGCAAGAAATAAACACCGTCAGCATCGTTATTGCCTGTTACAAACTCTATTTCTCTTTCGGTACCCAGTCGACTCCAGGCTTCGTTGAAAATAAAATCCATTGCGCGCCTGGTCATTTGGTGGACAACATCGTCGCCTCGATTCTTGTTACCTCGTCCTGCATAGTTCAAGTGAGAAAGGTAAAACTTATCGATATTGTGTTTATCGACGAGTTCAAGAATTCTCGGCAGTTCTTTCTCATTATCCTGAGTCAAGGTAAATCTAAGACCGACTTTAATCCCTCGTTCCTGACAAAGTTTTATTGCATGCATCGACTTATCAAACGCCCCTTCCATCTGGCGAAATTCATCATGGGTTTTACCGATACCGTCGATACTGATTCCCAGATAATCAAAGCCAGTTTCGGCTAGTCGCTCAATATTATTTTCATCAATAAGGGTACCATTGGTTGAGAGTCCGATATAAAAACCCAGGTCTTTTGCACGTTTTGAAATATCGTAAATATCGGGACGTAGTAGCGGCTCGCCTCCTGAAAGAATGAGAGCGGGTACACGAAACTGTTTTAGATCGTCTAAAGTGTCAAAAACCTGCTCGGTAGAAAGTTCTCCCGGAAAATCAGTATCGGCGCTAATCGAGTAGCAATGTTTACAGCAAAGATTACATCGACGAATTAGATTCCAGATAACAACCGGACCCGGAGGCTGTCTTAAAGGACGGGTTGCTTCAGGGTCGGCAACCGCCTGCATAAATTGAGTTACTCTAAACATTTTCTACCTCTTTTGTGCTGGCCTGGGCACTATTCTCTTTGTCGCTTAAGTATTTGTCGCCAACCCTGCGAGGCTCAGTCTTACAGGTTAAATTCTAAGCCCTGTTTTCTTCAAAATTTTGGTACTCTTTAAAGATGTAAACTGGCGACAGCTGTCTTTAATCAGCAGATTTATCTGCTGCATTTTATCATTGGCTTCCGCTTCACTTTTCCCGTGCACCATGGCAAAAAAGTTATATGGCCAATCTGGTAAGTGTCTTGGCCGCTGATAGCAATGACTAACAAAGTCTAACGCACCAACAGATACTCCAACCTGATCAATATCACTATCCTTGATATCCCAAACCGTCATTAAATTTACGGTGTAACCGATTGCATAATGATTGGGAACCAAACCTATCCTTCGAATCAGACCACTTTTTTTCATGCCGTCAAGAGTTCGAAGCAGTTGCGTCTGACTAATATTTAATGCTTCAGCGATTTCTTCATAGGGCTTTTCGCTAATAGGCATGCCGGCCTGCATCTTTTCTATTATCTTTTTTTCTATTGTATTCATAGCAGAATCAGTCACTCTTATTAAACAGGCAGATTAAGACCGACAAAAAACTCTTTTTCTTTGGGACAGTTAATTCCCGGGCAACCTGTCAGTTCAACTATCTGTTCGAAAATAGCGGTTAACTCATCCTGACATTTTGCGGCAAGAACAAACCACATATTCCACTCATTGTCTCGTAAATAGTTATGCGCGACTTGCGGAAATTCATTGACTATCGATGCAATTCTATCAATATCTGTTTGCGGAACTTTAAGCGCGCACAGAGAGAAACAACCGCTTCCTTTGCTAATATCAAATAGAGGTCCAAAGCGGGTAATGACGCCTTCTTCCAGCAGTCGGTTCAATACCAGAATAACCTCTGATTCGGTTGTCCCTAATTCATCGGCAATTTGCAAAAAAGGTCTTTCGGTTAACGGCAGATCACCCTGGAGCCTATTGATCAACTGCTTTTCCAGCTCGTTAAGATTTACCGGCTCTTGTAACAAGTGTGAACGCGACTTTTGTTTCGATATTTTTTTTTCAACTGAGTCAGGATGCATATCTTGCCCCTGTTTGCTTAAACTTGCGCGTACTAAAAAGCACATCATGCTCGATATTTTCCAGTCCGTTTTCTTTACGAATACGCGCTATCTCCGCTAGAACGGCCTGCCGACATTTGCCATGAATCATGGCAAATAAATTATAGGGCCAATGCGGCGCTCTGCGTGGTCGTTGATAGCACAATGTAACCTTGTCTTCGCGTCCCAGGAGTTCGCCAACATGATCGACCAGTTCACCTGGAACGTTCCAAACCACCATCGCGTTAGAGCGGTAACCAAGACGCTGATGGTTTAATACCATGCCAACTCTTTTGGTTGTTCCGTTTGCTAAAGAAGTTCGATAAAATTCAAGTACATCCTGCTCATCCAGGCTCAATTCTTCCGCAATCCGTCTAAACGGAAATTCACAAATCGGAAGTCCCGAAGAAAGTTTATCAAGCAGTAGCTGTTGTTTTTCGGCCGGGATCATATTTGGAAAGCCAGATCAATGTGATAGCTTTTTACCATTGGCAAGTCTAATAACTCGCACTCGCTTCGGCGCTGAATTTCGGACAAGATCTCTTGCAATTTACCTTCAGTCGCGGCCGTTACTACAAACCACAAATTAAATGCATTTTCTCTCAAATAATTGTGGTTAACTTCCCGAAATGAATTTACCAGGGTAGAAATCTCATCGATTTTTTCCGTCGGCACATTGAGCGCAGCCAAGGTACTAGCGCCCATTTTTTTATGGTTATTGACACCTCCAAAACGGGCAATAAAGCCAGCCTGCTCTAACAGCGCAAGCCGATTAATCATTTCGCTTTTATCACGACCTAATTCACTGGCGATTTCAGCAAATGGGTCACTAACAATCGGAAAGTTCTTTTGTACCCGGTTGAGAAGCTCAATATCTTGCGCTGAAATATCCACTCTATAGTCCCCGCTATATTACGCTCTCTATAAACCTATTTTATGAGCACGATTAGTAAAGAAAATCCCACTAGGACTTTGAGCAGGTAAAGTCGAAACTTTTTCCAAGGTTCGGGTATCGTAAATTTGAACTTCGTTTTTATTTCTTACAGATACCCAGACTCTCTCCCCTCGAGGTGTAAACTCCATATGAAGCACACCTTTTCCAGCTTCTATTGTTTTGACCACTTTCTTAGATACGGCATCGATCACCTGAAGCCATTGATTATCCGGAAAAGCAAAGTTCACCCATATTTGTCTACCATCCGGTTGAGCCATCGCAAATACTGGGTTCGCTTTAACATCGATTCTTGTTTCTTCTTTCCAGTTTTGCAAGTCTAGAACCAGCAACTGTCTTTGACCTATTGCCGGCAAGAAGGCATTGTCTCGATTCATCGCCCATCCTTCCAGGTGCGGCATTTTGTAAACCGGAAATTTTTTCTCACCTTTACCGTAATGATTCAATATTCTTTTGGCTTTTAGCTCTTTTTCCCATAGATCGACGAGAGCCAGTCCGTCTTCGCCAAACAGTCCGGCAATATAAAAGCGGCCATCATCAGAAACCAGTGCGTCATAAGGTTGACGGCCGACGTTTTGAATTCTTGTGACCTGCGGTTTTTCAGGTGATGTCAAATCGACTTTGAAAATATCGTTGCCTTCAAACGAACTATAAACAAATTGTTCTCCAGGAATATCAACCAGCCCCACAGTTTTTGAACGCTTGTCGCTTCCCTCGATAGGAGCAGGAATATCGGCAACCAAAGTTAAATCATCGCTATTAAAGATCTTTACACCGCCAGGCTCATAGTTTGACACAGCAATATATTTGCCGCTTTGGGAAATAGCGCCGCCGATGGAGTTACCACCCTGAATAATTCTCTTAACGACTTTTCCTTCGCGAAGATCAACTTTGCTTAAACCGCCATCGCGCGCAAAAATGTAGGCGAAAGCCTGATCTCTGGAGTAAACCGCGGAAGCATGCGACAAGTCGCCTAATCCTTCGACACGGCACAATATTTTATTGTGGCTATGCTCAACCACCAAAAGACTCCCCGAGGCTCTTTCGATAATAATTCCCATATCCCCCGTACTTCGTCCCGTTACGCACGCGGAAACTTCGAAACCTAAAAGTAGATAGAGAAACAGAGAGACTCCTAGCTTAAACCAGGTTTTCATTTTATTTTTCCTTAATTATTTTTTTCACTGTTGTTGGTAGCTACCTGATAGCGAGACAACACATTGAAATCGGATTTAAGATAGTGAGCGAGAAAATTGATTTGCTGTTCATCCAAGATAGACTTCCACGGCGGCATGGGCGTGCCAGGTCGTCCTTCGGCAATTACAATAGCAATATAGGATTCCGGTTTGCCTTTCAAGTTGGCTTTCAATAATGGCGGGCCTAGTCCGCCCTGTAACGTTAATCCATGACAAGATCCACAATCTTGTTTTAGCAAGTAGATTAACTCCTCTCTATCTTTTTTGCTTAACGATGAGAGATGAGGAACTTCCTTGAGAGAAGGATTTTCAATAGATTCCTTGTTTGAAGAAGACTCGCTGTCAGCAAGACCTTCCGCATTCACAGTTTGCCAAAATAGACCGATAGCCCCAGTTAGCACCAGATAGATCAGGGCGGCTAAAACAGGGAGTGTTTTTAGAGAACTGTTCTTATGAAAAATCATAACCAGATCCTGTTATTGTTGGCCATGATGTAATTATAAGGAGTATGTACTGTTTGTTTTTGATGTGGATCAGAGTTTAGAGCGGCAAGAAACTAAAGAAAAAACGGGCTACTTCAGACTTTATTCTTTCAAATTCAATTAATTACCAAACGGAAACTCTACCTTTTCCGTCTCTCTTAGCCTGATAAAGTGCTTGGTCAGCTCTACTGTAAATTGAGGTTGGTGAATCCAGATCCCTGGTCATATGAGCCACGCCAATACTAACAGAAAGATTTATCTGATTACCTGTGTCAGTACTAATCTTAGCATCAGATATTTGCTCAAGTAGTCTACCTGCGATCATTGGCGCCTGATTATTGGAGGTAACGCGTGAAAGTAATATCATAAATTCATCCCCGCCTATTCGGGCAAAAACATCACCTTCTCTTAATATACTCAACCCCAGCCGGGCGACTTCCTTAATAGCGGTATCTCCAATATGATGTCCATAGCTGTCATTGATTTGCTTCAAACAGTCCAGATCCATTAGTAATACCGAATGAGTTTCAATATGAGCTGGACGGCCTTCGAGTACTTGTTTAATAGTATCAAAAATAAACCTTCTGTTTTTTAGACCGGTTAGCTCATCGGTAATCGAAAGCCTTTTGAGCTTCTTTGAAATGGTCAATTGATAAAGGCCGAAAGCAATCATCAGTAGAATGCATAAAACAGCAGCCATTAACCACATTTTCTGTACCTGATTTTTTCTAAGCTGACTTTCCATTTCTGCTTGATACAATCTGGCCTTGCTATCAAACAGATTCATTTCCATATTTTGGCGCTCAGCTTGAATTGCAATCTTTAGCTTATCCAGGCGCTTGGTCATGCTTTTTCTTTTAATTTCATTGAGTTGCTCATAATAAGAGCGGATTCTCTCATAAGCCTTGTCAAACTCTCCTCTATAGGCCAGTAGCTCTGCTTCTACCATCTCTACTTCTACGGACCAGCTTGTTCCATTCAATTCCGGGATTTCCTGATAAATAATCTTAGCCTGATCAAGCGCAGCCTCGGCGCCGACAAAATCTTTGTACTTTCCAAGACAACGACTCAATTGTTTGTATAGCTCCGCTTTGTAATCTTTAAATTGTACAACTGATATCGCAGCGGTTATTGAATTCAGTGCATAAGTACAGTTTCCCTGCGCAGCATATGTCATCGCTTTGCCATAGTTGTAAAAGAAGTAAGTATAAGTTGAATTAAAAGAGTCGACATATTTGAGATATCGATCGTACCAAAAGTGCGCTTTTTCTAACTCTCCAGCATAGCGATATGTCGATGCTATGCCGTAAGCACTTTCCCCCAGGTAGTAGGGATAATCGACTTTTGCATAATAATTAGCGGCGGATAGATAGCTTTCAATACTTCCATCGTACTCATCTCTATACCCCATCAAAGTTGCATTGACCTCTTCAAGTAACCCCGAAAGAAAGTCATTATTCAATTTTGATGCGACAATATAGGCTTTTTGCACTTCGAGCATGGCGAATTCCAGCTGCTCTGCTAACGACAAAGCGTAGGTCAATTCAACCTGAGCAAGAACATACGCAAAATCTGAGCCAGCCTCCTGGCCAACAGCGGCGGCATCTCTGAGTACATTAATCGACTCCTGGAACTCTCCTTTCCTGTGGAGAGATATTCCCTGATATGTCATCAGCAACGACTTGACTTCCAGATCAACATCTCCGCTGATCAAGGTGAGAGCATTTTTTAATGTTTTTTCATATTCATCAAAGTGATAGGAATTGTTTAGTGCCTGTACATAAAGCAAATGCCACAAAGCCTGCGTTTTTCGATTTGAAAGCTCCAGATTCTCTCTAAGTGATTCCAGCTTTTGAATTGCGTTCATCGGCTCTATAAAAACCAGTTCTCGCATTTGCTGTAAATTCTGATATTGAGGAATCTTTCCTGTAGCTTTCAAGCCGAAAGACAAAATAGACAGGAAAACAGGGATGAGCGCACTAAATACTACTTTATTGACCATTATTTACACCCAAACCGCGAAATATCTAAGCTTCCCTCCTATTTTGCCGAAACACTTTAACTCATTGAGTAAAAAGGAAGAAAAGTTCGCCCTAAACGAGCTCTATAGTATTAATTTTAGACCTTATTCTTTAAATATCCATCACTGAAGCCAGGCACAGGGTCTATTGAGCGTGCCAAACAACAAGCACAAAGCTGTAGCAACAAATGGTCAATATCTCACAAATATTTAAGATAACACGACTATAAAAATTACAAGCAACCCCATAAAATATCGCAAATAGAGAATAGGCAAGTTTGATAGCTTCAGAGCAGTTATTACTGCTGAGGTTATTATTTTGGAGAGCTCCAGTGATTAGAGAAGTAGACGCAACCCCATTTACTAATAGACTTCATTACTCTGTCGAAGAAGTATCGATGGAAGAATTTTTAAGCGTTTTAAACCAAAAACGTGATATGGAAGAGAGTGAAGCGAAGCATATTCAATCACTACAATCCAGATTTGCATCCGTAAATCGCTAATAAATTAGTATCAGTTTAAAACCTGTTTATAAATCCTCCTGACCGCATTAAGCGTATTCAAGCCTTGATTCCCCATTAAGCTTCAAGGCTTCTCTTTTATTCAAAATAATTTTTTTTGAAAAAGCTTGTAATATTTCTGCATTGATTCAGTCTTACACTAAAGCCGATAAGTTCCACTGTTGCAAAGCAATATGATGACATCCTCTATACTGGCAAACTTCATGTCTGTAGAGCAACGATAGTCTAATTCAATTGTTATGCCCTTAGCCTTCGACTATAGTGAACTCATTGGTAAGACATTAGTCAGGTTTCTTGCAACAGAGGCTTTTCTAAATAAAGAGTAAGCCGATAAATACAATAATCGAGTCTACCAAAAGGACCAAATCCAATGACAGCAGTTTCTGAGCAATGCCAGAAATCTCACTATGACGTAATTGCAACGGAAAAGATCAAAGCCCTTTGGCAGAATTATCAGCGTACTCGAGATTACTCGCTGCAAATTTGCTCTACATTATCCGACGAAGACATTCAATCTCAGTCGATGTCAGATGCTTCCCCATTAAAGTGGCATTTGGCTCACACGACGTGGGCATTTGAAACTTTTATCCTTAAGCCTTCAATACCAAATTATCAGCCCTTTAACCCACATTTTGAATTCCTGTTTAATTCCTATTACAACGCCATTGGCGCTCAATATCCTAGAGCCAATAGAGGACTATTGATAAGGCCAACACGTAGCGAAGTAGAAACTTACCGCCGGTCTATCGACAAATTGATGAAAGCTTTGTTCGATGAAGGCTTAGATAGAGAACTATATAATCTTATAGAATTACTTATCCATCATGAGCAACAACATCAGGAATTAATGTTTACCGATTTTAAACATCTAACCTCCTTCACTCCCTTTGATTATCAATATTTTTCTCAAGGGGTAAAAATCGAGTCAAACTTGCTTCCGGTAAAATCAAACGCTTCGATAGGTTTTTCTTCAGGTCTCTACAACATTGGTTCAAATGATGATAGCTTCTATTTTGACAATGAAGGTCCCAGACATCGTGTGTTTTTAGAAGCCTTTGCCATCGATAGTCAATTAGTCAGTAATAGGGAGTACCTCGAATTTATTGACGATGGCGGATATCAGGAACCTTCCTATTGGCTTTCTGAAGCCTGGTACAAAATAAAAGAAAAAAGTATTACACATCCTTTATATTGGCAAAATAAAGAAAATAAATGGTTGGAGCATACATTTTCAGGAGAAAAAGAAATTGTTCCAGAGCTTCCGGTTAAACATATCAACTATTTTGAAGCCAACGCATTTGCTAGCTGGAAAGGAAAACGCTTACCAAGTGAATACGAGTGGGAAGTTGCAGCTCAAAGTCAGAATAATAGCTTTAACATGATGGAACAGTTATGGCAGTGGACAAGCAGTAGTTACAATGCCTATCCCGGCTTCAAAACAGCTTCGGGTGCAATTGGTGAGTACAACGGAAAATTTATGGTCAATCAATATGTACTTCGCGGAGGTTCCGTCGCTACGCCTGCTGACCACATACGCACAACTTATCGAAATTTTTTCTACCCTGGCGCCAGCTGGCAATTTACCGGCATTAGACTTGCGGAGACACTGTGATGGAAGCCAAAGCAAAAGTTATAAAAAAAGAAACCGAAGAATTCGCTCAAGATGTCATAGAAGGGCTTTCTCAGAAACAAAAAACACTACCTTGCAAATACTTCTATGATTCTAAAGGTTCTCAACTTTTCGAAGATATTTGTGAACTTGATGAATACTACATTACGCGAACGGAACTCTCTTTGTTAGATTCAATTAAGCAGGAACTCGCGAATATGATTGGCTCCCAGGCGACCATCATTGAGCCTGGTGCTGGTGCTGGTACAAAAATTCAAAAATTACTCTCTGCGCTTGACTCTCCCAAGTCATATGTACCGATAGATATCTCCGAGGACTTTCTCAATTACTCAAAAGAAAAAATCAATCAAAAATTTCCACTCCTGGAAGTTCAGCCAATAAAAGCTGATTTTACCGACAAAGTTCACTGGGACAAAAGAACAACCGAAAGTAACCGGACAGTGTTTTTCCCCGGCTCTACCATAGGCAATTTTTCTCCGACACAAGCTTCAAAGCTGTTAAGCAATCTTGCACAATTAGCTGACGTAGACGGAGCGGTTATTGTCGGCTTTGATTTAAAAAAATCGGTTGATCGTATTGAAGCTGCATATAACGATAAAAAAGGAGTAACTGCAAAATTTAATAAAAATATATTATC
Source organism: Aliikangiella sp. G2MR2-5 (assembly GCF_015687155.1). GTDB lineage: Bacteria > Pseudomonadota > Gammaproteobacteria > Enterobacterales > Kangiellaceae > Aliikangiella. Next base: position 2,694 of record NZ_JADPQF010000005.1, on the reverse strand, counting down.
AAGAATTAATCGAGAGCTTGAAGCTGACATAGATCTGGATAGCTTTCAACATGAGGCTCTTTTCAATCATGAGGAAAGCCGAATAGAAATGCACTTAAAGAGCAGAAAGGCTCAGACAATTGAAATTGAAAAACAAAGATTTGAATTTGATAAAGAAGAAACGATCCATACTGAAAACTCGTATAAATATTCAAACCAGGCTTTTATTGAACTGGCAGACAAAGCGGGATTAAAAAGTGAAAAGCACTGGATGGACAAGGAGCGTCTGGTGAGTATGCACTACCTAACTCAAAACTAGCTATTCAATAGTAGGCAACCTGAAAAATTTACGTTTGCCTAACAACTAAATTGAGAATATTAAGGCTTGAACTTACAAACTTCAAATCAAGTCTCGATTAAATCTGACACTGATAGTTGTAACTTCTCTTCAAAGTGATGCGCAGTATAAACTGACAGCAACCGCAATAAGGCGGAAGTTTACTTATAAACTGTATCTGGCATCAAAACGGCCAAAAGGAGACATTACGCCCAGCACAGCGGCTGGCAAAGCTGGAACGTAATTGCGCAGCATTTTGAGTGACAGGTTTGATTGTCCGTTGCTGCTGCTTGTTATGCATGACTACCATCAGGTAACTTAATCTCCAATTTTTCATTAAACTCTTGAGGTGTTGTCAATATCGCTATATCTGACAGGTCTCCAACTTCTAGAAAATATGGCCCAGGGGTATCTCTTCGAGTATCAATCTTAATTCGATATTCTCTTTGTTCTTTAAAAATGCTTCGCTTATGGAACCCTAATTCCTCTTGAGGCATATTTCCATGAAATGTATGTTCATCAAAATAATCAACCAGTCCCATTCTTCCATCTAGGTTTAGAGCTTTTATTGCATCAGAGCACCTTGAAATGAATTCGGAAGAATTTATGATTATTACGCAATACTTACCTAGACCAAAACATGACTCGTGCAGTGCTAAGGTTTTTTTGAAATCATCAATCGTTTTTGATGATACTGAATCATGACCTCTACTGTTTAATGAATATATACAAAAAACGTTATGATCTAAAAAATCATTGCCGTGAACAACAACAGGCGATGCTAAATCAGACGGAGGAATTGTAATATCACCTATCTTGATTTCTCCAAGTTTATCCGGTTGATAATGTGCCGCAATACCTTCGAATGTATCACCACGTAACTCTCCGGATTCATCACGATACTCTTTGAATGAACGAATAGTATTCATGAATAACTTTCCATTAATAAAGTCTTCAGCGAATTCTCTATTTTCAAATATCTTTACAAAAGCGAAGATTGTTGCCATTTCTATGCTGCCTTTAAAAAAATAGGCTCATAGCTAATACCATCATTATTTTCGACTGACTCTATTAGCATGCCATCTTGTGGTGGAGCACTCTCTTCTAGTGGAAAATCAGCAGCTAAGTTTAATGCTTGGCGAGCTATATCTTGGACTGTATTTTGAGTCGCCACTTGCCGATTAAATGATTTTCGATCGTGAATACTGCCATCTGCATTCCATGAGGCTTGCATATTTTTAGAGCGTACATGTTTTGCTTGCGCGATATGAACATGTCTTTGTAATGGTATAGATGGATCTTCGGGGTCTATTCGCATCATGAAATTTTTGTGGCCAGATGGAACCCATCTACCTTCATTTAATAAACCTTCCTCAGAAATTAATTCAGTAGGTAACTGAACAATTACGTATTCAACTAAAGTCTCTTTAAAGCTCATCATGTTTTATTCCATATTACATAACGTTTATTTAAATTGTGAGGCTTTTTTTTCGCCGAATCTATTTCTAATTCTGGTTATGTTTTTAGTTTTAGCTATTCGGGCAAATAAGGCATAAATGTACGCAGTACAAATACAAACATCAGCGACAATGCTAGTACCAAAACCGAGTTACGCCTATATTTCTTGCTATAGTTGTCCAAGATAAAGACTCTTACAAATAGCGCTATCAAAGAAAACAACAACGCAATCGGCACCTCAACAAAATGACTTAAACTTTGGTGACCATATCCAAAGGATGTAATAATCACCCAAAAAACTACAACAAGTATTGGCGCGCTTATATCAGTCCAAAATAACGCATTTCTTTTCTTTGCCTTAAACCAAGCTATAGTAGCTATACCAGCATATAAAAGAATAAAAATAGTACCAAGTTGAATCATTCGAAAATCCCATGCTTAATTTGTGAGACAGAATAATCTACCTTCTATTAATTAAAATCAATTCTATGCAAGTAAGTTCAACATAACACGACTCTGAGTATCAAAACACGAAAGCGATTTTTTAAACATAACGCAAAATTGAAACGCGCATATTTCTCGCGTCGTTTTTCCAATGTCTTGTTAACTATTGTTAATTAACATAACAATTATACTTATTAGAACAGTAATAATCGTCATCGGTTGTCTTATCAGTAAAGGGTATAAATCATATTGGGAAGTATCGTACTTTCTGATTGGAGCACCAATAATGGCGAAGGCTATGCTAAAAAATATGATATAACCAAACACTACCCAAAACTGTGCGGTAGGTTCAAGCGCGCCAATATATTCACCAAAGAAGAAGCCTACAGCAAGGGCCAACAGTACAAATAGAGAAAAAACAAAACTAAGTTTTTGGACTATTTTTTGGACTTCTCGATTCACTCTCTGTTCCTTAG
>NZ_JADPQF010000004.1 GCF_015687155.1 Aliikangiella sp. G2MR2-5 | reverse complement strand
TGAATAGATAGTGGTGAAATTCAGCGCATCGGCACCACTGCCCTGGTAGATATTATCATACTGGATTTTTTGGCCGCTGGAGCAGCTGATAGGGTTGCCTTCAGCTTCAGATGGATTTTTTACATTAGGGTCTTTGCTTGAAGAAAGAGAGTTAACAAGAGCAGACTCCACTGAATTTTGCATGCTACACTGTTCACGACCACACCTGTCAATTATTCCATCGCCGTTACTATCTAATTTCTTCGGGTGGCTCAAAGGACATGCGTTCTCAACGTTGAAATGCTCGTTTATTATTCCTGCAGATGAGTCAATTGTTCCTCCAGTGCTCTCATTTAAAAGCACGACTCTGATGTTAATCCTGTTAAACTCACCGTCTTTAGTAATAGTACCTTTATAGCACCGTTCTACAACATAGTGCTCGTAATGGTCTTCACACGCGATGTCAAAGGGAGTTTGAAAATTATCATAGAATAAGCCATTGAAATTCCATTGGTCAGGAACTTCAGACAACTGAGCGAGTATTAGATCTTGAGCTTTAAGCGCTCCAACGAATGAAAAAGAAAGCAATAATGCTATTAGAAATTTTGCAATATTTGACATAGCAATTCCCGAACAAATAAAAGAACATCAAATCAGGGAGATTTCAAGAAGCTATTACAACTAAGAATAAGAGTTCCTACTCAATAAGCTATGAATATTTTCTGCCCTGAATTATTGCGCGCATACTACTTAAACTTCTCAACTTGATCTACTGCTAATAACTCTTTTTCACAGTAAATATTACACATATCAAAAAACTATCCCTACCACTAAAACACCAGCGAATTAGCAATTTCCAATATCCACTGCTATTCAGCAAGTAAAAGACTCCCCCCAGCCCCAAAACTCATGTAAAATCGCCCTTTCCCGCCGAAAAATATTGAAAATGGCGTGGATTAACCCCAATTTGACCAAAACTTAACTTGAGACAATTGAATCAATGAGCACTGAAGCCACAAAACCGACCAACTTTATCCGTAACATTATTGAAGAAGACTTAAACTCGGGTAAGCATCAGTCGGTCCAGACCCGTTTTCCGCCAGAGCCGAATGGTTTCCTCCATGTTGGCCACGCTAAATCTATCTGTATCAACTTTGGATTTGCGCAGGATTATCAGGGGCAGTGCAATCTGCGTTTTGACGATACCAATCCTGCGAAAGAAGAAATCGCTTATGCCGAAGCGATTGCCGAAGACGTTAAATGGCTCGGTTTTGAGTGGTCAGGTGAAATTCGCCACGCCGCCGATTACTTCGACAAGCTCTATGACTATGCCGAAGAGCTCATTCAAAAAGGATTGGCTTATGTCGACGATTTAACCGGTGATCAAATGCGCGAATACCGCGGAGACTTCTCAACGCCGGGTAAAGAAAGTCCTTATCGCAATCGCAGTGTAGAAGAAAATCTGGATCTTTTCCGCCGTATGAAAGCCGGGGAATTTGAAGATGGTGCCAAATCTCTACGCGCAAAAATTGATATGGCTTCGCCCAATATGAATATGCGCGATCCCGTTATATACAGAATAAAGCGCCAACACCATATTCGTACCGGCGACAAGTGGTGCATTTACCCAATGTACGACTTTACCCACTGTATTTCGGATGCGCTCGAAGGAATTACTCACTCACTCTGCACTCTGGAGTTTGAAGATCATCGTCCGTTGTATGACTGGGTTCTGGATAATATTACTATCGATTGTCACCCACAGCAGATTGAATTCTCTCGTTTAAACCTGGAACACACCATTACCAGTAAGCGTAAGCTTAATCAGCTTGTTGTCGATGGTCATGTGGACGGCTGGGATGACCCCCGTATGCCAACAATTTCCGGAATGCGTCGTCGCGGCTTTACCCCGGCAGCTATTCGTGACTTTGTTCAACGAACCGGCGTGACCAAAAAAGTTCATACGGTTGAAATGAGTTTGCTGGAAAATTCTGTTCGTGAAGATCTGGGTGAAAATGCGCCGCGAGCAATGGCTGTTTTAAAACCGCTGAAAGTAACCCTAACAAACTACCCGGAAGATAAAATTGAAGAGCTTTCTTCACCCAATCATCCGCAAAAAGAAGAGATGGGTAAACGTACAATATATATGTCGAAAACCCTTTATATCGATCAGGCGGATTTTCGTGAAGAAGCGAACAAGAAATACAAGCGACTGGTTTTAGGTAAGGCGGTACGTTTACGTAATGCATACGTCATCACCTGCAATGAAGTAGTTAAAGATGATAGCGGTAATATTATCGAATTGCTTTGTACCTATGATGAAAATACGCTAGGAAAAAACCCGGAAGGTTATAAAGCTAAAGGTGTTATACATTGGGTGTCAGCGGAAAAATCTTTGCCTGCCAAAGTACGTTTATATGATCGACTATTCAACGTGCCTAACCCTGGTTCTGCGGAGGATTTTCTTGCAACCATTAACCCCGATTCGCTCGAAGTACTCGAAGACGCTCGCGTTGAAATGAGTCTGGGTGATGCCAGACCGGAAGACACTTTCCAGTTTGAACGAGAAGGTTACTTCTGTGCTGATCGCTATGAACACAAGGAAGGTCAGCTGGTATTTAACCGAACCGTGACTTTAAAGGATAGCTGGGCAAAAATCGAAGCGAAGGGTTAACCCTGGTTTTATCTTTGAAAAAAAAGGTGCATTTAAATGCACCTTTTTTTTGAACAAATATTAACAATCCTTTCTTATTAACATTCCTTTCTTATTAACAATTCAGTCTGATTGGCAGCCCCGTCCTGAAAGACCAATCTTAAGAATCTGCCATTAAAACTCAGGCGTTAAAGGTGGTCTGTCATCGATCAGGTCATCAGCATCTTCAACTAATACCGCGGTACCATAGACCACCAGCTCAGCGGCACCGTGAGCGATATGCGAAGTAGAAAATCTTACACCGACAATTGCATTCCCACCCAGATCTCGCGCATCATCCATCATTCGCTCTAAAACCTGTTCACGGCTCTCTGCCATCAACTTGGTGTACTCATGGATTTCTCCACCAATAATCCCACGGAGCTTTGCCAAAATATCGTGACCTATATGGCGTGCACGGATAGTTGTTCCGCGAACCAGACCCAGGTGCTTAATAATTTTTTTGCCGTAAACAAATTCGGTAGTGGATAAAACAACTCTACTCATTTTTGATTTCTACCTTTGCTGGTTCATTAAATTTTAACGCGTCTATACTTGTCGCTTTTCAGCGAAATTAATCGTTGTCTGATGACGCTGATTAACAACAGTAAAGAACCTCCGCCCATCGCGCCAACCAGTACTTTTTCTAGCAGCCCAATTTCTGGATTTGTAAAAATCTTAAATAATGTATAAGCGACTATACCTATCGCGCTTAAAGTTAATAGCGCAAATCCAAAAATACGAGATGTCTTTGCAACCGGTTCTTCAAAAAGCTTTTCCAGATGTTCCAGTTCTTGCTGTTGTAAACTAAGAGACTGAATCTCAGTTCGCATTGTCGAAAGCTCCTGATAAAGCAATTTATATTCAGGATCCGACTCAATCTGCAGAGCCACTTTCTGCGCTTCCTGCTGGGTCAGCTCGCCATCCAGATAACCGGATAGCTTTTCGAATTTTTCATCACTGATTTGATTAACTGAATCGATCATCTCTCGCCCCCCAGAGTAATTCCCTTAGCGACAAGAATTTCTCTAAGCGCCATTCGCGCTCGATGTAATCGTGACATAACAGAACCATTGGCAATTCCCAGGATTTTTGCAATATCGGCGTAACTGAAATTATGGTAATCACGTAGCAGAATGATTTCTTTTTGCTGCGTACTAAGCTCATTGATTGCTTTTTCTAGCGCATCTTTAAGCTGCATTTGCTGCAGGGATTTATCAGGCTCGGTAGACAATGGCGCACTGGAGTGGAACTCCTCATGTTCAACCTGTCTCACTCTTTGTTTATGACGCAAAATATCAATCGATTTATTGCGCACAACGGTAAACAGCCAGGGCTTAAACTCCGGGTGATCCAGTGCCGGCGCATTGGCATGATTGATCCCTTTTTCAATTGAGGCCTGAACTACTTCAAGCGCATCATCAGCGTTGTTGAGTAAACGAAAAGCAAGCGCATAGGCCTGCTTTCTACACTCATTGAATTCCTCTGACACCTGCATGGTGTATTCCTTAATTTCTGTCATTTCAGATAGTGCCATCAAATATTACGATATCTCAAAGCAAAGTGATACGGAAAAATGGCACAAAATGCTAACAAGCGGAGAAACTAAGGGGCCTCCAAGTTAGCAAGCAGTTACTTGACTGGTGAACGACTAGCGCCCCTGGAAGCTTTTGCATTTTGTGCCTCAGGAGAGTAAACGGACTAAAGCGATGCTTATTCCCTGGTATTGAAAATATTTTGAAAAAGGAAAAGAAAGCGATCAACACCCCGGCCGGATAAAGGGCTAACACAGCGAATGGCGATTATAGAAATCTTACCGCATATATAGGCGGTAGAAAGGTGCTCAGACATTGCCAGTGATTACCCTGATTTTCAGTTAGCCAGAGATTTCCAGTGGTTGACCCCAGCAAGAGTTGCTCGCCTGATTTATCGATATCCAGGCCGTGACGGAACACTAGATCATAGCTGGGTTGCTGTGGCAAGCCAGCGGTCAGTTTTTCAAAGCTTTTTCCGCCGTCTCTGGTGCAGGTAACAACGAGTTTGCCATCTACCGGAATTCGACACTCGTCTTTCACGCCGGGCACAAACCAGGCACATTCAGGATCCCGTGGGTGAACTGCCGTCGCGAAACCAAATACCGATGGCTCTACATCTCTAACTTCCTGCCAACTTGCCGCGTTATCGCTGGATTTAAAAATGCCATTATGATGCTGAACCCACAAATGATCAGGGTTCGTCGCACATTGAACCAAAAGGTGAGGATCTTGTATCGTGACGTCATATGCCCTGTCCGGAGGCATGTATTCAGCTCGCATTCCTTTCGAACAGTTTTTCCAGCTTTTTCCACTATCTCTGGTTACCCAGACACCGGCGCAGGAGACAGCAATTTTTACCTCATTGTGATCTCTTGGGTCTACACAGATTGAGTGGATACCCGCAGAATCAAAGCCCCCTCCAAACCAGGATTGTTCAATATTTTTTTGCCATAAATACTCATTCAGATGCCACGATAGTCCTGCATCTTTCGAATAGAATAGCCCGCCAGGAACGGTTCCGGCCCATAATTTATCACCAGGCCCATCATCTGCGTATGCCAGTGACCAGATTAAATTCAATGAAAATGCCTTAGGTTTTTCGTCTCCACTTTCTGCTCCAGAATAACTTGGGCAGTTGATTTCCTGCCAGCTTTTACCACTATCTTCAGAGCGGTGAAGCTTTACCCCAAAATGCCCATGGTCTAACGCGGCATACCAGTATTTCCTGTTTTCGGCGGCCAGCGTCATACTGACTGGTACACCGAGAAAATCAACCGGTTCCAGAGTTTTGTCCTGATTAAGTCGAAACAAACCTTTTCGAGTTGCGATCAAAGCGCGTATACCCATCTGTATTCTCCAGTTTTCTGTTTCATTGACCGATTCCAGTTTCTGGTAACTTCGCCTTTTAGCCGCCCGATAAGGCCTGGAGGACATACACCTCAGAATTCTGATCTAGCGGATCGCTAAGCGACTCTCGATCAAGGATCAAATTGTTATCCACGGTAACCATTACATGTTTTCTTAATCCTCCCTGATCATCAAGAATATAGCTGCCCAGTCGGGGGTGAGCGGCAAAGACTTTAGCCAGAGCCTCGGCAACACTCGCCGCTTCAACTTCACAAGGAGGACAGTCAATATGCCGCTTCAAGTTTTCGGTAAAGATCACCTTGACCAATGTACTCTTTCCTTAAGTTCAGCCAACATGCACTTGCTGGCCTGAATTAAAAGCTTGTGTTAATTCTAGTGCTTTTCACATAGATTGCGCGCAATAGCCTTCAAAAATGAAAAGGGCGCATCTCTTTTTTGCGACAAAGTATTGTAATCGCCGCCAAAAAAAACTATATTTCGCTAAATAACGAAATGTAATCTCTTTACTTTACCTCAATAAATCTTGAGCTTATATGGATAATCAACAACTTATCGATTTTTTTAAGGCCCTGGCAAGTGAAAAAAGACAGCAGATGTTGCTCGAAATTTTTCTCGACGGAAAGTCGCATCCGGTTTCTGAAGTAGCCGCAAGAACCAGTCTGGCTATGTCTACCGCATCTGCGCACCTCCATATATTGCGCAGAGCAGGAATACTCACTTCTGAAAAAGTCGGCAAAGACGTTTTCTTTCAGGGAGACCGAAAGTTTATGGTCAAAACCTTTAGAGCACTGGCTGATAAATTCGACTGCTGCTAAAAATTTTTTGAATTATCATTTCGTTATTTCGCGAAATAAAGAACTTAATAAAAGGAGATCATCGTGCAAAACGCGATAAAAAATATCAGCAACTATCTGGTTTTCTTATTAACACTATTCTGGCTAACTCCCGGATTTACCGTTACTCAAGCACAGGAGCGACAAGAAGAAGCAGATCTTTATGAAGTTGCCTACTTCGAATCCATTCATTCTGATCGTTCCGTAGATAGCATTTACCTGAGCTTTGCGCAACAGTTCGCCTCATGGAAAAATTTCGATCTGCTTTGGCGTTTATCACTGGTAAGCAATCGAGGCTATTCAATAGACACTTTTAATCCGGAACTAGGCCAAATGGACGCTGATTCGCAAGGCATTGCAGCCAGTCTGATGACACGGGTAAAGTTATTCGAGTTGGCCCCCTTATCACTAAATGCCAGCTTTGCCACAGGGCCCATTTATTTCAACAGTGACTTTCCACCACAAGGCACCCAATGGAATTTCCATCATCAAATTGGCATCACGCTAAATTATCAATTCATGTCCACAAACCAGCTGGCTCTTGGTTATCAGAGAATGCATATTTCTAACGGTCAGGGACTGGTTGACTCTAACCCGGCAATAGATAGTGATGGTATTTATTTTCAATTTATCAGGAGGTTTTAACAATGCGAAATCTCTTTCTAATCATTTTCATCTCTCTTTTATCCGGTTGCTCCAGTATTCCTTTTTCAAGCTGGAGTCAGTTTTCTTCATTTGATGGTCAACAATTTAGAAGGATTAAACCTGGCGATATAAGAGTAAAGGTTGAGATTAATCAAAATGTTGAAATGAATATCAACAAGACCCGGCTCGACCTCGGTCTGGTAAATGCCAGTTCAAATAGACAGGTCCAACTCTATTCAAAACTGGTGGAGCAGCAGTTGATTGATGCACAAAAAGGTTTCTTTTCAGATACTCCGGCAATGCGCTCTACTACCTACCGGTTGGCTGAAGAATCGGTTGAACAATTCAGACAACTACAATCTGCGTGGGCACTTAAAGGAGACAATCAACTAACTTTTAGCGTAGCAGCATCAATTCCCGATGCAGCAAAAGAGTCTTCCGAGAGTGTCTATCTCACGACAAGTATCAAATTGTCTAAAAATGCAGATTACATCACCTTGATTGAACGATACTCTGTCAACTGATCTGAAAATAGGTTAAAGACAATCAAGGCCGATGCAGACTTATCTAAAACCGCTTTTTGCTATCAAAAGCCTGGCTTCAAAGGGAATTTTCTTTACAAATGCTGGTTTAAGCGGTTAAATTATGGTCGGATTTACCGGAATTTTTGTTAACGATTTAGAAATACTCAGACATAAACTGATATAACTCCATATGTTTTTCGACCCAAAAGCAAAAACATCACTTAATATCTTTGCAAGTCAGCATGGCTGCAAATTTATTCTAAACTAGCCTCTTTGAATTAATCAGGGCGGTCCGCCCTCGTCCACGATTTGTGCTATTTTTACTAGCGAGCAGATAAGTTTATCGGCTTCGCGAAAATCGCCGATAAACTGAGTCTAATCTCAAACTGACAAGACTTAATCTTTAAGCCTGAATTTCAGGAAGTTAAAAACCAGTACGAAGAGGTCTAAGACTTCAACCAGTGGCTTTGCCACTCTTAATCAATCTAAAAGATATAAATGACTATGAGCGAACAAGACAAATTTAGTACCGAAAAAGCCCCTAAGCCTGTAGGCCTTTATCCTCATGCCAGAAAAGTTGGTAACCTCCTTTTTTTATCCGGGGTGGGTCCTCGAAAGGCTGGCACCACAGATATACCGGGAGTTACCTTAAATGAAGATGGCAGCATTAAAGAATACGATATTGAAGCCCAGTGCCGCAGCGTTTTTGAAAACGTGAGAACCATCTTGCAAGAGTCAGGTTCGAGCTGGATGGAGTTAGTCGATGTCACTGTGTTTTTAACCAATATGAAAGACGACTTTAAAACTTACAACAAAATTTATGCCGAGTACTTTGCCGATAATCAACCTTGCCGAACCACGGTAGAAATCAATTGCTTACCGACACCGATTGCAATCGAGCTTAAGTGTATTGCGACGATTAAAGATGATAAGTGATAAGTGATAAGTGATAAGTGATAAGTGATAAGTGATAAGTGATAAGTGATAAGTGATAAGTGATAAGTGATAAGTGATAAGAAGCATTTCAAAAATGTGTGATTTCTTAAAATAAAAATCTGAAATCAATGGCTTAGAACTTCAAAAAACAGAGGATTTGAATATGAGTGCACCAATGCAGGTAATCAACTTCCAAAAATGGATAGAAGACAACCGCGATAAACTCAAGCCGCCGGTCTGTAATAAGGAAGTCTATCGTGAGGGTGATATGATTATCATGGTGGTCGGAGGCCCCAATGGTCGCAAAGATTTTCATTACAATGAAGGTCCCGAATTTTTCTACCAGCTGGAAGGCGAAATGCTGCTTCGAACTCAGCAGGATGGCAAAGTAGTCGAGTACCCGATTAAAGCGGGTGAAGTCTTTCTGTTGCCGCCCAAAGTCCCTCATTCCCCGGTACGTTTTGAAAACTCGATTGGACTCGTTATTGAACAGGTTCGTCGCCCAGATGAAACCGACGCGCTGATGTGGTTCTGTGAAAAATGCAATCACAAACTCTACGAAGAGTTTTTTCCACTTCGAGATATCGAAAATGATTTTGGCGCAGTTTTTAACCGCTTTCTTTCCAGTGAAGAGTTACGAACTTGCAGCCAGTGCGGTGAAGTTATGCCACACAATAAACACGAATTTGATTAAGGAATGAGAAGCAATGCTAACCATTGATATTCATACCCATATACTGCCGGAAAAATGGCCTGATCTGAAAGAAAAATACGGCTACGGAGGCTGGATTCATCTGGACCATCACAAATGCGGCTGCGCTCGAATGATGAAAGATGAAACCTTCTTTCGTGAAATCGAATCCAACTGCTGGGACGCCGAAGTGCGTATGCACGAATGCGATCAGCATAAAGTCGATGTGCAGGTACTTTCAACAGTACCGGTGATGTTCAGTTACTGGGCAAAAGCACAAGACGCTCTCGATATTTCAAAGCTGTTGAACGATCATATTGCCGGGATCTGTGATCAACACTCAACCCGGTTTGCGGGATTAGGAACCATTCCGCTGCAGTCTCCGGATCTTGCGATAAAGGAACTGGAAAGATGCGTCAAAGATCTCGGCTTATCCGGCGTACAAATCGGCTCCCATGTTAATGAATGGAACCTCAATGCACCGGAACTCTTTGCTGTGTTTGAAGCTGCGCAAGATCTGGATGCCTCGATTTTTGTTCATCCGTGGGACATGATGGGCAAGGAGCAGATGAAGGACTATTGGCTACCCTGGCTGGTCGGTATGCCTGCGGAAACGTCACTGGCGATCTGTTCAATGATTTTTGGTGGCGTGTTTGAAAGACTGCCACAGTTAAAAGTTGCCTTTGCCCACGGCGGTGGCTCTTTTCCTTCCACCATCGGCAGAATCGAACACGGCTTTAATTGTCGTCCCGATCTGGTGGCGGTTGATAACAATGTTAATCCACGCGAGTACCTGGATAAATTTTATCTGGATACGCTGGTACATGACCCTGCCATGCTGAATTATCTAATCGAATTGATGGGAGCAGATAAATTAGCGCTGGGAACCGACTATCCATTTCCTTTGGGTGAACTAGAACCAGGAAAGTTAATTAACGAAACCATCAACAATGAAGAAACCAAAGCCCGATTACTCCACGGCACCGCTCTGGAATGGTTGGGACTGGAAAAGTCGCGGTTTGAATAGTCATGAAAATTTCACTAACAATAGATAACAAAGACTATTCTGCCGATTTAAGCGAGGCCAGATCGATAGCCATTAGTTTGCTTCCTGATGGCGAGCAGCCCAGTCACTTTGGCGCACCGGCCTGTACCAGCGAAACTCTGGAAGGCGGCGGCTTTGTTGGTGATACAAAAAGAGGCGGCAGCTGTAATGTAAACCAGCTAACCATCATTCCCCATTGCAACGGCACTCATACTGAGTCCATTTCACATATTGTCAATGAAATGATCCCGGTTCATCAAGCGATTAGCAGCAACCTTTTTCCTTGTGTTCTGATCTCGGTAACCCCCAGCAAAGCGAGTGAGGTGACTGATCATTATACCCCCGGCTTCGACCCGGACAATCTGGTGATCTCCCGACGCGCACTTGAATCGGCGCTCGATAGCTTTGATGACTCGCAACTGGAAGGTCTGGTTATTCGTACTAAACCAAATGGTATAGAGAAAAAAGTTGCCTGCTATGACGAATCAAATTATCCGGTTTACTTAACCGCCGATGCTATGCGCTATATTGTCGAGAGAAGTGTCTCTCACTTGCTGGTGGACTTTCCTTCGGTGGATAAGATGTTTGATGAAGGTATGCTCAGTAATCATCGAATTTTCTGGCGAGTCCCCCCCGGCAAAACGAGCATCAACGAATCATCTTTTCTCAGCAAGACGATTACCGAAATGATTTACGCTCATAGTTATATTGCCGATGGACTTTATTTGTGTAATTTGCAAATCCCTGAAATTGTCACTGACGCAGTTCCCTCGAGACCGGAATTAATTCCACTTGTGGCGCTTTAACAACAATTTTTTTACGAGAAAAACCATGCAATTTGAAAATCCCTCTCAATCTGAAAACGGTCTGCAATTTAAAAATAGCCCCGAATTTGCCCGCAAAATGGATAAACAAGATCCGATTGGCGCGATGCGTACACAATTTCATATTCCCAAACACTCAGACGGTAGCGATGAGATCTACCTGTGCGGAAATTCACTGGGGCTGCAGCCTAAAAAAACAGAAGAATATTTGGCTTTTGAATTATCCCAATGGCAAAAATACGGCGTCAAAGGTCACTTCACCGGCGATTATCCCTGGATGCCTTATCACGAATTTTTAAGCGAAGGTTTTGCCGAACTCGTCGGCGCGAATAAAAGCGAAGTCGTCGCGATGAATTCCTTGACCGCTAACCTGCATTTTATGATGGTCAGCTTTTATCGTCCGACGGCATCACGCCATAAAATTTTAATCGAAGACCATGCTTTTCCTTCCGATCACTATGCCGTCGAATCGCAAATAAAGTTTCACGGTTACGATCCGAAAGAATCGATGATACTGATTAAACCTCGCGACGGTGAAGAAACCATTCGCCACCAGGATATTTTAGACATCATCGAAAAAGAAGGCGATTCGATTGCGCTGATTATGTTGCCGGGCGTTCAGTATTACACCGGGCAGGTATTCAGAATGAAAGAAATCACCGAGGCTGGTCACAACAAAGGCTGCATGGTGGGCTTTGATCTTGCCCATGCCGCCGGCAATATCGTCATGCAGCTGCATGACTGGAATGTCGACTTTGCCTGTTGGTGTAGTTACAAATATTTAAATTCGGGCCCGGGTTCGGTCGCCGGTTGTTTTGTACATGAGCGCCATCACAGTGACGAAAACATTCCGCGCTTTGCCGGCTGGTGGGGCCACGACAAATCCAACCGCTTTAAAATGGAAAACTCTTTTAAACCGATGCACAGCGCAGAAGCCTGGCAGCTTTCCAACCCACCGATTTTATCCTTGGCGGCGATTCGCGCTTCACTGGATACCATTAAAGAAGCCGGCGGCATAAGAAAACTGGCCGAGAAATCCAGAAAGCTGACTGACTACTTGCGCTTCCTGCTCAAAGATGAGCTGGGAGAGGATATTAAAATTCTGACGCCGGAAAACGAGCAGGAATACGGTAGCCAATTGAGTTTAACCGTTGATACTCATGGTATTGACGGTAAAGTTATTTTCGAACGTATCGAACAAGCCGGGGTCACCGGTGACTGGCGTTATCCTAACGTGATCCGGGTAGCCCCGGTGCCGTTGTATAACAGCTTTGAAGATTGTTATCGCTTTGTTCAAATTCTTAAAACCAGCCTGGAGGAAAAGTAATGAGTGATAAAAAAATCACCCTGATCGGTGCCGGTCTGGTGGGCAGTTTGGCCGCAGTTTTTCTGGCCAAACGCGGATTCGAAGTAGAAGTTTTTGAACGACGGTCGGATATGCGCAAGGAAAATATTTCCGCGGGCCGCTCGATTAACCTGGCGCTGGCCAATCGCGGGATTTATCCTCTCGAACAAGTCGGCCTGATGGACAAGGTTAACGCCATGTTGACTCCCATGAAAGGTCGAATGGTGCACGACCTTGAGGGAAATCTGAATCTGCAGCCCTACGGACAAAAACAGGAAGAGGTCATCTACTCTGTTTCCCGCGCCGATCTCAATACGCTATGTATGGACGCGGCTGAAGCGGAAGGTAATGTCAACATTCACTTTAATCAAAAGTGTATTGGCGTTGATTTTGAGAATAATCTACTCCAATTGAAAGATGAAATTACCGGTAAAGAATATGAAAAGCCTTTTACCCGGGTGATAGGAACTGATGGTAGCGCCTCAGCAGTTCGTGACGCAATCCATGCGGTCCATTCGGACCATAATTATGCTGAACAATTGGGTCACAGCTACAAAGAACTTTGTATTCCCGCAGGCAGTGACGGAGACTTCCAGATGGAACCTCATGCACTACATATCTGGCCTCGCGGCGGCTACATGCTGATCGCCCTGCCCAACCTTGATAAAAGTTTCACGGTGACATTGTTTATGCCGAATGACGGCGAAATAAGCTTTGAAAATATCAATGATAAAGATAAGTTGAATGCCTTTTTTGCCGAACACTTTCCTGACGCAGTCCCCTTGTTACCGGAACTGGAAAAAGATTATTTTGAAAACCCCACGGGTCACCTGGCAACAGTAAGATGCAGTCCGTGGCACTATCAGGATAAAGCACTGTTGATCGGCGATGCTGCACACGCAGTTGTTCCATTCCACGGCCAGGGAATGAACTGCGGATTTGAAGATGTCAGTGAGCTGGACGCGCAAATTAAGAAATACGCCGGTGACTGGGAAAAAATATTTTCTGAAACCGATAAGTTACGTCAGCCTAATGGCAACGCTATCGCCGATATGGCGATCGAAAACTATATTACCATGCGTGATTCGGTTCGTGATGATAAGTTTCTGATGCGAAGCGCATTAGCGTTTGAACTTGAAAAGCGATTCCCGGATTACTTCTGCCCACGCTATTCCATGGTGATGTTTCATCGACTGCCTTATGCAGAAGCGCAAAGTCGAGGCAGTATTCAGGAAGAGATTTTGCAGCAGTTGACTAAATCCATAGAATCGGTAGAACAGGTTGATTATTCAGAAGCTGAAGAACTCGTTAAGGCAAAGCTTCAACCACTGGTGCTTAATCCTTGACAGGTCATTCTATTAAATAACTTAGTAGTTCAAGCAATTCAATAAAAGAAAAACGCCAGCACCAAATAAGTCGCTGGCGTTTTTTATTCCACTGATACTCTGACTAACCAGTATCGACTAGCATTCAAGTGAAAATACTATGATCAGGTTGGAGACAGTCGATACCAGTCGACTTTTCGTGTAACAAACATTATCGTCGCCAGAAGAACAAAAAGTAAGAAACTCCCGGACAATAAAGCGTAATCTTCCGCACCGATAATAAAATAGAGCACCAGAAAAAACAGATTGAGTACAACAAAAATTCCAGCCCCTTCACCTACGCTTTGAGTTTGATGGCGAACATAGTATCCGATCAATAATGTACAGCTAAGAGCGGCGCTCCAGTACGCCCAGATAAATGTCAGATGTTCTGACAAGGCCAACAATAGCAAAAAGAAAATCGCCAACGAGAAACCGGTTAATGCATAGGCAACTGGATGGATGGATGCTTTACGCGTTACCAGTTCATACAGCAGGAATATGGCAAAGGTCACGACAATTGTCAGAATACCATACTTAACCGAGCGCAAGGTTTGTAAATAGATATCCACCGCCTGAATATGTCTTACCCCAAACTGGCTGGCAATTAATCCGTTTTCGCAAGTCGACCGCATACAGCGTTCCAGTACATTGACTATATCCGTTGCAAAAATGCCCGTTTGCCATTGGGCAGAATATCCTTGAGTATTTATTTCTCTTTCTGTCGGTAAAAATGTGCCTATAAAGTTCGGATGAGGCCAGTCGGAATTTACTTCGATAAAATTGCTTTTGCCCAGAGGAATAAACTCTAACGCTTCCATTCCTTTTAGCTCAAGGCTAAATACAACTTCAATCAACTTGCCGGTCAATAGCTTATCTTCAACCGTTGCGTTAACACCTGATGGAAAGAATGTCAGATTACTTCCAGGCTCAACTTCTGTCGGCTCCTGATTAACGCTGAGTTTTGGCTTACCTAGAATACCGCGCACATCCTCTACGCCGAAACTTAAATAGGCTTTTTCGACCCGGCGGACAGATTCTTCCCGAAAAAAAGCCTTTACAGATTCCAGGTTAAAGCTGGCATTCACATCTTGCAAAGATGTATAAACGGGTACCGGATAAATACCTTTTTTCAGTGTCTGGGTTCGAATATTCACGCGGGATGACTGAGATTCAGCCGCCACCGGCATCAAGACTTTATGCCACCTTTCTTCGGTTTTAAATGTACCATCGCCTAAAGCAATACGAACATTGCTTTTTTGCTCGTAGGGAATAACCAACAAAGGCCCCAGCACTTTCTGAGCACCGGTCCAGCTTCTGGCTACGCTGGTTTTAGCGGTGTCCCTTTGCATGCTGCGTTCCTCGACCTGATGCTCAATCATTTCCAATGGAATATTCAGGGCGAAAATAATGAAGAGCAACCAAAGATATTTATTCGTTAATAATGATTTCATGAAGAGCTCCTTGTAAAGAAGCCTTCAAGCTTAAAACCAGGATGGGGAGCTAATCTACTCAGAATATGGCTTTAAACAGACCAATCATGACGAAAACTTGACAGTTCGGTAGCATCCCCTTAACTTGGCAACATCAGATAAAATCCCGATAAAAGGACTTCATTTTGAGTAACCACTGCGCTAATTGTGGCTCGGCGATAACACCAGGAGCTCGCTTTTGTACAAACTGCGGAACCGCGGTTTCACCTAATAACGACAATTCCCCCTATTCAGCGCCTGCGGCACAAAACTATCAATCCCCTAATATGGCGGCAGAGTTTATTTATGCGGGATTCTGGAAACGGCTGATCGCTTATATTATCGATGCAATTGTTATCTTTATTATTACTTTCCTGATTGCAATGTTTGGCCTGGGGATCTCGCTAACTTCATTTGGTAGTTCCGATGCTGTAGCAGTGGGGCAAAAAGTCTTGCTGCTGTATTTCGGTTTTTTTATTCTTAGGTGGATGTACTTTGCGTTACTGGAAAGCTCTTCTGGTCAAGCTACTCTGGGAAAGAGAGCTCTGGGAATCAAGGTAACGGATATACAAGGACAGCGACTGAGTTTTGTCCACGCCGCAGGCAGACAGCTGGCAGGCGTAATTTCAAACATGACCTTGTTGATAGGTTATCTGATGGCGGCTTTCACCGGTCGAAAGCAGGCTTTGCATGATATGATCGCTAACTGCGTTGTTGTTAATAAACATTTCGACTCAGCGCAGATCTATAATGCAAATATGAATCCACCAAGAGGTATGGGAGCAGGTGGTATTATCGCTATCATTGCGTTAGTACTCATTATTCCAGTCGGCGGCATTTTGGCTGCAATAGCAATTCCTGCATATCATGATTACACAGTGAGGGTTCAGGTTAACGGAGCCTACTCGCAAGCAAGAGAACTGTTACCTGCAGTAACAGAATTTGCTCTGGAACAAGGAACCTGGCCATCAAGTCTTGAGCAAACCGGCCTCGATTCCAGCAATTATCAACATGCTGACTATCGAATACAGCTGGAAAGAAATGGTACGATTGCAATCTATTTGAACAAGCCTCAAGCTGTGAGTAATGGCATGATCTATCTAGCACCGGAGCTTACTTCAAGTGGTGAATACGACTGGAAATGTTTCGCACAAAACCTGAAAGACAGTTATCTACCGGTAGACTGTCGGGAATAGGAAAGATCCCGGTTTTGTGGTAAAAACTAAATAAAAAAACGTGCATTAAAAGCGCGTTTTTTTATCGATAGAGATTAGTGTGCTTGAGACGAAATCCATCGTTCCAACATTGACTTCATTTGTTCGAGCTGAACCGGCTTGTTTAAAATATCGTTCATACCCGCCTTTTCGCATTCACCATTAATCCCGCAAACCACATTGGCGGTTAGGGCAATAATCGGCACTTGCTGATTGGGCCCTTGCTCGACACGAATTTTTCTTGTGGCCTCAAACCCATCCATCACCGGCATCTGACAATCCATAAGAATCAGTGCATAGGTATTTTCGCTGGCCAGAGAGACCGCGGTTTGTCCATTCTCGGCAATATCGACCTGATAACCAAGTTTCTTAAGAAATAAAGTGGCAACCCGTTGGTTAGCAAAGTCGTCTTCTGCGACCAGGATCTTTTCAGACGATACTACTTCAGACATTGATAATCCTATAATGCTAATAAAAAACTATCGACCCTCGCCTTCTTCTGGCATCTAAACGCTTCCCTACTAGGTCAACCTCGCTAAAAGAATACCACAAAAAATGCTCGCGCCGACCCAATTATTATTCAGAAATGCTTTAAAACAATCTTCTCGTTTGCGCTTTCTACATGAATAGAGTTGCCAGACAATTAACCCCGCAGCCAGGGCAAGACCTAAATAATACCAATAGTTAAGTTCAAACCGTGCACCGACCAATAACATACCAAACAGAAAAAATCCCTGGATGGTGGCAATAATCTGCAAATCAGCCTCTCCAAAAAGAATCGCGGTTGATTTGATACCGACTTTTAAGTCATCTTTTTTATCAACCATTCCATAAAGCGTGTCATATGCCAGCACCCATAATAAGTTAGCAACATAAAGTAGCCACCCAGCCATAGGAACCTGATTTTGACTGGCAGCAAACGCCATAGGAATTGCCATCGAAAACGCAGCGCCCAGAACAACCTGAGGAAAATAGGTTACGCGTTTCATAAAAGGGTAGATGGTAGCAATCGCAATCGCGATTACAGATAGAGCAATTGAGAAGGTATTCAAAAAGAGAACTAAGCCAAATGCGGTCAGGGAAAGCCCCAGAAACAACATCAAAGCTTCTTTTTCAGTGACTCGTCCATTAGCCAGAGGACGCTCTTTAGTGCGCTCTACTTTTCCATCAAAATGGCGATCGGCAAAGTCGTTGATTACACAACCGGCAGAGCGAGTCAAAAATACTCCAAGGGTAAATATCACTAACAAACTAACCGGAGGAAAACTTTCATTGGCAAGCCAAAGTGCCCACAGTGTTGGCCAGAGTAGTAATAATGTCCCTATCGGACGATCGACACGCATCAACAGTCCATACTGTCGAAGACGTTCCTGCCAATAAGGTGAAGGAAGTAGTTTTTTACGCAACTCCCACGTCTCCTTGGTCATTTCAAGGAGCGTTCCCCAAAAGGTAATGTTTGATTTGCGCTTATTAGAGTGCATCGAAAACTCATTTTTTGATTGCCAACCAGACCAGCTTGTAATCGATTCTTAATTGAACCTATTCAAACATCATATATTGGGCAGTCAGGTAAAAATACTTCAGTAACTAATAATGGGCCACTTGCAAACTCGAAAATTGATTGGCGCTGCCATAGCGGGTGATGCAGTTCAATCCTCAATCGTTCAATTTGAACCGGTAAATTCTCGGTTAACTCGACATTCAAACTCGTACGGGATGCCCCTTGGCGCCCAAACAGAATCTTACCAATTGGAGTGTTTTTGAGTCCAATAATTCGCCTCGCGGAACCTCTCAGTGTAGAGTTCGGAACGACGGTTCGGGCGAACAACCAGTTGTTTTCACCTTTTCCCATTTTGATCTCTCTAACAAGTGCCATTTCACGTTCAGGAATACCTAAAATTTCACGCTCTTGCTTTGAGACAAACTCTCTTCCCTGGCTAAGTCGCGTAAGCCTGGGTTTTACCCCCATGACTTGTTGAAATCGCCCAGTTAAACTCCCACGATCGGAAAGTAATGCAAATATCTCTGGCTTCAAAAGTTACTAAACCTTAATTAAACTGCGCGAATTATATCAAAAGCCAGGAATTTGCTCACCCCATTTAGGCTCTCATCATTTTCCCAATTTCAAAATCTTTGCACAATTTTGATAAGATTTCTAAAAACCTGTATGAAATTACGCAAACGTCGGCTATTTTTCCTGCCTGGCTTGCAGTTTCTGAAAAAAATCTATATAAAGTCGCCTAACTCAATTCCGTGTTTAGTGAGATATTAATGAAAAAGTGGGAATGTATTGTCTGCGGCTGGATTTACGATGAAGAGAAGGGCTGGCCTGAAGATGGTATCGCCCCCGGAACTCGTTGGGAAGACGTCCCCGGCGACTGGCTATGTCCCGATTGCGGAGTTGGCAAAGAAGATTTTGAAATGGTCGAAATCTAGGTCGACCATACTATTTTTTGATACAAACAGTCCCAGGCATTATTTGATAATTTTCTATCGCATTCGCAGTTTAAAACTATGCCAGCACTTGCATAGCCCCTATTCCAACCTGGCAACGAGTTTGAAGTAAGTAGGTAGTAGCAACAAAGCTAAAAACACGGCAAAGGAAAAATTTCAGACTATACTTACAGCTAAAGACCTCGAAAATTTAAGAAAATCAAAGGGTTTGCTTCTCTGATGGATATGCTGAAACAACTTCTTATTTCGTCTTATGTCAAACTTGCCTTACTAATATTTCTGCTCACGCTAGCGGCTTCTTTTCCCCTGGTCTGTGCTGCTGAAGAAGCAGCACAGACAGAAGAAAACAGTGAGGAAGAGGGTAAACCTCAACTTCCACTACAGTACTATCTGGTAACGCCCAACGTCATGACCTTCTATCAAAACAGTGGCCGCCGCCTTGGTTATATTGTAGTTCAGGTGCAAATAGTGGTCAGAGGCGATGAAAAATATGAGCTACTGGCTACTCACCTACCATTGATTCAGGATGCCCTTACCGATTTCTTTAATCGACAAACGAAAGAAATAGTGACTGACCTTAACCAACGAGAAAATTTACGTATCCAGGCGAAAGATCGAGTCGCTTCGATTCTCGAAGCAGAACTGGGCGAACCAATCGTTGAAGACTTGCTGTTTACCCAGTATGTTTACCAATAAGACTGCACCAGATGCTTTAATTAAATCCAGGTGCAGTCCTTGGTTACCATTCAAGTATAACCTTACCTGATTTGCCTGATCGCATGATATCGAAACCCTGCTGGAAATCATCCACTTTAAATTTGTGAGTAATGATTGGAGAAATATCGAGGCCAGACTGCAATAGTGAAACCATTTTATACCATGTTTCAAACATTTCCCGGCCATAAATCCCTTTGATTACCAGGCCTTTAAAAATCACCTGATTCCAATCCACGGCCATATCAGAAGGAGGAATACCCAACATTGCGATCTTGCCACCATTGTTCATCGTTTTTAGCATTGACTGAACAGCAGAAGGCACGCCCGACATTTCCAGGCCAACATCGAATCCTTCGGTCATACCCAACTCCTTCATAACCTCTTCCAGTGATTCATTGGCAACGTTAACCGTCCGGGTAGCTCCCAACTTTGTCGCAAGCTCAAGGCGGTATTCATTAACGTCGGTGATGACCACATGGCGCGCACCAACATGGCGACAAACAGCTGCCGCCATAATACCGATTGGCCCGGCCCCGGTAATCAATACATCTTCACCAACCAGATCAAAAGAAAGTGCGGTATGTACAGCATTACCGAAAGGATCAAATATCGACGCAAGATCATCACTGATATCATCAGGCAGTTTAAATGCATTGACCGCTGGAATTACCAGATATTCCGCAAAGGCCCCTGCACGATTAACTCCGACACCATAGGTATTGCGACATAAATGGCGACGACCGGCACGGCAATTCCGGCAATGGCCACAGGTAATATGGCCTTCGCCTGAAACACGATCACCGATTTCAAATCCCTGTACTTCCTGACCGACGGCCTCAATGACGCCAACAAATTCATGGCCAACGGTCATTGGTACCGGAATAGTATTTTGTGACCATTCATCCCAATTATAAATATGAACATCAGTACCGCAGATTGCAGTCTTCTTTATTTTGATTAATACGTCATTGTGGCCAACTTCCGGAATGTCTGCCTGTTCCATCCAGATACCTTCTTTAGGATGGGATTTTGCCAAGGTCTTCATTGATTTAGCCTCATCAAATTAATTTATTATTGTATTTTTCGAACATAATTACAGTCTAGCTGATGACACCCAGCTTTTTGCCAACTTTTTCAAACGCTGCCACGGCTTTATCTATATGCGAAAAGTCATGTGCTGCAGACATCTGCGTTCTAATCCTCGCCTGTCCTTGCGGAACAACAGGGAAAGAAAAACCGATCACATAAATGCCTTCTTTTAGCATTTCATCTGCAAACTTTTTAGCTAAAGCTGCATCACCTAGCATTACCGGAATAATCGGATGTTCACCAGGTAACAAATCAAAGCCCAGTGCGCTCATTTTCTCTCTAAAATAAGAGGCATTGCTGCGCAGCTTTTCTCTAAGTTCGCCACCACTTTCCAGCAGGTCAAGGACTTTGATTGAAGCTGAAGCGATAACCGGTGCTAAAGTGTTTGAAAACAGATAAGGGCGAGATCTTTGACGAAGCCACTCAATGATTTCTTTTTTTCCAGAAGTGTAGCCACCAGATGCACCACCCAGAGCCTTTCCTAAAGTCCCGGTAATGATATCGACGCGCTCCATTACATCGCAGTGCTCATGTGTACCACGCCCTTTATCACCGACAAAGCCCACAGCATGCGAATCATCCACCATCACCATCGCATCATACTTGTCAGCAAGATCACATATGGCTTTTAAATTGGCGATATAACCATCCATTGAAAAGACACCGTCGGTAGCAATTAATTTATAACGAGCTCCGGCTTCATTGGCTGCAATTAACTGCTTTTCAAGATCCACCATGTCGTTGTTGGCATAACGAAATCTCTTTGCTTTGGACAAACGAACTCCATCAATGATAGATGCATGGTTTAGAGCATCCGAAATAATGGCATCATCTGCGGTTAGAATCGTCTCGAAAAGTCCTCCATTCGCATCGAAACAGGAAGAGTAGAGAATGGTATCTTCCATTCCCAAGAACTGGCTGATACGAGACTCGAGCTCTTTGTGCACAGCTTGAGTTCCGCAAATGAAACGAACAGAAGCAAGGCCGTATCCCCAATGCTCCAAACCTTTCTGCCCAGCTTGAATTAGCTCAGGATGATTGGCTAAGCCCAGGTAGTTGTTTGCACAAAAATTAATAACATTTTCACCGCTGGTGACATGGATATCAGCTTGCTGCTGTGAATCGATGACTCGCTCGTCTTTGTATAACCCGACTTGGTGAAGTTCATCAATTTGTGCCTGTAAATTCTCTAGAAATGATTTGCTCATGGAAGGCTTCCTGGTTAAAAGGGTGACTATCTTTTTAATTAGGGGCAATTCTACCGAAAAATAGCCAATAACCAAACTATTCAAGCTTTGGTTCAACCAGGAGCCTTACAATAAGAGTGTGTGAACACTGGAATATAAAGGTTAGGCTCTATAAACGCTATGATATTGACACGTTATCAATAATCAACAATATCTCTACCAAAAGGAGTGAATGCCAGCTTCATAAGTTTGAAATGTTGAAGACCAAATGGTATTCCGATAATGGTTACGCAGAGAGCAATTCCCCAGAAAAGATGGCTAAATACGACCCAGATCCCTCCAAATATCAACCAGATGATATTTAGCAATATATTGATACCGCCCGTTGGTGCAGACTGACGATAACGACTGGTGACCTCTGAACCAAATGGAAACAAAGCCAGAATAGCCAGTTTAAAGCACTGTATTCCCCAGGGTATTCCAATAATAGTTAAGCAAAGCGCAAGTCCGCCGGCGATGTATCCCATAAAAACAAAAAAACCACCAAAAATAATCCAAAGAATATTGAGTAGTATCGACATGTAATATTTCCCAAAAGAGCAAAGCAAACTCTTTTAGTCTATACAAAAAGCGAGCCAATTAATATCTTCCTATAACTCAAAGAGTTACCTTAAAAACAGCTCAATTACTTTTTTTAAATAATTAACAATTGAGCAAATAAATTAATAATTACGCTTTCTGACTAAGCCATTATATAGAGATCGACTTTGGTGCCGCGTACTAACTGACTTTGCGGATCGACTTTGGTGCCGCGTGCTAACCGGCTTTGCGGATCGACTTTGGTGCCGCGTGCTAACCTGTTTTGCGGATCGACTTTGGTGCCGCGTGCTAATCGGCTTTGCGGATCGACTTTGGTGCCGCGTGCTAACCGGCTTTGCGGGTCGACTTTGGTGCCGCGTGCTAACCGGCTTTGCGGATCGACTTTGGTGCCGCGTGCTAACCGGCTTTGCGGATCGACTTTGATGCCGCGTGCTAACCGGCTTTGCGGATCGACTTTGGTGCCGCGTGCTAACCGGCTTTGTGGATCGACTTTAGTGCCGCGTGCTAACTGACTTTGTGGATCAACTTTAGTGCCGCGTGCCAACTGACTTTGCGGATCGACTCTAGTGCCGCGTGCTAACCGGCTTTGCGGATCGACTTTAGTGCCGCGTGCCAACTGACTTTGCGGATCGACTTTAGTGCCGCGTGCTAACCGGCTTTGCGGATCGACTTTAGTCCCCCTGCTAAGCATATGACTAACAAATAATTCCTTATTACTGGCGAGTTCCTTCTCTAGGCTATGACTTCGTGCATCTACCGCAGCGTCGGATTGAAAACTGGCGCAAACAAGCACAACTAGTCCAGAGAGAGCTTTTTTCATGACAAATTCCTCAAATAGTGGAGTACAAAAAATAACGAATAATTGAACGTGATTAAATATTAGATTTTGCGTTATAAAAAACCATTGATCTTGATCGCGTGCGAGAAAAGATTCACAAGAATCAATAAGTTATATCTCTTATAGAGATTAGAGAGTTAGTTTAATTGAGATGGTATAGCTTTATGTTTAGCCTAACCCAAAATTGTGACATTAGATGACAACTTGGACAGATATTCTTTCTTTTGCCATTGTTTTTTAAGTAGCTCGGATACTTGCTGCTTAGGCACCGGACGACTGAAATAAAATCCCTGAACAATATAGGCTCGATTAAGCCACAAGTGTTGGCATTGCTGCTTACTCTCAACCCCTTCAATAACCACCTGCATCTCCATGGTTTTTGCAATGTCGATAATCGCCTTAACCACTTTGGCATCCTGCTGATTGGTATCAATATTATCAATAAAACTCTTATCAACTTTTAAGGTATCAAATGGCAATTTTTTAAGTTGAGCCAATGAAGAATAGCCTGTACCAAAATCATCAAGCGCCAATGAAAGTCCTAGTGACTTCAAAGCATCCATCTGTTCTCGGGTCTCTTCAATATCCTGCATACAGGCGCTTTCTGTAATTTCTAATTCGATAAACTCAGAAGACAAAGATTCGTTAACCAGTAACGCCCCGATACTATCAACTAAATTCTTGTTCCAGAACTGTACTGCAGATAAATTAACTGACGTTCTTCCCTGTAACTCATCATTATCAACCCACTTTTTGGTATCTTTTATTGCTTTGGTTAATATTAGATTTCCTAGAGGTAAAATAAGTCCGGTTTCTTCAGCTAAAGGAATAAACTCTGCGGGAGAAATGAACCCCAGGTTTTTATCCGTCCATCGGGCGAGAGCTTCAAGTCCACAGACTTTGCCGGTAGAGAGATCAATTTTTGGTTGATAATGTACTTCAATGGTCTGTTCTTCTATCGCTTTTCTTAATGCATTTTCCAGCTCAAGACGCTTGCGCGCTCTTTCGTTAAATTCAACTGAGAAAAATCGATATGAATTCTCTATCGACTTCTTCGCTTCGTACATAGCCGTATCAGCGTTGCGCATCAATCTCTCAGCGACTATAGCATCATCCGGACCAAGAGTGACACCGATAGAAAAGTTTAGCTTTAGTTGTTGCCCCTTAATAAATATGGGTTGATTTAATTCTTTCAGTAAAAGCTCAGAAAAAGCTGCTACAGCAGAAGATGAACGAATGTTCTCCATCACGATTACAAATTCATCACCGCCTATTCTTGCAACTGTATCACCTTCTTTGTTACAGTTTACTAAGCGCGACGCAACTTGCCTGATCAAAATATCGCCCACGCTATGACCTAAAGAATCGTTGATTCGCTTGAAGTTATCGACATCAATCATAAATAAAGCGAACCGACTTTTATCTCGACGAGTTTTTTCGATTGTTTGATTTAGTCGATCATACAAACAAGAACGATTCGGTAGCCCTGTAAGCGAATCATAGTTGGCTAGACGACGAAACTCTTCTTCTGTTCGTTTGTGGAAAGTAATATCGGAAAAAACGCCAACATAATACTGAATATCCTGGTTAACGTCTTTTAATGTATCGATACTAAGCTTCTGCGGAAACGGTTCACTATTTTTTCTTTCCGCCCAGACTTCCCCTTGCCAGCTCCCTTTATCGTCAATACTCATTCGAATTCTTTGCAACAAGTTTTCAGGCTGTTCTTGATAGTCAGGAAACCAAAGTACTTCTCCATATTTCTCGGATAGCGAAAATCCGCTAATCCTCTCAAAAGCCGGATTACATTGAATCAGTCGCCACTCACTATCTCGAATCCAAACACCATCAGAAGTCGAGTTAAAAGCTTTACCAAACATTTCAAATTGGGCATCGCGCTGACGCAAATCGGTTATGTCTCTTTGAGTTCCTGCCATTCGCATCGCACTACCATCGGGATTAAATGAAACCACTTTTCCTCGATCCTCAATCCAGCGCCAACCGCGAAAAGCATCAACCACTCGGTAACAGATATCAAAGAACTTAGTATTTCCAGCAATATGATTGGTCAATTTCTCCCGAACCATATCCAGATCGCTTGGATGTATGTAACTTGCCAATTCAAGCAGATTGCGTGACAGCCGATGACAATCGATATGAACTCTTTTATATTCGTTTGATCGCGAAACTTTACCTGTGTTCAGGTCCCAGTCCCAGAACTCATAACCACTGCCCCACAAACTAAGCTTCAATCGCTCTTCACTCTCCTGAAGCTTCTGGCGCGACAGTTTTTCCTGATACCTCCTCCGATAAATCATTCCGACGATAAACATCAATATCACCAGAGCAGTAATCACATAACTAACTTTGGCCTTGGTTGTAAACCACCACGGAGGATTAACACGAATTTGTAGCTCTTTAATATCGGCAGACCAGCTCCCACTTTGCGTTCCCACCTGAAGCTGAAATTGATAATCTCCTGCAGGAACATTGGTATAGATAGCTTTTCTTTCGTTGCTTTGTGCCAGCACCCATTTATCACTTAATCCAACAAGACGGTAACGAAACTGCAATTGTCGAGCATCAAAAAATTGCGGGCTGGTATAGCCAATGCTAAAAGGCAACTGCCAATGTTCAAGGGTTACTTTTTTGGTCAACATCAATGACTGGCTCAGCAGACTATTCGGGCCAATTGCAATTTTTTGATTGGCTACGGAAAACTCTGTGAGCAGAGGAGCTAGCATTACAACAGGCTCTTTCTTTACCGTTGGGAAAAAGCGATTAAAACCACTTACTCCTCCAAAATAGAGATACCCATTGCTGCTTTTTATTCCCGGCAGATTAAATTCATCGCCCTGCAAGCCATCAAGTACGGTAAAAGATTCTAGCTCCAGATTTTCAGCGTTAATTGCCGTAACTCCCTGGTTGGTTGATGCCCAGATTTTTTTGGTATTGCGATCAGCCAGTAAAACATAAACACTGTTGTTAGGTAATCCTTCTGACTCACCCAGTGAAATTGGCTTGGTATCATTTTGATAGATTTTAATTCCACTCGATTGAGTTGCCACCCACAAACGTCCCTGCCAGTCCATCGCCATATTGGTAACCTGAATATCTTCAGAACCGACTACCGACTTCAACTTTTGAAGACTGGCTCCGTTTGTTTGCGGCTGGTCATTTAACTGCAAATATTGAATTGGCTCCTGATGACCTGCAAATATCAACAGATTATTATTTGAAATTAACAAAGCTTTAGGTGAAGGCGAGGAAATAAATAACCCCTTAATAGCTTTAAGTGTTCCACCCTGCATCAAGCGATAAGCCTGTACACCTTTTTCATCAACACCTACCCAAACCCTTTGTTCTCCATCAAGAAGCAAGAACATGATATCTTGCTCCGCCATCAATAATGGATCTGCATCATCCGTGACACGAGAAAACTGTCCGTCAGTCAAGCCGTACCGATAGAGTCCATCTTCTGTACCAACCAGGAGAGTTTCTTCGGAAATTTGCAGCAAGTGACGGATGGCTGAATGGTAGTCTCTGCCTTCAAGTGTTAAAGGAAAATGCTTAAACCTTTTGCTTGAAGGATCGAATAATGCGAGCTGGCCACTTTCACTCCCAACCCATATTTTACCGTTGCTATTTTCACTTAGCGCGTAAGTGACCGGGTCGATCAAGCCTTGTTGCGAATCTCGATGGATTCCGAATGATTCAAATTGGTGACTGCTTGGATAATAGCGACTAATCCCGCCTCCATAAGTACCAATCCATATTGTTTGATCTCGGCTTTGGAAAATTTGTTGAATAGCATTGTTAAGTAGAGACCACTGATAACGATTATCTGCAATTATAGTTCTTTCAACTTCACTAGCTTGATCGACAACCAGAATCCCCATACTGGTTCCAAACCATAAAAGGCTGTCTGCATCCTGAAAAATGGTAGAGACATATTGGCTAGGTAGATTTATCTGATAGCGCGAAAGTTTACGCTCGTCGCGTTTGAGTAAGAAAACCCCTTCGCCCCAGGTTGCTACGAGAATTCTTCCAAATGAGTCCTGATAAAGATCCACGACATAATTAGCACCCTCAGAAATAGACGCTTCATCTGGTAACAAAGAAACCGGAAGAAAACTTTCTCGACTTCTATCCAGTAAAAAGACTCCTCCTCCCAAAGTCCCCACCCAAAGTTGTTTTTGCTCGTCTTCAAGTAGGGCCCTGACCTTGTGGTCAAATCCGGAGTAACTGAATATTTTGTTGGTGCTCAAATCAAGCGCATTTAATCCTGCCGCGGTGCCAACCCAGATAATGCCATCAGAAGTTTGGTATATGGTGCGGATAACGTCTGAATCGAATCGAGTCCCCGGCGCCTTTCCTGTTCCCACTCTTCGAAAGTCATCACTTTCTCGTTGATAAATGTTTACGCCGCTCTCGGTTCCGACCCATAGAGTGCCTGTTTTATCGATGTAAAGACTCCTAACCAGGTTGCTGGAAAGTGAGTTGGGTTTTTCTTTATTGTGACGATAGGTGATTAATTCCGCCCCATCATATCTTTGCAACCCATCTTCAGTTGCCAGCCAGATAAAGCCATAAGAGTCCTGAACGGTGTCGAAAACAACGCTGGAAGCCAGTCCATCTTTCTTAGTCAAAGAGTGGAATTGATAAAGAGACTCTGCTCTTAGGTAAACGGGGCTCGACAGCACAGCAAGCACAATGAGCATTAGCCCAATGAGATTGTGCTTGAAGTATTGATGCTCGGTCGAAGTTAAACCCATCAGAAAGGAGCAGGAAGAAATTAAGTTATCAGTTAGATTAAATATAACCGACCTTCTCTTTTAAGTCAGTCATTTACGACAATTATCTCAAATTTATATTAAGTTCAGCACGATTAGTGTTATATAAATACTATCGATTTCATAGTTCCATTGAATTAGACTAAATTAAATTGTTTGGTATTCTTTGCAACAACAACGCAATCACATTTAACGCGCATACTGTTAGAGGAAGTTTACGAATGAAAAAATTTACCATTTTCGGCCGCCCCGGTTGTGGTTACTGCCTTCGAGCTAAACAGCTTTGCGAGATCAAGTCTTTCGATTATCGATATGTCGATATCTGGGAAGAAGGTATCAGCAAAGAAGATTTGGCCAAGACTATTGGCAAGCCTGTTCATACCGTCCCACAGGTTTTTCACGGTGAGACCCATATAGGAGGCTTTGACGACCTGGAAGCTTATGTTTCAGCTATGGCATAGTAGGTGAGCAATAATTCTATCCATTTACCGAAAATATAATTAGCCTTCCCCAGATTAAATTTTTAGCGCCTTCGAAACTGTGATGCCGGGCACTGATTAGCCTGGCATTAACAGCACTTTTTTTGCATAATAGACCCTTTTCTGTCTCGTCAAAAGAAATCAAATTAACTTTTAAGTTTAAGTTTTTGATATTTAAGGTATTTAATTAATGAAAGCCATCGTTGAGGGCTGGCTCGAACAAGCCATAGCCGAACTCAAATCTCAAGAGGTCGTACCCGAGTCATTTTCAGCTAAAGCTCAGGTTACTCATACTAAAGACAAGTCCCATGGTGATTTCGCTTCAAACGCAGCACTAATGATGGCTAAACAAGCAGGCAAAGCACCGCGAGAAATAGCACAGTTAATCATTGACCTGATTGGTAGCAGACCGGAGATTGCCAAGCTCGAAATTGCCGGTCCTGGATTTATCAATTTTTTTCTTAGTCAGGCAGCAGCTACCCAGGTTGTTAAAGAGGTACTCGAACAAAAAGGCTTGTTCGGTCACAATAATTCAGGTGAAGGCAAAAAAGTCCAGGTTGAGTTTGTATCGGCAAACCCAACAGGTCCGCTACATATCGGACATGGTCGAAATGCCGCTTTAGGCGATTGTATTTGCCGTCTGCTGGAAGCAACTGGCTGGGATGTAACGCGAGAATTCTACTACAATGACGCCGGCGCCCAGATCGATAACCTCGCCATATCAGTTCAGGCTCGTTGCAAAGGTCTTGGACCTGATAGTGAGTCCTGGCCAGAAGACGGCTATCGCGGGGATTATATTATTGATGTAGCAAACGATTACATGAATGGCGAAAAGGTTGATGCTGAAGACAAACATGTAATAGGTAAAGGCGATCCGGAAGACCTTCAGGCTATTCGAGAATTTGCCGTTGCTTATCTTCGTAGAGAACAAGATCTGGACCTTAAGGCTTTTGCAGTTAAGTTTGATGTCTTTTTCCTCGAGTCATCCTTATACGAAAACAAGGCCGTGGATGATGCAGTCACCAGAATGATAGAAAATGGCCATACCTATGAAAAAGAAGGTGCTCTTTGGCTGAGAACAACCGAATTCGGTGATGACAAAGATCGGGTAATGCGTAAAACGGATGGCGGTTACACCTACTTTGTGCCTGATGTTGCCTATCACTTGAATAAATGGAATCGAGGCTTCGAAAAAGTCATTAACGTACAGGGAGCCGATCATCACAGTACGGTGACCCGTGTGCGAGCGGGACTACAGGCACTTGATGCCGGAATCAGTCAAGGCTTTCCAGATTACTCTTTGTATCAGATGGTTACCGTAATGCGCGGTAATGAAGAAGTAAAAATATCAAAACGAGCAGGAAGCTATGTAACTTTGCGCGATATTATTGAAGAAGTCGGTGGTGATGCAACTCGCTACTTCCTTGCAGCACGACGTGGTGCTTCGCAAATGACATTTGATCTTGAATTAGCTGCGTCGCAAACTACCGAAAATCCCGTATTCTATATTCAGTATGCGCACGCTCGGATTTGCTCAACTTTCCGCAAGCTAAAAGAATTGTCTCGCAGCCACAATAGCGACAACGGACTGGCAAACCTTTCATTACTCAAGCTAGACCATGAAATGGCATTGCTTGATCGAATGACTCAGTTTCCCGAACTGGTCAAGGTTGCTGCCAACAATCTGGAGCCGCACGTAATAGCTCACTACTTGCGCGATTTGGCTGCTGATTTACATGGCTATTATCAGATTGGTAGCGATGATGCGAGCGCGCGCTGGATTGTTGATAATGTTGATCTAAGTGACGCCAGACTCTGCCTGATTGATGCAGTTAGGCAGGTTCTTGCAAACGGGCTAACACTACTGGCTGTCAGTGCTCCGGAACAGATGTAATTAACCGGTGGCGTTGATATCACCATAGCAAATCTATTCAGGCTACTTGGTAAGGTTGTACAAGCAAATATGGCAAAAGATTACGCCAAAAAAAGAAAACCCAAAAAACGTGGTGCCAGCAGAAAGGCAGGAAACAGCGGCATACCCGCTGGTGTTTGGCTGTTGGCTATCATTTTTGTTGGCGGCTTGATCGGCGGACTGACCTATCTCAAATTAATGCCTCCACAAAAACAGTCAACAAAGTCCTCGAGTACGAGCACCAATAAAAAAAGCAACATAAGTCAGCCGCGCAAGGAAGTTGCTCAAGATAGTTCACCCGACAGCCCAGAAATTGATGATGACTTTCCGATCTATAACGTCCACGAAGATCTAGTCAATCGAAAGGTTGAAATCCCGGAAGAAGACCTAAAACCTTCAGAAGATATCAACAAATACATTTACCTGATGCCATGTGGTTCATTCCGCGAAAGAGAACGGGCAGAAGAACTAAAGGCCACTATCGCAATGACGGGAAATTCATCCGATATTAATAAAGTGAAATATAAAGGCGAGGACTGGTACCGGGTGGAGCTGGGTCCATTTAACCGTAAAAGACAAGCGGAAAAAGTAAGACACCGCCTGCAAGATAATAATGTCCATGATTGCCGAATAATACCTCGCCTCAGATCAGGCAACTAAACCGATATAGAGAGGAATAATTCTATGGAATTTTTCCTCTTTCACCTTGAAATAATCTCTTTTGTACCCACATATCCAGGATATCAATTTTGATAGCTTATTTTTAACCTGGGAGTCTCTTTTTGGAACAATACAGAGGAACAACCATATTGTCAGTTCGTCGTAACGGCAAAGTGGTGATAGGTGGCGACGGTCAAGTATCTTTGGGAAACACCATAATGAAAGGGAACGCCAGAAAAGTGCGTACTCTGTATAACGGCAAAGTTATTGCGGGATTTGCTGGAGGAACCGCAGATGCCTTCACCTTGTTTGAGCGCTTTGAAGCTAAGCTTGAAAAACACCAGGGCAAACTGATGCGCGCGGCGGTGGAGCTTGCAAAAGATTGGCGCACAGACAAAATGCTACGGAGATTGGAAGCTCTACTTGCAGTAGCGGATAAAGAACACTCACTGATTATCACCGGTAACGGTGACGTCATAGAACCGGAAGACAGCTTGATGGCAATCGGATCAGGCGGACCTTTCGCTCAGTCTGCAGCACGTGCACTTTTAGATAAAAGTGATCTCTCAGCTCGAGAAATTGTTGAAACTGGTTTAAAGATTGCCGGTGATATTTGTGTTTATACCAATCATCACCACACTATCCAAGAACTCGATTGCCAATAGATAGAGTACTAGGGTTAACCTTTGATAGTTTTGAATCATTGAAAATTTACACGCACGGCGCTAATCACATAGCGTAAATTGAAAAGTTAACTGGATTAGATTTATGTCACAAATGACCCCGAGAGAAATTGTCCACGAATTGGATAAGCATATCATCGGACAGGACGGAGCCAAAAAGTCTGTCGCTATCGCACTGAGGAATCGCTGGCGACGAATGCAGGTCGAAGACAGGCTTCGCAACGAGATAACACCTAAAAATATATTAATGATTGGCCCCACCGGGGTTGGTAAAACAGAGATAGCACGCCGATTGGCAAAGTTAGCCAATGCCCCTTTCATTAAAGTCGAAGCAACCAAATTTACGGAAGTAGGCTATGTTGGTCGTGATGTTGAATCTATTATTCGGGATCTCGCTGACTCAGCATATAAGATGCTGAGAGAGCAGGAGCATCACAAAGTTAAAATGCGGGCAGAAGAAGCAGCTGAAGAGCGTATACTGGACGTATTACTGCCCAAACCTCGAGGATTTGAAAATGAGCCTCAGGAAACCGACAGTTCTGCTGCTCGCCAGATGTTTCGTAAGAAGCTCCGAGAAGGTAGCCTTGACGAACAGGAAATTGAAGTCGATATCACCGGCCCAAGTGTCGGTATTGAGATTATGGCACCTCCGGGGATGGAAGAAATGACCAGTCAGTTGCAGGATATGTTTCAGCACTCTGCCCCTAGTAGAAAGAAAAAGCGTAAACTTAAAATCAAAAACGCTTTAAAGCTACTAACCGAAGAGGAAGCAGAAAAGCTGATTAATCAGGAAGACCTGAAAAACATGGCAGCGGAAGCAGTCGAGAACAATGGCATCGTATTCCTCGATGAAATCGATAAAGTCGCTAAGGGCGATCGCGGCTCGAGTGGTGAGGTATCACGTGAGGGAGTACAAAGGGATCTTCTTCCGCTAGTCGAAGGGTGTACTGTATCAACCAAGTACGGCATGATTAGAACCGACCATATTTTATTTATTGCTTCTGGAGCTTTCCACCTGTCAAAACCTTCCGATCTTATCCCGGAATTGCAGGGCCGCTTGCCAATCAGAGTCGAGTTGCAATCTTTGACTGCCGATGATTTCAAGCGTATTTTAACTGAACCCGACGCAGCACTAACAAAGCAGTATGTAGCATTAATGCTGACAGAAAATCGGGAAATCGAATTTACCGAAGAAGCCATCGAAAAAATTGCAGAAGTTGCATGGCAGGTTAACGAAACAACAGAAAATATTGGAGCAAGACGCCTGCATACAGTAATGGAAAAGCTGCTCGAAGAAATTTCGTTTTCCGCATCTGACTCAAGCGATAAGCTGGTCATCGATGCAAATTATGTTAGCCAGCAATTAGGAGAGCTTTCTCAAGATGAAGATTTAACGCGCTTCATTCTTTAGGTCTCAATTGATTGTTCCGTCCTGGAACAGGTTGACGGTTTTCAATAAGAAGCCAGCGATTGAACAGCTGGCTTTTTTATATTCTTTGCGCTCTAGGCGCGCTCTTTGATGTAGTGTTGCAACGATAAGAGCGAGAAAAAATAAAACCGGAGCAGTGTAGCTGAACTCCGGTTTATCGCTTAAAGCAATAGACTATAGGAAAATTCCTTTAAACATAAAGAAGAACAACATAGAAAGTATAGCGCCAGCAGGTAGGGTAACTACCCATGAAACAGCTATGTTCTTCAGAACAGCCAGATTAAGAGCGGCAATACCACGCGCCATTCCAACCCCAAGAACAGCACCAACAAGTGTATGAGTCGTTGAAATCGGCAAGCCAGTTCCTGAAGCAATAACAACCGTTGAAGCCGCCGCTAACTCTGCTGCAAAGCCTCTGCTTGGAGTAAGTTCAGTGATCTTTTTACCAATAGTCGCCATAACTCGACGGCCATAAATTGCCAGACCAACGACAATTCCGAAACCACCAACCAGCAAGATCCAGATAGGTAGTGCTGATTTCTTAGCAATTTCGCCGCCGCTTTCAACAACGCTAACAACAGCTGCTAGCGGCCCGATAGCATTGGCCACGTCATTTGAGCCATGCGCGAAGGCCATCCCACAAGCGGTCACAACCATTAATACAGCGAAAACTCGCTCTACACTGGCATAGTGAAAATCTTTATCTTCACTTGGCGTCGCTTTTTGGCGACTAATAAAATATTTGCCAACAAACATTACCAGGATACCAAAGGCGATAGCGATACCAATGCTTGTTAATGGTGATTCAAACTTAACACCTACGTGCTTTAACCCTTTAAATAAAGTAACCAAAGCAATCATAAAACCTGCAAGGAACATATAAAAAGGAACATACTTTTTGGCATTTTTAAGCGGATCGTCTGTATTAAGAATCAGCTTTTGAACGCTGGTAAACAGCATAAATGCGATAGTTCCCGAAAGTACTGGAGAGACTACCCAGCTTGCGACGATTGAACCTACTTTCCCCCACTTGACCACTTCCATACCAATACCAACTGCGGCAAAACCAACAATAGCACCGACAATAGAATGAGTGGTAGAAACAGGCCAGCCAAAGTAGGTCGCAATAATCAGCCAGATACCAGCTGCCAATAACGACGCCATCATACCGAAAACCAATAGCTCGGGAGTTCCGGTCATTGCGCCAGCATCAATAATGCCTTTTCGAATGGTTGAAGTTACCTCTCCACCAGCCAGAAATGCTCCAGCAAATTCAAATACCATAGCAATGATAATCGCTTGCTTGATAGTTAATGCTTTTGAGCCCACAGAAGTTCCCATTGCGTTGGCTACATCATTCGCCCCAATACCAAACGCCATAAGCAAGCCAAAAATACCTGCCAGGGAAATCAGGATCATATTATATTCAGTAAAAAAACTTTCCATTCTTCTTCTCTCTTATTGGTTTAGGCTTCTTATCTAGCTAGAAGTAGCTCTAAACGAGAGCCAACTTGCTGCGAAAGATCAGAAAGATCACCTATCCAATCGATGGTTTTGTACATAAAAATAACGTCAACAGGAGGTAATTCTTTTTCCAGGTTGAAAATACTACGGCGAAGTTTAATTTGCAGAACATCTGACTCGTTTTCTAAAGCATCTAATTGTTCAACCATTTCTTCAGCAATTGTTACTTCTTTACCTTTAAAGCCTGACTCAAGAAGCTCGTCTAGCTGTTGAATAGCTTTACCTGCTTGATGAGCTGTATCGACACTTTTCTGGATATACTCTTTAAATTGATTTTCAAGAGACTCTGGAAAAGACATTTGGCGACCGGTAATCAAACCTGCAACATCTTTTGCTTTATTGGCGATTTTGTCTTGTGATGCCAATAAAGCAAGTAGATCTGCTCTGGCAACAGGCATAAATAAACCTGTAGGCAAATGCAAACGCAGTGCTTTTTTCAACTCATCAGCCTCGTTTTCTAACGCGCGTATGTGTTTTTGAGTTTGTTCAACTTGTTCCCAGTTTTTAGCAAATACTGCATCAATAAAAACCGGTAGTTGATCTACACACTCCTGAACCTTCTGCATGTGAGTTTGCAATGGCTTCATGGGAGAGCTTGCAAATAAATCGAGTATTGGATTCATCGCTGTAACCTTTATGTCATATTTGTGAAGCGAATTTTAAGGATTGCTCAAAGAATAGTCCAGAATCTCAAAATCATGTCATATTACTGTCATATTTTGAAATAGTGGATTTTTTATATATTAATCAATAGATTAGAGGATTACCTGCGCATTTGGCGAGTATAAAAAGAATTGGGCTGGTGAATATATCACGCTATTAACGCTCACATGTTAATCAAATAATCGAGGTTCAACAGCAGAAAGTCTAAGCCTTTCACCAAAGAAAGGCTGAAAAGTGTGACATGAACATTCGTGTACAAAGTCAAAATGAAGCCCTAAGGCGCCAGCCGGTTTATGTCCCATCCAAACGCTGAAGGTGTATATTGAAAACGATCATGTAGTCTGGCACCGCCACCTTGCCAAAACTCAAAGAGTGTCGGCTTAATTCGGTAGCCCCCCCAAAAGTCGGGCAGGGGAACTTCACCATCAGAAAATTTCGACTTCATCTGCTCAAATGCATTTTTTAACACCTGACGAGAGCTAATAGGCTGGCTTTGATTGGAAGCCCATGCAGCAAGCTGACTATTACGCGGACGAGAAACAAAATACTTGAAGGCTTCAGCATTGCTAATTCTGCTCGCAACGCCCTGAATCTTTACCTGTCGTTCTAGCGGCAACCACGCAAAGTTAGCACTTACTTTGCTATTTGCTTTAATATCCTGAGCTTTTTTACTATTCAGATTGGTATAGAACACTAAACCATCCTGGTCCAACTGCTTAAGTAGAACAACTCTTTGACTAGGTTGGCCATCAGCATCAACGGTTGCTAATGTCATCGCGGTATTATCAGTCAATTCCAGATTAGCAGCTTCTCCCAGCCATTTTTCCAGCTGCTGTACAGGGTCTTCATCGAGCTCGCTTCTCTTTAAACCTTTTTGGAGATATTCTCTACGAACATCATCTAGTTTCATCTAACTACCTCTGAAAATTATCGAATACTTTTTAGTGCATTAAATTAATAGAACTCTCTACTGCAAACTCGAAGTAATACCACAGAACTAAAAAAGGCATCCTATGAAATTCTCATTCATCAGATGCCTTTCTCTGCACACCTCGAGTGTTCGAGATGACTTAACTTTATGAGAACTTAAGGTTGTTCGGCTGGACCGCCGATTGGGCCCTTGTTCTCTTTACTTTCCTTTTTTTCGCTTGTAGTTGGCGCTGTCGGTTTATCATTATCGTTCCAACCTTCTGGCGGTCTCGGTGGCTTGCCTTGCATAATATCGTCAATTTGCTTGGCGTCGATAGTCTCATACTTCATCAAAGCTTCCGCCATAATCTCCAGCTTGTCACGATTCTCCATTAACAAGCGTTCAGCGCGCTGATAGTTTTTAGCGATAAGATCTTTGATTTCCTGATCAATGATCTTGGCAGTATCGTCAGATACGTGTTTGGTTTGGGTTACTGAGCGTCCAAGAAACACTTCACCCTCATCTTCAGCATATGTCAATGGCCCCAGCTTTTCGGAGAATCCCCATTGAGTAATCATGTTACGTGCGATATCGGTAGCTCTTTGAATATCGTTAGATGCTCCGGTAGTAACCTGATCTGGACCATTTAACATCTCTTCAGCAATACGCCCACCATAGAGCGAAGATAGCTGGCTCTCGAGGTATTCTTTACTGTAACTAAACCTGTCCTGTTCGGGCAAATACATAGTTACACCAAGCGCTCGTCCGCGTGGAATGATAGATACCTTGTAAACCGGATCATGGCTCGGTACCAATCGACCAACAATTGCGTGTCCGGCTTCATGCCATGCAGTATTCAGCTTTTCTTTTTCATCCATAACCATAGAACGACGCTCGGTTCCCATGAGTATTTTGTCTTTAGCTTTTTCAAAGAACTCCTGGGTAACGGTTCGACTGTTGGCTTTAGCAGCAAACAAAGCCGCTTCATTCACCAGATTCGCCAGGTCTGCGCCTGAAAAGCCTGGAGTGCCTCGAGCAATAGCATTGGGATCAACATCGTCAGCTAATGGCACTTTCCGCATATGTACTTTAATTATTTGTTCACGACCTTTAATATCAGGCAGGCCAACAGTTACCTGACGGTCAAAACGCCCAGGTCTCAGTAGCGCAGGATCGAGAACATCAGGGCGGTTTGTTGCAGCGATAACAATTACACCTTCGCCACCGTCGAATCCGTCCATTTCAACCAACAACTGGTTTAAGGTCTGTTCACGCTCATCGTGACCACCACCAAGACCAGCACCACGATGACGTCCTACCGCATCAATTTCGTCAATAAAGATAATGCAAGGAGCCTGTTTTTTGGCTTCTGCAAACATATCTCTCACACGAGAAGCTCCAACACCAACGAACATTTCGACAAAATCAGACCCGGAAATAGTGAAGAACGGAACTTTGGCTTCTCCTGAAATAGCTTTGGCTAAAAGGGTCTTACCGGTTCCTGGAGGCCCCACCATGAGTACTCCTCGAGGAATTTTGCCACCTAGCTTTTGGAATTTGCCCGGCTCTCGCAAGAAGTCCACTAGCTCTGCAACTTCTTCCTTAGCCTCTTCACAGCCTGCAACATCAGCAAAAGTGGTTTTGATTTGATCTTCACTAAGTAGCTTTGCTTTGCTTTTACCAAAGCTCATTGCGCCGCCTTTTCCGCCACCTTGCATCTGACGCATAAAGAAAATCCAGACTCCAATCAACAGCAACATCGGGAACCATGAAATAAAAATGGTCAGCAAAGTACTGTCACCTTCTGGCTCTTCACCGGTGTATGAAATCCCTTTTTCTATGGCTTTTTCGGCAAGTTTCTCCTGTGCGCCATAGGGAATTTCAGAAGTAACTTCCTGACCCGAAGTCAATTTAGCTTTTATAGATAAACCTGACACCTTGATATCACTGACTCGTCCACGATCGATGTCTTTCATTAACTGGGAAAAAGCTACCTCGCCAGACTGGGTTTGTGCGCTTTCAAAATTCTTGAAAACGGAAACCAGGACTAGTCCAATTACTAGCCAGAGCAAGATATTCTTGGTCATATCGTTCAAATTCTGTTCCTCTATTCACTCTCTTTATGTCGCCATTTCAACAAGTTCGAACCTCATTCCAGGTCGATTACTAAAAAGGGGGCGATTATCCCTTCATTATCAACTTTTTAACCATCGATTCACAATAAAAACAAACTATAAATTGTTTCGCAATGTGTTATGTATCGCTTGTTTTTAATAAAAGTTTAGTCTTTTTAACATTCCTGGGCTTTGTTTAATCTTGCTTTAGAATGTAATTCGATTCATAACGCTTTGTATGGCACTTGCCATCGAGCTAACCGGTAAACCCAACGCCTAACAGATAGACCTCTCGTGAGCGAGCTCTGGAGGCTTTTGGTTTTCTCACCTTAACGACTTTAAAGCTACTGGCTACATCTTTCTTGTACTGGTCAAACCCTTCTCCCTGAAAGACTTTAACAAGAAAACTGCCGCCGGGTTTCAGTATTTGACGTGCCAAATCGAGTGCAAGCTCTACCAGATACATAGACGCAGGCTGATCTATCGCTCCTACTCCGCTTATATTGGGGGCCATATCAGAAATTACAAGGTCAGCATTTTCATTATTCATCGCATCCAAGATAGCCTCAAGTACCTCGTCTTCTCGAAAATCGCCCTGAATAAACTCGACCCCATCAAGATAATCCATTGGCAATATATCGGTCGCAATGATTTTACCCTTACCACCAACCTTTTTTGCTGCATATTCCGACCACCCGCCAGGTGCCGCCCCCAGGTCAACCATTGTAATACCAGGGGCCAGAAGTTTATCTTTCAGATCCAGCTCTTCCAATTTATACACAGCACGAGAGCGTACCCCCTCATCCTGAGCCCGTTTGACAAACTCATCGTCAAAATGTTCTTTAAGCCAGCTTTTGCTACTTTTACTTTTTGCCATAATTATCTAACAATACGTTATTTGTTCAGATTCAGATCTTCATAATAGTGGATTATTCAGTCGCTCAACTATTTTGAATTGATAACTAAACTTCGACCTCAGACTGAAATAAATTGCCGATTTCTTCCACTCACCGCAAATTATTATCTCAAATTAAACGGATAAATGTTAAAATTAGCGCTAATTTCCGTAATTTTATTATTATTAACATGAGTAAACTAACCAATAAGCAAATTCGTCACCTGCGCGGACTTGCTCACGATCTAAAACCAGTTGTAATTGTTGGCGACAAAGGGCTTACTGAATCTGTAATTGAAGAAACATTAGTAGCGCTAAACGCCCATGAACTTATTAAAATCAAAATTCGCGCCGAAGAACGAGAAGAGCGCGAACAGATGATAGAAAAGCTCACCCAAAAAACAAAAGCGAGCTTTATTCAGCGAGTCGGTCATGTGGTTACGCTTTTTAAGCGCAATAAAGATGCGAAAATTGCACTTCCCAAATAAGCCCTCTTTCAACTGATACCCAGGATTTAGCCAATGAGCGATACTATCCCACCTTGCCCAAGCTGCAACTCAGAATATGCCTACCCTGATCGTGACTTATTTGTTTGTCCGGAGTGTGGCAACGAATGGAAACCTGGTGCAGAATCAGATAATACAGAGCAGCTTATCGTAAAGGATGTTCATGGAAACCAGCTACAAGATGGAGACCATGTCACACTAATCAAAGATCTTAAAGTCAAAGGTTCTTCTTCTGTCGCCAAAATCGGTACTAAGGTAAAGATTAATCGATTGGTCGACGGAGATCACAATATAGACTGTAAAATCGACGGCATCGGCCAAATGATGTTGAAATCAGAATTTGTTAAAAAAGCCTGATTGCAGTTACGCCAGCCTTTCGCATTCTGGCTGGCGACACTCATTCACTTCAACAGTAATGTGCTCGAGTGAGGTAAAGTCGCTCAATAGCTCCTTATAGTGTTCCACGCGATTAGGTGAATGAGTCACTATCGATAATATCAAAGCATAGTGATTAGAACCGATTTGCCAAATATGACAGTCAACGACCTGATTATCGGCATCGGCTTCGATAGCAGCGACTACTGCCGACTTATCTGGTGTAGTTGCGCTCGCGTCCAGCAAAATTGGTCCCGTTTGCCTTACCAGTCCAAAAGACCAACGAGCAATAATAATCGCGCCGACAATACCCATTGTAGGATCCATCCAATACCAGCCGAAATATTTACCGGCGAACAGTGCGACAATTGCCAGAACAGAAGTAAGCGCATCAGCCAATACATGCATATAGGCAGCCCGTAAATTGTGATCGTGTGAATGACCGTGTTCATGAGCATGCTCATGATGGTGGTCCATTAACAAAAATGCACTCACCAAATTGACGACAAGCCCCAAGATAGCAACACCTATAGCTTCGTTGAATTGAATACTATGCGGTTCAACTATTCGAAAAATGGATTCGATAGCCATAACCAGGGCAACTACAGCTAACGCCACCGCGCTTGCGAAACCACCTAGCACGCTCACTTTTCCGGTACCAAATGTAAATGCAGGATTGTTGGCATTTTTACGCGCATATCGATAGGCAAATAGAGTAATCATAAATGCCGCAACATGCGTTCCCATATGCCAACCATCTGCCAGTAGGGCCATTGAACCAAACAAGCTACCAGCTAATATTTCTATCAGCA
This sequence comes from Aliikangiella sp. G2MR2-5, assembly GCF_015687155.1. Classification (GTDB taxonomy): domain Bacteria; phylum Pseudomonadota; class Gammaproteobacteria; order Enterobacterales; family Kangiellaceae; genus Aliikangiella. Next base: position 492,284 of record NZ_JADPQF010000004.1, on the reverse strand, counting down.
TCACTACCGCAGTTAGATAAAGCACATACCAGGTTTTCCGCTCCCCTGTTTGATTATGCAAAGCGAAGCTATGATCATGTTCCCAGGATTTGATGGAATGATTGTTTTTATTCATTACAGAGTGCTACTAACGCTAGAGTATCCGGATAGTAATATATTACCTCATATTGAGAATGATTATCATTAGATCAATTAAAGTTTATCATCGCAAAGCGAAATGATACAGGTCAACTATACTCAGTGATAAACCCTGGCAAACCCAAATATATTGTATCGGAATCCCATGGAATTACTCGACTACCTAAAAATATTGACCGAAAAAGACGGCTCGGATCTCTTTCTTTCCACAGGTGCGCCACCAAGCGCAAAATTTCACGGCAAGTTAATGGCGTTAGAAAAAAAAATCATGGCGCCGGGAGAAGTCAAAGAAATGGCTTATGCTTTGATGAGCAAAGAACAAATAGAAGAGTTCGAACATAAGCCCGAAATGAACCTGGCCATATCAGAACCCAATGTTGGCCGCTTCAGGGTCAATATCTTTCAGCAGCGCAATCAAGTTTCAATGGTAATCCGGTCGATTAAGGTCGATATCCCAAATTGGCGGTCTCTCGATCTACCAGATATTCTGCCGAAACTGATCATGCAGAAACGAGGATTAATTCTGTTTGTAGGAGGAACTGGCTCCGGTAAGTCCACCTCGCTTGCTGCGTTGATTGACTATCGTAATAGCAATTCCGCCGGACATATTATTACGATTGAAGACCCGGTAGAATTTGTCCACAAACATAAAAAATCTATCGTTAATCAACGAGAGGTAGGAGTCGATACCGACAGCTACGAAGATGCCCTGAAAAATACTTTACGCCAAGCGCCTGATGTTATCCTTATCGGCGAGATACGAGATGCAGAAACCATGGAGCACGCACTTGCTTTTGCTGAAACCGGACATCTTTGTATTTCGACTTTACACGCCAATAATGCAAATCAGGCGCTGGACCGAGTAGTCAATTTTTTCCCTGAAGAAAGACATAAACAACTTTTCCTTGATCTTTCTCTAAATCTTCAGGCCTTTGTTTCACAGCGATTAATTCCTACCATTGATGGCAAACGCTGCGCAGCAATTGAAATCCTTTTGGGTACACCGAGAGTGTGTGACTTAATAAAGAAAGGTCATGTCGACGAAGTTAAGGAGGTCATGACCAAATCTGAAAACCAGGGCATGCAAACCTTTGACACAGCGTTGTTTAAACTCTTTAAGGCAGGCAAAATATCCCAGGAAGAAGCACTTAAAAATGCTGACTCGAAAAATAACCTCGCTCTCAAAATCAGACTCTCGGCAAAAGAAGGAGAATCGGAAGCGTCTTCTGAAAGGCCTGCTGCGCAACAAGTTTCAACAAACGCTAATGCTTCAACCAATGATTCGCCGCCCAAAGCGCCGCCACCAAAACTAATGGAATCAGCACCAACTCAATCTTCAAATGTGGAAACTCCTGAGGAGAAAAAACAAACCACTCCATCGCAGTCCAGTTTTTCAACTGGAGGCTTAAGTCTCGAACCTATGGAACCGAAAAAAGATGAAAAGGAGGATGAGGAAAAACAACCTGATATGTGACTTCCAGAAATCGATTTATAATCTATGTTAGAAATAAGCCTCAACAGCTGTTCGCTTAAAGTGTACTCGAGTACACTTTAAGCTTCATTTTTAGCGAATACCAACGCTATTTACTATTTCTAATTGCTTTAAACCAGGCCACCAAGTCTTTCACGTTAATTTTCTGATCTCGATAGAAATCAAACCTTCGTTTTTTTCCTGACGCATTTTGATTAAAGTGGTGAACCAGCATCAACAGATCTTTAACATCTAATCGTCCGTCATTGTTGATATCATTTTCGGGTTTGAGATCGAGCCCAACAATGACAGGGTCATGATCTGAGGCTCGATAGAAATCTGCACTATATAAACTATTCACCTGCTCACTGGACTTATACTCAATATTGTAGTCAAGTACCTTGGGCTCATCAGTATTGATATGCCACTCGGTTGCATCAACAATTTGTCGTTCCAGGTTAGGACTTGCTAGCGCATGATCAAGTGACCCTGCCTGGCCATAAAAAACATAAGAATATGCTTTATAGCCTCCGAACTTCTTAATTAGGTTAACATAGCCTTTTGCTTCAATGCTGGTAACCGGGTCTTCCATAGCGTAGGCGTTAAGATCACCGATAATCAGTACGTCTTTATCTTTAATTCCAGTGGGGCTGTTTTTCAACCAGCTAGTTAGCTGAAGCGCACCTTCTGTTCTTTTCCAATTCCAGCATCCCTGACCATCTTTCTGATCCGAGTTTTCATCACTTGAGCCACTCGGACAGCTTCCCTTGGACTTAAAATGATTGACCACAACTGTAAACTCGCCATTGGATTCGATTTCGCGGAATGAATGCGCCAGAGGTTGTCGATTTTTGTCAGCAAAAGCCCCCGAATTAAGCGTCGCAGCTTGACCTATAGGAATAACTCTGGAAGTGTTATAGATCATTCCGACTGCGATGGCATCGCCTCCTAATTGACTTTCTTGCGGACGGATATAATTAAAGACCTCCCCACTTGATTGATTGAGGGCCTCGACTAGATCAGCAATCGCACTACGCCTATCATATCCATCGTTTTCCAATTCCATCAGACCAATAATATCGGCTTCCATTGCAATCAGCGCAGCCACAATTTTTGCCTTTTGTCGCGTGAATTCTTCATAATTTGTAGCACCGCGAGCAGTAGGAAAACCGCTACCTTGTCCATCACCGTTAAAGTAATTCAGCACGTTGAAACTGGCTACTTTAAGTGGCGCGGCTTTAATCAATGCTTTGTTTGTTCGAGGATTGCTTGCAACAAAATCAGGTGTAGTTGTCGGTTGAATACGATACGCACCAAACGCATCCTGTATAACACCTGCGACATTTTCAACACTATCACCACCACGAACTGAATTAAATGCAGAAAGTTCCGGCTGGGGATGGATAATGTTTTCCGGGTTTTGAGTACGACTACCATCATCCAGGATAATACGATTGAGATCATTTGCATGTTGCATGATATTAGCTTCAGTTCCCGGTGCTACCACATTGGTCGGATTATATAGCCGGCCGTTTGAAAGCACTAACTCGCCGTAACGCCCAAGATTATAGTTTTCCGAAACCGTTAATGTTTGTGTAAAACGAACATGCATGCCCTCAACCGATTCTAAAGATTTGACCGATTGTAATGGTAAACTTAAAGTTCTGGTTTCATAAGTCATGTCATAGTCACAGACTAATAAGTCGGTTATAGATGAAACTTGGGTCATTCCGCCGTACTCGCCAGCCTTTCCAGCAACTCGAACGCGATCGCCGATATTTACATCAACCCCGAATGAATGATCATAAACAAAAATCCCTTCCGAAGTTGAATTATCATCATCGTAGTCAACAATTTCTTCCTGTAAGAAAAAACCGTGTAATTTGTCACTCCCCTGAAAATCTCCTACAACAATACCTTCAACAACAACCGATTGGCCAAACATCGTCGTCGAACTGGCATTTCCCTGAAGTTGATGAATATAATCAGCAGGTTCTCCACAAGCAAAAGTCGAGTCGCCCCCTCCACTATCGTTGTCAGAAGAGTCCAGCTTGCCAAGTCCATCAAATGTGTTTTGGCTGAAACCATGCCACTGCTGCGCTGGAATAAATGTATCAGAGGAATCAATATCACCACTGGAAAGAGGCATGACTCTTCTCAGTGTATTGTCTTTGGTGCTTTCGTTAGCCGTTCCCCACTCAGCGCCGGGATCAACACCAACCTGTCCCAAAGAGTCTACAAGCAGACCATTTTTAACCAGCTCCACAGCATCATTGCCATTAAACCAGCTTCCCCCCTGAATTTGATTTGCTATCGACAGAACTGCACTATCTGCGTTTGCATGGGCAATAACATAGGTCGTATTACGTTCCAGTACTCCATGAAGATCAATAGTCATGCCTGCGGAAGCGCTACCATTGAAATAAAATTTAACCTGATATGAAGAAAGATCAATTGGGTCATCAGATAAGTTTGCAAACTCCAACGCTTTATTGTAACTACTACCCTCGATGTACTCAGAGATGAACAGTTCATTCGGCGCGGCATTCACAACCGACGTCCACAAAGCGCCGATCAAGACCAGATAAGTTTTTTGTTTCATTCTTTTCTCCGTTTTCGATCAAGACGCTTCATTGCGTTCTTTGACACGCATACCTTGCAAGAAAAAAATGAATGGATAGTGACGGCAAATTTAAAGTTTAATGACAGTCCTGCAAAATGATGCAAAAAGTGAAGCAAACCACTGGGAGTAATTTATAGTAGATAACCTTGTTATCTTGTCATATTGCGGAAATATTGAAACGATAGCATAGCAGCGAGAATTAGCATTGAGTTATTGAAAACTGTAGAAATTGTTTTCACATAATCAACTGCAATTTATTCAAATTCTTTTTGAGACCCTCCCTTTTCGCGCAGAGCACAGCTCTGCGCATTTTTAGTTTTCGATTAAGCATCGGTGATTGTAACTTTTTGTCCATCGCTCAAACGTTCAGCTCCTCGTATTGCAACTTTGTCTCCGCTTTTAAGATCACCTTCTACGGTTACCCGATCGCCATTACCTCGACCGACTTTGACTTTTAATTTGTGTGCAGTATTGTCTGGATCTATTCTAAAAACATAAGTTCCATCGCGTCTTAAAATTAATGCATCACGATGTATCGTAACCGTATGCCGTGTTGACTCAATTGGTAAATATACCTTGAGAATCTGTCCAGACGCCCAGAATTCTCTACCTTTTTGAGGCATAGAAATACGAATTTCAAATGTTTGCGATTTGGGATCTGCGGCTGGAATAATCACACTGGCAAAAGCAGATACAGTTAAAATTTCCCCAGATTGACTTTTGCTTGCCAGAGTGAGTTGGCTACCAGGCTTGGTATAGCTCAGGTACTTTACCGGAACAAAAGCTCTAACTTCTAAATTTTCAGTATCCAGCAATTGGACCAGAGTTTCCCCTCTATTCACATCTACTCCAGCTCTCCTATTTCTATCAGTAACGACTCCATCAAAAGGAGAAAGAATAGTTGCCCTGTTTAACTCTTCATTGATTTGCTTAAGTTGTAATTGAGCAATTTCCAGATCGGATTGTGCAAGCTCAAACTGAGACTCTGTTTGTTCCAATTGATATTGTGATGCACTATTTTTCTTTCGCAAAGCTTTCTGTCTTTCCAGTTCGCGAGACAGATATTGTAAATTGATCTTAGCTCTTTTAAGTTGGGCTTTTCTCTCAGCCTGCCTTAGTTGCAATGGAAGTAGCTCTATCTGTGCAACCTTATCACCTTTGACAACAAAAGTGCCGGGCTCAGCCACCCATTCAAGTCTCCCGGCGACACCCGCAGTTACCGGAATTTGATTTCGACTATATACCGTCCCAAGCATTTCTGCTTGTGGCTGACTAACCAACTCAGACACCGATTCAACTTTTACCGGACTGGGAGGCGGTCCGTCAGCAGCATATGCGCTCATGTAGTTTGAAATCAGTGAGATCAGGATAAAGGCTTTTGTCATACTCTTCATAACGTATAATTCCTGCATATTAAATCTGGCTCGTAGACGATACAGACCGCGACTCGTCTACTCTTGTTGTTTCACTTTCACGCTGGCTATAAATTTTATTTCGACCAAATTCCAGTTGAAGCAAACTCGGCATTAGGATTAAGGTAAAAATGGCACTAATCCCCATTCCACCAACAATTACGGTTGCAAGTCCTCGATAAATTTCAGCACCAACACCTGGAATAAGCATCAGCGGTAACATACCGAAGAGGCTGGTGAGAGTACTCATGTAAACAGGTCTTGCTCTTACCCTTACCGCATGGCTCACTGCCTGCGACTTGGTCATTCCTCTCTTTTCTGCAACGCGAGTTTGATCAACGAGTAAAATAGCATTGTTGACAACCAGTCCCAGTAGAATAATGAATCCGATCATTGTTAAAAGATCGAGAGACTGAAATGTAACCAGGTTAAGTAGCGCCAATGCAATGACTCCTCCGGCCACTGCGAGCGGCATAACAAGAAGAACAAGTACACTGTCCTTGGCGGATTTAAAAAGTGCCCCCATAAGCAAAAATAGGATCAGTAATGCCAAAACAAAGTTCTGTCCCATTTCCTTAATTGCCTGCGCCATACGATTGGCATTTCCGGACAGCTGAATTGCGGCATTTTCCGGCAATAGTTTATCTATTTCAGGAATAACTTTCTGTTCCAGAGACTCTATCGCTTCTTCAAGTGACATGTTTCCAGGCGGAGAGACAATCAGACTAACGGTACGCTTGCCATCAACTCGTCGTAGTTGACTCGGTCCGACGGTTCGCTGAATATCTGTCAGCTCGCCAATCGTTTGAATTCCGGCATTGGGAGTGTAAATTGGCATACTTGCCAATTCATCAGGATTTTGCCATTTATCAGCTCGCAGGATGACATTCATCCTTTCATTACCATTAAAATATTCACTGACAAAAAGGCCACCGGTAAACGCTCGCACAGAATTGGCAACGGTTTGTCTGTCAATCCCGGCCTGTACTATACGGTGATCTTTAGGCAACAAACGAAGTTCAGGTTCTGCCAGAGCTAGTCCGGGTACTGGACGCGCGCCAACTCCTGGCAAGGCCTTGTTAATTTCTGCGAGCCCTACCCGTGCTGCATCCATCAACTTTTCAATATCGGGTCCTTGCAAATCAATAGTGATGTTGCGACCGTTACCACCACCGTTTACATTTATCATTGAACCACGAAACAAAAAGACCTGAGTATCCGGCAAGTCACTGAAAACCTGAGTTCTTATTACTTCCATCAACTCTTCAACGCGTCGAGGATCATCGGAATAGATAAATCCTCCGGAAGCACCAGGACCAAAAGCATAAAAATTATAGCTTTTAATTTTGGGCTCTTTCTCTCCCTGATAATAGGGGGCCAGTCGCTCTTTTACCCTGGAAGCTAACTCAGCTTCAATGAACTCCAGATTTCCGCCCGGAGGCATATTCAACGAGTAAAAGAAACCATCAATAGGTGCGCGCGGCATAAAGTCGGTTCTAGGTAACAAGGTTAGAGTCACCAGAGCAGAACCACCAAGTAACCCTGCTATCCAGCCGACCCTTTTCACATTGGTATTGCTTAAGCGCATAACTAACGCAGTAATTTTATCCCAATAGGAAGCAAAAGGATCAGTCGAGTTAAAACGGGTTAACCAAAAATGGCTGATTACCGGTAATAAACTGATCGCGGTAACTAGAGACGCCAAAACAGCCACTGAAAGAGTCAGAGCTAAATCAGAAAACAGTTGTCCCTCTATTCCCTGCATAAACATGATCGGTAAAAAGATCGCAATACTGGTTGCGGTCGATGCAAAGAGTGCTCCTGTGACCTGCATTGTTCCCCTTATAACGGCTTTACGATCGCTCATTCCTTCGGCGCGAAGCCGAACAATATTTTCCTGAACGATTATTGCTGCATCTAAAACTAACCCTACAGAAAATGCTAAACCGGCTAACGAAATCACATTAAGACTTCGCTCGAATAGATTCAAAACCAGGAATGCCACCGCGAGAGAAACAGGTATTGTTGTAGCGATAATTAGTGTCGGTTTAAGACCCCTTAAAAACAGCCAGAGAATACCTAGCGCCAATAAAACTCCAAGTCCAAGATTGGACTTCACCAGATTCAGCGCATTGCGAACATGAACCGAAGCATCAAAGCTCAAATCAATGGCCAACCCTACTTCCTTCAAGGGTCCCTCGTTTAACTCCTTAATCGCTCGATTAATTTCATCCAATACCACAACAGTATTGCTACCATTAGCCTGCTGCACAGTAATATAGTATCCAGGCGCGCCATTTCTTAAAGTGAATGCCACGCGATCTTGCCGAGTTTCCTCCACTGTTGCGACATCTTTTAGATAAACAGGACGATCATCACTGTATCCAAGAATCATTTCTTCAAGATTATCGACCTGAAACTGGCCCGCAAACCGAACGGTATAGTTGCGCCTGCCCACTTCTGCAAATCCACCTGAAACATCATTGGCGCGCGAAATTGTATTAGCTATTTGTCCTATTTGAAGCCCAAGAGAAGCTGCTTTATATGGGTCAAAAGTTATCCTTAGCTCCTTTGGACGTACAGAGTTCAGGTTAACTCGGGCAACACCTTGAATTCTGGCTAACCTCGGTTGGACAACATTATCAATTAGAGACTGATAAAGAGTTATATCCTCAATTTCGCTGCCTTCAGCGGGACGAATTAAAAGTGAAGCAGCATTGGGCGCCTGTGGTCCTGTACCTGCGGCAGAAACAACAGGCTCGATCGCATCCAGCGGCAGAGGAGGCGCTTGATTTAAGTTATTAATGACATCAAGCATAGCGCGTTGCATGTCTGCACCGGTTTCGAAAGTCAGCGATATATTGCCACCACCACGGCGAACATTGGTCGTGACATCAATCACTCCGGGCGTATTTTTTACCGCATTTTCAAGCGGCTCAATGATGACGGATTCAACTTCTTCTGGTGCAGCAGCTCGCCATCCCGTACCAATATTAATTTGAGGTTGTTCAATATTCGGCGTCAATTGAATTGGCAGGCTAATCATACCGATAAAGCCAAAAACCAACACCAACAGGGTAACCACTAAAACCACCGCGGGGTTATCAACAGACGAGCGAGAGAGGTTCATGCAGAAGACAATCCAGAAACTGAAAACTTAATTCTGGTTGATTTAGGGGAAATGATCTTCTCTATTGTTGTTACTTGTTATACAAAAACGTAACAAAATTATTCAAATATCTGCAGCTGCTCGACAAAACTGGAAGCGACAGCCTTGTTTCTTACCACAACTCGATTTCTTCCCAAGTGTTTAGCGTGGTAAAGCGCTTGATCACCTCTTTTAACCAAATCATAGATATCGTCGTCGTCAAACATTGATATACCAATGCTCACGGTCAGATCCCCAACGGGTCTGATTTGACTGTTTTCTATAGTTCTACGAATACGCTCACATACGAATGAGGCGTGTTTGGCATCAAAGTTTTCCAGGATAAGCAAAAATTCTTCTCCGCCCCAACGGCACATCATATCTGTGGGTCTCAAATTTTGTTCGATAATTTTACACACAGATTTAATAACCTTATCACCTATATCATGGCCGAACTTATCATTAACTCGCTTAAAATGATCGATATCCAGCATGGCAATGGAGAATACTGTCACGCTTCCTTTTTCTCGATTACATAGCCTTTCTAACTTAGCTTCACCTGCGCGTCGATTCCAGACACCGGTTAGCGGATCTATTTTGCTTTGCTTTTCAAACATAACCGCTTGCTTTTTTGAATGGCTAAATCGGCGGATAAAATATACCGTCATCAAAATAGCAATTGTTGCTACAGCAATAAAGAAGTTCTTAAACCATGCTTCTCGTTCAGCAGCAAGCGTGGCAATTTTTTTCTCTTTTTCCAATAATGCTCTTTCACTTTGTTCTTTTAAACGGGTTGTATACCGGTCCAGACGTGACAAGTTTGCCGCAATCCTTGTATTCCCCATTTCCTCAAAATAGCTTTCTGACTTTAGTTTGGCTTGATAGGCAGCTTCATAGCGACTCAACAAAGCTTCAATTTTCGCCAGTAATGCAAAACTTGCGGCTAACTGCTTTACCAGCTGGTATTTCTGTCCGATTTCGATCGAAAGTAGAACATTTTGTCGTGCCCTTTGTACTTCATTCCGAGAAACATATAGCTCCGCTATTTCTCTTCGAATTTCACTTTGCAAGTGAGGTAACTTGGCTTTTTCCGAAGTGGAAAGAGCTAACTCAAACTGTACCAGCGCATCTTCAGAGTTTCCCATCCCTAACTCAATTTTCCCGAGATTCTTGAACAACACTGGAAAATTTGAGGTTAGCTGTAGCGTTCTTGAAATATGAATAGCTTCGACAAGATCAGCTTTTGCTCTGCTATATTCTTTTTGAAGAATTCTCATAAAGCCACGATTTTGCAATAACTTTGCTAGTGTCATTTTATCGTCGGCTTTTCGGTTAAAACTGATCGCTTCTTCGAAATATGGACTCGCCAAACTGTACTCACCTAGTTCGACATAAATCAATGCAAGTCCACCTTTAACCTTTGCCTCTTCTTTTGGGTATTCCCCATTTTGCAGACTTGAGAGTGATAACAACAGTGCGTCAAGAGCCAGATCCTGTCTCCCAGATAGCGCGTATACAGCCCCCCTGTTATAATAAGCATGGCTCATGTGTCGGGCGTCGTTTAACTGACGAGATTTGTCTAACAATATTTCTGTCAACTCTAAAGTGAGCGGAATGTCTACCGTAACGGCACTTGCATAACTCAGCTTTGAAAGTAGTTGAGGAGAAAAGTCGGAAAAGGAAGCATGGGGTAACTGTTTCAGCTTATCGACTATATCTGCAGGTTTATTCTGGTTATCACGAACAAATTCCTGCAAATTTTCTGCTTTTACCAAGCCATTGGCCAACAAAATATTTGTTAACAATATCCAGAAGAAAATGGTAAAAACGCGGTCAGACAATCGCTTCCCCTAAACAACAGGTTGATTTGCTCAAATATCAGTCAATCATACCAGTAATAAAAGCTTGGGTCGATAATCGAAACTTCTGAGTATGTCATAAAACTCATTCTCAGATTGACAGCAAAAGATGCTGAAAGTATAGTTCGCGAGCTGCAGCATGGATTACCAGTCCCTAACCTTAGACATGGGAAGCCTGGCTTCATCCAATAGCAGATGTTTTCTATAGGCAAAGTAATAGATAAAATCCACTAAATATGCCCAGGTGGTGAAATTGGTAGACACGCCAGCTTCAGGTGCTGGTGACCTTCTGGTCGTGGCGGTTCGAGTCCGCCCCTGGGCACCATGTAAAGGCTCTGAGCTCAAGCCAATCATATTTACCCCTCCAGAAGTACACCTCAAAACTATCAGCACACTTCTGGAAGACAGGTTTAACCTTTGTTATTTAAATTGAGCCGGCGCAGCTGGTGCCTTAATGCTCGATCTGGGGTTTTCTTGCAACGCTTCAAGCAACTCGCTGACAGCTTTTTCAAGGCTTGGGTCTTTCCCTGCATGGATAAGTTCAGGTCGATCGATGACTTCAATATCGGGTGAAACGCCTTCATTTTCAACTACCCACTGACCTTCTGTGTTCATAATCCTGAAGGTAGAGGCTAGCAAAAGACCACCATCTGCAAGTCCTGGATTACCACTAATGCCAATTAACCCGCCCCAGGTTCGAGTGCCTATGAGCTTGCCGAGTCCCTGTTTTTTGAAATAGTAAGGCAATGCGTCGCCACCGGAACTTGAATAGCCGTTGATCAACATAACTTTAGGGCCATCATGCGCAACAAGCGGCGTTGCGTTCGGTTTTAGTCCTCTGAACTTCCAATAATTTAAAGTTTTTCTGGAAAGAAGCTCTATCATTCGGTCGGGAATAAATCCTCCGCCATTGTAGCGATCATCGATAATTAGTGCGTCTTTGGTTATCTGCGGCAAGAATCTTTTGAACAGCTCCCGATTGCCTTCCACCGCAGTGTTGGGCAAGTGTAAATATCCAATTCGCCCAGCTGACAGTTTCTCAACCATAGCAGCTCGCTCGTTGACCCAGTTCAGATAACGAAGGTTTGTTTCGCGCGCAATCGGCTTGACATAGGTTGTCCAGCTTCCTTTATTACGAGGGCTGGAATTTAGCTTTAGTTCAATAGTCCTTCCCTGCGTATCCCGCATAAGCTGATAGAAGTTATTTACTGTTTTGGTCGAAACTCCGTTAACTGCAAGAATGTAGTTTCCTTCAGCAGCTCTGACACTGGGTTCGGTCAAAGGAGAACGAAAAGCATCATGCCAGTTCTCACCTGAAAATATTTTTTCTATTCTAAAATACCCACTTTTATCTGCAACAATTTCAGCCCCTAGCAAACCATGACTGCGGCTTTCTGCTCTCGGCATATCACCATGATTTACATAAACGTGTCCAGAATTGAGCTCGCCGGCGATCTCGCTGAAAGTGTAATCCATATCCGTACGGTGAGTCGCCGCATCAACCCAGGGTTGATATTTATTTTTTACGCCAACCCAGTCCATGCCATGAATATTAGGATCATAAAACCAGTCTCTTAATATTCGCCATCCATCCACATACATTTGCTGCCATTCAACTTTAGGATTAATGAGCATAGATAAATGAGAAAGATCTAACTTATTCTCGGCAACATTCTGCTTTGCTTTTGCATCCAGAATTGCGTAATCATTTCCGGCCCTCACCAGTAATTTGCCACCGTCTTGCGCGAGAGAATAATCATTAACGCCTTCAGCGATAACCTGACCTTTTTCTTTGCTTTTCAGATCAATCAACAGCAAAGCATTTTCGTTATTGTTATTTTTAATAACAAATACTTTATCGCCCTGAGTTTGTAGGTTGGTGTAATTTCCAGCATCCCCCGGAAGAGCAATAACTCTGGAGGCAAAGCCCTTGAAATCTATTTTTACTTCTTTCGATTTTTTTTCTTTTGTATTTGGGTCATTGTTTTTACCAACTTCGTCACTTTCAAAGGGATAGAGAGGCGGAGCCAGACTATTTAACTGAGCCGCATAAACTCGAGTCGCCTGGTTGTACAAATAATCAAATTCATAGCTACTAAATTCCAGATTGTAGTCTCGATTAGATAAGAAAAATAGATATTGACCATCACTTGAAAAAACAGGTTCCTGATCGCTAGTACTTTCATCTGTTAACTGACTAGCCTGTTTACGATTGACATTTGCCAGCCAGATCGATCCGTAGCCGCTATCCTCCAGTTTGGTATAGGCAAGCCACTGACTATCAGGAGACCAGCGATAGTCCACAATATCATTAGTGTGAGACCTGTCGAGCTTGCTAAGCTTTCCAGATTTAATATCAACCACCCAGAGCGTCTGGTTTTTATCACTAAATGCAATTTTTTTACTGTCTGGAGACCAGACAGGGGCGAACCGCCAAATATTTCCGTCAGTTGTTAACCTTTTCGCTTCACTCTGTCCGTTTTGTGAGCGGATATAAATTTCATATTCGCCACTTTTATCACTCAAATAGGCAAGACTTTGTCCATCAGGCGACCAGCTCACGCTAATCTCTCTGGCTGCTGGAGACTTGCTTATATTTCTTATTTCACCTTTGCTGGCAGGTACGCTAAAGATTTCTCCTCGCGCTCCAAATACCGCTCGCTTACCGTCGTTACTTATATCCATCGACTCTATTTGGGCGGCAACATTTTTATACTGCGGCATCAAATGCTGTGAGTTTCCTTCGACCTTGATATTCAATTTTTTGCTTGTTCCACTCTCTGGATCAAATCGCCACAAAAATGCATCATTTTCATACACTATCGCTTCAGGTCCAGCTGATGCCCACAAAGAGTCATGATTTTTGTGATTGGTTACTTTCTTCGGCTTCTGTCCTTTTTGATATTGATAAAGATTCAATGTGTAATCTCGATCACTGAGAAAATATATTTGATCACCAACCCATACAGGCTGATTGTCAGTACCTTTAAAAGTAGTCAACTGCTCGCTCGAGTTCTTTTCCAGATCATAAATCCAGACATCCTGAGCACGACCTCCGCGATAGCGTTTCCAGGTTCTAAACTCTCGATCGATGGGAGTATAAATAAACTTTCTCCCATCCGGCGAAAGCATGCCACCTCCAGTCTCAGGAATTGCCAACGGCTTTGCCATTCCGCCATCGACAGGGACCAGATAAGGTTGCCCCATTCTCGGCCCCCACGGCAGTCGGTTTGCCCTGACCAAAACATGTTGATTATCTGGACTCCAGTCCATCACACGATAATCGTAGCCACCTCTAGGTGGCATTGGCCCGACATCATTGTAATAGGTCAACTGTTTAATGTTACTACCATCAATATCCATGGTATAAACCTGACGCGAACCATCAAACTCGGCGGCAAACGCGATTTTTTTACCGTCTCGGGAAAACTTTGGAAAGGTCTCGAAGCCAATATGCGAAGTTAATCGAGTTGATTTGCCACTATCAATGTCGGCTATGTAAATATCTCCAGAATAGACAAAGGTAACCTTGTCTTTATGGATATCTGCAAATCTTAATAAACGAGTTGATTCTTCAGCTTGCGAAATACTGCTCATAAAACCTAAAGAGCCAGCAACCGCAATAGTGACAAGACTATTAGGGAGCCCAAAATTTTTCATTATCCCTTCCTTTGATTTAATTGTTAATAACTGACGAGAGTCGAGCAAAACACCGTTTATAACTCGAAACTTGACAGGATACCATAGGCTTCAGCTTAAAAGGCCCCGGTTGACACAGTTCTGAGTCAGTCAGACACAATAAAGTTAACCGCGAACTCATTGCAGCGCCGCAAAAAACTACTTATACAAGTAGTTCAATTCAAACATTTGTGCTAAGCTTTGAATATGACGTCCAGTAAATATAAGACCCGGGCTACCCCGCAAAATATTCATCATCGATTTGAAAAGAACGAGACTGTTTCGCTCGATTTAGTCGAAGAACAGGATATCTGGTGGTTTACAGAAAAAGACTGTGACCAGTCAGATTTGACCGAGCTCATAAGAGAAGAAAGTAAAACCATCATATCAAGCAATCGCTCTCCCGATGTTCCATTTGAATACAGCATTAATCCGTATCGAGGATGTGAACACGGTTGCATCTATTGCTATGCCAGACCTACACATGCTTATTGGGATTTTTCCCCAGGCTATGATTTTGAATCAAAAATCATTTACAAATCAAATGCAGTCGAATTATTGAAAAAAAGATTTCAGTCAAGGGGCTATCAATGCAAGCCCATATGTATCGGCGCAAACACCGACTGCTATCAACCCGCTGAAAAAAAACTGGAAATAACCAGAAACCTGTTGAAGTGCTGCCTCGAATATCGGCACCCTGTTTCGCTCATTACTAAAAGCCAGTTAATCTGTAGAGATATAGATTTACTTTCAGAACTTGCAAAACAAAACCTGGTCTCTGTAGCTGTCAGCATGACTACACTGAACAATAATTTAAAAAGAAAGCTTGAGCCCAGGACAGCGAGTCCAAACTCGAGGCTGGCTACTATTCAAACCCTTGCAGCTGCAGATATCCCTGTCACCGCATTAATCGCTCCAATAATTCCAGCGATTAACGATCATGAACTGGAATCAATTATTCAAATAGTTGCTCAGCAGGGAGCATCAAAAGCGGCCTATATTATCTTGCGCTTACCGCATGAGGTTCGCCCCCTGTTTTTAGAATGGCTCGACAATCACTACCCTTTGAAAAAAGGAAAAGTATTAAACTACCTGAAGTCATTGCGTAAAGGTCAGCTAAACCATACCGAATATGGCAAACGAATGTCCGGTGAAGGCATTTTTGCCAAACTCATTGAAAAACGCTTCTCTCTGGCCTGTATAAAACATGGCATAGAGAGAAGACAAAATGAAATATTAAACACTGCACAATTTTCTGCTGAGCTTAACCACAACCAGTTAACTTTGTTTTAGCTAACTTCAGAAGGCTGGCAAGATATTATTAGGTAATCACAGATTAATATTGAACAAACAGATAACCCTAGTTTGAGTTGATACTAATCTGTTGGGAGTGGTAACGACCTTTTCGATCGACTTCTCCTTTATTCAGACTTAATTGAAAATCGAAGCAGGGTGCGTCATAAACCAGTGTATGAAACTCACCGTCTTCACCGCAGGGATCAATGTTATCGGGAAGCTTGTTGAGAAACGATGAATCATATTCACAGCCAACAAAGTTTCCATCAAGATGTTTTGTGTCTACCGTTGAAAGAAAAGTCTTGATATTTCTTTGAATAATTTCCTGTGCCAGATCCAAAGGCTTTTCACCTAGCAATGGAAATATACATTGCCATCCGGCCGGTTCGATATAGCTACGCCGATAGTCAGCGATTCCATTATGAAACATATCTCCGAAAGCTACAGCTTCTACATCTAATCCGCAACATCTTATTGCGTCAACGACTAATGATTGATAAATGTCATTTGAAGGAAAAACTTCTGGCAGCTCCTGAAGTATCAGAGGTAATCCAACTGCTTTGGCTTGTTCTTTTACCACATCGACTGGTGTCGCCTGAAACGGAATGCTCTCACCTACATGAGTTGTAAGAAGAGCAACAACTTCTATTTTTGAATTCTCGAGTAATCTAAGCAAGGTCAAAGTAGAATCTTTTCCCGATGACCAGCTAACGACTGTTTTCAATTTTTTCATAAAATATTTCAATAAAGTTAATCGATTTTTGCACGCATTCTTACAATATGTTCGTAAAACCCTGCCTTTTTATAGGCCCGGATAGCGGCCTCATTTTCAGCATAAACTTCCAGTCGAATCTCGCTGATATCTCTGGATTTAGCCCATTGAGTCAGTCCGTCAATTATCATCTGATTGACCCTTTTTCCTCTAAACTCCGGCAAGACAAACATAAAGCCAAGAAAAGCGTGACTTTCATGCTCGACGTAATCTTTAGATTGTTTGATCTTGGCATAACCTGAAGCAACAATATTATCTTCTGCGGTAACAACCAGCACTTCGGCTGTATCACTGACTATCATTTCACCAATGTCGTAATAATTGATGTGCCCATTTTTTAAAGTTGGGTCAAAGGGCCTCTCAGCGGCAATAATCCCCTGTTCAAACTGCAACAAAACTGGCATGTCGGAAGGTTCTGCTCTTCTTAAGATTAAGTTATTCATAGAACACCTGGTAAAAATAGATATCACTCAGATTAATTCAGCACCTTCCCAAAATCAACGGCTATCAGAAGTTCTCATATCAGATATAAGTATTCTGTCGTTGTATATAAAATCAGCTCTGCTAAGCTTTTAGGCAATCATCCTTATTGGAAAAAAGTATGAAAATAGTAGAAATACTTCTCGTTGAAGCCCCTCATCAACCAGGGAATATGGCCAAAGTCTTAGCCATCGTTGGAAGCTTTGGTATTACTGTTGAAGGTTTGAACGCGGTAAGACGCCTTTATCGAGACACAATTTGGGAGATCACTATTGAGTATGATGATACCTTTGATATGCAACTTCTGGTGGATGAAATAAACAAGTTGCCTGAGACCCAAATAGTCGGTAAATCTGACCGAGTATTTAATCGCCACAAAGGCGGAAAGATCAAAACCCAGTCAAGCATTGAGCTTTCTTCACTAGATGTTCTACGTGATGTGTATACACCCGGCGTTGCCCGAGTTTGTCAAGCAATTCAGGCCGAACCCGATAAAATTAAAGATTATACGAATCGACAAAATACCGTTGCTATAGTAACAGACGGCTCAGCAATTTTAGGCCTTGGAAATATCGGACCAGAAGCAGGATTACCGGTAATGGAAGGCAAGGCAGCAATCTTTTCAGAGCTGGTTAATATTTCAGGAGTTCCCATTTTACTTAAAGAAAATGATCCCCTGCGTATTATAGAAACAATCGAAGCAATATCTCCTTCTTTTGGGGCCATTTTGCTTGAAGATATTAAGGCCCCGGAATGCTTTCAAATTGAAGAAGAATTAATGCAACGTCTGAACAAACCTGTTTTTCATGATGACCAACATGGCACAGCAATCGTTGTTCTTGCGGCATTGTTAACGGCAACGAGAAGACTAGGAATAGATATTAAGGATAAGGTTTTTGGTCAAATAGGCCTTGGCGCCGCGGGAATGGGAATTTGTAATTTGCTTCTCGACTATGGCGTTAAAGATGTCATGGGCGCAGATATCAGTGAGGATGCAAAAAAGAAACTTCGCGGTCAGGGAGGCACACCGAGTAGTCTTGAAGAGATAATGGCAAAAGCAGATATCGTCGTCGCCACCACTGGAGTTAAAGGACTAATCAAGCCTGAAATGGTACGAAAGGGCCAAATAATAATGGCACTTACCAATCCGGATCCGGAAATTGAACCTGAACTAGCGCTTGAAAACGGCGCAGCTTTCGCAACAGACGGTAAAACGGTTAATAATATGCTCGCTTTCCCGGGGCTTTTTAGAGGCGCTCTCAATGCTGGCGCGAGAACGATTACTCATCAAATGAAGATAGCTGCCGCGGAAACTTTGTCCAGTTTGGCAAAGGAGCATGCGCTGGTACCGTCAGCCTTAAACAAAGAAGCACACCAGGCAGTTGTGGACTCAGTCTACGCGAAAGCTATACAGAATAAATAAATCACGCCGGAAAAAGCTGTTTGAAGAGTGTCGACATTTCAGTTTGAAGAACTGGTTTACCCCACCAGTTCTCTTCCCCACTTCTCAATAAGATTCTTGATTTTTTCCAGATTAACCGGTTTCAATAATATGTCCTGAATGAATTTTCTCGAAGCGATGTAGTCTTGAGAAATAAAGTCTCCGGTTATTAAAATGATTGCTACCTGATCGTTAACTTCTTCATGAATTTTCATCGCCATCGAAATCCCATCCAACTCAGGCATCTGACCATCGGTCATTATCAAGTCATAATGCTTTGTGGACGCACGATTTAATCCCTCAAGACCATCTGAGGCAATATCTACCGAATAGCCCAGTTTTTTTAAAATGTGACGCAGCACTTGTTGATTAACTGCATTATCTTCAACGACTAAAATTTTTAACGGGTAAGCTTTGGCTAGCTCAGAAGGTAGTCTGGAAAGTATTTTCGTATTAGCTCCCGTTTTCAGATTAAGTCCCTGACTGATAGTTGCAATGACATTATTTCTCTTAAGCGGCTTAACGATAGTACGAATACTTTCTAATCCAGCTACTTCTGGGTGCTTATTGATAAATTGATAACTACACATCAAAACCAACATTTTTTGCGTTTCAGCTAAATAGAAACTTTCATCGTCAATTAAATGAAGCTTTTTTCCGCAGCAATATCTTGAATCCATCAAAATCAAATCGACGCTATCATTTGAGACAAACATTTTTTTTATCTCTACAGAGTTTTCAAGCTTGATACATCGCGCGCCCAATTGCTGACACATCAGAGATAGTGCCTTAGCACATAGCTGGTTCTTGCTGGCGATGGCAATAGTCTTTCCTTTCCAGTCAGGTAATGCAATTTCGCTATCAGGAAGTAGTTCCTTTGCCATGTCAACGGTAACGGAAAAGGAAAACTGAGTTCCTTTGTCTGGTTCACTTCTCGCTTGTATCTGCCCTCCCATCATTTCTACGATTCGCTTACTAATATTTAATCCCAGCCCTGTTCCTCCATACTTGCGGGTTATGCTGGCATCGGCCTGTTCAAATGCTCGAAATAATCGCATCAGTGTTTGTTGATCCATCCCCATTCCGCTATCAATGATACAGAAGGACAAAATCACTTTCTCCTTAGCTAAAATTTCATGTCCGACACGAATAACGATTTGACCTTGCTTGGTAAACTTAAGTGCATTTCCCACCAGGTTAACAAGCACCTGCCTTAAGCGTGTAGAGTCTGCGTGTATATACTCCGGTGTACCTTCTTCCAACAGATAAAGCAGTTCAATATCTTTATCTTGAATCTCGTAGCAAAAGAGTTCAAATACTCCTTCAATACATGACACCAGATCGAAGTCGTGATTTTCCAGACTTAGTTTACCGGCTTCAATTTTCGAGAGGTCGAGAATATCGTTAACAATCGATAGTAAATTTTCACTGCTAGTCTGAATCATATCAAGAAATTCTTTTTGCTCTTTTGATAGCTGGGAGGTTTTTAAAAGCTCGGTAGTACCTATTACGCCATTTATAGGAGTTCTTAACTCGTGACTCATAGTCGCTAGAAATTCAGACTTAGCCTGATTCGCTTTATCCGCAGAACGCTTTTCCTCAAGCGCACGTCGATACCAACTATATAAAAGAGTCACCACCAAAATGCCTGTAATAATGAAACTAAAAATCATCCAACGCTGAATAACCTGCGCAGATTGCAAACTATCGATGGAGGCGTTCTGCCTGGCTATTTCAGCATCTCTTGCAGCAAGCTGAAATCGGTTCTCCAGAATATCCAACCTCGCCTGGCGCTCATCGGCTTTGATAGCCTTTTCAAGTAGATTAAGCTCGTTTTGCAACCTGAAAGCAGCTTCATAAGCTGTCAGTTTTTCCTGAATTTCAATATAGATTTTCAACAACTCCAAACCGATAATTTGATTTCCTTCGGCTAGTTTAAATAACTGATAGGCTTTTTCCGCCTGCGCGGAAGCAACAAACAGGTTTCCCTGTAGTACTTCTATTTTTGCACGATTCAAATAAGGCAACACCGAATAATCAATTTTATCGTTATCTCTGACAAACTCCTTCACCTTGGAATTGAAGTGAAGTGCTTTTACAGTATCATTACTTTGAAGGTATATCTGGGTTAGTCCATTATAAACTTCAATATATGTTTCACGCCTTTCCTGACTTTTAACCAGACGAAGTACCTGCTCATAATCTGGAATGGCCTCCTGATACCGCCCCTGAGCCTGTAAAGTCTCAGCACTTGCCGTAAAAACAAAAATTTTCGCCTGAGCATAAGAGACTTGATGCACTATTTTTTTCATAGCTTCTACATGCTGCCATGCTTCTTCGTGCAGTCCCATTTTGTTCAATACAAATATCAGATTACGTCCTACAAGTATTCCCGGGTAAGACTCAGGTACAAAATACAAAGAAGCTTTTTGGTAAGCGGCTAACGCTTCATCTGCCAGGCCTGCATTAATAAGGACATTGCCCAATGCTATGTAGCTATTGCCCAGCCAGTTGGGCTGACTGGGATCAGGGTTGGGAGTACTTTCGGGTAGATCCAGTTGAAGCTTTATCGCATCTTGTAAAAAAGAAAATGCCGGCCCCTGCTTTCCCATCAGGCGATGAGCTTGTCCACGACAATATAAGCCTCGAGCTTTGTAGAAGTCATTTTTAGCTATACTGGCCCGTTCAACAATAACCTTTCCTATCGCATCTTCTTCATGATAATTTCCAACAAAATAGTGTAGCCTGCATATTCTCGCCGAGAGTTCCAGTTCATAGCGAGTGACATTTTTTTTAGAAAGTGCGCCGAACACCGCAATATGACTCTCGAGAGCACCAGCCATTCCACTTTTAGTCTCGCGCCAGAGAGTATCTAAAGTTTCAACTTGAGCTTTGGTAAGCGGCAAAAGCTCATGGCCTACTTCCGAATCACCGTTAGCATTGAATGCAAAGGCTATAAAAGTAAGACAGAAAATTAACCATAAACTTACTGTTTTGTTTTTCACTAGCAAGGCCACCTCTATCCCACCGCAGGTTTGACCCAACGAGAAACTGTTATTTAAGTGTAGTTAGTCATATCAACTCATTTAACATCTATTAGTCATAAAGAGAATCTTAGAAATACAATTTAGCTATAAAAATACTGGCTGGTGTAATCTGCGCGAAATAACGCGCCATATCACGGGTATAATTGACAAACCTTAACAATCTGAATACAAGAACGGTAAAGAAATTAGCATCAATTATCTTTTACTTATAGACAGTATCATTTTTAATGAGTATGCTAGCGCATCATTTCATTCAAAAGAGCAGGCCAATGAACAACTCAATCATCTGGAAATTCGCAGATAATGTTCGTATTTGCATTGCCGCGTTGCTCTTGTTCTCAAAAGTAAGCATCTGCTAATCCAGCTGCATACTGCTCGAAGACCAACTCGGCTTCTTTTTCCACCAAAATATTTTTCAGTTCGGTTTACTTCCGTCGATTTTGACTTTCACTTTCGGTGACACTGCATTTTAGCCCGGATAAACTATCTCGTCGACGATTAGAGCCTCTCTGAATTACGCTTATCTCTTTGATTAAGGTACTCACTGCTTATAACAGTTCGAGTGTTTTTCACTAGTCATCTTTGACTCAAATTGAAGAAATTATTGGCAACAAATATATAAGTGATTAGACGTGAGTACCTTCTGTTATGAAAGGATTATCAAGTGAAAAAAATATCACAATTTATTAAGTTATTTAAACAAGCATTATCGGGTAATGACAAACAGGATTTTACCCAGGGCTCTATAGGCAAAGCAGCATTTTTGTTGGCTGTTCCAATGGTATTGGAAATGGTCATGGAGTCTATATTTGCGGTGACAGATATATTCTTTGTCGCTGCGCTTGGTGCGGACGCAATTGCAGTCGTAGGACTGACGGAAGCAATAATTACACTACTTTATGCTGTAGCGATTGGGCTTAGCATGGCGGTAACCGCTACCATCGCTCGTCGAGTAGGAGAAAAAAATATTGAAGGAGCAAACCTGGTTGCAGGCCAGACAATCTGGCTAGGTTTCGTTGTCGCCTCGATGGTAGCACTTATCGGAGTGTTCTATAGTGAAGATATACTGACAATGATGGGCGCCAGCGACTCGGTGATTGAAGGCGGAAAAAACTTTACCAGTATTATGCTGGGCGGTTCTATCACAATATTATATCTATTTTTATTCAACGCAATCTTTCGAGGAGCCGCTGACGCCAGTGTCGCAATGAAGTCATTGTGGCTGGCCAATGGTCTAAATATTTTTCTCGACCCCATGTTAATTTATGGTATAGGACCATTTCCAGAACTGGGAGTTACTGGCGCAGCAGTGGCGACCAATATTGGTCGCGGAGTAGGAATATTATATCAACTCTACCATTTAACTAATGTTGGAAACCGAATTAAGCTTGAAATCAGTCACCTTAAAATCGATTGGGAAGTTTGTCTAAAGTTATTAGGTACCTCGGCGGGAGGAATCTCTCAATTTTTGATAGCTACTGCAAGTTGGATCGTGCTGGTTCGGATAGTTTCAAGTTTCGGTAGTGAAGCTGTAGCGGGTTATACTATCGCAATACGAATCGTGATATTTGCCATTTTACCCGCGTGGGGATTGAGCAATGCGGTCGCCACCCTGGTTGGTCAGAACCTTGGGGCTGGTGCACCGGACCGAGCAGAAAAATCGGTATGGACTATCGCCAAATATAATGTATTTTTTATGGTAAGTATTGCATTAATTTTCATTATATTTGCGCAGGAAATAATACAGTTATTCACTCAGACTACATCAGTGATTATCTATGGTGTAGATTGTCTACGCTATGTGTGCTACGGCTATGGCTTTTACGCGATAGGAATGATTGTGGTTCAGGCTTTCAATGGTGCAGGAGATACAATAACTCCGACGAAGATCAATTTCTTCTGCTACTGGTTATTTCAAATTCCGCTAGCTCTTGCTTTGGCAATTGCATTTGAACTGGGTCCAAATGGAGTGTTCCTTGCAATAACAATCGCCGAAAGCCTGATAGCACTGGTCGGTATAATCTATTTTCGGAGAGGCCACTGGAAAACTGTTAACGTTTAAATTTACCATCATGTATATACTAAGTCTTCATTAGTCCTGAAGACTTAGTATTTTCGAGCATTTGTCGACTCAAATACTCGACCTGGGGTTTAGCAGTAATTTTTCATCGATCGGATAAAAACGACTAGCCGCTTTAACAAGTAAATTAGCGGTCAATGATTCAACACCAAAAACATCGACAGGAATTTGATATTTATTCTGGATTCTGTCCACTAAAACTTCAAAATCACCATCACCAGAAACAAGAACCACTCGATCGACTTTTTCAGCCCAATCCATCGCATCAATGGCAAGACCAACGTCCCAATCACCCTTAGCCGACCCGTCTCGCCGTTGAATAAATGGTTTGAGTTTTACTTCGAAGCCAATGGCTCTAAGAATATTTTGGAATTGTTTTTGCTTTTCGTCTCCTCGATCAATCGCATAGGCAAAAGCGCATTCAACCTCGCGTCCATCTGAAACTTTCGTCCAAAAAGCGTTATAATCGAAGTTTCGATTAAACGCCTGATTTACCGTGTAAAAAACGTTCTGAACATCAACAAAGATGGCAACTTTCGGTAGTTTTTTAATCAAATTTAATCCTGAATATCAGAGCTTTTGACTGACCTTTTCAGCCAGAGTTTTTAATCCATTCATATCACAAAAAGGCTTCTCTCTTTTGCTATGCTGATATTTTATCTCAACAAAACTGTTACCTTTTCTCAATCGAACCACTGAGCGCTCACCTGTAACTTTGTCACTGGTATGAAATGCAAAGCCACCATCGGCAACAGCAAGCTTTTCTGCAACAGCTTTGTTCTTATCAGATATCATCGCATTCTTTTCGTAGCTATCTGCTTGATTCTTTTCAGAGTAGCGGGCCAAATTAAATCCCAGACGGTTAGCAAAAGACAGTCTGAACTCTCGTACGCAAAACATGTCTTTCTTACCATTCTCAAATGGCGACTTCTTGTACTCTAGATTCGCTTTGCTACAAGCACTCTCGATATCAGCCAAAGTTAATAATGCTTCGCAATCGGGAGAGTCAGCATATACATTTGATATATTTAGTATGACTAGTATCCATGCAGAAACTATTTTTTTTACACCCATAGCACTCTCCAAATTGTCGGAATAATGCCAGACTATCCCTAATCAATTGTGAATAGCAAGATTTAAACAGCAATTTTTATTTAAAACTGATGATGTCTGCTCAACAAAAATCAAAATTTGTCCTTAAAAGGTCCTCTCAGGTAAAATAGGGTAAATTTATCCGGGTTGTAACTATCAATTTAATGCCGACTCTATTTCATCACACATTAACTCGATCTACGCAAACCGACAATTCTTCGGAGGCTCTGCTTCATAAAGACAAGGTCAAGAGTTACCAGGAATTAATCAGCGAATCGGACCAGATTTCTGCCCACCTGACTAATCTCGGTGTTTTAAAAAGCGACAGAGTAGCGGTCTATCTCCCCAAACAGTTCGAGACAGTCGTTAGCTTTTATGCCATATCAATGGCTGGAGGAGCTTTTGTTCCAGTAAACCCTTTGCTAAAAGCACAACAGGTAGCTTACATATTAAATGATTGCGGTTGTAAAATTCTAATCACTTCTCTAAGCCGCTATAAACAGTTAAAAAGTTCGCTTGACGAAATCCATTCGCTGCAAACGGTGATCTTGACTGACTGCCCTTTAGAGCAAACCCCAAATAATTGCATGAACTGGATACAACTTGCCGAAGCGCGAGCTGCAACAGGAGGAGAGCCACCAACAATCATTAGCAAAGATATTGCGGCGATTCTCTACACTTCCGGTAGCACCGGTAATCCCAAAGGGGTGGTGCTATCACACTCGAACCTGATCGCCGGCGCCAAAAGTGTCAGTGAGTATTTGGAAAATCACTCAGGAGACAGGCTACTTGCGGTTCTGCCTTTTAGTTTTGATTATGGGTTATCCCAGATTACAACCGCCCTACTTAGCGGCGGAAGCGTCGTCCTTATGGAGTACCTCTTTCCCAGAGATGTTGTTAACGCTGTAGCGACCTATCAAATAACCGGGCTAGCTGCGGTGCCTCCACTGTGGGTTCAGCTGGCTGAACTTGAATGGCCTCAGGAAGCTGTCGATTCTTTACGATACTTTACTAATAGTGGAGGAGCCATGCCATTGGCAACTCTTGCTAAACTACGAACAAGCTTGCCTAAGACATCTCCCTATTTAATGTATGGACTTACAGAAGCTTTCCGAAGTACCTATCTACCACCAGCAGAAGTTGACAGAAAGCCAGGCTCAATGGGGAAAGCCATTCCGGATGCTCACATTTTGGTCATCAATGAACAAGGCGAAGAATGTGCCGCTGGAGAAGAAGGCGAGCTTGTACATCGCGGCCCCCATGTTGCGATGGGTTATTGGAACGCTCCACAGAAAACTGCCGAAAGATTTAAACCAGCTCCGCAAAAACATTGTGATGGTTTGACTTCAGAAATAGCCGTCTGGTCCGGCGATACGGTTGTAAAAGATGAAGAAGGATATCTCTATTTCATTGGACGAAAAGACGATATGATTAAATCCAGTGGTTATCGAATTAGTCCCTCGGAAATTGAAGAGATTGTCTACCAATTTCCTTCGATAAAAGAGGTCTCAGCTATTGGCGTACCCCATCCGCAATTAGGCCAGGCCATTGTTCTGGTTATAAAAACCGAGTACGAAGAATTTAGCGAGGAAGCTCTCCTAAAGCACTGCCAAAAGCAAATGCCAAACTTTATGCAACCTAAAGCAATAAAAGTTGTTGCGGATTTACCAAGAAACCCAAATGGCAAAATTAATCGCAAACAATTAGTTAAAACCTACAATGATCTTTTTGCCTGGTCACGTTAGGTAATCGATCTCTTCGCAAGTAATGTATTTCACATTGACAGGACGAATCACCAAAGTTGAAGTAAAATAGTGTTAAATACATAAATAATATGGGCACTTAAGTGACAACAAAGACCAGGCCAATGCATGCTCCAATGACTCAGTTTCAGACAAACGGAGACCAGCTCTTAGTCAATGGGCACCCGATAAGCCTATTGGCTCTCCGCGCCGGGCAGACACCATTTTATGTGTACGACAGGAGTGTCATTCATCGTAATATTGAACGACTGCGCCAAAAGATGCCGGAAAGCTTGAAAATTCATTATGCAATGAAAGCAAATCCAATGCCTGCGCTGGTTAATTTTATTCGACCACTTGTTGATGGTCTGGATGTTGCGAGTGGCAGAGAGTTGAGAGTTGCACTCAATTCGGGAATGGATGGGCACCAGATAAGCTTCGCTGGTCCAGGCAAACAGGAAAACGAATTAATTGCAGCAGTGGCATCTCAAACAACTCTGAACGTTGAATCTTTTACCGAACTTGAAAAGTTACGAGATATCAGTGACCAGATAGGTGTTCGTGCACGAGTTGCTATACGAGTAAACCCTGACTTCGAACTCAAAGGTTCAGGCATGAAAATGGGCGGGGGAGCTCAACAGTTCGGCATTGACGCCGAGCAAGTTCCTGATGCGTTAGATAAAATAAACCATTACGGCCTGCATTATCGAGGAATGCATTTATTTACCGGTTCACAAAACCTGAACGCTGATGCAATCTTAACTGCACACAAAGGGATATTTGAATTAGCAAACAGATTACAGAAGCACGCTCACTCAGAGATTGAATCATTAAATATTGGCGGAGGACTCGGAATCCCTTATTTCCCAGGAGAAAAACCAATAGTATTGGATGCAATTGGCGAACAACTTGCTGCTCTAATTAGTCAATTTCAGGCTGAACACGGGGACTGCGAAATTGCCATGGAGCTGGGACGATACCTTGTGGGTAATGCTGGACTCTATGTTTGTGAAGCTATTGACATCAAACAAAGTCGTGGCAAAGAATTTATCATAGTCAACGGGGGACTACATCACCACTTGGCAGCATCCGGTAATTTCGGCCAAGTTATTCGTAAAAACTACCCTGTTGCGGTAGGCAATAAAATGCAACAACCTGTTGTCAGGCCGGTTCAAATTGTTGGGCCTCTGTGTACACCACTCGACCTGCTAGCTAATCAATACGAATTACCGCAGGTGAGCGTGGGCGATCTGATTGTCATCTATCAGTCTGGCGCGTATGGTTTTTCTGCTAGTCCGCAGGGTTTTCTCAGCCATCCAGAACCGGTTGAACTCCTTGTTTAAAAAATGGTCATAAGTTATTCATTTTTAAGCAATAATCTAGTACTCGGCAGCACTACTGGCAAGTGAATGAGATATTGCTTAAAATATGCGCCTTTTTCCGCACACTCGATAGTTGGCGGCTATAGTTATAAATATTCACATAGCTGGAAGCTTGGACTTTCGGCTACCAGCAACTGCTGACAGATGGTTGTCTTTTATGCTTTTAAATCAGCTTTACCAAAAAATCGTTTCAGTTCCTCTAAAGCTACTTGTTAGTAGCCGCTTACTTCCTGATG
The DNA here is from genome assembly GCF_015687155.1 of Aliikangiella sp. G2MR2-5. GTDB lineage: Bacteria > Pseudomonadota > Gammaproteobacteria > Enterobacterales > Kangiellaceae > Aliikangiella. The sequence goes on along the minus strand of NZ_JADPQF010000004.1, from coordinate 464,387 downwards.
ATCCGGTAAAAGAATTGGAAATCGACAAGAGTCAGCCTATTTACTATGTACTTCAAAGACGCTCTACCAGCAGTTTTTTAATGCTTAAAGAGAAAGCAAGACTGCTTGGACTGCCAAATCCCAGCCTAATGAAAAGCGATTCGGAAGAGATTCAGGATGGGGCAGTTTTTTTTCTCCAGAATAAAACACTCTTTGGCATCGGTGGAAAACTGGTTAATAAATACCAAAAGCGTCTAGCTCGATTGATCCATGAGCAAAGAAAAAATACTGACAAGAAATTTCAACTGATTCCGGTTTCAATATATTGGGGCCGAAATCCCGGAAAAGAAAATTCGCTACTCAGACTAATATTCACCGATACAGAAAGTGCGACACCTTTTAGAAAATTTTTTCTATTCCTGTTTCAAGGTCGAAATTCTTTTGTCCGCTTTGCAAAACCTGTAGACGTTAACCGTGTAGTCACTCCGGAACAATCAGATCAATCTTTAGCAACAAAAATCACACGGACATTAAGAGTACATTTTCATAGAAGACGCCAGGCTGCAATGGGACCTCTCATCAGCAATCGCCGTCAGGTTATTACAAATCTTGTGGTGAGCGATAATATTAAAAAGGCGATTGAGCGAGAAGCCAAGTCAAAGAACATTTCACTGCAAAAAGCCAAAAAGCAGGCAATCAAATATGCGGATGAAATAGCGTCAGCTTATTCATACAAAACGGTCAGGATTTTGGAATCTGGACTCACTCATCTTTGGAATAGAATTTACGATGGAGTGAAAGTTCGAAATGTTGAAATGGTTAGAGAACTGGCGACTACGCATGAGATCATCTATGTTCCGTGTCATCGTAGTCATATAGATTATTTGCTTTTATCTTACACTCTTTACCATGAAGGCCTGGTTCCTCCCCACATTGCAGCTGGTATTAACCTCAACTTTTGGCCAGCAGGCCCTATCCTGAGGCGCGGAGGGGCATTTTTCCTGCGTCGTAGTTTCGGCGGAAATAAACTTTACACAGCAGTTTTTAATGAATATATATTCCAGTTGATGGATAGAGGAATACCTCTGGAATTTTTTCCGGAAGGTGGCCGTAGCCGAACTGGGCGACTACTACCTCCTAAAACAGGTTTGCTAGCCATGACAGTTCAAGCCTGCTTGAGAGGGACCCGAAGACCGGTAGCACTGGTCCCGGTCTATATAGGTTATGAACGCATGTTCGAAGGTAAGAGTTACCTGAATGAGCTACGTGGTGCAGAGAAGAAGAAGGAGTCATTTGGACAACTGCTGGGAATTCGAAAAACGTTAAAACAGGCTTTTGGCAAGGTTTATCTCAACTTTGCAAAACCATTAATGCTCAATGAATATTTAGACGAAAAGCAACCTGACTGGCATGAGTATAGAGGCCAGGCTGGCGCGAAACCAAGCTGGCTAACACCACAAATTGGCGAGATATCGATTGAGCTTATGGAGCGTATTAACGCATCTGTAACACTTAACTCTGTGAGCCTGGTCTCCCTAATTTTACTCTCGACGGAAAGGGTTGCACTTGGTAGAAAAGAATTAGCGGAACAACTTGAACTGCTACTATCAATTCAAAAAGGTGCTCCTTTTAGCGAGCAAACATATCTTCCTGATGAATCACCCGCGCAAATTATTGCACAGGCGGAAAAGTTAAGAACGATATTCAGTGTTGATAATCCAATGGGAGAAATAGTTACCACCGATGAACAAACAGCAATTCTCCTTACATACTATCGCAATAATATTTTACATATTTATATCACTTCATCATTAATAGCCAGCTGCTTTTTAAATACTGAATCTTTAACCAAGAATGAGCTCATTTCTGAGCTAACAAAACTATTTCCGTTCCTAAAGAAAGAGTTATTTATCGACTGGGAAGAAAAGGAATTTATCGAACAAATCGAGAAGAATTTGTCTGTCTTTATAGACAATGAGATTCTATTTGTTAATGGCGATTTAATTACTCGTGCAGACGAATCAATGCCGGCGTTTGACAAACTTTTTACTCATGCACAGATAGCTCGACCGACGTTACTTCGTTACGGCATTATTTTGACCTTATTGACAACTCAGGCAGGCCGCGAAAACCTATCTCGACAAGATCTGGAAAAAAGAAGCCAGCAAATGGCACAAAGATTTGCGGCACTATACAGTTTGAACGCACCCGAATCTTTTGATAAGAATTTATTCCGAAATACGGTTAGCGTATTAAGAGAAGGAGATTTGATAAAAGTAAGTGAAGATAACCGGTTTGAAATCAATCCGGAACTTTCAAACCTTTACGATACTATATTGTCAAAGCTCAATAATCACTCTCGCCATATCATGCTGAAAACTGCAGCGTGGGCAAGCCGGTACTGGGATGAAAAATAGTTTTCATCCCGGTCGTTATTCGTCAAAACACTCGAAAGGAATGGTAAAACTTGCTAATAAACCACCTTCTGGATGGTTTTCAAGATTAATTTGACCACCGTGCATCTCTACAATACGTGAAACAATAGCGAGCCCTAGTCCAGACCCTTTTCCGCCACGTGCCTTATCACCTCTGGCAAATGGCTGAAATAGTCGTTCCTTGTCTAAATCAGGAATTCCATTACCATAATCTCTTACACTTACAGTAATTCTCGTATCATCCGCACTGGCAGAAACAATTACCGGAGCTTTTCCGTAACGATAGGCATTTTCGATAAGGTTGCTCACTAAACGTTTCATTGCCATTGGTTTGAAGTCGATCTCAGGAAGCTCTCCTATTTGTGTAGAAATTCCATCATGCTGCTTACTGGCAGCATCAACAACCTGCTGTATCAGTTCAGCCAAATTACCAGTTTCCATCTTTTCTTCGCTACCATACCTGACATAACCAATAAACTGGTCAATGATATCGTCCATATCCTGTGTATCAGCGATAATACCGGCTTTTATTTCTTCATCTTGATCAGATAGAAACTCTGATGCCAGTCTAATTCGAGTAATTGGTGTTCTCAAATCATGGGAAATGCCGGCAAGTAAAAGTGTGCGATCTTCTTCTAACTGGTGAACATCAGAAGCCATCTGATTAAAAGCCGCGGTCACCGAGACCATTTCTTGAGGCCCGGTTTCTTTAAGCTTTCCGGGATAGTCACCTCGTCCAATTTCTCGCGCCGCAAAAGCAAGTCGCTTTAGTGGACGGTGTAATTGAATCACCAGAATCCACGCACCTGCCAGACTAAGAAAAAGCAACATTCCGGTAAAGATAAAAAGCTCCATCGGATTACTTCCCTCATACTCCCCGATGGGCATTCTGATCCAGAAGTTCGGATGTGCAGGCTCGCTAATCCATAGATATATCCCATCCGAAATCTCCACTCTCACTTCGGTATTCTCCCCCAGATAACGAATCGCTTGTTGACTGAATCCTCGATGGTACTTGGCACGCTCCAAACCATCAGGTAGCTCTCCGCCATTCATGGGGTAAAGCTCTAGTTGTGTCGTTTTGGAAAAGCCGACCGCCAAACTTCGTGGCATGTAGGTTTCTTCACCGATCCTGAGTAACTTGATCTGATTTGAGGCCAGATACATCACAATACGATTATGTCGATCCACAACAAAATGCTGGATAGTAAAATAAGAAATAACATGGCTGATTACAAGCAAGGTACCTATCATCAGCGTGTTTCTTCCGAAAAAGCTTTGTGGTAGTAGTTTCAACGGGATTTACGAGTTAATGGTTCAATACACCTAATAATATAGTTATTTACTGTGATTATTAACCATTTAAACGTAAATATTTCTATATGGAAAGGTGTTAATTAGCCAGTTTAATCAGGTCTTCAATGACAATTGACTTATCTTTGTCATGCATGGCTTCACTGGAAATAATACCAAACCGCTTCGCTTGAGGGCTGATAATGAAAATTCTTCCGCTATGGTCGACGCTGTAATAATCTTCACTTTCGGAATTGATGGCATAGACACCTCCAATTGAAAATACGAGTTTGTCTATTTCTTCTTTTTCTCCTGTTATTGCCACAAAATCTTCTTCAAAATGACTGATATATTGAGCGAGATGTTCAACAGTATCTCTTTTAGGATCAACTGATAGAAAAGTAAATTGAAACTTTTTTTGCAAGCTTTCAGGAATTGCCTGATATATTTTACTCATATCATTGAGGGTCATAGGACAGACATCTGGGCAATGTGTATAGCCGACAAATACCAGATTCCAACGGGACCTAAATGATTCCTGAGTGAAATCATTTCCTGTATGAGCTTTTAGCTTAAACGCCTCTATTGGCTTTTGGTTGGGATATACCAATAGCTGTTTAAAAGTCTCAGGCTGTTCACTACAACCGATAAGTACTGCACCAAAGGCGACAAGGAAAAAACATCTTGCAATAAATTTCATTTTACATCCAAGTTACAGGTTTTAATCTACAATCACCGGAAAATTACGATCGACTATAAAAGCGATGAAAAGAATCATCAGATAATAAATAGAATACTTAAATGTATCCATTGCGACTCTTCGCTCTTCCGTGCGCCATAACTTAATTGCATAGTACATGAATATCGCTCCGAGAATCGTCGAACTCACCAAATAGATTAAGTAAGACATTCCGGTAACATAGGGTAGTGCTGCGGCAAAGAGCAGCAGTAGCGTATAAAGAACAATATTCAGTTTAGTAAACTCGATCCCATGGGTTACTGGCAACATAGGAATATCAGCTTTGGCATATTCGTCTTTTCTAAAGATTGCCAGTGCCCAAAAGTGCGGTGGTGTCCAAACAAATATAATCAACACTAACAGTAACGCGTGAGGATGAATATTCCAACCAGCACCGTCTACAGCAGTCCACCCTAAAAGAGGAGGAATAGCTCCGCTTAAACCGCCAATAACAATATTTTGTGGTGTCGCTCGCTTAAGATACATAGTGTAAACAAAGGCATAACCAACCAGACCAAGAAAAGTTAGTATCGCTGTCAAAGGATTAACAAAGGCAAGCAACAAAACCATTGAAGTGACAGATAGAAAAGTAGCAAAAATAATCGCATTCCGATCACTGACTTTGCCGGTTACTACCGGACGCTTAAAAGTCCGCGCCATAATTGCGTCAATTTTTTGGTCTACCACATGATTGACTACCGCAGCGCCGCCTGAAGCAAATCCAATTCCAATGGTAGCAATAATTAAAATATCTAGTGGCACTGACTCGACAGGAGCCATATACATACCGACAACAGCTGTAAGCAATATCAGCAATACAACTTTGGGCTTGGTTAACTCCAGATAATCTTTCCAGGTTGTGCTTGCTGTATTCATTTTTCTGCCTCACCAAGTTTAGTGTCCGTCTGCGGCATTAATATCAATGTAAGCAAGCTCACCATAGTAACAACCAGAAGCGCACCAACAGCGTTATGCGCCACTGCATTGGCAAGAGGTAAGTGGGAAACAATATTGTTAATCCCTAAAGATATTTGAATCGCCAGTAATGCTGTTAATAACCAGCCACACTGATTTAACAATTTGTTGTTTTTTAGTCGAACTAGCTTAAAAATTAGGGCTGTGAGTACAAGCGTCGTTACAATAGCGCCGATTCGGTGCATTGCATGGATAGCGACACGCGCATTTTGCTCGTGAATACCGTACTCAAAATGCTCTTCATCAAACCCCCACATCTGAAGCGCGTTAATGAACTCTCCGTCACTCAACCAGTTCCCCTGACAGATAGGTAATTCAAGGCAAGACATAGCCGCATAATTTGCCGAAGTCCATCCCCCCAGAGCGACCTGAAGTACCACTACGACCAGAGTAAACCAGATTAACTTTTTAAGGCCGTTGGTCACCCCAGGATTGATAGGAGAAACAAAGCGAAAGTGATAGCGTAAACTTAAAGCAGCCAGTAGAGAGAAAGTTGTGATCCCCCCCATCAGGTGCAACATTACAATTGAAGGATGCAATTTCATGGTAACCGTCCACATGCCAAGGGCGGCCTGAAACGTAATTAGGCAAAGTAAAAAAGTTGAATGCTTAACCGCTTGTTTTGGTTGGCTTCTCCAGGCAAAAACGGCAAGAGCGAGCACCATCAATCCCAGTGTTCCTGCAAAATAACGATGTACCATTTCAGGCCACGCTTTCTCAAACTGATATGGTTGCTCGGGAAAGGCCTGATTGGCTTGCTCAATATGATGATCTTTGGTTGGGATATGCATAAAACCGTAACATCCCGGCCAATCCGGACAACCAAGCCCCGCATCCGATAGTCTGGTAAACGCCCCTAAAATCACTACTATCATTGCGAATCCCGTTGCAAAAATAGCAATATTTCTAATTAACTTCTTACTCATAACTTTCTCAAATATCTAATTTTATTATTCTAACTATCCCAAGCGCGAGTATTTAAACAACCGCTGTATGTCTATTCTCAAATCTTTGCTTCTTGACGGCGCCTCATCTTTGCTTTTAACCAATTCATAGCGCATCATGATATTGCCAAGAGGATCAACCAAATAAATATAATTGGCTTCAAGCTCTTTATTCAATCCGCTGCGTGTTTGCGCCAGAGGTTTTACGCCCTTGTTGGTAAACTCACTATAAGCAACCGGAAACTGCTCTGTTTTAATACCACTGCCTTTCCGTAAGACCAATAGGGGATTTAGACGATCGATCTCTTTACCCAGCCCAAGGTGCGTTTGTTTGATCATGAAAACATTCAGTTCTATACACGCTTGATCACAAGATTGTTCGTCTGCGGGAAAAACCCACCAATAAAGTGTCTCAAACTCTTTACCGGAAATAGTCTTGCCGTCATCTCGAACAAATTCGAAATCTTCGATATCTAAAACGTCTTTTTCAATTAAGAGCTGACCTCGATTTTCTGTTGCTTTATTAAACCAGCCTGTAAAATATGCTGAATAAGCAATAATTACCGGTACAAAGAAAATGGCGAACAATGCGATCAGTGTTGCCCGGTTTTTTCTTACATTTGCTTCATGTGATTCATTTTTTGCTTCTTCAAAGTCCATCGTTTTACCTTTTTTTAATCGCAACAACCAGGCAGATAATTAGTAGTGCTAAGGCTAACCCAAACCATTGCACCGCGTAGGCCAAATGTTTTTCAACCGGCATATTAGTCCACTTCCAGTCGACTTCTAACGCATGGGGTGCATCAGCATCGAGTCGTATAACAAAAGCCTCCAGCCTTGTCCCAAATTGTTTTTCGAGAGAACTCAACATTGCTCGGTCAAGATACGGAATGCGAAAGTTACTATTTATCACTTCCATTTCCCCCAAAGCAGGAGATAGCTCTTCTGTTATGGGGTATAGCCTTCCTGAGAGTAACCAGGTATCACCTGAATCATAGGGCGAAATAAATTTTGGTAGTTCAAGTCGGTCTTTACCACCAAATATCCACCCGTGATTAACTAAAACACTTTTACCAGACTTAACATCTTTTGCCAGAGAAAGAACCTGATATCCCGCAACTTTTTTGTGGGTCTTATTATCGAGAAAGATTGCTTTGCTGGATAAAGGCTGCAGCTCAAGTGAAACTCGATTGAACTGGTTCAGTTCTTTCTCTGAAATGTGAGATAAGTTAGCCAGTTCATTTTCATTTCCTTTGGCCAAAAACTCAAGTCTCTGCTGTTTTTCTTTAGCTCGATTAAGCTGCCAAAATCCTAATTCATTCAGCAGCGTTTGTGTCGCTAGAAATAAAATTAACAACCAGATATTGAGCCTGATCTCATAACGTCCAATATGATAACTGATTGTACTCCTCAAGATCCGGTTACCTGCTAGTGTTATTTTTATCTCGGCCGCGTATTCTAACATTTTTTTGTGGTAAGCTAGGAGTACAATTCACTGGAAATGAATAAAATATGCTCATAAAAATTCTTATTGTTATCGCTATGTTGGCAATATTGTTCAGCCTTTTTAGAAGCCTTTACTTTTTAACGACTTCTACTGAAAAAAACTCGGACAAAACGGTTAAAAATTTAAGTTGGCGCATAGGCTTGTCGATATTGCTTTTTGTGTTGCTGATCATCGGCGTCTACACAGGGATTATCGACCCTCATGGCTTGCCGTTGGTAGAAGAGCCTGCAAAAACTTAGCTTTAAACAGATACTTTGATTGAGCGAATTAGAATTCAGTCCAACAAAAAGCCGAAGTAGAAACTTCGGCTTTTTTATTGATTAATGCTCTGTATTTACCATCTATCTCAACTACAGAATGTAAACAAAGATAAACAGGAATAGCCAAACCACATCAACAAAATGCCAATACCAGGCACCAGCTTCAAATGCAAAGTGGTTTTCAGGCTTAAAGTGTCCGCTGGCACAACGAATGGAAAGTACAATCAGAAAAATAGTACCGATAGTTACATGAAGTCCGTGGAAACCAGTCAACATAAAGAAGGTTGAACCATAAATTCCGCTACCTAACGTTAACCCCATATGGTGATAAGCTTCATAATACTCGTAAGCCTGCAAACAAAGGAAAATAACACCCAACAAAGCGGTAATAACCGTGTAATTGATCAAGGTATTGCGATTTCCTTTGATAAGAGCATGATGAGCTATCGTTAAAGTCCAAGAGCTAGTCAAAAGGATTGCAGTGTTAATCGCGGGAAGACCAAAAGCCCCCATAGCCGTTGTAGTGTCTCCAGCCGGAGTTTCAACCATAGGCCAGGAAGGTATAAACTCAGGCCACAATAAGGCATGAGTCATTGCGTTGTTACCTTCACCACCTAACCACGGCATAACCATTGTTCTTGCATAGAACAAGCCACCGAAAAATGCCGCAAAGAACATTACTTCAGATGTAATAAACCACAACATTCCCTGACGGAAAGAACGATCCATTTGTGAGCTATAGAGTCCACCCATTGACTCTCGAACAGTGTCACGCCACCAGCTCCACATCATATAAAGAATGATCGAAAGTCCGACAAGGAAGATTAACCATCCCCAGCTACCTTCATTGCCATACTTACCGGTAGTTTGCTGAATAAAATTACCGCCTCCAAAAGCCAATAAAAACAAACCAATAGCACCTACGATAGGCCATGGACTTTGTTCTGGCACATAATACTTTTCGTACTTCTCTTTTGTTTCAGTACTCATTTTTTATCTCCATTTCAAAGCAACGTAGTCGTTACTTTATTTGGCTGCTCCCGCTGCAGCTTCAACCGCATCGGTCACATTAAATAATTGATAGGATAAAGTTAAATGATTAATGTTTTCTGGAATTTCGCTATCGATGTAAAACTTCATCGGCATTTCAACCTCCTGTCCAGCGAGCAATGTCTGCTGGTCAAAGCAGAAACACTCTGTTTTATTGAGGTAGAGCGCAGCTTCTCCAGGTGAAACACTAGGCACAGACTGCCCAATAATATCTTTGCGTGAAGGGTTTTTTGCATAGAAGCGAACTTCGTTTAACTCTCCCGGATGAACCTTCATCGTCCGAGTCAGCGGTTTAAATTCCCAAGGCATACCATTACTGATATTTGCAATAAAGGTGATGGAAACTTCGCGCTCGGTATTAACCATGCTTTGTTGATAAATTGCTTTACCACGCGTTTTGCCATTAATACCGGTTACTTCACAAAAGACATCATAAAGTGGAACAAGCGCAAACCCAAACAAGAACATACCGCCGACAACGCCGAGCAGACGCAGCACCAGCTTCTTGTTATTATCGTTTGTCACTTGTTCACTCATTTAACTAACTTTCCTTTAACTTAACCTTTAGCTACCTTAGTCAACTTTAGGTGGTGTATCAAACGTATGATAAGGCGCTGGACATGGGAGTTTATCCCACTCAAGACCAGTCGCACCGTCCCATGGCTTATCTTCTGATTTCTTACCACTGCGAATAGTTTTAATCACAATGAAAAGGAAGAATAGCTGACTTAGACCCAGAGCAAATGCACCGATACTTGCTAACTGGTTAAAGTCGGCAAACATCATATTGTAGTCAGGGATACGTCGAGGCATACCTGCAAGACCACTGAAGTGCATTGGGAAGAAAGTTAAGTTAACAGCAATCATCGACCACCAGAAATGGATCTTACCCATTTTCTCGTTGTACATTTTTCCTGTCCATTTAGGCAACCAGTAATAAACTGCAGCAGTGGTACCAAAAATTGCGCCTGGGAAAAGTACATAGTGGAAATGAGCGACAACAAAATATGTATCGTGGTACTGGAAGTCAACCGGCGCCATTGCCAGCATCACACCGGAGAAGCCACCAATTGTAAAGAGAATCACGAAAGCGATCGCAAATAGCATTGGCGTTTCGAAGGTCATAGAGCCTTTCCACATGGTCGCAACCCAGTTAAAGACTTTAACACCGGTCGGTACCGCAATCAGCATAGTTGCAATCATAAAGAACAACTCACCTGCCAATGGCATACCAACCGTAAACATATGGTGAGCCCAAACAATAAATGACAACAAGGCGATCGACGCAGTTGCATAAACCATCGAAGCATAGCCGAACAACTTCTTGCGTGCGAATGCTGGAATAATTTCAGATGCTACACCGAAAGCGGGCAGAATCATGATGTAAACTTCAGGGTGTCCGAAGAACCAGAAAATATGCTGGAACATTACCGGATCACCACCACCGGCAGCATCAAAGAATGAAGTACCGAAATGACGATCAGTTAACATCATAGTTACCGCACCAGCAAGAACAGGCATAACCATAATCAACAAGAATGCAGTGATAACCCAGGTCCAGACGAACAAAGGCATCTTCATTAATGTCATGCCAGGAGCACGCATGTTGAAAACAGTAACGATAACGTTAATAGCTCCCATAATGGAAGAAATCCCCATCATATGAACGCCCAGAATGAAAAAGTCAGTACTTGGAGGTCCATAAGTTGTTGATAAAGGTGCGTAGAAAGTCCAACCAAAGTTAGGTGCCCCACCTTCCATGAATAATGAACTCAACAACAGAGTAAAAGCAAAAGGAAGGATCCAGAAGCTCCAGTTGTTCATTCGTGGTAACGCCATATCAGGCGCACCAATTTGCATCGGGATGAGCCAGTTTGCTAGCCCAACCATGCTCGGCATAACTGCACCGAAGACCATGATTAAACCATGCATTGTCGTCATCTGATTGAAGAAGTTCGGCTCAACAAACTGTAATCCAGGCTGGTAGAGTTCGGCACGGATAACCATCGCCATCGCCCCACCAATGAAGAACATAATAAAAGAGAACCAAAGGTACATCGAACCGATGTCCTTGTGGTTGGTTGTAAATAACCAGCGTTTAATGCCGGTTGGATGATGATCTGCCATCTTGATCGTCTCCTCTTAGTTACCGGCTTTAAAAGCCTGAATGTCTGCAGGTTGTACCTTATCGCCAGTCTCATTACCCCAAGCATTACGCTCATAAGTAATAATTGCCGCGATTTCGGCGTCGCTTAATTGTGCTCCATAGGCTGCCATGGCAGTTCCGGCTTTACCGTTAACTACAATGTCAATGTGTCCTTCAACAGGACCTGTCGCCACTTTGCTTCCTTTTAGAGCAGGGAACGTTGGAGGCATACCCTCACCATTAACCATGTGACACGCGGCACACTTGGCTTCATAGGTTTCTTTACCCAAAGTCATCAATTGTTCCATATCCCACGAACGCGCAGCAGCTTCAGCAGCGGCTTTTTCAGCAGCAACTTTTTCAGCTTTCTTTTTCTCAATATAGGCCGCGAACTCTGACTCACTAACAACCTTAACTACTACCGGCATAAAGCCGTGGTCTTTACCACAGAGCTCGGTACATTGACCGCGGTAGGTTCCTTCTTTAGGTACATTAGTCCAGGTAGAATTGATGAATCCTGGAATTGCATCTTTTTTAACGGCAATCTCTGGCACCCACCAGGAGTGAATAACATCTTTAGAGGTTAAATGGAAAATGACGTTTTTGTTTGCAGGAAGAACTAGTTCGTTATCAACTTCTAGCAGATAATTTTCACCTTTAGTTTCGCCAACTTTTCCTTCAAGATTATCTATTTGCTCTCTCGGCGTCTTCAAATTGCTAAAGAACGAAATATCATGATCGAGGTATTTGTATTCCCATTTCCATTGATGACCTGTAACTTGGATTTCCAAATCAGGCTCAACCTTATCCCAGCTTTCCATTTTAACCAGCAGTTTTACCGCAGGAATAGAAAGTCCAATCAGGATAATAATAGGAATAGCAGTCCAGATAATTTCAACTGTTGTACTATGTGAGAAAGTCGCGGGGGTTGGATTTTTCGATTTTCTATGTGCGAAAATCGAGTAAAACATAAGTCCGAATACGACAACAGCGATAATCGTCATTACCCAGATGACTGCCATGTGCAAGTCATAGGCTTCAACACTTGTCTCTGTTACCCCCGGACGCATGTTCAAATCAGCAGAGGCTTGAACAGCAAAACTAAGCATGCCGCTTAGAACTACTGCCAATCCCGCAAACAATTTGCGTCGAATGGCCATTTAGTTTCTCCGTTTTATTCTAGGACGACGTTTGCGTCTATTTTTTGGATAAAGTTATATTTATTGGAATAAGGATTCAAGCGAGCAACAAATGCAAATAATTACTATTCACACCCCTAGTTTTAAGGCTCTCCCCTCCTTATTGGTCACTGATTATAAGGAACACAAGAATAGAAGCAAGCAAAAATCGGATCCTCTGTAAAGAGTCAAATTGTCGCGTGTTTGATCTGAGGCAATTAATTAGAGGCTTTATTGGTTAAATAGGAACCTTTTTTAATTTTTGACAGAAGCTCGAGGAGGAATAGATTTATTCCTCCGACCAGTTGATGTGATGAATTCCAACGGCCTCGCTGCTTAAGAATTGCTCAAAAAAGCCTCTACCATCTACTCTACATAGACCGTAAAGCTTCTAACTGCTCATCAATTGGATATCCAGGATATTTCTTTTTAAAGCGGGTCAACTCTTTGCGAGCAGCTTCTTGTCTGCCCTCTTTGTACAGCTCAATAATTTTTTTAGCCCACTCTTCCTTAGTCTGATACTCCAACTTTGCCACTTGCTCTACTTTAAGTTTCCCACCCTGTCCCCGGGGTGACGCCAACGACTCTTGTTCAGGCAATTGAGTTACTGTATTTCCATTATCAGGTACTTTCAACCCTGAACCAGTTACTCTGGTCGTCTGACTTTCAGGCAAAAACTCAGGAGCTTGATATTCTGGTGCTTTTTTCGGCTCTCGAGGCTTATAGTCAGTCATATCATTTGTATTGGTATCAGTTACTACTTCTATCTCGACGGGACCTGGAGAGGTGCCCGGCGGCATTCGAACCGGCTCATTCCATAACCATTTAGTCGCCAATGCGGTAAACGCTAATGTTCCTAAGGCATATACAGGCAGAGAAAGTCTTCTCCACCAACTATTAGACGGCAATCGTCTAGAGTTTGGTTTATCCAGCTCTCTATAAGCAGCAGCAATAATCTGTTTATCGACATCACTATGCGGAAGCTCATTAGAAGCTTCCTTATAGGCTTTTTCAAACGCGTCCAAGTGATTAATTTCTTCTTCTGGTCGCAAATTCATGATAACTCTCCAAGCAAACTTTTTAGCTTGTTTGTCGCATAACGTAATCTACTTTTTACAGTTTCTCGACCGCAGTCCAGTACGTTTGCTATTTCTTCAAGAGATAAGCCTCCATCCAGTTTCAAAATCAGCGCGGTTTTTTGCTCAAGCGGTAAAGACTCTATTTTTCTTCTAAGGTTTTCCTGAGTATGTTCACTTATCAGGCTGGCACTTAAATCTTGCTGACTTTCACTGCCAGATAAAGAATGAAACTCCTCTTCCAATTCAACATCGTTCTGCAATTTTTTGTCTTTTCTAACAAGGTCAATCACATGATTTTGTGCGATGCGATAAAGGTAGGTCGTAAAAAGTGCTTTCGGTTGGTAATTGACCCGGCTATTGATTAATTTCATCCATACTTCCTGAAAACATTCTTCAGCTCTCGACTCATTCTTCAATTGTCTTAGACAAAAGCGATATAAGCCACCTTTATGTCGCGCGTACAGTTCTTCAAAGGCTTTACCATCGCCTTTGGCGTACTTCAACATCAATTGTTCATTGGTCAACTCTTCTTTCATTGCGCTAGTGAACTGCAATTCGCTCTCTTTTGCAATAGAAGAGTTCATCTGCCAACTATCTGACGCAACTCCTACCTGATTAATTGCTATCTCTCCCCATTCCGAACAATTCAACTTGCATTCAAACAATGTTTAACACCCAGAATTCTATATACTTTATATATAGTTTCTACTTTTACAGAACTCTCAACGGTAAATTTCTCACATTCAAATAGATACCAGAGCAGCCATTGAAGATTGATTCTAATGATATAAACGGCAAATCGTCCACATGGGGGTCAAAATATGAATATTTTTCTCATGAAGTTAAGCTTGTTAATATTCAAGCGACATTCAAGTCAACGTTGATACTTGCTGTCTCTATGCAAGAGGGATATGTCAAAAAAAATCCAGCTCTATTTGTTAGAAACGCTTTTCAATAATATTGGGTCATAGGTGAACTCTCTGGACTTTAATCGTTGATTCGAACAAGTCACTGTCAATGTTTACCAGTTTGCTTCCGTGATTGCCCCCTCTAAGCTACTCGTGCTCTACATCATGCAAATACTAATGAACTGGAACATTCTCAACAGCATGAAAAACCAGGTAAAAAGAAGCATTTGAACCCCACTGAATTATGAGTCGTATTCATTGCTCATTTTGATGGAGGGGATTGGGAGTCCAGAATCAATCTATGATATTTAAACTTCACTAGAATTAATGATGAACAATCCAAACACCAGGAGTCCAGTTACTCTTCAAGTGCCCCTATATTAAGTACTTCGGTAAAGTTGAACGTTTTATTTCCTGATTAGAAAAACTCTCGATATCGCATTCTATACCAAGACTTCATATTGCTAATCAAGATTTAAAATCAGCTTACCGCCACAACCCAAACAGACAGTTTTTCTAAAAAATATATAGTAAATTTGGCTTGCTTTTCGTAGCAATCGCACTCTCTGTTCCTATTTCCTCTTTGCTCAAACACAGTAAAAAGGGGAGCTGTCTTCAACTGAACTAGACCATTCGATCTGAAGTTCTATTATTCCAAGCTTTCAATTGGCTCTTCAGGTTTGCGTTTAATAAAGGACAAAGGAAGTATTCGCAAAAGCTATCAATTTAAGTATCCTACAGCCAATACCATTAGTTGATAGCAGAAAAGAGTTGTTATCAGGCTAAGGCTTGCGTCAAAATTCCATTTAATTTGTCGTAGATAAATGTATAAAGAGGTACTCCTTTGTTACAAAAATATCAGTCATTAGTCCATAGCACGATTCCTCTCACTCAATATATGAAGTGGTCGATACTGACACTATCAGAATTTGAAATAACGACTTCAACTCAGTTAGCACCCAATATTAATGTACATGGCACGGGCTTCGCTGGAAGCATTTATGCGGCAGCAATGGCTACAGGTTGGACCCTATTGAAGTGTTGGTATGATCAACACCATTACAATACTGAACTTGTCGCAGCCGAAGCAAATATCAAATATTTCAAGCCGGTCAATGAAAACTTTACCTGTCAGGCAAGTCTTTCTAGCGACTCAGAACAGTACCAGAAACTAGTGAAACGTCTGGACAATAATAAAAGCTGTGGTTTCAAACAGAAAGTTGAGTTGTTATGTAACGGGGAGGTCTGTGCAAAACTTACAGTTAGCTTCGTATTTAAATGCTCTTAAGTAGATAAATACTACTGTAAAATTTGCGTATTTGGTGTGTTGTATCTAGATTTATAGGAACAAGTCCTTTTGATGCCTCTTTACTGACAAATGCAGCACCCAAAATACTCTTACCTGATTAGGTTTACGATCATCCTAAGTATTCTTCTTTCCAAAAATGCTTTGTCACAGGAGCAGGAAGCCAATAGCGCGAGCGGCCAGGAAAGTGAATTGCCTCCCGCAGTCTCTTTTTCATTTTCAACAGACCTTCAATACTTGAGTAAAAATAATAAGGCGGATGAAGCAGAGTGGATTGATATAGCAGAGGGCAAAATTTTACTTTTAAAATACCTCTCTAAAGGAAGAAAAGATCGGGGAAACGCAATCATCCTTCATGCACAGGGAGAAAATCCAGCACACCAGCGTCTCACTTTTCCTTTATCTACTCAGCTAAGCTCTTTAGGCTGGCAAGTATGGGTGCCTGCAATTCCTGAACCTGATTATCCAGATATTTCGCAAACCCTACCCTTGGAAACGAATAAAGTTAGCGAAGATTCAGACAACTCCCCCTCCACGGAAAACATCAGTGACGATTCTGGTCAATCAAATGGCATTGGTAGAGCGACTGGACTAACTAAAGTTTATTTTGCAAATAGTCAGTCCTATCAGAAGTTTTTTAATGAGCTAATGAGCAAAGTCTCTGCCAAAATACCAGGAAGTAAACGCCCTGTGCTATTAATCGGAAACCAAAAAAATGCTTTCTGGATGCTTAATAACGAAAACAGTAATTTTTTTACACATTTGGTCCTAATAGCACCCGAGGTTCCTAACAAAGGAGAAGAGCAGCTTAAATCAAAGTTTGAAAGTCAAAGTGCACCGGTCTATATCTTTCTACAGGAAGGAATCAATTCAGCCCCCTTCACAAAGGCAATTGCAAATGGCTTTTGGAAAAGTAAGTTTCAACGACTCAATCGGAGTATTTTAAGTCCGTATAATCAACAGGAAGAAAGTGTCATGATCGGCAAAACGATCACAGGTTGGATAACGGCGCAAAACAAACAAAAGTAGAAGAAAATGTTTCGATTTTTTTGCTAATAGCGATTAAAAAACTCCCGCGCTAAAAACTGCTTTATGATCCAATTTTAGAAAAATTCTGGTCAATTACTTTAATTCGCTACTGGATTGACAAAAAAATGCAATTTTTTTCGTCTTTTTTTAGTTTTTTTGCCATTTTTTTTTGAATTTATCGAGACTTAAATATAAACTTCGGATTGGAGATTCTTACATTCAAAAACAAGTGGAGAACAAAAATGGCCAAAGGTGCTGTGAAAAAGAAAGGTGTTGCGAAAAAAGCAACTAAGAAAGTAGCTGCTAAAAAGGTAGCTAAGAAGCCAGCAAAGAAAGCAACCAAGAAAGCTGCTGCTCCAAAAGCAACTGCTGGTCTTTCTAAAGCATTAGTTGCTGCAACTAAAGCTTCTGAAAAAGCTGCTGCTAGCGTCAAGAAAGAAGAAGGCAAGTTAAAAGCTCTTACTGCTAAAGTTGCCGCTGCTACTAAAGCTGTTACAGCTAAGAAAGATGCAGTTAAGAAAAAGAAGAATGCTGCTGCTAAAAAGGCTGCTCGCGCTGCAGTTCAAAAAGCGACTGCTGCTAAAGTTAAAGCTGCTGCTGCTGCTAAAGCTCACAAAGACGTGATCAAAGCTGCTAAAGCTGAAGCTAAAGCTGCTGCTGCAATGGCTAAGCAAATCAAAGCTGTTGAAGGTAAGCTTGCAGCTCAAGCAAAGAAAGACGCAGCTGCTGTTGCACGTCTTCAAGACAAGCAAGCTAAAGCGATGGCTCGTTTAGAAGCCAAGCTTGTTAAAGCTGCTCAAAAGCCTAAGAAAGCTGTTAAGAAAAAGAAGAAAAAGCCTGCTGCTAAAAAAGAAGGTTAATTCTTTCTGGAAATACAAAAAAGGGAGCTTCAAGCTCCCTTTTTTATTGTTTGATACCTTAAATATTTAAACATCACTGTATTTTTGAGTGCCTAAGGATTAATAATACGCTCCAACAATCGATTTAACTCATTTTGCGCATCGCGACTGCCATATACATCTTGCTGGAAAACAGTCTTACCTTGCGCCAAACTTCTCACATAGATCGATCGATCTTTAATTAAATGAGCACCCTCAGAGTAAAGCTTCATAGCTAACACTCTTTCTTCCTGGCGCCGAGTATCAACTGCATTGATACATTTGATCACTCTTTTATCTCTGATAAGGCGGAAACTTCGATTAACGGCCTTTAAATCTAGAATACTGGCTCGCATAGGCAAAACAATGGTTTCGACCGCCGGAATTTTTTCAATATTTGGAGCATGGTCATATATGACAAAATCAACATTAGGTATGACTTGTGGAATTCCAGGCACAACCGAAAATGGCAGTTGTTTTTCCTGGAATACATCAATTGCTGATTGCTGAGGATCCATATCGCAAACAAGAACTTTATTTCCAGCAAAATACGCTGCGGCAGCAAAATTTAGCGCTAGCGTAGTTTTACCCACTCCTCCTTTAGGAGACCAGAAGGCCACTCTTCTCATTACAGCTTCCTTAACGCTTCGGGTATGAAACGCTCAATATTATTATGTTTTCTCTATTCTCTTCCAACTTTCTACCTAAAGAGAGCTTAGTCTGACTCAGGATTGGAAATGACTCTCGTCTGATATACACATCTGGTTGTTCCCCATTAGCCAGATAACAACCGTTAGTAGAATGATCCACTAAGGTAAACTTACCACGACTCATCTCAATATGGCAGTGATTACGAGATATCGCACTGTCTTCGAGTAAGAAATCACAATTTTCGGAATCCCGCCCAAAATAAAAAGGGGTTTTATCTTTACTTAGCTCATATACTTGATCACAACAGGTAACCGTTAGATGAGCCGATTCTAACAACTCATCAATGTGAACACTGGTTAGCAATGTTTCCTGATTTCTACTTTGCTCATCTTGCCAATAGATGCGAAAGACCTCACTTACCGAAAGGCTCCCTTTGTAACAAATGGAATCATAGGGCTGGGCATAAATAGATGCATTTGCATTTAATGCTAAATAGCAAGGCTTCGAGATCAGTATTTTGCCACCTGCAGCAACCTGAGTTAGCAATGCAGCCTGATTCACTGCTTCCCCAAAAACGTCGGAACTATGAGAAACTACTTCCCCAAAACCGACACCAATATTGAGCTTTAAACGACTTCTTAGTAAATGAGAGGAAAACTGCTTTTGAATTTTGATTGCAGCTAGCACTGCAGAAGAGGCATCAGGAAAAACACACATTATTTCATCGCCAATGTTTTTAATAACTTTACCGCAATACTGACAAATGAAGCGTCGACAAGCTTCCAACAACTCACTAATAATGTTGTTGGCCTCTCGATTGCCTAATGATTGATATAAAGCTGAACTCCCTTCAATATCTGCGAAAAGAATTGCTTTTTCGATAGTATCCGTATGCTTTCCCATCCACTGACGCACCACAATATGTATTTGGATCAATACCAAATTGATTACTTAACTTCTTTCTGTAAAAGGTATAAAAGAGCACCGCAGACCAATTGCAACCAGTAGTATTGTATTATTCCGGCAATCTCTGATTCAAGTAGTTAAATACCCAATTCGACAAATGCTTAACTGGCAGCTTTTTGCGCGATAAATACTTTGGTAGGACGACCGTCTTCAAGATACTCGGTTTTATCAAGTAGTATTTTAAACTCGCAAAATACCTTCGCTAATTCGTCACTTTTCAGAATAAATTTAGGATTTTTAGGTTTACCAAATTTTTCGCAGCCCTGCATAAATGTCTGGTAAACAATATAGCCTCCGGGCGCAATCGCTTGTTTAATTTGCTGAAGTATTGGTCTATGCAAATATCGAATTACACAAATCAAGTTATATTGTGCTGAGAAAAATGGTGCAGGCGAAATATCTTTTTCAAGATCATATCGAAAAGTATTGATCGAAACCCTATTTCTCTTAGCCATTAAACGCAACTTTTCCAAAGCACCAGGCAAATAATCAACACCTGTTACTTGCCATCCATTTAGTGCAAGATAGGTGGCATCCCGTCCCGCCCCACATCCCAGATCCAGTGCATGGCCGGGCTGTTCACAATTTAAAGGAAACTTTTCACAAAAATACTGGATGACGGCCGCAGGCTGCCAAAGCCTTTTTGATAGAGCACCTTGTTCAACAAGCCCCTTCCGGTCAGCTAAATCGGCAACATCAGATCTCCAGGGCAATTCGGCGACTACTTGATAGCCAGCCTTATTAAGCACAGTTCGAGCCTCTTCAATATGCTCGAACTCCTCACACAGTCGAATCGTTACCGAGCGCTTGGGGAGCTCATGCATACGAACAAGCAACTCATTTAAAGGTATGTTACAGCTATCTTTTAGATGACCCTGAGTGAACGCTCCTTCACTGCGAGTATCAACAATCGGACAGTCAATATGATGGAGAAAACTTTCTAGGATTGAACTTGCTGGCGAATTTGATGCCATTCTTCGTCCTCAATATCTCCGTCGTCATTAATGACAGGATAACGGATATGATGCTTTTGGCAAAAACTTGTCACTTGAGGATGTAACCATTCAAACCTCAGTCGCTCGAAGGTTTCCTGATCAATTTGTTGAGAATCATAAAGGCCGGCAGCTTCTCTCTGTCTTTGGGCTTCGTACAATATAATTGCTGTGGCAACAGAAACGTTAAGCGATTGTACCATCCCCAGCATCGGAACCAGTACATGCTCATCTGCCAGTTCGGCCGCCTCGTTGCTAACACCAAACTTTTCAGAACCTACAAGTAAAGCAACCGGTTGAGTATAGTCTATACTCCGAAAATCTACGGCTCGCTCAGAAAAATGCGCAGCTAACACTTTCATTCCGCGCGACTTGAGCTCGCCGATTCCCGACTCAAGATTTTCATAAGTATGAGTTTCAACCCAACGATTGCTTCCCATGGCAGTGCCGTGGCAGGACTTCATCATTCCCTTTGGATAAACGGCGTGCACCTCGCCAATACCAACAGCATCACACGTCCGAACTATAGCGGCAAGGTTATGCGGCTTATGAACTTCGTCCATAAAAACGGTGATACCCTTTTGTCTTTTAGACAATAATTCGATGATTTTGTCGTTTCTTGATGCCATAGTAATCACAAAGATATTAGTCGTGTATTATTGTGTGCTTCAACTTATGAAAGCTCCATGATGGCATCCATTTCGACTTGCGCACCCTTAGGTAGCTCTTTCACACCTATCGCCGCACGCGCAGGATATGGTTGCTCAAAATATTCAGCCATTATTTCATTGACTGTTGGAAAACAGCTTAGATCTGTTAAGAATATGTTTAACTTGACCACATCATTAAGACTACCACCAGCAGCATCTGCTACCGCAGAAAGATTTTTAAAAACCTGGTGAATCTGCTCATCAACCTGCTCGCTGACAAATTCCATTGTCTTTGGGTCAAGCGGGATTTGTCCAGACAGATAGACTGTTTTACCGGCTTTTACTGCTTGAGAGTATGTACCGATTGCCGCTGGTGCATTTTCAGTATTAATAATTTGTTTACCCATGTTTTTTCCTTAATCTCATAATTTGAAAGGCGCCTAGAATAATAGACAATTAACGGTGGCGCGAGACTTTAATGACAAAATCGTATAAGCGAATCTTGCGTATCAGATTAGCAAGGTGTAGTCGGTTTTTAACATCAATCAGGAAGCAAAGTAGATTTGTTGTACCATCTTTAGGATCGATTTCAATATTAACGATATTGACCCCCTCGTCGGCAATTAGACTAGTAACTTTAGCCAATACTCCGTGTTGGTTAACGACGTCAACGCGTAACTCAACTCTAAACTCTCCTTCAACATCCTTCTCCCATTGTACCGGAACATACTTGTCGAGTTGATCTTCATGATTTGCTACATTATGGCAATCCTGACGGTGTAAAATAAATCCGCCACTATTGCTAATCGTTCCTACAATTGGATCTCCAGGAATCGGATGGCAGCACTTGGCGTACTCAATCATCATTCCTTCTGTTCCTTTAATCGCTAGCGGACGATTGTAATCTTCATGTTTTTTCAGTGCTGTTTCGACTTCAGGATCGAGACGATGTGCAATAATAACACTGGCGGTTTGACCCAAGCCTATTTCAGCCAATATATCGTCGAATTTGTGTCGAGTCTCTTTTTCTACGCGCTTGATCGCATCTTGATCCACGTCATTGAGACTAATACCGCCCAACGCTTTTTCCAGTAATCGTCGCCCAAGTTTGATCGCGTCATCACGACGAAGGTTTTTGATAAAATGGCGGATATTCGAGCGAGCCTTACTAGTAGTCGCATAACTCAACCATCCGGGGTTAGGTTTGGCTCCCGGCGCAGTAATAATTTCAACGGTTTGCCCATTACTCAACTGACTACTCAGAGCCGAAATCTTACCGTCAACTTTACAGGCAATACAGGTGTTGCCAACATCAGTGTGAATGGCATAGGCAAAGTCCACCGGCGTAGCGCCTTTGGGTAATTCGATTATATTTCCATTAGGAGTAAAGATATAAACTTCCCCTGGAAATAAGTCTACTTTGACACTTTCAATAAACTCTAATGAGTCCCCGGTATTCTTTTGCAGCTCCATCAGGTTTCGCATCCACTCTCGAGCCCTGACTTCGGCACGATTTATATTGCTTCCACTTTTATATAACCAATGAGCCGCAACTCCATTTTCTGCCATTTGATCCATGGTTGTAGTTCTAACCTGAACTTCAATGTGTAAACCATGGGGTCCCTTAAGCGTCGTGTGTAATGATTGGTAGCCGTTAGCTTTTGGAATTGCAATATAATCTTTAAAACGTCCCGGAACAGGCCGATATAGATTATGAAGTTGTCCGAGAATTCTGTAGCAGTTGTCTTCAGAGTCAGTAATAACCCGAAAGCCATAAACGTCCATAACGTCATTAAAGACTCGTACTTTTTCGCCGACTTTCTCCTGCATTTTCAAATAAATGCTAAAAGGAGATTTTTCGCGCCCACTAACTTCAGCATCAATATCTTCAGCATCGAGACGACTTTGAATATTGTTACTGATGCTGCTAATGATTTCTTTACGATTTCCGCGTGCTTTTTTGACCGACTCTCGAATCACTCGCCAGCGCATTGGATGCTTGGCTGCAAATCCAAGCTCTTCGAGCTCCATACGCATCGCATACATTCCAAGTCGATTCGCTATGGGAGCATAAATTTCAATTGTTTCTTGCGCAATCCGTCTTTGCTTGTCAGGCCTCAAAGAACCAAGAGTGCGCATATTATGGAGTCGATCAGCTAATTTTATAAGAACAACACGCAAATCCTCGACCATCGCCATCATCATTTTACGGAAGTTTTCCGCTTGTGCTTCTTCGCGAGATCGGAATTTGATTTGTGTAAGCTTGCTCACCCCTTCGACAAGATCAGCAACTCTCTCACCAAATTTTTCAGCAAGTTCCTCTCTGGTAACATCACAATCTTCGATAACATCATGCAACAAAGCAGCCATTAAAGTTTGTTTGTCAAGATGTAAACCAGCAAGAATTTTGGTCACTGCGACCGGATGGGTAATATAAGGATCGCCACTTGAGCGAAGCTGCCCGTCATGAGCATCACGGGCAAAAACGTAAGCGTCCTGAACTTCTTGAACTTGGGAGGGCTCGAGATAGGTTAGAAGTTGTTCTTTAAGCCCACTAAACAGATACACCCAAGCCTCCAGAAATCGAGTAAAACTTATTCTTCAATAAGCTCGCTGGTTTCTTCAGTGTGACTAGCACCCAGACGATCAACATTGTCTGTTGTAACCAGATTTTCTTCTATTTCACGCAAAGCAACGACAGTAGGCTTATCATTATCCCAATCTACCATGGGATCTTTTCCACCTGTCGCAATCTGTCTTGCTCGCTTGGAAGCAACCATAATTAAATCAAAACGATTTCCAATTTTATCTACGGCATCTTCGACGGTAACTCGCGCCATCAGTGACTCCAAATAATCAATAGTTGATAAAAAACCGATAGTTATTAACTTTTCCGAATAAAAACTTAATAATCACGGAAAATAACGGCTCCCTCAAAAAAGGGCCGCATAGTTTACCCTAAATTATGCGCTAGTCCAAAAGATTGCTCAACAATTGAGCGTGTTTTTGCTGCTGGCGCGATAATTCTTGTCTTTCTGCGACCAAAATCGCCTTTAATTCGTTAACCGCCTGTGCAAAATCATCGTTAATCACCAGATAATCATACTCATCATAGTGTGACATTTCGCTTTGAGCAGCCATCATTCGACGTTGAATCACACTCTCATCATCTTGACCACGCCCCTCGAGTCGCTCTTTTAACGCTTCTTTCGAAGGTGGTAGTATAAATATTGATATGCTTTCCGGTAGCTGCTCCCGGATCTGACGGGCTCCTTGCCAGTCAATCTCAAGAATCACATCAATCCCACTTTCAAGCTGTTGACGGATTGAAGCCTTGCTAGTGCCGTAGTAGTTACCAAAAACTTCTGCATGCTCAAAAAATGCCTCTTCCTCAATCAATCGCTGAAAGGTCTCTTTGCAAACAAAGTGATAATCAACGCCATCGACTTCTCCACTTCGCTTTTCCCGAGTCGTGTGTGAAATGGAGGTTTCAACTCCCTGTATCTCAGTCATCAACTGTTTGAGTAAGCTGGTTTTACCTGCACCTGAGGGCGCAGAAACAACATAAAGAGTTCCTATAGAGAGACTACCTGACTCTGACTCAATTTCTTTTGATCGCATAAACTCTTGTAATCGATTGGTTTAATTCACTTTGCTGCATTACTACCTGACTCAAAATCGCCTGACTCGAATAATGCAAATATTGGCTGGTCTAATAGACCGGTTTTAAGCTTAAACCGCCAGCCATTTTTATTCAATATATACGCTTATTCGATGTTCTGGATCTGTTCACGCATCTGCTCGATAAGGACTTTCAGCTCAACTGAAGCCTTGGTAGTTTTAGCATTGATAGACTTTGAGCCGAGAGTGTTTGCTTCTCGATTAAGTTCCTGCATAAGAAAATCCAACCTGCGGCCAATAGTCCCACCTTTGTTCAACAGACGACCAACTTCTTTGATATGTGTATCTAGACGATCGAGTTCCTCATCCACATCAATCTTCTGTGCAACCATGACCATTTCCTGCTCAATTCTCTGCTCTTCAAACTCCAACTTTACTTCTTCAAAACGAGCGAGAATCTTTTCTCGTTGCCACTTTATGATTTCAGGCATCTCTTTGCGGACTTCTGCGACCTGAGTTGACATTGATTGCAAGCGTTGAAGGATAATCTCACTTAAACTTTGTCCTTCTCTTTCTCGCATTGAAATAAGCTGGGCAATCGATTCATCCAGACCAGCCAGCAGGTCTTTTTCCATCTGCTCAGCATCGATTTCCGAGGTCTTTGTCACTCCCGGCCAACTTAGCAACCGAGTTAAATCTAGCGGCTGTTCACTTTTTGCAAGTCTTTGCAAAGTTTGATGTGATTGAATTAATGCTTCTGCGAGCTCAGTATTTACCGCAAGTTCACCGACTTCTGCACTGGAAAAATCAACCTTAAGCGTACAATCAACCTTACCTCTCTGCAGTTTACTGCGAAGCTTCTCTCTTAATCTGAACTCAAGATAGCGAAAACTTTCAGGTAAACGAAAGTTGGTTTCCAGATAGCGACTGTTGACCGAGCGAATTTCCCAGGTTGCATTTCCCCATTGATGTTCAATGGTATGTCGAGAAAATGCAGTCATACTTCTGATCATAAAATTTACCTAATTACACTGATAGCCGGAGCGTTGGAAGACCGATTGTAACCAAAGGGAGGGTTAATTTCGATAAGACATATTAAATCTTAGCAAATTTGGTTAAAATTCGCAGCCTGTTCAACCAAATATTAAGAGCCATACCCTATGCGACCCAGCGGCCGAACCAGTAATCAATTGCGTCCTATCCAAATTACCCGGAATTTTACCAACCATGCAGAGGGTTCTGTATTAATAGAAATCGGTGAAACGCGAGTTCTATGTAATGCATCAGTAGAAACCGGCGTTCCACGTTTTCTCAAAGGGAAAGGTCAAGGCTGGTTAACTGCTGAATATGGTATGTTGCCCAGAGCGACACATAGCCGCAACATAAGAGAGGCTGCCAAAGGTAAGCAAAGTGGCCGAACCCAGGAAATCCAGAGACTGATTGGTCGTTCTTTACGCGCAGCTGTTGATCTCGAAATGCTTGGAGACCACACTATTACAATCGACTGTGATGTTCTCCAGGCTGATGGCGGTACACGAACAGCTTCAATAACTGGTGCCTGTGTAGCTCTGGTAGATGCACTCAATCATATGTTGAGAAACAAGATGGTTAAAACAAATCCATTAAAGCATATGATCGCAGCCATCTCTGTTGGTGTCTATCAGGGAACTCCGGTACTCGATCTTGACTATGCAGAAGACTCTACTGCAGAAACAGATATGAACATTATTATGGATGAGAACAAAGGAATCATCGAGCTACAGGGAACCGCAGAGGGAGCAACTTTCACACAAGCAGAATTACAGGAAATGATGAGCCTGGCCCAGCAAGGCATCACCGAACTGATTCATATACAAAAATCAGCGTTAGGGTAAGCTTTAAACTAGAACTTAGTTGTAATTTACGCCAGCCTTCCGTGCTGGCGTTTTTCAATGCTACGAAAAAGTATATCAAATCGAACAGGTTTGGTTATGTATTCATCAAACCCGGCCTCCATTCCTTTTTTAATATCTTCAGCCAGAGCGTTCGCACTTACGGCAAAAACATGGCTATAAGCATTCGGGTACTCCTGCTGCATTTTCTTTAAAATATCAAAACCGCTTATATCAGGTAAACTAATATCCAGAAGAACAAAATCAAAAGTTTCCTGAGATAATCGTTCAAGACCTTTCTTTCCGTCAGGTTCTCGAACAAAGTATATTTCGGGATAACGACTCATTGCTTTAGCCATAACTATCGCGTTGACTTCATTATCTTCAACATATAAAACCCTGCAAGGCGAGATTTCAAAAGACTGGCTGGAAGATTTGTCTTTAGCTCTCATTCGGAGAGTGTCGACCTTTTGTAACGAAACTTCAAAGCATGAACCAACCCCGAGCTCACTTTGAGCATGAATTTGTCCATTCATGGCCTCTGTCAATTTCTTGCTGACGGCCAAACCGATCCCATAGCCATCGATATCCTGGTTTTCCTGTCCTAGTCTTTCGAACAACTGAAACAAGTGTTCCAGTTTTTCTTCAGATATACCTACACCATTATCAGTGATTCGGATTACCGCCCTTCCATTATTTTCTTTTGTTCGAACCGCTACAGTCACTTTTCCATTGGGACGGTTGTACTTAATCGCATTACTTAATAGATTTAGAACGATCTGCTTTAACTTCAAACGATCGGCTTTGACAAATACAGCGCTCTCAGGCAATTCAGTTTCCAGTAATATACTACTTATTTTTGCCTGCTCGCTCATCATTTTGATGCAGTCTTCCACAATGCTAACAAGATCAATGTCCTCAATTTTTAGCTCAAGTTTTCCAGATTCGATTTTGGATAAATCAAGAATATCGGTCAGAAGTAGCATCAAGTGCTGTGATGCAAGATAGATTTCGTTACTTAGCTCATCAACATCAGGACTTAAGTCGGGTTCCTGCCTGAGTAACTGACAAAAACCCAAAATGGCGTTCAGTGGAGTGCGCAATTCATGACTCATAGACGAGACAAAAAGACTTTTTTCCTGGCTAGCTCGCTCTGCAGAAATCGCTTTTTGCTGTTGTAGTTTTTCTGCTTCAAAAGCAATTCTTAAACGCCGCTCGGCGGACTCATAAGCTCTCACCAGTTCACTCATTTCAGATGGAATATAAGGTGAGAGGTATCTTTGTTTTTCCAGAGGCTCTTTTGAAATATCGAGTTCTACCGTTCTTTTCAAAAGCCAACTGATTGGTCCATTTAACTGTGCGGAAATAAAGGCTGCCAATATTCCAACGACTATTATCACAATTAAGATCAATGCGCTGAGTCGATGATAGCGAGTTCTTGCCATCAGATTAAATTTCTTTGCGGTAAATATTCCTCGAATGACCCATCCAGAATCGGTGGTAGCACGAAACTCTACAACTTCGTCTTCGATATAATCAACAGAGAAAAAGCCTGGCGCATCTCTAGAAGCAATAGGGTTACTATGTAGCCTATCCAGCATTTTTATTTTTAACGGAGTTGTGGAAAAAATAAGTTTATCAGTTTGATCAGTGATGATAATTTCGGGTTCAAGCTTCTTAAAAACGGGAGTCAGTACGACCGCGCTTTTAATCAACTCTCCAATCGCACTAAGGTCCAGAGAACCCGCCATAACATCCTCAACGCGTTGCTTTTCACTATCCCATATAGGTGCACTAATGGTTACAATTGGAGGAAAACCATAGGCACGTCCTCTGAGAGCTTGTGACATATATAAGTTTCCGTTAATAGCCTGTCGAAAATACTCTCGATCACTGATGTCAGGACGACCGGCGGGTAGCTGCTCTATCGGTGTATAACTCTCAACCTCCCCATGGTCATTGACAATAAACATTGAAATAAACTCTGGGTTTTGCTTTTGATACTCCCTTAATTGCAAGTTTGAATAACGGTCTTCCTTATCTTTTAAACTTAATAGTTCCGCATGTTTTCGAACCACAAAAGTACTGTTTTCCAGATAAATGTCGAGTACCTGCCTTGCTTGCTCGGTATAACTCTGTAGCGTTTTTTCTGAGCGCTCTTTAAAGCTCGCTAATGCACTTTTACTCAATTGGAGCATCGCAGCCACAATAGGCAGAGTCATTGAGACCATTAAGATAGTGAACACCTGTGTACGCAAATTAAATTGCCTGCCTGGCTTTAATTTTAATCGTTTAGGAATAGAAAAAAACCAGAGAATAGCGGAAGCAATCAATGTATAGAGGAAAGCATTCAGTAAATATTTTCCAGCAACATCAAATCCCAAACCACCCAGCTCTTTTACCACCACCATATAAACCACAAATGGCACTGCAAGAATTAACCAATAAAAAGTGACAGCCAGAAGTTCGTTCCAGCCTTTACGAAAAAGCCAACCAACAACAAATGCCTCGGGAACAAACAGCAGGAAGCCAAAAATGTGGTGCCAACTAACGATCAATGCACTGGAAACAACAACGGAAACCAACGCGCCAGCCAAGGGACTGATGGATAGCGCCACTAAAATACTCAAAGCAGGTCCGGCTATAAGGGTGAGTTCACTGAATAGCTCGATTGGGTATAAATTAAGAAGAAATCCTATAGCGGCAGAAAGCAGACAAAAAACCAGTACGCTTAGCAGCTGTCTCTGATCCACCTTATCTTGATTGCTTATCCCTGCCAGCCAATCCATCTAGAACCACGCTATTTAGTAATAGCCAAAGGAGAAAATGACTGACAAGTCGGCATTAGTTCTATCCTGTTTATATTCACATGAGCAGGTTGACTCGCAGCCCAAACGATTGACTCAGCAATATCTTCAGCTGTTAGGGGCTCTAGTCCTTGATAGACATTATCAGCCTTTTCTTTATCTCCATGAAACCTGACCACTGAAAACTCCGTCTCTGCTAAACCAGGTTCAATATTCGTTACCCGAATACCGGTACCTGCCAAGTCTGCTCGTAAGTTCATACTAAACTGAGCGACGAATGCTTTGCTCGCACCGTAAGTATTTCCCCCGGGGTATGCATAGGTACCAGCGATAGAACCCAGATTAATAATATGACCGGATTTTGCTTCAACCATAGCCGGTAGCAATGCGCGAGTCATTTTTATCAATCCTTTGATATTGGTTTCAATCATAACTTCCCAGTCATCAAGGGAAGCTTTATGAGCAGGCTCAAGACCTAACGCAAGCCCTGCATTGTTGACTAATAGATGCACATTAATCTGATTCATTAGCAGATAGTTTTCAAAGGTTTCGACCTGCTTTCCATCAGTAACATCCAGCTGATGAATTTCGCAATTACTTTCACCTAATAATGTTTTCAGCTCTTCTAGCCTGTTAAGCCGTCTTGCCAGGGCGATAACGTACCACCCCTGCTCAACTAGTTTAACTGCAGTGGCATACCCGAATCCAGAGCTGGCGCCAGTGATAACTGCAACTCTATTTGTATTACTTTTTGTCATCAAATATCCTAAAAAACAAACCAGTATAATGTGCCAATTTACCAAGTTTACTATTCTTGTCGAATATCGGTTAAACTCGCACTTTAAATTTGCTAGCGAGAGAATACAGACAATAATGGCTACTTATGCAATAGGTGATATCCAGGGATGTTATCAAACTTTGCTCGAGCTACTCAATAAGATTCACTTTGATCCCAAAGAGGACAATCTGTGGATCGCCGGAGATCTAATAAACCGAGGACCACAGTCACTTCAAACCCTGAAATTCCTGTATCAACATAAAGAGTCGGTTCGTTGTGTTCTGGGTAATCATGACCTTCACTTTCTTGCGGTCGAATCAGGGGAGCACTTACCTCGACCTAAAGACACTTTCGAAAGCATACTAAATTCACCCGATAGAAAGTGCCTGACCCATTGGCTAAGGCAGCAACCACTTATTTACCATGATTATAGATTAGGATTCACAATGGTTCATGCCGGAATTCCATTTTATTGGAACCTGGATCTTGCATTGGCACTTGCCAAAGAAGTTAGCGACTGCCTTTTATCTCCTAATGCGAATATTTTTTTTAAAGCAATGTATGGCAACGAGCCTGTCTATTGGTCTCCAAAACTAAATGGAATGGATCGTTTACGGTTTATTACCAATGCGCTAACACGAATGCGGTTTTGCGATAAAAAAGGAGGACTGGATCTGGAGAATAAGTTATCCCCAGGTACACAACCGAAGCATTTGCTCCCCTGGTTCGACTTAGGTATCCCTTCTGATACACAATTATTATTCGGCCACTGGGCATCGCTACAAGGAAAAGTATCAAAACCAGGGTTATTTGCTCTTGATACTGGCTGCGTATGGAGAGGTCAACTTTCGGCACTTCGACTGGAAGATAAACAATGGTTTCGAGTAGACTCAAAGGAAGATTAGTCTGAATCTATCAGCAACTTTTAAGTGCGATGCCATACAATTTGGAAAGATTCTCCATTGATTTTGCGACGCCCTACCCGCGGCTTTTCCCGAGTATATTTGCTGAGTATATTTTTGAAATCTAATGAATTTTTTTACACTATACCGTATGCTTTACCACCAATAGACTCAAGATTATAGCTTTCCGCAGAATGACTTCATCGATAAGCCTGTATGCAGGTAATAAAGCGTTAAAACAAATACAGCAAAATGGTATCCATCAATCTATGTTTGATGTCATGGCTGGAGCATCTGGCGGCCCGAAATGGTTTACACTTTATGGATTGGATTGTTACCTTTTCGGTGAATTCTTTGCAAATAGGGAGAATCCAATTCATACCATTGGCTCATCCGCGGGAGCATGGCGAATGGCATGCTTTGCACAGGAAGATCCTGTCGGCGCAATCAAGCGTCTTGCACACCATTACTCTCACGAAACCTATTCAAGCAAGCCTGATGTGCACGAAATCAGTGACAAAGCCATTCAAATGCTGGATAAGGTTCTTGGGACAACCGGCGAAGAGGAAATTGCAAACAGTACACTCGTCCAAAGCCATTTCATTGTCGCCCGTGCCAAAGGGATGTCACAATCAGAAAACCGTTTGCTCCAGTTAACAGGTCTTCTAAAAGCCGCAACTGCGAACGCTCTTTCTCGCCAAAGAATCGGCAAGCATTTTGAACGATTCATTTTTTATACAAAAAACGCAAGCTTTGCCAGACCATTTTTTAGTTTTGAAGATATGCCAACGGAATTTATTCCCCTATCCAGCCACAATATTCATCAAACGCTTATGGCTTCAGGCGCAATCCCCATGGTGTTGCGAGGAATTACCAAAATACCAGGAGCTCCTTCAGGGGTTTACCGCGATGGAGGAATTGTCGATTATCACCTGGATATCAATTTCAATAGTGAAAAGCTCGTGCTTTATCCGCATTTTTTTCCGATCGTAAAACCGGGATGGTTCGATAAAAAACTGAAAAATCGTCGAGCCAACCCAGAAAATTTCGATAATGTAATATTAATTACACCTTCAGAAGAACATGTAAATTCCTTGCCTTATCGAAAGATATCAGACCGCAAAGATTTTGAAAGCTTCGATGAAAGAACCAGAATCAAATATTGGCAAACGGTTTTAGATAAAAGTCACCTAATGGCAGAAGACTTTCAGGCAGCAGTCGATACAGGGAAAGGTTTGGAAAATATCATTCCCATAGAAAGTATTCTTTAAATTTCTGTTTAAGGATATGACCTTGTAAGAAGTCTCTTTTGTTCGGGAAATTTTCTAATATTTGCGGCACATAAAATCACGATCCAAAAACCTGTCCATAATAAAAATAGAGAGCTCCCAGTTAGACAGGTATTAATCTGATCTTGATTCGACACTAGCCGAACACAAGATCAGGTGGCAAGGAAGGGAATAAAACTAAATATCCATATGAGCCTTCATTCGCTCGATACGCTTCTTTTTCATTTCTTCCATTTTCGACTTTTGCTCGTCTGTCAACATTGCCAGTACTTGCTTTTTCAACCCAGCGTGCATGATGGCTTGCTCAACTTTCAGATCTGCAACTTGATAGCTTAAGTTTTTAACAGCCTGTCTGTCGATTTCGTCTCCTTTAAGCAACTGATGAATTTGCATTTTTAATTCGTGGATCTTCTCATGGCGAGCTTCAACTGCTTCTTTGTTGCTCTCTTTCAATTGATGAATCTGAGACTTCTGTTCATCAGTTAATCCTACATGGGCAAGCATGCGTTTAAAGCCATGATGTCTCCCTTCCATTCTGTGCATCTTACCGGGAAATTCTCTTACATTTTCTCCGTCATCATCTGCCTTTGCGTAAACCGT
This sequence comes from Aliikangiella sp. G2MR2-5, assembly GCF_015687155.1. Taxonomy (GTDB): domain Bacteria; phylum Pseudomonadota; class Gammaproteobacteria; order Enterobacterales; family Kangiellaceae; genus Aliikangiella. Next base: position 431,554 of record NZ_JADPQF010000004.1, on the reverse strand, counting down.
GGGCAACGACATGATTGCAGTACTTAATAGTGTCGCAATAGCCAAATTCTTTATCTTCATTGTTCGCTCCTAATAGAATAATCAACTAACCTTAAGAAAATCAGGGTGTAAACTGTTGTAACCCTCACAGCATCTAGTTTAGCGCCTGGTTTGCAAACATGAGTCAAGCGAATGTAAAGGTTATGTAAAGACATTTAACCCAATCTTTCCATGCGATATCTTTGTGATAAACTCAACAGTGAGTAAAAATAATCCAACTCAATGAATGAAAACTTGATATTTATGAGTAAATTGCTAATTGCCGACGATGATCTGGATTTAGGTCGTCTGCTTAAAGACTATCTTCAACAGGAAGGTTTTGAAATAGACCTGGTAGAAAATGGCGATCAAGCCATTAATAAAATTTTGGAAAATAAATATGATCTGTTAATTCTTGATGTCATGATGCCGGGTAAAAATGGTTTTGAGACTCTGGCAGAAATTCGTCGAAATAGCCAGTTACCTGTAATAATGCTCACAGCTCGTGGCGAGAAGGTTGACCGAATTGTAGGACTGGAAATGGGTGCGGACGATTACGTCGGTAAACCTGCTGATCCCAGAGAGTTAGTGGCTAGAATTAGGGCAATAATCAGACGTAGTCATACCAAAAGTGATGAACCAGAATCTTCTGAAACCGTTAAACTCAGCATTAACGGAGTTGAAATTGATCCACTCAATCGTCAGGTGTATTGTCAGGGAGATGAGGTAGAGCTTACATCCACAGAATTTGAACTATTAAAACTCCTGATGGAAAACGCCGGCCAACTGGTAAAGCGAGAGACTATCAGCGAACAATGTTTGGGGAAAAAGTTGCAACCCTTTGATAGAAGTATCGATATGCATTTAAGCAATGTGCGAAAAAAGCTAGGCGACTTCGCTCAAGATAAACCAAGAGTTAAGACGGTCCGAGGAAGCGGCTATCAATATCTGATTTGGGATGCTAACTAGATGTCAGGTAGTAGTAAAGCGACGCTTAATAACTCGAAAATCGATAATCCAAGAATTCGGATTAAACTCTTCTGGAAGATTTTGGTCTGGTTTTGGGTTAGTCTGGTAATCATTATTACCCTCAGTCTTTTTTTTGGTTTCTTCAAAAGCAATCAAATACGATTTGACTATATCCCACCACATATGGAGCATGAATTAAGTCAAACTGCAAGAAAACTCAAACGACAGATATCTCGCACAAACGTTGAACATCAAACCGCTAGAAGAAGGCAGCAGTTTTTCCTTTTGACTCTGGAAGGCTCGAGTTATTCAAAACAACCCATTCCACAAATACTCAGCGATTTACACAGCAGAGTTATTCGAGCCGGACGTCCGATGACGGCAATACAAAAAGGCGATGCCTTTCTCGGTGGGCTAGAGATAGAAATTAATGGAGAAAGCTACTGGCTTTATACTCAGCATTCTCCTCCAAGATTTAGCAGAAGTCTGGTTACCCGCTTTTTTCATGAATTTGCTATTTCGCTACTCATTATTGTATTTCTGATCAGCTTTCCCCTTAGCTTCCTGTTGTCGTGGATTTTTACCAGACCGATCAAAGCGCTCAAGCACGCAACCGTTTCTTTAAGAAAGAACCTGGAGGCAAGTGAAGAAATTTCACATCTAAAAATGCGCAGAGATGAATTTGGTGAGCTGGCCGTGGAGTTTGATACCATGGCACAACACGTTGCATCACTGGTTAATTCTCAAAGACAACTGCTCAGTGACGTTTCCCATGAACTGCGTTCTCCACTAAGTCGAATAAAAATAGCGTTAGCTGTTTTAGAAAAGCAAACAGATCCCAGATTCGATAACTATCTTCAACAACTCAAGAATGATAGTGACAAAATGAATGAAATGCTGGATAACCTGCTCGCACTATCACGTCTGGAAATGATGGAAGCTCACAGTGAACGTCATTCTTTCGATCTGGCCCTATTATTCAGAGCTGTAATAGAAGATGGTCGCTTTGAAGCACAGGCAAAGAATCTTGTGATCACTGAAGAGATAATTGAAAACTGTACTCTAATAGGCGATAAAGAAGCTATTCTTAGTGGTATGGAGAATATTTTACGAAATGCAATCAAGTATACTCCACTAAAAGGGAAAATAATTTGTCGATTAAACAAAACAGAAAGCGGCTATCAACTATTAGTGGAAGATAACGGACCAGGAGTTTCTTCTGAAAAAATCGACAGAATATTCGATCCTTATTATCGACCCGATAGCGACCGTTCGAATCAGCATGGCGGAGTTGGTTTAGGTCTTGCAATAGCCAAGCGAGCATTCGAGCTAAACGGAGGCAAAGTGAGCGCTGAAAATGTAAGACCTCACGGCTTGAGAATCCTGGTCAATTTTCAGCAACTACACTCTTGATAATAAAGCTTCTCTTTGCTGCAGAGCTAGTCGTGAAGCTGATAGATTGGTTCAAGTTGAGAAATGGAGTTCGTAGTGACTTTCAAATCCTTTAAAATTCCATCGTTGATACCGTAAATGACCCCATGCACAGAAAGCTTCTGGCCGGATTTCCATGCATTTTGTACTATCGTTGTGTGACAAATATTCTGCACTTGTTTGATAACATTCAGCTCACAAAGATAATTAACTCTTTCCTCTTCAATGCTAATGGCTTCGAACTCCTCGCGGTGGCTTTGATAAGTATCTTTAATACCTCGCAACCAGTTATCAACAATGCCATGCTCGCAACTTTCCAAAGCAGCCTTAACACCACCGCAGCCATAATGGCCACATAAAATAATATCACTTACTTTAAGCACGCTGACAGCATATTCAAGCACTGAAAGCACACTCAAATCAGAGTGATTCACAATATTTGCAACGTTTCGGTGTACGAAAACTTCACCCGGATCCAGACCAATAATGGTATTAGCGGGAACACGACTATCTGAGCAACCAATCCACAAATAGTCCGGGTTTTGTTGTTTACCAAGTTTATCGAAGATGCCTGGATTTGATTTTTCAAAACGACTCGCCCACTCGCGATTATTTTTTATTAGCTGCTCAATTCTCTGACTCATCAAACTTTCCTACAATTCAATCAGGCTCTATTCTAACGGAATAGTTAACGAATCAGAACCAGGAATAGTTTGATGCAGGACAAACCAGTGAGCGAAAAAGAGTGAAAGCGAATGCTTTTAGAGAAATTCGCCCCATAAAAAAGGGCGACCTAAGTCGCCCTCGCATGCTTTTCTCTCATCCATTGAAAGAGTCGCTCCCTGCACCTTCCTTGAACTTCTTTTCCTTGAATTGGGATTCCTGTCCCATGTTTCCCTTGATTCCGGCGTCATCCGTAACGCTTAATTACAGGATATATTCAGCAGCAAAAATCACAACCTGCCTTTTCAAACTCCGCCAACGCTATCCTAGTCGCTCAATTATTCCCAAAATATAAACTTATTAATTATCAATAAGATAGATTTTGAAGAGGTCAATGAAAGGTAAAAGTCGGGAATAACAAAGTGATGATCACTTCACATCCAAACAGACATGGCTTACAACAAACGTAGGAAATATCTCACATCTAGAAACCGGAAAAAATCAGAAATAATGAAAATATCGGCTGCCAGCAATAATTTCAATGGCGATTAATCTGATCTTTACGCAACTTCAATAAAGTAATACCTATAAAAATAAGCGCAAATGCTAGAAGACCTGAATAAAAACCAATTTGCTCATAAAATAGCGGAACTATGTAAAGAACAAGACCGATCAACAAAATCAACCAGCCAAGCCTGGCTATCCAGGGTTGATTCTTTCTATTCATTCCAGCGCTCCTCAATAGTTAGTCAAATAAGATGGTTATGTTAGAGTCAGCTCATTAGGGAGGCCTCAACACAACTCCTTCTCATCAGGTATTTTGGCAATGGAGTAAATAAATAAAGTCCAGCCAGCAATAAACAGGATGCCACCTACTGGCGTAATCGCGCCTAACAATTTATAGGAAGTTAAGGCGAGAATATAGAGAGAACCCGAAAATAACAGGACTCCGGCACCAAGCAAAATACCAGCCCATTCAAGCTGTTTCCTTGCTATTGGTTGGAGCCAGGAGCATACCCCGATAAGAATCATACCCAGCGCATGATACATCTGATAGCGAGCACCTGTTTCAACCCATTTCAACGCATTGTCAGGTAGCTGAGCCTTCAATCCGTGCGCGGCGAAAGCCCCTATCAACACTGAAAGAAGTGCCAGCAGGCCCCCGACTACGATAATACTTTTATCTAGTTGGCGTATTGGCGCATGTCCGCTCATTATTTTTGCTCATGTATGTGGATGCTAGTCGATACCTTACTTTCCATTAAGAGACTCAATGATCTTGGTAGTCGAAACTCCATCAATAAAAGGGAGGACTCGGACATCACCACCATTGGCTCTCACATGCTCAGCACCTGCAATCTGCTCTGGCGTATAGTCTCCACCTTTTACCAGTACATCAGGAGAAATATACTCAATCAGTCTCTGCGGAGTTGACTCTGAGAATGATACTACCCAGTCAACCGAACCAAGCGCAGCCAATACCGACATACGTCGATTAAGCGGGTTGACTGGACGACCAGGCCCTTTCAGCTCGGTCACAGAATGATCGTCATTAACTGCAACAATAAGTCGGGCACCAAGTTGCTTGGCCGCCTGCAGGTAGGAAACGTGTCCGGCATGTAAAATATCAAAGCAGCCGTTTGTCATTACAACTTTCTCGCCGTGAGCCTTCGCCTCATCAACAGCAATTTTAAGCTGCTCCTCACTCATCACTCCGGACCCCAACTCACCACGAGTTCGCATGCTTCGACGGATTTCATGTCGACTGACAGTCGCAGTTCCTAGTTTAAGTACAACAATTCCGGCTGCAATATTGGCCAATGCTACCGCATCTTCAATCTCACTCCCTGCCGCTAGGGCGCAGGCTAAAGTCGCAATAACAGTGTCGCCGGCACCGGTCACATCAAACACTTCTCGTGCCATAGCTGGTAAATGCAGCTCGGGCTTGCCCTCACGCAGAAGAGTCATACCTTTTTCTCCACGAGTGATGAGTAACGCCTCCCAATAGTGCTGCTTTAATAAAGCCTGTCCCTTTTCGACCAAAGATTTCTCGTCCCGACAGTGACCCACCACCGCTTCAAATTCACTTAAATTGGGCGAAACAATAGTAGCCCCCTTATAGCGAGAAAAATCACTCCCTTTAGGGTCAACCAATATAGGAATATTTTGTGCTTTACCTATTTCAATCAGTCTCTGAACATCCTCAAGCGTCCCTTTGGCATAATCAGACAAAACCAGAGCACCTGCCTGCTTAATATGTCGTTTGGTTTTTTCTGCAATTCCAAATACGCCGCGGCCATTAAATTTTTCCTCAAAATCCATCCTGATCAGCTGCTGCTGCCGACTAATAACGCGTAGCTTGGTAATGGTTGGTAAATCGGCAATAGATTCAAAGTCACAGCTTACATTCGCTCCCGTCAACCCTGTTTTTAACTGCTCAGCGGCTTCATCTTTTCCTGTTATACCAACTAAAGACACTTTCCCGCCCAAACTGGCAATATTGAGCGCCACATTGCCTGCTCCACCGGGTCTTTCTTCAACATTACCCACATTGACAACCTGAACAGGAGCCTCTGGAGAAAGACGAGTACTGCCGCCATACCAGTAGCGATCAAGCATCAAATCACCGACGACTAAAACGTGAGATTTCTCAAAAGAAGGAAGGGATGTTTTCATCAAACTCTATTAGCTATTCTTTAGTTGGGCCGATCATAACATAGATTGAACCAATAACTTCAACCAGCAACTGGTTAGGTTAAATGAGCGAATTCAGGTGTCCTTTTATCTCTTCAAACTGTTCCTGAAGCTGGTTATTCTTAAAGAAAACAGCTTCTGTTTTTCTTTCAGCTTCAAGAATTAAAGAAAGCAGCGCTTGCTCCTGAGTCTCGTCCAAGCCTAGACGAAGAAATAATTCTTCCATATCTTCTACCACGTCAGAAAGAATTTTGGCTGTTGCAACCCGCTGCTGGTAATGACCTTCCTTTAAATCTTCAAGACAGCCATGAGTCAGCTCTACTGATTGCTCCAATAACTGTTTATCAACGTCCGTGTGGTGTTTTATTTCCAGCCCCTTAAGTCGAGCTTCCACACCTTCAACCAAAATAGCCAGATGCTCAAGCAGTCGACTAACCTTGGCAGAGTTACTCGGCATTTGCCTGATAAGCAAAGAAACTTTAGGTGTGCTAAATATTGCGATATCCTGATACTGGAAGATTCGACCGGCGTCATGAGCCTTGATTAAGGCGGATTTTTCTTTTTCAGAAAGGGGCCTGTTTTTTGGATAAAACAGATCTTTTCCATTAAATCGAAGAAGCAAGCTTCCGTCCAGAGCATAACAAGTCAAGGTGTTGAACACTTTTTCGCCAAGCTCATCAATCCCTTCACAGGCAAAGCTTTCGCGTAGCAGGGTTACAATAAACCCCAGTTCTGCTGCTCTGGTTACGGCAGCAATTGCTGCCTGACTGGCCTTTTGGGAAACTTCCTTGAGCCGCTGTTTTTCTTGTTTGGCCTTAATTAAGAGTGTTACCTTACTAACCAGCTCTTTTTCATCAAATGGCTTACCCAGGTATTCATCTCCCCCGGCACGATAGCCAGCCAACCGGTCTTCTGCCGAAGACATTCCGGAAATAAACACAATGGGTAAGTCCTCGGTTTCAGGTAACTCCCGAATGTGACGACAAACTTCCAATCCATTGATATCCGGCATATTGACATCAAGTAACACCAAATCGGGATTAAAACCGGAAACTCTGGCGATTCCTTCATCCCCGCTTGCCGCAAATGCAAGTTCGTAATCGCGGCCTAAGTGCTTTCGAATAAAGTTTTGATCGGCCTTAGCATCTTCAATGCATAATATTTTCGCCAATGAATGAGACATTCAAATCCCCTCTGAATGGACTCTAAAAGATAGATTGCTAATTTAACCTGATAGCAATGCCTTAAGTTCCTCCAAGGCGGTCTTGACCTCTTGCCCAACCAATTGCATTTGCATTGCTTGCTCTGCATCAGCATCGAAATTTTTCAAAATGTGCAGACATTGGCTGTCGGTAATCGGTAACCGCTTCAGGTACTTTTCCAGTCGTAATCGGCGCTCCTGGCGCTCACTAACACTATTTAGCAAGCGGCTGGTCAATTGGGTCTCAAGCTGTTCTAGCTTCTCTTTCAGGTTGCTTACTTCGTTGGAAGCCACAGAGCTGGTAGTAACATTTTCCATGTTTTTCCCTATTTCTATTTGGTTTCCATTTAGTCATTAGTTAGAGTCAGACCGAATTATCAAAATAGCAAACAGTCACTCGAGCCCTTTATAACTACCGAGTTTTGACATTCTCTAACTTTAGGCAATGGCTTGTAAAAATTCAAAATTCTGACTGAATATTCCCTAATGAGTGGGCCTACCAAGCCAATATCCTGCAATCAAAATAAATTTTAGTCTTGTAGATAGGACCAGTTTAACCTATTTTTTTGCTCTTAATAACCAAATCCTATTTGAAATTAGACACGGTATTTCACATAATCGGCCATATGAACAGATTAATATCGATTACAGCAGTCCATCATCATCACCATCATCATACCGATGACGGTGGTTTTGCGCGTACCTGATATTTAATCAGACAAAGAATACCAAAGCCCCGTTTACAACAGTAACCGGGGCTTTTTTTATGCTTTGGTGAAAGAAAGTAAACGAGGTTTTAACATCACTTTCAAATTAACTGAGGCAATGAAAATGACATTAAAACTAGTATTACCAAAGGGACGAATTAATACCAAAGTTAATCAACTCCTTTCCGACTGTGGTATTGAACTTATCGGTGACGAACGTAATTATCGCCCTCAGGCGTTTGGCTTTGATCTCGAAGTCAAATTATTAAAAAGCCAAAATATTCCTTCATTAGTTGAAATGGGACAGCACGACATAGGATTTGCCGGCTATGACTGGATCCAGGAAAGACGAAGTGAAGTTGTTGTTCTAAAAGACCTTGGATTCAACCCGGTCAAGATTGTCACCTGTATTCCTGAAGACTGGGACTGGGAAGAAATGAAGTCGCGTAAACTAATTGTCGCTTCTGAATATAAGAATGTTGCAACTGACTACTTAAACAAACTAGGTTTAAATTATCAGTTGTTACGTTCTTATGGTGCGACCGAAGTTTTTCCTCCTGAAGATGCCGATATGATCATCGATAACACCTCTACCGGTACCACAATTCGCGCCAATCGACTAAAGATCGTCGATACAGTAATGGAGAGCTCAACGCAGTTTATTGCCAATGCCAAAGCACTGGAAGATCCTAACAAGCGCCGACAAATAGATGATCTGTTGACTTTGATGCAGGCAGTTCTCAACGGCAGAGAAAGAGTGCTTTTAGAAATGAACTGTGCCACTGAACAAATTAATGCAATTGTCGATTTATTACCCGCAATGCGTTATCCGACCGTCTCTCCACTTTATCAGGACAAAGGCTTTGCGGTAAAAGCAGCGATTCCGAAAAAAGAAATAAAAAATCTGATCCCGAAACTCATTGCTGCGGGCGCAACCGACATTCTAGAAACACCGATCCGTAAAGCACTATAGCAGGAAGGACATCCGATGAACCCCGAATCTCTAGATAGCAAAACTTTAAAACTGGATTTTAATGAAAGATCTGATCAAGTCAGTGTAATAGCACAGGAAAGTGAATACTCTGATTTATGGCGTTATCCACAAAGGGAGCAACTGGAACAACAAATAGCTGACATTTACTCGTTAAAACCAGAACAGGTCTTTTGCAGTAATGGAGGCGACGAAGCGATTATGCTTTTGATGCGGCTCATTAAAGAAACAACGAAAGTAATACTGCCATTACCAGCGTTTTCCCAATATACATGGGGCGTCGATAGTTGGCAGCTAGACGCAATTTTAGTATCGGCCAATTCGGATCTCACAATTAATACCTCAAATACCATACAGGCCATCAAACAAAATCCAGGCGCAATAACTATCATTACTCGTCCTAATAATCCGACGGGAGAGAGTATCGCTTTAGAAACTTTGCTCGATATTATTGAGAATGCCAGTGTCAATCAAGGCATCGTGTTTCTGGATGAAGCCTACATCGAATTCTCAGATGAGGAGGCAGTGACAATTAAACTCTTATCCCAGTTCGATAACCTGGTGATCTTGAGAACCCTGTCAAAAGCGTATGGACTGGCGGGTATTCGCCTCGGATACATTTTGGGATCAGAAATACTAATTGAGCAATTTAAAACTCGCTCCATACCTTTCAACATCCCTGCACCCAGTATCGAAATCGCGAAAACGGCCCTAAGCCAGGATAATCGACAGGAAGTCGAAAATTACAGTGAAGTCATCCGCAAAAATAGAAAAAAACTTCTGTGCTGGTTAAATGACAAGAAAATTCCAGTGGTAGAAAGCCAGGCTAATTTTGTTTTACTGAAGTTGAACAACTTGCAAGCAAGTGCCGTTAAATCTTTTCTTGCTAAAAATAATTTGCTTATTAAAACTTTTCCCGAAGGAAATTCTAGTATAAAACAACTTGGCAAATGCATTCGCATTACAATTCCTTATACACTGGACAGATTACTGTCGCTTTTAGAACAGGCGCTAACGCCTAAACTCATCTGCCTCGATATGGACGGTGTACTAATCGATACCAGTGAAAGCTATGACCAAGCAGTCAAAGCGACAGTTGAAGAGCTTTCGGGACAAAAGATTTCGATGGAACAGATCTTTTCGCTACGCGATCAAGGAGGCTTTAATAACGATTGGGTATTGTCCAGAGCATTATTGGAAACCTTAAATATCAATGTCTCTTTGGAAAAGGTCACTGAAGTTTTTCAGCAATTTTATCTGGGAGACAACAATAATGGATTGGTCGCTAATGAAAAGCCTCTTATCCAGAAAGAGCTTATTCAGACGATCAATAAAAGCCAAAAAACACAATTTGCTGTAGTGACGGGTCGTCCGCGAATAGAAGCACAAGCGGGACTTTCGCTGATCGGCTTGCAAACCGAGGCTCTGATAAGTCTGGACGATGTAACCTTGCCCAAACCCTCGCCGGAAGGAATAAAAAAACTGCAATGTCAATTCTCAAACGCAAGCTGGATGTGCGGCGACAATCCGGACGATATGCAAGCCGCCGTCGCCTCGAATTCTCTCGCTGTTGGTATTGGCAAAAGAAACGTCGAAGCACTTTATCAAGCGGGGGCGGATATTGTGCTCGAGAGTATCAATCAACTGGAGGACTGGCTAAAGCCGGTTAAATAACAATGAATAATAGTCAATTTCCAATTAGCGTTGAAAGAAAAACCAAAGAAACCCAAATTACTTTGTCGCTCAATATTTTCGGAAGCCAGAAAATAACTATTAATAGCGGGATTCCTTTTCTCGATCACATGCTGGAGCAACTGGCCTCTCACGCACGATGGGATCTTTCGCTTGCCGTGGATGGAGATCTGGAAGTGGATGACCATCATACGGTTGAAGATATTGCCATCTGTCTGGGCGAGGCGTTACAACAAAGCTGGCGTTCACTCGATACCATGCAGCGTTACGGTCAACGCTTGTTGCCGATGGATGAAGCCTTGATCCTTTGTGCGCTCGATCTGTCCGGTCGAGGAATCTATGTCGGCGAGCTGAAATTTACTCGCGAAAATCTCGGTGGAGTGAGTACCGAAATGTTCGAACACTTCTTCAATACTCTGGCGATGAGCGCTGCGATGACCTTACACATCAAGCCGATGACGTTTCGTAACAATCATCACCTGGCTGAAGGCTGTTTCAAAGCTTTGGCTTATGCGCTTAAAGAGGCTTTATTACCGGCGAGTGGAGAAAATACCACCAAGGGTATTTTGTAATTGCTGTTTTAGATTTTGTGAGATCAAACCATGAAAAAAGTACTCATCGTTGATACCAAAGCAGGCAACCTGTTTAGCTTGCGAGCTGCGATTGAAAAACTAAATTTCGAGGTGACGATTGCGACATCGCCGCCTGAACAATTATTTGACGCCATAGTGCTCCCCGGTCAGGGACGCTTTGGAACCGTTATTGAAAATATCAGTCAAGCTGGTTGGCCTGCCTACTTGTTAAATGCCAGAGAAAGCAACATTCCCATGCTCGGAATCTGCGTGGGCATGCAGATATTTTTTGAAGCAAGCGAAGAAGATAAAAATATTGCAGGGCTTGGCTGGTTTAAAGGCGAAGCCAGAGCGCTGGATTTTCCCAAAAAACCAATGGTTGGCTGGGCCAATATTGAGTCAGAAATCTGGCCGGAAGCCTGTGTTTATTTTGTAAATAGCTACGCCATTAAAGGTGCATCCGAATCAATAGCAACCACCTGCTATGGTGAAACTTTTTGTGCTGCAGTCAGGCAGGGTACTTTCACCGGCGTGCAGTTTCATCCGGAAAAATCCAGTGATGCGGGGCTACAAATAATACGGGAATCCTTGTCCAGAAATATCGATTTAGTCGGGGAGACGATCAATGCCAAATAGTCAACTGCTACCAAGAATCATAGTATGCCTTGATGTCGATAAAGGACGCGTGGTTAAAGGAACCAACTTCAAACAATTAAGAGATATGGGCGATCCGATTGAGCTTGCACAGGCTTATGAAGAGCAAGGCGCCGATGAACTGGTATTTCTCGATATATCAGCGAGTAACGAAAATCGGCCAACCGCGCTCAAACTGGTAACGGATATCGCCTGTAACCTTTCGATCCCTTTTACCGTTGGTGGTGGCTTGAAAAAACTCGATGACGTTAAAGCCTTTCTGGATGCAGGCGCCGATAAAGTAGCGCTCAATACTACGGCGGTATTGGCCCCTGACATTATCGACGCAACGGCTAAAGCCTACGGCAGCCAGTGTGTAGTAGTGGCTGTTGATGTAAATAGAGAAGCCGATTCTTCTCTCGGCGTTTACATTAACGGCGGAAGAAAGCTCACCGATAAAAACTTTTTTGACTGGACCAAAGAAGTCGCCAGGCGGGGCGCCGGAGAAATTTTATTAACTGCGATGCATAAAGACGGCACCGGCTCAGGGTTTGATACTGAGCTGACAGCACAGGTTAGCCGGGAATTGCCTATTCAGGTGATCGCCTCCGGCGGCGCCAAAAGCGAAGAACATTTTTATCAGGCATTTAGTCAGGGGGCGGATGCCTGCCTGGCTGCCGGCATGTTTCATTCGGGCGACTATCGAGTGGGCGATGTTAAACGCTACCTAACTGATAAAGGGTTAAGCGTTAGATAGTGAAAAGACAATAGAAATACTTGGCTGCTATTTTGTCAAGCAGATAAACATACATATTACAAGATCAGGTAACAATCATGTTAATACCATCAATTGATTTAATGAACGGAAAAGCCGTTCAACTCAAGCAGGGAAAAGAAAAAGTTCTGGAACGAGAAGATGTTTTTCAGCTACTGGAAGATTTTTCGGTTTACGGCGAAGTAGCCATTATCGATTTGGACGCGGCGCTAGGAAAAGGCGACAACAAGGATTTAATCAAAGCATTGCTTAAAGTCAGACCCTGCCGCGTTGGCGGCGGTATTCGCGATCTTGAAACCGCGAAAGAATATATTAAAGCAGGAGCGAGTAAAATTATTATCGGCACTAACTGTCGCCAGCAGTGGGTAAAAAAACTCGATAAAAATTCGCTTATTTTCGCAATCGATGCCAAGGGAGATTATTGGTCGACTCAGGGCTGGAAAAATACTGAAGGGGAAAAAGTTCTCGACTTAATTCCGGAGCTGGCAAAAAATTGTAGCGAGTTTTTATATACCCAGGTCGAAAAAGAAGGATTGCTTGAAGGACTGGATCGTGAACGAATTTTTGATGTGGTCAAAAATTCAAGTGTCCCAGTCACTATCGCGGGAGGCATTACCAGCCTGGATGATATTCAGTGGTTTACCAGATTAGGCTGTAATGGACAAATCGGTATGTCCATTTATACAGGTAAGCTCAATCTGATCGACTGCTTTTTAACTCAGCTCGATTTTGAGAAAGCGCCGCTTATACCGACCATTGTACAGGATGTGGACACCAATAAAATACTGATGCAGGCTTATTCTAGCCAAGCTTCATTACGTTTAGCGTTAGAAAAGAGAGCGGGGATCTACTGGAGTCGAAGTCGGAATGAGATCTGGGAAAAAGGACTCACCAGCGGCGATCGACAATCTCTTGTTCAGGCTGATTTTGATTGTGACGGTGATAGTCTAATATTCAGGGTAAGGCTGGCGGATAAGAATGAGGCGGATCAACAAGTACAGACAAATGCCTGTCACTTAGATCGCTATAGTTGTTTCGCCAGTCAAAAACGTGAATTCAGTTTTTCGAAGCTCAATCAGCTTCTGGAGAGACGAAAAAAAGAACTGCCGAAAAATTCATTTACCAGTAAGCTTTTTCAATCTGCGGAGTTTCGTGCAGAAAAAATATTAGAAGAAGCGCAAGAATTGATCGAAGCTCGATCGTTCGAAGAGGTTCGCTGGGAAGCCGCTGATTTAATTTTCTTTGCTTTGGTCGATGCCATCGCCAAAGGTGTTTCCGTCGATGATATTCTGTGTGAACTTAGGAGCCGTTTCAATGATAATTAAGGCAGAAAAGTGGCAGCGACAAGCGTTAACCGAGGTCATGGATATTTCCGAAAAAGTTAGCGAAATATTGTCGGATATTGCAAAAAATAATGATGAGGCAGTTGATCGCTATGCACAGTTATTTGATAAAAATGCTGTCCGTTTTATCAAGTTAAGACCCTTTGACGATTACCCATTATCAGAAGCACTGAAAAACTCGATTAAACTGGCCGCAAGTCGAATAGAAAGCTTTGCCAGGTTTCAAAAATCAGGCGTCGAATCAAAAATCTTTGAGGATGAATTTGGTCGCTTTGGCCAGGTTGTTCTGCCCATTGAACGGGTGGGCGCTTATATTCCCGGTGGTCGCTTTCCGCTGATTTCAACCGCGCTTATGACCTTGATACCGGCCAAAGTTGCAGGCAGTCCAGTCAGGATCGCTTGCTCACCGTCAGATGATCCGGCAATTTTGGCAGCGGCATCGTTAGCCGGTGCAACCTGTTTTATTAAAATGGGTGGCGTACAGGCCATCGGGGCATTAACCTATGGCTATCAATCCGTTGAGCCCGTCAATTTAATAGTCGGCCCCGGTAACGCCTGGGTTAATGAAGCAAAAAAGCAGGTTCAGTCTAAAGTAAAAATTGATGGATTAGCCGGCCCCAGCGAACTCCTCGCCCTTTGTGATGAAACTCAACCCATCGATTGGCTGGCACTGGATGCCCTGGCGCAGGCCGAACACGATCCCATGGCAGTTTCCATAATCGCCAGTGACAATGCTGACTGGCTGGTCGAAGTACTGGCTTACCTCGAAAAAAGTGAGGAGACTCACAAGCTACTGAAAGACAAACAGATTGAGCTCGTTTTTGCCGATTCAGTTGAAAAACTCATTCAGTTTAGTGAAGACTTTGCGCCAGAACATTTGATGCTTTGTCACCGTTCAATAAACGAAGCGCAACTGACCAATTTTGGCTCCCTTTTTATCGGAGCCAATAGTGCGGTTGCCTTGGGAGACTATATATCCGGACCCAACCATACATTGCCGACTCTAGGTTATGCCAAACAATCGGGCGGATTAAGCGTCAACACCTATTTAAAAGTTCTGACCGTTCAGGAAGTGAATGCACGAGGAAGAAAAGTGCTTTCAGAAAATGCCGTCTTGATTGCCGAGGCCGAAGGATTGATTTATCACAGGGATAGTTTACAAATTAGAAAGTAGTCTCTTTTCGTTATTAAGGCCTGCCTTCTTATAATAAGGAGTACAGGCTTTACTCAAGCGAGCCATTAATGCGCCTCTTTTTATTTCTCTTTTGGGAAATTAACTTGCGCTTTGTTCAATAAGCTTTACTCTAGAGAGAAACCTTCGTTTTGTCATTTATCCTCGATAGTTGGCCAGGCGCAACGCTTAGCAGGCCACTAATGACAGATCTCAGATTAAAGTATCAAACCATTGAATTTTTGAATACCGACATTCACCTATGTACGCTTCGCGATAATCAGCAATATTATGACCCCGACGGCAAAGCAGAAGGTCTCGGGATCTGCTCGGCGTCCTGGCCTATATTCGGCGTAATCTGGCCCTCCAGTATGGCTCTTGCCCATTTTATGGATAGTTACAATATTAAAGCAAAACGAATATTGGAAGTCGGCTGCGGGATAGCCTTGCCGAGCCTTTTACTGAATAGTAAGAACGCCGATATTACCGCCACCGATTATCACCCGGAAGTCGAATCTTTTTTGAAAAGAAATGTAAAAATTAACGAAGATCAAAAGATCTTTTTCGAGCGAACCAGCTGGGCTGACAAAGATGATTCTTTGGGACTATTTGATCTGATTATCGGTAGCGATCTTTTATACGAAGATGAACATATTACACTGCTTGCCAACTTTATCGATGCCCATGCTTCAGCAACTTGTGAAGTTATCATCGTTGATCCCGGTCGGGGAAGAAAGACGAAACTCGATAAAGCAATGGTAAAACTAGGCTATATTTGTCACTATCAGGATATTCCTGCGGACATAAAAGCGTTGGCCAATTTTAGCGGTTATATTCTAAAATTTGTAAAAACCAAATTAAGAACTAGTTTCGGTTAATGATGGTGTGTACATTATTTTATCGACCGAGTTCGATAAATGTAGCTCGCGTAGAGAATAAACCAGCTATAGATTAGCGTTTCACATATTCGCTGCATAAGGCCGGAATATTCCACCTCAAGATCAATAGTGCCAAGCATGCTTAAAACAACTACTGAAATGCAACCTCCCGAAACAAGTGGAACGCGACTCTGACACCAGTGGCGCGATTCAAAAGCCAAAACGAGAATTACAACAACTCCCAACAAATAAGCCAGGCCACCAAACAAAAAATGAAGCTCATTGGACATGCTGGGGTTTGTCGGCCTACATCCAAAATCACAAGGATAGACCGCGGCGAGCATATAGCTGAGAGCATAGGCGTTCAAAACAACAATACCGACCCACTTAAGCTTTGACCTGGGCAAAATAAAATACAGATTTATCGAGAATAGAATGATCAATATTTCAGTCGGAAAGAAGCCCCAATAATTAACTTCAAAACTCAAAGGCGCTCCGCTTGCACCAAGTTCGCTGATAAATTGATGGGCATGGTTATAGTCAGAAAAATTTTCGCCAGCGATAATTACAGTTACCGCAAGCCAAATAAAACTGAGAAGGGGAAATACGACCACCCATTTTTTGTTTTTCATAGCACTTCCTTGTTCGTGTTTTCCTCAAATGATTTGTTTTTAACTCTCCAACCAGACCCGCTCGACCCAATTCCAAACACTTTCCCAATATTCATCGGTCATTTCACCGTTTTGCCAAAGCAAAACTTCACCTTCCTGATTGACACAATAATACCCCATACCTACTGCACATAAAGGAATTAGATCTCTTTCCAGTCCTTCCGCCCAAGCTTGCGCAGTGACTTCAGGCAGGTGAGTGTGAAGGTGAGAATCATGCGCCGTCACCGGCTCCAATGAGCCATAGACAATATGACTGGCGTGGATCAGGAAATCTTTAAAATCCGCAGGAATAGGCAGCAAGATCTCTTCTTCGATTTCGACCAAATCATCGTCTTCTGCAGGCTCAGCTTCCACGCTTTGCGCTAGAGCGCCTTCCAACAATTGTTCTACGAGTTCATTCATTTTTTTACCTGTATGCAATTCGATTAAATAACTTTATTTTACTTTTTCCAGCCGGGTAGAAATCAGGCTGCAGACAGCGATCATGATCGCCGAGCCAATAATACACGCCATGAAACCATGCCACTGGTAAATTAGTCCCGATAACAAGGTTCCCAACAATCGTCCGGCAGCGTTGGACATATAGTAGAATCCGACATCGAGCGCCACATCATCTTTGTTCGAAAATGCCAGAATCAGATAAGAATGAATGGCGGAGTTCATAGCAAAGACTACCGCAAAAGCAATCAGGCCTCCGATAATAATCCAGTTCATTCCCACTGAAAAGGAATCACCAACAATCATAGCCAAAGGAGCGAGCAACAGAACAAACGCCGCTTTTGTTGCCGTATTACCGTTGGGCGCGTGCTCTGGCTGTTTAAATCCCAACATTTTGGGCGTCGATGTTTGTATTAATCCGTAAACAATCACCCACACAGCCATCAAGGTACCCACCTGTGTATGACTCCAGCTTAAACTCGCTTGCAAAAACACCGGTAGAGCAACGACAAACCAGATATCCCTGGCACCAAAGAGGAATAGTCTCGCCGCGGATAATCGATTAATCGCCTTACTCTTGGAAAACAGGTGTTTAAATTTAACCTTGTATTTTTTCTGCTGCAAATCACCCGGTAAAAGAATAAAGCAGGCAATACCAATAATTGCCAGGCCGACAGCCATAACTATCAATGACTGTTTATAACCAAACACCGACAGCAACAAGCCTCCCAGAAAAAAACCAAAACCCTTCAAGGTGTTTTTTGAACCGGTGAGGATAGCCACCCATTTAAATAGCTGCCCCTGCGCACCATCACTAACCAGTAATTTTAAGCTGCTTTTTGCGCTCATTTTATTAAGATCTTTCGCTATCCCTGAAAGCGCCTGAATTGCCATCACATAAGGAACCGAAAGCAACTGTTCAAGACTCAACAAATAAAGCGCTACAACCTGTAAAGCCAGTCCGGAAAACAAAGTTTTATTTAGGCCGAATCTGGCCGCCAGCCAACCGCCAACCAGATTGGTCACCACCCCAAAAAACTCGTAAAACAGAAACAGAAAGGCAATATCAATCGCGCTGTAGCCAAGCTGGTGAAAATACAAAACCACCAGCATTCGCAAAGCACCATCGGTCAGAGTAAATCCCCAATAGGCCGCGGTAACAGTAGCGTAGTTTCTAACTGAATTCATAATTGATAAACAATTAGCTTGCCAGACCGCTCTTAACCATCAGAAGAATATCTTTCATTCTTTCTACATAGTTGATTTCATTATCGTACCAGGCAATAACTTTGACCATATTGTCATTAGTAACCTGAGTAGAAAGCGCATCGATAATTCCCGAGCGTTTGTCATCTTTATAGTCCACAGAAACAAGCGGCCTGGTTTCATAACCCAAAATATCTTTTAGCTCGCCTTCGGCTGCCGCTTTAAAGGCGGAATTCACTTCCTCAACCGAGGTGTTTTTATTAGTGGTCACAACCAGATCGACAATAGAGGCATTGACTGTTGGCACGCGAACAGCCAAACCGTTGAGCTTGCCTTCCAACTGCGGAAAAATTTTCATGATGGCAGTGGTCGAACCCGAAGTGGTCGGAATCAGAGATTCCGCGCACGAACGAGCTCGACGTAAATCTTTATGCGCGCTATCAATAATAGTTTGCGTGTTGGTGATATCGTGAATGGTGGTCATCGCGCCCTGTTCGATACCAAAGTTATCCAGCAACACTTTAATTACCGGCGCCAGACAGTTGGTAGTACAGGATGCCGCAGTAATTAAATGATTGTTAGCAGGGTCATACAGGTGGTGATTAACACCGTAGGCAATATTGAGCGTGTCGGCATCTTTGACCGGGCAGGAAACCAGCACTTTTTTAACGCCTTGAGCAAAAACCGGCGCGAAAAGTTCGGTCTGTCGATACTTGCCACTGCAGTCTACCAGTAGATCAACACTCCCCCAGTCGGTTGTCGTCATATCAGACTCCCGAGTGTGCTTGATGGTGCATCCTTCGAGCAGAATATTTTCCCCTTCAGTCGTAATTTCATCCTGCATAAATTTGCCATGCACTGAATCAAACGCCAGTAAATGAGCACTACAGACAGCATCGCCCGCCGGTTCGTTGATATGTACTATTTCAACGCCCTGAGTTCCCCAAAGTGTACGAAAAAATAGTCGGCCCATGCGGCCAAAGCCATTAATGGCAACTTTCATGAATAACTCTCCTTATAACAACAGGCACCGACTCTTTCCGGCCTGCTACCCATTCGATTTAATTTAAATAGTTTGTCTTTTATAAATTCCGGATTTTGCTGACCAGTTTCGATAAGAACTAATTTTGCCCAGTGTGGTAAATCTTTGCTGATAGAATAAAAAATCCACTTACCCTGACGCCTGTCATCCAACAAGCCGCTTTTTTTAAGCTGAGCCAAATGGCGGGAAACCTTTGGCTGGCTCAGATCGAGCGCCTCGGTTAGTTCGCACACGCAAAGCTCCTGTTCGGCCAGGATCAACAGGAGACAGCTCAGGCGAGTATCGTCGGCAAGCTGTTTATAAAAGGCGACAGGCTCCATATCAGAACTTTTTCTTTTCTTCAGAAACGACAGAGTTTATATATACGTTATTTCATATATGTTACATGATAAGGTGATTTTGGGAAAGACGTTATTAAGGCAAGAGAGCTTGTATATTGATTCATACTTAACAGCACAGTAGATAATGTTAGCGTCGCGTCGCGTAACCCAACAAATGTGCTTTTAAAAGTAGTAAGCATACCAACTTTGAAATTGTCAGGTTTCGTTCCTCAATTCAACCTACAGAGCTTCTATCTTAACATTAGATAGTCAATATACGGCGAGACAATTAATTTAAGTTTTTTAAGAGCCTTCTTTTATGAATTTCCTTCATGCCAAAGGAAGATCCTGCGTTGATTGACAAAAATGGTCATGCAACTCTTTAATTCCCAGAGCTTTCGACTCAACATTATCTGAACCAAATTTTCCAATAAAACGACATGAAGAAAATTCTTTGTTCTTTTTTTCATATGATTTTATCCAGGCACTTCTTGCCGGAAGATGGCTTGCTTTAATTGGCCAGACGCCTGGTCTGGGCCCTAGTCTTTTGATTCCAATTCGCCAAGGCTTCGGAGATATTCGGGCACGAAAGCACTTCTGATTTTTACACATTCGAATGTACAAAGGATCAGAATACAGCGCATTCAATAGTTCTGTCGCGTCTTCCTCTCCCGGGGAAAACAATTGATGCATAGCTAAAATTCGATAACCGTTGGGCGTTTTATATAAATGTAAATTTGCTCGCGGGTGTTTGGAAATATAATCTGCAATTGCTTTTTCTATAATCGCCCTTTCACCTCCGAAAACTCTGATTTTTAGATTCATAAAAAGATTGACCAACAATGGAACAAGAAAAAAATGGGCCACTAGTAGAATTGGAATTGCTAACGACAACTTATTGAAATATAAATATGCCGTCGACAAAGATATTACACTTAAAAGCACAAAAAGCTTCCAACCCGGCTCATACTCCTTTATTAGAGAGTCAATATCGGCAAAAAGCACGTCTGGAGAATTCAAACACAAAGCGCCGTAAACATTTCGTGTAATAACTACATCTCCATGTCTGGAAATAATTTCCTCTCTAATAGGGAGTCCCTCAGCACCATTGTAGGAAACTTTATGATCTATCTTTCTAACTTTTTCGCCGTTTCTGGCTCTGGTCATTGCTTCTTGAGCACGCTCATGCGCATTACTGTTAGCTTCTGCTTGACTAACATCTGACCAACCAAATCGCTGAATTGTAAGTTGTGAGCCGTCTATGATATCTCGACATTTTGCTTCTGCCCAATACTCCGGAACTATCAAACACTCTCTCCCTGATTTTTTATAAGACTAGAACCAATTTATTACTACAACTATTGATTTAATAATTGCTCCACTTTATTCAGGTTCCCTCTACAAAGCTCGTCATCGGGAACAGCATCCAGACAAAGATTAAGAATTCGTTTCATTTCTTTCCAGTCAGAAGCTTCGGCGAACCGATTGGCCCAATTTGAATAAGCGGCGGTCATATTTTGTTTAAATACAAAAGAAGACTGGCTGTCAGGATCAAGCTTCAAGTACTTGTCGGCCGTTTCGATAACTTTACGCCACTGCTTTGCATCCCAATAACTGGAAATCCATTCACCATAGACGCGAGCAATTCCGCCGCGACAATCATCATCTTGTAAACAATCCTGAGTCATTTCACCAAAAACTCGCGCCGCCTTTTCATAATTAATTTGTTCAAGATAATGAGTCACTACTTTGTGTAATATGACTATGGTGTTGATTCTTATCCCTTCTCTATCGTCGATCTTCAACGGTAATCGAAAATAATTTGCGATGGCCGCATCTCTGGCTTCATCAAATCTCTCAGCCATGAGAAGTGAATAGGCATATTGCGATCGAACCCAGCCTAAAAGATTTTCCAGCTCCAGGTCATTAAAAGAATTGTTTTCCAGCGAATCAAGATAAGGTTTGATTTTTGAGAACATTTCAATTAACAGTTGATGACCCAATCCATCGTTCATTTTTTTGAATTCTTGATTATAAAAACTCAATCGATATTTGTGGAAATCAGCGCCGCCATCCAGCAAAGTCGCGACTTCGGCTATTCGAAAACGACTCTCATAACGCATATTCTCTTCAAAAGTATGTTGGTTTCGCATGTTGCGAACTCCAACTTTAAACGGACTCACAACTTCTCTGTTCTTATAGTCCAGATAAGTCGATGGTGTTAAACCTCGCTGCTCAAACCAACTCTTATCATCGTCGTCTTCCTCATAGAAGGCTTCATCATGTTCCCATCCAAAGCCGTTAATAGAAGTCGTCTCAACATCCACATAACTGCCATCTTCTAAATTGAGTTGTACAAAAGCGTGTGAAGGCAATAACACCCCCTGCACATCAAGATTCAGCTTTCTAGCAAGAACAATATAGAGAAGAGAGGAACTAATGCAATTAAATCGCTTGGTATAAAAGATGTCGCTCAGCTTACTTTGATCAAAATAATAGCCTTTCCCCATATCATCCCCTTTATTTCCACCAAGGAAAAAAGTTTCGTGCATGGCTTCGTGAAGCTTCATGCCGATCACTTCATTAGAGGTCTCTCCTTTTATTTCTAACTGAAATTGTTTGATAAAATGATTGACGGAAGAGAGAATTCTTTCATAGTCTTCGAAATAGCGAATATCGCCGGAAGCTAGCAGATAAAGCCCCAACAAGGCATCAGCATCTCCCTGTTGGGCTAGTCTCTCTTTGGATAAGACGTTTTTTTCGAAATCTGTCAGCTCGCTCCAGATGGCGTTGATAGATGAAGAGTTAGCCGCATAAGATATCTTGCAACTAAACAATGCAAACAGAGAAATTAATGAGAGGAATAAAAGTCTCAACGGCCTCACGTACTCCCTAAAAATAACGGTTACAAACCCGTAAACTAAAGTGACAGGCTTTCAAGTAGAATCACTCCATCTAGTCCAGGCTTAATTGAAACTCCATAACAAACTCCATCCTGTCATCAGGATTCTTTAAGTTTGCAGTTGAAAACGTCCACTGCTTAATTGACTTCAAAGCATCTGCGTCAAAAATTTTTTCAGGGTATGAGTTCAATATTTTAATGTCTTTGGGTTTTCCGTCATCAGCGATTAAAAACTGGAAATGAACCCAACCTTCAACACCATCATTGATAGCCTCCGAAGGGTATCTTGGCTGAATAACAACTGTAGGATTAGCCCCCTTAGGTGTTCCATGTACCTTGGGCACATTGAGTTCATCCGCACTCAAGCTATTTGCGTCAAAAATAAGAATGGTGGACACCAAAAACATACAAAGCAATTTATAATTCATTTGTGTTGCCTGATTGTTTTAATACTATTAACGCTATTATTTGGTAGAAGAAGTATCTGCAAGATTGAGTAATTCTTCCTCATCCATATACCCGTACCACAGTCTTAACTTGTCAATTAACTCATCCACCCCAATGCGGTTAGTCGCAGAAAATACCTGGCTGGTAATATTTGATGACATTCTTTGCAAGTGTTTATTGGCATTTAACAAGGCCGTTTTACGCGCCCCGGATTTGAGTTTATCAGCCTTGCTTAAAACAACATGAACTGAAAGATCGGCCTGAACAGCCCACTGAATCATTTGCTTGTCAGTTTCTTTTAACGGATGCCGGATATCCATAAAAATGACCAGAGCCTGCAGGCATAACCTTTCCTGTAAATAAGTACTCAAGGTTCTTTGCCATTGTTCTTTTACGTTTTTCGCGACTTTGGCAAATCCATAGCCTGGAAGATCGGTAATTCGACTTTGATCATCGAGTCGAAACAAATTAATTAACTGAGTCCGACCAGGTGTTTTACTTGTCTTGGCCAGGCTCTTTTGTTCAGTAATAGCGTTCAGAGCTGTTGACTTTCCGGCATTTGAGCGACCAGCAAGAGCAACTTCAACGCCTTCGTCCGGTGGTAACTGAGAAAGCTCCGCAGCCCCCATAAGATAGCGGGCAACACGAAATGGATTTATTTTCTTTTGAGTCATTAATTCTGCGCTTTCAGTTATATTAGATTGTCTTCAAGAGATGGAAAAAGCTGAAAATAAAACAGCTCATCCACACACTCGTCGCTATCGGCATTTAGCAACTTGGTTACCTTAACGCCCGGTTTTTCCCTAAGGATGTAAATTATATGCTTATCTGTCACCAGTACATAGCTTAAACGCTTGATAAGCCTGTAGCTTTTTATATCCGCTTTGCCTATAATTCACGCATTCTTTTGAGGGATAGCTGTTTAGTATAAGTTTATTGTCTAGCAGACATCAATACTTCTATGCTGATGACAGAAGTTTTTATATAAGAAAATATTATATATTTCAAATAGTTATCCAAGAGTTTCAACGCACGCTTTAAAAAAGGTACGAGAATGAAGAAAGTTATTGGGGTCTTAATTACCTTGGCATTTGCCGCTAGTGTTAACGCGGGTGATGCCGCCAAAGGCCAAGCAAAAACAGGAACATGCGCAGGATGTCACGGCGCTGATGGGAATAGCCCGATTCCAATGAACCCGAAAATAGCAGGCCAAAGTGCCAAGTACCTGGCCAAACAGCTACACGACTTTAAATCTGGCGCACGCGAAAATGCTACGATGGCACCTATGGCTGGCATGCTTTCTGATGAAGATATTGAAAATGTCGCAGCTTTCTACGCTGGACAGTCTGTACAGCACGCGGCTGTAGAAGACAAGTTTATCAAGTTAGGCGAAAGACTATACCGTAGTGGAGATGCCGACAGAAATATTCCAGCTTGTATGGCTTGTCACGGTCCAACAGGTGAAGGAATGCCGGCAGCAGGATTTCCTGCGCTGGGCGGTCAACATCCACAATACACTGCAGCACAGCTAAAAGCATTCCGCAGCGGAGCCCGCAATAATGATGCAAATAACGTCATGCGTGATGTTGTAGCTAAAATGAGCGATGAACAAATTGAAGCTTTAGCCCACTATCTGGCAGGTCTACACTAAGCAATAACATCTGTTTGTTGTCAGAAGCGGCCTGAATGGCCGCTTTTTTTGTTTCTGCTTTCTAATTAATCAACGAATTCGCTATAGCCCTTTCCCCAAATTTTTGTCAGAGTATAATCTCTAGTTTCAACTTGTTGGCAATGCTATTAAACACCATGCGAAAACTACTGATTATTATTTTGATTATTTGCTCGCCATCTAAATACCTTGACGTCCAGGCGGCATCTGCTGTTGAGGAATCAACAAAATCCTCGATTGAAGCAGGAAAGGATTACCGACTACTGGGAAGCAGAACGATAGATAGCGCCACCGATCTCTCTCAATTGCAAAAGGTCGCCGATATAGAGATTTTCTACTGGTTTGGATGCACTTCCTGCCTCCAGGCAGAACAAGCAATAGAGAGCTATGCAAAAGATCATCCTGAGCTGGTTGTTAAAAAGACGCCATTGATCCCCTTTCCAAGCTGGCGCGCGCAGGCTTACATACAACCAATGATTGAGCAACTTGAAGGGAAAGTTCAACTACCAACTCGTGAGCAACTCTATCAACAATGTATAAGCGACTGCTCGCCTTTTGCTTCTTTTGAATTGATCAAATCCTGGTTAAAAACCCAATACTCAATTGAGGAGCTACCCAGACTGGACGAACCTGCTATCTGGCAAGCTGAAAAAAACTTTAGAAAGCGGGCACAATCGTTTTCCATTTCTCAGGTTCCGACTATTATTGTAAGAGAGGCGTATGCGACCGATGCCAATTCAACAGGATCTGTACAGCGCCTGGTCGAAGTAGTCGACTACCTTCTTAAGCGACAATAACCGTAAAATACTGGAGTGTTTATCAAGCCATGCTGGAGGAAAGAGTCGAGCCTAACTGTCTTAAACTGCTCAGTTACAATGTGCAAGTTGGGATAGGTAGTCATAGCTATCGCGATTATGTGACCCAGAGTTGGCGACATATTCTTCCTGACTCGAGACGCCAGGCTAACCTTTCAGAAATAGCACACTGGCTGGCCGACTACGACATAGTCGCGTTACAGGAAGTAGACGCTGGCAGCATGCGGACTCACTTTGTTAATCAAATTGCCTACCTCGCTCACAAAGGGGGCTTTCCGCACTGGCATCATCAACAAAATAGGAAGCTTGGCCGTCTGGCCGCCCACTCAAATGGTATTTTAGCGCGCATTCCGGTCGAACATATTGTTCATCACAAGCTTCCAGGCAGGATTGCAGGTCGTGGCGCCCTACAAGCTATCTTTGGGCATGGAGACAGTCAGCTTTCTGTACTTTCCGTGCATCTGGCTTTAAGTCCGCAAGCCAGGAAAAAGCAGCTGGCCTATATTGGTGAACTTTTTAAACATCAAAAATACTTTATAATCATGGGGGATATGAATTGTCCTCACGATCATGCACTGGAAGAGTTCTCTCGACAGGGCTTGCAAGTTAAGCTTGGAGACCAATCTGATCCAACTTTTCCACGCTGGAAACCTAAGTACCAGCTGGATCATATCTGGGTAAGTCAAAGTCTGAAAATTCTCAACTCTCAGGTGATGAACCTGGGCGTATCTGATCATTTGCCGGTAGCAATGGATATAGAAATTCCCAGACAACTGGCTAGTATTCGCGAATATTTAGATCGCCAGCCTATTGCCGCAAATTAAGGTAAATATTGACAAATCGCGCGCAATATTATCAAAAAAAGACTATATTTATTGTCACTATTTTAAGGTAATAAATGGTCCTCTTTATTCGTTAACGGACTAAACCGCTGCTCAGAAATGCGATAATATGTCGGATACCCCTCAGAACAATGAACAACAAGCCGAGTTAATGCGTTGCATTTCCCGCTTGAGTTTTGTCGGGATGGGACTATCAGCCCCTCTGGATACCGCGCTAAAAGAACTTCGCAATCAAATTAAAAAGCAGGAATCACCGAATTCCATTAAAAAGCAGATCGATAAAATCAGTCGAAAGCTTAGGCAATTGGAAGATAAGAAATCCAGTTTGGAAAAAATCGAACTTAATCAGGAACTGGATATTCTCGAACAACTACTCGATCGTACTTTACCCAAAGATCTCAAGCGGACTTTAAAACGTATAGAGAAAAAACGCCGTTCTCTCGAGTCTGCGAAGTTGATAGCATCTATAGCTGACTCTATCGAATCTTATGTTGCTTCTAATAAAGCAGAAAAGCGTTCGGGAATTATGTCTCGCCTGTTTAAGCGCCAAGATGGTGAACTCACAGAAGAAGAAAGCCTGAACGAGTCAAAAATTCCAACAGCATTGAAAATATCACTGGTGAATCTAATTGACCAGCTTTCCAGCATAGAGGGTAACAGAGCAAGAATTCAGAATCTTAGTAAAAAGATCGATGAAGCCGAAAAAACTGAGGACCTGATAGAAGTGCTGGAAATTCTAACCGGAGCATTCATTGATATATCAGGGGACGAACACCGGCAGCTTGAGTCATTTCTAAAAACGCTCACAAAGAGAATAGATAGAGTTAATGAGTTTTTGTCGCAAACAGTTAATTACAATCAGCAATTTCGAACAGAAAGTGAGCAGCTTGATGACGAATTAAAATTAAGTGTCAATACCCTCAAAGATAGTCTAAGCGGAACCACTTCATTGGCGGAAATAAAACAGAATCTTTCAGAAAAACTTGAGGCGATAGTCTCGAAAGTCAATGTGTTTTGCGAACATCAGCTGAGGACACAGAATCAACTGAATGAAAGCTGTAACAAATTAAAAGAGCAACTTTCCGCCACCAATGATGAGACGACTCGTTTAAAGGATGAGCTTGCAGCACAAAGAATGCGGGCACAAACAGATCCGCTAACCGGGTTGCCGAATCGTTACTCTTATAATGAACGATTAACTCAAGAATACAATCGTTGGCGACGTTATCGAAGTCCGCTTAGTCTGGTTGTTGGAGATATCGATTATTTCAAAACAGTCAACGATAATTATGGACATGAAATGGGTGATGCTGTACTGCAGAAAGTTGCGAATTTTATGCAGAGTGAGCTACGAGAGTCGGACTTTATTGCACGTTATGGAGGAGAGGAGTTCGTTCTGCTTTTGCCGGAAACATCTTTAATAGACGCGACAAAAGCAGTGAATAAACTTCGTCAAGGGGTCAAAGAGCTTAACATTGATATTGACGGCCGGAAAATCAGAGTCGCTATGTCCTTTGGTATTTCCGAATTTGAAAATAACGATACTACCAAAGCAGTATTTGGTCGAGCAGATGAAGCCTTATACCGAGCCAAAAATAAAGGTAGAGATCAAGTTTGTTGCCAACGAGCCAAACCTGCGAAAGAATAGTCATACCGTATTAAATTATCCGAGTGTTTTCATTGTTAGATACTAACCTCTCCTCTTTTTCGTTCTATTGGAATTTATTGAACGAACAGAACCAGCTGGAAAATTTAGCAGCAGTTTCTCTTTTTGACTCACAAGACAAGAAAGATGAGTATTTACAAAATGCCATTGACTGGTTATTGAGTGCCGACGTGAATGCAATCAGTGGCGCTTATATCACTTCAGATAACAATAAAGCTCAAATATCTAGTCGCAACAATGCTGTACTTGCCTGTTGGCTGCTTAGCTGTGGTCGAGCGCTTTTCTCAGGCGAGCTAATACAATACGGAAAGCTTTTGATTGAATACCTGGACAAAAATCTGTGGCTATCAGATAAAAACCTTTTCTCTGCAGAAAGAGAACTAGTGGCAGAGTTTGATCAGGTATCTTCCACTCAGGTTATGAAGGTTTTGTCTGAGGACGAAATTCGGTTGCTTGATGGATATTTGTCGATAGGAGATATCAAGACTAAAAAATCTATACCTCTTTATTTTCGATGTTTTTTAAATGAAGCGGCAAGACATGCAGGTGTCCACATTAAACAAGCTCAAGTCATCGACGGTTCCATGCGGCAGAAGTTGGCAAGCATATTTGCAGCAGAAAGCAGCCCCATAAATCGGAGAGCCGCAGAATTGGTTGATCAGGCAATTATTTATTCCTGTATGACCCAGGCTCAACTGTGGCACGGCCGTGAAATTTCAATTCAACATTACCAGCGTCTGGGACAATATCTTTTTGAGCAGTTTACGCTGGCTTTAGACACGAAAACCAATATTTTACTGCTACACGCTTTGCTGGAGTCATTGCAACTCGAGAGCAATGAACAGAAAGAAAAGTCACTGTTGAAAATTGTCTCTCGCAACATGGAAGCACTTACAATTGAACCAATAACATCTCCTGAAGCATTGCTACTCTCAAGATGTAACTCCATCATTCAACAACTGAACAAGTCTATCGATTTGAGTCTTTCAGAAG
This sequence comes from Aliikangiella sp. G2MR2-5, assembly GCF_015687155.1. Lineage (GTDB taxonomy): Bacteria > Pseudomonadota > Gammaproteobacteria > Enterobacterales > Kangiellaceae > Aliikangiella. The sequence continues at coordinate 402,805 of NZ_JADPQF010000004.1, read as the reverse complement.
CAAAATTGGACTCTGAAAACGCATTAAAACCAGTAGAGTTAGTCAGAGTAACAACTGATCCAGAGCAAAACGAAAAAATTAAGCTCAATTTTTTTGAGAAATATCACCTCAATAAAATGCTTATCCCGTACTAGCTTGTTTAACCGCTATTTTGTGAGCGCTTGCCACTCGCTATGCAACATCGCCATGATGATATCATCCACCCATTCACCTTTGAAAAATACCGCCTGTTTCAAGTGCGCCTCTTCACGAAAGCCGATCCTGTGACACAGTTTTCTTGAAGGCCCGTTTTCGGGATCAATTGATACATGAATTCGATGCAGCTCAAAGGTCTCGAACAAATAGGAAACTAGAGCTTTGGTTGCTTCCAGTGCAAATCCTTTTCCCTGCTGACGAGAGTCAAGCGCAATACCCAGTTCAGCCTGCTTCTTCATTTCTGGCTCAATACAAAATGCCATATCACCAATAACTTTACCTTTCTGCTCACCTTCCGGCTTCGATTCCAAAATAACCTGGAACCAATGACCGGGAGCCGCAACCTCCCGCCCAGCCATTTCATTGGCGTAGTCGGCAACCTCTTTTGCGTTTTCCGGAGTCCAGCCCTGAAATAATTTAACATCAGGCTGATTGCGATATTCAAAAACACTATCGGCATCTTCTGGCGTCATTGCACGCAGGATTAATCGTTCAGTTTCGGTTAGAATAGTTGGTGAGTTCTCTACTTTTTTGATGCTCACAGATTACACTCCATTGTTATTTTTAGGGCAGAATTGTTTCAACATAACTAATTTATTTATGGATATTGTGCAAAAACAGCAGCAATTCTGGCAATTCAGCTGCGGATTATATAAAAACCCAGCTTTAAAAGCTCTACTTCACCAGCTGCAGAATGAGAGAAATGCAAATATCAACTGGCTGCTGTTTGCAGCATGGTTGGCAATTGAAAAAAATCGTGCTCTTACTGTCAGTGAAGTTTCTCAAATCAAAATCACGACCAAATTGCTGGAAAGCTGGATCATCAATATTCGCCATATCCGCAATCAAATGAAAACCGACCGGCAAAACTGCGCGCTAAACCCCGATACTTTCGTTAGCTTACGGGAACAAATGATTGACTGCGAATTAGAATTCGAAAAAGAACATCAGAGACTAATCGTAAGTAGATATTTTGGCGCTAAAGATGCCTATAAATCTCGAACAGAATTTGCTCGAAAGTCAACGGCTAGTGAACCACAGAACTCTTGCAACACCAACACCTTTCAAAATCCCCGTTTACTTCTCAAGGCAAACCTTCAATTAGTCCTTGTAAAACTTCCTGCGGAAGTTCTCGAGCAACTTGTAAATATGATTGTGAAGTTGCTCGCACCTGAGTAGCGCCTGTTTTATTGGTTCATGTATACTAAAATCTCTTGACCCTATAGTAAGCTTCAGGGTTTATAATGGTTGCTATGCAAACACATTACTTGAAAATTGGCCAGCTAGCTGCCCGCGCAGGAATCAGTGTTGAATCACTTCGTTATTACGAAAGTGAAGGCTTGATTTCAGCAAATTGTCGAAGTGAAAATGGTTACCGCCTATATAGTGACGAAAGTATCCAGAAGTTAGGGTTCATTCTTCATGCTAAGAAAATTGGCTTTTCCCTTAAGGAAATCAAGCGATTGCTGGGTTTGCGACTCAATAGGGACCAGCACACGTGTGAAGAAGTCAAAGATTATACCGGCGCAAAAATCCGGGAAATTGAGCAGAAAATAGCCGATCTGGTGAAAATGAAATCTGCACTAGTCTCACTACATGAAGCCTGCTGTGGCGGTAATGAAACAGCTGATAATTGCAGCATTTTGCAAACTCTGGAAGCACCATTTACCTTTGAAAAAATCGAGTCCGGCGACTCATAAACATCCATCACCTGAAATAAGTAGAGTCGAAAATGATTGAATTTGCGGTTAACTTCATCGAACTATTCGAAGAATCAGCCCCCTGGTTACTGCTTGGTCTTTTAGTTGCCGGGGCAATGAAGTGGCTTGTGCCTATGTCATTACTAAATAGACATATGGGAAAAAGCGATCTGCTCTCGATAATAAAAGCAGCTTTGATTGGAGCCCCTCTTCCGCTATGCTCCTGCGGCGTTATTCCTGCAGCCGTAGGTTTACGCCGTTCTGGTGCATCAAAACCGGCGACGGTTTCATTTTTGGTTGCTACACCTGAAACTGGAGTCGATTCAATTTCCGTATCCTATGCCCTGTTAGGCCCTTTTTTAGCGATTATCAGACCTTTTTCAGCTATTTTTAGCGCTGTCTATGCCGGACTAATCACTCGATTAGTTCAACAGGATGGAAAGAAGAAAGCCTCAAACAATCAAAATACTGCAGAGAAGGTTTCATCAAGTGAAAATAACAGTTGTTGTGGTACAACTTCATCGCAAACACTGGCGAATAAAGAACAAAGCCGTTGTGATAGCAAGCCGGTGAAAGCTAACTCCAAAACCGAAAACCTATCCTGTTGTGCTGGTGAGAAAAAGCATGAAGTAAACCTTCAAATCAACTGGCTGCAACGAGTACGCGAAATGCTGCAATTTAGTACCGGAAAGCTATTAACTGACATTACCAAGTGGCTACTCATTGGCCTGGTGGTTGCGGCGGCAGTCAAAACCTGGGTTGCTCAGGAGTTTCTGACCCAGTGGGGGAGTGGCTTTGGAGCAATGCTAGTCATGGCGCTTGTGGGGATCCCCATGTATATTTGTGCAACGGCTTCAACGCCGGTGGCAGCAGGCTTCCTTGCGATGGGCGTGTCTCCTGGTGCAGTATTGGTCTTTATGCTAGCTGGACCAGCGACCAATCTATCAACTATGGGAATGATTCGACAGGAAATGGGTAGCAGAGTACTGGCCGGTTATCTGTTTGCAGTTATCAGTGCCAGTATCGGTTTGGGCTATTTCACTAATTGGTCAATTCAGTCTTTCGGCTTTGAAGTTGCGAAGGTCGCCAGCGAGCACCATCAATTAGATGACTCTTTTCTCTATACAGGCAGTGCACTTCTGCTCGCCCTGCTGATGCTAAGAAACGTGATCAACACCACGCGCTCAAGTTTACAGGTGAATGCCTGATAAACACATCATTCAAAAAATCTCCTGCAAACAGGTCTGCAACCAGTTGAAAGTCGACTGGTTGTACCATTAAATTTCAAAATTTGGTTAAAATTCTGCAATCTTGCGCTGAAATTACGTTAAATTGCAAAAAACTCTATTTTTAACACCAATTTGCAGATAAATTCTCAAAAAAGTGATAAAGCAGGGTACAATTTCATTAAAGTTTGCGAGTTTTAAGAAATTAGCGTATTTTAGCGACAATAATTACTTGATAATGATCTCAGCGACACGCACATAGTGCAAGTTACCGGATTGAGCCCGTGTTAGCCTGGTAAAAATGTTAAATGAAATCTCTTGATTGAGCGCTTTTAAATGAAAGTACTGATTCTTAATGGCCCCAACTTGAACCTGTTAGGCACGCGCGAGCCGGAAGTCTACGGCTCTACAACGCTTGCTCAGATTGGGGAAAACGTCAGCCAGTTGCTCGCTGGAGAAGGGATCGGTTGTGAATTCTATCAATCAAACGCCGAGCATGAATTAGTCGATAAGATTCAACAGTCTCGAAATTCGATCGATTTCATTATCATTAACCCGGCGGCATTTACCCATACGAGTGTAGCCATCCGGGATGCGATAGCAGCCGTTGCTATCCCTTTTATTGAAATTCATTTATCCAACCCGCATACACGAGAGCCTTTTCGCCACCATAGTTATTTTTCAGATTTGGCCAAAGGTGTAATTGCGGGTTTTGGTGAAGATAGCTACACAATGGCTGCCAATATGGCAATAAAAGCGCTAAAAACAGCCTGAAAGTAAGATTTGAAATAACAAGAATTATCTAACATTTATAACGATTTTAAGGTGTCTATATTATGGATATTCGCAAGGTAAAAAAACTGATTGAACTACTAGAAGAGTCTGGCGTAGCAGAGATCGAAATTAAAGAAGGTGAAGAGTCGGTTCGAATCAGCCGCGCAACTGCACCAATGGCCGCCGCCGCACCGGTTCATTATACAGCGGCACCCACAGCTGCTCCAACAGCTGCTCCAGGTGCAATCGATGCACAAGCAGCCGATAGCTCGGCGGAAGTAGTTAGCGGCCATCAAGTTAAGTCTCCCATGGTTGGAACTTTCTATCGCTCGCCTTCTCCTGGTGCCAAATCTTTTGTTGAGGTTGGAGATCAAGTTAAAGCCGGGGATACCTTATGTATCGTTGAAGCGATGAAAATGATGAATCAAATCGAAGCGGATACCAGTGGTACCGTAAAAGCTATTTTGATTGAAGATGGCGAGCCAGTCGAATTTGACGAGCCACTATTTGTAATCGAGTAACCAGTGCCCAAGCACTTTTTATCTCGTTTCAATCATTAACTCGTTTATCTGGAAATTAAAATGCTCGATAAAGTTGTCATTGCCAACCGGGGCGAAATTGCACTGAGAATACTCAGAGCTTGCCGTGAGCTTGGCATCAAAACCGTCGCAGTTCATTCGACTGCTGATGAAAATTTAATGCACGTAAAATTAGCCGATGAATCGGTTTGTATAGGCCCAGCCTCTCCCCTCGAGAGCTACCTGAATATTCCTGCGATTATTTCTGCTGCAGAAGTAACTGACGCAGTAGCAATCCACCCAGGCTACGGGTTCCTTGCCGAGAATGCAGATTTCGCTGAGCAGGTTGAAAAGAGCGGCTTCCGATTTATCGGACCAACAGCCGACTCTATTCGCTTGATGGGAGACAAAGTCTCAGCGATTACCGCCATGAAGCGCGCGGGAGTACCTTGCGTTCCTGGTTCAGATGGCCCTTTGGGCGAAGATGACAAGGAAAATCTAGCCATTGCCAAACGCATTGCTTACCCGGTAATAATCAAGGCTTCCGGCGGAGGCGGCGGACGTGGAATGCGTGTTGTACGTAAAGAGGAAGACTTGATTGAATCAATCAAACTTACCAAGGCTGAAGCTAAAGCTGCATTCAACAATGACATGGTTTATATGGAAAAATTCCTGGAAACACCGCGTCACGTTGAAATTCAGGTTTTAGCAGACAATCACGGTAACGCCATATATCTTGGCGAGCGAGATTGCTCAATGCAAAGACGTCATCAGAAAGTTGTAGAAGAGGCTCCTGCTCCTGGCATTACTGAAGAAAAGCGCCGTTTTATTGGTGAGCGCTGTGTCCAGGCTTGTCAGGAGATAGGTTATCGCGGCGCAGGAACCTTTGAGTTTTTGTATGAAAAAGGTGAGTTTTATTTCATCGAAATGAATACCCGTGTTCAGGTAGAACACCCGGTATCAGAGATGATCACCGGCGTTGACATCATTAAAGAACAACTTCGCGTTGCGGAAGGCCAGCCCTTATCTTTCAAACAGGAAGATATTCAGCTACGAGGACACTCTATTGAGTGCAGAATTAATGCTGAAGATCCAAAAACGTTTATACCTTCTCCAGGAACAATCGATCGCTACCATGCACCGGGCGGACCAGGTGTACGCTGGGATTCACATATATATTCTGGTTATCGCGTTCCACCTTATTATGATTCGATGATAGGTAAACTAATTACCTACGGAGAAACTCGTGAAGTTGCAATGGCTAGAATGCAAATGGCACTGGATGAAGTCGTTATCGATGGAATTAAAACCAATATTGAGCTTCAAAGAAGAATAATGGCAGATGAAAATTTTCAGAAAGGTGGAACCAATATCCACTACCTGGAAAAGAAGCTCGAAATCGAAGACAAGTAATCTCTCTCTGATGCGGGCTAAAAAAAGCCCGCAGTATTTTGCGGGCGAATCAGGGGTTGAAAAATCAAGTCATTGGTCGCACTAATCAATCAATAACTGTTAAAAATTTTATAATAACCTTGCGTTCATTTCTGAGACTAATTTAACAATCTTTTTGGTATTTTTGTCACCTTGGGTAAGCTATTTCGCTTATAATCTCAGAAAAGTAATGTCAATTAGCAATCTCCGCTCACCACTTTTCTAAATTAATAACTGCTTGAATAAACTTTTTTTCTCCGATTAATTATTTTTTCGATTTTTCGGATTAATAAAATTCAGTAATGAAAATTTGATCTGCTTTGATGCAATCACCTGTTTTCCCTGTCCATCAACAATAATCGCACTTGCTGTGTGTTCACCGTATGCCTGACCTTCCATTTTTACCGACAACCCATTCACTTCTTCAATGACAGGCCTGCCATCAAGAAAAAATCTCACCTGGTGACCTTGCCTTAGTTCAGGATCAGGTGTAGCGCTCAGTTCAATAAAGCCACCGTTGTTTCTAATCACACCATTATCTTCTGGGGAAGATATTTTAAATGACTTATAGAGAAACTCTGTTTTATCTTTATTCTGAGGAAGGTTTAACTTCAACGGCTTTGGCTTTTCCATTTTGATGGTAGTGAGTTCTTTTAGTTTAACTTCTACGGCCCCTTTTCTGGGTTCATCGCTATAATGAACATTGCCTTGATTATCAACCCATCTATAGAGTTTCTTTTTTTCCTCCTCTGCGCTTGAGGGAAGCAACACGAGCAAGCCAAGAACCAAAGCAACAAGCTTTTGCGTACCAATTGATATTTTCATTTTAATCACTCCCTAAAAGGCCTACTTTTAAATTAACAAACTTTTAGATGAATATCGAATTTTAGCAACGCTAAAATTGAGTCATTTCTCAAGTTGGTCTATTGCAATTCATTTTTTTTGCTCGGTAATTTTAAAAGACAAAAAAAATCCCGGTAAAAACCGGGATTTTTTATCGACTAACCTAAAATTACAGGCTGTAGTACATATCAAACTCAGCAGGGTGAGTCGTCATATTCAGATAAGTAACTTCTTCACGTTTAAGCGCAATGAAAGAGTCAATGTAATCATCACTGAACACTCCGCCTTTGGTTAAGAACTCACGATCACGATCCAAAGCATCAAGTGCTTCTTCAAGTGAGCTTGCAACCTGTGGAATTTCAGCAGCTTCTTCAGCCGGTAAGTCATACAGGTCTTTGTCCATCGCATCACCAGGGTGAATTTTATTCTGGATACCGTCCAGGCCAGCCATTAACATCGCAGTAAACGCAAGGTATGGGTTAGCTGTTGGATCCGGGAAGCGTACCTCGATACGTCGAGCTTTTTCGCTCGCAACGTGAGGAATCCGGATAGAAGCACTTCGGTTTTTAGCAGAATAAGCCAACATAACAGGCGCTTCAAACCCAGGAACAAGACGCTTGTAAGAGTTAGTTGATGGATTAGTTAGTGCATTGATCGCTTTAGCATGCTTGATAATGCCACCGATATAGTAAATCGCTTCTTCAGATAGTCCACCATACTTGTTGCCAGCGAAGATGTTAACACCATCTTTGGAAAGCGACTGGTGAACGTGCATCCCACTTCCATTATCACCAACGACTGGTTTAGGCATAAAAGTAGCTGTTTTGCCATAAGCGTGAGCAACGTTGTGAACAACATATTTCAACACTTGAGTTTCATCAGCCTTTGCGACCAAAGTATTGAACTTTGTTGCAATTTCATTCTGATTAGCGGTGGCCACTTCGTGGTGATGTGCTTCAGTTTTGATACCCATTTCTTCAAGAACCAAACACATTTGTGAGCGGATATCTTGTGAAGAGTCTACTGGTGGAACAGGGAAATAACCACCTTTAACGCGAGGACGATGCCCCATATTACCATCATCATAGCGACGCTCTGAGTTCCAGGCTGCTTCATTGGAATCAATTCTATAAGAAGCTCCTTTCATATCAATGCTGAATCGAACATCATCGAAAAGGAAAAATTCTGGTTCTGGGCCAAAAAAAGCAGTGTCAGCAATACCGGTAGATGTAAGATAAGCTTCAGCGCGTCTCGCTACAGAACGAGGATCACGATCGTAACCCTGCATTGTTGCTGGCTCAAGTATATCGCAACGCAGATTCAGCGTAGCATCTTCACAGAATGGATCTAAAACTGCAGTTGACGCATCTGGCATCAATACCATATCTGACTCGTTGATACCTTTCCAGCCAGAGATAGAAGAACCATCAAACATCTTTCCTTCTTCTAGAAAGTCTTCGTCGATGCAGTGGGCAGGAAGAGTTACGTGTTGTTCTTTACCTTTAGTATCGGTGAATCGTAGATCAACAAAAGAGATGTCATTCTCTTTCATCATAGCCATGATGTCATTAGCACTCATTATTAATTCCTCAAAATCAGAAGTTGATATAGCCAAAAATTCGGGTGTAAATCCCAAGATTGACAACCATAAAGCAATATAGGTGCCAACTTATTAACGTAAGTCAATTAGCCATTTTGCACCTTTAAAAGGCAATTATAGCCGCTACAACCAAAAACAACGAACCAATATGGTGCATTTAGTCATTTTTTACGCACTTATTGGGTGCACTGGTTTTTAATCTCAATTTCAAATAAAAAAAACTAATCCGAAAATCAAGAATATTTCGTTTGTGCTAAAAACCTATGTCTGTAGACTCGATTTTTCTTTGTACGAAATATGAAAGAAGGAATTTTCTATTCAATAGTTAGTTTCCAGCATATGCAGCAGGAGGAAAATATGGCACAAGTTATACGTCAATATTTGCCGGTCATACAAATCGTAACCGCCGTCATTATTTGGGCAGCTTCTTTTATTGCAATGAAGATTGCAGTCGCTGAACTCGGGCCTTTTCTCACTGTATTTTTAAGAATGCTGTTAGCTGTTGCCGTGTTATTGTTTTTTATTCCGACAATGCGTCGCGCAAAACAACAATACCAACAAGGTGACTGGTTGTTGCTCGTAGGACTGGTTCTATGCGAACCCTGCCTGTACTTTGTTTTCGAAGGACTGGCATTGACTTATACCAGCGCATCCGAGGCAGGCATGATTACCGCGCTTCACCCTTTTATGGTTACCATTGCCGCCTGGTACTTTTTAAAGGAGCAAATAAACCAGCGAATGTTGTCTGGAGGTCTGGTAGCCGTAGTTGGTGCAGTGTTACTGTCGATTAGTGGTTCAGGTTCTTCAACTGATGGGAACAATCATTTACTCGGAAATTTCCTGGAATTTATCGCTATTGCCTTTGCAACTGGTTACACCCTATTAGCAAGAAAGCTAAGCGGCCGTTATTCGCCTGTTTTTTTAACTGCAATTCAGGCAGCTTTCGGCACAGTATTCTTTCTTCCGCTAACACTAAGCTTTGAGCAGGGAATACCGGTCGATGTGTCGAGCGAGGTCGTCTATTCGATCCTATTCCTGGCGTGGGGAGTGAATGTCATAGCGTTTATTCTTTACAACGCTTCATTCAAGGCAATGCCTGCCAGTCAGGTTGGTCTATGGTTGAATTTGCTTCCATTGAGCACACTGCTTTTTGGTTGGCTGGTATTGGATGAATCTCTTAACACCACGCAGTATTTTGCAGCCGGGTTAGTGCTTGCTGGACTGATCTATAGTCAGATAAAGCCAAGAAGAAAATCTGTCTTTATCGAACAGTCATTAATCAAACGAGAATATATTGATCAGCTAGTTGGAGAGCAAGAAAAGTTTACAGAAGGTCTTCAGAGCGACAATCTGGCAGAGGACAGTTTGAATAAAGCTGGACTTACAACCGACAAGCCGCTTCAGGAAACCTGTTAACCTGAGCTCCTTAAAGATCCAAAAGGCCTCGCAATACGAGGCCTATTGGGTAGAAACAACTGATAAATTAGCCTTCCTGCCTTTGCGCTTCTTCTTCTGGCGATACGATTTCCAACAACTCGATATCAAACACGAGAATCGAATTTCCGGGCATTCCTGGCCGTCCTACCGGGCCATAAGCCAAATCAGACGGGATAACAAACTGATATTTACTTCCCACTTCCATCAGCTTCACGCCTTCTAGCCAACCCTGGATTACTCCACCAGACAAAGAAAATTCAAATGCCTGTCCTCTGTCTAACGAGCTATCAAACTTTTTACCATCAGTAAAAGTACCGGTGTAATGGACCCGAACTGTATCTGTTTCAGCAGGTTTTGCAGCTCCTTCAGGAGCAGCTTGAACCAATTTATACTGGAGTCCAGACTCAGTAGCAGTAAATCCTTTGTTAAGATTTTCTTCAAGGAACTTTTTATTTTCAGCCAGCTTAGCTTCTTTTTCTTCTTCCGCTGCCTGCTTTTGTGCGAAGTGCAGCTTTTGACCGAAAATTTGCGCTTGCTGCATCATTTCTTCTTCACTCATTTGGCTTTGCTTAGCAATCTGATCGTTAAATCCTTTTTTAACCATCTCCATGTCAATATCTAGCGCTTTATAAGTATCATTGAGGCTCGAAATATTGTTAGCCATACTCGCGCCGACGCCATAAGCAAGCTTATCCTGATCAGACAAACCACTCTCGTCAGTTGTTTGAGTTTTGGTCGCCGCTACAACTTCTTTGCTTTCGCTTTTAGCCTGTGCAGCCGCAGCATCTTCTTTTGCTTCCTCTTTACAACCAGTAAGAGCTAAAGCAATAACCAGCGCAATACTTGTTTTCTTCACAGTTCTACCTCTTTTTTTAATTTTAATTGGCGCGCATATAGCGCTTTTAATTACCCTAAGTAGTCTGGCAGTCTATACTCAAAGAAAGTAAAAAAGAAGGGAAAAAGCTGAGATATAAGGCTATTTATCACTAGATTGGGGTGGTATTCACCGAAAAACCGAGAAAAAGGGACAACTATCATTGGAAATAATCAGAATACGCAAATGAACAACTTTGCTTGCCGGATCTTACTAACTCTCTCAGTCCTATTATTTGCTGCCTGTGAACAGAAGACTCCTTCCATCGCAGAATGGCAGCATGCAGCCGCCGGAGCTTTCGACGCAGCGATATCACAAGATGGTCGTTACTCGTTAGTTGCCTCGGTCAATTTTGGTGCAGCATACTGGGATCTGGAAAAAAACCAGTTACTTTATCAATGGCGACACAATGATAACCCCGAGGACGGGATTGTCGCGGTTGATATCTCTCCGGATGGCTCACGCGCAATCACTGCAGACAAACGCACCTTTGTTATCTGGAATACTAATTCCGGCAAAGCCTATGGATACTGGGAAGCTCCATCCGATATCAGGGCGGTAGCAATTTCCAACAAAGGCCGATATGTCCTTCTAGGGCTGGGCAGTGGTCTAGTCATATTTATAGACATGAATACTGGTCGCAGAATCGAGTTCACTGCACATCGCCAGGAAGCGGTGGCAAGCGTCGACTTATCCCCTAACGGTTTATGGGCCTTTACCGGAGGAAATGATTATCGCGCTATTTTATGGAATACCCAAACCGCAAAGCCTCGTCTTATACTTGAGCATAAAACCCGTGTCTCTCAATTAAAACTTGATCGCAAAGGAAAGCTCGCGTTTACCAGTGGAACCTTAGGCAATGCTTTTATCTGGAGTGTTGAAACAGGCAAACAGGTAAGTCAGCTAAAATTAAAGCCTAGAGAATATGTCGTCAGTAGTGCCGAGTTTTCGAGTGATGGCGACTTACTGATAACCGGGGCTCCAGGGAGAGACATCAGCCTGTGGCAAACCAGCAGTGGTAACCGCGTAGCCAAATATAGAGCCAGAACAAGAGTTAAAGGTCGCCCCAGTGGCGCCATCATTTATGCCGTAGGTTTTACCCAGGACGGATTGCACATCTTAAGCGAAAGCTCAGCAGGCTATGGAGAAAAGTGGCTCATTCCTTCTGTAGACGGTTAAAATTTAGCAATTTTTCTTAAAAATCGACCTTTTTTTCGAGACCGTTATATTTTTGGCCGACACTGATCAGTCCATCGATTATACTTTGACAGCAATTCTCATTTTGGTATGCTAGCCGCGAGGGTCAATGACCTGATCTGCCTTAGTCGATTTTTTTCGCGTAATACTTTTGAAAAAATCGAGAAAAAAGAGTGCGGCTTGCCGCACCTTTTTTACTATCAGGTGAATGAGCCATCCAGCAGCTACCCCCCTAACAATGGCACCCCCATAAATTGCGGAGAACTGCATTTGCCAAATACTGAAGTCTATCTAGTCAAAGAGTTGCTCGCGGGTAACCAAAAAATTTTTGAAAAGGTTTTTTCAGACCTTTATCCGCTAATGCATTCTGTTGCATGCTCTATTGCCGGTAACGCTATTGCCGATGAAATAATACAGGAAGCCTGGGTTTCAGCCATTAAAGCACTCCCAAAATTCGAAGGACGTTCGTCACTCAAAAGCTGGTTGGTCAGAATCGTCGCCAATGAAGCCAAAACGAGACGACGTAAGGAATCACGCTCAGTTTCTCTCGAGTCAATGCAAGAATCGTGGGCAACAGATCCTCGGTTTGATGAACGCTCCCATTGGGTGAACCCCAGTTCTCAATGGCATGGAGATACACCAGAAGAGTTGCTTTCAGCTCAGGAGCTGGAAGACTGTCTTAAAAAAAATATAGATAAGTTACCAGAAAATCAGCAAGTAGCTTTACAGATGAGAGATGCCGGTGGTTTGTCAATGGAGGAGATCTGTAACATTCTCGATGTATCTCCGTCTAACATTAGAGTTTTGCTACACCGTGCCAGAGACAAGGTTTTACAAGTGATCGACCACTTTCAACAAACAGGAGAGTGCTAGTGCTACCCAGCTGCAGACAAGTCGCAGTACAGCTTTCTGAAGATCGTGACGAAAAAATAACCGGCTTCAAACGTTTTGCACTAAAATTACATCTGTCGATGTGTCGCCACTGTCGTCGCTATGGAAAGCAACTAGAGCTGTCCACCAAAACAATCAATTTGCTTGCCCATAAGTCCAGACCCGATCCTCAGTTAAAAGCGGCGCTTATTGACCATTTTACGCAGCTTAGCGTACAAAGGAAGTCAGAAGACGAAAAACCGCAATAACTGCTTTAAAGATTGAACACAAAGCCAAAAATCTAACAGTAGTTATTCCTTAACAGGCTGTGGCCCACCTATTTGTAATGCTGCAGGTATATCGTAGTCACCTGCAGCAGAAACTAGCTTCTCCTCCTTGAAGTGAAGCACCAGTTTCTTGGTAGTTAAAATGTCTTCTTTTGCATTCTTGTAGCTATAAAGATAAATCCACTTATCATCTTTGAATGCATCATTAACCACAGGGGCCCCCAATACAAAAACCACCTGGTCTTTGGTCAAGCCGGGCCTCAACATATCAATATCTTCCTGGTCAAGAATATTTCCTTGCTGAATGTCAATCCGATAAACACAGGCACTGACGAGGAGCAGTAGCAATATCGAGAGTTTCTTTACCATTTCAATTCCAAACCGTTGAATAATTATTCCGCGCTGCCACAAAGTGAAACCTTGCCACTCAATAGGATCAGCCTATATCAATAGCGCTGTATTCTATATGAATTTATGCAAAATGCGGAAAAAAAAGAATATAATGTGCCCATATAGTCTACTTTTAACGAAAAAAATTCCCTATTTTGAAAACAAAAGTGTAAATTTTCAAAAATTAAGGGTAAACAAAGACTGGAGCAAATTTTGAGTAATCGACAATTAAAAGAAGCCGGATTAAAAGTTACCCTACCTCGACTAAAGATTCTCAGTATTCTGGAAAGCGCCCCTAACAAGCATCTTAGCGCTGAAGATGTATATAAGCTGTTACTGGAAGCAGGTGAAGATGTAGGATTAGCTACGGTTTACAGAGTTCTCACTCAATTTGAAGCCGCGGGGCTGGTTTCGCGCCACAACTTTGAGGACGGGCATGCGGTGTTTGAACTAAGTAGCGATGAGCACCACGATCATATGGTTTGCGTCGATAGTGGTGAAGTCATAGAGTTTGTTGATAAGCAAATTGAAAAGCTACAACACGAAATTGCTGAAAAGCATGGATTCGAGCTTATCGACCATAATCTCGTTCTTTATGTAAAGAAGAAGTCCTAGTCTATAAAACTTTACGAGCGGCGCACGCTTTTTAAAGCGCCGCCACTACTGACAAGATAAATTTGCTAGAACATAGCCTGGCTGCTTTCCAGCACAGTGATTTCTTCGTCCCCTTCCAGTAAAGGACGCATTTCATCTAGTACCGACAAACGTTCCTTTGACTCTAGCCAGGTTTTCCAAGATTCAAAATTCTCCCAACTGGAAATAATAACGGCGTGATTGGGATTCTCCTTTTCCTGTAGAAGCTCGCCAGCAATAAATCCTTCAACTCTGTTTGCTTGCTTGCGTGCTTTTCGAATTAACTCCAAATAGTCTTGATAACACCCTTCTCGAATATGTCTTTCGATAATGACTCGTATCATTAATTTTTCCTATTGTTCTACTTCAAACGAGACTTTTCCAACTGACTTTCTATTGAATATAGCTTAGTTCAGTTTGGAATTTATTGCAGATTATATTGCGTTAACTGTCTAGTGTTTAGCCCTTAATGTATCAATTAAGGAATCTTCTAATTCAACACGTTTAGCTAGCGCTTCCCCCAGTAAGGAAAGATCGTTGTCAAAAGAGTTCTCTTCTTCGAAATCATCATTTTTAGAGTACTTGTCATTAAAATCGACAACTATATCGGTAGTTTTAGAAATTTGAGGATAAAGCCTTTCAAGCAACTCCAGGCTAGTTGGCCCATTAACTTCGCACGCACTTACAATTTTTTCATATATCTCAAAGTGTCCTGCAGAAACATAATCGATTAAAATATCACAGAATTGATTCAATTGATTGAGTGCTGGTAAGTTGGGCTGATTACGAGTGCCACTGAGCTTGCAATATTGAACAATCAATTCGTTTCTTTCTGCAAGCCACTCACTAACCACAGAGTTTTTACATAGATCAGGAAGACCTCTGGCCAGATTATTGGAAAGCACTCCCTCAGATACAACGCCTTCAGGTACGACTTCTTCAGCCATTCGATCTTACTCCCGATTTGTTTAGGTGGAATGCTATTTTTTTACCATATTAAATCGCCTGTGCAAAATTTTTTTTTAATCGCAATAATTTGACAATGCTAAAATAAAGAGTACTTCGCTTTATCGAGCCGTTAGTACTAAACAAAACGCCTTTATTTATTAGTAGCTTAGGTTGACGAATTAAAGAAATTGAATACCTGGCTGCCGGTCTTGGTTTTTTCAGTTAAACTAAATGATATGGAAGATACCCCACCAACAAAGCCTAGTGGCAAAAGTCAGTTTGCTCGCTATTGGACCATTCGAGGTCTGACGGCTTCACTTATTGTCGTTGCGGCCTTACTGCCTGTAGTAAGCGCATTGAGTATCAGCTTTTGGCTCGATGGCCAGTATAATTGGCAAGAAGCTTTGCTCGAGTTAGGAGTCGCTTGCCTCACGCTTTCTCTTATTGCTTATCCTGCTTTTTATCTTTTGAACTGGGAATCAGTTCAAGCCCAGATGCTAGATGAAACACACCAGGACTTTCGCTTACTAATTGATCAAGCGGTAGACATGGTTTTTTTGGTCTCTATGGATGGTCAAATCGTTGAAGCAAACCAGAATGCCTGTGATGCTCTAGGGTATTCTAAAGAAGAGCTCAATAGTCTATCGATTTTAGATATTGATATTGACTGTTATCTCCATCGCCACCCATCACTTGTCGAAAAAATCCGCAAAGGGGAGAGCGTGACCTATCAATCTCGATACCGAAGACACAACGGAGAGCGGCTACCAATTGAAAGTAGAGTCCGTCTGGCTAGCTGGATGGAACAACCACATTATATAGAGTTCGTTTCAGATATTTCTCATCGCATAGAAATCGAAAAACAAATGGACGAGTCTCGAGAGGCGCTCGAAAAAACCAGAAATATTCTGGAGCGCCGTATTGAAGAACACTCTAGTGAGCTGGAAAAACAAAAACAGGGGCGAGAGATTGCGGAACGTTACGCCAACTCGATCCAGAATTACCTGGAAAAACTGATTGACTCTATGCCCTCGGCCATTATTGCAGTCGATGAAGACTATCGAGTAATGCAGTGGAATATTGAAGCAGAAAGAATGACCAATATTAAAGCTAAGGAAGCCGTTGGCGAGCAGTTATCCAAAGTTTTTCCCACTCTTCACACTCACATTCATAAGCATAACCAGGATCGGGATCTCATTCATCACAACATCAGTTTTCGTTTCAAAACAAAAATCGAGCAAGAGCGAAAAACACTCGAAGCCATGGTATACCCGATATTTACACTAAGAGAAGAAGAACAGGGAGAAGTTATTCGTATCGACGACATTACCGATAAACTGCGAATAGATGAAACACTGGTACAAACTGAAAAAATGTTATCTCTCGGAGGGCTCGCCGCAGGAATGGCACATGAAATCAATAATCCGCTTGGCGCAATTATGCAAAGCACACAAAATATCAAAAGGCGCCTTTCGGAAACTTTGCCGAGAAACCAAATGGTCGCACAGGAAACCGGAATTGAGTTAAAGGAGTTGAATGACTACCTGGAAAAACAGCGAATTCTGGAATTTCTTGACGGAATTATGGTTTCAGGAGAAAGAGCCGCTCGAATTGTCGGAGATATGCTAAGTTTTGCTCGTCCGGCTAATCAGGAAGCTTCAAAGGTTGCGCTTCAGGATGCGCTCGATGCAGCAGTTCGCTTATCCGCCAAAGACTACAATCAGCGCAAAAAATTCGACTTTAGAGAAATAGAAATTCGCAAAACTTATTCTCCACAAACCATTTTTGTTAAAGCGCAAAAAAATCAACTGGAGCAGGTATTCCTCAACCTGCTTGTCAACGCGGCACAAGCGCTGGCCCAGTTTCATGCTGAACAAGCTTCGCCACTAATTGAGCTGATTATCAGAAGAGAAGGAAATAAAGCCTGTGTTGAAGTGATTGATAATGGTCCGGGGATGGATGAAGCGACTCGTAAAAGGGTGTTCGAACCATTCTTTACCACCAAGGCTGAAAACGTCGGTACCGGACTTGGAATGTCAGTCTCTTACTTCATCGTTTCCGAACAACTCGGCGGTCAGATTTCGGTTGAGTCACAGAAAGGAAAGGGGTGTCGTTTTACCATATTATTACCTTTGCTCGCCACCTCAGACCCAATGGATGACGAGCACGATGAGCAAATTGAGCTACCGCTTTAGGAAAAAATTCTACGATTAGGCTTGAAGTGGCGAAAAAGGTTCCAGATCATAAGACCGGCAACAGCGCAGAAAAAAAGCAATACCCAGCCAGGCATTGAAATTCCCAGAAAATCCCAGGATACCTTTGCACACTCGCCATCACCTGCCAGGACTGTCGATATGACTTCACTCACGGGCAACATTTCTACCAGATAGTCTAGCGCTGGGCCACAGGCGGGGATTTCTCCCTCTGGCAAACTCTGCAAATAAAGATGGCGACCAGAAACGATACCTCCCAATATGGCACTGATTAGTCCCAAAGAGGCATACACAGGTCTCCAGGTACTACCCGGTAAAGGGTTATGTATGCCACGGAGTAAAAACCAGATACCAACAAAGAGTACGCCTATTCTCTGAAATATACATAGCGGGCATGGCTCCATACCTTCTACATATTGAAAATAGTAAGCAGTTACCAACAATTGATAACAAATAAACGCCATAAAAAGATTAAAGCCACGAGACTCTAGCATTGTCGATACCCTAATATTTAGCCCGTACCGGTAAACTCTCTACTCAGACAGACCAAGTCTATAGCTGAAAAGACAGCCGGTAAGAATTGTTTGAATTGTTTTTCGCAAAGTAGACTAGCAGAAATTGGTCAGTGGAAAAAGCTTTGTTACAACAAGGTGATATGAGAAGTGACAGGCAATAAAAAAGCCTCATTCGAGAGGCTTGTAAAAGTTTCCAGTCTGCAGGTCCCAGTGTACTGGGCTTCTTGTATTCGCTAGCGTTGATTATTTATAACAAACTGATATGGCGCTTGCAACATATATTTACAAATAGCGCCATTTTTTTATCTCATCCCAGGATAAACGACTATTTTTTGGCTTTTAATGCGTCTGCCAGCGCCATTCCAAATGCCGAATTAGCCGGTTTTCCCTGAGGCTTGCCACCTCGGGGCTTGAAATGACCTTTTGGCTTGTCAGCTCTTTGTCCTTTTGGCGCAGCATTTTCAGGGTTTGGACCAACCATAGATAAGCTGATCCTTTTGCGTTTAGCATCAACTTCGGTCACGTGAACTTTTACAATATCACCGGTTTTTACAACTTCACGCGGGTTTGAGATAAAGCGGTCACTCATCACTGAAATATGCACCAGACCATCCTGATGAACTCCGATATCCACAAATGCACCAAAATCGGTCACATTGGTCACAGTCCCTTCCAGGGCCATACCGGGGCTCAGATCAGCAATATTTTCGACGCCTTCTTTAAATTTGGCTGCTTTGAAGTCTCCGCGAGGATCTCTTCCAGGCTTTTCCAGTTCACTGAAAATATCATTAATTGTTGGTAATCCAAACTTTTCCTCTACATAGTCGCTCGCATTGAGCTGTCTGAGTTCAATCGAGTTACCCATAATACCGTCGATGCTTTTCCCCAGTTTTGCCAGCATTTTTTCAACAATTGGATAAGTCTCTGGATGAACACCTGAACGGTCAAGAGGGTTTGAACCATCGGTGATTCTCAAGAATCCAGCGGCCTGTTCAAAGGCTTTTGGTCCGAGGCGATCCACCTCGGTTAGTTGTTTGCGATCCGTAAACCGACCATGTTGCTCTCGAAAACGAATAATATTGCCTGCCAGAGTTTTGTTTAACCCGGAAACATAAGTAAGCAAAGGCGCCGAAGCAGTATTCAAATCAACTCCAACGGCGTTTACACAATCTTCAACAACGCTAGCCAGCATCTTGCTCAACTGACTTTGGCTAACATCATGTTGATACTGGCCGACACCAATAGCTTTTGGTTCGATTTTAACCAGCTCAGCCAAAGGATCTTGTAGACGGCGCGCAATTGACACCGCACCACGATAGCTAACATCCAGCTCAGGGAACTCATCAGCAGCCAGCTTCGAAGCCGAATAGACCGATGCCCCAGCTTCACTGACAACAATTTTTTGTAAACCAAGAGAGCTATGTTTTTTCATAAGCTCTGCTACCAGCTTGTCAGTCTCTCGTGACGCAGTACCATTACCGATACTCACAAGTTTAACCTTATACATTTCACACATTTTAGCCAGCTTGGCCAATGACTGATCCCACTGATTTTGGGGTACATGTGGGAAGATCGTAGAATGAGCCAACAGTTTGCCAGTATCATCGACCACCACCGCTTTAACACCAGTCCTTAAACCAGGATCTAGCCCCATTGTGGTGAACTTGCCCGCAGGTGCAGCCATCAGAAGATCTCTCAGATTGCTCGCGAAAACTCCAATCGCATGAGTTTCTGCTTGTTCACGTAGCGCCCCCAGAAGTTCTGTCTCAAAAAAGTTGTGCAGCTTTACTCGCCAGGTCCAAAGGACAACGGTTTGCAGCCAGTTGTCAGCAGGGCGCCCTTGATCAGAGATATTTGCATGTTTAGCAATTAAATATTGAGCATGATTACTGGCCTTATCATCTTTTAGTAAGTTCTCATCAACCACCAGTTCAATAGTCAGAATCCCCTCATTTCTGCCTCGGAATAAAGCCAGAGCTCTATGGCTGGGAATTTTACTGAGCTTCTCACTGTATTCAAAATAATCACTGAACTTATGCCCTTCTCCTTCTTTGCCAGCAACAACTTGCGAACGCACATAGGCATGTTCATTCAGATACTGACGAATTTCCGAAAGCAGGACTGCATTTTCAGCAAAGTTTTCCATCAAAATCTGCTTGGCACCATCAAGCGCCGCTTTACTATCAGCAACTCCTTTATCAGTATCGACAAATTCTGCCGCTAGAGTCTCTGGAGCCAGTTGAGGGTCTTCAAGCAGCTTAACCGCCAAAGGCTCAAGACCTGCCTCTCTGGCAATTTGCGCTTTTGTCCTTCTTTTGGGTTTATAAGGAAGATAAAGATCTTCCAGTTCGCTCTTGGTTTCAGCACTCAGAATACTCACTTTAAGCTCGGGAGAGAGTTTTTCCTGCTCATCGATACTTTTCAAAATCACCTGTCTGCGATCTTCCAGTTCACGCAGATAACCAAGTCGTTCCTCAAGATTACGCAACTGGGTATCATCTAGTCCGCCAGTGACCTCTTTTCGATATCGGGCAATAAATGGAACAGTCGCTCCTTCATCTAGTAAGGTAACGGCGGCAGCCACCTGTGTTTCTTTTACCGCTAATTCCTGGGCTATTCTGTGTGCGATATTAAGCATTAAACTTCCTACAAAAAAACTGAGTTAGTCCCCACGGGAGCAAACTTTAACTGCAAAACTTCCGCTCTGGACATCAAAGGAGACTGTCACTCTACGGTAGCTATACGGGTTGTTGGACTGGCGATTATAAACATTTTGCAGGGAAATTCAGCCGGAATTTCGAGATTTTGTAGCGACCTCAGGCTATCGGTCGCTAAAAATTACCCGCAGATCAAGCTCACAGGTTATACTCTGTAACAAATAGATGAAAAATATCGTTGCCTTTCAAGTGGTTATTCGGACAGAATACTCTTGGATAAAAGTCGGGCTTTGATTCATAGCGAGCATAGAATCGCTAGACAGGTCATAATCAAGTAAACCAGCTGATTAGTTGTAGGCGGGTGAATGTAAACACCGGCGACATGATCAACAGGAGGGGAATACGGATGAGTGAAGAAACGCAAAAAATATTAGTAGTTGATGACGATCTGCGTTTACGGAGTTTATTAGAACGTTACTTCAAAGAGCAGGGATATATAGTTAAGGTTGCTGCTGACTCCGAACAAATGGATCGCTTTCTGGAGCGTGAAAACTATCATCTGATGATCCTCGATTTAATGTTACCGGGAGAAGACGGACTTTCGATTTGTCGCCGCCTTCGCTCAGAAGAAAATAATATCCCTATTATCATGCTAACAGCCAAAGGGGACGATGTTGACCGCATTATAGGTCTGGAGTTAGGTGCAGATGACTATTTGGCCAAGCCCTTTAACCCCAGAGAGTTACTGGCACGTGTCAAAGCAGTACTTCGACGCCGATCTGCAGAATTGCCGGGAGCTCCGAGTGGCGAAGAAAAAATTATCGAGTTCGGACAGTTCAAGCTTAACCTTGCGACTCGTGAAATGACTAAAAATGGCGAGCCTATGACCTTGACCAGTGGAGAATTTGCGGTGCTAAAATCGCTGGTTACCAACCCTCGACAGCCACTTTCCAGAGATAAACTTATGAACCTCGCTAGGGGCCGTGACTATTCTGCTCTGGAGCGCAGCATCGATGTGCAGGTTAGCCGTTTACGACGAATGATAGAGGAAGATCCGGCCAAACCAAGATATTTGCAAACTGTCTGGGGAATTGGCTATGTATTCGTACCGGACAGTGAAGACTAAAGACTTTTAATTCCCCCCCCCCCAATTTTACTACGCCGTCGGCCTCTGACGGCGTTTTCTCTAATCAAATCAGCGACCATACTCCAAAACATCAACTCAACCCTTTGATTTTTTTATTGAATTTGTCATGATGTAAGACAAACAAGAATATCTTACATTAACTATAATAATGGCAAACATCATTCTGCTTGGCACCATGCAGGCTTAACAGCTTTCCCCACTTTAAAAAACATTAAGGAAAGCCGAACAACCCAATATTAAATTAAAGGATTCGCTGCTCAATGAAACAATTGCTTACAGCACTAACAGGAAGCATCAGAGATCTTGCGCCCATAGTGCTGGTAATCCTTTTCTTTCAGGTCGTGGTAATGCAGCAATCTCTGCCTAATGCACTGGATATTCTGTTCGGTACTCTGCTGGTCGTTGCCGGGTTAACGCTTTTCATCCAAGGACTGGAAATGGGGCTCTTTCCAATTGGCGAGGACATGGCTTACGCCTTTGCAAAAAAAGGTAGTATCTCCTGGCTATTAACTTTCGCGTTTGCATTAGGATTCGGTACCACTATAGCGGAACCAGCTCTTATTGCTGTCGGTAGTGAAGCTGCACAGGTGGCCGCCTCCGCTGGCATTATTGAAAATGATGCTGACTCCCAAAAAAGCTACGCTTTAGGCCTTAGGCTTACAGTTGCTTTCAGTGTCGGCGTCGCAATCTTACTCGGTGTATTGAGAATTTTAAGAGGATGGCCTATTCATTATATGATTATAGGCGGCTATGTACTGGTGGTTATCGTTACCAGCTTTGCGCCAGAAGAAATTATCGGAATTGCTTATGATAGCGGGGGCGTCACTACCTCAACTATTACTGTTCCTCTGGTCACCGCTTTAGGAGTGGGACTGGCAAGCGCGATTAAAGGCCGAAACCCAATGATTGACGGCTTCGGCTTGATCGCATTTGCTTCACTGACACCGATGATTTTTGTCATGATATACGGAATGGTGATATGACCTGGACCCAAGAACTTATCCATGTTTTTTTATCTACAATAAAAGATGTATTCCCGATCGCGCTAATTATTTTCGGTTTTCAATTATTTGTTATTCGTCGACCAATTAAGCACCCCAAAAAAGTTTTTACCGGCTTCTTTTTAGTAATTGTCGGTCTGGCACTGTTTTTACTGGGACTGGAAAAGGCACTCTTCCCAATCGGAAAATTGATGGCAGAACAATTAACCGCTACAGAAGGCAGCTACCTTTGGGTGTATATTTTTGCTTTTATGATAGGCGCCAGCACAACCATTGCAGAACCATCACTCATTGCGGTTGCGATTAAGGCCAACCAGGTTTCCGGGGGAGGTATCGGGATCTGGGGATTAAGGATTTCAGTCGCTATTGGTGTCGCCGTAGGCATCGCATTGGGCACCTGGCGGATAGTGACCGGTTGGCCGATTCATTACTTTATTGTGGCGGGTTATATCGTTGTGATTATACAAACCTTTTTTGCACCAAAAACAATTGTACCTTTAGCCTACGACTCTGGCGGTGTTACAACCTCGACAGTTACCGTACCGCTAGTTGCGGCTTTGGGGCTGGGCCTTGCAGAACATATTCCAGGACGAAGTCCGCTTATCGATGGTTTTGGCCTGATAGCTTTTGCCAGTTTGTTCCCGATGATTAGTGTTATGGCCTATGCACAGATTTCTGAGTTTCGTGCCAAACAACCGTTGAGAAAACGTTATTATCAAGAGCTTGAAAAGCTCAAGCAAGAATCAAATTAGTGACCGATTAACCGGTCAAATGAAGGAGAAAATTATGCGCTTTAAATTGTTGCTCGTTTTTGTCGAAGACAGTAAGACAGATGCTATCATCGACTGCGCCAGAGAAAGTGGAGCCACCGGTGCAACCATTATTAACAATGCGCGCGGAGAAGGAATCAATCAGCAGAAAACTTTTTTCGGATTGTCACTGGAAACACAAAGAGACGTTGTCCTGTTTTTAGTTGAGGAACATCTCAGTCGGCATATATTGGAAGCAATATCCAGGGTAGGCGAGTTCGATACTCAGCCAGGAACCGGTATTGCTATCCAGATTGATGTTGAGGATGCGGTTGGCGTTGCTCATCAGGTAAAAGAATTAACCAATAAAATTGGAGAAGAGTTATGACAAATAAGAAACCAATTTATTGCAGAGATGTAATGACCCAAAGCTTTGAAAGACTCGATGGAGTAACAACAGTTGCGGAATCGCTCAAAGTAATGAGGGCAAAAAATATCAGTCAGGTCATCATCAACAAGCGGGATGAACATGATGAATTTGGCCTGGTTCAACTTTCAGATATCGCGAAGCAGGTTATCGCAAAAGACAGGGCACCAGAAAGAGTTAACCTCTATGAAATAATGGCAAAGCCGGTACTATCGGTGCGCGCAGACATGGATATAAAATATTGCGCTCGACTTTTCCAACAATTTGGTTTACAAGTTGCACCAGTGATTGAAAATGAAGAGATCATTGGTATGGTGAGCTATCGAGATATAGTGCTTAGCTGGCTCGATTATTTAGGGGAGTAGAAGTGGGATTATTGAACGGTCTTTTGGGTAATGCTTCAGAAGTCAATATCGACAAGCTTAATCTGGAATTTTCTCCAATAATGGCGGATAATGAATCGATTCAGATTGGCTATAAAGTCATACGCGATCTTTTTATTTTTACCAATAAAAGAATTATTTTAGTCGATAAACAAGGAATAACCGGCAAAAAGACCGAATTTCTTTCCATTCCTTATAAATCAATTACAACTTTTTGTGTCGAGTCAAATGGACACTTTGATATGGAGTCGGAGCTAAAAATCTGGATTTCCGGTCAAAGCACCCCTATTTGCAAAGACTTGAAAAGAGGAACAGATATTGTCGGTATTCAAAAAACAATAGCGACTTTTATGTTATAAAATATATGGAATATTTTGTTCAAGCATACAACATTTTTTCCAACTGGCTTTCAAATAATTTTTGGCGTTGGATTGTCGACGGTTTTACAGTAGGTGAAATTAAAATTGAACCTCTTAGTATTCTAGCGGCAGTCATCGTCTTAGTCGTACTGATTCGAGTGACCAAGTGGATCAAACATAAGCTTGATACAAGATGGTTATCCCGAAAGCGGCTGACCCAAAGTGAAAGAGACACCATCACTTCAATATTCGGTTATATATCGATTACTCTGGCACTTTTAATTTCTCTTTCTGTCGCCGGAATCAATATCGCCAGTTTAGCCATCATTGCCGGAGCACTGTCTTTTGGTATTGGCTTTGGATTGCAAAATATTGTCAGTAACTTTATATCAGGCATCATTTTACTATTTGAGAGACCAATTAAGCGGGGAGACTGGATAAGAGTTGGTGGAACAGAAGGGGTTGTAAAAAGCATTAACATTCGCTCGACCCGATTACAGACCTTTGATCGTTCTGATGTATTAGTTCCTAACTCCGATCTGCTTACCAATCAAGTCACCAATTTGATGCTATCCGACTCAATAGGACGTATAAAAATATCGATAGGAGTCGCTTATGGTAGCGATGTTGAAAAAGTCAGAGATATTCTGGTGGAGATTGCACGCGCTCATCCCAGTGCATTATTAGGTCAGAAAGATATTTCAGATCCACAAGCACTTTTTCTCTGTTTTGGTGATAGCGCCTTGCAATTTGAACTGCGTTTTTTTATCAACAATATTTCTGATGTATTTAAAGTAACCAGTGAAGTTAACTTTGAGATAGACAAGAAGTTTCGTGAGCTGGAGATACAAATTCCATTTCCTCAGAGAGACATTCATATTATTGATAAAAAATCACCTTAGGAAATACTCTTATTATTCCTGAAAAAGGCTCGTCTATTAATATACCCACCCAATAGCAATACGAGCCATTTTTACCGTACAAACTATTTTCTGGGGCCCACCGGAACCATAATGTGTGCATAGGGAGTTCCTTTCCACATGACATAGGGCCCACCATTATTGGGATCCGTTGGCAAGGCATCAAGTAGTTCAGGATCTGGTACGATAATCATTAAATGCGGACCTTCTTTGATCCAGTCATTATCCTTTGTAGGACCTTCAGCGAATGGGTCGATATTGCTGGCGCCACCATCCCCCGCCAACATATAGGAAATTCCAATATTTTTAATCGTCAAGGGCTTTTTATTTGACCAGGCGTCAGCCCATTTCATCCATGGACCATCCATACACATCGGAGCTTTTCCTTTTAGACTTGGTGGCGTTGGAAAACATGTATAACTACCGTCGCCTTTTTTAAGGACATTGTTTTCCCAGTCCACGACAGTTACCTTGTCTTTTAATGTCGGAGGCGCGGCACTTAGAGCGTCAGCAATTAGTTTCTTATTTTTATCACCAGCCTGAATGGAAGACGAATAGATTAACAACAACGCTAATCCAACAAATCCAATTTTCATACCTGTATTCATGAGGCTCTCCTTTGATTCTTTTGCCAAAACGAAATTTGTGGAGAAGCAAGTATAGCTAATGATCCTTACAGGTATCGCCAACAGACAAAAGTTATCTAAGTAGCAACAATTAAAGATAAATTCGAACTAACGTTTACGTTGGATACCTTCCGGTAAACTTTCAATTTTCAACATCTGTTCGTCTTTAAATGCTTTAGGCTCATTCACAAAATCAAGCAACATATCAAACGAATCCAGCCCCCAAAACAATTCGTTTTTGTATTCTTCAACAACAAAGGTAGGTACGCCCCACACACCAATACTAGCAGCCTGCTCGGTGTTTTCTTTTAATTTTTGTTTGATGTCATCATTCGAGACGAGAGAAAGAATGTCGTTATTTTTTAAACTGTTCTGGAGAAACTGGATACACTCCTCGCCTTCCAATGAATACCCCAGTTTCCATATGGCGTCAAATATGCAGGTAATAGCTTGAGAACTGCAATTCATTGCAATCGCCAGTCTCAGAGCCATCAAAGAATTAAATGGATGCGCTGGAGGCATATTAAATTGAATACCCAACGATTTCGCTTTCCAGTAGCAATGTTTATAAGTAAAAATTCTCTTAGGTGCGATTTCTGCCGGGCCCACATTTTGCCAATGGTTCAACAGCCCGGCAAGCAGGATCGGTTTAAACTCTATTTCAACATTTGAAGGAAGCCTTTCAAATTGTTTAAGCTGAATGTAAGCAAACGGTGAAATAAAATCAAAATACCAGCAAAGCTTCATTACGCTACTCTTATAATCTAAATATTTGTCAGACGACCCTATGAATTACATTATTTTGATTTGGCTTTTTGCCTTGCTTCAAAAGCAGCTAGTTGTTCAGCTGTCGCCTTGGTCTGATATTGTTCCTTCCATTCATTATAAGGCATACCATAGATATTTTCCCTTGCTTGGTCGTAGTCCATAGCAACACCTCGCTCCTCTGCCTCAGCCATCATCCATTTAGCTAGACAATTACGACAAAAATCAGCTAGTATCATCAGGTCGATATTTTGGACTTCTTTATGATTATCCAGATGATTTAACAATCGACGAAAAGTAGCTGCTTCTATTTCCTGTTGTTTTTCAAATTCCATTATTGTTAGCCTTCAGTTCTACAAAGAACAATTATATCACTACTTTCATTCTTTGTAAGATGACTCATATAATGTATCTTCTCCCCTGTAAATATAGGGCAATTGCTGTGCTTGACTTCTCGACTTTAAATAAGCCTTCAAGCTTGGCATAATACATTTTTCTTAATAGACCTTAGATACAATTCTCCATGACCAGCTGGACCGATATTTTAGCACCTGAAAAAACACAAGATTATTTCAAGCAAACATTACAATATGTTGCACATAGAAGGGCTGAGGGTATAACTGTTTATCCGCCACAGGAAGATGTCTTTAATGCCTTTAAGTTCACGCCCTTCGATCAGGTTAAAGTCGTAATTCTGGGTCAAGATCCCTACCATGGGCCAGATCAGGCACATGGACTCTGTTTCTCGGTTAAGCATGGCATCAAAGCTCCACCTTCTCTGGTCAATATGTATAAAGAGCTTTCGACTGACATCGAGGATTTTCAGATGCCCGAGCATGGCTATTTGCAAAAATGGGCTGAGCAGGGTGTTCTATTACTAAATACCGTATTAACCGTTGAACAGGGACAGGCACATTCTCACAAACACCTTGGTTGGGAACGTTTTACCGATCAGGTTATCCAGGGAATCAGCGATAATTTACAAGGCGTTGTTTTTTTACTTTGGGGTTCTCACGCCCATAAAAAAGGCGCAAGAATTGATACTCAAAAGCACTTTGTGCTAAAAGCACCGCATCCTTCTCCACTATCGGCTCACCGTGGTTTTTTTGGATGTAAACATTTTTCCAAAGCGAACGAAATTCTCGTCTCTCAAGGAAAAACTCCGATCGACTGGGCTTTAGGCTAAAGCCCAGAAAGACTTTTGCAATCAAATAATTTCGGCGATAATTTTTTGCCATCTTTTGCAAATAGCTATTAGCGTATTTTGATCCACAGGCAAGCCTGAAATTAAGAATTTGGCAAAATCATCATTCCACTTTTTCGGCTTTACAGTCGCTTTTAGACCAATGTTTCCTTTTTCTAAAAGAGCTAACTGCCTAGCCATACGCTTGGCTTTTATTTCTGGTGATGAAGTCAACTCAAAAAGAATTTCTGCATCAAGCAGTCGTGTCTGAACATCCTCAACAAACTCACTAGATGCAACTCTTTTTTCTCCAGACTCTACCAAAGATGCGCCTAGCTCTTCGCAAAGATAATCCGTATCATCACCTTCAATCTGCAATAAAAATCCGTCAATATCTTGAGCTTCTCCAGCCAAATCAGATAATTTAATTTGATTAGCGGCTAACAACAAATCAATAAAATTAACAATCTTTTGCTGCTCAACCTGGCGTTTAGCCAGCTGACAGCTTCTCGAAAAATGCTTACGAGCACTATCAAAAGCATTAATCAGAGCTTTTTCTTCTTTTCTTGGCAGCTTCAAGTTTGTTTGCCACTGCGCACTAAGACGGTCAAACTCCCCCCTGGCAGCCAATATTTCTGGCGCACTTAATTCAGCTAGCTGCTCTATTTTTTTAGTTAGTTCTGAAATTAACTGGCGATTTTCATCCAACTGACTGAGAAATTGTTTTTTCGCCAGATCTCGTCTGGCAAATACCTTATCAAGCTCATTTCGAAATAATTGCCATTGTTTCTTGTCGGCCCTATAAAAAGTCATTCCCAGAGCTTTCCATTGATTTTGAAGGTTTTTAGCCGCATCTACCGCCTGCGAAACCTCTTCTACTTCATTCAAGGATTGTGCCTTTTTAACAAGCCTTTCTCTAGCTTCAAGATTCCCCTGTTTGTAATTATTCAAGGGTATCTTGATTCGTTCAATTAATTGATTAAATCGTTTTTGAATTCTCTTCTGCTCATTAACGGGTATGGGTTGATAGCTCTTCCATTCGACAATCCATTGGCTATATTTTTTGTCAAGTTCTCGCCAGTCTTTATCGGATTTTTCTTGCTCAACATTTTTTTGACTAATAAGAGAGGATTCTTTTATAAATTTTTCAATTAGCAGACAAACGGACTGTCGCTTTCTTAAATTATCGGCTCTAACTTTATCCTGCTCCAAATAGTACTTGTGGCAGGGCTCATAGGCTTTATCTGCAGCTTCCTTAAATTCATCCCATAATATGCTATCAGCATTACTATCGGAAGAAGTTAGTTCGTGCCATTCCTCCTGCAGCTGATGAATTTTTTCTGCAAGCTCCAGCGGTTCCACATCGTTCCTGGTTAAACTTTTCATTGCATCACATAAAGCCTGTTTCTTAGGCTGAGTCGCAAACGCATGCCAGTCTCTTAATTCATCCAAAAGAGGGATCACACCCTCGAGCATTTTATCGATTGGTGAATTTAACGTTTTAGTTAAGTGCGCCTTTTCGTAATTGACATAATTGAAAATCTTGTTGGCCGCAATCAGATTTTTACGCTTTATCTGGTTTTTCAGTTGATTGATCTTGTGCTTCAAATGATTAATTTTTTTCAGCTCTTCTGATAGATACTCATCAACTTCATTTTCTAGTTTTTTTACCTCATTCAACCATAAATTGAGCTGTTCAGGCATTGGAATTTCATCGGGCCAGGCCAGGTCGTGAATTAGCAGGTTCCACTTTTTTAGCCAGTTACTAGCGAACTCAATGAGTTCATCTGCGAGCTCACTATCTTTTTCTATCGCTATTTGCGGAATTAGAGCAAAATGCTGTTTCATTTGTTCGACGTTGTCATCGAATTGATTCCAGACACTTATTATTCTTTCGATATCATGTTCAAGTGAGCCAAATTGTCCCTTTAGCTCTGCATCGAGCTCTACTTGCAAACTCAATTGCAGCCAGGTTTTCTTTAGAAGCTGAAACGCTTCTATCTGAGAATCAATGTTTGCCAATGTTTCGGTTTTCATCTCTTCAAAAATATTGTGAAGCTGATGTATCACCTCCCTGGCATTAACACTCGCTTCTTGTGCCAAAAGCTCTTTCTCGATACGTTCTCGATTTTTCTTCTCACATTTCTGACAAGCACTCAGACTTTGAGAAAAACAAAGTTGTAATGACTCCTGAGTTTTAGGCGAAAGAGAATTCCAACGAGCCTCGAGCAAATGATACTTTGCGTTCGATTGACTATCCCAATGCGAACTAGCCAACTTTTCCAGTTGACTACAAATAGACTGCGCCAGCTCCATTTCTTGTTGTTGCTTTTCTTTAACACTTTTGACTCGGTTGATTTGTGCTTTAATCTGCTTGATAACCTGCTTGTGACTAGATAGCTTCGCCAGTTCCTGTAGTCGCGGCAGTTCCTGAATGTACTCCAGAGCAGCCAGCTTTAACTCAAAAGACTTTGCGCCAGATACTAATGTCACCAGCAAGCCTTCTGCCAAGTTAGGCAATATGGGTTTAATTAAATCGGGATTACCAGTATTGGCAATGAGGAGCAATTTAACTTCATCAAGAGACTCTATAAACTGACGCTGCAGGCGCATGGAAAGCGACTCGCAATATCCCGGATCGATCTCAATTGCGCGGTTTGCAAGCGTGAGCCACTGTTCGACGGTATCAGCTTTCTCCAATAAATTCTTGAGCGGCTGTAGTCGATCGATTTTGGATAAAGCGAGCTTCCGGATTGGCGCACAATCATCCTCTACCGCTACTTGCAGTAATATACTCTCATGCTCTTTCACATTGAGCGCATTCACCGCTGCCTGTCTGACCTGGTGATCCTGATGTTGCCACTTGGGCGTAAATAACTTACTGAACATGAGACCTTCTTAGACTACTGGTGCTTTTGCTGTTGATTAATAGTACAAAACGGCGGATTATATCAACTCACCGCTTCACCAGAAATACCCTGATGATGTTTTCAACCAATCTGCTGAGCGCGACAAGGCGCTCAAATTACCAATTTTGATAACGATAGTGCGGCATTCCAGCATGTTCAAATCGGGCTACACGATTAAAACCCAGGCGCTGAATGATTCGGTTAGACGCGATATTATCAACCGCAGCCATTGCTATAACCTTTTCAAGTCCAAGCTCATTTCGGCCATATGGCATTAACGCGCTGCAAGCCTCACTAACCAACCCCCGATTCCAGTATTTAGGCATGATGCGATAGCCGATATCCGGGTATCCTTCATCGACTTCAAATTTGAACCCACAAAAACCGATAACCTGTTTGTCATGTTTATGAACGAGCGCGTAGCGAGCATACCCATATTGCTGATATTCTCTTAACCAGATATCTTTTATAACCGTCTCTGCCTCTTCTAACGAGCATGTTTTGTCAGCTTCACCAAGATAGCGCAATACCTTCGGGTCGGAATTGAAAGCGAATACGGAGGCTGCATCCTCTATGGTGAAATGCCGCATTGCCAGTCGTGGTGTTTCAATTAACCAAGCTAACTCATTTCTCATATTGTCACTCACCTTCTATACCTTTTGGTTAGCAGGAATCATAGCAAACTCTGATATCATAAACAGCAAAGCTGTCAGCTAAAAAGATCCTGCATAAAATGAAAACCCTGAGAGAGTGTTTCCTTTTCAAGACACTGAAACATCGGGTAGTATTGCAGTAACCTTTCTATTTGACGAGGTGGGGATGTCACCTTTTCTAACAGCCTATATTGAAAAAATAATTCAATATCCCTGGCGAGTGATCGTATTTTTTACTTTATTTGTCATCATACTGTCCAGCGGACTTCCCAATCTGTCAATCAGCAACGACTTTCGAGTCTATCTCAGTAAAAGTAATCCTCAGCTTAAAGCATTTGAAGACTTTGAAGATGACTACGTCAAATCAGACACTGCAACCCTGGTGGTTACGGCTAAAAATGAAGATCTGTTTAACCGTGAAGGCCTGTCTTTAATAGAATCTTTGACCGAGGAAGCCTGGAATATTAATTACGCCTATCGAGTATCATCAATTGCTAACTATACAATATCTCACGCAGATGGCGATGATATCTATTCGGAATACCTGGTTGAAGACGCAGCAAGACTTTCTGATGAAAAAGTTAAAAATATTAAAGTCCGAGCGCTGGCAGAGCAGCGTCTGGTCAAAACATTACTAACTTCAGATGGAAAGCTAAGTATTATTTTTATCACTCTCAACCTTCCTAAAGATAAAAAAAATGCAGCCATCGAAGTTACCACAGAAGTTGAACAGTTACGAGATAAATACCGAATACAATATCCCAACTTTGAGATCGATAACGGAGGCTCGACAGCTTTTAATGCAACTCTCGCCAGAGCGGTTGCCAAAGATCTGACGACCTTACTTCCACTAAGTTACTTGATTATTTTTGGCGGTCTGGTTTTCTTTTTAAGAAGTGCGATTGGCAGCTTGACTATATTCACCTTGATCTCGCTGTGCTTGATTTCAACGTTCGGCTTCTTCGGCTGGATATCTCCTGTTCTTACACCTATAGCAGGATTTACTCCGAGTATTTTGTTATCAATCATGGTTGCAGATAGTGTTCACCTGTTGGTCACCTATTACCGCCATATACAATCGGGGGAGAGTAAAAATAAAGCAATTCTGGAAAGTCTAAAGCTTAACTTTATGCCCGTTTTAATCACTAGTGTCACCACTATAATCGGCTTTTTAAGTTTAAATTTTAGTGCTTCTCCTCCTTATCAGGCACTTGGTAATATGGTGGCTTTTGGCGTACTTGTTGCCTTAATCTTCAGTCTGGTATTGTTGCCAGCCATGCTAAAGGTCATTCCGCCAGGAAAAATAAGACAGGCAAAAGCAATCTATCGCTTCTCTTCATTTTCAAATTTTTTAATCAAATATTATCGGCTCTTTCTTGTATCGATGCTACTACTCACATGTGCGTTAGTCGCGTTCATACCAAGCAATAAGGTGTCTGACAACTGGGCAAACTATTTTGACAATAGCTTTGAGTTGATTCAATTGGTTAATCGTCTGGATGGGTATCTCACTGGTATTAACTCTCTGGAGTATTCACTTAAACCCAAAGCAAGCCATTCAATTTTTTCGCCGGAATATCTGGCTCAACTCGATGAGTTTGAAAGCTGGTTTATAAGTCAGCCCAAAGTCGTCAATGTCAAATCACTGTCTGAGTTAATGAAAGACCTAAATCAGGTAATGAATGCAGACCAACCTGAATTTTATCGCGTACCGGACTCAGCGGAACTTGCTGCTCAATACCTGTTATTTTATGAATTTGGATTGCCACAAGGGCTAGGGTTGAATGATTTGGTAACCATCCATAAAGACGCATCTCGGTTTAGTGTTTCTGTTACCAATTCGGGCTCAGAAGAGTTACTGCAGCTCGACCGGCTAGCACAAAACTGGCTTCAGAAAAATGCCAATGCAATTGAGCCTAGTCAGGCTACCGGTCTGGGAATGGTTTTCGCTCACATAGCACAACGGAATATTTCCAGTTTATTATTTGGTACTTTTATCGCCCTTATCGCTATTTCAATCGTACTCGTACTGGTCTTAAAATCGTTTCGCTTCGGCATCATCAGTTTAATACCGAATCTTGTTCCGGCAGCCATGGCTTACGGTCTTTGGGGTCTTTCATTCGGCTATATTGATATTGCCTTATCGATAGTAGCTTGCTCCACTTTGGGCATAGTGGTAGATGATACCGTCCACTTTCTGCATAAGTATCAACTTGCCCGCGAACAGGGAAAGGATGCCAAAGCAGCGATCAAAGAGACATTTGAGCGAGTCGGTCTGGCACTATTGACAACTTCTCTGGTATTAAGTGGCGGTTTTCTAATTCTCGCTATTTCTTCTATGAATACCTCTGCCACCATAGGTTTGCTAATGGCTATTACATTAACTTTTGCGCTTATTGTGGATTTTCTGCTGCTGCCTACCCTGTTAATACTATTCGACAAATCAAAATTATCAAATAACAACAGGCAGTAAACTCGACTTAATAAAACAATCACGGCGGCACGATATAGCCTGTTAATGCTTTAAGACCAGTCAGCATATTTGACAGTATTGTTGCAAAAGACTAATCTTGAATGAGTTAAGTCCACCGGTGACTTAAGTGATTAACAGGTCTGGCAAAGGTAGCGATTGATGGAAGAGTTATTGGTGAGCAACTTAGAGCTTTCCGAGTTTGATCTGGTAACTCGTTCGCTTGAGCCTTTTGTTAATCTGGAACTCAATCAGCACCTCATTCGGCATTGTATTCAAACATTTCAGCCTTTTGAAAAGTCAGATCAGTTAATGGTCTTGCTCAATTTGAAAGGTGAGATTGTTTATATCAACGGCGCTGGATGCGATCAGCTTGGACTCTCACAACAAGCGCTAATTGGCAGCTGCTGGTTCACCCAGTTTATCCCTTCCGAGCAAAGAACAGAAATACTGATGGTGTTTGATAATATCACCAATGGAACCGGAGAGCTGTATTCAGAATATATAAATGATATTGTTATTCATGATAACCAACAGATAACCTATAGCTGGAAAAATCGCTTTATTACCAATGAAATGACTCAAGTGACAGGCGTTTTTTCAATAGGGCTTGGACTTAAATTTTTCTAGCTTTCGACATGCAATAAGCTTTTCCGAATATCAATCAATTAAGTAATGGATCAACATTAAATGGAATACAGCGACGTTATTCAATTTTGGTTTGAAGACTCAACACCTGCAGACTGGTTTAAAAAAGATGAATCATTTGATCAACTGATCCGCAAACGCTTTTTAAAAACCTACTATGCAGCAACATGCTGTGAACTATTTGACTGGCGGAAAACACCAGAAGGCCGCCTTGCGGAAGTTATTGTACTCGACCAGTTCTCCCGCAATATGTTTCGCGACTCAGCCCAGGCGTTCGCTTTTGACTCGTTAGCGGTGGCCCTGTGTCAGGAAGCTATCATGCAACAAGCAGATCTGGCGCTTCCACTATCAAAGCGAAAGTTTTTGTATATGCCGCTAATGCATTCTGAATCTCTGGTTATTCATCAAGAAGCAATGCGGGTATTTTCTCAGGAAGGTCTGGAGGAGAACTATGTTTACGAAATTAAACATAAAGAAATTATTGAGCGCTTCGGCCGCTATCCGCACCGGAACCAGATTTTGGGGCGAGAGTCCAGTGAAGAAGAGATAGCTTTTTTAAATCAACCCGGTTCTTCATTTTAGCCGGTTCTTCATTTTAGATTGTGAGTCACTCTGGAGCAAAGTGACTCACTTGAATCAACAACCTACTTTAAATGCTTTAATCTAAAGGATCTTCATCTACCCAGTCATCATCAGTATCTTCCTCAGACTTGGCGCTTGAAGAGATCGAAATTTTAGTATGATGTGTTGTAGAGTATTTCAGCCATGTTTGCACAAGCGGACTAAACTGAATATCACCCTTGAGAATTGCATCTTTCAACTGGATATCCTCTTCATTAGGATTCTCCACTTCTCCTTTAAGTAAGGCCTCGATCAGGTTACCATTTCTTTCCAGCATTTCACTTTGAGCGATAGTAAAATCACCTGAACGCGCAATTCCATATGGATAGCGTCTGGGATCCTGGAATCTTCTACTAAGCCAATAATCTCTCGGTTTCATCGCCATGAACTCCTGAAAAAGCTTAAAAATCAAAAGCTTATTAATGAAAACAAGGTAATGCAAATCACCCCCTTCTAATCGGGAATATTAGCTTGCAAACCAGCTGAGAAAAGCGAAATAAATTTATCGTAACCACAAAAATAATTTATTGTCACAGATATGATACGCCTTCCGATGGTTAAAAAACCTGCATCAATTTTTCTCCTCGTAAAGAACAATTTAATTTGTTAGCCGAGCACCAAGGAGGGTGCTAATTTGACACCTCCAACGAATCTGGAGATGTTTAAATGAAACTTAAATCTGCGCTTGTATCAACCTTATCGGCGCTTATATTAATCTCAACCAGTGCCTTCGCCGATGAGCGTCCGGTAGCCCCAAAATCATTGGTCGAGGAAACAGCAACATTGTGCAAAGAATACGCTAAAGAAGACGGCGTTGCTGAAGAGGAGCTAGCGAAGTATTTATTAAGTTGCGTCAATGACGAACTGGAGGAACAGGGCTATCAACCGTTAGAAACCTTGGAAGAATAGCCCTATGCAGTCGCCCAAAAAAACAAAGAAAGGTTTTACTTTCATAGAATAATGGGCTTTTGTTCCACGGGAGCAAAATCTGACTCAGCTCCCGTGGATTACATCTTTAAACCAGATCAAGCTTTGTATAGCAGAGCTAGCTTCTTGTTAACTCCCTCGCTTATTGTTATTTAATGACAAAAATCTAGTAGATCCGCTACTAATTTAACCCTAGAATGCAAACACACTTAGGCAATATCTGGCTGTTATGCTCAATATTGATATCAATTTGTTAAGAACATTTCTAGAAATTGAAAAAACTCGGCATTTTGGTAAAGCCGCGGAAAACCTTTATCTTACCCAGTCGGCGATTAGCGCTCGAATCAAGCTTTTGGAAGATACTTTGGGCCTGGCGCTTTTTGAGCGCTATCGCAACAATATTCAACTAACCAGTCACGGGCAAAAGCTGCTTCCCTATGCGACCCAGATGGTTGAACTCTGGGTCCGCACAACTCAGGATATTCGAGTCCCGGTGGAGTTGAATAATTTGCGGATCGCAGCTCCCAGTTCGATTTGGAGTTCAAAACTAGCGAGTCTTCCTAACTTTTTATTTAGTAACGCGCCCAATTTACAGCTGGAAGTTCAGTCGATTGATAGCAATATTATTAGCAGGCGTTTGCTGGAACACACGACCGATATTGGTTTTTTGTATGATCAGCCCAAAATAGACGAACTGGAATTTCGTCATGCTTTTAGTCTGAAACTGGCTTTCTATTCAAACAGAGAAGAGGCATCTCTGGAAGAAATTAATGACAAGAATTTTGTCAGCATCGACCTTGGACTAACCTTCAGTGAAATTCAGGCTAAGTTGTTACCAAATGTCGGAAGTCCGGTTTTTCAAGCTGCCAATTGGCAAATGGCCATCGAATATGCAATAGAATTTGGTGGATTTACTTTACTTCCAGCATTTCTAGCTAAGAAGCGTAAAAAACTATTCAAGCTCGCCGACTCGCCGACAATCGAACGCGAAGTTTATCTTTGCCGGGCCAAAGATCTTGATAAGAACAGTGCAAAGCGTGAATTTATTGACTTATTCGACTCTTTGGCGGAAAAGGCTTTTCGACTTTAGTTGAGCAGGAGTCCACCGCAATACTCCCCATGACCAGTCCAGCGTATGTGCTCGATTAAAAATACAAGCGAGCATCATTATTTATTTTTGGCTGTTTCGTTCAACCAAAACAGTTTGCCGATAACGTAATAGTATTCTGTACAGTTTATATAACGGCGCTTTTTAATACTGTTTCTCAAATTATCAGTTGCTTTTCATACATCAATGGATACTTATCGACTATGAATCTAGTGGCGGTTATCAACAGCCGGTCCGATATGACCGACAAAGCAGTGGTTTATCATTTTTTATCGACACAAAGTTATTGGGCCAAAGATATTCCTTACGATATTTTTGAAAAATCCCTGAAAAACTCTCTTTGTTTTAATGCGCTGTTCAATGATCAACAAGTTGGCTTTGCGCGAGTCATTACTGATTACGCAACCTATGGTTATCTTGCTGATGTGTTTGTACTTGACGAGTTTAGAGGCAAAGGAATAAGCAAGCAGCTTATGCGAGCCATTATTGAACATCCCGAGCTTCAACGTTTGAGAAGAATCACTCTGGCAACCTCTGACGCTCATGGGCTGTATCGGCAATTCGGATTTACCCAGCTGGAAACACCTGAAATATTTATGGAAAAACGGAACCTTTCGATCTATCAGCAGCTGAAGCAGAATAAAACGAAAATATCCTAGTATAAAGGTGATCAGAATCTGTCAATACCTTGCAATAACCTGTCTAATGTTATGGGTTTCACCGGGGAAAAGGGTAATGCCTTTTCCCGTATTTGCCGCCTCAATGCACACCATCTCCCGATAACCATGATCCGGAAAATCAGCCATTGCTCTTGCTTTACTAATCCATGGATTCCACACAACAGTACTATTAGCATTGAATTGCGATATCGAGATTTTCGGATTACCACTTTCCAGAATTTTAAACTCCTGTTGAGAAGACTTGTAGATTCGATCCGTTTCTCCGACAAATTTTATCGTATTGTGTTGTCTCTCGGTCGAATGACTTAGCTGGTCCAGATACTCACTCTGAGTAAAACCGCTAAGCTCAACTTTTTCAATTTTTTCAACTGAAAAATAACTATGAATAGCCTCAGAGTATGAGAATGGGATTTCACCTGTATTATTTGTTTCCAAGTCCACGATCAATTTGTCAGATAACTTTATTGTCAATGTTAGTCGGAATGAATAAGGCCAAATGGAAAGCGTGCCATTATTTTCGTTTAGATAGAGCTTGATGATTAGCGCTCCGTCATCATCTTCGGCAGTAGATTCCACTTCAAACCTTGAACAACGCGCGAAACCATGCTGCGGTAACTCCGGAAAACTCTCTTTCCTGCCAAACCAGGGCCAGCATAAGGGAATACCGCCGCGAATAGCTTTTGATTCGGTAAACTCTGCCTGGTTGCTTAACCAAAGCAAGTCATTTGCCGCTTGTCGGTAACGGGTAATATGCGCACCATGTAAATAGACCTCGAGATAATCATCATTTCGACAAAGACAAACTTTCGTTAATTCACCATTTCCCTTTTCAAAAAATAGTTTCGATGGAATAGCAAACTGCTTATTCAACTGTTGAATATCCAAATTGGTCTCCTTTGTTCCCGGGTATCGAAATAATTAAAAATTGTTTACCGGTCGCGTCGATGCATTATATCTTAGTTTGCTCCACTGAGAATGATTAGTATGATACGTTTCATTCCATCATGTTCAGAATGCTTTGAATGTGACTTCAACCTAAATTTTCGGGATTTTACATGGATATTCAACTCGCAACTAAAGAATCAGAACTGACTGAGATAGCGCAAGTTATGTTACAGCTCCGTCCTCAATACAGCCTTGAATCTCTTATCAAACAGATAAAAAAGCAAATGAATTCCGGTTATCAGGTCGCCTACCTGGTCGAAAAAGATAAGATTAAGTGTGTCGCAGGATTTGTCATTGCTGAAAAATTTGCCTGGAAGAAGCACCTCTATGTTGATGATCTGGTTACCGATGAGTCCTCGCGTTCAAGCGGTGGGGGTAGAGCCATGCTAGCGTGGCTAAAGAGTTATGCGCGTGATGCCGGCTGTTCTCAGCTTCATCTTGATTCAGGTGTACAAAAATTTGCAGCACACCGGTTTTATTTACGTGAAGGCTTCATTATTGCCAGCCATCACTTTTCAATTACAAACCTCTAAGTAAAAAGGGGGGGGCTGTAAGCCACCCCCTAGAGCAATAAACACTTTTATCAGTTTTAATCAACTTCTAGAAAGTAATCTTCCAGCTGTCGATATAGCCGGTGTCACGGCTTGCTCTGTCTCTTACTCTAAGATTCCAGGTACCGTTTGAATCTTTGCTGCCGACATTTACCGAGTAGGTTTGATTGATATTATCTGCGCTACCACCACTTCGATTATGCAGGTTGTAAACAGTACCGTCAGGGTGAATAAGATCGACAATTAAATCACCGATGTATGTATGAACGATATTGACATCTACGCTAACCGTACCGGAACTCCCTGATCGGGTAACACTAATTGGACTGGTAATACCGGTAGAGTTGTTATCTGGAATACTGTAATTTCCAGTATTCTCAAAGCTTCCGCCTGAACTACCTTCGGTATAAGTACCTGTCAAGGATACCCCGCTAAAACTAGAATAACCATTCAGCATGACATAGTAGGTACCCGACTGAATGTTATCAATATTACAGGTCTCGTTGTTACCATTTTTCCACGGCCGACAATCATAGTTTGAAGTAGTCGGCTTGGCACCAAACTTCACATAAAGATCAGCATCGCCACTTCCACCACTGGTAACAAATGAAAGACTATTCGCTGTTGCTGGTACCTCCAGGGTATAGTGAATCTGGTCACCTTTAGCACCGGACAAATTAGAAACGGCCTGTCCGTTAGTCAATTTATTATCGCCGGGAGGAGGAGTTCCGTCGCCCTTGAAGCTAGCCATAGTTGCAGCCGTCAGATTTAGCACTCTCGCATTATCATTGCTGTGAGTCGTTCCCATGGCTACACCACCGCGAGTCTTATTTGGGTTTGACCACCAGTTAATTCGCGTACAACCGCCAGAACAGTTATAAGCCATTACCGTGCGCCAACCGCCACTACCGTACTGATAACCATGTCCAAATGCATAAGGAGTGTCGGTTGGATCATTTTCTGGATTGTGACGAGCAGCTTGCAGGTGTCCGACTTCGTGACCGAAAGAATAGTAACCAGTTGCGCAACCATGATAAACGGCAGCAAAAGCTGTTGAGGAGCTAGCGCCTATTGCAGACGCCAAGCCGCAATAATCATTCACATTGGTAATGATTACCGCAACATCAGCACCATACTGATCCCGCTTACCGTGAACCTCATCCATAACACCGTCATTGTTATTTCTGAAATAACTCAAATCGGTATCAAAATTTCGTTCGCTATAATTTACCTGATAGGTGTGAACCAAAGTCATGGTTGCATCAACACCAGAGTTTTCGTAACCAGTATTTGTTTCTGCAACCGCAAGTTCGATCAAACCCTGCATATCCGATACCTGGTTTTTCGCAGCTGCTGTATAAGCCACCAGAATTTTAATATCTGGCGCATTCGCGCTTGCCTGCGGAGCAATTGAGTCAAAGTTCAGTTGATTGATTTGAGCTGACTGATCGGCGGTCTGCTCCAGTACTTGCATTTCACCAGGAGGGTGATCTTCTGGCATTTTGGACTCATCGACACGAATAATCTGGTGAAGTCCGTTCTTCTTTGGAAAGATTTTAAAAAGTTGCCCATCAACTCGAACAGAACCGGTGATACCGCTAGCTCGCTGTATCAATACCGCTTCATTTTGTATTCGACTCGAAGGTGTATGAAGACTCCCTTGTAATTCACGCTGACCTTTCCACACAAGGCTGCCCTGGCTATTGGTATGCGCGTTGTTTTTATTGATAGTGATCGTTAATCCGTCCATTAATGGAATTTCGATCTGTTGGGTAGTTGCCGACAAGACTCCACGATTAAGCTGCACATGTTGAATATTGCTTGCTTCAGCCTGAGGTTGACTCGATTGTTGGTGCTGCACTTTATTAAAAAGCGGCTCAGCTGCAAAAGCGGATAAACTCAGACCCGCAAGAGCAAAAGCCGAGACGACTCTGCCTAGTTTTAGTTTCATTAGGTTGCCTCCTGTGAAAAC
The DNA here is from genome assembly GCF_015687155.1 of Aliikangiella sp. G2MR2-5. GTDB lineage: Bacteria > Pseudomonadota > Gammaproteobacteria > Enterobacterales > Kangiellaceae > Aliikangiella. The sequence goes on along the minus strand of NZ_JADPQF010000004.1, from coordinate 361,453 downwards.
GAATTAATAAATTTTTTGATGTGTTATTAAGTGTTTTTTTTGCACACCAAAGAGAATGAACGCCTGTTTTTATAAGTATGTCTAAAATCCGGAACAAACAATTCTCCAGAAGGTTTTAATCGAATTGTCTGATTGTTGACCAGTTAAAATTCACACAATAAGTGTGAAATTGTCGCTAGAAAATATGGCAAATCGCAAAGCTGAATAAATCAATATTATGAGACTCGTTATAAATATATTTTTATCAGGATTTGGCCATAAATTGTCGGAATTGGAAGAATTCAAATAAGAGATAAATAGAATGATTTTTGACAAAAAAAATCATTCTATTTCGAAAATGCTGTATTGCAGCAAAAAGACTCTACGTTAAACCCTTGTTCGAACCGCAAGGAAAGTTGCCTATCAATAAAAGCAGAGATCATTTCAAAGTCGTTACCAGAAACATAAATCAGGTTTACATTTTTATCCCAGATTGAAAAAGATAGCGCGTCATAGGCATACAGCTTTTCATAACTATGCATTTACTTTATCGACATTGGTGCCAACCATGCCGAGAACAGTTGTTACTTTGAATATTTATGAATCGGGGCAATGGTAGATCTGGATTGCTGCAGAAATATGAAAGCCTTATGTCAGAATTATTAATTGAGATACGGCCAATATCGATTACCGATAAAGGAGATAGGTAAGCTGGCAGGCAAGAATGATAAGTGAAGCGATAAAAAAGATATTCATTCTGGCTTTGTTGTGATGAAATTTTGAGACCCTCTGTAGTATCCAGGTCAACAATAAGGGAATTCCTGCTGAAAGAATAAGCGCCACAAAAAATGAATTCGCCCCTTTGTGAATCAATCTAAGAATGATCATAAAAGAGAATAGAAAATTCAGGATAGCCACAAGTGGCGCTATCACCAACATGGTCGCGGCAGGTAGTTTGCGATCATTTTTCTGATCAACAATCTTACTTTGCGGTGGTGAATAAACCTGTGAAGCATTGAGATCATTTTCTTGCGTTTGTTTTTCGCTGCTCAATGTTGGCTCCGTTATTTATTCACTCATTTTCTATTTGATCACCCTGTAGTCCACAAATTGATAATCATACGGGTTTTTATCATCAGCCCGGTGTTGCACCCGAGATGTTTCTTCCAGTTGCAAATGCGAAAAGTCCGGGAATTGGGTATCTCCCTCAACATCGAGCTCGATAAAAGTCAGATAGAGTTTATCGGCATGATTGATCATTTGTGAATAGAGAAAACCGCCGCCAATAATCATGACTTCTTCGACCGCAGCAACCAGGGCGAGAGCTTCATCAATCGAGGATGCCATATCACAACCATCAAACTTCAAGCTCTCATCCCGACTAATCACGATATTTTGCCTGCCAGGAAGAGGGCGTCCAATCGATTCGAAGGTCTTTCTTCCCATAATAATCGGCTTGGCCATAGTCACTTTCTTAAAGTGCTGCAAATCCGCGGGCATGTGCCACGGCATCTGGTTGTCCTTCCCAATCACTCGATTTTTTGCCATTGCGGCAACCATTGAAATAACAGGTTTATTCATCTGAAGTATCATTCAAAATCTAGTTAGTTGACCAAATATATCTATCACACGGAAAACGGGTACTGAATTGGATCATGATGCTGGTAACCCGTTACGCTAAAGTCGTCCATGCTTACCCAGGTTTCAATATCTTTTAGCGATTTGATATCAGGATTTATATGCAACTGAGGCGGCGCAAAAGGCTCTCGCTTTAACTGCACATCTCGCATCAATTCCAATTGATCTTCGTAAATATGAGCGTTGGTAATTTTATGGTAGGCGACACCAGCCTTATGTCCGGTTATTTGTGCCATCAGAGCAAGTAAGACAAATACCTGAATCTGATTAAAGTTTAACCCTAGAGGAACATCGCAACTTCTTTGGAAGCTGGTTAAATAAAGCGTATCACCTAACAATGAAAAATTATGAGTATGCATGCAAGGTCTTAAACATCCCATGTCAAATTCACCAGGATTGTAAAAAGTCAGGATCTCAGCTCGGTCATCAACTCCATTCGACAGGTTATCAACAATTTTCTGTAACTGGTCAATTGTAGTACCATCCGGCTTGCGCCAACTTCTTCCCTGAACGCCATAAACACGCCCCATATCATCTTCGCCTTTGCGATGAGGGTTATTCAACCAGGCTTCATTTAAATTGGCATTGGCATCCCAGGTTTTGGTGCCAAGTTCGCGAAACTGTGCAGCACTGTCATAGCCTCGCAGGTAACCGATAATTTCTGCAATCGCCGCTTTCCAGTAACTTTTTCGAGTAGTGATTAATGGAAACTGGTTGGCACCTACCTGATATTCCAGGTCTGCATTAATTACTGTCAGGCAACGCTTACCGGTGCGCTTGTTCTCAACCCACTCCCCCTGATCGACGATGCGTTGGCACAGATCTAGATATTGTCTCACTTTAAACTCCTGGTGATCCGTTTAGGCTGCTTTTTCTGCAGGCTTATGATTTTTATAGGCGAAGAAAATCAGCGCAGCACCACCAATAATCATCGGCAAAGACAGTATCTGTCCCATCGACATAAACTCGGCTAACTCGCGTAAATGATCATCTGGTTCCCGCCAATATTCGACTAAAAACCTAAATGCCCCGTAACCCAGAGCAAAAACACCACTAACGGCCATTCTGGGTTTTGCTTTGCGACTGAAAAAGTAAAGAATAACAAACAGCACAATACCTTCCAGAAAACATTCATAAAGCATCGAAGGATGTCGGTAGACATCGCCGGCTCCGGGAAACTTCATTGCCCAGGGAACCTGATTAACATCAGCAACTTTGCCCCATAACTCGCCGTTAATAAAATTACCGAAACGCCCCGTAGCCAGACCAATTGGAACCATCGGCGCAAAGTAGTCAGCAATCTGAAAGAATGTCGTTTGGCTTTTTCTGGCGAAATACCAGAATGCCACTAGCACACCGAGCAAGCCGCCGTGAAAAGACATACCACCTTCATGGATTTTGAAAAGATAAGTGGGATCATCGATAAAAAAGTCGAAGTGATAAAAAAGCACATAACCTATGCGTCCCCCCAGAACGACACCAAGGAAACCATAGAATAGAAAATCACTTACCTGCTCTGCGCTATAAATACTGCCGGGCTGTTTACTGCGTGCGGTCCCCATCCACCAGGCACCTGCAAACCCCAGCAGATACATCAAACCATACCAGTTTAAAGATATCGGACCGTATATATGCCAGATTACCGGATCAAAATTTGGAAATTCCATAGATAATAAATACTTATAGTAGTGTTGTTTAAATTTTGTTATTCACGGCTCGTACTTACATACCTGCGAATAACCACCCCTGCCTGAATGAGTAAAATATCGGTTTCGCTGAAAATGCCGCTAAAACCAGTGACTATAAAGGATTTGAGCGCCGGTGAAAAACAAAAACAGCGCAAATACCTGACGTAGTCTTTTTTCCGGGATCAAATGGGCTACTTTGGCGCCCACAGGTGCAGCAAGACTGGAAAAAATGACAATTCCGAAAAATGCTGGCCAATACAGATATCCGGTTCTGTAATCCAGTTCAATAATCTGCTGCTGTCCGGAAACGGCATACCCTAGCGCACCAAACAAAGCGATTGGAAAACCACAAGCTGCGGCAGTTCCAACTGCTCTCACCACCGGTCTGCCCTTATATACAAGAAAGGGCACCAATACAGAGCCGCCACCGATCCCGATGAGCGATGAGATCATACCGGTAAAGCCTCCATAGGCAAAAAATGGCCACCGAGTTTCAGAAGGGTGCGCCTTTGGTTGATGTCCAGAAACCAGGTATAGCGCGGTTAGCAATGCTCCACTGACAAAAACCGCGATAAGAATTTTGCCTGAGAGAATTGATGCCAGCGCTGCGCCTGACAAAGTTCCGACAACGAGACCAGGCGTTGTAAGCTTGAACACTGTCCACTCAACAGCTTGCCTCTGATGGTGTGCTTTGCTGGAAAAAAGTGAGGTAACGCAAATGCAAAGTAACGAAGTACCAATAGCGATATGAGGAATGTGTTGCGACTCAACGCCTGTTATGGGCAATACCCAGACCAGCACAGGTACCACCACAAAGCCACCACCAATTCCGAGTAGTCCAGCCAGAAATCCAGCGCACAATCCCGCCAGAATAAAAAGAATGACAATGTCGATGACTCTATCTCCGTGTGCCAGGAAACAGACATTGTAACCGATCCAACTTATCAGTCGTTAAGGATAAAAAGTGAAAGAATTTCGGGTTGTCGATAGAACGATTAATTACCGGCACGCACCAGCCCGCCAAGCCCTCGTTGCTCAACAATTTTAAGCAAGTGACTCCTGATGGCGGACGCCGTTTCAAACTGACTGATATCTTCAGCCAGCTGGTTGAGTTCTTCCAGGCTAAAACGCGAAATAGCCCGCTTGACCTTGCCAAGACTTCCAATATTCATACTTAATTCCTTAAACCCCATACCGATCAACAAAATGGCGCCTAAGGGATCCGCAGCCATTTCACCACATATCTGAGGCTTTACTGCTAAGTTTTGGCACTCGCAGGCCACTTGCTTAAGCATCTGAATAACTGCAGGCTGGAAGTGATTATAGAGATTTTTAACCCTTAAATTGTTACGATCGACAGCCATGGTATATTGAATAAGGTCATTGGTACCAACCGAAATAAAATCAATATTTTTTGCCAGAGTTCTTAGCTGGAATACCGCAGCCGGTGTTTCAAGAATAATACCGATGAGCGGTTTTTGCAGACTCGAGCAGTCATCACCCAGCTCTTCTTTGACTTCTTCAAATGCCTGCTGGATTAAACGCAGACTTTCTTTTAATTCTTCATTTGTTGAAACCATAGGCAGCGCCAACTTCAGATTATCAAAGCCTACACTCGCCTTAAAAATAGCTCTTAGCTGAACCAGGAATATTTCGGGGTGATCCAGAGTAACTCGTATCCCTCGCCAACCTAAAAATGGGTTTTCCTCCTCGATTGGAAAATAATCGAGCTGCTTGTCACCACCAATATCCAGCGTTCGAATGGTTACCGGTAAGCCACGAAAATCCTGCAATAAATCACGGTATATGCAAGCCTGTACATCTTCCGAAGGAAATTGCTCAAGTTGCATAAAAGGAATTTCTGTTCGATAAAGTCCAATACCATCAGCGCCGGTCTGTCGCGCTCGATTGGAGTCAGTTCCCAGACTCGAGTTAATCATTAGCGCAATTCGCTGACCATCTTTGGTTTGGCAGGGCAGGTTATCTTCTTTTCTAATATCTTCCAGTAACTGTCGATCTTCTTCCAGCAGCTGCTGATATTGACTGACAAGGGTTTGATTCGGCGAAACATAAAGCTGACCATTATAGCCGTCGAGAATAAGTTGCTTGCCATCCACCCGGGTCAGAGGACAGGCTTCCAGTCCCATAATTGCCGGCACGCCAAGCGCTTTCGCCAGGATCGCCGCATGCGAGGTCGATGATCCCTTAATTGAAACAACTCCCACAACATCCTTTAAAGACAATTCCGCCATCATTGCAGCGGTAAAATTCTCGGCAACAACAATTGTATTAGGTTCAATCACTTTGGGTTTGTATGACGTTTTAAGCAGCTGCGCCAACACTCGGTTGGCCAGATCTTCAATATCATTCGCACGCTCTCGAAGATAAGGATCTTCCATTTGCTTAAACTCATTTAAGTGCTTTTGAATGACTTTTCGCAGCGCAGTAGCCGCCCAATAGCCTTCACGCACGACCATTTCAACTTCAGCCCCGAGGCCTTTTGAGCCGAGGATTTGCTGATAGGCATTAAATAATGACAGTTCCTGCTCGGAAACTTTCCCCTTCATTCGCCTCGACATTTTCTCGAGCTGCCGATGAGTCGCTATAACCGCCTTACCAAGTTTTTCCAGCTCTCCGTCTATGTCATCTGTTTTCCGATCGGGAATACTGTGGATATTTTCCAGCGGGAAAATCACTCTTGCGGTACCAATGGCGACCCCATCCGAAGCAGCAACACCAGGCAAAGTTCGGGAAAAGCGTTCCCCGTTATGCTCATCAAATAAATCGCTGAGCTCGCTTAAAGATAAAATGGAGGAAAGTTGCGCCGCAAGCGTGATCAGGAAAGTCTCCTCATCTCGCTCAAAATCTCTGGCCTCGCACTGCTGGATAATAATAATTCCCAGAACCTTGCGCTGGTGGATGATGGGTACTCCAAGAAAAGCATTGAAAGGATCTTCATTAGCTTCTTCAATATAGCGGAAAGCAGGATGTTCCTTGGCACAGGAAGTGCGGATAGGTTCTTCTCTTTGTCCAACCAGACCAACAATACCCTCATTGAAGCCGAGCCGAATCTGGCCGACCCCGTCCGGATTGAGGCCGCGAGTTGCCATTAATACATACTGATGAAACTGATAGTCGGCAAGATAGATAGAGCAGGACTCTACCTTGAGTGCCTGGCAGACTTGCTGGACGATGACGTCGAGTTTTTGTTGTTGCCCATCGGCCAAACTGACCGCCTGAGTCACACTACGCAACTGCTCCAGCAATAGCCGCCCTCCTCATTATGATTTCTTATCGGGGCGGTATGGCAGGTTTTCGCTATTAACAACCAAGCTAGCTGCCTTTACGACTGCTCTTCCGCCCTCTATTTTTTCTTTGACGCGCCTGAAACTCCATCATACAAGGCATCAATTCCGACAAGGCTTTTCGATAGACATCTTGTTTAAATGAAATTACCTGACGCAAGGGGTACCAGTAGTTGACCCACATAAAATGGTCAAATTCCGGGTGTCCCGTTTCATCAAAATGAATTCGCGATTCATTTGAAACCAATCGCAATAAATACCACTTCTGCTTTTGACCGATACACAAAGGATAGCTGTCTTGCCTGATATAACGATTAGGCAGACGATACTTGAGCCAACTCTTGGTTGAACCAAGAATCCTGACATCCTGTTTTGACAGGCCTATTTCTTCTGTCAGCTCACGGTAAAGTGCCTGTTCGGCAGCCTCTCCTGCATCAACCCCTCCTTGAGGGAATTGCCAGGAGTTTTGTCCTATGCGTCTGGTCCAGAGCAGATTGCCAAAATCGTTGCACACAATGATGCCGATATTGGCTCGAAATCCCTCTGAATCAATCACTTATCGATACCAATTAAATCTGTTATTAAGTTAATATAAACACACATTGCCACATTCGGCAAATTTCTTTGCTATATTGAGCGACCCGATAAGTCGAAACTTTGAATAATCCACAGAAGGATAGAAATCCAGAAAATGCAGTTATTGGTCCCGCCACCGGCAAATGAACAGGAATTAATGCATCGAGCCAGCCGACTGGCGGGGTTAACGATAGGTCAGGTGGCCTCAGCGCTCAATTTCCAGGTTCCGGAAAAGCTCACTCGAGAAAAAGGCTGGCAGGGACAATTTATCGAAGCTTGCCTTGGTGCCGACAGTGGAAGCCTCTCCCAGCCTGACTTTAACCATCTGGGAATTGAGCTGAAAACATTGCCGATAGACCATCGTGGTCGGGTTCTGGAATCAACCTATGTCTGTGTTTTAAGTTTGACCGGACAGAACTTGTTGTCCTGGGAAGACAGCCCTGTTTATAAAAAACTGAATAAGGTCCTCTGGGTGCCGATAGCAAGATGTCCCGAGGACAGCGTAATCGATTATCGAATAGCGACGCCATTTTTATGGCAAGCATCGCCGGATGATCTCGCGGTCATAAAAAACGACTGGGAAGAGGCGATGGATAAAGTCCAGCTCGGGAGGATTGATTCTCTCAATGCCAAGTATGGCGAATACCTGCAAGTCAGGCCCAAAGCGGCTAACTCAAGGGTACTCACTGAAGCAACCAACAGTCGCGGGGAAACCATAGAAACGTTGCCAAGGGGCTTCTATCTGCGCCCTAAATTTACCCAAAGACTGCTGGAGACTTACCTCAAGATCCGTTAGCCAATCAACAATGCTTACCTACAAGTTAACCACATTCTTGTCCATCGAAAAAACTGCCGATCACTTTATCCAGATGATCTGAAACCTTGTTGTCATTGCCTATGGTGAGACGACTGAAACCGACAAAAGGGTTTGTTTTAATGGCATTGATAAACACTGCCTTTTGTTCAGCACTCAAATCTTTTCTCAAAAAACGCTGACTGAATTCAATAGCTTGTTCACGAGTTTTTGAAGGTTTGGAAATCTGACCGTAAACGGTAAAGGGCCCACCCTTTTTAATGCCCGAAGGACCGATACCGACATTTATCAAGGTTAATAGATGCCCATCAGGAAGCTGAATTTCGATCTGGCTTTCGTCAAGTTGTGCAACAGGCTTCCAGTCCCTTAGTGGTTTGAGCGAGAGATCCACATCGGCCAGTCCCGGAATGCCAATGAAAACTCTTTCACCGAATCCTGCAATTTTTCCCAGAAAATAACTTTCATCGACAACGGCAACGGTATTATTAAAACAGAAATGGTTCAGACCAAGTGTATCTGCAGTTAACGAGACTTCTTCATTTTCTTTTTGATTAACGAATGGCGTAATATCCAGTACTAAATTGCCACCTTTAGTTTTTTCACTAATGACCAGTGAGGATGCACCCGGAGGAACGATACTAACCGACTGCCTGAAAACATTTTTTTGTCCGCTTTCCAGCCAATGTTCTCCGCCGCTAACGCCTTCACTTTGCCAATAGTAGGTTTTAAGCTGATTATCTTTAGATAGTCGTAATTCCAGATTCCAGTAGCCGCCGGGGAGTTCTCTTTTTTTGTTTGAGTGAATCTCTATCATTTCTTCGTTAAAAATCTGAAAATTTGCGAGCAACTGTGTTCCTTTTTCTGAATTGGCAGGGACAAAATATAAGTTTGCTTTCGCGTAAAATCCTTCGTTCTTAGTTTCTTTCGCATTAATAGTTGCCGATGAAAAAAAACAAAAATTAATCAGTATTAAACACCACATTTTTTTATTCATTAATTATCTCCATTAGGGTAACTGAATTGGTTTTAAGCATTCCTGGTGCTCTCATTCCATAATAGGTAGATAATTGAGGTTCGGGATTTTGTGCATTAATTGCGTAATTTTTTTTCGTTTGAGCGAACACTTCACTTTTAGAGGAAAGTTCAGACTCAACAAAGCGTTGATTTAAAAACCATACATTGGTGCTCACAGAAAGCATCAATGCAACGGCGAGCCCCCAACGCCAACTGATTCCATGACTTTCTCTACTAGTTGTTCTTTCTAGTTTACGAATTAACTCCATGTTTTTTCGATAATAGTCTTCACTCGGTTCAGCAATTGATAGTAACTGCAGACGTTTTTCAAATTCTGAAAGTGAGTCTTTGTTAGTCATTTTCCAACCTCGCTTTTAATTGCTGAACACCACGACGATAGTGGGAGCTGACGGTATTAATGGACATATCACACAGTTCCGCTATTTCAGCAAAAGTTAATTCTCCAAAGATTTTCATAATAATGATTTGTTGTTGCACCCCCGACAACATATCAATCTCTCTTGCTACATTTCTGGCAAAAAGGCTTGAGTGTTCGTCATCGACCACAGCTTCTAGATATTCCGGCTCAAACTCAACCAGACGCTGCCTTTGCTGTACTTTAAACAGCGCTTTATTGCGAACACTCTTGAATAAATAGGCTTTGAGATCCTGAGGCTCGATTCCAACCTCGGCAACCGCCACCAGCGCATCATGAATCGCATCTTCTGCAGAGGCTCTTTCCTTGGTGATCGATACCGCCAGAGTAAACAGTTGGCGGTGATAGAAATCGAATAATTTTCCTAACTCATTAAAACGCATCTTTGTCGTATTTTTATTTTTTCATTCTTACTAGAGGTTTGAAACGAGTATTTTTGTGCAAAATTTGAAAATTATTTTTAACAGCGTCACTGGTTTGAGCGAATGATAATCTCTAGTACTGATCTTTGGCACCATCTTTGGGCAGTGGCACCATGGAAGAAATGAGAAAGCCTGCCACCAGTGAAATCCCGATCACGGCAACGTCAAATGCGATCTCCAGACCATGGATAATGTCTTTTTCAACCAGAGCCAGAATACTACGATAGCCAACCGAGCCAGGCACCAGAATAATAAACCCGGGCATCATAATCATGGCACCCGGCAAGTTGAATAATCTTCCGGCTAACTTGGCCATCAGGCCGATAGTGATAGCGCCGCAAAAAGCGCCCAGTGACGAGCCGAGCAATTGCGACGCAAAATAAACACTGGTAAATGCCGACAGAGCGGCGATAAGGAACCAGACAGCATCCTTTGCTCTGGCCCTAAATAGAGGGACCAACCCCAGAGCTGCGATCGCTGCGGCCAGCCAGATGGACCATAGCGGTACCGGTTCAACGCTGCCGACTGTAAAGTCAAAACCAAGATAACGCCCAAGTTCAACACCAAGCGCGCTCCCAAAAGCCAGCTGGATAAAGACCGTCGCCGCTCCGGTGAGCCTGGCGGTACCGGAAACCATGTTGTGGGTAGCCAGCTCAGCCATAGCAATTGTCAACGATAGTCCGGGCAATAAGATAATCAGTCCGGAGATGACGACCACAGATACAGCAAGAGGATAGGGCGCAAATAGCTCAATAGCAAAAGCCATCAAAGTGGCTACAAAAGCACAAAATGAAGGCAAAAGGTGATCCAGAAGCGGACGATTTCTCGATGCCTGAGCCAGGCCTCCGACCACCAGCCCAATTCCTGCAGCGGAAAGCATTTCACCGACGCCTCCCGAAAAAATACGTGCGATACAGGCAGAAACCACGGCAAAAGAAAGGACTTCTATCCAGGCAGGGAACGGTGGCTTTGAGTGTGAAACCGCTTTTAATGCTTCTGCTCCTTCTTTACTGGAAAGTTCTCCGTTAATCACTCTTTGAGCAATTTGTGTAGTCTGTGTCAGCTTTTGCAAATCGACTTCTCCCGGCGCGACACGTATCAGATAGGTTTGTGGCTCAGCATCGGGAGGCAATAACGTCATCGAAATCGAAGTCGGAAGTGACATACACTGGATGCCGTAGTCCAGCGCCTGGGCACAACCATTCATAGTATTTTCGAGCTCATAGGCAGGAAGACCATATGTGTGCAGTGCTTTTGAAAGTCGTAGCAGAAAGCCTACCGGTTCGGTACGTTTAGGCGCATGTGGAACCTTGTCCAGAGAGCGCGTTTCGGTGGCTAAAGCGTCGGAAAACTGGGTCATTAATATCGTCTTTTCAAATTGTTGCTGGAATAAATGACGTACTGGATCAAAAAAACTGAAAGTAACGTGGAAATTTAGCCCAACCAGTGTAAAAATTACCTTATTAAACAATGACTTTTTACTTATTATAGGGTACTTTGCCAAGTTGATGTAAGAACATCAACCTTAAGTTCGCTATAGCAATTTACACTCAGGGGATTTGTGGCCTTCAACTCTCGTTTTGCCAGGTTAACCTGCCTACTATTTGTTGCCACCCTATGTTTGTGGTCGGTTAGCCTGTGCGCGACAAGAAGTTCGGTTAACTTTCTGCATGTCGGTACCGAAGAAGGCTTGCCGCAAAGTACAGCCAAAGCCATTTTCCAGGACAGCAAGGGATTTATCTGGATCGGTACTTATGATGGACTGACCCGGTTTGACGGTTACCGTTTTGTCAATTTCAAAAGCGATCCGGCCGATCCCACCTCACTTTCAAACAATATTGTCGTTTCCATTGTTGAGGATCAGCAAGGCTTCCTCTGGGTAGGCACAGCGCAAAATGGCGTCAATCGTTTTGATCCAGCCACCGGAAAGTTCACTCGCTTTGCATCTGAAGCGGATGATTTTGATAGCCTGAGCAGCCCTCAGATCCATGTTGTACACGAAGACTCGCAGGGTCGGATCTGGGTTGGAACCAACCAGGGACTCGACCATTTTCTTCCGGAAAAGCAGGCTTTCTCGCACTTTGTTAATAATCCACTGGATAGTCAGTCTCTACCTGATGGTCCAATTGTCGATATCGTAGACGATGGCAAAGGAAACCTGTGGGTTGCCGGAACAGAAGTGGTTGCTCACTTTAATGTAGAGCAGCAAATATTTACCTACCTGAACGGCCCGGATGCCCCTAGCCAGATTAACAAGCTCTATCTGGACACCGATGGCAGCCTTTGGGTCGGCACTCGGTTCGATGGACTTTATCACCGCAAGGCCGATAGCAAGAACTTTGTTCATTACAAACACAATGAAAAGGATCCCAATAGCCTGAGTAGTAATGATGTACGCGCAATACTACGTGCACAAAATGGTGACCTATGGGTTGGCACTGAAGAGGGAGGACTCAATGTCCGCCGCAAAGGCGATAAGATATTTCAGCACTTCCAGCGTAATTCTGCGGACCGCCACAGTCTTGCTATCAATGATGTCTGGACTTTGATGCAGGACCGTTCCGGTCAAATCTGGGTGGGAACCGCGGGTGGCGGGATTAACCTTACCATGTCTTACGAAAACCGTTTTTCGCGTCTGACTCATTCTCCCGGTGAAGTTGAAGGCTTATCACACCAGTTCGTATGGGATGTGGAAGAAGATAATCAGGGAAATATCTGGTTTGCCACCCTGAACGGAATCGATAACTATGATCCCCTGCTGGATACCTATGAACATTACCGTAAATTTGTAACCGCTGACGGGTTCAAAGTCGGCAACAGAATTCAAGCGATAGCGCTGGATCTTCAGGGACGTATCTGGTTCGGTAATCAACAAGGGCAGGTTGCCGTATTTAACCGAGAAACCGGAACGACTCGATTAATTGAGCGCGATGGCTTTCAGCGGGGCGTCGTCAGCAGCAATCGTATTCGTATGGTTGAAGCCGACAATTTCGGCAATATCTGGATTGGCACCGATGACGGATTAATCAAGATTTCTGCAGAGAGTGGAGAAATCATTGAGGACTATAACCTGACAGGAGAAAGCCAACTGGGTAATACTCTGGTTCGAACCATGTTTCAGGATGAGAATGGCATCATCTGGTTTGGAACCTGGAATAAAGGGATCCAGAGATATGATCCGGAATTTAATACGGTCACCAGCTTCGAAAATAACCCGGAAGATCCTGAGTCTTTAAGTGATAACGTCGTCAGAAGTATCTATCAGGATGGCGAGGGAAATTTATGGATAGGGACTTTTAATGGACTCAATTTACTGAGTAAACAGGAAATTGATGCTCAGACATATCGCTTTAAAAGCTTTCTGGAAAAAGACGGCCTGCCAAATACCACCGTTTACAGTATCGTGGGCGCACCCACAGGAAAGCTCTGGCTCAGCACAAATAAAGGACTTTCAGAGTTTGATCCGATCGAGAATGTATTTCAAAACTTTACCATTGAAGACGGTATCACCAGCAACGAATTTAATGGTGACGCAGCTATTCGAAGCCAAAATGACGAAATCTATTTTGGAAGCGTTAATGGAGTAACCATTGTCAACCCAGCCGCAACCAGCTCTTCCAGTTTTAAGCCTCAGGTTGTGATAACAGGATTTAACATTCAGGACACTCCTTACCTTGGGCAGGGTGTTTCCTACGAAAATCAGGCGCTCAATCTGAACTACAAAGAAAATGATGTAACCATTGAATTTGCTTCACTGGACTTTCGTCACCCCAAGCGTAACCGTTTTCAATTTCGACTATTACCTTACAACGACGAGTGGACTCAAAGTACGGAGATTAATCACGCGGTTTTTACTAACCTCGATCCAAACCAGTATATCTTTGAGTTAAAAGCAACCAACAGTGATGGTATCTGGGTAGATGATACCGTCAGACTAGCTTTTACAATTCACCCTCCTATGTGGAAAACCTGGTGGGCTAAATTTATCTATTTTGCGCTGACAATTTCACTGATCGCTTTTTTCCTCAACCGCCAGGAAAAAAGCCTGCAGGAACAAATGGCCATCAATGAACATTTGCGTAGAGTTGACGAGCTTAAAGACGAGTTTCTTGCGAACACATCTCATGAATTGCGAACACCGCTAAACGGAATTATAGGGATCGCAGAGTCGCTGCGCGAAGGTGTCGCAGGCCTTCAAAACCAAAAGACACTAAATCACTTACAACTAATTATCGACGGCGGGAAGCGTTTGTCACAACTGGTTAATGATATTCTCGATTTTAAAAAGCTTTCCCACCACAACCTGGTGTTACAGCGCAAAGCAGTTGACCTTTCTTCCATAGTGAATGTTGTTCTCAACCTGTTGCAAACACTTGCAGATGACAAAAAGCTTCAAATTAACAATGCTGTTCCTGGTAACCTGCCACTAATTTACGCTGATGAAAATCGAATCCAGCAAGTGCTGCACAATCTAATTGGGAATGCCATTAAATACACTAAAAAAGGTCGAATTGAAATTACCGCGAGTAGTAAAAATAACTTTGTTGAAATTTGCGTAAGCGATACCGGAATGGGGATCGCAGATGAGGATTTACAAAAGATTTTCGAACCTTTCGAACAGGCGGAGCTGAGTGAGACCATTAGCCATAGAGGTACCGGCCTGGGACTTTCTGTTAGCCATCAACTGGTGGAAGAGCATGGAGGTCGCTTGTGGGCAACATCTAAAATTAATGAAGGGTCACAGTTTTATTTTAATATTCCGGTATGGCTTGAAAATATTCATGAAGAAAAAATTATCGAAAGTATTAAGGAAAGCAAACCCAATCAATTGCCACATACCAAACTTTCCGATAGAAAAATTTCCAAGCCAGACAGCGCATCCCTGTTTAAAGGCAAAAAGAAAGGTAAGGTACTTATCGCCGATGATGATCCAATAAACCTGCAGGTACTTTCTGATCTGCTTCATATGAATGGATATCAGGTCGCCAGTGCTGAAAATGGATTAAAGGCAGTTGAACTTGGTGAAAGCGAAAAATTCGATCTTGCTATTCTGGATATCATGATGCCCGGCCTTTCCGGCTATGATGTTTGCAAAAAATTACGCGAGAAATATTCAGCCATAGAACTTCCAATATTACTGTTATCAGCTCGTAACCAGCCTGGAGATATTAGCGCGGGTTTTGAGGTAGGCGCTAACGACTATGTGGCCAAGCCGATTGAAAGAGAAGTACTGTTGAGTCGTATTCATACAATGTCTCTGTTGGGTGGGCTGGTTGAAGCCAAACAGCAAAAAGAACATGCAACAACTTTGCAGCAGGCCTGCGAGAGACTCGGAAGATATTTCCCGAAACAAATGGTGAACCAGATCATCACCAACAATGATGAAAATGTTTTACTTGCTCAACGTCGACTTATCACAGTTGTATTTGCCGATCTGGCGGGCTTTACTGCCATTTCAGATCGCTTCGAACCAGAATCTATTACGGCTATTTTGAATGGTTTTCTCGGAAAAATGGGTCAGCTTATTGAAGATAAGAATGGCATATTAAATGAAATACTGGGAGATGGTCTGGTCGTTTTATTTGGTGCGCTCGATAACATGGATAAGACAACTCAGGCGCAATCTGCAGCCGCTCTTGCACTGGAAATGCAAGCCGCAATGAATGAGCTGTCAGAAGAGTGGCTTGAGCAGGGAATCGATCATAATGTAAAACTCCGAATTGGGATCCATCAGGATTTTGCAACTGTCGGAAACTTTGGCTCAAAAGATATCGTGGCATTTCGCGCAGTAGGCAGTGGTGTCAATCTGGCTGCACGACTTGAGAATTATTCGCCATCAGGAAAAATTACCGTTAGCTATCCAATCTACGCTCAGTGTAAAAACGACTTTGAATTTACTGAACTTGAGGAAGTTCAATTCAAAGGATTTAATCATCCTCACCGTGTGTGTCAACTGGCCGGAA
Source organism: Aliikangiella sp. G2MR2-5 (assembly GCF_015687155.1). Classification (GTDB taxonomy): domain Bacteria; phylum Pseudomonadota; class Gammaproteobacteria; order Enterobacterales; family Kangiellaceae; genus Aliikangiella. The sequence continues at coordinate 345,618 of NZ_JADPQF010000004.1, read as the reverse complement.
ATAAATCTGACTAATCACCTGATAATTCAGCTGTGGTTCATTTAGTTTCGATTAAACTGCTAGTCTGGTAGTGGCATGTCCGGGAGCACCTGATGAAAAGTAAATTGAATTTTGAGCGATCAATCTATAAATCTGTATTTTTATTATCGTTCCCCCTTTATCTAATGGTTTCCCCCGTAGCAATAGGAGGTAACTCCTCGACGGGTATAGCGCCAGGTAATTTTGAAAAAGCGAGTCTCGAATTATTAGGTCCTGTGACCAATGCCGAGAAAACCGTTTTTCGTGTTGAAGGCTATCAATCGCAAGCCTGTGCGCTGAAAGAAAAACTCACTCGTAAGCACCCGAGTTATCTTGGTAATTTTATTCATTCAGAAGAAGTATCAACTCACAAAACGATACGCCCTATTCAAATAAAAGCCGGTAGTCCCATTACCTTAAGTGGACTATTTTCCGAGTTCAGTGACAGGGATAACACCAGTATCTGTTATTACCAGTCACAAAGCTTTACTCCATCCAGTGGCAAGCACTATCAACTGCTTTTTAAACGGGACTGTAGTGTAGAGGCCATTGAAACGAGCAGTGGCATGCCGGAAAAAGTTAAGCTAAAAAATGTTGCCGACATTTGTTTTGGCGAGTGAAATTTTAAGTAGCGCAAGCGGTAAAATTTATCTTGTTCTTCTTAAGGGTTCTTAAGGGACATCCATTATATTTTTTTTAATTCAAACAGAAATAAAAATGAGGATAGTATTTTTCCTTTCCTTATTAAAATCTGGAATATCTCATTTCCCACTCATCTCTCAACTACACCATTAATCTTTTTTTGATTCAAAAAAAGGAAAAATCTTCTTACGGGACATCCATTTTATTTTTTAAGCTTCTTAAGAGCTTCTTAAGGAACATCCATTATATTTTTTTAATAAGTGCAAGCCATAAACTTTATAAAGACATTACTAACCAGCTGATAGCTAATTAAAGCTCTTTCGAAATTCGAAAATACTGTAGTAAGAAGATTGATAGAAAAGATTTTAAACTACAAAGAACGGAAATACTGAAATTTAATCATGCTCACTTCACGAATTAACAACGTATTGTCCAAATTTAAAGTACTACTATAGAAATCACTAACTTTTAACCATAAAGCTGCTTAGCAATACTGTTACCTCGGAGGAACTTCATTCTCTTGTTCTCGATATAATGAACAAGGTTTATCGGCGAGCCGATAATCGATAATCTCGATAAATCGACTTCTTTTTGAATTTGCCTTACAAATGCGTCTCTGTTGAGATTCAATCTTTGCAAAATTAGCGGCGATGCCTCTTCTATATGCCATCGCTTACTCGGAAGTGATGCTTGCCGCTCTTTTATTTTCGAAAAACGAGCTGATTCACCTTGTCTGCTACTAATATGAAACTCCAAATCTCTTCACTTGGAAAGATTGCTACTAGTAACTAATAATCCCAACGAATTCCGACTACTTGCCTGTCGCTTTCTGAACCTTTTTCAAAGTCAGCAAAAATAGAAAAGTCATCAAATATTTTATGATGAAATCCCAACACCATAAAACTTGGACGATAGTAACCAAACTCAGAATCCACCTGATTGGCATCGAGCGCTCTTGCGACAAACTCGACTTCCAGCGATTCGGTTAACTGGCTTTTTATTCCAACACTCCACTGAAAACCTTTTTCGACAAACTCTCCCGCTTCCTGACGACCAAAAGTAATTTCAGCTGCATCCAGCTGTAAGATTAAACGAGTATCTGCGAACAGATGGTAGTGATATCCAATCCCCAAATATTTGTTGATCATATCGATATCTTGATCATCGGTTCTAACGTACTTTGTAAACAAATAGAAGTTATCAGGAAGTTCGTAGCTACCGGTAAATTCAAAACCTTTAAAGTCACCTTCGACAGTTTCATGCTCCATACTTGTCGGACCTAACTCCAGATAATTAAATGATGGGCGCTCTGCTAATGCAGGCAGAGAAATGCCAGTTAACACCCAAAATATCCATTGCCGAAATACAGTTTTCATTAGCTATTTTTTCCTGTCGTTATTTTTATCTTTTTTGCGAATATCTTTCTTAATTTTTTAAAACTAGCTTTTGTCTCAGTCCAAAAGTAGCAACCATCAACATAACCAAAATCCAAACGGGGAGAGAACCACTACCTTTTGGTTTATCCAGAATTTTCACTTCAATAGTAGAGTTTTCACCGAGAGTGACTCCACCTTGAACATTCGATAATTGGATCGAAAAAGTCTTGTGGCTATGAACAGTCTTTAAGTCAAGCTCAATCGATTTCGAATCACTATCCTGGTCTTCCCATTCCAGCGTTCCACTTTCGGCAATAAAATCTGTTCCATTAACCGCGCTTCCTTCAATAATGGTGTATTCGACACTGACACTTGCGTCAGAACCATCAATTCTCTCTACCGAAATATTAATAACCTGCTCTTCTTCTACTTCCTGGTAACTCTGTAAGAACTGCACAGAGCCATTGACGCCATCAACCACCGAAACGGAAACAGGCAGTTCAATTGGCGCATAAGGATCACTACTATCTACCAGAAGCATTGCTTCATAAGTTAAGCCGATTTCGAGTTCACTGGTGTCTACCTGAATGGTTGCAACAGCACTTTGTCCAGCAGCAACTTCACCACCAACATAGCCATTCAGCCATGGAATATCTTCCCAGATACAGGCGTCCTGCTCTTCGACATCAATCCGATACAGTTCCATTTTACTGTAATCCACAACCCACAACATACCATTACATGACAGTGCCAGACCGCCCTGATACCAGTCAGTCATCACATCTTCGGGCACACCATCACCATCGGTATCACGCATCACATCAAAGCCGCCAAGTACATCATAATTATCGGCATCCAGTACAACGATATCCTTTTCTGGAGCTTCCGCACTAACACTCACATATAACTTGTTGCTGATTGGATGATAAGCCAGACCTGCAACCGCGAATCCAACATTAATAGCGCTGACTATTTCACCGTCGCTTTTAAAGCGATATATCAGACCGCCGTTAAAGCTGCCGGAGAAATAGGTATCGGTCACCGGATCGTATGCCAGTCCGTGCTGGCTTGAAGCGAGGCCTTGAGGACATATTGAATTGCCGGTTAACGCTTTGCTCTCCGGATCAACTTCGTGGATACAAAATTCATTATCGACCTCAGTCACCCACAAAGTGCCGGTACGTGCGTTGTAGGCCATATCGCCAAACCAGCCATTCTCGTTATCCAGTATCGACTTCATATCGATAGTATCTTCAGTATGTGTACCGTCAAGCAGGTAACGTTGAAGCTTGTTATTGCCGGAGTTTCCACCTGTAGACAGGCTACCAATCCAGAGAGAGTCGTTGCCCTGATCAAAGCCGACCCCAAATGCAAAACCACTGGCGCTGATATCAATGCTTTCAATCACATCCCCCGGTGCCATTGGTTGCACATAGGGTGGGCGATAATCACGAATATGTTTAGCATTCAGTTTAAGATAGTCTTTTGGTCCTGCATAACGCATCCCTGTTTCAATTCGTCCTTGCATCGGGATTTTGCGCTGCGCCTTGTCAGCATTGATTTCAAAGAAGCGGTAAAGACCATCATGATTTCCTGTATTTAAAACAGTAATGTCAAAATCCCGGACCGCTCCTTGCGGCACAGTCAACTCAAGCGAGTTGCTGGACAAGGAAATCTGAGCTGCCGGAATTTGCAGATCTTCGCGAATCAGTTGATTCGGCTGAACCGCGACTTCAAGTGTTCGCGTTCCATAGTCACTTTTTGTCGCAGAAATCTCCTGATTACTTTCATTAACAAATACATAGTAAAGCGCGCCCAGGCTGCCCGGATCATCGCCCTGTATAAAGCTTAAGGCTTGGTTAACAGCGGTCACTTTGGCTTCACTCAAAGGTAGTTGGGTGTTTTCATCAACAACATATCCCGCCACCAGACTTCCACCTGAAATTGGCGAACAGCTGTGATCCAGTGCAACATTGTCTATTTGAGCAAACCATTCATTGTTGGCATTGTAATAATGCCAGCGAAGCTGAAAACTTGTGCCATCAGTTAAATAGGGAGAAAGATCTACCGAAACTTTTTCGCCAGGTCCATAGAATTCTCCGTGGTTACCGGTCCAGGCCAAAATATTCTGCCAGCGATCACCATCGACACTGATATCCAGATCGAAATTATCGCCGCTACTGTAAGTTTGATAATTCGCAACGTAAGTCAACACAGTGTTTTGTAAATCGCCCACCAGAATTTGTGGCGAAATTAAGGCTGCATCCAGGGTGATACTGCCCGCTGCATCACTGTCAATTAATGCAGCCTCTCCAGTAGCACCGGTGACATTAGCGCGTGCTCCGGCAGTAGTAACCCAGTTAACACCGCTCCCGTTGATATCTTCGGTAAACCAGCCCAGCTCCCAAAGCGGCTTTTCAAAACTCTGAAAAAGACCTTCACTCAGGTACCCGGGTGCAGTGCATTCATCGTCGAGGATAGAGACTGAGAAATCATGCGCAAAGCTGCCATTGTTATCAACCGGCAATATCGAAGTGTCTGTTTCCTGATAGCCAACTACAAGAGGCTCTATTCTGACCGGCACCGCAGTACCAGATACCAGCTCGGTCTCATACTGACCGGTAAAGGGATCGGTAAACAGGGTTATATCTGAAGAGTTTGGTATCAGCAGGGTAACTCGCGCATATAAAGGCCAGTTCTTACCACTACCATCTCTGACCGTACCACTGACACTGGTAGTTTGAGCTCTGGATAAGGCGGCATTTCTTACCACGGTTGAGTCAGCGGTAACCTCGATGCCACTAACCTGGACACTATCATACCAGTAGCCGCCAAAGCTTAAATCATAGCTGCCGACATGCAGCTGTAATGAGTAATTGCCCTGCGCATCGGTGCGAGTAGCGATACCACCCGCCTGAACACGAATATTGGGCAATGCTTCACCGCTACTGGCATCGGTAACCCTACCGGAAATATGTCCTGTTGGAATTGCTTCACACTCAGCAAACTTGAAACTACCAATACGGGTTGACCAGTTTAGCGTATCATCATCATCGACATCATAATATTCGTTGGTATACCAGAAGGTACAATCATCATCCGGATCAACACTCAATGAGGAGTAGTCTGCCCAGCGACTTCTATTCACCACACCTTGAGAGCCACTACCAGCAACAATTATTCCTTCTCCCTGAGATATTTCTCCCGCAGGGTCATCAACCAGTCTGCCGCTATAGTAGACAGATGGGTGAATCGTATCGCTTGTTGCATTATAGCCAAGCGCAATGTTACCGACCGCATCCATTGCAATAGAGCTCATCCAACGATCAACACCATCATTGGGGGCAAAGGTGCCCTGTTGGTTTAAGCGAATGTCACCATTACTGTTATCAATGTCAATCTGGTACCAGCGAATACCTGCTTGTCCCGCACTATCAGCATCGACATTATGGGTCGCAACCAGCGACGCAGTTGCACCAAAGTTTCGATAAGCGAGTCGGTACATGGCATAGCCAAGTAACGAGTCGAGTGAAACGCCATTAGGTTGCAAGATTTCTGAAGTTTCAATATCTAAGTCCATTGCTGCAACTGGAATTTCTGTCGCCAAACTGAAGCTTGCTGCTTGTGGCTGGTTCCAGTCCAGATCAAAACGAAATATCTGAATTGCATCCTGTGGTGCGTCGTGAAACCAGTCATCCTGGATTGAAAAAAAGTAGTTCGGAGAATCCGCCGGAGGCAATAATACTCCATCATGGTCAGCGGGCAGCAAAGAAAATACCGATGGGAAATCACCTGCCAGATCGATCTTAACCTGACGAGCATTGGCGCCAGAAAGCATGGCATTTCTTTCAAAAGCAACCACACCAACGCCGGCGTAATTATCACCGACAAACTGGTTAACACTCATGTAATAAGCATTATCCCAGACGCCGAATTTAGGATAATCATTAAAGTGAGTCGTACTATAAGCAAAATCATAAATATAATATGCCCCGGTCGGATCAGGGGTTTGCGAGACAGCAATACACTGACGGTTGTCGGTGGTTGAATCGTTAAAGGCAAACTGACTAACCAACCAGCGATCAGCCATTTGGTCATAGAGTACTATCGGATCACCACGGTTGGTGCTTTCACATAAACCACCAAGTCCGGTCCAAAGAGAGTTAAGTGCGGTAGGCTCCAGTATCTGATTTCCTTGCTTGTCCCAAACCGCAATTGCAGTATTAACGGTTTGCACATAGTGATTCGGACCGACATCACCATTGGTATCAGGTGGCACCGCTCCCATAACATTCGGCATACCGTCAAAACTGACCGTCGTATCGGGAATACGTTTTCCCGGAAATGCACTCTGACGGACAGCATCTGGCTTGACCTGCGCTTTCTGTTCAGCGGCAGTCCCTCTTTTTTTAAGCTTCAACAGAGGGAAGGTTTTATTGGGAATTTGATAATCGTTGCCATCACCGGGCACCGGTTTACCCGAAGTAGTCATTTTCAGTTTTTTGGAAGGGTTTAACACCGGCACAACTTTGGCCATTTCCGACAACGGCTTTGTCGCCAGTCGCTTACTGGCATACTTTATCTGGTTTTTATCGGTCGCCAGAGAATATTGACCAACACAACAAGCAAGTACAAAGATTAGCAGCTGAGCGCCTGGTTTTAGTGATTTTGGATTAAAAATCCCCATAAGAATCCGCCCTAACAATCAGTATTAAATTAGTTAAACAAACTATTGTTTTTCTTTTCCGGTAATTCGATAGCGCTGAAAGCAAACCTTGTTATTATTTTAAAAATGCATAAATCAGCGTCGATAACACTCGATACTATCATTTGTTCGGTGGAGCAGTTATGAATTATTTACAGATTTTTGCGCCAAAAAGCTGCTTAACAGCAACATTCCGTGCTCGGAAAGGATGGATTCAGGGTGAAACTGTACACCAAACACTGGAAGTTGTTTGTGTTGTATCCCCATGATGTATTCCAGATCTCCCGCTTCTGTTTCAGTCCAGGCAGTAACCTCAAGGCAATCAGGTAGACTTTCAGCCTGAATAACCAGCGAATGGTAGCGAGTTGCCGAAAAAGGCGAAGGCAGCTTAGAAAAAATGCCCATACCATTATGGAATATGGACGATGTTTTGCCGTGCACCACGTTGCTCGCTTTGCCAACGCAGGCGCCAAAAACCTGCCCAATAGCCTGATGTCCGAGACATACGCCCAATATTGGCAGCTTTTGTTTAAATTCCCGAATCACTTGCAAAGACAAGCCGGCCTTATCAGGATCACATGGCCCTGGAGATATCACAATATGGGTCGGCGCAATATCGGTGATCTCGTCAATCGATGTTTGATCATTCCGCTTAACCACGACCTCAACATCTAGCTGCTCCAGATAGTGCACCAGATTAAAGGTAAATGAATCATAATTATCGAGCATTAATATGCGCGATTCTGGCATCGGTTTACTCATCGGATAATTTTGAGAAATGATCACCTGCGACTTACACGGCCGCAGGATATAAAAAGATTAACCGTTTAAACCGGCGATTTGCTTGCGCATCGCACTAATTGTTTGCGCATAATCATCAGTATTAAAAATAGCAGAGCCGGCCACAAAAGCGTCAGCGCCAGCGCCAGCAATTTCAGCGATGTTGTCAACTTTAACACCGCCATCTATTTCCAGTCGAATATCTCTGCCACTTTGATCGATCAGCTGCCTGACCTGTGTTAGCTTGGTGAGCGTCTGCGGTATAAATGACTGTCCACCAAATCCCGGGTTGACCGACATAAGTAATATCACGTCAAGTTTGTCCATAACATGCTCAAGACAATGAACAGGTGTGGCAGGGTTGAGGACCAGTCCAGCCTGACACCCATTATCCCGAATAAGTTGAAGACTGCGATCGACATGCTCGGACGCTTCCGGATGAAAAGTGATAATAGAAGCCCCGGCTTTGGCAAAATCAGGAATAATTCTGTCAACCGGCTTTACCATCAAATGGACATCAATTGGCGCTTGTATACCGTAGTCACGCAACGCCTTGCAAACCATAGGTCCAATTGTCAGATTAGGAACGTAATGATTATCCATTACATCAAAGTGAACCCAGTCAGCCCCGGCATCAATCACATTTTTTACTTCTTCGCCGAGTCGTGCAAAGTCAGCGGAAAGTATGGAGGGGGCAATTATAGGTTGTAGCATGAGATAGTCTCAGTCAGAAATTGATTATTAGGGCAATTTTATAAGATAGATCGCCAGGTTGCACTGAATTTTCTACCAAAGAAGACAGCTGATGATAGAATGTTGGCCACTAACGTGAATTTTCTTATCAAAATGAAAAGACAGTTTTTATCATCAGTCTTGCTAATACTGCAGCTAGGCTTCCTGCTCTTGTCGTCTCCCAGCAATGCTGCGACACTGGCAAAAGATAGGATGTGGCCGCCAGGTAGCATTATTAATGTATTATTCCTGGATGGTAGCCCGGAACAGATGGACCGGGTAAGAGCAGTCGCCCCGTTATGGCTGGTTGAATCGAGTCTGGTATTTCGCTTTTTCGAAAGTCCAAAAGAAGCCCCCGCCCTTACTCACATCCGTATAAGTTTTTTTAATCAATCAGGCTCTCGACTTGGCGCACACGGTGATTATCAATCACTTGATGCCACCATGCAGCTGGCAGAATTAAACCACTATGATCTGGAAAGTAGCCTGGCGCAGCGCTACATCCTGCATGAATTTGGCCACGCGCTGGGGCTGGAACACGAGTACCGTAACCCTCGCTGGCCTTACGGAGAAAAGGCGATAGAAGAACATATAGAACGCTGTATTCCTCGACTGCAAAATAACGCCTTTAACAAAGAAGAAGCGGCCGTCAGATGTAACGAAATCAATACAAAGCTTGACTCATCGAATAGTCATTTCACGGCTTATGACAAGCTGTCTATCATGAATTATCCACAGAGTATTACCCTGGAAGAAGGTCAAAAAGTCCTGATAAAAGCAACAACCAGACTATCGATCCTTGATAAACTGGCAATAAGCCGTTGGTACGGCAAAAAAAATTAGCCCTTGCTGAAACATTTCTCCTGTTAATTCATCTTAGAGTTAGCACAGATTAATAAAAGGTTTAAAAATGCAAAAAGCTTTGGAGTACTGGAATAAAATCACTATCAATCTAAACAAAATCGGCTTATGGATGGCGACTCTGCCGATTCGCCTGATTCTCGCCTGGGAATTTGGCGAAGCCGGATTTAGTAAACTCAATGGAGAAAACTGGTTTAGCCATATTCAGAATAATTTCCCTTTCCCATTTAATATAATCCCGGTCGAGATTAGCTGGTTTATGGCGACCTGGTTTGAAATACTCGGCGCCTTCGGACTTATTCTGGGGTTATTTACCCGCTTCTGGGCATTATCGCTGATGATACTTACAGTTGTGGCTACACTCGGTGTCCATTGGCCGCAAGAATGGAATAGCTTGTCTGAGCTGTGGAAAGGCTACGCCATTTCAAATGATGGCTACGGAAATTACAAACTGCCATTACTGTTTTTAATAATGCTACTGCCGCTGCTGCTTAGAAGCCCGGATAAAATTTCTGCCGACTACTGGCTTGCCAAATTTATTTCCAAGAAAGCCTCGACACTAAATTAACCCGAATCAGTTAACCGGTTTGGTAGCCAGAACAAAAAAGCGGGATAAAACCCGCTTTTTTATTTAGAAAAACATTTGCACACTAATGACTCGAACTAATGAAATCCTGCATGGTATAAAATCCGGGCTGCTGACTGGCTAACCAGGCTGCAGCACTTACCGCACCTTCAGCAAAACACAAACGGTTCTGAGCTTTGTGTTCGATAGAAATAATTTCATTATCAAGGGCAAATAAAACCTTATGCTCTCCAATAATTTCACCGGCGCGAATTACAGACATGCCGATCTCGCCTTTATTGCGTGAACATTTCTGGAAACGGGAATCAGTGACTTTAAGATGATCAAAATCTTCGCCCATCGCTTCTGCGATAGCTTGTCCCATCCGAATAGCCGTGCCCGAAGGCGCATCTACTTTATGCTTATGATGAGCTTCAATAATTTCGATATCCGCTTTCTTACCCAGCATTTTGGCCGCTTGTGTCAACAATGCCAGTGCAGAGTTAACCCCTATACTGGTATTCGGCGCTAATAAAATCGGAATACTTTTAGCTGCATTCTGTATTTTTTCAGTCTGCTCAGAATTAAACCCCGTGGTACCAATCAACAAAGGCGTATTATTCTTGACCGCGGCATCCAACAAAGGAAAAGTCGCTTCAGGTAAGCTAAAGTCAATAACGACTTCGCTTCCGCTAAGCCCACTGTCGAAATCACTGGAGTAAACAATATCCTGAAAACCAACCTTTCGCCCAAGCAAACGATGCCCGACGCGACAAAATGCAGCAGTTAGCTCAGTCTGATTATTGGCAGCAACCTGATGGATTACCTGCTGCCCCATTTTTCCAGAGGCAGCATTAACAGCAATTTTAATGGTCATGGTGTTTTACTTATAAAAGCTTTGCAAACAGATTAACGAAGCGACTCGTTAATAGCCTCAAGCACAGCGCTACCCGGACAAAGCTCTTTTTCCCCAAGAGTATTTAGCGGTGCATCACAGGTATTGATGATTTCATGCGTATTGCTTGAGTCAGTATTTAAATGCAAAAGGCCGGTTAAAACCTGCTTGTTCTGTTTGGCTTCTTCTAACGCTTGTAACACAGACTCGCGACAGCGAACATCCAGAGAACCCGGTTGACGCTGAAGATTGATCACCGAACCATCATGTAAAGTAATGGATTCAGTTTTATCTTTCGGTGCCTGAACAGTGATCTCTTGCTCATGCGGAACCAAATCAAAAGTGCCGGTCGCTTCTTTGTGGTCACGTACCCACTCATAGCTCTTGGTTGAGTTAGGTGTATTGTTGAAAGTGACACAAGGAGAGACCACATCGATTAAGGCAAAGCCATTATGCTTGATAGCGCCTTTGATCAAAGGAACCAATTGTTCTTTATCACCAGAGAAGCTACGAGCAACGTAACCAGATCCCAGAGAAATAGCCAGTTCACAAAGGTCCATAGGCTCGTACATGTTAGGTACGCCCTTCTTACTGGCACTACCCACATCAGCAGTCGCCGAGTCCTGACCTTTAGTCAGACCGTAAACACCGTTGTTCATGACGATATAAACCATATTCAGGTTACGTCGAACCAGATGCATGAATTGTCCCATACCTATCGAAGCGGTGTCACCGTCACCAGAGACGCCGATATAGGTGAGATCACGGTTAGCCATATTAGCACCAGTGGTTACTGACGGCATACGACCGTGAACCGAGTTAAAACCGTGCGAATTTGACAGGAAGTAGGCCGGTGTTTTTGACGAACAGCCGATACCAGACATTTTAGCAATTCTGTGTGGCTCTAAAGATAACTCGAAGCATGCTTTGATGATCGAGTTGCTGATAGAGTCGTGACCACAACCTGCGCAAAGGGTCGATAAAGCGCCTTCATAATTAGCCTGGGTATAACCGAGATCATTTTTCGGTGATTCAGGATGGCGGAAAGTAGACTTTAAATAACTCATGCTTCAACCCCTTCGCCGGAAGAATTCACAGTGGTAAATGGTGATACAGCTTCACCGTTTAACATTCTTTCAATTTTTCGTTTAATGCGACGTGCACGGATAGGCATACCGTCGATATTCAAGATTGAACGCAAACGCTCAGTTCCGGTGTTAAACTCGTTGATTAACAAGGTGCGCATTTGTGCGTCACGATTTTGCTCGATAACAAAAATGGTATCGTGCTCTTCGATAAATTTGCCGATATCCGGGTGGAACGGGAAGGACTTAATACGACAGGTATTAATTTTAGTGCCTTCTTCTTCCAGACCGTCTAAAGCTTCATAACTGGCTTGCGCGCTGGTACCGTAAAAGATAGCAGCGACTTTGGAATCTTTGTCACGGTATTTGATTTGTGGACGAGGCGCGACTTCTTTCGCGGTATCCCACTTCTTCACCAGACGCTCCATATTCGCTTCGTAGACACTGCTGTCTTCAGTGTAAGCAGCATATTCGTCATGCGAAGAACCACGAGTAAAGTAAGAACCTTTAGTCGGGTGAGTACCAGGATAGGTACGGTAGCCGATGCCGTCGCCATCAACGTCTTTATAACGTCCCCAGCGTTCCTGCATATTATCCAGGTCTTCGGCAGTTAGAACCTTTCCGCGGTCATATTTACGGTCATCGTCCCACTTAAATGGACGGCTGACGTGATCATTCATACCTAGATCCAGGTCAGAAAGAACAATTACCGGTGTTTGCAGACGATCGGCAACGTCAAAGGCAGTAGCGGTCATTTCAAAACATTCCGCCGGATCGCACGGGATCAAAAGAACGTGTTTGGTGTCACCGTGTGATGCATAAGCCGCAGAAATAACATCCGATTGCTGAGTACGAGTCGGCATACCGGTACTTGGTCCGCTACGCTGAACGTCAATAAGAACAACCGGGATCTCGGCAAAATAGGCCAGACCGATAAATTCGCTCATAAGAGATAGGCCCGGACCCGAAGTGGCGGTAAAAGAGCGAGCGCCATTCCAGTTACCGCCAATAGCCATACCCATAGCTGACAGTTCATCTTCCGCCTGCAAAATAGCAAACTTGTTTTTACCATTTTCATCTTTACGGAATTTGTTAGCGTACTTCTCATAGGCTTCAACAACCGAAGTCGATGGTGTAATTGGATACCAGCCTGCGAAAGTCGCACCGCCATATACTGCACCAAGACCAGTCGCGCTGTTTCCATCAATCATAATGGAATCGCCAACGTTGTCGCGGCGAGAAACACTTAAACCACACACACCTTCGAAATGTTCTTTGGCATAGTTAAAACCAAGTTCCAATGCACCGATATTTGGCGCGATCAGCTTTTCTTTCTTGGCAAACTGGTCCTTAACCATTCCCGTCAAAACTTCAAATTCCATATCAAATAGATAGGCCAAAGCACCCACGTAGATGATGTTTTTAAACAGTTGGCGTTGTCGCGGGTTGGTGTAGTTATCGATACACATTTGCGTCAACGGAATGCCAATTTCAATCACATCGTCTCGCTTGAATTCTCGAGGCAATGCTTTGGTGGAGTCATACATGAAATAACCACCAGGCATTAAAGTCTCGTAGTCTTGCTTCATGGTTTGGCCATTGATGGCTACTACAAAGTCAACATCACCACGACTACCCATGTAGCCTTTTTCGGTTACGCGAACTTCAAACCAGGTTGGAAGACCCTGAATGTTCGATGGAAAAATGTTTTTTGGGCTAACCGGAACGCCCATACGAAATACCGCTTTGGAGAACATGTTGTTGGCACTGGCAGACCCAGTCCCGTTAACATTGGCAAAGCGAATGACAAAATCATTAACGGCTTCAATTCTTGGTGTTGCCATTTGCTAACCCGCCTTAGTAACTGAATATGAGAATTTCTGCATGTCCCAAGCTGATGTCGGGCATCGCTCGGCACAAAGACCACAGTGAAGACAAACGTTTTCGTCTTTGACCATCACTCGCGCGGTCTTGAGTTCGCCGGAAACGTAAAGGTCTTGCTCTTTATTATTAGATGGAGCATTAAGACGGGTTCTTAATTCATCTTCTTCACCGTTGTCGGTAAAGTTAATACATTGTGTTGGACACACGTCGGTACAGGCATCACACTCGATACACAGATTATCGGTAAATACTGTCTGTACATCACAGTTGAGACAACGCATTGCCTCTTCATAACCAAGCTCCTGATCGAAGCCTTTTTCAACTTCAAGCTTCAGGTTAGCAAGTGCCAACTCTTTATCAACGTGAGGAACCAGGTGACGCTTATCGTGATCGATATGATTGTCGTAAGTCCACTCGTGGAAACCCATTTTCTGGGACAATAAATTTACGCCTGGCTCTGGTCGCTCAGCGACATTTTCACCCAGACAGAACTTATGTATAGAAATAGCAGCCTGATGGCCATGAGCGACTGCGGTAATAATGTTGGATGGACCGAATGCCGCATCACCGCCGAAGAAAACTTTTTCATTGGTCGACTGGAAAGTTTTCTCGTCAACCACCGGCATATCCCACTTGCCAAATTCCAGACCGATATCACGTTCAATCCATGGGAAGGCATTGTCCTGACCGATAGCAATCAGTACATCATCACATTCCATGTGGACCAGATCTTCACCGGTCGGGATCAACGAGCGCTTACCATTTTCATCATATTCGGCGCGCACTTTTTCGAACTTCATGCCCACCAACTTGCCGTTTTCCACAACAAATGAATGCGGCACATGGTTTTCAAAAATTGGAATATCTTCTGCAAGGGCGTCTTCAATTTCCCAAGGAGATGCTTTCATCTCTTTTTGCGGGCTACGCACAACAATACGTACATCTTCACCACCCAGACGACGTGCTGTACGACAGCAGTCCATCGCAGTGTTACCGCCACCAAGAACCAGAACTTTCTTGCCTACGGATTTAGTGTGGCCGAAAGCAACACTTTCCAACCAGTTGATACCAACGGAAATATTTTCGTCACCTTCCTGACGACCAGGCAGTTTCGGCAAGTCGCGACCATTTGGCGCTCCCGAGCCAACGAATATTGCGTCATAATCTTTTTCAAGCAGACCTTTAAGGCTATCAACATAGTGTTTGAAATGAGTGGTCACACCCATATCGATGATATAACCAACTTCTTCATCAAGAACTTCGGCTGGAAGACGGAATGAAGGGATCTGACTGCGCATAAAGCCACCGCCGACTTCTTGCTCATCGTAAAGGTCAATTTCATAACCCAAAGGAGCAAGACCACGGGCAACGGTTAAGCTTGCAGGTCCAGCACCGACTAGCGCTACTTTTTTGCCATTTTTAGGCTTAACTTCTGGTAAACGAGCTTTAATGTCATCTTTATTATCTGCTGCAACACGTTTTAAACGGCAAATAGCAACAGGCTCTTCTTCAACACGGCCGCGACGACATGCAGGTTCACATGGACGGTCACAAACACGTCCTAATACACCCGGGAATACATTCGATTCCCAGTTAATCATGTAAGCATCATCATAACGACCAGCAGCGATAAGGCGAATATACTCCGGAACGGGAGTATGAGCAGGGCAGGCATACTGACAGTCGACTACCTTGTGGAAATATTCAGGATCTTTTATGTTCGTTGGCTTCACACCAATATCCCCTAAGCGTCTGTGAAACTCGAAAAAACCTAGCTATATCAATGGCTTCTTCGATGGTTTATCTACGGATAAAAATAAGCATAGATTATATTTGAAAAATGAGTGCGGATTATACTTGTTTTTCAGGCTTTGTACCGGTTTTTTCGGGAATTTTTCGAGCTTTTTTCACTTTTATTCGATTTAATTCTGACTCCCGTCAAAAATCTAAAATATTTTCTAGAATTTAGACACAAATAGGTTCCTTTAAGACTGATTTTCCAAGCATTTTCCCTTGAATAGACTTGATGAATTGAAACCATATTTTAAAGCTATTGGCTGATTCGGGCATACCACCTTAATATATAAACCATTCACTTTATATATTGTTTTTGTTACGCAGGAAAATGCCATGGAAAAAATTCGAGCTAAAGGTGTTTTGGCTACTATTATGCTACTTTCACTTATGGGGACGGCAGGGATCGCTTTACCTTACCCTCTTTTGTCACCTTACTTTCTTAATTCCAGCGGCGAGCCCCTGACTCAATTCTTGGCACTCGACCCCAAGCTACTATTGGGTATTACCCTGGCGACCTACCCGTTAGGACTATTATTCGGCAGCAACATTATTGGCTCACTTTCAGATCGCTTTGGTCGTAAAAAGGTACTTCTGTATTCTTTGGCTGGGAGTGTGCTTGGTTATCTATTGACCGGCTTTGCTGTATATAAAGGCAGCTTTACCGCTTTCATATTTGCCCGGTTTCTCACCGGATTTTGCGAAGGAAATATGTCAATTGCACGCGCAATTGCAGTTGAGCTTCATCCGGTTATAGACCGTAAAAAGGCATTATCATTACTCTATGCGGCAGTTTATGGTGGCTGGCTTATCGGACCCCTAGCTGGAGGTTACCTGGCCCCTCTGGGCGTCGAAGCGGCCTTCTATGCAGCTGGTGCAGCGGTTCTGTTTTCTACGCTTTTAGTAATTTTGGTACTTCCACAGACGCCCGTGCAAAAGCTATCTCAATCAACCCTGTGGCAGGAAATTATTCAAAACCACTCTGCAACCTTGCTGTTAAGAAAAGATATTCGCCAGTTTTTTGTCTATTACTTTCTGTATACACTTGGCATTAATGCGTTTTATGAATTTTACCCGCTATGGCTTGCCGATATCCAGGAGTTCGGCAGTAAACAAATCGCCTGGATGACGGTGGCAATTACAAGCTTGATGATTTTAGTCAGCACCACCATCGCCGACAAACTCCCCACCAAACTGGGAGAAAAAAGAGCACTGCTGGGTGGTAATTTTATCTTTGCTTTGCTGATAGTCACGAGCACGCTGTCATCTGGAAATAGTGTATACATTTTTCTTGCATTAACCGGAGCGGTTATAGCCGTTATCAATATGGTTTTTCCTGCCATGCTATCGGAATATTTTGGCCATCTTGGGCAGGGAAAAGTAATGGGCCTGCAAATGAGTGTATTTTGCTTTACCAATGTTATTATCGCCCTTGCGGGCAGTCTGGTTGCTATTATCAGTACGACTCTGACCATGTGGCTTGCGGCTGCACTCATACTGGTATCGGTATTCTTTTTTGTACAACCAGAGAGAGAAGAGCAGCCCGAAAATGCTTTGGTTGCAACTGAAAATAGTTACTAACGCCTCATTTATTAACACATTTATGTTTAACAACAGTATGTTTTATATTAGAAAGGACAGGGCTTTGTTTAGTCAGAATAATCGAGAGAGAGCTGCTTTATGAGTGATAGCTTCCAG
Source organism: Aliikangiella sp. G2MR2-5 (assembly GCF_015687155.1). Taxonomy (GTDB): domain Bacteria; phylum Pseudomonadota; class Gammaproteobacteria; order Enterobacterales; family Kangiellaceae; genus Aliikangiella. Next base: position 328,583 of record NZ_JADPQF010000004.1, on the reverse strand, counting down.
TCCAGTCAGACCCAAATTCTTCACTTGTTAAAAACTCGTGGAGCACTCAGTGCGGTTGAGCTATCCGACCTGCTACCAATGACCTCAATGGGAGCAAGACAGCATCTGGAACATATGGAAGAACAGGGCCTGGTCATACATGAGTTTGTGAGTGAAGGCAAAGGACGACCTAAGAAACGCTGGAGTCTAACTCCGAAAGCTGATAGCCACTTTCCTGACGGACACTCAGCACTGCTGGTGAATCTGCTTGGACAAATGCAAAAGCAGCTGGGAGGAGAGGCATTCGAGGAGCTTATCAAGTCTCGTGAACAAGAGATGCTTACTGCTTATAAAAAGCGCATGTCCGAAGACAAGTCAGTAGAAGAGAAACTAAACAGGCTCGTACAAATTCGCAATGATGAAGGCTACATGGCACAGGTTATTCGCACAGGCGAAGGCCTTTTCTTTATTGAAAATCATTGTCCGATATGTGCCGCGGCCAGCCAGTGTCAACAATTCTGCCGTTCAGAATTAGCAATTTTTCAAGCGCTGTTAGGCACTCAAATTGAGAGAACTGAGTATATTCTGGAAGGTGCCAGACGCTGTGCTTATCGAATTGTTGGTAACGAATAGGCATTTTGCAAAATAGGCGCTCAGCTTTCACCTTCGAGATGCTTGCTAAGTCCGGAACATAACTGATCAATTTGACTTTCCATCAACTCGAGGTCTTGTTGGCTAAATTCTTTTAGAATTGTCTGCCAGCGTTTTTTGTTTTCTTGTTGTGCCTGCGCAAGTACCTGTAGCCCCTTCTGAGTTGGCACTATCCATCGTTTTCGCGCATCATCTTTCGACTGAGCTCTTATTACTAACTGACCATTTTGAAGCTCGTCCACCAGCTTTGACATAGTCGGCATTTTCACCTGCTGAATATCACAAAGCTGACGTAAAGTTACCGGATTTTTATCTTTGATAATAGCTAACACCTGCATACGAGCACCGCTCAGTCCCCCCGATTGAGCCAGCATATTCAAATACCGGTTTAACCGAATTAGCGCAGATCCAAGATTTCCTTTATCGCTCGACATATTTGCCCTTCAAACTAATTAGCTGAGCTAAATATAACAAAAGCAAGGATGTCATTCATTTTATATTTGTTAGTAAAGATCTTCTCGAAAATTATGATGGTTAGTGGCAATATCGGCACCAATCAGGACAAAGAGAGATATCGATGAAAAATGGAAGTCTGGTTGTTGTTGGCAGCGGAATTATCACGCCAGCTCACTTGTCACAGGAGTCAATTAACCGGATAGTGTCTGCCGACATTGTCCACTTACTGGTACCTGATCCTCTTGGCAAGGCCGCAATTGAACAATTGAATTGCAACATTAAAGATATGGGCGATCTCTATTACGATGATTCGTCCGGCCGAAACGGGAACAACCGAGTTGAAGCTTATGATCGAATGGTCGATTCCATAATGGCAGATCTTAGAAAGGGACTGAAAGTCTGCGCTGTGTTCTACGGCCATCCCGGAGTTTTTGTTTACCCCTCGCATAAATGCATTTCTATAGCCAGAAAGGAAGGCTTTAGCGCGGAGATGCTTCCAGCCATTTCGGCAGAGGACTGCCTGTTTGCCGATCTCGGTATTGACCCTGGAGATCTTGGTTGCCAGTCATACGAAGCAACCCAATACTTGATTTATCATCCGCCAGTTAATCTGGCGTCGCCGCTAATACTCTGGCAAATAGGTGTCGTCGGCGACCTAACCTTCACTCAGATGCACCCTGCTGATAATGGTTTAGCCATGTTAAAGGCGAGGCTACTTGAAAGATACGCTGAAACTCATGAATTAATTCTTTATGAAGCGCCAACGCTACCTCTTATGCCTGTTCGTGCCGAGCCCATAATGCTTGCCAATCTGGACTTTGTGGAAGTTAAAACAATTACAACCCTTTACCTTCCGCCATGTCAAACCCCCAGGGTAGATCTGGACTTTTGCTCACAATGGCATATTGATTTAACGCTGGTCTAATTTGCAAGTCCCGAACCAATAAAGAGTTCTCAACCAAGATAATCAATTAACTATTTGATATTCAATGGCTATCTGAGATAAAGTTTCCCTGCACAGTTAGTTTTTAACTAGCTGATAATAACTATTTCAAAACAAAGGAATCTGGAAATGGCGGATAAACTGGTAGATTTTATGATCCAACTAGCTAAGGACGACGATCTGAAACAGTCTTACATCGGTGATGCAAACAAGACCATGGAAAAGTATGGGGTATCTGATGAAGACAGAAAGCTGATGTTGAGCAAAGACTACGACAAGATTCAAAAACGAATCGGTGGAAACTACAAGATAAGTCACAATACAGTAACTACTGCGGCCAAACTAAAACCGTAGATAATAATCTGGTTATCCGGAGTCTAGTCTACCTGATGAAGAGGCTCAATAAATTCGTCGTTATTGCAACTTGTTTTATATTTGACTTGTTAGCGATAACGTCAATTGCGCAAACAGCAGAAATCGTTGCTGTTGAGAGAGCCTATTCTTCACAATCCGCCGAAAAGCTTAACGAGCAAGCCTACGAGTTATTTAAACAAGGACAATATCAAAAAGGATTTTCTGCTGCGATACAGGCTAGAAGCCTGGCGGAACAATCTAATGACAAGAAACAACTTGCCAGAGCAATTTCAAATGTCGCAAGTACTATTATGTATCTTGGAGACTTTCAACAGGCGCTCAAGCTTTATCAGGAGTCGCTAGAGATTTCTCAGGAAATCGATCACACCGAAAGCATTGAAAGCGCCATTAATAATATTTCCGGCGTCTTTTTACGTCTGGAAAATCCGCAAGAATCACTTCTCTATTTAAAGAAACTCCCTGTTCTTAACGGTATTGAACGTCCCGACTATCAAAAAGCGGTAGCCTACATTGGTATGGTTTCTCGCTACATTGAACTCAACGAGCCAGATTTAGCCAACCAGTACATGGCACTTCTTGACACACTATTTACTCATTACGAAAATCCATTTTTAAATATCTATTATTTGTTTACAAAAGTTGACTGGCTAATCAAACTGCAAAATTATGCTGATGTAATAGAACTGTTAGACCGGGCAAAAGAGTTAGCACGTCAAAATCAATTCGAAGGCCTTGAAGTTATCTCGCTAAAAAAAGCAGGACAATTCTACTATCAGCAAGGGGATCTGGAGAGTGCAACCAAAAGAGCTAACCAGGCTTTAAAGATAGCGCAGAAAATACAACACAATACTCAGTTGTTGCAGCTCAATGAGCTTCTTTTCGATATAGATAAAGCCAATGAAGATTTTCACTCCGCCCTGATTCGTAAAGAAGCGATGGAAACACTGACTGATAGTATTCAAGGTGAGAAAGTATTACTTCAGGCTGAAGTAACAAGAATTGAGCGCGGCATTCAGGAAACAGAAAAGCAACTCAAAGAAAGCCAGCAGCTCCAGAAAATTGCAGAACTAAAATTGGAGGCACATAAACAAACTCAGGTTATCTGGGGAGGCGCACTGCTCGCTTCTAGTGCTTTGATACTTTTCTGGTTTTATCGGCGCTCGACACGATTACAGATAATGCGCCAGAAAAGGTTGAATGAAGAATTGAAAAGACTGGACAAAGTTAAAGATCGAATCCTTACCAATACTTCGCACGAATTAAGGACACCGCTCAACGGTATTGTCGGGTTATCACAAATCTTACAAATGGAAAATGTGGGGCAACTCGATAGCGAAAGTATCGAGCACCTCAAACTTATCGAAAAAAGTGGAATCCAGCTTTCAGAAGTAGTGAATGACATATTGGATCTGGCGAAACTAAAAACCCATTTTATGACCTTTAAACCTGATCAATTCGAACTTTCGCAATTAGTATTGGAGGTAATAAGAATCTGCAAGCCACTGCTCAACAGCCCGGATGTTGAAATATGTTATCAACCTGAAGGCGAAGTATTGCTATTTCATGATCGTGCGAGAATCAAGCAGGTGCTTTTTAACCTTATTGGAAACTCGGTAAAATTTACTGTTCAAGGAAAAATTACAATTTCTCATATGGTCAACAATAATCAGCTACAACTCATTGTCGAAGATACGGGAATAGGTATTCCCAAGAATATGCAGGAGCGGGTATTTGAGGGTTTTGAACAGGTTAATGCAGAAGACAACCGTTCACACAGCGGCTCAGGATTGGGGCTGGCAATTTGTCAGGAGATTGTTCAAGCATTGCACGGTAAGATTTTTTTGAATTCAGAGCTCGGCAAAGGCACTACTATAGAAGTCCATATCCCGCTGGAATACAACCCCTAGAAAACCATCTCTAAACATCTTGTTAAACCTATAAAATAGCGCCTTTGAGTGTAGCAACCTCTCAAAACGATAGCTTTATTATTTATTAGATAGGCTTTACTAAATACCGTTGAACGATTTTACTGCCCAATGACAGCTCAGATTCTAATGAGCCACCATTAGAAATAATAGCCTTAGCCGAAGCCATATTATCCTTGTAACAATGAATATAAATTGTACTAACGCCCAGATCACTAAGCTTTTCGATAGATAACTTCATAAGTTGGCTACCGTACCCCTTGCCGCGAGCAGAAGGTCGAATTCCCAACCCGATGTGTCCACCGCAATACTCAATTTCTTGATTAAGACGATGACGAATATTTGTAACACCGATCAATTCGCCAGAATCGACAAGCCAGAGTGTAGAACTTTGAACATACCCGGGCGGAAGGTTTACCCCCTCTGCGAAATCATTGATTTTTGAGAGCATTTTACTAAAATCACTACAATCAAAATCCATAGGAAATGGATAGCGCTCTTCATCACCGAGCTCTTCGATATATGCCAGGTAGCTATTCTTATATTTTTCTGAAGGTAGAATTAATTCCATTTCAACTCCAATTAATGGAAGCACTAAACACTAAGCAGACTTGGCGGAGGACTTGCGAGACTTGTTATGCAGTCTTTATCAACAACCTATCTATGACGTTCGAATATTGGTTAGGCTTTTTATGTAGATTTTGCGCTTCTTTAATGCAACCACTAAAAGAACCACGCCCAACAGTGTACCTATTGGAAAAACCAAAATCCAAAATATTGATGATGTTATTAGAAACCTAAACAGCCAAGTAGCGCTATATGATGAAATAAGCAAAGCTGTTATGTTCATCAATAGTCCTGGAAAAGCTACAACACAACCTAGAACAACGCTTATCAGAGCCGAACTTACCATCCCCGCCATCACTTTAGGATCGCCTGAGCCATATAAGGTTGTTTCTTGAAACGCAATAACCATATCGACAATAAATATTATTATTCCGAAAACTAATGCCGACTGGAGAATGCACCCAATTAACGAGAGAATTTTTCCCAACTGTTCTCTTTTAACTTGCCGGGCAACTATTTCACTAGTTGGTGGATTGTAAATCGTTTTTTCCATATTTAGCCTACAGCTTATTATCTTCAATAAAACACGGATAATACGGAAATATTTTTAAAGAAGTAATATTATATTTTTGGGTTAAGTTGAATTTTCGCTTTAAGATACCTTGAAACATATCCTTTGCTTCCAACGAAAAAGAAAGCCGCTTAAAAAGCGGCTTTTTTATTCTCCTGGAAAGATACTAGTTAGTCATCTCATCCCAGAAATTTTTCACACCATCCCACCAGTTTTTCGATTTAGGACTGTGTTGCTTTTTGCTTCCGGCAAGATACTCTTCAAACTCTTTTAGCATCTTTTTCTGCTCTTTGTTCAGGTTTACCGGTGTTTCAACCACCACTCGGCAAAGCAGATCTCCACGCATTCCACCGCGCATCGGAGTAATCCCTTTACCACGTAACCGGAACATTCTGCCGGTCTGGGTTTCCTCTGGAATCTTTAATTTAACTTTACCTTCAAGAGTCGGAACTTCCAGCTCTCCACCTAAACAGGCAGTGACAAAACTGATCGGCATTTCACAATAGAGATTGTCACCGTCTCGAACAAAAATAGGGTGCTCTTTGACATGCACCTGAACATATAGATCACCGGCGATTGCGCCCGGCCCACCGGCTTCGCCTTCGCCAGTCAAACGAATTCTGTCTCCGGTATCTACACCTGCCGGTATCTTTACCGACAGAGTTTTTTCTTTTCTGACTCGGCCTTGTCCTGAGCAACTACCGCAAGGATCTTTAATAATGGTCCCCTGACCGTGACAGGACGGACAAGTTTGCTGAACCGAAAAGAAGCCTTGCTGCATTCTAACCTGTCCGGCACCTTTACATGTGTCACAAGTGGCTGGCGAACTACCTTTCTTGGCACCGCTGCCATCACATGTATCACAGTTAACATAGGTTGGGATCTTGATGGTTTTCTTGATGCCTTTTACCGCGTCTTCAAGAGAGAGCTCCAGATTGTATTGCAAATCGGCGCCACGTCTTTGACGTTGACGACCACCGCCGCTGCGACCTCCACCAAAAATATCACCAAATACATCACCAAAAATATCGCTGAAGCTCTCGGCACCACCGCCACCATGGAATCCTCCCTGAGATGGATCCACTCCGGCGTGACCAAAACGGTCATAGGCTTCTCGCTTCTGCTCATTGCCCAGAACCTCATAAGCTTCTTTCGCTTCTTTAAACTTTTCTTCCGCTTCTTTCGAATCAGGATTGCGATCCGGGTGGTACTTCATTGCCAGGCGGCGATAAGCTTTTTTCAGCTCCTGATCAGAGGCGCCTTTGCTTACACCCAGTACTTCGTAATAATCTTTCTTAGACATTGTGTAGAACCTAATTCTCTTTCGAAAACAGCAACGCGGGGAAACTCCCCGCGCTACAAAAGTTTTTCTGAAGCTTTTTAACTTGCGTTAAAAAGCTTGCAAACTATTGAGCGCTACCAACGCTCGTCAAAGATTACTTCTTGTCGTCTTTGACTTCTTCAAACTCAGCATCAACAACGTCGTCGTCGCCTTTGTTACTTTCTTCCTGACCTGCTCCAGCTCCAGGTTGAGCCTGCTGTGCTTCAGCTTGCGCTTGTGCATACAGACGCTCTGCCATTTTTTGTGAAACTTTGGTCAATTCTTCAGTTTTCGCTTCAATAGCAGCTTTGTCGTCACCTTTAAGCACTTCTTCAAGTTCTTTGATAGCAGCTTCGATCGCTTCTTTCTCGCCATCTTCAAAAGTAACTTTTTCATCTTCCATAGTTTTCTTGGTTGCGTGAATCAGCCCGTCAGCTTTGTTGCGCGCTTCAATCAGTTCCTGGAACTTCTTGTCTTCTTCAGCGTGTGCTTCAGCATCGCGTACCATTTGCTCGATCTCTTCATCCGACAAACCGGAAGAAGCTTTAATTACAATTGACTGCTCTTTACCGGTCGCTTTGTCTTTAGCCGATACATTCAAAATACCATTAGCATCAATATCAAAAATTACTTCGATTTGTGGCATACCACGTGGCGCTGGCGGAATGTCAGTTAAGTCGAACTTTCCGAGCGACTTATTTTGAGCCGCCATCTTACGCTCACCCTGAAGAACATGAACGGTTACCGCTGTCTGGTTATCTTCAGCAGTAGAGAACACCTGGTTCGCTTTGGTTGGAATTGTAGTGTTCTTGTCGATCAGGTTAGTCATTACACCACCCATGGTTTCGATACCCAGTGAAAGCGGTGTAACATCAAGTAAAAGAACGTCTGTAACATCACCAGCCAAAACCGCACCCTGAATAGATGCACCCATTGCTACTGCTTCATCAGGGTTTACATCTTTACGTGGCTCTTTGCCAAAGTAGTTAGTAACGGCTTCCTGTACTTTAGGCATACGAGTTTGACCACCGACTAAAATAACATCATCGATATCAGATACATTCAAACCAGCATCTTTAATTGCCATCTTGACAGGCTCTAAGGAGCGCTCAATCAAGTCATCAACTAATGACTCCAGTTTCGCTCGAGTTAATTTAACATTTAAATGCTTAGGACCAGTTGCATCCGCGGTAATATAAGGCAGGTTAACGTCTGTTTGCTGACTTGAAGACAACTCAACTTTTGCTTTTTCACCCGCTTCTTTCAAACGCTGTAGCGCCAGAGGGTCATTGTGTAAATCAATACCTGAATCTTTCTTGAATTCATCAGCCAAGTATTCGATTACGCGCATGTCAAAGTCTTCACCACCAAGGAAAGTATCACCATTGGTCGCTAAAACCTCGAATGTATGCTCGCCTTCAACTTCTGCAATTTCGATGATGGAAATATCGAAAGTACCGCCTCCCAGGTCATAGACAGCAATGGTTTTATCACCTTTACCTTTATCCATACCGTAGGCCAACGCAGCCGCAGTAGGCTCGTTGATAATACGTTTCACTTCAAGTCCGGCAATACGGCCTGCATCTTTGGTCGCTTGACGCTGAGAATCATTAAAATAAGCTGGAACAGTGATAACCGCTTCAGTCACTTTTTCACCAAGAAAATCTTCTGCTGTTTTCTTCATTTTCTTAAGAACTTCAGCACTCACCTGAGGAGGTGCAATTTTTTCGCCCTTAACTTCAACCCAGGCATCACCATTGTCAGCAGCGCTAATTTTGTATGGCACCATCTTGATATCTTTTTGCACGACATCATCTTTGAACTGACGACCAATTAAACGCTTGATAGCAAAAAGGGTATTATCCGGATTAGTTACCGCTTGACGCTTTGCCGACTGGCCAACCAGAATTTCATTGTCATCTGTGTAAGCAACAATCGAAGGGGTTGTTCTCGCGCCTTCTGAATTTTCGATCACTCGAGAGTCTTTTCCGTCCAGAACTGCAACACAAGAGTTAGTTGTGCCTAAGTCGATACCAATAATTTTACCCATTTTAATCTCTCCACATTTTTTGTTTCGCAGCTTTGTATGAAGCTCTTGAACTAGAAGCTCTCTTTAGCTGTTAAAACAAACTACAATTTAATCTTTAGATGCCCTTTATCTGGGGGCTGAAAACTTTAATTCAAGCACTGATTTGTCTTTTTTTTGATCAAATCAGGCTTTTTCGTCAATTTTTGGCGCCTTGCCTTTGGCAACGATTACTCGCGCAGGACGAATCAATCGACCATTGAGCGCATAACCTTGCTGAATGACATGCATTACACTGTTAGGTTCATGCTCTTCACTTTCCTGCATCACCATGGCTTCATGCAACCCAGGATCAAAAGATTCACCAAGCGGTGAGATCTGCTCAATCGAAAACTTATTTAAGGTATCAATCAACAGTTTATAAGTAAGTTGTAGTCCTTCGTGCATTGCAGTCTGGGCCTCACCTTCAACAGGGTGCTCGAGCGCTTTTTCCAGACTATCAACAACTGCCAGGATTTCTTTGGCAAACTTTTCCAGCGCAAATTTGCTGGCGTTGCTAACTTCTCTTTCAGCTCGGCGTCGAATATTTTCGCATTCTGCCTTGGCTCGAATTGCCGTGTCTTTATGACTCTCAACTTCTTCCAGAGCCTTATCCAGCTCTTGTGTCAGTTCCTCGACACGCTGGTCAAAAGAACCCTTTTCATCACTTGTAGCAGCATCAAACTGTTCGGTTTCTGCCCCGTCAGCAACCTGTTCTTGTATATCGTCTTTATTGCTCATAAAAAGCTCCCAAGCTTTATTTTGCCGGCAATTTCAGCCATTTCATTTGTTAAAATTCAATCTGGATGTTGGAATATATACCGCCCTGTAACTAGTCAGGCACCAAAATGGATAGCGGATACATCAATTTGTAGGCAATATGGGGGTTAGAAATGTGGATTCAAGCAAAAATGCGATAAAAAATGGAGAAAAATAAGCTTTTTGTAAAAATCCCCTCACTATTCGTCTTTTATTTTCATGCTCAGCGCGTTCGACAGTAGCTTTGCGGTCACATCCACAATCGGGATCACCTTGTCATAACGCATTCGTGTCGGTCCTACAACTGCAAGTACTCCAATCGACTCGCCATTCAGCTTGTAGGGTGCGGTAACCAGACTACAGTCCGATAGATTTTGGTTTCCACTCTCTTCACCAATGAATATTTTAACTCCGTCGGCAAGTATGGAACGCTCCAGAATTTCAACAATTTGCTGCTTTTGTTTGAATGCCTGAAATATCTGTTCCAGATTTTCTATTTGTCCGTGAGTAGCCATCGACACCAGATTAGTCTGTCCTGAGACATGAAAGTCCTGGTAATGATTAATTGCTTCGTCCAGACCGGCACTGGCGAGCGTCACCGCCTGCTGCATCATGCTGTCGAGACGCTCTTTATCGAAAATCATTTCTTTCAATAGCTGGTTTTTCACGGTTGTCAGATCTTTACCGGAAAAATGTTCATTCAAAAAGTCGGCCATTCGACTTAGCTCTTGCCGAGAATAGTTACGCTCTACAGGTATGATCCGATTTTGGATTTCATCATTTTTAAGCACCAATACTACCAGTAGCTTGCGCTCAGACAGCGGAACAAACTCGATCTGCTCAATCTGCTGGAAGGGTTTACTCGGGAGTTGCACCAAACTTGCCATTTTAGTCATATCTGAAAGTACCGATGAGGCTCTTCCAAGAATAGTATTGGTTTCCAGGTTAGGATCCAGCGTCGACTTTAATTGTGCCAGAGCATCTGTTTCCAGGTTTTTGACCTTAACTAGCTGGTCAACAAATATGCGTAGCCCCTGAGTCGTCGGTATACGCCCCGCAGAAGTATGTGGCGATAGCAGCAGACCCTGACGTTCCAGATCAGACATAATATTGCGCACGGTAGCCGGACTGATAGAAAGATGCGAATGCTTTAGCAGCGCTTTCGAGCCTATTGGATGTCCCTCTCGGACATAGGACTCAATCAGTGATTTCATTAAAATAAGGTCACGATCTTTCATATTCATTCTCAAGTCGGTAAGCAGAAATGAGCCGATAGTTCACTATGACTGGCAGTATTCACCATAATTAATCTTGCTAGTCTCTTGATAATCAATAGAAAACAGCCGATGATTAGGCAATTACCCTAGTCACACTAATATGCTGCCTTCTTACTAAGATTTCAAGGCTGCGAATGTACCCCATGACCCAACTAGCGACATTTGAAAAAATTGGAGTTACCGGCAAGCCAGGTAGCCAGGCTGCAATGGAGACGGTTGAAGCTCTTTGCAGTCAGCTGCTCAGCCTTAATAAAACGGTCTTTGTCCCGGAAAGAAACCATGATCTTGTTTCACAAAAAGAAGTTTCTCTAGTTCCTTTCAAAGAACTTGGCGAAAGATGCGACCTGGTTATCGTCGTCGGCGGGGACGGCAGTATGTTAAAAACCGCTCGCGAACTAGTCGATAGTCGTGTTCCCCTGTTAGGAATTAACCGGGGACATCTGGGTTTTCTAACCGATATTCGTCCGACTGAAATCGATACGCGCGTCCCGCCAATCCTGAAAGGCAATTACACGCTGGAAAATCGTTTCTTGCTGAATGCCGAAGTCTATCGTAAAGACAAGCTGATTGGTCAATCCTGTGCGGTAAACGATGTGGTTCTTTATCCCGGAGAAATTGCGCGAATGATTGCCTTCGAGCTTTATATGGATAAACAGTTCGTTTACAGCCAGCGCTCCGACGGTTTGATTGTTTCTACACCCACAGGCTCTACCGCCTATGCATTGTCTGCTGGTGGCCCTATCGTAGCGCCAGAAACAGATTCTGTGGTTCTTGTCCCTATGTGCCCACACACATTATCCAGTCGGCCTATTTGCGTCGATAGAAAACGTCGAATAGATATTGTGGTTTCGGATACCAATCCACATAACCCCCAATTGAGTTGTGATGGTCAGGAGATTATTTCTCTTGCTCCAGGTGACCGGATCGAGATTAATCAATACCCTATAGAAATACAGCTAGTACATCCTTTGGACTATGACTATTTTGAAGTTCTGAGAAGTAAACTGAGTTGGGGACAAAAGCTGTAGACTGACGACCTGAAAGAAAAAGACTCAGTGAATCTCGAAAAATATGGTCAAAATCTAGCAAGTCGGCTAGAATGCGTACAGAGAAAACAACTACTCATATAAATAGATGTTAAGTAGAATCGAAGTTCGCAATTTTGCTATTATTCAGTCTCTCGCACTAGACTGGTCAAATGGAATGACGGTTATCACAGGTGAAACTGGTGCAGGTAAGTCGATTGTCATAGATGCTTTGGGGCTCGCTCTGGGTGAACGAGCGGATGCCTCCAGTGTTTACCCTGGCGCTTCCCAGGCGGAAGTTGTAGCCAGCTTCGAACTTCAAGAGCAATCGGCCGCTGCAAAGTGGCTTAGCGAAAACGAGCTAGAAGAAGAAGGTGAGTGCATACTTCGCCGAGTCATCGCCAAAGAAGGACGGAGCAAATGCTTCATTAATGGCCGCTCTGCAACTCTTTCCCAGCTCAAAACGATTGGTAGTTTGCTAGTCGACATTCATGGTCAACACGCCCATCAATCATTGTTAAAAAACCGTGAACAGCTAAATCTCCTCGATAGGTTTGCCGGTCATGCCAACCTGCTCGAAAATGTCAAAGAAAAGGCAATGCTCATCAAGCAAATCGAAAAACGTAAACTCTTGCTCGAAGAGCAAAAGCTGGCGCGAGATGCTAAACGGGACTTACTCGTCTACCAGGTTGAAGAGCTCGAAGAAGCAAATCCACAACAAGCGGTGTTGGATAGTCTTGAACAGGAGCATAAAAAGGCCGCGACTAGCCAGGACAGATTGCAGCTTGCGGAAGAAAGCAGGCTCTGGCTTGACGGAGAAGCCAATGAGGCATGTCTGCCCTCATTAGCGCGCACTATTGAAAAAGTCAGTCAGTTAAAATCGCTTGATCCTAAAGTTGAAAATCTGCTTGAAATATTGATTCAGTCCGAAGGATTATTGCAAGAAGCAAGGGATGAACTAAGTCACTACATTGACAGGCTCGAAGTCGATCCTGAAACTCTTTTGCACCTTGACCAGCAACTTGGCCAATTTCATGATTTGGCCCGCAAACATCACGTTTCATTGGCCCAGTTACCGCAGCATTTTGTTTTCCTGAAAGAGGAGTTAGCGCAACTTGAAGCCGATGATTCGGAACTTGAAGCCATAGAAACAGAGCATAAAGCAGCAATTGAAAGCTACCGTGAAACTGCAGCAAAACTTTCCAACAGTCGAAAGAAAATTGCCAAATCATTACAAGATGAAGTATCCGAATCGCTACAGATACTGGCAATGGATGGCGGCCGCTTCGAAATCCAGTTGAGCCCTATCGATGATAGCTTTCCTGCGACAGGCCTTGAATCTATCGAATTTCTAGTTTCAGCTAACCCAGGCCAGCCCTTACAAGCTTTGGGTAAAGTAGCCTCAGGCGGTGAGCTTTCTCGAATTAGCTTAGCGATTGCAGTCATTACTGCCAAGCAACAGTTAGTACCAACACTTATCTTTGACGAAGTTGACGTGGGCATCGGAGGTGGTACCGCTGAAGTGGTTGGACGCTTGCTCGAACAGCTGTCAGCAGATCGTCAGGTCATCTGTGTTACTCATCAACCTCAGGTTGCCTCTTGTGGAAGAAACCATTTAATAGCCAGTAAAACAAAAATGGCCAATAGCACCACAACCCAAATGAAAAATTTGAACTCCGAAGAAAGAGTTCAGGAAATCGGACGAATGCTTGGCGGATTAAATATTTCTGAAAAAACTTTGACTCATGCTAGGGAAATGCTGGGAGTTTAAGTCCAGCTTTGCCTTTCTTGTTAATAGTATTTCCAGCAAAAAGAACTTTGTTGAACGGCGTCACTTTGGTTAAAACAAAAAATAGAGTCGCCCAGAATAAACTGCTAAGAGGATAAAAAATTTCAGGTTGAATGACTTGCGCGACAGAGAGTTGAGTTGCTGCAAAATAAGAGAAAGGTCCGCCCAGAGCACCGACCATCAATACTAGCCAGTATTTTCTGATAATCAACGGATAATAGTTATTAGCGAAAGTCACACTAAATAGAAGCCATAAAAAAGACATCCATACAGGTAAAGTAGCTTCGCCAGCAAATCGAATTAGATCGAGTTTTGCCATCATAAAATCTGCCAGACAACCAACAATTAGTATTCCCAGTATCAATCCAAAATAATTTGCTCTTCGTTCGGAATAGATAAAGTCGGCAATAGAATAGGCTAAAATTCCAGGCAAAACAAACCAGTAAGCTCCATCGTTAACACCAAAAACTATGAGTCCCCATCCAATATCAAATGCCAGCATAGAGACCCAGAATCGTTTATTAAACATAACCAGACTACTAATCTTTAAGTACCGATAACTTCATGGGAACACGCGCCAGCGGTTTAACAAGATGTAACTGTATATCACTGATCACTCTTTCCCTGAAGCCGCCCTCACAATAACAAAAATAGAACTCCCACATGCGTATAAAGTTCTCGCTAAATCCTTGTGCTTTGATCTGGCTGATATTGCTAAAGAAGGTTTCACGCCAACGCTTCAATGTCTCAGCATAGTGAACACCGATATCATCTAGCGCAAGCATCCTCAGGTCAGTATCTCTGGTGACACACTCACTAATGCTATCTATCGAGGGAATACAACTTCCAGGGAAAATATATCGCTTGATAAAATCGATATGCTTTTTAGCGCTGTCAAATCTTTGGTCCTGAATGGTGATTGCCTGAAGCAACATTTCGCCATTATCTTTTAACAGGCTACTACATTTTTCAAAGAAAACAGGAAAATAATGGTGACCAACGGCCTCAATCATTTCAATCGAAACTAGTTTATCAAACTTGCCAGTGAGTTTTCTATAGTCGAAATCAAGTAAAGTAATTTTCTCATCCAGGCCTTCTTCACGAATTCTTTCTCTGGCGTATAAAAACTGTTCGTTGGAAATAGTTGTTGTCGTTACACGACAGCCGTAATTTTTAGCTGCGTAAATTGCAAAACTGCCCCACCCGGTTCCGATCTCCAACACATGATCATTTTCGTTCAATCTTAATCGCTTACATATACGCTCAAGCTTATTAATAGAGGCTTGCTCCATTGATTCATCTAGAGAACAAAAGATTCCGGATGAATACATCATACTGGAGTCGAGAAACTGCTCAAAAAAGTCATTTCCTAAATCATAATGAGCCACTATATTTCTCTTGCTTCCTCGCTGAGTATTTTTATTTAAGTAATGAAAAAACTGCTTTAATGGTGCTGTTACTCTCGCCATTCCATGGTCTACACTGTCCATAACGGCCTGATTAAGCGCAAACAAACGAATCACATTAGTCAGATCATCGGTAGACCAGTAGTTATTTATATAGGCTTCTGCCGCTCCAACACTACCACCAAAAGCAAGGTAGCGGAAAAACTGCTCATGATTTACTTCTATTTTTGCCGTTAAATGCAAATACTCATCGCCTGAAAACTGATAGCTATCTCCCTTATAAAGAATAGTTAGCGAGCCAAATTGTAGTTGCTTCAAACGAGCAAAAATCTTATCTTTCAGAACTCCATTGAGGAAAAGATTTGCAGAATTACTATTTTTTCGTTCTACCCTTTCCGCCAATGCTTTTACCGACGAATAACTTGCCATTAGTGCTCTCCTTATAGTTATTTCTAACTACACCGATTCTTTTTTCGGATGTGAATAAAAAGGTATTTTCTTTAACCAGAGTTTTAAAGCCTGCCAATAAATCGCGGTGGAAACTTTCATTGTCATCAGTGGATAGTTAAAAAGAACTTTCATCAGACTTCGACTAGTAACATCTTCTCTGGCTAAATTCAGTGTTGCGGAAAACAACTTTTCATTGTTTTCCATATTTCTCATATATACGAATAATTTTTCATCCGGGATCATAAATCGCCAAAAACATTTTAATGACATAGGTTGAAATGGTGATACGTGAAAGTCCTTATCAAATTGAAATTCCAAAAAACCTTCCTGCCGACATTGACCCTTGCGATTATCAAAACAATAGCTATAACGTTCATTCCATGGCGTGTTATTAACCTGCGCGACCAGAAAATCGACATTATTAGAATTTTCATTAAAACAATAGTAAAAAGTAACGGGATTAAAACAGTAGCCAAAGTACGATAAATGAGTAAGCATTCTAATAGGCCCTGAATGTACAGCATTAAATTTTTGGAATATTTCGTTATTCACCCCGTCCCTGATAGAGCCATTCAGATTAAGATAATTTTTAACATGAAAAGAAGCTATATTGGTTCGATTTATCGACCAGAAAATATACCTGGAAAAAAGCATCGGAAGCTCATCGATATCGACAAAAAACATAGCAAGCTTATAACTAAACTGATGTTCTCTCGGTAAAAATCGATGATGTTTTACCTCACCAAAATATATTGCACTATTCACAAACACTCTCTTTTTCTTTATAGGTACTTGATTCCTTCTGTCTTTCTTTGTCAAAAGCCAGTACCCGCTCAAAATCTTTTAGCGCATTTATACTACTCACAACACCATCTTCATGAAAACCATTTCGCCAATATGCGCCACAATAAAACGTTCGATATTGACCATTAACCTGACTATGTTTCTTTTGTGCATTGACGCCATTTATAGTAAAAAAGGGATGGGCATAATCAATAACCTTGATTATCTTTTGCGGGTCAATCGAATCTTTATAATTAAGGGATACACAATAGGTGTTTTTACTTTCTATTGATTGCAAAATATTCATATTGTAAGTCAAGGCTACTTTTTCCTTTTGATCTTCTAACAAATGATAGTTCCATGCAGCCCAGGCTCGCTTTCTTTTAGGTAGGACACTGATATCTGTATGCAGTATCGCCTGATTAGATGTGTAAGGTATTGCTCCCAAAACTTCCTTTTCCAGACTCGATGGATTCTCCAACATAGCTAGCGCTTGATCACTATGTGTTGCGATAAAAACATAGTCGAACACTTCTTCATTGTTCTCATACTGAAGATAGACTTCATCAGGTGTTCTGCGAATATTTTTTATCGCAACCCCAGAGCGGATCTTATCTTTATGTCCTGCAATTAATGGCTCTATATAGTTTTTTGACCCACCTTTAATAACATACCACTGAGGTCTTTCATTTACACTTAACATTCCGTGATTGTGAAAAAACTGAACAAAAAATCTCGCTGGGAAATTCATCATACTTTGATGATCAGTCGACCATATTGCGGCGCCCATCGGCACAATATAGTGGTGAATAAATTGCTTCGAATATCTATTTTCTAAAAGATAATCACCTAACAAAATCTGATTATTGATATCTTGTAATAAATCGAGGCTTTCTCGATTAAACTTCAAAATATCCTGAATCATCCGGTAAAAACTTGGTCTAAAAACGTTTCGCCGCTGAGCAAAAAGGCTATTCAAATTGGTGCCGTTATATTCGAGATTATCTGCATATGCTTGAACGCTAAAGCTCATATCACTTGGCTGATAATCGACATTAAGTTCTTCCAGAAGTTTGAGAAAATTCGGATAGGTCTTTTTATTGAATACGATAAACCCGGTATCAATTTGTTGTTCATCTCCTTGATAGCTAATTGAGTGAGTATGAGTATGTCCACCAATATAGCTATTGGATTCAAACACATGAACATCATGTTCCTGACTTAATCGATAGGCTGCATAGTTTCCAGCTATACCAGTTCCAACTACCGCTATTTTCATTTGCTTGTTACCACTCTGGTTAATATTAGTTTTGATAGGTTTGCCGGCAAAACTGCTAACAATTTCATGAGCAAGGTAAATGCTTTCGGAAAATGAATTTCCGCCTTTTGTTTTACTAAACCATTAATGATTTTTTCGGCCGCATCTTCCGCCTCTATACGAAATGGCATAGGAAAATCATTTTTATCCGTTAATGGAGTTCTAACAAAACCGGGACAAATCCAGCTCACCGGAATATTTTCCTTTGCCAGTTCCAATCTAAGACCTTGGCATAAATTTCGAGTTGCCGCTTTGCTTGCCGAGTATGCTTCTCCTCTGGGCAATCCAAGCCATGCTACACTACTACTCATAGCTACAAGATATGGCGAGGATGATTGACGTAAATATGGTAGAGCAACCTCAATAGCTCTGGTTTGCGAAAAAAAGTTAACTTCCATCATCCTTTCAAAGGGCCCTGATCTGAAGTCTTGTATATTGATGTATTCTGCATTCCCCGCATTTAAAATGATGCAATCGAGCTGCCCAAATGTTTCAATAATCATTTCTACTATTCGCTGATTTTCTTCTCGCGATGTTACATCTCCTGATGCCACCAATATGTTCTCATTCAACCCATATAGCGCCTGAAGATCTAATTCGCTTCTAGAAGTTACCGCAATATAAGCACCTTCTTGTTGCAATTTTTTTGCTAGAGACAAGCCTATGCCGCTACTAGCGCCGGTTATCCAAACCACTTTCTGTCTGAAACTGTACCTCATTACACTTTCCTTTTAATCCATCGAATTAGCGCGCTAACTAATGGAATTCTTTCATATAACATTGCACCACAATCAAAGTAGTCACGATGATAAATAATCATATTTTTATCGTTTACTTGTAGATAAGTGATACCATCCAGACCGAATTCTTTCCCTCTATTAAGACCGGAATGTTTAAGTAACATATTCCAGGGAATGGTAATCTGATTTTTGTCTATGACGGGACTATCAAAATCAAAAGATATTTCCTCAACATTGGCGTAGAGTTGAAAAAAATAGTTCTTTAGGTTTTTTAAACCACTGATTTCATGAAATGGGTCGATAAATATAACATCGTTATCGTAGATTTTATCAATAGTCTCAATATTGGTTGCATTGAGCTCTTTGTAGATTTTAGTAAAGTTTTCAACTAGCATTTAAAATTCTCCACGTATTTGTTTCTTTATACGTGCAGGAACGGGTTTTAGATCTGTAACTATTCCAAAAACAGCCAACAATTTTAAAATGTAATAGCTAATGTCAATCTCATACCATGCAAATCCCTGTCGAGCGCAAGTAGCATAATAGTGATGGTTGTTGTGCCACCCTTCTCCAAGTGTTAATAATGCAAGCCAGAAATTATTTCGACTATCATCCTTGGTTTGAAAGCGACGCTTTCCAAAGCGATGCGCCAGAGAATTGATCGTATAGGTAGCATGATACAATATCACTGTCGAGATACAGAATCCCCATACAACCATCTGTAAGCCGCTGGTGGAGGAGCCCTGATAACTGTTAGCCAGATATTCTCCTGTTAGGAACAACATCAGAATTAGAAATGCAGGTGCGACGATTTCAAATCGATCGAGCCATCTCAACTCTGGATAACGAGAAAAATCGCTAATTTTTTCTTCTCTGGTCGCGAAGTTCTCATTGGTCAGAAACCAGAGCATATGACTCCACAATGAACCTTTATGTTTTGGAGAGTGTGGATCCTCTGGCGAGTCAGAGCAAGCATGATGAACTCTGTGGTGAGAAGCCCACCATAGCGGGCCTCTTTGCGCTGACATAGCCCCTATAAAAGCAAAAACAAACTGGAAAAAACGACTGGTCTTGAATGACTTGTGAGAAAAGTATCGATGATAAAATGCGGTAATGGCAAACATCCTTATAAAGTATAATAATGCACACGCTGCTAATGCAATCCAACTAAAGCCAACCCAGAATACTAGTAAAACGGATAAATGTATGGCGATAAATGGAGATATTCTTAACCAGCTGAACCGAGAATTGTCACTCCCCAGATTGGCGCTAGAGTCAAACCAGGCTAGCAATGAGGCTTTATGATTTTCGACTTTAATATTCTGCTGTTCATGCGATAGTTGCAATTCAGGCTTTCTTTGCTCGCGGGTAATTAATTTATTTATCATTAGCGTCGCCCATTTCCAATTCCACAAGATTCTGTCGTCTTTACTCTCTCGATATAGATATCGATCCGTCCTACATCCAAGCCCCATTTACTCATTTTAGTAGTACCCATTAATGTATTTTCATCAATCAGATGTAGCCAGTCATCCATAGAAATGACCCAGCTCTCTCCATCAATGTTAATCGCCAACCGGTACTTGAGATTAAAACTATCTCCAAAGGTATTACCATGCGCTCGACCGACAACATCTCCTGCACTACCGGCATAGCCTTGTTCCTGTTTACTAAATTGCCACAATCGCGTTTGAATTTCTCCATCGTCAAAAACAAAAATCTCATCAAGATATACTAGATCATCTTTTGTGTAGCCATTGATGGCCGCTTTAAATTTTCTGATTAGTGTTTCGTTGCCTTCCTTTACCACTCCTTTGGCACACAGAGGACCACTAAAGAAGTCTTCAAAAACGAACTTCGGAGTGTTTTTCTCATAGGCTTCCGGCTTTAGCTGGCAGCCAGTTAGCAATAGAAGCAAAGCAACTCGCGATGTGAATCTGGTGTAATTTTGAGACATATTCATTAATTTATCGGTGACCATTGTGAACATATACGGAGGCATTGAAAGAACGGATCGAATCTTTTTAGTTTTTTATGATCCATTTGATTCAGCTACACGTAAATAAAACCAGGTAACGTGCGAGAAAGCATCGAGACTAGCCCATAAGCAGTATCACAGCCGATCGCAAAGAAAGAACCAGGACTACTTCGATAAAAAATGCAAAACGCTTTAGAAAAAAGACAAATCACAGCTAATCTTGTATATTGGCCTAAACGAGTCAATAGTATCAAGCAACGACCAATGTCTTCTACGACAAAACCAAAGCCCAATAGTGATGACTGGAAAGTGCATCTTTGTGCGGTAAGCCATAACCAGGACAAAGATGCATTTCGCGCACTTTACCTGCATTTCGCACCGAAAATAAAAGCGTTTTACGCCAGTCATGGGCTGACCAACAAGTCGGAAGAGATGACTCATGAAGTATTTATGAAAATATGGCAAAAGGCTAAAACCTATAATCCTGAAAAAGCAGCAGTAGCTACCTGGATTTTCACCATAGTGAGAAATCTTAGAATTGACTATTTAAGAAAGAAGCGTATAGAGGAAACCAGCGAAGAAGAACCTGTTTTAACCAGCAGCGAGCCTGGACCAGATGAGGAACTCCAGGCCGACAGAAGCCGCTCATCATTACTATCAAATATAGATTTGCTCGATGATGAACAGCGACATGTAATTCAGAAAGTCTATTTCGAGGATAAAAGCCATAGCGATGTCGCTAAAGAGCTGGAAATGACTTTAGGAACTGTTAAATCCAGAGTAAGAAGCGCTCTGAAAATAATGCGCTCCCAAATGGGAGGTAAAGAAATATGAACTACCATCCAGATATTGAATTATTACTTAAATATACCAGCGGAAAAGTAGCTCCCGCTTTATCTATTATCATTGGACTTCATCACCATAGTTGCCGTGAGTGTCAGAAGAAAATCAGTGAACTGGAATCAATAGGAGGTAACACTCTCGAGTCGATTGAAGTTGAGTCGATTGAAGTTGAGTCAATGGGAGTTGATGAACAGTTTGACAAACTCATGCAAGATATTGAGTACCTTTCTGACTCTAATGAATCATCTGCATTTGATGAATGTGCTATTGCACAGATTGATCTTGATATTGTAAATACTATTTACAATAAACAATTTCAAACTTTCGACTGGAAGCGTTTAACATCAAAAATATTTAAAGCTGAAATTGACTTGCAAGATGAAGGAATGACAATCGAGCTATTAAGATTTGCGCCAAATGCCAAAATTCCTAAACACACCCATCAAGGTGAAGAGTTTACGTTAGTTCTTGACGGTAGCTTTAGAGATTCTATGGGTGAGTACAGGGAAGGAGAGTTTGTGGTACAAGACCAAACCACTGAACACCAGCCTATCGCAGGAAAAGACGGTTGTATTTGTCTCGCGGTAACCAATGCTCCTTTAAAATTTACCGGCGTAGCAGGTCCTCTGATAAACTGGTTTATCCGTCAATAGATATTACAAGCAATTTGAAAAAGTCAGGCATTCACTTGGGAATGCCTGAAGATATGCGTGGATAAAAAATTAAAAAACAAGCTACGCTAAAGCATATCATTCAATTTCTAAGAATTTACAAAGCTTATTTAAGGTAGGTTTTAGAGTTTGTCGCCATAGTCAAATCATTTGCTTATATGCGTTGAACTATTATCGGAATACTCCGGTAATTCACCAATGTATTTATCCTGTGAGACAAAAATCAATTCTTTGGTATTAAATTTCTTTTCTTTAGCGAGCTTTAAAAATTTTTCGATTATACTGTCATCAACTACTGGCTCTCTGGCCAATAACCATAAATAATCTTCAGAATCACTTGCTATAAACGCATATTGATAATCAGGATCAATTTCAAACACAATATAATCGGCATAAAATGGCCAGAAAAAGGTTACCTCCAAATGTCCGACAGATTCTTCAATAGCAAACTCTGCGTAACCCTGAGCTTCTTCCCACTCACCGTCCTCAGTGTTGAATCCTTTGTTTTTTACCCCTATGTCACCATTTTTCTTTAACCAGTAAGTAGCAGTAACATTGTCCAGTTCTCTTTCAAAGCTATTATCAATACGCGCTATTTCATACCAGGTACCAAGATAACGGTTGGAATCAAAGTTGGAAACAGGTTGAATAGACCAGTCATTGGCCTGACAGGTAAAATTTAGGAAAAAACAGCTTATGCCAGCAAAGTACTTTAAAGGTTTGTTCATTAGAATTAATCCAGTTAGTGCAATATCTGGATATACGTATACTAATTAAAAACAGATCACCAATCTTTGACAGTTGACTCCCTTCCGCTAGCTATTCCTTGAAACAGGAAGTTCCTCAAAGGACTTTAAATCACTGGCTGGCACATACCATTTTGCGTCAAAAGCACAAAAAATATTTTGCGTCGGTTTGATTCCCGGATCATCATCCAGAGTACCGGCAGGAACAACCATAGTTTTTCCGGTTTGTATCATCCATGGAAGAGACGACCCGCAATTTTGACAAAAACTGGTGGCGAAATATTTAGTATCGGGAAGTTCGAATTTGCCAACAAAATTTTCCCCTTTAACCCAATTGAAATTGTCCGGACTTACAAAAATGTTTGCCGCATGAGCGCTACCGGTAAACTTTCGGCAACGCTCGCAGTGACAGTACTGGAAGATACCGAGACTTTCGGTAAACTCATAGTGCACTTTTCCACACAAGCAGCTTCCATGAACCTTTTTTTTGCTATTCATTATTCCGATTTCTCATCAATGTTCCGGGTTATTACTATGAAAAATTAACAGCTCTTTTCGTTAACTTTCTTTCAAGGCGGCTTTTATTCGTCGAACAAAAGTCTCTGCATCTTCAAAACCAATAGCGCGGTAACGCTTGTCCTCTTTGCCCTCTCGATCAATGAACAGGATGCTGGGCAAACCTACCACTCCATACTTGTTCATTAGCGCTTTATCGATAGTATCATTTTTTGTTACATCAGCCTGTATCAGTACAGTATTATCAAGCGCCTCCAAAACTTTGGGGTCGGAGAAAGTGTAATCGGCAAACTCATAGCAGGCAGTGCAACTTTCAGCAAAAAAATCGAACATCACTGATTTACCTTGAGCATTGGCCGCCAAAATTTCTCGCTCTACATCAGCAATACTCTTAACCAGTTTAAATTGTGCATGTGCGCTTGATTCTCCACGAAAGCTAGCCAGAGGATCGGTGAGTCGATCATTTCCATTTACACCACCGACAATAAGAACTAGCGCATACAGACTCATCACCAGGCGTGCACTGGCCCAAAGTTTTCCACTGATAGTCGCGGTGGAAGATTTTAAGTACACTGCTGCCCCAATCAAAAGCGCTGCCCATAAAAATAAATAGAGAGGGCCAGGGATCAGATGTTTGGAAATATATAGCGCCATTCCCAGCATACCGACACCAAAAGCGCCTTTAACTGCATTCATCCACGCCCCAGCTCTGGGCAATACTTTGTTACCTCCGACGCCAACAACCAATAGCGGGATCCCCATTCCGACAGCTAACGAATAAAGAGCGATCCCCCCAATTAGCTGGTCTCCAGTTTGAGCTATGTACAGAAGCACCCCTGCCAGCGGCACTGTGACACACGGCGAAACAACCAGGGCCGAGATAGCGCCCATAATACCGGCTCCGATATAGGATCCGCTTTGCTGATTATTGGAAATACTATTGAGTCTACTTTGTAACCCGCTGGGTAATTGAAGCTCATAGAAGCCGAACATGGATAGAGACAAAAGCACAAATATACTCGCAGTAATACCGATAAACAGAGGTTCTTGGAAAGTTGCTGTCAGCGACTCTCCTGCTGCACCGGCCAAAACGCCAAAAATAGTATAGGGAATAGCCATTGCCTGAGTGTATGAAAGCGACAGTCCAAATGCTTTTCCAGTTGATATCGACTTGCCCTGGCCAACAATAATACTCGACAAGATGGGTACCATTGGCAAAACACAAGGCGTAAAAGCAAGGCCAATACCTAACAGGACGAAGTAAAACACGATTTCAATCAGGCTTTTGTCACTCAGAAAGTTAACTACCTGCTCCTGTTCTGGTACAAACTCTTCATTCATAGCGCTGTCAGAAGACGTTGAAACCTGACCTGATTTAACTGAGTCAGACGTCTTATTACCATCATCAAGCAAGCTGTTGCTTCCTGAGTCAATTGATGTAACCGCCGTTCTCGGCTCAATTTTGTCAGCAAAAAGCTGAATTCGCTTTTCTTCTGGTGGATAACATAACCCTGCTTCAGCACATCCTTGATACTCAATAACAAAGGTAAACTCTTTTTGATGGGCCTTGAAAGGAACGCTCAATTCAAGAAAGTGATAGTAGACCTCCACATTCCCCAGATATTCATCGACTTTTTTCTTCCCATCAGGAATAAAAGCCTCTCCGAGAGAGGCACCTTCAGCACCAAAAGAGAAGCGACTGCGATACATATAGTACTCATCAGCGATTTCAAACTTTACGATTATTTCCTGATCAACTATTTCAGTCGAAAGTACAAAGGCTTCATCCACCTTGAGAAATTCTGTGCTGGCTTTGAAAAGATCAGCCAAATCGTCGCTTTCAGCAGCCCACACAGCCCCCCCTGCTCCAATACTAATGAGAAAAACCAGGGTCGAGATAAAAATATTCTTTAAGTTATTCATTTGTCTAATCTTTTTGCTTCTAGTCAGGAGACTGCCCTATTTCTCTTCAGCTATCTCAAGAGATGAGTCAATCCACTTAAAATACTCGTTACTGCCGTCAATAATATCCAGAACGATAAACTCGGGGACATCATAAGGATGTATCTTCATCAGGCTATCTTCTAATCGAGTCACTGTCTGCGATCCAGTCTTCATCATCAGTAAATACTCGGCCTCTTCACAGATTTTGCCCTGCCAATAATAGAGAGATAGCTGTTTTGCACTGATATTGACACATGCAACCAGTTTTTGTTTCAGTAAATTTTCAGCAATCTGACGAGCGGTCGACTCAGAATCGACAGTAGTTAAGCAAAGGCGATAATTATTAGTACTAGTCACCAGGGTAAATCCTTCAGCTAAATTTCAAATTTATGGTTTTAACTAAATGATTCACAGGCGATTACCTGATCTCCCCCGTTCGCTAGCGCTTGCGAGAGAAGGTTCACCGATTGCTCAAACCATTTGTGCGCATCAGAGTTGGTCGACAAGGCCGACAAGCCGATACTCACCGTCATTGACTTATCTTCGTGCTGTAGATGGAAGGGAAGTTCCGCAAATTGGAGACGAATTTCATCCATTATACGTCGCCAGTCTTTTTTGGTGCCTGTCGTTAGTATAATCCCGAGCTGTCCGGTTTCAAGGTGTCCAATGATGTCCGTTTTGCGTAATCGCTTTTTAAGTAGCAAAGCAAGTTGCGAAATTGCCACATTGATGAGAGAGAAACTCGCGGCATCGATTAACTCCTGAGTATTGTCCAGCTGAATCACAGCGAGTGCACCATTGCCCGCATTTCGACTCATGCGCGCAGATTCTATGGCGATTTGCTGCTTAAACTGGTGGGCATAGGCAAATCCGGTGTCAGGATTAATTCCTATTTGAGGATTGAGCTCTCTGAACCGCTTCGCATAAAGATTGGCCATAAACATCAGCTGCTCTTTTTGCACGGGTTTGACGATAAAAGCGGTACCTCCCGACAAAAGCGCCTGGTTTTGCTTCTCCAGACTCTCTTCGGCAGAAAGAAAAATAATTGGCAGATAGGCATACCTTGGCATCTGCCTGATTACTCGGGTTAGCTCTATCCCGGAGCAACCTGGCATTTGCATATCCATGAGGATCATTTCTGGCTCAAATCCTCGAAGTGCTTCCAGTAACACGCTTGGATCGTTAACAATTCGAGTCTCGAAATGCCCCTTGCCGAGAACTTTGTCATAGTAGCGAGCCTGTGCCTTGGAGTCTTCCATTACTAGAACACGATACGCAGAATCAGCATGCAAGTCATACTGACGCTCAATAACCTCTAATAAAGCCGAGATTGAAACCGGTTCAACCAAAAAGCCTGTGCCACCACTGCGTAATGATAATAGCCGGTCTTGCTGAGAGTCTTCTTCGGACAAATAGATGAGCGGAATTCGATTGGTTTCTATTTCATTATCTTCCAACTGCTCATTGTTTACCGCCAGGGAAAGGGGTGCAACAATAATGCTACCCGGATTATCTATTGCATGCTCTTTAGCTTCTGAAAGGCTAGTTGTATAGTGTACTTCAACGCCTAGAGAAACAAATTGCTCCCCGAGGCCTTGATACTTATCCGGAGTTTCGCTGGCAAAAATAACAACACCCTTGTCCAGATATATTCCCTGCTCTTCAAGTGAAGAATCAACGCTATCGTCTTCATCGACCTGTGCTTCTTCAACTTTTGGTGTTGGTTTTGTTTCTATAGCAGGAACCTCTTTTTGCGGCTTGACGCCGAGTTCCAGCTTTTCTGAGTGCTCCGCCAGTTTAACCGAAAGCCTCTTTAATAAAGGCTTCTGTGTTGCAAGTGCGTCTTCACTCATTGAAAGTTGTTTATAGACATTATTGAGCAACTTGGCAGTAAGCTCAAAGTTCTGGGCAAGACAAGATTCTCTGGTTTTATTAACCTGAGATAACAGAGCTTTAACCCTGAGCGGATCAATATCCTGACAGGCCATATCATTCAATAACCGTGAAAACTGGCGGAGTTTGACCGGTGTTCGACGGAGGAACTGCTGATTGACTTCGTTACTAATCTGACTTTCTGGCATGAAATATGGGTACTAGCGTTAATCTGGTTTCGGGTTATTCGAGCTACATTAAAAAGACTAATTCTGTAATCGACTGCCAGATGAGAAACATCCTGTCGATTAGAGAAGTAAGCTCGCCTGCTAAATTATGGTTCGTTTCAAATAATAATAGCATGCTTTGATAGCCCGATATTGCTAAATTCGTAACATATAAAGTTAACGGATATTTGATTTAGAAACAATTAGTTACTACTTTAAGTTTGTTATTTTATTTGAGCCGCCCCACATAATGTTAAGAATCACGGTACAATTGAATGGTGAGCAGGGTAGGAATAGATCATTTTTTACTCTTTTCAATTGAATATACTGAAATTTACTACCACAGAGAGTTATTTTGCAGCTTTTACTATTACTTTTTATCATCACCCCGATTATTGAGATCGCCGTTTTTATTCAAGTCGGAGATCTGATGGGATTAGGACCAACTTTGTTAATGGTGCTGGCAACTGCAATATTGGGAGTTCATCTGTTAAAAAAGCAAGGATTGCACACCTGGCAACAAATTCAGACTCAGCTAGCACAGGGACAGGTCCCTGCAATGGCAATGGCCTCTGCCGCACAGTTACTATTTGCCGGCGGCTTGCTGCTAACCCCAGGATTCGTTACCGATACTATTGGTTTTTTATTGTTAATCCCGGCCGTTCGCTATCTGGTTGCAGCACAAATGCTTAAGCGCTGGACTTCAAAAGCGAGTAATTTCCAGGCAACCTACTCGCATACGGCCAATTATTCTTATCACACTCAGAAAAGTCAGCAACAAAGTAGTAAGTACCACTCACATCATTCCGGCAGAACGGTTGAGGGCGATTATGAAGATCAATCTCCTCACTAGGGCTGGCTGGCTTGATGGCATAATTAGTTATATATCAATGAGTTGTGGTCAATAACATTATTTTGATTAAATAGTTTTTTAGAAAATCGCTGCTATACTTTGAGAAACACATAAATAAGTCAAATAACACTCAAAGCATGCCATTTTTCAAAAAGCCACTTCTCTTGACTCTATGCATCAGTTTATTTGTTACCTACGCACAGGCAATGGTAAAACTTAAACAGTTGAGTACTGAAGATGGTCTCAACCAAAGTAATATTTCCGGTCTTTTGGTTGATGATGAAGGCTATTTGTGGATTTCCTCACTTCAGGGACTCAATCGCTATGATGGGTACCGCATTCGAAAAATAAGCAGTCCCGGCGACGTTTTACTCAATAACTTTACTGAATCACCACATCAGGACTCAACCGGTAAAATCTGGGTTGGGGCCGCGCCTCACGAGAATTTTATTCTCGACAAGAAACAAAATAGCCTCAACCCATTTAGCTTTCCGGATCCTCCGGATTTTAAGCTAGAATTTCCAATACTAACCGAGCTGGTTGAAGATAGACATACTAACTTATGGTTGACTACTTACTACGAAGTTTTTTATTACCATCGCAACAGCAATAAGTTTGAGTATATTGATACCATCAACAACTGGTTCGATAATCCGGACAAGCAATTTATCATCAGAGCGTTACTTCTTCTCGAAGATCAACTATTAGTGGGGACTACCGTCGGTCTGTACAGTCTGGATCTTTCCAGCAAAAAAGTTAGAAAGATTATTCACACTCCAGACGAGTCTGATGTCAGAGACCAAAATGATGTCAAAGTTTTAACTTTAGATCGTCTCGGTCGGGTTCTAGTCGGAACAGTAGAAGGTCTTTATGCTATACAACTTACCGATCTTCAGTCGTCAGAACCTAAAAAAGGTCCTTTAGGCAAATCAATAGTCAAAGAAAGAAATATCTGGCAGGTTATAGAAAAGCCGCAATTTTACTGGCTCGCTACCGACTTAGGACTATTTAAGCTCAACAAGACCGGCGAACTAAAGCACCTGTTGCAATTATCTAAAACACCTTTTGCTATCAGCGATGATGACATTAATGTCATGGTTGAAGATAAAGAAGGTGTCTTGTGGATGGGAACTCGTGGAGAAGGTGTTTTTAAATGGAAGCCCAATCCGGCGATAAAGCAATATTATTCCAAAGATGGCCCAGCTTCAAAATCATTGAGCCATGACCAGGTTCTAACCGTCAAAGAAACCGAGAACGGAGAACTTCTGGTAGGTACTCAAAATGGATTGAACCTGGTCGACCTCGAATCCCGGAACGTCGAATCATTTCTGATAAATCCCGATGAAAAACAGGTAGTCAGCTCAAGTACAATTTATGAAATTGCGCTGTCCGAAAATGAAATTTGGTTGAATACCGGAAAAGGATTGAAAGTTGTTAACAGAGAGACTAAAAGTCTCTCCAATAAAATTTTTGATGAAAAAACACAGGAAATATTGAAAAAGCCATTCGGAGGGCTACGTTTTGTCGATGAAAAAACATTATTATTTTCTAATCTCGATGGTACCTACCTGTTAAATACGGAAACAAACCAGGTATCCATGGTTGAATCTAGCAAGACCAATGGAGATAGAACCAAGACACTAGGTCTACTTTTTGATACCGCAACCGGAGAAAGAAGCACCTACTTCGCTTCAGGATATAATCGTCTGGTCAAATATGATCATGATTCTGGACAAATCTCCAGCTTTCACGAATTACCGCCAAGTGAATCGTATATTTCATCTCCTGCCGACGTTTATCGTGAAGGAGATAAACTCTGGGTAACATACACAGGCCTTGGATTATTCATACTCGATGCAAATAACGGCGAAGAACTCAAGTTTTTTAAGGAAGAAGAGCTTGGTGTAAACACGATTATGGATATCTTTCCAGATAATCACGGCAACCTCTGGATTACAACCAATACAGGTCTGCTCAGGATTAATAAACTGAATTACAACGCGAAAGTGGTTGATAAGAATGACGGATTTGCTACAAGCGAGTTTATGGGAGGTGCTAGTACCAGGCTTTCCAATGGGGACATTGCCCTGGGTAGCCTGAAAGGACTTTCCATATTTTCTCCAAATCTGATGACTAGCAGGGTGCAAAGAGAGGTCACCAATAAAATAACCAATTTATCTGTTCTTTCCAAAAAAATGGGCTCTAGATATGGCGACTTTAACAATACAGAACTGACACTTGAGTACAATGATTTTGGAGTAAAAATTGAGCTATCAGCACTATTACTTGATAAACCAGAGCAGATAAAATATCGCTATTGGATTGAAGGTGCGGCAAACATTAAGCCGATATTGACTAAAGAAAGTGAATTATTTTTTCCGTCAATCGCTACTGGTGAAAGCATTCTGTATGTTACCGCAATAGACTACGAAACAGGTGCTGAATCTAAGCCCGCAGTGCTAAAAATTCATAGTAAACCTGCTCCCTGGCTTTCCAGACAGGCTTTTGCCAGTTATATACTACTGTCAATTCTAATATTCTGGTTTAATTATCATCGATACAAGAAGCGAGCAGAGGCAAAGGCTGCAGCTCACCAAAAAATTATGCAAAGCGAAGAGCGTTTAAGTCTTGCGTTACAGGGAAGTAATAGTGGTCTTTGGGACTGGCATGCAATCAGCAATGTTATCTATGAACCTCGGCTGCAAAATGATGGAGATGAGGAAGAAGAGGAAATATCTTTTGAAGAAAGAATTCAGGCAATACATGAAGATGATCGCGAGAAATTCTTAACCGCTTGGGCGACTTTTTTGCTTCAGGATAAATCCCAGTTCGATATCACTTATCGTCTTAAAAATAAGAAAGGCGAGTGGGCCTGGTATCGAGATATGGCAACGGTAACTGAAATTGATGAGCAGAGACGCCCCATTCGTGTAACCGGTACTTACACAGACTTTACCGAGCGCAAAGAAGCGCGAGATAAAATGAGACTTTTCTCGAATGCCTTTGAAAATACCCGCGATATCGTATTTGTACTCAATCATGAAAAGAATGTTATTGCTGCCAATAGTTCTTTCTACAAGCGAACAGAATACGAAAATAGTCTCGTCATAGGAAAACCGATGAAATTCCTCACCGATGAGCAGGGGAATAGAAAAATCATAGCATCACTATTTAAGCAAATCTATTTGCAAAGTCATTGGGAAGGAGAAGGCCTGCTTACCCGAAATTTCAAACGTCCATTACCAGTACTTATCAACGCTACCAGTTTCAAAGACAATGAAGGCAAAGAACATTTCGTATTTGCTCTGACTGATATCAGCAAGCAAAAACAGGCTGAAAATGAACTACGAAAACTAGCTAACTATGATGCGCTTACAGGTCTACCAAACAGAGCCTTGCTTTTGGATCGAATTACTCATGCCATCGAACACTGTCGACGCCGTTCTCAAAAACTAGCACTTTTCTTTATCGATCTTGATCGATTTAAGCAAATCAACGATACACTAGGACACGATGTGGGAGATTTATTGTTAATTAATGTTGCCCAAATATTGCGTAAAGCAATACGTCAAGACGACACTGTAGCGCGTTTAGGAGGCGATGAATTTGTAGTAATGCTTGAAGATATTGACCATATAGACTCTATTAATCGTATTGCACAAAACATCATTGAAAAAATGCAAGAGCCTATGTTATTGCGAGAAAACCAAATTTCTGTATCCCCGAGCATAGGAATTTCTACTTACCCGACCGATGGTGATGATGCTCAGCAATTATTGAAAAATGCAGACATTGCAATGTACCACGCTAAAAATGCTGGCCGAAATAATTTTCAGTATTTCGAAAACTCTATGAACCATGCTGCAAAGGAAAGATTAAGCTTGGAGAATCAAATTCGAACGGGCGTATCTAACCATGAATTTTACCTGGTCTATCAGCCACAAATTTGTCTTAAAACCAGGAAGATTATTGGAATGGAAGCGCTGGCTCGCTGGAAAAACTCTGAGGGTCAATATATTGCGCCATCAGAATTTATTCCGATTGCAGAAGAAATAGGCTTGATTATTCCGATAACGGAATATCTTCTTGACAAAGCATTTACTGACCTCGCCAAGTGGCATCAAAAAGGTTTAAAAATAGGTATGGCATTTAATCTTTCTGCCAGACATTTACACCATTACGATTTCAATAGTTTTATTGAGCTTTTGATAAAAAAGCATTCTGTAAAAACCGAGCTCATTGAATTTGAACTAACAGAAAGTATCCTAATGAAAGATATGGAAAAGGCTAACCGAATTTTTGGAAAGTTATCCGAAAAGGGGATCGATCTTGCTCTGGATGACTTTGGAACAGGTTACTCTTCGCTCAAATACCTTAACCAGCTTCCAATTAAAAAACTAAAAATTGATCGCAGCTTCGTACAAAAAGTTGGCTTGAGTCAAGAAAACAATGCGATAATAAATACCATTGTTTCTCTGGCGAAGTCGTTGAACCTGAAAACTGTCGCGGAGGGAATAGAAACTCAGGAACAACTCAAATTCATGCACAATGCAGGGGTTGAGCACGCTCAAGGATTCCTGTTTGCCAAACCAATGCCGATTGAGGAAGTTGAAAAGCTTCTTAACAAGACCTTCGAAATTATTTAGCATAACACTAAGCGTAGCGATACAACATTAATAAGAATTAATTATGGATTTCATCTGGATTTTTTTCGCCTTTGCCTGCGGCATGCTATTCTGGCTGGCAAAGCTACCTCCGCTGATAGGCTATCTGTTTGCGGGCTTTATTCTACATGTTCTTGGATATCAACCAGATGCCAGTATCGACCTCATCGCGGATATGGGCATCACTTTAATGCTATTTACAATTGGTCTTAAGTTAAATACCAATGATTTATTGAAAAGAGAAGTTTGGGGTACTGGCATAGGCCATATGCTTCTCTGGTCTGCTGTTGCTTTCGCTTTGCTCTTGATTCTCTCCGCCTTCGGTTTTTCATCTTATCTTAATCTTGATGACTCGAGTGCAGCTATTCTAGCATTTGCTCTTAGCTTCAGTAGTACAGTCTGTGTCGTTAAACTGTTGCAAGATAGCGGAGAACTCACAACCAGGCATGGAAGAGTTGCCATCGGTATCCTGGTTTTACAAGATATTGCTGCGGTCATTTATCTGGTCATAGCAACCAAACAGGTTCCTTCTCTTTGGGCCCTGTGTCTGATTCCAGCATGGTGGTTACGGCCATTCTTCATTAAGCTAGTAGAAAAAGCCGGACACAGTGAACTACTACCTTTGGCAGGTATATTTCTGGCCCTAGGCTCATATCAAATATTTGAATTTGTCGGTATTAAAGGCGATCTGGGAGCGCTTATCGCAGGCCTACTACTCAGCGGCTCTTTAAAATCAGCAGAGCTGGCAAAAGCTTTACTCAGTTTTAAAGATATTTTTCTGATTGGCTTTTTTGTTTCTATTGGCTTTACCGCTTTGCCGGATTGGTCAATGCTTCTGTCGGCGCTAATTTTGGCGACGCTATTATCACTTAAATTTGCCCTGTTCTTTTTTATTTGTTGCGCGATTCGGTTAAGAGGGAGAACCGCCTTTTTAACAGCTCTTTTGATGTCAAACTTTAGTGAATTTGGATTAATCGTTTTATCACTCAGCAGTGAGATGGGGTTAATTGGCAAAAACTGGCTTGTCATTCTGGCGCTGGCAGTTTCTATATCTTTTATTTTTACCAGTATTACTTACCGACTCGCGCATAAAATTTATGCTCGATTCAAGCATAAAATCAAACGTTATGAAACAAAGCTGAGATTGAGAGAGGATATTTATATATTGCCCGATAGCGCGGAGATACTCGTGGTAGGAATGGGCCGAGTAGGGCGGGGCGCCTACAAAGCGTTAAATCTGCTTGCTGGAGAAAGAGTCTGGGGGGTCGATGCTAATCGTGATAGAGTTAAAAAGCAAAAGCGAGACGGAACCCGAGTATTTCCTGGAGATGCGGAAGATCCCGATCTCTGGGACAATCTGAAACTTGACCAGGTAAAGCTTGTGCTTCTCGCACTACCATCAATCCGTGATAGTCATAATATTACCGAACGCTTAAGAGCAGCTAATTACCATGGTAAAATCGCCGCTATTGCTCGTTATGAAGACGAAAAGCGCTATTTGCTACACGCAGGTATCGACAAGGTATTTAACTTCTTCACAGAAGCCGGTACCGGATTTGCTGAAGAAAGCCTGGAACTAGTCGAATCATCTGCAGACTATGTCGACTAGCGGTCGGGATTACAAACGCCCTACTTTTGATAGACTTAAGACGCTTTCGAAAGAGGTTCCGTTTGATACCCGGCTTTAACCAATAAGCTCTCTGACAAATCTTTCTTTTCACAGTCTGTATTTTGAGCGGCAGCAAAATTAATGTTTCCACAATTAATGCACGCTTTTACTTTCATCTTACCTTTGTAAAAATATTGCCACTGATGATTAGAAATAGACATACTACACCTTTCAATAAACGTTGATTATTCCACTTGCAATTCAGTGTCTGAATCATAGTCCATTGATTTAAAGTAAGTAGAGATAATTTCTCCATCGAAACGAGACTTAATTCACATTTACCGGGGCTGCTTGCTTTAACAGCCGCCATTATCTCGTGGCCAGATAATATTTTCTCTATTGGTTATGATAAAAGTCATATTTTTTTTAACACAAGAATTAATTTTGTCTAAAAAATTAATCAATAACTAACGGTGATAATAGCGTTTCCCAATCTGCTTTATCGATGGATTGAATCAAATCATTTGTTTGATAAAGCTCCCTGGCCAACTCTGTTTTGTGCTGCTGCAACTGGTGGATTTTTTCTTCAACAGTACCTTTGGCAATTAAGCGATAAACAAATACCGGCTTGGTTTGGCCAATGCGGTGAGCGCGATCGCTAGCCTGAGATTCTGCAGCAGGATTCCACCAGGGATCAAAATGAATTACCGTATCTGCGGCAGTTAAATTTAATCCGGCACCACCTGCTTTTAAACTGATAAGAAATACCGGTATGGTGCCGCTCTGAAATTGCTCAATCAAACGACTTCTTTCCTTAGATTTTCCGGTTAATTTTAGAAAAGCCAAATCCATTTCTGTTAATTCTTTTTCAATAATATCAAGCATAGACGTAAACGAAGAAAAAATAAGAACTCGACTGCCTGTATCAACAAGTTCAGGCAGTACAGTTCGCAGCCATGTTAATTTTGACGATTCATATTCTTTATCTTTCGCAAACTTAACCAATTTTGGATGGCAGCAAATTTGCCTTAACCTCAGCAGTGCATTGCCAATAACGAGTTGATTCCCTTTACCTGCATGCTCGTTAATAGCCTTCTGAACTTCTTCAAGCATACTAATCCGAACGGACTCATACAGGTCTGCTTGCGACTCTGTAAGTTCTATAAATTCAGCTATCTCGGTTTTAGAGGGAAGATCAGCTGCTACTTTATCCTTGGTTCGACGTAACATAAATGGACTAACGCGGAGTGAAAGTTGCTTCTGTACTTGTCGATCATTCTCTTTTTCTACAGGATTTTGGAAAAGACGCTTAAATATTGCTTTTTCTCCAAGCAGCCCAGGCATAAGAAAATGAAACAACGACCAAAG
This sequence comes from Aliikangiella sp. G2MR2-5, assembly GCF_015687155.1. GTDB lineage: Bacteria > Pseudomonadota > Gammaproteobacteria > Enterobacterales > Kangiellaceae > Aliikangiella. The sequence continues at coordinate 292,892 of NZ_JADPQF010000004.1, read as the reverse complement.
CTCTCCAAGATGATTTTCCATTGGAGTACCAGTTATACACAACCGATGTTTTGAGCTCATGGAAAATGCGATTTTACTAATTTTTGAGCTAGAGTTTTTTATCGCCTGCGCTTCATCCAATATCAACATATATAATGATAACTGATTCAATAACGCTGCATCCCTGAGTAGGATGCCATAACTGGTCACTATCAGATCACTATCTTTTAACCGTTCCAGGTTTTGGTGGCGCTGACTTCCTGACCAACGCATACAATTTAATTCCGGAGTAAATTTGGCAGCTTCAGTGATCCAGTTTCCGATAAGACTGGTGGGTGCTACAACCATAGCTGGCGTTGTCATTCTTCCTGAAGCTTTTTCAATTTGAACATGAACCAGGGTTTGAAGAGTTTTTCCTAACCCCATATCATCTGCGAGAACTCCGCCGATATTGTTTTTAGTCAGGAACTGTAACCAGGATACGCCATATTTTTGATACTCTCTAAGTTGCGCGCGAACGCTCTGAGGAATTTTTGGCTTAGTGAGCCCTTCTGAATGACTTAATGCCTTTGCCTTGTCCTGTAAGTGTTGGGCATCACTCCAATTGGTTCTTGCTCCAATAAGAGATTCTATCTGTTGTATCAAGTTGAGCTTGGAAGTCGACAAGCGAAGCTTCTCTTTTTTTAATGTGCGGACTTCTCTTAGTTCGAGTAATGTCGAGACTATGGATTCAATTCTTTCCCTAGCAATAGAAACGATAGAGTCATTTGGTAATTTGAGCAATACCGATTCCTCTGAACCAGACAGGTCTAATTGACCGCTGTGTAACATTTCTACGATCATCGGTAAAATATTAATGGGTGTCCCATCGATCTTTACACCAACTTCAAACTCAAACCAATCCTGACTTTTACTCTCACCTGAAATATTCGGCTGCTCCATCGCAACTTTTGCATACCAATCATCAGCCTTCTTTTGATTGAAGCGGAATCCAGCGGCAAAAGTAATCTCCCAACCTTCCTGTTTCAAACCTCTTAGAAGTGGTAACCAGTGGCTAAAGTCTCCCTTGAGATAACGGTCAGCTACACTTAATTCAGCGACAACCGGAGGTTCAAAACAGGCTTGAACCGATTCAAGATAGTACAGCTGGTAAAGATAGGCGGCTACATCGCTGTACAGATTTTCACTCGCATGATCATCTCTTGTACCAAGCAAATGCTCAATTTCTTCCAGAGAAAAATCGTCTTCACCAACAGCAAATTTTACTCTGGCAATATCAAAGTCAAAAATGGCACCTTTGCGCCATGCAGGAAAAAACTGATGGCTTGTAACCTCAATCTTAGGGATAACCAAATCTTTCGAACCAGAAGACACACTAAGTCTTTTCAATAGTTCTAGCTGTTTTCTTGTATAAGCCTGTTCAACATATAAATAGCTTTCGGATGGGCTGATCCAAAGCTTTGTACCGATATTTACCCAGTTATCAGAAGCTGATACACATAGCCGACTATCAAGCGGCTTTCTGTGGCAAGCTTTCCAGAAAAGACGGCCCGTTTTTGCGATTTTCGGAAGTATCGAATGTTTAACCCGATCATCAAGCAGAAGATTATTTTCAGACAGCAATATGTCAGTTTTTTGTTGCCAGACTTTTTTAAGTTCTAACAAAATTTCCTGGTCTGTCAAACTAACAAACTTCGGAAGTTTATCGGAGACATTAAGACTTAAATCTAACGGGCTTTTGATTTGATATTCATGCTGCTGAGTTAAATAGGCTTTGTGAACCGACAATGTGGTGTTTTCGTTTTCTTTTTTTAAGACATACACGACTCTATGCCTGGCCATATTGGGGAAAGGATCATAGTGCTGGTTGCTTCGCCATCGGTTGAAGTAGTCCCTCTCATTAATATAACTTTCCTGCTGCTTTAATGAAAACGGCAGCCTGTCAATCTGAACTTTACTTTCTATCGCTAAAGCAGCCAAATGGACACAGTCTTGAATATTAGCCTCCAAAACAGAGGACTTCTCAAATGTATTGCAGTTACAAAAGTTTTCCGCGTGTCCTTTTGCAAGAGGCCAGGAAAGCTGAGCCTTGACCAGCTTTTCTTCATAAAGAAAGACTCCTTGCACTTTATCTTCAGCTTTGATGCAGCGCCAGTCCATCAACATATCATCAAATAATAGCTTTATTCCGGCGAAGAGAAGATCGAGGGAAAATAGCTGAGACAGGTGATCGTTTGGGCCTTTGTAGGCAAGCGGCTTGGTTAGCAAGTCGAATTCCGTAATCGTTTAGTTTTAAATACAAACGAGAAACTATATCAAGGAAAGAGTGCAGTAGGAATAGACAGCTTATAAATTCTGTAGCTATCTCTGTATTAAAGGCTTAGCTGCCTTTTTTATTACACATGCCAAAGACTGGCGTACAGCAACTCCTTCAAATACCAAATAACCAATTGATTTATATGATTTTTTTCATTATTTTTCGATTTTTTAAAAAAAATTAGCACTCAAGGGGGTTGAGTGCTAAAAATTTGCCCCCATATTATCGCGGAGTTTAATTTTTAACCTGTATTTTTTGGATTCATCCAAAGAAATTTTATTCTAAACCACTCAAATTAAAGACAATTTGATTAGGAGATACTAAATGAGCATTCGTCCTTTACATGACCGCGTACTAGTCAGACGTATGGAAGATGAAACCACTACTGCTGGTGGCATCGTAATTCCAGACAACGCAAAAGAAAAGCCGAGCCGTGGCGAAGTATTGGCCGTTGGCAATGGAAAACATTTGGACAATGGTGATGTACGTTCATTAGACGTTAAAGTTGGCGACAAAGTATTGTTCGGTAAATACGCTGGCAACGAAGTAAAAGTAGACGGTGAAGAGCTACTAATTATGCGTGAAGACGACATCATGGGAATTATCGAGTAAGTAATAACTTGCTGATTCCATTAAAAATTATCAAGATTTAAAGAATTTAGAGGAAAATACCAATGGCAAAAGACGTAAGATTTGGTGATGACGCTCGCTCACAAATGGTAGCAGGCGTTAACACTTTAGCAAATGCAGTAAAAGTTACTTTGGGTCCTAAGGGGCGCAATGTTGTTCTGGAAAAATCATTCGGTGCACCTACAGTCACTAAAGACGGTGTTTCTGTTGCTAAAGAAATCGAACTTGAAAACAAATTCGAAAACATGGGCGCGCAAATGGTTAAAGAAGTTGCGTCACAAACTTCTGACGTTGCAGGTGACGGTACAACAACCGCTACCGTTCTTTCTCAATCTGTACTTAACGAAGGTTTGAAATCTGTTGCCGCAGGCATGAATCCTATGGACCTTAAACGCGGTATCGACCAGGCAGTTAAGGCAATTGTTGCTGAATTAAAAGCTATTTCTGTTCCTTGTGAAGATAGTAAAGCGATCGCTCAGGTTGGAACTATTTCAGCTAACTCTGACGCAAACGTTGGTGAAATCATCGCAACTGCTATGGAAAAAGTTGGTAAAGAAGGTGTTATCACTGTTGAAGAAGGTAGCGGCTTAGAAAACGAACTGGACGTTGTAGAAGGTATGCAGTTTGACCGTGGTTATCTGTCTCCTTACTTCATCAACAATCAGGACAGCATGTCTGTAGAGTTGGAAAGCCCATACCTGTTAGTTGTCGACAAGAAAATCTCTAACATCCGTGATCTTCTTCCTGTATTGGAAGCGGTTGCGAAAGCTGGTAAACCACTACTGATCATCGCTGAAGATGTTGAAGGTGAAGCACTAGCGACTCTGGTTGTCAACAACATGCGCGGTATCGTTAAAGTAGCTGCGGTTAAAGCTCCTGGTTTCGGCGACCGTCGTAAAGCTATGTTGGAAGACATCGCAATCCTGACTGGTGCAACCGTAATCTCTGAAGAAGTTGGTTTAAACCTTGAAGGTGCAACTTTGGATGATTTAGGTACTGCCAAGAAAATTTCTATCACTAAAGAAAACACAACTATTATCGATGGTGCTGGTGAAGCAGCAAACATTGAAGCTCGTGTTGAGCAAATCCGTCGTCAAATCGAAGAAACTTCTTCTGACTACGATCGTGAAAAGCTACAGGAGCGTGTTGCTAAATTGGCGGGCGGTGTTGCAGTAATCAAGGTTGGTGCAGCAACTGAAGTTGAAATGAAAGAGAAGAAGGCTCGCGTAGAAGACGCACTTCACGCAACTCGCGCAGCAGTTGAAGAAGGTGTTGTACCTGGCGGTGGCGTTGCTCTGGTTCGTGCAGCGGCAAAAGTTGGTGAATTAAAAGGCGCTAACGATGACCAAACTGCTGGTATCCATATTCTACTTCGCGCAGTAACCGCTCCACTTCGTCAAATTGTAAACAACGCAGGCGACGAAGCTTCTGTTGTTCTTAACAACGTTGCGGCAGGAGAAGGTAACTACGGTTACAACGCAGCAAACGGCGAGTATGGAGACATGATCGAAATGGGTATCCTTGACCCAACTAAAGTAACTCGTAGCGCGCTTCAACATGCAGCTTCAGTTTCTGGATTGATGATCACTACCGAAGCCATGGTTGCAGAACTGCCTAAAGAAGACTCTGGCCCAGATATGGGCGGAATGGGTGGTATGGGCGGCATGCCAGGAATGATGTAATTCATTCTCTTCCGCTAGAAAATTAAAGGCGCTCAATCGAGCGCCTTTTTTTTATTTCAATGCGATATCAATGAATTATTGATGTCGCTGTAACAACCTAATAGTTTATTTTTAATTGAGCTTTATCTACTTCTTTTGCTCCAGTTTTTCCTGCAATGCCCTTGCTTGCGCTGGAGATAAATTTCTGACGGCTCTTTCAATCGCGTATCGCTGTTCTGTTGAAGACATACTATCGAAACCTTCAATATTAATGACTTCTTTAATATCATCCCGTGTCAAAGTTTTTTGTACTTGAACAATCAAGTCATTCATTTCCAGAGTAATATATTGCCCTGCTTCAGGAGGTCGCTCTGAATAGTGTACTTCTCCGTTTTCATCAACCCATTGATAAACTTTTTGCTGAGCATGCTTTCCAGTATAGAATTCAGCTTGTGAGACTTGTCTACCCATAAAAATATCACCGATATCATCCATTAAAACGGAAAAATTTTCTTTCGCTTGATACTTCTCCAGAGCATAACCAATCTGCGTAAAGTCTCTGCCACCAAATAGTTGAAGTCCTAATAGTATTAATGCCATCAATACTAATATCAATAATAGTCGCTTAATCATTGGATATTGCCTCGCATCGTAACCACTCTATTTTTCCCTATTTGCGATAAACCTTAATTCGCTTCTGCTCTATTAACAGGAAATTCCATACCTAGCCATGCTTTGAAAAAAGCTTTCTGAGTTTCACTAGGTGATTCTAAAAACCTTATTTTTCTTTTTTTACTCAATCTCTTAGTAAGCTTTAAATGTCTCTTGATTAGCTGCCGGTCTCGAAACAGAGTCAGTTCAACTTCATCCCCTTCATTATATTGTATCAGCCATTTTTCCAAACTTTTTGAATCGACCTGTCGCTTATCAATTGCCAGCAGAATGTCTCCACTTGTTAATCCGGCTTCCCAGGCTGGGCCTTCTCTCTCAACCGAAGTCAATTGAATTAAACTACCTTGTTCTTTGCTTTCAAACCCCATCCAGACTTTATTATCGCTGTTTTTAACAGGAGCAAACTCAAGTCCAACTTTGTTGAGAAGATTATTGAAATCAATATCCTTTGGAGATTCTATATTTTCTCGCCACCAGTTTTTATAAAGCTTATTTGTGAGCTTCTCAATAGTCGCAACCACTTCTGCTGTGTCAAAGTCAGTTACGACAAACTGTCTTCCGTCACGTTTGTCATTTTGCTTTTGATAAAGAGAATCATGCAGCTCTTTAATTCCCGCACTCATATTGCTATCTTCAAGCATTTCAAAATCGAGTAGCCATGAAGCCATAAAGCCTTCCGTGTATATATTTACGCTGAAATTGTTAGCAAAATCACCACCTTGAGCTATCCATTTTTCCATACTCGCAGCAGAGATCGACTGGATATTTCTACCTGGCTTTTGTTGAAATTCATCGATTCGCTCAGCTAGCTTATCCAAAAATTCATCCATGGTCTGCAGATCTGAATTTAGCAAAATGTGGTCTTGTAAGTAACTTGTAGTCCCTTCAGCTAGCCATAACAAATCGGAGTAGTTTTCATGCTGGTATTCGTAAGGAACCAGTCCTTTGGGTCGATAAGCTTTTACGTTCCAGGTGTGCACCAGCTCATGTGCTGCAGTTCTTAGAAATCTGTCTAAATAGTCCTTCCTTTTAGCAAATAGCTCAGAAGGACGTTGAATTACGGTAGAGTTTATATGCTCGGTAGCACCTGTTGCTTCAGCTGTAGCATGGATAATAAACACATACTTTTGATAAGGATAACCCTTCCAGATAGTTTGCGAGGCGCTTACCATTTTCTGTAAGTCTTCAACTATCGTTTGACTTTTTTTTGCAGGTTTTCCCCAGATAACAACTTGATAGTCACGCTCATCCTCGCTAAATTCGTAGACATCATTCACTCCAGTTTCAATTGGAGAATCTGCCAGCTGGTGATAATCCTGTGCCAGGAACTCATGTGGCTGAGCCTGAACCATACCGGAAAAGCTCTTCCAGCCGACAGGAACATTCAGCTCGACACGATGCACTTGTTCCATCAATTCGGGCACATACATAAACACTGCTGTAGCATCGAGATATGCATGAGAATAATCGATATGACGAGTTCTTGAACTCAGTTCATTGGCATAGAGCAAGTAACTAACCGTCAATTCTCTTTCAGAAGGATTTTCGATCTGCCAACTCGACTTATCTATTCTCTTCCAAACGAGTTCTCGCCCGTTTTTTCCCTTAGCGATGAAATCACGGACACCATTCGCCTGATTGAGTATTTTATAATTCCCAGTACGCCATGCCGGCATCTTGACAACGACAGACTTCATTCCAGCAGGAATTCTCATTTCAACCTGTGCAAGATGATGCTCTGGTTGTTCAATGCTTATTAAATAAGACACTTTGGCGCTCAGTGAATAACAAAAAGTAGTTAAGAGCGAAAGAAATGTGATTTTTTGTATGAGTCTCATTGCTGACCAAATTGGTATATTGAGGCGTTTTACCTGATTAGAATTGTGGCTCATTTAAACAAAATCAAACTCTGGAATCAATTTAAGTGTTTAACAAGGTGAAATCCGTGAAATATAGTAAACTCAATTTTCAACATGAGGTTGCGGATTTTAACTGTATGAGCAAACCATATTCAGAAGCTTGTGAGAGAAATCAAAAGCCGATATTCGATGTGATAGAGCCCTATTTAGTAAGCTGTCGCTCGTTACTCGAGTTAGGTAGTGGTACCGGGCAACATGCAATTTATTTTGGTCGAAGACTAAAGCATTTGAGCTGGCAAACCAGTGATCTGAGAAGTAACCATCATGGAATCAATCAGTGGATCAAAGAGTCGGATATTGGCAATATACTCCCACCAATACCGCTTGATGTACTCAATGACGAATGGCCCAAAACCCTGTATGAAGCTTCTTTTTCGGCAAATACTGCGCATATTATGCCATGGGAAGCCGTTGAAGCCGCATTTTACGGACTTAGTCGAGTACTAAAACCAGAAGCACCGCTTCTGATATATGGCCCATTTAACTACAAAGGAAAATTCACCAGCGAAAGCAACTGTCAATTTGATCGTTGGCTGAAACAGCAACATGCACATCAAGGTATTCGAGATTTTGAAGCTATGTGTCTGTTGGGTGAAAAAAATGGCTTTCAGTTTGAAAAAGACATTGCCATGCCGGCAAACAATCGTATTTTAGTTTGGGTCAAGAAACAGTGATACCGGCTAAAGGCCATATAGGAAAGTACGGCCTTTAGCATGACTATCATTTATTGACTGGATTCAGCTTTCATCACCTTTACTTTTTGTCCTTTAGAATCAATTTCGTATTGCCCAACCTCAAGCTGGGTATCACCTTTGCCCACAACAACAGGTATAGTAAACGGCTTACTTAAAATCTGGCCATTTTCTTCAACCGATGCCACCAGATGAATGTAAAAAATACCATCTTTAGGAGCCACGACCTTAAGTGTCGGCAACGCGCTTCTTTCACCTGACTTTCGTAGTTCACTATGCAAATCAAGCTGCTGACTAACCCAGGTTAATTTATCAGAAGGAGTGATATTTGCACGAATACCAGATTTAACGCGAGAACTAAATGAGAGTGAAATTTCGATCTGCTCACCGGCACTTGGGTTTTTCGTTAATAGCTTATAATTCATATAGATTGGTGCAGATGGTTTGCCAACCGACTGTTTGACGCTATTGCTCTGCTTTTCATTGTGATGATTTCCAGCCAATACGCTTGTCATCATGGTGGATAACATCATAACTAAAGTTAATTTAAAATACTTCATAAGGATTATCCTTTTCTAGTTAGCCACAATTGTTACATCGACACAGGTCGTTTTACTGGTATTGGTGTCACCATCGACATTCGCATATTCATAAACATCCATAACATAACTACCGGCATTCAAATTCTGTGATGTCGTCTCATTACCATTCGTTTCACTGAAAAAGCTCACGGCTCCTTGTTGGTAAACAACTATATCAGGATCATCTCCACTATTTTGACCATTGGCAGTGAAGCCATAACTCCCATTGGTTGCAATATCAAAACGAATATACTGACGATTTCCCAACTTGTTATATTCGCCGTTAGTATTATTGAAACAAACTTCAACACTGCCTCCGCCCACTGTGGCAGTCTTATACACAGGTATTGAATCTGCATTTCCACCATCATTCGTTTCAGTGGAGCCATAATCATCAGCTACGGTAATATTCTGTGATGCGAGCAAACTATCTATCGCAGCACTATTACTCGGCGATTCCGTTTTGATCTGGTTGGCCAGAGAAAAAATGGAGGTAAAGGCATTGGTTGTTTTTTCACCATTGACTAACGCCTGATAAATAGGTGCAAAGCCCAGGGTTAAGTTATCCGAACCATCGTTATTTGAATCATAAAAGTCATAGAGTAGTGATTGCACACTCGACTCTGAAAACCAGCCCTGGTTTGTTGAGGGATTAGACTCAACATTTATGGAAAAGCCTTGTCCCTGAGCAGCGCCAAAGGAGTCTCTGTAAACAGGGTCGTCGGTCACAATGCCTGACAATGCGTTTCCGTAACCTTCACCAAGAGCAACACGCATATCTAGCTTGTCTGCGCCACCATGTTGTCCACCAAGAGAATCGGTACGAGAAAACTGATCTTCAAAATAATGTCCCCACTCGTGGATAATTACATGATCATCATATTCATCCGTATCGCTATTGGCTCCCCCAAGGATATAAATTCCAGGACAGGCGCCGCTACTCAAATAAAAAGACGTTCCAATTTGACCACTATCAAAATTGACACATTGGTCTCCATTGCTGCCTGAAGTATTTACATTATTCGCACTCCAGTGAAGCCTTAGAGCAGGAAATTGTGCGCTACTGTCAACTGAGAGCACTTTTTGAATCGATTGATATACATCATCTAGAATAGCGAAAGGTGCTGCAACTCTGGTTCCGCCATAACTTGAGCCACTCCAGCCTGAAGACGCATTCAGATTTAGGGAGACATCCCTTCCTGAAACATCCTGTGTCGATGAATCCATAACATAGATTGCATCATTGCTGGTGTTATCAACAACCGTAAAGTCCCATGACGCTGTTCCAGTCTGCTTGAGTTCCGCCTTAACTCTCACGATTACGTTTCCGCCGTCAGCGACATCGAAGTTGTAATTCCCAGATTCATCGCTGACAATAGTCTGCAATACGCTTGCATCAGAGGCCTGCAATAACTCTACTGTGGCGCCTCGAACAGGTGCCTGACTGATATTGTTGTAATCCAGAGCATTATTGCTTGTGTGAGGAACCAGATCGAAAGTGATAACGCCAGAAATAGTTCCCGGACCAGATAGACCACCGCCATCACCACCACTACCACCGCCACTATCATTGGAGCTGGAGCCACCACCACCGCACGCAATAACGGCCGATAAGAAAACTGCAGGAAGCAAAGCTTTCAACAAATTCATAATTACTCCTGTTCGAGCATGAAAAATATATTTATTGAGATAAAATACTAGTCGAGTTTTGCTGAATTGTCGGTGAATTATTCACCTTTTCTTTCGTAATTTTTGCAATATTCTTAAACGATACTTTTTTATTGTCTATTAACTCGCTGATTTTTACGAAATTAAAATTGCTCTTCAGTTCGGGCAGCTTCTTTGCCAGAAATGAAAAGGTTTCTGGGTAAGGGTGACAAATTACCACGACTTTACCGTATTGATGAGCAATATTTTTTGCCTGCTCTAAACGTCGGAGCAGAATTTTCTCCAACTCTATTTTTTCACTTTGAGTATGATGATCTAGAAAAATATCTCGACCGACGGCGGGAACTCCCCACTTGGAGGCAATACTTTCTGCCTGCGATTCTTTATTAGTTTTTGAGTCCAGAAAATACCAGTTTCGTGCTTTTACCGTTTGCATGACCTGATTCATTTTCTTGATATCTTGAGTCAACAAACTCCCCATATGATTATTCAAGCCAACCAGGTGTGGGATCGTTTCTGCATTTTCAATAATTGTATCTAACACTTCCTGCTCTTCCATGTCAGAAAAAATCGCGCCCGGACCAAGCAAATCAGGACGAGAGAAAGCTTCCATCGGTTGATGCATAATAACTTCATGTCCATTTTCATTAGCCAAATTGGCGATTGTGTAGGCATGTGGAGTTTTTGGCAGTATTGCCATAGTCAAAGGAACAGGTAGTTGAGCCAGTTGACGAGCAATTATTGAGTTATCACCCAGGTCATCAACAACTATTGAAATCAAAGGCTTATTCGCCTCTATTTTATCTTCGAGCTCAGCTGCGCTCACCGAAGCAAACATTAGATTAATGATTAGAGGTATTAACAACAACTTGTAACCAATGACTTTCATTTTGATATCTGGAATCCCGTGAACTATCAATTTGACTTATAAATTTATTAGGAGTTGATGTGCCTGCTCGAGTTCCAAATCAGAATATGAACTTGCATCCAGTGTACTGATGTTGCTTTGGCTAGCCCTAGACTTTGAATCGGAAGCTAAATTTGCTGATTCGGGTTTGTAGTATACGTTTGGTTTAACGCCGACATCCTGAATTTTCTTACCAGAGGGAGAATAATACTCGGCAGTAGTAAGCTTCATCCCTGCCTTATCATTTAATGCAAATATCGACTGAATAGAGCCTTTTCCATAAGAGTCACTTCCAAAAATTGTTGCCCGGCGATGATCTTTTAATGCTGCAGCCATAATTTCACTAGCAGAAGCAGAACCCTCGTTAATCATTACCAGAATTTCCATAGAACGAAACGGAGTTTCTGAATGCGCGTAGTAGGTTTCACTTGCTCCTTCTGCTCTGCCAGCTGATATCAAAAGCTTGCCTCGGGCAATAAATAGATCGGCTAGTTCAAGCGCGACCTCCATCACGCCGCCAGGATTATCCCTTAAATCAATAATTAATTTATTTAGCGGCTTGGATCGAGATAAATACTCAACCGCACGTTTAAACTCTTCAACACTATGTAGGGTAAACTGATTAATAGCGATATAACCTACACCAGAATCTAATAGCTTACTGGTGACACTTTCAATCAAAATGATTTCACGGGTAAGTTCAATAACTTTAGGTTGAGGAAACTTTGTTGACGCCACAGTGAGGGAAATACTAGTACCTGCTTGACCTTTAAGTAATTGATAGATTTCTTCTGCGGGCTTAAACTTGATAGATTCTCCTCCAACTTCAGTAACAATCATCCCTACTTCCAGTCCTGCTCTTTCAGCCGGACTATTTTTAAGCACTTCTGCAATTTCCAACCCAAATTTATGGTCGTTAAAACTCAAACCAATCCCAGCATATTCCCCTTCATTATCGCTATTAAACCTGGCAAAATCATCCGGAGAGAGATATCGTGAGTGTCGGTCAAGATGAGCAACCATTCCGTTAATGGCGGCTCTTAAAAGCGTTACGTCATCCACTTCTTTGACATAAGAAGTTTTAATTTGGTAATAAGCTTCGCTAAATGCCTGAAGCTCCTCAAGCGCCAAGGGTTCTGTAGGGGTTTTCGCCCATAGGCTGAAAGCTGCGGCACCACCAATGACAGTCCAAAAAAAGCGTAATTTAGTTGATTTCTTGTACATGATGAACTCTCAATTAACAGGTATAGAGAATTAGACTCTACCCCATACTAATACTTATTCTACACTGCATAGTCCCGAATGAGGCTATCAAATAGTTGGTTTGTTGAACCAATTCAAGTATTTTAGCCTTAAATCGGCTCATCTAAAGCAAATTATGGATAAGGTATTTTGAAAAAGAAACTACTTAAGTTTGGAGTCGCTTTACTATTAGTACCGATAACTCTTTATCTAAGCCTCCCTTTATGGGCACCGATCGCTGCAAAAAGCTTTCTACCAGAAAAGTGGGTGCTAACAAACATAGATCTTGGCTATCCCAATCTTAATGCCTGGAAGTTTAATTCAGTCCGACTGGAACATCAGGGGTATCAACTTTTTGTTGATGAGCTAATGCTAGAATTTGGTGCTGAGGCAATCAGGCTGTCTAACTTGACCGCTAAAGTGATGACTAGCACCTCTCCATCCGGCCCTTTGCAATTGCCCCGACTACCTCAACCATTGCCGCTAGATGATTTGCCATTCAATCAACTCACAATTGAAGATTCGATCATAGTACTTCCACATATCACTCTCAGTGTTGGTCATATCAGTTTTAGCAGAAACGCTCAACGACAATTCGAGTTATCAATAGACTCGATTTCCGAAACACGGCTGAAAACAAATGATAAATCTAGTCCATTACCCGCTACCCTGAGCCAGTTAATGCCATTAGTCGCTCGCATAGAAACTGACGCCCAGGGCTTTAAAATTCCGCTATACAAGGAAAATACTCGGATAGCTCAACTGAACTATCTAAACACGGAGCTTCCCCCTCAAGTTGTCGTCACTATTTACCCGGAAATAATCAACGCGCTACTAAAGGTATTGGCGGACAATAATTTCACACCTTTTTCAGGTAAATTAAGGAGCGCAAATTTTCTCTCTCCATTAGAGCTCATTGTGAATACCACACAAACTGAACACTTAACCGAGTTGACGGATTACCCGGTTAACGAAATCGGGGTAAAAACCAGTTTAAGTGTTGCAGAATTATCAAACTCTCCCTTGAATCTGGAAATATTCGTAAAACCGACAACATCTCCACACCAGTTCAAAATTAATAGCTTGCTTTCAAACGAAGGCTTAGTTGTATTTCAAGAATATGAGTTAAGCAAACCTAGGCTACACATTAGCGGTTTGCTAGATACCGATTCGATGCGACTAACAAATACTTCTGTCGATATGACCCTGGAGTCGTCTAATAGTATATTTGGTGAAGGAGAATTTAAAACAGATCAAGGGACCTTGAACATCACGACAGATTCGCTTGCGTTAATACTATTCGAAAATGCTAAAAATCTGATGTTCAAGCTGGCACTTAAAGTTAATAACCTTCAATTTTTGGAAAAAAATAAGAAGGGGGAAAAATTCGCATCCAATATAGATTCACAGTTAACTATTAATATTAAAGCTATTGAAAGCTTGTCACTTGAAAAACTATTGGAGACAATGAGTATCGAGGGAAATATAAACTTAAGCCACATGAAAAACAACCGTTGGACTCCTTCTACTTCTGCTACGGCAAATATTAATTTAAAAGAACTTTCCCCTTCATTATCCAGTGGCACTATTGAATTTATGTTAAAAGATTTTAATGGTAGTCTCGACGGACTTTATTACACTTCTCTGGACATTCCTCTAAGCTTTACACTTTCAAACAGTCAAATGATAGGAATGGGTCAAATAGTAGTTGATTCAGGTTCTCCAATCCCAATTGAAATAGATTGGAATAGAGAGAGAAAAAGAGGAACCATTGGACTAAAGAAGTCACCTTTGGAACTCAGTCTTATTGATCAATTGATTCAAAACAAACTGGGAGAGAAAGTTGAAAATTTCGCTTTGTTTAGCGGAGATTTAACTCAGCAGTCAAACATATATCTGGATAAGGATCTACATATAAAATCTTTGTTTAAGATGGATAACGGAGAAGTTTCTGTCAATGACAATAGCATTCAGCAATTATATATGCGCAGTGAGCTAGACTTTAAGGAATCAATCAAGGTTGACACCGATTTTAATGCAAAAAAAATTGTACTCGCCAGTGGTCTTGAGTTATCAGATTTCTCATCAAAAATAGAATACTTTCAAACGTCAACCACACAATCGATGACAACTAGAGAGGATTCTGACTTTGCTATAGTACTAACAGATATTAAAACAAAAGTTATGGGTGGAGAGCTTATTGCAAATCAGATAAGCCTCGATAGTGATGGATTTGATTCCAGTCAGATACTGTTGAATAAACTCTCTCTCACCGAACTCATCTTTTTTCTCGGTTTAGAAACACTTTATGGAGAAGGAGAGCTTGATTTTGAGCTTCCATTAAAACAAAAGGGCGATGCAATCGTTATTGAAAATGGTCTTTTTAAAAGCAAAGGAGACGGAATTATTAAATATGATACGGGTCAGGATCTTTCTGGAAGTCAAAATATTGCTTTTAAAGCGTTGCAAAATTTTCATTATAATGAGCTGGACGGGACGCTGAACTATAACAATGAGACGGGCTACCTGATAAAAATTCATCTATTGGGTTCCAACCCGGATTTATATGATGGTAGAGCTGTCGACTTTACCTTCAATATACAGGGTAAACTGCCAGGACTATTTCGCTCGTTATTCCTATCAGGCAACTTTGAGAAGAGTCTACTGGAATCTTTGACTAAAGAAGGAACGCTCGACACACAAAAAAACAACTAGTTGTTCATCCGCTATTCATCTAAACTGTTTTATTGTGTTAGCGAATAGAAATTCAAAACGGTTGAGTTATAACCGATTAAAGGACATCAAGATGCGAAATGCCATTATTATACTGATAGCAATCCCAATTCTAAGCGCCTGCAACCCTACTGTTAGGGTTGAACCCATTAAAATAGAGGCCAATATTACTATCAGCCATGAGATTAAAATCAAGGTTGAAAAAGATGTAGAAGAAGTGCTATCTGAGGAAGACCTCTTTTAATTATTCAATATTACTCGACAAACTTCACCGAATGCAGGATTAACTTATGAAAGCCATCAATTACCTAATACTTATTTTCTTGCTTATCTTTAGCGCCCAATTGTCAGCATCGCCACTTAGCGACCCCAAAGAGAAAGGAATTATAGGTGAACGCTTTGACGGATATTTGGGTATTGTTAAAGATGCATCTCCAGAAATTCAAGAGCTGGTAAAAAGCGTCAACACCAAACGTAAAGCGCATTACATGGAAATAGCCAAAAAGAGAAAACAGTCCCTATCTCAAGTTCAGATGGTGGCAGGTCAAACAACGATTAAGAAAACTCAGAAAGGTCACTATATCTTTTTACAGGGAAAAGGCTGGGTGAAGAAATAACAGGATCAACTTAAAAAGAGAGCGCTAGAGCGCTCTTTTTAGAGAAATCAGTGAAACCTAGTCCTTCAGTAGCGTAGTTTGAAAACATTCAACGCCACTCCAAATCTGATAAAACTTTTCCAGTTCGGGATAGTTTTTTCGCCATTCTATATCACGGTGACGAAAATCCAGATACTCAAGTGCGCTCATCAAGCAAATTTGTAAAATTGTTAGAGTTTCCGGCAAGAGCGATAATTTTGATTCGATATATCCAAGCGTACGCGTAATCGCTTTATTTTGTCTCTCCCACCAAAACTTGCTAAAAGAATCTTCGTTTTTTCGAGTTTCTTCAATTCGCCGGGAAACGAGGCTATCGATCAGACCGGAACAAACAGAAAGCAAAGACTTCAGTCGCCAGTCTGCATAAATAGGGTTGAATAGTTCTCCACCAGTATAATTCGCATCGAGATAATCGCAAATAACTTCGCTATCGACGATAGTTTCGCCATTATCTACCAGGCAAGGAACCTTACCTAACGGGCTCGCTGTGAGAAAAGCTTCCTCATCTTTAAACGGGTGAGACTCGATAAATTGCACTTGATCACTGATGCCCAGCAGGGCGATAATCGTTCTAACATTTTTGGCATAGGGCGAAGAAAGGGTATAGTAAAATTGCATGAGCTGTCCTTATTCAGGCGAAGAAGATGACAATCGAAAGTGAAACTAGTATAAACCATTCCGATAACGCTCGAACAGCGTCAAAAGTGCTCAACCCGTACCAGAGTCCGTCCGCCAAAGGATTATCTCATCAACCCGATGAAGCAGCACCAGAGCCAGACTATAAGCTATATCCTCCACTTTCTATAGCTATCGCAACATTACTCGGTTCATCGCTCGCGGGAGGTTTTTTACTCTATGCTAATTTTGATAGCGTTGGAGAGAAAGGCAAAGCTCTCGCTGTGGTAATAGCCACCATTTTGCTCTCGGTAATAATCATTTTTTTCAGCCTGGTGTTATTTCCCAACTCTTATTTAAGTTATATTGTGGTCAACTTTATCGTTGCGATAATGCTCTTGCCTATTGCATTTTTTTCACAAAGACACTGGCTAGATGAACTTGACGACGATGAAGAAAGACTTCACACACTGGGCCGTGCTGTGATTATAGGCTTCATCGGCTTCTTTGGCCAAAGTGTCATTATTTCTCTCGCGGTAACCCTATTTTTTGGGTTACCTCATCTGCTCTAAAAAAGAAGAATTTGCATGAACTATATCGAACCGGTTTTTAGACCGCCGAGTGAATGGAAGTCCTACATTTTGCAAGTCACTAATGGATGTTCCTGGAATCAGTGTACTTTTTGTGAAATGTATACAGCACCGCAAAAAAAATTTCACTTCAAGGAAATTTCGCAGATAGCAGATGAGCTAAAGCTAGTCGCGAGTCATCCGCAAAGAGTCTCCAGAGTCTTTCTGGCCGATGGCGACGCCATGACTCTATCAACCAGGAGACTGCTTCAAATATTGAAGGCAGTTAGAACCCATCTACCCAATGTCAACCGAGTAACAAGTTATTGCCTGCCAAGAAATCTTAAAAGTAAGACAGTAGCAGAACTGAAAACTCTTAGGAAAAATGGCCTAAAAATGGTCTATGTCGGCTGTGAGTCAGGCGATGATGAAGTACTTGAACATGTTAAAAAGGGAGAGAGCTACGAAACTTCTTTAAACGCACTGCAAAAGTTGAAAGCCGCAGGAATTAAATCATCGGTGATGATTTTGAACGGACTAGGCGGCAAGAAATTATCAAAACAACACGCAATCAATTCTGCTCGACTGATGAATGAAGCTCAACCAGAATACCTGTCAACCTTGGTTGTGAGCTTTCCCATGGGAGAACAAAGGTTTCGTTCCAATTTCACTGATTATGAAGCTCTCGGACAGCAAGGACTTTTCCAGGAAATGGAATGGCTATTATCTGAATTAGAGCTGGAAAAAACTATTTTTCGTTCAGACCACGCCTCCAACTATCTAGTTCTCAAGGGTACTCTTGGACAGGATAAAGATAAGCTACTCAACCAGATAAAACTAGCAATGCAAGACCCTGAGTTAATGCCTCTTCGGCAGGAGTGGCAGCGCGGCCTCTAATTTGGTCGCGCTTAAGGTGCTTTATCCACTAGCTAAGACTCTGTTGCTTGCTCGGTGATTTCTGCGAATGTAGAACCAGATTTCCACCGCCAACCCATTAATAATCCAGCAACTCCAGTAAAGGCTGATCTGGGCTGTTTCCGGTTCAAGCCAAAAAGAGAAGATAGGTGACAAGAGCCTTAGTGTGATAGCGGCCGTGGTTAACGCCATACTTCGGATCATCCAGATCTTATGTTTAGCGACATTACCCTGGAAAATCGCCATTACTGCTATCAGAGTACTCAGCCACCACAATGTTGCCAGCAGTGTCAAAGCAATGGTGCTACTCAGTCCTCCATAAGCATTCCAGGCCATGTAGTAACCTCCCATTGCGGAAAGCATGACAGAACAAACATAGAGTTTACCCGCAAGCCGGTGCCAGCCAATGCGTTTATTGATCGTTAAAATTTGAAACGGTACTAGCAGGGAAGCGATAGCCCCGGCAAACACGTGAGACCAAAAAAAGACAGGCGGTAATGCGGCCAACCGACTTTGTAGAGAACCCACAGGCTCTTGAAATGGAAGAGCAATCGCATAAGCTGCAACAATAATGCTGAGTAACACACTGACACAGAATAGTAGAACTTTTATTATTTTAGCAGCGCGCTTAAAGAGTCTAACTCGCTTCTGGTCATATAGGCTATTTGCGAGCAAGTCTGATGAAGGAGTGACTTCCATATAATTTCCTCAAATTGAACTTTGAGGTCATTACATCCAATAGCTAACTCATTGGCGTCTGCTTCGGTCGAATTGGGCGTCCAACAAGACCGAGCCGGACCTTTACTCATCAAATTTACGAATTTCAGCGCGATATTGGCTTGGAGTTTTACCAGTGAGTTGTTTAAAAGCAGCGTTAAAGGTACTTTTTGAGGAAAAGCCCGCAGCCAGAGCCAGATCGATAAATTTCTTGCTCTGATCACTTTGCAACTGACGGCATACTTCATCTATTCGGTATTGATTGATATATAAATAGAAGTTTTTACCGGCTTGTTGATTGAGAGTCTCCGAGAGATGGTGTCCACTGACGCCAACAGCTTCTGCCAGTTCTTGTAAGGTCAACTGATTTTGTAAATAGGGCTTGTGTTCATGCATATGACACTCCACCGCTGCAAGAATGTTCTTCCGGGTTTCAGCATCCAGAGCACCACTCTTGCCGGCCTCATCTTCTCCAGATTGTCCTGCATCAGGCCTTGTCACCTGCTGCTTGGCTTCAAATGACGAAGCTGACTCCCGACGAGTTAGAACTTGCTTGAGCTGAGCAATTTTAAATAAGTGTGGATGGCGCCACTGTGCCAGCGCGATACTGTAAATAAAAATCACAATAAGTGCGTCAGCAATACGCGAAAATACCATCATGGGCTGAACGAAATCTGCAACCAGCTTAAAAGTCCAGATGATGACATTGAGCCAGGAGATCTTCCACAACCATGCAAACACTTGCGGATTATAATTTGCCAGGTTTTTTGCTGCACTCTGTTCTCTGCTATGTATGAGCCTGATACTCAATCCCAGATACACAAATGCCTGGGTGTAGAAAATAGCATTACTCACATAAAAACTGATAGTATCCGGTGCCCCCCTCAATCTCACTTCAAGCGGCGCAGTTAATGCGTCAAAATTTAATAGATAGCAGAAAATGAATGGCAAAAAATGCAATAGATCTTTGCGATGAAAAGCACGCTCGATGGTTGCGAACTGACAATACAGATAAAACATGGCGCCAAAGCTGGCCGGTAAAAAATACACCCATCCCACTAAAAATCCCAGATAAGTATAGGCTTTATTGGCAATAGTCAGAGCTCCCAAAAAACTCAACGCTAGCAAAAAGCACCAGACCCCAAGAATTCGACCGGCTACTGAAACTTTGGGGGTTATATTCAGTAGTATCGCCAATAACGTCCCCTGAAAAACGCCAATTGCAAAAAGATATTGAATAAGTATCGACATTCCTGGATTAACAGCCTGATCATTTTCTACATTCGGCAAAGCATAAGGCAAGTGAGCAATCAAAAAAAGCACTAGATTGGAATAAATTAAACACCAATAAAAAAGGGAGCCAGTGGCTCCCTTTCACAGATGCATACTTAAATTAAATAACACCACGACGCTCTTGATCCCGCTCGATTGACTCGAACAGGGCCTGGAAGTTACCTTCTCCAAAACCACGGTCGCCTTCACGCTGGATCATTTCGATGAAAATAGGGCCGAATAAATTCTTAGTAAAGATCTGTAACAGGTAAGTATTGTCAGCTTGACTATCCACTAAGATCTGGTGATGCTTGATACGCTCTTTATCCTCTTTAACCCAGGGCACACGTTCCCAGATAGTGTCATAATATTCGGGAATAATATCCAATGTTTCAATATAAGAACCCTTGAGTGCATCACATGAAGCAACAAGATCTTCAGTTCTAAAAGCTAGATGCTGCACACCTGGTCCATCGTAAATGTCGAGATACTCATCGATCTGATTGTTGTTATCGTCTTTACCTTCATTAATTGGAATACAGAAAGTTCCGCATGGGCTAGCAAGAGCATAAGATAAAAGTGCAGTTTTAACGCCTTTAATATCGAAATACCTGACTTCTTCAAAGCCAAACACATCTTTGTAGAAGTTAGCCCACTTTTCCATCGTTCCTTTGTAAACATTGTTGGTCAGGTGATCGATCTCGATAAAACCTTTGCTTTCATTTACCACTGGTTCTGACAAATCCTCAAAATCTGTCGCAAAAATATTGTCGTCACCTTCATACTTGTCAACGAAATAGATCAAGCTATCACCGATACCGTAGATTGCTGGATAAGGAAAGTCTTTAGTTTCTGCTTCCTTCGCGCCGCGCTTGAGTGCTTCAGCTAATGCAAACTCCGCATCGTCAACTTTCCAACCCATTGATGAAATTGCAGGCCCGTGTGCTTTAGTAAACTCAGCCGAGAAACCATTCTTTTCACCGTTGAGCAAAAAATGAATGTTATTTTGCTGATAGTAAGTAATGTCTTTACCTTTGAATTTTTTCAACATTGAAAATCCAAAATCCATAAAAACATCGTGCATAAATTTGGTATCGGCTGAACAAAATTCAGTGAACAATATACCACGTAAATTTAGAGGGTTATTCATTGGTTGCGCTGACATTTTTTTCTCCGTAAGTTTAATCTTCTAACCAGCTCTGGTTGTAATCCTGTTCCATACAGTCTTTAAAATGATTTGTAGTTTTTAGTGGATTAAAAGTGTCCACCATGACTGCGTATTCGTATGTTTCTTTTTTACCCACAGAGGCTTCTGTTTTTCCTGGCTGTGGGCCGTGAGGTACGCCTTTCTTGTGTAGCGTAATAGAGCCGGCTTCAATTCCGGTTCTACTCATAAAGTCACCGTCGACGTAATAAAGAATTTCATCACTATCTATATTGGTGTGATAGTAAGGCGCTGGAATAGCTTCCGGATGAAAATCGTATAAACGTGGCACAAAGTTGCAAACTACGTAATTGTTTGCGGTAAAGATCAAGTGATCACTTGGAGGCAAATGAATTTTGCCCACCTTCGGAGCATAATCCTGAATATTGAATGCCCATGGGTAACAGGCTCCGTCCCAACCAACCAGATCGTAAGGATGCCATTCCAGAATGCTTTTCTGATATTTCTCACCATATTTAATAACAAGGGGAAACTCACCTTTTTCAACAATCGCTTCCTGCAGCTCAGGCGTTCGAATATCGCGCTCACAGTAGGGCGCATTTTCCAGTAACTGGCCTGTAGGGGTTCTGAAATGTTTAGGAATAGTCACCATCGTTGGCGACTCGATTACAAACAGTCTGACTTCATCATAGCTGTCAAACTTTAGCTGGTATGTCGTCCCTTTCGGAATAACAAGGTAGTCCCATTTCTGAATTTCCAGATTTCCATACTCACTGGTCAGTGTACCGGTACCTTCGTGTACAAAAATCACTTCATCAGCATAGGCATTCCGGTAAAAATCATTCGTATCTTCAGTCACCCTGGCAGTGTACAGAGCGACATCATTATTAAATACCTGTTGTCGACGCGCGCTAAAGAAGTTTCCACTCGATTCCCCACGATAAGTATGGATCTTGTAGTTTTGCAGCATTGCATCTTTCCACTCAACCCCATGGTTTACTTCATAAGGCTCAACCTTGAGTACTTTGGTGGGCATATTGTAGTGGTATTTATTTGAGTAGATATTGGCAAAGCCGTGTGTCGAGAAAAGCTCTTCACGGTATAGCTCGCCGTCATCTCGATAGAAAGTAACGTGGCGCTTCGCCGGAATTTTTCCCTGTTTGATATAAAAAGGCATATAAATACCCCTAATTTAATTAAGGACTTAAAAGATTGGTTAGTCTACGTGCTAAAACAAACAAAAAAAAGGATATTCTTTTTACTAATTATATCTAGATATTTGATTGAGTTACTGGGAAAGCTTTTTGCACTGAATCTGGGCTATGATATTGGCTGTTCTACTTTTTAAAGGAATTAATCGAATGGCTAAAGTACTTGGACTAGGCGGCATTTTTTTTAAGGCGAATAATCCGGAAAAGCTCGCTGAGTGGTATCGTGACTATCTGGGTTTCGACCTCTCTTTTCCAACCGGAGTTAGTTTTAATTTGGAAGATCTCCCTCAGCGGGGATATCAGGTGTGGGGAAGTTTCAAAGCCGACACTGAATACTTTTTACCTAGCAATAAGCCTTTTATGTTTAACCTGATGGTCGATAATCTGGAAGAAATTCGTGCAGAACTGGAAGAAAAAGGATGTGAAGTGCTGGCGGAAACAGAATCAAGCGAGTTTGGGCACTTTGGCTGGATACTCGACCCCGAGGGCAATAAAGTTGAGCTGTGGCAACCACCAGCTAGTTAGCCCTCGTCAGTTATGGTTCCCTAGTCAGTTACCACAGATTTCCTGTCGGGGGCTTGCCCGGCTTTCTGCTATCGGGGATAAACATAGTCGGTCAGTCAAGAAAGTGATAGCATTACATCTGTTTTTTCAGTCAGTTGTATATAAGTGAATTCCATGTCGGAAAAATCAAAGGAAAAAAGAGGCTTTTTTGGCCTTTTCAAAGGTAAAAAAACTCAGCCAGAAGAAAAAAATGGTGTCGAACAACCCCCTAATGAGCAGAGCCAGCTAGTAAATTTGCCAGCCAGTGATACTGATGGGGAGCAAATATCCACTCACAGTACAACAGGAAACCTGGCAGAGGAGTCCAAATACCTGCGAAATGAGGATACGAAGCAGGAAGAGAGTGAAAAACAGTCTTTTTTTCAAAGACTTAAAAACGGACTGTTAAAAACGCGTTCTCAATTTAGTGAGGGTCTGGCAAATTTAGTATTAGGTCAGAAAGAGATCGACGAAGAAATACTGGAAGAAGTCGAGACCTTGCTGTTGATGGCTGATGTCGGGGTAGAGACTACCAGTCGAATCATTGATGATTTAACTGAAAAGTCCAATCGGAAAGAACTTAAAGATACTCAGGCCCTTATGGATCGGTTAAAGGCTCTGTTACTTGATATTGTTGACCCGGTACAGCAACCACTCGAAATTCCACAACAAGAAACACCCTTCGTTATTTTGATGGTCGGCGTTAACGGCGTTGGTAAGACGACAACCATAGGTAAGCTGGCACACCAGTTTCAATCTCAGGGTAAGTCGGTAATGCTAGCCGCAGGCGATACTTTTAGAGCAGCGGCCGTCGAACAATTAAAAACCTGGGGTGAGCGCAACCAGGTCCCGGTTATTGCGCAACATACCGGAGCAGATAGTGCCTCAGTCATTTATGACGCTGTTGAAGCTGCCAAAGCAAGGCAGGTAGATATAGTCATTGCCGATACTGCAGGTCGCTTACACAATAAAAGCAACTTGATGGAAGAGCTTTCCAAAGTTAAGCGTGTTATGGCTAAAGTCGATGCAACAGCTCCGCATGAAGTAATGTTGGTTGTCGATGCGGGCACCGGACAGAATGCATTGGTACAGGCGCAAGAATTTAATAAAGCCGTAGCACTAAACAGCGTTACGATTACCAAGCTGGATGGCACAGCCAAGGGTGGCGTTGTATTCGCTCTTGCTGATAATATGAAGCTACCAATCCGCTATATTGGGGTAGGGGAAAGTAAAGAAGACTTGAGACCGTTTAACGCAAAAGACTATATCGACGCATTGTTCTCCTGATAGTTTTACCGGAACTATATTGTCTTTGGTGATAAATATGGCCCAAAGCTCTTCTTTTGAAGTGCAGGAAGTCACCTGCACATTAGAAAAAAATAGCAATATTCAGGTTAACTAATGATCGAATTCGCGGAAGTATCCAAACGCTATCCCAATGGCCAGGAAGCCCTGAAAAAAGTTAATTTCACTCTCGAAGATGGTGAAATGGCTTTTCTAACCGGCCATTCCGGTGCAGGTAAAAGTACTTTGCTTAAACTTATTTGCTTGATGGAACGAGCGACTTCCGGTCAGGTAATAGTTAACAACAAGAACCTCAATCGCACCAGCAGGAGAAAAATACCTCAGGTCAGACGTGATATTGGCATGATTTTTCAGGATCACCGACTGTTATTTGACCGGAATGTTTTTGACAATGTCGCTTTACCATTAATGATCGCGGGATATCCACACAGAGAAATAGGCCGAAGAGTCAGAGCTGCACTGGATAAAGTTGGGCTGCTATCCAAAGAGAAGCATCTTCCAATTATGCTTTCAGGCGGTGAGCAGCAGAGAGTAGGGATAGCCAGAGCCGTAGTCAATAAACCCCCGTTGTTACTCGCAGATGAGCCAACAGGAAACCTCGATCCTGAACTTTCTTCTGAGATTATGCACTTGTTCGAACAGTTTAATCAGGTAGGAGTGAGCCTGCTAATCGCATCGCATGACCTAAGCCTTATCGCTCAGATGCACTATCGAACCCTCGTAATGAAAGAAGGACGTCTGGTTCAGGATCAGATAGACGAAGTAAACTCGGAGGCGGCTGCTCATGAGTAATGAGAATCTGACCGGAGCGAGTCTATCTCAAGGTGCTAGCCTTGGCGCCAGGCTGAGAATGCTGGCAAGGCTACACAAAATAGAAGCCAAGCGCGGAATAATCGAAATTTTTTCCAATCCGTTTTCTAACTTAATGACCGTAATGGTTATAGCGATCGCTTTAGCGTTACCCGCGGGGCTTCAGATCTTGCTGGATAACGGAAAGACATTGTCAAACAGTTGGGATGGAGTGAGCAGAATATCTCTGTATTTAAAGCTTGATGTGTCACAACAACGATTAAATACATTAGCCAGCCGCATTAGACAAACTAAGGGAGTTTCGACAGTAGAAGTAATTTCGCCTGAGCAAGCCATGGAGGACTTTAAGAAAGCATCAGGCTTTGCAGATGCTATCAACCAACTAGACTCCAATCCATTGCCTCCCGTACTGGTTGTTCAACCCACTTTCGAATTCTCGACACCCGAGACTTCAGAACTCCTATTAGCCGAGTTCAAAACTTTTGCAGAGGTAGAACTGGCTAAATTGGACCTGGACTGGGTAAAGCGACTTTACGCTATGCTTCAACTTGCAGAAAAAGCATCTGCAGCGTTAGGTGTGGTGCTAGCTCTTGCCGTTTTGCTGATAGTCGGAAATACTATTCGACTATCGGTTCAAAATAGAAGAGAGGAAATAGAAGTTGTTAAATTGGTCGGCGCAACGGATGCCTTCATTCGTCGTCCTTTTCTCTATACTGGCTTTTGGTACGGTCTACTGGCAGGCATTGCCTGCTGGCTAATCTTACTTGTTTCACTAATCTGGCTGGAGGCTCCGGTCGCCAGACTGGCGGGGCTCTACCAGAGTCAATTTAAACTAGCAGGCCTCAATTTTGGCCAGAGCACTCAACTAATCGCGATCAGCTGCTTTCTCGGCTTACTTGGCTCCTGGTTAAGTGTAGGCCGCCATATTCGTCAGATTGAGCCCAGATAGACCAGGTCACTCTATTTGGACAATCGCCAATCCCCTTAATGACCTCACTTTTTTCATTAAATAGGGGGGTAACAATTTGTTTCATAACGAAACTTTTTGGATTTTTAGCACTCTGATAGGATAAGTGCTAAAAAATTAGCACTCTTGAATTTAGAGTGCTAAACTAGCAAGCAATTAGAATTGCCTGTGGCGGATTTATTAAGTCGCGCATAAAGGCAAATAACTTGCTTGATTAACGCAAGAGGATTTAAATTATGAGTAAAGCATTAGCAACAATCGCTATGTCTGTACCACAAGGTAATATTGAGTCATATGTTACTGTGGTGCACTCAGTGCCAGTGCTCTCCTCAGAAGATGAAAAAGAGCTGGCAACAAGATACCAACAAGAGGGTGATTTAAACGCCGCTCGTGAACTTATCTTGTCTCACCTACGCTTTGTAGTTCATATTGCTCGCAGCTATAGTGGATATGGCCTACCTCAAGCAGACCTCATTCAAGAAGGTAACGTTGGCTTAATGAAAGCTGTTAAGCGCTTTGATCCTGAAGTTGGTGTACGCTTGATTTCTTTCGCGGTTCACTGGATAAAAGCTGAGATTCATGAGTTTGTATTGAAGAACTGGCGCATTGTAAAAGTCGCAACCACCAAGGCGCAAAGAAAGTTATTCTTCAACTTGAGAGGTGCAAAGAAATCGCTGAACTGGCTAAATAATGAAGAAGTTAAGGCGGTTGCAGAAGATTTAGGCGTATCAGAAATTGAAGTTCGTCGTATGGAAAGCAGGTTAAATTCACGCGACACAGCTTTCGATTTACCAAATGATGCAGATGAAGAAAGTAGTTTTGCACCAGCAGCCTATCTGGAATCTCCAGAAACAGATCCTGCGCAAAAGCTCGAACAGGAAAACTGGGAAAACTTTAATCAGCAACGATTAATGAGTGCAATGAAAACACTCGATGAGCGAAGCCAACAAATATTAGCGGCTCGCTGGTTAAGTGAAGATAAAGCAACATTACAGGAGCTTGCTGAAAAATATCAGGTTTCTGCAGAGCGTATTCGACAGTTAGAGAAGAATGCGATGAATAAACTAAAATCTGCAATGAGTTAAGCAGCTAAAGTAAGTGGTTACTAGCAGTAAATTACGAAGAGGCGCCAATTGGCGCCTTTTTTAATGTCTACAAGAAAATTCTCTTAAACTGGATAATCTTCTCGCATTTAAAAATCTTTCTTTTTATGCAAATTCGCCTGTTAATTAATTAACTGTGAACTACACTTGAAATAGAGAGATAACGAAAATGACCAAACAAGATCAGTCTACAAGTTGGAGTGCAGGATGATAAGAAAGTTAACCTACTGCCTGGTCACCATACTGTCCATGCTAGTCATCAGTTGTGGTGAAGCACCTAAACCCGAAAAAAAAGAAAAAGCAGTTGCCAAGCAAGAAACAGCGCCTCCCAAAGTAGAGTCAGTCTTATCTAAATGCCAGCTCAACATGGGATGGGATCCTTGGGAGCCCTACCAATACTTGTCTCCAGATAATAAGGTCAGAGGTTTGGAAATTGAATTGGTAGGAGCGATAGCTCAAGAAGCAGGCTGCGAACTTAAGTTTGTTCAAAAGAGCTGGATGAACCTACTTAACGGGATACGTAATGGTAGTATTGACCTGCTCGGCGGTGCAACAAAAACGGTTGCCAGAGAGCAGTTTGCGCGCTTCTCAGATTACTATCGTCACGAATCTTTTATTCTATATGTCAGAAGTGGCGAGTCAGAAAAATATAAGAACAAATCGCTCAAACAACTGCTGGAAGAAGGGTTCAGGCTCGGCGTTACTCAGGATTATATCTATGGCGACCAGGTTACTCAGCTACAAGATATACCGGAACTTGCCAGCAAATTTACCAGCGTGCCAACGACAGAAGTGAACTATTATAACTTGATACAAAACAATATCGACGGCTTTCTCGAAGATCCTTTTGTTGCAGCATATACGATTAGACGAAAAGGTTTGCAGGAACAAATAATCGCCCATCCACTTGAAATTCATAGTGGTGATGTATCAATAATGTTTAGTAAAAATAGCGTAAACGAAGAAACAGTTGCGGCATTTAATGATGCTCTTAAACGTTTAAAAGAAAGTGGCGCCTACAAGAAAATTCTGGACAAATATAGTCACCATTAAAATACGACTGGTGAACAGCCCAAAAGTGCTTTGACTAGATTTTTGGGCTCATTGCTATCACTAGAGCTCTTCTCCCATATCTCTTTTAATATCCAGAATATCAGAGTGGATCTGGTTAACTGGTACGCCTTGTGTTTTTAGAGCTTGAAAAACATTCATAACCATCATTTCCGAGCCCGAGATAAAAACCTCGCACTCAGACAACTTTTGCCGCCATTTTGAAATGGCGATTTCATGCGGAAATCCGCTCTCACCCTGCCATGCATCGCCAGGCTCTGCAACAACCGGTATAAACTTAAACTCGCCGCTATCAACTTTCCAGCTCTCGACTATTTTTTTCTGATAGAGTTGGGTTTCATTTTGCGCACCTAAATATAGTTCAAAACGGCGTGCTATTTTTTGTGCAAATGCACTTTCAAGCAAAGCTTTCATCGGAGAAAAGCCCGTACCACCAGCAATAATAATTACCGGATTGCTGCCAGCTTGGAGAACGCACTCGCCGTATGGACCATCAAGGTGAATTCGCTTGTTAGATTCAAAAAGTTTGAGCATTTCTTCTGCCAGTGGATGCCCTGGAATCTTGCGAATATGTAACTCTATGAACTTTTTTTCTTCCGGCGGGCTTGCGATTGATAAAGGAATACGTTTTCCATCACACATCTGAAGATACAAGTATTGCCCGCCTTTAAAAGGAAAAACACTACTGCCTTCAGGCGCTATTCTGATTCTGTAAATTTCTTCGGTCAATTGCTTGATGTCGAGAGTCTTACCTTTAATCTCATTCATAAACCTAATTTCTCCCACATCTCATCTACTCGCTGCTTAACTGCCGGGTCCATAACTATGGGCTCACCCCATTCTCGCTCTGTTTCACCAGGCCACTTGTTAGTAGCATCTATACCCATTTTAGATCCTAGACCGGAAACTGGTGAAGCAAAGTCCAGATAATCGATTGGTGTATTATCAATCATTGTAGTGTCACGACTTGGATCAACTCTGGTCGTCAATGCCCAGATAACATCGTTCCAGTCCCTCGCATTAACGTCATCATCGGTCACTATTACAAATTTTGTATACATAAACTGGCGTAGAAAACTCCATACTCCCAACATTACCCGTTTGGCATGCCCTGGATACTGCTTTTTCATGGTTACCACAGCCATACGATATGAACAGCCTTCTGGAGGCAGATAAAAGTCGACTATTTCTGGAAACTGCTTTTGTAATAACGGTACGAAAACTTCATTCAGTGCAACACCGAGAATAGCGGGTTCATCAGGCGGCCTACCGGTATAGGTAGAATGATAAATAGGATTTTTTCTGCTGGTAATACGCTCAATTGTAAATACTGGAAACTCTTCAACTTCATTATAGTAACCGGTATGGTCACCATAGGGTCCTTCCGGAGCGGTTTCATCAGGAAAAATAAATCCTTCAAGCACAAATTCAGCACTCGCAGGAACTTGCAGCTCATTACTCAAACATTTCGCGACTCGAGTTTTCTCGCCACGGAGTAACCCTGCAAAAGCGTATTCAGACAAACTGTCTGGTACCGGTGTTACGGCTCCCAAGATAGTTGCCGGATCTGCACCTAGAGCAACACTCACAGGAAATGGTTCTCCGGGATGTGCTTTTTGCCAAGCCTTGAAATCCAGAGCTCCACCACGATGAGATAACCAGCGCATGATCACCTTATTCTTGGCTATTACTTGTTGACGATAAATTCCCAGATTTTGCCTCACCTGGTCAGGACCTTTAGTGACAACAAGTCCCCAGGTAATCAAGGGCGCTGCATCGCCTGGCCAGCAAGTCTGAATAGGGATTTGTGACAGGTCAACCGCATCGCCTTCAACAACTTCAGTCTGGCAATCAGGACTTTTGACCAGTTTGGGATTCATATTAAGCACCTGTTTGAAAATAGGGGCTTTTTCCCAGGCATCTTTAAGGCCTGCAGGGGGTTCAGGCTCTTTTAAAAATGCTAATAACTTTCCGACGTCTCTTAATTGCGATACATCATCGCACCCCATAGCTGCAGCCACTCTTCTGGTGGAGCCAAAAAGGTTGGCCAATACCGGTATTTCTGAGCCCACGGGATTTTCAAACAACAACGCAGGACCGTCCGCGCGTAACACGCGGTCGGCGATCTCGGTCATTTCAAGGTTGGGATCGACTGGGTGAGAAATTCTTTTCAAGTCGCCCAACTTTTCCAGATGAGCGATAAAATCTCTTAAATCCCGGTATTTGACTGATTGTGAAAGCATCCTGTTATTTCACCTGACACAGGCTACTTTCTTTTCATCGAATTAAAAAACTCTTCATTGGTTTTGGTTAAGGCTAATTTATCAACCAAAAACTCCATGGCTTCGATTTCCTGCATCGGGTGGATGATTTTGCGTAAAATCCACATTTTTTGCAGCTCTTCCGGGGTAGTCAACAAGTCTTCTTTACGAGTACCTGAACGATTAAAGTTAATCGCGGGGAATACACGTTTTTCTGCAATCTTACGATCCAGATGAAGCTCCATATTACCGGTTCCTTTAAACTCTTCGTAAATTACTTCATCCATTTTAGAGCCGGTATCTACCAGAGCGGTTGCGATAATGGTCAAACTCCCGCCTTCTTCAATATTTCTTGCAGCTCCGAAAAATCGCTTTGGTCTTTGCAGAGCATTGGCATCAACACCACCTGTCAGCACTTTGCCAGAAGAAGGAACCACAGTATTGTAAGCTCGCGCCAGACGAGTGATCGAGTCGAGCAAAATTACCACATCTTTTTTATGCTCAACCAGTCGTTTGGCTTTTTCTATAACCATTTCAGCAACCTGAACATGTCGACTCGCGGGTTCATCAAATGTAGAAGCAACGACTTCACCGCGTACAGATCGCTCCATTTCCGTAACTTCTTCTGGGCGTTCATCAATAAGCAGAACTATCAAGACACAATCAGGATTATTTGCGGTAATCGATTGCGCTATATTTTGCATCATCATCGTCTTACCAGCTTTAGGAGGCGATACCACCAACGCTCTCTGTCCTTTACCAATAGGAGAAGCCAGGTCTATGACCCTAGCGGTAATGTCTTCACTCGATCCATTTCCACGCTCCATCACCATACGTTCATCAGGGTGAAGAGGGGTCAAGTTTTCAAAAAGAATCTTGTTTTTCGCATTCTCAGGGCTATCAAAATTGATTTCTTTTATTTTCAACAAAGCGAAATAACGTTCACCATGCTTTGGAGGCCTAATCTTGCCCGAAATTGTATCCCCGGTTCTTAAGCTAAAACGACGAATTTGACTCGGCGAGACATATATGTCGTCGGGCCCAGCCAAGTAGGATGAGCCAGCATTTCGTAAGAAACCAAATCCGTCAGGTAGTATTTCCAATACACCATCCCCAAAAATATCTTCACCGCTTTTGGCGTGATTTTTAAGGATGGCGAAGATAATGTCCTGCTTTCGCATTCGAGCGACATCATCAAGTCCGGCGTCTTTGGCCATTTCACTCAGCTTTGCTGCTGATAACTGTTTGATTTCGGTTAGATTCATAGGATTACTTTTATACTTTGCGAGTAGATGTGGCTTTGTGTAATTGATTGTGGGTAAGTACAGTGACCGAGCAAAAGGCCGGACGGATGCGGCTTAAACAACAATCGAATATTCGTTTCTCGTAATTGATGTTCCTGTCAATGAAAAACAATTTAACGTTGTAGACGATTTCCCCAGTGCAAACTTAAATACCCAGACACAAATGTAGTGATCTTTAGGTTTAGCTAACAGAGGAAAATGACAATTTGAAGTTTATTCTTGAAACAACACAAAATTACCTGAAAGGTCCCCAATGTGCTGATATTTGAAAAGTAGCACTTATTGAACAGATTGTCCAACTTTTTGCCAATGGGCAGCAAAAATCTGCCCATAGCGAGATAAAAAGCTTTAAGAACAGGGTCTTAAAAAGCTGACGTGCTAGATATTGCTATCAAGAAACGCAGCAAGCTGAGACTTGCTTACAGCACCGACCTGTTGTGCTTCAACGGCACCATTCTTGACCAAAATTAATGTCGGGATACCGCGAACACCATACTGAGGGGCTGTCGCCTGATTTTCATCGATATTCAACTTACCGATCTTAACTTTACCATCATACTCTTCCGCCAATTCATCAAGAATTGGAGCAATCATTTTGCACGGACCACACCACTCTGCCCAAAAGTCGACTAGAACTGGCAGGTCTGACTTAAGCACCTCGGCTTCAAAAGTATCATCGGTCAATTGAACAATCTTGTCGCTCATGTATTTTCTTCTCCTAAAATAGCAACACTGGTGCAAACAGCATTCGCTCGATTCAAAGCGAAATGCTATGATGCGTTTTTCATTCACTTATCATTATTGGGTTCTATTCTGCTATCACAAGGGGGAAGTTGCAACTGAAGATCGAAAATTCTCCATAGAATTATTCAATTGACAACTTCGGTAATTGCTCCCTTCCTGACGAAAGAAGCAATGATAAGACTTTGAACGACAGACACCCAAATCAGGAAAAAATTTACAATGGTTACCCATTTATCAACAACTGCATTTAAAAACATGGGCTTACATCCTTCGCTTGAAAGGGCGCTGGATGATTTGGGATATGAATATGCAACTCCGATTCAGGCTCAAACAATTCCTTTACTGCTAGAATCAAACGATGTAGCCGGACAAGCACAAACAGGTACCGGTAAAACCAATGCATTCCTGTTAGCTATTCTTGATGAGCTTTTAACCTTGCCGGAAACCAAAGAGCGTAGCGCAAATGAACCGCGAGCACTCATTATAGCCCCTACTCGAGAACTGGTTATCCAGATCTATGAAGACGCCAAAAAACTGGCAAAATACACCAAGCTGAAGCCTTGCGTAGTCTTCGGCGGCGCTGATTATGAAAAGCAGCGCAATGATATCGAAAGTGGCTGCGATATTTTGATTGGAACTGTCGGTCGTTTGATTGATTACTTTAAGCAAGGCGTTTATAACTTCTATGCTCTAGATTGTGTGGTTCTAGATGAAGCTGATCGCATGTTTGATCTTGGCTTTATCAGTGATATTCGCTACCTGTTCCGAAAAATGCCACCAGCGAAAGAAAGGCTTAGCATGTTATTTTCCGCCACCTTATCCCATAGGGTTAAGGAACTAGCATACGAGCATATGAATAACCCGCAACACATCCATGTAGAGGCAGAGCAGGTTACTGCTGATCGCGTCAAGCAAGAACTCTATTACCCCGCCAACCGAGAGAAGCTCCCGCTACTTATTGGCCTCATGAATAAACTCCAGCCAGAGAAGTCGATGATATTCACAAATACCAGGCGACAGGCGGAGAAGGTCTGGTTAACACTGAAAGGTAACGGAATTAAATCCGGACTACTTACAGGTGATGTACCGCAGAAAAAGAGAATTCGTCTACTTGAAGAACTTAAAAAAGGCACTATCGACGTTTTAATCGCTACTGATGTCGCCGCTCGCGGATTGCATATTACCGGAGTAAGTCACGTTTTTAATTTTGACCTGCCAGACGATGCTGAAGATTATGTCCACCGAATAGGCAGAACCGCGCGCGCAGGAGCAGAAGGCGATGCAATTTCATTTGCAGGGGAAGACAACGCATTTAATTTACCAGCTATTGAAAAATATATAGGTTTTAGCCTGCCCACAGCGGAAGTCACTCCAAATCTGTTAGCAGATATCAAACCGCCAGCAACGGCTGATAAACGGAGAAGAGCAGGTAACAGAAACCAGTCTCAACGTTCATCAGGAAATCAAAGAACTAAAAACCGGGATGATAATGTAACAGAGCGCAATCCAAAAGAGAAAGCGACAAACTCGAGTACAGACTCCTCTACCTCAACTCAGACAAGCACGACGGATTCTCGCGAATGAGCGAAAAAATTGCAGTCGACCTCACGTTAGAAGCTGAAGGGCTGCGCTGTCCGGAGCCGGTGATGATGATCCGTAAATCCATGCGCACACTCTCAAAGGGACAGGTACTTCTGATCATCGCAGATGATCCTGCAACCAAACGAGACGTCCCTAATTTCTGTGAATTTATGGATCATCGACTACTTTTAAAAGATACCAGTCAAACACCTTTTCGTTACTGGATTGAGAAAGGCGCCTAAAGAGGAGATAAGGTTGAAATCCGCATCAAATTCTCCTCCAGAATCCTTGATAAAAGCCATTGGCGACTCACCTATGCCCCCCGTGGAAAAGTGGAATCCTGATTATTGCGGAGAAATGGGACTCACAATAAAAGCGGACGGCCAATGGATATATCAGGGCACCCCCTTTACTCATGCAAAAATGAAACAACTTTTCTCTCGAGTTATCAAAAGAGAAGGCGAAAAATATTACCTGGTAACACCAGTTGAAAAGCTGGGGATTGAAGTTGAGTGGCAACCTTTCACCATTGTGGATTTTGACTGGTGTGAAGGTCATAAGGGGCTCCAGTTAGAATGTCTCGATAACTGTAAAAATAAAATTCAGATAGCCTCTCCTGAGCGGTTGATACTCTCAAGCTTTCTGGGCCAACAACTACCTGCAGTCTTAGTTCGACGAAACCTGTATGCAGGATTCAACCGCAGTTGCTACTATCGTTTGCTTGAACAAGCCTCAATTCGACAGGATGATGACACGCATCAAGTTTATATCCGGTCAAATGGAATAGATTTTAACCTTGGCACATGCCAGCAGGATTAGTCAAAGCTATGCATATCCAGTTTAAGCGGGTCCCTAGATTAGCGGTTGTTTTTTACCTTGTGGGATTAGCTGTGATTGGCGTTACCTTACTAATCTATCATTATTTTCCCGAGTGGCTTCCTGTTCAAAGAATACAACAAGCCTTTATCGGTGGCGCCATAATTGTCGCTGTCGGATCGGTGATTAACAGTTTTTATCAATTTAAGCCTGGTCAGTCCAAATCTGGGCAGAAAGGCCAGCCTTCCGATTAGAATTTATAAGGAATCGCTATGCAAAGTGACGCAGAAATTGTGAAGCAATTTGAGCCAAAGCCCATTACCGAAATTGCTGCCGGCCTTGGCATAAATGAGTCCTTACTAATGCCTTATGGTCGAGAAATAACCAAGGTGAATATAGAAGCACTCAAGACTCCTACAAAGAAAAAGGGTAATTTGATTCTGGTTTCTGCCACCACGCCAACGCCGGCAGGAGAAGGTAAAACGACGACGACTATCGGCTTGGGGCAAGCATTTACACGTTTAAATAAATCAGTCTGTCTGGCTTTGAGGGAACCTTCACTGGGTCCTTGTCTTGGTATGAAAGGTGGTGCGACTGGCGGCGGTTATTCGCAGGTATTGCCGGTAGACAGAATCAACCTCCACTTTACCGGAGACTTCCATGCGATTACCTCCGCTAATAATCTGATTTCAGCCGCGGTTGATAATCACATCTATCATGGTAATGCCCTCAATATCGATCCTCGTCAAATCGTTTGGCGCCGCGTGATGGATATGAATGATCGTAGCTTGCGGAAAATAGTTCTGGGACTCGGAGGAAAAATGCAGGGGATACCACGGGAAGGCGGCTTCGATATTACCGCTGCCTCCGAAGTTATGGCTATTCTCTGCCTGGCCAAAGATTTTGACGATCTGGAGCGCCGACTGAATAATACGCTGGTGGGCTACAGTTACTCCGATGAGCCTATATTTGTACGCTCACTTGGTATCACTGGTGCACTACTTGCGCTATTGAGAGACGCTCTACATCCGAACCTGGTACAGTCTCTTGAAGGCACACCGACCTTTATACACGGTGGCCCTTTCGCCAATATCGCCCATGGTTGCAATAGTGTTTTAGCGACTCAAATGGCGATGCATCATGCAGACTGGGCTATTACTGAAGCCGGCTTTGGTTTTGACCTGGGAGCGGAGAAGTTTTTTGACATCAAGTGTCGAATGGCTGAGCTGGATCCCGTAGCCGTTGTACTGGTCACTACCGTACGCGCACTCAAAATGCACGGCGGTATGGATAAATCTCAGCTAACCAAAGTTAACACTGACTTTGTAAATTCAGGCCTGGAAAATCTGGACAAACATATTGAAAGTGTACAGTTATTCAATAAGGTGCCCGTCGTCGCACTTAATCGCTTTGCCGACGACTCAGACGAAGAAGTAGCAATAATAAAAGCCCATGTAGAGGCCAAGGGAATTGCTTTTGCCGAAAGCAATCACTTCAGTAAGGGCGGTGAAGGGGCAATTGATTTGGCAGAAAAAGTGATTGCAGCCAGCAAAGATGCAAAGCCCTTTGATCCTTTGTACGACCTCCGTGATGACGTAGTCGAAAAAATCCGTAAGGTAAGTAAAGCGATGTATGGTGCTAAGGATGTCGCCTTTACCAAAGAAGCCGAAAAGGATTTGCGTCACGTTGAACATCTTAAACTAACACATTTGCCCGTTTGTATTGCCAAAGCCCCGAGCTCGTTGTCTGATGATCCGCTACTTCACGGACGCCCTCGAGACTTCCAGGTAACCGTACGCAATATTCAGGTTAACGCTGGTGCAGGCTTTCTGGTGGTACTAACAGGAAATATTATGCGCATGCCTGGGCTGCCCAAAGAACCTGCAGCAATGAAGGTAGAGCTTCTTAAAAACGGCGAAATTGTCGGCGTCAGCTAGAAATGATTACAAACCTCGGTTAGTAATCTCTCTTCAATACCTTTTAAAAATATGACAAAGTTCACGGTTTGAGCCAGTGCCCGTTCAAACCGTGAATTTTTTACATTGAATACACAATAAAAAATTTTCTATAGTGCTTCAAGGTCTATACTTTAAGGCCGGATGGCAGAAATATCTCTACCCGTGATACTGGAGCTATAAATTGCGAGCTACCTTCTTTTTTAATATGACTTGTCTGATATCAGGCTGTGTTTTAGCCGCTTGCTCGACGCAAATATCTTCTACAGGTCCTCTGGAAAAAAAGAATAGCTCAGTCGAAACCAGTTCGATATCTATTGATACTTTGATCGGACAGGGCATTACAGAAAAGTCAATTTCGCTTAGTCAAACCATCCAGATCAACTTGAAGAGTAGCCCCAAGTGGAAAGTTATAGTTGGCCGAAAAGATAAAAATTCGACCGTAATTCATAGCACTGAAAACGGAACTCAACTGACTTTGACTTTTAACAGAATCGGCTACTACGAGATACTCGTGGAAAGCCTGCCAAATGTCGAAATGACGATGGCCCCAAACTTAATTAGGTACCCACTTAAACTGCAAGTTCGCGATTAGGCGAATGATGTTTATTTATTTCCTGCTCTCACGGTAGGACTATTAAGATAGGTTAATCAATGAAAAAATCCGCCAAAATATTACTTTCTAGTCTGGTAGCGACAATACCGGTCGGCCTGATAAGCTACAATCAGCTAAACACGCAACAGTGTGGGCTTGTCTTTGACTCAGAAAAAAGAGCATTACTACAACAAATTGACCTCCCTACTCAACAGAGATTGCGTCAAGAAAGAAGTCTACTCGCCAAAGAGCTATGTCAGATACCAGGTGACAAACTCTCTCATGCAATAAACCGACTCAGCCAGCCTAAGCCAGATATGCCTGGTGAAGCGCAAAAATTTCGTTATCAGCAACAAGTCAGTGAAAATGGTCGACTCAATGTAAAAAACTGGAACCTCGCGCGGGAACAGGTTAAATCCCAGCTGCTAAACCAGAAGAGAGATGCAGGCATTAACTCCGCAAATTGGGAGTCGATAGGTCCTGGCAATATCGGCGGAAGAATTCGCTCCCTGGCATTTGATCCAGATAATAGCCAGAGAATCTATGCAGGAGCAGTAGCCGGGGGAGTTTGGCTGACAGAAAATGGCGGTGCATCCTGGCAACCAACCGATGACTTTATGGCGAATCTTTCGGTGAGCACTTTGGTTGTCGATCCAAACGATAGCAACATCGTTTATGCCGGAACCGGAGAAGGTACTTTCAACGCCGATCAAGTAAGAGGCCTTGGTGTTTTCAAATCAACAGATAAAGGAAACAACTGGAGTCAACTCAGTTTCACCAATGATAATTCTGATTTTTACTGGGTTAATCGACTAACCATTCTTCCGGACTCTAGCAAACTGGTTGCAGCAACCCATACCGGTATCTGGGTATCAACGGATGCCGGCAATAACTGGACTCTGAAACATAGCGGCCGCTCTTTTGATGTAGATGCTCACCCAGCAGATTCTGCATTGTTGGTTGCGGGAGTCGCTGGCGGCTCGCTGTATTCAACCGATGGTGGAGAAACCTGGCAGTCGGCAAGTGGGTATGGCAGCATTGGTTCAGCACGAGTGGAAATCGCTTATGCCAGAGGCGATGCACAAACCGTTTATGCTTCTGTAAACCGCAATTCCGGAGAAATCTGGAAGAGTACCGATGGCGGTCAGTCCTTTTCACTTGTCAACAGTGGAGAAGCCTATCTGGGCGGACAGGGATGGTATGACAACGCTCTATGGGTTGACCCGACAGATAGTAACCATCTTATTGTTGGTGGTATCGACTTATGGCGAAGCGTTGATGGCGGAACGACTCTCACCAAAATTAGTACCTGGTGGCAAGCTCCGGACTCAGCACATGCGGACCACCACTTTATCCTTGAGCATCCAGGTTATGATGGTAGCACAAACCAACAAGTTTACTTTGCTAACGATGGTGGCGTTTAC
Organism: Aliikangiella sp. G2MR2-5; assembly: GCF_015687155.1. Taxonomy (GTDB): domain Bacteria; phylum Pseudomonadota; class Gammaproteobacteria; order Enterobacterales; family Kangiellaceae; genus Aliikangiella. The sequence continues at coordinate 254,292 of NZ_JADPQF010000004.1, read as the reverse complement.
ACCGCACCGGATATCACTGTTGCCTCAGGCAGTAGCGGTTGGCAAGAACTCAATAACCAGCTAACAATTACCCAGTTTTATGGTATAGGAGTATCTCCTGATGGTACGGTAGTTGGCGGTACACAGGACAATGGAACGCTAGTATACAAAGGCGATAGTGAAGGCTGGACAACAACTTTTGGCGGTGACGGCGGATATTCTGCGGCAGATCCTGGTGATTCAAATTACCTCTACGGAGAGTATGTTTACCTGCGTATCCATCGCAGTACAAATGGCGGCGTAGGCTATAGCTCGAGTTATATCTACGATGATGCAATGGATAATGCTGCAAACTTTATTGCTCCTTTTATTCTCGACCCAAATAATGCTAACCGTTTGCTTGGCGGTGGAGACCAGCTTTGGATATCTAACAATGCAAAAGCCAACCCTCCCAGCTGGAGTAGTGTTAAGCCATCAATTGGCAGCAACATCAGTGCGATTGCTGTTGCCGAAGGAAATAGCGACATAATTTATGTCGGTCATAACGACGGCTCTTTATATAAGACTACTAATGGTACTGATCCTTCTCCAATCTGGAACAGTGTAGCGACCATAGACTTACCATCTCGTACCGTTATGCGCATCGCGATCGATCCAGTGGATAGCAATATTGTTTATGTCGCATTCAGTGGATACAACAGCGGTAACCTTTGGAAAACTGTTGATGGAGGAGCGAACTGGGAAGATTCCACCGGAACCGATCCAGCCAACCTTCCTCCAGCACCGGTAAGAACTATTGCAATTAAGCCCGACGAAACCAGCATGATTTATGTCGGTACAGAGGTGGGCATATTTGCCAGTGAAAATGGCGGTACAAGTTGGAGTCTGGAAAATGACGGTCCGGCGAATGTCTCCGTTGACGAGCTGGTCTGGGGAGACGCCAATACTTTATATGCGGCAACTCATGGGCGTGGTATCTTTAGAATCAATATCGCCGGATTAAGTTTTACCACCAAAGAAAATGTGGCGCTTTCAAGCGTTCAGCAAAGTAATACTCAGACCATAACCGGCTTAACAGGACCAACCTCTCTTTCAATCACAAATGGAGAATTCTCAATAGGCTGCGATGGAACCTTCTCCAGCGAAACGACTACGGTAAGCAATGATCAAACCATTTGTCTGAGACATACCGCATCCAGCGAATATTTGACAGTAACAACGACCCTAGTCACCCTGGGAGCTCGTACATTTGAGTTCAAGTCACAAACGCTTGCGGACATGGTACCTGATGATGTCGTATTCACCCCTTTGGTCGACGTCGCTTTAGACTCATTGCAAACATCAAACTCAGTGACTATCAGCGGTGTAAGTAACCAGGTCAATGTGAGTGTTTCCAATGGAGAGTACTCAATCGGGTGTGATGATAATGGCTTCACACAATCTTCCGGAACGGTTAGCCTCAGCCAAACACTTTGCTTGAGACACACTTCATCTGCCAATGAATACGGGACGGTGACAACCGTGATCACGCTGGGTGAAAGTGAGTTTGAATTTACTAGTCGTACCCTGCACGATAAAGATCCTGACGTGTTCAGTTTTAACTCAGTGCCTAATGTAGAACTTGGCCAACAGATTACTTCTAACAGCGTTACTATAACAGGCATATCAGGATTGGTTGATATTAGTGTTACCAACGGAGAGTACAGTATTGGCTGTGGAACCAGTTTTACTTCAAGCGCTGGCACAATTAGTAATGAGCAAAGTGTATGTGTACGCCACACCAGTTCATCGAGCCATTCTCAATCAGTTGAAACAAGTTTAACCATAGGTAATGGTTCCGCGACTTTTACTTCAACAACCAAAGCTGCGCCTTCAGGTGGAGGTGGTAGTTTTGGCTATCTTCTATTGTTCTTGACCGGTGTTGTTTTCAGGACTCGCCGGACACAATAGCAAGCTCGCTTGACATTCACTTGATACCGGGCTCTCTCCAGCCCGGTATCCCTTCCTTGAATCTCAATAGCTAGTGCCGTTTTCTAGCCCAACATAGATACTTGCTGATTACTGGTTCCTGTTTAAGCTTTTCCAGTGTATTAAAATTCCGTCCCAGCTCCTTTTCCGAAAACTGGCGATGAATAAAGGAGTGACACGGCCGACAAACATCGATTCCAGTTAGACGCATCGTCTCCTTTGAGTAATGCTTGTTAAACCATTTATTCGAATGGCAGCTACGCGGTATAAGATGATGAAATGTCAACGGCTTTAACTGCCCACATAACTCACAGGCTCCATTTTTGTCTCTTAGTTTTTCCACTCTTTTTATTGCCCCTTGATAGCCTATAATCTCACCAATATTCAAACTACTACTTTTCAAAGGGCTGTTCGCAATCCATGTCATGTCAATTAACCCCTTGAATAGTCAGGTATTTTATAATGTATGGTCTACACTTTATTAAAGCCCTTTAATAACTCAACTACTCTTATCCTGTTTTCTATGCCTGTTCGCATTTTACTTATTCTAGCCCTGACTATAAGTACCGAACCCCTGGCCGGGAAAGCGGCTGACATATTTGAACTTGGAGACCCCTATTTTGCCACGGTCGGCGCAGAAGAGTCAGTTCCTCTGGGTATCGTAACCGCACTTGCCCAGGATAAGCAGGGGTTTGTATGGATAGGAAGTCAAAAAGGATTAGTTCGCTATGACGGATATAGATTTAGACTTTTCAAAAATAATAAGGACAATCTCAATTCCATTGGTGGCGAGTTTATCAGTGCGCTTTGGCCTTCTCCCGATGGTCGACTTTGGATAGGTACAAGACATGATGGGGTTTCGATTTATGATCCGAAGACGGAAAGTTTTTCACGATTAACCCACAAAGAAAATCACTCAGGACTTTCGGATAACTATATTTCAGCAGTTACCGGTAACAAAGAGCATGTCTGGATTGCAACACACCGAGGATTAAACAAGCTCGATCTCAGCAGCAATAAAATTACCCAATTTGCTGCAGGTATCTCTCAGGGTTCTTCAGCCATAAACATAAAAAATTCTATTTTAACTATCAATAACCTGCTATTGGATAAAAACAATCAACTATGGCTGGCCGCAGCTGATGGGCTATATCTGTTCAATGATAAAACAAATAGCATCGAAAAGTTTCAAGATTCAAATCAAATTCTAAGTGAGACCAGGTTTGACATTAGAAACCTTTTTCAGGATAGAAAAGGGCGAATTTGGTTCGGAACTTTCAAGAATGGAATAGGGTTAATCGACCAAAAAAACACCACCATTCGACTATTCAATAATGGTATTCCTTATTCCAACAATGCAATGGTTCGTTCGATCGTTCAGCCGACACACGATGAAATATGGGTAGGAACTTACAGTATAGGTATTTTTGTTTTTGACTCGGAAACTCTGCGCTTAAAAAAGAGATATCAGCACGATATATCGGTCCCCAGTAGCCTTAATTCCGATAGTATCGGCGCCATGTTAGTTGATAACTCTAACCTGGTTTGGCTGGGAACCTGGGGTAATGGCTTAAATATCTTTAACCCACTTAACTCGGCATTCCGAACTTTGAGACATAGTCCAACTAATCCTAAAAGCTTGAGCAATGTAGATATAGTTTCTGTCAAAGCTTTAAAAAATGGCGACGTATGGGTTGGAACCAGGGGAAAAGGGGTCGACATCTTACGACCGGGTGAAGGTGTTGTTGACAGGATAACACCAGATATAAATAACCCTGGGGCATTGCAAGATGGCACAATAGCCGCAATGCATGAAACCCGGGATGGAACCATTTATGTTGGAACTCGCTTAACAGGGTTATACCGCTACCTACCACTTGATAAAAAGTTTAAACGCTACACTACCAATGATGGTCTCTCAGACAATGTCATTAAAAATCTGGTTGAAGATCAGAATGGCTACATATGGATAGCCACAGCACGGGGACTGGATCGATTTGACCCCGAGACAGAAACCTTTCGCGGATATAACACCAAAGCCAATGCCAAACAGAGCATAGGCAGTAGAGTAAACTCTTTAGCGATATTAGAGAGCGGCGTGCTTTACGCCGGAACTTCTGCAGGTCTTTACAAGCTTTCTCCGGGAGAAAACTTTTTGGAAAGAGTGACCCATAATCCTGCAGAATCAAATTCTCTGTCACACAATATGGTGGTTGGACTTTTTGTCGACAACAATCAATCATTATGGGCTGCTACAGCAAGAGGTATAGACAAGTTAATTCGTTGGGACAGTCACGGAGCTTTTTTTGAATCAATCAATAAAAAACTAGGTTATCCAAATGATGCATTATGGGGAAATATGCTGATTGACCAACAAGGAAGAGTTTGGGACGGGAAAAATATTTTAGACATCAAAAATAACAAAAGGCGAGAGCTTACCAAAGCCGATGGCGTCGACTTTGGAGTGAACTGGTACGCTGGGTATAGTAAAACAGCAACCAATACCCTGTTATATGCTGGTTCGAAAGGGCTATTGATGATTAAACCAGAACTGTTTGCTGAGTGGGAATACAATCCTCCAGTAGTGATCTCACAATTAAAAATAAATAACCAAAAAATTGCCGGCAGTCAATTTGATAGTCTTACACTTGAACCGCAACAAAAGAGCTTCAGCTTTGAATTTAGTGCGCTCGACTATTCAGCACCAGAATCTTTGAAGTATCGCTATCAACTTGTTGGTTACGATACTGCCTGGCAGTCGACTGACGCGCAAAACAGAACGGCCTTTTATAGTAACTTACCCCCTGACAATTATGAGTTTCGGCTAAATGCAACAAACAGAAACGGAGTTTGGAGTAGCCAGGAACTTAAAATTCCCATACGCGTGTTACCTGACTGGTATCAAACCAGCCACTTCAAATTCGTAATTTTTATACTATCCTTTGGCATCTTGTATTTAGTCTACTATTTGAGAGTCAGGCAGCTCCATCAAAACCAAAAAGTACTCATACAAAAAGTTGACCAAAGAACTCAAGAGCTTGAAAAATCGAATTTGAATGTTCGCACCTTAAGTGACATAGGTCTCGAAATTAGTTCGACTCTGGATCTTAAAATAATTCTTAATACTATCTATCAAAGAGTCAACCAAATGATGGACGCTGCTGTTTTTTGTATCGGTTTTTATGAGGAAGAAGAGCAGAAGATTGTTTTTAAACTGGCAATTGAAAAAGGAGAGTACCTGCCAGAATTTTCAGTATCTATGTCAGAGAAAGAGCGATTTGCAGTTTGGTGTGTAACACATCGTAAACCAGTGATTATCAATAACATAGAAATTGATAGAGTTAAGTATGTTGGTGATCGTCCTCTGGTCGCCCCTAAAGCAGGGGATGAAACGGCATCCATTATCTATTGGCCTCTTGAGGTTGGCGGAAAAATTATAGGAACAATTACTGTCCAAAGTTTCAGTGCTAATGCCTATAGCGAATATGATTTGAATATTATTAAAACAATAGCCTCGACTACGGCAATTGTAATGGATAATGCCAACGCCTACGAAAAAGCACGTCATGCTGCTGAAGTAAAAAGTGTTTTTATGGCTAATATGAGCCATGAAATAAGAACGCCTATGAACGGTATACTCGGCATGGCTCGTTTACTCAAAGAAACAGAACTTTCAAAAACTCAATCGGTTTACGTTAACAACATTGATATATCAGCCAAGGCACTACTTAATATTGTTAACGATATCCTGGATTTTTCCAAAATAGAGGCAGGAAAAATGGAGCTAGAATCAGCCCCGTTTAGCCTTAGCTTGATGCTCAAAAATCTAGATACAGTTATTACAACTTTATCCAAGGATAAAGACACTAACTTTTCTTATCATATTGATCAAGAAACACCACTAGACCTTGTGGGTGACGCAACACGGCTTGGTCAAATATTACTGAATTTATGCTCAAATGCGATCAAATTCACCGCCAAAGGAGAAGTTACGCTAAACGTGACTCCATTGAGTCAGTCACAGACTGAATGCCTGCTTAAAATAGATGTAATCGATCAGGGTATAGGTATACCGGAAGAAGTCATACCCAGGCTATTTTCCAGTTTTAGTCAGGCAGACACATCGACCACAAGAAAATTTGGTGGAACTGGCCTCGGATTAGCTATTAGCAGACAGTTAGCCGTTAAAATGGGAGGTGACATCACCGTAAAAAGTAAACCCAAAATTGGTAGTTGCTTTACTGTAACTGTCGCTTTGCCAATTGCCAGCCAGGAAACTGCTCAATATAGGAAATTGTCTAATCTAAAATCGAAGATATCGGTTGCAGTTATAGAACCGACTCCAGATGACAAAGAAAAGTTATCGAGAGCACTTCAGATCAATCATTGCTATCAAACATTGTTTGTCGAAAAAAATATGGCCAATAATATGCCAATAAAAGAACTCTCTAAGTATTCCGTCATAATGCTCTCGGCAGACCATGACAAGAATACATTGCAACAACAGATAGAAGAGCTTAATAATAAACAAGGCATACCATTGAAAAATATTGTTCTTTATACAAACAATCCTCAAGATCCTGACTTCAAAAAAATAGTGAAATCTGAAAATTATTATTGGGTACATAAACCTTTCAGTCCAATCGAATTGCGTTCGGTGCTACCCAAGATGGTGATCGTATCTAAAAGCGCTCTAGAAATAGATAAGCCATTACCTCTAAAGAACAAGCATATTCTTGTCGCGGAAGACAATGAAATTAACCAAATGGTAGCCATCAAGCTACTGACCAATTTTGGCGCACAGGTAGATGTAGCCAAAGATGGTAAGGAAGCGATAAAAATGGTATTTGACAATAACTATGACCTTGTACTGATGGACATTCAAATGCCTAAAATGGATGGAAATACTGCTACCATTGAAATTCGTAAAGACCCGAGATTCAAAGAGCTTCCGGTAATTGCTACCACTGCAAACGTTTTACAGCAGGATATAGAATACTACTTATCCCATGGAATGACTGATCACATTGCCAAGCCAATTCGCGCGAAAGAGCTGTTGGATAAAATACAAATATACCTGTTTAAAGATACCTAGAAACCTTTCACTGACTATATTTTTTCGCTCGTATCCAGTTAACACTAAAAAGAGAAAAGGATCGAGGATATTTCTTTTATAGATAAAGAGAAGCGTCTCTCCTTATGGTAATCTTGTAGCAATTGATATTCAGTCTACAAAAATTTATTGAGTCATTTTATCTATGCAAATTAATCAAAACTCTCTAAGTAAAGCACGTCGAGAATTGCTGAGGTGTGAATATCTCGGACCCACAGTCAAAGCTTATGGTAGGTGTAACATTAATCCGGAAAACCGCGACCCCTTTGACGCGCTAATTGCTTCAATTATTTCGCAGCAGCTATCGGTTAAAGCCGCAGACACTATCGAAGGTAGAGTACGCGAACTTGTTGGAAAAAAATTTAAACCAACTGCAATAATCAATGCAAATGTGAATGATTTACGAAACGCAGGCTTATCTGGTCGAAAAGTAGAATATGTTCAGGGGATCGCCGATGCAGTGAAAAGGAAAAGACTCAATTTTAAGCAGCTAGAGTCAGCGAGTAACGAAGAAGTGATAGAAAAGCTCATTCAACTTCGAGGCGTAGGAAAATGGACGGCTGAGATGTTCATGATTTTTGCACTGGGTCGGATCGATATATTCTCTTCGTTGGACGTCGGCTTACAAAGGGGAATGCAAATACTTTTTGGTGAAGAGGCATACGATCTTGCGGCAATGGAAAAACTTGCCCAACGCTGGCAACCTTATAGGAGCATTGCCAGCTGGTATCTATGGCGACTTGCCGGATAACTTTATCAGGAATAATACTGCTTATAAATTCGCTGACAATATTTTACTAATACAGGATAATTTCTGGCAGATTCGTTGAAAGTATTATCCAGATCAGCAAGAATAACTTCTGCCAAAAACCCAAACAGTGTGGCGTCCAAAGAACAGGGTCTATCACCAAAAACAAAGGGTTTATCGCCTATCAAGTCTGTCAATGCTTGATAAGTCTTTTGACAAATACTGATGATTTCGTCCTTAGTGTGACGCGATACACCTTGACCGTAAAGTGTTCTAATCACTTGCTTTCTGGCAATAATCGGAACAATAGCGTTTAGCGGAAAAGGAAGCTTGCCAAAAAAGGCCTTTTTCACTTTTGCCCAGGATTCTTCATCCTGCCAGCGAGAATAGACTATTGCGAAATATAGGTTTTCATCCAAAGACTTGGTCGTAAGATAAGCAATGGCCTTCTGTTCAGCACTTAAATGGCCATCAAGTGGCCTGTTAAATTTATCTTCCAGATGATCAAAAATGAATTGTGAATCAGCAATTATCTTATCGTTATCTCTAATATAGGGAAGCTTGCCTTTTGGCGCGTGCTTTAAATTACTGAGTTTTGAAATTTTTCTATACTCAATTTTGGCCATCCGCAAGTAGGTGTCTACTTTTAGCACAAAAGGACTGGGATCTTCTAACCCCAAATTCGGTGTAAATCCATACAGTTCTATCATAGGTATTTTGCTCGTTCTCGTAAAGTTGCCCTACTATAAACGGTATCTCCTGACAGGGTAGTGTCAGGAGTGACAACTTGAGTGACAATTTTCAGACGCTTTGAGAAAATAACGTTATTTGAGAATACCTTTTTCTATCGCCAGCAATACAGCACGAGTTCGATCTCGCACCCCAAGTTTGGCTAATAAGTTTGATACATGGTTCTTGATGGTTCCTTCAGATTTGTGAAGCGCTTCTGAAATTTCCTTATTGGAACAACCACTAGCCATCAACCCCAAAACTTCCATTTCCCTGGGTGAAAGCGGCTCTATATTTTCCGGAGCCTCAAACTCAGATTTATACCCTTGTAGTCCCTGCATCAAACGTTCTGTGATTGCCGGTTGCATCAATCGATTTCCGGCATAAACCGTTTCTATTGCATCAATCAAAGTTTCCAGAGAAACATCCTTTAACAGGTAGCCTTTGGCACCAGCCTGGATACCCTTCAGAATAAACTCATGATCATCAAATGTAGTCAGGATAATCACAGGAATGGTAATCCCTTCACTAGCAAGAAGGTTAAGTGTCCCTATTCCATCAATTTTAGGCATGGATAGATCAAGTAAAATAACATCCGGCTGACAATGACCAATCGAGTCGACAACTTCGGAGCCATCTTTAGCTTCACCAACGACAGTGACCTTATCAGAAAGATTAAGCAGACTCTTAATACCTTCTCGAACTAGCATCTGGTCGTCGACCAGCATCACTCGGATAGACACCCTCAAACACCTCTTGAATACATTGGTGAAGCATTAGCCAATGGAATTTCGATGCTAATCTTAAGCGCATTTTTCAACCTGTTAATGTGCATGCAACCATTAAGCTCCTGTATTCTCTCTCGCATTCCTGTTAAACCATTACCTTGTTTAATATCAACGCCCGCTGAACCATTGTCGTACAACTCCAATACCAAATTTGACGGTTTGTTCTGCTTTAAATCTACCCAAAATTCAGTCGCGTTAGCATGACGCAAACTATTTGTCAGGGCTTCCTGGATTACACTGAACAGAGCCTTGGCGATATTCATTTGTTCTAAATTGAACTGGTATCTAATCTGACGATGTACTGTTAAACCAGGAAGAGAATCACACATCGCTTTAAGCATCTTGTCAAAATCAAGCTGCTGATTCTCTCTCAAAGCACTAACAGCTTCTCTAACATCGCTAAGTAATAATTTAGCTAACGCATGACACTGTTCTACTTTGGACTTTGCTTCGCCATCAGTCATTCTGCCAGCAACCTGCAGATTTATGATCAGTGCGGTTAGATGATGTCCAAGCAGATCATGCAACTCTCTGGCAATTCGCGTTCTTTCATTTTGTCTCGTAGCTTCAGTGAGTAGCGTTTGTGTTGCTTCCAGCTCTTTGTTTAACCTTTTAGCTTCGTCCGTTGCAATTTCAGAACGTCTCGTTTCATAGTTCATCAGTATTGCAAAGATTTGAAATGTGAGATACAGAAGACAGGTAAAGAATACGTTCTTATCACCCCAGTAGAAAGCATAGATGCTAAACCATAGCACTGAGATTAGCGTAGAAATAGTAACTGAAGCCCTCAAACTAAAAATGTGTGGCAAAATTGCGGACCAGATGATGATCAATATTGGCAAGAAATCCGCAGGGAAAAGGAATAGTAAGGCAAACGCTGAAACTAACTGTAAGCTTAAAACAACCAGTAACTTTGGTTTGCTATTAATGAAAGCGCTTTCTCTGACAATGGCCAGAAAACACGCAATGTATAAAAAGAAGCAGGCAACGATATACGGTGTTCTGTTTGCGATTGACTCTGGCGCTTGATGTAAAACATAGAGAGATATTCCGAGTATCACCGCCCAGGTCATAACAGCGGCAAGTTCAGCAAAAGAAAAGCGTTGGTTTAATATTTTCATATCCTAATTATGACAGATCTGGCAATAAACCCAATAGGCCAAAAGTCATGGTTTAAATTCGTGACTTCTCGCACTTAGAAGCAGCGAGAGAGTTACCTAAAATAGTTTGTCTTGAACAGGCATTAAGCAAAAAAATGCCATTCACTCAAAAACATAGACGAGGACAAACTTGATGGGCCCGTTAATACATCAAACCGCATTTTATATTCATGTTATCGCAGGAAGCATAGCACTGGTAGTCTTTTGGTTACCGATGCTAGCTTCAAAAGGAGGAACTATTCACCGTCAATATGGTCACTATTTTTCTATCGCTATGTATACAGTCGCATTGAGTGGATTGACCATGACATCTCTTGTACTGCTAGACCCTATAGGAATTCGCGCGCCAGAAAGAAATCTGACATTTGAAGCGGCGACTCAATTAGCCACGAAGAGCAGAAACTCTGCCGCTTTTTTATTTATGCTGTCGTTACTGGTATTGGTCAGTGTCCGTCAGGGGCTGCTCGTACTTAAAAGTAAACACAACAGAAAACTCCTACGACAGCCATTTCACCTGGCGCTTCTTTTACTTCTAGTCATTGCCGGTGTTTTTGTTGGATTAAGAGGGTTTGAGCTCAATATTGTGCTATTCCAGATTTTTGCTGTGATTTGTATTTTGGTTGGTTCTGGTCATCTCCACTATATATTCAAGCCTGTCATCAAACCCCGTGAATGGCTAATCGCCCACTTGAGTGCAATTATTGGGGCTGGTATAGGCGCTTATACAGCCTTTTTTGTATTTGGGAGTAGCCGGCTATTTTCACAGTTTGTCGATGGCGGTACTCAAGTTAGTTTGTGGATAATCCCCGGTCTAATAGGCACCGTCGGTTCAGCTTACCTAACACGTAAATACCGTCGAACTTATCGAGTCGCATAACTCTATTTCATCCAGTTAACTAAAGGAAAATAATATGCTTGTCAGAATCATAACTATAACATTGTTTTTATCATCGCTGATATTGCCATCAAGCTTGATGGCAAATCCAGCGATAGAAGCCTTTGATAAAAATAAGTTTGATAAAGCTAAGCAACTGTTTTTAAAACAGAAAAGCTCTCCAGAACAACAATACTATCTCGGTCGAATAGCCATCGCAGAAGCGGACCTTGATGAAGCTGAAGAGCGACTGGAAGAAGCAGTAAAGGCAGCTCCAGAGCAAGCAGATTATCATTATTGGTACGGTTCAGTTTGTTTGAGACAGGCAGCTAATGCATCTATTTTCAGCGCACCAGGTTACGCTAGCGACGGTAAGGAGCATTTACTTAGAGCTATTGAGCTGGATCCGAGTCATATACAGGCGATGAGAAACATGATTGCCTTTTACTCCCAAGCCCCTTCGATTGCTGGAGGTTCCATCGAGAAAGCCCTTCAAATGGCAGATAAACTGGAGGCGGTTTCCATCAAGGATGGACTGATTAGCAAGCTCGATATTTACCAGAAAGAAGAGCAGATAGATAAGCTAAACGAAACGGCCAAGCAAATAGAAGAAAAATTCAATAAGGATGCACAGGCTCTTGTAGCCGTCGGCTTTAGCTATCAACAAAACGAGCAGTTTGAAAAAGCTTTCAGAACCTTCCAGGCAGCAAGCGAAATAGATTCCACAGACAGTGCCCAACAAACAGCCAAGTTAACCTCTCTCTATCAAATTGGGCGTACTGCAGTACTCAGTAAACAAAACCTCGATATTGGAAAGAATGCTCTGGAAAAATACATGACCATGCAAGCTGGCACAGGTTTACCCAGTAAAGACTGGGCTCGCTACCGCCTTGCAATGATCTATCATGCTCTGGGAAACCTGGAAAAAACAAGGGCGTTAATTGATGAAATAGAGGACGATCAGGATGAAGCCCTAACAAAGCAGCTAAAAAAGTTTAAACGAAAACTTAAAAGCTAGCCCACTATTCAACTAGACACTTTCGAGGACTTTCCTTAAAGTCCTCTAACTAGCTTTATCTATTCCAGAATCTGTTCTTTATTTTCTTCCCTTCCGATCGCACTTAATTCATCTGCCTGTTCCCTGCTTAGCGGTGTGATCGATTTGATAAAGCACTTCTCAGGTAAAGTTTTTTGCAGCGGATCAGCCACTGAAACAGAATCAAACTTTGCATACAACGAGCTACTACTCTGATTCACAGCTATTGCTTGAGCAAATTTCAGATTAACACAGGGAGTTGATATTTTAATTAAATATGGTCGATTAAACGAAGTCGATAAAATAATGTACTCACTATTCAGGTAACGCCAACTATGTAATCTGAATGCAACAATAGAGTCTGTTCTCTCTAAATTATTTTGCTTGACATAGTTTTGGTAGGCCTTACTTCTGGCATCATCGTTCAATTTCATGCTACTGCAAGAAAGAATTGCAAAAATGGAAATGACTACTGCGATAGACTTTTTTATGTGAAAAACCAGAGTAGAAGTATTCAAACTAAAACCACCTTTATAATGACCAAATTCACAGTAAAAAAACTCAGCTAGGCCAGCATTAAAGGATTCATGCTTTCCTCGAATTTCTTCAAATATAATACCTAGACACTCCATTTTGGCAACTCGTTACAATTTAAATATTATAAGTACCAGGTTTTCAATAATTTAACTTTTAGCTCCTCAGGTTTGCCTTGTTTATGTCATCTTTGCAAACTATAACTTAATAAAGGAACCAATAAATTCCGAGGTTGCTTCCCAACGAATATTGATAGTTCTAGGTTGACTATCAGTATCTGCAGTACGACGAGGAGCAGGATGAATCACTGGACGAAATTACCGGTAAAACAACTCGTTGTTTTATCACTTATTACCACTCTCACTTTAATAAGCGCTGAGGCTAAACCTTCGCACTATAAGATAACCTTTGGCCAGTCTTTAATGTCGTTTGATTCTTCTCTTTACTTACAATCGGAAGACTTCTCTCGAGATGATTTTGTTGACTTTGAAAGCAACCTGAATTTCGATAAAAAAGTTAATTTAAGCATGCTTAAGCTGGAATCAGAGTTCATGCCCAACCATAAGTTTTCGCTTACCTTTTTACCTATTTCCAGACGAGCAATTGGCGGTCTTACAAAGGACTTTTCATTTAATCAGCAGACTTATGAAATCGGAAGCCAAATTGACTCACAATTAGATGTTAACGGATTTGATTTTGAATACACCTATGTTTTTTATCATAGGGGAAACTGGAGTCTAGAAGCTCTGACAGGGCTATACTGGGTTAACACAAAATTTAATCTCGACGTCTCTGCATACATCCAGAGTGATGAAGAAAAGATTTCGGGTAAGGGACATTACAGAGGCACTTCAAATACCAGTCTACCTATACCTCTGTTTGGCCTCGGAGCAGAGTACCGGCTAAGTGATCGTAGTAAATTACTTGGCTCTTTTCGTTACTTTGAGTCTTCCAATAACGGAAACGAAGGTTATACGACTTCGTCATTAGTTGCTTTGGAGTTTGATTTAGCAAGAAATTGGGGAATAGGAGTTTCTTATAGCTTTTTTAACGCGACGTTTAGGATCGAAAAAGACCTGCTAAAAGATGTTAATAGCCATATTTCCAGTGGAATTCAATGGGAATATCAGGGCACCAATCTGTATTTTTATGCTAACTTTTAATTGTAAAGTGCGAGCGTTGGACCACAGAGCGTCTATGGTCCGACAAAGCATTATAGCTGACTTAGAACATGTTCGGCGCTAGAGACTTCGAACTGCTTTGGCTCTTCGATAAATAGAGCTGTGACTTTGCCATTTTCAATAATGGCGGCAAAACGTTTACAACGAATCCCCATACCAGCAGCAGAAACATCAAAATCCAGGCCCAACGCCTTGGTAAAATCGGCATTACCATCTGCGAGCATTACAATCTCTTCTGCATTGCTCGCTTCTCCCCAGGCTTTCATAACAAAAGCATCATTGACTGACATACAAACGACTTGCTCAACACCTTTTGCTTTAATTTCATCAGCTTTTACAACAAAGCCGGGTAAATGTGCCGCCGAGCAGGTGGGAGTAAATGCGCCCGGAAGGCCGAAAAGAACCGTTTTTCCGCTTGCAAACAGGTCAGCAGTATCTATATCTGCGACTTCGCCGCCTTTGATAATTTTTACATTGGTAGAGGGGATAGTCTGGTTAATCTCAATTGTCATGGAATTTTTCCTAATCAGTTAATTGAATCTGGGCAGAGTATAAACCACCTACAACCTATATATAAATTGCATTAAACTCTAAACACCATAGTTTTTAGATATTAAACTGCTTATCAAGTACTTGCTCCAGCTCTTGCTGCACGACTCCTTTTAACGCCTTGAACATTATCCCCAGACGTACCGTCACTTCGACCGAATGCTCAGAAATCTCTATAGAGCCATTCGCACCTTTACGACGAAAAAACATTGTTTTTTCATTGTCCCATTCTGACGAAATCCCCAGTTTTTGCTCTAACTTAGAAGCAACCTTATTCACTCGCCGCGTAACTTCGTCTATTGATAACTGGTGTTCTCTGATTAAGCTGATAACTGCCATGATAAAACTCTCGCTTCCGTCAATTAATCTTTATTCGACTGATTATCAGAATCTCTACTTGACTCTGATTTTGTTGATTTCTTTTTGGATGAACTTTTACTGGTAGAACCATCACCGAACAAGCCCCTGTCTGAATCCACCATTCGCCCAGAGCGCTTAGCAATCTTCTCCAGTTTTTCGTTTATCTCGGTCATCTGCTTGTGCGTCCCCAGATCAAGATCCAGCTTCCCATTCATTACCTGAACCAGAGGATTGAGTGTCTCATGTAACAAGGTAGCAAACTGGTCAATTTGTGAAACGGTACCATTGGAATCATCTATTTTAGACTCTGCTGCCAATTGTTGGGATTGTGTTTTAATAGCATTCTCCAACTGTGAACCGAACCGATTAATCGCAGCTACAAACTCTTTTTGCCAGGAGATTTCTTGCCTTTCTGCGATTGAATTAGCTTGCGCAGTTTCATTCGCTACAACGATGTTTTTCTCAGCAACTGCTCGCCAGGCATTGATGCCACTCACCAAATCATTTAACTGCACAACAATTTTACTTCCCGTGTCGGCATCATCTCCACCCATTGCTTTATTGCGTACATAATCTTTTTTGATCTTCTCCCACCGACTCTCCTGCTCGGCATTTAGCGTATTTCTGAGTTCGCCTAGTTTGAGTAAATTAGCCTCTGTTCCCGTGGTCAGAAGTTGTGACTCTCCCTGATAGTGATCATCTATCAAACTATGTATTTCATCTTCGGTCATAATGGCGGAAACTTTTTCTACCATCTTATTCATGTTTCGGTAAGAGCCTTGTAACTTAAAGGTAGGTTCTGTTCTGAATTTGTCGTCTTGCGCACTTGCAGTGATGTATTCCTGATTGACCCGCCATACAACTTGCTGAATAAACTTTAGCTTTTTTAAAACTTCAACAATTTCCTTTACTTCGGCACTACTATATTGGTGTGAAAGTTCAGTTGTAGCAATGTCTTTGCCATTCGCCATATCGAGAAATTTATATACATCTCCCATATCACGCGTCGCTAAAGGCGCTAGAACCGGATTAGAAGTGAGTGCGTTCTCTATATAGCTTAGCGCAAACACTTCTTCCTTTCCGCTCAGCACATCACCCAAGTTGTATATATCAGCACGGTTAGCGAGCATATCTGGAATTTGGAAAGACTCACCAGATTCAGTATAGGGATTACCTGCCATAACTACACAAAACTTTTTGCCGCGCATATCGTAAGTCTTTGTTTTTCCTTTCCAGACTCCTTCGATCCTTCTGGTTCCATCACACAAAGATATAAATTTTTGTAAAAACTCACTATTGGTGTGTTGGATATCATCTAAATAGAGCATCACATTGTTACCCATCTCTAATGCAAGGTTAAGCTTTTCAAGCTCTTGCTTTGATGCACTATTATCTGCTTGAGCAGGGTCAACTGAAGTGACTGAATGGCCAATAACCGGGCAATTAATTTTCATGAAAATTAAACCCAGTCTATCTGCGACATATTCCATTAATGTGGTTTTACCGTAACCGGGTGGAGAAATCATTAATAATAACCCCATCAGATCGGTACGTTTGTTATCACCTACGGTTCCCATTTGTTTGGCGAGGTTATCACCAATAATGGGTAAATAGACCTCGTTAATTAGTCTATTTCTCACAAAAGAGGACAAGGGTTTCGCTTTAAATTCATCCAGGCGTAGGAAATTTCTTTGCTCCTTAATTACTTCGTGCCTGGTTTTAAGAAATGCCTCATAACCCGGTATTACACAATTTCGATGATAGCGATTTCTTTCAATAAATTCATCCAGTCGCAGCGAAAGTTTTCTTTCCTTGATCAATGGGTGACTCCCCATCAAACCTTCAACTTCAAACTGGATATCTATCTCACGATCACTACGGCTTATGCGTTGTTCCGCGTTCAAGATACCGATCGCTTCACCGACAAATGCCTGAAACTCAATTTTATTTTGCGATTTAACATAGGCATTTAACCAGCTTGAAGTTAACAGCCAGCGCTTACCCACTTGTCCTTTTAAGTCCTCAAGACTTTTAACAAAGTCGCGCCATCCCCCCTGAGTTTCCATATGGGTTTTAAAAGCATCGCATAATTGACGGGCGTATTTTGAAGTGGCAAAACTGACGTGCTCTGCGGCAAGCTCATCGCATAAATATTCAGCGCTACTGGCGATAAGCTGTTCGGACTGCGACAGCTGGTATTCCGCTAAAAAAGCCTCGATAGCGGCTTTTATTTCCTCTACCAAATCAGACTTTGCCTGAACATTGTTGAACAGGTTAACCATTAATCGAGCGTTACCGGCTCGCTGCTGCCATAAGCGAGTAGAATCGTCTCTTTGCATATTGGCCCAGAAAATACAGGCCAGCCCGCGAGCAAGCGGCGCAAATTTAAAAACCCCGGCAATTTCATAAACCGGCACAACCTGTTTCAGAATTAGCGCTGCATCATAGTCATGTATGCCTTTTTCATAACCTTCTTTGTAACGCGGAGTAGCAAACTCGGAAACCAGCTGATTCAGAAGTTTGAAATCCGCAGCCGCGGTAGTCAGCTTTTGCCAGTCCAGTCCAAACTCTTCGCTGATTGCCGAGGTTAATATCTGATAGGCCAGATATTCGGAACGATACAAATTATCAGATTCTGAAGGTACGGTGATATGCCAGAAGTTTTTCAGGGCATTGAGCTTTTCGTTAGTTAAAGGCTCAGAATAATCAGTTCCCGTCAGGCGTACGTTTAGCCCGTCGCCTTTTGGCAATAGGGTCAGGTCCAGCTCCTGACTATTCACGGAAAATTTATGCCGCGGCCCCAGCTTGATAACATTGCCGCCTTCTTCATAGAGATCACTTTTATCTCTTAACGAGCGAACCGATTGTTCTTTGATCCCTTTTAAGCGAGCACTCAAGTCTTCCGCTTTAACACTGTCATCCAGTTCGATAAGTTGCCCGATTAAATCGCGAACTTTATTAACCAGACCATCGGCAGCAAAGAACGCGTTTAACTCATCCGTTTCATTAAAGCGTTTTACTCTTCTTTGAATACTTTGCAATATTCGCTCACCTGCTTCAGCCAATGATTGCGCTTTTCGCTGTCTCGCTTCAACCAGCGTTTGTTTATGCTCTTCGAAGGTTTCGAATATTTCCTCTCGCTTGGCGATAATATCGGCAATGAACTCTTCATAATCACTAAACTCGCCCTCGAGCTCTTCCAGCTGAACCAGGAGCCGCGAGACTTGCTCATCGCATCGCTCGGGAGTCGTCGACAAGCTGATAGCATTATGAATACTTTGATTCAATAATTTGAGCCTTGCGCCGAACTGCGCTGTAGCTTCCTTGTTTCCCATCGATCTTCGTTGATGATCCAGCTGTGCTTTTTGCTGATTTAACTGGCTGTACAAAGCGGACACAGCGTCCACGATTTTTGTCTGCAATGTCGCATCATCCACTTTTAGCGTGGCCATCATTTCAGAAATCAGATCCAGACCTTGCGCCATGCTATCGAGCGACTCAATGAAGGGTCTTAGTTCAGCGTTACTTTTACATTTGACGCTATTTTTAGCAATTTCATCGAGCTCCTTGTAATAGCTATCGAGGGAATCATCTGAAGCAAGAAACTCAACAGTTTGCTGATTGAGCTTATCCTCTACAACACCAATTTCCTGATCGAGTTCGTCTATTTTCTGAATATCGATATAGCGATACTCTCTGATACTCATCAGATGACCGCGATGCTGTCGGATATTATTTAACCCGTCGACAAAATCCTGCGGCGAATGCCAGCTGTCCGGCTCAATGTGTTGGATAATTTCCTTTTGCCGAACTTCCGAATCTCGCAAAGCCTTGCTGGATTGCAGTCTTATGCTTTCAACTTTTTCATATTCATCGATGACTGACTCTGAAGTTTGTGCGATCGCTTTTATTAGTTCTGCGATTTCTTTGAGTTCCCTTGAGTCCAGCCAATAATAGGCGTCGAAAATTTTTGAACAATTTTCACTTAATTCATTGTAGTGAGTTGCCGAAACTTCTTCGGAAGCCACACTTTTGGCGATAGAGTAGAGCTCAGATATTCCTCTAACCAGTTCGGCATTGCCTATCTTGCCGTAAAAACTTGTCGACTCAGGTTGCTGACTGGCAAAAACTTCTGAGAAGTAGGGAGTCTGCCAGATCTGTAAAGGGTGAACGCGACTCGGTTCGTCTTCCGCATAGAAAATAATCATCCGACCATCTTCATAAAAACCGTAACCGTGCCCGAAAAGTGGATTCTGCAGTGACTTCTCAATCAAATTATAGGGGTAAAGCGCAATGATGTTGGTTTCCGGCTGATAAAAAATGTAGAGCACGTCTTCACCATTGGGTGAGCGCAATGTCTTTTTATAGACCAGCCCGTTTAAATCATCATCAAAAGTTTTATATTCTCCGGTCGTCAGATAATAACCTCCAGGGAAAATAATTCCATGGTCTTCCGGAAGCTGCTGACAGGCATCCCCGATCTGATCAATACGGGTGATCGATTCGTTTTGTCGATTAAAAACCAGATAGCGAAAATTATCTTCCAGATAGGGTTTTATCTTTAACAAAATGAGTTGATTCAGATCGGCAAAGTAAAACTCAGCGTCATCCAGTGACTGATTTTTTTCCTCCACTGACTCCGAATAAATTCCTCTACCAACATTGGTATTGTTCTCAATTTTTATAGTGATATCGCCACGCAGATTATCGACAAATAAAGTATCCAGAATGTTGATGTGGGGATTGCGGCCATCGATAACATCGTCTCGCTGACATTGAGACCATTCAAAGTCATGACTGTCCGGTAGTCGCAGATCTCTTTCTCCACGGTTATCAATGTATTCAATTCGTTTTCCATCAGCCGAAACTTCCCAGCGAAAAACACGAATATCGCTGAGCTTGTCGCCAATCTGAAAAGAAGCAAGGAGTTTATTATCCTTAAGTACAAGTTGAGAAAGGCTGGTATTTTTATAGTAAGCGTAAAGCTCTTCAAACTCTTCGATAAATCGTTGATCATTCAGAAATGAATCGATGGTCGGTACGTTTTTTAATTCATACTGTCCATCTTTTTCTTCGAGCTTATAAAGCGAAAAAACATCGTCAACTTTGGTTTCCTTGCGTAGACCGATGAAAACGTTATACCCAAAAAGAACGTGTTCGCCGACAATGACTAAATCTTTTGCCTGACAATTATTTTCAGTACGTAGCCGCATACGCCCCAAAACTTTCATTTCGGTAGTACCAAACTCCGCCTGACGCTCACTGTTGATTTTAGCGGTCAAGTTTTCAAGCGTCTTGCCTTGCTTGATCAATCGTTGTCGAATGATGTCATAGGCGCCACCCTCGGCAACTGCTTGCTCTACGATCGAGTTGTCTTGCTTTTGATCAGTCACAAAAATTCCTGCCTTTCCCTGAGTTCTGCAGATTTATAGAAGACCAGCTCTTAAACCTGCAGATCGATTGAATACTAAAAACGGAAATATAGGCCCAAATTATTGGGCCGTAATCAGCTCGTTATACTTCGTTCTTGGAAGGTTCAATGATTTCAGGCTTATTGCTAGCACCGCCTAGCAGCTTTTCCATTAAAGCCTGAACGATAGGACTTTTTTCGATAAATCCGTTGACGGCATTACCGGCACCCATACCTTTAGCTAACTTATCGAAGTAATCACCTTGTCCGCCGACGATATCAATATTGGCATTCTTAAGTGCTGCAGAAAGCACTTCAGCCTGATCACCCGATATTTCTTTGTTAGCGTCAATCGACGCAAGTACTTCTTTCAGGTTGTATTCAAGATTCATTCTGAACTCTTCAAATTCGCGAGAATCTTTACTCATATTGTTCATCGCAGCGAATTTTTCAACCAGCGCATCTGCTTCAGCTTTACCTTTTTCACGTAAAATGTCTGCTTCGCTCATACCGATTTCTCGTTTGGCAACAGCATCAGCTTTACCCAGCTGCTCGTTACCTCTCGCTTCAGCAGTTAGCTTCTCTTCAAGTACATTGGCTTCAGCAAGGCCTTCTTTTTGCAGCGAAGCTGCTTTTGCTTCCTGCACTCTGGCCTGAGCGAAACCTTCTTTCTCGAAAGCATCTGCTTTTGCTTCAAGGACTTTAGCCTCAGCTAATCCGGATGCTGCTCGAGTCGCTTGCGTACCTTCGGCAATTTTCTTTTCTGCCTCTGACTTTTTCGCTGCGGCTTCAAGTTCTGCTTGCGCGAGCATATTAATCTCTCTTGATTTATGCTCTGCTTTTTTCTCTTCAGCTTCAGCTCGTTTTACCGTATGAACAAGTTCTTCCTGTGCCGAAGCTTCAGCGGCTAACACTTTTACCTGTTTCTGACGGTCAGCTTCGGAGACTTCCTGAACTTCTTTAATTCGCTCTTCTTCTTCTGCTACTTTTTTCTCGACCGCTATTCGCTCACTGATCGTTTGCGCAATAATTTTCTTTTCTTCCTCGAGCGCTTTATCTTTATCGATAATTGAAAGCTCAACTTCACGCTCACGGTTTACCGCTTCCATTTGTTGTGCACGGATAACTTTTTCTTTTTCAACGACTACAGCGCGTTCACGATTTTGCTCAGCGACTTCAATCTGACGCATTTTATTTTCTTCACGGATCGCGATCTGTTCGTCTGAAGCAATTCTAGCCTGTTCTGCTTTGAGCTTCTCTTCAGCTTCTACTTTTAGTGTTTCGGCTTGCTCTCTAGCTCTGATAGTTGCGATTTCACGCTGCTGCTTTGCTGTTGCATCTTCTTCCTGACGCTCTAAAGCAAGAAGAGCTTCTTTGGTTTCAACATTCTTTTTGGTGATCGCTAGTTCTTCATCTTTTTCCAATCGATTAGTTTCGACATTTTGAACGGCAGTAATTTCTGTGATTCGACGAATACCTTCAGAATCAAGAATATTATTTGGATCAAGTTGAGATTTAGGAGTCTGCTCTAGAAAGTCAATCGCGACGTCTTCCAGAGCATAGCCGTTAAGATCATCACCAATAACATCAACTATTTTTTCTCTAAATTGAATGCGATTTTCAAATAACTCAAGAAAATCCATTTTCTTACCGACTGTTTTTAACGCTTCTGAAAACTTGGCGTTAAATAATTCGTTTACAGCTTCTCTGTCTGAAGCTCGTTCAACTGAAATCGCTTTTGCGACTTTTAGAACATCATCAGTTGTTTCATTCACTCGAAGATAAAATGCTACTGTTATATCCGCTCTTAAGTTATCCTTACAAATCAAACCATCTTTTCCACGACGGTCAATTTCCAGAGTAATCAATGAAATTTTCATTACTTCCATCTTGTGCACAACGGGTATCACTAGTGCTCCAGTAAAACTAACTTTCGGTTTAGCCCTCAGGTTATTGACTATCAGAGCATAGCCTTGCGGAACCTTTTTGTAGACTGACGCGACAAAAATCCCAATAAATATGATTACGGCGAGTATCGCTCCCGCAATAATAAAGATTTCAGAACCCATGTTAATCCCTCATTTATTAATTAAAATTTATTGCTTTCAAATTCCTTTTCAGGAACGACTTGATAAATAGAACTTTCCACTTCTACGCTGATTACTCTAGCTAGATCACCTTTAACTAGGTGATATTTTTCGTCTGAGCGAACTTTTAAAATCAGACTAGCTCCGTCATTTAAGCATTCGGCTTCTCCAAAATCAGACGTTACCTTCGTCGTTCTGACTTTGCACTGCTTACCCAATAATGATTGACTAGTGGTCGAACTATTTAATTTTGTAAAAAGCTTTCTTAGTGGTTTAATTATTTGTGCTGTAATTGGTATTGACATTAGAAAACTTACTACTAATATTCCTGCCCCAATAAGATAACGTATAGCATCAGAATTATTCCAAAATAATCCATATTTCACCGCAAAGTAAGATATTAACCAGGAACAAAAGAAGATTATCGTTAAAACGATGAAAATAGGAACACCAGTCAAACCTAAGGTCACGAGAAAACCTGCAACCCCACTTACATCTCCAACATCACCGTCAAAATCAATGTCCAGATCAAAAAACTCAACATCGAAAAGGCCCAGTGCCATTAATAACCAAACTCCAATAATGACGAGATTAATGGTTGTAAAAATAGCAACTGGAAAACTGCCTGCAATTTCAAGAACACTTTCCATATCAACTCCCTAAGCCCTTGCTTGCTTTCTATTATTTTTTGTTCGAAGAATTGGTAGCCAAGCACTAAAGATTCCTGCCAAAAAACCAAATAGATGGCCTTCAAAACTCACAGATTGTCGAAAATCTAGCAGACTAAACACTATTCCACCGTAGAGCGCAATAGTTATTATTGCAATCATCAAACTTTTTAGATTTCGGTCAAATATTGCACTACTAATAAGATATCCCCAGTATCCCATGACCAACCCTGAAGCGCCCGCATGCAAACCACTTCGAGCGAATAACCAGACAAGAGTACCTGTGATTAGCATTATGCTTAGGGTTACTTTTTCGGCATTCCCCTTAATGCAAACCATGATGCCCAGAATAGCCACGGGAAGTGTATTGGAGAAGAGATGCCCAAAGTTCCAGTGGAGAAAGTGAATACTCACAATACCGTATAGCTGCGAAACATCTCTTGGTAACAAGGCGAACTGGTTGAGTCGATGCTCCACTACCAGATTAACAATTTCAATCAACCAAAGCAGGACTAAAAAAAATCCCAATAGTTTCATACTCTGGATTGATTCTTTATTCACTTGATCACTTATCCTCTTTCATCACATCATCGATTATTGTTTGAGCTGCCTTTTCTTTAATCTTTAATTTGTCTTCCAAATTCACCGCATATTTCTCAGCAAGAAGTATATAGTCTTCTTCAGACAGTGAAATAGTCAGTCTTGGGCGCACTGGTTTCTTACAGGGCAACCCCAAAATCGCTCTCATTTGATCAGATGGAGACAGATCATTATGGATCGCTTTTAATTTCAAACGCTTCTGTGCTTCAGTTGAAATATCAAAAGCAACTTGTGTCGCTTTAATCGCTTTTTTCTCGCTGGAAAAAAGTTCTCTCTTTTTATTGGCCTTTTTCGTCACGGTAATTCTTTTGAGGTTATTGGCGCCGTTAAGTACTATCTGACTACAACGGCGCATTATTACTATTTTGACTTAAGTCTTGCTAGTACAGCTTCAGCAGAGTGCTTTTCCTGTTTAATACCCGATGCTTTAAGCTTCTGCTCGAGACTGTCGCCTTCCATTTCTTTTTTAAGCGCAACGCCTGCTTGAAGTTTATCTTCCTCAGCCTGTTGCTTTTGCTTAATACGTTCCAAAGACTCCCTGGCAGAGCCGATTGAAGACTCATTCGCGGTAATCGTCTGCGTAACCGACTTGGTCGCTTGATGAACTGAATTTCTGGTTTTGACGATCGCCAGTTCCCGCTCATGATCCGCAATGATCTTTTCTGCTTCCTGGATCTGGGATTTAAGTAAGTCAGCATTTTTCTCATAGGTAGCAAGATCTATCTTTTGCGTTTCAGCTTTAGATTCTAGTGACGCAATTTTCGTTGCGATTTCCAATGCTAAAGTTTCATCATTTTTTTCCAGCGCTTTAATTGCATAGTTTTCATTTTCGGCTATCTGTTCCTGTACTTCTTTTAGCTGTCTTTCTGCAGCCATTTTCTTGGCAACAATTTCTGTTAATCCTTGTTTAGCTTCCGCAAGATTAGCTTTCGAGTCGTGAATTTCCTGCTCAAATATTCTTAAAGACTGTGTATCTACAACGGCTTCACCAATTTCTCGGGCGCCACCACGGATAGCGGTTAATAACTTGGTAATAATGTTCATTTCCGGCTCCTTATTTAATAAACTCTTCTAAAGCTTGCAAAGTATCTGTTGAATTACTCGCAAGGGTAATCAATTCCTGAACTATACTGTCAAATTTTGACACCGTAGCTAATGAGCCAAAAATTACATAGTATCCATCGACTACTGCAAATGAACTCAAAGGCATCGGCAGGTTAAGTTCGAGCAGGTACTGATTTAACTCATTTTCTCTTTCCTGATGAATTTCCTCTTTGGTAAATAGATAGGAAATACACAAGATTTGGGACTCGGTAACGGTCATAAAGATTGGAAGCTCTTCTAAACCGGATACTTCTACTCTCAATACTTCCTGCTCACCTTTAATTGGCAAACAATTGAAGGTATGTCCCTGAACCTGGCATTCGGCCAGCTTCAGAGTTAATTCATTCAAAAGATTCATCTCGCCTCCTTGAGCGCTTTTGACATATTATGTCAACAAGATTACCAATACCGACATATTATGTCAAGTATTTCCCATTGCTAGTAAACGCTGTGAAATGGGTCTTATTCCCTAGATGCTCAATACTTGACCGCTTTGTGGCTTGTCCATAAATGAAATTCATTTAATATGAGAGCAAGGGTAAACAACTCCGGTCATAGAACAGTCTACCAATTAACACAATGAGGATGAGTATGAAAATAAAAGCAAGATTCGGGTTCAAAACAGGGTTACTAGCTTTGCTACTGAGTACTAGTTTAAATGCAGAAGAGCAATCTCCAGATTTTGAAACCACAGAAGTTTCTCCGGGCCTTTACATGATTTCTGGAGTAGGGGGCTTTACAGGCGGAAACATTGGCCTCTCGATCGGCACAGACGGAGTGGTAATGATTGATGACTCCATGCCTCCATTAGTTGAAAAGCTAAAAGAAGCGATTAAAACTGTAACCCCTAATAACGTGGACTTTCTGGTCAACACCCATGTGCATGGAGACCATACCGGCAACAATCACAACTTCGGTGGGCAGGGCACTCATATTGTCGCTCATCAAAACTTAAGACATCATCTTTTATCAAAAGGATTCTCTACGCCAGAAGGAAATAAGCCTGCGCCAAAAGCTTCGTTACCAGTCATTACTTTTTCGCAAGAAATGGCTTTCCACTTAAATAATGAAGATGCTCAAATATTTCATGCTGCAAATGCACATACCGATGGAGATGCTGTCATTCATTTCAAAAATGCAAATGTTATCCACACAGGAGATATCTTTTTTAACAAAATGTTTCCTTTTATCGACCTAAACAGCGGTGGTAGCGTAGATGGCTACATTAAAGCGCAGGAAAAGATACTCTCAATTGCAGATGATCAGACGAAAATCATTCCTGGTCACGGCCCTCTGGCGACCAGGAAAGATCTTGCGGCTACAATAGCAATGTTGAAGGAAAGTCGTGAGCTGATTTTAGCCGAAATAAAGGCAGGTAATAGTGAAGAGCAGGTGGTTAAGTCAAATCCGCTTAAAAAGTTTCATGACGCATGGAATTGGCAGTTTATTACAACTGAAAGAATGACACGACAACTTTACAAAGGCCTAACTGCGAGTAAATAGCCTCCCTGGCGAGTCTACTATCAACTTTAAAATCGAGCCCTTATACGATAATTTCTATGTTCGTACAGGGGCTTTCCATTCAAATCATTATCGCTTTAGCAAGGACTCAGAGTCTGTTCTATACTGAGTAGACTTAGGGATAGACTAAAAGAACTTCGCTTAATGACTATTATTTAAAATAGCAATCATATCCTTATCATCGATGATGTAGCAGACAACATCAAAGTCGCGATGAGCATACTTCAGGATGACAACTATAACTTTTCATTTGCAGTACAACGAAGTCAGGCGTCAACGTCAATAGCAAATGGTTTCGAATTAGAGCCTATTGATTACCTAAATATTTAAATCTTACGAGATAGTTTGTTCAGAAGCCATTGATGGTAATGATGCATTAAAAAAATTTATCAGCCAACTTGCCAATTGTTGCGTTAACAGCTTCCGTTGTGAGAGATGAATATGAATCAAAGCGTAGTCGATTTTTCGATGGCTACCTGTAAAAACAGGTGTTAAAGTGTGAACTTTTCTCAGAATTGAAAAAATATCTTCCATATCAGAATAAGACCGTCTCAACAGAAAAGAATGCCATAAGAGAGACAGAAAAAAACACTATCTCATTTCAAAAAATAGCCTGAAAGCGTTAACTCCAAAGCAGAAAAAACAATGCTTACTAATAAAGAAATCAAACAATTTAGCTGAAATCAATGATTTTTACTGGAACTAAAAGCACCTTCTGAAAAACAAAGTAACGAACAACTGAAGAGTTTTGCAAATGATTTGATATAAGCGGTAGGTCTTTTTGAAATCGATAAAATGGCAGGTTACTCAATCAATTGATCTCATTAATCGAGTAATAATATTATCCATAAATCCCAATAATAAGTATCCAACATGCCAAAAATGCTTTGAGATATCTCTCGTTAAACAATAGCGCCAATTTCTTTGCCATAATTCCGCCTAAAATCGCCCCTGGGCCTGCAAGCAGTACAATCTGAAGATATGCGTTAGGCTCAAGCCAAAGTAGCTTTATTGAAGCAACCCATATAGAAACTGCCGACACAACCACTGCGGCTGCAATTGCAAATTTTGTGTCAAAACACCTCAAAATAAGTACGGTTGCAATGATTTCCCCAATACCAACTGAAAGCCAGGCAGTAATTACTCCGCCTAAAATGGAAGCAATTGCCAATATTATATAGTCAAGCTTTTGTAATTCAGTTCGTACTTTTCCTTTAGGAATAAAAACAACCACCAGAATACAAAGCCCTAAGATAATGGAAAAGTAGCTAAAAAGCTGATGTAGAGATGCCGGTGGAGACAAACTAAATATGAAGGAAAAGGCTAGACCAATTGTCGAACAAATTGATGAAATAATGCAAGTTGGAATAAAGGCCTTCCATTTCATATTCGAAACTCTTTCGCTTCTATAGAACAAACACCAAGTTAACGCGCCTGCTGTCATTCCAAAACACTGAATGCCGATACTCGTTGAAACAGCCTGCTCCTCCGATAATCCTATTTGATTAAAAAATGGAATAAATACTACACCACCTCCAGCGCCAGTTGAATTCGCAAAAATGGCGCCAATAACTCCTAACAGACTATAAGGCAGGTAATCTGATTGAATATAGTGAATATTGGAATAGTAAATAGCGGTAAAGGGGATCAACCCAAGTGCGACTGACATAAGCCTGATAGCAGACTGTGCATCAAGGTTTATTGATTTCATTAAAATACTCGATAAAAGTTTTTGCCGTTCTCAAACCTATTTCTATCTATTACAATATTCTTAATCGTATTGAATACCAGCCAATTACTTAACATGTTTGAGCAGTTAGAGAGCTTAATACAAATGAGGTTAGGATCTCTACTAAACCACTAGCACTTTGCCAAACGCAATTAAACCTCTCATATAGAACAGTGATATAGCCTGTTGTCAGACTTTCACTCATAACCCTCGCCTGGCAAATGGTTACTCGAAATCATAAAATTTGTATGGCGAAATACATTCTTCGTCATAATTAAGATACAGGTTTAGATAAATCGATTTTCCAGATATCTGTTCTTCAATATGTGTTTTCTCACAAAGATAGATAATGTCATTCTTTTTCAATGTTCTGGTGTCATTCAGCTCATCGACATAGACCCGCCTGCCTCCATAGAGCTGTATAGATATCATGTCAATTGGCATTTTACTGTAATCTTTAAGATTCATTTCTGAAGAAGAAAAACAAAGTTCTGACTTAAGATTACAACCCATTTTTCTTTCAAGAGTGGCAAAAAATATTTTGAAATCTATCAAATAATTCTCTATGCAGGATACTTTTACTTTTTTGCCTGAAGACAGATGCTCGAGCATTACATTTCTATTGACTTTACCTTTGGCAGAAAAGGACGTCATTGGTAGCACTCTACCATCACTGGATATACTTACATCACCCGGAGATAAAAGTGAACTGCTTGCTAGAAGAGAAATATGCTTAATTGAAATCAGATCGCTTAATATGACTTTATTAGCAGTTATAAAATCAAAAACACTCCTTAGTTTATGGTCATCCAAAGCGTATTTTTTATCCGCCTTTTCAGATCCGCAAAGCGTTTTATTCATCATATCGATCATCACTCTCTAATTTGTTGTTTTGGTTCTCAGTAACTAAAGACTATCTCGGCAGGTTTCTCGCAATTTATTTCTCTCTGCAAATTTCAAATAGCCATTTGAATATAGAACTTCACATAGCATTAAAGCATTTTTTTCATCGAAATCTGGCAGTTCGCTCGGGCGAAAATTTGATTGTTCGGAGATATATTGCAGAGCATTTTGTGCTGCTTTTGGTAATCTCATTTCCTTTCCGTCGAATATTAAACGAATAAAGTCACCTTGATAAAAAGCCTGCCAAACCATATAGGGATTGACTTCCAACAATGAATCATGAAGCAGCTCCTGTGGTGAAAATATTCGCTCTACCTGCTGATAAGCTACTGGGAAGGTTTGCAATAAGTAATCCTGATAAAGCTCAGTTGATAATTTGTCATATTGAACTTTTTTAATCTCGTTTGTTAAGAGCTCAATATAGCTTTGGTTATCAAACACCTTTTTGTGATTAATATATTTCCTCATCTCCACAGAATTTTCAAATATCTGACTTAGTGATTTTTTTAACAGGTCTACTCCGGTATGGCCTCGCATGCTGATAGTTATATGCAGAGAGGTAGACTCGCAAGCTTTTGCAGAATGTACGAATCCTCTGGGCAAGTATAATAAATCTCCTTTTTTTAAGACCTCAGTAGCTAGTATTTCACTATTTTCAATTGCAGCTTGATATCGAGTCTCTGAAGTCATGTCATCAGGAAGTTCAATTGGATTATTACCGATGAGCCACTCTTTATGTCCGTAAATTTGTAGTACAAATACATCATGACTATCGAAATGAGGCTTAAACCCTTGACTTCCTGCAGGCGTTAGAAAAGCATTTGCTCGCATTCTTACATGAAACTCATTTTCCAGATGTGCTATAAATTGTCCCAACGGTAAATGGTATCTACCTATATTTTCAAAAACAAGCGTTGCGCCGGATTTAAAAAGTTCAAATATCTTACTCTTATCAGCGCTTCTATCTTCGTATGAAATTTCAGAGTAAGCTATTTTTTTCCCAGCCTTAAAAACTCTGATGTCGTTTTCAATAAGTCTTTTTGAACTGAAAATATTATTTATATCATTCAAGCTTAAAATATCATTGTAGAAGTCAGAATTAGTTCTGGTGAGTAACAATGGCCGGCATCCTAAATGTTCGTCAGTGAATCGCTCGCAACCTACACCATTAAAAAAGCCGTTCAAATCATTAGGCTTTAATTTGCAACCAGCAGAAAATTCATCTTTATAAAACGTTAGCACCGCATTACCTCACTTAATTTATTCCTGTAGCAATGAGCTTCCAGTCACTACTCGAGAACAAGTTAAATGGAATTCTTACTGATGACTTTTTCCAGGATTCGCTTTTGTTTAGATAAGCCACATCCACAAGCGATAGCTCATTATTTTTTAGCCTTAGAACTTCAGTTGAGTGACGACTGGCATCGATAGCTATTGCACTATCGTTAAATAGAAAGCTGATATTATCAACTTCAGTGTGTCCAAAAATTATTTTTTTAAAATCATGTTTAGAAGCAAGTTTATTGAGTTGCTGTTGTGAGAGCATAGGATAGAAAGGAGTTTCCTTTACCATTCCACGATAGTTTATAACACCTTGAGGCCCAAAAATTGCCTGATAACTTATATCATCTGGCGCCTTACCTTGCCAATATTCCAACAGTACCTTATTCAATGAAAACAGATCATTAATATCGATAATTTTCGGGCTCAAGCCTGCATGTGTAAACAAATATCCATTGAGCTTCGCTATAATAGGCTTCGATCGGAGCCATTCTCCTAAAATGGTATTTTTGTCAAGTGCTTGAGTCAGAGGAAACATTTTCTGTGTTAGATAAACGCTAACCGGATGCGCATGTCTAAAATCTCCCTGTAGTTGAAAAACTTCATGATTCCCTAGTAAAACAAGTACAAATCCTCCATGTTTAGCGGCTTGTTGCTCTAGATTGTAGATAAACCACATTAAAGCTCTGTCATCGCTTGATTTATCTATCAAATCACCTGTTAACACAACTCCATTGTTGGCAAAGTTCCAATTGTAATTCTCATCAACAATACCGAGATTTATTAGTACTTTTTTGAAATATTCAATATTTCCATGTAGATCACTAAAAGCGTAAACTTCTCTATCTTCAATGCTATCCGGAATATTGATTGGCTTGTTATTCAAATTGTAGCGATAACTTTTATCATTACACTGTATTTGATAACTGGACGCTCCTAGAGTGTTTTCACTAAAGACTCTGTTATTACAAATCCATTTTGCGATTCTTTCATTTTTCTCGTTAAATCGAAAAATGGGGCCATAGTACTTCTTCTGTAATGCTATATTTTTTTCCTTATTCGCACTTTCATATAACCTGAAACGTGCAGAGTAGGGACCACTTATCGGAATAACATAGTATTGAAAGAGACCATTTCTATCGGTGACGAAGTAAGCTCTATTCATCAAATATAAAAAAGATATTATCATTAACACCAGCAAAGCCAGAGCCACAATTATTATACGTCTGCCTTTTTTACCCATAGCGTCACTACTCCGAAATAACAAACAAGCCTACTTCTACTAACTTCTCAAATAGCTTTAAGGCGGCATTTGTAGGTAGCTCAACTTCACTCGGTGAAATAGAATCAACATTGACTATCTTTTGAACAATATCCAGTAGCGACTCTGGAATAGTTATGGAATCATAGCGCGTCAATAGAGAGTGGCTTTTCTGCTCTTTTACTAGATGTGCAACAACGTTTGTTCTAACAAGGACAGAGTCCATTTTGAGTTCAAAGCTGCTTCGAGCAGGAATTTCTTTATTGCCGAGTAGTTCCGAGCTCGCATTGCAAATAGAAGGAAGTATGGGGTGCTCTAGTAGTTTATTAACCAGTTGTTGCTTAACCTGATCTAGAGTTTTCTCACCACTGAACTCTAGACTGGCTCTGAATAGCTCATCGTCAAAAATAGCTTCCTTTAGCCACTTCATTGCCACATCACTATAATCGACAGTTCTAATTCCAAATGAATAGTGAACCGATAACGAATCACTGGTACTTGCTGAATGAATACATCCTCTTGGCAAAAACAGGATATCACCTGCATTTAAAGTGAGCTTAATTTCATCTTTCGGCTCATATGGATAGTGACTGAAGTTCTGATATTTATTCGGAAGTTTGACTGGGCTATTCCAGAGCGACCAGTTTTTGCT
Source organism: Aliikangiella sp. G2MR2-5 (assembly GCF_015687155.1). Lineage (GTDB taxonomy): Bacteria > Pseudomonadota > Gammaproteobacteria > Enterobacterales > Kangiellaceae > Aliikangiella. The sequence continues at coordinate 222,057 of NZ_JADPQF010000004.1, read as the reverse complement.
ACCAGATGCTTGATAGACAACAATATCGTGACAATCCCAATGTGGAGCAAATCCTTTCGAATTTGGAGGCGTGTAGTAGCAGTTGGAGCGCGTTGTTGCAAGAACGCGTTTTTCCAAACCGTTTTTCAGGCTTTGAATACGATTCTTTACTCGACCATCAAATCTGTCAAAGTATCGGAAAACGAGCGTCGCATTTTTTTCAATAAGTTTTTCAATTGTTTCGACACAAGCGATACCATCTTTCTCGAATTGCTCAAAAGGTAATACATTGCCGGTATAAACTATACGACAGTCCCTGGAATAGATATTATTATTTCTAACGATATTCAACAAACTATCAAGTGTATGCTCTGCTTGAGTTAGTTCAAAGTCATTACGTATATGAACACTCCTTTTTTGCCAATAGCAACTAAAAAATGTTCCGTTCCTGATCATCTCTAATAGATAAGTAAAAGGTGTGGTATCGGACGCACTAATGCTGTCGTAACTGTTAACCTTGAACTGCTCATTGGCGCAAATATCTAAAACACTAGTATTCATTATGCTGTTCCTCTTGCTTTCCAACAAGGTTATGTAAGTTCAACCCGACACTCATTTAAATAATTCTTGTAATTCACTCCCAGCATTTCTGCGAGTGCTTCGTCCAGCTTGTTACATGCTAGTTCTCGTTTTTCGGGTGACTTGCTAACACATTGCTTTATAAATTCGAGAATATTTTCCTCAATATATTCCCCTTCGGGAGTTTGGTTAAACACTTCAAAGCTATTATTACTTATTGCTTCCATTAGCTCAGAATAGCCGGGCTTGTCAAAAAGTAATTTTCCTGTTAGACAGTAGTAAACGACTAGACCTATTTGATATAGCTCTCCATAATAGCTAATAGGAATCGATTTACTTTGATCGAACCACGATTCATTAGTATTTTCAGGTGGAAAGAAATGAGGTACGCCGCCAATTCTATCAGCGACTGGCCCGCCTATTTTGTAAGCACAGTCAAAATCAATAACAGTTGGTTTACCTGAGTCATCAATCAGTATGTTAGACGGATGAATATCGCCATGTAGAAAGCCCTTTTCGTGAATAGCGCGAAAGGTGCGTACTATCTCTAGCGCTAGCTCAACTCTTTGTTTAATGGTATGTCTTCTATTGACAAAGTCTTTCAAGGATGTGCCGTTTATATATTTGTAAGCGAGTGCAACATAGCTATCATCTTCTAATTTATAGGCATCAATGACATTTTCTATTTCTCGCAATTCAGAAAGTAGCTGATATTCAAAATTTAGTCTGGACTCTTGTCGAGCAAAATTCTTGTCGTCACGTGGGGCTTTTACGACCCTCAAAACCACTTCCTCATTGTTGCTATCTACTGCACTAACAACGGCAACAAGTCTACTATTTCTAAAAACATCCTTAAGCTTGAAGCCAAAACGTGTCAATATCTTCTTTGGATGAGTGTAATGCAAACCTTGTTTAAAGCAATGCGACAGGGGACTACTAAAAACTTTTTCAGAAAAACTGACGACTTGTTCTGAATTAAAACCCTTGCCTTCAAGTTTGCTCGCTACTTGAGCAACAGTTTGATAAGCGCTAAATGCTTGCATAAACTCCATAATATTTTCATTAACCATAAAATTTACAACGTGATTTTCCCGTTGACATCGAACATGAACTTTACCGTCAGATTGCTTTGTAAAAGACGTGTTTTCTATCAACTTATATTGCTGCTGTGTCGTCATCATTCTCAACCAATTCTCCGTCACTAATATGCAGGTTTCTATTGAATTTTAGGTTTTCAATAGTTTCATGTGTCGTGTAGATAACGATTTTTTGTTTAGATATGTTATTCAAGTAGTTGACAATTTTTTGGACAGAACCCCGATCTATTCCTCTAAATATTTCATCGAATATCAGCACATCAGCGTCCGACATAAGCGCCCGAAGAACCAGAATTTTTCTTTTCTGCCCTGTTGAAAGGCTATCTTCATTATCTTCTAACCATGAGTTTAAACTTCTATTATGAGGCGAGATAAAGTCGTCCATTCCCAATTCTTTAATAAGCTGATATATCGCTGAGTTATTCGCAGAATTAGTGAAGTTAATATTAAATTGAATTGACTCGTTAAATATTTTGTCTTCTGCACGAAACAACATAATTCGGTCTTTACTGATCTGTTCATTCAAAGGCGAATTGTCTGTTGAGAAAAACCTAATACCACCATTTATGTTTCGAGTAATTGAACCGGACAATATTTTTAAGAAAGTGGACTTGCCACTACCATTCAAACCATCGAGAAGAATTCTGTCTCCGGCCTGAATCGATAGTCTTTTAATCGAAAGCTTGAACTTAGAGTCAGATACTTTATAACTAAAGTCATTAAAGTCTATCCTGGCAAGATTATTAGTCTCGACATTTGATGTAGGAACATTATCCGAACCGTTAGCTCCTGAAATAAAATCCAGAAAACGGTCTATCACAACCGTTTGCTCCTGCAGTTGGAGTTTCGTATTCAAAACAACTCTCAGAGAGCTTATCAAATAGTTACTAAGTACCATCAAGGTAAATACCTGGCCTAAAGATAGTTGCTGCTCTTCAATATGTTCATTCATAGAGATCCAAATAACAGCTATATATCCACAAACACCTATAAACCTTGGAATATGAACGAATAACTTTGAAATTAGAAGACTCTTAGCTTGTAAATCGAGAAAATTATTTAAAGTAAATTCGTTACTCTCTGAAAATACGGGTTGAAGCTTGTTCTTCTTGATAATATCGTGCCCTTCAATAACATTCATAGTCTCAGTTATTAACGAGCTTTTTTGTGAAAACTTTTTAGATTCTAGCTCTTTGACCTTTGGCGCAGTCAGATATAATGCAACAGCGTAAATAGCACAAATCAATGAAACTATATAAAAGACTTTTGCATGAATAAACAGTACGGTTAAAGAAATGAGCAAACACACAACTATATTAAAAATATAGTTATTGCAGTACATAAAGATTACGTTCTTTATTCTAAACAAGTCATTAAGTCGTTGAACTAACTCTCCTCTAGAATAGGCGGAGATTGACTCTACGTCATAATACAACAGTGAGTTGTTATACTGCTTTACTAGCCAGCTATCTAAACGCCTCGATAAAACAATTTCGGACAAACTACTAATAACATTTAAGAGAAGTTCGAAAAACCTGACAAAGAATAGAACAACAAGAAAAACCATTACGGTTGACATGTTTTGAGCAGGGCTAACTTCATCTATAATAGCCTGGTTCGCAAACAGCAGTAATGTAGCAATCATGATTGTAAAGATGCTTACTAATGTGAACTGCTTTAACGAACGATATACTTCTGAAGAAGATCTTGTTATATGGGCGATAAAACTGGGAATATCCCTGTTACGCTCCATAACTATTTTATCATTTACTTTAATACTATTTTTATAGGAGAAGACTATAGGCGCTTTAAGCAATACATCTTCTTTTGCTAACTCAAAATGTTTAAATCTAGGAGGAAGACAGCCATTATTTGCACTAAGTATTTTCTTCAGGAAAACAGCTTTTTTCTCTTTGGACTCAAAGCCAACCGTATCTTCCAACCATTTTAAGTATTGTATTTTATTGTAGCTATCTATTATGTCCTTTTTTGAATCGCTTAATTTGAAGTCAAGTTTAAGCTCTTCGCTATATTTTTGAACTGTACTTTTCATTAATTCAAGTGATAGTTCTTCATTTACAGAACTCTTGATTCTACTAACGTCACCAAAAAACTCTTCTTTGTTAATCCATTTGGACGAACCTCTAACAGGATCTAATATAAGAAACTTGTTTTTTTTCTGCTTCTCTATGATGACGTAGTGATTCCTGTTTCTCTTCTCTATCATCGCAATGCAAGGAAGTAGATCACTATGGTCTTGTTTATTGATATCGAGAATATTGTATTTACCTGATACATCAAAGGACGCCAGATAGCTCTTTACTGAATCAAAATCTGCCCCTTCTTCGTCTAGCGTTATTTCCTGTTGAATATCATGACGTTTAACATTGATGTTAAATAGATTAAAAATGGTCTTGATTACGCTTATCGCGCAATCATTAGTACTCAACTGTCTGTCAATATATCTGTTGTACTTTTCTTGTGTAAAAAAGTCACTAACCACGTCTGCTTTCACTCTCGTTATCAATATTCATTTTTTTAAGAATATATTTATACAAAGGAACTTTTTCCCACAAAACTCTTGCCCTGAAAGAATACCCGATTTCTACATCTAACCGATTATCGAGATTCACTTCAGCAAAATGACCTAAGCGCCCGGAGACAGGATGTGAAATCTTTCCGACTGATACCTTTTCTACAGTTCCTTTTAGAATGCCGTACTTATAGTGATTCCATGCAAAAAATTCCAGATTGACTTTTTGCCCGACTTTTATTTGTCGATAGTCCTCATCCGACAGTGCAAGCACGCCAATTAGTTTTGCGCCTTCGGGAACCAGGGTGACTAAAGTTTCATTAGCTGTTATCGTATTGCTGGTTAGTACACTAGGCTCTACAGAAGTTATAACTCCACTAATAGGAGCTAGTACCGTCGTATGAGTCAATTTTATTTTCAGTTGTTCAATTTTAGATTTAACGTCATCCAGGGTACTATTTAAATCAAGTAGCTCCTGGCTTACCTGGTTTATTTCATAGTCAATATTACGATTCTCTATTCCCAGTTGGTATTGGCTGTCTGCAAATTCCAGTGAAGCCAGTTCGTTTTCATATTGTATTGAAGCTCTCTCTTTTTCATAGGAAAGTCCTCTCTCAATAACATTGTGTGCTTGAGTTCGAATATCTAACTCTTTTACTTTTGACAATAGCTGCTTATTATTTTTATCGAGTTGCTGGATTAGCTTTTTCGCATCATCTTTAATCGAGCCAACATATGACTTACTTACTTCTGAGAGTTCCTTCTTGTTTTCGACAAAAGATTTCTTGGAGCTTAATCTCTTTATCAGGTTTTTTTCATACTCTTTATTTAGTATCAGTCTTTCCGCTAAGATTTCTTTTTTCTCTAGGTACCCGATTATTTTTTGATTTAAGTATTCCTTTTTCTTTTTTAGTGAATCAAGTTCGATTTTCAAAGCGTTGTCATCAAGTTGAAGCAAGATTTGATCAGCTAAAACATTGTTTCCCTCTTTGACTGGAAGTTCTTTAATTTCAGCCGATACCTGTGATTTTATTTTGTATGGGTATGGATTAGTAGAAACAAAGCCATTGATTGGCTTGGAATAGTCATCCACATGAACAAAGCTCAAGAGTATATATAGCGCCAACGATATAAATATCGTCACTCGAACAATAATTTTTAAGATTAGATTTTCATTAAGACTCATACCTGATTCTATTTCATCATATTACTAGATGCCCTTTTAAGGCACTTCAATTTTTTTTAACACACGCTCTAGCGTTCCAATGATACATCCAATCAAACTGGCTATTACTTTACGAAGTCACAGTGTTGATTCGAAAACTTTCGACTCATGTTTTACGTAGATGATATTGGAATGATTTACTAATACGCATGGACTTCTTAGCAACCAGATTTTTTACTAAACCGGTAAACAATATATCCTTATAAAAATGCCTATCCACGCTTACGCACACCAGTTCCGCATCGAAACCTGTTTTGATTTTTAAAAAATACTACAAGCAAACTCGACGATGTGAGCTTCTAAAGATTCTGAAGTGATTCTCGCGCTAAATTAGAACTTCCGTTGATATATTTTTAAATGCACAATGGAGTAAAGCAAAAATTGTATCTATCAAAAACATAACTTACAGGTCGAAAACCATAAAAGTTCCCGACCTTAAAAGTAAATATTGATACAGTAACTAACGTATCTATAATTACCTCTTAGAAGTTACGAGTGATAGTCCACCACTCATTTTTGTCAACTTCACCAGGAGGAGTTTCCCAAACGCCTGCTTTTGTCTCAACATTTGTGATCAACTCAACGTCGTTTAGATCTAACTCTTTATTTACTTTATTTTCTGTTTCAGTTTTCATTTACATATTCCTTGTTATTAATTTAGTTATCCCTTAAATCAAGGGAGGAGTAGTGTAAACCAAAAAAAATAATTTAATCAACAGCCAACAATTGCCCAATTATTTGTTATCGAGATATTAAAAATACCTACCAGCGTTAAATAAAAAATATATCTACAATGGAGATTAAAATAATTTTTATTCGATGATAATTTAAATAAAAATTCAATAAAGAGATTGAAAAAATATTCAACAAAGAGATTCTAGTGAATATTTACTAGTAAAATTCATTTGAAAATTTGCTAAAGTATTTCGGCATAGCTTTGGTTATCAAACAAATCAAAACGAGAGATAAACTTATTGATATGTAATTTGTCGCAAGTGTAGAATCAGACAAAATTAATAACAAATGTTCAATGGAATTATGAGTACAAACAAAATTAAGTCTTTAGTTATTGCCGGCGGAGGTAGTGCAGGATGGATGACTGCTGCAATGCTATCGAAGCTATTTAGTCCTGCAATTAAAATCATTCTTGTTGAATCTGACGCGATTGGAACTGTCGGTGTTGGCGAAGCAACGATTCCAGCAATTAAAAATTTTAATAGAATGCTGGGTATTGATGAAGCTGATTTTCTTAAGTTCACTAAAGGTACCTTCAAACTCGGAATTCAGTTTGATAACTGGGGTAAAGTCGGCGATAGCTATATGCACGCTTTTGGTCGAGTCGGAAATAGTATTGCGGCAAGTAGTGAGTTTTCTGATGCCAGTTTTATTGACTACTGGCTAAAGTACAAACAAAAATATGATAGTAGTGACTTCTGGGATTTCTCTCTGAATTACTTAGCGTCAAAAGATAATAAGTTTTGTGATGAAACCTCTTATGCATATCATTTTGACGCAAGCTTATACGCAAAATATTTGCGAGAGCTTAGTGAAAAATGGGGTGTGGAGAGAGTTGAAGGTAAGATAACTAATGTAAAAAAAGATGAACGAGGATTTATCAAGCAATTAAATTTGGAATCAGGAAAAGAAGTTTCGGGCGATTTCTTTATTGATTGCACTGGATTCAGATCCTTGTTGATAGGAGAGACTCTAGGGTCCGAATACGAAGACTGGAGTCATTGGCTTCCAGCGGATAGTGCAATCGCCGTTCAAAGCTCATCAACTAAGCAACCGATCCCATATACGCGGTCAACTGCACATAAAGTCGGTTGGCAGTGGTGTATTCCATTACAGCATAGAGTCGGAAATGGAATAGTTTATAGCAGCAAGTTTATGGATGATGACGAAGCGAGAAAAACTTTGGTTGATAATATTGATGGTGATTTATTAACTGAGCCTAGAGTCATCAGATTTAAAACAGGGATGCGTGTTGAGCCATGGAAGAATAACTGTCTGGCGATTGGGTTGGCAAGTGGCTTTTTGGAGCCCCTTGAATCAACAAGCCTTCATCTTATTCACACAGGTATCAAAAGATTTGTGAAACTTTTCCCGAGCAAAGAAAACTTTCACAAAGAGCGCACCGAATATAACAGTCAGACTAACAATGAATATCAGAGAGTTCGAGATGTTATAATATTGCACTACTATCTTAACCAGCGTGATGATAGTGACTTTTGGATTTATTGCAGGGAAATGGATATACCAGAATCATTAAAACAGAAGATCGAAACATTTACTCGTACGTCAAGAATTGAACAAAAGGAAGGAGATATGTTCAGTAAGCGATCTTGGCAACAGATAATGTTGGGACAGGGCATCACGCCAAACGGTTATCATCCAATCGTAGACTTAATGCCAGAGTCACAACTTGAAAAGGTATTTGCCCAAATGAGGGAAAAGATTGAGATGGAACTTGAAAATCTACCAACACACCAGGAGTTTATAGATAGCTTCTGCAAGGCTGATTCTTATTAATCATTTTTCAATTCCTGCAGTATTGGTTAGCGGAGCGATAGCTTGGTATTGTCGCTCTGCTTGTCAATTTGATCATTTTTCAACAATAAAAATATACACTTAACTATGAGCCACAACTTAACATATGAGAAAATGTTTAGAAAATCAGGCGCAAATTAGTTAGTTTTGATACAAACGCAGGATAATTTATTTAGAAGACAACTTTCAGCTATTTTTTGGTGTTAGTTATGGTCAAGAGAAAAGGAGGCTCTCTATAAAGATAAAATGTGGAAATCTATCGTTGATAATAGCCGATCTGTATCCTTGGCATGTCTTGATGTAACGTCTTGATGTAATGTCTGGTGCGTGATAAACAACGCACCAGACTCAACAATTGACACTTTCGCTTTACGAGTAGTTTTCAAACTTTATCTTTTGAAAGATTTTGCTCTTTTAGCGATAGTCTTCCGGGGACGGGCAAGAACATAAAAGATTTCTGTCGCCATAAACATCATCTATTCGATTAACCGTCGGCCAAAATTTATTATCTTGCTGACCTTGTACCGGGTAAGCACCTTCTTGTATGGAATAGGGCTTATTCCAGTTAAGCAGATCGAATTGCGTATGCGGCGCATTAGTCAGCGGGTTATTGCCTTTTTCCCATTCACCACTAGCAACTTTTTCAATTTCTTTCTTAATCGAAATCATCGCTTCGGCAAATCGCTCTATCTCGCAAAATGGTTCACTTTCTGTAGGCTCAATCATTAAAGTACCAGCAACAGGGAAAGACATTGTCGGGGCGTGGAATCCATAATCCATCAGCCGCTTGGCAATATCAACTTCTGTAATTCCAGTTTCGGCTTTAAGTGGACGAAGATCTACGATACATTCGTGTGCTACTTTGTCATTACGTCCGGTAAATAGAATAGGGTAGTACTCACTAAGTCGCTTGGTTAAGTAATTGGCATTGAGCAACGCCATTTTGGTCGAATGCGTTAATCCTTCTTTGCCAAGCATTGCACAATACATCCATGAAATAGGTAACACGCCTGCACTACCATATGGAGCGGCAGATACTGCACCATTGTTCTCCCCGGTACCTTGCAACTTTCTCACCGCATGATTTGGCAAGAATGGCTTCAAATGAGATTTTACACCAATTGGGCCAACTCCCGGTCCGCCTCCCCCGTGAGGAATAGCAAAGGTCTTGTGAAGGTTAAGGTGTGAAACGTCAGAGCCCATTAGTCCAGGCGAAGTAATTCCCACCTGCGCATTCATATTTGCACCATCCATATAAACCTGACCGCCATGTTCATGGATTAGCGAGCAGATATCTTTGATTGTTTCTTCAAATACCCCATGGGTTGAAGGATAAGTAACCATCAAGCAGGAAAGATTTTCTGAAACTTCTTCAGCTTTCGCCTTTAAGTCTTCGAAATCAATATTTCCTTTGTCATCACAATTAACGATAACTACTTTCATGTTGGCCATCTGCGCACTTGCAGGATTGGTACCATGTGCAGAGCTAGGGATTAGGCAGATATTACGATGACCTTCTCCAATACTTTCATGGTATCCTCGAATAGCCAGTAATCCAGCATATTCACCTTGTGCCCCGGAATTGGGTTGAACTGTAACCGCATCGTAACCGGTAATTTCAGCTAACCATGACTCGAGTTCTTCGATCATTTTCTGATAGCCCATGGTTTGCGAAGCTGGCGCAAACGGATGAATATGGCCGAACTCTTTCCAGGTTACCGGCAACATTTCAGAAGTTGAATTAAGTTTCATTGTGCAACTACCCAACGGAATCATTGCGTGTGCCAGGGAAAGATCCTTATTTTCCAGGTGCTTCAAATAACGCAACATTTCAGTTTCACTGTGATGAGTGTTAAACGTTGCATGAGTTAAAATATCTTTTTCTCGCAATAAACCTTTTTCAAATGATTCGTGCGCTCTGGCTTTTTCATCTAACGACACAAGATCCAGTCCACTATCATCACCGGAAATTACAGAATAAAGTTTTTGTACCTCTTGCTCGGTAGTCACCTCATCAAGACTCAAGCCTATTTGACCATTGTCATCTACGCGTAAATTGATTTTCGCTTCAGCTGCGCGAGCAATTATCTCGTCTCGCTGATCGCCGGCATCAATTGTGAGCGTATCAAAATAGCTTTTATTAACTAGCTGTAGACCTTTTTCCTGAAGTGCATGAGCAAGTATTCCTGTTAATCGATGAATACGATGGGCGATATCTTTCAGCCCTTGCGGTCCATGATAAACAGCATAAAATGCAGCTATGTTTGCCAAAAGCACCTGAGCAGTACAAATATTGGAGGTTGCCTTTTCACGGCGAATATGTTGCTCACGTGTTTGCATCGCCATACGATAAGCTTGGCGTTCATTGCTGTCTATGGAAACACCAATAATTCTGCCTGGCATGGCTCGCTTATGTTTTTCGCTGGTTGCAAAAAAGGCTGCGTGAGGACCACCAAACCCCATTGGTACACCAAATCTCTGAGACGAGCCAAGCACAATATCTGCACCCATTTCACCTGGCGCTTTTAACATCACCAGACTCATTATGTCGGCAGCAACGGCAACGATCGCTTTGTTAGCCTGTAACTGGCTGATGACTTCCTGCAAATCAATCACTTCACCGTAGCGATTAGTATATTGAACGAAAGCACCAAAAACATCGTGATTAGCAGCGTCCTTAGCCTTACCAAAAATCAATTCAAACCCGTAGTGAGCTGCACGAGTCTTAATAACATCAATGGTTTGTGGAAAAGCGTCTTCATCGACAAAAAACTGGTTTGACTTTTTATTCTTAGACACTCGTTTTGCCATCGCCATCGCTTCTGCAGCTGCAGTTGCTTCATCCAGAAGTGAAGCGCTAGCCAGGTCCAGACCCGTCAAATCCATAGTCATTTGCTGGTAAGTTAGTATTGCTTCCAGACGCCCCTGTGCAATTTCCGGCTGATAGGGTGTATACGCCGTATACCAACCAGGGTTTTCAAGTACGTTTCGCAAAATAACAGTCGGAGTTTTGGTATGGTAGTAGCCCATACCGATAAATGAACGATAAACCTTATTTTCACTGGCGTAGACACCGATGTCTTCAAGTGCTTGCTGTTCGCTTCGAGAAGAGGGAAGGTTCATTTCTTCTCGACGAATTTTATTAGGTACAGTTTGCTCAATCAGTTCATCCAGTGAAGAAACCCCCAGATAATCGAGCATTTTCTGGGTTTCATCGGCATCAGGACCAACATGTCGTTGAATAAATTCCTGACTGCCAGAAAGTTGGTTAAGAGTCTTGTTCATTCGCTTTCTCATTTATCAATCGGCCTCAAATTGCAGGCCCATAAAAATCAGATACCGCCGTTAAATCGAAAAAGCCCCGACACTTGCCGAGGCCCGTCAAACTTCATTTGCTGGGTAAGATCTAAGGCGAAAACTTGGTAAATTATTCGTCGATTTCTGAGGTGTAAGCTTCAGCGTCGATCAGGTTATCAAGCTCTGACGGCTCTGATGGCTTCATCTTGAACATCCAACCGTCATCATAAGGAGAGGCATTGACTGTCTCAGGAGCATCTTCAAGAGCTTCATTGACCTCAATGATAGTGCCCGATAGAGGGGCATAAATATCTGAAGCTGCCTTAACAGATTCAACAACTGCGATTTCATCTTCGACCGCAACTTCGCTATCTACTTCCGGTAACTCAACGTAAACCACATCACCCAGTAACTCTTGTGCATGGTCAGTAATACCAACAGTTACAGTGCCATCATCTTCTTGACGGATCCACTCGTGAGAGGTGACATATTTCAAATCACTTGGTACGTTGCTCATACTAGCTTTCCTCAGTTAATAAATTTTCAACAAATACTTTGTAAGTACTGCTTATTGTTGTTATTTGGGTAGTGTCAGATTTTAAAATAAACTAACACCACTTTAGACGAATTTTATTCAATTATTCAAAAAAATCTCGGCGCTCATTTTACACTAACACTAACATTGACACCAAAACTGTTGCTCTTCAATTAAACCAGAGCCTCTCCTTTTCGAACAAAACAGGCCTTAACGACCTTAGCAGGCACCTGTTTGCCACGGATTTCAAGCATAACTTCTTCGCCAGTAGTCTTTGGAACACGAGCCATACCGATAGATTTTTTCAAAGTTGGGGACATGGTCCCACTGGTGGTTTCACCTTCACCGATACCATCCACAATAACTTTCATATGTGCACGGATTACCCCTTTTCCTTCAAGAACCAGGCCAACAAGCTTATTTTTGACGCCGGCTTCTTTCTCCGCCAGGAGTGCAGACTTACCGATAAAGTCTCGTGACTCATCACTCCAGTCAATGGTCCATCCCATATTAGCTTCTAAAGGAGAAACTGTTTCGTCCATATCGTTTCCGTAGAGATTCATACCAGCTTCCAGACGCAAGGTATCACGAGCCCCTAGTCCACATGGTTTGACGCCTGCCTCAACCAATCGTTGCCAAAAATCGGCAGCCTGTTCAGCCGGCACCATAATTTCATAGCCATCTTCTCCGGTGTAACCGGTACGAGCAATGAAGTAACCTTCACTCTCAGCTGCCACAAATATTCCTAATCCATCGACAGCGACTTGTTGAGCTTGTGAAAAAGTAGAGTTGGCTTTCTCGCGGGCATTTGGTCCCTGCACTGCTATCATCGCGTAGCTATTATTTTCTACAATTTCTACTGCAAAATTTTCAGCCTGTTTTGCCATCCATGCTAAATCTTTGTCTCGAGTAGAGGCGTTAACAACCACTCTGAAATTAGTATCTGAAATATAGTAGACAATCAGGTCATCAATCACGCCACCTTGCTCATTTAGCATCCCGCTATACAGGGCTTTGCCACTAACATTCAATTTTGCTACATCATTTGCTAATAAGTAACGTAAATAGTCTTTAGCCTGTTCGCCAGTAACGTCAACAACGGTCATATGGGATACATCAAACATACCCGCGTCTTGACGAACCGCATGATGTTCTTCGATTTGTGAACCATAATGCAGGGGCATATCCCAACCACCAAAGTCGACAATTTTAGCGCCGCATTGATTGTGGCTCTCAAAAAGTGGAGTCTGTTTTCCCATGAAAATTTCTCTGTTAGTAAGCTTGGTGGCGAATTATACAGGGCAAAAGCTTGAAATTGAACTCAGAGGACTGTATCTTTTTGTTATATCACACAATATAAATATAACTAATGCGACGCATTAGATTATCTAATCTGAAATATTGTAAGTTGGGCCAGAAATTACTGCCTCAGATTCCACTTTTCACTGAACTCAGGATCCGCCAGAAGCTTTCTTATCGCATCGTTTAAAGGCATTACCAGGTGCTCAGGAAAAGACTTTTTGCTTAAAATAAAGGCGATCGGGTTTTTGAACTGTATACTGGGAAGACTCGCTATCCTTGTTCCCGTCTTCCCTCTCTGTGCATAGGCAACGATCAATGGGTTATCTAGAAAACCATCTATTTCACCCGATATCAGTTTATCGTGGTTATCGTAAGTATCAAAAGCGACAATAATATTATCGCTTAACTCCAGCTCTTCAGCTATCTTCTGAAACTCAGGTCCATAATAATGACCTTTGGTTACCCCTAGACGAAACCCAGAGGCCAGCAGTTCTGTTAGGGACTTTTTACGAAAGGCAGGAAGCCTTTTACTTAAAACATATAATGCATAAAAGTCGGAAGCGTAAGGAATCGAAAACTTTGCAATTAATCCACGTTTTGCCGTCGGCGTTGTTAGGCCAGACCATTGAATATCACCGCTCTCGATACCTTCTAGCGTCTGTGCAAATTGTAATTGGACAAAGTCTACCTGACACCCAATATCCGCTGCCAGCCGTCGCACTAACCGAATGTGAAAGCCCCGAGGCTCTCCTTTCTCATCTACATACTGATAGGGTTTCCAAATACCAAACCCATATTTCAACCTGCAAATAGTATGGCTTTCAGATTGTTCACTTTGATTGGCAGCGACGATTTGCAAATTGGTGAATAAGCAAAGTGATGCGAGTATGAAAACAGCAATCTTTTTAATAGCCTTTCTCCCGGCAGCCTGTTCAGCTCTCTTCGGTTAAGCATAGACGCTTTTACACAGGAGTAAAATTGGAGAAACCGGTCTGTCACCAACTACCAATATTTTTCATATCAACCCAGGGCGGCCGGGGTGGAAGAGCCTGTCCCGCTTGCAGTAGTTCGATCGAAATACCATTAGGATCCTTAACAAATGCCATCCTTCCGTCTCTTGGCGGTCGATTGATAGTGACCGCCATATCCACTAAGAGCTCACAAGTTTGATAAATATCCTCTACTTCGAATGCAAGGTGACCGAATTGATCGCCTTGCTGGTAGTTACGCTCTTCCCAGTTGTGGGTAAGCTCTATCATCGGCGCACTTTCATTTTGTGCCAGAAAATACAAAGAGAATTTTCCATCTGGATAATCTTTTTGTCGAATTAACTTTAAGCCAAGTCCTTTTGTATAAAATGTAATACTTTCTTCTGGTACGTTAGTTCGAATCATCGAATGTAAAAAACGCATTTTGAAAACCTCAATTTGAAACATCAACTAAGAATAAGCTCTTGATAGTTCCAACTCAAGTTATGCTTTCCTAATCCAGCGTTATTTTCCGTTGTTTCACTATCGATTTTTTCGTTATAAAAATCTTTCCTGTGCGAGTGATTAGCGGAAACTACGGATTTAAAAGTTAGGTTTTTTATTTTCTTTTTTTCTGTAGACGCGAGTATATATCCTCGTTTCGGAACAGTAACGATTTCGAAGGGTAGTGCAATTTTTTTGATTATCGCTCGTAGGTGACAAATACTATGGTTTAGTCCCGACGGACCAGTATAGTAATTTCCTAACCAAAGGCGGTCGATGATCAGATTTCTCTGAACCAGACTTCCTTTTGATTCCAGTAGTAAAATTAATAGTTCCCATAACTTACATCTAAGCCTGATACTTCCTCTGGCATGAAGAATTCGTTGCGATGAAAAATCAAGTTTAAAATCTTGACTCGAATAAGATTGTTCTATTTCAGATAAACTCTGCATATCAACTCTCCAGGCTAATGTTAGTTCAATGTTGTTTCTAAATTGAGATCTGACAGTAATTGATTGACGTCGACTCCTAGCGATTCGACAACATCTACTTTGGCGCCAGCATCAATCAATGTTTTCGCTGTTTCCTTTTGTCCTTCACTAAGAGCCCAAACCAAAGGAGTATTCCCTACTGCATCCTGATGTTCGATAATAGCTCCTGCTGAAACTAGTTTTTGAACAGCTTTCGTTCTGCCATGAGTTGCAGCTAACGTCAGCGCACTTAAATACATACCTCTCTCATTTGCTCTCTGGTTAACCCTTGCTTTGGCCTTTAACAGCAAAGATAATAATGGAAGGTTTCCATCTCGACTGGCGATCATTAACGAACTAAATCCTAAAGAGTCAACACTATTGACTGAATACCCCTGATTAATGAGAAGCTCTACACAAGGTAAACATCTCTTGCGTGCTGCAAAAGTTAATAAATCATCTCCATAAGGGTCTACCACACCATCTTCTAGATATTTCTCTGGCAGATTCTTTAACAAAGAGAATTTTTTTTGTTCTATCGCTTGAAAGAATTTTTCAGATTGCGAATTTACAAACTTGTGATCTAATCTCGACTTAAAAATGGAAATTAGTTTTTCATGTCCTCGTCGTAGAGCAATCTCAAATGCATTACCATGAACTGTTCTTACACTTACCTGAGCACCAGCATCCAGTAAGACCCTGACAACCTCGATACGATTGAGGAAGCTGGCCCAGTTAAGCGCGGTATCACCGACTTTGTCACCTAACTCCAAGTCGGCACCAGCTCTTAGTAGCTGAACTAAAACTTTAAGATCGTCGTTGACTACCGCGGACATCAGTGGCGATTCCTTATAGTTGCTCATACGTACACGATTTGGATTTGCGCCTACCGATATCAAATAGTCGACAGACTCCAAGGCAGACTGTTTAACTGCTAGATGCAATAGCGTATATCCCGAAGAGTTATTGGCATTGATATTTGATAAACTCTGCGCGTTCTTTTTTAGTGCATCAAAATTTCTTTCGAGAATTGCCTGCTCTCCCTTAAGCAAAAGTTTCTGATCTTCAATATGCTGCTCAATAATTTGAATCAGGTTAGAGAACTTATTTTCTTTTGCCGTGCGTAAAGCATCATAGGCGTGTTCACTTTTCTGAAGAGGATCAGCACCATAGTTAAGAAGCAAACTCACGGCTTTTTCATTGTTATAATAAGCCGCCCAGTTAATTGCAGGATCGCCGTACTTATCAGTAGCTTTAACTTTGGCATTATTGTCGAGCAGCCATTGAATCGCGATAAAGTTACCAGCACCACGACAAGCATCGATCAACGGAGAAGTATGATAGCCGCTACTGCCGACCTGATTCACATTAGCTCCGGCAGACTTGAGCTTTTCCAATATTGGCAAGGATGAAAACATAGCTGCCAGATTAAGAGGGTAATAACCTAAAAAATTTTCGTTGGAAAAAAGGTTGAGTGACTCTTCATTAACCCAGCTCTCACGATCATACAGGATTCCAAGCATCAGAACTTCCAGGGTTTGAGGGAGGTTAATCGAGAGCGACTTTGGATTTTGAGTGGCAGCGTTGCTTTGCATTCTCAGCAAACGTCCATATTTCTGCTCAATAGAATTCAGAATAAATAGAGCAATGAGTTCTCGTTTGTTTGACTGAATGGCATAGTCAAAAGGTAGAAACCCTTTCTCTGCTTCAGCATATGGATCCGCTCCATTTTTCAATAAATACTCAACCATCTGAATATCGCCACGGTAAGAGGCAATATGCAGTGCAGCGTAACCACGGGCATTTTGCTTATTAATGTTAGCGCCTGCTTTTACTAGCCGTTCTACGAGAATTAGATTACCTGCACGGGCCGCCTGGTTAATCGCGCTGGCTTCGTCATTTCCATTATTCCCCAGGTTGATATTTGCTCCTTTAGAGAGCAAAAGGTCGACGATCTCTCTTCTGTCTAACCTTACTGCCAAGGGTAAGGAAGCATATCCAGTAAAGTTGTGTAGATCTGGGTTAAAACCAATATCCAGCAGCTGCTGCAAAGCTGAAATGTCATTTGCCAATACAGCTCCAATTAAGCTGAAAGACTGTGTTTGAGGATCAGGTAATATTCCGTTTTTGTATTGTCCCTTTTTAAAAAAGGACTTTTTTTGTATCAGACCGAGAGAGAATTTCACGCTGATAGGCACTTCTTTTTTTGTTGTGCGAGAAAGTTCCACGAGTAACGCTTTCAGAATTTTAATTCTGCCGCTCTCCAGCGCCCAGTCAAATGCTTCATATCCATTCAGATGCTCCAGTCGAATATTAGCTCCGCTATTAATCAAAAATTCAACTACATCGAGATGTCCGGAATAAGCCGCTTTCATTAAAGCCGTCGCTTTTTTATCATCTTGCTGATTGATTGAAACCCCCAAATCCAGCAACTTCCTGATTATGGGCAGGTGGCCTTTATCAGCAGCAATAAGTAAGGCAAGTTTTCCGTTTACAGGCTTTTGCAGAACCTGCAACGACTCAGAGGGATGACTCTTTATAAGCTCCTCTAATTTTAATGTATTTCCGCGCTCAACAACCTTATGCAATATCTGACTAAATGGGACTCCGGTCTCCTGGGCGCACAGGCTATAAACTGTTGAAAATGCGGTGAGTAATAGAAGCAAAAGACTTCTGCGGTAATTCAAGATCATTTTGTTGTCTGCAATCAATATTAACGTGCTAACATCATCAATAGCAAAATTCCAAACGCCTAATGAGCCAAGCTTAAATCCTTATGAGAAAGTTATGAGAAGAACTCAAGCGACTGAAAAAAAAGGAAAAATTGAATTTGATGGGTTTCAGTTTGATCTTGCCACTCACTCATTGATATCGCTTGGCGGTAAGCTGGAGCTATCACCCAAGCCGTCACAAATACTCGAAATTCTGCTCGAAAAAGCCGGAAAGCTGGTTACCAGGGAAGAGATTGCCACGACCGTCTGGGGCGAACAAGTTGTCGACTTTGATCAGAATATCAATTTTTGTATCAAGCAAATTCGACAGGTTTTGAAAGATGATCCCAAGAATCCTGTGTATCTTGAAACAGTCCCCAAAAAGGGCTACCGCTTTATTGCTGAAACTTCACTAGTCACTCCCGGTACAAAGAGTCAAACTCGACTTTTAACTTTCAAGCGAATCGCCGTTGTTGCGGGACTATTCCTGTTCATTATCGGATTCAAGTTATGGATTGGTTCCAGTGATTTACCAGAATATCCAGCAGAAGTGGAACAATCATTAAAACGAGCTTATTACCTGTACGAGCAGGGAGGCCCCGAAAACCACGAAAGAAGTCAGCTACTTTTTGAAAAAGTACTAAAAGATCATCCTGAAGTCGGGGAAGCACACGCAGGCCTTGGCCTGCTAAAATCGCAAAGGGCCTATACTCGACAAGCCAGAGCTCAGGTTAAACTACATGCCAATAGAGCTCTCGAGCTTTCCCCTGGAAGTAGTCATGGTCACTTGATTGAGGCAAAAATTCTTTTTTATTGGGAATGGAATGTTGAACAGGCACGAATCCATTTTCAAAAAGCCGCCGAACTGGATCCTCAGTCCATACCGGCACTTCACGACCTGGCGGTCACAGCAGCAATTCAGGGAGACCTATCCTCAGCCGAAGCTGCAATTCATCAAGCCCTGAAGGTTGATCCCGGACGCTTTCAAGAACACTATCACGCAGGCTGGTTTTATCAAGTTGCACAAAGATATGACCTGGCCTTAAAGCAATGTGTTGAAAGTCTGGAAATAGAGCCCAAACACCGCTTCAGTTTACTCTGTGCGGGTCGTTCAGCGCTTAAACTCAATCTCGCCCAGACAGCGACACACTATCTCACCGAATATATGCGTTTGGCCAACGTAGAAGAGTCAACTATTCAACCTGTCAGAGAATCCCTGGAAAAAGGCATTATAGAGGAATTTAACCGGTGGTATCTCGACTGGTTAGAACAAGAAATCGAAGACCCCTTCAACAAAGCGCTTGCTTTAGCAGAGCTCGGTTATAATGAGCGAGCTCTCGCACAACTAAAGCAGGCGGTTAAAGATCGTCACTCGATGGTCCCTACCGCCTGGGCATTCGATGAATTATCAGGACTTCGTGACGACCCTCGCTTTATAGAACTGATGAGTGTAGTTAAACGATTTTGAACACAGGCTTTAATTAAACTGTCATCGCCCCTATACTGCCAGTCAAAATATTCAAAACGGAATTTCTTATGCACCCAGTTGTAGAAACCTTTTTCGACAAGCCAACTTTTTCATTCACTCACCTTGTCTATTGCCCGAAAAGCAAGAAAGCGGCCGTTATCGATCCAGTCATGGATTTCGATCCTGCAGCAATGAGGACCTCAACTTGTAGCATCGAAAAGATTTACCAGAGAATTCAAGCTCTTGCTCTGGATTTATGCTGGGTAATTGAAACCCACGCGCATGCCGATCACCTATCAGCGGCTCAGTGGCTGAAGTCTAAATTCGATGCGCCAATCGTCATAGGCGAGCATATTACCGAAGTACAGAAGACTTTCAATGAGCTGTTTGAACTGGAAGGAGCTGCTGAAGCTAGCGCAGATGATTTTGACCATCTTGCAAAAGATGGTGATCGACTAACTTTGGGAGAGCTTGAAATTGAAGTAATGCATACGCCAGGACATACACCAACTTGCTGTACCTATGTAATCGGGAACACGGCTTTCGTCGGCGATACCATTTTTATGCCAGATTTTGGAACCGCTCGTTGTGACTTTCCCGGCGGAGATGCCAGGCAGCTTTACCGGTCATTACAAAGAACACTTTCTCTCGCAGATGATACACGCTTACTTATGTGTCATGACTATATGCCAGGCGGAAGAGATTTGAAGTGGGAATCAAGTGTAGCTGAGCAAAAGCGGGACAATATTCATATCAACTCAAGCGTAGACGAAGACAGCTTTGTCAAAATGCGTCGCGAAAGAGATCAACAGCTACCAGTTCCCAAACTGATACTCCCGGCACTACAAGTTAATATCCGGGCAGGAAAGATGCCACTAGCCAGCGCCAGTGGGACTCATTTTATAAGACTGCCGTTAAATAAACTGTAACACAGGAAACAGATTTCAAATATAGATAAATGCAATAGCAGGCTGATTGACCTGTACTATACTAAATAGTCAGTAGTTAAGAATATTCTGCTCGCATGCTTCAATGTTTACACCGTTATTCACCTGCTATTTTTCTAGCAGCATATTTGGCAGCACCGGCTGTCAACGGGCGAGATATTGATGTTAACAAGCTTTCCTTGCAAGAACTGCTTAACTTGAAAGTTGTCAGTGCATCCAAACGAGAGCAAAGTCTTGACGAATCACCGGCACTTGTGGAAATTATCACCCAGTCTGATTTACAGCGCAGAGGCTATAAAGATCTTAGCCATTTGCTCGATGATCTAGCAGGCATTCAGATTTCTCGAGCTTATAGCGACAACTACTTCAATACTTTCTGGCGCGGAATCAGACATACGATTGGCAGTTCTCATCTTATTCTTGTCGATGGTATTCGGTTTAATCACCTCTATACTAACGAATCAGAAGTTATGGCTGCAATGCCAATTTCTAATATTAGACACATCGAAATAGTTTATGGCCCAGCTTCCGTTGCTTATGGCAGCGATGCAGTAGCCGGTATAATCAATATCATCACCTATACTCCTAATGAAAGAGCACGGAGCGAAGCTAATGCGCAGGGTTTTTTACAAATAGGCAAACAGGATACCAAAGTAATAGATGCCAGTTTTTTTAAGCGGTTTAGAGAGTGGGATCTGTCACTGACAGCCAGAACGGACAGGGGAGATCTGGACTTCAGCCATACTGACGAATATCGTTGGACCCAGCGCTCTTTATTGGAAAACCCCGATATATGGGGCGGGTTTTCTCCCGAATACACCCAGCTATCCTCTCCTCACAACAATCGAGCGCTCGACATTCGGCTCTCAACCAGTAAGAATCAATTTATCTTGCAGCTCTATGAACTATCAAGTGGCTACGGGTTAAAATACACTTTTGATCACTCGCTTCCTGATGCAGGGCAGTGGATAGAGCAGGATTTTTCCTTTGTCTGGCGCTGGCAGGAACAGCTCAGTAATAACTTAAAAGTTAAGACTGATCTTCGGCTACGCGAAAGCAATTTCGACAAGGATTCTTTTTTCATCGAAGGCTATCTGGTGCAGGACCCTGAGTCAGGGGCAAATATTCGGTTACTCGATGCCTCCTATTGGTCTTCCAAAAATAACAGTACATCTTTCAATCTGGAAGTGGACTGGCTAGCATCAGAAAAGTGGCATTTTCTAGGAGGTATTGAACATGAAGCTAAAGATTTACAGAAGGCCTACAATACAGATTTTGGCCCTTCTTTGCCTCCAGCTGATGTTACAGCAGACTATTCTTTTCCGGCGCCACCAACGATAGACACAGTTGCCAATAACCGAATCGATACCAGTCAAAGCAGCCTGTACGGCCTGGTTGAATACGAAGTTGCCGACGAACAAAGCCTTCTTGCTCAAAAACTCCACTTTGGCATGCGCAATGTTCACGACTCTGAATACGAAAGCGAAACCACAATTAGAGCAGGGTATGTAGGCCGACTAAAAAATACAACGTTTAAACTATTTTATGGAGAAGCTTACCAGGAACCATCTCCTCGACTGCTGTATGGCGGTTGGAAAGGTTCGGGAAGTAATCCAACCCTGGAGCCTAGAAATGCAAAAACCTGGGAATTCAATATTAATTACAAGTTAGAGACACTATTGGTATCCGCAAATATCTTTCAAATGGACAGCGCTAACTTGTTCAACACGACTGACAGCGGGGCGATCAATGCTGGTGAAGCCAAAAGCAAAGGCGGAGATTTAAGAGTTCGTTACCGACCGAATATTGACTGGTCAGATAATATTACTTTTTGGGCCAGTTACGCCTGGATAGATGCAAAAGAGCAAACATTTGATGACAGTGGTGCACTAGCCTGGTTTCCAGTAGGGGATTTGGCTGACACGACACTCCACTTTGGAAGTTATTTGACTTTCAATGAGCATTGGCAGTTGAGTCTCAGAGGCAGATACTACGGAGAGCGAGCGACGGTGGAAACCAATCCGCTGGACAAGATTGATGCATTCAGTGTGTTGGATCTTAACCTTAATTATCAACCTCAGAATAGTCAATTCAACTATCAGCTGAACATTACCAATCTGTTTAACAAGACTTACTTTCATCCAGGCTTAAGAAGTGCAGGAGCCAGTGACACTAACCCTGGAGAAGTTGATGGAAACGGAATCTGGATAGGTAGCGAAAACTTCTACAATGCAAAGATAGCGCAACCGGGACGAAATATTGACTTATCAATATACTGGCAATTCTAATACCTTTTCCCAATTATAGATAACCTGCTGCAAAAGTTGACGCAATAAACAAGCCAGGCAGGAAAGTAAATGCTCTCTTTGTTTGAACACTCTATTTTTAATCCCAAATCAATATTACAAGAGGAGATATTAGCAACTAAACTTAAAGGACTTCATGTTGTAACGGAGAATACCAATGGTCAATCGCGCAGGTGAAAACTCTAAATCCTGGTTCCGGAGTGAACGTTTCTATCATACTGGAGATGGCTGGTGGTTTCAGACGCGAGAAGGAGTAGAAGAAGGACCATACATTTCGATAGAAGAAGCTGAACGAGAGCTATGTCTTTATATTAGACATGCTAATGACACCTTCAGGGCAGTTTGATTCTGTTAACAGTCAAAGTCTTCCACTTTGACAACGTTCAATCAAAGCAAATAATGATTTATCGTTAGGACTGGTTTCTATCAGTTTCTGATACATCTGAATAGCGAGTGCAGTATCTCCCTGCTTATATGCTTTCCAGGCCCTTATCATTGTTGTCTGATTATGTAGCTTTTCCTTTTGCAAACTAAAGTTATCATTGTCAAAAACTTCATAAAGCGTTACCGGCTTCGACTTACCCTGAATGAAGCAAGAGGCTATATAACGGATCCGATATTTACTTAAGTCCTTCAAGCTACGCTTAGTTTCTTCGGTGATCAGAATTTTTGTAGCAAAAGCTTTGGTCATTGACTCAACTCTTGCGGCCGCGTTGACTGTATCAGAGACGACCGTTGCATCCATTCTGGAAGCTGTTCCAACAGTTCCCAGCATGGTATTTCCTGTATGCAGCCCCAAACCGACCTCAATAATGGGTAACTTTTTTTGGCGCAACTTCTTATTATACTCATCGAGCGCTTCCAACATCTGAATTGCAGCGGTTACGGCAGTATCTGCACCACCAGGAAACAAAGCCATAATACCGTCTCCGAGGTACTTATCAATGATCCCGCCATTTTTATTAATGACAGGCGCAATCTGACTCAAGTAACGGTTTATAAATCGAAAATTAGCCTCAGGCGACATTGTTTCAGATAAGGTTGTAAAGCCCCGAATATCACAAAACAGTACTGTCATTTCTCTTTCACAACAGTCACCCAGAGCGATATCAGAAACGCCGCCAGCACTCAGTTGCTTCAAAAGCTGGTGTGGAACGAAACGACTATAGGATTTATTAAGACGGATCATTTCTCCCCGACTTTTATGAACACGCATTAACATCAGGTTGAACTGATTAGCCAGGTAGCCGAAACTCCCAAACGCTTTCGGCGATAGCTTAAAATTAAAGTCATTTTGAATTAGGCGGGCAATAGCGATAGTAAGCTGCTCTAAAGGTGAAGTTACTTTTCTGGCAAAGAAGATAGCCGCCAACATAAAGAAAATAGCCAGCACACTCATACCTAATATGATCGGTTTCAGTAAAGATTCTCGCAACTTTGTAAGTTCGCTTCGTGGAATCTGGAGTACAATCAAACCAATCGAAGTACCTTTACTGTTTCGTATTTGAGCAAACGCAAACTGACTACTTAACGTATCTTCAGTAAATGGATGTACACCTTTAGAACCTTGATTTCGAATTGCGGAAGTCAAAGCTTTTTGCAAACTATTTTCGCTAAAAAAACTATCTCCCGGCTGATGAATTGAGTCCCCTTTACTGACAAATCGATAGCTAAAATAATGAGTCACGCTGCCAATTTTTATCTTGTTTTTCAGAACGCCCTTACTTTTCTTATGAATTTCTATCTTATTGTAAAAACCATTCAGGGAGTTGGAAGTTCTGATAAATAATACGGGGATATCATTCACCTGAACAATAACTTCTTTTCCTTTATCTATCAGCTTAAATGTATAATTAAGATTCTCTCTTTCGATAGTAACTTTGTCGCCAAAATGCTCAGAATGATAAAGCTTTGCTTTTCCAGAGTTATCTAGAGCTACTTTAAACTCAAAACTATCGCTATAGATTTGAATGAAATCTCGTTCAGCTTTAGAAGTATCAATACCATAATAAAGCCTCCCACTATTCCCGGGGTCAATCAAAGTGAAAAGACGGTATTGATTTCCGTTTGCAGTAATAGCAGAAGCCAGGCGCCGATCGATTGACTGAGCCTGCTTGCTCTCTTTCAAATTAGAGGAAAGTAGTTTCTGGTGAGAATCACCATCAATCATTGCCGCTAATGACTTGACTAAAACTAACTTTTCTTCTTTGAAACGGACAAAAAAGTGCTCTTCGATGAGTTGATAAATTCCATATCCGCCTAAAGAAACAATCAAACCGGTCACCAGCAAAAACCAGCTGATAACATAAGTACGATACTGTCGGTTAGACTTGATTTCCAAAATTTGACCCCGTTATTTCACCTTCCTTTTTGGTACGACTTTTCCCTTGAACACTTAATTGAACGACATAAGCCTGTCACAATACTGTCTCGTTTTTACAAAAAATAGTAAGCTCAATGTCTTTTGGTAACTCCTCTGAAGTTACCAGCCCATTGCTTTCTTCGTAAAAAAAGACTTTATCGATGGACTATGGTTTACCCAGTTTAGCCCCAAGTTGCGCGAAATTGTAAAAACAGTATTGTTTTCCCCAAACAACGTTTTTAGCGCAGACATTGACTCCTGAGTTATTCGATTTTCCAGCTTTCTTTCTCTTTCAAATGGACGTAAATTATCACACCATCCAAAGTCTCGCCCCTTGTCGAACAACTCTTTAATCAATCGACTCAGACTTGCAACATCTTGAAAACCCAGATTTACACCTTGTCCAGCCAAAGGGTGAATAGTATGCGCTGCATCGCCGATGAGAGCAACTCGTTTGCCAAGATAGCTCTCAGCGTGACGCTTAACTAGTGGAAATCCCTGAAACTGACTGACTAACTCAACCCTCCCTAGCCTGGACTCAAACTGTCTGGTTATTTTATCTTCTAAAGAGCTTCTATCCCAGGTCTCGATTTTTTCAGCAAAGTTGTCGTCAGCCGTCCATACGATAGAACAGAGTTCGGGGTTTGCCATGGGTAAAAAAGCGATCGGGCCTGTTGAAGTAAATCGTTGCCATGCTGTTTGCTGATGACCCAGTTCTGTTTTTACATTGGCCACAAAAGCCGTTTGTTTATAGGGTACAGATGAAAAGCTAACTCCCAGCATTTCGCGAACTTTGGATAAAGAACCGTCAGCACCAATAAGTAATTTGGCTGCTAATGAGGTTCCATCTTCAAGCAATGCGGTTATCTTATCTCTCTCTTCGACAATTGCTGAAACAGTATTTTGATCATAGAGTTTAACCGTCGGCTGATGTGCCAGACGCATCAGTATTGCGCCTTGAATACAACGATTTTCAACGATACAACCCAGGTAGGGCGCAGCGACATCAGCAGCATCAAAATGTATTTCGCCGCTGCCATCACCATCCCAAACAGTCATTTTCTCGTAAAGCCCCTGCCGCGCTTGCGGAATTTTTTGCCAGCAATGAAATTCAGAAAGTAATTCCTGATTGGCAGGACTAATTGCACTTACTCTGATATCAAAATCCTTCGCCTCAGGCTCTTCAGGCAACAGCAATGGAGCAAACAGATCTAAACTCAAAGATTGTTTTTCTATAACCGCAATTTGCAATCCTGTTTCGCAGAGAGAAGCAGCCATAGCAAGGCCAACCATTCCACCACCAACAATGATGATATCGAATTTTCGACTATTCGCTTTCAATCCGCTTGTCATTATTTTGCCTCCAGCTTCTGCGATAAATCACCGGAAAGTCCCCTGGCCAATCGTGAGCTTTTGCCGTCCAACCCCATAGCAGCTATGGCAAAGCGTTTCTTTAACCAGGGTATCCTGTTCAATCCTGACAATAATTTATTGCGTCCTATTTGCAGGGGTAAAAATTCTCGACTAAATAATCTCGCTAGTATATCTGTTGCCAGGCTGGTTTTTTGCCAGTCTGCTTGTCGCGAGTCAACAAATCGCTTCAGACTGGCGCTTCCTCCGATACAGTTATCCTTCAACAGATCGTCTCTAATGCAGTCTGTCAACATCGCAATATCTCTTAATCCCAGATTAAATCCTTGTCCCGCGATCGGGTGCAAAGTATGTGAGGCATTTCCCAGAAGCAACAGCCTTCCTTGGTAATGCGCTTCAGCCCAGTGGCTCGCCAATGGATAAGAAAAACGCTTTCCGATACTTCTGATTTTCCCCAGGCGGTAGCCAAAAGCCTGCTGCAGTTGTGCTAAAAAGACATCATCTTCTACATCCATCATGTTTTCTACATCGTCCGGTTTGTGGCACCAGACCAGACTCATACGATTGCCTGTCAATGGCAATAAAGCCAATGGCCCGCCTGGGGTAAAACGTTCAAATGCACGATTGTCGTGAGGCAATTCGGTTACAATGTTGGCAATAACCGCATATTGATCGTAACTATATCGGTTAACTTTAATTCCACTAGCTTTAGCCAGTCTGGAAAAGGTTCCATCGCAAGCTAACGTCAGGCTCGCCTTGATATGCAACTTTTGACGCTTATCTGCAACACTTACCAGTAACAGCTCACTATGCTCCCGAGCCTGTTTCAGATTCGTAACTTCCCAAGGGCAAAATAGCTTTATATTTTCCTGATTGCTCAGGCACTCCCAAATTAATGGGCCAGAATCATCAAGAGGGATGACTTCACCAAAAGCTGATTGCTTATAATTTTTTGAGTCGAAACGGGCAAAACCAAACTGTCCCTGTTCAGAAACATGAATTTTTTCTATCGGGCAGGCAAGGTGCTGGATAGCCTGCCATAAGCCCAGTGTTTCCAATATTTTTACAGACGCGGCAGAGAGGGCGACCGCTCTTTGATCAAAACTGGAACTTAAATTGGAACCGGGTTCAACCGGCTCTACTAACGCTATTGACAACCCAAGCCTGGCGAGCGCAAATGCTGCAATAGCACCTGCCATACCGCCACCGACTACAGCGATATCAAAATTTTGTGGTTCTGCCGGACTACTCACACAAACTTCCTCATTTTCTTAGCCACTTTCAATATTTGCTTTTCATTATGCTTCTGACTGCATCAAGGCTTCTATTTCATGGGGTTCTTTGGGCACGCCAAACGTCAGTACCTTATTACTTTTTTTGGTAATCAAGACATCGTCCTCAATTCTTATTCCAATTCCCCACCATTTCTTATCCAGCCCCTTTGTTTTTGGCGCAAAATAGAGACCGGGCTCCACAGTAAGAACCATACCTTCAGCGAGCTCCCTCGGCTCGTTATCCTGCATATAATCACCAACATCATGAACATCAAGGCCTAACCAGTGTCCAGTTTTATGCATGTAGAAGGGTTTGTAAGCGCCTGCTTCAATTAAGGCCTCCAATTCTCCGTGAAGAATTCCCATACTGAGTAACCCTTCAGTCAGAACCCTAACAGCTACATCATGAGGATCGGTCCAGGCTTTACCCGGCTTGGCAGCCTTAATAGCTTCTTTATTGGCTTTAAGAACCCATTGATAAGCTTCAAGCTGCTCGGGAGAGTAGCATCCATTCACAGGGAATGTACGACTGATATCGGCAGCATAGCCGTCTAACTCGGCGCCCGCATCTATCAGGATCAAGTCTCCGTCTTTTAGCTCACAATTGTTTTCAACATAGTGCAAAATACAGGCATTTTCTCCGCCAGCCACTATGGAATTGTATGCTTCAAAACGCGCACCAAGGTTGGCAAACTGGTACTTTAACTCCGCTTCGATTTGTAACTCGCTTAATCCCGGACGGCATCTTTTCATCGCAGCGATATGTGCTTGAACAGAAATTTCCGCAGCTTTTTTCATTACTTTGATTTCGGCTTTACTTTTAATCAAGCGCATATCATGCAGAATATGTGCGAGATCGATCAGCTCCCCTGGAGGGTGGGCACCTTTTTTAACCATTTTTCTTAAGCTATTTATCCACCCCATGATTCGATTATCGAACTCAGTGTGGTTACCAAATTCGTAATAGATTCTCTCTCTGCCCTCCATCAATCCAGGCAAGATGTCGTCAATATCATCAATCGGGAAAGCATCATTACAGCCGAAATTTTTCTTGGCTCCAATCTGTCCTTGACGGCGCCCATGCCAGGTTTCCATTTTAACGTCCTTTTCCCGGCAGAAAATAACATACTCGCCATGCTCTCTCCCCGGCAAGAGAACCAGAACCGCATCAGGCTCTGGAAAACCGGTTAAATAATGAAAGTCACTATTTTGACGAAAATGGTATTCTGTATCGCGACTCCGAGTAACCTCGCTGGCTGAAGGCAAAATAGCAATAGAATTATTGCCCATTAAATCCATTAACTCTCGGCGGCGGCGAGCAAACTCAGCTCTTGATATCATAGAATTTACATCAGGATTATTATTTTTAACAAGTTGATAAGCCTCCCACCTGAATAACTATCAATCGCTGAGAGGGCTGTAGTTTATTTTAGTAGAAAAACCTTTACCTTCCTATCTCAGGTTAATGAATAGTCTCATTTTTTGGTGTTTCAGCTGTTTCTCCAGCCTGAGACTTCATCACTATTTCCCAATAGATTACCTGAACAGCAACTCTAATATGCTCCGCTACAGTGAAAAGGGCTTCCTGTGTTTCTTCGTCATCGTCGGCCTCAATCATAAGCTGAGAAATATCGGCCAGGTCTGCTATCGCTTCTCTGACATCGGTGTTTTCTATAGGGTTATCTCCTGTTTGTAATCCAAATCCCAACAAAAACCCCTGACACCAAAGCGTGATAGCTTCAAGCTGATCAACCGCAGGATAATCTTCATCAGGCAATAAGGTCGGGGCCAAGAGGTCATGATGCTGCATCTCTGCTTCTGTCCAATGTGCTAAATCATTAATCAGCCGCTGGATATTTTCCGGGACTTGCCCATCTTCTCTAACCAATACAGCAATACTATCCTGCCATCCTTCATCTGAAAGCTTAAGACCTGCAGATATCATTCCGCACAATGTTGCCTGTAGTTCGGCTGCGGTCAGCTCGAGGTCGGCTTCAGCCAGTATTTCTTCGACCTTTTCGTAGTTTAGGTCTTTTCTCGGCTCCATTTAGGGCTCCTATACCTATAAAATAGGGAATAATTGTCAATTTTGACGATTATACCATTGACCCGAATGATGATGCGCTCTATATTGAAATCATTCTAAAAAACAACAGTTTGCCATGAATACTTCAAATCTTTCACAACTTGAGGACAGCGTTTCCAGGATGCTCGACCAATTTGAGTCGTTGCAGCGGGAAAACAGGAAGCTGCGTCAGGATCGTGACAGTTTGATCGAGAAAAATAAACTCGCTAGTCAAAAGATTGAAGCCATGATCACCAAATTAAAAGAGTTGGGCTAAGCCATGGCAGAAGTAACACCAGTAACCGTCTACATTCTTGGAAACGAGTTCCATGTTTCTAGCCCGCCTGAGCAGGCTGAAAAGCTTGAAAAAGCTGCTAAAGAACTAGATAAGCGCATGCGAGAAATAAAGGCCGGCGGAAGAATAGTGGGCATGGATCGCATAGCGGTAATGGCTGCACTAAACCTGGCTTTTGAGTTATTACATGGCGAGTCAGGTCAAAGCGACTTGTCGACCAGTATCGATCAACGAATCAAACAATTACAAAAAGATATAGATTCAAAGCTAGCTTCCAGCGCCCAAATGGAGTTAACATAGCATCTTGCATCGCCTGCTTTGTGCGCCAAGCTGTTGTAGTCCTTGAGCCGATAAACTGTATCTCTGGGAGTTCTTGTTGATTAATGGTGTGCAAGTCCGGCCAAAATTAGCGATTTATCGTTAGTTTCGGAAATCGGAAAGCCTGAGTTAAACACGGAATTCCCCCCTGAACCTCCGGGTTCATGGGCGAGACCAGCAAACGGCAAAGCGGGTGATGATTCCTCCTTCAAATGCTCTGCTCATTTTACCTGCTCAACGTTTAATTACTATGAACCCCAGCTCCACTCAACAGCTAAAATCGGAAATCAGAAATCAGATCCGGGAGGTTCGTCGCAGTATCAACAAAAAATACTCTCTCAACGCTGGTTTAAATGTTACCCGACAACTAATAGAGTTAGAGTCTTACCGGCTAGCTAAAAATATCGCCTGTTTCCTCTCCTTTGATGGAGAAATCAACACCACGCCACTAATCAAACAAATTCAGCAAGACAAGCGCTATTGTCTGCTCCCAAAGCTAAGACCAAGTAAACCAAATCGGTTATGGTTTTTTCCATTTGAAGCTGGCGAGCAGTTACTACCCAATCGACTCGGGATCCCGGAAGTACAAAAGTCGGTTAATTTTGCTATCGCTCCTTCCAAAATCGATCTTTTATTGATGCCGCTTGTATCCTTCGACGAACACGGAAATAGGTTAGGAATGGGGGGAGGCTATTATGATGCCACGCTCGCTCATTTAGTTGATGAAAAAAACAAAAGTCTACGCCCAACCTGTATTGGCCTGGCTTTTGAACAACAAAAAGTAGAAAAGATTCCGGTTGAAAAGTGGGACTACCCTCTCGATGGAGTTCTCACTGAAAAACAACTCTATCTGTTTAACCGAAAATAAAGCGCCACTAAAACTTTGTCGTAATAGAAAAATGGGGAAAGAGCCTTACTATCAGTGCTAACTAGGGCACACTAATGACCTCGAAGGCTCATGCTTTCAACAGACCAAAGGGTAAGAGGTCTGGATATACACACATATGTGCTTTCACTTAAATAGACAAAGGAAAGCAGCATATGAAATGCTTTTAAGACTGAACTGACGATACTTGAACTTGTTGCGTTTGTGTTTCAGCAACACTAACCCCACTAAAGCTCGACAACACCATGCCGATCCCAAGTAACGCAGCCAGAACAACTAAAATATCTGGTTTACGTTTCATTTGGTTCTCCAATCTGCCCCCTGAGGCAGTCAATTTTTTGCTATTTTTTTTATTGTTGGAGTCCCTTACCCAAAATTCCTTCCTGCTCAATCTTCAGAATATCTAAAACTGCGCTCACAGTTTTATAGAACACTGAACAAGTTATTTCCTTATCACTTTGAATTAAGACTGCTTTTTCAAAGCGGACAGACAACATACTCCTGTTTTTTGACAGGATCAAGGGGGTATGACAAATTTTCGACTAAAATGTGAACTGCTCACATTTTAATCACAAAACTTTCTTTATCGGCGATATTTAAAGCAGGTATAATCGCGCTCAGATGCGAATAATAAGTGTCCGCTCTTTAGGTCCTTTTTCAATATTTTTTGTCCTTAATTTTAACTTCCGGAAAACATAATGGATAAACAACAGCAACTTAAAATTGAAGCTGCACGCGCTGCATTAAAATACATCGTAGACGGCGAAATCATTGGAATAGGGACAGGGTCTACTGTTAACTGCTTTATCGATCTGCTAGCAGAGCACAAGCACAGAATAAAGGCTGCGGTTTCCAGTTCAGAAGCATCAACGCGAAAACTGGAGGCTCTTGGCATCGAAGTTCTGGATCTAAATGATGCAGATTATATCCCGGTTTATATTGATGGAGCAGATGAAGCTAATGAACAACTGGAACTTATCAAAGGCGGAGGGGCAGCACTTACACGTGAAAAGATAATTGCTGCAGTCGCAGAAAAATTTGTCTGTATTGCAGACCAATCAAAATACGTAAAAACTCTCGGAAACTTCCCGCTTCCTATTGAAGTCATTCCGATGGCTAGAAGCCACGTAGCCCGAGAAATTGTTAAGTTAGGCGGCGATCCGGTGTATCGAACTGGCGTAGTCACTGATAATGGTAATGTAATTCTCGACGTTCATAGTCTGGAAATCACCCAGGCAAAAATTCTTGAGTCCAAAATTAATCAGATTGTAGGGGTGGTTACCAATGGGTTGTTCGCTCAACGCAAAGCAGATCATCTGATTCTGGCAACAGGAGATGGAATAGTAAGCTTAGACTCAAAATAGTCGAAGAGTTAGCTATTTGCTAACGCTTCAGCTTCTCTCAACCATCTGCGTCCACTAGCTTCATCAGCAACATCATGCATTATTAAAGTTGAGTTTTGTTTGAGCTGCTCTTTCCACACATCTGTATATACTTGTGCGAGTAAGTCAGCAGGTTTTACCGTTGCGACAAAGCGGATTTGAGTATCAGATATTAATCGCGGGAATTGAGTCTCTCGGATGAAAGCTTGTAGATTAGGTGAAAATGCGCCTTTAGCCTGGTCAGCAATAACCAGAACTTTTGTGACCGGATATTCGATCAACAATTGATAAATTCTATCTAGAGCCTTAAACATAATTCGTTCATCCCCATCCGGGCTATAGTTTAGCCACTCATGGATCTGGAGCATTTCATCTTCCTCGTAGAAAACATTAACAACTCCCTTTTCCTTAAATAATTGCATTCTGGTCCGCCAATTAAGCTTATTAAGTTAAGCTTAGTGGAGCCTGCTGTTTTTAACCATTTTTGCTTCAAAAAAGGAGAGAGCACTCTAATTTTCAGATATCTAACTTTGCTTCGGGCGCTTTGCTAACTTACGTTGCAGCGTTCTACGGTGCATCCCCAATGCTCTTGCGGTTGCCGAGATATTTCCGCCGTATTCGGATAAGACTTTGTGAATATGTTCCCATTCCAGTCTATCGATCGACATAGGTTTGTCCTCGATTGGGGTTTCTTCGCCTTCAACAGGTGATTCAATATGTGCAATCAACTCTCTGGCGGTAATGGGTTTGGTCAGATAGTCATCTGCTCCCAATTTAATTGCTTCCACCGCAGTTGAAATGCTGGCATACCCTGTAAGCAGTATTATTCGACAATTTGCGTTAGCTAATTTGATTGACTTTACATACCTTAAACCAGAATCTCCTTCCAGCTTGAGATCCAGAATCACATACGGTGCTTTAGCTTTGTAAATGGATTCGCTAGCAACTTCAGGGTGCTCAAAAGCCTCAACTTTATATTCCATCCGTGACAAACTACGAGCCATCACCTGACGAAAAGTAGCGTCATCATCGATTAAAATAAATTCAAGGGACATCAATAGCTCCTTATTAAAAAGCTTGATATTTTTTCTTGCTTTAGGGCATAAGAGGAAGCTGGATTCGGGTCAAAGTACCACCTGCTTGCTGGCTCATCAAATGCACTTGTCCGCCCGCTCTCTCTATACTGGCGTTTGACAAGAATAATCCCCATCCCAAACGCTGCTTTTTATCACTTAAAGTTGGCGCGCTACCTAATGTTTGCTGCTTCAGCTCTCCGATTCCCAGTCCGTTATCTTTTATATCAATAAAAACCCATGTTTCATTCAAGTAGCATTCAACCCGAATCTGGTCGCTGCCATTAAGCAAACTTGCATCAGCAGCATTATCCAATAGGTTAGTTATAGCTTGCTGCAGCGTTACCGAAAGACCTTTAGCGACACTATCAATAGCTGCGTCCCAGCTTTGAATAAGCTGCATTCTGGGTCGGTACACTAACCATTGCTCCAAAGTTTTACTGAGTTGTTGTTTAAAATCTCCTGGTAATCCTTGAGTAATCGTCTCCTGGTTTTTAACAGTCCGACTTTTTTCTGCCAGAGACTGAATAATTTGACGACAAGCGTTTATTTGGTCTGCGATAATCTTAAGATCATCCTTAAACTCGATGCCAATATCGCTATGCTGTAGATCATCGACAACAACAGCCATTGTCGACATTGGCGTTCCCAGTTCATGTGCTGCGCCGGCAGACATTATGCCCAAATTCAAAAGTTGCTCATCACGAAGCTGTCTTTCATGAAGCTCTCTAATCTTCTTTTCTTGCAGAAGAAACACCTGTCGAGCCAACAAACCAAAAAAAGCAATCAATATTACAGTCAAAAAAAAGTTAACCCACATCCCGGCCAAGTGTAAGTGAAAGGAATTCAATGGGCTGGCATCGCCAAGCTCTAGCGGTCTCTGATAAAGATTCAGAAAAGAGTAAAGCGCAAGTTGACTAATGCTTACCAAAATCAACTCTTTCTGACTTAACATAAAAGTTGCCAGCGCAAGAAAAAGGAGAAGAAGATAAATAAATGGGTTGTTAGCTCCTCCTGTGAAAAAGATCAGTCCCGTTAAGATTAGCGAGTCGAATAACAGGTGCATCATCAACAAGGTCGAAGAAAAATTGCCTCCTTGCTTACATCGCCAAAATGCATAGCTCTGAAACAAAATTTCAACGCCGATAAGTAAAATCAACCAGTCCAACGGTAAACGAATCTGTAATAGCCAGTTGGCTGCAAGAATCATCAGAATTTGGCCATTGATCGCGATCAATCGAATGCGATTTAGAATCGCCAGATAAGACAGATTTGAATCGGCCTTTGCCATATGAAAAACAGGGATCACTTTTAATTACTCTCTTTTCTATCCCGCGTAGTTCACGCCTTTGGTAAACATTTATTGTAAGGGTTTCACATTCTAACACCGAACAAAAAGCGAGTGGGTGCGACAATTAGTCGCATAGAATCGCGCCTCTTTGAATATTACCATGCAACCAATTACCCGGCTTTGACTGATTTTAGTAATTAGCTCCCATTTTCAAAATAAGTGTAGTAATCATGATAAACACATTTCAATTTAAAAAATTTATCGTTGCCACATCAATCCTTCTCTCCAGTAGTTATATTTACGCTGACGATGCAACAATTGATGAGAGTCGTACACTGGTCATTACTGGCTCTCCGATTCAACAAAGCATTGAAGGCTTGAGCGAACAACTTGACGAGTATGATAACCAGGTCATCACCGATGCCGGTGATCTCCTGATTCGTTTTCCTGGTTTTTCCGCAATAAGAGCTGGCGGCCATGGCATCGATCCAGTATTACGCGGACAAAGCCAAACACGACTTAATTTATTACAGCAAGGCGCATTTCTTCACGGGGCAGGGCCCAATAGAATGGATTCACCCGGCTCCTACACTGAACCCTTCGGCTGGGATGAGGTACAAATTATTAAAGGTGTTGAGTCTTTGATTTTTGGTTCAGGCGGTCCTGCAGGAACGATAAATTTCAAGCGCTATAGCCCGCTATTAGGAGAAAACGAAATAGAGGGAAAGCTGATGGTCGCTTATTCACCGGATTACTATAAACTTGGTACTGATTTGGCCACAGGAAACGAAAAAGGGTACCTCAGGCTAATTAGTCAACTACTCGATCAAAAGAGCTATGAGGATGGTGAAGGCAAGCTTACTCGTACAGCATTCAATACTAGAACGAATACCCTGATTGCAGGATATACCCCAAACCAGGATGTAGAGTGGCGCATTTCTTTTATGGCAAACCGAGGTGCGGATGCACTTTTTGCCGGCACCATGATGGATGGACCCAAAACAGATATGGATGCAATCCAATTAATGTATCTGGACGGAGATCAAAACTCTAATAATTACACCGAGTATCAGCTTTATTTTAATGAAGCACATCATGTAATGGACAACTTTAGTTTGCGGGAGCAAACAGCATCAATGCGTATGTTAACAGATTCCTACTCAAAAACCTCTGGGTTAAAATGGCTGAGACGTTGGCAAAATGCAAATAAAAATATTACCTGGCAAACGAGCTTTGACTGGCAGAATGTTGATCGTCATGCTGAAAGATATATGAGTATGATGGGCACGCCTTCAATTTTACAAGCGCGAATTTGGCCGCAAAATGAACTTGATATCAAAGGCATAGCTTTAGAAGCAGAGTATCTTTTCGACGATAACAATCGCATTAAATCGGGTATTCGTTACGATCATGTTTCAGCAAACTCTCCGGCTTTGCAAACCGATGCCGGCCAGTCGCTGTATCAAAACTATTATTCAAATACACCTTCGAACAGTAGTGAAGATAATGTTAGCGCATTCTCTCGCTACTTTCATAAAACGAACAGCTCACTCTATTGGCTAGGAGTCAACTCTACTGTAAGAACTGCAGATGCCACTGAACGATACTTGGGTGCAGCCAACAACATGGCAATGATGCGTTGGGTGGGTAATCCCGGCATTAAGCCGGAAAGACACAATCAGCTAGAGCTTGGTGTTAAATGGAGATTTGATAATGGTTGGCATGAATTGTCAGTATATCATGATCAAGTCAGCAACTTTATTTTACGAGATCGTGCCAGTATGGGGGATTTGCCTGACATTATCGCTACGGATATGGCAACGGTATACCGCAATACAGATGCTACTCTGTCGGGATTTGAATATGCAATTCAGAAATCATTTGCTCACTCCTGGAACTTCTACGGCAACGTTGCATATGTCAAAGGTAAAAGAGACAGCGACAGTTATCCATTGTATCAAATCCCCCCTGTAGAAGGATTACTTCAGGTAAGCAATGAAAGTGAAAAATGGGCTTACTGGATTGATTTAAGGTTTGCTATGAAGCAAGATGAGGTCGATGACAATATGATGCAGGGTAGCATGCTCGATGCAGGAAAATCTGATAGCTGGACGGTGATTGATTTCAAGTTTCGCTATAGCCTTAGTTCAGATTGGCAACTATCGGCGGGTATCAACAATCTGTTCGATAAAACTTTCTCCTACCATGTAAGCCGTGCGAATATGGATCCCTTTAATCCTGAAGCAATTCGAGTCAATGAACCGGGGAGACATTTCTGGTTTTCTGTCCTGAAAGAGTTATAAAAAACGCCCACGTAGCGTGGGCTTTTTTAGCTCGAACAAATGTTTACTCTCTATAAAAAGTATTAACTAGCTATTTTTACTTACAATCATTTCTGGAAACGGTAAAGGTATAACAATTTCCTTTTATAGACATATCACTTATCTATTTTAACTATCAGACGTTTGACGCTAAACTTAAACTATCATTTTGCATTCTAGGGCGAGCGATGAGCGAACAAAGAAGAGTTAAAAAAGCTGAAGAAATGGTTAACTGGAATTTGGTGTTTCCTAATCAGGCCAACCCTGCAGGTAATATGTTCGGTGGTGATGTGTTAGCGATAATGGATACTACCGCAGCCATGGCAGCAAAACGTTTCAGTGAGAATCAAGTATCAACTGTCACCGTTGAAGCGGTACATTTTGCCAAACCGATAATGGTGGGTGACAATATAAAAACGACCGCTAAAGTCGTTGCCGTTGGTAATACTTCAATGATTGTTAAATGTGATGTTTATCGAGATGATCAAAAAGGCGGACTGCTTAAATGTGTAAGCGCTTTTTTAACTTTTGTCGCCTTTGATTATCAGCGACACCCAACCCAGGTCCCTGAGCTTGAACTAACACAAGAGGATAAAGAAGCTCATCAAATGGCTCTCATTATCAAACAAAGTGCCAAGCAAAGAGAGGTTGAATTTGGACAACTCGATACAACACCTTAACCTCTCAACTAGGCAACTTGTAACTCTCTCCAGTAACTTGGTGAGAGTAATACAATTACAGTAAAAATTTCTAAGCGCCCGGCAATCATCGCTGACGACATAAGCCATTTTCCGGTATCGCTAACCTCTGCAAAACTACTCGCCGTTTTCCCAAGCCCGGGCCCGAGAACATTAAGACAAGCGGCCACAGCACCAAAAGCTGAATTGAAGTCTAGCCCCGTAGCGATCATTGCCAGTGTATAGGCTGCCGCCGTCAATGCGTACAGTGTAAAGAAAGCACGTATGGAATTAAGTACATCGTTTGAAACTATCTGACCATTGTAGCGTAAGTTTTGGATAGCTTTTGGGTGGACCAGACGATACAACTGTAGTCCTATTTCACTTAACCAAATTTTTATTCTGACAATTTTAATTCCACCCGCAGTCGAACCAGAGCATCCTCCCAGAAAGCTACAAAAGATCAGCATGGCAGGTAGAAAAGTCGGCCAATTTGAAAAATCATCTATTCCGTATCCAGTACTGGTTATGATTGTTATTACTTCAAAAAATGCAAGTCGAAAGGACTGTGATAATGTTTGGCTATATCCACTAATAAACAAGGTTGTCGCAGTAATAACAACGAGAATAAGAACCAGAATGATAAAAGTTTTGGTTTCTTCATCGTGAATGTAGTCTTCCAAAGATAGTTTATTAAGTACAGAGAAATGAAGCGCGAAGTTAATCGCCCCTAACAACATAAACACTGAAGCTAATAACTCAATGGTGAAGCTATCAAAATAGCCGATACTGGCATCATGGGTAGAAAAGCCTCCGGTGGATACCGCAGTCATTGCATGACAAACCGCATCGAATAGTGACATACCAGCCAGATAGAAGCTTAATGAGCAAGCGATTGTAAGTCCTAAATAGATAACCCAAAGATATTGTGCGGTATGTAAGATTCTAGGAGAAAGCTTTTCATCCTTCATAGGTCCAGGTGTCTCGGCTTTAAATAATTTCATTCCTCCTACATTTAGTAAAGGAAGAACAGCAACAACCAACACGATAATCCCCATTCCTCCAATCCACTGCAATTCCTGGCGGTAGAATAGTAGTGATTTTGGCATCTCATCTAGACCGCTCAAAACGGTACTTCCGGCAGTAGAAAGCCCTGACAATGTCTCAAATACGGCATCTACCAAGCTTAGATGAAGTATTTCCACAAAAGGAATTGCACCAGTTAACCCAATGAAAAACCAAATAAACGTAACCATTACAAAGCTTTCCCTAAACTTGATTTCCATATCAAGCCTTCGACTTGGAAGCCACATGAATAAGCCAATAGCCAGAGTTACTATAAATGCCAGTTCAAATGCCAAAGACTGTCCATCTTCAGTTGCTTTGGAAATAATGATGGGAGGCAAAAAACTACAGCTAAAAATCGAAAGCACCAGGCCCACGAAAAAGACAAAACGTTTTCGAAACATTTTTTTCTCCAATAAAAATACTAAACATCAAAGTATCATTGGAGAGAGGGAGGGGATCGTTCCGAGTGAGAGTAGTTGATTAGAGAAAAATAGGCCGATGATGAGAACAGAAAATTTGTCTCAATATAGATCTTTAAACTTAAATTCAAAGCTTGTATAAAGTGGACAAAATCCAAATTAGAGGGCTCATTTGTCTCAGGAGGATTATCGTCACAGATAGCAAGTCGAGTTTCTTCAACTTCGAAGGGGTTGTAGGAAGAATAAAAGGGACTATTACCTAAAACATTAAGCAATAAAAAACTTAACGATAATAATAGTAAGAGCCTTGTTTTCATTTAAACCCAACTAACATAAAACAACTTGATAAGTATAGCACATAGTAAGTAGTTTAAAATTGATTCAACCATTAAACTTTTTGTCATTTTCAATTTTTCGCAGCTTACATGTCTGAATTATTTTTTTCCTTTCCTCGTTAGTTGCTCCGTGCCAACCAGTAATTTCGTCGATATGTCTGAAACAGCCTACGCAAATATCATCTTCATTTAGACAACACTGGCTAATACATGGTGATTGAACAAAGTTAGGATCATCAAAATTCATATTTCAACTTACGCCTAAAGAAATAAGAATTCCTATTCTACCACTAAGCTCGCTTGATTGCTTATTTTCAGCACAAGAGACTTCTAACTTCGCCAAAAATCTCGAGTAAATAACACCATCAAAGTAAATATTTCCAATCGACCAAACAGCATTGCTATCGATAGAATCCATTTCGACAAATCACTCAAAGAAGAATAGTTTTGTGCAACTTCTCCCAAACCTGGCCCCAGATTATTCATGCAGGCAGCCACAGCTGAAAATGCGGTCACCTGATCTAACCCGTCGGCCATTAAGATCAGCATAAAAATAAAAAATAGTGCAACATAGGTTGCGAAAAACCCCCATACTGCTTCGATAATATTTTCAGAAAGTGAGTTACCACCAACCCGAATTTTAAAAATCGCACTAGGATGAATGAGCTTTTTAATCTCTCTCGCACCTTGCTTAAATAGAAGTAAAAATCGGATTACTTTCATTCCGCCACCGGTAGAACCGGCACAACCTCCGATAAAACTTGCAAAAAGAAGAAGGACGGGTAAGAACAGGGGCCACTCCGAAAAATTCTGCGTGGCAAAGCCGGTTGTAGTCGCGATCGATACAGCGTGAAACGCGGCATCACGAAATGCTTGCGAAAATCCATAGTGTTCGTGCACAACCAAAATCAAAGTCGCCAACAAGGTCACAAACATCAATACTGAGAAATACAGGCGAAACTCGGGATCGCGACTATAAGGGTGTATAGTTAATCCTCTTACTGCAGCAAAGTGTAAAGAAAAGTTGATTCCACTGATAAACATAAAAACAATGCAAATTATTTCTATCTGCGCATTGTCAAACCATCCAATACTTGCATCGTGAGTAGAAAACCCTCCAATAGCTACAGTCGAAAAGCTATGGCTAACGGCATCAAACAAAGACATTCCTGCCCACCAATAAGCAAGTGTGCAGGCGACGGTCAGCCCCAAATAGATATACCAAAGTGCTTTAGCAGTTCCCGCAATACGAGGTGTCAACTTAGAATCTTTAACCGGACCAGGCGTTTCTGCTCGATAAAGCTGCATCCCTCCAACACCCAGCATCGGCAATATGGCAACCGCTAATACGATAATCCCCATACCACCTAACCATTGAAGTTGTTGTCGGTAGAAAAGAACCGAGTGCGATAGATGATCGAGTCCTTGTATAACAGTAGCGCCAGTGGTCGTAAGCCCAGAAAAGGATTCAAAAACAGCATCGGCAAAGGAAAACCCCTTAATGTCCGAAGCATAAAGAGGGATAGCACCAAATAAACTCAATACCGTCCAGAAAAGAACAACGATCAGGAATCCATCCCGAATTCTCAACTCGCCGCGTAAACTTTTACGAGGGACAAAAAGCATCAGTCCTGTAATCAGGCTGATAAAAAAACCTGCAAAGAAAGCTTTACCACCGCCATCACCATAAATCGCCGCAATCATCAGCGGAGGCAACATGGTAGCGCTGAAAATAATCAGGAGAATACCGAGAACTCTGATAATCAATTGAATCTGCATATTGGTTTCTTATTGCAGTACTAAAAGAAGGTCAAATCGACCTGGAATATTTGCTCTACATCCCGTACATATTTTTTATCAACCAAAAACAGGATGACATGATCATTACTTTGGATCACGATATTATGGTGAGCAATAATAACCTTTTTATCTCTAACAATCGCCGCAATCGTGGTTCCTCTGGGTAGCTCAATTTCACCAATCGCTCTTCCGACAACTTTGGATGTATCTTCAGTTCCGTGCGCAACCGCTTCCATCGCCTCTGCAGCACCACGTCTCAAGGTGTAAACATTGGCAACGTCTCCTCGACGAATATGAGTCAATAGACTACTTGTTGTTGTATGTTGTGGAGAAACCGCTATATCTATTTCATTCCCTTGCAATAGATCAACATACGCAGGACGATTAATTAACACCATTGTTTTGCGAACCCCCAATTTCTTGGCAAGCATCGCAGACATAATATTGGCTTCATCTTTATTGGTCACGGCAATGAAAACATCCATATGATCAATATTTTCATCCAGCAAAAGCTCCTGATTACTTGCATCTCCCTGGAGAACAATCGTGTGCTCAAGTTCGTCACTGATTGCGTGAGTTTTCTTTGGATCAAACTCGATAAGCTTGACGTGATAGTTCTCTTCCAAAGATTTGGCTAATCCTTTTCCAATATTGCCTCCACCAGCGATCATAATCCTTTTGTACGGATTTTCGAGCTTTTGTAACTCTCCCATAACCTGTCGAATATGGTGACTTGCCGCAATAAAAAAGACTTCATCATCAGCTTCTATTACGGTATCACCGGTAGGCATAATCGCTTTGCCTCGGCGAAAAATGGCAGCAACACGAGTTTCTATATTGGGCATGTGATCTTTCAGTGCAGAGAGCGCATTCCCAACCAAAAGGCCGCCATAATAAGCACGTACGGCCACCAGCCTGACCAGACCATCTGCAAAATCAACAACCTGTAATGCGCCAGGATTTTCTACCAAACGACGAATATATTTAACCACGAGTTGTTCAGGACTAATTACTACATCCACAGGCAGGTTTTTTGAGTCAAAAAGCTTCTTTTCCTTAAGATACTCTACACTTCTTACTCGCGCTATTTTAGTAGGTGTATTGAAAATAGAGTAAGCAACCTGGCAGGCAATCATATTGGTTTCATCACTATTAGTTACCGCAATCACCATATCTGCGTCTTCTGCGCCTGCCTGTCGTAGAATATGTGGATGAGCGCCGTAACCTACTATCGTACGAAGATCCAGGTGATCCTGCAAAGCACGAAGTTTCTTAGGGTTGATATCGACCAAGGTAATATCATTATCTTCACCTGCCAGACTGATGGCCAAAGTACCGCCCACCTGTCCTGCGCCCAAAATTATTATTTTCATGATTTTCCAGCTATTTGCTCTTTTCTTCGTTGGCTATAACGATTGCTTGTTTACCATACACCTAAATATTTCAAATTTCCCCAATTATGGCGCTTTTCAAGATAGAATTCAGCTCTCTAGCCACGATGCAGGCTTTTGAAGCGCGCACAGATAAAATCCATCCATTTCAAGCTCTCCTGGTAATATCTGACAGCCAATGGAAGCCGGATTATTTAGCTTTCCTTCCCAGGCTAATGGTATGGGAAGTACATCAGCAGAATTCTGTTTCAAAAAAGTCGCTATTTGCTGCTCATTTTCAGCCTTAAAAACAGAGCAAGTCGCGTAAAGCAATATTCCACCAGGCTCAAGTAATTCCCATCCTTTTTCAAGTATTTTTCGCTGGATTTCAATCAGAGCTTTGACGTCTTCAGATTTTCGGTGAATCTTGATATCAGGGTTTCTGCGAATTACTCCGCTGGCAGAGCAGGGAACATCCAACAGGATTCTGTCAAATTTTCTATTTTCAGCCCACTTTTCTACCTGGACAAAGTCTTCGCAAACTAACTCACAGTAGATCCCCATTCTTTCAAACGTCTGTTGAATTTTTTCCGCTCGCGTAGAGGAGAGTTCTACCGCTACCAACTTTACATGCGGATTTCGTTGTAGCATATGAGTCGTTTTTCCACCTGGAGCGGCGCAACCATCAACCACATTTTTAGCGGTTTCCAGCTGTAACATATCAACAACCAACTGAGGTGCTGCATCCTGAACAGTAACTTTACCTTGCTCAAAACCAGGTAGCTGAGCAACACCGACGGCCTTTTCAAGTACTAATCCATCTTTCGCCAAGGGATGCTTTTTGGCTTTAATTTCATTGGATTCGAGTAATAACAGATAGTCATCAAGATTATTTTTAAGCGTATTGACCCGAATAGTCATAGGTGCCTGCCTGTTATTTTCGGACAGGATCTCTTCAAACACCTCTGGCCAGTCGGTTTTTAATCGCTTTACAATCCAACCAGGATGACTAAATCGATATTGAACGGCTTTTTCCAACCGCTTAGTCAGGGACAACTTCTCTCTTTGGTAACTTCTTAATACACCGTTAACCAGTTTGCTCGCCCAAGGCTTACCCAGAGTCCGAGTTAACTCAACTGACTCTGAAATCGCGGCATGGTCAGGCGTCGACATAAAATCCAGTTGATAAAGGCCCATAATAAGCAAAACCTTGAGATCTGAGTCTTTCGCTTTTAGTGGTTTTGCAAGTAAATTATCCAGGATAGTATTTAGCCGGTGATAATAGCGTAACGACCCAAACAGGAGCTGTTTAGCTTGGGCCGTTTGTTGCGGGGGCAGGGGACTATTTTCAGTTGCCAGTATTTCATTAACTGAACGTCCATTTTCAACGGCCACTAACCAGTTTAGTGCTTTGAGTCTAGCCTCACTCATAAATATTCAAGCCTGGATCTATTAAGCTGAAGTAAGCACTGGCTTACCTTCAAACCACTGACTTTTTGAATTAAGAAGCGCAGCAGCGTCCATCGCCTTACCACCATCAGGTTGTATTTTAGTTAATAAAATGACAGTCTGATCACCGCAAACGACTTCGATTCCTTTCTTAGAATAGCCGGTCACTGTTCCTGGCCGTTCAGAAGCTTTCTCATTACTCACCTCAACTTCCCACACACGAATTCGGTTTCCATCAACCGCTGTGTAGCACACAGGCCAGGCGTTAAAAGCGCGAACTTTTCTCTCAATCGCCAGAGCAGGCTGATTCCAGTCGATCGAGGCCTCCTGTTTGCTCAATTTTGATGCGTAGTTGGCAAGAGCATCATCCTGCTTTTCACCGCTGGCTTGCGGATCGAACTCTGCCAGGTAGTGAGTAATAGCCAGTCCTCCGAGAGTAGCCAGCTTATCATGCAATGAACTCCCAGTTTCCGATACTTCAATACCACAGGGGACCTTGAGTAACATATTACCCGTATCTAGCCCTTCATCCATCTGCATTATTGTAATTCCAGACTGACTATCACCAGCTTCAATAGCTCGTTGAATTGGAGCGGCTCCACGC
Source organism: Aliikangiella sp. G2MR2-5 (assembly GCF_015687155.1). Classification (GTDB taxonomy): domain Bacteria; phylum Pseudomonadota; class Gammaproteobacteria; order Enterobacterales; family Kangiellaceae; genus Aliikangiella. Next base: position 177,226 of record NZ_JADPQF010000004.1, on the reverse strand, counting down.
CAACGAGGCAATAAAGATCCATGAATATTGACACATCCATAACGCGGTATATTCAAAACAGCTTTTGGCAGGAGTAATCCATAAGCAACAACAACCATCAAATCAGCCTGGTAACTGGCTAGTTTGGCCAGGTCACTTTCGGATTTGAAATTTTGCGGCTGTTCCACAGGAATATTATGTTCGAGAGCCAGGTTTTTAACCGGGCCTGCAATGAGCTTTTTGCCTCGCCCTGAAGGCCTATCTGGCTGACAATAGACAGCACAAACCTGATGACCAGCATCAATAATTGCTTGCAGCGCCGCGGCGGCAAAATCAGGCGTTCCGGCAAAAATAATTTTTAGATTCTTTTTTGTCATAAAGCTAGTCGCGGTTTTTAGCCCGATGTTCTTTTTCGAGCTTTTTCTTAATTCGCTGCCGTTTGAGAGGGGATAGATAGTCGACAAACAGTTTGCCCTGAATATGATCCAGCTCATGCTGAATACACACAGCCAGCAGCCCGTCCGCATCCATCGTAAAGCTTTCCCCATGTCGATCCAGAGCCTGAATGGTCACTTCATCAGCTCTCTCAACCTTGGCGTAGACACCAGGAAATGATAAACATCCTTCTTCCATCACCTCAACACCACGTTTTTCTGTGATTTCTGGATTGATAAATACCAGAGGTTCATCTTTTTCTTCTGAAATATCAATAACAAACAACTGCTTATGGATATCGACCTGGGTAGCGGCCAGCCCTATTCCTGGGGCTTCATACATGGTTTCAAACATGTTATCAATTTGCTGCTGGAGATCTTGGCCAAAATCAGTAATTGGCTGAGCTTTTGTTCTCAATCGAGGATCTGGGTACTCTAGAATTTCTAAGGTTGGCATAAGTCTGTGACGTAAGTTCTAGTAATTTCGTAAGTTATACTGCTAAGATAATGATCATACTGGAAAATTTATTCCAAGCACACCATTTTAACAAACTGGTCTTTTTGCCTGATTTTAGGCTAAAATGAGCTAAACAGGGCAAAAAATGTAAAATCGCCCGAAAAAATAAGGGATAGCACAATGAAAAAAATCACCATTGGCCTTTTTTCAGCGCTTCTGAGCTTTTCCGCCTGGTTTACTAGCGCGGCCGAATTAAGAGATGACCATCCAGAATTTCATATCGTACAACCTGGCGATACATTATGGGATATCTCTGAAATGTTTCTCAAAAGCCCTTGGTTATGGCCGGAAATATGGCACGTAAATAACCAGGTCGAAAATCCACACCTTATTTTTCCAGGTGATATTATCGCTCTTGTCTACATCGATGGGCAACCTCGAATTACCAAAAATATGATGCCCAACGGCACCATAAAGCTTCGTCCCAAAGCCAGAGAGCTTTCTGCCGACTCTGCGATCTCCACTATCCCTTTAGATGCAATTTCTCCTTTTTTGACTTCTGCTCAGGTAGTATCCAAGGAAGAGCTGGATAATGCGGCCTATATTGTCGGCAGCGATAGTGGGAGAGTTCTTGCAGCTGAAAACAATAAAGTTTACGTTCGCGGCGTAAAAAATGAAGCCGATGTTAAGTTCACTTTTTTCCGGGAAGGCAACCCCTATATTGATCCCAATACTCAGGAGCTATTAGGAATAGAGGCAATACATGTGGCTGAAGGGTTGAAAGAACAACATGGTGATCCGACTGTAATGCGCCTGAAAAAGTCGGTCACTGAGGTCCGCAAAGGCGATCTTGCAATACCAACTAATGAAGAGCAATTGCGTCCTTTATATTTTCCACACGCACCTGATAACTTTGAGGATGGTCAAATCATTTCAGTTTATGGTGGTGTAGAACAAATCGGTCAATATCACATAGTTGTAATTAACCGTGGGGAGCGTGAAGGAATGGAGATTGGCCACGTTTTGTCGATCTACCAGCGCGGTATTACAATGGAAGATGAAATCGCAGAAGAGAGAAATGACAATAGTGAAACCGGAGATGTGTTATCTGAGGTAGTAACATTGCCGGATGAATATGCAGGACGCTTGATGATCTTTCGAACTTTTGAAAAAGTAAGCCTGGGTCTGGTTTTAAAAGCCGAACGTGCTATTCATAAATTCGACAAGGTTAAAACACCACTCTAAAACTTTCAGCCTAAAAGGACGTGATTTGCAAGGAACGCAAATTGACAGCATCTCAGAAGAGCAGTGTTTACTTGCTCTTAAATCGATTAAGGGTATTGGTAATGCCACTATCCTTAAGCTCCTCACTCTTTTCAAAACAGCACAGTCGGTAGTTCGACAGCCACATTCAAAGTTAGTAAGCGCCGGGTTAAAAACTACACTCGCTGAACAAATCACTAGGTTTGATTTCAGAAAACTTTCTCCCGTCATAGAATGGCTACAAAACCCAGCCAACCATTTGATTTGCTATAACTCACCGTTTTATCCACCACTTCTGGCACAGATCCATAATCCTCCTGCTTTACTATTCGCTATCGGAAACCTCGAATTGCTTGCAACCCCGCAAATAGCGGTTGTCGGCTCACGCACGCCTTCACCTCAGGGAGTAATGAACACACAGCACCTAAGTCAAGGCCTGATAAATTCAGGAATAACGATTACCAGTGGGCTAGCTCTCGGCATTGACGGGGAGGCCCACCGCAGTGCACTACAAGCAGCTGGTAGCACTATTGCTGTGATGGGAACTGGCCCGGATAGAATATATCCTTGCCGACACAGAGAGCTTGCCCACCAAATTGCCGAACGAGGCTTAATCCTCAGTGAGCGTCTTCCGGGGGAAAGCTATGATAAAGGAAGCTTTCCCCAACGTAACCGCATAATTGCCGGCTTAAGCCTGGGAACTCTTGTAGTGGAAGCAGCTGAAAAAAGTGGCACTTTGATTACCGCTCAGTACTCTCTCGATGAAAGCAGAGAAGTATTTGCCGTGCCCGGATCAATCCTAAACCCTCTGGCAAAGGGTTGTCATAAGCTAATTAAACAGGGGGCTAAATTAACCGAGTGTGTAGAAGACATACTCGAAGATCTTCCCTGTATATACAAAGGAAAGAAGCCCCCAAACTTGTCTGAAGCTCAAGCTAGAAACCTGTCAAAAGAAGATGCAGCATTTCTTAAGTTCATTGATTACGATGTAACCACCCTGGACACAATTGTCAGCCGAAGCCAATTGACAGTCGATGTCGTCACCAATAAACTACTGTTACTAGAATTACAAGGCTGGGTTATAAACAGCGCAGGTGGTTTTATCCGCCAATAATTCATCATTTTCTGGGGAAGATAAATGAAAGCAGGAGTACTTGATGTACTGCTTTATATATTCGAACGATTTCAAGACGATGAGTTTGTACCTGTAGAAAAGGCACAACAACTAGTTGATGAACTCGAAGAGGTCGGATTCAAAAGCTTTGAAATTAATTCTGCATTGAGCTGGCTAGATGGACTGGTTGAAACTAGCTCAGAAAACTTTGCTCCCTTGCCTTCTTCGCTGATTAGTACCCGAGTCTATCACCCCTATGAAGAGCACTATCTGTCTGCTGATTGCCGAGGTTTTCTATATTTCCTTGAGCAAGTAGGGGTTCTGGATCCACATAGCCGAGAAGCTGTCGTCGACAGGGTTCTGGCACTTGAAATTGAACAACCAGTAGATTTAGATCAACTAAAGTGGGTCGTCATGATGGTTCTGTTTAACCTTCCGGGCAGACAAGGCGCAGCCGTTTGGCTGGAAAACATGGATGCCTGCTTTCATTAGAATATAGCTAGTAGCAGCTCTTACTGATAAAAATTTGTACCATCAGCCTGACTCTTAAACCTTTTATAGTCCCACTGATATTGTTGCGGATACTGGCGAATCATATCTTCCAGTTGCATATTCATTTGTTGATTGAACTCGTTGGCATCCAATCCCTGATAATCGAACCTGGCTTCTTTTAAATCAATGAAAAACCTTCCACTGACCTGTTCTCGAATAGCAGCCCCAAAAAGAAGCTGTGCACCGGTCTTGTTGAGAAACTTATGTAAAAGAGTCATTGTGAACGCCGACTGACCAAAAAATGGAGCGTAGTTTCCAGCACCAGCTTTGGGTACCTGATCCGGCAAAATCATCATGACGCCACCACGTTTCAAAGCTTTCATCAATCCCATAAGACCTTTGCTATCGGTCGCAAAAACCTGACCACCGAACCTTTCTCTGGCATTAAGAATCAGATTATCAAGTTCAGGGTATTCTGCCGGGCTATACATACCTACGGCGGAATAATTGAATTGCAACCACTGCCAGAAATACTCCCAGTTCCCAAGGTGGGGAACCGCGATAATAACCGGCTTTTTATTCGTGGCAGGTTGCTCCAAAATATTTCGGCCATTCACGCCGATAATTTTCTTCTCTATTGAAGCTCTGTTTCCCAGCCAGGCATGCGCAAACTCTTTAACCAACAGCGAATTTTCTTCCAAGCTCCTTTCTGCCAGACTTGCAACCTGTTCATCAGCTAGCTCAGGAAAGCATAGCTCAAGATTTCTTTGAACAACTCGCGCGTTTCTTCGACTCTTGCGTAGTCCCTGGATTGCCAGAAAGCGTGAAATGCTATTAACCAAAAATCCGGGAAGCCAATGAAGCACATAAATCAGTCCTACCGCCAAACGCCCCTTACTACTGCTTTTTTTAATATTTTCAGTCAATGTTACTTCTCATATTGAAAGCTCAACCCGCATTTTTAACAAGCATAGCTTTGATTTCTGCTAACTCTGTTTGTAGTGCTTCGATTTGAGCTCGACTGGCAGGCTCTCCTCCTTCAGCAGTTTCTCCATGCTGCTCAGCTCTGTGTCTTTCGTGCTCTTCACTCATCACTTCCAGAATAGTTCCTACCATCATATTAAGGAATATGAAAGCAGTCAGAAAGATGAAAGAAATATAGAAAAGCCAACTCAGTGGAAAAACCGTCATGGTTTCATACATTACGTCGGTCCAGTCTTCGAAAGTAGCCACTCGAAACAAGGTTAGCATAGAGATAGAGACATCTCCCCACAATGTCTCATTGATATTATGGAACAAGATACTTCCAACGGCGCCATAAATATAGAAAATGACAAACATCAACAGCGCAATATACCCCATTCTGGGGATAGCTTTAAGCAGAGCATTTATCAAAACCCTGAGTTCAGGAATAATTGATACAAGCCGTAACACTCTGAAAACCCTTAATAAACGAGCCAACAAGACCCCCGAACCGCCTTGTGGAATAAGGCTACCAATAACAATTAAGGTGTCAAAGATATTCCAGCCACTGGTAAAAAACTTCTTAAAGCTATTCGTTGCGAGAAAGCGAATCATGATTTCCAACGCAAAAAATATAGTTATCAGATTGTCACCTATTTCTAGAATATTATTTACTTCGGAGGGCAATTGATGGGTTTTCGCGCCTATAGATAGAGCCGAAGCAATAATCACAATGATAACTAATGTTTGAAAAACTTTGCTTTCGTTAACTTTTTCGAGTCGAGCTAAAAATTGATCCCAGAAAATCTTCATGTTCTTGTCATTAGTGGTAATTACGCAGACGCGATAATAATAAAAATCTCTTAAATGAGCAAAAAAAAGGCAGCAACCGCTACCTTTTGTGAAGTCTGGAGAATGAATAAACTGCGGGTTTATTTATGGTTCCACGTCAAGCTATTAACATTCACTCCATCACCATCAGTATTAATAAGTCCACCTTCAGGGTAACCTGAAACTCCTTCCAATAGGTTGTCAAACTTATCTAGAGAAGCCATTTCTCCACAAAGAGACTCTGCCTGCACTTCAAGCTCAGCTGCGTTTTCTTCGACGTATTTCTCTACTTCGTGTTCTAATGTTTCCATGCGAAACTCGAAATCAGCAAGCTCTTCTTCATCACCCGAAAATATAGCCGAAATAACATTACCAACAATTTTCCCTGAGTATTTGGTGGCAGCTTGCTCTATTAGCTGTTCAAACTCATCATCAAATGCATCTTCCAATACTTTTTCAAGCTCTGCGGTATTGATGTGGGTTTCATTGATATTGGTCTGAATTTTCTGGCTGATAGCTTCTATTGGTTTGATCAAATCCTGTTGTATTTGCTCATCATCACCGAATAAGCTAGTCAAAACCATTGTTGAAGCCTTAATGCCCAGCTCAGCACCTTCCACTGCAATCCTGGCAATCTTGGGAACCATTTTTCTGGTGTTTTGTTGCAATTGTCTACTGGCTTCAGACTGCGCTTCAGTCAAAGCTACTTTATCTCCATTAATAAACAGAGCGTTTTCGACAAATCGAAAGCGGTCGCCATCGGGTTTTGAAAATACGATTTCTTCCTCATTAATATCGACATTGTAATCTGTCGAAAAATGACACGCTTCGGTATGTGCCTGTACAAGGCTACTTGCACTCCATATTGCCAAGGCGACTAGGGTATTTTTCATTGCTTTCCTCCTAAATAAGAACCGGCCCTCGAAATAATCCGTAAAACCTTGCACAGTTGCTTAAGTTCAGGCTCTACGGTTCAAGGCACTATTATCAATAGTCGTTCGACTCGACAAAATAGTTGGGTAATACATCAAAGGTGTATGTAACAGTTTGTTTCAGAATTGCCTGGTCGCAATAAGCTCTCCAGACACTACTTACAAAAAAACCCGGCCTTGCCGGGTTTTTAACATAATTATGAATAGAATCAGTTAGAACCAGCTCCGGTTGACAGCTCTACCATGGAGTCTTCTAACTGCTGTGTACTCATTTCAGTACGATTAATTTTATACCGTTTGTTAACGACAAACGAAGGTGTACTCGAAACCTTGGCTTTAAAGGAATACTGTTTCGCTTGGCGCATTTGAGTTTTAACCCAGTAGGAATCTGCAACTTTGTCATAATCAGCTTCTGTGACTCCCAGCTCTATGAAAAAAGCTTTCATATCGTCTTCATCTTTAAAGTACTTTTTATCGACGTGGATACGATCAAATAGCTTGCTGTGACTTTTGTCGAGAACACCTAACTTTTCACCAATAAAATAGGCTTTAACATAAATTTTCCAAGCTGGCCTCAATTCGACAGGAACGTACTTGAATTTAATGTTTGGGTGTTTTTCTTTGAATTCCTGACTAAATTTCTCAATGGCAAAGCAAGCACCACAAGCATAATTAAAGAACTCTTCTACAACAGGTTCAGTTTTTACCTGAGGTGCAATAACGTCATAATGAGTTCCTTGTTCAAACTGACTTGCAGCAAACGTAAACGGAGAGAGCGCTATTGCAGCACTTATCATCAATGACTTTAGTTTTATTTGTTTCATTCTAACCTCTGAAAAATTTATTAACCGGCGCTACTCTACTGTTACCGATTTAGCCAGGTTTCTGGGTTGGTCTACATCGGTACCTCGGATAACCGCCACATGATAGGATAAGAGTTGAAGCGGGATAGTAAAAATAATAGGGGCAACATACTGACCCTTGGCTGAACAATGAATAATTTTCAGTCCGCTATTTTCACTAATCTCACTCGCTTCATCAGCAAACACATATAACTGACCGCCGCGAGCCCGAACTTCTTCCATATTGGACTTCAATTTTTCGATGAGTTCATTATTTGGTGCCACCACTACCACTGGCATATCCTGATCGATTAAGGCCAGAGGACCATGTTTTAGCTCACCCGCAGCATATGCCTCAGCATGGATATAGGATATTTCCTTAAGCTTTAAAGCTCCTTCCATCGCAATAGGATACTGTTCACCACGTCCCAAAAACAGGCAGTGTTCTTTTTCGTTGAACTCCTCGGCTACCTGCTCGATAGTTTTATCCATAACCAAAGCGTCATTAATATCTGCAGGTAGTGCTCTTAATTCATCAACAATCTTACTAATTTCTTCAGCGGAAAGAGTTTGCTTCACTTGTGCAAGCGCAGTTGCCAGCATCAATAAACCTGTGAGCTGCGTGGTAAACGCCTTAGTTGAAGCAACACCAATTTCGGCACCCGCTCGAGTCATAAATGCCATATCGGACTCTCTTACCAGAGAGGACCCAGGGACATTACAAATGGTTAAGCTAGCCATAAACCCTTGCTCTTTAGCGATTCGTAGCGCGGCTAAAGTATCAGCTGTTTCACCGGACTGGGAAATACTGATGAATAAGGAGTTAGGAACAACAACAGTTTTTCTGTAACGATATTCACTCGCAATTTCAACCTGGCAAGGAATTCCCACCATGGACTCGATCCAGTATTTAGCAACCATAGCGGCATGGTAGCTTGTACCACAAGCGATAATTTGAACCGATTCAGCTTTAGCCAATAACTCTGGTGCTTTGTTGCCAAATGACTCGACGATAACCGAGTCAGCAGCCAGACGTCCCTCTAGCGTGCTGGTAATTGAAGAAGGCTGCTCATGTATCTCTTTCATCATATAATGACGATACTGCCCCTTATCTCCAGCATCGTGTTGAACTGAAGTTTCTTCAAAGTCACGCTCAACAGGTGTACCCTCAGGGCTAAGTATTTTTACTTCGCGGCGAGTAACCTCAGCAACTTCACCTTCTTCTAAGAACATAAAACGACGTGTTACAGGCAATAACGCCAACTGATCTGATGCAATAAACATTTCACCGATACCCTGGCCAAGAACTAGCGGACTGCCAGATCGAGCAACAACCAGAGTCTCAGGGCTATCAACTTCCATAACTACGGTGCCGTAAGCACCATGTAGCAATTTTGTAGCTTTGAGAACTGCGTTTAAAAGGCTGTCTGAAGTTTTACGCTCTCTCTCAATCAGATGAGCCATGACTTCGGTGTCTGTTTCAGAAGTGAATACATAGCCCTGCGACTTAAGCTCTTCTCTTAACTCTTCGTAGTTTTCAATAATGCCATTATGAACAATAGCAATTTTGTCGTTAGAAAAGTGAGGATGAGCGTTGGACTCTGTAGGCTCGCCATGAGTCGCCCAACGGGTATGAGCAATACCAATTGAGCCATCAACGGGATTAGACTCTAAAGCCTTGCTGAGTTCAGCAACCTTTCCAACTCGCCGTACTCGATTAATTTGATTATTTGAAATCACTGCTAAACCAGCCGAGTCATAACCTCGATATTCTAGTCTTCTTAAACCTTCAACAAGGATTTCTGCAATATCCCTTTGCGCAACTGCGCCTACAATGCCACACATGGAATGTATCTCCGTATCAATTATTTATTCTTGGTTGGCCGTTGCCAGCCACTGATTTGCTTCTGCTTAACCCGACTAATCACCAGGGCATCATCATCAACATCACTTGTTACCGTAGTGCCAGCACCAACCGTCACATTTTTACCTACCTTAACAGGCGCGACCAATTGCGTATCTGATCCAATAAAAGCACCGTCATCAATAATGGTTTTGTGTTTATTCGCTCCATCATAATTGCAGGTTATAGTGCCAGCTCCAATATTCACTTTTTCCCCTATCTCAGCATCACCGATATAGGAGAGGTGTCCAGCTTTTGAACCATTACCAATAGTCGACTTTTTGATCTCAACAAAATTGCCTATATGAGCATCTTCTTTCAGTTCGGTGCCTGGGCGTAAACGAGCAAAAGGACCTGCGCTAGACCTGGCTCCCACAATAGCTCCTTCAATCACACTATTGGCCTTGATAACAGCATCTTTACCAATGGTACAGTCTTTTAGATAAACATTCGGACCTATCTGTGCACCCTCATGTAATACCACGCGCCCTTCAATAACACAGTTAACGTCAATAACAACATCAGAATCGCAAGATAGTTGTCCGCGTAGATCAAATCGAGTCGGATCGATTAGGGTCACACCGCCATCCATTAGCTGCCCGGCCATCTCCAATTGCCAAACTCGCTCCAACTCTGCTAACTGGCGCAAAGTGTTGATACCTTCTACTTCATACAGGTGAGTCGGCTGGGCCGTAGTAATATGATTACCCTCATTAACACACATCGCAATTATATCAGTGAGGTAATACTCACCCTGAGCGTTATCATTATTTAGCTGGTTAACCCATTGAATTAGCTGGGTTGAATTACAGCATAAAATACCGGTATTAACTTCGTTAATTAGTCTTTGCTCATCACTTGCGTCTTTATGCTCTACAATTCCAGTTACAGAGCCCGACTCAGAACGGGTAATTCGACCATAGCCGGTAGGGTCATCCAAAATGCAGGTCATTAATGCGATACCTTTTGGATCAGCCAAATGTACATCTACAAGCTGCGACAAGGTATCATGGTGGGTAAGAGGTACATCACCGTAAAGAATCAGTGTAGGTGTATCGGGTTTCAACCCATCGATCGCCATTTTTACAGCATGCCCGGTACCTAACTGCTCAGTCTGCTCTACAAACGAAAGTTCAACAGCTTCACCGCTAACTCCCGATTTAACCATCTCTGCGCCATGGCCAACAACTAAGTGACAGTGCTTGGCGCCCATTGACTGACAGTTATCAATAACATGCTGAACCAAGGCCTTTCCAGACAACTTGTGTAAAACCTTGGGCAATTTTGACTTCATCCTGCTACCTTTCCCTGCAGCAAGAATAATAACCTGAGTATCCATCCTGTTTTCTTTCCGTCTATTTAACGCGAAGCTGCTATTTTACGCAGTTCAAAGCGCAATGAAAACCTTTTGTACCTTGCTATATAGGGTATTTTCCCCGATTTTAGCAAGAAGTTGTTCAAATGCCGCTTTGCTGTGATAAGGCATATTTTTTCTTGCGCAACTATTGGGTATGCTAGAGTAATCGTCACTATCAATTATCTGTATGAAACCTGACTCATTTTACTTACGTGCGCTATTTGCCAACTTCGCTATATGGACAGCTTTTATTAGCATCAGTATTCTAGCCTCGATATTAGACTCAAGCCGAGCAGGCAGGGAAGTCAATATAGCATTAAGGATAGCAAGCTATTTCACCAGTTTTGGCCCCTGGATGTTAATAACACCAGTTTTTTTCTGGTTGGTGGAAAGAGCAAAAAAAAATGACCAGTCATTATTAGTGATCTCTTTGTGCTTCGTAGTAATTTGGCTACCCATAGCAATGGCATTTGACACCCTTAGCTCTATTGTTGGCAGACCCCAGTCGGAGAAATCTTTTATACAACAGTATCTGGAGCTTCCAGCCTGGTACTGGACTTATCAACTGCTGCTATTTGGCGTAGTATTTGGAAGTTGCGTGTCTATTATTTTTTATCGTCGTTCCCAAACTAATAAGCTCGAAGCTATCTCTGCTAAGCAGGACAACATCCAGCTTGAACTTCAGTTGAAAGAGCTGCAAATGAAATCATTGCAAACTCAGCTGGAACCACACTTCCTATTCAATGCGCTGAATTCAATCGCCGGTCTGATTCGCATTGAAGAGTCGGGAAATGCATTAAAAGCCATTCGCCAACTAAGTGATCTGTTAAGATATGCAGTCAGCGCCAGTGATCACCTTTTCGTGACACTGGATGACGAACTTTCTTTTGTACGTGATTACGTGGCACTACAAAGGCTTCGCTTTGAAGACAAGCTCCAGGTAACTATAAAGGATGAAAGAAAAAACCAAAATCACGAATGTCCACCTTTTTTACTGCAGATTTTTGTAGAAAATGCAATTCGACATGGCCTTGAAGAATCAGGTAAAACGATGGAGCTCACTATCAAGATTTCGGATCGACATAAACAGCTTAACCTGTTTATCCAAAATACACACGATAAAATCAGTAAAAACAAAGGTACGCTAGGTATAGGGCTAAAAAATTTAAAAGATCGTTTAAATATTCTCTACCAGTCTCCAGTTGTAATGAATATTTTAGAATCAACACAACACTATACCGTTGAGCTGACTATTCCCATAGAAGGCAAAGATAACAAATGATGAGTTCATTAAACAGTCAAACAAACAAAATAAAAGCAATAATAGTCGATGATGAATCTCTAGCCAGAAAAACTATTCGCTTTAGTCTAAAGCAATATGCTAACTGGGAAGTATGTGATGAATATAGCCAAGGAGAACAAGCGCTCGAGGGAATAACTGTTTATCAACCAGACGTTGTATTTCTCGATATAAAAATGCCAGGAATCGATGGTATAACCCTGTGTAACAAGCTACAAAAATTTAACAAAGTACCACTAATAATTTTTGTTACTGCTTTTGATAATCACGCTATTGAAGCATTCGAACTCTGTGCGCTTGACTATCTACTAAAACCATTTGATGACGAAAGGTTTGCAAAAGCAATTAAGAAAGCAGAGGAACTTCTTGCGATTACTAATCCACAAACAAATCAATTAAATCAGCTAGAGCAAGTAACAAAAAATGAGAACGCCAAGCTGGATAAGCTAATCGTGAGGTCAGTAGGAAAGATACAGTTAATTGATGTTGAAAAGATAAACTGGATCTCAACAGCCGGTAATTATGTCGAGTTACATCTTGACGATCAAAATATATTACACCGTGTTAGTTTAAGCTTTTTACAAAAGCATCTAAGCGCTGACATATTTCTTAGAGTACATCGAACTGCCTTGGTTCGAGTTTCACTTGTTTCTGAATTTCTTACATTGGCGGAAGGTAACTATGCCATTGTTCTTATAAATGGCGACAAAGTAAACGTCAGTCAGACTTATAAAGATATATTAATGAAAAAATTGGGAATAGAGTAGGAGAAAACCCACCGTATGTTAAACATACGGTGGGGAACGCTTTTAGAACTGGTATTTCCAATTCAATGAGTAGGTACGTCCTAGCGGAGAGTACATTCTTTGCTCATAGAAAGGCCAGAAATTATCTTCGAGTAACGGCGGTTTTTCGTCTGAAATATTAGCCACGTTGAAGATAAACTGATGCTTATCAATCGAATAAGTCATCTGGTAGTCGAACCTGGTATAACTGTCAGTTTCGACTGTATCACTACCATGCTCTCCAGTAGTCGACGAAGAAAGTAAATGACGGAAATTATCTGTCTCCCAAAGTAGGCGTGTATTTAAGCGCGTTTTTGGAAATAGATACTCGCCATCTAAGTTAATTGGTTCAACTTGATCATCATTAAACTGATCGAGTTTTAAAAGGTGCGCCACATTAATTTCCAAACTCCAGTTCTCACTAAAGGTTAGACGTGAAGACAAATCAAAGCCCTGTGCTTCTTGACGATTAAGATTGACATAAGGGTTTAAAACGTAGGATAAATTTCCATTATCCATCACGATTAAGTCTTGGTAGATCAAGTTGTCGTTTTCATCCGTAGCGGTCAAAATTCGACTTACACCTAGATCAGTAATCATGTCATCGACTTCAATTTGCCAAAGGTCTATAGAAGTCATAAATCGTTCCTGGATATCAAACACAAAACCGATATTGAAACTTGTAGATGTTTCTGCTTCTAACTCTTCATTAGCAATACTGATAAATGGAATATTACCGACACTACCATGTACCTGTCCATTCAACTCAAACAGGTTAGGAGCTCTAAATCCCTGTCCATAAGATGCCCTGAAAAGGAACAACTCGCTAGGACGATAGCTAGCAGAAAGCTTAGGATTTAGACTAGAACCAAAATCAGAGTAGTCGTCATATCTTAGTGCCAGGTTGACTTCTACTTCCTCAGCGGCAGGTAAAATAAATTCAGCAAATAATGCAGTAACATCTCTGTCACCTTCAGCAAAAGAAAGTCCAAGCCCAAAAACCTGGCTATCTAGAATAGCTTGATCTGAAGTGTCTTTTAAATGCTCTTTTCTAAATTCTACACCAGATGCGAAATAGACGGTTCCGGTTTCCCACTCAGCAATTTCTCCCGAGATCATACCTGCCAGCTCAGTTTGATAACTCTTGCCGTAATGACCGAAAGACTCGGTATAGTTTGACAGTTGAGCATTAGTGAGTTGAGCAAAGGGGTTCAAAGCGCCACTACTAAAATCGTTATAAAGAGAAATATAGCTATCAATAGTCATCCATCCTTGTGAATAGATCTCGTCTACCTTGGTTTCACTATGACTTAGGCTAACATCGTAATCGTAATCAAGAAGGAAGCCTTCAAAACCAACATTTAATCGTGTATTGGTTACTTCAGTATCAATTTTTTGCAGACCTGTTTCACTAATTGCACGACTAAAAAATGCGATATCTTGACCTAGTGGATTGTTCGGATCTGATGCAGGGATATTTGCAATATCGAATCTAGTGATCCCGAAAGGAACATCTGATTCAGTTTCAATCTTATTCAATGACAAATTTGCATAAAAAGTGCTATCACCGACATACTGATTGTATTTAGCTGAGAGAGAGACGCGATCGTTGGCAGGCATTAACTGGCGTTTACTCGCCCAGTCATTAACACAAAGCTCACCACGCATATTAAATTGAGACGCATCCTCGACACGTTCACAACCTTCAGCAGCAATGGCTAGCAAAGTTGCGCCGCCATCATTAACAAAATAAGTGCCCGGAAAACTATATTCATCTAGTTGATTAACTCCTAGCTGGTCGGCGAAATCAGTGTCACCTCCCATCAAAGAGTCGTAGTTAATAATTTCAGCGACAAGCCCCAAATCACCTTGTGCGAAATTGAAACCACCAACATAGGTTACACTAGAGCCCGAATAATCTGAATCTGCCTGAGTTGTTGAAACTTCTACCTGGTGATTGTTGAAAGTTCTATGAGTGATAACGTTAACAACACCTGCAATTGCATCAGATCCATAAACAGCAGAAGCACCATCCTTTAGAATTTCTACACTTTCTACTTCCGCTAGTGGGATAGTATTGAGGTCAACGAAAGCTTCATTACCATTTTGTCCAAATGGGTAAGCCGCCAATCGCTTTCCATCAACCAGAACAAGCGTTCTGTCAGCTCTTAGACCGCGCAAATTGTAACTTGCCGCGCCAGGAGTAAACCCTCCGGTTTGTTGGTTGTTAAGCGCTCCACCATTTGCAAGTACCGTCGAAGCCAGTAACTCTGACAGGGTTCTGGCACCAGAGTTTTGAATATCGATAGGTGTAAGTATTCTAAGAGGCGATGAAGCCTCATTATCTAGCCGCTTAACGTGTGAACCGGTAATGACAATTTTGTTTTTGTCTTTGTCTGATGCCTGATCTGCCAGACAGGTAACAGGGATAGTAGCCAAAACCGCTGAAACTGCGGCTACAACTTTGGATATCCTTTGCATAATAACTCCTAATAATAACGAGACTGGAAGTGAGGGGGGCAGTCTAATTAATGTACAAAGAATGTCAATCTTTAACGCGTTGTAAATAATACCTGTGTTGTAAAATTTGATTAATCTCAAGGTTTTAGCCAAAAAATCGGCAGATTATTAACCTTTATAACAAAAAATTGACGGTTAACAGACCTTAAGGATGTAACCTCGTTTGGGTAATGTTTTTATCTCAATATCATCAGCACCCAGGTTTTGAAAAGCTTTTCTAAGTTCGCAAACCGAATGAGTGACTGCTTTAGTACCTGTGTAGATATTGCCGTTCCATACTTTTTCAATAAGTTCGTGTCGAGAAACTGGCTTGGACTGGTTTATTACCATCAGGTAAAGCACGTCATTTAACTTTTGTCTTAAATAAAGCGTACCCTGATCACAAGATAACGACTGGGTCATTGCGTCGAACTCTACATTTCCAACTTTGAACTTGCTTTTTTCACTAATCATCAGATTTACATTAAACATTTATAGAACCCCGGCTTTTCTGTCTGGTTTTAAGTTAGACCGTCTTTGGTAAGTAAAAATGACATAAAAAGGTTCAAGCTGGCAAAGAGGTTGGTACGAAGGAAGGGGTAGACAGTGTGAAAGCTTGATATAAAGTGATAAAAACAAGACAAAAAAAAGCGGCTATAGAGCCGCTTTTGCTTATTGGCGCCTCTAGAGGCAGCACTTTAAGCCTGATTACTTGCCTGCTTTCTTGCGAATTGCCTGGATCGTTCTTAATTGAGCCACCGCTTCAGCAAGTTCAGCTGCTGCTGCAGAGTACTCAATTTCAGAGTTTTGATCCGCCATTGCCGCTTCAGCCGCTTCTTTAGCAGCAATTGCAGCTGCTTCGTCGACGTCATCAGCTCGCGCCGCAGTATCGGCAAGAATGGTAGTCACATGAGGCTGTACCTCAAGCATTCCACCAGAAACGTAGTAATGTTCTACATTTCCATCGTGATCGGTGACTTTCACTGTACCAGGCTTTAGCTTGGTCAATAAAGGCGCATGACCAGGCACAATACCCAGTTCACCGAGTTCACCGGTGGCGACCAGAGAGTCGACAGTGCCAGAGAAGATAGACTTCTCGGCACTTACTATATCTAAATGAAATGTATACATTTTCAATTTCCTATGCCCGAGAGCTAAAAGTTACATTCAAATTACATTGATTTTGCTTTTTCTACCGCTTCTTCGATAGAGCCAACCATGTAGAATGCCTGCTCTGGCAAGTGGTCGTATTCACCAGCAAGAATGCCTTTGAATCCAGAGATAGTATCTTTCAGAGATACATATTTACCTGGTGAACCAGTGAATACTTCAGCAACGAAGAATGGCTGAGATAGGAAACGCTGGATCTTACGAGCACGAGCAACAGTTAACTTATCTTCTTCGGATAACTCATCCATACCCAAAATCGCGATGATGTCTTTCAACTCTTTGTAACGCTGAAGTACACCTTGAACGCCACGAGCAGTATCGTAGTGTTCTTGACCAATCACAAGCGGGTCAAGCTGACGAGAAGTCGAATCCAATGGATCAACCGCAGGGTAGATACCAAGCTCAGCAATTTGACGAGAAAGTACAACAGTCGCGTCCAAGTGAGCAAAGGTTGTAGCTGGAGACGGGTCAGTCAAGTCATCCGCAGGTACGTATACCGCCTGAACAGATGTGATAGAGCCAGTCTTGGTTGAAGTAATACGCTCCTGAAGTACACCCATTTCTTCAGCAAGAGTAGGCTGGTAACCTACCGCAGAAGGCATACGACCAAGAAGTGCTGATACCTCAGTACCTGCTAGTGTGTAACGATAGATGTTGTCGATGAATAGTAGTACGTCACGACCTTCGTCACGGAATTTTTCCGCCATAGTCAAACCAGTCAAAGCAACACGTAGTCGGTTTCCTGGAGGCTCATTCATCTGACCGTAAACCAGAGATACCTTATCGATTACGTTTGAATCAGTCATCTCGTGGTAGAAGTCATTACCTTCACGAGTACGCTCACCAACACCAGCGAATACAGAGAAACCACTGTGCTCTGTAGCGATGTTACGGATAAGTTCCATCATGTTTACAGTTTTACCAACACCCGCACCACCGAACAGACCAACTTTACCACCCTTAGCGAATGGGCAAACCAGGTCAATAACTTTGATACCTGTTTCTAATAATTCGTTAGCCGCCGCCTGGTCTTCATAAGAAGGTGCTTTACGGTGGATAGACATTCTTTCTTTCTCGCCGATAGGACCTTTTTCATCAATTGGGTTACCCAATACGTCCATAATACGACCAAGAGTTTCTTGTCCAACTGGTACAGAGATAGGCGCGCCAGTGTTGGTCACTTTCATACCGCGGCTCATCCCTTCAGAGGAACCCATCGCGATACAACGGACAATACCGTCACCTAATTGTTGCTGAACTTCCAGTACTAATTCACTGCCTTCAATATCAAGTGCGTCATACACCTTAGGGACATCGTTACGCGGAAATTCCACGTCGATGACGGCGCCAATGATCTCAACAATGCTACCGTTACTCATTGTTTGTTCCTCTATGTAATTTAATCTTTAAAATTCGTTAACTTAAAATCTCTAGTGCTTAACGGTTATACAGCCGCCGCGCCACCAATAATTTCAGAGATTTCCTGGGTAATTGCTGCCTGACGCGCTTTGTTGTAAATCAACTGTAAGTCATCAATAATATCGCCGGCATTATCTGTTGCAGCTTTCATCGCAACCATTCGTGAGGCCTGTTCACAAGCGATATTGTCAACTACACCTTGATAAACCTGAGATTCAATATAGCGAACCAATAGAACATCTAACAGTTCTTTTGCATCAGGCTCATAGATATAATCCCAGTGGTGTTTCAACTCGTCTTCTTCCTGTTTTTCTACCGGAAGCAATTGATGAACTCTTGGCTCTTGAGTCATAGTATTAACAAACTCATTGTGAACCAGATACAAGCGGTCTATTCGACCTTCATCAAAAGAGTCCAACATCACTTTCACAGTACCGATGAGATCGGCAACAGTAGGCTGGTCACCAAGGTTAGTCGTTTTGGCTACAACATTGCCGCCAAATCGATTAAAGAATGCGCCTGCTTTCGATCCAATCAAACACAAATCGATTTCGACTTCTTTATCTTGCCAATCTTTCATTGACTGCAGAGCATTTTTGAAAAGGTTAGTATTTAGACCACCACACAAACCGCGATCGGTAGAGACCACGATAAATCCAACGCGCTTAACTTCACGTTCGATAATATAAGGGTGCCTATACTCAGTATTACCCATTGCTAGATGACCAATTACGCTGCGAATTTTCTCAGCATAAGGCTTGGTTGCTTCCATACGATCTTGTGCTTTACGCATTTTACTCGCTGCAACCATTTCCATCGCACTGGTGATTTTCTGAGTATTTTTAATACTTCCAATCTTGGTACGAATTTCTTTTCCGACCGCCATAGACTGTTCCAGTTAGTTCAATTTGAAATTTATAAGTTAACTTAATAAAACTGCTTGGTAGAAGAGGGGAGTTTGATTAATCAAAATCCCCGCCCAATGATTACCAAGTAGCAGTTTCTTTAAACTTGCTAATAGCAGCTTCCAACTCAGCTTCAATATCTTTGTTGTAATCGCCGCTTTCGTTGATTTTATCCATCAACGCTTTTTCGTTACTGCCCATGTGGTCTTGTAATGCCGCTTCAAAATCAAGGATTTTGTTTAACTCAACGTCTTTCAAGTGACCTTTTTCAGCTGCGTATAATGAAACCGCCATTTGAGCTACTGACATTGGCTCGTATTGGTTTTGTTTCATTAATTCAGTAACGCGTTGACCGTGCTCTAACTGCTCTCGAGTCGCATCGTCAAGATCAGAAGCGAACTGTGCGAAAGCCGCTAATTCACGATATTGAGCAAGTGCTAAACGAACACCACCACCCAATTTTTTAACGATCTTGGTCTGTGCAGCACCACCTACACGAGATACCGAAAGACCAGCGTTAACCGCTGGGCGGATACCCGCGTTGAACAAGTCAGTTTCAAGGAAGATCTGACCGTCAGTGATAGAGATAACGTTAGTTGGTACGAACGCAGATACGTCACCAGCTTGCGTTTCGATGATAGGCAGAGCAGTCAAAGAACCTGTTTTACCTTTAACTCGACCTTCTGTAATTTTTTCTACATGATCAGCGTTGATTCGCGCAGCACGCTCAAGTAAACGTGAGTGTAGGTAGAATACGTCACCAGGGTATGCTTCACGACCCGGTGGACGACGAAGCAACAATGAAATTTGACGATAAGCCCAAGCTTGCTTGGTCAAGTCATCATATACGATTAATGCATCTTCACCGTTGTCTCGGAAATATTCACCCATGGTACAACCTGCGAAAGGAGCAATGAACTGAAGCGCAGCAGAGTCAGACGCTGATGCAGCAACAACGATAGTGTTGGCCATTGCACCATGCTCTTCCAGTTTGCGTACGATGTTCGCGATAGTAGAAGCTTTTTGACCAATCGCAACGTATACACAACGAATACCTGTGTCTTTCTGGTTGATGATTGCGTCAATCGCTAATGCTGTTTTACCAGTTTGACGGTCACCGATGATCAACTCTCGCTGACCACGACCAACAGGAATCATCGCGTCTACTGATTTGTAACCAGTTTGAACCGGCTGGTCAACTGATTGACGAGAGATTACACCAGGAGCAACTTTTTCTACTGGAGAGTAGGTTGCACCTTCAATTGGTCCTTTACCGTCGATCGGATTACCTAAAGCGTCAACAACGCGGCCCAACATGCAGTCGCCGGTTGGAACTTCAAGAATACGGCCAGTACATTTTGCTTTTTGACCCTCAACGATGTCTGAGTAGTCACCCAGCACAACCGCACCAACTGAATCGCGCTCAAGGTTAAGTGCCAAACCGTACTTACCGCCTGGTAATTCGATCATCTCACCTTGCATTACTTCCGCAAGGCCGTGAATTTTCAAGATACCGTCAGATACGCTGACAATAGTACCTTCGTTTCGAGCTTCAGACACAACTTCAAAGTCGTTGATACGCTGTCTGATTAACTCGCTAATTTCTGATGGATTCAGTTGCATGCTCATGCTCTGCTTTCCTTTATTAATAGTAGTCTTATACGTTTAAAGTATCCGATAGCTTGGCTAGCTTACCGCGAACCGAACCATCGATGACTAAATCTTCTGCTTGAATAATCAAACCACCCAAAAGGTCTGCGTTAACATCAACGCTTACTTCCACTTGTCGGCCCAACTTAGCCGCCAACTTTTCTTTAAGTTGAGTGATCTGCTGCTCATTTAACTCTGTTGCCGAAGTGATTTGCGCTTCGATTGTTTTTTCAAACTCACTACGCAAATAATTAAATAACACTTCAATTTCAGGCAAAGCCAAAAGTCGACCATTACGCGCAAGCAGCTTGATAAAGTTAGTGCCTTTATCATCAAGCTTGTCTTCACAAACTTTCAACATTGCGTTTTGTTGGTCTTCTTTAGAAAAATGAGGGCTTGTTAATAGCTGTTGCATCGCCTCATCGCTAACTACGCCAGCAGCGAAAGCCAGCATATCAGACCATTCGGCCAACTGCTTTGCTTCCAGTGCATGCTCAAACGCAGCTTTCGCGTAAGGTCTTGCTAGTGTTGTTAATTCAGCCATGGGCCACCTTCATTTTTTGATTAAAGTTCAGCAACTAAGCTATCAAGAATATCTGCTTGCGCAGATGCATCGATATTGCGTTGAAGAATCTTTTCAGCGCCAGCAACAGCCAATACAGAAACCTGCTTGCGAAGTTCTTCGCGAGCGCGGTGAACTTCTTGTTCGATTTCTGCGTTAGCACCAGCGATGATTTTTTCGGCTTCAGCGCGTGCGTCGTCTTTAGCTGAATCAACAATCTCAGCATGACGCTTTTTCGCTTGCTCAAGTAGCTCTGCAGCTTTTTCTTTTGCTTCGCGCATGGTTTCTGCAGCTTTCTTTTGAGCCAGCTCTAAATCGTGCTGGCTTCTATCCGCTGCAGCTAACCCTTCGGCAATTTTCTCTTGACGCTCAGTAATCGCAGCATCAAGCAATGGCCAGATATATTTCATTGTGAACCAAACGAAAACAATCATCGCTATCGTTTGGCCAATCAGGGTTGCATTAAAATCCACGGCAATCTCCTCTTAATGTCGGTTAATTAAAAGACCCAGAGATTGATTAGTTTGCTACCGCTGCTAATTGCTCAACGAATGGGTTTGCGAAAGTGAAGAATAATGCGATACCAACACCGATCATCGCAACCGCGTCAAGAAGACCAACAACGATGAACATTTTAACTTGAAGCATTGGCGCTAATTCTGGTTGACGAGCAGCGCTCTCAAGGAATTTACCACCTAAAAGACCCATACCGATACCAACGCCTAGTGCGCCCAGACCGATAAGGATAGCTACTGCGATTGCGGTAAAACCGATTACTGTTTCCATTTTGTTCTCCTAATGAGGAATAGTTAAGTTTAAAGTTAAAAAGTAAAGTTTAATTAGTGATCTTCATGCGCCAGACTGAGGTAAACCACAGTCAACATCATAAAGATGAAAGCTTGTAAGAAAATAACCAATAAGTGCAATAACGCCCAGCCAAAGTGAAGCGGTAACTGCATATAACCCATCAAAGCAATCAGGATAAAGATCAACTCTCCGGCATACATGTTACCGAAAAGTCGAAGCGACAATGAAATTGGCTTAGCAAGTAATGCCGCTCCTTCCAGAACCAGGTTGAGCGGAATCGCTGCCCAGTGATTGAAAGGGTTAAGGGTTAATTCTTTAGTAAAACCAGTGATACCTTTAACCTTGATGCTATAGAAAAGAATCAGGATAAAGACAGAAATCGACATAGCAAAAGTGATATTAACATCGGTACTAGGTACGATTTTCAGGTAAGGCACACCCATCAGGTGCGCTAATCCAGGGATCCAGTCCACCGGAATCAAATCCATCAGGTTCATTAAATAAACCCAGGCAAAAATGGTCAGGCCAAGTGGCGCAATTAATTTGTTTTTGCCATGGAAGGTATCTTTAACATTGGTATCGACAAAGTCGATAACTAACTCAATAAAGCATTGGAACTTACCAGGAACACCGGTAGTCGCTTTTTTCGCAGCACGGCGGAAAATCCACAAGAAAATGGCACCCAGAACAATCGAGAAGCCCATGGTATCGACATTGATTGCATCTAATCGCGAGCCAGAGCAAAGGGTAGGATTCTCAACGCTATTAAACGCCCAACCATCTTCGGTTGAACAAGCTTGAAGGTTTTGCAGATGGTGCTTGATATAGCCCGTACTGTTTTCTGCACTCATAAACTCATTATTCCTGTTGTTAATGGGTTTTGATGATAATCGGCGCCAACCATTGACTCAAAAGCGCCACGACATATCCAGCTAAGGCGAAAACCTCAAAACCGGGTAGCTGCCAAAAAGCAAGGCTAATAAAGCCAACTGCCAAACCGATTTTCAAAGTTTCCCCAATGTAAAATGCGTTAACCACCTGTTTATTGGCACTGGCCCCAGATTTGGAAAACGCTTTATAGACGAAAAACCAGTTAGCCAAACAAACTGCTAATCCGCCTGATAGCAATGCAATTGCTACCTTTAATTCTTTTATCAAGCCTAAACTAGCCACCAGAGCGACAATAAGCGTCTGAATAACTAATAGCTTTTTGGCTTGTTGATATCCGTTTTTGATTAAGGCCTGGCTCATTTTCTCTATTTCCCAACAAGTCGAACCTTACTCTCTTCGGACCTTTTAAGATTGGCCCTTGCCAGCCATTTGGCGTGCGCAAAAAACAACCACATAAATGCGGCGCAAATTATAGAGATCATGGCGATCATTAGCAAGTGATCTGGCAAGTTAATTGGCAGTAAATTTTGCTTGAAAATCAGCAGTTTTTTTGAATTTTACGGTACAAATTTAGACTGTTTTCAAGCGCGAAATCTCATGACAGCCATAAGCTACTGTTATATAAGGAAATGTAGATAATTCCTATTTCGATTTGCTATTAATAACTGTTTACTAACCACCAAATTGTTTTTTAGTTTTTAAATAACCTCTCGCGCAAATTGGACCAGATTTAATCAGATTGAATTGATAAATAAGCCTTCTGATGCAAAGCATCAATTGTTTGTATAAAAATGTTCAGGCTACTAATTATTCAAACGGCTTTTCTGCTCTACCGGCAACTTTTCTATTGCGGTTCGAAGTAATACTCTGGGTAATTCTATTTCTTTCGCTTGAAGATAATGACAAAGCAACGACTGATCTCGTTTGCCAACCTCCTTAAGCATCCAACCAGTCGCTTTCTGAATGAGGTCTTCTTTATCCAAAAGTAGAATGTCAGCTACTTGTAGAGTCGGTTTAAAGATACCACGCCTAATAAATGCGTAGGTGGATACAATGGCTATACGACGTTCCCACATATTGCTCGAAGCAGCCAATCGGAGTATGGGAGTGTAATCCTTATTCTGTAGATATTCACCGAGTATATGATAGGACGAACAGTCCACCAGATCCCAGTTGTTGACATAGCAAGTATTAGCTAAATACAGTTCAACGATTGTGTCTTTCAATTCACTTTTTTTGGGTTTGAATAAAGCAACCATCATCACCAGCGCGAAAAAGCGTATTTCATGCCACTTACTCTTGAGCAGCAACTGACAATCTTGAACAGAAATCGGTTTAAGCTCCTTAACCAGATTTCTTATTTGAGGGTTAGATAAGCCGAGAAACTGATCACCAGCAGCATATTCGCCATCGCCGGTTTTAAAGAAGCGTTGCATACTTGCTGCCCTTTCGGGACTAGCCATTGCAATGATTGTCGATTCAATTTCTCGGCTTTTTAACGACATCGTCTGAGAATCAGTCCTTTTCGAAGACTGGAGCTTAATTAAAGCTCCAAAGTCACATCAGACTCTAAATGAGTCGTACAAGTCAGGATATATCCCTGTTCCTTCCTCTCACCAAAAAGTCCTGCTTCATTGGCTGTAATGGTTTTTCCAGACAATTTTTTAACCTGACAGGCGCCACAGTTTCCGGCACGGCAAGCAGATTCTATAGCAATACCTTCTTTTTCTATACGTTCAAGCAGCACTTCTTCTTTTTCAACAACAACTGTTTTACCTGTTTTGTTGAAGGTCAGATTGAATGGTCCAATTGCGGCTTTATTTGTAGCAAGCTCTTCTTCCAGTTGCTCTTTTTCTGAAGCAATCTTTGCTTTCTTTTTCCCGCCGGGATCAAACGATTCGTCGTGATAATTGGCCATGTCAAACTCAAGTGCCTGCAAACAACCTTTCACCTGCTCCATAAATCCTTCAGGACCGCAGCAAAATACCGTCCTTTCTTTTAGGTCAGGTACCATATCAGCCAAGCTAGTAGTATTTATCCGACCACGTCGACCTAGCCAGTTTTCAGATAACCCGGGCATAGTACAGATAACTTCCAGATCAAAGTTATGGTGGTTGTGATCCATCAGCGCCAACTCTCGCCTAAAAATAATATCCTGTACGCCACGAGCCCAGTTTAGAAAACGAATATTTTTATCACTTGATTGATCGCACCAGAATCGGGCCATCGACATCATCGGCGTGATCCCTGAACCAGCTGAAATTAATAGAACCTTGTCAGACTCTATATCCAGGCAATTAAATCTCCCGGCAGGTCCCCGTACCTCAAGTTGGCTTCCCTTAACAATATTTTTGTGAAGCCAGGGAGAAACGGTACCTTTCGTATCTTTCTTTATGGTCAGTTCGAGCAGATGAGGGCGAGTAGGCGAAGACGCTATCGTATAGGATCGATTATGCTTTTCACCATCAATTTCCAATTGAATGCCAATAAATTGACCAGGCTTAAAATGAAAAAGCTGTGGCTCAATCGCTTTGAACTGAAAAGTCTTAACGTCTGGGGTTTCCTGAATCACATTTACACAAACCACGGAAGTCTTGCGGCTAATCCAACTCTGAATGTTTTGAATTTCTTCTAAGCATTTTAACGACATAAATTAAATTAACTTTCCAAATTATCGGGTTCGTTCAGCGAAAACAATTCTTCTACTGAGGTTTCAAAAAACAGGGCCAGTTTTAATGCAATAGTAACAGAAGGAGTAAACCTTCCTGTTTCGACAGTACTTATCGTTTTCCGGGAAACACCTATAGCATTAGCTAGATCTTGTTGTGATATTTTTAGAAGTGACCGGAAAACAGCTATTTTATTGGTCACGTCACTCATCGGCTAATTGCTCTAATTGATTATCTTTGTAAGTTTTCCAGGTTACTTTGGCACCATAAAAAATGAAAGCTAATGATAAATTAAACTGGGCTACATCTGATAGCTCTAAATTCAGCTCTATCAGATCTAAAACTCCTATTTGGATTCCCAAAGCGAGCAACATAGCAAGATAAGCCGATGATTTACCGGTTTTGTCTAACATTAAAGTGTATTCATCTGAGAACATTGCTTTGACAGGAGCTTGTTTGGCGTTATGAATCATCTTAATAACAATGGCAAGAAAAAAACCGACAACCGCTCCACTCATAACAATAGTGAAAAAACCTTTCCCAGATATGTTTTCCGTCATAGGAAAAAATAGCTCGGCCAATAAGGCAAATCCTATCATTAATGTCAGTCGCGCTTGCTCCACCATAAAGCGCGACTGCGCTTCAGCATTGAATAAATTCATAACTATAGCTCCCTAATGTCGCTAATAAATCATAAAGAAATTGATACCCCAAGGTTACAAATGATACCTTTAGGTATCACAAAGTCAAGTTTTTGTTACCTTTAGGTATCAAAAATAGTGATAGCTTTTTTAGGCAGGCAAAAAAAACGGGACAAATGTCCCGTTTTTAGTTTACTTTTAATAAACTAAAGCTGTTCAATTCCCATATGTCGGAGCACGCCGTCCAATTCGTCAAGGCTATTGTACTGAATAGTAATTTTTCCTTTCCCTTTATTCCCATGTTCAATCTTTGTCGGTGCACCTATCTTATCGGAAATGCTTCTTTGTAGCTGCTCAATATGAGGGTCGACTTCTTGCTTGGCGTTAGCTTTAACCGGAGAAAGCTGCTTACGTACCAGCTTTTCTGTTTCTCTCACCGTCAACCCTTTTGATACGACGGTTCTCGCTACCAGGGTTTGTTCATCACCGGGAAGTGAAAGTAGAGCACGAGCATGGCCCATTTCCAGATCGCCTCTTTCCAGCATAACCCGGCACGGCTCAGTTAAAGTTAACAAGCGCAAAAGGTTTGTAACTGTAGTACGGCTTTTACCTACTGCATCCGCAGTTTGTTGGTGGGTCAGGCTGAATTCTTCCATTAGACGCTGTAATGCGACAGCTTCTTCCATAGCATTAAGATCTTCTCGTTGAATATTTTCAATCAACGCCATAGCTATGGCAGCTTCATCCGGAATATCCTTGACTAAGCAAGGAATTTCAGCGAGCTGGGCAATTTGCGAAGCGCGCCAACGACGTTCACCCGCAATAATTTCATACTTGTCCCTACTAACCGCTCTGACCACAACCGGTTGGATCACACCTTGCGCCTTGATTGAACTAGCCAGCTCTTCAAGTGCCTCATCTGTCATTATCTTGCGAGGCTGATATTGGCCCGGCTGTAACAACTCTACCGGTAGCTTCTGCAACTCTCCCTTGGGAAGACTTGATTCAGTTTCCTTTCCGGCTCCAGTTTTTGGCTTAGTTAAAAAGGCATCAAGTGGGGAGCGACCAAGTTTCTTTTTCATTCAAAATCTCTAAAGACAGGGTTTAATTCTGATTTTTTTTATTACAGTATGCGCTGAAAGTTAAGCGACAGATTCAACCATAGTTTCCTGGCGGCGGATCATTTCTCCAGCCAGAGCCAGATAAGCTTTAGCTCCACGTGAAAGACGATCATATAGCAGGGCAGGTAATCCGTAGCTAGGCGCCTCGGCAAGTCGAACATTTCTAGGAATAACAGTGCGATAAACCTTATCACCAAAATGTTCATGCAACTGGCTCGATACTTCAACTGCCAGACGATTACGTGGATCGTACATGGTTCTTAATATCCCTTCGATCTCCAGCTCAGGGTTAACAGCTTCAGTAATTTGCTGGATGGTTTGAAGCAGTGCACTTAAACCTTCCAAAGCATAATATTCACACTGCATTGGGATCATAACGCTATTAGCGGCAACCAATGCATTCACGGTCAAAATACTTAAACTGGGAGGACAATCGATAAAAACATAATCAAACTGATCAGCTACAGAATCTAGCGCGTTTTTCAGTTTAGCTTCTTTATTATCCATGCTGAGTAAGTGTGCTTCTGCAGCGGCTAAGTCAGAGTTTGCAGGAATGATATAAATACCAGCCTGTTCAGCATTGATCATGCAATCTTGTGCGCTTTTATCACCTGTAAGTACATCGAGAATATGATATTCAAGTTCATCTTTATCTATACCACATCCGCTGCTGGCATTTCCCTGCGGATCAAGATCGATCAAGAGTACCTTGCGTTTTGTAGCGGCAAGTGACGCAGCAATATTGATACTGCTGGTAGTTTTACCAACACCGCCTTTTTGGTTTGTCACTGCAATGATTTTTCCCACAAGATACCTCTGATAATCTCTCTGAAATCCTAATCGTCCAATTTCTTAATTCAGCCTAACTAGTTGGTGATAAGATAATTCCTTGATTTAATTAATTTTTCTATATCTGTCTGACACTTAAGCCAATCAGATGGCCCCACGAAGCTTAAAGGATGGGCGATCCATTATAGAGTGATCGACGCTGGGATCAATCATTTGTTCGGCCCAATTTGATTAAACATCGATCAGCGTCAAGCCGCGGGATTGTTAACTCAAAAACGTCTTCAAATACTGCCTGTTGCGGAATCGCATCAACTTCGGACTGATCAAAAACACCTTTCATCGCCATCCATTTACAACCTGGGGTTAGTAAGTGCTTAGTCCAATTAACCATATCACTCAGAGAAGCAAAAGCTCTTGATACCACACAGTCGTAACCATCTGCCTGATGCTGTTCCACTCGGCTATGATGGGCGGTGACATTGGTCAACCCAAGATGATGAATTTGCTGGCGGATAAAACGAATTTTCTTGCTGTTACTATCCAACAAATGAAATTCCTGATCCGGCAACGCGATCGCAAGCGGTAACCCGGGAAATCCGGCCCCGGTACCAACATCGAGGGTCCTGCTAAAACTCCAGTGAGGCACAATGGCAAGACTATCGAGCAGATGCAACTTAACCGCCTCGTCTTCATCTTTAATTGCCGTTAAATTAAAAGCCTGATTCCATTTAAGCAACTGTTCCAACAACTCGTTAAGTTTTTCCTGCTGTTGGGGTTGTAAATCCAGGCCAAGCGATTCGATACCGCCAAGTAAGCGCTTATTCATATCTGACTCAGGCCTGCCTGGAAAGTTTGTAACTACGCTTTTTGATAGTAATCAAGAGCATAGAGATAGCCGCAGGAGTAACCCCGGAGATGCGACTAGCCTGGCCGATTGTCTCGGGTCGAACACTTTCAAGTTTTTGAATAATTTCAGAAGAAAGCCCGCCAATTTTGGCGTAATCGATATCTTCCGGAATTTTTTGATCCTGCTGCTTTTTATGCCTTTCGATCTCATCAAGTTGACGGTCGATATATCCCTGGTACTTTGCCTGAATTTCAACCTGTTCTTTCACAGATGGATCCAGACCTTCCCCCATGCCTTCAATACAATCTTCAAGCAGCGCATAATTAAGTTGCGGTCTTTTGATCAGATCAAGCTGGCTGTATTCTCTCGCCATCGGCTTATCCAGATGCTGGTTAATCTTCTCAGCGATAGCTGAGTCTGCCTGGATCCAGTCTTTCTTGAGTCGCTGAAGCTCTAATTCAATCGCCTCTCGTTTAT
This sequence comes from Aliikangiella sp. G2MR2-5, assembly GCF_015687155.1. GTDB lineage: Bacteria > Pseudomonadota > Gammaproteobacteria > Enterobacterales > Kangiellaceae > Aliikangiella. The sequence continues at coordinate 148,127 of NZ_JADPQF010000004.1, read as the reverse complement.
CGGCAACTTTTTGCCAGAGCTCATCTTTTAGCAAGCCAAGCTCATGGGCTTTTTCTGATAAACGCAAGTCGGCATTGTCTTCGCGCAAAATTAACCGATATTCGGCACGCGATGTAAACATGCGATAAGGTTCCTGCGTACCACGAGTGATCAAATCATCGATCATCACACCAATATAGGATTCCTCACGACTCGGTGACCAGGCCTCTTTTTCCTGAGTTTTCAGCGCGGCGTTTAATCCGGCAACTAAACCCTGAGCGGCAGCTTCTTCATAACCAGTAGTACCATTAATCTGGCCGGCAAAGAAAAGTCCGTCAATATGCTTGGTTTCCAGCGAAGCTTTCAGCTCACGAGGATCGAAATAGTCATACTCGATAGCATAACCTGGTCGAGTAATATGGGCATTTTCAAACCCTTTTATTGAGCGAACAAAGTTTAACTGCACATCAAACGGCAAGCTGGTGGAAATTCCGTTAGGATACACTTCGTAAGTGTCCAAACCTTCTGGCTCGATAAAAATCTGATGCGAGTTGCGCTCGGCAAAGCGGGTCACTTTATCTTCGATAGACGGGCAGTAACGTGGTCCAACCCCTTCGATCACTCCACTAAACATCGGCGACCGGTCGAGACCACCATTGATAATTTCGTGGGTGCGCTCATTGGTATGCGTTATATAACAGGGGATCTGGCGAGGATGTTGATCTGCCGATCCAAAAATAGAGAACACCGGTACCGGTGTATCTCCGTGCTGTGCTTCCAGACCTTCAAAGTTAATACTTCTAGAGTCGATACGCGGTGGCGTACCAGTTTTAAGTCGCTCAATTCGAAAAGGTAGTTCTCTCAATCTTTGCGCCAGACTAATTGATGGTGGATCACCAGCACGACCGCCGGAGTAATTACTTAAACCAATATGGATCTGTCCACCCAGGAAAGTGCCGGCAGTTAAAACGACCGTTTTCGCGTTAAACCTTAAACCCATCTGGGTAACAACGCCGGCAACGCGATCGTTTTCGACAATAATGTCATCGACCGCCTGTTGAAATATCTGCAAATTTTCCTGTGTTTCCAATGCCTTACGGATAAAATTTCGATAAAGCGTACGATCTGCCTGTGCGCGGGTAGCGCGGACCGCAGGGCCTTTGCTGGCATTGAGTTTACGAAAGTGGATCCCCGCGTGATCGATAGCAGTCGCCATTACACCACCCATAGCATCGACTTCTTTTACCAGGTGGCCTTTACCAATCCCGCCAATTGCAGGATTGCAGCTCATCTGTCCCAAAGTTTCGATGTTGTGAGTTACCAATAATGTAGATGCACCGGTACGCGCCGAAGCCAGCGCAGCTTCAGTCCCGGCATGGCCTCCACCGACAACGATCACATCAAAACTTTGGTCAAAAATCATATAAAAATTCCAAGTTATTCCAGCATTAAAAAGGACTAGAAAAAGGGGCAGGGATCTTACCTAAAAATGGCTAATAATTGAACAATAATTAAAGTAAAATTGCTCAATTATTAGATTCTAACATGAGGATTTTAGTTACCAGACCCAAAATAGACTATTTACCAATACAAAAACTACTAAAAATCTGTCCAAGAAGGTCGTCAGCGGTAAATTCACCAGTAATTTCGTTCAAGCAGTCCTGAGTAAGTTTTAATTCTTCGGCAAGGATTTCACCGGCCATCATCTGGGTCAGTTGCTCAAAACCTGTATCAAGATGCTCCTGCGCCCGTTTAAGCGCATCAATATGGCGGCGTCTGGCCATAAAAGTACCGGATTCAGTCGCTTCGAAACCTACGATGCTCTTCAAATGCTCCTTGAGAAGCTCGATCCCGAGTTTTTCTTTGGCGGACAGGGTGATCACTCTTTCATCATGCAATTTTTCAATATTGGGCGACTCGTCGGCCAGGTCACATTTGTTTCGCACCAGAGTAACAGGGGGTAGCTCAATCGCCGGATCGATAAATTGCCGGATCTCTTCTCGCGCCAGATGATCTTCGCCGTCACTGGAATCGACAACCAGCAAAACCCGATCAGCCTGTTCGATCTCTTTAGAAGCACGTTCGATCCCGATTTGCTCCACTTTATCCTTGGCATGGCGCAATCCGGCGGTATCGATAATATGTAGCGGCAAACCATCAATATGGATCTGTTCAGAAAGAACGTCTCTGGTTGTCCCCGCAATATCTGTGACTATCGCCGTCTCTCTGCCGGATAAGGCATTGAGCAGACTGGACTTTCCTGCATTAGGTTTACCGGCTATCACTACTTTCATGCCTTCGCGCAGTAGGCTGCCTTGCTGAGCGGAAGCGAGTAGGGCGGCAAGATCCTGAATAATCTCTTTAAGCTGCAATTTAACTTTATCGTCGGCAAGAAAATCTATTTCTTCATCCGGGAAATCGATCGCAGCTTCCACATACATGCGCAGATGGATCACTTTTTCTACCAAGGCATGAATTTTTGCAGAAAATTCTCCGGTCAAAGAGCGAAGAGCTGATTTGGCTGCTTGTTTTGAGCCGCTGTCGATCAGATCGGCAATCGCTTCCGCCTGCGCCAGATCCAGTTTATCGTTGTAAAAAGCTCTTTCGGAAAATTCGCCAGGTTTAGCCATTACCGCACCACATGCCAGAACCGCCTCGATCAAGAGATCCATCACTACCGGTCCGCCATGTCCTTGAAACTCAAGTACATCTTCACCAGTAAAGGAATGCGGATTTTCAAAATAGAGGGCTATCCCCTGATCGAGCTGCTGACCGTCAATGTCCAGAAAAGGAAGATAATTGGCGATTCTCGGCTGAAGTTTTTTGCCGAGCAGTTTTTCTGCGATAGTCTGGCAGAGCGGGCCAGATACCCGAATAATAGAAACGCCACCTTTTCCAGGCGGCGTTGCCAATGCGACGATTGTAGATTGTTTAGCGGTCATATCACTTTTTGTTAAATTCTATCCGAACCAACTGCGCCGAAAGCGGCGTGAAAATGATTCAACGCCGAAAACAATTATTTTTTAGTTTTCGCTTCTTGTTCTTTATTAAACTGATTAGTGATGTACAGCTGCTGCGCAATCGAAATCAAGTTGTTCATTAACCAGTATAGAACCAGCCCTGCAGGGAAGAACACAAAGAAGACGGTCATAAAAACCGGCATCATCTGCAGCATCTTTTGCTGCATAGGATCCATGGTCGGTGAAGCCGGCTGCATTTTTTGCATCAGGTACATGCTTGCACCCATCAATAGCGGCAGTACAAAGTAAGGATCTTTAACGGCCAAGTCATCGATCCACAGCATGAATGGTGCATGACGCAACTCGACGCTTTCCATCAAAACCCAGTAAAGTGCGATAAATACCGGCATCTGGATCAAAAGAGGGAAGCAACCGCCTAAAGGGTTTACTTTTTCCTTTTTATAGAGTTCCATCATTTTCATGGAAAATTGCTGGCGATCATCACCATAGCGCTCCTTCATTGCAGTCAATTTTGGTTGCAATAAACGCATTTTGGCAAAAGAGCGATATTGAGCACGAGCCAGTGGATAAAGCAGCATTTTGATCGCGATGGTTACACAAATGATAGCCAAGCCCCAATTAATGACAAACCCCTGCAAGAAAGTCAGCAGTGCAAAGATAGGTTGACCGATCCACCAAAGGAAGCCGTAATCGACTGTCAGTTCCAATCCTTCGGCGATTTGTTCCAGATCATCCTGAATTTTAGGCCCGACATAGAGTTTGGCACTAAAAGTAGCGCTTTGATCAGGATCGATCCATTGCCAATCCTGAGTAATTCGAATTTGTGCCAGTCCAGATTTTCCAAGGTTTTTGTCAGCGGTATCAATTAAATTTTCCGCGGTCTCTTCGGTTTCTGGAACCCAGGCAGTCACGAAATAATGTTGTAGAATCGCGACCCAACCACCTTTAGTCTTAATATTTAAAGGCTCTTCACTTAAATCTTCAAAACTATATTTTTCATATTTTGACTGGTCGGTAGAATAGGCAGGACCGACAAATGACTGCATTCCAAAACCAGAAGTCTCTTGATTAGCTACCGGAAGAGTATCTCTTTTTAGCGCAGTAAACATTCGATTAGCGATGCGTTCACTACCTTTATTAGACACAATGTATTTAGTTTCAATCAGATATTGACCACGGTAAAAAGTTAGTTGCTTGGTATATTCAACACCTTGATCATTGGTCCAGCGTAAGTTGACTGTGACCTGATCCTCGCCATCTTCTAGCTGATAATGGCTTTTCTCAGATTGATAGCTGACTACCTTACCATCCTGATCCGGGGCTCCGGTACCATAGAGACCAGACAAAGCCAGGAAAACGCGTCCATCTCTATTTTCTAGAATATTCAATGGCTTGGCATCTTTTTCTAACGAATCTTTGAAATTCAAAAGTTCGGCTGACACTAGATTACCGCCAGCAGGTGAAATCAGAACCTTTAAAGTATCAGTAACAACCTCAACAGGCTGAGTTTTCAATACAGCTTCACTCTGTACTTTTGCTTGAGACTCTGGTGTTTGTGAAGCAATATCATCCATCGTCGTCGAGCTTACTGGCAAGTTAGATGCTGGGTCGGCAGGCGGGTTTTGAGCTTCTAGAGCCCCCAAAGACGACTCGATCGGAGCTTGGTTGGTTTTCGCTGGCGCATGCTGTTCGGTCCAGGCGTTATAAAGCAGAAAAGTCAAAAACGCGAGCAAAATGAGTAGAAAGGTACGGGCTGATTCCATTGAATAAATTCTCTTATTTTCTCAATGCTTGTGCTGGCATTGATGATTCACTGGTGGAACCTTATCAATTCCACCGGGATTTAAAGGATGACAGCGACTTATTCGCCTAATCATCAACCAACTGCCCTTTAAACTACCATGTTGTTCTATGGCTTCTATTGAATATTGAGAGCAAGTTGGATAAAAACGACAATCTCCGCCAATCAATAAACTTAGCGTTTTCTGATAGAAACGTATTAATGCAATTAGAATTTTCTGCATTTTTTGCGGAATCTGTCGAAAAGTTCGTCTCGAAGACGGATTATATCTGTTTTAGGTAATACAGCAATATCTCGGCGTGTGAGAATAACGATATCGTAACTTCCAAGTTGGTGCTGGCCCAAACGGAAACCTTCACGGAGTATGCGCTTAGTATAGTTACGTTGAAAGGCAAACTTCAGGTTTTTCTTGGCAATAACCAACCCGAGTCTAGGATGATCTAGCTTGTTTTTTCTGGCTAGCAAAGTAAAGGCTCGGTTATGAACCTTGAAAGCTTTGTCGAATACTCGACTATAATCACTCGACTTTAAAAGACGAAGCTCTCGCTGAAAACTAAAGGAAGTTGGTTCCATCCTGATCTCTAAGTTAGAGTGCTTTCAACAAGAGCTGCTGTAATCTTGCTAAAGAAGATTAATCACAATCAAGCGATTAAGCGCTTAGTCTTTTACGACCTTTCGCTCGACGTCGATTAATAACTAAACGACCATTTTTTGTTGCCATGCGAGCACGGAAACCGTGACGGCGTTTACGCTTTAAGTTGCTAGGCTGAAATGTACGTTTCATCAGACTATCCGTTAATTATCAAAGTTGTTTAATCAAGGTTTCCACAAAGGGAGACCTGCATCAAAGGGGCGCAAATTCTATTGCATAGACCCAGGAGTGTCAATGACTTTTCTGGTTACTTTTTATCCTTCAGTTAGATTGGGTAATAATACGATCAAATTTTGATCGTTTTTAACTACCATATATTGGGAAATGATCTAATTTTGATCACTAAATATGCGATCACTAGCCAAAATCTATACAGTTTTGTGGATAAAAAAAAAGATCAGTTTTTTAGCAAATTATTGATTTTTGATCGCAATTTTACATTTTCAAGATATAGGGACGAAAAGATTAACTCTTTCAGGCTAGAAGCGATCAAAAGCTTATCCACCGCTTATAATAATTAATAAAAGAAAAAGATCTTATTAAGATCTATTATTAGATCAGCGATTATTTGTGGATAACCACTTTTTACTATTGTAAAACAATAGGATATAGTAATGATAACTTTGTGATCTACAACCCAATAACAAGTGATCTAACTATGATCAAAATTGTAAAAAAAGATCATTTTTTCGAATATTGAAGTAACTAACAAACTTTTGTACAAATAATTCACAATTGTAGGCTTAATTAGGGTAATAAGATGTAAAATTTGAACAATAATTCTACGATCATCACCAAGATCCAAATTGATCAAAATTAAAATTCTTTAATAAAATCTGTGGATCATTTTTAATAATCGATCTAAACTTCATAACTCTATTCACAATCGATCATTTTCTGATCGAAAAGTTAATAAAACTAATAAATCCACCTTCAGCTTAAGGGACGCTACTCGCTCATGTGGAGTAAATGTCAAAGATATCTACAAGATGAACTCCCGCCAACTGAGTTTAGTACTTGGATCCGCCCGTTAAAAGTAACTGAGGCACCTAACAAGCTGTTTCTGCAAGCGCCGAATCGATTCGTACTTGACTGGGTAAGGGAAAAATATTTACCAAGAATCAGGGAAATACTGGAACATAGTGAAGATGATCCGGTAGAGATCAAGTTTGATATTGTTTCTAGTAATGGACTATATGAGCAAAAAAGCGCGCTCAGCTCAATACGCCCTCAGAGAAAAGATATATCGAAACCAAACAAGCCAGTAGAAGACGCCCGAAGGATGTCTACTCCGAAGAAGCAAGAGGAAAACAGACGTGGTAATTTAAACGCGAATTTTACCTTTGAGAGCTTCGTTCAAGGTAAAAGTAATCAACTGGCAATGGCGGCTGCAAAGCAGGTTTCGCAAAATCCTGGTAATGCCTATAATCCTCTGTTTATTTATGGTGGAGTGGGTTTAGGTAAGACACACCTTATGCAAGCCGTCGGAAACGAAATTCTAAAGAATAAGCCTGATGGACGGGTTATTTACCTCCATTCAGAAAGGTTTGTAGCTGATATGGTTAAAGCATTACAAACCAATACGATTGAAAAGTTTAAGAAGTTTTATCGTTCAGTCGATGCGTTGTTTATAGATGATATTCAGTTTTTTGCCAATAAAGAGCGATCGCAAGAAGAGTTTTTTCATACATTCAACGCATTACTTGAGGGAAATCAACAGGTTATATTAACTTGTGATCGCTATCCTCGAGAAATAGACGGTGTAGAAGAGCGATTGAAGTCTCGTTTTGGTTGGGGCTTGACCGTATCGATAGATCCGCCAGAACTCGAAACCAGAGTGGCGATATTGATATCAAAGGCCGAAGAATCAAACATTAATTTGCCACATGAAGTCGCATTTTTCATAGCGAAAAGAATTCGGTCAAACGTTAGAGAGTTAGAAGGGGCACTAAAGAGAGTTATAGCGAATGCTCAGTTTACCGGCAAAGAGATTACCGTAGATTTTGTAAAGGATGCATTACGCGATTTAATTGCTGCCCAGGACAAGCAAGTCAGTATCGAAAACATTCAGAAGACTGTCGCTGAATACTATAAGATCAAAGTTTCTGATTTATTGTCTAAAAGAAGAAATCGTTCAATCGCAAGGCCTAGACAATTAGCAATGTCGTTAGCTAAAGAGCTAACTAACCATAGTTTGCCTGAGATAGGAGAGGCATTTGGTGGAAAGGATCATACTACAGTACTTCATGCTTGTAGGAAGGTTAAATCACTCAAAGAAGAATCTCAGGATATAAAAGAAGATTACACAAATTTAATGAGAACCCTTTCCAGTTAGTGGAGAAAAAGGAGTTAATAATGCGATTTTCTGTAGGAAAAGAAGATCTGTTGGTCCCTCTACAATTAGTTTCGGGAGCCGTCGAGAAGCGCCAGACGTTGCCGGTTTTAGCCAATGTACTAATTAAAATAGAAGAGGGTTTGTTGTCTATTACGGCAACTGATCTAGAAATTGAAATGAGTGCAAAGATTAAGCTTGAAGGTGAATACGTTGAAGGCGACATTACCGTACCTGCCAGAAAGTTATTGGAAATATGCAAATCTTTGTCAGATAACGAGCTGATTAATTTTGCGCAGGATGAGGGCAAGATAAAGCTGTCTTCAGGAAAAAGTCGATTTTCATTATCAACAATATCGGCGCAAGAATTTCCGAATATAGAAGAAGCGGTGTTTAACCAAAAATTCGAAATCGAAGCCGGACAGCTAAAGTCATTATTTGATAAGACTCAGTTTGCCATGGCCCATCAAGATGTACGCTATTACCTGAATGGTATGTTGCTAGAGGTTAATGGAGACAAACTAGTTTCAGTTGCTACAGACGGCCACCGCTTAGCGTTGTCTAAAGTTCAATTAAATCAATCGGTTACTGAAGAGCTCGTGCAAGCAATTATTCCTAGAAAGGGTATATTGGAAGCTGGTAAGCTATTATCTGCGCCAGATCAAGTTTGTATCGTGGAGTTAAGTAGCAACCATATTAAAATCACTCAGGGTGATTTTGTTTTTATCTCAAAGCTAATAGATGGGCGCTTTCCGGACTATGACAAAGTACTACCAAGAAATGCCCAAAGATTAATGGTAGCTGAAAAATCGAATTTAAAAGAAGCTTTCACCAGAGCATCTATTTTGTGTAATGAAAAGTTCAGAGGTGTAAGGCTTAATTTGTCGCAAAATCTACTGGCAATACATGCGAACAATCCGGAACAAGAAGAAGCTGAGATCGAGCTAGATGTTGATTATACGGATGAAGAGTTGGAAATTGGGTTCAATGTTGGTTACTTGTTGGATGCAATAAATGCGATTAAGTCCGATAACGTACGATTTAATCTTGGTGATTCAAACAGTAGCGTGTTAATTGAAAATGCAGAATCAAGCGACAGTTTATATGTCGTCATGCCGATGCGATTATAGAAAGCTGCTAATAAAGACTTTAATCGATGTATCTTCAAGCCATAGAAGGGAAGGGGGTTCGTAATCTTGCGGACTTCTCTATTGAGTTTGATCAAAGGCTGAATATTATTTATGGAAAAAATGGCGCTGGAAAATCAAGTTTACTAGAGGCCATTAGTTTGATTACTTCTGGACGTTCTTTTAGGACTAGTAAGCTCAATATTGTTACCGGTAATGAGCTGAATAAATTCATTCTTTTTGCCAAAACTAGTACTAATGTAAAACTAGGTCTGCAGCACGAAAACAGTGAAAAAAAGAACAGGATTCGAATTAACGGCGAAAATATCACTAGTTTGTCTAAATTGGCCAGTATTTATCCTACCCAAGTAATCTGTCCTGAATCCTACCATTTAATAGATTCTGGTCCGTCAGAAAGAAGAAAGTTTATAGACTGGATATTGTTCCACGTGGAACATAGCTATTTAAACGCCTGGAAGAAGTACACACAGATACTCAAACAAAGAAACGCGTTGCTGCGTAGCTGTCAGGGCAAAGTTACAACGGAGCTATTATCCTGGGATACCCAGTTTTTAGAGGCTGCTAATGAGGTCAATAGTCAAAGAGCTAAGATGTGCTCTATGCTAGTTGAGTCGCTCGAAAGCGTATTGAATAAACTGGAGGTAAATATTTTTGATGATATCAAAATCAGCTACTATGCAGGATTTACCGATACCATAGAAGACAAGATTGTTGCTACTAGAGAGTCCGATGCGTTTAAGGGATTCACTCAATATGGTCCACACAAAGCAGATATAAAAATAAAATTGGGTTCGCTACTGGCAAAAGATAAGCTATCAAGGGGGCAGAAGAAGCTACTTATTAACGCGCTATTTCTTGCTCAAACTCAGCTGCTTAAGGAAAAGACGAATAAAGAAAGCTTGTTCCTTATCGATGACTTTACGTCAGAGCTGGATAGTGACAATCAGCGGGTACTATTGCAAGCATTAATGGCACAAGAAAACACACAAATTATACTCACTAGCTTGCAACTAGATTCGCTCAAGTGGCTAGAAAAAGGGTATAATAGGCCGCATATGTTTCACGTGGAACATGGTGATATCAAGCAGATAAATGAATTGAGCTTTAGTTAACACCATTGATTTCAGCGTTGGATAAGATGCTAGAAATAAGATAATAGAAAAGATAACAGAATAAAGGTAAAACACTGCATGTCTGAGAATTATGATTCATCGAGTATCAAAGTACTAAAGGGATTGGACGCTGTTCGTAAGAGACCGGGGATGTATATCGGTGATACTGATGACGGTACAGGTCTACATCATATGGTTTTTGAGGTAGTGGATAACTCTATCGACGAAGCTCTAGCTGGCCATTGTTCCGATATTTTCGTAACTATTCACCCTGATAATTCTGTATCTGTCGCGGATGACGGACGCGGAATTCCCGTGGGTATTCATCCTGAAGAAGGGGTGTCAGCAGCGCAAGTAATTATGACTGTTCTTCATGCTGGAGGTAAATTTGATGATAATTCATATAAAGTCTCTGGCGGTCTCCATGGTGTTGGTATTTCTGTCGTAAATGCGCTTTCAGATGAGCTTCAACTAACGATCAGAAGAGAAGGGAAAGTGCATGAACAGAATTATCGATTAGGAGAGCCTGTTGCTCCTCTAGCGGTAATTGGAGACACTGAAAGAACTGGAACGGAGCTACGTTTTCATCCTAGTGAAGAAATTTTTAGCGATATCAATTTTCATTACGACATTCTTGCTAAAAGATTAAGGGAGCTCTCTTTTCTCAATTCAGGAGTGAGTATCCGACTTAAAGATGAACGAAGCGGAAAGGAAGATCACTTCATGTATGAAGGTGGTATTCAGGCATTCGTTGGATACTTGAACCAGAACAAAGCACCGATTAATGAAAAGATGTTTCACTTCACAGGGTTTCGTGAAGAGGATGGTATTACGGTAGAAATTGCAATGCAGTGGAACGATAGCTTCCAGGAAAATATTTTTTGTTTCACCAATAACATTCCACAAAGGGATGGGGGAACTCACTTAGCTGGTTTTCGCAGTGCATTGACACGTACCCTAAATACTTATATCGAAAAAGAAATTGCTGCGAATAACAAGAATAAAGTCTCAACTACAGGTGACGATGCCAGAGAAGGTTTAACCGCGGTTATCTCTGTCAAAGTGCCTGATCCAAAGTTTTCTTCACAAACAAAAGACAAGCTCGTTTCATCAGAAGTTAAAGGTGCAGTTGAGCAGGCCATGAGTCAGAAGCTTTCAGAGTTTTTATTGGAAAATCCTCAGGAAGCAAAAACTATTGTCACCAAAATGATGGATGCGGCTAGAGCGAGAGAAGCAGCACGTAAAGCAAGAGATATGACCCGCCGTAAAGGGGTACTGGATATTGCTGGACTACCAGGTAAGCTAGCTGATTGCCAGGAAAAAGATCCTGCGGTTTCTGAACTCTACATAGTGGAGGGTGATTCTGCGGGAGGTTCTGCAAAGCAAGGTCGTAACCGAAAAAATCAGGCTATTTTACCTTTGAAAGGTAAAATTCTAAATGTTGAAAAAGCTCGCTTTGATAAGATGCTTTCTTCGGCTGAGGTTGGCACTTTAATTACTGCGCTAGGTTGTGGAATAGGGCGTGATGAATTTGATGTAGAAAAGGCTCGCTATCACCGTATTATAATAATGACCGATGCGGATGTTGATGGTGCACACATTCGAACCTTATTACTTACATTCTTTTATAGACAAATGTTACCACTGATTGAGCGAGGCTTTATTTATATTGCACAGCCGCCTCTTTATAAGATCAAAAAAGGTAAGCAGGAAACTTACATTAAAGATGATGCTAGTTTGGAAGAGTATCTAACCAGTATGGCTTTAGATGAAGCTTCTCTACATGTGAATCCTAATGCGCCTGCATTAGCTGGAGACTCTCTGGAGAAGCTGGTTAACGACTATCGCACAGTTCAGGCGGATATTCGTAGACTCGCGCAATTATATGATATGCGAATTTTAGACAAGCTAATTTATATGCCAGAGCTAAAAGCTGAAAGCCTGGAGGATAAAGGTGCTGTTGAAGCTTGGGTTGCGCAGCTCGAAGAAGCTATGAAAGGCGATGGTAAAGCAGGTGCCACTCGTTTTGAAGTGACTATTCATAAGGATGAGGAAAGAAATCGCTACTTGCCTGAAGTTAAAGTCATTCACCATGGTCTTTCTAATTCTTATACATTGGACAAGTCTTTCTTCTCTTCAGGTGAATACCGTAAAATTATTGCCCTTGCAGGTACGCTTGATGGACTGTTGGAAGAGGGAGCTTACATCCAACGTGGTGCTCGCCAACAAGAGGTTTCCAGTTTCGCTGAAGCTCTTGACTGGCTGATGCAACAATCGCGTCGCGGGCTTGCTATCCAGCGATACAAAGGTCTTGGAGAGATGAACCCTGAGCAGTTATGGGAAACAACTATGGATCCTGAAGTTCGTCGCATGTTGCAAGTTACCATTGAAGACGCGGTCGCAGCGGATCAACTGTTTACGACACTGATGGGCGATCAGGTAGAGCCTAGACGTGAATTTATTGAGTCCAACGCATTAGCCGTGGCCAACCTCGACGTGTAGATATTTATAGCTCCCCGCTTAACAGGCGGGGAGTTTTTTATTTCATATATCCTGCTCAAACACTTCCTTTCTATTTTAAACGTCACTTAAACCAAGCCAATTTTTTCACTCCTACTGTTTTCCGTTCTACAGCTATTGTCTAGCTGATTTTTAGTTGGTGAGTATTTACTATACAATTGGTGGATAAATCTAAGTCATTTGATTTATTAAATGGTTCTCTCCTGGAACCCGCTTTGACTTATTTCTAAGTCGAAAACCATAAAGATATATCCCGCTTAACCATAAAATTATTGGAGTTACTCCTACCAGAGTTAATAGCCATTTATATCCCTCGCCACCAATTGCTGCGCTATGTATTGGATAGAGCCTTTGCGCGAGTGACCGGCCTGCTCCGGACCTTCTAGCATCGTCGATAACAAGCTTTTGACCTTTACCAGAAACTACTGTTATAAACGAGCGTCCGTTTGGGTGCCATTCCTGTTCGAATCTGCCTCTTAGTCGCCAGCCAATTTGATTATTCCCGGGGAGATAGATTGCAGTCCATTGAATGTCTGACCAAATACCAGACACATCTTTGAAGATTGCTTCCAGGTCACTTGGAATTTCGTAATTAATAGAATGTGTCTCCTGTTCTTTATCAAACCACCTGGAGAGCAGCTGTTGAGTTTGTGGGTAATAAATTAGCGCGATACCGCTTGTTATCATCAGCAAAAACACCGGCATAGCTAAAACTCCAGCAGATCGATGAATTTGATAGTAAAGCAACCTCTTGCTGGTTGTTTTTTTGATAGATAAATTTCTGAAAAGGTTGTTGCGTGGCCACCAGATAGCCAAGCCGGTTATTAATAGACATAGTGAAACAAACTGGACCCAGGCATTCATATTTTTACCTCTGTCACCTAAAAGGAGGTTTTGGTGCAGGTCTAACAGCCAGGCAAAAACATTCGACTTGCTGTCAATCGAAAGCAAGAAGTCTCCCTGTAAAGAATAGTAGGATTTACGAGTTTTGTTATACGCCAGAGTATAAAACGGCCAATCCTGCTTTGGCAAAACAACAGCCAGCGGTTTTTCTGTTTGAGTTGATATCAGTCGCTTGACTGTGGAAATATCGAGTTTTACTTGTGTTTGTTTGCTAACTATCCCGACCTCCAAATCTGGATAAATCAAAGGGAACAGGCTGGACTTGTGTAGCAACAAACTACCGGAAAGGCAGACCAGGCTAAATACCAGACCAACTGTCAAACCTAGCCAGCGGTGTAACGAACGACTATTCATTTTGTTAGCTGTTTTGTGAAATCATTAAAAAAGAAGTATGAGATTAAACAGGATTATAACTAAATAAGAATTGTAATGCGAATCATTATCATTTAGGATCCGGCGAAGTTATTCGATGGATAAGCTTTTCTTAGCAGAAGAGAGATATCCATAGCAACGCATAGAGAGCGATTCGTGTTAAAGAAAAATGTAATAAAGAAAAAGCTGCTAAACAAAGAAGTGGTGTTTGGCATGCTTAACTCTACGCCGTTACCCTTGATCGTCGAAATGACTGGGTACGCGGGATACGATTTTATAATTCTCGATCAAGAGCACCTTTTACGTGATGCAGTTGAACTAGAACACTCAATTCGAGCAGCAGAATGTGCCGGTATCACTCCTTTTGTCAGAGTTCCAGCTGCAACCCCATTTTTTATTCAACGAGCTTTAGACGCCGGTGCCCAAGGCATTGTTATTCCAAGAGTCGAAAATGCAGCGCAGACAGAGCTTGCATGCAAAGCCTGTCGTTATGCTCCTCATGGAACCCGAGGTATTACCGGTGGAAGAAACACCGGTTTTGGTTATTTGTCGTTGAACGAATATACACGATCAGCTGACCAGGAAATCATGCTGGTTTTAATGATCGAGTCAAAGGTTGGCGTTGAAAATCTTGATGAGATTTTATCAGTAGCGGGGATCGACATGATTCTTGAAGGAGCCATGGATCTTTCGTTTTCACTAGGGCACCAATCGCAGATACAGCATCCGCAGGTTCAGCAGGCTATTAAAAGCATTGCTGAAAAATGTTCTAGATATGAAATTCCTTTTTGCGCTATTCCCCGAACAGAAGGACAACTTACTTACTGGCGCCAGCAACAGGTTAATGCATTTGTTGCCGGTGAAGATCGAGGGATATTGTTTAGAGCCCTGAAAAGCCACCTATACCAAATGAAAAATGAACTTTAATCAATTCTATAACAGGTCTATTAAGTGAATATTAGAAAAGTACTACCCAGGTTATCTTCTTTCCTCTTTGCTTTGTTGATGATGACAACAAAAGTCTATGGACAAGAGAAATTAAACTATAGCGATCCGACTCCGCCGATCCAAAAAAAATCGACAGATTTGAAAGAAGAAAGTGCGGCTGAAAAGGCAACTTCAATAAATGAGGATGACACTCAGCAAGATTCAAACGTTATTCGAGTTTATGGGGAATGGCTGGGTAGCTCGGAACAAAATGAAGTTTTAACCTATCCAGGTGGCCGAAATATTATTAGTGCAGGTAAACTGCAAAAAGGCGGGGTCAGAAGCCTGGAAGACGCATTTCGCAGTGTACCCGGTTTTAAGGTTCAGGATGAAACCGGTACCGGCATTCTGCCCAATATTTCTATCCGGGGCTTGAATCCGGGGCGCAGCGGTCAGGTTCAGATCTTGTTCGACGGGATCCCTTATAGTTTGGCGCCTTATGGCCATCTTGGCCTGTCGTTATTTCCTTTTACCATGGAGTCTGTCGAAAGGATCGATGTAGTTCGCGGCGGTGCCTCAGTTCATTATGGTCCCAACAACGTTGGCGGAGTCATCAACTTTATACCCAAAGAAATTTCCGGTGAGTTTTCTACCCAGATCCGAAATCGCTTTACCGATTACCAACAAGGTCGGAGTCTTAATGACTTCTATTTAAAAACAGGTGGAGCGGTTAGCGACAAATTCGCTATTCAGTTGCAGGCGAATAGTATTCGCGGAGAATCATTTCGTGAGCATTCCGATACCAAAGTCGATAACGTCATTATCAATTCAAAAATCATTCTGGAGCAGGACAGTTATCTAAAGTTACTGGCACAGGACTATCAAGTTGAGTCTGAATTGCCCGGTGCCTTACCGCTAGAAGATTATGAGCAGGATCCTGCTCAGTCTAAACGACCTTACGACTATTTTGACGCCGATACCCAACGCCTTTCTGCCACTTACAATAAAGGCTTTGATAGCACTGCCGAATTTAACTGGCACAATTTCTACCAGCAAAGTAGTCGCCGCTTTGATTTCGGCTATCCGTTTGATGCGCGCGAAAATGCGGCAGAATTGCGTTCTTCACCGAGATCATTTGAGGTTTTTGGTAGCGAACCAAGAGTAAGTTTTTATATAGACGGTAAAGATATGTCCCAGCAAGTTACTTTGGGCGCGCGCTATGTTGAGGAAGAGATCGACTATGCGGTAACCAATCAGCTTTTTGTCGACGACACATTCAATACACTAAGAGACTGGCGCTTTAAAACCAACGCCTATGCTCTATATGCAAGCTATACCCTTTCTCTAGATGATGACCGTTTGGCGATCACTCCGGGCCTGCGTTATGAAAATGTCGCCATGAATTACGTTGATGGTATCAACGGAACCGAGCGTGACAATGATATTTCTGAAGTGTTGCCAGGACTGACTATTGGCTACGAGCTAAATGAGCAATGGTTTTTATTTGCAAATAGCCAGCGTTCTTTGCGCCCGCCACAAGTTACCCAGATCACCCGTGAAGGAGAAGTTCAGTCAGAGCTTGCGACTAACTTTGAAGCTGGCCTGCGGTATACCCCGCAAAAGGGTCTAACCCTAACCGCTAACCTGTACCGTATCGATTTTGAGGATCAAATTCAGTTTGATCGACCCAGCCTGACTTTCAAAAACCTTGGTGAAACCCGGCATCTGGGAGTTGAACTCGAAGCTACCTGGGAGCCGCAAGAAATTCCCGGCTTGTTTTTCCATGCAGGTTACACCTTTCTCGACGCGGAACAGCGTAGCGGGGAATATCAGGGTAACGACCTGCCGTTTGCTTCTGATGAGCAATGGATATTTGAAGCGCGTTATCAGCACACTAAAACCGACTATGCATTATCGGCGGTTCATTACAGCGAGGCCTTTAGTGATGCGGCCAATACGCTAATTGAAGATGAGCTGGGCTCACAAGGATTACTTCCTGCTTATTGGTTGCTCAATGCGCAAGTTCAACACCAGCTCCTTAGCCGCAATGACCAGACCTTATCTGTCGGATTGATTATCAATAACCTGTTGGACGAAGAATATTATTTCCGTGGTGTTGACGTCAGCCCCTGGGGACGCCAACCGGCGCCGAGCCGTTCGGTCTCGATTCAACTGGACTATCAATTCTGATGATCCAGTGTTAGTAAGCCAGTTTTATATCGGTCCTAAACAATACTTCCCGACCTGATGGTCGGGAGCACATCAAATTTGCGAATAAGAGGATTTAGTCGTGAAAAATAGTAAACCTATCGTGATCCTGACTCATGTGGTCAATAGTGCTGCATTACAGGGCTTTCTTCCTGCGGCAGTTGAACTTGGATATTCAGTTTTGTTACTGACAGATTATCCGCTGGAACATCAGCGTTATTTTACTCGTGAAGGTTTACCCGGATATCCGGTTGAAATTCTCAGTTGCGACGTATTTAACAGCCAGGCAATCATCGAGCTTCTGCAACAATGGCCGCAGTCACCTGCAGCTATTTTTACGAATAGTGATCACTTACAAACTTCATGTGCCCAGGCTGCAGAATTCTTTAATCTTCCAGCCAAAGACTGGCAGGTTTGCTATCGAGCAAAAAATAAATCGGCAATGCGAGAATATCTACAGGCCAACGAAATCCCAACCGCCTGGTTCCAGGCTATTACAAATATTGCTGAGCTAGTGAATGAAGATATCCCGTTTCCCTGCGTAGTTAAACCGCAACAAGGAGTTGCTAGTCTGGATGTGCAACGTTGTGATGACAGAGAGCAACTTATTGCTTTCTGCAAAAAATTCTGGCGACAACAGCCGAATCGCTCGTTGATCATTGAAGAGTTTCTCGTTGGTTCTTTATTTACGTTGGAAACTCTGGGAGATGGAAAGCGATTGTTCGCTCTTGGAGGGTTTGATGTGACTCTGTCGGCGCCACCATATTTTATTGAAACCGAAGCTTGTTGGCAGTCGGATATTGATAGCGAACATTGTAAGCAAGCTCTGGAGCAGCTCAAACAGTTCGGGATTAATTTCGGGGTTTGTCATAGTGAGTTTGTTTTGACCGAGCAGGGACCAAGACTGATTGAGATTAACTACCGAAGCATTGGTGATAATAGAGAATTTTTGCTTAATCGGTTGGCTTCCTTTGACTGGTTTAAACAGATCATGCGCTTACACCTCGGCGAACCCTTGGATAATATCGAGCCAATTAAAGGTCAAGCCGTCATTCGTTACTTTTGTGCCGAACAAGACGGCAAATTGATTTCCCTTCCGGATGAGTTCGAACAAACATCTCCTTATTCGATCAAACTAGAGCATATTAGAAGTATCGGCGATCAAATTCGTCTAAGCCGTTCCAACAAAGATTACTTAAGTATATTAACCGCCGTTACCAAGGATCCAGCTCCTGACAAGCTGATGCAGGCTCTCGACAATCTCGACACCAGGTTTCGTTGGGAGATAAGCGCATGAATGACAGATTCTGGCAAGAAGTCAGTCAGCAGGAGGAATACATTACTCGAAGAGTAATGGATGCATTTTTACGTGAAGATATCCGAACTATCGTGAGTCATAGTGAGGTGATTCAAAAGGAAGCTCTTGAAAGTAAACGGCTAAAACGATACTGGCCACTGGAAATGCCTGATTGCTGGCTTAAAGTGGCGCATTTAGGAAAGTTTAATCTGTTTGTTCCCTTGCGTCCCTGTAACTATATGCAGGATTGGAAAGTTCAAACAGCGGCATGGTTATTTGAACTTGAAGGAGAGTTTTACGGTTGTAATCATTTTAGTCGCTGGCTGGAGCAGTTTGCGACAGGGCTGAATGATGAACAATTTGAATATTTTTGTCGCTTTGATGACGAGTGCCATTGTGCGGTCGAGCAAAAAATACTGGCACAAGTGGTGTTTCAGAAACAACGAGATAAGCTGGGTCGAAATATTTTTCGACTTGCTAATGGCTGGCAGAAAATGTTGTTGATAGAACAGCTGGCAGCGCATTGCGATCATCCTCTTTATCCAACCGCACGTGCAAAGTTTGGTCTTTCCGCTGACGCTATCGAAAAATATTGCCCTGAAGCTATGCCGGAATTCGAACTCAACTGGTTGGCGGTACCCAGAGCGCTGTATCACAGCTGTGTATCGGAAATGCCGGACATCTGGCCGAGTTTTGAACAGGTGGGGCTCGCCAAAGAGTTGGCTGACGATTATCGACTGGTACCCGTCCATCCATTAACTTTTGACCAATACCTGAAGAAAAGCCTAAGTGACTGGGAACATCATAAGAGTGTCCGCTATGCACCGACAACCTATCTAAAAGTAAGGCCGACACTCTCGGTGAGAACTTTGGCGCTGGTTGATAAGCCTGAGTGTCATATCAAATTGCCTTTACCTATGAGAACTCTGGGTAACAAAAACATTCGAACGATCAAGCCCAGTACTATCAATGATGGGTTTGTTTTCCAGCAGCTACTGCAGTATCTGGCAGTAAATGACAAAAACCTGCAAGGTCGCTATTTACATTGTGATGAGGAAAGCGGTGGACATATTGATCAGCGATCCGATCTGGCCTGGTTAGTTAGGCGTTATCCTGCGAAAACAGGTGAAAGTACACCGGTTTGTGTTGCTGCATTAATGGCTGAAACTGCGGACGGTTCATTGGTCATCGAGCAATTGGCTGCAGAATATTATCAAGGTGAGCTAGATGCATTGCTTGATGATTACTTTTCTCTTTTACTTAAAGTGCATTTGCGACTCTGTCTGGTTTACGGGATCGCCCTGGAATCCAACCAACAAAATACCATGTTGCTTTTTAGTCACACGCAACCATTGCAATTACTCTTTCGTGATAACGACGCCGGCAGGATCAATCCTCACCAACTAACTCAGGGATTGGAAAAATTGCTTAGTCAACACGTCGATCCGCATGATAGCGGTTCGGTTGTGGCTTGTTTGGCTGATGACTGGCTCGTACGTTTTGTCGATCAGCGAATCATGGTTGAAGGTCAGTTGCCACTGCTACAAATGTTTACCACCATCAATCTGCAGTTGAATATAGGTTGCATCATTGCAGGGTTGGCTGAACGTGGATTGGTTGATAGCCGGCAACGGTATGCTTGCCTGTTTGAGAAGTTTAATGCCGAATTGACGAAGCTTGAATCACAAGCTTTTGATACTTCACTATTCAAGTCAGTGGTACTGGATGCGCCCCACCATTATGCCAAATACCTGTTAACTGCTGCCAGTCTACTGAGCAAGCAACAAAGTCAGGCAGCCGACATTAACAAGTTTTATGGTTTGAGTGCACCAAATCCTTTACAGCGAAAAGCAGGGTAGGGATCAGATTATGAAACCGGAAAATTCCCTGGTCTTTACTGTTCTATTTTGCCATTTTCTAGCTTCCTTTACTGCATTGGGAATGCCTTTGTTTTTGCCGAAAGTGATGCAGGATTTAATCGGCCCAAACATGAATATTTTGATTGGCTGGTATTACATTTTACCGACTGTTTGTACTGCTTTGGTCGCAGCCTGGTGGGGACGCTTTGCCGATAAATATGGAAAGCGTCTGTCTCTACTTAGAGCACAGCTGGGTCTCGCCGCGGGATTTATGATCGCTGGATTGGCCAACGATCTTATGACTTTTACTTTGGGGCTTTTAATTCAAGGTATCTGTGGAGGTACTTATGCTGCGTCTAACGCCTACTTGGCAACACAGGTAGATAATAAGGCGTTGCCTAAAGTTCTAAACTGGACTCAATTTTCCGCTCGTCTTTCACTGCTTCTAGCACCAATAATCTTTGGATTGCTTATTAGCAGTGACAACCCGAGAGAGCTTTATTGCTATCTCGCTATTTTACCGGTAATGGCTGCAATCCTGGTTGGTCGTTTACCCATTGATGGCAACGAGAAAGTTATCAAACAAGTGAATGCTCAAGCTGTTGAAGATGCGCCGCTTAGTTTTAATCAAATATTGTGTATTCAATTCCTTTTCAGTTTTTCAATGGTTGTCAGCTTTCCCTACTTTTTGCCATTTGCCGAGAGTTTGGGGATAGAAGGTAGCGGTGTGATTGCCTGGTATTTCAGTATGCCTCATCTTGTTTATCTATTGATTACTTGCGCAGATACTCGTTGGCAACAAAGGTTGGATGCAAATCATTGGAGTTCTATTGGCCTATTTCTACTAGTTGTTTCTGCTTTGCTACATCAACAAATAGATGGCGAAAAGTGGCTCTGGTTGGCCAGAATTTTTATGGGGGTCGGCATAACTCTGACATATGTTGGGATCCACCATTGTTTTTCAGCACTTAAAACCAGGCATAGAAGCGGATTAATTTTTGGACGCTTTGACAGCGCTGGAAAATGGGCGGGTGTATTTGCGGGTGTTTCTTCCGGGCTTATTGTTGAATGGCAAGGATTAAAGGCACCATTTTCATTGAGCGCCGGGACTGCCTTATTGGCGCTATTTGTTATTTACTTTCCGAAAATTCGAAACTTTGTTCGATGTCTGCCTGGACTTCGAAACGGCTACCAAATCAAAGAGGAAGATCTATGATCGCCAGTTCAACTTCACTTTATTACCAACATTCACTAAATCAGGAAAAAGCTGCACAGCGAAGTATTAATGGATTGCTTAACTGCTATTGCCGAGAATTTGCCGGCCCCAGAGGCGAAATTCAGATCGACCCCGCTTTTGGTCAAAATGACTGGCCTCAGGCTATCAAATATGGGTTCCGTGCTGATGATGCCCAGTTAATGTTGATCACTCTGAAGCAAAGTAATGCCTGGTTGATGGTGCAAATCAGTGAACTAAAACAGTTGGGTCAGTGCCGCTATATCGGTGCACCCTATCTAAAAAGAAAAGGGGAAGGCTGGACCCGAATGGATCACCTTTCACTGGCAAAAGTATTGCTACAACATCTGGCTCAAGTACTAGAACAGCCTTTTAACCATGAGCTTTTGAATCAAATAGAAAACAGTGTCGAGAATAATCGCCTTTTTCTCGCCAACCCAGCCTCCTCATCTAGCGAACGACTGTTGCATGATGGATTTCTTCGCTCAGAGCAATCTTTGATATGGGGGCATACCTGGCATCCGACGCCAAAAAGCCGTGAGGGTATTGATGAAAAACAACTTCTGGCTATCTCACCGGAAACCGGAGCTGGCTTTCACTTACCTTTGCTGGCAGTAGATCAATCCCTGTTCAAAGTTCGCGCCTGTTCGCATTTCGATCCACGAGTCCAGCTAAGCGGTTTAACTTCAAAGGTACTCCCTGAAGGATTCGAGTTGCTACCCTGTCACCCTTATCAGTTTAACCGTTTTAAATCTGAACCCATGTTTATGGAAGCAGTGGCTAATGGCAAAATTTTACTGCTCGGCGAAAGTGACTCTAAGTGGTATCCGACATCTTCGGTACGAACTCTTTACCAACCTCAAAGTAATTATTTTTTGAAGTTTTCACTGCACGTACGTTTGACCAACTGTGTTCGTAAAAACGCCTGGTATGAATTGGAAAGCGCTATCTTTATGACTGAATTGTTAAAAGAGTTTGGGGGAAAAGTTCGATCACTTTTTCCCATGTTTGAACTTATGGATGAACCTGCTTCGCTAACCTTGGATTTGACAGGAGTACAACACGATATTGAAGTCGAACAGGTACAACTTCTAAGCGAAGCATTTGGTGTGCTTTTCAGGAATGCATACAAAGCAGGTGAAGTTAACCTGTTCCAGCCAAGAGTCGCTGCAGCACTTTTTGCAGATGACGAAAATTTTAAAAGTGTGGTGAACAGCTATGTTGGTGCATTAGCCAGGCATCGAGGGCTGACTCATACTGATGCCGTCTTACTCTGGTTCCAGCATTATATTCATCTGTTAGTAGGGCCGGTATTTTATTACTTCTTTAAGTTAGGGGTTATCTTTGAACCACACCTGCAAAATACTGTTGTCGGTTTTAGCGAACATCTACCATCTCGTTTGCAATTACGTGATCTTGAAGGAACCAAGCTAGTTGATGGTGCGTGGTCTGACAGTCAACTTAGCCGGATGAGCGAACGTGCACGTCAATCGGTAATTTATAGTAGAGAACAAGGCTTTAAAAGAGTTGCCTACTGTACTTTAATCAACAATATCAGCGAAGCCATTCATCATTTGAGCGGTAGTAATATCGATATGGAAGAACAACTTTGGCAGATGGTCAGGACTGAAGTTATCGACTTTCAGAAAAAATTTGGGAGTGAACCTGAGCTTGAAGCCCTGTTGCAGGGAGCGGATATTCCGTGTAAATGTAATTTCATGACTCGACTGCTTAAACAGGCTGATCGTCTGGCCGACTACGTTTATCTGAAAAATCCTTTGGGAGGTAAGTAATGCTTCCTGAAAAGATTAAACAAGTTTTTCAAAATCTTGGTGAGGAACAGGGTGATCTAAAATGTGCCTATTTGTATGACTTGAGTGAGTTAGTCAGCCATGCCAGCAAGATGCGCGAGGCACTACCGGAAAACTGTGAGCTTTTTTATGCGGCGAAAGCAAATCCTGAAGCAGAAATTTTGCAAGCATTGGAACCTATAGTCGATGGCTTTGAAGCTGCGTCAGGTGGCGAGCTAAAATGGCTACGTCAACAGCTTCCCGAGCAGCGTCTGATTTTTGGTGGACCCGGTAAATTGGACTGTGAACTGGAGGCTGCAATTGATCTGAATATCGAGTTACTGCATGTTGAAAGTCTGTATGAACTACGTCGATTACAAAGTATTGCGCAAAGAAAAAATGCTAAGGTATCTATATTGTTGCGAATGAATATTCCAATAGGTGACATCAATCAGACCAGGCTCTGTATGGGCGGTAAGCCAACACCATTTGGACTTGAAGAAGCTCTACTGACCGATGCGCTAAGTGTTATAGGTGAGAGTACCAATATAGAACTTAAAGGCTTTCATTTTCATTTGATGTCCCATCAACTAGATCTTGATAACCATATTAAACTTATGGCCCTGTATTTTGAAACCTTTAAACGCTGGCGAGAAAGCTATGCTCAGAATGTTACTCACTTGAATGTCGGCGGAGGGATTGGTATCAACTATTCGGATCCTGATAATTGGTTTGACTGGCCCAGGTTTTGTGATCGGCTGAGTAGGCTCATAAATGATTCTCAAATGCAGGATGTAACGATACGTTTTGAATGTGGTCGTTTCGTTAGTGCGCAGTGTGGTTATTACGGCATGCAAGTTCTCGATATTAAACCAAGTTATGGAGAGATTTTTGTGGTAGCTCGTGGAGGTACTCATCATTTTAGAACACCGGCAGCACAAAATCACAGTCATCCATTTAAGATTGTTCATTCCAGACTAACGAAGGAAGCTGTGCCTCGAATAAGTCAATCGAGGGTAACTATTGTAGGACAGCTATGTACTCCCAAGGATGTTTTGGCTAAGCAAGAGTTTGTTGAAAGCTTGTCTGTCGGTGATTGGATCGTGTTTACATATGCCGGTGCTTATGCCTGGAATATCTCCCACCAGAACTTTTTGATGCATGAAAAGCCGAGGGTGATTTTTTTGGATTAACTATATGGACCTTTTAAGTTTTTGAGTATTTTTATTTGTTAACTTCTTGTTAGCGGAATATTTCAACTAAGGGCTGTAACAACAGCCCCGGGTTTTATAGTTTTTTAAATTTTTTCGTTTGTCTATTCTTGCCATCATCTTAATTCTGGTTCAACTGCGATAAGTCTTTCCGTTTCCATATTTCTTTTGAAGGTGTTCGTTGAGCGATATTTTGCTTCTTCGCGCGCTATTATGATAGCCCCTAATACAGCTGAAAGCAGCGAGCCCATAAGTACACCTATTTTAACATTGTTTTGATACTCTATACCGTAGGTTTCGAAAGCTAATGTACCGATAAATAAGCTCATGGTAAATCCGACTCCACAGAGAATGGAAACTCCGTAAAGTTGGGACCAGTTTGTGCTTTCTGGAAGTTTAGCTAAACCTAGTTTTATTGCCACCCAGCAGGCACCAAATATGCCAACCTGCTTTCCGATAAATAAGCCCATAGCGATACCTAATGTTATAGAGTTGGTAATTGCGCTCACATCTGCAGTAATCAAATTAACGCCTGCATTAGCAAAAGCGAAAAGCGGCAGAATAAAAAATGCTGTCCAGGGGTGAAGTGCATGCTCGATGCTCTCGAGCATCGACTGTTTTTCCGACTTTGGTTTATTCGTTGGAATAAACCAGGCAATAGCAAAACCAGAGAGAGTCGCGTGAACACCTGACTTAAGAACTGCTGCCCATACGATAATACCAACCAGGAAGTAGGCTGCTCGTTTTTGCACATTGAGCTGATTTAAAACAAATAGAAATGCGATTCCTATGGTTGCTACGATTATTGACAACATCGATAAATCTTGCGAATAAAACAGGGCGATAATAACAACAGCAGCAATGTCATCAAAAATAGCAACTGATAGTAAAAACAGTTTCAAAGTCAGTGGTAAGTGTTTACCAAAAATAACAAAAATACCCAGAGCGAAAGCAATATCTGTCGCCGACGGAATTGCCCATCCTTTGACTGCAACAGGATCATTCCCGTTTAACCATAAGTAGATTATTGCTGGAACAGCTATACCTGCGATAGCAGCAATTAGTGGCAGGATAATACTTTTTGAATCTGACAGGTTTCCACAAAGTACTTCTCTTTTGATTTCCAGTCCAACCAGAAAGAAAAATATGGCCATCAAACCATCATTCACCCAGAGTAACAAAGGTTTGTTAATAATGAAGCTTCCCAGTTGAACAATTACAGGGACTTCCAAAAAAGAGTTATAGAGGTGGTTGGCAGGCGAGTTCGCAATGATCAACGCGAGTACAGCTGCAAGAACCAGCAATACTCCACCAGAAGCTTCACTTCGAAACAAATATTTAACTTTATCCACCACCTGGGTTCTCCTTGTATAAATTGGGCACTAATAAATAGCTAAAATTCTCGCCACGAGCATTTCTCTAAAAAATTGACTTTACTCAGCAAGGATAATTCTCTACAAGCGCCTGATAGACTGCGGTGAGTGCAGTAGTTTGGTCGTGATCCTGTTTTTGTATTTCACCAGCTACTTCATGCACGATTTCTTTTAAAGATGGTGCCCGAGTTAAACAAACCTGTTCATCTGGGTTTGCTCTGCTGTATTCAATCCGGTTTCCTATTCGAGTTTTAATGGCTCTTTCCATAAAACTGCTTCTTTCGCTGCTTTCCTGCTGAGACTCGATAGAGACACGTTTAGTTGCCAGTAACCCGTCGATAAAACCTTTGATATAGCGGACGCATTGGGCACTTTGTGGATCAGAAAGCTTTGGCTTTGAGTTTTTGCAAAGTTCAGATAGTTCTTCTGAACTTAATGGAGTTAAACCTTTTGCACTAAAACTGAGACTAAAAGCTAAAGCTGAAGTTAACAACAAAATACAGAACTTGCTTAAAATATTCATAACCCTTCCTCCTGGAGATAATAGAGTCTATAAACAACCTCTATTGATAGCTTTAAAACTATAGAGTTTACCTACTATTTAAAATGACATACCTTATGTATTTATTAAAATATATTTGATTTAACGTTAGCTTTTATTATTATAAATGTAATATTCAAGCATAAGGGTTAGCTGATGCCGTATCCAGGATCCAGACTTCACGCGCGAATTGGCACATTTCGCCAGTTGGAGATCTTTATAAAGTTTGCAGAAACAGGAAGTATTAGCCAAACAGCACAGGAGCTCCATCTGGCACAGCCTTCTGTATCTATTCAGTTGAAAAAGCTGTCCGAAAACCTCGAAGTGCCTCTGGTAGAGCAGGTAGGGCGCAAGCTTTACCTGACAGATGTTGGCAAAGAGCTTTACAAAAGCTCTCTTGAAATTTTCGATACTCTCGGACGCCTGGAAAGTCGGTTGGCCAGTTTATCTGGTTTGCAAGCCGGTCATTTAAAGCTTTCAGTAGTTACCACTTCAAAATACTTTTTCCCCCATTTGCTGGGGCCATTTTGCCAGAGATATCCGAATATTGAGGTTTCATTCAATATTGGTAACCGAGGCGCCATGATCAATCGTCTTCGAGAAAACAAAGATGATTTTTATGTGTTTAGTCATCCACCGGAAGATATTGAAATAGAGACTATGGAATTTGTCAGCAATCCTCTGGTTGTTGTCGCGCCAACCGAACATCCCCTGGCGGATAAAAAGTCGATTGAGTTTTCCAAATTAAAGGATGATCCCTTTATCATGAGAGAAGCAGGTTCAGGTACCCGATATGCTGTTGAAAAGTACCTGATGGAAACCGGTAATACGGTGAATGAAAAACTAACCATTGAGAGTAATGAAGCCATTAAGCACTCAGTAATGTCAAACCTCGGCATTTCGATACTATCGGTTCATACTCTCGCCCAAACCAGCAGTTCAAGCTTTAAGATTTTAGATGTTATTGGGTTTCCGTTGAAACTTCAGTGGTATGTTGTTTATCTAAAAAACAAGCAGTTATCAGATGTAGCCCGCACCTTTTTAGAATTCTTGCAACAAGAAGGGGGAGAAATCGCCGGTCAGCTTCTGTGTAATTCAGTAGCTAAAGGCTACGTATGAGCCGTTTGAATTTATTATATAGGTTATTATAAAACATAAATCTAAATAATATATATTATTATCTATAAGAAAAAGCTGTCACAATTTTATCAATTGAAACCAACCAGTCATTTTAGAGGAGGTTTAGTTGAAAAATAACAGACAGCTTATTTTTTGTCTTATCTCGGCGTTAGTCCTTGTACTCACCGGTAACGCTACTTCAGAAAGTAACCCTCAATACTGGGTGCTTTATGTTGTCGCTGGACTCCTAACATTTTTATCACTCTCTGCTTACAAAGAATCGATCATAAAAGTTTGGCGTAGTGAGCAGCAAGTTAATGCAAACCAGTCTTAGTTATAAGCTGATCAAGTAGAGAGCGGATATGCAACTGGATATCATCGTACTTTTTTTTGTTTTGGGATTTATCGCCCGAATAATTGGTTCTGATCTGAAAATACCGAAAGGCTTTCATCATGGAATTAGTATATTCCTGATGCTGGCTATTGGGTTAAAAGGAGGAACCGCTTTAGCTGAAAATATTTCAACAAGCCTATTCTTGCAAGCTTCTTTGTTTATAGTGCTGGGGCTGCTTTTGCCATTTATTGTTTTTCCGATCTTCAAGTGGGTTGGTAATTTCAAGACGACTGATGCTGCTACTATTGCAGCGCATTACGGCTCGGTCAGTATAGGGACCTATGCAGTTGCAGTTGCTCTACTAGAGTCTCAACAAATTGCCTATGAAAGCTACTTTCCCCTGTTTGTCGTACTCCTGGAGTTTCCAGCGATGTTTGTAGCTGTTTTTCTCGCAAACAAAGGCAATGGCAATGTGAACTTCAAACACTGGGTTCAACATATTCTTAAAAACGAGAGCATTGTTTTACTGTTTGGTGGATTGCTTATTGGACTCGTTGCTCAAGAGCAAATGGTCAAACTAACTCCGTTATTTAAAGAACTGTTCACTGGAGTGCTCGCATTATTCCTGCTTTGTATGGGAATGGATGCAGCTTCTAAAGTTAATGCTTTGAAGCAGGACAGCGCATTTTTGCTTGCTGTGGGCACTGTTGCACCACTCATTAACGGTTTTATCGGAGGAATATTTGCTACTGCTATGGGGCTTAGTACTGGCGGAATTTTCTTAACAATAGTACTTGGCGCAAGCGCATCTTACATAGCTGTTCCAATTGCGATGCGCAGCCTGATTCCTGAAGCTAACCACTCCTACGGTATGACCACGTCTTTAGGAATAACTTTCCCATTTAATATTTTGGCCGGCATGCCTGTTTACTGGGTGCTCGCCATCTGGTTCAGTAACTTTTAAAACTGAGGAGAATTCAGATGAACAGAAACCCGCTAGTCAGCATTATTATGGGGTCACAGTCAGACTGGAAAACCATGAAGAATGCAACCCTGATATTGAATAAATTGGAGATCCCATTTGAAACCAGAGTGGTTTCCGCTCATCGCACGCCGCATCGTCTGGTTTCTTTTGCACAAAGTGCGGAGGAGCGAGGGATTAAAGTGATAATAGCCGGAGCTGGCGGCGCAGCTCATCTGCCCGGAATGGTCGCTTCTTTGACTCATCTGCCTGTGGTTGCTGTGCCGGTAGAAAGCAAATCTTTGAAAGGCCTGGATAGTCTTCTTTCAATTGTTCAAATGCCGAAGGGCGTCTGTGTTTCTACCCAAGCAATTGGTGAGCCCGGAGCATTTAATGCCGGACTGATGTCGGCTCAAATTCTTGCGCTCGGTGATACGGATATTCACAACAAGCTTGTTGAGTGGAGACGAGTTCAGTCAGATAGTGTGCCAGAGGAGGTTGAATGATGCATGTCGCAATTCTAGGCTGTGGACAGCTTGCTCGCCTA
Organism: Aliikangiella sp. G2MR2-5; assembly: GCF_015687155.1. GTDB lineage: Bacteria > Pseudomonadota > Gammaproteobacteria > Enterobacterales > Kangiellaceae > Aliikangiella. Next base: position 118,926 of record NZ_JADPQF010000004.1, on the reverse strand, counting down.
ATGGCAGAAGCGGGAGAAAAACTGGATATTCGATTTACTTTTGTCTCTATCGAAAATGAGTCATCTGACTGTGTTAATCATCTGGGCAAAGTTGTTCATTGGCATAAAGGAATGTCAGGTGAGGCCCTTTTACAGGTGATTGGTAACCCGGATGTTATTACTGTTGAGCGGGAGAGTATTGATACCAGACTATTATTTGAACTTTCCATGAGTTGTCCTGTTTCACCGAGTCCGGAAGTTATTGCAACCTGCCAGCACAGACTTAAAGAAAAGCAGGGGTTGACGAAACTAAATATACCGGTGACTCCATGGCAACTTGTTTCAGACAGAGAAAGTTTGTTTGAAGCAGTTGAAAAATTTGGTTTTCCACTAATTATTAAAGCCTGTGAAAATGGATACGATGGCAAAAATCAGTGGCACCTGAAAAACGCTCAACATCTGGATTTACTTATCAAAGAACATGAACCAAAAGACTGGATTGCGGAGCCATATATCAACTTCATCAAAGAGGCTTCCTTGATAGGAGTCAGATCTGCTTGTGGTGAAGTTCAATTTTATCCGGTAACTGAAAATTTTCATGAGTCTGGAATATTAAAACATTCGATCGCGCCACTGGAAGAAGTTCCTGAGCGACAGATTCTGGCGATGCAAAAATCTCTCAATAAACTGATGAGTGCCTGGCAATACGTTGGCGTGATGACAATGGAAATGTTTCTAACCGATGAAGGATTCATGGTTAATGAACTTGCGCCAAGAGTACATAATAGTGGGCACTGGACTAAGGATAGTGATGTTACCTGCCAGTTTGAAAATCATTTGAGGGCTATTCTTGGCAAACCTCTTGGAAAAACCGAATCACCCAGTTACAAAGGGATGATCAACCTGCTTGGAAAAGGCGATGAATTTCCAAATATCAGTTTGCCTGATGGTAGCCTTTATTTATACGGTAAAAAGCCGCGAGCAGGAAGAAAGCTGGGCCACATTAATATGGTTGATTCCAACAGACAAAGCTTGATCAGGAGAATGTCGCAACTCGAGCGGATCATTGATTCGGCTAGCAGTGTTGGACATTCGAGTGTCGATAATCGGTAATATACTTTAGTCAGTTATATTGACCCTGCTCAATTAACCTCAAAAGTAATAGGGCTATTATCCTGCCTGTTTCTACCACTTTAGAGGTATTTTTTCATGTTGAGAAGGGCAACTATTCTGTATCAGGACGATAATCACCAATGCCTGGCTTTTGGTGATCTTGTTAAGGGAGAAGGAATTCAGTCTAATCAATTTTTAATTGTCGATAATCATCGTGCTGCTTTGATTGATCCTGGAGGGGATTTAACTTTTGCCCCTTTAACTGTTGAAATAAATAAACATAGTTCACTGGAAAGTATCGACTATATTTTTGCGTCACACCAGGATCCGGATATTATCGCCAGCCTGCCTAAGTGGCTAATGAAGTCTTCTGCTCGTGTCATTACTTCTCGTCTTTGGTCGCGGTTTCTACCCCACCTTGTTCCCGGTTATATGAACCAGCAATCAGGAATGGATCTAAAGCAGAGAGTTATAGGAGTTGATGATAAAGGTGGAAGTTTTAGACTTGGCGACAATGAAATACATATTATTCCTGCTCACTTCTTGCATTCAGTGGGTAACTTCCACTTCTTTGATCCGGTGAGTCGAATACTATTTTCTGGTGATATGGGGGCATCGCTGATTGATGATGGTGATATTGGTAAGCCAGTAACTGACTTTAAAGCTCATATTCCAAGTATGAAAGGTTTTCACCAGCGTTATATGACCTCTGGAAAAGCTTGTCGATTATGGGCCAGCATGGTCAGGTCGTTAAATGTGAGTATGATAGTTCCACAACATGGTAGAGCTTTTCAGGGAGAGTCTATCAATCAGTTTTTAAACTGGATTTCTGAACTGCCCTGTGGCGTAGATCTGATTGATGACACTTATTATTTTCCAAAGATTGAAAAAGCGGCTGGGTTTTATTGATTTGTTTAAAAATATTAACTTAGATCATGTTCATTGGGTGATTAGCTCTCTAAAATAGGTGCTTTCGAATCCTAAATTAGAAATAGCGCTCGAAGGAGTCAATATGAAATTGAAAGTCATTGTAGCGGCAGCGGTAGTTGCCATGTCTAGCTCTGCAGTGTTTGCTGCAGATGTTGCTGCCGGCAAAGCGAAAGCAGCAGTATGCGCCGGTTGCCATGGGCCTGACGGGATAAGCTTTGTTCCCAACTATCCAAATTTGGCAGGTCAAAAAGCGGCTTATACAGAGAAGCAATTAAAAGCTTTTAAAGATAAGACTCGAGTCGATCCTGTTATGAACGGACAGGCAGCAGCGTTGAATGATGCAGATATCAAAAATCTGGCTGCCTTTTATGAAAGTTTAGGTAAGAAGTAACTACTCACTACAGACTAAAAAAGGGGTTTTAAGACCCCTTTTTTAATATCAGTAAATGTAAATAATGAAAAACTACTGCTGTTGTTCGACCTGAATTAATACCTTTCCGCGTGCTCTTCTTGTAGCCAGATAGTCAATCGCTTTTCCGATATCTCTTAACTGATATTCTCTATCAATTTGTGAGTTCATTTTGTTTTCGTATACCTGATTGATTAAAAATTCCAAATCTTTCTGCTTAACTTCGGAGACAAAGGAGATGACGGCTTGATCGACAAAGGGGGCTACTATCATTGATGCTATCGGGCGCTTAAGTGGTGCTATCCAGTCACCCTTATCTCCACCGACACTGACCAGACGGCCGTTTGGCGTCAGAACATCCAGGTTAGATAAAATGCTATGATTGCCAACCATATCGACAATAAGATCGTAGCGATTATTTAGAAGAGTATAGTTTGATTGTTTGTAATCGATAACTCGATCCGCACCCAGTGATTTAACCATTTCAAGGTTTCGCGTGCTACAAACCCCTGTCACTTCGGCGCCAAAAGACTTGGCCAGCTGTACCGCCATAGTTCCGACTCCGCCGGATGCACCGTTGATTAATACTTTCTGCCCAGGTTTGATAAGTCCCTGATCCCTGACAGCCTGTAGTGCAGTCAAACCGGCGACCGGAATAGCGGCAGCCGTGTCAAAACTGATCCTTTGTGGTAAATGGGCGATACCACGGTCTTCATCAACGGTGACGTATTCTGCAAATGCACCGGTTCTTGCACCAAAAACTCTGTCGCCGGGTTTAAATTTAGAGACGTCTTTGCCGACTTGCTCGACAACGCCCGCGTAATCTACTCCGGTTCTGAATTCTTCTGGCGCGCCAATACCTTTCATAAAACGCATGATATAAGGAGAGCCTTTCATAAAATGCCAATCAAGCGGGTTAATAGCGGCAGTGTGAACCTTAACTAAAACTTCGTTTGCTTTGGGTACTGGCTTGTCGATCTGTGCTAGCTTTAAAACCTCGGTAGAGCCATAACATTCTTGAACAATTGCCAGCATTTTATTTGCATTATTATTTGAGTTTGTCTTGGTCGAGTTTGGGCAATCTGAGGTGTAGCTGATTGAAAACGCGGTCGTTATTAGAGTAAGAGCGATGAGGCTAAAGAAAGTGCCGCCGATTTTGTATCTTAACTTCATGGGTTTCCATATCCGATGTAAAAGTAGCTGGTTTTAAAAGAATGTTAGTACGTTAGCTCGATCTATCGAGCCAAACATTATTCATTACTTTTTACATCAATCCAATGCTCGTGTTGTAACAAAGCGTAATAAGGCTTTGAAAAAATGTTGAAAGCCAGATGCTACAAGAAACTGTAAAAATTGCTCGCGATAATGCTGAATACCTGGCTCAAGGTTTACAAACGAAGGCTGGCTTTTGAAAAGCCTGTTATTTTAAAAGGTCTTCGACAAATTCATTCAAGTTTTCAAAAACAGGATATGAATGATCAGCCGGCAACTTCTCTAGTGTTCTCACACCTTTCCCCGTTTTTACCAAAGCAGGTTTACAGCCAGCATTTTCTGCACATTGAAGATCTGAAATATTGTCTCCGACAAACCAGGTTTCTTCAGGCTTGGCTTCAAATAGTTCTAGTAGTTTGATTGCCATTCCCGGGTTTGGTTTGCGATCCTGCCCCGCATTATCCGGATGATCCGGGCAGTACTCTAAGGCATCGATATGAGCACCTACTTTGGCGAGTTCCATTTCCATTTTTTTATGAATCATCGTCAAAGTCATTGAGTCAAAATATCCCCGACTGATACCTGATTGATTGGTCGCGATAGCAACTTTAAAGCCGGCCCGGTTTAGTTGGGCGATAGCCTTAAGACTCGACTCAATTGGGATCCACTCATCCATACTTTTTATATAGTTATCAGAATCTAGATTAATAACACCGTCGCGATCAAGGATGATTAGTTTGTTTTTGTTTGACTTATCTGAACTAGACATATTTACAATAGGCAATTAAATCAGGATAAAACGAAGGAGCCCTGAGGCCCCTTGATTATTTTTGTAACAGAGAAATATCGGCAATACCCAGGAAAAGGTTTCGCAACTTGCTGATCAAAGCAAGACGATTGTTGCGGATATTTTCTTCTTCTACATTAATCATTACATTGTCGAAGAAGCGATTAACCACATTTTTTAACCCTGCCAGTTTATCCAGGGCTTCCTGATATTTACCATTAGCGACCTGGCTCTCAACAAACGAAGAAACTTCATCAATAGTCTGATTCAAGGCTGCTTCGTCAGCTTCAAACAAGCTTGCATTTAAAGAAATATCTACTGGATTAAACTCAGACTTTTCCAGAATGTTTTTAACGCGTTTATTGGCTTCAGAAAGATCCGCACTTTCTTCTGTTTTATTGAAAGCATCAACGGCTTCGACTCTGAGTTTGAAATCATAAGGCGCAGTTACTCCAAGTTCTTGAACGGCCTTAATAGACTGGGTGTCGAATCCTTGCTCCTGATACATGGCAAGTGACCTTGCATCAAAAAAGCCAAGGAGTTTTTCTTTAGTCTCACTTTCAATTTCAATCCCTTCAAAAGACTTCAGGGACTCATCGATCAAATTATTTAGATCAAGAGGCAAAGCTTTTTCACTGATTAATCTGAGAACACCTAGTGCGGCCCGTCTCAATGCAAAAGGATCTTTTGCTCCTGTTGGAATTTGACCAATGCCGAAAATCCCAACCAAGGTATCGACCCTTTCTGCTAAAGCGAGAATCAAACCGGTATCTGTTGCTGGTAAATCATCACCGGCAAAGCGTGGCATATAGATTTCGTCCATGGCCGCCGCGACTTCAGCATCCTCACCATCATTTGTCGCATAATAGCGACCCATAATACCTTGCAGATCCGGAAACTCGTAAACCATGTCAGTCATCAGATCACATTTACACAAAGTAGCAGCGCGCACTGCTTTTTCCTGATCTTTTCCTAATGAACTTGCGATAACCTGAGCGAGTTGTTTTACCCGGTTAGTTTTATCCAGCAAAGTACCTAGTTTGTTCTGGAACACGATGGATTTTAGTTTTTCTGCATAAGACTCGAGAGACTTCTTGGAGTCAGTATCATAGAAAAACTTGGCATCAGCCAATCGAGGACGAATAACTTTTTCATTGCCTTCAATAACAGAAGACGGATTGCTACTTTCGATATTGGAAATGGCAATGAATTTTGGCAATAATTTACTATCGTTATCGATCATGTGGAAATATTTTTGATGCTCTGCCATCGACGAAATCAAAGCTTCCGCCGGTACTGATAAAAACTCTTCATCAAAATTACCAACCAATGCAACAGGCCACTCAACCAGACAAGCTACTTCTTCCAGAAGATCTTCATCGACCACTGCATTGCCTCCGGTTTGTTTGGCGGCAGCCTCTACCTGAGTTCGAATTTTTGCTTTGCGCTCTTCGAAGCAGCTAATGACCTTGGCCTCAGCCAATACAGTTTCGTAATCTTTGGCTGTATTAACTGTAATCGCGCCACTGGAATGGAAGCGGTGGCCAAAAGTTTGATTGGAAGCATTCAATTCAAACAGCTCTATCGGTAAAACGGATTCACCCAAAATGGCCAGTACCCAGTGCACCGGACGGCTAAACTGGCAGCTGGATTCACCCCAGCGCATCGCTTTAGGAACCGGTAATTGAGATATTGCCTTATCGAGCACATCTTGCAACAGGCTTTCTGTTTGCTCACCTTTTACATCTGCTACAAACGCCAGTCTTTCGCCTTTGTCGGTTTCTTTTCGGGAAAGTTGGTCTACTTCGACGCCATTTGATTTAGCAAAACCGAGCGCAGCAGGCTTTGCATTTCCGTCTGCGTCGAAAGCTGCAGCTACCGCTGGTCCCAGCTTTTCAACTTGCTTGTCTTCCTGTGCACAATCCAGTTGAGTAAAGCGAACTGCCAAACGTCTTGGAGTTGCAAAATACTCACTATCAACATAGTTGAGTGACAACTTGTCGAAAGCGTCAGCGACGCTTGCGTGCAATGATTTTGCCAGCTTCACCAATGCCTTGGGCGGCAGCTCTTCGCAACCTAACTCAAATAAGAAGTCCTTCTTTTCCATCCTTATTTCTCCTGGTTACAAATCGGGAAGCCGAGTGCTTCACGTGAATCATAATAAGCTTGGGCAACTGCGCGTGAAAGGGTGCGCACTCGAAGAATAAATCTTTGTCTTTCGGTTACCGAAATAGCATGACGGGCATCAAGTAGATTAAACGCGTGCGATGCCTTGAGTACCATTTCGTAAGCCGGCAATGGTAATCCCTTCTCGATAAGTGCCTGACTTTCTTTTTCACAGTAGTCGAAAAAGCCGAACAAATAATCCACATTGGCGTGCTCAAAGTTGTAAGCCGACATTTCCACCTCATTCTGGTGGAAGACATCACGATAGTAGACGGTTCCTTGCGGACCAGTAGTCCAGACCAGATCAAAAATACTATCTACGCCTTGCAAATACATCGCTATTCTTTCAAGGCCATAGGTAATCTCCCCTGTTACCGGTTTACATTCGAGTCCGCCCACTTGCTGGAAGTAGGTGAACTGGGTAACTTCCATCCCGTTAAGCCAGACTTCCCAGCCGAGGCCCCAGGCTCCCAGAGTAGGGGATTCCCAGTTGTCTTCGACAAAGCGAATATCATGCTCCAGAGGATCAATACCCAACATTTTCATTGAGCCAAGGTATAACTCCTGAATGTTTTTCGGCGAAGGCTTCAGTATTACCTGGTATTGGTAGTAATGCTGAAGTCGGTTAGGGTTTTCCCCGTAGCGGCCATCGGTCGGACGGCGACAAGGCTGCACATAAGCAGAGTTCCAGGGCTCGGGACCTATTGATCGTAAAAAGGTAGAAGGGTGAAAAGTCCCCGCACCAACTTCCAGATCCAGCGGCTGAACGATAACGCAGCCCTGATTAGACCAATATTCCTGAAGCGCCATGATCAAACCCTGAAAGGTTTGTGGGGCGCCTTGAATTCCCCGTTGGGATAAGCTTTTATCTGACAAAGCCATGCTCCGCTTTAAATTCGGTTAAACAAAGAGCGACGATTATAGCAATCCTGATTTTATGATCCTATGCCTGCAAGGCGCTAAATCGGGTAAATATGGCGATTTTTGACTTCTCGGGACGAATAACCGAAATAAAATGAATTATTTTTGTAATGAATTGGACTTTAACCTAACTAAATAGTTAAAAGTGGTCAGGGCTTGCCAGGTCAGAATGTTTAGGGATAGCCGCCAGGATGCGAGTATAAAGCAGTTTCTATGAAGAATAATAAAGCTGAAAAATTTTCTGAAATGATCGAACAATTCGAAGGTGCGCTCTGGCGGGTAGTATTGGTCTATGAAAGACAGCCTGATTTACAAGAGGAGCTTTTTCAGGAAGTCTTGCTGGCGGTGTGGAAATCACTCGATCAATTTAAGGGCTTAAGTAGCGATAAAACCTATCTTTTTCGGGTTGCCCACAACACTGCATTTGCTCATATTGCGCGGCAATCAAGGCAAATAAAAGACGGTGAGCAAGGGTTCAGGGAAGAGTGTGAAAAGGCCAATCCTGAAAAAATCACCGAAAACGAACAACGAAATGACGCTTTTGCCAGAGCGATGTTTCGGTTACCGGTCAGTCAGCGTCACCTGATTTCATTATCGATGGAAGGCTTATCCTATGCTGAAGTCGGTGAAATCGTGGGAATGAGTGCCAATCATGTCGGGGTAGAGCTGAGCAGAGCCAAAAAGCGGTTAAGGGATTTGCTTATCTAGTACTTTCTCGGAATAGAAATTAATTTAAACAGGAATTAGCGATGACAAAGGATAATCTGGATAAATTTTTTGAGGACTGGCGTACTCAATGTAAGCCTGATGCTATGGTGAGCCAATCTAATCAGGAGCGATTGAATAGTTATATAGAAGCTATCCGCAAAAAAGAAAGAAAACAGCTAATGGAAGCCATCCTCGACTTTGTGGTGGGATTTTTGTTATTGAGTTTTGGGGTATCACTCGCTATTGATGCTTTCACTTTTGTTCCCGGCTTGTCGGAAGTTATCGAACTATCTGATAAGAAGTACGATATCGGGCAACCGCCAGGAATTGACTTATTTATTTTCTATCATACCTCCTGGATCGCGTTTATCTTTCTCGGACTCTATTTGCCGATAGCGTCATTTAAAACAAGATTTGGTTTTTGGAAAAAACAAGCGCTGGAAGCTAGTAGTGCCAATCAGTGGTTTGAGGAGTATTACACCAGAAAAATTAAACTCTGTAAGATAGGCAAACGACTGGGGATTTCACTTTTCCTACTCAGCTCTTTCTGGAATATTCTATTTTTAATCACCGACAGAAAAACTATGACTTTTAGCATGAATTATGATGTTTTTGTATCCTTTTTAATTATGTTTGTATTTCCCCTGTCGATTTATTGGGTAGCTAGCTGGCAGGAGAAAAGGATTCAGCTTAAAAAGACATTAATAGAGACTTGATGCAATTTACTAATGAGCATTTGCCTAACCATGACATTTTTTATACTTCTTTTCGCTCCCACAAAAGCAAGGATCGTTTCTGCCAATTTTTATTGCGGGTAAAAACTCTCCTTCCAGATAAAACCATTTTGAGTCATGCTTTATAAATTTTGAGTGTTCGTGGAGTTGTTCAAAACTGCCATCTTGATAAAATGCAACAAACTCAACCACGCCCTCGATGTCTCGTTTTTTTCCTTTTTCTGTAGTTACGACTTTTAATCCTAGCCATTGGGTTCCTTCGATTACCTGCGTTAATTTTTCTTTGTCGTCTGATTTTCTTTTTTCAGGTGCAAGTGTATCGATCAGATAGTTAATACTGCCCAGCTTAAAAGCTGTGTAACGCGATCGCATTAGTTGCTCGGCGGTTTCTGGCTGTTTTTGTTTTGTTAAAAAAGGTTCACAACATGCAGTAAATTCTTTACCGCTGCAGCAATGACAGGTGTTTGACATATTACTGAGTTCTTCTGGTTATTTAACGGATCGGTTTAAGACGCATCTCAATGGTACGACTGGCTTGAAAGGTTTGTCCAGCATTGCAAACTCCATTACTTAAAATCTGGTAATAATTATTGCTGCCAACAGGTATTGCAGTACAGGTAATACTGGCTGAGCAACCGTTTAACCCGTTGGTTGTAAAATTTAAAGTCGTATTGCCGCAGCTGGATGCGCCACTTTGCGGAAAAACACGCATCGCCATGTAGTCTGCTCCAGACTTTGCCGCTAAAAAAGCCCGGGTTGAAATCACCTGGTGGGCGTTTGCTTGTGTCGATAAACTATTCAGGGATACCAATGTTGCTGCAAGTAAACCGAGAATCACAATGATAAATAACAACATAGCAAGGCTTATTCCTCGCTGGTATTTTGGATTTGGTGCGAGATGATTCGAAAACTTAAAATGGTTACTAGGGAACATTTCGAATATGTACCTCGTGAAAATATTCAAATGCTTCGCTATTGCCGCTTAGGTTTCTTGTTGAATTTTGTAGTCTGAAGTTTATTTGTAAAATCCCCGAGCGACTGAGTACGCCAGGTTGATAACTGAACATACCGGTACCACTGGAAAGATTATCCGCAATTAATTCACCGCTAATACTTGGCGGGATTTGCTGGACTTGATTGATATTATAACCTTCATATCTTGAAAGTTGGCCACTGGAAGTATCCAGACAAAAAGAAACAGGGCGAGAAACGATAAGAAAACGGTTCTCTGGAGAGCGATGGGTAAAATTACTTGGTGAGCTTAAGGTAATCGTAGACTCATTGCCTGTAGTTGCAACTGAAGCGATTGGTGCTAGTACTCCGTTTATCGCATAAACAGAACTAGCGGTTAGTGGCATAATTGCAACATAAGTATTGGCTTGAAAGCTTAAATTGTAAGCGACTGCGTTAAAGTCAGATATGCTGCCACTTGCGGGTAAATTAGTAGAAATTGAAGCATTACTGATAGGCATAAACTCTACGCAGTCGACACCGAGATTGTTTCCGGTTCGAATACTTTGTGCCATAGCATTTCTAGCTTCGCGCGCAATGCGCTCGATTATCCAGCGAGCTTCGTGGCTCATACGGTTGCGATCTTTCGCATCGATATAGCTATACACGGAAACACTGCTGATTTTTCCCAGTGAAATAGCCAGAATGCCGATTAGAACGATTACAATGATTAGCTCGAATAAGGTAAACCCTTTGTGTTTTGGAAACGATTTCAGATTTTTAATTGAGCCTAAAAAAATCATCAATAATTCCCCTTGTATTCACTGAAAATATACTGGGTATTATCAGGAGCTGTGATAGTAACCTGAATTCTTTTAATTGACTGGGTTGGCAGAGCCAGGTCGTCTCCAGCATAGTTGACTGCGACAGATAGAGAGTAAGAAGCATAGCCTATTTGTGGATTCCCCAAGGCATCTTCCGGTGGGGATTGGTTGATACCGTGGTAATCGTCGATATCATCATAGGTTTCTCTGGTTTCTCCTGAATCTGGACCAGGAGTAGAAGTACATGATGGCGCTCCTGAATCGTTACAGCGTCGGGCATTTCCTGCTGGAGAGTTTTCATCAAAATTTTTTAAACTGATTTCCTCCAGCACTGCCTGTCCCAACTCTGCTGCTTTGATTTGAAAAACAGGTTCAACCGAACTTCTTTGTATAGAGCTAAACAGGGTTAGAAATACAACTACAACAATACTGGTAAGGACAATGGTTATAACTAGTTCGATAAGCGAATAGCCTCGATGATTTCCAAAGCTATTGGATTCAAAAACTAACATCGATGTATCATCCCGCTCGCTTCAAAACAGATATTGATACTAGACTTTGCGCTGACTATCAGTGTTTGGCTTCCTGTACTTCCCATTCCATCAAAAGAAATTAATTGCGCAGGAGAGAGGGATATATCACTGGAAAAATTTACAGGCAGGTTCGGAAGTTGGCCGGAAAGGGAAATTCCATCAGCTAGAATGTCAACCTGGCTGGCCTGAATGCTTAATACAAAGTTGCGACTGTTGTCATTCATCGAAAATTGCTGTGCCAGCCTGGCGGTAGAAATGATCTGTTCAACCGCTGCGTCGAGTTGGTAGGAATTATCATCCTGAAATTTAGACTGCACGAATATGGCTAGAATCGCAAGAATAACAATAACAATGATGAGTTCTAGAAGCGTAAATGCCGCACACAAGGAGGGCGGCATTTTAGAGAAATGTCTAACTGGTTTAGCAGTCTGTAGTGGTCGTTGTAATTGTTGGTGCAGCACCATCACTGGCTGATTCCACATAAGTTACATTGCAATTGGTCAGACTACTATAAGTAAATACAGTGGTATTTTCATCAGGATGAGTAACAACAATATCTCCTTCGAGGTCCATTCCAGCAATTAAACCGGTATTTTCCGCATTCGGATATCCAAAGTGAGTTGTAACAGTTCCGCCTGCAACATCAACTGCCGGAGCACTGGCTTCATCGATGCTTTCTTCTCCTTCAATTAACGATTTTGAGTAGACCAGTGTAGCAGTGCTTCTCACCGCGCCTTCTACCCCACTCATTACCGATAACCTTGCTTCCGTTTGCAAATCGATAAATTTTGGGCCTGCAATTGCAGCCATGATACCCAGAATAACTATTACGACGATTAATTCGATCAAGGTAAAACCTTGACTGGAGCGAGTACTAAATTTCACGAATATTCTCCATGTTTTGCCTTTGAAGGCGAATTATTTGAATCTAGTAAAAGTGTAGACAATAAATTCACTTTTTACATAAAAATTAATATGTTAAATGCACTAGTTCAACGGCCCCTCGAGATGAATCATAGCTAATGGCTAACATTTTCGAATTAGGCTGCTGGTACACACACTTGTTATCGGTTGTAAGTGTAACGACTTTATTTATTTTTGAAGTTTGAGTTTCGGAGCCCGGTGTATTTTCCGGCAGCAGGTAGTCGATCAGAAAGTGCCAGATATCTTCGCAATCTTTTGCCGAATCAGGATAGGCCTGATCCGGGATACTAATATTGGTACCGATTGGGAAGCCTTTCAAATTAAAATCCAGACCAACACCATTTTCGACCCAGCGATCTTGCCCGGAGAACTTATGATTATTCGCTAGATACTTCAAATTAGCGAGTTTGATGGAGTTTCGAAATGCTTGAAAGCTCATGTTGAAAGACTGATCTTGCAAGTTCTGCTTTATAGAAGGATCTTTGATAAACCAGGCGTAAGCAATAAAGATACTCAAAAGCAAAATCAGAACCAGATAAAAGTAACCACTTGTCCGAGATGTTCCGGTTAAAATGCTAGCCACCTCGCACCCGACTGGTTAATTCCCACATTGGCAGATAAACCGCTAGCATCAGCACCAGAACAATTGCACCGATAAAAACGATAAGTGCGGGCTCTATATAATCAGATAGCTTTTTTAAATCGTAATCAACCTGTTCCTCATAAAAAATTGCTACTTCATCAAGCATTTCATCTAGTTGCCCGGTTTCCTCACCGACCGATATCATTTGAATAGTCAGTCCGGAAAACATTTTACTGCGCACCGCAACGTTTTTTATGGATTCACCTTTTTCGACTCCTCCTCTCATATCCTGTATATGTGAAGCAACCCAGGCGTTATCTACCACCTCTGAGACAATATTAAGTGAATTGATTAAGGGAACACCTGAACGGCTCATCATGGCAAAAGTTCGCGCAAACCGGGCAAGCAATGCCCGGTAAATGATGTCTCCGAATATTGGAATCTTAAGTTTAATCTTGTCCCACCAGAACTTGCCATCAGGCGTTTTGATAAAGCGCATAAAGCCGATTACCCCCAGGACAATACCGACCAGTAAAAACAAGCCATAATTAAGAAAAAAGTCACTGGTAGCCATGAGTATCTGAGTTGGTAGCGGTAACTCTCCAGCATTAAAGCTGGCAAAGAGTTGTTTGAAACTTGGAATAACCCAGATATTGATAATGACAATTGCAGCGATTATCGCAAACACAACGAAAGTTGGGTAACGAGTAGCAGATTTGATTCTTTGGCGAGTTTTTTGTTCCAGCTCGAGGTAGTTCGCTATCTGTTGAAATGACTCTTCCAGGCGCCCCGAATTTTCACCTACATGAATCAGACTAATATAGAGTGGTGAAAAGATATGTTCATGCCGAGAAAAAGCGGTCGCTAAATTTGTACCAGCATTGAGGTCATTAAAGATCTCTTCGAGCGCAGTTTTAAGTACTTTCGAATTAGTTGTTTCCAGAAGCCCGCTAATAGCTCGGGTTAAAGGAATTCCTGCGCGAGTTAAACTATACATCTGGCGACTAAACATAACCAGGTCATCAATTTTAACTCGTTTTGACTGAAAGAAGCTGGCAACATCTATATCGAGTCCGGATGTTTTATTCGAGGCTTCTTTGATGGCGACAGGAATAGTTCCGCGTCCCATTAATCGTTCGGCAACAGCTTCACGACTCGGCGCATCAATGGTTCCACTTATTTCGTCCCCCCGGCTATTTTTGGCCCGGTAGTCAAATGTTGCCAATTATTCCTCCAAGCCTTCAATAGATTCACAAACTCTTAACACCTCTTCAACACTGGTAATTCCATCGAGGGCAAGGTTTATTGCGGACTCACTTAAGGGCGTAAAAAATTCGGAACGACGTGCCGCTTTTGAGAAACTTGAATAGTCTTTGCGCCGAATCGCATCTAGCATTTCATGGTTTGGAAGCAGGATCTCAAAGATTGCTGCGCGTCCTAGATAACCGGTATTGTGGCACTGGGTACAGCCTTTCCCTTTTTTCCATTGGGTGTTATCGCTAACCTTATCACTTTCCTTAGCCAACCAGTTAAGCTCACTTTCATTCGGCTTATAATCCTCTGAACAGAAACTACAAATTCTTCTAACTAACCGCTGTGCAATCACTCCCCTTAATCCACTGGCGAGCAAATAGCTTTCCGCACCCATATCCGCAAGACGGATAGCTGCAGACAGGGTATCATTTGTATGCAAAGTGGATAAAACCAGATGGCCGGTAACAGCTGCTCGCAGTCCAATTTCAGCGGTTTCCTGATCGCGCATTTCACCTACTAGAATGATATCAGGATCTTGTCTGAGTACTGCTCTTAAAACTGACGCAAATGTAAGTTCAATTTTTGGATTCACCTGAACCTGATTAACTCGGGCGAGCTTATATTCCACCGGATCTTCTATCGTGATAATTTTCTTCTCTGGAGAATTAAGCTCAGACAAAGCCGCATAAAGTGTAGTTGTTTTACCGCTTCCGGTAGGACCTGTTACTAGAATCAGACCATGAGGATAAGCGAGCAATTTTCTAATTTCACGCAATATCTTGGGCTCTATTCCTGTTTGCTCCAGTTTTAATAAGCCTCCACTTTGGTCGAGCAAACGCATGACAACCGATTCTCCGTATTGAACAGGCATGGTGGAAAGACGAATATCGACTTCATGCCCTCTTGCTCTAATCCGAAAGCGTCCATCCTGGGGTTTCCGTTTTTCCGAAATATCGAGGCCACACATAAGTTTAAGTCTCAGTACCAGTGCAGGTACTATTCTAGTTTCTTTAATAACTTGTTCTTGAAGATGGCCATCGACGCGCATTCGTACTCTTAAAACACGTGCGTCGGGCTCAATATGAATATCAGAAGCTTTAAGTTGCATTGCCTGGTCGAAAATTGTTTGCAGTAATTTGGCGACTGGTGCTTCTTCGTTAGATACATTCTCATTCAGTCCTGGTAAATCAAAACTGTCATCGATTAGATCATCTTCTAACTCTTCTGCCAGTGAAGAAATTTCGCTAGTAGTGCGATAACAATTGTCGATATTAGCGATAATTTCTGACTCAATCGCTACACAAAGCTTAACCGGCTTATTTAGTTTTTCCTGAAGTGCGTCGTATTTATCCAGATCGGTCGGATCAGCCATGACCACGAGATAGTGATCATCTTTTTCATCAATAACCAGTGCACGCAGCCGTCTTGCATTCATTTCGCTTAACTTGTCAACTACAGCGGTGTTGATTTTAAAGCGCACCAGATCAATAAACTGGATTTGCAGCTGCTCTGCCAGGAGTTCCAGTAGCTGCTTTTCATCAACGTAACCGAGATTTACCAGCAATTTACCAAGTCTCAACCGATTGGTTTTCTGCTCGTTTAGTGCGTCTTGTAATTGCTTCTCGGTGATTACGGATTTTTCAACAAGTAAGTCACCCAGCCTGACTTTTTTGAGTAACATCTTTAACCCCTAAGAGACTGAACTTTTTGTTTTGCAAAAGTCACTTGCTTAATATTTAGTTGACCTGTTTTTATCGCGCTAACATAGTTATCTATTGCCGCATTCAGATTACCTGTATGCTCAAGTGAAATTGCAGAAGCTAGCAATGTCTGAGAGTCATTCGGAAATCTCGATAAAATTGTGCGATAGTCATTTAACGCATCCTGATGCCTACCAAATTTTTGAAAAACCAGCCCTCTTAATCTTAATATTTCTATCGAAGCGGTATTTGTCGAAATACCTTCGAGTATTTTAGTTGCCGCTTCTGCATTGTTTTGCTTTAGATAATATTGAGCTGTCGCTATTCGATAGTTCTCTCTATCAGGAAAATAAATAACTGCTGATTCCAGAATCTGTGGCAACTTTGGATGATTGTGCTTCCAGGCTATTTGAATGAGCTTCTCCCTGGCAATAGTAAATTCTGGGTCACGTTTTAATAGCTTATCCAGTTGAATAATTGTCTCATCAATACCTGTATTTTTTTGATTATTGATAATGGCTTCGAGTGCTCTTTTAAGAGAGGTTTCCCGACTAACCTGTTTGACTTTATTGTTATTGAACCGGGCATCGTCAACCTCGTTATGAATAGAATCTTCTCGGACGGTTTGAACGGGGGTGTTTGTTGAGTCTTTATCGCTCGCTGTCACCTGCACTGCAGGCTTATCTATAGACATGATGTTTTCTTTGCTGGAAGAATCAACGACGTTTGACTTTAATGTTGTCCGATTATTTGAAGATGCTTCTATGTTTTTTTTGGGAGTCTCGCTCTCACTAATCAATTCGTCTTTTTTAACATGCTTTTTTGTGTGCACCCGGTTGTGAGAATTATCAGTTTGGGTTGTGTCATCAGAGTTTTCGCCTTGTGCACTCTTTTGATTCCTTGTGTCTGATATCATGGGTGGCTCCAATATCTCATCCGCCACTGAGCTATATTTCATCCAGACTGCGCCTACGAAAACAGCAAGCGACAGCGCAATAATTAATAATGGAATAACTAGATTTTGAGGCTCGACATCAACAGCTTGCATTGATAAAAAATGCTTTTGACTGCTGCTTTCTTTATCGAGATCCCTTAAAACCTGGTTAACTAAACTCATATCAATCCCCAAATTGCCATCGCAGATCCGCTAGTAAAAAGCATAAAGAAAGCCACCAGCCTTAAACCATAGTTTTGCCACCAGGTGTTAATTGATTCAGTATCTTTTGCAGCGCGCAAAACATTCGAAAAAGTTATCGATTTTTTTCTTTGTGCATAGGCTAGCAATAGAGATTTGTGACATAAAATATTGATCAATCGAGGAACGCCTTTTGAGTAATGATGGAGCAAAATGTTTACAACTCTGTTGTACTCAATTTTAAATCTAGAGGATTTCTCAAGTCGTTGTTTCACATAGGTATAGGTTTGCTTTCGGTTGAGGACGTTGAGTTGATAACTAAATGTTATCCGTTGCTTTATTTGTCTAAGCTCTGAAGACGAGAGCTTTACGTCAAGTTCAGGCTGGCCAAACAAAACAATTTGAATAAGTTTTCTTTGCTCTGTCTCAAGATTTGTCCACAAGCGTAAGGTTTCAAGGCAATCATTGGTTAGCAGCTGCGCTTCGTCAATAATTAAAATCACCGGACCAGATTTTTTATTGAGGTTTAGTAGTCTGGTTTGAATTCTTTGATTAAGCTGATCATCTCTACAATGGCTGTTAATTCTGAGTCCAAGCTCGTTAGCGAGTGAAAATGAGAGCTCTCTGGCTGACAACTTAGGGTAGGGGATGTAAGCTACTTTTTGTGAATTTCCCAGTTCATTGATTAAAACACGGCAAATCAAGGTTTTTCCTGTTCCGACCTCTCCGACTATTTTGACAAGCGCTTCGCCTGTATTAATTGCAAACCGTAAAACATTCAAAGCTTCAGCATGAGTTGTGGTTGGACAATAAAAGTCTGTGTCTGGAGTCAGACAAAATGGTAGCTTTTTCATTCCAAACTGGTAGAGGTACATTGATTACCTGAACTGTTTATATCTTTTTCGGGTTTCTCTTAAATCGGTACTCATCGTCCCTGCATTGACTACACTTGCCTTTAACAAAATAACTAATTCACTTTTTACCTTGGTATCTCTATGCTGGGTGAACAGGTGGCCCAGGACTGGAATATCCCCCAATATTGGAGTTGAACTTTCCTCTTTTTGAATACGAGTTTGCATTAACCCACCGATTACAATAACTTGTTCATTCTCTGATCTAACGATGCTATCGGACTCTCGCACATTAGAAAGAGCCAGAGGTAAAGTAAATTCATCCTGACCAAGCGTAATTGTTTTTTGTTGATCATCGACTTCACTAACTACAGGATGTATATGAAGAATGATTTCTTCCTTATTATTTATCTGCGGAGTTACATCCAGAGATATACCAGAGAAAAATGGTGTTAGCGTCACATCGGGAGTTGTTGCCGTACTCGTACCTGTCACAGTTGTTGTGGATACATCGGTTACAAAAAATTCATCACTTCCGACTTTTATAATTGCTTTTTGATTATTCACTGTGGATACTCGCGGAGAGGAGAGTACATGAACCTCTCCCTGAGTTTCTAAAAGCTGAATTGCTGCATCAAAATCATTGCTATCATATAGCATCGAAAAACTACCATTTATCGGCGCTTCATCACTTGCTATATCAAGTACCTGTCCTAATTGACCAATTGTCAGTATATTCCCGCTAGAAGATGTTCGGATTTTGCGCCAGTCGATTCCAGATTGAAAACCTTCGTTAAGAGCAACTTCGATTATTTTTGCCTCTAAAATAACCTGTCTATTTAAACCTTCCTGAGTTGAACCAAGGTAAGCTTCGATTAACTTTTGCGTTCTTGGCAAGGCTCTTACGATGACAATACCTGCTTGAGGACTTACGACAACACTTGCATTTGCTTCATCCTTAATAATCAGTGTCAATGACTTTTCCAGCTCAGCCCAAAAATCAGTTTTCGAAACGGTATTTAATTCAGACGCATTTATTTGAGATATACTGCTGCCACCGGACTGGCTTTGATTTGTCGATGATTGTCGGTTACTTGAACCTTGACTCATTTGCGCGACGGCTTGCCCAGCGACGTTTGTTGTGGACTTCCCCGATCGAGTAATATTTAGATAATTAACTGGATAAATTGCAGTCATAGTTTCTGCGGAAGAAACAAAGAATATATCCCCCTCTTTTTCTACCATAAGCGGATATATTCTTTCTATCGATGACAGGACTTCACTTATCGAAACGTTCTTCAGTTGCAGCGTAATTTTACCGGATACTTCCGGGCTGACTACCATATTGAATCTGGTACCATCTACCAGACCTAGTAGAAAACTGCGTGTGTCGATATTTTTTACCGATACATCGAACTTTTCTTCATCCGTTGAATTTTCATTCAATGATACTGGTGGAAGTAACGAATCAAGAATTTCATTTTGCGTGATTTGCGAAACACTGTTTTTTTGATCTTTTTCAGCTTCGGCTAGTGCTTTTTCAGCTAATGTTATTTTATCAACTTTGGCTGGCTGAAATGTTTCACAGCTTTGCATAAAAAATATTGCAATTATTGGTGTTATAAACTTTAAGCTGTATTTTTTCATAAGGATGCTTCTTTTAACTCTTGTTATTACTTTTTACTTTGGGTGCCAAATACATTGTTTTTTGTTCCTTTATTCCTTCCAGCAAGACACTATTACGGGTTATCTTGATTAATTTCAGTCCTAAAACATAATCTCCGGTTTGATACGTCTTATTTCCAATTATTGCTGAACGTTCTCCATTGCGCGTAATAATGGCAGTCAGTCTGGGTGATGATGATTTTTTCGAAAAATCCTTTTTCTTATTTTCAGATTTTATTAACGGCTTCGTTGGATCTGCGGCCAATAAATCGCAGGAATTCAAAAAAAGCCAGGTTAAAATGATTCTCAAAAAAATGTATTTATCCACCGATCCACTTCCTGTTAAAACTAATTGTTGAAACTTCCAGCTTTATTGAAGAATGAGGATAATCATCGACAGAGAATTCAAATCTTCCAAAATCTACCTTTTGTTGCATAGACTCCAGGGATTTAATAAACAACAGGGTTTCGGTGTAATTTCCTGAAAGAAGCAGATCTATGGTGTGTCGATAAACCTGCAACTGTTGCTCGTTTTGATCAGATTCCTGCTCAGCATCTTTTAGGAGAAGAGAAAGTGGTGGCTTCTTTTCAAGTTTTAGTAACTTAAGACTTTTGGCATCATCAATAATCGTTCTCAATAGTGAGGCCATTTTGTCGACGGGTACCAAGGTTACACTTTTTTCTTTTAATTTATTATGTGCCAGCTCAACTTCAGACTTTAAAAGCATTAGCTGCTTTACTTTGGGGTTGCTTCTGTTGTCTTTGAGTGAGCTGGATAAGGTAGCCTGAGTCACAAGCAACTGATTATTTTGCTGTTCAATCTGCTCAATATTGCTGGTGGTTCGAGTAATTGCCTTATCAACTGAACTTAAAAATAGTAAATCTATTATCAGCCATAGGAGAAGTGCTGTTGCGAAAGTCAGCATCAACCTTAGTCTGAGTTCAAGTTGATTAAATTGCTCTATTCCAAGAAGGATTCTATCTTTCATTAATATTCCTTCCATTAAGTAAAGAGAAATGTACGAGACTCTCATTTTCCAGGTCGCGATCAATTGATAGCTGGTCAAACTGTCTACGCAAGTTAATGCCTGTTTTTAGCTCTTCAACATAGCGTGGAATTTCGCTAGCCCTGGTGCTGGTTCCGAATAGTGATAGATTGCTATCGTCAATGATTATTCTGGTTAACCAAACACTACTGGACTTTGGTTTTGCTAAATCAACCAGTATATTACTGTAATAATTCTGGCTACTACTTTGAGGCAAGTTTATTGCGCCCAGAGCTCTGTTATATTGAGATAGTTGGTTTTGATAGTAGAAGATCTCACTATCAAGTTGTTGGCTATTCTGGGATTCATTTATTTGTTGTTTTAACAGCGTTAATTGTTGCGAAATTGCTTGTTGCTGTTGTTGTTTATTTTCTAAAACCTGTTTAAGAGCCGTTAATTTTTGCTGGTCGATGATTGCAAATATTAAGAGTGCAAACAGTGTTAATCCAATTGATGCTGTAGCAAAACGAAAATCAAAAGTTAGCGGTTTGGGGTGGTACTCTTGCAAATAAAAATTAATTCGCTGCATCAATCCTCCTAACCAGGCAAATCAGTGAGTAAGCCAACTTCTGCAACAGTCGGAGGAAAGGAACCATTTTGTGTATAATCACTTTTCATTGTAACAAGCTCAACCTGTGTTTCGGTCAGCTGACTGAGGGTTTCGGCGAGTGACGCGGATCCTGGTTTATCAATCAATAGAATTCTATCCAGAGGGCGTCGATAAATTTGGCTGATAACATAATCGAGGGTACGCTGGGTTTCGAGGAGAAAAATTTCTTCCTCCTGTTCTCTTTGCTCCGATTGAAGTGAGTTTTCTGAATGAGAGTTTTGTTGTACCACATCTTCCTCTAAAAGGAGCTCTTCTTCTACAGGCTGTTTTTCGGGAATAAATTTTCCTTTCTTATGCCGACAAAAACAGAGTTCACCTCCGTGGTAAAAAGCGTATAGCAGCCCGCTAGAGTTTTCTCCGACAAAACCGATAAGCTTATCTATGCCTATTTGTGGTAGTAGGGCATTACCAATAGCAAGCTCTTCTATTTCAATCGACTCGAGAATGAGATCTTCTGTGTTGCTTGCCCGGATGAGCGCTTCAATAAGTTCCTTTTCCACCGCAATGGCAGTAATCTGATTAAACTGTTGGTCGGGATGGTTGGGTCGATAAAAGCTGACCAGCGACTTTTCCACTGGTCGTTCCAACAAATCTTTCACCTGCCACTTGAGGGCTTCAGCCATTTCATTGTCTTCGACTTTGGGTGCATCGACTGATATTGACTGATAGTGATCGCTAAACAGCACCCATTTGCAAAGTGCTCCTTTGCAGCTGATTTTCCTGCAGGTATTTGTAAACTGTTCACAAAGTGTAGGGATATCAGTAAAGAGAAAGCTTTCGGCGAACTGACGAATTAGTCCTTTATCGGTATATTTGAAGAATTGAAAGCGGCATTGTTGCCCCTCCAATGAGGCGACCACTAAATTTTGCTGTTTTTTTGAGCCGAATAACTTCACTATTTTATTATTTAAATCAAGTGGTTAGAAAAGAAGGTGCAGCCTGTTAATCCTTAACCAGCGAAAACTTTATGGCTCAGGCTAAACCCTCTATTATATTTTTTATAAAAACAGGTCGGTTCAGACCAATTTCCCGTTAAAAATCAATCAATAGCGGTTAATTAAAGTGTAGTAGAGATTTGTTATTTGGTAGTAAATATTTACTCTGATAGTCAAATTGGTAATTTCGAATCTAACCGTTTGTCCGCAGGATTTTTGCTCCTAGTTTCAGTCATTTACTGAATTTCACTCATGTGGCTTTCATCCCACCCCGCTAATCCGCTATAATCCGCACCTGTTTGATATTTATCCACTGCAAGATTGGCGCGCTGAGGTGCGTGGGGATCGAGTCTCGGGAGTTAAAAAGTGCAAAAAATTAAAGTTATTCTAGTTGCTTTAGCTGTTACTTTAGCTGGCGCTGTATCGGCGGATCATATGAAGTCTCATACAGTTAAGGAAAGAACCAAGCCTACAGGTAAAGTTTATCGTGTTGGTGATGATGTACCTAAAGCGGCTCCAGTGGTTGCAGCTACTCAGTCTGCTGGACCAAGAAGCGGCGAAGATATCTATACTCAAAAATGTGCCGCCTGCCATGGTACTGGTGTAGCCGGAGCGCCTAAAGTTGGCGACTCAGGTGTATGGGTTGATCGTATTGCTCAAGGTGAAGAAGTATTGATTTCTCACGCGTTGGAAGGATTTCAGGGAAGTACAGGTTTTATGCCGGCACGTGGAACTTGTACTGACTGTAGCGATGAGGAAATTGCGGCGGCAGTAAAGCATATGGTTGCCAATAGCCAATAGCCTTAAAAGCTTTCATCTAGTATAAAAAACCGGGATTATCCCGGTTTTTTACTATCACTTAGTAGTTTTTCCAGTTTTTCCACCAAATCTGCCCTTGCTCGCTGTAGCAGGCGCTGACTATCATCATGTTTTACCCAGTGAGCATGACCGAAAACCAGTTGATATTGAATATCACTTCCAATAAAGTCAATTCGAGCCTTCAGGCTATTTTTTAATTTTTCCTCTAGTACACAGAGGGCATCGGCAGGGGTTTCTGGCAGAATCATCAAATAGGTTCCGTGATCGGTATGGCCAACCATATCAGCCCAGCGGAGTTCATCCATCAGTGTGTCTTTGATCGTTTCGTGTAAAGTGTCCTCAGCTACCGTTTCCGGTTTGTTAAATACTACCAGGTGAAGCTTTAGAATTGACAGAGGGTTTTCGTAGCGACGACTCCGGCTCACTTCATAATTTAGAAACTCAACCCAGTTAGAGCGTTTGGGAAGCTCTCCCTGATCCAGTTTGCTGGTGGCGATGCTAAACCTTTTATTTGTTACCTTTTCTTTTGCGAAATAGTGGACCCTGGCGCCTTCTGGTTTATCTAAAAGTGCTTGCCAGTAGTGAAAGCGGGTTTCTTCGTTAGCTTTGTCTGAAAACAGCTGGACTCGGCTGGCATCTTTGTTAATCGCTTCAATAGGCAGAGCCGGGTAAAGCTTGTCGATAACTTCATCCGAAGAGAGGTGCATTTGTTCATAAAACAAATTATTGCACCATAACACTCGCTCTGACTTATCACAGACAGCAATGGCAAGTGGAGATTTCTCCAATATTTCACTGTTTTCAAAGGACATGGTCGACTCGAAGTTTGCTTTGTGTTTCCTTGAGGTAATCCTAACGCCTATTCATTGCTATCACAATCGAGCAGTTAGATTTCGTGTTGTTATAGAATCTGCTTTTATCATTCCAACCTCTTTAAAAGCATCTACACTATTATAGTAGTTTATCTGCCAAAAAGATCAGTATTGTGAGCCAAAGCGAGATTGACCCAGCAAAAATAAAACTTATCAGACGTAGGTTTTGCCAGTTAAGTCAAATACGTCTGGAAAGGATGCTTTCAAGCTTTAATATGACTCAATCAGACAGCATTCAGCTATTGCCATTACTTTTTCATGTTAATCATCCAATGTTGCCTGGATATATCGATAAAGATACACCTTGCGGGATCCCTGATTATTCGCCGGATAATACCGTTAAATCGATTGCAAAAACTGCGAGTCGAAGCTTTAAGTATAAAAGTAGGGCTTATTTACGGTTTGAAGTAGTTGCTCTGTATTTAATGGGGAGTGCAGGGACTTTGGCGCAAACTTTTCGAAGTGATCTTGACCTCTGGATTTGTATTAATGAAAAGATGAGTCCGGAGCGCGCGCAGAAACTGGAACGGAAAGCAGGGTTGATAACACAATGGATGGCTGAACGCGGAATCGAGCTTAACTGTTATCTGGTTAATAAAAATGATTTTCAAGGTAAGACAAATAAAATATTTTCTACTGAAAGTTGTGGTGATACACAAAATTATTTGCTTCTTGATGAGTTTTATCGTACTGCTATATGGTTGTGTGGGCGCATGCCTCTTTGGTGGGTCGTTCCCGTTGATGAAGACTACATCAGTTATGCCAAACGGCTTATTATGCAGAAACACCTGGATGAAACCGAGTGGATTGATTTCGGGCCGGTAGAGTCTATCCCGCCAGAAGAGTATTTTAGTGCATCATTATGGCAGCTGTATAAATCCATTCAGTCTCCTTATAAATCGTTACTCAAATTACTTCTGCTGGAAGTTTACGCTCGACACTCAGCCAAAACAGATTTGCTTTCCAGTCAGTTTAAGCAACGGGTTTATCTGGGGGAAATTGAAAGTCAGGAGCTGGATCCCTATCTTTTTATGTTCAACTACGCGGAGTCTTTTGTTGTGGAGCAACCACAGCGACTGGAATTCCTACGGCGTGCCTTTTATTTAAAAACAGGTTCCAAGATTCAGTTAAAGCCTAAAGGTAAAGTCGGATGGCGCTACCGCACGCTGGTTAATATTGTTCAAAGTTGGGGCTGGAATCAAAAACGTCTTGAATATCTGAATCATCGTGGCAGCTGGAAAATCAATATAGTATTAAAAGAAAGGGCTGAGCTGGTTAGAGAGCTTAACCATTCCTATCATTTTCTGGCTAACTTTGCGCGTAAGCAGGGAGTCGCCGATCAAGTGAGTCAGAGTGAACTCTTATCCCTTGGTAGAAAGCTTTACAGTGTCTTTGAAAAGCGCGCAGGTAAAATTGAGGTAATAAACACCGGGATTGTAAGGGATTTATCTGAACCGGCTTTGACCATGGTTGAAGGCCTTTCGCGGCGGTGGAGCCTTTTTGTTGGCGCTGTGCAAAAAGAAAAAATTGTTATCAGTCAGCCTGTGTATACCGCAGATACAATGTTTATGTTGATAGCCTGGTGTATTTGCAATCAAATCGCTAATGAATATACCAGTTTTCAGGTGTTCGCTAGCGACCCATACTTAAATCAGAAGCTAGCGCATCGGGTTGCTCGCCAACTACAGAAGCTTTGCCAAAAGCGACAGTCAAAGGTTGATGATGAAGCCTTTCAACACCCGGCCGTGACAGTAAAAGTCGGTGTCTTTGTGGCAACCCGAAAAGATCCTCTGAGAGAGGAAAAGTCTTCCAGATATATCAATATCGGACAATCAAGCGACCATTTCTGCTGGGGAGAAGAACGACGAAATTTATTGAACGACTTTGAGGTGTTCTCGACCAACTCCTGGGGAGAAAATATTTGCAAAAACTATCGAGGGACAAGTGCATGGATCCAGTTTTTCCAGGATAACCGGGATATTCTCGCTGATATTGACGAAAAAATGGAAATATTTGCGGATACACTACCCCAGCCCGAAAAGCTGAAGCGGCGAATCAGGGAGCTTATGGTCGAATGGAATCGCTTGATTATTAATCAACTAAAAAAGCACAAAAACTATCGTTATCTAATGAGTTTTGGCAGAGAGTTTCTGAGAATTAATTTTGATGAAGAGGGGATCAGTTATCAATCTTATCCTGACCTGGAGCAGATGCTTTATTCTCTGGCCGAGTTTTCGACTTCCCGTTTCGAACATGTTGTTGATGAACATCTGAATGTACCACCACTGATCAGCAAGATGATTGCTCGTAAGAGTAACGAAAGTATAAATTGTTATATCGCGAAAATATCGACAAAAGAAATTCAGGTGTTCGTAAAAGAGCCGCAGGGACATCTTTTTTATCAGCGACACAGAGATTCCAGTGAAGAGCATTTGATGACTTATTATCAGCAGTTTATCGATTCAATTAACCTGACTCAGGGATTTTTAAGTGCTAAAGGCGTTGAATGTCTTTTCTGGTACTCAGATTTAACCGGCAATCCGGAAAATTTTCGATTTAACAAGATAAAGCCGGAAAAGAATACTTTGCCACAAACCTACTGGCGAATTAAAGCGATTGGGTGCTTTAACTCGATAGAGGACATCTGCTTTGATCTCTATTGTGGACCTACTGTTTATCGCTACCGGGATTATGGAGACCTGGTCTACAGAAAACTGGCACAATATATAATCCAGCAAAGGGGAAAATCGGAGCATTATCCCATTTATATTACCGATCTGGATTTATCTGCGGTAATTCCGGAGCCTCATTTATGTCACTATTTCGAATATAAAAGAGAAATAGAAAACCGCCTGAAAAATACACTGGACAAGTTAAAATGAGCCGCTTCAGGGATTTCCGTTGATTTTAAGGCCAAAATTACTCAAAATCCTCGTTAATAGTCATTACTTTAAGAAGCAATTTATGCATCTCAAGCGAATTTTATTCGTGCTCGGGCTGATGCTAACGAGTGCTTGCGGTCAAAAGGGAGCGCTAACGCTATCATCGGAAAAAGCCTCTGCAACCAGTGAACAGTCACAACAACCCGAAACTGGAACAAAAAAAAGTCCGGAAAATCAATCAAAGCGAGGTGATTCATGATGCTTAGCTTCGCCAAGATGCATGGGTTGGGCAATGATTTTATGGTGGTGGATGGCGTTTCCCAGCAAATATACTTTACCGAAGGTCAAATTAGGAAGCTGTCGGACCGCAACCGTGGGATTGGTTTTGATCAGTTATTGCTGATTGAGACGCCGATGCAGCCGGATGTTGATTTTCATTACCGAATTTTTAATGCGGATGGTACAGAGGTAGAGCAATGTGGCAACGGTGCGCGTTGTCTGGGGCGATTTGTTCGTCAAATGGGGCTAACCTGGAAGCATAAAATCAGAATTAGCACGATAAAAGGAATTATGAATCTGCAACTTATGCGCAATGGGCTGGTGAGTGTTGATATGGGAGTTCCAGAACTGGAGCCTGCTAAAATTCCAATGCAGCAGCCGGAGCGTCAGTTAAGTTATCAAGTAGACGTTGAAGGTCAAGTTCTGGAGTTTGGTGCAGTTTCAATGGGCAATCCACACTGTGTTATTCGAGTTGATGATGTTGCTTCTACTGATGTTGACAAAATCGGTGGTTATCTGACCGAACACGAACTTTTTCCACAAGGCGCTAATATCGGGTTTATGCAGGTTGTTGCCGACGACGAGATCCGGCTTCGAGTTTATGAGCGAGGAGTAGGAGAAACGCAGGCATGCGGTACTGGAGCCTGTGCGAGTGCGGTGGTTGGGCGTATGCTCCACCAGATGCAACAGAAGGTCAGGGTTTATTTGCCTGGAGGGCATTTACATATCGATTGGCCGGGGGAAGGCAAGCCATTAAAAATGATGGGGCCCGCTGAATTTGTTTATCAGGGAATTATTGAAATATGAAGTTACCGCCACAAGTTGAAACTCAAGCGCTGGAACAAGGGTGTTTAACTCAATTTAACCAGCTGATGGAAGAAGCTGCTGTCAAGAATTTTTTGCTGGAAAACCCTGATTTTCTGCATAAAAATCCACAACTTCTGACCCATTTGAACTTGCCACACCAGGTAGACAATGCAACTTCTCTGGTGGAAAGACAGGTCAAAGTTTTACGTGATCGAAATATGGAGTTGCAGACACAGCTCATTGACATGTTACAGGCAGCCATCAGCAACGAAAAACTGCTGCTTCAATGCAATCAATTTATGCTGGCTTTACTGGATTGCGGTTCTTTGAGCTCATTAACGGCAACGATTGTTCGCCGACTAAAAGAAGACTTCCAGCTTGATGGCGCCGCTTTGATGCTGGTCGGTGATTATCACGATGCTCATCCTGCTCAGGTTGTAGCCAGCCCGGGAGAAATTAAAGCTTTATTGAATTGCCAGTTTCCGGATAGCCAGCCGCTTTGTGGCAGATTAGAAGCTTCGTCTAAAAAAGCATTATTTGGTGACTTGAGTAGTAATCTGCAGTCATTTGCTTTGATTCCTCTTGGAAAAGGTTGTCAATTTGGCGTTTTAGCTTTAGGAAGTAATGATATCTCCAGGTTCGAACCTCAAATGGGCACTTTGTTTGTCGAGTTGATTGCCAAGCTCATCAGCCACATTGTCCGCCGATTCGAGTCTGCTTAGCTAGACAGCTATTTAACTGAAAATGAGTTTCGCAAAACTGGAAAACCTGACTGCTGCGCCTGAATTGAAAACCGGCGCACAGCGTTTCCTGTCGCAACTTAAAACGCAAAAACATTATTCAACTCATACAGAAAGCAACTATTATCGACAGATCCTTCGCCTGCTAAAATTTCTTCAGGAAAGGGATGTCGTCAGGTGGGACCAAGTCAAGCCTATCCATCTGAGACAACTATCTGCCTTCTATCACAGGAAAGGGCTATCTCCGCGCTCTATCGCGCTGATGCTGTCTGCTTGTCGCAGCTTGTTTCAGTTTTTGATTCGCGATCTTGAGCTGCCATCCAATCCGGCAAAAGGGGTAAAAGCGCCAAAGTTTGATCGTAAGCTGCCAAAAACTATCGACGTAGACCAGGTTAATGCGCTGCTTGAAGGTATTGATGAAGGAGACGATATCGGAGTGCGTGACAAAGCGGTGGCCGAACTATTTTATTCAAGCGGAATGCGTCTGGCGGAACTGGTTCGGCTAAATATCGAAGATATTGATTGGTCTGACAGAACCGTCAGGGTCACGGGGAAAGGCAACAAGACCCGTTATGTTCCAGTGGGAGGCTACGCACTGGAAGCAATCAGGGAGTGGCTAAAAATACGAGGTGTCTGGTTGGGGCCAGATGAAAATCAAGCGCTTTTTATCAGTCAGCGTAATGGTCGCCTCAGTCCGCGAAGTATTCAGCAACGACTGGCTCACTGGGGCAAAATGGTAGGAATGAATGGCAGGCTGCATCCACATAAATTCAGACATTCATGTGCCACACATTTGCTGGAGTCCTCGGGAGACTTGCGGGCGGTGCAGGAGCTTTTAGGACATGCAGATTTGTCTACCACTCAGGTTTATACTCATCTGGATTTTCAGCAACTTGCTCGTGTTTATGATAAAGCCCACCCTCGTGCGGGGAAAAAAAAGAGCCCTTCGAAAAAGGAGTCCTGATGGCGAGTTTTGAAGTAATCAGCTTTGATCTGGATAATGCCCTGTATGACAACCAACCGGTACTGAATAACGCTGAAGCGGCTTGTAATCAAGTTCTTGATATTGAGTTCGCTGCACAGGGTCAGGTATTTCAGGTTGAAGCTTTTCAGGCTATTCGACGGCAGTTGCTGACAGAAAATAATATCCAATATGAAAATTTAAGTCATTTCAGGAAATGCGCATTGAATCAACTATGCCGAGGTTTAAAAGATTCAGCCAGAATCGTCGAAAAAGCCTTTACGCAATTTATTCGATATCGTAGTCAGATAACGGTGTTACCGGAAATTATGTCGATGATGTCGGCTTTGAGCCAAAAATATACCCTGGTGGCCGTATCTAACGGAAATTGTGATTTAACCAGGACAGCACTGAGCCCGTTTTTTGAAAAACATTATTCGCCAACCTTCGGATTTCGGGCAAAACCACACCCCCAGATGTTGCAAGCGGTGATCTCAGACTTTTATATCACTGCCGATAAACTGCTTCATGTTGGTGACTCAATGGACAAAGATGGGCAAAGTGCCAGTGCCGCCGAGTGTGAGTTTTATCATTTCGCTCCTTTTCAGGGAGAGCTTTCTGTTGGTCAGCATTGCACAAGGTTGATAAACTTCGTTAGCAACAAAAAATAGAGAAAAATCAATCAAATAAAGTCGGCAAATAGTCTCTTTATTAGCTAAGCTTAAGGGCGAGTGAAGAAAAAATAAGAATAAGAATAAGGAATAGCATAGTGACTTTTTTTTCCCAGATTAAAGTGAAGTATTAGCTGGATTATGAATCGCCTAGTTGAAGTCAAAACACTGCCACTAATAATCTTGCAGTTGAGCCTTGAATTCGAATTGAAATCGAGTGAAATGGCGACAGGGTTTATGAGGTTTCATAAATGTCCAGCGATCTGATTTGGGTAACAGTTTTATCTGCCTTTTTGTTGTCGTTATTGATCTTTCGGCAATACCGTCTACGTCGTCAAAATGAAGCGCTACTCAACAAAGAAGCTCGTTATGAACGTGCTATTAAAGGAGCGAATGATGGCGTCTGGGAATGGAATATTGAGACCGATGAATTTTACTTCTCGCCGCAGTGGAAAGCATTACTTGGTTTTAATGACGCCGAAATCGATAATGTTAAGTCAACTTTTATCGACCGGATATTTCGAGATGAGAGAAAGCCAGTTGTATTGAAGTTAAAAGCCCATCTGAATAGCCTGGATCCATTTGATATACAGCTTCGCTTACGCCACAAAGATGGATCTTTTCGTTGGTTTCGCCTGGTTGGTCAGGCTGGTACAACACGTGATGGAAAGTCCAGAGTTATTGCTGGCGCCATGTCTGATATTGGCGAAATCAAACTGAATGAACTGATGGACCGATCTCGTCGACAAGTTTTAACTCTGACTGCAAAAGGTAAGCCTACCAAAGAACTCTTTAAAGCGATTATTGACAACATTGAGCTAGAGATGCCTGAAGTTATCTGCAGCATTTTAAAGCTTGATATAAAAAAGGGAGAAATTTATTGCGAGTCGGCTCCACGTCTTTCACAAGAATTTATTTCGGCAATCGATGGAACCAAACTTGGAGATAGGAGTGGAGCCTTTATTAACAGTGTTTTGGCAGGTAAGCGTGTCATAGTCGAGCAGATTCAGACTAACCCCGATTGGGATTTTCTTAGGCCGCATGCAAAAGAAGCGGGGTTGATATCATGCTGGTCTGAACCGCTTTTTAATGCCAAAGATGAAGTGATAGGTATCTTTAGTCTTTATCACCACTACCCGGCGGTGCCAAGCGCAATCGAAATGAAGTTGATCGAACATGCGGCAGTACTGGCTGGCATTGTGATGGAAAAGGCGAAAACAGAAGAGGCGTTACAGCTGGCATCACTGGTATATGAAAACAGCAGTGAAGCCATGCTGATTTTTGGTGATGACAGAAGTATTTTGGCAGTTAACCCTGCTTTTACTGAAATATCGGGATACGAACCAGAAGATGTTTTGGGAAAGCAGGCGGACGTACTTAACTCGGAATTTTATGAACAGCATTTCTATGATGCGATGTCTCTTGGGGTTGGTCATACCGGTCAATGGCAGGGGGAGGTCAAAGATCGGCGCAAAAATGGAGAAATCTATTACAAGTGGCTAACTATCAATACTATTTACAATGAAGACGGTAGTGTTCATCGGCGCGTAGCGCTTTTCTCAGATATCACAGAAAGAAAGAAGTCAGAAAAAATTATCTGGGAACAAGCGAACTATGATTTTCTGACGAATTTACCGAATCGAAACATGTTTCATGAACGGCTTGAGCAAGAAATAAAAAAGGCAAGTCGAGATGGTAGACGATTTGCCTTGTTACTAATCGATCTGGATCGTTTTAAAGAAGTAAACGATACCCTTGGTCATGACTATGGTGACATTTTACTGATTGACGCTGCAAAGCGAATTAGTGAATCGGTTAGAGAGTCGGATACAGTTGCGCGTCTGGGTGGAGATGAGTTCACCATTATTTTGTCGGAAATTGACGAGCATGCTCACGTAGAAATTATTGCACAGAAAATCATTGAGAAGCTGTCCAGGCCGTTTCAACTAAAAGAAGAAGTCGCCTATGTTTCTGCAAGTATTGGAATTACATTATATCCTCAGGATTCTGGCCGAATCGAAGAGTTGCTAAAAAATGCCGACCAGGCAATGTATGAGGCAAAAAACCTGGGCAGAAATCGATATCAATATTTTACGCACTCGATGCAGGAAGCTGCGCAACAACGAATGCGTCTGGTGAGTGATCTTCGTAATGCTATCGAGAGGCAGGAGTTCTCTCTGTACTTCCAGCCTGTCGTCGATCTTAAAACGGGAAAGGTCATCAAAGCTGAGGCTCTCATTCGTTGGAATCATCCATCTCGTGGCATTATTCCTCCTGGAGAATTTATTGAGGTAGCAGAAGAAACCGGATTGATCGTCCAGATTGGCCAATGGGTTATTCAGGAAGCTCTCGATAGAGTTGTTTGCTGGCGCAAAAGTATTGCGCCTGATTTTCAAATCAGTGTGAATACGTCTCCCGCCCAGTATCAGGCGAATAGTTTTGACAAGGAGGCGTGGGCGCGCAATTTTAGCCGAATAGAAGAGAATGGTCAGGCTATCGTAATGGAAATTACTGAAGGCATGATGATGGATGCATCACCCCTGATTACAGAGCAGCTACTCGCTTTTAGAAACTCGGGAATCCAGGTTGCTCTTGATGATTTTGGTACCGGGTATTCTTCATTATCCTATCTGAGACGGTTCGACATAGATTATATTAAAATAGATCGCTCATTTGTTAAAAATCTTGAGTTTGAAGAAGAAGATCGTATTTTGTGTGAAGCTATTATCGTGATGGCACACAAGCTCAAACTGAAGGTTATTGCTGAGGGCGTTGAAAATAAACCACAACTACTTATTCTCAAAAGTATTGGTTGTGATTATGCGCAAGGTTACTATATTTCTCCACCAGTTGATCAACAAACTTTTGAACATTTCGCCCTACAAGGGCATCCATTCGAAAATTCTACTAGCAGCAGGTAAAGTTTGGTAAAGTGCCATTTTTAAGTCTTCATTGATTGAGAATAACATGGAAGAGTTGGCAGAAGGTCTATTCAAAGCAATGCTACGAGTTTTGTCAGGAGGGCTTAGAGTACTGCTATTTATCGGTTGGGATCTGATGGTCGAAAGGGTCGGTTGGACTATCGGCTGGTGTTTTTATCGAGCGGTGACTTTTGGCAAATTTCCAACTGAAAACGTCGATGAGATTGACAAGGCGCCTATGCCAACACAACTTTTTGTAGAGTTTTCCGGTTTGGCTTTTCTCGCTGCCGGTATTTATATTCTGGCTTCCTTCTAGCGCATGCAACTAATGCAAAAAGTTTTCAAACAAAAAACTCTAGAGTGATTTATTTAAAATATGCTGCTTGATTATACGCCACCGATCGCGCCCTACCTGAAAATTCTTTACCGTGATGATCATCTGGTGGTTTTTGACAAACCTTCCGGTTTACTTTCCGTTCGTGGAAAGGCTCGAAATCATCAGGATAGCCTGCAGTTTCGAGCACAATTAGTGTGGCCGGAAATTGGTATTGTTCATCGTCTGGATATGTCAACATCCGGTATTATGCTGATGGCATTAACCAGGACTGCATTACGTGAACTTAATCGCCAATTTCAGCAAAGAGAAACAGAGAAAATATATATCGCACGGGTCTGGGGACGGCCCGAGACCGACAGTGGTGAAGTGAATTTTCCTTTGATCGTAGATTGGCCCAACCGGCCTAAACAGAAAGTTTGCACGGAAACCGGAAAAGCATCTAGCACTCGCTGGCGGTTACTTGATTCTGATGGTCAGGCCTCCCTGCTCGCGCTTTATCCGATCACCGGACGATCCCATCAGCTTAGAGTGCATATGGCTGAGATTGGGCATCCTATTCTAGGGGACAAATTCTATGCCCATCCACAGGCGTTGCAAATGGCGGATCGACTAATGCTTCATGCAGAGTCTTTATCATTTAGACACCCTGACACTGGCGAGAATTTTTCGATTCAAAGTCAATGTCCTTTCTAACTCGATTCTTCGAAATGATAACGTGAAAGCTTTTTTAAAGGATAACCACAAAATGCTTTATTTCGATCGATTACAGGCAGTGTATTCAGCTTGATAACACCAAGATCAGCTTCGAGTAATTGATTGGATAAGTCTCTTAGTTCAGTCATATCGGACACTACAATCTGTATCAGATAGTCAAAGTGAGCACCGACTACAAAGCTCTCCACTATTTCCTCAATTTGATCAATATACTTCTCGAATTTTTTGAAATCAGCCGGATGGTGGTTGCCCAGTGTGACTTCCATAAACGCCATAAGTACCGGTCCAAGTTTTTCAAGTCGAACTTTGGTTCTAAAGCCTTCTATGTAGCCTTTATCCTGAAGGCTTTTTACTCGCGCCAAACATGCGCTGGGTGAAAGCGCAACTTTCTCCGCCAATGCCTGATTGGTTATTCGGCCATCTTGTTGTAGTAAAGAGAGTAATTTTAAATCTTTGTTATCCATCGCCATTCGCTTGACTCACATTAGTGGGCTGACCGTTATATTACCGGTTATTTGAAGCATATTTTGTCAATGCAAAATAATATGCGGTTAAATGCCATTTTACAAAATTTAAAGGCACATATCTGTTCTTTTTTAGCGCCCGATTTTGTTCCAGATATGTTCAAATAAGGCTTAATTGATAAGCTATTTGAAGGGTAAAGCGAAAAATGAATTCTCCGGTGACAGCCATCAACTCGCGACAGAATAATATTCTGCATCCGGCAACTTCGGTAGTTGCTCTTGAACAAGGTGGAGCAAGGTGCGTACAGGCGGCTCAAGGAATATATGTGAGAGACAAGGATGATCACCAGTTGATTGATGGTATTGCCGGACTCTGGTGTAGCAACATAGGTCATGGCCGTAAAGAGGTTGCGCAAGTACTTGCCAAAGCTGCAGAGCAACTGGATTATTTTCATACCTTTAACGGACATACAAACCAGGCACAGGAAACCCTGGCTGAGCGTTTGATTGCTATGGCACCAGAAGGATTAAGTCAGGTGTTCTTTGGCTGCTCCGGGTCGGATGCCAACGATACTCTGGTTAAGATAGCCTGGCAGTATCAGATAATGCGAGGCAAGCCTGAAAAGCGAAAAATCATCTCACGCTGGCAGTCCTATCATGGCACTTCGATTTCGACCGCGAGCTTAACTGGCCTCAAAGGTTTCCATAAGGCGTTCAATTTGCCGCTGGACTTTGTTGTCCACACAGATAGTCCGTTTTATTACCAGGAAGCATTTGCCGGAGAGAGTGAGTCTGAATTTTGTGCGCGTCTGCTAAGTCGACTAGAGCAACTTATAGAACAGGAAGGAGCTGATAGTATTGCTGCATTTATCGGTGAGCCTATTATGGGAGCAGGAGGTGTTATTACGCCTCCTCAAGGTTACTGGAAAGGCGTTCAGGAAATCTGTCGCAAAAATGATATTTTGATAATAGCTGATGAAGTGGTTTGTGGCTTTGGGCGAACAGGAAAAAGTTTTGGTTGTGAACACTATGAACTCAAGCCAGATCTAATGACGACCGCTAAAGGAATAACGGCAGGAGTCTTTCCAATGTCAGCTGCTTTTATTGCAACGCACGTGCATGATCAGCTGCGTGAAGCATCCCGAGAGTTTGGTGGGTTTTCTCATGGCTATACCTATTCAGGACACCCCATTGGGGCAGCCGTCGCGAACTGTGTGCTGGATATTATGGAGCGGGAAAGTCTAACCGATAATGCCGCTAAAGTTGGTAGCTACCTCCACCAAGCTTTGGCTGATCGACTCGCCGGTCATCCACATGTTGGCGAAATCAGAGGTAAAGGTTTACTGGCCGCTATTCAACTCATGCAAAGCGCATCAGAAAAGACTTTTCTTGATCCCGGTAAAAAGCTGGCGGCCAAAGTGTCGGAGGCCTGTTATCAAAAAGGATTAATTATTCGTCCACTGCCTTCAGTTAACTCATTGGCTTTGTCACCACCATTAACCCTTAATCCGCAACAGGTTGAGCAAATAGTGGACATTGTCGAGGCGGGAATCAATGAAATTTTCGAGTAGTTTCTCAAAACCTGTATAAGCGTTTATCGCTTAATTTGCTCTGTGAAGCTTTGGCCACTGGTTCCCCCGGTGGTCTTTTTTTATAGGGATAGCCATTATTTCAAAGGCGATTATTCTTCTATGTTTGAGTTGTTGACAGGTAATCACCGACGACCTTAATAATCTTGGCTTTTAGTATCGGTTTTCGTAAAAAGTCGTCGAAGATTTGGTTTCTCTTTCTGGAAGACTCGCTTTCCAGGGCTGAAGCGGTAACTGCAACAACTGGTATACTCGGATCGAAGGATTTTATTTGCGTGGTCGCGTCAAAGCCATCCATTATGGGCATTCTAACATCCATGAAAACCAGATCAGGACGTTCTCTTCTGACCGCTTCAACGGCTGCCTGACCGTTATCGGCATGCTCAATATGAAACGGAAAACTGGATAGATATTTTTCCAGGATAAGGCGGTTACTGGTAACATCATCAACAATTAGTACTCTTGCCTCGCGATAGTTGAGTTTCTTGTCTTCAACTCGATCTTGTTCACCTGGTTCTGGTTGCGATTCCACAATTTGGAATAAACGAAGTGTAAAGCGACTACCTTTGCCTATCTGACTTTCCACTTCAATTGTACCGCCGAGCTTCTCCGCGAGTTTCTTACATATCGATAACCCTAGTCCGCTGCTGGCAACATGTGATGCGCTGGGGCTGATTTGATATTCAAAATGGTCAAATATTGATTGAAAGCGAGTCGGCTCGATACCGACGCCTGAGTCCTCTACCGTAAAACACAGTGATTGATCGTCAGAGTAGAATACCTGAATATTGACGAAACCCTTGTCGGTAAACTTTAAAGCATTGCCTACCATATTGATCAAAATCTGTCTTAGTCTATTGCCGTCACTAATAATCCAGACGGGGACCTTTTCGGATAGGTTAGTGGTAAATTCAAGAGATTTTTCGGCCATAGAGTCTTTGAATAACTGTTTGACCTCAGCGACTAAACGAGCAACGTTGACGGGCTCCATTTCAATCTTCATTTTACCGGCTTCAATTTTTGATATTTCCAGAATATCGTTAATGATATGAAGTAGCCCATTGCTACCGGTAGCGATAGCATCGAGGTATTGTTTTTGTTCCGAATCGAGTTTTGTTTCTGAAAGCAATTGTGAATAACCGAAAACAGCATTCATTGGCGTGCGAATTTCATGGCTCATATTGGCGAGGAATTCCGATTTCGCCTGGTTGGCTTTTTCTGCTTCTTCTCTTGCTTGAATTAACGCTTTTTCGGTAATTTCTCTTAGCCGAATCTCTTTGCGAAGTTTCATTATCCAGAACAAAGTCAGCACACCCAAAAAGACAACTAAAGCGATCACATTAAATACTGTTTTTGGATTAATTCCGGTTTCCACTGCAACGTTAAACCATTTGTCGCTAATTTGTCTTTTTTCGTTTTCACTTATCTGATCAAGGGATTTGTTGATAATGCTTGCCAGTGGTTCCGCTCCTTTGGCAACCATCATTCTTACCTTCAGATTATCGTCGATGGTTCCTGATATTTTCAGGTTATTAAAGTGGGAAAGCTTAAGTTTATAAACCGCTACCGGGAGATATCCAACAAAGGCATCTGCTTGATTTTGAGAAACCGATCTAAGCGCGTCGTCCAGGCCGGCAACAATTTTGAAATTGAGTTTTGGGTGGTTGTTTTTTAAATAGCTATAGGTATAGTAATCTTTGGGAACAGCAACCGTCTTTCCGTAAATCTCTTCGATCGACTGGATATAGGAATATTGAGGGCCTGTGATCATGGCTAGCGGAGAGCTGAAGTAAGGGTCGGTAAAACTGGCAAAGTTTTCTCTTTCCGGGGCGTAGATTGCAGCTAATACCAGATGGATTTTTCTGGTTTTCAAGTTTTCCATCACCTGACTCCAGTTATCTGATTTGATAAATTCAAACCTTAGTTCAGTCTTTTCCTCTATGAGTTTCAGGTAATCAACAGAAATTCCTTCGAGCCTGTTTTTCGAAGTTAGATTAACAAATGGCTCCCAGGAAATATCGTCACTATAGTAGATGACCGGGTTATTCTTGACCCACTCGAGCTCTGCGGCGGTGTAGTCGACACGCGAGCGCAACTCAGCTATGCACAGGCTGGTGATTGAACACAACGTCAATAGAGCAAGTAACTTTAGCCAAAGCTCTTTTGTGTTCTTGGCGCTAAAAAAGGTAATCACGATTGGGTCTACAAGAGGAACTAATCCTTATTGATATCACATAGTTAGCCTAGTTTTGATTAGGTGTTATCGCAAGTAAATTGAGAGGAAAGATTGGGAGCTTGATTACTGGCGAGACACCAGATGTCTCGCCAAAGCAGAGCAGTTGCTATTTTAGAGGCGCATGTTTCAGGCTGTCGAGCAGGTATACCCAGAATTTTTCAACCGTTGCGATCTCGACTTTTTCATCGGGAGAGTGAGCATGGCGGATTGTTGGACCAAATGAAATCATGTCCCAGTGTGGATAAGGTTCGCTAAGCAGGCCACATTCTAGTCCGGCATGAATTACTTTGACTTCAGGCTTAACCCCATAGAGCCTTTGATAACCCTCGATCATGGTGATAAGTATTTTAGAGTCAGGGTTGGGTTTCCAGCCCGGGTAGTCACCACTTAATTGGGTAGCTGCCCCCACCGCTTTAAAACTGGCTGCTACTTCCGCAGCTAAAGCATCTCTGGCGCTATTAGAAAGACTTCGAGTCAGACATTTGACTGCCACCTGATCACCTTCGGTCTTGACAATCGCCAGGTTATTGGAGGTTTCGACAACGCCGTTAAACTCCTGACTCATTCGACTAACACCATTAATACAGGCAGCGACTGAGTGAATTACTTTACGACAGGTTTCATCGCTATAGCTACGGGAAGGTGCGTCTATCGACTTTAAAGCTATCGAAAGGTTCGTTTCTACTGAGCCGTATTCCCTGGTAACTTCTTCTTTGAACTGAGTGACAGCACTTTCAAAAGCAGGAACATTTTCAACCGGGACCAGGATTTGGGTAAATGATTCTCGCGGGATAGCGTTGCGTAGGGTACCGCCGTTAAACTGACAAACTTTCATGTTTAGCTTGTCGTAGTTTTCCAGTAAGAAGCGGTTTGCAATTTTATTGGCATTGCCCCTTCCTTTATCGATATCGAGTCCAGAGTGGCCACCGCGTAAACCAGTTACTGCCAATTCAAAAGCCTGATAGTTGCCTTCTAGCGGTTGCCATTGCATATCAACTAAGGCGCTGATGTCGATACCACCGGCACACCCCACGTAGAGCTCTCCTTCATCTTCGGTATCAAGATTTAATAGAATATCACCCTGTAAAATGCCTGCCTCGAGGTTACTTGCTCCGGTCATACCGGCTTCTTCGTCAATGGTTAACAACACCTCTAATGGACCGTGCTCTATATCTTTAGCCGTCATAACGGCTAGCGCTGCCGCCACACCTATCCCGTTGTCTGCACCCAATGTTGTGCCAACGGCGGTGACCCAGCCATCTTCAATACAGGTCTGAATAGGATCTGACTCGAAATCGTGTGTCGAATCAGCATTTTTCTGGGGGACCATATCAAGGTGACCCTGCATGACTATCCCTTTGCGTTCTTCCATACCGGGAGTTGCTGGCTTGCTGATAATCAGGTTGCCTATGGTATCTTTGCGCAGGGTTAACTGATGTGCATGACACAGACTTTCAACATAGTCGATAACCGCTTGTTCATGGCCAGATGGACGCGGCCTTAAAGTCATTTGGTAGAATATTTCCCACAGCGAAGTTGGGGATAGTTGGGCTATTGCTGACACTCAAGCTTCTCCGTCAAATCTTAAATTGACGCCAAGTATAAATGGCCGTCTATTGAATGCAAACAAAAGCCTGTAATACGCCTGCCCCAGGTCAAAACTATGTAGATTTTCTATCACCTGATCATAAAAAATTGACGAAATAGTCGTAAGTGGTACATTCTTACTAAATCTCTTGATGAGATTGCCGATATAAGGTGTTTGATCTGTCTCCTGTGTAGATGAACCACCTAAATTGTCTGCTCGGATATTTACCGTAATTTTGACTGGAAAATCATGCGAATCTTTTACTCTTCCCTAATATCCTGGCGTTTGCTGACGTTTCTGACCCTTATACTGATAGCAGGGTTTTCCTGTCGAGCCTGGTCCCTGGAGAAGGATGAAGTTCATCAGCTGCGCTTACTTGCTGGAGAGTCACCAACCCAGGCATTAGCTGAGCTAAATAGCAGATTAAATGAAGACTTAATCGAAAAGAGGCCCGTGGTGGCGGTAGAGCTTATGAATATCAAGTTAGGTCTTCTCGCTCAAGCGGGAAATATGCAGGAAATGGTGGCGGTTGCGGTTTCGGGACAAAAGCTGGCTCGGAAGCTTAATGATCACAAGCAAAATGCACTATTTGGCGTCGGCATGGCAGAAGCTTATTCGCAAATGAACCGCTGGCCTGAAGCTAAGGTACTTTACGATCAAGCCATAGATTATTTTGCAAATAATCAGCATATACCGGAACTGATATTTACCAGGAACAAACTGGGGTTGTCCCACTATTACAATCTTGAATACGATGAAGCATTAAATATTTTACTTAAAGCTTATGAGCAGGCATCTTTAAATATACCTCAAATGGGGTCGATGATTCTCCCCAATATAGCGTTAATTTTTGAAGCAACCAACAATCTGGATAAAGCAATTGAGTACCACCGGAAAACCCTCGAGATTGTCAGCGAAAGTGGGGATCCTGCCGGGCTTTCAATTATTTATTACAATCTGGGGTACACTTATTTGCGTAATAAGCAGCCGCAAGAAGCGGAGAAATACCTGAAAAAATCAGAACAGATTGCTCGTGATCTTCAAATTGTTCAAGGGATTGCTTTTGCTTCAAGCCAACTAGGTCAGCTATATCTGTCGAAAGAAAATTTCGAGTTGGCGGAAAAGTACTTCAAAGAATCTTATCGGCTTGGTATGCAATTAAAAAATCAACGACTGCAGACGTTGGCTGGAATGGGGCTAACCAAAGCTTACTTACAGTTTGACCGGATCGCTGAGGCAGAGCTGATAATCAGACAGATAGAACCTTTGCTCCTGGATAATGAGTCACAGCTAAAACTGGGGTTTGACAATGCACTCGCTGAACTTTCTCTGAAAAAGAAGGCCTTTCGGGAGTCAGCCATTCAATACAGGACTTTGGTAAAAAAGCTGAATGAATTTTATAAGGAGAAAAATGACTCAAAAATTCAGGAAATGCAGGCAAAGTTTGGAAGTCGTCTGCAGGAAAAAGAGAATAAACTGCTTAAACAGAAAAATGAACTGCAAAAGTTAAAATTATCCTCTCAGGAAAAGCAGAATATGATTTACTTCCTATCATTTCTGGTTTTGATATTTCTACTGCTATTTATCACCTTTGTATTGAGGAAAGAAAAGGAGAGACGAAGGAAGTTCGCCACATTGGCCATGACTGACGAGCTAACAGGCGTTGATAATCGTCGTCAGATTTTTTCTCTGGCGAAAATTGAATTCGACAACTACAAAAAATTGAAACAGGATACTACCATCGCTATTGTTGATCTCGATTATTTCAAGCAGATCAATGATACCTATGGACATGATATGGGAGATCAGGTGCTGCGTGCATTTGCTGATGCGGTAAAAAAAGTTATTCGAGATAAAGATTGCTTCGGTCGAATTGGCGGTGAAGAGTGGATGTTAATACTTCCTAATAGTACTCC
This sequence comes from Aliikangiella sp. G2MR2-5, assembly GCF_015687155.1. GTDB lineage: Bacteria > Pseudomonadota > Gammaproteobacteria > Enterobacterales > Kangiellaceae > Aliikangiella. Next base: position 77,160 of record NZ_JADPQF010000004.1, on the reverse strand, counting down.
TCAAATTATCTCGACCATTTTTAATCGAATTAAGCAGGAAATTTCGAAAATAAAGATTGATGGACTCGAGCAGGAAATTACTTTTAGCATGGGTGCGACTCAATTTGTGGAAGATGATGATGAGTTTGAGTGTTGCGCAAAACGTGCTGATGAAGGATTATATACTGCTAAGGAAAACGGGCGGGATCAATTTGTAGTGGCTTAAGTTCTACCATGGCAAAATAACCATAACAAAATAACCCTGCTTAATTTGTGGGCCCTTTTATTCACAGGGAAGGCATACTCATCTTACAAAAAAATTGTGGTGATTCCCCATTTTTTGCCAGAAGGTTCGAAACCTATGAGCAAGTCCGATTTTTCTTTTATTTCTGAATAGCAGATCAAAAATAAGTTGAAAAAAACATAGCCAAATGAGTGTCAGGCTGACTAGATCCAGGAGTTCAATATCATGGTTGACTTAGAAGGGAAGATAATTACAGTTCGACCCGAAGAAGAAGTAGATACACTACAAATGCTACCAAACTACATTGGAATATCAGAAAATACCGCAGGAGCTCAATCGATTTCCATGAACCTGGTAACCATCCCCGCAGGTGCCCGTTCCAAGCCACATTATCATGAAGGGTTTGAGACTGCTATATATCTTATTAAGGGAGAAGTGCAAACTCTTTATGGTGATCAACTATCCAAGTCGAGCATCAACAGGCAGGGCGATTTCATATATATACCTGCAGGCGTACCGCATATAGCTATCAATTTGAGTGATGAGCAAGAAGCGATTGCTCTGGTTGCAAGAAATGATGCGAATGAGCAGGAAAGTGTCAGGGAATACAAAGTTACTGATGGCTGATCTTGACTGGCACGACCCTCACTCCATTTAACGATTATTATCAAAGGCGAATTAACTGCGTCGTTTAATTCAGAACTACGATGAGGACGAAAGCTTATAACCGAACTGTCTAATCTGTTTTTGAGCGCCCTCACTTTTTAAAAATTCAATGAATGCCGCCGCCGCAGGGTTTTCTTTGGCCCGCTCTAATAAAACCAGATCCTGCCTGATTGGGGAGTGGAGTGATTCAGGCACTAACCAATATGACCCCATCTCTTTACTATCCAGTTGTTTGAGTTGTGAATAAGAAATGAAACCTATTTCTGCATTGCCCGTCGCTACATATTGAAAAGCTTGTGCGATGTTTTCACCACGGATCAATTTTGGATTCACTTTTTCAAAAAGCTTCAGGCGAGTCAGCACTTCAACCGCGGCGGCTCCGTATGGCGCTAATTTGGGATTTGCCAGTGCCAGATTACGATAGTTGCCCCGGAGCAATACATTCCCTTGGGGGTCAACCAGTGAAGTCGTTCTTGACCAAAGTACAAGACGGCCCTGTGCATAAGTGAACTGACTGCCATTAACCGCCAGGCCCAAATTAATTAAAGCCTGCGGTTTTTCCCGATCAGCAGATAGAAACAAGTCGTATGGTGCTGCATGTTGAATCTGGGCAAAGAATTTACCGGAAGAGCCAATTGACAGACGTACTTTATGTTCACTCGATAGCTCAAATTTTTTAGCCAGCTGCTTTATCGGAACCGCAAAGTTGGATGCAACGGCTACCCTTACCTCAGCTGCGTTGAGTGAGGTTGAAGTAAAAATTAAAATCCAGCAGGCCAGGAGTAAAGTTTTCATCAGATTAAAGTAATTGAGTTTGGGCGGGTTAACAAGTCATTGGATCAATGAAAGCGTTATTTAATAGTTCCAACAAATTAAACAATCGGTAAGCCTTTATCTTCTTTTATATGCTCAATGACCACATAGGTATGATTCTTGGCGACACCGGGAATATCGACTACCTCACCAAGTACTGATCGATACTCAGCCATGTTGGCTATTCGAATTTTAAGCAGGTAATCGAATCCGCCGGCGACCATATCACACTCCGCAATCTGCTTGATCTTCTGCACCTGCTCGGCAAACTGGTCAAATACATCTGAAGTGGACTTATCTAGTGTTACCTCGACATAGGCTTTCAGACCGAAATTTAGCTTTGATGCATTGAGAACTGCGCCGTACCTTTCAATATATCCCTCAGACTCAAGCCTTTTTACTCGATCCAGACAGGGGCTGGCGCTTAAATTAATTTCTTTGGCAAGGTTGACGTTGCTAATTCTGCTATTTCGCTGAAGAGCGTCTAAAATTGCTAAATCGATCTTGTCCAACGGACGATTTTTAGTCTCTTTTGTCATTTTCAGTAGATTATACGGAATTAGTTGGCTAATACCCGCTAATTTACGGTGTTTTCCGAAAATAAACCAGCATATCCTGCGGTTTTTTGTCTAAAATGCGTCCAATTATAATTGTTGGCAGAATAAACTGCTTCTCTTGTTGAGGATTTGCAAATGCTTTTTGAAGGTTCACTGGTAACGGATTGTCCAATCCGCCAAAAAATTCGTGATTTCTATCGTATCGATGAGGATGAAGTAATCAACTATATTCTGCCTCTTGCCGAAGTGGGCGTTGCCGCTCGTAGCCGAGCCTGGGAGAGAGCTCGTCAAATGGTCGTGAATATCCGTAACGACCAAAAAGGGCAAGGCGGAATTGATGCGTTGCTGAATGAATTTTCTCTTTCTTCAGAAGAAGGGGTTGTACTGATGTGTCTCGCCGAAGCTTTACTGCGTGTTCCTGATTCTGAAACCCAGGAAGAGCTGATCCGTGACAAGCTGAGCAAAGGAGACTGGAGTTCACATCTGGGTAACAGTGATTCGCTTTTTGTTAATGCCTCTTCCTGGGGCCTTTTGGTCACAGGCAAGATGGTTAATTATTCCGATAAATCCAAAGAAGAGCAGTTTGGTGTTCTCAAGCGAACTGTCGGTCGACTGGGTGAACCGGTTATAAGAAAGTCAGTAAATTTCGCCATGAAAATAATGGGTAAGCAATTTGTTATGGGCGAAACTATCGAGCAGGCTACCGAGCGAGCCAAGCCAAAAGAGCAGAAAGGTTATGCCTACTCCTACGATATGTTGGGCGAAGGCGCACGCACAATGGCGGACGCTGATCGTTATTTTGATAGTTATATGAAAGCTATCCATGCGATCGGTAAAGCGGCTAATGGCCGCGGACCGATCAAAAGCCCGGGCATTTCGGTAAAGTTATCGGCTATCCACCCACGTTATGAATTTACCCACCGTGAGCGTGTGATCACCGAGCTGGTCCCTAAACTGAAAGAACTTGCACTGGCAGCGAAAAGTTATGACATCGGTTTTACGGTTGACGCTGAAGAAGCTGACAGACTGGACATTTCCCTGGATATTATCGAAGCGGTTTTTGCTGACGACGATCTGGGTGACTGGGAAGGGTTTGGCCTGGCTGTTCAAGCTTACCAGAAGCGTGCTATTTTCGTTGTCGAATGGCTACGCGAACTAACCCAGAGAGTTGGTCGAAAATTGATGGTCCGTCTGGTTAAAGGCGCTTACTGGGATACGGAAATTAAAGTTTCACAAAAAGACGGTTTACCGCATTTTCCGGTATTTACCCGTAAGCCTTCCACCGATGTTAGCTATAAAGCTTGCGCCATTCGTTTGATGGAGTATCGCGACACCATCTTTCCGCAGTTTGCGACCCACAATGCATACACTGCGGCAACTATTCTGGAAATGGCCGGAGAGCGTAAAGATAATTTCGAATTCCAGCGTTTACATGGTATGGGCGAGTCCCTTTATGATCAAATAGTGACTGAAGATAAGGTTCAGTGTCGAGTCTACGCGCCTGTTGGTCAGCATGAAGATTTGCTGGCGTATCTGGTTCGCCGCCTACTGGAAAATGGTGCTAACTCTTCATTTGTAAATGCTATTGTCGATGAGTCCAAACCCGTGGAATCTCTTCTTCCTGATCCGGTGGAAAAAGTTCAGGGATATAAACAGAAAAGTAATCCGCAGATAGAGCTACCCATCGCACTTTATGGAGAAGAGAGAGATAACTCCAAGGGGCTGGATCTGACCGATATCAACCTGATCACTCCTATGAAAGACAATATGGAACTATGGGTAAAGAATAATTTAATTACCCTTACCGCTGTTCCAGAAGGTTCCGATCCGGTAACTAACCCGGCCAACCTGGATGAGATCATCGGCCACATTCGTCACCAGAATGAAGATGAAATGAAGTTGTTGGTAGAGAACGCAGAAAAAGCCTTCGCTAGCTGGTCGGTGACTCCGGTTAAGGAACGCGCCGATATTTTAAGAAAGACCGGTGATATTCTGGAGCGTCATCGCGACGAATTGATCGCACTGTGTATCAAGGAAGCGGGTAAAGTTGCCCAGGATGGAATTGATGAAGTTCGCGAAGCGGTAGACTTCTGTCGTTATTACGCAGCACGCGCGGAAGAATTGGCGAAAGATGAGCGCTTTGAAGCGCGAGGTGTTGTCCTTTGTATTAGTCCGTGGAATTTCCCGCTGGCAATTTTCCTTGGTCAGGTTGCTGCGGCAATTGCTACCGGCAATACGGTAATAGCTAAACCTGCTGAGCAAACGTCGCTTATCGCGTTGCGAACGATTGAATTAATGCAGGCGGTGGGTTTGCCTGAAAATGTTGTACAGCCAGTAATTGCTCGCGGCAGCAAAGTAGGTCAGGTTATTGTTCCTGACGAAAGAGTTAAAGCAGTGATGTTTACCGGTTCAACCGATACCGGAACCAGAATTTCACAAACGCTTGCCGAAAGAGGCGGTGACCAGGTTCCGTTGATTGCAGAGACCGGCGGCCAAAACTGTATGATCGTAGACTCGACTGCACTACCAGAGCAGGTGGTCGACGATGTAATTTCTTCTGGTTTCCAGAGTGCAGGTCAACGCTGTTCCGCGTTACGGGTGCTCTTTATCCAGGAAGAGATTGCCGATAAGGTAATTACCATGATTAAGGGGGCTATGAAGGAATTGACCGTTGCTGATCCGAGCTGGTTGTCGACTGACGTCGGGCCGGTGATTGATCAGAAAGCGCTGGATAATTTGAATGCGCACGTTGACTATATGAAAAACAACGGCCAGTTATTGTACGAGTGCGATCTTTCCAAAGTGAAAGCCGACAAGCATTTCTTCTTTGCACCACGCCTGTACGAGATCGATAACCTGGCGGTTCTCAAAGATGAAGTTTTTGGTCCTTGCGTGCATGTTATCCGATTTAAGGGAACCGAGCTGGACAATGTAATCGAGCAGGTCAACGCAACCGGCTTTGGGTTGACTATGGGGGTCCATAGTCGTATTCAGGAGCGTGCCGATTATCTTGCGAGAGAGTCGCGCGCCGGTAACATCTATATTAACCGCAACATGATCGGCGCTGTAGTCGGTGTTCAGCCTTTTGGCGGACGCGGTCTTTCCGGAACCGGTCCTAAAGCAGGTGGACCGAATTATTTGAGCCGTCTGGTCAGGGAAAAAGCTTCGCCAAATAATCATCAATTGAGTCAGGGCAAACCTGATGCGGTCGAATTTGATAACTCGGTGGGTAGCAGGGCGCTTGTGGATGAGTTGATGCGCAAAGCGATGAGAGATGAAAAAGTCTGGCGCAATTCAGATGTTAATTCTCGACTTTCTATTGTCCGTCAGTTTATCGCCAGGATAGCTAAAATTGAGAGTATTCAGGATCTGGCTGAAGACCTGGAGCAGACGGTTGCCGATGCCAGGTCGCAAGTAATTAAAATTGAGAAAAGACTATCGAAGCCGTTTGTAATGCCTGGGCCGACAGGAGAGTCCAACATTCTCTATCTGGAACCCAGAGGATGCGTTCTGTGCTATGCCGACAAAGATTCCAGCTTTAATTTCTGGGCGATCGCGATTATTACAGCCCTGGCAACGGGAAATACTTTGATTACCGTAGTATCTGATCATTTTCATGATCAGGCGCTCGCGTTCAGAGACGAGCTGTTGTCTTGTGGTGTTTCTGAAGGGGTGTTACAGGTTGCAAAATTAAGCCAGCTTGAAGCGCTGCTTGCGCACCCGCATTTGGCTGGAGCTGTTATTGGTAGTGGCTGTCAACGCAAAGCTTTTGTTAATACGCAACTGGCTGCGCGCAAGGGAGCAATTTTGCCGGTTATCAGCAGCGAATATTATGATACATTGGTGACTCGATTATTGACTGAGAAAACCATCAGTATCGATACAACGGCATCAGGGGGGAATACTTCGTTGATGACGTTAACTGACGATGAAGACTAGATTCTCCGATATTGAGTCCGATATTGAAATAGAACAATAAAGGTACCCGAAAACGGGTGCCTTTTTTATTGAAATCTGGAAAACGAAAGTTAGTGATTTATCAAACCACGCCAGCCAGCCAGCCAGCGCTTTATTTCTTTTTCTGGTTTGGGCTTGGAGATTAGAAATCCTTGAATATGAGCGCAACCGATCGCCTTTACGGTTTCAAAATCCAGCATCGATTCAACCCCTTCAGCGATTACTTCCATTCTTAAAGCCGAGGCAATACTCATTAACGATTTGACGATAACCTTTGATATATCGTCATTGCCTATGCCATGAACGAAGGAACGGTCAATCTTCAAATGGGTAAAGGGGAGTGAGGTTAATTGTTCAACATTGCTGAAACCAGTACCAAAATCATCCATAGCCAATTTAAAACCTTTCAAAATCAGCCGATCAATTACTTCGTAAGTTAAACTGTTGCGATTTAGTACGCCGGTTTCAGTGATCTCAAAGATAATAGCATCGGTTGGTACTCTTTTAGCCTTTGCTATTTCCTCAAGTATATTGGGAAGCTCCTGATTATTTAACAGGCAAGGTGAAAGATTGACGGAAAGTTTCTGCCCCACATCCTTTTGCAATAAATCTCCCATTTCATCCAGAGATGTTTCATATATTTTTAAAGTCACCTTTTCAATGAGGTTGAATCTCTCGGCTACTGGAATAATTAAATGTGGTGGAATAATTCCTTTTTCGGGCATATCGAAACGAATCAGCGATTCAAAGTAGTCTATTTGTCCCGTTTTGATATTGATGATGGGCTGGTAGTAAGGCGTAAGCTGGTTCTTCTCAATACCTTCATTTATCTGCCGTTTCTTCAGGAAACCTTCGGTGCTCTTTAGAGCGAAATTCCGCGTTCCTTCGAGCCGCTGTAACAGAAGCCTGAAATTGACTTCAAGAAATGGCTTACTTACCGAGCCAAGAAGGTTGAGGGTATACCGTCTCGCTGCCTCTACTGCTGAACTTAGTACACGCGAATCAAGGCCCGACATCAAAACTATCGAACCATTAAAGTTTAGCTTATCCAGATTGCTTAGACACTCTATCCCGTCCATTCCCGGCATATGTAAATCAAGGATGATTAAGTCGAAATCAGGCTTTTCCCTGATCACTTCCAGCGCATCGACACCATTGTGACAAACTTCTATATTGACTACGCCAAACTGTCGGAGGATCTCCCTGATTGCCTCGCAAATTGCTCTGGAGTCGTCTACGATAAGGATGGATATTTCACTATATGAAAGCATATGTAATCGAACTATTCACGATTTTCCTTCTTCAGATCAATAATAGACAGCCAGGAAGGAGTTTGCCTAATTTTTATAACAGGCTTTTAGTATGATCTTTTTTTATGACAGTTTTGACCAGTCTGTGGAAGCGTTTGCCAGCCTGGATATAACCGCCAAGCATATACTCGGAAAAGTGGGCGTCAGTATAGAACTGGGTAAGGATCCTGTGGAGCTGGCTAAGCGTGCTTTGGGGAATCGAGGTAAAGTCGTAGGATATGCCGGCGCATTCGATATTATCTCAAAAGCGAGCGACAAAGAAGCACAGGAGTTAGCACTAAAGTTTAAGACAGCTTTAGAACGCGCGAGAAAGTAACAACATTAGATACTGATTTTTAGGCTTTAAATTCTTTTCTGGCGAGTTCGTGGCGATTTCTGATAGAGTGAGTGCCGCCTGACGTAACTAATTTGCTCTAAAGGAATACCATGCATCTATCCAGAACAATCGCATTAATATCTATCATTTTCGGCATTTCCTCTCCTCTACAGGCAAATAACTCTGTGCAAAAAGCCGTCGAAAATGACTGGCCCTATCTGGAAAAGCTTTATCAGCATTTACATAAGAATCCAGAACTGTCTTTTCAGGAAAGCGAAACCGCCAAATACATCGCACGCGAAATGAAGTCTCTTGGGTTTGAAGTTGTTGAAAACTTTGGCGGTCATGGTCTGGTTGCTGTATTAAAAAATGGCAGTGGTCCTACTATCATGTTGCGAACTGATCTGGACGGTTTACCGATTAAGGAAAATACCGGGCTTTCATATGCCAGTCAGCGGGTAGCGCAAGATCGAGATGGTAAGAATACCTTTACTATGCATGCTTGCGGGCATGATGTTCATATGACAGTGTTTACCGGTACTGCAAGACGCTTAGTCGAGTTAAAGCAGCGTTGGAAGGGAACTCTGGTTATGATTGGACAACCTGCGGAAGAAAGAAGTGGCGGAGCTAAAGCCATGTTAAAACAGGGGCTTTTCGAGAAATTTCCAAGACCTGACTATAACCTCGCACTACATGTATCTTCCAATCTGAAAGCTGGAACATTGGGTATAGTCAAAGGTTTCGCTATGGCAAATGTTGATTCGGTTGATATTCTGGTGCATGGTGAAGGAGGCCATGGAGCCTACCCTAATAACACTAAAGATCCTATTGTCTTAGCATCTCAAATTGTACAAGCGTTGCAGACTATTGTTAGTCGTGAGATTTCACCCCTGGAGCCTGCGGTTGTTACTGTCGGTTCAATCCATGGTGGTAGTCAACACAATATAATACCTAACCAGGTAAAGCTGCAGCTCACCCTTCGCTCTTACTCGAAAGAAGTCCGAGAGACAACGATTAGTGCGATTAAAAGAATTACAGCAAATCTAGCTCGTGCAGCCGGAATTTCTGAAGATAAACTTCCTACCGTAACAGTACTTGATGAAAACACTCCTGCGGCGTTCAATAATCCTGTATTGGCCAGCAGAATTGAAAAACTATTTGTAGAAAAATTTGGTCAGAATAACGTTTTAGAACTAGGACCTGAAATGGTTGGTGAAGATTTTGGTCGTTATGGACAAGTCGAACCTAAAATACCTAGCTTGATGTTCAGGTTAGGAACTGTAGAGAAAAACCGCTATGAGCAGTCATTGCTCGGCCAAGTTCGTTTGCCAACCTTGCACTCGGCAAAATTTGCTCCGGATCCTAAGCCAACGATTAGTAAGGGGGTTAGAGCTATGACTGAAGCCGCTTTGGAATTGCTGGATAAGAAGTAAAACAAATTACAAGGAAGTCGAACTTATGTATCGAGAAATTAATTTTTCTTGTATTGTCGATACGCTGTCTCGTTTGGAAAATCGAATTAGCGAAAGATTTTCTGATCGTGGAATATTAGGTGTATGTCATGAACTGTTAGAGTTTGCAAATGAAACTGATTCAAACTTGTTATTGATTAACCGACCTAACTATTTTCTGCGAATCTTTGTTGCTTTAATCATTATCGTTAGCCTGTTGGCATTAGCTTATAGTGCGACTATTTTTGAAGTTAGAGAAGAAGGTATTACACTGACCGAGGTTATTCAGATTGCCGAGGCCGCAATCAACGATTTGGTTCTGATTGTCCTTGCTCTCTTTTTTCTTGTATCTTTGGAATCAAGAGTGAAAAGAGCAAAAGTTATTAAGTCGTTAAATCAGCTTCGAGCAATAGTTCATGTTATAGATATGCACCAGCTGACAAAAGATCCATCGGAATTAACTGAAAGTCATCGCACGCCATCATCGCCAGTGAGAGATCTGAATCGATATAGTTTGCAACGATACCTCGATTATTGCAGTGAAATGCTAGCTATTATTGGAAAAATAGCAGCCGTGTATGCGCAGCATATACCTGAGCCGCAGGTGCTTTCATCAGTCAATGAAATTGAAAATCTGACATCTGGATTAAGCAGAAAAATCTGGCAGAAAATTATCATTTTAAATACTCCTCTCCCATTCGAGAAAAATTGATTTGATATATAGTACAAGATCAATTTATCGTTATCGGTAGTGGCAACTCAGGTTACTTTTAGAAGTCTATGTGGCTAAGAGTTTTATTAGTCAGAGTTTACAGAACCTTCTTTCTTATGCAAATGCACTATCTTATTGGAAAATTTGCCTAATATAGATGTCGAGAACCAGATAACTAATAAATTTTCCTTTGATGTGCTATACCTAAATAATTGATTGATTTAAATTTTTTCTTTCTCTCCCGCGGTAAAATTAATGAGGTTTATTCTTACTGTATTGCTTGTGGTCTGCTGTTTGATCGGTGGGGGCGTTGCATACTGCGCAGATAAGCCATTTAACCAGTATTTACAACAGCGCTGGTCCATTGAAGATGGTTTGCTTCAAGTGGTTGCAACAAGCATTTCTCAAGATAATGATGGATATATCTGGATAGGTTCACAATATGGACTTAGCCGTTTCGATGGCGTTCGCTTTGAAACCTTTACTAATTCTGAGTATCCGGTTTTAGGTGGGTTTATTCAGTCTTTGTACAAAGATAGTCAAGGGGTTTTATGGATAGGTAGCAATACAGGGCTACTTCAATTTTTTGATGGAAAATTCAGAAAAGTTACTTTAAATCTGAGCGACAATAACCAGGCATCGTTACTTAATGTTTTTGATATTACACAAGCTCCTGGAGGAGAACTGATTGTCGCTACAAATCTGGGAGTGTTATCAGTAAAAGATAACCAGCTTTTCATCGATGAAACCTATAATAAATCACAAAGCTATGGATTACTGGTTAACGGAAACGATGTCTGGGTGGGTGGTGTTGGCCAAGTTACGCTTTACAATAGTCAGGGCAATCAAACCTATTCTTTTCCAGGTTCCTTATCGCAATTAAGGGTAGAACACATCACCTACTATGCTAATCGCTTATGGTTTGGTACCGCTGAGGGTTTATTTATTTTAAAAGATGATAAGTTAACTCGATACAGTGATCATCCGATACTTTCTACTTCTCCGGTAACCGCGTTTTTAGTCGCGACAGACGCCATTTTATGGGTTGCAACCAACGATGGTATTTTTCGCTTTAAGCAGCGCAGGTTGCTAGAGCATATTCCAAATAGCCACCCAAAAGCCTTTAATGTCCTCTTGTCAATGTTTGAAGACAACGAAAAAAATATTTGGTTGGGTAGTTATGTTCACGGTATCGCCAAACTAAAAAAAGCTTTTGCTGAAAGTTATGGTGTAGAGCTTGGACTAAGTGAGCCGATAGTCTGGTCATTACAAGCTGATGTTAATCAGGGAATCTATGTAGGAACCAATAACGGATTAGAATATTTTGAGAACAATCAGTTTAAAAAATTAGTTGACGGATCTGCATTACCGCATCCAGTTGTTTATAGTCAGTTGCTAACACCTGAGGGACTTATACTTGGAACTCGAGCGGGGGCCGCAATCTATCGCAATGGTAAAGTTGAAGTACCAGAAAGTTTAAAGTCACTTTCTTATAGCCATGTCAGGGGCATACATAGAGCGGCAAAAAATAGCTATTTCTTTGCAACTGATAAAGGACTGTTTCATATTAATCAGGATAAGTCGACTTTGTATAATCGAGATTCCACCGGTAAAAGAATTACCTTGAGAACGCTCTACCAAACTCGCAACGGTCGATTGATTCTTGGTACTTTACAGGGAGTGTATGAGCTAAGAAATAATGAACTAATTCGCCTTTTTCCGAAAGAAAAAAATCTGGAAAACTTTGATATAACTGCAATATACGAGCGAAACGATGGCAGTTTGCTATTTGGAACTTCCTCATTTGGACTTTTATACAATAGTGGTAGCTATTGGATGCATCTTGGAGTTGAAAGTGCAGGTTTGCCAACGCCGGGCGGTTTTTTCGTTGTAGAAGATTCCAATGGATATATTTGGGTATCCTCTTTTAATGGTCTGTATAGATTTCCTTTTCAGGATATTGAGAGAATCAGGCTGGGAGAGCGAAAAAAGCTTAACATTGATCATGTGCTTGACGATACAGGCAGAATATTAGGCGCTGAAAAATCTGCATGCTGTACGGGTGCCGGAACTTCAAAGGGATACCTCACAGGTGATCTTATTATTCTTCCTTCTCGTTCTGGAATTGTTAGTTTAAATACATCGAGCTTTTCAAAGAATCAAATCACACCAAATACTAAAGTCGAGTCGATAAAGTTTGCTGGTCAATGGCACAAAGTTGACTCAAGTGAATTACTAAAACTGCCAAATCACTCTAGAGATATAGAGGTCAGGTTTACAACATTTAGTTTCAGCGATCCTGGAAATATATTATTGCAATACAAGCTGGTTGGATATGATAGTGAATGGAAAACTATCGAAGACTCTAACAATCGTACTGTGGCATATACAAATTTACCAAAAGGCAAATATGAATTTATAGCAAAAGGAACAAACAATTCTGGTGTATGGGGAGAAGTCTCAGCCCCTTTTCGCTTTGAGATAGCCCCCTATTTTTATGAAACCTGGTATTTTTATTTTCTGATTATATTGATTGTCGCCGCTACTTCGTTTGCAATCTACAGAATGCGTATGATCGCCTATGAGAGACAAAATCAGAAGCTTCAAAGAGAAATTGAAAAAAAGACCGCTGTAATTCTGGCTGTTGCAGAGGCCGGGCAGCAAATTACGGCAGGATTTGATTTACAGAAAACGACAGAAGTTGTTTACAAAAATATCAAGTCATTTATGTCGGCAGATAATTTCGGAATTGGTTTGTTGTCCGAAGATAAAAAATTACTCAACTACAACCATAGTTATTCGGCTGGGGTTCGATATGAACCCTATGTGCGAGAAATGAGTGAAGAATCTTTACCTGTTTGGTGCGTAAAAAATCGAAAGCCGGTATTGGTTAATGATATTGATAATGAAACTGAGCGCTATATCAAGAACTTTAAGTACGATGCCAAGGAGGAAGAAGATTATAAACTTGAAGATGGTACTGTCGGGCAGAGAATACTTTCCACTGTTTATGTGCCAATACTTTTTAATGAAGAAGTTCTTGGAACGATTGGTATTCAAAGTTTCAAGAAAAATCAGTATGATTCCTACCACATTGATATGTTAACTTCTATTGCAAACTATACCGCAATTGCTCTTGTGAATAATAGAATGCATCAGAAAATGTTGAGCAATGAAAAGCGAGACAAAGAAAGGTTTTTACAACAAAAGCAAATTGCAGAAGCTGCAAACAAAGCCAAAAGTCAGTTTTTGGCGACTATGAGTCACGAGATCAGAACACCGATGAATGGTGTTATTGGTATGGTTGATTTACTCAAAGATACCGAACTTAAAGAAAGCCAACGCCACTACCTTGATATTATTTCGCGTTCAGGTAAAACCCTGCTTAATATTATCAATGACATTCTCGATTACTCGAAGATCGAAGCGGGCAAGATGGAGCTGGAAAGTTGTGAATTTTCTTTGCTAGATGTTGTAAGTGATTGTGCTAATTTATTTGAAGTACCAGCAAAGGAAAAACATATTAACTTTTCTGCTCTGGTTACTCCAGAGACTCCGATGTTACTAAAAGGAGATCCTACCAGGATTACCCAACTCTTGATTAATCTTCTAGGCAATGCGTTTAAGTTTACGGATAAAGGTGAGGTATGCCTAAAAGTAGAAATTCAGAGTAGAGGTGTTGATGAGCAAGTGCTGCTCAAGTTTTCGATTGCTGATACCGGTATTGGTATTCCTAAAGATGCTCAGGAGCAGTTGTTTGATTCTTTCCATCAGAGCGATAGCTCGACAACTCGAAAATATGGCGGAACTGGGCTGGGACTTGCAATAAGTAAGCGTCTTGCAGAGCTCATGGGGGGAGATATTGGAGTAATAAGCGAACAGGGTGAAGGAGCAGAGTTCTGGTTTACTGCCTGTTTCGAAATTGTTGATTTGAGTAAGAAGAAACTCGAATCAAGTTTGGCTCTTAATATAATGAAAAGACGTAGGTTATTTGAGAAAGTACCGTCAGGCTTGAGCCTGTTTGTCGATTGTTCGACTGTTCTTTTTTCTGGCCTTTTAGAAAAATTATGTGCCTCCCTCTCAATTCAGCTTCAATATATTGATTTGGCTGACGCAGAAACGAGTTTTAGAATTGTAAATGAAAGCAGCTCATCTGGTCGTTTGTTGATAAGCAAGAAATTTATTGCTGAAAACTTTGAGAACAAGGAACAGATAAAAAATTTCTTCTCTAATATATCGATACCAATAGCACTTTATGGCGAGTTTGTTGATGAGGGATTTAATTCTTTCATCAGCGAATTCGAGGCTCTATATCAATTGGATAATCCAACCGGATTCGGAGAACTAATCGATTGGATGATCGATGAAAATGTAAATCGAAAGGGAGCTGAAAAGGCGACAGCGGTACCTTCACTACCCAGTCTGGATTTAAGCCCGCTCAAGATCCTTGTAGCCGAAGATAATGATATTAATATTATTGTGATTAAAAAATTACTTAACAGGCTGAATGCTACACCCGTAGTTGCAACAGATGGAAAGAAAGCGCTGGATTTAGTTCAGAGCAGTACTCCATTTGATCTGATACTGATGGATTGCGAGATGCCTAATATGGATGGGTTTGAAGCGACAAGGCAGATAAGGGCTTTTGAAAAGGAAAATAATAGAGAGCCTGCATCAATTGTTGCGCTAACGGCCCATACGATGCGAGAGCATCGCAAAGAAGTATATAATGCCGGAATGGACTATCACCTCGCCAAGCCCGTGACCACTCAATCACTGGTTGATGCTATTGGCAAGCTCAACTTGGTCGCCTTTAACGATTAAAGCCCGTAGAAATGCCATTTCCCTGCACTTAACTTGGCAAACTTATCAGCGAAAAAATAAATAACACGGTTATTTTAAATATCTGTCGTGTCCGCAATAAATTTTGTCGTTTTCTTATTAACGCTAATCATTCTTTTCTTATATGTTTGTTCTGCGTATCAACTAAAGGGTAGGAGTGCCTATAGCTGATTACGGTTTCAGGCTCGCTAATAGATACGTATCTAAAATAATTATCTACAATAATTCACAAGGATTATGCTATGAATATTAAAAGACTCATTTCTGCATTTGCCTTGCTTTTGTTTTCTTCTATCGGAATGGCGAAGGTTCATTCAGGAATTGAAGTAAAAGTACAGGCAGCCAAGAAGCAAATAACTAATGACCAGGATGTTACGGTCAAAGTTTCTTATAAAAATCGCACCGGACAAGCTATAAAGCTGTTGAAATGGTATCTACCAGACAATAATGGCAACCTGGAAGAGGGGATTTTCAAAATCACACTAGACGGTGAGACAATCGATTATCTAGGACCTCATTATAAAAGACCTGCACCAACTGAGGGTGATTACCTGGTACTAAAAGCAAACCAGAAAATCAGTTTCGATGTTGAGCTATCACATATTTACGACTTATCTGAACAAGGCTACTATCAGATCAGCGTTGAGGCTGAAAACTTTGAGATGTTCGGCCTCAGCAAGCCGGGAAAAGCGAATGCGAAGTCAGTGACTAAATATACCAGCGATTCATCCGCTGAAATATTTGTGACCAAAGTGAGAGCGTCTAAAGGTAAGCCATGTAATCCTCGTAAACAAGATTGCGGTGGTGATGGTGGAGGAAACGGCGAAGACGTTTCTTTTACAGGTTCTTGCACCAACTCTGAGCAAAGCACTATTCTTTCTGCACTAGCTGCGGCAAAAGATATGGCAAATGATTCTGTTACCTATTTAAATGGCAATTCTGCCGGTTCACGTTATACAACCTGGTTTGGTACCTATAGTAGCACTCGCTGGAATACAGTTGCAGGAAACTTCGATGCTATTAAAGATGCGTTGGATAACAAACCGAAGACTTTTGATTGTGGTTGTAATCAGAGTTACTTTGCGTATGTTTACCCTAATCAGCCTTACAAGATTTATCTTTGTAGAGCTTTTTGGAGTGCTAGCTTGACTGGTACCGATTCAAAAGGTGGGACTATTATCCATGAAATGAGTCACTTCAATGCTGTTGCCGGCACTGATGATATTGTTTACGGTCAGTCTGGAGCGAAAAACCTTGCTATTAGTGATCCAAATAAGGCTGTTACCAACGCTGATAGTCATGAGTACTTTGCGGAGAATTCTCCCAAGTTAAACTAGACTATTTCTGGTTTTCTGTAACGAAGGAGCGGCATCTTAGTCGCTCCTTTTTTTATGGAAAAATTTTATGTGGTTCGCGAACGACAGATACTTGAGCTAGACTCTGTAAATAGCAGCCAACGACGAGTTATAACTTGATCAAAGAAGTCAAACAGGATCTAGTGGAAAGGCGGAAAGCGCCGAGATTCAAAGTCTCTCTTTCTGGATTAGCGAGAACGCAACTTGGTTATAGTTTTGAGATTGAGGTTAACAATATTTCCTCTTCAGGATTACAGTTCACTATGTGGCAGGCAGAAGTGCCGATTTTATTTGATTTACAATCATCGCAAAATACGCTTAATCCGATTCAGGTTAAATTAACAATTAATCTTTCCCCGGAAAAGCACGTTAGTGTAAATTGCGGCGTGGTTTATCTCAATCGCAATTCAGCCGATCGTTGTAGTGTTGGTTGTCGCTTTGAAGCGTTTATTGATAAAGGGGCCAGTCAATTAGAAGACTTTCTTTCAGAGATAGTTAGAAAAAATCACAATTAGTTGTCAGCAGTCAGTTGAAAAGTAGTTAAAACGGAACCATCCTGAAAGCTATACAATTAAGCGATATTACGGGTGTTAATTGACAAACAGCTTGCAGCAAAGCTGTCCAATAGGACAATTAGTTAATCCCTTGATTGACTAAAGTTAATTTTTCTTTACTATCTGCTACAGCTGTTTTGTTTCTTCCGTTTTGCTTAGCAAAATATAAAGCTCGATCGGCACGGTTAAATAGGCTCCTCTCATCATCACCTGACTTACAATTCGCGACACCTATCGAAATTGTCATTTTTATATTATGGGGAAATTGAGATTGCTCTACAATTTCACGTATATTTTCTGCCAGTTTCAACACTGACGGCAAGTTAGTATTTGAAGGAATGACCGCGAATTCTTCTCCACCAAATCGAAAAAATTGATCAGTGGCTCGTAACCTTTGACTAACGATGTGGGTAAGGCCCGATAACACCTCATCTCCAACTTCATGCCCAAACTTATCATTGACCTGCTTGAAATGGTCTAGATCGAATAGAAGAAGACAGGTACCGAGAGGTTTGCGATTTTCATTGAGGATAGTCTCGTGGAGCTTTTCGTCGAGTGCGCGGCGGTTGTTAATTCCGGTTAAGGGATCCTGCGTAATCATTTTTTTCATGAGTTGTTGCTTATTGTCAACCGACATAGCAAATGTAAAAGCAAAAAAGCTGGCTGCCAGGAGAGTGACAAAGTAGGTGATGCAGGTCAGCCTGTCCAATTCTTCGGATATCAGAAAAAACAGAATGACGGTGGTGCTTGAGCAGAGCACAAAAGCGACCTTGTAACTACTCAAGTAGTAAGTCATCAGTATGGCAGGGTAAACCCAAAATATTTGACTCGCTCCTAGTAGGCCGGTACTTGTAAGAGAACCGGCTAAAGCGAGAACAGCCAGGATGATACTGGGCTTTTCGACCCTACGAGTTCGCCAGACATATACACAGCAAAATAGCATGGTTCCACTGATGATCAGATCGACTACTGCGATTGCCCAGGAGTGTTGGATTATTCGATAGACTGCGAAAGGAAAAATAAAGATGAAACCTATAACACTTAGTCCGATTAGAACTTTTTCTTCGAGGCTTCTTTTTATCGGAGGTGAGTGCATCAACAGCTTTATTGACTCAGTGACAGGCTCATTAATCAATAATAGTCTCAATTTGTCGCTTTTGTGACAAAAAAGGTCGGTAATGAACTAGCGCGAAAAGCCGCTACTGTCCTAGTCTAGGCGCAACATCTAACAACTCAGATGTATCACCTGAATTAAAAAGTATAAAACTAAAACTCATAGGGTACAGTCGTATGAAACAAAACCTCAAAACAGTTGCCGCTGCAACTTTGTTAGCGCTTGGCGCTTCATCTGCTTACGCAGGTAACCCGAGCTCTAAACTCGATATCATTGTGAAATTGAAGCCAGAACTAGCTGTCGCAGGGCATAAGGCAAACCAGAACAATGCTAAGAATATTGCCGCCGGAATGGGCGTAGGCGCTGTTAAACACGCTTACGGTTCAGCATATTTCGGTTTTGCTGCTTCAGTTACCGAAGGTCGCCTCGAGGCTCTCAGGAAGAACCCTAATATTGCTGCAATCGAGTTTGACGGTGTCAAACATGTCAACAAAGGTAAGCCTGGTTCAGGCGGTGGTACACCATCTCCACAAACTGTCCCTTGGGGAATTGCGCGTGTGGGTGCTGATAGCAATACAAATGAAGGTGCTGGCGTGCATGTTTATGTTCTGGATACCGGCCTGGATTCTGACCATGCTGACCTGGCTGCAAACATCGGTAACGGTATGGCATTTGAAGCCTGTAAAGGACGTTCATGTACTCAAGCATGGGACGACGACCATGGTCACGGTACTCACGTAGGTGGAACTATTGGTGCGATTGACAACGACCGTGATGTAATTGGCGTTGCGGCAGAAGTCACTTTGCACGCAGGTAAAATCTGTTCTAGTCGTGGTTCGTGCCCTAATTCAAGCACTATCGCTGCGCTTGACTGGGTGACTTCTGAAATTAGTGCTCGTGGTGAGGCTGCGGTAGTTAATATGTCAATTGGCGGCGGCGGTTCAGTAACCGGTAGTTGTACAAATAACGGGTTTACGGGCAATGACGCTTATCATGAAGCTATTTGTAATGCGCGTAACGCTGGAGCCGTTGTTGTTGTTGCTGCCGGAAATGATAGTGACAATGCCGCAAACTACACTCCTGCGGGATATGCTGACACTGTAATTACTGTTAGCTCGGCTAAGGAAGGAGATGACTGGAATAGTTTCTCTAACTGGGGTAACCAATCTGCAAGCTGGACTAGTAATAACTCTGCGCCTGTCGCAATTGCTGCACCAGGTGGTAGCATCTTGTCACTACGTGTTGGTGGCGGTACAACGACAATGAGTGGTACTTCAATGGCATCTCCGCATGTTGCTGGTGCTGCGGCTCTTTATCTTGCTAGCCACCCACAACCTGCTGACGGAAATGCCTTCCTCAACACGCGAGCGGCTCTGTTACAAAGTGCAGAAAGCACTAACTCTTTCAGTAACACTTCTGGTGACCCGCATACAGAGGACTTCCTTGACGCGTCAAACCTGTAGTTTTATTTGAGCTTAAATCCAGACATTCCGGGAAACTAGTCCGGAATGTCTGTTTTAGGTAATGTGAATTTTCTTTGTTTCGTTAGAAAACTCTATCGGTGTTCGATTAATTCAAGGATTATTTCGAACGATATTTTTTAAATAAAAGTTCAGATTGTTCGAAAAAAATGTGTAATTTTTACCTGTTTTTGATCAATTTTTATCTTTATATTGAGATTGAAGTACGAAGTACCACTATTTAATAAATCTAATAATCTTACTTAGTGGCCTGTCCTATCAAAAAGTTGAATCTAATAAAAATAAAAATAAAACGATTAAAAAAATAAGACAAAAGTTCGTTACTCGCCTACTTATAATAATGTTGGGAGATACAACTCATGAAGTATTCGGTTAGTAAAGTAACCTCGGCTGTTGCAGCAACAATTTTTGGCGCTGCAATCGCAACAGGCACCAGTGCAAGCTCATTAAATCAAAATGCAGCTACAGGAAAAGCAACTCAAGAATTTAATCAATTTGTTAGTTCATTACCAAAGCGATATATCATTCAGTATAAGAATGATAATTCACTTCAGGCGAACGGACTTTCTCGTCGTGCGTCAGTCAAGGCAAAAGCAGTAGGTCTTGGTGCCAAAATTAAACAGGAATTCGCTAACATTAATGTTATCTCTGCTGAACTCGATGCAAAAGCGATTAAAGCACTAAAAATGGATAGCAATGTTGTCCGAGTAGAAGAAGATTTCCCTCGTCGATTAATGGCTCAAACTGTTCCTTATGGAATAGGTTTAGTTCAAGCTGATCAGGTAGATGACACTGTTGCTGCTGCATCAGCGGGTGGTAAGAAAGTTTGTATAATTGATTCTGGTTTGGATTTGCCTCATGAAGATATGGGTAGTCAGGGCGGAACGATTAACGGGACAAATGATAGTGGTACAGGTAACTGGCACGATCATGGTGGACCTCATGGTACTCATGTTGCCGGTACTATCGGTGCACTAAACAACGGCATCGGTGTTCGCGGAGTTATTGGTAGCGATGTAAGCATGCATATCGTTAAGGTATTTAACGAATCAGGTTGGGGTTACTCTTCAAGTCTGGCAAGCGCAGTAAATACTTGTGTAAACAATGGCGCTGATGTGATTAATATGAGCCTTGGTGGAAGTGGTTCAAGTACAACTGAAGCTAATGCGATGCAGTCTGCTTTAGATGCAGGCGTTTTGCTTATTGCTGCAGCTGGTAATGACGGAAATGCCAGTAGCACTACAGATGCGATGAGTTATCCTGCGTCCTATGATGCTGTAATGTCTGTTGCTGCGATAGATAGTGAAAAAGCATTGGCGGATTTCTCACAGAAAAATAGTCAGGTAGAAATTTCAGGTCCAGGCGTTAATGTTTATTCTACATACCCTGAAGGGACAGGAAGTGTTGTTGAGTTGACAGTGGGTTCTACTGGCTACTCAGTAAATGGCATGGAAAATCAGGGCAGCGCTTCTGGTGCACTTTATAACTTTGGAACCGGTGAGTCGACTAATTCAGGTGCATCTGGCAAGGTTTGCTTGATTGAACGTGGTAACATTTCGTTCCACGATAAGGTGAAAAACTGTGAAAACAGTGGCGGTGTAGGCGCAATTATTTATAACAATGTTGCCGGTGAATTAGGCGCAACCTTGGGTGATACTAATACTACCAGCATTCCTGCTGTCGCTGCTTCACAAGCAAATGGTCAAGCTATGTTGAATCAGCTGGGTCAAAATACTTCGCTAAATATTGGTCCGGGTAATTATGGCAAGATGAGTGGTACTTCAATGGCGTCACCACACGTTGCCGGTGTTGCAACTTTGGTGTGGAGTCATCATCCAAGCTGTACGGCAACACAAATTCGTGCCGCGTTAAATGCGACAGCAGAAGATTTAGGTGCGGCTGGACGAGACGTTAAGTTCGGTTATGGCCTGGTACAAACTAAAACGGCTATAGACTACATTACAGCTAACGGCTGTGATGGCAATGGAAATGGTGGCGGGGGCGGAGGCTCTAACAACCAGCTTGAAAATGGTGTTGCGGTTAATAATTTATCCGGAGCCAAAGGAGAGCAGGTGAAGTTCACTCTTGAAGTTCCTGCTGGCGCTAGTGATTTAAGCTTTGCCATGAGTGGCGGTACTGGTGATGCTGACCTTTACGTAAAGTTTGGATCTGAAGCAACCACTTCGAGCTATGACTGCCGACCTTATAAGGGCGGTAATGCTGAAACCTGCACTATCAGTAATGTTCAGTCTGGAACTTATCATGTGATGTTGAACGGCTATAGCTCATTCAGCGGTGTTTCTTTGATTGCTAATTTCACCGAGAATAATGGTGGTGGCGGAAGTGATGACGTACTGGAAAATGGCGTTGCTAAAACCAGTTTATCTGCTGCAAAAGATGCAGAAGTAACTTTCACTATGGAAGTTCCTGCAGGGGCGAGCGACCTTAGCTTTGTTACTACTGGTGGTAGTGGCGATGCTGATATGTACGTCAAATTTGGAAGTGCACCAACAACTTCAAGTTACGATTGTCGTCCTTATAAGAGCGGCAATGAAGAAACCTGTAATATCAGCAATGTTCAAGCAGGAACTTACTATGTCACACTTCGCGGATACAGTGCGTTTAGCGGTGTTTCGTTGACCGGCTCTTATAGCGAAGGTGGAAACGGTGGCGGTGCAGCCAGCTTTGAAAATAGCGACAACTATTCGATCCCGGATAATAACTCAACCGGTATTTCCAGCCCGATTTCTTCGACTAGAAGTGGTGCTTCGAATACTGTGACTGTTGATGTCAATATTATCCATACTTACAAAGGTGACCTGGTTGTTGACCTGATTCATCCGGATGGAACTGTTTTCAACTTACACAATCGTACAGGTAGCTCTACCGACAATATCGTACAAAGCTATTCAGTAAATGTTGGTTCTAAAGATTCTGCTGGAACATGGAATTTGAGAGTTAAGGATATGGCAGGTCAAGACACTGGTTACATTGACAGCTGGAAATTATCCTTTGAGTAAGAGTCAATTATTTTAATTGAGTCGTAGGCCCCTTAATGGGGCCTTTTTTTTAAAATTGATAAATTAACTTTAAAAGAGTTTCTCTCCCATTTGCAGGTATATCATGAACGGGAAAATCCTGATTAATATAAAAGCTTGCTAAATCAGAAGTGAAGGATGGGTGTTCATAATATTCATCAAATAGGTTAAATATGCTGATGTCCAGGGTTAGTCTGGGTAAAACCTGAATATTTGTTAAGCTCAGATTTGATATCTGGTGAGGCGGTAGCTCGCCTACTTCAGGATTTGCATATTGACGAGAGTCTGTCCACTGTGACTCCATATGAAACCGGATTTGATTGGAAAACTGGTAGGTATATCCGAGTTTCAACTGTTGCTCGGGATAGAATGAAGTTCGAGCTCCGGTCAGATCATTTTCTACTTTAGTGTAGGAATAATTTAAATAGCCAGACTGCATCCCCTTCGAGTATTTAAGTTCCGACTCAAAGCCCTTTCCCGAAACTCCGGCACCATTAGTAAAGCGGACGCCATCAGTTGATTGTGAAATGGTTTTTTCTGTTTCAAAAGCATAAAAACTTGATATCCAATGCCAATTATCTTTAATACTATAGTCAAACAAAACTTCATAAGTACCGACACTCTCAGGCAGTAGTTGCTGATTACCTACCAGATAAAAGCCGCCATTTAATTCCCAACTATTTGGCGCCCGAAAAGATTCTCCATACAAAAGTTTCAACTGATATCTCTGAGTTGGAGAATATACTGCTGAGGCTCTAAAACTAAATTGTCCTCCGACAGTCTGGTAGTGATCATAGTGTAGTCCTGCAACTGAACTCCAAAAGGCATTCCATTGATAGTCAATGGAAGCATGTGCCGAAAAAACTGACTCTTCAGGATCAAAACTGAATCTTTCATTTAGCAATTGCAGCGGATCATTTTCAGAGACATAAACGAAATCAACGTCGCCATATTTTTTAAACTCAGCACCATATAATAATTGAATGTCATCAGATATCTTTTTATCAAATAATACTTCGACACCCAGGCTTGTATTGGTCACTCGATTAAACTCACTTTCGTAAGGAGGCCCTAACACACTGGAAGGATCTGAAATATAATAAAATCTTCCTTTGAATTCATAATAATCATAAAAAACCCTAATAATTGCTCTGTTATCCTTAGCGATTCTGGATTCTTTCTGGAACTCAAAAAAAGTATTGGTATCTTCAAAAAAGGTAAAACGATTGTCCATGCTTCCGCCAAATATTCCGGTGGGTACATTTTTAATTCGATGATTCAGATAGGCAGAAACTCTCCAGTCTTCAATCTTGGCGTCGAAATAAAAATTTCTATTTTTCACTGCGTTAGCTTCTTTGATAGTTTGGCCCTGTAATGGATGTATCGAATCTTGATATTCTTCAAGGGAAAGACTTGTCTTTTCTCCTCTAGAAAGACCACCCATAATCGATACGTAACCGTCTTTTAAATGCCAATCTCCTCTAAAAGCGGTCTTTCCCCATTCACCACTTCCGGCTTCAAAATAAAAATTTTGTGAATCTTTGTTTAATGGCGCATGTGTTATGACATTAATTACCGCAAACATTGCATTGGTTCCATAGGTGGCTGAGCCGGGACCACGTACAATTTCAACGCGTTCAATATGATTGATGTCTACTGATGGCAAATGTCCGTTGAAATAGCCAAAGCTCTCGATAACGCTATGACCGTTTAAAAGTAGTAATACTCTAGAGTTTGGATCATTCGACTGATAGTGACCTCGTGGAATGATAAAGTTATAAATTCGATCACTGAAAGTATAAAAGCCCACCTGGGCATTAAGTAACTCAGACAGATCTCGCCAGCCACTTGAGCGAATTTGATGCTTGGTGATTACCGTGACAAATGCTGCTGTTTTAGAAACCGGTTTCTCGGTTTTTCTTGCAGTTGTGACGGTTACTTTGAGAAGTTCCTCCAAAGTCAATTGAGTAAGCTGAAATGGTTCTTCCTCTTCCGCTTTTGCAGGTAGACATAGATAAACCACACAAAAAGCAAGGAAGAGGAACCTGTAGCTAATAGAAAGAGTTTTTTGTTTAAGCATCATAGATAGGCGCCACTAAGTCTTAGTAAAGCTTAGTAGAGCCCAAGAGAGTTATCCAGAACTATGAGCCGGCACAAAATTGACATTCCCGAGAGTTCTCTATTAGAGCTTAAATTCCAGGGTATAACGATATTTATTGTCTTGTGAGTTGTTGACCTCAAATACCCATTGTTTGATAGCTTTACTAGCCTGAACAACAAAGGTCTGATCCGGAATAGCATTGAGTACTTTGATATTTGTCGGGCTTCCATTTTTGTTTAGAGAAAACTCAAAGGTAACACTACCTTCAATCCCTTCAACTGCTGCCCGTCTGGGATATTCGGGATTTACGATTTTCACCGGTATGGCTTCAACATGAGCGCCAGCAGTGACATAACCGGCTAGTGAAGTTAGAAAGAAAAAAGCCAGTCCAAATAAAAGCGGCATTAAAGACAGTTTTGTGGTGATCATTTTCATAGATTCGTTCCCTAATTTACTTAATGTTATTTTTTGATTACGTTTGTAATCCGTGTTAAGTATTACACTTGTAATTCTATTTGGCAAGTTTGTTTTACAGGAAGATGGTTGCTGGATTTGTTTTGTGGGAAGAGGACCGTGAGTTTAAATGAGATAGATGAGACGCATTACTGCGCCTCAATCCTCTCTGGTATGATTTAATGAGCTTTAGCTAGTCGATATTGAGCATGTTCTAAAGGTTGCTCTTGATTGGTATTGATTACCAGCTGCATGCGGCTATCTACCGGCGCAAAGGCTTTTCCGTCGACTATCACTTTTGTTTTGATTGGGTAAACCCCCTGTGGCATCCCTTTAGGTAGTGTAAAAGTAAACTCATTATTAAAAGCTCCACAGCGCTGACTTTCTTTGTTAACTACTTTTACCAGACTTTTGAGTTCTTTGGTGGGATCCTCATTGTCATAGATGATTATTTGCTCTTTTATTTCCAGGGTTTCTTTGGCTTTGCCTCGGACTACCTCCAGCGACGATTGTATTGAGATTTTATTTCCGGCACTGACCACCTCGCCTGGCTTGATACTAGATTCATAGGACACTAGAACCGGCTCATCAGGTAGTGAATTATATTGGGATTTATACTTATCAACGACTTGCTTGTCTTCACGGGTTTGTTCAGTTTTGTAGTCGATATACATGTCATAGAGTAATTTGGCAGCAATCGCAACAGCAGCTACCGTTGCAATTCGCTTTATATTGTCACTCTTACAGCCCATGCCTGCGACCGACATTATAAAAAGAATGCTTATCGCGATTATCGTTGTTTTGGTAAACTTCATTTCAAGATCTCCATGGCTATTCGATGCGGATGGCTTTTTTCGCATCGGCTATCGCTTTTTCCGCCGATTTTTTCAATTCTAGCGCGGGTTGATAGTCTGGTACAAATGCTAGTGCTGATTCTGACTTGGCTATTGCACAGCTATAGTCATATTTTGCAAAACATTTTTTTCCATCGTTTAAAATATCTTTAGCTTTTAATAATGCTTCTTTTTGCTGATCCCCGGCTATGATTGCGCTTTGTCTTAAAGAAACTGCTTGCGCATTAGTCGGGTCAATTTTTATCGCGAGAGTGGAATTATCGATAGTACATTGGTAGTTCTTTTTCTGTAAACACGTCTCCGCTTCTGTTAACGCCTGCTTTAATTGTGTGCTAATTAGTTGCATCGCTTCCAATGCGACGGCTTTCAGTTTAGTTGCTTCAATATTATCAGCACTAACAGCCAGAATTTCATCTGACTTCTCAACTGCGCACTGATAACTCTTTGCCGCTAAGCACTTTTGACCTTCCTGCAACAGTAACAAGACTCTTTGGCTTTCCTGTTCTACCTGGACTCTGCTGAGCAATTCATTTGCGAGCTGGTGTTCGGGTTTGATTTTTAAAATGGCATTTACACTACTTTGTACACATTCGTAATCTTTCTGAAGGTGACATTCCTCGGCTGTTGCGAGAGTCTTTTGTATTACTGAGTCAATTTGGTCATGATTGAAAAATTGAGTGTAAGCAATTGCGCCTACTGAGACTGCTATCAGACTCGACAAAAGAATTGCTTGTGAAAGCTGACGTTTGCCAAGAAGAGCCTCGGAAAACTCTTCAATAGTCTGCGTTCGTTCTGTTTTCTTTAATTTTAAAGCATTACTTAATGCTCGCCACTGTCGTTTAGACAGTCCTTCGATCATTGGGGGCTCTAGTTCCATCGATAACGCAGCTGGAGCTGATTTTTGTTGATAGGGATGCTTTCCTGATAATAATTGATAGGCAATTATTGCGGCTGCGTAAACGTCATCGCTCGGACTGGGATCCTCATTGGAAAACATTTCAAGACTCGCATAACTGGGTGTCAGAGCGCCGATAGTTCCTGCGTCAAAGTGATCCTGATTTTTTAGTGCTAGTCGAGCGATTCCAAAATCGAGAATTTTGGCACCCTCTTTGGTGACAAAAATATTCGCTGGTTTCAGGTCGCAGTGGATGATGCCTTTCTGGTGAGCAAAGCTTAATGCACTGAAAATATCTTGTAGAATTTTAAACGCTTTTTCTTTGCCTAGTCCTTTTTTGGCGTGACGTTTAAGAATCTGATCCAAATCTTCGCCTTCTAACAACTCCATTGTCATATAAATCGTATCGCCATCTCGATCAAAATCATGCACTGTTACGATATTGGGGTGAGACAGACGGGAAGAGCGACTCGCTTCCCGTTGCAGGGCGATAAAAGCGTCGGGGTGTTCCTTGAAATCCGCGTTAAGTACTTTGGCTGCGACGAAGGGATTGGTATCTCTGGCTTCTACCTTGCGCAAGTCCTGTGCTTTATACACAGTTCCCATTCCTCCAGCTCCCAATGCAGACTGGAGTACAAAACGATTTTTTAAGACAATTTTGTTTTCGGCTAGTGCCTTATCTACGTCTGCCTTGGCTTTAATAAACCCTTGCCTGTTTTCTTTGGCATACAGGGATTGGCCAATTCGTGTCAGTTCAACAAGCGCCTCTGCGGAATCAGTATCGGATGTGACACTGTCTGTTATCTGGCCATTAGTATTTTCGTTATTCCCCGCCATGAGGTTTCCTGATAAGTGTTCCCAAAATAGGACAGAATATTGAGTCAAAACTATCGGTCTACAATACAGTCTCTTTCAGTTTGGCTCAAGAAACACTTCTCAGATCATAAAGGTAAATACAGATTTTCAGGCTAATTTTGCTATCAGGTTGGTCTAATTGACCAAGTTTATGTTAATTTGAAAGCCCTCAATAGCAAGCTGTTTATTAAGTATTTGATTTTTATGAAATTAACAAGTTGGCAATGGTATTGCTTATATATGCAGTTTTAATTGATAACAATAACGGTTGGGAAATATATGAAATCAACAATATGGAAATACAGCAAGCGAATATTGCTTGTTGGCTTTATCGGGCTCTCTATTTTCTTAATTAACCTCATCTGGTTCAGACCTTTCTTTATTGGTCACTTTTACGACAAGATCTTTTTTGAGTTTGCGCTGGAAAACCCACAGATGCTGACAAATATAGGGGTGAAGTATCGATATGGAGAGCTAAACGACAACTCTATTGCGGCGAATGAAGCATCTTTTGAGTTGCTGAAGAAAGATTACCAGCAGTTGAAGGAGTATGAGCGGGAAGGCCTGGAGGGCCAGGAGTTACTTTCCTACGATATTCTCGACTGGTTCCTAAAAGATCAAATGGATGCTCACAAGTACCGTTACAATGGCTACAGTGTCACTCAGCGAGGAGGGAGTTATCAGGGAATTATCAACTTTATGGTTAATATGCATCGGGTTGAAGACAGTAGTGATGCAGAGGATTATGTTTCCAGAATTTCACAAATAGGTAGTTATTTTGATAATACTCTTGAGTCGGTTAAGCAGGAGCAAGAGCATGGTGTAGTTCCGCCTGACTTTATCATCAGCAAAGTTTTAGAAAATCTTCACAATATTCGAGATCCTGAGCTGAATGAAAATGTTTTGGTGAAAGACTTCAATAAGAAAGTCGATGCGCTATCTGATCTTAGCGAAGAGGAAAAAAGCCAGCTGAAAGCGCAAATGCTTGCTCAGATGGAAGCTGTTGTTCAGCCCGCGTATGATCGCTATATTCAATTTTTCGAAAATCTGAAAGATGATGCTAATAGCAATGCTGGGGTGTGGAAATTTCCAAATGGAGCAGAATATTATCAACATCGCATTCGTTCGGTAACGACCACTGATTATACCGCCGAAGAACTTCATCAGCTTGGCTTGGTTGAAGTCGATCGTATTGTTGCTGAAATGGAAGCCATTTTGGAATCTCAGGGATACAGTGGTAAATCTGTAGGCCAAATAATGAATGAACTCGGTGAAGACCCCAAGTTTTTGTATCCTGATACTGACGAAGGTCGTGAGCAGATTTTAGCTGACTATCGAGCAATGATTACTGAGGTTGAAGCGGGCATGGATAAGGTCTTCGACATTATGCCCAAATCAGGTGTTGAAGTGAAACGCGTTCCTGAGTATCGCGAAAAAACTGCTGCAGGTGGATCATATCAGGGGCCTTCTATCGATGGTTCACGTCCGGGAATTTTCTTCGCCAATCTTTATGATATTAAAGCTACTCCGAAATTCAGTATGCGGACTCTGGCTTATCATGAAGCGATCCCTGGTCATCACTTTCAAATTGCGATCAAAACTGAGCTGGAAGGCTTGCCGATGTTCAGAAATTTCATCGGCTTTACCAGCTACTCTGAAGGCTGGGCACTTTATGCAGAAAGACTGGCGTGGGAACAAGGTTATCAACAGGAGCCCTTCAGTGATCTTGGTCGACTACAGGCTGAGTTAATGCGCGCAGTTAGATTGGTTGTTGATACCGGCATTCACCACAAGCGTTGGACTCGAGAGCAGGCGATTGATTATATGGCTTCGACCACTGGACTGGCTATGACAGACGTTGAATCGGAAATCGAACGTTACATTGTTTGGCCCGGTCAGGCACTTGCCTATAAAGTCGGGATGCTTAAAATTCTTGAGTTAAGAGAAAAGGCTGAAAAAGCGTTAGGCGACAAATACGATATTCGTAAATTCCATAATGTCGTATTAAAAAGCGGTGCTGTACCTATGACCATTCTCGAACGGATGGTGGATGATTATATCGCCCGTGATGGTGAAGTTTAATTCGAATGGTCCCCTTCCTGAAAAGGAAGGGGAATATCCCGATTAATCTTGTCAGATAGTACTAAATCAGATGATATTACTCGGTTTTTTCCGGTGTTTTCGCAAACAAAAAAATTCCCCCCTTAGCTTCAGTATCATCTTTAATCATAGCTTGATCTTTCATATTGCCAATAAAGAGTATCGTTACATTCTTTAGAAAATTGTCACCAAGTAATTGTAATTCTTTCTGGAGTACCGCTGCAGCTAATCTTGAACGACTTCCGGAACAAGCGACGTTAAGGTGTATCGATGAAGCATGACCAATATTATTAGTTCTTCTTGTATTAAATTCGTTAATTGCACCAAGAAAACTTCGAGATAGTTCTTAGCCTGGATCGGGCGGCACAAACTGAATCCCATGTGAAATTTTTTCTAATTTTGCTTCGTCACAACTTGATGCGTCAAAATAAAGGCGTTGTGCACCCAATAGATTTTTGGCAAGCTCCAGACGATCCGAATAACTGTCGTCAAGATAATCCGAGTTGATACTTTTACTAGTGTAATAACTTAGCGAAAGTATCAACAGGAATTTTTTTATAGCTAAGAGAAGATAGCATAAGAAGTACAACTACCTTTTCAAAATATCTTTTTTAATTTCTTTCCAGTCATCCGGAAGTCTAAACTGTAGAGTGTACTTTAAGTTTGTCTTTGCATTGCTCTTTGTATCAAAGCGCCATTGTTTGATTGCTTTAGTAGCATCTTTATCAAATATCCCATGCGGTATGGAGTGGACTATTTTCAGGTTTCTGGGAGTTCCATCATTATCCAGATCAAAACTAAATTTAACCTCTCCTTCAATATCGTTATTCACGGCTTCACGTGGATAGTCTGGTTGAATTACCTTGACCGGAACAGGACCTTCCGACTGAATTGCTCCATTGTTTTGAGCGACAATCAAACTGGTGAAACCTAGCGATATCAAGGCAAAAGGTAACAGCAGCCATTTATGCCAGGCTCGATATTTACTTTTGCCAATCATCATTATTCTATTTTTAACAAGCTTGGAGTAATTCCATTGGCTAAATGGTAATTGATAATTAAATGCCACCGCTTCGTCTAGTAGTGTCATTGCGTAGTCTTTTGGATCGATCTCGGATTGAGCTTCCAATACCCCCTGATCACAAGAAAGCTCCTGATCAGCCTCAAAATATTTATCAGCAACATAGATTACCGGGTTAAACCAAAAGATACATTTGAAAATATTACGAAATTGATTGATTAAGTGATCACGTCTTTGAAAATGAAAAAGTTCATGACACAGAATAATCTCCTGTTGTAGAACATTCATTTCTTCAAAGCGTCTCGGAAGTATGATCTTGGCTTCTGTGATCCCAAATATCCCTGGGCAATTAACTAACCTGCTTTGGGTTAGCCTAAAACCAGCAGGAGCGTTGCTGATGATTTTTTGTAGTAGAGGACTTTGTGGCTGATATGAGTAGTCAGTTAGAGATTTGTTTAATTGATAATAACCAATGAAATAACGACCTAAAGAAAAAGCGAAGCCTCCAAGCCAGATACCAAGAGCAAGATAAATGAACTTGCCATCAATCTGGTTTCCGAGCTTCTCTATCGATGGAATCAGACTCACTTGACTGGCAAAAAACATGCTGTTGCCATTTGAAGAAGCTGCGACAAAGTCGAAGTTGGGGAAAAGTAAAAACAAAGGTATCAAAAGCCATAGTTGATAGGAAGTTCTGACACTTAGGTACTTAACAATAAAGGGACGTATGAAGAGTATGAGCAGAATTAGAAATGAGATACCTGCCAGCTTATAGTAAAAGTACTCGGCGATGGTTTCGATCACTTTTTCTTTCCTTCTGCTGAGTCCAGCTGATTAACCAGACCTTTAAGCTCTTCGATATCTTTGGATGAAAGCTTGTCAGTTTTGGCGAATGCTGCAATCAATGAACTGACATTACCTTTGAAAACGCGCTCTACAAAATTTTCACTGGCATCAATGATATAGTCTTCCTCTTTCAATACTGGAAAATAGAGATATTCCCTACCTTGTTTTTCAAAGTCAATCGCACCTTTTTTTAATAGGCGATTGATTAATGTTTTCACTGTTTTATCTTGCCATTCCAGACAAGGATCGAGTTGGCCAATAATTGTTTTTGCAGATAGTGGCGACGATTGCCACAAGAGGTCCATGATATATTTTTCAGAGTCGCTGATTTTCATAGCTAAGTGTTATTTTGATTACGCATGTAATTTATTAGTTAGTATTACATTTGTAATCATAATTTGTAAAGTGTTTTCTAAGAGAGGAATTTCTGTGTTCGAATCAGAGAGCCGCTTTTTGTGGCCCTATTTAATTGCTTCCTCTGTATCCAGTACTATAACGCCATCAATTAATCGGGACCAATCTGCTTCGCTTGGTTTTATGTAATTGATAAGCTTTGCTTCCACTTTTCCAAGCTGCGTCAGTGCGTTATTATCCAAATATATCCATTCTCCCGAATGATTTTTGCTGATAACCTGTTCCAGAGCGCCTCGATTTGCTTTCGGTACAGCATGAATTTTGGTACCACGACCGAAACTTCCTTTCAGTGCAGTAAACCCAATGCGGGCGACTGATTTTTCATAGAGTTCATTCAGATGTTGGCCCATGGGTATAAGCTGTCCGGATATTCCTTGATTGCTCTTGAGTGCGTGAATTGTTGCAGTCCAGATGACTAACTTCTTCTTTGATTTTAGCGATGGGCGAGAAAAATACTCGACAATATTCGAAAACATCGCCTTGTCTCTAGCGTTAAAAGTATTTCCAGAAAAAGCATCGAGGAAGCTTTTCAGGTTATTGTTCATTAGTGCTATCTGCTTACTGTCTTCATTATGTTTAAATTTTTGCGTGGCTGTTTTAATTTTATCGAGACAGCTCTGTAATTCAGCGATTACTTCTTTGCCGAAAGGTGTTTCCTGAGTATATTGCCATTGCGTTAATTGGGTAATTTTCTTTTTACATTCGATTTTTTCCTGATCAAGGTAGCGGGTCAATTGATCTGGTAGTTCTTTTTGTGCAAAAAACTGTCCTCTTCCACCTATCTGATGGTCAAAGCCAAATATCTCCAGCTTGCTATTTTGGGCCTCTTCAAAGAGATAGACAAAAAACTCTTCGAGTACTTTTGCCGAAGACAAAAAGTAGCTAACGGACTGTTGTAGTCGTTTTGCGCTGGCATTACCCGTATGAAGTTTATTACTAAAATCGATCAGATCATAAACCTGGCTTTCCAGCCCCAGTTGATTGAAATTACATGTTTCAATGAGTTGACGCGTTATTTGAGCTTTGACTTTCAGTGTTTTTGCGCTGCCATGATTGGCGTCTTCACCGAGTATAACAATGTCCTTGTCACATAAATCTTCGAGCAAACGAGTAAGCTCAGATGAATATATTGGAGTAGTTTTCAATGAAGCTTTAGAAATAGCAGAAAAGCTGACAGTGAATAAAAATACTAAAGTTACTATCCTGAAAAGCATTGATTTTCCCTTATATAGCTGTAAGATTTTAATAGTAAGTGACAAGCAAAGTGCAAAAATCTCTAGCTAATGTCACATCAGTGACTGACTTTATTCACTACATGAGCCGAATAGTTGACCTTGAGGAGAAGTAATCAGGGAGACAATTCGATAATCTCTTTTTTCGCAGATATGGCCTGGGCCAATAAGATTAAGTCGTCTTTTATATCCTCAATCCACCACACTTTAGGATGGACTTTTTCAATTATTTCGAATTTGTTATCTTGCAAATTAAAACGCCACAGCTCGTCATTTCTCCCAACACCAAAGACTTCATCTTGAACGAGTACAATGGGCTTTCCTGTTATTTGAGCCGGGCTAATTGCTAGTTGCCGGATGCTATTTTTTTCCTGTATCCAGAGACCGAGATCCTCTTTCAGGAAGATAAATCCGTCTTTATATTTTTTTGCCCAAAGTAGTGGATATTCTATCTGGATAGTTGATTCTTCTCCGATATAATCTATTTCTAGCATTTGACTTTGCGAGCCTGAAGTAGCTAATACATACAAGCGCTTATCATGTGGCCAGTCTAACAAAGATTTGAAAGTTATGGCTGAAGGAAATATGGTTGAAGCTCCCTTTAAGTTATTGATGATTAATCGATCATTAGCGACATAAGCGAGCATTTCACCATTCGGAGACCATTCGATTCCATTCACGTTTTCCTTATTTTTCAAGTGACTTAGTTGGCGAATCGAACCATCTTCTGCAAGCCAAACCTGTTGACTACCTGAACGCGATGATACAAAAGCAATCTGGTCTGTTTTAGGATTAAATCTAGCCTGACTTTCGAGGCGAGTAGATCGTTCAAAACTAGGATAGGGCTGAAAGACTTGATTAAATCCTACTTCGAACTCTTTTTTTCTATGTAAATCTTTCATCCCCACTAATGCCAGATCAATATCAACGGTACCCATTGAAGCAACGATTTTATTTTCTGATGGATGGTAGCTGGGAGAATAGACTTTCTCGCTGGAAGAAATTTCAATCGGAAACAAATTCCCATCGAGTGAAAGGTGAAATAGACCTGTTTGAAGGTTGGTAACCAGAGACCTGCCTCGGGAATCAAAACTACTGTAGTAGCGTTGATTTTTTGAGAGGTTGTCAATTGGTTTTATCCGACGGATAGACTCAAGCTTGCCACTGGTGTTGAGTAACTCTATGTAATGCGTATTTGAACTATCGCTACCAATAACGGCTATTTTTTCACTTATTCTGGAATAATCAAAGTCGTAAAGCACCATGTTTGGTGAGCGGTAAAATTCTGTTAGCTGATTGCTACGAGCGTCAAATCGCATCAGTTTTTGCCTGTTTCTATCTTGTTTCAGCATCAAAATATCACCGTTATTAAGCCAAACAGGATTAGTAGTTGGAGACTCGTCGCAATCGAGTCTTTGTGTGGCGGTAACTGGTGATTGCAGTGCCGCGGCAAAATCCAGAGTTTGCAGGCGCCAACATTGACTATGTTCGATTTGCGTATTGCTCTGACAGTTTTCCTGTTTGATAAATGCTATCTGAGTCCCATCATAAGACCAGCTATGTGCACCATAAACACCAGCGTCTTTAGTTAAGCGATATTCTTTTTGAGTTTTTAGATCTTTTGCCCAGATATGGTTTTCACACACATCAAGATAACGATGATAAACCAGGTAACGACCATCAGGAGAATAGTTGGGATTGAATTCTTTTTCATCGCTCGCGGTAATCGGTGTGATGTGGTTATAACGCAAGGATAGTGATGGTGAAGAATAGTAAAACCAAAATACCGAGCCTGCTAGTGCGAGTAAAACAACTGCGAACGATGAGGACCAGTGATTCAAAATTTTCTTATTGTTACCAGAATGACTAGCGTTATCTGGACGCCACTCTACCGGAAGTTCAAGGCTGTATCCTTTCTTTGAGTGTGTTTTGATAACTTCCTGTCTACGACTGTCATCTCCTAATACTTTTCTTAGTTGAGCGATACAACGTTGTAACGTATTCGGGCTAACGGTACTCTCACCCCAAATACGCTCCATAATCTCATCATGAGAAACAACTTCTCCCTGCATGTCCGCCAAGAGAGCTAATACCGCTAATATTCTCGGTTGGAGCGATTCTAAAGTCGAACCATTTCTAATTTGATTGCGGTTCAGGTCAACTTCAAATTGCCCAACTCTGAAGTGTCTTTTCATAAGAGTGACTTTGCTAGCTAAATTCAGTCTGCAAGAGTATCAGCCCTGCAAGCTTTATAAAACAACAAAAATCAGCTTTTAATCAGGTAAAAATCGAGCTTTTTATTTTGAAAAGGGTAGCTTACGAGTCATTCAAGTCGCAGGTGTACAATTAATCATCAGGAGAAATGCATGCCAAATCAAAAGATAGCTAGTGGAGTAATATTGTTAGTATTTTTAATTGTCTCGGGATGGAGCCTTAGTCCAGACGCTGTGGCAATTGTTAAGGGAGCCCAGATGAAAACTCAGAAAATCACTAACAATTTTTACGTGATTATCGGTGGAAATGGTTTGGGGGCTAACACAGGTGTTCTGGTAGAAGATGAAGGAATCACTTTGATTGATTCGGCCAACATTCACGAAGAAAGCCATCAGCAGCTGATGAAAGCGATAAGGGCAATTTCAGATAAACCAGTTAAATATGTAATTAATACCCATCATCACCGGGATCATAGTGGTGGTAATGAGTTTTTTGCCAAGCAGGGGGCCACTGTCATTGCCCAGGAAAATGCGCTTATTGTCCGCCAAGCAGACTTTGTTCATCTAACGTTTAAGAATCGTCTTACACTCAGATTTGGTGCCGAGACCATTGAGGCCTTTCACGTTAATGCACATACCATGGATGATGCCATCATCTATTTAAAGAAGGCCAATGTCGTTTTTACCGGCGATACTCATGCAACGACTTGGGGTCCTTCGGTGAGTAATGGAGGAATACAGGGAATAAAGTCTGTGCTTAATTTTGCAATTGATCTAAGTGATGAGAAAACCAAAGTTGTACCTGGACATGGTGAGGTGGTCAACAAACAACATGTAATCAAATACTTGCAAGACACTTTGGAATGGTCTGATTACGTTATAAATCAGCAAAAGCAAGGTATTACTACTGAATCATTAGTAAAAGATAAAAAAGTACACGCGTTATTTGAGCGATTTAACGGCAACAATAAAGAGCAATTTATGACTGCAGATATGATGAGTCGACGCATTGACTGGCATATTCGAAGCAGCAGTTTTTCTGAATCAGAAATATCGCTACCAGCGTTTGAAATAGAAAAGTTTGTGGGCTTTTATCACCTACCAGGTGGGAAAGTCGCCGAAATTTATGCGGAGGAAGGGAGGCTTTTTCTAAGATTTAAAGGAGAACATGTCACGGAATTATTACCTCGAAAAGGCGGAAAATTTGAATTTCGAAACTGGAACAACGGTGAGTATTTAACATTTGAATTTGATGCAAGCAGTGAGAAATATCAACTGAGGATTTATGAAGAAGAAAAACCGGTGATCGCCACTAGAACTAGCTTGACTGCTAGATAGTAATTGAGGAGACACATCAATGCATAAAAGTATAGCGTTATGGTCGCTCGCTATTGCAATACTTGCCTATTTATTTGGCATTCCAGAAGCAGTTGCCGATGAAACTAGTATGACGGGCGAAAATGAGAAGTTGCAACTGGTAAAAATATTCTTCGAAAAGGTTGACAGTCAGGCTGATATTGATAGCAAATTTACTTATTTAACTAATGACTTCGTCTATATTCATGAAGGATATGGTGGGGAGTACTCTAGGCAAGATCTCTACAATGGATTTCTCAGAAACTGGAAAAATGGAAATTATAAAGACTCTGAACCGGTGAAGATACTTAGTACATTTTCTGGATTGAATATGCTGGTTATCAAACGGGAGCCTGGAGGTACTACTTTGTTCGAATTTGAGAAAGATAAAATCTCCAGGATTAAAGAATATTGGTAACTTTTGAAAGTAAGATTATTGATAGCCAGAAAGTTTCTGGCTACGATTCTCGCGCCAACTTTGCCACATAATAGGTAAAACAATTAATGTAATTCCACTTATAGTCCAAATATCCACAGCTTCATCAAAGATCAACCATCCAAGTAATGCCGCAAAAATAAGTCCAGAGTACTCCGCTACTGAAATTGCACTGGCATCTGCGCGCTGAAATGCATACACGCAACACGCTTGATAGATTAGCAAGCAGACGCAGGCACCAGAGGCGAGAATTAATAGCTCCTGAGTTATCGGCTGCCAATAGAAAACTGCGATTGCACCGGTGATTGGCAGGGTTAACAAGTTACTCCAGAATAAGGTATTGAGCGGGTGACTGGTAGGAAGCCACTTAACCGAAATGTTATATCCTGCGACAGCGAAGGCGGTGACTAAAGCGAGAAAACCTGCCAGATCGATGTACTCGGGGCGAAAAGCGACAATAACACCTGCAAATCCACATAAAGTAACAATTAGTCTTTCTCGGGTTATAGATTCCCTAAAGAACAATTTGGCCATTAAAACTGTGATTAGCGGGGCAGAATAAAAAATCACATTGGCAGTAGCGAGCGGTAAGTACAAAATCGCGATTACCGCTGATGGACCGCCGATATTGGTGAGCACCGCTCGAGCACAGTGAACTTTTAAGTTAATCGGGTTACGCTGTACCTTACTCAAACGCAACCAGAATGGTAGCAAAATAGTAAATACAGCAAGCTGTCTTAGAAAAATATACTGATATACACTGACTTCTGCGGCCGTTAGTTTAACAATAACGTCAACAAAAGTGGCGAAGAGGTTACCTGCAATCAAACTAATTATTGCAAGCATCACTATACTGATATTTCTCATTGCAATTGTTTGACTGGCTATTGCGGCTTTCTTTCCATACCGATGTGTGGAATATTATCCTCCAGATATTCACTGCCCACGGCAATAAAGTTTTGTTGACGATAATAACCTTGCAAGTGAGACTGGGCTGAAATGTGGCAAGTTTTATCTGGCCAGTGACTATCGAGAATTGCAACTGCTTTCTCAAGCATTTGATGTCCCAGGCCTGTCCCTCGAGCTGACGCAGAAGTAACAACCCGCCCGAGTGAAGGCATATCAGGATAGCTTATACCAGGAGATAATATTCTCATATAAGCGACAATATTTTCATTGTCATTACGGATCGTATCCACGCCAAAAAAGTGCATTGCTCCGGGCTGATAGTCTTTACCATCGAGATCACTATAGGGGCAATCCTGCTCTACTACGAAAATATCAATGCGTAATCTTATAATTTGATAGAGCTCGTTATTGGTTAACTCATCAAAAGGTTTTAGGTACCATTCAATTGCCATTAGAATCGATCCGGTTGACTTCAAATTAGATAAGGTCAATTTAATATAGTTGGCCTAATTTAGGCGTTAACATTTGTTAATATAGTAGAAGATTATTTTAAGTTTAGCCGTTTCTTTATTCTACTGAGGCTCACTGGTGTCAGATTTAGATAGGAAGCGAGTAATCTGGCTGGAACACGATTTACAAAGTCAGGGAAAAGTTCATAAGTTTTGACGACTTTCTCCTGATTATTGTTAACTAGCAGTAACTCTTCTTTAATTTCTTTTTGGTAGAGGTGAAGCCCCAGCTGAGCAATATGATAGTCTTTCCATTGAGAATGTTCTTTAACTAAACTCAAGTAGTTGCTGAGGGGAATTTTTACTAGTCGACAATTTTCAACCGATTCAATCGAATAAGGAAGCGGCTCATCTCTAAGAATACTGCGTAGCGAAAAAATAGTATCCCCTTCCCAATAGAATTCTTTACTGCAGATATTGCCCTGTTCGGTTTCATAAATCGCTCGAAGAAGCCCCTTTATCACCAGATAAATACAATCTGGCTTTTCTCCCATAGAAAACAGTCTGTACCCTGTTGGAATATCAATTTCTTTCGCATTATGTAAGAGTCTATCAAGGGCTAACTCCGGCAGTGGCGTATGGCCACTCATTATCCGAATAACTGTGTGTTTAATAACTGTCACTATGCATGAATCCAGCAGTAAATAGAAGTATCGTTTTTGTTGCAGAGAATGATAGTTTAATCGTTTTGCTTTTTTACCGCTATTCGTTCGTATTAATTTGCCCTGGTATATACCAGGCGCTTTTCGTTACCTGCAATTTCCTGATAACGAAAGAGATGGAAATTGATTGCCAGAAAAAACAGGCGTCGGCTAACGGGATCAGACTCCTCTAGTACCAGGGTGAGAAAATGGCCAGATCCAA
Organism: Aliikangiella sp. G2MR2-5; assembly: GCF_015687155.1. Taxonomy (GTDB): domain Bacteria; phylum Pseudomonadota; class Gammaproteobacteria; order Enterobacterales; family Kangiellaceae; genus Aliikangiella. The sequence goes on along the minus strand of NZ_JADPQF010000004.1, from coordinate 37,713 downwards.
ACAGGGCTTTCTTGCCGAAGGATTGCTTCGGGGTGATTTTGAAACATTAAGTTCTCAATTTTATCTACCTGGCTATTCGGCACATCGATCATGATTAGAAAACGTCCATTTTCGATTTCTTGCTGGAAAGGTTTTAGCCTGATATTCTCATTTTGTAGTCCGAGTAAAGCGCCGTGGAACAGTCCACCCAGAAGCAAAACGAAGAATATTGCTAATAAGAACCCACTCTCAGGTAGTCGTCCGTGAATAGGGATGGGCGAAATCAGGAAAAACACTATAGTACCGACTGCCAGACCTTTGATAAAGCCGCGTTCTGTACTATGAATCAAATCGGTTTTCTGGAGAGCATTTGCCGAATGAATATGACGCTTATACAGCCCTTTTTCGTCTTTGCTGATGACGTGAAAATTCCAGTCAGAAACTCCCGTTTCATGTAGATCGTCCGATATTTCCTGAGTACTCTGAATATCATCTGTTAAGTAGTAGAGTCGTTTCATCTTTCCATCCTCCCTGTGAAACATGGTAATTAAACACCAGTCTTTTTAACTGGAATAGCTCTCTTTCTAATCTAATTGAGCACAAATGTGAAAACCAGTGATTCACTCATCAAGTAACAGATTAATTTAAAGACACTATCTGATATATCTGGAGGCTTTAACAATTTAAATCTAGGAGCCTTTTGGACTCAAATCCGTTTTGGTATTTTGGTCGTGGATGAGATACCAGTGACTTCCCTGTTTTTCAAAAATCAGGCTGAGATAGTGATCGAGGTGATATGGCTTTCCGCCTCTGTCAGCTTCGTTATAGTCGATCAACAATAAAGCATGACCGAAGGTATTTGAGCTGTACTTGCTTATAACTTTAAAGTTAAAGGTCCAGCCATCCTGTTTGAACCACTCTTTTAACATCTGTCGGTACTCTGCAGAGTCATCAAAGTATTTGCCATTGGGCAGGATAAATGTCAATTTAGCTTCAGGCGTTATCGTTTTTTCGAAAGCTTCAAAGTCTTTCGTCTGGATAGCTTGAAGGTGCTGTGACAAAGTACACTCGAAATCACAGTGAGTGGTTGATTCTGCCATCACCGCAGTTGTCAGAGCATAAAGTGAAATTAGTGCCCCAGTTAGTTTTAGTCGCTGCATGCCTGCTCCTCAGGTATTGATATATTGGTTTTATTATTCAGGATCGTTTCATCATTGGGCAAATTGAATTATTCTGATATCGCTTATTGAGCTAGGATTTTTACTGCCATGGTAGCCTGTCTGTTTGGCACAGATATAAGGTAAACTTGCTTACTGCAACTAGATGCTAACTAACAACCGTATTATAAATGCTCGAATCCATCACTAGTCTAAACATTGGTTTTTCTCTCGTAATCGCTTTGGTATTGCTTGTCAGCTACCAGTTTTTTATGAAAAGTAATAATAAGACTTTTGGTGCGAGAGCTGGAACATTTATTTTTTTAGTTGGTATCAGTGCGCTTCAATTAGAGCATTTAAGGTATTTCGAGCTAAATACACAACCCTTGAATACGACTTACTATCGATTTCTTCTCTTTTCTGTCCCTTCGATGTTTTATTTTTTCAGTCGGCTGGTTTTGTTTCCTGACTATAAAATTCGGCTGGTCAGCCTGCTTCATTTAATCCCCATTGTGTTGGTTCCTATTTTGGAGAGAAATTTGGCTGTGCCTTTGGCTTTTGTTATTGGCGCCGGTTATTGTCTCTGGCTGACACAATTGCTTTATCGATTAAGGGCTCATCGAAACCGGTTCGAGCTTGAGTTTTTCTTTGTCGCCTTTTTCTCGATTTTCGCCCTCGGTGTATTGGCCGTTGGTTTTTCTGCATCTTATATCGATGATGCCTATTTCTACCACTTTTATGCTAACGGTATAGCGTTTGCCTATATGCTGGTAACTGCGGCGCTGATTATTTACCCGGATTTACTCAATGAGCTAACCGAAGTGGTTAAGTTGAGTTACTCGAACTCGACTCTGAATAATGTGGATATTGAAAATGCCAAGGAAAAGCTGGAAAAATTGATGCAAAAATCCAATATCTATCAAAATGAAAACCTTAATCTTTCTTCTCTGGCTGAAGCCATGGAGCTTAGCGGACATCAGCTATCCGAGTTGATCAATACCCAGTTTGGTGCGAGTTTTTCCCAGTATCTGCGAGAAGTCAGAGTAGAGCGAGCCAAGTACCTGCTTAAGAGTGAGCCGAAATCCTCTATTCTCTCAATCAGCATGGAAACCGGATTTAAATCCCAGTCGAACTTTTATGCAGCCTTCAAAGAGCTGACCGGGCAATCGCCTGGGAGTTATCGAAAGTCGATAGAATAAGACCTTCCAAGATTCTCTTCTCTTCATGCGCAGGGAATACTCGCTTTCCCTATTAAACTCCAGTTTTATCATTCAGGAATTTTATAAGTTATTGAAAATAATAGATAATATTTTTATTTATTCAACCTTTATCAAACAGGAGTTTTCTAAACTCAGCTCTCGTTAGGATGCTTCCAAGGACACACTTTACTAAATCTTGGGAGTTAATATGAAAATCCTGATTATTGGCGGTTATGGCACATTTGGGAAAAGACTGGTCAACAGCCTGCTTTATTACCGTGACCACCAAATCGTAATAGGTGGACGTTCGAAAGAGAAGTTGGCGAAAGCCAGGCATATGATTCGCGTATCGATGAACAGCGTGATCGATACCGTCGAGCTTGATGTGCTTAATAGTGATTTAGTCAAGACATTTGCACATATCGAACCCGACTTGGTAGTCAATGTTTCCGGTCCTTATCAGCTGCAAACGATGCAGGAAACCTATAGGGTGGCTAAAGCTTGCCTTAATACGGGCTGTCACTACGTTGATTTGGCTGACGACAGAAAATTTGTCGGTAATTTTGCCCGGCAATTAAATGATGAGGCAAAACAAAATGAACTGGTAATGGTGACCGGAGCCAGTACGGTTCCTGCATTAACCGATGCAGTGATTACTCACTATGAGCCACAGTTCAAATCCATCAATTCAATTTATTACGGCATTTCTCCCGGAAATCGGACTGAGCGGGGCAAAGGTACTGTCGGGTCAATTCTTTCTTATACCGGCAAACCTTTCGACACTTTGATTAACGGGGACTTCAGACAGGTTTACGGCTGGCAGGATTTAACTCGCTACGACTTTGGCGGCTCAATTGGCAAGCGCTGGATGAGCAACTGCGAAATACCTGATCTGGATTTAATTCCGGCGTTATACCCCGAAATTAAAAGTGTTCGCTTTCAGGCCGGGTTGGAAGTTTCATTGTTGCATCTGGGCCTATGGCTACTTTCCTGGTTTCCCCGTTTAAAACTTATCAAAACATGGCGAACTTTTACCAATGTTTTGGTCGCCATGAGCGAATGGTTTAAAAGTTGGGGCAGCGATTGTGGGGGCATGTTTATCGAGCTTGGCGGAGTCGGCGATAACGGAGAGACAAAAAAAGCAGTCTGGCAGTTAGTCGCTGAAGACGGGGTGGGGCCGAATGTACCGACGATTGCGGCTGAACTGGTCGTTAATAAGATCGCTAATGGAGAACTCGGAGCAGGCGCCTATCCCTGTACCGGTTTGTTTACTCTGGAAGAGTTTTTAATCCTGGCCGGTCGCTGGGGAATTTATCAGCGGGAGATCAAATGATGACTGGAATGCCTCCTGAACAAACAATCAAAAAGGATTGGAAGCAAGGACTTAATTACGTTGATTTAGTCGGGTGGAATAACTGGATAAGAATTCATCCGGCGGTTCGCAAACGTTTTTCTACGAACGCTCACAGAGCCGTAACTTATACAGGTGTAATGAATGAAGTGCATTTATCTTTTGTTGGAAAAATATTTGCTCATTTGTGCCGGTTAATTGGAACTCCCTTAGCGCTTTATCAGGGAAAAGATGTGCCGATGGAAGTAAAGGTTTATCCCAATGAAAAGCTGAAAGGAATGACATGGGAGCGTTTTTATCAATATGAGGATAAGCCGGTCAATCGAGTAAACTCTACCAAATGCATTTTGCCTAAAGAACTGCTTGGAGAAGCTGGCTTGGTGGAAATGGTGGGCTGTGGTTTTGGAATGAAACTTAATGTTCGCGAAGAAGAAGGAGCGATAGTGTTTGAAAGTGAGTATTTCTTTTGGCAGTTGGGCGGTAATAAAATTCGAATTCCGGATTGGTTGACGCCGGGCAAGACAATTGTTTCTCAGCGGGCAATTAACGACAAAGAGTTTGAATTTAGATTGGATGTCAGGCATTCGGTTCTGGGGGTAGTTTTTAGGCAGTTCGGTGTGTTCGAAGAAAAAGTGTGAATAAGAGTGTCAGCTACTAGCAGAGAGTTGTATTCGCCGTTGTTCATTACGACTAGTGGCAATAACCTCGCAACCCTGCTTGTCATATAGTTGAGCTAGCGCCAGGCTTGAATACAGTTTATCTCCTGTTAGTTAAAACAAAACGGCGATAATGAGTCGTGTATTGTCGCCCCTTAGAGCTAGCTTAATCAACGATTACAGGATCAGGTAGATAACGAGAAGGACCCCAGAGCTCAATTTTAATGCCGTAAACTACTTTTCGCATTTCCCTTAAAATTTCTCGCCATTCGTCAGATTTAGCAAAATTGGCAAAGTGTGTGGCTTCGTTCCAGTAAACGCTGGCCTTAATTTGTGGATCACCCATTAAATTTTCGAATGCTCTAAACTCTCGAATTTTCTTATCTTTTACCAGGGTCGAAATAAGCTTTTGAACCGTTTCCCAGTATTCTTCTTCACTCACTTCTGGGCGGATGCTATATGAAATCTGTGACTCAACCATGAAAACTTTCTTTTATTATTTTTACTCTTTGCGCATGGTATACAAATTCCCCTACTTCAAGGGTCCGACCATTGCATTTTGCTTATCGTAGTTAATTAGTTTATTTAACCAAATAATTAGCAATAAATTACCCGAAGGTAAAGGTATATAAATATAGTTCATTGAAAAATAAGTATTTTTTATTTGGCCTACAACTTGCTAGATGTTATTGAAAGGAGGTAGTTATGGATTTTCTTGAAGGCATTTTCGTATTCATCGCAATTGGAGTTTGTTCTGTTATTTGGCTTATTCCGATAGTGATGATTGCTGTTTCTGATCGTACCGATGGCAGAGAAAAGTTTGCCTGGATTTTGGCAGTGATATTCATAAGCTGGTTTGCATGGATATTCTATTTGCTGCTGGCTCCGCTTAGAGAGCCTCGTCATTGTCGTTATCGTGAGTATCGGCGTTATTGAGAACCATTTTATTAGTTAGATATGTGCAAAACTTTCTGATGTTGAGACAAAAATAGCCCTTCCCTGAAGCGGGAAGGGGGTTTTGGACTCAATCTTTACTTGCCAATCAAATCAGCATCTATTTTTCTTGCTGTGATATATGCGGGCCTGGATGTCAGGCGTTCTGCGTAGTCATTAAACTCAGTGCGACTGTCAATCGTTCCGAATTGCAAACCCCAGATAACATGAGAACCGATATAGACATCAGCGGCACTAAAAGTCTCGCCTGTGATATAGGTTGAAGCGCCCAGTTTAGTGGCCAGGACTTCGATTGTTTTCGCATAGGTACCATACCCAAGCATCCGCTCCTGCTCAGGTTTAAACTCTAGCTTCATTGAATTGTTAGTGATCGCTGATTCCAGTGGGCCAGCACCGAAAAATAGCCAGCGATAATAATCCGCGCGGACATCAATTTCCGGAGCCAGTTGCTTATCGGGAAATACATCCGCCAGATAAGCGCAAATAGCCGCGCATTCGGTGACAATTTTTCCTCGATGGCTAATTGCGGGAACTTTGCCCATCGGGTTTATATTTAAATATTCCGGCGATTTCATAGGTTCGACATACTCAATCAGTTCCTGTTGATATTCAGCACCAACTTCTTCCAGCATCCAGCGGGCAATCTGTCCGCGAGATTAAGGGTTGGTATAAAAAATCAATTGTGTATGCTCTGAAGATGTTACTGGCATTGTTGCTCCTTGCACTTTTTTCAATGTAGAAAGATTACCATTGCAAATATATTGAGAAAAAGCGAGGTTTTTAGCTACTGATTAACAAGTAGTAGCTCTTATGAAAGTGATAGCTTCTGACACTAATATTGTCCAAACTACTTAATCAAAAAGATGCATTTCCACTGGCACTGACTAGCGTCGTGCTCCTGTACTAATTATCATGAGATTGGTCCTTAATTCGGTTTTTTCTTTTAAAACAAGGAGTAGTAGCCCCTGGAGGCTGGAAGAAACATCTATCTTGTGTGCGCAAGCTCGACTTTTCCTTGTACCATCGAAAGAATGTGCGTAGAGTATATGGCTAATTGCTGACAGAATTCCTTCCTGCACGACCTTTTATCGGGCATTTCCTGCTTTTTGGGCTCCTTTTAGCGACTTCGCTCACTTAAACTTCCGGAAACCACTTTGAAAAAACTTTTTATCGGAAATTTGCCGTCAAGTGCAAATGAAAGCAGTCTAACCGAATTATTCTCCCGTTATGGAACCGTACGCAGCATTAAACTGGCAACTGATATTTTCAGTGGCTATTGTCGAGGATTTGGGTTCATCGAAATGGAAGGTCATGAAGCCAGAGCTGCCATTAGTGGGTTAAACGGTTACGAACTAGATGGTAAACTGCTTAAAGTAAACTTTGAAAAAGCCAAAAACAAAAGGGGAGGTCGCTAGTACTGGCGACCCTATGTTGAGCTATGGAATATTTCACGTTACTAATACCTTCTAAATCCAGAGGTGATGAGGTTGTTACTTTCAAAGCTGAAAACTTTGAAGCTGCAATGGAGAAAGTAAACAACGACTATCCAGACAAAACATATCGTCTGTTTCGTGGTAAAGAGGTTCCCTCTAAACCGAAAGAAAATCCTAAAGTACCGCCACAAAAGCCAAAAAAATAGCAATTCATTAAAAATAAGCTTTGCTTATTGCGCTAAGACGGCTATAATTTAGTCAGCTTGAACGATCGGCTGATTCAGATATTATTTCAATACAAAGATTTTTCTTTGTTCTGCTTTTTTCTATTTCTACCCCTTTCTAGCTCTACCGTCTTTCAATGACAATTGATTATTGAATGGCATTATTTAATATTTATTTTTTTAGGTACAATTTCTATGTCTAATACGACAACTGGCACTGTTAAGTGGTTTAACGAATCTAAAGGTTTTGGTTTTATCGAGCAGGAAGGTGGCCCTGATGTATTTGCTCATTTCAGCAACATCACAGGTTCTGGCTTCAAGACTCTTGCCGAAGGTCAACGTGTTGAGTTTACCGTAGGTAAAGGTCAAAAAGGCCCACAAGCTGAAAACATCGTTGTACTTTAATTAACGATTTTAGTTTGAAAAAAAGCGGCTAATTAGCCGCTTTTTTTATTGCATATGAAAAGAGCAGGTTTAAACCCGCTCAAACACGGTCGCAATACCCTGACCTAAACCAATACACATTGTAGCAACACCTAAAGTTGCATCTTTGCTTTCCATCAGTCTCAGTAGCGTACCGCTGATTCGCGTACCGGAACATCCCAGTGGATGGCCTAATGCGATTGCGCCGCCATTCAGGTTTACCTTTTCTTCCATCACATCAAGCAAGCCCAGGTCTTTTAGCACTGGTAAAGATTGTGCGGCAAAAGCTTCATTCAGCTCCCACAAATCAATGTCTTGAACGGAAAGGCCGGCGCGTTTCAGTGCTTTTTGAACTGCAGGAACCGGACCGTAACCCATAATTGCAGGATCGCAACCGGCAACACCCATGGAGCGAACTTTGGCAATTGGTTTAAGCCCCAGTTGATCTGCTTTTTCGGCACTCATCATTAACATCGCAGAAGCCCCGTCGGAAAGCGCTGATGCATTACCTGCGGTCACTGTTCCACGTGGATCGAAAACCGGACGCAGACTGCTCAAGCCTTCCATATTGGTTTCCGGGCGGATAACTTCGTCAAAATCAAACAGCTTTAAGGCGCCGTTTTCATCGTGGCCTTCCAGCGGGACGATTTCAGCTTTGAATGCGCCGTTAAGGGTTGCCTGGTGGGCTTTTTGATGTGAACGCATTGCAAATTCATCTTGAGTCTTACGATCGAAACCGTGCATTTTTCCAAGTAATTCTGCTGTCAGGCCCATCATGCCTGAACCTTTGGCAGAGTGTTTGGCAATTTGTGGCGCAAAATCGATTCCATGAGTCATAGGTACGTGACCCATATGCTCGACACCGCCGACGATGAAAACATCACCGTTATTGGTCTGGATAGCTTGCGTAGCAGAATGGATAGCTTGCATCGAAGAGCCACACAGACGGTTAACGGTCAGTGCGGCTACTGTGTGCGGCAGATCTGTCATCAGCGCAGCGTTACGGCCGATATTGAAACCTTGTTCCAGAGTTTGCTGAACACAGCCCCAGATTACATCTTCAACTTCTGCCGGATCCAGCGCTTTATTTCTGTCCAGTAATTCCTGCATGAGTTTTGCGCTGAGGACTTCAGCACGAACATTTCTAAACATGCCACCTTTTGAGCGACCCATTGGGGTTCTGATAGCATCGACAATTACGACTTCTTTCATTTTTAATTCTCCCCTGGGGCGTTATGCGGTGTAAAAAGTTTTATTTTCAGCGGCCATGGTTTTGAGCAGCTCTGGAACCGCATAACCTTCACCGAGGTGTGCATATTTTTCAGCGGCAGCAACCACATTTTTAATGCCTAGTTCGTCAGCATACTTGAGCGCACCGCCACGGAATGGAGGGAAGCCAAGGCCATAAAGTAGTGCCATATCGCATTCGGCAGCAGTATCGACAATGCCTTCTTCCAGGCAACGAACCACTTCAAAAATAAGTGGCAGCATCATGCGCTCAACGATTTCATCGTTTTCGAGCTCCTTGCTCGGCGCACCGATCAACTCAAAAATTGATTCGTCGACGACTTTTTTCGGACGACCTTTCTTGTCTTTTTCGTACACGTAGAAACCGCTACCGGATTTCTGTCCATACTTGTCTGCTTTAAAGAGTTTTTCTACGGCGTCTTCGTCCATCTTGCCCATACGAGTCGGAAAGCCCTCGGCCAGAACATCGGTACAATGGAAAGCAGTATCAATTCCAACTACATCCAGCAAATAGGCTGGACCCATCGGCCACCCGAAACCGGCCATTACTTTGTCTATCTGGCGGAAATCAGCACCATCAGCAAGTAGTTGGCTGAATCCGCGGAAGTAAGGGAAAAGAACTCGGTTGACGTAGAAGCCGGGGCAATCTTTAACAACGACCGCTGATTTACCCATGGCTGTGGCATAAGCAACGGTTGCAGCCACGGTTTCATCCGAAGTTTTTTCACCGCGAATAACTTCTACTAATGGCATCTTATGGACCGGATTAAAGAAGTGCATACCGCAGAAGAGTTCCGGACGTTTAAGGTTTTTGGCGAGCAGGTCGATCGAAATGGTGGAGGTGTTTGAAGTTAAGATTGCATCTTCAGCGATCACTCCTTCAACTTCCTGTAGAACAATATCTTTTACTTTAGGGTTTTCAACTACTGCTTCAACTACCAGATCGGCGTCTTTTACCGTTGAATATTCCAGTGTTGGTGTGATGCTGGCAACGACTTTGGCCATTTTTTCCGGAGTAACCTTTCCTAGTTGAACACCTTTGTTCAATATTTTGATGGCTTCACTCATACCCAGATCGAGCGCGGCGTTGTTAATGTCTTTCATTACCACCGGAATTCCTTTGCTCGCTGACTGGTAGGCGATACCACCACCCATGATTCCTGCGCCCAGTACTGCTGCGCGTTCAACTTTCTTGGTGGCGGTCTTCGCGGCAATTTTGGCTTTCTTTTTCAGTAATTGATCATTGAGGAAGATCTGAACCATGGCGCTGGCCTGTGAGGTCTGGCAGACATTGGTAAAGCCTTCATGCTCTTCTTTGAGCGCTTCTCTTTGTGGAAGGGTTGCGGTTGCTTCAATAACACGGATTGCTTCCATTGGTGCAGGATAGTGGGGGAGAGCTTTGGCACCAACAACACCCTTGGCGGTGTTGAAAGCCATGGTTGCCTCCAGTTTATTTAATAACATCGGACCCTGTTTTTCTGCTCGGCGAGCTTTCCAGTCGAGTTTGCCCTCGGCAGCGTCATTAACCATTTGCAGTGCAACATCGCGTAAAGCTTCTGGTGCTGTCACCGCATCGATTGCGCCAACTTTTAATGCGTCTTCAGGTTTGTGTGGCTTGGCCATGGCAATCCATTCAATAGCATTATCACTGCCGATCAACCGGGGTAAACGGATAGTACCGCCAAAACCAGGAATTAATCCCAGTTGAGTCTCTGGCAAACCGACTCTTGCTGTGGCGGCTGCAACACGGTAGTCGCAAGTGAGTGCCATTTCAAAACCACCTCCGAGAGCGAAACCGTTAATTGCGCAGACGGTCGGGAAAGGAAGGTCTTCAAATCCTGAGAAGATAGCTCCAGCTTCGACACACCAGCTGACCATTTTATCTCTTGGCTCGGCAAACATTGCCAGGAATTCGGTAATGTCGGCGCCCACGATGAAGACTGACTTGGGGCTGGTGGCAATAGCGCCACGTACACCGTCAGTTTCGTTGAGTAAGCCGATAACTTCATTCCATTCTTTCAAGGTAGCGTTATCGAATTTATTGACTGATTCGTTTTTATTATCAAAGATGACTTCAGCAATGCCGTTGTCGAGCATCTTGCACTGAAGGGATTGACCGTCATAAATCATGGGGTTCTCCATTGGTTAAAGCGTTGACGCTTGTCTTATACCTAGATTATTTGAGCTTCAATTAGTGTCGCCTAGTTTAGTCTAAATTGTTGCTATTTAAGAAGCTTTAGGCGGCTAAATTATTGATCTGGGTCCTGATTAAACTGGATCGATTATAACAGGTTCGACCAGAATTTAAACAGGTGTTTGAATTCTGTAGATGACGGAGTCAAGTTTGATAAATTGGTATTATTTTTGTCGGCTTCGGCAGATGATAGTCGCTATAATGGGAAAAGCCTTCTAATCAAAGAGATATGGCTCATTCTTACTAAAAGGAATTTATTCTTTGTTCAAATTTTGTTCGAAAAGTTGTTTTAATTTCTTTTTGTTTCTGTGCCTCTATAGTACCAATAGCTGGGCGGTGGAAGTGTACCTTGAGCCTGATCTAGATAAGCGGGTGATCAGCGAGCCTTTGCAAACCTATCAACAAAGAGCGGATCAAAAAAACATTTCTCCACAGCAGCTAGCTTTTCAGTTGCTTACAAGTCCGGATTTTAAGCCTGAGCTTTATAGTCCATCATTGGCCCCGGGAGCAGATATCTATTGGTATCGTCTGAATTTGACGATGAATGCAGCCATAAAACTGAATCAGAATTCTTCCTATTACCTTGTTTTTGACAATACCATTATTAGTCACCTGGACCTTTATCTTTTTGATCAGGGGAAGCTCGTTGCTCAAAAGTCGCTTGGGGTTGCTGATCGCCTGCTTGCGGATGATGCTGTTTATAAGGGACTTTATTTTCCGATTAATTACCAGCCGGATTCAGAGCTCTCCCTGTTAATCCGTAAACAGAGTGTTAGTCCAGCGATTATGCCTATGACTATCTATTCTGAAGAGGGCTTTTCTAATTATTTATATCGACAGTATTTATTCTGGGGAGGAGTGCTCGCCTTACTAGTTGTTGTTGCCATTTACAATGCGACCATTTTTGCAATGGTCAAGCTTAACTCCTATCTCTGGTATCTGGGCTTTTATCTGGTGACTTTCTTCTATTTTGCCGGACTGCATGGATACGGCAGGTTGCTGTGGGGAGATGATTTCCAGCGTCTGCTAGGGCAGAATATTATGTCGCTGAATTTCGCTTTGCTTTGGTTGGTACTGCAATTCGCTCGAAGCTTTCTAAACGCTAAAGACAATGCTCCCTGGTTTGAACGTCACTTTTACTGGGTAAACTGGAGCTTACTTCCTGGCCTGATTCTATCTTTGTTTGTTGTTGAGTATCATATGATCCCCGTTTTTGGAGTGCTTCAAACTTTGGGATCGCTTTACGCTATTGTCATGGCGATCGCCGCCTTTAGAAACGGTTTTTATCCCGCCCGGCTCTTTTTGGTTTCGTGGGTATGCGTAATGTTAGGAGCGGGAATTGGTATTCTGACCTTTATGAATTTCATCGATGCGACTTTTGTTAGCTTGCACGGCTTTTTCTTTGGTGCACTGATTGAATTAATTTTGCTGTCTATCGCGCTTGCCGATCGGCTGAGATACTCGGAAAAGCGAGCGATTTCCAATGCCTTTATCGACCCACAAACTCTGCTACCCAACTTTTCTTTTTTTCGTAGCGATTTTTTTCGTTTGCAGCAAGATACCGAAGCTAACTCCCAGCAGGTTATGCTATTGATAGAGCTTAAAGGGTTTGATCAGTTACTGGGAATGTTGGGGCCGAAAGGCGCAGAAAGGGCTTATCGCTCACACATTGAGCGTATCGCGCGATTTCTCAACCACGGTGACTGGGCTAAGACGTACCAGCTACCGGATGGTGAAAAAAGCCAGTTGATTGCATTGCCTGGCGATCAACTACTGGTTATCGCCGAGATTAAAAGTGACTATGAGTCAATTTTACTACCTCTGGTCCATCTAGCTGAGCGGCGAATACGTGTTGGCAAGCTGGATAATCAATTATCGATTCAGATTGGAGTGGCTCGTTATCAGGAAGGTCGTCAGGGTTTACTGGAATCTTATCGCCACGCCCAGCTGGCATTGTTAAAAGCGAAAAGTCAGCAAAAAATGTGGGCTGTTTACCAAAAAGAAGATGAAGACTTCTTTCGTGAACGCTCGGCATTATTGGCTGATTTACGTCAGGCGATTGAAGACGAGACTCTCAAAATCTATATACAGCCGCAATACACCACCCACGATAAACTCTTGTGTGGCGGAGAAGTGCTTGTTCGCTGGAAGCATCCGAAAAAGGGTATGATATCACCAGCGAAGTTTATTCCCCTGGCAGAAGAGTCCAATCTGATTTTCAAGATTACCAAGCAGGTGTTATTTCAATCTTTTGACTGGTTGAGCGAACATCCGCAAAGTGCAGATTTTCTGCTATCGATAAACCTTTCAGGTATTGATATTCAGCATAGCGAACTGGTTCCCTATATCCGGTGGCAACTGGAAAGAACCAAAGTACCTGCTCCGCAAATCATTTTTGAAGTCACTGAGTCTGCTGCATCGCAGGATCAGGAAACCTTCTTGCGTGTGATATCAGAACTTAAGGCGTTGGGTTTTTATATTGCTATTGACGATTTCGGTACCGGGTATTCTTCGATGAGCTACATTCAACAGCTCAATGCAGACTTCATCAAGATTGATATGACTTTTGTGCGCGATGTTGATCGCTCTAAAGTTAACCAGAATATTGTGGAAGCTATTGTCCAGATGGCTGATTCAACTGATGCTCAGGTGGTGGCTGAGGGAGTTGAGACTGAATCGGAGCTATATAAACTGGAACTTTTAGGCGTCCACAAAATACAGGGGTATTTGTTGGGTAAGCCGGTTCCTGCTTTAGCATTTGAGTCCTATTCACAGGGAAGCTCGCAAGGTAATACTTACCGCCCGAATAAAAGCCGCTCAAGTAGCGTGTAGTCAATAATCACATCCGACCACTTTACAAATCTTCTTCAAGTTGCGAATATGGCTCTATGAGGTGCTTGGCTCTCAGACGGGAGCCTTGTGTTTACAATGTTGCGTGAAGATTTGTCCGGCGAATAAGCTGGAAGATTCAAACTAAGTCTGGTCAACATTAAATCAATGATACTGACTTATCGGGATGAGCCATGAAAACTGCGGAAGAGCAATTGGCGACTTATAAAAGCGTTCATTTGAATAAAAGAAACATTGCGACCCATTTTATCGGTGTTCCTTCGATTATCTGGTCTTTAGCATTGCTTTTAAGTTTGTATCGTTTTCCTGTGACATTTGACCAGATAGAGATAGCATTGACACCGGCAAAGCTCTTCTTTGGCCTGACTCTGATTTACTATCTGATGCTTCATTGGAAATTGGCGCTAGGCTTACTGCTGTTTATTATCCCCGTTGTTTATACTGCTGATCTGGTTGCACAATATGAACATGCGCTTTTCATTGCTGTAGCAGTATTTATCGTTGCATGGATTATTCAGTTCATCGGACATCATTTTGAAAAAGCGAAACCCGCTTTTGTTGACGACTTAAATCAACTGTTGATAGGCCCCTTTTTTTTAATGGCTGAAGTTTACTTCATGCTGGGCCTGGAAAAGTCGTTGGAAAAAGCTATCACACCCATGGCTGTTGAAAAAAGACGAGCGCTTGAAAACAAGCGCTAGTGGACATTTGTTACAATTTTAGAATCTCTGGCAATTCCTAATAACTACCTGTTCATTGCACCTAAAGCATAAAGTTATTAACATGATGGAACTATTTCAGGCTGATACTTTTATTGCCTCCAGCCATTATTCCGCTCGCTGAGCGGCAGTTATCTTCAATGGTGATTATAAATGGCAATGCCCGAAGGCAGCAAATTCCAGATGATAAAAAGGTGTTTGGCTTGCCGGGCGCGGATCTAACTTCAGGAAATTTATTGTGACAGATATGAATCAACTCTACAGTAATCATATTGGCGACCTATTAAAGAGACATCGCCAATTGATGCAAAATAATGATATAGAAAATCTAATTATTTCATCAGGTACCCCCATTCGTGTTTATCAGGACGACATGGACTATCCATTTAAATCGAGTTTCTTTTTCCGGACCTATGTACCTTTGACTGAGTTGCCGCACAGCTTTATTGTTATTGGTTTAAGCGGCAAACCAAAACTGGTTTATTTTCAACCGGTTGATTTTTGGCATACACCACCCGCTGATCCTTCAGGCTATTGGACTGAGCACTTTGAAATAGAAGTTATTAAGGAAACTAAAGCAGCAGCAGAGCTTTTACCGCTCGATAATCAAGCGGTCGCTATTCTCGGGGAAGATTCTGAAATTCTTGCGGATTACGAAAAAGCTCAAAAAAATCCTGAGTCTTTGATCAATGCTATCTATTGGCAAAGAGCCTATAAAAGTGATTATGAGATTGAGTGCATTAAGCAAGCTAATCAGCTAGCCGCACGAGCACATAATGTTGCAGAAAAAATGTTCCGCGCAGGAAAGAGTGAACAACAGATTCATCTTGCATATCTCGAGTCACTAGGCATTCTTGAACATCAACTACCCTATGGAAATATTATTGCGTTAAACGCCAATGGCGCGATTCTTCATTATCATGACTGCCAGTCTAAAGTACCGGACAAAGTTCGCTCGTTTCTAATTGATGCTGGTGCATCTGTTGCGGGATATCACTCGGATATTACACGTACTTATGCCTATGAAGCAGGAGAGTTTGCTGAGTTAATATCTGCAATGGATGCTGTTAATCTGGAGTGTATTGGAGAAGCCAGAGTGGGGGCAGAGTATGGAGATTTGCATGCCAGTGCTCATCGAAAGATTGCCAGACTGATACATGATTTCAATTTTGTCGATATGTCCGTGGACGCTTTGGTTGAAACTGATATTACCTCAACTTTCTTTCCGCACGGATTGGGCCACTTAATAGGATTGCAAGTACATGATGTTGGTGGTCAGTTTGCAGATGAGACTGGTGCTGCCAAGCCTCCACCAGCAGCTTACCCGTTTCTAAGAAGCACTCGAACCATCGAATCAAACATGGTTTATACCGTTGAGCCGGGTTTCTACTTTATCGATCCGTTATTGGCGAAGCAAAAAGATGGAGAATACGCGAATGCTTTTAACTGGGATAAAATTGAATCTTTCAGGCCTTATGGCGGAATTCGCATCGAAGACAATATTGTTATTCGTGAAAGTGGCGTCGAGAACTTAACACGAGACGCTTTCTCCGCTTTGTAAAGTGAACACTCTGTTTCAGGTCTTCACCCTTCAGGGAGTCCGGTTGAATGTTGGTTGCTTGATTGCAAAAAATGAACATTCGAAATGACTCCCTTTGTATTAGCTTTCCGCAAAAACTTGAGTTTCGTGATAAGATCTGTCGCGAATTAACCAACAGACCAGTCAAATGTCGAGCTATCAAGTCCCTGCCGAGCCTTTCGAGGTGGAGGAAGTCATCAAAAACAGCCAGTTTATTACTCGAATTCGCAACGTCACCACAGCGGAAGCAGCCAAGGCTTTTATTAAGGAACTGAACCAGACTTATCCGGATGCCACTCACCATTGTTGGGCGTATATCGTCGGTAATCCACAGTCTACTACTTTGCTTGGGTGTAGCGATGATGGCGAGCCTTCTGGAACCGCTGGTAAGCCGATGTTGACTGTTTTACAGCATTCTGGTGTAGGTGACATAGTCGCCGTTTGTACTCGATATTATGGCGGCACCAAGTTGGGCACCGGTGGATTGAGTCGAGCTTATGGCGGCGGTGTGAAGCTCGCTATGGAGCAACTTCCACTCAAGGAAAAAGTAGATTTCAGTCCGCTTAAATTTGAGGTAGATTACTCTCAATTAAAAGATTGCGAACATGTAATGAAGGATTTCCTGATAGAGGAAGTCACTATCGAGTATCAAAGCCAGATTCAGATAAGCTTGATGGTTGCAAGTGAACAAAAAGATAGATTTAAACAAGCATTGCAGAATCAATTTAGGGGAAATATTGAGTGGATTACTTAATCATTAAAAAAATTCATATGATGGCTGCGGGCGTCTCGTTTCTTGGTTTTTTGATCAGAGGTTACTGGATGTTGATTGAAAGCAAGCTGCTATCAATTAAGGCCACAAAAATCCTACCTCATATAATTGATACCATTTTACTGGTGTCAGCGGTTATTCTTGTGTCTCTGTCTCAACAATATCCTTTTGTAGTCAACTGGGTAACAGCGAAGATTGTTCTATTGGTTCTATACATTCTGCTGGGAACGGTTGCATTGAAAAGAGGAAAAAGTAAGAAGATCCGTATTGCTGCATTTATCCTTTCGCTTGCTACGATAAGTGCAATTTTTGCTATTGCTTCCTTGAAGCCAGCTTTTAGTTAATCAGTGCGGATTATTTAATTCTGGATTTCAAGAGTCAGGAATTAGTTTCACTGGTCTGATTTAGACGGGCCAGTGTTTCATCTTTTTCCTTCCATAGCACATTAATCCACCGCTGAACACTTTTTCGGCACTCAGGATCTTCAATATAGTTGCCCTTTATTGTTTCAGGAATTTCGATTAGTCGTGCTTGAAGTTGAATTTTCCTGACCTTGCCGCAAAGAAAGTCCCAAAAACTAAAGTCCCGGTTATCCGGGTAATTGATGGTCACATCTAATAAGTGTTCTACTTCATCCATCAAAGCAAGAACATAGCCAATACCACCAGATTTGGGTTTAAGCAAATATTGAAAAGGCGATTTTTGCTTGTCATGCTTTAGCTGGGTAAAGCGAGTTCCTTCAGCAAAATTCATTATGGAAATCGGCAGTGATTTGAACTTTTCACAAGCTTTTTTAGTCGTTTCAAAGTCCTTACCCTTTTTATGAGGATTCTTTTTTATATATGACTTTGTATAGCGTTTCATAAATGGGAAGTCTAGCGCCCACCAGGCTATTCCTAACACAGGTACCCAGAAAAGCTCCTGTTTTAAGAAAAATTTGAGAAATGGAATTTTTCGATTAAAGACTTGTTGAAGCGCCAATATATCAACCCAGCTTTGATGGTTGGCTACTACCAGATACCAGTCATCGTCTGAAAGGTTCTCTGGTATATCAATTTGCCATTCGATGGGTTTGGTAACGGCTGTGATCAAACGATTTACGCTGATCCAGCCTGAAGCACAATTATTTAACAGGTAGTTAATTCCCCTGGTAGCTGATTGAACTGGAAGTAACATTTTTAGGAGGGCGAATACAAGTATGGGGACAAACCAGAAAAAGGTATTAATTGTGTGCAAAAAAAGAGTTAAGGCACCAAGAAGTTGGGCCGGAATGATTTTAGATAACATAAATTTAGCTTATTATCTCTGGTTGGTAAAATTCGCTAAGTCGAGCTGATTATACGCATATTTCATCAAACGCCCAACAAGTTAACTGTTTTTCGGGAGAATAGGCTGAAGTGTTTTAACCGGCTCTTTATATATGAGGGTATTGTTACCACCAATTGTGATAAAATAATGCAGACTGTCCATGCTCTTACTGGTATGGAAAGATAATTCTATGTTCAAAAAAGCAGGCCTAATATGTTTGACGCCCGAAAAATTGATGAGATTGCAGCAAAGCTTAATGAAGCATTGCCAGAAGGTGCTAAAGCGCTGCAGAAGGATATTCATGCCCAATTTAAGCAAATTCTCCAATCTGGGCTGGCTAAAATGGATCTTGTTACTCGTGAAGAGTTTGAAGCACAAACCAAAGTACTCGCGAGAACCAGAGAAAAGGTTGACGCACTGGAAAAAGCCGTCGCCAATCTGGAGAGTAAGCTATAAATAATTGATTGTATTCGACTATTCTGAGAAATCAGGCTATTCAGCAAAGCAACCTAACTACAGCATAATCCCAATATTCTTCTATACTTAGAATAACTGACAATTTAGGGTTTCTCTGTGCTTTGCTGCTAACAATTCTTGATAACAAGCCTGGTTCACGCTCATATTTCAAATCCAAACTGATTCACTACGCTTGTAAATGGTTTCGGGTTGGTGGAATGACAATTCGTACACTGTTTTTTACCTTTCTATTGCTGCTTACTGTCGCTTGTACAGAACAGGCCAAGACCATTAATATCGGGATTTTATATAATCATCAATCAAATGCCGGCCAATCTCTGCTGCGAGCAAGCCAGATGGTGGAAAGAGAGATAATGGAGGAGCAAAGTAACTTCTTCGGGCCCAGCCGGATCTCGTTAAACTTAATTAAAAAGGATATTGGCTCAACGCAGGAATCTGCTTTAGTTGCGTTTAGAGAGCTAATTAAAGCTGAACGTATAGATGCGATTATTGGACCCACTTCTAGCCACCAGGCAATTCCGATAGCAAAGCTTGCAGATAGCCTGCATTTGCCGATGATTTCTCCCAGTTCTTCACATGGCAATCTAACCAAAGGCAAAAAATATGTCTTCAGATTAGCATTTACCGACGAAATTCAGGCTCGAGCTCTTGCCGATTTTGCATCTATTAACCTGAACGCAAAACACATTGGTGTCGTGTATAAGGCCAGTAATTCTTACAGTAGCGAAATTGCTTCGCTTTTTATCGAACGAGTCAAACAGATAGCCGGCACTAAGCTGAATATCTTCAAATATGTTTCGAGTGAACAGAATTTTCAGTTAGCTTTGGAGAAAATGAAGAACGAAAAGGTTGACCTTTTATTTTCACCTAATTTTGATCAAGATGTGCGCAGGCAAATGTTAGTGATTGAACAGTTAAATTGGTCAGTACCAATTCTGGGGAGTGACAGTTGGCATCCTGAAAATATTCGTCGAAGAAATCCGTCTTTAGAAGCTTACTATAGTCATCAGTGGGGCGAGCAGGTTGCGGCTGACCGGGCAAAGTCACGTGCTTTTTCTGAAGCCTACAGCAAAATATATGATGCTCCGCCTACGATCGTAGCAGCATTGAGCTACGATGCTTTAAAACTTGTGGTGGCGGTAATAAAAGCTGTTGGTAATCAGCCCGAAGCCATACGAACAGAAATTGCAAATTTAGAGTGGTTTAGTGGCGTATCTGGGGATATCCGCTTTAGAGGTGATGGTACTCCTATTCGACCAGTATATATCTTTAGAATTGCCAACGAGAAAATCGAACTCCATAGTGAAGTGGTTTATGAGTAAAACCAGCCTTAGCAAGAGCAACCGATATTTTCGAAGAGCTATTCGGATAGTACTTTTGTTAACCTGTTTGATTTTTTCTGGTTGTTCGTCGGAGAAAGTAGAGTACCAGGAATTTCGAGTTGGACTCATGTATAATACCGACACTCCTGGAGCATTACCATCTGTCCAAGCTGCCAGGTTATATGTAGACAACCTTAATACAAAAGGTGGTCTTAAAGTTGACAAAAAAGCTATTCGATATCGTCTCATTGAATCAGAGGTTTCATCCAATCCTTCTTCTGCAATGCTTGCGGCAAGAGAGTTGATCTATGAATTACATGTAGACGCAATTATTGGACCCAACCAGTCTCTTCTTGCTGCTGAAGCAGCTGCTGTCGCAGAGGTCGCCAATATTCCATTGATTTCTCAGGGTTCAACCAATCCTATCGTGACCCAAAATAAGAAATTCGTATTTCAGATTGCATTCAACGATCAGGAACAAGGTGTCGCCTTGGCTAAAGCCGCTCATCGCGTTATCAAACCCGAAAAACTTGTGATTATTTATGGATTGAGTGATCCCGCTTCTCGTGCAGTCGGAGAGTCCTTTATAAATAAGTTCCAAGAGTTAGGGGGGCAGCTTCATAAAGTATTAACCTATAGCCTGATTAATGAAAAGCTGGAAAAGCAGTTGGCATCGATAGCGCAGGATCAGCCGGACTGGATATTATTACCTAATCGGTATGATGAATCATTGCAACAAGCCAAATTACTGAGAGCGTCAGGGTTTAATGGTTTATTTTTGGGAAGTGACAACTGGTCAATCATCGATTCACCCAAACAGCCTGTCTTGGACGGCTCGATAATGACCCATCACTGGCATCCTCAGCTTATTCAGGTTGAAGTCAGTTCAGCGAGGTTTTTTTCTGATTATATAGCTCGATTTGAAGAGCCTCCCACAAGTATGTCTGCATTAACTTACGACGCTTTTGATGTGCTAACTTATTCTTTAAAGCAGTGTAAGGGGAGTAAGTCCGAACTCGCAAAGCAAATAAGCACTTTAAGTGGATTTCCCGGAATAACCGGTCAGATTTCCTTAAATGGAAAAGAGCGAGTTAGAGAGCCCATATTTCTAAAAATCAGAGCGGGAGAATCCTATCTCTGGACTTCACAAGAATAGCTATGCAACTAAGAAAACTAAAAAATCTCAAAAGAACAATTAGAGGAAAACTAATATTTTCCAATGTGGTTGTTTTCGCTATTACCGTGATTTTATTTAGCTTTTTTAGCCTTATAATGACCAAGGAAACGATACAGAATTCGACCTTCTTAAAACTAGAACAAAGCCGAAATCTTAAATCGAGTTCAATAAAAATATGGGTTGAAGAACTAAAAAATGATATTCAGTGGCTGGCGCAAATGGAAGAGGTTGGCAACATCATTGATATTCTTTCCGAACAAGACGAAAGCACAGAAGATTCGAATAAAGATACCAGGAAATTTAGAACTAAAATTTATCAATTAAAATCAATTAAGAAAAATTGGGGAGAAATATTCTTCCTCAGCAAGGAGGGAGAAATCTTATTGTCTACTAATCCTCAAAGAGAAGGGGATTATAGAACATTGGATACCTATTTTGTCGAAGGCCAAAAAGCACTGTTTTTTCAAAAAATATATCCGTCGCCGATTACTCTGGAAACCGCAATGACTATTTCAGCTCCTGTAAAAGCGATAGACGGCTCGCTGGCGGGTGTAGTTGCAATTCACATAGAGCTAGCTCGCCTGGACGAAATAATCTTTGAGTCCGATGACGAAAGCTCATTCGTTAGTACTTATCTTGTTGATCAGTACGGCGCGCTGACTAGCGGCGATGAGAAAGAAAACTCAAACCATCTTCGTGGTGTTAGTTCTAAAGGAATTGAGGCTGCAATTTCGGGAGGAAGTGGAACGGAAGAATATCAAAGTTTCAATAATCTAATTGTATTTGGTAGTTACACCTGGGTCGATGAAATTGGCGCAGCGTTAATTGTAGAAGTCGAGAGAGATCAAGCTTTTAAACCCTTGGTAAAACTATTTATAAATATATCGTTATTTTGTATTGTCATACTGTTCTTACTAGTTGGTGTTATATTCTTTATTTCGGAACAAATTACAAAGCCAATACGTTCTCTGACAAAAATGGCAGAAAATATTTCCGAAGGAGACTTTAATGTAAAGTCAGAAATCGAGCAGGATGATGAAACAGGTATCCTTGCCAAAGCCTTCAATAATATGAGTGAAAATCTCGAACAAGTACTTACTGAACTTTCTCAGGCAAAAGAGAAAGCTGAGTCCGCAACTATTGCTAAGTCAAATTTTCTGGCCAATATGTCGCATGAGATACGAACTCCCATGAACTCTATTCTAGGTTATTCCCAAATGCTCTCTCGGAATCCAAGTCTGGATCAGAATGCAAAAGATTACTTGGGACGAATTCGTGTTGCTGGAGGACATCTTCTAGACTTGATCAATACAATATTAGACTTGAGTAAAATTGAGGCCGGTAGCTCTAGTCTGGTACTAGAACCCTTTGATATCGACGAAATGATTTTTGAGCTAACCAGCATGTTTGATATTCGGTGCAAAGAACAAGGAATTGATTGGCTGGTAAATGTGGATATCACAGAAAAGCAAGTGCTGGGCGACCTTCTTAAACTGAAACAAGTGCTAATCAACCTTATCAACAACGCGATCAAGTTTACGGTTCGTGGTTTTGTTTCTTTGAATATTAAACAGTTAAAAAATGGTTGCTATCTTTTTCAGGTAGTTGATAGTGGAAGGGGAATTAGTAAAGACGGCGTGAAAAAGATATTTATACCTTTTTCACAGCAGGAGGCGAGCGATCAAGCGATTGGTACCGGCCTCGGACTTACCATCGCTCAGAGGCTGGTTAGTACAATGGGCGGAGAAATTGAAATTGAAAGTGAACCAGAAAAAGGGAGTAGTTTTTCGTTCAAAATCGATTTGCCAAGATCAAAAGTGAAATCAAAGGCCGATTCAGCGACGGTACATTTTACCACTCATGGCAGGGCACTGATTGTCGATGACAATAGAGATAACCGGATGATCCTTTCAGCATTTCTGGAAGAGCTGGGTTTTTGTATAGACGAAGCAGAGAGTGGAATCAAAGCAATAGAAAAAGTAAAGTTTTCTTACAATAGTATGGATGCGTATCAAATTATATTTCTGGATATTGTAATGCCAGATGTTGACGGTTTCGATGTGATGTCACAATTGACTGAGGCCGGAATGATTGCTGATACCTTGGTGATAGCAGTTTCAGCAGCAACTATGGAGCATGAAAAATCACTCGCATTGTCGAAAGGCTTTGATTACTTTATTTCCAAGCCAGTGTCATTTAATGATGTACAAAATCTCGTCGAAACCCTATTGCCAGACAGCACGAAAATAATTGACTCGACAGAAGAAAAAAAAAGTGTAGTACCTGAAACCTTTTCAAACCTTGATGTCGATGACAAATTGTTGGAGGAGGGGATACGAGCATGCGAAGTCTATCATCTATCAAAAATACAAGAGTGTATTGATAATATTGCCAGCAAAGGAAGTGAAGGAAAAAACATAGCCGCAAAATTGAAAGCCTTCGCAAAAGATCTGAATATGGAATCAATTAGTCAAATATTCAAATCGTTACGGAGCAAATAATGAAGCAGTTGATAATCATTGGACTTCTTCAAATAGCACTTCTAATAACTGCCTGTGGACAGAACGAAAAAAAACAAGCAAAAGAAAAAGTCAAGATTGGTCTTTTGATTGATCCAGAAACACCATGGGATGCATTAGTCTACCAAGGTGTCAATCAGGTTTTAAGCCAGCCGAACTCAGCGCTGAGTTGTAAGTATCCAAAGTCTTTTGAATTGGTTGTAGGGAATACTCATGCAACACCGGAAGGCGCTGTTAGTGCAGCCATCGAATTACTTAATAAAGAGAAAATATCAATATTACTTGGTCCTAATACAAGTGACGCTGCTTTGCCCGTTTCTGAAGTCGCTGAGAAGTATAATTTGACTATGCTTTCAATCACCTCAACGCACAATGAGCTTACAAAAAACAAGAATAATATTTTTCAGTTCGTGTCTAGCAACGACCGTCAAGCAGAACTAATTGCTAAGCTAGTCAATAAAAAATATGGTAGTAAAAATGTAGCATTGGTTACAAGACGGGATAGTAGCTATGGACAAAATATGGTATCCGCAATACAAAGCTCATTTTTAAAGGAAGGAATTGATAAACCATTAGCTGTTGATTATCTTTATTTCGAAAAGGACAAAGACTTTCTGCTCGAAAGCTTGATAACAAACAAGATTAACGTCGTGATTTTACCGCTTGCATCCGAGGGTGTGCTAGAAGTAGGTAAGTACATTGAACAGCAGATGGAAGATGTTCAACTTATCGGAACCGACTTTTGGGAAGTAGAAAAGCTTTCTTCGATAGAATATCTGGAAGGATCTTTGGTTCTTGACCATTGGCATCATGATGTTTCTAAAACTAAACTGAAATGGATGCCAACGACAAAAGCGCTGGCGATCGATGCGACTAATCTCCTTGTAAATCTTTTTTGTGATTTAGAGGAAATTTCGCAATCGAATATGAGTAATGGACTTTCCTCAGTTAAGAATTTTGAGGGGATCACCGGGACCATTAGCGCATTTGATGAAAACCAGGCAGTTCGTGATATGGTAATAGTCAAATTTGAAGGTGGAAGTGTAAAAGTCGTCGATACTATAGGCTGGTAGGAGTCAATAATGTTTCATTAGTTTGCGAAGACTTAGATGTTGACCTAAAGTTATAGTGAGAATTTGCATAGGTCCGATATTCGATAAAGTCAATATGGAAAGTCAATCCATAGACCGGGTTTCTATCGTCAGAGGTTATTTTTTAGTGAGCCAGGAAAAAAGTAGCGGAAAAGTTTTGGTTGTCGATGATATTACGCAAAATATCGACTTGCTCCACCAGATTCTCGCACACAAAAATTACTCTGTTTCTGGCGTACCTTCCGGTAAGCTGGCACTTAAAATAGCAAAAAACTTTAAGCCGGATATTATTCTTCTGGATGTTATGATGCCTGATATGGACGGCTACGAGACCTGTCGTCGACTAAAAGATGATCCAGATACAAAAGAAATTCCCATCATATTTGTAACCGCCAAAAAGGAACCAGAAGATATTGCAAGGGGATTCCAATGTGGCGGAGTCGACTACATTACTAAACCTGCGAGAGAGGAAGAAGTTTGGGCCAGAGTTGGACATCATATCAAAATTCGTCGGCTTATCGAGAATCAGAATAAACTGATAGCAAAGCTTAGCCAGATGGAAAGTCAGAATCGTCAGATATTCGTCAAGGCGAGTGATCCTATGTTGCTCGTCAATAAAGATGGTGTGATAGAGACTGTTAATCTAGCGTGTGAAAAGACTTTAGAATGTAATAACTATCAGCTAGCTGGCAAGCAGTTTATTTCGATCGTTAGTGAGCAATGTCGGGATAAAGTCGAAAAATCATTTAGCCATGTTGATGAATCCATGTCCGATACCAGAAATGAACCGTTAGAGACTAGTATTCGCATTTTAAAGCCGAATAATAGTGAGATACCTGTAGAGTTGTCAGTCAGCTCAATTGGATACGAAAATAAACGATATCTGGTATTGTTACATGATCTTACTATTCATATGCAGTTGGTTAACGATCTGAAGGATCAGACCAATATTGATAAGTTAA
The DNA here is from genome assembly GCF_015687155.1 of Aliikangiella sp. G2MR2-5. Taxonomy (GTDB): domain Bacteria; phylum Pseudomonadota; class Gammaproteobacteria; order Enterobacterales; family Kangiellaceae; genus Aliikangiella. The sequence continues at coordinate 12,119 of NZ_JADPQF010000004.1, read as the reverse complement.
CTAAAATACCTAATCGACGAAGAATCGATGAATTTTTAAAAGATGAATGGTTTCGTTGTCTTAGAAAACAGAGAGACTTTTCTCTGGTGTTTATTGATATCGACAAATTCAAGGAATTTAACGATAACTATGGCCATCAGGCGGGTGATAAATGTTTATTGGAAATAGCGCAAGCACTAGCTCATGGTGCTGCGAGGGCTTCGGATCTGGTTGGTCGGTATGGAGGAGAAGAGTTTATCGGAATTCTTCCAGAAACGGATATTGAAGGTGCCAGGGAATTAGCTGAGAAATTACGTAAATTAGTCACTAATCTAAATATTGCGCATAAATACTCTGATGTCGCACCGCACGTGACAATTAGTTTAGGCGTCGCATCCTGTATACCATCTGTGGAAACAAGTGCGACTGATTTGTTAGAGGCTTCAGATAGAGCACTATATGAAGCAAAAACTTCTGGACGAAATAAAGTAATCGCAGTAGAAATCTAGATAGAAATATTCTTTTCCTATCCAACACTCTTATAATTCAGTTTCTGGTTTTTCAACAGGTTTTCAAAATCGTCAAATGGTAGTGGCTTTGAATACAGGAAGCCTTGAATGAGATCACATCCGATGGACTTAAGGTGTGCTACTTGCTGTTCTTTTTCAACTCCTTCAGCGACAACTTTGATATCTAGTTTATGAGCCAGGTCAATTAACGAGTCGACAATTGCTCGGTCACGTTTGTCTTCAACTATGTTATCAATAAATGCCTTATCGATTTTGAGTACATCAGCTGGAAAATTTTTTAGATAGCTGAGCGATGAATAGCCTTTACCAAAATCATCAAGCGCAATTGAAATGCCAAGTTCTTTCAGTTCGTTCAAAAGTAAACTGTTCTTTTCAACATGCTCTATCATAATATCTTCTGTTAATTCGACTTCCAGATTTTCGGCTGCCAGAGAACTATCTTGAAGTGCGAGATAAATATTTTCTTTAAGATTTCCTGTTTTAAAATGAGTACCTGAAATATTTACCGAAAAACTCAATTTTCCGTAGTACTTAACTACTTTTTTGGCAAAATGGCATACCTGATTTAAAACCCAGGCCTCGATACCAGCTAATAAACCTAGCTCCTCTAGCATGGGAATAAAAACAGGTGGAGATATCATACCCAGTTTCGAATGTCGCCACCTGAGCAATGCTTCTGCGCCAGATACTTTGGTGGTGTAAGAGTTGAATTGAGGCTGAAGATATATTACAAACTCTCCATTGATCAAAGCTCGTCTCAGATCGTTTTCAAGTTTCAATTTTTCTCGTGCCTGTTTATCCGGTTGGCCGGATAATATATGGAATCGATTTCGACCATATGTTTTTGCGAGCCTTAAGGCTGTTTCAGCTGACTTGAGAAGTGTATCAGAACTGGTTCCACATTGAGGAAAAGTGGCCATCCCCATGCTAGAGGTGATATGAAACTCTTGCTCACGAATGATAAAGGGGGAATCGAGTATATACTGTATCTTTTCTGCTATTACAGCCAGGTTAAAACTTTCGCCATAATTTTCCAATAAAATCGCAAACTCGTCATTCCCAAAACGAGCAATAATATCCGTCTCTCTTATACAACTGTTAAGTCGAGCAGCTATTTGTACAAGCAGATTGTCCGCGAACTCATGACCCGCTGATTCATTGATTACTTTAAAACGATCAATATCTAAAAAGATAATGGCAAATTCGAAATTGTCTCTCTTCGCTCTGCCTAAAGTATGTTCCAGGTGTTTTTGAAACATAAATCGATTAGACAATCCTGTTAATTGATCATGAGTTGATAGAAAAGCGAGTTTTTCTTTTGTGGATTTACGCTGCAAAGCGTGTCCAAGGGTTCTCTCAAATAGTACCGGAGTCAGCTCACTAAAAGGAAGGCAGTCATCTATCCCCAAGCAGAGCAACTGATGATCCAGACGGGCATTAAATTCCCGGGTAAGTAAGATGATTGGCTGATTGAGGTCAGCCTGAATGAGTGACCTGATATGACTGAGTTCAACTGAAGAAATATCGTCTGGTAGAGAGTAGATTATTGCTTCAGTATTCGTTTTCTTACATCGCTGAAAAGAAAAACTTTTTACTCTTTTGATATTGAATCTCTTATCCGGAAACAGTAAAAGTTTCTTTTTAAAAAGCTTGTAATGTCTATCACAATTTTCTATGAGTAGTAATTCCGTCATATTCCTTTAGTTCTTCGGCTAACTCTATACAGACAATTTAATTATAGGTGGAATACTTTCGAAATTCGGATTTTGTTTAGAATTTTTTAGCTAGATTTGAGGTTAAAAATCACATAATGATGCATATAGCGAACAGTTAAACCTGTCAATTGTTCGCATTTGGGAGATGATGGTTTTATAGAACATAATATAAAAATAGAGGTCGAGATAGTTTAATAAGCTATTGCTATAAAAAGCTACCTTAACGCAAAAACAGACGATAAATTAATCGATGAATCATCTTATTGTATGGTGGAAATGCCATTTTTGCGCTATTAAAGCGTCCGCGTTTAAATATTGATTTGGCCGATGAAAAGGTAAGAAATCCTTCTCTGGCATGATACATCCCCATTCCTGACGGGCCTATACCACCAAAGGGGAGATCATCTTGAGCTACATGCGAAACTGTATCATTAATACACACTCCGCCCGCGTGAGTCGTCTCAAGCAGCTTTTGCTGAATATTTTTTTCATGTGAAAAAAGATAAAGCGCCAGTGGCCTGTCTTTCGACTGTACATAGCTAATTGCATCATCAAATAGTTTATAACCGATGATCGGCAAAACGGGGCCGAAAATTTCCTGCTGCATGATGGTCATCGACTCTTTGGGGTCGAGTAAAAGAGTCAGTGGCATTGCCCTTTGATTCGTCGAGTCGTCAGTGGATAAAGGGATTATCCTGGCACCTTGTTGTTTAGCATCTGCTATCCAGTCAGACAGACGATCAAACTGCTGTTGATTAATGATTGAAGAGTATTCACCGTTATTGGTGTTAGGGTAGAGTTGCGCAAATTGTTTTCTGAAAGCTTGCACAAGTGCATCAACCTTATCTTCAGGACAAAGAACATAATCCGGAGCAACACAGGTTTGTCCTGCATTTAAACATTTTCCATACAACATGCGCTCAACGGCAAATTCCGCGGAGACATCAGGTCCGACAATTGCGGGGGACTTCCCACCAAGCTCCAGAGTTACAGGAGTAAGATTGTCGGCCGCCGCACTCATTACTTTTTTGCCAACCGAAGTCGAGCCAGTAAAAATCAAATGATCCCAAGGAAGAGAAGTAAAAAATGAGGCGACTTCAGGACCGCCTTCGACAAGGCACACTTCGTCTTGAGTAAATGCATCATTAATTATTTCTTCCAGCACTCGATTGGCATAGGGACAATATTCGGAAGGTTTTATCAAGGCTCGATTTCCTGCTGCAATAGCGGCTGCCAATGGCCCTAAACAAAGGTAAACGGGATAATTCCAGGGAGACATGATGCCAACTACGCCCAGAGGTTGATACATGATTCTCGCGTTAGCGGGTTGAAATAATATCGATACAGGGCGCTTTTCCGGTTGCATCCATTGGCGCAGGTGCTTGATACAGTGATTGATATTCATAACTGTAGGCATGATATCTGCGAGCATCGTTTCATCTACTGAACGACAACCAAAGTCAGCGGAAATTGCCTTGGCTAACTTATCCTTGTGTTTTAAAAGAGCCTTTTTCAACGCGATTAACTGCTGTTTACGAAGTTTCTCTTGCGGATAGGGCTGCTCTTTAAAACAACGTTTTTGAAGTTCAAATACTTCTCTGGCTTTTTGAATTTGCCTGGCGCTGTGATCTATCTGGGCATTACTACTATGATTTTTCATAATTGTATTCGTCTATTTCTATAATCGTTAAATCAGGAATTTCTTGATGGAACTATTCAATTGAGAATTTAATTTGGCCAAGAGTTCCAAAGTCTCCTACATAATCTCCACTACGGGCGGGGATCATTTTACCCAGAGCGCCGGTAATGAGGAGGTTTCCAGCTTCCAGTTTATAACCTTGAGCCAGTAAATGGTTAATCAACCAACGGAGGGCGCTCAACTGATCTCCTGAAGCATCGGTTGCTTTTCCTGATATGACTGTTTCTCCATTTAACTTCAGCTGTGTAGAAATTTCGTTGATTGCTTCAATTTCTTTCAGAGCGTATTTCTTGCCCAATATAAATTGGTGTGAAGCAAGGTTAGCCGCGACTAAGTCGATCCCTTTGATTTCCTTCGGCGATTTAAAGGCAAGATCAGGTAGTTCGATCACTGGAACGATTGCTTCAATGTAGAGTTCTAGTTGAGCATTACTTTCTATCGGTTGAGCGATTGCTTTAGAAAGTAAATAACCTATCTCCGTTTCAAGCATTAGCTTGCCTGCGTCGGAGAGTCTGATTACTTTATTTGCCTTTTTATGCCCACTTACAAAAAGCACTCCCGATAAAGGGGCCTTCACCTTGAATTTTTCTTGTCCGGGCTTTGAAGTTAGTCCTGCTTTGTACCCGGCAATATCGTCAGACTCTTCTCGGGATAATACGAAATCATGTTGAATACTATAGGCCTGATCTAGATTGGCTTGGGGCTGTATCTTACTCAAATGAGGCATGCCCGATTTAGTGGTAAATCCCAGTTGTAAATCTTGAATAAACTTTTCGCTGGCGGTTGCTGGCGAAAGAGTTAAAAGCAGGTAAAATAGAGCAACTAATTGGCAGAGTCTACTAGAGTTGTTCATTTTTTGTTCGCTCTTGTTTGTTATGATTCTAAAAAAATTGGTTTATCAGGGTTATTGATATTAGCGGCTTTTTAATCGTTTTAACTTGAAGCAGTCCGCTTGTCAAAACATACAATTACCAAAAAGTGTTATCTCACCAATGCGATTGTCATAAGTAAAGGCTTTAAAGAATAAAGCTTTTTACCGATTGAGTAATGGTCAGATGACTTTTCAATATACCGAATCAATTTATGGATGTCACACCTATTCTGGAAGGCCTGAACGAGGCACAAAAAGAGGCTGTTAGCGCAAGCGAACCAGCTCTGTTAGTTTTGGCTGGCGCCGGCTCTGGAAAAACCCGTGTGCTAGTTCATCGCATAGCCTGGTTGATTGCGACACAAAACCTGTCCCCGCACTCTATTATGGCGGTAACTTTTACCAACAAAGCGGCACATGAAATGAAGTCGAGGGTTGAAGGCTTGTTGGGGCGCTCAGCGGCAAACATGTGGATTGGTACTTTCCATGGGCTTGCCCATCGACTTTTGCGTGCGCATTGCCGTGATGCCGGTTTACCGGAAACTTTTCAGATCCTCGACTCCGATGATCAGTTAAGGGTCATTAAGCGAGTAATGAAGGACATGAGCCTGGAGGAGTCCGAGTGGCCAGCCAAGCAGGCACAGTGGTTTATTAACAAGCAAAAAGATGAAGGAAGACGACCTAAGGATATTCGGGCAAATGGTGATCTTTTCACCAATATTCATTGCAAGGTTTACTACCAGTATCAGCAAGCCTGCCAGACAGGCGGACTGGTAGATTTCGCTGAGCTTTTGCTCAAAGCCTACGAACTGCTGCGTGACAATCAGCATTTACGTGAACATTATCAGGAACGTTTCCGGCACCTGCTGGTTGATGAGTTTCAGGATACCAATGGCATTCAGTATGCCTGGATCCGGTTAATTTCTGCGCATGAATGTGATATCACAATTGTTGGTGATGACGACCAGTCTATTTATGGCTGGCGTGGTGCGAAGATAGAGAATATTCAGCGGTTTGAAAGAGAATTTTCAGGGACAAAAACAATTCGGCTGGAACAAAACTATCGCTCTACCGGCTCTATTCTAAAAGCCGCCAATGCGGTTATTGAAAATAATCAGGAGCGAATGGGTAAAAACCTTTGGACTGAGGGCAATGACGGTGAGCCAATCTCGCTATACGCTGCCTTTAATGAGCAGGAAGAAGCTCGCTTTATCGCTGCTCGAATCGAAGACTGGTATCAGCAGGGCAATGCTTATGGTGATTGCGCTATATTGTACCGTTCGAACGCACAATCGCGGGTCATTGAAGAGTTCCTCATTCAGCGACAGATTCCGTACCGTATTTATGGCGGACTTAAGTTTTTCGAACGAGCTGAAGTTAAAGATACGCTCGCCTATTTGCGCTTGATGTATAACCATCAGGATGATGCTGCGTTTGAGCGGGTAGTTAATACGCCTGCGAGAGGGCTTGGGGCTAAATCGGTAGAGAAAATTCGAGAATTAGCCAGAGGTAATCAGTCTACTTTATGGGAAGCAGCCTGGGAACTGGTAGAAGAGCAGGCATTATCACCCAAAGCAACCCTGGCGCTGGCTGAATTCCTTAATCTCATTAAGTTCGGTTATGAAGAGTTTCATGAATTGCCACTGAGTGAGCAGATTCAGATGACGATCGAAGCCTCCAATTTGATGGCAATGTACGAGAAAGAAAAGGGCGAAAAAGCACTAGCTCGAAAAGAGAACCTTGCGGAGCTGGCATCTGCAGCGAGAGAGTTTGACGTAGATGACTACCCGGAGCTTAGCCCGATGACTGCATTTTTGGCGCATGCCTCACTGGAAGCAGGCGATACACAGGCCGATCAGTATGAAGATTGCGTGCAGATGATGACCCTTCATTCAGCCAAAGGGCTGGAATTCCCATTAGTTTTTATCGCTGGAATGGAGGAAAAGCTATTTCCCCATATGATGTCGATGGATGAGCCGGATAAGTTGGAAGAAGAACGGCGACTGGCTTACGTTGGTATTACTCGTGCGATGAAAAAACTTTACCTGCTCTATGCGGAAAAGCGTCGCTTATGGGGAAAAGATACCTACCCTGCAGTTTCTCGTTTTATCCGTGAAATTCCCGCACAGCTAAAAGAAGAAGTGAGACTCAATGCTACCTTCAGCCAGCCTGTTTCAACCAGGACCAGGGCAATTAACGACGCCGCAGCTAACGACACCGGCTTTGTGTTAGGTCAAATGGTTGAGCACGCAAAATTTGGCGTTGGTGTTATTTTGAACTTTGAAGGGGAAGGGGACAGAACTGTGGCTCATATCAATTTTGAAAGCGGAGAGTCGAAGCGCCTGATGCTGTCCTATGCCAAGCTCAAGCCCTGTTAGCGACTAGCCGGCTGTTCTGGATGACAAAAAAAAGCCTCAAACATTGTTTGAGGCCTATATTGAATCTAGCTTGGGGAAACCAGATCCAAATTCCCGCATTGGTTAGGAGGGGTCGCGGGAGACGCGCGATGCGTCTGATAATAAGACGCGCCGAACAGGCATATAGTTTCATATTTTTATCGCGGTAAATGTAAACAATTGTTAATAGATGTTTTTTTAAAACTGAATGGTATTAAATATCCGATAACTGGATGATCGCTTCAGGATTCAATGACGTAACTTTTTCGAAGCAACTTTTTCCTTTCAAGGCTTTCTCGGCGGGTAAATCAGGTATTTCAAGTTTGCGTGTCAAGTTTGCTGTCAGCCACTCGGCTAGCAACTAACTATTTGATTTTAAAAAATAATCTAACCATTTTTTCACCCAAACTAGTGTTTGGGCGGTGGCGCGTAGAGCTCTCCTGCATTGGCATACATCAGCCAGGAGGCAAGTACATATTTATCATTGGATTCAGGAATGCTGCCGCGATGAGTGTGGGTGAAGGTACATGGCGCCAGGATTAAGCTACCCTGAGTGGGTTTTACTTTAGCTTGCTGGTAGAAAAACTCCGTTTCCCCGCCTTTATCGACATCATTCAGATAGATTAGCCAGAGTAGTACACGATGCAGTGATTTCTGTTGTTGATCGCTGGGGTGTGGATAATGCTCTGAGTGCCAGTGATGATAGCCGCCTTTGCCTTTGGTGTAGCGCTGTAAATTAACATCATCCAGCCGATAAATGGTTTTAACCAGATTTTCAACCTGCTCATCTCCCATTTGTGTCACATCTTCATGGGTAATGGTACGCGGCTTATTGGTTTTAGGGTCGAGAATACTTGGGGAAATAGCACCAGTCAGAATGAAAGGGTACACTTTTGCATATTGAACCGTTGCTTTGAGTATGGTTTGGGCAATGTTGTTGCAGTCCTGCTGCCACTCAGGGAGCTTTGAAATATAGAGATCGACGCTATCCTTCTTCGATTTATCGACACCAGCGCCGGTGCGACCTTCTTGCTTGTGTTTGCTTTTCTCGAATTTCTCAATCAGCGAGTTACAGTATTCAGGCGTAAATGCCTGCTTAAATTCGATGATAAAGTTTTGCATTGCTCTACCCCAAAAATCTATACGGTATAATTGTTGTTATTCAATGAATTGAATTGCTAGCCTATCGGCTCACTCGTCGAATGACAAGGTAAAAATTTGTGAGGCTGATTTACATCAAAGCGTTAAACCTTCTACAATAAACTTTATCGCTTTGAACTCACAGGTTTTGTGAACTCTACTCTAAAGGATGAAAAATGCTCACAATTTTGGCAAAGCTGTTAAAAGTTCTTAATTCGGAACAATCTCCGGGACAAATTGCCGCAGCAATATCTCTGTCTGCAATTGTTGGACTTACCCCCTTAATGTCATTACATAATTTACTGATAGTGTTTCTGGTACTTTTCTTCCGCGTCAATCTTACTATTTTTCTGGTAGCCTGGCCGCTGTTTACGATATTAGGTATGGCTATCTCGCCGCTTTCAGAAAGTGTGGGAGAGAGTATTTTACATGCACCGGCATTACTGACTACCTGGGAGTCATTCTACAATACGGTGATAGGCCGATGGAGTAACTTTTATTATAGTGGTGTTATCGGCTCTTTAGTGATTGCAATTGTGGTTGCGATTTTAGGCTATCCGCTAAGCCGAATTCTAGTTGTAAAGTATCGTGACACATGGATGAAAAAACTTGAAAAGTTAAGAATTGTGAAACTCCTAAGCGCGACCAAAATATGGCAGCTTTATCAGGGACAATGATTCCTCTGGTTGATTATCTGTGAATAAAAATTAAAGGTTTCTAAAGGGAAAATACAATGAAAATAATTCGATGGTGGGGCGTTCTTGCTTTTGCTGTGTTACTACTACTGATTACGCTGGTCTGGTACTTTCTCGCGCCAAGAGTTATTGCTTCTAGTATTGAGCAGAGTGGAAGTGAAGTTCTTGGTGCCAGGGTAGAAATTGCCAGTGTGGACCTTGCCCTGTTTCCTTTGTCTGTTTCGATTAAAGGGCTACAAGCTGCCGATCCTGAAGAACCGATGACAAACATCTTTGAGTCGGAAGAAGTCAAGTTTGCAATTGATAGTAGCGCGCTATTATGGAAGAAAGTTGTAATTGATGAGTTAACTTTAACAGGACTAAAAACGGGTACTCAAAGAGAGACAAGTGGCGCATTACCGGGAGGGCGAAAGTCTTCTCAGGCTATCGATAAAGTAGTGGAGCTGGTTGTTCCTGATGTTGCAAATTTTGATGTTAAGAAGATGGTTGAAGATGCTGATCTGATCACTCTTAAACGTATCGCTGCTTTTAAAGAAAGCAAAGAACAAATAGAAACTCAGTGGGACAAGGATCTAGATAAGGAAGCCTTCGACAAGAGAATTGAAAAAATAAAAGCTGAATACAAAAGACTGGCTGATCGAGCCAAAGACAATAAGTTAAATCTATTGAAAGACAAAAAAGAATGGAAAGCACTGAAGCGAGACATTGATGTGGAGCGAGAACGCATTAGCTCATTATCCGGAAAGCTCAAAAGTGATAAGTCTTCTCTGTCGAAACAGTATCAGTCAATAAAGCAGGGACCGAAAGATGACTTGAATGCTATTTTGAAAAATGTCGGACTGGATAGCGGCGTAGAAAGTTTGGTAGACAAGTACATTGGTCCTCAATATACGCCCTATGTAATGCAGGCTTTGGATATGATTAAGTCATTTGAACCCTCTTCAGCCGGTGCCGAGGAAAAAGAAAAAGCAGTTGTTCAGATGGGGCAGAAAGTTTATTTCAAAGATGAAATTAATTTTCCTGAATTTCTGGTTAAAAAGGTAACTATGGGGGGCAGTAATGAGGGCTGGAATATTGATGGAAAAGGGTTTGATCTCGGATATCTGCCCTGGTTGACAGGCAAGCCAGCTAAATTAAATCTATCTTTTGGTGGGAAAGGTAGTGCCAATTTTAATGTTGAAAGCCATTGGCCGTCAGCCAATAAAATGAAAACAACGATTGATTCAAAAGTTGCTAAATGGCCTCTAGAGTCTATGGAGTTAATGCAGACAACTGACGGAAACTGGATTATTGATTCTGGTGAGCTTTCCGCTGAGCTAACAGGAAATATCACTCTAGAGTCAATTAACCTGAGCGCCAAGTTTGCGATAGCATCACCGAAGCTTTCCTTTCCGGAAACGCTTGGAGGATGGCAGAAGTCTTTAGCACAAAGTATTAACGGTCAGTCAAAAATCAATTTTGAATTAACTGCGACCGGAACGATTAACGAGCCCAAAATTCGTTTGAAATCCAGTATTGAAAACCTTTTCAAGCAAGCCGTTGGCGAACAGCTAAAGAAAAAAGCAGAGGGACTCAAAGGGAAGGTAAATGAGGCATTGTCAGAAAAAATTGGTGATTTCTCATCGCTGCAAAACTTTGGTTCACAGTTTAAGGAGTGGCAGTCTAAGTTAAAGGCCAATGATGATGTGTTGGAGCAGTTGAAAGGAAAAATTAAAATTTAGCCATTCGGCCTATTCTTGCTTAGCAGAGAATTAGTTTATGATTTAAAAATCGTTTGACTAGGCTGTTTCTCTGCTATTTATTTTTCTTTTTACGCCTAAAGTTTATTGAGTGGACTCAATGTTCCTGAAGGATTTCGATAGAGTACATGCGTATAGATTTGTGTTGTACGATAACGAACTGCGTTTATAGTATTTTCCCCAAGTGGAGTTTGAATAACTTTAATTCAGTATACATAGCTCTTTTCGGTAAAAATAAGAATGTTGCAATGTTTTCGCATTTACGACGCTTAAGTCTTATAACTTGTTGAAAACGAAGGATGTCAAAAGTGAGTTAGGAATTAAATGCAGTAAGGTAATATTAATCCGATATTGACTTAGAAAGGCAGTTCAGTAACCATCGGATGTCTTTAAATAACTCAGTGAAATCTAAACTACCGTTTGAATTAAAATGAGATTTACTGAATACAATCAGCTGTAGTTGAACGAATTCATGATGATCGAGCAAACAAAGTCGATATAATCAGCCAAAATATAAAAGAAGGATATGTGGTGCTAATGATGTCCGAACATTTGGAATGGGATGATAAAAACTTCAAGCTCCGAATACTTCAAGATAAGATAAATTCCTATCTAGCATTTTTATAGTTGGGACAGCTGTTCGAAGAATATCCTTCGGCCGAAGGCGAAGAAATTAGAATACATCTTCACTGCATGCAAAAAACAAATGAAGAGGGTATGAGATTTGTAAACTTGATTTCTCCGATAATAGAAGGGGCAGGATTCAAATTTACATGGGAAATGCATAATGATAACTAGCAAGGCGTTGAAAAAAGACGCCGATAACAATAGCGTTTCTTAGCGAAGCGTTAGGACAATGAAGAAACATGAGACTATTTATATTAATCATAGCGCTTCTTTCGACTCAACTTTTTGCACAAGATATGGAGCTGCCAAGCCAATTGCCTGACGCAATAACAGAAGAAATCAGTATTTATTCCATAGCGCGAGAATGGGAAGTTCACCCAAAAGGACCTTATCTAGAGTTAAAAAAATCTGAATTGGAAAAATATGAACGAGGATTTATTCTAAGTAAAGGCAAGGTTGGCCCTTCTAGTAATATTATCAAAATTCTTAACACTGGATTTGGTGAGCCAGATGGAATTGCAGCTTGTTTTGAATCAAGACATTCAATAGAGTACAAGTCGATCTATGGATTAGTTAAAGTTGATATATGTTTCGAATGTAGAAAAACATATGTAAATATTAACGGATGGACACGATTTTTTTACCATACAAACACTGTACTTAATGAAGTGAATGAGGTTTTCGCTAGCGCAGGAGTTAGACTTCCTGTAAGCAAATAAACCGGACACCCC
>NZ_JADPQF010000036.1 GCF_015687155.1 Aliikangiella sp. G2MR2-5 | reverse complement strand
GTAAACACAGCATTCACTATGGTGCCCAAGCTATTTCCAGATTTTGAATCGACCCTTGTTATCAAGAACCTTTTCAACAACAAGGAGCTATATCCGATAAACGCAACAGGCAACTTGTTTGGAGCAGAAGGTACGCCCGCGATAGAGTCTCGAAGCTGGTGGCTGGAATTTAACTATCATTTCAATTGAGAGTGCTTTGGTAAAAGCGAGAGCCGAGCAACTTTAGCTTAATAGGCCTCCACTTT
>NZ_JADPQF010000035.1 GCF_015687155.1 Aliikangiella sp. G2MR2-5 | reverse complement strand
GGATAAAACTAAACTTACCAAATATCGAAAGCGACTCGGTAAGCTTTCCTGGTTTATGGCAAGGCTGAATGAGCCTTTGGCCAAACAGAGCAACTTGGAAGATTGTGTCAAAGGTCGCTTCTGGGAATCCCGTTATCAATCCATTCCGTTACTCGATGAAACTTCGGTACTTGCCTGTATGGCTTATGTTGACCTTAATCCAATTCGAGCTGGTATTACTCAGGAACTTGAAGCCTCTCTCCATACTTCAATCAAAAAGCGAATTGATAAGCTAAGAACTTCA
>NZ_JADPQF010000034.1 GCF_015687155.1 Aliikangiella sp. G2MR2-5 | reverse complement strand
GTGCGCATCCACAACTGGCTCTATCGCACTGTAACCTTTATCATTTAACGGCTCTTTTAGTAGCGCTGACAAGCCTCGAATCGTCGGATACTCAAACAGATGTTTTACCGCAATCTCTCGATTGAGTTGCTGTCTTATTTGAGTGACCACCTGGGTCGCAAGCAAGGAGTGGCCTCCTCGCGCAAAGAAGTTACATGTTACCCCCAATTGCTCACACGGCAGCAACGATAACCAGATCTGATGTAGCGACTGTTCCAGCTCTCCCTGAGGAGCAACCAGACATTCCTGTC
>NZ_JADPQF010000033.1 GCF_015687155.1 Aliikangiella sp. G2MR2-5 | reverse complement strand
TAACGAAAAGTACATGTGCGAAGTGTCTTTCAACTTTGTCACATGCTACGGGTTGTTAAGAGCTCGCACAATTCTGTCTGATGTATTCCTGTTTTTCGGAATACTAACTTTGTACGATCTCAGATTGGCGAGTTTACGATAGGAAGAACAAACAAGGAATGATGGCGATGTGACTTTCTTCTCCTTAAGGCGGAGGCAGTGTCCGTTGCATGTAACCACGATTTCATCAACGCGCCCGGCCTCCGCCTTAAGGTAACGATGAAAAAATGGCACGTCAACTCCCTTATTTATTTTTCTCTCGATAAAACGCAAATATCGATACGGCATTATGTTACCGTATCACTCAACTACTCTCAGCAGAAAAATTTGTTCTCCGTATTCTGCTC
>NZ_JADPQF010000032.1 GCF_015687155.1 Aliikangiella sp. G2MR2-5 | reverse complement strand
GTTATTCAAATGAATGAAGCGCTCACTCCTGTGAATCAATCAGCGGATGAATCGCTCTATTCGTTTAACCTGAATGATTATCTGGCTTTAGTGGAATGGACTGGTAGAGCAATTGTTCATCCCAATAAAGCAACAATTCCTCCACATGTAACTTCAACCTTTCATCGTTTAAATCTTCGACAAAGCAATTGGCTCGACCAAATTCAAAGGCTCAATCAGGGACAGCCGACGATGATGGGGTCTATTGAGAAGCTTAGAGAAAAAGCCAAGGCCATTAAGAAAAACTGGATTAAAGGAATGGGTCAGGCAAAGTTGCTCTATCAATCTTAGCTATTAAAAATAGTTTTCATTTATTATCAGTTAGTATCTATTTGGCAGGAATTTCGCTGTCTAATATCAACCAAACAAACAAATTAGGAACGTTCTTTATTTTCTCACCTTTATGGAATAGCGGCTTTACTTTTTATGTTCGAAAAGTT
>NZ_JADPQF010000031.1 GCF_015687155.1 Aliikangiella sp. G2MR2-5 | reverse complement strand
TCTACCGATAACAACTGCTCCCATATCTTGCATAAAGCCGCTTCAAGCTCGTTCCGTGGAGCTTCATAATTGTCATTTATAACTGGAGCCGGTTCCGGTAGTGCGCGGCGATCCAGCTTCCCATTTATCGTCAATGGAATTTCATTTAACTCAGTAAAGCTCTCCGGTACCATATAGTCCGGTAGCTTCTCGGCCAGCGAAGCTGCCATCAACTCAGTATCTACTCCGGAATTGGTCGCAACGAAATAAGCGGCAAGGTAAGTCTGTTCATCACGCTTTCGATCGATTACCACCGCTTGTTTAACCTCAGGCAATTCCATTAGCTGACTCTCGATTTCCTTTAGTTCTATTCGCAAGCCGTGCAACTTGATCTGGAAATCATTGCGGCCAATATAGTCAAGATTTCCGTCCTCCAGCCAGCGCACCAGGTCACCCGTTTTATACAAGCGATCATAGCCTTTCGCTAGCTCATCGGCTGTCGCAAATGGATTATCAACAAAA
>NZ_JADPQF010000030.1 GCF_015687155.1 Aliikangiella sp. G2MR2-5 | reverse complement strand
GTGGACGGGTTATCTGATAAATCCGCCGGTGTTTCATCCGGGTAAATGACTTTGCTCAGATTACCAATGCCATCATATTCAAAATGATATTCTTTTAACTCCGGGTCAATCAGTTTGCTCAGCTGATTCTGACCGTTGTAAACATAGCGCAATACTTTACCAAAATGATTGGTGACTGTTTCAAGACGACCCGATGCATCATAAGCATAGGTTCGTGTTAAGCCGGTGCTGCTGGTTTTGCTGGTGACCTGACCGTTGCTGTTAAAACGATAAATGGTTCCGCCAGGCAAAGTGTGAGTGTAGCTGCCATCGGCTTCAATCGTCAGGGTGCCACTCTTGCTGCTTTTAGCGGTCAAGCTTGTATCACTGTCCGCGCCGTAAAAGTAATGGCCGACTTTATTTTTAATATCAATCCGGTAAATCTTGTAACCGTTTTGTGCGTAAATAATTTTAAGTGAACGCAGGTTACTGTTAATTCGATACTGACCATTGGTAGCATCACCAATATCCGGCAAAGACTCGCCAGAGGACAAATATTTGGGGCT
>NZ_JADPQF010000003.1 GCF_015687155.1 Aliikangiella sp. G2MR2-5 | reverse complement strand
TTAACGCCAAGTTAACCGGCACAGTAACCTGGAGCGTAGTGTTGCGCAAAAATGCACGAAGTGCATGCGCATAAACGAAGCGGAGGTTACTGTGTCCGCGTTGAACTTTTTGTTATGCATTACTTGCTACCACCGAACAATTTTCCAAATATACCTTTCTTAACTTTTGGGATAGATAAATTGGCATATTCCGGTGCGAGCGCTTTTGAACCGTGCTCTTCAAAGTTAATGCGAATAGTAATGTCATCAGATTTAATAAATTTATAAATCGCTTCAACCTTGCCAAAACCAAACATAGGGTGCTCAACCGCCATTCCAGGACAAACAACACCAACGCCATCTAATTCGAGTGAATCTAGCTCGTTTGCATCTAGCTTGTGACTCATCGATACTCCTTATCTTGATTGTGCATAACGTTCAGCTAACCAGCAACATGCCGGTTGGCGATAAATTTGATCCAAATTTGATGACAACCAAATGAGTTGTCTGGTTCAGCGTCTGGTTAGGCACGCTCTACCTCTACACTATGACTATTCAGCAACTCAGTAAAATCACTAATTTTAATATATCCCTGTTGAGGATTAGGTATGTATAAAAAATGATATTTATCGATATACATAAATATTCCTTCATCTAACAGTACAATTTTACCAATTGAACTCCACTGAATTTTAGTTTCCGAACTTTCCGTATATGCCTTAAATCCATCGTCATCAAATATCACATTCACTGAGTCATTATAAAAAGGCGATACTTTTAATCGTTTCTTTGCATTCGCATAATCAAATTTTGGCCCGAGAATTAGAAGAACAATCAATGATAGAGGTATCAGAGCAAACCATAATGCTCCTGGTTTCATCTCTATCCCTATAGCCACAAAGAACGCCAGCAGTGCAAACATACCTAGAAAAGCAATTAGTTTAAGGAATATTCGAAGTCCTTTTGCTTTATGTATTTCTCTATAGATCCGCAGTGTATCTTCAACATGATTCGTATCATTTTTGAAGTTAATCGAATACATACTAAACTGCCTAACAGCTGATTGTATTCAGTAAATCACATTTTAATTCAAACAACAGTTTAGATTTTACTGAATTATTTAAAGATATCTGATAGTTACTGAACTTGGTTCCAAAGTCAATTCCGGATTAAAGTGACTTTACTGCATTTAAATCCTGACTCACTTTTTAACATTCTTTTAAATCAATAGCTTACACCGCTAAAGCGTCATTAATAC
Organism: Aliikangiella sp. G2MR2-5; assembly: GCF_015687155.1. Taxonomy (GTDB): domain Bacteria; phylum Pseudomonadota; class Gammaproteobacteria; order Enterobacterales; family Kangiellaceae; genus Aliikangiella. Next base: position 605,585 of record NZ_JADPQF010000003.1, on the reverse strand, counting down.
AAAAAAGCTTGACAAGCACTACTTGTACAAGTAGATTAATTATCGCGCATCAAGGAGGATGTTACATGACGCAAAAACCTAAATTTATGTGGTTGGTCCGTGAAAGAATAAGGACAATGCAATATTCATATTTTACGGAAAAAAACTATGTTTTCTGGATAAAACGCTTTATTCACTTCCATAAACTCCGTCACCCTAACGATATGTCCTCTGATGAGGTCAATCAATTTCTAACACATCTTGCAGTCGATCGAAAGGTTGCACCATCCACTCAAAACCAAGCATTGTGTGCGCTTGTTTTTCTGTATAAAGAAGTGCTCAAGTGCCCACTTGGGGAGAACACAATTAACGCTGTGCGCTCAAGATTGCATCGGAACCTACCAGTCGTGCTATCCCCATCAGAAGTAAAGCGATTACTCAATTATCTCCACGGAATACCGCTGCTTATGGCAAAATTAATTTATGGAACTGGATTAAGAAAATCAGAGGTCCACCGACTTCGCGTTAAAGACATCGATTTTGAACGTAATCAAGTGATCGTTAAACGCGGTAAAGGTAACAAAGATAGGCTGTTACCTCTGCCCGAAGCTTGTCGCGAAGAGCTACAAAAACAAATCGAGTTTGTTGAGCAGCTACATTTAAAAGATCGAAGAGAAAATATCAATGGTGTTGAAGTGCCTTATGCATTAGAAATAAAAGAACCGAATGCTGGTAAATCTCTCGTGTGGCAGTGGGTATTCCCCAGCTTCCGAATTAGTACAGACCCACGCACGTTAATTATTCGAAGACACCATGTTCATCCTTCTGTGTTTGCCAAGCACGTAAAAAAAGCTGTTGAAAAAGCAGGAATTAATAAGAAAGTGACGGCGCACGTTTTTCGTCATTCTTTTGCCACTCATCTACTAGAATCAGGTGCAGATATAAGAACAGTCCAAGAACTAATGGGTCACTCAGATGTCAGAACGACTCAAATATATACACACGTTCTCAATCGAAACCCATCTGGAACATTAAGCCCTTTAGATAAACTTTAAAATAAGTCGATTGTCCGCTATAGGTAAAAAGTTGCCGAAGGTTTCATTGTTAAATTTTGAGAATTATCTTCAACTTTTAAATACAGGCTAAGGTCCGCTTTAAGATACCTTGAGACCTTTCCAATGTCACTCCTAGAATTTCCACTTTGTTCAGGAGCAGAATTATCATTTGTTGTCAGACACTATAAAACCTGGATTCGGAATTTTTCAGTTCGAGTATGAATCGATACAACTAAATGCTCTGGCCCAAATGCTTTTTAGGTAAGCGAACGACAAACGTACTTCCTACCCCGAGTTCAGAGTCTACACTTATTGTCCCATGATGAAGCTCTACCAATTTTTTTGTAATAGACAGTCCCAACCCTATTCCTCCATGCTTTCGTCTAAGAGAACCATCAACCTGAGAAAAATTATCAAAAATATGAGTGAGCTTTTCTCGCGGAATACCAGGACCAGTATCCGCTACTTCGATTACAACCCAGTCTTCATCACAGCTGATCGTCACTTCTATTTTACCTTGCTCTGTGAACTTAATAGCGTTCCCGACCAGGTTGTGAATAATCTGTTTTATACGCTTCGGATCGGCATTAAGTTTGAGCTCTTCACTTTCAACTATCATCGATAGCTCAACTTCCGCCTTAACATTTAATGACAAGGTCTTAATCTCACTTTTAACCAAAGGTACTAATAAGAACTCTTCATACTCAAGGATAAGCTTGCCGTTATTCAGGCTGGCATCATCGAGAATATCATTAACAAGATCTGCCAGGCGCTTGCCTGAAAAATGAATTAACCCTGCAATCTCCTTATGCTCCTCACTCAGTTCCGAAGAATTTATGAGATACTCAGACAGTCCAACAATACCATTCAACGGCGTTCTAAATTCATGAGATGTATTTGCAAGAAATTCATCTTTAAGACGATTTAACCGACTCAGATTATCAGTTATTTCTTTTTCTCTTTTTAGCTTGGCCTGTTGTTTCCTGACATACAGTGCAGCTAGAGCAATTGCAGTTAGCAAATAAAGTATAATAGCCGTTCTACTTTGCCACCAACGAGGGTGAACCGTTATAAGTAACTGGCGTGGACGATTTGACCATACACCACTATTATTAGATCCCATTAGCTCCAACTGGTACTCTCCGGTTGACAGGTGAGCAAAATTAATTTGTCCGCCACTTTCCAGCTCACTCCACTCATGATTAACAGGAAGCAATCGGTAACGATATCGATTTTTGCTGGGTTGATGGTAATCGGTAGAAAAAAATTCAATTTCAATTTCTCGAAGCTCACTATTAACTTCCAGATGAGTAAAATTCTTTAACGATACAGCAGAAGACATGGACACTCCATCCAACATGATATTACGGATAATAATTGAGGGAACAATCGTATTTTCTTCAATGTTGTCTGGGTTAAAAAATGTTACTCCCGAGACACTACCAAAGTAGATATCTCCTGAATTCGTTCTAATCGAAGCATCGCCATTAAACTCATTAGCAGAAATACCATCTTCTACTTGAAAAATGGTTGTCTGTTGATTATCCGAGGTATATTTCACAAGTCCCAAATTTGTCGAGAGCCATAGATCACTTTCTTTACCCGGCTGAATTGAATAGACCATGTCATTTAAAACACCATTATCAATATCAACCCTTAAAAAGTTTTCATTCACATTTAAAAAATCATGGCTATCCAGCATATTCAATCCAGAAGCCGTTCCAAGCCACAATCGATTGTCTGAGTCTTGATAGATACTTCTAACAACGTTGCTTGATATGCTATTGGGTTTATTCTTTTTATATGTAAATGAAGCAATGAGTTCTAATTTATTATCGAAAGCAAGCAATCCCTGTCCATTAGTCCCAATCCAAAAGCGTCCTTTATCATCATGATAAATTCTGCGAGCGATAGCGGAAGTAAACGCAACATAGTGAGCCGCTTTAGTAGCAGCCTGCTTTTGTTGTTGTGGAGATAAGCGATAGGTTCCTTCGTAGGTTGCAATCCATAAATAGTCCAGATTATCTTTATAGAGATGCAATATTCTGGCATTACTAAAGCGACCGTCCATTTCAGTATGATAAACAGGAGAAAAATTTCCCGTTTCCGGGTAGAACTCAAATAGCTCTCCGTTTGCAAGACCTACCCATAAAGTATCGTTAGCACTCCAGGATAATGTAATTATCTGGTTATTATTTTCAATCGAACGCTGAATTTGATAGGATGTAAAGCCGCCGGTTAAAGGCTCATACTTGTCTAAGCCATTGAGGGTAGCAAACCAGATATTATCATTTTTATCGCTAGTAATATCCCACACAAAGTCGTCACTTAAGCTATTAGAATTATTCACCAAACTTTTCAAGGTTCTGAACTTATTTGTTACTCGACTAAGTTGATTAATTCCAGAGTTTGAGGTTCCTATCCATAATAGTTTAGAGCGATCAAAAAGAAGACTTGATATATCGTTAGAAGACAAGCTGAACGAATTAGACTTATCTTTACTATAACGATAGAAGTGGTCCGTCAAATAATCGTAGCGATGAATACCGCCTGTTTGCTGCGCAATCCATATCTGATTTTTATCATCCAGGACGATATCGTTAATTTTTCCTGCAGCGATAAGATTTTTTTCTTTGCCGTTTTGACCAAAATGCTTTACCGAGTGAGAATTTATATCGTAACGATAAAGTCCTTTACTTGCTGTCCCAATCCAAAGGAATGGCTCATCACTAAGTAGTTTGGTAACCTGCAAGTAACGAATTGATTTGGAACTCTCACTTTCCAAGTTCAAGTAGTAGGCTCTTCTAGTTTTTCGATCGAAATTAACAACCCCTTTAGAGGTCGCCAGCCATACAGTCTCATCATTGTATCGAATATCTGTAACTCCCTGAATACCCGCTATTTGTGCAGACAAGTCCAGAGCAAAAGGTACTAAGCCTCTAAGATTGATACCCACAATACCTTCGTCACTGCCAATCCATAATAGACCAGCATCAACCTCGGCAAAGCTATAAACCTGACCACCAAATCCCTGGTATTCATCGCTATTTACAGCGGCCTTTAGCGTATCGCCTAGCTCCAGTGTATTGCCTGTATACTTGTCGTATCGATATACTTCACCCTCAAATCCACCGAACCATAAATAACCTAATGAGTCTTGAAATATCGATTCATACAAAACGTTCGTAACCGGCCCTGAATCAGTACTTAACTCAAGTTTTCTAAATTGTTCGCCATTGAAATAGTGAATTCCGCCTCTCGTAGCAAACCACATAATGCCTTCATCGTCCTGAAAAATATCATTGATGCTATTTTGAGTTAGTCCTTTAGGATAAATAAGACGGGTAATTTGCAAAGACTCAGCACTGAGACAGAAGATAGAAGTTAAATAGAGAACTGTAGACAAGCGAAAAACGCACTTTACAAGGAGGGTGCTTTTTGTAAGCAATATTTTTAAAGAGAAAGTAGAGATCAACTGCTTTTGCTTTATATTATTTTATTCATTTAATTATAGTGGAACTTGAACTATTTAGTGGTATTACTAGCTTTTTATTCAATCGCGTATAATTTCTTAATAAATATTACTCTAGTACCAGGTATAAATTCGAGCTACCCATTTATTTCAGTATACTTATTACCTACTCGATAAAAACTATTAGCTTTTAAGCGCTGGAGTTACTCTCTCTACGCATTAGGATAAAATCATCATCTTTATCTATAGCTCTAAACCCGTTATCACTATAGAACTGAAAAGCTCGCTGGTTGACTTGAAAGCAACGTAGCTCAATCGCCTTACCTTGGGACTCGCTCTGAATTTGATTCAAAACCGCAGCCCCAATTCCTTTCGATTGGTGTGAAAATTCCAGTACTAACATCACGATATAAACTTTTTCGCCTCTATCTCTAAATTGAACATAACCTACGTGATGGTAATTTTCTTCGATAACAAAAGTACTGTAATTATCGAGCAACACTTTAAAATGGGCTTTTTGCCAGCAATCATTCCACCCTACCTGCTTTTCAACTTGGCACTTCATGGTGGACACATAAGTATCCCATAGATAATGGAAGTCTTTATCTTGATAAGCGATAAGTTTCAATGCGGCCGATTTACCCGAAATAAAATCGAAACTTTAACTCAAACGATTCTAGCAATTAGTTCGCCCACTCATGTAACAATTCTGAATTCGTCTTTGCTGAGCTTCCTTCCGTTGTCTGGCCTGCTCGGAAACTCTTTTGAGGTGCTCTTTACCACCAGGACTATTTATCCAGTCCTCGTCCCTTTTCTGTTTGATGATATCTGAACGTGAACAATCAACATTATTTGCCTTACGACACGCAGTAATGCGTGACTTTATTTCTTTGTCTGATAGTCCTGGACTCTGTGTGTTTGCAGATATTTTTCTACTGAAACTACTTTTATTATTAGATTGTTGGTTTTTCTGAAGGCTTTTTGAGAGCACCGTAGTGGCTTGTTTTACTTTATCCGGATCCCCTTTTACGCTAGAAATGTTTTTCAGCTCAACCTTTTTCGACTCAACCTTTTTTGACTTGTTAGCAGGTTTGTCACTGTAATGTACCCTTCCTTTTTCATCGGTCCATTTGTAAATTTCCCCGCTAATAGCCATCTGGCAGAAAAGCATGCAAAAGACACTCGAGATCAAAGAGTTAGCCACTCCTTTCATACCTTTTTCCTGATTAATTTTCATACATTTAAATAATCCTATAGGATAAATGATGTAATTAAAAGCAGAGCGTAGCTTAAACTGATATTAGCGAGCATTTCCCTCAAGCTTGATTAAACTAGTGCAGAGAGCCAAATAAAAAAGCCGCTAAAAAGCGGCTTTCTTATTTGAGCGGTTAATACTAAATCTCAAATGGATCACGGCGAGTAATGGTCTCTATACGATCAGGTCCGGTTGAAACTATGTCGACCGGGATACCTACTAGCTCTTCGATTTTTGCGATATAGGTTTTTGCATTTTCTGGCAGGTCTTCCCAGGTTTGAACGCCGAAGGTTGATTCTTTCCAACCCGGCATTTCGATATATTGAGGTTCTACTCGAGCAAAACCTTCTGCACCAACAGGCGTAGTGGTTAATTCGCCTTTTTCTGGACACTTATATGAAGTACAGATTTTCACTGTTTCCAGTCCATCCAGAACATCCAGCTTGGTCAGGCAAATACCTGTCACACTGTTTACTTGAATGGCTCGCTTTAGGGCAACTGCATCCAACCATCCACAACGTCTCTGACGACCGGTTGTTGCACCAAACTCATGACCTTTTTCTCCAAGATGTTTACCAATATCGTCAAACAATTCAGTTGGGAATGGTCCACCACCAACACGGGTCGTGTAAGCCTTGGTTATACCCAGAACATAATCAAGATAAAGAGGTCCGAAGCCAGAACCAGTGGCAGTTCCACCGGCAGTAGTATTAGAAGAAGTTACAAACGGAAAGGTACCATGATCGATATCTAACAGTGTTCCCTGAGCACCTTCAAACAAAAGCGACTCATCATTTTCACGCGCTTTATGTAGTGTTTCAGGAATGTCTTCAACCAAATCTCTCAGTAATTCAGCATACTCCAGACACGACTGGTAGGTTGCTTCCAAGCCTATTTCATCTTGCTTATAATAATTCGTTAATACAAAGTTATGGTACTCAAGTACCTCTGTCAGCTTTTCTTTTAAGCGCTCAGGATAGAAGAGGTCATCCACTCTCAGGCCTCGACGAGCAACTTTGTCCTCATAAGCAGGACCAATTCCTCGGCCAGTGGTACCAATTTTCTTGTCACCAGTTTTCGCAGCTTCACGAGCCTGGTCCAATGCAATATGATAGGGCAAAATTAACGTACATGCGCTGCTAATACGAAGTCTTTCACGAACTGGTACACCGTTATCTTCAAGCATTTTCATTTCAGTTGCCAATGCTTCAGGAGACAAGACTACGCCATTGCCAATTAGGCATTTTACATCGTCACGTAAAATACCGGATGGTATCAGGTGAAGCACGGTCTTCTTTCCGTCGATTACCAGGGTATGTCCGGCATTGTGCCCCCCTTGGTATCTCACTACAGCACTAACACGATCGGTTAGTAAGTCGACAATTTTACCTTTACCTTCATCACCCCATTGGGTGCCAAGTACTACGACATTTTTAGACATAACAATAGCTCTTTAACTATCTCTTTTTCAGTTGCCCTGACAGGAAACCGCGCATTTTACTCTTATCAAACGCAAATTTCTGCACTTTTTAGGGATTTTTTAACAATTTTTGTTCATTTAGCGCACAAGATAGAGCAATACCAGCCCACTGAGCATCACCAGCGCGCCAAACCTGCGTAGCTGGCTATCAGGTAACATGCTGATTTTTATAACCATTTCACGCCAGTTTTTGGGTGAAATAAATGGCATCATACCTTCCAGAATCATGGCTATCGCGAAAGCGGCTAGAAAATCTGTCATAACTAAATACTCTTATTTACCAATAAAAAAGGCAGCCATATGGCTGCCTGGAAGTTCGAATACCTTTCAATTATTTGCTTTTCTTACCTTTAGCATCTTTAAAGTACTTAAAGAAATCACTATCAGGCTGAACGACAATAATGTCGCCCTGTTTATTAAACGATGCTTTATAAGCGTCAAGACTGCGCAAAAACGCGTAGAACTCAGGATTCTTGTTATAGGTATTAGCATAAATTTTCGCTGCTTCAGCATCTGCATTACCCTTAACCGTACGCGCATATTCATCTGCATTTGCAAGCGTTCTTAATACTTCAGCATCGGTCTTTGCAATCGTAATATTTGCTTCCTGTTGGCCTTCACTACGAATTTTTACCGCTTGCGCACGACGCTCAGACTTGATTTGCTCATAAACATTAGCCAGTACTCGGGGAGTATAATTCACCTTTTTAACTCTGATATCGACCACTTCCATACCGTACTCAGGGGCTTTGTCTGCTTGATTAACGAAGCTTTTGATTTCGTCCATAAGTTCTTCCCGCTCTCCAGAAACTGCTTGTTCGAGAGTACGATTACCAAATTGGTTGCGCAAACCATTGTCGACATAGTTCTCAAGAAAGTCTTCAGCATTCTTAAAATTGCCATTTGTTCGAATATAGAATTTAGCGAAATCAACAACCTTCCATTGAACATAAGTATCGACTTCCAGAAACTCTTTATTCTGAGTTGTAAAGACATCAGGAGAGCCGTCCATTAATTGAACTCGCTTGTCCAGAATAACGATTGAGTCCACGAAGGGTGCTTTGAAGTGCAAACCCGGATCATTTACAACAGGAATGTTTTCAGAGTCACGTAGAACTTTACCGAAACGGAGCACTAAAGCTTTTTCTGTTTGATCGACAATATAGATAGACTTTGAGCCAACAACTAACAAAAGTAAGGTAATTAATATAGTAAAGAAACCTCGATTACTCATTGTTACCTCCACGCTTATTTTTCATAATCTGATCTAACGGTAGATACAACATGTTGTTATTACCATCCGTATCAATCATCACCTTAGTGGATTTTGACATAACTTCTTCAACCGCATCTATATAAAGTCTAGTTCGAGTAACCTCCGGTGCTGCAGTGTATTGCGGAAGCAACTGCTTAAAACGCGCTACTTCACCATTGGCTTTGGCAAGAATAGTTGCTCTATAGGCATCAGCTTGTTGGCGAGCCTTTTCAGCCTTAGCGATAGCGAGCGGGAGTTTCTCATTTTCATAGGCATCTGCTTCCTGCTTTACTTTTTTAGCGTCCTGCGCCGCCCGGTTTACTTCTTCAAACGCATCGTTCACTTCCCTTGGCGGGCGAACTCTTTCAAGGGTTACTGTTCGTACTGCCAGACCGCTTTTATACCCAGCAAGAACTTGTTCCATTTCATACTTGAGTTCGTTCTGTATACGCTCTTTATCAGTCGTTAATATCGCATCAACGACAGAGTTGCCTACTACCTGCCTTAGTGCAGACTCAGCAGCCTGATTTAGGGTGACTTCAGCATCCGCTAGATTAAATAGATAGTCTTCCGCAGATTCAATCTTGTACTGAATACCAACATCCACTTCAACAATATTGATATCTTTGGTCAACATAACACCTTCGACTTTGGTGCTACGCATTATATCGGTATTAACTTTAATGACCTTTTCGACTCCTCGAGGAACCCAGCCCAAACCGGCTCCAACGGTACGGTCATATTGGCCAAAATGAAGAATAACCCCACGCTCGGCTTCATTAATAGTATAAATACCACTGAATCCCCAAATACCAGCAAGAATAAGTAACCCAGTAATAAAAAAACCTTTGGGTGCACTTTTATTACTTGTACTCCCCCCTTTACCGCCACCAAATATACCAGTGACTTTCTTTAGCATTTCATCCAAATCTGGTGGACCGTCATTTTTATTGCGGTTCCCCCAAGGATCCTTATTACCATTATTATTACCCGGTTCATTCCAAGGCATCTTTTTCTCCAATTAATGATTAATTGTTTACTTGTTAGTTCGACCTAATAACCAACTTTTCTCAAGTAGTCTGCTGGTCTCATTTTATTGAGGCTGGATAAAGGATGCAAATCAATCCTCTCTATCTTCTTCAAGAACACACTTTTCAATATGTCCTTCGGTTTTCCTTACCAATCTTCGCCAGTCAGCCTGACTAATACGAATCTGTAGCTTAAAACTTCCATCATTTTCTACATTTTCCGACTCTATCACGTTCAAGTCGTGTAATTCACTTCTTAAACCCAGGTCGCGAGGTACAATTCGTAAACATAACTGCTGCCACTGTATGTCCAATTGATGACTTATAGTTTGGCATAAGAGCTCCATACCTTCACCAGTTTTCGCTGAAACCCAGACCCGATCTGGTTCATCATCAATCCCCGGCTCAACTTTGGAAACGACTTCTTCCATAGCATCGATTTTATTGTAGACCTCCACGGTCTTTATATCTCGAGCCCCGATAGCTTCGAGTACATCATAAACCTGCTCAATATTGTCGTCTTTTCTTTCATCAGACGCATCAATAACATGTAACAAAATGTCAGCTTGACGGCTTTCCTGCAGGGTTGCTTTAAAGGCAGCAACCAAATCATGAGGAAGATGACGAATAAACCCAACTGTATCGGATAGAATCGCTTGTTGACCAGGTACTAATTCGATATTTCTATGAGTCGGGTCCAGGGTCGCAAACAATTGATCCGCGGCGTATACAGTAGACTCGGTGATACGGTTAAACAAAGTCGACTTGCCGGCATTGGTATATCCCACCAGGGCCACGGTTGGCAAGTTTCCTCGCTTACGCGAACGCCGGCTCTGCTCCCGCTGCTTCTCAACTTTTTCCAGACGCTTGCGAATGGTTTTGATTCTCTCACGCAACAAGCGTCGGTCCGTTTCCAGCTGAGTTTCCCCCGGACCACGAAGACCGATACCACCTTTTTGTCGCTCAAGGTGAGTCCAGCCTCTGATTAAGCGGGTGGATAAATGATTTAGTTGGGCCAACTCGACTTGAAGCTTTCCTTCATGAGTCTGCGCGCGCTGGGCAAATATATCGAGAATTAATCCGGTTCTATCGATCACCCGACACTCGACCAGGCGCTCCAGATTTCGCTCCTGAGCTGGTGACAGTCGATGATTGAACAAGACGACATCGGCTTCTTTGTCTTTAACATGCTGAGCAATTTCCTCAGCTTTACCACTACCAATAAAATAGCGCGGATGTGGCGTTTGCCTGCTGCCTCCAACGATTTCTTTTATTTGCAAACCAGCAGAAATAGCAAGATCGATGAACTCATCTTTATCTTCTTTGTTTTGCGCATCAGGGAAATCAATGTGGACAAGAACGGCGTTTTCTCCGCCTGCGTGTCTTTCAAACAATGGCGTAACTCTTGATTGCTGCCGCAAAATTCGCGGTCAAACTTGGTGAATAAATGATAGACAAAAAGTTAAAACGCCAACCATCATCGATGGCCGGCGTATAGACTGGTATTTGACTTTGATCGTTAAGTAGAATACTCAGGATTAATAATTCCCCTGACTATCGCCACCATTATCGCCACCATGCTCATTTTCACCACCATGTGGTAGCTTAACATTTCGAGCTGGAACGACTGTCGAAATGGCATGTTTATAGACCATTTGACTAACAGTGTTTTTCAACAATACAACAAACTGATCGAAAGACTCGATCTGCCCCTGCAATTTAATACCGTTAACAAGGAAAATTGAAACTGGAACGCGCTCTTTTCGCAACGCATTAAGATAAGGGTCTTGTAAGCTCTGCCCTTTTGACATAACTGTCTCCTTTAAATATTCTTTTTCTGTTGAGACTTAAAACGAGGGTTTGTGAGTCTCTTTGTATAGTTATTGTTCTTGTAAAGCCTGCAGACTGATAGCAATACTTTGACAAAAACGTCCCGTTTTCATGACAAAAAGCGACAAATTCAAAAAATCTACCGCCTCGAAAATAATTTTAGCACCTAATTCCTGCTTTCGCTAAATATGCAAAGGTAATGGTACTAAAACCTTTTCTCTTCCTTAGTGGGGCTAAAATCCAGCAAGTTCAACACCTGTGGAGCAAATATCCCCAATAAAGTTGATATTCTATCGACTTCAAACGATATCGACTACGAAATATTTCATAGAATAACGTAAATCTTACCAAGATCCCCAAATCTTAAAGTCATAATACCTAGTTAGAATATCCTTCGGCAGCCGCCACACAACGGATCACACCATAATCAAATGCTTCCCCCAACAGCTCTCGCGCATCTTTTAAACTTGCGTCGACACTGTTAAGCGCTTGAACGATTAAATGGTAATCATCGGAGTCTAGCGCCAGTGCCTCGGTTGGATCGATTAATCCCGCCTCAATTGCAGTGGACAGGTGAGAATAAATGGTTGACTCAGCAAGCTCTCGCCGTTGACTAATATCTTTCACGCTTAACGACTGTGAAAGTAATATCATCGTTTCATTGACCGTATCCGACAACTGAGGAAATACGCCTTGTGGCAAAGGATGCGCTTTGATAGTGGACAGAAACTCATCACCGTAGAGACTTATTTTTCGACTACCGACTCCACTTATAAATTGCATCTCACTCAAAGTAGAAGGCCTTTTCTCAACCATTTCAATCAGCGTTGCGTCGTGAAAAACGACATAGGGCGGAACACCCTGCTCATCGGCGTAGGCTCGGCGCAACGCCTTCAGTGCTTCAAACAGTGGTAAGTGAATTGAAGAAAGCTTCGCAGCTCTTGAACTCCTCGACTTATTACTCTCCTTTTCCTTCTCTACCGGCTTTCGCGCAGCCAGGGTTGCTTCGCCCTTTAACAATGGACGACAGGACTCGTCCAGTTCAATCGCACCATATCGATCATGATTGACATTAAGTAGACCTTGAGCGATCAATTGGCGAAACAAGCTACGCCACTCAGCAACAGATAGCTCACTGCCTATGGCAAACGTGGATAGCTCATGGTGACCTCTCTCGATTATTTTAGGATCGTCTTTACCTCGCAATATATCCACCAGGTAAGCCACTCCAAAACGTTGGCCGGTTCGATAAACACAGGAAAGAGCCTTTCGCGCTTCCTCGGTTGCATCCCAGGTCTGTGGTGGATTAATGCAGTTGTCACAATTACCACACGCAGAATCCAATGGCTCGCCAAAGTAGCGTAATAGTGTCTGGCGCCGGCAGGAGGTTTGCTCGCAGAGACCGAGGAGTGCTTCCAGTTTCTGACGAGAGACTTGTTTATATTGCTCGTTGGCATCACTTTGCGCCATCATCTGACGCAGGGTAATTACATCCTGTAATCCATAACTCATCCAGGCCGTCGCCGGCTCACCATCTCGACCGGCTCGACCGGTTTCCTGATAGTAGGCTTCGATATTTTTGGGTAGACTCAAATGGGCCACAAAACGAACATCCGGTTTGTCTATGCCCATACCAAAAGCTATAGTCGCGACAATGATGACTCCCGATTCTCGCAAAAAACGGCTCTGATTTTTGGCACGTTCTTCAGCCGAAAGCCCCGCATGATAAGGCAGTGCCACCCTTCCTTTTTGTGATAACCAGGACGCAACCGATTCAACTTTGTTGCGCGACAGGCAATAGACAATTCCCGCATCTTCAGCGTGCTGCGACTGAATAAAGCGCCACAATTGCTCACGCCCGCTCGCCCCTTCCTGAATTTGATAAGTGATGTTAGGGCGATCAAAGCTGCTAACGTGAAGCTCGGCATTATTGAGCTTTAAATGCTCGATGATTTCCTGACGGGTCCGCTGATCCGCAGTTGCAGTCAGGGCAATACGAGGTACCGCAGGAAACTGACTGGCCAAACAGTCAAGCTTTCGATATTCCGGCCGAAAATCATGTCCCCACTGAGACACGCAATGAGCTTCATCGATAGCGAAAAGACAGATGTTCACCTGTTGTAATAAGCCGATAGTCGACGGCATAGTCAGACGTTCCGGCGCGATATACAACAAATCGAGCTGGCCGGAGAGCAACTCTGACTCGATATGGCGGACCTGATGAAAGGAAAGGGTTGAATTGAGAAAGGCCGCTTTAATGCCAAGCTGTTCCAATGCCTCAACCTGATCCTGCATCAGCGCAATTAGTGGAGAAATCACTACCGCGGTACCTTCCAGTACCAATGCCGGCACCTGATAGCACAAAGACTTGCCACCACCGGTCGGCATCAAAGTGAGTACATCCCGGCCATTAATCAGCGCTTCGATGATCGCCTTTTGATTGTGACGGAACTCATCGTAGCCGAATACAGACTTTAAAATTTCGTAGGCTTTATTCATTAAGTTTTGGTAGCCAATTTTGGGAATTAGAACAAGATGTGTGAATTATAAAGTGTTTTTGCTTGAGATCCGATGGGGAATGGCTGATTGCTTTGTCAGATAATAGCTCGATGACTTCGAGTCTGCCTTCAAAATATCAGGACTCTTGAGTGCTTTCCATTTTTACTAAGTCCTTTAAAAGTTGGCTTACGCAAAGCTAACTCAACCTACTAAGGCATTTATCGAGCCTGATGATTAAAAAATAAAACCAGGTTTTGCACAGTTGTCACCTTCCCATAGTAAGGGTTATTTTTATATTCGCTCAAACTTCGACCTGTTCTCTGCGCAACCTCCTCGACTAAATCTAATTCGATGTCGTCTTCATCTAGCTTTAATGTATCAAACAGACTATCGGAAGCTCTAATAGGGACTTTTTGTTTCGTGGGTAATGCTACTTGAAGCTGCTCATAAACTGCACGGATAATCCATGTATCGACAACCTTTGGATCAAACTCTCTGGAAAAATCACAAATTGATAAACCTTTGCGATCTTCACATAAGTTTTGAAAATATTTTTCAATCCCGGGCTGCTCGATTGCAACGCAGAGCATGACTAATACAGCTACCCCTAGCGGAATCAAAAGAAAAACCGGCTGATAGATAAAGACAACTAACACAACTGCGCTCAGAACCAACAGCGCAGGTTTATTTGCCTTTTTTGCATTGTATTCAGGCATAAATCTAGATGCTTTTTTCACACTACACCCTGTAATACGTCAGTGAATTTGAGCACCGATGATTCCTATTATTCGGCGCATTAAGTCAGGTTAAATTAGAATATGCCATGACTCCCATGTAATCAATAACCTTTCACTCCGGGTTATTAGAGCAAACCACTAGACACACCTTACACCTTATTCCACAATACAAGTCATCTACAACAAAAAAACAAAAGAATCAAAGTGACTGAAACGCTACAACTCTCCGCCCAAATCCTTTTTACTTGTCAGCTACTGGCAACTTTTGCAATTTTATTTTTGGTCGCGCTGCTTATCGCCGACTATCATAAAAAAGGCGCAATTGCGGGAACATTTAAAACGATGACTTCACTTTGTCTTCTCGCCTTTTGCGTGATACTCACTTATCAGTCGCAAACTATCTATTCTATCCTGCTGTTGGTCGGAGTATTCTTTGGCGTCATCGGTGACGTCTTTTTGATTTTCAAAAGTAAAAAGAGTTTTCTCGCCGGTATGGCAGCATTTTTAATCGGCCACCTCGCTTATATAACCGCTTTTCTTCAATATGACTATCAAGGATTGGAGTGGCTGGCAGCACTGACTGGTCTATCGTTCGCCATGTATTTTGTTTACAACTGGATCAAAGATTCACTCAGCGGCGTGCTTAAATACGGCGTGATCGCCTATATGTTTGTTATTGCGGTAATGACCGCGCTGGGGCTTTCTTTAAGAATCGACGGACAGTTAACTCTGGTCGCAATGGGCGCGATTCTATTTGCGCTTTCGGATTTTTTTGTCGCCAGTCATCGCTTTAAAACACCAAAATTTAGTGATCGTGTTTTTGGATTGCCACTTTATTACGCTGGACAGTTTGTTCTCGCTGCAACTATCGCAGTAATGCAAACCGGTAGCCCCTGGTTACCGGTTTAATTGATAAGTCAGGCTGATTTTACGAAATAAAGTTTAGAATAGTCGATTTCGCCGCAATCAATTGTTCTGGCTGCAACGGATCATACCATTTGGCATCCGGCCAGCTTCTCAACCAGGTATACTGCCTTTTAGCCAGTTGCCGGGTCGCGATAATACCTCTTTCGATCGCTTCCTCCAGACTAAGCTCTCCACTCAAGTGCATCCAGAGCTGACGATAACCAACACATTTCATCGATGGACAATCCAACTCGAGATCGCCCCGTTGATAGAGATTTTCTACTTCTTGTAAAAAGCCCTGTTTCATCATCAAGTCAAATCGTTTGGCGATTCTTTGATGCAGTACGCTGCGGTCCTCTGGCGCCAAGGCTATCGACAATAAAGGGTTAGGTAATGCATCGAGTTGCTGCTCCTGATGCCACTGTGAAAGAGGTTTACCACTCACTTCATACACTTCCAGTGCACGCAAAATGCGCTGAGTGTCAGTTGTGTGAAGTCGTTCCGCGGTTATTGGATCGACTAATGTTAATTTAGCATATAAAGATTCAATTCCTTGCTCTACAAGCTCAATCTTATATTTCTCTCGAACAGCTTCATCTGCCTGCGGTAAGTTAGCCAGTCCATCTTTAAGCGCTTTGTAATAAAGCATGGTTCCGCCAGCAAGCAAAGGCATTTTACCGCGCGCATGAATATCATTGATCAGCCTTTTTGCATCATGGGCAAAATTAGCTGCAGAATAAGCCTCTTTGGGATCGAGAAAATCTATTAAATGGTGTGGTGCCTGCAAAAGTTCTTCTGCACTCGGCTTGGCACTCCCAATATTCATTTCTCTGTATACCATTGCCGAGTCTACACTTATGATTTCAAACTTCCCAGTTTGGTAGAGCTCACTCGCCAACGCAGTCTTTCCACTTGCAGTAGGTCCCATGATAAAGATTACCGGCTTATCCGGCTCTGCTATTGCAATTGAATCACTCATATCAGTCCGCTTTTTCAAGACTTTTTTTCGGTTTCGTCCAGAGATTTCGAAATAGAGAAGCCTCTATCGGTCGATAAATATCAAACACTTCATCGGTTAAAAGCTCATTCGACTCGTTATTTTTAATCATTTTTTGATAAGCGTGATTGAGTCGATTCACCAAAGCTTTATCTAAAACCAATAAATCTAACCAATCATAGAATTGAGAAGCTTTATTTAAATAGAGTTGCTCTGAAGTTAATTCATCTGAACTTAGCTGTGCGGGTTTTATTTGGCTGAGTGTTTCAAACTCTACTTTTTCTAACCAGCGGTTTAGAAAATTAAATAGCGGTTCATTGTCAACTGCTTCCAGCCAGAAAGGAATACTTCGAATTGTTAATGTCTCTGCGTCAGCCTGTTCGCAAATAAAACCCAACTTTTCCAGTAATTGATGAAAATGGAAATCTTCCAGCCAGTCAGGAGCAAAACTTTGCTGCAGCGGAAAAAGCAGCGGAACCGACACGACTTCTCCTACGCAGGTCATCGAAGCGGTCAAATAAGCTGGTAGAAGTTCTCTCGAATTAAACGCGTAAGTCTTTCCTTCTTTTTCGGTCAACCAAATATTTTCTCCGACAGAAAAAACCGGCCAAAACTCGCTATTTTCCGGAGGCACCGATAAGCTTGTGCCAATATATTCTGGAGATGATGTTGTTTCGGACTTATCAACAACAGGAGAAGCCTGAAGTTTGCTTTCGCCCTGAGAGATTTGATTTTGAGAAAAGTAGCTCCTTGAAAAATTCTCCGCAACACGATTCAAAAGGTTTTCACTTGCTCTGAAATTCACTTTTGGTGAAGAAAACGATGACTTTTGTTCAGACTCCTGGCAACTACTCCCTCTCGGCTTATTCTTATTTAAAAAAGTATTTTCCTTAAGATTTTCATTTCGAAAGCTTTCTTTTTCAAAGTTTCTTCCTTCTCCCGGAGGCATTTGTTCAGCTTTGCTTGAAAAAAATTGACCGCTTTGTAGCTCAAATACAGATTGAGGCTGTGAATAAATACCGGGCTTAATTGAAGCACCATGGCTCAGATTACTTTCGTTTTGAACAAGTAAGGCGCTAGTTTCCGGCTGCAAGGCGTCGGAAATGCTTTTCGCCAATAAGTCATGTACCAATCGCTGTTGATCGAAGCGAACTTCATGTTTGGTAGGATGGACATTAACGTCCACTTTGGAAACATCCATCTCGATAAATATCACATAAGTCGCCATTCGGCCCGGTGGAAGAAGCCCTTCGTAGGCTTGTCTTATGGCATGATTGACAGTTTTGTCTTTGATCGGGCGGCCATTCACAAAAACATATTGGATATCCGACTCACTTCGATGAAATTCAGGACGTCCCAACCAGCCTCTGACTGTCATCATTTCATGGTCACAAAGAAATGGTAATGCATTATCGGCAAAACCTTTACCGCAAATAGTCGCGATACGCTTAAGCTTCTGACTGTTATCTCTTACCGCAGGAACTCGCTTAATGACTTTATGATTGTGCTTGAGAACAAATGCTGTCCCGAAGTTTGCCAGGGCATGCTGTTTGAAAACTTCTTCTACATGGCTAAATTCAGTTTTTTCCGTGCGCAAAAATTTAAGTCTGGCCGGAGTGTTATAAAATAGATCCGCTACCTCAATTCGTGTTCCTGGTGCTGCAGAGGCGGGTTGAATATCAACGTTCATTTCGCGACCTTGAGCAATTGCCTGCCACGCGAGCGGTTCAGACTGAGGACGCGAAGTTAAGGTTAGCCGAGAAACAGAGCTAATACTCGCCAGCGCCTCGCCTCGAAAACCGAGAGAACCTATAGCGTGGAGATCTTCATTGGTTCTGATTTTACTGGTGGCATGTCTGGTGAGCGCCAGTTTAAGATCGTCTTTATATATACCGCTACCATTATCAGTGATCCTTATCAGACGAGTACCACCGCGCTCCACATCCACTTCGATGCGAGTTGCCCCGGAATCAATACTATTCTCGACTAGCTCTTTAACCACCGAAGCCGGTCGCTCAACAACTTCCCCTGCCGCTATTTGGTTCGCGAGCCGGTTATCCAGCAAATGGATTCTATTGTTCAAATCCAAGGTTAAACCTCAGGAATGGAAAGAACCTGGCCAATTCTTAAATTGGATGAGGTTAATTTATTATGTTTTTTCAATTGATTCATACTCACACCATATGAGGCAGCAATTTCAGACAGAGTATCTCCTCTTTTTACTTTATGTGATCGCTCCTGTCCTAAACTCGCGATATATGTACCATCTGGTGCATTAGCCCTGAAATATTTTTGTACTCCTGAGAAGACCGCATTGGCAATTTTATTTTGCTGTGAACTGGTTCTTAATAGCCTTTCTTCTTCCGGATTAGAAATAAAGGCCATTTCTACCAACATTGCAGGAATATCAGGCATCTTTAAAACCACAAAAGCAGCTTTTCTTAATCCTTTGCCGTGCATTTTGGGCATAGATGAAGCTAGCTTTTTTCTGACTTCTTCACCCGCTTTTAAACTCTCGCCAATTGAATAGTGCATGGAAAGGTCTATTAGTACTTTCGCTACCAGAGGGTCCTTATTCTGCAAGCTTTCGACCCCGCCCAGCAAGTCAGAACTTTTCTCTCTTTGCTCCAGCCACTTACCCATTTCAGAGTTTGCACCACGAGTCGATAAAACCCATACGGATGCTCCTTTTACTCTGGAGTCGGTAAATCCATCAGCGTGCAACGAGACCAACAAGTCTGCTCGATTATTTCGTGCTAGCCGGGTTCTTTCTTCCAGCCCAACATAGTAATCACCACTGCGAGTGAGAAATGCTTTATAACCTTTTTGTGCGTTAATTTTTTCAGCCAGTCGTTTAGCTACGGCTAAAGTCACATTTTTTTCGCGCGTACCTTTTTTTCCTGAAGCACCAGGATCTTCTCCGCCATGCCCGGCATCAATCGCGATAATAATGTCTCGATTCTTTTCTTTTATCACCGACGATGCCGTTTTTACTACCGGCTTTTGAGCATTTTTGTCTCGAATATCGATAACCAGTCGATGTCCATAATCTTGATATGGTTTGAGCAGGAAGTCTTTGGTAGAAACTCCTCGCTTTAAATCAAGTACTACTCGTAATTTATCACTTGACTGACTAGCACGAACTTTCTTAACAAGCGCTTGCGGGACATCAACAGTATCAATTTCAGTCTTCAATTTCGCATTTTGAAGATCCACTACCAGTCGGTAGGGGTCCTCTAAAGTAAAAAGTTTATAGTCGACCTGTTCACTAACATCAAATACGAGTCGTGTCTTTTCCGGGTCCTGCCAAAAACGGATCCCTTTTACATCCCCTGCTACGGCAGAGCTGCAAAAAAACAGCAAGGCCAGCTTAAACATGAATGATTGAAATAGTACTTGCTTCAATTCAACACCCTTACAACTTCTAAATACTTTTTTTACTGATGCGCTACAAATCAGTTTTAACTTTATTGCCGGCTACATTATTTCTCCAGCTTTCGACAACGCTACACAGCTAAATCACTCTCGGTCTTTTATTATTGTTACTTCAGTATTAATCAAATCTGAATACAGTTTTTATTTTTCAGCTGAGTTTTTATCCAAAAATCAACCATGTTCTGCTTGTAATAACTTGAGCAAGGCTTTGGCCCACAGGCAATCACCTGCCACCAGTGTAATATTTCTAGCTTCGCCTTCATAGTCCAAATTTATTGTCAAATCGGGCTCTGGTAGCAAGCCTTCACCTTTATCCGGCCACTCTACCAGACAAATTGCAGATTCATCCAAATAGTCTCGAATACCAATATATTCCAACTCTTCAGGGTCCGCTAGTCGATAGAGGTCGAAATGATAAAACTTCCTGTCTTCAACTTCATAGGGTTCAACCAAAGTATAGGTCGGGCTTTTGGTGCTTCCTTGATGCCCGGATGCCCTAAGAATGCCTCTAACCAGGGTAGTTTTACCGGCCCCCAGATTACCATTAAGAAAGATAAGCGCTTTCGGTGGTAAGTTTTCTGAGAGAATAGTTCCTATATTGAGCGTCGCAGCTTCGTCTGGCAGGTGAACACTCATCACACCATGCTCCATACATACCTCAAGTTACACTGAACTGTCGTGTCTGTTTGAACGCACTGACAGTTGCCTGGAGTTTAAAGACAGATTTTTGGCGCAATTTTAACACAGTAAAGATATATTTGTTCTTTACTGCTTTTTATCGGCTGCGCTGACTAGTCTAATACGGATTAACTAAGGCTGGTAAATGGGGAAAGAGATCGGCAGCCAATAGTCCCCGATAATAACCTTTTGGCCCCGCAGCCCTGTCAGCGGCCTCACCATGAATAACAACACCTAATGCCGCAGAGTCCAACAGACTAAACCCTTGAGCTAGCAAAGCACCAACGATACCTGAGAGAACATCTCCCATACCGCCAGTAGCCATTCCTGGATTGCCTACCGGACACACCAGAGTCATACCGGTATTGTCGCTAACTATGGTACCAGCGCCCTTGAGCACACAGATCCCACCATATTGCTCAACAATGGCCTGACAAGAAGCAAAGCGATCCTGATTAACTTCTTCAGGTGAAGTATTGAGGAGCCTTGCCGCTTCTCCCGGATGAGGAGTGAGTACTCGCTTATTATCTTTATTTGGATTTTCTGCCAGCCAGTTGAGTGCGTCGGCATCGTAAACTTTCAATGTATCCCTGGCCTCAAGCTCTTCGTTTAAGAACTGCATCCACGCCTTGCCTCTTTTTCGCTGGCCTAAACCAGGACCGGCGATAATCACACTCGCTCGCTTGAGTAAGTCCTGACACTGCTGGTCAGGTAAATCGATATCCTGCGCCATCACTTCAGGCCGTGCGCTAACCACCTGTGCAGCTCCCTCTTCCACCATAGCCCAGGTAAGTCCACTGCCGCATCGAGCCGCCGCACTTGCAGCCAGCACTGCAGCCCCCAACATTCCTTTTGAGCCCCCTATAATAAGACTACGGCCATGATCTCCTTTATGCGCAGCCGGCAGTCGGGGCTTTAGCTTGTGCTTTAAGCTATTCCAGTTTTCAGCAATCACATTAAACTCATGTTGCTGATAGCAGCTATCTGAAACTCCGAGATCAAATAGCTTAACTTTGCCACGATAATTGGCCGATGTTCCTGTATACATCCCTTTCTTGTGGCCGATATAGGTTACTGTCATATCAGCATGAACCGCTTCAGTTACTACGCTTCCAGTATCTGCTTCAAGCCCGGATGGAATATCAATCGAAAGGACCGGCACCTTAGCTTTGTTTAATTGAGCGATCACCTGATCGAAAGGAGAACGCAAAGCGCCCTTAATTCCAGTCCCCAGCATAGCATCAATAACAAGGTCAAAAGCGCTCAGGTCCAGCTTATCCCAGGATTTGATTGCAATGCCGCTTGTATGTAATTTTTGATAGGCAATCAGAGCATCCCCCTTGATATTGTCCGGCTCACAAAAATTACACAAAGTTACCCTTTTACGTTCTTCGGTTGCCAATCGAGCGACAACAAAGCCGTCTCCGCCGTTATTACCTTTCCCTGTTAAAATCAATATATTACGAGCTTCTGGCCAATTATGTTTTAGGGTTTGGTAGGCAGCTCTGCCAGCAGCTTCCATCAAAGGATAAGTGCCCTTTTGCTCGCTTTTGGCGTAAGACAGTTCAATATCTCTTATTTGAGACGCAGAATAGAGGGCGACACCTGCATCGGGGGAAGAATATCTCATCAACTGGCAACCAGAAATTTCTGTTTGAAAATTCGCATTAGAGTCAGCCTGTCAGGCGACTCGGCAGCACTCTTTTATATATTTGTTTTTACTCGAGATTAATAAAATGCTCGCGATAATAGAGTAACTCGGCAATCGACTCGCGTATATCTTCTATCGCAAGATGTTGATTTTTCTTTTTAAGCCCTTTCATTATTTCAGGCTTCCAGCGAACCGCGAGTTCTTTAACTGAACTCACATCAAGGTTTCGATAATGAAAAAAATCATTCAACTTCGGCATATAACGCACCAGAAAACGCCTATCTTGTCCAATACTATTGCCACACATGGGCGACATTCCCGCAGGAACCCATTGCGCTAAAAACTCCAATGTTTTCTGTTCTGCTTCGGCTTCACTTATCTGACTTTCAATAACCCGCTGAGTTAGACCGGATTGACCATGATGCGTCGTACACCATTCATCCATAGCATCCAGGATACCTTGCGGCTGGTTCACCGCCATCACCGGCCCCTCAGCAAGTATATTGCAGTCCTTATCCGTGACAATGGTGGCGATTTCAATAATTCTTTCTTTATCCGGATCCAGTCCAGTCATTTCCAGATCGATCCAGATTAGATTGTCACTTTTTTGCACCCATTATCTCCTGCAGTAATGCTTTGCTTGTATGCTAAATGAAGCCATGATGTTGCACTATTATATTGAATATTCTGGAAAAAACACCGGCTGTAAATAGCCATCCAGTAAAGATAGTATATAATATTCAGCAAATTAAGCCCAAGGCAATATCAAGTCCGGGCAAAATAACCTTACGAGCATTGGTTTGGCCAAACGAGATAAATTAACCCACAGACAAAAACGTCAGGTAGCACAAAAGCAACGACAAAGGCTGAAGAAGACAGACAAGCCCCCAGAGTTATCCGATCTATCTGAAGCCAGAGACGGGATAATTATTAGTCGTTTTGGCGAGCAAGCCGATGTTCTATCTTTAGGCGAACACCAGCAATACCGCTGCTTCTTAAGGCAAAACCTGGGGGCGCCTGTTCCGGGGGATAAAGTCAGTTTCCGTCTCGATCCAAACAATCAGGGTATTGTCGAAGCTATGTATGAGCGTAACTCGGTGTTGACGCGTCCTGCGCAACATCAGGGCGTAAAGCCGATTGTTGCCAATATTGAGCAGGTTTTTATCGTAACGGCCCCTTTACCCGACTTCTCCTCGGTTTTACTCGACCGCTACCTGGTAGCGGTAAATAATGCCCAGTTAAAGGCAACCATCATTTTCAATAAATGGGATCTTTGCGCAGAAATATCTGCTCAGGCAATAGAGAGTCAATTGCCAATTTATCAATCTTTGGGCTATCCGGTATTGAAAACCTGTGCCAAAAACAATCTGGGAATTAATGAGTTGTCTGAGAAACTTAAAAACTCTCAGAGTATTTTTGTCGGCCAGTCAGGGGTGGGGAAATCATCACTCATTAATAGTCTCTTTCCTCAACAGGAGAGCCTGGTTAACAAAGTATCGGAGAACTCCAGGCTAGGACAACACACAACCACAGCGTCGAAGCTATTTTTCTTCGAGCAAAATGATGGTTTTATTGTGGACTCTCCAGGAGTCAGGGAATTTGGGTTATGGCATCTTGAACCAGAGGATATTGTCAGTGGATTTGTTGAATTCCAACCCTACCTAAGTACTTGCAAATTCAGAGACTGCAGTCACATCAATGAGCCTGGTTGCTCTATCATTCAGGCAGTGAAAGATAACAAAATTTATCAGCAACGCTGGAATAACTACTGCAAGATTTTGCTGGCGAAAGACAAGTAACCTTATACTTGCAAAAGCGCAAAAATCTTATCTGCTTCTACTGGTTTAGAAAAGTAAAATCCCTGTGCCGTTGGATATCCCATATTTCTAAGCGCTATCAACTGTTCTTCTTCTTCAACGCCTTCAGCGACGGCTTCTATTCCAAGATTGCTAGACAAAGTTGCGATAGCTTCAACAATTGCTTTATTGCTGCGATTTGTACTAAGGTCTTTGATGAATGATCGATCAAGTTTTATCGCATCAAAAGGAAAGTGATGAAGATAGCTTAAAGAAGAATAGCCGGTCCCGAAATCATCCAGATAAACTTTGATCCCCATAGATTTGAGTTCACGGACAAAATTGAGTGCCGCCTTGTAATCTTCAATCAAAATACTTTCGGTAATCTCTACGTTCAGGTTTTCTGGTTCAATTTCATATTGACTTAATTTACGCCGAATAACGTCATCAAGGGTTCGTGAAAGTATTTGTACTGCAGACACATTGACATTGACATAGATACGTCGCTTTCCTACTTTCGCTTTCAGTTCAGCAATTTTTCGACAGGCCATCTCTATAACCTGCTCACCGATATCAACTATCAACCCGGTTTCTTCTGCAATGCTAATAAAAATCTCGGGGCTAATGAAGCCTTGTTCAGGATGCTTCCAACGAATTAAAGCTTCAAACCCTACCGTTTCCTCACTTATTACGTTAACTACCGGTTGATAAACCAGATAAAGAGCTCTGGTTTCAACGGCAATTCGCAGATCTCGCTCCATTTTCATTCGAGTTGTAACCAACTCTTTAATGTTGGCATCGAATAGGCAGAACTGATTTTTTCCCTGATGTTTTGCCTGATACATCGCTGCATCGGCATCACTCATTACTAGCTCAGGTGAGTCTTCCGCATTATTCGCCAAACGGATGCCAATGCTGGCGCTGGTAATCAGTGAATGACCTTCTACTTCCAGCGGTTTCTTTAGTTCTTTTAGAATTCTGGCACACAAAGCAAGTGCTACAGATGACTTAGATATACTTGGCATCAAAATACAAAATTCATCACCTCCCAGCCTTGCAACCAGATCATCACTTCGAACGCAACTTTGTAGCCTTTTGGATACTTCAACGAGAAAAAGATCGCCAATATGATGACCAAGACTATCATTAATGATCTTGAAACGATCCAGATCCAGGAATAAAAGAGCCAGGACACCGTCTTGCTGGCGTCGACCTTCTTTTAAAGTTCGACTTAACGCCCCGGTAAGCTGTAAACGATTGGGAAGTCCGGTTAGCGAGTCGTGAAGGCTTTCATAAGCTAGCTGTTCTTCAACGACTTTCCTTCTTTCAATCGTTTTCTCTAACTCATGAGTTCTTTCTTTAACCCTTCTCTCAAGCGTTTCATGCGCATCTTTTAACGAGTCTGCATCTTTTTTGCGTAAAATTGCTGTTGCTACCTGTTGCCCGATGGTCATTAAAATTAATTGGTCATCACGAGTATAAACTCGCTCTTTATCGTAACTTTGAATAGCGAGCACGCCGAATACCTTATTTTTATCTTTTAATGGTACGCCCAACCAACTCTCACTTGCTCTTTTTCCTGCTATCTCCTGTGGTCCTGATTGACCACGAAAATATAAAAAGGACTCTCCGCTATCCAGCACCTGTTCGGTCAATCCAGCAGGCTGGGAATTTGGAGTATATCTTCTTGCGGGTGGTTCACTATCAAACTGGTCCACAAAGTAAACAAAGTTAATATACTGATCATCTTCAGATAGAAGCGCTATAAACTCATTTTTGGCAAACATCAGCTGGTCAATAACTTTGTGAACACCAAAAAACAAGCCTTGCAAACTTTCCGAAGTAGATACCAGCTCGGTAATCTGAAATAAGGCAGCCTGTACCTGCTGACTTTTTCTTCTTTCCTGAATTTCAGCCTTTAAAGCCTCGTTGGCAATTGATAAGGCTTCTGTCCTTTCCTTCACTCGGTTTTCAAGCTCCAGATTAGAATCAATCAATGCCAACTCAGCTTGCTTGCTTTTAGTCACCATTGCTATCTGTCTGGCAATAAATTGCATAATTTCTTCTTCTGGCTGTCCGTAGGTAATATCATCTTGATAGCTTTGAATAACCATTCCCCCCAAGATCTGGTTATCAAAAATAAGAGGTACCCCCAGCCAGTCGTGACTTTGACTGCCGACTGAATCGACAATATTCCTCTCTTCCAACATACAAATATCATTGAACGATAAATGCTGCATTCTTCCCGTTCTCAACATATATCCGGTAAGAGTTCTTCTCGCCTGATCTTCAGTCAATCGATTCAAATACTCACAGTTAATTTCACTATCAAACTTGTCAGAAACATAGACAAAGTTGAGTTTATGCTTTTCACCGTTATAAAGGACAACAAAAAAGTTGTCCGCGTAGGTTAATTGCTGAATGATTTTGTGAAGTCGTTCCGCATATTCACTAATCGATTTACAGTTGACTGCGCTTTCGGTAATTTTAAAAAGAGCGGACTCTAAAGATATTTTTTCTTCAACATCCAAGGAACTTGAGTTTGGTGTAGATGGACTAGTCAACGCCCAAAACCTGCTTTTCTATATCGCGAGCGACACTGGGCTTTAAAACGATAATAGCGATCCTTCGATTGACAGGATTATGTGGATTATCCTTATCGAACAGAATAGAAGAAGAGAACCCTTCGACCCTCGCAATTTTATCTTCATTGATACCGCCGACAACCAATTCCCTTCTTGCAGCATTCGCCCTGTCAGCCGACAACTCCCAGTTTCCATAGTCTTCTCTTTCAATATAAGGCGTAGCATCAGTGTGGCCGGTTACACTTAGCTTATTCGGCACTTTTTTCAATACACTTGCGAGTCCTCGAAGTATCAGCTTGGAATAATATTTAGGCTCTGCGCTACCGCTATCGAACATAGGGCGCTTATCTTCATCGACGATTTGAATCCTTAATCCGGCAGGAGTTATATCCAGCATCACCTGTTTTTTAAATTGTTCAAAAGCTTTACTATTGTCGACCAATGACTCTAGCTTTTCTTTAAGTAACTCCAGCTTGGCAATTTCCTTTTCCTCAGCGAGTTTGTCGAGGTCATCTTCGAGAATATCTTTAATATCAGTTTCCGGTTTTACATTCTTATACTCAATTACCGACGCGTTTTGTCCTCCTTCACCGATAACGGACTTACTTGCTGCAGACTTGTCTGCGTATCCAACAGGATCGCTAAAATACCCCGAAATTGCCTGCTGCTGCTCATCAGATGTATTTCCGATCAACCATAATAGTAAAAAGAAAGCCATCATAGCTGTTGCAAAATCTGCAAACGCGACTTTCCAGCTCCCACCATGAAAATCATGTAAGTTTTTTTTAACTCGCTTGATTATTATTGGTTTGGCATTCTCACTATTGTCTGCCAACACGAACCTCCAATTGTTTGAAAAGGTCTACTACTTACCTCAAGCCTTTCACACACTCTTCTAACTCATAAAAATCTGGACGAACATTGCTAGTCAAAGTTTTACGCCCAAATTCAACCGCTATTTGCGGAGGCATACCATTTACTGAAGCCAGAATACAAACTTTGATACACTCAAAATACTTACCCTCTTCCAGTGCACGATATTCCAGTGCATTGGACAGCGGAGCAATAAAGCCGTAAGCCAAAAGAATACCAAGGAAAGTTCCTACCAGCGCAGCGGCGACATGCACCCCGATAACTTCTGGCGGTCCACCTAGCGATTGCATGGTAATAACAATTCCCAATACCGCGGCGACAATACCAAACCCGGGAAGAGCGTCAGCTACTTTGGCCAGTGCATGCGATGGAGCCAGCTTTTCATGGTGGTGAGTTTCCAGATCAACATCCATAAGATTCTCAAGCTCATAAGAAGTCATATCTCCGATAACCATCAGGCGCAAATAGTCGCAGATAAAATCAAGGGCGTGTTTATCTTGCGTCACCATAGGAAAGCGAGAGAATATTTCACTTTCTTCCGGGTCTTCAATGTGACGCTCAATCGCAATTAAGCCTTCTCTTCGAATAATGTTGAATAGTTGATACATCAAAGACAACAACTCAAGGTAGAGCGACTTGGTGAACCGACTTCCACTCAGTAGTTTAGGGACAGCAGCAAAAGTTCTTGCTGTGATTTTTGCAGGATTGGCGGTGATAAAGGCCCCCAAAGCCGCTCCGCCGATAATGAGAAGCTCAAATGGTTGCCAAAGCGCCACTAACTCTCCATGAGAGAGAACATAGCCCCCCAGTACAGCGGCAAGCACAATGATTCCACCGATAAAAACCGTCATCGATACTCTCTAATTTGTTGAATTTATAGTTAATTAACTACGAAAAGCAATCAATTCGCAGGTACATTAAATATAGTTAAAGATTAGCGAATCCGCCTAAAACCTGACTTTTGCCAATTTCACAGGTAAAATGCGCCTCTTTTTAAGGATTGAGATAGTAAACCATGTCTTTTGGCGATCAGTTAAAAATCACGTCCCAGTACTTGTTTCCACAACATCTGGTCTCGATAGCAGCGGGTAAACTCGCAGACAGTAAAACAGTCTGGTTTAAAAACTGGTTTATTCAGAAGTTTGCCAATGCCTACGGCATTGATATGTCCAATGCGGTCGAGCCAGAACTGACTAACTATGCTTGCTTTAATGACTTCTTTACTCGAGCGATTAAACCTGAGTCGCGCCCAATCGATGATGATCAAAACAGTCTTTGCTCTCCAGTGGACGGTGCAATGAGCCAGTTTGGAAAAATAGAACAGGGGCGAATAATTCAGGCAAAAGGTCATCATTATTCAGCGCTAGAACTTCTAGGAGGAAATGAAGAGAAAGCGAAACTGTTTAGCGATGGAGAATTCTGTACCATCTATCTCGCTCCAAAAGATTATCACCGGATCCATATGCCCTGCGAAGGTACTTTGACCGCAATGACGCACGTTCCAGGAAAGCTCTTTTCAGTTAACCCTTTGACCGCAGAAAATGTCCCCAACCTCTTTGCTCGAAATGAAAGGGTCGTCTGTTATTTTGACACGCCATTTGGAGAAATGGCATTAGTGGCAGTTGGTGCAACAATTGTGGGCAGTGTTGAAACCGTTTGGCATGGAACTGTTACCCCGCCTACCGTAAAGAAACCGAGTCATTGGGATTACCCGGAGAAGAAAGTTAGCTTACACAAAGGCAAAGAAATGGGGCGTTTTAAGTTAGGCTCTACAGTAATCTTGCTGCTTCAGAAAAACCAGTGGCAATGGAATGAAAAGCTCAAGCCTGCCTCTCCCATGGTATTGGGAGAAAAGATGTTGACTCGTCAAGAAAAAAGTTAAGTAAACAAACGGTCCTGAACATCAACAGCAAGGTGAAAAGCACCTATCAGGACCAACCACTCTTATCACTTTTACGCGATAGATCATTAAACATCTATGACACCTTATTGAATTCGATTGACCCGCCTTTGCCTTGGTGTATAATCGATCTTGCTTTCAAGTCGAGGCGACTCTTTGTCCAGTCTTCAGTGAAGTCAAATAATAAACATAATGTCTACTCTAATAGATCGTGATTATTGTTTTTCCTCCTGTGTTTTGTACAAAGATGCGAGCTTTCCGACTAGCTAGGCAATGATCGTTTTAAAGTTAGATACAGGATATTTTTATGTCTACAGTTACAGGAAAAGTTAAGTTTTTCAACGAAAAGAAGGGCTTTGGATTTATCGAGCAGGAGTCAGGACCAGACGTTTTTGTTCACTTTAGCGCTATTCAATCTGATGGTTTCAAAACTTTAGCCGAAGGGCAACAAGTTCAGTTTACTATCTCTCAAGGTCAAAAAGGGCCTCAAGCGGAAAACGTTACAGCCGTTTAATCGCTTAATCCTCTCCTGCATGAAACGCGTCCCCGGACGAGTTTCGTGCAAGAAAAAATTCTTTGACTATTTCTCTATTACTCGCTAGTAGAGCGCCCCCCTCTTGCCCTTGCAGTGATTATTTGCAAGCTATTATTCCATTTCTTTGAGCAATTTAATCTGCTTTCCTGTATAAAACTGAAGGCAGGATATTGTGAATATCATCTTCACGTTGCTTGATCATCATAAGCCTGTCGAAGCCAATTGCAACACCCGAGCACTCAGGCAACCCTCGTTTAAGTGCGGTAATCAATTCACTATCAACCGCTATTGGCGAGTTACCCTGTAGAGCTCTCTGACGGTTGTCTTCTTCGAAACGCTTCAACTGTTCTTCAGCATCAGTCAATTCCCAAAAACCGTTGGCCAATTCGAGTCCCCCGGCAAAGGCTTCAAATCGGCATGCGACGGAATTATCCGAACGAGTCTGGACCTTAGCTAAAGAAGCCTGCGAGGCAGGAAAATCATAAATAAAGGTGACTTTGTCCTTTTCAAAACCAGTCTCAACACATTCAGAGAACAAAAGTGAAAGATAATTATCTCTGAGCATATCTTCCGGTATGTCTCCGAGTCTGGAAGTAGCCAATACTTCTAACTCCCTGACCGTTGCCGTAAATGGATTTAAACCAAGGGCGGACTCAAAAGCCTGTTCATAGGTTAATTTGGTAAAACCATCAATACCCGTCACCAGCTGAATTACTTGCCGTACTTCTTCCATTAGCTGATGATGATCCCACCCCAACCGATACCACTCCAACATAGTAAACTCGGGAGAGTGATTTTTTCCGGACTCATCTGCCCGAAAAACTTTTCCCAGCTGGTAGATATCTCCACACCCTGTGCTCAAAAGCTTTTTCATTGCATATTCGGGGGACGTCTGCAAATAACCCTGTAGTCTGCCGTTGGCAGAAGTTGCCCTCATTGCAGACATATAAGGATCAGTTACCGAATATGGAGAGAGTAGTTCAGAATCAACTTCCATTACCTTTTCAGAAAAAAAATAATCGCGTACAGCCTTTAAAGCTTGCGCACGCTGCTGGAGAATATTCACTTTGATGTTGCACCTAAAAAGTTCAAAACTATCTTTTGGTATACGAATCGCGCCTGGTTTGCAAAAAAAAGGTCATGTCTGAACATAGTTCAACATGACCTCTTTTTTGCGGATCAGCAGGCTCTAAATCAAGCTGGAGCGAACCTGCAATTAGGCTCTTGATACATATTCGCTGGTACGTGTATCAACTTTGATCTTTTCTCCAATTTGGACAAATAAAGGAACACGAACAACAGCCCCGGACTCCAAAGTTGCGGGCTTGCCACCACTACCAGAAGTATCTCCCTTTAACCCGGGGTCGGTCTCAACAACTTCCTGAACAACAAAGTTTGGAGGCGTAATTGAAATTGGAGTACCATTGAAAAGAGTGACCATACAAGATTCCTGCTCTTTCAACCATTTAGCATTTTCACCAACAGCTTTGGCGTCAGCCGCAAACTGCTCGAATGATCCTGGATCCATAAAGTGCCAGAACTCTCCATCGGTATAGAGGTACTCCATATCGGTTTCCATAACGTCCGCTTGTTCAAAACTTTCGCCAGATTTAAACGTTTTTTCGACAATACGACCAGTAAGCAAAAAGTGTACTTTTGTTTTTGCGAAAGCTTGTCCTTTTCCTGGACGAACAAAGTTATTTTCGATGATAGCTACAGGCTCACCATCGAGCATAAATTTCATTCCAGGACGAAAATCATTCGTAGTATATGTCGCCATTGACTTCTCTCTTTGACTTATCTCTTTGACATTAATGTATGGCTTTCTTTCATCACCGGAACTATCGAGCACTTGCCGAATAATTACGGGTGATTCGACTCTCTGAATCGGGTTAAAATAGCCGGATGAAAAATACGTCGACAATAATACCCGTTTACCAGCCCGATTGTCAGGTAAATTCTTGGAAAAAACTGCTTAAAGAAGCGGTTTCCACTCCTGCCTCTTTACTTGAAGCTGTGGGCCTGGCTGAGCACCCTATTCGGTTACAACTAGCTGAGTTGTCCGAGTTTAAAACTCGAGTACCGCAACCGTATATAGACAAGATGACAAAGGGAAACCCTGACGATCCCCTGCTTCGACAGGTTTTGTCACATCAAAACGAAACAATCACTTTTTCCGGTTATAGTAAAAATCCGCTTAAAGAAGAGCACAATGCCATACCAGGTTTACTGCACAAATATAAAGGTAGAGTCCTACTCATTCTCGCGTCAGCCTGCGCGGTCAATTGTCGCTACTGTTTTCGCCGTCATTTCCCTTATCAGGATAGCCTGGCTAGCGGCGCACAACTCGAAAATGCGCTTTCCTATATTGCCAAATCACCATCAATCAGTGAAGTAATTTTAAGTGGCGGTGATCCTTTAATGGTCAGTGACAGCCGCCTATTTGAAGTTATTGCCAAACTGGAAGATATACCTCACCTCAAGAGGCTCCGTTTCCACACCCGCTTACCTGTAGTTATCCCTCAACGAATCACACAAGCTTTGGTGGATCGGCTAAATCACTCGCGCCTGAAAATAAGTCTGGTGCTACATATCAACCATGCGAATGAAATTGACTCTCTACTTTCCGAGTACCTTGCTTTATTTGCATCATCCAAAATCACTCTACTGAATCAAAGCGTACTACTAAAAGGCGTAAATGATAGCCTGGACTCACTACAGGAATTGAGCGAAAAGCTTTTTGAAAACAAAGTTTTACCCTATTATCTGCACCTACTTGACAAGGTTATCGGAGCAGCCCATTTCGAAGTCAACACTAATGTAGCTGTTAAATTGATAGAAGAGTTGCAAAAGCGGCTGCCCGGCTACCTGGTCCCAAAGTTAGCCAGAGAAGAACCTGGAAGAGCTTCCAAAACAGTCATTGCCTAGCAAGTTGTGCTGAATAACAATCTCAGATAGAGAAAGTTGGTTCGCTTGAAATTTCAAGAAAATCAGTAACTTTTAGGCGACCAGATGCTAAATAGGCTAATATTGAATATGACGAAATGTTAACTCGAGGGGTAAAACAGCAACTTTGTAAGACCCCTAGATAAGAATAATATCCATTTTGTCCGAGTGAACTAGCGGGCCTCAAGCCCGTCCAATATCGCAAAGACAAATAAAACGGATGATTTTTATGACGGTTTCATGTTAATTTGGATAATTAGATCGTGAGATGGTTTAGCATAAATAAAAGTTTTACACGGTTAGGGATCTCCAAATGAGGCAAGGACGAACAGGCTTAACCCTAAGAGAGTTTCAGGCCAATCAGCGAACTTTCGTTGAAATGACGCCAAGAAAGGTCTCTCACTGGTTACAAAATTTACCAGTAGCAAACTTGGGGGAAAGTTCGAAAAACATTTACCACCTTCTGGTTCAGACTAATCAGAGTTTGCTCGATCCTGATAAACGTCTACATATTCTTGAAAAGCTCTGTCCGGTAGCCGACCTGATTATCATTTCATTGGAAAAACAGTTTCTCAATAACCATATAGCCCTTAATGAAAAGCAAAAAAAGATAGCAGCACTGGTTCAAGCACTGCAGACAGAACTATGCATAGGGTTCCATTCAGTCATTGAGTCAATTGTAACCAGCGAAATCAAATGGAGTAACAAGAAACATCTCACCAGTGCACTTGCATTTGCCATTAAATACCATAGCTTCGTGATGTTGCGATGCTATCAATTATATGCCTCTGTCCCACGCCGAATTTGGCGAGAGCTATACATTCTTTATAAAATAGCTCGCGAAAACGAACTGGCAACTAACCATGTTGATATCGGAGATGAAGACTGTAGTTCCTGTTTTCAATTTTTTGCACGCATACTACTGTTGAGTATTGCCAATCCTTATCAACTGCGCCAGCCTGAAATTAAGATGCTTTGGGAAATGTTACCGGAGCTATCCGAGCATATATCTCTGAGTTCACACGCTTACAATAAACAGCACTTTGTCATTGCTGTAAACTCTGCCAGTCCGCCAGTACATAAATCGCTATTTTCGGACAGTATATCCAACAACCTGAAACTCACGGTAACACCGGTAGTCGAACATCTGAAGCTAAAGCTCAACACGCTTCAAGAAGACGGAGCGACTGGTGCTCGAAAAGTGATGTTGATCAAACACCTGATTCAGATTTGGAGTCACGGAACCCATAGAGCATTTGCCAGAACACCTTCAAATGAGCACCTCGAAATAAGTATTGGCCTGGGGGCAACCCACTATTTATTAACTCAGGATCCTAATATCGCGGCTCCCGGTGAGGCAGAAAATACACTAGAAGCCATGGAAGGAAGTTTGCGTGGAGCAACATTGCTTGAAGTTTCAGCACGTAGAAATGCTGACACCAAGTCAGATAGAGATTATTTAAGCTCCTCCGGAACTGTTAATGAAGATATATGGGCTAAGCTCTATCGTCCAGATCAAGCAGCCGAAGAGCTTAAACAGAAAAAACAGGAAGCAGAAACCCGCTCTCGAGAAAAAATAGTCAAAGACAGCTACCAGCTACAAACTGTCGACCTGATAAATATGAGCCCCGGCGGCTATTGTATTCAAATTGCAGCAGACCAACTTCCAAAACACGCACAAACCGGTGAAATATTAGGTTTTCTGGAACAGAATCATTGGAGCATCGGTGTTGTAAGGTGGGTGAGAAGGCAAGCAAAAGGTAGCCAGGTTCAGATGGGTGTCCAGTTGCTCGCTCCAGGCGCCAAGCCAGTCAGAGTTCAGCTGAAAACGACTAAAAAAGCAAATAATGAATTTCAACGAGCATTGCGCTTGCCGGCACTTACCGGAATAGGCCAGCCTGAAACACTGATTACTAATCCGTTAGCCTTCAACACTAAAAGTAAAGTGGCTATGAATGATACCGGTCAAATATTTGATATACGTCTAATTAAAGAACTGACCGCCACCAGCAGTTTTAAACAGTTTCAATACGAAGAAATTGGCGGCAGAAAGAAGTTAATTGAACCACGAAGGCGGCCCGATGAGCCCATTCACGACACACCTGATCTGGATGATGTCTGGGACTTAATTTAGCGTTACTGGATCTTTTAATCTGTATACTTTAAGTGTTTCAACCAATAAACAATAAATAATTGCCATTTATCTTAAAATGTTTGATCTTGTTCTCTTTCGGGAATCGCAGATGTCAGCTACAATTTAAGTTGTTAACCAATCAGTTATTGATACTAATTCGAAAATATTCAGCGTACCGGAATGAGCTCAAAAATAAAAACAATTCATCTTCTACTTGCAGAGCCTTCGTCTAACCACGCAGAGGCAATTATTAATGCACTGCGCAACCGCGGATATGCGGTCAGAGCAACTCAAGTACTCAATGCTGAAGAGCTAAACTCAGCTTTGGAAAAAGGAGTCTCCGATTTATTGTTATCAGACTCCGAATATAAGGACCTGCCACCGGCACAGGCAATTGAACAAATTGTCACCTATGGGCGTGATATTCCCTGTATCGTTATGCTACCCAAAAATGACGAAGAGCTTATTGTCAGTGCTATGAATTTTGGCGCCAAAGATGCAGTTTCTCGTGAAAATCTACAGCTGCTTTGCTTGAAAACAGAGCGCGAGCTACACAGTCTCGAAAGTCGTAGAAAGAAAAACCAGGCAGAACTAGCTCTCAAAGCAACGGAAAAAAGATGCACTTTGTTACTAGACAGTTCACAAGATGCAATCGCCTATGTTCATGATGGAATGCACGTCTATGCTAACAAGGCCTACATGGAGCTTTTTGGCTATGAAGATTACGACGAGCTAATGTGCGTTCCTGCGTTAGATATGATTGCCAAAGAAAGTCAGGATGAGTTTCGTCAATATCTAAAAGATATATCTTCGAGCAGCGAGCACCAGAGCTTTAGTTTTTCAGGAACAAAGTCTGACATGAGTCATTTTGAAGCAATCATGACATTATCTGCCGCCAACTACGATGATGAGGTCTGTACTCAACTTCTCATCCGTTCGGCAGCTGATAACGCCGAGCTAGAAGAAAAACTCAAAGAGTTGAGCGCTCTCGATAATCTGACTGATTTATATAATAAGAACTATTTCATGGAACAATTGCAGCACGCAGTTGAGAAGGCCGCAGAAAATGGTGAAACCTCGAATGTGGTCTACATTGAGTACGATCAACATGAACAATTACTAAGCGACTATGGTATTGCCGGGGTTGATCAGGTTACTAAAGACTGCGCAAGCTGGCTGTCTGAGCAGGTAGAAGAGGATTGTACTCTTGCTCGAATAGGCGATCATGCTTATGCCGTGCTGCTTCATGGTAACTCGAAACAGAAGGCTAAATCACTCGCAGCGAGCTTGTGTGAAAACATTCATTCTCATCTTTTCGATATAGAAGGTCACACCGTCAAGCTGACCTTTAGTATCGGAGTCAGTCCCGTTGGGGAAGATACGAATGATGCCAGCCAAATCATTTCTCAGGCCCATAGCGCGTCAAACCGGGTAGAAGATGGCAATGGCTATAAGATCTTCAACAAGGCTGTTCACGCGGCAGGCAACGAAGCTGATGCAGAAATGCTAAATAAAGTCCATGATGCTATCGAATCTGGTCGTATAAAATTAATGTTCCAGCCGATTGTCAAACTTCATGGCGACGAAAGGTGTATCTACCAGGTTTTACTCCAGCTGACCGACGAAGACGGAAATACACTAGACTCTTCAAAAGTATTTCCTGTTGCAAAAGCAGCAGGGCTTGCTGAAAAACTGGATTTATGGATTTTTACTCAATCACTGAAAAGCCTGAAAGCTCATAGCAATACAAAAACTCAGCTTATGGTGGCTTTGAGCGGCGCATCTCTCATTAACCCTAAACTGGTTACCATGATAGAGAAAGCTTTCAAAACCACTGGTCTTGATAAGAACCGAATAATTTTTCAAATTGAAGAAAGTGACGCTATCAACCATTTGAAAAGGGTTCTCGTATTGTGCGCAGAGCTAAAGGAAAAAGGCTTTGTTACCTGTCTGTCTGACTATGGTAACGATCCATCTCACCACACTTTGGTTGATCAACTAGACTCAGACTTTGTGAGAATCAGCGATGCCAAAGCACAGGAACTTCACAAAGATTCGGAAATCGCTGAAGAAGTACAGCATTTGCTGGACGAAATCCACACCAGAGATAAGCAAAGCATTATTCCTAAGGTTGAAGAAGCTGCAATGCTAGCCGCTTTGTGGCCGATGAACGTTCGTTACATCCAGGGTTACTACCTACAACGCCCCGGTCTGAAAATGGATTATGACTTCTCCGCCAGCGGCTTCTAATATTCTCAAGTGGACTCGAGTTTTATCGGGTCCACTTTTTTAATTTCTTTTTTTACAGCACAAATTTTAGGTTTACTGAGATAGCATTCTTCTTGTCAGATACCTAGCTCCAGCCAAATACGACAGGAAGCAGGCTAAAACTAGTATGCTCTATTCTGCCTTTTGCTTGCGCTTGAACGGTTGGTTTTGCATGATATGCGAGGTTAAAACCGGCTTCATTCATCATAAGCAAATCATTAGCTCCATCTCCAATGGCCATTACCTCACTGTTAGCCAGTTCCAGCTCTTCACACAATGAACTCAAAAACTCAGCTTTCGCTTTTGCATCAACAATTGACCCCAATACCTTTCCCGTAAGTTGGCCAGATTCAATCTCGAGAACATTGGCCTTAACTTTATATAAAGAAAGCTCCTTCTTAAGCTTTTCTACAAATGGGGTAAAGCCGCCGGAGACAATCGCAATATAACAATTATTTTTCGCAGCAGCTTCCACTAGTTGTGGAATCCCTGGAGACAAGGGCAATGATTGGGCAATATCGTCAATAGCAGCTTCATTTAAGCCTTGCAAACATGCAACTCTGGAAACAAGGCTTTCTGCAAAATCAAGCTTGCCTTGCATCGCGGCCTCGGTCACTTTTGCGACCTTTTCACCAACATTGTGGCGTGCAGCTAACTGATCGATCACTTCTATCTGAATAAAAGTCGAATCCATGTCAAACAGAATTAATTTTGGTGGTTTATCCACGCCCTGCGGCCAACAAATAAAATCAAACTCAGAATCTTTAGTCTTTTGACAAATATCATTCACATCTGAAGACTCGGAAAAGATTTCCCAGAAAAAGGTGTTATCTCTTTTAACTAACCGGAAAACTGGCGAGCTAACAAGAGATTTTTCCAACGAAGTAAATGCGGTTACTTGCCGGACTAACTCAAGCTCAGCAAATAAGGTAATTTTGACGCTATTTTGCGGAATCTCTGAAAGCAGGCTCCATTCATCAGAGTGGACTTGGTATAGCTGGTTAAATTGAACAAGTTGTTGCATGATTATTCGTTGCTCGGTTGATAGCATTTCAATAGACAATGCATTGTACCCAAAAGCGTCCCGTCTGTAACGGTCCTTTCGTTGTTCCTAAATGTCTTTTAGTGATATCTTCAAGCGCCTGCAGGTTAAACTGATATCTTGATATAAAAATCAGAATAGAATTAGCTAGAAAATTGGCTTTTTCTCTTATCAGTATCCGCATTGGTTGCTAGAATGAAGAAATGAAAGAAGAACAAAAAAGCTCAAAAAAGTTTCGTCCCCCAAAATTGCTTCGCGGGCTACTGACATCAATAGTCTCTTTTTGCATGATTGCGTTAGCGGCAAGCTGGACGATAACTAACTACCAAATAGAAAAACTGGTTGCAGCCAGAACAAGCGAATACGCCCATAGTATAACCAGAGTGGCAGCCGACTCTTCCGCCGAAGCATTGATGTCTGATGACAAGCTTTACCTTCAAATGCTAGTGGAAAATGTCGCTAAAGATCCTTATATAAGAAGTGCAACCGTATTTGCAGAAGACGGTCAGATAGTCGCTAACTATATATCTGAAGCGCCTCTTGAAAATTCCAGTCCGGAGCAGATCCTACAGCCTGATGGAAGTAGTAACAACGTAACCGTTAGCGAGCTAATGGAAGTTGATACAGTGGCCAACCAAGACAGTGGCTTACCTCAAGAAAACAACAATAGCGCTTCGAGTGAAAGTGAAAGCAAAACCATGCCCGCACAAACTCCCTCCTCTGAGGAAGGTCATGAATATCCTACATCCTCGACTAGTCAGCCAGCAAAGACATACCTGGAAATTCAAAAAGACATTCCTTTTGTAGAGAAAATAATTTACCAAAACGTTACTGCAGGCTGGTTTAAAATCACACTCAATAGAGTACTACTGGAAGAAAGTTTTCGACAATCTCTTAATCAGTCACAAAAAATAATTGCGATCATTTCCTCGCTGGCTTTGATTTCAATATTCTTTATCACCCGACGCTATAAAAAACGAATTACAAAACTGGTTGGCCATAATCATCGTTTAATTAAATTGAATGCTCAAACGCTCCCGGAAACGACAACCCAATGGCTTAATGCTATTGAAGAAATAGCAGAAACCCGGCTGCAGGAATTGAGAGAGTCACCACCTATACCGGCAAAAACACCTTCCTGGGCTCAAAGTAATCGGGTAGAAGGAGTTTTGTTTTGCTATTGCACTTTCTCAATGGCCGAACAGGATGATGAAAATACAGCAACCTGTCTGTCATTGGCTGAGCAATATCTAAAAGCATCGCTGCAAGCTTTCGGAGTGCAGTCTCAAGGGGATATTCTCTCTGGCTGTCTTATCCCATTTTTTGACTTTACTGACAAAGTTGAAGCCTTGGATGAGGCTGTCAGTCTTGTTCACTTGCTGAATGAGCTATTAGAGTCTCTGCCGCTTCCTATAAAGATGAAGACTTTTATTGGTTGTGGTTCAATACTCGTTTTAGAAAGTGAAAGAGGCGTCATTACAGGCATATCTCTGGCCAACAGACTTGGCGATAAAATCAATAAACTTTCTCCCAGGTTTAACTTTGGTCAGACTATCACTTTCGGGGTAGAACAGAGTCAAGTATTGCCGGTTGGAAAAATCATTTCGCTTGATGAAGCCGAACAGATTATTCATTCTCCTTGCTTTCTTATTCAAGATGTCAGGGAGTCGATCAAGCAAAGAGCACAAAGACAAATCAGCTATATTATTGAGTCACAAGATTAAACTGGTAATTTTAGTAATTATTGCTATGTTTTAATGAGAGATTCCCTGAACGATTAAATTGGTTAGTTGCGACTGCAAACCTGATCGCAAACCAAAAACAATAAGTAAAACGGACCCACTCGATAATATGGCAATCAATATCATTATCTGTGATGACTCCCGAATGGCGCGCAATCAACTCGCCAGGTGCCTTCCTGCTGATTGGGAAGTGGAAATCCACTTCGCGGAAGATGGCCAGCATTGCCTTGAAGTAATTGCTCAGGTTTCTCCTATTCTCGTATTTCTTGATCTGAATATGCCGATACTGGATGGCTACGAAACGCTTGAAGAAATTAATGCGAGAGATATTGAACTTGACGTCATTGTGGTATCAGGCGATATTCAACCTGATGCTCAGGCAAGGGTTACCGGACTAGGAGCCATCGACTTTGTTAAAAAGCCTATCAGCAAAGAAAAAATGGCGCAAACGCTTGAGAGACATGGTCTTTACACTCAGCATGAAGTAGTAGAAGAACCAGAGAATCAGGCCGAAAACAGCCTGCTTGAACTTAACAATAAAGATACTTTTCTAGATGCTTGTCAGGAAGTAGCCAATGTCGCAATGGGCCGAGCAGGCGACTCATTAGCAAGGTTGCTTGACGTCTTTGTTAAGCTTCCCGTTCCCAGAGTAAATCATATCGAATTAAGCGAACTTGCAATGGCCCTTCAGTTTAGTGAGCACCACGAAACTGTATCATCGATATGTCAGGGATTTATTGGCCCAGGAATATCAGGAGAGGCTTTGACTATTTTTAACGACTCTTCATTCGAAAATATCGCGAAGCTTATGAAATATGAAGGTCATATTGATGATCATGTTCAACTCGAATTACTGATGGATATATCCAATATTCTTGTTGGTGCCTGCTTACAAGGTTTTAGCGATCAATTGGATGTTAACTTAAGTCAGGGACACCCGGTAGTATTGGGTCAGCATGTGTCGATCCCGCAGATCATCCAGGGAAACAAGCGCTGGAAAAAAACCTTGAGTATTGAAATCAATTATAAAATAGAAAACTATGAAGGCGTTGACTGCGATCTTTTATTGTTATTTACCGATGATTGTCTGGAAGATCTAAAACAAAGAATTAGCTTCATCATGTAATGGGTACTTGTTTACAGCTATGACAACAGATATTGAAGAACTCACTGAATTTCACTGGATGATGGATATGTTGCAAAACATTGACGTCGGCCTTGTTGTTGTAAACCCGAAAATTGAGGTCAAACTCTGGAACTCTTTCATGGAGAATCATAGTGGATTGCTGGCGAGCAATACCAGAAATAAAGACCTTTTTTCATTGTTTCCAGAAATTCCGGTCGAGTGGTTTAAGCACAAAGCAGAATCAGTATTTCAGCTTCGAACACGCGCTTTCAGTATTTGGGAGCAAAGACCGTACGTGTTTAAGTTTAAAAACTACCGCCCAATTACTGGCGCAGCAGAATACATGTATCAAAACATATCACTGTTACCTTTGACATCTACAACAGGCGAGGTTTCTCATATTTGCATCATTGTTTACGATGTTACCGACATTGCAATGAGTCGTTTAAAACTGGAGGGAGCGAATAAACAACTCGAATATCTGAGTCGAACAGACAAGCTTACTTCGCTCAACAACCGCGGATATTGGCAGGAGTGCCAGGAGCGGGAGTTTTCTCGTTATAAACGACATGAAAACCCTACTTCTCTGGTAATTTTCGATATTGACCACTTTAAAAGTGTCAACGATACTTACGGACACCAGGCAGGTGACGAAGTAATCCGGACTTGCGCAAGAACACTGACTGCTTGCGCGCGTGAAATTGATATTTGTGGTAGGTATGGTGGTGAGGAGTTCGTGGTAATACTGCCCGATACGGATGCAAAAGGTGGTTATATATTTGCAGAACGATTACGCAAGCTAGTAGAAAAGCTGACAGTTAATCACGAAGACTTTTCCATTCAATTCACGATTAGTCTGGGAGTCTGCGAGCTCACTCCTAGTGTAGCTTCAGCTAAAAGCTGGCTCGAGCTCGCCGACCAGGCTTTATATCATTCCAAAGAAAATGGGCGCAATCGCAGTAGTGTTCAAAAGCCTGAATAACAACGATAGTCGGATTAAGATAACCAGCGAACTCTTATTCGACTATGCTCAACAAGTTAGTTTACAGATTAAAACTCCTTTCCTAAAGTATAGCGTACCGCATCTTCCAGATCTTCGAAGTCGTATTCGGATAAGCCGGTAAAATCCAGTACTTTCGGAGCCACTTTCTGCCACTCAAAATCAATATCAGACTGTGCCAGTTTCTCGGGAAGGTTCACCATATGCTCAGCCATTTTTAGCACGCATAGCAGAGTTTTTAAAGTCGGACTTTCGATCGACTGGTCATCCAGTACTCGATCAACCGAGTGATGATTCTTAACCGCCAGACAGATCACCTTGGGTAAATTCCAGACTCGCGAGATACGATAACCAGCAGCAGCGTGATGAACACCAAAGTTAGCGAACTCCTCACTCGCTATTCTTCCATCCTCTCGACTATAGGAAAACTCCATAACACTTTGATAGTTACTATAGCGAGCAGCCATCACCGGAATCCCACAGTTGTGAAACAGTCCCATGGTATAGGCTTCATCCGCCATCGCAAGATTCAACTGGCGACATATGGTCGATGCTACCGACGCGACTGATACTGAGCTCTGCCAGAAAAGATTCATGTCAATTCGGGTATCAATATGCGCCATAGACTTACGTAGTAGTAAAGTCTTTAGAATACCAATAACTCTTTCGACGCCCAGCATCACAACGGCCTGCGG
The DNA here is from genome assembly GCF_015687155.1 of Aliikangiella sp. G2MR2-5. Classification (GTDB taxonomy): domain Bacteria; phylum Pseudomonadota; class Gammaproteobacteria; order Enterobacterales; family Kangiellaceae; genus Aliikangiella. The sequence goes on along the minus strand of NZ_JADPQF010000003.1, from coordinate 562,686 downwards.
AATAGAGCCTATACGCTGGGCCAAACCAAAAACAGGAGAATTAACGATTTTGATTACCGCGGCGCTCACACCCGGGTCAATAGAAATGACTTCGCCGATTTTTTCCAGATCAGCACCACAGCTTTTCACCTGCTCAATAATGCCCGGTTGCGGAGGAATATAAATCCCGCTCAGAACATCTCGGTCTTCAGAATTCGAAGTCAATGCTTTCCCCCAGGGCTGATTTGCGACGATTGCCGAAACAAGTCTAAAAGGACAAGAGTCCTGCCAGTAAAAGTACAGGACTCTGAATTAACTATAGAACAATTTCTCGCTTATGGGGGAAAACAGGTTGTTAAACAGTAGCTTATTCTTGCTCGACTTCCAGGTAGTCTACTTTCTGGAAACCGCGTGGTAGCTTATTGCCACGTCGCCCTCGTTCACCTCGATAGTGTTCAAGATCAGAAGGCTTCAGTCTCAAATAACGTTTACCACTGTAGACCAGCAGCGCCTGTTCGGGGGAGACTACAGCAATTGAAGCGACGAACTCTTCTCTGAGCTGCAACTTAGCCGCTGGAATACCAATAATTTTATTACCTTTTCCTTTGGACAGTTGTGGTAAGTCAGCAATAGGAAACACCAGCATTCGGCCCTCATTGGACACAGCAACACATAACTGGTTTTCGTAGTCATCTACCGCGCAAGGTGCTATGACTTTGGCACCGCTGGGCACCGTTAGCAAAGCCTTACCATTCTTATTTCGGGTAATCGTGTCTGTTAGCTTGGCGACGAACCCGTAACCGGCATCTGTTGCAAACAGGTAATTTTGCTCATCGGCTCCCATCAAAGTATCTACAAATGTCGCACCGGCGATAGGATTTAACCTTCCAGTCAACGGCTCACCCTGCCCTCTGGCTGAAGGTAAAGAGTGAGCAGGTACGGCATAGCTTCGCCCGGTGGAATCTATAAACACTGCCGACTGGTTGCTCTTACCTTTAGCCGAAGCCAGATATTTGTCGCCTGACTTATAGTTGAGACCGGCTGCATCAATATCATGGCCTTTAGCACACCTGACCCAGCCCATCTCTGAAAGAACAACGGTAATCGCTTCGCTTGGCATCAGGTCAGTCTCACTTAGCGCTTTTGCTTCAGTTCGTTCTACCAGAGGCGAGCGTCTATCATCACCAAACTCATCAGCAGCGGCTTTGATTTCTTTTTTCACCAGCGTTTTTAATCGAGTCTTGGAGCCCAGCACTTTCTCAAGCTCGGCTTTTTCCTTCGCCAGTTCGGCTTGCTCGCCTTTGATTTTCATCTCTTCCAGACGAGCCAGCTGACGTAATTTAGTCTCGAGGATATATTCAGCCTGAGCTTCGGTCAGGTCAAAACGTTTTATCAATGCTTTTTTGGGTTCATCTTCAGTACGGATGATATGAATCACTTCATCAATATTGAGAAATGCTATCAACAAGCCTTCAAGTAAATGTAAGCGCTTATTAACTTTTTCTAGCCGGAATTCGAGGCGTCTTCGAGTAGTATCGGTACGAAACACTAGCCATTCGTTCAAGAAAGTGAGCAAGCCTTTAACCTGAGGTTTGCCATCAATCCCGATAACATTCATATTGACTCGATAATTCTTCTCCAGGTCCGTTGTCGCAAATAAATGCTGCATCAAAGTATCAGTATCGACTCGATTTGATCGCGGAACTATGACAAAACGGGTTGGATTTTCATGATCAGACTCATCTCTGAGATCCGCCACCATCGGCAGCTTTTTCGCCTGCATCTGGGCGGCAATTTGTTCAAGCACCTTACTACCGGAAACCTGGTGGGGTAGCGCAGTAATGACAACTTCGCCATCTTCAATAATATATGCAGCACGCATTTTGACACCACCGCGACCACTTTTATAAATTTTTAAAATATCGTCTTTCGGCGTGATAATTTCTGCTTCGGTAGGAAAGTCCGGTCCGGGAACCAACTCATGAATCTCTTCCAGAGTCGCTTTAGGATTATCCAGCAGATGGATACAGGCATTAGCTACTTCTCGAATATTGTGCGGTGGGATATCGGTCGCCATACCGACAGCAATTCCGGTAGTCCCGTTTAAAAGCAGATTAGGTAACCTTGCCGGTAAAACTTTGGGCTCTTTTAAGGTGCCATCAAAGTTGGGCAACCAGTCAACGGTTCCCTGACCTAACTCAGAAAGTAATACCGCGGCATATTTCGATAATCGGGACTCTGTATAACGCATTGCCGCGAACGACTTTGGATCATCCGGAGCTCCCCAGTTCCCCTGACCATCCACCAGAGGGTAGCGATAGGAAAAAGGCTGAGCCATAAGTACCATTGCTTCATAGCAGGCACTGTCACCGTGTGGATGAAACTTACCTAGCACGTCACCAACAGTTCTCGCCGACTTTTTATATTTTGCAGTAGACTTCAGGCCCAGTTCGCTCATGGCATAAACGATACGACGCTGAACCGGCTTTAAGCCATCACCAATATGTGGCAAAGCACGGTCCATAATGACGTACATTGAATAATTCAAATAAGCTTTTTCGGTAAATTCAGAAAGCGTTTGCTGTTCTACACCGTCAAAATTTAATTCCATAGTAGTTAGTGATCTTGTTGTTTAATATTTTAAGAAAGCCATGAAGACGGCCCCGCTTTAACCAGAGCCAGTATCCTATTCAATTTCCGCAAGGTTACCATACTCTTCCAACCAGACTTTTCGGTCAGCGGAGCGCTTTTTCGCCAGTAACATATCCATTAACTCATTAGTCTTCTCATGCGAGTCGATAGTCAACTGAACCAGACGCCTGGTTTCTCTGGCCATTGTAGTCTCTCGCAGTTGTTTAGGATTCATTTCCCCCAGACCTTTAAAGCGCTGAACATTAATATTCCCCCGCTTCTTCTCGGCTTTGATACGATCCAGAATCCCCTGCTTTTCATCTTCATCCAGAGCATAATAAACATCTTTACCAATATCGATACGATAAAGTGGCGGCATTGCAACATAGACATGACCGGCCTCAACCAGATGAGTAAAATGTCTCACAAACAATGCACATAAGAGGGTCGCAATATGCAGTCCGTCGGAGTCGGCATCAGCCAGAATACAAATTTTGCCATAACGCAAATTCGATAAATCTTCTGCCCCAGGGTCTAGTCCAAGTGCTACCGATATATCATGGACCTCCGAAGAAGCAAGAATTTCACTTGAATCAACCTCCCAGGTATTCAGGATCTTTCCTCTGAGCGGCATGATCGCCTGAAACTCTTTATCTCTAGCCTGTTTGGCCGATCCTCCCGCAGAGTCCCCTTCCACCAAAAATAGCTCCGATGCCATCGGGTCCTGACCGACACAGTCCGACAACTTACCGGGAAGCGCAGGTCCACTGGTCACTTTTTTGCGCGCAACTTTTTTACGAGATCGCATTCGTTTATGCGCGTTGGCAATAGCTAGCTCAGCCAGCTTGTCACCATAAGTCGGATTTTTATTTAGCCACAAGGAAAACGCATCCTTGACTACTCCGGCAACAAAAGTCGCCGATTGACGCGACGATAGCCGCTCTTTGGTCTGCCCTGAAAACTGTGGGTCCTGCATTTTGATGGAAAGAACAAATGAGAGTCCACTCCATAGATCATCAGCTGTTAGCTTGACGCCTCGGGGCAAGGCATTGCGAAACTCACAGAATTCTTTCAGCGCATCAAGCAGGCCATTACGTAGCCCGTTAACATGAGTCCCTCCGAGAGGTGTCGGGATCAAGTTCACATAACTTTCATTTAATACTTCACCACCTTCCGGCAACCAGAAAAGAGCCCAGTCTACTGCTTCAGTATCACCTGCAAAGCTTCCGCAGAATGGTTCATCCGGAAGCTTCTCCAGATCAACCGCAGAATTTTTCAAGTAGTCTTTAAGGCCATCTTCATAGAACCACTCGCTTTTTTCATTGGTATTGTTGTCAATCAAAGTGACACTCAGACCGGGGCAAAGTACTGCCTTGGCTCTAAGTAGATGCTTTAACTTGGCAACAGAGTACTTGGCGGAATCAAAATATTGAGGGTCAGGCCAAAAAACGACTGTCGTTCCTGTATTTCGCTTGCCAACCTCACCAACGACCTCCAATGGAGACGCCAGTTCGCCATTAGCAAAGCTAATCTGATGTTTTTTACCATCTCGCTTTACATGAACTTCAACACGACTCGAGAGCGCATTAACAACAGAAATCCCGACACCATGTAAACCGCCTGAAAACTGGTAATTTTTATTGGAAAACTTACCACCGGCATGCAGTTTAGTGAGAATAAGCTCAACCCCGCTGATCCCTTCTTCAGGGTGAATATCGACAGGCATACCACGGCCATCATCCTGAACTTCAAGCGCACCATCTGTATGCAGGATTACCGTTAAGTTTTTACAATGCCCAGCCAGTGCTTCATCCACACTATTATCGATAACTTCCTGAGCAAGATGGTTAGGTCTGGCGGTATCGGTATACATGCCCGGCCTTTTCTTAACCGGGTCCAGACCACTGAGAACTTCTATTGAATCGGAATTATAGGTATTAGACATCGAATTCCTTCGTACTTCTGTTTTTATCTTATTTTCAATATTGTCGAATGACAGAATTCAGCGACTGGATATTGTTTTAATAGGCCTTTAGTAAATACAAGACTATCAATAACAACAATCCAAACTACAGCTCATGTTTTTATATCAGTAGAACCAGCACTTTAAAAATACAAGCGCGTTTTCAAGCTGAATTCAGCTAAATTATGGGCACTATAATCGCGTCAAACGCAGGATTTCGCAAGTAGAAAAAAGAAACCGGGTGAACTTTGCCACGGTTTAAACAGAATAAAGGATAAGAATTAACCAATATAGCCAGAATTAGGTGCCGACAGTATTTAGTAGCCCTTGATAGAATAGTCGACGGTAAATTCCATATTATCGATACGGTGTACAATTGACTCTATTCGTCCATCGGAAAACAGATTCAAATAACGGTATCCCGGAGCTTCCGTGCCGGCAGAAAAGTCCTCTGACCCTGGCTTGAACTGTACACAGCTTGACGGTGTCGCCAACCAATGAATACCATCTTTTACGCGATCAAACTCCTGGTGAATATGTCCCCATAGAACCCCTTTTACCTGAGGATATTGGGCAATGATCTGATTAAATTCATCCGCATTTTTTAAGCCGATTTGATCCAGCCAATGACTCCCGATATCGAGCGGCTGATGGTGAAGACAAACAAGTGCATGCTTATCCGGATAGCGCTTGAGAGCTCGTTCTAGAAAGTGCAATTGCTCATCATTCAGACTGCCATGCACTTTTCCTCTCACAGATGAATCGAGCAGGATAATCTGCCATTTTCCTATTAGTAACTGCTTTGCCTGCAAAACTCGATTATTGCTTAAATAGATATCCATTGTCTCCGGATTATCATGATTTCCGGGTAACCAAAAAGTCGGCAGGTCCATATCTTTAAAATAGTCAGCGAGATATTGATAGGACTCAGCAGAAGCATCCTGCGATAAATCGCCGGTAGCCAACAGCGCATCAGGACGCCATTCTTCGCGTTCAACTCGTTCACAAATAGCTTCAAAGCTGCTTCTGGTATTAAGGCCAAGCAGACATCCTTCTGGATCCGCAAAAATATGGCTATCAGTCACTTGTACCAATCTGACAACATCCAACCGTCCGGGTTGTATTTCGTATGGTATTTTCTCTACATTGGGTGTCATCTGCTTTTTTCTTCCTGAATACACTATTTCAAACAAGCTCTGAAGCATTCGCCAAGAAACTGATTGATCTGACGCTTCTCGTCAACGGGCTTTTTCTCAATATTGTTATGCTCATAAATTGCTTTCAAAGCACCAGGACCACTACCTTCCATTACTTCGAGCATTTTTACATCATGATATAATCGTACAATCAGCTTGATTTCTTTTATTGCAGCCTTCCCCGGAGACTCTATCTCCAGATTGATAGTTGTAGTGTACCTGGCGGCATCCGTTACATCAGCCGTTAACCTCACTGCTGGAGCATCACACTCCCAATTTGGTGATTTCTGAGTACCTTGTGACAATATATCCTGTTCAACACACTCCGGCCACAACCGACGAAATAGCCAGTAATTCAGCTCGCACTGAGACAGTAGCTCATCCAAATCAGGTTGATAAGGACGACTGCGCACCTTGCTCTTTAGGGTGGCGGTCGAAGTCATTGATTCTCCTACAACAAATACGATTATTTTAGCTCAAAATAACCTGATGGAACGGAATTAGACAAATATTCCCACATTTTGAGGTAATTTTCAGGAAGAAATGTGAACAAATGCAGCAAATTCCTACTCAAATAAGTCATTTTGAGACCAGTTTAGCTTTAGCCACTGCAATGAAATCAATGTCATTGCGTTAGTAAACTCGCCATTTTCCAGCATTTGGAAAGCCTTTTTCACCGGAATTTGATGCACTTTAATATCTTCATGTTCATGCTCGAGCCCGGCGTAATCGGATGCCTGGCGAGCGTCGACTTCAGCGAGAAAAAGCCAGATCCTCTCAGTAGAGCCGCCGGGACTTACCAAATACTCACAGATTTTTCGCATTCGCTTTATTTGACAGCCAGCTTCTTCTTCAGCTTCACGCTCAATGAGGTTTTTAGGAGATTCCCCTTTTTCAATCATCCCCGCAATAGGCTCAATAAGCCATGGAGATTTTTCGGTGGACATAGCTCCTGGTCGAAACTGCTCCACCATAACAAGTAGCTCTTGCTCTGGGTCCAACAGTAATGCGGCTGCAGCATTACCTCGCTCAAATATTTCCCTTTGAATGACTTCACTCCAACCGCCCTCAAATTTTTCGTATTTCAAGTGAAAACGTTCTAATTTGAAAAAGCCCTGGTAAAGAGTCTCTTTTTCTATTAATTCACTTTTTAAACCATTACCGGACATACGACGCCTCTTTCGATAAGTGACCAAGATCATTGGCAATATTAAACAGGGTAGGGCAAAATAACCAGCAATCTTAAGGTATACCCATTAACCTTATTTTAGTGCACAGGTAAAGCCTAAATATTTTAAATATCAGACCCAACATCCGATGAGCAGGGGTTAAACAAAAAATGAATATCGAAAAAGCCCGATTTAACATGATAGAGCAGCAAGTAAAACCGTGGAAAGTATTTGACGAAAAGCTACTGGGTGCCATGGCCACCATTCCCAGAGAAAAATTCGTTCCGGAAAGCTATCGTGGACTTGCATATGCTGATATTGCCATACCGCTAGGACATAATCAGACAATGTTAACGCCGAGAGAACTTGCCCGCATGATTCAGGCGATGGGACTGGAAGGCGATGAAAAAGTTCTAGAAATAGGATGTGGCAGCGGATACTCTGCCGCAGTGTTATCTCGATTATGCAAGAAGGTTTATTCTGTTGATATCATCGGCGACTTTGTTTCTTCCGCGCAACAGAAACTCAGACAACTTGCCTTTAACAATATTGATATTGAGGAAACAGATGCTTCTGACGGATGGCTGGCCAAAGCTCCTTACGATGCAGTACTGATCACCTCTGCGCTTCCCACACTTTCTGATTCATTCAAGCGATGTCTTAACAATAATGGTCGTGTAGTATCAATAATTGGTACCGAAGGACATTATGCAGCGAAGGTCTACACTCTTGTCGACGGCGAATGGCAAACTGAAACATTATTTCCAATGGATGCTGCTCCGATGATCAACGCGGAACAGCCAAATCAGTTTGTGTTTTAGATATTCAGGGTCCTACAAGCAAGTCGGAATATCAAAACGAGATATTCCGATGCTATTAATAGCCTTATATGCCAATTTCCCCTAAAAAAGGGCATTTGTTGAGTAAATAGTCCGCTCTCCACTGTTCTTATATTAAAAAATTTGTAAAATCCGTTTACAAATTCAGTAATTTACTAATAACTTTATGCTCATTCCAATGGCGAAGGTGAGTTACAATAGTAACACACCTGAAGTGGGTCAGATTGCTTTGTCTAGGCTAAAAGCTCCAAAAGTTGCTCTGGAAATATTTCAGCCAACTTAGACAGAAGTTGTAATAACGATGCAGAATCAGGGACTGAATTTAAGCAATGACCAAACTTGAAAATTTATAAACTAACGAATTGATGATTCACAAAGATAGGTAACCCAATGAAAAAACCGACCAAAATAGCCCTTAGCTTATTTGTAGTATTTGCTTCATCAAGTAGCTGGGCAGACAATCTGCTCGATGTTTACAATCTGGCAAAAGATAATGATCCTACCTATCTGGCAAGTGATGCTGGCAGAATGGCCACCAATGAACGCATTAACCAAAGTATGGCACAACTGTTACCTCAACTAAGTGCGACTTACAGTTATTCAAAAAGCGACAGAGAGTCTTCAGGAAATTCATCTGGTCTATACACTCCAGATGATCCAAGTGGAAGTCCTATCACTTTTAACGACCCCTCCGCCAGCGAAAGTGAAACAACCTCGGATGGTTACTCAATTAGTTTACGGCAAGAGATATACAATCACTCATCCTGGTTAAATTTACGACAGGCTGAAAAAAGAGCGCTGCAATCTAATGTTAACCATGAAGGTGCCAAGCATGATCTGATAATTCGCGTTGCAGAAGCCTATTTTAATGTTCTCGCGGCTATCGATAGTGTTGAATTTTCCAAAGCAGAAACTGAAGCAGTCTCTAAAGAACTTGCCCAAACTAAGCAACGATTTGAAGTGGGTCTAATCGCGATGACTGATGTTCATGAAGCGCAATCTCGCCACGACCGTGCTGTGGCCAACCAGATTAGCGCACAAAATGCATTAGATAATGCGCATGAAGCACTTCAACAAATCACAGGTCAATACCATTATGGTTTACTCGGACTAAAAGACACTATTCCGTTAAGAAATCCACAGCCAACGGATATAAAGTCCTGGGTAAAAGAAGCAGAAAATAACAATGTATCGATTAAAGCCTCACGAATTGGTCTGGACATCGCTAAAAAAAGCATCGATATATCATTTGCGGGGCACTACCCTACTCTTGACTTGTCTGCCCGATATTCTGACGACAGTAGCGAGATGGAATCTCCAAACCGGCGTATTACCAATAACCAGACCGGAGACACAGGCACTGTTTCAAATAGTCTTTCGACGGATGATGTTAAAAATACCTCTATTTCATTAGAGCTCAATATTCCGATTTATTCAGGTGGCCGTATCAACTCTCAGGTAAAGGAATCTCAAGCGCTTTATCAGCAAGCGGCTCACAATCTGGAAGCAGATCATCGCCGAGCAGTCAGCGAAACTCGTAGCTCCTATCTGGGTGTTGTCGCCGCAGTGAGTTCAGTGAATGCCCTAAAGCAAGCAGTTGTCTCTTCACAAAGCGCCCTGGAAGCAACTCAAGCAGGTTTCGAGGTAGGAACAAGAACAATAGTTGATGTGCTTTTACAAACGCAACAACTCTATTCTGCTAAACGAGATCATGCCAGAGCGCGCTATGACTATATATTAAACACGTTAAAACTAAAGCGTGCTGCTGGGTTATTGACAGAAGAAGACTTATCTCAAGTTAACGGCCTTCTTCGATAAAATGCTCCTTGATGAATGGTGTAACTAAAGTTACACCATTCAAATCTACAACAACTACAGACATCCTTCGTCAATTCCCCTATAATCTTCCCAAAATTTGTCTGACTGATTATTAGTAATTCAATGGCTGGAAAAAAGAAGAAAACGCCAGAAAATACCATCGCTCAAAATCGCAAAGCGAGACACGACTACTTTATCGAAGATACTTTTGAGGCTGGTTTAGAGCTTCAAGGGTGGGAAGTCAAAGCGATGCGCGAGAAAAAGGCGAATCTTACAGATGCTTATATCATTTTCCATAATGGAGAAGTTTATTTGCATGGTTGTCACGTAAGTCCGCTAATAACCACATCCACTCATATCAAAGCTGAGCCGACTCGCAACAGAAAACTACTCTTGCACGCGGCGGAAATTACCAAGCTGATAGAGGCGCAGGCAAAAGATGGCTATACCATAGTCCCGTTATCTCTTTACTGGGTGAGAAACAAGGTTAAGCTTAAGATTGGTACAGCTAAAGGTAAAAAGCTGCACGACAAACGCGCCACGGAAAAAGCCAAGGAATGGGATAGAGACAAGCAACGATTAATGAAAAATAACTTTAACTAATCGAGCACTTCAATGCCCATTCGTATAACGAAAACAGTTATCCTACTTCTCGGTATCTTGGCGGTTAGTTCCTGTGAGATGGCCCAGCGCTCATCGCAGAAAGCCAGTGTGACCGACTTAAGTATGCAGGCGACAACCAATCAGAATCAACAAATCAATCGAGCAATCGTTCTGCTGGAAAAAGGAAAGAATAAAGAAGCTGAAGCGCTAATCGATGAAGTTCTTATATTTAATCCCCATCATCCAGGCGCCAGCAAACTTAAGCAACAGCTCAAGCAAGATTTAAAGAATATCTTCGGAACAAATAAAACAACCAAATATCAGATTCAAGAGGGAGATAGTCTGGGACAAATTGCTCAGCACTGGCTCGGTGATTCAGTATATTTTGTTTCACTGGCTCGATTCAATAAAATATCAAATCCTTCAAAATTAAAAGTCGGAAGCTGGATTAAAATTCCTTTAGTCAAGCAGGGAAAATCTATTCTCAAACAGCGAAGTCGCTCGAGTGCCAACATCGGGCTCTTAAAGGATTACCGAAGCAAAAAGCAATTTGACCAAGGCCTTCAAAAAGCTAACTCGCTATTTGTTATTCCTGAAGATATGTCTCGCCTTTTAAGCGAACAAAAGTTGATACTGAAAGATTACGTTGCAAGTGTGGAATCGATTGACGAAATGGAAAATATGGCAGCAAAGGTTACAAAGATTGCAGAAACAAGCCGAAACAGGGCGCAACGTAACATTTACCAGCAGTTTATAAAGAACGTCAATATTCAGCTATTTACCAGGCAAGCGATTACCTACTTTGAGCGAAAATATTTTTTTCAATCTGCAGAAAAACTGGTTAGTGCAAAAAGGCTGGATAAGACGGTTGCGAGAGATACCAAAATATTCAGAATGCAATCACTTCTCATCAATAAGCTTCATGAAAAAGCTGTAATTCTTTATCGAAACCACGAGCTGGACGAAGCGCTTAATTATTGGGAGGTAATTCTTGAGCTAAACCCTGAACACGCTCTCGCCAAAAAATATCAGCAGCGCACTAACACGCTGCTCAAAAAACTCAATCAGTACTAGGTTTGGAGTTTAGCTTGGAATCGATTAAACGTAGTGCGCTTGTTCCTTTTTCTGCAGAGCAAATGTTTTCACTGGTAGACGACATAGAACGTTATCCGGAATTTGTTCCTCATTGCAAAGGGGCTACCATTATTTCTCGCTCTGAGAATAAAGTTTGTGCGCGACTCGACGTGGCCAAAAGTGGTATTGCCAAGTCTTTTGCGACCGAAAACATTTTGGTTCCATTCAGCCATATAGAAATGAAATTGCTTGACGGCCCTTTCCGTCATCTTTCCGGTCGATGGATCTTTACACCGTTGTCAGAAAATGCCTGCAAAATCGAACTTGATCTTCAATTTGAATTTTCAAATAAACTGGCGTCAATGGCGTTTTCCGGAATATTTAATCAACTAATTCAGTCTATGGTCGCTGCATTTACAACTCGCGCGGAGGAAGTATTTAATGTCTGATAACACAAATACGATAGCCGTAGAAATAATATACGCGCTTCCTGATGAACAAGAGCTAATCTCATTCAAGGTCAATGAAGGAGCGACTGTTATGGAAGCGATAGAGATGTCTGGAATACTGAACAAATATCCGGAAATAGACCTGAGTACCACTAAAGTAGGAATTTTTAGTAAAGTAACCAAATTAGATGAAGTACTTAGAGAGCAGGATAGAATTGAAATTTACCGCCCGTTAATTGCGGACCCCAAAGAAATGCGCCGTAAAAAAGCCCTCAAAAAGTAACAACCACATTGTTGCCAATGTCTTAAAACAGTTTGTCTAAAGCTGCCAGTTATTAGCTCCAGGTTTTCTCAAGTTTCGGCTCCTCTCCTCGATCATATTTTGTAAAACTTTCCGAATTGTAGCCTGAAGAGCGAGGTGTTATAGTTCAATACAACACCAATTCATCATAAATAGACAAGTTTCATGAGGTAGTTATGAAAGTTTTAACAAATGTAGCCCTTTCTGTTGTATTGGCAACATCTTTATCCGGCTGTGTAATTATTGACCGTCCCGGAGGTGAGCATGATGGTAACGACTGGCGACATGAGCAAAAGGAAAACCGTCAAATAATCAGTGAGTTACCACTCAACGCCTCACGTCAGGAGGTTCACAACAAGCTCGGAGCACCTGAATTTTCCGAGGCCTTCACTAAAGGCAATGATGAATACAGAGTTCTATATTACCGCACACAACATCGTCATTCAGACGGAGACACTACCAAGGATGAAACAACTCCGCTTGTATTTAAAAATGACAAATTGATTGGTTGGGGACAAGATACTCTTGCCAGAGCTAGATAAGTAAGAGAAACCAAAAAGAAAGCTGCGGCTGGCTTCAAGTCAGCTGCTTATCAACCAGACATAGAAATACAGCCATTAGTAAATTATAGCTTTTAGAGCTCCACGCTTTTTAAGTCTACCAGGCTATTTTCAAACTTTGACGCACTATTTGGAGCTCCAAGCCTCGATATTTGATAACGAGTTTCAAGGTCAAGCTTAGTATCATTTAGAAGCTCTGACGCATGCTCGATATTCTGCTCAATAGAGAACTCGGAAACATTCGAAGTAACGCTCCCGCCGACAGAAACACTAATGGCACCAGATACTTTAGAGCGCCTGTGTTGAATCCCCAGCTCTTCCACCGCAGCAGTGATTCTCTGGGCAACTCTTGCAGCACCATCTTCTGAAGTGTCAGTAAGCAGCACAATGAACTCACTCGCCCTATACCTGCCGACTAGATCTCCGGGTCTTTGTGATGATGAATGGATCGCATTGGCGACCTGCTGCATACAATCGTCGGCGGCTTGTTGTCCACAATAATCAACATAAGCACCGTAGTAGTCAATATCGATCAACAGCAAGCTAACAGTTAATTTTTGTCTCGCAGAAATTGCCCAATATGACTCTGCGTGTTCAAAAAAACTTGGCTCAGTATAAACATGGGTAAGCTCATCATATTGACTAGACTTTGCAGGTTGATTTTTTAACTCTTCAATTCTTTCCTGCATATCAATAAAGCGTTCCATCACTTTGATTTTCGCATGCAGCAATGACTTATGTACCGGCTTAACAAGATAGTCGTCAGCGCCAATACTTAAACCTTCGACACAATCTTCCACACTCTCTCGTCCAGTCATCATGATAATCGGTACCCAATGGTCTCCCAACAAATCACGAATAATTGGTACGGTTTCAAATCCAGACAGACCTGGCATTTCGACATCACAAATAATTAAGTCAGCACTGATTTGTTCAAGTATTTGAATAGCAGTTTCACCACTTTCGGCAACAATAACCTCATGGCCAAATCCTTCAATTAATTTGGTCAGTTGAAACTGTAATGTTTGACTATCTTCGATGAGTAGCACTTTCATCTATCAATCCCTTTCTAATAAGTCCTTTGAAATTAATAGAAAACCCTTTAAATTCATTAGCTTGCTTTATTTATCGTAACTTAATCAAGAAATTATCTGTGACTATAGGTTTTAAAATATCTCAAAACAAGTTACATATTCACACTCGATAATAATCACAATTTCCCTGTGTAACTGCTGCATAGAGAATATCAGCCATTAAAATCTACCGCATACAGAAGCCCGGCTCACCTGCTTGTAGCCCAGACTGTGAATAGATTCACTCTCTTTCAGATAGGAGGTATTTTTAACCGTCCGAGAGGCCGTTAACCCTGTCGGAGAAGAAATGACAAGCTAACACTAGTTTTGTCAAACAAAAAATTAAACTAGCAGGCTTTCTCTTTAAGCTTTGTTATTCTGTAGGTTGAGTTGCAGGTAAAGTAATAACGAATCTTGCGCCTCCCAACAAGCTATCATCAACTTCCACTTCGCCAAAATGCTTCTCTACTATTTTTTTAACGATAGCCAGTCCCAGGCCGACGCCTCCGGAATCTCTCGAGCGACTAGGATCTAGACGAGTAAAGGCTTCAAAGATTCTGTTTCGTTTTCCTGGGGGAACGCCAACGCCATCGTCATCAATTGCAATGCAAACTTTGCTCTCTTGGCTATAAAGAGAAACTCTCACTCGACTTTTGGCAAACCTAGCTGCATTTCTTAAAAGGTTCACCACGGCTCTTTCCAGCAGCCTGGGGTCAACCATGATTGAATTGTTCTCTAACTGACAATCTACTTCAAAAGATTCATGCGGATAAAGAGATTGAAGCCTTGCAGTTAAAGCTGTGATTAATGCAGACAGGTTGGTCGCTTCAAGGTTCAATGTCATTTTTCCATGAGACAGGCGAGAGTACCCTAAGATTTCCCGGATTAAAGACTCTAACTCATCGATAGAATCATGCATTTCTTTCAATAACTTTCGATTTTCCGGGGAAGCATCTTCCTCTTCAACCAGCTCGAGTGCAAAACTCATCCGGGCTATAGGACTTCGCAGCTCATGTGCCACTGCATGCATCAAGTCACGCTGGTCGTCTATAACTTGCATATTGGTTTCTTCAATCTCTTGTATGTACCTGTCTAGTGCTAAAATTTTTGCCGCAACCCTTCTCAAAAGGCCTTGCTCTCCCACAAACTCTGCAGAAACATGCTCTCTCTCTTGCACATTTTCTACTGCTACTTCAAGCTTTCTGACACTCTTTAATAAAGCTCTATAACTTATCGCTGCGATCACGAGGTTGCAAAGAATGGAGAGAAAAATAAATAGTGGCTGATAAGAAGTGGAGTCCATATAAAATGGATCCAGTGGACCTATTTCAACCACTTTTCCCTTGCTGATATTAAGGTATGAAATAGGGCCGACAGAGCTGTATATATCGATAATGTAGTCATCTTGTAAAAGCTCTTCCGCTAACTCGTTAGGAATAGTGAGTTCTGACTGGAGCATTATCTGCGACGGAATATTGTTTTGCATCGCGAATTCATTAATCACAGCTTCCTGATTATCTTCAGATTTAGATAGTTCAGCTCTTAACCCTAAAGTTAACTTTCGCAATTGATCGCGGCTGGATGTGACAAACTCGTTTTCTATAGACACCAGGTAGTAGTTGTCATAAAAAAAGAGCAATGCGTAGTTGCTGACTGCAAATAGAACGAATATTCTGAAAAAATAACTCATAATGTTATTCTGCTGGCAAATTACATACTTGCCAGAATATAGCCCTTACCTCTGATAGTTTTGATAAGCTCGGGATGCTTTGAGTCATCACCAAGTTTCTTCCTAAGTCTTGATATGCGAATATCAATATTTCGATCCATTCCGTCGTATTCCAGACGAAAGATTTTTAAGTGCAGAGTATCGCGATCGACAATTTCACCTTTTGATTCTGCCAGTAACCATAGTAAATCAAATTCTGCAGAAGTTAACTCAATTTCTTCATCTTTAAGAAAAACCTTTCGACTAGCGGCATCAATGGTCAGATCTCCAGTAACGACTCGATTATTAGTTTCATCAGCCAGGCTTTCGTTTTCTAGCAGAGAGTTACGCCTTAAATGTGCTCTTACATGGGCCAACAGAACACGTGGTTTTATTGGCTTGCCCAAATAACCATCAGCCCCCATTTCAAGTCCAGCGACCTCATCAATATCATCACTTAAAGCAGTCAGCATTATGATAACGCCAGCAAAAGACTCCCTCAACTTGCGACAAACACTCAAACCGTCAAGTCCCGGTAACATAATATCGAGAATAATCAGCTGAGGTTTAAGCTCTTCAACTCTTTGCAAAGCCTCAAGACCATCCGCAATATGAAAAACTTCCAGACCATTTTTAGCTAAAAAAGAGCAAATCATATCAGCCAGCTTAATATCGTCTTCAACCAGCAAAATTTTGTATTTGTCCAAAACACTTTCCTTATCTATACGCCAGCAGGCTATTCATCTTTATTACTCTAGTTATTTTTTTATTATTTTTCAAACAGTTAAAAAACTATCCCTGGGAACTTAGTACGCCGGCGGCAAATAAACTCTCAGTCATCAATTATCCTTCAAATGTAGACTGAAGTTCAGTTTATGATTTGTAGCAAAGTGTATCAATTGTAATAAGGTCACAATAGAGGAAAGCTCTACTCAAGAGAGTCGTCAAGAAAAAAGCCTCCCCTACTAACAATTAACAATTAACAATTAACAATTAACAGGGGCTACCAAATACCAGGAGACATTGGTAGAAAAAATACAAAACAATGGTAAATAGCTTGTGCTTCTAGCTCTTTCTTTTTTAGAAATTACGAGAACTAAAATATATATTTATTGCTGATATTTCAGTTACGATTTGTTGAGTTTTGTAACAGCTTAGAAACATTGAATATATAACAATGAAACAACCAGACAAACAACAGGCTAAAAACAATTGTACGGCAAGACAAAGTCGCTAGCGCTAAAACGCAAAAAAACTGATTAACTAATACCTCGCGATGGCAATATTCAATATAAACTATTTTATTAGCGCTAACGACAAGATTTTACTGCTTAACTGAAAATGAGAAAGAAGATTAACCATTGACTACTTGATGTTCGCCTTATGACTCTTATAACGAAGAATCTTCATCCGTTGAAGTTTCTTCCAATTCCTCAGAAACAACGGACTCGCTATTCTCAGGTGACTCAACTTTTACATCACCTTCGATAACGACTTGCTCACATTGCCATCCCCAGTCTTTTTGTTTTTCGATAAAATCTGCGGCTTTAGACTCGCAATAACCTGACTCTGCTTTAGCACTCCACAATACTTTTGTTTCACCTTTTTTTGTGTAATGAACTTCACAAGGAGTCTGTGTACCTTCAGGATAAACAATACTAATTTCACGGATGTTGTCGGCAGACTTGCACACTGTAGTCAGATTTTCAGCCGCCGATAAAGAAGAGCTTGCAATAATTGCAAGCCCCAAAATGTACTGTGACTTTTTCATTTTTCCCCCACAAATAATAGTTGGCCTGTTCAGTATGTCTTATACAACAAATAACATCAAATATTTGCGGGAAAGTTTCTCCGTATTTAATACGAGCATTCTTTGCCGAATTAATGATTAACAGCAACATTAATTGGGTTATTGCTCAGACGAACTTTATCGCCACTCTGGATGCTCTCTGCGCCTCGGACCACTACTCGTTTTGTCATGTCAATATCGCCATAAACACCAATCCATTCGGCGACACCATGGCCTATCTCAACCGGAATTTTCTGGGCAGTCAAATTGTCATCAACAGTAACAATATAGGCCTGTTTTTCTCTCAACAACAAGGCATCTCTTGGTACCAGTGTCGTAATTGAATTTTCTCCTTTTGGTAAAGAAACAGTTACACCCGCCCCACCCATAACAGGCAGACTGGTCGCATCGATGTTGATAGTAAAGGTTCTGGAACGCACATCACCAGTTGGCGACCAGTTTCTTATATTCGCATTGTGTAATTGTTCCCCGGCCTTAACCAGCACCCTGTCATTTTCCTTAATATAAGAAGCTAGTTCTATGGGAGCGGCTACACTAATATCAAGTTGCTTCGGGTTAACTAGCTCTACAAGAGGAGAGCCTAGAGAAACATACTCTCCGATCTGCGAAAATCTTCGATTAATTTGGCCTTCAAAAGGTGCACGAATAACTGTTTGTTCCTGATCCAGTGTCAGCCTTTTTAGTTGCAACTTAAGTGCATCCAGCTCCTGCCTGGCGATATTCAGATCTCTCTGGACTCTGTCTAACTCCATTGCGGAAGTATTATTCTTCTTCAATAATGAAAGCAATCGGGTGTGTTGCTTGTTTAAGTACTCAACCTGTGTTGATTGGCGTGAAATCTGTACCTTCTTTTCCTGTAGTAGTAAAATCAGTTCGCGACTATCGAGTTTAGCGACAGCATCGCCTTTCTTTACCGTATCGCCGACATCCAGAATCCAGCTAACCTTTCCACTTTGCTCGGAAGCGAGTTCTGCCGACAATCGATTGATAACATTTGCAGCCACCCAGATACTTGGTGCCACAGACTCTTGCTTAATTTGTTCCAGACTGACCAGTTTCGCATCACTTTTTTCATTCTCTGCAGCAAGCGCAGAACCAGTAACGGATAAAGTGACCACCATTCCGCATGACCTTAAAATCGAGTTTAAATATTTTCGACTTTGACTAAAAGCTTTCATTGACTTCTCCTTTTACGCGTTTTTACTAGCGCTAATTTCGCTGGTTAACGCTTTTGCAGACTGTTTTACATAACGGGAATTTTTCAATTCATTTGCATTAAAAGTATCGATTTGATCGGTTTTAAAATGCTTCCACTTAAATTGCAGAAGGCAAGGTAACAACACAATAGTAAACAGCGTACTCACCGCAAGGCCGCCGACTATTACGGCTGCCAGACCACGATAAATAACACTACCAGCACCGGGAATGAGTAATAAAGGTAGCATTCCAAAAAAGCTGGTGAGTGTGCTCATAAAAATAGGACGTAGTCGCAACTTCAGAGCAGATGTTACCGCCTCTGTGGTAGAAAGGCCTTCTCTTTCCGCGCTCCTGGTTTGATGCACCAGCAAAATGGCATTGTTGACAACAAGTCCCAGCAGAATCACAAAGCCAATCATGGTCAAAAGATCCAGAGGCTGGAAAACAAAAAGATTAAGAAGCCGTAGTGATAAAATTCCACCTACAGTAGCCAGAGGAATCGTTACCAGTACCAATAAACTATCTTTCATCGAGCGAAAAAGCGCGGCTAATAGCATAAACAAAATAGTTAGCGCAAACAGAAAGTTTTCAGCCATTACACCAATAGCCTTATTTAGCTGGCTGGCATTACCTCCATACTGAATGGCTCCATCAGCCGGCATTGCATTGCGCAATCGGGGTGTTACTTTTTCCTTTAGTGTTTCAATTGTTTCTTCCAGAGACCACCCCTGGGGCGGACTGATATTAAGGCGCACGGTCCTCTGGCCATTGACCCGGCTTAAACGCGATGGACCAACGGTTCGCTCAATTTCGACTAACTCTCCGAGCTGTGTTATTCCTCCGCTACCGGTTGCTACAGGCAGGCTGGCAAGACTTTCCGGGTCATCCCAGTTCTTGGCGCGTAGAATAATATCAAGTCGCTTATTGCCATCAAAGTGCTCACCAATATATAGTCCATCTCCAATCGCTCTCACCAGCGACCCCACTTCCCTGCGACTCCAGCCATTCTCCAGAATATTCTGATCCTTAGGAATCAACCTTAACTCGGGCTCGGCATTTTCTAATCTGGGATTGATATCAACGCTGGCACCGGGTATAGCTTCACTCACCCAACTTTCAGCATCTTCTGCAACTTTTGCAAGCGCATCGGTATCCGCCGATTGCAGCAAAATCTGGACTGAACGCGATCCGTTAAAGCCACCAAACAGATTTCCCTGGTAAGCGACGGCACTGGTATCCGGTAAATCGACTAGAATCTCTTTTCTTACAATTGCCAGTAGCTCATCGACTCTGGACTGATCTTTTGCTCTAACACCAAGGTTCCCCCCAAACGGACCAGTGAAAATATAGTAGTTCTTTAACGCAGGTTCTTTAACGCCATCCATATAGGGTTTTAAGCGCTCTACAATTGGCTTGACGATTTCTGTTTCAACTGTTTCGATACTTGCGCCCGGTGGAAACCTTAGATTGGCGTCAACCGCATCGCGTTTAACAGGGGGAAGATAATCCATTTTCGGAAATGCTAGCAAACTAATTACCACAGGTAAAATCATCAGACTCGCAGTAATAACTAGTCTTCTTTTATGCGAACGAGTTAGCCTGGTAACTTTTTGGGTAATGCTATTCCACAGAGCGGCATTAGGATCAATCACCTGCTTGTCTCGCAAATACATTTTGGCCAGCACCGGCAAAAGCAAAACGGCAACCAATAGACTGACAAATACAGCAATAGCGATAGTTAACGCCAGATCCCCGAACAATTGACCTTCAACATCTTTGATAAAATACACCGGTAAAAATATGGCCGCCGTAGTAGTTGTCGAAGCCAGTAGTGCAGGCCATACCTGACTAGCCCCCCGACTGGCACTTTGTTCTTCATCCAGTCCATTTTCTTTTTGCCTTAATATGTTTTCCAGAACAACAATTGCAGCATCCAGAACCATGCCTACTGCAAACGCCAGACCGGCGAGTGAAATAACATTGAGAGAACGCCCCAGAAGTTGCAAGGTAACAAAAGTGGTTAGTAACGAAATGGGAATCGCCGTCGCAATAATGAAAGTTGCGCGGGCACGACGAACAAAGTACCAGAGAATAGAAAGAGATAAGATAACACCTACAAATAGATTACTGGTGACCAGATTTATTGCCCGGTAAATAAACACTGAAGCATCAAAAGATTGAACCATAGTCAACTTTTTATCAGCGAGTAATTCCTGATTTATTTTTTCTACTTCAGCTTTCACCAAATTCAATGTTGCCAATGTATTGGCACCATTTGATTTATTAATTCGCATTGAAAAAGCAGGATTACCATTTTGAATAGCCATCGCATTAGCATCATTTCGAGCAATAGCAATGTCGGCAATATCACCTAGTTTGATATTTCGACCATTGCGACTCTCTAAAACCATTTCATTTAACTGCTCGGCTTCATATTGCCCTTTGAATCGTAAGGTATATTGGCGTCGCCCTACATCTACAAACCCTCCAGAGACATCTCTGGTACCACTAATGCTATTGATCAAGCGTGGAATTTGAATACCCAATTGCGCGGCACGCACTGGGTCAAAACGAATCTGTAGTTCTTCCCTGAAGTTTTGATTAAAGGTTTGTACGCTGGCCACCCCAGGTATCGATTCAATCCGGGGTACGACACTATTGTTTACAAAATCAACGTACTCTTCTACCGCTTTTTCATTACCGGGAAGCGCTTGCAAGAAAAAGAAAGTGAGAGCAGGAGCTCCACCACCAAAACCGCCAAGCATTATTTGTGGAGGAGTTGCATCTCGCGGAAGAGGCGGTAATCTTGTCATTCTGCTGATGACTTCAATCAGTGTTTGCTCCATATCGGTTTCGACATCAAATTCCAGGTTGATAAAAGCATTACCAGCATTGGCGAAAGCATTCATCTGAGTCATACCGGCCAAACCTCTTAGAACCTGTTCCTGAGGCTCTACAATTTCTGACTCAATTTCTTTTGGACTCGCAGCTCGCCACTGTGTTTGTATGGCAATTCTTGGGCGCTCAATATCAGGAAATAGCTGAACTGGTAGCTTAAAAATACTGAGTACACCCAGTAGAAGGATTAATGCCACAGCAACGGCGACTGAAGCGGGATTATTAAGCGCATGTGATATTAGTTTCATCGCAAACAGATTCAGTTAAAGTTTCATGCTTTAAGCCTAACAGGCTAAATTACATTGTTAACCAATTCGCGTTTAACTGAGTTTATTTTGAGTCGAAATGCAGCGCTGAAATACTTTGAAATATTTGATAGAAGGTGTACAGATTATCCGGTCTTTTACTCCGACAAAATCGCTAGTACACAATAGCTCAAAGAAAAAAATTATAGTCAAATTGTTTTATGACGATTAGATAATATGCTTAATCTTGTCTCGATAGCTGCGACTCATTTTTAGTCGAGCACCACCGCTGAGAATCAAATGATACTCCCCATTGATATGCGAACAAACTTTTTCTACTTTATTAAGGTTGACAATAGTGGAGCGGTGTATTCGTTGAAAACTACTCGGATTCAACTTATTTTCAAGGGCTTTCATAGTACTGCGCAGTACATGCACCTGTTCTTTTGCATGTATACACATATAGTCACCTGCAGCTTCTACCCAGTCGATATCAGAGGCGACAACAAGCGTCGTTTCCCCACCATCGTGAATAGCAATTTTTTCAGGATATTTGGGTGCTTCAAACTCGCCAGTCTCCAGCATTTGATCTATTTTCGCAGGAGTATGACCGGTAATATTGGTGATTAAGTCGATCAGTCGCTTTTTCTGATTATCAGAATCACTTTGTTTAAGGTGAGAGCGAACTCTTTCGATTGCTGTAGCCAAACGCTCATTTTCTATCGGCTTTAGAACATAATCAACAGCGTGAACTTCGAAAGCATCAATCGCATACTGGTCAAATGCGGTTACAAATACTACCAATGGCATATGATCCGCCTGCATTCGCTTAACCACCTCAAATCCATCGATCCCCGGCATTTGAATGTCGAGAAAAATCAGATCAGGACAAAGTGATTCGATGGACTCTAATGCTTCGCGACCGTTTTTACATTCAGCAATCAACTCAATATCAGGAAACTGCTCCAGACGAATATTCAACCCACGCCGGGCAAGAGATTCATCATCAACGATAATGGTTCGGATCTTTGACTTTGGTTCATTTGAGTTCATACCATTCCCCGGCTTTATCCTTGTACCTGAGTTCACGACAACACCTGAGCGGTGGCGTTACTTTCTTCAGCAACTTCATAAGGTATTCTAATATTAACCTGTAAACCGGAAGGCTCAAGATTTTGTAGTGTAAATGAATGTTTACTGTTATAGAGCTCTCGCAATCGCTCGCGAGTGTTCTTAACGCCTACTCCTCTTCCTTTTGGCAGCTCACCTTCGATAAGCTCGACACCGGGCCCGTTATCCTGCAGCTGCAGAAGAAGCTCACCGGCAAAAACTTTTGCCTCAATCTCAATCGTTCCACCTTTTTCAGACTTGGCGATAGCATACTTGATGGAATTTTCTACCAGAGGCTGTAAAATCAGACTGGGAATCAACGCTTTGGCCGCTTCCGGCTCCACATTAAACCGAGTTTCCAGACGCTCCTCAAATCTCACTTTTTCAATGTCCAGATAGAGTTGCAATGTAGTAATTTCCTGCTCAAGAGTGACTTTCTGCATTGGGTCATTATCCAATGAATATCGCAAAAAGTTGGAAAGCCGAGTAACCATTTGATTGGCTCTATCCCCTTCTTTTTCCAGAACCAGTGTCGAGATTGCATTTAACGTGTTAAAGAGAAAATGAGGGTTTAACTGATAGCGCAGCATTTTCAACTGGGCTTCGTGCGCCAGCGCGGTTGCTTTTAGCGCTCTGCGAGTCGCGTCCTGCATGCCTTCATAGAACTTGATGCCAAAGTAGAGACAACTCCAGGTGAGCATAATGTAAAACTTGTGAGATATACCACTGATATAGCCAAAATAGGATTTGGGACGATAGCCATGCTTATGCATATCCCAGAAAATAAGATTATCCGGAACCACCCACAAAGCGCTGAGTACATAGGATACCAGGATGACTGTGATGACTTTTCGCGTGGTGCTCGTATCCCAGATACGACGGTAGACAGGCCGAAAAGCAAAACTTAAGGTAAAACCAATCAAGGTGCCTATGATCAGAGTCCAATAGTAGTTGGCCGGCTTATCCCAATAAAAAAGCCCCACGTAGCCGATAACATAATAGCCAAGCCACCCCGAAAAATGGAGCAGATAAAACTGATAAGGCGCTTGTAAAAGACGGTTAAAAAACGACATAAGTATAAAATAATCAATTAGGAGTTATGGTTTAGCCTACCTGGTAACACAATAGAGCCATTTTTCACTTAGTATACGTGACAAGCAGCAAAGCCGAAACACGGGTTATCGCAAGAAGACTTCGGTTTAACGGATTCTTTGCAGGAATCAGTCTTTTAGTCGTACTGCAACCGACATACCATCGACGATCCAGTGCTGCTTTATTTCATTAAATACGACGCGTGATAGCAGGGAGTCTACTTTTCCATCCGAGTAAGTCACTATCATTCGACAAAAGTGGTTGTGTTGCTTAAGGAAGTCCTGAAAGGAGATAGATTTTATTTCTAACGACTGGTCCACTTTCCTTCGTTTGGACCAGGACTTTTTTATTACTTCATATTTCATAACGTTATTATATTGGAGTTTTCCGATCTTTGGCAAAAAATTTTAGACTAGCGATAAACAGCTACTCTTCAATTTTGCCAAAGCTGACAATAAACTCAGCGCCCGGCTCACGATTCTTAACCTGGATTTTAGCGTTCATCGCGGTAACCAATTCTCGAACCAAAGCAAGACCAATACCCGTTCCCTTGCACTCCCGGGTCATTTCACTACCCACGCGATAAAAAGGCTCAAATATTTTTTTCCTGTATCCTTTGGCAATTCCCGGCCCGAAGTCTCGCACGGAAAACTCGACATTTTTATCATTTTCTTTAACGGCAATAATAATGGTTTTACTGTCACTTTTCGCCGCATATTTAATGGCGTTATCGACCAGATTAATCATTACCTGAATAAAAGCGTCAGGCTCGACCAGCAATTTGATGGAGGTTGCCGAATCATCGACATTGAATTCAACGGTAAATTCGCTCTGCTCAACTTGTCGATCAATTTTCGAATGAATCAAACTGACTAACTCTGAAACTGTTACTGCTTTGACATCCAGATTAAGAGCATCGCGATTGACTTTGGATAGTTGAAGAATATTGGCAATCAAGCGTGATAATCTTTCCGATTCGTTGTATATATAGTCGTAATATTCCTGCTTCTTAGCTTCGTCCATCCAGCCCTGCTTTAAAATTTCACCGTACATTCGAATAGAGGTTAAAGGAGTTTTTAATTCGTGACTGACGGATGAAACAAAATCCTGCTGTTGTTGCGCAAGTTTTAGCTGTCGAATGGCTAAACGATAGAGTAAAAACGTACCAATCACCAGAACACTAATTAAACTAAATGCAACCATTGCAATAAAGCTTGCTCCTGCTCCGAGCGGCATATCTTTAATAGTGAATAGAAGTGAAACCTGATTGAAAGGTTCTTCCAGGTTTGCGAAAAAGAGCTGCTTTCCTTTTAGCGGGTTACGGCGGCTGGAAAAGTTTTCATAAACTTCCTGTTTGCCGATGTAATTCTTCATAATACTATCGGCATAACCAATATGAAGAGAGGACAATTTACTTAGTCCAGAGTTAGCCCACTGTTCAAATATAGCTCCCTTAAGAAAAGCCTCTGACTCAATTAGCGCCCCCTGAATGACTCTTTCTCCTTGCCTCCAAACCTGGCGATAGGCTACCAGGTGGCCGCTACGCAATAAGCTGAAGCGAAAAGCTTCTATCTCACTGCTAAACAGCCTGATCTGAGCTTGCTCTTCAGCACGCTCCATCTCTGCCGAGGCTGAAGTTTCAGTTGGCGCATAGTCAGCCAAAGTATCACCAATTGAACTCTGTAACGGTTGGGGAATATAGGTTTGCTCTACTCGTTTTTTCTGGCTTTGCTGTGTCTTCTCTTTTCTTTCTTCTTTTGCTTTTGCGACGACGGCTTTTTTTGCTTTGAGCTTGCTAAGCTGAATATTGGAAGTTAGGTCTTTCGATATTTTTGACTGTACTTCAGGCATTTGTAGCTGACTAAAAGCTTCCTGACTTTCATTAACCGATTTAGCACCCGAGTGATAATCAAAGTCAGAAGCAGAGTCAGAACTTGATTGAATATTTGATTCAGAACTCAACTGCGAACCAGAACTCGATTGACCTTCCCCTCTTTTAATTCGGCTTCCTGTTACCGTTAGTTTTTGCTGCTCAGTCATTTGCTCAATAGTCGAATCTGCGCCACTATCATAAGACTCGTTTAAATCAGTTTCTAGTTCATGGCGCTTTCGTTCTGTACCAGGAGATGGGCTCGCAGCAGTTGAAGCACTGCCATCATTCATACGTTGCCTGATATGAGCGTTAGTATTTTCTCCTCTGCTACTACTGTGCGTGCTCCTTTGACGATTAGGTTGCTTATATATAATTTCGTTTTCTTCCAGATTGGTCCTACTTGTCAGGGCAGCGTTCAGCGCGGGTTCTGTAACCAGTTGATTTTCCAGAAGCACACTTTTGATATGATGAGCCAGCTGTTTCCTGACTATTTGCTCGTCAGCTGTAAGTCTGAATTGAGAAACTTTTATTTCGTCATCAGGAAGCAAAGGTGTAGTAAAAGAACCATCAGCATTAACCTGAAAATAGCCGATAACCCCTGGGAGCTCTGATTCAACCGGATATTTGGAAAGTTCGGAGGGTAAAAAATACCCCCGCTTAGGATCACCGGACAATCTGAAAAAGCGATAGTCAGCGTCTGCTCGACTTTCTTCTTTTTCAATCGCAGCAGACAGGCGTTCATTGATTTGCTGAGTTAAGCTTGCTGCTTCCTGCTGATATTGAACCAAAGATTCCCAGCGTAATTGCTCAAAAGCTTTCCAGCTAAGAATAACCGACGGGATGGCGAGCGCTAAAAAAAATAGCAAAAAAAGCCATTTCAAGTTTCTTCGGCGGTTCACCAATAGTGGCATAAAACTTCTCTTCTCGTTCAACTACAATACAGAAAGCTCATCAACAGAAGCTAACGAACTTCACATACCAGCTTATATCCTGCACCTCTAATGGTCAGTAAAAAGCAGGCTTCTTTGGGATCAACTTCAATCTTTCGACGAATTTTGGCGATATGAATATCGACTGTTCGTGTTTCCAGCTCCAGTTCTTTGCTATATCCCCAGACTTTTTCCAGCAATTCTTCACGGGAGACGGGTCTTTGCCGGTTAACGAACAAATATTGAATAACTTCCGCTTCCCGTTTGGTCAGGGCGATATTTTCTTTTCCGGCAGTCACGCTCAGATTAGTTAAATCGACTTCTCTTTCTGCTGATAAGCGGATGTTTTGCACGGCCTCTTCGGTTTTGCCGGTTCTTCGTAATACGGCCTTGACCCTCAACACCAACTGAGCGACAGAAAAAGGCTTGGCGACGTAATCATCAGCGCCGAGAGAAAAGCCCTGAATGACATCTTCCTCTGCATTTTTCGCTGTGAGCATTATGATGGGCTGCGCTTTATCCTTTTCTCTGATTGCCTGGCAAATATCAAAGCCGTTCATTGAAGGCAACATCACATCAAGCAGAATTAAATCATATTGCCCTGCGAGCACCTTATCCAGCCCTTCCCGACCGTCAGCGCTCGAATCCACCTGATAACCATGATAGACAAATACATCGATCAATCCGCTTCGAATGGCTTCTTCGTCTTCCACGATTAAAATTTTATTTTGTTGGCTCATTTAGCATCCCAAATCAATTCCAGCCTGGGTAGCTCGCTACTCGCTACTCGCTACTCGCTACTCGCAATTTAAAACCTTTCTAGCCCCTCAACAAGAATAGGCCATTAAATTAATCATATCAGCATATTACACCAGCCACAGGTAAATTCTATGTAAACTTTTGTGCTTAAGAGTTTACCTATTGATGTCTTATTTCTTATCTGTGACTTTCTTAAACTGATAATTATCGAATCAGCAACGGGTTTTCTGGAGTCTCCGAATACCACTGATATCTGAAGCAGACTGGGACCCGGTTTCAACAATTACCAAGGAGAAAGAATATGGCACTGATTAAACGACTCACGCGATTAATTACCGCAGATATGCACTCGGTTCTCGATGCCGTTGAAGATCCAACGACACTCATCAAACAATCTATTCGCGAAATGGAAGAAGCAATAGCTAGTGAAAAGCAAAAACTGACCCACTTCAAAAGTTTGATCGAGCAAGCAAAAAAAAGTATCAAGGCGGCGGAAAAAACGATTAAACACTCAGAGGAAAGCTTGCAACTTTGTTTTGAAAAAAAGGACGAGCAGCTTGCCAAAAATATCCTCAAACAAAAGCTGATATCCGGAAAACAGCTGACAAGACTTAAAGAACGACAGGAAGCATTAGAAGAAGCCCACTCAAACAGCGAGCAAATGCTGGAAAATTTCGAGCAAAAACTTGAAGAAATTGAAACTGCCTACCATCAGCTGGTTGAAGCTCAGGCTCTTGATATTGCCAACAGCACCGAAGCAGAAATGGGTCAATCATTCGGAGTCACCCAGGATGAAGTGGAAGTCGCCTTTCTGCACGCGCAAAAGCAGTTTGGACAAGCAGGAGAAAAATCATGATCACCCAATCAATGCTATCAGCATCTTCTGCTGGTTCTCAGTCAATCAATCGCCTACTGCAACCGAAAAATTTTATTCGCTTTGTATTGCTCGGGCTGGGGCTTTCTATTGTTGCATTCGTTGCGTTTGAAGGGCTTAACCTGTTTTATATTCCGATAGAATCGCTAAAGGCGACAATCAGCCTGGTCACCATGTTTTATCTTGTTTCTGTCCTCAAAACCAGTCGCCTCAAAGTTGGAAAAGTTTCGCTGATTCTATTCCTGACGACTTCACAGCTGTTCTTGCTATTCTCAATCAGTTCATTGGATGTGATTATCGGCAGTAATTTAATCGCCATCTGGCTGGCGCGGACATTCTACATCCATCGCAATACCGTTGATGCGTTAGCCGATATCGCTTTTATCGCCCTTGGATTTGTCGCAGCCATGTGGGCGTTTACTGAATCACAAAGTTTGTTGCTCTCTTTCTGGAGTTTCTTTCTGGTTCAAGCTTTTCTGGTCTTCCTGCCTCAGGCAACAGCTGCGTTCAAAGTAAAGCAAGGAGCAAAGAACGGGATCTCAATGAAGGTCCCTGAGCGTGAGCCTCTAACGGCTGCAGGCGTAGAATTTAGCAACAGCCGCACGCAGTTTGAAAACGCCTATAACAAAGCTCAGAAATATCTGAAAGAAGCACAACATTTTTATAAAATTATCCCCGGAGAATTATCATGAAAACTTTTATCATTGCCACCTTGCTAGTGACTTCTACCCTATTGACTGTTCTTGCGGTTTCCGGTCAGGCAAAACTCTTACCTGAAAAAAACCAGCTGCCGTCGATCAAAATTGAAAAACCGAAAATGGTAAAACCCTTTAAACGCCCAGTGGTAGAGCTAGTTTTTGCGTTAGATACCACAGGTAGTATGAGTGGTCTGATTAACGCTTCAAAAGAAAAAATCTGGTCTATTGCTTCGACCATGGCGCAAGCGCAACCAGCACCTGAAATTCGTATTGGCCTCGTTGCTTATCGAGACAGAGGCGATGAGTATATTACCAAGGTGATTCCTCTATCGTCAGATCTGGATGCTGTTTATGCTGAACTTCTCGACTTCCGAGCTCAGGGTGGAGGAGATGGTCCTGAGTCAGTTAATGAAGCACTGTACAAAGCAGTTCATGCAATTCAGTGGAGCCAGGATCCTACAGCCTACAAAACAGTTTTTCTGGTAGGAGATGCCCCTGGTCACCACGACTATGCCGACGATATTCCTTATCATCAAAGCATAAAAGCAGCACAGCAAAAAGGTATTGTTATTAACACTATTCAGGCTGGTGGCGACAGACAAATGAAAAACGAATGGCAAAAAATCGCAGCACTGGGACAAGGAGACACATTTAAGGTCGATACTACGGGCGAAGCCTTTGCTGTTTCAACTCCTTTTGACGAACAAATTGCCGAGGCCTCACGACGCCTGGATGATACCAGACTTTATTACGGCAGTGCTGAAGAACAAGCAAAGGCAAAAATCAGAAAAAGACATTCCAAAAAGATTTATGCTGAAGCAGATGCATCGGTACAGGCGCGTAGAGCTAAATTCAATTTAAGTGATTCAGGAATGGCATCAGCCCCCGGAAAAGATTTGCTGCAAGCACTGGAAAACAACGAAATTGAACTCGATGAAATAGACGAGGACGAGTTGCCTGAAGCTATTCGAGTAACAGGAAACAGAATAATGCGGAAAGAAATGGTAGAAAAGAAACTCGCTGAACGCAAACAGGCTAAAGCAGAGCTGGAAGCCCTTTCAGAAAAGCGTCAGGCATATATTGCGGAGCAAAAGGCAAAGCAGGCCAAAGATGTGGTAAGTCTGGATGATAAGTTACTAAGTACTTTGAAGAAACAGGCTGAAAAGAAAGGACTGGAGTATGATGAGGAAAATGATTACTAAATAAGCTAGAAAGATTGAGACTTGGTCTTATAATTTCTTAGAACAAGTCTCATACTTTACACCTGTTCATAGGGCTCTATTTTCTCGCCTTCAAAGAATAACCGTCTTACTTTTTCACTTTGGAGAAGTTGATTTTCGCAATCAAAAACCACTTGTATATTGTAAATCAGGATGTTCGATTTAATTTGTAAAAATAGATTTTCCTAATTTCTATGAGCGGCTCAGTACAAAGTTACCATACTCAGGGTTGTCTGGATTAGCCCGAAATCCATTACCTATAAATGAACCAACATAAACCACTTTGCCAAATTCATCGATATCTATTTCCAAACCATGCTCCTCCTCCCAGTCACAACTACCACATGCCATTACGTAGCTCCTTGAGTGATGAGAAAAAATTTGCAGTTCACTTACTCTCACATACTTCCATATTTTATCTTGAGAATCGATAACTGGCTCGGTTTCACCACAACATAAAAGAGTTTCTTTGTAATATGAATATAGCATTGGTTCTAAATTACCAAAAAAACTGACATCCCATTCTTCGATAGAGGCGAGTAACTGCACCAGTTTTTCTGCAGATTCATCTTCATCAACTCTTAAATTGACTTCGATTTCGTAACCAAGAAATTCACTATACCAACTTTGTTTTTTTATTTTCATCGAATCTAATGCTTTCACCTGAAACACTTAGAACTGTCTGGGAGTATTATGATAATCAATTTATTTCAATAGATTACGACCTATTAGACCTATTATCAGACACCCTGATTTGACCTATTATCAGACACCCTGATTTAATCCATATCCTACATTAATTACCGGCCATTTCCCGACCTATTATCAGACACCCCGACTTAATCCATATCCTACATTAATTATCGGCCATTTCCTACAAGCGTCATTTACTGTGACTGATTGTCCTCATTAGTTTTTTAAGTAGACTAACATCAGGAAATCACTTCTCATGGATGAGAAAAAATATGCCTATACCTAGAAAGTATCTGGTCGACAAAGATTCAGCTGGATTTTATCACTGTATCTCCCGCTGTGTTCGGCGAGCATATTTATGTGGTGAAGATGCCGAAACGGGAAACAACTATGACCATCGAAAAGCTTGGCTGGAAAAACGGATGTTGGAGTTATCTAATATCTTTGCCGTTTCTCTCTACGCTTATGCCGTCATGGACAATCATTACCATCTGGTATTGAAGATTGACCCCAAGGCGTCTTTAGCATGGACGGACGAGCAAGTGGCTGAACGTTGGCTATTGGCTTATCCGGGGCGGCTGGATAAACCCGAGAACAACAAACTTCGAGAGTTGAAGAAGCAAGCCATCATTGCGGATAAAACTAAACTTACCAAATATCGAAAGCGACTCGGTAAGCTTTCCTGGTTTATGACAAGGCTGAACGAGCCTTTGGCCAAGCAGAGCAACTTGGAAGATTGTATCAAAGGTCGCTTCTGGGAATCCCGTTATCAATCCATTCCGTTACTCGATGAAACTTCGGTACTTGCCTGTATGGCTTATGTTGACCTTAATCCAATTCGAGCAGGGATAACTCAGGAACTTGAAGCCTCTCTCCATACTTCAATCAAAAAGCGAATTGATAAGCTAAGAACTTCCGTTATTCAAATGAATGAAGCGCTCACTCCTGTGAATCAATCAGCGGATGAATCGCTCTATTCGTTTAACCTGAATGATTATCTGGCTTTAGTGGAATGGACTGGTAGAGCAATTGTTCATCCCAATAAAGCAACAATTCCTCCACATGTAACTTCAACCTTTCATCGTTTAAATCTTCGACAAAGCAATTGGCTCGACCAAATTCAAAGGCTCAATCAGGGACAGCCGACGATGATGGGGTCTATTGAGAAGCTTAGAGAAAAAGCCAAGGCCATTAAGAAAAACTGGATTAAAGGAATGGGTCAGGCAAAGTTGCTCTATCAATCTTAGCTATTAAAAATAGTTTTCATTTATTATCAGTTAGTATCTATTTGGCAGGAATTTCGCTGTCTAATATCAACCAAACAAACAAATTAGGAACGTTCTTTATTTTCTCACCTTTATGGAATAGCGGCTTTACTTTTTATGTTCGAAAAGTTAATTTCAGGAATCAAAAATCACTTATATATTATAAACCAGGGTGTCTGATTTAATCTAGGAAGAAAAGCAGGTTGCCAAACTGGAATATAAACTTGCCCAGTCCAGCCAGAAACAAACCCCAAAAGCGCTTACTCTGAATAGCAGTGGTAAGCGGGAAAAAGTTTCGACATTGGATATCTTTTACTGCAAGGCTTCAGGAGATTACGTTGAGCTTTATTTAAAAGACAAACAAATGAAGCTCTTTAGCGGCAGTTTGAAAAAACTGGAAAGTGAACTACCGAGTACTTTTTTACGAGTTCATCGTTCCTATCTGGTTAATCTCGATCAAGTTCAATCATTAATCAGCGAAGCCGGTGGAGGTAATTTAATTATGAGTAATGATGAACAAGTACCGGTGAGTCGGCGGTTAATGCCGAGTGTTAGGTCGGCGGTTTCTTGAAAAGAAAATTAACAATAAATCAGAGGGGCTGATTTAATCTTTTCATCTTATTCATTTCTGATTTATTAGTGTAGTTAAACCGAGTCCCGTAAGTTCGGTACCTTTTACAGTTTGTTATTCAATAAAACTTTCTACTTTCCAACTATCTAAGTATTGCTCGTACTGTGACCTAAACTCTTGTAAAGTCTCGCCACTATATCGAACCTCATAACTAACAGATTTTGCCTGAGCATTTTTCCACTTTTGCTCAAAGTGCCAATCTCCTACATAATTGACTACATTTTCTTTAACGTAGAAACTAAAATCAGAACTAGAAATATCTAGAGATGCATATGAGTGGAAGCGATACCTACTTAATTTGTATTGACCAACGGGTAGCTTAAACAATTGCAACTTATTTCTATTTAAGTTTATGAGAGCGTCAGTAAGTACAATTTTTTCATTTGTACTTAAATTGACTACTTCCAACTGAGATGCTCTAAGGCCTGTAGGATCATTAACTCTTACTAATATTACTCCTTTATTGTCATATTTCTGCAACAGATTTCTATAACTAGAGTAATTTAAGCAAGAAGTAAGAAGTAAGAAGTAAGAAGTAAGAAGTAAGAAGTAAGAAGTAAGAAGTAAGAAAAAATATGGTTACGAATAAAAGTTTTTTCATATCCAGGTATTCACGCTATTGTATTTAATCATCAGACACCCCGACTTAATCTTCCGAGGCCTTTGTTTTCTAGCCGTTTTTCATTAACGCCAATTTAGAACCAAAGACAATAAATACAACACCCGTTACAGAATTCAACCAACGTTTAAACGAAGCGTTATTGGTGGCATTTTTAATACGTGACAGCATAAACACCATCAGGGAAAACCATACAAAATTAACGATAGAGTGAGCGGTAACCAACGCATAAGCATTTATTGCACTCTCATTAACTGATATGAAATGAGGGAAGGCCGCCAAATAAAACATGGATACTTTTGGATTGAGCACGTTTGTTAAAAATCCTTCCGCGAAAGCCGCTTTCATTGTAATGGGCTTAGTATTTCCAGGTGATTCCAGAGCACTGGAAACGTTACCTTTGACTGCGCTAATTAGTGCTTTTATTCCTATCCAGATTAAATAGGTTGCTCCCAACATTTTAAATATAAAGAACGCCTGAGCGGATTGAACGAGGAGTACTGAAATACCAAAGATGGACAATGTGCCATGCACATAAAACGCAGCGACAAAGCCCCAAATGTTAGCAAATCCCGCTTTTTGCCCGGACAAAGGGACAGTTTTAGTGATAAGAAAACCATTAGGACCGGGAGATATAACCAGTAAGGAGGCAACCGCAATAAAAGCCAAAATGTTGTTTATATCCATTTACTTCTCCTCTAGTAAATTCGGATTTATTTAAGGTCGGTCAAAGCCAAAATAAATTGAGCATATTTATTACTTCATTTTTCCATTACTTGTTAGGTGACTTTTTCGCCACATCATTAAGCTGATAATGCCACATATAACAAAAAGGCTCCAACTTAATATGAATGCGATTTTCATGCTCAAAACTCTTCAGACAATTAACGCTTATTTTTT
Source organism: Aliikangiella sp. G2MR2-5 (assembly GCF_015687155.1). GTDB lineage: Bacteria > Pseudomonadota > Gammaproteobacteria > Enterobacterales > Kangiellaceae > Aliikangiella. The sequence continues at coordinate 528,510 of NZ_JADPQF010000003.1, read as the reverse complement.
GGTAAATCTCATTGATAACAATACTGACCTACTAGAAAATCGAAGTAGCTACTCAATAGTTCAATTTAAAGAAAGAACTACGACTAACTCTCAACTAAACTTTCTAACGCTTTAGAAGCTTTGGAAGGCACCACCTCAGTCACATCATAACTGGCAAGTTCTTCCCGATAAAAAGGATCCTGCGCCAAAATTTGATCTAGCTGCTCTCGAGAATCAGCGGTAACCAGAATAACCCCACCTGTCCGCGGCACCTTACGCCCGGACAATTGAAAATGTCCTAACCGGTACTGCTCATCTAAATATTCAATATGTTCAGCGATAAACTTATCCACTTGTTCAAGTGGCTTGATATAGGTTAACGATACGATAAACAAAGGATTTCCTTAATTTTATTTAGCGAAATTTGATTGGTTTTCAAGACGACTGTATTTGAACCGAATAGTCCTGAGCTTTTGTAAACCTAACTAAAAGTCAAAAACCGGTTCATTTTAATCGCTGTGTGCACTTTTGAATCACCGCCTTTATCAAAGAAAGTCAGCTCTCCACAAATCAGAACCTGAATCCCTTTTTTGAGTTTGCCTTCAGCCTCTTTTATCAAGCGCGGCTTGAAAATCGAAATATTAAAAAAGCAGGCTTTTCTTTCTTTACGATTCACTGCAACCGAAGTGCGCGCAAATTCAAAATCATTGCCTTTGATAATATGTTCCGGGTCATGGGTTAAGCGACCAATGACCTCTACATTCAATAAAGTTGATGAAGCAATTGGAATGGATTCGATCTGGTAAGCCCTAACCGATAACTCGGGCAATTTATGAGTGGAAAATTCCGGACTTCTGTCCACCAGCTCGCCTTTGACCTCAAACCAGCTGTCGGCCAAATCCATTCGGCTCACATCTTCCGCCAGCTCATCAAACAAAGTCACAACCAGGTAATGATGGTGCTCGGCTTTTCCCGGGACTTTAAACAAGGTTCGCAATGATGCGCGATTATCGGTGCTATAGCGCAGGCAGTCTTTTTCGACCATCTGAGCGAACAAGGTAACATCGGCACGGAAATAGGACATGAAGAACTCTATGAATGACTATAAAAAGAGATATCATATAATCTAACTCGGTTTTCGGCCCGAGTAAACCAATCCTTACCAGGATAGATAAGGTTTCACAAAATTTTTCCACTCTATTTAAATAAAAAAAGGAGCCTAAATAAAGGCTCCTGCAAAGATTGAGTAGACTAAATAAAATACTCAGTTTAGTTTTATTGTACTTCTCCACGGATTGTTAACCCTGAGTACGCATTATAAGCTCGTACGCTTACATACCAGGTTCCTTCCTGAGGGTTCGCCACATTACAGGTTTCTTCGTTACCCCATTTGTATGGACGACAATCGTAGCTACCTGTTGTTGGCTGAGAGCCAAAACGTACGTAAAGATCAGCATCACCACTACCACCAGTAATCACCGCATCCAGCGAAGTCGCTCCAGCAGCAACTTCTAGCGTGTAATGTTTCCACTCGCCTTTTGCTGCCGATACATTGGTGTCTTCAAAACTGTCTCCTGCAACTACATCACTATAGTTTGCTACCAAGGAAACACCAGAATAAGCACTGTAAGCACGGATCATTACATGATAGCGTCCAGCCTGCGGTGCGTTAAAAGTACAGTTTTCACTGTTACCATTTTTGTATGGGCGACAGTCGTAAGTACTGGTGGTTGGCTCAGCGCCATAGCGCACATAAAGATCGGCATCGCCACTTCCGCCACTAATATCAAATGTTAAGCCAGATGCATTGGCAGGCACATCAATCCAGAAATTAACCTCATCACCTTGAGAACCAGATAGTCCTGTAACAGGAACGCCTTTAGTTAACTCTCCTTGAGTCGCATCTGATACTTGAACAGTTTGCATCGTTGAGTCGGTATTACCATCATTATCAGTTACCGTCAAAGTAACATCATAGCTTCCCGCTGATGCGTAGGTATGAGTTGGATTGGTGGATGTCGAAGAAGAGCCATCACCAAAATTCCAGGAGCGGGCAGTAATGTTGCCGTCTGAGTCACTACTTTGATCGGTAAAACTGACAGTCAGTTCATTTGTACTATAGGAAAAACCAGCAGTAGGCTCACCCGTTGGAGGATTATTATCGCCGTCAGGAATTACGCCGCCAAAATAACTGGAAACCTGAGGCCAGATATTTTTAATTCGTACCCCCTGGTTAGTACAACCACCGAAGTGATGAAGTGCTATAACATTGTTAGAAGAAGCCGCCAAAACTGGTGAACCAGAGCTACCGCCGATAGTGTCACACATATAGCCAATATCAGTATTGGTTCCACGGCCGTTGGCAAGAACTTCATCGACTCGACAAACACCGCCGGTATTTTGATCGCTCTCGATAGAAAGCTCTTTTGGATTACCCGAACCATGCTGAGGAATGTAAATTCGCTCTTGATCAACTGCGTCTCTCACATCCAGACCAAAGTGACCGAAGCTTTGGATATTGGAAAAATTATTAACCGAGAAAAGCGTGTAATCGAGTGTATAGTCCGTGGCAAGTAAGGTTTCACCGGTAACAATTGTTGTCGGTTCATTGCTTCCGCCACCACAGGAAGTACGTTGGTAGTTAAACCAGACTTCGGTGTTGCTTAACTCAGATTGACTTTCTACACAGTGATTATTGGTAAACATGTGATTGTCGCTACCAACTCGCCACGCGGTACATAGACCCGATCCGTTAATTAATAAACGAGCAACCGGACGAGTCCGCTCAAACTCAGTTGGATGCGTGCTTGCCCAGCACTGTACATCACGTCTTTCATTAACACCGCAAGTGGAATGAGGATCAATATTGTCCCAGGTATTCGCTTGCATCATCAATTCGATTTCTTCTTCAGGGAAACCCTGCATGATGTGATCGATATCTATTCGGTACTGTTTATTGCCGCCTGGAGTAGTACCACTGGTGCCGGGAAAATACTCGATAATCGCGGTATCGCCGATAATGGATAATGCTGAAAAGCGATTAACCCCGTCATCGTTCGATTCTGCATTTTTTGTTCTCAATGCAGAATCACCGTTGCTATAGGTGTGAACCTGAGAACCATCAGCACTTCTTACTTCAACATAGCTTCCTTCAGGGATGTCAAATTTATTGAAATGGACTTTGATAAAGCTTGCACCATCTTTACGGATAACTTTTTTTCTCTTGTTGAGGAACTGTCCATTAAGCGAGCCTGAAGACTGGTTAGATAATGACGCAGACAAGCTGACTCGAGAAGCAACCGTAACTATCTGTGGCGTTAGCTGTTGCGAAGCGTCAAGCTTGGCTTTGTGTGAAATAGAAGAGACAAGCTGCGGTGTCATCTTTGCCAGTACATCTTCAGCTGATGACTGTGCGGGCTCCTGGGCATAAACCAATCCGCTCAGACCGAGAGCGAGTGTTGCCATTCCTCCGCACAACCATTTTTGTTGCCCATTTTTGTCGATTTTGTATCTAACTTTCGACCTTGTTATTGTTTTAATCATAAAGCCTCCTGGATTTATTGTTGGAATTATTTGAGCAATACTTTGATTGCTCAATCTCTCCATTGAAGTTAATGTGATTTTTCATTGTTATTTTTCGATGGAGATGATTTCACGCTAGCATAGGAGGTTTATTAGAAATTGGTAATATTCACATAGGCAATCGACAGCTGCCAATTCCAATTCTTGGACAATAAAATCAAGATGCTAAATATTTGAATAAAAAGAATATTTACTTAAGCTTTATAAAAACGATTGAAGCTTGAGATAATAACTTTTGGTAATTTATTGCGGACTGAAATAAAAATGTCACAATCAAACTAATGGTTTATTGCAGCGAACAAAAATTGTTCGATTGGTTGTACGCGAACAGATAATTTATCTGGATTATTCCAAAACATTGTTGCGCTTTTTAACAGGACGCCAGCTCTTTCGCCTGTTTGAAAAATTCAATGGCATCCTTTCGAGTTTGCTTTAAATCAACGATGGGCTGAGGGTATCGGCCTAACGCAGTTTTTTCAAAACTGTGGATAGTCCTGACATCATAGGGTGCTAGCTCAGGTAGCCACTGCTTGATAAACAAAGCTTGAGGGTCAAACTTTTTTTGCTGGCTTGCCGGATTGAAAACTCTAAAATAAGGGGCTGCATCGGTACCGACTGAAGCACACCACTGCCAGCCGCCGTTATTGCTGGCAAAATCATAGTCAAAAAGTTTTTCGGCAAAGTAAGCCTCACCCATTCGCCAGTCTACCCAAAGATTTTTTGTTAAAAATGAAGCAACTATCATGCGTAACCGATTGTGCATCCAACCCGTAGTATTAAGTTGACGCATAGCTGCATCGATAATCGGAATTCCTGTATTGCCGCTTTTCCATGCCTGAATTTGATGGACATCATTTTTCCATTGAAGCGCTTTGTCAACCGGGTTGAAGGCGCGCCCTTTGCTCACTCCGCTAAAGTGCCACATGACAGCTCGATAAAAATCTCGCCAAAGCAACTCATCTATCCATTTGCTCGCTGAATCACTAGATTCCTTTCCTGCCCGGTGATAGCACTGCAATGCAGAGATGGTTCCAAGCGCGAGTGCACAGGAAAGCTTCGAAGTCCCCTCGATAGACGGAAAATCTCTGTCTATCTGATATTGATTAATCTCATCCCGACAAAAATCTTCAAGCTTGCTGTTAACACTGGCTTCGCTAATATCAGGTAGAGGTAGCTTTTCCTCTGCAGCACTGCTCCCGATCACTTCTGTCAAACAGGTTGATACGTCTTCGATAAGAACACTGTTTGTTAGTTGTTCCGAGATACCATTTACAACCTTAAGGTTACCTGAAGGCATTGCTCTCGGACTGGGCAAGGGTTCACGCAAAAACTCACCAAGTTTGTTTTTAGCGCTGCGCGCAAAGGCTGAAAAAACTTTGTATCCCTTGCCTTCGCCATTTACCACTTCCCACGGGGCAACAATAGAATCAGCAACACTTCTGTGCACATTAAGATTGCTATCACGATTTTTCAGTCGCTCAACCAGCAGCTTGTCTCGCTGCCGTTCATTCCATGGATACTCGATATTAAAATAGAGGTGGCTGATTTTGAGCAAACTAACAATCGACTCCAGTTGCTTATTACTATTCTCAAAATTATCAGTACTCAGAAGAACCAGTGGAATATTGAGTCTGGTGAGCGATTCATTCAGATTAGCCAGAGCCTGCATCATTAATCTTTGCTGATTGTGACCAATACCGTGCTCTTCCCATTGTGAACGACAGATACAAAAACAGGCAATTACAGGTTCAGCATTTTTACTGGCATCCTCTATCGCACGAAATAAAGCAGGATTATCCTGGATTCTTAGATCGTTTCGAAACCATACCAGATGCATAAGGGTTATTCTCAGTTGCGCAGTTGTAATCGAATAGCAAAAACCTAGTGGGTATCGACTCGAATAGCCAGATCCTTAGGATAAGGCGCTAAAAATGACTGATTATCGATATACGGTTCCGGGAATTTCCTAAAATGATGTTTTAGTAACGTCAAAACCCCGAGAATGGGTTGTAATCCGTCTCGATAGTCATGGATACATTGAGTTAATTCCGCTTTATCTTCGGCGCTTAACTTATCTTTAAGATATCCCTGTAAATGCATAAGCACATTGGTATTATTTTTTCGGGTCGCCACCTTTTTCAGTCCCAACATAAGCAAGGTGATGTATTCCTCACTAATAGCATCAATATTCTGTTTGTTTACCGATGCCAATAAAGGTCCTACTTTACGATAAATTGGCTGATTATGTGCTAACAAAGTAAACTTGTGGCGCGCATGAAACTCGTGGAGTTTTCGAGTAGTCAGTCCTTGTCCATTTTTGCCACTTTCACTACCAATTTCACTATCGTCTCTCCCACTATCTTGCAATGATTTCCATTCATTATAGATAAAGACTCTTTTGATAAAGCTATCCCGAATGAGCGGATCATTTAAGCGTCCATCCTCTTCCAGAGGTAAATGTGGCAACAACGTCTGTAACCTGGCGGCAAAAATCCCCATTCCTTTTTTTTCTGCCTGGCCAGAGTCATTATACACTTTCACGCGCTCCATACCGCAGCTGGGTGAAGCCTTGCATAAAATATAGCCACTTAAACTTTCCAATGTTTTCTTGTGGCTTTCTGCGAATTGACGAAGCTCAGTAGTGAAATCTTCGTCACCACCATCAGATAATACGGCTCTGGGAGAATCCACATCGCCAACAAGGCGAATAGTTTTTCTAGGCGTAGGCAAGCCAATCCCCACTTCAGGACAAAGCGATACAAACTGAAAAAACTGACTCAAGGATTCCTTGCAAAAGCGGTTGTTTCGATGACCGCCGTCATACCGAACCGGGTTGCCCAGTAAACAACTGCTGATTCCAACTTTGATCATAGTGCGCTTATCGACCTTATTTGCAAACAATTTGTAGTTAAGTCTGGACTATTTTTCAGATGTTGCAAGCTCAATAGGTAGCCGCAATCAAGATGATTGATAAAGTTAAATATTCTGCTGCAACCAGGCTAGCACTTGCTCACGATTTCCGACAAACCTGGTTTGTTCCATAAACTGTCGATTATGTTTTTCATAAAGTGGATCATAGTAGTTTTCCAGCAAAACCCGAATCCACGCCTGATGTTTCAATCGGTCAACCGAATAGGGAGATGCCAACGCATCAGACATATACTTATACGCCAGAGAGAAGTTTGCCCCTCCCAGGCGTTTTTTAATTTGATCTAAAGAGTGAAACAAGCTTTCAGAAAATTTCAGAGTTCCGTTTTCCTCGCCATAATGGCTCTGATAACTGGCAAGCTGCTCTTCTACATATTCTCTGAAAATGCGTGCTATCCTGTTATCGAGCGAATCGACAAGACGAATACGAGGAGCATTTTTCATCTTGGCAAAAAAAGAATGAGGAATTGCTCTTCGTCCGATCATTCGACTTTCGGACTCCAGCACGAGTTGGCGCTGTTGTTTTTGCTTCCATTTTAATAGCTCTACTGCCAGTCTATTTTCGAAACTGATCTGACTGGGTTGATTGTCTATCTGTTTGCCAAAACTGGAACCTCGATGTCCTGCCAGCTGCTCAAGGTCAATACTGTTTTCTAATTGGCCAATAACTTCAGTCTTTCCGCTTCCTGTCATTCCGCTTAAGAGAATCATTGGTTTCACCGGAAAGCTCTCAAGTTGCTCGATTAAATATTGACGCATCCCCTTGTATCCGCCTTCGATATAGGGAACTGCCGCCCCGGCTTCTTTTAACCAGCCGTAGGTAACTCGTGAGCGTAATCCACCACGAAAACAATAGAATAAAACATCCGGATTCTTGTCGATAAACAGGAGCCAATCCTTTAATTTCTGTGCTCGATTTTCGCCGCTAACCAACTGGTGTCCAAGAGTAATAGCCGCTTGTTGACCATTTTGTTTATAACAGGTACCAACCTTTGCCCTTTCATCGTCGGACATCAAAGGCAGGCTGACACTGCGAGGAAATGCTCCTTTAACGAACTCGATTGGCGCTCTCAAATCAACCAGGGGACGATCTGAAAGAAAGATTTGAGCATAATCCTGGCGACTGATCATTGGCTGATTGCTATTTGCTACTATCATCAAAATGTAAACCGTACCACTAAACTAGCTCTATCCATTGCTCAGATTTATCTTTCATTTCTCCGATAAGATAAATTTCCTGGTTATTTTCTTTTGCTCTGTCAACAAGCGCCTGCTCTGCTTGAGCTGATACAGAAATTAACAGGCCGCCACTCGTTTGTGGATCACATAATAATTGAATCTGACTAGCGGTTAGTGACGGCAGGTGCTCTCCATAACTGTCATAATTTCTTCCGGTACCTCCGGGAACGCAATCTAGTGCCAGATAATGATCGACCCTATTAAGACGCGGGATACACTGGAACTCAATCGCAGCAGAAAGCTCTGCTCCTTGACACATTTCGAGTAAATGACCAGCCAGACCAAAACCGGTCACATCAGTCATTGCATTAACGCCAGAAATTCCAACAAGTTGTGCCCCAAAAGTATTCAACTGACACATGGCATTTACTGCGATATTTGAATCCTCAGGCAACAGCTTTTTCTTTTTCTGAGCGGTTGTCAAAACTCCGATACCCAGAGGTTTGGTTAGATAGAGCTTGTCTCCTTGCCTGGCAGTGTTGTTTTGCTTTAAGTCTGTGAGACTAACTCGCCCGGTAACAGCTAATCCAAAAATGGGTTCAGGGGCATCAATACTATGACCGCCAGCCAGCATGATTCCTGCATCCATACAAGCTTTGCGCCCTCCTTCAACAACCTGCTGCGCAACGTCAGGGGATAGCTTATCCAATGGCCACCCCAATATAGCAATCGCCATAATCGGTGTACCACCCATCGCGTAAATGTCACTGATAGCGTTTGTCGCAGCGATTCTTCCAAAAGTAAACGGGTCATCAACAATTGGCATAAAGAAGTCGGTAGTACTGATAACAGCAGTACTGTCATCTAGTTGATAAACGGCAGCGTCATCTCGGGTGGTATTTCCCACCAACAAGCGCTCATCCTCCATGACAGGAAGAGAAGATTGAAGAATTGTCGACAATACTTTTGGAGAAATCTTGCAGCCGCAACCGGCGCCGTGACTAAATTCGGTTAACTTTACGACTTGCTCATTCATATTTGAGAGGTTCCCTGTGGTAATTACGCCTATAGTAACGAGGTTAGGATAAAAGGAAAAGTCCCTAAACCTAAAATAGCAGAGAGATGATGATGGCTAACAGGAAGAACAGGCCGACCTTTTAATTGTCAGCCCGCGCTTTTTACCGTTATAAAAAGTTCAAGTTAAATCCGTTTGAAATCCTTGGCGCTAATTTCTTTGTTGTGCAAAAAATGAGGCACTATATCCGGTATCCGAGGAGTCAGACTCATCCAGTACTAAAAATTGTTCATTGGAGTTTTCGTCAAGCGTTAGAATTGAATAACTTAATATCAGATCAGTTGTATTATCTTTAGCAATAACATAAACATTGTACGAGTTATTCTTTAGATAGATATTTTTTTCACTCAAGCTCGATGCAGATAACTGATAATCTGCAGTTTCTATGTTTTCATTACTTTTAACAAAATACACTGAGACACTCGAAAAATCATCGATCAAGTTTACCACTTTGATTTGATGCTCGTAGATACTTTCACTGGTACTATTTTCGACCACTAAAGAGTTAAGTGTAACCTCATATTCGTCTACCACGCCGTCACCGTCCTCATCAACATCGCCATCACCATCATCATCCACTTCAGTTTCTAATGAATAAAGGAACACTGTTTTATCTGTATTAGGCTCCAGCGAGAGCAAGTGATTTTCTACCAACAAGGATTGACTGTCAGAATCAGATACTTTAACACTATAATCTCCAGAGCTTACTTCTAGCGGTAGACTGAAATTTTCAAAGGCAATGTTTTCAATTGTAAAAACATCTCCGACGCTCTGTAACGTCACATCTACCTGATCGCTATACTCGGGTATCTGTTCATGTTGAGTAACTGCATTGTAAACAGACAGACGACTGATAGAGTTTGTATCGGGATAATTCAAAGCATAATGGGAAAGCAAGTCGACTGTATAAGGCGACTCACCAATCCCATCATTTTCTCTAACTGCCAGAATAAATTGCCCAACATAGGCGAAATCGATTTCTTCAGACTGATATAAAATCTCAGAAGAACCTTCAGCTGTGATATAGAAAACATACTCATCTTGATCAATCTTTTGATTATCTGTTAAATCTTTATAATTAAGTTGCGCAACCATACCGGATTCATTAAAAGTTTCATCAGCTTTGGACATATAGATATCAATCGTTGATTGATTCGTGTTCAAATTAAGTAGTCGCAGATTGAATAACTCGTCATCCTCATCGTCATCGTCGCTAACAACGGGGATCGAATAGTGAATAAGGCTTGCTTCCTCTACATCTTCAGCAAAAACGATCAGTTCAATCGTATCATTCACAATTGTTGAGCTTGTCTGGGATAAGATTGTCATATCATCTAGCTCATCATCTTCCGGCCAGGCAACTTCAATGTCGTAACTTCCGGCATCCAACTCGATATGGCTGGAGACCTTGCCTTGATAAACCGCTCCAACTATTTCCTCGTCATCATCGTCATTATCATCGATAACAAGGTAGAGTCCAGGCGAATTTTGTGAAACATTATAAAGTTGAAGGTAGCCACTTGACGTTGAGTCACTATCGTCATTGCACCCGACCATCCCCAAAAGTAACGCAAGTGGAATAGTAATTTTGAGCCACGCACTCATCTCTGGATTAAATATTTTTAGCATAATATATTCCTATGGCAATTCTTTAAAAATCATTTTCATCAGAAAAAACCGTAGTTCTGATTAAAAATAAATTGACTCCCTGGCCAGGGCAATGTGTAGAGGAATAAATAGAAAATAGGTTCAACAGATATTCAATAAAATCAGTATTTTTTAAATTCTTTGCAAAGCTTTACTTAACTTTACAAAACTAATTCGCGGGTCAATTGTCACCAATTAATACAATAGAAGAGCATGCGTCATCCCAATCCATGGTATTGTATCTCCTCTAACTTTATTGCATTCGCGATATTTCACTTTCAAAGTTAAAAACTTAACTCATTGATTTTTTATCTCCAGACAAAATAAAACATTGAATTGGTATAAAAATGTAAATATGTCGCTTGAGACTATGTGCGCAAGCCGTAAACTTTGCGCCAGCCTGGATTAATTGAGTAATGGAGTAGTCGGTCATGCGGCGAACTAACCAAGTTTTATTACGATATTGTTTTTTGTTGTCTTTGCTTACAATAACAAGCTTTGCAACCAACGCAGAAAAAATCAGTGAAATCGAGCAAGAAGATAGTGAAGTCTGGATTAGTCTCGATAGTATTACCGCAAGTAAACTTTTGTCAGACCAGACAGAGCTACTTAAAGTTCAAGCCGCTAATGAACATAACTCTATTAGAAATCTAAATGAGTTATCCCAAAATATTTCCTTACTTAAGCTACCGGAATCGCAAATAACCAGTTTAAGTAAGTGGATGCATGACAATGAACAACGTTGTGGTGGTTTTTTCTATCATGAGAGCGAAGATGAGGCTAAAGCATTTATTGCAAACTCTTTGTTATCCTCGGCAAGTAATAAACGGCAATTTGCCTACTCTATTGATAACCAGTTCAGTGTTGATGCTTTGCTAACTAAAATTAGCGCAGACAATATGGCTTCCACGGTTTCTGATCTGAGCAATTTTTATAGTCGCTATTATGCCCGACAATCTGGATATGATTCAGCCATCTGGCTTCGCGATCACTGGCAAAGTCTCGCCTCCTCAAGGAACGATATTCAGGTCTCCCTGTTTGAACACAACAACTGGTTACAACCATCGGTTATAGCGACCATTGCAGGAACTAGCAAGCCAGATGAAATTATTGTCATTGGTGGTCACCTCGACTCAATTAATGGCTTTAATCCTTCAGCCAATGTAGCACCCGGCGCAGATGATAATGCCTCTGGTATTGCGGTGATAACAGAGACGTTAAGAGCCATTGTGGCGGCAGACTACCGACCTGCTCGCACGATACAAATAATCGGATACGCAGCAGAAGAGGTAGGTCTTCGAGGCTCGTCAGAAATAGCTAGTTCCTATAAAGAGCAGAACAAAAATGTTATCGGAGTGAGTCAGTTTGATATGACAGGCTATAACGGCAGCAACTCGACAAAAATTTTTTTTGTTAACGACTATACCGATAATGCACAAACCACCTTTATGACGCAATTACTTGAGCATTATTTTCCTGCCATCGAATTTAGTTTCACTCAATGCGGCTACGCTTGTTCCGATCACGCGTCATGGAACAGTCAGGGTTTTGCAGCATCATTCCCGTTTGAGGCGACTTTTAATCAGAGCAATGACTTGATACACACCAGTAACGATACTCACTTTGATAAAGAACATGCTACTAATTTTCTAAAACTTTCAATTGCCTATGTCGCTGAATTGGGAAAAGGTCAAATTGGCGAAAGTGAAGTCGCTTCGATTCAATTTGAAACCAATGCACTTGAGATCATCGAAGGTACTCAGGCAACGATAGAAGTTGAACGAATTGGAGATACTTCCGAGTCGGTCACTGTCAGCTATCATTCCCTTGATGGCAGTGCAATTGGAGGTCTCGATTATACCGCAATATCAGGAAGCCTTAGTTGGGAAGCCAATGATTCCAGTAACAAAGCAATTTCGTTACAGGTTGGTCAGGTCAATGAAGAGAAGCATTTTGTTGTCGAGCTTTCCAGTTCTTCTTCATCGACAAATACAGGAAGTTATCAACAATTAGTGGTAACTATCAAGCCACAACCAGAGTCAATTGATACTTTATCCCGCTCTAGTGGTGGCGGGCCGCTGACATTATGGTTATTCAGTACTTTGCTGGCATCAGGATTTATCAGAAGAAGTGATAACCGTTAATTGTAGAAATGACAAACAGGGAAAGCCTCCCTGTTTGTCTCAATTTCGAAGCGACGATACGGCTTCAAAAATTAGTTAAGTGCAAAGTTTAATTGGCTGGCACGTCTGCAGAACAACTATCAGTACCCGCTTCACAAACTCGAAAGGTCGAAGTCACATCACCCACTCGCCATTCAGACCAACTTCCAGAATTATTAACGGCTGTATATAAACTGCCATTTTCATAGATATCAACCTGACTTCCATTGGCCCCGCTCCATCCAAGGTTAACCTGAGTGAAAATCCAGACTTTACTGGTTGTCACATTCAGCTCAATGCTATTTATTGGTGAAGTAACAGTAATTTCCTGACTACTCGAATGGGAAGCACCATCATTGTCAGTCACAGTTAATACCACGGTGTAAGTTCCATCGGCCGCATATGTATGACTCGGATTTTGTTCATTCGACGAGCTGCCATCACCAAAATCCCAGCTCCAGCCAACAATAGTCCCATCGGGATCACTGCTTTGGTCAGAAAAGTCAACCTGAGTTGCATTAGCGGTAAAACTAAAACTTGAAGTTGGTGTCTGGTTATTGCCGTCATTAAGACTAACGGTCTGAGTAGCAGAGTCACTCGCTCCCTGATCGTCAGAAACAGTAAGAACTACGACATAGTTACCTGAGCTAGCATAAAGATGCGTCGGATTCTGTTCACTTGATGTATTCCCGTCACCAAAGTCCCAGCTCCAGCTGATCAGACTACCATCATTATCAGTACTGGCGTCAGTAAAGCTGACGTTTAGTCCGCTGGCAGTATAATTAAAGTTTGCTTCAGGCGCTTGATTCCCGCCATCAAGCGATTGAAGAGCAGCTGCCGCGTCTATGATGCCTGCGCCACAACCAGAGCAGCTGCCAGGAAAACTACGCGCAGTATCTTGCAAAGTTTGCGTCACTTGTGCAGGGGTAATATCCGGTTTGTAGCTGTATAAAAGAGCCGCCACTCCGGCAGTATGAGGAGAAGCCATACTGGTTCCCTGATAGAAGGCATAGCTGTCACTTTCAGGCGTTTTGGTTCCAGTATTTAAAGTTGATAACACTCCATTCGCCTGACTTCCGCTAGTTTCTCCTCCGGGCGCAGCCACTTCGACAACCGAACCATAATTGGAATAGCTCGAACGCTCGCCGCTTCGATTGGTAGAAGCGACAGTCACGACTTGATCGCAACTGGCAGGAGTAAACCCAGACGCATCGGCATTACTATTCCCTGCAGCAACAACCACACTGGTTCCCGCTGCAACAATTTGATCGACAACATCCTGCATCGCTGAATCACAGGCAGCCTGTCCACCAAGGCTTAAATTAATTACCTGTGCAGGGTTGGGGTTGTCAGGAATACCGGGCACAGAAATGCCCGCAGCCCAAAGCATTCCATCCTGAATATCAGACATGGTTCCACCGCATTTACCAAGTACTCTAACCGGCAGAATCTTCGCTTTGGTTGCAATCCCGGCAACACCCTCGCTATTGTTATTAACAGCGGCAATCGTTCCGGCAACATGAGTTCCGTGCCAACTGGAGTTCATCTGAAAAAAGAGAGCTCCGGGACACTCAAAAATGCCAAACCAGTCCCCTTCATCACTCGCGTCGTTATCTCGACCATCTCCATCTCGAGCGGTACCACTATCTGAAATAAAGTCATAGCCGGGAAGAATATTGTCAACCAAATCGACATGTGGCCGATACCCGGTATCAATCACCGCAACGACAGCACCATTACCTTCGTTGATATCCCAGGCGGCAGGCATATTGATACCACCGTTTTGTTCGTAGTAGTGCCACTGTTCGCTATAACGAGAATCGTTTGGCGTTGCCATGGCAAAAAGTCGTAAATTTGGCACTGCGTAGACAATATCGGCTCGACTAGCCATTAATTTTGCCAGACGATTTAGATTTGGAGCGTTAAGACTACCAGAATAAGTCACTAACTCTGCGCCAGATCCCAACGCCCGCAAATGTTTCAATTCAACATTAAGCGCCTGGCTGATATTTTCCAATCTCTGAGTTACCAGAGCCGTTGGTAATCGCTGCTCTCCACTCTCACTTTTGAATTTAACGATAAGCTCTTTTTCATAATAACTTTGAAATAAAGTTTGAGAGTCGCTCGCTCCAGCATGAGCCTGAATGGTTAACATCGCAACAAATAACACAAGTAAAGAACGCCACTTTTTTGCTGTTGGATATAACCTACAATTTATTATTTTCTGAATGCAATACATTCGGTTTCTCCTTTCGTAGGGTTTTGTTTTTGGTCCTGTTATAACTGGCACTAAACATCCGACCAGTTGTCCCAGTATGTAAAACAACAATGATTTTTGAAGAGAGAAAATGAGATATAAATGAAAGTATCTCGAAAACAGAAAAAACAAGCGCACTAGAATTTTTTTAAACTTGTTTAAGTTTTTAAATTGAGATTAAAAATTCAAATCGTTTTATTGTTCAATCACATTAAAATACTTTTAGCGACTATTGATTGTTTAAGCATACTGCTTCTTGAGTCAAGCAGAAGCGCCCCTCTAAAGAGGCGCTATAAGTGCTAATGATTACTCATCATCAAGAAACAGCAGATTTAGCAAACCTTCTTCGTGTGGAAAGTTAAGTTCATTTCCATCTGAATCAGGCTTGGTTGAATAAAATGCTGGAATGGTGGCATTATCAACTAACAGCTGTCTAACGTTTTGCATTGCTGAGAAATCCATTGCTTGTGGATATTTTTCAAGAACCAAAGCAGCAGCACCAGCGACAGCGGGAGCCGCCATAGATGTCCCACTCATTCTTGTTGTAGCATGAGTTCGGTTGAGAGAAAGGATTGATTCACCTGGGGCAGCAATTGTAATTACCCCGGACTCTCTATCACTCCAAGTATTTGAACCTACGCCATAGTTACTGAAATTAGTATAAACCGCTTCACCGGTTTCCGGGTCGTAGCTGGAATATGCGCTCACAGTTATGGTCGAGTCCAGACCTGCTGGCGAGTAGCCAGAGGCATCATCAGAGTCATTTCCTGCAGCTACTACGATAACCATCCCCTGATGAGCTGCATTACAATAAGACTCGGCAATGAAGTTATCACCAGCGTAACCATTTTCATCACAGACACCAGCGTCTTCATCCGTTGGTCCACCTAAACTCAGATTGGCAACAGAAGCGGTACCGCGACCTAACATGTCAAATACCGCCCAGTTAAGCCCCGCCAGGATTGTTGAACCGGGACAGCTACCCACATTAGAACAAACTTTTACAGCGTGCAAAGTCGCTTCAGGTGCCATACCAAGGGCATTTATGTCATTGTCGCTTGCCAGTATTGTTCCTGCTACATGAGTGCCGTGGCTATGATCATCCGAAAATGGCATAGGACATACTTTATTGTCTCCCGGCCAGTGACAGAATTCTGGCGCATAAGATAACCCCAGATTATCCTTAATATCATTTTGATTAACATCAACACCGGTATCCAGCACATATACATGCTGGCCATTCCCTCTATAACTTGAGATCATCGCTCCAGAATCAGCAGGTCCTTGAGGAACCACTTGTGGCCAGTCGATTAACTTACGCTTTCGCTTAGTTGTTTTTTGGGCCTTAGATTTTTTGCTCGCTTTTAGCTGTTCAGGCGCGTTTTTATTTAAACTCGCTCCATAAATGTTATATATCTTATCAGGATAAACGGCAGCCACATTAGGATCTTTCAAAAGAGAATCGATCTGATCCTGAGTCAAAGTCGCAGAAAAACCGGAGTATACATTGCTGTATACATGCTTAGGCTTGATCTGATTTTTCTGAATAAAAGATTTAACATTTGCTAGCCGTAGTTTGCCCTGCTTCTGGTGAAAAGCTTGTGGTGAAACATTAAGAGTATCCTTTTGGCTCGCGCTAATCGAAAAAGAGGCTGATGGATTCTTTAACTTTACAATCACATTTTGCTCATTGCTAGCTGACGCGATATGAGACATAGACGCGGCCGCCAAAACCAAACTGCTAACCAGCGTTTTCTTAAATATTTTTTTCATGATTATTTTCTCCTTATTATCGCGTCAATTAAAGCTGTCCAAGCTTTCGTAAAACCTTATGGTTAAAGCGAACACTTAAATCTTTTGGTAGTCCGACAACCATTCCATTTTCCAGATGAAGTTTGAGTTCAACTTTTTTTAGATCCTGGGTATTGTCCAGAATACTTTTAATGAGTTGAGCAGTCGCTGGTTGGTTAACGATTTTGAATTGATTGAAGCCACCGGTCTGAGTCGACACTTCAAACTGAAATCCGCCTGCGGGATACACAGCGCCATCAAGCTCGATATTCTTAATAGAGAAACTTAGATTATTCAGCTTGCCTTTATTAGATATCAAACTATTTAATAATTCGCCTGCACTCTTTACACTCGATTGCAAGTCCCAATCGACAGAGTCAACTTCCTGTTCCGGCGCATTGGCTACAAGAATAAGTCCTGGTTCAATCCAGTTTCCATCTTCATCAAGCGGATGAGTTTGGTCAAAATTTGCTAAGCCACCGTCAATATTTGCGTCTTGGTCGGTTGCTGTCCAATAGGGATAGTAAGTACCGCCAGCGAAACCTGTTGCACGATCAAACCCATCAGCATCAGGAAAAACATTTGGTCTATGAGGATAAGAACTACCGACCTTGTTACGATAGCTTTTAATCTCTACGTTAAACTGATAATTGCTTTTTTGCCAATTTCGGTTGTTATACTTGACCGAATAAACGTAGGTACCGTCGTACTCATCACCAAATCCAGAAATTACAGTACTCCAGGCTGGTACATAAGCTTCATTTTGAGTCTTATGTCCAGGGTGCCCTGGATAGTCAGAATAGCCGCATCCTGAGACTATTAAAATAGTCATCAGACTAGCAAATTTGATGACCTGTTTTCGCATAACTGTCATTTTATATCTCCTGTTATAAGATTAAAAAGTGCAAACATCTCGCTTGACTTATTTTGAATACGGCATATCCCATATGCCGCCAGAAGACGCTATCAGTTATTTTTACTACAAACCAACTATCAGCCTTCGACTTTCGAGATATTAGTGAAGTTGAAAATTTGCGATTCGAGATAGGTAAATATTAACAATGACAACCACAGAAAAAAGAGATACTAATGGATGGTTTAACCTTTACAAAAAAAAATCTATAATGAGCGATAATTTCATAAGCACCTGCTTTTTTTGTACCGCTTTACTATTTTTAGCTTCGCCATCAAACGCATACAGCGAAGAATTCATATGCCTTGACAAAAACAATGCTTTTGTGGACAAGCGTAACAAAAACTGCTTTCACAAAATACGCCTCATACAACGCCATAAAAAATTATTTAAACAGCAATTATCAGCTGACTCAGAATACATCGAATTTAAAAAAAACATCGACCTGACAAATTTAAAACACAATTTTCAACAACTAAAACTCACAAAAAAGGAAACCAAAAGAGCAATTCAAAATCTCACAAAAAATCTCAACATTGAATCTGTAAATAATTACTATAAATCACTAAAAAAAGATCAAAAATCCAGACTAAAAAAAATCAGATATGTTGCGCTGAACAATTCAGCAATATTTTTTTACACGTCCTCTGATAAAAAAAGAAAGTACAAACATGCGATAGATCACATCTATTCAGAAAACATAATCAGGGAATCAGCAAACAATTTTTCTGTGGTAGGCTTGCTCGACTCCGGGGTGTCAAACAAGCATGAGTCTTTTAAAAATATTGATGTATTGCAATACAACCCAGCAAATGATTCACATGACCTTATCGACAGCGGACTGGGACACGGTACCGGAATCATTTATCTAATAGACAAGTTGTATCAAGAGTCAAAAGCTTACAGACAATCCTATTACAACAAAAATAAAATCAAATATTTGTCCTGCAACGGACTTCCACAGGGAAGGTTCAACAAGCTAACGGTGATCCAATGCCTTGACTGGTTTTTCATGCAATCGAAAGTTGATGTTCTGGCTAACGCCTGGCTAGTTGACCAGCCGGGCTGCCATATCGAATGGCAATACCCTCTGGAACTACTCTGGCTTTCTGATATTGTTTCTGTTTTTGCTGCCGGAAACTATGGCATGGAGCCGGGGCAAAGCTATACCCCGGCGAATTTATTTTACAGCACAGACACGACACCACTAATTAGTGTCGGTGCAATCGACGATAAGAATCAGAAATTAGCAACAACTTCATCTGGCGAAAGCAGTTGTAAAACATCATCTCCTCACGTGTCTCTGGTTGCTCAAGGAAAAGACTGGTTAGTTGCTTCACCAATTGCTATCAACAGTTATCAGAAAGTTAGTGGAACCTCTTATGCAATAGCACCGGTAATAGTGTCTTTCCTGAAAGCAAAAATAGATTTTCCAGCTCTTAGTGTAAGCACTATCGTCCGCACTTTTCTGGATACAACATTAGATTTGGGAGAAACAGGGAAGGATTATGAATTTGGATATGGAAAGCTCAATATTGAAAGAGCTTATGAAACACTTTCTCAGCTAAATCAGTTATAGTTAAAATACTAATTTAAGAGCAGGTGGAAGGAAAAGCGATAACGCTGTATGGTATCATCTGTCGACTTCTAATCAGCCGCCTACTGCAGGATATTTATCCAATGACCGCTACTTTCCGTTACTTTGTCGAACGGGCTTTAATCGCACTGCTATTTATTTACACTGCAAGCCCATTACATTCAAAAGAAATAGCCCTGACCTTTGATGACTCGCCCAGATTCGCCACAGGCTATTTTAGTGGGTCAGAAAGAGCAAAAAAGCTGATAAGAACTCTCAAACAACACGAAGTTCAACAAGTAGCCTTTTTTTCGGTCAGCAAGCGCCTGGATGAGGAAGGTATTTCTCGCTTAAAAATGTATAGTGACGCCGGACATATCATCGCTAACCATACTCATACCCATTCTGACTTTAACCAACTAAGTCTCGAAGAATATTCGCAGGATTTCGAGCAAGCCGATTTACTTTTAAGACAATTCGATAACTATCGAAAGTGGTTTCGCTTCCCTTATTTGCGAGAAGGCGACACCTTAAAAAAGAGAGATGGTTTTCGACGACTATTGAAAGAGAATGGATTTCGAAATGCCTATATCACTCTCAACAACTATGACTGGTATATGGAAGGCCTGTTTCAAAAGGCCATTGTGCAGGGAGAAGAAATCAGTCTGGATAAAATGCGCGACTACTATATTGATGTGTTGATGCAAAGTATCGAACATTATGATCAACTGGCAGTAAAGCATCTCGGGCGTTCTCCTCGACATGTATTATTGCTGCATGAAATGGATATTTCTGCACTCTTTATTGGCAATCTAGTGGATGAGCTAAGAAGTAATGGTTGGAAGATCATTTCTCCGCAAGACGCTTATGAGGATCCTATTGCTCAATATCAAACAAGCAACATCTTCAAATTTAATCCCGGTCGAATAGGCGAAATAGCGAAAGATAAAGGACAAAAAAGGCAACTCTGGCATAGCAGTCTATCGGAAGAGTATCTGAAGGCAAAATTTGAAACTGAGGTTCTTTCAAAAGCAGATACACTTCCCTAAAAAGAGATTCTGCAGAAGAACACTACAAAGCTTAGTTAAACGACTAGCGTCCGCTGTTATAGAAATTCACCAACTCATATAATACCGCTTGCGGATTTTACGCGCTGCTGTAAGATGGTTGTTTAAGTAGTTATATCTCTAATTTTCGGAGCATCAATACCACTATCAATGAAATTTACTGCGTTAATTAAGCGTGATGTGAGCAAAGCAAGATAATCGTGATCAACGAGAAGGGTTATATAGCTAATCTAAAACAGCGACGATACCTATATCAGTGGTGCTTACATGAAATCGGAAAGCTGAGCGAAACTGACGCCAAAGAGCCGTCTGAGCAATTATATATCTGAAGCACAGTGAGAAGAAAATAGAGCTCTGGAGTTTCATGATGATGCATGGCACTGAGCAATGCTGAAGATTTTGGGTGCAAACTATTGGGTCGAGTATCTAGAAATTGAAGAATCAAAGCGCTGACTATGAATCAGAGTGTGTATTCTATAAGCGAAGCTGCACATAGCATCCTCACATAGCCATATGCGGCTAAATACTCAGATTGAATTACAATCTAGATTTTGAACCCGACATTAGATGACTAAAAAGATTTAGAAAAACCAGATTGTAAGAAGGTTACTGCTCTTGCTATGGTATCTGGTGTACTGGTAAATCTCCTACTACCTGACAAACTAGCACTTTGATTTAGCTTCTTTGTCGGATTGCTGAAACTTAGGTCCTTTTATTGAGTATTAGACGCAACTAATATGATGCACAAAATAAGATATATTCTTCTAGCAGTTACTACTGTTTTATTCTGTGTATCGGCTTGCGATGGAGACCCCTATCATGGCTTTGGTTGTATCGCCCCGGAGTCTCATCCTGCAGTTACTCGCGTCCGCTCGCTTACACCAAAGCAGCTAGAAACGGTATTCATTGAAGTGCAGAAACTAAACAAAATTCACTCTCAAGAGAACTATCAAATGCAGTTTTATAAAGCAGAAATCCCTGAGAGTTTAAGTTTCTTGAATGCGGAACTCATTCGTGTGTATCGTTCCAAAGGCCCATATATAATTCTCGCGAATTGCTTAGATGAAAGAATTGAACTCACGCTATCCGAAGCGGAAGAATCAGAACCTACCATAACACTGCACTGGGCAGAACCAACTAGTAAAGATCCTTACGCAAAAGGTAGTGAGGTTATTTGGCGCAATAATAGTCAGGAATAGCTATATAATTTTAACAATATAAAAATGCATTAACTGGGTTAGGAGTCTGATGCTTTATGCTCTTCTGTCGGCGTTAATCTGATACTGCCATTTACTCCTCTAAAAGATAAGTCTCGGTCCCCTTTAGTTGAAAGTCAGTGCAAGCGGAGATATAACAGAATGTGCGAACATGAAGCTTAACCTTTGTCAGGCTTAACTTCGCGATTTTGAAGAACTATTAGCAGCCCGCTCCATTCACACCAGTTTGACACTAAATTTCAATTATTTTGCCGTAATTCTCATACACAAGCTCAACCATAGGGTCAATAACTCTACGGTGTTATAACGACTGCTCAGGCTTATCAACTCAATTTATGGCTTAGTTCAAAAGACAAACTAACACCAGAGAATAATTAAAACACTCGATATCCAGGAGGCCACCAAAATGCAGATTAATAAAATGAAATTTGGCAAAATCAAGAAAGTATTACTCGGCGCAGGGCTGAGTTCGCTACTCGCAGCGTCTATGTCATCTCAAGCACACACACCAATGAATAAAGTTCCTAACTTTGACGAGTTTAGTGAGTGGGTTCATGACTGGGAAAAATTCGACACCTTATATGCCAATGAAGCTCTGGATGTTCTGGATATGCACCTCCACCCGGGTAGTTATGACAAGCTTGGTCCAAAAGGAAAGGAATTTGTTAAAAGCGTTTTCCCAATTGATCTGCCAGATTCTTTGAAGATCCCGCTTCTAAGATTTTTTTCTTCATTCCAGCTCAACCCTTACGGCGCCTTTATCGGAATCAAAAATGAGTGTCGCCGAGCCGCAGCAAATAACTGCATTCTATTTGCCACATACGCGCCTGAAACCTGGGGAATAGAGCCAAACGAAGACTTGCTAGGCTATCTTGACGATGATCGTAACACGTTTAATGACATGCCTTTTTTCTATGGACTGGCAAGTATCAATGTTGCAGACTGGGACCGGGATAAGGTATCGAATTTAAGCAATCTGGAAGCCGCTCTCTCCCACCCCAGAATTGTTGGTATCAAATTAGCTTTTGCGCATACTTTAACCCCTTTTGATGATCCGAGGTATTTTGATATTTATAAACTGGCTCAAAAATACAACAAGCCTGTGTATCACCATGTAGGAACAAGCCCTCTTCGCAAAGTCTCTGAATTTGAAGAAGACCAACTTCCGTTTGTAATGCGAACTTTCGATCCGATGTACCTCGAAGAAGCAGTTAAGCAGTTTCCACAAGTAAAATTTATTCTGGGACATGCGGGTAACGATGCCAATCATGAAGGCTATAGCAAGATAGAAGAGGTATTCTATCTTGCAGAGAAATATGAAAACGCCTATATCGAGATCTCTGCACTAGGCTCGGAAAGAAATGATCCGAATGGAGAAATTATGGATGGTGTTCTAAAGCGCGCCAAAAATTCGAATATTCTTAATAAAGTCATCTATGGCTCGGATGGTCCAGGAAGCCCTGGCAAAACGAAATCCTACAAAGAGCTAGTGTTGGAGAGCATGCAACGAGTTGATCTTAGCTTCGATGAAGCTCAACAGGTTATGGCAGGCAACGCTCGTAGAATATTTGGCATACCTGCACCGTCTCAAAACTAAATGTACTAACCACTTGTAATAACTTTCAATAAAGCAGTTTATTGTCCAGGGAAGGATGATTTAGCCTCGGTGAAGTCGAGAAGCTTGACCGAGGTATTTTTACTAAAAAAATTTCGATATGAATTAGCCATCCATCAAACTCTCTTCCTGATTTGATTCAGACGATCCATCCTGCTCATTATACCTCACATCGCCAAATCGAACTAAATGAACTTTAAGCTGCTTGTCATCTATAGCAGTAATATACCCGGTAGCATTCCACCAATCCTGCCTCGCCAGCTCTTTGTAGAGTTGAGCAAAACTTTCTTTAGATTGAAAGCGAAATACCATTTCGCAAGAAACGGAAAAGCAGTTTAATTTTTCAATCGATACGTCATTCTGTTGATAGGAATACTGGTAAATTTTGTCTTCATAATTGTAATCCGGAGAATCTGCTTCGCTCAGCTTCAAATGAGCTTCTCGCATTGACTGAAAGTCCTCATCGCTAACTTGAAACAAACTTTCATAAATATGATCTTTTTCTGTATCGAGTTTGATAATTGCCAACTCCTGTTCACCCAAGTTAGATACATCTTTCACGCCAACGTCTGCGTTTGTAAACACCTGTCCAGCGCTTTCAGTTCCCTCTGCACCATCTTTGTCAACAATAACGAGAGAAGTTCGCTTGAACTGTCGATTAGTTTTACCTGTTGATGAATCAAACTCAATTTTTAATGTTGAGCTTTCTTGATTAGCCCGGCCATTTAAATTTGGTGCTTCATTGTTTGACGCTAGAAAATAGCCAAATAAAATAAGCAAAATGGAGTAGCTGAATAAACCTAAAAGTTTAAGTTTCATAATAACCTCTATTTTTCTGTCCATGAAATGTAATAAGAGACTCACCATAGGCAAGCCTCTTTAATGAGCAAGTTATTTTCGCCATACACCAGCGTAATGGGTGTAGTTATATCCATCAATACCAGTAATCAACTTGGTCAAGTATCCGTAACCACTGTAGTAATTGAAGTAGCTTTGAAATCCCGATGCAGTTAGTCCATGCTTTGCTCCAACATAATTACTCTCAGGTTTACTCGCAAAGACAGCAGTATAATAAACCGTTCCATTGTGAACATAGGAGTTCAGGTATACAGGAAACTTGTTATTCGCTTTCATATCCGCAAACGTCGTGTTGTATTGTGAGGAAGTCATTTGCGAACGAATTGACCAGGAACCAATGTTTCGCTTTTGATAAAGCACGGTATATCGTCTTTCACCATTGACTGAAACCACAGATATACTGGTTGGACTCATTCCCAGATTTTTAGCCTGATTATAAGTGTTCATATGCTCGTTATAAGAAATATTATGTCGGGCTAAAAAACCTGTAGATTTCTTTTCGAAAATTGCCGAATAGCGAACACCATACGGAGTATTGTATGACTCGACATGTGTCGGCACATAACCGTCATCAACGGCTTTGTTAAATACGCTTTGATAACCAGAAGATGTTTTACGGCTATAGTGACGCCAGCCAATATTGACAGGCTTCCAGATCATGTTATATCGCGTTGTATTACCAACAGTAAATCCATCAAACCAGTCAATCTTAAATCCAGAATCAACCAGATGCTTAAACAAACCAGAATATCCATCCGAATTAAAACCATGTCTTACATATTGTGATCCTAGAGAGCGTGCAGGCCAAATAAGAGTCGCGGTACTATCAGTACCTGACCAACTGGTTTTTACCTCTTTGCCGGCAAAACTTACCCAGGAAGGGTGTTTCTTGCTGCTTTCATACTTGGCAGCGATACCACGACGAAATTTGATCGGGATACCTGTATTCCCGCCGACCTCTCCTTCGGCAACATGAACATGAAGATGTGGACCGGTTGAATTACCGCTATTGCCAACTTCACCAATCTTGTCGCCTTTGTTAACCGTTAATGTGTAAGAACGAGTCGGAGAGATCCCGGTGATATCTGGATAGTCACTACCAGGTATACTGCTCAGCCCCAACTCATCATAATTACTCTCGGTACGTGGACAAAACTTGTAAGGAATCGACCCTGGCACCATGTGAGCGTAGAGTGCATAGCTATTGTCAGCGTGTTTAATTAACAGGTGATTGCCAGCTTTGGGAATTGTACGGTTGGCGACATCTCGAAGCCGCGGGTGTATCCATAGTCTTTCTGGCGAGGAAATCTTGTTACCTTCATCATCCAGTATATACTCTCCCTGTTCGTCTTTAAGGTAGTCAGAACCATTTTTTACCCGAGGGTTTTCCGGTGCACTTCGCCAGCAACCCACTACAGTTCCGCTGCGCATAGCATAAATTGATTTTTCATAGATAACACGATTTTCATTTTTATCTTCATCAACATTTCCCTTAAGAGAAGTCCACTTTCCTGTACCAAAATTAAATCGCTTACCGGAAATATCAAAGCCATGTTTTTGTGAAGTAGAATCTGCATGTTTAAAGGTATAAAGTTTTTCATAATCAGAAAAATTCTGACCTTTAAACGGAAAATCATACAAATAATCAGCCTGGGCTGAGAATGCGGAAATAGCCAAAGCGGTTCCCGAAACCAGCTTTGCACAACACTTTAAAATCGAATAATTCATCATTAAGTTCCTTTTAGCTGCTCCCTTTCGGGATCAATCACCATGTTCATTCAGAGAACGCGACACAGTCTGAATCGCTTAACTCAACGCAGTTAAGCTACCGGAAGGAATCTTAATAAAATGAAAAATATGCATTTATCGAATTTTTGCCAAAAATTTATCAGTTTTTTATCAAAATGGTGACACTGTTTGCTAAGTACTTGAACTTTAATATGAAATCTTCGAATGCATTGGTTATAATGAAAGAAAACACTGTTGGATATGATGGATAATCTTCAATCAGTACTGCCATTTATCAGTTCATTTAGCAATAAACTTCTACAAACAGACGACTATTCTCTCATAGCCAACCTTCTGTGCGAGGTTATCTCTACTGCCGGACTGGATGATTGCGTTATATATCGAGCGGAATCAGCTAACAAGCAATTAACTCAGGTAGCAGCGATCGGTCAAAAACTTAATTCAAAGGGAAAAATCGACAATCCTATTCAGCTCAGATATGGTGAAGGAATTGTAGGGATGGTAGCACTCTTCAAAAAGAGTATTATCATTGACGATACTACTCTGACTCCCAACTATGTTATCGACGATGAACATCGTCTTTCTGAACTCACAGTACCTATTCTGTATAACAATGAGGTTATCGGAGTGATTGATTCGGAAAACGAACAAAAAGACTATTTTAACGACTTTCACCATGCACTTTTCGAAGTACTAGCAGCAACAGCAGCCCCTGTATTTCACCATGTCAGCGGAAACGCATCCCCGCTACCACAAAAGCCTCTGGAGAAAAGAAGTCCTTTTCCTGATGCGACTCTAAATGCAAGCAAAACAAACAATCAGCGAGATGCTTTCATTGCCAGCCTCAATGGACTGTCGGCCAAAGATTTTACAAAACTCATTACCGAGACATTAAAACACTACCACAAGCCAGTGGCTTTTAATCACCACCCAGTATTTGAAAATATTTTTAGTAACGCGGATGATAAATTTGCGCTCACCCTTTTTGACTGGCTCAAAAAGCAAATTAATGATGCTTGTGATGAGCTTTTTCTACCAACACCGAAAACTCAGAAACTTCACTTTATTATTGAGCATACTTATTTTAGTCCGCTTATTAATCATCAAGCGGTAGCGGATAAGCTTGGAATGTCCTACAGCACATTTACACGACATTTGGCAAAAGCAAAAAAAGAACTCAGTGACTATTTGTGGGTAAAGTTAACCCGGCCACAATACTCTCTGCGGGCTTCCTGAGGGGCAGCAGTGTCTAAAAATATCAATTAAAACTTATATTAACGAACATTAGAACCGATAAATCTGGTCGCCAGATGATATTTCACCTGACGACCAAGTACCCCATTAAAAAATCCAGAAGGATATAAAACAAACCATCTGGATAACTCCTATACAGAACAACTATTTAGAAAGGAAAAAGCGTTGACGCCTTATCATCAACATCCTGTTGCTCTTTATTATCACCATATTGATCCCATAATGTCATTCTGCAGCTACTGTTAACGGTCACCAGAGCATGTTCATGTTGTTTAAAGGTTTCCCCATCATTAAAGGTAACCGTTTCTACATAACGCATACTAACCTGATTATCACTAACCTGCGCAACGTGGTCAAAGTCAAGCTCGAAGTCGATAAACATAAATGCGCCTAGCCAAAAGAAATATCCCGGCTTATTAGTTTCTGTGTCGATGCGATTATGCAGTTTGGTAAAACCACTTGCGTAACCTGATGCTGCACACAGCGCATTTTCACTCTGTATGCAATTCATTATTCTCATTACTGAAGCCACAGGATCATCACAGGTACTGGCAGCGTTGTTGCTACTAGCTTGTGCTGCACCGATAACCAAGGATAGAGAAATTGCCGAAAGTATCTTTGATAATGGTTTCATCTTCGTCTCCTACCATAAAAAGTTGTTATTGATTTACGAGAAATTCCTGATTAAAGATATCTTCATTATTTTTGTTATACTCGCCGTCCCTGGCGAATGAGAGACTAACCACTCAGTGGGCTTCTCCTATCAGAGTCACACCAGAATAATTGCTGTAAGCTCTGATACTGATGTGCCAGATACCTGCTTGTGGGTTGCTGACAGTACAGTTTTCACTGTTACCATTTTTATAAGGGCGGCAGTCGTAACTTGAGGTTGTTGGCTGCGAACCATAGCGTAGATAAAGATCAGCGTCTCCGCTTCCTCCAGACATGGAAACATTAAGTTGAGACATACCCTTCGGGATTTCAAAAGTAAAATGTTTCCAGTTGCCCCGACTATCAGAAAGGTCACTCTCTTCAAAGCTAACGCCATCAACAGCTTCAAAATAGTCGGCCTCCAGAGATACTCCTGAAAAAGCGCTGTATGCTTTAAGCATCACATAATATCGTCCAGCCTGAGGGTTGCTGAAACGACAATTTTCAATATTCCCGCTTTTATAGGGACGGCAATCATATTCCTGAGACGTTGGCTTTTCCCCTAAGCTCACATAAAGATCGGCATCACCGGAACCACCACTAATATCAAAAGAAAGAGAATTGACGTCTTCAGGGACATCAAAGAAAAACTCTAGTTCATCGTCTCTTGGAGCAAATAAATTAGCAACCGGAACTCCCTTGCTTAATTCACCATCAATATCATTTGTTACCGAGACTACTTGCGTATTACTAGCACTATTGCCATCATTATCGGTAACTAATAAAGAGACAGAATAATCATTCGCAACAGAATAACTATGAACTGGATTTTTATCATTGCTTGTCTGACCGTCACCAAAGTCCCATAAATGACTTTCAATCGTTCCGTCGCTATCACTGCTAGTATCAGAGAAAGTAACTTCCAGTCCGGATGATTCAAAATTAAAGCTGGCAACAGGCTCGCCTGATGGTGTGCCATTGTCTCCGACCGGAATCTGGTTATCAAAGTGAGTAGCAACTTCAGGCCAGATTCGATTTATCAGAACCCCTTGATTTGGGCAACCACCAAAATGATGTAGCGCCAGAACATTATTACTACTTGCGGCGAGTACGGGCGATCCAGAACTTCCGCCAATAGTGTCACACATATAGCCCATATCAGTATTCGGCGCAGAACCATCCGCCAGAGTGACATCGACTCGACATAAACCGTCACTATTCTTATCACTCTCAATAGAAAGCTGTTTTGGCTGGCCACGTCCATGCTGAGGAATATAGATTCGCTCCTGTTCCACAGGATTTCTAACATCAAGGCCGTAATGGCCAAACTCTTGAATATCTTCAAACCTTTTTACAGTAAACAGGGTGTAATCCAGGTCACTACTGGTAGCAAGTAATTGATCTCCTGTGACAATAACCGTTCCCGAAGTCGATCCGCTTCCACATCCTGATTTTTGATAGTTAAACCATATCTCAGTTTTGGTCACACCGGACGCGGAAGATATACAGTGATTGTTAGTAAACATTCGATTACTTTCTCCAACTCGCCAGGCGCTACAAACCGCCGAACCATTTATCAGAATTTTTGCGACGGGGCGCGTTCTTTCAAACTCGGTCGGATTAGAGTCAGCCCAGCACTGCACGTCTCGTCTTTCATTAACACCGCAAGTAGACTGAGGCTCAATATCTAACATAGGAGAGCTATTGAGCGCTTCGTCAAACTCCAGTTCACTAAATCCTTGCATGATGGAATCGATTTCTACTCGGTAAGATCTGGATATTCCATCAGTAAAAATAACTTCTACAATGGCAGTGTCTCCAAAAATGGATAAGGCAGAAAAAGACCGCTCTCCATCATCACCTTCCATTAAAGTAAACAGTGAATTTTCTCCTTCGCCGTAGCGGTGAATCATTGTCCCTTGCGGATCTTTAACTTCAATCACCGCGCCAGATGGCAACTGTATATTGTTGAAATGAACTTTAATAAAACTGGCTTCTGGCTTGGAGATTACAATCTTGTGTGATTTAACCAGCTGAAAATCTTGCGTATTAGCACGTTTCATACTTATCTGATCAATAAGTAACGCTTCAACATTTACTTTTTTTGCTACTTGACTCGCCGACTGTTTTTGAGTTTTAAATAGACTGTTTGAGTTCAGTTGAACGGAGAGTTTTTCAATTTCTGAATTCTGTGGACTGGCAATCAGTTGAGAACTAGCGAAGACCAATGCTGTCAATGTTCCACTGACCTTTAATATAGATTTCATAATATTTCTCTTAATTTATTTTCAGCTTTATTAAAAATATTCCGATTAGTTCGAAAGATTTAAAATCTGAAACTTTATTATTAGTAGATGACAGGACAGAATCCTCTGTCCTGCCGTTCAGGCTAGTTCACTGTATGACTTGCGCTTAGGCTGACACCGGAAAAGCTGCTATAGGCTCTTACCATAACGTACCAGTCACCGGCAGTTGGTTCTGGAATGTTGACCGGCTCATAGTTGCCATTGCGATATGGACGGTAGTCGTACTCGCTTGTTGTTGGCTTTGCTCCATATCTTACATAGATATCTGCATCACCAGTGCCTCCTTCAATTAAAAATTGAAGCTCTACGGTAGCAGGCGGCACTCCTTTAAGGACATAATGAATCTCTTCGCCAGTTGAAGCTGACAAACCACTTATCGTTTCCCCATTGTGAATTTCATCGGGACCATCTGTTTCACTGACGGTTATAATCTGAGTCGTCTGGTTGCTTGCATTGTCATTATCGGTAACAGCCAAAGTAACATTGTAAGTACCAGCCTGTGCAAAAGTATGACTCGGGTTTGTATCTTGTGATTGACTGCCATCACCAAATGTCCACAATCTACCATCAATAGTTCCATCGACATCGGTACTAGCATCTGTAAAGTTAATTGTTAAGCCATTTGAGGTATAAGTGAACGCAGCATTGGGTGCCTGATTATCCTGGGTAGTAAATGAAACAGTCAGGGTAACACCAGAGAAACTACTGTAACCTCTTAGCATCAGGTACCAGACTCCGCCTTGTGGATTGGAAACCTCAACCGTTTCATTATTACCATTTTTATAAGGTCGATAATCATACTGACTGGTTGTTGGCGCGGCATTGTAGCGAACATAAAGGTCCGCATCACCTGAACCACTACTAATTGAAAAATTTAAATTACTAGCACCTTGAGGAACCTGAATTTTGTAGTGAAGCTCTTCACCTTGCGCGGCAGACAGATCGTTAATAACCTCCCCGTTATCCAGAAATCCATCGTCAATAGAAACACTAACCATCATAGAAGTTTCATCCGTTAAGCCATCATCGTCAGTGACTTTAAGAGTTACCTGATAATCTCCCGGTTGAGAGTAAAGATACACTGGATTCTGTGAGGAAGAAGTGGCGCCATCGCCAAAGCTCCATGCCCATGAAACTATTTCGCCATCGCTGTCGCTGCTAGAGTCGTTAAAGCTAGCCTCTAGTTGAGTTGAGGCATAGGTGAAGCTTGCAATCGGATTCTGAGGACCTGCGCTTACGGTAACATTTTTGCTAATTGTTCCGGTTTGTCCATTATTGTCTTCAACCAGAAGAGTGACAGTATAGGTTCCTGACTGTGCAAAGGTGTGAGAAGGATTTTGAACTGTCGACTCAGCTCCGTCACCGAACTGCCATTGATAGGAAACAATGCTTCCATCAGGGTCGTTGCTTTCATCAACAAAATTTACGCTAAGCTGTGAGACACCATAAGAAAAATCAGCAATAGGTGGATCGCCAATAATTTCTTTTATTAATACACCGTCATCCTCATCGAGAAGCTGGTTCAGACTATCTCCACCAGGATAATAAGAAGAAGATACGGTTCCACTGATCATATCTTTAATCCACGCAGTGGAGAATTCTTTGAGGTAGGCAACATTGTAATCTTTGGGAGTACCACACACCCAGGTAATTATTCCGCCGGTGCTACTGCCTTCAACATCTGTATGCTTGGAGTTATTAGTCAGCTTGATTCCTACAAAGGGTTCACTTAAATTCGTTAGAGGTTGTAATGCATTATTACTGGAGTTACATGAACTTGAATTTGCCAGTATAGACAGAACTTTACTTCCAGAATTGATTGCTGACTGAAGGTTAGCTTCCATTCCATCATCTTTATCTACCGGATCATACAACATCACCCCCTGTAGATTAGGAAAACTTCTTTCAACCAATCGACCACTCATATAACTTACAAACAGGCCACCTGCGGAATGACCGGCAAGCACCATTTTTTCAGGCAATGCTACTCCATTGGGTGGTGTAATGGAATTATCCACCAGATCATCAGCGAAATCTCTTGCCAGGCTAGCGTTCCCTCCAGTAACACTCGCGTTTACTGTTAATACTAGTAGTCCGTTATCCATCAGATGTGTCGCAAGATCATCGAGGTTGCTTTTATTACGCTGGAAACCGTGCTGTAACAACACCCACCCTTGCGCAGGGCCGTCAGGTAGATACCAGGTCGCTTGTCGACTTCCTCCTAAATCTATTGATTCATTAACTTTTTCTCCTGCTATTGAAAAATTTGCAGTAGAGAAAAGCAATAACATGGTGCTTAATAAGCGCGCCGCCTTTTTCATTTTTGCCTCCAAGATTGAATTTTTTTTGACTCTTAGTTCTTATTTTTTTCGATTTCATACAAGCGATAATCGAGACACTCGAATCTATCCAAAATCCAATTTTGAGGTTTGTTTTAAAGTTCCAAATTCTTGCTAAATATTCTCAGAGAGCAAATCAGCCGCCCCTTTTTATCTGATGACGCGATATTTTTTTAAATTATGAAACCCGTAGTAAAGAACTTAATAAATTAGGACATCAATAAATAAATCTGTTCATTAAATGCAAAAAGCGTTAAAAAAATCTGATTATTCTTAATTTTCCAGTAAAGCAATAACAATGATAGCTTTAGCTTTAAATTGGCTGAGAACACACTCCATCTCGTAAAAAGATAAAACGCATTTATAGATTTGACCTCTGACCACCTGGTAAAGCAGACTAGTTTTAGCAAGCCAGTACAACAATAAAAATGAGACTTGAGAAGTATAAAATGAATAACCCTAAAAGGTATCTTCACAACTTTTTAATTGGTCTTTTTCAGATCACCTTTGTGCTATCTATATATTCTCCCCTAAATATCAGGGCTAAAAGTTTTGATGATAATTATCCCGACAGGTTTAGCGAACCTCGTCAGTTAATTAAGAGTCTGGAAGAAGCAGCCACAAATGCCCGTCCTGTTTCGTTGGAAAGTCTTAAAACAGAAGTTCTACTCTTCAAGCTCTACCTAAAAACGGAACAACGCTCGAAAGCAGAAAAGCATTTAAACAAAGTCAAACAACGATACGCTGGCCTTCAAAGCGCGGAAACAGACATCGCTTTACTAAAATCACTTTTCATGCTGCATACGCAGAACATCGAAGATTTCGAAAATGCTATCGAACCACTTAAGATTCGAGCAACTTCAGAACAGGGAGAGGACTATCGAGCCTGGTACAACTATCTGATGGGAGCCTATCGCATTCAAAAGCATCAATTTGGCGAGTCACTTATACATCTGAATACAGCTCTGGAAAGTGCAGTCCAGGAGCATTCTAAAGAAATAGAAATGGGCACTAAAAACCAACTCGTTCTCCTCTTTTATTATACCCAGCAGTATGAAAGAGCCATCAAGATCAGTGACGAAATCCTGGCACTTGCCAACAATCTGGAAGATAATTTCGGACGAGTTGCTGCACTATCGAACAAAATGAACATCTACTATGCGATGGCAGTTAGTGAGTCTTTGGAGCTATCGATAGAGGAAGCAGGGAATAATAAGAAATATCAGGAACTAAAAAGCAAAGTCATTGAGCTGCAAAAAGAGATTAAAGAACGCGCAAGAGCTATTGGCGCTCTCAAACACCTATTAAGAGCTCTCATTATCGAACAAAATCTATCGATGAGCGAAAATGATTTTCCCACGGTTATCTCTACAGGGATGCAAATAATCCAGCTCGCAAAGAAAAGAAATCTTGCC
The DNA here is from genome assembly GCF_015687155.1 of Aliikangiella sp. G2MR2-5. Lineage (GTDB taxonomy): Bacteria > Pseudomonadota > Gammaproteobacteria > Enterobacterales > Kangiellaceae > Aliikangiella. The sequence continues at coordinate 494,950 of NZ_JADPQF010000003.1, read as the reverse complement.
TATGAAAGCGCTGTGGCTTCAAACAATATGGGTATTGCTTATCGCCACCTTGGAAATTATGTACAAAGTCTGGCCTCGATAAAGCAGGCTGAACAATATTATCGAGAGGTCAATAATCTTGAGTCCATTATATGGGCTTTGGAAGATTACGCAAAAACCTATGAGGCATCGGGAGATTTTGAAAATTCTCTGAAATATTATAAGAAATACCATCAGGCTGCGATCGATTTCGTCAACAAAGCAAAAGACCGTTCGCTTCAGGAAGTACAGGAAAAATATTCGGCAAATGAAAAAGCCCAAAAGATAATCCAGCTTACACAACAAAAAAAGCTTGTATCTAAACAATTGAAAATTGAAAAAATGAACCGCTGGTTATTAATCATCATTCTTTCAACAGTGGCGGCAATAGCCTTTTTACTATATTACAAACGTAAAAAGCTAAAAGCTCTCCTAAAAAATGAAGCCTTGCTCAACCAGCAGATAAAAGAAATCAGCAAAGCAAAGCAGCGCTTTTTCAATAATATTTCACATGAATTTAGAACAGCACTCACCCTTTCAATAGAACCGCTAAAACAGCTGATATCGAATACAACAACGCCGACTCAGGAGTTATCATCAGCCTACAACAATAACCTGCATATGCTGTCCCTACTCAACGAAGTGCTCGATATTGATAGAATCGAAGCAGGGGCAATGCCCTACCTTGCTTCTCGTCTGAGTCTCGACAAAGTTATCTTATCCTGCCTCGAGCGATTTGATTCTGCATTTAAAAGAAAATCTATTCAAGTTTCTAGCCAGAACTTGCAAAAGGTTAGTGACTTCTACTTTGACATCTCTCATATTGAGAAAATCATATCAAACTTGCTATCCAATGCAGAAAAATACTGTCCTGACGGTTCTGTAATAACGATAGAAAACTACGAGGAAGAGGGATATATTCATTTGATAGTAAAGGACAATGGCAACGGTATAGACCCGAACGAACTTCCCCATGTCTTAGAGCGATTTTATCAGGGCAAACAATCGAATGAAGCGGCTCGTCCGGGTACAGGAATAGGACTATCGCTTGTCAAAGATTTAATGGAGTTGCACTCAGGTAAGATTACCGTCACCAGTACTCTGGATGAAGGATTTACGGTAGACCTTGCATTTAGAAAAGGCTTTAAGCACTATCCTGAGTCAAGAGTTTGCCAAAAAGAAACTAAACGTTTAACCTCTGGTTTACTGCCCTTATCTACAGCGGATAATAACATAGAATATCCGACAATCGATTCCACTCTTTTAGTACCTTCTTCAATAGAAAAAAAATCAACCACATCCAGCACTCCACAGAATAAAAAGCTGATAATGATAGTTGATGATAATGCCAATCTCAGAACATTGGTTCGAAAATCTCTGCAACCTGAATATCAAATTGAGGAAGCTAGTAATGGTCAGGAGGCACTTAGAAAAGCAGAAAAGCTTCAGCCTGACCTTTTGATCATTGATGTAATGATGCCCCAAATGAACGGGTTCGAACTCACCCAGCAGTTAAGACAAAATAAAAAGCTCGCTCATTTGTCAATTCTTTTGCTCACAGCACTATCTAAAGTAGAACACCGTACTTATGGGCTAGACCTTGGTGCTGATGATTATATTACAAAGCCCTTTGATCTTAACGAGTTAAGTGCTCGAGTACGAAGTCACCTTGGGCAAAAGGAAAGGCTATCGAAAGCTCTTTATGAAAAGCACCGAATTAGCATCAAACACAAATCATCCAATGATACCCTGTTTGAAGGTAGAGATGCTAAACGCTTGCAAAGATTAGATAAGTTAATCGAAGAGAATTTGAGCCAATGGGATTTTGATTTGGAAACCATCTACTCTGCACTAAATATGACCAGAAGCTCTCTATATCGATTTACCCAGAAACACTATCAATGTACTCCGATCAATCTGGTCAAATCCAAAAGAATGGATGCAGCATTTCAAATGCTGCAAAAGCATAGTGGTAGTATTAGCGAAATTGCTTATGCCGTTGGTTATCAAAGCCTTTCCGCTTTCAGTCGGGCATTTAGTGAATACCATAAAGTAGCACCAACCAAAATCCGAAATAGTAATAATCCTCGACAGTCAGAAGATAAGGTTTCCTAGTCAAAAAAGCACCAGGAGTAAAATTCTATCTGCACTTCGATACTTCAGACTTCTGATTATCGGACATCAGATTTTTCTTCAACTATTCCTGATACAAAATGGTTACCGCGGTTCCCTCGGCAAGAATACTCCCCGATACTATCCGCCCATTACCAGCGCCAGGATCAGACTTTTCCATTGCCACTTTCCAGTTTCCGGAAGGAAGAGAATAGTTGTAATTATTGGCGCTATTGTAAATTACGAGAATATCTTTCCAGGAATCCCCAACAGCCCTGCCATTAATGCGGTTGACTACCACACCATATCTTGGTTGGCTGGATACCTGATAATCACTGATTTCCTGCCAACTACTCAAACGAAATGCAGGATGCGCTTTTCTTAGTGCAATAACATCTTTGTAATATTCCAGAATGTCAGAATTTCGAATCTTCCATTGCCAGTCAATCTGGTTAATCGCGTCAGAAGATTGATAACTATTATGGTCCTCCTTTTTGTCGCGCATCAATTCAACACCACCATGTAAAAATGGAATTCCCTGACTGGTTAAAATAATCCCATTAGCGAACATTTGAATTCGACGCAGGTAATCCGAATCACGAGGTATTCCATTATTATCAGCCCACTGTAGAATCTTATCTCGCAAACTTAAATTGTCATGTGCGGAAACGTAATTGATACTTTGTTCAGGATCCATGGCGAACATCGGATCCCAGGTGTCGATGCTGATACTGGCGTCATTACTTGCGCGAATGGCTCCGCGACTACCAACTTCAACTCGCCACAAGTCCGGGTTATTATTAAAGACAAAGCAGTCACCACTATTGCAACTACCACTGTCATTTTTCCCTTTTAATGCTTCACGATATTTCGGATTAAAAACGCCGACATGGGCTCCAGCAATACGGCCGATAGTACCCAGACGCACCCGTTCAAGTTCTCGAGGATCAGAGGCAAAACCATTCCAGGGTTCACCATAGATTAATAATTGACGATCAGGAAAAGTAACATTTAGATGATTCGCCCAGCGCTCGACTTCGTCATAATCAAAGATGCCGATAAGATCAAACCTGAAACCATCTATATTGTATTCTTTAACCCAGTATTCTAACGAATCCTGAATCATCCGTCCCACCATAGGAACGTTGGCATCAATCGAATTTCCAGTTCCAGAAAGATCTGTTGGCGTATAATACTGACTGCTAATAGGATTAAACACATCGTGAGAGTATGTATGGTTATACACAACATCCATAATGACCCTGATACCGGCTTTATGAAACTCATTTACCATTTGTTTAAATTCACGTATACGGTTTTCGTAGTCATAAGGAGTCAAAGAATAGCGCTCTTCCGGCACGTTAAAATTCCGCGGATCATAACCCCAACTGTAGCAGGTGTTGTCTGATAAATCGGAACAGGCATTGAAATCATAAGCGGGCATTATTTGTACATGAGTAATGCCCAACTCTTTAAGATGATCTATTCCCGTAGATTCACCATTTAATTGAGTTCCACTTTCAACCATCCCCAGAAATTTTCCTTTCTTATTACTGGTCACGCCTGAGTTTGCAGCAATTGTAAAATCTCTGACACTCATCTCATAAATGATTGCGTCTTCGCGATTAACGAGAGTCGGTATGGGCGCCCAATTTTCGAAGAGCGCTGTTTTTGACATATCCATAACAATATTATTGTTGGTATTCGGCTCTACCATTTTTCCGTAGGGATCACGAACTTCATTTCCATTGATAAGAAAATGATATTTTTTAAGGTGGTAATTTCCTTGTACAACAACCCGATAAACATCCGTATAACCATTAAAGTCGGAGACTTTATTCAAGTTATATATTTGACCATCCAGCCTTAATTGAACATTGGCTGAGTCGGGGGACCAGATAGAAAAGGTCGTACTGTCAACAGAATAAACTGCGCCCAGAGTTTCAGAGGCAGTGCAGTTTTGACAGCCATCGACAGACGTCAAGCTATAGGAAAAGTCACTATCATTTACCCGCAGTCGATAATTGCCAACAAGACTTGTATCAATATCTGAACCTGTTTTCTCTAAAATATTGTCATTATTATTGTCGCCATAATTAGTTGACCAATCACCATACACATCAAACTTAAATCGCTGATTCGACTGGCCGTCGAAATGAATGGTTACCTCCCATAGGTGGTCGGCCACCAGTTGCATTTCGCTAGTCCCCCATCCATTGGGCGTACCTCTAAAGAACAAAGATGGAAGGCTATGACTAAAACCTGTTTGTTCACAGCTTGCAACAACTTGAGTTGTGATATTTTTAGTCGAAGAATCGAAAGTAATTTCATAACTGGCATTACTATCAACCGCATAGTCTGCACTCGGATAGTTGTCGCTCCAATCTCCCCAATGGTCAATTTTAAAACGCGGACCACCGTTAGCATCTCCAGTGTTAAATAACTGACAAGTTTTGTAAGTAGAACCTGCGACCAACTCCAATTCGTTTGTTCCCCAACCATTAGGCGTGCCACGAAAAAACCAGTCCGCCGACGCATTAGATGATATTAAAAGTCCAAACCAAAGCAGGACTCCCGATGATATATATCGAGAAATCATTTTATCTAACTCCTGTATTAATTTTCTAAATATTGTTGCTGACAATATTCTGAATAAACAGGTGCTTCGATTGTCTTAAAATCGATAGCACCTTGTTAGTTCATCCTAATTGACTAGGATTGCTAAATTTTATTGAGCAATTAATTGATAGGTTCGTGTCGAGTCATTAACACGTAAAAGATATATTCCGGTAACATTGGTGTAAATATCTGCTCCGATTTGCTCGAGAATACCGTCACTATTGTTATCACCAAAGTTATAAGACCAATCACCATAAACGTCGACTTTATAGCGCTGGTTGGATTGACCATCAAAATTAACGACAACTTCCCAGGTATTATCTGCGACCAGAGTCATTTCGGTTGTGCCCCAGCCATTTGGCGTTCCTCTAAAATAGAGGCTGTCAAAGTTTTTATTAAAATCGGTTCCACAACCAATTTGGGTTAAGCTGTAAGCTTTTGTTTCATCATTAACGGTCACTTTGTACTGACCGGTTACACTGGTATAAATATCGCTTCCCGTCTGTTCCAGAATTCCGTCATTGTTATTGTCACCGAAGTTATAGGACCAGTCGCCGTTAACGTCAAACTTAAATCGCTGCTTCGACTGACCGTCAAAATTAATCGTAACCTCCCAGGTATTATCAGCGACCAATGACATTTGAGTCGTGCTCCAGCGGTTTGCTGTTCCACGGAAATACAATTGGTTAAAATTCTTTTGGTACTCGCTACAATCAGTGCAGCCGCCACAATCAGTACAATTATCATCGACCATCGCACCGCCATGAATCGCTGTGGCGGACATACCGGCAACATTAAAGTAAGCATAGCCACTTGCGTCGACCGAAATCACTTCTCCGCTACAAGCGTCATCACCAGCCAAAACATTGCAGTAGTTTCCTTCAGGCAAACCGGTAAAGAGTGACTGTGTCAAAGCACCCGCTTCATTGTTAATAACAACAAATCCTTTATCACCACGTCCGAATGCTATCTGATTGTTTCCGTTGTCCCACCAGTTATTTACGCTCCAGCTGTCAACCGTATAATTTCTAAACCCGACCATGTTAGCAATGTTGCTCCAGCGATGCTGACATACCCACTGGCTATTCGAACAGTTAGTTTCACCAACTGGCGGCCCAACATCGGTGTCGGTAAATTTATAGCCCGACATTACTTTAGGATATCCATATGGAAATGCGAGCATAAAAATATTCGCTAGATTATATTTTTCACCATCTTTATAGGAAAGTGTTCCGCCTCCGCCATGACCTCTTTCGCGGTCATGGTTATCAACAAAGATAAGCGCTTTGGCAGATGGTAGTAATCCCCAGGATTCTCCCAGAGTTTTCAGATTTTTAATTTGTCCGTTAAAATTTCCGGCAATGTCAGTCCCATATTTGAACTCGGTAACCTGACCAACATGGATATATTGATCGGGCTGAATTTCAGCAGCTTCACCGGCAGCCCCAATCACTTCAAGAAAACTCCAGGGATTACCCGCCTTATCTAGTATCGCCTGAATGTCCAACGGCGCCATATGTTTAGCTGCATCGACTCGAAAACCATCGACCCCGATACTTTTCAGATGATTGATATAGCCAGCTATTTGATCTTGCACGTAGGACGATCCCGTATTGAGATCGGGTAAACCGCTCAATTTTCCGTTCCATACATGGTTTGCATCACTGTAGGAACTGATATTGTAACGTGGCGAATGGTAGTCATTACTCGAATAAAGAGCCGGATGGTTTTCCAGCGACCATAGTGTTCCAGCCGTTCCGGTACCGCCGCTGTTCCAGGCAGCGGTGTGATTGATCACCAGGTCAGCATAAATTTTTACACCGACTGCATGACAACGTTGAATCATATCTTGAAGTTCAGCTTCACTTCCGCTTCGACTGTTTAACTGATAACTTACCGGCTGATAACGAGCCCACCAGGTAGAATGGTTGATATGCTCATTGGGTGGAGAAATTTGTACCGCATCAAAACCTTTCGGCCCCAAAAAAGTTTCACATTCGTTTGCGATATCAGTCCATCTCCATTCAAAAAGATGAACAAAGGCTGTTCCTGCCTGAGTTGATTTCGAAAGTAGCATTAACAAAAAACAAAATGCGGCTGAGTAAAATATTTTATAGTTTTTCATGACTCACCTATTTGAATCTATTGACAATTATCGATCGACAAATATTCATCGATATTTGAAAAGCACGACGGCGGGCTGCGCTCAATGGGCTTGTCAGAAATGCGTTCTGACAATCGTATCGGCTTTTAATTTTTATTATTTCACTGCAATCGAATGCATATTTATTTCTAAAAAATAACTCAGTAGAATTAAGAAGAATGCAGTTTTATAGCCATTGCTTTTAACATCTCTTTTGGTCGAGCAAAATTTATACTGCCGGAAGGCTGATAGATCAATGAGTGACAGGAATGAATACGTATGCATTCGCTAAGAAGGGAAATAAATCTCAAAAATCAGATAATTGTTCACGTACCTATAAGTGCATTGACTGATATTAGTAAAAAAATGACCATTATTACTCTCACCTAGGTTTTAAATTACCTGAAAGTAAATTAACTAATTAACCAAAAGAACAAGGACATTCTATTTTATCAAGCCATACCTCAACGACCAGACACAGCAGAAAGCCCCTTTTTTGCCTTCAAATAAAAAACTGACTGCTACATCAATCGTTAGTACTTAATGCGCTGATAATATGCCTGAACATACCCAGTTGCTTTCTAATCCTCAAACTAGAAACTCGCTATAATCATAGTTATTAATCTATAATCGCGAGTAGCAAAAACCTAAGTGAGATTTACCAAATCATTACTGCTATTTATGATTTAATGATGAAGGTTTCCTTAAAAATGGGTTTACCTTTCAAATCAAATAACTCAAGCGTTACTGAGTTCCCCCCTTCAAAATCATCAAACTTTCTAATAAGTTTCCACTCACCCTTGGGGGCTCCGTATAGAACTGTCGCGTTAGGATACTTCTTTGTTCCATCTTTCATGTTTTGGGTCCATCGAGCGGCTATCCCCACTTTATCTCGGTAAGAATTTATCCCAGGAATATCGACTTCAAAAATCATTCCATAGTAATAATTATCCTTTTCACTATGTTTAACTAAAGGACCATTACTGATAGTTTTATACTCATCTTTTACTCCATAGCCTACACCTTCAATAAACTCAAATGCACCGACTCTCTTTGAATCTATAGAAACATCCATTTCGTTTAACTCAAAAGCCATATTAAGAATTTTGTCAAACTTCTCCCTTTGCACTTCATTGAACTTAGTTTCAGACAAAATCCAGGGTGTTGCTGAACGCAATCCATTAATGGCTCTATTGAATTGTCTCTTGGATCGCCTTTCAAATCTGTCCAGGTTCATTGAAGCCAAACATCGTTTAATATTTCTCATCTTACCTGGAGCAGTACAGTCAAAACGAGCCAAACGAAAGTAATTTTCAGGAGTATCATCGAGGTTAAGGGCTTTCTCTAAATGTTCCTTCGCTTTTTCCCAGTTAACATCTAAATGCTCTCCTTCCATATACATTCTGCCCAACCTACTATGAGCCTTGGCATAATCGAGGTTTGCAGCCTTTCTATAATAGGTAATTGCTTTTGAAATATCTTTAGTTACTTGATCTCCGCTATGATAAAAGGCGCCGACATTGAACATTGCTCTTGGCTCTTCATACTCAGCCGCCTTTCGATAAAATTCGAGCGATTTATCTTTATCATTCTCAACATTGTCTTCAAACCAGAACTTGTCTGCAATTATCGCATAATCTGTTGCAATCGCTTTTCTTGCTGAAGCTGACAGGCTTTTCGGAGATGGTTCCGTTAGATTTAGCGTTCTCATCAAAAAATCATAAGTAATTGCTGCTTCGTGTCGATCTCCACTCCAAGAGTAGTGTCCATGCCCAGTATTTTCATAATACATAGTTTCAACCGGCTTTTTATTCTTTTTCAACATATACTCCAATCGATGAGTATGTTCGAATACCGCAGTCTGATCTTCGATACCAGCAATTAAAAGAATAGGGGCTTTCAATTTGCTTGCCAAATAAACAGGCGAAGTATCTTTTAAGTTTGGATCATACTTGCCGATAACGTTTTCAATTGGCTTTCTGTTCTTCTCTTGGGCAACATAATTATTATGATTAAAAGCCAATAGTAGATCATAGATCCCCATCGCTCCGACAACACAATCATATTTTTCCGGATGCTTAATTGCCAGCATAACAGAAGAATATCCACCATAACTAGCACCGACAGAACACATTTTATCAAATTTATACTTGCTTATGACCTGCTCGACAACCGTTGATATATCCCGTTCAATAAGTTTTCCAAATTCACCAACCCCTCTATTTTTAAATTTTTTACCAAATCCTCTCGAACCTCTAAAGTTGACTCGCAAAACAGAAAACCCTCGACTAACAAAGTACTGGACTTGAGAGTTATAACGATCGCTTTCCTTAATGCCAATAGGTCCGCCATGAGGCATAACCAACAAAGTTTTATGGTCTAACTCGTTATCTGCCAAAGTTAGAAACGCTTCTACCTCATCTTTATCAGACGTCATTACAGTGAAAGCTTTTGAAGAATATAGTTTCTCATTTTCCAACTGCGGATAAGCCAATAATAACGGTCTTAGTTGGGCCCGCTTAGCATCAAAAGTGAAGTAGTCACCGGGTAAAGTAGCACCCTGAACTTTTAGTACTGATTTTGAAAAGTCTTTACTATAGTCTACTAAGAAATATTCTTTTCCGGGAAAAAGTTGGGATAGTTGCTTTCCCATTTGTTTTCCTACAGGATTAAAGTACTCTCTCCTCATCAATCCGAGCTCTTCATAAACAACCGATAACAATTTTCCTTCTCGATTGTAGCTTGCCTCCTTCAAGTCATACTTTGGATGTTCGTAAATAACCTCTTCCAGTTTTTGCTTTTTAATATTGTATTTTTGAAGCGCTACTTTATCTGTTTCTTGATTGGTTAAAACAGTAACATATTCAGAACTTAAGATTGCCGCCAGACTAAACTCAATATCTTCGACATTTTTCTCCAATAGTAGCCGCCACTTACCGCCTGAAATAGGCAGTGATTTTATTGATAAAACTTTCGTTTCTTTATCATAAGTTTGAGTAATTATCCTTTGACTCCTTTGATCAAAAGAAAATCTTGAAATATTTTCTCCATTATGTAGTACTTCTGTAGCATCAGAAAAACTGTTATCTATGAATTCTTCAATGCTGACAACATAAATACGATAGTATTGACCACGGGTATTGCGTGCGAACAGTATCTTGTCAGGTTCATGCGAAAGTACATCAATCAGGTAGCCGCTAGCTTTTGAAGCCTTTAATTTGACTTTTTTCCCGCTAATTGTTGCAACCAGGTACATTCTCGTACTTTCGTATTGAGCTAGTAAAATCAACTGTTCATCATTCAACCAATGATAGGAAAGCAAACGAACATCAAGTCCAATATTCAACACCATTTCTATTAGATTACTTTCAGTATCAATAAAAAGTAATTCTCTCTTCTTATCGTCCTGTTTAATCGCAGATATAAGCCCTCCGTCAGGAGAAATTTTAAAGTCAAATGCTTCAGGATAAGTAAATAATTTCGAAGACTCTATCGGAGAAGAGAATGAATTCGTTGAAAAAGTAATTGTAAGGCATATGATAAACTTTAGAATTCTCATTATTTATCTCCTTTACCATTATCTATGTATGAATAAAAGGCATCCTCCCCCGGACCACCATAGATAAGCATTCTACTTCTCAGAATACTCGGAAATTTATCTTCCATAAATACTAAAGATTGTGAACTTCTGTTATCAAGTCTTAAATACGAAGTAGGATACCAGAATCCTCTAGTGACAATATTCAGGTGTCCAACATAGTTTATGGTGCCCGGTTTAACTACAAACCGAAAGTTGTCGTCGTTATCAAATTTGTAATACATATAATTACTAACATACAGACGATCGACGGAATATTCTCCCGCTTCTAACTGAGAAAGGATGTAACTTTCCCCCTCAGCCAAATCTGCAGAAGACAACTCTATCCGACGAGGTCCATCTAATAAGATTTTATAAAGATCTCTATTGGTATCAATACCAATAAGCACATAACCACTATCACCAGTAAGCTGAATATCTTTATCTTCAGATAACTTTTTTAATTTACTTGCACAGCTAGTTATTAAAACGATGGAAAAAATAAGAAAAATACGAACTAAAAAAACTTGCACTCTGTCACCTGACATCAAACCGATTTAAAAAATTGAGAACATGACTTAGGAAAGAAATTGATATCAATTCTATTTCGTTGATTTATAGTATTTTGAACTTTTCAATCTCTTTGGCCAAGCGCGCCCAATAGGAATTAAAAACTATAAATTAGAAAACTCAATACTCTATTCCCTACGAATATGAGGCTATCCTATATATTGAGATATACATTATCAATATATAATAATGAAGAAACATGTATTTCCTGGTTGTACCGTTCTAACGCCAAATTCGATGAGCCCACTTAGTTAACCCTGCGGCAACACTGCCATAATAGTCACCGTCCAGAATATCCACACCAGGAAGCACTTGATTGACCACTTTTCTAACCGTCGGTGATTTTGCGGAACCTCCGGTGATATAAATAACATCGGGCTTAGTCTGCGCCTGCTTAACCGCTTCGCTAATTAAGGACTGAATTTGCTGAGCGGGACGATTAATTGCCCTTTTAAAATCATCCTCTGAAATATTCAACTCCAGATCTGACTCAACATATTCCAGCTCAGTACGTACTTTCGGCTTGTCACTCAGCGCAATTTTTGTCAATTCGGCACTTCTTACCAGTCGATGATTGAGTTTATTCGCTTGAAGGTGAATTAATCGGTCCAGCAATTCGACGCGCTGCGCGTCTCGCCTCAAGGCTTTGAGCTCTCTGGCAAATGAGTCACTGGCAAACTTGGCCTGTTCACCCACATTGTTGATCGATACCGCACTCCAAAAAGGCGCAGCTGGCATTTCGATACCTTTGGTTTGCATACTCCCCAATCCAAAAAGAGGCATAAACTGATGATAGGCAGTGGCAATATCAAGATCGTTACCACCGGTCCGAGAACCAGTATGAGCGAGAAAGTCTTCTTCTCGAACGTCTTTTTTTACATAAGAGGGTCCCATTTTTACCATAGAGCAATCTGTGGTACCTCCACCGATATCTACCACGAGCACCAGCATGTCCTGGTTTAACCCTGTTTCAAAGTCAACACCTGCAGCCAGAGGCTCATACAGAAATTCAATCTCTTGATATCCACAGCGTTTCGCTGCCAAAGTCATGATATCGATTGCCTGCCGATTACTTTCGCTACTACTGACTCCCTGAAAGTTAACAGGTCGCCCTATCACGACCCTTGTAATCTTTTGTTGGGTATGAACTTCTGCATTTTGTTTGATATAAAGCAGCATCGCGGTAACCAGATCTTCAAAAAACGACAGCTGGCTTTGATTTAGGCCGGTTGAGCCGAGAAAAGATTTGGGAGACTTAATAAAAAGTCCCTCTTCGGGATATTCGATATATTCTTCAATGGCTCGCTGCCCGAAAAACTGTGCGACCTCGTCACTTTCCATATCAAATGAGCGGCGGAAAGCGGATGCTTTCAGTAATTGCTGCTTTCGCTGCCCAATATAATGGTCACGCGAATGCTCTGGCAGACTTTTCGCCAAATATTCACAAACAAAGCTACGATCCAGCGTATATAGTGTCGAGGGAAGAAAGGGCTCATGCGCTTGAATAGGGAGGAGTTTTGGAAGCTCTTCTTCAATTATCCCGATAGCCGAGCTAGAAGTACCATAATCCAGACCTGCGTACATAATCACCTCCAAATACTGCACAGAAAAAAGGGGGGCGGATTCTACGTGATCCTAAACTCGAATACTAGCGCCGAAGGCTTAGTTGGACTTCAACTAAACAAACAAACCTTTATTAAGTCGAAAAAGCAGCCTATCTATGTCGATAAAAATGGCTTCCTGTTTCCACAATAAAACGAACATTGGTTAATTAATAAACTATCTCAATTTGGTAATTGATCTCGAATTTAACCCCTCCTACTCTGGTAGGACCAGATAACAATAAAATAAAAGTGTACCCAGGAGCCCCCATGAAACTGAGACTAGTTACCGTCGCCTTTCTCTCTCTCCTATTGAACGCTTGTTACATCAAACAGGAAGTCGCTCGCCTGGCTGAAGCCGAGAATCTTTTCTTTACAGATGATGGAAGACTCTTCGTATCTTCTGGTGAAGGATTTTATGAACTTCTCAAAAACGCGGTTAATGAAGAATATCAATTAAAAGTCATTAGCGACTTTGAATGTGCATTTGCCGGCATCACCCAGCTTGCTGATACCTTATATACTGTTTGTAGTGAAATTAAGCTAGTTAACGCCAAGAAGCATTTGCTGGCTCTGGACTTAAATGCGCGTGACAGCAAACTTTTAAAAATAGCGGATATCAGTGAGCTCGACCTACCCAATGGCTTGACTGGTGATGGCGAGTCGACTCTCTATCTGGCCAACACAGCCTATCTTGGCAGTGGTTCAATTTCCAGGATCACGGTCAATCAGAAAGAAGTGAATTCAATCGAACATAACTGGGCCAACGGAAACCACAATGTATTTCATCCCAACGGTATTAAATTTGTAGAAAACAGTCTTTGGTTTAGCGACGGTGGTTCTATCAAAAATATGCTCATCGCTGAAGACGAAAATGCGACCTATGCCAACCAGTTTTTCAATCGCCTGACCATTTATGATGATATCACTCCATATTGTAATGGAGTTCTAGCTGCCGATTTTGTCGGAGGCCAGCTGGTATACATTTCCAGGGAGGGCGAAGTTAAATACAAGACAGGTTTTGCCAGCTATCAAGGTGCATCTTCATTATTAGTCGGGAAACCGCCTCTATTTAGCAGTTACCAAGTTGTCGCTACTGAACGCGGAATTTTGTTCGACAAACAAAGTCAGATCGGCAATCGGATTAGCACCGCTACTTTTAATTTTGACTTAGCTCAATGCCAATAAATAAAAACATTCAATCCTGCTTAAAATAATAACCTTAACAGAGGAACCTACTGATGCTTGAATCTTTTGGACGACTTCTCACTCGACTACTTTCTATGCTTGGCCTTTCTATACTCGTTGGATGGTCAGACGCGAGCTTGGCAGACACAATTGAAAACTTTAAAAATAGCTGGCAAGGACGAACGCTGGCCAAACAGCGTTTACTCGATATCTATTCCCCGATGGCGGACAACAATATTCCCGGCACTCACAACACTTATAACTCGGAGGCTTATACCAGCTGCAATTTCAGCGTTGGTTGTCGCTACCTTGACCCACAGCAAAAATATAGTATTTACGATCAACTTCGAATGGGCGCGCGATTCATCGAAATCGATGTTCATTGGACGGTAAAAATGGAAGGTATATTTTCCTATCCTAAACGACTGTTAATGTGCCATGGATTCTGTAGTATTAATGATAAATATCTGAAAGAAGGATTAGCAGAAATACGCAATTGGCTAAACAGTAGTGACAGTGACAATCAGGTAATCATTCTTTATTTTGAAGACCATATGGATGGTCATCATCAAGATGCCTACAACCAGGTAAACAGTTATTTTGGCGACTGGGTATACGCCAGTCAGGGATGCGGTAACATTTCCAGTCAACTAACCAAGGCAGATGTAATCGCCGCTGGAAAAAAAGTCGTGATTTGGGGAGACGGTGGGTGCAGTAGCAACTCCAGTTGGAAAAATATGGTTTTTACCGGATTAGGTGATATAGGCCGCATTTGGGAAGACAGAACTACCATCGGCGCCATCGGCGATATCTTTACCGGCGGCAGCGATGATTATATTGATGCACAGGATGTTACCAATTACTTTGCCCAGGGAGCGAACATCGTTAATCTGGACGATATGGTCACCGATGACGGCCGTCTGCAAGCAGGGATCTGGAGCTGGGATAACAACGAACCCAATAACTGGGGTGGTAACCAGGATTGTGCGTTGCAATGGGGTAACGGCCGTTGGGATGATCAAAACTGCGATAACATCTACGCCTTCGCTTGTGAAAACGCGAGCAACGGAGAATGGGCGGTTACACAGGATGTGGGAACCTGGCAACAAGGCGAATCCTACTGTCAGGCTCTCGGTAATAGCTATCACTTTAGCGTTCCAACCAATAGCTATCATAACCAGCAGCTAAAACAAGCAAAAGAGACTAAGGGCTTTTCTAATGTATGGTTAAACCACGATGATCGCAACAGTGAAGGTCAGTGGAATGTTCGCGGACAAAGTACACACTTTATAGAGCCACAATACGCAACAAGTTTATCTGCTAATAAAGGGCAACTAACGCTATTGACAGGTCAGGCAATTACTACTCACAACAGATATCTGGTAATGCAACATGACGGAAATCTGGTGCTTTATCGATTCAGCAATGGAAGAGTTGCGGAACCACTCTGGGCTACAGGTACCAACTGGGGTAGCCAGCACAGAGCGATATTTCAGGGCGATGGAAACCTGGTTGTATATGACCAGTACGGGAATGCATTGTGGGCTTCACATACCCATGGTTCAGGAAACCGTCTAATTCTTCAGGGGGACGGCAACCTGGTAATTTACAATGCTACCGGCGGAGCTGTTTGGGCTTCAAATACCCATCAATAGGAAACTCACTTCAAGGAAAGTAAAAAGGAAAGTCATTTGGCTTTCCTTTTATATTATCTAACTTGTCTGGATACCGCTAGCGAAAGCTGATCTTCAACGCCTTCAAAATTGAACCAGGTCACCGCAAAAAAACAAGTTTGTCTGACTCGCTGTCCATCAATAACCCAACCAAAGATTTGACTGTTATTATTTGTCGATTGTCCCAGTTTCTCTTCAAGTTGCCCGCTATTCATGACATATAGCCCAATATCCTGGTCATCATAATTAAATGCTCACCGATAAATATTAAAACTGCTCATCTCAATTCAAAAGTTACTTTTATGAAAATTTTCAGCAATTAGAAAAAATACAAATTAACAGCAATATGTGAGCGTATAAACTCATGGCGAGTTTAACTTCTTATCAATGGAGATATTATTGTCACCAATTTATGTAATAAAACTGTCAACAATCTCGCAGCTAAATTAAATTAAAAATATCTCGACAATTTTTCATTGCCTTTTTTTTCTTCTGCTATGTTCAATGAGTATCGGTTATTTGACTATCGATACTCATAATTCAATGAAATGGAAAGAGACATAAAGTCTTCTTTTAAAATTTATTAAATGCTTTAAGGAGAAAGAAAATGGCTACGCCTATTGAACTAAATAACACCGATGATAATGTTAGTATTACAGTCAATACTTGCGACAATCGAATCGAAATCGAATTAAGCCCGGATACAACTGATCGCTTTGGAAGTGGCACTGTTTTTATTGCTTCAGGTAACGGATTTCCTACTTCACCAAATGCAACGCTTCCACTCAATAACTACTTGAGAAGTTTGAAAAACCTCAACCCGAAAGCAAGCAGCGTAATTTTAACGGTCAATTGTAGCAACTATGCTGGTGGCGGTGAATTTTCCTATCAGATTTCTGGTTCAGGTGTATCTTTTGATCCGGTCAAACACAATCTGGCGACCTACTCCAGTCAGATGGATTCCTATAAAATAAATCTTTTCTAGAAGAAATAAAGAATTTCGGACGACTCTTATCCTTTAAGGGTCGTCAGTTCAGCTAAGCTGCTTTTTACGACAAAAAATCGCTTATCTCGGTTTGTATTTCATTTAAGAAATCTCAAACAAACCTTCACTAAGAATAGCCCCCTCAAACCACTTTATATGTAGGTCAATTTCGCAGCTAAGTTCATCAGCATCGGTAACCCTCAAAATTAAAGAGAGTTCACCTTCACTATTTGATGGTGGCGTTATATCTAAAGTAAGATGATGCGGATCAAATCGAATCCATCGGGGAAACGGAATATTTTCCGGGGTTAGCAGAAAATATCTGAAAGCATCACCAGGGTCGTTATCAACAAAAATATCTTCGCCAATGACGCCTCTCACAGTAATACCTGGAGGTATCGACAATTTCGGAATACCTCGGCTGGCAATAGGAGCACTACCTCTAACATCTCCAGCGGTCGATAAGCGATAATTTTTCATTAACATATAGGCGACAAAAAACATGATGACAGAGAGCAAAAGGTTTAGCCAGATAAAGTGAATGCTTCCCCATGCAAAATAGTTGATACTAATGGCTATTACAAGATATTGAAGCAAGTCTCCTAACCGCCAAAAAAAAGTATCAATTGTGGTTTTTCCCACGTACTTCTCTTCTCTTTCCAAAGGCAGGTACAGAATATTTTTCGCGGTATTCGCTATACTGTATGAACAACTATTCTCCATAATCATGGTCATTCGGGCGATAACAAAAACAGGAAATAGTGCAAGTAATCCATACCCCAAAATCATGACAATGGGAAGAACATAAAGGCTCCCTTTGAGCCCCAGCCAAACAAGCAACCTGGAAACGACAACAGCCTGTAAAACAAAACCGATAACACTCACCCAAGTATAGTAACTCGAGTAATAGGCAGAAATCAGCGAATCTTGCTCTAAAGATAAATCACTATTCGCCAGACGAATTGCCTCATCTTTCACATACGAAGCAAAGATAAACTCGCCAGTTGAGTTGATCCAGTTCATTAAAAGAACAAACAATGCCGTATACAACAAGTACCTTTTTTGAAAGACGAGCTTAAAACCTTCCCAGACAGGATAATTTTTTCGTTCATCCTCAATTTCAACAGAGTGATTACGGCTATGCTCTGGCAGTATGCGGCAGGCGTAGCGGGAAGTAAATGTTGCTAGTGCCAGGCAAGTGAGAGCAGTTAACATTACACTAAAAACGCCGGAAATAGAATAAACCATATCAGCAAGATACGAGCCGCTCCAGGCGCCTAGACTAGCTCCCACCATAATCGGGGGGAATAATCTTTGGCCAGACTTTTTATTCATAATATCGGCACAGAACGACCAAAAATGGGATACCACAAGTATCCCGTATATGCCCTGCCACACGTAAAAGATCATTGGACTTTCAATTCCAATAACCATTCCAACCATAAAAAGAACGATATTAACAAAGAAAAAGCCGTTAACTAACAGCGTAAGTAAGTCCTTGTCTTGTCTGTTTTTGTATTTACAATAAAACCACCCGTATACAGATACAATGAAAGTAATGATTAACGCTGTAATTGCATTCGCCAGACTTTTATCCAGAGCGGTACCATTACTTAAAATCAAAGTCTCGCGAATCACTTTGAGCAAATAGTGAGAAAAAAGAATAAGGTATGCATTTAGAATAAGTACGTAAGTTACTTTGCCTTCGCCGGGTCTTATTCTGGTAGCAATTGAAAGTATTCGCTCGCCAATAGAGAGTCTTTTGATATTTTTCACTGCGCTAATGCCTTTGACTCATGCTATTTCACTGAAACTTTGCGGCCTACTGCAAAATAGTTTCAAGCTAAGAGCTCTAAGATTGGTATTTTAATATCTATGTTAGCATTATTCGACACATCTTCAACGATCTTATTTCTATCATTTCATATTGTGTATTGAATAAGCGAGTTCCTCGAGAATTAATCCCAAAAAATGGATATCAATATATTTTATATAGTGGCATTCCCACTATCTCTTTTTCCGCAGGGCCAGTTTATTGGAAATTTAGTTGCTTGAATTTAAATAGTAGCAGGAATAGTCCAAATTAAAAAATAAACTGAATGCTCTCTTCCTATTGATTAAATCGTCGGCGCTATATGATAAAAATCCCCGAGACGGGGTAGGTTCAACTTGTCCCCCTGTTTTCTGTATGAGGTAGATTTTCCGCTATTGGTGCCCCTTTATACCGTGATTGGTCACAATCTATCGAGTATTTCGAAAAATCCTACTGATATTTGTTTTCTGGATAATCATATTCCGGTAAAGTCGGTGTTGAAGTCGTCCGGCGCGATGATAATGGTAAGCCAGCAGAAGCTTTAGTTCGCACTTCATTAAAAGAATTAATTGTGCAACTCGATGCAAACCAGTTGACTCAAGTGCATCGCTCTGTTTTGGTTAACTTAAAAGCAATTGTTTACGTAAAATTCGGCGACAATGAAACTGCACGATTTTATATTAGAAATAGAGGAGATGAACTAACTGTAAGGCGCTGTTATTTGCATTTATTTAGACAGACGTAAATATTCAAGAGTACAGTAGTTATCCACACAAAGGGATGATGTAAGCATCGATTGAAAATATGGTTTGGTCACTTCAAATGACTTGTTGAACATGTAAATCTTGTTCTTTTCAATATTCGTGTACATCTAATATTTAGCCGCAACAGGCATTCGTCTACCGACACCGAAACTCTTCTTCTGTATTCTGATAATCGGCGGAGCCTGTTTTCGTTTGAATTCAGCTCTGTTTACCATTTGATGAATTTTATTTAACTCTTCATTTGATGGACCAAATTCTTTAATCGTCAAATTACATTCGTTGACTTCAGATTCGCTTAACAGTCGACCTTCTATGTATAACTTTAAAACTGCATCCAATAACCGGTAGTCAGGCAGAAAATCGCTATCAAGCTGCTCTTCTGAAAGTTCTGCACTCGGAGCCTTATCAATAATGGCTTGAGGAATAACTTCTTTTCCAGCTTTCTGATTAAAGTATTTGGCCAACGCATAAACTTCCATCTTATAAAGGTCTCCTAGCGGATTTACTCCACCATTCATGTCTCCATAAAGCGTTGCGTAACCCACGCTCATTTCACTTTTATTTCCAGTTGAAACAACGAGTGCGCCAAATTGATTGCTATATTCCATCAACTTTCTGCCACGAATACGGGCCTGGATATTTTCCTTCGTCAATTTTGAAGGATGTTCTCCTGCCATTGCTTCAAACTGCTTCACGGCTAACTCGTACTCTTCTCCAATTGGTGCAGTCAATAGCCTGACACCCAAGTTTTCACAGAGAGCTATAGAATCATCGACACTTCCTTTTGAAGAAAATTTTGACGGCATAGTGATCGCGGTAACATTTGCACTACCAAGTGCTTCAGCACATATTGCCAGCGTAACCGCAGAATCAATTCCGCCAGAGCTTCCAATGACGACCTTATTAAATCCGCATTTCTGGATATAGTCTCTAATACCCAATATCGTTTGTCGGTATCTAATTTCATCATCACTGATTGGTTTGAATTGCGTTGGTTTTAACTCATTCAAATCGATAGTTTTTAGCTGCTCCTCAAAAGCAGGTAGGGCCGTAAGAACCTCACCAACTTCGTTTACTATTAAGCTAGCACCATCAAATACCAGTTCGTCATTTCCTCCAACCTGATTGACATAAACCAAAGGCGCATGAAGTCTTCGAGCTGTTGCGGCAATCACGCATAATCTGTCCTGCTGTTTTCCTAAATTACTTGGTGATGCGTTAATACTGATCAACACTTCAATATTCTCTTTTTCGAGCGCTTCAACCGGATCAAATGAATAGTTGAAAAAGCTGGTGCGAGCCCAGATATCTTCACAAATGGAAAAGCCAATTTTTTTACCCTTATACTCAAAAATGCCAGTTCCTTCTCCAGTATTAAAGTGCCGTGACTCATCAAATACATTGTAGGTGGGCAGTAGCTTTTTGTGGTATTCGAATATCTGTTCTCCATTGCTTAATACAGCCAATGCATTGAATAGCGGTTTACCCTCGTCCGAATGATTTTTCGCAATATAGCCAACAACTACTCCTGCAGCTTTTCCCTGAGTAAAAGTTTTCAACTTAGCTAGCGCTTCTAATTGTTTTTCTATAATGCCTTGCTGATAGACAAGATCTTGCGGATAGTAGCCGGTAAGCGCTAACTCAGAGCAAACCAATAACCCATCTTCATTTTCGACTAACCTGTAGGCATCAATAATCTTTTCGAGATTACCGTCAACATCTCCAACTGTAAAATTCAATTGGGCCATTGTGATTTTCACAACTTGCTCCTTCGATAGATGAGTTATTACTACTAAGTGTAGATTGTATTTTAACTTTGTTTTTTTCTCGGATAAAAGCAGCAGGCGGTTTTAGCTGGTTATTTTTGAACGGATAAGGAATTAGACTGTGAAACGAGAACTTAAACTAAAGCTAGAAAACGGATTAAAAATCAAGCCAAGAATATAATTGGCCTTAGTCAAAGTTTTATGATTTATGGAAGTGCGAATCTGAGTTTGACTCCCAGATTCGCTCAGAAAGCAAAAAATGCTCTTTTTTAATACTTACTATTTTTCTCTACCGCATAATTTTTTTCTTGCAGTGCTTATTGATAAGGGTACTCGTCTTACAAATAAAAGTACTAGCGCCCATAGCCAGTTCATTGCGCCACCACCGGAAGAAATACTTTCTTCCGATCGCGAAGCATCGAGTGGAAAAGCATCGTCGCTATCTGCTACACCATCACCGTCATCGTCAGTATCGGAATTATTTCCTATACCATCTCCGTCGGTATCAAGCGTTTCAGAATCGTCGAGTGGAAAAGCATCATCGCTATCTGCTACGCCATCACCGTCATCGTCAACATCGGAGTTATTTCCTGTACCATCTCCGTCGGTATCAAGCGTTTCAGAATCGTCGAGTGGAAAAGCATCATCGCTATCTGCTACACCATCACCGTCATCGTCAACATCGGAGTTATTTCCTATACCATCTCCGTCAGTATCAATCGTTTCAGAATCGTCAAGTGGAAAAGCATCATCGCTATCTGCTACACCATCATTATCATCATCGGTATCGGTGTTGTTACCTATACCGTCGCCATCGGTATCAAGCGTTTCTGAATCATCGAGAGGAAAAGCATCTTCAGGATCATTAATACCGTCCCCATCGAAGTCACCATCAGGGTTATACTCATAAGCACCGATATCAGCATATAATTCCTGAGGACGAATAGTGCCATTGAAATCCGTCTCGGGAGACTCACTATTGTCGCCAGCATTTACTGCGGAGCTTGAAGGGATCGGTCTAAGATCACCATTTTCCGGGTCAAAGAGTTCTGGATCGCCGATAAACATCGAACTACATGTTCCATCCTGAACCCAGTTAGTCACATTTTTACTTAGAGCACCGAAACAGTCATCGACAACTTCCACGTTGTTGTTGACGACTAAAACATTAGCCATATTGGTCGCTCCCCCCGCCTGGGTATAGATTTCATCACCAGAGGTAACCGCGCGATTTTCAAAAAAAGTCGAGTTTATTAACGTCGTTGTCGACATCTCTGAATTGCCAGTAAAAATTCCGCCACCAAATGCGGAGTTTGCACTATTTTTTTCAATAATGCTGTTGCGAACGGTTAGTAAGTTTTCGTTATAGATACCGCCGCCGTCATCGGCGCTATTATTGGTAATGCGTGATGCATCAATAATGAAAGTCACGCCGGCACCTTGAATATATACACCACCACCATTACCATCGGCGCCGCCGTCGACAATGCTTGTATCACTGAGTGAAATGGTGACCGGGTCTCCGACAGCAGCACCAACATAAATGGCTCCACCGTGAGCCAAAGTAGACTCCCCGGCACTGTATATCGCTTGATTGCCGGTAAAAGTTGTATCAGAGATTTGAATATTACCACTTCGGCCACTTCGGCCAATATACATGGCGCCACCATAATTGGTTGCCGAGTTATTATTAAACTGTGAACCGCTAACAGTCACGCCAGTTGAACGGTCAAGGGTAATAGCACCACCATGTGCTTCAGCAGCTGCGCCGGTTCCATACTCATTACTCGCAGCAGTCACGCTGTTATTTTCAAAAATACTATCTTCAATGACAACGCTACGAGAGGTACTCTGATAAATTGCGCCGCCATAATTTCGGGCTCTATTGTTGCGAAATGTCGAACCGCTGATGCTTAGCTCGGCACTGCCATACTCGCCGGAAAAACTAATCGCTCCACCACCGGAATAGCTAATATCCCCTTCTGCGAGGTTTCCGTCAAAAACACTATCGATAATTTCCAGTGACGAATCGAATGCATGGACACCACCGCCTCTCCGGTATGTTTTATTATCGCTAATTTCACTGTTTCTGATAGTTAGCGGTCCACCATATTCAGACCGGATCGCCGCACCATAAACATCGTACCCGTAAAAACCATGAATCTTTACATTATCGATTTCCAGACTGGAATCAGCTGCACTAACATTAATCGCTGAATGTGCGCGATTTACCACTTGCTGGCCATCAAGTTCAACGTTACTAAGTTTTAATGTGCCAGCTTCAGCAATATTGAAGAGCTCATAAGACGAGCTGGATTTCTGGATAATCACTCGCTCCGCTTGCGGGCCGGTGATCGTATAG
The DNA here is from genome assembly GCF_015687155.1 of Aliikangiella sp. G2MR2-5. Taxonomy (GTDB): domain Bacteria; phylum Pseudomonadota; class Gammaproteobacteria; order Enterobacterales; family Kangiellaceae; genus Aliikangiella. The sequence goes on along the minus strand of NZ_JADPQF010000003.1, from coordinate 471,759 downwards.
TTGTTTCCGCCATATAGACCATAAGTATAATCGCCGTGAGAAATTATCTGTCCCGCTAAATTTTCAGCAAAAGTAATACTGATATCTTGCTCGCCGCAATCAGCGGTAGCCGCCATGGCTTCTTCAAAGGTAGTCAAATCACCTGTAGGATCGTCAATACTATTGACTACTAATGATGTTTCACAAGCGAAAGCCTGTTGCCCAATCGCCATGCTCACCGCGACAACCACGGGCTTTAATGTGCTAACCATGCTTTTATTCGTCTTCATTTTTACTCCTCTAAAACAAGCGGCGGATTATATCTCTATTTTGCAATATTGCTTAATATCTCGTAAAAATGTGCAGGGAATATGCAGAAAAGCGAAAAGTCTAATTTTTGAGCGTCTTAAGAAAATAAAGACCGGGTCGAGGTTTTATTCCTCAGAGGATATACTAGGCAAATAGTCAGAATTAAGAACCTAAATACACTATGTCAATCAAAGCCGAGAACCGCTCCCATTTCGGAGTACCGATATTTGAGTCCCTGATCCCCACCAGCCCGCGGGAACTGGAAGACATTAAAAACCAGCTATTGCGCTTAAGGGACAGTGATAAGGAAGGCATCTCTCGCTCCAATCAAAGGGGCTGGCATTCTGATGATAACCTCCATCAGTCTGACTCGCCGGTGTTACAGTGGCTGACTGAGCAGGTATTCCAGATTGGCTGTCAGATGATCCGTCACGCTGAACGCCTTCCGTCCGAAAGTCCTGTTTACCTCAGCTCTTTGTGGGCCAATATTAATGATTTCGGCGCCTGGAACGCACCACACGCCCACTTGCCATGCGAATGGAGCGGTTGTGTCTATATTGATGTCAACGAAACACCGCAAGAGAGGAATAACGGGATCGCGCCGGGAGACATTATGTTTTTTGACCCTATTCCGGTGGGCGCCCCTTACCGGCCAGCAGCGACGGTCAACTACACACCTAAAAATGGCACCATGTTTTTATTCCCCGGATATCTGTTGCACATGGTTGCGCCGCACTACGACGAAAAGCCCAGGATCAGCGTGGCCTTTAATTTTCGTTTGGGTGAGAATATTCAGCAAGTCGCGAGATGATAAGGAAAAATAGAGTCAGAAAAGGATAAAGACAATATATCTATTTGACTCAAGACAGCCTCCCGCACCAAAAAAGAAGCTGTCTCAATATTCGAAATAAAAATAGCCACACTAAATCCTAGTGAGCCTTAAGTCCACTATCTAATTTCTGCTTAAGCTCATTTAGGGTTGCCTGTGAGTTAGTAGGTCCATAAGATTCCACCTTAGACTCTAGCATTTTTTCGACAATGGAATATCTATTAGGCAAAAATAGTGTCTTCAAAGCTGAAGAAGTTCTAAAACATTGCGCACTGGAATCATGCTCACAACTGACAGTACGACGATCAACATGTGTAAAACGAAGAGATTTAGGCCAGATCAGGCCGAGCCCCATTTCAACATCATTACTGCGATCATGACATCCGCCGCAGCTCAATGCTTCAACCCTGGCGATTACATGTTTTGCACAAAAACCAATATTGCTACCGGATAAACACAACTCCTGATTATTAGAAGGGATAGCTGCCAAAGATGAATTATTGGTTTCAATAGCTGTTTGTAGCTGTTCCTTGAATAGTTCACTAGTACTATTCACATAGTCGCCAAACTCTCCTTCGCTATCTATGGCGCCAGCGTTAAATTTGTCAGGTATGGTTGCAAAGAAGGAATTTAAATTGTCACTTGCAAGGCTCCCGATTTGTGTAAGTAACTGTTCTCTGAATTCTTCGCCTTGCCAATATCCTGAGTTCTCATTGAAAAGAGCATCAAAAGGAGAATCTTTAACAGAGCGTGATTTAAAACAAGTTTGCATACTTTGCCCAATGCACTGGGTAACGTTAAACTCACGTAGTTGCCAATTGTTCTCTTCAAACCGAGTGTTTGTGCGAACTTGTCCTCTACCAGCAGAATAATGTTCTCGAGACACAACCGCAGGAAAACCATTCACTCCTTTAAAGAAAAATTGTGACAGGAGCCCTTTTCGTTCATGCACATCATCAATTTGACTCAAATCATTAAGAAACTCAGCAATGGGAATACATCCTGATATACCTTGAGATGAATTAACATTAGGTAACTGCGCTTCAAAAATAATGAAGGCTTGCTGAGTCTTGTCAACAGTATCCAAGCTGTAAATAATTCGATATTCTCCACAATGCGCCCCATTACTATCAGCCAGATCCAGGCGATTAAAAATACCTATAGGCTTGAAACCCAACATACCTTCTTCGGAGTCAATTTCAGCCATGCTTGGAATGCTCGCTTCTTGCCGTATACATTGAAATGGAAAGGTTTCAATCTTGTGGGTTTTAGAGCAATTATCTACAGCAAAGAACGACCATAAGTTTCTGTATAACGGATATTCAACATCATCATATGGAAGAACTAGTTTATTAAGAACTTTGCTCAATGCAAACTCGCTATCCAAAATAAGTTGATCTGTGATTGCCAGTGACTTTGTTATACTCAAGTCCAGTCTTTTAACATTGATGTTGACTGTTTTTTGATCAGACAGGCCACTGTTATCTGTCACTTTTAAGGTCACAGGAAAAATTCCTGTTTGGGAAAAACTATGAACAGGGTGTTGCGCATTGGAAATTTGACCATCTCCAAAAGACCATTGATATGTCTCAAGAGCTCCAATAGGATCAAATGAACCTGCACTAGAAAACTTCACTGGAGTATCAGTAAATACTGTATACCCTTCATTTGGCGACTCTATATTCGCGATCGGCTTTCCATTACCCAGGACGAGTATTTCAGCCTCTCGGCAAGCAGAAGATTCCTCATCGGTAACCACTGCTCTTACTTTATAAGTACCCATTTTCTTGTAAGCGTATGTTGGGTAGGGGAAATCATCTCCTGCACCACTTCCACCTTCTACATCGAAATTCCAGACAATACCAGGGTGCCCAAATCTGGCTACAATATCAGCGCTAAATTGAACATTGTTGTCAACAACCGCAAGCTCAGGTACATCGATAGTAAAGGAAAAGTTTAATCCTTTTCCATCACACACATCCAGATCATCAGCTTCAGAATTTGAACTAGCAAATAGTAGAAGCATTACAAAGGTAAAAGTTCTTACAAATCTGTTAAAAATCATATAGGGAATCTCCATAATACAAATCTATTGTGAGCGATTTTTCATAGTATTGAGCTGATATTGAAAATCTATAGCTAACAGTTAACATCACAAAAACATCACAGGATTTAACCAATGTTACTCATATTTTTATGCCAGTTTATTGAAGCTAATACCTGGTAAAGCTTGTATAAGGTTGTATTGGATCTGGTAGAGGAAAGTTACAGGCAGAATATTGAATACTGTATTAAAGCGCGAATCTATTGGTAGTACTTACTCGACGCTTTACAAAGCTGCCAACAAGTTCCCATGTAAACAATATCGTTGCCTCTGATTGTTTTCATTGAAAACTCTACAAGATTTGGTTCTCTGTCACCCCAAGCACTAGTTCTATTCTATAGTTAAGGGTTTATTGGAATTAAAGCCGTTTTTTCTAGGATTAAAACCGAACGATAATTCCGATTCAGTAAAATTCTTTCTTATTGAGATTACTAAAGCGACATTAAACACATAGGGCTAATTTACAGGTGAGTGCGATGATTTAGATAGCTAGGAAAGAAATTTGGTGGGCCAGCAGGGACTTGAACCCCGGACCAACGGATTATGAGTCCGCTGCTCTAACCAACTGAGCTACTGGCCCTCGGTATGAGGATTAGCCTTGTCACTAAATATCAGGCGATATCCCAAGGCGGACTGGGATTTTACGGAGTTTCCCCTTGCCAATCAATAGTTAATCCGCCTGTTGATGAAAAAACACGACATCTTTGTCGATGATCTCCAGTCGCCAGCCTAATTCTTGACCAATCCAGGCAAAAGTAGCCTCGGAATAGTAGCAAATGTGGGTTGGGTCATTTTTGTAATGCCAACCGGAAAATGCCTTTTGATCCGTTACTCGTTTGGTCATAATGGCAAGAATAGCTTCTGGCTTGAGCATAGCGTCTAGCTGTTTAAGAACCATCATTGGGCTGGCCAGGTGTTCTATAACCTCGGTCATAGTAATAAAGTCATACTGCTTCTGGAGTAACCCGGGCTCGCTGAAATAGTAAAGATCATAGTTATCCACTCTTAAATGCTCGCGCTCAGCCATAACACTGATTGCCGGACCCGGACCACAGCCGAAATCAAGTCCTCGTATTTTTGTCGAACCCACGCCTGCTTCCGAGCCGCAGTCGATTATTGAAATAGTCTCCGAACAACTCTCTTTTTCCTTCAGCTTGACTCGCTCAAACAGTGGAAACGTCACCCGAGACAGAAACCGCTGGTATCCCGGATCGTCGGGATTATTTTGATGTTTATCATATTCTGCTTTTTCATCAACCGCGCACAGATGATAACAGGCAGGTACAAAGACCAGCATGCAACGAGCACATTGATAGTAAGATCGCCGCTTATCCTGATGATATAGATCGCACTCTGCATTATTACCAGATTCGGAGGTTAACTTACTACACAGTGGACATTCGGGTGCAATTTGCTTCAACTTCGCTCTCAAATTGAAAAAACGGGGTGAAATAATAAGGTTTAATATAAAAAGTGCCAGATATCACTAACTTACAAATGTGACAAATGCCCCATTGCTGGTGCCAAATGGGCTTCTTTCACTCAAAAATAGATAATCTGAACTATAATTTTATCAATTACGACCTTTAAAATAACTACTATATTATGAGTCAGGCCAACGCTCAGATTGAAAAATGCTTGAACGAGTATAAGGCAAAGCCGTTGCTACCACTAGAGCTGGCATCCTTTAAAAGAATTCTGGATAAGCACGACACTTCGATTGAGTCCCTCAAGCCTTTATATACTCGCGATCCGGTGTTTTGCTGGACAGTACTTGAAGCTGCTTTCAAGCTAACCCGACAAAGACCAAGCCAGCCGTTTGCAGTCGATCATGCGCTCGCGACAATCGGTATTGGCGGGATTAATCGAGCATTGCAGCCCTATTATCGACTGGAAACACCTTTGCTGAGTGATGAAGTTAAACTATCACTCTCAAGTAGCCTTTTAGCCGCTGAACTGGCTAAACGGCTGGGAGACGAGTCTCTTGGTAAACCGCAAACTCAGTGGACAGCAATGTTCTACCAACTTCCAGAAACCATCCTCTGGTATATACAGCCTCGTGCAATGTGGCATATTTACTACCGACGATTAACGTTGCCCAAAAAGTTGTCTTTATTTGAAGAATCCAAGTTGGGATTTAATCTATATGACTGGAGAAAGGCCGTTGCTCAAGAGTTTCATATGAGCGAATACATTCAGGGACTTTACGAAAGAAAGCTGCCAGAAATCCCCAAAGAGCTACTACTATACTCTAAGAATGGCTATGGTGAAGAAACTCCTTCTCTAAAAGGCTGGGATAGAGACGAAGGTTGGCTGGTGGTTTTATGTAATCGCCTGGCACGAGCAATTTATACTCCCTGGCCGAAAAAGAGCTATCAGAATACTTTTAAACTGATTTCAAGACTCCTGATGATTGAGCACAAACCTCTGAAGTCGATTATTGATCAATCAGTTTTAGCAATCGCACGCACACTTAAATATTGTGACCTATTTAATCCGGGCGTTGCCCTGTTGATGATCCCGGACAAACCCATTTATCCCGACTGGCTCGTAGGCAATGAACACCTGAATAAAAATATCGAGCAAAGGAAACAACAAGTTAACAGTAATCAAATCAATAAAAAAACAAATGACTTAAACGAGGACTGTAAGAACCTGCTATCAAACGCACTGGAATTTAATAACTCCGCAGAGTTTATATCCAATGGAGTAAAACTGGCCATTACACGCCTTGGCTTTGATCGCGTCAGTTTTTTATCAGTGGACCAGAAGTCAAAAATAGTCGAAACTAAATTTTCATTGGCGAGTAAAGGAAATGAAAAAATCCGTCCAGATTTTAGCTTCAAGCAACCGACGCCATTAGCAAAATTTACTGAACAGCAAGCTTTCAAGCATTTGAATAAAAATGACAACGGCAAAATCTGGCCGAAACTACCTCAAGCAATCAGAAAACAGGAGGTGGAAAGCTTTGTACTATTTTCGGTCAAGCCTGGCAAACAAATTCGCGCCCTGATCTATCTTGACGCTAAGGACCCTGATGTATTCAGAGAAGATAACCTCAAACAAACAAAACAACTATTGATTGCCATTAATAAAGGACTCGCTTTGCGTAACCAGCAGAAAGTAAAAAGCCGCTAGCAAGTTAGCGGCTTTTTACTACTTATAAAAACGCAGTGAATTGCGTTTAAAACAATATCCTTTTAATCGATTAACCTAGAGCCGGACCTTGTTTCGGTTCTACACCAAACAGTCTTTTTACCCAGCAGATAAACCCATCGAGAATAACATACAGAGCAGGTATCAAGAATAATGTAATGACGGTCGCGAACATTACGCCAAAAGCCAGACTAATTGCCATTGGAATAATGATCTGTGCTTGCAAACTCGACTCAAACATTATTGGCAATAACCCAAAGAATGTAGTTAGCGAAGTCAGCATAATTGCTCTAAACCGTTGTACACCAGCAGTGGAAACAGCCTCTATAAGACTTAATCCCTCTCGCCTTGCCCGATTTACAAATTCCACCATTACCAGACTATCGTTGACCACAACACCTGCCATCGCGATTATCCCAAACCCTGACATCATGCTAAAACTTTTGCCAAAGATAAAATGTCCTCCAATTGCGCCAATCAGGCCAAAAGGAATAACCGACATTACCATCAAGGGTTGTAGGTAAGACTTAAGTGGAACCGCTAGAAGCACATAAATAAGCAGAAGCGCAACAAGCATTGAAGTCCCTAACTCAGACATCATATCGCCCATTTCTTTGCTTTGACCACTGAGCTCAGATTTAACGCCGGGGTACTTCTGCAAAATTTCTGGTAGCACTTCAAACCGGATCTCTCTGGTAACTTCCCCTGACTCAACTTTTTCAGGATCGATATCAGCCATAACACTTACAGCTCGTTTACGATCTTCTCGTTGAATACTCGAAACACCTTTACCCAGTTTAAATTCCGCGACTGAAGAAAATGGCACCCATTGTCCCTCAGCAGTACGAATTCGCATGGTTTCAAGGTTGGTGATCGAAGTTCGCTCACTTTTCGGGTACCTTACCATCACTTTGATTTCATCTTTGCCACGTTGAATACGCTGTGCTTCCTCGCCATAGAAAGCCTGACGAACCTGACGTCCCAGGTCAGCAAGCGTAATTCCCAAGGTTTCAGCACTGGGCTTTAATATAAGTTCTATTTCCTGATTGCCAGCGCTATTAGAAGAACGAATATCGTAAACACCTTCGTATTCAGCAAGCTTCTGCTGTAATTCCTCTGAAGCCTTTTCAAGATTTTCATAGTCAGTACCCACCAAACGGAAACTGACTGCAGAATCACCGCCAGCTCCCATATTGGACATAAAGCGTAGATCTTTTATTCCTGCAACCTCACCTACGGCGTCACGCCAGGCTTTTTCAAATGTAACAGAGTCAACTATTCGGGTCTCACCCTTGGTTAATTCCACCAGCATTCCGCCGCCATTATCTCCTTGCGTCCAGGATAGAATGTGCAAAGCAATGGGCTCACCATTATTCTTTTCTGTTAATTCAGTATCAACTTTATCAACCGCTGCTTCCATTCTCTTGATTAATGAATCCCGAGCACTAACCGGAGACCCCTCATTTAAAGTAAACCGAGCCTGAATCATGTCACCGGGTATTGTCGGGAACCATTCGGTTTTAACTGCTCCCGACGACAAGAATCCAATCGATACAATTAGAAACGCAAAGAAACTAACTAATACCAGACCCCGATATTCAATCGCTTTCTTAAGCAATGGTCCATATACATTCGTCGCAAATTTTTCCATACCTTCGCGTACGGCGTGCTGAACTTTTCCAAACTTGCTGACTTTTGTTTCATCATAAACTTCATATTTCATATGAGCTAAATGCGCTGGAAGAATCCATTTAGACTCAATTAATGAAAAGACCAGACACAAGATCACAACGGTTGCTATCGCTTCGAAAAAGGGCGCAAACATAAAGTCCAGGGTCAATAGCGGAGCAAATGCCGCAATAGTTGTCAGTACACCAAATGTTGCAGGAACAGCAACTTTCTTCGCGCCGATAACAACATTATCAACTGAGTGACCATTCTTTTTAATTTCTGAATAGACACTTTCTCCAATAATAATCGCATCATCAACGACTATTCCTAGCACCAGAATCAAACCAAAGAGACTGAGAAAGTTTATATTTGTCGCAATGGGACCAACTTTATCCATTAACAAGAAGGCACCAAAGAAACAAATTGGTATACCAACAAGAACCCAGATGGCGACTTTAAAACGTAAAAACAATGACAACAAAATAAAAACCAGCAAAGCGCCCATCCACATATTACTGAACATCATGTCCAGTCGCTGTTGCAAATAGGAAGCTCCGTCTCCCCAAAGTTCAATTTGCGCGCCTTCGGGTAATGTCTTATTTTTTTCCTTAATATAGCGATGAACAGCTTCAGAAATCTCCAAGTCATTCTGCTCACCAACCGATTGGACTTGAATCACTGTCGCTCGAGCCCCATTGAATCTTGCGTAACCATCAGTTTCAACAAACCCATCATTGATAGTGGCAATATCTCCAAGAAGTAAACGAGTTCCATCCGGATTGGTTCTCAAAACAAGGCTAGAAAACTCCACTTCATTGTATGCCTGGCCTATTGTTCTAAGGCGAATATCACCACCAACAGTTTTAATTTCACCGCCTGGCAAATCTATTGAGAACTGACGAATTTTATTCGCTATTTCACTCATGGTTAATCCATACTGACGAAGAGTAGCATCAGAAACTTCTATTGCTATTTCGTAAGGACGACTTCCCATTATTTGTGCGCTGTTGACTTCAGGCAACTTCATAATATCGTCACGTACATTTTGCGCAATCGACTGACGAGTTCTCTGATCCATTTCACCAAATACGCTTAACCAGACTACGCCTTGAGTAAATTCAACTTTCGAGATCACCGGTTTTTCTGTTTCACCAGGTAAAGTTGCAATAGAGTCAACTTTTATCTTAATTTCATTAAGTGCATCATCCAGATCAATGTCATTTTGTAACTCTACGGTCACAGAGCCGGAACCTTCTCTGGCGGTAGAGTTAACTCTCTTTACGCCCTTAACATCCTGTATTGCCTCTTCAATCTTGATAATCACTCCCTGCTCTACTTCTTGTGGAGCGGCACCAAGATAAGGTACGGTAATGCTTACCATGTTGGGCTGAATATCAGGTTGCATTCTCTTGGTCATCATTTTATAGGAAACCAATCCGCCTAAAATAATGAAAACCATCAGAAGATTTGCTGCAACAGGGTTCCGAGTAAACCAGGCAATGACACCTTTTTTGCCATCATATATTTCACTCATAAAATTATCTCGCTCACTCGATTAGTTTTTCTGTGCAATCGCTTTTTCAGAAGCAGTTTCATCTTCAGGCTTATTTAATTTCAGAGGTTCTTCACCTTCAATTCTTAAAGCCATACCTTGAACAGGGGATTCGATTGAAGTCGAAACGATCCGATCACCTTCTTCCAGACCCGCGTTAATATAGACATACTCAGCCTCAGCTCGAACAACATCTAACTCTCTGTAGTATAGTTTGTTAGAGCGATCGCTCACTAATACTCTTGTTAAATCTTTAAACAGGTCTCGCGGTAAGCGCACCAGATTTTCTTCATGTTTTCCTTCAATCTTAGCGGTCACAAACATACCGACTTTTAAAGGAGAGCTATGCCTATCTGCATACAACACACCATAAGGATCTGTCACTCGTGCAACGGCATAGTGAACCCGACTTTGTTCATTAACAACCCCTTCCATCCGAACCAGCTCACCCTGCCAGGATCGCTTTTCACCAGCATAGTTGCTCAATAAAGTTACCTTTGGATTTTTCACCTGCTGTGAGGCTGAGCTCCAGCCCGGTACATTAATGTAAGCTAAGTCCTGGTCGGTCAAGGGTAGCCTCACTTCCGCGTAATCGACAGAAAAAGTGATACCCAGTTGAGTTCCGGTGGCTACAAATTGCCCAACATCAGCCTTTTTCTCTTTCACCATCCCGTCGTACGGAGCTCGAATTATAGTTCGTGCTAATTTTTGTTCAGCTTTTTTAAGGTCAGCCTGTGCAGATTGCATATTAGCTTCAGCTTCAAGCATAAAAGGTTTTCTTAACGCCAGGATTGGAGCTTTTTCACGAGAACGCCCTGTTAAATCCCACTCTTTCTGAGCCTGTTCAGCTTTTGCCTTTTCCTGTAAATACTTGGCTTTTTCGCTGGCTAACCTTGCTTTTGCCTGTTCAATTCCCACCTGGTAGTCTGTTGGATCGATTTGTAACAGGACTTCACCTTTCCTGAAAAAGCCTCCTGCAACAAATTTTTCAGAGACAGACTGAATAACTCCGGAAACTTCCGATACCAAAGCCGTTTCAGTTCGCGGCTTCACCACGCCATGCGCAGTTATCTGAAAAGTTACCGGAGAGACCTGGGGTGAAACGACCTGAACTAATGGCGAAGTATTTTCAACAGGCTTTTTCGGCGGTGGCTTTTTTCCAGCCATCAAGGCCATAAAAATAACCACAGCAAGTAGCAATATAGCCAAGCCAATAAAAAAAGATTTGATACCACTCATAATGACTCCATTGAGAGTATGGAATTAAGTAAAATAAAATAGATTAAGCCAGTATTTCAGCAAAGTATTACAATTCTATTTGATTGCGGTATTTTGCCTAAAACCAGTCTTAATTGCTTGCCTTAAATTGTAAATAAGATTATTGAATGTAAAGAAATGTATAGAAATCTCCAAAACCGATAAAAAATCGCTCTTTTGCTAGGTTTCGAGTATTTTTCTATCGGTAATGAAATGTTTTTTTCCTTAAAATCAGTAAGCTAGATAGCTGTCAACTAAGTGCTTCTTTACAATAAACAACAATTGCATCAGCCAAATAATCAGCCAGTCCGCAAGCGAAGTCTTCAAAATACCGACTAAATCTCGGATCTTGCTGATACAGGTTGGCTAGTCCCAATAATCCTTGATTGTCGACATTCCAGTAAAAACGCTGATGCTCATGAAATTGCCGAATTAGTTCCTGTGTTCTTGCCGACTCTGGTGGTAGATGGATACATTCTGCAAGCTTCGCATAAATAGCCTTTCCCTCTTTTTGATGCTCGGCATAACCATCCTTGCCAAGAGACCTTATTCTAGTCTCACTTCGCTTAACACTTTTTGCGCCCCAGCGCTCAATGGCTTCTGCTCGAATACTTTCTGCTTCTTTCGCTTCAAACCCCTGATAGAGATCGGATACATTCATTTCATACTCCTTGGAGCGCCTGATACTGGCGATCGTATTGTCAATTGTTTCCAATAAACCTAGTGTTCGGTCTACTCGATTAGCTAACGCTTTGCGTTGAAACTCCAAAGACTGAAGCAGAGAAAATTCAGGTGCAGACAAGATCGTCTTGATTTCTTTAAGTGAAAACTCAAGCTCTCGATAAAACAATATTTGCTGAAGCCTGAGTATTTGTTCACCTTTATAAAAACGATAGCCACTACTACTGCGAAATGCAGGCTGTAAAAGACCTAATTTGTCATAATGGTGAAGAGTTTTGACTGTGACCCCGGCCATTTTAGCAAGCTGTTTTACACTGTATTCTTTCTCTAGAGTATTCATCGCACTTGCTAATTTAGAGGCTCCCCTTGGGTCAGGGTCAAGAGCTAATAATTTTGCGTCATTCGGTTAGTGCAAAACAGTTTCCGCAGTATGGGCAGGCGGCTTTTCCAGACTTGTCCAGCTCTAGATAAACCCGTGGGTGCTGGTTCCAATGAGCCAGTTCTTTTGGCGGACAACAAGCTGGTAGCTGGTCTCGGGCTATCTCGATTATCTTGTGGCTTTTACTGCTGGTTTGGGCTTTAACTTCGGTAGTCATGGATATAGTCCTATTGAGTCAGTATTTAGTCATTAAAATGTTCTAATTGGCGAGCATTGTGCTTGACTCTGATTCGAATCGTGCTCCGCGTCGGTAACAAGAATACTTACCTTAACCAGTTACAAGGTAGAGTTTACCCTACTTTAGTCCGCCAGAAAATTGCTTGACGGTGGATTTATTATCAGCGAAAGCACTAAAAGTGAGCGCGATATTTTTTTATGCACCATTTTTGATCATGACTTTGCACCAATAGTGTCTTGAAAGTTGATATTTTGGTGCATATAAACTGGCACGTTTATTGAAATCCCTTAATTCGTCACGGCGTAAAAAGCAGCGTTCAAATTAAAAATAAGAACTGACGCCTCATATCGATAAAGAACTAGTGGATCAAATATGGAAGCAATAAACCAAACCAGCTATTTGTTTAATACATTATTTTTACTTTTCTCAGGCGCGCTGGTTATGTGGATGGCAGCAGGTTTTGCCATGCTTGAAGCCGGCCTTGTACGTAGTAAAAATACTACCGAAATACTGTGTAAAAATATTCTGTTGTATGCAATTGCCTGTATAGCCTATCAAATTATTGGTTTTGACATAATGTATCAGGATGGTGAAATCGCTGGCTGGCTTCCAAGCTTTGGTATTGGAATCAACGAAACAGCGCCAGAAGCCACTCAATCGAGCAAAGTTGATTTCTTTTTCCAGGTAGTTTTTGTTGCGACAGCCATGTCAATAGTTTCGGGAGCTGTCGCGGAAAGAATGAAGCTAGCTGCTTTCTTGATTTTTTCCATTTTTATGACTGCATTTATCTATCCTGTCGAAGGTTTCTGGACATGGGGTCAAGGTTTTTTAGGCGCTTCGCCCGATGACGGTGGACTAGGATTTAGCGACTTTGCAGGCTCAGCTATTGTTCATATGGCTGGTGCCGCGGCAGCTCTTGCTGGTGTTATGTTATTAGGACCGAGAAAAGGACGCTATAGTGAAAAAGGTGCACGTCCTGTTCCTGGAGCAAACATGCCGCTAGTCGCCATTGGAACCTTTATTCTGTGGATGGGATGGCTTGGGTTTAATGGTGGTTCTCAGCTAAGTTTTACCGGAATAGCAGATGCCGACGCGGTCGCGAACGTTTTTGTCAATACTAATGCGGCAGCAGCGGCTGGTGCGATCATCGCCTACCTGTTAAGTTCATTTAAATATGGAAAAGCAGATCTGACTTTAATCGTCAATGGCGCCCTTGCTGGTCTGGTAACCATAACGGCAGCACCTGACTCTCCAACTTCTACGCAAGCAGCTATTTTCGGTGGTATTGGCTCTTGCATTGTATTCTTTTCGATACGCTTTTTTGACAAGATTCGTATTGATGATCCGGTTGGTGCAATTTCAGTCCACGGCGTAGGCGGGATCATCGGGGTTCTGCTCGTTCCGGTAACCAAGGAAGTTTCTATTGTTACTCAATTAACAGGATTACTGGTTATTGGCGGCTGGACATTCGCTGCCAGTTTTACTTTTTGGTTTTTATTGAAGAAAAGTATGGGAATAAGAATTAGTGAACAAGATGAATATCTCGGAGCAGATATATCAGAGTGTGGGCTGGAAGCATATCCTGAGTTTATCAGCGGTAGAACAAGCAATTCACTTTAATCTTTAATCTTTAATCTTTAATCTTTAATCTTTAATCTTTAATCTTTAATCTTTAATCTTTAAAGTATCATCATCTCACCGCTGAAAGCCTCAAGTACAGATCAGCTTGGGGGCATTCAGTGTGGCTGGTTGGCTGAAGATTAGATTTCGCAAGTATTGAAGCTTAATTATTCAAATAAGAATTTTGCAGCGCTGCGAAATCTTGTTGAACTAAATATTATCCTGGCTTTTGCCAAAAATTCCTTTCCAGATAGCCGCTATCTGTAGTGTCTTGTCCTCAAACTCTTCCCGCTCCACCAGTTTTTCCGACTTGGTAATAGCAAGTTCATTGAGATGATTTCGAAATTGACGGTAGGTTCTGATAAGCTGCAAAGCCTGATTTTTGTCGATAATTCCTTCATCTTTCGCCAACAACAAACAGTCGACAGTATTGTGCGGAACCGACAGTTGTCCACGATAACTTAGAGCAACATATTGCGCGATAAATTCGATATCGACCAATCCACCACGTGTCTGCTTGAGATCAATTTTGTCCTGTCTGGTAACTTCGAGCTCAGAGCGCATCTTGTCACGCATCTCGGTTACATCTTTTTTTAGAGTTACTGTATCTCGCTTTTTCTTTAACGTCTTATCTCTTACCTTTTCAAACAAGGGGGCCAGTTTCTCGTCTCCGGCAACAAAACGTGCACGAACTAAAGCCTGATGCTCCCAGGTCCAGGCAGATTCCATTTGGTAGTCTCGATAAGCATCGATATGACTAACCAGCAACCCGGAACTACCCGAAGGGCGCAACCGCATATCAACTTCATATAACAAACCAAGATTGGTTCGCGTCGAAAGCAGGTGAATTAATTTTTGCGCCAAACGCGTATAAAAACGGCTATTGTTAAGAGGTCGCTTTCCGATTGTATTTTCATCTACCGGCTGATTAAACAAAAAAACCAGATCCAGATCCGAACCAAAGCCCAGCTCCATTCCTCCAAGCTTACCGTAGCCGATTACTGCAAAGCCGTAATCGCCATCACTCAAACCCTCGGGCTTACCATGGCGCTGAGTCACCAGTTGCCAGCAAAGCCTGATCGCAGCATCTAACACAACTTGAGCTAGCTGGGTCAAGTATCGACTCACTTGAGAAATACTGAGCCTTTCCGCGAGCAAAGCGGCAGCCACTCTCAACTCGTTAGTTTGTTTGAAGACCCTGAGCACATCCAGCACTTCTTCTTCGTCAAGCGTATCTACCCGTAATAAACTCTGTCTTAGTTCTGATTCAAGATCAGCAGTCTGTAGAGGTTCGTACAGACTATTGGGATAGAGTAACTCGTCGAACAAAATTGGAAATGCCGAAAGTCGTTGAACTATCCACTCGCTCTTCCCCGCCAGATCAACCAGATGTTGTAAAATTGGAGGATTCTCGCTTAATAACTCAAGATAGGCAGTCCGCTTCAAAACTGACTGAATAATGGTCAATGTACGCTTTAACGTATCTTGAGGAAACTCACTGGCAAGACAAGTAGACAGAAGCGAAGGAAAAAATGTTTTAAGCCGGTCGGAACCTCGCGCGGACAAACTTTTTACTGAAGGCATCTGCAAAAAGGAATTAAGGTTTTTAATAAAAAGCTGTGATTGCTCAGTGTCCAATTGAGTAAACCCTTCCTCTTCAGCCTTTTTTACCAACTGCTCTGCATCGATATGCCCTTCGGCGAGAGATTGGAAAAACTCACTTTGCAGGTGCTCCTTTTGTCTTTCCTGGCCCAGAAGGTGTTCAAACTCCTGATGCACACTACTTTGCACCTTAAGTAATTTTGTTAAGAATTCAGACCAGCTTGCAAAGCCCATAACCTGGGCAATGTATTGCTGTTCTACAGACAATTGAGGCAACTGGTGCGTCTGCTTTTCATGTAGTTCCTGAATACAATGTTCGAGCCGTCTTAAAAAACGATAAGCTTGTGCCAGAAAATCAGCCGTTTCTTCTGGTAGCATCTTGGCTTCAACCAGAAAAGGCAAGACTTTCAATATCGAACGCTCTGTTAATCGCTTGTCGCGACCACCTTGAATCAGTTGAAGGGATTGGACAATAAACTCAACTTCTCTAATACCTCCTTCGCCCAGCTTTATATTATCTTTAAGTCCTTTTCTTCGACTCTCTCGCTGGATCATCGCCTTCATTTCACGAATTGAATCAATCACTCCATAATCGATGTAACGACGAAAACAAAACGGGTGAATTATACTCTCCAGCTTTTCTCGCTCTTTAAGGCTGCCAGTGATAACTTTTGCTCGTACCATGGCGTACCTTTCCCATTCTCGCCCTTGCTCCTGATAGTAGTCTTCTGCTTGCGCCAAAGTAATCACCAAAGCGCCTGAATCACCATAGGGGCGAAGCCTCATATCGACGCGAAAAACAAACCCCTCTTCATTGTTTTCGTCTAGCAGCCTGATCAATAACACAGCAAGCTTTTTAAAGTACTGACTGTTTTCGATACTGCGGGAGCCTTTTTGCGTTGTCCCTTCTTCGGTATAAAAAAAGATCAGGTCAATATCAGACGAAAAATTAAGCTCTCTACCGCCTAGCTTTCCCATAGCGAGCACTAGCAGATGCTGTTGATTTCCTTGACTATCAAAAGGAATACCGAATCTCGGTGCAAGTATCAATCTCGCTTTATCTGCGGCATTCTGAATCAATACTTCCGCCAGTAGGCTAATTCGCAAGCAGGAAGTATCGATAGCAAACTTCCCAGATAACTCCAGAAAGGCGAGCACCGCGCTATGGCACTTTCTGAAAATCCTCAAGGAGCACATAATCTCCTGTTCGGTTTCACTACCTTTTTTCTGTTCAAACTCTGTCAGTTCAATATTCAGTGCCTTTTCAAAATCGTCATCTTCAATAGACAAATGCCATAATAATAACTTGCAACAATATTCGGGAAATCGAGTAAAGACCTGACAGACAAATGTAGAAGCAGAACTAACCGAAACCCAGTTCTGGAATAAATCAGAGGGTAGGGACGTTTTAAAAAAGTCGTTGGCTAATTCTTGCGAATGATTAGGCTCAGAGATTTGTGTAAACATCTATGTCAGCTTTTTTGATTAATTCAAATGCTATAGTATATTAGAAGCATACTCTGGGATTAAGTTAAATAAAACAACAATTTGTGGATTGAGGATATGCGAATGCAAGTTTTTGAAATGGTCGCAATTATTACGGTAGTTGCAATTGTTGCAGGGGTCATCAAAGAATGGCTGAATAGGCAGAAAACGCCTGAAGTTGACTTTTCAGGCGTTGAGTCTCGACTGGACAAACTTGAACAACTTGAAGAGCGAGTAAAGGTGTTAGAGGCAATAGTTACTGATAAGGGCTATGATTTAAAATCGAAAATCGACAATTTGTAGACACCTCATGGTATTAACTATGCAATTCGATGATTAGCAGGCTGGTGATAGTTATACAAGGTCAACCTGGCAAGCGGCATAGAACAACTAAGTTAGTAAACCGTACAAACAACGTAGAGGAGCAATGATGGAACTCTGGATTACTCTCGGGCTAATGGTAGTTCTGATTTTTTTTCTGGTTGGCATCTATAACAAGCTGGTAGCTTACCGTAACGAGTACAAAAATGCGTTTGCACAAATTGATGTACAACTCACAAGGCGGTACGATCTGATTCCAAATCTTGTAGAAACCGCCAAAGGATACATGAAGCATGAAAGCGAAACTCTGGAGGCGGTAATCAAAGCCAGAAATGCGGCAGCTAGTGCAAGCCATAATGCCGCAACTCACCCAGGTGAAAAATCAAGCATGAAAGAGCTGGCAGCAGCGGAAACATTGTTGAGTGGTTCTCTTGGCAAATTTTTTGCGTTATCAGAAAGTTATCCCGATCTTAAAGCTAATGAGACAATGATAAACCTCATGGATGAGCTAACTAGCTCGGAAAATAAAATATCTTTTGCACGGCAGTCATTCAACGATAGTGTGATGAGATATAACACTTTACGAGAGCAATTTCCAAGTAACATGGTCGCCAACTTTTTCGCTTTCACCGCGGCAGAGCTTTTAGAGATCGAAGATCCTCAAGCCAGAAAACCGGTAAAAATTTCTTTTAGTTAGTAGGTATGACGGCTAATTCAAAAAGCAGAGTTAGCCGTTTATCTTCTTAAGACCAGCGCCTCTTTCGAGATAGAGCCTTTCAAACTCGTCAGCTGTCAGAGGCTTTGAAAACAGATAGCCCTGCCCCTGCTCACAGCCAAGCCTTTCTAACTCAAATAACTCATCTTGGCTTTCAATACCTTCAGCAATCGTTTTTAGCTTCATCTCTCTCGCCAGTGCAATAATTGTCTTGACGATTGCCAACTGACTCTCAGTACAGTGGATATTAGTGATAAAAGCCCTATCAATCTTTAGCTTTGATAGAGGAAGCTTTCTTAAATAGGATAATGACGAGTAACCGGTGCCAAAGTCATCAATAGCGATGGAAACCCCCAGCCCCCTTAATTCCTCCAATACTTCAATGCACAGATCGATATCCTCAACCATCACCTCTTCAGTTATTTCAACCTCAAGACACCCGGGTGCGAGCTGATATTTATCACACAGTTTTTTGATTTTCTCAAAATAACCATTCGACAATAACTGATTCGGCGAAACATTAACTGCAACCTGCAACTCTATATGATAGGTCTCCTGCCATTGCTTTATTTGACGAATAGCCGAGTCCATGATCCAGTCACCCATTGAAATTAACAAGCCACTTTCTTCGGCAACAGGAATGAAGTCTACAGGTGAAATAAGCCCCTTTTCAGGGTGGTTCCATCTGACTAACGCTTCGACACCTTCAAGTGCTTTTGACGTAATATTAACTTTTGGTTGAAAACACAAGAAAAGCTCTTCGTCGTAATTCGCTTGACGAAGATCGGTTTCCAACTGAAGCCATTTCTGTTCGCGAAAAGCAATTTCATGATTAAAGAGGTTAACACCAATGCTATTATTTTTCTGCGCATCATTGAGTGCAGCAGTTGAGTTCTTGAGTAACATGTTAGCACTGTAACCATGTTCCGGATAAGACACACAACCAAACTGTATATCAACAAAAAATTCTCCGAAGTTCGTTTTAATCGGATTTTTACTTGAACGTTTAATATTGATGTCTAGTTCATCAACCAGTTGTAAAAAGCCTTTCTCCATTTTTTGTCCTTCAACCAGGACTTCAAACTTGGCGCCGGTAAATCGATATATACGACATAACTTATAATTAAGTACCGCGGGAAAAAAGATATTTTGTATACGAATAACAATGGAGCGAATCAAGGCGTCGCTCACGGAGTGTCCGTGGGCAGTAGTAATCAGCTGCAGACGTTTTACACCAATAGAAAACAGGTAGAACGGATACTCTGAACCTTTTTCGATGAGCTCGGTAAGATCCATTTCCAGACGCTTAAGATTAGGAAGTCCGGTGAGAGGGTCGTGATAAGCAAAAAATTCAAGTTCTTTTCTGGCAAGCTCTCGTTCGGTAATGTTTTCCAAGTAAACAATAAACTGTTGCAACAAACTAGAGTGATGAATTGAGAGTTCCAGATAGTCCTTCTCGTCATTATAACTAATGACTGCGAAATCCTGTTCACCATCTTTCATATTGTTGATGGCCTGCTCTATCATTTTAAATAAATCACTGTTTTTCCTTCCTGCATAGTTGTTTTTCCATGCACTATTTTCAAAGACACAACGACCTTGATAGTCAATACAAATAACGGAATTGGGATTCTTCTCAATAAATAAAGCCAGTCGTTGTCTTTCTAGAAATTTTATTTTTTCTCGACGAATGTAGTAAGCGACAAATGCGCCAACCATTAAAAGTACAAAAGAAAATGCGCTAACCCAAATTGACATCTTATTTAGCTGATCATCGGTTTTTTGCTTGGCAATTTCTACCTGTTCTTTGATTTCATTGGCAAGAAGCTCCAGATCGGGTTTCAGTATTCGGTTAATTCTTGAGATCTCAGCCAGCTGAAGTCTTGCTTCATTCCAATCCCAGGTATCTGGAGGAAGCGCATCGTCCAATAACCTGGCATGCCGCTTGAGCTCCATGAAATCTTTTTCAAAATTAATAAGCGCGTTATGAGAAGGATAATGAGTTTCAAGCAACCGAATATTTTCATTTATCGACTGATTAATTGCAGCAAGTTTTCTATTGGTAGGAGTTCGATCATGTTCGTCAACACTGGTTGTTGCATAAAGTTCGTAAAGAACTCGCTCATACTCTACGACCTCATGTCTTAAGTTTGCAATGTAATTTAACGACGGTAGCTGTTGTAAAATAAGATCGTTGTTAACCTTACGAATCGAGTAGGAACTATCATAAACAGACCAGGAAACCCAACCCGAAGTCAGTATAATAAAAAAATAAATAGCGCCTATGTTTAGGCGGTTCTGCTTCCCGCCGTCATTACTCACCAAAACAGTCCTGGATAGTCAAGAATTTCAATAAGTATAGTTCAGGATATGCTAGAAGCGAGATTGTTTGTCTGACATTACAGGGTTGTGCATTTGCCAATGCGACAAAGCTTTAAACTTGTATTAAGGCCTATACAGGAAGAGTGTGACAGGATAAATCTAAGGGGGGAAGCAAATCCCGTCGCGAACCAAATCCCGTGGTAATAAATTCTTAATACGACCCTTTTTATTTAAGCCCATTCCCAGAGATTTATTGGCAAATTTCAAAATAGTTTCCCCGTCTTTTAAGCTCTGACAGTCCACGACAATATTCTGTCCCCGATAAAAATCAGACGCTTGCTCTGAATTTAAAGTAACCACCTGCTTTGATGCTTTATCGCCAAAACAGCAACAAAACTCATGAGATGCGCGTACTTTAATTCCCGATCTGGAAGGGTAAACCGTAGCCAGTTTCATCCCCGAACGGTTAACTTTTATGTAACGATCAAGCGACTCAATCATTGCTGGAAAGATCCAGACGTCTTTTTCTCGCTGCAATAGCTGATAACCTTCAGGCTCAATATTCACTCCAAAGTGACTCGAAAAATAGTCCAGAAGTCGCTTTTTTTCAGTCTTGCTAATAGGCTCAAAAGGGCCATTAAACTTGGCAACCGGCTGAGACTCGATAACTGCAGATTCAGGCTTTTCGAAACATGAAATAAAGAAGCCTTCACTATCAAATAGTTGAGGAAGAACCAGCAGGTATCCTTCCTCAGTTCTAGCCTGTTGTGCACCAGGAAACAAACTTCCCAACTCAATAACCTGAGCATTAGTTTCCGACACAAGATAGTTTGCCACTTGCTGGTTCTCTTCCGGGGACAGGGTACAAGTTGAGTAAACTAGCCGTCCTCCAGGTTTTAATGCTCGGTACGCGGATGCTATCAACTCTTTCTGCAGCACCGCCAGCTGCCTGACCCGTTCAATATCCCAGCTTTTCAGCGCGTCAAAATCTTTTCGAACAGTGCCTTCACCACCACAAGGTGCATCCAGTAAAAGGTAGTCAAATTGGCCCGGCATTAAGTCGCCAATAACTCGTCCATCTTGATGAGATAGACAAGTGTTGAGGATTCCGCAGCGTACCAGATTACTATGTAAGCCTTTTAGCCTGCTGGCTGACAATTCATTTGCCCAGATAATGCCCCTATTTTCCATCATAGACGCCATTTGCGTCGTTTTAGAGCCTGGTGCAGCGGCAATGTCGCCAACTAGTACGCTATCAGCGATGTCATCAGGAAGCAGAGCGACAGGAGGCAGCATTGAGCTGGCTTCCTGAATATAAAAAAGTCCTTGAATATGTTCAGGTAAATTCCCCAGACTTAAACTATGGTTCGCCTGAGACAGGTCAATCCAGAAGCCGTCCTCACACCAAGGAACAGGTGTGAGTATCCAACCATATTTGGATGCAATCGCCGAAAACTCATTCTGACTGGTTTTCAACCGGTTAAGGCGAATACTCTTTCTAAGAGGCTGTCCACACGAATGAATAAATGCGGCTTCATCTGCTTCAGACAGAAAAGTCGCTCTAGCATGAGCTAGATAATCAGCCGAAAGCTCTCCCCCGGATTTGAGAGGAATATTTTTATTTAAACTCATTTTTTTCTGGGTAATCTCGATAGCTGTATCTAATTCCAACCAGTATTTTTGCGTTTACCACCAAACTTGGAAAATAGCCATCCTAAGAACATCCCACCAAGCATTACCGCAGCGCCTGCGAAGAAAGTGTCTCGATCAAAGCCACTCTCATACAGTTGTGCTTTTTGACGCGATTGCTCAGCTTCTGTTTGAGCTTTTGCCAACTCTTGTTGCAAGTTACTATTAACCGATTTAAGCGGAGTCATTTGATTGATTTCGGCTTGTAACACTCGAACTTTTTCTTCATAACTACTTTTCAAGCGCACAATCTCTGCATTAGCTTCCTTTAACTTCTGATGAGCTGTCGGTTGAGAAGTCAGCAGCTTGGGATCGACCCAGGAATTGCGCCCCTGCTCATCTTTTACCTCTACAAAACCTGTTTCTGCGTCGCGCTGCACAACCTCCAGTTTCGCACCGGGCTCCAGACGATATCGAACCTTGTAGGCGTTTGATGGACCAGTTCTGGTCCAAATCAAAATTTTATCGTCGATATAAACAGTTTCAGCCAATACCACATTGGAAAACGTCGTCCAAAATATCAGGCTAAGAGATAAAAAATAAATTTTATTCGAAATGATTTTCATATAAAGAATCTACACCGGTTCATCCAATCTTTTTAAGGAGCGAAATCAAATGCTTTTTCGCCAGACTTTGTCACAATAGTAAGTAAACACTTACAAATATATTCTTTGTGCTTTTAAAAATATGCGGCCTATTGTACGGAATCTTTGGATAGCATCAAATTAAATTACCCAACAAAGAAGCTTTGGTTCACGTTTTTAAGTGCTAAGACCTTATTTTCAAGAGAAATTTCACTAAAAGTCTGACCGAAATCATTAGATCACCAAGCGCTTGATGACAAACGCGCTGTTGGATGGTTAAATATCCGCTGATATATGATTCAAGGGTTAGGCCTATGGCTAGCGAACTCGAGTTAAAACTCGCCGCAACACCAGAAAAACTAAAAAAAATCAAAGAGTTAGAATTTCCAGGCGCTCTATCTCAAACGCCATGGGAGCAGCGTCATCTTGTAAACACCTACTTTGATACGCAAAACTTTAAGCTGAAAGAAGTCGCAATTGGTATGCGCATTCGTGAAGTTGACGATAAATGGATTCAGACCGTTAAATCTTCAGGTAAAGCTATTGGCGGGCTTCACCAACGAAATGAAGATGAAATTGAGTTAACAGAAAACAAGCTCGATGTTGCGTTAATTTCCGATCCTTATCTACAAATTCTGGTTGAAGAGGCCTTTGAAGAAGATGGAGAGTTTTTACCCTGCTTCAATACCGACTTTGAGCGAACTTCCTGCATCCTCAACTTTTCAGATGGCACTAAAATAGAAGTTTCACTGGACGTTGGTGAAATCACGGCAGAAGAAAAGTCTCTCGAAATATGCGAGGTAGAGCTAGAACTACTGGAAGGAACTGCGGAGTATATTTTCGCAATTGGTCGATATCTGATTAAAGAGCTGGAGTTAACACTATATAACGCCAGCAAGGCTCGAAGAGGCTACAGTTTATGCGAGAGGCTGTCACCAGACTTCTACTCTTTACAGGTAATTGAACTGAGTAAAGGGGCTGAATCTGAAGTCGCTTTTGAGCGAATTTGCTTCGCTGGACTCAAGCATTGGCAATATTATGAGCTTTTTCTAAACGGTGACAATGCTCATACGGCGGTACTGGAAATGTATCGCGCTTTGATTTATCTACATCATATGTATATGGTTTTTGGTGGACTGATACCTCGAAAAGCAACTCACGACTTAAGAAATAACTGGGACTGGTTGGCAACAGCTATGCGCCCGATTGTTGATGCAGCTAAACATAAGCGCTATTTAAATCGCTATTTACAAAAAAAGGCCGACTGGGATCTTGTCGAGTCGCAACAGAAGAAAATCGATCAGGATGTGGTAGAAGCCATAGAAACCTTTAAGTCTTTATTAGCCACACAGCGTTATAACTTAATGATGCTCAATATGTCTGAATGGCTATATTTTCAAGAATGGCGAAACTTCATACCTGAAAAAGAACAAGAGGATCTAAGCGCTCCAATTATTGATTATGCCCGTAAACAACTTGAGCACATGCTAAAAGAGTTAAAGCGAGATCTAGGTCCAAAAGTTGAACTCGATGCAAAAGATTACTTTAAGCTGATTGCCAGAATACGACGCGCTCTTGATACCGGTTTGTTCTTTGGAGGGCTTTTCGACTCACAAAAAAGAAAGTCATATCGACAGTCCTGGATAGACATTCTTGACGGAATTCGCGAATTGCAAATGAATGAATATATATTTGAACTACAACTGGAAAATCATCAGCGAGAAGAAACAGAAGAATGGCTGAAAGAAATGAATGTACCAGTTCTTGAAGCTATTGAGCAAACTCGAAAAGCCGCTTTTAAAACAAGCCCATACTGGAATTAAGGCTTAACTACAAATATTAAATTTTAAATGCCACACAAACTAAGATTATTTTTTGCCGTTGACTTGGCCCCACAGGTTAAGTCAACACTCATAGACTTTCAGTCAAGTTTCAGTTTGCGTAATGCTAGAGCAGTTCCTCCGGAAAACTTTCATATAACCTTGAGTTTTCTAGGAGAAACTAGTGACAGAGATCTCGATCTGATTCTTTCATCATTAAGAGCTCCACATATTTCCCCTTTTGATATTTGCCTAAGTCATTCAATTTTTTGGCCGAAACCTAAAATTCTTGGTCTACAAGTTGAAGATCAAAACAAACGACTAGCTCAGTGCAAGCATGAGCTTGAAAGCCAACTCGCCGGCCTGGGTATTCGGCATTTCGATAAAAAGAAATATCATCCTCATGTTACCCTCTTTAGGAAAGTAGAAGTACCGCCAAAACAGATGTCTGAATTCAATACTGAGGTAAAAATAAGGGAAATCTGTTTGATGGAATCACGCAATCAGCGTCAGAATGTAGCCTACTATCCACTGGAAACCTGGTCATTAAAGCCTCCAGGCATAAAAGAGCAACTTTTAGGACGCTAGCTGTGGCCGCGTCGAAAAAATCGTATACTCAAGATACCTGCAACCAGCTGCGAGAGAAATGTATTGATTTTTCAATTCAACAATTTGTTCAACGTTCTTAAATTCTCTTTCTGTGCAATTTGTCTGCTGCTGTCCGCGTGCGCACAAAAACAGGCTTTCTGTCCGAAGCCGGAAAAGGCGGTCAAGAATTTCCATGCTCAAAAATCAATTGACCAACAGGCGCTGTTAACCGACCTGAAAAGATTATCCAGCAGAGAAATGGCCGGCAGAGCAACAGAAACAAGAGGCAACAAACTCGCAGCAAATTACATTGCGTCAAAATTTCAAGCACTTAATATTCAATCTTATACACCCGACTACCGTCACCCCTTTCTTTTCGGCTCTGCAAATAAAAGACAGGGGGTCAACCTGATCGGTTATATTCCAGGACAAAACACAGACAATCGGAAAACCATCGTAGTCACTGCACATTACGACCATCTTGGCACTCAGGGAAAACATATTTTTTATGGTGCGGACGATAATGCTTCAGGTGTTTCTGCGATGCTTGCTCTGGCACGTTACTGGCGGCAGTACCCTCCGCTAAACAATATTCTGTTTCTGGCAACTGATGCCGAAGAAGACGGACTCTATGGTTCAAAGCATTTTGTGAAAAATCCTCCCATAGCGTTGGAAGAAATAATGCTCAATATCAACCTGGATATGGTAGCGAGGGGCGGTGCAAAAAAGCGACTATATTTTGCTGGAACTCGCAAAAACAAGATGATTGGAGAGCTGCTAGCGCCGCACTTATCAACAGCCAGAGTGTGCGTTCGTGCAGGTCATGAAACTCGAAGCAGTTTGTTAATAGCGGGAAGACAAGGTCCTGACTGGAATAATGCCAGCGATCATGCGCCGTTCAGAAAAGAAGGAATTCCCTATATTTATTTTGGTGTTGATGTTCACGGAGATTATCACCAGACCAGCGATACTTTCGAAAACATCGATCCGGAATTTTTTGTCAACTCGGTTCAGACCATTGTCAATTTTTCTGTAGTACTCGATCAAAAACTTGAACAACTAAGCTCAATTGAAAATTAACTCGTTCTGCAGTAGCTGGCTAATCAAAAAAACGAGCCGAACTCGGTAAAAATTGATAGTGGGATTGAACAAATCCGCTATCAAATTTTCTCGATTGTAGCAGTTTCAGTTTATGATCCTTTTTAGTATCACCAAACAAACTGATTCCCTTGCCAATGAGTATGGGAATCTGAGTAATAATGATTTCATCCAGTAAGCCGGCATTGATAAATGACTGGATGGTAAAGCCTCCATCTACATAGACTTTGCGAACACCCAAGCTTTGCAGCTCTACGACAAGCTGCTCGACTTTACCATTAAAAAACTCAACTCTATCGTGCAAATGTGCCGGTGCCTGATTCATCTTTTTGCTTATAACAATCACTCGCTTTCCCTGATAGGGCCACTCGGGAAAAGAAGCGACTTTTTCAAAAGTACTACGCCCCATGACTAGACAATCAACCGTAGTCATGAAGTCATGATAGCCGTAGTCTTCTTTGCTATCCTTATCTGTCGAGTTATCCAGCCAGTCAAGCCCGCCGTTTGGGCGAGCGATGTATCCATCAAGGCTAGTGGCGATATAGGCTGAAAAAGTGATATTCATATTAAATCAGGCACTCATTACTTTTACTATTTTATATAAACCTACGCTTTTCGAATAAGGTTGAAGAACCAGTAGATTAGCATTCCAAAGCCAACAGCCCCGACGCTCATAGCCATTATGTCACTACCAGCCCACTCGGTTCCTATCCCTTCAGGTTTTCGACTTTGAATGAACGCTACCGCGGCAATTCCAACTCCCAGCAAACCTTCGCCACCAACAAAGCCGCTTCCAAGCAATACACCTCTTTCCCTCCTTTCTTCAAGTTGTTCTTTGTCTTTGGTTTTCTTTTCAAAGTAATGTCGAATCAGGCCGCCAATAAAGATAGGAGTCATTGTTGCCACAGGCAAATAAACCCCCACAGCAAAAGGTAAAGACGGTATTTTAACGAGCTCGCATAGTATTGCTATGCCGGCGCCGATAGCTACCAAAGCCCACGGCAGATTTTGGTCGAGCACACCGTCAATAACCAGTTTCATTAACGTCGCTTGGGGCGCGGGCAATTCCTTCGAGCCAAAACCAAAAGTTTCAGCGAGAAGCAATACCGCCAGACAAACAAAAGTTGCCGAAGTTAATACCCCGAGGAGCTCGGCCATTTGCTGCTTTTTAGGTGTCGCGCCCAGTAAAAAGCCGCTTTTTAAATCCTGAGAAGTATCACCTGAAATAGAGGCGGCTATTGCAACAACACAGCCAACGATCAAAGTCCCGGCTTTGCCCGCATTATCGTCCCATCCCATTAACAAAAAAATCGTCGCAGTGCCGAGAAGCGCAGCAATAGTCATACCACTGGTTGGATTGGAGGTAACCCCTACCAGACCGACGATTCTTGCAGCCACTGTAACAAAGAAAAAGGCAAAAAGAGCCACACAAAGCGCGGCGACTAAGCGGGTTTCAACTCCACCGATCGCTCCGAAAGCATTAGGCACGAAAGTTAAAACAATGATAATCGTTGCAACGCCAACAGAAACAACTTTCAAAGGAAGATCCTGACTGGTTCGCAAAATCGAACGTGCCCCTTCCCCCATGTGCTGAGCCCCAGCTTTAAAGCTCTCTACCATCACAGGAATACTTCGAATCAAGGTTATGATGCCCGCAGTTGCTACAGCACCGGCACCAATATAGCGAACATAGCGCGTCCAGATTTGGCCAGCCGACATATCTTTGATCAGGTTAACCGTTTCCGGGAACAGTGGAACAGTGCGCGCATCCCCCCAATAGGCGATAGCGGGAATAATGATCAATGCAGAAAGTAATCCGCCACCCACCATGATCGCTGCGACGCGCGGCCCCAAGATATAGCCGACCCCAAACAAAGCTGCAGACAAATCAATGCCGATGCTCGCCTTTTTTATAAAAGGAAGTTTTAGTGTAGCGTGATCCGGTATTACTTTAAGCCAGGAAGTCAGAGTTTTGAATAATGCAGCGACTCCCATACCAATAAAAATAAATTTTGCCTTGTTACCTCCGACCTCATTGGCAACGAGTACTTCTGCGCATGCAGTTCCCTCCGGATAAGGTAATTTACCATGCTCTTTTTCTATCAGATATTTTCTTAAGGGAATCATAAAAAGTATTCCCAGAAGCCCACCACTCATTGCCAGAATAGTCATCTGCAACAAATCCGGAGCCATTCCCCACATGAAAAGAGCAGGTAGTGTGAAAATAAC
Source organism: Aliikangiella sp. G2MR2-5 (assembly GCF_015687155.1). Classification (GTDB taxonomy): domain Bacteria; phylum Pseudomonadota; class Gammaproteobacteria; order Enterobacterales; family Kangiellaceae; genus Aliikangiella. Next base: position 443,531 of record NZ_JADPQF010000003.1, on the reverse strand, counting down.
GCCACTTGCTACTGAACTTGAAGCCGAACCTGTGGTTTGTGCAATATTTGTTTCCAGTATTGTGCTTTGTATCCCTCCTTTGGCGAGCAATCGAAAAACAGCAACCGCCATTACCGCAACGGGTATAGATGTACTGATTGTCAAACCAGCCCTTAGTCCAAGGTAAGCATTGGCTGCGCCAAAAATAATTCCAAATACAATCCCCAGCCCTACGGCTTTAAAAGTAAACTCAGCGACACTTTCACTGGCTGAAACATAGGGGGGATAACTATCACCGGACTCTATTTCTGTATAGGCTTTGGGATCCAGACCTTTGGACTGCGACAAGGTAATCTCCTTAAATATTGATATTATTTTAAATAATTGAAGGAAGCAGCGTACAACATAAGTGACCCACTTCGAATATCCTTATTAACCCACGGGTAAGATTAACTGTCAAATTTACCGATAGTCATGCTCACTGACTCTTCTTATTGCCCACTGTCAGGACCTTAAATCAGCAACTTTCGCTTGTTTTCCAACAGTGTTTAGCTGCCAGTTAGCAATTGCAAACTTAAGTATTTCTCCAGGCTTCCCTGTATCAAGGTCGTCGACAGTCTTTTGACCGAGGTGGTGTAAAGCCTTAACAAGTAGAACACTTGCTAGATGGGGCTCTATTGCCGGATAAAGCTTGCTTTTGCTAAATTTATAACCATCATTATCAATCACCAGTGGTAAATGAAAGTATCTTGGTGACTGTTTTTGAAAACAATGGTAAAGATAATTTTGACGAGGAGTCGAGTCGAGAATGTCTGCACCCCGCACTACATGATCAATCTGTTGCGCTATATCATCGACCACTACGGCTAACTGGTAGGCCCATAATCCATCCTTTCTTTTGATGACAAAATCCTGTTTATCTGCAGGACGAGCAAAGTGGCACTCTCCCAAAATTTGATCGGTAAATTGCTCGAAACCATCATCAAACTTTATCCTTACTGCAAAGTCTGTTTGCTCTGTTACAAGTCGTTCTCTGCAATAGCCGTCGTAAACACCATCACTGCGCTTATTTACCAATTGACGTGAACAGTCACAACGATAGGTGATTCCGAGTTTATCTAGCTGCATCAAGGCCTCTCGATAACGCTCGGAATTTTGACTTTGGAACTCTATCGGTCCATCCCATTCAAATCCGAAGACTTCCAGTGTTCTAATGATAGACTCGGCTGCTCCCGCTTGTTCTCGCGGTGGATCCAGGTCCTCGATTCTAACTAACCATCGTCCATTTTGATGTTTGGCAACCAGATAGCTGCCCAACGCTGCAACAAGAGAACCAAAGTGCAGAGGCCCTGAAGGAGTTGGAGCAAAACGACCGGTCCAGAGAGACATAAACGAATAGGGTTTTGTTGATATGACGTTACTTTAAAACTTAACTCAAACCTCTAAATCAAAACAAGCGCCATTTGGCGCTTGTCTGATAGAAATTTGACGAATATTAGCGATTTAGATGCTTCTCTTTGATTTCGTCCAGAGTTTTACAGTCAATACATAAAGTCGCTGTAGGTCTCGCTTCAAGACGGCGGATACCAATTTCAACACCGCATGACTCACAATAGCCATAATCTTCATCATCGATTGAGGCAATCGATTTACCAATTTTTTTAAGTAGCTTTCTCTCACGATCTCGTGTGCGAAGCTCCAAGCTAAATTCTTCTTCCTGGCTTGCACGATCAACCGGATCGGGGAAATTTGCGGCTTCGTCTTTCATATGGCTTACAGTGCGGTCTACTTCTTCCATTAATTGCTGCTTCCAGGCTTCAAGAATTTGCCTGAAATGCGCAATCTGGTTTTCATTCATGTATTCTTCGCCGCGCTTCTCCTTATAAGGAGCGATCCCTAAAGCGCCAAGGGTAGTTGCAGTTGCTGTATTAGCCGTACTTTTTTTTGGCATTTCATTCTCCGCCAGAAATTAAATACTTGATATAAAAGGAGTTTTCCGATGCTCCTAACATTCCACAATTAAAAGTTCGGGTTATTTTAATAGCCGACTTTTTATTCAGGCGCGGATATATATCATATACGCCCATCAAGAACAATGGAAAAGTGCCTTTTCTCTACTTTTGTTATATCTAACAAAATCCTAAGTTAGCACAAAATTAAGCATTAATTCGATGATATAACGCAGCAAACCTACGAAAAACTCAAGTAAATGATAATTTCGTACAAAAATCACCCAAAAAGTATAAAAATCAACCAGTTAATCACATGTCTCTATAGAGACGGGAATATGGTCTGAGAAAAAGGGCATCACCTCTTGCTGGCTACATGCGGTAAACAGAGATAATAATCCCCCTCTTTTTTCATACCCCATAGAAATTGCTTCCGGCATTTCCAGTACAATAGAAGGCTCTTTTAGCTGGGTAAATAAATCCTGCCAGACTCTGAGCGCCCCCGTAGCACCGGTTAGCCTGGTAGGTTTATTGTCATCTCTGCCTACCCAGGCAACAGCAAGCCGCCTGCCACCGAATCCTGCAAACCAGCTGTCTCTCAAATCGTTGGTCGTTCCGGTCTTGCCCGCATAGCTTTTATCCGGAAAGGTACTGCTCAAGCTTTTAGCTGTACCTCTTTGTGCAACTTGAGATAACAAGTATTTCAGAATAAAAGCGGTTTCTCTGTCGATTCTACTTTCAGCTTTACGCGGAAAGCGTTGCAAAAGTTCACCTGTGTGATTTTGTACTGCAATAATTCCATTTGCAGAAACACCAATACCGTCGTTCGCAATAGTCTGATATAACCTGAGCACTTCCAGGGGGGACATTTCCTTCGCTCCTAGTGCAATTGATGGAAATGCTTCCAGCTCACGCTTAAAACCGGCTTGCTCTATCGTTTCAACAACATTTTCAACCCCAACCTCTAGTGCGAGCCGAGCAGTTGTCAGATTGTAGGAATTGATCAATCCTTCCTTCAGGGTAATCTGACCATGTTCCTTGCCATCATAGTTTTTGGGTGTCCATAAACTACCGTCAGAGCCTTCCAGAGAAAACGCTCGATCTTCCATGGGCGTTATCAAGTTGAATCTTTCCGGTTGGGCTAGCGCAGTTAAATAGACAAATGGTTTGATGACTGAGCCGGTCTGTCGATAAGCGTGAACAGCACGATTAAACCCAACATAATCAGGGTGCCTGTCGCCCACCATAGCCAGAATATCACCACTTTTAATATCGCTGACTACTATAGCTCCTTGAAGCGAGTCTTTTTCTTCACTTGAATACTGCTCTATTTTCGCCAGGCGTGAGCTCAATGCATTTTCTGCTTTACGCTGAATAACAGGGTCAAGAGATGTAAAAAGTCTCAGGCCCTCTCGACTGAGCGTTTCCAATGAATAGTCATTTTTTAGCTCTTGTTTGATGTACCCCATAAAAGCCGGAACTCTACTTGTCCGTTTCGAAGGCTTGGTTACGACTTGCAGATTACGCGAAACAGCGTTTTCATAATCTTCGTCGGAAATGAGCCCTTGAGCAAGCATTTGCTTCAAAACCAGGTTTCGACGCTGTAGCGCTTTATCTGGATTTCTTCGAGGATTATAAAGTGAAGGTCCTTTAACCATACCTACTAACAGAGCGATTTGGTTCAGATTTAGTTTTTTTAATGGCCTGTCAAAATAAAACTCACTCGCACGAGCGAACCCGTGTATCGCGGTTGAATGGTCCTGCCCGAGGAACACCTCATTAATGTAAGCTTCTAAGATAGTGTCTTTGGTATAGTGAACTTCGGTTAACGTAGCCAGAATGGCTTCTTTAAATTTGCGCCAGAGACTTCTCTCTCGAGTGAGAAAATGACTCTTCATTAACTGTTGAGTTAAAGTGCTTCCCCCCTGTCTAAGCTCTCCTTCACTAAAGTTACTCCAGGCTGCACGTGCGATTCCTTTTAGCGAGATTCCCCAATGTTCGTAAAAGTCTCTGTCTTCTGTATTCAAAAGTGCACTGAGAAAGTGTTCTGGCAGGTCATTTAAAGTAACCAATATTCGGTCTTCAGCATGGCCTGTCTGAATGCTTCCCAAAACAAAAGGGTCCAGCCTCAAAAAGTTGACACTTTTTCGCGTTTCAAAGTCTTTGAGGGAAACAATTTTACCTTGTTCAATAGTTAACTCTAAAACTTGAGCAGGTTGCATTCCATCCCAAAATTTGAACCGACGAGTGTAAATGACCAAAGTATTTCCATAACGCTCGAACTCTCCCTGATTAACCGCTTTTACCTTTTGCCGGTACCCAAGAAGCTTAAGTTCAAGCAATAAACTGTCCAGACTTAAGTTTTCACCTTTTGCAAATGACAGAGGACGAGCAAAAACCTTTGCCGGAATAGACCACGCTTTTTGTTTAAATTCTTCCTTAACCATGGAGTCTAAATAAATAGTCAGGAAAAATATAAATGCCAAGAAGATAAGTCCCAAACGAAAAATCACTTTTCTGGCCTTACGCCAGATTACCGGAAGTGCCATCGACTAGCCCTTAGCCTTTGTGTGGAATCTTGACCATATATTGGTGAAACTCAACGACAATTTCTTTTTGTCCTATTTCTCTGAGTATCATTTGTGGTGCGATCACTTGATTAATTTTATAGAAAGAACCGTCAAGTATAACAAAGCTCTTTTCGGGATCATCGGCAACAACATAAGAGCCGATATTGATCTCGGGAAAACTGGCTTTTAGTTCTGGAGGAAGTTCTTCGCGAAAAACCTTTGGCCGACTAGCGGTACTTTGCTTAACGGGTAATTCAGAGCTAGTTCCCTTTGAAATTTGGTCTGCTTGTGTTTGATTTTTATTAACCTGGGTGGTCTTTGTTTCCACCTTGGATTGACGTTTCTGAGGTTTATAAACCTGCATCTTATCAGCTTGCTCGGCTGAATCAATGGCCACCAAATCTTTAACGTCTTCGCTCGGCTGACGTTCATTTGATTGACTCGCTTTATCTTCAGGCAACGCTTGTATATTTGACAGCGCTGATTCATTGGTCGACTTTTTCGCAACCAAGACTTCATTTTCTTTTGCTAGTTGCAGAGAGGAATCGTACGCCCCTTGATCATTGTGCTGCAACCATTGATAAGTAAAAAAACTCCAGCTTAAAATCAACAGAGCAATACAAGCAACAGCGACAAACTTCCATCGGTTAAGACGTGCAACCAACCAGTCATCTCCGAGCATGTCATCATCAAAATGTGTTGCCTGAAGTTGTGGCAACTCATCATGATCCTGGCGATTATTTTTATCCAGAGATTCGAGTAATATCGACATAAAAAAAACCTAGTTTATCTGAGACAACAAAGGGATACCTACCATGGTTTCCGCATTTAACTTCAAAATAGTTTGCATACCGGCAATACCGTCAGCATGAATGTTTTGCTTGCTTTGAAAATCAATCAAACGGTTTTGTAATCGCTTATCGAAAGTCTGCTGAGGCTGCTGCTCGCTGTCATCCAGCCAACTCAAACTTTGTGATAGCCAGAATACCGCATCCCCCTGGTCGCCTAACTTAATATCGCCCTGATAACCAATTGGCGCTTGCCATAAAAATTGATACTCCCCGGTCCAGATCATGGATAGCTCATCCAGTCGTACAGAAGTCTCGTTACCACCGACAACGATAACCGCCTGAGTTCCGTTCAACTCCTTTAAAAGTCCCCAGAACTCTCCTTGTAGCCCGGCCGAGAATCTTAACAATGCGGGTCGATTATAGTCTCTTAGCTGCTGCCAGTTTCCCTTTTCATAGCGACAATAGAGTCCGTAAGTTTCGGCAAATGCACAGGGTTCACCATTTTCAAGCGCAACATATTCCAGCTGCCAAAGTGACATAAGCAGCTCAAAAGCCCTGCGTCCACTATTATCCCAAACTTGATTTCCGACGATACGATCCACCAGATTAAATCGAACTTTTTGAGCTTTTTGTTCAAACTCATCATTATTGTTCTTGTCAACAGACAGAACGCTCTCATCTGAGTGATTAACAATATCTTTCTGCGCTTTGGAGGGCTCAATTATTTCAGTTGATAAACTCGTATCATTGCTATGGCTTCCCAACCAATAAGAGAATCCCAGCAATGCAACTATGGAAAAACTGGCGGCAACCGGTAACATCCACTTTAATTTTTCTTTTTTGTGGAGAGAAAACTGCTCTCCGTCCAAATCGCCCATAATCTCCTTGACTGCAATCAACATCAAGTTCCGTGAAACCTGATGCATTCCTCGAGTAGCCGCCGCTAACAAAGCTCGATCACAAATGGTGTTTATGAGCCTTGGTATTCCCTGAGTTTTTGCATGTAAATGCTCGATAGAGTCTCTTGAAAAAAGCGTTTTGCGAGCTCCGGCAATTCGAGTTCTATGCAGAATGTAGGCAATGGTTTCCTTCAAGTTTAACGGACGCAAGTGATAGCGTGCAGTAATGCGCTGAGCAAGTTGTCGTAACTCTCGTCGCGCTAGCTTTTCCTGTAATTCAGGCTGTCCCACCAAAATAATCTGTAATAGTTTCTTCTGATCGGTTTCAAGATTGGTTAACAGTCGAATTTGCTCTAACACTTCTGTTTCGAGATTTTGTGCCTCGTCAATCATCACAACAACGGTTAACCCTTTGCGGTAGCAGTCCACCAGATATTCGGTCAACTTATCCGTTAACGTTTTTAAGCTTTGACATCCTTCCGGGTATTCAACATCCAGCTCATCACATATAGTAGCGAGCAACTCAATACTGTCGAGTTTAGGGTTCAATACAAAAGCCAGACGAGTATTTTCGGGCAGCTGCTGCAATAAACATCGACACACGGTGGTTTTTCCTGTGCCAACTTCTCCCGTTAGGAGAACAAAGCCACCACCTTCTTTTACACCATAAGTCAAATGGGTCAAAGCTTCGCGATATCGATTGCTCATAAAGAGAAATCGCGGATCGGGCGAAATCGAAAATGGTCTTTCTTTAAGTGAAAAGTGTTCTAAATACATATTCATAGAGTCGCTCAAATTATTCTTTGCTCGACGTTCTTTGTTGTCTGGAGAATAAAACTCAAGCTTATTCGTTATCAGGTGTGTTTACTAACGTTAAAATTTACATTTAAGGTGCAATTCATTAATCTTTCTTAAGAATTAATGGCGTCTCCCCCCATATCAGCCACCAGTCCACCCCAAAAGGAGTTATGATGAGCGAGATTAACGGCTTAAGTCAAGAAGAAAGAAATTTTGCCATGTTCTGCCATTTTGCAGCATTTGCGGGCTTTATTTTTCCCGTATTAGGCAGTATCTTAGCTCCACTGATTCTCTGGCAGATGAAAAAAGAGGAATCCGGATTTATCGATCATCACGGAAAAGAAGCGGTTAACTTTCAAATTACCATGTTGATAGCATTTAGCATCGCAATTTTCTTGAGTTTCCTTCTTATCGGCATTCCCATGCTTTTCGGACTGGCCATTTTTGAAATTATCGCTATTATTCTTGCCGGAATTAAAGCGAATGAGGGCGAGTACTACCGCTATCCGTTATCGATTCGTTTTATTAATTAGGCGCGTTTTCAACATTATCGAGAGGTTACATGCAGGTTTATCTGGTTGGCGGCGCTGTTCGCGACAAATTGCTCAACTATCCGGTATATGAAGAAGACTGGGTAGTCGTCGGCGCCACACCACAAGAGCTGACAAAGCAGGGATACAAACAGGTTGGAAAAGACTTTCCAGTATTTCTTCACCCTGACACTGGTGATGAATATGCTCTAGCTCGCACCGAACGAAAGTCTGGGAAAGGATATTACGGCTTCGAAGTCTATGCCGAAAAAGATGTAACTCTGGAGCAAGACCTTATTCGTCGAGACCTTACCATCAATGCCATGGCTATGGACCAAAACGGTCAAGTAATCGATCCCTATAATGGTCAGAAAGACCTCAAGCAAAAAATTTTACGCCATGTTTCTCCTGCTTTTAAAGAGGATCCTTTGAGAGTATTAAGGGTCGCTCGCTTTGCAGCAAGATATCACCATCTGGGCTTTAAGGTAGCGGCGGAAACTCTAGAGCTTATGCATTCAATTGCAGGCACTGGTGAGCTTAATGCTTTGGCAGCAGAAAGAGTCTGGAAGGAAACCGTCAGAGCCCTTGGAGAAAGATCTCCGCAGGTATTTTTTGAAGTTCTCCGTCAATGTGGTGGTCTTGCTGACTGGTTTCCTGAAATAGATGTTCTTTGGGGAATACCCAACCCGGCTAAATGGCATCCGGAAGTAGATACGGGCATTCATACCATGATGGTTTTAGAGCAAGCGGCAATTCTCTCAGACCAGCCTGTTACCCGCTACGCAGCGCTATGCCATGATCTGGGAAAAGGCGCAACTCCACGAGAGAACCATCCAAGCCATCCAGGACATGAAAAATTAGGAGTTCCTTTAGTGGAAAAACTCAGCCGTCGCCTGAAAACTCCTACTGAGTTTGAGCGATTGGCAAAAATCGCGAGTGAATACCATTTGCACCTTCACCGTCTGGAAGAGTTAAAATCGAAAACCATTGTCAAAGTGCTGGAAAAAACCAATGCTTTTAAACAACCGCAAAGGTTTGAGCAGTTTTTACAAGTTTGTGAAGCAGACTTTAAGGGCAGGACAGGTTTTGAAAAACGCGATTACCCACAGGCAGCCCTTATGCGGAAAGCGCTTGAGCGATGCAATCAAATCAAAGCAGCAGAGGTAATAGCTCAGGGTTACCAAGGCAAGAAAATTGGAGAAGAAATCCACCGAGAAAGGGTCAGCGCAGTGAAAAAATTACTCAGTGAACAGAACCCGGAAGCTTCTATTCTGGAGTGATACAGGAGGAGTCGCCTGACTTTTGACAACTCGCATCCCGGTAACTCGAATACTTTCTAAAGCATTAAACCGATTAGAACGATACCTAAAGCTAATCGGTAAAAAATAAACGGTTTAAATCCAAGTTTATCCAGTAGAATTAGAAAGTAGTGAATACAGGTTAAAGCCGCAATACCTGAAATAACAGTTCCAAGCCCCAGCATGGCCCAGTCTACCGGCGTATCACCAGTTGCCAACTGAAAAGCTTCCAAACCACCAGACAGGATGATTGCCGGAATTGAAAGAAGAAATGAAAATCGTGCAGCAGCTGTTCGAGAAAGCCCCATCAACAGACCCGCGGTCATAGTAATACCCGAACGAGAAGTACCTGGAACGAGTGCTAGCGCCTGGGCACAACCAATGAAAATAATATCTTTTACCCGAATAGTGTGCTCATCTCTGGCTTCTTTAGCGATACTGTCAGCCCACCACAAAACCAATGCAAAAATGATTGTAGTGGCAGCGATAACTGAAGTTGAGCGTAGATAGTTATCGACGATATCAAGCAAAGCAAAAATAAGCCCGACCAGTCCTACAGGAAAAGTTCCCCAGATTACCGCCCACGCCAGACGACCATTGACACTCTTTTCGCCCTTAAGTACCCAGGCAAACCATGCGCTGGTCATTTCAGCAACTTCTTTTCGAAAATAGATTAGCACTGCGGCAAGAGAACCTACGTGAACCGCAACGTCAAATGCCAGCCCCTGCTCCGCCCAACCAAGTAGTTGCGAAGGCAGTATTAAATGAGCCGAGCTTGAAATCGGTAGAAATTCTGTAAGCCCCTGGAGAATGGCGAGTAAAACGGCTTGTATCCAATCCATGTCGTATTTTTTCCTTTAAACTATTTGCTTATGTAGTAAATCAGCGCCAGTAAGATAAGCTCGGCGAAAGTAATTATCCAAAAATACAATCCACTTAACAGCAGCTTTGCAGCCGTGCTTTCTGCCTTAGGATTACGAAACGCCATAAATACACCCGCCACCATTGCAATGGCCATTGCGCCCAATAAATAGCTTTTCCAGGCGACAGTTTCTGCAGCAAGTGCGGGAAAACTCACCATGCCTAAAATGACTATCCAGCTGAGTTGTGAAATCATTCGAAGTTTCATATAAAGCCTTTTGCTGACGAGTTGTTTGCCGGTTCAGAATTATGGTGAAAAACAAAGGCGCGTATTGTAATCCAGATTTGCAATTAGCCCAAATGCTAATCAGTCACCGTCAGAGCCGATGAAGCTGGTCTTGTAAATTGAAGCCGCACATTGTGGCTAAATCCTTTTTACTGAAGGCGATAACTTTCATAACTTCTCCCATTTGTCCTGGCGCCGTTAATTGCTGGATCTCGCGGCTCAGCTGATAACGGGCTTTATCGTCTAGTAACTCACTCATCGTTTCCGCCCTTTGCAAAATGCCGTTTTCCAGTAAAAAACCTGCCTGGCTGGTGAAACCAATAACCTCCAGTCCATTTGCCACCGCTATTCGGGCAAGCTGGGAAAAGTCCACATGCGCAGTGATGTCCTGTAATCCAACCAGTTCAAGCGGCTGGCTGTGGGAAAGGTGCCGGCTAAAGCAACGCAATGTTCCCTGATTACGCTGAGGATGATAATACTCGACTTGAGGGTAACCATAGTCAATAAGGAGCAAGACCCCTGACTCCATACTTTGTGCCAGTGACTTAATCCAGGGTTCCACCAGAGGACGAATTTCGCTCTCGTAACCATCAGCAATTGCTACTTCTGCTGTTAGCGCTGGCGGCAAATGTTCGCTAGAGAGCGACGCTCCAGCTTTCCAGCAAAGTCGCTTTTCTTCGATACCAACATGCTGAGCTATCCATCCATTTTCGCTTTTTCTTATTCGCTGACAAGGGATAGCGTCAACAACCTCATTGCCAAGTATGGTGCCTTTAAATTTGTTGGGCAGCTCACTGAGCCACTCGACACAAACGGGCACATCTGCCAGCACGCGAGAAATAACCTCTTTTTGCTGGCTTTGTAATTGACCACTCGGTTCGAGAATCAAATATTTTTTCGGAAGAGCTTTGAGTTCCTGTAAATGACCGAGCAAACTAACCGCCAGGGCACCAGTACCAGCTCCAAACTCAAGTATCTGTTCGCGAGCATCTGCAGGCAGGCTTGCTATTGAATTGGCCAGTCCATAGGCAAACAGATCACCCATTTCCGGTGCGGTAATAAAGTCTCCTGATTCACCAAACTTGGAAATGCTATTTTGATAATATCCAAGACCAGGCGTATATAGCGCCATCTGCATAAATTGCTGAAAGTCGATGCTGCCGCCAGATTCAGAAATAAAGCACTCGACGCGCTGCATAAGAGCTTCATTTATTTTTGCCGCTTCTTCTGAAAGCGTTATTTTTTGCGCTTGCATGAGTTACACTACTTTGAGTTCCGAATGACTCAACAACATGGTTTATTTAACCGACGGAAAGCCCGACGACCCTATGTCCATACCAACGGTAATTGTTACTGGCGCCGCCAAGCGCCTCGGCCGAACTATCGCGGAACAGTTCTTCACCCGCGGTTGTAATCTTGTGCTGCATTATAATCACTCAGCCCAAGAGGCTAAAGCCCTTGCAAACAAGTTTATCATGCAAAGAGAAAATTCCTGTGCTGTTGTTGGTTGCGACCTGGAACAAGATAATGTTGCTCAACAGATTATTGATATCGCGCTGGAAAAATTCGGACACATTGATTATTTGATCAACAACGCTTCAGTGTTCTACCCGACTCCCGTTGAAAAAGCCAGCAACGATATGATGAAGTCTATTCTAAAGATCAATTGGCGTCAGCCGGAAAAACTGGCTCTTGCCGCCAGGCCTTATCTTGCCGAGCAGCAGGGAGCAATTGTGAACCTTATTGATATTTACGCTGAAGCGGGTTTAAGCGAACATACCTTTTATGTTGCCGCAAAAGCGGCGCTGCTCGAAAGTAGTCGAATGATGGCGCGCGCTTTCGCTCCCAGAGTCAGAGTCAACTGCGTCTCGCCCGGAGCAATACTCTGGCCGGAACAGAAAGAAGATAATCCGAGCGATAAAAACGAGCCGGTCGACAAGATAAAACAAAAAATCCTCGATAACTCTGCGCTAAAGCGACTTGGCTCACCAGCAGACATTGCATCTACAGCAACTTTTCTTGCCATGGACGCAAGCTATATGACAGGTTGCAATATCCGGGTTGATGGTGGCCGAAGGCTTTATCTTTAACCCGACCGGTTCGCACTCTGGGAGGTGGCTTTTACTCGTCGATTTACTCGCTAGGGCAAAGGCCTGATTTGTTGCTGGCTCTTATCGAAAGCTTTCCACAATGCCGAGTATGAATCTTTGGTACCAGGATGTATAAGCTCAGGCGCTAGCTCTGCCATTGGCCATAACACATAGGCATTTTCGGTAATCTCATCTCTTGGCAACTGGATCGGAAGCTCACACACCATATCACCGTAGAGCAATACATCAATATCAATATGCCGAGAGGAAAACTTCGCGCCTTCTCGCAACCGTCCCAGACTATCTTCCATAGCCTTCAGTTGCTCAATCAGGGCATCCAGGGACATTGTTGTCTCAAGACGAGCAACGAGATTATGAAAATTATCTCCTTCAAACCCAACAGCTGCACTTTCGTAAACTCGCGAAAAGGTCACTTCATCAAATGCAGCGGTTAAAGCCTGCTTTGCTTTATTTATATTGAGTTCGGGCTGAATATTGCTCCCGATGCCTAAATAAACAATCATTGTACAACTAGTTCCTTTCACCGCGCTCAATTTGCACACCAACACTTTTGGCTATGCTTACCGCTCCTGGCTTATCCAGAGTGAGCTTTAGCCAGCGCACAGGAAATTGCTCAAGGATTAAGTCCGCGACTTTTTCTGCTACCGTTTCAACAAGTTGATAACTACTTTGCTCGACAAAATCATACACAGCGTGCGAAATAGCTTTATAATCGAGGGTGTCTTCAAGCTCATCCGTTTTTGCTGATGCGCTGATATCAGTTCCCAACTCAAGGTCAAAAACTAACCTTTGCTTAATTTCTCTTTCCCAGTCGAATACACCTATCACAGTATTAACTTCCAATTGACGAATAAAAACAATATCCATGCTAAAACCTGAATTTTTCTTTGTTAATTTCGCCAATTCTATTTCTATCGAGGATCATTTACAATCAAGCTCAAACTTTGACCCAAAGGAAACTTTGGCTTTGTCGAATAATAGCTATCATTCCCTGACCGGACTATCGCTCAAATAATGAACATGGATTTCTTATATTTCGCACTGCTGGGATTGGCCTATATTAGTGGCTCAATATCTTCAGCTGTACTGGTATGTAAGGTCTTCACTCTTCCCGACCCTCGAGTGGTGGGTTCCAATAACCCGGGCGCGACCAATGTATTGAGAATTGGCGGAAAGCGAGCGGCGCTGGCCACATTACTGGGTGATATCGCCAAAACTGCATTGCCCATCATAATGGGTATCTGGTTTGGCTATTCGACCGTTGAACTTCTATGGGTAGGTGCCAGTGCCCTATTCGGTCATTGTTTCCCGTTGTTTTTTGGTCTCAAAGGCGGTAAAGGCGTTGCCTGCCTGATGACACTGGTGATTCTTGCGGTTCCGGAATATGGCTTGTTAACGCTAGGCATCTGGCTATTGACAGCCTGGACTTTTAAGCGCTCATCTGTCGCTTCTCTAATGACAGCTATAACGCTGCCGGTATTTGCCTACCAGTTTCACCCCAGCTTTTTACTCCCTCTGGCTTGCGTTTCCGGCATAGTCCTCATTCGCCACCGCTCCAATATTGTCCAAATTATTTCAGGCAATGAGCCAATTATCGGTAACTAACGTCATCTGAAAATTATTTTTTAACCAGGTTGTAAGTTTTTGGGCTTAGCCAGGACTAACTATCATGTATGGCGCTTTTTAACTGCTTGAACTTCAGGCTGGCCAGTTAGCGGTCTAAATACACAAGCCAACTCACTTGCTTAAATAAGGAAATTATTTCTATGAAAAAACTGATTGCTTCTGCACTTCTTTTGTCCTGCTCCTTTAACACCATGGCTGAGACTTCGCTATGGAAGGCAACAAAAGGTGAATCAACAGTCTATCTCGGCGGTACTATACACATACTTCGACCGTCTGATTATCCGCTACCAGAAGCATTTGATGAAGCTTATGCCAATTCAGACAAAGTCGCTTTCGAAACCGATATTTTAGCGCTGCAATCGCCTGCTCTCGGGCAGAAAATGTTAAAAGAACTGAGTTACCAGGACGAACGAACAGTCAAAAGTGTACTCAAACCTGAAAACTACGAAGCATTAAAAAACAAACTAGAATCACTCGGAATGTCGCTCAATATGTTCCCAAAAGCCAAACCAGGGCTAATCATGTCATTACTGACCGTCGCCGAGCTCGCCAAAAAGGGAGTGAAGCAGGAAGGCATTGATATCTTCTTTGCCAAAAAAGCACGAAAAGACAGTAAGGAGCAGCTGCAGCTTGAAACACCTGAAGAACAGATTGCTTTTCTCGCCAGACTCGGAGACGGGAATGAAGATGTGTTTTACCAAAAAATGCTTAAGGATGTAGATAGTATTAATGAGCAATTTATCGACATGCTACGCGTTTGGCGAAGTGGAGACACAAAAGCATTGGACGACATGATCAATCAATCGATGCGTAAAGAATATCCGGCGATGTATGACAGCCTGCTGGTTGAAAGAAACAATAATTGGATGCCGAGTGTCGAAGCCTATTTCGATACACCAGAAACAGAACTGGTTCTGGTTGGCGCAGCTCATTTAATCGGTGAGGACGGTCTAATTGAACAGTTGAAGAAAAAAGGCTACCAGATCGAACAGATGAAATAGCCTCCCTCAGCTAATAGAGAACCATCACTTAACAATTATTCATCACATAACAATTAAGTCATCGGCCAAGTTGACTGGTCATAGCTTCTGAAAGAGGCCAGCGCGGATTCACTTGAATCTCCTGGCCTTTATCTTTATTCCCCGCAACAAACTGACAGTAACCGGCGTAGGCGATCATGGCGCCGTTATCGGTACAATACTCATGGCGAGGATAGAAAACTTCACCACCATGTTTGCTCATTAACTCAGCGAGCTTTTCGCGCAATGATAAGTTTGCGCTCACACCACCGGCAACAACCAGTCGATTGTGACCGGTCTGTTTAATCGCCCGCTTACATTTGATAACCAGTGTGTCCACCACAGCTTGCTGGAAAGCTTCGGCAATATTAGCCAATGATTGCTCAGACTTGTCGCTGGCATAAACCTTGTTGGCAGCAAAGGTCTTCAAACCACTAAAACTAAAATCCAGACCTGGACGATCAGTCATTGGGCGAGGAAATTTTTCCTCACTGCCGTCTCCTTTTTCCGCCAGCTTCGCCAAAAGCGGACCACCGGGATAATCCAGCCCCATAATTTTGGCAGTTTTATCGAAAGCTTCACCGGCAGCATCGTCGATTGACTCGCCTATAATTTCATAATCACCCAGGGCTTTGACATCCACCAGCATAGTATGTCCACCGGAAACAAGAAGCGCTAGAAACGGGTATTCAGGAGATTTTTCCTCTAACATGGGCGCCAACAAGTGCCCTTCCAGGTGATGAACGCCTATTGCCGGCTTATCCCATGCCATAGCCAAAGCTTTAGCTCCACAAGCTCCCACCAACAAAGCCCCGATTAATCCGGGTCCCTGAGTGTAGGCAACCGCGTCAATATGTTCAGGCGACATTTTAGCCTCATCCAAAGAAGTTTTGATCAGTGGCATTAGCTTGCGAACATGATCTCGAGAAGCTAGTTCAGGAACTACACCGCCATACTCCTGATGGACCTTGACCTGAGAATAAAGCTGATGAGCGATAATTCCTCGTTCAGAATGATAGATTGCAACACCGGTTTCATCACAGGAACTTTCTATCCCGAGAATTACGACTGTTTTTTGCTGATGGTCTTGCATGTTTGGATTACCCTGACTAATTGCCACAACTATTTACCGACGCCAAATTATCACCGCTTTTTTACTGTTCGGCCATAAAATCGCAAAAAGCTAATAAAAACAGCGTAATTATGACCAAAACAATGCCTTTGGCGACCAAATTTTGCCAGATCATACCGCTGAACAAGAAAACTGCCAAAAAGTTTTATCAGGACTTTGCATTCAGCTTGAAAAAGCAGTAGAATCTGCGCCCTCGTCGTAGATGACGAATTTTTAACCTTTAATTTGATTAATAGCTCATTTGAGCTCGAAAACCGGGATTATTTTAAATGCCAGCAGTTAAGTTGAAAGAAAACGAACCATTTGATATTGCTCTACGTCGCTTTAAGCGCGCTTGCGAAAAAGCAGGAATCTTATCTGAAGTCCGTCGTCGTGAGCACTACGAAAAGCCTACTTCGGTTCGTAAACGTAAAAAAGCAGCTGCAGTTAAGCGTGCTCTGAAGAAAGCTTCAAGAGACCAATTGCAACGCAAACGTTTATACTAATTTTTCGTTTTAAAAACGATAAATTAGCTTAATCATTTCAAAAGGTTAGACAAATATGTCAGCGTTACTCGTGCACATTAAAGACAGCATGAAAGAAGCAATGCGCGCCAAGCAGAAAGACCGCCTGGGCGCTATCCGCATGTTGCTTGCGCAGGTGAAACAGGTCGAAGTCGATCAAAAAATTGAAGTCACCGACGCTGACGTTTTGGCTATTCTTGATAAGATGATAAAGCAACGTAAAGACTCTATCTCTCAGTTTGAGTCTGCGGATCGTCACGATCTGGCGGATAAAGAGAAACTGGAGATGGAAGCGCTTCAGGAATTCCTTCCTCAAGCTCTTAACGATGATGAAGTTGCAGCAATGATTGACTCGGCAATTTCTGAATCTGGCGCAGAATCAATGCGCGATATGGGTAAAGTAATGGCAATCCTCAAGCCGCAAATGCAAGGTAGAGCGGATATGGGTGCTGTTAGCGGTTTGGTTAAATCGAAACTCAACTAATCTCAGGAATTATAATCGCCATGGCGTGCGCACTATAAGCGTCGTCCGCATGTTTGTCTATTCCCTGTATTCTTCTGTGTTAGCCTGCTACAGCGTGGCCTAATGAATCATAATATTTGAGATTGCTATCACAGAGCTATTATCCGCTCCAGAATAACAAGAGATCTTTCATCAAAAGATTTCTTTTTGCGTAACCATTAGGCAAAATGCCTGTAGGCATCATGTTATAAATATTCACCCAGATTTGTTGGATTAATGGCAGGACGAATACCGCAAACGTTTCTCAATGAACTATTGGCACGAACCGATCTGGTGGAAGTCATAGATCGTCGAGTACCGCTCAAGAAAGCAGGCCGTAACTATTCCGCGTGCTGCCCATTTCACAATGAAAAAACGCCCTCCTTTTCAGTTAATCCGGACAAACAGTTTTATTATTGCTTTGGTTGTGGTGCAAGTGGCAATGCACTGACTTTCTTGATGGAATACGAAGGACAGGACTTTGTTGCCGCGGTGGAAGATTTGGCCGGACAACAGAGCATGGATATTCCCAGGGAGTCGGGGCAAGATGATGCAGTTTACGCAGAGAACCAGCAACTCTTTGATTTAATGGAAAAAGTAGCCGATAGTTATCAGCAAAACTTGAAAAAACGCCCCCTGGGCATAAAGGCCGTCGAATACCTGAAACAAAGAGGCTTAAGCGGCGAAATAGCAAAACTTTACGGTATTGGATATGTGCCCGGAGAGTGGCAAAACCTGCAACACCTGGGTAAAGATCAGCTAAAGCTGCAAGAGCAATTAGTGAAAACAGGCATGATGATTCGCAAAGATAATGGTCATGCGTATGATCGATTCCGCGACCGCATTATGTTTCCAATTAGAAATCGCAGAGGCCAGGTACTAGGATTTGGTGGGCGAGTTATCGATCAAGGAGAGCCTAAGTACTTAAACTCTCCGGAAACAACGCTGTTTCATAAAGGCAAAGAGCTTTATGGCATCTTTGAAATGCGCCGTAAACTGAGAGATATCGAGCAAATAATCATTGTTGAGGGGTATATGGATGTTGTTGCCCTAGCTCAGTATGGCATTTACAACTCAGTAGCAACATTAGGTACTGCAACAACAAGCGAGCACTTGCAAACTTTATTTCGCATATGCCATACCCTGGTTTTTTGCTTTGATGGTGACCGCGCGGGTAGAGCGGCTGCATTAAGGGCATTAAACCATGCCCTTCCTCAGTTAAAAGACACACGTGAAGTTCGCCTGATGTTCCTTCCTGATGGTGAAGACCCCGACAGTATGGTTAGAGCAATCGGCATGAAAGCTTTCAATGAGCGAGTTGAGTCGGCATCTACCCTGTTTGATTATCTGATTGAACACCTGACCAGCCAGGTAGATATGAATACTTTTGAAGGCCCGGCTAAACTGGTACATCTGGCAAAACCCTTTGCCCAACAAATCACAGATCCCATACTTTTATCGCGCTTTACTCACAAAATTGCAGAACTATCAGGTCTGGCTGACAGACAACTCGAAGAGAGCTGGCGAGAAGATAGCAGCTCCGGCACAAAGGCTGTTGCGAACAGCACACAGACTCCTTCAAACTCCAATAACTTTGAGCCTGACAGGAAGTTTCAGCAAAACCAGTCAGCCTTCGGGTCCACTTCATATGAAGAACCCCCTCCTTCTCATATAAATCAGCAAACGGAATCTAGAAACAAAGCACCATTTCGCCGCGCCATAGCCTTGTTACTTCAACACCCAGAAGCTTTACCACCTGCCGATATGTCCTGGCTAGGCTCCATTGAAGAGCTCGGAGCTCGAATTTTGCTCAACCTGATAAAAATTATTGAGAAAAATGAAGAAGTTACAACTGCCATTCTTGTTGAAAACTGGCGTGGAACAGCAGAGCACCCTCACTTGATTAAACTGGCAAATCAGCCACTTTATGCAGAATCTGAGAATATTAATGCTGAACTCAGCGAAATATTTAAACGACTGGAAAAGAACTACTTACTCGATCAATGGGACTCACTTCTCGAGAAAGTTCGTAATGGCAGCGTCACCGCTGCAGAAAAAGAGGAAATGAAGCGCCTTCAGGCAGAGCTGAGTAAGCAAGGTTAGCTCCCGCTTTTCTGCCAATACCTCCGGCAAGAAAATTAAGGTAATTTTACCGAAAACAGGGTTCCTGATTTTATTTTTGTGATTTGCGGCCGATAACTTGAAAAATGTTGTCATTGTCTCCACTTAGCGATTAGTAATCTTGCTGATCGGGGTCTAGACTGTGTATAATTGGCGGTTTCGTGTTCAGCGAATTGGCCCCGCCAAAGAAATTGAATTACTGAAGTTTTTAAGTCTGATTTTAAGGTATTTTGAATGACAGATAACTCCCCTTCATCGAAGGTATCGCAGCAGTCTCAGCTGAAGCTTTTGATAACACGTGGTAAGGAACAAGGCTATCTAACCTACTCAGAAGTCAATGACCACCTACCACCAGATATCGTCGACCCGGATCAGGTTGAAGATATTATTAGTATGATCAATGACATGGGGATTCAGGTATTTGAATCTGCACCTGAAGCCGACGCTTTGTTGATGGCCGACTCTTCTGCTCCTGATGAAGATGCGGCAGAAGAAGCAGCCGCAGCCCTTGCCAGCGTCGATAGCGAGTTTGGCCGAACAACGGATCCTGTACGTATGTATATGCGGGAAATGGGAACCGTAGAGCTATTGACTCGAGAAGGCGAAATAGAAATCGCCCGCCGCATAGAAGATGGTATTCGACAAGTTTTAGCTTCCATTGCGGAATACCCAGAAACCATCTCAATGCTGTTGGATGAATATGACCGATTCCAGGCAGAAGAAATCCGTTTAACCGATATTATTACCGGATTTGCAGATACGGAAGAAGAAGCTGCGATGGCTGCAAGTCACGTTGGTAGTGAGGTGCCTGATGAAGAACTGGATGATGAAGATTCTGATCTGGAAACTGACGAAGATGATGAGGATGAGGCTGCCAATGGTCCAGACCCTGAAGTAGCAGCGGAATACTTTTCTGAGCTAAGAAGCCATTACGAAAAGTCTATTGCTGCTGTGGGCAAATATGGCAGACACCATAAAAATGCAGTTAAGCATATTGAGGAAATGAAAGAAACTTTCCTTAAGTTCCGCTTACTTCCCAAGATGTTTGATCGCTTGTCCGAGAAAATGCGTGATCGTATGGCAACGCTGCGTACCCAGGAACGTTTAATTATGCGTCTGGCGACTGAGTCGGCGAAAATGCCACGTAAAGAATTCATTAAGTCTTTCCCAGGCAATGAAACTAACGCTAAATGGATCGACTCTATTCTATCGAAAGACCCTGCTTACCGGGACGCGTTGGAAGAGGTTGCGGAAGACATTATTCGCGCACAAAACAAGATGGCGAAAGTTGAGCAGGACAGCAGCCTGACGATTGCTGAAGTCAAAGAAACCAATCGTCGCATGTCCATAGGTGAAGCTAAAGCTCGACGTGCTAAGAAAGAAATGGTCGAAGCTAACCTGCGTCTGGTTATTTCTATCGCTAAGAAATATACAAATCGCGGATTACAATTTCTGGATTTAATTCAGGAAGGTAATATTGGTTTGATGAAGGCGGTTGATAAGTTTGAATATCGTCGAGGGTATAAGTTTTCTACCTATGCAACCTGGTGGATCCGTCAGGCAATTACACGTTCCATTGCCGATCAAGCCAGAACTATTCGTATTCCGGTGCATATGATTGAAACCATCAATAAACTCAATCGTATTTCGCGTCAAATGTTGCAGGAGATGGGTCGCGAGCCTCAGCCTGAAGAGTTGGCAGAACGCATGGATATGCCGGAAGATAAGATCCGTAAGGTTCTTAAAATTGCTAAAGAGCCTATCTCAATGGAAACCCCGATTGGTGATGACGAAGATTCGCACTTGGGCGACTTTATTGAAGATGCCAATCAGGACTCCCCTATTGACTCTGCAACTTCAGAAAGCCTAAGAGAAGCGACCAAGTCAGTACTTTCTGGCCTGACAGCCAGAGAAGCAAAGGTCCTTCGCATGAGATTTGGAATTGATATGAATACAGACCATACTCTGGAAGAGGTTGGTAAACAGTTCGATGTAACTCGTGAGCGTATTCGACAAATCGAGGCTAAAGCTCTACGCAAACTGCGTCACCCAACTCGCTCAGATCGCTTAAGAAGCTTCCTGGACGAATAAGTAGCAGATAATTAATTGCCGAATGCCAAAAAGGTCCTATTTTCAGGACCTTTTTTGTTGCTGTTTGTTTATGCTCCTTCACAGCTCTAGTTAGTTCCTGAATGCGAACCTTGCTACTAATTTAGGCAAAGTAATGCATAGCTGACTATACTTTATTGGTAGCATTAGAATTTAATTATCCAGATAAAACAAGTACTTAAATATGGGATCTTCGCCCGACAATAAACTTTCAAACAATCAACTCAGCTTATTTGAAAAGCAGCGCGCTCTTGAAGCTTTGGTTGAATTTGTCGAAGAAGTAAACACGATAGAAACAATTAAGGATGCTGTCTGGCATGTCGCTCACCACACGATTAAGGCACTCAACTTCGAAGATTGTGTGATTTATCTATTTGATGAAGAAAAGGGATATCTGGTCCAGGTAGCAGCATTTGGCCCTAAAAATCCGGTGCGACAGGAAATACTCAATCCAATCACGATAAAACTTGGCGAGGGAGTTGTAGGCAAGTGCGCGCAATCAAAGACCAGTTCATTTATTAATGACACTTCTGAAGAGCCAGAGTACATAATTGACGATAGAGCTAGAGCTTCCGAGTTAGCGGTGCCGATCCTGTTTCGAGGAAAACTACTTGGTGTTATCGACTCTGAGCACAGCCTCAAAAATTTTTACACTCGCGACCACCTACGATATGTCAAAGTATTAGCATCAGTACTCGCCTCCAAGGTTGCCCTGGAAAAAAACATTCTTCAATTAGAAGAAACATTAAAGGAAAAGTCTGTCGCTCACAAGCTATCAGAAGCCTACTTTAACATTTCGGAAATAACTCACGACGCACAATCTCCGGAGGAATTTTATAGCCAACTCCACAACCTGATTCGCAAACAGATTAATACTGAGAGCTTTTGTATCGTGCTTTATGACAAAGAAAAAAATCTTTACTCCGCTCCTTTTCTCAATGATAGCGAACATGGAAGCCAACTCAATTTTGATTTAAACCTTTCAACCGAACAGATGCAACAAACTCTCGTAGCAGAAGTTATTCGCAAACAAAGCCCTTTAATAGCGGACAACAAGGAACTACAAAAACGATATCAGCTTGGACAAACCATTCGCTATGGAAAAATCCCCTATTGCTGGCTTGCGGTCCCTTTTGAAATTAATCCAGAATTAAGTGGTGCGATCGCACTGCAAAGCTATGATGAAAAAGTCACATTTAGTGAAAGCGACTTAAATTTTCTGTCTTTCCTAAGCAAGCATTTAAGTGTAGCAATTGATCGAAATACTAAAGATCAAAAGCTTCAGTATCAAGCTATTCATGACTCAATAACAGGTCTTGCTAATCGCTCGCTATTCGTCGATAGAATTGATCATGCCTATCTCAGGTGTCAAAGAAATAGCGCTCCAACAATTGCGGTATTGTTTATCGACTTTGATAACTTCAAGCAAATAAACGATTCCTATGGTCATGCTGCAGGAGATTTATTGCTGCGAGAAACGGCTCAGCGCATGAAGAAACAATTACGTACTTCTGATACGCTAGCTCGCATTGGCGGAGATGAGTTTGCAATCTTACTTGAAGATCTGGACAACACAAATTTCGCCATTACTATAGCCCAAAGAATTCTAACCTCGATGAATGAAACAGTTACTTTTGGAAAACAATCAATAGTTGCTTCACTATCTATAGGCGTCGCTTTTAACGATGAAAATTGCGAATCTCCACAGCAAATGATGAAAAATGCTGATCATGCTATGTATCATGCCAAGCGAAGTGGAAAAAATAAGATCGAAGTCTATGAATCTTCGTTGCACTATGCCGTTGTATATGAAAAGAAGTTAGTCACCGAGCTTGAACAGGCCATCAATAATAATGAGCTACTTTTTTATTATCAACCGATTGTAAACTTGAATGATTTTTCGGTGGCGGGGTTTGAAGCATTGATGAGATGGGATCATCCTGACAAAGGGATCATTGCTCCTGGAGAGTTTATCGGTATCGCAGAACAATATGATCTTATTCAAGCAATTGATCAAAAGCTTCTGGAAACAGCGGGGAATACATTAAAAAAGTGGCGCCAAGTCACCAGTACTCCCCCCTATTTAACGATCAACATATCAGCACAAAGATTTACAGATAACTCATTTGTCGGTGAAATAAATGACTTAATAAGAAAGTTCAGCATTCCTGCACAATCCCTGATTATTGAAGTTACCGAACACTTGCTAATGAAAAACATTGCAAAAGCGAGGTTGATATTTCACAAACTCAAATCTCTGGGTATCAAGCTTTCTCTTGATGATTTTGGGACCGGTTACTCTTCCCTGAGTTATCTTAATCAACTGCCATTTGATCTAATTAAGGTTGATCGAAGTTTTATTGCCAGCCTGAATGAAAAAGAAAGTATTTCTCCAATTATTAATGCAATCAAAGCGATGGCGACATCTATGGAACTGGAGTGGGTAGCCGAAGGTATTGAAACTAACTATCAACTCGACGCTCTATGTAAAATGAAATGCAACCTCGGTCAAGGCTTTTATCTAGCGAAACCAATGCCTGAAAAAGAAGCGCTTGCGCTTGTCAGAAAAGGAAAGATTGACATCTAATTACAACCTTTCAATTGCCGCTGATTACTGGCATGAGAATGGCGGAACAGCCGAAACGATTTCTAGTTCATCGCCTTTCTTTTGCATTAGATAACAATTGCCATCTTTTCCCAGTTGATAGAAACGATTTTGCTCATCATTAACTTCCGGCGTGACTTGTTTGCCCGGCTTTTTTACAGGATATCCGTTGGCTATAGCATCAGCCTCAGACTTTGGTTGTTGATGTGTCTCATCATGATGCTTGGCTTCAGATAGTGCATGACCGATAATTCCACCAACTATGAGCGCTCCCAAAACACCTGCTCCTCTTCCATGAGAGTGGCCATGAACTCCGACAGATACACCGTGATGTCGGTGCCCATGATAACCGCTATGAGCACTATAGTGAGTCGAACAAGCCGTAGTCAAAGTAAGGACGGGAAATATCAAAAGAGATGGTTTGAGTCGCATATTATTCCACCTTAATCATTACGTTCGGCAATTCTCGACTTTTAGAAAAGGCGAATCACCGAATCTCAAATGCCCACAAAAGGCAACCTAAGGATATTATAGCGGCGGGAAAATTAACTGAAACTGAACTAACAGCTTTCTTTATAATCTTCGCCCATTACTCTTCAAAACCTGGCTGTTTGCAATACTTCAACGATTCTTTCGCTGGCATGCCCATCACCATAGGGATTATGCGCTCTACTCATTTGTTGATAGGCCTCTGCGTTTTCAAATAGTTCGCATACAGCTTCAACTATCTTTACTGTGCTCGTTCCAACGAGTCTCACTGTGCCTGCATTGACAGCTTCTGGTCGTTCGGTCGTTTCTCGCATGACTAATACAGGTTTACCAATCGTTGGAGCTTCTTCCTGTATTCCGCCCGAATCAGTCAAGATCAGATAAGACTTATTCATCAGGTAAACGAAAGGGAGATATTCCTGAGGTTCTATTAGAAAAACATTGTCATGTCCAGCTAATATGCGTGTGACTGGCTCCTGCACATTTGGGTTTAGATGAACCGGATAAACGATCTGGCAATCATCATATTGCCTGGCTATTTGAGAAATCGCTTTACAGATGTTCTCAAAGCCCTCACCAAAGCTTTCGCGTCGATGGCCGGTTACCAGAACTAACCTCTTATCTTCTTCAAGAAATCTGAACTTGTCATTCAGCTCTCTACTCATCAAGTCGTCAGTTCCCACTTTTTGACTCACCTGTAATAGAGCATCAGTCACTGTATTTCCTGTTACAAATATGCTGCTTTCAGCTTTTCCTTCAGATAACAAATTACCTTTGGAGGTTTCTGTTGGTGCAAAATGGTAGTTTGCGATAACACCTGTTAGCGTACGGTTGGCCTCTTCTGGCCATGGAGAGAGTAAGTCACCGGTGCGTAACCCGGCTTCAACATGACCAACCATTATTTTTTGATAAAATGCAGCGAGGCTTGCAGCGAATGTGGTCGTTGTATCTCCATGAACTAGAACAATGTCAGGATGAAAGTCCTCCAATACTGGCTTAAGCCCGGTCAATATATTCGCGGTAATATCGTAAAGATTCTGGCCTGGCTTCATTATGTTTAAGTCATACTCAGGTGAGATCTCGAAAAGAGTAAGCACCTGATCAAGCATTTCCCGGTGCTGTGCTGTTACACAAATTCTGGAGTCAAATGCAGGATTGGATTCGAGGGCTTTAACTAAAGGAGCCATTTTAATGGCTTCAGGTCTTGTACCAAATATTGATAGAATCTTCTTCATTATTTCGCCGATAGTATTCCAGTATATATCCAGACGACCAGATATTTATTTTAATACAAATATTAAATACCAAACCTGCAACGGTTTATGCTCTACACTTTACCAAACGCAAACTTTTTTGAGCCTTCTTCGGCTTCCTTCCAAATAGCGGCGAGTTTTTCCTAGTCCCATTATCGAGTCGA
Source organism: Aliikangiella sp. G2MR2-5 (assembly GCF_015687155.1). Taxonomy (GTDB): domain Bacteria; phylum Pseudomonadota; class Gammaproteobacteria; order Enterobacterales; family Kangiellaceae; genus Aliikangiella. The sequence continues at coordinate 417,936 of NZ_JADPQF010000003.1, read as the reverse complement.
AAACGGAGCCCAGATCCAGATAGGTATTATTGGGAAACTGCTTGCTCAACTGGTAAATAAGCATATTGCTTAAAACTCCCGCACAAAATAGAAAAACTTCATTTTCTACCCGACTATTTTCGATGTATTCAGTTAACTCTTTTAACAGTCGATCATAGTCATTTACCCATGCATTACCTGCAACTCTGAAATTTTGGTTAATCTCAAAAGGAAGCTGAGCAATATCTGCGTCCTGATGACATACAATATTGTTGGTGTTTAACTTAAGACACTCTACGGTTTCTTCCAGAAAAGCAGGATAGTTAGCGTTAACAAAAATATTTGCCCAGGTCAGTTGAGACTCATCCTGGCGGGATTGAACTCTAAGCTTTTCACAATGCTCATCACCAACACAACAACGACATGGAAGCCCAACAAAATACTGACTATTTTTGAAGAGCAAAGACTCTTCAAGAATTTTCCGATACTTTTCATCATCTTCGTTTTGCGGGGTGTACTTGTGTTCGCCATTACACTTCTTTGATAAATCAATGGCTTCTCCATTAATTACCATCATTTCCCCATCGCCAAAACGGACAAGAGAAAATTGCTGTTGGTCTTTCAGCATTTGATTAAATTTTTTTAACTCCTCAGGAAAGGATTTGCTACTTTGTTCTTCACTCCCCTCTAAAGTAGCCAATACTTGCCAGCCATCAGCTGCATACTTTTCAACAATTTCAGAGCGAATATTTCTGTGACCTGCGGTTTTAAAAGTTGCTACATTTTTTCGTCCGACTATTTTTCCAAAATCTGGACGACAACACCAAATAGACTGATCGTTTTCTGGATGTGGAGGAACATAGGTTTTAATTCCACCATGTTTTAGAGCCATGTAACTAAGATGAATATCTTCACCATTATCCCAGGTATAGGGTTCTTCTCGCCAAATATAATTCAAGTATGACTTACGCATAAACCATGCATGACCGACAAGATCGACCTGTGCGGTATTAGTCAAGTGACCACCATTCCAGCCGACTTTATTCTTGCTGGAATAACCTCCCTCTTTAGGCAATATCACTCCTGAGCCGCCCAAGATACCGTCAAACCCGCTACGAATTGTGTCGAGACAGTTTTCAAACCATTTAGGTTGTGGAAGAATGTCATCATCGAAAAATGCCACGTAACCTGTGCGCGCCATATTGGCTAGAGAAAAGCGTCCCCAGAAAAGCCAGTTTGTATTAGAAATTACTACACGATCGGCAATGTCAGAGACATCCAGTAATTCTTCAGGCGCCTTATTAGTCCAAACCCAGATTTCCTTTGGTTTTACCGTTTGCTCCCTCAAGGCTTTTATCTGCTCAGCCAAATACTCCGTTCTTCGATAAGCAGTTAATATGACGGTGATACCTTCAGGATCTACCTCTCCTAAGGGAGTCGCCTCTTTGGAAAACTCAAAATGCGTTTTTGGGCTGCTTGCAGTATTTTTAAATAGGCCTCCCAAGCGAACACGCCATAAACCAACAACTCGAGTATTCCACCACCACTTTAGACTTTGCTTGACGGTTCTTCTATGTTTTTTAACCATGAAATTTCTCTATAATTCTTTGAAACAAACATCTCTTCTCAAGAGGCTTAATCACTCTTGCATCCTTCTAATTTTGCTTCTCAATCGAGAAAAGAATGTTCCTTTTCGGTATCTACCTTTCACTATATGCCGGATTTGATAAACACTCTCAACATCAATGGGAATTCCTTTAGAGCTAATTAGCCACCGAAAAGCAGTATCTTCATAGGTCTTGCTCCAATGGGTAACCTGTGTCTGGAATGCTCTCATTCCGTCGCAGTAACCTATTGCTCTAGCCACATCGCCATGAACAATCTGAAATGCTCCTTTGGCTTTGTCTCTGGAATGCAAGCTAAATTCTTGAGCAGGGATATCAACGATTTGAGGTTGACGTCCCTCTCTGAGCATAGGATCGTCTGAAGCTAGCATTGGCGTTGTTCTTTCTTGACGAGGGTAATACAGCTTGCCATTTTGACCTTGCAGCTCAAGAGCCAAAGAATCAAGGCAGTGCTTATGAAAAATAATATCGCAATCAGTGTACCAAACCCAGTCAGCTTTAGTAGAGCGCGCAGCCATATTGCGCCCTATCCCCCTTCTAAAAAGCTTTTCTTTGGGTAGAGGAACCCAGTTCCACTCAACATTACTAACTTGGTGACTGGAAAAAAACTCCAGAGTTTCTTTCGTCGCATGATCGTCTTCTGAGTAAAATACCGTCATTCTAACTTTTAGCTTTTGTGGCGGATAATTTACCAGAGAGCTCAACTGATAAGTCAGCATGTTAGCGTATTGCCAGCAGTGACTGACAATTTCCAAACTTAGCTCGCCTTTCTTTTTGCTACGCTGTGACTCATCAGGTAAAGAATCACGAAACCAGCGAGGAGAAAGCAGACGTTTTACAAATATACGAAAAAACTGAATTAACAGTTTGCTATACCAAGCCGGTGGATATGAATTAGTTTGTTGCATTAAATTGTGAGTTCGGCCGAATGGAATGTAATTTTATGCGGTGATAATACCAGAATCACCAATTTCGGTCTAACCTGAGCAGACATAATACGAGCTGAATCACAACTATTCTAACAAACCCTGGGTCCGATAAACGAAATTCGAAGCATCCAAAAACGCTGATAGCTCAAGATTTTCCGGACGGGCTGCAGGATCTATTTTTAATGTTTTGAGCTCTTCTTCCGTTAATCGCTTTTTCCAGACATTACGAACCGTTTTTCTTCGCATATTAAAGGCTTCTGTTACCATAGCAGAAAAGGTAGCAAAATCTTCACATTGGAGAGGTTGAATCCTTGGCTTTAGTCGAATAATGGCAGAATCGACCTTAGGAGGAGGTTCAAAAGCTTCAGGGGGGACTATAAATAACATCTGAGCATCACAAAAAAACTGAGTCATCACGCTTAAACGCCCATAGGTTTTACTGCCAGGTTGGGCAACAATCCTTTCAACTACTTCTTTTTGCAACATAAAATGCATATCTTGAATAGCAGAAAGATGGTCAAATAAGTGAAATAAAATTGGCGTTGAAATGTTGTAGGGAAGATTTCCTATAACTCTGAGCGACTTATCTCGGGCAAAAGTTGAAAAATCGACCTTAAGCGCATCTTTTTCTACTATATTGAGCTCGCCTAACCCATCACAGTTGAATTTCAACTTGGGAATCACATCCCGATCAAGCTCAATCACCGTCATAGTCTTTGTTTTCGGGAGGACCTGGCGAGTTAAAGCGCCTAGACCCGGTCCTATTTCAAGCATATTATCGCCTTCTTTCGGCTGTATACCGGCGACAATTCGATCGATGATCGAGTAATCAGTTAAAAAGTTTTGGCCAAATCGCTTTTTGGCTTGATGCTGGTATGGATTAAAAATCTTCATTGAGGTAATTTTGCTGACAATAAGCTCAAGGCATAGTTTACCGCATATTCGAGACTTTCGCTTGATGCAATATTTTTTCCTGCAATATCCAAAGCAGTGCCATGGTCAACGGATGTCCGAATATAGGGCAACCCGAGGGTAACATTCGCACACTGTCCAAAACCAAACGCCTTAATTACAGGCAATCCCTGGTCATGGTACATTGCGAGGAAAACATCGTATTGTGCTCGTTTTTCCGGAGTGAAGAGAGTATCGGCTGGAAAAGGTCCGGACACGGCACTTCCGCGTTTTTGAAAAAATTGAACTACCGGTTCAATTGTTTGCTGCTCTTCTTTTCCGAGCAATCCTCCTTCTCCTGCATGAGGATTTAGACCGCATACAGCAACTTTGAGCTGGCTGATCCCCATTCTCTTGAAGTCATTTAAAATAATTTCAATGGTATCGATTAAGCTCTCTTTGGTAATAGTCTCGCTAACTTTTGCCAACGGTATATGGGTGCTCGCCAAGGTTACTCTTAGTTCGTTAGTCGCTAGCATCATTACAACTTTGCTGACATTTGCAAGTTCAGCGAAAAACTCTGTATGACCCAAAAAACCTGATGCGATCTGATTGATATTAGCCTTGTGTACCGGAGCAGTTACAACCGCCTTTACTTTGTTTTCCAAAGCAAGTTCACTAGCACGATTGAGTATTCGATAACAAAGCCTGGCGCTAGCTTTTGAAAGAACGCCACAGACAATGGGCTCTTCAGCAGAAATGTGATCGACCCACAAGCAGCCCGGCTGGTGTGTCTTGACGGGTGACTTCCAGTCAATATCCTTCAACACCAAAGGTAAGCCCAGATGTCTTGCCGTATCCGCCAGAATTTCTTTATCTGCTAACGCAATTAGCTGGGCTGAAAAAGGTTGTTGAGCAGCCTTGACTAACAACTCGGGGCCTACACCTGCAGGTTCGCCCATGGTCAAGGCTACTCGCTCAATCCGCATTTCAGAATCTGCCATACTCAATTCAAGTTTTATTTCGCTAGTCCAAACTCATTGTATTTCGGACTTTTATTCTTCTTCCAATAAAACCTTAATATAAGCCTGTTCCTTGATCTCTTGAATCCAAAGCTGAATTTCTTCTTCAAATTTACGGTTGTGCAAACTTCTATAAGCAGCTTCACGCTTTTTTTCTTCAGTTTGATCCTGATCGCGACGACCTAAAACTTCGATAATATGGTATCCATACTCAGTCTTGACCGGCTCGCTAATCTCACCAATTGCCAGTTTATCCATAGCGTTAGAAAAATCTGGAACAAAAGTTCCAGGGTCAGTCCACTTTAAGTCTCCGCCTAGAGAGCCACTGCCTTTGTCATCTGAAAACTCCATAGCCAGATCTTCAAACTTTTCGCCATTGACAATTCTTTGTCTTAACAGCGCCGCTTTTTCCCTTGCAGCTTGCTCATCCATTATTGCGTTTGGCGTGATCAGAATATGTCTAGCGTGGGTTTGGAGCACGCTATGGCGCTCGAAGCCACCTTTAACTTCACGTAATTTCAAAATATGCAGACCGCTTCCTGAGCGTAATGGCTCTGAAATATCACCAGTTTTCATATTCTTGATGCTAACGGCAAAAAGACTTGGTAATTCAGAAGGGTTACGCCATCCCAGATCTCCACCACTCAGAGCTTGTTGACCTTTCGAATAACTAATTGCGTATTCGGCAAAATCAGCACCGTTTCTAAGCTCTCTTATCAGCTTTTCAGCCAGATTTCTTACCTCAGCGATTTCTTCAGGAGACGAACCTTCAGCCAGGGGCAGGAAAATGTGGCCTATAGCATACTGGACTCTACTTTCGCCTTGCTTGTCGATCAAAGCAACTAAATTATCCACCTCTTTCTCACTAATCTTGATCCGTCTGGAAACCATACCGCTGGTCACTCGGTTGATCATAATATCTTTTCTCAAATCTTCGCGAAATACAGCCCAGGATATTCCATTCGACTCATTCTTCTTCCTCAAAATATCAGAAGTAATATTGTTTTGTTGTGCAACTCTATCTATCGCAGCATCCAGCTCGGCATCACTCACTCTAACACCGACCCTTTTTGCCATTTGCAGTTGAAGAGACTCGATAATCAGTCGCTCAAGTACCTGATCCCTCAAGGTAGCAAGAGGTGGCGTTTTCTGTTTTCTTTCCTTTAGCTGCTCAAGTACAGAATTGGTTCTGCGTACCAGCTCACTCCCCAACACTACATCCTCGTCAACCAGGGCAACAACCCTGTCAATTAACTCGGATTCAGCGCTCACTAGAGATGCCTGAATACTTACCAAAAATACAACACAAAGTTTTACCAATTTAGTCATTACTTAACCACTTAACTCATTCTTTATGACCAATACAAGGTCATTTTCCTACGATAGACAGGCCAAAAATCGACCAGCAACCTTTTAGTTCCCCCTATTTCTAAGGGAGTTTAACTTTATTAGTTTTTCAAACGATCTCTATAGCCCGCAATACTCGAAGAGAGTAAATTCCCGAGCCCTGATTTACCGGCACTCCCCAGCCCTTTGAAAACGAACTGTAGATGAACACCTTTGGTGTAATCCTCTTCTCCACTTACCAATGGTAAGCCGTTGCTACCTAGCTGAACATTTAAATACTCTTGAGCGACCAACCTTATGGCCCAGCAACATGATTCATATTCCACACCGAAGAGAGATTCAATAGGCCGATCTAGAGTCAAATCATTATACCACCTTCCAACAACTCGCCATTCAGAATTTATCGGCCATGCGAAGGAAAGATCGGTTTCTTCAACCACCCGACTACTAAATTCGCGATACCTGTGGCTTAAATTGACAATATGATTGGCTTTGGGTTCAATTTTCATGGATAAAGTTGATTGAATCCTGTTTGAAGTCTCTTCCTCCCACTCCATAAAACCAGCAAATGATATGCCCTTAGCTGGCTGCCATTTTGCTTGCGCTAACCATGGAGAGTTCTCAGTTTCTACAAGATAGTCTCCATTCAAGTGAGTTTCCTGATTATCAAAATAGAAACGACGTCCCAGATTAAACTCAAGCCAATTATGTCCACTATCCAGGTCACTGAACTGGTTTCCGATAGCCAAACTCGCCTGATTGGCATCGCCTATTCGATCAATACTGCTAAAACGATTTTCTTGCCACAATTGACTAAACCCAAATTGTGGCAATCGAGAGTCAAACAAATTGATTTCAGCCTGATTTTCCTGAGGAATGTAGACATAAAAAATTCTCGGGCTAATTTTATGAACCGTTTTCTTGCTGGAACCAATGACTTTTTCCAGGTGAATTCCTGTATCAAAGCTAAAAATAGGTAGTTTTCGCTCGATTACCTGTTTTTCGAAAGTGAGTTCCGACTCTTGTGAAAAGCGAGTCATTGCGTAACTCAATTTGGGTTTAACAAAGTAACCAGGCTCCTCCAATGGCAAGCTAATACTAGGGGCGAAGTGAAACCTGGAACCTGTAATTTTGCTAGCTAAAGGATGTTCAAATCTAGTCCAGTTAGATTTTACTTCCCAGCGCACACTTCCCCAGCTATCAGCTCCGTTAAGCTTCACTCTGGGTAGAACTCGATAATTGTCTTTACCAATCAAGCTTTGATCCGCTTGCGCAAAAGTAGAAAACTGCCATCGTTCTCCTTCATAGGCTAGCTCTGCCTGGTTTTTCAGTGATGTCTGAGTTGAAGACTCCAATCCACTACCAAAATCATTGAAATAATCACTGTCACTAACACGCTTAGAACTTATCGCCAGAGACCAATCGGCGCCGAAGCTAGCAGCATGTTTAAAATCACTATGCCAGCGCGATAAGTCCGAATTCATTAATGAAGTATCACTTCCAGACTCTCTAAGTGCCTCAACGACTTTATCATTTTCTAAAAACTCAGTGCTCCACTCACTATAAGTAGACTCAGTTAACCAGCGAAACTCATTACCCAATTGCAGCCCCCGCTTTTCCATCCAACGGGGAGTAATCGTTGCGTCAAAGTTAGAAGCTATATTCCAGTATACGGGTTGGCTGTAATCGAGACCATTCTTGTCATCGTTGGAAATTGACGGAAACAGCAGACCCGATTGGCGTCGATCGTCTGTCGGGAATGAGAGATATGGCCAATAAAATACAGGCACGCCTTTAACCCTGAGAGTCGTATGATGGGCAGAACCTCGGCCTACTTCATGATCAACTTTTAGCTCTGACATTGCTAACTGCCAATCTTCTTCCCCCTTTTTACAGGTACTGTAGGTCAGATCCTTCAGTTCTACCGACTCACCCGGAGAAACTTTTATTTTTTCTGCTCCCCCTTGAGCTCCGCTGGTAGCAAGCTGAAACTCTCCATTTTCCAGGGTAACTTCACCTGAAGCATCATTCTGTATCAGTGATTCAGCTTCAAATAGTGCGCTGTCCGAAACAACCGAGACCCCACCACTAGCTTCAACCCTCTCGCTTCGATGATCAATGACCAGTTCACCAGCTCGGAGTATAGAGCCGGCCTGCTGCAAAGTTACGTTCCCTTTGACCTCGGTTTTATCTTTTTCAGAAATTGATAATTCGTCAAATGTCAGTCGTCGGGTGCCTTCTTCTAGTGGAGCGGCTGGCAGGTGAGACAGCGACGGTGAAGGCACAAAGCAACGACTTGGCTGCATATCTGAGCTCTTATTTCCAGCCAGGTTTAACGAGTCTCTTTGTTCACCCTCTTTATTATCTGCACTGTGCTCTCCAGCAGTTTGAGTTTTGGGCAAGTCTGTGTCTGCCGCAATAGCATTCACGCTAGACAGCATCAGTAAACAGACTCCAAATTGAACGGGTTTAATCGGCTTTTTCAGAAGAAAATCCTGGGATTGCTTAACTCTAACAACCGCGTGGCGGACCAAATGTCGGCTAATCATACGCGAAAAACAGGCGCTCTGAAACAGGGAGCTCAAATTCCAGTATGACACCTTGTCCTCGACAACGAACACAGGCATTATTTATCCTTCACTTAGCGAGCTTGAAGACCAAGGATTTTAAAACTATGTCTCCCAGTAAAGACATGCCATTTGCTCAAAAACAGCTTTTAGAAAGAGAACAACAACTGGCCGTTTGGGCAGCTGCTCAACTAGCTGTAGGCGAAGTCAAGCTTACTCCGGTTTCAGGGGATGCTAGCTTTCGCCGCTATTTTAGAATCTTTCAGAATAATGGAAAAACTCTTATCGCTGTAGACTCTCCACCGCAACAGGAAGACAACCAGGCTTTCTTCCAAATTGCCATGCTGTTGAAGAAATATCATTTAAATGTTCCGGAATTTATACACTGTAATTTTGAAGATGGATTCCTGCTTATTTCAGATCTGGGTGATGAGCTTCTGCTACCAGCCCTCAATGAACACTCTGTCGACAATCTATACAGTCAGGCGATTGATGTTCTTATCCAGTTTCAGCAAATTCCAGCAATAGATTACGACAACTTACCGGCATACGATGCAACTTTACTTGAATTTGAAATGAGCCTTTTTCGCGACTGGTTTGTCGACAAGCACCTGAAACTTCAGCTGACGACAGAAGAAGAGCGAGTGATTGAATCGACGTTTGATTTGCTGACTATTAATGCTCTTGAGCAGCCACAATCCCTGGTCCATCGAGACTTTCACTCTCGTAACTTAATGATCTTAAAGGATAAGTCTCTAGCCATCATCGATTTTCAGGGTGCAGTTAATGGTCCTGTTAGTTATGATCTTGTTTCTCTGCTCAAAGACTGCTACATCCAATGGCCAGAACCCAAGGTTCGGGAATGGAGTCACGAGTATTGGCAACGAGCGATTGAGGCAGGTTTGCTTGAAATGCCATTTGAAGATTTTTACCAGTATTTCGAGTGGATGGGAATGCAACGACATATTAAAGTTCTGGGAATATTCTGTCGTCTTTTCTATCGAGATAAAAAAAGTAGCTACCTGAATGATCTGCCTCTCACTTTCCAATACCTGGAAGATGCGGCAAAGCGTTATCCGGAATTTAAGCGATTTACCCAATTGCTAACCAACAAAATAGCGCCAGCGCTCGCAATAAAATCAAGAGGTAAAAATTGAAAGCCATGATTCTTGCCGCTGGGCGAGGCGAACGAATGATGCCGTTGACAGCGAAGACGCCCAAACCTCTTTTACTGGTCAATGGTAAACCTCTGATACAATACCACCTTGAATCACTACGGCAAGCAAATATCAAAGACGTAGTGATCAACGTGAGTTATCTTGGTGAGCAAATAATGGACTATTTTGGAGATGGAAGCGCACTGAATATTAATATCCACTGGTCAATTGAAGAAACTCCTCTTGAAACAGCAGGTGGAATTATTAAAGCCAGGTCCATGCTCGGTGAGTCACCATTCTTATTGTTAAACGGCGATATCTGGTGTGATATCAACATTGAAAAGCTGGTAGCCAGTCCCCAAGTAGTGAACCTTGAACAGAATGAACGAGTAGCGCACCTTATACTGGTAAACAATCCAGTTCATAATCTGGAAGGTGATTTTGGAATTGAAGAAGGGTTGCTAACCAATGCAGGGTCAACAAAGTGGACTTATGCAGGAATTTCCCTTCTCAGCCATCGTTTATTTAGTCAGAATGAATTCTCAAATGCGCAACCTCTCCCCTTAGCACCACTATTGAGAGAGTTCGCAGACAAGAAAATGATAACGGCTGAACATTACAGTGGCGAGTGGCTCGATGTAGGCACTCCCGAAAGGCTCGAACAATTGCGCCAAATGCAATCACGCCTCAAATAGAATTAGAGAGTATTAAAAAACAAAAAATGCAAATCACTGGAAAAATTATCTGTGGACTCCTTGGCTTAGTTCTGGGTGGCCCCATTGGTCTAATACTGGGAATCTGGATTGGTCATTCTTTCGATAAAGGATTAAGTCAGAACTTCGAACCCTTTTCCGTAAAAGCAGATCCCTCCAATGCACAAGCTGTTTTCTTTGAGTCTACATTTTCGGTTATGGGACACCTGGCCAAAGCCGATGGTGTTGTAACCAAATATGAAATAGAAACTGCCGAACAGATCATGCGCAATCTGGGGATTAGCGGTGACAAACGACAACAAGCGATTGAGGCTTTTCAGCGTGGAAAATCGGAACATTTTTCATTGAGTCAGACACTCGAAGAGTTAAGACTTAATTGCGCACGAAGCCCTAGTCTGATCCAGATGTTTATCGAAATCCAGATACTGGCGGCCACCTCAGGAGGCAGTGTTTCTGCTCCAGAAATGACCATTCTTTACAAAATAGGCTCCGCTTTCAGAATTCCCAGGTTGCAAATAGAGCGACTGGTAGAAATGGTCATTGCTCAGCAATCATTCCACCGTGATCAAAATACGGGGCAATATACAGCCTCTCGAGGACCTTCCATTGAACAAGCTTACAAGGTACTGGGGATCGAATCGAGTGCAAGCAAACAGGAAGTAAAACGAGCTTACCGAAAACTTATGGCACAACATCATCCTGACAAGCTGGTTTCGAAAGGCATGCCAGAAGAAATGATCAAAGTGGCAACAGAAAAGTCACAGGAAATTCAATCAGCCTACGATATGATAAAAAAACAAAAAGGGTATTAGGGGAATCTGTATGCAGTTGAAAGGAGCACTTTCAGGTAAACGAGTAGCAATTATTATCTCTCTTTTTCTTAGTTTACTCTCATCAATGAGTCAGTCGGCGAACTTGATGTTAAGTGTTGGTAAAGGGATGAACGATACGCTAATCCAGTCGGAGAGCATCAGTGGAGCAAAGCAATTTTCATTGGGCTACGTTTGGGATTCAAATTACCAGTTTGAAAGTGAGTTCTTTGGCAATAGTAAATTGGAATATGAGCTATATGTGACCGAAATAAGCGATCAACAAAAACTCAAGGCAATAGTATTTCGTCCAGTGCTTAACTTTATGGGAGATACATCGCGGAGCTATAACTGGTATTGGCAATTTGGTTTAGGACTTAGTTATTTCGATAGTAGAATGCTTGGGCCGATTGAGTTTTCCAGCAAAGGACAGTTTGCCACCATGTTAGGCATAGGAGTCCCCCTCGACAATAAACAGAACCACCGGTTAACTTTGCGCTATAATCATTATTCAAACGCTTACTTATCTACTCCCAATCCAGGGCTTGATACACTGAGTCTGGATTGGCATATGAGACTTTAGTTACGGCAATCATAATTTAAACCAGTAGAACAACAATGATGAATTTATCAACCAAACAAAAACAACTAATAACCATGCTTGAACTGCAAGATGGGATGAACAGAAAAGTCCATTCGGACTGGTTAAATCAGGGCTTTGAGTGGTACCGGGCAATCTGGATAGAATGTGGAGAAATGCTGGATCACTACGGATGGAAATGGTGGAAACATCAAGAGCCGGATATGGAGCAGGTTAAACTGGAACTAGTCGATATTTTTCATTTTGGCCTGAGCTGCCGTTTAAGCGATAGCGATAATATTGAAAAGATAGCTGAGACTCTCGAATATGAGTTTAGCGACGTCAGAACCAGCGATGAGTTTCGCGCAACTCTGGAGGATTTGGCGCTTAGCACACTGGAAACAAAGTCTTTCAATGCTCAAATTTTCGCTGGCTGTATGCAGCAAATAGGTATGAGCTTTGATGAACTATTCTCTAGTTATGTTGGGAAAAATGTTCTCAACTTTTTCCGCCAGGATCACGGCTATAAAGATGGAAGCTATCATAAGCAGTGGCAAGGAAAAGAAGACAATGAACACCTTGTTGAAGTCGTTGCCTCTTTAGATAAGTCAGCCGACGACTTTGCCAAACAGGTTTATGCAGAGCTGGAAAAAAGATACCCTCAATAATAATCTTTGTTTCTTTCTATCAGCCTACGATAGCGCTTGCGCCAACAAGCGCTTCAGTTATACTTCGCCAACCTCGGCCAAGCTTGATCTTTCATGTTAAGAGACTACTCTCAATTCGCCAGAAGTAATTATCATTTTCTACTTTTTGGACTACTCACCGCATTTTTCGGCAACTTTGGGCAAACATTTTTTATTGCCTGGTATGGAGGTTCAATTCGAGAAGCTTTTGATTTATCTAGTCGAGATTACGGACTGATATATTCAATGGCGACCCTGACTAGCGGCTTTATTATTCTTTATGTGGGAGCCTTACTGGACAGAATATCCCTGAGAAAATTTACTTACTTTACCAGCGCAGGCCTGGCTTTAGGATGTATTTTGATGGGGCTCAGTCAGTCTTTGTGGATGTTGGTTGCAGGCCTCTTTCTCTTACGCTTTTGTGGCCAAGGCTTAATGTTTCACATATCGTTCACTTCGATGGCACGCTATTTTGATCAGAATCGAGGAAAGGCAATAGGAATTGTAGGGTTTGGTATGCCGCTAGGCGAAGCAGTTTTACCAACCATCGCCTTTGCTCTGATTGCCGGGATAGGCTGGCAACAGAGCTGGTTGGCGCTGGCAGCTCTCATCGCAATAGTCTACTGGCCTTTTATGCATTATCTGTTAGCCCGCTCCAAAGAAAGACTAACCAGAATTGAAGCAGAACAGCTACAGAGTAAATCCTCTGGGCAAACAGAGAAGAGCTGGACCAGAGCACAGGTGGTACGAGACATTAAGTTCTGGATGCTGCTTCCGGCGATCATGGCTCCCGCTTTCATTGTTACTGGTATTTTAATTCATCAGGATGTTTTGCTGAGTACAAAAAACTGGAGCGAAGAATGGTTCACCATTTGTTTTTATGCACTGGCTATTGCGCATTTAAAAGCTTCGCTTATCACCGGATCGCTGGTAGATCGTTATAGTGGAAAAAAGCTGGTGCGCATTTACCTTTTTCCTTTGCTGCTAGCAGTCGGGCTACTCGCCCTGCCATTGGATCATGCTGTTCTGGCCATGCTGGCCATGTTATTTCTTGGTTTATCAATTGGCGCTGGTGGTCCGGTTATCGGTTCTCTCTGGGTTGAAGTTTATGGTAGTGCCAATCTCGGAGCAATCCGTTCTCTGGTCACTTCGATTATGGTTTTCTCCACAGCTATCTCGCCAGTGCTATTTGGTTGGTTGTTTGATAGTAAGTTTGCCTACAGTAGTGTTATGGAGATGCTGATAATTTATATCCTGGCTTCGAGCACTCTTGTCTGGGTAGCTCTAAAAAAATGAAAACCTGACTAATCACGAAAGTAGCGTATGCGCGACATCCTTCCCCCTGCGCAGTAAAAGGATGCCAATTAAAGTACCTCTTCTATGGCCTGGAGTATTCAACTAGCTCTTCTACATACGAATAGTCAGCTTGAGATTGAGTCAGCTTAATAAAATTTTTTAATTCCGGGGCATACCAATATAACTCTTCCACTTCGGCACTATATCCATTCGAATTAGTAATTTTACCTTTGTATCTTATCGTGTAAGCCATATAGGTTCCGACTTCTACGGTTTGTTCTTTAAAAGATAAAATCTCAGCGTCTAAACTGGTCACTCCCAGTGTTCCGTCCTGACTTGTCCAGCTTTCTTCATACTTCCACTTTTTACCGACTTTTAGTGACCATAAGAAATTATGCTATTAAAAAGAATAGGATAGGAAGCAAGCCTATTTTTTCTGAGCAGTTACGATAATAACCATGCCTCCAATTTCAGCTGATCTTGGTAGCTATTTCACCGGTTAAATATTGGAGGGGAACATTCACCGGACCAATAACAAAGATGAAATCATTCAGTTAAATTTCGACTAACGCATTAAATATAAAAGCTCGAACAAATGCAGTATCTGCCGTTAGTTGATAGAGTTGCGAATGTTTTCGGCAATCCCTGCTATCAAAGTACGCTGAGCTTGCAAACTTCCCCAGGCGATATGGTGGGTCAAAGTAAGGTTAGGTACATCTACTTGTATCAGAGGATGATCTGACGAAGGCGGCTCTTGCTCAAGTACGTCGACAATTGCATGAGAAACTTTTCCACTTTTAAGCGCCTCTACCAGAGCCAAAGAATCAACGATTGGTCCGCGTGCTGTGTTGATAAATATCGCTCCAGTTTTCATCTGAGCAAAAACATCAGAATCAAACAACCTTAGAGTACTATCCGTTAGTGGACAATGTAAGGAAATAACGTCCGACTCTGCAAGCATGGTTTCAAAACTCACTCTTCCAGGCCTGACAACCTCGGAGTCAGCACGCTCAGCAATCAGTAATTGCATGCCAAACGCTTCGGCAACTTTGGCAATCGATTGCCCAAGATTGCCAAAGCCCAATATCCCCAGCTTCATTCCGAAGAGTTCATTCACCGGAAAATCAATCTGACAAAACTTACTGCTTTGTGACCACGGATTCTGTTTATCATTTTTTAGATAAGCAGGAACATTACTCACTACGCTGAGTAAATAGGAAAATACATGTTGAGTAACCGAATGATTAGAATATCCCTCAACATTTTTCACACAAACATTATGTTTTTCTGCAGCTTTCAGATCAATATTATTCATGCCTGTTGCTGCAACACAGATGAGTTTTAGTTTTGGCAGTTTTGCCAGCTCATTTTCGCCCAAAATCACTTTGTTAGTAACAATAATTTCAGCGCCTTGAGCTCGATCTAGTATTTGCTCTGTTGAGGTCAGGCTAAATTCAACTAACTCTCCTGCCGCCAATTTTATCGGCGACAGGTCTATAGAAGGATCAATGGTACTTCTGTCTAAAAAAACTGCCTTCATGCTTTTCACAATAGCCTTAACCGCTTTGTTAATAAACAACCAGTCGCTTAGGTGCGAGCATCAGATCGTCATTCACTTCGGCGACACCTAAAAAGCGATCGGTCTCATCATAAACACGAATGATATCGCCAAGCTCCAGATCCGGATAATTGAGTGCCTGTCCCTGAGAGAAGTAATGGGCACTGTCTTCATCCAGTACTGCATCTTCATAATCCATCAAAGGGCTATCCATCGGAAGCAGGTGGGAATCGAGACTTATTTCCTGTTCTCGCTCGGATTTCAGTTGTTCGATGGTTACCATCTGATCAGCAGGATAATCGGCGACCCAAGTACGTCGAAGTTCGACTACGTGCGCACCGCACCCGAGTGCTTGCCCCAGATCATCAACAATGTTTCTAATATAAGTTCCCTTGCTACACTCAACTTCCAGCTCAACCATATCATTATCGAAATTTAGAAGTTCTAGATGATATACGCTAATGTCGCGTGCTTCTCTTTCAATTTCAATTCCCTGGCGTGCTAGCTTATAGAGTGGCTGGCCGTTATGTTTTAATGCGGAAAACATCGAGGGAACCTGCTGGATATCTCCTCTGAAATCATCCAGCGCTTTTAGTAATTGCTTTTTGGAAACATTCACCTCTTTGGTTTCGGTAACTTCGCCAGTCGCATCACAGCTATCGGTTCTTACTCCAAGTTTGGCGATAACACGATAACCTTTATCCGAATTAAGCAAAAACTGAGAAAACTTGGTGGCTTCGCCAAAACAGACAGGTAACATCCCAGTGGCCAAAGGATCAAGCGCACCAGTGTGTCCGGCTTTAGCGGCAAAAAATAAGTGCTTAACTTCCTGCAGCGCCTTATTCGAACTTATCCCCTTAGGCTTATCCAGAAGCAGGATGCCATTAACTTTACGGCCTTTTGCTCGTCGTCTACCCATAATAGCCAGCCTTTACTCTGAGTCATCCTGGGTATCAGATTTATCTTCTGATAAATCTGCATCTTTCTCTCGAGCCTTGTTGATCAATGCCGATAGTTCACTTCCTCGGGCAATCGAACCATCAAATTCAAACTTAAGTTGCGGGATGACACGCAACTTCATTCGCTTGCCGATGAGTGAACGAATAAACCCTGATGCTTGATTAAGAACTTCCAATGCCTGCCTGATTGACTTCTCATCTTCATCAATTCCCAGAAAAGTCACATAAGCAGTCGAGTAGTAAAGATCACGAGAAATCTCTACCGCAGAAACAGTGACCATTCCCAGTCTCGGATCTTTTATTTCCATTTGAATAATTTGTGCTAACTCACGTTGCAATTGTTCAGCAACACGATCAGTACGATTAAATTCTCTAGCCATTATTTTTTACCAAAAAACAAATATTTTTAAACTAACCATCAACGCTTACTTTCACAAAAGCAGGCTAACGATTAACGACAAAGACAGGCAAAAGCCTGTCTTTGTTATTCTTATTAACTCATTTTAGTAGTCGGTAAGAAAACCGACTCAAAGCGAGTTTCACTATAAGGTTCTTGCTACTTCGATGATTTCGAAGACCTCAATTTGGTCTCCAACTTTTACATCGTTGTAGTTCTTAACCCCGATACCACACTCCATTCCATTACGAACTTCATTGGCGTCATCTTTAAAGCGACGCAGCGACTCAAGCTCTCCTTCATAAATAACCACGTTATCACGAAGAACACGAATAGGATTGTTACGTTTAACGATACCTTCAACAACCATACAACCGGCAATCGCGCCAAGTTTTGGAGATTTAAAGACATCTCGAACTTCTGCAAGGCCAATAATCTGCTGTTTTTTCTCTGGTGACAACATACCAGACATTGCTGCTTTCACTTCATCAATAACATCATAAATGACGCTGTAGTAACGAAGATCAACACCTTCTCGACTCACCGCTTTTCTTGCAGTAGCGTCAGCTCGAACATTAAAGCCGACAACAATCGCGTTGGATGCGGAAGCTAGAGTAATATCAGTTTCTGTAATTGCACCTACACCAGCGGAAATTACATTGACCTGGATTTCATCCGTGGCCAAATCAAGAAGCGAACTTTGTAATGCTTCAGTCGAACCCTGTACGTCAGCTTTAACAATAACATTTAATACTTGCTTCTCATCAGCGCCCATATTGGAGAACATATTTTCCAATTTGGCTTTTTGCTGTTTCGCCATTAATTGTTCTTTGTATTTACCCTGACGGAAGTTAGCAACTTCGCGCGCTTTTCTTTCATCGGCAACAACAGAGATTTCATCTCCTGCTTCAGGTACGCCAGAAAGTCCTAGTACTTCCACTGGTATAGAAGGTCCAGCAGACTTGGTCGGCTGTCCATTTTCATCATTAAGCGCTCTAACGCGTCCATAGTGGAAACCAGCCAATAGAATGTCACCAACCTTCAGCTCACCTGATTGAACGAGTACTGAAGCAACAACTCCACGCCCCTTATCAAGACGGGCTTCAATAACAATACCTTTTGCCGGTCCATTTGGAATAGCTTTAAGCTCTTGCATTTCAGCCAGAATAGAAATGTTTTCCAACAAATCTTCAACGCCTTCGCCTGTTTTTGCAGAAACATGAACGAAAGGAATATCACCGCCCCAATCTTCTGGAATGACATCGTGTTGTGACAGTTCATTTTTAACACGATCCGGGTCAGCTTCTTCTTTGTCGACTTTATTCACTGCAACAATAATTTGAACACCTGCAGCTTTCGAGTGCTGAATCGCTTCAATAGTTTGCGGCATTACACCATCATCCGCAGCAACAACCAAAATGACAATGTCAGTTGCATTGGCACCACGAGCACGCATTTGAGTAAAGGCAGCATGTCCAGGAGTGTCCAGGAATGTAATCATGCCTCGCTCAGTATTTACATGGTATGCACCTATATGCTGAGTAATGCCTCCGGCTTCACCGTCGGCTACACGACTTTCACGGATATAGTCGAGTAATGATGTTTTACCATGGTCAACGTGTCCCATAATGGTAACCACAGGAGCACGCGCAGTTTCCTCACCAACATTTTCACTGGCTTCTAATAATTCAATTTCAGCCGCATTTTCAGCAAGAAGCACCACTTCATATCCCAGCTCTTCCGCAACAAGCTGCGCAGTTTCCTGATCAATCGTTTGATTAATCGTTGCCATGCTGCCCAATCCCATCAGAGCCTTAATCACTTCTGTCGCTTTGATCGACATTTTCTGAGCCAGATCGCCCACAGTGATCGACTCAGGAATAGAAACAGGCTGTTTGGCGACATTTTGTGTTGGTTTCTTAAATTCGTGCTTCATAGATTTCGGTGCAACCATAGGTCTGCGCTCTTCTGCCAATTTCTTTTCATCTTTAAATTTACGATGTACCGGACGCTTAAAATCAGAAAGCATGTCCGCAGGAGATGATTCACTATCACGACCTTTTTTCTTGCGCTTACGCTTACGCTTTCTGTCGCGCTCATTTGCGGAATCATCCACAGGAGGTGCCACAGCATCTCTTCCAGCAAACTTCCTGGCTCCGGAATCTTCTTGCGATTTTCTGGCTTCTTGAATTACAGCTTCTTCGGCTTCACGCTTGGCTTTTTCAACTTCTGCCTGTGCGATTGCTTCTGCCTGAGCTCTCGCTTCAGCTTCCGCCGCAGCTCTCGCTTCAGCTTCAGCAGCCGCTAACGCATCAGCAGCGGCTTTTTTTGCCGCTTCTTCAGGAGAAAGTTCTACTTCTGCAGACTCAGGTGTTTCGTTAACACTAGTATCCTGAACTTCAGACTCGCTCGCAGGAGACTTAGCTTCTACAACTTCTGGAGTCACCGGTGTCTCGATAACTTCTGCTGGATCTTCAACTTTATCTTCTACCGTAACTGGTGCAGCTTCATCCGTTTCAGCGCGCTTTACATAAGTTCTTTTCTTGCGCACTTCAACATTAACTGTTTTCGACTTACCACCACTACTCGACATCTTAAGCGAACTTTTTGTCGTTCTCTTTAATGTGATCTTTTTAGGTCCTAGCGCACTATTTTCCGACTCACCGTGACTTTTTTTCAGGTGAGTGAGCAAAATTTGTTTCTGTTCATCGGACACTACATCCTGCGGTCCGGACAAAACAACGCCAGCATCCTTCATCTGTTCCAGCAGCTTTTCTATCGGCGTGCCGACAATTTTTGCAAGTTTTTCTACTGTCACGTCAGACATATATTCCCCCCAGTACTATGACTGTAATTCTGCTTTGACTTTATGAGCCCTGTATTTCCGAATAGCTTAATGCTTATTCCGCAAACCAGGGTGCACGAGCAGTCATAATTAACTCTGCTGCTCGTTTTTCGTCTAATTCTTCAATTTCAATCAATTCATCTACTGATTGCTCAGCCAGATCTTCCATAGTAACGACACCTCGACTTGCTAAAACAAAAGCCAAGTGTCGATCCATACCGTCCATATTCAACAGATCATCAGCAGGTTCAGCTCCTTCGAGCTTTTCTTCAGAAGCAATGGCTTTTGTCAAAAGTGCATCTTTAGCACGAGCTTTTAACGCATCAACCAGATCTTCATCAAAGCCTTCAATCTCTAACATCTCTGATTGAGGCACATAAGCGACTTCTTCTATTGTTGTAAAGCCTTCCTGAGCTAGAACTTCAGCAAGCTCTTCATCAACATCGAGCTCATTAATAAACAACTCAATCAGTTCTTTATTTTCTTCCTTACTCTTTTGCTCAGCATCCTCCAACGTCATCACGTTTAATGTCCAACCCGTCAATTGACTCGCTAAACGAACATTCTGCCCGCTCCGGCCAATCGCTTGCGCCAGTTGATCTTCTGCAACAGCAATGTCCATCGTTTGTTTATCTTCATCAACAATAATCGACGCTACTTCCGCTGGAGCCATAGCATTAATAACAAATTGAGCCGGGTTATCATCAAACAAAACAATATCGATACGCTCACCTGCCAGTTCACCAGATACCGCTTGTACACGTGAACCTCGCATTCCTACACAAGCACCGACAGGATCAATTCGCTTATCATTTGTCTTCACTGCGATCTTGGCGCGTGAGCCTGGATCTCTTGCTGCACCTTTAAGCTCAATCACTTCTTCAGCAATTTCAGGAACCTCAATACGAAAAAGTTCGATTAGCATATCTGCATTAGCTCGACTGACAAACAGTTGCGGACCTCTCACTTCGGGTTTAATCGCGTAGAGCAAACCTCGAATACGATCGCCGGCTCTAACGGCTTCTCGAGGCATCATTTCTTCCTTGGGTATTATAGCTTCAGCATTGTTACCCAAATCCAATATGATTGAGTCACGGTTAGCTTTTTTTACAACACCAGTAATAAGCTCTCCCACTCTGCTTTCAAAAGCTTCCAATACCTTTGCTCTTTCCGCTTCTCGTACTTTTTGAACAATTACCTGCTTCGCAGTCTGAGCTGCTATTCGGCCAAATGCAATTGATTCAATTTGCTCTTCAACATACTCGCCAGCCTTTGCATCCGGACTTTCAACCTGAGCAGCATCAAGCGTGATTTCAGCTAACGGATTTTCAAGCACATTTCCTTCTTCAGGTTGGACAATCAACCAACGACGGAAAGTATCATACTCACCTGTGTCTCGGTCGATAGAAACGCGAACATCAATATCAATGCCGTGCTTCTTTTTAGTCGCAGTAGCAATTGCAGCTTCCAAAGCTTCAAAAATGATGTCTGGATTAACATCTTTCTCATTAGAAACCGCATCTACAACCAATAAAATCTCTTTGTTACTCATAACTCTATTAGCCTCAAAACAAAAAAGTCTAATTCCTGAAACTATCAGGAAACAGTTCTGGCGTTAAATATCAGCGACCAGATTTGCTTTATCTACGTCGTTAAAATCGACGGTAAATTCTTGATTATCGACAGTTAATATTAACTGTTCACCATTAACGGCAGTTAACTCACCTTTAAACTTGCGTCGTCCATCTACACCTACGTGACAACGAACCTCAACCACTTTGCCGACAAACTGCTCAAAATGCGCCAGGGTAAAGAGTGGTCGATCAAGTCCAGGAGAAGATACTTCTAGCGTATACTGGCTTGATATAGGGTCTTCCACTTCTAAAATGCCACTTGCCTGATGACTTACGCTAGCACAATCATCAACATTGATGCCATTCTCATGGTCAATATAAATTCTTAATACCGAATGCTTTCCTTGAGAAATATATTCAATTCCCAAAAATTCATACCCCAACGCTTCTGCTGCCGGGCGTAACATTTCGGTCAACTGGTCGACTTTCGACATTCCAATCCTCAATATAAGCTGAAGAACTATTTATTAATGTATAGTCCGCTATTTAATCTTTATTTAGCCAACATATCGTTTCTGGAACCAATAATTGGCATTTTCCAGAAACAAAAAATGGGCTCATTAAGGCCCATTCCGCAATACATCTGGAGACTTACCCCTGCTCTGTCGACTTTCCTGCTATTAATATAGCTTAAGAAATCAGACTAAAACAGGTGAACGCACCTTACCTCTTTACCTTCATGAAAACTGCTCAACAATTGTACAGCATTTTTCATGATTTACTAAAAAGCCCCATATAGGGGCTTCTTAGAATCAAGAATTTGGTAGCGGGGGCCGGATTTGAACCAACGACCTTCGGGTTATGAGCCCGACGAGCTACCAGACTGCTCCACCCCGCATCAACGTGGACGGAATTCTAACGAAAGCTTGAGCCAATAACAAGTGCTAATCTTAATTCTATGACATTATTTTTTACTAGCTCCCCAAAATCGCACAATAATCGTTCAACCTGCGGATATTAGGGGGTATTTAGGGTATGCTTTACCCAATTTCATTCATAGTGTTCAAGATAAGAATACAGGTACACGTCTAATAGCTGGAACGCAGGAATATCAAATAGAAATGTTTAACCGCTTATTTTTTACTTATCTTGTGCTCTTCTGGGCATCTATCTTCTCTCTTGCAACACAAGCAAGTCGCTCAACAAGTATTATCAAGCAAACAGGGTTCAAACAATATTCAGTCGAACAAGGACTTAGCCAAAATACCATAAATCATCTATATCAGGACAAACAGAGATTTATGTGGGTAGCCACTAGTGCAGGACTAAATCGTCTAGATGGGAAGCAGGTTGACTTGATTAGCGGTCCTGAACAAGAGCTTTATGCAACAAACATTCTATTCTCCATGCAAGACAGCAATAGTCGAATCTGGACTGGTAACTATGATGCCTTATATCGACTATCTGAAGATTTGACCACTGGAGAAAAGTTTTCTTTACCCAGCTCTTCTCAAGTTGAATACGACAAAAACTTTGCTCTCGACTTAATTGAAGATGAGGATGGTTACTGGATAATCAGCTGGGAAGGATTATTTAAACTGGATCCCGAAGAAAAAGATATTCAATCCTTTAGTTCTATGCAGCACCTTCGGAAAAGCAAAGTCTACGTGCAGAAAGCCCTTTCGCTTGGGCAAACCATCTGGCTGGCGACAAGTAAGGGACTCTATCACTTCAATAAAGCCAATCTAAAGCTGACCAAGCTTGCGATTTCCGAACTAGTGGACGATAAGCCTATTCGCAGTATTTTAAAACTTGATGGAGGGCAACTACTGGTAACAGGCGAAGAAGGGCTGTTTATAATTGAAACAGGAAACTTAAATACTCCACCAAAGCTAGTCTTCGAAAGCTCAGCAGCAATAACAGATATGACTCGTTTCAATAGACAGGTATTTTTTTCTCAAGCAGATAAGCTACTTTCGTTTAATCTGGAAAGCCAGCAAACGACTCATTTGTTTTCCCTATCTGAAATACTTCCAAAATACACCAATTATCACATTAACAAACTCTTTCTGGATCAGAACAAAAAGCTTTGGATCGGAACCAACAGTCAAGGCGCTTTTGTCTGGGATCCCAATAGTCTTTATTTTCAATCTCTATCAGCAAAAACAATGAAACCGGAACTATTACAAGGGAACGGCTCAGTCTGGACCTTCGTAGAGGACACTAGAGGAAATTATTGGCTTGGAAGTGACGAAGGCCTCGACTATTTCGATCAGGAAAACAAAACAATAACTCGAGTTCTCGATGAGAACCACCCAGCACTATCTAGTTCTCAAGCCCGTATCTTTGGGATTAAACCCGCAGGTAACATCCTATGGCTCGCCAGCGGAGATGGATTGATTAGATACGATCATTTATCGAAACAGGTTTCTGTTTA
Organism: Aliikangiella sp. G2MR2-5; assembly: GCF_015687155.1. GTDB lineage: Bacteria > Pseudomonadota > Gammaproteobacteria > Enterobacterales > Kangiellaceae > Aliikangiella. The sequence continues at coordinate 394,565 of NZ_JADPQF010000003.1, read as the reverse complement.
TCGTCCCAGCTTTCAACCTTCAAACTATGAACTCTTTGTTTATTCGATAACCATAGTTCCTGAAGGGAATATCTGGTTAGCTACAGATAGTGGCCCCCTGAAATTTAATCCGCATGAAAAAACTTTCAGTTATGAAAATAACCTAATCAGTCAGGAGAATCAGGAAATAGCCAGCCTTGTAAGATATTTTGAAGACCGTCTATGGGTTGGCTTTACTGATCGGCTGGTGATTTACGATTACAACAACAATACGATTGAAAAAGTAATTAGCGTTCAGCATAAAATGAAGAGTTCGGAACTTTATGTCAGCGACTTCTACAAAGATGGAAACAATATCTGGATTTCCTTTGGCGGCGAAGGAATTTATGTATACGATATTAGCAAGGAAACTCCAGCACTTGAAAACCATTTCAGTCCGAGAACAGGTTTTGTTGACGGAATAGTTTTTTCATTACTGCCCCACAAACATTTCCTTTGGGCTGGAACTCATAGCGGTTTAGTAAGAATCAACAGAAATACCGGACACTTTAAAGTATTCGACTATTATGACGGTTTACCAAGCAATGAATTTAATGAAGGCGCAGCATACATTAGCAGTAAAGGAGAAATGCTCTTCGGTGGAGCAAATGGCATTATATTTGTTAGTCCGGAAAAGCTAGAATCTAAATCTCAAGCGCCAAAACCATCGATATCAAAAATTCAAATTCAAGACCGTACGTTAATTGCTGCCTCCAAAGACTTAACGACTACGACTCTTCAACTATCTGAATCAGAAAAACTTATTCAGGTCGATATCACGACCCATGACTACCTAAAACCAAACCAATGGCAATACGAATACTGGCTTAGTGGTGCTACCGCAAAAGCAAAGATAAAGACCTGGGACGATGAAATAACGCTTGCCAATTTCAATACCGGCGAAACAACACTTCATATTCGTACCTATTTACCAGGAGAGGACATCTATTCTGAAGAAACTCAACTCCAATTCAATATGGCGTCACCAATCTGGCAATCTACCGAATTAAATCAGGTTCTTTATTTGATGGTTCCCTTACTTTTAGTGTTGCTGCTTTACCGACGAGTGAAAATTAAGAAGCTCCTTTTTTCCTTACAGCATCAATTAAAAAATAAAGAGGCACAACTCGATCTGGTCCTTCACGATCAACGACGGGGCATTTGGGAATGGAAGCTAATTGGCCAGGATATTATGCAGTCGGAAATCATAATTAGCTTTAGCCAAAATAATAAAGTCGCACTTTCACTGGAGAACTACATCACTATTGTCCATGAAAACGACATCGAGCATATTCGATTATCCTGGTTTGAATTTTTATCGGGCAGGAGACCTGAGTTTAGCGAGTCATATCGTATATTCTTTTTTGATAATTGGGTCTGGAGCAATATATATGGGAGCATCATTGAATATAACAGCAAAGGACTTCCGTCAAAAGCAATCGGTTCGTGGCAGGATATATCAGAGGAAAAAGTATACGAGGAAAACTTAAAGCTTTACAAGCGAGCAATACAAAGTACCCAGGACATAATAGTAATTGCCAATCATAAGCTGGATATTGTAAGTGTTAACAAAGCTTACTCTACAACTACCGGCTTTCCTGCACAGGAAATTCTCAATAAGAACCTTTTAAAAATCGGAAAGAAAAAGTTTTCCTATGAACTGGTTAAACGTCTGCATTACTACACGATTAAAAGCGGAAGCTGGCAAGGAGAATTAATGATACCTCGTCAGTCAGGGCTAAGTTATCCCGCCAATGTTTCAATAGATGTAGTAAAAAATGAGTCAAATCGAAAGAGCTATGTGATAGTAATTTCAGATATTTCGCAATCCACCTCACAAAAGAGTATTCAGGCTGAATCCCTTTATCTCGACAATCTAACGGGACTCCCTAATAGCGCTCTTGCAGATGACAGACTCACTCATGCCATTGACCATGCAAATCAGCAGGGGTCAAATGTTACCCTTGTTCTATTTGCATTGGATAGTTTCAACTTACTCGAACAAACATTTGATACCACAACCATCGATGGTTTAATTAGCGCTGTCAGCCAGTCAATTAGCTCTCACCTCTGTGAAGATGAAACTCTTGCAAGATATGCAAAAAATCGCTTTCTCTTAATCCTTGAAGAGAATGATGAATTTAATACAATTGTATTCAAAGTAGACAAACTGTTAAAAGGAGTTAATAGTCAAGTGTCTGCATTTGCACAAGGGACTGCGCTTTCCGTTAGCGCAGGAATATCTCGATTTCCAGATGATGCCAACAATTGCAAAGCACTTCTTAGATTAGCCAATAAGGCTCTCGATTTAGCGAAAGAAAGAGGTCTTCAACAATATCGCTATTACAATAAAGAGCAACAGCAAATTGCAAGCGATCAGGTAGCAATGAAGAATGCATTAATTAATGCACTGGATAATGAACAGTTCTTTCTAGTATTTCAACCCAAGCTAAGACTAGACACAGAACTTTGTGTCGGCTTTGAGGTTCTTATCCGCTGGCGAACAAACGATGGTAGTGTTCTCTATCCTTCTCAATTTTTGGAAATAGCGAAACGCTCTGGATTAATAAGACAGTTAACCGAATGGATGATAGCAGAATCTTCCAGAGTACTGAGTCAATGGAATCAAGCTGGCTTTAGTACCGCAATTTCGATAAATCTTACTCCACACGGAAGCTACGCAGATACAGGCATTGAGTTTTTACTAAACATGCTCGATGAATACGGATTGGACTCGTCATTAATTCATGTCGAAATAAATGAAGAAGATTTAGCGAAGCAACAGGAGGAAACTTTTGGATTGATCAGACAGCTTGCTAAACATGGAGTAAAAGTTACCGTGGATAACTTTGGTCAATGGTTGCTACCCATATCAAACTTTGGCCACCTTCCTATATATGCAGTAAAACTTGCCAGAAGCTATACCCGGGAAATAGTTGCAAGCTCTCAAGGAGAAGCTATCGCGCAAAGTATTACTCATCTATGTAATCAGTTTGATATTATCGCGACTGCAAAAAGTATTGAAACCAGTGAACAAAAAGACGCATTGATAAAAGTAGGATGTAAGTTTGGACAGGGCTATTTGTTCTCTGACCCTCTAACTGAAAAAGAAGCTTTGAGCTATCTGGAAATAAAAAGCGGTAACTAAAGTTACCGCTTAATTTTAGTTTTTTCAACTTATATTGCAAGTACCTTATTTAAATTGATAACTTGCTTGAGCGTAAAGGAAACGACCTTGGCCACTATGAACCGTGCTAACAAAGCCCATGAAGTCATGGTGACTGAATGGAGGCTCTTCATTAAACAGATTAGTTGCCCCAATACTGAAGGTCATATCTTCAAATCCAAGATAGTTATACACGGCATCAACAGTCATCATTGAGTCAACTGTTTTATCTCCAAAGCCTGTACCGGCATCTCCTTTGAATTCATCGATATAATTGATAGCAACATTTGCATTAGCGTTGTCACCACTCCAGCCAGTAGAGAAAGTCCAGCGCATTTCAGGCTGCTCAAAGTCACCAGCCTCCTTGTAAGGATCATCATTGCGTAACTCTTCATAGTCGAGTACGTAGTTCAATGTGAAACCAAAATCAATTTTACCCATTTCAATTTCCATATCATATCTTAGATCGATATCTAAGCCGGAAGTTTCCAGATCACCAACATTTCTGAAAGAGTCATAGATTTCAACCACTTCCCCTGGGTCGTTTGGATCAGCAGAGTTTAACCTTACGACAACACTAGGATCTCCAGAAAGGTTATCTAACGCCCACTGTGAATAGGAATCAATGATGTCTTCGATATCATAATTGTAATAATCAACAGAAAAGCTCATCTGCTCGTTGACCTGATAAAACCAACCAAAGTTATAGCTGGTAGATTCTTCAGGCTGAAGATCCGGATTACCTTCAAAAACAACAGTATATTCCCGAGGTGCACAGTCCTGTCCAACGGCCGCACAACGTACATTATCAACAAGGGTAGGTGATTCATTAGTCGTCCCTAGTCCAATTTGGTGCAATGACGGAGCTCTGAATGCAGTCCCGTATGAACCACGGAAGACCATATCTTCATTTGGTGCATAGCGGAAAGCTACTTTTGGATTCGTAGTATTACCAAAGTCACTATAATCTTCATAACGAACAGCCAGCTGTAACTCAAATGCTTCGGTGACAGGGATAGCCAACTCACCAAATACGGAGGTATTGTCTCGCTCACCATTCGCTTGAGTCGCTTCAGTACCAAAGACATTGCCACGTAAGTATTGATCATCGGGGTTATCACTAATCGACTCTTCTCGATACTCAGCTCCAACTGCAAGCATTAATTCTCCACTATCCATTTCCATTAACGGGCCGGAAAATGAAATATCGAAAGAACGGTTACTCGATTTACCAATTCTTGTTGTGGTAGTTTCGATATAGTCGAGCGCTTCTTGAGTGTTTGAAGAAGGCTCAAAGGGGTTCCACAATCCACTGTCGATAGCATCCTGAATACGTTCTGAATTAGGGAAGCCATCAACACCTCTTTCTACAGAGTGGCTTCGAATGTAACTAACTGCACTCTCCCAACTCCAGGTTCCCACTTCACCTTCGAGACCAAAAATAGAACGATTGTAATTCGTATCTGTAATTTTAAGACGATTACCGATATCAACAGTACGACGGCGCATTGTTAAATCTTGTTGATAGAAAGGATGCGCAGGATCGTCTGCAAATGGGTGATTTGGGTTATCTCCTGACATAAACAACTCATTAAAGCTTGGACTGCCTGCTCCACGAGTTTTAGTTTTTGCATTTTGAGTGTTTAATTCGATAAATGCATTCACATTTTCGTTAATCTCAAAGCTACCATTATAGATGATGCTGAATCGCTCAGTTTCTGGAACCATAGACATATATGGAGCATAATCATATCGACATAAATTGTTGTCTAAATCAATATCTTCTGGCGCACAAACATCACTACCGAAGGTATCTATTATTCTATTGCCTGGATCAGAGGCTAAAGCAATTGTTCCTGGAATACCTGAAGAGCTTCTGAAATCAACCGCATCAGGATCATTTGGTCTCAGAGCAGCTTGATTAGCTGATCTTGCATAGTCACGATCTGCATATAAAATCTCTTCTCTTTGGTAGTAATCCATAATAAATGTATGGCTTGAATCACGCCCGGAATTTCCCCAGATCATGCTGACATTCTTTTCGCTACCACCGCCATCTGAAGTGCCACCTACTTTGCCTGACAACTCGGCTCCTTCAAAATCATTTTTAAGCTCTATATTGATAACACCAGCGATCGCATCAGAGCCGTAAGTTGCAGATGCACCATCTTTAAGAATATCGATTCTTTTAATAGCGGAGAGAGGTATATTATTTATATCAACAAAAGCTGTCTGGATGTTTTTTGCGAAAGGAGACACAGACACTCGGCGGCCATTAATCAAAATCAGAGTGGAGTCAGCTCCTAGTCCGCGAAGCGATACACTAGAGCCACCATTTGCGGTATCATCGCTACTATTACCTTGAGTTGAGAAAGTACCTTGTCCTGATATAGGCAGCTTCTCAAACAAACCAATCATGTCAGTCACACCGGTTTTAATAATATCTTCAGCGCTCAGACTTGTTATCGGTGAAGGGCCTTCCATATCACTGCGTTTAATATGAGAGCCCACGATTGTCATTTTCTGTTCTTTATCTTCGTCACCTTCAGTTTCTTCAGCAAAGGCAAAATTCCCAGATAGAGATAAAGATAGCAAAACAGCTATGTTTATCGAGTTCCGTCTGAATAAGTTGTCGTTTTTCATTTTTCTTCTTCTCCCTTATTGGATGCCAGTTGTTTTTTAGTTGTAAATCTACGCACAGACTCAAGAACCTAGCACCTGTCTACCCCATACATCCTGCTAACTGTATTATCCAAGCATGCCGAGGTGTAGGCTCTTAAAAAGGCGTCATCGTGTTATAAATTGCCGAAATAAGAAAAGAAAGGTCTAAGTGAAAGTTTTTCCCAAAATATCTCATTCTACTATTTATTTTTTTACGATTAATCCGAACACTTACCTATTAATTCTGGCGCAGCTAGAACCTTAGCAAAAATACCGGTATAAGTTGATATTAAAACTTTTAAGAAATGTAACAGTGGGTAACACCATACCACCAAATGATTTAGCGGCTGGTCAAAAAGGTTTGCTTCAGGATAAATTCGAAAAAGATAACATTAAGACTAGTTTATTTAGAATTGGCCTAATCTACGACCATCACCGTTGATATAAATGAACATCGCGTTGAGGAAAAGGGATCTGAATATTATTTTCATTAAAAAGGTTATAAACATTTTCATTTAAAATATCTGTCACCTTTCCACGAAGAACGGGCTCAGCTACCCAGCACAGAAGCTCAAAGTTTAGCGCTGAGTCTCCAAAAGTTCTAAACCTGACCCTGGCCTCAGGAGACGCTTCAACACCATTGGTTTGCGCAGCAGCTTTTAACAAGGTCTGACGAACCAATGTGATATCCGAACCGTAAGCTACACCTATGGGAATTCTAATTCTGTATTTTGAGTGCGGCCCGGCTGTCTCATTAATGACTTTAGTATTACCCATTATTGCGTTAGGTATCGTGATTTCCACATCTGAGCGAGTCAAAATGCGAGTACTCCGAATACCTATATGGGTAACCATTCCCCGCTCTCCACTATCAAGAACAATATAGTCTCCAATTTTATAGGGAGAGTCAGCCATGATAAAAACGCCAGCAAACAAGTTGGCCAGTGTGTCCTTTGCCGCAAAACTTAGTGCTAACCCCAAAATACCCGCTGATGCGACCCAGGCTGAAACATCGATATCCCAGGCAACAAAGATGAAATAGATGCCTGCACCATAAAATATGATGATTGCCAGGTTGTCAAACAAGGGTAAGGTATGGCGTTGTACTATCTTAAATTTGGCGTCATCTCGACTTAAATGATGCAATAGAAATCTTGAAAATTTGACGACAAAGTGTACCCAGTAAAAAATGGCGATGGTCAGTAGAATTGATTCCAAAAGAGGAAGTTGCTGCGTGATAAGCTGAGAGCGAGCCACGGCCAGATAGGCCCCCAAAAGCAAAATAGTTAAGCTTACCGGCTTTCGAAGCAAGCCAAATAACTTATCGTCTATCAAATTTTGAGTGCGCCCGGCACCATGAGTATGAAGTCGGCTTAAAACTAATTTGGCGACAGCAGATAACAACGCTGCCACCAAAAATATCAACGCAGACTGTATCAGAAGATTATCCGAAATTAGCGGCAAGTAGGTTTTTATTAGTTCTTTTAACCAGTCCATGGCCAACAAATTACCCCATTAAATTAAAAGCGGTCAAACAATACTGGTAGATACTATCAGGAAGCAATCCTAAAAAGAGCAAGAGTAAACAATTGACACTAATTGCGATTTTTAACGAGCGACTAGAAGAAATTTCAGGGGCGTCAACCGCTTCTGCAAAGTACATTTCCTTAACCACTCGCAGGTAGTAGAAAAGACCAACCACTGAAAAAGCGATAGCAACAATCGCTTCAACAACATAGCCGTTAATTATCAAATTTCTGAAGATTTCCAATTTCGGCCAGAAACCTATAAATGGAGGAATTCCGGCCATTGAAATCATGACAATGGAAAAAAGTAAGGCATACCATGGATGGTAGCGGCCTAACCCTCTCAAGTCAGTTACTTTTTGATACTCCTTGTTTTCGGAGCTCATGAAAATTACGATCCCGAATCCGGCTAGTGTCATTAATGCGTAGACGATAATGTAGTACATGGCGGCAGAAAAGCTTTCCTGAGTTCCAGGCACGACACCAAGCAAGAAATAGCCAATGTGCGCAATGGCAGAGTACGCAAGTAGTCTCTTAAGATTATTTTGCGAAACAGCGATAACATTCCCCAGAATAACCGATAGCAAAGCGACAATAAGAATCATGCTCGCCCACTGACTGATAGACTGACCGAATGCTTCTGAAAGAAGACGCATGGTCATCCCAAATGCGGCAATTTTAGGAACGCTTGCGATGAAGGCAGTAATTGAACTAGGAGCGCCATGATAAATATCCGGTAGCCACATATGGAAAGGCACTGCACCAAACTTAAAAGATAGCCCGATAACAATAAAAACCAGTCCAAATTGCCCTACCAGACCGATAGAGTTTTCTGAAAAGTGCTTTGCTACATCAGCAATAAGTAAACTTCCTGTTGCGCCGTAAATAAGCGATACACCGTACAGGATAAATCCAGAGGCTAACCCTCCCATCACAAAATATTTCACCGCTGATTCCGAAGCGACGGAAGAGTCTCTTTGCAATGCAACTAATGCGTATAGAGATAAAGATAAAAGTTCCAGGCCTAAATAAACAACCAGAAAACTATTCGCAGAAACCATTATCATCATACCTAACACAGAAAAAAGTGTTAACAGGTAGTATTCGCCCCGCATCAAGTTGCGATGACTAATGAATGAACGAGCATAAAACAAAGCCAGAAATGTTATAGCGTAAATAGATAATTTCAGAACAGTCGCCAATTCATCAGTAACCCAGTGCCCGTCAAACGAAATAATTCTTTCCGCGCCCAAAGAATTGAAACCTAGAACAAACAAAACAATCAGGCTTGCCTGAGTCAAAGTAAAGGTCAGCACCCGTTCTTTATCTCTCTGGAACAAATCCACAATCATAATGACACAGAGAGCACATAACAGAAAAATCTCTGAAGTAATTAAGGAAAAATTCATTGATTCATTCATTAGGAACACATTCCTTCAGGAGACAGTTTGGATACAAGATTACAGTCAATTAAATGCTCTACGCTTGGCTGCATAATATCGAGTAGCGGAGCAGGATAAAGCCCAAATGCGAGTACCATTACGGCAAGGATAATCATTACTATTGTTTCGCGGGAAACCAGATCCTTGAGTGAAGCAACCTGCTCATTGGCTATTTCACCAAACATGACTCGTTTATACATCCAAAGCGAATAGGCTGCAGCCAAAATCAAAGTTAATCCGGCAAAAGCCGCAATCCAGAAGTTTACTTGCAAGCTGGCAATAATAACTAAAAACTCACCAACGAAACCAGATGTCCCCGGTAACCCGGAATTAGCCATAGAGAACAGCATAAAGAACATAGCAAAACGAGGCATAGTATTAACTACACCACCGTAGTCAGCAATTTCCCGACTATGCATTCTGTCGTATAAAACACCAATACAGAGAAAAAGAGCGCCGGAAATAAAACCGTGAGAAATCATTTGCACCAGTCCGCCCTGTATACCCATGATCGCCGCGTCAATGTGTTTTCCTGCAACCAGAGAAAAGCTGATAAAAAGGCCTAGAGTTACAAATCCCATATGAGCAATTGATGAATAGGCGACCAGCTTCTTCATGTCTTTTTGGGCAAGAGCTACCAGACCTATGTAACCAACAGCTATCAATGAAAGAACAATCATAAAGTCAGCCATAGCCATTGAAGCATCGGGAACTATAGGCAGCATAAACCGGATAAATCCGTAGGTTCCCATTTTAAGCATTATTGCGGCCAGAATTACCGAGCCACCAGTTGGGGCTTGCACATGTGCGTCAGGAAGCCAGGTATGAACAGGCCACATTGGTACCTTTACAGCAAAAGCAATCAGGAAAGCAAAGAAAATCAGCTTTTGGATATCCAGCTCAGGCATCACTAGCTGCTGCATAGCCAGGATATCAAAACTTCCTGCTTGCATCCCAAGATAGATAAGCGCAATCAACAGAAAAACCGAACCGAAAAAAGTATAAATAAAGAACTTCAAAGTTGCGTAAATTCGGTTTGGTCCCCCCCAGATACCAATAATCAAAAACATTGGAACCAGCATTGCTTCCCAGAATACATAAAACAAAATAGCATCGGTTGCGGCAAACACACCATTCATCAGGCCGCCCATAATTAAAAAACCGGCCAAGTAGTGAGATATTCTATTGGAAACATTATTCCAGCTAGAGATCACGACTATCAGGGTCATCAACGAAGTTAAAACAATTAATGGGTAGGAGAAACCGTCAACACCAAGAGAGTACCGAATATTTAGCGACTCAATCCACGGCTCATCTTCAACAAACTGCATCAGATAGCGGGTCGAATCGAACTCAAATAACGCCCAAATGCTTAGAAAAAAAGTAGCGCCAGCAGTTATTAGCGCTAACCATTGAGTAGCGCCTTTGTGCTTTTGACCCGAACCAAAAATTACCAGCAAGGCACCGATAATTGGCAGCCAAATAAGCAAACTGAGTATGGGTAGTTTATCGATCATTCTTTTACTTAAACCCTTAAATCGTTGTCACTATTAGATAGAAACCACTAATGATGAAGCTGTTGTGTAACTTGTTAACCCGCTAACGCGTGCCAATAAACCCAACCTAAAAATGCCAGCAACCCGACTACCATTACCAATACGTAATGATACAGATAACCACTTTGAATCTTTCGCACCTGACCAGAAATTGCGGCGACAGTTTTCGCGCTACCGTTAACTATCCAGCTATCTATCAATCCGGCATCAATCCACTGCCACAATTTCTTTCCAAGTCCGACACTTCCGGCGGAAAAGTAATCAATATACATTTTATCGAAGTAGTAATTATTTCTAAGTACACCATTAACCAGAGATAGTTTTTTATCAACTACAGAGCGCCAGCCAGGCTTAACGACTGTAAACCAGTAAGCCACAAATACCCCTGAAGCAGCTAACCAGAAAGGCAGAGTCTGGACTGCATGTAATCCAAGCCCCCAAACATTTTGATAACCTTCAACCATTGGAGACAAAACATCATGTTCCTTAGCCACAAATATCGCATCACCAAAGAAACTACCGGAAACGATCGGCGTTGCGATAAACCAGCTGACAATCACAGAAGGTATCGCCAACAATACTAATGGAAGCCACACCACAGCGGGCGATTCTCTCAAATGCGAGCGAGTATGTTTATCCATTCGCTCTTCCGTGTGGAACACAAGGAAAAACATACGGAATGAATAAAGTGCGGTAAAGAAAACGCCGATAAGTACGGCATAATAGGCATAGTCAGCGGCAGCTAAACGAGAATGATGAACTGCTTCAATAATCGCTTCCTTAGAATAAAAACCAGAGAAGAACGGAGTTCCAATAAGCGCCAATGATCCAATCAAACTGGTAATATAAGTAATCGGCATATACTTCCTCAGATTACCCATTTTTCGAATATCCTGCTCGTGATGCATGGCGATAATAACCGAACCTGCAGCCAGGAATAATAAAGCTTTAAAGAAAGCGTGAGTGGCCAGATGGAAAATTCCTACAGAGTAGGCGGAAGCGCCGAGAGCAACCACCATGTAGCCAAGTTGCGAGAGCGTAGAATATGCCACCACTCGTTTAATATCATTTTGAATCACGCCCAAAAAGCCCATAAAAAGAGCAGTTGTGGCACCAATCACTAAAATAACATTTAGCGCAACTTCCGAAAGTTCAAACAGAGGCGACATTCTAGCCACCATAAAGACGCCGGCGGTTACCATGGTTGCAGCATGAATCAGTGCAGAAATCGGAGTCGGGCCTTCCATCGAGTCAGGCAGCCACACATGCAGCGGAACCTGAGCGGATTTACCCATAGCACCAATAAAAAGTCCAATACAGGTAAAAGTAATTCCCGACCAAACCATAGTTTCGCTTACCGGAATGTCGATATCCTGAAAACCTTGTACCACCTGCTGGAAAACCGGGGCGTAATCCAGAGTTCCGAAGATCATGTAGACGCCAGCTATACCAAGCAGGAACCCAAAATCCCCTACGCGGTTAACCAGAAAGGCTTTTAGGTTGGCAAATATTGCTGTCGGCTTTTTATACCAGAATCCGATCAGAAGATAAGAAACCAGGCCAACTGCTTCCCATCCGAAAAATAGCTGGAGGAAATTATTCGACATGACCAAAGTCAGCATCGCGAAAGTAAATAGCGAAATATAGGAGAAGAAACGCTGGTAACCGGGATCATCTTTCATATAGCCAATGGTATAAACATGCACCATGAGCGAGACAAAAGTTACCACAGTCATCATAGTGACGGTCAAAGAGTCAATCAAGAGACCAACCTGCAGCTTTAATCCGCCGAGAGTAGCCCAGTTATAGAGAGTAATATTAGCAGCCTCCAGGCCACCAAAGGCAAACCCGAGCGCGATATTAATCGAGAGACCACAGGCAACTGCCACCGAAGCGATAGTGATTCGATGCGACCAGGCGCGTCCGATAAAATTGCCACCCAGACCTGCAACTACAGAGGCAGCTAAGGGAAGTAACATGATAGCGAGCAATTGATTCTGCATAGTTTTCGCCTTGGCTATCCTTTCAATTGGTTAAGTTGTTCAACGTCAATGGTGGCACGGTTTCTAAATAAAACGACAATGATTGCCAATCCGATTGCAGCTTCTGCGGCAGCAACAGTTAATATAAAGAAAACAAAAACCTGCCCAGCGGTATCTTCGAGATAGTGCGCGAAAGCGATGAAGTTGGTATTGACCGCAAGCAACATTAACTCGATACACATTAATAAGGTAATCACATTTTTTCGATTAATAATGATTCCTGCGATACTAATCGAGAATAATATAGCGCTTAGAATTAGATAATCGGTTAAACCTATCATGACTGTTTCTCGCTTTGATTGACTGCCAGTTCATCGGAAGTTTCATTAGCAGAAACCACAGGATCAACTTTCACTATTTTCAGGCGATTTTTCTTGTTAGCCGCTAATTGCTTGCTAATATTTTGACTCTTACGATTACGACGGCCACGGAAAGTCAATGAGATTGCAGCAATAATAGCAACAAGCAAAATAACAGCAGCGATTTCAAAGGCTATGAAATATTCCGTATAGATAACGCGCCCCAAAGCCTTAATATTCGAATAATCGGCAGCTTTCGCGGCGGGTTCAGCAAACTTTTCTGCAGAAAATTCGCCATGAGTTAAAAAACTGTAAAGTACTACAAAAAAAGCAATCGCGATTATAAGAGCAATGGGCAATTTTTTAACAAAACCTTGCCTGAGAGCAGCATAATCGACGTCAAGCATCATTACGACAAAGAGCAAGAGCACCATTACCGCGCCCACGTATACCACGATTAAACTAATCGCCAGAAACTCTGCCTCCAGTAGAAGCCAGATTGCAGAAGCGGAAGCAAAAGTCAGCACTAGAAACAGCGCAGCTTTAACTGAGTTTTTGCTACTTATAACCATTATGGCGGCAAATATAAGCCAGGCAGCAAAACTATAAAAAACGATGGCTTGAAAAGTCATTGAATGATCTCTAAATCTCTTTTCCAGTTATTTTCTATTAATCACTAATACGATAATTATTCAGGTATAGCTTTAGCTACCTGTACTTAGCATCGGCTTCACGATCAGCAGCAATCTGATCTTCATGAATACGCCCCATTTCCAACAACATATCTTTAGTCATAATGTGTAAGCCGCGTTCTTCAAAGTGGTAATCAAATACTCGAGTTTCCACTATAGAATCGACCGGGCATGATTCTTCACAAAAGCCACAAAAAATACATTTAAATAAATCAATTTCATATTTTGTCGTTCGACGCGTGCCGTCATCTTCACGCGGGCCAGCTTCGATTGTAATCGCAGCAGCAGGACAAACAGCTTCACAAAGTTTACATGCAATACAACGCTCTTCCCCATTAGGGTAAGTCCGTAACGCATGCAGCCCCCTGAACCTCGGCGACTGAGGAGTTTTCTCTTCCGGGTACTGCACGGTAATTTTTTTGCGGAACATATTCGCAAAGGTGACTTTCATCCCCTTGAGAAGCTCGATCAGCAGAAAACTATTAATAAACTGTTTAAATTGTTTCATCAGTTCTTCAAGTAATGCCTAATTAATTAAATGGCCAAACGCCAGCTTTTATCCACACAGCAAGCAACGGTAACCAAACTAAAGTCACAGGTATAAATATTTTCCATCCCAAACGCATAATCTGGTCATAACGAAAGCGAGGAAAAGTAGCTCTTATCCAAAGTAAGCAGAAAAGGAAAAAAGAGGCTTTCACCAACAACCAGATGGTTCCGGGAACCCACGCTGTAATATCTTCCAGAACTCCCATTCCTTGAAATGGAGATAACCAGCCACCACAGAACATAAGCGCGGTTAAAAATGAAATAAGAATCATGTTGGCATATTCTGCAAGGAAGAACAGAGAGAAAGCCATCCCTCCATACTCTACATGAAAACCTGCGACGATTTCCGATTCACCTTCAGCCATATCAAATGGGGCTCGATTCGTTTCTGCAACCCCTGAAATCCAATACACGATTAATAGCGGAAACAAAGGAATGAAAAACCAGTTTAAAACGCCACCAGACTGGGCTTCGACAATCTCTCCCAAATTCATGCTCTGAGCACACATCAGTACTCCAACTAAAGCAAACCCCATTGCCAGTTCGTATGAAACAATTTGCGCGGCACTTCGCATTGCGCCGAGAAATGCATATTTTGAGTTTGAAGCCCATCCCGCAATGATGACACCATATACTCCGATTGAGGTCATTGCCAGGACATACAATAGACCAGCATTAACATCAGCTAACACCATACCCGCATCAAAAGGCACTACCGCCCAGGCAGCAAAAGAGGGACCAATAAACAGCACGGGAGCAATAACAAAGAGAGTTTTGCTAGAACCTTTTGGCACTACTATTTCTTTCATGATCAGTTTTACGGTATCGGCGATCGGTTGCAGCCACCCTTTCGGACCAACCCGATTGGGTCCCAGACGCAACTGCATATAGCCGATAATTTTACGTTCGGCATATGTGGTGTAAGCCACCGCCAATATCAGCGGCAATAAAATCAAAACAATCTTGAAGACAATCCAGAAAGACGTTTCGATCCAGGCCCACCAATCTATTGTTGCTATTTCAGAACCATTCATCTTGTTTTAACCCGTGAAATACTAATCGGATGTGTTGATGCTTTCGGAGTTTTTTGCAACGCCCCGGCACGTCGCACCAATGGATCAACCATATAGAGCCCCAAACACTCTCTATTGGTTTCCTGCTCGTTCACCACCATCATTGGTGGTGGCACTTTTCTCGCCACCCGAACATCACCAACAGCGTCAAACTTTTCTCTAAGCTCATTAATCACCTGTAAAGATGACTCGTACTCAAATCCACTTAAGTCGAGCAAGTTCGCCAGTACACGTAAGACTTTCCAACCAGGTCTTGCTTCACCAGGCGCCTTAACCGCCGCGGCAAAACTCTGCCACTTGCCCTCAACATTAATGTAGGTTCCCGAAGTTTCATAACAACCAGCAATGGGTAACATCACATTGGCGTAATCAGGTACTCGTCCATCGGCAAATGAAGTCAATGCGACAACAAACTCGGCATCTTTCAGATTCTGCAACGCCTGTTCAGCCCATATGCTTTCCACATCAGGTTCACAGTTAACCAGCATGTAGCCTTTCAAACCTTCGGTCAGCATTTCTTTCGCAGTTTTACCTTGCTCGGACTTACCGCCCGCCGCTGATTGACACGGCACCG
Organism: Aliikangiella sp. G2MR2-5; assembly: GCF_015687155.1. Lineage (GTDB taxonomy): Bacteria > Pseudomonadota > Gammaproteobacteria > Enterobacterales > Kangiellaceae > Aliikangiella. The sequence goes on along the minus strand of NZ_JADPQF010000003.1, from coordinate 378,967 downwards.
CACCGGCAATTTTATTTCCAGCGGCATTGCATCCCTGAGTCATATATCCCCAATCAGAGTCAGTCACTGAAGCTAATGTTTCAGCCAGCCAGTTTATCGTTTCCGCCTGAGGGTGTTCTTGCACGTAGACTCCCATCAAAATACAGGAAGCTTCTCCATCAATCAGGTTCTGAGCTATCTCTTTATGCTCGTCATTAAACTCAATGCCATCCAACCACTCCTTGGCTTCTGCATTCAAACTTTCAGGCCTTAATGCGTCGGCCGCGGCAAGCACACACGCAAACTCCTGCGCAAGCATATTGGACTTTGGTTGGAGTTCATTGCTTAGCCGAAAATTATATTCTCCGTCAAACGGATTAATCGCCATAGCCTTGCCATAACCGGTCGACTTACGCACTCTCAATGCGGTTAATGGTTGTTCATGTCTTAAATCAGCACCAATCAGTAAGGTGGCATCCATTGTATCGAGATTTTCCATCGGAAAATTCATACCGGATCGAACACTACCACGTCCATCGCCGGTGTAATCTCTTCGACGAGTTCTAAAGTCGATGTTATTACTACCTGCTTTTCTCAGCATTCGTTGAGCAAGATAACTTTCTTCGGTAGTGGCATTGTTACCCATTAAAATACCGAAATCATTTCCGTTACTCGCCCCAATGATCCGCTTCATTTCACTGGCGACTAAATTAAGAGCCGTTTGCCAGTCACAGTCTTCCCATTCGCCATTTCGTTTGATTCTGGGATTTAATAAACGAGCACCTTCAGTGAGTCCCTGATAGGAAAAACGATCCCTGTCAGAAAGCCAAACTTCATTAATACTTTCGTTTTCTCGTGGAACAACCCGAATGATTTCACCTCGTCGGTGATGCACGAAAATATTCGAGCCCAGGCAATCGTGAGCAGCAATAGAAGGAGCTTGTCTTAGTTCCCAAGCCCTGGCTTTAAATTGCGAAGGCTTAGCTGTTAACGCCCCTACCGGGCAAAGATCAATAATATTCGCGGAGACTTCTGACTCTACTGTCTCCTCGATATAAGTACCGATTTCCATATGCTCGCCGCGACCAGTCGCACCAAACTCTCGAATACCTACGATCTCCTGACCAAAACGAACACAACGAGTACAATGGATACAACGTGTCATATCGGTAGCGATTAAAGGACCAATATCTTTATCTTTAACTACCCGTTTCCCCTCTGTAAATCGACTGACATCATCACCATAACCAACTGACAAATCTTGTAATTCACATTCACCGCCCTGATCACACACAGGGCAATCCAGCGGATGGTTGATTAACAAAAACTCCATCACGGCTTTCTGCGCGTTGATCGCTTTTTGTGACCGGGTATCAATCACCATTCCTTCTGCAACAGGAGTAGCACAAGCAGGAACCGCTTTTGGCAAGTTCGCCACATCCACCATACACATTCGGCAGTTGGCTGCGACAGATAGTTTTTTGTGGTAACAAAAGCGCGGAATATAAATGTCAGCCTTGTCAGCGACCTCAATGATCATTGAGCCGACTTCGGCTTCCAGCTTTTGGCCATCTATTTCTATATGAACCTTACCCATAATTTATTCTGTTTACCTTATAAGCTTTTAACTTTTAGCTAGCCTTTAACCATGCTGCGCTTATGTTCGATCATGTATTCAAATTCGTGTCTGAAATGCTTGAGGAAACCTTGAACAGGCATCGCTGCAGCGTCACCTAATGCGCAAATAGTTCTTCCCATAATATTGCCAGCGACACGATCCAGGTTGTCCAGGTCTTCAGCTCGACCATCGCCTTTTAAAATGCGATGGATCACCCGCGACATCCAGCCGGTTCCTTCACGACAAGGAGAGCATTGTCCACAGGATTCCTCATAGTAGAAATGAGCGGTAATCGCAGCGACTTCCACCATGCAGGTATTCTCGTCGAGCACCATGACAGCACCTGAGCCAAGCATAGAGCCTGCTTTTCCAATAGAGTCATAGTCCATAGTGAGATCCATCATGATATCGGCGGGCAAAACCGGCGAAGAAGAACCTCCAGGAATAACAGCCTTAAGCTGCTTCCCACCCAGCACTCCACCGGCCAGCTCTAGTAAGTCTTTGAATGGAGTACCCATATTGATTTCAAAGTTGCCCGGATTATTTACATGCCCGGAAACTGAAAAGATTTTTGTTCCGCCGTTGTTTGGCTTGCCCAGCTTAAGAAACCATTGACCGCCGTGCTGTAAAATTGCAGGAACCGAGGCATAGCTTTCTGTATTGTTAACGTTGGTCGGTCTACCGAATACACCGTAGTTAGCCGGAAAAGGAGGCTTGAAACGAGGTTGTCCTTTTTTGCCTTCGATTGATTCAATTAAAGCGGTTTCTTCACCGCAAATGTAGGCACCTGCTCCGAGATGATTATGCAACTCAAAGTTGAAATCCATACCCAGTATATTGTCGCCCAGATAGTTTCTTTCTTTAGCCTCCGCTATTGCAGCTTCCATTCTGGCAAAGGGTTCGTAGAATTCACCACGCATGTAGTTGTAACCCACTGTCGCATTCATAACATAGCCGGCAATGATCATCCCTTCGATCAACTGGTGAGGGTTATATCGGAGAATATCTCTGTCTTTAAAGGTTCCCGGCTCTCCTTCATCAGAATTACATACCACATATTTCTGCCCCGGCATATTTCGTGGCATAAAACTCCATTTGAGGCCGGTAGGGAACCCTGCACCGCCACGACCTCTTAATGCTGATAGTTTTAATTCGTCAATAATAGTGTCATAACATAGCTCACCGGCAGCAATCTTTTTCAAAGAGCTATAACCACCAACACTTTCATAAGCATCAATCGACCAGGGAGTGTCTAGATGGAGGGTTCTGAAACAAACTTCGTTAGCCATAGACTAATCTTTCGCCTCCACGTTGCTCATCTCTTTCGAGTTAAGTTCCACTGCTGCAATATCAGACAAAATTTGATCGATTTTCTCTTCGGTCAGATTTTCATGGTATACCTTGTCAACCTCAAGCATAGGAGCGCCACCACAGGCAGCCATACACTCAACAGTCTTGATGGTGTAAACCCCATCATCAGTTGTTTCACCAACTTTGATATTTAAGCGATTTTGTAAGTGTTCGATTACTTTATCTGCACCACGCAAACTGCAGGAAATGTTGTTGCACACAGAAATAACGTGCTTACCCACTTCGTTCAAATGGAACATCGAGTAAAAAGTAGCAACTTCGTATACCGCTATGTGAGGTACATCCAGATACTCGGCTACCGCTTGCATTAACTCTTCAGTCAGATAATTTCCGTTATGCTCCTGAACAACTTTTAGTGCTGCGATGATTGGCGGACGTTTCCTCTCTGGTGGATATTTCTTAATCCAGCCATCAATTTCAGCGATAGCATCTGGCGAAAGCAAGTTCTTCAAATGAAGCGTCTGGTCATAGTTAAAATCGGTCATTAGCGATCGATCTCCCCGAATACAATATCCATGGTGCCGATTATGGCAACCACATCGGCCAGCATGTGGCCTTTAGCTAATTCGTCCATTGCGGAAATATGGGCAAAACCTGGAGCTCGAATCTTTAATCGATAGGGCTTGTTCGCTCCATCCGACATCAAGTAAATTCCGAATTCTCCTTTTGGATGTTCTACCGCTGCGTAGGTTTCGCCTTCCGGTACACAATAGCCCTCGGTGAACAACTTGAAATGATGGATCAAAGATTCCATATCATTTTTCATATCAGCTCTTTTAGGTGGCGCAATTTTGTGATCATCGATCATCACCGGACCCGGATTTTTTTGTAGCCACTCGATACATTGGCGAATAATACGATTTGATTGTCGCATTTCCTCTACCCTCACCAGATAGCGGTCATAGCAATCGCCGTTTCGTCCAACCGGCACATCAAAGTCCATCTCTGCATAGGCATCATAAGGCTGCATTTTTCTTAAATCCCAGGCGACTCCTGAACCACGAAGCATCGGCCCGGTTAAACCCAGCTGAAAGGCTCGCTCGGGGGACACTACACCGATTCCAACCAGACGCTGTTTCCAGATACGGTTTTCGGTTAGTAACGATTCATATTCATCAACCGACGAATCAAACTGCTCGGTAAAATCCCATAAAAAATCCAATAACGATCCCTGACGGTTGGCATTAAGCTCCTTTAGCTTTTTATCATTTCTCCAAGGAGACTTTTCATACTGTGGCATGGTATCGGGTAGATCTCGATAAACGCCGCCAGGTCGGTAGTAAGTAGCATGCATTCGCGTACCGGAAACAGCCTCATACGCATCCATTAATGGTTCACGATCGCGGAAACAGTAAAGGAACATAGTCATTGCACCAACATCCAGGCCATGAGCACCAAGCCACATCAGATGGTTCAATATTCTGGTGATTTCGGCAAACATGACGCGGATATACTGCGCACGTTTAGGTGCTTCGATGCCAAGCAATTTTTCTATTGCTAAAACGTAGGCATGTTCATTACACATCATGGATACGTAATCGAGACGATCCATATAGCCAATACTTTGATTGTAAGGTTTGATTTCGGCGAGTTTTTCAGTAGCCCTATGTAGCAGGCCAACATGCGGGTCTGCCCTTTCAATGGTCTCACCATCCATTTCCAGGATCATCCTCAGAACGCCGTGAGCTGCCGGATGCTGCGGACCAAAGTTTAAAGTGTAGTGTTCGATTTCTGCCATGAGTCAATCAACATCTTTTCGTAGAAATGGCGAGCTAGTCACCGATTTAATCTTTATTTATTTTTCTTTAAGCCGGAAATTTTCTTCAAGTTCTTTTTTGCTTAAAAGTTTTCGCGTTAACGAATAACTCGCGGAACTAAAATTCTTTCTTCAATTGTAACCGGCTCATAAACACATTGTTCCTGTTCTTCGTCGTAGCGCATCTCAAGTTCTCCCACCACAGGGAAATCTTTGCGAAACGGGTGTCCAATAAATCCGTAGTCAGTCAAAATACGACGTAGATCGGGATGTCCTTCAAACAAAATTCCAAAGAGGTCAAAGGCTTCTCGTTCAAACCAGTTAACACCATTCCAAATGTCTATTACACTGGGGACCATCATATCCTCGGAGTCGGCAAAAACCCTAACTCGGATCCGATGATTTAAAGTGACAGATAACAAGTGGTAAACAACAGCAAAGCGTCTTTCGGAATCTTCTTTTGCGCTATCAAAGTCCAAACTAGCTCGGCCTCGTTCAAAACCACTACCTGAGGCTTCATGAGTAGACCATTCATCTTGCCCATAAGTCAGGTAGTCAACCCCACATAAATCGATTAACTGCTCGAACTGAAAATCATCATTGTCTCTCAGGGTTTCGCAAACACTAAGTAAATCAGACTTATCAACTTCGATTGTCAGCTGACCACGATAAATTTTTTTATCGAGAACTTTGTCCGCAAAATGTTTATCGACCAGGTCCATTAATAGTTGTGACATGGTTACCCCTTATACTTTGCGAGCAATTGTATTTGTACGCTTAATCTTGTTTTGTAGCTGAACTACACCATAGATCAATGCTTCTGCGGTTGGCGGACATCCCGGCACGTAAATATCGACGGGAACAATTCGGTCACACCCTCTGACAACAGCGTAGGAATAGTGGTAGTATCCGCCACCATTAGCACAGGAGCCCATAGAAATGACCCATTTTGGCTCAGGCATCTGGTCATATACACGACGTAGCGCAGGAGCCATTTTATTGGTCAAGGTTCCAGCAACAATCATTACATCAGATTGACGCGGACTTGGTCTGAAAACGACACCGAAGCGGTCAAAATCATATCGACTTGCTCCCGCCTGCATCATTTCGACTGCGCAACATGCCAGGCCGAACGTCATTGGCCACATAGAGCCAGTTCTTGCCCAATTGACCAGAGTGTCAATACCCGTGACTAGATAGCCCTTGCCTGCCTCGACCGGCTCAGCTCCCGGCGCTTCGGTAGGAAGTTTTACTCCCATTCCAACGCTCCTTTTTTCCACTCATAAATGAAGCCAACTACGAGCAGCCCCAGAAAGACTCCCATAGCCCCAATTGCAAACCAGCTAAGCTCCTTAAAAACAACAGCCCAGGGAAAGAGGAAGGCGACTTCAAGATCAAAAATGATGAAAAGAATGGCGACCAGATAAAAACGAACATCAAATTTATGGCGTGCATCTTCAAAGGCATCAAAGCCACATTCAAATGGCAAAAGCTTATCTTCGACATCTTTTCTTGGCGCGGCAAAATAGCCTACAAGCTCAAGAAAAACCCCGAAACCGAGCCCGATCGCGACAAACACGAGTATAGGTAAGTAGTTCTCTAGCATTCCCAGTCCTACATTCTTTTATAGCAATGCCTTTTTAAAAGACTTTGTTTAAAATAGCAAGCGACAGACATGATTTACATCAAGAAACAATTTAATTCTTTCAAATACGCTTTGTATTGCTCAATAAAACAACAGAAGCATTTGATTTTGTTGCTTTTTTAATCAGTGTTTTAGCGGTCTGCCGCTAGGCGAGCTTTATATAATAGTAGAAGGTTCTGAGCAAATTTTTAGTTGTTTTTTTTAATCTTCTTTTTCGCTTTTATTGCAGTGCAACTCAAGCATACATTATTCAGATTTTGTACTTTTGGTTTCCATTTTACTGAAAAATGCGACAACTAAGATTAACAGACAAACAATAAGAGTTGCATAAAGCCCCCAAAATCCATATCGCTGGTATATTGTTGGCAAATTAGTTAACTCAACTTTGGCACGAAGTGAGCCAGCCTGATAACGCGGCAACTTTTTAAGCAATTTGCCACGCGAGTCCACCACAGCAGTAATTCCATCATTGGTAGACCTGATCAATGGAATTCCTAGCTCTTTAGCTCTCATCCTGGCCATTTGCATATGCTGATATGGACCAAATGAATCGCCAAACCAGGCCTCATTACTCACGGTGACTATCATCGCAGGCTGCTCTCCTGCCTGAATGGCGAGCCCTCTGACGATACCTGGATAGGCTATTTCATAACAGATTGCAGGTACTAATACATAGTCACTGACTCTCATCGGCGGTTGCTCATTACTCGCTTCACTGAATCCACTCATGGGCAGGTTAAGAAATTTAATCGCTCCTCTTAACCAGTCTTCCATCGGAACATATTCACCAAATGGTACCAGGACTTGCTTGTGATAACTTTGCAGGCTCTCTCCAAATGACTTGAGTGCAACATAACTTCGTCCATTAGACTTTTGATACTCGGGGATCCCCATTATCAAATGGGAGGAGTTATTTTTAGCCTTAATCTCCAAGTCTCGAGTAATATCCTGCACCTGATGGGCGTATGCAGGTATCGCACCTTCTGGCCAGACAATTAACTCAGCCTCCCAAACATCCTCTGTTTGTTGGTACATTGTTTGTACTATTTTGCCAAAATATCGTCGATCCCACTTTTCGTGTTGTAAAACATTCGGTTGAATCAGGGCAACATCAACCGGAGCATTTCGTTTCTTGTGGGGCTTTAAGGAAAAATATTGCCAGTTTATGCTAATAACAACCAGCACCAAAATCCCAGATACGGCCAAGTAGACTTTGATCTGTTTTGACAAAAGCATTAACGCAATCAGACAGGAAAAACACAAGGTAAACCAACTCACTCCGAAAACACCAACCCAGCTAGCAACAGCTCCTAAAGGTGAGTCAATTTGACTGTACCCGGTTAGTAGCCAAGGAAAACCATTCAGAAATGAAGCTTGAATCCATTCACTAAGCAGCCACGCCAAAGGCAGTGAAATCACAGCTAACATCTTTCCGGTGCGGACGATGAACCAGCCCGCCACCCAGGCAAAAATTGCTTTATAAAGTGATAAAATCACCACAAAAAGCAGCGTTAACGCGGCAGCACCTATCATTGGTACAAAGCCAAATTCATGAATACTGACATAAACCCAGCTGGCCCCAACACCAAACGCACCAAGCCCCCAATATAATCCGACTTTAAAATTGCTCAGAACCTTGTCGGAAAGAATGACAAGGCATAGAAAAATGATGGATAGAAAGGCGAGCAACCACCATCCAAATGGTTCAAAAGCGAGCGGATAAACGGCTCCAGAAATAAGTAAACTGGTACGAAGGCGCCAGTGATTAGCCGTACAATATTGGACAAATCGCTGAACAATTGATTGAAAGTCTTGAAATATCAAGAAGCACCCTTAAATAATTCGGCTTAAATCGCAGGAAAGATACCCTTTTGTTATCTTTAGCACTCTTGTTTTGCTTTTATTTGCTTTCCTGCAAACTGGTTAACTTAATGCTGTTCGGTCCGGCTCACCTTTAACAATTTAATTCGTCGAGTATCCGCGGACACTATTTCGAACTTAATATTGTCGATGACAATATTCTCTCCTCTTGATGGCATATGGCCGAACGCCTGCATCAGAATGCCACCGATGGTGTCATATTCATCGTTACTAAATGATGTGCCAAAACAGTTATTGAACTCAGCGATTTCTGTTCGCGCTTTCACATTAAAGCGGTTATCTGCTATTTGATGAATATTGTCATCTTCATCGTCAATATCAAACTCATCTTCAATTTCACCTACGATCTGTTCGAGCACATCTTCGATGGTTATCAACCCTGCAACCCCGCCATACTCATCTACGACAATCGCCATGTGATTACGGTTAGCGCGAAACTCTTTAAGGAGAGTATCAAGTCGTTTACTTTCGGGAATTATAACAGCTGGCCGTAAGTAGTCCTTGAGAGTGAAGCGCTGCTCAGAGTCTTCTTCCACCATGGAAGAATGATGAAGTAAATCCTTTGCCAGTAAAATGCCTTCAATATCATCGCGATTGTCGCCTATTACGGGAAAGCGAGAATGCCCGGACTCTACAACACGAGAAAGCATCGTCGGATAATCAAGGTTTTCATCGATCACGACCATTTCAGGACGGGGGATCATGATGTCTCGAGCCTGCATCTCTGAGATATGCATAACGCCAAGCATCATCGAAAGTAATTCTGGGTTAATGAGGGTGTTTTCTTCAGCTTCTTTGAGGACCTCAACCAGTTCGTCGCGGTCTTTGGGGGAGTCTTGGAAAATCTGTGTTATTTTCTCGAACCAGCTCCTCGAGGGAGGGATATCGTCGTTCATTCAGTCTGTTACTCTCTTTACTGTTAACCTGTTGATTGTAGCAAAGGTCTTTAGGCGTCTAAAGAAAAAATATCCTTCGCCAGACAAAAACCGGCGCATAAGCGCCGGCATCTGCTAAATCAAGCCAAATTTCCAACTAAAAACGATAGTTCGCTTTCAGATAAAGGAAACGACCATTAAAGCCCATTGGAGAAGTTGGTGGATATTTAGCCCCCACAACGTCTGCCGCATAGTTGCCTGCGCCAGGATCGTTTGGATCAAAGTACACAGTTTCCAAATCGATAGGGTATTCATCCAGCAAATTCTTTGCCCCAACTGCAAGCGTTAAATCATCGGAAACATCGTATGAAAACTCAGTATCTAAGGTAAACTCTGAGTCAGCATATATGGGCAAGGTACCATCGTCCAGATGAGCCTCAAAGAACTCTCCGTAGTAATTCAAACGAGTAAGTATGTTCCAGCTATCTTGCGAGTGTTTCCAAGTTAAGGTCGCCCTGTCATTCGGTACATTTTCTTCCAATTGTTTGATACGGGTATCACTGATAATTAGAGGATTCCAAGAATCAACATTTGTTTCCGTGTGGTTGAAAGCAAAGTTGAAGTCGTTATCGCCACCTAGCATTTCCGTTGAGTAGCTAATAACCAAGTCAAAACCTTTAGTGGACGTATCAAAGTCATTAGTGAAAAACTTAACACCGGTATAACTTGAAGCATCTGTTACACCTAAGTCAACCAAAGCATCAATATCCGCCTGAGTCAGCGCCAAAGTTGATGTTTGACTAATACGATCAGTGACTTCGATATTAAAATAATCAAAGGTAATAAACCAATCTTCATACTCATAAACCATACCAACAGTATAGCTTTCTGACTCCTCAGGAGTTAGAGGAGCACCACCTTTTTGAATCGAAATAGGATTGGTTGGCGGCAATGTCGCTTCGTCAGCTAAGACCCCATCAGTGAATGCGGTGGATACATTAATAACATTTGATTGGCCGACAGTAGGCGCTCTAAAACCAGTCGATACGGAACCTCGAATGGCAAAATAGTCTGTCGCCTGGAAGTGAGACGATAGCTTCCAATCTGTAGTCGAGCCAAAGTCACTGAAATCTTCATGGCGAAGAGCAAGGTCAACCATCCAGCTTTCGTTTATGTAAGTTTCCCAATCTACATAAAGCCCAAGATTTCTGCGAGTGAACACTCCTTGTGCTTCAGGCTTGAATCCAGGAAAACCATTGGAGCCAATGCCAAAGCCTTGAGATGTTCCTGTCACAGGATCATATCCTAAAGGACCAACTTCAAATGACTCTGGGTCGCCAGCTTTCACTTCGAAAGAATCTTCTCGCCATTCTAACCCGGCAGATAAAGTCATCAAATCAAAACTAGTTTCAAGCTCTTTAGATACATCAAAATTGAATGCCTTTTCTAGCTGAATATAGCTACCAGGATTAAACTCTGTTGGTGTGTTTGGTCCTAACGAAGCATTAACAGTGTTTCGAATTGCAAAGTCTACCGCGTTTCGTCCCAGGCTAATGCTAGTGTCATAACTCATGCCATTGGAGAACTCACCTCGAGTCCCCATGACTATCGAAGCATCAACGACTTCGCCACCAAATCTCGGAGTGAAGCCGCCCGGGAACATTGAGTAGAAGGAAAAACAGTTTGCAGCAGCCAAAGAGTTTAGGGCCACAGGATCTGGTATCCCATTATTTATTTCAACAAGAGGACAGTTAATTTGATCAGCGGAACCGGTTAAAGAGCCAACCAACAAAGTCGGAGTTGCATTGTCCCATGCAGCAGCTCCTACCGGATCAAGATCTTCATCTGGGCGAGCCATGACTGTACCGTTCACATCTCGATAAATTCCTCCGAAAACACCTGGACGATTTGTAGGATTTCGGAAGAAAAATCCTCCATCTACCTCTCTAGATGCATAGTTACCAAAAAGATAGGCTTCTTTATTATTGCCCAGATCCAGCCCCATATTTGTCCATATCTTAATGTCATCTTTGACCTCAGGAGAGCCCCATATTTGAGCAGGGTTAGCGACATTGCTATTTCCCGCATCGATTAAAGCCTGAGCATCATTTCGTTGAACCGAGCGACTGGTTGCATCGGCATTTTTAACTTCAAAAGCAAAATTGGCAAAACCGCGATCTGTAAGAGGTAACCCCATGTTACCTGCGACCACCATAGTGTCGCCGTCTCCTTCAGAGTACTCTCCCCAACGAGCTTCTATTTCCGCTCCTTCACTGTGATCTTTCAATACAAAGTTAATAACACCGGCGATCGCATCAGAGCCATACTGAGCAGATGCACCATCTCGCAATATCTCAACCTGCTTAATTGCAATCGATGGAATAACTGAAACATCCGGCCCCTGTGAACCATCAGAAATACCACCACCAAGGAAAGCGATTACCGCAGAGCGATGACGTCGCTTACCGTTAACCAAAATTAATGTGTTATCTGGTGGCAGTCCTCTTAAGTTAGCTGGTCGAACAATGGTAGCCGCATCACTAATTGGCTGCTCGTTAACATTGAATGATGGCGCCACGGCAGCCAACAGCGAAGTCATGTCGGTTGAACCATTTCGGGCCATTTCTTCGGATGTAATTACATCTACAGGTACTGGAGAATCACCGATGGAACGAGGAGCTGCACGCGAACCAACGATGACCATTGTTTGTGCGGGTTCTTCTTCCTCGGCGGCTTCTGATTGCTCGTCCTCAGCAGCGTATAGCGGAGTAGCGCTGAGCGCTAATCCCATTGCCAGGACCAGGCTCTTTTTCTGAAAGTAGTTAGCCATGTCTTTTTATCCTTTGATTGCTGAAAGTTGTTTTTATAGCACCGCTTTTTTGCGATTTTATTTTGGCACCGGATACAACACAGACTCGCGATGTCATTCGTTTATAAAACAGAAACTTAGCAATTGCAAGCAGTCTACTTATCGATAATTTTCAAAAAAAACGAGTAGTTTAGGATGCTGGATTTTGCAAGAAAAATATTTAAAAAAATATTGCAGACAGGGATTCTTAGGTCGTTGAGAATCTTTGGGTTTTGAGATTTTTTATTCTTGATAAGGATCTTCAAATTTTAATGACTGTAGAATTGTTGTTTCGAGGCACTCCATGGCTTCAGCTTCTTCATCGTCAATATGGTCATAGCCCAGTAAATGCAGGGTACCATGCACGATTAGGTGGGCCCAATGGCTTTGCTCAGCCTTTCCCTGCTCTTTTGCTTCAGCAACTAATATGGGCTGACAAATAACAAGATCACCTAACAGGCAGGTTTCGATTTCAAATGGTGCTTCAAACGGAAAAGAAAGAACATTGGTCGGTTTGTTTTTACCTCGATATTGTGAATTGAGCTGTTGACTTTCCGCTTCTCCAACAACCCTCACAGTGAGTTCTGCTTCATCAGACGAATAATCAGCATGCTGCAACGCACAACCAATCCACTCGTTGATTTTTGCACTCTCAGGAATATCAGTAAAATTTTCCGGGTTTTGAATCTCAACGAATAATTGCATTTCACTCTTCCGTATCAGATAGATGACTACTAGCGGAAGATTTACTTTTGGCGAGTTCTACCGCTTCATAAGCTCTGACAATTCTCTGTACAACAGGATGCCTAACGACATCCCCTGCTTGAAAAAAGCTGAACTTTACACCTTTAACACCATCAAGAATATCGATGGCCTGTCTCAAACCAGAAACTTTGCCTCGAGGTAAATCTACCTGCGTTATATCACCAGTAACAACCGCTCGAGAATTGAACCCAATGCGAGTTAAAAACATTTTCATTTGTTCTACTGTTGTATTCTGGCTCTCGTCCATAATAATAAATGCTTCATTCAATGTTCTTCCTCGCATATAAGCCAAGGGAGCAACTTCAATAACATTTCTTTCCATTAATTTAGCCACTCGCTCAAAGCCCAACATCTCATACAGTGCGTCATACAAAGGTCTTAGATAGGGGTCAACTTTCTGATTAAGATCTCCGGGTAAAAACCCCAGTTTTTCGCCAGCTTCTACCGCAGGACGAGTGAGTAGAATTCGACGAACCTCCTGTCTCTCCAGAGAGTCAACTGCCGCAGCGACGGCAAGATATGTCTTTCCTGTTCCCGCAGGGCCAATACCAAAAGTGACATCACTTGATAAAATATTCTCAACATACTTTTGCTGATTGAGTCCACGAGGCCTGATTTGTCCTCGTTTAGTTTTTATAACAACATCATGTTGCTTTTCGTGGGAAGACTGGGACAAAGCTTGTGCGCCAGACTGAATTATCAAATGCAATGTTTCTTTGGATAAACTTTGTGTTTGTTCAACTTCTTCAAATAATGCCAGAATAATGTGCCTGGCCATTGCTATGTGTTCTTCATCGCCAATAATTTTAAACACGTTGGCTCTATTATTAATTTCAACACCAAATCGTTTTTCAATCAGACGAAAATTTTCATCCAGATGCCCGCCTACCGTTGCCAGCACCTGATTATCAAAAGGTTCGATTAAGAATTCCTGAGTTGCCATTAAATTCGCCAAGTGAAAAGTCGATAAAGTCCATTGCCCGGAATACCGGACATTTCAAAATTAATAAATACTATTGTTTGTCAGTTTAGCTCTGAGCGAGTTAGGTAGAACTTCAGTAATCTCAACATCAACAAAGTGGCCGATCATATTAGGCTGCCCGTCAAAGTTTACAATTCGATTATTTTCAGTTCTTCCACTCAGCTGCATAGGGTCTTTTTTGGATGGACCTTCGACCAGAATTCGTTGCGTTGTTCCCATCATTCGGCGAGCATGAGCTAGCGACTGTTGATTCAACCTTTGTTGCAACAATGCCAACCGCTCCTTTTTTACTTCCAACGGAGTATCATCAACCATATCGGAAGCAGGCGTTCCTGGTCTGGCGCTATAGATAAAACTAAAGCTCATGTCATAATCAATATCAGCAATTAAATTCATTGTGTCTTCAAAATCTTTTTCCGTTTCCCCTGGAAAGCCGATGATGAAATCGGAAGACATACTGATACCCGGGCGAATTTTTTTCAGCTTTCGAATCTTTGATTTATATTCAAGCGCGGTATGCCCACGCTTCATCATATTCAAAATTCTGTCAGAACCACTTTGGACGGGGAGGTGCAAGTGACTTACTAACTCAGGAACTTTCTCATAGACATCGATCAAGCGCTGAGAAAATTCGACTGGATGGGAAGTGGTAAATCGAATTCTATCGATCCCTTCTATAGCAGCAATCAGCTCAATCAAAGCAGCAAGATCGGCCTCTCCTCCATCATGTGTTTTCCCTCTATAGGCGTTTACATTCTGACCGAGTAGATTGACTTCTCGGACGCCTTTTGCCGCAAGCTCAACAACGTCAGCAATTACATCGTCGAATGGACGACTAACTTCTTCCCCTCTGGTATAGGGAACAACACAAAATGAGCAGTACTTGCTGCACCCTTCCATGACAGAGACAAAAGCGGTAACCCCTTCTACTTGCTGTTCTGGAAGAGCATCAAATTTTTCAATTTCAGGAAATGAAATGTCAATTACTGGAGATTTCTGCGCACTCACTTCATTAATCATATTAGGTAAACGATGCAGGGTCTGCGGTCCAAATACCATATCGACATATGGGGCTCGCTGACGAATCATTTTTCCTTCCTGACTAGCAACACATCCTCCAACAGCAATTAGTAAGTCAGGCTTTTTCTGCTTATAGTTCTTCCATTGACCCAGTTGCGAAAAAACCTTTTCCTGCGCTTTTTCTCGAATTGAGCATGTGTTCAAAACCAGGACATCTGCTTCTTCTGGCTCATCAGTCATTTCGAGCTGATGTGTTTTATTCAGCAGGTCAGCCATTCTGGACGAATCATATTCGTTCATCTGGCATCCCCAGGTTTTGATATACAACTTTTTGTTTTTTGAAACGTCGATATTGTCGTTTTCGAGAGTCTGTGTCATTGCGGTAACTCAATCAATAATACAATTAATTAATACATCTCATTCACTTAACACTCACGCTCTATGGAGTAACAGTTGAGTCTTGAGTGCCAAATGCATTGCTAAATCAACACCTTTTAGCGCAAACTTGCAGCGTATGAGTAAATAAGTAAGAAATTTCAGGGCGCGGATTATATCATTGGTCAAAAGCTAAACACCAGAGATTCCGCGGGAAGAAGGTCTCGATTGACAGCTAATTCTGAGAGCGAAATGATCTAAAGGTTACTCAACAAACCTGAAGTATTACAAAAATATGTAGTCTAACGAATTGGGCGCAGCTTAGTTAATTCATCAGCTGTAGAGTCTTCTACTTTTCCAGATGACTTTTTCTTTTTGGTGTCTTCCTCGACAGCATCATCAAGGCTCCAACCTCTCATTTGGGAGCGAGTTTTAACCGCTGCATTTTCCATAGCCTGATTGTTAAGTCGCATAAAGCCAGCCATTAGTATCGTTAGCTGCCTTTTATCTCTGTCATCAGTATAGGGAACCTCATTAATCTGATTGAGTAATTCCTCTAGTTGTTCGGTAACCCACTTGGCCACGAGCAGTCCTCAAAATTGCTTGAAACATCCAGGATAAGTGTAGACCCTATAAGCGGCTTTTTCCTAAACTTAATGATTACTTATGCTTTCAGCCTCTAATAAGGCTCTTTTTAGGACAGGATCCTGTTTAAGCTGAATATCTGACTCGGTTCTCTTGATGGGAACCAAAGGTAAAATTAAGCGGTTATCCTGACTAGCCTGGTTTGGGTCGGAAAATATCAACTCCATGGTAGGTAAAGTTACTTTCAAATGACTATGCGGCAATTCTAATGTAACCGGGTAGGCAAATTGAAC
This sequence comes from Aliikangiella sp. G2MR2-5, assembly GCF_015687155.1. GTDB lineage: Bacteria > Pseudomonadota > Gammaproteobacteria > Enterobacterales > Kangiellaceae > Aliikangiella. The sequence goes on along the minus strand of NZ_JADPQF010000003.1, from coordinate 362,974 downwards.
ATCGACAAGGCTACCTACTCTTTCACCAAGCGTTATTGCACTTTTGTCGCGATTCACACTGGCAACGAAGAAACTACAAGCTGAGTAACAGTACCCATTTGTAAGTACCCACACTCCTTTAAGAGCCTTTTTCCTCAAAGACTCTATTGGCTCAAGACTCAAATCTAAGTATTCACCGTTATCAGCCCAGTATATTGAATGTTGCAACTTATTGGTCCACTCCACAGGCAACCATTGTAGCCCCCAGCTGTACTTTTCTTCTCGTCGATGACGAGTCTGGCTCCGATGATTTTGTTTAAGTTGCTCGCTGATTTTAATTTTTGCCTTCACCGCCCAGTGGGTTTCTTTGTCACTGATGAAAGCTAGAAGTGTTTTCAGGTTTTGTGATAGCCCACCACTATTGTACCTGATATCAATGATTAGATTACCGATATTGTGCCGCTCCATCAGCGCTAGTTTATCTTGCATAAACTGTTCAAAGACTTCCGGCTTTTCGTTAAAATCATTAAGCCAAAGCAGGGCAGTTTTATCAGAAAGAACAGAAAATCCATAGAAAGATTTTGGCTGCCCAGCCTTATCTCCTGTTGCAGGCGGAAGTATGCCATCGATTTCTGTCGTGATATTTTCACCATCAAAGGAATATTTGACTTGATATGCACCTCGAGCCAGACCCAGAGACGACAAAAGCCAGGCAAATTCCATTTGAATCTTACGGTCTTGTCCTTCTTGTGTTTCTTTGACTATTAACTGTCTCATTCGGCTTAGTAAATAACTGACCGGAGCACCGTTGATCTCCTCTATCTCTGCTCCCGAGGGTACCTTTGGCATTGATGATAAATCGGCGGCAGTTAGTAAGCGTTCACCATCAACAATGACCGCAAGAGGAAAAAGCATCTCTCCTCGTCGGCGAAACTCTCCACGACGATCTTTAGGCAGATGGACAAAACTGTGGGCATCTCTTAATGACGCTAGCAGAGGAGCAACTTTTAAGTAAAACTCTCCTCGAGTTTGCCCTATTTTTAATTGCGATAATGTTTTATCTAACAATTCATTGTAATTCTGTTCAGTGACACGTAGAAATGGATTAGGATGAACTTTTCGTAAATTATCATCAATAAATCTGAGATCTTCGATGAGGAGCTGAGGACTAATTTGAGTACTGGCCGTAGATTGAGTCAGTTGGTCAATCCCTGCATTTTCTTCAACCCTGCTGCGCTCGCGGACACTTACACACCCAACCATAGTCATAGTAAACAAGACAAAGAGTGTGCGCCAAAAAGCGACTATCAAAGGTGTCAAGCTTTCAGCCCCCCTTCCAGGTGGATACCAGTTCCCCCCCGATTTCGTCACCCCATTAATGAATTTATTATGAAAGCCAGCAACCATTAATGTAATTCCCTACAAATTTTCCACATTTTTCCCTTTGACATTGTACCTTTATGCCGAAAGCAATAGAATTCGCGCAGGATCGAATATCATTAGCTTTCTGCAAGCCTTCTAAAAGAGAGGCTTAATAGAACAACTGCCTGAATGATACCGATTGTAACGTATTAATCCCTTGAAATTTAAGCTAAAATGACATTTAGCCTGTTTTCAGGACCTTAAGCTCTGGCAAATTGAAGTTTTTATATGAAGCAAAACCCCATCGTTAGCGCCAAGTTACCCACTAAATGGGGTGACTTTACTATTCATGCCCTGGAGAAATCCTCAGACGGAAAAGAACATGTCGCCCTCGCCTTGGGTGATATAGCTTCTGATGAACCGCTACTCATAAGGGTTCACTCTGAGTGCTTAACCGGAGATGCTTTTTCCAGTTTAAGATGCGACTGCGGACCTCAGCTGGAAGCAGCAATGCAAAAAATTGCCGAAGAAGGCCGTGGAATGGTAGTGTATCTACGTCAGGAAGGCCGCGGCATAGGTCTGGTAAACAAGATTAAAGCTTACGCTCTGCAAGATCAGGGACAAGACACGGTCGAAGCCAACTTGAACCTCGGGTTTCAAGCCGATCAGAGAAATTTTTCGGTAGCCGCAGAAATACTCGATTCTCTCGGAGTTTCTCAGGTAAAGCTTATGACCAACAATCCACGCAAAGTGGCAGCACTAAAAGCAGCCAAAATAGATGTGGTAGAAAGGGTGCCGCTAAAATATGGACGTAACCCTCACAATGAAAGCTACCTCTCTACCAAACATGGGAAGCTGGGTCACTACCTTGATTAGACGAAGCATACACCAATTAGCAGGACTCTCTTCAAGATAATAAAAGTGCCAATAAATTAAATGTCAAACAACGGTTCTAACTATATGAGTCAAACATTCCAGATCCAGCTATCAACGGATAAAGCGCCAAAATGTTGGGGAGAGACCCAACTGACATATAATGAGAATGGTGCCTTTATTCATATTCAATCACTGGAAAACTGCAAGACTTCTCTGCAGCGAGTACAACTTGCCGCTCGAAAAATTGTTGCTCATAAAATCCCCCATATCTCTCTGGTCGGCGAGTGGCCTCTGGAATATCAGTGGCACTTTTGGCAAGGCTTATCCGATCCCTGCTATTTTCCAGAACTCGAACTTGCTCCGCTAGCTAAAGCTGAAGCTGAACAACTAAATGCAATGATTAAAACCTACAGCTGGGTAAAATCGTTAGTCAATCAGACTCCGGAAGATATTTTTCCACATAGCCTTTGTATGCAAGTGGGCGAGTACCTTACCCAATTAGCACCGAATGAAGTTAGTTATGAAATAATGACCGGTGAAGCATTAAAAGACGCGGGCTATACGGGAATTTATAACGTTGGTAGAGGGAGTAGACATGAGCCGGCGCTGTTAACTTTGGACTTTATTCCCAAAGGATCAAAGCTGAACTCTCCTGCTGCGGTGCTCGTAGGCAAAGGGATTACCTTTGACAGTGGTGGCTACAGCCTTAAACAAAGCCAGGGAATGTTACATATGAAAGCCGATATGGGTGGTGCGGCAACAGTTTCCGGAGCTTTAGCATTAGCTATTATCAATGGTCTCAAATCACCAGTCAGGCTAATTTTGTGTTGTGCCGAAAATATGGTCAGCGGTGAAGCTTATAAGCTATCGGAAATTCTGAAGTATCGCAACGGAGTATCGGTAGAGGTCGTTAATACTGACGCCGAGGGTCGCCTGGTTTTAGCTGATGGTCTCATTGATGCGTGTAACTCAAAAACCCCCCTTATTATTGACGCAGCAACTTTAACAGGTGCCGCAGTAACCGCCGTTGGGGAAGACTATAATGCAGTATTTTCCATGGACGATGAGTTGTGTACAGAATACCTTTCTATCGCCAGGAAAAATTATGACCAGGCATGGCGACTACCTTTAGATGAAAGTCATAAAAACAACTGTCCTTCTGCTTACGCTGACACGGCTAACAGCAAGCCGATACCGGGTGGAGGGCCTGGCGGAGCGAGTAATGCAGCCGGATTTTTATCCCGCTTCATCGAAACCCCAAACAAAGGCTGGCTACATATTGATCTGGCGGCTTGTTACCATGCTAATGCAAACGCATACTTCTCTGCCGGTGCCACAGGACGTGGCACTCGTAGCATCGCTTCGCTCCTGATGAACCTGTCGGACAAAGGCTAACTCTCAATATGCTGAAGAAGCTCTGGAACAGACTGTCTCCCAAATCATCCTCTGGTAAACGGCCGCAAAAGCGTGTTCTTGAACGCAGCCAGCACCAGGTTTCACGAAATAATATGAGTCCAAATGCACTAAAGGTCCTCTACAGGCTTAACAACGCTGGATACGAAGCCTATCTGGTGGGAGGCGGCGTTAGAGACATGATGTTGGGCTTAAAACCGAAAGACTTTGATATAGCAACAAGTGCAACTCCAGAGCAGGTAGCCAGACTATTTAAAAATTGCCGACTTATTGGAAGAAGATTCAGATTGGCCCACATCCTGTTTGGTCGAGAAGTCATAGAGGTAGCAACCTTCAGGGCTTCACATGATGAGAAAGAAAATCAGCATCAGTCAAAAGTGAGCGAACAAGGACTGCTAGTGCGTGATAACGTCTACGGTAGTCTTGAAGAAGATGCGGTACGTCGAGATTTCACGGTTAATGCACTCTACTACTGTGCAAAAGACTTTACCGTGGTTGACTTTACCGGCGGTATCGAAGACCTGGAAAAGCGTCAACTTAGACTTATAGGAGAGCCAGCAACTCGTTACACAGAAGACCCTGTCCGCATTTTGAGAGCGATTCGCCTTTCAGCCAAATTGGGCTTGTCTATAGAAGAAAAGACCGCCGCTCCAATTGAACAAATGTCAGAATTGCTGGAACATGTTTCTCCGGCCAGGCTGTGGGACGAGTGCAATAAACTATTTCTCGGCGGTCATGCCTTGGCAACCTGGCAATTGCTAATCAAGTCTCAGATAGCTCAGCACTTGTTTCAGCAAAGCTGCACCAGTCTCAAAAATGATAGCCATTTTGCCGCATTTTTAGAGCGAGCGCTTGAAAGTACTGATCGACGAATAGCTTACGACCAACCTGTAACGCCAGCTTTCTTATTTGCAGTGTTATTATGGCAACCCCTCCAGGAGCAAACAGAGCGATTTGCAGCTAGAGGGATGCCCAAATACGATGCTGGACAAAAAGCAGCTTCCAGAGTCTTAGATATTCAACGCAGAACAATAGCTATTCCAAAGCGATTTTCAATTACAATGCGTGAGATATGGAATCTTCAATTTCGTCTGTTTAATCGCAAGAAGAGAAATGTTGACACTTTAATTCAACATCCAAAATTTAGAGCTGCGTACGACTTTTTGTGTCTGAGAGCAAATGAAACGCCAGAATTAAAAGCTCTCGCTGACTGGTGGACTGAGTTTCAGGAAGCGGATCCTCGTGGTCGCATGGAAATACTAAAATCTGTGCATTCCAAAAAGCACACCGAAAATTCAGGCAATAAGCGTGACAAGGAAAAGTCAAACATTACCAAAAGTCGGCGTCGCCGAAGTAATAAACATCGAAAACCTAACCAGTATCGCCGCTCAGACAAGACGAATCATCAAGACTAATTGAGTTAAGGTTCAACAAGTGCAACAGACTGAAAATATGCAAATAGCTTATATCGGGTTGGGAGCTAATCTGAATGAGCCTCAAAAACAAATTGAGAAGGCCTTACTTGCAATTGGTTCGCTCGAAAAAATAGTGCTACAGGTATGTTCCAGCTTATATCGCAGTTCGCCAATGGGTCCTCAGGACCAGGATGACTACATTAATGCGGTCTGTCGTATTCATACAACATTGACTCCCGAAGAGTTACTAAATGAATTACAACAAATTGAGTTGTCGCAAGGAAGGGTAAGAAAGGATGAGCGCTGGGGACCAAGAACTCTTGATCTGGATATATTATTGTATGCTTCTGAACAAATAAATACCCCTAGACTAACTATCCCTCACTATGGCATAAAGCAAAGAAACTTTGTACTAATCCCGCTTTGTGAAATAGAGCCGGAGCTCATATTTCCCGATGGAAAACACATTCATGAACTTCTAGAGTCTGTAGGTCACCAAGGAATCGAAAAACTGTGATAGATACTAACACAAATAAGAAAAAGTCTTTTATCGCTATCGAAGGCCCTATCGGAGTAGGCAAAACAACTCTGGCCAGGAAGTTGGCTCAAACCTTTGAAGGCGAAATATTGCTTGAGGGCGCGGATGAAAATCCGTTTTTAGAGCGCTTTTATCAAGACCCAAAAACAGGTGCCCTGCCTGCTCAACTGTTCTTTCTTTTCCAGCGTACCCAGCAATTGAAAACATTAATTCAGGAAGATCTTTTTGTAAATTGCACTGTCGCAGATTTTTTAATCGATAAAGATAAGCTCTTTGCCAATGTGACGCTCGATCATGATGAGCTCAACCTTTATGATCAGGTGTATAGCAATCTCACCATCGATGCGCCGACCCCGGATCTTGTGATTTACCTCCAGGCACCAGTAGACATTCTGCTCAAAAGAATTCGTCAACGGGGTATCAAAATGGAATATTCAATTACAGATGAGTATTTGAAAAAAGTTGCTTCAGCTTACACAGATTTTTTCCACTATTATGACAGTTCTCCTTTATTAATTGTTAATGCATCCGGAATTGATCTGGTCAATAGCGACAAAGATTATCAACAACTTCTGGAAAGAATAGAGCTGACGACAAGTGGTCGCCATTATTTCAATCCTGCTTTTGCCTGAGCGGGCAGGAATCATTGAGACATTCATAATTCATTAGAGAAACATATGAAAAAACAAACGCTGCACACTATCCAGGCCTTAAAGCATAAAGGTGAACCCATTAGCGTTTTAACCGCCTATGATTCAACTTTTGCCAAACTAATATCCGAGACTGGAGTTGAAATTATTCTGATCGGCGATTCTCTGGGAAATGTTATACAAGGTCAGGACTCAACAGTTCCAGTCAGCATGAAAGATATGTGTTACCACACAACCTGTGTCGCTAGAGGGAATAAGGGTGCATTGCTTATTGCTGATATGCCCTACATGAGCTACGCAACAGAAAAACAAACACTGAAAAATGCGGCTAAATTGATGCAGTCAGGCGCAAATATGGTGAAACTGGAAGGTGGCGAATGGTTAACAGAAAGCATTCGAAAACTCACCGAAAGAGGCATTCCTGTGTGCGGACATCTCGGGCTAACCCCCCAATCTGTTGACGCATTAGGGGGATATAAAGTTCAAGGACGAGATAAGGCCGCTGCTGAAAAATTGGAAGCAGATGCAATGGCGCTACAAGATGCAGGAGTATCACTAATCGTTTTTGAATGTGTTCCTAAAGACCTGGCAACTCGGTTAACCCAAAAGCTTCAAGTTGCGACTATTGGCATTGGCGCCGGAAATCAAACTGACGGACAGGTTTTAGTATTACAGGATATGCTTGGTCTGAACGATGACTTTCAACCTAAGTTTGTTAGAAACTTCATGGCCGAGCCTGGAGTGCAATCGATAAAAGATGCCATAGAAGCATATGTAAAATCGGTTAAAGATCGTAGCTTTCCCTCTGAGTCCCACACTTTTGATTAGTAGAAAAGGAATTAAAATCAATGGAAATATTTAGTTCCCCTTTGCAACTACAATCTAAACTGCTTCAACTTAAAAGGTCGGGTAAGAAAATAGGTTTTGCTCCAACAATGGGAAACCTACACCAGGGTCACTTATCACTGATAACCGAAGCAAAGAAAAGAGCCGATATTGTAGTCAGTAGTATCTTTGTCAATCCAATGCAGTTTGGTCCAAATGAAGATTTTGATAGTTATCCCAGAACACTCGAACAAGATATCAGCAAGCTCGAATCCGTTGGTTGTGACTTCCTGTTAACCCCAACTATAGACGATATTTATCCTCTAGGTAAGGAAATTCACACTAGCGTAGAAGTAAACAGGCTAACGGATAAACTTTGTGGAGCAAGTCGGCCAGGCCACTTTCGCGGAGTCACAACAATCGTCAATATATTATTCAATATTGTCCAGCCTGATTTAGCTATCTTTGGTAAAAAAGATTACCAGCAATATCAAATCATCAAGACCATGGTAAAAGATTTGATAATGCCTATAGAAATAATCGGTGCAGAAATTGTACGCGAAAATAATGGTCTTGCGATGAGCTCGAGAAATGGATACTTGACAGAACAACAGAAAGAAGACGCAAGTCAACTTCGCAAAGTAATCCTATCTACAGCAGAAAGTATTGAGAGTGGAAAAAAAAGCATTACTGATGCGAGAACCGACGCTATAGAAGCATTGACGGATAAAGGCTTTAAAGTCGACTACTTTGAAGTCGTTAACCAGACAGATCTTGAGCAGGCAAAAAAGACTGACAAACATCTACTGATAGCTGCTGCGGCCTGGTTAGGACAACCAAGATTAATTGACAACTTTGAATTTGAAGTAAACTGATATTGCATGAATAGTTTGACTAAAGAAGAAAAACGTAAAGGTCGTGTAAGAAATCGACTAGGAAATATTTACGTTGACGAAACAGGTTTTGGCAAATGGTTTTTACGTACCCACACATGGAAACTCCATGTTCTTGAAAGAGCACTGAAGGACCTTGAGCAACTTATTCCGGATAAAAAGGCAAACTACGACACAGTAGTCGATGTTGGATGCGGTTATGGTCACTCACTTCCCAAACTGAAAGCCAGGTTTTCACCGCAAAGACTAATTGGCCTTGATATTAGTGAGGAAATGATTGAAGCAACCGAAAAGGTAAGTATTAAGAACTCTTTAAACGCTGAGCTTATTCTTTGTTCCAGCGAGAAGATTCCGCTTGAAGATAATAGTGTAGACCTGCTTTTTTGTCATCAGACGTTTCATCATATCATCGAGCAAGAAAAAGCAATTGATGAATTCTATCGAATATTAAAGCCGGGAGGCATCTTTTTGTTTGCAGAATCAACCAAACGCTACATCAATTCTTATCTAATTCGTTATCTTTTTCGGCATCCGATGAAAGTACAAAAAACAGCTCAAGAATATATTGAACTAATAAGATCGTCAGGATTTCGAGTGTCCGATGAAAGCATATCTTTACCGTTTCTCTGGTGGTCTAGGGAAGATCTGGGCATAAGAGAAACACTTCTGGGAATTGCTCCTCCACAAAAAAGAGAGGAAACACTTGTCAATTTAGTAGCCACAAAATAGTTATTTTATGGCTACTATTTTTAGAAATTGGATCTCAGTATTTAAACTTAACGACTTTGTCAGTATCGACACTTTCATCAAGTAAACGTTGAGTAAAAGTATCAGCATCTATCGCCCGAGAAAAAAAGAACCCTTGAGCTAAATCAACTTTTAAGTTAGTGAAGAAATCTAACTGATTGTGAGTCTCAACGCCCTCAACAACAACCCGCTTCTCCAAATTGAGAGCAATATCGATTAGCGCCTCTACAATCGCACAGACATTTCGATCTTCTGAAACCAGCTGAACGAGTTTCTTGTCTATTTTGAGAACATCAAAGGGAAAATCCTCAATAACCGACAAGGATGGCATATTAAGTCCAAAGTTATCCAGGGCAATTGAAACTCCTAAAGCCTGAAGTTTTCTTAAAGTCGCATAAAAATCTGTAGATGTCAGACTGACTAACTCTTCGGAAATTTCTAGCTGCAAATACTTTCCTGAAAGCTCTCTTTCATCCAATCCTTTCTTGATTTGATTGAAAAAACTTTCATCCTGCAACGTATGCACGAGAACATTAATAGAAACCACCGGAGGTTCACTCATCCTTTTTCGCCACATATCAAGCTGCATAAATACAGTTTCCAGTACCCAATTATCGAACTTGTTGATGAATCCAGACTCTTCCAGAAAGGGTACAAAATCCATTGGTGGAATAACACCAAAATCAGGATGTTTCCAACGAGCAAGAGCCTCTGCTGCAACGGTTTTTTCTGCTCCAATAGTTACTATTGGCTGGTACTCGAGAAAAAGCTGCTGATTTTTTAATGCTTTTTTAAACTCACGCTTCACTAGCAATTGAGCCCTGTCATGGGTCTGTATCTCTTCAGAATAAAACTTAATTTTTTCTTCTGACTGCTCATCGATACTTTCCATTGCTGCCTGTGCATTAATTAAAATTCGCTTTCCGGAAATGGTTAAATGCTTTTCATGACAAAGGCCGATTTTTACTCTGATATCAATTTTTTCAAATTGAGTTTGTAGTGGTAGCTCTAGTGTATTCTTGATTCGTCTGGCAACTAGTAATGCAGTCTTTTTATCTGCAACATGCTCAACTAAAACACAGAATTTATCTTCGCGAATCCAGCCAATCAAATCTATTGCTCGAATTGACACTTGCAACCTTTCTGCAAAGGACTCCAGGAATGATTTCTTTTTACTCGCTCCGCCTTTGGAAATAATTTGCTCATAATCCTCTACGCAAATTGCAACAACAGAAACTCGAAGTTGATAACGCCGAGCTCGAGCAAGTGCACGCTCGAGTTCATTGAGGAAGTAGTTGTATTCCACAATACCAGTATTGTGATTGACAATAATGTCTTTTAGCTCTTTATAATCATCGCTTGTCTGTGCAGTTGACTCAACACTTCGTATTTTGCTCAAGTCATAACGTCTTCTGGTAATAGCGAAAAGTATCGCTCTTTTTAAAACCTGAGCAGAGCATTCTGATTTGGTAATGAAATCTACAGCTCCTAAAGAGAGACTTTTAGACGCTAATTTAGGATCTTCATGCGCTGTAAGAATCAAAACAGGACACTCAAGCGGCTTATCTTTTTGAAACTCAACCAAAATTTCATTTGCGTCCATATCTGGAAGCTCATAGTCCAATAATATGCAGTCAAATTGATTATTCTGATATTGAGTCAGCGCTTCTTTACCAGTGGAGGTGCAAGTTATTGATTTGGCTATATTAGCCGCTTTTAGTAGCTCTTGAATCACCGTCATCATCGTAAGATTATCTTCTACGATAAGTATTGTGAACTGCTCGCTCGAAGTATAATTAATCATAGATCTACTTTTCGGTATATTTGAAAACGGTTTGAATGTCTTTCCTATCTTTCCATGCAAAAAGGTAGAAACACGCGAGCCGTAAATCAACTCGATATTTTGGAAATTTGCAGAACATAACTTATCTCATATTAAGATTTCCCAGCCAAACGAATCAATTGACTAAAACTCTTTATCTTCTGCACTATTTTTAGATTAGACGCTAATCCTGCACAGACACATTTCTTTTTGAGATATTTACGCATTTTTCAGTGTGCCTTTGAGTTCAAGACAACAAAGTCGCAATAAATCTGAGCTTGATTTGACAGATGGAAATTTGCGTTTTCGAGTTTATAAACCATACTAAATTAATCAACCTACATGCTCCTTTCTATGGTTAGAGAAATTCAATGGAAGCGAATACAATAAATAGCTTAAAAGCACAGTTAAGCGATCTGCGTCAGGAAAATCTAACACTGCAAAGAGAGTTGGCAGTTAAAAATGTTATTTCGGAAATATCACAATTTCAGGGAAGAGAAGACAAGCTTGAAAATATCTATAAACGAATATTCACTTTGCTTACTGAAATAATTCATATTGAAAATTTTTACATTTGCTTGAAAGTTGATGGTCTTCTGGATATTCCTTTTATTATCGATGAGTCCTCAGAATTTACAAAAGAGCAGCTGAATGAATCCACCAATCCAGACTTGAAGCATAGCCTTGTAGCATATGCGCTTAAACAAAAGCGCTCACTCATCCTGGCGAAAGAAGATGTCCTTGAATTAGTTCAGAATGAAAAGGTCAAATGTTTGGGGAATGTTCCCTGTCAATGGGTATTCCTTCCTTTTCATGCAGTTAATCTCCATGGAGGGATAGTTGCCCAACAATATGATAGAGAAGGCAGATTTTCCTACAGTGATATGTCGATGCTGGCCTATGTCACTATGCATGTTGGAAACTTTCTCTCAGCCTATCACTCAAAGGCAAAGATTAAACAACAATACGAAGAACTTAAATCAGCCCAAAGCCAACTTGTACATTCTGAAAAGATGGCGTCAATTGGGCAGCTAGCTGCCGGAGTTGCCCATGAAATTAATAATCCTCTGGGATATGTCAACAGTAACCTGAATACATTGAAAGACTATGTCATGGAATTGGGCCAGTTTATCGATGAGCTATTAAATCAGGTCGGAGATATCTGCAATAAACAGGAAAGTTGCTCACAAATACCGGAAGTCATCAGTAACCTCAAGAATGAATACGAAGTTGAATTTATTCTCTCTGACACCCAGGAACTGGTTTCTGAGAGCATTTTTGGAATGGAAAAAGTAAAGAAGATAATACAGAGCTTGAAGAACTTCACTCATGCTGGTGAAGAGCAAATGAAGAAAAGTGACATAAATGCCTGTATTGAAGAGACGGTGCGTATTGTCTGGAATGAATTGAAGTACCACTGCAAAGTTAAAAAAGAACTGGGTGAGCTGCCAGAAACTTACTGTCACCCTAGTCAGTTAAACCAGGTTTTTATGAATCTTCTTATCAATGCAGGGCACGCAATCAAAGAAAAAGGTGAGATATCCATTAAGACTTATAAAGTTGACGACTTTATCTGTATAAAAATTCAGGATAATGGTACTGGTATTGATGAAAAGCACTTGAACCAGCTATTCAATCCGTTTTTTACAACCAAACCTGTCGGCCAGGGTACCGGGCTTGGTCTCTCTATATCCTACGGCATCATCGAAAATCATAAGGGAAAAATAGTGGTCGAAAGTGAAGTGGGAGTCGGTACCTGCTTTACCATCCATCTGCCAATAGTGAGCTCTCTCGAAGAAGCTGAAGAGGAAGCAGACTTAAACTCGGGAGATTAGTGATGATAGCGAGTGACAATTCTGAACTGTTTTTTGATCTGGTTACCCTTGAAAAGAACTCTTTCCCCAAGAAATGCGTCACTTGCGGTGAAATCTACAATACAGTCGATGAGTTTATTTCCAGGACTGTCGATGTTCATGGAAAAAGTGGACTAAAATCATCAGAAGATGATGATGGAGAGGTCGTTCTGGAACTATTCCGTAACTGTGTGTGCGGCTCGACCCTTCTCGATTTTTTCGAAAATCGTCGCGATACATCTGAACAAGGATTAAAAAGGCGTAACGCTTTTGACAGGGTAATGCACGACTTAGTCAGTAAAGGCCTCGAGGAGGAGGTGGCCAGAAAAGAGCTTAAATACTATATGAAGCACGGAACAAGCAAGATACTTGAACAATTTGGAGTTTTTAAAAAACGGATAAAAAAGCGCTCTGAAAGCTAAATTAGAATTTCTCAGAATAATAACCTAGACTTTAGCGTGAACAGTGTAAAAGTGCCCTGGGTACAACTGGTGCGTCAAAACTTTAGACTTGGTAGTGAGACTCAGTAAATGAACGAAAAACTACAAGAACAACCCAATATTCTATGCGTTGATGATGAGCGCAATATTCTTGTTTCATTAAAACGACTTTTCCGAAAGGATGGCTACAACATACATCTTGCCGAAAGCGGACAAGAAGGTCTCAACATACTTGAAGAGACAAAAATTGACCTTATCATTTCCGATATGCGCATGCCCAATATGGATGGCGCAGAGTTTTTAAGCCATGCGAAAGAAAAGCACCCCAAAATTCCGAGCATCTTACTTACCGGTTTCTCCGACCAGCAATCAACAATCAGAGCGATCAATGACGGCAGGATTAGTGCCTACGTCAGCAAGCCCTGGGAAGATAACGATATCAAACTGAAAGTCAGCTCGTTACTTAAAATTAGCCATCTGGAAAAGGAAAAGGAACGATTACTTGTTCTGACACATCAGCAAAATAAGCAGTTAAGGGACTGGAACAAGAAGCTTGAAGAGAAGGTAGAAGCCAGAGTTCGTGAGTTAAGAGAGACCGAGTGCCTGCTTGATAATGCTTACAAAGAGCTATCTGAAAGCTATGATGCCGTTATTCACCTTTTATATCATGCAATTTGTGCTCGCGAGAACATTTTTAGCCGTAAGTATCCGGAATTGCCAAAGCTAGCAGAGCAACTGGCCGAAGCTGCGGAGCTTAGTGACTATATGGTTAAGCAGATATACTATTCAGCACTTCTATTTGAGCTTGGCAAATTGGCTCTGCCGGAAAAACTTCTCACTACTCCAGTCAAAATGATGAGCGTCGATGAATACAAACAATATATGAACTATCCGCAAATCGGGGCAACAGTATTGTCCGACATAAGCAGCTTTAATGACACTGCACGAATTATTGAGCATCACTGTGAATACTACAATGGTTCAGGAGAACCTGAAGGACAAAAGGGTACTGATATCTCTATTGGTAGCCGAATTATGGCGATAATCAAGGATTACTTCCTGCTAAGGGCAGGAAAATATGACGGTATTGATTACACCACTGAAGATGCCCGCTATTTTATTGAACAAAACAAAGGAAAACTTTATGACAAGAGCTTAGTAGAGCGATTTATAGAGCTTTCGAAAAAGCAACAGGAAGAAGAAGAAGTTTCAGAAGAACATATGCTCTCAGGTCATAGCCTTGAGGAAGGTATGGTACTTAGCAGAGATTGTACTAATAAGAATGGATTACTATTATTGAAAAAAGACACGCTCCTTAACGAGATGATGATCGATAAAATCCTTATGTTTGAAAAAATTTACAATTCACCGTTAAGGGTCTATGTAAAAAAGAGTGAGGAGTAGGACTTTTACAGCAAGACTCTTATCGAGACTTGGTGAAAAATCAGTTGTGGTTCACACTAATCAAGATCTTGTGCGCCTAACACACGTATTACTTCATCGACAGAAATAAGCCCCTCTGCGACTTTAAGTTTTGCATCTTCCAAAAGAGAAAGTAAACCATTTTCATGAGCCAGACTCGCGATCTCAATAATATTCTTCTGCTTGGAAATTGCCTGACGTATATCCTCACTAAAAATAAGCAACTCATAAATCCCTATTCTTCCTTTCAGACCGCTTCCCTGACAGTGCTCACATCCAGTTGCGTCGAAAATTTTATCCAAACCATCAAAAAAAGATTTGCCTAAAAGTTTGATTTGTTTTTTCTCTGGGCTCACTCGAATTTTGCACTTTTGGCAGAGTTTTCTTACTAATCTTTGCGCGACAATGGCTTCAATTGCCGAAGCAATGACATATGGACGCATATTAAAATCAAACAGTCTGGCTATTGTCGCTATTGCGGAATTTGTATGGAGCGTTGAATAAACAACATGTCCTGTCAACGCGGCCTGAAACGCAATATCAGCGGTTTCTGCATCTCTTATTTCGCCCAGTAAAATGGTGTCGGGATCTTGCCTTAAAACAGCTCGTAGTACCGAAGTGAAATTCAGATTAATCTTTTCCTTAACCATTACCTGAACAGCTCTATCCATATAGTACTCTACAGGATCCTCAATGGTGATATAGTTCTTCTCAGAATTTGCGTTACTTTGAAGCAATGAATACAGGGTAGTAGTTTTCCCGCTACCCGTTGGTCCGGTTGTTAATATAATTCCCTGAGGCTTTGTACTAATCAATTCCAGTTTATCAAGCTGTTCTTTTGTAAACCCGAGATCAGGCAGAGGTAACATACTGGAGTTTCTATCCAGTAGGCGCATTACAATTTTTTCACCATTGATCGTAGGAAGTGTAGATAGTCGCAGATCAACAATTTTTAGTGGAGACTTAACTGTAATCCTTCCATCCTGTGGCCTACGTCTTTCGGTTATATCAAGCTCCGCCATGATTTTTATACGGGAAACCAATGGCATATGTAAACTAAGAGGTACATGAATCTTATCAAACAAAACCCCATCAATTCTTAGACGAACAATCACATATTTTGATGTGGGCTGAATATGAATATCACTCGCATTTAATCGGATAGCTTCCATAATCAGCGCATTGGCTAACTTGATCGCGGGAGGTTCAGAAGTCCCTTCTAATAATTCAACAAGCTCAATATCTTCTTCTTCCTCAATAATAATTTCTATCGTATCCGAAGCTTCGTCCTGAGAAATCAAAGAATCATAATTTTCTAGCTGGCTTCCTTCGCTAAAGACTTCCTTGATTTTTTTTTCAATATCATCACAATTGGCCATCACTATATTGAAATCCAGTCCACTACTGAACTTTAGACTTTCAATAACACCATCATCTAGAGGATCAGCCATTACAAGCGTGACTACTTTTTTCTGTTGTTTAATAGGTAATATCAACTGTTTTCGACAAAATGATGCGGGAATCAAGCTGACTACCGCAGGATCTATTTTGAATTCGTTGAGAAGCACTTCATCAATAAAGAACTGTTGCTTGATAACTTGGCGAACTTTACTCTCTTTTACCCACCCCTTATCTAACAGGAGCTTTATAGGGATTTGACGAGTAGCAATTGAAAGTTTGACCAGCTGCTGAACTTGAACATCGGAAATAAGATTTTTTTTGTTCAATACAAATAATAATTGGGTTCGATTATTCGTCATCAATCGAGTTAATCGCGACAAATCCTTTTGATGTTTCTTATTATCAGCTTCAAGCTTCGCATTTTTTTTCTGCAGCTCATACTGTTCCAAAGCAAGAGCAACTGTCACCCTAAGATCATCATTATTACAGGGTTTTAGAATAAACTTGTAGACAGCACCATCTTTGATTGCAGCCATCACAGCAGAGGTATCTGCATGCCCAGTCAACATTATCCTTACCGTTTCTGGACTTATCCTTTTAACTTCTCTTAAAAAATCGGCACCATTCATTTTCGGCATTTTAAAATCAGAAATCACCAAATGAAACCTTTGGTTTTGTATTAGTTTTAACGCTTCTATAGGTTCTTCAGATAGAGTGATAGCATAATTTTCACGTCGAAAGCACCGCTGCAAAGATTTCAACATCGCCGGCTCATCATCAACCAGCAAAACACAATACTGTTCCGGTAAAAAATTTGCTTTATTGTCTTCTTTCTTTTCCTTTTTTTTGCCGGTAAAGAGGGAGTCGTAATTTTCCATTTTGTGAACACCTGATACTAAGACAAAGCTATTTATAGGCAATTGCACGGAAAGCGTAAAGTAACCAGTGTTCCCATCCCTGGTTTACTTTTGACTTCAATACTTCCATTGTGAGCAGTGACAATATCCTTACAGACAGTCAGTCCCAAACCAGTACCACCACCAACATCTCGAGTAGTGTAGAATGGTGTAAATATCTGCCTAATGACCTCTTCACTCATACCACAACCATTATCACTGATGGAAACTTCCAGCTGTTTTTCTTTCATTTTGCTTGAGATTTTAATTCTAGGTTCAGCAGCACTCCTTTCAGTCACAGAAAATGCTTGTGATGCATTTTGTAATAAGTTGAGCAATAACTGGTTAATATGAGCAGGTTTTCCAATTATCTTTTCAACTGGATGCAGGTCGGTCACCAACTCAATGGAACCTCCTATCGAAGTTTTAAATATTCTGGAGACCAACTGTATGGTCTCATTCAGATCTAACTTCTGCTCTTCGGCTTGCTCTACATTTGAAAACGCTTTTAAATCAGAAACGATTGATGCTATCCGTTTTGCTCCATTTTTCGACTCATTTAGCAAATCAAAAAAATCTTGTAAAACAAATTCCAAATCTTCGGCATCCTTTTGTTTAACATTATCGTAATTTTTAGAAAGCACTTTTTCTTTGATTTCATCGAGATAATCAAAAGCAGCGCTCAAATTACTCTGAATAAATCCTACTGGAGTATTGATCTCATGAGCCATTCCGGCAGCAAGATGTCCAACAGATGCAAACTTTTCTGCTTCATAAAGTTGTCTTTGTGATTCTTCAATAAGTTTGACCTGATCATTAACTCTCATTTCAAGATTTTCAGATAACTCTTTGTAACGAAGTTCTGACTCAGCTAGCTCTCGATTTTTCTGTTTTAACTCTTCGAAATCACTTTGTGAAACCTGTAAATGAAGACTAGATGCCATTTGGTAACGCCAGTTAATTTGTAATATTTCTACTATGAATTCAGCAGCACCTTTTGCCAGTATCTCTTTAGATCTATCAACGACAAGATGGCCAACAGGCTCCAACTCTACAACCAGCTCAATTTGAACAGAATCAAGCTCAGTTAAATCGCCCTGCCTCAGGATTTCCTCTTTGTTCAGGTTAACGACAGAAAAGCTTTCAAACCCCAAGCCTCTTAGCGCTGAACAGACCTTGTTTCGACTGTTCGCACCGAACAAACTATCAAGCGTATAATCCTGCTCAAAATCGTTGGCTAGCATTTAATGTTTCCAGATATAATATGCTCGACAAATTGCTCTTTGCCCAAACCATGTCGACTAAAACCCTGCGAGTCAGAGTCGATAAATTCGTATACCTTATGAAGTAGTAGTATCAAAGACTCGACGACTCCTTCCTGATTGAGGGCACTTGCATAAGTTAACGGCCAAGGACAGTTTTCCCAACGTTTTTCGAGTTCCTCTTTGGTAGTAATTTCATTTAGGTCTCGCTTGTTGAATTGTATTATCAGAGGAATTCTATCTATATCAATACCAACGAGCTTTGCATTTTGGATAAGATTATTGAAAGACTCTGCGTTATTTTCCGATTGTGTTATCTGTGAGTCTGCTACAAAAATAATCCCGTCACATCGAGATAAGACGGCTTTTCGAGTACTATTGTGTACGACTTGACCTGGCACTGTGTAGATTTTAAGTTTGATTAATGTCCCATCAGGGCTTCTGATCCCAAGAGGAAGCAAATCAAAAAATAGTGTTCTATCGTTTTTCGTTTCCAGTATCTGCATGTCCCCTTTTAGCTCTGGCTGAAGGAGGTCGTGTAACGACACTACATTAGTCGTTTTTCCGCTTAGAGCTGGACCGTAGTAAACCAGTTTTATCGTTAGTACTTTTTTATCACTGTTCCAATCGGCCATAATATTCTAGCACTCGCAACTATTTGGGATGATACCCATAACTTCTTGCTTATAGCAGATAGAAACTAAAGGCTGAAAGTAGTACTCACTAAGAGTCGACTACTCTTTCATTGTTATCATTGCTCCCATTCAAATAGCGTGTCTCAAATCCTTGCATTACTATTTTTGATATTTTCTCTCTGAGATTAAACAACAATCATCTTAATATCTTTACATGTTGAATAAAGTATAGTTTGATATTTTTGGATTTACAGGAAATTTAGCTGCTCAAAACGGATAGCTACTTTCAATGTGAAATATCCGAAACACCTTACCAGGGTTCTCAATTTGAAATATCAAGCTATAAACTATTCGGCTTAGCAACAAGGATAAAAGTAACTAAAAAACTGAAAAAATAGTCCATATTGGTTTAGGCTCTACAACAACAGGCAAAGTATCGACTGAGCAATTTGAAGTCGTTGCTGTAGATTTTTTGCATCGAAAGAAGAGCGTATAGAGAAAGTGCGAATTTCAATGGAGACCTGAAGATTCGCACTGATAAAGCGACCGCATCAATTTAGCGGCGAATATTTTACATTAGATACCATCGGCCGGATTTAGTGTACGTTCAGCCAAATCATTTGCTGATTTTTGCTTCCAAACAGTCAGATATTCTGCAAATTTATTAGCGACACTGACTTTATTCTTTTCGTACCATTGAAGTGATTTTTCGGAATTTTCGACCAGGTCAGTCCCGGTAAGCCATCCTTTGAAGTCTTTAGAGTTCAGATTATACTGTGATTCGTTGTCATTCCTGATAGGCCACATCGAGAATCGAGCTTTCCAAAAGCCCATACGTGGGGTAACAATACTATAGTAAGTTTTTCCCGCAGCCAGTTCTGCTTCCATAAAATCTGCCGCTTCGGAAACCACCATAAACCGATGTTTGCCAGGGCTCACTGAATAGGCAATCTTGGTATCATTCGCAATAATGCCAATAAATTTAATATCACCATTGGTTACATCGTATAAGGATGCATTGATCGCCCCTCCGACAAATGAAGATCTCATGAATACTACCTGAGCTTTCCCCAATTCAGCAATTTCAATCTTTTGTCCTTTTCTCACTAACATCGGGTTTGATGCACAACCGGTAAGCACAATTAAAAGCAGTACCGGCAAGAATTTTACAAATTTCATGAGTATTTCCTTTTTTGTTTACGTTTTTATTTATTTAATCCGTCACTTTTTTAAAAATCAATGAAGTGTTAATCCCACCAAATGCAAAATTGTTACTCATAACAAAATCGCAATTTATCTCTCGACCATTCCCAGTAATATAGTCAAGCGAACCACACTCTGGATCAACAGAGTGAAGGTTGGCTGTCGGTGAAAACCAGCCGTCATGCATCATCTCAATGCTGAGCCAGGCTTCAATTGCCCCGCATGCCCCCAAAGTATGACCAAAGTAGCTCTTTAATGAACTGATAGGTACTGCTCGATTGAACACGTCATAAGTTGCGCATGTTTCAGCTACATCTCCTCGATCTGTCGCAGTACCATGAGCACTAACGTAGCCTATTTCATCCCCCGATAAGTTGGCGTCATCTAAAGCCTGTCTCATAGCAATCGACATGGTTTCTTTTTGTGGCTGTGTGACATGAGCACCATCGGAATTACAACCAAACCCCACAACTTCTGCCAATATTTTAGCTCCACGTTGTTTGGCAAATTCGTAATCTTCAAGAATTAATGTTCCAGCCCCCTCTCCTATAACCAACCCATCTCGACCAATATCGAAGGGGCGCGGTGTCAGCTCTGGTGTATCATTTTTTGTGGATGTGGCGAATAAAGAATCAAATACGCCAGCTTGTGTAATACACAATTCTTCGGCTCCGCCTGCGATCATTATTTTTTGTCGCCCATATTTAATCGCTTCGTAGGCATAGCCAATTCCCTGGCTACCTGACGTGCAAGCACTACTCGTAGGAATAATCCGACCACGACAGCCAAAGAAAACCCCCATATTGACAGGTGCAGTATGACTCATCATTTCTACATATGAAGTAGAGGTGAATCCGGTCATACTGCCTGTTTGCATCATATTACTAAACACTTTTATTGGCGCGGTACTTCCGGAAGAAGAACCGTAAGCGATACCGGTGGTACCATCGGTTAAAAACTTGGACTCAAGCAAGCCAGATTGCAACAAAGCTTGTTGTGTAGAACAAGTTGCAAGTAATGAGACTCGTCCCATACTCCGTATTTTTTTACGCGGGAATTTGGGAAACTCATAATTTTCTACCGGAGCTGCCAAACGGGTTCGCAAATCATCACTGATATCCCATTCATTCATATACCTGACAGCATTGTTTCCCTTCTGAAGCAAAGATTTAATCGTCTGCCAGTCACTTCCAAATGCAGTAATCCCACTCATTCCAGTCACTACAACACGAGCGGTCATGCCATACCTCCATTGACAGAAATTACCTGACGAGTAATGTATCCCGCATTATCAGAAAATAGATAAGCAACAAGGCTGGCGACTTCTTCTACTTTTCCTACCCGCTTGGCAGGGATCATTTTCATCGCTTCTTTTAACACCATTTCATCAACCATTTCAGTATCAATCATTCCAGGCGCAACGCAATTCACAGTAATTTTTCGCTTCGCTAGTTCAACCGCTAGTGCTTTAGTCGCGCCGATTAATCCCGCCTTGGAAGCACTGTAATTCACCTGGCCACGGTTGCCTGCCACTCCTGAGACTGAAGACATAGCAACTATTCGCCCGCCTTTTCTCGCCTGAATCATCGGCATAACAAGCGGATGAACAACATTGTAGAAACCATCCAGATTGGTATGTAAAACGGTATCCCAGTCTTCACCACTGATCGATGGAAACGCATTATCTCGAGTTACCCCTGCATTACAAACGACACCATAGTATGCGCCGAAGGTTTCAATATCACTCTGAATAACTTGAGCAGCAGCCTTTCTGTCACTGATATCGAACTGAACCACTCGGGCTTCCTGGCCGAGCGACAGAATTTCCTGCATCACATTCTGTGCCAGGTCGAGTCCGCTTCGACAATGAACAACAATATTAAATCCATCTTTCGCCAACGCAAGCGCTACAGCCTTTCCAATCCCCCGGCTCGAACCGGTCACAAGAACCCATCTCCCCATTTATCTTACTCTCTTATTTTTTCTCATTTCGTTAACACGATTGATTATTCTTAACTTCACTCTGAACGTCTTATCTAAGCCTGGGTACAAACCATTTCTGTCAAGAAGATAAAGTTGCAAATGATATACTACAAAAAATATTAAAATCTGTTTAGCCTTATCCCATGGGACACTACATTATCCTGCCAATACCTGACTAACATCATCAGTTTCAAATACATTGAGTTTGGCATTGGCGTATTCGTTTATTCCATCAGCAACTTTACACTGAAAAGACGCCAGACCAGAGTCATCCATATAAAGTTGTTCTACCAGAATTTTGAAGGTTTTTTCCGACTCCAGCACAGGACGATTAATGCCAAACTTTCTGCTGCCCAATAGAAAGCCAAGTTTAACGCTCTCACCAAGTGCCAGCGCTTTACATCCTGCAAGCGCCGCTATCGCTTGAGCCATATACTCGATTGCTACCCAGGTCGGAACTCCACCACTCGCCTCATCCCAAAAGCGCACGTGCTGGTGAATATCAATTTCCGCAACTAAACTATCTGTCTCGATATTAACAATTCGATCAATTAAAACCATCGGTTGAGAGTGAGGAATCAAGTTCTCAATCGGGTGTTCTTGTACCACTCTCTCTAGATCTGCTTTAGTCGCACTTTTACTCATGACAACTTCCTAAGATAACACTGACATTATTTCCACCAAAAGCAAAGGAATTACTCATCACTTTAGATAGCATCTTCTTGCTTTCGCTTGATTCGCAAAGGGCAACAGGACTCAGTTCAGGATCATAGCAGCCATCGAAGATGTGTGGCGCAACCTTTTTGTCCTCTCGATGGGCTAGGAGAGTCCAGCAAATTGCAGCTTCAATCGCACCGGCAGCCCCTAATGCATGGCCGGTAAGCGGCTTGGTTGAACTTACCTGCAAACTTTCTCCAAACAGCAGGTGTACAGCACGACTTTCCATTTGATCATTCAACCTGGTTCCGGTTCCATGTAAATTTAGATAGTCAACTTCCTCAGCTTCCAGCCCTGAATCCTCCAGCGCCCTACGCATAGCCAAGCACGCACCTTTACCGTCAGGCTCAGGAGCAGACATATGATAGGCATCTGAAGATTCACCAACACCTAAAAGTTCAACAGGGCTTTGAGCCCGGCTCATGACAAAAAATGCCGCGCCTTCACCAATATTGATGCCGTTTCGATTTCGACTAAACGGAATAGTTCGCTCGCTGCTCGTAGCCTCCAGAGACTCAAAACCACTTAAAGTCAACTCACATATTGAATCAGCACCACCAACAATAACTGCGTCACAAAGCCCTCTTTCAATTAGTGTTCTAGCAGAAGCGAATACTTTTCCACTCGAAGAGCAAGCAGTAGAAACCACATATGATGGTCCAGTAGCTCCGGTAAACTCAGCGACAAATTCAGCTAGAGAACCCAACTCCTGCTTTTTATAATGATAACTTTCTGGAAATTTCTGTGACTGATTGTAAGCATTGAGCGCCTGTTCAGCTTCCGCTATCCCAGATGTACTCGTACCAACGACTACTCCTAGCCTATGCGCAGAATAACATTTTTTATGCTCGTCAATTTCAGTCTGAATTTGCGCAAGCGCAGCTGCAGCCAGTTGATTGTTACGACAATCAAGCTCAGATAAAGAGGAATCAATGGACGGCAGTTCAGAGCAAACCTGACCGACAAAAAAATGAGAATGCCGTAATGGGGATTTAATCACCCTCATCCCTTTTGACTGACCGTCAATCAGATTCTGATAGACTTCAGACTCATCACAGCCCAACGCACAGACAATACCGGGACGACTCAAATATACTTTCGGGCGTTTATTCATTGCTACTCTCGATGGATTCTTTCTCCAGGTTCTTAATCATCAGTCGATATTTTCGCTGATAATGTATGACTTCAAGTTTTTTCGAGACCTCCATTTTTTCCATAGGCTCTATTTTCTGGGCATCTCGCGTATCAGCCAAATAATTCACTGTAAACAAGTGTTTGTTATTCTGATAAAGTTCACGCGCACCACTTTTGCTATCGACACTAAATAAACAATTTTCCTTGCTAACACAAATTTGCTCATCAAAATGTTTAAGTAAAACCTTCGATGGCCACAAAGATATCTGGATATCGGCCAACAAATATTGTGGTTTTATTTTATCCAATATTGCAGCCAAGCCCTCACTTATTATTTTTGAGCCATCATATTCAATAGCGAAAAGACGAGTCCCGCTTAATGTCAATCCGGCAACCGTCATTTTTTCTGGGCTAATCTCTATTCTAAATAACAATTGCTCACCGCTATCCTTCTCATAATTAACCTTAGCCAATTGGGTTAAAGCAACAGAGTCACCGAAGGAATGAGGTGCTAATAGCGGAAAATTGATACCTTTGGCGATCTCAACGCGACGTTGCGTACTTAGCTGAGACGCACACGAGAGAAACAGTAAACTACAGCAAATAAGCGTCATTCTCGGTATAAAGTAAGTAAATAGTTTACTCATTTTGAAATATCACCTTTTACAGAAGATCCTTTTTCGCTTTGTAAAAAGCGAAAACTAATCGACGCCAAAATATAAGCACTACAAATACCAAACAGCATAGTCACCCCAAATCCTTGAATCGCGGGTGTTTCGCTTAAGGACAACAAGCCAAATGATAATAAGGTTGTCAAAGCAGCCAATAATACGGCTGTTGATGTTTCTTTATCCTCATCACCACTTTCCATAAGAAAAACACCGTAATCGACACCGACCCCCAAAACTAGAAATAACGCCAATACATTAAATAGGCTCACCGAATAACCGAATACAAGCAAAGTGGTTATAGCTATCGAAATAGCACAAACTGGCGAGGCGATGACGATAAGTGCATTTCGTAATCCTCTGCGAATACTTAAGGTAAATAATATCACGCCGATAGCAAGCAGGAGTAAAAGCAATGACTGCTTTTTGTATTCACTAAATATTCGAGAAACGCTATCGACCTTATCAACAAATAGAATATCCGCGTTTAAATCTTTCATCTCGGACAGATTGCTTATTGAAGACAAACTAACAATGGTGACAAATTCATCATCAATTTTTCCAAGCCACTGCTCACTGATTGCAGAAGCACCCAAATCCTGTAAGGAACTTTCAATATCAACCCTGCCTGGGATTTGCTGGATAAATGATTCTGTTAATGCCTTGCTCTCAATTCTTGTCATTAGCTCCATATCGACTACGACATTTAATGCATCACTATCCATCAATTGCGAATACAGCTCGATATTTCGTTGTTTTCTTTTTCGACTGGGAAGGTATTGTCCTAATGAAAGGTAACCGCCGATGATGCCTTCACTTTTCCATAGCTCAAGCTGTTGCTGAAGAATTTCAAGACTTTCCAGCAATAGCTCCTGACTCCTGCCTTTGACGATAAAAAACTGATTCACTTCACCTAAGGCAACTACATCCTTTATTTTATTCTGCTCACCTGCCAGCTCTTGATTTTTATTTTGAAACTGTCGAATATCCTCCACTTCAGGCATAGCTTTCCAAAGTGAGAAGCCTGCATAAATAGGAAATATAAGACAGCCGAAAAAAAGAAGTTTGGCTTTTTCGGCTCGAAAAACACTAGCCAGGGCATTTACTTGAGTTAACACCGTCGGCGTTAACCTGGCATTCATTGGTAAACAGGGAATTAATAATACGACGGTCACATAGGAAGCAATTAAGCCGGAAGTACAAAATACCGCCATCTGCTTTAATCCCGGAAAAGGAGCGGTCCCTAGTGCAAGATAGCCGATCACACTGGAAGCCAGTCCTAGTGTTATCGCAACGAATATTCGCTCTATTCTTTCTTTTCGATTTACGCTCGATGAGCATAGGTAGTGAAATGCATAGTCGACCGATACCCCGATTAAACTTGCCCCAAAAATAAGCGTAATCAAGTGAATTTCATTAAAAATAGTATGTACGACGGCAAAGCCACTGGCTACCCCTACACTGATGGTCAATAATATCGATATCAAAGGGGTTAAACTTCTGAAAGCCCAAAGAATCAATAAAAAGATTCCCGCTATCGAGCCAACGCCAATTGTTGAGACTTCTCTTTCACCACTTTCAAACCCGTGGGCAGCGAAAAACATTGCACCAGTACGATAGAGCTTAATCCTTGAACTGTCCCATTGTTTTTCAAAAGTACTAATCTCTTTAAGCAAAGCTTTTTGAACAGAACGAGAAAACGGGCTTTCCTTAAGCTTTGCTCTGACAACGTAATAACGATGTTCCTTATCCGCCAAAAAAATGAGCTCGTTGTCTTGCTGAAAATTTCGTTCGCTCAGCTTTAACTCTTTTGCATAGCGATAGCTGAATAGTAAGGGGTCTTTCGGTAATAAACGGATAACTTCTCCGCTAAAAGGAGAGTAAAGCTGCTGCTGAACTAAATCAGAAAAAGAATGATAGTCTCCGTTTTTAATCTTTGATGCATCACCTTCGGTCATCAAATAAAAACGATTATCAAATATAAACTTTGCAATAGAACGCCTTTCCTTTTCCGAAATTCCGGAATATGCCGATTCAACGTACTGATTTTTTTTTAGGATCTCAATTAACTCTTGCACGGCAAACGATACATTGTCGTCAGCTTGCGAAGTTTCAGTCTCGACGAGAAAGAAAAGTTGCTTACCTTTTTCTTCCGAGAACTGGGTAAAGGCTTTATCAACAATAGGATTGTATTGCTTCGACGGAAGCAATTTTAAAATATTACTTTCGATCCTTGGCCCATCCTGAATAATAAAAATCAGGGCGAGAACTAGTAAAGAAAATAGTCCAGTCCAGATATAAAGCCGTTTATCAAGCCCCATTCTAATTATCCAGGTATCTATCTAAAAGGCTAGAGGTACTACTTGAGAACTTTGTAAGATGAATAGTTGTCAGATCACCTCTTGCTTCTTCAATAACAACTGTTTCAACTGACAATTGTCCAGACACTTTGATATTTGAAAAAAGAGCTTTTAATTCACTATTCTTTGGAATGAGTTCAAGTGAATATTTACTAGCTTTGCACGAAACTGTTGAATGAAAATCAATTTTTAGTCGAGAAAAATCACCGGAAAGCAAAGATAAAAAAGTGTTGGATAAATTTTTAACAATTGAAGCGCCAGGCAAATCAACTGACTTATCCAGCGAATCAAACTGTTTGACTCTTTCCCGAGTAAGAACAAGAGTAGTTTTGATCGGTTTTTGCGTTTGCCAAACAAGTTCTCCTGTGTCTGTTTGTAACAACTCACCTTGAGAAATCAGTGGTTTCGACAAAAACTTGATTTGCTTCTCCTGAGTAAACTGAAAAAGGCTGGACTCTTTGGAATTCTGTATCATCAGATCTTCAATGTCGCATGAGTCAGCTGCCAAATAGTTCGACAGTAAAGATAAGAAGATAAATACCAGTAGGCTACGCACAGTTCACTCCTAATCTCTCTTTTAATACCGAAGGTGAAACCAACTGCATTTCCATTGTTTCCAAATCAACGGCCACTTGCATGGTATAGCCTTTAGTCAGGCGTTTTCCACTTTCAGGACAGTAAATGAGATACTCAATTTTTAATCGATTCTCAACTTCTGTGATGGTTGCACGACACTTTACAACCTGTCCAAAGCTAGCATAATTCACATATTTCAACCGCATATCTATAATTGGCCACATATATCCAGAATCCCTCATTTGCACATAGTCATAGTCGTACTTTTCTAATAGCGCGCAACGCGCTTTTTCAAAATATTTGACGTAGTTCCCATGCCATACCACATTCATGGGATCGAGATCATAAAATGGAACTTTAATTTCGATTTCTGTAGTTAAATGAGACAAGGCTTTTTTATCTATCTGCATAAGTCGTCCATTCTCTGGCTTGAATCTTGTCAACAAATTTTCTCAAATCATTGTCCAGTCTACGATCTTCAGTTAACAATTCAAAATTAGCGAAAACTTCGTCATAGGTCTTTGACACTTCATCTGACAAAGTTGTTCGGCACAATTCATTTTGCGACATTCTCAAGTGCAGTCCCTGAACACTAGCCATTAAACTGGCCGCTGCGACTTGTTCGGTCAACTCCAAGACTCTTAAACAATCACGTGCAGCAATAGTTCCCATACTAACTTTATCCTGGTTGTGGCACTCCGTTGAGCGTGAAAAAACGCTAGCAGGCATAGTCAGCTTTAACGCTTCAGCAGTCCATGCACTGACCCCGATTTGAACCGCTTTAAACCCATGGTTTAGAGGCTTACGTTCATTTATAGCTCCGGATAAATTGTTGGGTAATCCATTGTTAAATTTACTATCCATTAACAATGCCATCTGTCGATCCATCAAGTCAGCGAGATTGGCGACACAATTTTTCATAGAATCCATAACAAAAGCAATATGACCGCCATAAAAATGTCCACCGTGTAATACATGCTCGCCTAAACCATCAATAATCGGGTTATCATTGGCGCTATTGAGTTCGTTCTCAATCATTTCACGCATAAATGGCAAAGCATCTCTTAACACACCAATAATATGCGGTGCACAACGGATTGAGTAGCGATCCTGAAGTCTCGATGAATTCCGAGGATGATGTTCATGATGTAAATCATTTCTTATCCACTCGGCAACTTGATTTTGTCCTTTGTGCGGCTTAACGCTAAACAAAATATCATCAAAGTGATTGCTATTTCCTTTAAGCGCAAGTGAACAAAGCGCAGTGATTCTTGCACAGAGTCTCGATAGGTACTCTGCTCTCTGGAATGCAATACAGGCAAGCGCAGTCATGACGGCAGTGCCATTCATAATAGCCAATCCTTCTTTAGGCTTTAAAGTAATCGGTCGAACGCCTATTTTTGCTAAAGCCTCATTTGCGGGAATCATTTCATCTTTATAGTAAACTTCTCTCTCTCCGATCAAAGCTGCTGCGACATAGGATAAGGGCGTTAAATCGCCACTGGCACCAACCGAGCCTTCCTGCGGTATAACAGGAGAAACGCCACTGTTGATCAATATTTTAAGCTGCTCCAGCAACTCCCAACGAACGCCAGACATCCCTTTACTTAGCGAAGCGAGTCTCGCAGCCATAATTGCTCTAGATTGGGAAACACTAAAAAAATCTCCTAAACCACAGCCATGAAAGCGAGTTAAGTGAAGAGGTAGCTCTTCGACTATATCTAGAGGAACATTAACGGTACATGAATCGCCATATCCTGTAGTTACGCCATAAATGACGCCATCTTCCTTTAAAAGTTTTTCGAGGAACTCGGAACCCGCATCGACTTTATTGCGATACTCAGCGGAATCGTTTAACGCTACTTTCGCCTGATTTTCCGCGATCAAATTAACTTCTTCGATAGATAATTTATTGTCGCCAAATATAACATTACCGGACTTCATATTTGATTGAACTTCATTCATTGCATTTTACTCATTCGTATTCATCTTCGGTCTGATAACATTTTCGGGGTTATCAGCTTGCCAAAAATTAAAAAAATTAAACCATTGCTCTGGCGCCTTGATACAATAATGTTCAAGACGTTCTGCATATCGCTCAATTGTCTGTGCTAGCTTTTCGTCTCTAAAGCGCCTTGGAAACTTCAAACTATCGGCAAAATGCTCGAGATAGATATGATATTTACCGGATTGCTTTAGGCAAAACATCAAATACACAGGACAATCAAGCAACCCAGCAAGGATATAGGGACCTTCTGCAAACGGCGCCTTATGCCCCAAAAACCTGGCATATCTGACCCTTCCGTATGTTGAGGTAGACGTACGATCGCCAACGATAATAACAACCTCTCCTGCTGAAACTTTTTCTTCCAGCAATATAGCAGTTTCCGCCCCCATGGTCTGAGCCTGAATAATATTGACACTAACCTTTTCGTTAGCTTGATTTAAAACTGAATTAAACTTTGTTGCATGTTGATTAAATACTACTGCATTGATTTTAATTTCTTCAGCAGTTTCACCAATGGCTCTACAAACTTCGAGATTACCCAAATGAGAACCAATAAAAACAGCCCCCTTTCCTGAAGTTGCGATTTTTTCGATCAAGTATCTGCTTTCAAATTCGATAGAGTCTTGTTTTATATCGCCCAACCAGCAGGCTATTTTATCAATAGCCGCACAACCAAAAGCATAAACATGACGATATATAATTTTGATGCCTATTTTTTTATTGATGCCCTGGTACTGATAAAAATTATTCCAGAATTGTCTGGAAGCACCTCTGACTCTTGGCGATGTCAGAACAAAATAAGTAATGATTGGATGCAGTAACAAATAAAACGCTCGTTTCCCCAAAATCCTGTAAGTGTTGACCAAAAATTTAATTCCCCATACTGCGCCTTTTTCCGATTTTAAGGACCAATGTTGCTCAGCCTTAGTATTTTTCTCTAAAGACATTTTTTTGAAAAATTTTCTTTTAAGTAATTGCGGCAATCGCAACAGCATTCCAAAAAACAATCGAGTATGCATTTTGGTAATCAACCAGTTGTCGTTCAATAAATTGAAATGAGAGATACCATCTTCTGGATAAATGACACGCGTAGGTTTAAATACTATCGGAACCTGTCGCCAATAACTCCTAACCAGTATTTCAGTGTCGAAGTCCATTCTTTTACCGAGGTACTCAGATTCGATTAAGTCAAATGCAGGTTTTACCGGATAAAGGCGGAAGCCACACATTGAATCGATAATGCTAAAGCTCAATGTTTCCACCCAAACCCAAAAATGAGTAATATATCTTGGAATGAGTCTGCCCAATGGAACACTACTGTCATAGACAGGATGACCACATATTATTGCGTCAGGGTGAGCTCTCGAACATTCGACAAAAGATTCAATATCTTCAAGGTTATGCTGGCCATCTGCATCTACCTGAAACGCGTGTGAATATCCGCGGTGAAAAGCATGGCGGATACCTTCAGTCACAGCGCCGCCCTTTCCCTGATTTTCTTCAAGAGCCACTAAATCGACATTCTCTATTTCGCTAGCCAGTTGTTGAAGAATTCGGCTGTTTTCATCGTCGCTTCCGTCATTAACAACGATAATCGGCAGTCCGAGCGATTGCATTTTCTTTACGACAGAAGAAAACAATCGAGCGTGATTGTATACTGGCACTAGCAAACATGGATTAAACGAATTATCCACGGCTCACTCGCTTAATAATAATTTGCCAGATGAATGTTTTTTATCACCTGATGTAAAAGAAAAAACAAGCGTATCTCTGTGAAGCCGTAAAGAAAGATTTACCAGATCTCCAGGTACAATAACTTGTTGAAATTTTAAAGCTGATATACTATCAATAAGTTTTTCTTCAGAGACAATTTTATAAATTTTAGCATACGCCAAAGCCCAACCAATTTGAATAACGCCGGGTAAAATAGCCACCTCGTCAAAGTGCCCATCAAATGAATCTAAGTCACCATTTATCTCGAGTAACAGTTCGATACCATCATCAACTTCATTAATTTCGTCAACTCGCGCCAGTTGCATCTTTCTAATCCTGTACTAAAAAAAGCTCATGCAAGGAATCATAAATAACTTTTCCCTGTCTGTTTATTGGAAAAGTATCAACCTTTCTCCATTTTCTGGGAATTGTTACGGCCTCAAAGCGTTTACGCATATTTGATTTAAGCAATCTGCATAACTCTCGAAAATTGGTGCCCTCATATTTTTCTTCACCAACTTCACTTAGTTTTACAACACAACCAATAACTTTACGTTTTCCGCTAACAGGCAATGCGATACATCTTTCTATCCACTCGAATGATTCCAAAAATTCTTCTATCTCTGTCAAGCTAACGCGCTTTTCTTCTATCTTGATGACGCGATCTTTACGCCCTTCGAGAATAAAGCGGTTCGACTCTAACAAAGAGACTTTATCGTCCAGACATACCTTCTCGTTCAGGGTTAGATGTTTTGAAAAAAACCAAGTTTCTTCTTCGCTTGAAACTAGCTGACTATCATCAAAAAGTGTCCAGGGCTGAGATGGTGAAACCGCCTGGCGATAACCTATTCCACCTGTTTCGGTACTACCATAGACTTCTATTGGCAGACAACCAAACAACTGATTAGCCAACTGGGAGTCATTGAAGGCTAGCGGACCTCCTGAGGAAAAAATGCAAGCCAGAGAGTCTATTTTTATCTGCTTGTCGAGTCTTGCTAGAAATGCAGGACTGGAAATCAAGGACAACTGGCAAGGTTTGTCTAAACTATTAAGCTTATTACACATCTGTGCAATTTGTTCCTGATATTCCAGCGTCTCTTCTAACCATGAGCGTTCGCTGACAAAAGGCCATATCAGCTTGAATAGCAATCCATAGATATGACAGTGAGACACAGTTGATATAATGACTGTTTTGTCCAGTAGAGAGCCAAAACTTTCTTCAAGTTGCTCCACTTCATTAAGCAGACAAGCCAGCTTTTTGTCAATTGCTTTCGGCTTTCCGGTAGAACCCGATGTAAAAAAACGAATACTCTCTTCACCGGTCAAAGGCAAAAACTGCGAAGCGCTGTTTCCTACGCTATCTATATCAACGTTGGGTTGACTTGGCTTTACAGCTTTCTTCCCTTCAACAAAAAGACTAACATCCGAAATAACAGCATCAAAGGATTCGGCAACTTTCTCGAGCCAAAGTGGCGATATATTGGCACATATAACAACCTCTTTCCTCGCTAACAGCAATGCTAAAAATGAAAGGAGAAACTGATAGCTGGAATCACAATATAGTAACCAGCGTGTTTCATCTAGCTGGCTAAGCTTGTCTGCCAGGTTAAATACCTCACCTCTCATTATTTCGGTATTCTTTTGAGCTCGCAATCTATTGTCAACGCAAACGGTAAGATTATGGTCTGAAAAAAGTTGTCTATTCAATTGAGCCAGCATCATTTTCTTAGAACCCACTTACGATAAAACAACTCACCCAGAAACAGACTTCCCATAAGAATGTATGATAAAAAGCCATTATAGAAAGTCCAAACCTCCAAACTTTCGTAGAAAGCAGTCCACAGAGCAACAAGGCCATTGAGCAAAAAGAAAGTACACCATACGATAGTGACTTTTCTGGTATAGGCAACACCATCTTCGTCCAGATCGGGCTGTTGAATGCGAGCAACCTTTTCTATTATCGATGGTGGATAAAGCAAACTTCCAACAAACAAAAGCAAAAAAGAAAAATTCATTGCTGCAGGATACAATTTTAAACCAGTAGCGGCGTCGAAACTCATTGCTAACAAAACAATGACTAATACGGCTATGATTAGCCATTTTTGACTACTAAAAAATTTCTTGTTTTCACCAGATATAAGAATATATCTTCCTGCAAGAACAACTAACAAAACAAAGAACAAATACTTAATATCAAAGTACTTAATCCCGAAAAAAATTATTATGGGGTAGGCAAAAGCGATCCCCCCAATAATAATTTTAAAAAACAGTTTCATTATTCGCCGACTAGCTGCTCAATTGCATCCAAAACGTGCTCAACAGTTCTGACCGACTTGAAGGTTTCAGGCTCTATTTTTTTACCAATTAGTTCTTGTAATTTAATCACCAGATCAACTGTATCGATACTATCCAAATCCAGATCGGTATACAAATTTGCCTCAGGAGTAATATCAGACTCTTCAATTTCAAATTCTTCTACCAGAATATTTGTCAATTTGGCGCTTATTTCTTCTCTTGTTTTCATTGTAATTAATCTCTCTGTTCACTTACAAACGCTGCCAGGGTAGCAACTGAATAGAAATGTTTTTTCGAATCTTCAGAATTAGCTTCCAGCTTTATATCAAATTTCTTTTTGATAGCCAGACCTAGCTCCAACGCATCTATAGAATCTAATCCAAGACCGTCTCCAAATAAGGGAGCGTCCGTCTCAATATCGTCGACTTCAATATCTTCAAGTTCCAACGACTCGATAATTAACGATTTAATTTCTTGTTCTAAATCAGGCATAACCATTACTCTCTCTACTAATTCGTTTTTTAATTTCTTCAGTTAGCTTTCTTGCGGCTAAAGAAAGACCGCTATCACTTGCTAAAAATTGTGTCACTGAAATCAAGTTTTTAACCTTTATTGAAAACTCGGCTTTTTTATCAGGAATACTGTACCAAGGCTCATTTTTTGTTAAGGTAGTAGGAAAACAGTCTATCACCACGGGGACTAGATCTGCTTTGCATCTCAAAGCAATATTGGATGCACCTCTTTGCAATTTCAAAGGCATCCCTGGCTTAGTTCGTGTGCCTTCAGGAAATATAATCAGAGAAAATCCCTGATTTAGAGATTTTTGACAAGCAGCCAACAACTCTTCAGGATTTTCGTCATTTTTTATGTAATCAGCAGCTTTAACAACACCCTTTAAAAAGAAGTTTTGCCATAAATCCTTTTTAACAACGCAATCTGCATGTGGGATAATCGAAATTAGAACAACAACATCAATAAGCGAAGGGTGATTTGCAACAATAACCTTACCTTTTTGAACTGCCAAAAAATTTTCAGCTTCATTTAAGTCAAAATTAAAAATACCAACAAACTGCATTGTAGAAATGAAAAATTTAAACGAGCGAGATATTATTTTTCTTGCCTTTTTGACTCTAGTTTCTTTAGGAATGAAAAGATTAACTAAAGGAAATACAACTAAAGTTAGAATCAGCCCGCCTATACCAAATAGAAAAAAGCAGAGCCCCGTGGCAAATAAGCGCCACACATAATTAATGTTAAACACTATCTTTTCTCCATTCCCAGAGATAGCGTCTAGTTTGATACTGACTTATTACATTCTGCCCCAGGAAGAACTGCAGAAATGACTCAGCCATTGTCAGGCTTGCTGAAGACTCCCCTGCCTCATGGATGTCCCTTGGTGATACTCTAAATGAAGTAGTATTTTCTTCGGAATTTTTCAATAGCAGGGCGATACTCACTCGCCTATTTTGTTGGCGGGGCAGGTGAGCGAGCGGCTCTGGCAAAGAATCATCAAAATAAACAAAGAGCGTCGACTTCTGCGGATATCGATACAGGAGGTTTACAGACTCCATAAGACCAAATCCGAAAGAATCATCTCCTGCTGCCACAGAAGTAGCTGGAGCATGGTTTTTCGTTAGTATGGAATAAAGTCCCACGGCCGTATTATGTACCGACATGCTAAAGTCTGTAGGAGAAACCTCGCCACTTTGCGCAAGTGACTTCAAAATTTTGACAGTTCTTTGAAGCTCACCATGTTGAGATGCGAAAACCAGATTTAAATCTTTTTCAGAGCTCGACGCAGATTTAAGGGCCGAGTGAAAAGCCATTTTAGTCAAAAAGCTCATTCTTCTGCGCTTCATAGCGGGAATATCAGAGATTTCCAGCCCATGCTCCTGTGGCAAAAATTCCTCATGGCGCGCCCAAGCCGCCCACTCTGATGGCAGGCTACACGAGTCAGACCAAGCAGCCCATGAAGAGATAGAAAATTGCGAGAACTGGTTCATTTTCATTACATTTAGTAAAACCGCGTGATTTTTGCATAGTAACGCTTCTATTACAACCAGAAGTAACCATAAAAATAGATTTTTCCATTAATATTAGCGGCTACAAAATTACGACTAAAATCATGGCAATACAATATGAAATTATTAACTTTACATGTAAAAACACCTCAAATATCATTGCGTGTGGAAAATGCATACTATTAAGGATTGATTATTTATGAAACAAGTCGTTTATTTGATAACTTTGGTTGCAGTATTAACTCTTTCCGGGTGCAAGAAGACTATCCCTGTGAGAGACTTTAACTCAATGCCCATATCTGGAGCGCATTCGGAAAAATCAACGGTTAAGTCTGTCGAAACAGCTATTCTTCAAGCTTGTCTGTCTTTAGGCTGGAAAACAAGAGTGGTTAAACAAGGCGAAATCGAGGCCACCTTGAATATTCGTAAACACCAACTGGTTGTTTCGATTACTCACGACAACAAAGAGTATTCAATAAAATATAAAGACTCTGTTAACTTGCTATATGACGGGAAAAAGATCCATCGTCAATACGGAAACTGGACAAGGAATCTGATGAACTCAATTAGTGCTTTTAGCTTGAGTAACTAGTCAATATCAAGGGGGGCGACTAGGTCTCCCTTTTTCACAATAGAGAAAGAATATCTTTATCTCTTACGGAAAGTACAAACCCGCTAGACAGCCAACCTCAATATCGACTATGGTTTAGCTTAATTATTTGAACTCTAAAGAAATGAAAGGAACTCTGTCATGAGCGACGACATTATCCACCCAATACCAGACTCTTTCTCTAAACAAGCTTTAATAAATGCCGACACCTATTCTGGCGAATATCAAGCCTCAATTGAAGATCCCGATAGATTTTGGGCAGAACAGGCTGAAAAGTTTATTTCCTGGTATAAGCCCTGGGATAAGGTCAGCGATGTCGATTATCAAAAGGCGAAAATTAGCTGGTTTGAGGGAGCCGAACTAAACGTAAGTTATAACTGCATTGATCGTCATCTACCTGAAAAAGCTGATAAAACAGCAATTATCTTCGAAGGCGATGAACCTGGAAATTCCCGACATATCAGCTATCAGGAATTGCATGACGAAGTTTGTAAGTTCGCTAATATCTTAAAAAGTCGTGGTGTTAAGAAGGGAGATCGAGTGTGTATTTATATGCCGATGATTCCGGAAGTTGGATACGCCATGCTGGCCTGCGCTCGTATCGGAGCCATTCATTCAGTTGTTTTTGGCGGTTTTTCGCCAGAATCACTAAAAACCCGAATACTGGACTCTGACTGTCGAGTGGTGATTACCGCTGACGAAGGCGTACGAGGAGGCAAAGTAATACCACTCAAGCAAAACGCGGATGAAGCGGTTTCCGGCTGCCCGGATGTTCATACCATGCTGGTAATCAAGCATACCAACGCCCAGGTTGCTTGGAATGAAACTATTGATGTGGATTATCGTGCACTACACGCGGATGCAAGTAACCAGTGTGAACCAGAGGTTATGCAAGCGGAAGACCCGCTTTTTATTCTCTACACGTCAGGTTCAACTGGCAAACCCAAAGGTGTTTTGCACACGTCGGGCGGCTATATTCTATATGCAGCGATGACCCATAAATATGTTTTCGACTATCATGATAAGGATATTTACTGGTGTACTGCCGATGCAGGCTGGATCACCGGTCATTCCTACATTTTTTATGGACCACTAGCAAATGGTGCAACAACTCTGGTGTTTGAAGGCGTTCCAAATTATCCTGATGCCTCCCGTTTTTGGCAGGTCGTAGATCAACACAAAGTTTCAATTTTTTATACTGCACCTACGGCTATACGCGCACTAATGGCATTGGGAGACGAACCAGTCACAACAACCTCGCGAACGAGTCTAAGACTGCTGGGAACAGTAGGCGAACCCATCAATCCTGAAGCATGGGAGTGGTATTTTAAAATAGTCGGAGAATCGCGTTGCCCTATCGTTGATACCTGGTGGCAGACAGAAACAGGTGGGATATTAATCACTCCGCTCCCCGGAGCGCATGACCTTAAACCAGGCTCTGCAAGTAAACCGTTTTTTGGCATAAAACCAATGCTGCTCGATAATGAAGGCAATGAACAAACCGGGGAAGCCTCCGGAAGCTTAGTAATGGCTCAAAGCTGGCCAGGACAAATGCGTACCGTTTATGGCGATCACCAACGTTTTATTGACACTTATTTTTCCCAATTTCCAGGCTATTATTTTACCGGAGACGGCGCACGCCGGGATGCAGATGGTTACCTGTGGATCACTGGTCGAATGGACGATGTACTCAATGTATCAGGCCACCGACTGGGTACTGCAGAAATCGAAAGCGCTCTAGTACTCCACCCCAAAGTTGCTGAAGCAGCAGTAGTTGGCTTTCCCCATGAAATTAAAGGCGAAGCTATCTACGCTTACGTTACCTTAATGAAAGGTGTTGAAGAGTCAGACGATCTTAAGAAAGAGCTGGCTCAATTTGTGGCCAAGGAGATCGGACCGATAGCCAGACCAGAAGCGATACAATGGGCGCCAGGCTTGCCCAAAACGCGTTCAGGAAAAATCATGCGGCGCATTTTGCGAAAAGTGGCAGCACATGACCTTGAAAACCTCGGTGATACTTCAACTTTAGCCGACCCATCAGTTGTCGATCATTTAATTGATAACAGACAGCAATAGCTGGCAACGACCAAGAAACTACCCGCTGGCGCTTTTACATTCACCTGTAGAGCGCCCTGATTTTCCCCTTGTTTGTCCTTTTCTCTACAATAATATTATCGCTTTAACAGATTAACTTTTAATCAATTTTTTACCAATATTTGTTGTATCGCATCATAAGTTCGGGTTACACTCAATTGGTTAGCGAGTCAAATAATAAAAATTGCTAACCCGCACCAGGCGTTGATACAGGATATTACAAATTATAAATTCAATCTGATCAACAGGGACAATCTAAAACAAAAACAGGGTCTGTCAATATGTCTGAAATAAGAGTTATTAAGAAGTACCCAAACCGTCGTCTCTATGATACTCAAATCAGTAGTTATATAACTCTCAATGATATAAAAGACCTGGTCATGTCATACAGTGACTTCAAAGTCATTGATGCAAAAACCAATGAAGATCTCACACGCTGCACGTTAATGCAGATTATTTCAGAAGAAGAAACTAGCGGCCACCCAATTCTGACCTCCGAAATATTAAAAGAGTTTGTTCGTTTTTATGGTGACTCAATGCAAGCTATGATGAGCCGCTTTTTAGAACATTCTGTTAAGTTATTTATGGAAAAACGAGCCGGACTTAAAAGTCCTCTTAATACAATTCTTGGCGCGAATCCGGTATCTCTGATGCAAAATATTGCTGAGCAAAATATGGATTCGTGGAAAAAGTCAGCTAAAACCTCTGTTACTGAAGATAAAGAAACTTCTACTTCCTCAATTTCCATCGGGTAACCCTTTAGAAGGGATTTCTCATCTTCAATAGCAAATTAAAGCTTGCTAAGAAATATCGACATTACCTGAACAAAAAGGTTCAGGTAATCACTTAAGACAAAAATAGCAAATGTCATTAAAGTAACGACCCACCACAAAATCGGCTTGTAAAGCTTCTCAAATTTTTCTTGTTGATGATAATGCTTAATCCAATATTGACGGGTACTTTTGATGGCCCAAACCAGGCAAAATGAAATAATAGAAAGAATGCCGAGAAGTTGATAAGCAAGTTCTTTTTCCAGATGAAAAGCTGCACCGATTAAAATTCCAGGAATAAGATATAGTGGAGCCCAAAAAATACCAGAAACAAAATTTACCCACATAAATGTTGATTTTCTCATTTCCGCAATACCCGCAGCTAGAGGAAGTACCGCACGAGTTGGGCCAAAAAATCTTCCGACAAATACTCCCAAAGCTCCCCACCTTTCAAAAAACTCTTTTGTCTTTTCAATCAACTTCTGATGTTTAGCAACCCAGTTCCAGGCTAATATTTTCTCGTGATAATGGAAGCCAAAATAAAAACTAATATACTCTCCTATAACGGCTCCAAAATACGCTGAAATAACTATAGGATAAAACGAAAGTACGTCAGCACCTATAAGCGAACCCACGCCAACGAGAACCAGCCAACCAGGAACTAAAAGGCCAACAATAGCCATTGACTCGAGGAACGCAACTATGAAAATAATGATTCCGGCATATTCGCCATGCTGCTCAATAAATAGAAGAAGGTTTTCTATCATTTTAGTTTTCTATCTCGTATCAAGCGAAGTAGGCCGTTAGTAAAACAGTTGTAACAAATCCGGTTAACAGTAGCACAAAATAAACTAAAGACAACGCGACTCCCTTACTGATAGTCAAGGTCCAGTTCTGCTGGTATACGCGCTTCATAGAAAGGAAAATGTAGATAACTATCCAAAATCCGATAAGAAAGTTTACGAAATCAAGCGCTCCTGCAAGTTTTAAAAGCAAACTATTTTCTGAGTGACTTATGAAGCTTTCTATATTCAGGAGTAAAATCTGGATAATTAAAATAGTAAATACAAAGCAGTGATTATGAATAAGCAATATCAAGTGCTCAACGTAATACCTTTTTGAAAATAAATAAAATAATTTCAATATTAATGCGAAAAGAGGAAGTAGAACGAACATCATATATGGCAAAAGTTCATAAAACTCCTTAATGACTGGTTCGGGATTTTGTCGCCATGCTTTCCAATTGCCATTCACCTTATCTGCAAACTCTTTCATTATTCCGGGCTCTTCAAATATATCGCCTTTTATAACTTTTGAATCTCTTTGACCGACTTTTCTTAATCCATCCTCAGACAAGTTTGAGTGTTCTTCCTTATCTTCAATTGCTTTAATGGCATCTAAAATTTGAGGTTCTTCAATCTCTAGACTGACACCTTTTTCATTCAGCTTTTCTAGTTCGCTTTTCGCGCTATCAATAGCTAACCTATCCTGCTCATTCAATGTCGTCGAATCGCTAGTCGCTTCTGAAATAACAGATTTCGGATCAGTATTTATTTGAAGTAATAAAATCAAAATCAGACTGGTTAGTAAATACAGTCTGAGCGGAAGTACGTAATAGAAGCGCCGATCTCGAATATAATCGAGAGTAATTTGGCCAGGTTTAAGTAATAAAGGAATTATAGTGTGCTTAATTCTAGAGTCATAACCTAGAACATCTTCGGTTAGTTCTTTCACCAGAGACCCGAAAAACTTAATCATACTCCGGCTATGCTGACCACACAGATGACAATATGGACCAACTAAATTTTCTCCGCAGTTTGGACAGTGTACCTTTAATTCAGACTCAGCGGTCTCTCGACTTTCTTTTTGTAAGGGCAATGAGGAGTTTTTTGTATCTGGTGATTCGCTAGACACTGGAAGGCCTTCTATTTAAGCAGAGATAGATATTCTAAAGTCAGAATAATACGGCATTAAAATGAAAGACGCTACGGATAATGTCTCTGCGTCATGAGGACTACTGGTTAGTGAGCCTAAGGATCAATAAACACGCCAGGAGAGACATTGAACCTTTTTGATAACTCTCTGACATGACGTAGAGTTAATGAGCGTTTTCCATTTAACACTTCAGAAACAACTCCCTGGCTTCCAATTTCTTTCAACTCTGACTGTTTAATGCCATGAAGC
Source organism: Aliikangiella sp. G2MR2-5 (assembly GCF_015687155.1). Lineage (GTDB taxonomy): Bacteria > Pseudomonadota > Gammaproteobacteria > Enterobacterales > Kangiellaceae > Aliikangiella. Next base: position 322,209 of record NZ_JADPQF010000003.1, on the reverse strand, counting down.
TTTATCAAGTACTTTAAAGCTAAGAGAGCGCCACCCTGCTGAGCGGACATAAACTTGTTTTCGTATTCCTCTGCGGCCCTGGCCATCGCCTTAACTAGACCAGATAAGGGACTCTCAGGTCTATTTTCGACCAGTTCAATGGCGTCTTTTAAGTTTTGAATCAATACCTGGTAGTCTTCATTACACTTAGGAGTATCCACAACATTTGCCACGGCTCCCCAGTGTTGAACAGCTTTTTCCAAATTTTCTTGCATTATCGACTCTCCCTGCTAATGATTTCCTGGCTTTATATCTTCGATAAGCGCAACTTGCGCTTTAAAGTCTATCAGAGTGTGGACTAGTAAAGTGGTTTTGGGTATTGGAAATCTAAAAGCGACATTAAACCCTCTCATATCTCCAAAAGTCGCACGCAAGTCCTCTTCAGAGGAAAAGTCACCTCTACTCACAATCTGGTACCAGCCTTTAAGATAGTCTTGCGCAGCAGGATACTTGCTCTGCGCTTCGGTTAGCTTATTAATGGCAACTACTTTCAACTTTACACTCCCTGTTTAGTGCATTCCTGGAAACCTGGACATTCTATCAACCTTCTCGAAAGATCAAATGAATTTGTGTTTACATATAACAATTATGAATATTAAGATAGGATAACTATAAACGATAATCAATTAACTGCTTCTCAAATCCATAAGAAACTTCTTTAATTTCATTCTAGTCAGAGATCGGGCTCTTTAAAATGTTATTATTGCCGAAGCAGCTTTTACAATGGATAAGTGGTGTTATCGCTTTGTTCTCAAATAGAGAAGGTTGATGTTTCCTTATATTATTAATTCTAGTTCGATTACTATTGGCAGCTATGGCGTAATGCTCGCCATTGCATACCTCACCGGCAGATATCTATATATCAAACGCCTTAATATTAATAGCACCAAGACCATCAATACTGAACTTTTGATTATTCTTCTTCTGGTTTTTGGCGTTATAGGGGCAAAACTTATGTTTGTCCTTAAAAATCCTACTGAAATATCAACTCAGGACTTTTCAAATTTAATCAAAGGTAGTGGCTTTTCAAGTCAAGGCGCAATCATTGCCGCTATTCTGGTGACTATTGCGTTTGCCAACCTGACTAAAACAAAAGTTTCACTACTGCTTGATAATGCTGCCTTTCCAGCAATTGTGGCTTACGCGCTAGCTCGATTTGGCTGTTTCCTGGCTGGAGATAACTGTTACGGCATTGAAACAAGTTTGCCCTGGGGCATGTCTTTCCCAAATGGAATTGAGCCTACCCACGACAAAGTCCATCCAGTGCCTTTGTATGAAATAGCCTACTCAATCGGAATTGCGGTATTAATTCACCAATATCAGAAAAGGGATGTTGCTGATTTTTCTCCCTTCTTTTTACTGCTGCTTACCTGGGGAGCAGCCAGATTTTTGGTAGAGTTTGTTTCAATTAACCCTCCTAAAATCTTAGGCATGAGCGGCTCTCAGTTTGGCGCCTTATTAATGTTTATAAGTGGTTCTATTTTCTTTTTGCGGCTAAATACAAAAAAGAAAGCAACAACTAACGGATAAAAAAAAGCCGGGAAAGTCCCGGCTAAAAATTTGTTCGAACAGGACTAGTCCTTATTCTTCTGTTTCTTCGATCTCGTCTGCTTCTTCAATGATAGGACGATCTACCAGCTCAACGTATGCAACCGGCGCTTTGTCACCTGCACGGAAACCAGCTTTGATGATGCGCAGGTATCCGCCAGGACGTTCTTGATAACGAGGTCCCAACTCATCAAAAAGCTTCCCAACAGCCGCTTTGTTACGAGTGCGAGAGAAAGCTAGACGACGGTTAGCAACAGTGTCTTCTTTTGCCAAAGTGATTAAAGGCTCAACAACTCGGCGAAGTTCTTTTGCTTTAGCTACAGTAGTCTTGATCATTTCATGTTCAATCAAAGAGACTGACATGTTACGAAACATAGCCTGACGATGGCTTGAGTTTCTGTTTAATTGGCGACCGCTATGACGATGACGCATTTTCAATTACCTTTTATGTTACTACCAGCCTGCAATAGTACTGGTATTCTTTGGTTTGTGTTATTTGGTGCTTTATACACCGGTTATAACGATAAAACCCTATCCTTTACGGAATAGGGTTTTATCATATTCTTTAAAGCTTTTTAGACTTAAGCGTCGTCCAAAATGCTCGATGGTGGCCAGTTTTCCAAACGCATACCAAGAGACAGACCTCTAGACGCTAATACGTCTTTGATTTCTGTCAGAGACTTCTTACCCAGGTTAGGGGTTTTAAGAAGCTCAACTTCGGTTCGCTGAATAAGGTCACCAATATAGTGAATATTTTCAGTCTTCAGACAGTTAGCACTACGAACTGTTAACTCCAGATCATCCACTGGACGAAGAAGAATAGGATCAACCTCAGGCTCTTCTTTTTCTGGCTCAGCTTGTTTCTCATCTTTTAAATCAACGAAAGCTGCAAGCTGCTGCTGTAAAATTGTTGCACAACGACGAATCGCTTCCTCTGGCTCGATAGTGCCATTGGTTTCGAGGTCGATAATCAACTTATCCAGGTTAGTTCGCTGCTCAACACGCGCTGAGTCAACAACGTAAGAAACACGTCTAACAGGGCTAAATGAAGCATCAATTTGTAGACGACCGATACTCATATCTTCATCTTCATTGCTTTTACGCACTGCAGCAGGCTCATAGCCGCGGCCTTTTTTAACATACAGACGCATGCTTAAAGAACCTGCTTTGGTCAATGTCGCGATATGATGATCTGGATTAACAATCTCAACACCAGCTTGTTCTTGAATGTCAGCACCAGTCACAGGACCTTCGCCTTCTTTCTGAAGAACAAGAGTTGCTTCGTCTTTGTCTTCCAACTTAATTGCTAAACCTTTAATGTTTAGCAATATGTCGATGACGTCTTCTTGAACATTTTCTATAGTCGTATACTCATGAAGAACACCATCGATTTCCACTTCTACAACTGCACATCCAGGCATAGATGAAAGTAAGATTCTGCGAAGCGAGTTACCTAAAGTGTGTCCGAAACCTCTTTCGAAAGGTTCCAATACAACTTTAGCTCTTCGCTCGCCCAGATTTTCCACTTTTATCTGGCGTGGAGTCAGAAGCTCAGTGACATTGCCCATATATAGTCCTCTTCAAGTGTTACTTAGAGTATAATTCCACTATTAGATTTTCGTTGATATCTGATGGTAAATCAGAACGCTCAGGAACGTTCTTGAATGTCCCTTCCATCTTCTTCTCATCAACTTCAACCCAAACAGGTTTATCTTTTTGTGAGGCCAATTCTAAAGCAGCGACGATACGCGCTTGAGTCTTAGACTTCTCACGGATTGAAATCACATCTGAAGCAGACACTTTGTAAGAAGGTACATTAACAGTCTTACCATTTACCAAAATCGCTTTATGGCTAACTAACTGACGTGCTTCAGCACGAGTAGAGCCAAAGCCCATGCGGTAAACAACGTTATCTAAACGTGATTCCAATAGTTGAAGCAGGTTTTCACCTGTCGCCCCTTTTAAACGGGCTGCTTCTTTATAGTAGTTACGGAACTGCTTTTCAAGTACACCGTAAATACGACGAACTTTTTGCTTCTCACGAAGCTGCAAACCGTAGTCAGAAAGACGAGGACGTCGAGCTCCGTGGAAACCGGGCGCCTGGTCAATTTTACATTTATCTTCGATAGCACGAACACCGCTTTTCAGCATCAAATCGACGCCTTCGCGACGTGCTAACTTTAATTTAGGTCCAATATATCTTGCCATCTGTCAATTCTCCAGCTGTACCTAATCGTTACACGCGGCGCTTTTTAGGCGGGCGACATCCGTTATGCGGGATTGGAGTAACATCAGTGATGTTAGTAATCTTAAATCCAGCATTGTTTAAAGCACGAACAGCAGACTCACGGCCTGGTCCAGGGCCCTTGACGAATACTTCCATATTCTTCATGCCCATTTCTTTAACCATTTCAGCAACGCGGTCAGCAGCGACCTGTGCAGCAAATGGAGTGCTTTTACGTGAACCACGGAAACCAGAACCACCAGCAGTAGCCCAAGCCAACGCGTTTCCTTGACGATCAGTAACAGTCACGATGGTGTTGTTGAAAGACGCGTGAATGTGCGCCATTCCATCAACTACGTGCTTTTTGACCTTTTTACGAGAACGAGGTGATTTTGCCATAGCTGTTATCTCTTAATTGGTTTACGTGGGCCCTTACGGGTACGTGCGTTTGTTTTGGTACGCTGTCCACGGACAGGCAGGCTTCTTCTGTGACGAATGCCACGGAAACAACCAAGATCCATTAAGCGTTTGATATTCATAGAAACTTCACGACGCAAGTCACCTTCAACAGTGAATTTTGCAACTTCGCCACGAAGTGATTCAACTTCGGCTTCAGTCAGATCACGGATCTTGCGGCTAGCTTCAATACCAGCGGCTTCACAGATCTGCTGTGCGCGAGTTCGGCCAATTCCGTAGATCGATGTCAACGCAATTACCGAATGCTTATTAACTGGAATGTTAATACCAGCGATACGGGCCATTTACTTAACTCCCAAATTTCAGTTTCAAGTGCTAAGACGTCTTAAATAAGAAAAGACACCTTGCAAAAAGGCGCGACATAATAGCCTTGAAACGATTAAAAATCAACCTGTTAATATAATTTGTTAATCTCTCTTAAGAGATATGATGAGGAAGTATCCTTATTAACCCTGACGCTGTTTATGGCGCGGGTCAGAACAAATTACTCGAACACTGCCGTTTCTGCGAATAACTTTGCATTCACGACAGATTTTTTTAACAGAAGCTCGAACTTTCATTTTCGTACTCCAATTTCAATGAAACACCAAAATCCTATCGGATCCCGGTAGCCCCATAGTTTTTAAAGTTGGCCTTTTTCAACACTGACTCGTAGTCTCTGGAAATCAAGTGCGCTTGAACTTGCGACATAAAATCCATAATAACAACAACAATAATCAATAATGAGGTTCCACCGAAGTAGAAAGGCACTTGCCAGAATAAGATCATAAACTCAGGCAACAAGCAGACCGCTGTTATATACAGTGCACCTACTAGCGTTAAGCGAGTCATTACCTTATCAATATATTTGGAGGTTTGCTCACCAGGACGAATCCCGGGGATGAACGCTCCAGACTTTTTCAACTGATCGGCAGTATCACGAGGATTGTATACCAATGCAGTATAGAAGAAGCAGAAGAACATGATGCCTGCGCCATAAATCAAGATATATAGCGGGTTTCCTGGCTGCATTTGATTAGCCACGTTTTGTAACCACAACCAGTCTTCACCTTTGCTCGCACCCACCCACTGGGCAATAGTGCCAGGGAAAAGAATGATACTGGAAGCAAATATAGCAGGAATAACACCAGCCATATTCACTTTAAGTGGTAAATGCGAAGACTGTGCCTGATACATTCTGCGGCCTTGTTGTTTTTGTGCGTAGTTAACGACAATACGTCGTTGTCCGCGCTCCATAAATACAACAAATGCAGTAACCAGTAAAACCACAGCTAGAATCAACAACAAAGCAAGGATGTTCATTTCGCCCTGGCGCGCTTGCTCAAAAGTTTGACCAAGAGCAGTTGGTAACCCGGCAACGATACCGATAAAAATCAATACCGAAATACCATTACCAATACCGCGCTCGTTGATTTGTTCACCTAACCACATCAAAAACATAGTACCAGTCACCAAGCTGACAATAGCGCCGAAGTAGAAGCTAAAGCCAGGGTTTGGAACTAGTCCAGGCATCAAATTAGGGAAGTTAGTCGCTATTCCGATAGCCTGTAGACACGCTAAAGCAAAAGTTAGATAGCGCGTGTACTGATTAATCTTACGACGACCAGCTTCACCTTCTTTTTTAATTTCCTGAAGTTTAGGCTCAACGAAGCTCATCACCTGAATGATGATCGACGCAGTAATATAAGGCATGATACCGAGCGCAAAGACGCTCGCTCTTTCTAAAGCTCCACCGGAAAATACGTTGAACAACGCCAAAATAGTACCAGACTGTTGATCCATCAACTGCGCTAACACGCTTGAATCAATTCCCGGTACCGGCACAAAAGAGCCTAATCGGAAAATAATGATCGCTGTTAGCACAAACAGCAAGCGCTGTTTCAGCTCGGTTAAACCGCCGCCTGATTTTTTTTCTACTGGAGCTTTAGCCATTTCTTATCAAAACCCTAAAAAAGCCTAAATCAAGTACAAGCTTATGCTTGAACACTTCCGCCAGCAGCTTCAATAGCTGCTTGTGCGCCTTTAGTCACTCTTACACCATCGCCGATAGTTACTTTACGGTCGATAGAGCCAGAAAGCATGATTTTAACCTGCTCAATGTTCTTGGTGATCAGGCCAGCTGCACGCAAAGAAAGAAGATCGATAGTTTCGCCTTCAACTTTCTTTAACTCACTCAAACGAACTTCAGCAGAAACCAAAGACTTTCTTGAAGTAAAACCAAACTTTGGAAGACGCTGTTTCAAAGGCATTTGACCACCTTCAAAACCTGGCTTAACTTTACCACCAGAGCGTGACTTCAAACCTTTGTGACCACGGCCACAGGTTTTACCTAAAGTTGAACCGATACCACGGCCAACTCGCTTGGCATTTTTCTTTGAACCTTCAGCAGGACTTAGAGTATTTAATCTCATGATATTAGTCCTCCACACGAACCATGTAGTTGATAGTGTTGACCATACCGCGAGTTGAAGGTGTATCTTCAACTTCAACAGTGTGCCCAATGCGACGTAAACCTAATCCCATCAAGCAAGCCTTATGATTTTTCAAACGGCCATTTGATGATTTGGTTTGAGTAACTTTCATGAATTTTTTTGCAGCCATGATTTTTACTCCATAATCTCGGCAACAGACTTACCACGCTTAGAAGCAACAGACTCTGGAGAGAACATGTCACTTAAACCGCGGATAGTTGCGCGAACGATGTTGATTGGGTTTGTCGAACCGATGCTTTTAGCCAATACGTTTTCTACGCCAACAACTTCAAATACAGAACGCATTGCACCACCGGCGATGATACCAGTACCAGGTGAAGCAGGCTGCATGTAAACTTTAGATGCGCCGTGTCTTGCGTTGATTGGATGTTGTAACGTGTGTCCGTCTTTCAGTTCAACCTGAATCATATTGCGACGAGCCTGTTCCATTGCTTTTTGGATTGCAGCAGGTACTTCACGTGCCTTACCACGACCAAAACCAACTTTACCGTTGCCATCGCCAACAACCGTTAATGCTGTGAAAGAGAAAATTCGACCACCTTTAACCACTTTAGAAACACGGTTAACGTTGACCAACTTTTCTACCAGACCTTCGGTGTTATTTGCTTCTTGTCTAGCCATTTGTCATACCCTTAAAACTGAAGACCATTTTCGCGTGCAGAATCGGCTAACGCCTTTACACGACCATGGTATTTAAAACCAGAGCGGTCAAAAGCAACTTTTGAAACGCCCGCTTCAGTAGCACGCTTGGCAACCAATGCACCAACAGCTTTAGCTGTTTCAACATTACCTGTAGCGTGACCGCCTGCTTTAATGTCTTTTTCGACACTAGAAGCAGTCGCCAGGACTTTTCCACCATCGGCAGAGATAACCTGAGCGTAAATGTGGCGAGGTGTACGATTAACAACTAAACGAGTGGCACCTAGCTCTTTCATTTTCATACGACCTTTAGTCGCACGACGAATTCTAGCTTGTTTCTTATTCATGACGCTGCCCTACTTTTTCTTAGCTTCTTTACGACGGATGTGTTCATCCGCGTATTTCACACCTTTACCTTTATAAGGCTCTGGTGGACGATAAGCTCTGATGTTTGCTGCTACCTGACCGACCAATTGTTTGTCGACCCCTTTAACTACGATTTCAGTATTTGAAGGAGTTTCAATAGTAATCCCTTCAGGTACTTCGTAGACAACCGGGTGAGAGAAACCAAGGGTTAGGTCAAGGTTCTTACCTTGTGCTTTAGCACGGTAACCAACACCAACCAATTGCAGCTTCTTTTCAAAACCTTCAGATACGCCAGTAACCATATTGTTAACCAGTGAACGCATAGTACCTGAAAGCGCTTTCGCGCCTGGCATACCGTCACGGCCAGCAAAAGTGATTTGGCTATCTTCTACATTAACGTCAACTGAAGCATGAATATCTTGCTTCAATTCGCCTTTGCTACCCTTAACAGACAATGTTACACCTTTAAGGTCAACAGTTACGCCTGATGGGATAACAACTGGATTATTTGCTACTCTAGACATTTTCTGGTTCTCCCTTAAGACACGATGCAGAGAACTTCGCCGCCGTGGCCGGCTTTGCGTGCAGCGCGGTCAGTCATCACACCTTGATTGGTTGATACGATCGCGATGCCCAAGCCATCAAGAACACGAGGTAGCTCAGTAGACTTTTTATAAATACGCAGACCAGGACGACTAACACGCTTGATGTTATCGATAACAGGTGATCCCTGGTGGTATTTCAACTCAATAGACAACTCGGATTTACCGCTGTCTTCTTTTTTTGCAAAGTCAGTAATGTAACCTTCAGCCTTTAAAACTTCAGCGATAGAAGTCTTCAGCTTAGAAGAAGGCATGGAAACGACTTTTTTGCCTGCTGATTGCCCGTTACGGATGCGAGTCAGCATATCAGCAATAGGATCTTGCATGCTCATATTGATTCTCCCAACAAATTACCAGCTAGCTTTCACTAGGCCAGGAACATTACCTTTCATCGCTTGCTCTCGTAACTTATTACGGCATAAACCGAATTTACGAAGGTAAGCGTGCGGACGACCGGTCATACGACAGCGGTTACGTTGACGAACTGGGCTAGCGTCACGTGGTAGCTTTTGTAGTGCTACCTGAGCTTCCCAACGTTCTTCGTCGCTTTTGTTGAGGTCAGCAATAATCGCCTTAAGCTCGGCACGCTTTTGAGCGTACTTAGCTACTGTGCGAGCGCGTTTTGCTTCGCGCTGTACCATTGATACTTTAGCCATTGATTTACCCCTTAGCCTTTAAGCGGGAAGTTAAACGCGCCTAAAAGCTCGCGTCCTTCTTCGTCAGTGTTCGCAGTGGTAGTGATGGTAATATCCATACCACGGATCTTGTCGACTTTGTCGTAATCAATCTCAGGGAAAATGATTTGCTCTTTTACACCCATAGAGTAATTACCACGACCGTCGAACGACTTGGGATTCAAACCACGGAAGTCACGAATACGAGGGATCGCAATCGTGATTAAACGCTCCATGAATTCCCACATACGCTCACCGCGAAGTGTTACTTTAGCGCCAATAGGGTAGTCGTCACGAATTTTGAAGCCCGCAATAGATTTACGTGCTTTAGTAACAACAGGCTTTTGGCCCGAGATTGCTGCCAGGTCTCCGCAAGCGTTCTCTAGAACTTTTTTATCCCCTACAGCTTCACCCAGACCCATGTTTAATGTGATCTTGGTAATCTTAGGGACTTGCATGACAGACTTGTAGCCAAACTTTTCAATCAAAGCTTTAACTACACTTTCTTTATAGTGGTCTTGCAGTTTCGCCATTTCTTACACCAAATTGATAAAAAAACGATTAGCAGACGATTACCTCAGAGATTTTCCCCAAGGACTCGCCTGCATACCTTTACTTAATGTAAATTAGTCGATCAATTCGCCGTTCGATTTAAAAATTCGAACACGCTTACCGTCTTCTTCTACCTTAATTCCAACACGATCGGCTTTGCCGGTCGCTGGATTAAAGATTGCTACATTAGAGATATCCATAGAGGCTTCTTTCTCTACGATTCCGCCCTGGATACCTGCTTGTGGGTTAGGTCGAACATGCTTTTTAATCATGTTACAGCCTTCAACCACAACTCGGTTCTTGTCGGCAATGATTTTAGAAATCTTACCGCGTTGGCCGTTGCTTTTACCTGTAAGAACGATAACTTCGTCGCCAGTTTTCAACTTTCGCATGTCATCTCTCCTACAATACTTCTGGAGCCAAAGAAACGATTTTCATAAACTTGTCACCACGAAGTTCGCGAGTAACAGGTCCGAAAATACGAGTACCTATTGGCTGCAGGTTTGCATTCAAAAGAACCGCAGCGTTGCCATCAAAACGGATCAGAGAACCGTCTGGACGACGTACACCTTTACGGGTTCTTACAACAACCGCGTTTAAAACATCACCCTTTTTCGCTTTACCGCGAGGGATAGCTTCTTTAACGCTTACCTTGATCACGTCACCGATTCTTGCGTAACGGCGGTGTGATCCTCCAAGAACCTTAATACACTGAACTCGACGTGCACCGCTATTATCAGCCACGTCAAGCTGGGTTTGCATCTGGATCATTGGTTTTCTCCAAGAATTCCCGCTCTATATCCACGCAATCGCCTAAAAATCAAGCAGATTTAAGGCCATGCCGCGCAAAAGGAGCGGGAGTATACCATCATTCAATTGATTCAGCTACGGTAAAGATAAGGAATTTTCCAAATCTTTAGTTAGCTTTTTCAACAACCTCAACTAACTGCCAAGTCTTGTTCTTAGAAAGCGGTCTGCTTTCTACAACAGTGACAGTGTCGCCTACTCTGCACTCATTGGCTTCGTCATGCGCATGAACTTTAGTAGAACGCTTGATAAACTTTCCATATAAAGGATGCTTAACTTGACGCTCAACTTTAACAGTGATGGTTTTATCCATCTTGTCGCTGACGACTTTACCAGTCAGAGTACGCTTGATTACTTTCTGCTCACTCATTAGTTCTGCTCTCCGGTAGAAGCCTTCTGATTAAGTACAGTCTTAACTCGCGCAATGTCGCGACGTACGTTTTTCAACGTATGAGTCTGATTAGACTGTCCAGTTGCTTTCGCCATTCGCAGATTGAACTGCTCTTTGCGTAGCTCAAGTAGCTCGTTGTTGAGCTCCTCGACGCTTTTATCTTTCAACTCTGAAGCTTTCATTTACAGTACCGTCCGCTTAACAAAAGTTGTTTTAAAAGGAAGTTTAGCTGCTGCTAATGCAAAAGCATCACGCGCTAAACCTTCTGGCACACCTTCAACTTCGAACAACATACGTCCTGGCTGAATTTGTGCTACCCAATATTCCACACTACCTTTACCTTTACCCATACGAACTTCCAAAGGTTTTTTGGTAATCGGCTTGTCTGGGAAGACACGGATGTAGACTTTACCTTGACGACGCATATGACGAGTCATAGCACGACGAGCAGCCTCGATTTGACGAGCGGTCATACGTCCACGTGCAGCAGACTTAAGACCAAACTCACCAAAGCTTACCGTGTGGTTAACAACACCGCGATTGCGGCCGGTGTGTTGCTTACGAAATTTCGTTCTTTTTGGTTGTAACATGGTCTATTCCCCTACTGTTTCTTAGCTCGGGAAGGTTTCTTTTTCGGCTTCTCTTCGGCCACAACTTGTGGCTCATCACCGAATACCTCACCTTTGAAAATCCAGACCTTAACACCAATAATTCCGTAGGTGGTTGCAGCTTCAGCAGTTGCATAGTCGATGTCAGCACGCAATGTGTGCAATGGCACTCGACCTTCACGATACCACTCAGCACGAGCAATATCTGCGCCGCCTAAACGACCACTTACTTGAACCTTGATACCTTCAGCGCCTGCACGCATAGTGTTTTGAACGGCACGCTTCATAGCACGACGGAACATAACACGACGCTCTAACTGCTGAGCAATGCTATCAGCAACCAATTGCGCATCTAGTTCTGGCTTACGTACTTGCTCAATATTGATTTGAGTTTGTACGCCAGTCATTTGAGAAACTTTCTTACGTAGCTTTTCAATGTCTTCGCCTTTCTTACCAATCACAATACCTGGACGGGCAGTGTGGATAGTAACGCGAAGCGCTTTCGCTGGACGCTCGATATCGATTTTAGAAACCGAAGCGCGAGAAAGTTCGTTCATTAACCATTCGCGAATTTTGATATCGCTTTCCAAGAAATCCGCATATTCACCGCGTTCTGCATACCAAATAGAGCTATGCTTTTTAACGATGCCAAGACGGATACCATTTGGATGTACTTTTTGACCCATGGATCTATCTCCTAGTTATCCGAAACTTTAACGGTGATATGACAAGAACGCTTAAAAATGCGATCCGCTCTACCCTTCGCACGCGTTTTGATACGCTTTAGCGTTGGGCCTTCATCTACAAAAATTGTAGAAACTTTTAGTTCATCGATGTCTGCACCATCATTATGCTCAGCATTAGCGATGGCAGAATCTAAAACTTTTTTGATAATGTCTGCAGCTTTTTTATTGCTGAACTTCAGCATGTTCAAAGCTTTTTCTACCGGCAGACCTCTCACCTGATCAGCTACCAAACGAGCTTTTTGAGGAGAGATACGTGCGTGACGTAAAACAGCTTGAGTTTCCATCATCTATCTCCTATCGCTTCGCTTTCTTGTCTGCAACATGACCTTTATAAGTACGAGTTGGAGCAAATTCACCCAACTTGTGACCTACCATGTCTTCGTTGATCAGAACAGGTACGTGTTGACGTCCATTATGAACGGCAATCGTCAATCCAACCATCTCAGGATAGACAGTTGAACGTCGAGACCAGGTTTTAATCGGCTTTCTGTTATTTGAGGCCACTGCATCTTCAACTTTCTTAAGCAGATGAAGATCAATAAATGGGCCTTTCTTTAGTGAACGTGGCACGATTGATTCCTCTATGTTCTAGCTAACAGCTATTTACGGTTACGGCGACGGACAATTAACTTGTCTGTACGCTTGTTACTACGAGTCTTTTTGCCCTTAGTTGGTACACCCCATGGAGTTACAGGATGTCTACCACCTGAGGTACGTCCCTCACCACCACCATGTGGATGGTCGACTGGGTTCATAGCAACGCCTCGAACAGTAGGTCGTACACCACGCCATCTTGTTGCACCCGCTTTACCGAGTGAACGTAGCATATGTTCAGCGTTACCAACTTCCCCAACTGTTGCACGACATTCAGCAAGAACTTTACGCATTTCACCGCTTCTTAAACGAAGAGTTGCGTAAGCACCGTCACGAGCAACGAGTTGAACGTAAGTACCAGCACTACGTGCGATCTGAGCGCCTTTACCAGGCTTCATTTCAACACAGTGAACTGTTGTACCTACTGGAATATTTCTCATAGGTAAAGTGTTACCAACTTTGATTGGCGCATCTTCACCAGAAACGATTTTATCACCTGCTTTCAAACCTTTAGGCGCGATAATGTAGCGACGCTCACCATCGGCATAAAGTACTAGCGCGATATTTGCACTACGGTTTGGATCGTATTCGAGACGCTCAATTGTCGCTGGAATACCATCTTTGTTTCGTTTGAAATCGATGATTCTGTAATGTTGCTTATGGCCTCCACCAACGTGACGAACAGTAATTCGACCGTTGTTGTTACGACCACCGCTTTTAGACTTTTTGTCCAACAAAGGAGCATGTGGTGCACCTTTATGCAGATCTGGATTTACCACTTTGACGACAAAGCGACGACCTGGCGATGTTGGTTTAGCTTTCATTAGAGCCATTTTCTTACCCCTTCGCTTACTCGGCGCCTACAAAGTCGATGTCCTGACCTTCTTGCAGTGACACGTAGGCTTTTTTCCAATCAGAACGACGTCCGGAAACCTGACCAGTGCGCTTGGTTTTACCCTTGGCAACGGCAGTAGTTACTCGCTCAACTTTAACGTCGAACATAGCCTCTACAGCTTTTTTGATTTCCAATTTAGTCGCGTTTTTTGCAACTTTAAAAACAAACTCGCCTTTTTCAGCAGCAATGCTTGCTTTTTCAGATACGTGTGGAGCTAACAGGATGCTCATGATTCTTTCTTGGTTCATCCCCACATCTCCTCAAATTTTTTCACTGCGTCTACAGTCATGATTACTTTATCGAAAGCAATCAGGCTGACAGGATCACAAGCTTGAACGTCACGAACGTCAACTTTGTGCAAGTTGCGTGAAGCCAAGTACAAGTTCTCTTCAACGTCAGTAGTAACGATTAATGCGTCAGAAACACCAAACTCGCCTAACTTTTTAACAAGTTCTTTAGTTTTAGGAGCATCAATTGCGAAAGACTCTACAACTAAAAGACGATCTTGACGAATCAACTCAGACAAGATGCACTGCATAGCACCGCGATACATTTTGCGGTTAACTTTTTGTGAGTGATCTTGTGGACGAGCAGCGAAAGTTGTACCACCGGTGCGCCAGATTGGGCTACGGATTGTACCAGCACGAGCACGGCCAGTACCTTTTTGACGCCATGGCTTAGCGCCACCGCCACTTACTTCGCTACGAGTTTTTTGCTTACGAGTACCAGCACGAGCACCAGCCATATATGCAACAACTACCTGATGAACCAACGCTTCGTTGAATTCACGACCAAAAGTCGTTTCAGATACTTCTACTGCAGAGCCTTTTCCGCTACCAGCAACAGCTAAATTAATTTCCATTCTCTAATCCCCCTAAACCTTAACTGCTGGGCGAACGATAACGTCACCGCCAGTAGCCCCAGGTACGGCGCCTTTAATTAGAAGAATATTGCGCTCAGCGTCAACACGAACTACAGAAAGATTTTGTGTAGTTACTTGCTCAGCACCCATGTGGCCAGACATTTTCTTACCCTTGAAAACTTTACCGGGTGACTGGTTCTGACCGATAGAACCATTTGAACGGTGAGACAAAGAGTTACCGTGAGTCATATCTTGACTATGGAAGTTCCAACGCTTGATACCGCCCTGGAAACCCTTACCTTTCGATGTACCAGTAACATCAACAATTTGACCATCTTCGAAGATATCAACTTTGATCTCTCCGCCAGCTTCAAATCCTTCAAGAGAATCCGTACGGAACTCCCAAAGTCCACGGCCAGCTTCTACGCCAGCTTTTTTGAAGTGACCAGCTTCAGGCTTGGTTACACGATTTGCTTTACGCACACCGGTAGTTACCTGAATTGCCTGGTAGCCGTCGTTTTCTTGTGTTTTAACCTGAGTGATGCGATTCGGCTCAACTTCAATGACTGTCACAGGAGTTGAAACACCGTTTTCATCAAACACTCGGGTCATGCCGCATTTGCGACCAACAATTCCGATTGCCATTTTAAAAACCCTCTAAATATGTTGCAGAAGCCTACAACTGATATTTATTAACCTAAGGCGCTAAATTAGCGCGCAAAATCACTTACAAACGTATCAGTCTTATGAAAGGCTGATTTGAACGTCTACACCTGCAGCCAAGTCAAGCTTCATTAAAGCATCAACTGTTTTTTCTGTAGGCTCTTCGATATCTACCATTCGCTTGTGAGTTCTAATTTCATATTGATCTCGAGCGTCTTTGTTGACGTGTGGAGAGATCAGAACCGTATAACGCTCTTTGCGAGTCGGTAACGGGATAGGACCACGAACTTGTGCACCGGTGCGCTTTGCAGTATTAACAATCTCAACTGTTGATAAATCAATCAGCTTATGATCAAACGACTTTAAGCGTATTCGGATTCGCTGCTTAGCCATGCAAAGAATCTCCAAAGTTAAAAATTAAACGTTAAAAATCCGCCTCTCCCATTATCAAGGAGTGCGGTATAAATTCTTTTCAGCCAAAATCAGGCTGACTGTTCAGGGCTTAAGGTGTTCATTTCAGCCCGCTGAAAGCCTTAATTAATGCGGCTTTCATCAGTTTCCCGCTTGGATTCATCCAAATTGGGAGCGCGATTATATAGAAATAGATTCGGAATTACAACTCTATTTTGAGCATTTAGTGTCCAACGAGCTATGAAAAATAGTAGCTCGTGAGTCGGGCTATCGTTGAGTCGATTGTGGTATAAGGACGCGGGTCAGTATAGCCTGTTTCACTAAATTTAAGGTAGTGGCTACTGCAAAAGACCAGTATATTGATAGTAAGTGCCTCGAATAAAACCGAAGTGATATCTTAATAAGGCTTTGTTAAGGCACTTGGACTGTTGTCCATTAAGCGGTAACTCAGCAGACTCCTGGCGAATTATCACTTCACGATAGTTGCGCCCGCCGAGGTTAACAACCTGAGGCTTTCTCTTAAAACGTCCGGCTTTGTCGTGGGTAATAATGACTCTAGCCCTGATTCTTCTTTCCTTGGATTCTTCAATTACAACTCCTTTTTCGCCATTAGAGAGCTCTACCGCACTGCCTGCCGGATAAAGACCAACTGCTTGAATAAGTTCTTCAATCAAGTCTGCATCGAATAAGCGGTCTCGACACCAGTATACTCGACATAATGACTGACCGACTGTTCTTCTACGGTTTTGCCTGATGGGGTACATACAAAGATCAAAGGTTTCAGCCAGTCCAGCTATCTGTGAAAGATAGTGGATTGCCCTTCCTTGCTTCTGATGAGGAAAACCCGAGCCATCTAAACGCTCTGTCATATTGGCCAGAATTATCAGAACTTTCTTTTCTATTTTACTGTGTGCTAACTTCTTCAAAGCGATACTGGACCATTTGGCAAAATCGGGATGAATATCCGGATTATCGCAATGCTGCCAGTCTTTTTTGTCGAGATAAATTTTTCCTACCCCAGACAATAGTATTGCCTGATTCAATTGCTGCAATGCCGACTTGATAAGGCCCATCGAGCGCCCGACAAGGCTCGCCCAGATTGCGGTACGTAAACAATGGTCAAATACCGCACTACCACAAGTTTTAACTCTTGATAACCAGACTAGTGCATCCGGATGCCCGATAATTGAATCCACAATTCCCTTAGACACAGCCTCAAGTTCGCGTGTATTTTTAACACTTCTAATTTCCGGGTCCCTTCGTATAGCATTAATTACCTTGAAAAAGCGTTCAAAAAGGTAAGTTGCCCTGATCAGCTCTTTATTAAGTGGGCGCTGAATTTGATATTTTCGATTGCAATACTTTCTCCATGAACGCAATTTCTTACGTGACTCTTCCAGCCCGACAAATACACCAGTTTGATCGCTAATGTTTTCTAACAGGCTTGGTGTAGTGGACTGAAGACTTTTGGATTGATCAATGAAAAGAGAATTTCCATACTGGGTCAATTCTATTATATCTTCATTGTTTTCAACCAAAACGCCTTCTAGTGGAAATGGGGTCGCACTCCATGGAACCTGTAACTTGGTAACATACATGCCAATACGCAATTCGGTAATTGGAATTTCTGTCGTCTCTATATGTCTAGCCATAATCTACTGCTCACTGGCACATTGTTGTTTAGTGACATATCACTAAACCGGTTCAAACGGGTGTTCCTACACGACTAGGCTATTCCGATTAGCAGGCTTATGATTGGAGATTAGAAAAAGGCGGCAAGAAATATATACAACTACATTGGAAGCCCCTCGATCATAGTCTGAAATTCCAGACCTTAGACAGGTGGCTTTGCGTGCAACTGCTTTCGCTTGTGCTTGCCTTTGTCAAATATCACTTTCAGACTAGATCCAAACCATAAAAGTGTCTAGTAGCTCACATAAATTTCGGCATTTTCTTACATCTGATGAGATTTGAAGTATCGATAACCTTAGCGTTCTTATTAACTTTATGAGATATATTATGAGCAGATATGCTTTTTATAACCAGCAGCAAATCACTTCAAGAGATTTTCTATGGTGTAATAATCACTGATGATATACTGGAAAACACAGCTATCGCTTTATATGAGACATTAATAAATGAGTACTCAAGACACTTATACTGTCTTATTGTCAGGAAGTCTAAACGGAAAGTATCCTGCGAAAATTGCGCACGGTAAACTGGCTGCTTTGTTTAAGCTTTCGCAAGCAGAGATATCTTCTTTACTTGCTGGTGCTCCAAAAGAAGTGAAGTCAGGACTTAGCCATCAGCAAGCCTATAAATATCAACAAATGCTCAAGGCGACAGGTTTTGAGGCGAGCTTATTAAGAGTTCCGGCAATTGAAAAAAGCGCCGAATTTTCTCTGGTTCCCGAAGGCGAAGAAAATACACCCTACCGTGATCTCCTCAAAAAATATAACGATGGAGAAATTGTAGAATGCAAAAAATGTGGGGTTCGACAACCTTTGATGCCTTATTGCCAAAACTGCGGAAAACAACTAGTACCAGTAAAAGTTAATCATGAAGAAAAGCCTACAAACAAACCTCCTACTCTAATCTATGCCGTTCTACTTTTGACCCTCCTGCTGGGATTGCTTATTGCCTACTTGTGGCTCTACTAAGGTCGTATAAATAATCTTGAGAAGCACTTCATAAACGTTCAACTTTGTTCGCTCTGAACCGAGCTTAGCTCAATACGATTTCTCCCCCTATTCTTGGCAAGATATAATGCGTCATCAGCTCGCTTTACGATCGAATCAAGCGTTTCTTTTTGCTCCTTTTCTGCCACTCCCATGCTCACTGTGATTTTTTCATTGGCTAATTCCGCCAGCTCAATATTTTCAAGTCTGCTTTGTATTCTTTTAAATAACTGAACCAAATTCTGACTTTTGCTTCCAGGTAAAACGATTAACCACTCTTCTCCACCCCAACGACCTAAAGCATCACTGGCTCTCAGTGTTTCACTAATCGCTGTTGCTGTTACCTGCAAGACCTGATCACCTATATCGTGCCCATAGACATCGTTAAATCGTTTGAAATAGTCGATATCAAGCATCGCAAGAGAAAGAGGTTGATTTGAGAGCTCTGCTTCCTGAATCGCTCTTTCCGCGAAAACAGTTATGCTCCTACGGTTTCGAGTTTTTGTTAACTCATCAATCAGGGCAAGATCGCGGAATTTCTGTTTGGTCTGAATCTGGAGTTTTAAAATATAGAGCAAAGAGGCCAGAAACATTAACAGGACAAAACCAGCAATCATCATAATAATTTCTTTGTTTTCACTCGCAACCAGCTGCGCTTCTGCTAACTTCTTTTCAGCAAGTAATAACTTATTCACTGTCTCAGCTTCTTTAAGCTCGAACATCGCCTGGTAACGCCTTGTTGCCTGCTCCTGAGTTTCTTTTAGCTGCCTGTTATGTAGTTCTACCCAGCGCTGGTAAGCGTGCAATGCTAAATCCTTGTCTCCTATAAGCCTGTAGACTAAAGCTTCCGAC
The DNA here is from genome assembly GCF_015687155.1 of Aliikangiella sp. G2MR2-5. Lineage (GTDB taxonomy): Bacteria > Pseudomonadota > Gammaproteobacteria > Enterobacterales > Kangiellaceae > Aliikangiella. The sequence continues at coordinate 303,089 of NZ_JADPQF010000003.1, read as the reverse complement.
TTCGCCAACGCAATCAGTCTTTTCAATGAGCCGACTTTTTCCACTAGCGGTCTGGCAATCGACAGGTCATGCTCCCATCCGGGTAAGCTCAATCTTGCTTTAAGTCTTGCTCTCAATAAGTGAGTAAGAATTATCATGCCGTTTATTTTGGCTTCATCAAAAACAGGCAGAATATCTTCAATTCGAGAAAGCGATGTGGAGTACATTCCCTCTTCCTCTTCAATTGCCGCCAACTCATAAAGGGCATAGGCACTACCAATAATATCATCGGCCCGTTGTGCGTAGCTCAAAGAAAGTTCTGCATACTTTTTACCTTCACTAAGCTTTCCCATATTTCGAAAAGTTAAGGCTACATTGTAGTAAGTTATCGATGCCTCAATGATATTGTCTTCTACATCAATTAACTCGAGTGATTTCAAATGGAAGTCTATTGCTTGCTGTGGCTGTCCGAGTTCATCATACATTAAAGCAATACTACCCATGGCTTCAGAACGATTTTTGTCGTCTCCTTTTTCAGTGAAAATATCGTTAGCTTCAACCATGACTCTAAGCGCATTTTCAATTGAACCTGACTCATAATGAACGTTGGCTTCAAGCATTAAAACTTCTCCGAGCAAGGTGGAATCGGGAAAGTGTTCGCGCGCGATCTGCGTACCTTTCATTGCATTTTGAGTAGCCTTTTCAAACTCTTGACTAGCGAGACTGGCGATCGCTAACATTCCGTAAAAACGAGCGATATAGTCATAGCTTTGAGTATTCTCAGCTAAAGAAAGCGCTTGCTGAGCAATAGACCGAATTTCGCTTCGTTGTGACAGAAAGTAATGCGCATTGCAGAGTAGATAGTAAACTTCTAGTTGTTTCTTGAAGTGTTTCGAAGATGGTTCACTTATCAGGTATGGCCCCAGCTCATCTACAACCCGCTGAGGCGCAGTCGACAACAACTCCTGATACTCGCTTAAGTTAAGTTCCTCCAGAGACTCGGAGCTTGCATAACAATAGGTTGATGTCAGCCAGATAATGACCAGGCATCGAGTCAGAACAATCAAGTTTACTCGCTGACCAAACATCTTTCTCCCTTGAACTAATCAGGATTAATTCCAGAACCAAGCTTCTTTAATCCATTATAGTCGATGGAAATTCAACTGCAGTAATCGAGAGTTTAGGCAATGCTCGGAAAGAATCGGAATACCACCACAAAGAAAATCGTTACTTCAGGACAAATAACCGGCTAGGTCCGTCATAACCGGGAAGCATAATTTCTTTGTCATAGCGCATCCCTATCTTTTCCAGCACACGAATAGAGCTAGCGTTTTCCAGACTGGTGATTCCGAGGATTTCGCTAAGCCCTAGCTCATTTCTGGCATATTCAAGTGTCGCTGCGGCTGCCTCTGAAGCCAGTCCAGCTCCCCAATACTCAGGCAACAATGCATAACCTATGTCGGGAAAATCCAGGTCTTCTCTTTTAACCAGTCCACACATTCCAATGGGTATCTTTTTTAGTTTCAGCTCAACCAGATACAATCCAAAACCATGCTCCTGGTAGCTTTTAACAGGACCTTCTCTCAGGTAGCGCTCAGCGTCCGCGATTGAGTGAACATTTCGATCTCCAATATTTTCGAGCCACGAAGGCTCATTTACAATGCCTTGAATAAAAGCGGCATCATCCAGAGTCAGTTCTCTTAACTTCAGCCTTTCGGTTTCAATCAGTACCATAACCTTGTAATTCCCTGTTTAACGAAACGCAAATAACAGCATAACAAAAATATCGTGCGATTGCTTCGGGCTGATTACAACAAGAAGTTATTAGACTATGTCCTTGATATTAAAGCAGCTTTACAAACCTAAAAATTCGGAAAAGAGACTCAAAAAATAGTTTGTTCAGCAACACTGATTTTGGCGAATGGTGGTGATATAATCCGCGCCTTTTCCAAAACCTCCTATACTAAAAGTATTTTCGGGTACCTGATTTTGTGTCCCTGAAAGGCTTTAGCGAAGACAAGATTTAAAAAGATGACAGAATTTGCCGTTGGCCAGCGCTGGCTGAGTGAAAATGAAACCGAACTAGGATTAGGAATGGTTCAAAGTGTCGACCACCGTCTGGTCACCATTTTTTATCCCGCAAACGAAGAACAACGAACCTACGCCAAAAACAACGCCCCCTTATCTCGCAAATCTTTTGAGGTGGGGGATTCGATTGAAACACTGCATGGAGAGCAGTTGATTGTTGAAAGCGTCGAGCCCCTAAATGATATTCTGGTCTATATGGCTAAAGATGAAGCGAGTGGTGACATTGTACCGGTACCGGAAACTCAACTCTCTTACCACCTTCAGCTCAACAAAGCTTCAGACAGATTGTTTTCTGGCCAAATTGACTCCAAGCGTTGGTTTGAACTACGCCATGCCGCAATGAAAGCCAAGGAGCGTCAGCAGAGAAGCGAAGTTACCGGACTACAAGGAGCGAGAGTCGATTTGATTGGTCATCAGCTCTACATTGCTTCGGAAGTCGGTAGTCGGTATGCGCCGAGAGTACTATTAGCTGACGAGGTCGGCCTCGGAAAGACAATTGAAGCAGGCTTGATCATACACCAGCAGCTGATTAACCATCGCGCCCACCGGGTGCTAATAGTTGTCCCTCAGCCTTTGGTCAATCAATGGTTTGTAGAAATGATTCGTCGCTTTAATCTGCACTTCAGTATCTTCGATCAGGAACGGATTGAATCACTGACAAGCATGGAAGATCTTGCTCTGGGAGAAGATGTCGACCTGGACCAACTCGAGTTAGAAAACCCGTACCTTTCGGAACAACTCGTTCTGTGCAGTAGTGAATTCCTGGCAGAATGTGACCTAAATCTGATCACTCAAGGTGAGTGGGATCTATTGGTAGTTGATGAAGCTCATCATCTCGAGTGGCACCCTGAGAATCCAGGAAAAGATTACTTGCGTGTTCAGGCTATATCTGAAAATACACCGGGTCTGCTCTTGCTTTCGGCAACGCCAGAGCAACTGGGTCAGGACAGCCACTTTGCCCGATTAAGGTTGCTCGATCCTGACAGGTTCCACAGTCTGGAAGCTTTTAAAGAAGAACAGAATTCCTATCAGCCAATCGCCGAACTGGCTAACCAGGTGATTGAGCAAGAAAGCTGGGATTCGGACTTAAAGAAAAGTTTAAAAAAATACATTGATGATATTGAAATCGACGAGTCAAACCGGGAGGACATAATCGGAGAGCTTATTGATCGAAATGGAACCGGGCGGGTACTTTACCGAAATACCAGAAAACACATCAAAGGATTTCCAAAAAGAAAAGTCATTCCTCATCCAGTAGCCCCTTGCGACAAATATTTTGACGACGTTGGCGAAAACCTGGAAGAAACTATCAATTACCTACTTCATCCGGAAACTCAATATACCGATGAATCCTGGTTGCAATTCGATCCTAGAATCGAATGGCTAAAAGACTTTCTCAAACAAAATCGTGATAAGAAAATACTTATTATTTGTGCACATAAAGATACCGCTATTGCACTTGATTTACATTGTCGCTTTAAGCTTGGAGTGAACTGTTGCACATTCCATGAAGATATGGACCTAATCAGCCGAGACCGAGCGGCAGCGCATTTTGCTGATTCAGAAGACGGTGCGCAAGCCATGTTTTGTTCTGAAATTGGTAGTGAAGGTCGTAATTTTCAATTCAGTCACCAATTAGTGCTAATGGACTTACCGGTAAACCCTGATCTTCTGGAGCAGAGAATTGGCCGTCTCGATAGAATTGGTCAAAAACATGATATTGAAATCCATGTGCCATTTATGCAGAAAAGTGCACAAGAGGTCATTTTCAACTGGTACCATCAAGGTATGAATGCATTTGAAAAAACGAATGCCGCAGGTGCAGCCATATACGCAAAAACCAAGGCATCCCTGTTTGAAGCACTGCTTGGCTATCAAAAAGTTGAAACTCAAAAAACATTGGTAGAAAACACTCAGCAGATTACTGCTGAAATAAATAAGTCAATGGAGTCAGGTCGTGACAGGCTATTGGAAATGGCCTCTTTTGATCAAACAGCAGCCGACGAACTCGTGGAACGTGTTGCGGAAAGAGACAGTCTTGCACCAAGAAGCTTTATGGAGTCGTGCTGGGATCGTTTTGGCGTTAATCTGGAAGAGCACTCAGAAAAATCTTATGTAGTGACTCCAGGTGACCACATGTTTATAGGCAGTTTTCCAGCGCTACCGGAAGATGGCGTTACCGTAACCTACGACAGACAAACCGCACTTTCCAGAGACGATATTCAATTTTTAAGCTGGGAACATCCGATGGTAAGTGGTGCTGTAGAAATGGTACTTTCCGAAGATAAGGGAAATGCTTGTGTTTGTATACTGAAAAACAAGGCAATTAAAGCAGGTACCCTATTGATGGAAGTTCTCTACCATGTGGAATGTGTTGCCCCTAAGTACTTACAGGCACAACGCTTCTTGCCTTTCACATCAATTCGAGTTCTGGTTGATGTCAATGGAAATGATCTGGCAGCAAAAGTTAGCCATGAAGGGCTAAGCAAGCAATGCAAAAAATTACAGAAAAATTCTGGTCGACAGGTATTAAAAAGCGAAGAAAGAACACTTAAGAAAATGCTGGAAAAAGCAGAGATAAAAGCCAAAGCACATTCTAAGGAAATTCTCGATGGTGTTCTTGGCAAAATGCAACACAAGCAGAAGGAAGAGCTCAACCGCTTGCTTTCTCTACAAAAAAAGAATCCAAATATTCGTGAAGAAGAAATCGATTTTGTTAAAAGTCAGACCGAGCTTCTTACCAGATATATCGGTAGCACGGATCTTCAACTGGATGCGGTAAGGGTAATAGTGGCGGTTTAATTGGCCGTCCTACAGCACGCGATAAGGACATAATTAGAGATAAAATACTTGCTTACCTCTTCTAACAATAGCAATGAAAAATAAAAAATCTGACTTGGCTGAAATAAAAGAAGCAAAGCTTTATTTATGGCCAATGCGAGCACTTACAATCGGTACTGTAAATGGCGACTTCTGCACTAATAACATCATGAATTCATTAGTCATCAGCGCTAATAGCCCTATTGTTATAGAAGGTACAAATTCACAGATATCTCGTTCCAAATATTTAGAGTCAAAAGCGGTTTTAATTGAACCAGCGAGTAAACTTAAGCTTAGTGTTAAAAACAGTCGCCTCTTCATTCTATCATTAACTCCCCTGACAGCAGATATAGAATTTCTTCTCGCAAACTACTCCTTAGAAGATAATGAAGCTTTCTCTCTCTTTAGGGAGTTTCCTCACTCGCTTATATCAGCGTTTCTAAAAATCGACTCTACTGGCCTTGATGCTTCAAAAGCAAGTGATTTAATCAGCAAGGCCCTCAACCCCAATAATCTGGATATTTCTTCCAAAGTGAGGGAATCTAGAATTAGACACTTGGCCCTATCAATGTTAAATAATCCAAATGAGATTTCAACAAGCGAAGAGCATGCCAAGCAAATAGGATTGAGCAAATACAGAATGCTTCATTTATTTAAGTCTGAGCTAGGAATGACTTGGGGAAACTTCAAAAAAATATGTAAACTCAAAGCATTTAACTATGCATTTGCCCAACACCAAAAATTAACCGATTCGGCTCACGAAGCAAACTTTACCGACTTAGCTCACTTCAGCAAAACTTTTAAGGGGATTACAGGAAGCAGTCCGAATCAATTTTATGGGAATAGCGAACAATTAAAGATCTATATCGACCAGTCGATTTAATTTCTAGAATACTTCGCCCCCCTTCTCCTTCATCCCCGTTCAAACAATCACTCAAAAAATAGAACAAATCTTTATTTAAGATTGAGGTAATATTTTAACATTCTTCCGATAAGAGCGACTAACCGAAAGTTTTTCTCCACCACACATAACTAAAGTAGCAGTTCCATCACCAGATGAAAGAACCTTCTCAATATATTGGATATTAACAATTGTTGAACGGTGGATTCGCCTAAACAACTTTGTTGGTAACTTATTTTCAAGAGATTTTAGAGTATTTCTTTTTGTATATTTTTTATTTCGTGCATGTATATCAACATAGTTTCCGTTCGACTTTATCCACAAAATTTCGCTGATATCAACTTCGTAGCTAATCGCCTGTTTCTGCGCCACTATATTCATTGCTCCACTGTCTTCTAGATTAGGGGTTGCACCAGAAATATTGGTATTATTTTGCTTCTTAGAAAAGTATCTCAATCGAGTGTAAAGAAAATAAAGTGTTGAAACTAAGTAAATAAATACAATACCAGTTAAAACTGTAAAAATACTATCAATTGACTGGTAATATAGTGTCGCAACAAGCAGAGTACTCAATCCTCCCCACCCCCATATAGAATACCATGTAGTACAGACTTTGAGTCGTGAACACCCTCTTTCGGGAGGGCTATAGATAATATTCCCTAGCTCGGGGGTCGCAAGTAATATTGGCAAGAAGAAATAGATTAACTCACCAACGACTGACTGGTTTTGGTTTGCCTGATCGAGAAATTGAAATAGTAAAACAACTAAAACACCCAAAACGTGAACAAATAATAGCCCAATGGTAATCTTATTCTTAGTAGAGATCTTTGGTCGAAAACTTTTTCTATCTGCAAACTTCTCTAGTCCATTGTATCTCCTTTTTAAATATACCTTAGGAATTGAGGAATTTTTTTGTTCAATATGAAATAGTGTCTTAATCACAACGCTAAAACCTACCTATTACTAAGACTAACAACAGTTTACCGCGTTGGTATCTAAGCTTCTTGTAAAAAGTTGCTATAAATCTGAATATTTCAAGTGTATCACCAGCGTCAATTTAATTACCCCTACCTGATTGCAACAATCATTCTCGAATATCTCCCTATCTAAAATTGAAAGAACTTAGCATAGAGATAAAGCTTTCCATCTTTAAAGCTATTTGAATCTAGGGGCGAAACATAGCCTATTGACAGGCTTGAATTCAATGAGTACACGGTGTCAAAGTAAGATGTCATTTGAATACCCCAATATTTATTGGAATCAAGATAAGAGGGTGAGTCAAAAGTTACAATATCAGTATACATTGCATATACTGATAGATCCGCTCGATTAAAAGTTAGAGGCCCAATTTTAGCACTTATCGAAAAAGGAGGAAAACGGTTTTCAATTAATAGCTTTTTGTATTTCTTGGCACCAACAGCAAGTTTTGTGTTTGCCAGGTAATGTTCAAGTTGATACCGTCGGCTCGTTCCTTCTTCGAAAAAACCAGAATCAGAATCACTGAAATAGAATATACCCGCATCTAATTTTTTTCCTGTATATTGACCATATGAGATTTGGCAATTTAAAATATTGTGCTGCAAAAAAATAGGATGCATATAATTCAGGTTTGCTGACCATCTTTCGCTGAATTCAATAAGCGCATTAGTATTAAAAATATGCTGGTAGTCTATTTCGACTTTGTACCCATGTTCGTAGCCGGAATAACCGATGGTTTTTCTCAAGCTTTTAAATTGAAGCTTTGTCCCTATATGAAAAGAGCTTTGTTTAACCGCACTATTATCTTGAGTTCTTTGCTGATTAAGACGACTATAAAATATCTGCGAAACTTCTGATGGCCGATCATATCTCCAATAATGTTTAAGTTCTAAACCAAGAGATGAACTTAGCTTTTCATTTGCTGATTCTTTGGAGTAATTATAGAAACTCATGGGCTTTTGTTGATAATTAACTAGTACCTTATGCTCAAACAAGTAATTTGCATCTATATGAAAGTTATTTTTCGACTTTCCTATTCCGAGCCGAAAACTGTGAGTTTCCAGAGGGTCGGCAAACTCAAAGTATCCACCGAAGACTGCTTTATTATCAAAATAGCCAAATACCGGTATGGAAGAAATTCGTTCCATCGAGAACAACCCTGAATAAACACTTACAGGTTCATCAAAATTAGTCGAGGTGGCATCTGAATTATTAATATTCCATTGTAATAATGGCGGGTGGTCCAGAACAAGTTGTTGCGCCTTAAAATTTATCGCATTAACTTGCTTATCAATTTGTTTCTCATCAGCTTTGTTCAAGTCAAACGTAACGGGGCTAAATCCCTGGCTATTAAACTCAAAGGCGAATACTTTTTTTTCGTCGAATTCGAGCGGAGAATAAAGTCCCGTCAAGGTATTGGTCTGAATATTAGTGTCGTCATTAATACCGTGCGAATAGATATTGGATACACCATTGACTGTCGCGTGCCAGTAAATTTTATCTTGGTTATAGGTTCCCCAACTTGGGTGTTCTGGATTACCTGAGTTTGAGATTACCTTATATAAGAATCTACTCTGAAGCTCTAACGCTTCTACATCGATCGAAACAATTGATTGCTCAATTTTATCCGACTTAAGGGTCGCAAGTAATCTGGTTCCATCTTTTTTAAAAGCCAGATCGGTTAATACGATATTTTTCGGCAGAGTATATACATGCTGGTACTTGGTGAATGGCGCTTCTAGCTTAATCAAAGCGAAATTCATGCCTGTTTTTTTTATTCCCCATAGTTCTCCACTGGTATTGTTGACAGCTAAATGGCTAAGTCGAGCATCTTTCCATATCCTTTTCTTATTTTTTCCGTCTATATTTATACTCCATAAATCTCGGTAACCTGAGTTATTGTGCGTGGTAAAAAAAACCGTTTCTTTCAATAAAGAAAGTTCGCTAACTCTAACTAGGCCTGGCGTTGGTATGTCCGCAATAATTCGCTCGGTTCCCTTTTCAACATTTAGAGCTATTAGTTTTGCTAACTCACCGGGCTCAAAGGAAGCATAAATAATCTCCTTATTTCGACTTATAGCAGGACGGCTAACCCAGCCATTTCTTAAAGAAAGCGGTTTTGTTAAAGTGACTGGAGATAAAGCCAGTCTTGAAAGATTTTTACGCTGAAAATCTGATTCTTCCTCAATAAAACAGGACCACTCAGCTTCAATAGTGACATTAAAAGCCTCCTTAAATTTTTTTTCAAAGCTGAAGGTGTTCGATTTTTTTGATACTTTAATCCAGGCGAGTAATTGTTCAACACCATACTTTTTTGATAGGTGCAGAATAAAGCGGCTGCCAAATAGATAGGCTTTAGCACCGACAATAAATTGGTCATGTGCAATATTCGCTTGATGCCATTGGTTTTCACTGCGCGCGACAGTTAACAATCCTTCTTTTTCCAACGTTCTAAAATACATTTCATCAAACGCAGAAAATAACCTGCCTTTACCGGTGTTTAGCCAGGTTTCAAAAAATACAGCAATCCCTTCATGGTACCAAGCAGGTGAATAAACTTCGGAGTTGGCTAGACTTGAATAAATGAGCGATAAAGGGGATGACCGTCTTGGCATGACTTTACCAAATAGTTTTCTCATCAATTCCTGTAGCGGGGTAGCTTGATCAGAAACCGCAATATGTACTAGCTCGTGGCTAACAAGCCAGGTTAGCGTATTGGAAACGAGTTTATATTCATAATCGGTGACCGTATAGGATGACAGGTTAATTGTTATTCGGTTAACAGGCAGCGAAGTTGCTCTACCACTGCCTTCATCACGATGGTCAACTAATTTGATATAAAGCTTTTTTGGAGGCTTATAGTCAAGAAGTGTGCCGATACGAGTTAATGACGACTCTGCAATTTTGATAACATCATTCAGGTAATTACTATGCTGAGACTTAAAGACAACAATAAAATTTTCAGATTCCTTTTTTAACCACTCATCATTTGCAAAGGCGTTCGGGGAGTAAATGTAAACGAGAAAAATAAAATACAAAAATGGATTACTCCGTTTTACATTTGGAAAGAACAGGTGCCTCACTTCATTTATTCCGCAACTACACAATACGACTTCGATACCTCATAAAGCACCTTTCAATAATAATCAAATATTGCCGATATTGCCGCCCAGCTCTTTCACCTCAGCATCAGAAATATTGCCGATATTACCGCCCAGCTCTTTCACCTCAGCATCAGAAATGTTACCGATATTGCCGCCCAACTCCTTCACCTCAGCATCAGAAATATTGCCGATATTACCACCTAGCTCTTTCACTTCAGCATCAGAAATGTTACCGATATTGCCGCCCAACTCTTTCACCTCAGCATCAGAAATATTACCAATGTTGCCGCCGAGTTCTTTCACTTCTGCATCGGAGATGTTTCTGATGTTACCTCCCAATTCTTTTACTTCAGCGTCGGAAACACTTTTTTCTAGCTCTACTAATTCAGAGGTAGTAATTGCGGCAGTACTTTTTCTCAATTCTTTGATGTCTAATTGTTTAATTGAAACTTTTTCCAGGTTATTCGCTGCAAATCTTTCGGCAGTTTGTACTTCTGCAAATGCAGAAGATATGGTTAGCGCACATGCAATAATAGAAAGTGAGTGAGTTTTAAGCGTTTTTTTGATCATGATTTACACCTTTTAAATAGTTACTTGATTTTTATTTATGCCGTAGGGGCGAATCAAAATTGCAGCAAAAAGAGGTGTATATCAATAATTATGTGATGAGTTGTTAGTTTGAGTGACAGTTAAATACTTTTTGTTTAGATTGGGTAGCATTACCTATCAGCTAAATTTGCTAATTTAGCTGATAGTCATTAATTGTCTAATAGAACACACCGGAGGAAGGTAAGTTATAAAACCGATAAATACTCCAGTCTTTGTCGTTACGATGTTGCAAATTGTGCTCTTTTCTAGCTTCAATGTATTCCATATTCGCATTTACTGTAGTGCTAACATCCTCCAGCATTTGCGGTAGCTGTGTTAAATCACCAATGGTACCACTAAATTTAAATCCTGATCCAACAGCTATACCAATAGCGTTTTTTGATTCATTATGAGCTAGCTTTATTTCTGTTGCTGGGCCAGTAACTCCAATATCCCAGCTTATTCCATTCTCATCAATATCTATTGTAAATGTAGCGCCGCCCAAAATGAAGCCTGTAGTTTGTTCAAATTTTCCACCTTCAAGAGGGTTATATATTGTAAAGTCGAGAGATAAATCAGGACCCACATGAAGCCCTTCAGAGTCTACTGTTGCTGAGAGTTTTGCTGTTCCTACAGAGTACATTGTCGGAGCATCGCTTGGATACGCAGACATAGGGTGAGGGTATTTTGTCTTAGGGATGATATGATACGTCTTTGGCGTATAAAGATGGAATGTAAGACCGCTCCCAGGAGAATAGTCAATGTTAGGGTTTAATGGTGGGCAATTTCCTTTCGTACAAGGTGGAGGAGAGTCTTGTTTTTTAGGTTTGGCATCATCTACTTCTCCAGAATTTTTAGCTCCTTCAGCTAATGAATGCCCAGTAGGATCATTAAACTTAACAGGATTATTCGCAACATAACTATATCGATTAACGCCTTGTATCCCAGCCCCAGGATCATAAAGACTATCCGCCTGAATAAACCGCCCAATGGCAGGATCATAGTAACGAGCACCATAATAATACAGCCCAGTACTATCCTGCTCTTTACCGGTATACTGATAACTAGTGGATTTTACTCCTGACTCATGAACAGTCGTACCAAAAGTGGAGTAAGCGCTAAATTGAATTTCGTCACCATCACTATCAAATATGGCGCTAGTGCTGCTTAAATGATCGCTATGATAAAAGCGTGGTGTTCCACCATATTTGAAATTTCTTTGTGCGATTTTTCGCCCCAATGCGTAATAATAAACAATGTCAGCATCGTCGCGTTTCTCGTGATATTTACTATAATAGTATGTGGAATTTCCGTTCTTGTTTTTTTTAACCCGGCGGCCAGTATAGTCATATAAGTAACTCTCGTCTCCCACACTTTCAACTTGATGAGCTTTATTATAAGTGACTGTCGTGCCGTTGTAGTTGGTGATATCACCATTGTCATTGTAACCGTAGGTACGGTTTCCAAACCGAGTTAGTCCGTGAGGATGAGCGTCACCTGCATCAGGATACTTGTAACTAATACTATTTTTAACAGTGATGTTACCAATTTCGTTGTATTGAAAGTTTTCAGTTCCTACGCCGTAGTAACTTCCATTGGTTTGTGCTTTTACACGATTCATTTCATCGTAAGTATATGCACGATTTAAGTTTGGCTGTCCGGTTCCAGCTTTGGTTGCAGTAATATTCAAAATATTCCCCACATTATCATAGGTATATTCGTAGCCATAAAGCGGAGAATTATCCGTCTTTTTGCTATCAATACGACGCAGACGATGATCATTTGTGTAACCATAATAGTCATAATTTTGATAACTACCTGGAAAGTGTATTTTGTCCAGATTACCGCGATTGTTATATTCAATATCGGTGACTACATCGCCAACCTGAATTAACTCGCCGCCTTGGTTATAACCAAAGTCGATCCAGTTTGAACTAAGAGTTGGGATCTGCATTCTTGTCAGTTCACCTGCTGAGTTATATCTGTATTGAGTTTGCTGACTTATTGAAATTCCATTAATTCTTTTTGATTCCCAGCGTTTATAGCCTAATGGGTCATAGCCGATATAGGTATCACCACTGAGATCTGAGACATGGTTAAGTCGACCTTTTTGGTTCTCCAGATCGATCACACCATCACCATTATAATCACCATCATAATAATATCTTATTTCACCACCATCATCGTAAGATTTGGTCACTACTCTGTTTAACACATCGTAGGACATTACCGTTGTATCACCTAGCGCATCAGTGACATGAGTTTGGTTGCCATTGTTGTCATATTGATAAAACCATTGACCACGATCCATATCATTGCTTCGTATTTTACGCCCAAGCCAGTCTTTAACTGATGTCGAGATATTTCCCATATGGTCAGTTAAAGTCACTTTGTTAAAAGTGGTGGTAATTGATGTAGATGAATAAACCTGGTGTGAAGGAAATTTACCTGTGTATTCCCTGTGATAAATTGTTAGCCCAACTTCATCAATAAAATTTTGTTTCACATGCTCGTTGGCATCAATATTGACTACCTCAAATATCCTGTCGATAGAGTAAGTTTCGTTGCCACTTGGAGAGGTAGTTTTGGTTATACGGCCTAAACCATAATCATCCTGACCATCAGAAAGAAAGAACTCTGTACGAGAACCAATATGAGGGCTTATTGTAGGACGTTTTGACATTGGAGTTGCGCCGCGGGAGAAACTAAAATTAGGCGAAGTGAATGTTGCACTGGATTCTTTCACATTTTTATTGTCATCAATATAGTTCCAGTAATTCACTGTTCGATACTCTGAACCTGAAATTTCTTTTTTCTCTTGAATCGTTTGACCAAAGCCATCGACATAAACTCGACTCTTATAGCCAGAGTGAGCACTGTCTTTAAAGCGAACTTCTTCCGTGTAGGCTGGACTACTAGCACTTGCATAATCAACGTAAGTATAACTATTTGACATCACATTTCTTGCGTTGGTTACAGTACTTAAACGACCAAATCCATCATAAGTGTAAGTTGTATTTCTGCTATTAAAATCACTATCAATATGCTTTCTTAAATAGTCATCATAACTGGTCGAAGTTGAGTGGCTAATATTGTCGTGGACGGATGGATAGTTCACGGAAGTAACCAGGTGCTTTTGTGTTGTATGACCATAGTTATAGGTAGTTATATGTCCATTACCATCAGTTTTAGAAGCTAAAAGCTGATTTTCACCTTCCCCTGTGTTATAGCTAAACTTTTCTTCTATGTAATCATCGGTTGCGCTACTAGCATAACTCCATACCTTAACTATATGAGTTCCTGGCGAGCTGAAACTGCCGTCGACATACCAGATTTTTTTAGCCGTTCTTTCCGTGTAGTAAGCGCCATTGCCATTCTTTTGCTTGATATCAATTTGATTAGGTTTCATTAACCATTGATAAGCATCTGTACCATTAACACTAATAACAAAGGAGGTAGTGGTGGTTACATCATCCATTCCCTTTTCAATCATAGGGTCTGCACTATTGACAAAACCATGGTCAGTTACAACAATTTCATTTCCGTAATTATCAAACTCATGAGTAACACGTTTAACACGGTAGTTGTTGCTATTACCTGCAGGTGCGTCAAGTATACCGTCTCCATTGCTGTCAATTTCAGAGTTTGTATTGCCGTTGATTAGATAATCAACTTCGTTTTCCAATAAGTAAGCAGTAGTATCTACCGACAAACTTGAAAAAGGATATAGGCGAGGTTGGCTGATCCCGTTAGCATAATTATCAGTATCGTTATGATAGCTGGTATATGTATATTTTTTATATCCATAAATAAGTCCATTTTGGCCGTTCCTGCGCGTAATGACTTTCCAGGGTCTTCCCTCTAAACCTTCTGTTTGTAAGTAGTGAGTTTCAGTGACATCACCTGTTGGTGCTGTCGTCATCATTTTTGCAAAGCCCTGGTGGCGACGAGATTCTCGGTCATACTTTGCGCCGAAAAATTTGTAGCGTGTTGTACGCTCAGCTTCTGAACGGCCACTATTGCCAACGCCATCATCGGTAACCTTATCTAAAACTACCCATTGTTTATTGCCAAAGTCACTATTGTTGCTTACAGGTCCCAAATCTAACGGTTGATACCGATAAGTAGTTTTTCCTCCGTTGGGGTTAGTAACCGTGTGTAGCATGGTCTCAGAAGGGTAAGCACTATTTAAATGGACAACAAAAACGCCTTCAGGGCTTTTACCTACTCGATCAATTAAGCTGTCGCCGTTCATATCATGAAAAGCATAAACAGAGTTGGAGCCATCATTAAAACGAAGCGCAGCGTCATCAATATTACTGCCATCGGATTTTGCTAACAAATGCTCGTCAGCATCAAAAGCATTACCTACCACACCATAACGCACCAGCATACTGCCTAAGGTATAGCCTGTATCCGTTTGATTAGATTTAAAAACACGATCCGGCAAACCATCACCGTTCATATCCATCAAATCTGCAATTGTTCGGTCATTTTCTGTACTACGGATATTGTATTTATCTAAAGCAACAGCAAACTCTTTTCCATCGGTAGATATTTCTTCGTTTTTGCCACCGAGCATAACGGGCGCTTCAAAGCCGCTGCCGTTGTTGTACCAAACATAAAACCCATGGGGATCACGCGTATCAGGATCATCATCTGCATAGCCTCGTGAAGAAGATAACACCCAGTCGGGTAATCCGTCCCCGTTCATATCAATTAGGTCAGTTATGGTTTCTTTGCCTTCTGTATGACGAAGGTTCTTTGAGGTACTTATCCAGCCTTTAGCATGAGCTTGTATATTCAGATCCCCCCAATCCATCGGATTGGTAAATCCATTTCCCGTATTAAGCGCAACGAATATGTTGGTATCTCTGGCATCTTTTTCATTTCCATCGTCACCTGTATCGTTATACTTTATATAATCTAACTCAAACATGTCTGAGTTTGTCGATGAGCCCATGTAAACCCTGTCAGGTAACCCGTCACCATTCATATCAACCATATCAACGATAGTGCCGGTATTGCTGGAACTTCTTAAACTGTATCCCTCTACAAATCCATGGGTTCCATCTCCTTGGTCAGGATCGTCCCATATCACGGGGTCTTGCTCAAAGCCTGAGCCATTACCAAAGTGGATATTAAAGTGCTGGCTTCTTCCCTCTCCATCTTCATGGTTTTTACGAACTCGATCTAAAATGCCGTCGCCATTCATATCGATAAGATCGGTATAAGAGAGTGTTCCGTATGAGCCCTCAAGTTCTCCTTCTCGAATACCATCATCGGCATATAAAACCTGATCCCAAGCCTGATACGAAGAAGCAAAGCTATTACCTTCATTGAGCCAAATCTTAAAGCTATCCTCAGAATCATTTTTACGCACTCTGTCGGGCAGTCCGTCACCGTTCATGTCGATTAATTCAGCTTTAGTCACTTGGTCAGAGTATTCAGTAGTCGCGTCATTGTTAGCAGAGTTGGGCTTTCCAAGATCATAAGGTTGCGTAAAGCCCTCATTAAGATCGTAGTAAGTAAATTTGTAAGGATTGCTTGCATCGCTATCAGTTGCACCATAAGTATTTATTTGTGTTATGCGGTGCTGCTTGGTTTTAGGAGATGTCTCCCAGTGTAGTCTAACTCTGGAGGTTCGATATCCCGTTGATTCTGAGCAGTCTACTTTATTAACAACCTCTCTCAGATATCGTTTATTTCCACTTAAATACCCATCTCGATAAGAAAATGATTGCGTTTGAGGCGGCATTTCCCAATAGAAAAAATCTGTACACGAAGCATTAAGACTGGAGGCAATATTTTTCGAAGTGACTCTGAGCAGTGTCACTTCATTACTGAATTCTTCCTGGTCATAATAATATTTTGTTTCTTGACCGTTAGCTGGATTGTAGGTGTAAGATAACATCCATTGACGAGGGGCTGGCGCAGTATCAGGCGTAGCGACACTGTTAACATGAGTGTTGGTGTTCACCCCATATTCACTAAAACTGCCATCTTTATTTCTGATTTTCCAGTAGCCGTTGCCACCATCGTCAATATATTCTATTTTTTGAAAAGACTCATTTTTTAAGTGGTACACCCCATCCTTACCACAATCTCCAGCTTTACACGCCATTTCCTGGCCGTTTAATGTAAAGATATCTGAATCGTTATATTTGGGTTGACCAAACTTCCCTGAACGCCCAATAACACCAGGAGCTGAACCTGCATGCCAGCCGCCACTAGACGAATAAGAAACGGATTGACCACCACCTAATGGAAGACTAAACGAAACAGCTCCACTACTGCCAACTTGCATATTGGACTTGGCAGTCCTTTGCTCTTGCGACATAGAGCCACCCGCCCCACCTTCGAGACCGGCGGGGAGTTGTGCTTGTAGCGTAAAACTAGTAATACCGGCTGCAATAGTTAGCAATAATCTTGAGTGTAATTTGTTACTAGGTGAGTTTATCCTCACCCTATCATCTTTATTACACCGCTTTTTATATCCAATCATAACATCAGATCCTTAAGTTGGTTTTAAGATAGACTGTTTAGCCTACAGACCTTCTCAAGAAACATTTAATGGCTACAAATGAATTGTGACGAAGCTGCATATTGAGGGATAAAAAAAACTATTCAAAATCCAAAATACTACTCATCACAATGATGTTTGATAAAAGAAAACTAAGATTTTTGACTTAGCCTTAGAGAACGGCTGCTACCGGAAGCTATCAGGGTGATAGTGGCGGTCTAAACAGCCGCCTCTAGTCTTCTGGAAAAGATAAAACCTGCAGTCTGTTTTTCTCCAGTCGCTGCTCAAATTCTGGAAGAGTAAAACCACTATCAATGTGGAGCTGACGCATTCTTACCAATGCAAATGGCTCTGCATTGGTGTCCGGCAACCAGCCTTGTTGCATCATTTCAGAGATCATGGAACGAGCTCTATCTTTCTGTCCACGAAATACAAGCCATTCAGCTGTGGCCATGGAGACAGGAAAACTCAGTTTTTCAACCACCAAATCAATCTGACTCGCCAGTTTCTCGGTACCTTTAACCATCTTGTTCGCCTGAACCAACTTGATAAAAAGCATCGCGTGGTAAAAATTTCTTTCAGAAATGGCTACCCCATTATCGTTAAATTCCGGGAACCAGTCCAAAAAGGTTTTAAGTGAATCGGGATACTTTCCAACAAAGGCTAAAGCTTGAACGTAAGGAACAAATACTCGCTCGTTTTCACCGGTTAACTCAAGTCGGTGCTCAAAAGTTTCAACCGCCTCGCCTAAATTTTCTCGTGCAATTTGTAAACTAGCCTTTACATACTGAGTAAACCCTGGATTTAAACGAGTTACTTCAAACTCTTGAATTATTTTTTCTGCTTTTTCCAACTCTCCAAGTGCAATCCATACTTGAGCCAGGTTTAACCGGTAAACCGAATTCCTTTCAAATACTTTTGAATTGCCCCTGGCCCAAACCAGAAAAGCTTTAGCGCTATCGACCGTTAATGGAAAGAAATCCAGATCACCAATCGGTCGATGGATATAATCAGGTTCTAAAGTTAAAGCTCGCTCGTAGTAATATTTTGCCTGTTTAAAGTCTCGTAAATTTAGAAGTGAATAGGCCAAACTGCGATTAATCACGGGAGACATTGGCGCCAATTCGAAAGCCTTCTTCGACATTGTTAATGCTTTTTTGTATTGTCCAAGCGAGCGCAATAGATTGCCGTACCACAAATACCCCAGAGCATAGTTAGGAGAAAGGGCGATCGCACGCTCAAAGTAGACCAGGGCTTGTGAATATTTCTGTGAGCTTGTAGACAGGAGACCTTTTGCTGCCAAAGCCTGCCCCAGATCTGGCTTCGAAGTTAACGCCATTTCCAGTAACGGCTGACACTCAGCACTAACTCTTGAAAAGTCCCAGTCAGAATAAATGTAAAGATAATGATAAGTTTCACATAAGGCTACCGCGGCCAACGGAAACAACTTATTTTTGGCCTTCAAGCCTTCCAGTATGCTTCTGGCTTGCAATAAAGCGTCCTCTGTTCGCTTTTCCCATAGATATCTGGCCATCAAATATTGTTCAAATACCTTAGCCGGAATCGTATTTTTTGAAAAAGTAACCTGCTGTCTTTTATCAAACAGGAGTTGCAAACTTTGCATAACTTCATCTTGCAACTCAAACAAGGTACTTTCTTTGCCAGTGAAGAGCTTTGCCCAGATAACCTGGCGACTGTTGCGATCTTCTAGTCGTAAATACACTCGAATATTGGAGCCTTCTTTAGCCAAACGTCCGGTCAGGTAGGCATCAACATTGATGTCATCGACAACCTCATCCAGACTGATAACCTTTAATTTCTCGATATAACCTAACTGGGTTAGCAATAAATCATTAAAAGCCGCCAAAGGACTGTATTCATCCGTTATAAATTGTAGCTCCAGGCGAATGAGCGCAACAGAGTCTATCTGTGCAATGACATTGTCTATTTTTTCTTTTATCTGCCCTGACTGTTGAACCTTTTCAGTATCACTCTTGAGGCTGGGACCCAATAACCCCTTTCCCCAAATTGCTGCCAACAGACCTAATGCGATGATTACGACTGAAACAGCAGTCAATTTGCCCAAACCTCGGTGATCGCTATTGGCTGATGGGAGTTGCCTGGAGCTGCTGGCAGTAAAGCTTCTCTCGCCAGGCTTTACTGGCATGACTAGACGATATCCCTTCCCCGATACTCTTTCGATATAGGTCTTCTGCTTTCCAGTGTCACCCAGCGCTTTTCTCAGCTGTGCGACCGCCTGATAGAGAGAGGCATCTGAAACAACTTGCCCGGGCCAAAGTTCAGCAAATAGCTTATCCTGACTCACTGGCCCAGGAGCATGCTCTACCAGGCAAAGTAGCAGTTGCATTACTCTGGGTACGAGAACCACTTCTTCACTGCCTCTGACTAGCAGGTTGAGTTCGGGGTTAACGATCCACTCACCAATTTTGACAGGATATGGTTTTGACAAATTAAAATCCACAGTTGTCTAACAATAAAAAGCCGATATCTGAATATTAACAAATCCCCGACAACAATTTTATCTATCTTATTGATTTTATAATGATTCAGAAAAATTTTAGATTTTTTTCAGACTCACAATAAGTCTTTTCACAGCACAACGAGTAAAAATAGACAGCTCTCAGGTTAAACCGAAGGTAACTTTAATGATTAAAACACTTGCCAAAACTATTCTGCTTCTCTCGATTATTATGTTTCACTGTATTCCCGCTCTCCAGGCCAAAGAGCTGCTAATAAAAAATATCACCCTGATTTCACCGGAACGTGCTGAACCGTTAATGAGTGCCTCAGTTCGGATCAGAGATGACACAATCATCGAACTGTCAAATTCGCCGCTAAAAGCATCGCCTGAAAGCACGATAATTGATGGTTCCGGAAAGTTTTTGATCCCCGGCCTGATGGATTCGCATGTTCATATATCTAATATGCCTGGTCTCGACTTTGCTCAAAAAGACAGTCCGAAAATGAAGCGTCTTCAAGCCAGGTTTGAAGAACGTCAACCCAGAAACTACCTGTACTTTGGTGTTACTCAGATAGTCGACCTGGCGCAATCAAGTGACGCTTACGCTAGATTTATGGATTTCAGGATCAGACCGGATATTTTTCGATGTCAGGCACTACCGATATTGCACGGCTATCCCACAATTTTTGTTGATAAAGATAAGCGAATAAATGAATTTAAAGAGTTCCTCTATCAACCAATTCAGGGAGAGCAAGCACCATTGGGTGTAGACCTTTCAAAACATACTCCTGAAGCACAGCTAAAGAAAATAGCTTCTAGCGATGCAGTTTGCGTCAAGGTATTTATCGAAAATGGTTTTGGCGCTGATAGTTCCTGGCCATCAATTAACCTCGATACTCTTAAAAGAGTTCGTGAGGCAGCGAATCAATATGATTTATTGATGGTAGCCCACGCCAATGCCATTGATATGCAACAGCTTGCGATAGAAGCAGGAGTAGATATTATTGCTCATGGAATGTGGAACTGGAATGAGCAGGATGGGGTCGATAGCCTTCCTGCACAAATCAAGAATATGGCGAAGGAAATTATCGACAAAGGTATCACCTACCAAGCAACCTTTGGCGTAATGGATGGGCTAAAAGGCGTAACAATACCGGCGGGACTTGAGCAACCTTTGATAAAAAAAGTAGTCGACAGGGAGACTTTGGAATGGTATGCCAGTGAGGAAGGGCAATGGTTTGCACGTGAAATGATTGAAGGTTTTGAGGGTTTATCGAAAGAAAAAATTCACCGAAGGCAGGATATTAATATCAAACAAGGAGAGGAGATAGTCCGCTACCTTGACAAGAAAGACCATCCTCTTGTGATTGCTAGTGATACTCCTTCTTCTCCAACTTTTGCCCAGCAACCAGGACTATCAACCTATCAGGAGATCCTGCATATGGCCAAATCCGGAGTCAGCCTGAAAAAAATTCTACAAGCTGCGACACTTAATAATGCAAAGGCTTTTGGTTTGGAAAAACGATATGGAACGGTTCTACCTGGAAAAAAGGCCAACCTCCTAATTCTTAATCAGAATCCGCTTGAAACAGTAGAGGCTTATAACTCGATAGACAGTGTCATTTTAGGAGGAGAAAATATTTCAAGAAGCGCATTGGCGATTAATCCACAATAGTCGGGGGCGTAGAACGAAGACCAGCTAGATTGAAGGCGCCGCACAGATAGAACACTGCGGCGTCCAATACCCGGCTCTATCCATCACAACGATTGAATTATTCTGTCGTTTTATCGTACTCGGTACAGAAGTGGCAAAATGCAATCAATAATCAAGCCTTGCCATACTTCTCATAACGAAATAACCTGTTATTTCTGGAATATAAAATTTTCAAACTAACAATCAGGCTAAAAACGAAAGTCTCACGTCAATCTTGCGATTGATAGCGAATACTTTTTGGGTGGATATAAAAAATAAAGTAAGAATAAAGGCCAGAATTCTGGCCCTTATTTAATGAACGTAACTAATTTTGAACTAACAGATACTCTAATTTAAAGTCATTTTTTTCTGGAACGACTTTTAAATCAGAATCGGAAAAAATTAAGCGACTTACCCACAACTGATAGTCATTACTCTTAAATGAAAAAGAAATTTTTGAGTGAGAACTTAATTCAACCAGCTCGCTTTCGATTTTAAGCCAAAGCTTCTTTTTTTCCTTTTCGAATAGCATATTAATTTTTACAGGCTTGCCATTTCTGAAACTAGTCAGCCAAGGTAAGTGAGCAGTTCCTTGAATCGCTCTGAATTTATCATTTTCAAATAAAAGCTTATTACTAACTGGCCCTGATGGATGAAACTCGGTTCTTGTTTCAATTCTACACGCTTCACAGCCAGGTACTTTATTCGAATCCCAACTCAATGGAACATTGTTAAGCTTGACCTCACCATTAATGATTTGCCATTGATTTACAGACTTCTGTTCCATTTGCATGTCTTCTTGCGGGCTATCAACACCAGGTTGACAGCCCGCTAAAGTCAACAAAACAAAACCAGTAATAAAAAGTGGTTTTATCATTTTACAGATTTACTCTTAATGGCTTCAAACAGGGAGGCAGGAGGTGATGTTTCCTCAATAACAGGCTGACTATCATTGTTCATCACATTGCTGGTTCTGTTTGACTGAGGAGTCTTATCATTCTCGCTTCCACTCACAGAGCCATTCCATTGCTTACTGAACTGTAGGTCAACCTGACTCCAATCATCAGAGTCCAGTAATGTATCAGTATCGATAGAGTTGCCATTTATATCCTGATTAACAAGCGTCTCATCAAGAACACCATTACAGTCAAAATCAACGGAGGTAGAACCACTACGTCTCAGGCCCAGATTTTCTGCGACTGAGTTTTCATTGATTGAACTACCTGAACCATCAGAATAGTCCATTGCGAAATTCTCTGGAGATCCCATAAACCCGTTGACCAGCTCATTCCCTTCTAAATTGCAGTTCAAATTATCGCGGAAGAAAACTCGATAGTATCTGTCGCCTTCTCGATTACCAATGGAAGGCAATCCATATAACTGATAAAGATAATTCATCACACTTAAATAGTTGGGCTTGTAGTTTGTATTTTCAAAACCACCGTGACGAAGACTTAAGTTATGGCCCAGCTCATGCATGATAGTTGAGGCCTGGAAGTTAATGGTCATATTGGTGTTGATCTCATCACCACGATTAAGTCCCCAGTTTCCAATCGAAATAATCAGATCATTACCATTAATTTCTGCCACCCCGGAAGAGCCTCCGGATCCATCTTCATTTTGGCTGTTTGCCATCAACATATAGTGAAAAACAGGCTTTCGACGTAGGTCTGAATTGACTATTTTGTGATCGAGTATACTTGGCGAGTTGGGTAATGATTGAAATGTTGTTTGCGCATAGTAAGTAATCTGATTACCTCCGCCCAGATCAAAATCATCATGAGAAATTCCCTCGGCGTTGTGGAATAAGTCTCCTGCATCAAAATGTACAGCAAAACCTTTAGCGGCAAAACTGTCTACAACCTTTTGCAATGCTTCACGCTGTGGACGAATACCTTCATCATTACTTTCCATATAATCGACTTCGATAAAAATATCTTTTACGCCCGCACGCGCGCCCCAATCATATAGAGGAAGTCCGGCAAAACTGCCACCTTCCTGCTCTGCGCAATCAGGAATTCCATCCTCATCAGCATCCACATCACAGAAGATATCATTGATTCCGGCAGGGGTAATAAAACTGGCAAGTCTCCAGTCAGCAGTGGAATTAGTATCATTATGGTAGAGGTCTCTGACAAGACTCTTACCTAACACCTGTTCGGAACTTATAGACGTCTCATCAACCACCCAGTGCTCAGCCGAAACAGGTATCTGGTTACTATCACCAAACCTGACAAAGTCGACTGTCTTATCCCCGGCTGCATTGAGTAGCTCCACAAAACCTGTAGCATACCATAGTGGTCGAATATTATTTTCTGTCGCCCCCACCAAGACTAGTTGATCAGATTGCTCAACTGAAGACTGCCAGTAGCCATTGCCAGTTCGGCCTTGTAATACAATAAATTGTCCTGGCTGAATCAGCTTTTCAGGTAAGCTAAAGTCAGCAATACCAGCTGCATTACAACATGCGTCCAGATCGATAGAGTCAGCTCGAATAACATAGTTAGCCAAATCAATTGCACTGGAGGTTCCATTAAAAACCTCAATCCAGCGATTATCATCAGCATAGTAAGAAGTAGACACTTCAGTAATTCTGAGATCAGAATATTCTGTTGTGAACGAAGAAACGATACTTTCTACCGCGCCTGTGCCATGGAAATTTTGAGCACCCGTTGATATTTTTACCTGATACTCTTTCTCATGCTCCAGCATTTCAGCAAAACTAATTTCAATGCTTCTTGAAGGCTCATCTGGCGTTACCAAAGCAACATATTCACATGTTGTAAAATTATCATGTGATACCTGGATCCCTCCAGAACATTCCGGCCCAACATTTTCAAAAGTACTCGGTTCAACGAAATCATCAAATGTCAGTGTCAAGCTAGTGTTTACAGAAACTCTTTCGCTCTCATTAACCGGAGAAACTGACTGCAAGACAGGTGCAGTCGTATCTACCATATCCAATGTAATGATTGCTGTAGAAGTTAATTCTCCATCACTGGCCTGGTATGATAACGACTCACTAACTATCGAGTCACTCTCCGGAGTAAATCGATAAGTATGAGTTGCTTCATTCAGCAACTCTAGCGTTCCAGATGCAGGAGCCTGGATAACATCGATGCTAACTTCATCACCATCGGGATCAGTGTTATCAAGAGAAAATTCAACGCTGGAATTAAACTCCACGGCAACAGTGCTATCAACTGCTGACGGTGTACGGTTAACATCAACAATCGTTGAAGTAACAGTCGTAGAAGCCGTAGCCCCCAGATTGTCGGTTACCGTAACCAGGAAACTAATTTCGGTATCTGCATTCACCTCTGGTGCGATAAATGTTAACTGTGATGTTGCGCCGTCAACAGACACATTGGGTCCCGATTGCTGCTCCCATTGATAGCTCGTAATAGAGCCATCAGAATCTGTAGCGCTCACAGATAGCGTCGCCTGGGTTCGTTCTTCTATAGAGTCTGGCGAGGTTGAAGAAACTGTTGGAGGCTGGTTAGATGAGCCGCCTCCACCACCACAGGCGACAATTGATGACAAACCTATCACCAGAGGCAAAGATAAAAAACGATTTCCATTAACTTTCATCGATTATTCCATTCCCATTTTAAATTAGTATAAAGTAGCAAAAAGCCGGAACTAATAATCAGCAATTCTCTTATTAATTTCAACTCGATAATGCTTGAATGTTAAATTAAAATATTGATTTTTTACTATATAAACTATCGACTATCGATAAAAAATACTTAAACCAAAGTTTCTACCGGTAGCCTGAGTAGCCAGATCGTCGGCAGAACTAAAGTATGCTTCGTCCAAAAGGTTTTCAATAACAAACTGTATTCGCCAGTCCGGGTTGATTCGATAACCGAGTTTAAAATCAATAATATCTGCTGCGTCTAAGGGAACCTCTCCGTCACCAGCCTTGGATTTTGCGGAGCGTTTGACATAGCTAAGCTGCGTTATCCAGTTGTCTGGTTGATATAGTAGTGATAAAGAGTTTCTTTCAGCCGGAATATCCGCTAGCCAGTTGCCATCGGCATCATGACCACTTATTCCCTGTCCAGCCAAAACCAATGAAATAGAGTTAGAGGCAATATATTCAGATTTATACTGCCAACCTGAAATTTTACCGTCAGTAATGTTTCTGAAAGTCCTGGTATCATCGTCAATGCTGATTCGTTCGATGAAGTTTTCAATATCGGTATTAAAACCGTGAGCTTCGAACTTTAATGATTCCCCTGCATAGCTGACACTAAGATCCAAAGATTCAGACTCTTCCGGTAATAAATCCGGATTTCCCAGGACTTGCCCTCGCGCAGTCGTTCCATTAAAAAGCCGCTCCGAAACTGTTGCAAATCTAAATCCTGTTCCGTAACTAACACCAAGTTCCCAGTCTCCCAACTGTTTCTTTAGCGTCGAGAAATAAGTTGTATAACTATCACTTAAACTTTCTGAAATGTCACTCTTTTGAGACAAGTAATTAATTCGGATACCACTATGAAAAGACCAGCTATTAAACTCCCGGTTAATCGTGGCGAATAATGCAGATTCATTTTCCTCACCGCTTTCAAGCGCCCAATAACTTTGGCTTGCTCGCGTAGCAATATCGATTTCTTCTTCAACACTATCCACACCTCGCCGTCCAAAGTATTCAACGCCATAAATTCCTTTCCAGTCTCCTTGCTGCCAACTGTCTTCCAGACTGAAACCTATATCAAGCGAGTTAGTTGTTACTCGATTAATTCTATTTTCAGGTCGAATATCCTGGGTGACTAAATCCTGATCATGAAAATAAAGTCGAGCAAACCAGCTTGCGTCACTACTGAGAGTCAACTGTGACAGTAAATGATTTTCTTCCGGATAGGAGGTAATTCTGCTTTCCGGAAAGCGCAGATTATCTTTACCAATATCTCTGCCCTGGCTTTCAATTACCTGCCAGTCAAGGTTGTAGTTACCCAACTCAAAATGACGAACAAAATTTAGTGAATGTTGTGAAAACTGGTTATTTTTCGGAGTACCTGTAACTGTTTCACCATTGTCTCTGGTTCGATAGGCCAGATTTATCGAATAGGTGTCGTCGCCAGTCCCCCCCGCAGTAACCCATTCATTCCCATCAGCATGATATCCGAGCATCATCCAGGGGCGATCTTCCTGACGAGTCTGAAGATGTATCGTACCCGCAATCGCCCCGCTCCCATAATAGGTTGATGCCGGTCCCTGGGTTACTTCTGCTCCGGACAACAAGGCCGGATCAACAAAAGAAGCGGCAATGCCTGCTCGACGCTCTGAAGTTATTCGCATTCCACTGATATAGGCTTGGACTCTTTGTCTGGCAAGTCCACGAATATTGATTGTTTGAAATAGGCCAGGCTGACCATTGGCCGCCAACCCTGGCTGATTATCCAAAAGCTTCACAACCGAGTTTGGTGCTTTGGCAACTTCATCAATGCTCACAAAATCATTGATCAGCGCATCATCTTTTTCATGTCTGGTACCGGTTACAACGACAACTGGAGCTGCCGAATCCGGCATAAGGTCAGATGTTGCCTGTTCAGCCCCGCTTTCTCCTTGAGCATGAACAGTAAAACTCAGAATCGTAGCTAGCAAGAAAACTACTTTCGAATGAATAACTGTTTTTTTACACATAGACTTCATAACTCATAGACAACTGAGAAAAACCAGCTCCGAGGCTAAAATACCATTGGGAGCACACATCAGATAAAGCGGGTCCTAAAATTACCTGATGGGAAATCAGAATAAAAGTATCAATTGGTAACATTGTGAGTTTTGTTAATATTCACTTATTTTTTGTAGAATATTCAGTAAATTCCATGGGTTAGCGGGAGCAAACGAGAATATCAACAGTGCTCAGCTCATACACCGTCGATCCACAGATATCGCGAGCAGGACGCAAATACTATAAAATATCCGACCTATTTTGTGAGAGGCCACTGTGCGTCACTCGTTTTTAATAACATCTATTTGAAAACTAAGAAAAAATGTCAATCAAACACTGTATTATCCATTCATTAAAGCGCACTGTTGAGTCTGGTGATGTCCAACTTACCATCCGGGACAATGAAAACACACCGGAAGGACCTATTGTTTCTCTCTTCACCCAGTTAAAACAAAGCTTTCAACGTAGCGCTACCCGACAATATGGTCTGTTTGATCCTGAACAAGGAGACAACCCGCTTCCTGGCTGGCTAAAACAGCTGGAGTCTGAGTCAATGGGATTTACAAGCGTAGCGCAAAAGCTCTCCGAACATCTTAAGTCCAAACTTGAAGAAATCAGTGAAGGATTCAGTGCACACATTCTTTATGTTGTTGAAGAACTTCTAGAAGAAAAACAGCTTTATATTTTCTGGGTCACACATAGCGAAGGACAATATATCGACTCAGAAATGGAGATTGACCATATCGAGTTTGTTGACAGTGGTAAGATGAACTATGTTCTGAAGCTTGACTTTAACCAGTGGCAGGTTGAAAACTGGCAACAGTATCTGTCGGTAATTACCAGTCGCGGAAGTAAAGAAATTGCGCAAGCTTTTTTACAGTTTTGTGGTTTTGTTTCCAGTGTCAATCTACAACAACAAACCAACGAATTTCTGGAAGTTGTTGAAGAGTACTCTAAATCACTTTCTCCTGAAGAGAGTAAGACCTACAAAAATAAGATTGTCGATTATTGTGTAGAACAGGATATGCAAGGCAGCCCCATCAATGTCAGGAATTTATCTGAAGAGCTAAATTCCGCCAACCCTGAGCATTTTTCTAACTTCGTTAGTCAGAAAATGGAAGATCCGAAGGAAGAAATTTATACCCATAGAAACAGCATCAAAAAATTTGTACGTTTTTACGGCAGAGAAAAAGATCTCAGTATCAGCTTCTCTTCAGATATGGTAGGAGAAAACGTTGTTTATAACCCTGATACTGGAGAGCTCATACTCAAAGAGGTACCAAAGTCACTAAGACAACAGCTAGCGAAGTATCTTGAAAAAGCTTAATAAAATTCTGAGAATTTAAACTTTTTTTTCAAATAGAAAGATTTTGAAGCTGATTTTGCATATGCAGCCCAAACTCGTTTACGCTTGATAACTTCGATTGAAAACAGCTGGCAACGACTCGGTTGAATTGTTTGAGCAACTCCTGGTGCATCAATTTAACCGACTCCATTTCTTCATAAGCAGATTTTAGCTCGCTTTCTTTAACATAAACTATCCAACGAACATAAACCTCACTCAGCAATCCAGATTGAATTAAAGTATTGGAAAGTGCCGAACCAAGAGCTACCGCTACTGACTCACCATTTTCTTTGACACTATAGCTATCAACAAAGCTTTTCAATTCTTCAAAGACAATCCCCAGTTCAGCTGATCGCACTTCTAATTTTTCGAGTAACTCCAACATTTTCGAATCATCAATAATTCTGACTACGGGCAATTGAACCAAGTACAACATATTTTGCACAGATTGAGCTACTTCTTCTGTATGGCTAAATGTGTTCATTGCAATGAATGGCTCTAGATTTCCAAAGTACTGTTGAATGCTGTCTTCTTCGGTTCGACACAACTCCTGGATATCATTACACATTGCCAACAGATGACCTAACAAACTGATTGCTCGTCCCTTTTTGCTGCGAGGATAACCGGTACCATCATTTCTCTCATGATGCTCCGTTACCGCAATTTTTATTGTTGATGGAATCTCTTTAACTTCGTCCAATATCAACTTTGCTACTAACGGATGACTTTTAATCGCTTTTTCTTCTTCAGGAGTAAAATTCCCATCTTTTACAGAAATCTCATGAGGCAAATGTAAAAACCCCATATCACGTATCAATGCTGCGACAAAAGCTTCTCGTTTATCAAGCTCGCTATTTTCAGAACATCGACATACCGCGAGCGCAAGCAAACTACAAATCAAAGAACGATAGTACAGTCGTGGGCACTGGGTCGACATAACGGTAATTTTCTGGACAATAATATTATAGCGAGAATAATACTCACAGCAGGCGAGTAATGTTTTTTTGAGCTGTAACTTTTCATAAATCAGACCAAGCTCATCATCATTTTCCAATAATTTTAATAACTCATCATATAGCTTGTCTGAATTGACCACTTTTTCCAGATTAATGTCATGTTCAATCGGCTTCTGCAATTTATGCTGCGCAATTGTGGTCGCTATCTTGGGAGTGATCTCGATTCCTTTAGCGACAAGAAGCACACCATTTTGATTGTAAATATTCCGTGTCGCCCTTACTTTATTTTTCCTATTAACTTCAGACAGGTGCTCGGAATAAACTCCGGCGTCGGTGAGAGAGTCTGCATCACTCTGGATTGACTCTTTTGAGCTACTGGTATCACTGAACATGGCGCGAAAATCACTTTAACTTTTACAAATACTACTCGCTCAAGTATAGAACACACTATCACAACAAATCTTGCGAAAGCACAAAACATCTCCTTTCGAAATAGGACGATAGAAATAAACAGTCCTTGTCGGAATAAATTCCCAAACAAGTTAGAGTAACCAGTAAATTATTTTATATTTTTGCGTACAAAATATTGTATTTTGAGTTCATAGATCATATATTAATCAATATCACGGATTTGATATATTTTGAAAATGGATCTTGGGAGGGGTAATTTAACTATAAAAAACAAATAGATAGCCTTGAATTACCATCGTATTCAAAAAACCTCTGGGGTAGGAGGACACTCAATGCTAAAAGCTAAAACACTGATCACTTCACTCATCCTTGTGAGTCTTGGTAACGGAATTTCTGAACTGAGCGCCAAAGGAAGACCAACAGAAGAAAGCGTGCTGCCTTTAACTCATACTTGTAGCAATACGCTTAAATTCCGTGCGCAAGACATGACTTATCAACAGTTTGTCGATTCTTGTAACAAGGTTGGTTCTGAAGAAACTTACTTTCACAGCAAACTTGAAACCAATAACTTGCCAGTTTACGGCGACCAAAATGACGACTTGAAAATGGTAATATTCGACGATTACAACCAATATAACCGCTACGGTAGCCGCATCTATGGTATTTCTACTAATAATGGCGGTATCTACATTGAAGGCAACGCAGAAGATCCTAACAATCAGGCTGCTTTCTATGCGCATGAAGCCGACTGGCTTCGGCCGGAATTTGTTATCTGGAACCTGGAACATGAATACGTTCATTATCTCGATGGTCGTTTTGACCTGAAGGGTAATTTCAGTGATTACCCCAGTAATACTGTGTGGTGGGCCGAAGGGCTTGCAGAATACATTTCCAAACAAGATAGCAATAGCGACGCAGTTTCACTAATCAATAGCAACGGAAGTAACAGAACTCTCTCTCAGGTATTCGCAACTACCTACAACAACACAGTGGAAGAAATATACGACTGGGGTTATCTTGGAAACCGGTTTATGTTTGAAAACCATATGCAGGATATCCGCGATTTACGGTCGGCTACGCGCAACGGAGACTGGTCAACCTACCAAAACCTTCTGAGCGCCTGGGGAAGTGCTTATGAACAAGAGTGGCAAGACTGGCTAGTAGCGCTTGCTGGAGGAGACTCCGGCGGTGGAGGCAATGGCGGCGGTACAGGTGGTGACACCACGCTGTTAGAAACGATAGCCTCTGGAGCGCAAGGTAGCTGGAATTATTACAGTGTTGACGCAGTAGCCGGTACCTTAACCGTTCAAATCAGCGGTGGAAGTGGCGATGCTGATTTATACGTCAAAGCCGGCAGTCAACCTTCCTCTGGTGATTGGGACTGTCGTCCTTATAAGAATGGTAATGAAGAGTCCTGTTCGCTAACAGTATCTGCCGATGGTACTTACCATATAGGCCTGTATGGTTATAGTAGTTTCAGTAATGTCAGCCTAACTGCTGTCAATACGAGTAATTAGTCAAATAGTCAATGTATTTCCTCCGCACACTCAAGCAGTCATGTGCGGAGGAAAGCTCACACCTCCTGATTGCATTTTGCATAGTGAGCAAAAGAGCAACTTTTCAGAGCAGGAAAGTATCGACGTTTAAAGTCAAAAAGAGTAAATAGTATGCGAACAACTAAGCTATCAATTTTTACCAAATTTATTGCCTTTGTAACGATATGTATTAGCGCTAAGCTGTGCGAGGCGAGAGATACGACCGAGCTGAGTAAAGTGCAGGAGACATTGGATACACTTCAATATCAATTATTACAACAAGAAAATCAAACACAAGAGAAAAATATTGATAAAAGCTTTTCCGAATCAAACAAAACTATTCAAATCAACTATTTATTCAAGCAAGGAATTTTGATCACGATAAACTACTCACCCAGTGAAAAACAGCGAGAAAAGCAATCAAATACAGGTTCTGTCCGAGAAGAGCAGAAAGTCATGCCACAGCCAGAGTTAGCTCACTCCAATAGCATATCATCCAGTACTACAGCACCCAATACTACAGCACCCAATAGCAGGTTAAATAGAGCACAGCTTGATCTTAAAGCTCGAGAAATATCGCATGCAGCTTACCAGGTACGGGAACAAAGTCGTCAATTAGAAAAAATTCGAAAAAATGCCACCAAAGAAGAGCAAAAAACAATCGATGAAGAGTTGAGAGTTTTGCGTGAAAAAGCAAAGGAATTTGAGTTCCTGCGTCTTGAAAATAAAAAGAGGATAGCGCAGCTTGAAAGTCACGCAAGCAACCCCGGCGAGCAAGAAATACCTGACACTCGTTCTAATCAGGTTGAGAAAATTCTACAAACAGCTTGTCAATTTTCAGATCTTTTCAATGAGTTTTCCAGTAAAGAAAAATTAACCATCCTGGAGATCCATACGAGCAAGGCAGGTGAAAAATCAACTACGGGTTCCAGTGTTTCAATTCAGGAACTTCAGTCCTGCCTGGTGCAACCCCATTTGCAGACCTTCAGTTCTCTGGAAAAGTTTGAATATTAGAGTGATACCTTGGGGCTATCCTACTTGGTCCCATTATGAATAGTATCAACATATATCCTTGACTCTTCTTTACCATTTAAGTGCATAACTAATGCATTTTCTTTTTATTTACACATTTGGTTCAAAATTCACCCAATATTATAAATTAACCTAGCTTTCTCTTGCAGAATTTTTTTCGAGGTAAGCTATGAGTTTAAAGAGTGCATTTCAACTGCCGTGTTCAATAGTTCTATTAGCAGGTATATACGGATGTGGTTCTTCGAGCGACGATACAACTGAATCAACAGCGACAACTTCCGATTCAAACCTGGTCATCAATGAAATAGTCGCTAGTCCTTCGGCAGATGACACTGACTGGATAGAGCTATATGTCACTGAGGGAAGCGTCGATCTATCGGAGTATTCCATTGTTGATGACAATAGTGAGCATGAAGCACAAAGCCTGCCATCAGTTACCCTGAGTGCAGGTGAATATCTGGTAATACAGGCAATTGGAGAAGATGAATCAGCCCCGACAGATAACTACTACGTTACTTTCAAATTAGGATCAGATGATGCCGTTTTCCTGTATAAAAACGCTACTCTGGTCGACCAGCTTGACTGGTCTGAAGGCGAAGCAGAGGAAGGATTTAGCTTTGGTCGACTACCGGACGGGACAGGAACCCCACAAGTTTTGACACCAACGCCAGGCACAACCAATATGGCCGCCGCTGAAGTACAAGTTCTTGATACTATTATCAATGATAATGCTGAAATAAGGATTAATGAGATCGTCGCCAAGGATTCTAATGGTGGCTATGACTGGATAGAGTTATTCGTCACTGGCGGCAATAATGTTTATCTGGGTGATTATTCGCTATCGGATGAAAATAATGTTCTCTATACTCTTCCATCTGTTACATTGGCTCCGGGCGAATACTATCGAATATATGCGACTACTGAAGAAGTCAACGATATAGAAAAGGTTAACTTCAATCTTGGTCTGAACGATGAAGTAAAGTTGTTTCTAGGTGACGATCTGATTGATCAACTGGACTGGAAAAAAGGCGAGGCATTAATAAACTACAGCTATGGACGATATCCAGATGGAAGTGACTCCACCTCTACTCTTTTGCCTACCATAAACTCTTCAAACAAGCTCGCTGAACACGGTCCATTGGTACTCAATGAAGTACTAGCCAACGATTCATCTGGAGGAAATGACTGGTTCGAAATATTCAACAATAGCGACTCGGCAATATATCTTGGAGACTACCAGGTTATAGATGAAAGTGACGATATAGAGCCTCAAAGCTTGCCAAACATTAATCTAGGCGCAGGCGAATACATAGTTATTTATGCCACGGACCAAGATCCTGGTGAATACTTTGTTCCTTTCAAACTCGGAAACAACGATGAGCTTAGCCTGATTCTGAATGGCGAAACTGTTGATTACATTGTTTGGGACGAAAGTGACGTTATCAGTGGCTATAGCTATGGATTGTCTCCTGACGGAAGCTGGGTCAAAGACACCCTTAACCCTACACCGGGAGAAGCAAATCAATCGACTACCGTATTTAGCAAAACTTCGGTTAGGTCCATTTCAATAGAAATAGACGAGGCTGATTGGCAGGATATGATGGATAATGCTCTCGATGAAGAGTATCACTCAGCAAATATAAGTTTTAATGGCATAACACTTGACAACATTGCAATCAGAACAAAAGGGAATTCTAGTTTAAGTCACGTAGCTCAAACAGGCAGCGAACGATTTAGCTTTAAAGTCGACATTAATGAATATGTCGACGGTCAAAAATTCTTCGGCCTGAAAAAATTCACTCTCAACAACTTCTTTAACGATCCTGCGTATATGCGCGAAGTGATTGCTTATGAGCTGCTTGATGAAATGGGTGTTCCTAGTCCACAGCATGCCTATGTCAATCTATATGTTAATGGTCAGCTTCATGGCTTGTATTTGATGGTCGAAGCAATCGATGGAGAGTTTCTTGAAAATCACTTTGCCAATGCCAATGGCGACCTATATAAGCCCGATGGAACCGGGAGTGATCTTTTGTGGATTGACGATAACTTTAACAGCTATTCAGGTGTAGATCTGAAAACCAATGAAGACACTTCAGATAACGGCGCCTTTATTAACCTCGTATACCAGATGCAGTTTGGCGACGGTGAATCAGTCATTGATGCCGAGAGCGTGTTGCGCTACATGTCTGTTAGCGTAGCTTTGTCGAATCTTGACTCTTATCACGGACCACTCTCTCACAACTATTATATTTATGAGCAGGATGGCATATTTTCATTTATACCCTGGGATTTGAATGAAGCCTTTGGATCCTTTCAAATGGGCTGTGAAGATCAAGATGTGCGCGATCTCTACATTGATGAGCCAACTGTAGGTCCTCTCAGTGATAAGCCCTTAATTGCGACCCTGTTTGCCAACTCTGAGTACCTGAACAACTATCACAACTATCTTTGGGAACTAATAGAAGGACCATTAGAGAGTAGTAACTTTTCGAGCAGGGTAGCACAACATGCAGAGCTGATCGCAAGTTATGTTGCCCAAGATCCGACCGCATTTTATTCCTATGACGACTTTGAGCTGAATTTGAATACCAGCGTAGATCGTTTCTATGGACTTACAGAGTTCATGGAGTACCGAGTTGAAAATATTCGTCTACAGCTTCTAGGAGAAATCCCTGCTTCAGGCGACGGAAGCGGCTTCTGTGATGGTAGAACGCCACCGCCATTTTGATACAGAACGAAGAATAATTCACATACCCTTCTCTGGGATCCTTACTAAATGAAAGGCCCCCAGAGAAAAAATCTAACTCCAATAACCTAGGCTAATTAACAGGAGCTTGAAGTTGATCCTCGATCCCCTACGATATCCAACCTATGATCAAGCAGCAGCAATTGACATAGAAACAGGTTTATCAACTACCACAAATGAAATCTACTCTGATACTGTCATAGAAAACCGGCTACAGCAGTTTAAAAAACATCGCCTGGACGAACTTAAAAACACCACGTTAATGAATAGAGTAGATACTAAGTTCTTATTACCTCGAACTTACTTAAGAGAACTATTAGATAAGCTTCAGCCTTTCTATAGTTGTCTCGAGATCGATAGTGAAAACATATTTACCTATCGCAATCAATATTTTGATACCGCTAATCTTTTATTTTACACACAGCATCATAACGGGAAGACCAACCGTTACAAAGTGAGACAGCGTCATTACATCGATACTAACAGTCGTTTTATCGAAGTAAAACACAAGAACAATAAAAAAAGAACGATAAAAAGCCGTGTTAGACTTTCCGGTTTAAATACTGGAAAAGCAGAACAACTGGTCCAGCAAAAAGTAGGCTTTAGCTTGAGCGACCTGCATGTAACCCAGGTTGGCGGATATCAGCGTATTGCACTGGCCAATAAAGAATACAGAGAAAGACTTACACTGGATATCAACTTATGGTATCAGTCTCCTGAAAACGGTTCTTTGGTCGAACTACCCGACATTTTTATTGCTGAGTTAAAACAGCACAAGATAAATAAACACTCCCCATTTTTCCAGATAATGAGCAGCTCTCATTTTCATCCTTTGCGCTTCAGTAAGTACTGCATTGGTTGCGCCCTGTTATTTGGTCAAACTTTAAAAACCAACCGTTTCAAACCTGTTTTAAAAAGCATTCAGCCAATGCTTAATTGAGGATAGATATGAATACCTTGACCCATGATTTTTTATTACGCTTTGCAATCAACCTGATATTCAGCTTTATTCTGAGTTTCTTTTGCTACTACAGAACTTCAAGAAATCGACAGATTGCTTCTTCCCTGGTTCTATTCGGAATTGGCATATTTATAATCACCAACCTTCTTCATCGAGCGGATATTTCGATGGGTTTTGCCTTTGGACTATTCGCAATTTTCACGATGCTTAGATATCGAACCGAGCCAATATCAATTAAAGAAATGACTTATCTTTTTATCATTATCTCAATAGCTCTTCTTACTGCAGTTGGCCAGGCCACGATAGCTGAGATAGCTCTCGTAAATAGCTTGCTTTGTCTGGCAGCGTTCCTGCTGGACTCTAAAATCATTCAAGGTAGCGCAAAAAAACAGTCTATAAAATATGAAAAAATAGAAAACATACGACCGGATCGAAGGTCATTTCTATTTGCAGATCTTCAGGCGAGAACGGGACTGGAAATTAAGGAAGTAAAAATAGAGCAAATCGATTTTTTAAGGGACACAGCGCTTTTAACCATTGAATACCTGCCTCGATCGCAAAAAATAAACAAGAATTCGACATCACTTTCTGAAGAAAAGGAGGTTCTCTCATGAATTTCTATCGACAGCTTATAATACTTTTTATGGTTTCGTCCTGTGCCCCTTTCATAACCTATGCTAGCGAGAAAAGGCAACCTGACTTTGACATTAATGGATACGCGATGCTTGATTATGATCAGTTCGATCCTGCATTTCTAGAAGATAGCTATAACGAGAGTGATGAAGCTGAGCTAAGACGGTTAAGAATAGCGACAAAATATAAATTTTCTAAAAACTGGGAGAGTAAAATCCAATTAAGTTACGATGATAAGAAGTTTGACTTTAAAGACGTTTACTTAAAGTATTCAGGTTGGAATTTGGCAACAGTCACTGTTGGTCAACAAAAAGAACCTTTCGGACTGGAAAAGTTAATAAGCTCTCGAAATCTTCTTATGATTGAACGCAGCTTGTCCACTGAAGCATTTTCTCCTGGACGAACCCCGGGAATCAGCTTTTCGGGCGACACTCAAAACTGGGACTGGAAATTAGGTTACTATATTGAAGACAATGAAGCGAATGCGATAACAGGACGAGCCAGCTGGTCACCTTTGAAGAAAGAAGATACACTTCTCCACCTCGGTTTTGCTTTTAGTAAAAGAAACTCCAACTCGACCGAATATCGTATTAATGAAAAACTTGAAATTCATACATCAGACAGTTTACTTGAGGGAGATACAATCATTGCTGACTCAAAATCTCTAACTGGGTTTGAAACCCTATTTATGAAAAATAGTTTTCTATTAATGACTGAGTGGCAACGTTCAGAGGTAGTGGATATTGCGTCACAAAAATTTACTTATGATGGTGGATACCTTCAACTTGGATATCTATTTGGTGGTACCTCTCGAAAGTACAAAAACGGAGTGCTAAAAGGTCTGGATGAATCTAATCAGAATGGAAACTGGGAAGTAGCTCTTCGAGCCAGTGAATTGCGATTACTTGAAGAGTCTAAGTCAGCACAAACTCTTTCCTTTGGAATTAACTATTATTGGAACAAAGATATCAAATTCATGTTCAACTATATTAAGGCGAGTCACTACGAAGACGATTTCGAGCAGGATTCAGGAAAAGCTATATCGCTTAGAGCGCAATATAGCTTTTGATCGAAGCTTGCTGCAAGATTATTTAGATTTTCATATTTGAACAGGTAGTTTACAATTTGATTAGAAACAGTTCATTGATAATCTAGAGTCTTTTTATGAAATCTGACGACTATTACTTATCACTTGCAGTTGAAATTGCTGCGAAATATTCTTACTCCGGTGAAAATGGTCCTTTTGGCGCTGTAATAGTAAAGGATAATAAAATAATAGCCGAAGGCTGGAATGAAGTGGTTAAATCTCACGATCCAACTGCTCACGCAGAAATAGTTGCAATTCGCAAGGCTTGCAAAACGCTGGATAGCTTTTCACTGACAGGATGCACTATTTACTCTTCCTGCGAACCTTGCCCAATGTGTTTAAGCGCAATCATCTGGGCAAGAATCGACAGAGTTGTTTATGCCGAGGGGAGAGAAGCTGCGGCCAATGCAGGGTTTGATGATCAAAAAATATATCATGCTATTGAAGAAAGACAGTTGCAAGAAATTGTCCAAATGGAACGAATCAAAGTCGACTCTTCAATTGCTCCCTTTAAAGCCTGGCTTTCAAATCCATTAAGAAAAAAATACTAATTTAGTCGATATTCTCAATTTTAAGCTGAAAAAGCGGCTGGCCACTTGCGTGATATTTTTTCTCGAATAAAGTAAAGGGATCTTTAATCTCTAGCTCTTTAACAAGAACATCTTCGCCACAAAGGATTCTCCAGGCTACGGCAAACTCCTCTAGATAGAGTTTCCAGTTACTTCTTAACTCCAGACTCGTTGAAAGTTGTTTCAGTTTAGGAAAAACAGGGTGTCCATGCCAGCGTCGCTTCAAGTGTACTGACTTGGGCCAGGGATTAGGATAAAAAATTGTGTGCTGTTCAAATCGAATATCGTTATCTGCACAAAGTCGCCAAATGTCTTCACAATTGGCGCGAAGCAAAATACAGTTTTCTGGAGTGTCTTCCGCTACGCCGTACTTGTTTAGTCGGTGATAAGATTGATCCAGTCCGATAATCAACGCATCTGGATTGAGTCTAGCCAGATTGATACTACTCATTCCGGTACCACAGCAGGAGTCTAAAATCAAAGGGTGTCCGTCAAACTTTTTTAGCGCAGACTGCAGAGTAGAAAAAGCTTCCTCATTATGTTTTTGAATTGGCTTTTGAAACGAGTGCCGTATATGACGTTGGACGTAATCTTCCAAACGCTCGTGCACACCTTCCTGATTCGTCTGCACACTTCTCGAAAGCTGCTGTGACATACTCGCTAAATCCTCAAGGATTATCTACTGTGGCTTCGACTTATATTGAATCCTGACTTCGCCATTCACTCCATCATTACCATGCCAGGAATTTTCCAACCGGTATTCATTTCCGCTAACGTGATGATAAATCCAAAGTTCATTTGGTAAATTCCAATAAAGAGTAGGCGCTACCAACGAAGCTCTTCCATCCAAAATAAGAATAT
The DNA here is from genome assembly GCF_015687155.1 of Aliikangiella sp. G2MR2-5. GTDB lineage: Bacteria > Pseudomonadota > Gammaproteobacteria > Enterobacterales > Kangiellaceae > Aliikangiella. Next base: position 264,114 of record NZ_JADPQF010000003.1, on the reverse strand, counting down.
TGCCGGCATCAGTCGGAAAAGGATCATTAGCTTTTAGTAAATAAACTTGCGTACTATAGCGCTCGTTGCCACCACACTGCCGCTCAAATACCAATGCCTTGTAAACATTTCCTGGAGATCGATACTCCTGATGAATTCTATTATGACAATCGCCACTATCAAAATTGAAAATCATGAAGACCAGGACCAGAACAACCAGTATCAGAGCCGCGGCGGCGGCGATAAAAAGTTTTGTCCATTGACTCACATTTTTCTCCGGTATGTTTTAATTACAACCTTTAAGCAAGCTTTCGACTCTGCCAGCTTACTTATAACGCAAAATATTGCGATTCAGGGTTAATCCAAGCTTACACTTTTTAAGCGCAAATTAATCTCTGGGCCGAGCGTTGTTTTGCGGCTTGATCTTTCCAATAAGTATCAATATTGTACCAACCACTATATTGGTAAATATCGCCAAACTAACCTTGCTACCTGTCCAATATGCGTAACCAAGCCAGAGCAGTGATAGAAGAATGAGTGCCCCACCCAACAAAACAAATACTCTCATTTTATCGTTGCCTTTCATTCTTTCTCTCCGGCACAAAAAGTTGGTGGCAATATAACGCTTTTATCTTTTGGAGTCTAATGCAGAAAATAGCCAGATGGCTCCGTTCTTAACAAAGACGGTTTTCACCAGTATTTATCTATTTCTCAAAATTCTACGGTCAATGTCCTGTATGCGGCTAACTCCTGTCAACGCCATTGCAACCTTTATTTCGTCTTTTAAAATCTTAATTACCTGGGCTACCCCTTTTTCGCCCGCAGCTGCAAGGGCGTAAGCCCACGCCCTTCCTACCATGCAACCATCGGCTCCCAATGCGATCGCCTTCACAATGTCAAGACCACTCCGTACGCCGCTATCTAGAAAAACTTTACACTCCCCTTTGATTACATCGACAATTTCAGGAAGTACACTAAGAGATGCCGGAGCCCCATCGAGCTGGCGTCCTCCATGGTTTGAGACAACTATTCCGTCGGCTCCCGCTTCAACCGCCTTTCTAGCATCCTCAGAGTCAAGTATGCCTTTGATAACGAAATTGCCTGACCAGTTTTCTCTAATCCAGTGCAGATCTTTCCAGGTCATACTGGCATCAAACTGACTGTCGACCCACCTTTTAAAATCAGACAAAGAGTTGGCATTAGGAACCGCCTGTTGCAGATTTCCAAAAGTGAATGGTCGCCCCCTTATCGCCACATTCCAAATCCACGCAGGATGTCGTGCGAAATCCACAGCTCTTTTAAATGACCCCAACCAATTAGTGCCACCACTCAATCCATTTCGTTTGTCTCTGTACCTCTCTCCCAATACCGGGAGATCGACGGTAAATACCAAGGTATCGCACCCTGCAGCTCTTGCTCGTTGCATCAGATCAAGCGCGTATTTTCTATCACGAATTACATATAGCTGGAACCAGAACGATGTCGGATCAGAGCGATGTAATTCTTCAATAGAACAAATACCAACAGTGGAAAGAGTAAAAGGTATGTTAGCTTTAGCCGCAGCCAGAAATGCCTGAACCTCTCCCCGTCTGGCGTAACAGCCAGCCAGACCTACTGGTGCAAGAACAAGAGGAAGATCGAAATTTCTATTAAAAATCCTAGTACTTGTATCTATATGGGAAACGTCCCTTAGTACTCGCTGGCGCAGCTCTATCTGAGCAAAACTATTGATGTTTTGACGAAGGGTAGTTTCAGAATAAGAGCCGCCGTCTATATAATCGAAAAACTGGCGCGGTAACTTTTTACGAGCAATATGCCTGAAATCTTCTGTCGAAATAGCAGAAATTCCCAATCCTCTATGCGTCATAATCGCCCCCTCCACAGGGTTAGCGAACCGGCTTTGATCAAAATTAATCCAAAAGCTACCTGAATCACCGGACAAAAACAAGCCAGCGCTTTATCTTCTGAACACTGAATTATGAACTACAATTAAATAAGTCTGTTTTGTACTAATCCTCCCGATTCTCGCTAAAGAAAAGGCTTATTAAACAGGATAAGAGGAATGGCCCAGCTAAAAATTGCTGTTATTGATGATGCAACCATGATCCGTGATCTGGTTAAAAAGTTTATACGCCAAAATTTCGTAGACGCTAAGGTTTTTGAAGCTGACAATGGCCAAAATGCAATGAAATTGCTCAAACGTCAACCGGTAGACCTCATTCTTTGCGACTGGGAAATGCCGGAAATGAATGGAGAAGAACTACTACGCTGGGCTAGAACTCAGGAGCATCTCAAAAACAAACCCTTCATCATGGTAACCAGCAGAGGAGATAAAGAATATGTACAAAAAGCCATCGCAGCACAAGTCAGCGATTATCTGGTAAAGCCCTTTAATACCAAGCAGTTTCTGGAAAAAATTTATAAGTCGTTTAAACGCCATGGCGTCAACATTGCCAGAAGCGCCTTTATCAATGCTCCTCAATACATACAGAATACTTCGCAAACCTCTCCTAAAAAGCCCCCTACAGGTATGGGCGGGGATTCTCTGGCTGTATTAACGGCAGGACGAACGACTCAGGCTGCACCCAACAGCAAGAAACCGCAAAAGCCGATGGCCAAAGGAATCGCTTTATTGCGCACACCGGAGGGAGAAGTTCGATGTGCGCTTAAGCAACTGGACCTAAACCATATGGTGGGAGTATTTAAAGCCGAAGAACATTTGCCAAGGCTACTGGATCAGGTATCTATGGATCTTGAATTTCATCATAACAACGACAAAAAGGTTGTCAGAATCAACGGCTTTATTCTATCGATGAAAGCACTTGAGCCCAGACCAGACTGTGAACGACTTCAGGTAACGGTACGTTTCGTCGATGAAGACCCTCAAAAGCGCGCCCTGATTTCTGAATATGTCGGCTTGTTTTCGTAAATGATTTTAACTAAATGTATCAGGCACAATTCATATACTGAGCAATTGAAACATGTTGATTATTATCGCTCGACTCTTTCGAGAAAAGCTTAATATCATCAACGGTATCCATAATTTTCTGTGCTTTATCCAATACAACGTTGCCCGCTTCGGTAACACCCACTAAAGCCTTGCCATTGCGAGAAAAAATCTCAATCCCTAACTCTTCTTCGAGTAAACGCAACTGTTTACTTACTCCCGGTTGTGAAGTATACAAACGTTGCGATGCCTGGGTAATATTCAAACCGCACTCTTTGATCGCCAAAATAAACCGAAGTTGTTGTAATTTCATTTTTCCCCCTTATAAAACATCTAGAAACTGATGCTCGAATTGTTTTAAAACATGCCACAAAAATAAATACCAATGCACAAGAATACGTATGCAGATTCATACTCGAGTATGAAAATTCTAAGCTGCGAACTCATGTACACCGCTAACAGAACGACCTGAAGGGTCGGCGTTTTCAGTAAAAGCTTTATCCCATGCGAGAGCTTCTTTGGTACTGCATGCAACCGACTTGCCACCAGGAACAGTCGCTGCGGCAGCGTTTGATGGAAATTTCTCTGCGAATATTTTTCTATACAATAAGCCTTCTTTGGTATCAGGAGTATTTATCGGATAATCGATAATCGCGCGTTCCATTTCCAGATCAGTAATTTGCTCTTCCGCAAACGCTTTTAGCGAGTCGATCCATGAATAGCCGACACCATCAGAAAACTGCTCTTTTTGACGCCATAGAATTTCTTCGGGCAGATAGCCTTCAAATGCCTCCCGCAAAATGTGCTTTTCTACTTTCCCACCACCACACATCTTAGCTTCCGGACTAATAGTCATCGCTATATCAAGAAACTTTCGATCCAGAAAAGGTACTCTCGCCTCCACTCCCCAGGCAGCCATCGATTTATTCGCTCGCAGACAGTCAAACTGGTAAAGCCTTTCCAACTTCCTGACCGTTTCTTCATGAAACTCTTTTGCGTTCGGCGCTTTATGAAAATAAAGATAACCGCCGAAAACTTCATCAGCCCCTTCCCCAGAAAGGACCATTTTAATTCCCATGGATTTAATTTTTCTTGCCATAAGAAACATCGGAGTAGATGCTCTCACAGTAGTTACGTCATAGGTTTCCAGGTGATAAATAACATCGGCTAAAGCATCAATTCCTTGCTGTATAGTGAAATTGATTTCGTGATGAATGGTTCCAATTTTATCCGCGACTTTTTGTGCCGCTAACAAATCAGGAGAACCTTTCAAACCAACTGCAAATGAATGAAGTTGTGGCCACCAGGCCGGTGACTTTTGATCGTCCTCTACCCGTTTAGTTGCATTAAGTTGAGCAATAGCGGAAATAATTGATGAGTCAAGACCGCCAGAAAGCAACACGCCATAAGGAACATCAGACATCATGTGTTTTTTGACTGACTCAATTAGAGCCTCACTAATTGACTTAGGATCAGCGACTTGATTTTTTACAATATCATAATCTTTCCATGCGGGAGCATAGTAAGGCTTTATTGCTCCTTGCTGGCTATCCCAATAATGCCCGGGAGGGAAGCTATGAACTTCGATACACACCTCATTCAACGACTTCATTTCAGATGCGACATACAATCTCCGTTCTTGATCAAAACCGTAATATAGGGGAATAATGCCCACCGGATCCCTTGCTATCAGATATCGCTTTTCAGAATCATCATAAAGAATAAAAGCAAACATACCCTCAAGCTGATTCAGGCGAAACTCTATCTGAGCTTCAGTAACCATACCCTCACGGCGGTCGTCTGCATATAGACCCAGAATGACTTCACAATCTGACTGAGTCTGAAATTGATAGTCAGACACTTCTTGGGCAGCCAATGTTTTGTAATTGTAAATTTCGCCATTTACCAGTAGCGCAAGATATCCCTGCTCATTTAGCAAGGGTTGTTCACCACTATTTATATCTACAATAGCAAGGCGTTCATGGACCAATATTGCTTCCTCACCAGTCCATATCCCGGACCAATCAGGTCCTCGATGTCTCTGTTTCTTGGACTGCGCCAAAGCCAGATTTCGCAATGATTGAAAATCTTGCTGAGTTTGACCCTTAATATCCAAAATACCGAAAATCGAACACATTTCTTCATCTGCCTGCTTACTGACTCACTCTATATTTCAAGGAGTCTGATTAATTTATTCGCTAAATCTCGCCTTTAATCGTATGTTCCCTAAACGAGATAGTGATATTTAACGAGCTACGCAATCGAATCATTAAACAAAACACGACAAAAATAAACAGATCAAAACAAAAACAAGCAAGAAGGTGAATATTATTTAATTTTAAGCTAATATTTAACCAAATCATTAATAATTTGCCGTAAATATCATGAAAAAACATCAGATCGTCAAATCACCAGTAAAAGAAGAGTTGATGCAACTCGATGATTTAGATAGAAAAATTCTCAACGAATTGATTGAAGATGCAAGAATTCCCTATGCAGAGCTGGCAAAGCGCCACAAAGTAAGCCCTGCAACTATCCATGTTCGAATCGAAAAAATGAAAGTTGCCGGTATCATCACTGGAACCCAGCTAAAAGTTCAGCCCAAGAAGCTGGGTTACGACGTGTGCTGCTATATCGGCATCAACCTGAATAGCGCGGGCGACTATCCTGAGGTCATCGATCGATTAAAAGAAATTGATGAAGTTGTCGAAGCCCACTATACCACTGGAAAATTTAGCATATTTATAAAAGTCAGATGTCACTCGATTGATGACTTACAGTGGGTCCTTATCGGAAAGATTCAATCGATAGAAAAAATCAGTGCTACTGAAACTCTGGTATCTCTACAAAACCCGATTGAAAGAACTATAAAAGTATAGAAAAATTCAAATTTTAGAAACCATATATAACTGACTCAACATACATCAGCTCACATGCACCACTTCCAGTATCATCTCTTCTTAGGGAACTTATCCAGCGCCAGCCATCGTCCGCATCAACTCGAATAAGCTTCCCGCTTAACTCTACAACCTCACCCACTGGAATTGCGTTTAATTGGCTTTCAATATCTGCATCCATGGGTACCATGTGCATATTAGCGCTACTTAAGGATACTTCTGCCAAGGGAATAGGGCTGCTATTATTCCTGGTTTGCCAGCGATACCATCGACCTGACTGTGAAATCTTGAAATGCTCAATAACGCTTTCATCAGACATCTTTCCCCACCCAAGCGCCAGATCTACGGGAGACAAATCCGCTTCTCTTCCCAAATAATAATTTTCCTTTGACAAAACTTTGGCTTTGATTTTGAAGTTTGCCAAGGGGGTTAAAATATAGCCATTGAACCTAAAAGGCGCAGCACCTTTAATATTCTCCTGTTCAGGCATATCGGGAGCAGAAACGCCAGGTCCATAAGTTATCTCCGGTTTATTGAGTATAACGATTTTAATAAACAGTAGAGTTACGACGACGGCGATAACAGACTTTTTCATTTTATGGTATTCTAAATTTATTGCAGTAATCTAATTATAATCCAATAATTACCCCTTCTGCTTAAAGATACAGGCTCAACTTTTATGTGCGGCGCTATTGGAAGAGTTATTGATAATCCATTTGTTAAAGCATTGATGGATCTGCTAAATATCAAGTTCCAAACCGAAACGGATTATAATATTAGACCCAATGCCAGAATTCCAATAGCAATAGGAAAGCAAGGAAAACCGGTCGGAGTCGAAGCCAGTTGGTGGTTATTTCAAACAATGACTGAAAACGGCTTTTCTTATGATAAGCGCTATAGATCTTTTAATACTCGTAAGGAAAAACTTTTTACCAATCGCAAATATGAGTTTGCCCATCAGCGCTGCGTCATACCTGCCAGCTTTTTTTATGAATGGAATGGGAAACGTTTTAAAATTGAACCTACTGATAGCGCAATCGCATTTGGCGGTATCTATAGAATGTGGCCAGTTAAAAATGAATCCAAACACTACTCCTGTTCAATTATCACCCTCCCCGCTCACCGAAAGTTTATCCACATCCATGATAACTCATTTCCTTTGATGTTGTTGCCAGAAGAAATTACCCCATGGCTAGATGATGGCTTTCACGATATAAATTACTGGCAAGACACCTTAAAAACAAAAATAAGATTTGATTTAAAAGTCACTCCAGTCGACAAAAAAAATCCAATATTTGCGGTGGGAAAAAGTCAGATAATTTATGCTGATTAACCGTCTTAATTTTTTAATTTATCAGCTTTTCAGGTGCTTTAATTCAACTTTTTCAAACTTTAGAAAAGCAAAGCCGAGCATGCCAACAAGCAAAGGATTAGTAATATCAGCCTGACCAAAAGAGAAAACAAGTTGCGATATTTCCTGTATTAAGACTATGACGACTAGTATCAGTATGTTTTTTATTTTCTCCGGAAAAATAAGATTTAGCCAGAATAACAGACTACCGTAAACAAAGAATAACTTAAGAACGAGCTGCGTATTGACCCAAAGAGAACCATTAAGAAATGAGCCTAGAGGTAACCAGTTAAAACTGGAGATAAACATTTTTGTATGGAAAGGATAAAACTCCATAATAATAAGAGCAAAAAGAAGTAATAGAATATTAATTTTTGCCAGCTCAACCTTTTCAAATTTTCTGGTGAGAACAATACCAAATAGAAGACCGGCCATCATTCCCAGTAGCCAGGTAAAACTAATATCCACGTGAGGTATTAGTATTTTTAAGATTATAAATCCAACTCCAACCAGCCCTAAAACAATAGCACTTTTTCTAACTAAAAAGTAATCCTGTAGCAATCGATAAAATGTAAACCAGAAAATTGACTGAATGAAAAACTGAGAAAAAGAAAATCGCTCCAGATCGATAAGCTGAACAAGATGATTTTCCAGAGTAACCAGATCAGTAGCTAAAAAGAAGGGAAAAAGCTGCACTAGCCCCCAAACCGACACTAAAAAGGCTGGAATCGCATATTGAGAAAACCAATATTTTCCACCATTTCCTTTTTTTGATAAAAAGTACTCTAGCCAGATTGCAACAAGCAGACCAACAATAACTCCCCAACAATTATATAGTACATCGGCTGCAGTCGGTACGCGTCTCGGCGTAAAAAATTGAACTATTTGTAAAAGATAGGCAAATGAGCATGCAGCCAATAACACCCAAAGTGCTCGAGTCAGAATGACGATCTGAGAGTTGTATTTTTTTGCGGGCCTGGGGCAAAGCAATAAGCCGATAAATCCAATCGGAATAAAGGTGAGGAGATTGCTCAGTCTGTCACCATTAGTCGTCCTCTGCGAAACCTGAGTTCCCCAGTCTAACCACTCTATTTGTTCAAGATTTGGCCACACAAACTGAAATGGATACAAAGTGCCATAAATAATGGTAGCCATTAAAACTAACAAGATAGAACGCATAATATCCTTTAGCGAAATCCGTCATGTTTGCTATGAGTCTTATCTACTTATCTGACGTAGCTTCGTCAGCTGTACTTTACTAACTCAATTTTAAATTTGAATCATACTAGAGCAATTATCTGGTTGAAACAATGGTAATCATTACCTTAGGCTAATTCCTCGTAATGCCCTCCCATCAAAAAGCGTCAACTTCTATTTTGATGATGCTATGAAAGCCAACAGCAAGGGACGACAAAAAACGAATAAATTTATGCTCAGATGCCGTATACAACATAACTTTCAAATATATTCCTTTGTTCAACCGAAAAATTATGAAACAAATAAAAGATCGTCCTATACTCAGTTCTGATTTATCCTCGGAAACAATGAGATGCATGTCTCTGATAATAAATTAGATCTCCAACCTGTTTTTATACCTTCTTTCCAATATTAATAATATGAAAATTACAGCTTTAACGACAATCCTTGGACTTGCGACGACATTAGCAGGAGGGATAGGCACAGCCATTGCCTCACCCAAACAGACGTATAAACTTCCCCACATTGCGCCCGAATCAGGAAAGACAATCAAGATTGATGGTTCTATCAATGAGTCAAGTTGGGAAAACGCCTTAAAAGTTGAACTCAATTTTGAGACCAGCCCCGGTGAAAACGTAACGCCACCGGTAAGAACACTCGTATATTTAATGGAAGATGGTCAAAATCTCTACGTAGCTTTCAACGCTGAAGACCCTGAACCAGAAAAAATAAGGAATTATCTGAGTGATCGGGACAGTATTTGGGAAAGTGACTTTGTTGGCGTAAAGTTTGATACATTTGGAGAATCCAAGAAAGCATTTCAGTTTTTTGTTAATGCGGCAGGAGTACAAGCTGACGCAACTCAGGAAGATTTTGTTGGAGATGACTCCAGCTGGGATGCAATCTGGGACAGTGCCGGTCAGGTCAACGACTCAGGCTATCAGGTTGAAATGGCAATTCCATTCCGTGCGCTGCGCTTCCCCGAAACTAATGATGCTCAATCATGGCCAATGGAACTCCTGCGATTTTATCCTAGAGAGCACCGCCACCGCATAGCCAACACTCCGGTTGACAGAGATATAGCTTGCCAGATTTGCCAGTTTGATCAATTGGTAGGAATGAAAAATATTAAGCCATCCAAAAACCTGGTGCTTGCGCCTACATTGGTTGCGCTAAGAGCAGATAGCAGAGAGCCATTTGCCAATTGGAAAAGTGGTGATGTTGAAAGTGAAGCAAGTCTGGATATTCGCTGGGGCATTACTCAGGATACCGTTCTCAATGCAACGATTAATCCTGACTTCTCTCAAGTTGAAGCTGATGCAGCACAAATCGATGTGAATAATCCTTTTACCTTATTTCTGAGTGAAAAACGACCTTTCTTTTTAGACGGAGCAGACTATTTTAATTCGATGGAAAATCTTGTATACACAAGAAATATTATACAACCCGATTTTGGCGCCAAAGTGAGCGGACAAATCGATGGACATAGCTTTGGATTTATTTCGGTCGACGACCAATTTACCAACATCATCTTACCCGGCAGACTAAGCTCAGACATTGCTCAAATACGCAACTCGGCGGACTCCCCAAAAGTAGACTCGCATAATTTAATTGCTCGATACTCTTACGATCTTGGAAACAAAAACTACCTGGGCTTTGTAAATACTGACAGACGTGCAGACGGCTACTCAAACCAGGTTAATGCTTTCGATGGAAAATACTGGTTTGATCAATACCACTCCATAAACGCTCAATACATTTCTACCGATACCGAAAATCCTCGGCAACTGATTGAAGATTTCAATCTGGCTGAACAGCAGAGCGGCGATGCGCTTGTTGTAAGGTTCCGACATGACTCTCGCAATTGGTGGGGTTATATTAACTACATGGAATATGATAAAGACTTTCGAGCTGATCTGGGATTTATTAGTCAGGTGGGATATGACAAAAAAATCTTAGGCCTGCATCATCGTTGGTACCCGTCAGAGAAAGACAGCTGGTGGACACAAATTGAGTTTGGTGGAGACTGGGATGAGACTTTTGACTACAACGGAAAAATGCTCGAACAGGAAACTGAGGGTAGACTAAGCATATCGGGTAAACATCAATCCCAATTCGTTGCAGGATTTGTTGTAAGGGACAAACTTTGGGAGCCAGAAATTGCAACTGAAGAGGGAATTTTGTTCGACGAATCTTTTTATTTTTTCGGCGCATCACTTAAACCTTTAAGTGGATTAACTTTAGTTCTGGACCATGATAGAGGCGACTTTATCGACTATGAAAACGGTGAGCTTGGCAAACGGGTGGGATACTACCCAAGTATCGACTGGCAATTAAATCAGCATTTAAACTTTCGTCTAGATTATCAACACGTCGATTTTGACAATAGCAGTGGTAATCTTTTCGTTGCCAAAGTTTCTAACTTTAGAACCACTTATCAAATGAATATTCGCAGCTATTTACGTTTAACGATTCAATCTTTTGAGTTAGATTCCAATAACCCGAGAAAAGATAAAAGTAGCCAGTTACTTTATTCCTATAAGCTCAATCCTCAGACTTTATTTTTTGCCGGATATTCAGATGCTGGATTCAGAGACGAGATGAGTAGTCGTCTATTCAAGACAAACCGTTCGGTGTTTATGAAGTTTTCTTACGCGCTGCAGCTCTAGGAAATTTATTACTTATTAATTTAGCCTTTACTCTGATCGATTAACTCAATACCAAACCATTCCATTGCTTGCTCAAATGTTGAGAATGTTCTGGTTTGCCAGGAGGTGTCTTCAAGAAGTATGTCGTAAAGAGTTGCTCTTGCCGTTCCTGACTCATAATCAGATACAATACTGGCATTCATTCTACCGGGAAAACTGATTGCCAATGCTCGTATGTAGGCAGCCAGTTCCTTAACATCATCTGCATTGATTTCTGCAGAATCAATTTGTGACCAGTCACCGATGACATAGCGAACGTTCTCGAACCGGCGATCTTCCCCCACACGCTGCGCTTCTTCGATAAGTTCCTGTCCAGAAACGTCTCCGGAATAGCATGTATGCAATAGCCTGGAGGTTCGCCAGTTATGCTTTATTGTCATGTCTCAATTCACTCCAGAAACTTACTCTTTTGATTCAAATAAGCGTCTAATTCGGTTTTTCAAATAGGGTATCACTTCACGTTCAAACCAGGGATTTTTCTTCAACCAGATGTTATTTCGCGGACTCGGGTGCGGCAGTGGCAAAATCTCTGGTAAATAGCTTTCCCAGGCCTTGACTGTTTCGGTAAGAGTCTTCTTTCGCCGATCTGCTAGATAATAAGTGTGGGCATACTGTCCAATAGCCAGTATCAGCTCAACTTTAGGAATCAGGGGCAGCAATCTGGGGTGCCAATAAGTGGAACACTCTTTTCTCGGTGGCAAATCTCCTCTCGTACCTCTTCCTGGATAACAAAATGCCATAGGAATAATCGCAATTTTAGACTCATTGTAAAAAAGCTCAGAATCAACTCCCATCCACTGCCGCAATCGCTCACCGCTGGGGTCATTAAAGGGGATCGAAGTCTTATGAACCCTGATACCGGGAGCCTGACCGGCAACAATCAATCTGGCGCTCTGCTGTGCTCTAACAACCGGATTTGCTCCCAGAGGCAGACTGGCCTCACACAAGCGGCAACCTTCAATCCGCTTTATCAGCTCACTTAATAAATCGACGGGTTGACTCATAGAAAGTTATAGATGCCATCAAGAAAGGTTAATTTTGTTAACTTATTGTTTAAAAAATGTGCGTAACTATAGTAGCATGAATCAATGCATGGTCTATAAATAGAGGTTGTTATGTCTCTCAATCGAACGCTAACCGTATCTGTTATTGTAGTAACTGCATTATTGAGCTTCTCGGGCTGTGGCGGTGGTGGAGGCTTGAATGACACTCCTGACCCGAGCACTTCAACCTCATGGACCCAGGGCGTTTTTGCCGATGAATCACAGTTTAAAAACCTGTGCCAGTCTCCCCGAAGCGGCACCGACTTAAATGGAGACGCATTTCCTGATATTCAGGGTACGACAGCCCATGAAAATCACTTTTTGCGCTCCTGGAGTAACAATACTTACCTCTGGTACAGCGAAATACCGGATTTAAACCCTAACTTATACGACTCACCAACAGACTATTTTGCGCTGTTGAAAACTTCTGCGACGACTCAATCTGGCTCGGCCAAGGATAATTTTCATTTTTATATGGATACCGCTGAGTACCAACAACTAACCCAGTCAGGGGTTTCGGTAAGCTATGGTATCGAATGGGAGCTCGTCAGCTCTACTCCACCCAGAGAGCTCTATATTCGCTATATAGAGCCAGGCTCACCGGCTGATGCAATTGCGCTAGGACTTTCACGCGGAGCTCAAATTACCCACATCGACGGTGTTGATGTAGAAAATGCAAATACACAGGCGGGAGTCAATACATTAAATGCGGGTCTTTTCCCTTCTGAAAGCGGTGAATCGCATACATTTACAGTGCTTGATGTCGGCTCCGTTCAACCACGCGATGTAGTAATTCAAGCCAGTGAAGTAACCTATGATCCCGTTCCAATAGTCAATACTTTTGCCAGTGGCCAGGTTGGATATATCTTTTTCAATGACCACAATTTTGTTTCGGAAGATCGACTATATGAAGAAATGACAGCCATGTCGGAGGCAGGAGTTACCGATCTGATTCTGGATTTACGCTATAACGGAGGCGGACTCTTGTATATAGCCAGTCAGCTTGCCTACATGGTCGCGGGAGATACAGCAACCTCTGGAAAGACATTTGAAGAAATTCGCTTCAACGATAAATACCCGACGGTCAACCCTGTAACAGGACAGGCCCTTCAACCAACACCATTTTATAGCACTATCAGCCAGTACAGTGATAATTATACCCAGGGAACAGCGCTGCCAACCCTTAACCTGAGCCGAGTATTTATTCTCTCCACAGACAGTACCTGCAGCGCCAGTGAAGCGATAATCAATGGCTTAAGAGGGATCGATATTGAAGTCATCCTGGTCGGCACCACAACCTGCGGAAAGCCATACGGCTTCTACCCCACTGATAATTGTGGAACAACCTATTTCACCATCCAGTTCGATGGAATTAACGATAAAGGTGAAGGCGGCTATTCTGACGGTTTTTCACCGATCAATACCGTGGCCACCCCTGGAGTACTTATTACCGGATGCAGTGTTAATGATGATTTAACCTCAACCCTTGGAGAAATCAGTGATCCTCTGGTGTCAGCCGCGTTAAGCTACAGGACTAATGGTTCCTGCCCTGTAGCAGCAACTTCACCAAAGCGAACATATTCACCAACTTTAAAGAACAAGGCAGAAGCCGAAGGCTTAATCCTTGATTTACCGCTGAGACTCAATCAAAAAATTTATCTGGATCCAAACCGATAGTGGCTTTGTTGAGGCATTTCATCAACTTAATTGTGATGAACAGATTAGTTCTTTTACTCTTTTGTTGCGGCTCTTTGGCAAGCTGTAAAATCAGCTTGCCGGCCAATGCCAGACCAGCGCTAGTGGTTAACCTGAATGAACAGTCGCAACATGAACTGAAACAAGTCATCAGTAAAGCATTGAATGAAAGAAATGTTACCTTGGCGAAACAAGTATTCGTTGATAGCCATCGTCTGCTTATTCAGCGCAAAACAATAATGGGACCGGATGGACTACCGATACAAACAAGAGTGGACGAAGAACCCATTATTTTCGAGTTGTACAAGGCTGGCGATAGCTGCTATATCAAACGGGTAGATAATCAGTCGAATGAAGTCTATCTAATTCAATCTATTGAGTGTCGCCCCCGTTAGGAGAGACAAAAACCGATTAAGATTCAGCAGCATCTGGTGTTCTTAAGTATTTTTAATTCCAGCATTGTTTCCTTCCAGTGCTCTTTCTGCACGATAGCTTGATCGCACAAAAGGACCCGAAACAACTTCTTTAAATCCCAGCTCCAGTCCCCATTGTCGATAACGATCAAACTCTTCCGGAGTCACATAACGTTCAATCGGCAGATGGTTTTCCGTTGGGCGTAGGTACTGCCCAAAAGTCACTATATCGAGGTTAATTTCACGCAAATCCCGCATGGTTTGCATAATTTCCTCATCGGTTTCGCCTAAACCCAGCATCAGACTGGTTTTGGTCAGAATATCCGGGCGATACTTCTTCGAATGAGCCAATAGATTCATAGTGGTTTCATAGCTAGCCCGAGGATCACGAACGGGATGGGTTAGCCTTTTTACTGTTTCCAGGTTCTGTGCAAATACTTTGATACCTGAATCGAGAACCTTTTCCAGGTCATTCAAGTTGCCCTTAAAATCGGGCGTTAAGGTCTCGACATTAATGGTAGGACTAGCCTTGATGATGGCACGTACACAATCGGCATAATGTTGAGCGCCACCATCTTCGAGGTCATCGCGATCGACCGAGGTCAATACAACATATTTCAATCCAGTAGCAGCAACCGAATCTGCTGCATTTTGTGGCTCGTCTTTATCAAGCCAGCCTTTGGGGTTTCCGGTATCTACCGCGCAAAACTTACAAGCTCGAGTACAAACAGAGCCCATTAACATGATAGTTGCGGTGCCATGACTCCAGCATTCTCCCATATTGGGGCACATTGACTCTTCACAGACAGTCGCGAGGCGATTAGTTCGAACATTAGCTTTCATTTGCTGATACTTGCCGCCATTGGGTAGCTGTACTTTGAGCCACGATGGCTTTCTCCCCATAGGTCGGGAAGACGAATTTGCGGTAGCTTTTATGCCATTCTTTATCGCTCGAAAACCCTGCTCTGTTTCGAACTTGCTTCCCGATTTTATTGCTTTACCCTCAGGCTTGAATACTATGGGAATACGCTTATTGTCTTCCAAATTTCACCTCTAAATCTATTCAACCCGGCCCACTGCACATCACCGCCATTGCCGGTCGGCGCCAATTATCCACATTTGGAGGCTATCTGCCTAGTCAAAAAGGTTATTTTCTAACCACCTGGGGTGAGAATACTGCAACTGCCGACAAATTGCGGTAACTAGCGGATTTTCTATTTCCGCCAGACTTTCCGGTCCTCCGAGCGCAGCAAGCTGAGTGACTTCCATTCCGGCATAGCCGCAAGGGTTGATTCTCTTAAAGGGCTCCAGATCCATATTAACATTTAGTGCCAGGCCATGAAATGAAGAGCCCTTACGGATACGAAGACCGAGTGAACAGACTTTTTTGTCCTCAACATAAACTCCGGGTGCATCGGCTCGAGGAGCACTGTTAATGCCAAATCCAGCCAAAGTATCAACAACAGCCTGTTCTATCGCCGTAACCAGCTGCCTCACTCCTAGCTTTTTACGACGTAAGTCAATTAAAAAATAGGCGACTTGCTGGCCCGGACCGTGATAGGTCACCTGACCTCCGCGATCAACCTGAACGACAGGAATATTACCGGGCATTAAAATATGCTCTGCTTTCCCTGCCTGACCTTGGGTAAACACGGCATCATGCTCCACTAACCAAAGTTCGTCCGCGGTCATTTTGTCTCGTGAGTCAGCAAATCGCTGCATTGCTTGCCAAACAGGAACATAGGGCTGCCTGCTTAGCTGACGAATAAACAGCTGCTCGGTCAATATGTTTTCGTCAAAATCAATGTAAGCACTCACTATAAACAAAACCCTTATTTTTTAACACTTATAAACAAAACTTAACATGCTCTATCGCGTTTACAGCGATGTAAATTTCATCTAACAGCTCTTTCGAGGAGGCGGTAAAACTAACACTCACAGAAACATAGTTACCATTTTTGCTCTGGTTCACCTTGGGAGAATAATCTCCTGGGACAAATCTCTGGATGACGGTGACAATTTCTTCGTCAACGCCAGGCTTATTGTGAGCCATAGCTTTGAAAAGAAACTGGCAGGGGAACTCCCACAGAGCTTCGCTACTCTGCTCATCAGCTCGCTTATCATCACTCATAAATAATCTCTCACTCTATTTCTACTCAACTTCAAACACCCCAACTTCAGTTACCGCAACTTCAGTCACCGAAACCAAGGTGGATTCCTTAAAATCGCTTACTACAAATAACAACGCAGGCATTAGCCTGCGTCCTTGGTACTATCGACATAGACATAGTCAGGCTTTCTCTTGACCTGACAATCTAATGAATAATCACTTTGTCAGTCAAATAACGAATCGAACCATCGACTAACTGAATCGGCAGTTCTGCCAAAAAAGCCCGCCTCTTCAATAGCTTCCAGAGCAACTAGCGGATATTCTGCAACCGTCTCATCACCTAGAACAAAGAATACTTTTCCAGCCCGTTGTCCCCTGTTAATGGGGGCACTTAAATCTTCTTCAACTACAAAGTGTGCTTTTAGCTCACCATTATTATTGGGAATGGTTACATAGATATCTTCGGCAATTCCCAAGGAAACTTGATCTTTTTCTCCCATCCAGATTCTGGGACGAGTAAGCTCTTTGCCCGCCTGGAGTGGTTTAACCGTTTTATAGAAGCGAAATCCATGAGAAAGTATTTTCTTACTTTCTGTTTTTCTCGAGTTTTTACTATCGGTCCCCATTACCACCGAAATTAAACGCATATTGCCTTTCATTGCGGAAGATACAAGACAATATCCAGCTTCTTCAGTATGACCAGTCTTAATACCGTCAACCATCATTGTCGGGTCAGAAAGTAACGGATGTCGATTTGGAGTTTCAATACCATTGTATTTATAGGAACGCTCCTTGTAGAGCTTATACTCTTCCGGAAAGTCCCTGATTAATGCCTGTCCTAACAATGCCATATCGCGAGCCGTTGTTTTATGTGATGTTGCCGACAAACCGTGAGCATTTTCAAACTGAGTATTGACCAGACCCAGCTTCGCAGCATGATGATTCATCAACTCGGTAAATGCACTTTCACTTCCCGCTATATGCTCCGCCAGGGCAACAGCTGCATCATTACCAGATGAAACAATCAACCCTTTAATCAGCTCTTCAACTTTAACTCTCTTCCCAACCTCAAGCCACATCAAAGAACTGCCTTTAAATACCGGGTTTTGGGCATAGGCATTTGCACTGATAAGGACTTCATCATCCAACGAAATTCGACCAGCTTCCAACTCAGCTGAAACGACGTATCCGGTCATCATTTTGGTTAAGCTTGCTGGCGCAACTTGCATATCAGGGTTGTGTTCAGCAATTATTTTACCGCTGTGGAAATCCATCAAAACATAAGATTTTGCGGCCAAACCAGGAGCCTTAGGAACAATCGCCTGAAGACTATAGGTGAAGATCGATAAGATTATTAGTAAGAAATATTTAAAGAAATTTTTTGAACTTCTTAGCATGATTTATCCAGAAAACTTTTTGGTTAAAAGGAGACCAAACGAATTGAGCGCGATTATATCACTCTGACAGGCGTATCGATAGTTATCACCGGGATTTGTGACATCTTTCTATACAATGAAACTATGATGGGATAACTCACCGTTTGCCCAAACAACTCAATTAGAAACACTATTCGTAGACAATTTTTGGTTTACCAAGTTCATCGATGCTCAATGTTGAAACCAACTCTTGAGCAAGCGGTTGAGTCGGTACAGGACCAATTCGGACCCGATAAAGCTTTTTTCCGCCACTTCTGACCGAAGTAATTTTAACTGGTAGACGAATTTCGCGATCAAGAACTTTCGCAAGCTTTTGCGCAGTTTTATGGTTAGAGTAAGCCCCAACCTGAACGTAGCGGACCTTGCCTTCTGGCTCTTCTAATTGCACGAAGGGTGTATTTTGCTTGAAATTAATAGCTTCAATTTGAACATTAGCCGTTCCTTTTTGTGCCATTTCAAGCTTGTGAGCAGCGGCATAGGAGAGGTCAATTATTCTATTCTTGGCAAAAGGGCCACGGTCATTTATTTTGACAATAATTTGCTTGCCATTATCCAGATTAGTAACCCTGGCATAGGTTGGCAATGGCAAAGTTTTATGAGCCGCGGTCATTTTAAACATGTCATAGGACTCACCACTGGAAGTTCGTCGACCATGAAACTTGGTGCCATACCAGCTGGCGACACCCCGCTGGGTAAAGCCATCAGCGGATGCCAGAACATGATAGGTTCTCCCATCCTGCTCATACGAAGCAGGATTACCATAGCGACTTCTAGGCTCATCTTTAGGTGTTACCGCTTTCACTTTTGCCCAATCAAACTTTCCCGGTGGAGCTGCATCTTTCTCTTCCAACCCGATAGTGGCGCAGGCTGATAGAATAATTCCGGCAAAAACGACAAAAGAGCTTCGTAACAAAGTGTGCAAACCAGCTAACATTCGCGGCTCACTTCGTTTGTTTTCATAAGAGTAATGACTGCACTTCAAAATTTAAATCCTGCCTAAAAACACTCTTTATAAATCACGACTTTCTCTTTTCGCTTTAATCAATTGACTAAGCTGATACGCAGCCAAAGCATATAGAGAGCTACGATTATAGCGGGTAATGGTGTAAAAATTGTCTCCGACCAACCAGTATTCTTCGCGCTTGTTATCCGCATCAAAAGCAAAAACCCCTAGATGCTCACTTTGTTTTTCCCAGTCGCTATCAATCAATTTTTTCGACTTTAAACTTGCAACACTATGGCTAAGCTTTAACTCCTGTTGTTTTATTGAAGTTAAAGGGTGAGAGTCTTCAATTTTTTGAGCAACAAAGCCGCCTCTAACCCACCCATGTCGTTTAAAGTAATTGGCCACACTAGCTATCATATCTTCTTTGTCATCGAACAAATTCACATGGCCATCATTATTATAGTCAACACCAAAATTAGTATAGCTACTAGAAATGAACTGCCCCATGCCCATAGCCCCTGCATATGAGCCCTTGATATCCAAAAGCTCCCAGTCTTGCGCTCTGGCGAGTATAAGATATTGCTCTAACTCCTTCAGAAAAAAGCCTGCTCTCTTAGGGTAGTAAAAACCAAGGGTGTGCAATGCTGAAAATACAGAAAAGTCACCTTGTATTCTTCCATAAAAAGTTTCCACTCCAATGATGCCAACGATAATTTCTGGATCAACAGCAAACTGTTTTGCCACTTTGTCTAGCGTATCAGCATTATCGTTCCAAAACTGGACACCTTGTTCGATGCGTTTATCAGTTATAAATATTTTTCGATAGCGGTACCAGGGTAAAGACTCTGCTGGACGAGTTATTCGAGCAATTATTCCCCTATCAGGCTTTAATGAAGATAACTTACTAAATAACTGTTGCTCATCAAATCCGTGCTTTTTCGCCATTTGCTTGCTAAATTTTGCAATCGCCTTTTGTGCGTCATCATTTGAAACAGCTAACGTTATCGCTCGCTCTCCATCTTTGGCGGCAAGCTCATTTGACCATAAATACGCGAAGATACCTAAAACCAGTAATCCCCTGAAAAGTAAGCGCGCTGTTGCAATCATTTATTATCCTTAAGTTTTGTTTTAACCCGGAAGTAGCTTTTTGTGAGTTTGAATTCCCATCAATATTCCAAAAGAAGCCATCAAGGTTACCATTGAGGTTCCTCCATAGCTAACCAGAGGTAAAGGTAACCCAACTACAGGTAAAATTCCGGTAACCATACTAATATTGACAAAAACATAAACAAAAAACGTCAGAGTAATTGCGCCGGCGAGTAGCCTGGTGTAAGTATCCTGTGCTTTTACCGCGATAAAAAAGCCTCGTGCGATAATTCCCAGATATATCGTCAGCAATATAATAATGCCGTAAAAACCGAACTCCTCGCCTAAAACCGCAAATATAAAATCTGTATTTCTTTCTGGCAAAAACTCCAATTGAGACTGAGTACCTTCCAGCCAACCTTTGCCTTTCAGTCCACCTGAACCAATGGCTATTTGAGACTGGATAATATGGTAGCCGCTTCCAAGCGGATCTTTGTCGGGATCTAAAAAAGTAAGTACACGCTGTTTCTGATAGGCCTGCATCACAAAAAACCAGTGTATCGGCGCATAACTAACTATAAGAAAAACAAAGCTGGCTATGATGCGCCAACTCATTCCGGCAAGAAATACAACAAACAGTCCGGAACTGGCGATAAGTATTGACGTTCCCAAATCAGGCTGAATCATGATTAACAAAGTCGGCATTCCAATTAAAAAAGCCGCGCTCAGAAGCTCGGAAAATCTGGGCGGTAGTGAACGTTCCGAGAAGTACCAGGCCAACATCATGGGGACTGCCAGTTTCATTATCTCCGAAGGCTGAAACCTGAAAAAACCGAAGTCAAGCCAGCGCTGAGCACCTTTCCCCTTATCTCCAAACAAAATCACTCCGATTAATAAAAGCACACCAAAGGCGTAAATAAAAGGTGTCCACTTCTGATAAATTCGTGGAGGGATCCAGGCCAGAAAAAACATTGCACCAAAAGCCAGAGTCAGCCGAACAACCTGGCGATTAAGCTGCGCCTGACTTTCTCCTGAAGCACTATAAAGTACCAGCAGTCCAAAACCGATTAGAACAAGTAGACCTGCTATTAAGGGCATATCCACATGCAGCTGCTGAGCGAGACTCTTTCCTCGCCTGTCAGAATTATCCATATCAATCAGCGCCACTAGTTACGTCCCTCAGCAACTTTTCTTTCCAGATTAATGTCAGCTACCTGATTCTTAAAATATTCATCAAATACCGCTCGCGCAATTGGCGCAGCTTCACTTCCACCATGACCCGCATTTTCAACGACCACCGCAATCGCTATTTCTGGAGAGTCAAAAGGTGCATAACCTACATATACTGCATTGTCCCTGAAGCGCTTCTCAATTTTTGACTCGTCGTACTTTTCTTCACCCATAGCTCTCAACTGAACAGTTCCGGTTTTTCCACCCGAAGTAAAAGGAGCTTCTCTAAATGCCTCAAACGCGGTACCTCCCCACTGGGTAACTTTATGCATTGCTTTTTGGACAGCCTTTAGATTGTCTTTATTTGAGAAATCAGCCTGAGTCGAAGCAACTTTTGCAGGTACCCTTAACCAATCTCCATTTGACTGAGTCGCGGTAACCAGGTGCAATTGATAACGGAGGCTGCCCATTCCCAGCTGCCCTATTGCATTGGCTAGCTGTAATGGAGTTGCGACCCAGTAACCTTGCCCAATTCCGGTAATTACCGTTTCACCGGGGAACCAGGGTATTTTTCTTGCACTTCTTTTCCATTCGCGGGATGGCATTATTCCCGGCACCTCTTCCCCCATATCTATTCCGGTGTAATCACCAAAACCGAACTTCTTCATATTGGCCGAAAGTGTGTCGATCCCCATTTTATATGCCAGGTCATAAAAGTAAGGATCACAGGACTTAACGATGGCTGTCAGCAATGCCACCTTTTCACCATGCCCCCCTCTTTTCCAGTCTCGATAAACTCTTTTTTCTTCATTTGGTATTACCCAATAACCGGGATCTGGCACCGTTGTTTTAGTTGTTACCAACTTTTGCTCTAGTCCAATCCAGCCCATATGCGGTTTAATGGTTGAGCCTGGCGAATATAGACCACGCAAAGCGCGATTGAACATAGGTCTATCTTTTGATTCCATCAGAGCCCTGAAGCTGGCAGATGATATGCCGGTAACAAACTCATTCGGGTCGTAACCGGGGTTGCTCACCAGAGCAAGGACTTCTCCATTGCGAGGATCAATCGCAATTACTGAGCCCCGCTCTTCTCCCATTGCTTTTGCGGCAATTTGCTGCAAGCGAATGTCTAGAGACAAACGAATATTCTTACCCGGTATTGGCGGTTTCTCAAATAAAGGTTCACCGATTACTCTTCCCTGAACATCTGTCTCCACTCTGCGAAATCCGATGGTTCCATGAAGCAAGTCCTCGTAATGTTTCTCCAGACCGACTTTACCAATATGGCGGGTCGCCTTATAGTTGGCCTGGTCAATTCGAGCCAATTCTCGATCATTGATACGTCCTACATACCCTAAAGCATGGACAAGTACCTCTCCAAAAGGATAATAGCGAACCAGTCTAGCTTCGACGCTGACCCCGGGATATTGGTAACGAACAACAGAAAAGCGCGCGACTTCTTTTTCGGTTAAGCGGTTTTTAACAGTAATACTCTTAAAGCGTCGCTGTCCTCTTAAATCCTTTAAAAACTTTTCCTGGTGCTTTTCCTCTATAAAACCAGCCCCAAGCAAACGTTCAAGAACCTGGTCAATATCACCTGCTTTCTCAGGAATAATTTCAAGCGAATAGATAGAGCGGTTTTCCGCGAGCAACACCCCGTTGCGATCAAAAATGAGTCCCCGTTTGGGCGCTATGGGTTGAACGCTGATACGGTTATCATTAGACCGGGTCTGAAAATCTTGATGTTTGACTACTTGCAAATACCAGGCTCTGACCACCAATGCGAGCATCATGACAATAACGAATACGAAAGCAACTATACTTCGATTTATCAATAGCTTTCTTTCTTTAAAATGATCCTTGAATGATCGCTTATTTCTAATGTGAGAGCCCGATTTGATCATTGAATTACCACAAGTTACTCTCTGTGATAAGGGTGATTCACCGTTACCGACCAGGCGCGGTAAATCGTTTCTGCCAATATGACTCTCACCAAAGGGTGAGGCAAGGTTAGAGCAGAGAGCGACCATTTCGCGTTGGCGCGGGCGAGACACTCCTCAGATAATCCATCAGGACCACCTACCAAGAGGGCGATATTTGAACCGCCAAGTTGCCATTGTTTGATATTGTCCGCCAACTGTTGGGTGCTCCAGTTTTTACCCTTTACATCCAGAGCGACAACGAAATCAGAAGTCTCAAGCGATCTGAGAATCGCTTGCCCCTCCTTTTCCATCCATTGTGCCGAATTTTGATTCTTGGAACGTTTGGCTGCAGGAATCTCAATAAGTTCCAATGAACAGTCTCGGGGCATCCGTTGAGCGTAGTTGATAAACCCTTTTTCCACCCAGTCGGGCATTTTAGTTCCGACGGCAACCAGTTTTATCTTCATAGCCGCCCCTAAATTATCCGTGTTGATGACAAAGGAGTTGTGGAGAGGTTAAAGCTCAAGCAACTAACTCCAGAGCTTTTCCAGTTGATAGTAATCTCGTGTTTGCGGAAGCATGATGTGGACGATTACGTCGCCTGAGTCGACCAGAATCCACTCAGCCGCATCTTCTCCTTCCACGCCGATTGGAGGTAACTCTTTATCCTTTAGTTCCTTTACCAGTAAGGTAGCAATAGATTTGACATGACGAGTAGAAGTACCGCTACAAATAACCATATAATCAGCGATACTCGACTTTTTGGAAATTTCCAGGATTTTGATATCCTGAGCTTTGATTTCCTCTAGTTGTTCAACGATAAAATCTTTAAGTTGTTCACCTTGCATTTAAAATTCTTCACTCATATAAATGTTTTTGACGGATATATTCTATAACACTCTGCGTCAGCATTGAATCCAGAGGCTTGCCATTTGCAATAGAACACCTGATTTTTGTGGATGATTCCGGAAAATCTTGCATCTTGACGATAAATGCAGCCCCTCTCCGAGTTCTTTCTAGTTGTGAAAACTTATCAACAACATCAAATCCAGCCTTGGCAACCGAACTTTCTGCTTCTTCGGAGCTAAATTCCGGGCGGTTGACCACAATAAGATGACAGAGTGACGCTAATTTGTGCCATTGGTGCCATTGGCACAAACTCTTCGCGCTGTCAGCTCCCATAACAAAAATTCTTGAAACCTTTGGCTCCTCAAGTTGCAGCTCAGCCAAAGTATCCACACTGTAAGAAGGCCCGGGACGTTCACTTTCTCGCTCATCAATCAGCCAGTTTCCACAATCAGTCAGAGCCAGACGCAGCATCGCTACTCTATCAGCAAAAGTAGCACCAGCAGCCGACTTTAATGCAGGAGTTGAGCAGGGAATAATGCGCACAGGGTACTCAGACTTGAGACTTTTGAGTGCTTTGATTATAGCCAGATGTCCACGATGAACCGGATCAAAGGTTCCCCCGAATACAAACTCAGTCAAACCGGTCCTTTTGGTTTCAGCTTTCTGCTTGCTTGACGGGCTCATTCACAACTCTTCTGCAATGACTGATTAGGCATCATATTAATCATCGGACATTGCGTCCGACAGCTCGCGCCCCCTGGCTTGCCTGTTGTCCCCAGATTTTAGTACCACTTAAAATCCATAGACACTGTTCAAGTTCTTGCCAAATATCGCCTTTTTCCTGCCCCTTAACCATTCGGTCCAGATAGGCGCAGCGAACAAGCAAACGTTGCCATATAATTAAAGGCAGTCGCTGCGCTGCGTTGACAATAAGGCGCTTTTTACTATCCCATAGAAAACTTTTCGCCAAAGCCTGCATCGGAGAGCTCCCTCGCTCAGTCGCAACAGCAACCAGATTACATAGCTCAATTTCTCTGGTTAAGTTCACCAAAACAGAGATAGGTACCACCCCCTCCTGCTCGAACTTTCGTAACATCCTTACAGCCCTTTGTCCCTTCCCGGCTAAAGCCTCATCAAGACAGAGGAAGACAGAATATTTCGCATTGTCGGAGACCATTTCTGCCAGCTGTTCGGTTTCAACGGGCTGCTCACCATATAAGAGCTGGAGCTTTTCAAGCATCTGCTTTGCAGCTAGAAGATTGCCTTCAGTTTGTTCCGCTAACATCTGGCTAGCCGCAGGAGAAAGCTTGACCTGCAATTGGGCGGCCCGCTGTCTGACCCACTCAGGAAATTCATATGGCTTGGGCGGCCACAGTTCCTGCACCCGAGCATCCTTTGACAGAGCTTTAAACCACTTAGTGGACTTTTGCCGCTTATCCAGTTTAGGAAGTCTCACCAACAACAAGCTTTCTTGGTTGGCACTCATAGCTAGTTCGACGAGCGCTCCCTGAGCTTCCTTATTCGGAACTTTAATAAATCGAATATCGGTTAACTTTATTTCCGAAAACAATCCCATACTGGAACTCGAAGCCAGTAAATCAGTCCAGTTATATTTGTCCACTACATCGACTATTTCCCGCTGCTCAACACCTATGGATTTAGCCTGGGCAATCAAGCGATCACAAGCCTCCTGCAGCAAGAGCGGATCTTCACTGATGACAATATTGACTGGACAAATATTTCTCGAATTGATTGTGCTCATCCCTATAAAAGATTTAGCTGTGCCAGCAGAGATTCGGCCAGTTGATCGTATAGCCACTCCTGAGCATCCTGATGAGCGACTCGCTTGCTGACCGGATCTCGATAGTCGAATGTATAGGTGGTTGACGCGGAAAGTGACCTGAGCGTGCTATTTTCGATACTTTCTGAAGCAGCCAGCCAATAGTAGCTCAACTCAACAGAGAGAGCGGCCTCGCTAGCGCGCCCGGTCTCATCACGACTTACGCCCCGTTCAAAAAACTCCAATGAGATTACCTGAAGTTGTCGATTAGCCTGGTCACTGGAGCCAACCAGTTGACTACCGTAACTACCGAACTTTTTTTCTAGCAATCGTTTAAATGCAGGATGAACAACATCCGCCTGCACAAAGATCGACTGGTCTTTTAGCTTGGTGCTGCTCCCGCGAAGCTGATAACCGCAACCGAGCAACATACCGGACAAAGCAAACCAGAGAAATAGTCTTAATAGGTTAGGCATCGTCCGGACCCTAGTTAGCAACGATATTGACCAATCGACCAGGAACAACTATGACCTTACGAATAGTCTTGCCTTCAGTAAATCGCGCTACGTTTTCATCCTTCATAGCAATAGCTTCTATATCATCTTTCGATGCATCGGCTGCCACACTGATCTTGCTCCGCACCTTGCCGTTAACCTGCAGAACCACTACAATCTCATCTTTTACTAAAGCAGCTTTGTCTACCTGTGGCCAGGCTTCATCTACAATCAGCTTTTCCTTACCCGCTAATTGCCAAAGTGCCTGCGCCATATGAGGGGTTACTGGCGATAATAAAATAACGGCATGGTCGAGAGCATGTTTAATCACCGCCTGATCTTGCTCGTCTTTTACGGCAAATTTGGTGATGGCGTTGGTCAATTCCATAATTGCGGCAATCGCAGTATTGAAAGAATGTCGGCGTCCATAGTCGTCACTAACTTTCTGAATAGTTTCGTGCGTCTTTCCGTAAAGTGCCTTCTGTTCTTTGTTCAAACTGCTCAATTCGATATTTGCATCGTCACAAAGCGCATGATCAACATAAAGCTTCCAAAGACGCTTTATAAATTTACTTGCGCCATTGACGCCATCTTCACGCCATTCAAGTGACTGTTCCGGTGGCGCGGCGAACATAGTGTAAAGTCTGGCGGTATCTGCACCATACTGGTCAATCAATGCCTGAGGATCGACCCCATTCATTTTTGACTTGGACATCTTTTCCATACCCGCCAGAATAACTTCTTCGCCCGTACTTTTGAGTGTCGCCCGAATAGCTTTACCTTTGCTGTCCTTTTCGACATCCACTTCTTCAATGGTGTGATAGTTCTTGCCGCCTTTGTCGTCTTTAGTAACAAAAGTTTCAGACAACACCATACCTTGAGTCAAAAGCTTTCTAGCTGGCTCGTCAGAGTCAACCAGTCCGGCATCACGCATCAGCTTATGGAAAAAACGGAAATACAGTAAGTGCATTGTTGCATGTTCGATACCTCCGATATATTGATCAACCGGTAACCAGTAATTGGCTTCATCGCTATCGAGCATAGCGTCGTCTGACTCAGGACAGGTATAGCGCGCGTAATACCAGCTCGACTCCATAAAGGTATCAAAGGTATCGGTCTCTCGCTTGCCCTTGACCCCGTCAATAACGACATTCTGAAACTCCGGGTTATCCACTAGTGGAGAATTAGCCCCTTCAAGTTTCAGGTGAGTTGGTAACTCCACAGGAAACTCTTTCGCGGTAATCATCTCGCCGGTTTCCAGCTTAATCATCGGAATAGGTGCTCCCCAGAAGCGCTGACGGGAAACCCCCCAGTCACGCATACGGTAGTTTACCTGCTTTTGGCCCAGCCCTTTACTCTCTAACCAGCTGGCAATACGTTCGAAAGCTTCACTTGAAGTTAACCCGTCAAACTCTCCGGAATTAACCAGTAGCCCCTTTTCGGTAAAAGCTTCTTTACTCAAGTCACACACTACATCACAGTCTTTGGCTGGTTCGATGACTTGTTTAATCTCGATACCATACTTGTGCGCAAACTCCCAATCACGCTGGTCGTGTCCGGGAACGGCCATAACGGCACCTGAACCGTAATCCATCAAAACAAAATTGGCTACCCAGACATCAACCTCATCCCCGGTTACCGGGTGCAATGCTTTAACGCCTGTGGCCATACCTTTCTTTTCCATAGTGGCAATATCAGCTTCTGCAGTTGTCGACTGGTTACATTCCTTGATGAATGCTGCCAGCTCCGGATTATTTTCTGCTGCTTTTTCTGCCACAGGATGTCTCGCCGCCACAGCGACATAGGTGACCCCCATAAGCGTATCAGGGCGGGTGGTATAAATAGATACTGACTCATCGCAGTCCTTTAGCTTAAAAGTCATTTCCAGACCTTCACTGCGTCCAATCCAGTTCCGTTGCTGGGTTTTAACACTATCGGGCCACCCCTCAAGGTCATCAATGCAGTTAAGCAGCTCTTCAGCATAAGCAGTGATACGAATGAACCACTGGTCGATTTCTTTCTTTTCCACCGGGGTATCACAGCGCCAGCAAAGCCCGTCATGCACCTGCTCGTTGGCTAGCACCGTTTCATCATTCGGACACCAGTTGACCGCTGATGTCTTCTTATAAGCTAAATCTTTTTCAACCAGCTTGGTGAAAAACCACTGTTCCCACTTATAGTATTCTGGCTTACAGGTAGTAACTTCACGTTCCCAATCGTAGGCAAACCCCAGACTTTTCAGCTGATTTTTCATATAAGCGATGTTTTCTTCGGTCCAGGCACTCGGCTGTGCCTTGTTTTTGATCGCTGCATTTTCGGCAGGCAAACCAAAAGCATCCCACCCCATCGGTTGCAGCACATTCTTTCCGAGCATTCTCTGGTGGCGAGAAATCACATCCCCGATGGTGTAGTTACGCACATGTCCCATGTGCAGTCGACCACTTGGATAAGGGAGCATTGACAAGCAATAGAACTTTTCTTTGCTGGTATCTTTTATCGCTTTGAAAACCTTGTTTTCATCCCAGATAGACTGAACGCTACTTTCAACTTCCGACGGATTATATTCGTGCTGCATGAATCTATAGATCTCTAAAATGACAAGCCTGCCTCTTTTATATAGGCAGGCAGGTAATTATTGACAAATACTCTCCACAAACTCTCTAGCCAAGCAGGTTGAGGTCGTGGCAATTATTGGCGCAATTTTAACGACTTTCGGGGGTATATTGGAAGGAAAACCTTGAATTAGGGTCATCCGGACTAGTATTTTCCGGCCAAGAGATGACTTTGAACCAGTTAGGGGAGCACAAGTCCTCACTTTTCAACAAACCACTGAACCGCTTCCCCGGTCAAGGTCCAGAAATATTACTTGCTTTAAAGCCTACTGCCGTTGTGATTTGCCTGAATGAAGTATGTCTTAAGATTAGGCCGCTTCAGCAAACCGAAAGTTCCGGGTAAGGGCTACCCGACCGATAACGGCCGGGTTGACGAAAAGGTAAAAAATAGCTACCACTGAATCAGCTTCAGTTGGTTCTCACCTTCGGCAAGGTTCATTTTAATAATCTTGCCATCTTTCGCTACCGTAATCAGGCGAGGGATTCCTGCTGCGGCAAACTTTTTGTATATACTCCGATCCGGATCTGCCGCCAACGGAACTTTAATCCCATTTTTATCACGCCAGGCTTTAACCACCTCTTCTTTTTCTTCACGAGCGATAGCCACTAGCTCAATTGAGTCATCATTCAAAATTGCCGACTGATTCAATGCTTTAAGTGCTCGATTTGAGTCTGAACACCAGGTAGCAAATAAAACCACGAGCTTTTTCTTTTCTGGATTTGCCAGATCGACTTTTTCTCCGTCAATAGTGATCACTGACTCAATTGGCAATGCTTCCCCACTTTTAACAAACTCTTCGTATTTAGGCTTTTGAGATTCCAGTGATATCTTCCCGGATTGAGACGTCACACAGGCATTGAGCAACAAGGACGCAAAAAAAAGCACATAGGGTAAAGTTCTTGAAGGTTTCATCTTGATTCCATCTGTTTGGTTTAAGCGCAATCTTATAAACATCTCGCGCGACAAAGTAAAGTGTCCTGTATAAAAAAACAAATCAAGTTACATATTTAGAGTAATGAATTAAATTCTGCTGAAGTATAGTGCATGCAGTCTAGTCTTCAATATCAATAAATTTAGCAAGCTTTCGGTTATATTGCTTTCCGAAGCGAATAATGGCTTGTATCCGGCGATCTTCCCTGAGCTCTCGGTGAAAAACAAACCAGAGAGAATTATCATTACTTTCTTTGATACAAGGTACCTGAACAAGATTGTCTTTGTGGCAGGCTTTCTCTTCATCCACGGGCCCAATGCCAAACCCATTTTCAATTGCCAGTTGTACATCAAAGAAGCTGTTGCTTTGATACCGAATGGAGTGAGGATTTAGTTGCCGAATTAATCTTTTTACGAAGGACAGATTCCGTTTTTTGCCACTAGGCATCACCCATTGATGCAAGTCGAACTCCTGACGCTTTGCTGGCATCCCAAAGCGCGTCAGATAATCTTTTGACATATAGTATTTAAACTTGATTTCACTAATTTTTATCGCTATCAGGTCTGGCTGATCAGGCTGTTTGCCGGCTCTGATAGAGATATGTGCCTGACCACTTTCCAAGGGAATTATCTCATCACTCACATCGACACTTACTTTTAAGTCGGGAAACGACTCTTGCGTTTTTCTAAGTATTGGGTGAAGAAAAGATGAATATTCCGGCAAAGTTGTAATTCTGACCATTCCGGCAACGGCGGTTGCTTCTGAAACGATTCGAGACTGTAGAGCGTCAAGCTTTTGCTCAATAGCCGGCATATCAACCAGTAAGTGCTTACCACTATCCGTAAGCTTGTATCCACGCTGGTGACGAATAAATAACTTGATACCAAGACTTCGTTCCAGTCGGTCTATTCTTCGCAACAACGTTGAGTAATTGACTCCGATATCTGTTGCTGCCAGTGCTATGGAACCATGAGCAGCGATTCGATATGCCGCTTTGAGATCATCCCAGTTTACATCTTTCATGCCCCCTCCATTTTCGATCTATCAAATATGCACTTATGCATATCTATTATGCATATTTAAGCATTATCTGACTAACAAGTAAAAGTTAGGATCGCCCTTTATATAGCATGGACGCAGAGGGCTCAGTGTTTAGGTCATGAACATCAATCCTGCGACCATAGTACGAATGTATTTATCACATTTCTAAAGAGCACAAACGTTTTTGTGGAAATTAGCCGAGGAAAAACTATGAGACCAAGCATTGCAATTATTGGCGGCGGTATTGCCGGATTAGCATTTGCAATCCATTACAAAAAGCTTGGAGGTCGCGTCGATATATACGAACGCAGTCCGCTATCAGGTCGTGAAGGTTTAGGTTTTATTATGTTGGAAAATGGTATGCGTGCCCTTTCCAAACTGTCGCTTGACCAAGAAGCATCCAAAATAGGTTATTCTCTGGATGCCTGCCATATTATTGATAACACAAATAACTTGCTTACGGATGAGCCTCTTCAAGGAAGTTACGGAGTAACCCGTAAGGCTTTTATCGACTTACTGCTTGCTCAGATACCAGCTGACTGGTTGCATTTTGATCATCAGTTTTCACACTTTGAGTGGTCTGATAATAATAGCGCCAGTTATGCATGCTTTAGCAACGGTAATAAAGTCTCGGCAGATTTCTTCCTGGGTTGTGACGGTGGCCGCTCTGCCGTGAGAAATCAGATATTTCCCAACGCTAAGCGCTCTGAAGTTCGTGTAAAAGAACTCGTCTCAATCGTAGAGAGCGAAGCGCTGGTTAATAGCCTCGGCAGAAGATTCATTAAATTCAAGCAACTTGAGGGTGGACTGGCGGTTGGGATGGTTCCTGCTGACGATAAGCGTGTGATCTGGTTTGTACAATATGATTGCCAACGATTCGATATTGAAAACCTGAGTTTTGAAGGAAAAAAAGCGTTTGCTGAAAAGCTTGTTAATCACTGGCCAGCACCTATCAGTTCACTTATCGAAAATACAAATTTCGATCTGTCTCATATATGGCAAACTTGCTATCTACTGCCACTAGAAAAATTCCACAAAAACAATGTCGTTCTTCTGGGCGATGCTGCTCATGCTCTCTTACCCTTTACCAGTCAGGGTGTGAACTCGGCAATTGAAGATGCGATAGAGCTTTGCCGAGTTTTTGACAAAGCACAAGAAGGTTACACCGCTATCGGTCTTGAACATTATTCCGCTATGCGTCGAAGTATTGTGAATCAGTATCTGGATCAGGGGATCGCATTGCAGGAAGAGTTTCTTCAGGCCCATCATGCAGAACAGAAAATTCCTTTTGCTTTTTAAACAAAGGTCGACCTCAAATTTGAATTATGACGGATAGAAAAATGTCGAACTCTCTATTTAGTAACGAGCAGGTTCCTCTGGAACTATTGAAACAAAGAGCATTCAATTTTCGCTGGGCGGAAACGGAAAAAGAAATTATCCCTTTGACAGCAGCCGATCCTGATTTTGCGGTGGCTACAGAAATCAGAGACGCTATCAGTAATTATGCTCAAAGTGGTGTCTATTCGTATGGTCCTCATCAAGGGCTACCGCAGTTTAAACAAACCCTTTCAGATGCTTTTGCACTACGCAAAGACTATCGAATTGATCCGCAAAATATTCTGCCAATTGATAGCGCTGCGAGCGGAATGTATTCGATCGCGCGGGCTATTTTATCTCCTGGCGACGAAGCGATTATTTTTGATCCGGTAGATTTTTTGTTTGAGCAATCTGTCTCAGCGGCAGGAGCAAAAGTCGTTCGCTGTCCTTATGACAAGGCAACAGGCGAATTTCGTCTCGACCTGCTTCCTAATCTGGTTTCAGAGAAAACGAAATTGATCGGTGTCTGTAACCCTCATAATCCTCTTGGACGTTTAATTAGCAGAAACGAGTTGGAAACCATCGCCCATTTTGCTAACGAGAATGACCTCTGGATAATGAATGATGAGATTTGGTCCGACATTGTCTTTCCGGAAAAGCCATTTCAAAGCTTCCATCATCTACCTCCGGAGCTTACTAAAAATGTAATCACCGTTTACGGTTTCTCTAAAGCATTTGGGCTTGCAGGATTAAGAGTAGGTGCTGTAATAGCACCGAATAATGAGGTTTATCAAAAAATAGTCGATGCCGCCTATGTTATGACTACGGCTGGTGGAGTATCCACGCTTTCGCAAATCGCAGCTATTTGTGCGTTGGAAAAGTGCTGGTACTGGGTCGATGAATTTAAAAATCACCTGACAAGATTGCGAGACTACGCAGTTGAGCGACTCAATCAGTTTCCAGGTGTCACTTGTTCTGTACCTGAGGCGACCTATTTGCTTTTCCCCAACATCGAAGCAACTGGACTGGATGCGGAAGCAGTAGTAGAGAAACTACTCGAAAACAAAGTCGCCGTTGTTCCGGGAAATGAACGCTTCTTTGGTCCAGGCGCGAAAGGCCATATCCGCATTTGCTTTGCGACCAGTTTTGAAATTTTGGCCGCTGGTCTGGATCGAATGGAACAGGCTTTCAAGGAAATTGATAATAACTCAAAATCAGGCGCGGAGTGATTTATATGGAAAGCTGCGATCAACAAAACGGCTGCGCGATTCCATCAATAAATAGCTCGACAGATGGATTCAGGATAGATGGACTTGAGACAGATGCTACCCAGCCCCGGAAAATAAATGTAATTTTTGTCACCGACCCGATTTGTTCTCATTGTTGGGCCATAGAACCGGTCTGGCGTCGATTAACATTAAACTATGAAATTAATGTTCGATATATCCATGGAGGCTTACTACCGGGCTGGAAAAACTTCGGTGATCCCGGCAATGGCATAAGCAAACCTGAAGATGTTATTCCTCACTGGCAACAAGTGGCGGCTCATTATGGTCAGCCAATAGATCCATCGGTTTGGATAAATGATCCGATTGATAACTCTTATGTTCTCTGTCAGGCAGCGATTACCGTCAGACAGTTGCGTCCCGAACTGGAATCGGTTTTTGTCAGGCTTATGCGCGAACAAATATTTTTATTTGGAAAAAACCCGTCAAAAATCGAACTACTGACTCGATTAGTGAGTGATCTGGGGCTAAATACAGAATTATTTTTCGAGACTCTTGATAGCCAGAACTTAAAACACACTTTTTCTCTTGAGCAAGCTGAAATGGTTCGCCTTGGCGCCAAAGGCTTTCCTTCTTTGCTATTTCTTGGCGACTCAATTAGTTCTTTGTCCGGGTCTCGTAGCTATTTGCAGTTAGAAGCAGCAATTGCTTCAATGGGAAGCAGGAAGCCAGCCAGAAAAAATCTAAGTAACATCGAAAAGCTAGCCGCGTTCAATAGTTGGACCAGTCAGGAAGCTAGTGAAGTTTTTCAACTCAGTATATCGGAAGTAGAGTCTTTTTTAGCGACCCAAGGGCTCGAGCCTGTGAAAGTCAATGGCGGTGTGAATAGTGGAAACACAGTCTGGTTCGAACATAATAAAAGTGTAAAAACATAAGCCTATACTGTCTCAAGAAAATTAAGAATTGGGTTCGTTGCCCGACTTGAAGCTACCTCCTGCCTCCTAACGGTGGTAGCTTCTTTTTTATGTTTGATGTAAAACAACCTGATTAACCGGACAGTTTCTACCCTTGGCTCGACTAGCAGCGGCCTAGACGAGAACCGGTAGAGCGAGATGATTTGCAAGTTCTGCGCCTCTTTGATAAATCTTCCTGTACATTCTTTGATTCTGACTCAGATTTTGATTCTGACTCAGATTGCACAGCAACTTTGGTTTGTTCAACCGGGCTTGAAGCGCATGCGGACAGTAAAATCCCACTAAATATCCCAATAAAGATAATTTTCAATTTCATAATGTTTCCCCTTAAATTGTTTTACTAATTTTTCTAAAGAGAAGACGATATACGAAAACAATCGTACAACACAATAGTAAATATGTACACTTTGTCCAGCAGTCATGAAATGAAAATTATTTGGCTATGATTTTTACTTCTCTTTGCGGGAAAGGAATATCTATCTGTTCCGCTTTCAGCGCATCCCAAATTGATTTGTTCAGGGAAAAGCGGGCTGCATTTAGCTGGTTGGATGCGACCCATACTCTGACTTCAAAATTGACGCTACTATCGCCAAAACTGCTTATTCCAACTTGAGGATCATTTTTGCAATCAAAGAAAGAATTATCCTGAATTGCGCCAAGTAATATCTGAGTGACTTTGTCCATATTGCTCGCATAAGACACTCCCACTTCGAGTTCAATCAGCGAGTTTTCCTGAGAGTTATGAATAATTTCACCGATGATGTGCTTATTGGGAATAGTTATTTCGACATCGTCTTCTGTCACGATAATAGTATGAGCCAGAAGAATATCCTTAACAATGCCACTCACTCCCTGCACACTAATCGTATCCCCGACGATAAATGGTCGTGTAAGTACAATATTTAAACCTGCGCCATAATTTGAAAGAAGCCCCTGAACGGCAAGTCCTGCTCCGAGGGAAATTGCGCCTATAGCAGCGATTAGGGGCGTAATGCTTATCCCGAGCTTATTCAAGCAGATAATCGCAACCATCACCACAATTGTTATTTTGACAATATTACTGATAAAGCGAGAGAGAGTTACGTCGATACCTTTTTTAATACATAATTTGTTCACTCCGTTTGAAACCTTTTTGGCAATAAGCATCCCGATAATTAGTATCAGCAAAGCGCCTATCAACTGAAAACTGTAGTTAACAAAAAAATTAGCGATGGTATCGTAGATAACCTGTAACTGAGCGATTTCCTGTTTGATTTCTTTTTCCATTTTTCTCTGGCCTGTTAAGTCGTTTGGCACAATAATAGCCCAGCTTTTATGTGCCGACCAGTATAAGGATTGGATCAAGAGGCAGGTTAACTACATTCTACCTGGTGATGGTAACAAAGTTGATACTGCAATCAGGATCGAATAAGGGGTAATTTTAAAATTGCAACTAACTAAGATGAGTGAATAAAAATATCAGTAAATAATTAACTGGGCATGTATAGGATGCATCACCGGTTAACTAATGGTAATGCATCCTAAAATTTCTCTTTATAACGCGGGATTAGTTTTCGGCATTTTCAAAAACAATGTATCCCACTTGTTCTGTTGTATGATTTCGCTCGCTATCCTTCATACGATCTTCATCAATTCCCAAAGTCAGTCTGTCAGCATTAATCTCACCAAGTAAAACAGCCCAGCCGCCATTTCCGCCATCCATAGCCGCTTGTGAGCAAACCGCTGACTTGGGATTTGTCAAACCAGACAGTGAATAATTGTATAGACCATTTTGTACTCCTCGAATAGTGTCGCCACCAAGCCTGGCAATGTAATTCAAGCCATTAACACTACCAGCTCCTTGCTCGAAAACAACATAGCCTATGGTTTCATCCTGGCGTTGAATATCAGGATCTTCACCGACATGTTTACCAACATTTAAGAAAGAAGCGTTAGCCGCTGCTCCCCGGCTAGCGCCGTAAGACCAGAAAACAGAAAATGCGGGATCATTTGCGGTCATAACCTGCCCCAGTACCACAGGTGCCTGATAATTATTTTGGTAACTCCTCGCTTCACCACTCCAAAAAGATTTAGAGTCGGTAACAGAAGAAGTAAATTTGACCGCCTCCATTTTTAGACCATCATTCTCTACCGTATAAACGCCTTCTTCGACCACGAAATAATGAACGTCGCCAAACACTTCTGCACTCAAGCCATCGGTCCGATCTAATTTAATTTCGAACTGATTGCCTTCTGAATTTCGAATTCTAACAACCATGGGTACAGAATTCTGATCATACTGAGGCGTAGCCACAACCACCATAGACTGATAATGATGAGGCAGTGTAACTGTTGTCCACTCGCTACTGCTTACATTGGAGAGAAAATCAGTTGTCAATTTTGGGCCTTTTACTTCTTTTGGCATATCCGTTTTAGACAAGAAATTCTGATGTCCAGCGTAAATAGTTCCTCCAAGATAATAAGGTCTTAGCGCATACTGAACAAATTGTCCGTCATCAGAAACATCCAACCCTATACCACGACCATAAGAAAACGATTCAGCCGCTTGCTCTGTTTTTGAAATGACTTTAACCTGGCCCGACTGCATATCTTTAAGATAAATTCCATCCCCAGAATTACTCGCTCCACGCAACAACTCATAAGCGACAAATCGACCGCTTTCAGAAAGTGATGGTGTCACACATTTGATGTTACTCTCACCCGCACTCACCAGAATATTATTCCCTGACTGCAAGTCTCTGATATAACAATCGAACCCGTTATTACTATCCGCGTTATCAATATCAGCCGTTGTAGAAAATGCTATAAATCGGCCATCACCAGAGAGCGAGCCCCCATAGGTGTATTCAGTAGGAAATTCAGTTCCATCGTTGTTTAGATTAACCCGGGCAGTCTTACCTTCAACACGATCATGTACAAACAAATCATTTTTAGAAAGAGTCGGACTATTATTGTCGTCTATCACCAAGTTATCTGATTTTGATAGAAATGAAACATAACGTCCGTCCGAAGAAATATCAGCGCCTTCGCTATTGCCATTTCCCTGCACTCCCTGTGAATTTTTACTGATAAGCTCAGTTACTCCTGTGTCAAGATCATGCAAAAAGATATCACTGTTGTAGGAGTTATTGTCAGCGCCAGGTAATAGCTCAGTGGCGCTTGAGCGAAATACTATTTTACGTCCATCATTCGAAATCCTTGGACTCCAGCTGCTACCGCTAGCCTGTACGCCATCGCTGGTTACACTCACTAAACTTGTTTTTCCTGTTTGCGTATCATGAAGATATATGTCGCTGCTCCCACCATTTAAGTCCGAGGGTATTATATTGCTGGCTCCGGACTGGAAAACCACATATCGACCGTCTGCAGAGATATCAATACCGATGCCGTTAACAATACGACCGCTCCAACCATTAGCATCACCGCCATCCCAGGCATTACTGATTTTTCTCACTTCTCCGGTTAGCGTGTCGTGCCAGAATACATCGATAAAGTTATTGTTATCATTTGAAACCAGTCCACTGCGCTCTGATACAAAGACGGCAAAGCGACCATCGGCTGACAAGGCGGCGCCGGAACTTTCTCCGGTTCCACTGTTTAACTCTTGTAAAGGATCCAGAGGTAAAACAGAGCCAAACTGAAAACCATCAATAATACCGTCAGAGTCTGAGTCCCTGTTTAGTTGGTTGGTACCAAACTCACTGGCTTCATTATCAGAAAGACCATCATTGTCGGTATCATAATCCAGCGCACTGGTACCATTCATTTCTTCATCGCCATCAAGAATCGAATCATCATCTGTGTCCGGGTCTTGCGGAAATGACCCCAATAAATATTCTTCTAAATTATTGAGCCCATCAAAATCAGCATCTAGCGAAGCGTCACTCGCATCAGCTGGATTCAAACTATTAAAATATTCCCAGCCATCAGGTAGTTGGTCACCATCACTATCGGGTTTTGTCGGATCAATATTAAGACTGACTTCCATACCATCATCGAGCTCATCACTGTCACTATCAAAGTTGTTCGGATCCGTTCCCAAGCCATACTCAGTTAAGTTGCTCAAGGTATCCCAATCCAGATCAGTACTGGCATCGGAAGGGTCCATAGGATTAAGGCCGTTGACTAGCTCCCACTCATCCGGCATACCATCATTGTCTTGATCGCCTTCAATCGCCATAACATTCGTGGTAGTTAATATTATTGAACTACAAAATAGCGCCTTATAAATTGCCCTGCGTATGCGCGTTGTTTTTCCATTACGAACCTTTAAAACCATGTAGGAACTCCTTCTTCTCATTCCACTAAATATAATTTTTTGTATCGGCAAGATACTCATGTTGAATGCAAAAAGCCTTTAACAGTGACTCACTATATTAAATACTTACAAAAACTGAGCGACCATTTTTTTTATTACACCGAAATAAAATCTAAATTCAATCTATTGCAGTCCCTATAACAAAACTAAAATAAGAAAGACTAGATATTAATAAGAGCTTCAATGCCCATCGGGATATCTTACAAAAAGAGCAGGAACAATTTGGGACAATCTTATGAAGAAATACGACATCTTTATGAAAAAACACGAATTTGAATATTATTTATACTAAATATAGAGAGTTTAGGTCCTTCCTGTTACTGAACCTCTGATGTAATGCAAGAAGGCTTGAGAGTAGAAGCCACCATAAAGCCACTGCAATGAATTAGCGAGCTTTATGATGGCAGACATTCAAGTGGACAACTAGTCAACTAACATGATTAATTATTTCCCTGTTCATCACTACTCCAGAAGTTGTTCCACGCACTGCTAACAGAGTCTCCAACATGATCAGCGATAATCGAAGCGTTATTCATAATTCCCGGGACAGCCTCGATCCCGTTTCCAAGCGCATGCCGGGCACTATCGATTGGTTGATAACCAGTATTACTTTCCTGTAGAGCGTCGACAATCATTTGTCCTCCGCCATCAACAGAGAGTATTGCTGTCCCCATAGCCATGGTATCGATGAATCCAGCAGTTGTCTCTCCTGTATGCTGAGCAAGAAAGTTTTGCGCACCAGCTTCTGACACAGATATCATCATGGAAACACCGAGTCCAAGGGGAGTTGTTTCGGCCGCAGCCATTGCACCACCCATTCCGACTTTAGCTGCATAGTAATTGCCTTTTGTAGTACTCCCATTGTAATAAGAAGAGGCAGCATTATATGCATCAGGCGCCAGTGAAATAACAGTTAAGCCCACACCAACTCTTCCAGCAGCTTTAGCATATCTGCCCGCCATCTTGCTTCCTTTGCTCATGGTTTTTGAAGCAGAATTTGCAATATCCGCTTTAACTGCTGCACCTGTTCCCGACAAACGCGTAAAAGGATTTACACTGCGACCCCGAACAACAGCTTTGGCACTGTTAACTACGGCAGAACGAGCGTATTTCTCAGACGCTTTTGCCAAACTGTTGGTCGCGCTTTCCGCTACAGCCTGAACAGCAAAGGCTACCGAACCAGTCACCTGAAGAACACCGTCTCGGGCATTACCGCTATTGTAGTTGTTGATCCCGGAATAGGTATCTTTAATTGCTTTCAACCATGCGATTGGATCTCCTGCGCTATTGCCTGACGGATCATTAAACTTAATCGGGTTATTTGCTGAGTAGGCGTAGAGGTTTAGTCCTTCTGGCCCCGAAGCTCCATCATATAATGTATCCGCTTGAATGAACTTGCCGATACCAGGGTCATAATAACGAGCACCAAAATAGTTTAGCCCTGAGCTATCCTCTTCTTTACCAGTGTATTTATAGTCCGGAGACTCCCCTGAGCCAACATTTCGCTTCACTTCACCGAAACTGTTATAAAGAAGCTCCCGAGTTTTTACTCCAGAAATATCTGTTATGATACTGCTTCCTTGTAAATGGTCATTGTGTATAAAGCTATATTCCTTCCTTTTGTGTCTGGCGATCTTTACCCCATTCAGATAATAGAACTTGATTGGTTTGTCATTACGAATTTCATAATATTTATTGGGGTAGTAAATAGTATCCTCACTCGTCCACTTTTTCACTCGACGTCCAGCGTAGTCATACAGGTAGCTTTCGTCCTTGTACTGAACCATCTGACGATCAAAATCATAATCAATCAGATCACCATTTCGATCGAACATATCACCATTGTCATTGTATTGATAAGCTTTGCTGCCAACGCTTGTTACGGCATGAGGACGAGCTTTTCCTTTTTCCGGATATACATACTTGACACCATTACGTTCGGTAATGTTGCCAATTTCATCGTAGCTAAATAGTTCGCTGCCACCAAAATAATCGACATTAGACTGAGTTTTTAGCCGGCTCAAGTCATCATAGGTAAATGTGCGGGAATACTGCGGTGTTAGCACCGAATCAAGATAACCATCAATTTTTTCAATGTTGCCGACAGCATCATAATCGTATTCATACCGGATAAGCTCGCTGGTGTCTTGAGTTTTCAGGCTGTAGTTAGACTTGAGACGATAATCTCGGCTTTCATCCCAGTATTCGAAATGCTGACTACTTCCATTAAAGAAAATATCTTTGACTTGGCCCTGCTCACTATAATTGACCTGGCTTATTACTTGATCCATACCGTCAGCAGTAATTGACAGCATTGCGCCGCCTCGGTCATAACCTATTACCGTATAATTATCATCAGCAGGATATTTGATCCCTGAAATTCTATCCATCGAATCATATCGGAAGTAGATATTTCTGGTACTAAGTCCATTTATTTTCTTTTGCTCTCTGGTAATCCGATAGCGCTCGTCATACCAAAAGCGAGTATAGCCACTAAAATCGCTAACCTTGGCTAACTGCCCAAGAATATGTCTGCGGCCTGAGTCAATTTCACCATCCCGGTCCTCGTCCCCATCGTAATAGTATTCAATGGTGCTGCCATCCGGATAAGTTTTGCTCTGAATTCTGTCCAGCACATCATAATCAAATACAATGAGTACATTTTTTGCGTCAGTTTGTGTTTTCAGGTTACCGTTTTTGTCGTAAGAATATTGCCAGATGCCTCTGTCCATATCTTCTTCCCTAACAGTTTGACCCAGAAAATTTTTATGCTTCACAGTAGTGTTACCATGATGATCAAAAATTTGCTGTTTGTGGAAATAGTCATGTATTTCAGTTCTCGCATAAAAACTATTGGCAGGAAATACTCCGGTATACTGATAGATGCTACGTTTAAGACTTTCCGGTTGTTTCACCGTCGAAGTGAAATGAAAACTGGCATCGAGATTATAAGTTGTGAAATGAAAATCTCGCTGATAAGTAGGCCTTTCTGAAGCCGACGTTGTTTTAATCACCGTTCCCAGATAGTCACTCGAAATACTGGAATCAGCATTAAGATAGGTTTCACTTCGACTCTCCTTTTTATCGGGCGTCAGATTACGGCTATATTCAGCACCGGTTGTAAAATAAGGAATAGATGTTTGCCTGACCTTCTTGTTACCCTCAACAAACTGCCAGCTATCAACAGTTCTGTACCTGATCTGGCCATTATCACCATAAGCGGGAGCCTCGGTCTTTGTTTCTATAACTTGTCCAAAACCATCATAGTAGGTTCGGCTGATAATACTGGCAGCAGCTTCATCTTTGACTTGCTTTTGCACATAGGAAGGCGTGTTCTTGACTGGCTCCCAATCGGTATAGAAATAACGAATAGTCGGATAGGCTAATTCATCTAATGGTTTAACAATATAGGAAACGCGACCAAATGAATCATAGCCATAGCTCGTAGTATTTTCGTTACCATCAACAGTGGAAGTCAAACGCATCAGGCTGTCATAATGACTTGTGGTTATGTTGGCTTTATCAACCGGCGACGGCAATTCGACACTTTGCTGATACCGTTTATAACGAGGTTCAAAAGTATAGATTGTCCAGAAGCCTCTTCCATTTTGCTCTCTTTCCAGATTGCCATCAGTGTCATAGCGATAGTTAATGTCGTAAGAATTACTTTCATCCTGAAAGATTCTTTTGGTTGTTAACCAGCCATTCTCACCGACACCGGACTCACTATCATCATAGATAAATTGTGTTTTGGCGGAAAGTTGATAGCTTTGGGTATCGACATTCCATTCCAGGCTCTCTTTAAGAATAGGCTTCATTATCCACTTGGATAAGTAATATCCCCAACGGGTATCATTGGTTACTTTATCAATGCCTACGTCAGTGTGTTCTTGAGAGTCAACCAGACCATAGTTAATTTCACTTTTTACATTGCCAAAAGAATCATACTCATATGTTTGCTTGGTTCGCTTGAAACCTAACCCTGAGTACTCCGGCATACCGCCTAAATCAACTGAGGTAGAGCCACTAACAATAAAGTTGTGAACCGTATGAATTTTGGGTGAGTAAACTTCTGCGTCTGGTCCTGGATTAGGTCGAGCCTGCTGAATTCCATAAGAATAATCATTCGGATCTTCAGCGCGATCTTCATAGTAATCGTAGCGATACTCATGGATCGGCCCGTCAATAGCGCCTTGGCGAAGTAAGCTTTTCTTGACCACACCGGATAGATTTATGAGTTGATAAAAATGCGTTTCTCTGACATCCCCTGTTGGCTCAATTTGAAACATTTTTTCAAACCCTAAATCTTGTCTGTGATTTTTATCGTAAACGCCTCCATGAAACTCATAAGTAGTCGTTCTCTTTTCTTCGCCGGTCCCGTTGTCACCAAAGCCATCTGAAATAATTTTTTTAGAGACAACCCAACGCTTTTGACCATAGTCAGGATTGTAGCCTGTCGGGCTGAGATCGAGCGGCTGGTAAACGTAGGAAGTCTGTCCACCCAAATGGTTGGTCACTTTTTTCAGCAGCATTTCACCGGGCTTTGCTAAATTTAAACGCACACTAAAGTCAGTTTGTGCACAACTGGTGTCGCATTTGATTACACGGTCAGGTAAGCGATCACCGTTCATATCAATTAGAGCGAAACTACTTTCGTTCGATTCCACTTTACGTAAAAATTGATTATCAGGACTGCCCCAATTAGTCTCGACAGTACTGAAGCCTCTCCCGGTATTAAGATAAACTTTAAGGTCGGCTAACCCGCTAGAAGGTGAATCCTGACGCTTGTAAACTCTATCTGGCAACCCGTCACCATTCATATCAACCAGATCTCTGACAGTGTAATTAGTTTCACCGGATTTAACGGTTTGTCGTAAAGCGTGACCGTCTGTAGAATTTTCCCAAATGAGATGTTCATTCTCAAAACCACTGCCAGTATTCAGCCAGACATAGAGAGGCTCTGATGCTCTTTTCAGCAGGCGGTCAGGCAGACCATCTCCATTGATATCCATTAATTCAAGCTGGGTTATGGTTTTCGACCCCATATGTCTGATGTTACCTGGTTCACCAAACAGGGAATCTTCCGGACTCCCCCAGTCTTGGACCAAATTGCGATCGAAGCCGCAGCCATCATTTAACCAGACTTTGAAATGATAGTTGTCGTAGTTATGTTCGCCATCGTTATCCGGTGAACCTTTGTAAACTCGGTCAGGATAGCCATCACCATTCATATCCACCAGATCAATAATGGTTCCCCAGGGGTCAGATTCATGTGTATTAATACCATTAACGCTCACTCGAATATCAAGATTTGCCGAATAACGTCCTTCTGGATTTCCCCAGGTGCAGCCGTCGGGCTCAGAGAATCCGTTACCCTTGTTTCTGCGTACAACCATATCTTCATTATTGTTTTTTCGAACTCGATCCAGTTTACCATCGGCATCCATATCAATTAGATCCGCTTTGGTATCGTCTCCTTCTCTTATCGCATCCGAAGCAGGATTGCCCCAGTTCAAAGCATTGTTGGCAAATCCGTCCCCATTATTTAGCCAGATACGAAAATTTTCTTCTTCATCTTTTCTCACACGATCAGGTAGCGCATCGCCGTTCATATCCAGAAGTTCAGCCTTGGTGCGACTGTTCGAGTACTCCTGTATCGCATCAGTAAACCCGAAGTCTCCTTCCGGATTTCCCCAGTTTTCC
The DNA here is from genome assembly GCF_015687155.1 of Aliikangiella sp. G2MR2-5. Taxonomy (GTDB): domain Bacteria; phylum Pseudomonadota; class Gammaproteobacteria; order Enterobacterales; family Kangiellaceae; genus Aliikangiella. The sequence continues at coordinate 219,965 of NZ_JADPQF010000003.1, read as the reverse complement.
GCTTCGCCAAACCCGGGGGCCAATTCGTAATATTCGAATAAAGTGTCGGGTTTGGCAACATCACCCGAGCCGTAACTCCGTATTGCAGAAATTCGTTGTAATTCACCAAAAGGCGCGCTTTCCCACAAAAGCTGGTTACGGCTGGTTTGCATACCGCCGCTACCTGATAGCTCACAACCTATCTTGTTATAAACGTTGATCACATGAAACTGCTCTTCTACATAGCTTCCATCCTGATAGCTTACTTTGCGATTGTTAGCAGGTAACCACTCATACTCCAGCTCGGCGCAGCTATATCCATTAATTGCAGCATTAACTTTGCCGCTGATTACAAAGTGAAGATAGTAGTTTCCTGCTTCCGGGATCTCTGAATAAAGGTATTTGGTCAATTCAGTATTGGCTGCATCCTTTTTGTCCGTGATAGCCCAAACTCTCGGATGTGCAGCTTCAATATCAACCGCTTCAATTCGAGAATCGTCGCTGGCACCGTAGCGCGTTACCCCACCATTTTTATCGGTGACTTGCCAGTAAGAGTCTTCACTATCAATGTTAATAAACTCAATCTTCTGATAGTTTTCATTGCTTAAGTGATAAATTCTATCGCCTGACACTGCTTCGCAGTTGGTTGCACACACCAGCTCCTGGCCGTTTAGGGTGAAAATATCGTTTTCATTATATTTGGGCAGTCCGAACCTGGTGGAACGAGAAATATGGCTGACCTGGCCAACAGACCATCCGCCGTTGGAAGAGTAGCTAGCGCTCACATGCTGACCCAGCGGAAAGGAATAGTTAACCGCACCACTGTTGCCAACCTGCTGGTTAGACTTGGCGAGGTGCTGATCGGCACTAACTGAACCACCGGCTCCGTTAGTAAGCTCTCCAGGTATATTGGCCTGGCTTAGCGTAGTTATTGCACTCAACCCGAAGAGAGGAATAACCACCTTGTATATTGGTGTTTTAAGCTTCATTTCATAGGTCCTCTATGATTTTCCTTGTGTAAATTAAACTGGATTGTTCCTTATTAGAAAGGGCATAAAAATCGACTGGCTCCTAAGTGATTTTTAGGCCCAACAAAGTTATCACCGAGTAACAAAAGCTTAAGGATATATATGGGACATTTTATATGGAGATATGAGACATTAAAAAAATCAGCTTAAATAACAAGAAGTTAAAAACGCATTGTATAAAGGAGTCTCGGCAAGAGAGGAGTATAGTAAAGCCACATCTCTTGCCAATTAAGAAAGGAACGTATCGAGTTTTCTAGTTAGTTTGCTCTGGAGTATTCACTTGGAGGAACCCCCATAAATAGTTTGAACTCTTTGCTGAAGTAGGCCGGGTCTTCAAATCCGCACCGATAGGCTACCTCTGAAACATTGCCTACTTTTGCCTTTAAGAGATCCGCCGCCGTATGCAGTCGCCTCTCCTTGATAAGCTCACTCGGGCTCTTGTTCGTAAGAGCCTTAATTTTGCGCAAAAGCTGTCTTCTACCCAGTCCGATCTGTAAAGCCAATGTTTCGACAGTAAAATCAGAACTATCGAGCGATAAGTCAATCACCTCTAACACTCGCTTCATGAAGACATCGTTCGCCGACCGAAGCGGTAAGTCAACGGTCTTGATTCCCAGAGTCTGGTTATATCGAGCATGTAATTGCTGCCGCGTGTTCACCAGGTTAGCCAACTTAAGCTCTAGGGAGTGGGGTTCGAAAGGCTTGACCAGATAATCATCAGCACCAGACTCCAATCCGCTCACAATTTGTTCCTGAGAAGTTTGTGCCGTTAGTAATATCACGGCAATATGGCTGGTTAGTGGATCGGACTTAATCGCCTGACAAAGTTGTTTTCCATCCATCTGTGGCATGGCAATGTCACTTAAAATAATATCGGGAAGTGAGCTTTGCGCGATAGCTAGCGCTTCCTTTCCATTGTCTGCACCAGAGACCTGATAATCCAGCCCCAACCTTTCCACCAGATAGTTCTGAAGTTCTCTGTTATCTTCAACTACCAGGATATGGAACTTTTCGCGTCTTCCATCTTTCACACGAATTATATCTTCTTTATCTGTGCGGCCAGTTTTATCGGAATGATTTAAATTATCAGAATGACTTAAATTATCGATATGACATAATGTATCGTAATCCTGAGGCTCACCTACTTTTTGAGCTGAACCATATCGTTCTTGCTTTGCCAGTTCTTCGGAAAAATGCTCTGTACCTTTCTGGAATAGCAGCGAGAAATGACTCCCACTTCCAACCTCACTTTCGACATTAACCTGACCATGATGCTGCTTCATAATTTCCTGTACAAAATTTAAGCCAACGCCAATTCCTTTTTTCTTCGAAATTCCGGAAGCGCCAACTTGAAAGTAACGATCAAATATTTTCGACAATCTTTCATTGTCAATACCGATGCCCGTATCAATGACCTCCACAAAAATACTGTCGCTAGAATTTTTCACTTTTAAATGAACGGCCCCACCCTTGTCAGTAAATTTGAAGGCATTGTTGAGTAAGTTATCCAGAGCATGAATAAACATTTGCCGATCAATCAATATTTCTACCGGCGTCTCGGGAATTTCTACGGTAAAGCTAACTTCCTTTCTTTTAGACAGGGCATAAAATGCATCATAACGAGACCGGACTATTGGTAATAGATTAACGAGCTCAACCTTAAGCTCATAGTGAAGGCTGTCTTCTCTTGTCATATCCAAAAGTTGGTTGATGTAATTTAATAAATGTCTGGAGTTTTTCTGGACGAGCGTAAGCCTTTCATAAATTTCTGATGAAACCTGCCCCAGTTTTCCTTCGAGGATATCTGCAACCGGTGCAATCGACAAACTAAGGGGCGTTCGTAATTCGTGAGAAATGTTTGTATAGAACCTTGATTTATAGTTACTCATTTCCACAAGCTGTATATTCTGCATTTCCAGCTGATGCTTTTGCAGCTGAATTTCCGTAGTTTTTTCGCCGATTCTCTTTTCCAGCAGACGATTTTTTCTCTGAATGCTTTGAGACTTCCATCGAGTCCAAAGCTGTGCAAGCATCAAAAATATCACCCCATAGACAATATAAGCCCACCAGCTTCGATACCAGGGAGCGAGAATAACAAATCGAAATTCTGCTGCTTCAGACTGATGGTAAAGGTCCTTTGCTCGAACGCTAAAAACATAGCTACCTTCATCAAGATTGGTAAATTCACGATACGTTTCCGATGACCAATCAGACCAACTATCATTAAAGCCTTCCAGTCTGTACTGGTACAAAGTTTTATCTGGCGCATCAAAACTTGTTAAGGCAAATTCAAAACGAAGGGAATTTTGCATGTACTCAATTTCTGGAATTAGCGTTTGTTTTCCTCCGCCAAAAAGTTCCGTCTGTCGATAAATATCGACAGTTTTACTAATCATTAACTTTGAAGTCTTTTCATGATTCTGGCTCATCAGATCAAGCTTTAATAAACCGTTAAGGCCGCCAGCCCAAACCGCATTATTCTCTGCGTAAATAATGTTTGTATAAAAATCTGCGCGCCTGTCGAAGTGAGTTGAATCGATCATATACACACCATTAGTTAACTTCATCCCACCCAGTAACTTCAGCCCAGAACCGGTAAACCATAGTTTTCCATTTTCAGACTGATGAAAAGTTTCAAGGAGATAGCCATTTTCGTTAATAAATTGGACAAAACGCGGATCGCGACTCAACATTTTTTTATTTTTAATATTTCCTTCTTCAATCTCAAGCACACCATCATTTGTACCAAACAGTATTTTACCATCTACAAGCATAAGGAAAGGATAGCCTGAAGGTAGTCCCTGTTCGGCAGTCACAATTTGAGTTGTCACGCTTTTCGATTCGTAGTCAAAATTTGCGCGATAAATACCCTCATAAAAAGTATTCATCCAGATAATATTATTATCATCTTGCTTTATTTCTCTAAATGGTGGAGTTGAGTCAAGCAAGCGTCCTTTATAATGCCATTGATTTTGAACACGCTGTAAATAGGCGAGACCATTTGAAAGTCCAATCAGGATAATATCAGGATGTTTTTTCAATTGCTGTAATGCATAAACTTTAAGATCCTTTTCAATATCAAGCAAATTGATACTATCGCCAACAATTTGATAAACACGATCTTCGCAACCCGCCAAAATTCCGTTATCTGTTGCGATCAAACTAAAGCATTGAGCTTTAACCCTGTTCATTCGGTGGAATGCAGGAGAGATACCTTTATTTAAATAAAAGACTCCTTCACTCGTCGCGACATAGAGCTGTCCATCAAATCGAACAATACGATGAACAACACCAACCAATCCTGTTTTAACATCAAAAGTAGTTAACGGTGAAAAAGCTTCTATTCGCAAGACACCGTTATTACTTCCCAACCACAAGGTATTGTTGGCATCAATAAAACTAGTCAATATGTCATCGGAACTTAGTCCACTGGCCTTGCTATGCTTTTGAATCAAACGACCTTCGTTATCCAGAATCGCTACCCCTGATTTCTTTTCGAAGCCTAAAACCAAAGCGCCATCCAGTGAAAGTACACCATGCATCAATCCAAAATTTTTATTTTTTTCAAGATATTGGCTTTCTAATTTTGAAACTGAATTATTTTGGACGACATATATTCCATTTTCCTTGCTACCAACAAGAAGCCGCAAGTCATTGTCATTTAGCATAAAGACAACTGGGCTGGACTCAAACTCTATCTCATCAATAATCAGTTGTAGTCCAGTATCCGAGATTCGCTCTAATCCTTTTTTGTTGTCATATACAAAAAGCTCTCCCTTAAATATGGCAAAAGAAGAAAGTTCATTTCCTTGAAATACAGCCAATTCTCCATCAGCTTGCCAGCGATAGATATGTGATGGAGAAAGAAAATAGTATTTATCTTCAAAAAAGACGACATCCAATATTTCTGTTATTTGCTGGGAAGAACTGATAAGCCCTGCATCTACAAAGTCATCTTTTAAAGAACGAAAAATTTTCTTTCCGTTTTCAGCAGTAGAAACAAGTCCAAAGTCACCTGCAGCGCCGACGAGTATCGAGTCATCAGGATCAACGTCTAGCGATATGACCAACAGTCGGTTAGTATTCTCAATGTTCTTCCACTGATGACTATCAAAGGAGAATACTCCACCGTTATTTGCTGCGTATATCACGCCCTGAGAATCCTGGGTAAAATTCCAGATTTGATATCCACCTCCATATATCTCCGGAGGATACTCAGAAAAAAAAGAACGACCTCGCTCACTATCAGCAAAGAGGTTAAAGCTTGTCAAAAACAACACCAGGCCTAATAAAAAATTTCGTTGACTACTCTTAACTTGCATTAGCTAAATTCCGTTTCATTTTTCAGTAGTGTAGATTGAAGAGAACAGGGCAAACATTGACTTTCGACAGGTAGCAGATAATTGGTAATTATTTAATCCATTAATATCTCAACTAGCACAAAAATTAAAAGATAGCGTAAGGATTAAGGCCGCAACCAACATCCTTACACACTAAAAAACTCACTCCTGATAGTAGTCATCTTCCTCAATCGATTCGTTCAGTTTATAAATTCCGGAATAGATTACGTTGGTACCATTATTCTTGTTACATAGCGTATCCCAGACAGGAGCGGTTGGCTCAATATATGAGTTGCTAGTTGTACTTTGCCAGATAGTCCAGCGCAACTCGCCTGCGCGAAAGAAGTTTTGGTGAGCATTATTGTGCTCGCTTGCTTTATCATATCCCCAGACGTAAGTAATATTTTCACAGCCCACATTCCAACCATTACCATTTGTAGATTCGATATAATTGTACATAGTGTATCGCTGATGGACAGTCATCACATTGGGAGCCAATTTACAAATTTTATTCGCCGTTACCGCTTTGTTCTTATGCTCAGAATACTTACTGGAACCTATTGGAAACTCCGCATCACACTTATTATTTCTTATCGGAGTTCCAGGTATTCCCCAGTCGCTTACTCGACCATTTTCTTCCGCAGTAATATAGATATATCCTGGCGAAACAATTTCACCCTTGTTGTTTCTGATATAACTGCCGTTGGCATGTTTATTCATGCATTTATTCTGCTCTTTCGAATAGACGTAAACACTCGACATTGCGGTGGGATTCAGTTCGCTGCCAGGCCAGGAAGCGCTTTCGCTAAAAAACAACGTCGGCCAGGCAACGCCTCTATCCTGGCAATTGGAATCATTATGTCTGGTGAAGCGCGCTACCTTGGCTTTTAAGTGAGTATCAACGGTATCATCATTTACAAATGCATCCTTTTTATGGGTTGCGTGAGCAAAACCGAGTCTATGCTGCAGATTTCGATTATCTTTTGCATTGTCATCGTAGTAGTCATTTTCATACATCCCGGTCCATCTGTGATCAAAATTTTTCACGGCATCCAATGACCAACGCTCTTCCGCTTTAGTCGCAATGTTACCGTCATTGACCGCCTGGTCATAGGCTCCGCCAGATGTTTCGTTGTCAAGATTGTCCTTCCAGTAGCCGTAAGTGACATAGCGATGATTGGCATCTCCACCACCGTCAACGGTATAAGTTTCCGGCCCGCTCCACCCCCAATAAACTTTATTCTGGTATTTTCCGGCGCCATCAAACACATTCCATTTTTTACCAACGTATTCAATTTTTTTTCCACTATTGTCGAGGTACCAATTACCGGCACTGTCTTTCAACCCGAATAAGCTAGGGTGTGAATTCATCAATCCCAACTCATACTCCCATAAAACCACACTGCCGGTTGCGTTTACAAAAGAAGAAGCAGTAAGTAATCCTGCCGACAATAGAATTTTCTTTAACATTTTTAAAACTCCGTTATTTTAGTTACTTTCCATGCACAGACTGTTAAGCGACAATTATCGATAAGCGTTGTGGACTTATTCTCTTCGCGCTTTTAAGAGTCGGTAAAGACAATAAAAGTTGGATATATATCAATAGCCACTAGGTCACCGTATTATTTCAAAGTTATTCGAACTAAAAACCCGAAATGGTATAGCCTGAAAACTTTGATGGTCTTTAATACAAAGTGGCGTTTATTTTTTAGACAGAAGGTAAGTTGCTTTTCTAGGGAATAGAGAAAGGTAATAGCGTCATGGTTTTATCCTTCAAACCAGTGAGTGGTTACACTATGATAGATTATTTTTACGTGGAGAATAAACGGTAAAAGTCTTAAGTCATTGTAAGAAATAGCTTACATTGATGTTTAGATTCTATACTTTTGTTTAATTTTTATTCGTTGTTTTAAAGAATCTCTACAAAAACTGTCGGAATGCGGGATTGCTGGTTTCTTCTTTATTCGCTTCTCTGGCTAAATATTCATTCAATCCTCGCATAAACCAGGAGATGTCCATTAATCGATTTCGCCATTCTTCAATGATATCTTGCGCTACTTCTGCAATGCCATCTGCCTGTGGATTTTTTTGATACTGTTTAACAACTTCGGGGATTTTATAGAGTCTTTTCCAGCGTCGAATAATGTTGGCTTCACTCCAACTGCGTGCCTTTTCAACATCCACTCTGAGTACCCGAAAGTACCGGGGACCACAAAGTACCAAAAGTACCGGCAAAGTACCGGCAAAGTACCGGGACAAGTACCGGGACGACAAGTACCGCCAAGTACCGGCGCCAAGTACCCAAGTACCGGGACAGCCAACTTAATGATAACTTCATACTAACAAAAATAATCAGCGCCGACGAGTCCTGGATTTTGAGTTATCCATAGTGTCTTTAAGAATGAGACAACGAGATGGAAGCAAATTTATTGTTTGGTCAGTTTTGGAGCGAGACAAGTTCTCACCAGTGATGATGATTAGCTTTCAGAAGTGATTTTTAGCAGATTAGGTGAAAACTTTTTGTGCTATGGATTTTCCTCTAACTCGCCGATAGCCCAGTTTTTCAAAGTAATGCGTCAAAACGCCAGGTGAGCCGATGGCTGTTAATCCGGATAAATCGTCTTTTCTTTTCATTAGATTGATAAATTCATCGCTTTGCAAGTTAAGCCGGTTCAAAATGGGTGGGATAGCCTCTTCGATAAAACCGCGTTTACTTGGCAGTATTGCTCTACCCAACCAGTCAACTAGTTGTAGGTAATCGACCTGGGCAAAGTGAATGGCGTTTTTATGCTTTTGTTCCGATTGTGTGAGTTCAATGAGTGGAACTGGCAAGGTATGGTTTGAATTTAACGATTGTTTGATTCGCTGTTGAATGGATGTGTAGTTCGATTGCTCAGGAGTCTTCGCCATTTTTGCACGAATGGGGTTAAGGTCAACGTAACTCATAGCAGTTAATACAGCAGCCTCATCAAGCAGCGGCTGGGATTTAAATCGTCCTTCCCAGAACCTCCCCTTACAGTTATCTTCTTTATTCGCTTCTCTGGCTAAATATTCATTCAATCCTCGCATAAACCAGGAAATATCCATTAGGCGATTTCGCCATTCTTCGATAATGTCTTGAGCGACTTCTGCAATGCCATTTGCCTGTGGATTCTTTTGATACTGTTTAACAACTTCGGGGATTTTATAGAGTCTTTTCCAGCGTCGAATAATGTTGGCTTCACTCCAACTGTGTGCCTTTTCAACATCCACTCTGAGTACCAGATGATAATGATTGGACATCACCGCATAGCTTGCGACTTCTATAGCAAACGATACAACCTGATAGGCAATGCGTTCAACTATCCAGTCACGGCGATGTTCATAATTTTTACCGGAAAAGTGGTCTTCACCACAAAGAAAGGCTCGTCTCACACAACGAGATATACAGTGGTAATAAGGCGTCGATTCCAAATCGATAATGCTTTCACGAGCGCGAGTCATGATTGAAATTCCTTTTCAAGCAGCACATAAAACAAGACTACTTATATAAGTAGCCCCAGTCAAATCGATTTTGAGATATAAAATTAGTTTATTGTGGGTGTCCCCTTAATTTTGATCGATGCAGAGCTAAGATTGACACATTGATCCCCATTGAAAAGTTTCATAGAATTACTCTTGGATGATACAGAGGCTTGAATAAAGCATCGTCCCGCTACCATCTCTGATGGTCTAGGCTGTGCCGGTAAAGGCGATTCTGGATACCAGATTTTATCTGGCGAAAGCCCCCTCAATGGGGCTTTTGTTATTCCTCTCTCCTCTAATTAAATACTAGAAAAGAACTTAGGCAGTACCTCCAAGTACACAAAACGAAGAATAACCTCGATTTTCAATCGAGGCTTCCTTGCCGGCAACAACTGATCATTTCTGCTGCAAATCGCTGCGTAGCCTGCAGGTCAAATAAACCAATAGCCGTTTGGATGGGTGTCCTGCATCTTATAATCTCACAACTGATCATTTCTGCTGCAAATCGCTGCGTAGCCTGCTGGTCAAATAAACCAATAGCCGTTTGGATGGGTGTCCTGCATCTTAAGTCAAATCGAATTTGAGATATATTTGTATTTTCGAGTGGGTGTCCTTGATCTTTTTATTTAAACCAGTAACAGGCAAGATTGGTAAACAAGATGCTCATCGACACATCAACGGCCAAATCAACATTCAATACCTAACTGACCGTAACTGGACTCGATGTACTCATACTGGCGATAAGGATTACATGGCGTCGATAATCTCAGCGTTGCCTGAAGCGTTTGATAGTAATCGCTATCTACTGGCTCGTAACAACTATGTTGCTGCACCTGAGGATAAGCTTTGCACCACCCTTAGCATCAAGTCTTTAGGTATGAATTGTTACTCGCATATCGACAACATTGCTTACTTAGCGGCTACCAACCCTGACACACAGTTTATCAATGCTCTTAAGGCTCGCTACGGATTTACGAACAAGGATATCTTTGAGACTTTCGTATTACCTGATGCCTATCAAGTTGTGTGTCGAACTTCATTGAGAAAACCTCAGGTCAAAGCCACAAGAAATATCATTGTCGGTTCAAGGGTATTAGCTGAAGCGCTTCACGAGCTATTCCCTCAGTCGACCTTAAGTCAACTTGTAGGCTTCGAGAAGCAGGACAAGCGAGAAGTTGCTATCCCGCTCTCCTGCAAAGACAGAAAAAAGAAAAGTCGAATCATGAAAGCGGTTGAAAGTGGTAAGCAACTATCAGCCAAGCTACGTAGAAATGCTATTGAACTCGCTGAGACTTACCCTCAGTGCCAACACCTATTGCAGCTTGTCGATAATCAGCAAGCAGCCTAACGAACAACCTAAGGAAACCCAATGCCTCACAACGAATGCACCAACTGTAAGTCCCTCGAAGCTCAACTCAACGTCCTCGATAAGCTCTCTACAATCAACTACATAATTCTAACTATGGTCTGCTCAGGTCTATCTGGAGCTCTTCTAGCGTTAGCTATCTTGTAGATTAAACGAACTACAGCTCTTCACGGATGCGTGTCTCTGGCACCATCTGTTTTTATCAAGTAGACAAAGAAAAGCCCGAGGGGGGGAACCTCAGGCTGGACTTAAGGTGGAACTGGCGGTTACTCAGGGTTAGCCGCCTGTGGTCATCTGTTTTTATTTGGATGGGTGTCCCGGTAACTTGCTTTGGGTTAGCCGCCTGTGGTCATCTGTTTTTATTTGGATGGGTGTCCCGGTAACTTGCTTTGGGTTAGCCGCCTGTGTTCATCTGTTTTTTTAGTTGTTTTCTTTTAATATCCTTGCTGCTAACTGAGAGACATAATCACATTCATCATGCTGAAGTATTATTGCCGCATCCAAACAGTCACTATTATAGTCTTCATATAAAAACTCTAACGCTAACTCTCTAATTTCTGAATAATCGCTAATAATTAAAGTATAAGCAATATTAATAGCAGCTGAGCTTCCTACTTTGGTATCCAAAATATCAAGTATAGCTCCAGCGACTTCTTCCTCATTAGTAATTGATGCAAGTTTAACCAGAATTCCTATTTGCAGCGGAGTTAGTTTTTCTTGGCTTCTCCACCCTTCTAGCACACCAGATTTGTCTGCCAAGTCAGCCCACTCTCTCGGCACAGGGTCATCTTTTACTAACAACGAAACATTACCGACCAACAACCCTATATCTTTTAACAGCCTGTCATCTATCATGGCATATGTGACCTCTTTAGAATGAATCTTTGATGACCCGTAGCAGTTCCTGCTCTCCGAGCCCTAATCGCACTTCTGTATTCTCTAGTGGAAACCCATCGGTGAGCTCCGAAAACATTATACATTTCTTCGCCATTACCTCTATTGATTTGGTTTTTAGAAGTACCTCTTGTTACACGCCACGAGTGAGCTGGCCCCCATTCGCCCGTGCGCCCGTGCCATCTTGCAATATAAACCAAGTTATCAGAGCCTACCCAAGTGTATTGAACTTGAGTATATCCACTTTTGGGCTGCATCCTACCCGTAGTATTGCCTATTTGTATTGGCGCTCTACCAGCAAGTGCATTAATAGAGTTTTGTAGAACAACTCTCAAATTTGAAAGCGTCTGCTGAGTAACTAGCGGAGAATTGTAACTACTAGCATTTGGAGGAGGCCTGTAATGAGGGTTAATTAATTGAATTTGAGATACCAGCATCTCGTACTGATGAATATTAAAAATTTCTTGAGTTTCTTGGGATTGAGGTCTAACTCTTCGAGGCTTACCGCCTCGTTTTCCCGATAGCCCATACTGTCCCGGAGTAAATTTGCATCCATCACAGTCAAAATCAAATGACTCTTCTTCTGTCCCGCCCGAATAAGCAGCAACTAAGTCAGCCTCAGTCGCAGTATCACTGATAATTGTAATACTGATTACATCTTCCGTTTTTATATCGCCAATGTTCTCTGGGGCCTTACCTTTGTGTTTTACAACTACAGTTGCATTAGTTGTATCGGAACCGTTGTTACCAGCTACATATACAGTTTTCCATCCAAAGCCTTTACCACGTCGATGGTCTCGCTTTTTCCGCTTAGGTTTTTCTTTTGGTTTATCACAGCTATCATCGCCAGCGTCACAGGCCGTGTAACCACTAGGATCAGTCCCAGCCAACGGATTATTCATAATGTAGCTGTAAGGATTCATCGACTGCGAATTCCCCGGCTCCTGAATAAACGGGTCAACCGACAAGAATCTCCCTAGGTTATAATCGTAAACCCGTCCATTCATATGAATGAGCTCAGCATCATCCAGATGCTCATGATCAGTAAACCCACGACGTGTATGCAGTTCCGTAGACTCTTTGGTCGGAATATAATTTTCCATCCAGGCAATCTGATCAAGTCTAGCCGGACTAGCCAGGTCGACTTTTTCCATACTTGCTTTGCGCGGCTTACCGAACGGATCATAGCTTTTGTTATCGACTATTCTGCCGTTCTCATCAGTAATGGTCACCACCGAATTCAAACGATCACGATGAACAAAGCCAATTTTGAAATCCAAATTGTTATTCCGTTCAGTCTCGGTGAGGATGGTATCCCCCATATAAGACTTTTTGATGATCTCGCCATTGTAATGAATTTCTTCATAAGCCTTGCCGACATAATAAGTCGTTTCTGTGCCGCCGGCTTTCCCGGTTTTCACCTGCTTGAAGCGCATCTGATCGGAGCCGTAATAGAAATTACTGGTTATACCGCTTTTGGTAATTTTCGTTGGCTTGTTAAACGCATTGTAGGTCAGCGTTTTTTCACCATCAGATAGCAAATTCCCGTTGGCATCATAACTATAAGTAACTGTACCACCACCGGCTTTAGTCACCTGTCTTACCGCATTGGGTCCGGCGTTATTGTAAGTTCTCGCGATATCACCGTAGAGATAATTACTGGCAAAATCATCTTTGTACAAAAGGTTACCGACTTTGTCGTAATCGTATCCAGTTGATACACCATTTAAAGTCGACTCAACCAATCGGTGAAGATCATCGTAACGATAAGTTTCGGTTAAACTGCTAACAACGCCGTTTGTATCAATTGACTCTACATCCTGGGATCTCAAATTGCCAAAACCGTTATCATATGTGTAAACAATACGGTGACGCTGATCGAGCACAGTGTTGGAATAAGTGTAAACTTCCAGCATCTGACCGGAAACATCATCAAAAACTCGTTTTTCCGTTAAATTACCATTGGCTTTCAGAGCTCTCAGCACCTGTCCTCTAGCATCAGCTGCAGTTACTTCATGGTAAACATAATCGTTGGCCGCGTTCACCTGATGAGTCAGATAACCATCGCTGTTATACCAGTTTTCAAGTGTGGTACCGGTTGGATAAGTAACACCTTTCACCCGCCCATAGTTGGTATCGTAGTGGGTAGTTTGTACGAAACTCCTGCCATCAATGCTGGTAGTTGTTTGCAGCGGACGACATAGACTATCGTAAGCATAGCTTCGAGCAAAATTATTGCCATTCTTTGACAGTTCACTTTCAGGCAGACCTTTACATTTTGCTCCGGTCGTTCCCTGGTTTGCGCTATCAAACAGGAAGCGCGCTTCGAGATCGCCATAGTCCCAACCGTTTAAATAACGATGCGTTAATCGTCCTTGCGTATCATATTTGTAACGGTAGCTATTGCCGTTAGCATCGGTCTCTGTTTTTACTTCACCAAACCCGGTGTAGGTAAAATCTTTGCGCCCCATGTTGGGATCAATCACATATTTTTTCTGACCCAGTCCATTGTAGGAGGCTGTAATCGGACTGCCGTTAGCATCTTGCAAGACAATCGGATTACCCATTGCATCGTATGCGTATTGGGTCACACCGCTTTCTGCATCCACAGTTTTCATCAGCTGACCGTTACCGGAATAAGTGCGGTGCATTATCAGCCCGGACGCTTTAATGGTCGTATCATGGCCGGCGTAGATATAGCTCACCGCCATCTCCTGATTGTCAGCCTGATCAACCCGCTTTTCTGTTAAACGGCCAATTTCATCATATTTGTCAAAGTGGACGCCCTTTGCAAAAGATGCATCATGCGATGGATTGGTTTCTCTTACCTTGCGACCCAGCGCGTCATACACTGCGGTAGTGTACACATAGTTACTACCATCAAAAGCTTTTGTAGCACTGGCAACGACCCGGTTGAATTGATCTTTATAAACAATACTTTCCGGAGTACCTGCCGAATAGCTGGTCTGCTTGTAAACCATGCGCGAAGCAACATCCGTTGGGAAACCACGACCGTCACAATCATTTTCACACCAGGCAAAGCGCGTATAAACCGGCTGACCGCTGCCGTTAGGAGGCGTTACCTGTTCAGCGCGACCGAATGCATCGTATTTATAGTTGGTTTCGAGACTATTAATATCTTTTGTACGCTCCGGTTGACCATGAATGGGATCAGCGTAACTATAGGCTCGTCCTAATCCGCTGTTTACCCACTCGACAAAGTAGCCATCACTCGAGTAACCAGTGTTAACTTCACGCGACTCGCCATCGGCGGTTGTCGTCACCTTTGTTGGTAAACCAGTGTTGTTATAAATGCTATTTACTGTAACCGATTTAGCATCAATCGCAGTCGTAGTAATACTAGCCGGATGACGGCTACCTAACGGGTCATAACTGTTGATCGTCGTTTTGGTCCACTTAACCGGATCAAGTGTCGCGTCGTAAACAGCATTTTTGCTCCCGGAAAGCGTTTGAGAGGTAACTTTGGTCCACTCCAGTTTATTTATCCACCAGCCTTCTATATTTTCAGGATAATAACTATTTTCGGTAACCGTCTGACGTTGACTATAACCGTCGTCAATCACTTGGGTCGTTTTTAAGATATTACCAAAAGCAGCATCAACATCTTGTAATGGATCCAGAGTGACCTTTTTATTTAACAAAGGTAAAACACTGTCACGATCGTTAAAGTCATACGATAACTCTGTGGACTCCGTCGGTACAACCCACCAGTAATTATTGTAGCTTGCCCTTAATGTGTCATCGTCACCGCTTGGACATTCGTCCCCTTCCAGATCACCTTCCGGACAGATTCTGGTGCGTCCGGAAAAGCCTGAAGTCGGTTCAGAATATTTTTTCTTGAATACAAAGTATTCGAAAGCGTTTTTACTCAATGGAGAGTTGTTACACTCCACATTCACGTTAGAATTGTCTTCGCTTTGATGACCGTAATTATCGTCGTTCGCCATACAGGTACGAACTTCTTCAATCTTCCCGGCAAGAGGAAAAACCTGGTGGAAATCGGTCACCGCACGTGTTCCATCCGGGTTATCGACAATGATGGTTCGAAATCCCTGAAATCCACGTCCTTCCCGGTTGTAAATCGCTTCTCGATAAGAGTAGGCAGTTTTGTTAAATTCACCAATCCCGTTACTTTGTTCGAAGTCACTGACCACATACATGCTGGAAGCGAAGTACAGATAATCTTCGGAGTAATTAAATCCATTCCTCATCACGTAACGATCAGTAGGAATTTCATAAAATTTGGGATCTTGCGCTGAACGTCCGCCATCAGAAACGAGTGGCGCGTAGTTCCAACGACTATGCACGCCTAGTCCATTTTCAACTTCCTGCAGTAAATCTGGTGATGCTTTTTCTCCCTGGTGGTAATAAAGCGCCGCTGTATCACTGAAGGATGAAGAAACTTCAATACGCGTTTCAGTCTTCCAGCTATCGCCTTTGTCGATATTGTCACAGTTTAAATCCAGCGAATCCACACAGAAATATTTAGCCTGTTTATAACTGATGTCGGTATAACCATCCGAGTTTACATCCCCAATTTCTAAGCCACCCTGAACGCTATAGGGTAATGGCGCTTTCAGATAATTTGAGATCACTCGATTGCTACCGGAGCGAATATCGACGACCGAATAGTTGTAAGGACGAATATCGTAAGCGCTATAGGTTGAATGAAAAGCATAGGGCTCGACTGACTTATCGCCAAAACGATGCAAGCCAGTACCTGTTCTGCGAATGTTCATCGAGTTATAGTGACTGCTTTGATATGTCACTGAACCAATCGGGAACTCTGCAACCAGAAGCTCATCATCGCCATCCTGATCGATATCCATTACCATCAAACCGCCATTAACTGCCTGTACACGATGTTTGAAAATATCATCGTTTAAGGGGTCATCATCGTAGGTTTGAGTGTGAATACCGGTGGCAATTCCGGTATTTACGCTATTGGCAAAAGTCCCGTTGCCATTGTTATAGCGGACCATCCAGCGATACTGACCTGAGATCACCTCTGCAGAAGCATAGTCAGCTAAACCATCACCATTTATATCTGCAAATACCCCCTGATTAAATGCAATGTTATAGGGTAAACCTAGCTGTTCACCAGGAACTCGCGCATCGTAACTGACTCCCCCACTGCCATTAGGCCTTGCAA
This sequence comes from Aliikangiella sp. G2MR2-5, assembly GCF_015687155.1. Taxonomy (GTDB): domain Bacteria; phylum Pseudomonadota; class Gammaproteobacteria; order Enterobacterales; family Kangiellaceae; genus Aliikangiella. Next base: position 203,681 of record NZ_JADPQF010000003.1, on the reverse strand, counting down.
AAACTATCTCGTGGTAAATTCGTTCCGGTACAGCAGTTTTTTGAACCAGGCCATCAGGATAAAATTCACTTTTCTCGTAGTTGAAGGTAACTTCTTTGTTTTTCTCTCGAGTAAAAATAAGGTCAACCAGTCCATCACCATTAATATCACTCGTCCCCATGCTCTCCTGTTCCAGAACAGGGCCGAAAGGCACTACTGGTGGTGGTGGTGCGCCAAAAGCAAAAAGTGATGACATATCAATGTTCATTACTGAGAGGTAAGCATGCCCCCGCACGTTGGGGTTAACATGTGTCATCACTTGCGGCGCACTAAACGAAATACTCGCTACCCCACCGGTCATTTTAGAGGTATTGAAATGTGCGAAATAATTCGTTCCATCAGTGGTTATAAGATCCTCTTTTCCATCACCGTTTAGGTCGATAACGTTTTTAACCGGTCCGGTAATAAGCGTTACAACCTCACCACTATAGGTCCACTTTTCTTTACCCCCGACGATGCTTTTCTTAAACGAGCGAGCTTTGGTTTGGTCACTACTATAATCGTAATAAATGAAATCTTTATAGCCATCTAAATTGAAATCAGCACCCACAGTGTTGAAATTGGTTGTACCCAAGTCAATGGGATTATCGTAGTACTTTTCAGTATCGAGTTCTCCCGCCGCATTAAGCAATCGGACAGTAACTTTTCTTTCCCAGGTAGTAGAGTTAGGATTAAGGTGATCATAGATAACGGCATCTTTGATCCCATCGCCATTTACATCCGTCAGGTTTAGCGCATCTCTTCCAAATAGCGCGAGATTATAGTCCCCGGTGTAGGTATTGAACTGTTTCTTCGCTCCCATGGAAGGCGCAACATCTTCCCAGGTGAAATTGGTTGCCGGTAAGCACTGGTTTTGTGAACACTCCACAATGTTTCGCACCAGACTACGTCGAGATACCTCACTTACCGTTTTAGTGGTATTTTGATAATTAATGGCATAGTCCCGGATTAGCAAATTGCCGTTATTCAGGTAGGTCTTAATATGAGATAGCCGCTTAGTCGACTCAGTTTTGCCACCCGCCAGCATTTTAAAATCTTTATCAGGGCGATTTTCATAGACAAACTCTACCTGACGGTCACCGTAAGAGTCGTTTTCGCCGGTATATTTGATTTGCCTGAGCAAGTGTTCACCTTGCCCGTAAGTCTCATAGTAATAACGAATATTATTGCGTAACGGAGTGCGGTCTTCTTTCTGTTTTATCGCCCAGCTGAGTGTTTCTGAAATTCCACCTGCAGAGTGTCTTGAATCACTTGAGTTACCGTAATAGGCAAGGGTTCCATTTTTATATTCAACTTTAAAATTGGTAGAGCCACTATTCATGCTTCCGTCAAGTTGGGTTACTCGAAGGAACTGATCCAACTCTGTATGATATTGAGCACCAGGTTCGCCATAAGCCGCACTATTAGCAAGTATTAACCTTTGACCATCCAGACATAATTTGTCCATGGTTGCATTGTAAGTCACACCCACATTTTGCCCATCAACTGCTCGGCTAGGTCCGCAACGATGAATACTCGAACCAACACCTAAACTCCAGCCGACACCGACTATGCCATTGCCTGAACGCGACGAATAATTAAGAGAAACGTTTGGCTGCATCCCGGCACGCCCCGGAGGAATAGCTATCGGTACACTATAGGTTGCAGCACCACCGGACACACCAGCCTGACCTTCCAGCGCACCAACATTTTGTTGTGCCGGAATATTACCTAGTGGGCTAAAAATAGCATCAGCAACCGGCTGGAGTGTGACTTCGCCGTAGGTTGGCGGTAAAACAAGTGTTATCGTCTTGGTATTGCTGTAAGCCGAGCAGGACAACTCGTTACACGCTTTAACACGGAAGTTATAAGTTCCGCTTGCGGATTTGGAAATTTCATAGGTGGTAGCCGCCAGATTATTGGCTAATACATCCCATGCCCCCGACCCTGTTAACTCTTCTACTACGTAGTAGGTAGCTTCTGCATCCGCACCCCATTTTATCGGGAACTGGGCATACTTAACGATATTTCCCGTAGGTTGAGTAATTGATGGCTTACCAGGTGTTAACCTCACCATGACATTGTTCGATATCACAGAATAACTGGAACAGGCCCAGTCGTAAGTATTACAGGCTCGAACACGATATTGGTAGTCTCCACTACTCAAACCAGACACGGCTTTGGTGGTCGACGTTGTGTTATTGGCAATCGTCGCCCAGCCTCCATTATCTTTGCGTTGTTGTAAATCATACTTGGTGGTGGTGCCAGTCGGCGCCGTCCAATTGATGGAGTAACTACCTGTTATCGATTGAGTGACCGATGTCGTTGGTGCTGCCGGGGTTCCCGGTTTGAATCGGACAGTGGCAGAAATGGTCGGACCGAAACTTGAACAAGCCCAGTCTTCACCATTACACGCTTTAACCTGATATTCCCAGTAGGTGTTGTTATTATTGGTAAAAGTTTGGCTGGTAGCAGATGTTTTATTTAGCGGTCCCCAGGTGCTGCCTACCGCTCTCTCTTGAACATAATAGTAGGTTGCCCTGGCTGCAGCAGTCCACTCGACACTATAACTGGAAGTATTCGAATAAACATTATCCTGCTTGCCAGGTATCTCGGCAGGAATACGAACCTTTGCAACAGCAGTGGGACTAAAAGAAGAACAGGCCCAGTCAAATGAATTACATGCTTTTACCTGATACTCCCAGGTCGAACCATCAGAATGAGTTCTGGGGTAACTGGCAGCGGTTAACTTCACTTCAGGACTCCAGCTTCCCCCTAAAGTTCTTTCGCGGATGTAGTAGTAATCCGCAGTGCCTGACGGCTTACTCCAGGCAACAGAAAAGATGGTCGAAGTCGAATTAATGTCTGTCGGCTTGGCAGGTGCTTCAGGTTTGACCTCAACTCTTACCAGATTGACAGGAGAAAAATCGGAACAGGCCCAGTCATAACTGTTACAGGCTGCTACCTTGTACTCGTAATTGGTATTGTTAGCTCTACCACTGAATGAAAGCGAAGTAGTCGTATTATTCGAGGAAACCGTCGACCAACTTCCACCGGCCACTCTTTCCTGAACCTTATAAAAGTTTACCGACCCGGAAGGCTTGGTCCAACTTATAGAAAAAGAAGAAGAAGCCGAGTTTACATTGAGTGGTGCAGTCGGCACGGACGGCTTTAACTCAACCCTGACCGTATTGGCACTACTGTAGGAAGAGCATGCCCAGTTGTAGCCATTACACGCACGAACTCGATAGTTCCATGCCTGATTATTTAACTTACCCGACAGGTCTATATAGGTTGCTGTATGCTTACTGGATATGGTGGCCCAGTTACCACTAACCAACTTTTCCTGAACCTGATAGTAAGATACCGTTCCGGATGGTTTTGTCCATGAAACCCGATAACTGGTAGCAGTAGAGTTAACGTTTACCGGAGTCGCAGGCTTTGCCGGCTTAGGCCTGACTAAAATAGTGCCTCCTGTTCGATAACCAGAACACAAGCCATCTTTACAGGCGCGTACACGATAACGGTAATCTCCATATCCTCGTCCGGTTAAACTATAGGAGGTGGTGGTCGCCGCGATTGTTGCGATTTCAGTATACCCACCACCGTTTTTCGACTGCTCAAGATGATACTTGGCAATAACCCCGGTAAATCCTTCAGATGCGCCCCAACTAACGGTAAAGCTTCCTGAAGTTGAGGTTGATGGATAGGAGATACTGCTTGGCGTATTCGGGGTTGAACCTCCGGTACAGCCACCTCCTGGCCCGGTAAAAGCCAGGGTAGATGATGACTCTGAAGTGCTACTATCTGAGGGATTAGCTCCAGAATTACCATTTCCCGAAGCGTTAGCATTTCCTGCAGAGTTACCGTTTTCTTGCAACTCTGAATCTGTTAACAGTGGATCACTGCCGGTTGATAAAGCCAGCGGTTCTGTACAGACGGCCTTTACAACAGTGGAAAAACCTCCCGCCAGTGACATTACAATACATAGAACAAGCGACTTAAACTGCACTTTACTAGTCCCCAAAATAATCTTAATTTTTTATTCAAACAGCGAGCACTCTGGAATACGGAGCATTAATAACTGTTCAGTTATTTGTTTGTTTAACAATCAAACAGGTTGTTTAAACCCACAATAGGAAGGTGCGAGGAAAGGACAAACCGTAATAAGCAAACTCCCTTTGCGTTTCTGAAGCGCGATTTTAAGTCACTGTTAAAATATCTTCAATCTCAAATATTGATTAATGTCATATAATGTAAATATTTACTAGAGACTCTGTAATGTTTACTAAAAGTTCAATGGAAAATAGCTAAATTAATTGTCGTCTCACATAAATCATCTCGCAGTATTCGTTTTTGCGTGTTCTTTATTTAGCGTTTTACGGGTCATTTGGTAAGTGTTGTTAATTGTTTTCTATAAAAACTGTCGGAATGCGGGATTGCTGGTTTCTTCCTTAAAGCTATACCCCAATGCTTTTAAATGTCTGAAAAAATCCAGCTGTTCGGTTTCCGGCACATCAAATCCGGCGAGAACCTGTCCAATAGCACTCCCATGATTGCGGTAATGAAATAGCGTTATATTCCAGTCTTCACCCAGTGTTTCCAGAAATTTTTCAAGCGCTCCCGGATATTCGGGAAATTCAAATTGGAATACTCTCTCACTGAGTTCAACCGGACTTTGACCTCCAACCATATAGCGAACATGAAGTTTCGCCAATTCATTATCGGTAAAATCTGACACCGGATAATGTTTTTTTAAGTTGGAAGTTAGCTCTTCTAGCTCCGCTTCTCCATCATTTAACTTCACACCAACGAAAATATTAGCTTTTTCATTGTGACTAAAACGGTAATTAAATTCTGTAATGACTTTACCGCCGATTATCTGGCAAAACTTTTTAAAGCTTCCTTTTTCTTCAGGGATTGTGACAGAGAGAACGGCTTCTTTTTTCTCTGCAAGCTCGCACCTCTCGGAAACATAACGAAGTGTGTGAAAGTTCATATTAGCACCACTTAGAATCGCTGCTAACTTTTGATTTCCATTACTGGTTTGGGTATATCGAATACATCCTGCCAATGACAAAGCACCTGCAGGCTCGGCAATCACACGGGTATGCTCGAAGATCTCTTTAATCGCACCGCATATTTCATCATTGCTAACGGTGATCACCTGATCGCAAAAAGCACGTATCAACGGAAATGTTTCTTCGCCGATTCGTTTAACCGCGACGCCATCAGCAAAAAGTCCTACTTGTGGTAAGTCTACCGGTTTTCCTTCAGCAAGCGCCGCAGTCAAACAGGCTGAATCTTCTGCTTCAACGCCAACGATTTTAATTGTGGGTTTCAGTTGCTTCAGATAGGTAGCTACTCCGGCAAGCAATCCACCACCACCAACAGGTACAAATACCACATCCATATCGGGCAGCTGCTGCAATAATTCCTTTCCTAAAGTTCCCTGTCCGGCGATAACATCTTTGTCATCAAATGGAGGAATAAAAACGGCACCACTCTGCTTTGCCATTTCGATAGCTGCAGTGTTTGCTTCGTTAAAACTTTTTCCTACTAATTTGACTTCAGCTCCCAAACGACTAACGCTCTGGGCTTTAATATCGGGGGTAGTGATGGGCATGACAATCGTTGCCTTTATACCCAGTTTTTGTGCGGAAAGCGCAACTCCCTGTGCATGATTACCGGCTGAAGCCGCAACAACACCACGTGCTTTCCTTTCTGAGTTCAGACTTGCAAGTCGATTATAAGCTCCTCGTAATTTAAAAGAGTGAACCGGCTGCTGATCTTCTCGCTTCAAGTAGATTTGATTGCCGTGCTCTTTGGACAAACGAGAAAGAAAATTCAAATCTGTTTCTTTCGCAACATCATAAATGGGAGCCAGCAAAATTCTTCGCAAATAATCCATTCCGATATCGAGCTGTTTTGCAGTTGCGTTTTGCACGGTTAATCTCCTACTTATTTTCTGAGAATTTATTTATTTTGTACTTGCTTGAATTAAAGCTTACTCAAATCTCTGACAGCACCCTGATCCGCACTGGTCGCTAACATAGCATACGCTTTAAGGGCTGCAGAAACATTGCGTGAGCGAATTTCTTGAGGCTTCCACCCAAGTCGATTTCTTTGTTCACGCCTCTGTACTAATTCCTGCTCGGATACTTTCAGGCTGATTTCTCGCGAAGGAATATCAATCGAGATGAGATCACCTTCTTCGATCAACCCGATAGTTCCCTGATTGGCGGCCTCTGGAGAAACATGGCCGATAGATAAACCGGATGTTCCACCTGAGAAGCGACCATCTGTAATCAGCGCGCACTTTTCTCCGAGCCCTTTTCCTTTCAGGTAACTGGTAGGATAAAGCATTTCCTGCATTCCGGGTCCACCTTTGGGTCCTTCATATCGAATGACAACTACATCGCCTTCATTAATTTGATCATTGATGATGGCATCGACCGCACTATCCTGACTTTCAAAAACTCTTGCCGGACCGGCAAAGGTTAGACAGCTATCAGCAACTCCCGCAGTTTTAACAATACAACCTTTTTCAGCCAGGTTTCCTTTCAGCACCGCGAGCCCACCATCTTTACGATAAGCGTTTTCCAAAGTTCGAATGCATCCTTTTTCCCGGTCATCATCCAGAGAATCATAACGGCAGGACTGACTCATCGCTCTGGTCGTTCGAATACCAGCTGGACCAGCTTTAAAAAATTCTTTTACCGACTCATCCTGCGTCACTTTGATATCCCACTTAGCAAGTGTTGCTTGCAGAGAACCATCAGAAACGTTCAAGCAGTCTGTATGTAACAAGTTTGCTCTGGCAAGTTCTCCGAGAATACCTACAACACCTCCGGCTCTATGCACATCTTCCATGTGATATTGATTACCAGACGGAGCGACTTTGCACAGATGTGGAACTTCACGCGATAAACGATCGATATCTGTCATATCAAAATTGACTTCTGCTTCCTGAGCAGCAGCCAACAGGTGAAGCACGGTATTAGTTGAACCGCCCATAGCTATATCCAGTACCATGGCATTTTCAAAGGCCGCCTTGTTCGCTATTGAGCGCGGCAAAACCGACTCATCGTCTTTTTGATAATACTGATTGCAAAGCTCGACAATTTTTTGACCGGCGGATTCAAATAGCTTTTTACGATCAGCATGAGTTGCCAGCATACTGCCATTGCCAGGTAGAGCTAAGCCAAGAGCTTCGGTCAGGCAGTTCATAGAATTAGCGGTAAACATACCTGAGCAAGAGCCACAGGTGGGGCAAGCAGACTCCTCGACTTTTTTAACTTGCTCATCACTGGTATTGGTATTGACTGCTTCAACCATTGCATCAACCAGATCAAGTTTAATCAACTGATCCGAAAGTTTGGTTTTACCGGCCTCCATAGGCCCACCGGAAACAAAAATCACCGGAATGTTAAGACGCAGAGCAGCCATCAGCATACCCGGCGTGATCTTGTCACAGTTAGAAATACATACCATCGCATCAGCGCAATGCGCATTGACCATATATTCAACCGAATCGGCAATAAGGTCTCGTGACGGCAAGCTGTAGAGCATACCGTCATGCCCCATAGCGATGCCGTCGTCGATCGCTATGGTGTTGAACTCTCTGGGTACACCGCCGGCTTTTTCGATTTGTTCCGCTACCAGTTCACCAATCGGTGCAAGATGTACATGTCCCGGTACAAATTGGGTGTAGGAATTAACCACCGCGATGATCGGTTTGCCGAAATCGCTTTCTTTCATTCCAGTGGCACGCCAGAGCGCTCTTGCTCCGGCCATTCTTCGACCCTGTGTGCTGGTGGCTGAACGTAACTTAGGCATTAGCGACCTCAGCACTTTTAGCGCCAGTTACTAAAGGGGTAACTTCTGCAGACTCATAAACAGACTCTAACCATCCCCACTCGTCTTTGGTTGTACCATCGAACAAACCAAAGAAAGCTTTTTGTAGTTTCTCAGTGATAGGACCACGCGCTCCATTGCCAACCTGAATCTGATCAACACTTCTTACCGGTACGACTTCGGCAGCAGTTCCTGTCATAAAAATTTCATCAGCCAGATACAAAGATTCGCGAGCAATATTTTCTTCACGAACTTCATAACCATGTGCTTTGGCAAAAGTAATCAAAGTATCTCTGGTAAGTCCTGGCAAAATACACCCTGAAAGAGGTGGAGTGAAAATTACTCCGTTTCGAATAACAAACAGATTCTCTCCAGCACCTTCACTTATCATGCCGTTAACATCCATTGCTATCCCTTCATGGTAACCATGTCGCTTTGCTTCCATTGAAATCAACTGTGAGCACAAGTAATTTCCACCGGCTTTTGCGCCGGTTGGCATTGTATTAGGCGCTAGCCGGTTCCACGACGTAACACACACATCAACACCATTAGCTAATCCGTCTTCTCCTAAATAAGCTCCCCATTCAAAAGCAGCAACGGCAACTTCAACCGGAACACGCGGCGGGGTTAATCCCAGACCTACGTTGCCATAAAAAGCAATTGGACGAAGATAAGCACTTTTCAGATTATTGTCGGCTACAGCTGATTTACAGGCGCTATTAATATCATCTTGAGAAAAAGGAATATCCATGCGATAGATTTTAGCCGAGTCGAATAACCGCTGAGTGTGATCTTTCAATCGAAAAACCTGCGGTCCGTCAGGCGTATCATAAACTCGTACCCCTTCAAATACTGATGAACCATAATGAATTGCATGAGTCAGAACATGCACCTGTGCATCTTGCCAGGGGATCATGTTTCCGTTAAACCAAATTTTTTCAGGGGTGTTTGTCGCCATTACTTCATCCTCAAATGATAAACTTAAAAACTAAAAATTTTATTTTGTTACTGTACGCTGGCTTGTGCAGCTGTCGCTTGTTCTACAAATACCTGATTAACATCAACCAGTTTCTTTAATTGATTTTCCAATAAATGTATTGGACGTAAACTCTTTACACTTACCTGTACATCCATCACATGCTCTTGCGGTAGAATACTCATAGAAATTTTATCCACTTTAAATCCTCTAAAACGAACTACGCGGAGTAATTGCTCCATGGTCGCAGGTTCATTATTTGCTCTGATTTTGAGTAAATGACATTTCATTTTCTATCCCTCCAGCATCGCTTGATTGGCTGTATTAGGTGGCACTAAAGGCCACACGCTATGGTCTTGATTTATTCTTACATGAAGTAAATAGGCGTTTGTCGAATTCAGCATTCTCTCAAGCGCCCCCGAAACTTCCGCCGGCTGATTTATGGATTCTGCTTCGATCTCAAAAGCTTGGGCCAATTGAATAAAGTCTGGGTTATCTGATAGATCAGTTTCACTAAACCTCTCATCAAAAAACAGCCGCTGCCATTGGCGAACCATGCCCAACTTGGTATTGTCTATTAGCAAAATTTTTACCGGTAATTTAAAACGTTTTATTGTACCCAGCTCCTGCACATTCATCATAAAAGAACCATCACCGCTGATGGCAATGACTACATCTTCAGGTCTCGACATTTGTGCGCCAATAGCAGCAGGTAAACCGAATCCCATTGTGCCTAAAGCTCCACTGGTAAGCAGATTCCTCGGTTCAGCAAATCGCATATGCTGAGCAACCCACATTTGGTGCTGGCCAACATCTGTAGTTATAACGGTTGAGTTATTCATCTGACGACTTAACTCATTAAGCATTGAAGTTGGATCGATAAATCCGGTTGCGTTCTCGTTGTTTGGCAAATAACGAAACTGAGTTTGTATTGAAAGCTGAATACATTTTTCTCTCCAGTTTTCAATTGATAACTCGACTGCAAGCTTCGGTAGGCTTTGCTTAAAATCTCCCAAAACAGTAACATCTGCGGGGCGTAGCTTGCTTACTTCGGCCTGATCAATATCCAGGTGAATTACTTTAGCTTCCGGAGCAAATTCATTCAGTTTGCCGGTCACCCGGTCATCAAAGCGCGCACCAACAGCAATTAATAAATCACAATCCTGCACCGCCAGATTCGCCGCCTTGGTACCATGCATTCCGATCATTCCCAGATAGGCAGCATCTTCAGGATCGATCGAGCCAAGGCCTTTTAGCGTTGAAACACTAGGCATTCCTGTTTGTTGAGCAAAGTAACGTAACTCTTCAACCGCGTTCCCCAGACTGACCCCTCCACCGACATAAAGCATCGGCTTTCTGGACTGATGCATCAAGGCTCTTGCTTGCGCTAACGAATCTTCATCGGCTACAGGAAGGCTTTGTGTATTCAACAGAACAGGCTTTGAGTAAATCTCCGAAAGTTGAAGATCTTTTGGAATATCCACGATGACTGCACCGGGACGACCCGCCGTCGCGATTTCAAAAGCTTTATGTAAAGTTGCTTCCAGCTCATTAATATCAGTTACCTGAAATGAGTGCTTGGTCACTGCCAAAGAAAGACCAATTACATCAATTTCCTGAAAAGCGTCAGTTCCCATTAAGGGAGAAGCAACCTGCCCAGTAATCGCTACAACAGGGACTGAGTCAGCCGTTGCATCAGCAAGTCCAGTGATTAAATTAGTTACTCCTGGTCCAGAGGTTGCAAAACAAACTCCGACTTTTCCACTCGCTTTGGCATAGCCCAATGCAGAAAATGCAGCGCCTTGTTCATGGCGACAAAGATAGTGTTCAACTTCACTGTCATAGAGAGCATCATAAAGCGGCATAATTGCACCACCAGGATATCCAAACACTGTGTTGACACCATAACGCCTTAATACTTCCAGAGTTAATTTTGCGCCATTCATCTGGTAGCAGCCCTACTATTTTTAATTTGATTTTTCAATTTCTTGTCCCGATTAACTTTCTTAAACCCTGATTAGTAAAAAACCCCCGGTTCTTTCGAAGCGGGGGTTTTTCCAGCGTTTGTTTTATTTAAACAATAGCCGTCCCCCGCGGAGAAATAATAATCACCACGACGAGGACAATAATGTTATGAAATTTTGAAATAAGTTTGTTCATAAAAACGGATTTCTATTTAGCTATTGGTCTATTTAATTCGTTTTTCAATTGCACAGGAATTTTCCCAGTACAATCAACTGATGTGCATATAAGTATCATAGAGTTTGAAATTAATACAAATAACTTTTTGAGAGCTACTCCCAAATAGCCGGTTTAATACTAAAACTGACACGCACCAGTTCTCTAAAACTATACACTCAAAATTTTCATAAAACGAATACAAAACAAAGAGATAGTGAATATCTGCAAGTAAAGGTACGAGTAAAAAACCGAGCCAAACTGCCCCCATACTAACTTTTAGTTATATAGCAGAAAACCCAGTTTTACGCTACGGAAATAAAGGCTTTCAAGTCTTACGTTTACGTAATGGTAATAGCAGTTTCAGTCACTCGAGTAATACCAAAACAGTGCTACTTTTAATTAGAACTCACAAAGTCCGGAGCAATAAGCTTGACCCGATTCAAAAAGCAGACGCAAAAATTTTCAGTAATTTATGGTCAAAACGTTAAGTCTTGACCACATTTCTTTCTGGTGCTTCTTCATATGGAATGTGTCCAAAAAGCTGTCGCAGCATAAAGTTAACAACCGGAACTCGATGTCTTGCCCACACATAGGCTTCGACTGGTTTTGCTCCCAGGCTAGCCTTTGGTTCAAGCGCGGTCCTACCAAAAGAAATCGTTTTAATACCTCGTTCGACGGCGCACTCGATAACCAGCTGAAGCAGGCGAAAATAAATCGGGATTTCTTTATTGACTTCGTAATCAACACCAACATAATAAGCCAGTGCTTTTTGCCCATCGATAATAATAGAAATAAACCCAGCGATTTTTTCCTCATTGTGGATAACATAGCAAACAAATTTATCGCCTAACGCACTGGCTAATCCTGCAAAATACCCCTCCGGCAAAGTAGCGAGTCGAGTTGATGATTTGTTTTCAACATTAAGATACAAAGGGTGTAGCAGCTTATCCAGAGCGTAACCGACTTCAACCTGCTCGCATTTGTATCCAGCTTTCTCCACAGTATTTGCAATTTTTTTAACCTTGCTACGATATTTGGAAGTTAATATACCCAGGTAGTCTTCAAATGACTGAACCGACTCATCCAGATTCAAAACCATATCAGGATCGGTTTTGATTTTTCGATAGCTATACCTTTCAACAACGCTTGAAGAGCTCAGCTGTTCTCCCTTGATATCCTTTATCATGGCAAAATCAACAGCACCATTTAAATGCTCTGCTTTACGAATACGATAAGTAATCTCAGCAACCAACCGCCATGCGGTTTCCATGTCAATCGACTCATCGAAAGCAACGCCATGTAAGCCACTGGAAACCAGATTGCCGCAAACAATTAGCCTTTCCTTGACGTTTGCCGCTACTTTTTCTTTTAAGTCATTACATGGATGAATAAAATTTAGTCCACTGATTTCGGCTATCTGACATGCCACTATAACCTGTGGTTGATTTTCTCTATAGGCAATGGCGTAGCGTTGTTCAGTATTAGCAGGAGAGAACCTTTCGATTGTCGATAGATAGGCCTTACTTAGAAACACGCTTCCCTGTTCAGCGACCTTTTCCCAGTCACCTTCATTCACAAAATTAATACTGTCAGAAAGAACCAGTTTAAATCCAAGCGGCGTATTTCTTTCCTTGTGTCGTTTCACTTTATCTTTTAGTCGATTGATCACCTTCATGTAATTTTTCTACTCTTTAATCAAGATTTTGCATTCTTTTGGTGTCACGATATTAACCAAAGCCACTGATTTAAAGAATTAAAATGTAAGAAAGCTTATATATTGCAACTTTAAGTAGCAAATTCGTATAAGGTAATTGTTTGAAACTCTGTTGTCACAATAATGTCTATAATTAAAGGAGCAGTAGTAGAAGGTAGAAAATGTTAGATAAACAACAAGCTCAAAATATTTCATCACGATCCACAATTAATGCCTCGGTCACCCCAAAAGGTAGTCTGGAAATACTCTCTCAACTTGAAGTTGAGATGCTCAAGGAAGTTGGCGAAAATGGCCTATACGCCCTGTTCAGACAGTGTGCACTGGCAATACTGAATACCGGTTCTGATAGTGATAACGCAAAAACAATTATGGAAGCTTACCCGGACTTTCATATTGAAATTGTACAACAGGAACGCGGAATTCGGCTTAACCTGTTTAATGCGCCAGCGAATGCTTTCGTCGATGGAGAAATGATTGCTTCAAGTCGAGAGATGCTTTTCAGTGCGATGCGAGACATCGTTTATTCGGAAGCGGAAAGACTCAGAAAACAGAGCGACCTATCAGTTGGCGTCGGCATAACAGATTATGTTTTTCATTTACTGAGGAATGCCAATATATTTCGCAGTGGTGAACATCCAAATATGGTAGTTTGCTGGGGAGGTCACTCAATTTCTGATATCGAATATAAGTACACTAAAGATGTTGGCCACTCTCTCGGATTGAGAGGACTCGATATCTGCACTGGCTGCGGACCAGGAGCAATGAAGGGCCCAATGAAAGGAGCAACCATTGCCCATGCTAAACAAAAAATATCTGAATCAAGGTTTCTCGGTTTAACTGAACCTGGCATCATTGCAGCGGAAGCTCCAAATCCGATCGTCAATGAACTTGTTATCATGCCTGATATTGAAAAACGACTCGAATCTTTTGTGCGCGTCGCACATGGTATTGTCATTTTTCCGGGCGGTGCAGGAACAGCAGAAGAGTTACTTTATCTACTGGGTATTTTGCTGGACCCAGAGAATAGAGAAATCCCTTTTCCATTAGTATTAACTGGTCCCAAGTCGAGCGAAGCTTACTTTCAACAGCTACATAATTTTATCAATAAAACTTTAGGGTTCGAGGCACAGCAAAAATATAAAATAATAATTGACGACCCAGAGGAAGTAGCAAGAACAATGATTCAAGGCACAAAGGATATTCTCAACTTTAGACAGAAAGCAAATGATGCCTTTTATTTTAACTGGAGCCTAAAGATACAGGAGGACTTTCAGAGGCCCTTCGAGCCGACCCATAAAAATATGGCGAGCCTGGAGCTCAGTAGAAGTCTTCCTACACATAAACTGGCGGCTAATTTGAGAAGAATTTTTTCAGGAATTGTCGCTGGCAATGTGAAAGATAGTGGGATAAGAGCTATTGAGAAGTTCGGCGTCTACAAAATAGATGGAGAAAAAGAAATAATGCAACCTCTTGATAACTTACTAAATGCTTTCGTCGACCAGCAACGTATGAAATTGCCTGGCGAAACTTACATCCCCTGCTATGAGCTGAAAAATAATTAAAAAAAACGCGGCAGTTGCCGCGTTTTTTTACCTTTGCTCTTAACTGTAAGATTACTCTTCAGCTGGTTGCTCTGGAGCACTTTCTTCTTGTACTTCTTCCTCTTTTGGCGCCGGAGGATCAAGCAATACTTTACGACTCAGACGAATACGTCCCTGACGGTCAACCTCGAGAACCTTCACTTCGATTTCTTGACCAACTTCAAGATAATCTGAAACTTTGTTGACTCTTTCATGAGCAATTTGCGAGATATGAACCAGACCGGTTTTGTTACCCATGAAATCAACAAAAGCACCAAAGTCGGCTATTTTAGCTACAGTACCTTTATATACTTTGCCTTCTTCAACCTCTTCAGTCAGCTCTTTAATTCGCTGTATAGCAAGATCTGACGCAGTCTTTTCAACCGCAGCAATTTTAACTGTGCCATCTTCTTCAATTTCAATGGTCGCGCCCGTTTCTTCAGTAAGACCGCGAATAGTCGCACCACCTTTACCGATAACGTCACCTATTTTCTGAGGGTCAATTTTGATAGTTGAAATTCTTGGAGCATACTGAGAAATATCTTCACGTGCAGTACCAATCGCTTCATTCATTACTTTAAGAATATGTAAACGACCACCTTTTGCCTGGTGAAGCGCTTTTTCCATAATCTCCTGATTGATACCTTCAATTTTGATATCCATTTGCAACGCAGTGATACCGTTTTCACTACCTGCAACTTTAAAGTCCATATCACCAAGATGATCTTCATCACCCAGAATATCGGAAAGAACAACGTAGCTCTCACCTTCCTTAACAAGTCCCATTGCAATGCCAGCAACCGGAGCTTTTACCGGAACACCTGCATCCATCAATGCTAAGCTGGTACCACAAACAGAAGCCATAGAGCTCGATCCGTTTGACTCCGTAATTTCAGAAACAACACGGATTGTGTACGGGAAATCAGCCTGACTTGGAATCATGGCCTGAACACCACGCTTTGCCAACTTTCCATGACCAATTTCACGACGCTTTGGCGCCCCCATGAAACCAGCTTCGCCCACACTATATGGAGGGAAGTTATAGTGCAACATGAATGTTTCTTTGCTTTCGCCAAGAATACCGTCTTGAATCTGAGCGTCTTTTTCAGTACCCAAAGTCGCAACAACCAATGCCTGAGTTTCACCACGAGTGAAAAGAGCAGAACCATGAGTTCTTGGTAGAACACCCGTACGAACATATAGTGCACGAACCATATCATGCTCACGACCATCAATACGTGGCTCTCCGGCAATAACGCGACTACGAACAACAGACTTCTCAGTTTTAGAAAATGCTGCTCGGATATCGGCTTCAGCAGGAGCATTTTCTTCATCAGTCGCTAACTCAGCTACCAATGCTTCTCGGATTTCACCTAATTTATTCTGACGTTCAATTTTATCGGCAATGGTGTAAGCTTGAGTGATCGAATCTTTTGCTTTTGACTCTACCAGTTCAATCACTGCAGTATTTTCTTCAGGTGCAGTCCAGTCCCATGCTTCTACTCCAACAGTTTCAGCAAATTCACTGATAGCTTTAATCGCAACCTGCATTTCAGCGTGACCAAACATGACTGCTCCCAGCATGATTGACTCGGATAATTCTTTGGCTTCCGACTCAACCATCAATACCGCATTTTCAGTACCAGCAACAGTTAGATCCAGCTCAGAAGATTCCATTTCAGAAATCGAACCATTTAAGATGTACTCACCATTTTTATAACCAACACGAGCTGCACCGACTGGTCCGTTAAATGGAATACCTGATACAGAAATTGCTGCCGATGCGCCGAGTAAAGCAACTAACTGCGGATCAACTTCTGGATTGACCGAGATTACAGTACAGATCACCTGCACTTCATTTTTAAAACCTTTTGGGAACAACGGGCGAAGCGGACGATCAATCAATCGTGCCGTTAAAGTTTCAGCGTCAGATGGACGATTTTCACGCTTAATAAATCCACTAGGGATCTTACCAGCAGCATAACGCTTTTCCATATAGTTAACAGTTAGCGGAAAGAAGTCCTGACCTTCTTTAACTTCTTTTTTACCAACTACAGTTGTTAGTATAGTTGTTCCTTCGACATCAATAATGACAGAACCTGAAGCTTGGCGAGCTACTTCACCATTTTCTAGAGTGACCGTACGGCCACCAAATTGGAATGATTTTTTAATCGGATTCACAAAGTTTTCCTTATTAAATTTTCAGACACCTGCATAAATGCATGGGTAGTCTGGCGTTAGTGTTTGCCTAGACTATTCAACTGAGTTCTTTAAAGAATTGAGAATGACAGGTCGAGTAAAACTTAAACAAAACCTGATTTTGAAACATTTATCTATAGTTTCCCAAATTAAGTTTCTAATCTAAATCAAGATACTCGTCTAACTCTCTTCCTATTCAAGTACAATGCTTAAAAGCTCAATTGAATAACCTAGGCTCTTTATAGTCTTCGACAGCGCAAACACAATACTAGTTTGTCCGCCAAAGAATGCATTAATATTTTATAGCAAAAGGTCTTTATTTTGCAGGGAAAAGCTTGCGAGTAACAATCTAAGTTTTATCTCTACAAGCGAACCCAGAAAGACAAAAAGGGGCGCTAGGCCCCTTTTTAAAGATTCATCGCTTATCGACGTAATCCTAATCGACCGATGAGAGAAGTGTAACGATCTGCATCCTTACCTTTCAAATAGTCGAGAAGCTTACGACGTTGGCTTACCATTCTTAGCAGACCACGACGAGAGTGATGGTCGTGAATATGCTCTTTAAAATGGCTTTGCAAGTGGTTAATTTGGTGGCTCAATAAAGCAACCTGAACTTCAGGAGACCCTGTATCGCCTTCTCCACGTGCATATTCTGCAATAATCTTAGCTTTTGCTTCAGCAGTTAGTGACATTTCTTACTCCAATAAAGTAACTGATATATCCAACGATTAATACCAGTGTTGATACAACAACATAGCCGATCACTAATTCAGCCATGTCAGGACGGGCGAATTGTACACAAGCCGTGGGATACAGGCAAGTTTTGCAGAATAAATTTCGTCCCTAGAAGCGAGTTTCCAGCTGTAAATAATATTCTCGGCCAACAGCACTGTAATAGCCTCCGGCATTATTAAACCACGGCCAATTGGTTAGTGTTGGATCTGTCGGCGGCTCTTCATTAGTTAAGTTATTGATTCCAAATCGTATTCTGGTGAAATCAGAATAATTATAACGTCCACTTAAACTGAAAATCGTCCAAGAATCGATATACTCATCTTTGCCACATTCGAAACAATAGGCACCAGCCATCTCATCCACAAAATTCATTCTTAGTGTTGCTCCCCAACTACCTTGAGCCCAATCCAGGGTTAGGTTGGTTCGAAACTCAGGTAGCGCACCAAGACCAATTTCTTCAACTTTTTCAGAATCTTGAGTAAATCGGGTTTCAAATGTTTTGACCCAGGTAATATTGGCCTGACTCGACCATGATCCCCAACTATTCTGCCAGTCGTAGTTCATTGTAAAATCATACCCGTCCGTGTCCTGCTCTGCGAAATTAACCGCATAGGTGGCAACAAACGCATCCCCGCCACTAAGCGAACCTAGCTCATCACGGCTGACAAAATCGCAGAGATAACCATAGTAAGTACATACATTAATTACCCATTGAACTGAAGGTGCCGCTACAACCTCTTCCAGTTCAATTCTGAAATAGTCGACGCTGACAGAAAAATCATGTGAAGGCTCCCATACCACTCCCAGATTGAAGTTGTCACCCTCCTCCTCAGCTAAATCAATATTGGACAAGGTATAGGTATTTACAGACTGGACTAGCAGGGGCTGACAGTCAGGGTCAGTGCTTGAGCCAGGACATAAATTACCGTCACTATCGATCAAAAACTCGGGGTCAAGAATATCGGAAAAGCCTTTGGTTGGCCCACCGAAGAGCCTTTGCATATCAGGCGCTCGGAAGCTTTGTCCCCATGAAAAGCGGGTAAGAATGGATTCTGTCGGACGATAAGCCATTGCCAGGCGTGGGCTGAAAGCACTGTCAGTAGAAGATTCATCATCATAATCGTCCCAGCGCAAGGCCAAATCCAGTTCAAAATTGTCTGAAAATGGAAAGCTTAGCTCTCCGCCAATTCCAGTATGTTCTCTTTTTCCAGCACCAGAACTGCTGCCATCAAAAGCATCTTCCAGTAGAACCCGTTTATCAGGCCTATCTTCGTACTCTTCGCTAACATGTTCTAAAGCCAATGCGAACTTAATCGGGCCAGCATTCAGGTTAAAACCGGTATCTCCAGTTATGGAAAAATCAATAACGCGATTAATCGATTGTGCTTCCTTAATTGCAGTGAAGGAAAGCGCGTCCACCATATAGTCGGGAATAGGTTGGAAAAGGTCTAGCCCTAGATCTACCGATTGATTTAACGCGCTAAGTAAAATGTTATTTGCCGTAATATCTAAATTAGTACGATTGTAGGAAACGCCTAGCTCCCAATCATATTGGCCATTAAACATGGTTCCTTCCAATCCGAGTAATAGATTGTAAGCATTACTGTCTATATCACTCTTTCTTGGTCCGAACTCAACCAGTCTCCGAACAAAAACCCCGCTTTCCTCATATGCCGTTCCGGTTGTTGGATTATTTGCGGCACCGGCAGGTAGCATTGCTCCCCAGTTAGGTACAGAAAAACCATACCCATTAAATAAAGCCCCACCATAAAAATTAGGCTCCATTTCAGGTTTGGTCTGAGAAGTAGAAAAACCGACTCGTCCAAAAACAGTAAGATCGGGGCTCACTTCGTAGGAAAGTCGACTCATTACCGACGCTCGACTTTGCGGCGCAATTAACTGACGATAAGCTGATCGATCAAATCCACACCAGATCTCTCCGGGGTTGAAGAAAGTCACCTCAACATCTGGAATACCAAGCCCACCAAGGGGGTCATTCGGCGTTCCGCAATCAGGGTGCTGATATACGTTGCCCGAATCCAGGCCGTAAAAGCTTGCCCCTCCGCCACTGTATGTTGCATTAGGATTAGCCAGGTCACTCGCCGCATAATCTCTCTGTGAGGCCCACACCGGATTTTGATCCCAAAGATCAATAATTAAATCTACCTGAGTGTCTCCGCTTCGAGCTCCGGTAAAAAGATTTAGCCTTTTATTGGAATAACCTCCATCAGAGGAATCACCCATACGATAATTTAATGAAATACCTTCTATATCTTTACGAGTGATTACGTTAATCACTCCGGACACGGCATCAGAGCCATAAACAGCAGATGCCCCATCGGTAAGTACATCGATTCTTTCAACAAAGGCCATCGGGATTGATGACAGATCGACAAAGTTACTGGTGCCGCCAATTCCCACTGGATAAATTGGCAAGCGACGGCCATCGATTAATATCAGAGTATGTCCAAACCCTATTCCTCTGAGATTTACCGAAGATGCTCCTGGTGTAAAACCGAATGTCGCCGAATTATCGAGGGTACCACCGGTGTTTTGAGTCAGGCTATCTACCAGATCTTTTACTGTTGCAAAGCCCTGTTTATCCATGTCTTCGCGACTGATAGATAGAATTGGAGAAAGATTGTTGATATCAACTTTCTTGATACGAGTACCGGTAACAACCATTTTTTCTTCATCTTTATCAGCCTGCGTGTCACTCTGCAGAGCCCACGAAGGAGATGAAGAAATAGTGATTACCGAAGCTACCCCTAGTAAAAATGCCTTTTTTGTCATACCTGTTGTTCGCCGAATAACCGTGATGGCCATTTAGAATTCTTATATTGAGATAGTCTAATACATCTATTAAGACTTTGCGCTAACGATATCAAATTTTGTCAAGGAATGCAGTGAAACTTCACACAATGGTAATATTGATGGGTTTTTGAGATGCCGATTACGGTTCAAATGGTCATCTTACCTATCCCTGTAGATTGTCACTTTTTATGCGTTAAAGATGACATCGCAAACTGAGAATAGTGTTGCCATCGATTAATTGAACTAGTATAGATTGGCTCTCGCACCTGCCATAGGCTTGCGGTATTAATCCTTGCTTTATCGGGCTCTCTATCCGGTGTATGTGGCGAGTAGTTGGTATTCTTGTTTTTCCCCAGAAATTCCAGACAGTTCTCAATTGTCGATGATGTTTGAAGAATCAGCGTTTCGTAGTCTACGACCATTATATCTTTGGGGAATAATTCTAGCCAAAATGTCAGGAGCTCTTCAAAAACAGAGTAGTAGTGCAGACAATCCCTCAAATCGTTAGCGTAAGGAAATAGTGCCGACAACTGCTGAAAGTAAATCGAAAGAGCATTATCATACCGGTTCCTTCTAGTTACAATAATCTTTGCTTCGGGAAATACCCTTTTAATAAACCCGATAAATAAAAAATTGTCTGGTCTTTTGTCCGTTAAATGTTTGACGTCCGGAAAACGCTTCTGACAAAAAGACAAGTATTCTTCGGCATAATTCTCTAACAAATTTTTGCCTGTTTTACAGAATAGTTTGTTCGCTAACTGACCATTAGATTTTACCAGTAAAGATGGAAAATAGCTTAATTCTCCACCAGGCATAATTGCTCCGGTACGGCCTAAAATGCTTTCCAGTAAGGTAGAGCCAGATCGAAACATGCCACAAATAAAGGTCGGAGACTCTGTTCGGTCACTTGTATCTCGGATTATACTTGTAGAGTATGCTCGTCGAATAGATGTTGAAATATTTTCTGTCAACTCGCTAGAGTATGTTCCGACACGAACTTTACTAAAACTATTCGCTTTTAGATAGCACTCGAAAGACAAATGATATTTTCTCATGTCATCGTATACTTTGCCGAGAGCATAATAAAGACCTTCTCTTTCTGCATCTGTTAAGGAACTTTTTCTCAATGCCCGATTTAACTTTCTTAAAGTTGTATCATTTTCTTGGTTATGCTTTTCAAGATAGGCAATTCTGATTAGCGCATCATAATAGGTAGGGGTTTGTCCAAGTATTTTATTGTAGTTAGCTAGAGCCAGCTCCTTTCTTCCCTGTTGCTCCAGTAAACTAGCATAATTAAGCCTGACCATATTCGAGTTTGGATTGAACTCAAGCGCTTTTAGATAGCAATTTTCTGCTTGCTCAATTTTGCCTAGCTCTACGTAGGCGATAGCCATGCTATTCAAAACTTCAGCCTGTGAGTTAACGCTGGATTCAAGCGCTGACTCAAAAGCATTAATTGCATCTTCTAGCTTTCC
This sequence comes from Aliikangiella sp. G2MR2-5, assembly GCF_015687155.1. Lineage (GTDB taxonomy): Bacteria > Pseudomonadota > Gammaproteobacteria > Enterobacterales > Kangiellaceae > Aliikangiella. Next base: position 182,132 of record NZ_JADPQF010000003.1, on the reverse strand, counting down.
ACTTTTTTTTAAAACTAAACCGAGATTAAAACGGACATCTGCATCTTCGCTTTTGCTATCTAAATACTTCCTATAACAGCAGATAGCATCTTCAAACTTATTTTGTGAAACATACAGTTCCGCTAACCGAACTACGTAGTCGGAATTGTCAGAAGAATTATCTATCAATCGAATTAAAGAGAGCTCTATTTCTTTGGCGTTTTTAGAAAATTGCGCCAATTCGAGATCGAGAAGAAGTAACTCCTCTTTGGAACATTCATCTAGCCCAATATCCCTGACAAGCTTTTCAACACTTTGAACGAAGCCCAAAGACAGAAGTCTCTTTGCTCGGGTTAAATAATGCATAATAGATACAGCAAGAAATGAACGTTTTATAGAATGAAGGTTGGCACACGCCAACCTTCTCATAAATGTACTAACTATAAGCTGTACTTAATACCCGCAAAGACGTAACGTCCCAAGGTATCATATGAACCAGGGAATGTATTACCATTACCCACTCCAGAAGGGGCATTGGGAACAATTGGTGGCTCATCGTCTAGCAAGTTTTTGATACCAAAGCGAAGTTGGGTATTGCTTGCAACATCCCAGGTAGCTCCAATATCAAAATAAGTTTGCGCATCCAGATCAGTTGGACCATTGTTCAACTCATCAACATCACCAAAGTATCGAACGGTTCCGGTTATCGTCATATCCCATGGAGTATTCCAGGTAGTAGCCAGATTCCATCTCCATTCTGGACGAGGATTCAGACAGGACGTTCGGTCCCAATAGCCGACACATTCAATGACTTCAGATACCGGCGTAGGCTGGTTATCAAATTTCATCAAATAGGTTCCAAGCAGCTTGAACGTTAATTTGCCCTGTTCGGCCATTTCAAATTGATAGGACACGTCAAAGTCCACACCTTCGGTCTCCAGGAATCCAATATTCAAATTGGTTTGCAGGATATTATCCTGACCAATCCACAAAGTCTCTGTAGGGCCGCGACTAATCATGTCACAAAAAGATTGCACATTGTCTATAGCGCACTTTTCCAGAATAAAGTCCGCCGGAATCGTACTGATCGCTTTTTTCACATCAATATTGAAGTAGTCCAATGCGATATCAAAATCTTCCATTGGAGAGAACACAACACCGAAGGATGTAGTGTCGGACTCTTCCGGATCAAGATCTGGATTACCTCCCAACAAGCCATTATATTGACCAGCAGGACTATCTGCGATAGTGCCATAACGTCCTGCAGATACACCCGTACGCTGACACTGCTCAAGCGTATAGGTTGGATCGGAGCCGGCGCATGGATCTTCATCCATATTAAATAGTCCTATAACCTGTGGAACAAAAAGTTCGCGAATATTAGCGTGACGAGTCGCACTTTGCAGGCTGGCTCTAAATTTCAGGTCATCATTTACTTGCCAATCCAAAGCGACTTTGTAGGTATCCGTTGTTTTATCTGTAGAATAATCAGAATAGCGATATCCCAGATCCAACGTCAGAGAATCAGCAATAGAACCATCTTCGATAAGCGGAATACTGAATTCGCCAAAAAACTCGGAAACATCAAGTGAGCCAGAAACTGATGACGTTGGTCCGCCTTGGCCCGCACCATCGCCGGAGCGGAATCCATTGTCCGGATTATATACAAGATTATCTTCTCTGAACTCATAACCCAAAACCATGCTCAGGCCGTTTTCAGCGCCAGGCATTACCCAACCTGCATCCGTCATATCACCAGAAACAAAACCAACGATCTGAGTTGATTCAGTTTCACCATCGGCAAAGAGCGGTAGAACCAGGTAGTTAACCATGTCTTGTGTTACCGCCCCGGTCTCGAAAACATTCCACGGGACACAGTTAGGATCGCTGCCATCAATCACCGACTGACATACAATGTTGCCTTCACCATCTCTTGTTGCATTCAGTGCACGCTGAATTTTAGTTGTTGACAAGTCATTGTTGTATACTTCGCTCATGATAACCGTAGAGTAGTTAGCGAATAGGTCATAACTCCAGTTTTCATTGAAGTCGCCTCGAAGACCTATGACACCACGATAAGAGGTATGGCGCAGATCATTATTTCGAGGTCCGCCTTCTACATTACGTCGACCGATATAGGCGGTTTGAATATCATCCGCAGTCAAACCAAATTGGCCACAAAGCTGGTCAAATTGTTGAGTAGATAAAAAGGGATTACTACACGGAATAGAGTTGGTTACAAAGAAAGCGCCCGACGGAGCGATTTGTGCGTTACTTCGGTCATCCATGAAATTAAATTCTCCATAGATTTCCATATCGTTAGTCATTTCATAATGGGCAAATGCGCCGGCAGTTCTTCTTTGATCGGGTCGTTGGAAGTGATTTAGAGGACCATAGTTATAGAGAGAATTAAAAGGTACAAAATCGGTACCATCTACTTGAAAATCAAACCCTCCGGCAAAATCCGTAACTCGCGTATTTGGAATTGTGCTTGAACCCGCGCAAACCAAATCAGTACCGTCTAAATCAAGAGCGCAACTACTATAGTCTCGTGAATCCTGGGTAATCGAATCAATATCCCTTATGGTCGCATATGCGGTGACATTTCCTTTACCATTCGCACTATTCGCTCCAAGCAGAATAGAGAAATCGTTAGTATGACCATCAGTAATACTTCCACTCGCGGTTTCAAATCCTGACGAAGTTACAATATTTTGAATGTCAGAGTTGTCATTATCATGATTATAGAAGCTGTGCTGGTAATCAAGTTCCACACCTTCAAAATCTTTTTTCATGATAAAATTAACGACCCCTGAAATAGCATCAGAGCCGTAAGTCGCAGATGAACCGCCAGTGAGTAATTCAACCCTTTCAATTAGTCCCGCAGGGATTTGATTGATATCAGCCCCTGCACCACCAGCCTTTGGAGAACCGACAGGAAGGCGACGCCCGTCAATCAAAGTTAGAGTTCTTTGAGGTCCCAAAAATCGCAAATCTATGGTTGCGGTCCCAACCGCTCCATTTGCCGTACCAGATACTTGTCCAGGAAAGACCTGGGGTAACTCGTTAAGCAAGTCTTCAACTTTTGTTATACCTCTGATTTGAAAATCTTCTGCACCTACTGTTGTAACTGGAGAAGCCGTCATCAAGTTAGTTCGCTTAATTCTTGAACCAGTAATAACTATTCGCTCTTCTTCTACTTCTGCTTCATCTTCTTCTGCCGAAAAGCTGTATTGAGCCATTGGTAGCGTGGAGATAGTTCCACAAATAAGGGCCATCTTAATTGCTTTAGATAGCTTGCTATGTTTGTTGTTCAGTAACATAGTCTAACTCCCGATATTAGTCGTTGTTTTATTGAGTTTCCTAAAAACATGCATTTCTAATTATTAATTTTGAAAACTACTGCATGACTTCCATTGCAAAAAGTTTTTATTTGGATAGGTCCTTATTCCTTTTTGCAACTACCAATAGAACAAGATACTTGGCTACTAAACAAGCAGTTAAAGATTGAAAAAAACTTGAATTAATATTCAATAATTTGTCTTTATTAATTAGCAAACAATCTCCTTAATGAGATTTGGGATGTGCAAATTTCACACTATTTTACAAATATAACTCTTGCTATTTATCCATATGCGGTGTTAAATACGACTATCTTCGTACGATTTCAGGTGGAGATGCTAAAATGGAGGTATTGACTACAATGATTTTACCAAAGCAAGATACAGAAGAGACATATAAGACAATTCGGTTTAATGATTGCATCCTTGACTCTGAGACACAGATTCTTCATACAGAAAAAGGTAAAGTGCGTCTAAGAAATAAGCTATGGCTTTTAATGCATACTCTCCTGAATCATTCAAATAAAGTTGTAACAAGAAATTTTTTAGTGAAACATATTTGGAACGGCAATAGTTATACTGGAGAGCAGGGTCTTACTCATGCGATATGCCATTTGCGTAGAGTATTAAAGCGATATGATATTCCGGCGAAGATAATTACATTGCCAAAGAAAGGTTATATCTTGGAACGTGAAGAACAAGCATCTTCATCTTTCGAGTCAAACATAGATTTTTCGCAAAGCGTTGACATATTCAACCCTCCGGCATCTAGATACATCAATACCCAGTTTGGGCATCATAATATTTTTAAATAGTATCCAACTGCAACTCTCCCACCTTGTAAGCCGACACCATATGTCGGCTATTTTTTATCTATATCTGCACAAATTTTCATCCATATCTACACAAAAAATTTTGTCTATATCCAGATCAAACATTTTGTCAAAACCCAGATCAGAAAATCTGTTCAAGTATCTAAAGTAACTTTTATTTTGAACAAAAAAAAACCCTCCGATCGGCAGATCAATGAGGGTTACAACCAGGGATGTAGCTAATCGCTACAATTAAATAATCTTATTTTTGACAAAATTAAACAACCCCGAAGTGATTGAATAATACTTGAAAATAGATTGAAAAATTGAAACAAGAAAAATGCACTACAAAAAAACTATCACAAAGTTTCGAGCAAACAAAAATTCAACATTAATTCAACAATAGTTCAAGCTTGTTTTATTGTCCTTTAATTTCTTTTTTGGTTTGATTAATCCATGAGATTTTTTTGTTAATACTAAATTTCAAACCACATAAAAAAGTGGCAAAAAAATTTCTAAACAAAACAAGTCAACAACTACAGGGTTTTCCTATGAAGAATGAGTTATTTAAAATTAAACCAGTTTCGATGGCGTTAAAAACAGCGCTATTTGCAGCTGCTGGTTTGGTTGCATTTAATACTGCTTCCATTCAAGCAGCGGAAGAAGAAAGTGCCGAAGACAATAGAATTGTTGTCACCGGAAGCCGTATTAAGCGTATTGACACTCAAGGTGTTTCACCAATGGTAGTCATTACACGAGAGGAGATGGATAAACAGGGCTATGCGACTTTGCAAGATGCGCTTGATTCACTAACTCAAAACACTGGAGGCTCAGTTGATCAAAGCTTTACCTTTGGCTTTACACCTGGTGCATCATCCGTAAATTTAAGAGGCTTTGGTAATGGTCGCTCATTAACCTTAATTGATGGTAAACGTCTGCCAATTTACCCTGTTGCTAACTCGGGTACATCGAACTTTGTTGATTTGTCGGCAGTTCCTTCAACCATGATCGAGCGTGTGGAAATATTGACTGATGGCGCATCTGCTATCTATGGTTCAGATGCTGTATCAGGCGTTATCAATATTATTACCCGCAAAGACTTTGAAGGTACCGAATTATCTGTAAGATTGGGTGACACTTCTGATGGCGGCTACAAAAACTCTCGAGTATCTTTCGTATCAGGTGTTGTCAACGGTAAAACAGCTATTAATGTTATGGCAGAATACCAACACAATGACACCTTGTGGGCGAGCCAAAGAGACTATGCAGCTTCAGATGTCGCGAACCCAAGAGGCGTGTACAGTTCAGGCGGCGCCAGCTTTGAAGCATTCAATGCCGATGGAACTATTGCGGTTATTCCATATGAAAATTGTGGCGATCCAAATGATCCTTTAGGTAGTCAGTTAATTGACACCGGCATTGAAGGAGACTACTGCCGCTACAACAGAACTGCACATAGACAGCTTTTTCCAGAAAACGACCGCAAAGCAATTTCGGTAAGAATCGATCAAGAGTTTACTCCTGATATTAGTGGTTATGCGCGCGCGGGCTTTTCTGTGTACGAAACCAACACCAATCTCGAACCTAATTACTACAATGGTTGGTTCGGAGGTCAACAACCAGCAGACAACAATACGACTGTCGCTCCATCCAGCGCCCCATTTTACTGGTACTTGGCTGATGGTGTAACTCCTGACTATCTATGGGGATATGTTCCAGTAGGAGCAGATAATAACCCTACAACAGGCACTGCTGATGAGCGAGATGGCTTCTTTAGACGCCGACTGTTTGAGTTTGGTGATAGAACCGGTAAATTAAGAAACGATGGAGTCAACGTTTTAGTTGGCCTTGAGGGTACATTTGGTCAATCGATGTATGATTGGGAAGTTTCGCTTGGTTACAATCAAACTCGATTTACCAACAAACGTCGAAACATTATCAGCTCTGCATTCAACAATTTGGTATCAGATGGTTTAGATTTATTCCAGATTATTCCTCAATCAGTAGTTAACAGTGTAAGTTTCGATTCACTACGTGAAGGTGAGTCGGAAAATGTTAACCTGGACTTCCAAATCTCTGGTGAACTAGATTGGGAACTTGGTGGTGGAAACGCACAATTCGCAATTTTCGGAGATCACGAAAAGCAGTCATTCTATAACACGGCAGATCCAATTAGTTTAGCTGGTGACGCTTTTGATGGTAGTTCTGCTGGTGCAGGCGAGCGTAAGCATTCCGGTATCGGTTTTGAAATTGCAATGCCATTTACTGATGAATTAGAGCTTGATGTTGCTGTAAGAAGAGATAGCTATGATGATGACTCAGACACAGGTAGCGCAGTTAGTCCTCGTATAGCTTTAACATACCGCCCAACTGATGAACTTTTGGTGCGCATGACCGCGGGTGAGAGTTTCCGAGCTCCCGATCTACAGCGTTTGTTTGGTGCAGTTACTTCAGCTTTCCAAACGGTTAACGATCCAAACTTCTGTCAAGACGCAAATAATCCAGCACAACCGGTTTCCTCAAGCGATGCCTTCTGTGCACAAGATGCTAATGGGAACTACACCAACCCTAATGCTGGCGTATGGCAACAACAATCAGTGCCAATTAGAACTGGTGCAAACATCGCGTTGGAAGAAGAAGAAGGTAAAAACTTCAACCTTGGAATCGTTTGGCAAGCAACAGATGGACTTGATCTCAGCTTAGACATGTACCGCATTCGACTTGAGAATATCGTTTCTACTGCGGGCGCACAATTTATGATCAATAGCTGTGATACGCTTGGTACCTATTGTGAGAACATTCAGCGAAATGCACAAGGCTTGCTGTCACAAATTTCTGCTACGGCACAAAACTTGTCGATGCAAGAAATCACAGGGGCAGATTTAGCGGCTAACTACAAGCTCATTACTGATGGTGTTGGTGAATTCAACTTCAAAGCGGACCTGGCTTACGTTGACTCATTTAAAACTCAATTTGACGCTAACTCAGCAGTTGTTGAAAACACCGGTATCGCTACACAACCGGATTACCGATTCAACCTGACAACTGATTGGGCTATGGATGAATGGGGAGCGACTCTACGTTACGTCTGGATTGATGAAATGTGTGGTGTCTTCTCTGCAAATTGTGAAAAGCAAGACTTCATCGAAGCTTATGACCTGGTTAACATGAGTGTCCGTTATGATTTCGGTCAGTACGGTCGAGTAAACCTTGGGATCAATAACTTGCTTAACACAGATCCAGCGGAAGACCCAACCAGCAACAACTGGCCTTGGTTCTTCAACAACGGCGGCTATTCAAATCCGATTGGAAGAGAGTATGCCCTTACTTACACAGTAAACTTTTAAATAGTTGCTATTAAAGCCCCACATACTGTGGGGCTTTTTTCACTCCCGTCACCATTGCCTTCTCTCTTTTATAGATTTATCATATTCAAAACTTCATTTCCAAGAAAATAGCTATGACCCTGAATGAACTGAAATATGTCGTCGCCGTGGCTCAAACGCAGCACTTCAGCAAAGCAGCAGAAGCCTGTCACGTCAGTCAACCCAGCTTGAGCATTGCAATCCGTAAACTCGAAGAAGAACTGGGTATAACCATCTTCCAAAGGGGTAAACGCCAAGTTGAAATAACCCCGGAAGGCGAGGCGGTAGTTCAGCAAGCACAAAAAGTTATCGAAGAAGCTGAAAAACTCACTTACCTGAAAACACTGCAAAAAAACCCTCTACAGGGTGTCCTCAAGTTAGGCGCTATTTTTACCATCGGCCCCTACCTGTATCCCTCACTAATACCTTATATGCGTGAACATTATCCAGAAATGCCTTTGCATATCGACGAGGACTACACTGAAAATCTTCGTAAAAAACTGCTTAAGGCAGAAATTGATATCGCAGTATTGGCCCTGCCTTTCTCTGACCCGGCCATCGACACGCTAGAGATCTATGATGAAGACTTTATGCCGCTTTTTTACGAAGGACACCCGTTTACTGAAATGTCTGAAGTTAAGGTAGAAGATATTCCCAATAAAGATTTGCTCATGCTGGGAAAGGGCAACTGTTTCCGCGATCAAGTTATTGCCGCTTGTCCAAACTGCCATTCTCCTAGTAGTAGTGAAGATAACTGGGTAGTTGGCAGCTCATTGGAAACCATTCGCCACATGGTGGCCATGAAACTTGGAATCACAGTCATGCCGGTAACTGCGTTAGCAAAACAAACCGATTATCCCGGCCTGGATTCACGTCCTTTTGCTGAACCGGCTCCGAAAAGAAGAATTATTCTAGCCTGGCGTTCCAGTTTTCCCAGAAAAGAAGCGGTAGAAGTTGTCGCCAGAAGTTTGCAACAGGCTCTGGCTGGTCAGGTTGATCTTTTACCTATCGAATAAGGAATCACCTTGCAAACGAGATTGGCAGGAATTGGTGTCGATTCGCTGAAAGGAGTTGGTCCCAAAGTAGCTCAAAAGCTCGAGCAGCTGGGTATTAAAAATCTGGAAGATTTACTGTTCCACTTACCCTATAAATATCAGGACAGAAGTCGCGTTTGTCCGATAGGCGAGTTGAGGCAGGGGGAAAGTGCATTAGTTTTTGGTCAGATCGAAGCTGCAGACATTACATTTGGTAAAAGGCGCTCTCTGGTTTGTCGAATATCTGACGGCTCAGGTTTGATGGATATCAGACTTTTCTATTTCTCGATGGCGCAAAAAAAGCAGTTTATAAGAGGACAGTACATCCAATGCTATGGTCAGGCGACGCTAGTCGGAAGACGCTATAGCATGATCCACCCAGAACTAACATACCTTCGAGAGCAGGACTCCCCCGTACTGGAACAAGGATTAAAGGCAATTTACCCAAGTACTGACGGACTGCAACAAAGAATAATATCTTCTCTGATGGAGCAAGCGCTTACTCAACTTAAGCGAGCAAGGGTGAGGGAGCTACTACCAGAGAAATGGCTGACATCTTTGAAATTTCCACCACTTGTTGATGCGCTAACAACATTACATAAACCACCGCTAGATTTGTCTTTAAGCGCACTTCAAAGTGGTAACCACCCACTGATTCAACGGCTCGCATTTGAAGAACTGGTAGCTCAACATATTGCAATGCTAAAGATAAAGCATCGGGGGCAGCAACGATTAGCCGCTTCTATCCCCGAGAAATCAAACTATGCCGCCAAGCTGATTTCCGACCTTCCCTTCACCCTGACAACAGCTCAACAAAGAGTCATTGGTGAAATCGAGAAAGATATGGCCCGGAAATATCCTATGATGCGGCTGGTACAAGGGGACGTAGGCTCAGGAAAAACGCTGGTTGCGGCCTGTGTCATGCTCAATGTAGTTTCAAACACTCATCAGGCAGCTTTGATGGCCCCCACAGAAATATTGGCGGAACAACATTTTAAGGCGTTTGCGAACTGGTGTAAGCCTCTGGGAATAAAGGCAGTGCTACTTATCAGTAAAATGTCAGCTGGAGAAAAGCGCGATGCGCTGGCTGCCATAGAATCCGGGCAGGCCGAAATAGTCATTGGTACCCATGCGCTATTTCAAAATCAGGTCATTTTTAAAGATTTAGCTCTGGTCGTCATTGATGAGCAGCACCGATTTGGTGTCGAGCAGCGAAAAGCGCTGTTAGAAAAAGGATGGGGCGACAATCAGAAGCAGTTACATCCTCATCAACTGGTTATGACCGCCACCCCCATTCCCAGAACTCTTGCCCAAACAGCGTATGCAGATCTGGACCTTTCAGTTATCGATGAACTACCACCGGGGAGAAAACCAATTCAGACCGTTGTAATGTCTGATAGCAAAAGGGATGCGGTCATCGAGCGGGTTCGACAAGCCTGTCTTAATGACAAGCGACAAGTTTACTGGGTTTGTACTCTGATTGAAGATTCTGAAGAACTTCAGTGCCAGGCGGCAGAAGCAACCTATGAGCAACTGCAAACGGTCTTATCAAGTCTACGAGTTGGATTAATTCATGGTCGTATGAAACCTGCTGAAAAACAAAGAGTGATGCAGGCTTTCAAAGATGCGGAAATTGACTTGCTGGTTGCAACCACTGTCATTGAGGTTGGTGTCGACGTACCTAACGCCAGCCTGATGATTATAGAAAACCCCGAGCGCCTTGGCCTGTCCCAACTTCATCAGTTACGTGGACGCGTCGGCCGTGGTGATAAAGAAAGCCACTGTTTGTTAATGTACCACGGACAGCTTTCCAAAAACGCCCAGCAGCGGTTGGAAGTTATGCGTAGTTCGAATGATGGCTTTGTCATCGCAGAAAAAGATCTCGAATTACGTGGCCCGGGAGAAGTGTTAGGTACAAGACAAACTGGTGCTCTTGAATATCGCTTCGCAGATCTGGTTAGAGATAGCCACCTGTTAACCGATGTCTATCTCTGTGCTGATGAAATTTTGTCTGCCCAGGATGTGGTTGCCGAGGCGCTATGCAATCGCTGGGTGCGTCACGCTGATAGTTTAAGTCAGGTTTAATGATCAGAAATTTAAGTTATTCGTCTGACATTAAATAATCCGAATACTTTTTATTGACCATTAATTTAGCCTGGGTCCCCTTTAAGGAAAATTCATAGCCACAGAGCTTAAACTGGCTGAGCTTAGCTATGGCTTCTATCAATTCTTTCGAATCAACTGGAGAAAAATCAGCGTAATAATCACCGCCATTTTTAACTGATACCTGAAGTGCTCTAAAGCGAACTTGACGACTAAAGATAATTTCTACACAAGAGTTATCGCCTTCTGCAGTTAACGCTGACCAGAGAAAGCCATCATCTTTTAATTCACCTTGCCAGGCAATGGTAAGCGCATCATATTGGTCATGCATCACCCAGAAATTATCCGGCATTTCAACTTTGTTCAACCTTTCTCTGGCGACAGGAAGAGGCTTGCTTTGCGTTCCTTTATCCAGATTTTTTTCTGTGTCTTCAGGTAGAAGGGAAAAACCAATAATCCCAACAATAATAATAGAGAGAATACTTAGCGCGACCAGAGCAATTCGACGATTTTCCTGTAGCCACTTCTGTAGCGCAGCTTCCCAACCACTTCCTTTATGAGACCGAGAGTAACCCCGGTGGCTCTCTCGTTCAAACTGTTTTTGGGGTGAATGAGGACGCTCTGCAGCGAGCGGAGTTTCACTCTCGACAGACTGAAACAAGTCAGCAACTGGCGCACGCTCTTCTGTTTTTGCATTATTTTCAATTTGAGCTTTATCCTGAACATCTTCATGGTGGTGCCCCGCCAGCGTGGGCTCTATACGTTCAAAATTTTGTGGTGCTACAGACTCAGATGACTGAATCGCTATCGGACCAGAATATCCCATAACATATTGAGACGGTCCTCGCTGTCGTGGATCTTTTAAAAGTGCCAGTCCAAGAGTAACTAGCAAGGACACTATCAACAACAGCCAAATAGCCCCATGCTCGACATAAGTGATCGCGAACACGGCTAGCCAGTATACCATAAGGGGAATACCTGCTAATGGCGTGGCTAGCCCTGCATCGTGAATACGGCGCATGGAAGATGCCAAAATCACCGGACTCGCGATCACCAGCAAAAGAATCAGTAATACAGGAGCCTTGGCCAGGACCGAACTTAACATCAGAAATAATAAATAGCAGGCAAGACTAATTGCCAAATATCGACGTCCGTTGTCATACCCTTTGATACAGAATAACGACTTAACTAACGGCACCCCTTCCCCCGGTTATCTGATAAATGATTTTATTTTGCTGTATGGTATCCGATTTTTAAAAGTAAAATCTATCGAAGTGGTGCTCAAATATGGCAGAAAGTTGTTCAAATCTAGCAATTGATCCTTCCAGTCTCGAACAGATGGTATGGTTAACCAAAATCATCGATAACAATCTGAGTATTTGGCACACCAGCAGCAAGTAAAACAGACCTCACAGCCTGGTTCATAGCTGATGGTCCGCAAACATAAAACTCGCAATTTAGCATATTCTCCTGTTCAGCCAGAAATGCTCTTTCCACCAATTGATGAATATAACCCCTCTCTCCTTGCCAGTCACTTTCCTCCGGTTCATCCGAAAGCGCGAGATGCCAGCTAAAGTTACCATATTCTGTCGACAACTCATCAAACAGTGATTGATAGAAAATTTCCTGCTGGTTTCTCGCTCCGAACCAGAAAGAGATTTTTCGTTGGCTATGTAAGGTTTTAAGTTGGTGAAGAATATGTGCGCGAATAGGAGCCATGCCCGCGCCGCCGCCAATAAAAACCATCTCCCGATCAGAATCGATAACATGAAATTGGCCAAATGGTCCGCTCAACTTTAGTTCATCTCCGACTTTTGCTGCAAAAAGAAAAGCGGATGCCTTACCAGCTAAATGGATATCAAAACCAGAATCCGCTTCACCGGCTTTTTTAGAAATGGCCAGACGAACGTTAAGCAATATCCTGTCATTTTCGACTGGCGGATTTGCCATGGAATAGGCTCGCTGAATATTATCCGTCCGCACAGATTGAACTTTTCTGAGATTAAGTGCTGACCAGCTTTGTTCAAATTGTTCAGGAACTTCAATCGCTGCCAGGTCTGTTTTTCCTTCGGGAATATGCAACATTACATACTCTCCGGATTCGAATTCTAAAGTCTTTCCATCGACAAAAGACAGGCAAATTTCCTTGATAAGCGGGGTTACCAGACGAGTCGACTCAACTCGACAAGTCAGCAGCTGACCAGCTAGTACCTGCGAAGGAAGCTCTATAGAAAGTCCAGTTTCAGGCTTCAATTGACACGACAAACGATAGCCTTCGGCAAGTCTTTCGGGCGAAATCATTATTTTGTCAGCGCTAGTCAATGGCGCATCTCCTTCAACCCTGACGGAGCAAAGACCACAACTGCCTCCGCCACCACAATTGGAAGGTATATTGAACCCACTTTTACTTAGCGACTCAAAAATCGATCGACATGAAAGTGCAAAAACTTCACCAGAGTAACCATTCTTAGCCTTCAGTAGTACTGGAAAGCGACGGTGATGAGCCCAAAATTTGAAATCCTGCCATCGAAAAACAGAAAAAATCAGCCAAATCCCGGTCAATGCAATAAACAAGGTTGAGCCAGCCGCAAAAATTACCAATGCATTGTTCATATTGTCACGTTCGGAATAGTCCATGATATGCAACATCCAAAATAGATCGAACAATCGCCAGGTATCCGTTTTTGCTCCTAACAGGGTGCCCTTTTCTGCACTGATATAAACCGCGGCGTTCTCTTCTCCGTTATAGCTTGCCTTCCAGACTGGCAAAGCATACTTGCGGTTTTCTGTTGTCCTCTGTGTCTCCAAAATTAATGACTTCAATTGGCCATCACCTTGATAGCGAGTTTCTAATAGTTTAAGAACCCTGACTTCGTTGATCCGAACGGGTTGCAAAGAATGCGCATCAACCAGCAGCGACTTATCTGCCTGAGTAACTATAAATACAGGTTTCGATAAAAACATTCCGGTTTCAACCAGCGTTGCCTGAGGGTAGTTATTCAACAGATTTGAAATATTGGACAATTGTTGATAATCCTCAACTTGCCATCGTTCTTCACTCGATTTAGTGAGAAGGTATCTCCCGCTGACTTTTTGTGGAGAAAGCAGATTAAACATTAGTCCGCTGAGCATCCACAAACCAAGCTGAATACCCAAAAATACTGCTACCCACTTGTGAATCTTCTTAATGCCATTTAAAAGTCCCTTCTTCTGTGCAGACTGATTTTTAAAACTATAAAACAACAAACCTAGTCCAGTAACAGCCAACAATAGTCCTAAAGAAGCGGCAAACATTAGCAATCGGTTGTGGGGATTTTCCCTTTCCTGATAATCCATAATATGGAGCATCCAGAGAAAGTCGAACCAACGCCACAAATCAGTTCTTTTACTTCTCAGTTCACCGGTATCTTCAGTGAAGTACAAAGTTGAGTTGAGCCAGTCATCATAGCTAACTTGCCAAATGGGCTTCTCTCTTCCTCCGAGCTCTCGAGGAAAGCTTTGCAGCCGCTTTACGGTATGTATTTTGGCTTTTCCGGCATAAAGCGCTTGCGCAGCTTGTCGAATTTCAGACTCAGAAACTTCAGGTAACATTTCTAATGATGTTGCATCAAGGCGAAAGAGCTGTTTTGCAGTCTTCAGATGGTATTCACTCCCTCGCTCTCCGGACTTTAGGCTTATTGTTTGAACTTCAGGAAATGACGACAAAAACTCTTCAGATAACGGCTGAATACTGCTGCTTATCACTTGCTTGCTTCGGTGCTTAACCAGATGATCGCCGTGAATCATATCGATATGAACGGAAACCATATACAAGCCGCTGACACACCACACAAGAGCTTGTACACCAACGATTAAAGCCAACCATTTATGATATTTACGCAAAAAGAAAGCAAACTTCAAAAAATTCCCCCTAAGCCTCTATTAAATAGTAGTTTTGTAGCATTTTGCCAATACCCGACGAGATACAGCTTTATGTTGATAGCACGACCGGCTTCCCCTACAATGAATGTAGTCTATTCTTCCGCACGAAAAGAATTCCGAAAGGAAAGAAAAGCAAAATCCAGAATGAAATAAGGTTTATAGCAATGTTCGAGTCAATCACTCAGTGGTTTCATTCATTAGATGAGAATAGCCACCTGTTTAATCATAGCGACGATCAAGCCATCCATATTGCGTTAGCATCTGTGCTTTATCATATCATTAATGAAGATCATAAAGTCACTAGTAAAGAAGTCCATGACTTTAAAAAAATATTGATGGAAGAATTCGACCTCAAGGATGCACAGGCAGAATTCCTGAAAAGTGCAGCAGAATCGGCAAGCAGTAGCTATGAAAAAGATCTGGAAACTGTTAATCACTATCTGAAAGACAATCCAGTAGTCAAAATGCACTTTATGGAAAAACTTATCCACTTGATTAGCATTGATGGCGTATTGGAAGATGAGATGAGCGATTTCTATAAAGCTTTACACGTTATTTTCCCTGAAATCAGGGTGGGATAAGAGCAAGTAGTACAACCTGTATTTGCGATAATAATTATTTAAATTGAACAAGGACCTACCTTCCGGTAGATCCTTGATGACTCATTAATCGATTAATGCTCGTCGTGGACAATATCATCATGCCCTTCAGCTAAAGTGACATGATGGATCCATGTTGATCCATTTGCCCCCGGCTCTACCCAAATTTGGTGACGGCCACGTTGGAATACCTTCACACCCAGATTACCTGACTGCTTGCCACACTTCTTAGGACCACCTTTACAGCCTCCGCTATCTCCTGGAATTGCAGTATCGTAACCATCAACATGATTATAAATGTCTGATAGCATTTGATAATCATGAGCGTTTGGCCATTGGCTGTTTACATCATTCGAATAATCCATACAGGTTTTTTGGCTTGAACCATCTTCACTGGTGTGGCCTAGACCAAATACATGACCAATTTCCTGACACATTACATGATTACGACTAGCATCGCTATCACCTGCCATATAGCTATCGTTCATTTTTGCCGTACCCTGAGTAATATGCCCATTAGAATCAAGGTTGATTGACGCCAATCCGGCCCAGCCGTTGTATCCATAGCTTGCATTACAAACTCGCATTTTACCGGTAACCGCATTACAGCGTTTACGAGTACGAGCGCCATCGTCGGCTGACTCAATGTTCTGATTAATCGCGTTGGATTGATTCCATTTCGAAATAGAGGTCTCGAACGACTGTTGCCAATCAGATGAAACGCTGTCAATCACTGGTAAGTTGACTACTCCAGTAGATGTTGCCCAGTGGTAATCTCCCCAGGCATGATTTGCGATAGCGCTAGTAGATGCAAGAGAAACGGCCGAAGCCAAAAGTAGTGTCTTTATTTTCATTTCCTAGTCCTCATTATATTTATCGTTATGCCACGACTGAAAATTCAGACTGCTTCCGTGACTACTATTAAAACTGGCATAGAATTCAAAAAAACGTTAGTCAATATCCGACAATTATTGTTAGAGATACGACCAAATTTTTAATAGCTATGAGCAAATCACAGGTTGAATTTAGCTCTACCACACAAATAAATGAAAGTTGTTCACTTTAGGTTTTAACAGAGAAAAATCGAACCTTTGTGTAACTCACAAGTATGGTGCACAAAACTCAAACACTTGATTCAACTTGAAAGAGTTATGTACGAAGATAAACAGACTTTTGAAGATAACCTCTCTGGAAAAATATTTTACGTTTAAAAGGTAATAACTAAAGATTTGTCTACTGAGAGAAAATTTGGAAAACAGTAAAATTGTTACACAGTAGCAACCCTATGCAAGGGAGAACAATCGACTTGAAAAAAACACGAGTTCAGGAAAAGGGGGATTCCTGTTTTCAGATCTTGAAAAGTAAGTAAAAGCTTGCCTTTTCATTTATTTTTCTACAATGAGTGTTCCGCGATACATCTGCATTTGACAGTGAAATTCATACTCTCCCTTTTCAAGCGCGGGCAATTCTAGCGGCGTGATTTTACCAAGAGTAAGCTCCTGACTAATTTCCAGCGCGGGAATTAAAAGCATCGCAGCACAGGGTGACTCATCTATCCGTTTAAAGTTCAGCGTAAATGGCTGCCCTGTGCGAAATGTTATTCTCGACGGCTGATAGATTCCGTTTTCAACCAGAATCAGAACACTATTTTCGCTGACCTGAGTGTCTTTCTCCCGATAGATCCAAAACCAGTAAACAATGAGAGCTATCAACAGAAGGCCCAGAATATTAACCATTATCATCATATTCGCTCCTCAGTTTTTCGCCGGCTTAAACAGCCTGAGTCGATTAGCATTAGTGACAACCGTCAACGAAGAAAAAGCCATCGCAGCGCCGGCGATAACCGGACTCAGCAGGAGACCGAAAAAGGGATACAAGATACCGGCAGCAAATGGAATACCGGCAACGTTATAGATAAAAGCACCGAATAAATTTTGTTTGATATTTCTCAAGGTCGCCTTGCTAACAGCAATGGCATCGGCAAGTCCATGCAAAGAACCTCGCATTAAAGTCACATCGGCGCTTTCTATCGCCACGTCGGTGCCCGTGCCAATGGCAAAGCCGACATTTGCCATGGCTAGTGCCGGCGCGTCATTGATTCCATCACCGGTCATACCGACGATTTCATTTTCCATTTGCAATTGTTTGACCTTTTCCACTTTATCTTCGGGTAAAACATCCGCGAACACTTCACTTATCCCTACTTTGTTTGCTACTGCCTGCGCCGTCGCCAGATTGTCGCCGGTTAGCATCACCACTCGAATACCGTTATTTTGCAGTCGCTTAATGGCGGCATCAGAATCTTCCTTGATGGGATCTGCCACCGCGATCAGTGCGGTCAGTTTTCCGTTCACCGCAAAATACATCGGCGTTTTCGCCTCATTAGCCAAATCTTGAGCCTCTATCTCGAAGGGCTCAATTTCGACTTCATTCTGCCGCATCAACTTGGGATTACCAAAAAGCAGAGTCAATCCTGAACAATTTGCTTTGACACCATGTCCGGCAATCGCTTCGAACCTTTCAACCTTGAGAATTTCAAGTCCCCGCTCCTTAGCCGAATCGACAATCGCGAGTGCAAGCGGATGCTCTGAACCCGCTTCCAGGCTTGCCGCCAGTTGCAGCACTTCTGCCTCTTCAACCCCCTCTATGGTGATCACATCGGTCACTTTGGGCGCTCCCAGAGTAATGGTTCCTGTTTTATCCAAAATCATGGCGGTAATTTTCGAAGCCGTTTGTAATGCTTCTCCATTGCGAATTAACACGCCGGCTTCGGCCGCTTTTCCAACCCCAACCATGACCGACATGGGCGTTGCCAGTCCGAGGGCACAGGGACAGGCAATAATTAATACGGTAGTCGCAGAAACAACCGCAAAGGCGACCGCCGGTTGCGGCCCAAAATTGAGCCATATTAATGCGCTCACCACAGAAATAATCATGACACTTGGTACAAAATAAGCGGCGATTACATCGGCCAGTCGACCAATAGGCGGCTTGGAATTTTGCGCCCGTTTTACCATATTGATGATTTGCGCTAATGCGGTATCCTTGCCGACTCTTGTCGCTTTGAACAGGATCGAACCCGATTTGTTGATCGTACCCGCGACGACTTCATCGCCAACCTTTTTTTCAACCGGCATCGGCTCACCGGTAAGCATAGACTCGTCAATCGCGGTATGGCCTTCGCAGACGATTCCATCGACAGGCACTTTTTCACCGGGCTTGACCCTGACAATATCCTCCAATAAAACCTGCTCGATTTTAATTTCGATACTCTTACCATCGCGGATCACTTCAGCCGTTTTCGGTTGCAACCCGATAAGGCGCTTGATCGCTTCGGAAGTCTTTCCCCTGGCTTTCACCTCCAGCGCAAGTCCAAGATTAATTAAACCAATGATCATTGCGGTCGCTTCAAAATACACGTGTCGCGCCATGTCGGGCACCACATGTGGTACAAAAACAACGACCATGGAATAGAGCCAGGCTGTCGCCGTCCCCAGTGCGATCAAAGTATCCATATTGGCAGAATGATTTTTGAAGGACTTCCAGGCTCCGATATAAAAATGTCTTCCCGAAAAATACATCACCGCAAAAGTTAAAACCCCGACAATCAACCAACCCAGTCGCTCAAGATTTGTGTTTACCGTCATTTCGCCGATAAACATGCCATAAATCATCAATGGAATACCGAGCGACAAAGCGATGGTCATTTCTCGCATCATCTTGCGGTAATATTTCCCGTCGGCTTTTTCTTTTTCATCCAACCGTTCAGACTCTGCATTCAGCTGAATTACTTTTGCGTTATAACCGGCGATTTCCACTGCTGAAATAAGTTGTTCAGTGCTAGCGGTCCCTTCAACAGTCACAATACGCTCAGCAAAATTCATAGTAGCAGACTCAACATCTTCGAGACTATTCAGCGCATTTTCAATTTTTCCAACACAGCTTGCACAACCCGCGCCTTCAATGAGCAGTTCAGTGGTTAGCGACAAAGTGTTATGTTCGCAAACTTCTTCAGAGTTATTCATCCCAAAGCTCCTTACCGTGGAAAAACGAAAAGCCTTCAATTAGGTGACAAACCATTTCGCTAGATGGTTCTTGTTCAGGTTTATCTTTCCAGTCTTCTATCGCCTTTTGCATGCGTCCCCTCAAAGCTTGCGCTTCTTTAAATTGTAGCTCAGTTTCTTTCAATTTCTCCTCAATAAGCTTTCTTACTAGTGGACAACTGTTTTTATTTTGGTCTGACTCTTGCAATATCCTTTTAATATCTTTAACGGTAAAACCCAAGTGCCTGGCACTTAAAATAAAGCGAAGACGACCTTGCTCTTTTCTATCGTAATGTTTGTAACCGTTCGTTTCGTCAATAACCGGTTTAATTAATCCAATCCGGGTATAGAACCTAACGGTATCTGGCGCAACTTCTAATTTCTTTGCGAGTTCACTAACTTTCATATTGACTCCTTAAAATTATTCTTTCGCACCTGCACGGAGCTTGCTTAAAAGTGTGCGATTTAAAACTCTTCTCTGAAGGATGGAAATTAACTTTCCTTCAGAGTGTTTATGACATAAAACTATGTGCTATATTTTCAACTGCGAGAATCTCAACCTGAAGTCCTTCGTTGTTAGAAATATTTATGTCGATTGCCCTCGGCCATTCTTCAACTGGATAACAGAGAAATAGTTCGAATAATGGTTATTTAGTTTTTTGAATATTAGCTAAAGACTGAAAACAAAATCTTGTTTTGAGATAATATTATTCAACAGGCGTAACTATGCCAAAGAGCTATTTTCCGGTTTTGGTGGGTGGTCGATAGGAGAAGGGGATAAAGAATGGTAAATCACATTAAAAAGAGAAATTCGACCCTCAAAGAAAAAATCAGGAGAAACGTTTAGAGGTAGTGCTAATGTCGCAAAGGTGCTGAGCGCGCAATCGGCGCAGCAACCGGTACAGCGGCAATACTCGCAGCATTCGCATTCATGAGATGAGTCCTCTTCAGAAACTCGAGTTTGATTATGTTCCTTCTCAGATGAAACAACAGAGACATAATGGATAGTGGAATTAGTAACCGGAATATAAACATACCAATAGCTTCCATCATCCTGGCGATACTCTGTATGTTGCTCATAGGATGCATCATCGTCAGATAAACAGGCAAGCAAATTGCCGCTGAACATTAGTCCAACTAACACTACCAGATTGAGTAATAGCGCTTTCAATTTTCTTCCCATTATCTATTATCGCGAGAAAGCGAAACCTCCGAGAATTTCGATTTGTCAGCTTGCTTAATAATCACAATTTTTCAAGGCTAATGTCAAGAAAATAGATTAAATCAACAGCTCTAACACCTGGAAAGAATTTGACTGAATGTTTTCGTGAGACCGGTAGAATATTAAGACAGGTGCTACCATTCCTGGCCCGCTCCACCTGTAACCTGGCTATACCTTCCACCCGGTTAATACCTTCCGTTATCCCTACTATTCAGCTATGCTCATTTTGCTCGGTTAGTTCGACCAATGAATATGAATAATTTTCCAACCCTTAGTAGTCTTTTTCAAAACCATGGTTTCCATACCGCTGGAATTAATGCTTCGTTCTTTATATTCTCCCTTTCTATGACTACGAGAAGTCGAAATTGCAGTATCTCCAAGAACTTTGACCTGATGCTCCAGGGTTTTAGATGGTACCGCAGCAGAAAACGCCATATCTGACTGCATGTGATGATGTGCATATTCATTTGAAGAACGTTCAACACGCCCTCCTTCATAAATAAGAACATCTTCGCTTAACAAGCTTAATACAGTTTCTCTGTCTTTATTGACTAATGCCTGATGAAATTTTTTAACAACCTTGGCAACGTCAGAGTCCATTCCTATGAATTGCGATTTAGCAATATCTGAGTGCTGTTTGTTTTCAGATAAAGCAGGCATCGACAGCAAAAGCACAAATATGGCCTGACCAAAAATTTTAAGTTTGAAAATATTCACTAAAAGCTCCTTAAGTTTATTTTTATTCGTGTTCTATTTATTGACAATCTATCGATCACATTCAATATTCTTAGAATAACACAGAGAATTCGATGGAAATACTAAGCAGTATATTAATCGATATTCTGACTCTATGGACTGACGACTAAAGTCAATAACGCAGTAAACAATAAAATCATCATAGCAAGTAAAATTTCTCTTGAAATCGATTTTTCCAACTTTAAAGCTGCCCCAGACTCTTCTTTTAAAGATGGTACCAGCTTAAGCTTGTGGTATAGCGCGACCATTAGCATACCAGCTACAAGTGTCAATTTTGCAAGTAACAACCAACCATAAACCTGATAGAATATATCTAGTTTGAAATCAGCAATCACGATAACTAAAGTCACACCACAGATAACCAGTATCGCAACAATATAACTGGCAATTTTTCCAAATATTTCCATAAGCTGAAAAATAGAGTCGACATTTAAAAATCGACAAGCGCTTTTTAGTGGAAATAATGTACCAATCCACCAAGCTACAACTAGCAAGTGCATGCTCAAAATAATACGAGCCATAAATCCATGCTCAAGGGTATGCCCTACCATACTGAAAGAGAGTGCAAGTAAAGTTAAGCCTGTCAAAAAAAGTACCGCAGATACGTATCGACTATTGAAACTTAGTCCTTGACTAACAGAAATTTGTCCAACACTTTGACTCACGCCAATAACCAGAAAGCCTGACAACTGGAATAACATCATGTCTCCAACAGCGCTTTGCCAAAGCATTACAGCTAAATCCGCGTTGAACATACCACTTACGCCTTGTTCCGCGAACGCTCCAACTTGAACATAAAAATTAAAAACTGAAAAAGTTGCACCCAGAAAAATTAACCTTCCGTAATATCGGGAAATTGAGTATTCGAGCTGACGCTCTTTATCGAGCGCTTGAGTTAGCACTAAATATCGAATAAAAGGAGCGCCAATTGCAACACAGGCACATAAATAAATTCCAAGCTTTAGCAATACCGACATCAACACCCAAGCAGAAATATCCATTAAGCCATTCTCACTTTTGTAACAACTGATTTAGGCTGCTTTTTATTGAGCCGTATCTGAGCTAGTTTTGATTTCAAATGAAAACTCTCCATTCATTTTGTGTGAATCTTTTCCCATGGCAACCCAGCTCACCCGATACTTTTTGGCTAATAGCCTGGGCAACGGGATCTCAAAATTCTCACTCGCTATAGGTGAAAGCATAAAAGCCATTTCGACATTTTCACCTTCCATATCTTTCATCTCTACTTTTATCAGGCGCACTTTGCTACTAAAAGTAAGCTTTAATTTTTCCGGAGACGCATCAGCCACACTTCCATCCGCTGGTTCACTAGCGATTAATTTGCTATGAGCATTGACTGCCATCGAAAACAACAACAGGAAACCAACAACTAACGATATTGTGAGATTAGTAATTTTCATATTTAGTCCTCATTAGATTTTTAGAATTTTCCGGTAGAGGCTACTCATTTACCAGCTTTTTTGAGCGCCATAAAAAATAAACTACAGGAACAACGATTAGGGTGAGAAAAACCGAACTCAACATACCGCCAACCATAGGTGCCGCAATTCTGCTCATTACTTCGGAACCAGTCCCGGTTCCATACAAGATTGGTAACAATCCAACAATAATTGCTGCTGCAGTCATCATGACCGGTCGAACACGCATTCCTGCGCCATCAATTATCGCATCTTTCAATTGTGTTACCGTCAGCATTCCATGGCTCGAATCAACTAATTTTTGGTAGGATTGGTTAAGATATACCAGCATTATGACCCCTATTTCGACAGCTACACCAGCTAGCGCAATAAAGCCCACGCCAACCGCAACAGAGAAGTTATAACCTTGTAAATACATAAGCCAGATACTACCTATCATCGCGAAAGGCAAAGTTCCCATGATGATGGCTACTTCTACAAAGTTTCGGAAATTGGCGTAAAGCAAGATGATAATGATTGCCAGAGTAAGTGGTACTACATAGGTTAGCTTTGCCTTGGCTCTAAGCATATACTCATATTGCCCTGACCAGTTGAGCGAATAACCCGGCGGCAGTTCGATTTTATCCGCCACCACCTGCTGCGCTTTCACCACGTAGCTACCGATATCGACATCTTCAATATCGACAAAAGTCCAACCGTTTAACCGCGCATTTTCGCTCTTGATCCCGGGCGGTCCATCTTCGATGAAAACCCTGGCAACATCACCCAGCGAAATACGTTGACCACTCGGCGTTACCACAGGTAATAATGACAACTGTTCCGGCGAATCCCGATAATCTTGTGGATAGCGAATATTCACCGGATAACGCTCCAATCCTTCGACAGTATTGGTCACATTCATACCGCCGATTGCGGTTGCAACCACTTGCTGCACATCGGCAATATTCAAGCCGTAACGAGCCGCTTTTTCGCGCATAATATCCACTTTGATATAGCGACCACCGGCCACCCTTTCTGAATAGACTGATGCGGTGCCTTTCACATCTTTTAGTACCGTTTCCAGTTGCTGTCCTATCTTCTGGATTTGCGCGAGGTCTGGCCCGGCGACTTTGATCCCCACAGGCGTTTTGATCCCGGTTGCCAGCATATCGATTCGGGTTTTAATCGGCATCACCCAGGCGTTGGTCAGCCCGGGAAATTTCACCAACTTATCTAACTCCTTAATGATATCTTTGCTGGTCATTCCTTCGCGCCATTCGCTCTGAGGTTTAAGCTGGATAAAGGTTTCGATCATGGTCAGCGGCGCCGGGTCGGTCGCGGTTTCCGCGCGTCCGACTTTACCGAAAACATTTTTTACTTCCGGTAGGGTACGGATCAACTTATCGGTTTGTTGTAATAACTCGCGTGCTTTACCGATCGAAATGCCGGGGTAAGTCGTCGGCATATACATCAGGTCGCCTTCATCCAGCGGCGGAATAAACTCACTACCGATCTTGTCCAATGGCCATAGACCAATCGCAAGTACCAGCGAAGCGGCGGCCAATAAGGTTTTAGGATAGTCTAGAACTTTTTTCAAAACAGGCAGATAGGCCGCGGTCAATAATCGATTCAAAGGATTTTTATGTTCCGATAAAACCTTACCGCGGATAAAGTAACCCATTAGCACCGGTACCAAAGTGATCGCTAAAGCAGCCGACGCAGCCATTGCATAAGTCTTGGTAAAGGCCAGCGGCGAGAACATTCGTCCTTCTTGCGCTTCCAGAGTAAACACCGGCAAAAAGCTCACGGTAATAATTAGCAGACTAAAAAATAGTGCGGGCCCCACTTCGGAGGCAGACTCGGCGACGACCTGCCAACGGTTTTCTTTGGTCAGCGCCGTTTTTTCCATATGCTTGTGCATGTTTTCGATCATCACAATCGCCCCATCGATCATGGCACCGATGGCGATTGCGATCCCACCCAGCGACATAATATTGGCGTTTAAGCCTTGCCAGTGCATCACGATAAATGCGGCAAGAATACCCACCGGCAATGAAAAAATCGCCACCAGTGACGAACGAACATGAAACAGAA
This sequence comes from Aliikangiella sp. G2MR2-5, assembly GCF_015687155.1. Classification (GTDB taxonomy): domain Bacteria; phylum Pseudomonadota; class Gammaproteobacteria; order Enterobacterales; family Kangiellaceae; genus Aliikangiella. Next base: position 157,445 of record NZ_JADPQF010000003.1, on the reverse strand, counting down.
AAATCACGCACACCAGCGCGACCACGGCAAATTCTTCCAGTAGTTTAAACCAGAGGTTTTCCACCGCCCTTTCAATCAGAGCACTGCGGTCATACACAGGTACCACTTCGACGCCTTCGGGCAAGCCGGCTTTAAGTTCTTCCAGTTTTGCTTTAACACCATCGATGGTTTTTTGCGCATTTTCACCATAGCGCATCACCACAATACCACCGACCACTTCGCCTTCGCCATTAAGCTCGGCGACACCACGGCGCATTTGCGGGCCCGCGGAAATATCAGCCACATCCTTAAGCAATAAAGGTGTACCTTGAGCGTTAACACCTAAAGGTACGTTGCCCAGATCAACTTCACTTTGCAGATAACCGGTGGCGCGCACCATATATTCGGCTTCGGCCATTTCCACCACCGACGCACCGATTTCCTGATTAGCGCGCTTGATCGCCATTTGAATATGTGAAAGAGGAATAGAAAAAGCGCGCAGCTTATCCGGGTTCACCTGCACCTGATACTGTTTTACCATGCCGCCCAATGCGGTAACTTCGGAAACACCAGGTACCGTTTGTAATTCATATTTCAGAAACCAGTCCTGAATGCTTCGAAGCTGACTAAGGTCGTGTCTACCGGTCGGATCAGACAAGGCATAAAGATATACCCATCCAACACCGGTAGCATCCGGTCCGAGCTGCGGTTTAGCTGCCGCAGGTAAACTGGGTGCCACCTGACTCAAGTATTCCAGCACCCGACTTCGCGCCCAGTAGAGGTCGGTTTTTTCGTCGAAGATGACGTACACGTAGGAGTCGCCAAAAAATGAATAGCCACGCACGGTAACCGCACCTGGTACCGATAACATAGCCGTAGTTAGCGGGTAGGTCACTTGATCTTCCACCACTTGCGGCGCCTGTCCGGGATAGGTGGTTTTGATAATTACCTGTACGTCAGAAAGATCCGGGATCGCATCGACCGGCGTATTCTTCAGCGAGTAAGCACCGACGCCGATTAAAATTAAGGTGGCCAGCAATACGAAAAAACGATTTTTAACCGACCAACGAATCGTATTTTCGATCATTGATGGTCTCCCTGGTGCGTCGCCGGCTCGATATTATTCTGTTGCTTCTCACCAAGAATTTTGACGATAACAAAATCCTCAAGGATCTCAAATTTAAAATAAATTTTTTGGCCAACCGACAGACTGTCGATATCGATAGAGTCGGCCAAAATAAAATCCAACGTCGCCGCCGGTCGATTCCATTTTTCAATCGGACCGCGACTGATGTTGAGCATACGTTGTTCTCGGTTGATACGATTGATAACCCCTTCGACCTCTGCTGAAGATACTGTCGCTTCACTCTCCTTGTCCGAATGAGAATCCATTATGTGAACATTGGTAACCACATATTGACCCTCCGGGTTTTTACTAATTTCAATATGTAATGACATACCCTCACTCAACTGTGCCATATCCACCGATTCGGCAACGCCAAAATCCATGGTCATTTCAGGCCAGTCCCATTCGCTAATGGCTTCATGAGTGGCGTTAATCATGCGATGTCCTGGCATCAGCGAATTGATAGTCGCACTAACCCACACAGAATCAGGCACACCTGTTTCAGTATCATCCATCGACTGCATCCGCTTGAAGTCGGAAGTTTTGCTCGATTCTGAATCGATCAAGAACTGGGCGGAAGTCACAATTTTTTCACCTTCGCTCAAACCATGCAGAATTTCCACTCTAGATTCATCCTGCATACCCACTTTTACCGCAACGGACTTAAAACGCCCGTCCTCTAATGCTAGAACAACGCGATCCTGTGCACCGGTTCTGATCAAGGCTTCTTTCGGGATCACCAGTCGTTGCTGCTCACTGGCGGCATGGATCGTTACCTGGGTAAACATATTCGGCTTTAACAGATTATCTCGATTATTAAAGCGTAAGCGAACTTTGACTGTACGAGTTTTCGGGTCCAGCGCAGGATAGATATAGTCCACCTTACCTTCCCATATTTCACCGGGCAGGTAATCCAGACTGATATTCACCGGCATTCCCACTTTAACCCAGGGCACCTGCCGCTCGAAGATTTCCGCTTCCACCCAAACCTGAGCGAGCGAACCGATTGACATTAAAGTGGTTCCCGGTTTGACAAAAAATCCCTGTCGAATATTCAGATTATCAACCACGCCATCTTGTGGCGAATAAAAGCGGATGGTCTGTTTGACTTTTTTACTACGCTGGATCTCGGCGACGATATTGCTGGAGATCTGCAGCGCCGCCAATCTTTCTTCAGCTGCTCTGATCAGGCGTTGGTTCTTTCGCTCCAGCGCCAGCAATAATTCTTCCTGGGCGTTAACCAGCGCTGGTGAATAGAGCTCGTAAACCGCCTGCCCTTTTTTTACCGGGTCGCCTTCGGCCTTGATAAATAGCTTATCAATCCAGCCTTCCACCCGTGGGTGAAGGTGAACCAGCAAGTCTTCGTTGTATTGCACATAGCCAACAGTTTTTATATCCCGCTGCAAGGGTTTACGCTCGACTTTGGCGGTGCGCACTCCAAGATTGTTAACTACTTCCGGAGAAATTTTGATGGCACCAGGTCCGGCGTCACGACCTCCTGAATCTTCGGCATAAACCGGGATCAGATCCATCCCCATCGGTGATTTTCCAGGTTTATCTCTGCGATAGTTAGCGTCCATCGGCGCTACCCAGTAAAGCGGCTCTTTGTTTGAGCCTTCGCTATTTTCAGGAGACTGTTCATTTCCCTTTGGCGCAGGGTACAGCCCTGTGTAAATGAGCGCGCTAAAGCTAACGGCGGTAATAACCGCACCGGCAATAGCGCCGGTCAATATTGAACGATTGTTTTTCTGATTAGTCATTTAGATTCTCCACCTTACCGAGCATTCGCATCTCTGGTTGCGCCTCGTCGGCATCGATAAAAAAGTAGTTTAACTGCAACAACAGTGTCTGCTGTTCGACTGCGATCTTTAGCACGTCTATCTTGGCATTGAGCTCGGCAATTCTTGCGCGTACAACTTCGGCAAAATCACCATCGTCGTTGGTGTAAGCGTTTAGCGCCGCTTCGGCCAATTCCTGCATTTGCGGCAACAAGGTCTTAGCGTAAAGCTGGCGCCGCTGCTCGACTCGATTTAAGCGCGCAGCGTGGCTGCTAAAATCAGCGAGCATCATTCTCAAGGTTTGCCACTTATCCATTTTCACCGCTTCGCTTTTTGCTATTGCCGCGGCGACGCTTTTATCCTGACGATTTTCGGTAAACAGTGGCAGTTCAAAGGAAACGCCTATAGATAAAAAGTCTGAGCGCTCGTTACCTAAAGGGTCGTTGTCGCGGTAAGAATAGGCGGCGCTAATCCCCCAGTTAGGGCGATAAGACTGTTTACTCAATTCAACTCTAGTTTGTTCTGAGGCGATACTTTGTTCCAGACTTTTAACAGCCGGGTGACGCCGCAAAATATCCTGCATGGTTTGACGCGGGATTTGCCAAAGCTTTTCTGCCCCCTGGTAAGCCGAGGGGATCCGCTGGATCTTGTTGGCGACTGTGGTTTCAGCGTTAGCCAAAACGCTTTCCCAATGATAGTCAGTCTCCTTTTCAAGATAGCCTTCAGCAAAATCGGCACCAATGAAACGGGAAAGTTGCTGCTTTATCGTTTCTCGCTTTTGATGCAACTGCGTCAAGCGATCTTCCAGTCGAGTGATTTCCAGCTGTGCACGCACAATATCTTGCTGCCGCGTTTTCGCCAGAGCAGAGGAATAACTCGCCTGTGCGACTTTAGCCAGATGCTCGAACAAAAAACGATTATCATTGATTAACCGAATACTTTGCTCCGTCTGATAAAGCTGCAACCAGAGCTTACCCACCTCCACTGTTAACTGTGCTTTTCTCACCTGTCGTAGCAAAGGATAACTGTCGGCCATCTGGGTTAAACTTTTTTGCTTAAGTTCAAGACGATCACCACCTGGAATCATCTGGCTATAACCAACTTTAAACTGTGTCATCGGCTCCTGATTAAAATCAAAACTATCGGTTGGCAAATTGGCCAGGTTCAGAGAAAGTGTAGGGTCGGGCAGGCTCGACTCGGCAACGCTTCTATCACGCAGTGCCGATTCCAGATGACGGCTTTTTACCAATAAGGGATCGTTATTAATTGCCCGCTCCACCGCCATGTACAAGGTCAGCGGTTGGATTTGCGAGTTATGTTTTTTAGTTTCTGCTGTAGCGAAAGGGAGCGCCATGGCTAAACAGACAAAAGAAAGCCGCCGCCCCCAGACTTTGAAGCTTTCGATAAAAAAGGCTCGTCTAAATATATTACCTGGTAGACTCATCAAAATTGCTCCTTATAGGTTTTCACACTGGCATAGACGCTATAGCTGCCATCTCGCTGGATTAAATAAATGGTATAGGGCATAAACATATCACCAAACTCCATTCCCGGACTCCCAGTGGGCATCGCCGGTACTGCCAGCCCTATCGCGTCTACAGGCTTTTCCTCAAGAAACTGACGGATAAATTTTGCCGGGATATGCCCTTCAAAGAGATAGCCTTTCTGGCTAACGCTGGTGTGACATGAGCGCAGTTTTGCCGGGATCCCAAATTTATCTTTAATCGAGTCAAAGTCACTCACATTTTCTTGTAAGGCGGAATAACCTGCCTTTTCAATATGGGTGATCCAGTCATTACAGCAACCACACTGTTCGCGTTTGTATACGGTAAAATCACTGAGGGGGCTGGCACTTTGTTGGAGATTACCCTTGGGAGACTGATCACACGCTGCAAGTACACCAACCAGAACAAGTGGTAACAAGCGAGACAAGTGACGACTAATCGCCAAGTCATTCAGAACCGCAAAACGGAAAAACATCTTTAACATAACCTTTTACCTAAACCTGATTTAAAATATAACTTTTCAAAAACAGAAGCAGGATAGAGAGATGGTATGTTGCCGTGAGGGCCGCTAAGGTTCTGATTCCAATCGCGACTAACGTCTAAAAGACAGACTTACACTAAATAAGACAAGCACACTTTGTCCGGAGAAAGGACAGATCTATCCTGTCTAGGCAAAAATAGGAGGACGATAAAGAGAAGAAAATTCCTGACCTGAGTCGAGCAACATTTCAAATGATATTATGGATGAAGGTAAAACAAGGTTTAGCGACTGTAAACTTTGACTCAGCCCCATTGTGACGCAACTACTCATTTTACAACCACTATCGTCATCACAACAGTCGGTCATTTGAGTCAAAGCTTGTAGCTCCAAGTTATCGGAAGGCATATTTATAGCGGCCCCCATCGAATGACCTGAGTGATTGACTGCGGCTTCAGGCACGTCGTCATTCACTACAGAGCCCAACTGGCAGGACAACGCGTTAGCGGCAGTTATCTGGCCCAGTAGCGCCATGACTGCGATAATTACTAACCAAAATTGACCTTTTGTTGGTCCCATCGTTGACCTTGCCTGTTGTTCAAGTTTGTCAGCTATTTTGAGTATACCGACTGTAAGATAGCGCGAGCCAGTAGACTCGATGCCTGATAAGAATACACCAGTTAATTAAAATGAACAAAATCAAATTCATATTTTGATTGTTACAGACTATTGCTGTGCCAAAGCTAGCACATAACACAGATCAATATCTGTTCAATATAAGCCCCATACAGGGTAGGTATCTACGAGGTCTTTATGCTAAAATCGCGGCCAAATTATGCGTTTGATTGCGCTTTTATCCGGATTTACTATTCATTCATCAAAAATTGAGGATATTTAAGATGAAACAACCTGTACGAGTTGCCGTAACTGGTGCTGCTGGCCAAATCGGCTATGCCCTACTTTTCCGAATCGCTTCTGGCGCTATGCTTGGACCAGACCAACCAGTTATCCTTCAATTAATCGACATCACTCCTGCTATGGATGCATTGCAGGGCGTTAAGATGGAACTGGATGACTGTGCATTCCCACTATTACAAGATGTAGTTTGCACTGATGATCCGAATGTTGGTTTTAAAGATGCTGACTATGCTCTCCTGGTTGGTGCTCGTCCTCGTGGTCCGGGAATGGAGCGCAAAGATTTGCTCGAAGCCAACGCTGCAATCTTCTCGGTTCAAGGCAAAGCAATGAACGATCACGCCAGCCGAGACATTAAAGTACTTGTTGTTGGTAACCCTGCGAATACCAACGCACTAATCGCGCAGCGTAACGCACCAGACCTTAATCCTCGCAACTTCACAGCGATGACTCGTCTTGACCAAAACCGCGCAATGACTCAAATCGCTCAGAAGACTGGTAAAACTGTAAATGACGTTAAAGGTATGACAATTTGGGGTAATCACTCTTCAACTCAATTTCCTGATCTTTTCCACGCAAAAGTTGATGGCGAATTGGCCATCGATAAAGTTGATCAAGAATGGTACGAAGCCGACTTTATCCCGACAGTACAACAGCGTGGCGCAGCAATTATCAAAGCTCGCGGTGCTTCTTCAGCTGCTTCTGCAGCAAACGCTGCTATCGACCATATGCGTGACTGGGCACTGGGTACCGAAGAAGGTAATCCGGTAAGCATGGGCGTGTACTCAGATGGTTCTTACGGCATTCAGGAAGGATTGATTTACTCTTTCCCATGCGTTTGTAAAGACGGTGACTGGACAATCGTTCAAGGCCTTGACATCAATGAGTTCAGTCAGGCGAAGTTGAAAGACACTGAAACTGAACTTGCTGAAGAGCGTGACGCTGTTAGCCATCTGTTACCTTAAACAGAAATGACTATAGTTGATTAGAAAAGCGGGGGGCACCCCGCTTTTTTATTGACTAGCCGAGGGAGAAATTAAAACTAGATTTTTAGCCGACTAGTTTTTTGACTGCCCCAACAATGGCCGCACCATTAAAAGGCTTTACAATCCATCCTTTAACTCCGGCAGCCTTACCACGCTCTTTCATTCTCGGATCACTTTCTGTGGTTAACATTATAATGTTGACTGTTTGATTACCAAGCTCGCTTCTAATTTTCTCAGCCATAGTTAAACCATCCATATTCGGCATATTCACATCCGAAATAATGAGCTTTAACCCTGAATCGCTTCGAGTCTTGTCTAATCCTTCCTTACCATCATTGGCAGTTTCCACAGTAAAACCATTACTAGACAAAAATCCAGCTACTTCATTTCTGACTGTCGCCGAGTCATCGACTACTAAAATTTGGGCCATGCTTTTCTCCTACACTAGATAATTAAATAGATTTCAATTTCAAAACAATAGAACGTTGATTTTAGAAAAATTCAAGCTCTCCAGACTCTACCAACTCTTCGGTAACCGAATCGCAATTAAGAAAATTATCTGGATACCAGCTTAAATTAAAAATAAATTTTTGATACAGTTCAATTGACGGTAACCCTTCCTTTTTAGGCTTAACTTTATAATGAAAACATAATTGGGGCTCTTCTGTCCCAAAAGAAATATATTTATGGTGATGATTGACGGAAATAGGTACCTGAGTCTTCGGAGCTTGCTCATCGGTTGAATCATCATCATAGTTTGCAAATCGATTTTTTATTCCGCCCCATATCAAGTTAGTGATTTCATTTAGCACTGAATTAACGAAGCGAAAGTCAGTATCATTAATATCCAGCGGTGTCAGGCCATTTTCTATGGCTTGAATAATCTCACTTTCAGTTGTCTGGATCATCATATAACCTCGATACCAGGTGCTTTCCATAGGTATCAAGCTCATAAGCTCACCGAAAATTAAACGATCTTTTACTAAATAAGGTGAATCGACTTCAATCTCACAATCTCTGATGTTACTTCTGATAGCTTCAAGAGAGACTTCTTGCATGCCTCGAATTAAAGCCATTGGATAATAAGTTGTAAACAAATGACTATCGATATCGGCCTTAAGTTTATCCAGATTTTCCATACAAAACTCACCAGCTATCAATCGCTTAAAAGTTTCCGACAGTGGAGATTCTTCAAGAGAAGATTTTTCGCAACGATAAAAAATTGGAAGCTCAGGTCTTTTGTAATGAATTGCCTTTACAAGCTCTTCCCCTTGCATTTCATTCGAAGCAACGGTACTGGACATAATAATTCCACCGAGATCCGTATTGCCATCTAAAATATCAAATAAAGACGCCGTCTTTGCTTTCAATCCAATAACCGAATTAACCTCACAAAAATTGCTGATTGCTTCTTCAGCCAAAGTATTGTCATCCAAAATAATGACTTTACTTTTAATATCACTCTCGGTTGTCATTTGTCATTCCTGCTCTACATTAACAGTCTCTTGATATTAAAAAAGCTCTAACTCTCCACTATCAGCGATTTCTTCCTGGATAAGCTCAATTTCAATATCGTTGTTATCGTTGGGTAAAAAATGATAGCTCACACACATAATAGGTTTATCATGATATTCCACTTGTTTGAACTCACTATCAAAAATTTCAAATTCTTTTAGAAGTTCTATGCTGCTTCTCGACAGCATATTAGGCGTCGACATCCCCAAGGCCGGAACAAACTTGCCCAGTTCTCGTTTTAAAACACCACACAAATTATTTCCAAACTCTAGCAAATAGTCTGTAACCGCGGCACTATCATCTTGCTCTTTTTGACTACCGGAGGTAATCGCGTAAAATTCTTTTTCCTGCTCCTTTGAAAAATGAACTATCACAAAAACTCGAAATTGATGACTGCTGATTGTTAAAAAAATTGCATCGGAAGTATCAACTGAACCAAGCCCGTCTATAGGGACGACTTTTATATCGTCATCAGCAAAAATATCATTAAGCGAAACAGTCAAACTCTGAGCAAACATCCGTCTAAGCGCCAAGGACAACTTTTCGCCGTTCATGACTGCTTATCCACTTCTTCGATAGATTGGACAACTTGATTTCTAACTGTAGAAAGCTCGGTGAGAATCATTTTTCCTACAGCCTGGATATCTTGAAATGTCGATGTAGTTAGCAAATCATTTTTGTCCAGACTTTCACGATAACTAGTACTGAGCTCCTGACTACGCAAAGCAAGAGCCCTTACTTCATCGGCAACAACCGCAAATCCTCTTCCTTGTTCTCCTGCTCTGGCGGCTTCAATCGCTGCATTAAGGGCTAGAATAATAATCTGCTTAACAATATTAAAAAACTGGCTATTCTGGTCACTCATTGCCTGATTATGATTCATCAACTCCTGCAGCGAATCATGCCATCTTTCAAAAGTCATCATAACTTCAGACATTTCTGCTAGATGTTGTTCCAGTTTTTGCATCCGCAGCTTCATGTCTGCGACAAACATGGCTTTACTATCATTAACTTGCTCAAGTTGAGATCTTGTTGATTGCTGAACATTATTAAGTTCAGTATTAAGCTCTTCTATCTGATTATCATATGAGTCGCTTAATTCCTGTAATGAACGGTGATGTTCTTCATTTCTACTGTCTAGTTCCAGCCGAACTTTATCTAGCTCCGCCATATCCACCATTTTTTCAATTTTATTGTTCTTTTGTTGTAACAGCTCGTTTATTTGCTCGATTTCTTTCTTAAGCTTATACCATATAGTCCCACCACCTAACAGGACTCCGACTACCAGGGATAGAATAATGTAAATCATTTCAGCCATATGTTTTAACTCACACTTTTGTACTTGACCATCAATGCAACTTGAGTCCTGACACCAGATACTTTCGATCAATGGTAATTATAGTTTCAAACGCTCGATAATCGTCGCCTTCACTTCCTTCAGTCAACTTAACTTCCACATCACCACCAGCCTCATTTAAGAACTGTTTTACTGCATCCATACCTACACCACGACCAGAAATTTCTGAAACATTTTCAGCTGTCGAAAATCCTGAGGAAAATATCAGTTGCGCAATCTCATTATCTGAGGGGCGAGGAGCTTTATCTGAATAGATTTCTTTCTCAACCGCAGATTGATATATCTTGTTTAGCGCCATGCCTCGACCATCATCTTTTACAATAAACTCAATTTTGTCCTGGTCAGCACTTATTTTAATATCGATGTTGCCAGATTCAGGCTTTGAATTTTTCTTTCTTTCTTCGATAGACTCAATGCCGTGATCAATCGCATTTCTGAGCACATGCATAAAGACATTGGCAAGACGATTATGTATTTCATTACGAATGGCGATCCCGCCGGTATCAATATTAACTTTTGGTTCCGGCTTGCCTAACTCTGCAGCAAGAGAACTAATTGATGAAATAACCTCTGACAACATTTTATCAGCAGTTACTCCCTGAGTTTGAGACAAGCATTGATAGCAATCATTTATCCATTGATTTACATCACTATCAGATTTTGATAGATCTAGTGACGATGCACTTTTTAATAACAAATTAATATTCTCGACATCAATTTTCACTCCACCGGACGATCCCGAACCAGATAGCTTTTCACGGGCTATTTGTTCATATTTATTAATATCTTTTTCAGCTAAATCAAGCTCTTCTAACAGGAATTCTTGCTCCCAGCTTTTGTCTTCGATTTTCCTCAGTTCATCATAGGTATGTTCGACCGTATGAACAGAATCGGTAATGTAATTAAATCCATAGGTCCTCGCATTTCCTTTAACCGTATGCATATTTCTAAATAGAGTCGCAATCACAGATAAGTCTTTGTCTTTTGTCGACTTTATAAGCTCTCTGCAATCAGAGATAAAAGCATATGAACCAGCTATAAATTCATCAAACTTATCTCTATCAACACTCAGAATTTGCCCGACTATTTCTAACTCTTTTTTCTGCTCTTCAGCAGCACTCTGCAACGCTCGCAACTCGGTAACATCCCGCACCGTCACCAGTATTTTTTCTATTTCATCATTCTGATTAACAATAGGAACCCAGTCCAATTCAACGAGCTTTTCGCCATTCTCGTTGTTGCCAAGTGTCACCTCGTTGACTAGGAGATGACTATTAAAATCAAACATCATTGCATCCATCCCTAGCAATGAATCGATAGCGGTTGAAATCTGATCTTTAACATCAACACCTAAGCTAGTTTGAGCAAAAATAACATCCATAAAATTTCTATTTGCTATTTGTTTTGTCTCGACAATATCTTCGAGATGAGAAGAATATTCAGAGTGAATCACCCCCCCATCCATAATGGTAAAAATCCCCTGCTGTAAATTAGCCATCATGGTTGCAATATCATTATTCTTTTTTTGTAACTCTGCAGTGCGCTCTTTCACTTTAGCTTCCAGGTTTCTATTTTGCTCTTCAATGACCTCTCGCATTCGAATATTTTTAATAGTTGTTACAAGCAGGCGAGCAATCGAGGATGCAAATTCGTAGTCACTATCCTCAAAAGAAACCTGGTTGACCTCACCAGAAAAATTCATTGCACCGATTAACACATCTTTATCTATCAAAGGTACACAGAGCAGCGACTTGGGTGCAACATTGTCTCCAGAAACAAAGTCGGGCTCATTAGCAGTATTACGAACGAATTTGATACGTTTACTTTTAGCAACTTTTCCGAGAATTCCTTCTCCAAGAGAGAACTGCACCGGCTTAATTGACGGATCAGTTTGCTTGGGGGGGAAGGATGCTTTAACTTCAAGTTTGTCTTCATTATTCATCAAGAAAACAGAACCAAAAGAAACACCGGTTTGCTCGTGCATCGCAGCCAGAACTTCCTCAAGCGCTTTATTCTGATCGAGTAAGGACGCTAAAATTTCACCTGTTGAATTAAGCTTAGCCAAATCTGCCATTTTTTTCTTAATTGACTTACGCATTGAATTGAAATTCTGTGAAGCAAGCAAAATGAGAATAATCCAGGCAATAATCGCGGTTTGGCTACTCAGAGAAACTGTCTCTATTACACCTGTCTGACTTGCGTTAAAAAGCTCATCCGCAGCAACTAGTAAAGAGTCGAATTCGGTAACAACTTTTTGTAGAAAGTCATTCGACTCATCTAGTTTTTCACGACTTAGAGAGGTTTGTTTTACCTGTAACAGTTTTGCCTGAATGATAGAGTTTTCGCTAGTAGCTTTTTCTTGAATACTTTCCAAGGTTGACTTGTAATCTATCCAGTTTTGAATTTCCTTTAGGTCAGGCAGGTTGTTTTCAGCGCTTTCATTTCTAACCCGAATGCCATTGACAGATTCTTCAATTGAAACTGTTGCGTTTTCCAGATACGCTAAGTCGCTACTCCTGTTGATTTCATCAATAATATTATTCAATCCAAAAATCAGTCCATCGATTCTGCCGGAAATGCCTTCCATTAACTCCCTTTTATTATCATCTTCTTCATAATCCACATAGACTACATCCAACATAAAAGCTCCGGCGTCGTCTGTTAGCCGTAAAAGCTCCTTTTGCTCATTTTCAGCCAGCTTCACTGCATCAATGACTTGCTTTTTAGCGGACAACATCGACTCAACCGAAACAACATAGGCATCGTAGTTCTCTCTGGCTTTTGCAAGTTTGTCTGCCATTTCTTTACTGTCACTGACCGTATCAACCAGCGTATGATAAAGTTTTTCAAAATTTTCAGTCCCCTGTCGAAAACTCATCTCAACTTCCTGAATTTTAAGTTCATCACTGGCATTAAAAGCTTGTGAACTTAAATTGCCAAGTTTGAGGAGATTAATCTGGATTTGATTACTTTGTTTTAGGACAGGAACAGCACTTTCATTAACTTGATTGGTAGACTCTCGTATGTCATTTAAATTGTAAATGGCAAGCAAACTAGAAAGGGAAAGCAACAACACAATAATTGCGAAGCCCAACCAGATTTTTTGCGAAAAATCTAACCTTAATATTCTCATTTATTCAATTTCTTGGAAGACACCTCCTCTAAGTATGGTTCAAAATCTGGATTCCTCAACTTTATATACATAAGATATTGAATTTTTAGGTGAAAAATTCATTTCTATAGAAATCAGATAGTTACTGATGTTTTTTAATCTACAAGCTAACTAAAGTCTATTATTATTGCGTCTCAGCGAGTCTTTGAAGCACTTCTAAAGCATGCTCAGCTTTTTTAGCCGGTACAAAAATATGGTCATGGTAAAATGCTGCAATAACGTTCGCACTGATATTTTCTTTGGCCAGAGCGCCGGAAACAGCGGCGGTTAACCCTACCGCATTTAAACTGGAGTGAACTTTAAGAGTGATTTTTCGGAAGGTTGAACTAAACTCCAGGTTCATGTTGCCGGCTTGCTTTTTATCAATCACAAACGTTATTCCTTCTTGTTCACGAAAAGTCGCCAGCGGTGTTAACTGTTTTATCAAACACTCATTTGTCGCTTTGATACTACAGAAAACATACTCTTCCCGAGCAAGGGCTGGAGACATCGAGCGTAGAAGTTGTTTGATATTCTCAATAGCAGCCATCTGTTACCTCTGTATATAAAGACTCTGAGATTGTTAAAACCGGTAAATGATTCTGTGCCATATTGTACTGTTAATTTGTCCATATCAACCAGTCGATGACCATTCTAACTTGCAAAGCTATCAAACAAAAAAGAGGCCTTTAAGGCCTCTTTTTACCATCGAAGATATTATTGGTGGGTAATTCTTAAGCTGGTTTTCCCGTGCTCTGGATTAGCCATAACACTAATATAGATCCAGCCTTGAGGAGGATTAGTCATCAACATTGCCTCTTCATTGCCACCTTGAACAGAGCTGAACTGATATGCCGTATCAGACGCCCAGGTATCATAGTTCCCATAAAGATCTGCATTACCAGTGCCTCCGCTCATTTCCACCAGAATTGCGCTGGTGCCGGCTGGAACGTAGGTATAGAAAGATGACTTACCGTTACTCGCATCGACACAAACAGGTTGGTCGACCTCAATGTTGCCATAATTAACCGGACTATTAGTCGAGCATGCGTCAAAACCTCCACTAGCAGCTGTGTAATCTGCAACAAGGGTTACACCGCTAAAAGCCTGATAGGCTTTCACTCGGACATACCAACGTCCTGCCTGTGGTGTTGCTTCATTACAGGTCTCGCTATTGCCACCGACATAAGGACGGCAGTCATACACAGTATCGGTTGGTTCGCTGCCATGACGGACATAGATATCCGCGTCGCCCGTTCCGCCTGAAATCTGAATATTCAGATCGGAAGCACCTGCTGGCAGGTCGATAAAAAACATCAGCTCGTCGCCTGGCTGAGCCGTACTTAACCCTGACTGCGCGACACCTTTAGTCAATTCAACCGCACCATTGTTTACATTGTCAAAGCTAGCGCTTAAGGTTACACCAGAATACGCACTATAAGCCTTGAGGCGAACAAACCAGCGACCATTTGTCGGTGCGCTCACGTCGCAGGATTCACTATTACCGCTACGATATGGACGACAGTCATAGCTGGAATCAGTCGGCACATCTCCCTGTTTCACGTATAGATCGGCATCACCACTTCCACCTGAAATTTTCACCGACAGATTAGTTGCCCCGTCAGGTAAGTCGATGTAAAAAATTAGATCCTCGCCGTTTGCTGCAGCACTCAAACCACTGACCGCCACTCCATTGGTTAATTCAGTTTGCCCCGGCGTACCATCTCCTGGAGGCGTAGGACCGACATCCGTACTTTGAACGTTGTCTAACCAGCTGTTCCATTCAGCATCGTAGCTTGTTCCAATGGTATTGATGCGATTGAGATAAGCGTCGTAGTCTCCAGCTCTGAAATAATCCAGTAACTGAACAACATCGTTATGGTGTTTTTCAAACATAAAGCGCACCGCCAGATAACCCCAGCGATAGACTCTATCCTGGCCACTGTTGTAGTTATTGGAAAAAATTTCGCTCAACGAAAACTGCTTGGTTCGAGCCAGATTGATCGCATCATCATTTCGGTTTTGCTTAGAAATATATTCAGCCAGCCCTTCAATCCACCACACCGTTTTGTGTGTACCTGTCTTAGCTGCACCGAAATCGCCGTAGAGATTAAAACGACCATCGAGATAATGAACATACTCATGAGTCAGGTTCCAGATATGAAACTCAGGTAACATCCATTCTGCCTCATAGGCAATAAAACGTGCCTGATTATTTGCGTTTGTCGGATCCCCCTCCAGATACATACCGCCGTTATCGGTGCTGATTCCGAAGAACAAACCAGCATGAGCTTTATAGCTGCTGGAGTTATTAAAAATGACCATCTCCAGATCGGCGTTTAGATCATCAGCCACAGGATTCTGACCGGTTTGCAGCATGGCATGAAAAAAAGTCTCCTGAGTCGACAGTTTGTCACAAGAGTCGGCAAATTGCGCCGATGTCATATCCTCCGCTCGCATTTTTAAAGTTGCGGAACAGGTATGATTTAACGAAAGTACCTGTGCTTCCAGCTCGGATTTAAATCCGCAGATTCCGAACTCGGCACATTGACCGAAACCATCGACCACATCAGCAACTCGGAGCCACACCGATTTGCCGGTTCCGTTCATGTCATAGCGATTCAGGACCGCCTGGACTTCTGCTTTAACGGTAGGATAGATGGGAGCGTTACTATATTGTAAAAATCGAGCTAACTCACCAGCTGCGTTTTCCTGCAAATACAAGGCATCACTGGATAGCATCCAGTCACTACGTGCAAAAGCTCCCAGTTGCTGAATAAGCAGTGTATCGTTGGCAGTGGCGTTTTGAAAATCCGTTTGGTAGTGACCGCGAAATAACACGGTGAAAATTCCATTTACCGAAGCTCGAATATACCAGCTAGAAGCGTACGTCTGATCCCAGCGGGACAGCCACTGTTTAACCACCGGCAAATACCGACTATTTTCTCCGGCACTGTCAATCAGAACGATAGCATCCTGAATGTTCTTACCATGTTGATCTGACGAATTATAAAAGTCAGCGTTGTTAACAAAATTATCAAGTGCTGCGCGAATGGCATTTTGTACATCGCTACCATAGGGACCTACCTGGTCCGAAGAATAGTATTCGTGGTAGTAACCTGTTCGTAAAAAGTAATACAGGTTATTGATGTTATTCGGCCCGTTTGCAGCACTATATCCAGACGCCATATTAGCTGCGGCATTGGCAACAGTAATCATTTTAATGGAACTGAAAGCCGCAAAGCTGGTGGCATTAGCATCGTAAAGATCGTTGATACAACTGCCATCGGAATTAAGAATGTGATCTACCAGCGCCTGACCGGACTTGCTGGCGTATCCGTTGGTATCGCAGGCTGCTGCAGCTTGAACTGCGATCATATTGAGAGACTGCGAAATCTTGTAAGGCTGCTTAGATTGCTTGTCTTGATGCGCGTGTTTAGGCTCGACAGGCGCCTCAACTCGAATGTGTGCCGGATTCAGTTGAACCATTGCACTTTGTGGCGAATTATTAACGCCCTTTTCAGCGGTAGCAGTCTGTCCCAACGCTGAAAGACATAGCACCGCCACGCCTTTTATGGCCTGCTTGCTTAAGTTTTTCATGGTGAAATACCTTTGTTTTTCATATTTATTGGTAACTCCCACAAGCCCCTCCTACAACGCCTATGGAAGTCATTGTTTTACCGATACAGCAAGACCCGGTACTTTATAGGTATAACATTACGAAGTTATTGCATACAATATAATATTTGATTGTGTGCAATATTTACACTAATAGTGATAAAGGCAACACAATTTTAAAGCGATGAATTTGTCATTGGAGATATAACCACCGTGATTAGCCCTGTTCCGTGGGCAAAGAAAAACTTGCAGAGTTTAATATTTGAAACAACTCCACTCTTTACCTTAAACCTCGCTTTCTATAGGCTTGCATGTGCAATATTAAAATGATCTATTGGGAGAAACGAATGAAGCTGCTTACTAGCTGTCTCTCAGCTGCGATAACCAGCGTTTTGCTATCTACTTCAAGTGTTTACGCAGAAGAAGTAACCAAAAATGCAAAACCAGAAGCCAAAGCTGAAAGTAAAGCCGAAAAAAAAGAAGAAAAATGGGATGTAAATAATCCTCCCGGCGAAAAGAAAACCATACAAATAAAAACCCAAAGCTCCACCTGGAGTAACCTTGATGTCAGCCCCGATGGAACAACTATCGTTTTCGACATGTTGGGAGATATCTACACCATGCCTATTGATGGTGGTAAAGCTAAAGCCATAGCAACCGGAATGGCCTGGGAAATGCAGCCACGATTTAGCCCGAATGGTAAACAGATTGCATTTATTTCTGATCGTGAAGGTGGCGACAACCTGTGGATTATGGATGCTGACGGTACCAATATGAAAGCCGTTAGCAAAAACAAACGCTCTCTGGTTCACTCTCCTAACTGGACCCCTGACGGTCAATACATCGCTGTAAACCGTGGTTTTGTGGGTGCACGTTCAATTCCAGGCGGAGAAATATGGCTTTATCACAAAGCAGGGGGTAGTGGTTATCAGTTGATTGAAAGAATTGGTGGAGAACAGGCACAGAAAACTATCAGCGAACCAGCTTTTTCTCCAGATGGACGCTATGTCTATTATTCAAAAGACTCAACGCCGGGAACTGTCTGGCAATACAACAAAAACCCAACGTCTCAAATATTCACTATTCAGCGACTCGATCGTAAAACCGGTGAAGATATTACCTTTGTCGGCGGCTCTGGTGGGGCGATTGCGGCGACACCATCGGGTGACGGCAAATATCTCGCTTATATACGCAGGGTAGATACACAGACAGTCCTTTTTGTAAAAGATCTCAAAACAGGCATCGATAAACCGCTTTATCAACAGATGGACCGCGACCTGCAAGAAACCAATGGCATGCATGGAAATACGCCACAGTTTGACTGGACACCGGACAACAAAGCTCTGGTTTTCTGGGCTGGTGGAAAAATTCACAAAGTTTCAGTCAAAGATGCCGAGGTTGCTCAAATTCCATTTGAAGTAGAAACAGAAATGCAGATCACTCCTGCACTTCGTTTTGCGATTGATGTTGCACCCAACGAATTTGATGTTCGTATGATTCGCTGGGCGCAAATGTCTCCCAAAGGTGATAAAGCAGTTTATCAGGCTCTTGGAAAAATCTATGTTTATGACGTTAAAAGTGGCAAACGCAAGCGCTTAACAAAACAAAATGATCACTTTGAGTTCTACCCTACCTTCTCTCCAGACGGACGAAAAATAGCTTATGTGACCTGGGATGATCAAAAGCTTGGTAGTGTTCGAATTGTGTCTAGCCGCGGCGGTAGTGGTGATAAAATAACAAATGAACCTGGACATTATGTAGAGCCTGCATTTTCCAACAACGGAAAGAAAGTCGTGTTTAGACGATTTAGTGGAGGCTACCTGACCTCTCCTGAGTATTCTATGGAGCCAGGTCTATATATCGCAGATATTAATGACGAAAGTATGTACCGAGTTCATGAATCCGGAGTCAACCCGCAATTCTCTGCTGACGACCAACGAATTATTTTCTCTTCTTTTGGCTGGGGAGCCAAAGCCACACTGTCAAGCGTCGATCTACAGGGCAATGATTTACGTGAACATCTCAACGGCATGGACATTACTGAGTTTCAGGTCTCCCCTGATGGCAACTGGGTCGCTTTCACTCAGCAATACAATGCTTATGTCGCACCTTTTGTCGCGACCGGAAAATCTGAAAGTTTGAATAGTTCCAGTCAGTCAGTACCGGTGAAACAAATTTCAAAACGCAGTGGTGAATATTTAAGTTGGGCAACCGACAGCAAATCTCTTAGCTGGTCTTTAGGTTCGACTTTATATGAACGCGATTTAAAAGATGCCTTCTCACATCTGGCTGGCAGCCCGGAAGAATTACCTGAACCAGTATCAGAAGGGATAGATCTTTCTTTTAAGACTAAAGCAGATATTCCGAGCGGCACAATTGCGCTAGTAGGCGGAGACATTGTGACAATGCGGAATGCCAAAAATGAGCAGGAAGTTATCAAGGCTGGAGTGGTACTGGTTGAAGGCAATCGTATCAAAGCGGTTGGCAAAAAAGGTGAGGTTACAATTCCGAAATCAGCCAAAGTGATCGACATAACAGGAAAAGTTGTTGCTCCTGGTATGGTTGATGTACACGCACACGGTAGTCAGGCCAGCAATGAGATTACTCCTGAACAAAACTGGTCAAGCTTTTCATCATTGGCTTTCGGCGTCACAACCATTCATGATCCATCAAATGACACTTCAGAAATTTTCTCTGCCAGTGAAATGCAACGCGCCGGAATTAATGTATCACCACGAATATTCTCTACTGGAACGATTCTCTACGGCGCAAAAGCACCAGGGTATACGGCCAACATTGATAGCCTGGAAGATGCAAAATTCCATTTACAGCGCTTGAAGGATGTCGGTGCAATTTCGGTGAAAAGCTATCAACAACCACGTCGTGACCAAAAGCAACAAGTTATTGCCGCAGGTAAAGAACTCGGAATTATGGTGGTTCCCGAAGGCGGAGCCAAGTTCTACCATAATATGGCAATGATTGTTGACGGTCATACCGGTATTGAACACGCACTACCACTGGCCAATGTCTATGACGATGTAAAGCAGCTTTGGTCTCAAACAGCTGTCGGTTACTCACCAACTTTTGGTGTTGCTTACGGAGGTCTGTCCGGTGAAACCTACTGGTACGATCGCACTCAGGTATGGAAAAACAAGAAGTTGATGCAATGGACACCTCGCTATCTGGTTGAGCCTAGTTCAATCCGTCGAACTACAGCACCTGACTCACACTACAACCACTTTAATGTTGCCAAGACAGCAAAGAAACTCAATAGTGCCGGGGTTCCGGTAGTGATTGGTGCTCATGGCCAAAGAGAAGGTCTGGCGGCACACTGGGAAATCTGGATGATGAATCAGGGTGGATTTACCCCGTGGGAAGCGCTACGCGGCGCGACTATTGATGGTGCGGCTTATCTTGGTATGGATAAAGATATCGGCAGCATTGAAGCGGGCAAGTTAGCCGATATGATGATCATTGACGGCGATGTATTGAATGATATCCGTCAATCTCAAAATGTCGCTTACACTATGATCAATGGACGACTATTTGATGCCAACACCATGAATGAAGTCGGCCGTAAGAAAGGCTTTAAACGCGAGCCTTTCTTCTTTGAGAGACTGGACATGCAATCTCTTCCAGACGCCACAGCGAAAGCACTGGAAATGAAGCAACGACAGTATCACTGGCGTCATTAACGCAATAGATGTTTTAAACAACGCTTTCCGAGCCCTGTTTCCACAGGGCTTTTTTATACTTTTCAATATCCGTACTCATACTAGATGCAATAGAAGCATCTTTATCTGACCCTGTATCGATACCTGCAAGATAGATTTTGCAAAAGCAGCAAACTTCGAAAAAGGTCTGACCACAATTAAAATATCTCGTTTTATTAATTATTTTAACGGCGAATTCAATATTAATTTCCTACGCTTTTAGTGAACACTAAAACACAAGGAGTAAAATAATGAGAAAAATCGTAAGGAGTGCGGTAGTTCTAGCACTGTTATCTTCACCTGCAATTGCAGATCACTCATGGGGCGATTATCATTGGGCCCGAAACTCATCCTCTTTTGATCTTCAGTTAATTAACAGCACAACAAGTGATTGGGATAGCTACGTCAGCAAAGCTGCCAACGACTGGTCGAGCTCGAACGTGATGAACTTCGTCGAAGACACCAATGGCGACACTAGCTCGCGAACTCGAAGAAAATGTAACGCACCGGAAGGGATGGTCAGGATTTGTAATCTCGCGTATGGCCAAAACGGCTGGCTTGGTATTGCCGGTATTTCATTAGATTCCAACGGCCATATCAGCAAAGGTTATACCAAACTAAACGATACCTACTTCAGCATGGATTATTACAATAGCGATGATTGGAAGCAAAGCGTCACCTGTCAGGAGCTAGGGCATGATCTGGGCCTTGATCATCAGGATGAAGATTTTAACAATACTTCACTAAAAACCTGTATGGATTATCAAGATCCACCCTGGCCAGATCCAAATCAGCACGACTACGAACAGCTCAGTACAATGTACGCGCATACTGATTCTTACAACTCCTACGCTGGCGGCGGCGATGGCGGCGGCAGTGGCTGTAATGCGCCTCCCGGCAAGGGCTGTAATAAAGGCGCGACTCCAGACAGTGCACGGGAAACCGGCTGGGGAATGTCGTTGGGGCGTCGTGGAAACTCGGAAGTATTTTTAAGAGTTGACCCTGATGGCACACGCCATTTAACCCATGTGCTCTGGGCTGTAGGACATGATCAGGAACATGCTCACTAATACGATGAGTATTTTAAAAGCCGCCCCGTCAAAATAGGGCGGCTTTTAGTTCCTCATGAAGTCAACAATTGATTTTAGATATTATTTTATTCTTAACACTCAAGTTTTTCCGCTTCTGCCGAGCGGCAAAAAATTCTTATATTTCATAGACTTTTAATACGTTATAAGTAACACCTTCAAGACTTGCAAAGCACCAACGTGAAATCTCAGTTCAACATTTAACGCAAAAATTATATTAAACTTAGTTATCAGGGACGCGTAGTTTGGAGGTGTACTATGAAATTGAGATCAGGCTTTATATTCAGGATCACGGCAATAACCATTTTCTATTTTACCGCGTTCTCTGCAATAGCAAATCATGCCTGGGGAAGCTACCACTGGGCAAGAACTACCACTTCGTTTGACCTAAGACTGGTCGATAGTACAACTAGCGACTGGAGCTCTTATGTCACTCAAGCCGTTGTCGACTGGTCGAATTCATCAGTTTTAAATATAGTCGAAGAAACGGGTGACACCAGCACGCGAACCCGGCGCAAATGCAATGCACAATCAGGAACCATACGAATTTGTAATCTGGCCTACGGTCAAAACGGCTGGCTGGGAATCGCCGGCATTTCGGTTGATAGCAACGGGCATATCGTTAAGGGCTATACCAAGCTAAACGATACCTATTTTGCCTGGGATTATTACAATAATCCGCTATGGAAGCAGAGCGTTACCTGTCAGGAACTGGGTCATGATATCGGGCTCGGTCATCAAGACGAAGACTTCAACAACCAACCGCTATTTAGTTGTATGGATTATCAGGATCCACCTTATCCTGAGCCCAATCAACACGACTATAATCAGCTTGAAGCTATTTATGGCCACACCGACAGCTACGACTCTTTCGATACCGGCGGCGGTGGTGGCGACAGCGGTTGCAATTCTCCTCCCGGCAAAGGATGCAATAAGTCCTCACTTCCCGATAGCGCCAAGGAAACCGGTTGGGGTATGTCGCTGGGACGAAGAGGAAACTCTGAAACTTTTATAAGGATCGATCCCGATGGTACTCGTCACCTTACTCATGTGCGATGGGTTGGTCATCAGGAACATGAATAAAACCGATTCAAAATAAAAGAGCCACCTCACGGTGGCTTTTTTTACGAGAAATAGTTTTTGCTGAATTGTTTGCTGTATAAAAATCCTTTTAACGAAAACAAAATACTTTATATCGTCTTGAAATACATAAAGTCATCCCCACTATTTAAACTTTCTGTATCACACAAATTTTTACTTCCCCATGCGTTATTGGATTGCTTCTATTCTTACGGTTATTACAGGGCTTTTAGCTTTGCCAGTATTAACACAAGCTACACTGTGGGATTCGGTAAAAGTAGAGATTACCGAGCTTTCCGAAATCGAATCGACAGATAGGTTAGCGTTCAATCTAAATTCAGATTCTCAAATCTCAGATACTCAAAATTCAGCCGTTCAAAGCTCAAAAAAAAGCAAGTCAGATCTCCCGGATTTATTGCAAACAGTTAAACAATTGAAGAAAATTCATTTCTTTAATGTTGAATACCCTGAGACAGCTTTTTCTTACCAACATGACTTTTCCTTTTTAGCCCTATCGGATAGCAAAGAGCAACTCGTAAACGCTATCACCTCACTTTCATCGACATTTTCAACGACCGATTTTGTCAACTCAATAATCCAGTTTACTGCTCCTTAATACACCTTGACAAATTTTTAGAAGATTACCTTTTACTATTCACAAACAGCGGCACTACACGCTGTCGAATGTATTTCTAAATATTTATATTTTTAAGGAATAAAATGGAACTCCTAAAATCCCTCCTCTTGCCGGGACAAAAATTGTCTTGCGAGCAAATTGAAATGCTCGAATCCATTATTTTGCTGTATATTCCCTGGTTGCTCTTCTTTTTTCTCATACGGCTTTTTATGTGGATAAACAACAAAGCGAGAAAGCGGAAAACCGGTGCAATTGTTTTCGCACTTCTGACTCAAATTTTTTTGCCAGATCCCAAAGTGGAGCATACAATCAAAACGGTGGTCATTCAGAAGCAAAAAGAAGCGAAGAAAAATCAGCAGAATAATTCGGATATGAAAGCAGATGAAAATAATTGATATCGACCAGTGGCAAGCAATGGGGAGCGAATTTCGATTTAACAACCATCGCATTTTCTATATTGACACCAAAGCGCCAAACAAAGCCGCGTTATTACTGCTCCACGGCTTCCCGACGTCCAGCTGGGACTGGCATCAACTCTGGCCCAAGTTAAGTACCCGCTATCGTCTAATCACTCTCGACCTGCTCGGTTATGGATTTTCCAGCAAACCGGTAAAGTATGACTATTCATTTTTTGAGCAGGCAGATATAGTCGAATCTCTTCTTGAGCACTGTGATATCGATGAAGTACAACTGTTGGCTCATGACTATGGCGATACAGTGGCTCAGGAGTTGCTGGCGCGGGACATTGCCGATAAAAAAATCAGATATACTTCAAATATTTTGTTAAACGGCGGCATCATTTTTGATGCGATTCAACTTTCAACGATTCAAAAATTACTGCTTTCTCCGTTTGGTCCACTTGTTGCGAAATTGATGAGTTACTCAAAATTTAAGAAACAGTTTTCGCAAATTTGCTA
This sequence comes from Aliikangiella sp. G2MR2-5, assembly GCF_015687155.1. Lineage (GTDB taxonomy): Bacteria > Pseudomonadota > Gammaproteobacteria > Enterobacterales > Kangiellaceae > Aliikangiella. The sequence continues at coordinate 133,602 of NZ_JADPQF010000003.1, read as the reverse complement.
TGTCCCTCGTCCCGAGCAAGAACTTGAATTCTACTGGCAACAAATCAACCTCAACAATGGAAGAGCGGTTATTCCGAAACTCGTCAATTATATTCAGGAAAGAAGGCAGTACCAGCGGCGCTGGGTGAGCGCAATGGAAAAACATCCGTCACCTTTACTTTTTATTAATGGCATTGAAGATCCGATTTCAGGAAAGAAAATGGTCGACAGTTTTTCCAGTCGAGTTCCTTCGAAAAAGGTCGTTGAATTAAAGGAAGTCGGTCACTATCCACAAGTTGAAGCGCCTTCTCAGGTATTAAGTATCATGGAAAATTTCTGGAATGGCCAGAATTAACTCTGGCATAGTCGTTAATCCAGCCTTTTTCTTTGATTTAGCCAACGCTCACCAAAATGATAAAGGAGCAAACCGGATAGAACGAGCGTCGCACCGATGAAGAGATGAAGAGTAAAACTCTCTCCATTGAGAAATACACCAAGCAATATTGCCAATACCGGAGTCATTAGTGTCAACAGGGCAACAGTAGTCGCCGATAGTTGCTGCAAAATATAGTAGTAGGCAACAAACCCTATAAAGGAGCCCATCACACCGAGATAAGTAATGGCGTAAATAGCGCGAGACGACCAGGATTCGTAATCTAATGTACCATCCATGAATATCCAAGCCAACAAGAAGCAAGGCCAACTCAGTAGCAATGCTCCGACAGTAGTTGCAACAGGGCTAATTAGAATACTAACACTTTTTACTAGCACACCACTCAGACAAAAGAAAAACACTGAAAACAAAATAAAAAGATAACCCGGCCAATCAGAAAAGTTGACACCCAAATTTTTCGAAAAGACAACACCCAGTCCTAGTACAGCGACCAACAATGCTAATTTTCTTATCCAGCTAAAAGGACTGTCGCCCAAAATTTTTACCGCCAGCAGTCCGGATAAAATAGGAGCAAGACCGAAAATTAATGATATGGTGCCCGATGCTATATAGCGAGCGGCCAGATAAACCAGAATCATTCCACCGAAAATCCCCATAGCAGAATAGGCGTACAACAAAATCGCCTTGCGATGCCATGGGAAGGCGATTCGTTTTAACCAGATCACCAGGAGCCCAAGAATAATTGCGATTGTCATGCGCAACAAAACCGCCATCGACGGAGGCACAGAATCTGTACTCCACACGATTGCCAGTGGCGTAGTTGACCAGATCAATACAACACTGATATATGAAAGCAATACTTTATTGTTCATCGATATTTACAATATTTATAACATCTAAATTTGCAAGCAGCTCTTTAAGATTGCGCACTTTGCTAACGCGCAAAAAAATGAGAGTTAACTTGGAGAAACAGGCTCAATCAATTGGAAGACACAATATATAAATGTCTGTTCACTCTGCCAGGGCGTTGTGTGAATTTCACGGTAATGTTCAACTAGCTGAAATCCATTTTTCACCGTTTCGCTTAATTTTTTTACGCTATAGCGGGTAACCGCTAGTCCGCTACACTGCACAGGTCCGTCTTCGGCAAAAGTCGAAATAACCAGTTTACCATTTGGCTTCAAGGCCTTTTTCGCCTGAGCAAGATATAACTCTCGCTCTTTGTCACAATTAAAGAAATGAAATACAGCTCTGTCGTGCCAGATATCATAGCTACTCTCAGCAAAAGGGTAACTCAGGATATCATCCTGAAGCCAATCAACCGACGACGCTCTTTCTTTCAACCTTTCTCGGACAGCTTCCATTGCTGAGTTTGACAGGTCAATCACAGTCAAATTTTGGTAACCTGATGCCAAAAGCTCGTCAACCAGAACCGAAGCACCGCCGCCAACATCAATAATCGCGACACTCTTCGAGCGAGCGACTTTGCAGATCAGTTTCAGCGACAAACCAGAGGATACCTGAAACCAGCTAACCTCTGATACTGCTTTTTTGGTATATACTTTTTCCCAATGTTCTTTTGAAGTCATAACAATATACAAACGAGACAACAATGCAGGGGTTATCCTCAAAAGAAAATAACCAATACACCAACACCGATAACCAGAGTTCTCCTGCGCAATGGCGGAGTATAATAAAAAACGACTAAAACCGTCTAAATAATTTCATGTTCGGAAAGTATTTTCTTTAATGGCGAAAGATAGGACTCGTAATTTTCCCATTGTGCTTTCGCATTTTTGTATATTGGCATACGCACCTGTTGCGCACTCGCGGTTCTAACACAGCGCCGGGTTTGAAAAAAATTCAGACACGAATCCTCGAAAGACAGGCCAATAAAACCTAACAATCGGTTAATCTGACTTTCCAGATCGTCGACCGTTTCCTCATAATTAACTCTAAGAATTCTTTCTGGAAAACGTTGATTCCAGTAATCCATCAATCTGGTATATTGCACATAGTAATCGGCTATCGATTCCTGGCTATAACTGAACTCCTGACCATCCGCGAATAATTGCTTGAAACAACTAAAACAACAGGCCATAGGACTACGTCTGGCATCAATAATTTTGGCATGCGGTAATATAGAGAGAATCAGCCCGACATGTAAAAAATTATTTGGCATTTTATCGATAAAGTAAGGTAAATCACTACGATGAATTTTAGTGTCATTCAAATATGTTTTACCTAGCTCACTTAACTCATGAATCGAGAGTTCACTAAGAATTTGTGGATAGCCTACAACCCGTCCCTTTGCTAAAGATACCTTGCGAGACAGCTGGCATGCCATGGCAATAATATTAGAAAGCTCCATAGTGCCTTCGATTTTTGAATGAGACGAAAGAATTTGCTCAATCAAAGTAGAGCCAGCTCGAGGAAGTCCAACGATAAAAATAGGTGTCACTAAGTCAGCTTCTCCTCTCTCACAAAGAGTGCTCTCCTTAATAGCGCTAAACACACTAATTTGTCGCTCGACCTTTTTTCGGGTGTTTTCTATTTGATATCCAATAGAATTTTGTTTGAGCTGATTGCCTTTTTCGTAAAAAGCAAAGGAGTTTTTATAGTCAGCATTATCTTCGAAAGCTTTACCCAGAGCAAAATAGAGGTGATATCTGTCAGCATCTAAAATCGATTTTTTTTCTGCGATAGTCTTCATTGTTTCTATTTCATTATCTGTAAATCGATACGTTTTAAGATTCGCCAGACTCCAATAGGCATCACCGAAATCAGCACGAATTTCACAGGCAATATGATAACTCCGCACCGCGTTATCAAAACATCCCTTCATTTTGTAAGCATGCCCCAACATCAACCAAAGTACTTCATTGTTTTTCAGTACTTTGCTTGCTTTTTGGTAGCATTCAATACCTTCATCAACTCGATTAAGAGCGCACAACTGATCTCCGAGTAGAAATTCATATGCCGCATTATTAGGTTCAGCAGAAACTAGTTGCTTCGCTTCATGGTAAGCCTGAGAATATTTTTGTCGTTTGTGCAAAACATTAACATAGTCTACTTGTGCCAGTCGATTTCCAGGTTCAAATTCTAGACAGCTTTCCAAAATAAACTCTGCTTCATGCAAAACTCCCAACTGCTTTCCAATGTTCGCCAGAAGACGCATGGCCTCGCCATCTTGAGGATTTTTTTGTAAATAAAAACGGCATAGTCTTTCAGCTTTTTCCAAGTTTCCCTCATTTATCATACTAGCAACACTTAGTAATTCTCTGGGTAGCACTTGCAGATAGCTGATTACGCTTTTTGCCTGCTCATATATAGTTCTTTCAGATTTACTTAGCTTTTCTATCGCGCGCCAACTCGCAAGCAAAGTAGAATTAAATTTAACCGCCAATAGATAGTTGTTAAGTGCGAGTTTCAAATGATTCAATGCGGATAGAGTATGAGCAAGTTCCTGATAGGCTCGCCCGTAACAGGGCGCCAGTGTCAACAAAAACTCTGCACTTTTCTTAGCCTCATCCAGTTTGTTAAGATAACGCAAAGATACTGTTCGCAAATAGTTCAGAGAAATACTATCCGGAAAAGACTTTAACCTGTCTGCAGCCAGGCACTCGGCGCCTTTGAAATTACCTGAATCGATCATAGACTTAATTGATTTTTCGATTTCAATCAAAGTTACGTCTGAAATTTCACTTGAATAGAAAAGTTGTGACATTTATCGTTTGCTGCCGCTCGGTTATGTTGGTAGCTGTAAAATTTATATCTCACAACTAATAGTAGTAGCTTAGCATTAAGCCAATAGTTCGTGGGCGATTAGTAGTAATTCTTCGAATATCATCCTGTGTGTTGATAAAAAGCTGCGCTCGTTTATCGGCAAGGTTATCTACAAAAAGCTTCATTTGCCAGTCTTCCTTCTCCATTGTGAAAGAGAGGTTAATTAAGGAATAACTTTCCTGTTTCTCTCTCTCCTCAGCGACTATCGAGCTCCAGGAAGAGCTGGCAAGTTGCCATCCTATTTGCCAGCTTGCCTGGTATTTACCCAGTTCCCATTCATAACGCGCACGCAAATTCCCTTGTGATTTTGGTGTCATTGGTAGTTCACTTCCTAATTCAGCCAGCTCAATCGCCTGCGCATTCAGGTTAACCAACTTAGTATCATTAATAGAAAATGAACCATATAAGGTTAAATTTTCAGTAGTAGCCCAGGTTAGATCGCCTTCTAACCCGGTTATTTCCGAATCCGCAGCATTCTCAATAAAGGTAAGTATTGAAACGTTAACCGGGTCAAATCTTGAGACCTGCATATCACTCCACTTTATTAAATAGAAACAGCCGTTAAAACGTAGCTCTCGCTCTAACCAGTCAGTTTTCCAACCCAATTCGTAATTAACAACATTGTCAGTTTGATAGGTGACAGCGACATCAGGAAATTCAGGATTTGCCGACTCGATCCCGCCCCCTCGATTGAATCCTCCTGGACGAAAGCCTTGCGAATAGGTCAGGTAGTATAATTGGTCTTCCGATGCTTTATAACCCAAACTGAGTTTAGGGATCACATCATCAATTTTAAGCGGCGTGTTACTATGACCGCCACTTAGATCATAATCTCGACCGGCATCTCCATCGATATTTTTTTCAGCAAAATTCGAAGACCCAGTAAAATCTGATTCAATAGAATATTTTCGTAATCCCAATATCAGAAAGTAATCATCGTTAATATCATATTCAATCTCACCGAATAAAGCCCACTGATTTTCGCTTCGGGTAATGTCGTTGAAAAAAGTTACTGATTCTGCTCTTGCATCTGGATTAATACTATTTGCACTGGAAAGCGGTGCATTAGGAACAAAGCCCAGAGCAGGAGCAGCTAGATATAAATAGTTATCCAGCGTTTTAATGGTAAAATCATCTACGAAAATACCTGCAGTAGCACGCCACTCTTTTTCAGGATCGGTAGAAAAGCGCAATTCCTGAGTAAATCTTTCGTGAAACTGCTGACCAATGAAACCCTTAGTTGGATCAAGACACTCTCTGACTGCGTCATAAGTACAGGTATACCATGGAATAAATGCACCAGAATTATTGTAACCAGTATAATCAATTGACTGGTTGACTTCCCTATCCAGAAAAGCCCCGGCGTAAACAATTTCCAAGGTGAGCATTCGCCCTTTAAGGGTCCAACTTGTCTGGTCAAATTCATCGCGTAAGTAATCAGGGAAAAATCGAGATACTTCCAAGTCGCCAATTTCTGGATCATAATCAAATACGCCGTCAGCGCCGAGTTCTTGCTGAGCCTGCTGTACTAAAAGCTCCCAATCATTGTCAAACAAATAACTAGCGCTCAGTCGATAACCGCTATAGTAGCTGTCGTTAAAATCTTCTTTGATGAGCGACGTGTTATTTATACTTTGATAAATAGTATTAGCCGGAAGTATTCTTATGCTTTCTGCGACATTTGGATTAATTGACGGATCAAGAGAATACTCACCTTGAACATTATCGATGTATCCTGAGTGACGCGTGTTATAAAATGCGGTACGAATAGCAAACTTTTCGTTCACCGGAATATTGATATAACCTTCTACCGAGTTATTATTACCTCCCCTATAGGTTGAGGAAATAGTGGTAGAAATTCCAGCTTCGAAATCATACAGATTAGGTTTGCGGGTTATATAGCGAATTGTGCCTGCCTGCGAACTGGCACCAAACAATGTCCCTTGGGGTCCAGGTAAAACTTCAATACGTTCCAGGTCGACGGCATAGACGTCAAGATTTCTGCCAGGAGCAGTAACGGGCTGTTCGTCAATATATAACGCCACATTTGGCATAGTCCCCTGTGCGCCCGAGAGCATCACCGCAATCGGTTGAACAGCCATGCCTCGAATAAAAATATCAGATTGCCCAGGTCCTCTTCCACCAATAGCAACATTTGGAACGTAACGGACAAATTCATCAAAATTTCCAATATTTTGTTGTTTAAGCTCTTCCATTGAAATTGCCTGAACTGCAATGGGAGAATCCTGCGTACTTTGCAATCTCTTGCTCGCTGTCACCAATATCACTGGAATCTTTGACTCATCTTCTTCCTTATCTTCTTGTGCGGCCAGAGAAGGAAAAACAGTATGGGTAGTCAAGGCGCAAAGCACAGCACTCGTTACCTTGTCCAGTTTATCCACTCATCGGCTCCTTCAATAGATAATACAGATTAAGTATCTTTATAATTGAGTTTTTACTATCTTTAATATTTTAGTCGAAAAAATTAAAGATGCCGATGAAAACGGTAGTTAAAAAAGCGTTATCAGAATAGTCGAACGTCGGTTGTTAGAAATTTTAATTTCGGGGGATTTAAAAAAGGCCTTCCTGTTGGAAGGCCTTTTCTGAAATCAATGTTAAGACATACAGAATACTATTCTTTATCTTCCTTTAACTTTGACTTATGGTCCAACTCATAAGGCGGTAGAGTTTTACCTTTATTTTTGCCTTTTAAATAGTAGTTCATCCAGCGCATTAGTCGCATGCTATAGTCCATTTGTGCCGCGGCTTTACGATTACCATGAGGCTCACCTGGATATAGCACGAGTCTTGCAGGAGTATCAGTGCGTGTTTTTATATACCGGTATAATTCCATTGACTGACTTGGGTGAACACGAGTGTCATTCTCTCCATGCATAATTAGGATAGGAGTTTTGGCTTTGTCAGTATGATAAATTGGACTTCGTTCAAGCATCCATTGCCATTTATCCCAGGGATAATTACGTGCATGCACATTATACATTTCTTTGGGGATATCAGTGGTACCAAATTTAGAAAGTTGATTTGAAATCCCGACAAACATAACACTCGCTGCAAAATGTTCACTCAATGCAGTGGCCGCCCAGGCAGAAGCGTAACCGCCATATGACCCGCCAGTAATTCCTACTTTTTTCTTATCGATAAGGCCTGTTTCAGACAGGTGCTCGATAGCATCTACCAGATCATTAAATTCTGCACCAGCATAATCAGCCTGACCCAATTTTGAGAAATCGACACCACGACCAGTACTTCCACGATAATTTGGAAGAAAAACAGCAAAACCCTGGCCTGCAGCATGCTTTATCGGATAAGAATAGCGATCAAGCCAGCCATCACTGATATGACTTTCAGGACCACCGTGCACCATCATAATCAGCGGATACTTTTTGTTTTTCTTATAATTCAACGGATAAATAAGAACTCCTTCAAGTTCCATTCCATCTCTGGCTTTATAGGTAATAGTTTCCTGTTTCGGCATTAGAATGTCTTCTAACCACGGGTTGGAAACAGTCATTCTTTTAGTTTGATTCTGAAAGAAATAAAATACTTCACTTGGCGTGCTATCAGAGCTCGCTGTGCCAGCCAATAACTTACCTTCGTGATCTGCTGAAAGAGATGTTAATACTAGATCACCGGCAGCAACTCTTGTTGTTACTTTGTTATTATCGACATTAAGAATTGAAACCTGACTCTTTGTTCCGACATGCCCCAAAAAAGCGAGTTGGTATTCAGATAGCCACTGTATTGACCTCACATGTCCTTGATAGTTTTTTACTGGCTCAGACAACTTTCCACTCGTAACTTCCCCCACGAATAATCGGCCTGCGGCAGGGTCGTGTTTTCCAGCAGCTCCGATAATTGCAATCAGTTTTCCATCTTTTGACCAGCTCGCATTACCTAATTTTCCTTCAGTTTCAAATCGCGTTTTTACTTTGCCGGAAAAATCAACAACCTGATATTGTGAAGCGACATAGTTATCATCAATCAATGCTGTAGGAGAAACACGTATCAGCAACTCATCTTTCTTCGGATGACTCTTCACTGAATGCACATGACCCCGAATATCAAGCTTTTCATGTTCATTTTTCAGGTTTTCCAGGTCCACCAGATAAGCGCTCGCCAGTTCAATAGACTCTTCGTAGACCTTGGCTTTAAATCCCTTATCTTTTAATTTTTTTTCGTTCTTGTCTTTACCTGGCTTGGCCAGATAAACAAGCTTTCGACCGTCAAAGTTAATGCTAAAATTACTTATGTCATTTTTGGTTGAAATGATTTTTTCAGATTCGCCACCATCAACTGCAATTCGATAAATACTTTTGTACTTGTCGTCATTTCTTTTGGCCAAATAATAAATATACTGACTATCAGGACTCCAGGCGATGGAGCTAACCGCAACTTTACCAGTAATAAATCGTCGACTATTCCCTTTTGAATCTATCAAGTGCAACTCCAAATAGCTGGCACCATCTTTTTCAGCGTAAACATCGCGAGGTACGCTTAACGTATATGCGGTAGACAAACCATTGGGTGATACAGAAACACTCCTCACCGACCTAGCTTCTACGGTTTGTTCTAATGTCATTACCTGCTTTTTAGCTTCAACATTAAATGCAAAAACTAGTGCAATTAATAAACACGAAAATTTTGTGAGTTTGAAATGCATTGTCTCTCTCTTTACTTTTGTTTATTGTTTATTATGGTATTTCCTTCGGCGCTCAAATTATTGAGTGCTAACTTACTACTTCGAAATTTAATCTATTTTGCCACTCAAACGACGAATCCCCAAAAGCTATAAAATAAGGATTGATTAGACTTTCTTTTGTGTTATAAAGCAGAGGTTTCATATGAAGGTCAACAAGTCTACCACCTGCTTGTTCCAGAATAACCTGGGCGGCAGCAGTGTCCCATTCACAGGTTGGGCCTAATTTAGGATAGAGATCGGCAACCCCTTCTGCAATAAGACACATTTTTAGAGCACTCCCACACATCTTTATTTCATATTCATCTAACTGGCGACAAATATTTTCAATTACCTTTTGTGAACTTCGTCTACTCATTAGCACTGTACACTGAGCGCCTCTTTTACTCTGTTCTAATTGCCGCGCTCTAATGGGTAAACTCTCTTGCTCAGGCGAACGTTTGAATGCTCCGACATCTTCAGCAGCAAAATAGAGAACATCTTTTACGGGTGCGTAGATCACTCCAAGAATCGGCTTATTTTTCTTGACCAATGCAATGTTGACAGAGAACTCTCCATTTTTATCTATGAACTCTTTGGTTCCATCCAGAGGGTCAATAATAAAACAATACGGCCAGTCTTTTCTGTGCTTAATTTGAATTTCTTTCCCTTCCTCAGACAAACATGGAATTGAAGGATAAAGTTTATTGAGTTGTTCAATAATAATATGGTGAGAAGCAAGATCGGCTCTGGTTAAAGGTGTATTATCTTGTTTGCTTTCAACTTCAAAATTATCGCTTTGATATATCGGCAAGATCACCTTACCGGCATTAATTGCAACCTCACAAACTTGCTGAAGAATTTTGGTTAAATCGCTACTCAAAACGTTAATATTGTTCTCCTTTCACTCCCTGTCTAAGTCGAACAACCAGTAACAGCGCAGCAATCGAGCGGGCTTCGGTAAAATGCTCATTTTCCAGTAGTTGGTCAACATTTTCGAGTGGCCACCTTACAACTTCCAATGGCTCCGGCTCATCACCTTCTAACTTTCTAATATAGAGAGACTCTGCCAGGAACAAATCCATGCGATGCGTAAAATATCCCGGCGCTAAAGTCATGTTTTTTAAGTGCGTTATCTTGCCTGCGCCAAGACCTACTTCTTCCATAAGCTCTCTGTTTGCAGCTTCCTCCAGTGTTTCTCCTTCATCTCGCAATCCTTTAGGAAAAGCAAGCTGGTAATCATTGGTTCCCGCTGAGTACTCACGAATCAAAATCAGTTCTTCATCTTCACTTATTGCAACAACCATCACTGCCCCGCTACCGCCAGAAACCATTCGCTCGTATGTTCGCTCGGCACCATTAGAGAACTTCAGCGCCAACTCTTCAACGCAAAAAATTCGAGTTTTTGCTGTGATTTTACGCGATAGTATTTGAGGTTTTTTGAAGACCTTATTCATTGTTAATAAACCGCAGGAAGTTATTTATTCTTTCAAATCGAGAATGCTCAATTGGAGGTCGAGTGGAGTCGGGCTGCAAAATGCCAAGCACTCTTTTAATACCATAATTCTGGGCAGACTCTAAGATACTCTCGCTATCATCAATAAACAATGTCCGATGCTTGTCGAAACCGTACCTGGACTCAAGAGCTAGCCAATAGGCTTGCTCTTCTTTTGGAAATCCAAACTCGTGAGAGCTTGATAAATCATTAAAATACTGATGAAAATCTGCGTTAAGCATTTTAATTTCCAGACTTTTAGGGTGGGCATTAGTGACCAGATAAACCTTTTTATTCATCTTATTAAGAAAAGACAAAAATTCTACCGCTCCGGTTCTAAAGGAAACTCGCTCGCCTACCGATTGCTTAAGCTCTGGAATATCTAATTGAAGTCGATCACTCCAGAAGTCGAGACAGTACCATTGTAGTTTTCCCTCAATTGCACCATAGCTATTCGCCAAATATAATTTGCTTTCCTCTAAAGAAAGAGCATTTTTCTTGGCATAAACTGTTGGCATAAACTCGAGCCAAAAATAATTATCGAAAGCCAAATCGAGTATAGTGCCATCCATATCAAGCAGAACAGTATCAATTAAACTCCAATCGACCAAGGGCTCACTAGACACAATATATTTCCATCAAGTTATTAGTAACTACTTAAACAGCTTTTGCTTGAATTTTATAGGAATTCGACCATTAGCTTCATTTCCATTCTTGTACATAGATACCGCCATTAACAATCCTTTGTCAATTTGGCTAGAAGCACTTCCTATAAACTCCAACTCTCCCGACTTGGCCAAAGTAACTTCACCTTGCAGATCAAGTATGTTTTTCCCTTTTTCCAGCCTTCCTTTAATATCACCATTTTTTTCATTGGTCATAAAGCGAACCGAAAAATCTCCTAATGACAAGTTTTGACCCGCAAAGTTTACCGATGCATTTCGCCAACGAGTAACGCCTTCAAGAAATGATGGCTTTCCTTTATCAATGGTTATATCTAGTTCTGATGTTGAAACATTTCCGCCAATTTTTGCACCCATTGTATTAACGAAATTTTCCAACAGTTTTGCATCGAAGCGAATATTCGCATTATTTACAGAGTGACTTATCTGGAAATTTTGATCTGCACTAAAAGTTAGACTGCCTTTAATGTCACCTTTACTAATATCCAGATCAACAGAGAACATTGCCCAGAAGAGAGGTAAAACTTTAATGTCATATTTAACATCTTCCAAGCTTAGCTTGCGAGCAGAAACAGATGCAATTTCCCCAGACCACAAAGTTCCAGAAAAGCCTCTCAACAATACCAGCTCTTGCTTTGATGATAAGTTTTTGATTAGCGATGCCGGTGCTAATATGATAATAAACACGACAAATAGTAACAAACCGATGAGTATTTTTTTCTTCATTATTTTCCCATTTGATCCGTAGCTTGCGCTAGCCTTTTCTAAGTTTTACATCGATGCTAATAAGACCGTTTCTGTCTTTACTCCGAATATTGACACTGGCAACCGAAACTTTGTATCGATTTCCAAGCTCTCCAATCCAGTTCATAAAATCATTAAATGGAACGTTATCGAACCAGACTTGAAGCTCTCCACTATTTTTTTCCTGGACTCTGGATACACGCAAATTAAATTGTCTGGTGGATGCTGTTACTACAGAGCTAAGCGATTGACTACTTGTCGCTCCGCTTCCTCTTCCACCACTCGCCAAAATCTTTGGAATAGAGTCAGACCATTGAGCGATTATTCTTTCCTGACCTTTAACTTTTGATTCAAGTTTTCCCACCTGGTCATTGATAGGTTTAACCAAAGCGAAAAATATCATAACCAACAAAATAAACACCGATAAGACAAGCACCAGTTTTTGTTCTTTTTCATCCAGGGATTCAAACCATTGTTTTAATTGTTCCATAATTTTCCCCTGTTATTTTTTAACAATAAAACGCGAGGAATAGCCTTCGCCACGTTGTGAAGCAGAGTTCATATCTACCTGAAATCCTGCCTGAATCAGTTGATCTCTATAATTATTCAAGGTAGCGTACTCTTTACCAATCAAATCCAGTCTTAATTCATTTCTTGCTGCATCATAACTAACATTTGTCGGATAGAGTTCACTAAAGCTCTTTATTTGAGATGTCACCGAGTCCAACATTTGGACAAAAGCATTATCACCCTGCCCACCAGCTAATTCACGCATTTTTGCTCTGATCTGTTTGTCAGCAGTTTTGGGCATTTTCCTACCAGGAAAAACCTGCTTCCACATAACCTCTTTTTGCCTTTCCAGCTGTTCTGACTTAGCCGACAAACTAAACCATTGAGAACCGGCCCAAACAATTTGCGCACACAAAACAACTGCAGCCACTGAGGAAATTTTTATTAAGAATTTTTTAAGGGGCGTATTTTCTTTTTTGGGCTCAAACTCTCCCTGTAAAAGATTAATACTCTTATGTTGTTGCTCACTCAGAAACTGCTTTACACTTTCCACCAGATTTAAGTTTGGAGCGAATCGACCGGCAGGTAATACCTGTTCAAACAACATATAATCATCTTCATTTTCACAAATGACTTCCAAAGGAATAGCCACAGGCATTTCCTCTTCACTCTCCAAAGCTTGCAATTGTTTTTGCACTATCCAGCTAAAATCAGAAGCAGTACAACGCCAACGCTCTCCGCTTTGCGCAACAACCAAAACATCTTCATTCAATAATACTGCCTGCATGCAGTCTTCAGAGGCTGGCAGTGTATCCAGATCGATAATGATACGACTAATCGAAATTTCTGCGTTCTTGAACCGTTTAATGAGCGAAGCAAAATAGGCAGAGTTGATTGCTCTGACTTCAATTTGATCCTTTGAGTTTTTTCCACCTAAAGCGATAAAGAGGTCATCAACAGCTTCTGCAACCTGCTCTTCTAACAAGTAAGGTACCGCTTTGCGTAGGTGTCTTTGTGCCTTTCCAGGAATCGAAACAGCATTATAATGGACATCATTACTGGAAATAATCAAGCTTACTTGAGCGCCTTCTGCCATTTCAGCAAGACAGTTGAGATCATCTTTTAAGATCTCATGACTCTCAAGCTGTGAAATAGCGCCACCACTATTAGACTCCCCTTCAGAAAGCCAGTAAAAGCTGTCGCTATTTTTATCACCCCAAAAAATCGTTAATTTTTTCATTACTCTCTACCAAAATAGCGAGACACAACCTTAAAGTTATTGTCGTCTTCTTTTTTAAATAAAGTTTTCATTTCAACTCGAGTTTTACCTATTTCCGCCTTGGCAGTCATTTGAAAATAATGACTGGTAACATCGAGATAGTCAGTGCTTGCAGCTTTTCCACTACTTCCCATAGCCTGAATGAAATCCTGTACATTCTCATATCCATCTTCGGGTCTATCAGATATAGCTTTACTAACGTCGCTAAGGCTATAACTATTGCTATTTTGAGTTGACGAGCTCGCGATGCTCAATACGGCATATACCAAAGCGGCACTTTCACCGGTTATCGTATTCACATTGATCTGATTAACTTGACTATCTGGCAATACACAAACATAAGGCCTTAACTGTTGATAGAGCTTTTGATCATACCCTTTTATTGTCATCAACTCACTTTCGTGTGCTATTAAACTATTTGCAGCCAGATACGGGAGCTCCAGACCTTGATAATAAGAATCTTCAGCATCTGATGCGCCAGAAGGCTCGCTATCTTCATCAACCCAGTCTTTTAACGCTTCAGCTAAATCCTTACCAATGCTATCAGAATCCTCTTTTACCTTCTCTATCAACTCTTCCAGTATTTTTTGCCCTGGGGTAGCGGCACCCTGACCACCGCTATTCAGATTATTACTATTGCTATTTTTACTGTTGTTTTGGTTTTTAGTTGACGCTTCCTCAGCAATGGTATTTAAATTAAAACAGCTCTGCATATCTTTAATCGACGCAGTCATAGCGCCACCATCAATGGGAAAGGTAATATCATCCTGCGCCCAGAGTTGTCCCAGGTGAACAGTATCGCCTTTTTCCGCTTCAAAAGCTTTTTTCAAATAAATTTTGGCCAACTCTTCCATACCAATCAAATAAGAATATGCCTGATCACGATTAATCAAGTTGGTACTTAATTGCTTTTGAAATCGAACCGTTTTAACCGATTCGACTACCATCACTATTACAACCGCGGCTATCAATACTACGGTCACCAGAGCTGTACCCTTTTGCCGAGCGGGGTTGCTTATTGTCCGTTTCGTAAATCTCACAGACCTTATCCTCGATCAGACTTTTCAATGCGATCGGATAAAGCAAAAACCCTTTCCAATTTACCGTAATCCGTTAACTCTAATTCAAACTTTACCCCGACAGGCAACGCTTGCGGATTGGCATCTTCACTCCCTTCATCTATTGGCCAATAATCATACCACTCCTCACCATCATAAAACTGAACTTTCATGGCTTCGACGTTTTCCAATAGCGGCCTTTTCAAAGCATTTTCTGCAACCATTCCATCAACATAAGGATAGCTAATTCGATAGAGCTGCTTACCTTCTATCGTATAGATTAAATGCTCCAAATTGGAACGAGGCAATAGGGCCGGGTTTCGCCGCCCCAACCGTGTCACACGCAGGTACGGAGCAGATGACTGCAGATCACTCTTCATCGCAGGTAAACGATCACCGAATTCGTCTCTTACCAGACGTGAAGTTAGCTGCTGCATATCTTGTGATATCAACAAAAATGCTCGCTGAACATCGTTTAATCTTTTGCCATCAACCTTGATCTTGTTACTGGTAGTAGTGGCGGTATTTAATATACTCAAAGCGCCGACGCCTATGACAGCCATTATTGCCATAGCGACCAGTATTTCGATCAAGGTAAACCCGTCTGATCGCATATTTTTTATTTGGTTGGCATTAGCGAGTTTCACTTTTCAACACCCGCTTCTTTCTTAGCAATAAAGCCAACAAAACGCGTTGCTGGCAGCTCGTCTGATTCTTCGTAACGTACTTCGATTTCGATCTGACGCAAATCTTTTTCCGTTGTTTTGCTCACCGTCTGTAACCAATACCAGGTTCTACCACGCATTTCAGCTTCGCCACGAGTTACCCCTGTATTCGGCCAGGTTCCAGCCATACGCACATTCGCCATTTGATTCAATGCTACCCAATGAGCAACAGTTCGAATTCCAATATCTACATGGGTGCGCGTTTGATCATTCAGATTTCTTAAAAGTAGAGTTACCGTTGTGCCAAATATCACCATAGCAATAAGCACTTCAAGCAAAGTAAAGCCCAATCTCTTGCTTTTCATTCCGCGCTGATAACCACTTTGCTTTCTATTCATTGGCAACCTGAATTCCACACTATTTTCCAGCGAGCGGTTCCTGTTCAAGGTAGTCGCTGTAATCCTCATTGATTTGATTAAACAAATCTCCCGGTAACGGCCCCTGATATTGCAGCTCCCCGGTGAGTGAACCTTTTACCCGAAAAAATACAGGTTCATCATCTTTACTTTGATAGGTCTCAACAGAAGCAAACGCAATCACAAACTCGTTTTGTTCGCCAGTTGATAAAAAATAAATCTGTGGCGGATCGACTTTTTCCTGCTCGTCTTCTTCTTCAAAAATATTGACGTCTTCTTCAAATATTTCAACATCGTCGTCTTGTGATGCAAAAACATTGTCGCCGTCAATTGCTACATTTACTTCAACAGTTTCAGGAAATTCATGCGAAGCCAGCTGCGGGTGGTCCGAGAGCAACTCCCACTGTGGAGGACGCGTATCATCTTCATCATTAAGATAGAGAAACTGATACTTTTCCTCATCAATATTCAGGCCATACTCTTTGCTTTCAATAATCGCCAGATCTCTGGCCATTTCAACTGCAGCGAGAAGACGTTGTGCTTCTTTTTTGGCAAACTTATTGCTGTCTCCACCTAAGTAGGGAATAGCAATTCCAGCAAGTAATGCTATCAGTGCCATGGCGATCAGAATTTCAAGCAAACTGAAGCCCGAAGGCCTTATCAATGTCTGTTTAAAATTCTTCTCCATAATTACGACTAACCTTAATTCGATTTAATCTGAAGCACACTTATCTGAAGCACACTTAAATGGTCAGAGATCAATCTTGCTGCTTTAATGCTTTGATCGCTTCGTCGACATTCCAGTTACCTATATCGGCAGCCATACCTTCGCCACCTTCTTCACCATCAGCGCCCAAAGAATAAATATCATACTCACCGTATTCTCCCGGATAAGCATATTGATATGGGTTCCCCCAAGGGTCATCTTTTAATTCAGGTAGATAGCCTCTGCGAGAATAGTTTTTTGGCTCCGGTGAAATTTCCGGCTTGGTAACCAGCGCCTCCAGTCCCTGCTCGGTAGTAGGCAATAAAAAATTATCTGCATGATATTGAATCAATGCCGAATTAATGACTTCAATATCACCTTTTAGTTTTTGAAAGTTCGCTTCTTCAGTTTTTCCCATAAACTGGCCAACCATGATTCCACCCAAAATTGCCATAATCGCCATGGCAACAAGAATTTCGAGTAACGAAAATCCAGACTGTTTTTGCATTTCTAATGAACCTCTTAAAAAATAAAAATAACTTACCTAACTTGCCTGTTATTGCTGAGGCAAAATTTCGCTAAGCGAGAGTGTCGCTCAACTGGAATACCGGTAACATGATGGCCAGCACGATTGTAAATACAAATCCCCCCATCACCAGGATCATCACCGGACCAATCATATTCATCATGGTGCTAACCAGGTTATCAAATTGTCTTTCCTGATTATCCGCTGCCTTATCAAGCATTTGTTCCAGCTCACCGGAGCTTTCTCCGCTGGCGATCATGTGCAGCATCATCGGAGGGAAATAACCACTTTGTTGTAAAGAAACTTTTAACCCTGCGCCTTCCCTGACTCTTACTGTTGCTTCCTTAACTGCACGCTTTAATTCTTCATTCGTCATAACGCTGCCGGCAATTTGCATTCCTTCTAGCAGCGGAACACTACTTTGATTGAGGATAGCGAGCGTTCGAGCAAATCGGGCGGAATTCATTCCTCTAACAACTTTACCAATGCCAAAGGCTCCCAGCTTCCACTTATCCCATTTAAGCCTCATTTTGGGATTACGCAGCGCGTATCGAAAGCCGATCACTAAACTAATAATGCCCCCAAGAGTCATCACTCCCCAGGCTTTAACAAACTCACTCATATCCAGGAGCACCTGAGTAATCCACGGAAGCTCTTGGCCCGACTTAGTAAAACTGCCGGTGATTTCCGGAACGACATATCCCAATAAGAACCCAACAATGGCGACACTGACAACGGTAAGAATTATCGGATAAACCAGAGCACCAGAAATTTTCGATTGAATTTCCTGACGAGATTCGGTGTAGTCTGCGAGTCTTTCCAGCACCAGATCGAGATGACCTGACTTTTCTCCCGCTGCAACCATAGCGCGAAATAATGGAGAGAATACTCCCGGATACTCACTTAGCGCATCCGCCATGGTATGCCCTTCAACGATCCGTGCGCGAATTCCAAGCAGCATACTGCGCTGTTTGGGCTTTTCACTTTGATCGGCAACAGCCTTAATGGTTTCTTCCACCGGAATGGCAGCACGAACTAAAGTCGCAACCTGTCTGGTTAAAAGAGCAAGATCAGAAGCGCTAATTTTCGTTTGAAAAAAACCGCCTGAGCCTGATTTACTTTTAGATTTTTTAGACTGAGTAACACTTTCCACTTCCAGTGGAATCATGTGTTTGTCTCGTAACAGTTGGCGAATTTGCCTTGGTGTATCGCCTTCCAGGATCCCTTTTTTCTGTTTGCCGGACTGGTCAAGTGCAATGTATTCAAATGCAGCCATAATCATTCAGCTCCATTAGTCTTCACGCGTAACGCGCAAAACTTCTTCAATTGTGGTAATCCCTTCGAGTACTCGATTCTTACCATCTTCGCGAATACTAAACCCTGTCTTACGAGCGTAACGCTCTATTTCCATTTCTCCTGCACCGTTATGAATTTTGTCACGCACCTCTTCATCAACTAACAAGAGCTCGAATATCCCCTGACGGCCTTTGTAGCCCAGGTTATTACACTCCGCACAGCCTCTAGCGTGATATATCGTGGGCGGATTTTGTCCATCATATCCCATCAGTTCACACTCTTTTTCATTGGCCGTAGCGGGTTCTTTACAGTTATCACAAAGTGTTCTTACAAGCCGCTGTGCCAGAACGCCTAATAAGCTTGATGAAAGTAAAAACGGCTCTACTCCCATATCTTGCAAACGAGTAACCGCACCGGCGGCGGTATTAGTGTGTAAAGTAGAAAGCACCAGGTGACCGGTCAAACTTGCCTGCACGGCTATTTGCGCGGTTTCAAGATCTCGAATTTCCCCAACCATCACTACATCCGGATCCTGACGAAGAATCGCCCTTAAACCTCTCGCAAAAGTCATATCAACTTTCGAATTAACCTGGGTCTGTCCAATACCATTAAGTAAATATTCGATCGGATCCTCAACCGTTAAAATATTTCTTGAAGAATGATTAAGTAGAGTCAAGCCGGCATAAAGCGTTGTCGTTTTACCAGAGCCTGTCGGCCCGGTAACCAGAATAATCCCATGAGGTTTATGCAAAATACTGCTCATTTTATCCATCAATTCTTGCGGCATTCCAAGGTGAGAAAAATCAAGACGGCCTGCCTGCTTATCCAGCAGACGCATAACAACTCGCTCACCATGACTTGATGGAATAGTGGAAACACGAACATCCACGCCACGATTAGCAATTTTTAATGCGATACGACCATCCTGAGGAACTCGTTTTTCGGCAATATCCAGCTTAGCCATAACTTTTATCCGCGACACAAGAAGGGGCGCCAACTTCTTACTGGGACTTAGTACTTCACGCAACACCCCATCAACCCGAAAACGAACTTTTAAATCATGCTCAAAAGTTTCCACATGAATATCTGAAGCATTGACTTTTATCGCTTCGGTTAATAGTGCATTAATTAACTTAATTATTGGAGCGTCATCATCAGCTTCCAGTAGATCTTCAGTTTCCGGCATTTCTTCTGCGAGTCGGAAAAGATCCATATCATCGCCAATATCTTCCATCGCAGCCATAGCTTCACCAGAGTTATCCTGATAGACCTCTGATAGAACAGCTTCGAATTGCTCATCGCTTTCGACTTCGGTAAAACGCATTTGAGTGCCTGCAAACCGACGCGCTTCAGCAATAGCCTTTAATTCAGTATCTTTTTTTACTACCGCATCAATAATGCTTGAAGGAGCTTCACCTTCTGGTGTTAGTCGAAAAACAATGCCATGTCGTTTAGCAAAAGAGAAAGGTAACTTGCGACCAATACCATCACCAGTCTTATCTTCGACCTCAAACTCAGCGTCTTCTGCACTCCGTTCAACAAGTGCTTGCGCTTCACTATCAAGCTCGTCAATTACTTGTTGCGAAGGCTCTTTTTGCTGCATAAATTCACTTACCGACATAACCGCTTTCCTATTCCTCTGAAGCGCCGTCTTGGTCAGACTGCCCAGCTCTTTGCTCAAGCATTTTAGCTTCTTGTTCAAGGTCGTGTTCTTTCAGCGACTCTTCAAAAGAAGGAGGTAGTGCTAGCTGGTCATCCCATTTGGGCAATACCGCAGGGTCGGCTGAAGGCATCAGAGAAACGCCACGATCTTTCCAGATTAACTGTTGTGCCCGCATATAGTTATATTTGCGTGAACTAACAAAATCACTACTTTGAATATCGTCCAAAATAGTGGGGCGAATAAACACCATTAAGTTTCTTTTACTTTTTGTGGTCGCACTTGAAGAAAACAGATTCCCCAGAATTGGAATATCTCCCAGAACCGGCACTTTCTGAGAACTTTCCTGAATATTGTCATCAATTAAACCGCCAAGAACAATGGTCTGTCCGTCGCCCACCAGAACCGCAGTCTTAATCTGGCGTTTATTAGTCACTATATCCGCGCCAGTCGCTCCGGCGATGCTGGAAACTTCCTGCTCAATGGTAAGGCGAACAGCACTTCCTTCGTTGATTTGAGGTGTAATTTTTAACTTAACACCTACATCTTTTCGCTCAACACTCTGGAAAGGATTGGAGTTATTGTTGCCGAGAGTAGAGCCGGTAATAATCGGAACTTCCTGACCGATACTAATCGAAGCTTCTTCATTATCCAGAGTCGTAATACTTGGCGTAGAAAGAACATTGGAGTCCGTATCGGTAGCCAGTACTTTAACCAATGCAGCCCATGACTGTTCGGGGTCGACATAGCCAAATAGAGCACCACTAACCCCGGAAAGAATCTCACCTAATGCTGCACCGTTATCACCGTTGCTAGGCGGAGTCTCGGTCACAATATTGCCGTCGATAATAGTCGTAGTGGTTCCTTGATCCTGACCATTATAAGCAAGCGCACCAGCACCTACTTGCGCAATTGAGGGAGAGCCATTGGTGAAATTAATGAGACCAGCTTCAGTAGCCCATTGCACACCGAGTTCCTTAACTTTACCTTCCGAAACCTCAACAATAATCGCTTCAACGTGAACCTGTTTTCGACGTAAATCCAATTGTGCAATAACTGACTCAAATGAGCGCATTAAATCTGGTGGCGCAGTAATTACCAACGAGTTAGTTTCGGCATGCGCTTTAATTGAATAAAGCTTGTCATTGCCACCGCGACCGCCGCGACGAGGCGCATCCTTAGACTCTTCCTGCTCAATGGACTCACCAACGCCTTCGAGCAAAGTTGCAAGCTCTTCTGCGTTAGCATATTTCAGATAGATAACCTTGGTATTACCATTATTATCAATTTCAGAATCAAGCCGGGCAATTAGAGCTCTAAGTCTTAAAGAAGCTTTTTTATCTGCACTTAATAAAATACTGTTAGTCCGTTCATCTGCAACAAACTTAGGTTTGCTTGTTTCAGGACCTTTAGCGTTACCGCTTTGTTTTTCAAGAGCTTCCAAAATTCGAACGACTTCTCCCGCAGATGCATGTTGTAACGGGATCACTTCAATTTCTTCATTACTTTCTTTGTCAATTTGACGGATGATTTTCACAATACGCTCAAGATTTGCTGCAGTATCATGAATAACCATGACATTAGTCGGTTTGTACTGAGCCATATGACCCTGTGTTGAAATTAAAGTACGCAGAAGCGGAACTAATTGGCCAACATCAACATTATCGACCTTGATAACTCGAGTTACTAATTGGTCACCCTTGTATCGTTTTCCTCCGGCCTCAAAAACGGGTACAGCGTCCTGCTTTGCCGCTTGCAATTGCTCTATTTTGTAAACGCCATTAGTTTCAACAGCAGAAAACTGATGAACATTCAATACGCTTAAAAATAGCGCAAAAATTTCATCCTCATCCATTTCATGTTGAGAGATTACCGTTACTTTTTTATTTTTGACTCTGGGATCAATAATAAAAGTTTTTCCGGTAATTCGACTGACACTTTCAATAAAAACTTCAATGTCAGTATCCTTCAGGTTCAGCGTTGCTTTTGCCGCCCATACCGATGAGGAAGTTAACGCTAACGCCAACATCAGACCAATAGCACGGAATAATTTGCAACCTGCTCGTTTTCTGGTTTTGTTATCTCTAGCTAAACCCACTGTTACAATCCTACTTTCTCATTTAAATTTAGTAATAAACTCAACTGCTCATCGCCTCGTTGAATTTCGATATTCATTTCGCTCATGGACTTCATATCACTCATTAGCGACATAGCTTCTTGCATACTGGTTAATTGCACGCCATTAACCGAGGTCACAATGTCTCCACGTCTTAATCCTAACTCCTGGAATAGTCGCCGATCTTTTCCGGGCGAAATTTCAAATCCTTTGAGCTCACCATCGACCATATGCGGACGACCATTAATAATATCCGCCATACTCGCCGGATCTCGTTCGAACTGATCCTTATATCGATTTAGTTGCTGGCTGAGTCTTTGATTATTACGCTTATCTTCGACTTTCTTATCGTCTGACTCTTTCAACTCACCTTTTGTCTCAATAATGGCTGTATTTGGCAGTTTTTCGGTATCAAGTGTTAACGCTTCTCTCCTGCCATTAGTTTCCAGAATAACCTTGTCAACATAAACCTGACGCAAATAAACGCGCCCACTGACCTCAAGCTTCTCGTCAATAAAATAAACCGCCTGTTGCCCCCGACTATCCTCAATAATCGCATTTGCCTTGGAGGGAGTATCAGCCGCGTAAATGCCTCGCAGTTTCAGGTTGAGCTTGGTTTCTTCAATATTTTCCTTGGGTAGCTCCCTGACTTCTTCCTGCTTAACCAGAGAACCGAAAATATTGCGATTGATGATAGAAGAAACATCAATTTGATCTAACGACTTTTGTCCTCGATTGATAGCGACCTTAACTGGCTTGGCTTCACTTGTATCGGAAAAGTAGTCTACCCAGACCCAGAAGATTCTGGCCATTAATAGCGCGACCATAAATACGCCTAGCCACTGAATACAATTGCCCCAGAAAGCGTAGTTTGTTAACCAGTTTGTCGATTTCAACTGAGATAGGTTCATCTTGTCCAACATCATTTTCACTGTCTCCCTGGTACTACAGATAGTCAATTCTGAACCGACAGTGTTATTTTTTTTATTAAATATATACGACTAAGCGCACTCATTATAAATCACGAGGCTCTTTATCACTTAACTAGAGCCATGTCCCACAATCTTATCCAACTTCCTAAAATTTACCGCTGCAAGCCTGATCAGCAATTATTGACGCCGACCCTGGCCAATCTATCAATGCATGTTACACTCTTAGCTGTTAGCCTACTAGAGGCAAGGCTGCGGAATACTTCGCTTCGTCAAAATTAATGACAATGGCAAGCTAATTCGAAAGCAGCGCCGTATTGAACTAACCCGGTATTGCACTAAATAGAGCGCTTCCCTGCTTCTACAGATACACACGATACTTATTCTCTGTAAACGTACTTTGCAGTGAAGGGGGTCAAAGAATATCAAATAAAGCGGTTTGGTTGTAACTTTTTGGCCAGAGTGTGGGAATATGTCACAGGAAAGACAAAGAATTGCAATTTTTAATCAAAGAAATCAGGTAAATCAGTAAGTTAGATAATCTCCATGAAAGATAATGATGTAAAAGTCAGGCTAGACAAGTGGCTTTGGGCGTGTCGCTTTTATAAAACTCGGGCACTGGCGAAAGCGGCCATAGAGGGCGGAAAAGTTCATTACGATGGACAAAAACCTAAGCCGGGCAAAATCGTTCAGCTCGAAGACACAATCAAATTGCGCCAAGGATTTGATGAAAAAACAGTTATTGTCAAAGAACTTTCTGAAAACCGGGGTCCAGCCAGGGTTGCGCAAACCCTCTATAAAGAAACTGAAGATAGCATCAGGAAACGAGAAGACCTGGCACAGATGCGCAAACTCTCGGCGCCTGTTCAAACTAAACGTCCGGATAAAAAGCAACGTCGCTTGATTCACCGCTTTAAAAATATACATGATTATAATCCAGACAATGAAAGCTAGGCTTAAACAAAGAGTAATTGCTTACATACATCTCTCCAAAAATAGGCTTTAACTCTATCAGAAGTAGCATTCATAGGTGCCTCTCTTCTCTGCTTAAACCATTTTTAGCGAGCAACTGAATTTTGTTTAATTTTTATGCAAGATCAAAATAGCCGCAGACAAATAACTAGTGTATAATGCGCGCCTTTCGCGATTTGCGCCCTTAGGGTCTGTGGATCTTTGGTGAGGCGTTAGCGCTTGTGAGAATTGCATCACAGCGACTTCACTGACGATTCAGCAAAGAGCAACAGGCCCTAAAATTTAAGAGTATTTTTTCAACTTTATAGAGTAGAACAATGGCTGATTTATCTAAATACAGAAATATAGGCATTTTCGCTCACGTTGACGCGGGTAAAACCACCACAACTGAGCGTATCTTGAAGCTTACCGGTAAGATCCACAAAACTGGTGAAGTACATGACGGTGAGTCAACAACTGACTTCATGGAGCAGGAAGCAGAGCGTGGTATTACCATCCAGTCAGCTGCAACAACCTGTTTCTGGAAAGATCATCGAATGAATATCATCGATACCCCCGGACACGTTGACTTCACAGTTGAAGTATATCGTTCTCTTAAAGTTCTTGATGGCGGTGTTGGTGTTTTCTGTGGTTCTGGTGGTGTTGAGCCTCAGTCGGAAACAAACTGGCGTTATGCGAATGAATCTGAAGTTGCTCGTATTATCTTCGTTAACAAACTGGACCGTATGGGTGCAGATTTCTACCGCGTTGTAGAGCAAGTTAAAAACGTTCTTGGTGCTAACCCGCTAGTTATGACTCTGCCTATTGGCATCGAAGATGACTTCGTTGGCGTTGTTGATGTATTAAGCCAAAAAGCCTACGTTTGGGATGATTCAGGCCTTCCTGAAAACTACGAAGTTCAGGATATTCCTGCAGACCTGGTCGACAAAGCAGCAGAATACCGTGAAATGTTAATCGAAACTGCGGTTGAGCAAGACGACGAACTGATGGAAAAATATCTTGAAGGTGAAGAGCCTTCAATGGAAGACATCAAGCGCTGTATCCGTAAAGGAACTCGTGATCTGGCTTTCTTCCCTACTTACTGTGGTTCTGCATTCAAAAACAAAGGTGTTCAGCTAGTTCTCGACGCAGTTGTTGATTATCTGCCAGCTCCAACAGAAGTTGATCCACAACCTTTGACTAATGAAGAAGGTGAAGAAACTGGTGAGTTTGCGACTGTTTCTGCAGATGAGCCACTACGAGCACTAGCGTTTAAAATCATGGATGACCGTTTCGGCGCCTTGACCTTTATCCGTATCTACTCTGGTGTAATGAAGAAAGGTGATACCGTTCTTAACTCTTACACAGGTAAAACCGAACGTATCGGCCGTATGGTAGAAATGCATGCTAACGAGCGTACTGAGTTAGACCGCGCGCAAGCCGGTGATATCATCGCGGTTGTTGGTATGAAAAACGTACAAACAGGTCACACACTTTGTGATCCGAACAAGCCTTGTACACTTGAGCCTATGGTATTCCCAGACCCAGTTATCTCTATCGCTGTTAAGCCAAAAGATAAAGGCGGCAGTGAGAAAATGGGTATTGCTATCGGTAAAATGGTTGCAGAAGATCCATCATTCGTCGTTGAATCCGATGAAGAAACTGGTGAAACTATTCTTAAAGGTATGGGTGAACTTCACCTTGATATCAAGGTTGATATCCTGAAGCGTACCTACGGCGTTGAGCTTGAAGTTGGTAAACCACAGGTTGCTTACCGTGAAACCATCACTCAGGCAATCGAAGACAGCTACACTCACAAGAAACAGTCTGGTGGTTCTGGTCAGTTTGGTAAAATCGACTACCGCATCCGTCCTGGTGAGCCAGGAACTGGTTTCAAATTTGAATCTACCGTTGTTGGTGGTAACGTTCCTCGTGAATTCTGGCCTGCAGTTGAGAAAGGTTTCAAAAGCATGATGGATCAAGGTGTTTTGGCTGGCTTCCCGGTTCAAGATATCGAAGTTGAGCTGTTCGACGGTGGATTCCATGCCGTTGACTCGAGTGCAGTTGCTTTCGAAATCGCAGCAAAAGGCGCTTTCCGTCAATCTGTACCAAAAGCGGGTCCTCAGTTGATTGAGCCAATCATGAAAGTTGACGTATTTACGCCGGAAGATCACGTTGGTGACGTAATCGGTGACTTGAACCGTCGTCGTGGCATGATCAAGTCTCAGGAAGCTGGCGTAACTGGCGTTCGTATTAAAGCAGATGTCCCGCTTTCAGAAATGTTCGGTTACATCGGTCACTTACGTACTATGACTTCAGGTCGTGGTCAATTCTCTATGGAATTCTCTCACTACCTGCCATGTCCTAACAGCGTTGCTGAAGAAGTAATCGCTGAAGTTAAGGCACGTAACGAAGCAAAATAAGAATTGAAGTTCTAACACTTAAGAGCTGAGTTCTAATAAATAACCCTGACAGTGAAAACTGCCGGGGTTATTTTTTGCCCGTGTAAATTTAAAGCATCTAAAATCCTTTCAAGCCCAAAAATCTCCAGAAGAGAACATTTAATTCAAAACCTGCTTCTGTCGGTCGCCGAAGAAAGCGCTAACGACTCTTTTTGATAACGACCAGGAATTACTGAACTACACTTTATTAACAGCCTACTGCTATCTTAAGTCTGAACGTTTTCATGTCTATAAAGTACCGCTTTAAATTTAGTGACAACACTGAAGAAGAAATTGAGTTAAAACTTTCTTCCCAGGATCTACACTTAACAAACGAACTGCCTGATCAACTGCCAGAATGGACAAAACTGGATTACCACCAGTGCTCTCACTGTCCACTCAACAAGGAAGAAAATCCAGACTGCCCTCTTAGTACCAACCTGATCAAGATTGTTCAGCTGTTTGAACGCGTTGTCTCATACGACGAAATAGATGTAGAAGTAATAACTCCGGAAAGAACTATATCTCAACGCACCACAGCACAAAGAGGACTTAGCCCGATAATGGGCCTGGTTGTAGCTACCAGCGGCTGTCCCTATACCAGCTTTTTTAAACCGATGGCGCACTTTCACCTGCCTTTTGCTGGTGAAGAGGAAACGCTCTTTCGTGCCGTCTCAACCTACCTGATCGCCCAATACTTTATTGCCAAAGACGGAGGGACGCCGGATCTGGAGCTGGAAGGGCTCAAAAAAATTTACGATGACATCCGCAAAGTAAACAAATCTATTGCAGAAAGGTTACGTGCCGCCAGCCAAGCTGACGCCTCTACCAATGCAATCATTCTTCTGGATATGTTTGCTAAAGCGGCGCCATATATTATTGAAGAAAGTCTGGAAGAGTTCAGGTATTTATTTGAGCCTTATTTTTCGATGGTGGAGAAAAATAATAAAAGTGACAATAGCTCTTCTAGTATACTGAGCGATCATTAGATCATTTTTCAATCAACAAACTCTGACGGCGAGCCGTCAATTTTCTTATCGAATCGATGTCAAACTAAACTATAGTGAACACTACTTAATCAGAATGAAGTGTGGTAAAAAATACTTTCAGAGCTTCAGTATGACTAATAGCTAAGCCATAAATCTCCAAATAAGCAAGATTTTGTATTCAACAATATAGATTAATAAAAACAATCCGAAGGCTGATTTTAAGAGGTTGAGATACTTAAGCTACTGATGAAAAGGTTTGTTTAATTTCTACTTTCCTTGGCAGGCCTTTCTAACGAATTCGCTACTTTACCTATTCAAATTTTTCAGAAGAAAGCATTGAGAAAAAATGGAGTCCGTCCCACTTTAATACGTTCTCAAAAACAACCTAAAAATACAACAACCTCAAAGCCTAATTCAGTACACCTTCGATCAAAAAGAATTTCTTTCCATGATTATTTGCCAGAAATGTATCGACTTCCATTTCCTTAAAACAGTTTTGGTATCGCTCAAAAACTTCAGCTTCATTTTTAAAATGGCGAACATGTGAAGTGTACGGAAAATTGGGTACCGTCCCATAAAACTTGGTTCCAGATTTGATTCTCTTTAGGACTTCCAGATCCCCTTCTACATGCTCCAAAAATTCGGTACAAATGACAGCATTGTAATCCAGTTCATTGAATAACTCAGTTTTAAAGGCATCCTGCAAACTAAAATCAAAACCTTCACAATTTTTTTTCGCCTGCTCTATTCTCTTTGGACTGAAGTCGAACCCATGATATTTTGAAATACCCTTGTCTTTTAGCAAGTTGGCAAGTTGTCCTGTTCCGCAACCAACTTCTAATAAAGAGTCATATTGAGATTTAGAAATTCGATCGGCTATTACCGTCCATAAAAAATAATATTTTGATAACGAGTAATGTTTTTTCCAATGTGCATGATTGTCAAACGACGAATCATACCAATCAGCTCCTTTTTCTTCGCCTTTAATTTTGTTTTTAGCTTGTTTGGCAGTATTTTTATTAACCCGTTGTTTCTTTTCGACTTGTGGTGTTTTATTTTTCTCTATTTGAGGCACATCCTTTTTGTTTAATAACGCTTTCCCACCTTCCCAAATGATTGGCGGAGTGATTGACTTAATAATTTTTTTAATATTATTTCTCACCACAGATCCTTAAAGTAATAAATTAATAAAAAGGGGGGTTCAGGCCCAAAATCGTTGACAGGTCGCCACTATGAAACTTATTAATTTATATCGAATTACCGTGACAACTGTGCAGAAGCATTATACTTTTACGCTACAGAGGAGTACAGGCGAAGTTAAAAACGTATTTATCAGTACATCATCAACTTATTTCATATGGAGATAAATCAAAATGCTCAATTTTATTTACTCTGCAAACATCAATCACACTGGATAACGCTTTATCCATTTCAGCTTCCCTGGACCAGGCTAGTCCAATGATTCGATCAAACTGCATCCCTTTGATTTTCACCAAGGGCAATTGCTGAGTATTGTAAAAACTCGGATGATCCGGGACAACAGCCGCACCAACGCCTGCAGCCACCAGCTCTACAGCGTATTCAACGGTTCTTATACGTGCTCTAATATTCATTTTAATATCCTTCGGCTCCATTTTTCGCATCAAAGTACGGGTCACCAGGCTTGGACTTCTCAGGATAAAGTTAAGACCGTTCAGATCTTCAAGTTCGAGTTCAGATTTATAACTCAATGAATGACCCGGCGGCAAAGCCATAAGAAACTCATCTCGCCAGAAAGGCATGAATATTTCACCCGGCTTCACCATATTTGCGGCAATGATCCTGGCTTCACAAGCTAGCTTTTCTGCATCAACCAGCGTTAGCTCGAGACCATCTACCGAATCAATAATTTCTTTAATCAAATGACTCATACGTACCGCGCCAAGTGCCGGAACTACACCCAGGCGAAAAGGCTGGATCGCCGCTTTTTGCTGAAAAATCTGTTTTATTGAACGAGCCTGGCCGGTGAGCTGTTTGGATAACGGATATAGCCTGTGACCCGCATCGGTAGGAGTGACCCCACGGGTATGACGAACGAAAAGCTGCTCTCCAAGATAATACTCAAGATTCTGTATTGCTGCTGATATTGATGGCTGGGACACAAAGCAATGCTTTGCCGCTGCGCTAATACTTTCCAGCTCATAAGTCGACTCAAAATACCTTAATTCTCTTAGATCCATTCTTCTACAGCCTTTATGAATGAGTGCTTTTTGATATCACAATTTCCTATATCCAGTATACACAAACAATATTATTCCTTTGACGGGCAAAAAGCTATAGTGGCGCCGTTTTCCAGTAGTTATTTTAGATTTAGGTAAGTTATGAGTTCTCTGAAACAGTCAATTGAGCAGGTCTTCGAAAATATGTGGCAGGATTATCTGGCGTTAAACCCAGATGCGTTAAAGATTTTCGAGCTTTTTAGTCAAAAAGATACTGTGGTTAATGACCATGTAGCTTTCAGAACCTTTGGCCTTCCAGGTCTGCGCGTTGAAGATATCGCTCAGCCGTTAATTGAGGCAGGTTATCAGGAAGTTGAAGAATACCACTTTGAAAAGAAAAAGTTACGTGCAAAGCACTATGCACACCCAAGCATGCCTTTGGTTTTTATCAGCGAGTTGATTATTGAAGAATTTTCACGTGAAGCCCAAATCCTGATAAAGCAACTGGCCTCACAAGTGAATATGGAAACGGTCAAATCCCAAGATTTTCTGTATTCAGGTCGCCCCTGGACTTTAGTATCTGACGTCTATGAGAGATTACTTGAAGAAAGTGAATATGCCGCCTGGGTTGCTGCATTTGGGTATCGCCCAAATCACTTTACGGTGTCTATCAACGATCTAACTCAGTTTAAGTCTATTGAAGAAGTAAACCAGTTTGTCAAAGATAATGGCTTTGCACTCAATACTTCAGGCGGTGAAGTGAAAGGGACTCCGGAGTCTTTCCTTGAGCAGTCTTCAACAATGGCTAATACTGTAGAAGTCACCTTTTCAGACAAAAATTTGTCGATTCCGAGTTGCTTCTACGAGTTTGCTTTACGCTACCCGCTAGCTAATGGCGAGCTGTTTAAAGGTTTCATCGCTTCTTCAGCTGACAAGATTTTTGAAAGTACTAATACTAAAGCCGCATAGAACCTTTTAAAGGCGAGCCTGATGGTTCGCCTTTATTCCTTTCCTGCCAGATACTGCAAATATCTGAACTAGCGCACTCTCTTTGATTTCATTTTGGTGACAATGCCCTGTTAAAGGTATAATTGGCAAAATTTCCAAGTTTATAGCTGATACAGTAAATATGTCTGATACTATTCATCGCTTTATTTTTAATGAGCATGGTATTCGTGGAGAAATTGTCAAGCTTGAGGATTCGTGCCAGAGAATGCTCCAGGATCATCATTACCCTCCAGTTTTAGCTGAATTATTGCAGCAATGTGCGGCTGTCAGCGTACTATTGGCGACAACTCTAAAGTTCGAAGGCCAGATATCGTTACAACTTCAAACTCAGGGAATACTGAAGATGATGGTTGTTCAAACCACCAATAACCTCGGCTATCGAGGCCTGGTTCGCTACGACAAAGAAGCCGATTTCAGCGGCAAAGATTTCAAGAGTCTTTGCGCTGGTGGTCAGATGAGCATTACTATCGCTCCCAAAAAAGGTAAGCGCTATCAGGGAATAGTACCTCTGGATGGAGATAGCCTTTCAGCCTGCATCGAATCCTACTTCAATCAGTCAGAACAATTAAAAACACGTATCTGGCTATTTAATGATGAAAACCAGGTATGTGGCCTATTACTACAGGCATTACCAGACATGACCAGTCAAGATGATTTTGAGCACCTGGAATACCTTGCGTCAACCTTGACCAAAGAAGAGTGTCTATCTGTGGACAGCGAAATATTGCTTCATCGCCTGTTTCACCAGGAGAGCATTCAGGGCCTTAGTGAAGAGCCCGTCGGATTCAACTGTGGATGTAGTGAGAAGAAGATGCTCGACTCGATCCGGTTACTGCCAGAAGATGAAATAGAGGAAATTCTCGCAACCAAGGGAAATATTTCGGCTCGCTGTGAATTCTGCTTAAATCAATTTAAATTCACTGAAGTCGATATTAAATCTCAGGGACAACTTCCGGGTAACGAGACACGTCACTAGCCAACCTTTAGCTATGTGTGAAACACTTTTGGTTTATTAAAGCCTTTTGAATAATCTTTGCTATTCTTACCTATTGGAGGCGTAGCAAAGATGGAAAATTCAACAAAGAATGAGAGTCAGGATATATCTGATTGCGATTGGCAAAATCCTGTTCGTGAGCCAATCGAAAACCTGAAAGCAAAGCTAGAACAACGCGCATCCAGCAAAAAACCTATGGAAGGGTTTGCCCTGGCCAGGGAAGACCTGAGAGGAATTAATCTGGTCAACAGGACCTCTAGAGACGGATATAAGCTGGTAAACTCTGATCTCTATCGGAGTAACCTCGAAAATGCTCACTTATTCAAATTAGATCTGTCTGGCAGTTCGCTAATGAAAGCCAATTTGAAAAATGCGAACTTACATTACGCAAACTTGGAAGGCTGCAACCTGCTTGGAGTAAAGTTAGAGGGAGCCAGAATTGAACATGTTAACTGGGGTGAAGAGATAAATCAGGAAGCCCAGGCAAAAATGGCTTCAAGCAGGGAAAATCAAATAGACCTATTTCAACAAGCAGAAGAGATCTATCGTAATTTACGGCAATCCGCCGAACAACAGGGTCTATTTGAGTTTGCCGGACATTTCTTTCAAAAAGAAATGAGGATGCGCAGAAAACAGCTTCCTCGATTTTCTTTTAAGCGAAACTTTTCGAAAATGGTTGATCTATTTTGTGGATACGGTGAGCGCCCAATTCGGGTCATCGTTTTTTCACTGATGATCATTTTGTTTTTTGCGACGCTTTATTTTTTCTCTGGCCTATCCTTTAGCGGTGAATCCTTAGCTTTTAATAGCGATGTCTCTCCATGGGAAAATTTAAAAGTATATTTTAGTGCTCTCTATTTTAGTGTGGTTACCTTCACTACTCTCGGTTATGGAGATCTGGCTCCAATTGGAATCGCACGAGCTCTGGCAGCATTAGAGGCTTTTATAGGTAGCTTTACTCTTGCATTGTTTGTTGTTGTTTTTGTAAAAAAAATGACTCGATAAGCTATTATTACGCACTAATAATTAAGTTTCGGCCTTTATCTTTGGCGATATAGAGAGCTGCATCGGCTCTCTCAAAACCTTGATTAATTGACTCATTCTGTTTTATCTCGGCGATACCAAAACTTGCGGTTATCCGTTCAACCGGTGAGAAATCCTGTTGTTCGATACTTTGTTGGATTCGTTCACATAAGTGATATGCCTCATCCACTTTTGAGTGATTAC
Organism: Aliikangiella sp. G2MR2-5; assembly: GCF_015687155.1. Classification (GTDB taxonomy): domain Bacteria; phylum Pseudomonadota; class Gammaproteobacteria; order Enterobacterales; family Kangiellaceae; genus Aliikangiella. The sequence goes on along the minus strand of NZ_JADPQF010000003.1, from coordinate 100,856 downwards.
AAATAATAATGAACTCTTCTCCCCCCCAACGGGTAACAACATCACTATCACGAACGCTATTAATAAGAGTGTTTGAGAATTGTTTTAAAACCTTGTCTCCCTGATGATGCCCAAATTCATCATTGATCTTCTTGAAATAATCAATGTCAATTAGAATCAAGCAAAGTCCAGATGAGCTCTTACGGCGCATATCCTTTACAAATTCCTGATTAAGATAATTTCGATTATACAGATTGGTCAAAGGGTCATGAATGGAAAGATACTCTAGCTTTTTATTACTCTCCTCCAGCTTTTTTCTGAGATTGTCGAGTTCTCTATTTTTTCGAGTTAGCTTGAGGTTAAATTTTTCAACGCTGCGATTCCTGAAATACAGTATGAGCAAAATAACTAGAGCACAGGAGACAACTTGAAGGACTAGCTTGTAGTTGCTTTCCTGAATAATGCGAATATTATTCCAACGCTTAAAGATATCTTGCCGCTGCTGTTCAGTTACCTTTGCAATCGCTGAATTTATTTTCGGTAAGAGCTCAACTCGCTTATGGATAACTCCAAATCTAAGTTTATCTTCAGGACCAGCCCATCCGGCAATTTTTAAATTATTTAAATTCCGACTGTAAATACGACTATTAACAGTCAGCATCGAGCCTACAAAAAGGTCAATCTCTCCGCGCGAAACTGCGAGCAACCCATCCAACTCATTTTTTACTAGTTTAAGATTTACTTCCGGATGGTTCACCTTTATATATTCTGCCAGCCGATAGCCTTCTGGAACAGCTACATTTCGATTGCCAATATGCTCCACACTTTGTAGAAACGGTTCATCTTTTGTTGAAACTAAAACATTTGGGGATTCAAAATAGACATTACTAAAATTTAAAAAGGTGCTTCTTAAAGGCGTTCGATTTAGCAAGGGAGTCGCTTCACACTCTCCACTTCTTAGCTTTTCTAGTGACTCATTCCAACTACTTGTTGCAACCAAAGTAAATATCAATCCCGACATATCAGATATTAGTTCAAGATAGTCCGAAGAAATTCCCACGTGACGACCATCCCGAATAGCCTCATAGGGCATCCAGTCAGGATCAACACAGTAGGGGATTGGTCTGGATATATCTGCAAGTAGTCTACCGGGCAATGTGTAGACACAAATCAATAGAGAAAGTTGGATGAAGATTCGCAGAGTCGTTTTTCCATTATTCACTGTAAAGCCATCGTAACTTTTTGTTAGCTTAAAGTGTAGTTGCGAAAAATCAATGTTTCCAGCAAGTTCAAAAAGAATGCGACATAAAAAAAAGAGCGCTTATAAAGCGCTCTTTTTAGGAAGTTGCCGTGCGGCTAAAATCTATTAAGCGAAGATTTTAGCAACAACACCCGCACCAACAGTACGGCCACCTTCACGAATCGCGAAGCGTAAACCTTCGTCCATCGCAATCGGTGCAATCAACTCTACAACCATCTTGATGTTATCGCCAGGCATTACCATTTCTACGCCTTCTGGCAATTCACAAGCGCCAGTTACGTCAGTTGTACGGAAGTAGAACTGTGGACGGTAACCTTTGAAGAATGGAGTGTGACGTCCACCTTCGTCTTTGCTCAAGATGTAAACTTCTGCTTCAAACTTAGTGTGAGGTGTAATTGAACCAGGCTTCGCTAATACTTGGCCACGCTCAACATCGTCACGCTTAGTACCACGAAGAAGGATACCAACGTTGTCACCTGCACGACCTTCGTCAAGCAGCTTACGGAACATTTCTACACCTGTAACGGTTGTTTTTTGAGTCTCACGAATACCTACGATTTCGATCTCTTCTCCAACGGTTACGATACCTTTCTCAACACGTCCTGTTACAACAGTACCACGACCTGAGATTGAGAATACGTCTTCGATTGGCATGATGAAATCTTTATCGATATCACGCTCTGGCTCTGGGATATATGTATCCAAAGCTTCTGCCAATGCCAAGATTGCTTCTTTACCTAGAGGACCTTCGTCGCCTTCTAAGGCTTTCAACGCTGAACCTTTGATGATTGGCGTGTCGTCACCCGGGAATTCGTATGCATCTAACAACTCACGAACTTCCATTTCAACAAGCTCTAACAACTCTTCGTCGTCTACCATGTCGCATTTGTTCAAGAATACGATGATCTTCGGTACACCTACCTGACGTGATAACAAGATGTGCTCACGCGTTTGTGGCATTGGGCCGTCTGCTGCTGAACATACCAAAATCGCTCCGTCCATCTGAGCCGCACCAGTGATCATGTTTTTAACATAGTCAGCATGTCCGGGGCAGTCTACGTGTGCGTAGTGACGGTTAGCTGTTTCATACTCAACGTGTGAAGTTGCGATGGTGATACCACGCTCTTTCTCTTCTGGTGCATTGTCGATTTCGTCGAACGCTCTTGCCGCGCCGCCAAATGCAGCTGACAATACTGTACACATTGCTGCTGTCAAAGTAGTTTTACCATGGTCAACGTGGCCGATTGTTCCTACATTGACATGGGGTTTGGTACGTTCAAATTTTTCTTTAGACATTACCTTTTCCTCATTGTTGATATTTTAAAAATAAAACTTCAAATTTAATTCATTAATATTTTAGGGAATCTGTGACACTCGCAGGTGCTTCAGCGTACTTACCGAACTCCATGGAGTAGCTAGCACGACCCTGGGTTGCACTACGTAAATCAGTGGCATAACCAAACATTTCCCCTAAAGGAACTTCTGCGCGAATAACTTTTCCTGTCGGATTGTCATCCATACCCTGAACGATTCCGCGACGGCGATTTAAATCTCCCATCACATCGCCCATGTACTCTTCCGGCGTTACAACTTCAACTTTCATTATTGGCTCTAGTAGAACTGGATTTGCTTCCAGAGCTCCTTTTCTAAAGCCCATAGATGCAGCGATCTTAAATGCCATTTCGCTTGAATCAACGTCATGGAAGGAGCCATCGTATAAGGTCACTTTAACATCAACCATTGGATATCCTGAGAAAACCCCTTGATTCATGGCTTCTTCAGCACCTTTGCCTACCGCAGGAATGTATTCCCTGGGTACGACACCACCAACGATTTCGTTAACAAATTCGAAACCTGCGCCTTCTTCTAGAGGCTCAAGTTTCAACCAGACATGACCATATTGACCACGACCACCAGACTGTCTAACAAACTTACCCTCTGCTTCCACCGACTTTCGAATTGTTTCGCGATATGCAACCTGTGGTTTACCCACATTTGCTTCGACTTTAAACTCTCGCTTCATTCGGTCAACAATGATATCCAGGTGGAGTTCACCCATTCCTGAAATAATTGTTTGTCCCGACTCTTCGTTAGTTTCTACACGGAAAGAAGGATCTTCCTGAGCCAGTTTGCCTAGCGCAATCCCCATTTTTTCCTGATCGGCTTTCGTTTTAGGTTCCACCGCAATAGAAATTACCGGCTCTGGAAACTCCATACGCTCTAGAATAATTTTATTATTTCCATCGCAAAAGGTATCTCCAGTGACAACATCTTTAACACCAATCAGTGCGGCGATATCTCCAGCATATACTTCTTTAACTTCTTCGCGGGAATTCGAATGCATCTGAACAATTCTACCCACTCGCTCTTTCTTTCCTCTGACCGAGTTAAAGATCTGCTCACCCGTTTTGAGTACACCAGAATAAACTCGGATAAAAGTCAATGAACCGACAAACGGGTCCGTTGCGATTTTAAATGCCAAGGCAGAGAAAGGAGCTTTGTCGTCAGCAGGTCGGCTGTCTTCAGTTTCTCCATCATCCTTAACGCCTCGAATCGGCGGTATATCAACAGGTGAAGGCATGTAGTCAATAACTGCGTCCAGTACGGCTTGTACGCCTTTGTTTTTAAAGGCACTACCACAAGTGGCCACTACGATTTCATTCGACAGGGTTCGAGTACGAAGTCCTAATTTAATTTCTTCTTCTGATAAGTCACCATTTTCAAGGTACTTATCCATTAGCTCTTCACTTGCTTCGGCTGCTGCCTCTACCATTTTTTCACGCCACTCTTCTGACTCAGCCTGAAGCTCAGCCGGAATATCCTGGTACTCAAAAGTCATTCCACGATCTTCTTCATTCCAGAAAATCGCTTTCATTTTGACCAGATCAATAACCCCTTTAAATTCTTCCTCTGCACCAATCGGCAATTGAATTGGCACTGGATGAGAACCGAGACGATTTTCAATTTGGTCAATAACTCTCAAGAAGTTAGCACCCGCACGGTCCATTTTATTAACGAACACCATACGAGGGACATGGTATTTATTGGCTTGGCGCCAAACAGTTTCTGACTGTGGTTCAACACCTGATGAACCACAGAACACAACCACCGCACCGTCGAGAACTCGTAACGAACGTTCTACTTCAATAGTGAAGTCAACGTGTCCGGGAGTGTCAATAATATTGATGCGATGTTTGTCATATTCGCCGCGCATACCACTCCAGAAAGTCGTGGTTGCAGCCGAAGTAATTGTGATGCCACGCTCTTGTTCCTGCTCCATCCAGTCCATCGTCGCCGCACCGTCATGCACTTCCCCTATCTTATGAGAAAGTCCGGTATAGAAAAGTACGCGTTCGGTTGTCGTGGTCTTACCCGCGTCAACATGTGCGCAAATTCCGATGTTGCGATATAAACTTATTGGAGTACTGCGTGCCATTCAATATCCCTCTTAGCTTTGCGGCAATAGCAAAAGCAAAGTAAAACTTACCAACGATAGTGTGCGAATGCTTTGTTCGCTTCAGCCATACGATGAACGTCTTCACGCTTCTTAACACAAGAACCTCGGTTCTCGATAGCGTCAAGGATTTCACCAGCCAAACGAGCATTCATTGACTTTTCACCACGCTTACGCGCGCCTTCAACTAACCAGCGCATTGCAAGAGCAGTTTGACGTGATGGTCTAACTTCAACCGGTACCTGGTAAGTAGATCCACCTACACGGCGAGACTTAACTTCAACCAAAGGCTTAATTTTGTCCAAACCTTCTTCAAAAATTGGGAGTGCATCTTCAACGTTTTTCTTCTCTTTAATGATATCAAGAGCGCTATAAACGATTTTTTCTGCAACAGATTTCTTTCCATCAACCATAAGAACGTTGATGAATTTAGCTAATAGCTCACTTCCAAACTTAGGATCTGGCAGGATCTCACGTTTGGCGACTACGCGTCTTCTTGGCATAATATAGTTTCCTATGTGTATCTTCAGGCTTTATCCAGGACTTGAGCCCGGACCTTACTCACATCACTTAAGGGATGTTGGTTTACACCCAGCCCAGTTATTCATCCCAAACTCATTGCGAGCTTGGGAAAATACTGTTGGTTAGCTGAATGTCAGTTTGAACGATTAATCGGATTCGACTAATAGTTCCTTTAATCAAAGTAAGTCAAATTTAAAATCTTACTTACCGATATTATTTGGGTCGCTTAGCACCATATTTAGAGCGGCCTTGCTTACGATCTTTCACTCCAGCCAGGTCAAGGTTACCGCGAACACAGTGGTAACGAACACCAGGTAAGTCTTTAACACGACCACCACGGATCATTACAACGCTATGCTCTTGCAGGTTGTGACCCTCACCACCGATGTAAGAAGTAACTTCGAAACCGTTAGTTAAACGAACACGAGCTACTTTACGTAGTGCTGAGTTAGGCTTTTTAGGAGTGGTAGTGTAAACACGAGTACAAACTCCACGCTTTTGAGGATTAGCTTCAAGCGCAGGTACGTTACTCTTTTGAACCACCTTTTTACGAGGCTTGCGTACCAACTGATTAATAGTTGACATTGTTTACAATAACTCCAGCTTTTACTTTAAAAAATAGTACCTTAAACCGCGAACATCTACTTCCGCCCACATTTTAAGGGAGCGGCATTGTAAAGGCCGTGGAATAAGATGTCAAGATGACCACTACAAGATTGTGCAATAAATGCGCAAATCTGGCAGTGGTCAAATTCTCAGAATAAGATCAGGCGGCTAGATAATCTGTCCGCCTTAAAGATTCTTATTCTTCTCCACCTTCCAGGTCAGTAGAACTTAGTGCATCGCTTAGTGCTTTTTCAGCATCTTCTGCAGATACAGTTTCCTCTACCTCGAAGTCATATTCGCCAGATAGACGCTTACGACGCTCTTCATGATAGCTGAGACCAGTACCCGCAGGAATCAAACGACCCACGATAACGTTCTCTTTAAGACCGGTTAGAGTATCTTTCTTACCACTAACAGCAGCTTCGGTCAGTACTCTAGTTGTTTCCTGGAATGATGCAGCCGAAACGAAAGATTCGGTTGCAAGCGAGGCTTTGGTAATACCCATTAACACGCGCTCGAATTGGACCAGATCTTTATTTTCTGCAGCCAGCTTGTCATTGACTTCAAGCACACGGACATATTCCATTTGCTCTCCTTTCAACAACATACTGTCGCCCGGGTTAGTAATATTAACTTTACGCAACATTTGACGAACGATACATTCAATGTGCTTGTCGTTAATTTTTACACCTTGCAGACGATATACATCTTGTACTTCGTTAGTGATGTAGTTAGCTAATGCGCTAACACCTTTTAGACGAAGAATGTCATGAGGATTATCCGCACCGTCAGATACAACCTCACCCTTCTCTACTTTTTCACCTTCGAATACGTTGAACTGGCGCCATTTGTGGATCAGTTCTTCGTATGCATCGCCTTCATTAGGCGTGATAACCAATCGACGCTTGCCTTTGGTTTCCTTACCAAAACTTACAGTACCAGAAATCTCGGCAAGGATTGCAGGCTCTTTAGGCTTACGCGCTTCAAACAGGTCAGCAACTCGTGGAAGACCACCAGTGATATCCCCGGTTTTTGAACCTTCCTGAGGAATACGTGCGATCGCTGTACCGACACCAACTTCAGAACCATCTTCGATGCTAACGATAGCGTTTACCGGCAAGATATATTGCGCTGGCATATTAGTTCCAGGGATCATTAACTCTTTGCCTTTGGCATCGAATAGCTTGATCATCGGACGCATATCATTTGCCTTAGTACCAGTACGCTTAGATTCAGTAATTACCAATGAGCTCAAACCGGTTAGTTCATCAGTCTGACGCGTCATATTCACGCCTTCGACAACGTCCACTAATTTGATGGTACCAGCGATCTCAGTGATGATTGGGTGAGTATGTGGATCCCAGTTAGCAACTATATCACCACCGTTAACCGCAGCGCCGTCATTATGCTCAAGCACAGAACCGTAAGGTACTTTATATCGCTCACGTTCACGACCGTATTGGTCTAACAAGGTTAACTCTGTAGAACGTGATACGATAACCAGCTTGTTGTCATCACGAGTTACGTATTTAGCATTATGTAGCTTCAGAGTACCGTCATTCTTCAACTGTACGTTGTTTTCAGCACTTTGTCTCGATGCCGCCCCACCAATGTGGAAAGTACGCATGGTAAGCTGTGTACCCGGCTCACCGATTGACTGTGCCGCGATTACACCAATTGCTTCACCAATGTTAACTTTATGTCCGCGAGCCAAATCACGGCCATAACATTGCGAACAAACACCATTACGTGTTTCACAGGAGATTACCGAGCGAACAACAACCTGGTCGACACTGTTTTCTTCCAGGGTTTCTACCCAGGCTTCATCCAACAATGTTCCAGCTTCACAAAGTACTTCGTCCGTACCTGGCTTGTAGATATGCTCAGCATTTACACGCCCCAATACACGCTCACGCAGTGGCTCGACAACGTCTCCCCCTTCAATCAGCGGAGTCATTGTCAGACCTTTTTCAGTACCACAATCAACCTCAGTGACAACCAGGTCTTGAGCAACATCCACCAGACGACGGGTCAGATATCCTGAGTTCGCTGTTTTCAATGCAGTATCAGCCAATCCTTTACGAGCACCGTGAGTTGAGATGAAGTATTCAAGTACGCTTAATCCTTCACGGAAGTTCGCTTTGATTGGACTCTCAATAATCGAGCCATCTGGTTTAGCCATCAAGCCACGCATACCTGCGAGCTGACGAATCTGTGCGGCACTACCACGAGCACCGGAGTCAGCCATCATATAAATAGAGTTAAATGATTCCTGCTTAACAGTTTCGCCTTCGGCGTTGACTACATCTTCATGACTCAAGTTATCCATCATCGACTTGGCAACCTGCTCATTTGTATGTGACCAGATATCAACTACTTTGTTGTAGCGCTCACCTTGAGTAACCAGACCAGAGGAGAACTGGTCTTCAATTTCACGAACTTCTTGTTCAGCTGCTTCAATGATGGTTTTCTTCTCGTCAGGAATAACCATATCGTCAATACCAACAGAAGAACCGGAAAGCGTTGCATAATTGAAACCGGTATACATTAACTGGTCAGCAAAAATAACGGTATCTTTCAAGCCCAATTGACGGTATGCCTGGTTAATCAAGTTAGCAATAGCTTTCTTGGTCATTTTTGCATTAACCAGCTCGAATGGAAGTCCTTTTGGTACGATTTCGAATAACAAAGCTCGACCAATAGTAGTTTCAACCAATGACGTTGTTATTTCTTCCTGACCATCTTCATTAAGAAGACTTTGTGTCATACGAACTTTCACTTTTGCATGTAATGCAGCTTTCCCCGTACGGTAAGCTTTCAACGCTTCTGCGGTGTCGGCAAATACCATGCCTTCACCCAGGTCGTTAATTTTTTCACGCGTCAAATAGTAAAGACCAAGAACAACGTCCTGAGAAGGAACAATGATAGGCTCCCCAGATGCAGGCGAAAGTACGTTGTTAGTTGCCATCATCAATGCTCGAGATTCAAGTTGAGCCTCGATAGTCAATGGAACGTGTACTGCCATTTGGTCACCGTCAAAGTCAGCATTGTAAGCCGCACAAACCAGAGGGTGTAACTGTATTGCTTTACCTTCAATCAATACAGGCTCAAACGCCTGGATACCTAATCTATGAAGTGTAGGTGCACGGTTTAACAGTACCGGATGTTCACGAATAACTTCTTCCAGAATATCCCACACGATTGGCTCTTCGCGTTCAACCATTTTCTTGGCTGCTTTAATTGTCGTAGCTAAACCACGTAACTCAAGCTTTCCGAAAATGAAAGGCTTAAATAGCTCCAGCGCCATTTTCTTAGGAAGACCACACTGATGAAGTCGCAAAGTAGGTCCAACCACGATGACCGAACGACCAGAATAGTCAACACGCTTACCCAGAAGGTTTTGACGGAAACGACCTTGCTTACCTTTGATCATATCAGCCAAAGATTTAAGTGGACGCTTGTTAGAACCTGTAATTGCTCGGCCGCGACGACCATTATCTAATAGCGCGTCAACAGCTTCCTGAAGCATACGTTTCTCGTTACGTACGATAATGTCAGGTGCGTTCAAATCAAGCAGACGCTTCAAACGGTTATTACGGTTGATAACTCGTCTGTACAGGTCATTCAAATCAGAAGTTGCGAAACGACCACCGTCCAAAGGAACCAACGGACGTAAATCTGGTGGCAGAACAGGTAAAACTGTCATGATCATCCACTCAGGCTTGTTACCAGACTCGATAAAAGCTTCAAGAAGCTTTAAACGCTTGGTGTACTTTTTCAGCTTGGTTTCTGAGTTAGTATTCGGGATCTCTTCACGAATAGTTCTTGCTTCTTCTTCAATATCAATCTGAGTTAAAAGCGCCATTACCGCTTCAGCACCCATTTTAGCGTCAAACTCGTCGCCGAACTCTTCCAATGCGTCAAGGTAAGATTCTTCACTTAGAAGCTGACCACGCTCTAGCGTTGTCATGCCAGGCTCTGTTACCACAAATGCCTCGAAATAAAGAACACGCTCGATATCACGTAAAGTCATATCCATCAAAAGACCGATACGGGACGGCAGAGACTTCAGGAACCAGATGTGTGCAACCGGACATGCAAGATCAATATGACCCATACGCTCACGACGCACTTTGGCAAGTGCAACTTCAACGCCACACTTTTCACAAATGACACCGCGATGCTTTAGACGCTTGTATTTACCGCAAAGACACTCATAATCTTTAACCGGTCCAAAAATTTTGGCACAGAAAAGTCCGTCTCTTTCTGGTTTGAAAGTACGATAGTTAATAGTTTCCGGCTTTTTGACTTCGCCGAAAGACCAGGAGCGGATCATTTCTGGTGACGCCAAACCAATTCGAATTGCATCAAATTCTTCAGTTTGGTTTTGCTGTTTAATAAAGTTTAATAAATCTTTCAATTTTTTCTCCTCCCGGAGTGAAATTAAAACTGGTGGTTAATTGCCGGCGCCTAACTTGCGCCGGCCGCTCCGCATTTGTATTAGCTTTCCTGCTCAAGCTCGATATTAATACCAAGCGAGCGGATTTCTTTAACCAATACGTTGAAGGATTCAGGCATACCTGGATCCATGCGGTGGTCACCGTCAACAATATTTTTGTACATACGGGTACGGCCATTAACGTCATCTGACTTAACCGTAAGCATTTCCTGAAGTGTATGAGTCGCCCCATAAGCTTCCAGAGCCCAGACTTCCATCTCCCCGAAACGCTGTCCACCAAATTGAGCTTTACCACCCAATGGCTGTTGCGTAACCAGACTGTAAGAACCGGTCGAACGAGCATGCATTTTGTCGTCTACCAAGTGGTTCAATTTCAGCATATACATGTAACCAACAGTTACCGGTCGATCAAAGCGATCACCTGTACGACCGTCGTATAACCATGACTGACCAGAACAGTCTTGATCAGCAAGCTCTAACAAATGCTTAATCTCAGACTCTTTGGCGCCGTCGAAAACTGGAGTTCCCATAGGGACACCTTTTCTCAGGTTTTCAGCCATGTTCATGACTTCATCATCAGTTAGAGAGTTCAGATCAACTGTCGCCTCTTCTCTGTGGTTATAAACTTTTTCCAAAAATTCACGAGTTTTCTGAACAGTAGCTTGCTGCTCGATCATCTCGTCAATCTTGCGGCCTAAGCCTTTAGCTGCCCACCCTAAGTGAGTCTCAAGTATCTGACCAATGTTCATACGAGACGGTACCCCGAGAGGGTTCAGAACAATATCAACCGGCTCGCCATTTTCCAGATATGGCATGTCTTCAACAGGAACAATGTTAGAGATAACCCCTTTATTTCCGTGACGACCCGCCATCTTGTCACCTGGCTGAATACGACGTTTAACCGCCATATAAACTTTAACAACTTTAAGAACGCCAGGCGCAAGATCATCGCCTTGAGTAATTTTGACACGCTTAATTTCAAGCTTTTTGTCGTACTCTTTTTTCTGTTCTTCAAGGTTAGCCGCCAAAGCTTCAATTTGCGTTTGAAGTTCTTCATCACGCAACTGAATTTCCAACCATTGCTCAGCACCAACTTCGTGCAAATATTCTTCAGTAAGGGTAGTACCTTTTTTCAGCTTGTTAGGACCTTTTTCGGCCACAGCGCCATTTAGAATTTTAAATGCACGGCTTTGGATATTACCTTTAAGGATTGCCAGCTCATCATTCAAGTCTTTCTTGGCTCGAGCGATTTCTGATGCTTCAATATCTAGTGCTCGCGCGTCTTTTTCAACGCCGTCACGAGTGAATACTTGAACATCAATAACAGTACCAACAGTTCCAGAAGAAACTCGTAAAGAAGTATCTTTTACGTCACTGGCTTTCTCTCCGAAGATAGCACGAAGGAGCTTCTCTTCAGGAGTCAATTGAGTCTCACCTTTAGGTGTAACTTTACCAACCAGAATGTCACCGGCTTTAACTTCGGCTCCAACATAAACGATTCCCGACTCGTCCAGTTTAGCCAGAGCACTTTCACCGACATTTGGAATATCTGCGGTGATTTCTTCAGCACCTAACTTGGTATCACGAGCGATACAGGTAAGTTCCTGAATATGAATACTGGTGAAGCGATCTTCTTTTACAACATTTTCAGAGATAAGAATCGAATCCTCAAAGTTGTAACCATTCCAAGGCATAAACGCGATTTTCATATTCTGACCAAGAGCCAATTCACCGAGATCGGTAGATGGGCCGTCAGCCAAAACATCGCCTCGACCAATTTCATCGCCAACATTTACGATTGGACGCTGATTGATACAGGTGTTTTGATTAGAACGGGTGTATTTGGTCAGATTGTATATATCGACACCAGCTTCACCACCAATAGTTTCGTCATCGTTAACTCTTACTACGATACGAGAAGCATCAACGAACTCGATTACACCACCACGTTTAGCGGCAACAGTAACGCCAGAGTCTACTGCAACGGTACGCTCCATTCCTGTACCAACTAGCGGTTTGTCAGCCCTTAAAGTTGGAACCGCCTGTCGTTGCATGTTCGATCCCATCAAGGCACGGTTCGCATCATCATGCTCAAGGAATGGAATCATCGATGCAGCAACCGATACGATTTGCTGTGGTGAAACATCCATATACTGAACATTTTCAACAGTAGTTAATGTAAATTCGCCTTGATAACGACAAGAAATCAGGTCTTCAACCATTCTACCGTCATCATCCAGAGCAATATTTGCCTGTGCAATGTAGTACTTGCCTTCATCGATAGCAGACAGGTAATCAATTTGATCAGTAGCCTGACCATTCTCAACTCGACGATAAGGAGTTTCAAGGAACCCATAATCGTTAGTTCTTGCATAACATGATAGAGAGTTAATCAAACCGATGTTCGGCCCCTCAGGCGTTTCGATTGGACAAACACGGCCGTAGTGAGTAGGGTGAACGTCACGAACCTCGAAGCCTGCGCGCTCACGAGTTAAACCACCCGGGCCTAAAGCAGAAACACGGCGCTTGTGAGTAACTTCCGAAAGCGGATTGTTTTGGTCCATAAACTGCGATAACTGGCTAGAACCAAAGAACTCTTTGATCGCAGCAGAAACAGGCTTAGCGTTGATTAGATCTTGCGGCATCAGATTGTCAGCTTCAGCCATCGAAAGTCGCTCTTTAACAGCTCTTTCAACACGAACCAGGCCAACACGGAATTGGTTTTCCGCCATCTCACCTACGCTTCTAATACGACGGTTACCCAAGTGGTCAATATCATCAACTTCGCCCTTACCGTTACGAATATTAAGCAAGGTAGTTACTACATCGATAATATCCTGTTTGGAAAGAGTACCTTCACCTTCGTCAGAATCACGACCAACTCGGCGATTGAACTTCATTCGACCAACGCGAGATAAATCATATCGTTCGTCAGTGAAGAATAAGTTTTCAAACAATGCTTCTGCAGACTCTTTGGTTGGTGGCTCACCAGGACGCATCATTCGATAAATTTCGATCAAAGCTTCCAAAGGACTATTGGTTGGATCGATGCGTAAGGTATCCGATATATAAGGACCACAATCAAGGTCGTTAGTATAAAGCGTTTCAAATGAATGAATTTCAGCTTCGATTAACTTATTGATTAATTCTTCGGTCACTTCAGCATTAGCTTCAACCAAAACTTCGCCGGTTTCTTCATCAATAATTTCTTTAGCGATCGCTTTACCAATCAAGAATTCAGAAGGAATTTCTATCTTGTCAATCCCTGCTTTTTCCAACTCCTTGATGTGACGAACAGTAATTCTTCGACCAGCTTCAACAATGACTTTTCCACGCTTACCTTTGATATCAAAGTTAGCTGTTTCTCCACGAAGCCTTTCTGGAATAAGCTCCAGAGTAAAGATACCGTCTTTATCCACTTCTACCTTATCGGTGTCGTAGAACATTTCGAGCATTTCAGGCGTGGTATATTCCAGCGCTCTTAATAATATGGTCGCAGGTAATTTACGTCGTCTGTCGATTCGAACAAATAGACAATCTTTCGGATCAAATTCAAAATCCAACCAGGAACCACGGTAAGGGATAACACGAGCGTTATATAACAACTTACCCGAAGAGTGTGTTTTTCCTTTATCAGAATCAAAGAAGACACCAGGACTTCTATGAAGCTGAGAAACAATAACACGCTCAGTTCCGTTAATAACAAAAGTACCGTTTTCAGTCATCAATGGCATTTCGCCCATGTAAACTTCTTGTTCACGAACTTCTTTGATATTTTTATTTTTACTTTCTTTATCGTAGATGACCAAACGGATCTTCACTTTTAGTGAAGCAGAATAGGTAACGCTGCGAATTTGACATTCTTTCACGTCAAAGACCGGCTCACCTAGCGAGTAGCTAAGATATTCCAGAGCAGCTGAACCAGAATAGCTAGTAATAGGAAATACTGACTTAAAGGCTTTCTCTAAACCAGAATTAACGATATCGTCTTCATTCAAAAACGAGCGGTAAGAGTCTAGTTGAATCGCCAATAAATAGGGGACGTCCAACACTCTTTTATTAAGACCGAAATCCTTACGGATTCGCTTTTTTTCAGTATATGAATATGCCATCTGGGCTCCTCAGTTAGCTTTCATTCATGTTTTTTAGTCAATTCTTGATACGATAAAACTGACTAATCACGCGCGACTAATGTTTTATACACTGCGGCGTCCTCCCCGCGACCTGTTGATATTCGCAACTCCATCTGTCAGTTTCTATCAACAAGCTCGTATCAATCTAGTGGTTAAAACATCAGTTATTTAAACGGCAAAACGGCCGGGGACAAATTTGCCACCAGCCGGATTGCTTAAAGCTTGGTTTGTCGTGAAATCAATTACTTGATTTCTACTTCAGCACCTGCTTCTTCAAGCTGCTTTTTAACGTCTTCAGCTTCTTCTTTAGAAACACCTTCTTTCATAGGTGTTGGGCAGCCTTCAACAGCTTCTTTCGCTTCTTTCAGACCTAGGCCAGTGATTCCACGAACAGCTTTGATTACTGCAACTTTGTTAGAACCGAAGCTCTTCATGATTACGTCGAACTCAGTCTGTTCAGCAGCAGCAGCGCCACCGTCAGCTGGAGCAGCAACAACAGCAGTAGCTGCAGCAGCAGTTACACCGAATTTTTCTTCCATTGCTTCAACTAGTTCAACAACTTCCATTACTGACATTTCAGCAATTGCATTTAAGATATCGTCTTTAGAAAGAGCCATTACTCATTCTCCTGGGTAAATTATTTAAAACTAAAAAAATAAATTGTTTATCGTGTCTCGATACGATTACGCTGCTTTTTGATCTTTGACCGCCGCGATTACTCGAGTAATACGCGATGGGAACTCGTTCAATGTACGTGCCAGTTTGGTAACCGGTCCGTTCATTACGCTCATCAAAGAAGCAATCGCTTCGTCTTTGGTTGGTAGCTTAGCTACGGCTTCTAATTTCTCAGGGCCGTGTAACTCGCCGCCAACTGCAACTGCAGTGGTAACCAACTTATCGCAATTTTTTGCAAAATCACGGATCAGTCTTGCTGCAGCGCCAGGCTCTTCTAGTGAAAAAGCACTAATAACCTGACCGACTAAAGCGTCATTCAAACAAGCAAACTCAGTATCTTCGACAGCACGTTTAGCAAGAGTGTTACGAACTACTCGTAAGTAGACTCCACTCTCACGGGCCTTTACACGTAGCGCAGTCATATCTTCAACTGTCATGCCACGGTACTCGGCAAGAACCGCAGATAAAGCTGTTGAAGCTATTTCGTTAACTTCAGCAACAATCTGCTTTTTACCTTCTAGTCCAAGTGCCACGTCGTTCACCTCTTAAAAGGTCCGATTAATTCATAGAACTAATCAGAGAGTTTACAAAACAGAGAGAAAACAACCATTACTTCTCTCCAGTGTAAAACGGTGAACCGCCCAGAAATCTGAGTCGGGTAACACCGTCTGCGTAGGCTAAGTTTTAAGACCATTCTTTTATTCACCTCGTAAAGGCGTACTACAAAAAGAATTTTCACCTACGGTCTAGGACGGGATTTAACTGTTCCTTTCATTGCTATCATTCAATAGCGCTACTCAGTACAGTTAAATACCCAAGCTCTCAGGCCGCACAAGTGTACGACCCTAGAACTAATTCTTAGTCCTTGATGTCTACAGTTGCAATATCAACTGCAAGACCAGGACCCATAGTTGAACTTAAAGCCAACTTTTTGAAATAAGTACCTTTTGCAGAAGCAGGCTTTGCTTTCTTAAGTGCACTAACTAGAGCACCAAGGTTTTCAGCCAGTTGCTTTGCGTCAAAGCTTACTTTACCAACAGTCGCATGGATAATACCGCCTTTGTCAGTACGATACTGGACCTGACCAGCTTTAGCATTTTGAACTGCAGTTGCAACATCAGGAGTTACAGTACCAACCTTTGGATTAGGCATTAGACCACGAGGTCCAAGAATTTGACCTAACTGTCCAACAACACGCATTGCGTCCGGGCTAGCAATAACTACGTCAAAATCCATATTGCCTTTCTTAACTTCTTCAGCCAAATCTTCCATACCAACTAAATCAGCACCAGCTTCTTTAGCAGCTTCTGCATTTGGACCTTGAGTGAATACAGCAACACGAACGTCTTTACCAGTACCGTTAGGAAGTACAGTAGCACCACGAACAACCTGGTCAGATTTTCTTGGGTCAACGCCAAGGTTAACCGCAACATCAACAGATTCGTTGAACTTCACGTTAGAAACTTCTTTGATCAACTCGATAGCTTCTTCAACCGTGTAAACTTTAGTTTTGTCAACTTTCTCGTTGATTAACTTTTGTCGCTTAGATAATTTAGCCATCGATTAACCCTCCACGTCTACGCCCATTGAACGAGCTGTACCCGCCAATGTTCTTACTGCTGCATCAAGATCAGCTGCTGTCAAATCAGGCTCTTTTGTATTAGCAATTTCTTCTAATTGAGCACGAGTGATCTTGCCAACTTTTTCAGTATTTGGACGACCACTTCCAGACTTAAGACCTAGCGCTTTTTTGATCAAAACAGACGCAGGAGGAGTTTTAGTAACGAAAGTAAAACTACGATCGCTATAAACTGAGATAACCACCGGAATAGGCAGACCTTTTTCTACCTTTTCTGTAGCCGCGTTAAACGCTTTACAGAATTCCATGATATTAACACCATGCTGACCCAGAGCAGGACCAACTGGTGGACTAGGATTCGCCATGCCGGCGCCAACCTGTAGCTTAATATAAGCTTCGACTTTCTTAGCCATATTTCACCTCTTAGTGGGTTCAAACGCTCAGCTAAACTATAAACAGCTCAACAAAGCTCCCCTTTTTTTTAACGTAAAAAAAACACCCACAGCTATAGTAAGCCGTGGTGTTTAATCGAAACTGTATTACTCTTTATGGGTGAGTATTACCCTTTTTCTACCTGACTGAAATCAAGTTCAACCGGGGTTGAGCGGCCAAAAATCATAACCGATACATGTAGGCGGCTCTTTTCGTAATTCACTTGTTCAACAACAGCGTTGAAATCAGCAAATGGGCCATCGATAACACGAACCGACTCACCTGCTTCAAATAGCGTCTTAGGTTTCGGCTTATCAGTAGACTCTTCAAGGCGATTCAAAATTGCATCGGCCTCTTTTTGACTGATAGGCGCTGGACGATCACTGGTTCCACCAATGAACCCCAATACTCTTGGTGTTTCTCTAACCAAGTGCCAAGCTTCGTCGCCCATTTCCATTTCAACTAATACATAGCCAGGAAAGAACTTTCTCTCACTCTTGCGTTTCTGACCAGCTTTCATTTCAACAACTTCTTCTGTCGGAACGAGAATCTGACCAAACTTGTCTTCCAAACCATGTAGTTTAACGCGCTCTTCGAGAAGGTTTCTTACCTTGCTCTCAAAACCTGAGTAGGCTTGTACTACATACCATCTAAGCGCCATTGAATTACCCTTTAATGGTTAGGAAGTTAATAATTCTAACAATAATAGCATCCATACCCCAAAGTAATAGTGAAACCAGAGCAACGGATACGATAATAATCAAGGTAGTTTGAATAGTTTCTGCTCTTGTTGGCCATACAACCTTTCTAGCCTCTATACGAGACTCTTTTGCAAAAGCTAAACCAGTCTTACCTTTAGCCGTGGTAAAGCCAATACCTAAACCTACAGCAACCAGAGCGACAATAACACCGGCACGAACCAAAACAGAACCATCAACTAAGTAATGATTAGCATAAACCGCCGCAGCTAAGGCAACGATTGCCAAAATCCACTTAATAGCATCAAACGATGATGATGGAGCTTGTTCTTGTGCACTCATAGGTGTTCAACCAGAATAAAAATTAATAATCGCTACTTAAAATAATGCAGTGGCAGGCCAAGAGGGACTCGAACCCCCAACCTGCGGTTTTGGAGACCGCTGCTCTACCAATTGAGCCATTGGCCTGCATTATCAGGTAGGTCAGAAGACCTACCTGTAAACACTAAACAAGTTACTAAATAATCGAATTAAGCGAAAATTTTAGCAACAACACCCGCACCAACAGTACGGCCACCTTCACGAATCGCGAAGCGTAAACCTTCGTCCATCGCAATCGGTGCAATCAACTCTACAACCATCTTGATGTTATCGCCAGGCATTACCATTTCTACGCCTTCTGGCAATTCACAAGCGCCAGTTACGTCAGTTGTACGGAAGTAGAACTGTGGACGGTAACCTTTGAAGAATGGAGTGTGACGTCCACCTTCGTCTTTGCTCAAGATGTAAACTTCTGCTTCAAACTTAGTGTGAGGTGTAATTGAACCAGGCTTCGCTAATACTTGACCACGCTCAACATCGTCACGCTTAGTACCACGAAGAAGGATACCAACGTTGTCACCTGCACGACCTTCGTCAAGCAGCTTACGGAACATTTCTACGCCTGTAACGGTTGTTTTTTGAGTCTCACGAATACCTACGATTTCGATCTCTTCTCCAACGGTTACGATACCTTTCTCAACACGTCCTGTTACAACAGTACCACGACCTGAGATTGAGAATACGTCTTCGATTGGCATGATGAAATCTTTATCGATATCACGCTCTGGCTCTGGGATATATGTATCCAAAGCTTCTGCCAATGCCAAGATTGCTTCTTTACCTAGAGGACCTTCGTCGCCTTCTAAGGCTTTCAACGCTGAACCTTTGATGATTGGCGTGTCGTCACCCGGGAATTCGTATGCATCTAACAACTCACGAACTTCCATTTCAACAAGCTCTAACAACTCTTCGTCGTCTACCATGTCGCATTTGTTTAAGAATACGATGATCTTCGGTACACCTACCTGACGTGATAACAAGATGTGCTCACGCGTTTGTGGCATTGGGCCGTCTGCTGCTGAACATACCAAAATCGCTCCGTCCATCTGAGCCGCACCAGTGATCATGTTTTTAACATAGTCAGCATGTCCGGGGCAGTCTACGTGTGCGTAGTGACGGTTAGCTGTTTCATACTCAACGTGTGAAGTTGCGATGGTGATACCACGCTCTTTCTCTTCTGGTGCATTGTCGATTTCGTCGAACGCTCTTGCCGCGCCGCCAAATGCAGCTGACAATACTGTACACATTGCTGCTGTCAAAGTAGTTTTACCATGGTCAACGTGGCCGATTGTTCCTACATTGACATGGGGTTTGGTACGTTCAAATTTTTCCTTAGACATAAATGCCTCCAAAAGAGTTTAACAATTTCTAACGTTAAGAATATTAGCCTTTAAAGGACACAAATGCCCAAACATAGCTAAACCCAGAACAACAATCGATTGCTCCGGGTAGAAAATGGTGCCGATATCCAGATTCGAACTGGAGACCTCACCCTTACCAAGGGTGCGCTCTACCAACTGAGCCATATCGGCAGTTTGTTCGAACTGGAGCGGGTAGCGGGAATCGAACCCGCATCATCAGCTTGGAAGGCTGAGGTTCTACCATTGTACCATACCCGCCGCTTCAAACTTTTCGTCAGCAGACGTTAAGCACGCTCGTCACAACAAACAAAAGCAATAGATAAGATGTTAATCTTACTTATTCTAAAATGGTGGTGGGGGGTGGATTCGAACCACCGAAGCTTTCGCGTCAGATTTACAGTCTGATCCCTTTGGCCACTCGGGAACCCCACCGAATCATTTAACCAGCTATAACTTTCTACCTAGCTGGGAGCCGCGATTCTGACAAGTCATGACATAAATTGCAAGACATTTTGACGAATTCTACAGCTAGTATTTTGCCTCAATAATCAAAGCCTCAACGACCTTTATATTAAGACAAGGAGCCTTCTATTTAAGGAACACTCCAAAAAAATGGTGCCGACTGAGGGATTCGAACTCTCGACCTACTGATTACAAGTCAGTTGCTCTACCAACTGAGCTAAGTCGGCTATATCCACATGCTTTAAACGGGTCTGCTCAAGCAGGGAGCGCGAATTCTAAATACTTCTTCAGAAATGATCAACGGGTTTTTCCAGTTTTTTTTGTTTTTTTTAGGAATGTCACGTATATCCTTGATAATTAAAGAAAAAGTAAATTATCTGAATTTCTGGTATTGTCCTGACGTCAAAGAGTAATGCCCATTACTCCCGTAAGCAAGGGAACCCCAAAAGTACCCGAAATCAGATTTACTGACCAGATAACAATCAAACGACTATTTTCTATACAGAAATTAACCAAGGCTTTTTGAATCGAGGAAAGCAAGAATCAACCCTTCGAAGACCAAACTCGGTAAATATTCCATGTCTCCTCTGGCACTAAAAGAACTGAATAGTGGTTGTTCAATCCAATATTTGGCCCCGCCACCAAGCAAGAGCCAGTAGCTCCGCGGATAACTGCTATTTACTCTTTCAATCAGGAGGTTCAGGTATCCTTCAATTGCACAATCAACTCCATATTGAACACACTGGTAGGTAGAAGTACCAAGAAATACCTGATTCGACTCTATCTCTTCACTTGAAGGCCGTACTTTGCCGGTTAATTTCAAACTCTCCAGCATCAGGTTTTTGCCCGGAAGAATTTGTCCACCAAGATGTTGACCAACCTGTACCAGATCCAGAGTAATAGCGGAGCCAATATCCAGGATAGCCAGAGTTTTTACCGGATCAGCTCCTTGACTGTGCTGAGCTAATATACGCTCATGTCCGCCAAGAACCGCGAGCCAGCGATCTGCGCCCATTTGTTGCGGGTTGGAATAACCACAATTAACACTATTAGTCTGCTTTTCTGTTTTCGCAAAAAAGAGCGCCCGGACTTTTGGCTGCAAGAGTGATTTTAGTAGCAAATTATCTTTGTCAGCTCTAACCGAGCACACCAATACTTGATCAAGGGACTCCGGTAGCACACTCATCAACTCATGCGGGCTATCGCAATGCCCTACATCTGCATATGAATCGATAATAACCTGAGGCCCTTTTTCCAGTGAGCCGATTAACATGTACTTCAGATGAGTGTTGCCCCAGTCAATCAATAGATTCATGATTATCGTCTCTCTGGTTACGCCATCTTTTTACGCAGGCTGACTTCTCCTGAGTGGAACAATCGAATCCCATCGACCGTTTGCACTCTAAGAGCTCCATTCGCTTCTATTCCGACTTCTTTTCCACTAACCACTTCATTGGTTAACATTATATTCACATCCCTTTGATACATAGCACTGTATCCTTGCCATTTAGTACTAAAATGACTAAACCCATTTGTCAAATAGTCAACAAGTGCAGCGTCTAATTCGCAAAGTATTTCTGTCAATATTTGCTGACGACTCGCAGACTTGACCAGTAACTGCTTAAGGTTAATCCATGGCTGATCAATCAACTCTCCCTGAAAGTTCTGCATATCCCAGTTAATTCCCACGCCAATATTAAGAAAACTGGTATCATTGGTTTCTCCACTGGCCTCAACCAAAATTCCTGCCAGTTTATGATCATCTACCATCAAGTCATTCGGCCATTTAACTTTCACACGATCATTGGTAAACCGATTAAGCGTTGAACAAATACTCATGCCTACAACCAGGCTTAGCCCTCCTAAAGCACTTAAACCAAGCGGCAACTCAACACCGATGGAAAAATAAAGATTCGCCGCAAACGGAGAAACCCAGGAGCGACCTTTTCTACCTCGACCTGAAGTCTGGTGCTCGGCAATACAAACTCGTCCATACCCCGGAGACTTTTTCCACTCTTCAGCAAGAAAGTTGGAGGTGGAATCAATCGATGCGTGCAGGATAACATCGTTAAAAAGCTCATTATTTTTTAATGATAACTTCAACTGCTGCTGATCAAGTAGCTCCAGACCACCCGGTATCTGGTAGCCTCTACCTCGAATTGAATAAACAGTCAGCTGCCAGCTCTCTATCTTCTGGATCAGCTTCCAGACAGCAGTTCTCGACACACCAAGCTTTTCAGCAATTGACTGACCTGAATGAAACTTTCCGTCAGATAACAGTTTCAATAGCTTTTCAATTCTTTGTTGAGTTTTCTTTGTCATCCCTATCCTTAACCTGCAGGTCCGTGAGAATCTTGACCATTCTCTGGGTATTCGCCCGGCTCGATTCTAACTTCCGGCTCAAGAGTAATGCCGTACATTTGCTCGACTTTCTCCTGCACTATGCGCGCTAATTCCAAAACTTTACTACCTTGCTTCTCGCCTCGATTGACCAGTACCAGCGCCTGTTCCCTGTGAACCTCCACCAGTCCTCTGGAGAAACCTTTTAGGCCGGCATTATCAATCAACCAGCCAGCAGCGATTTTGACTTTGTCATCAGCAGGGTAAGCAACCAACTCAGAATAAGCTTGCTTAAGTTGCTCAAATTGTTTTGCGGAAACGACCGGGTTTTTAAAAAAGCTACCTGCATTAGCCATAACTTTAGGGTCGGGTAATTTGCTTTGACGTATTTGACACACGGTTTCAAGCACCGCCATCGGCGAAACAGAGGCATTTTTTTTACTATTGGAAAAAGCATTCGCCAGGGGTGCATAGCTCAAATTAACCTTCGGTGTGAGAGACAGAGCAAAAGCCACCCTGGTCACCAAATATTTACCTTGCCCAGCCCGCTTAAACAAACTATCTCTATAGCCGAACTGACACTCTTCTCTTGAGAGCTTAAGTAACTCTCCTTTATCAATGTCAATACATTCCACCCACTCAATCAGAGACTTAACTTCAACACCATAGGCACCTATATTTTGCACTGGTGATGCACCAACGGTGCCGGGAATCAACGCCAGATTCTCCAGACCGAAATAACCGCGATTAGTCATATCCATAACAAATTCATGCCAGTTTTCGCTAGCAGAAGCTACCACCAGAACAGAATCGTCTGCTTGAGAAGTCACCTCCACCCCAAAAATCTGAGGATAAATGATCAGTCCATCATAATCTCTGACAAATAAGATGTTGCTACCGCCACCCAGAACCAGTCGCCGTCTAAAAGACTGAATAGTGTTGATATTTTCTAGAACTTCAGAAACCGAGTGAAAAGTACAAAACGTATCAGCGTTGGCACAAACAGCAAAAGTATTGAGTTTGTCGAGGGGTTGATTACTGCTTATTTTGAATACCAAGGAGCTTCCATTTAAAGATGTTTTTTGTATCGCCTATTTTACACCACTCAGAGAATTGACAATAGTCATCCAATCCCTTCTCTGCACCTTATACATATTTTGTTACCATGCAAATTTCTGACAAATGGTAAAAAATCGCGTAGGCTTGTAACAAATTAGCAGGTACTCGGGTCTCTGAAATAACCAGAGCGTGTTGAATAATGTAACTACAACACCTCCTAAAGACTATTGCAAAACACTGACCAATAGCAGTAGTGTATTTGCGACCTTTAAAAGGAGAATTTGTGAAAGCACCAATCGTTGCCCTATTAGCTTTTTTACTAGTTGTCAGCAGTTCGCACAAGGCTTTTGCCGATGATGATGAACCTGCAGAAGGACAGTTAGCCCCCAACTTCAAAATTACTCAACTCGATGGCACAGAGTTTCAATTGAGCGACTTTCGCGGCAAACAATCTGTTTATCTGGTGTTCTGGAACACCTGGTGTACTTATTGTATGAAGAAAATCCCTAAACTTAAAGCCGCTCAAGAAGCACTGGTCGATGATATTAGAATTATTGCAATTAATACTGGGCTTAAGGATTCGGTCGAGAAAACCTTGAAATTTCAACAACAGTGGCAAGTGAACTATCCACTTGCCTTTGATCACGGAAAGCAAATTACAGATCTTTATGGCGTTTGGGGAACTCCGACCGAATTTATCATTGATATCAACGGCGTAATTCGCCATCGAGACGGCATACCAGGCAAGCTCGAAGACCATCTGGCCGAGTGGAACCTCAAAACATCAAATGAAATTGCTGATAAAAGCCTATGCGATGAAGCTCAAAAGCGATGTTAGTTTTTCCTGAAAGTTTGCTTTTCACGGAGTCATTCAAATTCAATGAGTAAGGTTTACACATTTAAGAGTCGAGAAAAGAAAGGCTCAAACAAGCCTGAGTTCGAAGGCAATCTGGCCCAGGGGCTGAATCGTCGTGCCTTTATCCGTTCAGGCAGTCAACTATCGCTCTTGGCAATGCTAGCTGCATGTAAGCCAAAACGGGAAGATACTGCCAAACCTGAAAAATCGACTCACAAATCAGAGCAACCAGACCAGAGTCTCTTCGATGGCAAAGAAGCCCGAGTCATTAAAAATGTGCAGCAGCATATGTTTCCCGATGACGGCAATGGACCCGATGCCGAGGCGATCAATGCTTTCGGTTATCTGGAGTTTGCAATGACTGACCGACAAAATATTGAAGACGGTGATCCCGAGTTTTTGAAAAAAGGAATAGGATGGCTACAAGATCTATCGATTAGCAGTCAAGGCGAGGACTACCTGAAACTGGCAGAACCTGAACAAGTTGCGCTCCTGAAAAAGATCTCAGCATCCTCCGCAGGCGAAAACTGGCTGGCATTGATTATCTACTATCTGGCTGAAGCACTAATGCTTGATCCTGTGTATGGAGGAAATCCAGAACAAGTCGGCTGGCGCTGGCTCGAACATCAGGCAGGATTTCCTCGCCCCGTAGAGGGAAAGACCTATCGAGACTTTGATTAAGCAAACATTGATTAAGCAGACTTCGATTCAACAGACTTCGATTCAACAGACTTCGATTCAACAGAATTCATAAAACAGGTACTCTATGAAAAGCTCTCCTCTTACTACTCAGGAATTTGATATCTGTGTCGTTGGCAGTGGTGCCGGTGGAGGCCCTATTGCCTACGAATTGGCTAAAGCAGGATACCGTGTAGCAGTAATCGAGAAAGGCGGCTGGTTCGATGAAAATGACTTCAAAAAAGATGAAATGCTTCCCCGACGAAAAATTTTTAAGTCCAAAGTTCAGCAGGAACCCCACATAATCGAAGAACCTGATGGCGAAGGCGGCTGGGACAGTCATTCGACAGGCCAGTTTTGGGGAGGCAACATTGTCGGAGGTGCGAGTAACTTTATGAGCGGATACTTTCATCGCCTCAAGCCAGAAGACTTTCGCTTATTATCGGAGTTTGGCCCAATTGAAGGCGCTAATATCACTGACTGGCCAATAAGCTACGAGGATTTGGAACCCTATTATACAAAAGTAGAGCAAGTTGTCGGCGTTTCTGGAAAGGTCGTCAAACACCCTTTTCTAGAACCGCGATCAACATCAGACTTTCCATTTCCGCCAACCGCAGAACACCCTATCGCAAGCTGGTTTGATAGAGCGGCCAGCGAACTCGGGTATCACCCTTTCCCTATGGCTCGTGCGGTTTTATCGCGCCCGCTTAATGATCGTAAAAGTTGTGAATATTCCGGTTACTGCGGTAGCTACGGCTGTCACTCCGGTGCCAAAGGAAGTTCACGTGCAGCGTTACTCAAACAGGCGGTTGAAACCGGCAATGTCAAACTTATCACTTATGCCAAAGCCTACCACATCAATACCAACCATGCCGGTAATGCAACCTCGATAGATTATTTTGACAGGAATGGCAGCAGCCACCGCATCAAAGCAAAAATATTTTCAATCGCCTGCTACTCAATAGAATCTTCACGACTACTTCTTAGTTCAACAGGCCCCAAACATCCGGATGGTATTGGCAATCGTTATCAGCAAATTGGTAAAAACCTTCATTGTTGTGCAGGAGGAACAGGCCACGGTATATTTGATCTAACCCGATTAACCCCATCTGAGGCGGAATCACTGAAAGTACGAGGTCCATTCTTTAACCGCGCACTACAGGACTGGTATATCATCGATGATAAAAAGTTCTTTGGAAAAAGAGTAAAGGGCGGAACGATTGATTTTGTATTTGACCCACCGGCTCCGACAGCCGAGGTGAATAGTTTGAAATGGGATGATGATGATAACCTGCTATGGGGTAGTAAATTTAAGCAGAAATTAAAGTCTCATTTCACTCAGTCGCGTGATTTCAAATTTGAAGTTTTTTGCGACTGGTTACCAACAGATAACTGTAATGTCTCATTATCAGCAAATACCAATGACCGTTGGGGAACTCCCGCGGCTAAGGTAAAAGTTGGCTTCCATCCTCACGACCTGAAGGTGGCAAAATATATTGTCAGCAAAGGTGTTGAAGTAATGAAAAAAATGGGGGCTCAGGAGTATTACGGTAATGCCTTTACAGCACCTACATCAAACCTGATCGCCGGAGGGCTGCGCTTCGGTCACAACCCTCAAGATAGTGCTCTAGATGCTGACTGTAGAGTACACGGTACAGAGAATCTATTTGTCAGTGATGGCAGCTTTATGCCTAATGGCGGCAGTGTAACACCAACATGGACCATCTATGCCAATGCTTTTCGAATAGCCGATAAAATCAAACAGCAGATTGCCAGTTTAAAATAATTCCTGCTTGCAATGAAAACAACGCCTGACAAACTGTCACTTCAGCTTCACGCCATTAATTGATATTGGTATTGGTATTGATATTGGTATTGGTATTCATCTTATTGAGAGACTACTTTTCCGCATTTGATAAGAAACAAAATGTAAAAGAGCAAGATTTTGATATATCAAAACTTCCTTCCTGGTCAAAATAACAGCGCCTGATTAGGCATTGGTATCGAAGATAACACGACTTTAAAACCTGGAATAAGAAGATGCTAGAAAACACCATAGAAAAACCGTCAATATTTTGCAACGCCTATTCATTGAAACGACGCAATAAACTATTTCTACTTCCTATACTAACTTTCATTTTTATTATTTTCGGACAAGGGCTCTCAATTGCGCCTGCTATCGAATCCCAATTGTTCACCCCCGAGCAAGTGGAAGTTTATCCTTATATTCTTTATTTTTTACTGATCACATTCCCTTCCATACTCGTGTTACTTATTCTCTGGGTAAAATTTTATGAAGGAAGAAACTTAGAAAGCCTCGGACTAGGACTAAGTAGAGCGAGTACTAAACATCTGATTAATGGGGCTACGTGCGGCCTGTTTATGGCAATGGCGATTGTTGCTAGCATTCTATTACTTGGCGGCTACAAGCTAGGCAATAACGCGCCGTTTACCTTATCATCCATTGTGCCGCCACTTTTACTGCTAGCGGGATTTCTGGTTCAATCCTGGAGCGAAGAAGTCCTGTTTCGTGGCTGGTTACTGAGTCGGTTCTTTGAGCTGAAAGGGCAAGGTTTTGCGATCCTGGCCAGTTCCTTAATGTTTATTCTGGTACATTTACTCTCTTTTGACTTTAATGAGTTTTCCTTATCCAATTTTGTCATTTTCTTCTTAATGACATTGCTCTTTTCCAGCTTTCTGGCGATGATGACAATTCACTATCAATCAATTTGGTTCGCAGCTGCCTGGCACGGCCTTTGGAACTGGTTTTTTATTAACGGTTCCGGCTTACCGACTACCGGCATATCACTCGATATCCGTCCGCTATTTTTAAATCTTGATAGTGTGGTTACTGCGCCGATCTGGTTAACCGGCGGAATCGATGGACCGGAAAACAGTGTGGTCACAATTCTGGTTTTGGCCGTGGCAAATCTGTATTCCTACAAACTGATATCGAAAACACGATGATTGAAAACCAGTCTCGTTAATTGAGGCTACCATTAATAGTGTCGACCAGATCCAAACCTGTGTGAACGACTGGACCTCCTGCCAAAATGACTTGCTCAATTGCTCGAAAATAGGCGATTCTGAGCAAATTAGGGCTTTTACTCCTATACTTACGGTTCGGGTATGAACAACTAGTTCTTAATTCACAGGACGATCTGGAGCAGGGTATTCTTACTTTAGCGAAAAAAATCGCCTTTTTTCAGCTCTTGATCGTTCTTGCTTTAGGGGTGTTCTCTACTATTGCATCAGCGAATGAAGAAGAAATTCTGGTCATTTGCAATCCTGATGTAGCAATCGACAAAATCGACAAAAACCATCTGCGGTCAATTTTTGCCATGCGACTGCAAGAGTGGCCTGACCAAAAGCCCGTTAACGTTTTCGTTCTAGAAGATAACTCACCACTACACCAAAAGTTTACCAAAAAACATCTGGGTTTCTTTGTTTATCAGCTTCGTGGAGCCTGGGACAGACAAGTTTTTAGTGGTACAGGAAGCCCACCAAATACCTTGCTCAATGAAAGGTCGATGCTCGAGAAAGTTGCTACAACTCCAGGCGCGATAGGCTATTTACCGCGCAAGCTTGTTGACCACACAGTAAAGATATTGAAGGTCGAGATGCCATGATAAATCACTCAAAAAATAATCAATCTCTTATCATCTGCTTACTAAAGATAATGTTGGGTGTTGCATTAGTAATAACGGTCACCTCCCTGCCTGTCACGGTTCATTCAGAAAACCTGGAATTCCATGGATTTATAAGTCAAGGGCTCATCTTTACCAGCAATAATCAGGTTAATGGAGATAGTGAGTCTGGTAGCTTGAAGCTGACTGAAGCAGGGATTAATGTCAGCAAAAAGTTCTCTCCTCGGTTACGATTTTCTTCGCAGATAATTTCTCGTGTTACCAATAGCGAACGCGATGGTGATATCAGGCTGGATTATGCTTTTTTCGACTACAAAATTCCGTTCGAAGGTGCTAATCAGGTTGGGGGACGACTAGGCCGAGTTAAGAATGTCATTGGTTTTTACAATGAGACCAGAGATGTAGCCTTCACCCGTCCATCAATATTTGCACCTGAATCAATCTATTTCGATTCCTATCGTGATCTTCAGCTATCCAATGACGGTGCTATCATCTATGGTAATCTGTTCACTGATTTAGGAGGTTTTCTGCTCGAAGCTGGCTATGGACAGCCTCGTATGGATGGCAAGGCTGAAACCAATTTACTAGGTTCGAACTTCGATGGCAAATTCGACAATCATGAGGTAGTTCAATCTCGCCTGACCTATACTTCTCCACAACAACGATGGCGCTTTGCTTATTCCTGGGTTGATGCAGATCTGGATTACCAAAGCGGTGTAACGACTCCTTTTCAGGAAGGCATAATAATGCTGAACCTGTCTGTGCTCTCGGGAGAGTTCTCTGGTGAGTCTTTTGCGATAACAGGAGAAACAATGGAACTAGACGTAGACTATCAATTATCTCCTGTTCTTACCCAGTTAGTCCCAATTCGCTCCTGGTATATCCAATTTCAAGAATACCTGACTCAAGACTGGACACTGTATGCCCGCTATGAAAACTACATACCTGACGACAATGATCCTGAGGGTAGCATACTTAATCAAGTCACCGGTCTTCCAGCACATATGGCCTACTCAAAAACAGCAATTGTTGGCGCAAAATGGCAACTATCAAAAGATTGGTTACTGATGATGGAAATAGAAAATATTAAAGGAACGGCTCGTCTCGATAGCGAACTCAACCCCGATCCTTTTGCAACGAAAAAGAACTGGCAAAAAGTGAACCTGATGCTTTCCTGGCGATTTTAGCTGGAATGAGGTTGCAATAGTAAGAATATGAACGCATCTTTCTCAGTTCCTAAAAACAGTAAGTACTTCAGCCTCAAGTGGAAGGTTGTACTGACTATTGCTTGTATTCTGTTGTTAGTAAACTCTGGTATGAGCTACATTACTTATCGTAGCCTCGATGAACAATTTAATGCTCGACAAACGGAGCGACTCGCTCGACAAATACACGAAAATGAGGAGCAAATAGAATTCATCAACCAGCGCATGAATAGTTTTGTAAAGACATTGGCTATTCTTTCTGAAAATAACTCACAGACGACTCAAATACAAAGTGCGTTTAATCGTCATTGGGGGTATTTGCAGGTACTATTTGATCTACACGCCGCCCAGATTTTTCACGATCAATTCGAGCAGATACTTAGCTGGGGAGCGCCCGATACAAAATTTAATAGAACGATTGCGGAACAAGTTATTCGTATGCAACAACCATCATTATTACTTCGATGTAAAACACGCTGTGAGTTTGTTTTTTCTGTTCCTTTACTCGACAAAGAAAGCAATGTCGCTGCTCTGGTAATGACCCACTCCATTGCCCACTGGCTGATCGACTTAAAATCGGCTAGTGGTGCCGATATTGGTATTATGGTTAAGGCTCAAGGCAGTGAGGTCATGACAGATTCTCAGCTTAATCAAAAAGTGCTATCAGAATGGCAGACAAAGATTTATGGACTCACCAACGCAACCGAAAATTACGCTTTGCTCACAAGACTTTCTAAACATATTACTTTTGAAGAAGCGCTTGTTCGATCTAATTTCATACAAGATCACGAGCGTTATTTCAACATTCAATCAATTCCAATTGATCCCAACAATCCACACCAGTCAGCGTACTTATTCCTGATCAATGATATAACACTGGAAAAACAGCATGTAAATTCAGCTATACAACAATCAATTATTACCGGTGTGCTAGGTGTTGTTGTAGCAAGTTTGTTCATTGTTCTGGCTCTTTGGGGGCCAATCAATCACTTGAATATTTTGTCGAGATTGCTCTCTTTACTCGCCGATGGCGAGTTTACCGCAGTAAAACAAAAGCTAATTGCAACCAGAGAAAAACGCTGGATTGAAGATGAGCTAGATGTACTTGACCAGGCTGGTATTCTTCTAAGTCAGCACCTGTCCGATCTTCAGGATACGGTAAAGCAAAGAGAACAGGAACTTTCCAGAAATGCCTTGTTCGACTCTCTTACCGGCCTCGCCAATCGTCGCTATTTTATGGAAAAAATTTCCAATGCATTTGCAGAGATGAATAGAGAAAACCGATCTTTTGCTGTTTTGTTTCTCGACCTTGATCAATTTAAAAGAATCAATGATTCTCTTGGGCACGAGCAAGGCGACAACCTGCTAAAAGAAGTTGCTTCGCGTCTTATTCGCTGCGTCAGAACAACAGATACTGTCGCTCGCCTGGGGGGAGACGAGTTTACAATACTGCTAAACCATCTGGACGATGGATTCGATGCATCAAATGTCGCTTTAAAATTGCTGGATCAACTGAGACAACCGGTGGAGATAGCAGGAAAAGAAGTCATAGTGACAACCAGTATCGGAATAGCAATTGCACCAGATAATGGCAATGACCCGGACACAATATTACGCAGCGCTGACCTTGCGATGTATAAAGCTAAGGGGATGGGACGTGACAATTATCACTACTACACGTCATCTATGAATGAAGAAGCTCAGGAACAGCTAGCGCTAGAAAATGAACTACGCCAGGCTATCGACAAAGACGAATTTGTTTTGTATTACCAGCCTCAGGTGGATCTTGAAAGAGGCATAATTATTGGCATGGAAGCTCTTCTTCGTTGGCGTAGCGCCACAAGAGGACTGGTGTCACCTTTTATATTTATGAAAACTCTAGAAGAAACGGGTTTGATTGTTCCGTTAGGTGAAAAAATCCTACGCATGGCATGCGCGCAGGCAAGAGCCTGGAATAGCGAGAAGAACTACAATGTAAGAGTTGCAGTAAACCTTTCTGCACGTCAATTTAATGACCCAGGTCTGGTAAGAACGATTAACTCTGCAATAGATTTAGAAAAAGTAGACAGCCAGTTTCTTGAGCTGGAAATTACTGAAAGTATGCTGATGAACAATATAGAAGAAACAATTAATACCTTAAATCAACTAAAAGACCTGGGATTATCCTTATCTATCGATGACTTTGGAACAGGCTACTCATCACTCAGCTATTTGAAAAGGTTTCCGGTAGATACATTAAAGGTCGATCGAACATTTGTTAAAGATATACCCG
The DNA here is from genome assembly GCF_015687155.1 of Aliikangiella sp. G2MR2-5. Classification (GTDB taxonomy): domain Bacteria; phylum Pseudomonadota; class Gammaproteobacteria; order Enterobacterales; family Kangiellaceae; genus Aliikangiella. The sequence goes on along the minus strand of NZ_JADPQF010000003.1, from coordinate 68,797 downwards.
AAGATAAGAGTGATATGGATATTACATCAGCAGTAATAGCAATGGCACACAAGCTAAATCTAAAGGTGGTTGCTGAAGGAATTGAAAGTGAAGCACATGTGGTATTTCTAAAACAAAACAGTTGTGAGGTAGGACAAGGTTATCTATTTAGTAAACCGGTCACCGCAGAAGAAGCGGAACAGTTAATGGCTGAAAAAGTTAGTTTTATTTCCATTATTAACAATTAGCAGGCTTGACAGTTTTATACCTTGTTTATGCCTGGATTTCCAGAGATTCCCCTTTTCGATACCAGACACGATTTGATTGACTGCAAAGATGTATTCCGGCGATATACCTGTCAATTCCATTGGTTGTTACAAAATTTTCCTTTTTGTCCAGAATTTTTTCTCCAAGTTCAGTTAGAAAAACCTCTGTATCATGCATTGTTCCCTGAGCCTGATTGCTAGTTAGTAAAGGATTTTGGAAACAAGAATTTGCAAGCGACTTTATCAGATAGAACAGGTAGATATCACCAACCAGATCTGGCTGCCTGGAATAGTCAAATAATAAATGGCCTATAATGCGAGCAGCATTACTCTCTCCGGCTTTTACGCTAGCCAATATTCTCTCTTCCCAAATAGATAGCCCTGACTGTTTCTCTGGAAATCGATATATCAAGTGTTTAAGCGCTTTGTGAAACAAGGGTAATACATCTTCTTTACCAATAAAGTCCACTAACTTTTGTGGTGTGTTGTCAGCAACAGCCTTCCATCCATCGAGCAAGCACTTAATCTCGAGAGAAGAAAGTGAAAACTGATTTCCTCCATCTACAATGTGTTCAGACTCAAGCAGAGTTATGCCGCTAATTTCAAAATTTTTTTCCGGATGGTATTCAAACTGGTGGACTAATAGTTTATCGAGCCCAATTTTTTCACGAACAAAATGAGTAATGACAAATGCGAGCATAAGCTGATCGCCGAGCGAAGTCCCCGTCCATAAATGAACTGTCTTAGCCGCAAACAGTTCATTATGATTAAAGTAAAAATCCCGGGTGAATTCACTCATTGGAAATGGCTCAATTGCACATTGAGTTAGCAGGCAATCCCAAAATTGCTGACGCATTTCAATCCATTGAGAATCGAGTCTTTGCACTGAAAGAGGACCACAACAGAGCAAGTCGTTGACAGTAAGCAACTGCTCTGATGATAAACAGAGTGCAGTCCGAATGAAACCTGCTGCACTGGAGCCATTTGTAATATGAAGTTCCATATAAATTCCAGCAACGACTCCTTCTTTACAAATTACCACCTAGTCCAGGTTTCCGCCTAATCCAGGTTTCCGCCTAATCCAGGTTTCCAATACACACGTATTTATTTTCAAGGTAATCATCTATACCCCAGCGACCGCCTTCCCGTCCCATCCCGGACTCCTTTACACCACCGAAGGGAGCGGCAGGATTTGATAAAACACCTTCATTAATACCTACCATTCCAAAATCAAGCTTTTCACTGAGACGAAAAACTCGATTCATATTTGAAGTGAACGCATAAGAACAGAGACCATATTCTGTTTGGTTGGCAAGATTAATTACCTCTTCTTCATTTTCGAAAGGAATAATTGCCGCAACAGGACCAAATATTTCTGAATTAAAAATATCCATTTGCGGAGTAATTCCGGTCAGAATTGTCGGCTGAAAAAAAAGTTCTCCAGCAGGATCTCGTCTTCCCCCAAGCTCAAGTCGAGCTCCTGAATTAATAGCACTGGCAATCAAGCGCTCAACTTTTGCAACAGCTTTTTCTTCGATGAGCGGGCCAACTGAGACACCTTCCTGATTCCCTTCTCCCACTTTCAGTTCCATTACTCGGGATTTTAACTTTTGAACAAACTCGTCATGAATTTTGCTATGAACAAAAATTCGATTTGCACATACGCAGGTCTGTCCGGCATTTCTAAATTTGCTTCCCATTGTCCCGTTAACGGCAACATCAATATCAGCATCATCAAACACCATTAAAGGGGCATTCCCTCCCAGCTCCATCGATGTTTTCTTTACTGTTGAGGCGCACTGAGCCAATAATTTTTTACCAACCGCGGTTGAGCCGGTAAAGCTAAATTTGGCCACCTTGGGATGAGTAGTTAAGACTTCACCAATTGGTTGTGCATTACTGCCGACTATTACACTGAACACTCCAGCCGGAATGCCAGCTTCATTCGCAAGATAAGCAAGTGCGAGCGCGGAGAGCGGTGTTTGTTCTGATGGTTTTACAACGAAAGTACAGCCCGCTGCAAGTGCTGGTGCTGCTTTTCTCAAAATCATAGCTCCTGGAAAATTCCACGGAGTAATCGAGGTGACAACCCCTACCGGTCGCCTTAATACCAGAGCCCGACGACCATTTTGATTGACCGGAAGTACATCGCCGTTGATACGACGAGCTTCCTCAGCATACCATTCGATGTATTTGGCTCCATAAGCCACCTCACCCAATGCTTCTTTGCGAGGCTTGCCTTGCTCAGCGGTCATGATATAAGCCAGATCCGATTGGTTAGTCATAATCAGTTCAAACCACTTACTGAGCAATGAGGCGCGCTCATCAACCGTCTTCTCCTGCCACTCCAGCAAAGCCTTGCTGGCAGTTTGAATCGCCATTTCCAGCTGAGTCGGACTAACTTCATCCACAGCAGCGACGACCTGGCTATTTGCCGGGTTAATCACTTTAAACTGACTTTCACCTTGCAGCCACTCACCATTGATAAATGAGCAATTTTTCAACAACTCAGGATTGCCTAATTCTAATGGACTCACTATATTTCTCTTACTTTTACTACTACTCAACCTGTGTCCGCTTAAATATCACTAATCCATTCAATCTGGACCAACTCGCGATATAATGGAACTTTGAAAGCTTATTATATCCATTTGACTCAGGTAAATCATATTCAGTTTAAGAATATGAATATAGGGATCTGTTTGTATTAATGAAACGCTCAAATCTAATTACCGAAGAAGGTGCTATTCGTCTTCGAAATGAACTCGCTGACCTATGGAAGAATCAACGCCCGGCAGTGACCAAAGCTTTACAGGCGGCAGCGGCAGAAGGCGATCGCTCGGAAAATGCCGAGTATATTTATCGAAAAAAACAACTTAGAGAAATGGACAGGAGAATTCGATACCTACAGAAAAGAACACGTGAAATGCAGGTTGTAGAACACAAGCCTTCTGACCAGAGCAAAATATTCTTTGGTGCCCAGGTTGAGCTGGAAGATGAGGGTGGCAATATTTATAACTATCGGCTGGTGGGCTCGGACGAGTTCGATTTTAAAAAAGAATATATCTCTATTGATTCACCAATGGCGAGAGCTCTTTTAAAGAAAGAAGTCGATGATGAAGTCTACGTTGCGCTACCGGAAGGAAGGAAGCTCTTTTTTATCAATAAAGTCAGCTACTAGACATCACCGCTATCTGGGCAGAGGGATATGCCTGAATTCAATTACCCTAACTATTTACTAACTCGCTTTTCTTGAGCAATGACTGGTTGCTCCTGGAGTAAAACGGGTGTACTGGCATTAGTATTTGTATAGATTCTTTCCCTTTTCCAGTCGACACCTTTGCGGACGACAGTCGCTGGACGACCGGCAATAATCACATGGCTTTCTTCGAATTTTTTGTTAACCAATGAGCCTGATGCGACAGCAGAATAACTGGGCAATCTAGCTCCTTTGGTAAAAATACAATGAGAAGCAACCCAAACACAATCACCAAAACTGATATCACTAGCATAGTTATACCGAGCATTAGTCTGTCGACTGATCAATGAGTGAGAGTCGCCCGTTCTAACGTCGATATCATAAGAAAACATGCAGTTTTTTCCTATCACCAAATTCGATCCGGGCTCTGTCGCAGAAAGATGAACGCCTTCAAAGCTGCTCTCAGGACCAATTGAAATCATACAATGCTCATCTTCAGCCCAAAAATTAGATGGACCATTAAACTGACAATTCTCGCCAATGATAATGCGATGATTGTTACCGTAAATATTAAATGAACTCTTGGTGAACTGGACGCCGGGATGAATGATAATAGTATTGTTTTCGCCAAAAACATTGAATTCCACATTGGTCAAATCAACCTGATTACTGACTATCAAGTTATTTTGTCCCTGGATATTCTTGCTTCCTCTGCGAGCGAGCTCTTGACGACATCGGTGTAAATACAGATTAGACATATTCTTTCTTCCCTGTCTCTTAGTATTTTTCAGATAGTTCCTTCTTGAACAATTTTAATATGACGTTTGAAAAATGATGGGTCAAGCAAATGTCTCTAATTGAGATTATTTATATTACCGGAGAGATTGCACAATCCATGTGCTGATTTTCCCTTGTTACGCGACGTGAACACGGCAATTGAGGTTACCAGGGCACTTGGTCAACTTGCCTGCATGTAATCATCGTTGGCCGAACCTTGAGCAGCAAGCTTGATATCGCCGGAATCAAGCAAGCCAATATCGAGTGTTTCCACGCAAATTTCAGAAACGGCTTTTTTACCTGGCTCTCCCAGCGTAACGAGATCCCTGGAATAGGTTTGATATTTTAACCATACATAGACGTCATCACGTATTTCCGGATCGAGATGATAATATTCACCCGTTAACACGGCTTTGACAAATTGCTGGTCAGAACAGGTTGGCAGATGTACCAGGTTGTTAAGTAAAGCCTTAAAAAGCTGTCCTTTGCTTTCAAGTAATTGACTTTGCTTCAAAGAAAAGATACCACTTCGGGAAAAGCCGTAAGGAAATCTTCTGCTGTCAAAAAAGCGCTTACTCAACCAATAGCTTCTAAGCTGTTTTTTGCTTGAGACAAATACAGATGTCATTGCGTAATTCTCTCGATATTCTTTGCTAAAGAATTATCCTCAAAACTACGCTGAAATCATGATGTTTTTATGACGAAAAATTGAAGCTTATATGACAAACAGTAAGTATACGATTCCATATAAACGAGCGAGACTTTTATGTATAATCCCGATGCAAGTCACTCAAGGAAACACTGATACCATTTTCCATGACCTGACGTGCATGCTTAAGCGTCAACTCCCTGGGTTCTTTAACTCCACATGAATGTGCAATAGTACCCACTGCATACATCATGTTTTTGGCATAGTGTGCAACGCGTACAGACTTATTTTTCGCAACTAAACCTCGCTGTAATTTTTTGTTGTGAGTGGCAATTCCGGTTGGGCAGGTATTCTTATTGCACTGTAATGACTGAATACAACCGAGAGCAAACATAAAACCACGTGCTGAACTGATAAAATCTGCCCCCACGCAAAGCGCCCAGGCAACATCGGCGGGATTAACCAGTTTTCCAGAAGTAAATACTTTAATTCGATCTCGCAACCCATGACGTTTCAGTGCACTAATAAGCATTGGCAAAGTCTCGCGTATCGTCAATCCCATATCGTCCATTAAAGTCATTGGGGCGGCTCCAGTTCCGCCATCTGCACTATCTAAGGTAATAAAGTCCGGCGCATTTTCAATACCTGCTGCAACGATGTCCTTCATCAGTTCATCAAGCCACTCAGGAGAGCCAACTACAGTTTTAAAGCCAACAGGTTTTCCGGTAACCTTTCGAATGTGGCAAAGCATATTTAGCAGGTCTTCGTTGCTACTGATTTCAGGATGTCTATTTGGACTAATCGAATCTTGTCCTATTTTGATACCGCGGATCTCTGCTATCTGCTCCGTCACTTTTTCTCCCGGTAAAATTCCACCTTTTCCAGGCTTTGCCCCTTGGGCTAGCTTAAGCTCGATCAATTTTACCTGTTCGTACGAAGCCACTTTTTTAAGCTTACTATCATCAAGATTTCCCTGCTCATCTCGCACTCCGTACTTGGCTGTTCCTATCTGAAATATAACATCCGCGCCGCCTTGCAAATGATAAGGAGACAATCCACCTTCCCCGGTATTAATCCAGGTTCCGGCCTTGGCCGCGCCAAACGACAAAGCCTGCACCGCAGGCTTGGATATCGCACCAAAACTCATTGCAGAAACACCAAAGAATGATCGCGTCGTCCACGGATTTTCACAGTTTTCACCAACAGTAATTTCTCGGGGTTCAACCGCATCTTTTTTCATCGTGGGATAAGGGCAGTTCACAAAAAGAATATTTCCTACTTTTCTTGTGTCTCTTGTTGAACCGAAAGCGATAGTGTTGTCGATATTTTTAGCAGCGCGATACACCCAGCTACGTTGGGCACGGTTAAACGGAAGCTCCTCTCTGTCCATAGCAAAGAAATACTGCCTGAAGAACTCTCCCAGATGCTCAAACCAATAGCGGAAGCGACCAATCACCGGATAATTTCTTTTAACCGCATGAGTTGTCTGAAATTTATCGATGACATAGGTGATAACGATTGCGAAAAAAAACAAACCGACAACGATAACGAAGAGCAGCGCTGCCCATTGAAAAAACGTGGTTACGATGAGTTGAGTTTCTGTAGAAATTCCGTTCATTATTTTTTCCCAAGAATTCTAACTATTTCTGGTTGAGACAATTCAAGCATCACAGTAGAGCCCACAAATTTAGCGCTAGTGCAAAAACTAAAACGAATAAAGTCTGCTAATAATTTTAATATTTTACGCAAACGTTTTTGGGCTCAGTAAAAAAACGCATAGCCTCAAGGCCACCTTCCCTTCCCATACCGGAAGATTTCACTCCGCCAAAAGGTGTACGCAAATCGCGTAGTAGCCAGGTATTTACCCACACAATCCCAAAATCAAGCGCTTTTGAAAGGCGATGACAGCGCTTAATATCATTACTCCATATTGAAGTCGCTAATCCGTATTCTGTTCCGTTGGCTAACCGAATAACTTCATCGTCACTTTCAAATGGTTGCAAAGTACATACGGGTCCAAAAATTTCTTCTTGATTGGTTCTACAATTTAGAGGCAAATTTTCAATGATAGTTGGTTCAACAAAGTAGCCCTGTTCGCAGCGACCTTCCACTGTTACTCGATTACCGCCACATAGGATATCCCCGCCTTCTTTCTTGGCCAACTCAATATAGGATAGAACTTTTTCCATATGTGCCTGGGACACTAGAGCGCCGTGTTGCGTCTGTTCATCCAGTGGATCGCCAATTCTCAGTTTTTTTACTTTTTCAACCAGTGCGTTTTTAAATTTATCGTAGATTGAGCGTTCGATATAAATTCGCGAACCGCATAAACAAATCTGTCCCTGGTTAGAAAAAGCGGCTCGAGCGACCTCACTTACAGTTGTATCAAAATCACAGTCGGCGAAAACCAAAGTTGGATTTTTTCCACCGAGTTCAAGCGATATTTTCTTTAACATTGGAGCAGCAACTGAGGCTATGTGTTTACCGGTAGCACTTCCCCCGGTAAAACTGACCGCTTTAATTTTGGGATGAGCAACTATTGGCCCACCGATAGATGGGCCAGTGCCATGAAGAATGTTGAGTACCCCTTTGGGCAATCCCGCCTGAATACAAAGTCTGGAAAAAAGATAAGCTGTCATCGGCGTGATTTCAGATGGCTTGGCAATCACACAGTTTCCAGTCGCCAACGCCGGTGCAATTTTCCAGGTAAACAGATAGAGCGGTAAGTTCCATGGTGAAATGCATCCAACAATACCAATCGGATCGCGAAGAGTATAGTTAACTCCCACCGACCCCATGCTGTGGGACTCGCTGGAAAACTGGGTTGTGGCATTCGCAAAAAATCGGATATTGGCAGCACTTCGATAAGCATCAACATGCTTGGCAAAATTAATTGATTTTCCATTATCGATAGCTTCAGCTCTGGCAAGCTCGTCGCTGGCAGCGTCGATAGCGTCGGCAAGTTTTAGCAGCAAATTTGAGCGTTGTTCTGCCGGCATTTCAGCCCATTCTTCTTGTGCCTGTTCTGCTGCTACCACTGCCAGTTCAAGATCTTTCTCGGTAGATTGCGGGATTAGAGCGTAAACCTGACCGGTCGCCGGTTCATAGTTATCCAGATATTCGCCGTCTAACGGTTCCAGCAATTCGCCGTTGATATAATTTTGAATTTTCTGCATTTTTGAAACTCTACTTTTAGCTATATGCCGAAACTATCTGATAAATATTGTACGCTTGCAAAAAGTTGTTATGTAGCCCGCAATCACTATTTTACAAACAGCTCGTTCTTCCGCCATCAACCGGTAAACTCACTCCTGTAATGTAACTGGCAGATGGTGAAGCCAGGAATGCAACCGCGTTTGCAAACTCTTCAGCTTCACCAAAACGTCTCATCGGAATGATCGACTTTTCCTCGGCTTCCATTTCTCCAATACTGACTCCCATTTTACTCGCCTTGTTTTTGATTATGGCTTCCAGACGAACAGTATTGGTAGCACCGGGTAATACGTTGTTAACGGTAATATTGAATTGTCCCAATTCGTTGGCCATGGTTTTTGCCCAACTGGCAACCGCTCCACGGACAGTATTAGAGACCCCGAGATTAGGCAAGGGCTGTTTTACACTGGTAGAAATCACGTTGATAATGCGTCCATATCCAGCGTTTTTCATTCCTGGAATAAGTTTCTGCGCTATCTGGTGGTTGTTTATCAGGTGTTGATTGAATGCCGCAAGAAACGCTCCACTTTCAGCCGTACTCGCCGGTCCGGGAGCTGGGCCTCCGGTATTGTTTACCAGAATCTGGTATGCCGGCACTACTTTAAGCTGCTCATCCAGAGCCCGGCTAACCGCAACTGGATTGGAAAAATCGGCACAGATCGCGTGATGCTCCTGTGAACCATTGTTCGCTAACTGCGACTTTACTTCATTCAGAGTTTCCAGATTGCGAGCAAACAAAGTCACATTGGCGCCCATTTTTGCCAGCTGTATTGCAATGGCCTTACCCATACCTTGAGAACTTCCGCAAACCAAAGCGTTTTTGTTTTGTAAATTCAGATCCATAGTCATGCTCTTATTAATTAAGTTATGAATTAACATTTCACAGAAAATGTTAGCGAGTGCTAGAAACTAGTCCCCGATTTGATGCTCAGGTTATCCTAAGCTTGGCAAGGTATCAATACTGACAGTAGTGAACCAGCGGCTGCTGTTTGCAGGTGAGTAATAGTGCATAAACCAAAAAGCCGCCGACAGCTTTTGCTACCAGCGGCTTTACCCGTTATTTGCCCGGTTATCACTATTTGTTGATACTGGCCAGGATGCCTGCTTTATCCAAACCACAGCGCGATAGCAAATCGGATGGATCGCCGTGTTCAACAAATCTGTCCGGCAACCCAAGGTGAAAGACAGGCATTGCTACCTTTTTTGAACTAAGAAATTCAGCGACTGAACTTCCTGCACCACCGGCAATTGCGTTTTCTTCAATGGTAACCAGCTTTTCATGACTTTCCGCCAGCGTAAGGATTAGATCTTCGTCCAGTGGTTTGACAAATCGCATATCGACCAAAGTTGCGTTTATTTCATCCGCCACCAGCGCTGCTGTTTGTAACAAACTTCCAAAAACCAGGATCGCAACCTTTTCGCCGCTGCGCCTGACGATGCCTCTACCTATCTCGATAGTGTCCAGAGATTCACCTGCATCAATACCCGTTCCCGCACCACGAGGATAACGTACCGCCGCAGGCCCCTCGTATTCGTATCCGGTGGACAACATCAGACGGCATTCCTTCTCATCCGATGGAGTCATGATGACCATGTTCGGAATACAGCGTAAATAGCTTAAGTCAAAAGAGCCATGATGAGTTGCACCATCTCCGCCCACCAGGCCACCGCGATCGATAGCAAACAGGACATCCAGATTTTGTAGGGCCACATCATGAATCAACTGATCATAACCGCGTTGTAAGAAGGAGCCATAAATGGCACACACTGGCTTAGCACCTTCACAAGCCATTCCGGCTGCCAGAGTCACTGCATGCTGCTCTGCGATTCCGACATCAAAATAACGCTCGGGGAATTGGCGGGAAAAAGCGATCAGATCAGAACCTTCTCGCATCGCAGGTGTGATACCCATGAGGTGCTCATCTTTGCTTGCCATATCACACAGCCACTTGCCGAAAATATTTGAGTAAGTGAGTTTCTTTTTAACAATGGGAAGTTCTTTATCTTGTGGATTAAACACTGGCACCGCATGATACTTGATTGGATCTTTTTCCGCGGGCTCGAACCCTTTGCCTTTACGTGTCACCACATGCAAAAGCTGTGGGCCCTTGAGTGCTTTAATATTCTCGATGGTTGTCAGTAACGTCGGTATATTATGGCCATCAATTGGACCAATATAGTTAAAACCCAGTTCTTCAAATAAAGTTCCTGGCAACACCATTCCCTTCATATGCTCTTCAACCCGGTGCGCCCACTCAGATATGGTAGGCATGTTCTGTAAAACCTTTTTACCGCCTTCCTTTACGCTGGAATAGAATTTGCCGGATAACACTTTGGCCAGATAGTTATTCAGTCCACCGACATTCTCAGAAATCGACATGTCATTATCATTCAGGATAACCGTCAGGTTTGCATCCAGATCGGCTGCGTGATTGAGCGCTTCAAATGCCATGCCAGCAGTCATTGCGCCATCACCGATAACAGCGACGAATCGCCGCTCATCACCTCTTGCCTTGGCAGCGACCGCCATACCCAGAGCTGCACTGATGGAAGTGCTGGAGTGCCCTACACCAAAGCAGTCATATTCACTTTCGAAACGGCTTGGGAATGGGTGAAGACCGTCAGTTTGACGGATTGAAACCAGCTCTTCTTTGCGTCCGGTAAGCACTTTGTGTGGGTAAGCCTGATGACCTACATCCCAGACAATTTTGTCGGTAGGCGTATTAAACAAATAATGGAGTACCACCGTCAGCTCAACAGTGCCCAAGCCAGCAGCAAAGTGCCCACCACATTGACTGGTAGATTCGATTAAAAACGCCCTGAGTTCCGAGCATACAGCTTCCAACTCACTTTTATCCAGTTGACGCAAATCTGCAGGCCAATTAATTTTGGCAAGATTGGGGTACTTTTCCGGATTACACAAATTTGACTTCATCAACATATCTCAAATCGTCACTATTTCTCGCTTGTAAAGATAGTAAGTACTTAATACCTTCGTTACATTTCAGCACGCAAATGCCAGTTAAAAATCCCTTTGAATAATATAGCGAGCAAAATTGGCTAAATTATCGCTTTTATAGGGCAGTTCATGCAAGGCTTCCAAGCTCTGTTCTACCAGCTCTGCGGCTCGGCGCTTGGCTCCTTCAAGGCCGAGCAGTGCCGGAAAAGTCGACTTGTTTTTCTCCAGATCGGAGCCTTGCGGCTTGCCCAGTGTCTCGGTATCTGACTCAATATCCAAAATATCATCCCTTATCTGAAAGGCTAACCCGAGAGATTGGCTATAGATACTGAGTTTTTTCGCGACCTGTTGATCATTGATTTCCGAGCAGTAATATCCCAACAACACTGAAATATCAATTAATGCGCCAGTTTTCATTCGATGCATTGACTCCAATGTCTCAATATCGGTTTTTTTGTTTGTAAGAGCCAGATCAATTGCCTGACCTCCGCCCATTCCCAGAGAACCACTGGCTTTGGCTAACTCGACGATCATCTTTAAACGGGTCACAGGCCGAACAGCCAAATCATCAGAACTGGCCAGGAGTTCAAATGCCAGCGTCTGCAATGCATCTCCAGCGAGCACGGCTGTCGCTTCGTCAAATGCCACATGGCAGGTTGGAATTCCACGCCTCAAATCATCATCATCCATACAGGGTAAATCATCGTGAATCAGTGAATACGCATGAATTAGCTCTACTGCGATAGCCGGGACATTCAGGGCCGGACGCTCAAGGCCCAGCATTTCACCTGTGGCAAATACCAACGCCGGTCGCAACCTTTTCCCGGGATTGAGCGCTGAATGCCGCATGGCTTCATGTAATCGCTGAGGAATTGTTGTTGCCGCAGGTAAATAGTGATCCAGCAGTTGATTAGTATCACGCTGAACTGATTCAAGAAAGTGGCGATGTGGCATGTCTTATATTAACCTGAGAACTTTTCTACCTGAGTAGTTTTAATCTGATAAACCCGACTTTTGACGCTGACTCGAGCAGTCAGCTTACTCAGCATCTTCTCTGAAATCCTGAAGTAACTCATTGTCCTGACTCAAAATCTGCACTTTCTGCTGAGCCTGATCCAACGCTTTCTGACATTCGCGAGTCAGTTTCACTCCCTGCTCAAAGCGGGTAAGAGACTCTTCCAGAGAAAGCTCTCCTTGTTCAAGACTATCGACAATTGCCTCCAACTGGCTGAGCTGCTCTTCAAAGGTCACTTTTTTGGTCGCCATAATCACAATTGCCTCACACAGAAAAATGGGGCGATATTGTCGCTCATTTCACCTAAGAAAGGAACAATTGTCCGATTTAATTGGAGAATTTATGCCATTCACTGGAATTGTCAGGAATCTCGGCTAACCTTTGAATATGAAAGAGAAAAAATAAAATTGTGACTCTGTTTCAAGTCACAATTGGCTGAAATTAAGAGGCTTTAACAACTTGGATTTAGCAACACTGGTAGGGCTGATAGGTGCCATCGGGATGATATTGATGGCAATGCTCCTTAGTGGGAACATTACAACCTTTATCGATATCCCCTCTATCCTAATCGTAGTCGTTGGTACTCACTTTGTTGTGCTAATGAAATATTCGCTGAGCGACTTCCTCTCCGCCGCTTCATCCGGCATGAAAGTTCTGTCGTTCAAGTCTCCCGATTGTGATGAACTTATTGAAAAAATAGTTGAACTAGCCGACATGGCACGCAAGAGTGGTCTACTGGCACTCGAGAGCGCAGAAATCCCCGATCCCTTTATGAAAAAAGGTATCGGTCTGCTGGTGGATGGCCATGACGGCGAAGTGGTTAAAACCATTCTCGAAAAGGATTTAAAAATGGCATCGGAGCGGCACCAAAATGGAGCCGGCGTTTTTAAATCAATGGCTGATATTGCCCCTGCAATGGGCATGATTGGTACGCTAATTGGGCTGGTAGCGATGCTCTCAAATATGGATGATCCGAAAACGATAGGCCCTTCAATGGCGGTCGCCTTGCTGACCACCATGTACGGAGCAATGATGGCTAATATGATCGGTATTCCCATTTGCGACAAGCTAAACCTTCGCGATGGCGAGGAAAAGCTCGCTCGCAGACTGGTTATTGATGGGCTGCTCGGCATTCAAGCTGGTCAGAACCCGCGCGTCATTGAGCAGGTACTACATGGTTACCTTGCTGAAGGTAAACGTCCTTCCGCTGAAGACTAGGTAAGAAACTCGATGGAAGAAGAAGAGTGTAAATGCCCCCCCGAAGGACTCCCTGGTTATATGGGGACCTTTGCTGATTTGATGGCACTGCTTTTGTGCTTTTTTGTACTCCTCTTGTCCTTTTCAGAAATGGATGTACTCAAGTTTAAACAAATAGCCGGTTCAATGCGATTTGCGTTTGGCGTCCAAAACAAACTTGAGGTTCGAGATATTCCCAAGGGCACCAGTATTATTGCGAGAGAGTTTTCTCCCGGAAAGCCTCGCCCGACTGTAATCGACTCCATCATGCAACAAACAATTGAAGTGACTAAAGAAACTTTGGAGTTTGATGAGCCAGAAAAAGAAGAATCTCAGGAAGGTGAAGGAGAAGAGCCGAACAAGGGAGATGGCATTGAAGATATCCAGTATGGGGTAAAGGATTCTACTTTTGAAACGCCGGAAGAAAAAGCCGCACGTGAAGCGGCCGAACAGGCTGCGGCAGAAGTTTTGGCGCAAGCTATAGCTATCGACTTACAGAAAGAAATCATTGACGGTCAAATTGAGCTTCTTGCCAAAGGCGCGATGGTAGTAATTCGAATCAGAGAAAAGGGCTCCTTTGCGTCGGCTTCAGACACAATCGAGGAACAATTTCTTCCCGTATTACATAAAATTGAAACTATCCTGGCTGAAACCAATGGTGAAATAAGGGTCGCTGGACATACCGACAACTTGCCAATCAATAATGAGTATTTTCGTTCAAACTGGGAACTGTCAGGTGCTCGCGCAGGCTCGGTTACGCGGGAATTATTAAAAAGCGGGCTACTCGACAGAAACCGTTTTGTTATTAACGGCTATGCCGACACTAAACCAATTGCCACTAATGATACGATAGAGGGACGAGCGACAAACAGAAGAGTAGAGGTCGTAATCGTTCAAGGGCAAAACACTCCTGGTCAGGTTGTTGGAGTAGGAATCAAGGAAAGCGCTGAGAACCAGGAACAGCCTTCTGAAAGTGAATCTGAAGAAGAGCAAAACGAATAAAATCACTGGAATTACCAGCTAAGCTCGTGCCAACAATTACACCTGGTTCCGTAAATCGGACATTTGAAATCTAAAAAGGCCTTCTAATCATTTTTAGGGAAGTGTTCACTGTACCACTGCTTAACCTGAGTCAGATCAAATAGCCACTCATGAGTTGAATCGCCCCGCTGTTCTACCGGCATTCCATCTCGTATCCAGCGCTCAACGGTAGTAATGGTAACATCCATCACACTGGCAAGAGAATCCTTCCCACAAACTTTATCATTCGGAGAGTAATTGAATTGCTGATGAATTGTTGTTTTATTTTGCCGACGCTTGGCACGACGTAGATAATTGGAACTTCTCATAACTCACTCATCTGACCTCGACACACTTATTAACTATAGTTCAATTTATTTATTCTCGATGGGATAAAAAGATTGAATCAATTAAATATGTGACAAGCGGCAGACTTATTCGTTACGAGATTCCCAGAATTCTGTTATTTGATTATATAAAAGTTTCATCTCATGAAATTTTTCTATATGAAAATAAGTATCCAGCTGACCACTGTAGGTTTCGAGCAAATAGGATTCCTGCTTTTCATTTAGCTGGAAATTAATGCTCACCCCCGCCAGATCAAACAAAGGATCACCAATACATGCGTACTCCCAGTCGACCAGATAAATTTCATCTCCAATCAACAAATTACCCGGCGAGATGTCATTGTGGCAGGTATTACTGGCATTAAAACTACGACAGAATTTCAAAGCCTGCTTATAACTTTCCTGAAAATTACTTTTTCGCTTCGGATTATATTTCACTGCCAGATGATAATAGGTTTCAAGGTGACGTGTAATATCAAGGAACGGAAGGGTACTGATATCTTTATGTAGCACTGAAAAGAAATGACATAACTTTTCGACAAAAATTTCTGAGTTAAAGTTATCATGCTTCGAATTTACCGCATCAATCCAGCTAAACAACCTTATATCATTTGAATCCAACAAACACTCAGGTACCCAAAAAGCGAGTTTGTTATTTTCTGCAATCACTTTGCTCACCGGAACAAATCTTCCTCCTGGCAATCTCTCAATTTTGTTGGGATCAACCAGTTGTACGAAGTACTTGTCCCGACCAATATTCAGTTTGTAGTTATAGTTAGTGATCCCGCCGCCAATAGGCATCCAGTTAATCCGGTCGAGGCACATTTCAAAATTTTCAGGATCCTGTAAAGATAGCGTTGCCACCATCTTATACCAGCTATACTCAGAAAATTGCCACCAATCAGGGGGTAGAATACTTATCAAGGTGTTTCTTCCATTGTAGCCATCCAAACACTGCCATTATTGTGTAGGCCGCAAAAAGCAGTCCTGTCACTAAAAACTCTTTTTGTAAGTATAGATAAACTGATACAGAATCAATAACTATCCAATAAATCCAGTTTTCCAATATTTTCCGTGCGAGCAAAAAAGTAGCAAAGACCGCAAACCAGGTTACAGAAGAGTCAAGGTAAGCAAGACTTTGTGAAGTGTAGTTGTCGAGCAGATAACCGGAAACCAAGATCCCGGCAACTATAAAAACAATAAATGCCAGATGTTTTCTAACAGGCCAACGTTCAATCTTTTTATCTCCATCACGGTGTTCTCCTGTTTTCCACTGATACCAGCCATATATAGCCATTAACAGATAGTAGATATTTAATACCGATTGCATGAACAGGTTTACATCAAAAAATAATACTGAATATATTGCGGTACTGATAAATGCCGCTGGCCAGCACCATAAACTTTCCTTAATAGCCAAAAGAACATAGGCTATTGCAAAAACGACAGCGGCCCATTCCCAGATCGATGTTTGAACTAATTGCTCAGCAAATGCGTGTAATAAAATTTCCATTGAAAACGTTTACTGTCTGCTCGGAGCTACATCACTATTTAAAAATTTTGCAATAAAAACCTGCTTTCCATAAGTCTCAAATGAATATTTAACAATATTATTGACCACAGCCATCACGCTATCGAACTCGCCAAAAATCTGGGTACTCATAGTATTTGTAATACACTCTATTCTTTGATCATCATTAAGCCTTTTCACAATATCTTTAATGATAGTCAAAAAATCATCGTCTAACGGATACAAACTAAGTTCAACAGAAATTTTCATTATTTTTCCTCTTCCACCAATTACTTCTTACTTATTACTTATTGCTTAATTATTACTTACCTTACCACTGGTATGCCGCTCTTAGCCCCAGGATTTTTGGGGTTCCTAACTGAAAATAAGGTTCAAGCTCGTAGAATTTTCTCGGATCATTTCCAAAGCTTCCAAAGCCACGAGTGACTATATTTTCATTCCCCAGATTTCTCGCAAAGACTTCTAATTGCCAACTATCTGCCTGATAAGCGAGCGTTATATGATAAATATTATAATTGTCTGCCCTCACCTGGTGACGATCGGACAAATAAAAATCATCTTTTGATTCAAATTGGAAGTTCAGTGTCCACCAGTCATCCAGCAGGAAATCGGCCCCCACAACCCACTGACTTTCAGGTGCATGAGCCAACTGTCGACCAGTCAAATCAAATGCAACCGGAGGTTCAGCATTTAGATCGGCTTCAACATGAGTAAAACTTTGAAGTGAGTCAAACTTACTATCCAACAATGCGATACTTGCATAGTAGTGAGCCCAACTTAGTTCGCGCCATGAAATTTCAATTTCAGCACCGTAAGTCTTTGCGCCTTTTGCATTCAAAAAATAGTCAGTGAAATTACACGGGCATGAACCACCGTCCTGCAGGGTTTGTCCGTCAGCCAAAGAAGTCACATAAGACTGCTTTGATTGAATGTCATCTCGATCTTGATAGAAAAGTGAACTCTGTAATGTGATGGCATTTTCAGACCAATAGCCTTTTAGCCCGATTTCGTAATTCCACATTAATTCGGCATCATAGGCTCTCTGGTTTTCAGGCAGCATTTGAGAAGTGTTAAATCCGCCACCTTTATAGCCTCTTGAAATTAATCCGTAGGTCATCATTTGAGTAGAAGCTTGATATTCTACTGCAAGTTTTCCGCCCCAAAAACTTTCATTCAGTGCACTGAAATATCCTTCACTATCAAAATAATCTGCACCTATTTTTTCAAATCGCAAGCCACCACTAATCGTCCAGTCTGAAGATATTGCTTTATCATATTGACCATAAAGAGCAGAATTTCTTGTATCATAGTTATTACCAAAATCATTAATATTGAAAGTATACGTTCTTATTAATGAGACTGACTGATCACGAAAATAAGCTCCCAATACCCACCGGTCTCCTCCATTTTCGGCTTCCTCACTTTCATGATTTATCAGCCTGAAATCAAGACTCCAGTTATCATTATTTCGCAAATATTTATCAAAAGAAGAATACCACCAGTCAAATCCCCAACTATTGCTATCACAGGGAGTATTGTCACAAATCCCGGGATAACTCCAGTCTTCATCATATGCATAGGCCAGATCACTATCGACAAAAGCAAAGGTAGTCTCCAGCGAATATTCATTTTTATCAAATTTGGCTACTACTGAAGCCCCTAAGGTTTCTTGACGATCATATCCGGGTTCGTCTGAATAAGTTTGTCGATTGTTGTCCAGACTAAAGGCATCATAACCATTGTCAACATCAATCCAGATGAAATTACCTGATAAAGAAAAATCGCTATTTATCTTGTAACTTAAATTTAATTTTGCGCCTTGCTCATCAAAATTATTAGTATCGTCTCGATTTAGCGTCACGTTTTCAACATACCCATCACTTCTGTAATTTCCGTAGCTGATACGATAGCCGAAAGCTTCATTCACCTGCTCGCTTTTAACTAGCATAAATGATTGTCCATTGTAGGACTCGAAGCCGGCCGACACTTTCAGAAGAGACTCTTGCGGAGCAGCAGATACAATATTAATTAAACCTGCCAAAGCATTTGCGCCATAAACTGTTCCCTGAGGACCTCGAAGAATTTCTACTTGCTGTGTATCAAAAAGTAGCGCTCCTCCTGCCAATCCAGTCAAATCGATTCCGTCGACTATCACTCCCACCGAATAATTGATCGGCTCAACAAATTCACTCCTTTCTCCAACGCCTCGAATTTGTATAAAACGACCTCTGGAAGCGCCGCTGGAAAAATTAACATTAGGTGCCAGATTAAGAATTTCGGATAGATGGGTAGCATTATTCTTTCTTATTTTTTCTTCATCGATGATACTAACGCTGGCGGCTAGTCCTAGCTGACTTTCATTTAACAGATCCGCAGTCACAATTAACTTTCCATCATCGGCGGACTCCTTTTCAATCGAAAGCATGCCGCTGGAAGTCTGTTCATTAGCCAGCACAGAGCCGCTAAAACCTATTGCTAATAGACCAGCAATAACGGAACTCCACCCTGGTAATGTTGTACAATTTAAAAACGTTTTCTCTGGTTTAAACGAAAAAAATCTTATTCCCACATTGCCCACCATTTTTAATATTTCTTATAAAATAATTACCAGGCAAGATGCATAACTCTAATTGATTGCAAGTTTTCGGGAAGCAGAAGAAGTCAGATAGAAAATCAATGCTGAGCGGATAAAAATAGTCGTCCTTAAACCCTGCTCATTCGACATATGATTGATTTTATAGAAAACAAATTCCTGTCCCTACGCCAGCATCACCTGGATCAGGTTCAAAGGGTACACCCAGGATGTCCGCTCACTAGTACAAACAGAACCGGACATAGATATTCTCAGGCACTCATGCCTCCCCTCAGGATAGAGTTATTATAGAACATGTATCACTAAATAGTGAATCAATGGAACGCCTGGTTACTCGGCAAAAGAATTTTGTCAATCATAACACAAGTCGCCTCTGTACAATTATTGTACTCCTCTAGTAAGATAGACCTCTTAACACTTGGTCCCCTTAACGCTTGGTTTCAGGCGTTTTATTACTTTATAACTTTATTGCCTTAAAAATTGATTACCTTTAAAGAGAGTGCGCTGGACAGTCACTCCATAAAAGCAAGTTGCTATCCATGGATAGCCTATGACAAGGAGCTCTTGAAATGCTTGATAACTCTCGCTCGATATTTTTTTTACGACGCCCAATCTTGATTAACAACCTGACCTTGCTCCTCGGCCTGGCACTTATCCTGTCTATTGCCTGTGGAGGCGGCTCAGGTGGTGGCACTGAACCCCCAGAGCCTGTCGAAGATACGACCCCCGATAGTTTTAGCTTTTCCTCGCAGCAAACGACTTTAGCTTCCAGCTGGATTGAGTCTAACACCATCACTGTTACCGGCATTAACGCACCAGCCGACATTTCCATTAGTGGCGCTGGCGGCGAGTATCGGATCGGAGATGGGGCTTATTCAACGGATCCAGGCAACATTAATTCCGGGCAAACAGTTAGGCTGCGTTTAATGAGTTCCGCCACAGCAGGTCAGTCAGTTACCACAACTTTGACTATCGGTGGCATTAGCGCGAGCTTTACAGTATCAACCGTGTCACTTTTAGCTCGACAAAGCAATTCAAGCTGTATTGCTCCAGCACAAGCCGGTGGGCAAGGGGAAAGTAATATTCAACTGGAAAATGCTTTTCCGAATCTGCCCCCGATATATTCCGTGGTTGGCCTTTACCAAGCTCCCAATGATGATAGTCGATGGTATGTTATGACCCGCGGCGGTTTTGTCTATTGGTTTGATAACTCGCCAACCGCCAGTACTTTGCACGAATTTGCCGATATGAGTGAAAATCTGTATACCGCAGGCGAAGGCGGTTTACTCGGAATGGCATTTTCTCCCGACTACACAGTATCCGACGGTGGAAGAGTTTATTTTTCATATTTGGGTCAATATTTACAATCAACGATTAGTCGCATTGAGGATACAGGAACCTATCCTCTTCCCCGCGCCAATGAAGAAGTTCTGTTACAACTCTCGCAACCGGATGATAACCATAATGGCGGAAATATCGCATTCGGCCCTGACGGTTATCTTTATATTGCTTTCGGTGACGGCGGTGGTGCCGGAGATCAATACGGCAACGGTCAGAACCTGCAGACATTGCACGCGAGTATTTTGCGACTCGACGTAAGTGGCAATGAATATTCGATCCCGGCAGACAACCCCTTTGTAGGCAACGCGAATGCCTTGGATGAAATCTTTGCCTACGGGCTTCGCAATCCCTGGCGTTTTAGTTTTGACCCACAGGGAGGGCAGCTCTGGATAGGCGATGTTGGTCAGGGACAGTATGAAGAAGTCGATATAGTAACTGCCGGGAATAATCTGGGATGGCCGATAATGGAAGGCAATCATTGCTATCAAAATGCAGACTGTGACACTACAGGTTTAACACTACCGGTAACCGAATACAATCATGATAATGGAGACTGTTCAATTACCGGGGGACATGTTTATCGTGGCCAGTCTATTGCGTCACTACAAGGCCATTTTATCTACGGCGATTTTTGTACTGGAAGAATCTGGAGTACCTATAAATCTGGCGAAAATTATATCTCGCAGGAGTTACTGTTGGCAGGCACCAATATTGCCACTTTTGGACAGGGAAACGATGGCGAAGTCTATCCAGTTAGTTTTGGCGGAAGTGGAAATAGCGCAGTCATCTATCGACTGGTAGATCAGGGAGGCGGTGGGTCAAACATTCCGACTAACCTTTCTGACACTGGTTGCTTCGAGTCCACAGCGAGTAAAAGTTACGATCAGGGCGTTGTTCCATTTAATGTCAATGCCAAGCTTTGGTCTGATGGTGTCAATAAAACTCGCCACTTCGCAATTCCCGATGAAACAACCATCAGCGTACAGAATGACGGAGATTTTAGCTTTCCGGTAGGCTCTGTACTCATCAAAAACTTCATCTATGACAATCAATACCTGGAGACTCGCCTTTTTATGCACCATGAAAATGGCTGGGGTGGTTACAGTTATAAATGGAATGATGCTCAGTCTGATGCGCAACTCGTTGAAGGCAGTGATAGTGTGGTTATCGGAGACTTCGAGCATCTAATCCCTTCTCGAGGACAATGCTTCGAGTGTCATACCAGCGCGGCCGGAACTTCACTCGGGCCTGAAGCGAGTCAGCTAGATGGACAGATGACCTACCCCAATAGCAGAACAGGAAATCAACTTGATGCTCTGGTAGAAGCAGGATATCTGACAGATATGCCAACCGGTGAACAACTTGCAGAATTGGTGGACATCAATACTACCGAGGCTAGCATCTCGCTTCGGGCAAGAAGTTATCTTCATGCTAATTGTAGCGGATGTCACAGGCCTGGGGGTCCCGGTGGCTTTATGGATCTGCAGATTCGTACTGCTCTGGAAGATACTCAAACCTGTGATCAGGTACCTGCTAATGGCGACCTTGGAATTACCGACGCTCGAATTATTGCGCCAGGTGATCCTGCTCGCTCTGTGCTGCTGGCCAGAATGCAGTTGCTTGACAACAACCGTATGCCTCCTCTTGGCACTCAAATCGTGGATAGTGACGCAGTCAATATCATTTCCCAATGGATTAGCAGCTTGAGCAGCTGTCAGTAATCGAATGATTTGCCGCTGCGTATAGAAGTCTTTCGACCTTCAGTTTGAAAGTATTTTTTACGCAGCCAATCATGTTGCACTACAGAATTCACTCCATGAATTTTGAGAGCGTCAATCAGTCGACTGATTTTTCGAAATAGAAATTAAAGCACGCAACCAGTTCTATATTGTGACTTAATCCCCGCAATGATAAATAGAAATATTTATAATCCTGCAACTTTAATTTAATCGTCGAACTCTTACCGAGGATATTATGCAGTTAAAAAATATCATACTTGTTGCAGTGCTTTACTTCTTTTCCAGTAACGTGTTCTCAGCTAATCAATCGAAATCAAGCTTAAAACTTGGAGTCGCATACGATCTGGATATTGGTGTTAGCGCTCAGTATAAAGGTTATAGTTTTTTTGTTAATGGAGATGCGTTTGCTTTCGATGTTCGTGCGCAAAATTTTTATAACGATAATAAAAGTTTACATTTTTATGTGGACCTTGGAGGTTTTATAGAAAACTATGATGGCAATGATACGACTCGAGATGATAGTGCCGGTGTCCGAGCACCTATTGGTATGACTTTTGGTATTGCCAGAGATTTTCAAGCTTATATTCAAGCCGTACCAAATTATGACTTTTCCAATGAGGCAGGATTCGATGTGGATGGAGCAATTGGCATTCGTTATCGTTTCTAGTAATTTTCAGACACCCTGTTTTTTGAAATAATCGATTTGTTCTACCATTACAAATGGGTCAGGCTAAAACACTAGTTCTGACTCTTTTTTTTATTTTTTCTAGTATCGCAAATTTTCTACTCTACTTGTAAAAATCCAAATTTCGCTTTCACGATTTTTTTAACAAACAGTTCCTCCAACTATCAATACAATATTTCTTGTATTTTACAAAAAAGACGCACCAAAAGCGTAACGCCAATATTTTTTGTTTATATCAACAAGCATAATTTGGTGCATTCCTCTCGCGTCTAATAACAAAACCTTGCCTGATTTTCATTTAAACAAATGAAATTAAATGTTTTTTTAAAGTTGGCAAGCTTGCTGCAATAGCGAAGGTGCATTCAGACCAATAAAGGGGAAACCAATGAAGAGCACCAATAAAAAAATAAATGTTTGTCCAACAAACTCGAAGAATTTTCTACTCAAAACCTCCTGTTTAATTAGTTTACTACTTTGCCAAACAGTTTTTGCGGATGTAACCATGACCGGCGGCTTTGTATCCGACTACTATTTTCGAGGTTGGAATCTGGGTGATGGCGGCGCGTACGCCAGTGTCGACTATAGCCAGGACGGCTTTTATGCCGGTACCTGGTGGATTGATGATTCCACCGGCGGTAACGATGGACTAGAAACTGATTACTACCTCGGCTACGGTAAAGAGTATGATTCTTTTTCCTGGTCAGTCGGATACACACGTTATGAATACACTTACGTCAGCGACTTTGAACAGGAACTTTCTCTCAATTTAACTTACGGCGACTTTTCTTTCGATCTGATCAGCGGTGACGATGACGACGGTGCTATCGCTGAAGACTATTCGGTATTTGTTGCAACCTACAGCCACTCCGCTTTTGAACTCACACTTGGTGCAGGTGACTACAGCGATCTTGACGATGCGAGTTGGACCTGGGCTGAAGTTTCTTTTAGTTCTGAGTTAGCTAACGAAGTGTCTGCCAGTTTGCACCTTGGCATAAAAAGCGATGACCTTATTGGGTCACAAGATGATGGTTATATCTATTTGGATATAAGTAAGTCTTTTGATCTTTAGTTTTTATCCAGAAAAATTAAACCATCTAACAGGTAAAACGCTATGAAATTAGTTACAGCAATTATAAAACCTTTCAAGCTCGATGCAGTACGAGAAGCACTCTCGGATATTGGCGTTCAAGGCATTACCGTTACTGAAGTCAAAGGCTTTGGTCGTCAAAAAGGTCACGCCGAACTATATCGCGGTGCAGAGTACACCGTAGACTTTAACCCCAAAACAAAACTGGATGTCGCAGTGGATAATGATCAGTTGGAACTGGTTATAGAAACCATATGTAAGGAAGCGAAAAGTGGAAAAATAGGTGACGGCAAGATTTTTGTGATGGATTTGGAACAAGTGATTCGAATTCGTACCGGGGAAACAGGCGCTGAAGCCATCTAACTAAAAACACCAGCAATCAATGAATTACTCATTGAAATATTAATTCTTGGGAGTACTGCAATGCAGGAACAAATTTTTGAATTGCAATATGCAATTGATACATTTTATTTTTTAGTGATGGGCGCACTGGTTATGTGGATGGCAGCAGGATTTGCAATGCTAGAAGCGGGTCTGGTTCGAGCCAAAAACACAACTGAAATTCTAACGAAAAACGTCGCACTATTTGCGATAGCTTGCACCATGTACATGATATGCGGATATGAACTAATGTACGGTGGCGGCTGGTTCTTGTCGGGCGTCGATACGGTGGCCAACCTCGACGTAAAGGCCGCTTTGGATGCTTCAACCGCAAATGGTTTTGATGGCGACTCTGTCTATTCAAGCGCCTCAGATTTTTTCTTTCAGGTAGTCTTTGTTGCCACGGCGATGTCGATTGTTTCAGGGGCAGTGGCAGAAAGAATGAAACTCTGGTCCTTCCTTTTGTTCGCCGTATTCATGACAGGCCTTATCTATCCGCTTGAAGGAGGATGGACCTGGGGTGAGAAAAGTGTATTCGGACTCTATAGCTTAAGCTATAGCGATTATGCCGGTTCAGGTATTGTTCATATGGCGGGCGCTGCCGCAGCCTTAGCAGGCGTCTTACTGTTGGGTCCGCGAAAAGGCAAATACACTAGCAAGGGACAGGTAACAGCCATACCAGGAGCCAATCTACCGCTAGCAACATTAGGCACGTTTATCTTATGGATGGGCTGGTTCGGATTCAATGGTGGCTCCACACTAAAACTTGGAGGAATAGCGGTCGCAAACGAAGTAGCGAATGTTTTTCTTAATACCAACGCTGCTGCTTGCGGTGGCTTGATTGCTGCGCTATTAACCGCCAGAATTCTCTTTGGAAAAGCTGACCTTACAATGGCTCTTAATGGCGCCCTGGCGGGACTGGTTGCAATTACAGCTGAGCCCGCGGATCCAACAGCGGTATCGGCAACACTCATAGGCATGGTGGGCGGCGTACTGGTCGTTCTCAGTATCGTAGGACTGGATAAGCTAAAAATAGATGACCCTGTAGGCGCCATATCGGTACACGGCGTCGTAGGACTGTGGGGAATTTTTGCTGTGCTATTGACTGATCCTGAAGCGACATTTGTTGGCCAACTAGTCGGTGCACTAACTATTTTCATCTGGGTGTTTGTCGCCAGCGTTGCCGCCTGGTTTGTGATCAAAAAACTGGTGGGTATTCGCGTCAGTGAAGAAGAAGAACTTTCAGGCGTCGATTTATCAGAATGCGGAATGGAAGCCTACCCTGAGTTCTCCAGTAGCAAATAGAAAAGGAAATACGTTGTGGGAGACTCCAGCCGGAGTCTTCTGGTTCGCTACTATTCCGGTTCGCAACTATTCCGTTTCACGATAGTTTCATATAAAAACAACCGTATCAAAACAACATAGTTATTCTGTTGCTTAACGTCTGATGGGCATTGATTTATAGATCGATGACTTTCAAATCAACTTGGGTTTTAAAGGTTTTACGTTCTTGTATTTTTCTATCCATACGTTTATCAAGAATCACCTGTAGTTTCCTGACATCATCTATCGCCTGCGAAAGATCCAGTTCTCGAGTCACCTTGATTTGCCCTGCCAACCAGTCGCTAATCCGACCATCATCTAAAATTTTATCCTCGATTGTAGGGTATGTCATAACAGTTCTCCTGATTAGAGCGAATAGTTCAGTAACAATATTGAACTTTTCTAACGGTGATAAGAAGAAAAAACTTTGCTTGCGAACACTTTTTGTACAGCTCTGTGACACCTTCCTCAAAGCAACAATTTGCTAGAAAAAATAACTAAAGTATTTGAATTCCTGCCAACTAACGCAAATAAAAGCGTAAAAAGTGTAGTCCGACTAGCCTGTAGGACTACACTAGCTGCTAAAGTTATAGACAGAAACCAATCATCCCTGCTTAAAGTAGATTTTCTTATTATTCTCTTCGTCACATTCGACAACTTCATTCAATGTATCCACTTCAGCATGAAGCTCTGCATCCGGATCAAATAGCCAATAATTAAAATAAAATACCAGTGTCGCAGTCGAGCCCGCAGCAAGACCTGCAGAGACCACTGCAGATGAAGCACCGGTTCCAGGGTCTGAAACTCGTGTTGAAAAGTTACCGGCGGCACTGGAGCCGATATTGGTTACGTCAACCTTAACGACCGATTGTCCTGTAGTCCAGTCCCATACAGGATCATAGATATTACTGATGATTAAATCCGCATCGGTGCATTTGTCCGGAGTCACACAAAGACACATAAACGCTTTTTTACGAACTGGCTCGATACCTATTGGTAAAACATGGCATACCGGATAATCATCAAACTGATTACCATAAAGCCAGTGTGAGCCAGGTTCATTTAGGCCTTCAATGATTATTTCATCTTTATTCGTTATTTTACACACTGAGGTTTCTTCAGTTTGCCCATCAATCTCATTACTTTTTTCGTGCTCGCGGTCACTCCCGACCCATGCCTTACATGTTCTTTGACAGGTTAAGGGACCATTTCCCTTATAGAAGTTTGGATACCATCCGGCCTTATAGTTATTCATCGATAAATCTTGAACAGGATCAGCCGACAGTGAGCTGCCAACAAATAAAAAGACTACTGCAATTAG
The DNA here is from genome assembly GCF_015687155.1 of Aliikangiella sp. G2MR2-5. GTDB lineage: Bacteria > Pseudomonadota > Gammaproteobacteria > Enterobacterales > Kangiellaceae > Aliikangiella. The sequence goes on along the minus strand of NZ_JADPQF010000003.1, from coordinate 42,136 downwards.
TTTTCGTAACATGATTCTCTCCTTGTAATATATAACTGCATTTAAATATCAGTTTGCTCAGCTCGTCACCCTTTAACCTGGTTACACCTGCTGAACTGGTTCAATGTAGAAGAGAGTACTTGCGATAATCAATTACCAGAAGAGATAAATGTCTATTCAGCTCATAGCGAGCTATCGCGAGTTCGCGATAGTTCATACTTTATATTGCTAGTGCAATTTTTAGTTAGCGCTTATCTAAAACAGAATTTTGTGGTTCCGCTTGCATAGTCTTTACTTCTTCGAAGTGAGCTTCATAATAACCTATCGAAATAATAGTAACTGAAGCGACAAGAGCGAAATTGAGAAGTAGCCAGGCCAGTGTTTTAAAAATTGCGCCAACAAGACTTATTTTGTAAACGGTTCTAACAGAAACCAGTGTAAAGAGAGATATAAGAAAAAGTAAGACCAGCTCAGTCATTTTTTCTGGTATAGCCAATGATAAAGCCTCGGCAAACATAAAGAAAAACATTATCGTAATGGAAAGGCAAATGGAAAATATTACACTAACAATAACTTTTGATTTTCGGTTAAATATTTGAGCTGAAATCACTGTCAGCGGAAGAATCAATAAGGTCACCAGTTGGATAATCTGGTATTCATAGGGCAGTTGTTTGTGGTCTGAATACCCATGAATAAACCCTTGTAACGCACCACTCCCCAAGGGCTGTTGTTGAAAGTAGTTCGACTCTACATAGCTTACAATGGCAAACAGCATTGATACTACGATGTACATTCTTATCGGTGGTACATAGCGGTTCTGCTTTCCTTCCAGCCAGTCAGCTGCATATTTGCCCGGTATAAAAACCGCTTTAATAGTATTTAGCAGCTTTGCATCGACTGCAACAAAGTCATCCCACAACGTCTGAATCATATTCGTAAATGTGGGTTGATACTCTTTATCTTTCTGGCCACAGTGACTACAAAATGTTCCTAGTAGTTGTGTTTGGCAATTTTTGCAATGGGAATGATGAACAGATAACTTTTTGTTCACAGAAGCCTATTCCTTATTAGTTCAGTACTTTAAAAAGGGAATCTAATCTGTTTTTGAAGAGGAAATCAATCGGTAAAGTGTTACTTGTCGTAAAAGTAATGTGTCAGCAATCATACTCAGCTCGGCTCAAGTTGAGCAAAAACAACCCTTTTGAAAAAATGGGAAATATTTCGGGTTAACATTTCGTTTGAGATTAGCCACTACAATTTCAAGATTGGATTTACCCTGACCACAAATTTCCCCTGAAGTATGAGCTCCGATAAACGCCACTTTTTTGCTCGCCTGAGACCATATAAGGGCTGCCGGAGTCGACGGTATTAGTTGCTTTAGAAGCTGATAGTTATTTTCTGAAAGAGTAATTCCTGCTGGAAATAAACTATTTTCCTTGCCGGGTGGTATGAAAACATATTGAGTAAAATCAGAGTAGTCATTGTTACTTAATAACCCTTTTACATAGTTAATACTAAAACGACTACAGGAACAGTCAGGATCAACCAGGTGTAGAATAATGTTCTTTTTCTTCAAGTTCATCTGGACAAGTAGTTTTTCAAACTGCCGGTCTTTCGACTCCCATGAAGGCTGTAGTTCCAGATTTTTGTGTTGACCAAAATAATTAATAGAGCGAGCAAAAAAAATCCAGAAAAACAGAACAATCAAGCCAACCCATATGCTAGCAAATATCAAATTTCTGGCGCTTACAAAACGAATCACCACAAAACACCTATAATTCGCAAGCTTCTGTTTTTCATTTTAAACAACAAAATGGCGTAGCTGTTCCGATAAATGCACAGAACCTTGTTCAATATCGTTGATCGCAAAACCAATCTGCTCAATATCAGAATTCGAATCTTCCACTCCTTGCCGTATTGCGCCCACTTTTTCCGCAATTTCCTGGGCAGCCTGGCTTTGTTGACTGATAGAAGAAACAAAGGACTCATTTATCTGAGCCAGCTCATTTATCAGAGTGGTCGCTTCGTATAATTGCGCATTGGCATGGTCAGTTTGTCCCACACTGTCTTCGATAAATTGGTTACAATGACGCATTTCTTCAACCGCCTTTTCCCCTCCTTCCTGAACACAATTAATCGTAGTCTGAATTTCGTCAATGGACTCTCGCGTTTTCATGGCTAATGTTCTGACTTCATCAGCTACCACAGCAAAACCTCGTCCAGCGTCTCCAGCTCTAGCAGCTTCAATTGCCGCATTAAGTGCCAATAAATTTGTTTGCTCTGAAATCGATTGAATCACATCGAGCACTCGACCGATTCTATGGCTATGGCTCGACAGTTCAATAATTGTATCATTCGCTTTTTCGATCTTGCTTTTTAGTTGAGAAATAGCGTTTTTAGAGAGCTGCATTGCTTCACTCACTTTAGTTTGCTTATCAACAGAAGCATTCACTTTTTCGTATACGCTTGATACATCTTCCACCATATGTCTAAAAGTATCAGACATTTGTTGAGTGGCAGATGCAATGCTGACTGTCTGGGAACGCTGTAATTCAGATTTATTTCGATAGCTTTGCATAGCGCCTGATACGTCGTTAACAGTCGACTTCATAGACTCACTGGCGCCTTTAACATTTCCCAGAGCCGAGCTTGTTTGTTGCACCATACTATTCAAATGTCGTACATAAATGTTATCTGAATTAGCATCTCGGATTCGAAAGTCCAGCCCCTTTCCACTCTGAGTAATCCGAGACAAGGTACTTACCAGTTCAGCTTCTAATGAAGATGAAACCGCAGCCTTGGCCAGGACGATACATTCTAAAGCGAGATAAAAAGCGTGTTGAAAGAGAACCCATAAAGTCGAATTACTTTGATTAAAAACCACAATGCCGGTATCCGCTTTTTGCAACAGATAGAAACTACCATGATGTATTACACCAACAGTGAGTACCGTTGCAAAAAGCTTCCAGTCTTTATAGATAAAAAGAAAAGCAGTTACCACGAAAAATCCAAAGTGAGCTTCGACCATTCCGTTTAGCTGCTGAACATGTAGAGCAACCAGACCTAACAGGCTAACAGTTAACACATGACGAGTTAGTGCTTCCCCGGCTCTAAGCGTAGCGAAAATAAATGCCGGCACCGCCAGAACGCCGCCTAACACGATTGCTTCTAGCCATGTTCCGTATACATTGGCATAGACAAAACTTAAGCCCCATGCACCAACCACCATCCAGCGAATTAAAAGATCAGTACTCCGTTTAATCGAAGTTATTACTCTCATGTCCATAAATCATTACCATCCATTCTGAATTAAGATCAACAGCAGAGATTTGGCAAACGCTTTTGCATCTCATAAAAGAATATAGAAACAGGGAAATACCGAAACCAATATTTACTTGTTAAAATAACTATAGTCCTGGAAAAATAGCAGCAAAGAAATATTTTTTATTTACAGGATGAGAAATAGAATCTGTTATGCATATCGTAGCTAGCAATGTAAAAAAGTTATTAACCTTTACCTTACGAGATATTAGTTTTCGCATCAGACTTTTAACACCCATTCCTTCGAGAGCGGAAACCATCAGTTTTTATCATCCAGATTGTTAGACTCTTTCGGCAATCTCAAGAAAAGATAAAATTTCAATTAGCAAGGCAAAATCGATTTTTTGTCTATATGATTTCTGCTTTTTTCAACAATCAGGTACTACTAATGAAATTTTCGTTCTTAAGAATTCATTTATCTCACTTCATTCCATCACTAATGATTGCGCTTTCATCAGGGCTTTCAATGGCTGCTGACTTTTCTGTTCCTTCCTTATCTCGTTGTCTGACAGATATGCAAACCGCTAACACCAAAGATGCCCGGGTGTATAACATCTACTCTGATTTTTACTATGAGTACGAAGATAAGCGTGACTTTGCCGTAGCGGCGCTAGCAGAAATGACTAAACTGTTCGCACCGGCGAATTCGAGTTGTAATCAATTTTCCCAACCGATGAATCGCGAAACAATTACCTGTAAAAAAATCGCTGGTAGCGACGTTTGTATTGTACCTAGTGATGCGGGAGAGTTTATCCTGGTAAAGGATTATGTAGATTCAACTAATATCATTCTCACCGAGTACGACGGCGACTATTCCAAATTTCCTGAAATCGATACTAACAATGATAACGAATCGCTCTGGGTGCCTATGCCTGAAATGTGCTACGACGGAATTTTAAACGGCTTGTGGGATAGCCAGAGCTACTTGCTTGATGCAAAAAGCTATCGACGATTTGGTGACTTGCGCTACGTAATGGCCCGAACCAGTCGTGATCTGGTGAAAGGTCTGTCTCAATCTGATAACACTTGCCAATATGAAACTGCCGCGCACTTAGCCGCAGGTATGCAATGTTTTGCCAGAAATAATAAACCGACAATCTGCGGCTTGCCGACAACCGGAGCAGGTTACTTTATTTTTGTGACTGATGCTGATAATACCATGCATCTGGTATTCAATCGCTGGGACTAGATCCCTTTGGCATCAGACTATTCTTTAAACAAAGCTATCCTTTAAACAAAGCTATCCCTTAAACCAACTGTCAACGTATTTTTAAGACCGTCGGAGAGTAGTTATCAATAACTACTCTCTCTTTTTTATAGCCAGTGTTCACTCTGTAATATTAACAACAAAGTCTTCCACTTCACCATAAGTAAAAGAACCACATGCTTGCGGATAGGAACCATATTGCATTGAAATCCTCATTCTTACTTTACCTGGCGTTGCTCCCGCTAAAGAAATATTAGTGTTTAGTGTAGAACGACTTGAAGCCGAGTAAACTTTTTCGGACTCTTCAAATATATGATCGTCATTTACATCAACCCATACATTCCATTTTTCCGTATATGAACTAGAGCCAAATCCAGGAATCAATTGCAAGCTATTAACCTGACTAGCACTTAATTCCCAGAGAGTATTCTCATCCAGAAAATATCCCTGATTATTTCCAGACTGAACTGACAAACCATTAACGCTCACAGCCTCAATCCACTCGTAATAAGTATTATTTCCTTTAGCTTCACAGTAATCTGGCTTTGGCTCAGGATCGGTCGGTGACTGATTACCATAGGCGACAAAAACACCAGAGTCATCCGCACTGAAAGTACCAATCACATTCAGGTTCGACTCTATTCGCGTTACCGTTCCATTTCGGTCACTGACAAGTAGCTCTCCCTGATAATTGATATCTATGTCGTATAGAGAGCCTCCAATACTGACCGAGTTAATGCTGGTTCCATCGGACGAAAAATGGGTAACATTACCGCTCCAACTTGCCATGTAAATATTACCTTCGGCATCAGCAATTACCGCTCTGGAAGAAGAAGTATGTCCCAGATCCAGACTCTGCAGAATGGTCATGCTTTCAGGATCGATGACGTCAAGATCACCATAAGTATTTCTCAATGCATAAAGCTTATTATTCAGCCCCAAAGTAACATCAATATATTCATTACTTGTAAAAAACCGGGAGGCAGCAAAGGCGTTATCGACATCAAAACGAACAATTCCTTTTTCACTCGCTCCGGAAGTAGAGCCATCGGTAACATACACATAGTTTTGGTAGGCAGTTATTCCACCGTACGAAATATTATTTGCTGTACTCCAACCTGAGAAGGAATAATGGTTCCAGCTTTCTCCTTCAAGTACGCTCAACACTGGCTGGAAAGTACCGTTGAAAACTGCAATTTTGCCATCCCCTAGCTGAAACAGGTCCCTCGAAGACTCGTTAGTTGTGTTTTTGGGAATTGTTACGCTGGATAACAAGGTTCCGTCTGAATCATAAATTGAAAGCTGATCGCCATTTGAAACCAGAATATTTTCATTACTTTCTTGCTGGCTGGCAGTAGCAAACCAAAGATCATTGGATTGAATATCTCCCTCTTTATACATTCCACCATTTGCATATTCATCATTGTAGGCGTAGTTAACTCCAACAGAGTCGCCTGATACGATGATCTCAATGACATATTGACTTCCCGGAGTCAGTTCTATGCCCTGGGCAAATTGAAATGGAATAGCTTTGCCATAACCACCAGCGGTTCCGCATCCCGGACCTTGTTCAAAGTTAAAGCAGTCTTCTAAATAAACTGTTTCTGAAGTAGCGATTATCGGACCGCTAATATCGGATTCTCTTAGCACGACATGCGCATTACTACCGTTGGTAGCTGTGGAAACATCCAATAATTCTAACGAAACCTGACTCAGCAAATTATGCGCAGGTGAAAAAGACTGACCAACAGGTGCAAATGAATTAACACTGATTGAAGCGTTAGAGACATATTGAGACTGATCGACCTGAAGAGAAAATGCGAGAGGAGATGCAGCAGCTAATCCAAGCATGCTGACATATTTAATTAATTTCATAATATCTTCCTTAAGAAACGAAATAATTTTGAATAGAATTTATTCCAGAGAGCTCCAAATTCCAACTTCCCTGAAGCCATCTGATACTATCAAGTTATTTGAGAAGATATTAAACAGAAGAAAATAATTGTGAACGATTTAACTTTATTGATTAAGGCCTCTTACGTAGAGCTATTCAAGCTCGTGTTCCCAATGGACCTTATCAACCACTCTCATCCCTTCGCTATAGATTTCCTCAAATCGATCAATTTCAAACATGCCGATATGTCCGAGACGAGGCATCAACATAACATCCGGCGGCTCGCCAGCAAGACGGCTGCGAGTAATCCTGTCTTGCATTATATTGATAGAAGCCGCTAAGACATCGATAGTGTTAAATGGCACAACACTCTTACCGTTGCCGTTCTTATTATTTTCGTTCTTACTATTTTCGTTCTTACTATTTCCGTTCTTGCCATTTCGACGAAGAAGGGGTGACACAGTATTGATTACCTTTCCTGATATTTTACTGAGAAGACTCTGTTCGATAAGCTCACCACTTTCACTCGATACTTCCCCTTCAAGCTGATGATTGGTTATCATTTCACTATTGAGGTTAACTGCAATAACCCGGCGGGCACCTTTCGCCCGGCAGGCAATCACCGGCACTGGATTAACTAGCCCTCCATCAAGGAGGAACTGTCCATCTAGATGAACCGGTGACAAGATTCCCGGGTAAGCCATTGAAGCGCGAACAGCTTCCCACACAGAGCCCGACTCTATCCATACTTCTCTGCCGCTGTTCATATCGGTTGCGACAACCACCAACTTTTTGTTCAGCTGTTCGAACTGAATGTCACCGAAAGTTTCTTTCATATAGCGGACAAATTGTGCGCCATCGGCAAGACCGCCACGAGAAGTGAGTTTAGGATCGAGAAAAACCAGAAGCTTTTTCAGAGTGAGCTGCTTAAACCATGCTTCAATTTGATCAAACTCCCCAGCGGCATAGCAAGCGCCAATAAGTGCACCGATTGAAGTGCCTGCCACTATCCGGGGTTCAATCTGGTGTTGAATCAGATTACGAATAACTCCCAGATGTGAAATACCACGAGCAGCGCCAGAACCAAGGGCGATCCCGAGATATCTATTGTCAGAATTGGTTACTGCCAATCTTGAGTTTTCGGACATAATAAATTCAATTGTAGAAATGGTAATAGATAGAGTCGATTTTCTACAGGAAAAATGTAAATTGCAAGAATCACTCTCTAAAAAAACAATCCTGAAAACTGGATAAAAAAATAGCCGCTAATTAGCGGCTATTTCCTGTACTCGTATCAGTATAAGCTTAAGGCTTCCACTCTGCATTCAGGTTAACACCTGAGTAGCTGGAGTATGCATAAATGCTGATATGCCAGGTTCCAGCCTGCGGATTATTAAAGCTACAACTTTCACTGTTGCCACCTTTGTATGGTCGACAGTCAAAACTTGAAGAAGTTGGTTGTGAACCTTGCTTAACATACAGATCTGCATCACCTGAACCGCCAGAAATGTTTACATTCAGCGTAGACATACCTGCAGGTATTTCTACGGTGTAATGCTTCCATGTTCCTTTACTGGCAGACAGATTGCTGGCAGAACCTGAGCCGCCATTAGACCCGCCACCGCTGCTTGATTCGGTGAAACTGCCGGTTAATGATACACCACTGAAACTGGAGTAAGCTCTGGTCATCACGTAGTAAGTACCCGCCTGAATATTGCTGATTGTACAAGTCTCACTGTTGCCCGTTTTGTAAGGACGACACTCATAACTGGATGTGGTTGGTTTTGAGCCAAATTGAACATAGAGATCGGCATCACCAGTTCCACCAGCAATAGTGAAAGTCAAATCAGTTGCGCCTGCAGGCACTTCTAATGTGTAGTGTAACTCCTCGCCTTTTGATGCAGATAAACCAGTTTTGGCTACGCCATTTTCAAGCGCATTTGTTGGAGTGCCGCCACCGCCGCCATTGCCGTTGCCATCACAGCCGTTAGCGGTAATATAATCCACTGCAGCTTTAGAGCGCACTAAACCATAACCGGTCTTATCGTCACGACCAGTAGCATCGAGATCTTGCGCTGTCACTTTCAGGACATTACGGATCTGGGCTGCGGTACAAGTTGGATGTTGACTCCATACAAGAGCCGCCACGCCAGTAACATGAGGCGTCGCCATCGACGTACCGTTGTAGTAGGAATAATCGGTGTTACCTTTATTCTCAACAGTAACTGTAGTTCCAACTTTGGCTAACAAAGCTTGACCAACTGTGCGATTAACAGAAACCGATGGAATAGGAAACTCATTGTTTTGATCCAGTAAGAATGGATTCTGGAGACCGGGACGACTTGTATTCGAATAAACAATCGCAGCAACGGCTCCGGCAGTTTTACACGCCTTAACAGGATTAGTTTCCGGGTAGCTGCCACTCGCCTGATTACCATATCGCTCAGCAATACAGATTTTTCCGCTCATGTTACCACAGGAGTACGTACTGCCAGAAAGACTACAGGAAGCCAGAGTTCCTGTTGCTGAACTATTAATCGGCGCTGCTTGCCAGCTAGAGCCATTATTTGTAAGGCGGTTATGCGGAACGACTCGGTCATCACCGTAGCTAGTGCTGCCAGCAGTGATATAACCCTGGCGTCCGTCACCAACACCTACAGTTGATAATATTGCTTCACCTGGTGCCGCAAGTTCAACCTGGCTTGTATATTGTGAAAAAGCCGCCCACTGATTGGTTTCATCCAAAGCTGCAACAGATACAACCGCATCGTACGATGCTGGATAAGAGTGAGTTGAGTTACCATCATTACCCGCAGCAGCAATTAACAGAACGCCACTATCATAAGCGCTTTGCATTGCGTTGCCTTCGGTAGTTGATGAACCGGAACCACCCAGACTCATATTCACAACCTTGGCACCGTTGTTTTTACAGGTATTAACCGCCGCAGTCAGGCTCGAAGAATAGCCCCAGCCACTTTCGTTAAAAACTTTAACCACATGAATATTAACTGCCTGGTTAGGCATAATACCAACAACACCTTCACTGTTATTGATCGCCGCAATTGTACCGGCAACGTGTGTACCATGAGAGCCACCTGGTGTGTACCAGTTACCTGTTCCAGAGTCATTGGTACCATTATGGTTATTGCCAGACAAATCAGGATTATTAATATCGTAGCCTGAGTCGATAATACACACTTTCATATTACCTGCATTACTGTCGCTCACTTGATCCGCCTGGACCGTTGGAATACCCCAGGGTGTATTTTGCGCCATTAAATGTCGAGGATAATCAGGCTCCATGTATTCAATGTCTGGATGATTCTTTAATTTTCGTTTTGAATTAGCATCAAGCTTAACCGACATAGCTCGAGCAAACGGGAGTTCAAGTCTGACTTTCGCTCCTGCATTCTCTACAACTCGGCGAGCATTGACCGCGTTAAGCATAGCGTGTCCGTTAACGTTTTGAGTTACTGCGGCAGAGGAATCCTTAAACTTTACAATAAAACGTTCTTCTAATTGGTGTTGTGCTGCTGTGGCATTGTTATTGAGTGATTGAGAAAATGACCCTTCGAATGTCTGCTGGGCCATCGCAGAATTTTGTGTAACAACTGCTGATATTGCCCCCGCAACCAGTGTCATTACATATCGTTTGGAGTGTTTCATAAATTACTTCTCTAATTAATTTTTTTCATTGATTTTGGTCCAAATTTTCCGTTTAAGTTACTACAACACTTCCTTTCGCCAAAGCTAAACTGCCATTAGTTTACCGGTGCGGTCAACGTTTAAAATTACCATTTATTTATTGATTCAACGTAACGAAAAGTCGGAATTGAATGAATTAGATTGAGCTAATATGTCGCATTTGTAATATTTTTATTTTTTTACAGCGTTATATTTGATTTTTTTGTTAATCACGCGACATTAATAGGAAAAATAGTGAATAAAAAACTGGAAAATTTCCGACATCAAAAATTTTTGAAAAAATTCTTAAAATAATTATTCTTATTGCAATGATGAGATTAAAACACTGATACAAAAATATAGGCAGAGTCGCAGGACGCCCAATTCAATCACTGAACATAGACAGCTGACTCTGCCAACAACCAATCGTCAATTAACTAAAATGCCTGACTTGGCGGCTCTTTCTGCATCGCTAGCGAGCCGGAAAATAGCAACTGTCTTTTCTCCTGCATCGGATGAAAGTGTGAGGCCATGCTATCGCGGAACAAACTCTCAATATTGAAATCTCTTAAAAATCCAGGTCCTCCACAAGCCTCGACGGCCTTTGTTGTTGTTTCTTTGCAAGCCCCCGCAGCCAGAGTTTTACGCTTAACCATTTCATTCACCAGATCGATGTGAGGTGTAAATTGAAAATCACTGGTCAGGCGAATCATGTCTTCAACTATAATACCGCTATTGGTTAATGCATTCTCCATTTCCCCGAGGATATAGGGTGTTACCGGATCCTTGCTAGCAATACATCGCCTTCTTGCGCGCTCTGCAGCAGAAATAGCGATCCCCCGATAAACAGACATGATTAATGGTAGTGCCACTGGTAGAACAACACACCACATCGCGTGAAAGTCTCCACGCGACCTTTTGACGGCTACACTTTCTTCAGGAACAAAAACTTTGTCTAACTTTACACTATTCGAACCGGTGCCTCTCATTCCCATTGGTCGCCAGTTATCTAATATTTTAACTCCTTCTGCTTTCAGAGAAACCGGAAAATGTAGCACCTGCCAACCATCGACAGGATCATTGAAAGGACCAGAGGTGACTAACAAATCACCTCCAGGAGAACCACTGGCGAAATGTTTGACGCCAGAAAAAAGGTATCCACCATCAACTTTGTCCATTTCACCACAAGAAGCCAGCCAGTCTCCCGCCCCCGTGCTCACTAACACCAGTTCGGATGCGGCAACTTTTTCCAGCAGAACTTTTCCAGGTTTGCCATTGATGTAGTTAAATCGGTTTGCAGCAATAATATGTTGATGCATCGACAGAGAAAGGGCTGTCGAAGGATGGTACGCTGACAGCCCTGTTAAAAACTGACACATGCTAGCGTAATCGCATCCGCCTCCTCCTAGCTCTCCGGGCACCATGGCAGAGAATATTTTGTTTGTCTTAAGAAGTTCATAATTGGCTAGAGAAAAGTTATCCTGAGGGTCAGATTCTTCGCCATTACGTTTAATTTCGGGCCCGATTTCATCAAGTATTGTCATTAAATCTAGCATTTCACTCTCGTCTGCGTTGGTAGGCATATAGGTGACTTTAGTCGACGTCGCCTGTGTTTGCGCATTTGTCATCTTGTTTCTCCTTGAAAAGTCCAAAGTATTGATTGTCTTCGGCTAAGCGGCCTGATTTAAGTGATGAGAAAGCTGATTAAACTTCCCTTCAGAAAATACCAGTGGGCGCCTGTTACTTTGTTCAAAATCGAAAACCTGGCCAATAATCATTAAATGATCCCCAACTAGCAACGTTCTATCAGTTGTACACTGTAACCAGGCTGTTCCTCCCTGAATTACCGGCGGAATATGTGGAATACAGAAAATATCCTGGAATTTATCGGCCCCCCGTGTAGCAAATCTTTGAGCAATAGCTTCCTGCGTTGCTGACAAAAATGTAATAGAAAACTCTCTGGCTCTGGCAAAATGCAGGTAGCTATTGGCTTTCCTGTCGATACACCAACCAACTAACGCCGGAGTCAATGAGATCGAACAAAAGCTATTAATAGTCATACCAACCGGGTCACCTTCAGGTGTACAGCAGGTGACAATAGCAACACCGGTAGGAAAGTGTGAAAGTGTATTTCTGTAGCGAATTTTGTTTTCTGGCAAAGAAAGGTGACGACACATATTGATCCTCCGCATTAGTGCATAAACCTGAGCCTGACTTTTAGTCTATAGCAGAGCGAAGCACGACTATACTGCTCAAACTGTAGTAATTAACTACAAAATATGTAGTTAATTCTGGCATTTGGTATACTTAAATGGACGCTACTGTATTAATCTCCAGGGAGGAGCCAGTGAGTTATAAACAATTCTGTCCTATTGCCAAGGCTATGGAAGTACTTGGTGAGAAATGGACCCTTCTTATTATTCGAGAGTTGTTGATGAATACCACGCGCTTTAACGAATTTCAGAAAGCGCTCTCACAGATGTCACCAACTCTGCTAACAAAGCGATTAAAGCAACTGGAAGACAACGGGCTTCTGGTCAAAAAGAAGGTTCCGGGACAAAAGGGATTCGAATATTTTCCAACAGAAGCATGTCAGGAACTTTTTCCAGTTGTCGAACAGATCGGGATTTGGGGAATGCGCTGGTTACGCCATCAGATGACAGAAGATGATTTTGATCTGAGCCTGTTAATGCTCTATCTGGAACGCAGTATTCAAACAGATAAATTAGTTGGAAGAGAAACTGTCATTCGCTTTAATTTTATCGATGTTAAAGACTATCCCAACTGGTGGATTGTAATTAGTGGTAACGATATTGATGTCTGCACGCATAATCCCGGAAAAGAAGTAGATGTCTACTTCACGGTGAGTGTTAAAACGATGTGCCTGCTATGGATGGGAGAGATTAGTTACAAAAAAGCTATCAGTGAAGGTAACCTCGTGTTAGTCGGCCCCAGATCACTCACTCGAAATGTGAGTGACTGGTTGAAACCAAGTCTCTTTGCCGATATACCTCCTGCGAAAGAAATATTACCAACTTCTCAGGTTGAAACTTAAACCTTTGACTATTACTCTTGCAAAGAAAAGACGACATTAACACTCATACTATAGTCGATGGTTCCGGGCGATATATTATCATCGCTTTTCATCTGCGGTGCGGCGCTCATCATCCTTTCAGCCCTGAAAGGAACAGGCGATGCTCCCACTTCTTCTATCACTATTGGCTTGCCAATACTCATATCAAGCGCTTTTGCCATCAATCTTGCTTTGTCTCTTGCATTAATTAGTGCCTTTTCTCTCAAATCAGCTTTTAAATCATCCATTTTCGAATGTGCATAGCTAAAACCATTCATACTGACTTCAGGAAACAGTGCAAGCGCATTCCATAGCATTTTATATTTATCCAGATCTTCCAGTTTGAAATTAATCTGACTGGAAGCAAAGTAACCTTCTTTAATCCATTGATTATTACGGTAACTTTTATTTTCCGAAAGCTGCATATGAGTAGTTTGAATATTCTTTTTTTCTATTCCATGCTTCTTCAGTATGGCCAAAACATTAGCCACACTATTATTGTGCGCTATAGCAACGGCTTGCGACTCTCGAGCTTCATTTTTGATCGATAGTCTCCAGGTTAGTTGATCCGGTTTGACCGAATCCTTTGCAAAACCTTGAACCGAAACATGTGGCACATTTAGCGCATTTGCATGTGAATAATTGGCAGATATGAATATATAAAATAGTACAAAGCTATAAATTGATCGAGCCGTCATCAGTAGCTCCTCGAGACAGTTAATGTTTGGAGCCAATTAATATAAAGATCTCGAAGACCAATTACAATCCTGTTATCAGACTAAGTCTAAACAGATACTCCCAAGTTGGAGATTGGCCACAAATATCTCATTTTGGAAACTCTGTTTTACTACTTATCGATTAAACGGTTGCACTCTGCCTTCTCAGTCCTTAAGGTATTGTTCAGAGAACCAAAGTTCAGGACGACTGATATGAATGACGTTTCCCATAAAGAAAATTCTAGCCTCCAATCTTCCGCTAAAGCCATAAAATGGACGAGTTTTTCTTCAAAATACCTATTTGAGTTTTTCATCGTTTTTCTTGGTGTCTACCTGGCATTTTTATTTACTGATTATCAGGAGGCGCTACGTGAAAAGAAAATTCGCATAAAATACTATGAATCCTTAATTTTTGAATTTGAGGGCTTTAACATGCATCTTAAAGCAGAAGGAAAAAAGCTCGAAGAATCGATGAAATTAGTAAAACGACTGAAGGCTGGTGAGCAACCCGCACTTGAATTGACTGATTTTTACTATCTATATAATGGAATCGCAGTTAGAACAGCCTTTCATAGTGAAAACTTCGCGGCAATCGATCAAGGCTTATTGAAAAGTATTATTGGTGGTATATATCAACTCGAATTACTCGAAAAAAAAATCAACCGCATGAATGAATTGCAACAAGCCGTTTTGTTGCCGTTCATATCACAGGACAAATCTTTCTACACTAAAGAAGGAAAGCTTGTTGACCAGCTATCCTGGTATCCAGATTTAATAGAAGATATATACAATACCAATAAAATGTTGCAACAAGTCGTTAAACAAAGAGCGATCCCAGATATGCAAAAAGGAAAAACTTATCTTGAACAGATGCCTTATTGGATGCTTTCTGATTAATCATGTAACTTATTACTGGTCACTTATGCTCAGTGAAAACCAGTAGTGGTTAATTAACTAAAACGGTCATTTCTAAAATAGTTCAAGATGAACCGGTATTACTACCCTTGTGATCTTTTCATGGTATGTTAAAAAATAACGAATCATAGATAATGGGCTGTTATTAATGGATGATATGTCTTTAGCTTCAGTAATGAATGTCAACTGGAAGTTGGACCAGTGGCTACTCAAGCCAGACTCTTTGGAACTGGAAAAAGCGAAAGTTTCAAAAAAAATTGAGCCCAAGGCAATGAGGTTACTTTGTTATCTCATTTGCAAAAAAAATGACGTAGTTTCAGCAAATACACTAGTCAACGACTTATGGGATGGAGTCACTGTATCCGAAAACAGTGTCCGACGATTGATTGCTCAAATTAGAAAAGCACTAGACGATGATGCTGGCTCACCTAAATACATTGAGACTGTTTCGAGGAGAGGTTATAAGCTAATTTGCTCAGTGCAACCAGCTCAAATCTGTGATATAGGACTAGCCAACTTAGCGCCTGAGCCAGGCCGAATAAAACCGAATATTTTAGCAGTAGTTTTTTTTCTGGCTATTTTATGTTTTGCTTATTTTACTGGTGTCGATGAAGTAGAATCAAATCGCAAAATCTTTTTAGAGGAGGAAATGACAAGGCTTACTAGTAAGCCGGGAGAAGAAGTAAGCCCCAAAGCTACATCAGACTTTTCGACCGTGTTTTATACTCATTTTGCAGAGCATTCAGATAAACCTCAGATTCGGGCCTATGACCCTCGAACCTCAGCGGATTATTCAATTAATGGTTTTATTGGGCAGCCTCATGCGCTAAGTTGGTCATCAGATGGTAAAAGGGTCGCCTACATCGACTTCAATACTTGTCAAATATACACAGCATTATATAGTAGAGACAAAAAAGCACTGGAATCTTCTATCCCTGTTGCCAGCTGTAATTCTCCATTCTTGACGCGAATAGGAATATTCAATCAAGGCAGAGAGCTTTATATCAACGAGCCCAACAATAGAACAGGTAAAAGAGAGTTCTCGAGTTTCAATTTTGAAGAAAAAAACAAACGCCCTCTAGCTCTTGGTGGACTGCTGAGCCAGAGCGGTTCTGATGAACACATCATTGACTTAATACCTCATGAACAACTGTCCCAGTGGCTTTTACTTACCCGAAACTCAAACAAGCTAAATTTATGGCTACTGAATCCAGAAAGCAGGATAAAGACTAAAATCTTCGAAACAAGTAACAAAAGAGCAAGTGTTACCTGGTGTGCTAACTCAGCTCAATTCCTCTATTCTGATACAAAGCGACTTTTCCTGTATGACGATGGAATAAACCAGCTTGTCGGAAAGTCGACAACTTCTGAGTTTTCCTATTTAAATTGTGTGAAAACTGAAAAAGGTACTACAAAGATATTGTTCTCTCCGCTAGAACATAATATCAGCATGATTACTCAATCCAACCCCATGATAAAGATTTCTGGTGAAAATCACTTGGACTATACTTTTCGCTCAACACAAATTGATACCAACCCGATGTTTTCAAAAACCAGTAAAAAACTTGCTTTCGTTTCGAAAAGGCGCGAAAAGTGGCAAGTATGGTATGACCAAGATGGAGCCGTAAAACTCGCTTCGGATTATACATTTGAAACTCCGCCGTATATTATTAGCTGGTCGCCAGATGAATCAAACCTGCTTTTACTATTAGAAAAACAGCTTTTTTTATTGAACTTTTTTACTCGAAAAGTTAGTCCAATTGTAATTAAAGACTATAAAATAGGCTTTGCTAGCTGGGGAATGAATAATAACCAAATATTAATATCCGAAACGGAAAGAAAACGGATTTTTAGTTATAACTTAGATACAAAAGATATTAGTCAGTTAACCCATACTCCTTCTGAAGATATGGCGTTAAGCACAGACAACAAGCAACTCTATTTTACAAGACCAAAACAAAAAGGTCTTTGGAAAGTTGATTTAGCAACCAATGAAGAAAAACTTATTTTTCCCGAATTTCCTGTTCATAGTTTGTTTACCAGCACCCCTACAGGCATCTACTTTCATCATCATCAAAATAAGGAAGCAGGCCTGTATTTCTATTCTTTTGAAACGAAGCGAACGACAACTGTATTATCACAATCCTATGACCATGGACATAAGTTCAGCATATCGCACGACCAATCAAGGTTGGTCTATCTTTCAAGCGATAATCCGCAAGCGGATATTCGAATGATAGAGATTACTCACTAGCGCTTAACGACAGGGAACGAAAAGATAGGGACTTGACATTAGTTTTTCTTGATTCTTCAAATAACCAAGAAAGTTTTCATGCTGGTAAGTACAGATTGTATTGAGTAATATACGCTATCTGAAAAAAATAAGTTTGAACAGACTTTTCACACAACACAGTTATAGTCTTACTATAACTAAAAACAAGGCGAGAACATCAGCTCTCGCCTACAACAAACGATCTAACTAGATTGTTGTGTACTAACTTTACTCAACCATCATGACAGACAGCTTAACATCATCAAACCCTTC
The DNA here is from genome assembly GCF_015687155.1 of Aliikangiella sp. G2MR2-5. Classification (GTDB taxonomy): domain Bacteria; phylum Pseudomonadota; class Gammaproteobacteria; order Enterobacterales; family Kangiellaceae; genus Aliikangiella. The sequence goes on along the minus strand of NZ_JADPQF010000003.1, from coordinate 24,802 downwards.
CAGAGTGTCCACCAAAATGTGGTAGTAATTTCCAGGCTTGATATTTTCCATCTTAATTTTTTGAGTCGTTCCACGCGTTATACTGGAAGCTCCATCATAATCATTGTTGGCAGGCCAACCATCTTGTTTCACATAAAGCTGTGCATCTCCTTTGCCTCCACTTAAGGTGAAATAGAGTGCTTTAGCCGTCACTGGTACATAAACCCATTGATAGATTTTGCTACTGCTGGACAGAGAGCTCCACTGTTTAATTTCGCTTAGATTCCCTTCTTTCCAGGTTGCGGTTAATGTCGCATCAGAGAAATCACGATAGCCATGAATCATCACATCAATTTCATTCGACGGTTGCATAATTTCAACATGTTCGCGATTGCCAATCCAGTAAGGCCGATAGTCCCAATCAGTTAGACTTGCCGCTCCTTGTTGACGAACGTAAAGATCCAGATCTCCAATGCCGCCTTGAGTCTCAATACGTAAATCGTAAGCATTTTCTGGTAGGTTTAAAGAAAAGTGCTGCTCGCTACCTTTCAATCCTGAAATAGACACCGGCACACCGTTCTGTAGTTGAGTATCGGAATTTCCGCTACAGTCTCGACCTTCTACATAACAATCCAGCCACTCACTAAATTCCACATCATATTTTCCGGTCCAGTCATCGATGATATCCTGATAAGGTTCATATTCTGGTAGCGGGTCCTGATCGGTATTAGTTTGGCCACAAGTCCACACCCAATTTCCACTCGCATTTGCACTGTCATCATAGAGCCATGACCAGTTATTGTCGGTAGCTTCCTGTTTACTGCGCCACTGCCAGTCAAACAGACAAGGTTCATCTGAAATAGGATACTTGGCGGCTCTCATAGACGGTAACAAACGATCTTTAACTTGATCAAGATGACGCTCAAACATGAATCGTACTGCCAGGTACCCCCAGTAGTAAACGCGCTCAGTATCACCATTATCGTAGGTTGTTTGCAACAAGTCGCTAAAAGAATAGGTTTTGTCTGGCGCAACGCTCATTGCGTTGTCATTGTCATCCTGACTCGACATATATTCCGCAACACCTTCACCCCACCACACAGAGTTTGCAGGCTGGTCATTAAATCCACCCCACTTGTTAAATCTTCCATCTAGATAATGAACATATTCATGCTCTAGATTCCACACAGTAAAATCAGGTAACCAGGTCGCCTGAAAGGCAACAAACCTCGCCTGATTATTTTGGTCTGAAGGTACGCCTTCTAAATACATCCCACCATTATCAGTATTGATGCCAAAAAACTTTCCAGCATAATTTTGATACTCAGTTGATGAGCTGAAAATAACAACTTCGAGATCCTTGTTGTTATCATTTTTTACTGACTGAGGGGTATCAAAACGCTGATGGAAGTATGCTTCTTCTGCTGTGAGACTTTTACAGATCGATTGCAGATTTTCATCAACGATAGGTTCTTCGAAACGAAGCTTAATTGTATCACTACAAACATGATTACCTGACAGAACAGCAGATTCCAGATCAAAGCTACATGCATCACCATAAAGACTACAGTTTTCACTATCAAAGCTTAAAACCATACTTTGCGCGTTAACCCAGCCATTGGAACCAACTCCGCGGAATTGATAGTCAGTTAAAATTTTCTGCATTACCGGACGGACTTTATCGGCAATGGCACCTTTAAACTGAAGCAGTCTACCTAACTCGCTAACTGCATCTGACCACTGATACTCTCTTTGTTTACCAATCAACCAGACTCCTTCCGAGGTCACAAATTTAACAAGGTTATCAACAATTTCCGGCTCGCTCTCGAGCAAACTGGAAGTCGCTTCAGGATTAGTTGTTACCGCATTGAAAAGATGAGTCAGTAATTGAGTCATTCCGTTTTCTTCATAAGCAACCCCCCAGCCATCAGCTTTATCAACACTATTCGCATAGCCAATGATTGCCTGAGTAAAACGTTTTAGGTAGGGCTGGTTATCGGTTTTGGAACTGTTAACCAGAACCAGCATTTCGTAACGAACCATAAAGTCACGAGATACATCACCATTAAAGCTAACAAAGTGGGGAGCATTGAAATAGCTGTCAAATGCCTGGCTCAATGCTGTCTGATATTCTGTACTGTAGTCTCTCTCAGTACCGGCTGAAGACTCCGCCCAGTGGGTTGCTCTAAGATAAGTTACCAGCTTTTCCAGCTCACTCGCGCCTGCTGCAGAAGTACCATCATATCCAACCAGAATATCGTTAATTGCAGAAACGATTGTCATTAGCTTAGCATCTGAAAAATAGTCGGTACCAGCAAACTCTGCATTGTAAAGTCCATACAAACAGGATGTGATATTGGCACTTTTTACCGCGGCAACCAACTGCTCACCGGCCAGTGGCAGCAACTCGGACGGGTCACTACAGACATCAGCCGCATTGGCAGAAAGACTTCCAAAAGAACTTTCACTAAACGTTTTTTGATTTAGTGAGTTAACCGACAAAGTGGATTGATTAGTATTGAGAGTGCTGCGTACATCGCTAGACAGGCTGTTATGCTGGTGCCGCTGCATTTGCATAAATTGATAAGGCGACATAGTGCGAGGCGGTTGTAGTGTTCTCTGCTGGTGCCCTAGATGACTTCCAGCTTTTGACGCTGTGCTTAACGGCAAAGGCAGGTTTTCGGCGTTCCCCAGAGTACTGCCCAGGGCAATACCAGCGAGGAATAGTTTGGATAGTTTCATTTTTTGGTCCTTTAGGTCATTACAAGAAAACCAACATTTCTTCAGTAAAACTTTTAACTACTTGTAATATTCTGGAAACATTGGTCATTTATTATTTTTGCGCACAATATATAATTCACATTAGATAATATTTTCTCTGCACACAATGTAAATATTTTGCATTTTTTATTTATATCGAGTTAAATTATTTCTGTTCAGGTTTTCTGTGCGCGAGGGAAGTAAAAGAATCAGCCGTTACGGCACAGTGACATGCCAGCTTGATGATATTGCGAAAAGGTATGTTCAGTGTCTTTATAAGTTAGCCGGAGGCCAGGCAGTAATCATGCGTGTGACCAGCCTCCTTGAAATCAGAAACTCATGCTACTGACACAATGCTGTGCCGATATCATCCCAATCAGCATTACTGCCAGGTTCAGCAATAGTCCACCATCTGGCTCTCCACCGTCGCTGCAGATGATCAACCTGGTTACCTTGCTGGTAAGCAACTCCCTTTTGCCAGCCGAGCTCTACAATACTCAAAAGACTCCAGCTATCATTGGCAAGATCCGGTTCTGATTGTTGATTCCACCACTTTGCTTGCCATACAAGTTGCCTGTGAGAAACTTGTGAGCCAGACTGATAAGTCATATTCAAGTTCCATGCTGGATAATTTGATGCATCAGGATCGGTTAACTGGCACTGCCCGCTGTCTACCATTACCTTCAGGTCTGCGCTTTCAGAAACCTGATTCACTCCATCGCTCACAATAACACTGACGGGGTAAACGCTGGTTTGGTCTGGATGATTTGCCAGGATAGTCACTTGATTGTCGACAAAATTGACAACTGATAACGGCGGCTCAATAAGCCATTGATAATTCAAGATTGCATTTTCAGGATCGATTGCGGTTGCAAAAATGGTGACTTGCTCACCACTTTTTACTTCAACAAGAGCCGGCAGCGAAACTTCTGGCGGTAAATTGGTTGAGTGTTTTTTTATTTCCAGCGCAAAACTTTGTTCGGATTTACTCAGCCAGACTTTGTTGGATAATCGATTCACTTCATCAAAACGAATGACCTGGTCCTTGCTATCTTTTACACCTATAGCCACCTGTTCGGAATAAGTCTCATTTATCTTTTTCGCCAACTGTGCAGACCACGCTGATTGTGTTTGATTATTCTCTTCAATCAGAATTTTTTCAAAAATAATTTCATCTCCGACTTCGTCAAAAACTCGAAACCAGATTTGGTCACCGGCTATAGCTTCATCTCCCTGTTGTATGAAATATCCTTTGTCATGCCAAATATCTGATGATGTATCACCTTCGATGGTAATATCACTGCAGTTATAAAATCCTTCGCCGGCAGCATCTCTTCTTTGCCAGCGAGTGAACAGGATAGCGTCACCTTTACGTCCCGCAGGTATAGTAATTTTCATTTGATAGACTTTTTTACCGTCGACGTCACTAATCGCTACATCATCTTTCCGATCGATCAGTTCAAGATCACTCCAGCTTAGTTTTCTCGTTGCATATTCAAAACCAGACCTGGACAGATAGAACTCCCAGTAACTGGGATTATGTGGCGTCGCAGCCAAAAAGATAAAATCAATTTCATTTTCACTATCGGGTTTAACCCGTGTTCTTTGCCATTCCTCGGAAGGAATATCCATTCCCCGTTTTGTCGAGTCGCCTGCGGCGCACAAAATGCCATCATGAACAACGGACTCCACAGTCTGTTGATTTTCATAATCAGCCACATTGGCTGAGAATTCGATATTTTGCACAAACTGATAAGTGCCTGACTCCAGAAAAGCCTGGCGACACGCTTTATTAGGGATAGCAGAACCGTCATCAGGCCACCAGTAGCCACCGTCATCAACACAATATTGTTGACGCGCTTTAGGATGTTCAACATACCCGTGTGCCAACGACATAGAAGACATTAAAAAGAAACTAACGCTTAGAGTGTAAACTATAATATTTTTGTGATTCATCATCGCTCCAGTATTCAATGTTATAGATATCATTAATTGAAAATAATTGGATAAGTCAGAATCAACGTTTTCGCATTTGTAAATGCCAAAACTGATATTCATTTAAATGGCAATCACGCCAAGCCTAAATGAAGAAGATTGTTTATGCTTTCGAAAATCAGTTATCGTTGTTATTAAAATCAAGATACGAACAAATCGCTTTATATAAAAGAATTCGATGGCTAGATTTGGTGATATTGCACAAAAATCAGAGAACTAATTGGATATTTATCTCTTTCTCAAATAACTAACAGTCGCAGCGTCCGAGCATCCAATAAACCATTTCACGGTTAACCCCATTACTGTCAACATTTAACAATCAATATTCGACGGGTTTTCAAATTATATTTTTCAAAATTCACTAAGATATAGTTCAGAAAAAATGAGTATTAGAATTACTCTCTGCCCTCCAGTTCGATATAAAGAGTCAATATTTTGACTTGATAGCCTGACTCAGAATTAAATTGACAATTGCATGCTATTTCACTGTCTATTCATCGCTAGCCTCATCCCCCACATTCCTTTAATTTTAGTAACTTACTAAAATTGGATAAATTGAACTTTCTCTTCTAAGCTGAATTAAAATCGTTAGGAGAAGCCCATGCCAATAAATAATAGATTCAAAAAACTTTTGTTAGCATCGGTAATGGCGACACTTTTACCAACCAGTGTTGCTTTTGCAGAAGAAAGTGAAGAACTACTCGATATAAGCCTCGAAGATTTGCTTAACATTACTGTATCTTCCGCCTCAGGGATTGAAGAAAGTCTTTCCGATGCTCCCGCAACAATGGTTGTAATCACGGCAAAAGATATCAGGCAAAGAGGTTATGATAACCTGTCAGAAGTCATGCAGGATTTACCGGGTTTCGACACAGTTATTACCAATGGAACCAACTACACTATTGCCTATCAACGCGGCTATCGAACGCCTTTTATGCAAAGAACCCTGTTCATGATTAATGGCAAGGTGGATAACCATTTATGGAGTCACGCCGCACTATTATCTCGCCAATTTTCAATGAATATGATCCAAAGGATCGAAGTGCTTTATGGTCCTGCAGGTGCTGTCTATGGGCCCAATGCCTTTGGTGGCATTATTAATGTCATCACCAAGGATTCAGCCAACATGGAAAAAGGCTATGCCGAACTAAGCATTAAAGCGGGAAGTTATGATACACAGGCAATAGATATCGCAGCGGGTGGCAAAGTTGGCAGCTTTAACATTAACCTGGCTGCCAGAGTTTTTAATAGTGACGAACCCGGCCTGGATGACATGGCTTACTGGGGCTTTGCTGATGAGCGTTGGCTGCAGAGCGAAACTTACTGGGGTCCACTCTTATCTGTCAATGGAAGCGGCGACCCCATTCATACCGTGAGAAATAACCCGTATAACAGTTATCAGGATTACGCTGCAAATACAGGATATTTCGGTGATATATCTTATCAATTAAATGACAAAGTGAAACTCAAGTATGGCTTTATCGATTGGAAAATTGAAGAAGGTTACGGTCCTTATTACGCTTTCGATCAAGCTCACCCTAATCAAATATGGAAGCATGCATCAAAACATAATTACGTAGAAATAGATTCTCAGATTAATGAACAATTGAATGTCAAAGCACTTCTATCATCACGCTTTAGTCGAGTTTATGGAGGCTGGACTGAATCTTTTCCCGACTGGAATCCTGGAATGGAAGCCTACTCTTATTTAAGCATTTCGGACTGGAATTCAGTTAACGATAGCCTGCTATTTAAAAATGATTTCGACTACAAAGTGGATGACAACTGGCGCATTAACGGTGGTATCAAGCTGGAGAATAAAGCTTTAACTAAAGCTTATGATCTTTGCGGATACTGGGCTGGCGTATTTTGTTCATCTTACATAGACGATGGCGGAGACGATGGGAACGGTATTGGCATTGTTCATTCAAGTGAAGCTACTTTTGAATATCAACCAGGAACACTTGCACAAATGCCCGATACAAACATTGTTGATACAAAAGATAAGGGCGTTTATGTGCAGATGATCTGGGATAAAGATGACTGGCGTATCAATGCTGGTATTCGCAGAGATACCAACAGCATTTATGGTGGAGCAACTAATCCACGAGCGTCTGCAGTTTATCGACTGTCAGACTCACAGACGATCAAAGTTCTCTACGGAGAAGCTTTTCAGGAACCAGCTCCTCTTGCCCTTTTTGGTGGCTGGAGCGGACGAGCAGCTAATCCGGATCTCGAGCCTGAAAGCATGAGAAACTTTGAAATGATCTACATTCTTAGAACCGATTCTTTTGTACATCACTTTTCTCTCTACCAGGCCAGTTATGAAAATGTTATCAAGGAAAGCGCGGAAAATGCCGGAGAAAGAGATACACAGGGCCTGGAATATCAAGGAAAATTTGCAGTCGGTAATTTTTTCGAAGGTGCAAATGATATTAGTGGTTATGTATATTACTCCTATACAAAATCTGAAAGTAGTCAGACATATAACCACAATACCGGACAATGGGAATTATTCACCGACGATACCGGGGACATCGCTCCACATAAACTCAACTTTGGTTTTAATGTTCCGGTCAATGACAAGCTCAGTATGAATCTCAAAGGGAACTACGCTAGCGAACGCGATCTTTACTCAAGGAATCCACTCCGGGGAAGTGGTGAAAAACTTGATAGCATATTAACTTTTGATTTCAATGTACGTTACAACTTTGGCGCCGCGGAGCTAGCATTTAAGATTAAAAACCTAACTGACGAAGACTACTATCATCCGGGTGTCGAAGCCGCAAACTCAGGAAGATACGATGGCAACTTTCAGTTTGATTACCATTCCTCAGGCTATCAAAACTCATTACTTCCTCAGGCAGGGCGAAGCTTTATGTTAGGCCTAACCTGGAAGCTGTAATTATTTAACGCTCTCATAATTTTTTAACTTCAATTGAAAACGATACCAGAAGGTATCGTTTTTTTTCGTTCGAGCAAAGTTAGTCAAGCGAACAGAATTATAATTTCAAATTAAATAAAAAGCATCGCTATAAGATATTTCGATTGAAATCTCAATAGCCAATTGTAAATTGATTTATTTCCTCATTATTTACACATTGTATTCATATACTGGCAAAGTCCAGTTGAACTGAACACCGGAGGGCGCGTGAGCTTATTGCATTATCTTAACAAAGACCGCAGGCTGTCAGTCTTAAAAACAGAAGAATAATAAGTGCTCCTTTAATGACATAATAATTGGAGGTACACCATGAGATTTAAACTCGAAAAAATAAAAAACACACTATTTTTTTCTTTTATATCCTTAAACATCACTCTTCCATTTTTGGCTATGCACATCAATGCAGCGGTAGTTGATGAAGAAGAATTGACTAGTGTTGCCCAAACTGAATCTCCTATGATGGAACACTGCGATGAAGCAGTATCAACAGGTTCTTTTGTAGAGATTTTCGAATGTGGAGATGAGCTTTTTGAGGTCCGCTTTAATGCTCTCGACGGAGTTGGAATGAATGTCGGTGATGGCGGTCGCTTTACCCGTGTTCCGAGAGCCGATTTAACTAACTGGTCAACAACAACGCCAGCAAGAGCAACAGGTCCTAACGCTGAAGCCTGTAATGTATGCCATACAACTGAAACCATTGGCGGAGCTGGTGATGGCGCTGGACCAGCAGGCTTGAACGTTATTCGCGATCCTTTACATTCAGGAAGTCCTTCAGACTTTATTCAACGCAACACACCTCACTTATTCGGCATGGCTGGACTTCAGCTTCTCGCAGAGGAAATGAGCAGCGATTTAAAACGATTAGTAGACAATACGGTCGATATGGCCTGTCGAAACAATGCGGCAGTTGAGCAGCCATTGATATCCAAAGGAATACACTTTGGTTCGATAAATGTAAATCCCCCCTGTCCCGATCCGCAAGTAGAAATCAGAGCACATGGTATCGCACAAGATTTGATAATCCGACCATTTCAGTGGAAAGGCAGCGAGCTTTCAATACGACACTTTTCTCGTGGTGCATTTCATAACGAGCTTGGAATGAATCCTGTGGAGCTTGCAGGAGATAATATTGATGGTGACTTCGACGGTATCACCAATGAAATTACAATTGCCGATAATACAGCAATGACTGTCTATCTGGCAGCGCAACCTCGTCCAACATCACTGCTGGAGCTTTCCCAATTAAGAAGAGAGTTACGACGACGCCATGGCGCAGAGGGTAGCAGAGTGGCGGACGAATTGGGATTACCCGACCTTACCTTTGCTCAACAGCAAGCGATAGTCAATGGACAACAAATTTTTAAGGATATAGGCTGTGACGGATGCCACCGTTCCAGTCTCTCCGTAATCAATACTCAGTATAGCGAACCCAGTTCACATCCAGCCTATCGAGAGCAAATATTTCCCGGAGGTCAACCAGGACTGGATCCTTCTCAAGCAATCATATTTGATATTACTCGAGACCAACCTGACAACCAGGTTTTTGTCGGCAATCGTTTAGTTAAGCATCTAGGAGCGTTTGAAAAAAATCGAATGGGTCATGCGCTAATTCGACTTTATGGTGATCTAAAACTACACGATATGGGTGCTCGACTGGCAGAAAATATCGATGAAACCGGTAGCGGCGCATCAGTATGGATGACAAAAGAGCTGTGGGGACTTGCTAATACGGCTCCCTATTTACATGACGGACGAGCTTCTACGATTTCAGAGGCGATTATTGAACATGGCGGCGAAGCAGAGCAAAGCCGACGCAATTTTTCAGATCTAGCAAATATTGATAAAGAAAATTTGCTGGCATTTCTAAATAATCTGGTTTTGTTTTTTCCATCAGAAGAAGAGTAAAATATTTTCTATACATGAATTAAATCAAAGTGGCTCAATCCTGTCTGGTTGAGCCATTTGATCAGGTTTGATCAGAAAAATCAGGAAAATGAAAAATCGTTAACAAGAAATAGTTATTGGCCAATAGGCTTCACACTATTACGTGTCAAACTATATTTTTTACCAACAAGCGAGCCAATCACCATACCAAAAATAGCTGCGAAGAATCCATAAAAATGAGGAGGAAGAGTTGATTCAGGGAAAGCTAACTCAATCGGTAACCAAACAACCAGACCGGAGACAATTGAAATGATCGCACCGGTATTATTTGCATGTTTCCAATAAATTCCGGTAAATAATGGTACCAATCCAACCACTAGCGTAATCTTGTAAGCACTTTCTACCATATGGTGAATACTGGTTTCCTGCTCTAAAGACCATAGCGCGTAAATAACAACGACCATCCCGAATAGAAAAACTGAAATACGCATCAACCAAAGTAATTGTTTATCGCTGAAATTACTGGTCTTACTGAGTGGACGAATCACGTTCTCTGAAAGAGTGACAGCCGGTGCCAGTAGTGCACCACTGGCAGTACTGAGAATTACCGAAATCAGAGCACCAAAAAATATCACCTGAGCATACAGCGGCATATACTGGTTTATAAAACTCGGTAAAACCAGTTGAGGATCATTGGCGCTTACCGATTGACTCAATTCGGGATCCACGATAAATGCCGAATAGGCTAAGAATATTGGAACAGCAGCGAAAAGCAGATAGAAGAGCCCTCCCATTAGTAATCCTTTAACAGCGATACCTTCACTACGAGCAGCGTTGGCACGCTGAAAAGTATCCTGTTGCGGTAATGAGCCTATCGCCATTGTTAAAAAGCCAGCAATGAAAGAGATGACACTATACCAGTTCATTTCGGGCCAAAAAGACAACTTACCGGCAGCATCGGCATGATGGTACACCGGTGCAACCCCTCCGGTAAGATCACTAACCAGAACTGCAATCCAGAAAAGTCCTATCACAATAATAAACATCTGCAAAGTTGTAGTAATTGCGACCGACCACATTCCACCGAAAAGCGTATAGATCACAACAACAGTACCACCGATAATAATTCCGGTGGCCATCGAAATTTCCCCCTGGGTCAATACATTCAGAACCAAACCCAGAGCGGTTACTTGCGCAGAAACCCAGCCGATATAGGTTGCAGCAATAGCCAGCGACACAGAAACTTCTACCTGAATACCGAAACGCTGACGATAGAAATCGCCAATGGTCAGCAGATTTTTACGGTACAGAGGACGGACAAACAATAAGGCAAAAAAGAATAGACAAAAAGAAGCACCAAACGGATCCGAGATAGTACCACCCAGGTTTTCATCGACAAAAGTTCCGGGAATACCTAATACAGTTTCAGCGCCAAACCAGGTTGCAAAAACCATAGCAACAACTACCCATAGGGGAAGATGACGGCCGGCATTTACAAAGTCTGAAGAGTTGTTAACTTTAGTTGCACCATAAAGTCCAAGCGCCAATGAAATCAGGAGATAAACAATAACAAATGTCAGTAACATACATAAGGAAATGCCAGATAAAACATAAGTCGATTATATAAACTTCCCCGGCCTAAGATCGAGTAAAACTTTTTTCTTGTAACGGTCAAACTTTTTGTTAAAAGTCTGAGGAGAAAACCAGATAAGCCCGAATGAAATTGTAGCTAGTAATTTTGACTTAGCTTGATTTTTATTCTCATCATTCATTTATAGCTTAACAATATCATTCAATGAGAATGCCATTATAAAATCATCAACATTGAGTAGTTTGCATCCGCTACCAGCCATACCACACTTTCTATAACCTGTCCTGCTTCCGGTTGTTCCTTTCGAGTCATATACCCCAAGGGAATCAATCTCTTCCACTATGTTAAACAGCATATCAAAGTGACTTTGTTTATCACTATATATCGTAACTATGTTTTCTCCTTGCAGTTCCTGTTCTCCTTTAGGAGGCATGTCAGAAGAGTTTTGTAAAACATTGTCAAACTCGCTCATTTTGTCGGGAGCGACAGTTCTTAGAATTTCGATAGCTTGTTGGCTTCCACGATTAGCGGCTTTGCTGAATTGCTCTATAGCCAGACTATCTCTACTTGAAGCCAGATATAAAATTCCGAGGTCAAACATTGCGGGACCATAGTTCTTGTCAACGCTTCGTTTGAAGTATTTTTCTGCTAATTCTTTATTTGCAGAAGTTTTATATCCATCATAGTGCCAACGACCAAGAATATGCATCGCCGGAGCAAACCTTTGGCGAGCAGCTCGCTGAATCCAAAGCCACGCCTTATCATCATCAACAGATACGCCCTCACCATTTTTAAATGCTAGCGCTAAAAGAGTTTGTGCTTGAGGACTACCATTTCTTGCAAACTTCTTTAACCTTACAAACAAACTTTCGCATGTTGAATCACAATTTTGAAAAGCAAGGTTATCTATTTTCCCCTTCACTTCTTTACCACTTGCTGACAAAGCAAGAGAAAAGAGAATGCAGCCGAGAAGGTATACTTGTTTCATAATTTTAATCTTTTATTGTTAACTTTTCTAAATGACCTTTTTGAATGATAAAGGGTTACAACAAAAATGAAAGTAAGAAAATTTGAATAGTTACCATCTAAATAATGGTTGTAATAAACATTACATAATCTCGAGAAGCTTGCTCTGCAGGATGACAACCAGACAGGGCATCAACAACAAAATTCGTCGCTCTAGACGTCGACAACTAAAGTAAGCTGCCGACGGCGATTTAACTCGATTATAAGTTAATAGTGACTTCAGCCGAACAATCAGTAGTGGACTCTTCACACACCTGATAGATATATGTTCCCGATAGAGGACCTTCGCTAAAGCTTCCTGTATTTGCTACAGTTGTTATCAAAATACCATCACGGTATATGTCAACATTACCACTTGTCGCATTGTTCCAGCTTAAATCCGCATACCATTTACCTTTCTCTTTATGTTGAGAAACGTTCAATTCAATGCCCGTTTGCGGCGGCACAACGCCACATGGGTTAGCATCCAGATAACTCTTGGCGGCAGCCATTTGCACCAAACCGAATCCATAAGAATCGTCTCTCCCAATATCACCAAGATCTTCTGCGCTAGCATTTAAGGCGTCACGGATTTCCTGGTTACTACAGTCCTGGTGATGACTCCAAACCACTGCGGCTGCACCAGCGACAATAGGAGAAGAAATACTGGTACCGTATGCTCTTACATAATTAGAAGCAAAATTGTCGATCGTCGCGATAGCAGTTGGATTAGCCAATATGTCTGCGGCCATAGCATCGCTTATGTCCACACCGGGAATATTCACTGAAGGATTACCCTGATTATCGAACTGTACCCCGACTTGTCCGTCATATGCGTGGATAGCATCATTGTATACCATTACGCCGATCCCACCACCCGCTTCACAATTTTGTACACTGGTGGTTACCCACATTTTAGAAGCTTTAATCAGGCAGATTTTTTGATTAACGTCTTTACAGGTCTTTCTGCCGCCAGCACAATCAACGACTTGCGCACTTACACTACCGACCGGTGTTCCATATAATGCCAGAGTATCCAGAGATTGATTATTAAAGCTGGTAGCGGTTTCGACTCTTTTCCCCATTGGTGTAGTACCCCAAACTCTGGAACCTGGCGCGGCAATCTCTACTTCTGCGTTACGATTAGAGTAATAAGCATGGGCTTTATTTTTATCAACCGCAGCAACGGACATGACCTGTGAATATGAAGCGGGATAATTCAAGCTGGTATCTTCATCGTTCCCTGCAGAAGATACAAGCAGAACGTTATTGTTAAAGGCCAATGCAACGGCATCTTGTACAACATTGGTATTACTAATACCAAAGCTCATACTAATCAGATTGGCATTCTGGTTCATACACTCGACAATACCTTCTGCCACACGCGTACTTGAAAAATCCATTCCCATTTTGTGAAAGTGCAATGAAACTGTACCGTGAGCCAAACCAATCACACCGATATCATTGTTGACCGCGATAATAGCTCCCGACATATAGGTACCGTGTCCTTCTTCATCGGTGAACCAGTCGCCTTCTCCCTCTGCTGCTGTGCCGGTTATCAGGCCGCTGTCAAAATCTTCATGAGCCAGTTCGATGCCTGTATCGATAATGCACACTTTCTTCAGACCGACACCAGCTGCGGTTAGCAGATCTGCCTGGATCATTGGGTTGGTATACGGGGTTCTTTGTGCAAAATAACGACCTTTAACTTCATTTTCGATGTATTCAATATTCGGATTGTTACGCAATGCTTCAGCAGCCATTGGATTTAGATCCACCGCGAGTACATTCAGCTTTTTAATTTCTTTGTTAACTTTCGCACTGGCGTTTTGTAATGCATTTCTAACCAGAGCTTCCTTGCCTTCCTTATACTTAACTACGTATTTTGAATTCAACTCTGTTTGTGTAGCGCTTACAACAGTAATCATTCCGCTAAAGATAGCCATGTTTAGTGTGAATACTAGCCGTACCATTCTCTTGTACATTATTAGTGTCCTTCTTTATTATTTTGTTTAGATCTGGTTTCACCAAATAAGTCAGACAGGACAACCCCCTGCTCACTTTTTTAATTAAACCCTTGTTCCTGTGACCGCAAAATAATCCCAGACAAAGTCAGGCTTGTGCTAGCTAAATAACGACGAGTTTTGCAACAAATACGACATAATTAGCCAATCAGATATGAATTCGTTTTTATAACAAGAAATAAGTAATAGAAGCTTATGTCCAATTGCACTCCCTTACCTCAGTTATCTTATCCATTCCAATGAAATTCAAGCATGGTGTTTGCATAAAACTTCCACAAAAAAGAGGCATTAATAAATGCCCCCTATAATAAATTAACTTTTCAGTTACATCGCATGTAGAAAGAAAAGAGATTTCTATTCTGGATAGTCAATTTGTTTTACTTTTACATAGTCAAGTCCAACATAAACCGACCCCCCATGATTAACAGCTCCAAACTCAAACCCGGTCATTGCCAATACCCAGGCTCCATCAGGCTCAATAAGCATACTATGAGTAAAGGTTGAACCGTCGCTAGTAATAAGAATATCCAAGAGAGGCTGGCCATCACCGTCACCTAAAACCGACAGGCTTACTTCATTGTGTGTCCCGATTTCTATTACCGGAATACTTTCCAGAAGCTCATATCCCCATAGCACATACAATGTCCATGTGCCGCTATTGGAATTAAACACCCAATCGAGATTGAGATCATTCTCGTTAAGATTATTAATGGTAAAGCGAGTTGCAAAATCATCTTGTGGAGTACTCGCCAGATTAGTCTCAAATCCCATTTGCACTTGAAACTTATTGAGATCATTCAGATTCATATTTTCAAGTGACTCAATAATCATTGAATCTGGAGCGTCACCAGCACTAATGACTTTCCAGAATTTCCCGCTGCCATCATAGTTCCCGTTATAGTTGTACTCGTCTTGTCGGCTAGCATCGTCAAAATGGTCGAAGTAAGCGTAATTAATATTACAGCCGTCCGGTTCCAGAATATTTACACCTCGATCCCATGCAGGATAGTAAGACGTTTCCATAAATGTTTTCGTCCAGATTTCATTATCAATGGCAACGCCTGCTTCATAGTGGTCAACATTAAATAATCTACCATTATGCCCTACCAGTCCTGATGGATAGAGATTCTGTGAACTTATATAAGTTACCTGATCACCAAATAGAACAACCTTGGAGTGTAAGAAGTCCCTCTGGCCTTCATCGGTCAGCGGACTAGAGTAAACTTTTGCCGTTAAGCGGCATTGAGCAAGCCGTACATCTTCCGGTGAATAGTTTTCACCTTCCTCTTCAATAATTTCACGGAAATACTTTATTGCCTTATCAGGATCATTTCCATACCCCCCCTGGTTCCTATCTGCTAGTAAAACTTCCACTAGAGAACCGGAAAACAACTTTCTGGCAAGACTGCGATATAATTGCTCGGATTCGTATTTATCAATATCGGTACCCAGGCCTATTTCCAGATTAAGACCGGCCTGTATTAAACGAATGGTTTCACTGGATGGAGTAGCGGCAATCCCGGAATAAATGGCCATATCTGCAGACTGATCGAGTCTATTCCAAAATCCAAACTTCCCTCTTTTTAACCAATATGTGTCAAGCTCACCGATTGGTAACTGAATTGAGTGCTTGGGATACTCAGGAACATTCCTGACACAATCAAATGAATAGAAATAATTATCTTTCCACGTACAGTAATTATCCAGATAATCGGTTTCTGCAGATTCGGGGTAAAGCTTCTCGTCGTACCAACTAGCTGCATCTCCAGCAACCTCTCCTCTCATATGTATCGAATGATCACCCGCAGACTCATAAGGGTCGTTGTATACATCTCCAAAATAATGCCCGCCTGTAATAATATGCTCTTTATCGACGATCAACATTTTCGTATGGTTAAATCCTGTATTGACGCCTTTATCCAGCGTAACCAATGCAATTTCAACTGGCCAGGACTCCTTTTTGCCAAACCTTTTATTTTCTAAATCACCGAAAATATCATAAAAAGCCGAATACATACTTGAACCTTTAGCACCGACTAATATTTTGATAACCACTTTATCTCTTCGGTCTACTTGGCTATTGAGCCTCACCATCAGTGCCTCTACCCCATCATGCAGGACTTCTTTTAAGTCCGGCGAAAGACCTAGCGCCGAAAATAAAACACTGGAATTGGCATCGCTTATCAAGCTTTTCATTTCAGACATCAACATGTGATATTCTGCGGGTGTTTCCGTGTAGTGGTTATAAATTACTTCGTTTTTGGTGCTTTTGGTGGCATACCTCCCCAGCGCCTCACCTACTTCACTAGCAGATAAGCAAGGTATACCTATGGAAAGACAAGACGCTAAAAGTACTTTTTTAGCTTTCTTAAAGTGAGCTTTGTTTATCATTAAATTTTCCTTATTTAGTGATAGCTGAAGCCAGGCTTCAGCTTTGTTGCTGATTATTGATTTAGCCAGAATAAATTGATTAATAACTGACCAAACAAACAATAAGGAAAAGATGAAAACAAAAAGGGACATAAGGTATACATTTTGAGACAAGTCGCTATTCCTTGTAAGATTGCTTAAAAATCGTCCATTACTTCGAGAGCTTAAAACATCTGTTTTTGTTCGGGATATGAAATATACCCCTTGAGAGCTAACAGCTAGACTCGCCCAATTTCTATGTCATATTATTTATCATCTCGTATTATTTGTAGTCTCCTGTCTCCTGTCTCTTGTGTCAGATACTCCGTCGGTGAAACCCCATACTTTTGCTTAAAAGCTCTTCCAAAACTTACCAGATTATTAAACCCTACATTAAAAGCGATCGTTGATACTTTTCCCGAATTTTTTAGTAGCAGGTCCGCGGCTCTTTCTAAGCGATAATTGGCCAAAATTTCCGAAGGTGTACGACCGGTGAGACTCTTCGCTTTACGAGATAATTGTCGTCTACTTAATGCCATGGTATCTGCCAGCCACTCCACGCCAAACTGGCTGTTTGAATGGTACTTTTCAATATTGGACATAAGTTTTTTAACAAACGTATCATCTAGTGACTCGGCTTTAATGTCTCTGGGGTTAAGCAGTAGTTGTTTTTGGTAGTACTTTTGCTGTTGTTTTATTAGTTGGAATTGATTACTCACGCGTAATAAAAGCTCCTGACTATTAAAAGGCTTAGTTAAGTAATCATTAGCACCACTTTTCAGACCAGCGATAATTTGCTGCTCTTCTACATTAGCCGTCAGCAACAGGATTGGAATATGGCTTGTTACTTCACCCTGTTTAAGCTGACGACAAAGCTCCTTACCGTCCATATTCGGCATATTAACGTCACTAATAATGATATCCGGTTGTTTAGTTTGAGCCACTGCCAACCCTTCAACTCCATCTACCGCCTCATAGACATGGTAATTTGGGCGAAACTGATCTGCGATGTACTGCCTTAGATCTTGATTATCTTCCACAACTAATAATGATTTATCTTTGCTGATTGAATCAGTTGCAGCATTGTTTGTTTCTGGTGTCGCGCTCAATATTTGAACATCATTGAAACAGGCGTCTTTATTTATATCAACATTAGTTTCGATATTTAAATTTGAATGTTCTATTTCATCTTCACTAAAGTGCTGCTCACCCAGCAGTAAAGAGACGGTAAAAATACACCCTTTGTCTCGTCCATTTTCAACGGTGATTTCTCCGTGATGCAATAAAATTAATTCCTTTGCCAGAGCTAGACCAATACCTGTGCTGGCGGCCTGCCGTGGTAATTGCGTATCGGCCTGATAGAATCGGTCAAAAACAGATTGTAATTGTTCTTCCGGTATTCCCGGGCCATTATCTGTCACCGTGATATAAACCGAACATTCATCAGCTGTTACGCGAATTACAATTACCTCTCCTTGAGGTGAATGTTTAGCTGCATTTGAGATCAAATTATCAATAACCTTGACGATCATTTCCAGATCAAAAAGCAACCACAATTCATCGATGACAGTATTGAATGACAAACCGATATTCTTATTGTTTAGCAACGGCGAAAATGCGTTGATACGTTGCCTAAGTAATGCTATCAAGTCATGTTTTTGTACATTTAACGAAACCTGGCTGGAACTAAGCTTAGCCACCTCTAGCAATTCATTAATAAAGCCGAGTAGACGCTTAGCATTTCGGTGCATTACTTCTAACACTTTTTGGGTTCCCGGTTCAAACTCTCCGTA
The DNA here is from genome assembly GCF_015687155.1 of Aliikangiella sp. G2MR2-5. Lineage (GTDB taxonomy): Bacteria > Pseudomonadota > Gammaproteobacteria > Enterobacterales > Kangiellaceae > Aliikangiella. Next base: position 6,418 of record NZ_JADPQF010000003.1, on the reverse strand, counting down.
CTTACCGGAAAGCATATCCTCCAAAGGGCCAATATTCATCGTTAACGGCGTACGGAACTCGTGAGAAATGTTGGTAAAAAAGCGAGACTTTGTTTCATCTAATTCCTGAAGCTGCCTGGACTGCTGTTCAATCTGTCTGTTTTTTTCAGTCAAAGTAGAGTTTTTTAATATCAACTCTCGTTGACTTTCTTCCAAAAGTTCTTTTTGCAGAACGACCTCAGCCGTTTTTTCTTCTACAATACTCTTCAATTGTATGTTTGCCCGTTTTAACCTTGCTGAACGCCACTTAAATACGCCCACCAAACCGGCAATAATGGCAACCGCATAAATAAAATAAGCCACATAGGATTTATACCAAGGAGTCAAAACAACAAAATCATAGCTTGAAATTTGACTGAGAGTCCCATAGGTATCCTTCCCCTGAACATTAAACTTGTAGTTGCCGGCAGAAAGATTAGTATATTTGGTTTCATTTTCATCTCTCCACTTTGACCAGGTTTCATCAACACCATCAAGTTTATAGCGATACTGATTAGCGGAAAAATTATGGTAGGCAGGTAAAACATAACTAATGCTGAAAGCACTATATTGCGGCGAGACGCCATCATCGATAGCCTCATTCAATGTTTGACCACTGCTGTCTTTATGTTCTATCAGCTTAAAAGTAGGTTTTTCAAATTGCCGTGGAAATTGCCTTAGCAGAGCTTTTTCAACCAACAGTCCGCCTTTTACTCCGCACGCCCAAACGACACTACCTTCTACATAAAACGAGTAAATCTTATACTTTGAATCTCTTGAAAAAATCGTATCTACAAACTTGATCTTGTTATCCTCAACAATTTTTCCCAAGTACACTTTTCCTTGTTTAGTGTTTGCCAGTAAAAACTCGCCACCTCTTACTTTCTGCACATATTCCATACCTGAAAATTTATCGATATCAAGGTCAGCCACCTCTCCATAGGGGCTAAACTTTGCTTCACTGGAAGAATAAACATAAATACCTTTTTGAGTGACTAAAAGTGATTTCCCGTCTATCACAAGGGGCACAGTCCAACCACCATTCTCTATGAATGCTTGACTAGAAGCTAAAACCTCCACAGTCAATTTACTATCTCTTTTAAGCTGTACAACAGTTACCCTGTCAAACCCAACCAACCAATACTCTTCATTTGGCATAGAGAATATTTCAACTACCGCGCCGACATTAAGCTCAAACACTTTATCTAGTACCAGCTTTTCTTTATCTTCTTTTAATAAAGCTAATCCCCTTGGGGTTCCAACTAATGCATATTCCCCGCCTGATATAAATTCCAGGTCATAAATTGCAAAGTCAAGGTTCTTTAAAGCCCACTCATTTTCAATTTTGTAAATCCCATTTGCGCAGCCAACATAAAGCGTTTGATCATGCTCCTCAAATCGGAAACAGGAAGTACTGACTCCTTGAATTTGATTAAATTTATCTTCTCCGATTACATTTTTCGTTAACTTAAAAACACCTTCCGTTGTCGAAGCATAAATATTTCCTTTAAACCTTGTTATTTTTTGCGGATTACCTCTTAGTCCGCTATTGAAACTAAAGTCAGTCAGGACCGTATTAAACTCAACATGAATAATACCGCCTTCCAGGCCAATCCATATATCTCCGGCTACATCCTCAAAACTGCTGATCACAGTAAATGAGCTATTTGCCTGAAATCGCTGTACTATTTTTCCACTTTTATCAATCAAGAGATAAACACTAGGCGCTCTGAGAATAACCCCCAATAAACCGTTAGAATGAAACCTGAGTCCTCTGTAATCAAAGTCATGTTGCTGAAAAAATTCATCAATTTGAGTGGGAAAGCGTTCAAAATTTTGCCCATTAAATTTGTAGAGTCCTGCTGAACTTGACAAAACTAAGCTTTCTTCCGCAGCCATACTGTATACATGTCCTTGTACCGTATCTTTAGTATCACTAACTTTATGCAAATGTTCGTCTTTGACTCTGAACAATCCTGAATCGTGTATGTAAAGCCAAATATCATCCTTAAAAATTGTGCTGGTGGTGATACTACCTACGGGGGGTTTTAGCATCGTAAAATGATTATTCTTGTCCTTGACCAGGATAAATTCGTGAGCAACGAAATATATCCGATCATCAATTTCATGTATCTTGAATATCTCCGAAAAAGCTCTTTGCTCGGGGGATAGATTATCTAACAGACTAACAAAAACTGGATAACCAGTGCGTTCCTCCACAACATAGCCTATCACCCCAACGCCTGCGGCATAGATTTTATTATCACTTGACTTCTTTAGGTTGACGTACATTTCATTACCAGTGTTTTTAACCTGTAGCCACTTATCACCATCAAACTGAACAAGGCTCCCATTGGTAGCCATATACATTAGACCTCTATCGCTTTGCTCAATACTCCATACCTGATAACCCGAAGGCAGATTTTCAGCAGGATAATAGTTGGTATTAAAGAGACCTTCTTCAGAATTTCCGGCAATTGCTGAAAAATTAAATGACAAGATAAAAATCGATAGTATTAATTTGCTCATTGCACTTCTATGAACTAACAGCTTCGTGTTGGTTATTACAGTATTAAATTCAATCATTTGCTCAAAGTGAAATCATAAATATAAAGAATTAAGAATGAAAACAATAAGCCTTTATTGTAAAATCGTTTGATGTCTTCATCCACACCCTGCTCAATATAGTTGGCGTAGCCTACAAATCGCTTTTTGTGTCCTAACATTTGGTAGGTCTTTTCCCGGTAAAGCCAAGTCGGGGCTTTCACTTTGTTAATATACGCAGGGTAACTCGACCAGCGATAGCCTTCCAGCAGCTCGACCATTCGTCTTTTGACTTCCAGGGAGTTACGGTGAATATATCGGCTAAGTTGAAGCAGGTAGGCATCGGCATCAACCAAAACTGACTTGAATCGACCTCGGAATAATGGGCCATCAACCTTTTTTAGTCGATTATATCGCTGTGAGTACAAGCCATTAATATGTTTCATTATCTGGCTAAGATTAGCTTTGGGAGTTTCTATTAAATGGTGATAGTAATTATTCATTAAACAATAAGCATGAACAACCGCACCAAAGCGTAAATGGGCCTATTCTAGTGTTTCTAGAAAGGCTTCATAATAATGCTCATCATGAAAGATGACACGACGATGGCGGCCACGATTCATGAGGTGATGAAAGGCACCTTTATATTCTATTCGAGTGAGTCTTGGCATGGTTAATTATCATACAGCGCCTCCTCTATATTGCTTCTGACTTCTCCTCTTCTCCTCTTCTCCTTCTTAACTAATAGCCCCTCTTTAGGAGTTATTTAGCTAGCACTTATTATCCGCAGCGATCATTAGATTGCTTGAAAAACTTTAATTCTGGTAAATGCAAGCAAAGTTAAAATTCACCATTGGCCGGATCGACAAACAGAGGATTTTCGTTTTTACCATTTGAGTCAAATCCTAAGCTCTGCTGCCACTGTTCAAAACTATAACTAGCCTGTCCTGGTAGATTGAAAGGTGTAGGTATTTCCGGAGACCAATATTGATTATGATCGATTACCCAATCAGAATTTTCAGGAATAATAAAAGATAAAATATTTGTTGAGCCACCCGTAACGCCTTCATTGACAAAAATATTCTCAAAACTGGTAAATGCTCTGATATTCCCAAAATCAAGCATCGGTAGAGTGTCCACAGGTTCGCTTCCTTTCCAGAATTTATTTCGATATAACGCCAAAGATACTTCTCTATCGCCATCTTTCCTAATGTAAATATCCGATTGCGGGTTACCATAAAAAACGTTATCGCGAATAGCTATTCGTTCCAGCGAACCTCCAATAATCCCGTAACCCTGTGCCGGCGAACCAAGATTGTGAAAAGCATTGTTTTGTACAATAACATCGCTGAACCAACCGGTTGTTCTGTCGGTGTGCTTAGTCAAATCAATTCCGTTTTGTCCTCCGCTAAAGTCATTACCATCAAACAAGGTATACCGAACCGTTAAACCGTCTTTTGCCGCACTGTTGATAGAAAAATTATTGGAGTAGGTTGATTGGAAGTCATTCCATCGATAAAGCGCATGATAGACACCCGCCGGATAAATCGGATGATCTTTAATACTGTTACCATCGCCGCCAGAAAAACGACACCCCACAATAGCAAGATGATCTTTAATTTCAGCATAGATACCATTTTTGAAACCATGATTTCTTTCGAAAGTCGTATTCCAAACCAATACATCGCTAATCGTGCCAGGAACATTTTGCATTGCGATGTGATTTTTAGCCTTAATTATTTCGCCACCGCTATTATCAAGCTCATGGGGATCATCATTTACCAGATGAAGATTTAAGATTGCAACATTTCTCAATGTCTCCGCTTCATTTAATAATGTCGCATAGATGAGATTCGTCGCATTGCCATTGTTACCATTCAATTGGAGATCAGAGATAACAACGTCTGATAACTCATTTGCAGGAGACAATCTAACAAAATAATTAATATTGCCTGTAGCTAGCAGTTGCGGGATTTGCCCCTCTCCGTAACTGCCTAGTCGAATTCTTGACGTTGTCAAATAAAGTTCAGAGTCAACATTGACGATAGTGCCTTTCTTAATAAGTGCTTGTCGATGATTACCGCCTGAGAGCCAGTTAACTAATGCCTGCCAACTTTGCATCGGCGCGGAGTCGCTCAAACCGTCATTGTTATCATCTCCATTAACAGGGTCAAAATAACGAGTAGCGCCAGTCCATTCATCAACAATCACTTCTATACTTGTTTGTGCAATTTCTTCACCTAAAGCAGCAGTTAAGGTGATGGTATAAGTACCCGGACTATAGTAAACAAAAGCCGCTTCTGGACCTGTTTGTGAACGGTTTGCATTCACACTTTCATTTGTCACCGGATGAGTAAAACTAAGCGCTTTTTCTGAGGCGCCAAAATCCCATTGATATTCAATTTCATCAAAAGGATAGTCTACGTTATTGGCGGTAGATTCGCTCGCAGATACAAATACATGGAAAGGAGTTTCCCCACTTACTCTTGTGATTGTTATGACCGGATTAATTTCAGTTGTTGCGCAAACTGGAATATTCACTGGAGTAAATTGATGTTCAACGGTTGCGTCAGATTCATCTCTAACCCTGACACTTACCGTAATTGATTCAAAGTTGCAACTCGGCGGAGTAAAGGATATCTCACTAGTGCTCTCTCCTTGTTGGACAGTTTCTGTTGAAGAACTCAAACTTCCTGCATTGGTTTGCCACTCAAAACTGAGGGTGCTTGCACTTTCATCACTTACCGTCACTTTAAATACTATCTCAATTCCTGAATCAGCAGTTGTAGCTGACTGATAGTCACTGATAATCTCTGGTGCTTGATTAGAAGAAAGTGCGACTACATTTAAGACAACATTTTCATTCACCGTTCGATTGGTATTCGACACGGTTATATGGATCGTACAAGAGTGGGTTACCGCAGATGAAGAGACTGCGAAAGTCGTAACACTATGTGTCGACTGACTAAATTTCCCATCACAATCATGGCTGGTCCAACTAAAAGTTAATCCGTCATGATTACCACCGTTAGCAATTACCGCAAGTTCGAGACTTTCACCAGCGTCAATCTCTGTTTGCGAAGCGGTTACTGAGTCTATCGTCAGTTTCTGTTGTTCACCATTATCAGAATCACTCTTTCCACCTCCACAACCGAGATTAAAAAACATAACGACAAAAATAGCAGTAAAAGATAAAACTAGCTTTTTCATCTTATATATTCCTTTTGTTTGATCAGGCATCGAGTTAATGGTCTCACAGAATAACTTTTTTAGTCGTTAATTTCTGTTAACGACCTTACAAAACTTGACGAGATTACCCCTAATTTTTTTATGGGTAACTAACTTAAAAAGTGCTCATAATATTCCCAATCATTCAGGAGATAATTAGATAATGCTTTGATATAAAGGATACTTCAGACTGAGATAAATCAGACAACCTCTAAATCGAAATAGTAAAAGGTAAGATGCAACACCTTCTATATTTTCTGGTCGAACAAACATCAGGATGCGTATTTAATACTTTGGTCTGAATGGGTGTACTGATATTTTTTATAGTTCTGTTACTTCATTTACAAACAATCCATATCTTTTCCAGACAAAGCTCAGACCTAAACACACTCGCTTAAGCTTACCGCTTAAAACTTTGTGAGAAATATCTTAATTGTGGCTGTCTGTGAAAATAAGGGGTCAGGCACATTTTAGAATAAGGGGTCAGGCACATTTTACAATAAACAATTCCTTTTCCAACATAACAATCTCCTTTTTCCACTGACCTGATTCAATCTCTTTTCGCACTCCTGTTATTGGCGTCGAGACACTACCTGGGTGGTTTAAGTTAAAATATCCTGCAACCTGC
>NZ_JADPQF010000029.1 GCF_015687155.1 Aliikangiella sp. G2MR2-5 | reverse complement strand
CATATGCAGGGATTGCGACACCGCATGGGCGAGATATTTCAGCGAGTGGACTGTTCCACCAATTACTGTTTCGACCTGACTGTTGCCAATAACATCTGTCCGCTTCTTGCCGGTGGAACTGTGGTTGTTTATTCGGGTGAGTTAACTGATTTAGTTCAGTATCAACATCATCTGGAAACAAACAAAATTAATTTCGTTAAGACCACGCCGAGCCTGGCTGTTTTAATAGAATTAAATAACTACAAACTGGATACATTGCTTGTTGGGGGTGAACGATTAACCGCGCCTTGTACAGAGCATGTTTACTCTATCAGTGAGCGATTTTTTAATGAGTACGGACCAACAGAAGCGACCGTTGGCTCAACCGTAACTCGGGTATCAAACTCTGAGCAGCTACATATCGGTTCTGCTTTTCCTAACGTCAAGTTATACGTGTTGAACGAGAAGATGCAACCAGTTCCTACAGGAAGTATTGGAGAACTTTATATCGGTGGTGCAGGTGTTGCCAGGGGCTATTGGAATCGACCAGAGTTAACCACAAGTAG
>NZ_JADPQF010000028.1 GCF_015687155.1 Aliikangiella sp. G2MR2-5 | reverse complement strand
TTACTTGTGGTTAACTCTGGTCGATTCCAATAGCCCCTGGCAACACCTGCACCACCGATATAAAGTTCTCCAATACTTCCTGTAGGAACTGGCTGCATTGATTCATTAAGTACATAAGAGCGAGCATTGGCAACAACCTTTCCGATAGGGATATTGCTATTTGATAGTCTGGATAGACACTGATATTGATGGCTGGTAATCGTTGTCTCGGTAGGGCCATAGGCATTGACTAATTTTGATCCGTAGCGCTCATATAACTGGTGTTCAGTTCTTTCGCCTCCAGAGACAACCCTTTTAACACTGTCGTGACTTTCTATATCCAGTACTTTTAACAAACTGGATGGAGCATCAATATGAGTAATCGCCTGACTCTCGACTAAATGATTAATCTGGATTGATGATAAAGATTCTTGTTCAGAGGCAACAATTAAAGTCCCGCCCGTTAATATCGCCATCATGATTACTTCTACGGATGCATCAAATACATAGTTCGACAATAGTAAGAAACGCTCACTATTATCTAATGCGAGGACAATACGGTTATGTTCAACCAA
>NZ_JADPQF010000027.1 GCF_015687155.1 Aliikangiella sp. G2MR2-5 | reverse complement strand
ACAATATCTTTATGAGAATGCCGGCTTTCCGAGTCACCTGACCGGCAAGATTAACGAAAAGGGTGTTCGTCTGGCGACCTGGAATTATGATACCAATGGTCGTGCCATTAGCAGTGAGCATGGACAGAGTCTGGAAAAAGTCGACCTGGATTATTCTGTGGATAATCAAACGCGAGTGACTCACCATATTTCCGACACCTTAACCAATGATGTGATTTATCACTATGAAGAACGATTCATTGGCAAATCCAAACGCAAACTGGTGACCCAATACGAGCAGTTAGCTTGTACCGATTGTGAAGTCGGCAGCTGGACTTACAAGTATGATGCAAATGGCTATGTCAGCCAGTCCACCAGCCCAACAGGCGTGATTACCAAGTTCACCCACGATGCCGACGGTTTTGAAACGCAAAGAATCGAAGCCTATGGTACACCGGAGCAACAAACCATTGATACAGTCTGGGATACGACCAAGCGTCGTGTCAGCAGTGTGAGCAAAGGCAATTTAAAAACTGAATATTTTTATGATGCCAACAATCAGGTTTCTTCTCTTGTTGTGACC
>NZ_JADPQF010000026.1 GCF_015687155.1 Aliikangiella sp. G2MR2-5 | reverse complement strand
GCAATATCTTTATGAGAATGCCAGTTTTCCGAGTCACCTGACCGGCAAGATTAACGAAAAGGGTGTTCGTCTGGCGACCTGGAATTACGATGCCAATGGTCGTGCCATTAGCAGTGAGCATGGACAGAGTCTGGAAAAAGTCGACCTGGATTATTCAGTGGATAATCAAACGCGAGTGACTCACCATATTTCCGACACCTTAACCAATGATGTGATTTATCACTATGAAGAACGATTCATTGGCAAGTCCAAACGTAAGCTGGTGACCCAGTACGAGCAGTTAGCTTGTACCGATTGTGAAGTCGGCAGCTGGACTTACAAGTATGATGCAAATGGCTATGTCAGCCAGTCCACCAGCCCAACAGGCGTTGTCACAAAGTTCACCCACGATGCCGACGGTTTTGAAACGCAAAGAATCGAAGCCTATGGTACACCGGAGCAACAAACCATTGATACGGTCTGGGATACGACCAAGCGTCGTGTCAGCAGTGTGAGCAAAGGCAATTTAAAAACCGAATATTTTTATGATGCCAACAATCAGGTTTCTTCTCTTGTTGTGACT
>NZ_JADPQF010000025.1 GCF_015687155.1 Aliikangiella sp. G2MR2-5 | reverse complement strand
TTAACGCATAATTGAGACGCGCGATTTTCGCGTCGAATCCAATGCATGGTTATGTGCGCCAAATTTAAAAAGTAACACAATCTTTTCCATTGGAGTCCCAGCATTCATACAGTGCGTCAGTACCTTTTTCTCTTTTTAAATCTAAATCCGACTGAGTCGCTGGTACGACACCTATACCGGCAATCGACGTATCACCGATAAAAATATTTTCATCTAGTGTATTGTGAAAAGTAGCTGGGCTGACCAAAACATAGCCAGCGTAGCCTCTTTCGTTCAGCGCTAAGCTATCCGAAGGTATTGAATGATCTCTACAGAGATTTGACACACACTCACTGTAATATTGAAGCAACGCAAGCTCACTTTTGAATACATCAGCATTAGCTTCTGAAATCGTGAAATAAAAGTGTCGATGACTTAAAGGAACTGAAAAAACAAGGCTCACTGGATCCTTAGGGTCATCAAATACTGCACTCCCAACGAAATAACTATTTTGTTCGTTAACTTTGATAAGCTCAAAATCTATTTTGCCTTGCAAAGACAACTTACCTTCAAAAAATGCTTCCAGATTTTCTTTTAATTGTTCGGTATCCATC
>NZ_JADPQF010000024.1 GCF_015687155.1 Aliikangiella sp. G2MR2-5 | reverse complement strand
CGACCAGCCATCGAAAGCAATGTGATGCCAGACAATTAACAGGTAATCTGTTCCTGATAATTGAAAGTGTTTCAATCGCATGCTTGGCTCTGAACTTAAATCGAAAGGCTGACCGATAGCACTTTGAATTTTTAACATTAATTCCTGTTCGGAGCTTACTTGATAGCTATCGAGTGTTATCGGTCCTTCGAGCACTCTTTGAAAAAGGTTTCCTTCAACATCTTTGAGATAGATTGTTTTCAAAACGGAATGCCGGTTGACAACTTTGTTGGCACTCTCAACCAGCGCCTCAAGGGAGACATTATCGGAAAGCTTTACGCAGTGGGGAATATGATAAGCGTCGGTACCTTGCTCTAGCTGTTCAATAAACAACAATCGTTGTTGTGCAAAAGACAAGGGATAGTCTTTCAAGAACGGCATCCGGTTAAAAGCCGAAGGACTATTCACCTGATAGCGCTCTAACAGCGATACTAACATGTCTTTATTATTACGAATTTGTTCGATTAAAGTGCCATGTTCTTCCGAACCATCATAATCCAGCTGTAAATTTCCATCTTCGAGCCAAATAGAGAACTTATTGCCATGTATTTTTCTTAACAACTTTAACATAATTAAATACTAATCCGTTTTCCCTGAGTCTGTACGCGCGCTGAAGAAGACTGTATAAGTAAATTGTCAGTATCTTTTTGCGACTCCAATTTTTTTACTATTTTTGCTATGGTTTTTTGCTGAAATAACAATTCCATGGATAAATTTTTAGACAGGCGTTTTCTACATGCCGCCATCATTCGCATGGCAACCATGGAGTTACCGCCCAGTCTGAAAAAACTATCGTGAATACCTACTCGT
>NZ_JADPQF010000023.1 GCF_015687155.1 Aliikangiella sp. G2MR2-5 | reverse complement strand
ATAGCTCCGGAGCTAAACTAAAACGCTGCACAGCACCCTCGTAATCAAACAAGGCCGGGCGTTCATAATCTGTTGGCAATGCTAAAGGTTCGGCTCCCTGTAACTCGGTTTGCCAAAAAGATTTCAACCTTTCTAAAACATTACCGGACAGTTGTTCGTGTTGCCAAAAAGCATAATCCTGATAACAAATTGCTGCGTCGGAAACTCTTGTTTCATTACCATAAGCTGTCGAATTATAATAGGCAGCAAGCTCACGCATGAATACATCAATAGACCAGCCGTCAAAAGAGATATGATGCCAAACAATAAGTAAATACTGATCGACACCTGTATCAAACACATTAATCTTTATTGAAGGTTCAGTCTCCAGATTAAAAGGTCGACGAATAAAGCTTGTTATATTTTCATGCAGAGATTCACAACTATTTAACCGATGGAAGTTAATAATCTTATTATTACTTAGTGGCAACAAACTTTGGATAGCATTCCCCGTTTCAGTTTGCTGGTATACTGTGTTAAGTATGTTGTGCTTTTTTATTACTAACTGAAAAGCCGTTTCCAACTGCTCATAATTAACATCAGGTTTGAGCATTACCAAAAATGGAATATGGTATTGTCCTTTTCCTCGTTGAAACTGTTCCACATAGAATAAACTTTGCTGTGCAAAAGATAACAAACCTTGCGAGCATTTTTTTGCTGCAATTGGAGTCTGCATTTCTTCCAGTTTTTCTGCGAGTCGGGAAACGCTTTTGCACTGATATAATGACTGAAGAGAAAAGACTTTGTTAAACTGCTCCTGACATGCCGCCATCATTCGCATGGCAACCATGGAGTTACCGCCCAGTCTGAAAAAACTATCGTGAATACCTACTCGC
>NZ_JADPQF010000022.1 GCF_015687155.1 Aliikangiella sp. G2MR2-5 | reverse complement strand
GTATCATTCCACCTATACAATAAGGTTTCACGCTCCTGCTGCGACAACACCTCAATTTCATGCAATGCCTGCGAACTATCCGCAACAAATGCTTTTAACACCCGACAGTAGATCGCTTTTAATCGAGTAATAGTTACCTTTTCAAACAAGCTCACTGCATAAGTAAAACTTCCGGTTAAGGAGCTATCCCCGTCAGATATAAACAAACTCAAGTCGGTTTTGGCTGAGCGGTACAGTCGTTGTTCATCGGTCAGGTTCAATGGCTCAAATGGTAATCCTTCGTATTCTGTAAACGACTCACCAAAATTCTGCACACCAAACATCACCTGAAACAGCGGATGGCGCGAAGAATCTCGCTCAACGCCTAACAACTCAACCAGTTGTTCAAACGGTAAGTCCTGATGACTCTTTGCTGACAATACAGTTTCATGTACCTGACTGATTAAAGATGATACGGATAAACTCGGCTCTGTCTCTGCCCTCAGTACTAATGAGTTAATGAAAAAACCGATTAAAGACTGCACCTGACTTAAATGTCGACCATCGGAAGGTGTTCCAACCACCACATCCTGTTGACCGGTCCACGCAGTAAGAGTGACGTAAAAAGCACTAAGCAGTACGCTGTATAAAGTTGTCTCCTGTTGCTGAGCGAGTTTTCTTAATTGTTCACTAAGCTGTTCATCCAGAATAAAGTCAACATCATTTCCTCGATAATCTATCGTTGAGGGTCGCGCTTTATCCAATGGTAGTTGTAACGTTTCATAACCAGACAGAGCTTGTTGCCAATACTCCTGCAATTGCTTAAGCGTTTCGCCTTGTAAATATTCCCGTTGCCACTTTGCGTAGTCTCCGTAAGTTAACTCTAACTCGGCCAGTTCTACGTCGTCACCACTTAATTGTGCTTGATAAAATGCCGCAAGTTCTTTCAGAAAAATATCCGT
>NZ_JADPQF010000021.1 GCF_015687155.1 Aliikangiella sp. G2MR2-5 | reverse complement strand
CACTTCAACTCAGGATGTTAGCCAAAGAATGTGATACAACGCTTTACACGGTGTTGTTATCGGGCTGGTTTTTAACGCTCTTTGGAACTTGCAGTCAAACTGATATTACCATTGGTACGCCAGTCGATAATCGAGAACATCCACAAGTCCAGTCCTTAATCGGATACTTTGTTAATCTCTTGCCACTAAGAATGCAGCTTGAGGTTGAGCAAAACGTTCGTTACATGATTGAACGTTTGCATACAACCGTTACTGAAGCAAAGCAGCATCAGAGCTTGCCTTTTGAGCAAATCGTTAACAGTCTGCAGTTGGAACGAGACCCATCGAGTCACCCTTTGTTTCAAGTTCTTTTTTCAGTACAGGATTTTTCCTTATCGGAAAATGTGATGGAGCAGTTGCCTTTTGCCAGTGACGATTTATTGCTGGGTTCGGATGATTATTCCCCCGCACACTTTGATGTCAGTCTGTTTATTAGTGACAAACAGGAACAACTGAAGGGACATCTGGTGTATGCAAAGAGTCTTTTTTCTGCAGCCAATATGCAGCGACTAATTGTTCGTTTTGAGCATGTATTAAGTCAAATGGTGTCGAAACCAGAGCAACCACTTTCAACTTTTCAATGGTTGCCTCCTCAGGAATATCAGCGACTGATATTCGACTGGAATCAAACTGATGTTGATTTTGGTGAGCGGGTAAGCATTCAACAGAAGTTTGAGCAACAGGTGGAAAAGACACCGCAGCATATCGCGGTGATGTGTGATGGAAAGTTTCTTACTTATAGAGAGCTGAATTGGCGGGTGAATGTTTTGGCGCGTCGAATACGTCATGACTATCAGCAAAGAAATGGTCACGAATTACAACCTGACACCTTCATTGGACTGTATTTCGATAAAAGTCTGGACATGATTATATCGATGTTGGCGGTATTAAAATCGGGCGCTGCCTATGTACCACTGTCACCCGCTTATCCTCGTGAGCGCCTGAGCTTTATCGTTAATGATACCCGCATGAAACTGTTGTTAAGTCATGGAGATTATCCTGTCGGTTTGAACACATGGTTTGACGATGGAGTGTCGATATTAGCTGTCGATAGTGAGTTATCGGAAAGCGTCACTGATACTCGTAACCCTGAGCCTGTCTCGACCGCAGATGACCTGGCTTATGTCATTTATACCTCGGGCACCACCGGCCAACCTAAAGGAGTTATGATTGAACAGCACTCGGTGATTAAT
>NZ_JADPQF010000020.1 GCF_015687155.1 Aliikangiella sp. G2MR2-5 | reverse complement strand
GATTTAAATAGCAGTCAGTCGCGTACAACCAGTTACACCTACAATTCAAATGGACAGGTAGAAACGGTTGATGGCCCGCGCACGGATGTTAATGATGTCACCACCTACACCTACGATGCAGCCGGTAATGTCCACACCATCACCAATGCACTGAATCATGTGGTAACTCTGGATAACTACGATGCCAGTGGCCGGGTCGGACGCATTCTGGATGCCAACGCAATTGAAACAACATTAACCTACACAACCCGTGGCTGGTTAAAAACTTCAACGAGCAATAATCTGACAACGCAATACGAGTATTACCCAACCGGTTCGGTTAAGAAAGTGATAATGCCAACCGGAGTGAGCATGACTTACTTTTACGATGACGGTGAAAGACTCACCGCGATTGAAGACAGTGAAGGCAATCGTATTGAATACACGCTGGACCTGGAGGGTAATGTCACCGAGCAGGTCATTAAGGATACTCAGGGCGCGCTCAAGTTTAAACAAACCAGTGTTTATAATGCGCTGGGGCAGTTAACTAAAACACTGGGCAATAATGGTCAGGTGAATGAAACCGCTTATGATGCTGATGGAAGTCCGGTAAGCAGTAACAATGCGTTGTCACAAACAACGTCGAGCACACTGGATGCGTTAAAACGTGTGACTAAAAGTGTTGACCCGGCACAGGGTGAAACTCAGTTTACCTATACTGACCAAGGACAGGTGGCGAGCGTCACTGATGCTGAAAATCGCACCACCAGTTATGACTACAATGCCTTTGGTGAAGTCACTCAGCTCACCAGTCCGGATACTGGCGTGACGACCTATACCTATGATGAAGCGGGTAATTTAAAAAGCAAAACCGATGCAAAAAACATTACGCTCAATTATCACTATGATGCACTGAATCGTTTAACTCAAATTACTTATCCGGATTCTTCGCTCAATGTCACTTATGGATATGATGAAGTCGCTAACGGTAATTATGTTGTCGGGCGTTTAACATCGATTACCGATAACACCGGCAGCACCACGTTTGAATACAATGCTTTTGGACAAGTAAGCAAAGAAACGCGAGTTATCAATAATCAAACCTATGTTACTCAATATCACTTTGATAGTTATGCTCGATTAAGCGGGCAAACCTATCCTTCGGGAATGCGTGTTGATTATGAATATGATACGCATGGCAAAGTCAGTCGAGTCACTGCTACGGTTAATGGTCAGTTGAAAGAGCTGGCTACCAATGTCGAGTCATTACCATTTGGTCCGTTAAGTGGTTTAACTTATGGTAATGGTTTAAGTCTGAATCGTCAGTTTGATACGGACTATCGACTGACCAATAGTGAACTGATTAATGTCAGACACCGTGAACTTAAATATGACCCGGTGAATAACATTAATGAAATTTATGACTGGAATGCGCAACAGGC
>NZ_JADPQF010000002.1 GCF_015687155.1 Aliikangiella sp. G2MR2-5 | reverse complement strand
CGCCGAACACAGCGGGAGATACAGTGATAAAATCCAGCTGAATCTTTGTCGACCAGATACTTTCTAGGGATAGGCATATTTTTTCTCATCCATGAGAAGTGATTTCCTGATGCTAGTCTACTTAAAAATATAATGAGAACAATCAGCCACAGTAAATAGCGCTTGTAGGAAATGGCCAATAATTAATGTAGGATATGGATTAAGTCGGGGTGTCTGATAAGATACTGTTGGTGATAAGGTAAAAATACTGCCTGTATCTAACCAAACTGAACCATCTATGAAACACAATTAGCAAAACGTCAAAGGCGCATTCGTAATCATTGGCTCGGCTTCGTGACAAGGAATAGTCAGCTTTTACTCACCGCTTAACGCGGTGTTAAACAAAATAACAACAAGGAATAACAAGGTACTAAGGTAAGTATAATAATGCTATCTACTTTTCGCCGTCTAATCTAGCTTGCCCGTGATCTCTTTGGCAATTTAAGCCGCGTACTAATCCCATTACTTCTTCACAGTGTCATTATTAAAAAACGGGACTTACTCATTCTCAGATTAAATTAAAAACAGCTGACCTAAAACTTTCGAAATGCAGTTACTTTAGCTAGAAACGCCTGAGCTTTGTCGGCAATAAGAAATTCATCTTCCTCAATAACCGGTAAATCGGGATAAAGCTGTCTTAATCGCTTGGCGAAAATACCCTGACCAAGAGGCTGTAGAGATCCTGCAATGTCTGTTTTGACTTTAGTCAATCCACAGCTGGGAGATTTTGTTTTGAAAATATAACCAGATATTTGATCCAGCCACTGCTTTTGAGCGTCACAACATTTGATTAATTTAGGTGTATAGTCGATCTGATAACTTTCCTGGTCAAGACACACCACTTGCTGATCTCGCTGAACTAGTTGAATCTTGGGTCTTGGAACACCGAGTCCAATTTCCATTTCAGGACAAAACGGAACGAGTTCAAATTCATTTTGGAGCTTAATAATATTGGGCTGTAATTGATGTTCACCATCGTACCTGACCTTGTTACCTAGCAAGCAACTACTAACGCCGATTTTCACTTTATCTTTCATTAGCCTTGTTACCCTTGAATATCAAAAGCAGGGCAGGGTGTCCCCTGATGAAATGTCATTTGCCACTGACCGTCCTTTTCCTGCCAGATAGACGAGCGGAGTGAATAAATTTGCGAGCCTTCATTGCGCTTTAAGATAGAGCGGTAGTTAAGCAGATAAGTATTTTTATCGAGTCGAGTTGCAACAAAGTTGTCAGCTTGAATTTCAGGGGGAGTTTCTGTAGGTAAGCGGCTTAGTGCTTCATCTTTGAAATAAATTCTGCCAGTTGAAGTAATTTCTTTAAATTCATCTGCCAATAAACTATTAATTAATTGTGCAGAAAGCCGCACTTTGGAAGAAAAAAGACTTTCTTCAAGTGCGACGATTGTTTTCGTTGTGGCTTCTGTTAGATGAAATTGACTAGCTGCTTTGCTCACAGGTTTGTGGTCTATTTTCAAGTTGTGTTACCAGCAATGCTAGCACCGCACTAACCGCCAGTCCACTACCACAAATGATAATACCCTGAAGCAAAATACCATTGGTTAAATGGGCATTTTCAGGAGTGGAGTTCATACCGAAAAAGATTATGGTCGCAATTGTTAAGGTTAAGTAGAACCCGTAAATTGAAGCTGCGCCCAAACGTTGAGCAAGCTTGAGCAAGGATTTAAATTTGGTCGCTTCTAACGATGCGTAAGGATAATATCGCATAGTTTCCCCTTATTGTTATTGTCCCGTTGGCTTCGGCTCAATAAAAAGAATAAAAAGGAAGTCTGCAAAATATATCGAACTCAGATAAAAAGTTTTGTGCAAATAGACTACAAGATGAGTCGTTTACCCTTAAGTTTAAGAGATGCGTTTCCTTATTTGAGATTGCTCTTCTGTTTTATTGGCCCTGTGCACATTTTTGTGCGCGTTTTTATAATTAAAGCGTTGTTATTAGTTGTTCTACGTACGCTTTTACATCCCGCAAAATATTCTTATTGTTAGCGGAGTCCTGTTGCAAGGACTTAATTTTTGCCATAAATTCATCAAAGAGTAAAGTCGATCCTGAGTTTTTATCGTAAAAATTATCTTTTCGATGGCTTTGCCAACGATATTTTTCTTCTTCACTGAGTGTTTCAGGTGCATTTCGAGCACGGTAGCGGAAAAGCATCTCATCCAGACGCGGGTCTTCAAATTGACAGTGAAAGTTTGCTAGCTCTTCCCAGTCTTGTTTCCTTATCTGCTCCATTTTTTGTCTGTCGGCGGGCTTAAAAAAGCCACCGGAATAAAGTGCAAAGTCGGGGTTGGTGATCGGCTCGAATTGACTGTTTTGATAGGTAGACAGTAGATTTCCCTTTATTTTGGCAAGGTCAGCTTTGACCATTTCTGCCTTTTGCAAACATTCGTCCAGATCAATATTCAGCCTTTCCTGTACCGCTTGATTAAAAACACCAATTGGCGCTACCGCGGGACACTTATTGTAATGAATCTCTTTAATCGGTAGCCGTGATTCGCCTTCTGCCAGTTCTGAGGTACGAGTAAACATCCTTCTTTCGAAACTTTCTGCATCAAGGCTTGCCAGGTCATCGAAGAGCTGACTCAGGTCGACACAAATAACGCTGTTCTTGTTAGTGGGATGAGGAACTAATGGCAGCATGATACCGCAATATTCATGCGTCGGGCCTAGCATGCCCGAACAGTGAACAAAAGGCTTGAGATTAATGAGATCAATTTCCGCCATGACTTTTCGTTTGTCTCTTAGTTGAAACAAATAGTCAAATAATCTGGACTGATGTTTTTTTACCAGTTTTGCCATGTTGATAGTCGCATAGACATCAGCCAGGGCATCATGGGCATTTTCATGCTCTATTCCGTTTGCTGCAGATAGGTGCTCAAGACGGAAGCTGGCGTTACCTTGCTCGTTTGTTGGCCAGTTAAGTCCTTCAGGTCTAAGCGCGTGAGTCATCCTTAACATATCAAGTATGTCCCAACGAGAATTTCCATCCTGCCATTCTCGTGCGTAAGCATCGTAGAAATTTCGATACAGTCCGAAGCGGATCACTTCATCGTCAAACCGGATATTGTTGTAGCCAACAGCACAGGTTCTGGCGGTGGACAGTTCCAGATGTATTCGATGAAAAAAATCTTTTTCACTGACTCCTTTTTCCAGAGCTTCCTGAGGTGTTATTCCAGTAACAAGACAGGCTTCCGGGTGTGGAATGAAGTCGTCTGCCGGCCGACAAAAAATATTGAGTGGATCATCGATAATATTAAAGTCAAGATCCGTCCGAATTCCGGCAAATTGCGAGGGTCTATCTTTGGCGGGATTCGCGCCAAAAGTTTCAAAATCAAACCAGTAAAAGCTTTCCATCACCAAGTCTCGTGCAATTTAGAGAATTAGTTGTCGTCGTCCTTAATCAAGCAATGCTTCAAATAATCTTTGCTTTCATTGACCGTCCAGTCACCTTTGGGCTTTTCTTTCATCGCTTTACACCATTTAGGACTGCCAACTTCCGGAGTACAGGCGGAAACACCTATGAGCACCAATGATACAAATGCGGTTTTTAGGATGGTTCTTGAGTTAATCATGAGATATTCCTCATTCACAGGTTTGAAATAGTCGATTTGAAATAACCAATTTGAATCTACCAATACCCCTTTAATGGCAAATAGTGTTCATTGTCAGGATGGACATATGGTTACTTTTTGTTCGAGCAACAGCCAGTCTTCCTGTTTTTTCTGGTAGGTCGCATATGCTGTTGCGCAGCCCGGAGCTGTGGTTTGATCCGGTAGAATGCATAATCCAATTTTGCTATCTTCACCTTTAAACCAGAAAGTTCGATGTATCGGAGTTACCGCAAATTTCTGCTTGTTAATCAGCGCCTGAGTCGGAGCTTCAGGGTTTTTAACAGAACGCCAACTCGCTTCCTTAAATGCAGGACAGAGTTCACGTAGACTGAAGGATTTAGGCTGGCGCTGAACACAGCTAACCGTGAATAGCAGAGTAACTAGGATAAAGTAACGCATGGAGTTATTTAAAATTTATTGAATGTGGTCAGACTATCTTGTTTCTTAGATGAAAGCCAGTGTGATCGGTAATATTGACCCTACTGGCTTGTAAATAAATTTTTCTCAACTCAAGATTTACGAATCCAGTATTAATCTTGCTCAAAAAACAGTTTTATTCGTTTCTTTGGGTGTAGCCCAATTTCATTCAGAGTTTGACTATCATACAAGCGACCATTTTTCATCACCATATCGACCTGGTCGCTCTCGAAGATATTTTCAAGTGGGTTACTGTCAAGAATAACCATATCCGCCAGCTTCCCTGGCTCCAATGAGCCGAGCTGTTTATCCATGCCTAAGTAAATCGCGCCGTTTATGGTTGCAGCTCGAATAACTTCCATTGGGCTCATTCCTCCCTGAGCGAACATCCACATTTCCCAGTGAGCGCCAAGCCCTTCTCTCTGGCCATGTGCGCCAAGCTGGACTCTAACGCCTTTTCTTAGCAACTGAGTAGCGACTCTGGCGGTATTGAAATGGTTGTAGTCTTCTTCAGGCGCCATCGGACGGCGGATTGCGCGTTGATAGAGGATATCTTTGGGGACAAAACGAGAAAGTAGAGGGTGCTTCCATACTTCATTTTTTTGATACCAGTAGTTTTCGCCCCAGATGCCGCCGTAGGCAACGACGAGCGTGGGCGTATAGGCTGTTTCACTTTGCGACCAAAGCTGAAAAATGTCCTGGTAAATTGCGGCAGTTGGTATGGCATGCTCAATACCTGTATGACCGTCAACAATCATGGTGAGATTATGCTGAAAGGTTGAGCCGCCTTCCGGCATAACGAGCATCTGGTTTTTGCGAGCGGCCTGCAGGATTTGTTGTCGTTGCTCGCGCCTTGGCTGATTGTAACTTTTTACCGAGAAAGCACCTTGTGATTTAAGGCGTTTAAGATGATGCTCTGCCTCGTCAAGAGAATTAATTTGTGCGGTACTTTCACTCGTTGCACCATACAGAATGGTCCCCGTGGAGAAGATCCTGGGTGCCAGAATTTTTCCTGCCTTTTCCATTTCCGCGGCAGAAAAAATGGATGCAGTATTGTTGGAGGGATCATGTATTGTTGTAACCCCAAAAGTTAACGAAGCGAGGTTTTGCCAGTTTTGTTGGGGGGTAATTTGAGCGCTTGATTGAGAGCCGTGCCAATGAACGTCGATCAATCCGGGAATAATGGTTTTGCCTTTGAGGTTCAGTCTTACTGTATTGTCGGCAACCTTAAGACTACCCGACTCTCCAACCGCTTCAATAAGATTATCAGATATAAGAATATCGCCTTTTGCTAAAACCTGATCCCCCTTCATTGTGATAATTTGTGCGCCAGAAAGGAGAATACTCCCCTTTGGCCGATCACTTTCAACTTCAAATCCCAGATCAATGGAGACAGTCGATGCAGGCTGGTCCGAATCGGGAGTTTTCATCGCCTCTTGCTCCCAAAAGCTGTCATTGATGATTTGTGAGTGTAAATGGCTACCAAGTGCCCAGTTTAGTTGTTGACCTTTATTACTCCAGGAGAGGTAGTTTCCGCCATTGCTGCTGACCTTGATGATTTTGACCGAACTATCAGTCTCGTTAAGTAGAGCGGGCTTGCCTAATGTTGTATAGGGCGCTACAAAAATCTGATAACGCTTTTTAAAAGCGATGTTGTTTTCATCTGGTGAAAGCAGAAACTCGCTAACAAAGTCAGCTTTGGCATGCTCTATTTTGTCTTTGCCTTCAAGGTTAAGACTGAAAAGTAAAGTGTTATTTCCCTGGGACTGAGTTAAGTAGATTCGCTTATCGTCAAGGCTGAAGAAAGGGTGGGAACCTTCTTCGCTGATAAAGCTGGTTTTCCTATTGTTAATGGAGATGGAATAAATTCCAGGATTTACATTGTAGTCAGGTGATAGTAGTTGATTACCATTTATTCTTTTGAACACCAGATATTTGCCATCATTGGAAAAGCTCGGCTCAATGTACTTTCCAGGGGCTGAGGTTAACGTTGTGGCACGCCCCCCCCTGGATGACACTATTTTTACCGAACCCTGGTTGAAGTCATTCCAGGTAGTAAATGTCAGATATCGACCATCTTTGGAGTATTCAGGATAGAACTCCATATCATCGGAGCGAGTCAATCTTCTGGCTCGGCCATCAGGTAAATCTCTGATATAAAGTTTTCCCAGAGCCTGGAATACGACCTGGTTGCCGTCCGGTCTCACCTTCACCCAGCGAAGTATGTGTGTTTTAAACTTTTCAGGGGCCGGGTCAACGGACAAGCGAGCTGCTTTCCTTAAGGTTTTTTGGGTCTCAATGTGAAAAGGGATAGTCTTGGCAACTTGGGTAATACGGTTTAGTTTGCGAATTTTTCCTCCCGACCAAAATACCAGATTGTGGCTATCAGGTGTCCAGGCAATAGTGGGGTATACGCCATGAATAGCCCAGGTCTCTTGCATATCGCGATCAAGGTTTTTGTAGATTGGGTAGGTCTTTCCCGTTTCCAGTTCTTTGATAAATAGACTTGTCTGGTTTCTTATTCTTCGAACAAAAGCCAGAAAACGGCCATCGGGTGACGGTGTTGGCCTTACGCTGCCGCCAGCGCCGGACACTTCTTTGCGGGTTTTTCCCGTTTCCCGATCGATAGAAAAAATTTCGTAAATTACCTGATTTGAGTTCTTGTTATACTCGAAAAATTCTCCGGGTGTTGAGTCATGGGAAAAATAGACTTTTTTTCCATCTGGAGAAAAAGATGGTTCCCCAAGATCTTTCTGTTCGTTCGGGCGAGCTTTCAACTGGAAGCCCTTACCTCCTGTTTTATGGTATATCCATATCTCACCTGCACCTAATGAACGGCGGCCGGTAAAGTGTTTGCGTGCAGTAATGTACCGGCTATCAGGACTCCATGCGGGGCTGTTGAGTAACCGGAACGACTCGTCCGTTAGCTGAGTCGGATTGCTGCCATCTGTGCCCATTAACCAGATATTATCTCCGCCTCCGGCGTCGGATGTATAAGCAAGGAATTGGCCGTCTGGGCTAAATTGTGGCTGCATCTCCCAGGCAATTGAATGTGTGAGCTGTTTAGCTTCGCCGCCGTCAATAGGAAGAGTGTAAATGTCCCCCAGTAAGTCGAAAGCCAGTGTTTTTCCGTCTGGACTGATGGTTAGATTCATCCAGGTGCCTTCAGTAACATTGATATCTATTTGATAGCTATCATCATATTTTTGCTCAACCTGCCATGCTTCAGAAGGAGACTTGGCTACTAAATCAAAGGAGGGTATTGTCAGTAGCAAAGTAGTTAGAGTTAATGCAGCAACGATTTTGAGTCCGGGCTTCATATTCATCGATCAGGCTCTCTTTTGGCGACTTGTAGATTAATTTGTACTCTATCTTCAAGAGTCAGGTCAAATTATTGCGAGCAAATATAAGTTTTGAGACCGTCCAGGCAAGGCAATGCGAACTTCATCTGAGATATTGGTTTTCAACTGGACTTGCAACGGCTTTATGCTAAGGTAACCAGTAATTAAATGCTGGAGGTGGCATGCAAATAAGCTAGCTTTCATTCAAAATAAAATGATCAATACTAAAAAAGAAAGCAAAGAGTTTTTTTTACCAGACTTCTGTCAAGTCCAGTCCGTATTTTTTGTTATTCTTATTGCCGAACTGCTGGCTGTTGTTTTTACCTTGCTAAACTTTACTCCACAAGGATCGCTCTGGCAGTTACTTGGCGTCTATTCTATTTCAATACAACTTGTCTGTCTGTTTTCAACTGCTTCTCTTTGTCTTATTCGGCCTTACCTGGCGCGATTTGAAGACTGGGTTGCTGGCTTAATGGGATTGCTGGTAATAGTCATCATCACTTTGTTATTTAATATCATTGTGATTAAGTATTATTGGTTACAGTCGATTGATTTGGCGAATAAAGAACAAAGCTACTTTATTATTCAAAACCTTTTTATTTCAGGACTCATTGGTGCAGCGCTCTTACGCTATTTTTATTTGCAGGCGCAATATCGAAAACAATTACTGGCTGAGTCATCAGCAAGACTGCAAGCACTGCAAGCTAGAATTCGCCCTCATTTTCTGTTTAACAGCATGAATGTAATTGCTTCATTGACAAGAATTGATCCAGAAAAAGCCGAGGCTGCGATTGAAGACTTAAGCGATCTTTTTCGTGCCAGCCTAAATGTAAAAGAAGATTTAATTCCTTTTTCTCAGGAGCTAAAAAACGGAATGCGTTATCTGGCTATTGAGCAGTTAAGGCTGGGACAGCGGTTGAAGATTGAAGAAAAAATAGATCATGATTCACTCGATGTGCTTGTTCCACCTCTTACGATTCAACCTTTACTTGAAAACGCTGTCTATCACGGTATTCAGTGTTTGCCAGAGGGGGGAGTGGTCGTAGTTCAAAGTGCAGTGGATAAACATAATCTGGTGATCACAATTACCAATCCTGTAGTTGAAGGAAAAACCATCGAAAGTCAGCGAAAAAAAGGCAACGGAATGGCACTTGATAATATTCGAGAGCGACTACAGGTTATTTATAACGGTAAGGCCCAGTTTCATTGCGACCAGAGCAACGGCTGCTTTCAAGTCACTATGCTGATCCCTTGTCGTCGAGACTAGCAGAGAGTACCAGTTTTTTTGTATCGTGATTGATTCGTTGGAACCTGATAGGCAGAAGGGCCTAGAATATAAGATTAACTCAGCCAGATGTTCGGATAAGGAAAGATAAAATGAAGTTTCTCATTGTTGATGATGAACCATTGGCACAACAGCGTCTTAAGCAGCTTGTGGAAAAACTACCACAAACGGGGCAGGTATACCTGGCGAGTAATGGACTTCAGGCAATCGAACTATGTCAGCAGGAAAAACCAGACCTGGTATTGATGGACATAAGAATGCCGGGAATTGATGGACTGGAAGCAGCGCAGCATATTAGTCAGATGGAAAAAGCCCCAGCGATTATTTTTATTACTGCCTACGATGAGTATGCTCTCGACGCTTTTAAGGTTCACGCTGTTGATTATCTACTTAAGCCTGTCAGGGAAGAAAAGCTTGCAGAAGCAGTCGAGAGAGCTTGTCAGTTAAACAGAGCTCAGCTTAATGCGATTAAATCTAAACCTGACGCAAGAGCTAATATTACTGCCAAAATAAGTGGCAACATCAAGTTAATTCCTATTGAAGATGTCATATTTTTTCAGGCGGAACAAAAATATGTGACGGTGAAATATCTGGATGGTGAAACGATTATTGAAGATACTTTAAAGGAACTACAGGCTGAATTTGATCAGTCTTTTGTCAGGGTTCACCGGAATGCCCTGGTAGCTGTTCGTTATATTACTGGCATTCATAAATCGAATGATGGCAAGTCTTTTGTAACGCTTGCGGACTGTGACAAGGAACTGGAAATTAGCAGGCGCCATCTTTCTGCGGTGAAAAAGCTCATTTCCAAGCTCTGAATTAGCAAAGTAGAAAAGGAAAGCCTGGTTAACTAGTGCTTTCCTTTTTTATTTATATCAACGGAGTATTTCCAACAGGATATCTGATAAATTTCAAGTTATTGTGTTTTCTGAAATTTTGGTAAAAGATCCTGACTAACCAGATCCTCACTACCTTTAGGAAGGCTAATCGTTGTCTTTAACTGATTACCGGGAGCTGCAAAATTTAGCCCTTGTTGATAACAGGCTTGGGCTTGACCTTCTTCATGTAACTGTTCCAAAGTCCGTGCCATAAATAGATAAGCTTCCGCAGATGGTTTCAGGTGTAGTGCTTTCTCCAGATAGTGTCTGGCTTTTCCCCAAAGTTGGCAGCGAAAAGCTAGCTTACCCGCTGTCAGGTTAGCTTCTCGTGGAATTTCTTTGGCAGAAGACAGCCAGCTTTCAATAAAACTAAATTGCTTTTCAGGATTATTCGACTCAACTTGTGCATAGAGAGCCAAAACTTCAGCGTCAGCGGATTTTTTGATCAGAGGTCTGAGCAGGGCTTCTGCTTCTTCCATTTGGCCGAATTGAATCAGATATTTACAGTAGCAGCTAATATGTTTCGCTGATTTTCTAATGCTATTGCTCATACGAGACCAGCTTTCTTCCAGCCCCTCAACATTTCCCTCTTTTGCAAAGGATGAAAGTACTCCACAGACACTTTGCGATTCGATTAAAGAATATTCTTGCTCAGCAAATACTTTCTGTTTTTTTAGTTCTGGCAACAGATCGATTATTTTCTGCCAGTCGTGCAGTTCAACATAGAGTCTGCATAGGAGCTTTAAAACGTAAGGATGACTAGGACTGTCAGTGCGTAGCGTTTTTAAGCTGGCGAGGGCTTGTTCTAGCTGACCATGTTTTATCTGAAGCTGGGCCTGAGTGAGTCCTACGGCAATTTTGGCCTCTGGTTCTGCCTGATGCGCAAGTCGTAAATAAGCGTCGCGTCTTACCTCGGCATTTTGATGTTGTGCAGACTGAGCCGCAATCAGGTAGTTGATCAGCTTGGTGTCGGAATGTTTTGCCGCTTCAACCATAATATCTTCAGACATTTTCCAACGACCTTCGGTAAATGCGAGCATGCCTTGTAGTGTTCTACGTCGGGCCTTGCGTGCTTTTCTTCCTCCATGCCAGCCTCTTACTTTGCCTGCACCAGAAAGCAAAGAGCGTACAAATATGCCTATGAGCGAAAGAAGCGCAATAATAGCTACAATAAATACGATGGCAACCCAGAGGCGCATTTCATAACTTGTTTTCTCATAAGCGATAATGACAAAGCCCGGCAGGTTCTTGACCCAGGATCCGGCAATAGCACCAACAACTAGCGCGATAAAAAGCGTCAACTTCCATTTCATAGTTGGCTTTCCTCGCTTTTCTCCTGTGTTTCACCTGACAGCACCTCATCTAATTCGGATTGTGTTGAACCGGGTTGCTGCTCTAGCCAGTGGTAAAGTCGTTTTTGATTAATTATTTGAATGGCTTTTTTTGAGTCCAGCTGACGCGGTAAGTCCATGGCAACTCTCGCTTTCATGATTTCATCTATATTATTTTGAACGGTTTGCGCGGTTTCGTTGGCTACAAAAAATTCGTCTATCCAGTGCGATGCTCTCTGTAAGTTATTTCGAAATAACTCTCCTTCCCCTCGAACCAATGCAATTTGAGCTTGTTGCAGTGCTAACAAAATATTGGCATTCAGATTGCCTCTTTGTTCTGGCGTCATTAGCGGTCTTACCGGCTCACTATGATCTTTTATAGTGACGAAGTCATCCAGAAAGTTCTGATAAATTTTATTCCAGCTGAATGATTCACCTTCCTTGGTATCACTAGTCTGATCAACCTGTTCGGCTTTTTCAAACTCGAGTGCTTTAAGGTTAAGCGCTTCAATCTGGGAAGCTATCGCCTGCAAGCGAACAGCTATTCCTTCAATATCTGGTGAAACAACCAACTGAAGATTAGCGATATCCTGAGCAATAACCTGACGAAGTTCAATTAAGCTGGTATCGGCTATTTTAATGAGCCTTTCGTCAGCAGTTTTTAACAAGCCGATCGCGGTATCTTTATCCTTTTCCAGTGAGATTTTATATTCAGCTAATTTAATCAGATACTCTGCCTCAGCAAGTAACCAGTCTTGCTGCTGACGACCAGAAAGCTCTCGTACTCTCTGTTGGGTTGCCGTCAATGCCTGTTTTAACTGAGTAATCAATTGTGTTTGTTGATTGATAACTTGTTGATTCGTAGTCACTTGCTCGCGACTTAGCTCTGCTAACCTTCTGGCGTCTTGCGACATTTCGCCATTAGCGATACTTTGTCGACTCGATTCTTCCTGAAAGTCTTTCCACTGTTTGTTGATTAAGTATTGGTTATAGCTAGCCCAGCCGATGGCAATTAATGCGATTATCGAAAGGATAATAGCGACAGGCGCAAGCGGGCCTCTTTGATTTCTGGCTTTTTTCGGCTTATCCAATTTGGGAGCTGCCATCTTGTTAAATGTCGGGGCTCTGCTTTCAGCTTTGCTATCTTCAGGGGCGATATTGGCTGCGTTTTTGTCAGCAGTGACGGCTTCCTCTTCAATTTTTGTAGAAGTAGAGGAGAGTTGGGAAAGGGCTTCTGTTTTCTTGAGTTTAGAATTCTTACTGGATTTGCTATCTGGCATTGTAGAGTCAGACGCTTTTTTCTGACCGTTAGCGCCTTTTTTATTCGAGTTTTGGTCTGTGGAGAGTTTATCCTTGTCTTTCTTCTCGTCACTCATTTTTTACTTTTCCTGATTTGAGAGGAGCTTTTTTACACATTGTACCAGTTGTGATTCCGAAGCGCCCGCAGATTGCGCGATAATTGTGAAGCCTTTATTGCGTGCTGCCTGCTTTAATCGGTCACTACTGACAATTGCTGGTGTTGCGTGGCTGGGGTTGTCTGAAAGGGCTAGAATGCGGAACAGATGGTTCAGCGCCTGCTCGCTGGTTATCATCCAGACTAACTGGTTATTGTAGTTTGCTTCTCTTATTTGCTTCTGAGTGGCAAAGTCCGGGAGTCTGCGCCGATAAACAGAGATTGAATGAACAACTGCGCCTTTTTGTTGTAGTGACTCGGCGATTATAGGGCGGCCCTCGACTCCCTTAATAAGCCAGATGCTTTGTCCGCAAACTGACTCTAGCTGGGGAAGTGCAAGAAGTCCTTCGGCATTCATCTGTTGCGGGAAAGAAACCACGCCATTGAAGTAGGGTTTTAGCTTGTCCGCCGTATGTTCTCCCACGGCGAAAAGTTGAAGCTGATTGCTGTTTCGTCGGAGAAAGTCGTTTTCAGACTTCACAAAATGGTGAACTGCATTGCCACTGATAAAAATTAACTTGTCAGGCTTCTCCGGTGGAAGCTCAAATGCTTCAGGAGAGATATCAATGAGGGGCAAATGCAGAATATTTAAGTCTTCATTTAATTTTTTCAACTCGGCTATGAGCGAGTCAGCCTGGTTTGCCGGACGTGTTATCGCAAGAGAAAATGAGTTCATTCAAACTGACTATAAAGTGTTTGTTCAACAGTTTAGCAAAATTTTAAAAATTACAAAGCGCTTAGATCGACCAAAACAGGAGACTAACCCACTAAGTCGCTAGTGATTGGACTACCTTTAAACATCAAAAGCTTAAACACCAAAAAACAGGTACCAGAAGTTAGCAGTGCTATTGGCAGCGCTTCCTTGCCCAGGCTGCCAATTGAAGATTTTTGCATTTGCTAATGGGCACCGATTTTTGCCAGGATCTTATCAGCTCCGGCATCAAGAAGCTGTTTAGCAATCTTCACGCCCAAAGATTCAGCCTCATCCAGATTGCCCTTGATTTGGCGCTGGATAATTTCTCCGCCATCGAGTGCACCGACTAATGCATCAATAGTGATCTGGCCATCTGAAACAGTTGCGAAAGCGCCAATTGGTACCTGACAACCACCTTGCAAATGATTATTCACCGCTCGTTCTGCTTTCACGCGAATAGCTGTTTCTGCGTGATTCAGTGGCGCAAGCAGTTTCTTAGTTTCCTCGTCATCCGTTCGACATTCAATACCCACGGCTCCCTGGCCTCCGGCGGGCAGTAAAAAGTCTTCAGGTAGTTTTTGAGCTATCCTTTCTGGCATTTCCAGTCGAATTAAGCCTGCGGAAGCAAGAATGATAGCGTCAAATTGTCCTTCGTCTAGCTTTCCAAGCCTTGTGCCCAGATTGCCGCGTAAATCTTTAATTACCAGGTCCGGCCTTCTGGCTTTTAATTGACACTGGCGACGCAGGCTGGAAGTCCCCACCACGGCACCTTGCGGTAACGCATCAATTGACTGGTACTGATTAGATACAAATGCATCTCTGGGATCTTCTCGCTCGCAAATTACTTCCAGCCCCAAGCCTTCGGGAAACTCCATGGGTACATCTTTCATGGAGTGAACGGCAATATCGGCTCGGTTTTCCAACATGGCGACTTCAAGCTCTTTGACAAAAAGGCCTTTGCCCCCGATTTTTGCTAGTGGAGTATCAAGAATTTTGTCGCCCTTAGTGGACATGGGAACAAGTTCGACGGTTAAATCAGGGTGAAATTTTTCCAGCTCGGCTTTAACAAATTCTGCCTGCCATAAAGCTAGTGGGCTTTTTCGAGTAGCAATGCGTAGCGTACGGGACATATTCTAGTTGGCCTGTTTATCAATGGTATCCAGTTGGTTGCAAAGTGTATCACTGGTATTGCAAGGAAGAAATGATTGGGATCAAATAGCACTTGCTCCGAAAAGAATCGGGGGGGTAGTGCAAGGCTATTTGTGGGTAAAACTAATTTTGCGGAAAGGCCAGTATTTCAGCCGATTGAATTTTCCGGCGATTTTCCAGAAGTTCCGGGTTATGCATAAGGCACCCAAGATCTTCTAAAAAAACCTTAAGATCGGCAGTGCTCTGCCACATCATCTGTGAAATCAAAATGCAGGCTTGCAATGGATTTTTCGCTTGTTTTCGCTTCATGTCAACTTGAAACATAAGCCCTCTTAAGCGTTGCTGGTAGTCTTCTGGCGCTGCCTCGATAGTTTGGTTGATCCATTTGAGGCGTCGTTGCTCAAAAGCTTCCGGATCTTCTTCATTGAGTGTCATCCACTCTGTGAAATTAAACTCCGGCCAATGAAAGCTCTCCAGATTTTTTGCTTTGTCGTGCTTACTGCTCACAACAATTCCTCAATATCAACTAATTACATAGTCCATGATATCAAAGTCGATTTACGTCAAAAATTGAAAAAGTACCAATTTTTTAAGAAATTCAGGATTAAGCCTTATAAGTATAAGGAATATGTAGGCAGGTAGAATTGCTGGGGCATATTATGTTTTTGTTTTTTAATACTATTTATATTGCTTTTAGTTGGGAGTGGAAAAAATATTAATAGGAAAAAGTGATAACTTCTATATGATTTGGGGGCTAAATAATCTAAGAAACATGTGAAAATCTGAGTTCTTATCCCGAAAAGTAGGAAAAATATTGCTAAATAGACAATAAGCCAATAAAAAGCAGCCAACACCCAGGCTCCTGAGGTTTTCAGGAGCTCTCAACTGGTTACTTTTATTAGAAAAGAATAAAAATTAGCCCACCAATTAAAATTCCGCTCCAGATAAAGATCACGGTGCAAAAGCCCATAATTTGGCGAATATTGAGTCCCGCGATCCCGAGTAGTGGCAATGCCCAGAAAGGTTGGATCATATTTGTCCAGGCGTCACCCCAGGCAACAGACATTGCTGCATGTTTTAGAGGAACCGACAGTTCGTTGGCTGCTGGAATGACTATGGGCGCCTGTACTGCCCACTGGCCGCCGCCGGAAGGAACAAAAAAGTTAACAATTCCGGCGCTGATAAAGGTCAGCAGCGGAAAAGTTTCTCTGGTCGAAATCTGTACAAACCACTGGCTGATTGAATCTGCAAGTCCCGACTGAACCATCATACCCATAAGCCCCGCATAGATCGGGAACTGAAGAATAATACCGCTGGCTCCAGAAATGGCATTTTTCAGGGCCCTTAGATAGTTAAAAGGCGTCCAGTGAAGAATAAGACCGAGTGTGAGCAGACAAAGGTTGATGACATTGAGGTTCAATCCTTTGCCGGCGACAAAGTAGTTGATCAGAAAAATAAGACCGAGTGATGCCAGAGCCAGAGTGACTATTGGGCTATGTTCCAGCTTTTCTGCCGGAGTCAGCTCATCGCGATTCACCACTTCCAGTGACTCTTCCCGGTATTGCACTTCCAGAATGCGATCTTTCGGTAACATCATCAGGTTGAGTACGGGCAGGGAAGCGGCGAGTGCAAAAACGATGAGCAAGTTTTCAACGGAAAAAATGGTCTCTGAAACCGATATAACCTGTCCGTTAAGTAATGCATTGAGAGAATCCTGATTTTCCGAAGCAATTTTTAAGGGGATCGAGCCGGATAAACCTCCATGCCAGACCAGAAACCCACTGTAGGCAGCTGCTATAAGTAGCGGAAAATGAATGCCATTAACCCGGTTAGCCACTTCGCGCGCTACCAGCGCACCGACCACGAGGCCGAAGCCCCAATTGATCCAGGCTGCGAGGATAGATACCAGAGTCACAAGAATAACCGCTGCCGGAGGAGTTTTTGCCAGGCTTGCGACTTGGGCGAGTAGTTTCTGTACCGGCGTGCTCATAGCAAGTACATGACCGAAAACCAGGATCAAAACCATTTGCATCGAAAAGCTTAGGAGCTTCCAGAAGCCATTGCCCCAATGTTCGGCCATTTGTACTGGCGACTGCTCCTGGAAAAGAAGACCGCATACAAAAACCACCATTGAAAGAATAACTGCGAATAGAAATGCATCGGGTAGCCAGCGTTGCATAACTCGGCTAAAAAAATCGGCAGTAGATTTAATCATTGTTTTTATTCCGATTAGATAAATTTGAGCGTTAATCTAACACAATTTCTCTTTCTTATGGGTAGATGAGAGGACGGGAGGTGACTCCATTAATGGTCGGAGACGGAAAACAGATTTAGCGAAGCTCGCGATAGCGGTGTAGAATAAGCCTGTTCTTAAAGACCAACTCTCAAATGAACTGATTAGCAATTCGAGAATAACTGATATGAAGCCAACCCAACGTTTTGTCGCAGGTGCAGTATGTCCGCAATGTAACGAGCAGGACGCTCTGCTGATCGATAGTAAAGATCAGAGCATCGAATGCGTTGATTGTGGCTATACCCAGTCTGCTGAGCAAAGGGATACGAAAAAAGACGAATCTAAGCAAAGCAAAGTTTCCGGAGCTCAAAAGCACAAGCCGGAAAATCTTATCAACATTAAACAAATTGAAGAATAGCATCATGGAAATTGATCGAATTAACCTGGTTAAGAAAAATGCGACTTTGTTGCATGATAAAAATACGGTAGAGCAAGCCATAAAAAGTATGGCTGTAACAATTAGCAAAGACTATAAAGACAAAAATCCGATCTTTTTGGTGATAATGAACGGCGGGTTAATTTTTGCAGGAAAACTATTACCGCTTCTGGATATTCCGGCGGAAATTGACTATTGCCATGCAACTCGTTATCGCGGCGAAACCAGCGGCGGTGAACTGATCTGGAAAGCAACGCCGCAAACGAGCATCGAGGATCGTCATGTGGTATTGCTGGATGACATTCTGGATGAAGGCTATACCTTAAAATCGATTGTTGAAACCTGTGAAAAGATGGGGGCTGCATCCGTTAAAACAGCGGTGTTGATTGAGAAAGAGCATGACCGTAAAGCAGTTGAAGGGATGTGTGCCGACTATTGTGAACTGACAACGCCAGATCATTATATTTTTGGCTGTGGTATGGATATCGATCATTACTGGCGCAATACTGATGCTATCTATATCTACAATCCAGAGAAAGATATCGAGAAATAATTCGAGAAAGTAATCGAGTAACCTAGAATGATTAAAAAAATATCCATACTGATGGCAATGCAGCAGGAAGCACAGCCCATTATCGATTCGCTGGAAATGGTTGAAAAGCAAGATGCCATTCACCAGCAACTACCGATGCGCTGTTTTCAAAAGCAGGTGGGTGAGATACTGGTTTCACTTTTGGTTAGTGGAATTGATTCACGTCATCAGGTAGATAATATTGGAAGTGAAGCAGCCACTTTAATGGCGTATGAAGCCATTACTCAGTTAAAGCCTGACCTGCTGATTTCCGCAGGAACCGCTGGAGGTTTCGCCAAGCGTGGCGCACAAATTGGGACAATTTATGTCAGTGAAGAACACTTTATCTATCATGACAGGCATGTGCCTCTGCCTGGATTCGATCAATCAGCGATAGGTAAATATCCTGCGGTAAAAGCCAGCCGACTAGCTAAAAATCTGCACATCAAAAGTGGTGTTATTTCGACAGGGTCATCATTGGAGAAAAGCGACAAAGATGTGCTGATTATCGATAGTCATGATGCGGTAGCTAAAGAAATGGAAGCGGCCGGAATAGCCTGGGTTGCGATGCTTTTCAATATTCCGATGATGGCGTTAAAGTCGATCACCAATTTACTCGATGAAGATAATAAATCGGAAGAAGAGTTTGTAAATAATTTAAATATTGCTTCCAGGTCTTTACACGATAAGGTTTTGGAAATGATTGATTATTTGCAGAATAAGTCGGTTGCGGATATTGCCTAGCCAATAAAAAGGAATGCACTAGAAGTTTTATGTTTGGTTTTTTCAAAAAAAGCGCAAAGAAACCTCACTTTCAACGACTGGAGTTAGATGGCCATAGTGGAGTCTCAAGTGAAGGTTTCGAATTATCAAAATTGTTTTTAGATATAGAAAATTTTGTACGTATAAATAGAGATTACTATTTAGAGACTCTGACCAAATTTTCTAGCCAAAATGAACACTCAACAACTATTGACAGGCTTTTACCATGCTGGATTAGTAAAATGACATCGTCGCTTGGCGATAATTTTTTTGCTTATCGTTCGAAACATTTTTATCTGATTAGTCAACAAGATGAAAGATATGTCTCTAACTTTCTACGCTCTTTGGAAAATATATATTTCAGAGTAGCTAAGGTACTCGGCGACTTGCATTTGGAGGATAATCGTAGAATACCAATAATTATTTTTCCGGACGTTGAATGCTATTATGAATATATCGCATATTATTATCCAGAAGAAGGTGAGTTTGCGGAAAGTGGTGGAATATTTGTTAATGATCTAATTCCACATTTTGCATTTCCGTTGATAGAACAAAGCGCTGCAACCGCTGTTGCTGCTCATGAGTTGACGCACGCTCTGGTTTCTCATTTGCCGATACCAACATGGTTAAATGAAGGGCTTGCTGTAAATATAGAGTCTACAATTACGGGGATTAATCCTTTTCATCTTTCAAGAGAAAAGCATAACAAGCACCTTTCTTTCTGGGGGGAAGATGAAATCCAGGAATTTTGGTCTGGAGAATCATTTTTCAGAGTGGATGAAGCCAACTTGCTAAGTTATCAACTTGCACAGTTAATCACTCGGACATTGGCAGGAAATCAGCATTCTTTTCACGCATTTGTTGCGGATGCTCATTATGATGACGCTGGAGAGGCTGCGTTGAACAAACACTATGGTTTAAGTCTGGCGGATGTTATAGAAAATGTTTTTGGGGAGGGAGACTGGGTGCCTCAGCCCCAAAAATGGATTGATTCAACAAGATAGTTGTTAGGATGAGCCTTAGCCCATTATTTTTTGGTAATAGTGGGCTGTGTCATAAGTTTATTCAGGCAAATTATTAACTTTCAAATTCTTCCAATTGCTCGGTAACTTCCATCCATTCTTCTTCCAACACTTCCAGTTCTGCTTTTATTTCTGACGAACGATTCATGGTGTTAGTTAGTTTCGTTTTATTTTCTTCCTGATAAATAGTCGCATCAGCAAGTTCTGCCTCAAGCGTTTCATTTTCTTGCTGCAATTTTGCCATTTTTTCTTCAATACTTTTAAGCTTCTTGGTGAGCGGCGCTTTCTTTTGGCGAAGCTCTGCTTCCAGTCGTTTTTGCTCTTTACGAGAAACCGCAGAGTTTTCTTTCCTCTCATCGTTGACAGCGACTTCTCTAGCCGCACTTGACCATCGATTTTCATTCAACCATTTTTGGTAATCTGTCAAGTCACCAGTGAAGGGCTCTACCTTGCCAGAATTAACCAGCCAGAATTCATCAACAACACTTTCCATTAGATTTTTGTCATGGGCAACGAGTAATACCGCACCTTCAAAGTCCTGTAGCGCCAAAGATAGCGCTTCGCGCATTTCAATATCAAAATGGTTGGTTGGTTCATCAAGCAGAAGCAAGTTGGGTTTTTGCCAGGTAATCATGGCTAATACTAATCTTGCTTTTTCTCCTCCGGAAAATCCCTTAACTTTATCCAGTGTTTTATCACCATGAAAAGCAAAACCACCAAGAAAATTTCTCGCTTCCTGTTCACTAATGTTTTCGCCCAGAGATTGAATATGCCAGATTGGAGATTGATCAAGATTTAACTGTTCCACCTGGTGTTGAGCAAAATAACCCGCGTTAAAATGTTTATTGCGATTGACCTCGCCAGCTTGTGGATTTAATTCTGAGCAGATCAGCTTAATCAGTGTCGATTTACCTTCGCCGTTTCTACCGAGTAAACCTATCCGTTGACCGGCGAGAATGCGCATTTTTATATCGGACAGAATAGTGACATCGCCATAGCCGACTGAAGTATCTTCGATGTTAATTAATTCAGTCAGGTTTTTATTAATCGGCGCAAACTCAAAGCCAAACTTGGTTCTGATTTGAACTGCGCTGACTTTGTCCATTTTTTCCAGAGCCTTGACTCGGCTTTGTGCCTGGGTCGCCTTACTCGCTTTGGCTTTAAATCGGGTAATAAATTTTTCCAGATGCTCGATTTCTTTTTGCTGCTTTTCAAATTGAGCTTGTTGCAAAACTTCTCGTTCGTGTTTCTGTTTCTCGAAACTGGAGTAATTGCCAACGTATTGATTAATTTTCTGATTATCAAAGTGCAGAATGTGAGTTGAGAAACTATCCAGAAAATCCCTGTCATGGGAAATAGTCATCAACATTCCCTCGTAGTTTTTTAGAAAGCTTTGCAGCCAGAGTACCGCTTCGAGATCCAGGTGATTCGTGGGTTCATCAAGCAACATGATTTCTGCGGGCTGAATAAGCGCCTGTGCAAGATTTAAGCGCATTCGCCAGCCACCAGAAAGCGCTTTAACCGGTGCAGCCATTTGATCTTCACTAAAACTTAAACCGGTTAATAGCTTTGCTGCCTGAGAAGGTAAAGACCAACCATTAATAGCTTCCAGTTTACTATGAATATCGGCTATTTGATGGCCATCTTCTTTTTCTTCTGCCTGTTTTAGTTGGTTTGTGAGTTGATGATATTCTGTGTGTCCGGATAACACATAATCTACTGCAGTCAGGTCACTTGCTGGTGTTTCCTGTTTTGCCGAACTGATTCGCCACTTTGGGGGAAACTCCAGCTCACCCTGCTCGGGGGATAACTCATTCTTGATCAGTTGAAACAGGCTTGATTTACCACAGCCATTCTTGCCGACAATGCCGATCTTTTGATCGGGATAGAGCGTTAAGTCGACTTTATCCAGAAGCTGTTTATTGCCTTGAAAAAGGGTAAGCTGTTTTAAGCGAATCATCGTTGAATTTGAAAGTGGGATAAAAATAAAGGCAGCATTGTATCAAGGGCGAGGTTTAATTGCACTGCCAGCGGCTGTTGGCTATGATCCACTGCCATTAGACTGATCGGTCTAAATTGATAAGAGGAACTCGGATGCAATATCGTCGATTTGGGAAAACTGACCTTCAAATATCTGAAATTGGCTTTGGCTCCTGGGCAATTGGCGGGAACAGTTTTGGTAACGTTGAAAAATCAGATGCGTTAGCCGCTTTGGCTAGAGCTGAAGAGCTGGGTTGCAATTTTGTTGATACGGCTGCGGTATACGGTAATGCAGAATCGATATTGGGAGAGTTTCTGCAAGGAAGACGCCAAAAATGGGTGGTGGCAACTAAGTATTCCAGTCAGAAGCTGGATATGGAAACGACTATCAAACAACAGCTTGAGCGTCTTAAAACTGACTACATAGACTTTTATCAAATTCACTGGGCACCGTCGGACCATGAACTGTATGAAAAGCTCTATCGATTAAAAGAGTCAGGTCTGGTTCGCTACGTTGGTGTTTCTTTATCCAGCCGCAATGATATTGACTATGTTATTAACAAAACCGAGATCGATGGATTTCAAGTTCCTATGAGCTTAGTCCAGCCCAATCCGTTAATGAATAAAGTTAAGCAAATTGAAGCAAAAGGACTCGGTGTTATCGTCCGTTCCTGTTTGGCAAATGGTTTTCTTACAGGTAAATACAGTGAGCAGAGCCAGTTTAACGATCCCAATGATCAACGTAGTCACTACTCCACAGAAAAGATCGCTTCTTTAGTTAGTAATGCCAGAAATTTTGATTGCCTCACTAGTGAAAACCTGAGCCTGACTCAGACGGCCATTAACTACACACTAGCCATTGCGCAGGTTTCCAGCGTTATCTTAAGTACTAAAAATGACACTCAGGCCAGCGAAAACTTTTTAGCTTCTCAAGATCACGCATTGACCGATGAACAGCTGGCTAAGATTCATCAGATTCAGAAATCTATGGGCGTTCTGGATTATTCGCTAAAAGAGAATTTTCGTTATTGGCTTTCAGGTTTAAAGCAAAAACTGAAGTAGTGGAATTTTAAATAATCGGCTTTTAGTAAACTGAAATTTCCAGCATATCACTAAGCTGTTCCAGGGCGTACAAGCCTGCCAGAGAGTTACCTGCTTCATTGAGTGCTGGAGACCAGACACAGATTGTGTAGTTGTTGGGGTAAACTGCCAGAATACCTCCGCCAACACCGCTCTTGCCCGGTAAGCCAACTTTAAAGGCAAAGTCTCCAGCCTCATCATATAACCCGCAGGTTGCCAGCAATGCGTTGACTCGCTTAGTCTGTTTGGCTGTTAATAGCCTTTCCTGTGAAAGTGGCACACCCTTATTGGCCAGGAGGACCGCCGCTCGCGCCAGATCAACACAACTCATTTCAATCGCGCAGTGATGACTATAACTCTCAAGAACTTTTTCCACCGGATTTTCAAAATTATGAAATGCTTTCATCAAGTAAGCCATGGCCGCATTGCGAGAGCCATGATTTAATTCGGAACGTGCCACCTGCTGATTAACTTTAATCATATTATTTTGGGAAAGAGACTTTAACATTTCAAGTAACTGGTAATTGGGTGCAGATAAACGAGACTCCAGACGATCGCAAACCAGCAATGCTCCTGCATTGATAAAAGGATTTCTGGGAATTCCGTTTTCACTTTCTAGCTGTACCAGTGAGTTGAATCGTAATCCGGATGGTTCACGTCCAACCCATTGCCATAGTTGGTCGCCATAAGTCTTAATCGCTTGAATCAAGGTAAATAGTTTACTGATGCTCTGGATTGAAAAGGGTTTCTCTGCATCCCCGGCGGTATAAGTCTCGCCATTGATATTACAGATCGCAATACCAAACTGATTGGGTTTTACCCTGGCTAATGCGGGAATATAGTCGGCTATCTTACCTTTGCCTGATAAAGATTGTGCCTTCTCCGCAATCGTTTCGAGAATTTTGTTGAGCTTGAGATCTGAATACATAAAAGTAAGTAGTGTTTTTACTAATACTAAAGATGTTAGCATAGATAAGATTCTACGGAATGATCAACAAACCTTTAGTTATCACTAGACTCAGAAATTCTGAAATACAAAAAACAGGTGAATGAATACCGGTGAATGAAGAACAGACATTCGGTGGTGAGTTGTTGAACTATCTGCTAGTTAGCTGAATTGTCATCCAGTTTTCGCTGGAGGTATCTTTGGCTTCCTGAGGATAGAAAAGGTTTGCGCGACCAGAGTTCTGATGGTTGATACCGCCCACTCTTAGCATCACTCTCCAGGTATTTCCGGAAAATTTGCTGCGCAAAATTTGAAATTCTCGATGTGTACCCTTTAAGAACTCAATCTGTGTGCCCTTATCGGTTTCTTTTGAGCCTGAAAAAGGAACCCAGAATGCTGACCATTGCTGATGGTTCCACCAGTCAAAATCGGGCCATTGTTTTCCGTCAAATTCGCGCTCTCCAATTTGCGCTGAGGCGTGAAGGTTCCACAGCGACTTTGACTCCGGGTGTTCGATATAGATATCAGCCGTAGTATAGTCATTTTTTTTGCCTTTCATGCAAATATAGAATGACTCTGAGTCGTTCATCAGGAGTATCGAAACTTTGGCGGGTAACTGAAGCTTGTGTGCTGGTTGCCACTCTCGATCGTCACATTGTCCATCAAGCAAGGGTTTGGTAGTTGTTGATGGTACTTTGATAGCTTGATTTATCGGATATGAATGGGCTGCTAAAGATATTGTAAGGCCGCAGATTATACCTGCCAGGATTTTCTTCATGTCTGTTCCTCCTAACTGGGGATTTTATACGAGAACTCTATGCTGAAAACAATAACGAAAAGGCTAACTGAATAAAATTTGAGTTAAGTTGAATGTACTGCGCGTTAAGTCGACCGTGCGTAATATATAATTTGCGCTAGAGAGCAGGGTTGGTTAAGTGATAAAATCCGGCTAATCGTCAGGTATATTGTTGTTCACATTGTAGGAATTCAAGTGTTGATAAGTGAGTTGAAAGAAAGAGTGTTAGAGGTTGTTGATTATGATGACTCTTGGCGAATCAGATTTAAAGACGAGTGCGAACTATTGAAGAATGTTTTTGGACAAAATGCACTCAATATTGAACATATTGGAAGTACTGCGGTAAGTGGATTAGCGGCAAAACCAGTAATTGATATTTTGGTTGAAGTAGAGTCCCTTGAAAAGCTCGAAAACTGCCATGCCATGCTGGAGTCACATGGTTACAAAATAAAAGGTGAGAATGGAATTGAAGGTCGACGCTATTTTCAAAAAGGCGGAAATCAGCGAAGTCATCACGTACACGCTTTTAAGCAAGGAGATGAACATCTGGTCCGTCATCGAGCATTCAGGGATTATCTGATTGAGCACCCCAAAGTGGCAGAAGAATATGGTGATTTGAAAAAGCGGGCAGCAGAAAAATGTAATAATGATATTTATCACTATATGGAGCTGAAAAGCGATTATATTCAGAAGCACGAGCGGATCGCTTTGGCTTGGTACAAAATGAAATAAGATTTAATGAAGAAGTAGCTTTATACCAAGTATTTCGTTGCGGTTTTTTATTTGATTTTGAGTATCTGGAAATATTACTTAAAGAAAATGTTTTTGTTTGTCCGGTTATCAGGGAAGAAAAAATGAAGTTGTTATATATAGTGTTGAGTGGCCTATTCATAAATGTCTTAGCTGGATGTGTATCATCCCCAAAGTTAACACTCGATGACACGTATCTCTTAGCGCATAAGCAAATTAATGGAAATAATAAAAAATCGGGCATTAAAAACCTTCACTATTGTGCAGAGAAAGGTCATGGTGGATGTGCTGAGATATTAGGTTGGGAATATTATGACGGAGAATATTTGAAAACTGATGTTGACGCTGCAGTTTATTGGTTAAAAGTTGCAGCTGCCACAGAGTTAAAGTTCGGGTATGCTGGCTTTTCAGGTGCATTAAGCGTTGCAGAGATTCTCTGTGATGAAGCTCTGGCAGTGAGTGAAGACGAAATAGCGCGTTGGATCGAGTACGCATCCAACTTACTTACTGATGCTCGACTCTCTTTTTTACAGGAGGGGGACAGTGAGGTGGTAGAAGAAATTCTTTTGCGAATTGAAGTCATTGCTTCTAAAAACAAAAAACATCAATGCAAATTAGCTGAAAAATAGTTTACAAAAACTCAATAACGATAGGCTTGGCTGCAGCACTAGTCACAATAAAAATTTATAATTTCCATAAAGTTAATGTAAAAGCACAAGTTGAAAAAAATTTGCAAGCAAGCGCAGAGAAACGCCTTAAACTACTACCCAAATACTATATTGACCCGCCTATTTCTTTTTCCCTTATTTTCAATTTTGCTGACTTTTATCACACCAATTTCCTCAATGTTATTCACATGGGTTCCACCACAGGGCTGCAGATCAATATTCTCTCCAATTTTTACAAGTCGAACCTTCCCTGCGCCTTTAGGTGGTTGAACTGACATGGTGCGAACCAGTTCTGGCTGATTTTCCAGTTCTTCATCGGTTATCCAACGGAATTCAACTTTCTGTTTTTCAGCAATGATCCGATTCAGGTCTTCTGTAATTTGATCTTTATCCAGCGGTTTTTCGCCAACGTCAAAGTCGAGACGACTTTTTTCCTTTCCGATTTGCCCGCCGGTAACTCCACAAGGAACAACCGAGCAAAGAAGATGCAGTGCCGTGTGCATTCGCATGTGCAGGTAGCGGGTGTCCCAGTCTATTTCGGCTTTTACCATCTGTCCTACTTCAGGCAGGCTTTGACCGGCTTCCGGCACATGAACTATTTCACCTGATTCTCGATCTTTAACCGTGGTCGCGATTTTAATTTGGCTATTGCCAAAAGTTAAAGTACCGCTATCGCCAGGTTGTCCTCCACCAGTTGGATAGAAAATCGTTTGGTTCAATATGATACCGCCACGATCATTGATCGCTCTAACTTCGGCATCACAGGTATTCTGATAGGCATCTTGTTGAAACAGGGCAATAGTCATAGTTTATTCGTGTCTCTGTTCAGAAAGTACTAGTGAGCATTAGCCCTAAGATGCCGAAAATCAACCAAGAGTGCAACTATCTAATATTTAAACTTCACTGGTCGCGCTTTTGCTGAATGCTTCTCGTTGACTTGATCTATTTATAAGCTTCATGCCGAAAATAAACCGAGTGATATTATTTCGCTTGAGTAACTCATAGCCCAAAGCGCAGAAAAAAAAGGTCAGAAAGATAAGTGAAACTGGTTCAAGTATTGGGCCCAAAGCAAATTTTGCCAGCCATGCAGCGACAACAACCGTGACCGTTTGATGCAAAATATACCAGGGAAGAACAGCTTCATTCATGTAACTGAGAAAACGGTTTGACCGGGTTAAATAGCGGCCGGCATAACCGAGTAGCATAAACAGCCAACAGATAATATTCATAGCTTTGACACTATTAATCAGTAGAAACGTTTCAAAGTGACTTGCCAGCTCATTGACATCAAAGCCTGCTTCGGTCAATAAAACGTCCAGTCTTCCATTGTGAAAAATTAGCGTGGTGGCGTAGCCAAACAGCGCACCGAGTAAAAACTTTCGCCGATGGAGAATAATCTGTTGCCAGCCTATTCGGCATTTTGGTAACAGATAACCAAGCGCAAATATGGAAAAAGATACGGCATGATTATACCAGTCGCTCGTCAGGTTATGGGTGATTGGGTGATCTGGCTTGAGCCAGAAAATAGTTAAAGTAATCCAGACCGAAAACAGCACAAATAATACGCCCGCTCCAACTCGTTGATTGAATGCCACCCAATTTACTCGAGTCAGGAGAGGCCGCACTAGCAGATAAATTAGTGTGTAATGCCATAGGTAGGCCAGATACCAGAGATGATTCCAGGTCAATAACCCAAGAGGTCCGTGGTTGTATTTACGCAGTGCCGAAGTGTCAGGATCGATATAAAGTTGATAAAAGCTCCAGTAACCACCGCTGAAGTCGTTGTTTGCGACAATTTCCAGGTAGGTCTGAGGCGGCACAATAATGTACATACCGAGTACCAGAGGGACGAATACTCGAACAAATCTCAATTTCAGTAATTTACCGGGTCCTACTTTTGCTTCTACCAGTGAAAGGGCCATTCCGGAAATCAAAAATATAAGGGGCATACGCCAGCGATTGAGCAGGAGCATCAAGTTTTGCAGAAATTCGCTCTGGTAAGCACTTTTTATGTGCCAACCCCAGTCATACACATAAAACATTCCTATGTGATAAAAGATAAGCAGCAAAAAGGCCAGCACGCGAAGCCAGTCGATATCATACCTTCTTAAATTGGCTGCTGTTGTAATGCTTTGATTATGCGTCATTGAATGTTCCACTTTTTTCGAAGAGATGGTTAAAGTCTTAACATATTCGCCGCAGTGGGTACTGTGAAAATACTGAAAAGTGGTTAAAAAACAATGGATAGGGATAAGCGGTGGTATAATGTGATGAAATGAACACGAAAAATCAGCCGTCTGATTAGAATAGCCTGTATGAGTCGATTGAAGCATTATCAACAATATCACGTCTGGTACGAAATCCTGGCGATAGTCATTTTTTTTGCGATCAACAATACCATTCTGGCGACATCAGTCATTATGGAAGAGCATAGAGATGGTTCGAGTGACCTCGCTTTGTGGGAGCCCTTTGTCTGGGAATACTCGAGCGCTATCAGTACCATGTTATTAATTTGGCCGCTTGTTCGATTTTTGCGAAAGTGTCCATTTAATTGGACATCAGTTGGATATTCGTTGTTACTTTACTTTATTGCTTCGGTGATTTTTTCTTTGTCGCATATTGCCTTGATGGTGTTGATCCGAAAACTGGTTTATTGGTGGACCGGTGGCAATTATGATTTTGGCGATCTTGGTTATGAGCTGGTTTATGAATATCGCAAAGATCTATGGTCATTCGTTTTCCTCATATTTATTTATCACGGCTACGCCTATATTTCTTCCCAATTGCTTGGAGAGGCTAACCTGGTGCAAGATGG
Organism: Aliikangiella sp. G2MR2-5; assembly: GCF_015687155.1. Lineage (GTDB taxonomy): Bacteria > Pseudomonadota > Gammaproteobacteria > Enterobacterales > Kangiellaceae > Aliikangiella. The sequence goes on along the minus strand of NZ_JADPQF010000002.1, from coordinate 729,167 downwards.
CGAAGAGCAAAAAGCGACACCTGATTGTGAAAGGTTGCTGGTTAAGAAGTTAGGCAAAGAATTTATTATCAAGGTGTCCGAGATTGAATGGTTAGAGTCATCCGGAAATTATGTCAATTTACATGTAGCAGGCCGTATTTACCCCATGCGCTCTACTCTGAATCGGCTGGTTGAGCAAATCGCTGAAAAGGGTTTTTATCGCATCCATCGCTCCTACGCAGTTAATCTTGATCAAATTGATTCGATCACACCGCTGGGGAGTGGTGATAGCGAAGTAAAGCTCAATAATGGCAAAGTACTTAACCTTTCCCGGCGCTATAAGGATGGTTTAAAGGAACTTCTTCATTAGAAACCCGCATCGAGAAAGACAGACTTATCTAGCAGTCGGTGGAAGTACTGGATAGCCTTCACATAGTCTTCAACTGCGATACTCTCGTTGATGCCGTGGACTGAATCGAGTGTATCTGGTGTTAACCTGACCATTAGAAAACGGTAGACATTATTTGAAAGATCATAGAAATGTTTGGCGTCAGTTCCTCCTAAAACAAGATAGGGGGCGACTAATATCTCTGGTGAAATTTCACGTATAGACTCTTCTATCAAGTGGTAGGGCTTTACATCAATTGGCGAGACCGGCGAAGGATTTTTCTGCATAAACATTTCGAGCTTTACTCTAGAGTCATCAATTGCTTTGGTAACATGAGCTAATACACTTTGAGTCGTTTCACCGGGAAAGATTCTAAAGTTTGCTACAGCTTGTGCTTGTGTGGGAAGAATGTTGGACTTACTACTTCCCTTTAGCATAGTGACTGCGGTGCTGGTACGAATGGCTGCAGCACTGCTTGGTGATTGTGCAAGTGTTGCTTTAACCAGCGGCTCAGTTAGCCAAAGATTAGACATAATGAGACGTGTTGTTAAATCGGCATAGTGTCCAATCTGTTTAAAGGTTAAACGAGTAAATTGAAGATCCGCCGGAAAAGGACTGGTTTCAAGTTTGACAATCGCCTGGGCTAATATTCCCGCTGCGGTATGATCCGGAGGCATTGAGGAGTGACCGCCAGCAGCATTGACAGTCATGCGAACATTAACAAATCCCTTTTCGCCGATTCCAATCAATGCAACGGGTTGTTTAAAACCTTTTACGACGTCCTGGACAACAGCGCCACCTTCATCGAGTACAAACTCAAATCGAATACCTTTTTTTCGAAAATATTCTGCACTGACTTTAGCTCCGTTTTCACCGCCAGTTTCTTCATCGTGACCAAAAGCAAAATAAACGCTTCTTACTGGTTTCTTACCTTCTGCCAGTTGAGCTTCCATGGCTTCCATTATTGCCATTACAGTCGATTTATCATCTAACGCACCGCGCCCCCAAATTTTGCCATTTGAGATTTTTCCAGAAAAGGGAGGGTGGGACCATTGGTCCAGAGTTGCTTCATCAACAGGTACAACATCCATGTGGCCCATGAATAATACGGGTGCTAGTAGAGTGTCGCTACCGGGAAAGTGGTATATCAGGCTGTACTGATTAATAACTTCCTTTTGGGCATGTTGGTGAACTAAAGGGAATTTTTCCATCAGTAGTTGATGGAATTGAATAAATGCGTCGCTTGTCGGCTCAGACTCATCCCGAGAAATCGTTTGGATTTGAATCGCCGAGCTAAGCCGCTCAGCGACTTTGGCGTTATCTACACTCAGCAATTTGGGCTGAGCCTTGGGATGATATTGACGATCAGGAAATTCAGTCGATAATTTATAGAGAGTAACGTAGCCAAGCAGGATTACAACTAGCAATAAAAATATCAGTTTTTTCATAGGTCGAAGTCGTTACTAATAAAGTCAGTATCAATGGCGTCGGTATTAATAATATTGGTATTAATCATACCTGAGCTCTTTAAAGATTCTCGAAAATAACATATTTCTTGTTTCTCCACAGTGGTTGATTCCGAATTTAATAGATTCCGTACTATAGGCGGGAGATTTTTCGATAACTATTGCGCCAAGAAGTCATGCTATCTTCGAAAAATAACAGAATGCTAACTATACTTTGAACAGTCCTCGCCCTGAAACTAGTGGATGGCTGATAGCCTATATGCTCAACAATCGCCTCATATTTGTATTTATTCTAATCGCTCTGGCGGGGGTAGGCGTCTATGCCGATTATATTAGTCGAGAAAATCATTATCAAAATCAACGGCAGGTCGTGGTCAATGAGCTCAATATTATCCGCGCAAAGCTGGAGGGCAATATCCAGAGTAATTTGCAGACCGTTCGCGGACTGGTGGGGCTTATCGCCAATGAACCTGAGCTCAATCAGGAAAGGTTTGCCAACTACACGCGGCCATTATTAGCAGGTCATGACCAAATAAGAAATGTTGGTGCAGCGCCTGATCTGATTATTAGTCTGATGTATCCATTAGAAGGGAATGAGAAAGCCATTGGGCTGGACTTTAATAAAAACGAAGCACAACGAGCGGCAGCTTATCGGGCCAGAGATACCAGGGATATTATTCTGGATGGGCCAGTAAACCTTGTTCAGGGAGGGGAAGCATTAATCGGTCGTATCCCGGTCTATCTCTACAATGAGTCTGGAGAAGAGGGACGATTCTGGGGATTAATCTCTACAGTGATTGACCTGCAGGAATTTTACCGTGCCAGTGGTTTAAAAGATGAGACATCACCGATAACTCTTGTGCTCGCCAAAAGTGAACTGGATCAAGCTGATAATGTATTTTTCGGTGATGATTCGATTCTTATGCAAAAACCGGTTTTTTCGGAAGTTATCTTCCCGAATGGGCGCTGGAAAATAGCTGCCGTCCCTAAAAATGGTTGGTCAAAAAACTCAGCCATCTCGTGGGTTATAAGAGCATTTTTCATATCTATACTCACATTGCTTATCTGGCAAATGATTATGATTAGCCAAAAGAACACTAGCCTTAATCTGGAGCGGCAGAGACTAAAGGCTCTATTCGATCTTTCTCCTATCGGTATTGCTCTGAATGATTTTGAAAGCGGCGACTTTATTGAGCTTAATGCAGCTCTTTATGAACCTGCAGGCTATTCCAAAGAAGAGTTTGCCAGCCTTTCTTACTGGGATATTACGCCAATTGAGTATCAGGAACAGGAAACAGAGCAACTTAATCTACTTAAAACACAAGGCAGATATGGACCTTATGAAAAAGAATATATCAAAAAAGACGGGACTCGCTACCCTGTATTACTTAACGGCGTGCTAGTAAAAGGTACCGATGGTAAGCAATATATCTGGTCATTGGTAGAAGATATCAGCGAACGTAAAAAGAATGAACAGCGCCTAATTGAAAGTGCTGAGGCGGCAAACCAGGCGGTAAAAGCCAAGTCGGAATTTCTCGCTACTATGAGTCATGAGATTCGTACTCCCATGAACGGCATTTTGGGTATGATTAATTTATTGGCCAAAAGCGAACTAAATGATGAGCAGTTACACAAAGTTGGGATTGCGCGTTGTAGCGCTGAATTCTTGCTCGGGATCATTAATGATATATTGGATTTTTCTCGCATTGATGCCGGAAAGCTGGCGCTAGACCATAAAGATTTTGATGTTTGCACTCTCCTTGAAAACTTGACCGAATCTTTCCGGATACAGTCAGAGGAACGAAACCTGACTTTGACCTTATCACCTTTACAGATTGAACAAACCCGATTGAGAGGTGATGCTTTTCGCATTCGCCAAATCATGACCAACTTGATAGGCAACGCGCTTAAATTCACCAAACGAGGTGGAATTGACATTAAGTACAAGGTTCAGGGCGATCTTGGACGATGGCGACTAAGTGTGAGCGTGAGTGACACAGGCATTGGTATCCCTCAGGAAAAGCTTGAGCAGCTGTTTACGCCATTTACTCAGGTGGACGCCAGTACCACTCGAAAGTATGGTGGCTCAGGTTTGGGGCTGGCTATTTCCAAGCGTCTTTGTCAGCTGATGAGTGGTGATATATATGCGGAGTCCAAGGAAAATGAAGGTAGCTGTTTCAGGTTCGAAGTACTACTTGAATCTCCCGAAAGTGAAGCTCAGGAAGTTAGCAAAACTGCAAATAACAGTAATGAAATAAAGTTGAAGCAATGTGAAATTTTGCTAGTCGAGGATAATCCGTTCAATCGTGAGGTTGCACTTTTGATGCTGGATGAACTTGGAATTAAGGCAGACGTGGCGGAGAATGGTGTTAAGGCACTCGAGACTCTCCAACATAAAAATTATGATTTGATATTAATGGATTGTCAGATGCCTGAAATGGATGGCTATGAAGCGACCAAACACATTCGTGAAGGTCTTGCTGGAAATAATAATAGCGATATTCCTATTATCGCCCTGACAGCTAATGCCATGTCAGGGGATAAGGAAAAGTGTTTATCGGCAGGAATGAATGATTACCTCTCCAAACCAATTGACGGCGATGAGCTGGGGCAACGAATTAGTCAACTGCTGTCCTAGAGATGGCGCGATTTCTTCATGCTTAACTAAACTCCGAAATATCTCTCAGTGTATCTAATGTTGGCTAACGAAGTAGATTATTGGCTATAGTTTTGCAAAAATTGGCCGAGTGCGTTAATCGCATCAATCAGATCTTCTTCATGAGGTAAAAACACTATTCTAAAATGATCTGGAGAATGCCAATTAAAAGCACTTCCATGTACCAGCAGCACCTGTTTCTCTCTCAAGAAATCTAATACAAACTGCTCATCATTGGTGATGCCAAATCGTTCTATATCTATTTTAGGAAAAAGATACATTGCCCCCTTTGGGCGAGTACAACTCAGTCCTGGAATGTTATTGATCATCTTGTGAGCACAATCCATTTGCTGATACAGTCTTCCACCGGGTTTAGTCAGATCGTTAATGCTCTGGTAGCCACCCAGTGCAGTCTGGATAGCATACTGCATCGGTACATTGGCGCAGAGACGCATTGATGAGAGCATATCGAGCCCGGCAATATAATCTTGTGCTATTCGTTTCGGGCCACTCAAGAGCATCCACCCTACGCGAAAGCCTGCTACCCGGTAGTTCTTTGAAAGACCACCAAAGGTAACGCAAAAAACATCATCACTTAATGTTGCCGTCGGAATATGACGCGCACCATCGAATAAAACCTTATCGTATATTTCATCACTATAGAGAATGAGCCCGTTTTCCTTTGCTAACCTGGTCAGTGCTTGTAAACATTCTTCAGGGTAAACCGCGCCCGTAGGATTATTGGGGTTGATAAGCACCAGTGCCCGCGTTTTACTCGTTATTTTAGAACTAATATCTTTAATATCAGGTAGCCAATCAGAAGCTTCATCACAAATGTAGTGCACCGGCTTTCCTCCAGCGAGCTTAACCGCAGCAGTCCATAAGGGGTAGTCAGGCGAGGGCACCAGTACTTCATCGCCATTATTAATTAAAGCTTGCATTGCCATCACGATTAGCTCACTGACACCATTTCCAATGTAAATATCGTCAACCGAAATATCGAGTAAGCCATAGGTCTGGTAGTATTGATGAACCGCGACTTTAGCTGAATAGATTCCGTTGGAGGAACCATAGCCCTGTGCTTTTGGAAGGTGATGGATGACATCCTTTAAAATATCTTCAGGAGCTTCAAAACCAAATGGGGCGGGATTACCAATGTTAAGTTTAAGGATTTTGTGTCCTTCTTCCTCTAAACGCCTGGCTTCTTCTAATACTGGTCCACGGATGTCATAACAGACACCGTTAAGTTTGTGGGAACGAGTAATCGGTTTCATTGCTGACTCGAACTAAAAGTGTTCTTAGTGATTATTATTGAGTAGTTTAATCTTAGTGGTGCGGCGAGCCAAGTTCAAATAGCTTTGAGTTGTTTAAAGTTTTGAGTCTGTATACCCAAAAGCTCGAACAAGCTTTCTTTTGGGTATACAGGTCGCGATCTAAGTGTCAGATTTGACAGTAAATAAGTTATATTGCCATAAAAAGAATGAGCTGGTTCACCAGTGATTGATCATCTTGGCGGCCATAGCGAATGAAAACATCCTCTTTACCATCTTTGTTAAAGTCGTGAATATCAACGAATGTTCCATCTTTAGGAATGGTAACGTTAAATCTTTTAGAGCGACGTTCAAATATTCTTGATTTATCGGTTCCCTGATAGATTTTCAGGCGCTTTTCACCTGATGAAAACAATAGGTCTTTTCTACCGTCACCATCGAAGTCAGCTAGTCGAACCACAGGATTACCACTTTTGCCTGAGGATAGGCTAAAGCGCATCTCAACTTCTTTATCTACGTTAGGAGACTCCGGATAGGCTCCGTCTTCTTTCATTTTAAAGATAAAAATATCCTGATCGATTGCTCCAGAAAGTAAAGCCCCAATGATTTGTGTAACTCCGATATCAAAACTGGAAACCAAAAGCTCTTGTATCTTATCGTTATCAATATCAATTGTTTTTAGTTCACCTATAGTTCCGTCTGCACGAATGATACTATCAGGAGTACTAGAGTATTGTGTTTTATTGCTAATTTTTTTACCCAGATAAATCTCGTAATCATTTTGCCGATCAAATACCCCATCACTTTTGCTAAATCGGACAAATAAATCGGCAACACCATCATTATTAATATCTTCTATTTTGTCGACTTTTTTATGAGCAAGTTTATTTTGGTCGATTTGCTGGCCATCTGATTCTCTTATTTCCCACCAGTTAAGGTCGCTAACATTTATTGGTAATTCGATTGCTAATGAATCAATCTTGAATTCACCACTTTCTAGTTGAGGAAATACCAGAAGACCTTTTTCTTTAACAATGATAATGTCAGTTCTTTTATCCAGGTTGAAGTCTGCAAAAAATAAGGGTCTTTCGTTGTAGGTAACTGACTCAGCATTGACTTGAACTTTTGGCTCTATCGGTAATTGCTGATGAACAAAATCGCCAGTTTTTGATTGCAGATAAATATGGACTCCCCTAAAGTCGGGAATAACAATATCTTCCAGATCGTCGTTATTTAAATCTCGAATGAAATCCTTACGCACTAGAAACTGAGCCTTGTGTCTTAAATAAATCGAGTCAATCTTTAAAAATGGTTTGAACAGGTTATCTTCCAAATCAAATTGAAGGAGTGAGTCTTTGGTTTTGAAAATGAGTTTTTGTTTAACACCATTTTGCAATATGTCATATGCAAGAAAGCTATCAGGAATAATTGCATGATTAATCTGTTTGAATATTCCATTGTCGGTAATTTCATAAATAGTGAGTACTCTTTCTCCTGTTTCGTATTCTCCAATTAGCGCGACCTGATTTTTCTCGCTGCCAACAAAGTGAGCAATTTCTGCAGGATGGGTAATTTTAAAATCTGTTTCAACTTTTATTTGTTTAAAATTGACCGCAGCACTAGCATTGTCCGAGATTAGCGAAACGGCAAGTAAGACAAGAGAGGCTAGAAAAGGAGTCAGTGTTGACCATCTGTTCATCTGTAAACATCCTTCAGTAAGGTTTGATTCGACTAGGGCTTGCTAAAACTAGAGATACTGCTAGGACAAGCCTTTCTTTCATAGGTTCAGCTTATTGAGGCCTACTCAAGTAAATTCCTGCTAATCCGATTAATATTACCTTGTTTTCAGAAAAGTCGATAATATGCTAATAGCTTTATGGGTATTTGTTCTAGCGTATGTCGGTTTTTAATCGTTACAAAGGATGACAAACGGTCGAATTCAATTTTTTATGAACAGCGAGTTATTTATGAATTTTGAACTAATGGAAGAACTACCGCTGATTGCTTCAGATTATTCAGAGTGGTTATATGTTGGCCAGTCTATTTCGGGAGAGTCTCATCATCTGCTTATTTACCCTGAGTCGAGAGATTTTCTTTCGACACCACTCTGTTTTGTAGTACTCAGGCTCTTGCCATTCAAAGATGGAAGACTTGGTGTATGTCAGGTTGCTGCTGAAGAGTACCAGAATGCGGAGGCTTCAATTAGTTTATCCCAGCCAGGGATTTATCGAGTAATTGGCACACAGGATGATTATTATCTGACAGTATTTACAGATATGCTGGTTGAAATAGACTGCGCTGGAATTGAACTATCTCGCAGGTTCTATCACTGCAAAAGCACAACTGACGCGCTAAATCACTATCTTAAAGAACAGTCGTTCATCGGTTGACGGTTTTTAATATTATGCAGTAAGGCTCTTTTGTGATACATCTGTCGAGTCGTAAAAATGTAACCGTTTAGTTCCTTGCCCTATTACTGTATGTCTATTGTTGATATGATTTGGGGCCAATAATTAGAGTTAACACCAATCCGACGCCTGAGCGGCGAAAATTTGGGGAGTATCCGTGAAAAAACTAATTGCACTACTAGTGATGACAGTCATACTTGCAGGTTGTCAGGCAGAAGAAAAGCCCACAGAAAAGAAGGCGGAAAATACGCAAGCAAAGGTAGAGGAAACTAAAGCAGAAAAAGAAACGATATCCGAAGAGCCGTCTCAGCCAGAGGATAAAAAAGCTGCGAATGATTCTGCACCAGATACCGCTGCGGAGGAGTCGCAAGCAGAAAATCATCAGGGACATGAGCACGCAGCTGCGCCCAGTGGTGAACGATATCAAAAGCTGGAGTCGGACGCAGCCTGCGAAGAGCCGGTTGTTATAGAGTTTTTTGCTTACCATTGTCCACATTGTTATGCACTAGAGCCATCGGCCGAAAAGTGGCGCGCGAAAAATGGCGGAAAGGTTAAGTTCCTGTCGGTTCCGACAACTTTAGGGCATGACCAGCTGGGATCATTACTCTTAGTCCATCATGCAGCCAAATTGTTGGGTGTTCTAGAGAAAACTCAACATGCGTTGTTCGAGCGCTTTCACAAAGAAAAGAAGCTATTTGCATCCGAAGATGAAGCAGCTGAATTTCTTGCTGCTCAGGGAGCAGACAAAGCGGAAGCGCTGGCAATGTTAAAGAATCAGGATGAGATGATGAAATCTATTAATGAAGATTTTGAGTTGCTGAAGCAATATCGCATTTCAAGTGTGCCTCAAGTGTTGATTAACCATCAGTATATGACCAATATCACTGCGGCCGGTGGTCATGATGAGGTTTTTGAGGTTGTTGATGAAACGCTGCAGTTAGCAAACAACTGTGGTACCAAGTAGGCGTATCTGGCTTATCTCAAGAGTAATCATTGAGCATGGAAAAGTTTGAAGTTATCTATAATCGAGCTGCGGAGAGGAAAGGAGGTGCTAAAGCCCTTGAAAAGTTGATGCCTTCTATCCGCTCGGTAAAACAACTAAAGTCAACTTCTGATCGGGACTATTTGTCAGCCATGGCTATGAAAATCTTTCAATCAGGTTTTGTTTGGAAGGTAGTAGAAAACAAGTGGCCAGGCTTTGAAGAAGTAATGTGGAATCTGGAGCCACAGAAGCTGGCCCTTGCCAGTGATGAACAAATTGAAAAGATGGCGCAAGACAAGCGAATTATTCGTAATCTGACTAAAGTAAAAGCGGTTAGAGAAAATGCCTACTTGATAAAAACGGTCGCTAAAAAATATGGTTCTTTTGGTAATTATATTGCTGACTGGCCGGTAGATAATATTGTCGGCTTATGGCTTGAGCTCAAGAAGCAGGGAGCTCGTCTCGGCGGGAATACTGGCCCTTATTTTTTACGTACCGTTGGCAAGGATACTTTTTTGTTGACTCGTGATGTATGTGCTTATCTGATTGGCCAGGGAGTTGTTACCAAGAACCCAACATCTCAGCGCGACCTGAAAGCCGTTCAACATGCCTTTAACGGACTACAGCAGGAATCAGGAAGGCATTTGAGCGAAATCAGCCGCATTATTTCCTGTTCTATTGGCGAAAATCACCTCAACTAGCTGATATCAATATAAGAAATGCCTAAATCTGGTCTGGATTTGGGTATTTCTACCGGATTAAACTACACTTAGCTTATCTTGTTTGAGATAATTTTCCGGTGGCATGTAGAAACTCAACTTGTGTTATTCGGTTGGTTTTGCTGGTATTTAGGTCGAGAATTAGTTATGAGCGAGTATAAAGAACAACGAGTTCATAAACGTCTTCCCCTGAGGACTCATGTATTTGTTGAAGGTGGGGGATTGAGTCGAATCAAGACTCAGACTATGGATTTTTCTGATGGTGGCCTGTTCATTGAAGGCCCACAGCTGGCCAAGCTCAAAATTGATACCATAATACAGGTTCAATCTGCAGAAGGATTTGAAAATCCGCCGGTATTAAATGCGAGAGTTGCCTGGACCAATCGCTATGGCGCTGGAATCCAGTATTTACTAGATGAAGAAAATTTCTCCTAGATTACCTTTCCCTTTTTCAGCTGACCTGTTATAAAACTTTCCCACTATTATCAATTAGAAGAATTAACTTAAATGGATTTTGAAACGAGGAAGGCGTTAGACACTGATATAGATTTTCTGGTTCGGCTGCGTGAGCTGACCATGAGTCAGTATCTTCAGGCTGTAGGCTGGCCAACTGACAGAGAATCGTTTTTAAGCCGCATTCACTATTGTTTTGAGGCAGCGCAAATAGTCGAGATAAATGGTCGACCGGCAGGTTTGTTCAAAGCCTGTTTTCTTGAAGAAAAAAAACAATGGTACATTTTTCAAATTCAGGTTCATCCTGATTATCAAGGATTGAAAATCGGTTCTCGGCTAATTGAAAAGCTAATTGAGCGAGCGACAAGAGACAAGGTCGATGTAGGGCTAAGTGTATTAAAAAGTAACCCTGCCAGAACATTATATTTGAGACTGGGATTTGAGCCTGTTGCCGATGTGGGAGAGGAAATTGAAATGTTCTATCGAACAGCGCAGTAAGCAGGTGAAGTGAGTTCCAATTTATAATGTGCTATTTAGGGTAAGTGTAAGAACCTTGGTTTTAAAAAAATAAAGGAGTAATCTGGAAACATGGAGTCTCAGCATAATTCAATTAGAGAAATTTCAAGAGCCTATTTCTCAGTACAAAATAAGCCTTTTAGAGAAATTCAAGCAATTCATTTTTGTGACAATGAGAAAGATGCAAATGAATGTTTGGATCTGGTTCTGGACGGAGTAAAGCGAGCGACCGCAACTGCCGTATGGGAATTTGAAATGCTTGATGAACCTTTGCCGCAAATCGGAGATCTTTATATCGTTACCGACTGGGATAAAGTTGGCCATTGTGTAATACAAACAACTAAAGTAACAACGCTTGCTTTTAATGAAATAAGTGACGAGCATGCCATGCTCGAAGGCGAGGGCGACAAAAGTTTGCAATATTGGCAAAAAGTACATAGAGCCTATTACGCACGACAATTTGAAAATACACACTTCAAACCGGATGATAATATGAAGATTGTATTTGAAGAGTTTGAGGTGGTTTTTGTTGCAAATTAGCGGATATCTTTAAACAACCTGACTTCTAAAATATTTCATTGGAAAATAAATAACACCGTTAACATCTTTCATTTCGTCGACCTTGATAAAGCCAAGTTTTTGGTAAAATTTGAGCGCATAGCGAGAAGCGTTAACAGAAATTTCTGTCGCATCTGACCACACTAGTGCTTCTTGCCAAAGCTGGGTTGCGATCCCTTTATTGTGTGATGATTCCTCGATAAAAAGATGAAACAGATAATCAGGAGACTTCATACCAACCACTCCGATAAGTTTTCTATCTCGTGAATCCTTTGCAAGAAAATAAGTAAAGCCTTGCTGAAGATTTTTTCTAATGCTGTCTTCTGTCATGGACGACAGCATTAGTTTGCGTCCCTGTGCAGTAAATTCATTGGTGATGAATTTGGACACACTTTCGATGATTAAATTTGATATATCTAGAGCATCTGACTCATGAGCTGGATAGATAGAAACCGGTTTCATAGTTGCCTTAAAATACTTCTATTTTTCCTGATGTTAGGTCTGCCTTTCCACCGCTTCTTTCAAACGGTCGAGCCCCAGTTGAAAACTATCACCAATTAAGGCATCCATGAGTTGAGCGAAATAGTTACCAATAACGATTGGACCCATTTCGCCCTGCATATACCAAGTCACAATGGTTGTGTCACCTTCTATGCGATAGCTCATTCCAGAAACATAAACTGTAGGATCGCCTTCAAAAGTTAAATCATAGACAATGCCTTTTTCTAGTGAAGATTGTGTAAACTTGAGCGCGCCTGAACCACTTTCGCCAGTCCAGTTTTGTGAAGCGCCGGTGCCACTCGTAATATCTCCAAAAGTTGTTTTTATCGACGGGTCGAGTACTTCCCAAGGACTCCATTGGGACCAATTCTTAAGATCATTGATGAAAGGGTGAATTTGCTGTGGTAAGGCCTTGATAGTAACTTCTCTTCTAACATCAATTTTATTGTCGAGAAAAAGCCCAGTTACAATAAAGATAATGATTAAGCCGAGAAGAATCTTAAGAAAGATTTTCATTGATTTGCTCCATTGTTTATCAATTTTTTCTATATTTGCGTGGGTATTAAAAGCTGAGTTTTACCTTAATAATCTAGTTTAACAGCCCGAACAGTAGAAATCCTGAAATACTCAGCACTCCAGCAGCCAAAGCATAAGGTAGTTGTGTCTTAACATGCTCTAAATGATCACAACCTGCCGCCAACGAGGAAACTATTGTTGTATCTGATATGGGAGAGCAATGATCACCAAAGACGCTTCCCCCTAGAATAGCTGCTAGTACCAATTCTACTGGAAGACCTCCAGCCAATGCTATTGGTACGCCAATAGGAATCAAGATACTGAAAGTACCCCAGGAAGTCCCTGTAGTAAAAGAAATCAGTGCGCCAGCAATGAATATTAGTGCCGGGACTGTCCATAATGGAATATTCTGGGTAACCATTTGAGAAACAAAATCTCCGGTCCCCAGAGCTTTCATACTATCGCCGAGCGCTAAAGCAAGCAAAACAGTTGTAACCAATGGCAAGAGATCGCTCATACCTTCAAAGCTCCAATTGATCAGAGTTTTAACAGGTTGTTCTGCTTTTGAAGTCTTTATCAATAGAACCGCCATTAGACAGGCCAGTCCTACAGCCCACAAAACAGAAGTTGAGCCGCTACCCTGCAAAATTTGTCCATCTCCGGTGTACCACATAAAGAAAATTATGCCGACAATTAAGGTTAATAAGGGTAAAACCATCAGGTGTGCGCTTGATGCTTTGTCATTTTCTTCAATATGGGTTGAAAGTGTTTCCAGCTGCTTTTCTGACTCTTTCATTGGACCAAAAACTTTGCCCGTCCATACTGTAAAAAAGACAAGAATCAAGGTGAACCAGGAGTAGAGATTGTATGGAACAGAATACGCCAGAGTCTGTGCGGGAGAGGGGAGGTCAAACCCACTGATTAAGCCAAGAATAGTCGCTCCCCAAGCATTAAATAAAATAATGACACAAATTGGGGCACAGGTAGAGTCAATGATATAGGCAAGGCGCGCTCGACTCATTTTAACTTTGTCGAATAGCTGTCTTGAAATGAAACCGGCGGTCAGTATGCTAAGGTTAGTCTCAATAAAGATCAGAATTCCGAGTAAGGTTGGTATTGCCGAAACCCGACGCTGACTTTTAGCCAGACCTTTGGAAGAGACCCATTGAACGAAAGCGCTGACTCCTCCGGATTTTCTCATGAGTGCAAGTAGCGCACCTATCATTAAGCTAAAAACCAGAACACGCGTGTTACCCGCGTCCGAAAAAACTTTGATAATTCTATCCAGCAGGCTTAAAAAGCCGAGGCCAATATTGAACTGGCTATGTAAAAACTCTGCGGTAAATAATGCTGACAATAAAGCAATAATGACATCTTTCTTCCAAACAGCCACAATAATAGCGATTGTTGGCGGCAGTAATGTTAACCATTCCAAGAGTAGGCCCCTAAATTATTAGTTATTTTCAATAATGGCTGAACAATTTGACCATTTAATTGCTCATTAAACCACTAGAGCACTATCAAGATCCAATTAAATTAATGTAATTCAAGTAGTTATGAGTTGGCCTATGGATTGCATATTTGCGGTAGGTCGTTAAGTGTGTGTCAGGTGGCTTTAACCTAACAGGAGAAACAATATGTTCGAATTGATAGTTGGCATTATTATCGGTGCTACTTTTGCCGAGTTTTGGCGTCACTTTTATCGCGTCGTTCGTCGTAAAATCAGCCAATGGATGGATGATCACAAGTCTTCGGATGCTAATGAGTATAAGTAAATAGTATAAATAAAATCCCTGTGTCTGCTTAGTTGACGCGATAGCAGACAAGCGCTTCTCGCTATCTGGTTACAGACGGCGAGTGTATTGAGTTGTTTGACTGGTCAGCTTTAATCGAAGGAAAATTGACTGCTACCGTTTAGTAGGATTCTTCGAGGATACAACTTCTGATGGATTTACGCCTTTCCCAGTTTAGTTTTTCCAATTCAGGTTGCTCCAAAAACTCGTTAACATAACCCAGACATAGATAGGCAACCAGCTCCGCATCTTTTGGGGCATTAAGTTGTTCTTTAACGAAAGCAGCTTCCAGTATGCTAACCCATCCCATACCAACATTAAGTGCTCGAGCCATGAGCCACATGTTCTGAATGGCGCAGACTACACTATATCGACCAGTTTCTTCCATCGATGACTGGCCTAGTACCGGTAGTCTGGAAGGACGATAAAAAACAGCAATATTAACAGGCGCTTCCATAATCCCTTCCAGCTTGAGAGCGGCATATTGTTCCTGCTTATCTTGGCTAAAAGCTTTTTGAGCCTGAGTGGAAACCTGATTAAAATTATCTACCAGGGCGCGCCGAGTCTTCATATTATTGACCACAACGAATTCCCAGGGTTGTGAAAAGCCGACTGACGGAGCCATTTCTGCCGCTGCAAATATTTGTGAAAGGATGTCGGCAGCGACAGGCTTGTCAATAAAACGGTTGCCGCGGACATCTCGCCGTGCGCCCATAATTGCCGCTAGCATATCTGCTGATTCTTGCTCGAAATGGTTTGGTTTCATGAATACTTCTGCTGACAGAGCGAAAAAACAGCGAGTCTAATCGATCTTATAGATTTTCTCTATTTTTGTTCCCTTCTCGATATTCCTTTTGCTAGAATACGCCTCCTAAAATTTTGGTTGAAAATTAGCCAGATTAAACTTTACTTAGTTTTCAACATTCATTTGATTAATCTTAAAAGGTAGCGAAATGAGCAATGCATTTGTTGCAATTTTGATGGGATCGGACTCTGATTGGCCGGTGATGGAAAATACTTACAATGTCCTGAAAGAGCTGGGTGTTACTTGCGAAGTGAAAGTAACTTCTGCTCACCGTACTCCAGCCGCGACTCACGAATTTGTGAAAGACGCCGAATCTCGTGGTTGTCAGGTTTTCATTTGTGCAGCTGGTCTTGCTGCTCATCTGGCTGGTGCAGTTGCTGGTTTGACGACTAAGCCGGTTATCGGTGTACCAATGGACGGTGGTCCATTGAAAGGTCAGGATGCACTGCTTTCTACAGTTATGATGCCTGCAGGCGTTCCTGTTGCAACTGTTGCAATCGGTAAAGCTGGCGCCAAAAACGCGGCTTATCTGGCTGCTCAAATGCTGGGGATCGCGGATCCTAAAATCGCTGAAACTGTAGCGAACGATCGTAAAGCAAATGCTGAAGCGGTTATCGCTAAAGACGCCAAGCTTCAAGAGAGCTTGCGCTAAGTTTTTGTCTGGCTTTTCCCTTGATTAGCCAAACACAGATAAATCACGCCGCTGACATTTTATCTGGTGGCGGCGTGATTGCCTATCCTACCGAGTCGAGCTTCGGTCTGGGTTGTGTTGCAGACAACCTCGACGCGCTCAATCGTATCCTGCAAATTAAAAAGCGTCCGCCTGAAAAAGGGTTAATCATTTTGGTGAGCGATATTGAACAGGCTAAACGCTACATTCAACCGCTAACTTCAACCGAGCTCAAGCAGATCACTCTACCACGAGAGCGGGCAACAACCTGGTTAATTCCAAAAACCGATAAGGTTCTTTTTGAACTGGGAGGAGAGCATCCCAAGCTTGCAGTACGTGTGACTCAGCACCCAGTCGCCAGGGCGTTGTGCGATGCAATTAATGCTCCACTGGTTTCAACCAGCTGTAATCGTGCTGGAGAGGAGGCCATGCTTGATGCCTGCGCGATAAAGGCAAAGATGGGCGATGAACTTGACTTAATCGTTGCGGGTAATGTCGGCGGGCAGTCTGCCTCGCAAATTATTGATCTTGAAAGTGGTCAGGTTTTACGTAGCTAATCACTGTATCACATGCTAATACAGCCCCCCTATCTCACTGTAAATCATGTAGAATAGCGGCAATTTCCCAAAAATTTTAATGACGAGCAATCTATGTCTGATAAGCAAGCTGTAAAATCCTATTTGCTTGATTTGCAATCCAACATTTGTGAAGCCCTTGCACAACTTGATGGTAAAGCTGATTTCATTACCGATGAATGGCAGCGACCACAAGGTGGTGGCGGTATCACCCGGGTGATAAGTGACGGTGCGGTATTTGAGAAAGGTGGGGTGAACTTTTCCCATGTGCAAGGAGATAAATTACCGGCTTCGGCGACTGCCGTACGTCCTGAGCTTGCCGGTCGAAGTTTTGAAGCCATGGGGGTTTCCCTGGTTATACATCCCAATAATCCCTATGTTCCGACTTCCCACATGAATGTTCGTTTTTTTATTGCAGAAAAAGAGGGTGAATCACCTGTCTGGTGGTTTGGAGGCGGATTCGATTTAACCCCTTACTATGGTTTTGAGGAAGATTGTGTTCACTGGCATGAGGTGTCCAAAGCTGCTTGCGAGCCTCTTGGCGAAGGGGCCTACGAAAAATATAAAAAATGGTGTGACGAGTATTTCTATATCAAGCACCGTGGTGAGCCCAGAGGCGTAGGTGGTCTTTTCTTTGATGATTTAAATGAGCCAGGTTTCGATAAATCGTTTGAATTTATGCAAAGTGTCGGTGATCACTATACCAAGGGTTATGCGCCAATTGTTGAAAAGCGCAAAGCTATTTCTTTTGGCGAGCGTGAAAAATCTTTCCAGAAAATGCGACGAGGTCGATATGTAGAGTTTAATCTGGTATATGACCGAGGCACCCTGTTTGGCTTGCAAACCGGTGGTCGAACTGAGTCGATTTTAATGTCGCTTCCGGCAGATGTCGGTTGGCACTACAATTGGCAACCGGAGCCAGGTAGTGAAGAAGAAAAGTTAACGAGCTACTATTTAACTGACAGAGACTGGTTGGCCTAGAGCTTGTTAAACTGACCATAATCAACATTAAAAGCGTTAACTTATTGAATAATATTGCCAGTTTAAATTGACTAAGGATTTCCAATGGCCAAGTATGCAACTCAAGGTAGCTATCCGTTTAAACGCCCTCGGCGAATGCGAGCAGACGATTTTTCACGTCGATTGATGGCCGAGAATAAAGTATCGGCGGACGATTTGATCTATCCGGTATTTGTACTGGAAGGGCAAGGTCGAATTGAGGCGGTGTCTTCAATGCCGGGTGTTGAGCGTAAATCGCTGGACCACCTTCTGATTGAGCTGGAGGAAGTGGTCGAATTGGGTATTCCTGCCATAGCCTTATTTCCGGTAATCGATTCGGCTAAAAAATCACTCAAAGCTGAAGAGGCTTATAATCCTGAAGGCCTGGTGCAACAGACTATCATTGCAGTCAAAGCTAAATTCCCACAATTAGGCGTGATTACCGATATCGCTCTCGATCCCTACACCAGCCATGGGCAGGACGGGATTATCGATGAAAATGGTTATGTAGTTAACGATGAAACCACCGAAGTTTTGGTCCAGCAGGCGATTAGCCATGCACAAGCGGGGGCCGATGTAGTGGCTCCTTCAGATATGATGGATGGTCGCATTGGAGCTATTCGTGAAGCGCTTGAAGTTGAAGGTTATGTGAATACACGCATTTTGGCTTACTCTGCAAAATATGCGTCTGCTTTCTACGGGCCATTTCGAGACGCGGTCGGCTCTGCTGGAAATCTGGGAAAAGCTGATAAGAAAACTTACCAGATGGACCCGGCAAACGGTGATGAAGCTTTCCATGAAGTCGCGCTGGATATTAATGAAGGTGCTGATATGGTTATGGTGAAGCCGGGAATGCCGTATCTTGATGTAATTTACAGGGTTAAACAAAACTTTAAGGTACCGGTTATGGCCTATCATGTAAGCGGTGAATATGCCATGTTAAAGGCCGCTTCTGCAAACGGCTGGATAGATGAAAAAAAGTGCGTTCTGGAAGCTATGGTTGGTTTCAAGCGGGCAGGTACCGATGCAATTCTGACATATTATGCAAAAGATGTTGCGCGCTGGCTAAAGGAGTAGTAAAAAGCAAATATTGTTATTTTTTAACCAAACCAGTTGCAGATAAAAGGACTTCAATGCCTACCCTAGAATCCAATTTTGTTTCGGTTAAGTGGTTATCGGAACACTTATCCGATCCTGATATTGTGGTACTCGATGCCACCATGAAAAAAATGCCAAATGGTCAGGCGATAGAAGCATCTCCCATTGTGATTCAGGGAGCAAAGGAGTTCAACTTTGATACAGAAATCTGTGATCAAACTACTGATCTTCCCCACATGTTACCCAGTGAAAAGGAATTTGAAGAGTCAGTAAAAAAGTTAGGCATTAATCAGGATTCAACAGTGATTATCTATGATGCCATGGGAGTTTTTTCCTCTCCCCGGGGTTGGTGGATGTTCAAAGTTTTTGGACATGATAATGTTGCGATCCTCGATGGCGGATTGCCCAAATGGGCTGCCGCCGGACTACCGGTTGATGAAGAGTTTTCGACCACGAAAACCAACGGAGATTTCAAAGCAACTTTCCAGCCGGAAAGAGTAAAATCTGCCGAGCAGGTACTGGAAGCGAGCAAAGACCTACAAATACAAATTGTTGATGCTCGTTCAGTCGGTCGTTTTAATGGGACCGAAACAGAACCGAGAAAGGGATTACGTGGCGGTCACATTCCTGGCTCCAAATGTTTACCTTTTACCAACTTACTCGAACATGGACTCTTTAAATCTAAAAAAGAAATGGGTGAAGCATTTCAACAGGTGATTTCAAAAGAACATGGTGAGATCATTTTTAGTTGTGGCTCTGGTGTGACCGCCAGTGTTTTGGCTATCGCTGCTGAAGAAGTTGGCTATAAAAATTTAAGTGTTTATGATGGTTCCTGGAGTGAATGGGGCGCAAGAGATGATTTGCCGATTGAGCGTTAGTTTCTTTTGGTTCGCTGGGTGGAGCTACTCACTCCCCCTATTAAAATGTAAGCTTCAATAACACTTTTAAAGTAAATATTTACAATAGGCGCCTGGAGTTCCTTTTTTTAGTGAACAAAGCTGCCCTTTTCTGGCAGTTTGAATATCTCTGACGATTACACGTTCCTTATTTTCAGTAATAATCTGTAAACCTGATTCATACTTCCTGTTTAAATTATTCTGAGTGTTGTTCTGTTGCTGATCTTCCAGGTCAAGCAATATCATTCTGGAAATTTCGGTGGCCGCTTCTTCCAAATATAGCTTAATCAGGTAGCCGTTATTTGAAGACCAGCGTTTCGATAGTTCCTCATTAGATTCATCCAGCAGATAGTTGTTTTCAAGATTACGTAGGTCTTTAATCAATTCTCGCTTTAGATAGCGTTTTTCAGGAATATTAATCGTATTCTCAATTTTTAACTGATAGGCTTCGCGGGTTTCTTGAATTGCCTGTTTAATTCTGGATTTTATTTCAGGAGCCTTGTTGAGTTTAGGTGAAATGTATTGGTAGCTATTTCTGAAATCTAGAGCTCCGCCGCGGGCTCTTTTATTTATTTGCTTATTATTCTTAACCTTACTTAATACGACAAAAGAGTATACCTGTAAGGCTGAAAAATCGCTGGTAAATATAGCCTGTGTACTGATACTAAATAAACGTTTTTCAGGCGAATTTGAAACTGATTTATATTCTTCATTGGTCAATATAAAATGGTTATTGAGTTGTTGAGAAGAGAGCACATTCTGATTTAGTTTTTTTAGAAAAATTTCGTTGAGATCAATGTTGGAAGCGACATTCCTAACGGGTTCTAAAAGCATATTCCCTTTCTGTTCAAGCTGTTTCGTTTCACTGGCTTCGATTGCAATATCGATTAAGCCAACAACTAGTCCAAAGTTTGCCATGACTTGTCCTGAATTTTTTTTCTCAAAAGGCAGATAAATCGATTCCCCGTTCGACTTTTCTTTTGTTGTTTGTGGCAAAGCTTCAAAGGGCTCCTTACGCGCAGTTATTTGGTTAATAAGACGGACTTGGAAATCAGGTGTCGTTAGTTGAGAATTAAAGTATATTGGCTCGTTACTATTAGCCAGATTGGTATTGTACGGAACTCGATATGCTGATGTGCCGCAGCCTAATAAAGAAGTAAGCATAATTCCAGCAAAAAAGGTACTAAGTTTTTTCACAATCATTTCCTTGTGATTTTGTCGCATAAATCGGTAATCTAAAGTCTTTGTTTGCTCTTAAAATTACATTACTTTTTGTTCGAGCAATAGTGCTAAGAAGGTTAATAGCTTTTTACGGATAATCTAAACCCATAAACGTTATACCTGCCATATCTAAATATTCAAAAAGTATTATGAGCTATTCTTTTATCCTGCTCTTCATGTGAGTCAAAATGAACCTTCGTGAGAATACAAGAATAATTTTACTTATTTATTTGATACCATCCTCTTATTTTTTTAATTTCATCGTGTTCAATCATTAACGATTCCAGAAATTCCTGATGCGCCTGTGGCGCATTCTTCTCAAACTGAATATGCCAGTTGACCATATCATCATCATCCATTCCCGAAGCACGCATGATTGCGGTCCATTTCTCCTTGGTCATTTCTTCCTTATCGCTGGATTCCCCAAGATAATGGATAATGGCTTCCTGTTGTTGACGGAGCGATTGTATTTGCGACTCGAGAGAGGCAAATTGTTCCTTCAATAGTTTTTGGATATTAGTTTCCCTGGTAGAGTTCAACATATTTTTGATCTGCGAAATGGGCAGTCCAAAATTACGGTAGTTAATAACAAGCGCCAGCTGCTCAACTTCTTTTTTTCCATACCATCGATAACCATTATCTGATCGTGAAGCTGGCAGCAATACTCCTTCTTTTTCGTAGTAAAGCAGAGTCGTCCGGGAAACGCTAAATTTCCGGGCTACTTTGGAAATGGTTAGCAGTTTCTCCGGCATAGCTAACAACCGATTACAGCTTTTGCGTTGTCAAAGTGTTTCTCCATTAAATCTTCAAACTTCGCATTCACTGATTTTTTCTCGTCGTCGTTGAGTAACTCAAGCCGTCTTTTAATAGATTTTTTCAACATGATATCCTTGGTCACAATATCTTGATTGGTACAACCAGAACGGATTAATTGTTGATTGTAGAGTGACCAGGCGATAGCGTCCTGGGCATGTCCACTTTTTTCCAAATCATTGATATAGGTACTGAGAGTTCCATGGTCACCAAGATAAGCCCCTTCGTTTATATAATGACGATACTCTTTCTCTCCAATCAAATCTTTACAGCTAGAGTCAAAATTACATTGCTTATTTCGTAAATAGTTTGTGTGGTCTTCTTTTGCCAACTGCAACAAGGTTGAAAACCCTTCCTTTTTCTCATTATCACCTTTTTTAATGATCTTCATCTCGGCTGCTATCTGTTGTTGCATCGTTGGAGTGAAATCCAGATTGAAAGCTTGTGATACTTCTTCAACCGGCGAATCAGCTTCATCGAGATTGTCCATCAAGCTTTGAAATGAATCTTGCTGAAATAATGATTGGAAACTGCTTTGGATGATTTGCTGATTATTTTGATGTAGATCGGTAATCTGATCGCATTCGCGAGTAATGTTTTCGGCAAATTCTTGTTGTGCCTGTGCAGCTCCTCGATAAAATTGCCTGTCTCCCTCTGTCACTGCAACTCCGGCTGATGAAATCACTTGCTCAATATCTTCGCCATGTGAGTTTTGACCAAACATCCCCAGAATATCGCAGCGGCTCTTAGTGATGTTTAAATAGAAATGAGATTCCGGGGACTCCAGATGGGCAAGCGCTTCAATATAGAGATCGTTAAACTTTCCATCTTTCAGGTACTCATTTAAAACTGAATCACTTTCAATTTGACTAGCAAAATCTGAAAAGAAGTTTTCTTTTGCGTTTATGAAGGCACGGTAGCCGCTGGCAAAAAAATCTTCTTTGCTGTTTTCAATCGATTGATCTGCGGCTTCTATGCCTTGTTCCAGTTTGACTGAGGCATATGGTTCAGTATCGCTATCAGGCTTTTCCTGAGTGGGGGTATCTGCGGCAGTTTCATCAGCGTAAGATACGACATCTGGTACCTGGTTAAAATAAAAATATCCACCAGTAACAACAAGCAGGCTTATGGCAAGCAGTTGGTTTCTATTCATTCAGTGATCCTGATTTTTAATTCGATTTTCTCTGGCTCTGTGTACAGGACTGACAACAACTCAGATAATTCGCAAAAACTGAAAGCTGTTGATCAAAGTCTGCCATGCGAAACTAGCCCTAATTAACACGGAAAGATTATCAATCATTGGTTGGCGTTTCCAGCTAAGTCTATCTAAGTTATATAGTAGCTGTCATCCAAATCACATGTTGCATATGCATTATAAATGATGTAATGTTGCATACGCAATAAATACGGATTTGTGAATTGAATCATAACTAATGAAAGGTAATCTAAATGGCCCATATGCAACCACTGGATAAATCAACAACGCCCGAGCTGGCGGATGATTTTGCTATCTTTGAAAGAATTTTGGGCTTTGTCCCAAATAGCCTGCTTACCATGCAGCGCAAACCTGAAATGGTAAGAGCTTTTGGAGTGCTAACAAAAGCAGTAATGTCGCCAGAAGGAGAGGTTGATCTCGGTTTTATGCGCTTGATAGCGCATTTTTGTAGTCGTGCTGCAGGTTGCCAATATTGTGAAGCTCATTCCTTAATTGCGGCTAACATTCACGGTATATCGCAGAAAAAAATCGATGCAATCTGGGAATATAAAACGAGCGAATATTATTCTGAAGCTGAGAGAGTGGCGCTGGATTTTGCACTTGCAGCTGGCTCGGTACCAAACGGAGTAACACCAGAGCTATTTGCTGATATGCGTGAATATTGGAGTGAGAACCAGATAGTTGAAATTTTGGGAGCTGTTTGCTTATATGGCTTCCTGAACCGCTGGAATGACTCTATGGCAACCGATCTGGAAGACTCTCCAAAAGCGATGGGTGATCGGGTGCTCAAGCAAGGGGGCTGGGACGGTGGAAAGCACGTCTGATACCTGAAACTGTATCAAATAAGGAGCCCTCTTCTTGAGGGCTTTTTTATTTCCATTTTTTTTTAAAAACAGTTTGCACCACGGGATACAACTTTTTAGTTAGAAACAGAGTATAGGGTGGGGTTATCACAGGAGATCGCGTAATATATGCGCAGCCAAAATTTTAAGGGATAAACAATGAAAAGAAGAAATTTTATTGCTGCAGCTGGCGCGGCGACACTGCTCGGCGCCTGTGGACAAAAACAGGATTGTACTAAAGGCACGCCTGAGGAAGCAAAGCCGCAAGAAGTGATTAAGTGGAATATGGTCACTACCTGGCCGCCGGGCTTTCAGGGGTTGGGGACTGGTGCCGAGTATCTGGCAGAGTTGATCGGAAAAATGAGCGGTGGCCGTTTACAGGTTAAAGTCTATGGTGCCGGAGAGTTAGTACCACCACTACAAGTTTTCGATGAGGTTTCTTCCGGGAGCGTGCAGATGGGGCATGGCGCAGCCTATTACTGGAAAGGCAAGTTGCCTGCGGCCTCATTCTTTTCATCAGTTCCTTTCGGTTTGAATGCTCAGGAAATGAACGGGTGGTTGCTTAAAGGGGGAGGTTTGGAGCTTTGGGAAGAACTTTACTCTCCATTTAATATTTTGCCGCTACCTGCTGGTAATACTGATACCCAGATGGCTGGTTGGTTTAATAAAGAAATCATCACTATTGAAGACCTGAAAGGTTTGAAAATGCGAATTCCGGGTTTGGGAGGAGAAGTGCTTAAACGTGCCGGTGGTACGCCTGAACTGATTGCCGGTGGAGAGATCTTTTCAGCACTCGAAATGGGAAGAATTGATGCCGCAGAGTTTGTTGGCCCATACAATGACCTGGCGTTTGGATTCTACAAAGCAGCCAAGTACTATTACTACCCTGGATGGCATGAGCCGGGTACAACGCTTGAAGCGATTATTAATAAAGAAGCTCTGGCTGGGCTCCCAGCAGACCTTCAGGAAATTGTTAAGGCTGCCTGTCTGACCGCCAACGCAGACATGCTGGCTGAATTTACAGAAAAAAACTCGCAGGCACTCAAAATCCTTGTTGAAGAACATGGAGTACAGGTGAAACCTTTGCCTGAGGCGGTATTGACGCACCTTTCTAAAATTGCAGAAGAAGTGGTCGCTGAACAGGGCGCAGTTAATCCACTGGCGAAAAAGATATTCAACTCTTATCAGGCCTTCAAAGCTAAGTCAGCCGAGTGGCGCAAAATAGCACAAAGTCTCTGATAGTTTTTATCTCTAGCTCATCCAGCCTACCTGGAGTAACAGAAGTCAATTAGTCAGATCGTTACTCTGGGGTGGCCTAAATCTATAAAAATTATTAAATTTAAGGAGTTACCAAGCAGGCACTATGTTTGTCAGGCGAGAAAAGACAACAAGGTCAATCTCTTATTGAGATTGCTGGGGACGCACTAAAAATTAGAAATCCACCGAATCTTTCCTATACTAAAGGTTATCAATTTTTTCTTAATAAAACAAAACATTATGAGTCTGCCCACAATCTGTTATCTGGATGACTGTGAGTCAAACCTGCTACTAATAAAAAAATCCCTTTCAGAAGATTATGATGTGGTAACACTCGATTCGCCGGAAAATGCGGTGGAAGAGCTGTTATCGATCAAACCAAGGCTCATATTACTCGATGTCAATATGCCTGACACCGACGGTTACCAGATCTGTCGAGAACTACGTAAGCAGCAGGAGCTTAGTAATACGCCGGTTATTTTTCTGACCTGCAGGAGCAGTCTTGAAGATCGACTGACCGGATTTGAAGCTGGGGGAGATGCATATATAACCAAACCTTACGAACTAGCAGAGTTAAAATATATTGTTCAATCACAACTCCTTCGACATCAAAATTTGATAGCAGCTGAAAATAAGGCTGATTTAGCCAACGAAATGGTTTTCGTTATGATGAAAAACAATAGCGAAATCGGGCAAGTTATTCAGTACGCCAGGGCACTTTCACAGACAAAAGAAGAAGTTGAATTACTCGACAACACCTTTTCAGTTCTTAATGATTTTGGGCTAAATAGCACAATACTTCTCAGGCTAACCGCAGGGGAGATTGTTGCCCGGTCTGATAAAAAGCCATTTACTCCGATAGAGGAACAACTTTTACAGTTAGCCAGAGATGGCCAGCGCATTGTATGTGTAGGGTGTAAATATGTTTTTACCGGAAATCATAGCGTCTTTCTAATTAAAAATATGCCGACAGACGATGCAGACCTGACTGGTAGATTAAGAGATCATTTAGCCATTATGCTTGAATCTTGTGATGCGTGTATTGAATTGATTAACTACAGGCATAAAGAAAAAATTGATAGAGAAAAAATTGCGAATAAAGCTGAATCCACAGTCATGCAGGAGTTTAACAAAATCATCTCTATCAATGAATCGCTAAATCAAAAGGCTCAGTTGGTCTTTGATCAACTGGCAACCAATATTGAAGAGTCTTTTATGTTTTTAGGGTTGACCGAAGAGCAGGAACTACAACTTACAGAATATATTGAAAGTGCTCGAAAAGAAATCAACCAATATATGGACGCAGGCTATTCTCTGCAAGAAGCTTTGTGTCGGGTTGCCGATTCTGTTCATGAGCTGACTCTTTAATATATAAACAGTACGTCAAATAGAGTAGTGACGTTATCCGCCGTTCTTTCAGGTGAAAATTAAATATCTTTTAAGTACGCATGCATACACCCGATCAAGAAAAACTGTATTCTATTCCTGTCAATTTCGATGAATTTTTCAAAGGGATGAATCGCCACGCGATTATTACTTTAACCGATATTCGAGGGACAATCATTTATGTCAATAAAAAATTTTGCGAAATAAGTGGATATAAAGAAAATGAACTAATCGGTCAAAATCATCGTATTTTGAAATCTGGTTGGCACTCCAATGATTTTTATCGTGATATGTGGCTAACAATATCGAAGGGAAATGTCTGGCAAGGTGTTATTTGTAATCGTGCAAAAGATAGTAATCTCTACTGGGTCGAGTCGACTATTTGTCGAGTTTTCGATGAAAATCAAAAGAAACAATTTTATCTATCCATCCGAACTGATGTAACACAGCTGGTTCAGCGGAAGCGTATCAATGAAATCTTTGCAGAAGTCAGTAGCCATATTTTTAGAGGATTTGAAAAATATTATGAAAAACTTGCTAGAGCTCTGCAGGAGGCGTTTAATGTTTCGGTTGGCTTTATTGTGGTTTTTAAAAAGAAGGAAAGCAAAACCAGTTATCACTCATTTTTCTATTCTGACAATATAGTAGTTAATGCGACCGACTTATTTACAGATGCCGGTTGTCACTGGATCTCACAAAATAAATCAATATTTATCGGAAATGATTTAGCGAAAGAACTTCCGGATTCTATCTTGGAAATTAAAAATGGTTTCAAGGCTTTGGCTACTGAAACTCTTATTGGACAAAATGGTGAAGTACTCGGTTTTATTGGTGTACTAGATGAACAAACTTTTACCAGAAGAGAATACATTTCCGATATTCTTAAAGTGCGAAGTGAAGTCATTGCATCAGAAGTGGAGAGATGGAATGCCGAAAATGCGCTTGATAAAAGCAATGAAAAACTGGGTTCGATAATTTCAAATCTGCCTGGAATGATCTATCGCATTGGTATGCACGGAGGTTTTGACTACTTTGTTAATATTGAACTTATTTGTGGTCATAATGAGCATGAAATATGTAACGAGTTAAAAAACTGGCATGCATTAATACATCCTGATGATCGTCTGAGTGTAGAGCAAGTCAATCACAAACTTTCCCAGCAGGAAGAACATGTCGCACAGGATTACAGGATCTTACATAAAAACGGCGAGTGGCGTTGGATAAGAGATCAAAAACGCTCTCTGTTTGATAGTTCAGGAACGTTGATTGGTATCGATGGAATTATATTGGATATTACTGAAAACAAACAGGCAAGAGCTTTAATAGAGTCGCAAAATGAGCGTTTCAGGCGTAGCCAAAATTACGCAAATTTCGGTACATGGGATCTTAACCTGCAGACTAACGAATTATATTGGACTGAACAGGTACCGGCTCTCTTTGGGTATAAAAAAGGTGAACTTGAGACAACGTATGAAAATTTTCTGGAAGCCGTTCATCCAGATGATCGTCAGTTTGTAATTAATTCAGTTGAAGAATGTATCAATGAAAATAAACCTTACAATATTGAACATCGAGTTGTCTGGCCTGACGGAAAGGTGTATTGGCTTTCCGAAAAGGGCGCGATAACTAGAGATCACAATGGAAAGCCTCTTCAAATGCTTGGCGTAGTTCAGGATATTAACGATAAAAAGATATTTGAAATTCGACTGAAAAAAAATAAGAGAGAGTTGGAAAAAGCGCAGAGACTAGCTCATATAGGAAGCTGGTCGGTTAATTATGGAGAGCAGAGTGTTTACTGGTCCGAAGAACTTTTCCGCATATTGGCGTTGGATAAAGACAGATTTATTCCTCGGCCAGACTCTCTACTCTCTTTTATTCATACAAGTGATAAGGATGATGTTGTTAAACAGCAAAAAGATGCGATTCGTAGTGGGGGTGTGTTAAGCGAGTATCGAATTATTAATGCCGTAGGTAAACTTAGACATATCAGAGAAGTTGTAGAATATAATTGTAACCAGAAAGGTGAATTAATTAGCGCGGTAGGAACTATACAGGATATTACGTTATATAAACTCGCTGAGTTCGAAGTCTTAAAGGCCAAGGATGATGCTGAGCAGGCCAATAGTGCCAAGTCAGAATTTCTGTCTCGTATGTCGCATGAATTGAGAACTCCGATGAATGCGATACTGGGATTTTCACAACTGCTTGAATATGATTCGACGCTATCGGAAGATCAAATGGAATCGGTGTTGGAAATTAGCAAAGCATCAAGGCATTTATTAGATCTAATTAATGAAGTCCTGGATCTCTCCAAAATTGAATCGGGCAAGTTAGATGTAGGACTAGAAAATATTGAAACAACAGTTCTTATTCAAGACTGCATGAGGATAGCTGCTAGTGAAGCAAAGAAAAAAAATATCGAAATTGAGTTCGTCAAACAAGAGGATAATTGGGTAATTGCGGATAGACTTCGCCTAAAACAAGTGATACTTAACCTGCTTAGCAATGCGATTAAATATAATCATCATGGCGGCAAGGTTACAATAAATTGTGGAGACTATAGCGAAGGCTGGCGAATGATTTCTGTAAAAGATTCGGGACGTGGAATTGCATCAGAAGATTTTCAGCATATCTTTAATCCGTTTGAGCGGCTAGGAGCAAAGAATAGCGAAATAGAAGGTGCTGGTATTGGATTGACAATATGTAAAAGAATTGTTGATTCAATGGCTGGAAAAATTCTGGTGGATAGTGAGTTAGGGAAAGGTAGTTGCTTTACATTACTTTTGAAACCAGCTGAGTTGAAAAATAATGAGAATACTAAACAGGAAACAATCGATGAAGAAGAGGCAGTTGTTTCTGAACGAAAAGCTCGAAATGACGTAAATCTGATTCTTTATATCGAAGACAACAGAGCTAATGCTAAGCTGGTTACCAGATTAATTGACCGGTTGCAAAATGTGACTCTAATTAACAGCCCGAGTGGTATAGAAGGGATTAAGATTGCAAAATCACTTAAGCCGTCGCTAATTTTGTTAGATATTTGTCTGCCTGATATAGACGGGTATGAAGTATTTTCACGGTTAAGTGCTGAGCCAGGTACTCGAGATATTCCAATAATAGCTATTAGCGCTAACGCGATGAAACATGATATTGAAAAAGCAAAAGATTTAGGTTTTAAGGATTATCTTTCTAAGCCTATAGAAATCGAGCATTTTTATGAAGTCATTCGACAAACAATGGGATAGAATAATATAAGTAAACCAGGCTGGTTTGTATTGAAATTGTAACTAGAAAAGTTCAATTTTATGAGAGATTTTGTTTGACTTTTGGTTGTTGAACTGAGTTGTTTCTAATTTTTTAGAGCCAACTTCGAAACTATGTTCTTTAATATTAATCTTAAAATTTTCAAATTCTTTTTGACGCTCGCTTTCTTCTAGTTTAGCTGCTTTTAGTAAAATGTTTTTAGCTTCTACAATGCTTGATTCTACACTTCTTAATTGTTGAGAAATCTGATCCTGGAATTGAAGCTCGACGATAACTTTAGATATTTCATTTTGCACCTGTAGGCCCATGTTGACCAGGAGTTTATCTGATTCTGCGAGTGTATAAGCAGTGAACTTATGTTGTGAAATAACCTCATGAATTACTTCTCCAGCCTTTTCTGCCATCTCTGTTTCAACGCTGGCGGAGGCACTAGCTGCCTCTAGTATTGAATCGACAGAGCCTCCGATAATATCAATTTTCTTACGAATATTTTCGCCCGTATTTTTTGACTGGTTGGCCAGGTTTCTGACTTCATCTGCGACAACTGCAAAGCCTCGTCCTTGATCGCCGGCGCGTGCAGCCTCTATTGCTGCATTTAAAGCTAACAGGTTGGTTTGTTCTGCCAGTGCCTCAACTTCCCCTGCCATTTTGGTTAGTTCGGCCATAAAAGAGGACAGTTTGTTAATTTCATCTAACGCAGTTTTTTCTACTTTGGATATTTCCAGCAGAGTATCTTTTAAGCTTTCGAGTTCGTTTCGAATCAGTTCTGAAGATTCTCTTACCGAGGATATTGATGAAAATCGCTTATTTTTATCTGAACTTGAACTAGTGATATCAACGGCCAGAGCAATATCTTTTGTAATACCGGAAAATTGACTGGCAAGATTGTTAATCGCATCGGTAGATTGTTTTATTGCAGCATCTATGTGTGACTCCCAGATGGGCAATAGTTCACACATAGCCTGACTGAGCTGGCTGTCGCCACTAGGTGGCGGAACTTCTTCATTTTTCTCAAGTGTAGTTGATTGTAATGGCGCTCTAAACGGACGCATCAATATTAGAAGTATTACCGAAATCGTAATGGTGGCAATTGCTAGCCAGTTTTTTTCAACAATGACTAAAAGTGTGGCGACAATCAAAAGCACCATACTGGCGTAGTAATAAAAGTATTCGTTGCTTTTCTGATCATCCATGACACGATTCACCATTAGAGGGACTCTTACAGCTTAACTAATAGTAGTAAAAAGAAAAAAATGCGAGAAAGAGTCTACTTTCTCGCTGTAAACTTTAATTTTTATCTATTATCCGTATATTTGAGATGGTAGCCAGGTGATCAGTGAAGGCCAGATGGCCAGAATAATTAGCATGAAAACTTGTATTAGAATAAAAGGAAGCACACCTCGGTATATCTGGCTGGTTGCGACTGACTCAGGTGTTACGCCACGTAGATAAAAAAGTGCAAAACCAAACGGCGGGGTTAAGAATGAGGTTTGCAAATTAATTGCAATCATAATTCCCAGCCATACAGGGTCTGCCCCCATGGCGAGCAATGCTGGTGCAGTTAAAGGAACAACTACAAAAACTATTTCTATAAAGTCCAGTATGAAGCCAAGTAAGAACATCGCCAACATGACTAGTATCATAGCTCCTGCTAATCCTCCAGGAAGGTTGTTCAAAAGGTCACGAATAGCGTCATCCCCACCGAAAGCACGAAATACTAATGAAAAGATCGATGCGCCTATCAGAATCATAAAAACCATACTGGAAGTTTTTGTGGTTGAGCGGGCGACTTCCCTGAGACGGTTAAATGAGAATTCGCGGTAAAATATCGCCAACAAGGTAGCTCCAATTGCGCCGAGCGCTGCTGCTTCACTGGGGGTGGCGACGCCGCCAAGAATGGAACCCAATACGAGTAAAATCAGAATTAAAGGCGGTAATAGAGAACTCCATTGGAAGGGCGCATTTTTACTCTCAACCTCGCTGGATATTTCAAGAGATGGTGCCTGTTCAGGTTTTACCTTCGCGTATACAAGAATATAGATAACATAAAGTAAAACCAGTACGACGCCTGGAAGCATGGCTCCGGCAAATAAATCCCCAACCGAAACTGGTTCTGCGCCAATTCCTGCATCTCGATTTGCACTGGCAATTACATCACCGAGTAAAACCAGAACAATCGATGGTGGAATAATCTGTCCAAGGGTTCCCGATGCGCAAATAACGCCGGTGGATAGTGGAGTCGCGTAGCCGTTTTTTAACATGACCGGTAGTGAAAGCAGCCCCATTGTTACTACAGTGGCGCCAACAATACCGGTACTTGCTGCCAGGAGCGCGCCAACAATAACCACTGATATTGCCAGACCTCCGGGAGCAGACGCAAATAGTCCAGTCATTCCGGTCAATAGCTTTTCCGCAATTTTGGCTTTTTCAAGCATGACTCCCATAAAGACGAATAGAGGAACGGCAATTAGAGTCGGGTTTTGCATAATTCCATATAGACGACTAAATGCGGACTTGAGTATTGCCGGGTGTATTTCGCCCAGGGCAACCCCTGCAAATGCAAACACCAGTGCAGTTCCTGCAAGAGAAAACGCAACCGGATAACCCGCCAGCAACACCACACAGACGCAGATAAACATTAACAGCGCTAAAATTTCCATCTAGTTCCCCTCCTTGTCACAGCTATTCTGTTGTGAGTTATTTGGAGAAGTTGTCGCTCCATTGGTAAGTCTTGCAAAATTTTTAATCAGCTGATTTACAGCTTCGATAATTAACAAAACAGGCATCACTATTAACAGGCTTTTTAGAAGGTAAAGAGCCGGCATTCCGCCTGCTTCAGCTGATACCTCACCAATTTTCCAGCTCATTGCGACATAAGACCAGCTGGCCCAAATAATAAAAGTTGTCACCGGTAAAAGTAAAAGAAGTGTACCGAGTAAATTGATCAGGGCTTGGCCACGCTCAGACATCTTTGCGTAGAAAATATCTACCCGCACGTGTTCATCTTTGTTCAGGGTATAAGCGGCAGCTAACAAAAAATTAGCGCTATGCATCCAGGTAACAGCTTCGCTGGCCAGTATCGAGCTCGATTGAAACAGCCAGCTGGATAGAACGTTTATTGATAGTAATACTACCATTCCAATCGTTAGCCAGCTGATTAAGCGTCCAGATAGCACACTGGTTTTCTCAAATATGTTTAGATTGTTGTTTTCCTGTTTATCCATTTCTTCCTATCCCTTATCGCAGGGGTTATTCACATGGTTGTACAACTTTTCCACAGCCTCTTTATTCCATGGGATTATAAAAAAAAATCCTCCTATCGTATTGTTTTTAATAGATAAAGAGTGATTTTTAGTTAATCTCTTTATGATATTTCGAGTGGTCGTGCTTGCCGATTACTCCAACTTTATTCACCAAGTTATCCACAGTTATTGTTTGGTGAGAATTTGTTCTTATTTATTAACTAGTTAGCGTTTTTTCTTATAAAACTGGATTAACTTGGAACATCCAGTGAAACCATTTTGACAGTTCTAATTTTCTGCAAAATATTTGTTGGCAAAATGCTTATTCGACTCGGCAGCTATCTGAATCTAGGATAGAATAGGCCGCTATCATCGAGGCGGCGAATACCATAACCAGTTGGTCGGTGACGGTCAAATGATATTCAAAACGCAGACCAGTTTAATAAAATTGCAACCTCGAAATTAACCGCCCAAACACAAAAACGAAATATTTCTATGCAGCATACGACGCCCTTGATCCTGGTTGACGGATCCTCCTATCTTTTTCGCGCCTATCACACTCTCAACAATGAGAAACTTGGACGTTACATGGCAACCTCTGAAGGAAAACCAAGTGGCGCAATCTATGGCGTAGTTAACATGCTGAAGAGCTTGTTTAAACAATACGCGCCAGAGCAAATCGCAGTAGTTTTCGACGCCAAAGGTAAGACTTTTCGGAATGATATGTATCCCGAATATAAAGCTCATCGGCCGCCGATGCCAGATGACCTGCGTTGTCAAATTGAACCGCTCCACCAGATTATTAAAGCCATGGGACTCCCGTTGATATCTATCGAAGGAGTTGAGGCTGATGATGTTATTGGAACTTTGGCGAGAATTGCTACTGAAGCCGGTCGAGAAACCATCATTTCTACCGGAGACAAGGATATGGCTCAGCTAGTTAATGAGCACGTGAGCCTGATTAATACCATGAAGAATGAATATCTGGATGTCGAAGGGGTTAAAGAAAAGTTTGGAATTCCGCCTGATTTAATCATCGACTTCTTGGCATTGATGGGAGATAGCGTGGATAACATTCCTGGTGTTGCGGGTGTAGGCAAGAAAACAGCGCTGGCTTTGCTTAACGGTCTAGGTAGTATCAAAGATATCTATGCGAACCTGGACAAGGTTGCAACTCTTGATTTCAGAGGCGCTAAAACTTTAGCTCAAAAGAAGCTTTTACCGCATCAGGCTGAAGCCGATCTTTCTTACGAACTAGCGACAATCAAACTGGATGTGTCACTCGACTTTGACCTATCCGACCTAAAAGTCGGTGAACCAGATCGAGCACAGCTTGAATCGCTTTTTTCCGAGTATCAATTTAGAACCTGGCTAAAAGAGGCTCAGGCTGGTAAACCTGTACTGGCAAGTCAGGCGGAAGGTGGCCTGGTTCCAAGTGGTGAATCCGCTGAAGATGAGTCAGTCGAGAGTCAGGTGGATACTTCCAATTACGAAACGATACTAACCCTGGCACAGCTTGAAGGCTGGATAGAAAAGCTCAATCAAGCCGAGTTATTTGCTCTGGATACTGAAACCACCAGTCTCAATATTATTGCAGCCGATCTGGTCGGTATTTCCTTTGCGACCGAGCCAGGTGTCGCTGCGTATTTGCCTCTGCGGCATAATTATCCCGGTGCTCCGGAGCAGATTAATTTTGAACAGGCTATCGAGCGACTCAAGCCGGTGCTTGAAAACTCTGAGATAAAGAAGATAGGACAGAATATCAAATATGATCAGAGCATTCTGGCTGCTGCCGGGATTGAGCTAAAAGGTGTCGCCTTCGATACTATGCTCGAATCCTACTGCCTGAACAGCGTTGCTAATCGCCACGATATGGATACCCTGGCCAAGAAATACCTGAATCATGAATGTGTTCACTATGAAGACATCGCCGGCAAAGGGAAAAAGCAGGTGACGTTTGATCAGATCGAAATTGAAGTCGCCGCCAAATATGCCGCCGAAGATGCCGATGTGACTCTCCAGCTTCACTCTGCTATCTGGCCAGAGCTTGAAAAAGATGAGGGACCGAAAAACATATTTACCGAAGTCGAAATGCCATTGGTCAAAGTGCTATCGGCTATGGAACAGCGCGGCGTTCTGATTGATAGTGATTTTTTACGTCAGAAAAGTAACGATTTTGGCAAGCGAATACTTGAGCTTGAACAAAAAGCCTACGAACTTGCCGGTCAGCCATTTAATCTAGGCTCACCTAAACAGCTTCAGGAAATTCTATTTGAAAAGCAAGGTTTGCCTGTACTGAAAAAGACCCCTAAAAAACAACCGTCTACCGCAGAAGAAGTCTTAGTTCAACTGGCGCTGGACTATCCATTACCCAAAGTCATCATGGAATATCGTGGGTTGACCAAACTCAAATCAACTTATACCGACAAGTTGCCCCTGATGGTTCAACCGCGGAGCGGTCGCTTACACACATCTTATAACCAGGCTGTGGCAGCGACAGGAAGACTTTCCTCCAATGAGCCAAACTTGCAAAATATTCCAGTAAAAACAGAGGAAGGGAGAAGGATTCGCGAGGCATTTATCGCGCCACAGGGCTATAAAGTGTTAGCGGCGGACTATTCGCAAATAGAGCTTCGAATCATGGCGCATTTGTCACAAGATCCTAACTTGCTGCAAGCTTTTTCAGAGAATCTGGATATCCATCGAGCGACTGCGGCAGAGGTATTCGGTGTTACTACTGATGCTGTTAGTGACGAACAAAGGCGACACGCTAAAGCTGTTAATTTTGGATTGATATATGGAATGTCGCGTTTTGGCCTGGCTAAACAGCTGGGTATCCCTAACGAAGAAGCAGCACATTATATCGATACTTATTTTTCCCGTTATCCGGGGGTGAGTGAGTATATGGACTCCACTAAAGCGAAAGCGAAAGAGCTGGGTTTTGTTGAAACCTTATTTGGTCGGCGCCTGTACTTACCGCAGATTAATGCTTCTAACGGCATGCTTCGCCAGGCTGCTGAAAGGACAGCAATTAATGCACCAATGCAGGGAAGTGCAGCTGATATTATTAAGCTGGCGATGCTTCAGGTACAGGACTGGTTAGAGAAGGAAAAGCCGGACTGTTATATGACTATGCAAGTACACGATGAACTGGTGTTTGAAGTTGCAGAAAGTAATGTAGTTGAATACTCCAATAAAATCAGAGAGTTAATGTCAAGTGCGGTTGAACTGAGTGTACCGCTGATAGTGGATGTAGGCGTTGGTGATAACTGGGAGCAGGCTCACTGACAAACCTTAAAAAGGGACCAGAGACTGATGGTGATAAAAAATACCAACTTAATGAGATACCGTTCTATTTTTTCTTTTCAAGGCAGCGTTATAATAAATGCAACTCGGCCGCCTGGGGCCGCAGATTATTACTATTGGAAAGTAGAGTAATTTCAATAAATGAAAAAAAGTAGTAGGAGAGGTGTATCCATGAAATTAAAAATAACATCTGCAGCAATCGCACTGGCGCTCGGAGTTTCTCTGGTTGCTTGTGGTGGAAGCGATTCAGACCAGACAGGTACTTTAGCCTTATCCGTTACCGATGCACCGATTGATGGTGCTACTGAAGTTGTGGTCACTTTTAATGGAGTAGAGATCAAACCACAGAATGGTGGTAGTACCATCATTAATTTTGATGAGCCGAAAACCATTGATTTGTTTGCTTTACAAAATGGTGAAACGGCGCCTCTGTTGCAAAATACGACATTGGATGCCGGTGAATATAACTGGATTCGTCTGGTTGTCGATGCTGATCAGGGAGAAATTGATTCTTATATCAGTTTTGAAGACGGTAGCACTCACTCTCTTTATATACCAAGCGGTTCGAATACCGGCTTGAAGTTAAATAGTGGCTTTACTATTGCTGCTGGAGCAACGGCTAATTTCACCATAGATTTTGACTTACGCAAATCTGTTCATAAGCCTGCGGCGGAAGGCCAGGATTATATGCTTAGACCAAGTCTTCGTATTCTTGATAATACCGAAGTAGGTGAGATAAGTGGCTTTATAGCGCCATCAGTAGTTGAGGATGCTTCCTGTGAAGATGGGCTTGCCGTTTATGCATACAGTGGCGCTGATGTAACTGCTGATGATGAAGGTAGTGCGACTCCACCAATTACTTCTGCCATGCCCGAATATGACGCAAATAATGACCGCTACAATTATACATTAAGTTTCCTGCTGGCAGGTGATTACACAGTTGCAGTGACTTGTGATGCTGATCTGGACGATCCTCAAAGCGATGATGACTGGACTTCGATTGCAGCAAGCAACGTAACAGTTACCGTGGATCAAACGACTGAGTTAAATTTTGAATAGTTAAAAAGTTGTTTAAAGTGTTAGTCAAAAGCCCGCTTTCACGCGGGCTTTTATTTGGACTAATTGACTTTAAGTGTGGTTAATCCCAGTTGAGTGCGCTTCCTGTTTGATATTCAGTTACACGGGTTTCAAAAAAATTCTTTTCCTTGCGCAAGTTTGATTGTTCATCCAACCAGCTGAGTGAACACTGTGCACCGGGAAATGGTTCGCTCAATCCCACGGATTTAGCACGACGGTTCGCCAGAAAACGAAACTGCTCGTTATGATTTTTTGCTGAATAGCCGAGAACCGGCTCGGGTAATAAATATTCGGCATAGGCCGATTCAACTGCTTCTGCTTCCTGCCACATAAGTTGCACCCTGTTTTCATCGAGTCGGATATTTTCTTCTTGCAGAATATTTTTAACTACTTTGATTCCGAAGGATATATGCATCACTTCGTCACGCATAATATATTGAAGTTGTTCACCAGTTCCTTTCATTAAGCCTCGTCGTTGTAACGAAAAAATCGGGCTAAATCCGTTATAGAACCAGCAGCCTTCAAATACAGCGGCAAAAAACAGGTAGGACTCGATAAATTGTTCCAGATTATCTCGTTTATTAAGATCCAGATCACTACGCATGATGGCGTCGAGACGACGATTTGCCATTTTTATTTTTGCATGGATTTGCGGAACCACCCGATAGCGGTTATAGATTTCAGACTGCGTGAGTCCAATAGTCTCGATACAATGCTGATAAGTCCATGTATGTAGTGACTCTTCGTAAACTTGACGAGCTTGATATATTTGCAATTCAGGCGCGCTCATTTTCTCCATCACTGCCAGTCCAATATTGCGCATGGCAAGAATATCCGAGGTGGTCAGATAGGAGAGCACATTATCGTAAAGGTGTTTTTCCGCCCTGGATAATTTGTGATGATAATCCTGTACATCCTGAGTCATGTTTACATCTAATGGCGTCCAGTGGTTTTTGTTCGCATTGAGGAAGTAATTCCAGGCCCAGGGATATTTGAAAGGTGCGAGCTGATTGATATCGGCTGAGCCATTGACTATCCGTTTGTCATCAGCATTAACCGGTTTTAAGGCTGATAGCACCTCTGCTTTAATTTGAATTTGTGAAGCGCTTTTATTTTTTTTAATTTTAGCTTCAGCTTTTTCCATTTTTAATGGTTCGATCGCTACTTTCAGGGGATTATCCCAGTTCAGTTGATTCATTTATTTTTCTCCTACTGACAGGCTTCACATTCAGGTTCCAGAATTGAGCAGACTTTAGGTGCTTCGTCGGAAATCTGGGTTTTAGTTTTATCTTTTTCAGCGACAGTGACTTTTTCGACTTTGGTTGCGCCCAGAGAACGCAAGTAATAGGTCGTTTTCAATCCGCGCGACCAGGCCATTTTGTATAGGTTGTCGAGTGTCTTGCCGGAAGGTTCCGCCAGATAAAGGTTAAGACTTTGCGCCTGATCCAGCCATTTTTGTCGACGACTGGCGGCCTCCACCAACCAGCGCGAATCCATTTCAAAAGCAGTGGCGTAGACCGCTTTAATATACTCGGGGATGCGCTCGATCGGTTGAACTGAACCATCAAAATATTTTAGGTCATTGATCATCACCTGATCCCAAAGCCCTAATGCTTTTAGCTCATTGACCAAAGCCTGGTTGATCACCATAAACTCGCCGGAGAGATTAGATTTGACGTAGAGGTTCTGGTAGGTGGGCTCGATTGATTGGGAAACTCCTACTATGTTGGAGATTGTTGCGGTGGGTGCTATCGCCATGATATTGGAATTGCGAATTCCGAATTGTTTGAGCTGTTGCCGGATCGACTCCCAGTTGAGTTGGGAGATGAAATCAAAGCTACAAAAATCTTCACCACGTTCTTTTTGTAATGTTTTTAATGAGTCAATCGGTAATTGTCCCTTGTCCCACAGAGAGTTCTTAAAGCTGGGATAGTGGCCGCGTTCTTTGGCCAGGTTGATAGAGGCTTCAATCGCATAGAAAGAAATAAGCTCCATCGAATGATCGGCAAATTGAACTGCATCGACACTGGCATAGGGCATTCGTAGTTGATATAAAACATCCTGGAATCCCATTAGGCCCAAACCAATAGGGCGGTGTTTTAAATTAGATGTTTTTGCTTTTTCTACAGGGTAAAAATTCAAATCGATCACATTGTCAAGCAATCTGATTGCAGTCGATATTGTTTTCTGCAAATGTTCCTGATCGATTTGTCCATTCTTTATATGTCGTGCCAGGTTTACCGAACCAAGGTTACAAACGGCGATCTCATTTTCATTTGTATTTAAAGTAATTTCCGTACACAGATTCGAGGAATGAACCACACCACAGTGTTGTTGCGGAGAGCGAATATTGCACGGGTCTTTAAAAGTAATCCAGGGATGACCCGTTTCGTACAGCATGGAAAGCATTTTTTGCCATAGTTGCTTAGCTGGTATTTTTTTAAAGAGTTTGATTTCTCCAGTTTGAATTTTTTCTTCGTATGCCAGATAACGTTCCTCAAAAGCTTTACCGTAGATATCATGAAGGTCGGAAACATCATGTGGAGAAAAAAGAGTCCATTCCTGATCAGTGATGACGCGTTTCATAAAAAGATCCGGTATCCAGCTGGCCGAGTTCATATCATGGGTACGACGTCTTTCATCGCCGGTATTTTTTCTCAGCTCCAGAAAATCTTCAATGTCGATATGCCAGGACTCAAGATAAGCACACACTGCGCCTTTTCGCTTGCCGCCCTGGTTAACGGCAACAGCAGTATCATTAACAACCTTTAAAAATGGAATGACACCTTGTGATTTTCCTTTGGTGCCCTCTATTCGAGCCCCCAGCCCCCTCACTCTGGTCCAGTCGTTACCAAGGCCTCCGGCCCATTTTGAAAGTTGTGCATTGTCAGCAATGGATTGATAAATGGCAGCCAGATCATCATCAACCGTGGTTAAATAACAACTGGACAATTGTGGACGCAAGGTTCCTGAATTAAACAGAGTCGGAGTTGAACACATGTAATCAAAACTGGAGATCAGATGGTAGAACTCGATTGCTCGCTCGGTCGGATTATCCTCTAGTAAAGACAAGCCCATGGCGACCCGCATAAAAAAGATCTGCGGCATTTCGATGCGTTTTTCCTTATGCTGCAGGAAGTAACGATCAAAAAGCGTTTGCAACCCCAGATAGTTAAACTGGCGGTCACGTTCAGGTTTGATTGTTTTCGCTAGCACGGGCAAGTCGAACCTGGCCAGACGTTCATCGAGTAATTTAAGGCGAATTCCCTGCGCTATAGTTTTTTCAAAAGCATTAATATAGAAGTTTTTATCTTCAACGGACAGTTCCAGAAAATGGGAGACTTGGCGTTGCAGTTTTTTCAACAAGAGTTGGGCACAGACGAAAGCATAGTTGGGTTCTTGTTCAACCATAGGACGAACTGTCATTAACAATGCGGTATCAATATCTTCCAGCTGCATTCCCTGATATAAACTGTGTTTACATTGTTCAATAATCGACTCGGGGACAACCGAATCAAAACCGGTACATGCAGAATGAATGCGCCTGCTTAGCTCTGCGTAGCTAAAGAAAGTATCCTTTCCGTGAGGATCCAAAGTTATGATTCCGCTGGCATCATCAGCAACAAGCTTTTCCTGACGACGTTGTTTGGCGTGTTCTTCGCGGTACAAAACATATGCGTGGGCAACTTTTTGGTGACCTAGTCGCATTAATCCCAGTTCTACTTGATCTTGAATATCCTCGATAAATATTTTTCCTCCCTGGGGAAACTGACGGTGAAAACGTTGCAGTAAATCATCGGTAATGGTGTGGGCTATTTGCTGAATTCGCAACGAGCCACTAGCAGCGTCTCCTTCGACAGCAAGTATGGCCTTGCTAATGGCATCGAATATTTTGTTTGCTTCAAAGCTTACCGCTTGACCGTTGCGTTTAATGACATGCAAGGATGCGGTAAAAATATCGGGTACTGAATATGAAGTGGTTACCATTTTCTCTATCTCAAAATGAAAGTTTCCACTTCGCAGATCAAGGAGAAGGAGGTAACACCATCAACAAACTCCTAACTTCCAATGAAGCGGAATTTTGATGGTATTGTGACTCGAACATAACCTTAAATCGCGAAGGTGCCGATCCATAATCGCCGTTGGCTATTATGAAATTTCTCTGGCAGGTCTTCGGACTTAAGAGCAGGTTAATCCATAGAGGATTAACGCCTAGAGCGATTGCTTCCCACCCCTGTCAGGGCAGTGCATTGGTTGTTCGACAAATTCAGATTTTCTCGAAGTTGGTATCGCTTTCGTTCTCTCTTACCGCTGCGCGTCAGTTCTGGATTCTCACCAGATTCCCTCTTAGCAACATTTCTCAGACTGAAGTAAATCAATCTATGGTAGCTGAACCAAAGTTTGACTACTATATATAGTAAAATACTTCCAGGCAATCAGTATTTGCTTTATGAGCAGGAGGTTAAGACATTAAGCCGCGCTAAATGGTATAGAATACTGATAGAACTATTTCTTGTTGAGAAGCTAAACTATCAGTCATGCTAATCGATAAGAATCAAGAAGGCTGTTTCTTGATTGACCTTGTATATTATTAATCAATGGTAACAGATTGGCATTTGTAACAATCTTGTACACTGTTTAAAATACTTTTCGGCCGCACAAAATCTCGTAAAAACTAGTAGTCTGTGTTTTATCATTATTTCGATGAGAGGGGTGATATCACACACTAATAATGCAGAGTTCAGCAATCATGAAAATTAACTTTCACAGTCTTTCAAGTTTTTTTGTTGTGTTCCTCTTGTTATCTCAACAAGTTAAAGCACAACAAATGCCGCCTGCGAGTGTTAATGTTGAGAAGGCGCAAATGAAATTACTCGCCCCCGTTGCCTGGGTCTCGGGTAGTGTAGTTAGCCGAAATAACTCACAAATTGCTGCAGAGGTTAATGGTCGTCTGGTTGATCTGGCTGAGTTAGGTGAATTGGTCGAGCAGGGACAGGTGATCGCAAAAATTGATGACACGCGACTAAAAATTCAGCGACGCGAAGCCAGCGCCAATGTTGAGAATGCAATTTCACGACTAAGTTATCTAGAGTCGGAGGTTAACAGAAAATCTGCGCTTGCAAAGAGAAACCTATCTGCCAAAACAGATCTGGATGAAACAGTTTCTGATCGAGATGTTGCGAAAGGAGATCTGGCTGCTGCAAGAGCAAGGCTCGCACAGGTAGAGCAGCAGTTGGCTGATTCTCAAGTTAAAGCGCCTTTTTCGGGCATCGTAGCACAGCGCCTGAGTAGTCAGGGGGAAATGGTAAATTCAGGAACACCAATAATTCGTCTTGTAGAAACTGCTAACCTGGAGGCTTCTGTTTATGCACCGCTAACCGCCTACCAATTTTTGACCCGTAGTCAAACACTTAATGTTGAATCTGCGCTGGGTAAGGCAACGGTTCCAATCAAAACACTGGTTCCAATTGCGGATAGTCGTTCTCATCTGATGGAAGTTAGACTGGATATGTCCTCGATTAACTGGCCTGTCGGTTTGAGTATAAAAGCGGGAGTTGCCAGTGGCGAGCAGCGGGAAGTGCTGGCGGTACCAAGAGATGCTCTTGTATTACGCAGAGAAGGCACCAGTATTTTTAAAGTTAACGAGCAAAGTCTGGCGGAACAAATTCAGGTTGAACTTGGAATCGGAGCCGGTGCATGGATTCAGGTAATTGGTAAGGTTGAGGCTGGCGACAAAATAATTATACGAGGCGCCGAAAGATTGCGTAGTGGCCAGCCTGTGTTAATAAAGCCGGATAACAGGAACCTGATCTCAGGTGCGGCGACAGACTAGTATAGACAGCTACTCAAAAGAAAATTTGTCACTTTTAAGCTT
Organism: Aliikangiella sp. G2MR2-5; assembly: GCF_015687155.1. Taxonomy (GTDB): domain Bacteria; phylum Pseudomonadota; class Gammaproteobacteria; order Enterobacterales; family Kangiellaceae; genus Aliikangiella. Next base: position 686,419 of record NZ_JADPQF010000002.1, on the reverse strand, counting down.
TAAACAATTAACGATATTGAAGTATTTTTCGCAAGGTATAGTTCAAGTAGTGTGCCTGTCTTGAATAAATTGATTGCTACAAATCGATAGACTGCCGTAAGTCGATACACCGCAAGAAATAGATACTAAAAAATTATTCGGAACTTTATATGACGCTCACTTCGGCTTCACTCAAAAACCCCACTGCAGTTATCGTAGCGATTTTACTGGCAGGTTTGTTCGGCGTTATCAGTTTATTTAAACTCCCTGTTCAACTAACTCCAGATGTTAGCCAACCGATGATCCAGATTGCGACCAGCTGGCGCGGCGCTGCTCCTGAAGAAATGGAGTCAGAAATTATCGAGCGTCAGGAAGATGTTCTCAAAGGGCTTCAAGGACTAGTTTCGTTAGAATCAACTTCGAGTCAGGCGAACGGGCAAATTACCTTGCGCTATAAAACAGGAGTTAATCTGGAACGCGCATTAATCGATGTAATGAATGCACTTAATCAGGTTCCCAGCTACCCTGCTGATGCGAGTGAGCCGGTAATTGCGGTTGGTGGTGCCAGTGTTTTTAACGCAATCGCGTGGTTTGCATTAAAGCCCGCGGAAGGGAATGAAAGAGATATTGCCAGTTATCAGGATTTTGTAGAAGAAGCAGTGCAAACTAGGCTTGAACGGGTAGAAGGTATTTCTCAAACCAATGCCTTTGGTGGTTTGCAATCTGAATTGCGGATTACTTTCAATCCATATAAAGCCGCTGCGCTGGGCTTAAATATTCCTGCACTTGCTGCAACATTGAGCAATAACACAGACTCTTCCGGTGGTTTTAATGAAGTTGGACGACGCAAATATACCTTGCGTTTTTCCGGAAAGTACGGCGTTGAAGAGTTACAGCAAATGGTGCTCGATTGGAGAGATGGCCAGCCAGTGTTGTTGCGAGATGTAGCGATAGTGGAGCTACGTCACCAGGATAGAACCGGGATTTTAACGCTGGATGGCGAGCCTGCCATCGCAATGAATGCCCAGGCTGAACAGGGTGTTAATGTGGTAGAGGTTATGCAAAACCTTAAAGCGGCGGTTGAAGAATTAAATGCTGGCGTACTCAAACGAGAGAAATTGCGTTTATTTCAGATGTATGATCAATCGATTTATATTGATCGTTCCATGAGCTTGGTAAAAAATAATTTGATGCTCGGGATATTTTTGGCGATTGCTGTTCTTTGGTGGTTCTTGAGAAAGTTCCGTGCAACTTTAATTGTCGCAGTAGCCATTCCTATTTCAATAATTGTCACTCTAATCGTGATGTATGCCAGCGGTCGTACGCTCAATATTATTTCCATGGCGGGACTAGCGTTTGCGGTGGGAATGGTTCTCGATGCTGCTATCGTCGTGCTGGAAAATATCGTTCGATTACGAGAAAACGGTGAAACACCACACGATGCATCCTTTAAAGGTGCAGCACAGGTTTGGGGGGCATTGCTTGCCTCAACGGCTACTACCGTGGCGATTTTTTTGCCCATCGCCTTTCTGGAAGAAGTTTCAGGTCAGCTTTTTGCAGATTTGGCAATCACCATTGCCGTCGCCATTATTGCCTCTCTTTTGATCGCGGTAACTGTTTTACCGACGGCAGCACGAAAATTACTGACGAAAGTAAACGAAGAAGATCCACATGAACATTGGTGGCAAGGGATCACTGACGGCATAATGAAAATTACTTCGACGCCCGCCAAGCGTTATAGCTGGGTTCTCGGGCTAATGGCGGCATCATTTATTGGGAGTTGGTTACTATTTCCCAAAGTAGATTACCTGCCCAAAGGTAATCAAAATCAATTTCGAGCTTTTATAATGCCTCCGCCGGGACAAAGCTATCTCGCAGCACGTTTTGAAATGAGTGATGAAATCAATCGGCGTCTTATGCCTTATTTACAAGGCGAAAAAGAACCTAAAATTCGTCATACCTGGATGGGCTTTTTTGGTAACTTTGGTTTTATGGGGGGCAGAGCAGAGGATCCGAATGATATTCAAAAGGTGGTTGGCATAGTTAATAGTGATTTACTGCGCGGATTTCCTGATACCATGGCTTTTGCATCGCAAGCTCAACTATTTGAAAACCTCGGAGGAGGACGACGAATAGATGTAGATATTCAGGGCAATCAGGTTGAGGAAATTCTACAGGCCGCACGTGTTGGTTACGGGTTGATCAGTCAGGCTTTACCTGGAGCCAGTATTCAACCGACCCCTGGATTAACGCTAGCTGAGCCTGAGCTAAGAATGGTTCCCAACGAAAGACGAGTCGCTGAGGCTGGCTGGACACGACAACAGGTCGCAGCTTTATCAAGAGCATTGGGTACCGGTCTGTATGTTGGTGAATTCTTTAATGGTCAAAAGCGATTGAATGTTTTTCTTCGTTCTACAGACTGGGAATCGCCAGAGGAATTGGCTGCTATTCCTCTTTTTACTCCGCAAGCTGGCGTGCAACCGGTAGGAGAGCTGGTAGACATAGTGCGCACGGCCGGTCCAAGTTCAATTCGCCGGGTGGATCGCAAACGAACCATAACTTTGCAGGTGACACCTCCTGATAATCTTAGTCTTGAAGAAGCCATTGAGTTGATTCAGGAAAAAGCTGAGCCGGCCATTCTATCGAGTCTGACTGACAATGGAAGCATTGCCTATCGCGGCAGTGCTGAAGCATTAACTCAAGCGTTGGCTAATATGAGCCAGAGTTTTATTCTTGCGTTGGCTATTCTTTACTTGTTGATGTCCGCGCTATTTCGATCTTTCAAAGATAGCTTGCTTGTGGTTTTAACTATCCCTCTGGCGACCATCGGCGGATTTGGTATGCTGGGAATTACCAATGAAATTATTTTTCAACCACTCGATCTTCTGACGATGATCGGTTTTATTATTTTGTTGGGATTGGTCGTTAATAATGCCATCCTGCTGGTTTACCAAACACGTATTGGTGAAAGTGAAGGCTTATCCCGTCGTGAAGCCGTTCGACAGGCCGTACGTTTGAGGCTGCGGCCTATTTTAATGAGTACACTGACAAGTATCTGTGGCATGTTGCCTTTGTTATTAGTTCCTGGAGCGGGAGCAGAGCTTTATCGAGGTATCGCGGCGGTCATTGTTGGCGGTATGAGTGTTAGTACTATTTTTACATTAATCTTTTTACCGAGCCTTCTTCAGTTTGGCAAGACCAATGAAAATCAGATTATGTCAGATAAAACCTTGTTGACGAAAAACAGATAAAAGTTGAAAACAAACAAAAGATAACAAGACAAAAATATTTGGGAATAGAAATGAAAAAACGTTTTACCTGTATTGCTTCTCTATTGCTAGCAACTTCTCTGGTTAGTGCCGAACCCGTGGATGGTCGTTATATTCGAATTCTGGACGCATTTGATTCGGGAACTTCGATTCAACTTTCAGATAACAACTTTAAAGATTTAATCACTGATAACCTTGTTCGCCAAGTTAATCTGGCGCTTGAACAGCGATCTGATGTTGAAATATTTAATCAGAAAAAAGAATGGATTGATCTTGATGAAGTCGAATCTTCATCACAATCTCGACTGGTCCGCTTTGGTATGTCAACCTCAAAATTTGCTAAAGGAACGTTAATAATTGAAGGCGCTAACAACTCTTCTCTTTACTTAAATGGTACTCAAATCAAGGGCAATAATAAGTTCAAGCTGGAATTAGTTAATGGCGATTACCGAGTATTACTTTTAGTCGAAGGTGTTAAGGACTGGAAGCAATTTAAAGTCGACTGGAATCCTGATAATAAAGATTCAAAACTGATTTTTAATCGAGATAGTGAGAAAACTCGAGTATCAATGCAACAGTTTTTTGATGCAGAATCGGTTATGGCGTTAAATCTTTCTCCTGATGGCAAAAGAGTTTTATGGAGCAAGGCAAAATACTCGGAAGAAACAAAAGATAAGCGAGAGGTTGTTTCTGAAATATATGATCTGGATAAGCGGCAATTAGTCTATCGCTGGCAAGGTAGCGTTCCCAGTTCTGCCAGGTGGTCTCCCGATGGTCAATTTTTGGCATTTGTGGATAAGGATGCTATTTATAGCCTTTCAGTTGAAACATTGTTACTGAAAGAAATTGCGACCGGACTAAAAGATATTCGGGCTGTGGAGTGGAATGATAACAAGTCGTTGCTTCTTTCCTGGCAAAAACCAGAAAAGAAACCACATGAATTTACCAAGCGCTATCGAGCGCTTGAGGATCGTTGGAGTTACTGGCGCGGCAACAGCCAGATCTACTTGATGGACGTCGAATCAGGATATGTCAAGCAAGTGACTAATAATCGTTTGTCTACCGCTTTACTTGATCATGAGCAGGAGAAGGGCAAATTATTAGTTTCGCGTGAACCTGTTGACTATAAGAAAGCACCTCATCAGTTGACACAGTTGTTAGAGCTCGATATTGAAACTGGAAAGGAGAGTCAACTGGGTGAGTTTCGAACGTTTAATAACGCTCGGTACCATTCTATGGGAATAATCTTTTCTGCCGGACCAGACCTGTTAGCCAACGAAAGTAATGGCTTGGGCTCTGCCCTGGAAAATGGCAAAACTGCTAACAACTACGACGGGCAGTTATATCTAAGAAATTCGAAAGGAGAAATAGAAGCTCTGTCCAAAAATTTTGACCCTTCTATCGGACAGTTTGAAGTTCTTAAAAATGGTGATTTGCTGCTGCTTGCAGGTGTGCAAGATAAAAAGCAGCTTTATCTTTATAGTTTTAGCTCGAAGAAATTTAAAAAAATTAAGACGCAAGTCGAAGTGGTGGAGAGTTTTAGTGTTTCCAATGAGTCGCGTGCAACAATTGTCTATAAGGGAAGTAGTGCGACTGCACCACAAAAAATGATGCTATATCGAGTGGGTAAGTCAAAGCAACGTACTCTATTTGACTCAGCTAAAACTGAGTTTGCAAATAACAAATTTCCGCATCTAAAAGATTGGGATTATACGACAAAATCCGGCAATAAAATTGACGGTCGTATATATCTACCCACTACCTTTGAGGAAAACAAGAAATACCCCGCAATCGTGTATTATTACGGAGGTACATCGCCTGTGTCTCGATCTTTTACCGGGCGCTGGCCTTTTAGTCTTTGGGCTAACCATGGGTATGTGGTTTATGTATTACAGCCATCAGGCACGACCGGTTATGGACAGGATTTTTCTGCCAAACATGTTAATGCCTGGGGAAAGCAAACAGCCAACGATATTATCGAATCTACAAATGCGTTTTTGGCCGCGCACCAATTTGTCGATGAAAAGCGTGTCGGTAATATGGGAGCTTCCTACGGTGGATTTATGACTATGTATCTAGCGACTAAAACCGATATTTTTTCAGCTTCTATTTCTCATGCTGGCATTAGTAACCTGACTTCATATTGGGGATATGGATGGTGGGGTTACGCATACTCAGGCGTTGCGAGCAAAAATAGTTTTCCGTGGAATAACGCTGAGCTTTATACCGAGCAAAGCCCGGTTTTTAATGCGGATAAAGTAACAACACCTTTGTTGTTGTTACACGGTGATGCTGATACTAATGTTCCAGTAGGCGAGAGTCACCAGATGTATACAGCGCTTAAGCTTTTGGAGAAAGATGTAGAGCTTATTGAGTTTCAGGGGGATGATCACCATATTAACAAGCGCTCACATCGCATTCGTTGGTGGAAATCAATATTGGCCTATTTTGATTTTAAGCTAAAGCAGGAACCTGACTGGTGGTACTCGCTCTATCCTGAAAAGTAAGGCTGAAAATTTTGCAAAAGAGGAAGCTGTTAGCTTCCTTTTTTTATGAGAACACAATATGAATTTTATAAGTTTACAATAAATTAACAAAGCGCTTGCCTGTTTATCGATAGTATAGAGTGATTCACTCGTTCAGTTTAATAAAGGATATCGATAGTGACGAACTTCAATTCTGAAATTTCCCATTTTTACCTAAAAATTCTAAAGTCATCAAGGTTATTTTTTATTCTCTCCTGTTTGAGTTTTTCTATAAAAGCATCGCCACAATTAAAAGGAAGTCCTGAAGATTTAAAAAGTTTTCTTCATCCGCTTAAGAATACTGTGACCATCAGTGATACAGTGGTAGAAAAAGCTTTTACGGACAAAGCGATAGTTAGCTTGATTGTTACTACGGAAGGTAAAACCATGACATCTGCACTACAAGAAAACCGGAAAATTAGAGATGTAATATATAAAGCGCTTCACGCAGCGGGGGTGAGTGCTAGCAATATCAATAATGCAAGATTTTCTTCTTCTCCTCAATACGGTTGGTTTGGTGACGCCCCCAATAGTTTTGAGGTTTCTAATCGAGTACAAATTAACATATTTAACGAAAATCAGTTACAAGCTCTCGCAAAGCTTGCTGACAGCAGTGATGATGTGTTCTTTGCAGGTGCTGAATTTAAGCATACAGAAAGAGAGCAATTTCAAAGGATTATTAAACAGAAAGTTTTGCGTAGAATTAGCGAGCAAAAAAAAGACTATCAGGATATTCTGGGTATCAAGTTAAAAGCAATAGGTTTTCACGCTCCGAATATCCAGTATGGTGCGTCCTTTGGCGCGAAAGAGTACCGCCAGAAGAAGAGTACGATCGGCTCTCGGACACTCAAAGAAAGTCAATATGAAATTGAAATCTCTGATAGCCACTCAGAAAAAACCTTATCTACCGGATTCGATGAAGTCGAATATCGAATGAATATTTCCGTGATCTATGAGGTACTAGACCAATAAGGTTTGCTAAGTTTTTTAAAGTGCAGAAAGTAAAGTACTTCACGGAGTTTTTATATGTTGAACAAATATTCAAAAAGTCTATCTATATTGATATTCACTATTTTATCGGGTTGCGACTTAGTCAACAGCGATGTAGAAACTATAGAGAAAAGTAGGAATCATCTTTCCAGGCCAGAAAAATCGAATGATGGTTGGAATATTGGGACACTGGAGGGTGCTGGTGTTAATAGACAGCTTATGGTGGACCTGGTACATGATGTGAACAATGGAAAGTTTTCGGGAATTAGCAGTATTCTATTAGTTAAGGACGGCCAGCTTATAGTCGAAGAGTATTTTGGTGAAGCCAAAATGAATAAACTTCACACAATGCGTTCCGCTTCTAAAGCGGTTACTTCTGCTCTTGTAGGAATTGCTATTGAACAGGGCTATATTGAGTCAGAGGAAGCAAAGGTGTTGCCTTATTTTCCTGAATATGAAGGTTTGATTAAAAACTGGGATGAGCGCAAGCGCAGAATCAAATTAAAACATATTCTTTCAATGACTTCCGGAATAAAAGGAAATGAAGATGCCATGTATCCGACAAATGACTGGATCAAATTTTACTTTGACCAACCCGTCTCTTCTACTCCTGGAAAAGAGTTTTCCTACGCTACTAGTGGCGTAGTTGTTCTGGGAAGTGTGATAACTCGAACTTCAGGTCTACGCATCCCGGAATTTACCAATAAATACCTGTTTGAACCTTTAGGCATTCATGAGTATCGTTGGCCGATTACAAATTCATTAGGAAATCAAGGATTGGCAATGACTGGAGGAGGCTTAAAATTGAAGTCAAGAGACATGGCGAAGTTTGGTCAACTCTATTTGAATAACGGAATCTGGGAAGGACAACGGATTATTTCGCGCGATTGGGTCGAAAAGTCGACGACCAAGCAAGCTACCAGTGATTATCAAGATGAGGATTTTGGTTATCTCTGGAGAATGATTGATCGGAATATTAAAGGAACAAGTGTTCACTCCTTTGAAGCATGGGGAAATGGCGGACAATTTATAATGGTTTTTCCAGAGCTGAAATTGGTTGCTGTTTTTACTGGAGAAAATTACGGAAAATTTCCAGAGATGGAACAGCCGTTTAAGATGATTGATCGGTATATCTTACCGGCAATTATCCAAGAGAACTGACGCTCGTTCTTACAACATTCGAATTAAGTTTCTATTTTCAGTGACTCTACTGATCTCCACGGTTATTAAGCGTACAGTGCCAAAAGATTACGGGGTAGTAGTGATTTTTACAATGCCAGACATTATAAAGTAGCCAAAATTAATTGTTTTGACTCAATTGATTTTTTTTTAATATCAATACACAGCTATTGCGAAAGTTATGCTAATTGATAGTGCAGCTTCTTTAGTGTTGTTTTCTAAAATTGAAATAATACTGCTTTATTAGCGTTAGGCTATTGTATAATCAAGTGTGTTGAGAGAAATTCTTTGATTTGGGGTGATGTTATTAAGAGCAAGTCTAAAAAAGTAATCTTTGATGTGTACAATTTGATATTAGGAATAATTTTTATTCCTTCATTTTTTTTGGTTTCAATTATTACGTTATTCGCAGATATTCAGTTTGCTATTAAAATTAGTTTCGCTCTTACGATGTTTAGTCTTGGTTTGTATGGTTTTTTGAATTGCATATTCTTACTCGAAGTTCGCAAAAGTTATCCAAAGCTATATGAAAAGCATGGCTCTCCACAGCTGGTGTTTATTAGTAGTAGCGGTGCAAAAACTATGTTTGGACCAGGATTGATAGCGAAAGAAATAGTTAACGCTCCTAAAAGTTACCACAAAAGCCTTGTCTCTAAGGCTAGGATGAGAAGAATTTCAGCAATATTCTTATACACTAGCGCCGCCTCCTTAATTGCTTTGGCTTTTTATTACTAATAATATAAGTATGTAATTAGATAGCAAAAATCAAAGGGCCAGAGCAATTGATTTCAAGGTCCGTTTTAAGATATCAGGAGACTCGTACTAAGTTAATCCGATATGTCTTAGCATCGATGTTGGTTACCGTGTCAATAATAATCAGAACGAATAAAAAATAAGAAAAGCGAGAGTCAATTTCATTAGGAACCGCAACATGCTATTTAAGCAATAAGTGTCAGTTGATATTAATTGAGCTTTAAGAAGATAGCATTTTCTTCAAATCTGCCATTCTGTTTTTACCTTTTTCTCTTTTTTCATCATCCGATATGTTTAGTCTGTCAAGTTCCCAGTCCAGATCTTCCTGTGGCATTTCTTCAAGAAAGCGGCTGGGAACAGAATTGACCATTTCACCGTAACGCGCCCGTTTTTCAGCAACCATGATGGTTAGTGTTTCTTTGGCTCGGGTGACTCCTACATACGCGAGTCTTCGTTCTTCCTCGACGTTATCTTCTTCTATGGATGATTTATGGGGTAACAGTTCTTCTTCCACGCCGAGTAGATAAACATGGGGAAATTCCAGTCCTTTTGAAGCATGAAGTGTCATTAATTGAACTTCGTTTGTATCTTCATCTTCTTCACTATTTCTGTCGAGCATTTCTCTCAGACATATTTTTGAAACAGTACGAGCAAAAGGATCATCTGCATCGGCATTATCTTCTAATCCTTTTTCTATCCAGCTTAACAGTTCAGTTACATTGGACCAGCGAAACTCAGCCATTTTCGGTGAGCTGGAGGTTTCAAATAGATAACCGTGGTAGCCAACATAAGCCATCAACTCATTTAAAACTTCCATCGAATTACCTCGACGAATATTATCGCTCGCCCGGGACATTATTTCGCCAAATTTCCTGACTGCAGTGAGTCCTCGACCAGATAGGTGTTCTTCTAATCCTATCTCAAATATTGCCTCAAACATCCCGATTTTTCTTTCATTTGCATAAGTACCTAATGCTTCCAAAGTCGCTGCACCAATTTCTCTTCGTGGTACGTTTGCTATTCGGATAAACGCATTGTCATCATCCGGGTTAACAAGTAAGCGCAGGTAAGCAAGCACATCTTTAATTTCTGCTCGGGCAAAAAAAGATGTATTTCCGCTAATTTTATAAGGGACCTGCTTGTTAACTAAAGCACGTTCCAACAGCCGTGATTGGTGATTACCGCGGTATAAAATTGCAAAGTCCTGAAACTTCAAATTGTGTTTTATTTTTCTCGCTAGAATTTCTGCAACCACTCTTTCCGCTTCATGGTTATCTTCTTTTACAGAAAGAATTCGGATAGGCTCTCCATAGTCTTTATCAGACCAGAGACTCTTTTCAAACAAGTGTGGATTGTTAGCGATCAGCACATTTGCTGATTTTAGAATTCGTCCACAGGAGCGGTAATTCTGTTCCAGCTTAACGACTTTCAGATTGGGAAAATCGTGCTGCAGCATCTCCAGATTTTTCGGCTGCGCACCACGCCAGGAATAGATAGATTGGTCGTCATCGCCAACTACCGTGAAGCTACCAAGCTTTCCTGTGAGCAACTTGACCAGTTCATACTGACTGGTATTGGTATCTTGATACTCATCCACAAGTAAATAGCGTATTTTATTATGCCAGCGGACTCTGACGTCTTCGTTATGTTTGAGTAATAGCGTTGGTACCAGTATCAGGTCATCAAAATCAACCGCGTTATATGCTTTCAGACTTCTTGTGTAGGATTCATAAAGTTTTGCGGCCAGAAGCTCATCATTATCCTTCGCTTTTGCAATCGCATCCTGGGGTAGCATTAAGTCATTCTTCCACGAAGATATCTTTCGTAGAACTTCCAGCAACTCATTTTTATCGGCGTCGACACCTTTTTTGCAGAGTTCTCGCATAAGGGCGAGTGAATCCTGATCATCAAAGATGGTGAAGTTTTGTTTGATTCCCAGTACTTTGTGTTCACGACGTATTATGTTTAAACCAAGATTATGGAAGGTCGAAACGATCAGTCCCTTGGCAGCAGTTTCCCCCAGCATTTTGGTGACTCGAGCTTTCATTTCTTTGGCTGCTTTATTGGTGAAGGTTACCGCAGCAATTTGATCCGCACGATATCCGCACCTGATTATCAGATGCGCAATTTTTTGGGTAATTACCGCCGTTTTTCCACTACCAGCGCCGGCCAGTACCAGCAAAGGTGAAGTCGTTTGCTTTACTGCTAATTCTTGCTGTGGGTTGAGTTGAATACTTGCCAATGGCTACTACTGCTAATATTTATTATCGTGATGGTTGGAAAATTGCAATTGCTACAAAATTTGAGTTGTGTATCTTGCAAGCTGGCGCTTATTTTAGGGGATACTGAGAGCAAGATAAAATGAAAAAGCGACTATCAGGTCGCTTTTTCATTAAGATGATATATCGTAACCAATTAATTGCTTGAAAATTAATTAGTTAGATTAAATTTCTTTCCACTGGCCGTGTCTGATAAACATATCTGCATCGAGCTCGACTCCGGCGAAGCGTACGCTTAGCTTGTCCTGCTCTTGAGCTGACTGTTTGAAGACTCTAACATTCATCCATGGGAAAAACTGATTTGGACGATATTGGTAGTGACCAGGGTGAATAGCTTTTACGGTATTGTTCACTGTAATTCCCTCTTTTCCTTGTGCTCAAACTGCTAACCCGCCAATTCTCTATGGCAATCCCACCTTAGAAGGGTTCCTGTTTGATTCTATATTGAGAAAACATCTCAATAGGTTAATAATTATACACCAAAATCTCGAGTCTGGTATAAGTTTGATGTTATTAAAATTGGGTAATATTATTCATTTTTATTACGCCACCTGAAGTAACATTCTTTCTAACCGCCTGTAGTTTAACGCTTCACCCAGATGTTTCTGAGTTACTTTGAACGACTCTTCCAGATCTGCAATGGTTCTAGATACTCGAAGGATGCGGTGATAAGCCCGGGCTGAAAATTTTAGCCTCTCCAGTACTGCCAAAATAAAATCCTCGGCTCCGGAATCAAAGTTGACGACCTGCTCTAGCTCTCTGGGGTTCAGCAAGGCGTTGGATTTCCCTCTGTCTCTCACCTGGCGTTGCATTGCTGCGATAACTCGCTGGCGAACTATTTCCGATGGTTCAGATTGTGTATCCGGAATGGCTTTTAACTCTTCCTGTGACATGGCTGGGACATCAACATGCATGTCGATACGGTCGATAAATGGACCGGATAGCTTAAGCAGGTAACGTCTGATTTTGTCGCTTGTGCAGCGGCAGACCCCTTTGGGATTACCGAAATGACCACATGGGCAGGGATTCATTGCTGCAAGAAACTGGAACTTGGCCGGATATTCCGCCTGGCGTGTCGCTCTTGAAATTGTGACAGTTCCGGACTCCAGAGGCTCGCGTAGAACTTCAAGTACACGTCGGTCAAACTCTGGGAGTTCGTCCAGAAAAAGCACGCCATGGTGTGCTAGTGATATTTCACCCGGCTTGGGATTACTGCCTCCGCCGACTAGTGCAGCGGCAGATGCAGTATGATGTGGCGAACGAAATGGTCGGCGTTTCCAGTGGTTGGTATCTAGCCCCTGATGACTTACCGAAGTGATTGCAGCTGATTCGATAGCTTCTGATTCACTCATTTCGGGTAAAATTCCAGCCAGGCGAGTTGCCAGCATCGTTTTCCCTGTCCCGGGTGGGCCGATAAACAAAAGGTTGTGACGGCCAGCGGCGGCAACTTCCAGAGCTCTTTTGGCTGCATACTGGCCTTTGACTTCCAATAGGTCGGGTTGAGGGATAAATTTTGTGTCGACTGGTTTTATTTCTGGTTCCAGCTCGAGCTTTCTCTGGCCCTGTAGAAATGCACAGACTTCCAGTAAATGTTTTCCACCCAGCGCTTGAGTTTCACCGACCAGGCGCGCTTCGCTCAAATTTTCAGTTGGCACTATGAGCTTTCGTCCCTCTCTTTTCGCCGCCAATGAAGCAGGTAATATCCCGTTAACACTTCGCAACTCCCCTGAAAGAGCAAGCTCACCCATAAATTCGTATTGATGAATAGTATTTACATTGATTTGTCCAGACGCGACTAAAATCCCCAACGCTATTGGCAGGTCATAGCGACCGCCGTCTTTTGGCAAATCGGCCGGGGCAAGGTTGATGGTGATACGTCTGGCGGGAAATTCGAAGTTGGCATTGATAAGAGCGCTTCTTACGCGGTCTTTACTTTCTTTGACTGCGGCTTCAGGTAAACCAACAATATTCAGGCTGGGCAGTCCATTCGACAAGTGAGTTTCCACTGTTACCAATGGTGCTTCAATGCCTACTCCGGCTCGGGTATATATGATTGAAAGAGACATACATCAATCCTTGATGAGATGAAAATTCCTTTTATTGTCGACTTGTATATTTAATACAAAATATTGATTTGAAAATAGAGGTGATCTGACAAATAAGTTGTGCGATATTGACTACTTGCAACGTGCGTCAATTGTTAGCTGGAATTTATCGCAGTGAGTAGTATAACTTGAACCCAGTTGAGTATCACAATATCCAATGTCCTTATTGTTGGGAGAGCTTGGAGATATCTATTGATATTTCCAATTTTGGAGTTGAAGAGGCGGCATCTTCGATAAATTTCATAGAAGATTGTCAGATCTGTTGTCAACCGATTGCTATCGATGTTTCAATAGGTTTTGATGAGAAGTTGATTTTACAGGCGAGAAAGGAAAATTTATGACTTCAAGTGATCCTGAATTGAAGACTTATCATGGGAGTTGTCACTGTGGCTCGGTCCAGTTTTCTGTCGAGTTACCTGATGCTGTGGAAGTTGAAGATTGTAACTGTTCTATATGCAGCAAAGCTGGTTTTCTACACCTGATAGTACCCCTGACACGCTTTCACTTGTTATCCGGCCAGGATAACTTGAGTACCTATACATTTAATACTGGTATCGCCAGGCATACGTTTTGTAAAACTTGCGGAGTTAAGCCGTTTTATACGCCTCGCTCTAATCCCGATGGGATTGATATTAATTTTCGGTGCCTGGATCAAAAGCCGGGAGAAGTTTCGATTGTCGCATTTGATGGTCAGAACTGGGAAGACAATGCTGCAACTCTGGCACATAAAAGTATCGAACAGTAGCAGGCTACTGGTCACGACTTTTCTGTAAAATATCTTTAAATATTTGTATGCCTTTACTGCGTGCTAATTCTATATTTCTTTCGGGAATTGTTTCTGGCGAAGGGTATTTCTCAAGAACTTTTTCAAGGCTAGCTTCTCTGATGATATGAATCATTGGATAAGGTGAACGATTTGTGAAATTTGAGACATCTTCCTGGGTAACATCTTCAAAGCAGTAATCTGGATGGAATGACGCTAGCTGGTAAATTCCTTCATAGTTTTGTTCCGCCAATAGCTCATTGGCCAGCTCTACAAAATCCAGATAATCAAAAAAGCTTTCCAGGCCTTGCGGGAAAATAATTATCGAAGTTTCGATCGCCGGGCATTTGTCGAGTCGTGTAAACTCATGAACTAATGAGTGTAATTGCTCTTCAGGGAGGATCTCATTGACGACTTCATAATGAATCGAATCTCGATCAAATTCGCGTTTGGCGAAAGGACAGAAATTAAATCCTATTATGGTATTCAGAATCCAGAACTTCACCGAACTGATAATTTTCTGATTCATTAGCTCTTGGTCAAATACCATGTTTATTCCTTTGAAATTAGTGATTATTGGTGTTCAGGTTTTAATGACATTCCAATATATTTTGGAAGAGAGCGAATTCTTTCAATCCAGGCATTGATTCCCGAGTAGGGGGTCAGATCAAATCCACCTTCATGCGCAACATGAGTATAGGCATACAAAGATATATCTGCAGTGGTTAGTTGATCGCTCACAAGATAATCACTTTTTTGAAGTTGTTTATCCATTATCGACAATGCTTTGTGGCCACCTGCTTGCTTACTCTCATATTCGGCTTTTCTTTCGGCAGGTAAACCCTGATATTTATTGATAAAGCGTGCAACAGCTATAAAAGGTTCGTGACTGTACTGTTCGAAAAATTGCCACTCGAGCACTTTAGCTTTCAAAAACTGATCTTGTGGTATTAGAGCAGAGCCATCAGCCAGATAGTTAATGATCGCGTTTGACTCTGAAAGGAGGCGGCCATCTTCGAGCTCTAGCAGAGGTATCTTTGCGTTCGGATTTTTTTGTTGGAATTTTGCTGTTTGGGCTTCTCCTGCCATGATATCGACATTGACCCAATGAACAGGTATATCGAGCAGGTTCGCGATCAGGTAGGTTTTATAACAATTCCCGGAGATAATATCGCCGTATAACGTGATCATGGACAGGTCTCATCATTCGTTACTGGTAGAGAGCTGCAAGTTTATGCGACTTTACTTCAAGTTGCTATCCTGAATTTGCTTAAAGGGATTGTTGTTTCGAGAAGTAAGCCAGAGATCGAGTAGATAAAATCCTGAAAAACCTGATGCAAGTGCGGCAAACCACCTAAGATCGATTAACGCCAAACCTGACAGTGCGCCTAAAAACGCACCCAGCAACTCAATAAAAACAAGCTGATCGGCGATCATATTGTGAAAGATAGACTCCATTTTAGCAGGAGAAAATCCTGAAGCTTTCTCTTCGATGACTTCTTTCAAATCAATATCTTCTATGATGGCTGAAAGTTTGCGGTAAAGTGAGGCGGCAAACTCAGGTGATGAGGCTTTACTTTTTATTACCGGCAATAGTTGGTTTATGACCCGATCAACAGCATCAGCTAGCAGTACTTTGTTGTCGTCTTTTTGCAGGTAGCTAATAAGTAACTCGGGAGTAACAAGTTTTTTCAGCTTTCCTTTTATCAAATCGCCAAAAAGTTGCTTAACATCCAGCGGACTTTCAGCTGTATCTGTATTTCGGTCAATCCCTGTTTTTTCACTGTTAACAAGTCCTCGTCTTTTGTACTCTTTTACAAGAGATTCCAGTCCTTCAAACAGGGTGTGTCTGAATTCAGTACTGGCGATCAGGCGAAAAAGATAGTTCTTTATGTCTTCTTCGCTAAAGTTAGCCGACCACCTGGCTGCTTTGGCGACACTTCTTCTAAGCGTATCCTGCTTCTCGATATGCTGGTCGATTGCGTTGACTAATCTGGAAGCGATCAGTGGGACATTACCGGCTATTGTGTTGATAACCGGTTCGATCACAAAGGTCATTTTCTCTGGTTGAGTTTCAAATTGTTGCTCAATCCACTCGAACCCTTGTTCGAGAAAAGATTCAGGATCGAATTCTTCGAGTGCTTGCTGAACAAAGTTACTTTGCAGTCTGTTGATAAACCTGGCCACGGAATCTCTATTCTGCCGCAAGGCTTCAGTCATCATTTCTAATAGAAGGAGGCGGTTAGATTGGACAGCAAGCCACTTTTTGATAAAGCTGTCAGTAGAGTCGATTAATTGCGGCAGTAAATTGGCCTTATGCAAATACTCTTCCCAGTGCTCGCTAGCAAGAAAGTGATCGCTCAAAGTTGCTGACAATGAAGCTGCCAGTTTCTTCTGGTTCCTGGGAATCAGCCCCTGGCGTCCGAGTGCCGATTTATCATAGGGTCGAAAGAGCATTTTTATCGCAATAAAATTGGTAAAATAACCAATGTTGGCGGTCAGGCAGACGGTAAAGAAGGCTTCACCGATCATGCGTTGCTCTGGAGGGAGCATAAGTTTGGCGGCGATCGCAACCGCGAGAAAAAGTGGAAGTCCTAAAAGGCAGAAGTTTCTAAGAAAATGTAGTGACATAAGTACATCTTATGGTTATTTGCGCACACTTTGCTTAATGCGAGGTTTGTGTTTACTTTACAGCACTGACTCTACAGCAGCTTTAAATGCTGAGCTGATTGTTAGCTATATACAGCAAGAAATTTGCCAATAGTTAAGTTATTGAATTTATAGATATTTCAATTGGACTTGGTTGATTCATGTGATTAAACTGGCCAAAGGTTTGTCTTTTTAACATTTAATTTCTATCAGCTACAGCGATGCGGAATAGTCACTATGACAACTGAAAATATTGGTAATGATAAGAGCCTTAACTCTAGTTCGGATGATGAAGCTAAATATCAGGTCTTAATGGAAAGGGTCAGGGACGTTTTTACCCATAAAATTCCTTTTAATCAGGTTGTGGGCTTTCGTTTTAATGAGCTGAGCCGAGAGAGCTGCCGTATCAGTTTCGAGCACAAGCCGGAACTCGTCGGAAATTTTGTTCATGGTATGTTGCACGGCGGTGTGACAGCAACGGCTCTGGATGTTGTGGGTGGGGCAATGGCTGCGGCAGGTATGATGCAAAAAAATATCAATGCCAGTCAGGAAGAAATTGGAAAAAAATTGGCAAAAATAGGAACTATAGACTTGAGAGTAGATTATCTCAGGCCGGGGAAAGGAAAGTCCTTTTATGCAACAGCGAGACTTCTTAGAAGTGGAAACAAAGTTGCTGTAGTTCGAATGGAGCTTCACAACGATGATGATACCTTAATCGCGCTGGGAACCGGCACCTATATGGCGGGCTAGCAAGCCCTGTCAGCCGCTTCATGCCATAGTTAACGCTTATTGCAACCAGCGAAATAGTTCTTTACTTGAAGTTAACTTAAGGTTTTATGATGCTCGCAAGTTTAAATCTTGTGGGGAGAAAAAATATTGAAACCGTCAGTTGCTATTCTATTAGGTTCGGCAAGAAGTGAGGGGAATACAGCAAAGCTGGTATCGGCACTTACACAGAACATTGGTGCAAAAGTTTACGATCTGAGGCGTTACCAGATAAAAGCTTTCGATTATGATTTTGCGAATCAAGAAGATGACTTTCAATTACTAATGAATCAGTTACTGGAATATCCCATTATTCTTTTTGCTTCACCGGTCTATTGGTATGCTCCCAGTGCGCAGGTCAAAATATTTATCGACCGATTATCAGATTTTCTTAAGCTTGACGCTTTGAAAGATAAAGGGCGAATTTTGCGAAGTAAATATACTGGTGTAATCGCAACCAGTGCAAGTCCAGAGCTTGAGCCGAGCTTTGCTAGTATCTTTGATAATACTTTTCGTTATCTTGGAATGACTAATATTGGTAGTTTATTTCGCTACTGTGAAAATGAACCGGAGATATCTCCTAAAGAACCTGCAATAGTAGAATTTTCAGATAAAATAGAGAAAGTTGTTCAACATATATCTGGGCTGCGCTCGTCAAAAATACAAGTCGCAGAAAACACAGCAACATAGTAAAAGTGAAGAATTGATGGAAAAAGTAGCCCAACAAAACGCGACTGATTCAAGTGGCTGGTTTTTTGGCATTGGCGCATTTGTATGGTGGGGATTGGTTCCTCTATATTTCAAGGCTGTCGCCAATGTTTCAGCTGAAGAGATCCTTGCTCATCGAATAGCCTGGTGTGTACCTGTGACTCTGTTCTTTATCTGGGCGTTGAGAAAACCTTTTAAACTGTTAAATGTTTTTCGCAATAGAAAGTTATTGCTTGGACTGGCTACATCGACAGCTCTGGTTTCTTGCAACTGGTTCATTTTTACCTGGGCTGTTACCCATGAGCAAATCTTAGCAACTAGTCTGGGTTATTTTATCAATCCTATTATGTCGATAATACTGGGCGTGATCTTTTTCGCAGAAAGGCTTTCCAGGTTGCAGTGGGGAGCCGTTTTTTTTGCTTGCGTTGGAGTCGGCAATCAAATAATCAACTACGGTGAATTTCCGTGGATTGCTTTGAGTCTGGCTACCAGCTTTGCGCTTTATGGTTTTATACGCAAAAAACTTGATGTCGACTCATTGAATGGATTACTGGTAGAAACGACTCTAGCATTGCCAATTGCCCTGGGATATATATTATGGATTCTGTCTACTGAGCAGGCAGTATTTTTAAATAGTACAATCGAGACCGATCTTCTGCTTGCGCTGGGTGGAGTGATTACCGCGATCCCTTTGATAATGTTTGCCGCCGCAGCCAAGAAGATCCCACTGAACAGCGTTGGCTTTTTGCAGTTTATTGCACCTTCATTATCATTTTTACTGGCAACCCAGTATTATCAAGAACCCTTGGGAAGTGAACAGTTGTTGAGTTTTGTTTTTATCTGGTTTGGATTATTGCTATATCTTATTAAACCTTTTCGGCAGCTACTGAGCCGCAGATAACTACAATAAATTTTCCAAAATTTGACATGGCTATCTGCTCTGTGTGAAAGTTAATCAAACGCTAATAATAATTACAGGATATCGCATGAACAATAAAATTATCGGAATCATTCTGATCATCGCCGGTGTCGCTTTAATTGCCTGGGGGTATAACGTTTACGATTCTGTCGGCTCGCAATTTAGTAGAACTTTTAGCGGAGATACGCCAATTGAAGCCTGGATTGGATTAGTCGGTGGTGCTGTCTGCGTTGTTATTGGTGTTTTTAGGGTGAAATGATATGAATAAAGTAGTGCTTATCCTTATTGCGATATTTCTTCCTCCTCTAGCCGTATTCCTAAAAAAAAGTGTTGGCAAAGATCTGGTTATAAACATCTTGTTGTGCCTGCTCTTTTTTCTGCCGGGTATGATCCATGCGCTGTGGTTAGTCACCAAGTAACCATTTTTTTATTTTGTAGATGATATTTTCAGCTGTCGGTAAGAATCAACAGCTGAAAATACGGTGCTTTTAACAATGGCAGTTTGAAAGATTGCTGGCCAATGTTTTATCAATAGCAGTTTAAGGTTTTCTATCCTGACGATCATGTTTGATTTTCGCTATTTTGGCAGATTCAATATTCGCTTTGTGCTGGAGTTTGGCTCTTTCTTTTTGAGTTACAACGCCATCTGATTTTGCTTTGAGTTCCATCTTTTGTAGCTGTCTTTGCCCTTGAATCAGTTTTTTTGCTTCCTTGTTGGTTAGTTCGCCGTTTTTAACACCCTGCTTAATACGGGCTTTTTGATTATCCTGTCGATTATCAAGAACCGGTGTACCAGCCAAAATAGGTCCTGAAAATAGTGCGATAAAGGTTAATGCCGATATTTTTGTTGTCAGACTTTTCATTGTTCTCTCCACTTTCAAGTTGTTTCACTTGTTATAACGGAGTAGTGACTGATTGGTTGACCGTGTGGTAAGTAAAATGGTTGAAACTATCCGGCATGAACTGGTTTGGCTAGAAATCGCGTCCTTTTTCAAATGCTTTTTTGTCTCTAGCGGCGCGGCTAAAGTCTAGCTTTTTTTTCTTTCCACATTTGCCAATATATACCCATGGACGATACTCCGGTTCCATTCCTAAATTAATCGGTACAATAAAGCAGTGTCCGTTTCGTCGAACGACTTGAGTATCTCCGGTCGCTTTGAATTGATAGAACTCGTTGTCTTTACGAAACTGTCTGGCCTCTTCAATATCTTTCTTTCGAGTTAGTTCTTGTTCGTGTTTTTCTAAGTGGGGTTCTAAACGTGGATCAAATCTAGAGGAAGGAGAATCATTTAATTCTATCAGACCATCCCTTTCCAATTGTTGAACTTGCTCTCGAATTGAAGAAAAGGAAGGGGGAGTTGAAGGTTTTTTCGATTGCTTACTAGTGGCTCGTTCATGAGCTGGACTAGTCGTGGTTTGTTTCTCGCTTTTATCTATAGGATTATTTTTTGGTTTGGTCAAAGGTTTTATTTTTGTTCCAGTTTTCTTGATGTTTTGAGGCACTGTTATCTCTTGAGAGAGGTCTGCTTTTTCAGATTTTTCGAGCTTGACTTCTTCCGACAAGATTTCAATATTAAATGATGTCTGACCAAAAGTAAAAGGTTGAATAGAACTCTGATTTTTACGATTGCCGATAACTTGCAGAATGAGAGCATGAATTAATATTGAAGTAAAAAGTGCTATTAACAGAAATTTGTTGGCAATGAATTTTGGCTTTGCGCTTTCATCTAAAAGCTCAAAATAACTTAGTTCCATAAGTTGCAAGTTGCAAGTTGCATGTTCATTGACGGGGAGGTGTTAACTTCGACTGGAATTATTTAATTTAGTTCAGCTCAAAAGTTAATGTGTTTAGCTTTAGTAAACTTCTCAGCTTGTTATCAATTAACCTTATAGTCCTACCTTCATGCTCACAAATAGTGTCACCAGAAATATCACCAACGCATAGCCATTTAATCTCTACGACCAGTCGGGACAGACCTTTTGGAAAGTCTTCGCAGGATTTTTCATCGGATTGGTCATAAACAAAAGTAGCTTCTTCGCTAAGTCCCTTTTGATGATTTACTACTTCGAAAGAATTGAAATTTTCGACTTCCAGTTTTCCTGTAATCTTTCCGTTGATAATCAAGAGTCTCTCTTGAATCAGGCTGCCGATTTTTTTAAATTTGGGTTTTCTAACTTCTTTGCAGTCAATTGTTTCGAGTTCGATAATAATGCTTCTTGAATCACAGCATACGCAAAGGCCTCTCTCGGCAGTTGCAGGTTGAATAATAACTACAAGTGAGACAAGTAAGTAGGCGAGCTTTTGAAAAGCTCGCCGGAAGTACTCAGCAAACAGTTGGCTCTAGGAAACGATTTTCGTTCCATATTCACCTGTACCATTAGCAACGGCTTCAAATGCCCCTGCATGGCGGCCTGAAACAATAGCTATTGAGCCGACACCTTCATCGAGCAGGGTCATAGCTTCTTCCACTTTCGGGATCATTCCACCTTGAATAACACCTTCATCGATCAAAGCTTTTGCCTGCTCGCGATTTACTTCTTTAATTCGAGAGTCAGGATCATCAAGATCGCGGAATACAGCTCCCACACCGGTTGTTAGCAGCAACAAATCGGCTTTAAGCGAACGTGCGACTTGCACCACCGTGGTATCGGCGTTGATGTTGAAAATGCGACCTTCTTTAGAGACGCCCAGAGTTGCAATAACCGGAATGACGTTCAACGCCAGAAGACCTTGGAGTAGCTCTCTGTTAATCGCCTGCACATCACCCACTTCTCCAAAATCGATGGGATCTGGACCTGCGCCGGTAACGACCACTGGAGGTCGTTTAGTCGCCTCAATTAGCTGACCGGAAGCACCGTGACAGCCGAATGCTGGAAGGCCTGCTTTGATCAATTCGGAGGTTAAGTTAACGTTTACTTCGCCTGCAATAGCTTGCTTTACTACAGTCAGATCGGCTTCAGAAGTAATACGACGACCGGCGACCTTGTTTGGAGTCAGGCCATGTTTTTCCTGAAGTGTGTTGGTTTGAGGGCCGCCGCCGTGTAGCAGGACAACACTCCAGCCTTGTTCGGTCAGTGATTTGATGTTTTGTGCCAGACCCTCGCGTTCGGCCTGATCTAGTAGAACATCTCCGCCGACTTTGATGACGGCGGTTGGTTTGGATTGTGTCATGATAATTCTCCGTTCAGAAAAGCCATAGTTGTCAGAAAGACTATGCTTGTCAAAAAAGACTGCGGCTTAAGGCCACAGTCCTGGATTATCAAGACCAAAATGAGCGGGCTTACCTGTCATCAGGTTGAAGCTTTGGATTGCCTGTCCAGCACCGCCTTTAATCAGATTATCAATTGCGCTGGTCAGGCAAAGAGTACGTGTGCCTGTGTCAGGGTCGATTCGAGTATCAATACCAATTTCAACACGAGCTGTTCCCGATACAGCCGCAACTTCTGCTGGGGCTCCAGCTGGACGTACTGTTGTTAGCAGGTGATCGGCATAGTAGTCCTCGTAGATTTTCTGGATATCTGCTTGTTCCATCCCTTCCGGAAGGTCCATTTGAGATACCGCAAGAATACCACGAACCAATGGCGCAGATACCGGTACAAAATCAAGAGAAATACCCTCGGCACCCCCATGAGAAAGTGTTTGTACAATTTCTGCACGGTGCTGATGGTGCAAGGTTTTGTATGCTTTCAGATTGTTAACACGGACAGCGTGGTGAGTACCCGCTTGCGGCTTAACACCTGAGCCTGATGAGCCGGTCATAGCAACAGTACGGATATTGGTGCCTTTTAAAAGGCCTGCTTTAGCCATAGGCAATAATCCCATCGCAATACCAGTGGCAAAACAGCCCGGACTTGCAACATGCTGAGCACTTTTGATGGCTTCACTATTAAGTTCAGGCATGCCGTAAGTAAAGGTACCCAGTCTTTCTGGACACGGATGTTCGGGGGCATAATCGCGAACATAGTCTTCAAGCTTTTCCAGACGGAAGTCTCCGGATAGATCGATAATTTTTACGTCAAGATCGAATAACTCCATAGCTACCTTGGCGGTAATGATATGTGGCATTGCCAGGAAAACGATATCGGCGCCTTCGGCACATTCTTGCGGACTAATATCTTGCAATTTGACATGATCAAATCCTGGCAGATTTCTGTGAACCTGGCTAACAGACTGACCAATATAATCTTTACTGGAAATTCGAAGGAGTTCAACGTCCTCTCGCACTAATACATGACGAAGAATTTCAGCTGCGCCATAGCCGGCGCCACCAATGATGGAAACTTTGATTTTACTCATGAATGAGGTTCCTAATAAGTTGATTTATCCACTGAAGCCAAAGACCAAACGGTTTTGGTCTTCACATGAGTACCGCGTCAGAAAGTCTAGCTGACTTTTTAAGAAAAAGCCTTTTGCCATAACCTGCCGTCATTCCCGCGGCCATCATTCGCATCAACTTGGAGTGATGTGAACTTATCGGAGATGGAATTATGCCTAAAGCCCTTGAATCTTGCCAGATCAATATGGAATTAGATCCTGTCCAGATTAGTCGTTCTAGCTTGTAGTAAGAAGAAATAACTGGTTTTATGCTTCAGCAGCTTCCAGCTCTTCGGCACAACGGTCACAGTGAGAGGTGTGTGGCAATACCTCGAGCCGTTCTAGCGGAATACAGTCCTCACAAATTGTGCAACGCTGGTAACAGCCCTGCTCAATTCTTTTAAGAGCTGACTTTATCTGAACAAGCTCAGCAACTGATGCATTACCTAACGCGTTGAGTACTTCATCGTTTTCTTTTTCAGTTGCCTGCTCTTCCCAGTCTGCTGACAAAGGTTTATCAGTATGGGAAATATCAGTTTTAATGGCTTCCAAACGCTTTTCCAGCTCTTGTTGCCTGTAAATAAGTTGCTGTTTTAATTGATCGACTTTACTCATCTGCTTGGCTCTTGATTGTTTTAAAAAGTGTTAAGGGTAACCAAAATAGATCAATAGCTAAGTGTCTCGAGTTAGCCAACAACATGACTATATTTTAATCATAGCGCAACTCCATCAATCGTTATCAATAATTTTGAGATAAGCACTGCAGAAGAGATAATTCCCTCCTATAGTTATATAAGAGCTGTCGACAAGGGTGGAATTTAAAACGAAAATAAAGGAGGATAGGTGGCTCTGGTGGGCGATGTCTATTTTGAGGTTAAATGAGCATGCAACTGATTCCAGTATTAGAAATTCGTCATGGTAAGTGTGTACACACTGAACCCAAAAATAGTGCTAATGACAAAGTGATAAAAGAAAGCGTTCTGGATAAGGTCGCAGACTGGGTAAGCAAAGGTGTTGAGCGAATTCATGTAGTGGATGTTGATGCTATTGAGTCTGGTGAGCCAGAGAATGTAACCCTTCTTAGAAAACTCAAACAGGAACATCCAAATCTTATTATTCAGGTTCTCGGCGGAGTAAAATGTTTAGAGTCGGCCTATATCTGGATTGATGCTTTGGTCGATTATATTGTTTTAAATGGAAAAGCTATCCGACAACGCAACCTGCTCGATGATATCTGTGTAGAGTTCCCTAACCAGATATTGGTGGAGCTTGATACACTCGATGGAAAAGTGGCTATGGGAGCTGGAGAACCTCACTTCGGACTGGCTTCGATCGCACGTCAGTTGGAGGAAGATGGTGTCGCTGGTCTGGTTATTAACCAGATTCGCACCAATGGGCAATCTCCTCTGGTAGGGCTTGAATCAATCCTGTCAATTTCTAACGAGTTGGAAATGGAAATTTTTACCCATGGTGGAATTGAAACCGCGAATGATTTAGCGCCGTTAATAGCAAGTCGCCAAAAGCCGGTTAGCGGAGTACTTATCGGCAAAGCATTATACAACGGCTTCTGTTTAAACGAAGCCGCAAAATTGCTAGCTAAAGCCAGTTAAAGTTCCGATTATTTTTAAAATTACCAGGAGTGTGGTAGCGGCTTGTGCAGGATAATTCGGTTACTTTCCTGTGAAATATATCCTCCCGCGCGTAAATCCTTCAATATTCGGGCGACCATTTCCCGAGAAGCTCCGACTCGATTGGCAATATTTTGCTGGGTGAGCTTTTCGTTAATGACTCTCACTCCGCCTTCTTCTTCGGAAAGATTAAGGAAAGTTACCGCAATACGTCGATAGACGTCCATCAGGCCGAGTTTTCGAATCGTTTCCGTCGCTTCAATGAGACGAGAAGATAAATTTTCAATCAAGCTCATTGAAAAAGCAGGGTAATTAGCAATGCAACGCTTAAAATCTGCCTCAGGCATGATACCAAGGCGAGAGTCTTCCAAAGTCAGAACCGATGCTGTTCTCGGAATAGATTTAATAAGCCCAAGTTCGCCGAAAAAGTCACCTTCTTCGTGAATATTCATAATAATTTCTTTTCCGGTATCATCGTCCAGATAGATTTTTACCCGCCCTTCAAGAAGAAAATAGAGGCTATGTGAGTCGTCTCCCTCGGTCACTATTTGCGTCTTCTTGGGAAAGCTTCGGCAGTGTATATGTGACAAAATGTCGTTGACAATTTCTTCATCAAGTTGCTTGAATAGCTCAAAGTTTTTCAGTTGCATCATTCCCAAACCTCTAATAGAGATACATTTCCATACATAGTTTACGCCAAAAAACTGGATTCGTAGCGCAAAAGCATGTAAATATTACACAACAAAAGGCCATTAAAATCACCTATTTAGGTAGCCATCTTATCTTATAATTAGCCCTATGAGTGTAATTTTCCAAGGGAATTGTGAGAAAATAACAAATTAATGACAATAGACCCCTTGTTTTAAGGATTTTTTTTGCAGCATTTAGAGAAAGTTCTGATAACTCTATTCCTGCTCGCAGTCGTGCCTTTCCTTCCAGTCAGTGAGGCAAGTAGCAGAGAGTTAGGTAGTCAGAAGAACGTTTACGTTACAGAGTGGTCGAAACTCAAGCACAAGGCAGAGCTGGGAGACCCTCAAGCCCTGTTTTTATTGGGCAACTTCTATTTTGAACCTCCGAAAGGGAGTAGTTTTCGTCGCAACTATAAAAAAGCTGCGGAGCTATATTTCCAATCCAGTATTCGTGAATACCCTTCTGCACAGTTCAATACAGCAATCATGCTTCATCGGGGCTTAGGGTTCAAAGCCGATAAAGTAGAATCCTATGTGTGGTTTTATTTTGCTTCAACTAACGATAGTCCGGTCGCCAAACACATCAATAAGAAAACCAGGGATATTGTGGAACAGCTGAAAACAGAGCTTTCCAGTGATGAACTGAAACAGGCGGATGAACGAATCGCTTTTTATAAGAAGATATTTGAAAACAAGCGTTATCGTGACGCAAGAATCCCTCCTCGCCAGTAGTACTCAGTACAACGATACTGCTTCAGATATTCACTGGAACATTTTCTGCTTTTTTATTTACCAATTTTTTCGCAATCAAAAGGCCTGGCTTTGCGGAGATGGCC
This sequence comes from Aliikangiella sp. G2MR2-5, assembly GCF_015687155.1. GTDB lineage: Bacteria > Pseudomonadota > Gammaproteobacteria > Enterobacterales > Kangiellaceae > Aliikangiella. The sequence goes on along the minus strand of NZ_JADPQF010000002.1, from coordinate 660,068 downwards.
GAAGTTTCATTCATAGTGCTGAATCTACTCTTTCTTCTCGTTCATTTCTTTTTGTGAAGCAGGGCGACCATGATATTGGCAAGAATAATTAACCCCGCTCCAACAAGCTTTTCCCAGTTTAGTGGCTCACCCAGGAAGAAATAGCCTAGAATTATTGCCATGGGAATATAGCTGTAATAGAGCACTGCAGTGTAGGATGTCGGTAGTTCTGTACTCGCTTTGATCCATAAGGTGTGAGCTATCAGGGTACTGAGCACGCCCAAAAAGATCAGTCCCCACCAGTCATTGGTTGAAAGAGAAAAGTTACTCTGAGGCAATAAAAACAAAAAGCCCACAAGTGCGAACCCAAATTGGCCCAATGCCCGGGTGTTAGTCGACAGATGGTTTAGTTGTCGGTTAATGAGTGGCAGGCAGGCATAGAGGAACCCACTAAGAATAGCGATTAAAAAGCCATCCAGCTTACCTTGTTCAAGATCCATCGGTGGCGATGCCAAAAAAATACCTGCGAAAGCGATAATAACCGCTATAAAATCACTGCCAATGAGCTTTTCGCGGTAAAAAATCAAATTCAAAAATAGAAGATGTAGGCCAAAAGTGGCAACGCCGATGGCCGCCAATGAGGCATCAGAGAGCTTAATACTCTTAAAGTAAGTGAACCAGTGAAGTGCAAATACCAGTCCGAGAAGAATCAACCACCTTAGGTCTCTTCTAGTTAATTTGAGCGATCTTCTTTTGAAGAACAATAGTATGGATATGCCTAAGGTTCCGATGCTGAGTCTAACAATTCCAATCGTAGCTTCATTCGCACTAATCCATTTTATGATGACAGGAACGAAGCCCATCAGGAGTATTGCACTCATTGCAACCATTAATAGGTAACGAATAGAAGCTTGAGAAGAGTTTGACATTGGCTATTGGAAAACAGGGGACACAGACCTTAGGGTACTGAAACGTCTGGCTGGTCTGCAACTAAAATATCAGTATAAGAGTACTCTTTGCTTTAGATAAGAGTGGAGAGTGTCGACTTCCATCAACACCCTTCACAACAGCAATGAACCATCATCTATTTCTGGCCAAAGCTTCGTTTCCCCACCCGACCAGTCTATCATTTTTAAAAACCAGTGGAGTGGTTTCGTCTATAGTTGTATCACCGTCGGAGTGGCGGTGTTGAGTGCGATAATAGAGTACCCGGTATTCATCGTTACCTTTAGCAAATGCTTCGGAAAATGCAGGAGCCCCCATGAGCTCGAGCACCTGGCTGCGACTTGTCTCGAGGGAAAGATTACTAATGATTTGTCTATTTTCTTTTTGCTCGACTTTCCAGTGCTCTTTATGGTCATCGTGCCCATCGACAACGATACATCCGGTAAGACCAAAGGTAAGTGCACTTGCAGCGATAAGGTTAGCCCAGTTTTTCATTCATTTTCTCCATCAGGGTTCTTTATTTACATATGTTAAGAGAGACTATTTTAATGGTATACAAGTAACCTTAACCTTCCCTTAACTTCAATCGCTATATTTGAGTAGATAAGCGAATTAATGACTGTGAAGTTTGCTAAAGCAGCTACTGTGCCAATTCTCAATTGAACAACAAGCAAAATGAAAAGTCAGGTTTCTTGCCTGGTTTCAAGCTAATCAGTGAGCAGATGACAGCTTTTTGGATCTTCGATCAAATAAAGTAATGTCGAGATTGACTAACAAATAGGAAAAATAGACAATTTTTAAGGTATTTGAAAAACAAAGAAATGAACAATAATTGGGGTTTAATATAAAAAATTCTTTGTTCAGATTGGGACGGAGTGATAAGTTGCCTTGAATGATGAGAGGCCTTGTATATTGTCCATGAGTATTGATTTTAAGTTAGGTGTTGTCGGTGATCCTGTCGAGCACAGTTTATCTCCTAAGATCCACAATCAATTTGCTGAGCAGTTCGGTCACAAAATTGATTACCAGAAATATCATATCTCCGAACAAGAGTTTGAATCGTTTGTTTATGACTTTTTTAACAGTGGTGGGCGAGGACTCAATGTTACTTTGCCGCACAAGCATTCTGCAGCAACGATCGTAGATGAATTGACTGAGCAAGCCAGGCTGACTGGTTCGGTTAATACTATTTCACGCGATAATACTGGACGATTAATTGGCGATACGACCGATGGCAAAGGTTTGGTCATTGATCTGTTACAAAAAGGTGTCGATGTACAAGGTAAAACGGTATTGGTAATCGGAGCTGGAGGTGCCGCTGCGTCTATTATTTATGCATTGCTACAGGCGGGCGCCAATCTGAAATTATTTAATAGAACGGAATCAAAGGCAAAGGCCCTGGTTAAAACTTACAGTGACTTTGGCAATATTGCGTTATTGGAACCTGCTATGAGCTATGAGATTCTAATTAGTTCGGTTACTGAACTTGATAAAAAGCTTTTTAGCCAAGTTACTCAGCCACTCATGTCAGGCACGCTTGTTTATGACCTCAACTATGGACAAAGGGCCGAAAGTCTTAAGGTGCTCTCCCATGAAGCTGGATGTACTAACTTTATTGATGGCATAGGAATGTTAATCGGACAGGCGGCGCAATCATACAAAATCTGGACGGGATGTTTTCCTGATGTAAGCAAGGTCATGCTCTAGTTGTATAGCGCGCATCTGCATTCACCACAAGCTAAAAAAGATCGACTGTCCCTGAGTCCATATTGCGCTGTTCGACTGAATTGTGTAGCTTTTCCAGGCTATCGACTTGCTCGTCAATTAATTGTGTTAGTTTGTTCAGACGATGACTGTCTAGCTCGCCTTTGATTAATTCTTTTGCCTGGGTTGCAAAGTTGTTGAGTAGCTGTAATCGATTTTTTAACTGAGACATCAGTTGTTGGGTCATATCTTCGAACTGCAAAGAGACAACTCCGCTCGACACGTGTCGGCGTATAGATTCAGCTATATCGTTAATACTTTCACTATCGTGACAGGCCTGTGCCACAATATCTTTCATACCTTGCCACATATTTTCGATATCTTGCTTATCGGACCTGCTTTGCTCCAGATCAACTCTGGCCAGTTCATGGATTTGGGTTGAAACGCCTTCGACGCTATTCTTGATTGTATTAACCTGGTTTGCAATTTCCAAATTAAAAGATTGGGAGCGCTGTGAAAGTGCTCTTACTTCGTCAGCCACGACAGCAAATCCACGACCAACATCTCCTGCTCTTGCTGCTTCAATGGCAGCATTTAGCGCGAGTAGATTTGTTTGCTCGGTAATGCTATTTAAATCATCAAGTGTTTTGTTGATATGATTCATTTGTTCGGAAACAGTACTGAACTCTATTTCGAGAGAGTCACAGGAGGATTTTATGGATTCAATGGAATCAAGCATGCGCTGATATATTTGTCGGCTTTGGCTTGAATAGCTTTCAGTCTGACGGTTTATATCCTGCTCTTCGTTCACCAGTACTGCCAGCTTCTTCAGTAGCTCATCAACCAGTTCCTGTTGGTTGGTTGTTTCTCCGTGGAGTCCGGTAAAATTTCCTGCGAGAGACTTTCCTGCGTGGGAGACAATTTCAGCTATTTTTTCCAACTCTTCGTTCACCAGGACAAATTCAGCTTCTGTCATAGATATGATTTGAGAGAGAATTTTGGTGGGTTCCTGTAGTGAAAGTGGAGAGGAAATATCGGTAAGGGCGGTATTTGCTTCCCCTTTATTTGCCTGAATAAAGAGGTATATAGATGCTGGCAATGTCAGTGAGAGCGTCACTATGCTAATGACGGAAAAGTCGAGCAATAAAGCGAGCAGTGACACTGTTAGCAGAACAATCGCTATTCCGCTGACTACTCTGACCTTAGACATGAACATTTCTCAAGTTAAGTGTTTTGTTTAAGAATAGTTCACAAACAGAGATAACGCAGGCAATTGGACTCTAATAAACTCCTATTGCCTGCGGAATATTGAAATGATCGGGTTACAGTAAAATTGCTAACGGAAGGTTTGAACTACTAGCCTGCAAGATACCTGTCTTTAAGTTTGACGTAGTTTTCAGCAGAATATTTAAAAAACGCAATCTCGTCATCATTCAAAGGACGAATTTTACGAGCTGGAGAGCCAACCCATAGATAACCGCCTTCGAGTTCGCGTCCTGGAGGAACCAGGCTGTTGGCACCAAGGACAACATTTTTCCTTATGATCGCGTTATCCATAACAACTGACCCCATTCCTATGAGGCATTCGTCTTCAATGACGCAGCCGTGAATCATGGCTTTATGTCCAACGGTAACATCATTTCCAATATCCAGATCATGCCCTTCAGGATCATAAGGACCTGCGTGTGTTACGTGCAAAACGCACCCATCTTGAATACTTGTTCTATCGCCGATACGAATAGAGTGAACATCGCCTCGAACAGTTGCCATTGGCCAAATAGAGCTATCGTTACCAATTTCTACATCACCAACAACCAAAGCTGTAGGATCGACAAAAACCTTATCACCTAACTTAGGGTGCTTTTTTTCAAATGATCTAACACTCATTAAGGTCTATCTTCTTTATTTCGATTTTGTTATTTCAGGATCGCCAATCTAAACTACGAAGCAATTTCCTGCCTGGAACAGGGAGTGAGTTTCATTCCCGACTACTAATTTTGAGTATTTTAGCCTAATTTAAGCCAAACCCGTAGCATTAGTTGTCTATCGAACAGATAGGGAAAACTGTTACCGGTTCAGCTTTGTTGATAGATTCAGGCGTTTTCTACAGTGATTCCAAATCAAGTTTAGCGCAAATCAAGTCTAACGCATGGTAACCAGTTCTTCGGCGGATGTCGGATGAATCGCTACTGTATTGTCAAAGTCAGCTTTAGTCGCCCCCATTTTTACGGCAACGGCAAATCCCTGAAGCATTTCATCAGCACCCAGCCCAATGATATGGACACCTACAACCTTTTCATCATCTCCAACACATACAAGCTTCATCTTTGTCGGTTGACGATGCTGGGTAATTGCGGTGTACATGGCGGTGAAGCTAGAGGTATAAACTTTGACCTGAGGCTCTCCAAACTTCTCGACTGCCTGGGCTTCGGTCAAACCAATCGTCCCTATTGCTGGATGGGAAAAAACGACTGTAGGAATATTTGAATAGTCGAGTTTTTCATCGGGTTTGTTATTGAATAGCCGTTCCGAAAGTCGTCTGCCTGCAGCAACGGCTACCGGAGTTAGCTGGGCACGCCCGGTATTATCTCCGACAGCGTAAATACCAGCAACACTGGTGTTTTGATATTCGTCAGTAACAATGTAGCCTCCGGAATCAAGTTCGATGCCCACGTTTTCCAACCCAAGTCCCTGAGTCGCCGGGCTACGACCGATTGCATAGATTACGGCGTCAACATCTGGTAATTCTTTTCCCTGAGTTGATAGTCGAAGGCTACCATTTTCATTCTTGTTGATTTCTGTAATCTGAGTATGGTTATGGAGTTTTATCCCTTCAGCCTGTAATTGCTCTGTTAGTGTCGAGTGTATTATCTCGTCAAACTCCCTGAGCGGATGTTCTTTACGAACCACCAGATGAGTTTCTGAGCCTAACGCATTTAATACGCCAGCTATCTCAACTGCAATATATCCGGCCCCAACAACTACAACTTTTTCTGGTTTGGACTCGAGAGCAAAAAAGCCGTCAGAGTCAAGAATATGCTCCTTACCGGGAATTTCTGGAATCATAGGCTGACCGCCGGTTGCGATCAGAATGTGCTCAGCGGTATAGGTCTTATCGCCAACCTTGACGGTATTATTATCTAGCAGAGTTGCATAACCAGATATCACTTCAACCTGATTGTTACCGAGCACCCGATCATAGGACTGGTGAATTCTCTTTATGTAAGCTTCTCTATTATCAATCAATGTCTGCCAGTCAAGTACAGGCATTTCGACATCAAAACCATAATCAGGAGCAAGCTTGAATGCGTCAGCTATTTGTCCTGCAAACCACATTACTTTTTTGGGAACACATCCGACATTGACGCAGGTTCCACCGAGAGCTTTTGCTTCGACTATGGCACATTTTTTACCGTACATAGCTGCCCTGTTTGCTGAGGCAATACCGCCGCTGCCCCCTCCGATTGCCAGGTAATCAAAATCAAATTGTTGTCGAGTCGAATCTGTCATAGTTTCATCCAAATCAGTTCTTAGTTATCTTCTTTACCGAATGTTAAATCGTGTACCTTAAAGAGACATGAGGTTAAACTAGCCATAGTTTGCAATTTAATTTCAGTGAATGCTATTTCAATATGACTATAACCAATCCTTTGTTATTACAAAATCCTATACAGTTAGTGGATAAAATAGAACCAGACTATGTTGTCTCCGCAATTTCACAAATTATCGAGGACAACAAAAAAGCCATCGCAAAGCTTAGTGAGCAATCAGAGCCTGACTGGAATTCTTTTATGCGGCCAATGGAGACGATTGATAACCGGTTATCCAAAGCCTGGTCGCCAGTTTCTCATCTTAACAGTGTTTGCAATAGCGAACCCTTGCGTGATGCTTATAACAAGGCATTAGGTTTGATTACAGAATATTCTACAGAGCTTGGGCAGGACAAGACTCTCTATCAGGCAACGCAAAGCCTGTATGATAGAGGTGAAGCACTGGGTCTTTCTTCGACACAAATGCATATCCTTAAACATTCTCTCATCGGATTTAAGCTATCTGGCGTTGATCTTCCGAAAGACAAGCAGGAAATCTATTCGAAAATTCAGAGTCAGCTTTCTGAACTGACGACTAAATTTGAGCAAAATATTCTTGATGCAACTATGAGCTGGACTAAACAGGTTGGCAAAGATGAACTTGGTGGACTGCCTGAAACGGAACTCTCTTTGTTAAAAGCAAACGCACAAAATCGCGATATGGAAGGTTACTTAATTACGCTGGAGATTCCGAGTTATCTGGCTGTGATGATGTATGCGGATAACCGGGAACTTAGAGAAGCGGTTTATTATGCGTATAGTACCAGAGCTTCGGAGGTTGGCGCTGATAAAGGTAAGTTTGATAATAGTTCCGTTATGGTTGATATTCTAAAACTGAAAAATGAAAAGGCACAATTGCTGGGATTTAAAAACTATGCCGAACTGTCGCTGGAAAGCAAAATGGCTGATACACCCGCGAAAGTTCTTGAGTTTTTGGAAGCTCTTGGTAAGGCAAGTTATGGCCAGGCGAAAGAAGAGTTTGCCCAGTTACAGAGCTTTGCCAAAGAAGAAGGCTTAGATAAGCTGGAAGCATGGGATATCGCCTATTACAGTGAAAAGCTGAAACAAGCTCATTATCAGATTTCTCAATCTGAATTGCGACCCTATTTTCCGGTTGATAAAGTGATCAAAGGCTTATTTGAGATAACGAGTCATCATTTTGATGTTGAGTTTGAGTCGGTAGAAAACAGCGCGCGCTGGCATGATGATGTTAAGCACTTTGCACTTATTCGCGATGGAAAAAAACTGGCTGAATTCTACCTCGATCTATACGCACGCAGCCATAAGCGAGGCGGCGCCTGGATGGATGAATGCCAGGGAAGATATATTGATAGTGGCAACCAGTTACAATTACCTATCGCTTACCTGACCTGTAATTTTGCTCCACCGGTTGACGGTAAGCCTGCTTTGTTAACTCACGATGAAGTGGTGACATTGTTTCACGAGTTTGGCCACGGTTTACATCATATGTTGACCAAAGTCGATGAGCTCTCTGCTTCGGGAATTTCCAATGTACCTTGGGATGCGGTGGAGTTACCCAGTCAGTTTATGGAAAATTTTTGCTATCAACCAGAGGTGATTGCTATGCTTAGCGGTCATTTTGAAAGTGGTGAACCGCTACCAAAAAGCTTGCTCGATAAATTAATCAAAGCGAAAAATTTTCAGTCTGCCATGATGATGGTTCGTCAGCTCGAATTTGCTTTATTTGATATGCGTATCCACTTGAGTGAACCGCTGGATATTGACGGTATTCAGCGAGTTCTTGACGAAACTCGCGCGGAATTTGCAGTGATCCCGACGCCAAAATTCAACAGATTTCAACACAGCTTCTCCCATATTTTCGCCGGTGGCTATGCCGCAGGATATTACAGTTATAAATGGGCTGAAGTCCTGTCTGCAGATGCATTTTCGCTTTTTGAAGAAGTGGGGGTAATGAATAAAGAAGCTGGAAGAAAGTTCCTGGAAAATATTCTGGAAAAGGGTGGCTCACAAGAGCCTCAGGATCTCTTTAGAAATTTCAGAGGGCGGGAGCCAGAAATTGAACCTTTGCTAAGACATTCAGGTATCAAAGCACAATAGATGATTGAATCTCTTGTTATATATATAGCACCGGAAATCAAAGAACCAGATCGAGGGTTTGCACTGAATCTGAAGCAAGCCCTCGATCTCGAGAGCACTTCAGACAATGAGCCTTCTGACTCAAAAAGAGCTGTCTTTGAGTATGCCGATGGCATTCTTTGTCTACACCTTCTGCTCGATAACAAGCCCACGTCTCTCAGCTTTGATTTTGATGATGGAGAAGTCGGCTATCGGGCCAGGCGAGTTAGTAAGTCTAACGAGCTGGTAGCCAGGGCGCTGGGGGTAAAACCCAATTACAGACCAAAAGTGCTGGATGCTACTGCCGGGATGGGACGTGATAGTTTGATTATGGCAATGCTCGGTTGTAATGTAGTGATGTATGAGAGGCAGGTAGCAATTCACGCATTGTTGGCCAATGCTCTGGAGCGCTTTAAGTTAAGTGGCCATAATCAGCAAGTTGCTGAGCGTCTTTTTCTTGCTCAAAATGATAGCAAAGAGTTTGTCAAAGGGGCTGAAGGCTTTGATGTCATTTATCTGGATCCCATGTTCCCTGAAAGGAAAAAGTCTGCATTGGTTAAAAAAGAAATGCGGCTTTTTAAGATGCTTGCCGGGGAGGACAAAGACGCTGATGAGCTGTTGCTAGGCGCTTTGCAAAGCCCTGTTCCTCGCATTGTGGTAAAAAGACCAAAAGGTGCACCAGTGTTAGCAAACAAAAAACCTTCGCACGAAATTGTCGCTAAAAAATTTCGCTATGATGTTTACTTGAATAGCTGATTTTTGGCTATTTAACCGTTAAGCAACGGTACATCAATTACGGTGATTGAATGACCAGTTAAACCGACAAATGTTTGCACTGATTTTTTGCTAAGTACCAGGGTGGCGGTATTTATCAAAGGGTGACATTGAAATGCTTCTCCGCACCAACACTCGTTATCAATTAACAACTCCACACAATTATCTTTATCATTTAATAGAGCCAGTAAAGAAACACTGCCGGGTTTAACTTCTAAGTACCTATCCAGCCTCTCTGCTGATGCAAATCCTAAGCGAGAAACTTTGAGTTGTTTTGACAATTGCTTTAAATCGACTGACTTTTCCGGGGGAACCAATAACAGAAAGTGACGACGACCATAGTTATCTCTTAAAAAAAGGTTTTTTAGTCGAGTACCGGGTCTATGAATTGCAAGCCTGTCGGCTTCTTTGCTGTCATGCAATGGAGGGTGGTCGAAAGAGCTGTAGGCTATTTGATTGTCATCGAGATATTTGATTACCGGGTTAGATTGCATTTTAAGCTTTATAGGGTTGAACTTGATGTGAAAATTAGTATTTCGCGCAGAATCTGTCAATAGTGAAGGGGGCAACGGGTTGGAAAGACAAGACTTGTAAAACTGGGAGAAAGCTATTTTCTGACTACCTATATTAAGCGAAGAATGAACTGCTATGCTATGGTTGAAATGATGTAATGATAAATAATATTGATACTCGACGGACATAGACTTAAATATCACTAGCGTACGGGAGCTGACTGCTTGTCAATTTTTCAGCGATTAGAACAACTCTTTCCAAAAGCATTGGCTTTTTATCGCTTGAAGTACCAGGTTCTCGATAGAGATTCAGGTTTCCAGCCGCCTATCGCTAGTGAGCAAGATATTTCTCAGGCAATTGCTGCTCATGCCAGAGCATATATCTCTGGTGACAAAAGTATAATGACCGACCTGGAACACCGTCAATTACTCGGAAGCATACTGAAGCTGTTGAACGGAAAACGACTTCCGGTGAAACTAAAGGCAAACCTTTTTATAATTGAGCGGCTTAATGCTAGCTTAATTAATAGCTACGAGTTGAGCAGACCAATCAAGCAGCTCTTTTATCTGCTAACTTTGGTATGGTTTAAATTTTCGATAGAGTCTCCGGAAAGTACACTCAAACAAGCCAGCCCTGTCGCCAAGTTATTTGAGCTAATGCTAAAAAATAGCCGTCGAATTGACCACTATTCCGGTGCTGATTCGCGGACTTATTGCCATGACTTATTAAAAGCTTTTGTTGAGTATATTGAAAGTTCACAGGCGACTTATCCTGCTGAAAAGCTTACTTTGAAAATTGTAAAGATAACTGGCCTTTTGACTGCGAAAGCTAAAGTCAATTTGAAGGAAAGCATAGCAAAACTCAGAGGTGTACAAGCCTATCGCAGAGCTCGAGCTGCAACTTCAGAAAAAGTTCGAGATACCATTGGTGATGGTATTTATCCGGTTATCTTACTCGACTTTGTTGAAAGCTATATCAACCTTTATCTGGAAGATTATTATACTCAACATGGACCAAAAGGTGACGGCTGGCGGCAAACTATGAAGGACTTGAGCTATCTGATCTGGGCATTTCGAGCGAGCGTCGACAAAAACTATCGTCAATATTACCCTTCAAAAATTCCACCTGCAATGCAAAGGTTACTGCTGAAGGTCGAGCCTTATGTTGAAGACAGGGAGAGGCTCTACCAGGAATTTATCGGATTGGAAGATATTTTACATGCGAAATATCTGGGTGAATTTATTAAATTAGAAAGCGTCTTTAACGCTCCTTACTTTAATGCAGATTCTCTTTTTGCAGATCAAGCCGCGCTCTGGTATCGAGAAAATAAATACGACGTTCACTGGTTTCATGTGATCTACAAACAAAAAACAGTTATTGGTCGCTTACTCGGACCTGACATAGTTCGCAATCATATTGTTTTTATTAACTATTCAGGAAATCCCGTCATCATTCATGATACAGCCAAGCCCGGATTTATGGCTGAAGATATTCAAGTGATACCATTGCACGAAATCAAAGACTGGGAATATATCGCCATAACTATAGAGCATGAGCTTAGTTTGGTTGAGGCCAAGTTTTGCGAAAGTTATCACAACACTATCAATGAAATTGACAGTGAAGTTGCGGCTCGAATTAAAGCTCAACAAAGGAAAGAAGCAGAGCTTGAAAGGAGAAATTTTGAATTAAAAGAAAAGATGCTTTTAAGGCAACAGCAGCGACTGGAAAAAATTAGAAAAGCAGAAGAGAGAGAGCGAGAAAAGCAGCTCATCGAGGAGCAGAAGCGCGCAGAAGCTGAAAAACAAATTGTAAAAATAAAAATAGGTGCTGAAATAAAGGCCGAACTCAACCAAGCTTCAAAAATAAAACTTCAACTGAACATTATCACCTCAACTACCGGACGCTTCATATTTAATGACAGAAGTTGTCAATACAAACTGGCTGTTAAGAGAGACGAGCTGATGGATATGATCGTTGCAGGAAAAGTTGAAGTAGTTTCATACGGTAGGGGAGAGCAATATCATCAAACCTTGGCGAACGTTATTGCTGCTCGAAGAGCTATGTAGTTACTGCAGGTTGATAATCCTTCCAGAGGTTTATTGTCGTTGCTCAAAACTACAGTTTTTATCGACACCAGTGACTCTTTCTACTAGCAGGTCAGTCGATGGCGACATTCTGTAGTAAATGGATACCATTCTAAAGAAGAAATTTCACAATAATATACGAATAGAAATGCCAAACCTCCCGAGCATTCTTTGAAAGTGTAAGCGATAAAGCTTTTATTCGTCTTTCCAGGTTAAGCAATGTCCAGTTAAAAAGTCGTTTTCAAGTTAGCGAAATATTATTTTTTAAAAATATCGAATTGAGATTTCTGGTGTTGGATGGGTAGGCAAACTAAACATTAAATAGTTGTACTCGTTCAATAGCAACATAAATGATAACAATAAATTAAAAAATCTATAATAATCTTACTGCATTTGATCTAAGTCAATCGAAAAAAATCAAAAATAAAATTCTGATTTTCATGCTTTTTAAATTAAAAATTAGTCTTTGTCAAACATGATATTTTCTAATCTTTGTAATTAGATAATATCGTTTGTTTATAAAGAAGAGAGGCATAAACTGAGTTCATCAAGTAATTACTTATTTACTTGATAAAAATTTATAGATTGATGAGGAGAAATGGAAATGCGCTACTTAACTAATGCCGCTGCTGCTTTATTCGTCGTTACTACCTCTGCTTATGCTGTCAGTCCTTCTTCTGTATATTTTTCACCTGATGAAGTGATGCAGAAAGGCAAAACCCTTGGTCGAATTGAGAGAAATCTGAAAAGGGATGGCTTTATTGCCCAAGACTGCCAGATTCATTCAATTTACTATATTATGGAACCAGATCAACAGCAGTACTTGTCAAACACTGCCGATTGCCGTTGGTACAAGCCTCATGATGGAATCGGGTTTGAAACAGACTATGCTTTTATCAAACAGGAAATAATGTATGACAAAGTTCTGAACGCCTATTATGAAGGGCAGGTCGATGTAACTTACACTACAGTCTACTAAATTGTATTTGAACCGGAAAAGGCCTGGAAAATTCCGGGCCTTTGATTGATATAGTGCTCGAAGGTTTGCACATCGGTTTTGTGAAGAAGCCGAACTAACAGCATGCATCAAAAATAACCCCATGGTATAGTGTTTGCCGTTAACAGTTTTTTTCACTGAAGCCTCCATATATTATGAAAACTGCCATTAGTGCCATTCTTTCATTATTGCTATTAGTCGTCATTGTCATGTTGCCACTCATTTTAGGTATGGCAATTTACCGAATTTATCGTTACATAAAGCCTCTCGAAGAAGTACAGGTAAATCATATTACCGAAATTGATAAAGTGGGTGATCGCTTCTTTTTAAAGAGTCTGGTTATTGGTTGGCTAGTCTGTGGGCCGGCTTATTACTGGATGTATCAAAGCGGCATTTTCTTTTAAAAACCGCCTTACAGTCTTTTTCTTGTTTCACTTTAACTGGGCGCATTTGACTGACTCCCCAGATGACAGCTGTCATTCCTAAAAATTGTAGACCGGACATAGACTCTCCCAGTATGACGTTGGCTAATAATATTGTAATAACCGGTCCTAAAGCTCCAATATTGGCTGTTAACGCAGGTCCTATCTTAGTAATGGCTTTCACTAGTAGCAAGCTGGGTAAGACAGTACAGACAATAGCCATAACCGCAATAAGAAACCAGCTGTCAGGTGTTAAAGCAAGGATTCTGGTTAGCTCTCCTCCGCTAATTGCGAAGTGAATAAGGGTAAACAGAGAAGCAGTTAGTCCGGCTAGACCGGTGAGTCTGGTAACCCCGAAATAATATACTCCACGGTTTGTGCTCATATAGTAGAGGGAAAAAGTAAAACCGCTTAAAACCACCCAGGCGACACCTTTCCAGGTAGCAGACAGGTTGGTTCCAAGAGTCAAATCATGCGCGAACGCTAGCGAAAGGCCCAGATAGCAGATAAGCACTGCTAAAATAATTTTTCCCGAAGGTAGGGCGCGCTTGTTAATTGACTCAAATAGGAGAACGAAGGTTGGGTAGGTGAACAGGACCAGTCGCTCCAGTCCAGCGCTAATATAGGTAAGCCCGATAAAATCTGTGAGACTGGCAAAATAGTAACCACTGAAACCGAGCCAGGCTACCAGTAACCAGGAACTAAATCTTGTCTCGCCATTACTATCTGCACGGACGGGCTGCTTTCCGGCAAATGCAAGTATTGTAAATAATGGTGCGGCTAATACCAGGCGCAGCGTTAGAAGCTCCAGTGGTGTTAGTGCTGCCTGTTGATAAATTAATTTGACCAACACTGCTTTGGAAGAAGAGGTTAATGCCGCTACGATAGCCAGTGCAAAACCGCTTGTAGTCAACAGTACAAATCTACTACCGATAAGCAATGATTTGCTTTCTGTTTTTGCGAAGCTTTTATTCAATTTATTTAATCTCCTTGCAGAAATTACTCAGTAATTAGATTATATTTAGCGTTAATGTTTTTAACCTTACTTTATAATTTAAAGAGGTTTCTCTAATGGCGAAGGCTTTGAGGTTTGAGCTTATTGATTTACGGTTGTTTGTACTGGTCGTACAAACAGGTAGCATTAGTAAAGCGGCGGAGGCCATGCCTATTGCTCTTTCTGCTGCGAGTACAAGAATCAAGGGGCTTGAAGAAAGGTTGCAAACCCGGCTATTTAAGAGAATGCCCAGAGGAGTGGAGTTAACTCATTCCGGGAAAGTCTTTCTTGACTATGCTAACCGGTTGCTGACTACTGCAAAAGAAGCACAGCAGGACATGGATGCTCTGGGTGGAAGAGGGAGGGAGCGGTTAAGAGTATTAAGCAATACAACAGGTTTGAGCACCAATTTGACGCGAGCACTCGGTCGTTATCTGGCGAATAACCCTCAAATTGACCTGGCTGTGGAACGTTTTTCAAGTAAAAAGATAATATCTGCGGTGTCGGCTGGACAAGCTGATATTGGGATTGTGGATGGTGATTATCAGCACCATGATTTAATCACTCTTGTATATCAAAGGAACCAACTGGTTGTTCTGACTAACGGAGAGTCAGAGATCGCACCACTAGAGAGCTGTCGTTTTGTCGACTACCTTAAACATCCAATGATCGGATATGAAGAAGAGAGTTCTTTGCAGCAGTTTATACAGCGCATGTCTCTGTTAAGTCATCGAACGGCTTCTTTTCGGGCTACGGCTCCTGATTTTGAAAGTGTTGCCTCTTTGGTTTCTGCTAAAGTCGGAAATGCCATCATGCCCAAACCGGTAGCTGAAAACTACTCAAACGCTCTTGGACTTAAAATAATACGTCTTGATGAGTCCTGGGCAAATCGAGAGTTAAAAATCTGTATCAATTCAAGGCTGGATAGCAATGTTCAAGCCCAGCGTCTGGCCAAGTATCTAGCCGGCTGGGATTCTGAACAACAATTGTAGAATTTATATGTCTAGCGGACGGCTCTTTGCTTTTACAGGAAAATCGGCTTTAACTATCCGGCAGACTGTAACCATTTCGATCTTTAGGCTGTCTTAGAGTATGAGTAGCGAAACTAGCTACTTTCAAGGTGCAATATTGATTAGGAAAAGTAAATGATATAGGAAGTTGAATGACATTTATAACAAGAGCAATAAAATGAGTTCTGGCTTTTCGCAAACATTGCCAGAAGAACTGATTGAACGAGCAAAGCTAGGGGACAGATCTGCTTTCGAACAGATTTATTGTACTTATGCCAAGGCTTGTTACAACTTGGCGTATAGGGTTTGTCAGCAGCCTGCATTGGCACAGGATATTGTTCAGGATTGCTTTGTTAAGCTTATGCAAAAAATTGGACAATATAAAGGTGAGGGATATTTTTCAGGTTGGTTGAGGCGTATTGTCGCGAATGAAACAATCAACAGAGTAAGAAAACAAAATCGTTTAACTTTGGTTGGGGATGATGAAAGCGGCATGCTTGATAGTGCGGTGACTGTATTTGATAGCCGCTGGGTATTATCAGAAGACAGGCTTACAGAACTACTAGGGAAACTGTCACTTAATGCCAGAGCCGTTTTATGGTTACATGAAGTTGAAGGATATAGTCATCAGGAAATTGCAGAAATGTTTGGGAAATCTGAAAGTTTTTCAAAAGTTACTCTAAGTCGTGCTTATAGCCAGCTTAGAAAAATGTTTGACCAATTACCGCAAGCTTTGGAGAGAGATAACAATGCATCCAAGTGATGAGCTTTTACTTGAACTAAGTGCTGCTCAAACTAATTTTAAAAGTTCGCAAAATGCTAAGAAAGAGCCAGTTTGTAGTGTCGTATTGCACATTGAAAATTGTCATGAATGTAAAGCTCGTTTAAGTCGTCTTGAAGATTTCAGGGGGAATTTGAAAGCACTACCCGAGGTTGAGCCTTCCGAACAGCTTTGGTTGCAGGTTTCACAACAATTTGAACATTTTCATTCAGAAAAAAATCTGGAGAAGCAAAAGCTTGTAAGTCGCAACTGGAAAATAACAAGTATCGCTCTAGCCGCGAGTCTGATTGTCGCCTTAGGAGCCAATATTTATTTTATTGATAGAGAAGATAGTTCAAATAACCTCAATCTTCAAATTGCTCTTTTAATCGATGAAAACCAAAAACTACAGATGGAATTGAGTAATAAGAAGGACGTTGATGGATTGCAGGCTACGCTTGTGTTCTCCCAACAATTGAGACTGGAAGAAATAGATAGTGCTTTACAAAAGGCTTATCTTGGAAAATTTAGTCTGGAGGAAACATTGATTCTCTGGAAAGAACGAGAGTCTGTTTTGAAAAAAATGTTAGACCAGAAATTGATACCTGAAAGCAGAAAGTCCAAAGCTAACAGGGAAGTCAGGATATAAGAAGTTAAGCTATGAGAGGTTTAGCTATGAGAGGATTTAATATGAATACGTACAGTAGTTTTTTTATTTTTAGTTTACTGCTGATTTTTAATATCGGTTTTGTTGATAATGTAAAAGCAGCAGAAAATCTGACCCTGGATTTAGCTAATGATTCCGAGCTTTCTTCGGAATCACAAACGCTATTAGCTGATTTGGAGAAACAAATTAGAGGAACTATATTAGCAATCAAAGAAGCTGAAACTCGAGCTGGCAATACGCAAACGCCAATACATATTGCGTTATCTGTTCCTTCTCAACAAAAAACTAACCTTGGTCTTATTCTTGATTTTGACAATCTTGCCGTTGATGGTGCAAAAGTGGTTTCTGTAACTCCCGGAAGTCAGGCTGAATCCTTGGGAATTCGGCCAGGAGATAAGTTAACTGCATTCAATCAAGTGAGGCTATCGGACAATAACTCTGATCGTATTATAGAGGACTTTCAAAATCTAATCCCTGGAGATAGTGTCTCTCTTGAGTTGAAGCAGAAACAGAGTAATAGAAAGCTCGAGTTTCGCATTGCCGGTTTGTCTTTACCGGGGTTCAACCTGGAAGTTGGAGAAAGTAGTCAAATTGATAGCGATGTCGATAGTAGTGGCACGTCGCCGCAAGCCTGTGGAAGAGTGTCGATATTTTTCAGGCCACCTGAAACAAAAGATCTCTATCCCGTGTTAATCAACTCAATTGATGATGATTATATACACCGTTTTAGAGAAACTATCCGTTTGCCTGTTGGTAAGCACAAAATCAAAGTACATGAACTTATTACCGATCCATTTTTGCAAAGACATCGTCGAACGAGTAGTAAGGCAAAAGTTATTGAAATCGACGTTAAAGCTAATACTACCTACCACCTGGCTGCGAAGTTTGATAGGAGTAAGAGAATGAAAGTTTTTCGTAATGAGTACTGGCAGCCTGAGGTTTGGCGGAGAACAGAAAAATCATGTGAGTTTTAAAATTACTTATCCTGTTGGCAGGCGGGTCTTTGGTACAGTGCATAACTAAAACTACCTGTTTGTTTGAATTTTAGTGTTTGCCAGGGAGTCGGGGGAACGAATGCTTGCTCACTTCGCTCCTGCTCAATATAGACGATAGCATCTGGAGAAAGGTGAGGGACCAATGCGTTGAATGTTTCAGACAGCAAACCTTGGTTAAAAGGAGGATCAAGAAATACAAGGTTAAACTCCTCTTTATTCCGCTTCAAAAAATCCGAAGCATCATCTTGTACTACATAAACTGTATTTGTCTGGAGCTTGCTGGCGTTTTCTTTTAATTGACTAACCACTTTACGATGTTTCTCAACAAGAGTGACCTTCTTCGCTCCCCTTGAAGCCGCTTCGAATCCAATGGCTCCGCTCCCGGCAAACAAGTCGAGACAGGTGGCGCCATGAATTGAATGAGCTAACCAGTTAAAAAGGGTCTCACGTATACGATCTAATGTTGGTCTGAGCCCGGACACCTGACTGAAGTGTATTTTTCGTCCTCTCATCTCTCCACCGATGATTCTTACCACACCCTTCTGGTGTTTGCTTTGGCTCGTTGAGGTTTTATTTTTTGACTGGTGCATTGATAGCCTATCAATTAAAAGCGCTTGATAACGGGTCTTTATCGTGAATGAGAGTATCTTAACATGATAAATGCATAGATTATTGTCACATTATTAAAAATACTGTAATTGCATCAAAATATTTGATGCTCATCTACTTCTCTGCTTCGGAAATATGAAAGGGGCTATCGATGCCTGCGCCATTTCATAGGCTGCATTGGCTAACTTCTTATTAACTAAAGGAATTATAAATAATTTCCAGGCTATCAGTTGGCAATATTTTGGTCAATGCACCATACTTTAGTATTACGCAAGCAACGATGTTGAAGAAAGATTAATCAATGCCGCCTCCAGGTAAGAACAAGAATATTGAGAATAAAAAGCAATCAGCAGATATTTCACAAACTGCTATTCAAACAAGCTCAAAATTGGAAGCAAAGTTAGCTCAAAAAGAACAGGAGCTGGAAGCTCTGAAGCTGAATCTGGTAAAGCAGCAGGAGGAAAGCACTAAGGCAGAACATATTCAGAGTGCAATATTCAAAATCTCCCAGCTAGCGTCCGGCGCAGAGTCGATGCAAGATTTCTATTCTTCTTTGCACCATACGATCTCTTCGCTGGTGTATGCCGAAAATTTCTATATTGCTCTCTTGGATCAGGAGAAACAGGTACTACGCATCGTCTATTTTATCGATTCAGAAGATAAGGACTATGAGGAAAGCAGTCTGACTATTCCACTCAATGCCAACAGCCTGTCTTCCTATGTAATACGCAAGGGAAAAACGATACTGCTGTCTGAAAGGGATATTCGGGCACTCGAAACAGAAGGACAAATAAAAAGGATTGGTCCAGCGTCCAAGTCCTGGCTAGGTTCTCCATTAATATCTGAAAATAAAACCCTTGGGCTAATTGTTGTTCAGAGCTATAAGGAAAATATTCTGTTTGAGCAGTGGCATAAGGAGCTTTTTGACTATGTATCTTATGTGATTGCATCGACCTTAGATAGAAAGCAAAGTAAAGTTAGCCTTGAGAAGGAAGTTGCTGAAAGAACGAGAAAGCTTTCGGAAGAAATAGAACAAAAGAACTATCGCCAAAAAATAGAAAGTGCACTGTTTCAACTATCAGAGCTAGCCAACTCGCAAATAAGTCTGGATGACTTCTATTCAGAATTGCACAGTATCATTAGTGATTTTATTTACGCCGAAAACTTTTACATTGTACTAAAGTCGAATATTTCAAATGACGTATCTTTTGTTTATTTTTCGGATACAAAAGATGAAATGACTATTGACGAGTTGAAGAAAATTCCTATGGAGGTCGTCAGGCAAAGCTTGACAGGTCATCTTCTTAAGACTGGAAAAGCTATTTTGTGTGACGGCAATCAACTCGCGGCTTTGTGTGATGCTAACCATATCCAATATCATGGTCCTTTGGCAAACTCCTGGTTAGGTACACCTCTTATTATTGACAATGAAGTGTTTGGTGTTATGACGCTCCAGTCGTATAAAGACGGTGTTTTCTTTACTGAGCGAGATAAACAGCTAATGGAATATGCTGCAAAACCTGTTGCTACTGCGATTCAACGAAAACGCAAGCAGCTCGCTTTGGAAGAGCTGGTTGATCAAAGAACAAATCAGTTAACACAGGTAAACGAGACCTTAACAAATCAGTTAGAAGAAATAACAAAAGCTAAGAAATTACAAACTGCACTATATGAGCTTGCCAGTCTGGCCTCTGGCGCAGAAGATATGCATGAATTCTATCAAGGTGTTTATCAGGTGATTAGCGAGCTCTTCTTTATAGATAGTTTATATATTGCACTTGTAGACCAGGAAAAAAACTCTCTGGAATTTAAATATTTCTCAGAATATAGTCGTTCTGTCAATTTAACTGGACAGTCTATCTCTCTGTCGGAAAAGCGACTGGCAACAAAGCTAGTAAGAGAAGGTCACTCTTTACTCATTGGCTCGGCTGAATTTGAGCGGCTCAGAGAGCGTGAAGGAATCGAACTTGTTAGTGAACCATTTTACTCCTGGCTAGGTGTTCCACTAAAATTTGCCGGAAAAGTAATTGGTGTCGTGGTTATACAGAGTTTCAAGAAAGACACAATATATGAAAATTGGCACCTCGAATTATTAGAATACGTATCCAGTCAAATAGCACAGGCATTGACAAGAAAGCAGTCACAAGCGGGATTAGAGCTTCTTATTAAGGAGCGTACATACGAACTTGAAAAAGAAATTGAAACGAGAAAGAAAACAGAGGCTACTCAATCAGTTCTCTATCAGATTGCAAACCTCGCGAACATGGACCTTAATCTTAATTCTTTTTATCAGGAGCTGCATCGAATCATTAGTTCACTAATGTATTGTGAGAATTTTTATATTGCTCTAAAAGACGAAGAAAGCAATACCATTAGAATGGTTTATTATGTTGATACCATGGATGATTATGATGTTGAAGCAATCGCTGCGTTGCCTTTAGATACATTAAATAAAAGTTTTACTAGTCATGTTATGACAAACGGAATGCCCATACTTGCTTCTGGAGAAGAAATTAGTCAGATAGCAGTTAAGCATGGATTGTCTTTGATGGGGCAGCAAACCGAGTCTTATCTTGGTATTCCGCTGTCAATTGATGGTGCAATCATCGGGATTATGGCTCTTCAGAGTTATCTCCCGAAAAAGCGCTTTTCAAATTCTGATAAAGAGTTAATGATATTTGTTGGGCAGCATGTTGCTACCGCACTGCAAAGAAAGCGCTCTAAGGACTATCTAAAACTTCTGGTTGCACAACGTACTGAGGAACTAAGAGAACAAGTTGAGAAGACTGAGCGGGCGAAGCGCTTGCAGACCGCATTATATCAGATTACTGATCTTGCTTCGTCAGCTGAAGATATGAACGAATTATATCGCTCTTTGCATGCTATTATTTCTGAACTAATTTATGCAGAAAATTTTTATATTTGCCTCTATGATGAGAGCGAAAGTAAATTGAGATTTGTCTACTTTGTGGATACCAAAGATAGTATCAATCGTACTGAGCTAGAAAGAATTCCTTTTGAAGACATCAAAAAAACAGCTACCGGTCAGGTTTTGACATCAGGGAAGTCTCTACTAAGAACGCCTGATAATCGAGAAAAGATATTTCAATCGACAGGGAAAAAAATTGGTAAAAAGTCCCTTTACTGGATAGGTGTTCCACTAATTTTAGATAATAAAATTATTGGTGTACTTACAATCCAGAGCTATGACGAGAAGCATGTTCTTGGACAGGAGGAACTAGGGTTGCTGGAATTCGTTTCTCAGCATATTGCAATTACTCTTGAAAGAAAAAGAGCACAAAGTGAACTTGAGGAGCGAGTAAAAGAACGTACTGCTAAGCTCGCCGAAACAAACGCCTCTCTTGAACAACAAGTGAAGGTAAGGCAACGAAGTGAGGCTACCCAGGCTGCACTTTACTATATCGCAAACTTAGCGAACAAAAACCTTCCGATGAATTCAATGTTCGAAAAAATACATCGGGAAATATCGCGATTGATTTACGCAGAAAATTTCTATATTGCACTTTGGGAGCCACAAAATGATGACATGGACTGGACATACTTTGTGGACTCGGATCAAACTTATGATTACAGTTTTGTCAAAAATCTTTCGAAGGAAAAACGTAAGAAAACTCTTGCCAGAATGGTCGTCATGTCTGGTAAGTCATTGCTAGTTAACAAAGAGCAAATACTAGAGATGGAAGAGGATGGGAAAATATGTCTTATAGGCCCTGCTTCCGAATATTATCTGGGAGTGCCATTGATTGGAAGTGACGGGCCAATGGGCGTTATGGCTGTTCAGTCGTATGATGAAGCGATTAAGTTTACAAGTGCTGACCAAGAGCTTCTTAACTTTGTTGCGCAATCGATTGTTTCAACTATTGAAAAAAGAGAGTATCACCTTCGACTCGAAGAGCAGGTCAAACAGAGGACACAGGAACTTACTATAACCAATGAACGTCTCCAGGAAGAAATTCGAAACCGCAGAGATTCAGAAGAGTTACAAAAGGCACTTTTTGAAATTTCTGAGACACCACAGCAGTGTGATACAGAGTTAGAGCTATATATACAGTTGCACAAGATATTTTCAAGATTAATGTACGTGAAGAGTTTTTATATTGCATTGGTTGATGAAGAAAATAAGGTCTTTAATTTTGACTATGTGGTGGATGAAATCGACAAAGATGTTCCTGATGTTATTCCGATTGGGAGAAGTTTAACCGGTTATGTCTATCGTCGAAAATCAATTGTTCATGTTAATCAGAAACAAATAAGAGAGCTGGAGGCGAAAGGCGAGATAACTCACCTTGGAAGTTATGCGGTTGATTGGGTAGGTGTACCATTGATGTCCTCAGGTCATGTGCTCGGAATTATGGTTTTACAAAGTTATGATGAATCTTATTTCTATGGTGATAGAGAAATTGGAATTTTGAGCTTTGTGTCTACTCATATTGCTGATGCTCTGCAGCGAAAACAAGCAGAAAGGGAGTTGCGTCGAGCCTACTCTGAATTAGCAATAAAGACTCGAAAAGCGGAGGAAGCAAACAAGGCAAAGTCGGCTTTCCTTGCGACCGTTAGTCACGAAATTAGAACGCCCATGAATGGGATTCTTGGCATGCTCTCGTTACTCGGAGATACAACGCTAACAGCGCAGCAGAGAGACTATATTAATAAAATTTCAAAGTCCTCGACCTCTCTTTTGGAAATTATCAACGATATTCTAGATTTTTCGAAAATCGAGCGTGGAAAGCTTGAGTTGGAAAACAGACGCTTCAGTTTGATCGAGGTTCTGGATAATGTTGTTGACGTTTTTTCCAGCAGGGTTAATGAGAAGAATTTAAAACTGATTGTTGATGTCGAGCCAAATGTGGCACTTGAACGATTTGGAGATTCTTTGAGGCTCTCACAAATTTTGATAAACCTTATCGGTAACGCAATTAAGTTTACTGAAGAGGGTTTGATTAGATTACAAGTAATTGCAATCGGCAATCAAAGAGTGAAATTTTCAGTAATTGATACAGGAATAGGTATACCAGAAGAGAAGAGAGAGCTTATATTTGCATCATTTACCCAGGCAGATGATACTACGACCAGAAAGTTTGGAGGGTCCGGGCTTGGCCTGAGTATTTGTCAGCAACTGGTCACTCTGATGAACGGCTGGATTAGAGTTGAGGGAGAAAATGATTTAGGTAGCTGCTTTACTTTTGAAATTGACCTGCCGGAAGAAAAGGAACAAGCTGCTGATGAGTACGACTTTTCGGGAACTCATATGTTACTCGTTACCGATGATAGTTACTATGCAAAAGCATGGCAAGATTTCGCGAGTTTGTTCAAGGTAGATTTTTCATTGCTCAGCTACGATGAACTCATCCTCAAAACACAAAATAAAAAGCCAATTGCCAGAGATGTGTCTCATATTTTTCTTGATAATGAAAAAGACACCAATAAGGGATTGGAATTACTTGAGGCCGTATCCAGATTGCTTGAAGTTAATACTCCTGTTTTTCTGTTGGTGCAACCTGGTGAACAGATTAGGATTTCTCAAAATCTGGATGCTAATACCAAGCTAATTGATAAGCCAACCAAAATGGGGTTTGTACTAGATCTGATAAGATATGACTACGATGCCATAGAGCAAATGATACAAGCATCAGAATCAACCGGTCGAATTCGACCACTACTGGTTGGCAAACACATTTTGCTTGCGGAAGACAACCCAATCAATCAACAAGTTGCTAGTGAAATACTGAAAAAAGCAGGCGTTAAGGTAACTATTGTCGACAATGGTCAAAAAGCTGTTGAAGCATGTCGCTGCAAGGATTTTGATCTGGTATTAATGGATATGCAAATGCCAGTGATGGATGGTTACCAAGCTGCCGAAGCAATTAGAGAATTTAAGGCCATGGATTCTTTTCCTATCGTTGCAATGACCGCAAATGTGATGAAAGGTGACAAGGAAAAATGTCTGGAACATGGAATGAATGATTATATCGCCAAGCCAATTAATCGCACGGTATTTTTTTCGACTTTAGAACAGTTAATTGGAAATAAGCGAAACTTTTCAAAATTTAGCAGCGACGAAGATAAAGAAGCGAATAGCCAGAGAGATGTCAAGGACCTACATGTTTCTGGTGCCAATTTGCGGCGTTTAACTGAAAAGTTTGATGACGGTGAGTTAGCCAGAGAATTGCTGACAATTTTTGTTAACAATCACTGTATCGACCATATCCGAATTCCTGAGCTTCTCGCAGCAAATGATCTGGAAACGGCAGAAGTTATTTTACATAAGCTTAAAGGTTCTCTCGGTGAGTTGGGTTTTTCAGAGTTGAATTTGCTCGCCCAAAAGCTAAATGAAAAACTGAAATCCGGATATGTGCCCGCAGAGCGAGAATTGATGCAATTTTTGAAATCTCTTGAACAGACGATCTTAATCTCAAAAAAAGAAATTGACGCTTTGAATAGCTGAAGTTTTCAGAATGCGAAAATACTTATTCCGGTTTGAAAATAGTCGTATTTAATGTCAATGACTACTAGATTAACTAGTAGTCATGCTAGTCGAACCAATTTTTCTGAAGATCACTTAGTTGTATCAGTTCATATTCAAACTAACACTTCTGCTTATTAGTACCAAAAAGATCTGACAAATACTGAGAGGCCAACTAATATTTCAAAGTGGACGTTGGCTGAGCAAATGACCTGCTTCTCTTGATCCTTAAGCCTTGAATATGTGTCTTCTAGGAGTAGGGTTTAAGATTAAATCTGAGGGAGTTAAAGATGTTGTTCAAAATGTGTTGCGTTAGGCATCATAGCTATAGTTAGTACCGTATTTTTGGCGGGAATCCATTGATAGGGGAAAATTTATGCCATATCAAATATCAACTAAAGATGACGAAATTATTTCTGTGAAATTTTTTGGAAATACTGATTATGAAGAAAGTGTAAGCGCAAGAGAAGAAGCCTTAAACATAAATCTGGATAAAAATTATTTTAAGATTCTAGCTGATTGGCGGGAACCTGTTTTAGATCAGAATGTTTCAATGAAGAACTTAGACGATTTTGGGAATTCCTGGCCAATGACTAGTAATTCACAGTCATTTGTTGTTGCGATAGTTTTGTCTCAAGCGAATGTAGATAAAAATGTCCGCTTTGCCACTGATTTTTCAAGGACCGTAGCAGCTGCTAATGGGCTTATAAGTAAAACATTTTGGGACCTTAGAGAGGCGTTAGATTGGTTGAAAAGTATGTAATTGTTAATTTAGCCAATTAGCAGTGGGCTGGACGATACTGATATACATAGAGTAGTGAAATTAAATTAAATACTTGTCAGTAGGAGGACGCGACACAAATAGCTACTATATAACCAACTCTATCTAATAACGGTCGTTCAGAACTTTCTCAACTTTCTAAATCTTTGACTGGCTGTAATCAATAAAAGCTGTAAGACTTTGCCGATCATCTTCTGTCAATGTGTTCGATTCAATTTTTTGTTTGAGCTTTTCGACTAACCTATCTAGCTCCCACTGTCCGAGTTTTTCTTCAATTTGTAAGTCAAGATAGGCATCCTGAAGCTGAGCCTGCCTGCTCAGTTCTGCCTGCTTTGCTTGACTGTCCATTTCTTTTTCTTTGAGCTTTAGTTCAGCCTCGGCAGCTTCCTTTTCCGCCTGTCTTCTTTTCTTTTCCTCAATAATAGCCAGCCGCTTTTCTTTAATTTTCATATTTTCCAGCATGGCTTTTTTAGCAACTGCTTCGGCTTTTTTCGCTTCAAGCTCTGCGACTTTACGCTTTTCTTCCTGATGACTGGCTTCCAGACGTTCCTTTTCAAATTGCTTGAAATCACTAATTGATTGTTCCAGGAATTGATACAATTGGGTCACCTTTTGTCTGATCGGTTCAATTTGATATCTTTGATGAAATTCTTCAGCCTGACTGATGAATTTAAGCTCCTTAACCGAAGCCTTGAGGGATGACATATCCCACTGTTTATTCTCTTTGAGTCTGGACTCAAATTTTTCAAGTTGTTGATGGGCCGTGTTATACCATTCTGCCTGACCAATATCTTCTTCCGGAAGTATAAAACTACTGAAAGTGGTATAGACCTGAAGCAGTTTGAAGTCGGGCTCCTCACTGGCTTTAACCAGTTCAGCGACTGCTTCTTCAAATTCTTCTAATTGACTATGTGATTTAAACCAGAGTTGAACCCCTTCCATTCCAGAGCGAGAGATGGAGTGACCTAGATGATTAAGCTTTTTTTTCCAGGATGAACTGAACGCCGCGGTTTTATCTCTTAATTCCGCAGTTTTAGCTTTTAATTTATCGAGATCGACGGAGTTTGCCACGGTGAAAATCTTTTCTATTGTTGCTAATTATGGGCTACATTTTTTCAGCTTTGAAAGACTATATCCGGTGTCTCATAGCGGGAGGAATATAGTATCAAAGCTCTGCTTGAGTATATACCAACTGGGCCGCATAATACTAGCGATCAGAAACGCTTTAAATTGATAAAATTCAAGGAGATAAAAGATTGTCACAGACGAGTCGATGTCCCTGGGTAGGAAAGGAACCAATCTATATTGATTACCACGATAGAGAGTGGGGTATTCCAGTATATGATGACCTTAAGCTATTCGAGCAATTGTTACTCGAAGGTGCTCAAGCAGGTCTTAGCTGGATCACAGTATTGAAAAAGCGAGAAAATTACCGGCACAAGTTTCATCGTTTTGATCCGGTTAAAATTGCCAATATGACCGATAGCGAGTTAGAAGTCTTACTACAGGATCCTTCAATTATAAGGAATCGATTAAAAGTATACGGGTTTCGTAAAAATGCCCTGGCTTATTTGAGACTTTCTGAAGAAATGAAATTCAGTCAATTTTTATGGCAGTTTGTCGAAGGAGAGCCGATAAATAACCGCTGGACTGATTTATCTCAGCTACCGGCTACTACTGAGCAGTCAGACAATATGTCGAAAGCATTGAAAAAGCGCGGATTCACCTTTGTAGGAAGTACTATATGTTACGCTTTTATGCAGGCTGTCGGAATGGTAAATGATCATACTACTGACTGTTTCTGTTACGACAAGACAACTTAACTATAAAAATCGGTGAAGCCTCTGCTTCACTGAAAAAGTTAATGAGGGGTATACTCAGCCTATCTGAATACTTGCTCTAAAAGGTCTTTCGCTATGGAGACCTTGGGACGCTCTTCCATAGTTGCCACTATTTCACCTTTATTTACAACGAATATGGTCGGCGTTTTTTCAATTGAAAAGCGACTCTGGAATGCTTGGGGAATTTCCTTTTTAGTGTTAACGGCTATCAATCTAAGCTTGTCAAAACTGATACCATTTTTCTCGATAGTTTTTAACAGGCGCGGCACTTCTCGCTGGCTATCGTGGCACCATAAACCGAAAAATACCCAGATTTCCATATTCGAGAGACGTGCAAACTTAACTGAATCAAGAGGATCGACTTGATAGTTTTTGTATTGACGGGCAAATTTTGAATAACGGGTGATAAGTTCTTCTGCACTAATTTCGCCGGTTCTGGTCAGGTTATCTTTCGCCTGACCCTGATTAAGATATCCTGCATTCCCTTGTGCCTGATAAGTCGAATTCGAGCAGGCACTTATCCAGCAGACACTAATAGTGATAGAAACTAGTTTAAAAATGATACTACGCAAATTCATTTTGATTCTCAAATTTGATATCGACTGTTTTGGCCATCTTTAGAAGCAAAAGGTGTGGCCTGAAATAAAAAAGGGAGCATTATAGCTCCCTTTATAGCAAATTTCTGGACAAATTTACTTGCTCTTGTTCACGTCTCGGTCATAGTTTAGACGTTTTGCTGCATCCAGAGTCAGCATCTGCATAAATGCTTTGACTTCAGCATCGCTTCCCACAGGAGCTCCGCCAGCGCCGTTGCTGCCAAATACTGTCGACGGAACCTGTCTTTTGGAAAAAGCTTCAGCCCATAGTTGTTGAATCTTTATCTCAGCTTCCAATTTTTGAGCCAGTGCGTTATCTGCTTCCAAAATGACTTTCTTTTGATAAGCTTCGGCTTCCGCCAGAGTACGCTTGGTTTCCGCTTCGATCTTTGCTTTTTCAAAGTTGATTTCGGCAGTTTCTTTGGCGATAGCAGCTTGAGCTTTAAGCTTTTCAGCAGAAGTGATTGCTAACTGCTTTTCGGTTTCTGCTTCTGTCGTTTTTTGAATTTGTTCGACTTTGGCTTTAGCTTGTCTTTCCGCTACTTCACGCTCACCGCGAGCTATTGCCAATAATCGTTGTTCTTCTTCCTGAACGCGTTGTTCACGAGCGATTGCGCGGTCTGCAGAGGCTTTTTGTTTTAGCTGCATACGCTCTACGAATTTTTGGTTAGGACGCATATCGGTCACCAGCGCGGAAACAACCGTTATTCCATAGTTAATGAATCTCTGAGTTTTACGCTTCGGCAGACCATCCTCGCTAAGAACCTTTTTGACAACAAACATGGTTTTCGAGTCTTCGCCGTACTGCTCCTGCTCTGTTCCCAACGCGGCATTGGCTGAAGCTTTGGCTTGTTTACTGGAACGAATTTCAACTTCTTCACGCTTTACCAGATAGATACCGTTACTCATCTGGTTTTCAAACTCACTGTTAAACTCGGTACGACCACCCGAGTAATATTCTTCAGCACTCATTAATGATGCGTTAGCCTGTAATGTTTCTTTGAATGCCGGCATTAACGCAGTTCTGAGCAAGTTTTCTGGAGAGCGATACTCGTGGGCAAGCTTCAGGAATGACTCATGATCTGAAGGGATGGCAAAGCGGACAGTTGCTTCGGCGTGGGCGTCAACCTGATCGAGGAACATAATGCTCATCGGTGGCAGGCTGGCGGAGGTATTATCCGAATCTTTTTCCGCGCGAATGGCATTACCGCTTGCGCCTCTGGCTGCTTGTACTGTCATCGCACGTTTCCAGGCATTGTAGCGACCAAAAGGATAAAATTTATAACCAACTTCGGTTACAACTTCTTCGTTCCCCATGACTGTTCTGACATGATAGATATAGCCAGGCTCAGCATAGAAGAAGGAATTGGATAGTATTACTCCAGTAACTGCTAAAATTATTGCAAAGGCCGCAATCTTAATGATCGAACCGCGGTTATTTGCTGTTTTCGTCGTCAATTCCGACATAACAAGCTCCTTGTTTTACTTCAAATTATTAACTGGCAAAAGTGTAAGCGCTTTGATTTGGATAAGCCAGCTTACTTTGCACAATCAGTTAGAAACCAGGTTGAATTGTTGAAACTTAACGGTGCACTAGTCTTTCTATTCCACTTTTATCACTTATTTAGCGTATGATAGAAGCTAACTAGTTGAATCAATTGAAGTAACCAATAATGACTTTTGATGGAAAACTTGGCCAGCAAGCGGTGCTTAACCGATTTCGAGTGGATAATTCCGGGATCAATTTAAGCAGGGACAAGGTGGGGGTTGAAGAACCTTTGCAGATTAGCTTGTCTCATCAGGGTAATTCAGAGGTTTTCAGCCTGACCATGCGCACACCGGGACATGATACTGAGCTGGTTTACGGACTACTATTTTCGGAAGGCGTCATCCGGCACGCTGAAGATATCCTGAGATTGTCAACACCAGAACTGAAAGCTGAACTGGAAGTTGAGCAGAAAGGTAATCTGATTGAGGCGGCTATTGACGACAAAGTGACGCTCGATATACCCAAAATATCTCGACGTTTGACCAGTTATTCCGGCTGCGGTCTTTGTGGTAAAACAAGCTTGCAAGCGCTAGAATTAAAGCAATCAAGAGCAATGAAGCCTGTTGCGACATTGCTCAGTGTTGACCTGGTTAGAGAGCTAAAATCCCTGTTGGCCAGGCAACCACTTTTTTCTGATACTGGCGGGGTTCATGCCGCAGGTCTGGTTTATGAAAAGAATGGCTGCTTAGAGATTGATGACTCGCCGTTTTTTGAAGATGTTGGCAGACACAATGCGCTCGACAAGCTGATTGGTTTTGAATTGTTGCAAAACGATCTGCTGCAATCGGGTATCCTGGTATTGTCCGGTAGAATCGGCTTTGAACTGGTACAAAAAGCGGTGATGGCCGGGTTTTCAACCATAGTTGCATTGGGCGCGCCCAGCAATCTGGCAATACAGGCAGCTAATCAGTTTGATATGGTACTGGTTGGGTTTGCAAAGGATAAGCAGTTCAACCTCTATACTTCTCATCGACAAAAAGTAGAGGTCGGTATGAAGTCTGAGTAAAGGGAAGTAAAACAAGATTCGACAGATCTTGATAATCGATACTCGCTATTATCGATAGATTTAAAATTTGAATAACTAAAATAAAAGTTAAACACAGGGCAATGAAAATTTTGCCCAATCAGGACAAAACGAGATGTCAGAAAATCTATCCAAACTTTCTGCCCGTAAAGGGCTGGAAGACAACCTTTTCGAAGCTATTGTGCAGGCAAAAGGCGAGCCGGTGCGACTGAAGGAAATTGCTAAAAACTTTAAAGTCGGCGAGTCCAGCGTTTATGGTCCTTCAACGGCCTATGATTTTATTCAGGGAGAAAATGCCGGTAAAAAAGCTTACGTCTGTAATGGTTCTTCCTGCCTCTGTGCCGGATCTCAGGATAGTGTACGACAAGCTCTGGAAAATGAATTTGGCAGCAGCGAAGTTGGACACGTCACCTGTTTGGGGCGCTGCCATGAAAATGCTGCTTTTCAGCTCGATGGCATCAACTATTCAGGCGATGATATCCAATCTCTTTCAGGTATTCTCTCAGAACGAAAAAATTCGATGGAGAACTATCTTGTTGATTGCCTGTTGGATAAACCTTTGCTGACAGAATCGATAGCTAGTGTTGACGATTACTACCAGCTTCTGGTCAAGTTGAGTCAAGCGCACTCCAAAGAAAACTTGCTTCAACAAATTATCGACTCTGGACTACGAGGTAGAGGTGGCGCTGGATTTCCTACGGGGGTTAAGTGGCAGTCCTGCGCCAATGAAACATCCGCTGAAAAATATATTGTGTGTAATGCCGATGAAGGTGATCCTGGAGCATTCTCAGACCGATATCTGATGGAACAAAGACCCCATGCAGTTCTATTTGGTATGTTGACCGCGGGCTATCTTGCTGGAGCCCATTGGGGCGTCCTTTATATCCGTGATGAGTATCCGCAATCGGTTGAACAAATTCAGCAAGCGATTGAAGACTTCGAAAAGCTGGAATTGGATAAGGCATTAAATTTTGAGTTTCAATTTAAAATTATTCGTGGGGCCGGTGCTTATATTTGTGGTGAGGAAACCGCATTATTGCGCTCGATTGAAGGACAAAGGCCCATGGTTTCGGTGCGGCCGCCTTTTCCGACAGTCAAAGGACTTTTTGGAAAACCGACTATTTTAAATAATGTTGAAACATTCGCTGCCATTCACTGGATTCTGGAAAATTCAGCCGCTGCGTTTAATGCACTCGGCAATGGACGTTCGACCGGTTCCAAATTACTTTCACTGGACAGTAGTTTTAGCAAGCCTGGAATTTACGAAGTGGCCATGGGAGAGTCTCTTAGTGCTGTTATTGAAAAGGCTGGTGGCTTTGTTAAACCGGTAAAAGCGTTACATATTGGCGGGCCTTTAGGTGGACTGGTTCCGGCGAGCCACTTTGAAAAGCTGACACTCGATTTTGAATCTTTCAGTGAAAACGGTTTCCTGCTGGGACACGCCAGTATTATCGGAATTCCACAAACGCAAAACATTGCCGAATATATCTTGCATTTGTTTGATTTTACTGCCGCAGAATCTTGTGGAAAATGTTTCCCGTGCCGCCTGGGGGCTACCCGCGGTAAAGAAATGTTTAGAGATGCATTGAATGGCACTAACAAACTCGATCGAGTTTTACTTGATGATCTTTTGGAAACCATGGAAAAAGGTTCCTTATGCGCATTAGGTGGTGGCGTTCCGCTGCCGGTAAAAAATGCACTGGAATATTTTTTCGATGAAATGACTGAGCTATTTGAACCAGGTTCGATCACTCGTATACCTGTGGTGGAGGCGTAGCAATCGCTACTGAATTAGAACCATGACCAATAATCCGCAATTAAATAAAATCGCATTTATCGACGGCCACCCTTATCAAATAGAAGCGGGTGAAACCATATTACAGTTTGCCAATCGCAACCGGATCAGAATTCCAACATTATGTGATGATTCACGGCTGGACGCCTTCGGTGCTTGCCGAGTTTGTTCGGTCGATGTCGCATTGCAGGCCGATGGTCCAAGTAAAACTATGGCGTCGTGTCACACGCCAATCGCTGAAGGTATGCATATTCAAACCCAGTCGTCTTCGGTGCAAAAACTCAGAAAAAACATCGTCGAGCTGGTATTAACCGATCACCCGCTGGATTGCCTGACGTGCGAGTCGAATGGTAACTGTGAATTACAGGATGTTGCCGCAGAGGTGGGTATTCGTGAAGTACGCTATAAGAATGCGGCTGACCATAGTCACTATGAAAAAGATCTTTCTCACCCTTATATGCGTAGCGATTTGTCAAAGTGTATTAATTGCTATCGCTGCGTCAGAGCCTGCGATGAAATTCAGGGAGAGTTTGTGCTAGGTATTCAGGGGCGAGGGTTTGACAGCAAAATTATAAAAGGTGCAGATTTTTCATTCGATGACTCGGCTTGTGTTTCCTGCGGAGCTTGTGCGCAGACCTGTCCAACAGCCGCGATAAGTGATGTTTTCCAGAGTAAATCGAACCAGACAAGCGAGAAAGTTCGAACCATTTGCTCTTATTGTGGCGTAGGCTGTAATCTTGAAGTTGCCGTAAAGAACAATGAAATTTTGTCAATTACTGCTCCAAATAATGCCGAAGTTAATTCAGGGCACACTTGCCTGAAAGGTCGATACGCCTGGCGATTTTATAATCATCCTGATCGATTAACCCGCCCGCTTATTAAGAAGCAGGGAGAATTTGTTGAAGCTAGCTGGGACGAAGCTTATGATCTCATTGTGACTAAATTAACTCAGATCAAGAATGATTTCGGTCCTGATGCGATTGCCGGTATTTCATCTTCAAGATGTCCAAATGAAGAGAATTATTTGATGCAAAAATTAATGCGCGCGGTAATCGGTACCAATAATATTGATTGCTGTGCCCGTGTTTGTCACTCCCCAACTGCTCATGGAATGCAACAGAGTTTTGGTACTGGTGCAGCAACAAATTCAATCGCCGATCTTGATAAAACTGACTTCATTATGGTTATTGGTGCCAATCCGACATCCGCACACCCCGTTACTGGCGCCAAAATTAAACAAAAATTAATGAAAGGAATGCCATCAATTGTCATCGATCCGGTTAAAACAGAAGTCGCAAGATATGCGACCTATCATTTACAGTTAAGACCGGGAACTAATGTAGCTGTACTCAATATGATGGCCTATTACATTATTGAGGCTGGACTGGTCGATCAAACTTTTGTTGATACTCGCACTGAGAGCTGGAGTGACTATAAAAAATCCATTCTTTCCCTTGATATCGACCATATGGAAAGTATTTCTGGCGTCAAGCGTGAACTAGTTAGAGAAGCTGCTATAGCTTATGCGTCTGCTCGCGGAGCGATGAGCTTTCATGGGCTCGGTGTAACAGAACACTCACAAGGCTCAAGAACTGTCATGTGTATCGCTGATCTCGCAATGATGACTGGTAATATTGGACGAGAAGGGGTTGGGGTTAATCCATTACGCGGGCAAAATAATGTGCAGGGTGCTGCTGATATGGGATGTCAGCCTCATCAGGGAGCAGGTTATATGCCGGTAGATGATCCGAAATGGCAAAAGTATTACTCAGAAAAATATGGTGTGCCGGTTCCATCTGAAGCAGGATTGAAAATTCCCCAAATGTTTAATGCTGCTCAAGCAGGAACACTCAAAGCTATGTGGATTATGGGAGAAGATGTCGCTCAAACTGATCCTAATACAAAACATGTCGTACAAAGTCTTGAAAATCTAGACTTTCTGGTGGTTCAGGAAATATTTATGAGTGAGACTGCTAAGTTGGCCGATGTGGTATTGCCCGGCACTTCATTTTTGGAAAAATCCGGTACTTTCACTAATGGCGAGCGACGCGTCCAGGCAGTGAGAGCTGCTGTTAAACCGATTGCCGGTAGCAAGGTTGATGGTCAAATAATTGTCGATATGATGAATCGTCTGGGCTATTCACAAGCAGATTATGATCCAGAAACCATGCTTGAAGAAATTTCTCAGATCGTGCCATTTTTTGAAGGCATTCGCTGGCTTGAACTTGGAGAGCAGGGCAAGCAGTGGCCAGTACAGGCAGATGGTACCGACACTCAGATATTACATACCGAAACTTTTAAGCGCGGACTTGGGAAATTTTATTACTTTGATTTTGAAGAGTCAAAAGAGCTTGAGAATCATGCCGAAAGTTTTCCATTTATTTTAACGACATCCAGAATTCTTGAGCACTATAACTGTGGAACTATGACTCGGCGAACGGGTAATAAGGATATCGTTGGTGAAGATCTCTTACTAATTAATCCTCAAGATGCAATGAAGAAAAGCATCAGTGACCAATCCGTGGTCAGGTTATTTTCAACTCGAGGTGAAGTTAACTTAAAAGCTATGATCAGTGAAAAAGTTAAGCCCGGAGTATTATTTACTACATTTCATTTTCCAGAGCTCATGGTAAACAAAATTACTAGTGATGAGTGTGATCTTGAAACCCTATGTCCTGAATATAAGGTCGTAGCTGTTGATTTCGAGGCAGCTTAGGTAATTCTAAGTAGCTAATTGCTTCGAATAGCTGCTTTATATGGAAGGTATAGATTAACGAACAAAATATTGGTGTTGTTCATTTGAAAAATGTTAGTGAATTTAAAAATTTCAGGCTGATACCTCAAGATGGGTGGTCACTTTTTTCTTATCATATTAGATTAACCGACCAAATTTTTGACGCGTTAGCACCGTTTGTAAATTCCGGAGAATTTAGATACCTCGACCTGTTTGCTGGTTGTGGTGTTTTTGAGGATGATCAGGATAATTCGCTATTTTTACTGTTCGATGATTCTAAGAAGCGAGAAAAAATAATTGAAGTAAGATTATCCCAATCGGCAGATCCGGAGTCATCCTCACCGCTATTGCTATTAGCTGAAAAAATTATCCAGGAATACAAGTTAAATAAGCTTTCAATAGACTAAAAAAATGAAAATTTCAAAAATCTGTATTATCTTCCTCTTGTTGGTTTTTGTATTACCAAGTTGCTTTGCTGATGAATTGCAAGAATCCAAATTAATCCGTCAAATTATGTTAGATCAGGAAAGGGCATGGAATCATGGTGACCTGGTCGGATTTATGAAGGGATACTGGCAATCTGACAAACTTCAGTTTATTGGGAAGAATGGCATTAAAAAGGGATGGAAAACAACCCTTGAAAATTATCAAAAATCTTATCCGACTAAAGAGTTTATGGGGAAACTAAAGTTTACGATTCTCGATGTTGATGTCGAGAATACGACTGCTTTTGTTCTCGGTAAATGGATGCTGAAAAGAGAAAATGATAGCCCACAAGGTTTCTTTACTCTCTATTGGAAAAAAATCAATGGTCAATGGAAAATAGTCATTGACCATTCAAGTTAGCTTATTTGTCCGATTCTTTGTCAAATTTCAATTCAAATCGCTTAAGTTTTTGGGGCTCAAAACGTAAAAGAGATATCGGTAAAAACCGAAAAATCCTTGCCAGTATCACATCCGGAATCGAAGAAATTCTTGTATTGTAATAGGTTACCGCATCATTAAATGATTCTCGCGTTAAGGATATTTCATTTTCCAAATCGACAAGTTGATTCATTAGTTTTATATTGAGTTTATTCGCCTTAAGCTCTGGAGTATTTTCTGCAAGCGCTAAAATATTGGCAAACACTGGTTGTTCCTGAGAGACTCTCTGATCGATTTCCAATATCGATTCTGGGCGTTTTCTATCTTTTCTGAGCTTAACAATTTTCTCGAGTAAAGCTCTCTCATGACTCAAATATTTCTTAATTATTTTCTCAAGGTTTGGAATAAGGTGAGCACGTTTTTGAAGAGATACATCGATGTTGGAGCGATTACGAGTTACCCTTTGTTTCAAAAATACAAGGTCGTTGTAGTGGAGTGTCAGTATTATAAATGACATATAAATTGGTGCTATGGCGGCAGAGATAAAATAATCCAGTGGAGAAAAACTACCATTAATTCCCAAATAAAACAGACAACTGAACAACAGTGAGCTGAACGCGATCGTCAGGGTTCCCATTCCAAAATGAGCCTTGCGCATCATTATCGCCCTTTCCGTCAGGTTTGTTATCAAAAAAGGTGTGTTTTTATTATTTCCTCGAATCTCTAACTGGTCCCCTTTTTCATGATCAATTCTTGCTTCACCGAGCAGATAAATTTTATCTTCCAGACGAATGACTTTCTCTCTATATCTTAGTCTTCCATTTCTTCTTGAGGAATGATGCTTGCTAATCAGTTCGGCATCTTTCGGATTTACTTTAACTTCGCCCCAGGCGTCTTTACATTTGAAGGGTATAGCTTCCTCTCTATCTTCAATGGTCACCCACTTAGCATTTTTTCCGCTTCCACGTCGCTCTTCGACAATGTAGTGGAACCAGACGCAACGACTGGAGGTTAAGGGGCTGGTTAGGTGATTAGACTCAGAGATAGGTTTTACCCGTCCTTTCAATTCGGAAAGTCCTATCATCAAACCTGAAGATTTAGACGTTGGAATATTTTCGATATGACGTTTTAGTCTTATCAGCCGAAAAGCCAACCAGGTGAGAACAGCGCTTATTATCAAGCCTAAGATTCCTACGATATAAGGCATTATTCCAATGGTAGTCGTGCTTTTCGATGCCAAATATTTCGCTTCCAATAGGCGTCTTTGGTTATCGTTGAGATAAGGTTCGATTGGACTAATTTCGACAGAATAAAACCAGGCAATGATATTGCTAGGAAAGCTTTTCAACTGCTTAATAAAATGTCGTTGCTCATAGCCATGATTAACCAGCAGGTGATTAATCTGCTGCTCGACTTCTGATGAAACATCGAGCGGTGATCTTGATAGAAATGCTTGAATATCAGAGGGTAATAGTGTCGAACTTTGATAACCGAGAAGTTTACTGATGCGTATTATTGTTGCTTCCTGTTTTTTCTCCAGCTGTTGCCCCGCATTGACAATGTCTTCATATAAAGTCGTGACGCCAAAATGTGTGATTGGTATTAGTACTGCAAAGGTCAAGATCACTAAAAATGCAATGATTCGATGATTTGATAATGCTACATTGATAAAAAAAGCAGCTAATGCAATTAAGGTAATGCCGCCACAAATTTGCAAAATTAGTGCGATTCCTATGTCAGATCTTTCTTCTTCTTCAGTAAATTTTGATATCAGTGGAATGTATTGTCCTTGCTCAGGAAAATTTAGATAGTGATTTTCATTGGTTTTATTTAAATAGCCAAGAATAAATAGTGTATCACCAGGCTCAATCCTCCATTCTGAATAGCGCTCATTTCCATAGGTTTGGCGATTACTTAACGGCAGGGAAAATTTGAGCTTTTGATCCGCCTGACTGTTAGCCTTTATCATAATGGAACCGCTAGTATCCTTTGCTAGAAAGTCTATCGACTTTTCATGAATGTACTGGGTATCCCAATATCGTTTTCCTTCTGAGTCGGTTTTTTGAATTTCATATTCAACACGATAATAAACACTCGGCACTCTGAAATGCTCACTGGAAATGGTATTCTGACTTTTTGAAACTTCTACTTCGAGTTTGGCTTCACCCGGTAAAGTTGTGGTAATCAAAGTTTTTGGCAGACGCTCTACTTGTTGCAGGTGTTTTATCTGTGCAAAGCCATTTCCGCTAAGGTACCAGCCTGCGATAGCCATAGCGACAGCAATAATACCGGATGCAAGACGTTTAATAATTTCCACTAGCTAGTCCATTTACCTTTGTAAAATCTTAAGTTAACCTGTGTTATAGTTAAATATTCTAGCTTGAAGTACAAGTTTGAATATAATTTATTGTTTACTTCCTTAGCACTATCATCCACAACACTACAAAATATCGATGGCGGAGTAAAATGACTAGTCTAGAGCAGATTGATTATGGTCCATTAGCCTGTCTTGTTGGCGAGTGGCAAGGTTGCAGCGGGATTGATGTTTCTCCAGAAGAAGATGGTAAGGAGATCAACAACTACCGTGAAATTTTGACTTTTCGCCGTGCAGGAGACCTAGATAATGCTGAGACACAAGAGTTGGTTGTTGTTGAATATAGGCAAACAGTGCATCGAATAGATGATGAAAAATTGATTCACCAGGAAAGTGGTTATTATTCCTGGGACAGTGAAAACAGGCAGTTGATAAAGTCTTTTAGCATTCCTCGCGGAATTGCCATTGTCGCTTCAGGAGAGCTGAATTTTTCATCGGAAAAGATGATTTGCTCTCTCAAAGCGGATCACGAAACAGGTATATCTGAGTCTATGTTTATGCAGGAAAACGCGAAGACGCGTTCTTACCTTTTTGAGATGTCGGTGGAAGGAGATAGCCTAACTTACCGTCAATCAATGACTTTAGATATATACGATAGAGAATTTGAGCATACCGATAAACACACACTAAAGAAAATAATGTGAAGACAATAAATATAGTTTCAGTTCTATTCCTGCTTGTGCATTGTTCTTTAGCAAATGCTAATGAAAAAAGTAATCTAAAACCCTTTACCAGTGATGGCTGTTCTTCGTTTCCTGACGGAACAATCAAACATAGAAAGCTCTGGCTTGAGTGCTGCGTTGCCCATGATAAAGCCTACTGGCTTGGAGGTAGTTATCAGCAGCGAAAAAAAGCGGATGAGGAACTAAAACAATGTGTTGAACAAGTAGGTGAAAAGCAGATTGCAAAACTGATGTTAGCAGGAGTCAGAGTCGGTGGCTCTCCTTTTTGGCCAACGAGTTTTCGTTGGGGATATGGTTGGGATTATCCAAGAGGTTACAAAATTCCAACCGAAGCAGAAAAAACGAGAGCAAAAAATTTACTAGAGGCCTATGAAGTTGCTCAGCATAAACTTGACGCGAATGATTCTGTAGACAAAGATCTGATATTGAAACCGGTTAATTCTAATTCAGGTAAGAAGCCTTCATTTTAGCATTCAGCGAAAGCTCGCTCTATCACATAGTCTCCTTGAACACCCATATGTGGACTAATCTCAAAGCCCATTTGGTTGAGGAGTTTACGAGTATCTTCCAGCATGCCTGGACTACCACAAATCATTACGCGATCTGTTTGTGGATTGAGTTGGGGGAGGCCTATATCGCTAGCTAATTGTCCAGAAGTAATTAAGTCAGTGATTCTTCCCTGATTGATAAATTTTTCTCTGGTGACAGATGGGTAGTAGATTAGCTTGTCCTTGGCTAATTCACCAAGATAAGGGTGAGCTGACAATTGATTTTCCAGGAGATTGCGATAAGCAAGATCATCGATATTGCGTACGCCATGGAAAAGTACAATCTTATCGAAGCGAGAATAGACTTCAGGATCGTAGATAATGCTTAAAAACGGCGCTAGTCCGGTGCCTGTAGCGAGCAAATATAAATGTTTACCGGGTCGCAGGTCATCGGTTACCAGCGTACCTGTGGGTTTGCGGCTTACAAATATTTCATCTCCGGGTTTTATAAACTGAAGCCTTGAAGTTAGTTTTCCATTGGGTACTTTGATACTAAAAAATTCAAGGTATTCTTCGTGATTGGCGCTAGCAATGCTATAGGCTCTTAAAACAGGTTTGCTGTCTCCAGGAAGACCAACCATCACGAACTCTCCATTGCGGAAGCGTAAGCTTTGATCTCGCGTAGTTTTAAAACTAAAAAGCTTTTCATTCCAGTGGTGAACGCTAATTACATTCTCGATCGCGATTTTGGCCATAGTTTTTCATTTGCAACATCAATTGAGAAATATTCTTATTTAAATATTACTAAAAGTCAATTAATATTGCATTAGCATTATTAATTGTAAGGTTATTGACTTAAATCTATAAAGCGCTTTGAGAGCCATGTTGTCATCTCGCCAAACCCTTGTCTATTGGTCTATAGTTACACTTAGCCCAGAGTAATACCGTTATAAGTACTTAATTCTAATATGCTAATTCTGCTTGCGAGCTGCAGGTAATGGTTTTCGACAGTAAAGGTTTAAAGTAGAATCGTAATATGCAGCAAG
The DNA here is from genome assembly GCF_015687155.1 of Aliikangiella sp. G2MR2-5. Lineage (GTDB taxonomy): Bacteria > Pseudomonadota > Gammaproteobacteria > Enterobacterales > Kangiellaceae > Aliikangiella. The sequence continues at coordinate 619,669 of NZ_JADPQF010000002.1, read as the reverse complement.
CAAATACCTCAGAATCCTTCCAAAACATTCAGCACCAAAAGTTTGAGCAAGTGCTGAAAAAGTTATTGGCTGCATTGAGCGGACGCCTTGGAGAAAAATTTTTACATGCTTTGGTTGAGAACTTTTGTGAGATTCTGAAGCTGGATTATTCCAGTATTGGTATCTTTGAAAGTGAAGACAAGCTTAACATTAAAACCCTGGCGGTTTTTGCAGGCAAGAAAGCGCAAAACAACTTTTCCTACTCTCTCGCAGGAACACCGTGTGATGCGTCGATAAAAAGTGGTGTGTGTTGTATTACCAATAGTGTTCAAGAGAACTTTCCAGAGGACAAGGACCTGTCCAAAATGGAGGCTGAATCCTATATAGGAGTCGTGCTTAGAGACTCAAAAGGAAAGCCTATCGGTGTTTTGAACGGAATATCCACCCAGGAAATTAATAATGCCACTTTGTTGACCAGTATCTTTCAAGTATTTGCCTTTAGAGTTGCTGCTGAGTTAGAGCGTCAGTCAATTACCCGACATTTGGAAGATGAAGTACTGATCAATCAGGCGCAGCTGGACTCTGTCCCTGCATTAATGTTTATGATTGACCGGGAAGGTCAATTTCTACGTTGGAATCGTTATTTTAGTTCAAAATTTGGTTATAGCACTGACAAAATGAAGAACAAGGATATATTTGGTGCTGTACATGAAAGTGACAGGAAAAGGTTAAAACTTGAACTTGAAAATGTGTTTAACGATGGAGAAGGAACTGTTTATCTTAATGGAATTACTCACGCGGGAGAAGTTGTACCTTTGCTAGCTACCGTCCAGATTGCTGAATACGAGGGAAAATCTGTTATTGTCGGAGTTGGGCTGGACATGACCGAGCAACAAAGTGTCGAAAGAAACTTGCTGCGCTCGCAAGGACGTCTGGCCAGAAAAAACTCCCAGCTTAGTCTAATTAATACACTGGTTGAGAAGTTACACGAAGGGCACAGCGTGAGGCATATTGCACAGGAAATTGTTTCACTATTACGTGTTATTAACGACGGTGCGCTGGTTTTCTTTTCTGTTGTAAGAGGGCAGGAGTTAGAGATTATTGCATCTTCAGGTGCGGATCAAAGAACGGTTAACGCCAGACGAATTTTTCCTTTAGGACAAGTAGATTCGCCGACATCGACCGCAGTTCGCAATCGAAAACTGGAAGTGTTCAGACAGGCGGAGCACGACACTCGCATTAATGAGGATATACGCAAACTCATTGTTCATGAAGGAGTCAAAAGCGGAATAGTAATTCCGTTAATTTATGCCGATAAGGCCTTGGGCGGAGTAACAATAGGGTTTCGCTACGAGTCCGATTTTAGACAGGATGAATTGGAGTTTTATCAAACTATCGGAACCAGTATTTCGCTTGCGCTGAGTAATGCCAGACAGTTTGAATTAATGGAAACTCTCGCGACCTATGATAACTTAACTCGCTTGCCTAATCGAAATGCACTCAATGATGATTGTGCAACTATGATTTCAGCAAGTCGAAAGTCAGAACATTTCTGGGGGCTGGTTTTAGTAGATCTGGATCGATTTAAGGAAATTAATGATACCCTGGATCATCAGATCGGCGATAAGTTGTTACAGTTAATCGGACCGAGAATTAAAGCTGCGATTAACGATGAGCAAGCAAAAATATACAGATTAGGTGGTGACGAGTTCTGTGTTCTCGCTGGATATAAAGTACATCCAGAAGAAATTGGAGCTATTGGTGAGATGATCGATATTGCAATTGCCGAGCCATTTGTTGTCGATGGATTAAATTTGGAGATTAGTTCCAGTATCGGAGTAGTTACCAGTTTGGGCGATCAAAGAACGCCTGCGGAAATGTTACGCTGCGCAGAGCTGGCAATGTATCATGCCAAAAACTCAGGAGGAGGAATTACAGAGTATACCCATGAGCTTGATGCCGATACTGATCAGCGCTTTGTTATCATGGCAGAAATGGCTGAAGCAATTCGAAATGATGATCTGGTTTTACACTACCAGCCTAAATTTGATTTGGCAACCAGAAGAATTATCGGTTGCGAAGCTTTAGTCAGGTGGCAGCATCAAAAGTATGGTTTAATTCCTCCTGCACGATTTATTCCGCTGGTTGAACTAACACAACTTATCCATCCGTTGACATTCTGGGTTATGAAAAATGCAATGGCTCAGATACAACGCTGGAAGAAAGAAGGAATAGAAATTAATGTAGCGATAAATCTTTCAACTCGTAATCTAGCCGATACCAATTTCATCTTTCAATTAGATTCTCTGCTTGGAGAGTACGATGTATCTCCTGGCGAATTTGAATTTGAGTTTACTGAAACTGCATTGATGAGTAATGCCGATGAAGCTCAGGCGCAACTAAAAGCTTTTAAAGCGAGAGGGATTAAGTGTTCGCTGGATGATTATGGAACAGGTTACTCTTCGCTGACCTATATTAAAAAACTACCTTTAGACATTTTAAAAATCGATCGTTCCTTTATTTCGAGGTTGACTGAAGACAGTGCGGATAGAATTATCGCTCAATCAACAATTAATTTGGCTCACAGTCTTGGAATGCAAGTGGTGGCTGAAGGAGTTGAGAATGAAAATACTATGCACGAGCTTGCACGTCAGGGATGTGATTTTATTCAAGGCTACTATATCAGTGAACCGCTGGATGCAGAGAGCTTTGCCAAGCTTTATTGGGAGCACGAGACAAATTGACAAATTAGCAAGAAAGGATTGTTTTTGTCTGACTATTAAAATTTAAGAACCAGGGAAAGTTCGAATGAAAATTGATAAGCAAAACGAGTGAACTTTATTCTGGTAATGATATGAACAATGACCTTTCAAACCTGATTACCTGTGACCTTGGAGGAACTAAACTTCTGGTACGCGTTTGCATTGACGAGCAGTGTATTGATATGAAGTTTGAAACTGGAATTGATTTTTCTCCCCATAATTTATCGTCCATTTTGAAGCAGGTTGAAAAGGAATATCATCTGCATAACTATCCAATTGCGGTCGCTTTTCCCGGTTTACTTGACGGTAAACGCTGCCTACTGAGTAACGTACTGCCTAAATTTAATGATTTTGATTTGAGTAATTTGTCAGACAATGGTCGTCTTTTATTAGCTCTCAACGATGTTGAGGCGGGCACTCATGGAATTATTCAGCAGGAACGAGGAGTTGAAATTTTGATTATGGCTGGTACAGGGATTGGAATGGGTATAGCGATTGATGGTCAGGTTTTTCGTGGCCAGAACGGATTTAGTGGTGAACTGGGTAGTTGTCAGAGTTATATTGATAACTCCCTGACCAGATTGACTGATGTCGCTAGCGGCAAAGGATTAAGAAGTAATCGCGATCTTGATTTGAAACAGGCGGGGGAAAATCTTGGGATGGCTGTTTCCTGGGTAATTAACTGTTTTAATCCTGGACGAATCGTTTTTGCTGGCGGCTTGTTCAACGAGAGTGAATATCAACAAGCATGTTTTACTGCGGCAAAGAAAATGACGCTTGGTCCATCATATGAAAGTTGCCGTCTCGAGCTGGAGCCGGAAATGCACTCCATTGTTGTCCGAGGGCTCGTTAGCGCTATTTCTGTAGAAGACAAGCGTTAAATATATGACACCTATTTTCTAAATTGAGCAAAAAGGCTGAACTCCCAGGGACGAATTGCACCGACAAGACTAACACCCATTCGTTCATTGTGGGGGAGATTGGAATCTTTTTTGGCGAGCTCATTAAAGTCGGCAATCAATTTCTCGATTTTCTGATGCATCATCAATATACTGGAGCGTGATAGCATACCTGAACCAAATTTCATACACTCATCACTTTTTGAGAAGCGAGATTGGAAAAATTCTTTTCGGATGGTTTTATTAAATAACTTTTCAATAGCGCCATTTTTTCGCCAGCGAAAATTTCTGGAAGTTAACAGTTTGACCCGATTTCCTGGCAATAGATCGATAAACTTAATTCGGTCGAGATGGGCAAGCAGCTGTACACCCTCGTGTTCATCGATATTGTAGTAAGTCTTGATCGTATTAAAGTCAAAATCATTAAGTAGCATATAAGCCATAAAAAGCAACTTGGGTTGCTTGACAAACTCGGCTTCTTGCTCTTCGGTGAGTTCCTGGATCTGGTTTTGTTGTTGTTCTGCAATTTTGGCCAGATCACAAAGTTCCATATTCATCATTTGACAAACTTGATCAAGTCGTTGCAGTGAAATATTTTCTTCAGAAAATATTCGTTTAACGCTAGCCTCACTTAGGTCCAGGTGCTTCGCAACGTCAGCATAGGTAAGCCCTTTATTTTTAAGGCAGGTTTTAAGCGTTTGCAAAAACAGTGTAGTCTGTTCCATTTTGAATTGCTCCGGCAGTATTTGAAAGCGTCCACTTTTGCAGAATACCACTAGCAGAGGGTTGTCGCCACAAACAACTTTGACTTATGAGGCGATGCTGATTAGAGTGACAGGTTGCAAATAAATGAGCGGAATGATTGGCTAACAATTAATGAAAATTTTATTGGTATATAATCCTCAAGCAGGTAATGGCCGGGCTAAAGCATTGCTCCCCGAGGTAGAGTCCTATCTTGCTGGCAGTGGCCTGATAACCGAAATACTGTTAACCGAAAGGGCAGGGCATGCAACAGAGCTGGTAGCCACAACCGATTTATCACAATACGATGCACTTATTGCTTCCGGTGGAGATGGAACCTTGTTCGAAGTCATTAATGGATATTATCGTAATGAAAGAAACCGTAAACCGCCAATTGGGTTGATACCGAACGGTACGGGTAATGCTTTTATGAAAGATTTGGGGCTTCACAAGTCCGACTGGAAAAAAGCAATAGACACAATTGTAAGGGCTAAAACGCGGGCATTGGATGTAGGACGCTTCGAGACGCAAGGAGAAGTTCATTATTTTCTCAATATAGTTGGGATGGGATTTGTGACAGATGTAGCTGAAGCTGCAACACCATTAAAGTGGATGGGAAATGGAGCCTATACCGCTGCAACCTTAAAGAAATTGATCGGATTAAAAAGCCAGCGTTACGAAATTGAAGTGGATGGCAAGACTTTAAAGCGTGATGGTGTTTTTGTTGAGGTGGCTAATTCTCGCTTTACCGGAACGACTTTTCTGATGGCTCCGAAAGCGAAGCTAGATGATGGACTTCTAGATCTGGTCTTACTAAACAATATTTCAAGACTTAAATTACTCAGGTTGTTTACCAGTATTTATGACGGTTCCCACATTAACTACCCGGAAATTGAATACATTCAGGGAAAAAAGATAAGGGTAACTGAAGAGAGGCCTGGTAAATTAATTCCCGATGGCGAAGTAATGGGAAGTACGCCAGTCAGTTTTGAATGTCTCCATCGAGATATCGAGTTTTTATGGCCGGATGATGAGTATCAATCCAATTGAGATTAATTAGTCAATGAACTAAAGTCGATTTGATTTTTAGCATTATAAGTCGTACATTGAAAATAGAACAACCAATCCAGTAGTACGGTCTTTCTAACCGTCTTTGTAGGGAATCCTTAGGTACTCTGTTCTCTACTAGTACGGTTGGCAATTAAAAAAAATAAAGGCCGTTGGTGCCGTCCATTACTTTTGAATCAAGTCGGTAAGTAAGGCGGCGTAAACTTCTGGACCTATTATTTTTTGGGGAATTCATCAGCACTATTTTTATGCCCCGAACTGTGGTTCTTAGGTCCTCAGGATCAATATCTGCTTTCCAGGCTTTCGAGCTTAAACAGAATGTTGACTCATAACCATGTAGGGCTATCAATATGCAAATAGGTGTTGTCAAAGAAAGCGTTGCCAACGAGTCGAGAGTTGCAGCGTCACCATCCAGTATCAGTCAACTGATAAAACTCAATTTTTCTGTCACCGTTGAATCTGGTGCCGGAGACAAGGCAAGTTTTTCCGATTCAATGTATGAAGAAGCCGGGGCGATAGTTTCTAGTGCAGAATCTGCCTGGCAATCAGATATCTTGTTAAAGGTTAATCCGCCAAGTGACGGCGAAGTTGAAAAAATGAAAGAAGGAGCCACTCTGATTGGCTTTTTCTGGCCGGCGCAAAATGAGGAGTTAATGAAGAAGCTGGCGAATAGAAAAATTAATGTGTTGGCGATGGATTCAGTACCACGTATTTCCAGAGCACAATCAATGGATGCTCTCAGCTCTATGGCAAACATTGCAGGATATCGAGCGGTCGTGGAAGCATCCCATTGTTTCGGTAGTTTCTTTACCGGTCAGATTACTGCCGCGGGGAAAGTACCACCAGCCAAAGTACTTATCATAGGGGCTGGAGTCGCAGGGTTAGCCGCCATTGGTACAGCTGGAAGTTTGGGGGCGATTGTGCGCGCGTTTGATACTCGACCCGAAGTTAAAGAGCAGATTGAAAGCATGGGAGCTGAGTTTCTGGAGCTTGACTTTGAAGAGGAAGCTGGCAGTGGTGATGGTTACGCCAAAGTCATGAGCAAAGAATTTATTGAAGCGGAAATGGCACTTTTTGCGGAGCAAGCGAAAGATGTCGATATTATTATTACTACTGCCATGATTCCGGGTAAACCAGCTCCTAAGCTGATCACTGAAGATATGGTTCGTTCAATGAAGCGAGGGAGTGTGATTGTTGATTTGGCAGCGCTCGGCGGAGGTAATTGTGAGCTCACTGAAGAAGGAAAGGCGGTGGAAGTCGATGGCGTCACTATCATCGGCTATTCCGACATGCCGGCGCGCTTGCCGACCCAGTCATCACAACTTTATGCCAATAATTTGCTGAATCTTCTCAAGTTGCTAACACCACAAAAAAATGGGCAAATCGAACTTAATTTTGATGATGAAGTGATTCGTAATGTGACGGTTACCAAACAAGGAGAGATTACCTGGCCACCGCCTCCTGTAAAAGTGAGTGCTGCTCCAGCTCCCAAGAAAGAGGCTCCTACACCGGTAGCAAAAAAAGAAGAGAAATCTGCTTCTGGTATGGGAAAGAGCATAACAATGCTGATAGGAGCAAGTTTCTACGTTTGGCTAGCTTCGGTTGCACCACCAGATTTTATGCAGCACTTTACCGTGTTTATCCTGGCCTGCATTATTGGATACTATGTGGTTTGGAATGTGACTCACGCATTACATACCCCATTGATGAGTGTAACAAATGCCATTAGCGGCATTATTGTCGTCGGTGCCATACTACAAATTTCAAGTACGACACCTCTGGTCATGTGGATCGCAGTGTTCGCGGTATTGATAGCCTTTATCAATGTGGTTGGTGGCTTTGTTGTTACCAAGCGGATGCTAAAGATGTTCCGGAAGGAGGACTAGGCCATGGAAAATTTACTCAATGATGTTTTGGGGCAAGGTAATAACATGGCTCTTTTTAATGCAGCTTATTTTGTTGCTGCGATTCTTTTCATTTTTAGTCTCGCCGGGCTAAGTAAACAGGAGTCAGCCGAACACGGTGTCTGGTACGGAATTATCGGAATGCTGATTGCTCTGACAGCTACCATATTAAGTCCACAAGTGACTAACTTGCAGTACCTGATCATAGCCATGGCAATAGGAGGTGCTATAGGTGTTCGTTTTGCGGTAAAAGTGGAAATGACCCAGATGCCCGAGCTGGTTGCTATGTTGCACAGTTTCGTTGGTCTGGCTGCGGTTGCAGTTGGCTACAACAGCTTTTTGGAACATGGCGAATTAGCTGGCATGATGAAAAGTATTCATCTGGTCGAAGTTTTTCTTGGGGTATTTATCGGTGCGGTTACTTTTACCGGCTCTGTAGTTGCTTTTGGGAAGCTGCGCGGCATGATTTCCAGTTCTCCTCTGATGTTGCCACATCGGCACAAAATGAATTTGCTAGCTGGCATTGTCAGCTTCGCTTTGATGGTTTACTTCGTGCAGCAGGAAGGTCATATGACCTCTCTCATTGTGATGACGGTGATTGCGTTGATATTTGGCTGGCATTTGGTCGCATCTATCGGTGGTGCCGATATGCCGGTGGTGGTTTCCATGCTCAACTCTTATTCGGGATGGGCGGCCGCTGCTGCAGGCTTTATGCTTGGGAATGATCTGTTGATTGTTACCGGCGCTCTGGTTGGCTCATCGGGTGCCATTTTGAGTTATATCATGTGTCGTGCGATGAATCGTTCGTTTATCAGCGTTATTGCAGGCGGCTTTGGCCAGGAAGTAACTATCAGTAGCGATCAGGATTATGGCGACTATGTGGAAACTTCCGCTGAAGAAGTTGCTGAAATGCTGAAAAATGCCAAGTCTGTGATTATCACTCCTGGTTATGGTATGGCGGTAGCTCAAGCTCAGTATCCGGTTTATGACATTACTAAGAAACTCAGAGATAAAGGCGTTAATGTTCGTTTCGGCATTCATCCTGTTGCTGGAAGATTGCCCGGTCATATGAATGTATTATTGGCTGAAGCCAAAGTTCCTTATGATATAGTTCTCGAGATGGATGAAATCAATGATGACTTTGATGATACTGACGTAGTGTTGGTGATTGGCGCGAATGATACGGTCAATCCTTCAGCCGCCGAAGATCCCAACTCTCCGATTGCAGGGATGCCGGTATTGGAAGTATGGAATGCAAGACATGTGGTTTGCTTTAAACGTTCGATGAATCCAGGTTATGCTGGCGTACAGAATCCACTCTTCTTTAAAGATAACTCGAGTATGTTATTTGGAGATGCCAAGGATAGTGTTGAGGCGATTGCTAGAGCAATATAATGCGCTGGCAACTGACTTATTGAGAAATCAGGCTAAAACAAAAACGGTAAAGGACATTCCTTTACCGTTTTTTTTTCGCATGACTGGATTAGAGATCAACTTCCTGGCGAATCATGTCTCTAATTTGAGCTTTGTTGTCAGTACTTTTTTGGTTATTGAGTTGAGTAATCGGTGAATAGTAACTATAGATAGACTTCTCACTAACCCTTCCGAAGGAATTTCCATTGGTATCTACAAATCGTCTTGCGTTGATATAACTGCTGAAGTCAGAGTTTACATCATTAACTAATAAAGCCAGATAGCTTAAACGAAGTTCTCCGTCAGCCATCATTGATTCGATATCAGCGGTATTCGGTGGTATCTGTACACTTGTTCCAACAGACGTGTAGATATAATGCCTGATGGTTTGAGAGCCGCTAACATATATTCGACTAACCAAAGCCATATTAAATGGCGTTGTACTATCCGTTTGCCAAGTTACCAGGCCTGTATCATCAGCTACATTAACGTCGATATAGCTTCCTGTTGCCATGTCTCCCATTGATTCAGCATTGCTGGATTGCTGTCGTGAAGCTCTTTGTCGAGTCGCGTAGATTTCAGCAATTGTACCGTTATTGAAGGTTCCTTGAATTTCGACATATTTCTGAAAGAAGTGGTAGTCGGGCATCAAGTCAGAAAATGGAAAATAAGTATTCTCGCTCGCACTATGGCTACCATATAGATAGCTTTGTTCATTAAAGTACAACGAATGAGTCAAAGTATATGCTGTTCCGATATCTGGCTTGCTTGCAGACAAACTGACTTGATCGAGAAGAATCGAATTCGGACCTGCTGTATCAATCGATGGCTGAGAATCTACGCCATAAATTACTCTGTCGTCATAACCTTCAAGCTCTGCTGTCGCTATAAGTGGCTGGGCAGAAAAGTCATCATTGCAAAGCTGGGAATCGGTGAAATCAATCGTATTTCCAGATGTTGAGTAATAGCCACCGTTGATATTCAGGCCGGCTTCTAGCCCGGCACTCCTTATTTCTGCGATATAGTTATCGCCAGAAACTGTTCCTTCTAACTCGAAAGAATCACAAGTGCAAGAGTCGTTAGTGAAAGCATCTCCCGAAGACAAAACAATCATGTTGTAATCATCAGCTTTAAGCTCAGTAAAGCTATAACTTCGAATATTATTGTTCGCATCGGTAGCATTAAGAGTAAAAGAAACCAGGCTGGACTCTTCGACGTCTAGCTCAATTTTTCCCTCTGCGTCAGATGTTAAACGAGTGTAACCAGTAGAAGGATTACTATTTGGCGATTCGTTATAAATAAGAAATTCAACGCCTTCTAAAGGAGATACCTGACCGCAATTGTTCTCTTGCAAAGCTTTAAAGCTAAATGCCGGCGGAGGCGGTGGTGTTGTATTGTCATCTTCCGGTTCCGGAGAGGATGAGCCTCCTCCGCAAGCAATTGTTAACCCCAGAAAGAGGCTGGAAAGTCCAGTCGCTATATATTTCATTATTTCAATCCCTATAAATAGACTAAATAAATATGTCAGATATTTGCTGTTTTATTAGACGCAAGGATACTAAAACCTTTATTCTCCCTTTGCAATATTTCTTCTTGGTAGTATTTACTTGTTTATATAACGTGTTTAATTAGGTATTTTTCTGGTACTTATCATAAGTCCACAGATATGAATTGCTTTCCTGAATTGGCAAAGATAGAGAGGTTCTGTTTTCTCTGTTATGCTTACCGAATAAGTTTGAAATAAGACCTTCAAACCCAATTTCTCTAGCCTGTATCCATACAATAATTCGAAAAAATCAGGAGTTCCCTTTGTCTGATACTCAATCATCCCATGGCATACTTCGGCACGGCCCTTATCCGGAGCTTTCATATCCAGCTGTATTTGTCGGTTATCTGTTGGGCTCAATTTTGGCGTTAAGTATTGGTTACGCCTCATTAAAACTGGGTTTTTCCATTGAAGGTTCTGAGCTGGCCGCCATTTTGGGTTTTGGAATTTTACGCGGTCTGATGCGTAGAAATTCCATTATTGAAAATAACGTCACGCAAACAATCGCTAGTGCGGTCAATGGCGCATCCAGCGGTATGATGTTTTCCGTGCCAGCTTTGTTTATCCTCGGTCAACCTAACTTTGATCCTTATCTGATGGTATTTGGCTGTATCGCCGGAGCTTTTCTCGGGATTGCATTTATTATTCCTTTGCGTAAACAAATGATTGACTACGAACGACTCACCTATCCAGGTGGCGTTGCGGTTGCGACAATTTTGAAATCTCCCGGTGCCGGAATTCGCAAAGCCCAATTACTGATTGGAGCTGCGGTTTTTAGTGGGTTAATTCATTTTGTTGTTAAAGCCTACATGGGAGATGATAACTATAATTTTGGTGCAGCGCTTAATATGCCAGAGTATATGAATGGGATTATCTACGTATCATTACTCACTATCGGGGTTGGCTATATTGCCGGTAAAGGCGGCGTTGCTTTTATCATTGGCGGTTTTGTTTGTTACTGGTTTTTGGCGCCAATGCTTTCTGGTTTTGATTTGCTACCCACCACTTCTGATGGTTCAGTAGTGACTGATCCCAACGCTCTTAGAGTTAGTCTTTTCCGTCCGACAGGGATAGGTATGCTTATCGGCGGCGCGGTTACCGGGATAATCATGGCGTTGCCACTAATCATCAGTGCGATTCGTTCAATGCAAAGTGCGGCTAAATCAGGAGCATCTCTGTCACGCGATGAAATGCCAATTAAGCTGCTTTATGCAGCGGTTATCGGTGCAGTGATTTTGTTAATCATTATGGCTATTCAATCCACTGAACAAATGGGGTGGATGCGCGGGCTGACTATGGCGATTGTCGGAACTCTCTGGATCTGGATCGCCGGTGTCATTTTATCTGAATGTATTGGGCGAACTAACTGGTCGCCTTTAAGCGGTATGACACTAATCGCTGTGACAATATTGATATTTATCGCAAGTGGACTGGGGAGAGCTGACGCAATTGTAGCTGCTGTAATGGTTGGGGCTGCCTGTTGTGTGGCCATGTCGCAGGCAACGGATCTGATGCTGGATTTAAAAACAGGCTATCTGGTTGGAGCTACCCCTAAGCAGCAACAAATGGGGCAGTTTTTGGGGGCGTGGCTGGGGCCGATTCTAATCATGGTGCTTATTTTTATTCTACATGAAGCCTACGGACTGGGAAGTGATGAGCTTCCTGCACCACAAGGTCAGGCGCTAGCTTCAATGGTTGAAGGTATTCTAGGCGGCGATGTTCCAATTGAGAAGTATCTGGCAGGTGCGGGTCTGGGGGCTTTACTAAGTGCCACTTCCGGTGGTCTGGGAATTACTGTTGGACTGGGTTTTTATTTGCCTTTTAGTATTGTTGTTGCTTACGCCATTGGTACCTTGATTCGGGTGGTAAGTGACTGGAAAATGCCTGAGTCTTTTTCGCATGATATTGGTATTCCTGTTGCGGCGGGATTAATTGTCGGTGAAGCATTAGTCGGTGTCGGTTTTGCCGTGGTAAAAATTATTGAAGGCTTATAGGAGTAAATGGCATGAAACTAGTAGGATACATTCTCATTACTGCAAGCTTTCTGTGTGGTGCATTTTTATCATCACTTGATCCTGTTGAAGTGAATTGGACCTATTTTCTTCCAGGGCTAATTGTTGGTGCTGTTGGACTGGCGATGGTAAAGAGCGAACACAAAAAAGCCGCCAAAGCAGATCATAAGTTAGGCGATGATTTAAAAATTATGGATAAGAGCTTGCACAATATTGTCGCAAATCTGAAAGACCTCTTTGAACAGAAAGAGTCCTTGCCAACTTATGAAGCAAGATTTGAAATCGATATACGGTTTCGCGAAGATCTGGATAATTTTGCTGAGGTGAGAGAGTCAATGCGACACCTGTTCGGTTTACAAAATTATGCAGATATAATGTCCGCATTTGCCGCCGGTGAGCGATATGTTAATCGTGTTTGGTCCGCTTCAACAGATGGTTATGTGGATGAGGTCAAAGCCTACCTGGAGAAAGCTTACGCACAGTTTGTAGAAGCGCAGGAAATATTTGACCAGATAAAAAACAAGGGCTGAAAAACGTTACTTCTTTTCAAATTCGATGATAAATTGATTCTGGAAGAAATTTTAACAACCAGGCGATTAGCCTCCATCGTCTGGTCACATAGCAATTGCTTTTTTTTCTGTCGATAGCTGTTTTAATCTGCTTGGCTGCTTTGCCGACAGGTGCTACCCAAAACAAACCATTCCCTTGCGCCATGTCAGTCTCGACAAAACCTGGTTTAATATCGGTTACATAGATGTTATTGGATGAACGAGAAAATCTTTTCCTCAGGCCTTGCAAATAGCTGGAAATGTAGGCTTTCGAAGCTGCATAAGCTGGTGCGACATTGCTACCCCTTAAAGCATTAATAGAGGAAATACCAACTAAATGACCATGTCCCTGTTTTAAAAAATAGTTTGCAGCAAAGTCGGCCAGAGCGGTAAAACCAGTGACGTTAACCTCGATAGTTTGAGCTTCTATAGCAAAGTCTAATTTTCGATTTATTCGACCGGTACCTGCATTAAGAATAATAATGTCTACACCATTCATTTGTCCGATCAAATGCTCTAACTGGATCATTGCTTGTTGCGGATGGGTGAGATCCATCTGGTTAATAAAAGCTCTACCGAGGTGCAAGTGTTGAAAAGCAGTGAGTCTGTCCAGACGTCGTCCGGTAACACCAACCATATAGCCACTCTTAGCGTAAAGGTGGGCTAAGGCTTCTCCTATTCCTGAAGTGGCGCCGATAATAATGACTTTGCGCCTATCGCCTGATGAACTGTGACTATTGTCCATAATTTTGATTTTCATCCCATTCTTTATGCTGTTGATAGAGCGCTTTCTGGATTGCAATATAATCATCTAGCGAACGGCCATCAATTTCTTGATAGTTGTTTCCGGTTTCCTGCAATGATTCAATGCGATCAACGCGGAATGCTCTAAATGCTTCCCTGAGTTCGCACCAGGCTACCATCGTCCAGACTTTTCCCCAGTAGTACATTCCCAGTGGCCATAGTTTTCTTTGTGAAACTTGATCGTCTAGCTTGCGATAAGTGATAAGTACAATACATTTCTTGTTAATTGCCTGACGCAGTTTTTCAAAGTTATCTTTGTGTGAGTTGGGTATTGCAAAGGTCGGAACAAATAATTTGCTCGATTCTATATTAGACTGGAGCTCCCGAGGGACGACTGCTTCAATTTTTTCCAACGCCGACTTCGCCGCCTTGTCCAGCTTGTTGCCGCTCCAGGCTGTAATCATCTTTACTCCCAAAACAATCGCTTCCAGTTCGTCTGGGTTAAACATTATGGGAGGAATATCCAGTGAGTGTCTGAGCATATAGCCGACACCAGCCTCACTTTCTATGGGGACTCCTGACAAACTTAAGTCCTGGATATCGCGGTAGATGGTTCTTTCAGAGACTTCCAGGCGTTCAGCCAGCTGTGCCGCAGTAACAAGGCGTTTATTTCGCAGAATCTGAGTTATCTGGAATAGTCGGTCAGCGCGTCGCATAGGCTTTTTAATTACAGTAATGAAAGTAGAACATTCTAGCCGGTGTTGTGGATGAACAAAAGCTTGAATATAGGATACTAGTTCGATAGCTATTGCTCTGAATGAATATCATGGGTATCTTTAGAGCTGGTTAAAAGAAAGAGTATTCAATGAGAAAATTAATAATTATCATGCTTGCCTTTTGTGCTGGCTTCTCGATCATGTGTTTCGAGCTATTGGGTGGGCGAATGTTAGCCCCTTTTTTTGGTAGTAGCGTTTATGTTTGGGGCAGTATCATAACGGTATTTATGTTAGCCCTTTCGCTTGGCTATTTGAGTGGCGGAAAGTTTTCTCTATATCGACCCAGTCTTAAGAAATTTGGTGGAATTTTCTTAGTTGCAAGTTTGGCGCTTCTACCTTCGATTTTTTTCTCAGAAAACCTGTTTGAGTTTGTTTTTGAGCGTATTGAAGACCCAAGATATGGTTCTCTTGTTGCGGCGACTTTTGTGTTTTTGGTACCCAGCATTATTTTGGGAATGATTGCTCCTTACTCAGTTAGAATTCTCACCGTTTCAGCAGATTCCTCCGGCCATACCGCTGGCTTTTTGTATTTTGTCTCGACTCTGGGAAGTGCAATAGGAACTATCTTAACTTCTTTCTATCTGGTTTTATGGCTCGAAGTTAATCAGATATTGTGGCTAACATTTTCAATTCTTTTTTTGTGTGGATGTCTGGCACTAGTTGTTTCAGCCCTAGAGGTAAAGCGCGAGCAAGCTATTGAGCCAGCTTTCGAAAACCAACAATCGGAATCTTAAATTATGACAAATCGATGGATAGCAGTTTTAAGTCTTGTTACTGCTTTTTATGCTAATGGCCTTTGTGCTAAACAAATTCATAAAGAAAGATCAATCTATCGAAATGTAGTGATCGTTGAGGAAGAAGGGCTTCGCTGCATGCGTTTTGAAACAAGGCGGAAAAAGATTACAAATCAAGCCTGTATTGATCTGGAAAAACCTGAGCGACTGGTATTTGAGTATGCACATGGTACTCTTGCAGCTCTTGCGCATAATCCTAAACCTGAGCGTGTACTTATTCTAGGTCTTGGTGGCGGTGTTTTATCAAAAGTGATTCATGAACTATCGCCAGAATCAGAAATAGTCTCAGTGGATATCGATCCGGTTGTTGTTAAGTTGGCTAAAAAGTATTTTGATTATCAGGAAAACAACAAAATAAAAACAGAGATTAGGGATGGTCGGGTCTATGTAAAACGATCATTACTGAAGAAAGAGAAGTTTGACTGGATTATCCTTGATGCATTTAATGGCGACTACATTCCCGAACATTTGATGACCAGAGAGTTCTTACAGGAAGTTAAAGGATTATTAAGTGATAATGGAATTGTGAGTGCCAACACCTTCAGTAATAGCAAGCTTTACGATTATGAGTCTGTAACTTATCAAAATGTGTTTGGAAAGTTATTCATCTTCCAGGCTCCTACTAAAGGAAATCGAGTGATATTTGGATGTAATTGTGACGGTTTTTCTCTTCCTCGAGCAGTTCTGGAAAATCCGGTTGAAAAAATCGAGAATTTTAACGTTAATATGAATTCTGTGCTGGAAAGTCTAAACGATACTATCGACTGGAATACCGATAGCGATATATTGACAGATCAGTATTCGCCGGCAAATCTGCTCAAGCAGGCTGATTAAAATTTGTTTATCCGTTATAGCTCGATCGCACCACTAGCTTCCAAAACATCAGCAATTTTTTCTGCCAGTTTCCGATAGCCTTTTGCGTTCAAATGGATGGGATCTGATTTATATTGTCTGGATCTTAACAAACTGGCCAGTATTTCATCGAGAAAGACAATCTGGTGCTCATCAGCGAGCTCGTAATAAAATGAAGCGCTATCGGAGAAAAGATTTTTCTCCGGGACACCAATCATGACCACTTGGCTGTCGAAACTCTTTGCCAGATGAATCATTTCGGATAAATTTTTTTTGGTGGTGGCAAGATTGTGATTTCTCAATATATCATTTCCACCCTCCATCAATATAACCAGTTCAGGTTGATGTTTGTCCAATAATGACTGGAAACGTTTTAAGCCTTGAGTAGTTGTCTCACCAGAAACGCCTGCGTTAACCACCTGTAATCCGGTTATTTGGGACAAAAAGTCAGGATAACTTTTTTGTGCGCCGGCTCCGACTCCAAAGGTTAAGCTATCTCCAAACGCGAGAATAATGCCATCCCGTGTTAAAGGTGAGAGCTTATTGTCCGAACAGGAAAGCATTAGAAAGCAGGCAATAAATAGACTGATTAATTTCTTCTTCATTGAACTCATATCTGAGATTGGAACATTTCTAAATTATACAATGATAAAGTCGAAAGTGATGGTAATTGTGGCGAAACTAATTCGTGAAGCCGTGCTTAGTGAGATACGCGTAACTTCTAGTGTACTATTGAACAGGGAGCCTGCCGACTAAAGGGGTTTAAAGTGATGAAACATTTTAACTTTATCGAAGGCTTCAAGATAGCCCTGATACTCTTTAGATTTTTGTATTTGTTGAATCGAATTTGCGGCAGAAACAGCATGCTCCAGACTCTTCCACTCTACCAGATCAAGGTAAAGGTTATGCTGATTACAATTACCTAATGTGCGAAACGAGATAAAACCGGGAAGATTTTTTACCAGCTCCTGAAACCTTGGGAGATGATGTAAACGATAGCCTTTGGCAAAATCGGGCTTGATCTCGTATATCACAACTTCCAGAATAGGAGTAAGCATATACTGTCCTCTTAATAACTTGTACTAGAAGGCTTCGTCTCCGAAGCCTTCCTTATCGTTGCTACTTAAGTGAATAAAGTCCGACTCGATTTCCTTCACTGTCAATAAATTGTGCGAAATAACCACATTCTCCGTCATTTATTGCAGTTTTCGGTACCAAAACCTGGTTGCCCAGTCGATTAATTATCTCAAGAGGGCCGTTTAAATCATCGCCGCCATTAAGATAAACGACACTGCCTTCTGTTGAAGGTGTGTATCCGTCTCCATGGATCAATGCGCCTGTGATATTTTCCTCACCCGCTTCGAACATAGCGAAATCAAATCCGTCCATTTCGTCGCGTTTGAAATTAACGTTGAGTATTTCTCGATAGAAATTCATCGCTCGTTCCATGTTATTTACTGGAATTTCTGCCCAGGTGACAATGTGTTTCATTTGTTGATTCTCCTTGTTGAGAGCTAATAAAAAGTGGTATTAACCAGGGGCGTGATGAATACTTTAAATCAAGCCTACTGACAACATAGTGTCAGGAGAGTTAAGGTTCTGGATAAATAATTGTCGGTGTGCCTGTAGAGAGCATTATCTGTACAATATCACCAAATATAAAAACACCACCTGTGGAGTCAGATAATGTTAGATAAACCTCGGGAAAGGCATTACCTGTTGGGGCACGAAGCTTTTCGTCAATTTGCCGAGAGTGATCCCCACCAGTTTTTTGAGCTGATGGCATCGGATCGACAGTTCGACTTTGTCAAGGAACTGATCGCGCGGGTAGAAGCAGCCTGTCCCACGGATGAAACTCGAATTCTTGCCAATCAGATAAAAGTTTCACTTTCCAGAATTGAAAACTATCCTTTGATCCTGATTGAAATGCCCGAAGTCCGGGCTTATGTCGAGTGCATCTATATTGGTATTGTGGCATTGATGGATTTAGAAAAACCGGATAAAAACCCTTGTCCTGAAATTGGCTATTTTACTCTCGAGGCTGGAGAGGGGAGTAGTGGCGAGACTCGCTTTTTTTGTCAGTGGGATGGTGATACCCATTATAATCTTGCCGAGCTGGCAGGGGAGGTCTCCCTTAGTGAGTTTGCGTTGTTAATTAAGCAGCGGTTGGATAAGCATTCCTAGTAGAAAACTATACACGGAATTGTAAAATTTTGTGTCCGTGTAACTTTTTACCGCGAAATATAACGCCATTTCCCTTAAATTATCGTTCAACTACCATTCCTGAGTTGATTTAAATTAATAACTCGGGAGCTGGTTTTGATATCAAAAAGGAGAAATGGATGTTAGGTCTAAGCAAAGCGATGCGAGTTGTCGCGATCAGTGCTGCAATTAGTTGTACTGCCGCTTCTATGCCTGCCATGGCAAAAAAAGTAGAGGCAAAACCGGTTACCCAGGTTGAGGGTATTACTGAGTATCAGTTTGATAATGGTTTGAGAGTGTTGTTATTTCCCGACCAAACCAAAGAAACTGTAACGGTTAATATTACTTACCATGTTGGTTCAAAGCATGAAAATTATGGTGAGACAGGAATGGCTCATCTGCTTGAGCATCTGGTGTTCAAAGGGTCACCTAAGCACAAGGATATTCCAAAAGAACTAAGCTCTCACGGAGCTAGACCTAATGGCACAACCTGGACGGATCGTACCAATTATTTCGAGACTTTTACCGCTACCGAAGAAAATATCAATTGGGCATTGGATATGGAAGCTGACCGCATGGTCAACTCATTTATCGCCAAAGAAGACCTGGACAGTGAAATGACGGTAGTGCGCAATGAATTTGAAATGGGTGAAAATAGTCCTTTCATGGTAACTCTGAAAAGAGCAATGGGTGCAGCATTCTCCTGGCATAATTATGGAAAGTCGACAATTGGTGCGCGCGCTGATCTGGAAAATGTGCCAATAGACCGGCTTAAAGCTTTCTATAAAAAATACTACCAGCCTGACAATGCTACCCTGATAGTCGCAGGCAAGTTTGAGCAGGACAAAATGCTTAAAAAGGTGAAGAAATATTTTGGTTCGATCCCTAAGCCTGATCGCAAGCTTCGCCCGCTTTACACGGTGGAACCGGCGCAGGATGGAGAAAAGAGCGTTACAGTTCGACGGGTAGGTGATGTGCAGATGTTTAGCGCGTTGTATCATATCCCTGCGGGGTCTCATCCAGATTACGCTGCAATCGATGTCTTAACCCAGATCCTTGGCGATACTCCTAGTGGTCGTCTACATAAGTCTCTTGTTGAAGGCAAGTTGGCGAGCCGAGCGTTTGGTTTTAACTTCCAATGGCAAGAGCCTGGGGTGGCACTTTATGCTTCTGAGGTCGACAAAAGTTTCGATCTGGATAAAACGGCAAATCAGATGCTAGATGTTCTGGAGGGTTTGAAAACCAACCCCGTGACCAAAGAAGAAGTGGAAAGAGCGAAACGCAATATTCTTAAAAACATTGAGCTTTCTTTCAATTCATCTGAAGGGATTGCCAGAAATCTTAGCGAATGGCTCGGAATGGGGGACTGGAGACTGTACTTCCTGCATCGTGATCGCATTGAGAAAGTAACCGTCGATGACGTTCAACGAGTTGCTGAGACTTACTTGCAGCGTAATAACAGAACTGCGGCTCGCTTTATACCGGCTGAAAAGCCTGAGCGTGTTGAAATTCCACAAGTTGCCAGTGTTGCTGATATGTTGGAGGGTTATAAAGGTCGAGCACAGATTGCACAAGGCGAAAACTTCGATCCATCGCATGACAATATTGACTCCAGAACTCGTCTATCCAAGTTAAGCAACGGTACCAAGATAACTTTACTCCCAAAGAAAACTCGAGGAGAGTCCGTAGTAGTCAATATCTCCCTGGATATGGGTAACGAAAGCAGTCTTACCGGCATGCAAATGGTAGGTTCTGCGGTAGGCAATATGTTGATGCGAGGAAATGACAAGTATAGTCGTCAGGAACTGCAAGATGAATTCGATAAGTTGAAAGCCAATGTTCGTATTGGTGGCAGTGCCAGAGGTGCCTACGCAAGTATTACAACGACCAAGGAAAATTTGGTTGAAGTATTACGTTTAGCCACCAGTGTCTTAAAGAAGCCAGCTTTTGATCAAAAAGAGTTTGAACAGTATCTTTCAACTACCAAAGTCGATATTGAGCAACAACTTCAAAATCCGCAGAGTCTTGCGTTTAATGAATATAGCCGTCAACAAAACCCTTATCCCAAGGGACACCCTCGCTATGTTGCCACTTTTGAAGAGAGTCTGGCGGAGTTAAACAAACTGAAAATAGAAGATCTTAAGAAGTTCCATCAGCGCTTCTATGGTGCAGGTCATGCACAAATTGGTGTGGTTGGTGATTTTGAGCCGGAGCAGATTGAAACTGAACTGGAAAAACTTTATGGACAATGGAACACGGAAGAAAACTACAAGCGTGTTGCTCGAGACTATTTTGCACCTCAAAAGCAAAACAAAACTTTCGATACACCAGACAAGGAAAATGCAACCTTTGTTGCTTTGACCAGATTACCTGTCGGTGACAATGCGGAAGAAGCTGCTGCGCTGGAGTTAGGAAACTACATCTTCGGTGGCGGATTTTTGAATAGTCGTTTGGCCACTCGTTTGCGACAACAAGATGGCTTGAGTTACAGCGCCGGCTCTTTCATGCAACAAAGTGCATATGACGAAAGATCTGATTTGGGAGTCTACGCAATTTGTGCGCCACAGAATCTTGACAAAGTCGAAATCGGGTTCAAAGAAGAACTAATTAGAATGCTAAAAGATGGATTTTCCGAAGAGGAAATTGAATCAGCCAAGTCTGGCCTGTTACAAGGACGACGGGTTAGTCGTTCACAAGACAGGGAGTTAGTTGGAACTCTGGTTTCTAATCTGGATCTAGATCGGAATATGCAGTGGGGTGAAGACTACGAAGAAAAGTTGAAAAACCTGACTGCTAAGGATGTTCATCGTGCGATGAAAAAGTATATCAAGTTTGAAGATTTTTCGATTATTAAAGCAGGTGATTTAACTAAGTTGGCGGCAGCAAATGAGTCTGCCGATGCAAGCAAGGTTAAAGCAAAATAAACCTCCCTGCATATTATGCTACTGAAGAAAAGCTCAACCACCGGTTGAGCTTTTTTTATTGATATTCATCTATATCAGATTTGAAGAAAATTCATTCGATATCTATTTGTACACATATCAAACCGGAAAGAGATAAAAAAGCCCGGACGAGAGCACCGGGCTATAAAAATTACAGTCATCTGAGAATATGATGGGGTCGATAATGACTGCAATATTCACAAATCCTCAACACAGGGGTATCGAGAATATTCACACAACATGAGAGCTATCTCTTAGTCACAACAGAATTAACCATAAAGCCAACGGAGAAGGATACGGCTAACTGTCAAGTTTGGGGGTGAGATTAAACACTCTCACATTGTGTAAATCCTGTTTGCAGGTCAACAAGAGTAATTGCCGAAAAAGCTTGTGAATCTCGCTGTTATTTTCGGCCTCACCCTGATAAACCCACGAAAGACAAAGGGAGTGCTGATTAATATCGTAGATTCTCAAGGCTGGTCTTCCCTGATCCAGAAAAGCTTCGATTTTATAACCCACTGCGACTCTCCTTATATGTCTTCTTCATTTGAAAGTTATTTTAAATGTGAATTGCTTTTATTGCAAATGATAATCGTTATTATTTGGGTGTTTATCTCAAATATCAGAAATGCAAGTCCGGGTAAGCCTGGAACTGGTAGTGACCGGAATCAATTTGTTTTACTTATGGTTGCCGGTTTGATTATCAGAACTACCCTGGAACGATTAAAAGTGCTATTTTGGAGAAAGCCATTGTTAACACAAATAAGAGGAAATTGATGGATAATCAACTGATTACTGAAATTGAGCTGCTGGGGTTATTTAATCTTGATAGTGTGCAAGAAGGTTTAAAAGTTCATCATGATGCAGAGCCGGAAAAGGTTGCAGCCATGTCTCGACTGTTTGAAAAAGGTTTTGTTTCCCAGGTTGATGGCGGCTATCTGACTGACCGCGGAATAGAGGCTGCTGAGCATGTGGGCCGAGTGGTTAGCTTGCTTAAGTCTTAGTTTTTCACATAGTCATGACAGGCAATAAGATAGATTCTAAGTTGGATAGGATGATTCTAGGCTAGGGGATTTTGGAATGAAATTAAAACGATTTAAGGGCTTCTGGATTATTTGTCAGAGCCTTATCGCTTTTTCTCTTACTTTTACTCTGGGGTGTAAGGACGTTGATTTAAGCCAGGTCGCCGATACTCTGGGTCAGTATCAAAGACCACTTGATACCCAGACTGTTGTAGCAGGGCTTAAACAGGCGCTGGAAGTGGGAACTAAAAACAGCGTTAGCGCAACTAGCAAAGTGGGAGGCTTTAGCGATAATCCGCTGATAAGAATTGCTACTCCGCAAAAATTGGAGAAGGTTACCAGTACGTTAAAAAATATTGGCCTTGGGCGCTATGTTGATAAGTTTGAGTTGCAGATGAATCGTTCAGCCGAAGCTGCAACTAAAAGCGCGGGTGAAGTATTAATGGCAAGTATCCGCCAAATGTCGATTAAGGATGCATGGAATATTCTAAACGGACCAGATAATGCTGCTACCGAGTATTTTAAAAAGACCAGTAGTGCAACACTTAGAAAGAAGTTTCGCCCAATTATTAGCCGATCGATGAATCAGGTCGGATTTTACAGTGACTACAAGAAGCTATTATCTTCCTACGAAGCGCTTCCCTTGACTGAGAAACCGAATCTGGATATTGAAGCCCACATTACTAATAAGACTATGAGCGGACTTTTCACGCTAATTCAGGATGAGGAAAAAAAGATCCGTCAAAATCCTTCTGCACGCGTTACCGAGCTTTTACGAAGAGTTTTCGGTAATTAGTCGCCAACCGATTCTTCCTGTTGAGAGTAGGTTCAGCAGAAAAGGAAAAAGGCAGTTTTTTCATTGAGCTGCCTTTTCATTAAACTATCAAAAAAACTAAACAATTCGCTGTTAACGACGCTGTCGCATCACTCCTTCCTGTGCGGTACTGGCTACCAGTCGACCCTGTCTATCAAAGAATTGTCCACGTACAAACCCTCTGTCGCTACTGGCGCTTGGACTTTCAATAACGTGTAATAACCAGTCGTCAAAACGAAAGTCTCTGTGGAACCACATGCTGTGATCGATAGTCGCCATTTGAAATTGCGGTAACATAAAGGAAACTTTATGGGGTTGGCCTGCAACCGGTAAAAACGCAAAGTCAGAAGCGTAAGCCAAAAGGTATTTGTGAACACGCAGGTCATCCGGCAATTCGCCACTGGCTTTCATCCACACATGACGTTTAGGGGGCGCCTCATCTGGTGCCAGCGGATTGAAAAACTCCACCGGTCTTATTTCAATGGGCTTTTCGCAGGTAACAAGATGACGGATTCGTTCTGGAATTTTATCAGCGAACTTGCGCGCGATTTCAAGTTCGGACATCAGCTTTTCAGGTCCTTCTACCTCTGGCATTTTTGTCTGATGATCGAAGCCGCCGCTGGAATCATGAAATGATGCGGTTAAGAAGAAGATGCGTTTGCCGTTTTGGATCGCCTTGACCCTTCGAGTCGATATACTGCCGCCGTCTCTGATATTTTCGACATCATAGACAATGGGTTTGGTTGCGTCACCTGGCCTTAAAAAGTAGCTGTGAAAAGAGTGGCATGCTCTCGCTGGATCGATAGTTTGTTTGGCAGCAGAAAGTGCCTGACCAATAACCTGTCCACCAAAAACATGGCCCAGAGCAATATCCTGGCTATTGCCGCGGAACAGTCCCTGTTCAATTTTTTCCAATCCCAGCAGGTCGAGTAGCTCGGTCAATACTTTGGACATAAATCGCTTCCCAATATTGTGGATACACATTCATTGTAAACGATTTTACATAGCGCGTACAAAATACAGAACAAATAACAACTGGGTGACATAATGCGCCGCCTTTTGGTGCAAGTTTTTCAGATCTTGCCGTATTTTGGTGAATACCTTTTTCAGAAGGGCGACGAAGCATACAAATTTACACAATTGATAGCTGGCATTTGTTTTGCTTTTGCTGAGCTGAGTCAAAATTTTTTACCTGGAATCTATCTATGAAATCAATCAAATTTATTGAAGTTGCGCCTATAGAGTTTGAGCTGCATTTGCACGGTTTGTCTGAGTTGCTCATAGCCTGTGTCGATCAAGGCGCTTCCATTGGCTTCTTGCCACCACTTAGTCAAACTGATGCAAATGAATATTGGACCTCGCTAGAGTCATCGTTAGTCAATAGAACTCGTCGGCTGATGATTGTCTTAATTGAAGAAGAAATTATTGGCAGTATTCAGCTGAATCTGTGTCAAAAAGAGAATGGACTGCATCGTGCAGATTTAGAAAAATTGATTGTATTGCCGAGTCATAGAGGCGCGGGCGTGGGCAAAATGTTGCTTAAAGAAGCAGAGTCGCTAGCGCTTTCTTTGGGACGACACATGCTTATCCTGGACACGCGTAAAGGGGATGTTGCCTCAAATATGTATGAGAAGTATGGCTATATCAAAGTTGGAGAGATCCCTGATTTTGTGGTTGAAACCAACGGGCAATGGAGTGCGACGGTTTATTACTATAAATCACTTAAGGAGGAACTGCTTAAGGAGGCTTGTTAGTAATTTATAAATTTATAAGCTGTTGTAACATGTTGATTTTAAGATAAACTCAATCTTGAGAGACGTTGGACCTCGTTTTTGGTGTGTTTTTTTGCAATCAATGTACTGTGCTAACCTGTAAATGGAGTTGGTCTTATAATGAGAATTGCATTGATTCTTTGTTAGTCTTGCTATGTTACTCCCCTCATTGAGTTATAGTACAATTCTTCTTTCCAGAGTAATTGAAGCCGGAAGCACCAGACTAGCTAGTGATACAATTTTTCTGGTATACCTAACATCTAGTTTGGCTATTATTTCGGAATTGCTATTATTTAGGATGTTTAGAGAAAGTGACAATGTTCTCTTAAGGTACGGTGTTTTATGTCTCGGAATAACTTCAGTAGCTTTTTTGTATGAATTACATTTGTCAGGATTTTTTTTCTCAAGCTAGTGCACTTGATTATTAATAGGTGAATATTATTGGATAATAGAGAGGCCTTTGATTTCTATATTGTCTTTGGAGTGATCATTGTGATTTTACTCATATTCAATCCTGGGACTAATGGAAATAACTTGCCCGCATTTTCGATTTTTGGTCTGATAAGTTTTGCCTTTGTAATAATTTTGAGTCTAGCTGTGCTTTTTGCTCCGTTGTTCTGTGAGTTTTGGAGCAAAGTAACTAATAAATACTATTTGTTTCTATTTATAGTATTTATTCCAGTAAACTCTATGTACCTATATAAAACGATCGACTTATTACTTCGCTAAAATTTAAGTTAGCAAATGTAAGAAGGTCCTGAAAAACGAAGAATAATTCACATGGATTATTCATCGTTATTCACTAAGAAAGTCACGGATAAATACTTTGAAGTTAAAGATGGAAATGCTAATAAGGACAATCTTTAATTCATTGACGAGGTGGAAAACTATATTTTATAGCAAAAGAAAATTGAAAAGGTCGTTACTTACTGCGTAAGTAGCCAAACATTGTAAAATGGCACGCCAAGAATGCTCATCTTGATAGGTAGCATGCAGGAGGCAAGGACATATATTCGACTATTGCTCTTATCGAAACCCCCAATGCCGGATATAATAGAAATAACTCCGCTCAAATAATCCAAAGGATTGCATCATGCTTCGCTGGATCAAAAGCCATAAAATCCTCTCTATTCTGTTATTGCTACTGATAACCACCAGTACGCTGGTTGCTTCAAGCTCTTTAATTGCCATCTGGGGAATTAAAAGTTTCCTATCAGACCATGCCAGCGAGGTTGAAATTGAACGTCTCGAGCTGAGCTTGTGGAACTCGGACATCAGGATTGAGGGGCTAAGTGCAAAAGATGAGCAAGGCCGCAGGATTGGATTCGACAGCTTTTATGTCGACTGGAATATGGCTGACTTATGGGATGAGCAGCTAACTATTAACGAGTTTTCACTGGGTGGTTTTAAACTGGATATCGAACTCGATGATTTACAACTACTTCAAATTGGTCCACTTGCGCTATCAAAGTTCGCAAAGCCAGATAAGATGGATGATTCTGAAACAAAACTAGTAACCTCAAAGGAATCGATAAGTGCAGAGCCGACAGAAAAGAAAAAGATGCCGGCAAAGCCCTGGGCCGTTTCATTGTCAGGAGTGCAACTTAGCGACCTGGAAATCTGCGTTGTTGATAAGACTAAAGATTTTAAATCACTCGGCTTTCCTTTGCAGAATAACGATAACTTCTCTGCATGTCTGACGTTTGGCGAACTATTACTTGAGCAGTCATTTACTGTGGATAAAAGTGCCAGGCCAAACTATCAGGGGAATATTCATTTAGCAAGGCTTACATTAACTTCTCGCGATAAGCATAAGTTAGCCGAGTTGAAAGATCTCCTATTTACCGATTTGAAATTTAATCAAGAAAACTTCTCAATCGAAAAGATCACTTTGTCGAACATTGGTTACCTGGTGCAAGAGCCAACCGATAGCTATGCAGATATGGGGCTGGTTCTGGAATCGTTTGAGTTGGAAAGTCTGCTTTTCAGTCAACAAAATATAGCCGCTTCCCTGGTTGAGCTTAACCTTTCTGGATTAAAGCTTTATCAGCGAGCCAGTGACAATGAGCTACATGCTCTGCTCAAACTGCCGAGACTCAATATCACTAATTTTAGTTTTGCAGAGAGTATCGCTGCTATTGAGTCTGTAGAGTTGAATGATTTGGAAATGATGGAGCGACTAGCTGCACATGTTGAGCCTGATAACTCTGGTCTATCTGGTTCGCTTATCAGGTTGACAGGTTTGAAGCTCAATGACGCACAACTGCAAAAACAAGTTATTAGTTTAGGTAAATTGGCAACAAATGGCGTATTTGTGGATGCTATTTTACAAAACGGTGAACTCAATCTGGCTCAATGGCTTGCCGTTACAGATAAAGTTAGTCAGTCAGACGAAAGCGCAGCAGATAGCTCTGAGAGCTCAGAGCCCCTGAAAATTAAGCTTGGTCAATTTGATCTTGCGAATTCTGAGATCAACATTGCCGAAGACTCAACCGGAGAATTGGTTGAACAGAAAATTGTCGATATCAAGCTAAATTTGGGAGAGGTGATGTTTGGTTATTCTGATGCGAAAGATACGCCTGTCGCCTACAGCATGAGTTTTGCCGAAGGTGGGGCTATATCGGGTGAAGGGATGATTAATCTTGGCAAGAAGGATCTGTCAACCGATATAAAGGGAAAGATAGAGAATATGAACCTTGTGAGTGTAACTCGATATGCGGCACGTTTTATCGGTTATAGAATCGAGCAGGGACATCTGAATTTAAATTATGCAGTGAAAATTGCTGATAAAAAAATTGATGCCATTTTTGAATCAAAACTGGAAAAATTTGAGCTCGGAGAACTACAAGAACATGAAGCCAACGAGATGAATGAAGAGCTGGGCGTGCCCTTGCCAATGGCATTGAACTTGCTCAGAGACAGTGATGATAATATTGAACTTGAAATACCGCTTAAAGGCGATATGAATTCGCCAGATTTTTCGATTGCCAGCATTGTCGCAACCGTTACTGTTAAGGCAATCAAGAATGCGGTCATTTACCAGTATTCACCACTGGGTATGCTCTCCCTCGCTTCTGGTGTTTTCGATTTGGCGACAGCCCTTCGCTTTGAGCCCATTGAATTTACTGCAAGAAATACCAAATTGAGTGATGCAGGCAAAGCGCAACTGGAAAAGGTTATTTCAATAATGAATGATAAACCCAAAATTAAGATGGTAATCTGTGGCGTAGCCACCCGGGCAGATATGACAGAATCTGCGCAAGCTAGCGCAAGAAAAGCGGGTGATGATTCAAATAAAAAAGCCAAGGTCGATCCTAAGCCTTTGATTGAACTGGCTAAAATTCGACAAAATAATGTAATTGACTATATCGTCAGCAATGGCAAGGTCGCGAAAGAAAGGCTGCTCGGGTGTAATGTGAAGTTAAGTGGTGATATGCAGATGAAACCTTTGGTTAATATTTCCATCTAAAATCCACAACCTTGATTAACACTTTATGATAAAGCTATAGTAGCTGCTTGAAAACCAGGTGAATTTGCGTATGAAACAACGCCGTGAAATATTAAAAACATTATGTGCTTCGCCTCTGTTAATGGCAATGCCATCGCTATCTTTTGCTGCGGAAACTGGTAGTGGCCCCGAGCAAAGTGTCAAGCGCCCGTTAATTTACAGTCGTATTCCTTCCAGTGGAGAAAAAATTCCAGCAATAGGAATGGGGTCCTACCAGACGTTTAATGTTGCCCCTGATGAAGTCGCGAATAAAGAAAATCTTTCGCAGGTTCTTGCGACCTTTTTTAACATGCATGGTTGCTTGATAGATTCTTCACCTATGTATGGTCGCTCAGAATCGGTGATTGGTGAGCTGGTTGGTCAACTGGAAGAAAGACAGAAGTTTTTTGCTGCCAGTAAGGTATGGACCTATGGTAAAGAAGCAGGAATCAAAGCGGTAGAAACCTCTCGTCAACGAATGCAAGTTGAGCAGATGGACTTGATGCAGGTCCATAACTTACGTGACTGGCAGGTTCACCTGCCCACATTACAGTCCCTCAAATCTGAAAAAAAAATTCGTTATACAGGAATCACAACGTCCTTTTTGGGTCAATACGCCGATTTTGAAGCGGTCATGAAGTCTCAGCCACTGGATTTCGTGCAGCTTAATTACAACATTAAAATTCGAGAAGCAGAAAGGCGGTTATTACCACTTGCAATGGATAAGGGGATGGCGGTAATAGTCAATATGCCCTATGAAAAAGGTCGACTATTTAAACTGGTGAAAGGCAAGGCATTGCCTGAGTGGGCTAAAGAATTCGACTGTGATTCCTGGGGACAATATTTTCTCAAGTTTATTTTATCTCATCCTGCGGTTACCTGTGCAATTCCTGCAACCTCTAAAGTGAAGCATATGCAAGATAATATGATGGCTATGACTGGACGATTGCCCGACGCAAAAATGCGTCAACAAATGTTAGCCTATATTGAGGACATTTAATGAGTCAGCCTGACTATCTTTTTGAGTATACAATCAATAAACCGAAATTAGCAGAAGCTTTATACCACTCGCTGCATCTGGATCCATTTTATCGCACAATGGAAAACTCTGTTGAAGGTGGAGCAGACGAAAAAAAACAGGCGATGTATGCTTATTACGACTACTCACTCTGGGAAGGAAAAAACTATGGGCGATATTATTGGCCTGAGCAAACGCTCTACGGCGCCTCTATCTGGTCAATACCTTTGAGTGAGGCTGAGCAAAATGAGAAATCCAGAAGAAAGCTCGAATTCATTCAAAAAGTGATGGGGTCACAAAGTAGTAAAACCTATCAGGCAATCGGTCGTTTTATGTCGGAAAAATCCGCTCAAGTTGTACCTGAAAATGCCTGGTATTTATCTATACTTGCGATATCTCCGGAATACCAGGGACAGGGACTAGGTCCTGGTCTTCTTGAAACAACACTAAGTGAAATCGACGCGCAAAATCTACCTTGTTATCTCGAAACCTTTAATCCCAGAAACCTGTCCTTTTATCAGCGACTCGGGTTTGAGTTAGTCGATAGCTTTGCTGAGCCAATAACCCAGTCAAACTATGCACTACTACTAAGACGAGCCTCTGAACAATAATAATTTCAGAAAACAGCGATGAACCTGCCAGTTTTTTGTGTAGGAAATTGTCCTTTATTTTTGACAGCTTTATCTGATTTTTTTGAAAGCCTCTTTCAGGCCAATCGTTAGATGAAGAGAATATCCTCTCCAATGGATCAGAAATATCTTTAATAAATTGAGTTGCTTATCATTTCAATTCTACCCTGTGTCTGAATATTGACAGTTTTTCCGATGTGACCATCAAAAATTTTGCGAAATAGTGCGTCGATAAAGTGTGAACTGCATATAGCGAAACCGGGAGAAGTTTCTATACTCATTGCCACTGGTTTGTTCGTTGATTAATAGTCAGAGAGAGAAAGGTATGAGTCTAGTTTCATCAAAAGTATATTTAAAAGGATTCGATAGTCGAAGTGAGCAGGCTTTCGAAAAGCTCTTTAAGGAGCATATGGAGAGTGAGTTTGAGCTGACTAAATACGAGCAAGAAGCACAGATTCTTATTGTCGACCTTGATGTATGTATTGGACAGTTCGACATTCAAACACTTCGAGATGAAAACCCTTTAAGAGGTATTGTTGGGTTAAGTCTATTAGAGAATTCCAGTCATGACAGTT
Organism: Aliikangiella sp. G2MR2-5; assembly: GCF_015687155.1. Taxonomy (GTDB): domain Bacteria; phylum Pseudomonadota; class Gammaproteobacteria; order Enterobacterales; family Kangiellaceae; genus Aliikangiella. The sequence goes on along the minus strand of NZ_JADPQF010000002.1, from coordinate 589,170 downwards.
TAGTCCAATATCTCGCCAAGCCGGTTGATTTGAAACTAATGGAGCAACAGCTACTAAGGATGAAGAAAATTTTGCTCAGGCTGCAAATTGAACAGGAAAGGAAGAAAATTGTTGCTGAAAGACAAATTGAGAATAGGACTATCAATGAAAACAGTCACTTGAGAGTTGCAGTTAATAATAGTTCCAGGCGGAATACTCGAGACTCCATAAACAAATCTGCACCGGCACGACAGCCATCTCAATCTGTAATTGGTCAGAATGTGGCAAAAGCTCCTGCTATTGATGCTGCAAAATATGTTGGCAAAAATTCTGATGTTAATCTGAGTAATCCGCAAGCTATTATCAGAGTGCTTTACTCCCCTCAAAATCTTTTTCAGGGGGCTGTCGAAAAGGCGATAAAACGCGCTAAGAAGCACCAGAAACCAGTTGAACTAATTTGTCTCAATACCGGAGTAATTATTGATCTGAAAGAGAATGCTGCCTTCACCGCGGTTGGTGATAGTGTACTAAAGCCGCTTTGTTTAATGAAAGTTGAAAAAATTGATTCGCTGCGAAAAATTAAACCTGACTATACTGGTATTCGTTTATTTGAATTGGCACACAAGCCACAAGGAAAGCTCAAACGCTGGGATCTACAGGCTTTTATGTGGAAAATTTCACTTTGGTCATCTCGCGGAAAATTACCAAGAGAAATCGATTTGGAGCGAGCTTTCTATCTTACTGAGTGGCCGAATTTTTCGAAGCTGGTCTGCTTTCCTTACGCAATGAACATTGCATCTTTGATGATGAAAAGACCAATGAAGCTAGCTGAAATATCTCGTACTCTCAATATTCCTCAAAGATTTGTTTTTGGTTTCTTTAGTGCCGCTCAATCGCTGGGGATAATTGAAAGCAGTAGCCAGAAATTGCCCGATATCAATGACTGGACTAAAGCCAAGTCATTGGAAAGAAATTATGCTGAACAGCTTCTATCATACTTGATCTATTCGGAAGACAGTATTCACCAAAAGCTGGCGTAAGCTAGCAACTAATTTGAGGACATTTCAATGAGCCTAAATAGAGTCGTTTTTTTTGGAAAGAGTGGCTGCGGAAAGTCGACCGCTATTAGTACCCTGTGCCACTCGAATATAAATTGTGAAAAAAATTTCGATTATGGTTTGATTGATATCGGTCCTGATGATCAACTTCAGGTAATCGAAGCAAAAACGACCAAAGCTATTGAGCTGATTGAACAAAGAGAGCACGACTCAACCATTGGTTATATTATGTTGATAGATAATCAGGACCCTGATTATTTACAGTCACTCCAGGAACAATTGAAAATACTCTTTCCAATACTGCAAAATACCGCATTAGTTGTTGGCGTGTGCCAAAAGAAAGCTTCAATTTATGGTGAGCTGGAGCGGGTTAATCTCCAGCTAAGAGGTTGTGGGCTCAGAGCGCCTGCATTTGAAATTGATCCGAACAATGAATCTGATATTTCTTTACTATTGCAAGCTCTATTGATATCGCTAGATGAAAAACTAACACAGGTGCACTGAAGACATCAAAAAATATTATTATTTTTCAACTTTATTCTGCTCTGCGCGGGATGCTTCTCTTCCAAGAAAAATTGCCAGAAAAGTCCACAGAGCAGCAATCGGAACTACAAGCAACGCCAAACTGGTAATTCCTAATGCGAGAGAGGTCAGTCCCTTCTGTGATAGAGCCCCGATGGCATCTCCCCCGCGATAGACAAAAGTATCGATAAAGCTCTTCGCTTTATATTTTTGGTCGGTGGGTAATATGGTAAATAGAATTTCTCTTGCCGGTTTAAATAATCCATAATTAAGTGACCGTCTTAACGCTTGAAATATTATCAGTACCGTTAGAGTCGGGGCGAGTGCGAGAGCTGCAAAACCAGATAAGGTGAGCAGAGGAAGACCAATCAGAATCGGACCGATACCAAAATGCATGAGTAGCTTTCTGGACAAAAATAACTGGAATAGGAGTGTCAGTGAATTTGACCAGATATCGATATTGGAAAATATCTGGGTCCGCTCATGGCTATTTCCGGTCTCCATAGCAACAAGTTGACCTTGTTGAAAATACAGAAAAGTCGAAGTAAGACCGTAGCAGAAGATATAGCCTGCAATTGCCATCATATAAGGAGATGAAATGGCAAAACGAATTCCCGAAGTTAGCCTGGCTGCGAGCGAATCGCTTTCTTGCCTTTCCCATTTGTTTGACTTAGAAAATAAAGTTTCTAATGACTTTGTGTCTTTTTGAACTGTCTTTTCTGTTGTTGTGTTTGACTGCAAGGTTTGTTCAGCTATCGAAAAGTCCTGAAAAGCGCTATCTGTTTTTCGCATCAAGATGATAGCAATTTGCAAAATGATTGCCGAAATTAATAACAGGGGAGCCTGTCCGCTTAATTCAACCAGAATCTGGGTAATACTACTGCCGCTAATTGCACCAATAGTTCCGCCGATTGCGATGCTGGGAAACAGTTTTTTGCTTTCACCCAAAGAAATTCCGTCTGACATGAATCCCCAGAAAAGAGAGATCAGCAGCATGTTTACGACACTCAGAAAAATATAGAAAGCGATTCCCACAGCAAATATCATTTTTTGCGGGAGTAGCGTTAATGCAATAAAAAAGCCGAGCAACAGTAAACTGATTGCGTGATAGCAGAACGGAATAAATTGCGCTCTTTGATAACGATTAACCAAGGCTGCAATTACAGGTGCAAGCAACAGTGTTACGGTCATGGTGCCAAGAAAAATCAGAGGTAAATCGTCTGCGCTGCGCGCAATCCCCATGGTTTCTCTAACCGGGCGCAAAATATAGTAAGCACAGAGCAATAGAAAAAAATAGCTGGCAGAAAGTAAAACTATCCGTCGTTCTTGCGGACTAAATTTTAGCAGTTGCTCTATCGGATGATTCATTGAAGCTTAATGTTTTAATGCATTGGGCTTAGAGACTAACAGGCGAGTGTTAAAGCGACAAGTCAAAATCTTTGCCAAATGTTACTTCGGGTTTGTCAGTCAAAGTGAAATAAAAAAGGGTTCAAACGAACCCTTTAATAAGCATAGATGAAAAATCCTATTCTATTGATCAGCCGGCAATACGGTTGATGTAACTTCACCGAAGCCTATGCGTTTGAAGCCCTCTTTAGCACACCAGCCACGCATGATAACGGTATCTCCATCTTCAAGGAATTTTCTAACTTCTCCATTATCCAGCTTGATTTCTTCCTTACCGCCACGTGATAACTCTAATAATGAGCCTGCTTCTTCGTGTTCTGGACCTGATTGTGTTCCGCTACCGAACATATCTCCCGGTCTGAGATTGCAGCCGTTCACGGTATGATGAGCAACCATTTGAGCTACAGTCCAATAAGAGTGGCGGAAGTTGGAAAGTGACAGGTGAGAGGCAGGTTCGCCAGCTTCGCGCATTTTTTCTGTTTCCAGTTGAACTTCCAGGCTGACATCAAAGCCACCTTTAGTGCGATTCGCTTCTGACTCCAGATAGTCCAATGGCTGTGGATCGGCTTCATCTCTGGTCCACTCAGTTCTAAAAGGAGCAAGGGCTTCGTTGGTTACAATCCATGGTGAAACGGTCGAAGCGAAGTTCTTAGCGAGGAATGGACCCAGAGGTTGATATTCCCAGCCTTGGATATCGCGTGCAGACCAGTCATTGAATAAGCAAAGCCCAAACACATGTTCATCGGCATTGTCCAGCTTGATTGATTCGCCGAGCTCATTGCCCTTTCCAATATAGATACCAATTTCCAGCTCATAATCCAGCCGCTTACAGGCCCCAAATGTTGGTGCCGCAGCATCAGGTGCTTTAAGCTGACCTTTAGGGCGCCTAAAAGTCTGACCTGAAACATCGATAGAGGAAGAACGACCATGGTAGCCGATTGGTACCCATTTGTAGTTAGGTAGCAATGGGTTGTCTGGACGGAAAAGGCGGCCGACTGCTGTTGCATGATAGATAGAGGTGTAGAAGTCGGTATAGTCGCCTATCTGACAAGGAAGTGAGTACTCAACGTCATCTTGTGAGACCAGGCAGGCTTCAAGTTTTGATTGTGCATCTGAACCATTTCGCAGTGCACGTGACAGGGCTAGTCGCAATGCACTCCAGGCTTCGCTACCCATTGCCATTAATCCGTTGAGTTGTGGAGCGTCACAGGCTGAAGCTGCAGCCTGGGCTACACCCTCAAATATACCGCAACCTTTGGCGGCAGCCATGTCAACAATCATATCGCCAATAGCGACACCACCACGAAAAGCTTCACTGGTACCTGCGCGGCGAAAGATTGCAAATGGTAGATTCTGAATAGGAAAGTCACAGTTTTCCTGATTTGCCGATTCAACCCAGCTGGTTAACTCCGGATCATGAGTTTCATTAATTGTAGTTGCGTAGGACATTAGTTGGCCGACTCCTGATAGTTCGTCGATTCATTTGGTGAGACTCAGTCTTTTTCAGCCTGAGCTGATAAAGGTTATCACCATTCCATCGAATTATTTGAATGTTTGTGTTGTCGCCTATTATAACAGCGGCGTCAAGAAAGGCTATTTAAGCCAATGATAAGTTGATAGAGGATTTGAATCAGGTTATTTCAAAATTCTGGGTGATCTTTAATCGTAACAGTTGGTTAACCTGACCACTCATGGTTTGACAAAGCGGCAAAATATCGCGAGAGTATCGTCCTCAACTTAATCTAGTTCTGAATATGGTTAGAATATTAGTAATGAAGCAGTCGCTGGTTAGTCAAATAGTCAAAACTATTAGTGTGGTCGTATTAGTTGCTTTGAGCAGTCTTTCATTTGCTGGAGCCATAGCAGCAGATGGAGAGGCAGGCAAGTCGGATGGTGTCAATGCGCATCCGGCTTTCGAACCGGTTAAAGGGCTTTTCCTTGCTATCTCGAACTTTGATGAAAAGGCCATGAAAGCTGTGGCAACCCAGGATTTTCAATTACTGGAGCATGGCGAAGTCTGGACTATGGATAAGTTATCTGCTGCCATCATGCCCAAGAATGGTCCTTATCAACGTACCAATTACTTTGATTTGATTCGAGTTCAGGAATTGGCTGATGCTGTCTGGATCAGTTATTGGAATAAGGCTCATTTTGAGTCCGAGCGGGGGGCTGGAGATGTTGTCTGGCTGGAAAGTGCGATAATGGTGAAATCCGAAGGTGTCTGGAAAATTCAAATGCTCCATTCTACTCGACTGCGCCATGAGCACGTCCCGGATGATATTAACTGGATTGAAGTTAAATAGTCGACAAGTACCTTATTGGGCCTTGCCAAAAAATGATATCTTCTTTTCTATCGTTCACGTCTACATATAAGAGCTAAACAATGTCGATTGCCAAAACACCCAGGCCACCATACTACGCTGTCATTTTTTCCAATTATCTGTCCTCTGATGTCGATGGCTATACCGAAACGGCTGAACGCATGCTTGAGCTTGCTGCCGAGCAACCGGGTTTTTTAGGTTTTGAGTCGGTGCGTGACGGAATGGGCATTACGGTTTCCTATTGGCGTGATCTGGAAGCGATCAAGCTCTGGAAAGCTAATAGTGAGCATCAGGTTGCACAAAAGACGGGAAAGGAAAAGTGGTATTCCCAATTTGTAACCCGAATAGCGAAAGTTGAACGTGATTACTCTTTAGGGCTAGACGAGCAAGCTGATTTTAAATAAGTTTGTGAATAATTAGTTTAGTGAATCGTTAACTCCTTGATATTAATAATCAGGAGAATGCTAATGATTCAGGTAATAGAAGACTCCAGCGAACAACCGATTTGTCCATACTGCGAAAAAGATATTAACCGAGTAAATGCTTCAAAAGTAAAGAGCCTGTTTGGTGTCCGCTATCTATACAGTTGCGGACATTGCCGCAAGGTACTGGGGGTTTCCCATCGCAAAGGTTTCTGGATGGGATAGCTATCGAAGTTTTATTATTTAAACCATTCTAGAGGTGCCTGCGTCCAATAAAGCTTTCGACTAGATTGTTATAACAGGAAGTAAAGGAATTAAGGGTGAAAACAGCAATAATCGGAATGATCGGACTTGGCTTCTGGATAGCCGGCGTAACTAGTGAAGCAATTGCTTCAGCTAAAGAAGTTGAGGTAGGAATTGATCAGTTTGAACGAATTACGCCGGAAGAAGCCGGTTATTCGTCAGAAAAGCTGGGAGAGCTTGCTGCTTATCTGAAAAATAAAAACTCCAGCTCAATGATGTTGCTGTATGACGGTAAGGTCTTTTTTGAGTGGGGTGATATCTATAAAAAACACACCATTCATTCGATGCGTAAACCACTGATGAGTGCTTTGCTTGGACAACTGTATGATCAGGGAAAGCTCGACCTCAGCCTAACTTTAAAAGCACTGGATGCTCAGGATGAACCATCTCCGCTAACAGAAGAAGAGCAAAGCGCTACGTTGGATATGATCTTGAAGTCGCGTTCCGGGATTTATCATGATGCAGTAGCTGAGTCGGAGTGGATGAAAAAGACCAAACCGAAACGGGGAAGTCATAAGCCGGGTGAGGCCTATTATTATAATAACTGGAATTTCAATTATGCCGGGTATCTGTATGAACAGATCAGTGGTAAAAAAATTTATGACGCCTTTTATGAACAAATAGCCAGGCCAATCGGTATGCAGCATTTTAAAGGCTCATTTACTACTGTTGATAGCAACGCAAATGAATCAATTCCGCAAACTGATGGTTTTTACGATTATGACAGAAAGTCTTCTCAATATCCGGCCTATCATTTCAGGCTGTCATCACATGATCTGGCGCTATTTTGCCAGCTTTTTTTGAATCGTGGTAAGTGGAAAGGCAAGCAGCTTATTTCCGAAGAATGGATAGATAAGTCTACCCGACCCTATTCAATCACTAACGAAAAGTATGGATTGGCATATGGAATTTTCTGGGCTGTGCTAACCAAAGATAAAGATGATCCTTACCCTCACTCTTTTTATCATACTGGGACCGGAGTGCATATGATAGGTGTGTATCCTAAACATAAGTTGGTGATGGTGCATCGTGTCGACACTGAAAAGCACGATTATACTTTTAAAAATAATGATCTTTATCCGGTGATCCGGATGATGCATGGCGCTAGAATTAATTACCTGAATATAAAGGCATTATAAATTGGCTCCGCAACTTATTGGGTTGGGCAATTCACACGCGAATATTGTTGTTTGCATCGGTAACCGTCCGCCGCTGGATGAATACCAACAGCTTGACTCTCTTCGTCCTATGCGTAACGGTGAAATAAAATCCATCGCTGATCGCACCGGAAACCATTGGCGAAAAATATTCAACTGTTTCGCCAAGTTCGCGTTTGATCTGGAGCCTGAAAACTTTGCCTGTTGGCAGGACTTAAGAGATGAATCTCTACTTCAGAAGGACTCAAATTATGCTCTGCTTTTTAGTCAGCCTGACTGGAACACGGATTCTCAAATCAGAGTAATTTGCGGCAAGCAGTATTTCTTTGATTCTATTGGTGGCAATATCGAGTGGGTTGATGAGTTTTTTGCTGTTGATAAAAAACGCAAATTAATCGTTTCGCCGTATTTTGATTATCGGCAGCTATCGAATGTTAAGATAGAAGCTTTGAAGCGCTTGATCACTGGGGTAAATTGCTAGTTGCTGTTATTTGAAATGGAGTCCAGCACGTTGATTAAGTCATATTAGCGAGTTGGTATCGATAAAGTATTGGAAATGAAAGCTAGTCATTTTGGAGTAATATGTTTAGGAAAATAATAATTACCACACTGAGCCTTTGTTCTTTTCAGATTAGTGCAAAGGATTCCTCAACAAACTTTTTTCAATCGATGTTGAAACACTGCGGAAATACCTATGTTGGTAAAACCATTTACCCTGATGACCCAAATCATGACTTTGCCGGTAAAAGGCTGACTATGACAGTTGCACACTGTAGTGATTCTGAAATCAGAATTCCTTTTCAAGTGGGCCAAGATAAATCCAGAACCTGGATATTAAAGCAAACGGAAAATGGACTACTGTTCAAACATGATCACCGGCATGAAGATGGTACGCCTGATAGGGTGACTATGTATGGCGGTTATGCCTCAAAACAAAGCTCTGTAACAGCTTCGTTTCCAGCTGATGAATACACGGCCAAATTAATTCCTGCAGCCAAAAGTAATGTGTGGATTTTGAGCTTTGAACCGGAGCAAAAGATTTTTACTTATTACCTGGAAAGAAGTAGCCAAGCTAGATATAAGGCAATATTTGATACTAGGGTATTAAAATAGGATAGACTTAGTTTTCCATCAAGACCAAGACACTCATACTTTAGTTTGTCTGAGTGTCCAGTTAAGTTCTATCCAGTTAATGTCTAGTTCAATGTTTAGTTCCAAGCTTCTCAATCTATTTGGTAAAAGCGGGTATAACGGAATTAGAAATCTGAGTCATAATTTGATCTTCCCTGTCATGGCCAGTGATCACAATACTTAAGTCCAGATCTGCAATCACTATGACTCGCTGCCCACCACCACCCCAGGCGAATGTAGCGTCATAGTTTTTATTACCAACGGCAATCGGCGCGTAATACCAAAAATAGCCATAACGATAGGATGCGGGCATCCAGTCTTGAGTCGGTTTAACCAGTCCACTGGTGGCCTTTGTCAGATACTCAGTTGAAATAAGTTGTTCGCCGTTCCATTTGCCTTTATTGAGGACCAGACTCCCCAATTTGAGCATGTCCCGCGATGTCATTTTTACCCGCCAGCCGGCTTCAGGTAGCCCGCTAACGTGTGATTGCCAGCTGTAATTGGTGATGCCTAATTTATCGAGAAGTTCGTTTTTGATGAAGTCTTCGGCGGTGCCTGGCACGATGGCATCTATGACCGCCATCACTAGCATGGGGTTATGGTTACCATATTTGTAAATCTGTGACGCTTCGGTAATTGGTCCGCTATTTTCAAGAAGTGCCTGAACAAATTTTTGTCCTTTTAAAACCGCAGGATTTTTCTGGAGATTTTCCCATTTTTCATCGCTGACGCTGAGGCCCCCGTGCATTGTCAGGGCTTTATGGAGGGTGATTTTTTCTGCACCTGTTACCAGATTTTTTCGGTCCAGTTCTTTTAGAAAATTAATCAGTGGTTTATCCAGATCACTCATGCTCAGATAGCCGAGCTGGATTGCGCGGCCTAGCGCCAGACTGGTATAGGCTTTTACCGCCGACGCCTGACCGTGGGCCAGATTAATGCGCCCCCTGAGGAAGTAAGATTCAAATACAAGTTTGTCTTTGTGGGTAATTAGCAGGCTATCGTATTCTCCATATTTTTTGTCGGCGATCTCTTGTACCAGCTGAACAATTCTGGCTCTATCATTTTTATCGATGTTCAACTTCGCAACGGCGATTCCATCTTTTCTTTTGGCTGGTGCCGTGTCGATAAATGCTTTTTCAAGGTAGGGAAGATCCCAGAATGATATTTTGGCTTCATCCAAAGAGGCTTCTGCCGCATGGCGATTGTATTGTTTAGTGTTTTTTGTGACGCTTGCTTTAGTTTTGTCTGCCACAAAGAAGCTTGTACAGATGAGTAGCGCTATAGAAAGCAGGCTTGTGATTTTGAAGTTGTAAGTCATTGGTATCCTCTCGGTTTTGATCAACACGACATGTTTTAACAAGGGAAACTTTGATACTGAAACTTACGGCAACTGAAATTGAAATACCTGAAGTTCCAATGACTTTTCGCTGATTTCTCTCTGATTCTATAAAAATTCATAACTATCAATTGGTTACGAATTTAGACGCCGCCAGAGTTTGTGTTAAGATAAATGCTTCGTCAGGGCGCAATAACGGACGCAACTTTCGTTTAATTGAAGGGAAAGGGATAGAGGCTAGATGTCAGTACAGTATTGGTTAGATAGTTTTTTTATCGATTTATCCAGAAACCAGATAACTCTAAATGAACAGTCGCAAACTCTTGCCCCTAAAGCTTTAGCAGTTCTTACCTGTTTGGCAGAAAATCAGCGGAACGTTGTAAGTCAGGATGAGTTGCTTGCGAAAGTCTGGCAGGACACTACAGTCTCACCAAATACCCTGCAGAAAAGTATCGCTCAATTACGGAAAGCTCTGGGAGATGATGGCAGCACCTATATTAAGACCCATGCCAAGAAAGGTTACAGTCTGGAGTGTGACGTTCGATGGCATGATGTTGATTCTGAGGCCAAAACAGAAATTGGAGCAACGACAAACCTTGGCTCACTTAATAATTCGGATATCACGTCAAACCAAACTGTTACTGATAAAAGGAGAGCGTCTGCGCGATTGATAGGGCTGTTCTCTATTTTCTCTGTGCTCATTGTCTTTGGCATTTTCGGTTTTACTACCTTCTCCCACCAACAAACACCAACGCTATCTTTTAGCAAATTTCGCGCGCTCACCTCTACTGACAATGGAGAATACGCGAGTATCTATTCACCTGATGGTGAATACATGGTTTTCCATCGTTACTCAGCGGAAGATTGTATCAATAACATCTGGGCGAAAAATACGCGGACTCAAAAAGAAACTCAGCTAACAAAAAATTTCGACGCCTATGGCAGGCATAGCTTTTCTAAAGATGGTAAACAGTTGGTGTTCATCAAAACGGTCAACTGCGATGAGCCCGTGAATCAGAAAAAATGTTACCAGCTGGTGAGTCTCGATTTCCAAAAGGCACTCAAAGAACCTCAGCCCATGAAAGTGCTGCTGGAATGTAAGAATTCAGAGATAAAAGCTCCACATTGGTTAAACAATAACAATATTGCTCTGTTGCAGAAACAGAGTGATCGCTGGCGGTTAATCAGTTATTCAATCAGCGAAAATAAAAGTGAAATAATTCATTCTCTTAATGACGGTAATGTCATCGATTACGACTATTCAGTGGAAAAGGATGAGATTGCACTGACCAGTGTTCATAGCGATGGCAATTACTATATTGAAATGCTCAAGCCAGATGGGACGCTCATATCGAGTCATCCAATAAAATACCCACCAGAAATTGCAAGTTATCGATTTATTTATCCCAATTTCTCATCAATCGACAATCAACTGATTTTTAGTACCGGTAGACAACTCTTTACTTTGTCGACAGAAGGCGAGATCAGTGATATTAGCTTGCCTGTTGATCAGCCCATGGGGACTCCGGTATTTCATCCCAACGGCCAGCAGATGCTTGTTATCAAGGGGTATTTCGATAGTGATATTGCGTCGTTCCGCTTACCGCTGAGCCCGCAAAGCCAGAGCACACAAAGTCAAAACAGGAAAAATGAACTCAATAAAGGGCACACAATATTAGAGCGATCAATACTCGCCGAAGATGACGCCATGTTCCAGCCTCAGGGCGAGTTGCTCGCCTTTAAGTCAGAACGATCAGGTGATGAGCAAGTCTGGATTGCGGATGAGCAGGGAGCGCGACAACTTACTCACTTTCCTATGGATACTAATTTATACGGAATGGATTGGGCCGGTGACGGCAAAAGCCTTTTAGTTAATGTTTATCACGAGTTAAAACAGGTCTTTCTCGATGGCAGAGTCGTCAATATAGATTTGGGATACCCGGTTGATACCTTGTTTCAATGGGATAGCAGCAATCATACCACCCTGGCGAATATACGAATAAAAGGCGTATTAAGGTTCGCAGAGATTGATTTAATCAATTCCAAAGCTCGCATTATCAGTGACAGGCCGGCTAAATGGGCGCTAAAAAGTAAAAATGGCCGGCTCGTTTATACCGATAAAATGGACCGTTTTTGGCTGTCAGGTGGTATTGAAGATCAGTTAATTGAAGTCCTCAAAGATCAAGGAAGCGATTTGAGGTTCATTACCAAAGACGATGTTATTTACGGTGTTAATGAGAATTTTCAATTGTGGTCATACCAACTTGACCCGGGGCGGTTTACTATTCTCGGTAGTTTGCCTCGCAATATTGATTATATAGCAGATATCAGCGATAAGCAGTTGCTGGCTTCGCTACGAGTATCCTCAAGAAAGGAAGTCGCAGAGCTCTATTTAAGCGAATAATCTTTTCCTGTATCGATAATTGGACGCCATGGATAGCCAAGATCGACGCCTGATGGAGGTATTGAGCAATAAATATCAATCGAGCTTTAGAGCAGGCTAAACAGGCATTTTTATTGTGTATTTCAAGCATTTACTCTAAATTGCAACCGCTGGTTGACAAAATATAAAGCCCGATTGGTAGTTTGCAACCGACCAATTTCCTATTCTGCCTGAAAACACAGACAAAGGAATCTATCGAATGATACTCGCAGATAAAATAATCAAACTTAGAAAGCAGTTTGGATGGTCTCAGGAAGAACTTGCTGAGAAGATGGGCGTTTCAAGGCAGTCCGTTTCTAAATGGGAAAGTACCAACAGCATCCCTGACTTGAATAAAATCATTATGATGGCAGAGATTTTCGGGGTCACTACCGATTATCTGTTAAAAGACAGCATTGAAAGCATCGAGTCGATTGACGGCGATATCGAGCAAGATGTCACCAAAGTTACTCTGGAACAAGCCAACCGCTATGTGGAATGCAAGGACATTATCACGCAGATAACCGTTAAAGGGGTATTGTTCTGTGTGTGCTCGGTCATCCCGTTTTTCTTATTGATGGCCATGGCTCAATCCAGTCAAATGAATCTGAATACAAATACAGCGACCGTTTCCGGGATTGTGATTATGTTGGTCATGATTTCATTTGGTGTCAGCTTTTTTGTCAGAACCAGCCAGTTTACCAGCGAGATGGCGAAAATCGATGATGAGGAGTTTGAGCTTGAATATGGCGTTAAAAGTATTTTTCAGGAGAAGCTACAGCAATTTACTGCGATCTATCATCAGAAGCTTTCGATCGGAATTGCCTGTTTTATCTTGAGTGTCGTACCATTTCTACTAGTGGTTTTCACTTCAGGAGAAAGTGGCCTTATTTTTATGATGCTATGTGTCATGTTTCTGATGGTGTCAGCGGGACTTTATGTTGTTATTCCGGTCACTTCGACGCACAGTGCCTATAGCAGCCTGTTAAAAGAAGGTGATTTTCATCCCAGAGAAAGAGAAAAATATAAACAGGTCGAAGCCCTGGCTACATTTTATTGGCCCCTTTTAGTTGCAATTTATTTAGGGTGGAGTTTGTGGACCATGGATTGGGGAGTAACCTGGATTGTATGGCCTGTGGGTGCGGTCCTTTTTGGGGCGCTTGCCGGACTTATGGGGATGTTGTCGAAGAGTAAGGGCTGATTGGATTAGACCAAGACTTCTGTGAAGGGGGAATGTTATTTCCCCCCTTCTTTCTGATTCTGATTAGGCGACTTCCTCGTGTGAACTGGGTAAGACGCTTAAAATAACTTCTATTGATTTTTCATCTGTTAACAGCACACAGCATTATGATTAGCTAAGACACCATTTGGAAAGCGGTGCTCATAAAGTATCGCATTATCATGAATATTTCTGATATAGACTTGAAAGCTTGATGGCATTGGAAAGTTTAAATAGGCATAACCTGCTCCGTTGGCATATTCATCGGCATCATAATATGCAATAACTTCATACAAAACTTCATTACCCGCATTTGCTTCGACAATATCTCTCATTACACCTTCAATATCTGCATGTAATGACAAATTTGTGCCGTCAGTTAAGGTCACCAGGTTTCTCTGATCATTTCCATCACCACCAAATTGTCGTGCAATTAAATGCCCTCGATGGTGATGATGGGGATGCGCGCCTCCACCCCAGCCGGGAGGATGAATTGCCGGGTTTGCAGGAGTGCCGGTGCCAATGTCTGCACTAGAAATTATGGCTGAAGCCATATGAGGCACGTGAATACCATGCAATGTCGCGTCTACATAATTTAAATTCCGCATTTTAATATATCCCTCTTTTGAATTTCCGTTTTTCGTTACTAGAACTCAAAATAATCTAGACTAAAAAAGAAGACATTGCTGTGAGTTAACAACAATTATCTCTAAATCGGCTAGCTATTGACGTATTTATTTGTCATTGAGATTTGAACATGTGAACTTGAACATGAACAAATGTGGATGTGGATGGAAATTAAAACAGAACTACTAATCTGATATTGTTCAATATGTTTGTTCAGTGAATTTATTTCAGCTTACTCATCAATTCCTCGTATTTCACTATTGCTTTTTTTAGTCGCTTTCTTCCTTGCGGCAAGTTCTCCTTGAATTTTTTTTAGTTTGAGTTCTTGGTCTCGCTTCCTTTGTATTGAGTTGTGCCAAATAAGACCGATTGAAAATCCGAAAACACTGATGGCCATCCAGAAAAGCATGAGTTTGATTCCTTTGATATGATGTTCGTCGCTATTGCTATTTGATGTCTTTAAAGTGGATAGTAAATTGATGGCTAGTAAATAAATTGGGTTATGCGAAGCTTGTCCAACCTTCCATGCTGCAATACTAAATTCCACTTAACATTTTTACTACCCAGTCGCCCCAGACTTGCGATCGAAAAACAGTGTAAATAGAGGTCGCTAAAAGAACAAATAGTCCCAGTGAAAAAAGAGTGCTCCAGTGAAGCCGACGCTCAGTTTTCCAGTCATAGGTAATGATTGATAGATAAATTAAAAATATCATGATTAACATTGCGTATCCGGGCAGTCCCAGAAGATGAATAAAACGATTTAATCCTTCGGGCATCATTTGAATGGCGGCAGCCAGCATAAATCGTTTGTGGTGTGTCGGCGTACGGACATTCAATATCCCCATTACGAAAAGTATTGCAAATATGGCCCACTGAAGAAAAGTACTGCCAATTAATCCACCTGCTCTGGTGCGTGCAATCTCATCGGAAGGATTAAACATGCCGATATCCACCAGACGTTGGTAGAGATCGAGCACCATAATCATACCAGTGACTATTATCGCTATTACCAGCAGCGCACTGAGTTTACCGAGGCGTTTGTGTGTCGCTAAATGACCGGATCTTGATAACCTTAACTGATTAAGGAGTAACAGGTACCAGGCGGCGCTGAATGTTCCGTGTAAACCTATCCATAAAGTAACCCGTCCGAGGTTTTCTGGGTTGACGATCCAGTTAACAATAAACCCGCTAAATACAAAAACTGTGATAAACAAGGCTAGACGCAGGAAAAAGTCTGAATCTTGAGAGGGGGGGCTACTAATGGATAAATCTATTTTATTTATTGTTGTAAGCATAAAAATTGTCTGTTTTTCTTACTTCTACAATGTGAAACGCAGTTGGATATGGATACCATTTCTAGTGTTCTAATTTTCTTGAAATATATGTTAGTTTAATTGTTTTTGCGAATTCTGAAATAATTCAAGTGCTTTAGGATAAGCCTCCAAAAAACTACTTGTCGAGTTGTCTTCCTTTAGTATGGCTTTATATACTTCATTAAATGGATAAAGGTCTTCTAAGTTGCTCCAGCCTTCAAAGTTTACTGAACAATTGTCATCGCCCCCATGAGCTTTCAATATCTTACTTTCTGCTTCGGCTAGCATGTTAGCAAAAGCGTTAAAATACTTAATGGTTTCCGCATCACCTTTTAGATTATACAAGGCTCCAATTCTTGACTTAATTTCTAAGTCTGCAGCGTTCACAATTGAATTATTAGTAGTTAACCATTGAATAAGTTTATCGTTATTTTTCAATTCTGCGCAGGCATCCATTTTATAAAAAATAAAGCTTCGCATGGCTATTGCATGCATTTCAGCTTGGTACTGACTGGTTCGTGAATCCCTTCTATAATCAAAAGGCTTAGGCTTTTCAATATAAGTACAGCCTTCTATAGGAACCTCTCTCTGCTCTAATGTCCAATATTTACCTCGCCTCTCTTTAGAATGTTGCGCCGAGAAGTAATAAGATGTACATGGCTTAATATCAATAGACATGCGCTTTGATGTTATAACATCATATCTGGAAGTTTTAGTTGTTGCTACTTCGAATAAGTGCGGGCCGGGATCAAGCGTGACTCTTTGCTTTTGATGTTGGTTGGTACCGTCAATTGAAATGAATACTACCTCATAGCTTCTTGGATCGGTTTTATCACTTTGATCGCCATAAACTGTTGAATTAGGTTGCTCTTCAGCAAAAATTGCCATTGATACCAATAGCAGTCCAATCATTAAAAATGGTTTCATATGGATTTGTTTTCCTGTATCTAAATTAAATCTATTCCATACTCTTAATAAAATCATTCGCCTCTTTAATCGAATCATTCATCTGCTGGATCAGTCGAGAAACATCCGTCTCAATCCCTTTCAATTCATTCTTGATTGAAGAAACCGCTTTGGCATTCAAGTTATGCTTTAAAAACAACACCTGATCTTTAAATACATTCAACACAGGTTGCATGGATTTCTCAACGCGGCGCATGGTCTTAATCATTCGCGCGTATTGCCTTTTGGTTTCTGTTAAAGATTGCTGGCTTTGTCTTTTTAGTGACGCGCTGGTGTATTCAGAAAGCTCAGCTTCCCACTCATCGAACAACGCATCCGATACGCTTTCAACATTATCAATACGATTGGTCACATCTTCAGCGGCTTCTTTGGCAGCAATGTATTCATCATTTAACTTGTTATAAACAGACTCCAGCTCGCCACCATCAAAATGCACAACGCTTTTAAATTGTTCAAGTGCCGATTGAAACTGTTCTTTGGCTTCTTCCTGACTGTCTCTGGTTTTCTCAACGCGAGAAACCAGAACGTCTCGTTTATGAATGCCTACTTTTTCTAAAGCGCCGTAGTAGGCTGACTGGCAGCCTGATAACAGAGTGGTGAATAGAATGATGCTCAAGAATACTGCTTGATTTCGTTTGTTCATTTTTTTATCCGACAACGTGTAAATTTCTAATTTAAAACCTTAAAGAAAGACAGCTTAATCCACCATCCAGTTTCTGAAACTCTGAAACATCGACTTCCCGAATTTTATATCCAGTCTGTTCAAGTTTCGCTTTAGTTTTGGGAAAACCATTCGGTGTTAATATGGTATCGTTTATCCATACACTATTGCTCGCATAGGCTTCATCGTTATCGATTTCAATCATATCGAACTTCTGAAATTCTTCTTTTGCAACAAACTCACCGGTCGCGAGTAACTTATTATTCTCAAGATAACTGAGGCCGGTTTTTAAATGCAGCATCTCGCTCATTTCCACCATCGAGCCTGACATGCCATATTTTTCCAGATAGCTGATCATCTGTACCGCACCTATTTCATTGGTTCTGTCGGAAAGGCCAATATAAAAATGATCACCCACCATCATAATATCACCGGCTTCAACTGTTCCCGGCGCTTCAATAAATTCTACCTTGTCGTAAAATTCTTCAACAGCGGGGATCATGGACTCAATTTCACCTTTACGTGAATCTGCACCGGGATTTGTGATGATGGCGCAATGCGGGGTCATTAGAGCGACGTCTTCGACAAAACAGGAATCGGGATAACCTTCATCCGGCGGCAAAATGGTGACGTCCAGACCACACTCGATAAGCGCCTCAATATAATCAGCATGTTGCGCTAGCGCCTTTTCGTAGATTGGTGCACCCAGGTTAGCGCTGGTGATGCCTTTGACCATCTCATGGCAGGGAGTTCTAACAATGGCTTTGGTAAACATTCAGGGATCCTTATTATTGAGTATTCAGTTAGTTTTTCCCACTTAAAGGGAAGGGCGTTAAATGACTATACCGAAAAATTGTCTCTTAATACTTTACGAATTAAATTTTGAAAATGAAGCACGCCGGTTTCTCGTTTCATACAAAGTCGGCCCGCTTCATAGCTGCCGGAATTTAATCCTATCTGCACCTTTTCGCAGATCATAATATCTTCATCCTGAACTTCATCACTAAACTCACGGTCTTGTGCGATCAGCTTTTTCGTTTGTTCAGAGTCTAAATCACAGTAGTAGTAATCGAAGACGACTTTGGTTTTATCATGACCTACCGGCAAGATAATATTGGTTTGCAGGCGACCCGGTAAAATATTCAGCATTAAGTTCGGAAAGATACAGTAGTAATGAGCTTTACCTTCGCCATAAAAATTATTCGGATTGTCCTCGCCTTGCCGGTCGAGCGGACTGAATTGATAGCTGTACCACTGGTCCAGAATTGTATCGTAACTTCGATAATCCAGAAGTTTGCTCAGTCCGGGGTGAACATGGGGGAGGTGATAACCTTCCAGATAATTATCCATATAGACTTTCCAGTTGCAGTCAATCACATATTCATCACGATGACTAAAAGTCATCTTTTTTAAATCGATTGGTTGAATGCTAGTTGCTATCCCTTTTAAAACCTCTGCTAGCGGGGGAGGATTGTCTTTGACACTAACAAAAATAAAGCCTTCCCATTCCTCTACCAGCGCCTGTGGTAAATGGTGTTGGCAGACATCAAAGTTGGGAGTGGAATTCATTTCCGGCGCGCTTCGTAAATCACCATTCAGAGTATAGGTCCAGCCATGATATTTGCAACGCAGCACTTTATTATTACCGTTTTCCGTAGCCACAGGTCCTGCTCGATGTCGACAAACATTGTGAAAGGCCTTTAACTGGCCTTCCTGATTTCTAACAATGACCAGGGGCACGCGACCGACTTCACAGATCACCTGATCTCCCGAATTTTGGAGTTGGTCTTTGTGCGCTGCAAGCTGCCAGTTGGCTTCAAAAATTGCCTGGTATTCGAGTTCCAGATAACTAGCGTCGGTATAGAGGCATGCCGGTAAAGTGTGCGCATTGTCTTCTTTCGCTGGTTCGAGATGGTTCAGTATTTCTGCGTTCAAGGTCACGGCCTTCTCCCTGATCCTCTCACTAACCCTCTCTGAGCGGGAGAGGGTTTAGTTATGGATTATTCAATGATTATATTTTTATGTAGCATCAGCGGAAACTTCTTCTGTTGCTTCCTTTTCGTCCAAAAGGGCAGGCTGGGGGATCACTCCAATCCACTCACCGCTTTAATTTCCAAAAAGTCTTCGAAGCCATATTCACCCCATTCCCGGCCATTACCTGATTGTTTGTATCCACCAAAAGGCGTATTGAGATCTCCTGATTGTCCGTTTACATTAATATTTCCAGCACGAATTTTTGCTGCTATCGAGCCTATGCGTGCCATATCACTTCCCTGAATATAACCTGCGAGACCATAAGGTGTATCGTTTGCTATCGCGATAGCTTCTTCGTCGCTGTGATAGGAGATAATAGAAAGTACCGGACCAAAAATTTCTTCGCGGGCGATGGTCATATCGTTGGTGACATTGGCAAAAACAGTCGGTTTAACAAAGTAGCCTTTGTTCAGTCCTTCCGGTTTACCGACGCCACCACAAACCAGCTCGGCACCTTCGTCAATTCCTTTTTGAATAAGTCCCTGAACCTTTTCAAATTGAACCTGGCTAACCAGAGGTCCCATAGTGGTTTCTTCGTTCGCCGGATCGCCGACGATGACACGACTGGCCGTTTTGCTCGCAACTTCGCAGGCGACAGCCATTTTATCGGCCGGTACCAGCATTCGCGTCGGAGCGTTACAGGACTGACCGGTGTTATTAAAAACTGAAAATGCGCCACGTTTAACTGCCGCTTCAATATCCGCATCATCAAGAATGATATTGGCCGATTTTCCACCCAGCTCCTGAGTGACCCTCTTTACTGTCGGCGCTGCATTTTGTGCTACCAGAGAGCCCGCGCGAGTTGAACCGGTGAAAGACATCATATCAACATCGGGATGACTGGAGAGGAGTGTACCCACTCCGGGGCCATCGCCATTCACCAGATTGAATACGCCGGCAGGTACCCCCGCCTTATCCATAATTTCCGCAAAGATATAAGCTGACAAAGGTGCAATTTCTGACGGCTTTAATATCATGGTGCAGCCGGTGGCAATTGCCGGAGCGACTTTGCAGGTGATCTGGTTCATTGGCCAGTTCCACGGAGTAATTAAACCGCAAACTCCGATAGGTTCTTTGTAGATGTGGCTATTGCCCTGGGCATAGTCAAACTGGAACTCTTTTAGTACGCTGAGAGCTGTCTTTAAATGACCAAGCCCCGCACCGGTCTGAGCTTTAGTGGCTAGATTTACTGGAGCGCCCATTTCTTCGCTGATGGCTTCTGCGATATCGTTATAGCGATTTTTATATTCGTTAATAATATTTTCGAGTATTTCTATTCGGTCGCTTTTTGAACTGAATCCATAGCTGGCAAAGGCTTTTTTTGCCGCTGAAACTGCAGCGTCGACATCGGCTTTATCGCCCAGGGAAATTTGTGCACAAACACCTTCCGTTGCGGGATTGATCACATCTAGAGTCTTGTCGGCTGAAGGTAGGACCCATTGCCCGTTAATATAAAATTTTCGATAATCTCTCATTGATATTGGCCTGGATAGATTGAATCTGGTTAACTATTTTGTACACCAAGTTAGCGCTATTTGTCTTGCTAATCAAGCAAACGATCTTTTGACAAAGATGTCATTGGACGGTAGAACAAAAAGAAGAACAAACGCTGAGCAATAATTAACTTAATCATTTGGGATGTATCGATGAGTGAGCAGACAACTGGTGCCCGCAATAAAAAGCAGATAGGCCTCTGGATTGCAACCGCACTGGTTGTCGGCAACATGATAGGCTCGGGGATTTTTCTCCTGCCTGCTTCACTTGCGCCATACGGTGGTGTCAGTATTGTCGGTTGGCTTGCTACCACTTTTGGTGCATTGATGACGGCCCTGGTATTTGTCCGTTTATGTCGTCGTTTCCCAAGGCAGGGGGGGCCTTATCGGTATGCTCTCGAGAATTTTGGACCCCTGGCAGGATTTATGGTTACCTGGTCTTACTGGGTATCCATCTGGTGCGGCAATGCCGCAATTTCTGTGGCTACAGTGTCCTATGCGAGCTATTTTTTTCCGCAACTTTCTAGCAGTCCGCTGCTTGCTATTAGTTGTTCTCTGGCGCTGGTTTGGTCAATAACTTTGCTAAATACCCTTGGTGTCAGAAAAGCCGGTATTTTTCAGTTAGTGACCACGATTTTAAAGTTACTTCCTCTCTTAATTATTGGTCTTGCGGCATTCTGGGTTTTTGACGTATCAGCTTTCAAGCCTTTTAATCCCTCCGGCGAATCTCTTCCTGATGCTATTAATGCGACCGCAGCACTGACCCTTTGGGCATTTCTCGGACTCGAATCGGCGACAATTCCAGCTGAAAATGTGAGACAGCCGAAGAAGACGATTCCTAGAGCAACACTTCTGGGTTTCTTGATCGCAGCAAGTGTTTATATTGCGTCACAGGTTAGTCTGATGAGTGTATTGCCGTCTGATGTGATGGCTCGCTCGGAAGCGCCTTTCGCTGACGTTGCACGTGTTCTATGGGGAGACTGGGCAGGTAGTTTGATTGCATTGGGAGCTCTGATTAGTTGTATTGGCGCACTTAACGGCTGGATCCTGTTGCAGGGGCAGGTGCCAATGACCGCCGCTCGCGATAATTTAATGCCTTCGATATTAAAAGATACGCGGATCCCCGGAGTTTCAATTACGGCATTGGTTTTTTCAAGTTTGCTGATTTCTTTTTTAGTTATTGCGAATTTCAGTGAAGGGATGGTGAGTCTATTCACATTTGCGATTTTGATTTCTACATTGGGTATCTTTATTCCATATCTATTATCGGTTGCCGCTAGCATTCGTTTGACAATCATGGAGTGGAGTGAAAAAAGAAATTACATTTCGCTGCTTTTCTCGGTTTTTGCATTAGGCTACTGTTTGTGGGCCGTGGCAGGAGTCGGTGTCAAAGCAATGCAGTGGGGAGTGGTCTTATTGTTAGCGGGTTTGCCTATTTACTGGTTGGTAACTCGGAGAAGTTAGCCAAATCTTTTCTTTATGGGCGATACTTTGCTTTCAGGCTGCGCCAGCTTGTGCTCCACGGGGAGCTTAGCCATTTTTTGAAAATCCACCAGTAGGATTTTATTTCCTTTTCTGGCTCTTCGGTTTTCGCTTTTACTTCCTTTTTTCTGCTTTCTGTTTTCTGCTCCGGCTCAGGTTGCTCATCTACTTTTTCCTGAGTCTCACGGTTATCTTCTGGAGGCGTTCTTTCGTTGACTTCACCTGAATCATAAGACTCTGTTTCCAAAGTAACAATCTCAAAAACATTGGGGAGCGACTTTACAGTGCCTCCTCTATCCAGATGCTCAAGATTTACCAACATAGCCTTGTTAACCTGTTCTAGCTCCTCTTTCATCGGCTCCGGTAGGTTGGGTTGTAGAAGAATGGCACTGGTATCTTTGATAATTGCCTGGATTTCTTTTCTAACCTGCTTAACACACTGAATTTCCTTTTCCTTAAGAAAGGCTATCTGCTCATTGACAGTCTCCTGTTGGATAGGCAATTTGATCGGAGCAATTGCCATGCCTCGTTTTTTTAAAATAAATCTTAGTGCCAGAGAAGTATTGGTACGCCGTTTGAAGTCGTCGATAAACTGACCAAAGCTTTCGATATTGATATTTTCCAGTTCACTGTCGCGTAGTTTGTTGATATCGATTTTGGCAAGTTTCAGAATCTTGTTAACTGAACTACCGATTTTCTTTTCAATAGTTTCTAACTTATGGAGTAGGCCTGTGGAGTCAGTATCCTTCAATCGCTTCTCGATGGCAGCAAAATAGCTTACTACTTTTGCTGGAAATTCCTGAGATGGTTTAGCCGCTAAAGCAAGCTCACTGAGAGCACTTTGCTGGTTCTCTACACTTGCAGCAATTTTGATTAAGCTTTCAAGAGCTCTTCGCTTTTCGGTGATGGTACTGAGCGCATCAGAGTGGCTGAGTTGACTATCGGCGTTCATATCCCTGCTTTCTGCAATCTGAATTTTTAATGTTTATTAACATAAGAATAGGCAATGAATTAGGAATATGCCGAAATTCATCACTTTTCCTGGGTTAGTTATTAGCCTGTTAGTTGCTTTTTAGCGTCAGTCGCTCAGAGTCTGGACTTTTCTGTAAACAAAAAGAGTGCATTTTGTATTGATTAAAAGTTGAATAAAAATTTAATTTATTGACAGGCGTTACAAAAAGTTTCATTTCGCCGCTTTTGAAAAGAGCTATTACATCCGGCAACACCTGTTTACCTCAAGCTTTGTATACTTTAACTGTACGAAATCTGCCAGTACGTCAATTTATTAAAATCAGTTTCCAGTATGATTGTTCGGAGGTCGAAAATGAAAAAGCTAATTCCAGTTGCTTTGGTTGTCTTTAGTGGTCTTGCCGTTGCCGGTGAAGATGTTGTTTATACCAGTGATGAATATTGTGCCAAACAAGGAGTGAGTCAGACAAAGCACGATAAACAGTATTTAAAAGCCTATTCTGAAAAGCTTGGGTTTGAACACTCAAAACGATTTTGTCGTGAAGTAAACAAGGATAATCGTATTGCACAGTCTAATAGAAAGGATAGAAAGTGGGAGTATGCTTTTAACAAGCCCTACAGAGGTTCAGCTATCAGACTTTCAAAACGACAAATCGAAAAGCTTAAAGCTGCGGGAGTGGATTTTTCCAATATATAGCTTCAAAGTTTGCTTGATAAAAAAAGGGCCTGAATTCAGGCCCTTTTTTGTTGTTCAATAACGCTATTACAGAGTAATAGTGTTGGAGCAAGCGGTTGTAGAGCCTTCTTCACAGATAGTGAAAGTGTAGGTATTACGCTTATTCACACTGTAAGATACGCTACCGTCGTTAGCCGTTGTACCGTTTAGGCTACCGTTTACATAAACATCAACGTTTGCGCCTGTTGCACCGTTCCAGTTCAATGTGATACTACGACCATTTCCTGAACGTGAGCCACTTAAAGTGATGTCTGCTGCAGGTGGCTCGCTGCCGTCGCTTACAGATACCGTCTTTGTGCTGGTATGAGTCGCACCTTCGTTGTCAGTAACAGTCAGGCTAACTGTGTAGTCGCCGCTCGCGGCAAATGTATGGTTAGCCGTTGCGGTTGAAGCGCCAAAGCTCCAGCTGTAAGAAACGATATTGCCGTCACTATCTGAACTCGCACTTCCATCGAAAGAACAGCTTAGGTCAGTACAAGAGAAGTTGAATGAAGCGACAGGTGCAATGTTTCCTGTTGGAGGGTTGCCACCGCCACATGCTTGAGTTGCCAGGTAGTCAGAAGCTGCTTTCGCTTTAACGATACCGTAACCGAAGTAGTCGTCGCGACCTGCGGTCCCTTGGTCTTCTGCTGTTGCTTTCATCGCTTCGCGGATGTCAGTTCCAGTACAGTTAGGGTGATTTGACCAGATCAAGGCAGCCATACCTGAAGCTGCAGGAGTCGCCATAGAGGTACCGCTCATGTATCCGTAATCGCTTGCGCCAACTTTTACTGTAGCAGAGTTAGCTGCAACGATTGCTGCGCGGTCTTCCAATGCTGCACCAACGGCTGGAATAGTAGTCGCGTTGGTATCGCCAAGTGTTCCGTAAAGCATGCCAGCTTCATTGTTAATAACAATAGCACCCAGACCACCAGAATTTTCACAGTTTTGAACTTTGTCGTGGAAGGAAATGTTGCCACGGTCAATTACACAGATTTTTCCGTTTGCGCCATTATCTGTCGCTTCGGCTGTACCCATGAAGTAAGTGCTGCCAGAAGCTTCACCATTGTTTTCCATAGCTGAAGCTGCGAAACCTGCTCCACCGGCTGTCATTGAAGCCATAGAAGCGCCGCCTGAAGGGTAGGTTGATAAAGTATCTACACCACCGGCAGTAACTTCAACACCATAACCGTCGTGGGTTTCAGTGGTTGCATTTTTACCACGACCCGAAGATTTTGTATTTGAAGGGAACTGAGAAAAGTCTGCGATATTGTTGTTAGCGTCATTTGCACCAATCATCATTACAGATTTGTAACCTGCTGGGTATGAGCGAACATTGTTTCCGTCATTACCTGCAGCGGCGACAACCAGACCGCCGTTATTAGTGAAAGTATTGAAAGCATTTTCTTCAGTGCTGTTGGCTCCGCCGCCGCCGAGGCTCATGCTGATGATATTAGCGCCTGCATTAGTACATTTTTGTGCAGCAACAGCCAAGTCAGACGAGTAGCCCCATCCAGAGTTGTTAAATACCTTGATAATGTGCAGTGGCACGCCTGGCGCCATACCAACTACACCAAATCCGTTGTCAGCAGCAGCAATAGTACCTGCAACGTGAGTTCCGTGCGGACCACCGTCTGCATTCCAGTTGCCTGTACCTGAATCGTTATCACCAGTGATTACAGACCAGTCGAAATCGTAGTTCTTACCACCGGTTTCACCTTGAGAACCAGCGATACCTGAGTCGATGATACAAACTTTCATACCTGGCTGAAGCGTTAACTGATCAGCCTGAGATTGATAGACTGCATAAGGAGTTAATTGCTGTACTGTCGCGTCACCCGCATCGTCATTGTATAGCGCCATAGGGTAACGACGTACATCTGCTTCAACCGCCTTGACGTGAGGGTTGTTCATCAAGCCTTTGACTTGAGCCAGATCCATTCCACTGAATTCCGCTGAGAAAAAGCCTTGTCCTTCAGTTTTGAATTCTGCACCCAGTTTTTTAGCTAGTGCTTTTACAACACCCTTTTTAGCTGCATCTACCTGGATGATATAACGATCGTCATCTGCCATTGCTGCGCCGGAAGCGCCTAGAGCGATTAATGTCGCCGCTGATAGTTTGGTTAACTTAGATACCACGTTCAGTCTCCTGATTCTTTTATAAGTTTTGAGAGTTAATGCCGGGAAGGATTATTATTAGAATTTGACTCTAAAGAAGCAGGCGCTGAAATTTATTATTAGGATTTGGATCTCTACAACGATACTACTACTACTGAGCCCCTCCTTAAGCGTTGCCCGATTATTAAGGATAATTCTCAATTTGCGATAGCTGAGATCCGACAAATATTGCTAAAAATCCGTCAAAATGTACTTTTTTGTGTAATATTTACATGTTTTTAAAGGGGTTTTTTAAAAAAACATACTTTAATAAGAGTCGACGATAGTCTTTCGAAAAGATACTGAAGATAGAAAAAAGTGCGTGTAATAATAAATAATTTGATGGAAAGCAGGGTACAAAATCCGACCACCAGCGAGGGATGGCTGTCAGATTTTGTATTCGAAGTTAACTTCTACTTGAATGACTGCTGAAACTGTTTCGGTGTCATTCCATAAGTTTCCTTAAAGCATCGGCCGAAATATGATTGAGAGGTAAACCCGCAAGACTGAGCAACCACGCCAATCTGTTCACCTGTTTCCAGCTGGATTTTGGCCTTTCTCAGTCGATATTGCTTAAGTGCTTCCAGCGGACTGATACCGAGTACGGATTTAATTTTTCGCTGCGACTGGCGCTCACTCATTGCTAATTGACTTGCCAGTTCAACCATTGAAAAGTTGGTATTGGTAAAGTTCTTTTCAAAGACATCTTCCAGTTTTATAACAAATTTGTCTTCAACTGGAGGTGCAGAAGCTTCTCCACTTTGTTGCCATTGCATACTTAGTTTTTGCTGAAGTTTCTGGCGTGAGCGTAGTTGATTTTTGACCCGCAGAGTAAGCTCTTCTGCGTCAAATGGTTTACTCAGATAGTCATCGGCTTCGGCTTCCAGTCCCTTTATTTTACTATCGGTATCACTTCTTGCCGTTAGTAGAATAATCGGTATGTGCGAGGTCATATCGGTTTTTTTCAAGGTTTTGAGCAATTCAAAGCCGTCGATACCGGGCATCATAACGTCGGATACAATGATATCCGGTAAGTAGTCCATTGCCAGTCTTACCCCCTCTTCGCCGTTATCTGCTAAAAGACAGTGGTGGTAAGGCGAAAGGATATCATTGATATGGGATAACATATCGGGATTGTCTTCCACAATCAGCACTGAGTTTTCTGACTTTTGCAGTGGCTTGCGGTGAATTTTTGTTTTAGTTTCAAAAACCTCCGACTGCATACTTTGTTGTGTACTTTTTGACAGCATCATCGGCTGGACCTGCACTTTATCAGCAAGCTGCCGATTGTCGCTCTGTTTGATTGTCAGCGTAAAGCAGGTGCCTTTACCCGGAGTTGAGTTGACTTCAATTTGCCAGCGCATAGCCATACAAAGTTCATTGACTAGCGCGAGTCCTATTCCCACTCCCTGAATATTTTGTGTGGCCTGTGAGTTAACACGATGAAAACGATTAAATATTTGCGAAAGCTGGGAAGATTCAATTCCAACTCCGGTATCGGTTACGCTAATCTTAAAATGATCACCTAGTCGGCTGAGCTCGATTTTTACGCTACCGCGATTGGTATATTTGAAGGCATTGGATAGCAGGTTAAACAGAATTTTCTCTGCTGCCTGCGAATTGCCTTCTACCCAGGCTTCTTCCGGTAGTTTGTAGCTAAACTCTAGTTGCTGATTTTTAGCTATTTCTTCAAACGAGTGACAAACAAAACCCAGCAGGCTGGAAACATTTATAGTGGAAAGCGGGATAGGATCATTGGCAATTCTTGATAATTCCAGCAGCTGTTCCACCATACGGATCATCCGCAATACGTTGCGTTTTGCTGTTTCAAGTTGAGACTTATCTTTATCGCTTTGCTCGTGACTGAGCAAGTTATCAAGAACTCCGTTAATAATGGTTAAGGGCGTTCGGAATTCATGGGAAATATTCTGAGTAAACTGGTCCTTTAGTTGTAACGCTTCTTCTTCGGCCTGTTTTTGTTCACTGATATTAATTAAAGATACTACCAGGTTGCCGCTGGCCCCTCTTTTATCGTGTGACATAGTGACGTGAACCGGGGTTTTTATCTCGTCTTTGGCAATAATATTGGCTTCGATTTCAATTCCGCCTTCAGACTGGGTCAACTTCTGTCTGTAGCTTTGATACGTAAAAAAGCGATTAAGCTCCCCATCAGCTTGAGTAACCTCTATAAAGTTATTGCCAACAAGTTCGTCCTGAGAAAGAGCAAGTAATTGGCAAGCAGCAGGATTACAGGAAAGTATTCTGCCACTTTGATTCAGTGTGAAAATCGCATTGTGTGTTGTTTCCAGTATCGCCTGATTAGAGGCCGCCTGCTCTTTAAGAGATAGTGCTTGTTGTTCCATTCGCTGTTTAAGTGCCGTTAATGCGTGAGCATTCTGGTTCAGTCGACTTTTAAGGTATTTCTCAGATTGAATATAAATATAAAGTTGTACCGCGCTAAGTACCAACATAACGGTAATCCACAGATTGAATACTGATAGTTGGGTAGCGTTGAGAGGGCTAAACCATTCAGGATTTGTAGAGATTAGTTTTTCTAGCAAAAAACAAATCATCACGAAGAGAACCGGGCTGTTTAAAAAATGGCTTCTTGCCGAGCTCGAATCGATGGTTTTTTCGGTGGAGGCACTAATTTTAATATTCAATCCGGCAATTGCTGCGAAGTAGGGAAGATACCAGAGCCAATCTATCCAGCTGCCACTGACAAGCATCAATCTTTCGGCGTAATGCAGGCTTTCAACAAGATCTGCAGCTAACCAGCCGATTGAGGACAAGGCTAATAGAGCATAACCAATCCACAGCGATTTGCGGCTATACCAGGCGAGAAAAATCCAGCGAATAAAAACATAACAATCCATTAGCATATAGAATACAAATGAATATTCTATTTCGCCTTGTTTCAGATTAATTCCCCGGGAATGGGTTAGAACAAGAAAAATAAACGCACCGAGAACAAAAGCGAGGCTTGAAGCCCAGATTACCAAACTTGGAATCGATAAAAGTTGTCGTGCTTCAGTATAAGTTTTGACTTCGATTGCCGCTATCATCAAAGCGTAGTAGAGAAAGTAAGCTATGGCATTCAAGGTTTGTTGGGTAGGCCCTGCAATTTCCGGCCACAGAGTAACTTTGAGTAGACTAACTGAAAACCAGCTGAAAAATGCAGCGCCGAGTAAAAGCCAGTATATGGGATCGACCAGAGTATTAGATTGGCGAAACTCTTTGCCGATAGATAACAATATGATTAGCAAGAATATCGCATCCGCATAATAGTGGCTAAAATCTTGTAGCTGATCTTTATCTGCCAAAGGTAGCAGGTAGATCAAAAACAGCGAAACAGCGAAAGCAACCGTTATCACTCCAAGTAAGTGAGAAGAAAGTAATTGCCTGACCGAAGGAAAGTTATTGTTACTGTTATGGTTCATATGAATCTTTCGTTTATATATTATTATCGTTTTTGGCCATGAATGATTATAGCCAAGTAAAGCTGATTGTTGCCCGGCTAAATAACGCTTTTCAATTTCCCTATTGTTACTCCTTTCATAAAAAAAGCCACCGGTATAAGGTGGCTTAAATAGTGACATGCTTACTTTTTAATTGTTATAACAGGAATCTGAATATTGTTAAGCATTACAGATGAATAATCGGGTCTGGGTTGCCGTCAGGATCGTTTCCTGCGTTGCCTGAAGAACCTGGGTGCCCATTACTCATCATAACAACAGCACAAGCTGCTGGTGATGCCATTGACGTACCTGACATGGTCGTTGTGCCACCGCCTTTCTTAGTGGATAAAATGCTGACACCTGGAGCTGCGTAGTCGACTGGCGGATTGCCATAGTTAGACCATGAAGCGAGATTGTCGTTAGAGTCAGTCGCAGAAATGGTAAAAATATTGTTCCCGTTAGCGCGTGCCGGAGAGTGATTGTTTGCGTGATCGCCATCATTACCGGCTGCCAGAACAAAATACGCGCCTGAACTTTGTGCTGCGTTCTTGACTGCATCATCCAGATCGCTGCTAACGCCGCCACCAAGACTCATATTGGCACAGTCGCCCGGGCTCGCATTGGCAGCAACATGGTCAATGCCTGCGATAACACCGGAAATTGAACCCGAGCCACGTGAATCAAGGACTTTAACAGGAACCACTGTGGCATTGGCGGCGACACCGACAACGTCAATATTGTTGTCTATCGCTCCGATAGTGCCGGCTACGTGTGTTCCATGTCCATTGCCGTCGTTTACACCAGCATTTCTGCCTTTGGTGAAGGCTGAGAAACCTCGTGAAGCGTCAACATTTAAATCTGCGTGGGCAACATCAATACCGGTATCTATAACCCAGGCAGTGCGACCTGTGCCATCGACAGGTCCACCAACACGAGTAACGCTCCATGGTTCCACCTGTGCAGTACTACCGCCACCACCATTTCCTTTTCCAGGAGGAGGTCCTGGATTCATAAAAACAACACCATCTGGAGTCAGGCTTTTTACAGACAGTTCATTTTCCAGAGCTTTGCTGGCTGCGGAGCATGGCATGGTCATGGTAAAACCTTTTATAGAATGCTTATAGGTATGCTTTAGAGAAGCATTCATATTGGCAGAGCGATTTGCCTTCATTAGCATGCCTCTTGCCAGCCCTGATACTTCGTTAGCATTCACTGAGTCGTCCAGACGAACAATACACTGGTTATGTATATTGGCTAGTTCACTGCTTGAGTTCGTTGGCTGGTTTCCGTTTGCCACTGCAGAGAGAGTGACTCCTGCTAGTGCCATCCCTACTGCGCTTGCGACTATTGTTATTTTCATTGAAATGCTCCCTTTTTCAGTCCTTGTGAGTAAGAGCTCTATTTTTATCACTTTTATTGAAATACTAAATAGTAGAGATCCGACAAAAATTGTTTGAGATCCGACAAGCATGCAAATAAAGCTCAAAAATTCGCCATTTCAAGGGAGATTTACTTTAAAAATTGGCTAAAAAACGGTAATCTTTACGTCATATTAGGACTGAAAAACAAATTAATAAAAATATCTCCAATTGATATAGGTTATGTTATCTTCGAATTTGAAAGATTAAATGGAAGATTAAATTGCATATTTTGGTGAATTATTTACAAATTAAGCAATTGAAGTGCATTTTTTGTTGTTTGTCGCTAAACTAATATTCAGCTAGGGATAGAGATTATAATAAAAACAGATAAAAACCTAGTAAAATCAATAAGATATGACGGGATTAAATGTAGTGTATATTTAGCTGTTGTACTTATGACAGAGGTGAATGATGAATTTTATTCAACTGAAGTTAAAAAAACACTCTGCTGCCAAGATTAGTTTTCTAGTCGTTACTGCATTAACTATCTATGCAGTGGTAGTTGAATGGTCAAACTCTCAGGCAACGAACGCTAAAAGCGCTTTGAGCTATATTGTTCAAGGTGAAGGCGCTGCACGGGCTGTAAAGTCGACGGGCGCTCAGCTAACGCATGATTTAAAACTAATCAATGGGGTCGCAGCCAATCTTACTGCGCAGCAAGTAGCACAGCTTGAATCACAATCTTTAAAAGTATCGCCTAACAGTACTCTTGAAAGCACTGGCTGGGCTGTTGGTCAGCGCATTTCTTATACACCTGCTTCGGCCAGTCGCATGACTCGGGCGAGTGAACTTCATGATGCTCGAATTTTTGGGGATGGCGTCACTATGGTGGTTCTGGATAGTGGTGTGAAGAGCATGAGTGGAATTCGTCAGGATGCATATGGTCGGCATCGAGTTTATGGAACTTATAATGCGATCAATAACACTGTCTCCAACAATGATGATGAAGAGAGTGGTCATGGTACGCATGTCGCAAGTGTCGCACTCAATAGTGAGCGTGATTTGGATGGTGGTTTTTATGGAATTGCACCAAATGCTCGCTTGATAAGTGTCAAGGCTTTTGATGCTTATGGAAAAAGTAGTTATGCAGACGTAATTAGAGGCATTGAGTGGTCTATCTATTTTCGAGAAAGATACAACATCCGCATTATGAACCTTTCATTCAGTGCGCCGGTAAGATCTTACTATTGGGACGATCCTATCAATCAAGCTGTTATGAAAGCCTGGCAGGCGGGAATAGTTGTCGTAACCTCAGCCGGTAACAGTGGTGCTACTGCAGGAAATATAGGTGTTCCCGGAAATGTTCCATACGTAATTACTGTTGGTGCTGTTACTGACAACTATACTCCCAGCGATTATAGCGATGACAGATTAGCAACTTTTTCATCCAGCGGTCCAACCTATGAGAGATTTGTAAAGCCCGATGTAGTCGCGCCCGGAGGTCACCTGATGGGACTGATGGAGTCTAAAATGCAATTGGCGACCGAGCATCCTGAATTTCATGATGGCGGTAAATACTTTACCATGTCTGGTACTTCGCAAGCGGCTGCAGTTGTCAGTGGCGTTGCAGCGCTAATGCTGAGCGTTAATCCCGGTTTGACTCCTGACGACGTTAAGTGCCGTTTAATGGCTGCAGCAAAGCCAGCGCGCAATGAAGATGGTTCCTGGGCATACACACCATTTCAGCAAGGCGCAGGACAGGTTGACGCGGTTGCAGCAATTAATAGCACTGCAACTGGGTGTGCTAATGTCGGGTTGGATATTGGCAAAGACCTTGACGGCTCTGAGCATTATGCTGGCACCACTATGATTACCAATGCTGGTGAGTACTATATACGAAATCACGAACAACTAACCTGGAGCGGAGACTATTCTGCAAAGGGCGTTACATGGTATGACACCAGCCCCTGGTATGATACTAGTCCCTGGTATGATATCAGCATGTGGAACGACACCAGCCCTTGGTACGACACCAGCCCCTGGTACGACACCAGCCCCTGGACCGATACCAGCCCCTGGACCGATACTAGCCCCTGGACCGATACCAGCCCCTGGACCGATACTAGCCCTTGGACTGATACTCATGTAGATATTAACGTATGGGTTGACCAAGAGTAGAATTTACTCAATAAATCTGCAAAGATAAAGCCGTGTTTTCACGGCTTTTTTGCTTTTCTGAAGTAGATCTATCAAATGAAAATAAAAATAACTCTTAAAAATTTTTTCCTGTCACTTTGTTTGTTCCCGACTGCATTAGTTGCTCTGGACTTTGAAAATACAAATTTTCAGCATATATCGACAGAGCATGGACTGTCTCAAAAATCGGTTGAAACTATCTGGCAGGATTCCACCGGTTTTTTATGGATAGGGACACAGGAAGGTTTAAATCGCTATGATGGTACTCAAATTAAGACCTATCGGCATGATGCTAACGATAAAAGCAGCTTGTCTCATGATCTGATCCGCGATATTAAGGAAGACGCGAGTAAGAATTTGTGGATTGCAACAAGCGGAGGTCTAAACCGCTTTATTCGTGCCAACGAAAAGTTTGAAATGTTTTCATTAAACACACCCGAAGGTAAAACAATCACCAGAATAAATAAGATCTATGTCGAGTTGAATGGTCGTATCTGGATTGGCACCGAAGGAGGAGGCCTGTTTTACTCTGAGGGTGTAGATCGCAAAGTGACATTCAAACAATATGAGCAAATTCCAGAGTTAAAAAATGCGAGTGTTAAGGCTGTTTATAGAGATTCCAGAGAAAGGCTCTGGGTTGGTACCGATCGAAATGGAGTCTATCTTATTGATCGAGATTTGATTCGACAATTTGTTAGTGATGACAAGGTTGATGATGCTATTTCTCACAATCAAATACGGTCAATAACTGAGGATAGTAAAGGGAAGATCTGGATTGGAACACGTGGCGGAGGTCTTAATGTTTTTAATGAAATTTCCAAAGGATTTACTTCATTTAAAAACAAGGCAAGTGATCCAAACAGTTTGAGCCATAACCGAGTCTATCAGGTATTTGAAGATTCCAGTCAACGCCTCTGGATCGGTACCGATGGCGGAATCAATATTTATAATCGCGAAGAAAAAAATTTCTGGCGCATTAATCATCGCTCCTCTCAACGTTCAGGGTTAAGTCATAATCGAGTACTTTCGATATTTGAAGATCAAGGTGGGATTCTGTGGTTTGGAACCTTATCTGGTCTTAATCAATGGAACCCGCATACGGCGGCATTTCAGCACTATAGAAAAATTATCGAGCGTGCGAACAGCCTGAATAACAATACAGTTTACGCATTTGAAGAAGATCCTGCCGGCAATATACTGATAGGTACTTTTGGAGGAGGGTTAAATATTTTACAACCATCCAGTGGCCAGGTGACCCCATTGGAGCAACGCACAGAAAATCTTCTTAGTTCCAGAAGAATAATGTCTTTGTTGGTTGATCGGGAAAAAAATATCTGGGTAGGATCAATTTCTAATGGTATTGAAGTTCTTGATTCCAGATTTCGTAAAATGGCTCATTACAAGCACAATGATACGGATAATTCGAGTATTTCGGGCGACGCTATTACAAGCCTAATGCAAGATCGTGAAGGAATGATCTGGGTGACGACTTTTGGATTTGGCCTAAACCAGTTTGATCCGAAATCGAAGCGGTTTAAGTATTTCAAACGCTCGCAAAATAACAGTCCTCATATTAATGAGAAATTATTTTTTGTAATGGAAGATAGTGACGGCTATTTATGGGTAGCGAGTGATGGAAGTGGTATTTCAAGGTTTGATAAATCATCAAATGAGTTCACGCATTTTCTACATGATGATACACGACGTAACTCATTATCGGGCAACAACGTGCTAACCATTTTTGAAGACTCTAAGGGGCGCTTCTGGATAGGTACTCTGGGTAATGGATTGAATAGATGGGAGCCGGAAAATAGGCGAAGAGGTGTAGACGAGTTCAAACACTATGGCGTTCAAAATGGATTAAATAGCAGTACAGTATACGGCGTGGTTGAAGATGATTCAGGTGCTCTGTGGATTAGTACTACCAGAGGATTAAATCGTCTAGACACAGAAACCGATCGGATTGAACATTTCAACCTTGCCGAAGAAATTCATCACAATGAACTTAATCAGGGTGCGGCTTTAAGAGCTTCCAACGGAATGCTCTATTTTGGTGGTACTAATGGAGTAAGTGCTTTCTTCCCGCAGAGTATTAAGAAAAATCCGCACGCTCCATCTATCGCTTTAACCAGAGTGAGTAGCGAAAACAAAGTACTGTATTTTGATAAGCCACTGAATGATTTGACCGAAGTTACATTCACGCATAAAGATTATCTGATTTCATTTGAATTTGCCGCGTTAGATTTCGCTCAGCCGGAAAAGAATCAATATAAGTACAAATTGGAAGGACTTTATGACGACTGGATTGATACTCAAAACTTTAACCGCGCGACATTCACTAATTTACCCAGTGGTAGCTATGTGCTAAAGGTTAAGGGGAGTAACAATGATGGTGTCTGGAGTGAAGAATCTATCAATCTCAGAGTGAATGTTCTTCCTGCGCCCTGGTTTTCATGGTGGGCGTTTTCTTTGTATGCGTTAGGGTTTTGTGTGGTGCTTCTACTTATTATTCGCACGCAGGCAAAGAGACTGGCTAATCAGGAAGTCTTCCAGGATATGGTTACAGAGAAAGTTGCGAATAAGACGGCTTTACATGAAAAAAACAATCGCTTTCTGCTTTCTCAGATTGAGCAAATGAAACACAAGGTTAGCTTTGATTCAGAATCAGGCTTACCTAATCAGTTAATGATGAGTGCTTTAGTTAGTCATAGTCTTACTACGCTTGACTTGATGGCACAAGGTGAAAGACTTCTATCCTGGAGTCTTCAGATATCTATTATCGAGCTTGAGTCGAGTTATGCAGAGACTGAAGAACAAAGTCGGGAGCTTTCACGAATTTTTAGTCAATTTCAAAGCAAATTTATTGGAAATGACAATAATCTTGAAGTCTTTCGCTGGGGTAAAAATGCGCTCGGAATCGTCGCGTTGGTTGAGAAAAAATCTCGCTTAATGACAATGGAAACCTTCTGCTTAAATCAGCTACAAAAATTACTTGGTAGCGATGAGGCATTTAGAAGCGGGTGTCAAATGACTATTGTCTCCGTTAAAGCTCCTTTTGAAGGAGTTCAGCATGAAAAGTTAAACGGAGAAAGTCTGCTAATGTTAATTGAACATCTGCTACAACTAATTAAACTATCCGGCAAAGAAATATCGTTAAGAGTTTGTGGCGTTAATCAAAATATTAATCAGGCTAAAATGCGGCAAATAATGGATGCCAGTTCGCTAGAAGAAGTGAGAGAACTTTTTATTTTCGAATGTGATGACTAATGTATTGGTTACGATCCCTCTATTTTCTAATTCTATCTCCCTGGATGCTAATTCAGGCAGTTTATGTTCGAATACGTACCCCGAGATTACCTGAACCTGAAGGTACCAGAATATTTAATCCTGACGGCGAAGGTAGCAGTGTGCGAATAATTATTGTCGGAGATTCTGCAGCGGCAGGTGTTGGCGTAAAGGTTCTTTCTAGCGCTCTTCCCGGGGCAATCAGCGCGGCGTTTGAGCCGCAAACAATTGGCTGGGCACTACTGGCGTCTTCCGGTTTAACAACTAAGAAAACGATCCAGTATTTGAAGCAGGAGTCGACACTGCTTGCTGATGAAGAAGTGTTTTACAGACTACAAGGCGAAAAAGAAAAAAATAGCTGTATCCTGGTTTCGCTCGGTGTAAATGATGTCATTGGCTGGTGCAGTCAAAAGCGTTGGGCGAGATTTCAGGCGGCGCTCGTTAACGAACTTAACAGGAAATTCTCTCCTACGCGCATAGGGTTAACGCTAATCCCGCCGCTTGAGCGATTTCCGGCTTTAACCTGGCCATTATCATGGTACCTAGGTGTTCGAGCACAAAACTTTAATAAGGTACTGGAACGTATTGTTTCTCAAGACGAAAAGCTCTTTCTTATCAAACCGAATCTGGAAGCCAATTTCGAGCATTTTGCCAGTGATGGTTTTCACCCGGGTGAAAAAGGCTACCAGTTATGGGCCGATGCCTTTGTTAAGCACTTCAAGAATTAAGTGTATACAGTTTGGGAGTTTGTTTTGGTTCTTCGACTACCAGTCAGCACATTTATTGTAAACAGAGTTATTTCAACAAGTTAAAGTACCTTCAAGGGAACAACGTCAAGGAAAAGTCATTTCTGTTGCTTCTCCCCTTTTCTCCTCGTGTAATAAAAGCCATAAATATGAAATCTTGAGCTAAAGTTTTTCCTATAAGTACCCGATAAAATAACTTATTGAGATTGATTTCTCGGTACACGATTTTTCCTTTCAGTAGATGATTGCGAAGCTGACTGGAAAAGTGCCTTTTAATAAAAGGGCTGCCCGTTACGAAAGTTCGGGTTCGCAAAGCTACCGGTCTAAGGGGGAACGACCTATGACAGCGGGGTTGCCGAAACGACGCTGTTCGTTTTGACAAGTCTTCTTCATTTTGCCGATATCAAAATTATAACGTTCGCTTTTGACAATCTTGGTCATCAAAAATCGGTTAATAACGATACAAAATAATAGGATATAAAGATGCAGATCAGTTTTGCACAAAAACTCTTTAAAGCTGTTTCCCTGTTTTTTATCTTCCTTGTAATACCGCTGTTTCACTTGAGCGTGAGTGCAGCAGCTCTTAGCGGGCGAGTGCTCGATCAGACTGGCAGGCCAATTGAAGGTGCAAGTGTCAGCCTGTTTGTTTACCAGGGAACGAGTTTGGTTCAGGTTGGAGGACTCCAGGTCGTAGGTGCAGACGGCGCTTACAGTTGGACTATAACTGATGGTGACTATCTTCTCACTAGTTATTTTTATGGTACAGATACTAATATAACTGGCGAGCCTTACACTGCTTCTCGGAACACTGCAGACTTTACTGTTGTTGGTGACACCGTCAAAGATTTGATTTACGACTTTGTACTACTTCAAGGCAAAGTCGTTGACGAAAACGGTATCGGTATTGCAAATGTTGATATCAATACCAGTAAGCAATGGAACGGTCCAGAGGAAGGCGCGAGAGCTAAAAAAAGTTTAAGAAGTGTTGTTCATCAAAATGGGAGCAGTACTACCGAACAAGATGGTAGCTTCTCTCTTCTACTATTTTCAACCACAGACTGTATCGCTTCGGCTCATTATGCTGATGCCGCTGACTGTCTATACGATATAACCTTTACCCCCACCGTAGAGAGTGGATTTGAATCCGCTCAGGCGATAGATTATTCAGTAGATAGCGGGCAAAATCTCAATGTTCAGTTAAATTGGGGTGATCAAATACCACCCCAGATCATAGCTGGCCCATGGATTACTAATCTGACTGATGTGACCTCTGTTGTCGAATGGCAAACGAACGAACCTACTACTGGTCAGGTTAACATCGATGGCGTCGGTACTTTCAATAGTCCCAAATCGAGTAAACTGCATCGAGTCGTAGCAGTCGGCCTAAATGCCAGTACCGCTTATACTGGAAGTGTTACTTCGCTTGACGCGAGCGGAAACTCTGGTCTTTCAGCAAACATAAGCTTTACGACTAACTCTCAGCCAGACACAAGCCTCCCTGTTTTCGCCCAACCTCTATCTTTTAGCGATATTACTGAAACGAGCGTTAGGTTGTCATTTTGTTCAAATGAGCCTGTCACTGCTGTGGTGTCTTTTGATGCAAGCAATTATTCTTTTGCGCTGCCTCAGGTTTGCCATGAATTAACGGTTGATTCTCTCGAAAGTAATCTTCCGTACGTTGCTAAAGTTTCAATTACTGATAGTGCCGGCAACGGACCAATTAATAGTGTTGAAAAAGCAGTTACAACTTTGTCATCAGCAGACACTCAAGCTCCGCGAATTATTTTAGGCCCAATTGTAACGGATATTAGTGATCAGGGCGCGACAGTACGCTGGAAAACTGATGAGCCATCGACAAGCGATTTAACTTTGAATGATGATACTCACTATCAAGTTTTTGTAGACGCTTCACTTAAGTTGGAGCACCAAGTTATTC
Organism: Aliikangiella sp. G2MR2-5; assembly: GCF_015687155.1. Classification (GTDB taxonomy): domain Bacteria; phylum Pseudomonadota; class Gammaproteobacteria; order Enterobacterales; family Kangiellaceae; genus Aliikangiella. Next base: position 550,494 of record NZ_JADPQF010000002.1, on the reverse strand, counting down.
TAAGTGGATTGAACGCTAGTACCAGTTATAGTTTGCAGGTGTCCTCCAGGGATGGAGTGGGTAATGGACCAGCTTATTCTTCGATAGAAAATTTCGAAACGCTGGCTGTAGCAGATATTCAGCCTCCAATTATTTTCGGCAGACCGGTCGCTCGAAATATCACAAAAACAAGCGCAATCATTCAATGGCATACGGATGAAACTGCTTCCGCTTCTGTACGATTGGGTACCTCTGCTGACACTCTTAATAGAGTGGCAACCAATGCTGCATTTTCTTCGAAACATCACGTGCTGCTATCAGGTTTAACGCCCTCTACTGAATATTTTTATCAGGTGGTCTCGAGCGATTTGAGTGGCAATCAAGTTGAAAGTAACGTTTATTCTTTTAGAACTCATAAGGATTCATCGGTACCTGTTGAAAATGAAATCACTACTCTTACGGTTGAACGTATTAGCGCTCATAGTGTCACTGTCAACTGGACTACAAAACTTGCTTCAGATAGTCGTATTGTGTGCGAGTCTTTACAAGGTTCGAATGAAGCCAACAAAGTTGAAAGCGTTCTTTCTCACCGCTTGAGTTTATCCGGATTAACTTCGAATACTCAATATCAATGTACGGTTTACTCGGAATCTATTGACGGAAAAATAGTTATCGATGTATTTGCGGTGACAACTTTGGAGCTTGGAGATGTGACGCCTCCTAGCTGCAGCACTTCGCCCATAATTAATAGTTATGGAAGCATGGCAGAGTTTCATTGGCAAACTGACGAGATAGCCAATGCCGTATTGATTTATAGAGACGTCGATATATTGCACTGGACAAAATTAGTCGCCGATGATGCTGAGCAAAGTGGCGTATTTATCTTGACTGGATTAACCGGCAACACTGAATATGAATATCAACTTGGTCTAACTGATCCTGACGGAAATGATGCATATTGTAATTTGACAACTTTTAACTCTGGCGATCAATCTCCACCAGCCCCGGTTTTTTCTGTCGAGCCTTATGTGGAAAATGTCAGTCAGTTTTCAGCTACACTAAAATGGGAAACAAATGAAATATCCATCGCTGAAATTTTAATTGGTGAAGCGAGTGACTCCCTTGAACTGACACAATCGGTTGGACGATGGAAAACTATTCATCAATCTGAACTCGTTCAACTTGATCCAGCAACGACTTACTTTGTTCGAGTGATTGCCTACAACACTGAGGGCGTCTCGACCAATAGCTCAATTATAAGTTTCACTACTCAAGACTTACCGGAACCGGTATCAATCATTCGCGGCCCAACAGTAACCAATATTACTGATACCACTGCAGTTGTAGAGTGGGAAACTGATAGGACAGCTAACAGTGTTGTTTCAATTGACGGAGGCGCAACTTTTTCTAGCAATAAGCTGGTGAGAGAACATAGTATTTTATTGACGGGGTTAACTCCGGCCACAAACTATACTGCCTGGGTGGTTTCGACAGATGAATACGGTACAAGTAATGATCCAGTTTCTGCAAACTTCACGACTTTGTTGGATGCAGATATTGTTCCCCCTGGTTTTGTTTTGAAGCCACAAATTTTAGGTATTACCCATAATCAATTTACTGTTCGATTTTGTGCCGATGAACCAGTGACAGCGCAGCTCTCTCTTGACGGCAATATCATTAATTTGGAAGGTGAGTCCAAGTGTCATCAAAAAACTTTAACGGGACTAACGCCTGGCACAAGTTACGAACTAATCTGTAGCATCTCTGATTTAGCCGGCAATGGTCCTGTATCGAGTGATCCTCAAACTGTAACCACCTTGTCAGATCTAGACTTAACTGCCCCGGAAATCATTAGTGGTCCGTTTGTTATTGAAATAACTCACAACAGCGCAATTGTTATCTGGACTACCAATGAAAAAGCAACTAGCGGAGTTAACTATACCGACGGTGTAAATCAATTTGAAATGGAAGATACTAAGCTGGTTGACAAGCATCAAATGGTATTGACAAATTTAACGCCTTCAACGACCTACACTTTGAATGTATTTTCTTCTGATGTCGCTGGCAATGGTCCAACTATCTCAGAAGATGTGACTTTCACTACGCTCGGAATTGGAAGCGGAGGTGGACTATGGATAATCACTGGTCCGTTTGTTGATGATATAACTGACTCGAGTGCTGTCGTGCTATGGCAAACCAGTGGATATGCATCAACAACTTTGATGCTTGGAGAATCTTCTGGCAATCTCACTAAGTTCTATTCAATAAGCGGATTGAGAACTAACCATCAATTGCCACTTACTCAGTTAAAATCCAATACCACTTATTACTTGCGTGTAACCTCAGCAACATTGTCAGGCCTTAGTGTCACCAGCGAAGAAATATCCTTTACCACACTCGACAGTGGACAAATTTTGGAAATAGTTAATGGACCAGAAGCATTTGGAATTTCCGATAGCGCTATGACAATTTTCTGGGATACTAATTTAGTTAGCGACAGTCATGTGGTCTGCTCCACAGGGTTAGAGTCTTTTGAAAATGGTGATGAAAATTTATTGATAAATCATGGTTTAACAATCGCAGGCCTGAAGGCTCTCACCAATTATGAATGTACTGTTACTTCAAGAACACTCAGTGGTTTGACAGCGAGCGAAACTTTCTTTGTAACTACCGATGATGGTCCAGATCTTGATGCGCCTGAATGTAGCGGTGATCCAGTAGTGACAGGGTTCGGGGAAACAGCAGAAATGATGTGGGCTGCAAATGAGGTTGCCAGTGTTAGCGTTAATTATCGAGTGAAAGGTGAAGCTAACTGGCAGCAATCGACGGACTTTAAGTTTGCTCGCGATGGCCTAGTGTTATTAACTGGCCTTACGCCTCAAACTATCTACGAACAACAAGCTACCTTAATTGATACTGCTGGTAATGTGGGTATATGTGGATTAGGCGAATTTGATTCAGGAGAGGGTATGCCTGCGCCTGAATTTACATTGCAACCCATTGTCAGTGATATTACCGAGACAACTGCAATTGTTTCCTGGGAAACGAATATTGCAACAAGTGGAGAATTGTTCTTTGGTGTATCGATTACCAATTTGGATCAAAAACGAGTTGACAGTCGATTAGTCACAGAGCACCAGGTTATATTAAGTAATCTTCTAGCGGGTCAAATTTATTTTTTACAGGTTGAAGCAACAGACCGTTATGGAAACATGGTCGCAAGTGAAGTTGTTCAATTTACAACGCTGCATCCTAATCAAGATTTCGATTACGATGGCATTTTAAATTGGCTTGATAATTGTCCTTATACGCCAAACTCCGATCAGCTCGATACTGATAGCGATGGAATGGGAGATGTGTGTGATGACAACAACAGCGATGAAATTCCTCCGACTGATTTTGGTCCTAACTTAAAAGGTATTGTTACCGGAGAGGGTACTCCAATCCTTGGTGCAATCGTTAGCCTTTACAATCAACAACGTCAATTGATTTCGAGTGAAATCACTGCACTGGATGGTAGTTATCAATTTAAATTCGTTGAACCAGGAGACTATTATATTGGTGCTACACCACCAACAGATAGTGGATTCAGTGCAACGCCATTGGAATTACTTCAAGTTAAAGATAGCGACTTTGTTCATTGGATTACCTTAATCGGTGATGCAATTAAAGTGACCGGAACAGTCAAAGATAGCCAGGGTAGGGTAATCGACAACGCAATTGTTAGTTTGCATTTACAAACGAACTCCAATCAGGTTGGCGATCCAGTTATCACAAATAATCAGGGAGAGTTTTCATTCGATGTGGCTCCTGATTATTATCAATTTAGAGTGATGCTTGATCCTTTTGGTAATGGTTCACAACAAATGTCAAGCTATCAAATTCCTGATTTTTCTGCTGTCGTTTATGCGCCACAAAATGTAGAGGTCAGCGAGTCGACTCAAGTTGATATTGTCTTACCTTTTGCACTGCTAACCGGTCAGGTGGTTGACGGTGGAGCGAACCCTGTCGCTGGAGTAGAAGTTAAGATAGATCATCAATCACAACAAGGTTTTACCAATTATTATTTACAGTCCTTTGGCGAGAGCACCGGTAGTAATGCAGTCACTGATGCAAGTGGTAATTTCCAAATGGCCTTGTTTACTAATCAAGCCATCGATATTTCACTAGTGCCTCCTTCGAGCCGTTCAGATTTGGCTGCGACTAGCATTAACGCCTACCACATTTCTGCGGATACAAACGATACATTTACGCTAGTTAATGGCGTAGCCTTATCTGGATATTTGAGAGATAGCAATGGCGTTGCAATTGATAATACAAAACTTACTCTGCATAAACAGGATGGAGGCGCTCAAGTCGGTCACGCGATTTACACCGATAACAATGGTTTCTATCAGTTCCAGGTTGAAACCGGAACTTACAAAGTACAGCCACATTTAAATCCCTACGGTGCCAGTGAGAAAGGTGGAAGCGTGCCCACTTATCCATTGCCTGATTTTGCGACTGTCCGCTTTGCCGAGGAAAACATTGTTGTTGCTGGAGCGACCAATCAAAATATTAATTTGCCTTTAGCACTTCTGACCGGAACTACTGAAGATGCATTAGGAAATCCTGTATCTGGTGTTAGCCTGAAAATAAGCCACATAGAGCGTCAAGGTTTAGCGCCCGATTGGACAGAGTTCTTCCTGGAAAGTCACGGCCGTTCTAGCTATACCAACGCAAAAAGTGATGTCAGTGGAAATTTCACAGTGGCATTGTTTACCGATCAAACTTTTGACCTAATTCTAGAGCCGCCATTTGCAAATCGTACATTGGCAGCAACTAAAGTGTCGGACTTTTCAATAAGTGCCGATACAGTGCAGACTTTTGTTATTGCCGAAGCCTTGACTCTCTCAGGTTATTTAAGAGATGCACAGGGGTTAGCAATTGATAACACTTTGATCACTGCTCATGACAAGTTGAATAATCAAGTTGTCGATTTACCTCAAGTAACCGACGCGACAGGATATTTTGAATTTAAAGTTTCTGCTGGAGACTATAAATTACGTCCTTATTTACAGTCAGAGACTCAGCAAGGCGCTGGTACTTTAATTCCTGATTATTCTGTGCCTGATTTTGCAGCGGTTTACTACAACCCTCATGAGGTCAGCATTACCGCTGATACTCAAATTAATATTCTGCTTCCTATGTCTCTCATTAGTGGCAAGGCTTTAGATGCAAATGGCGTCGCCGTTCCTGGAGTTAAGCTACGTGTTGAGCACGCTTATGCAAAAGATGGTGTGAGCTATTATTTAGAAAATTCCGGTGATGGTGCCAATTCAAATGCAATTTCAGCTGCTGATGGCCAATTTGAATTTCCAATATTCCACCGTCAACCAACAGACGTTTCTGTCAATCCGCCGGCGCTTTCAGGATTTGCAAATACTAACGTCACTCACGAAATTGATCGGGATGTCACTGAGCATATTTTCTTAATGCATTTTGATGCGAACGCACCCAAAATAGTTTCTGGTCCCTGGATTAGAAAAATCACTGATACTAGTGCAATGATTGAATGGCAAACTGACAAACCTGGAACAAGTGTTTGTGATTTATCTAATGGTTCGCGATATCAATCTGCGACTTTAACGACTCTGCATAGCCTGGTAATGGACAACCTTGATCCTGAAACTCTTTATTCGGCAGACGTTCACTCTGTAGACAAAGAGAACCGGGCTTCGGAAACCGGGCAGACAAGTTTTACGACCTTAGCAACCCCGGATCGTATTGCGCCGATATTTGTTGAAGGTCCTTTAACTGATCAAATCAATGACCAAGGATTAAATATTAATTTCTGTGCTGATGAACCCGTAACGGGAACACTATCTGTTGATGGAAATACTATTAGCTTTGACGAGTTAGCTGTATGTCACTCTATTCCGGTAAGCGGCCTAAATGGCAATACTAGCTACGAATTTACTGTTGATATATGGGATGACGCTGGCAATGGTCCAACGACTAGTGGTGTGCAAACAGTTACAACCTTGCCAACGCCTGATCTTGAAGCGCCAGTGATTCTACTAGAGCCAATGGTAATCAATATTTCCGATACAGAGGCAACAGTGATCTGGACAACAGACGAGCCTGCAAATAGTGGCGCTTCTTACAATGATGGAACCTATTATCATGTTGTAACCGATGAAAACTTTGTAAAAGAACATTCATTGTCTCTAACTGACTTGACGCCAGAAACCACCTATACACTAACCGCGTCTTCAACTGATGCTTCAGGAAATGGACCCACTTTAAGTGCACCAATAACTTTCACAACGCTGGCGTCTCCAGACACTGAGCCGCCTTGCTTAGTGGGTAAACCAATGATACAAAACATTACCCATCAAAATGTTGTGATTCGATGGAGAACCTGTGAACCAGCGACCACTAGTTTGGTTTATGGAACGAGTATCGATGCTCTAGACAGCAGCGAGTCTAGAAATGGTCTACGACTGCCACACAATATCGCAATTACCGGACTACAACCAGAGACCGAGTACTTTGTTCAAATTCAAAGTCAGGATGCTGCAGGCAATCAAATGCAAAGCGACATTTTAACTTTTAAAACGAAAAATATAGGTCACCAAGGTGAACCTCACTTCATGACCAATGTTGCTGTTGAAGAGTTAACCTCAAATAGTTTAACCGCTAGTTGGGCTACCGATGTTAATGCTGATGGTCGTCTTGTTTGTCGTAGTGGAAGCGAAACTTTGGAAGCGAGTCATGCTAAAAGGACTAAGTCTCATTTGTTAACATTGACTGATCTAACTGCTGGTACTAGTTATGCTTGCTCAGTTTATTCAACCGATCACCATGGCTTTACTGTTAGTCAAGAGATTGAAGGTGGAATTCAAACGCCACTGGCGACAGCGCAAATGAAAGTGAGTCACGGAGCGATTATTTCACAGGCTGTACCTACTCCAGTTAACGCTGTTCAAGTTACCGGGGCAGGAAGTTTGGCCGTGGTTGAAGTTTCTAGTGACGAGCTTTCTGCGATAGAAGTTAGTTATCGACCTGTTGGCGGTAGCCAATGGCAAATCGCCGGAAGCATGGGTATTAAAAGAGAGCATTGGTTAGTTATTCCCGGGCTTATATCAAGTACTGACTATGAAATGACCTATCGTCTGATTAATTTGCAGGGAGAGTCTTACACGAGCTCACTTACCAGCTTTAATTCAGGAGTCGGTGGTGATATTGGCGCGCCTGTTTTTGCTTCACAGCCCGTAATTAGTGAAATTTCTTCTGATGCTGCGAGTATAAGTTTTGCCACTTCTGATTACGCCTTTGCTCAAGTTTCTTTTGGACATGATCCTTCTTCACTTCAATTGAAAGAAGCGAATACCGAAGCAAGTGAAAATCATTTAGTTCGATTAACAGGATTGAATTCAGCGACCTACTATACCGCTTATGTAACAGCTTACAATGTGTTAGGGCAAGCTGTGGAAAGTCAACAAGTGACTTTTGTTACATCAGCATTGAGCGAAGTTGCAGATAGTGACGGTGACGGTATTCCTGATGTTTGGGAAATCGCTAATAATCTGGATCCACAAGATGCTTTTGATGCCAGTGAAGATGCTGACGCTGATGGCCTGACTAATTTGGAAGAATATAATGCCAACAGTGATCCATTCAATTCAGATAGCGATGCTGATGGAATGCCTGATGGCTGGGAAGTTGACCATGCTCTTGATCCAAACGATGGCAGTGACGCCAGCGGTGATCGCAATGGCGATGGTCAGTCCAATCTTGACGAATACCTTGATGCGAGTGATACCGAAGCACCTGCAATCAGCCTTTCCGATGAAGTGACTATTGATGCGACGGGACGATTTACCGCAGTTCCCCGAAATGGTGTGAGTGCTTTTGATGCTGTAGACGGAAGTGTAAGTGTGACTTTAGATTCACCAGATTATCTCCCAGCAGGCAGTCATTTGATCTATTGGAGCGCGCTTGACTCTGCAGGTAATCGAGCGATCCGGTCGCAGCGAATTAACATACGCCCAATCATTTCAGTTGCTCACATGCAGAGCGTTGCTGAAGGTAGTCGGGCGATAGTTGAAGTATTTCTTTCCGGGGAGGCTCCTGCTTATCCGGTAACAATTCCGGTAAACTACAGCGGAACTGCAAATACCTCAGACTTCCAGAATCCGCCTAAGGAAATTGTGATAAACGAAGGAAAATCAGGTTATCTTTTTATTGATGTTATTAATGATGGTAGCGGAGAAAGTGATGAATCGATAATAGTGGAATTGGGGGCTGCTGTTAACGCGATAAGGGGGCCAAATTCCACTCACCAAATTATTATTAGTGAAAGAAATCTTGCGCCTAAGGCTATATTAACTGCAAGGCAGAATGGAGAAGTTGTAACAACGATTACCAGAGATGGCGGTGAGGTGGTAATCAGTGCTCAAGTGAGTGATCCAAATAATGCAGACAGTCACACATTTAGCTGGAGCCAGACAGATAGTACTTTGACCGATCTGGATAATTCAGTTGATAGTTTTACGATTAACCCTGCTAACTTGACCCAAAAGGTTTATCAGGTAGCCGTTGAGGTTACTGACAATGGGGCTCCAGAGGAAAAGGGGTTCGCGCTCAAACTCTTGAAAGTCATTAATACCGCACCGGCACTTTCGTCTACAGAGGATTCCGATGGCGACGGTATTTTGGATTCGGCTGATGGTTATCAGGACGACGATGGGGACGGAGTCGCTAATTATCTGGATTCGACCGAAGATAGTTACGCGATTCAGTTACTTGCTAATACCAGCAACATAGATGGAACCTTCTGGGTTGAAACTGAGTCCGGATTGTCGGTTGCGCTAGGTGAAATAGCGTTAAACAGCAATCATGGCGGCGCATCTATCAATGAACAGGATATCGCTAATGTGACACCCTACAATGATCATGGAAGTGACGATGGGTTTACCAATTTAAGTTTGGTTAATTTCATTCTTAGCGGATTGAATCAACCCGGTGACTCAGCCTATATCATTATTCCGCAACTAAGTAGTATTCCAAAGGGGGCTGTCTATAGAAAACTTCACCCGGATAATGGATGGACATATTTTGAGATAGATAATAATAATGCTTTATTCAGCGCACCAGGGAATGAAGGAATTTGCCCCGCGATAGGTGATGCATCCTATACCACTGGACTCAACGAGGGCCACTGGTGTGTACTGATGCTGATAGAAGATGGCGGAGTTAATGATGCCGATTCCGCAGCAAACGGTGTAATTGTGGATCCTGGAGGAGTGAGCCTACTAAATAGCACTCCGATTGTGACTATCGCACCAATTGGAGACTTGACCGAAGGAGATACTATTATGTTATCGGGTAGTGTAACCGATAATGGCAATCAGATAGTCAACTATCGATGGACGAAAAATTCAGGGCCTGCAATTACAATTAACAATGCAGATCGACTTTCGGCAAGTGTGGCTAATGTGCCGGAGGGGAGTTATCAGTTTACATTAACCGTTGTTGATCAACATAATCGCAAAGCCTCGGCGAGTATTAATGTCGTTGTTGGCGAAGAAGTTCAGACCGGTGGCGGAGACACAGAGAGCGCAACAAGCAGCGGCGGCGGCGGTGGTTCATTGCCGCCCGCAATCATAGGCGCGATTCTTATGTTTGCTATTTTCCGCAGAGCGGAACGAGCAGCTAACTAGATCAAATATTTCAAGAGCTTCTTTTTTCCCCCATCCCCTGGGGGATTTTTTTATGGTTAACTCTAATCATGAAGGTTTATCGAACGTTATCCATTTCCTTGAACTGAAATTAGAGATTAAATCAGAGTGCTTCTTTATTCTATGAAAATTACAAAGCCTGCCTTTAAATTGAATGACTATGTCAATATAAATGAGATACCTCTTTGTTTATCGTTTTGACTTTGAGATATTGTTCGGTCAATGTTTGACCAAAAGTTTCATTTTGTAAACTTCAAATGTTATCGATTTGTTACAGCCCAGTAAACTAGGCACCTATCGAATTTCAGCAAATTATCCTGCGTAGAATTTATCGTTCAACTACTTATAATAATTTTCGATAAAACAAAGCCGAAATTAACGATAAGAAGAGGTGAGTAATGAAAATACAATCAGTATTTAAACTCGTTGTGTGCCTGGCGTTATTTCAATACAGCAATATGCTTTTGGCGGAACAGCGTATTACGCACGACGTCGATTTTGAGCTGGAAAATGTGTTGGAATATGACCGATTAATCGATCAAGAGGGACTAACTGCCTGTGATCGATATTTTGGTTGGTCTGGGTTAGAAGCTGTAAAAACAAAAGAGCAAAAGCTACTCTGTGGCAAATACCAATTTTTATATGAGCATTGGAGTACGGTTGGAATACCAAAAACTTTGCTGCAGTTTAATGAAAAATGGTATCCACAATTTTTTGGAGACGAGTTGGAAAAATTTGGCTATTTTGCCGATCAAAATGTTAAACGTATAGTCAGTGATATTGTGCCAGTAAGCTCAGGAGAATGCGTAAAAACGAAACAAGTTTGTACATCAGAAATTCTCGGTGTGTGCCTAAATTGGGAAAAAAAATGTACTACGACGGCTGCTCAGGATGGTTGGCAAGAAATATTTGAACTCGTTGAAGATGATCAGCTTCCGGTTGGTTTTCAACTGGGTCCAAAACGCGCCTTAGGTTTTGAGTCTGCCTCGTTTGCTTGTGCCGGTTGTCATATGGGAACTCTCAATGATGGTCGTTATGCCATTGGAATGGCTAATAAAAATTTAAATTATGGACAAGTCTACGCTGGCTTTAATACGCCGCTTCAAGCATCGGTAATAGGATTGGTGGATTTGTTAGAAAAACCGGTTATCGGAGAAGTGATCAAATCTTTTATTGGTGATGCTCTACCTGAAGATTTTATGGAGGGGCTGGCATTGCATCCGGGTATGGCATTTAATAATCCTGGAACTGATTTTTCATTTTCTAACGAATTCTATCCGAAAATGATGCAAGACTTAAAATTAGGTACATGCTATCACAAAGAAAGTGGAGAACTAATTCGTTGCGATCACCGTAGTGAAGAGCGTGGTCCTGAACATTATCGTGCGCAGGCTAAAGCGATGTTTACCCAGTTACAAAAAGAATTTGATGGCATTACACCAATTAAAAAACAAGATTGGCCAATGGCAATGAGCGAATTAATGGGCGTAGCCTATTGCATGCCCAAACCATTTAAACCTTCGGATTGGGGGGGTGATGATTCGTTAGAGTGGGCACAGTTTGATGTGAGTCTTTCACTAGAAAAAACAGCTAATAATATGATGGAAGCGTGCCGAGGCTTACGTTGGAACGTTTATTATTGGCAAGAGTTTGTTGGCTATCTGTTAAGTATGACAAGCGCTGATACTGGAGCGGTTGCTTTCCCGAGTTTAACCGATCAGGAAATGATGATTAATGCCGGATTTAATGTTCTGGATTTTTTAATTCCACCACAATCTGATGATGGCGTTTATACTATCAGCAGAATACCAAACGTTGTTGGCATACCCAGTCATGAAGAATTGCTCGCACACGGCAATATGAGAACTGAATCTGGCGAAGTGACACCTATGCTGAGTTTAGCCGGAAATGTAACCAGTTTAGAAAAGTTTGTTAGAGGTTTTATATTGCTCAGTGGCTCAGTAGATCCACGTTATGTGACTTGCGAAACGCCTGATATTGTCGGCAACTGGGATGCTAAACCGGATAACACTTGTGAAATAATTGCTGAATCAATTCAGCCTCTACTCGATTATTTGTTGACCCTGGAGCCTCCTAAAAGACTTGGAGAAGAAGTTGCTGTCAATCAACAGGGTAAGGCATTATTTGAAAAAGAATGTAGTTCTTGCCATGGGGGGCCAAAATTTGAAACAACTGGTGTGTTTTTATTTAGTGAGGTGAACCGCGAGGGGACTGCCGATATTGATTATTGTCTTGAGGGGCAATTGGCAATTGAGTGGACCGATGACACTGTTGCTAAGCCAATTTACAATCATTGTCGTCCGCTTTACGATACAACAGGTTCCGTTAATTATCTTGGTTTTATTGGCACCGATCCGACCTATTCACAGCTTGGAAAGCCTAATCCCATAACAGGAAAACCGAGTGAAACCCCGGAGCTTGAAAGTGATACAGTGGCTTCACAAGGGGTTAAGGGACAAAGATTGGTTGGTGTGGGTTATAAATCAGAATTATTTCATCATGGACAACTTCATTCTTTAGATGATGTTTTGTGTAAAGATAATACGGTAAGAGCAACATCAGAATTAAGAGCAAAGACGGCATGTTTAGTTTATGACCTTGATTCTGAAGAAGGCTTAAAAGCTTATAAAAATGGACAGCCGATTTGTAAACAAGAGTGGTATCCATACTCAGGTCACGAATTTGGTTGTGCGCTCAATTCTAGTGAAAAACAAAACTTAATAGAGTATTTAAGAACGCTATAATTTTTTTATGAAGGTGTTGTGATTTTCCGCTCAAGAGCATCAGGCGAACAATAAATATATTTCGTTTGATGCTCTTGTCGTATTTTTACTGGCCTTCGAAGAGCTTGAACTGCTTGAATTTGAACGGTTATGTATTAAATAGCTATTGCATCAATTTCCGGGTTTCAGTGGAATGACCATCTACTATTGATTGACTATAACGAATTGCTTTTTTTTTAATCGCTATCTTCGCTCTTTACTTCAATAACTTCAATAACTTCAATCGCGAATAAAGTTCATATTTTTTTTAGCTCAGGATTTGATTGAAAAATCCAACGTTTGTTTTAAAGTTTCAAAATTATCACTAACAGAAATAGTTTTTGATTTAAGAATTTTATCAATTGTATTTTTTGTTACAGTCAAATCACACTTTGGGATTTTAGCTAAGGGGATCGATAGTGACACAAGATAAATCTAATTCTAAAAATAAAAGAAAAAGTATCTCTCGACGTGATTTCAACAAAAAAACATTACAAGCGGGTGTGGCCGCTGGATTGTTAACTAGTGGGCTGACTTCAAGTTTTGCAACTAGCAATATTGAGTTTGTTAATGAAGAATTTGAATTTATAATTGTTGGCTCAGGAGCTGGTGGTGGACCTCTAGCTGCAAACCTTGCACGTGCTGGTCATCGTGTTTTACTACTTGAGGCAGGTGATGATGACCCCAGTGATGATACTTATAATATTCCGGCCTATCACCCACGGGCCTCGGAAGACCCTAAGACTAGTTGGGCATTTTTCGTTAAACATTATTCTGATATTACAAGGCAGCGAAAAGATTCAAAATATGTAGAAGGTCAAGGTATATATTATCCGCGAGCCAGCACGATTGGTGGTTGTACAACACACCATGCCATGATCACGATTTACCCTCACAATAGTGATTTTAATCGAATAGCTGAAATAACAGGAGATTACTCCTGGGATGCTTACAAAATGCGGCGCTATTTCGAAAGGTTAGAAAAATGCCAATATGTGCCGCGCCCATGGTTTGGTCACAATCCTTCTAAGCATGGATTTAAGGGATGGCTGAGAACTAACGTGCCAGATATTCGCATACTTGCGGAAGATCCTGTTATCCGCAGTATGGTGCAATCGGGATTAGCTGAAGCGGGATTAGATGAAGTTATCGAAGAATTATTAGCTGGCAATCCTCTCGATATTAATCATTGGCGGGTTGCGTTTGGCGAAGAAGGTGCTTATTTACCTGCAATGTCGACCAGCCGATTTAACAAAAGACAAGGTGTCCGAGAATACATACTTGATACGCAAGCATTATATCCTGATAAGTTAGTGATTCGAACTGGCGCTCTGGTTTCTCAAGTTCTATTTAATGAAGAAAACACTGCAGTAGGGGTAGAGTATTTGGAAGGTAGTCGACTATATCGAGCTGATCCTTTGCATGAACTTTCGAGTACCGGTACAAAAAGACAAGTGAGAGCTAGTCGAGAAGTTATACTCTCGGGCGGTACTTTCAATAGCCCTCAGATGCTTAAGTTATCTGGTATCGGATCGGCTGAAGAATTACAACAACATAACATCGACATTAAAGTAGATTTACCTGGCGTTGGAAAAAATCTACAAGATCGCTATGAAGTAGGTGTAGTAAACCGACTAACAGAAACTCTGCCTTTACTTAAAAATTGTACCTTTGGTTTTGGAGATGATCCCTGCATGACTCGCTATAAAGAACGTTGGTGGAATGCAGGCCCCTACGCCAGTAATGGAACAATGTTATCACTGGTTAAACGTTCTAAGCCTGAAATGAAAGACCCTGACCTGTTTATTTTTGGGATTACTGGCCGATTTAACGGGTATTTTCCTGGCTATTCTTTTGGTCATCCAGATATTTTAAAGGAATACTCATGGTTGGTTTTAAAAGGTCATACCAATAATAGTGCTGGAGAAGTTACTTTGAAAACGGCGGATCCTCAAGATGTGCCGGAAATTAACTTTAAATACTTTGACGAAGGCAATGACGCATCAGGTGATGATTTGCAAGCAGTAGTGGAAGGGGTAAAAACCTGTCGCAGCATTATGAGCCGAACTCCGGCCAAAAAATACCTGAGTCACGAAGTGATCCCCGGTGAAGATTTCCAAAGTGATGATGAAGTTAGAGAGTTTATAAAAAACGAAGCCTGGGGACATCATGCTTCTGGTACCAATAAAATGGGAGTTAGTGGAGATCCAAATGCCGTTGTTGATAGCAACTTTAAAGTGTTTGGAACTAAGAATTTAAGGGTGGTTGATGCTTCGATATTTCCTTATATTCCTGGTTTTTTCATTGTAACGTCAGTTTATATGATTAGTGAAAAAGCAACTGATGCTATTCTGGCCGATGTTAAGGCTAGCGTTTAGCAAGAGTCGCTTGCGATCATTGATGAAAAAATAGTATTCCGACTAAATAGGGTGATCAAGGGCAGCGGTTCACTTGAATGCCCTTGGTTTCGGTGTCCCTAAGTATTTTTTATCGAAAATTTTCGACTTAGCGATGTTATCCAATTCTCTATATTTCCTCAAACCTCTAGAGCAACCTCTTTATTGTGATTTTTTACAATGTACATTAAAAATATGGGGGGTAAAATAATCCGTAGTTCAACTAAAAGAGTTTGACTCCACCAGCCTTCATTTATTTTGGAATAAATCTGCTACTCATCAGTTTAATAACTATTAATATATTTTTCTTTCTGTTTATGATTCATAATGTCAATTTATCTTCTTCTAAAAAAACTAGAGTTATTATAGGCTCATTGCTGGTGCTTCTGGGTGTATTACATTTTTATAATTTTCCAAGCCAAACTATAAGTGTATTTGACAAGTCCGTTAGCTCTGTATTCTTTTTTGCTTTTGGTGTTATAATAATATTGCATTCCTACACAGCGAAAATTGATCTATCTAAAAAAATAATATTTATCAATAAAAAATTAAATCTATTTCAAAAGCCTCAATCTTTATCCATAAAAAAGATAGAATATCTTACTCTCGAGAAATATAAAGATGAATACTCCGACAGTAATCGTACTCGCTATAGATTGATCACGAATAGCAAAGATATTATTTTTGAAAATTATCCATATAAGTTTGCCTGGGCAACGGCTAAAAATATAGCTAAAATTCTTAAGGTAAATTTAACCAATAGGGTTTTTCGCAAACCATTTACAAGGTCGTTTCAGGATTTAGAAAAGCCTTTTGTCAAATTTCACAAAAATAAATTAGACTACAAGACTAAAAGTAATCAGTTTGGCTCTAACTACGTCCAAACAGAGAGCACGCCACAAAAAATGATGATTTGCTACAAAGCTCATTTCGATGAACTGACCAGAATGGTTTCGCCCATAATTTTAGCTTCTGTCTTGGCGATAACCTACTTTTCTTTTGAATACATCCCGATTTTTATTTTTTTAGTTATATTTACATGCATCTTAGTCGAAATATCATTAAGTTTTTATGGCAAGTCAAAAATTGCTATTAACAACAAATTTATAACTTACCGGCAAGGTTTTTCTTTAACAAGAAGTAAAGTTCAAATACAAAACATAATCGAGTTAATACCAACAAATGAATTTTTGTATATTATCACCCAGAATAGTTTTATTTCGATTAAATTAACCGACAATGCGTTCGAAGATGAATATATCTATAATATGTTGGAGAAGAAAATATTTGCCTCTGTCAACAGTCATGATTTTTGACAATAATGTTGAATTTTTGCAGCTGAGTCTCCTTTTTATTGGCTTAAGTCAGCTTAACTACTAGAAGGTACATAAAAAAAGGCTCCATATGGAGCCTTTTGATATTTCAGTGATAAGACTAAACTTATCGAACAATATCCATCTCTTTAATCAGGTTGGTCGCGCCGTCTACATGCTCCATCATCCAAAGCATGTAACGTGAGTCAACGTGAATTGAACGGTTGAGCTGTGGATCGTAGTCCCAGTCTCCAATGATACTTTCGTAAACACCGTCGAACACTAGTCCAACAAGTTCTGCTTTTTCATTCAGTGTCGGTGAACCTGAGTTACCACCAGTGATATCAAGTGTTCCCAGGTAATTAACAGGTACTGAGTCAATATCTTTCTTGTAGTATTTGCCGTACTGCTTTTTCTCAACCAGGTCCAAAACCTTTTTAGGAGAGTTGAAAGGCCACTCACCGGTTTCTTTTTGTAACAGTCCTTCCAGTCGTGTAAACGGAACTGCGTACAGGCCATCTTTAGGTGAATAGCCTTTAACGTTTCCGTATGTCACTCGCAAGGTACTGTTGGCGTCCGCATAGATTGGAAGATTTTTCGCTTTATTATAAGCAATAATCGCTTCCATATATTTGGGGCGAACCGCATTCAGCTTACCAGACAAATCTTTTTCTTCATCTTCCTGCGCCTTACGTGCTTTGAAAGTTTGTACAGCATACTGTATGAATGGGTCATTACTTTTTTCGAAATCTTCTACAGATTTATTCATCCATTCAAGGCGTGTAGCTTCGTCACCAAGTTTAGTATGGGCATACATTTTAGATAGTTTTTTATCTAGTCGAGCTTCACTAAAGCCGTCGTCAATATTAAAGAAACGATCAATATCCTTAATTCTTTTATCGGCAGGTAACTGTGCGTAACGTGTTAGCAGGTTCATCAACATTGCTTGATCAACTTTTGCAACATATCGTTTGCTTATACGCTTCATTGATTGGGTGAAGTTGTTTAGATCACGCTCCTGATAACCTGATTCTCGCTCCATATCAGGCTTTTGTTTTTCCAGAGCCAAACGATAGAGTCTGGTAGATGCGTTTAGCATACTTGAAATGCCGGCATAGCCAAGGATTGTGTCACGTTTATAGTTCGCGTGGCTCTCAGAAACTAGATTATCCAGTTCATTAATGGCACTTCCATATTTCTTTTTGCGCGAATTATTTTTATTTACCCATTTGCGTAGCTCTTTATCCAGAGCTGATTTACGTTGCTGTGTCGTCCCTTTGTGATAGCTTTCCATCATGCTGCCGCGATTTTTCTCGTAGTTGGCAAGACCTGCAATCAGACTTTCGTAACCAATTCGCTCGTTACTTCCTTCTTCTGAGTTGGTTTTGATGGTGTCTATTAAAGAGCCCATCAGTTCTTTGGTCAAAGGATAGCTTTCTGTGAACGTATTTTTTACTTCACCAGCTGTGCGGTAGCGATTAGTGCGCCCCGGATAACCAATTACCATAATGTAATCACCATCATCAACGCTTTTTGCACTGACTTTTAAATGATGCTTAGGTTGGTAAGGTACATTGTCTTCACTGTAGTCAGCGGGTTTACCGTCTTTCCCGACATAAGCTCGGTAGAAGGAATAGTCGCCGGTGTGTCTTGGCCACATCCAGTTATCGATGTCTCCACCGTATTTACCCACGCTTTTGGCTGGCGCGTGAACTAAGCGAACATCGCGGATCATGAGTTGTTTGAAAAGGTAGTACTCGAGTCCGCCGTGGAAGTTGACTACTGAACATCGATAATCTTTATTTGATTCACACTCAGCTACCAGCTTTTTCTCGACACTATCAATATGTTCATAGCGTTCAGTTCCACTCATTTCGTCATTAATGCCGGCTTTAATCTGATTGGTAACATTAACGATATTTTCGGTTACATAAATTCGAGATCCTGGAGTTGCCTGAAGCTCTTCACTTAATTTTTTAGCCAGGAAGCCATTTTCAAGAATGTTATTTTCTTTTGTTGAGTTATGTACAATCGAACCATATGCGCAGTGGTGATTGGTAACAACCAGTCCTTTGTCTGAAACGAAAGAAGCTGTACAGCCACCCAGGCTGACAATAGCTCCCATTGGGAATTCAGTGAGATTGGTCAGATTTTCCGGATCAAGTTTCAAGCCTGCTTTTTTTAGATCTTTCGCAATTGCCGGGAGTTGATGGGGTTGCCACATACCTTCGTCGGCAACAGCAACATTCAACCCCAAAGCTGCAGCCAGTAATATTAGTTTTTTCATGTCGTACTCTTATTATTAATAAAAATGTGTTTTGTTCCACGACGCATGATAAAGGGCGCGAAGTTCAGCGGCAAGGCGCCGGAGCAAGAGAAATGTGTGTAAATATTATATATCTCGAATTGAAATTGTAACTCATTGTTTTTGTTTGATTTTAAAATCATGGTTTACGCTTCATACTGTTCCGACTTTCCAATTTGGAAAGAAAAGACTTTCCATGACGGAAAGTTACTGCTATATTACTTTCCATGATGGAAAATAAAGAATAGAGATAAACACAAGCAGAGGTGAGTAAATATGAAACAAAATAGCGGGAATATTTCAGTCGAAGAAGCAAAAGACGCATTGATGCACCTGGACAATGCCAACCAGCTCGCGGAAAAATACCTCAGGCCGCCGCTCGTCTTTCGGGTAGTGATGACTTTTATTATCGGTGGTTTGACTTATGCTGCAGCTATGAGTTCCGGGAGTAGCCTTTGGACGTTTGTCTGTTCTATTTTTACGATCGCTTTATTGGTGACCATGCTGGTTCATTACTTTTATCTACGTTCTCAGGGGGTGAAAGTAAGGATCTGTCCGCTCACACGGTTTGAACGATGGTTTTCTTTTGTCAGTGGTTTTGTAGTGGCGGCTATCCTTGTCGGAGCGATGCAATTGGAAAAGGCCGGATATTCCTGGATTCCAATAGTAAGTGGCACTATTAACGGCTTGCTTGCGTATTATATGTTTAGCAACTTTACCGCGTCAGGTGCAAGAATTAAAAGTGAGGGGGAATAATGAAAGAACACCAGTTTGATTCGATCATTCATGCGCCTAACCGTTTACAAATTTGCGCTCTTATAGCGCCAAATAGCTCCGTCGAATTTTCTGTCATTAAGGAGCAATTGAATGTGAGCGATTCTGTGTTATCCAAGCACGTTAAGACCTTGGAAGATGCCGGTTATATCCAGGTTGAAAAGAAAATAGCTAATGGTCGGCAACGAACCTGGTTGTCGCTGACAAAAGCTGGAAGAGGTGCTTTCGATGGACATGTAGCTGCTTTGCGGGAAATTGTTGGGTAACGCTTTCCAGCTACTATGATTAATCCTGCAAGGCTTTTAGAATGTAGTTTTCTAAAAGCTCTTTTGGTCTTCCTGTACTTTCGTTTCCAGTGAATACAACCACAAGATCCAGTGTTGGGAAAATGAAGATATATTGACCTTTAGCGCCCATGGCGGCGTAGTAACTGACAGCCTTTTGGTTTGACCTGAATCGCCACCACCAAAAACCGTAGCCTTCGCCGCCAGTCTGGGCTCGAGAGACTTGTTCTGAAGTTGAGTTTTTTATCCAGTCTGCAGAAATAATCTGCACACCATTCCATTGACCCTGATTTAAATACAGTTGGCCGAACTTAGCCATATCTCTGGGCAGCATTTCTGCGCTTAAGGCTTCTCCTGAAGAAGAATGGCCCCAGGTTACCTGTGTGATACCTAAAGGCTCGAACAGATGGGTAACTGCAAAATTGTCGATACTGGTATTGGTTACGTTTTCCAGAAGGGTGTGAGCGACAATATTGAGTCCGGTAAAATAGGAAAAACGGGTGCCGGGTTGGTGAATGACCTCTTGTTTCAAGGTATAACGTGTCCAGTTGGCTTGTTGATTTAGAATGTGCGAATTGCAGTCGCCTTCAGTTCCATCGGTGCACTCCATACCGGACTGCATTGTCATCAGATGTTGCAGAGTAAGCTTGTCTTTATCGTTACTCCAGTCAAGCTGGTGGTATTCAGGGAGGTGGTTGTAGATCAATTCTTGTGGCGAAGAGATAAATCCATTTTGAATTGCCAGTCCGACAAGCGCCGAGTCGATGCTTTTAACTGCTGATTGAAGCTCGTGTTTTTGCGAGTGACCATAGCCGTTAAAGTAGTGTTCAAGAATAAGGGATTCGTTTTTGACGATGATGACGCCATCTATTTCGGGGTAGTTACCGCCGATAATTTGATTGATTAACGCTTCCAGCAAACTAACATTGAAGCCTACGCTGGCTGCGTCATTGACTTCCCAACCGTCACTGAGTTTTTGTGGAGGAGAGTATTGGTATTTAGCTGGTGTTGGCTCAGAATCGCTTGAGGAGCCGCAGCCAATGGATAGGAGTAAAGCGATAACCGCTAGCCCCGTTGCCAGATACGATCGAGTAGGATAATTCATTATCGCCGTCCCTGTTTTATTTTGATTCACGCTTAGCCTAACTGATTAAGCCGCGGACGGACAAATTGAATTTGTTATTAGTTTTCTTGCAGTCGCGTCTAGTGCGTTTCAGCTTAACTCGATTCAGGCTAGTTTTTATCTGCTTTGGTTATCGCTAATTTCTCCGAAATCCAGTCTCTAATGATTGTATTAATGCTTGTCCACTCCTGATAAGTTCCCGGTCCATGTCCCATGTTGGGGTAAATAACGAGCTTTGATTCAACGCCATTATCCAATAGGGCCTGATTGAGTGTACGGGCAGAGGCAACAGTGCATATACTATCTTCCTCTCCATGAATGATTAATGTGGGTGCCTTCGCATTCTTTATGTATGTGATAGGGGACGACTTGCGGTAAAGTTCCGGCTGTTCCCAGGGAGTAGCGCCAAAACTGAACTCTCGGGTTGTCGCTTTACCATGCTCGTGAGAATAATGAAGTTGCCAATCAACGATACCGGCACCAACTACAACTGCGCTGTATTCGAGGTCATTATGAGCTAACAGACTAGCGGCGAGAAAGCCTCCATAACTCCAGCCAATGATTGCTATTTTTGAGTCGTCAATATTGTATTTTTTGGTGGTAAACTTTATTCCTGTGACTACATCCTGTCGATCCAGTAGTCCAGCTTGTCGATAATGAGCTTTGATAAACTCATCTCCGTAACCAGTAGAGCCTCTGTATTGGGGATTGAAAATGATGGCGCCTTTTTGGTTCAGCGCCAGCGTAGGATAAGCAAAGTCTTCCAGTGACTGTCTATCCATCGCACGCGGACCGCCATGAATAGCAACTATAAGCGGGTATTGCTTATTCTTGTCATAGTTGGGTGGCAGGGTAATCAGGCCTTCGATAGTTGTGCCATCAGAGCTTTTCCATGACACCACTTCCTGCATTCCGAATTGTTCATTTTGCACTGATTTTTGTGTATTGCTGAGCGGTAAAGGAGCCTGATTTTTACAGGATTTAAAAGCTTCGCTTAACTGGCCATATTTCTCGGCGATATAATAAAGGCATTTTCCGTCTGCGCTCATTTGAACATGATTGACCGTTGGCAGAGGAACATCCAGCTCTTTCGCTTTACCGGAGAGGCTTATTTGGTAAACCTTTCTTTCCAGTCTATCGTCAACCAGTGTCAGAATAGTATTATTTTTAAAATCACTAAATTTAACAAAGTTATCAATTGAGCCGGTTAAGTTAGCAATTTTTTTTGATTTCACATTTACTGTATAAAGATCAGTTGGCGTATTCGATATTGCTTTATCGAGTTGCGAACTAAATACGATTGTTTGCGCATCAGTCCAAAACAGTGAGCTATGGTCGCCTTGTTTGGTAACGATTGCAGTCTTCTTTTTGTTTTGAATATTGAGGCTGATAATTTGTGATTGATAAGACGACCAGTCCCTGCCTCTTGGATATTCGATTACCGCAAGGTTTTGATTGTCAGGGCTCAAGCTGAAATCGCTGATCGACTCCGATGTTTTATAGGTAAAAACGTCCCTGGAAGACCGAAGATCCAAGATCCTGATTTCACTTTCGGTATTCCTCACCTGGTTCGGAAGTTTGAAAGGTGTTTTTTCGGTTTCAACTTCGTTTGTTTGAAGTGTTAAGAGATAGTTACTATCTTCTGACCATTTAGCGGATTCAAAGCTCTTTTCCAATTGATAGATTGAAGACAGCCCTTTGCTTAAATCAAATTGAACGACTTCGGGATTGCTTTTCTCGGCGGCAATCCAAACGAGCCTATCTGAGTTTGTCCATTTGATTGAGCTAAACGCACTGTCTGAAGCCAGGTCTTGTGAGTAAAGCATTTTGCCCGAGCCATCTTTTATTTCCAGTCTTACTTCTGACTCCTTGTTTGTGTAGCGCCACGACTTTATTGCGACGTTTTGCCCGTCAGGAGACACAAATATTGCATAAGGAATAAATATATCGAATACATTGCTCGAGTCTTTAGCCTTTAAAGGAGAAGTACAAAATAATGTGAAAACAAAAAGTAAAGTAGCAGTAGTTAAAATCCGTTTCATATGAAGTCCTAATATATAAAGGAGCATTTTACTGGAAAGTTACAGATAACACGGATGTAAAAGGGCTTTTTGCGACATATCTATTTTGTGTCATCTTTTATATTTATTTAACGTATAATGGGTTTCTGAAATGTTTTTTCGTCTTTCTCACTGATTTACAATTTTTCTAACTTTTATTGAGTAGTATATACCGAGGCTTCTGGTATTTGACATCTATAGTTTGTCGCCAAATGGGCTGCAAAAGATACTAAACCGTCTCGATATGGGTGTGTCATACTAATTTCCTTTTTTTTTTTACAGTATGCAATAATACTGGGTAGTAAACAATATTACTTAATCAGTCTAAATGCCGCAGACATATTACAATGAAATAAGGTAAAAAATAATGAGCTCAAAGGACGATAAACAATTACCCTTGTTTGATAGTTGCTCGACGAAAGTAGGCAAGTTACCGCATCCCGAAGAATCCCATTCGGATCAAGTATCACCATTTAGTAAATATATTGTCTATGTGGACGAAAGCGGTGACCACAGTTTGCAGAGTATCAATGAGCAATATCCATTATTTGTTTTGGCTTTCTGCGTGTTTCATAAAGGGCATTATAGCGAAGCGATTGTTCCTGCTCTTGAGAAGTTTAAATTTAATTACTTTGGTCACGACCAAATAATTTTACATGAAAACGAAATTCGCAAAGAAAAAGGAAGTTTTAATACATTTAAAAGTCGACAAGAAAAGTATGATTTTCTTGGTAAACTCACAGATATAATCGAATATAGCAATTTTATTTTAATCAGTTGTGTAATCGATAAACGCGAACTTAGAAAGCAAGGTGATACAGATGCTAATCCCTACCACATTGCCCTAGGACATTGTTTAGAAACGCTCCATGAGTTTTTGCTGGAAAAGAAACAGCACGAAAAAAAGACGCACGTCGTAGTTGAATGCAGAGGTAAAAAAGAAGACTCAGAATTGGAATTAGAGTTTAGGAGAATTTGTGATGGCAACAACCGATTCAGCTTGCCTTTGACTTTTGAAGTAATGTTTTCTGACAAAAAAGCAATGTCATCTGGTTTACAATTAGCTGATTTAGTTGCTCGCCCGATAGGTTTAAATGTTCTTCGCCCAGAGCAAGAAAATAGAGCATTTGAAGTATTGAAGAAAAAATTTTATTGTGATGGTGGTAGAGAAAATGTTGGCGTCGGTTATCGCGGAGTAGGATTAAAAATTGTCCCACCTCCAAAAAGCGAAAAGCCCCGATGAAACTCACCGAGGCCTAGACGCCGATCGGGCACCCCCAATCCACTTATATTTTATTGTAAACCCACCTAGGACTGAAGACAATATATTTTTGTTTATATCCTGTGTATAAGTTCACTCAGGATGAGATAGAAAGTCGATAAAGTTTAGAAGCACAAACAAAAAAGGCCTAGCCGAAGCTAAGCCTTTAGAATCATGGTGGCCCGGGGCAGAGTTGAACTGCCGACACAAGGATTTTCAGTCCTCTGCTCTACCAACTGAGCTACCAGGCCACAATTCTTTTCGCTGTCAGACCATATCAGGTAATATGCTCTAGCGCCAAAGAGCGCGTATTAAACTAAGATCGGGATTTAAAGTCAAGCAAGATCTTTAATATTTTTCGAAAAATTGTCGATAAAGTATTTCATGGTCAAATGCTGACCAGAACAAGCTTGTAGACTAGCTTTTCTCTTCTGGCGGAACATAGCCTTCAATCTGATCATAGTCTCCTCCGAACAGGAATTTCTCCATTTCACCAGTTAAATATTTACGCGCTTCAGGATCCGCCAGGCTCAGCTGTTTTTCGTTAATTAGCATTGTCTGATGAGAAATCCACTGTTGCCAGCCTTCTTGCGAGATGTTTTCCAGAATGCGCTGACCCAGCTCTCCTGGAACCGGCGCAAAGCTTAGTGGTTGGCCTTCTTTTTGTAGCTTTTGACAAAATACCATGGGATTAGCCTTATTCGTTTCTATGATTCGGACTGCTGAAAATGGGCGTTTAGAAACTTCCTGATAGGAGTCGGAAACGCCAGCTCATCGAGTTGAGCGACATTATGCCATGCGAGCGTTTCATTTTCTTCGACTTTCTCTATCGGCGGTTGCTGTGGTTGGTCTACAACTTCAGCCAACAAATGGAAGTGAGTAAAGGTATGTTTAAACTCGCCAACCAGGGTTGAATCGTTGCTTCGGTTAACTTCCGGTAAGCACCAGAGTCCACCCCAGATCCCGCTGGGAGGTCTTTTAACCAATAATACTTGCCCTCCTGGATTCTGAGTTAGCAAGTAGGTTTGCTTTTTGGTTGGGATATCTTTTTTCGGCTTTTTGTGAGGATATTCCTGCGTTTTCCCGTGAATAAACGCCAGACAATGAGAATTCAGCGGACACATATCACACTGTGGTTTGCTTCGACTGCAAAAGCTGGCTCCCAGATCCATCATTGCCTGATTGAAAGGTCCGGTATTTTCTTTTGGGGTGTAGGTTTCAGTGAGTTCCCACAAGGTTTTGGCGACTTTGCTTTGTCCGTACCAGCCATCTACTAAAAACACTCGTGATAGTACTCGCTTGACGTTACCGTCAAGAATCGCGGTAGGTTCTCCGCGTGATAATGACAAAATTGCGCCGGCGGTCGAGCGGCCTATTCCTGGCAGCGATTCAACTTCTGCCAATGTGTTGGGAAAACGACCCTTCCATTGCTCGACGATTGTTTGTGCACAGCGATGGAGGTTGCGGGCCCGAGAGTAATACCCCAGACCTTGCCAATAATGTAAAACTTCATCTATCGGCGCTTCCGCCAAGGCTTTAATACTCGGGAAGCGTTGCATAAACTTCCGGTAATAGGGGATAACCGTTTTTACCTGAGTTTGTTGTAACATGACTTCCGATACCCAGACTCGGTAAGGCGTCGGATTTTTTTGCCAAGGTAGATCCTTTCGGCCATGTTTTTGATAAAAAGCGAGTACTTTCCTGGCAAAAACTTTAGGGCTAACCAGTGAAGGCGAACGAGATGCTTTTATCTCAGAAGAACTAATTGATGATTGACGGGATGCAGACAAAATAATTACCAGTTAAGCCGAGCTAAAGAGCGTGCTAGACGATATCGTAATAGAATGGAATGAAAATCGATAGCGTGAGCCACATGGCTACCGCAAGAGGAATACCGATGCGCATAAAGTCAGAGAACTTATAGCCACCGGCATTCATTACCAGCAGGTTGGTTTTATAGGCCATTGGTGTGGCATAGCTAAAATTGGCACCAAATAAAACGGCCACGACGAAGGGCTCGGCCGGGAGTCCCAACTGGCTTGCAACCGAAATGGCAATCGGGGTGCCTATTACTGCTGCAGCATTGTTGGAAACAATATTGGTTAAAATGGCGAGCAATAACATCAGCGCGCTTAAAATCACCGGTGGCGGCATACTTTGCGTTAAAAATAGAAAAACCTGTGCCAGATAATCGGCACCGCCGGTTTTCATCAGAGCCTCACCTAATGCAAGCGAAGCGACAACAATCAATATCACCTGTGTGCTGAGCGAACGGCCTGCATCGGACCAGGCGATACAACGGGTAATTAATAGCAACATTACCCCGACCATGGCACTAATGGCGATCGGCAGTAACCCTACTGCCGCAAGTCCGACAACCAAAGCCATAATGCCCAGTGCAACGGGGGCTTTTTTGGTGTGCGGTAGATCGGTCGTCGCATCAAGAACTAAAAGGTCGCCTTGATTTTTCATTTTGGCGATTTGATTACGAGCGCCTTGTACCAGCAAAATATCACCAACCTGGAGGGTGACATTGCCAAGTTTGCGATAGAGATCGATCTCTTTTCCTTCACGATGTAGCGCGACGGCCACCATCTTATACTGGTCAATAAATCGGACATTTTTCAAGGTCGAACCGGCCAACGGTGAACCGGGCACCACAACGACTTCAACCAGTTGTTGATCTTCAGCGGTCAGCGGGTGTTCGTCATCGACGGCCTGTTTACCGACAAATAGCTGCGCCCCCAGAGTTTTTTCATACTCTTTCAGGTTTTCCGCTGTATCGGAAACGCGGATTCGGTCTCCGGCTTTCAAAACAACGTCGGGCATAGGCATAATGCGAATGTCAGAATGGGAGCCCATTCGTTGAATACGTTCAGCTTTTAAGGCGCCATTAGTGTGCTCAATCAGATCGGCCAATGTTTTGTTAACTGCAAAGCCATCTTCCGCTACCGTCAGGTGAGCAGTAAACAGACGCGGTGCGGCGCTTTCTAAAATGGATTCGCGGGGAGGTAACATTTTGGGAGCAACCAGCCACAGGTAAATAATCGCAACGACTCCGGCAACCGAAGCAGGTACAACAAAATCGAAAAGTCCCATATGGCGCATTCCTTGTTCTGCGGCAACTGCGACAACTAACAGGTTGGTGGAAGTACCAACTGTGGTAGACATGCCCCCGACCAGAGTCGCAAATCCCATAGGCATCAACATGCCGGATGGTGATGTATTGTTGCGCACCGACACGCTGATTAATATCGGAAGCAGCAATACTACGATCGGAGTGTTATTCATAAAGGCCGAAAGTATTGCTGCGACCAGAAGGGTAACTAACAAGGAAAGTCGGGGGTAAAACTTCCACAGGCGTCCAAGCAAACGACCGACAGGTTCGAGCGCACCGGTACGAACGAGGCCCTGTCCGGCAATCATGAGTGCACAAACGGCTATCAATGCTTCGTGACCGAACCCGTAAAACAAATGAATGGCTTCCAGGTGGGTACCATCTGGCTCGTGATAGGGAAATATTTCAAAGCCGATAGCCACCAGAATCAATACCCCGAGGCAGCTGGATTCCAGACGAATATCATCACGCCGAAACAAATAGAGGGCGACTACTGTGAGAAGCAGTACCGCTAGTGCGTGATAATTGGGAAGCTCTGGAAACATGTCTTGGGGAAAAGTTGATTGATTATGATAGGTTTTTTTCGTGTTCTAAGCTAAAACTATCATCTTTTTTAAAATGATCAATAATTTTATTTTGGTATATTCATATTACCAAAATGCTATCCAAGGCTTTGTGGGCTGTAGAAAGTACGAACTCCGAAAGAGAGAAAAAAGCACTCAAAACTAATTTTAACCGCTCTCGTGGCCTTCACAGCTCAGTCACTGATATAATTGCAAGCTATTTTGACAATTTCGAGATCTGGCGTGGAAGAGTTTCATCGAAAAATTCGCAGTTTTGTCCGTCGTGAAGGCCGAATGACGGCAGGGCAGGCGCAAGCCTATGAAGAGTTGATGCCTAAATATGGATTTGAATTTGAGCGAAAATTGCTCAATTTTGCTGAACTGTTTGGCAATGAGAATCCAATAACCCTTGAAATCGGCTTTGGTATGGGAGCTTCACTGGCTGAGCAGGCCAAGCTGAATCCTGAACGCAATTTTCTGGGGATTGAAGTTCACAGGCCGGGAGTTGGTGCGCTGTTATCTAGAATTAAAGAAAATGGTGCAACCAATGTCAGAGTGATCGCTTTTGATGCGGTTGAAGTGCTTGCACAAATGATTGGTGAGCATACGCTCGATCGCGTTCAACTCTTTTTCCCCGATCCCTGGCCAAAGAAACGTCATCATAAAAGAAGGATTGTTAAACCGGAATTTGTACAGCGACTGCAGAGTAAGCTTAAAGTTGGTGGTATTTTTCATATGGCAACCGACTGGGAAAACTATGCGGAACATATGTTAGAAGTCATGTTGGCTGAGCAAGGCTGGAAAAACTTATCCTCCAGCAACGATTATGTCCCCAAGCCCGATGATCGTCCAGTTACCAAGTTTCAGGCAAGAGGCGAACGACTGGGGCACGGCGTATGGGATTTAATGTTTGAAAAGTTAATGCCAGAAAAAGAGGAAAAATAGTGTTTACCAGAATTTCCTGCAAAGAAGCCGCCGAGCTGATTGAAAAACAAGAGGCAACAGTTGTCGATATTCGTGATCCCGGCAGCTTTGCCCAGGGACATATTCACGGCGCTACTCGTCTTGATAACCAGAACCTGGCTGAATTTATTGCTAATGCAGACAAGACTAAGCCGCTGGTTGTTTGCTGTTATCACGGCAATTCCAGTCAGGGAGCGGCTGATGTATTAAACCAGCAAGGATTTGCCGAAACTTATAGCATGGACGGAGGAATGAGTGAGTGGGTGCTTACTAGACAAGTAGAATTAGGCTGATTAGAAGTTGGCCTGCAAACCTGACTGTGAAAAGACTCGCTTCAAGCCAAGTCGTTCAAAGGTGTTAACTCCCCTTTTACAGGGGAGCTGCGAAGACATTGTCGTTAAAATTGCGCAGATGGTTAAACCATCTCCAGAACTTTGCTGACTAGCTTTCGGATCCCGGAAGCGGCTTCGGATATATTTCCTGCTAGCATATAAGCCGGTGTGCTCACCACTTTGCGCTCCTCATCCACCACAAACTCGTTGACCGGGCAGGAAATGTGCTGTCCACCCATTGCTTCTATTGCATTTGCCGTATCTGCATCATTACCAATTGTTAGGTGCGCCCCTTCCCCATAAATCCGTGGAATCATCGCGGGTGCGATGCAAATAAAACCAATTGGTTTTTGATTTTGAGCAAAATCTTTGGCTGCGGCCATTACATTCGCATCAATAACACAGTCTTTGCCTTTAAATGCAAAGTCACACAGGTTTTTCGCCGCACCGAAACCGCCAGGAAAAAGCAGAGCATCATAGTCACTGGCTTTTAACTGTGTAATCGGTTTTACATTTCCTCTGGCAATCCGCGCAGATTCCACCAGAACATTTCTACTTTCCTCCATTTCATCACCTGTAAGATGATTGACAACATGATATTGAGGAATATCTGGAGCAAAACATTGATATTGGGCCCCATTTTCCTCAAGAGCCAGCAGAGTTAAAACACTTTCGTGAATTTCTGCGCCGTCAAAAACACCGCATCCGGATAGAACTACCGCAACTTTTGCCATGGGTTTCTCCTTATTAGGGCAGTACTCGGTCTGCGTTTTATCCTAGGATTAACTGTCACTTTTATCAATCTGGTAACTGCTATATTTTTATGGAAACCGGTGTCTATTCGACTATCGGCCCTAAACCAGTCAATTTGAGCCCAAATATTGACCATTATTTGGGCAAATAGCAGGTAAATGGTTTGATTCATTGGCGCTGCTTTGAGAAAATACGCCCCGTTCAAAATCCCGCTGTTTTAGCACCCCACGATTTAGGAGTCACTATGCCATCTCGATTTGAATTAGCTAACGCTATACGCGCTTTAAGTATGGATGCGGTTCAGAAAGCAAAGTCCGGTCATCCTGGCGCGCCAATGGGAATGGCTGATATTGCCCAGGTGCTCTGGTGCGATCATCTAAAACATAATCCAAATAACCCTGAGTGGGTTAATCGCGACCGTTTTGTATTATCCAATGGTCATGGTTCAATGCTGATTTATTCATTGCTACATCTTACCGGCTACTCTGTCAGCATCGACGATCTCAAGGCTTTTCGTCAGCTGCATTCAAAAACGCCTGGTCATCCAGAGTTTGGCTATACTCCCGGGGTTGAGACCACAACAGGTCCTTTAGGACAAGGTATTGCAAATGCTGTTGGTATGGCGATTGCTGAAAAAACGCTTGCTGCTCAGTTTAACCAACCGGGCTACGATATTATTGACCATCATACTTATGCTTTCCTTGGAGATGGGTGTCTGATGGAAGGTATCTCTCATGAAGTCTGCTCTCTGGCGGGTACGCTTGGTCTGGGCAAGTTAATCGCATTTTATGATGACAACGGTATCTCGATAGATGGTGAAGTAGAAGGCTGGTTCACTGATGATACTGTAAAACGCTTCCGTTCCTACGGGTGGCATGTTGTTGCGGATGTTGACGGTCATGATCCAGAAGCTGTCGAGCAGGCAATTCAGGCGGCAAAATCAGAAACCGGCAAGCCGACATTGATCTGCTGTAAAACCACTATTGGTTTCGGTTCTCCAAATAAGGGTGGAAAAGAAGACTGCCATGGAGCGCCGCTTGGTGAAGAAGAAATTGAACTGGTTAGAAAAGAACTTAAGTGGCCTCATGCTCCGTTTGAAGTACCTTCAGAAATTAGCAGTCAGTGGGATGCGCGTGAGGCTGGTAGTGCGCTTGAAGCAGAGTGGAATGATACTTTTATTGCTTATCGTGAGGCACATCCGGCGCTTGCAGCAGAGTTGACCCGC
Source organism: Aliikangiella sp. G2MR2-5 (assembly GCF_015687155.1). Taxonomy (GTDB): domain Bacteria; phylum Pseudomonadota; class Gammaproteobacteria; order Enterobacterales; family Kangiellaceae; genus Aliikangiella. The sequence continues at coordinate 519,537 of NZ_JADPQF010000002.1, read as the reverse complement.
CGATTAAGTAATCGCCCGAGCTCTGATTTTGAAGGGGCGGCCAAGGCGTATATCGCCAAAACACAAGCCGATGCTGCGAATGTGGCAACGCGTAAGGCTTCACAAAATACCATCAATGCCTACGCACCATTTATTCCAGAATTTATTGGTGGAAGTGCGGACCTTGCAGGCTCAAATTTAACGCTTTGGGAAGGTGCCAAGGGAATCGATGCCAACGATGCCAGTGGTAACTATCTTTTCTACGGCGTACGTGAGTTTGGTATGTGCGCGATTATGAATGGTATTAAATTGCATGGCGGTTTCATCCCGTTTGGTGGAACTTTCCTGATGTTTATGGAATATGCGCGCAACGCAATTCGTATGGCCGCATTGATGAAGCAGCAGGCGATCTATGTCTTTACTCATGATTCTATTGGTCTGGGCGAAGACGGCCCAACGCATCAACCGGTTGAGCAACTGTCTTCTATGCGCGCAACGCCTAACCTGACTACATGGCGCCCATGTGATGCGACTGAAACGGCTGTTGCCTGGAAGAAAGCAGTTGAAAATCAGTCTGGACCGACTGCGTTGGTATTGACTCGTCAAGGAGTGCCTACCCAGCCAAAAACAGATGCCCAGTTAAGTCTGATTGAAAAAGGTGGTTATGTATTAGCGGATTGCGATGGTGAGCCTGAGCTTATTATTATCGCGACCGGATCAGAAGTAGAACTGGCAATGCAGGCCAAAGCTGAGCTATCTGGCAAAAGTGTGCGAGTGGTATCCATGCCAAGTTGTGAAGTGTTTGAAAAACAAGATGTTGCTTACAAGGAGAGTGTACTTCCTTCAACCGTAGTTAAGCGTCTTGCAGTCGAAGCGGCGCATGGAGATTTCTGGTACAAATATGTAGGCCTGAACGGAGCTATTGTCTCTGTTAACCGATTTGGAGAATCTGCCCCGGCAGGGGAGCTCTTCAAAGAGTTTGGCTTGACCGTTGATAATGTTGTAGAAAAAGCCAGGGGACTTCTTGGTTAGATTTTAGTTTTAAATGTTCTCGCGTAGTAAGGTAGGACGCGAGAACAAAATTAGCACGATTAAAAAATAAAGAGTGCAAAAGCACTGGCAGAAACAATAAAAATAATTGAAGTTAAATTTGAATATGGCTAGCCAGACTAGCCCAATTACAAACGTTTGAGGAAAAGCAATGACAGTTAAAGTAGCAATTAATGGTTATGGACGTATCGGTCGCATGGTTCTTCGTGCGATCTATGAATACAACCGTGAAGATGAGATCAAAGTGGTTGCCATTAATTCATCTCACCCGATAGAAACTAACGTTCACTTGACTAAATACGATACCACGCATGGTCGTTTTGAAGCGAATGTTGAAGGTGATGATTCGAATATGTATGTTAATGGTGACAAGATTGCCATGTTGGCAGACCGCAATCCAGAAAATCTGAAATGGTCTGACTACGAGGTTGACGTTGTTCTGGAATGTACAGGTCACTTTAAAGATCGTGAAGGCGCTTCGAAGCATTTTGTTGGTGGAGCAAAAAAAGTTTTGATTTCTGCTCCTGGCGGAAGTGATATCGACAAGACAATCGTGTTCGGGGTAAACGATGATACCTTGACCGCTGAAGACCGAATTGTTTCAAATGCTTCTTGCACAACTAACTGCCTGGCTCCTGTTGCCAAAGCTTTGCATGAAGGGTTAGGAATCAAAAAAGGTCTGGTTAATACTATTCACGCTTACACGAACGACCAGAACATTATTGATAACCAACATAAAGATTTGCGTCGTGCTCGTGCCGCTGCCATGTCCATTATTCCGACTAAAACAGGTGCAGCTAAAGCCGTTGGTCTGGTATTGCCAGAACTTCAAGGCAAGCTCGATGGTTTCGCACTACGTGTGCCAACAGTAAATGTATCGGTTGTTGACCTCACTTTTGAAGCTTCTCGCGATACTACTGTTGAAGAAGTTAACGAAATTGTAAAGAAAGCATCAGACAACTATGTGTTGGATTATAATGTAGAGCCTTTGGTTTCAACTGATTTTAATCATTCGCCAGCATCTTCATCTTTTGATGCAACACAAACTCGTGTTATTGACGGCAACATGGTTAAGATTCTGACCTGGTATGACAATGAGTGGGGCTTTAGTGTCCGTATGATTGACACTGCTATTGCAATGATGAAAGCTTAATCTTTGAATAATGGGTTAAGTAAAGCCTTGCTGTTTGTCGCACTCAGATTTTGAGCGATAAAAGCAGGGCTTTTGTTTATTACCTCTCCTAATACTCAGAAGGAAGGGTAAAAGAGTTTATTTTATTTTTGTTTATTACAACCGGAGCTATAAAGAATCATGTCAGTACTCAGAATGGCAGACCTTGATTTGGCAGGGAAGCGGGTGTTAATCCGCGAAGATCTTAATGTCCCTTTTAAAGACGGACAAATTACTTCTGACGTCAGAATTCAGGCGGCACTGCCGACGATTAAACTGGCACTGGAAAAAGGCGCCAAGGTGATGGTGATGTCACATCGTGGTCGTCCGACAGAAGGAGAGTTGAGCGAAGCTGATTCAATGGCTCCTATTGCTGATTACATGAATGGGTTACTGGATGCTCCGGTGCGTCTTGCCACTGATTACCTTGCAGGTGTTGAAGCCAATCAAGGTGAAGTTGTGTTGTTTGAAAACGTTCGCTGCAACATTGGTGAGAAGAAAAACGCCGATGAGCTGGCTAAAGCCTATGCTTCATTGTGTGATGTTTTTGTCATGGATGCTTTTGGTACTGCACATCGTGCGCAAGCTTCGACTCATGGCGTCGCCAAATTTGCTCCAATAGCTTGTGCAGGACCTCTACTTGCGGCAGAGCTTGATGCTTTGGGCAAGGCGCTTGATAACCCTGCTCGCCCAATGGTAGCAATTGTTGGCGGTTCAAAAGTTTCAACCAAACTGACCGTCCTGGAATCGCTATCGAAAGTGGTTGACCAGCTGATTGTCGGTGGCGGTATCGCTAATACTTTTATCGCTTCGGAAGGCCATTCCGTTGGTAAATCGTTAGTTGAAAATGACCTGATTGAGCAAGCCAGAACGCTTTCACAAAAAGCGATAGATAACGGTGGTGAAATTCCAAAAACTCTGGATGTAGTTGTCGGAAAAGAGTTTAGTGAGTCTACCGAGGCGACTCTGAAGGATGTCGCTGAGATTGCTGAAGATGATATGGTTTTTGATATTGGTCCGAAAACAGCAGAGAAGCTATGTGAGATACTGAAAAATGCAGGAACCATTGTCTGGAATGGCCCGGTTGGTGTATTTGAGTTTGATCAATTTGCAGAAGGTACGAAAAAAATTGCTGAAGCCATTGCCGACAGCTCAGCTTTCTCTATTGCTGGTGGCGGTGACACTCTGGCGGCGGTAGACAAGTTCGGAATAAAAGAAAAAGTATCCTATATTTCTACCGGTGGCGGTGCTTTTCTGGAATTTCTTGAAGGTAAAAAACTGCCTGCGGTAGAGATACTAGAGCAAAGAGCAAAAGACTAGCGAACAACTAAAACTATAAACAGAATTTTCAATTACAAACGATTTAAAAGGAATATTACGGAGAGTATAAGATGGCACTGATTTCAATGAGACAAATGCTAGATCATGCAGCTGAGCATGATTATGGCGTTCCGGCATTTAATGTTAATAATCTGGAACAAATGCGTGCAATTATGGAAGCGGCCGATGAAACTGACAGTCCGGTTATCGTTCAGGCTTCTGCAGGAGCGCGTAAATATGCTGGCGCACCTTTCTTACGTCATTTGATACTGGCGGCAATTGAAGAGTTTCCACATATTCCAGTGGTTATGCATCAGGATCATGGTACTAGCCCGGCGGTATGTCAGCGTTCTATCCAGTTGGGCTTTTCATCAGTAATGATGGATGGTTCTTTAGGTGAAGACGGTAAAACTCCAACATCTTACGAGTACAATGTTGATGTAACTCGTCGTACTGTAGAAATGGCGCATGCATGTGGCGTTTCGGTAGAAGGTGAGTTGGGGTGTCTGGGATCTCTGGAAACCGGTGAGGCTGGAGAAGAAGACGGTATTGGCGCTGAAGGAAAGTTAACTATGGAGCAAATGTTAACTGATCCGGAAGAGGCGGCAGACTTTGTTAAAAAGACTAATGTGGATGCACTTGCTATTGCTATAGGGACTTCACATGGCGCTTACAAGTTTACACGTCCGCCAACAGGTGATGTATTGGCGATTAGCCGTATCAAAGAAATTCATGCACGTATACCAAACACTCATCTTGTTATGCATGGTTCGTCTTCAGTTCCACAAGAGTGGTTGAAGGTTATTAATGAGTTCGGTGGCGAAATCCCTGAAACTTATGGTGTACCTGTTGAAGAAATCTGTGAAGGTATCAAGCACGGCGTACGCAAGGTTAACATAGATACTGATTTACGATTGGCTGCAACCGGTGCTATTCGTCGTAACCTTAAAGAGAACCCAAGTAACTTTGATCCTCGAAAGTACCTGGCTGTTTCGACTCAAGCAATGAAAGAAATCTGCCTGGCTCGATATGAAGCCTTCGGTACAGCTGGTAATGCGAGCAAAATCAAACCTGTTTCTTTAGAAACCATGTTTGAGCGCTATGCTTCCGGTGAGCTGGATGCAAATGTTAAATAAGGCTTTTTAGCTTGCTCAAAAAAAAGCCGAACCAATGTTCGGCTTTTTTATCTTTGTAAGCATTACTACAATTAAAACCTGAATTCAAAAACAGCGTAGCGCCGACTCAACGACATGTAATCAAGGCGAGAGTATCCTGCTTTCAATCCCCAGCGTTTAGAAAAATTCCATTGGAAGCCCATGCCCAGTTTGGTACCTGTTTCGGAAAAAGAGTCTGATGCAAGGGTAACTCGCTGGCTGTCTACCCGCTCGTATATGGTTGCATCCACTTGATGTAAAGCCAGACCTCCGGTGACAAACAATGCGGCATTATCACTAAAATTGAAAATATCATATTTGATATCGAGTTCTATAAGGTCCATATCTGCGTCGTAGTTTTCATCGCCAAATAAAGTATCAAAAAAACCAAGTTCAATACCATCACTGTAATTTAGTCTTACGCTCATTTTGTCGGAAATGTAATAGCCCAGCGCAAAATTAACATTGATTATGTCAAACTCACTTTCGGTTAAATCATAGCTGTCCATATGTTGGGTAAAGGAATCCGGTAATTCACTTCTTGCATCGCTGTTATCGTATTTGTACCAGTTTGTACCTGTGGCGAAGTTAATAAAGTATTTACCTTCTAGCGCAATGGAGTTCGGATTGGCAAAAGCGTTGATATTTACGCCTGAGTATCCGATGGTTATCGCCAAAATTAGAAAGTACTTAAATTTCATTTATCATCCTTATACTTGAACAGATTGTCAGGTTCCCTGTTGTAGCAAACTTTGACTGGAGGGTAATCTAACAACACTTGGTGAGTCGCAACAGATTATTGGAACAGGGCTGAAGGATCTAGAGAAAAATTCACTTTTCACCCTCCAAATAAGCTGCTAGCATTGTTCAGATAATATCTAATCACCCGAAATCAAAGGGTTTAAATTAAGTTCAGGAATTTTGTCCTCAAGGAATGTTAGATACCACCCGCGAAGTTGAAGTCCCGGAAGGGATCACTCTGGAGTTACCGATTGCAGGTTATGTGAGTCGAGCTCTGGCTTTTATTATTGATTTGTTTGCACGCGGTGCGATCATATATATCTTTTATTGGCTTATCATGATATTCGGAGATTTTGGTGCCGGTATCATAATGCTCATCATTTTTTTTGTTGAATGGTTTTATCCTGTTTTGTTTGAAGTTCTCTGGCATGGACAAACCCCGGGTAAGAGAGCGATGGAGCTGGTCGTTGTCAATGATGATGGAACGCCCATTGATTGGTCATCATCAATCATCAGAAATCTGTTGCGATTTGCTGATTTCCTGCCAGCACTATGGGGGTTTGGCGCCATCAGTATGCTACTAAATCGAGACTTTAAACGCCTCGGTGATATGACTGCCGGGACTTTGGTTATTCATAAGCAGCAAACAATAGTGCCAGGTAAGCGAGACAGGGTTGATGGTCTGGCACCGAAAGAATCTCTTACGCTTGATGAACAGAGTGCGATTATCGCATATGCTGATCGCCTGAATCGTATGAGTGATGCGCGTAACCGGGAGCTAGCGGGTATTCTTTCTCCCTGGCTGGATCAGAGTAAATTAAAAGCAAATAGTGAAAGTGCTGTGACTCAACTCAGTCGTATAGCGAAATGGCTACGTGGTCACGGATAGGAGTGAGGGATGAGACAGGAAGAGTTTGAGCTTCGATACAACCCTCAGTGGAATGAATTTGAGAAACAAATTCAACTAGCAAAAGGAAGTTGGCGGAAACGTAAACAGCACTCTTTAACGTTAAACGGATTTGCCGATAATTATCGCCTGCTGTGTTATTGCCTTTCTCTGGCAAGAGAGCGTCAATATAGTCCTCAACTGATTCAACGATTACAGGCTCTAGTTTTTTCAGGACACCAAACATTTTATCAAAAACGCTCTGGTCTCTTTCATCGTATCTATCAGTTTATATTGGTTGGGTTTCCGAGAGCAGTTCGAGAACAATCAAAATTTGTATGGACTGCTACTCTAATTTTCTACCTTCCAGCGTTAACTGTTTTTTTTATTACCTTACTATTCCCTGAACTTGTTTATTCCGTTATTGACCCAGACTCAGTTGCTCGCATTGAATCAATGTATGATCCGTCACTTAATCATATCGGTCGAGAAAGACAATCTGATACTGACTTTATGATGTTTGGCTTCTATATCAAAAATAATATTGGTATTGCATTTCAATCTTTTGCAGGTGGAATACTAGCAACTTTGGGAACACTTTTCTTCCTGATATACAACGGTGTCTTTTTTGGCGCAATTGATGCGCATATTATCAATATCGGTTATCAGCAAACCTTCTATGCATTTGTCGCGGGACACTCCTCATATGAACTTACCGGTATTGTCCTATCTGGTGCCGCTGGACTGCAGTTAGGTTGGGCCGTTATCGCTCCGGGAAACTTCACTCGCAAACAGGCGCTGGTCAATGCCGGACGAAGTGCGATGTCATTGGTCTACGGGGCAATCGTATTGCTTATTGTTGCTGCATTCGTTGAAGCTTTTTGGTCATCAAGCTCGAGCATCACTCCCTCAGTAAAATACTGGGTTGGCCTGGCGGGCTGGCTATTCATTATTCTTTACCTGACTTTAGCCGGAAGAAGAGTTTAAGAGGTTTCTATGGATCTGGAGAAAGTTACCGCCAAAATCAGGCCTAGAAAACAATGGGAGGCGATCGACCTTGGGATCGCGATGGTTCAAAAGCATAGCAAGCAACTGTACGCCATCTGGTTTATTATCACTTTCCCCGTATTTATATTGCTTTCCGCAATTTTTCGAGCAGATCCATTTTGGGTTATCATTATTTTCTGGTTACTAAAACCACTATGGGAAAGGCCATTATTGCATTTTCTTAGCCGGGATTTATTTGGAGAAAGGTTAACCATAAAGGACTGCGTCAAAGCTTTTTTTAAGTTAGCAATAATTCAGTGGTTTGCCAGTCTTACATGGCGCAGGCTAAGTTTTACTCGCTCACTCGATCTTCCCGTTATTCAATTGGAGGGGTTAAAAGGAGCTAAGAGAGGGCAGAGAATTAAAGTTATTCATTCTGCAGGCTCTGGTGGTACTGTCTGGTTGACTATTTTATTTTCAATGTCTGAGATGCTGTTCTATTTTGCTTTTCTCTCACTTGTCTATTTGTTACTTCCAGCTCCTTTTACTGAAAATATTGAAATTTACGAGTGGGTTGCATTTGAGTCGGAAGAAGGTGTTATTGCTCATCTACTGAACTTAATTAGCTACCTTTCAATGAGTTTGATCGCGCCATTTTATGTGGCCGCAGGCTTTTCTATATACTTGAATCAGCGAACATTGCTAGAGGCATGGGATGTTGAACTGGCATTCCGCCGGTTGGCAAAGCGATTAGGCGAGGTAGAAAAGCATCGAACCGTCAGGCTCGCCAGTATTACTTGCTTTGTAATCTTTATTGGCCTTTTAAACCCGATGAACAGTCAGAAGCTACTAGCAGAAGAGGGTGCTGCAGCTCAAAAAAAATTGGCGGTAACGGAAAGTGAATCAGAGCTAACTGATATTCTTAAGCAGTTGAATATGGACGCCGAGAAAGTTTCGAATAATAAAAGTGCTCATCAACTCGCTAAAGAACAGATTACAGTGATCAAAGGAAGTGAAGACTTTGGTGGTAAAGAACGTATCTATTTTGATCGACGAAGAGATAGTGGTAAAAAAGTTAAAGAATATCGGGACAGGGAACCTGCCTATTATAATCTATGGAATGCTATCGGAAGGTTGATTTCCTTTGTCGTGGAGTTTGCTTTATGGGTTTTTGTCGTCTTAATTGTGATCTTCCTGATCGCCAAGTATGGAAAATTTATCAACGGCATTAAGCCAAAGACAAATACTGGTAAGGCAAAGCCAAGACAGTTATTCGGTCTTGACATGCGGAATGAATCGTTACCGGATAAGCCATGGAATGTTGCTGCAACACTAATTGAAAAAGGAGATGTCAGGCAAGGCGTTAGCTTGCTTTATCGAGCTACTTTAATCTGGTTTATCGAGAACTCTGCTGTTGTTATTAAAGAAGGTGATACTGAACTTGAATGCTTGAGAAAGATAAAGCCCTATGCCAATGGTGAGCAATTAGAAATATCGGTCGAACTAACAGGCGTCTGGCGAAAACTGGCATATGCTCACTTAATGCCTGAAAAGGAAAAAGTCCTACAGTTATGCCAGCAATGGCCGCTTAAAATTTCTCAGATGGCAGCTCCTGAATCAAAGATGGGAGCAGGATTATGAAAGCTCATCTAAAGGTTTCACTTCCTGTTATTATTTTCTCTATTGTGGCTCTATTCGCGGCCTTCATTGCGCGCTGGTACTTTCATAATTTCGAAAAAACATCATATGAAAGATCTACGGGATATAGTCAGGAAGCTCGTCGAAATCCATTTTTGGCGGCTCAACGATTTCTTAGGTTGCGGGGTATTCAACTAGAGACTCGCAATAATTATAAACTTTTTGAAGAAGAACTAGGCCAATACGATACGGTGATTATTAATTCGTCCCGAGTTGGCATGAGTAGTCGAATCAAAGAGATAATGATCGAGTGGGTAAAGCAGGGGGGGAATCTGGTTTTACTAGCCACTGAAGCATTTGACTATGAACTTGAGTCTAGTCGCGATATTTTTCTAGATGAGTTGGGGCTACGTTACTATCCAGATAACTATGTACCAGAAAGTGATGATGAGGCCTTGTCAGAGTTTACCTTTAGCGAGTTTGATGAAAGTACTCAGGTGCATTTTAATTCGAGTGGTTATATTGAAGATACATCGGGAGAAGCATCTTTTGTCGCAGGTACCGAGTACGCTGACCAACTGATTCAATATCAGTTAGAAAGTGGACTGATTACTATTACTGTCGATTTCAGTATTTGGCACAATAATCGAATTGATCAGTTTGATCATGCCATGTTTTTAGTTCAGCTGATTGGAAATTCGGATAAAACCTGGTTGCTCTATAGCCGCGTTCAGCCATCGCTATTGAGCCTGGCATTCAAGCATGCCACTACAGTTTCTATTTCGGTTTTGGCCATATTACTATCTATTTTCTTGAGCAGTTTGTGGCGAAAAGGAGCCAAAACAGAGGATGACAAACCGATTAATCGAGAGATAATGCAGCATGTTCATGCTGCTGCCGAGTTTGATTATCGTCTCGATAAAGGGCAACAGCTGATACAAAGTTTAATGGATATTATTCATCAACAAATGACTAGAGTAAGCTATGGATATGCTCGATTAACACCTGCTAAACAGCTTGACAAAATAGCTCAGCATACGGGGATCGAGCGAGATAGAATTTCCAGTTTATTTGAAATAGAAAATCAAAATCACGAAAGCTTTCTTGAAAAAATAATACTGATTCAGCAGATTAGGAAACACTTATGAGTGAATTAAATAACAATACAGAATCGACTGTAAAGTCAGAGGCGTCGAACGCTATGGATAATGTTATCAGTGAAGAAGCCGGGTCAGACGAAAACAATCATGATGATATAAAAGTTGGCAGTTTTCCGAGCGAATCATTTGAACAAGCAGTAGAGTTAGCTAATCGCTTGAAGGACAACGTTAATCGAGCACTGATCGGTCAAGAAGAGACTGTTGAAATGGCTCTAACCTGTCTGATTGCTGCTGGTCATCTTTTGATTGAAGGTGTTCCGGGACTTGGAAAAACTTTACTTGTTCGTTCGATTGCAAAAAGTTTTGATGGTGAGTTTTCTCGTATCCAGTTTACTCCCGATTTGATGCCTAGTGATGTTACTGGGCACGCAATGTTTGACCCAAAAAGTGAAAAGTTTCGATTAAGGAAAGGGCCTGCATTTACTAATCTCTTATTGGCGGATGAAATCAATCGAGCACCGGCTAAAACGCAATCTGCTTTGCTTGAAGTAATGCAGGAAAAGAAAATCACCATCGAAGGCAAGTCACATCCGGTAAGTGACCCTTTTATGGTTTTAGCGACTCAAAATCCTTTAGAACAGGAGGGAACCTACCCGCTCCCGGAAGCTGAGCTTGATCGTTTTTTAATGAATGTTCATATTGGCTATCCTGACTTAAAAGATGAGGTGAAACTGGTAAAAATTCTTACCGAAGGGGAAGTGGATGACTCAGCACTTATGCGCGAAATAGAAGCAATTACTTCTCCCGAGTCTATATTGCAACTTCAAAAGGTTGCGGCGAATATTAAAGTGGATGACTCCTTGTTTGAATATGCGGTCAACATTGTAGCGGCTTCAAGAGATTGGTCTGGTGTTCAAATGGGAGCAAGTCCGCGAGCTTCAATCGCGCTGATACGTGCAGCCAGGGCATTAGCGCTGGTTAGAGGAAGTGATTTTATCAGCCCTGATGAAATCAAGTCGGTTGCTCTACCTGTTTTACGTCACCGGATTGTTCTTTCCGCAGAGTTGGAAATAGAGGGGATCAGTATTACCCAGGTTATTAGTGATTTGTTAGCGCAAGTGGCCGCGCCAAGAGAGTAACCGCTTACATGAAACTGACTTCTCGATTTTTCTGGCTACTTTCTGTATGGCTAACAGTTGCTTTGGTCGAAGCCCTGTTGAGGCTTAACAATTATTGGCAAAAGAAAACTGTTGTCGAAAACTGGTTCAGTGATTTGTGGTATCTTATGGCGATACTCATGGTTGCCTTGCTGATATTTGAATTCTTGTCGGTTTCCAGATCAAAAAAATTTAAAGTTGATCGAGATATTTCGCAAACTTTGCCGGTGAACTGTTTTAGTGAGGTGGTACTTACTATTAATAACCCGTTTGATCGAAGAATTGAATTAGAAGTAATTGAGCATTTACCTGAATTTTGTAGGGCCAAGGGTCTCCCGACGAAAGTCGTATTAGGCAGTGCTGAAACTGCCGTGTTGAATTACCAGATCAAGGCCGTTGAGCGCGGTGGACTTTCAATTAAGCAATGCGAGATCTGGTTAACTTCACAGTTTGGCTTCTTGCGACGTAGAATTTTTGTCGATTGTGAGACATTTTCCAAAGTCTACCCCAATTATCGAGCAATCAATCAGTACGTCTTATTAGCAACGGAGCAAAAGACTATTCAATTGGGAATTCGTCAAAGGCAGCAAAGAGGCGACGGTCTGGAGTTTCACCAGCTGAGAGAGTATCGAACAGGGGATAATTTGCGACAGATTGATTGGCGCGCTACTTCACGTTTGCGAAAACTTATTTCAAAAGATTATCAGCAGGAGCGCGATCAAAATATCATTTTTTTGCTTGATTCAGGAAGAAGAATGCGTACGAAAGATGGTGAGCTGTCACATTTTGATCAAGCTCTGAATGCAACACTATTGGTATCGTCAATCGCTCTACGACAAGGAGATGCCGTTGGGTTAAAAATTTTTGGCGCGAAAGATCAGTTTCTCTTACCTCGCAAAGGACCTGCAGCTATTAGTACCATGCTCAATCAAGTTTACGATCTCCATCCCGCCAATCGTGCTTCCGATCTTGTTGGAGCAGCGGAGTCTATCAACCAACAATTTAAAAAGCGTTCGCTCATTGTAATCGTTTCCAACGTTCGAACTGAAGATCAATACGAATTAAAAACGGCTGTTTCCCTGTTAAAGAGACATCACCTGGTCATGCTCGCTAACCTTAAAGAACAAGTGCTCGAAGATGTGAGTAGTGAAAAGGTTTATCAACTGGATGATGCACTCAAGTATGCAAAAACGCAGGATTATCTACAGCAAAGAGAAAAGCTTCATCAGCAGTTAGCACATGATGGGATCATTGCAGTAGATAGTTTGCCAAAAAATTTGATGGTCAATATGGTCAACCAATATTTTGATATTAAGCGAAGCGGGCGACTTTAGGCGCCATTAATTTTAATCGATTTTTCTCAATCTCCAGGATTTGAATCATTAAGCTTTTTATTTTTTGGCCACAAATCCGGTTGGATAGTCTGTTTGTATCCATGCCAGGTAGCGTAGCCAATAACCGGCATAATGACCAACATCGCGATATACGCAGTAATTAGGCAAACTAATAAAGATAAGACGATGGTGCTTGCCCAGATCATGAGAGCCATCTTGTTTTTCTTTACAGCATTGACACTGGTGAGAACTGCGGTGATGGCATCTGCTTTTCTATCCAGCATCATCGGCAGAGAAAAAGCGCTTGCACTAAAAACGATTAGCGCAAAAATAGAACCAACCACTGAACCGATGGAGAAAAAGGCAATAAAATCACTGATATGTGAATCAGTATTCATTGGGAAAAAAATATGTAAAGCTGAGCCTGCTCTTACCCAGATAAGAAAAATAATCAGTAGAACAAATGAATAAATCATTTCATTACCAAGGTGGCGTTTTCCCTCACGCAAACAGTAAGCAACTTTTGGTTTGTAACCTGCATTTATTTGGTGGCTGACTGAGTAAAGTCCAAGTGCCATAGCTGGAGCCATAAATACAAAACCGGAAAGCAGACTAAAGAGAAGAATCGCACCACCCCATTGCCAGCTGAGATAAGTAAGCAAATAGCTTAGTAAGGTAAAAAAGGCTCCAAAGTATAAACTGATGGTTGGCGCGCTTTTAAAGTCCTTCCAGCCTGACTTAATCCATTCGACCGCCGAAAAAAGCGGTAAGTCATTACAAGGTGCGACGAATGGCAACTCATGCTTGTCCACTCGCTTTGCTGTCTCGGCCATGTAACCTCCCTCAGAATACAGTACTATTATTTTTTATTGATATATCTCTTTCAAAAATACTCATTACTACTTCCAGCCTATATCGCTACTATAACCTGATATTTGAAAAAAATTCAAAAAAATACTTGAAAATATTTTGCCCGACCTTATATAAGTTTCAACAGCAAAGGATATAAAACCGGTTTTGTTTTTTTTGCTCAGACAGTTTAATGCATGGCTTGTCGCTGCCAATGGTCGTATTTTGCGGAGCGCAAGATTAGTCAGGTTGTGAATGATATTTTTCTGAGGAGAGTACAATGAACCTAGTAAATTTTAATCCCTTCAAGGAACTGGATTCCTGGTTGAATACTTATAACCAATCGCTCGCGACCGGAGGCCAAAAAGGTAGTTCCGACTGGCAGCCAAGAGTAGATATTACCGAGAATGAAGAAGCTTTTGTTATTAAAGCAGAGCTTGCCGGCGTACCTAAAGATGATATCAAAGTTTCGCTGGACAATAATATCTTATCAATCAGTGGTGAGCGTAAGTCTGAAATCGAGGATAAAAAACATCATCGAATCGAACGTTTTTATGGTAGTTTTTCTCGCAGTTTCTCTTTACCGGAAAATGTGAATGCGAATGCGATTAAAGCAGAAAATAGGGATGGTGTTCTGATCTTGAGCCTGCCCAAAGTAGAGCCAGAAAAGCAGGTTAAACAAATTGAAATACATTAATCGATTGTGATTGTTTTCAGCTTTTAGCATAAATTACGAAAAGCCGACTATTTAAGTCGGCTTTTCTATTGTAGGGTCTGAATTAATTTGCATTCACTGTACGCTCTGCAGCCCAGCTTCTTAGTGCTTGAATTTTTTCTGCCATAACAACCGATAGAGGACTGGTCTGAGTGATGGTGTCCAATATAGACTGGGTGCTCATTTGGTTTTTTTCTGCATAGGCACGGTATAAGGAAGAAACGACCGCCTGTTCTATTTCAGAGCCAGTAAAGCCTTCACTTGCCTCAGCCAATGACTTGAGATTTATCTGGTTGGTATCCTGGTCACGACGTTTTATATGTATGCTAAAAATTTCCATACGGGCTTCAAAATTGGGCAGATCGACAAAGAATATTTCGTCCATACGACCTTTCCGCATAAGTTCCGGAGGTAAGCGAGAAATATCATTAGAAGTGGCTACCAGAAAAACCTGGTTATTGTGTTCAGCCATCCAGGTGAGTAATGTGCCCAAAACTCGCTGAGAGGTTCCACCATCATTGTCTCCTGTGGAAATTCCTTTCTCTATTTCATCCAGCCAGAGAACGCATGGGGACATTAGTTCTGCCATTTTAAGAGATTCGCGAAGATTCCTTTCCGTTTCTCCATGAAATTTATTATAAAGTGCACCAAAGTCGAGGCGAAGAAGAGGTACACCCCACATTCCGGCTACTGACTTGGCTGCAAGACTTTTTCCCCCTCCCTGTACTCCGACGAGCATTAACCCTTTAGGAGGATCGAGTGGAATACTGCGATCAAGAAATACCGCTTCCCGCTGTTTGAGCCAGCTCTTGAGGCGATTTAGGCCGCCGACCTCACTGAATTTTGATGTTTCGTACTCAAAGCTGAGAACGCCGTCCATATCAAGTAACTCAAATTTGGCTTTGTTGATTGCGGGTAGCTCATCTTCGGTGATGGCTCCGTCGCTAATCACGTTTTTAATCAGTGTTCTGGCGTCGGCATAAGTCATACCAATAAGGTTTCTTACCATCTTCTTTAGTGTTGCGCTGTCAGTTTTTACTTTCTGCCCACTGTGCAAACGTGACCAGCGTTTGGCTTCATCCCGAATAAGTTTTTCCAGTTGCTCTTCATTCGGAAGTGAAAGTTGAAAACTTGCAGAAAAGCGTTTCACTTCTTCCGGTAAATCCAGAGAGTGGGAAATGAAAATCAATGTGTGAGCTACTTTTCCATGGTTCAGAGCAATCTCTTTTAACAGCCTGACTTCTTTGTGAGCGTCTTCGAAGTGAGGATGGAAATCGCACAAGGCAAAGATGCAGGGACGATGAGAAGCCTTTATCTGGGCGAGGGCTTCCAATGGTTCCTGAGTGTTCTCAATTTCCGCCAGGTCATGAGCCAAATCAATCCGACGCATTCCATCAACATGATCCCAGCCGAAAAGAGGTTTGTTATGGTAAGCGGCAATTTCTTCCAGCAATTGTAATGCGCGTGTTTCTTCATGAGTTTCAATCGTTATTATTGGATTTCCAGCTTTGATTAAAATGCTCAGGTCGTTGAAGTCGGTTTTGCCTGTCATTGGTATCCAGTTCCTTAATACTGCAAATTATTCTTACCTAGATTAATTAGGACTTTTAACGGCATTTGTTGGCATTAGCCTTTATATTCACTAAAATGCCGGAGTAAGCTTTGGGTTTTAAACCATCCCCTATACGGGCCTTAATTATTGTAATCTGTTTTGACTGAGTGTCTAGCCTATGCGCCAAATAAGCCTTGCCGACAAGTTGATTATGCTTGCGGATAATTCTCTGAAAACTCTGGCGGGAGGTTACCAAACCTCGAATAGAGTAAAGCCTGCGTCTCAGTCGGGCCAGCAAACTGAAGAGTTAACGGCTGAGCAAGCAAAACATTCCGCTGGACTTATGCGAATCAATCATTGCGGTGAGGTATGCGCGCAAGCGCTTTACCAGGGACAAGCATTGACTGCTCGCTTGCCGGAGGTAAGAGATAAAATGGAACAGGCAGCCATAGAAGAGAATGACCATCTCGACTGGTGTGCTGAGCGTTTACAGCAACTGGATAGTCGAGTTAGTCTGTTAAATCCTCTTTGGTATCTGGGCTCATTCTCGATTGGTGCAGTCGCTGGCGCGATTGGCGACAAATGGAGTTTGGGGTTTGTTGCCGAAACCGAGCACCAGGTAGTACGGCATCTGGATGACCATTTGCAAAAACTACCGGAAAAGGACTCTCAAAGCCGAGCTATTCTGATGCAAATGCGAGAGGATGAATTACAGCATGCGACCAATGCTATCGCTGCCGGAGGAGCTGAGTTACCGGGGCCGGTGAAAGGCGTTATGCAATTAATGTCAAAAGTGATGACATCGACGGTTTACTACATTTAATTGTTAAGTTAACCCGCTAACTATCACCCACCGGGTCCATTTCCAGTCGCCAGCGAACCTTTCTTGCCGAAGCGAGTTGTTCTATATCTTGAAGTGTCAGGTCCAGCAGGCGATGGAGTTCATTTCGTCTGGCAGTTTGCAAAAGTAGCTGATAACGGAACTTGCCTGCCTTTTTTACATAAAGCGCAGGGGCCGGACCTAGTTGTTCAACTTTCAGATCGCTGTAACGATCAAGTATTTCCTTAACGTCATTCAAAAATATTTTCACCGGCTGTATTTGTGGCGATTCAGCCTGAAACATGGCGGCGAAAGAGTGGGGGGGTAATTCTGTTTCCATGCGCTCGCGTATTGCCAGCTTGGCAAATTCGGCATATCCCTGGTTTATCACCTGATGCAACATCGGATGTTCACTATGGTGCGTTTGAATGATTACTTCACCTTTTTTATTGGCTCGCCCCGCTCGTCCTGCAACCTGGGTGATGAGCTGAGCAGAGTATTCCGGTGCTCTGAAATCAGCACTGTAAAGCGCGCCGTCCATGTCAATCAATGCCACCAGAGTGACATTGGGAAAATGGTGACCTTTGGCGAGCATTTGTGTGCCGAGTAAAATATCAACTTCACCTGACTTAATTGAAGAGACAAACTCCTGCATTGCACTTTTTCGGCGGGTGGTGTCTCTGTCGATGCGTGCCACTTTGGCTTCAGGAAAAATAGATTTGACCGTTTCTTCGAGTCTTTCCGTCCCCAGACCGACAGGGACCATTTCAGGGCACTGGCACTGGGGACAAACTTTCGGAGCCTGTCTGCTCGATCCGCAATGATGACATTGCAGGTAATGGTTTTGGTGGTGGTAGGTATAGTGGACATCGCAGCGTTGACAAGTTTGACTCCAGCCGCATTGATGGCATAGCAGAACCGGTGCATAACCGCGACGATTCAAAAACAGAAGTACCTGGCCACTAGAATCTAGGTGCTTTCTAATGGATTCAATTAGCGGAAGTGATAAACCTTGTCTTAACACCTGGTTTTTCAGGTCAATCACCTGAAATGAAAGAGGCCGATTCTGCTGGGCTTTGTGTTTAAGCTCGAGCTGGATAATTTTATTTTTTTCTACATTATAAAGCGTTTCTACTGAAGGCGTTGCGCTGCCCAGCAAAACCGGGATCTGTTCGAAGTTAGCCCGGACCAATGCCAGATCTCTCGCAGAATAGCGAAATCCCTGCTGTTGTCTGAACGACATATCATGCTCTTCATCTATGATTATAATACCCGGATTGGCCATGGGGACAAAAAGCGCGGAACGGGTACCTATTATTATATTTGAAGCTCCCTCACGGGCTTTAAGCCAGCCTTGCAAGCGCTGTTTTTCCGTCATGCCGGAGTGAAGCAGGGTAACTTCGGCATTAAACCTGTCCTGGAAGCGCTTGAGTGTCTGTGGTGTCAGACCAATCTCCGGGACCAGTACAAGTGCTTGTTTTCCTTGCGCTATTACCTTTTCAATTAACCTCAAATAAACCTCGGTCTTACCGGATGCTGTGACACCAAAAAGCAGGAAAGCCTGGTAGCTGGCAAATGATTCGGCAACCCTGTCGACAGCTATCTGCTGGGCGTCATTGAGCTGAATGCCGTGATTTTGATTGGTAAGTTCACCCTTGGTTTGACCTGAGGTATCACTAAAGCTACGTTCTACCCATTTTTTCCCCGCCAAAGACTTTATGGTGGTTGCCGGTATATCAAAAACCTTTAGCTTTTCGTGAACAATTCCATCGGGATGATTGGCAAGAGCTTGTAATGCTTGTCTTTGTTTAACCGCATTTTTGGGCAAAGTATTATTAGCGATTGCCTCCTTACCCTGCTCGCTAAGTCGCCAGCAACTGCTTCGTGCCAGTGTTGCTTCCTCCCCTTTCAATAAAGCGGTTGGTAACATGGTTTGCCAGGCTTCCCCTGGTGGAGCATGATAGTAACGAATCATCCATTGATTTAATCGCTGAAGTGTTGCCGGCAAAAGCGGCTTTTGATCGACAAACAGATGAATCGATTTCAGTTCCTTGAGTTCAGGCATATTGGCATCGACTTGAGTTACCTGCTGAATAATGCCGATTTTGAAGGTTTTGCCAAAAGGAACTTTTACCCGCATTCCGGCAGCTGGCTCGAAAGTTAGCGGCTGATTCCAGTAATAGTCGAAGCAACGCCGCAAAGGAACTGTTATAGCTACGCTGATAATCAAAGTTGAGCTGGTTGTTTCGTCTGACACAGATACTCATTGTCGTCGGGTAGTGAATAAGAGGCAGTATTGTGAGTGATAGCGAGTTAATACTCAAGGGGCCTGGCAAGTAGTTTTAGTCCGATATTGTGCTAATTGAATATAGTAATATCGTCACTGCAAATTTCTTCGGTTTTTACTAGTCCTCTTTCACTCAGATCTTCAAAACTATTGACCTGGTTACGCCCGGCAGATTTTGAATAGTAAAGTGCTTTGTCAACCCGGTTGAGAAGGTCATGCGGATTAAGCTTTGCATTGACTCGGGCGGTTCCTACACTGATAGTGACTTTGCCAACAAGTGGAAACTGGTAGCGTGCGACTTTATCTTTGAACCTGTTCATCACTGCAAGCGTATCCTCTGAGCTGATATTGTTCAGAACAATAACAAACTCTTCGCCGCCATAGCGAAACAAGGTGTCACTCTCGCGAAATGTTGCTTTCATTAATTGAGCTAGATGAACTAGTACTTCGTCACCATATAAATGTCCGAAGTCATCATTAACTTTTTTAAAATAATCAATATCAAAGAGAACAATAAAAGGCGCCCTATGTTTCTCTGCACGCCTATCGCGGTTCAACGAATGAAAAATGCTTTCCAGCTTTTTATCTAGTGCAGCGCGATTACCCAGACGAGTCAGTTTATCCATAGAGACCTGAGAGATAGTACGGTGTTGGTATTGATAGAGCTGAACCAAAAACGCGAGTCGCTGGTAATGGGACTCGTCGATCTCTCCTTCAATAACAAGTTGACCGATCGATTTTTTTCCGTCATCAAGATCGAAACGTGTTTTTTTTGTACTGATATTAATAAGACAGACTTTATCAGAGTGTTTATGCAGGTATACCCTAAAGGCCCCGGCCAAAATTTTAACTTGAGTAACCAGCTGTTTATCGAGCTCGGACAGACTGGTGGCAGAGGCTAACTCGAGCATTGGCAGGCAAAGTGTTGCATCTGCAAATTCTTGAGTTAATTTGAATTTCGACATATTCACACTCTAGACGTGGTTGCACTTAAGGTTATTTCACATGGCAGTCGATTATATTCTTTGTCGCTTATATTTTTTGTTGCCTTCAATAAATTAATTATAGCAGCTAACCTGGGGAACTAGTGGTTATGGCATTTAGGTATTTCGATAGTTATTTTAGGATAGAAAGGTGTTAAGACTTTGACGTTAACGTAAACGGTAAAACTTTTTTGGTGGAAAAATTATCTGCCGAGCTTACTTGATTTGTGTCAGAGTTTAAAGATCGAAAAGCTATGCCAAAATAAATAAAGAAAGCGTAGTGGAAGAGTTAAAAGCGCTTTATAATTCAGTGCCTATTTGAATCAGTTTGACTAAACTAGAAGACAAATTCACAACCATTCGTTATTTTAAACCAGATTAACTGAAAGCATCAGGCTAGTCATGCTGGGTTTAAAATATTTAGCCATAGTCGAAACAACATTTATCGATCAGAAATATCATTATGAATAATCAGAATTCTAGCAAACGTCCTCTTTATATTCGTTATGCCGGTCCAGTCCTACTGGAAACTCCTTTGCTTAATAAAGGGAGTGCTTTCTCGCTTGAAGAAAAGCGAG
The DNA here is from genome assembly GCF_015687155.1 of Aliikangiella sp. G2MR2-5. Lineage (GTDB taxonomy): Bacteria > Pseudomonadota > Gammaproteobacteria > Enterobacterales > Kangiellaceae > Aliikangiella. The sequence continues at coordinate 499,236 of NZ_JADPQF010000002.1, read as the reverse complement.
CTTTTAATCTGGAGGGATTACTACCGGCTGCGATAGAGACTATTGAAGAACAATCGCAACGCTCTTATCAGCAGTTTTCACAATTTGACAACGATTTAGACAAACATATCTATCTGCGTCAGATTCAGGATACTAATGAAACACTTTATTTTCGCCTGATAACCGATCATCTTGAAGAAATGATGCCAATCATTTATACACCAACCGTTGGTTTGGCCTGTCAGAAGTTTTCACAAATATATCGACGTAAACGCGGGCTCTTTATTTCTTATGAAGACCGTGAGCGTATGGACGATATGCTACAAAATGCGACCAAGCAAAACGTCAAAGTAATTGTTGTGACCGATAGTGAGCGAATTTTGGGGTTAGGTGATCAGGGGATTGGCGGTATGGGAATTCCCATCGGTAAGCTTGCCCTCTATTCGGCATGTGGCGGAATTAGTCCTGCTTATACGCTGCCGGTTGCGCTGGACGTTGGAACCAATAATCAGGAGCTGTTAGATGATCCTATGTACATGGGATGGCGTCACAAAAGAGTCAGTGGAGATGAGTACTTTGCCTTTGTCGACAAATTTTTAAAAAGTGTGAAACGCCGTTGGCCGAATGCGCTTATTCAGTTCGAAGATTTTGCTCAGGCTAACGCTACTCCATTGCTGAAAAAATATCAGGATAAACTCTGCTGTTTTAATGATGATATTCAGGGGACTGCGGCAGTAACGGTAGGGACTTTATTAGCTGCCTGTCATGCTCAGGGGACAAAGCTTAAAGATCATCGCGTAGTATTTGTCGGCGCCGGTTCGGCTGGATGTGGTATTGCGGAACAAATTGTCGCCCACATGATTGAAGATGGTATCAACGAAGCGGACGCGATTGAGCAGGTTTATCTGACCAGCTCAAAAGGGCTACTGACTGATGATATGCTGCTAAGAGATTTTCAGCAGAAATTTGCCAAGAAAAAATCCGAAGTTGCTAGCTGGAGTAGTGACGGCGAAAAGGTTACCTTGCTTGATCTGGTTAAAGCAAGTAAGCCGACCATAATTATTGGAGTTTCAGGTGTAGCCGGCTTGATCAGCAAAGAAGTAGTAGAAGCTATGTATGCTGAATGTAAAAGGCCGATCGTTCTTCCGCTTTCTAATCCTACCTCCAAAGTGGAAGCACTACCGAGTGATGTGATTGAGTGGACTGAAGGTAATGCTATTGTCGCGACCGGTAGTCCATTTGAACCGGTTGAGTACCAGGGCAACAGCTATCCGATCGCGCAATGTAATAACAGCTACATATTTCCTGGTGTTGGCCTCGGGGTCATCGCCAGCGGTGCAACTCGAGTGACAGAAGAAATGTTTATGACTTCGAGTGAAGCGCTCGCTGAGTGTTCGCCCTTAGTTAAAGGTGAAGGGGATGACCTGTTACCCGCACTCAATCAAATTCGTGAAGTGAGTAAGTATATTGCTAATAAAGTCGGGCTTAAGGCGATGGAGCAGGGAGTTGCGACCAAAATCGAACCGAAAGTCCTGGCGAAAAGAGTAGAGAAAAATTTCTGGATGCCGGAGTATCGGGAGTATAGAAGGACTTCTTTCTAGTTCTGGTTTTTGATAGGCGCTTTGTTTTGCACCGCTACGCTTGCGTGCGACCTACTTTTGTCAGGAGTAACAAAAGTAGGCAAAAGTACCCCTGTGTGCTAACAAGCCAGGCGAACAGCGCCTGGTACCTTGCGCGCTTCAAATAATGCTGGATTTTTTAAACGGCCTTCCTGGCCGTTAAAAAAGTTCGGCATCCTTGCCTCACCCCTTCGGGTCTTATCATCATTATTTTCCAGTGCTCTGCTTGTTAGAACACTTTAAAAAATCTGTGGACGATTCGCTCTGCTGTTATAACGGCCTTGTGGAGTGAATGAAACTTCAGAAAGAGTAGAGGAATGTTAGGGCATAGCGAGTCTGCTTTAGACTAGGCTTGTTCACTAAATCTAATTATCACCCATCAACATTCCCGGATGTTTCAACTTTACTCTTAACTTGCCGTGTGATTGATAAACAAAACCGTTTAACGACAGTCGATCACCGACTTTTTTATTGAGCAGTTCTTTTTCAAAATAGCTGTGACGATCATTCGGGAGCCCGACCCAAAGTTTATCGTCTAACACGAACCATAGATTTTTCTTTGACTGGTAGCGCTCGGTAATCGTTCCGGCAACCCATTGAAAGCCTTTTTTCTGGAGAATAGCATTTTTGCTCTTTGCCCGGTTTGCCTTAACGGACCAGAGTCCGGCTTTCATTTTGACTGCGTTATTTTCAATGGCTTTCAGGCATTGCCAGTAACCGTCGTTGGGCGGAATGACCAGCATTCTGGCGTGGCCCTGCTCCAGTAGTTTTGCGCTTAGCAGCTCGCCTTTTTGATTAAAAACATGGGCGAGTATTCGTCCGTAGCGATCTTTTTTTTGGTAATCGGTTTGCCAATAAATTGTTTGTGGCGGGCCGATAAGCTTTTCCAGCCGTTCTTTGGCTGCGACTGAAAATGGCTCGGCGGGTTTATCCTTGTTGGCGTTGATTTCCGGGGTATCGATATTGAGCAAGCGGAGCTTTTTACCATTTTCGGTATGAATTGTATCGCCGTCGGGGAGCCACTTCACTTTATCCACGCTGATATTCGTCGATTTTATAATGTCTTTGCTAGGGCAGTGGGCGGGAAGTGCTGCTGTTTTGAATGAGAAAAGACAGGCAATAAAAAAGACGCTAAAAAGCGTCTTTTTTGATATTGGGTCAAGTAACATGACTCGATAAAGCCAGGCTTACTTTTTAAGTGAACGTGCACCGAAACGTTTACGGAATCTGTCAACACGACCACCAGTATCAACCATTTTTTGCTTACCAGTGTAGAAAGGGTGGCAAGCTGAACATACGTCCAGATTGATGTCTTTACAAAGAGTTGAACCAACTTCAACTTTGTTGCCACAGCTACAAGTTGCAGTGATTTGCTCGTAATTTGGATGGATATCAGTTTTCATCGTCTAATCTCTATATTTTGGGTATCGCCATAAAAGCCAGACTGGACTTAAGTCTTATTTAAGACTAGTTCGACTGCTCAAATACCATACACCATTAATGGGACGCGCGATCTTACCGATCTTAATCAGGTAATGCAACCCCTGTGTGCCTTTAATGGCGGGCGATTAGGGGCTGAATTCGTATTTTGTTCGGAACAGCTGGTCAGGCAGAGATATTCGAAGGCCAAAGAATTTTTCTTTAACTGGTTGGATGAGTTGTTAAAATCCTCTAAACTGGCGGAATTACAGCAAAATTCAAGGGAAGTCCTATTAAAACCTATCGATTACAGAGTTCTGATGGCGCTGAGCATGATTTGATTGTTTCCGCAGGTAATCAGAATCCAAAGCAGCCCGTGTTCCTGTGTTTGCCGGCCATGGGCGTACCGGCTCGTAAATACTTACCCCTTGCCGAAAACCTTAACGCAGAAGGGGTTGCGACGGCGTTATTTGAATGGCGTGGATTGGGAAGTAGTAATTTGCGGGCTTCGCGCAAGGTAAATTTTGGCTATAACCATATCTTAAGTGATGATCTCCCCGTTGCCATCAAGCAAGTTCGTGAGGATTTTCCACAAAACCCGATGTACATTCTCGGTCATTCTCTTGGGGGACAGCTGGGGTTGCTTGCCCTGTGTCAATACCCGGATGAGTTTGAGGGAATGGTTGGAGTCGCTACTGGTACGCCATATTTTAAAGGTTGGCAGTTTCCCAGTAATTTAGGCCTGTTTATTTCGTCCAAACTGATGCGTTGGATTGCCGCTGCAATCGGTCATTTTCCTGGACGAAAACTGGGGTTTGCCGGACGAGAGGCTCGTCAGGTAATTAGAGACTGGAGTCGCTCGGTCAGCAGTGGCGAATATAGAGTGGAAGGTAATCCGCATGAATTTGAAACTCTCTGTCATCAGCTCAAAAAGCGAGCGCTATTGATTACTATCGACGATGACATACTTGCACCGCCAAAATCAGCTCAGAATCTCGGTAAAAAGCTCTCGGCAAGTGAAGTCACCTACATGCATTTAGGTAAGGGGGATTTTCCATCAGGGAAAACCGGTCACTTTAACTGGATGCAAGACCCTTTGCCGGTAGTTGAGCAAATACTAAAATGGAACTCCGACTAAGTCGGCTTTTTGCCCCACAAAATATAAAACGACGTATTTTTATAATGAATGGTCGTAATAGTTCAAAGATTCTTCGTAAATAAATCAAGCACTTGTAATAGGATTCCTCAACTAGAAAACTATACAGCAATAAAGTTGACGTTGAGGGAAGAGTGAAGCAAAGCCGTATCTTATTCGTACTATCCTACGTATTTTTCCCAGCTTTTCGATTGTGTTTGACCTGTGCAACATCGAAATCCTTTGAGGGGTTGATTGCCTCTTACTCTGTCTCATCAATACTCTCGACTTTTAGTTTATTCAACTTCCTTGCCTCTAGTTTTCAAATTTTATGTTCTCTATTTATTAATCAAAAGGATGCTTATCAATGATGACTTTGAGTTTGCGGGCTATTGGACTCGTTGCTTTGTTTTCGTCGACGACGATTTTAGCTTCGTCTTCTACTAGCTACCAATATGATGCAAGAGGAAGACTTGTTCAGGTGAAAAATTCAGCTAATGAAGAAATTAATTATACCTATGACAAAGCAGGGAATCGTTCTGCCGTGACCAATGGTGGAGCAGTTGAAACTCCAGAGCCAATTATTTCCAGTTTTAGTGTGCCTAGTTCGGTTGCCAGTGCGGGTGACTGGGCAACCGTTAGCTGGGTTTCCCAAAACGCAATTAGTTGTGAACTTGCCAGAAACGGAAGCACCAACGGATATACGGATTTACCTACTTCAGGGAGTCGGTCCTTTAGAGTTTTTGAATCGATGATTGTAAAGATTACTTGCGTGAACGGAAGCAAAAGCGCATTTCAATCAAAAATGATCCGAATATCTAGTGGCGGCTTTAACCTTCGATAGCCTCAGAAATAATTAACCTATAGTTTGCGAGAAATTCATGAACAAGATCATAAGATTCTTTTATTTTGTAGCTTCAATTGTGCTACTACATTCGAATGCTGCAGGCGCTACGGAGTCCGCCGAGTATCATATTAAGCCGCTTCAAATTGAACCGGATATCAATTCTGTTGACCTTCTCAGTGGTAAGTATAGACCTCAGCTACCCGTATTGAGCATTCCTGCCGCGCCAAACTTAAATTTTCAAACATTACAAAAACTGGATTCCAAAATTACCGGAACTCTTTGGAGAGATTCTGCTGGTGGTGGTGGTACATCACAAAGAAGAGAAACCTACTCTCTAACTTATGGAGCAAGTACTTCCGAATACTTCACTTGTCTTTCCTATGATTGCGTAGCTTCCAATTCAACAGGTTCGCAATTAAGAGGAAATATGCGTACCAAAAACTTTCTTTATACGCAGGGAGGTACAGGCATTGAAGTGAGATATAATCTGCAATCCTCATTATTTCAGTGGAATAATGCACTTGATAAAAAAGCCGAAGAGGGGACCTGGTATGCGAGCAGCATCAAGTTTCCTACGGGTGAAATACTATCGCTTACCTATGATACAACAACTGAAGGCGTTGTAACTTATCATCGTCCTACAAAGGTTAGTTCCTCTCTGGGATATGAACTCCATATTTCTTATCGGTCCAATGACATCACAACAGGTTCGTATGGTTGGGGCGCTCTTAAGCAAGCTTACATAGTTGCAACTAAAAATCCATCGACAGTTCTGGCAAAGTTTTCCCATCCTGGCAATAACGGATATTTTGATGATCTCAGTGGACGGACTTTTTACTACACAGGATTGATCAATGCGCTTGGTACTTCTGAACAAGCCAGAAATTATAAGTTTAAACTGCCTTCCTCAACTAACTATGTCACTAGCGTTTCTTCTGCAACTCAAAATTATGCGGGCATCAGCCACAGTAATTTTGTAACTTCAGTCGAAACGAAAGGGGTTACTTACAATTATGCCTATACCGCCAAATCAGGGACAGGTTATGACCCTCGCAAGCAGTTTTCTACACTCGTCATTACCGGTCCGGAAGGCTATTACCGAAAACTTGATTATGCAGTATGGGGGGCACCTAATCATCGTCAGTTGGTTACTGCTGAAACTGATAGTCAGGGCAACACAACCCGGTATGGCTATACCACAAATAATAGAATCAAAAAAATCATATTTCCCGAAGGAAACTCGGTTCATTATACTTATGACGCATACGGAAATGTCACATCTAAAACAACGAAAGCAAAGCCGGGAAGCGGGCTTGCGGATATCACAGTAGTTGCTAACTACAACACAGGTAGTTGTGTCTTATTTGGATGTTATCGACCTACCTATACCATTGATGGTAAGGGAAACCGAACAGATTATACCTTCGATTCTACTCACGGTGGTCTGCTAACAATGTTAGAGCCCGCTGACGCGAATGGAAACCGTCGTAAGACAACCTACACCTACTACTCGAGTCCTTACCGCGTAAAACAAGTTTCTGTTTGTGCGGAAAACGAATGTGGTACAGAGAATGAGCAGATTACCAAATACACTTATTGGGGAAATACAAGCCTACCTCTTACTGTAGAGCAAACTAACGGCGCTGGTACACTGAGCCAGATTACTACCCATCAATATGACAGTGCTGGAAGGTTAGTTTCTACTGACGGTCCTCTGGCTGGTACCGCGGACAAAACTTACAGTCGCTATGATTCTATTGGCAGAAAAACATGGAGTATCGGTCCAGTTAATCAAGCGGGGTATCGTGTTAGTAACCGCATGGCTTATCGTAATCAGGATGATCAACTTTCAAAAGTCGAAACTGGCACGGTGACTTCACCGACAAGCACGAACCTGTCGGTTTCACATACAAAAACTTTTCAATATGATTCATATGGCCTGTTAACACAGACTACCAAATCTTCACCTGCAGGAATCGTAGCTTTGTCACAGACCAGCTATGACGATCTCAATCGAATTCAATGCGAAGCAACAAGGATGAATCCATCAATATTCGCCTCTCCTCCATCTTCTGCATGTGTTTTGGGAACAGAAGGTAGTTACGGTAAAGATCGAATCACACTAACGGCATATGACTCAGAGTCGCGAGTTATAAAGAAAACTTCTGGATACGGAACACCAAGCCAGGGCAATGATATTCGAATGGACTACAGCGCAAATGGTCAAGTGTCGATTCGTATTGATGGTAATGAATACTATACGACCTATGATTATGACGGATTTGATCGACTATCTAAAATTACCTTCATGGACGGAACCTATGAAGCTTTTGAATATGATAAAAATGGAAATCAAACCAGTTATCGAAAAAGAGACGGAACAACTTTTACTCACGTATTTGATGGGCGAGATCAAACGCGCTATACATCGGTGCCAGGTGAATCAACTATCTATTTTAACTACGATGGACTAGGCCGCCAGACTTCCGTTAGTCGTGGTACAAGTACTGTTAGCTACGCTTATGATGGGCTGGGGAGAAAAAAATCCTCAACAATCGACGGAAAGACTCTATCTTACCTATACGATGCAGCCGGACGACGCTCGCGTTTGAAACACCCCGATGGTTACTACATCACATACAATTATGACGCTGTTGGTTCGTTGACTGCTCTGAAAGAGTATGGAAGTACTAACCTGGTAAACTACTCCTATAACTCTTTAGGGCGTTTAACAAGAATTACGCGAGGCAATGGTGTTGTTTCCAATCTTAAATATGATGAAGTAGGTAGAGCTAGCGACTTTGATCATATCGGTTTTAATAATACGGATCTATCCTACAATCCATCAAATCAAATTGTTTCGAGGCAGGTTTCCAATAACAGCTACCAAATAAAAATACCAACTGTTGGAACTGAGAACTACAGTGTCAATGAACTCAATCAATACACTCAGATTGCAGGTAAATCTTTACGCTACGATCTGAATGGTAACCTTGAAGGTTATGATGGCTGGAGCTATTCGTACAATGCGCACAACAGGTTGATATCGGGAGCAGCTTCCGGGAAATCATTGACTCTGAAATACGATGCGATAGGCCGATTAAACCAATCAACCTATAACGGTAGTTCTACCAAATTTCTTTATGATGAAGATGAATTGGTTGCCGAATATAGCACTTCGGGAACAATTTTAAGACGTTATGTTCATGGTATTGCCGAAGACAACCCACTGGTCTGGATGGAAGGGAGTTCCACAGGTAATAAGCGCTATCTTCTTTCTGATGAGCGCGGCTCGATTATTTCGGAAACGAATAATAGTGGTGGACTAGTTACTACTCATCAATATGGACCTTTTGGTGAGCCTGTTAATAATAGTTCATCACGATTTCGCTACACGGGGCAGATATTAATACCAGGGACCGAGCTTTATCATTTTAAAGCGCGAGTGTATCACCCTGAACTAGGGCGTTTTCTGCAGACAGATCCGATCGGCTACCAGGATGGGATGAATTGGTATGCTTTTGTTGGAAACGACCCTATGAATAGTTTAGACCCAAGTGGTATGGTTAAATTATCGTTAGGAATTAATGGGGAATTAGTAGCTGTGGCTGGCTTGAAAGTTGGAGTTAGTGTGTCCTTTGACACTGAGACTCTAGAACTAGGATTCGCTGCAGGAGGAGGGCCTAGACTAGGTGCTGGTCTCGGTATCGGTGTTAGTGGAGCTATTGAAAAAAGCGGAACATCCCCTGCGAAAAATGACGTGTTTTCAAGTACAAAAGTTACTGCTGAAGGAAATTTTGGTCCCGTGTCTATCAGCAAAACATTGGTATCTAGTGATGGAGCAGGAAAAGTTTCAGGGTTAGCTGATGGAACAACTAGTATAGGTGTCAGCGAAGCAGTTGTTGAAATTAAACCACAACTCAAAATAGGTGGCTCTATTGGTATTGAATCGACAGTAAACGTTACGTCATCAATTGTTCCAGATACAATTGAAGCTGTGAGTAATATTGCTCATGAAATTGCTGATACTTTAACTGACCAGTGCACATACAACAGAGACAAGATAGGTGGTTGCTAAGAGTGAGTATTGAAAAATCATATGCGAGAATTAGATTTTTAAGAGTAATGCTTTTCGCATGGTTAGCTGCTTTATTGATTACAATCTTTCCAAGTGGATTGATTAGTTGGCTGTTATTGTTGTTTTTCTCAATATGTTCGATTTATGCTCTCTTTATTCGCTGTGAAAATTGTGATGTGCTGTTATACCGGTATGACAAGAGTTATCACGGAATGCCGCATCCATTATTTATGATTCCACCTAGAAAGTGTCCAAAATGTGGCGTAAAAAGAGTGTGAGCGATTAAAGCTAGAAAAAATTTAATTAAAAGAGCTGGAAGGAAATATGGTAATTTTTTATTCCTAGAGTAATCTAATACAAGAATAGTTTCTTTCGGGCTAAAAAATACCTTGTTTTTTTAGCTCTTTCTAAAAATATGATACCTCACATCCAGCACGCTTTGATTGTAAGCCTGTCTATTATGATAGGCTTATTTTTTAATCTGACTATATTTTCTGTCGAAGTAATACTATTTTCAATTGACTACTATGTAAATGTGGGGGATGAATTCTTTAGAGTAGTAAAAGCATCATGAGTTGAAATGAATGAACTATGCTAAGTGATACTCTTTAATGATTGGGGCTTTGGTCACCTAAATAAAAATAATGGTTAGTAAGTTTTTTTGAATAACTAAATCATGCGTGGTCTCAGATTATTAACTAATCGTTAGTCGGATTGTTATAACAAAATGTCGTAATTTTTATTTTAAAAGCTAAGAATTAAATGCTTCAGTCGATTATTATTTTATCTCCTTAATAATGGAGTTAAAATATGTTGTATAGTGTAAAAATAAAATTACTTTACTATCTGATTTTTCTGTTTTTAGCTTCGCTAAAGGTAGAAGCCAATGTAATCGGATGTGACTCAAAAGATACCTATTCCGGTATTTTACGAATAGAAAAAGGTCCAACTACTGACTTGCCTGTATTAATCGGAACAGAGCAAGAGTTTAAAGCTTATGCAAAATTCCCAAACGATCGAAAAGCCTATTGGTCTGTCTGGAAAAAGTACTCATCTGGTTGGGGGCAAGTAAATTGGATGGAATACGAAAAAGATATTTACGAGAAGAGTACAAAGTATACTGCCCGAATCTATTCAAGCGGCAACTATATGACTGTTGTAAGAACAAAAATAGATGGAAAGGAAGATTATTGTAATAATCGCCAATGGTACGTTCAGAAAAAACCGACTGCATCCGCTAGTCATTCTTTGGGCGATATAACTGATATTGATGCTGGACTTGAAATACAGTTTACCGGAAAAGGATGGATCGACCAGTGGGCAGCCCAAATGTCTCTGAGCTATTCATGGGATTTTGGTGACGGCACAACATCAACCGAAAAAAATCCTGTTCACACCTATAAAATCGAAGGAGATTATACTGTAAAGTTGCAAACATATGATGGTAATTATTATTCCGACAATACTGTGATAGCAACTTTTCATGTTAGTGGCCCTCCCCGAAATGTCAGCAATATTTTGTACGAGTTTGGCGCATGTGATTTTTATACTAGAACAGGCTTGATTAGCTGGGAAGACAATCCTGATGCAGATGATTACCAAGTCGAGGAGTTGGTTGGTAGTGGCTGGCAATTATTGTATCAAGGAAGAACGACCGCAAGGTCATATAATAGTTCTGATTACGGGATACACAAACTGAGAATTCGTTCTGGAAACTATTTTGGGTTTGGAGAGTGGAAGGAATTTGAAGCGAATGTACCCAGTTGCTCTGGCACTAATCCACCTCATCCGTTTTAAAAGAATGGTAATTGGAGGTTATCGCTTGGAAGTTAAACATTGCTCGATTATTCATTTGTAGTAAGCGAGCTTACGTCCTGCTTTGAAAGTTTGAAGTTGCTTTTTGTCGGGTCTTTACAAAACAATGTCGATATTCTGCAATGAAAGTGAGAGGTTTATTAATATACTCCATGTTAATCTAAACGCTAGATTGTAAGATATTAAAGTTCGTCCTTTGTAAAAGGAAAATCAATCTTCATCATTTTCAACTTTTAAATTATTTTAACTTCTATGGAGAAAAATATGAATGTGAACACGCTACTTCTACTAATTGCATTAATGGGATTTGCAAATTCCAATGCATTAAATAACGAAAGCGATAGAATGAATAATAACCAGGAAGCAAGTGTGCAGCTTTATCCAGATCCACCGGTGTGTCCTATTTGTAGTGTCAACGACGATTAGAATCTCCTGTTTCCAGTTTTGTTCTCCACCAATAGGGGCATTTATGCCCCTTTCTTACTTTCTAAATTAGTGAACGATCCATCAATCAATCAGGTTAAAGTCAGTTTAAAATAATGCTGTGTCGTAATACTGCAAAACAATGTCGCAGAACTACAACCTAACTGGCGAAAGCTATCTAACTGCTTGTTTTAGAAGAAGTGTTTACTCTTTCGTGGTTGGCTAAATCTTATTAAGTTTGCAAAATTGCTTAATTTATCTCGCTCAAAATTAGATAAAGAGCAATGGCGTGTAATTATTTACATCCTAGGGTGCAGTAAATGGGTATAATGAAGCGGCTTGGAAACAAAGCGATTAAATAAAAATATAAATGTAAAGCAGGAGCTTATAGAGAAATGTTAAAAAAGACTTTTCTTAAAATCATCGCTATGGCTGGCTTGAGTTTTTCAACGCTCGCAATGGCAGATATCATGTATAAGTTTTTTCGTAGTTGGGATGAAGTGGTTGAGTTCTGTGAAAATAACCACTGCATAAGTGTCTCCGATATTTATGGAAGAGAATTCCCGACAGAGCTATATATGGTAACTTATGATGACAGTAATTCTGAACCAGGTTGCGCTCCAGATATGGACGGTGATGGAAATTTGACCTGTCGTCCAATTGAGCCTCCACCAAGAGAGCCAGACGACTAGTGATTAAGTGGTGACTTTATTTGATTAATCAAAAGCAGCAGTTTCTCTGGCTTCGCACGAAGTAATTTTGCGTGAAACTGTTTGCTGACATTAGGAAACCAACTAAGGACTAATAAAGTCGCTTTTCTACAGTAAATAGACGTTTTAGTACAACACCAAATGATTCCTATTTATCGCTTTTTAGTTGATTCTATAGAAGAGCGCAAAAGCGCCGATATAATTTATATAAAAGGAATCAAATATGAAACTAACAAAATTAAAAGCACTACTGCTCGGTCTCTCTCTGGGGTTATTGGCTACCTCTAGTGTTAGCTTTGCAGATGAGCCTGATTCGGGCGACGATCCCGTTTTTATCGTTCCACCAAAGGATATACCGGATGAAGATCCAGTGGATGAGGAAGTGCAGGATGGTTGTATCGAAATACTTGGAGTCACGTTCTGTGTTCTAAAATAAACTCCTTCATTCAAGTAGAGGTTGAGTTAACTTTGATGCAATTCTTCAATCTCTACGTGCGCATGTTTTTGAATGGAACTGTGTCCTATAGTTGCCACTTTAAATATCGCGTAATATTAATGGTGATCAAGCTTCATCGAGCTGGGGCATCTAACCCTGCGTATCGCTAGTTATCGATACTATTATCTTCATAAATCGCTGAATGATTCACCTGTCACACTAAACTGGTTAGAAAATAATGTTATGTCGTGATATTGCATAACTAAGTCGCATAATTACAATCGCACCCCGAAATTCAACTTAACTGATTGTTTTACAAGAAGTAATTTTTCCTTTTGTCGCTTGCTATGGATTACAACGCTTGGCTAAGTCATTGATTTTTTTCTCAATCGAGCAGAAGGGAAGACAAATGAATGTAATTATTTACATCCTGAGATAAAGCAAACGAGTATAATGACCCGGCTTGGAAACAAAGTGCTTAGACAAAAAAGAACAACTGTTAAGTAGGAGCTTATAGAGAAATGTTACAGAGAACTTTTCTTAAAATTATTGCCATTGCTTTCTTGAGTTTTTCAACACTATTAATGGCCGAAATATTGTACAAAATTTTTAGTAATTGGGATGATGTGGTTGAGTTTTGTGACAATAATCACTGTATCAATGTTGTTGATATTTATGGTAATGAGTTTCCGATTAAACGATATGGCGTGACATACGATAACAATGATCCAACTCGCGGCTGTTATCCCCATAAGGATGAGTATGGTCATGTATCCTGCCCTAACTCTCCACCCCCAAGAGAGCCTGATAATTAAAATTCAATTTCGGCAGGTGGAAAGATAGCAGTGAGAAATTACAAGATAACCGTCTTTCTCATTATTGGGATTTGGGCTTTGTCCGCTTCTACAAGCGTAAAAGCCCAATTCTCCAAAGAAAGTATTCGTTTGCACAGTGTTGAACCCGGCATTTCGAATCAAACGGTCAATGATTTCGCCGAGGATAAGTTTGGATTTATCTGGATTGCGACCTCTGAAGGACTCAACCGATTTGACGGATATCAGTCGCGAGAATATTTACCGGCAATTGATCGACCTTTTTCGTTGCCCCACTTTCACATCAACAAACTATATCTGGATCATAATGAAGTACTTTGGGTCGGTACAAAGAAGGGGCTAAGACAATACGACCATAACACTGACACCTTTCCGTTCATCGGCAATGGAGATGAGTACTTTTCTTATGCAGATATTAATGTTACAGAGATTTCTGAAGATAAGAATGGGGTAATATGGATAGGTACATCGTCAGGTACCCTCACTATCTCTGCTGATCGAAAGTCGATACAGCCAGCAGAAAGCAGCTATTCGTTGTTATCAGACATTGCTAAATTTTATGTTACCTCGATTCTTCATGATGATGAGGGTAACACCTGGATTGGAACAAAGAAGGGTCTCTATAAGCTAGATAAGAAAAATAACCGATTAGTTTCAATTTCCAAAGTAAACAATATCGAGCCTCATAAAGTCAGAACATTATCCACTGACCAGTCCTCTAATCTTATCGTTGGTACTCAAAGAGGTGTTTACAAACTGGAACCGACTACAGAAAGGCTCCTGGAAAAGGCAGATGATAATGAACTGGCAAACTCATTTATAAGAGCAGTAAAGCAATTACCAGATAAAAGACTTCTCATAGGAACTTATGGCAATGGTCTGTTTATTACAGACCAGATGTTAAATGTTCTACAAAGATTCACCAGTGAATCCAATAATCTGTTAAAGAGCAATATCATCATCAGGATCTTTGAAGACAGCAAAGGTGTTTTCTGGGCGGGTACAAATAGTGGACCAATAATCATAAAAACCAATAATCAAAAAATAGAGTCCTACACATGGCGCTCCAGTCCTGATTGTTTAATGGAAAAGGTCGTTTATGCAATATCAAGTATGAACAATGGTGAGCTTCTATTTTCTGTCGCCGGAAAAAATTTAGTGAAAGTGAATCTAGAATCGATGCAGTGTGAAAAAATTTCCAGCTTTGAAGGAGAGAAGTTTGAACAGCCTCTAGATAATATCGTCTCGATATTTCAAGATGAAGAAGGTGATCTTTGGATAGGTACTTTTAATAAAGGTATTGTTCATTACGATTACTCAGAGAAAAGCTATAGTCACTATGTTTATAAAGAAGGCGACGACTTATCACCAGCTTCAAACTCGATTAATCATATAACCGGTCAAGGAAATAATGTATGGATTTCAACTTACGATAAAGGTGTTAATCTATTTGATAAAGCTACAAAAAAGTTTAGTCGTATTCAAGTCGCGGCTGAAAACTTGTCAGGTTACTCACCTAATATTTCTCTTGTAGATTCAAAAGATGAGTTATGGGTAGGTACTAGAGAAAAGGGGCTGTTGAAGTTAAATAAGCAAACCAACACTCTGGAAAAATTTGATGTGAATGAAGGTTTTATTCCTTCAGCTATTTATGCCATTACAGAGACTAAAGCGGGGTCTTTATGGCTGGGAAGTAAAGGATATGGTGCAATAAAACTGGATTCAGAAAATAAAATAGCAAAAGTCTTTAATGTTAAGAACAGTAATATTTCCTCAAATATGATATGGAGTATTGCAGAGGATAACTCTGGTAATCTATGGATGGGATCCAGCAAAGGGGTGTCCAAATATAATAATGAAAAAAAGAAATTCACAAAATTTTCTCATCATGAGGGAATTCAGAATGAAGACTTAACATCCGCTATTAGTATTGATAAGAAAAACGGTGATGTCTGGCTGGGCGGTGAAAACGGTATTAATCGAATTATAGAAAACACAACAAAATACAATCGAGAAGGCTCTAATACACAAATTGTTTCTTTTCAACTCTTTTATGAAGAAATCGATTTTTCTGATAGTAGTGTCTTAGAGGTTTCAGGTAGTAGTATGTTTGATGCTTCTGCTTTAAATCTGGACCATGACCAGAATGTCTTTTCTTTCGAATTTTCTGCGATGGATTATCTTAAATCTGATGAGCTATTTTACGCCTATAGGTTAAAAAATCATGACGAACGCTGGAATATTGTTGATTCAAATAAAAGATATGTGAGCTATACCAATATTCTTCCCGGAAACTACGAATTTCAAGTTAAGGCAAGCGACAATAAAGACAACTGGGATGTGCCTGCCAGAACTATTTTGATTAAAATTGATAAGGCCTGGTGGCAAACCTATTGGGCGTTGTCTGCTTACCTTTTTATTCTTGTGCTATCGATTTTTCTGTTGGTTCAATTCAGGACCAAAATGCTTAGAAGAAAAGCTGAAGAATTAAAGAGTTCTGTAGCAGAACGAACAAAAGAACTTGCAATTGAAAAAGCACATGTGGAAAAACTGCTTGCCCACAAAAATAAAGAATTTGCCAATGTTTCTCATGAGTTTAGGACCCCGCTAACATTGGTTTTAGGTCCATTGAAGTCAATGCTTAAAATTGAATCGGACCAAGATAAGAAGCGTAAGTTAGAGACTATGCAAAGAAATAGTTATCGATTAATGCGAATGGTTGACCAATTGATCTACATGGAAAAGTTTAGAGCCGCAAAAGAGGGTGTTAGAAAAATAGTCGACTTGCAGGAGCTGATCAATCATCTTGCAGGTGCTTTTGAAGATCTGGCGAAAGAGAAGGGGATTTCCTTATTCTTGGAAAGAAACGAACCAATCTATGTTCAAAGTGCTCCCGATGCACTTGAAAAAATACTGTTGAATTTACTGTCTAACGCCGTTAAATACACCCCCTCGGGACAAAGCATCGGAATCTCTTCGGAAAGGATTGGTGATTGTGAGTGTCAGATAAAAGTTTCTGATTCAGGGATCGGTATTCCTGAAGATATGCAGCATAAAATTTTTGGTCGTTACGAGAGAGTTTTAAGTGAGTATAGTGAGAAAATTACCGGTGCAGGAATTGGTTTGTCTCTGGTTAAAGAATTAATTGAAGCACATAATGGTAAAATTGAGCTTGAAAGTGAGCCAGGAAAAGGATCCTGTTTTACGGTTTATCTTCCTGTACTGCCTTCTTCATTTGTGCTGGATAAAAAAGAAAAGGTAAACAATCCTTCAAATGAGTCTCTAGAACTGGAAATAGAAAATTTGATTGGACAGTCGGCTCAGGAAAATATGCTCGCAGAAGTTATCGATAGTAAGCCTGTTGTTGAAGATACTACAAAAGAGCAAGTCCTAATAATTGAAGATAATCCAGATATGCGAGCCTATATTGCAGAAACGCTTGCGCATGATTATCAATGTTTGACTGCTGAAAATGGACAGCAGGGGATAAACATTGCGTATGAGTCGATCCCGGACATAATAATTAGTGATGTAATGATGCCGCTTATGGATGGATTTCAGGTGAGCGAAACACTGAAGCAAGATGAAAGAACATCCCATATTCCAATTATTTTGTTAACTGCCAGAGGTGATAGAGAAAGTCGTCTGACCGGCTGGAAAAGTCAGGCTGATGAGTATTTAAATAAGCCTTTCGACGAAGAAGAACTGGCTTTAAGAGTAGCCAACCTGCTGACCATCAGGCGGATTTTGAGAAGTCGTTTTGGCCAGTTGATGAATAGTGGTGACTCAACTGAAGTAACACTATCACAAGTAGAAGATATAAGTGAAAAAGATAAAGCCTTTATTAGTCGACTCGAAGCCATTATCAATGACAATCTGGAGGACAAAAGCTTTAAGCTGCCAGAGATGGCTTCTCGAATGATGATGGGGGAGAGACAACTTCAACGTAAACTGAAAGCATTGCTCGATGTTTCACCAAATGAATACCTACGGGTTACACGGCTTAAAAAAGCGAAAGAGATGTTACAAAAGGGAGAAATTATTAAAGTTGTAGCTTACTCAGTAGGATTCTCATCTATTGCCTATTTTTCAAATTGTTTTAAGGCTCACTTCGGCAAGACGCCTAATCAAGTTCGCGAGGGAAAATGAGGCAATTTTCCTGCTCCTGGCAAAGCTCATTCTGACTCTCTGGCGTAGCTCTACCTATTGATGGTACAAGATTGATACATCAAAACTGAATCTACTATTAAATAATGCCCATTAGTCATGCTAGTATAACCGTTGGAACTGAGATCTATGTGAAGCGAAGGGGTATCCTTTCTAGTTAAATGGAAAGTGGTGCTTGTTAAAACAAAGGACTAATCAAAGAACATGTCTAACGTTGGTGTGCAGAACAATGACGGAAGCTGGATTTATTCCAGCGATACATGCTTGCCATTAGAAAAGGGCGGTGAGCTTTGTGGTATCGATCTGGTTTATGAAACCTGGGGATCTCTGAATGCAGATAAATCCAACGCCATTCTGGTTCACCATGCCTTGTCTGTAGGCGCTCATGTCGCCGAGTCTGAACGCAATCCGGAAAAGGGTTGGTGGAACGATATGGTGGGGCCGGGTAAGGCAATCGATTCAGACAAGTATTTCGTCATCTGTATTAATAACCTTGGTAGCTGTTTTGGCTCCACCGGGCCTACCAGCATTAATCCTGAAACGAGTAAGCCTTACAACGCTACTTTTCCTGAAATTACCATCGGTGATATGGTCAACAGCCAAAAACGCCTTATCGATGCTCTGGGGATTAAAACCCTTTATGCTATCGTTGGTAACTCCATGGGCGCGATGCTGTCGCTAATTTGGGCGATTGAGTACCCAGAAAATGTCGATCGGGTGATGCTCAGCTGTAGTTCCTATAAAGCTTATCCAGCCAATATTGCCAACCGCAATATTCAGCAGTCTGCCATTCGACTGGATCCGGCGTGGAACCAGGGAGACTACGAATCCAATGAACAGCTGGAAGGATTTAAGCTCGCCAGAAAGCTGGGACTTTATACTTATCGCAATTCGGCCGAGTGGAATCGACGCTTTAACAGCCATGACGATAAGGACACTGAAGATGGCGAGATCACGCGGTATATGGATTACAATGCCGAAAAGTTTGTCAAAATATTCGATGCTAATAGCTATCTGGCGATCACGACTGCTATGGACTCTTACGATGTCACCCAGAACTATACTTCTAACAAAGAAGCCTTTTCGAAAATTAAAGCCAACGTAGTCGTTGTTTCAGAGCAGTACGATATCCTGTTTACCCCGCAACAGCAGGAAGAGCTTTTTATGGCGTTGCAGGAGGCGGATGTAAACTGTCATTTTATCAGTCACCATTCCCAATTCGGACACGACGCTTTTCTAGTCGAAACCAATCGATTTGGTGGCTATATCCGGGAATTTTTACAAGACCTGCATTTTGAGGAGTTCAAAATACATAGCCTTTAACAGTTAAATAAAAATAGTGTGAAAGGATACACATCTTTAAACTGCTAAGGGCGTCATAATTTTCACTTCAAACTCATTAATCAAAGGAATGACCAATGAAAAAGTTCATCGCACTAATTGTGCTTTCTACATTAATTTCTTCTTGTGATGATGTTTCCAAAGGAATGGATGCTCTGGATGCACTTGAAGAATCGACCAATCAACTTGAAGTGCTTGAAGCCTTAGAGCCTGTCCCTACCGAAAAATTTAGACCGCTGTTTCCCGAAAAAATTAATAATGTTCCCAAGGATTTTGGTAGTGATACTGTTACTCGCTATGCAAAATCGGTAATTGAGGGGGATGAACCTCGTTACGAATATACGATGGTTATTCAGGATCTGGCTAATCCGGGAATGACGGCATTTATTTTGGAGTTTCAGGGATTGGACGCACTCGGAGTTAACGAAACGGACAAGGATGGTAACAAGTTGGTCTATACCAAATTTAAAGGTTACCCAAGATTGAATTCGATCCCTATGGAGAACGGCGTGCCGAGTATCAAGGTGTTGGTTGAGAATCGATTTATTTTAATTTTAAATGGCCAGTGGGATTCAACCTATGAGCAGATTGATGAAGCTATCAATCGGATTGATATCGGGCTGTTGACTTCGCTTGCTCAATCTTGAATTTAATCTTTTTTGGGAGGGTTGTCCGATTTTATTCATCTGAGTTTATTCAATTAAACAACCCTCCGCTTAACTTCGATTCCAGCGTCATTAATAAAATTAATACATCTGCCAATGCTGCACAAAGAGCTTCAGGTAGAGCGCCAGGTAAATCGATTCAAATCACTCCATTTCAATCCATAACGAGCCAGATATTTCTGCAGTCGACTGGAGTCGTTTACCATGCTTTTTGATTCGCGACTTTTATTAAAAAGATACCGGCCGGCCGCAGCCATGCTCGAATGCTTTTGGCAGACGCCAATCACATAGCTCAGCTGTTCAACTTCAAAGCGATCAAGGTTTTCCAGCTGTTCAGCATTCAGGTAGTTTTCCAGTTTGACTCTATTAAGTTTTTCCTCAGGATTTCGCCAGCTTTGGGTTAACCGGGATACTTCCTGACTGACATCTTCCACCCCAATTCTGCCCCCTTCGGCCAGTGTACTCATGCGCAAAATCGCAGCGTTAAGATCGCGAAAATTACCCTGCCAGCTTGATTGTGGCGACATGGCAAATTTGAGGAAAGCCTTTTTCGCTTCGGCATTAAATTCAACCCGCAAATTTTCTTTGGCTTCAAATAGTCTCAGTTCAAATTCAATATTGGGCTCAATATCTTCGCGCCGGTCAGCCAGTCCGGGGAGCTGATAGGTCCATAAATTGATTCGCGCCAGCAGATCTTCTCGGAATTTCCCTTCGCTAACCTGTTGTTGCAGATCGCGATTAGTTCCGGCAATCAGCTGAAAGTCAGAGCAAACTTCTTTATCGGCGCCCACCGGATAAAAGCTTTTGTTTTCCAGCGCGTGCAGCAGCATGGCCTGTTCATCCAGTCCCAGTTCTCCGATTTCATCGAGAAATAGAACGCCGCAGTCGGCACTGACCAGAAAACCTTCGCGCTTATTCTGGGCACCGGTAAAAGCGCCTTTAACATGGCCGAATAAAGCCGACATTGCATTGTCACCACGCAGGGTCGCACAGTTAACCGCGACAAAGCTGCCTTCAACCTGTTTTCGCAAATGCTTTAAATCAAAAATCCGTTGTGCCAGTTGCGACTTACCGGCGCCAGTTGGACCGGTGAGCAGAATGGAGGCCTTCGAGCGGATGGCGACTCGCTCAATCTGATCGATCATATGGTTAAAGGCTTTGTTTCTGGTTGCTATACCGCCTTTCAGAAACTCGGTGCCCTGCAACTGCTTCTGTTTAAAGCGGGCCGCGACTTTATCGTATTTACTCAGATTTAAATCGATAACCTGATAAGTTCCCAGTGCTTTGTTGTCTCCTTTGGCCGGAGAGGTCTGGATCAGCTTGCCCGGAAATATTCGGCTTTCCGCCAGCAGGAAACAAACAATCTGGGCGATATGGGTACCGGTTGTAATATGAAACAGGTATTCATTTTTCTCAGGCTGAAATGGGTGTTGATCGCAGATATCAAATAGCTTGGCGTAAACCTCTTCCAGATCCCATGGATTTTCGAACTCGGTTACATGGTGAACGACTTTGGTTTGCGGCGAGATTTCGTTGATATCCAGAATGACCTTATCGGCGAGGCGGCTACTGCGAGATTCATGGATCAAATGTAGCTCGTCTATCGGCAGATCGTCCTGATAACACAAGGCGACATTGGGTCGCCAGCGCTGCCAGCGGTCTTTTTTGCGGCCGACAAAGTCTTTTACCGTGCCCAGAATACTGAATGCTATTCGTTTGCCTGACATAAGTGATGCATATATTTCTATAAAGATATAGATATATCCTACAGGATATTTCAAAAAAATTCTTCAATAAGCTTGCTGCTCTTGCTAAAAGCAGAAATATAAAAATAAATCCTTTATATACAATGAGTTAAAAAATATTTTCGACCATTTTTCAAAAACTGGCACGCGCCTTGTAATAGTCTAACTGCACAAAGTCATTGTTTGCGGGTGTTTCTGGATAGCACCGCGGTACGTCAGGTTTTACCGACACGTATTCCACAGTGAAGTGCTCCATAACTTGGAAGCGAAAGCTTGAGGCTCAAAACCTCGCTCTTTTTAGGTAAGAGATAATTTAGTTGCTCAGTCCGGTAGAGCATTAGCCTTTCACGCTAATTGTCGCAGGTTCGATTCCTGCCTAAATGTTAAGTAACTCAATTGGATAGAGTAGCAGACCGTTAATCTGTTGGTTGTGGGTTCGAGTCCCACCTTAAACACCAAGTTAGAAAGTGCCGACTTGTCGGCAAGGGATTACAAGCAGACTTTAACCGCTGGTCCGGTAATTGCGCAGAGTACAACTTAACTACAGCAAGCAGGAAGCTTCCTCGTTAAGTCCTACCTTGCAGCTGGCTGAACCAAGTTAACAGCCCTTGTAATCATTTTATTGAAATGACTTTTAAGTCACAGCAAAGAAGGAAGAAAAACAATGTTTGGTTTACGAAAAACTCTGGTACTGGCTGAAAATCAGAAAGCTTACCTGATGCGTAACAAGCAATTTGAGCGAGTGTTAGCTCAGGGAAAACATTCCATCTGGGATCTGAAAAATGAAGTAACCTTCGAAATTTTTGATATCAGTACCATGTACTACACAGAAAAATTTGCCAAAACCCGTGTTAGCCAATTTCCGCAAATTGCCGAGTTGCTGCACGACTGGACAATTGCCAACGATGAGGTCGGTCTGTTTTATATGAACGAGCAATTGATGGGCATTGTCGTCCCTGGTGAGCGTGTTTTTGTATGGAAAGATGCCGGTGAAGCGAGACTGGAGCGTATCAATATTAAAGATAACGTAGACGTTACCAGTGAGCTGGTCACCGAAATTAACAGACGTAATGCCAATACTGCAACGTCTCTGATTAAAACCGCGAGAACCAAAGCGGTGGTGCCTGTTGCTGAAGTGCTGGTTTCCAGTGATCAGATTGGTCTTTTATACCTCGATGGCAAACTGGAAAGAATGCTCGAACCAGGTAAATACGGTTTCTGGCGATTGCTTCAGGAAGTTGAAGTTAAATTGTATGAAACCAAAACGCAGGCAAACGAAATTTCCGGTCAGGAAATCCTGACCAAAGATAGAGTGAGCTTGAGAATTAACCTGACTGCGCATACTCGACTGGTTGATGTCAGACAGGCAGCTGAAAAAGTGGTAGATGTTTATGATTACATTTACAAAACCATGCAGCTGGCGTTAAGGGAAGCGGTTGGTACCAGAACGCTCGACGAATTGTTGGTGGACAAGTTGTATATCAACGAAACCGTTAGAGAGCTGGTTGAAGCTGATTTGACCGAAGTTGGCGTCAAGCTGGAACGTGTTGGTGTGAAAGATATTATTTTACCCGGTGAAATGAAAGCGATCCTAAATCAGGTTGTTGAAGCGCAAAAAGCGGCAGAAGCAAACGTGATTAAACGTCGTGAAGAAACCGCAGCGACCAGAAGCTTGCATAACACCGCCAAAATGATGGAAAACAACCCAACGTTAATGCGTTTGAAAGAGCTTGAGTCTCTGGAAAAAATCGCTGAAAAAGTCGATAGCATTAAAGTCTACGGCGGACTCAACGGTTTGATGAACAACACATTATCTTTTAATGAGTTGGATGTTTAGTTTGTTGAGTGGGTTGGGCAAAAGTCTAACCCATCCTGCAGACAAACAAATTTGTATTAAGGGAAATTAAAATGAAAACAAGTATAGTAGAGGAAACTATCGAACCAGCGATTGATACAGCTATCGAAAAAGAAATCGCTCAAAAGCTTGTGCAGATAGAAGAGGAATACCAGGTCAAGGTGCTCTATGCTTGTGAGTCAGGCAGCAGAGCCTGGGATTTTGCATCACCCGATAGTGATTACGATGTCAGGTTTATCTATATTCACCAATCTGAGTGGTATTTAAGGGTGGATAAGGAACATCAACGCGACGTTATCGAATTACCGATAGTCGATGATCTGGATATTAACGGTTGGGAACTGCAGAAGGCTTTAAAACTGCTGCGAAAATCCAACCCTACATTACTCGAGTGGATAGCTTCACCTATTGTCTACAGTGCAGCGGAAGGGTTCAGGCGACAGTTGTCGCAACTGGCTGACGAATATCTATGTCCAAGGGCGAGTTTTTATCATTACCAGCATATGGCAAGCGGTAACTATCGCGAGCACTTAAAGCAGGATATGGTCAAAACCAAGAAGTACTTCTACGTGCTTAGACCTCTGCTGGCGATGCGCTGGATAGAACAGAGACAAACGCAAGTGCCAATGCGTTTCAGAGAACTGCTGGATAGCATGTGTGTCGAAGCCGAGGTGAAAGCGGTGATTGAAGAGCTGTTGGCGAAAAAAATTGAGGCTAAGGAAAGCCAGCTACAACCTAAAGTAGCGGTGCTCAATGAGTTCATTGAGCAGGAGCTTGCTGACGTTGATAGCAGGGTGAAAAAGCTGGAGAAAAAAGTTTCTGGTATTCATCCGATCAATGAATTTTTCCTGCGATGGCTAGAAAGCATTAAAAATTAAAAGCGGGGGCAGCTGTAGAGTAGTGGAGGCGAAAGCATATTGCCCAATATTCTGCAGAGGCTCTTTGAGGATTATTAAAATGAATTACCAATTATTTAAAGAAGAAAACAGAAAGCCCATTAAAGCCTGGGTGAATGATGTGCCTTTTGAAAAAGAGGCGCAGGAACAGTTAAAAAATATTTCACAAATGGACTTTATCCATTCGCATATTGCGGTAATGCCGGATGTGCATATGGGAAAAGGCGCCACTATCGGTTCGGTGATCCCATCGGTTGATGCGGTGATCCCTGCAGCCGTGGGTGTGGATATCGGTTGTGGAATGGTGGCTGTGAAAACCAGTTTAAAAGCCGAGCAATTGCCGGATAATTTATTTGCCATCCGCGCCGCTTTTGAAAAAGCGATTCCGCATGGTAGAACTGCGGGAAAAAGAGGGCGTAAGGTTCGTGATAAAGGTGCCTGGCATGATATTCCAACGCTGGTTTCCGATGAGTGGCAAAAACTGGCTAAGCGTTTTAAAGCGATCTGTGAAAAGCATCCGGCAATCGAAAAAAGTAACCATATTGTTCACCTGGGAACCATGGGCACAGGGAATCACTTTTTGGAGTTGTGTCTGGATGAATTTAACGCAGTCTGGATTATGTTGCATTCGGGAAGTCGTGGTGTCGGAAACCGGATCGGAACCTACTTTATCGAGCTGGCAAAAAAAGATATGGAAAGGAACGATGTTCATTTGCCGGATAAGGATCTGGCTTACTTAAAGGAAGGAAGTGAGCACTTTGATGATTACGTCGAGGCAGTTGAGTGGGCGCAGGATTTCGCAAGAATCAATCGTGAGATTATGATGACCAATGCGATTAAAGCGCTGAGAGATGAAATGGGAATTCCTTTCGAGTGTGATGAGTTGGCGGTTAACTGTCATCATAATTATATTTCACGTGAGCATCATTTCGGAAAGGATTGCTTTGTAACACGTAAAGGTGCGGTAAGCGCGAAAAAGGACGAGCTTGGAATTATTCCAGGATCAATGGGCGCCAGATCTTACATTGTGAGAGGACTAGGAAATGAAGATAGTTTTCATAGCTGCTCGCACGGTGCAGGACGCGTTATGTCGAGAACCAAAGCGAAAAAACTGTTTAATGTAGAAGACCAGATCAAAGCAACGGAAGGCGTTGAGTGTCGTAAGGATTCGTCAGTGATTGATGAGATTCCAATGGCCTATAAGGATATCGATAAGGTGATGGAAGCGCAGAAGGATCTGGTTGAAGTTGTGCATACATTGAAGCAGGTGGTTTGTGTTAAGGGGTAGGGATGCTCCTTTACATTCTCATATTACAGGCACTATAGTACCGTTATTTATGAAATTCACTGCATATAAAAACCGTAAGGAAAATATGAAATTTCACGACTATCATATGGAAAGCTACAAAGTCTCAAATAGGGGAGAAAAAATCGAACTTAATTTGGTCTATGATTATCCTGGAGAGGAAACTGACGATAGCCAAATTATTTTTAATGATGTGGCACTCTATCATTTCATTAATACTCAGGGAGCGATTATCAATGATATCGAGGAGGTTTCTTTAAATAGATTTATCATTTCTTTAGAAAAGGAACTGTCGGAGTGGAGCCGCATGTATGGAGTAAAATTTTGGCAGTCAGATATCGCTAGCTATATCGACGAGTTGAAATCTATGGGGTTACGAGTTTGGGAAATTACATCAGCAATTGGCTTTTATGGCTTTGTCATTGCTAAAGAGGTCAATTCAAGTACTTGATAATTTGTCACCGCGATTTGTTTTGCTACGTTTTTGTATATAATTAGTGTCATAAATAATAGCAGCAACGTAGCCTTGATGCAGCTTGCGGAATCAAGGAACATGTTTAAACGGAAATTTAAAAAAATTATGGTTGCATATAGACGAAATTTTGTTGCTGGAGACTCATATTTCTTTACTGTCAACTTGCAAGATAGAACAAAGAGAATTAATCAAATGCCATAAGCTCTACTGGTATTGATTTCTAATGATTCAGTTAGCAAGCATTTAATCTACCGGAGTCGACGAACCGGAGACTTAAAATCTCCTCGACCTGTTGGGCCTACCACTTGTGAGGTATATCCTGCTTACCTCCCCTCTATTAGAATTTAGTTGCAACTAGTGACTGCCATATCTCAAATCCGATTTTAAATGAGATGCTAACCGAAGCTCCCTAGCCATTGAATGGCCAGTCATCCCAACCAAGCTACCAAAAAGACGATAAAGCATGCTAGAACTCAGCACTCGCCAAAAAATCATTCTGGAGAAATGTTTCTCAGAGGAAGATTATTTTGATGCGCAAAGCTATATCGAAAAAAATGCCGGAAGAACCATTCCTTTTTGTGGTAACAGCAGTCCTGAGCAGCTGGATCGAATTCGATTCGCTATTATTAAACAAAGTGATGGCTGCCTTTCCAAGCTAAAAGAAGGGATAGATCTTGCTCATTCCGACTGGCGAAAACTATTGATATCGGCTGACTTTGGCATACATCCACAAGCTCACGATGACTGGTTTAAAAAGAAACTGAATATTATTGCCTGGTGGCGCTGTTAAATTTAAACTTGATGCCATGGTTTTGCATGGAGCGATAGTTTGAATAACTCGGGAAAGAAAGCAGCTCAGACTAGTATCAGTCGTGAATTGAATCATGAGTACACAGGTCACTGCGCCTGTCATTCAGTTACCCTCAATGTCTCTCTTCCTCAACCGATAGAAAACTTTTCTCCCAGAGCCTGTGACTGTGATTTTTGCACCAGCCGTCATATTGAATATATTTCGCATCCCGATGGTAAGCTTTATTTGAAGAGTAGCAATCCGCTGCAAGAGCTGCGTCAGGGCTCGAATCAAGCGTGTTTTTTAGCCTGTCCTAATTGCCAGGATGTTATCGCCGCTACTTTTAAAGTAAACCATATGATTATTGGTTCGTTAAACTCACAGCTACTCGATGAACGTACCAAATTAAAGCCTGCTGAAACTGTTTCTCCAAAGCAACTAAATGCCCGCGACAAAGTCGAAAGATGGCAAGCTCTTTGGTTATCTGTGAATACGAATTCGTGACATCTGTAAAACTTACTAAGGGAAAATAAAATGAAATTTATTACAGGATTATTTTTAATTTTTTTCAGTTTCGGCACCTGGGCCGCTGAAAACGAAGACTTAAAAGCTGAACTCTTAGCCATGCTTAAGGTCGATCAGCAAATTCGAGACCAGCATATCAAGGCAAAAACGCCTGAGGATGAAAAACGTCTGGGCACGGAAATGAGTCAGATCGATAGTAAAAACCTGATTCGTATCAAACAAATTATTAAAGAGTTTGGATGGCCAACAAGCAAACTGGTTGATGCAGAGGGGGTTAACGCTGCCTTTATCATGGTTCAACATGCTTCCGACAAGAGCTTTCAAAAGGAAATGCTACCTCATATTGAAAAAGCGTTTAATAACGATGAAGGTATCAATGGCGAAGCTTTTGCTCTGCTGACCGACAGAGTTCGAATTCGTCATGGAGAAAAGCAGATCTACGGGACTCAGGCGAATGAAGAGAATGGCGAAATGGTCTTTCTTCCGATTGAAGATGAAGCCAATGTCGACAAAAGACGAAAAGCGATGGGAATGCCGCCGCTGGCTTTTTACAAGAAAATTCTTGAAGAGGCTTATGGTTTAAAAGACCATCCAGATGTTGAGTTAAACTAATCTCAATACTTGAGTCACTCACGCTTGCTTGGTTCCTCCCCTTCTTGGTTTTTTAGCAAAAGAGGGGGAATTTCTAGTCAACAATAAGTCCCTCTTTTTCACTTCCAGCAAACAAAAAAGCGTACTAACTCTTTGATTTTTAAGATTTGTCAGGCTATTGTCAGGTTAGTGTCGTGGATTGGCTGCCGTTGAACCATCACAATTGGTTCCACAAACACTAACTGCAAATTGCTAAAGGTAGATTCTATGTGGGTGAAAAAATTCCGACTTCAAAAGTGCTGGTCACAAGAGCAATTGGCTGAAATGTCAGGCTTAAGCGTACGTACAATTCAGCGTTTGGAGAAAGGACAGCCGGCCAGTATGGAAAGCCTGAAAGCTTTGGCATCTGTGTTTGAACTTGATGTTACTCAACTACAACAGGAGCAAACAATGACGTCTGATCTATCCTCAAATGAGACAAGTATCGATAATTCGCAGAATAATCAGCAACAGGTGGCCGGGCAGCGCCAGTGGATTAGCTATGAAGAAGAGCAAGCTATTAAATATGTTGAAAACGTGAAGGGGTTCTATATGCACCTGATTGCCTTTATCGTAGTTATGTCCGGACTTGTTATGCTAAACCTCTGGGTCACTCCGAATAGGCTATGGTTCTTCTATGTGTTGGGATCCTGGCTGGTAGGGCTGGTAATGCACGCTGCATTTACCTTTCCCGTTTTGAAAATATTTAGCCCCGAATGGGAAAAACGTCAGGTTGAAAAGCGGCTGGGGCGTAAGCTTTAATTTATGCGTTCAATTTAGGCTGATTACTTGCTGGAATAATTCGCCTTTTGCTTCGTTTCTTTGACTATTGAGCAATGTTCAAAGGAGATATGCTGTGAAAGAGCTGGTTATGAGCGCAATGATGATGCTGGCATCGGTGCTATTTTTTATTGACTATCATCGCGGGAGTGAACCCGATATTTATCCTGCGGTAATCTATGGGATATTCGCTTTAGTATTGATGTATCAGGGGTATAACCGGTTTAAATTAAAAGAAAGTGAAGAAATGGAAAAGGGCCGTTAGGCCCTGATTCTCATCATTAAGCTGGGGGCAGTCTTTGCTTTGTGAAAGCGATTGGTTGTGAACCAAGAACCAAGAACCAAGAACCAAGAACCAAGAACCAAGAACCAAGAACCAAGAACCAAGAATCAAGAATCGGAAAAAGGAAAAAGTTGTCTGGCTATTGCTTGCCAGCTAGTTCGCGGAGCTGTCTCTGGAACCTGAGCGAGCACAAAATTAAAATCACAGGCCGGACGAAGCAAAGATACGGCCATAAGACGGCCTTGTAACTCTTCGGCTGGACATTGTTCGAGTAACCCGTAGGATTCAATCAGAAGCCTACATAGCTCAGCATTTCCCTGGCACATAAACAACAGCGGTGTCGCTAGCTCCAGTAGCCGACTTTTTCCAATTACAGCATCACCAAAGTCGAGTATGCCGGTGACTTTGTATTCACCATCTATCTCTTTCACCATCAGGTTCCATGGATGTAAATCCATATGAATAAAGATAGGAGGAGCTTCCTCTGCCAAATCATCCAATATTGAGTCATCGTCAGTTTTACTTGCCTTGAAGTAAGAGTCAATTTGCTCCACCAGATCCGGTGCGACATTTTTTCTCTGATGGCGAGGGACACAGTCATTTTTTAGTTGCTGATAATAATCTTTCCAGTTTGGTGCTATTTGTTTGGCGTTGCCGTGCATACCATTCTTGTCGACAGCAAGCTGGTGGATCTCTTTCATTAACTGGCCCAGGTGTTCAATTATGGAACGCTTGTTGGCAATCCCCAGCTTAGCCCACACCTGCGCAAGAGAAATGCCGTCGAGCCGCCGCATGATCAGATATAGCCAGTTATCAAGCTCACCATAATGAATTAGTTCGGGAATTGTTACCGACAACTTACCCTTCAGTAAGTCATTGGCAACAATCTCTGATTCGCCTTGATAGCGCCAGTTGGGAGGTACTATTTTAAGGATGAGGTTGTCATCAATTTGGTATAGCAGATTTCCCCCTTCATGAATACGACTTGCATTGCTATCGCTTAAATCATACTTGCGACAAATATATTCAACCGCCGGGCGCCAGTATGAGTCATCTGCGCTATCCAGCAGAAGACAAATCTCCTTATATTCCGGTGATGCAGGGAGCAGGTGAGTCATGGTGCAGAGTCTTCCTCCTGAATTGAGTTGTTGGATTAACGTAACTGGAAAAAATCTTCGGTTACAACTGCGCGATAGATATCTCCTTCTTTAAATCGCTTTACGGTGCCACTTAACAGTTGTTCCGGTTTTAAGTGAACTTGCTCTACTAACAGTTTGATATGTGGGAAGGTGATTTTTTCGAGGGCTTTTTCTATCGGCAACCACTCTACCTGTTCAATCATTTCAGGTAGAGAAAGTCTTTGCGGAGTCGCGTGGGCAATATAAAAATTGCGGATAGAAAAAATAGCATCCTTTTCATTTTTAAGCATAAAAATTCCGGCTAGTCTGGGTTCGGTAATCTCCAGGCTATATTCCTCTTCGAACAGTCCAAAACCTTGCGCAATACTCTGCGTACTATTTTGATACCAGCCTGGAGTGACCCAGAAATCCTTATCCTTTATTTTTACCAGCATCAACTCATTCTTTTCGTTAAAAACCAGAATACGATGGAACGTACTTACTTCTTCTTTAGCCCACAGCGACTGGGCAAACAACATGAGCAAAATAGCAGCAATCGTTTTCATCAGCGTTACTCTCTTTAGTAATTCTTTGTTTGGTATTTTTCTTACAGTATTTTTGTTGTCAGTATTTTAGATAATAAAACAGACTGGAATACTAACAAAACAAAGAAACAGATCGAGGTCTAGATTGTTACCGGAGGTGACAGAAAGCTCGGTAGCATATCTGCACTGGCCAGCAGGTTTCCACAAAAAGAAATGGCATTATTGACAATATGGCAGAAAATGGCGGGCCATATGGAGCCACTTTTAACGTAAAGATAAATAATCAGGAAGGACATTAATGCGGCTGAAATTGCTTGCGGTGGCACAATATGCGAGGCGCCAAACATTGCTGAGCTGATTACTGCAGCTAGCCAAACCGGGCGACGATTTGCCATCCAGCGAAACAAAAATCCGCGGAAAAAGATTTCTTCCACTATCGGGGTAAGTATGACAGTAAGTAATAGAAACAGCGCGAGCGTAATGCCACTTAAGGATAGGTCTTTTAGCGGGGGCTGCATAAACCTGGTCCAGCCGGGAATCTCCACTGCCAACCATTTCATTAGTAAAAGGCGGAGAACAAAACCAAGGCAAGCAACTAACAGGGCAATAGCAAGCCACTTTTTTGTGGTAGAAACAAATCCCAGTGAAGTCCAGTTGAGCCGGTGTCGTTTAAGTGCCATAAACCAGATGGCGGCTAAAATGGCTAGCCCTTTAAAAATTTGCCCGGACATTAACACCTTGGTATAAAAATCGGTGTCCGACTTTAAATAGACTTCAAATCCTACTGTCGACTTAACCCACAGCATGTGGGCTGCGGTTAACGCGATGTACAAAACGATAAAGGTGACTAACACCAGCAGCCCTTGCGAGAAGTTCCAGGGGCTTTCCAGTCGTTGATTTAGCATGTTTGATTTCCTCGATTAGTTTGATTGCTTGAGCTTAACCGAGTTTTTGCTAAGTGACTGTTTCTAATATGTTAGTTGATGTCAATTGACATCGACCAGGCCTAATTGCCGAGCTTTTTCGCTGGCCTGCTTTCGATTCTTTACCGCGAGTTTGCGGTAAATTGTTGAGTTGTAGGTTCTAACGGTGGCAGGTTCAAGGTTTAACTGGCGAGCGATCAACTTGTCCGACAGACCTTCCGCCATCAGTTGAATAATTGAAACTTCAAGTTCGCTCAGCTCCATGGGTGGAGAGTGTGATGATTGGTCGTGAGTATCAGCGTCGCTTACGGCAAGTTCATCTACTTTGGCTGACAAAAGGGTAAGGGATTGGGGCAAATAGCGGACCTTTATTCTTTGACCAATTAAAAGCTTTTCCACAGGAAAACCCTGTAGGTCCATTGTGATTCCACTGACACTGACTTGTTGCGGAGGCGAGAAAAGAATACGAAAGCCTGGTTTATTGTGGAGTATACCGATCCCGCGGACTTGCTCAACATTCTTATTCTTTAAATCATTTTTTAAATGCCAAAGTTGTCGCGGGTAGTGGCGCAGTAGATAAATCCAGAAAACCAGCAAAGGAATAATGACAAAATGCTGATCCTGCGGATAGGTTTGCGGAGCTTCTATCGCGATGATAATGACACCGGTCAACAGCAATATGGCGGCCAGCAGGCCGACAAGCCCCCACAAGATTTTCGTCTGGACGTAGTTAAGTCTTCGTTGCTCTTCCGGTGTCATAGGGTTCAACAATTTTATCAAACTTTACGCAGATAGAACCCGGCTGATAAAGCCTTTAATATAGCGAGTTTCCGGAATTGCCGGGTGGATTGGGTGGTCCTGTCCCTGATGGCACTGTTCAATAATTTGCAGTGTCTTGTCCAGATGACGGCTGCCGCCGCGGAGCGCATCTTCAAGCTCTGTTTCTTTTAAGTGCATTGAGCAAGAGGCCGATAGCAGAATGCCGTCTTTGTTGAGCAGACGCATCGCAGCTTCGTTAACTTTGCGATAAGCGTTAAGTCCTTGCTTGTGATCTTTTTTCTTCTTGATAAAAGCTGGTGGATCGACAATTACCACGTCGAATTTTTCGCCGGCTTGTTTCAGTTCTTTCATCGCGTTAAAGGCATCGCCTTCAACACAGGCGACTTTATCAGAGACTTTATTGAGTTCTGCATTTTGTTCCAGCTCGTCCAGTGCCTTGGCGGAAATATCGATACACCAGACATCTTCCGCGCCAGCGTTCGCCATTTGAATACCAAATGCACCAATATAACTAAACACATCCAGTACTCTTTTTCCCTGGACATATTGGGCTATCTGTTTGCGACTAACCCTGTGGTCGTAGAACCAGCCAGTCTTTTGACCCGTATGCGGGTGGATTAAAAACTGGGTATCATTTTCTTCGATTTGTAATGTTTGCGGAGTTGTTCCCGATGCTTGCTCGACCCCGCTTTCCAGGTTTTCCGCCTTGCGGGAATTGGCGTCGTTTCTTAACAAGATCGACTCAGGTTTGAACACTTTGGTCAGGGCATCGATGATCGCTGATTTTTGTTGCTCCATTCCTGCTGTAGTGATCTGTACTACCAGGTGGTCACCAAAACGATCAACGATCAAACCGGGAAGACCGTCACTTTCACCATAAATCGCGCGATAGAAAGGCTTGTTAAAAACGCGTTCTCGCAAAGATTTGGCTATATTAAAGCGGTGAACAAAGAAGGAGCGATCGATGGCCACCTTGTGATCACGATTTAAAATTCGTACACAAAGCAGGTTGTTCGGGTTGATATAGCCGACCCCCATAGCTTTCCCTGTATCAGCCTCTATAATCACCTGCTCTCCTGCGGAGAATGGTTTGAGTGGGGTGGCTTTGGTATCAATTTCATTGGAGTAAACCCAAAGGTGGCCACTCTTAATGCGTTTGTCTTCGTTTTTTCTGAGGCGTATCCTGGCTAAATTCATTGTTGTCGGTTTCTTATAGAACAAACCGTTATTGTAGCATTGATAATTTGTTTTCATTAGCACCGAGGCTGAAATTTACGATAGTTTATGGAACCTAAACTCGATAGTGCTGTAAACACTCTGTAATTTGCAATAAAACCAAAGGATGAATTGGCATGATACTGGAGCCACTTACTCTTTACCGAACTGAGGATTTTTTTATCTATCTGGATGATCATCTTGCGGACAATGGTGTCGGTGAAACATTCTTTTTTCACCCATTTGCAAAAGCTGGTGAGCCCTTTTCTGACTCCAGAAAGCCGGGCATTCGCTCTGGCATACAACAAAAAGCGGGCGAGCCAGAATGGAAGCGTTTCTGGTTAGCGACATCAGATGACGATGAAATTATTGGTCATGTGGATCTGAGAGCTTACAGCGAGCCAAACTCTGAACATCGAGTATTGCTTGGCATGGGAGTTAAGCGCGACCATAGAGGTAAAGGATTAGGAAAGGCGTTGATGGAGTTTGCCATTGACTGGGCCAGAAGTTGCGACTTTCTTGAATGGCTTGATCTTTATGTAATCAGCACTAATCTTCCTGCGTTGAAACTCTATCGTAATCTAGGATTTAAAGAGCTGTGTACAGTAGAAGACCGCTTTCGTGTGGACGGAAAATCTTACGGCTATACCATGATGACGTTGGCAGTATCCTGAGTTTACTTAATGTGAACTTTGACTAGAACTCAGCTCTTCAGTCATTAAGCGATAACAACCCGCAGCGCCAGCTGACACCCTGTCGGTTGGTCAGGGTTACTGAGTCTAACAGCTGATAATTTTGTTCAATGCTTTTCCAGTGAGCCTGACTTACCGGTTGTTCATGCATGGAAATCACAATATATCCGTCTTTTTTCAGCATTTTCTGATAGTGCCTGATGATAGCGATGCAGTCGTTGAAACAGTAAAGGCTTTCATTAAAAATGATGAGATCATAACAAGTGTCATTATTGAAACTCGAAGCGTCGGCAACAACAAACTCGGTTTTTTCATTGGCAAAACTCTGAGCTTTTTCAATCGCCTTTCCAGCGATATCTATCCCGCAATAGTATTGGTAGGGTAGCACTGATAGCCTCTGCTGTAAGACCCCCTGACCGCAACCGACATCAAGAATTTTCCCATAAGCTTCTGCGTGACCGGGTAAGTTCTCGGCTGAGCCCAGAGCACCTGACTGGTGATTGATAACGTATTGTGCATACCCCAGAATAACCGAGTAATGCGCTAATTCTGACAGACTGTCCAGGTAGTCCCACTTTCCTTTGTCATAAAGCTCATCCCACGCCTTTTGGTCGAGTTCTTTTACCTGAGGTTTGGACGAAGAAACCTTCTGAATTAAACTCGATGTTAGTTGCTTTAGCATAATCATTCCTTTGAAGCATTAGTGAATACACGTCATCTGGACGATTTACCATTCTGGCCCTTCTAATTTTTATGTGCAACTATTAAACGCGTTTAAAAAATACTTAAGACAAAGGAAAGTTTGAATAGGCCAATATCAGCCTATACGAATTAAATCTCGTGGAGCTTTGGTGATAATCTCGCAGCCGTCCTCAGTGACTATCACATCGTCTTCAATTCTGATGCCTCCCCATCCTGGAATATAGATACCCGGCTCGATAGTTATTACCATATTTTCCTCAAGCAGAATGTCACATTGAGGTCCAAGAAATGGTTGCTCATGAAGGAAAAGGCCAACGCCATGACCGAGGCCTTCACCTTGATGCTGCGCAAACTCACTTGCGGACAAGACCCTTTCACTTGCAAAGTAGGGGATGTTACCTTTGATGCCCGCTTTTACTGCTTCTATGCCGGCTTGTTGTGCTAACTTAACGGTATTATACACTTGCAGCTGTCTGGCCGATGGTTCTCCCACGACAAAAGCGCGTGTCATATCCGAACGATAACCATCGACTACTGCACCAAAGTCAATGGTCACCAGGTCTCCCGGATCCAGTGTTTTTTCTGAGGGCATGCCGTGAGGAAGTGAAGTTCGCTCTCCTGCGAGCATTATTGTGGCAAATGCAAACCCTTCTGAACCGGCCTTTTGTATTTGGTATTCCAGCTCCAGAGCAATATCTTTTTCAGTCATTCCGGGGCGCATTTGTTCAACCAGTTTGGCTAGTGTATTGTCGGCGATAGCTGCTGCTCTTTTCAGGGCTGAAATTTCAAATTCATCCTTAATCATCCGCAGCGCCTCGACCCAGCCAGCAAAAGCTTCCAGCTGGATATTTTTTAATGCTGCTGCAATGTCTTTTAGCATTCCATACCCCATTGCATTTCTTTCGAAAGCAAGGGTTCTGATATTATGCTGTTTGCACACTAGTTCAAATTGCTGCCCTAATGAAACTTTTTGGCGGTCTCGTTCTATTATTTCAAAACCGGGACACTCCTTTTCTGCCTGCTGAGAGTAACGATAATCAGTTATCAGATATTTGTCGCTCTGTGTGATTATTAGAAACGCGACATTAGGATCACTGTTCTCAAAGCCGCTCAGATAGCGAACATTCTCAACCTGATTGATTAGTAACGCATCAAATCTTGAGTCAGCCAGCTTTGCGCAAAGCTTGTTAACTCTCTGTTTTCTTGGGTCAAGCATAACCGGGACTCTTTTTTTGTTTATTGTGTACAATTATATCTATTGGTTGTCGCTTGGCAAGTCCTGTTCTCATTGACCAGGAAAACAGGAAGATCGCCACGGGAAATTATTATTTGGTATACTAAAAGCGAAATCCGTTTATTCAGGCCGATTGCTGGTTACAAGGGGGGCGTCCCGCTTGTAAGTGACAAAAGCGGTCAGCCTGAGTTGAAAGGTAAAATCAGAGAAACAGAACAATAAAAAGTAGGATATCGTCGATATGAGCTCCAAAGTCACGGATAAAATAAAAGAAGACTTAACCCACCAATTAACAACGTATAAGAATTTGCCTTTCAAACTCACGCTTGGTGCGATCGCTGATTATTACAATGTTTCTCTGACACCTGTGCGTCAAGTTGTTGAAGAACTGATCGAAGAAGACGTTTTGATCAGAAAGCCTAATGGCCGTCTGGAAAGAGTGGTTGAGCCAAGCGGGGACGCTGAAGGTGAGAAGGTAGCGAAATTTCAAAAGCCGGTTAAGCTTCACTCGGATCTGGATGAGCAGGTAACCAATTATGTTGTGCAGCTAAGTTTGCAAAACCATGAAGAATATTTACGTGAAGAAGCGACCGCCAAAAAATATAACACTGGCCGTACAATCATGCGTCAGGTTTTTTCTCGCCTGGCCGGTGCAGGGTTAATTGAACATGTGCCTCGTTGCGGCTGGAAGGTAAGAACTTTCCGCGAAAAGGATATGCTCGACTATCTGGAAATTCGAGAAATTCTTGAAGTCAAAGCGATGGAACTGGCAAGGCCCTATTTTATGCAGGATGAATTACATATGTTTCTCAAGGGCAATATCGCAAGCGATGATCCTGCCTTGGCCGAGCTGGATAATGACCTCCACAACTATTGGATAAGTCGTTGTGATAATCTTTACATTCAGGATTTTTTCACTCGCCACGCCGCATTTTACACAGCACTATTTGATTATGCTGCGCTGGGCGAAAAAGTGAAAACGGAAATGGCGCAGGAGCACATAGATATTCTTGAAGCATTGATTGCTGAAGATTATAAGGCAGCAGAAAGAGCGTTGGTTAAGCACATTCGGGATCAAAAGAAGAATGTAATGCGTCTGGTGCAGTTTAAGAAACGACAAAACCTGTATTCAAATCGCTAGCGCCAGATAAAAGCATGAGCTTGTTGTTAGTGGCTTAATTGGGAACGGCCACTCTATCTCCTTTAGCGGGAGGTGTTGAAGTTACCAGAAATATTAGTTCTTCTGTTCCCCGGTTGATAAGCTGGTGAGGCGTATTGGCCGGAACATGAATGCCTTGCTCAGGATGCAGCTGGTATTCTATACCCTTAATCTCCAGCGTGGCAGTACCCGAAAGAACAAAGAAAAATTGCTCAGCCCTCTGGTGCAGGTGTCTTATTTCACTGCTCCCGGCAGGAACTCTCTCCTGAATGATGCTCAGATTCTGCGATTTAGCAAGATGCCAGCCATCACAGTTTTCACCCCAGATATAGTGTTCTGTATTCTTTGTTGATTTAATCTTCATTTTTCTACCCGGCGGCATTTACGGCAAGGCGAAGAATAATAAACTAGAATCGCTCTATTGCAAAAGCATCCAGGTCCTTACTTGCGCGATGGTTATTCAATTCGCTGATCAGATCTGCAGTCACCGCGGCTTGAGTTAAGCCCAGATGCTGGTGTCCAAATGCCATGATCACCTGAGGGTGTTTTGGTGCCCTACCGATGACCGGTAGTGAGTCCGGTAGTGAAGGACGTCGTCCCATCCAATGAGTTGCCCCCGATTTATTTAAGCCGGGCAAAATTTGGCTGGCGTGTTCAAATAGAATATCGGCCCTCTGCCAGTTTTCCTCCGCATCCTTACTCGCCAGTTCGACGGTGCCGGCAAGTCGTAAGCCGTCTTCCATGGGAGTCATTACAAAAGAGCGTTCAAAGGAAGTTACCGGCCGGTTCAATTCAACATTGGGTTCTGGAAGGGTTAGGTTATATCCTCTTTCGGCTTCTAGTGGGACTGAATAGCCCAGCTGTTTGGCTAATGATTTTGAGTAGACACCACAGGCGATTACAACTTCTCTGGCTTGAATATTTTCACCGTTAGTGAGCAGTTCAACCCCTTTTTCTCCAAAAGCAAAATCTTCTACCTGAAGCTTTTTAAACTCGCCTCCAGCTTGAATGAAGGATTCGAAAAGGCTGGTTACCAGTCGATAAGGGTTAATTGTGTGGGCTGTATCCGGGTAATAAAGACCTCCTGCCACATCTTGCGTGAGTGCGGGTTCAAGCTCTCTTATCTGATCTCCAGTCAAATGCTCAACCTTGACGCCATGTGCACTGACTTTTTTCAGGTGTGCCAGATTTTTGACCGCTGATTCCGGTTTTTGGTAAATGGTTAGCGCGCCTTTTTGGGTCATCAGATGCTCGAGCCCTGTCCTCTTTAACAGTGCATCAAAACGTTCAATGGAGGGCCTGTTTAATCTTTTCAATGCATCTATTGTGGCTGCAGTTTTGTGTGGCATCGCTGCCCATGCAAAACGCATTAACCAGGGAAAAAGCTGAGGTAAGAAACGCCACCGCAAAGTCAGTGGTCCAGTGGGATCCATTAATAACCTGGGGACGCTTAACAGGGTTGAGAAGTTGGCCAGCGGCAAAATAATATCGGTGGCAAAGTGTCCTGCGTTGCCTTTTGAGCAGCCTTCACCGGGCCCTTGACGATCAATAAGAAGTACTCTCTTTCCTTCAAATTGCAGGCGTTCAGCAATACAGGTGCCAATGATTCCCGCACCAACAACGGCAACATCTGCGATGGGTTGTTTCACTTATTCTACTCCAAAAAATCCTGATAGCTTTTCCTCGGGGATACTGGTTTAGCAACAACTCTATCACAAGTGTTAACTCGTGCTTCCTCTCCTGAAGGAAGCGTCAGGAGAGGCTGGCTAGTCGCGTAGCAGTATTGAGTTTTAGTTAAGCCTCGTATCCAAAGGGATCATCGATTGAATATGAGGGTTCGGTAAACCATTTAGGGCCGGTTTCTGTCATATAAAAATGATCTTCCAGACGTACACCGAATTCACCGGGTAATACCATCATCGGCTCGTTGCTAAAACACATGCCGCTAGCCAGTGGAGTTCGATCATTTTTTACCAGATAAGGCCACTCATGGATATCGAGTCCTATGCCGTGACCTGTTCGATGTGGGAGCCCCGGGACCTGATAGCCCGGACCAAAGCCTTTGGACTCCAGATAACTACGGGCGGCAGTATCGACATCACCGCAAGGTGTGCCTGGCTGAGCCGCGGCAAAGGCTGCTGCTTGAGCTTCTTTTTCTATTTGCCAAATTTCTCTGTGCCTTTGTGTCGGCTCTCCAAAGACATAAGTTCGGGTGATGTCGGAGTTATACCCCTCAATCTGGCAGCCTGTATCAATCAATACCAGGTCGTTCTGCTCCAGTTCTTTTGGGTTGCTAACACCATGCGGAAAAGCGGTATCTCCCCCAAACAGAACAATACAGAAATAGGAACCACTTGCGCCAACTTTCTGGTGGGCCTGGTTAATGAAATCTTCGACTTCCTGGGTGGAAATTCCCGGGCGCAGGATTTTTGCAGCTGCTTTATGGACTTCCAGCGTCATATTTTTTGCTATTTGCAGTAATTCCAGTTCAGTTTCAGACTTCTGACTGCGACAGCCAGCAGTCACTGGCTTGGCGTCCACAAACTGTACTGCAGTACATGCTTTTCTTAAGCCATCAAAAATGAAAAAACTGGATGATTCATCAATTGCAAAGGTGGCGGTTTCCGGCGCAATCTCTCTGAGCAAGGAAGCAGTTAGCTCATATGGAGATTCATCTTCATGCCAGCCATGGATATCCCCGGAAATTTTCATAAAGCCTTTTAAGGTATCAATTTCAAAGTGGGGTGCGATGTAATGTAGTTGTCCGTCCTTGGTAAGCAGGGCCCCTACCATTCTTTCACTGGCGTACCAGCGGGTGCCACTAAAGTAATAAAGGTTTGTCCCTGCATTGAGATAAACCACATCAATTTGATTCCGGTTCATCAAATCAACAGCATTATTGATACGTTGCTGGTACTCAGAGAGTGCTATCGGTTGAACATCGGCTGTCATATCGGTTAATGAAGCCAATACTTGTGAAGGTTCGAAACCACCAACACCTATAGTCATAGGGACTCCTAATGGATTAAAATATCCAATAAAATATATTTTGTGTACACAGATAGCAAAGAATTCTTTAATATGGTTCCGTTTTGCTTCGGCCCAATGTACTTGATTAGTCTCACAGCAAGGGCTTTAGTAGTCGAAACCCGGTAAAAACAAGCTTCTGTTGTCTAAAATAATAGAAGCAAAATCAATTCACTACCGACGTTTTGGCGTACTATAACAAAATATTGTTTTATTGTACACAAAATAATGTTATTCTGTTTGCACTTTAGTGGCAATCAGTGGCTGAACTACGTGAGCACTATGGATGAGTCTGAAACGGATAATTCAGAAAACTTCACGGTGCAGCCACCTTTCTTTAGAGGTTTATAAAAATGCAAGTTAATTGGAGAGGGGTATATCCCGCAGTATCAACTCAGTTTAAGGAAGATTTTTCTGTCGACCATGCAGAGAATGCGAAGATGTTGGATAACCTGATCAATGAAGGTGTTCACGGCATTATCGTCTGCGGTACAGTTGGCGAAAACTGTTCGCTTTCGGCTGATGAGAAAAGAGCTGTGATGCAGCAAGCAGTGGAAGTAGCAGGAGGCCGAGTACCCGTATTGTCCGGCGTAGCTGAGACGACTACTGCACAAGCTGTTCAGTACGCACAAGATGCTGAAAAAATTGGTATCGATGGCCTGATGACCTTACCTGGAATGGTGTATCGTTCCACCGAAGATGAGGCTATTCATCATTATCAGCAAGTTGCTCGTAACTGTGGTTTGCCGATTATGATTTACAACAATCCGATAACTTATGGGGTTGATGTATCGATTGAAGGTATGAAAACCCTTGCTGCAGAAGACAATATTGTCGCTGTTAAAGAAGCGACTGAAGATACTCGTCGTATTACCGAATTATTCCGCGAGTTTGGTGATCGATATACCGTTTTTGGCGGTGTTGATGATATTGCGCTAGAAAGCTTGATGTTAGGTGCTACTGGCTGGATCTCTGGACTGACTAATGTATTCCCAAAAGAGTCGGTGGCCATATTTAATCTTGCTGCCGAAGGTCGTTTTGAAGAAGCACGTGAAATCTGGCGTTGGTTCATGCCACTACTTCGTCTGGATACTATTCCGACTTTGGTACAGTGCATCAAGCTTGCCGAGCAACTTGCTGGTCGAGGCTCGGAAAGAGTCAGAGCACCGCGTCTGCCGCTAAAAGGTGAAGAACGAGCTTACGTAGAACGTATATACAACGAAGCCGTAGCTAACCGTCCAAAGCTTTAATAGATTGAGCTAAATACCGGCTTTTTTGTTTTTGAAATAGCTAATGTTATTCAAGGCAACAAAGCTGGTGTGAACCCAAATTTCCTTCGATTGTAATTACCGAATGTTAAAACCAGAGTAAAAATTTATGCAGCAAAAAGTATTAATCAACGGTCAGTGGCAAGCCGCCAATGCTGAAAGCGAGTTCAGCGCGTTTAACCCGATGACAGGAGAGCAACTTTCAGAGGTTTATCCTGTTTCCAGTTGGAGTGATATTGACAAGGCTTTAAGCGCTGCCGTGGAAAGTTTTGTTCAGTTGCAAAAAATTTCTCGTGAAACAGTAGCGGCATTTTTGGAGCGTTATGCGAGCCTGATTGATTCCAACAAGAACGCAATTGTTGAAATGGCTAATCTGGAAACTGGATTGCCGCTATCGCCGCGACTGGCTGATGTGGAAATTCCGCGTACAGTTGGTCAGTTACGACAAGCTGCGCAAGCTGCACAGGAAGCAAGCTGGACTCAGCCGACAATTGATAGTGCAAACAATATTCGTTCCTTATTGACCGCAATTGGACCGGTAGCTGTTTTTGGACCCAACAATTTTCCTCTGGCTTTTGGCAGTATTTCGGGAGGCGACTTTGCAGCTGCAATTGCTGCCGGTAATCCGGTAATCGCTAAAGCTCACCCTTCTCATCCGGGGACTACTCGTTTATTTGCGGAGTTGGCACAAAAGGCTTGTGAGGAAACTGGTTTGCCGCAAGCAACAGTTCAACTTGTTTATGCTATGTCCAATGAGTCAGGACTTAAAATGGTAAGCGACCCGAGAATAGCGGCAACTGGCTTTACTGGTTCTCGACCGGCAGGGCTTGCACTGAAAAAAGCGGCGGAAGATGCCGGCAAACTTATTTATCTTGAACTATCCAGCGTTAATCCCGTGATTGTTTTGTCTGGAGCTCTCGAGCAGCGGGGTAATGCTATCGCTGAAGAATTTGCTCTTAGCTGTACAATGGCGGCAGGACAACTTTGTACTAAGCCTGGACTGCTTATTGTTCAGGAAAATGAGTCGACAGACAGTTTTGTTCAGGCGGCTTGTGAAAAATTTCAACAAGGGCCGGTTGGAACTTTACTTTCGCCAAATGCGGCGGATCATATTGCAGCAGCTTCCAGTGAACTGGTTGCAGCCGGCGCAACATTACTAACTTCTACGCGAGAACTGGAGGATGGTCGCTTTTGTCACTCCAATACTTTGCTTGAAGTTAGTGGTAAAAGTTTTATTGCTGATAGTAAAACTTTTCAGACCGAAATATTCGGTAATGCTTCTTTAATCATTCGAAGCGAGTCACTTGAACAAACTCAAAAAATACTGAGTTTGCTAGAGGGGAATTTAACCGGGTGTGTCTATTCTGCTGAAGATGGTATTGATGATACTGATTATGATCTGATTGCAGCGACTCTGACAAATAAAGTTGGTCGAGTAATCAATGATAAAATGCCAACCGGTGTCGCGGTTTCTCCTGCTATGAACCATGGTGGACCTTTTCCATCCAGTGGGCATCCCGGGTTTACCGCTGTCGGTTTGCCCGCAGCAATCAAACGATTTGCTGCGCTGAAGTGTTTTGATAACGTTCGACAGCATCGACTACCAGACTTATTGCAGGATAAAAATCCAGACGGAAAAATCTGGCGGTTGATTGATGGAGCATGGACACAAGGAGATCTGGGAGCTTAATTTTCTGATCGCTTTTTCGGTAAAAAAAATGTCTCAAGTTAATTTAAAAATTATCGATTCACACACCGGTGGTGAACCGACCCGAACTATCGTTGAAGGCTTTCCTTATTTGGGCGATGGTTCAATGGCTGAACGTTTAGTGCTGTTCAGGGAGAAATATGATCATTTGCGTTCTTCGTTGGTAAATGAGCCGAGAGGGAGTGATGTCATGGTGGGCGCGCTTTTATGTGAGCCGGTCAATCCTGATAATGCCGCCGGTGTTATTTTTTTCAATAACGTCGGCTACCTTGGCATGTGTGGTCATGGCACTATCGGTCTTGCGGTAACTCTTTATCATATGGGAAAAATCGGCCTTGGTGTTCACTGTATTGAAACTCCAGTCGGGGAAGTAATCGTTAATTTACACTCTCCAAATCGAGCTTCGATCCAGAATGTGGCCAGTTATCGGCTCGCTAAATCAGTCGATGTTGAAGTCGATGGCGTTGGAACGGTAACCGGTGATATCGCCTGGGGTGGCAACTGGTTTTTCTTGGTTGAGAAGCATGGCCAGAAGATGTCGCTGGATAATGTGACCCGGCTGACCGACTACAGTGAGCGAGTGCGCGATGCTCTATGGCAGCAAAAAATCACCGGAAGTGATGGCCAGATGATTGATCAT
Organism: Aliikangiella sp. G2MR2-5; assembly: GCF_015687155.1. Classification (GTDB taxonomy): domain Bacteria; phylum Pseudomonadota; class Gammaproteobacteria; order Enterobacterales; family Kangiellaceae; genus Aliikangiella. The sequence continues at coordinate 455,473 of NZ_JADPQF010000002.1, read as the reverse complement.
GTAGAGTTATTTGGTCCGCCAACTTCCAAAGATATTGCCGACAGTCAAAGCTTTGTACTTTGTCCAGGTAGTGCCTACGATCGTAGTCCATGTGGAACTGGCACTTCAGCAAAATTGGCCTGTCTGATTGCAGATGAAAAATTACAGCCAGGACAAATCTGGCGTCAGCAAAGTATTATAGGCAGTGTGTTTCAGGGTTCAGTTGAAATAAAGGGAGAGCAAATTATTCCGACTATTAGCGGAGAGGCATTTGTTAATCTAAGTGCCGAAATTTTGTTCGATGAAAAAGATCCTTTCCGTTTTGGAATCGGCATTAGTTAATCGATAGCTGCCGTTTCTTCTATTCCAGATTTCCAAACTTAGCGAGGGAGAACTTTCTCACTAAGCAAATTATCTCGCCAAATAATTTTCTTGCCAGTCTGTTACTAATGTAATAGGCTGGGTATAAAGCTAACACCCGCTTATAGCAGCTAGATATAGTAGTTAAAAAATAGTAGCTCGACTCTGTCTTAGGGATTTATCTGCAAAATTGAGCAGAGCGATCTAACCCCCGCAGGAGTGCTGGGTCGTTTGTGCGTTCTAATGGCTTTTTTGAGCGACTAATTAAACAAGGAAAATAATGAAGAACAATAAACTGATTCTGGCGCTTACTCCACTGGTTTTTGCCTGTTCTGCTTTCGTATCAACAGCTGCGACTGGAAAGACAGAAGAACAATCCGAATCAATTCAAACTGTAATTCAACAAGTTGAAAATAGCCTGCGTGCGAGTAATCGTTTTCAAGGTGATCCTTTGTGGACGATAGAAGAGCGCATGAAGCATTATGGTGTACCGGGGGTTAGTCTGGCGGTAATTAAAGACTACAGAATTCATTGGCACAAAACCTATGGTGTTACCGATAAGGAAACAATGGCACCGGTAACCGAAGATACTTTGTTTCAGGCTGGCTCCATATCCAAACCGGTAGCTGCTTACGGCGCATTAAAATTAACCGAACAAAAGCTCCTTTCTCTGGATGAACCGGTTAACCACAAACTAGAGGGTTGGAAAATTCCAGAAAATGAATTCACCAAAAGTAATCCGGTGACGTTAAAACATTTGATGAATCATTCTTCGGGGTTAACGGTTCATGGATTTTGGGGGTATTCACAAGGGTTGAAAGTACCGACCATTGAGCAGGTGCTGGATGGCGAGAAGCCAGCCAATTCTGATCCGGTGCGTGTCGACTTCATGCCGGGTGATAAGTTTCGTTATTCGGGGGGCGGTTATACGGTTATGCAAAAGGCCACAACGGATGTGACAGATAAAGCCTACCCGGAAATTATGGCGCAGCTGGTTCTTTCACCAATTGGCATGCAGCGCAGCAGCTACGAGCAACCTTTGCCGCCGGAGAAGCTAAAATTTGCTGCCGCAGGTTATTTGCCCAATAAGGAACCCGTTCCCGGGAAAAGACATGTCTATCCGGAAATGGCAGCTGCGGGACTTTGGACAACGGCAGAAGATTTAGCAAAATTTGCCATCGACATACAGCTGGCGATTAAAGCTGATAAAAGTAAAGTTTTAAAACAGCAGACCGTCGAGCAAATGCTAACACCGTATGTCAGTCCTCAAACTGGTTTGGGATTATTCTTGCGTAATCCGAAATCAGACGATGTATATTTCGAACACGGAGGTTGGGATGAAGGCTTTAGTGCCGATCTAAAAGCGCACAAAAATAAAGGCTACGGTGTGGTTGTGATGATTAATTCGAATCATCCGGGTTTTATTAACGAACTGGTCAACAGCGTTGCCAGCGTTTACCAGTGGGATGAGTTTTTGCCTAAAGAGTATCAATCGCTTCCTATTTCAAAAAAAGACCAAGATAGAATTTCTGGTCGCTTTCGATATTCGGATGACATGCTGTTTAGCATTTATTCAACTGACGACAAAGTTTTTATGCAGTACCTCAACGGCGACCCCATGGAAGTTTTGAGAGTCGGTGACAATGTCTATGTCAGACGTGAGTTTGCGAGAGAATTTAGTTTTGTTAAAGGAGATAATGGAGCCGTTAATCTGGCGTTCAATATGGGAGATGAACCTCCTGCAATTAGAGCGAGAGTATCGAATGAAGTAAAGGTGCCATTTGAATTCATCATTCAAGGACAGTTAGGAAAAGCGAAAAATGCCTACCAGACAATGATGAAAGAGAGCCCGCAAAGCGCTCAGGAAGCGGAAAATAATATAGTTGAGTTTGCACAGAAAGAACTACAGGCAGGAAAAGAAGAGCAAGCTGAAGATTACCTTAAATTGGCCGCAGAATTATTTCCCGAAAGTGCATACCCTTGGTTGGAGATGGCGAAGTTACGTTTGAAACAGAAAGACCATACTGCTGCTATGTCTAATTTTAAAAAGGCGCTTTCGATACAGCCTGATAATGAAATGATTAAGTTGAGGATCAGAGAGTTGGAAACGAAGTCGAAATAGTCATCGTAATATTTCGACTCTAATTAAAGAATTACAAGATAACGAAGTGAGAATGTTATGCCTCTGTTTGTGTTGACATGCAATAGGGCTGCATTCTCACTAAAGGGGACCTTTTTAGTTTTTTTATAAAAGCTAGGAAAAATTTAATTTAAGAGCGTTTCGCAGCGCTGCGCTTTCCTGCGACAGTTTTTTGCTCCTGCAAAAACTGCATACAGTCCATCCATGGACATAAGTAACTTTTTGTCAAGAGCAACAAAAAGTCACCAAAAAATGCCCAACGCTCAGGCCACTGGGCCAGCGCAATTGACTCTTGATAAGGCCTTAGCACTTCCTGGTCGCCCACCAACAATTTGTATTCACGCCCCACCCTCTAGTAGGACCTCTCTAGGAACCATGAATAATACATTTTGAGTCGTGACTATAGTCGTTGGTAAAAACTATTTTTAGGGTTAATAAAACCAGAACTGATCGAAATAAATTAAAGGTTTGGATGGATTTTACAGCCTGAACTTAACTCAATTCGTAACCCCGGCGCGAAAGCAACCATTCCCAGCTTTGGCTGCAATTATACCTTGAGGGCGATAGCAATTATCAGTTTTATCCAGGTCAAAGTTTTAGGTGACATCAACGCGCTCATGTAAGAGTGCCAGCGCAGCGAAAAAGGGCGTTTTTGGGTACTTTTTTCGCTCTTGAAAAAAGTATCTCGCAGGAAAGCGCAGCGCTGCGAAATGCTCTTGAACTAATAATTTTGCTAAGCTTTTAAAAAAGCGAAAGTCCCCTTTAGATAATTTTATGCCACGTTAACTTTTGTCAGAACTCATCAAACATAAAATTTTGAATGCCCTAGTTTGAGTATAAAGAAATGCAATTTAAGTGAATATGACAAACAATAATTTATCGTTTATAAAGGAGGTTATTATTAAAAAAGGTTGAGTAATATTGCTTTATTAATTCATTGCGTTGTTTATAGGTGTTGAAGCCCAAGTTCTCTGTAACGAAAAAATGAATGATCTCTACTGTAGAGTAAGCGAAAAATATTAATCGCGAGTCAGCGGCACAAAGCTAACCGGTAGCACTTGCTTTTTTTTAACTTTTCCCTGTTTATCTTTAGTAACCAGCGTCAGAAACTGGATCTGATCTTGTTCTCCTACAGGAATCACCATTCGACCACCTGCTTTTAACTGGTCGATTAGCGGTTCCGGAATATGCGCCGGCGCTGCTGTCACAATGATAGCGTCAAAAGGCGCTAACTTTTCCAGTCCTCTATAGCCATCGCCGTGATAAACCGAAATATTTTCAAAACCGAGATTTTTCAACCTTAACTTTGCTTTTTCAGCGAGGGACTCGATAATTTCGATGGTATGAACCTTTTTACTCAGACGGCTCAAAATCGCTGCCTGATAACCGGAACCGGTGCCAACTTCCAGTACGACCTCTTCGCCCTTTAGTTGCAGAAGCTCGGTCATAATGGCGACGATAAAAGGTTGTGAAATGGTTTGTCCTTCGCCTATAGGCAGCGGACGGTTTTCATAGCTGTAACGCAGGTAGGGCTGGTCGACAAATTGATAACGCTTAACTGATTGCATCGCTTCCAGCACTTTGGGTGAAAGCGTATCGATCCCGGTTTCGCGGGATGTGGTTTTAGTATCCTTGATGATTTCAGCAATCAGCAGCTGCATTTTACTCTCGCTTTGGCTTTTAGCCTGTACATTAAACACACTCGTTAACAGCAGATAAAAAACAATGGAGGTTGTGAGTAGCTGCTGTTTCATCGAAATTCCCGAGTTTGTTAAATAGCAAACCAAAGCGGGTAAAGAACAATCCGTTTAGTCTATTCAGCGACTGACTGGCGACGAGTTATAAAATAAAACTAGCACAATTGCGCTATCAAGTGTGACGTTGGCGAAAGCATAGTATGAAACATTACTATTAACGACTTTTTAATAGCATGCTTTTATACAGATACCTGCTTTCATAAATTTCACAGAAATAAACGAAAAGGAATTCGTTCGTACAGCTTACTTTTCCAGCTAAGCAGTTCCTAATTAGCCTAGCTGTTTGGCCTTCTCGACAAAGTCATCCACATGACTTTGTTGTACATCATGGGATAAAACGAAACGAGCGATATCACTGCCCGGCATAATATAGAAGTAGGTATGTGCTTGCAGTGTCTCCACCCATAGCTGTGGTAGTCTGGCGAAAAACATATTGCTTTCTGCAGGGTAAAGGAGTTCGACACCGTCAAACCTTTGCAAACTGTCAGCCAGAGATGTTGCCAGCTGATTACTATGTGCCGCCAGGTCGAGGCCAAGATTATCGGTAAAAAGTGCTAAAAATTGCGCTGAAACGTAACGCATTTTTGAAAAAAGCTGTAGTCCCTGTTTTTGTAAGTGTTCAAATCCTTGAGCTAGCTCGGGATTAAGAAAAACAACTGCTTCACCAAACATCAAGCCAGCCTTGGTTCCACCCAGACTCAAAACATCGATGTCTTTGACTAGCTCTTCCAAAGGCACATTTAATTCAGCCGCTGCGTTATAAAGGCGACAGCCATCCATATGAAGTAATAAATCTAGCTCGTCACACACTGCGCGAATCGCCGAAAGTTCTTCCGGATAATAGACGGTGCCGAATTCGGTGGTCTGGCTAATACTCACCAGACGGGGTTTAGTAGCGTGCTGTCCCCAGCAGGCTTCCGCGTTGTAGACTTTGCGGATAGCCTCCGGCGTCAGCTTACCTTGCTCATGAGGGCAGGTTAGCAACTTGACGCCGCACCACTGCTCTGGCGCACCAGTTTCATTGCATTGGATATGCGCCGAGTCAGTGCAGATAACGCTTTGATAACTTCTGAGTGAAGCTTTGATCGCGAGGGTATTTGCCGCGGTGCCAGTGCCGACAAACCAGACCTTTGCCTTTTCCGAAAGTGTTTGCTGAATGAGTTTGATTGCTTTTTGAGTTATCTCGTCATTGCCATAAGCCGGAACATGACCGTGGTTGGCATCGACAAGTGCCTGCATGATTTTTGGATGGACACTGGCGTAATTATCGCTGGCAAATGAAATCATCGAAGATTCGTCCTGAGGAGTTTTTGATTCGTCAATTTAAACTATTTTTATGACGAATTGTAGTCCCGACAAGTCGTAACGAATGTTAAACAATCGATTTTATCGGTTGGCTCTCCATGCGAAATAGTCAATATATTTACTACCAATTGCTGCAATCCAGAGTATATAACTGGTCGCTCGACATTTGCTTAAAGGCTATCTCTGACCTATAACGATTATAGAAGGCCGATAGAGAAAATCCTATGCACAAGACCCTTTTAAATGCCGCTGACTTGACCTCTTCGATTGATGAGAAATCTCTGCCTTTTGCCAGATTCTCTGACTTACAAGCATCTAGTGAGTTTCTCGGTCAGGATCGGGCTATTGAAGCGATGCACTTCGGACTGACCACCAAGCAAAAAGGCTATAACCTTTTTGTGATGGGGGAGCGGGGAGACGGACGCCTGTCTATTGTTACCCACCATTTGGAATCCAAAGCCAAGATTGAAAAATGCCAGTCAGACTGGGTCTATGTGAATAATTTTGAAGAGCCGACAGATCCCTGGGCGATGCAGTTGCCATCTGGAGTCGCAAAAAAACTTTTGGACGATTGTAAAAATTTGATTTCGCAGCTGATGGTATCTTTGTCCGCTGCAATAGAAAACCCCGCCTACCAGCGAAAAAAAACTTCACTGGATAAATCTTTTAATCGCAAAGTCGAGGCGGTTATCAGTGAGATCGAGAAAATGGCGAGCAGCCAGAGTATTGCTCTCTATCAGGAAGGAGGGGATGTGTCTTTTTCGCCGATCATCGATGGTAAACCAGTCGACGATGTGGTATTCGCAGGCTTGTCGCAGTCAAATAAAGACCATTTTAACCGCCTGATTGACCGTCTCGAAGAAGAGTTGGTTGAATCTTTATTGGAAATGCCTCAGTGGAAGCGAAAGATTTATGACAAGGTAAAAAGGCTCAACAAAGAAACAATCAGTAAGGTTGTTTCGCAGCTTTTCGATGAAATTGAAGATGACTATTTGGGGCTGGCCGGTGTGCAGATCTATTTTAAGGAATCTCGAAAACACCTGGTGGATTTAATTTTGGACTATATAGGTTTGCTCGAATCGAGTGAAAGCAAAGATAACGAAAAGTTGAGGGATACTCTACTGCATAGTTTTGTTCCCAATTTATTGGTGGCTAATAATCAGGTATCGGGAGCACCGGTAGTGTTTGAATCTCGTCCCAGCTATTCGAGTCTTTTCGGTCAAATAGATTACTGGAACGAACAGGGCATCACCAAAACAAGCTTTCAACATATTCGTTGTGGCGCATTGCATCGCGCTAACGGTGGTTATTTAGTGCTGGAGGTTGAAAAATTGCTGGCCGACCCCGTGCTATGGCGGCAGCTGAAGCAGGCGCTACAAACCAAAGAAATCAAACTGTCACCGCCGACAATCGAATATTTGCCAGGCTCGACAACCGGACTAAATCCCCACGGAGTGCCGCTGGATGTAAAAGTTATTTTGGTCGGGGAAAGGGACTTCTACTATTGGCTGGAAGAGTTCGACAGTGAGTTTGGCGAGCTTTTTCGTGTACTGGTCGACTTCTCTGAAGACATGGAAGCTTCTCGGGAGAACATTGAGCACCTTGCTCGCCTGGTCAAGGCTCATTGTGAAAAAGACAATATTGGCGAGTTGAATAACCGTGGTTTCATCGAGTTACTCAAGTACAGTGCTCGTCGTTGCGGCCACCAAAATAAGTTATCGACCAGGCTATCGGAAATATTCGAAATCTTGAGCGAAGCTGAAGTAGTGCGTCGCGCTCGCGGTGATGATCAGTTAAGTGACAACAATATTCTTGAAGCGCAGGCTAACCGGGAATACCGCCATTCAAGGATCCGCGATGAAATGCTCGACAAAATAATTGAGGGTCAGGTGTTGATAGAAACTGCAGAGCGTCGAGTCGGTAGTATCAACGGTCTGACTATCTGGCGAATCGGTAGCAGCGAATTTGCCATGCCGGCACGTATTACCGCGACGGTTTTTCCGGGGAAAAAAGGCATTATCGATATCGAGAAAGAAAGTCAGCTTGGACTTTCGCTTCACTCCAAAGGAGTGATGATTATCTCTGGCTATCTGGCAAATCGATATGCCAAGGCGTTTCCGTTGACTTTGTCTGCCAATATTGTGATGGAGCAATCTTACGGCCTGGTTGACGGTGATAGTGCTTCGCTGGCGGAGATCTGTTGTCTTATTTCTGCGGTCAGCGATTGTCCCATTCGCCAGTCACTGGCGGTCACTGGCTCAGTTAGTCAGTTTGGTGAAGTTCAGGCTGTCGGGGGAATCAACGAAAAAATCGAAGGTTTTTTTAATATCTGTCAAAAGCGTGGTCTTGATGGAAATCATGGCGTGATTATTCCCAAGGCCAACAGCTGCAATCTGGTGTTAAATAAGCAGGTTATTGAGGCTGTCGAGCGAAAACAATTCAAAGTTTATGCTGTAGAAAACATTGACCAGGCCGTTGAGTTACTTTGTCTGGAGCCGGAGGAGTCGATAGATACGCTCAGTCGCCGAGTTAGTGGTGAGCTAGAAAAACTCTATCTGGCATCGAAAGTTAAAGCGACCTAATGTCAAAATACAAATGCTTTTCATATATCAATGGTGATTAGGAATCATTGAACAAAACCGTTAAACTATCGCCAATTTTAAGACACAATATTAATTAATATGCCCTGGCTACAACTAAGACTAAACACAACCGAGCCCCATGCCGATAATATCGGTGATGCCCTGATGGAAATGGGGGCATTATCCGTCACTTTGATGGATGCCGAAGATGTCCCTATATTGGAGCCGGCACCGGGTGAAACCCCTCTTTGGCAAAATGTTCATATGATGGTGCTGTTTGACGCTGAAACTGATACCCGAGGCATTCTTGATGCCTGGCAGCAGCATCCGCTCAGTCAACATTCCAGTAATGAAAAGTTTGAACTGTTAGAAGACAAAGACTGGGAAAGAGAGTGGATGGAAAGGTTTGAGCCGCTCCAGTTTGGTGAAAAACTCTGGATTTGTCCTAGCTGGAAGCCTGTGCCCGATGAATCTGCGGTGAATGTGATGCTCGATCCCGGCCTTGCCTTTGGTACAGGAACCCATCCGACAACCTCGCTCTGCCTAAAGTGGCTCGATGGACTCGATTTAGACGGGAAAACCGTCATAGATTATGGTTGTGGTTCCGGCATTCTGGCTATTGCTGCGCTAAAGTTAGGAGCGGCAAAAGTTTATGCAGTCGACATTGACGAACAGGCGATAATTGCCACTAAAGACAACGCCGAGCGTAATGGGGTTATGGACGAAAGACTTTTAGTCGGTAAGCCGGAACTGGTCAACGGGATCAGTACCGAAATAGTCGTTGCCAATATACTAGCTGGGCCATTAAAAGAGCTGGCTGCACAAATTTCAGCCCATTGCCAAAGTCATGGTAGACTAGCGCTATCTGGACTATTGGATGTGCAGTCGGAAGAAGTCAATTCTTGCTACCAGCAGTGGTTTGATATGGAGCCTGCTGTTTATGAGCAAGAGTGGACTCGACTTAGTGGTATTAAACGATAATACGACCGTTAAAAGTATTTAGTCCTGATTTCTCTACCTGACGAATAACTAGAAATACAAGGAAAGGTTTCGTGGCCGAACAAACACAATATACACGTTGTCCCAAGTGTGAGACCGCTTTTAAAGTTACCGAAAAGCTATTATCGATGGCGAAAGGTAAAGTTCGCTGTGGGGCATGTCTAGAAGTCTTTCAGGCGGATCAGTATTTTGTAAAGCCTCGCCAGGTTGTCTCTGCAACTTCTGCAGTGGCCAATACTGAAAGTGTCGCAAACAATGTCGTCGAGTCATCCGAAGTTGCCTCAGCAAGCCTGGGCGCTACCAAGTCTTCTGATGACGAAGTGGTAGCAAGCGATATTGAATCAGTTCCACAGCAGCAAGTATTCTCAGAACCAGAACCAGAACCAGAACCAGAACCAGAACCAGAACAGTCGCTTGCCGAAGATAAGGATTTGTTGAATGCAAGTTTTGGGGAAGATATTGAGTCACAAGTTTCTGTTGCGGAGTTTGACGATCCGCAAATGAGTCTGGATGACGACTTGGATATCGACGCGGCTCTTGATGAGCTGGATATGGTAGACGATATCGATAACGAGCCTCTCGATTTTGAATTAGACAGTGATGAAGTGATTGGTGAGGAGTTGGACACAACCGTCCCGGAAAGAGAATCGACAGAAACTAGTTTGTCTGAAGACTTTTTGACTGAAGAACCGATTGCCATTGAGCCTGAGATTGAATTGTCGGAGTTAAACGAAGTTGCTATTGAGTCTGGTGAAGTCGAAGATGTGGCTTTGCAAGCATTTGAGCTTGAAGCGGCAGAACAGGATGATTTGAGTCTTGATGATATGGATCTGGATGATATGAGTCTGGATTCTTTAGAAGAGAACGAATTTGATTTGGCGTTACAAAATGACGAACCGAGTGAAGAGGTTGTTAGCGAGCAACTTTCCGAAGTCGATGTTGCTGACTCGGCTATGGAAATTCCAGAAAACAATCTTGATGAAGAATCATTTGACGACTTTTTGGAAGATGCAGAAGAGTCGGTAGAAGAGTTGCTGGCAGAGGATTCTCTTGCAGTCGAAGTGCATGTCACAAATGACAAGCAAGCCGCGTTAAGCGAAGAGTCTGCGCCGGAAAACGAGCTGACAGACGACGTGTTTGATATTGATACAAGTTCAGGTGATTCAAATGAAGCCGACTTTGGGCTCCAAAATCAGACTATGGAAAGCTCTGAACTGGATTTGGACAGTCTTGAGGAAGATGCTGATTTGCTAGCTGATAACCTGGCAAACCAAATTGAAGAAGTAGATACAGAGCCCGATCCTCTGGATGAATTTGAAGAGCGTGTAGTCGACAAGAAAACTGGACTGCGGAATAGCATGATTGTTGTTCTTGTATTAGCATTATTGGGTTATGCAGGTCAAAGCTTCTGGAAAAATCGACAGACCTTATCGTGGGATCCTACCTGGGGATCTATGACCAAGTCGATTTGTTCTGCACTTCCCTGTGATCTTCAACCTCGTCGTGATGTTGCAAAAATCAAATTACGTCAACGAATTGTAAAGCCCTCTGAATCTGATGACAGCATATTGGAAATCAAGCTTTTATTGGTAAATGAGGCAAATTTTGCTCAACCTTACCCGGGTATCACCATCCGCTTCAGTGATAGAGATGGCAGTTTCGTTTCGCAGAAACGCTTTGAGGTGAGTGATTACTTCCCTGAAAAAGCTGAGCAGTTTATGCCGGCTAACGCTGAAGTTCACCTGACTTTTGAGACTAAGCTGCCACACCCTGATGCATTGGGCTTTGAATTTTTGTTTGATTAATATTTTGTTCCGATTTTGGAAGCATTTGACACTTTTTATGAATATTAACTAGCTATTTGATTCTCAAAAGAATTTCAAATTGCAAGTCTTTTTTATTGCTTTTTATGAGAAAAAAATCGGTAAATTAGTCTTTTTTCGCATTTTCATCATTGTTTAAACAGTGTAAAATCTGGTGCTTTCTTGACCAACCCCAGCTGTCGTCTCAGACAACCGACGATCCTGCTAATAAATGAGGATTTGATCCCGACATGAGGATTGGTTCTTACTCTTTAGATAACAATCTGTTTCTGGCTCCAATGGCTGGAGTGACAGACTTGCCTTTTCGTCGACTTTGTAAGTCGATGGGGGCGGGTGTTGTTGTAGGAGAAATGGTGTCGAGTGATCCTAGCTTGAGGCAGTCAAGAAAAAGCCAATTGCGATTACGTCATGATGACGAACCTGGCTTACGTATAGTCCAGATCGCAGGGGGCGACGCTGATATGCTGGCACAGGCAGCCCAATACAATGTCGAAAATGGCGCACAAGTCATTGATATCAATATGGGGTGTCCGGCAAAAAAGGTTTGTAAAAAAGCCGCTGGTTCTGCGTTACTTAAAGATCCAGTGCTGGTTGAACAAATTCTTAATGCCGTAGTCCAGGCGGTTGATGTACCTGTAACTCTGAAAATAAGAACAGGCTGGGATCCAGAAAATAAAAACGCAATAGATATTGCGCAAATGGCCGAAGCAGCGGGCATCCAGTCCCTTGCTGTACATGGCAGGACCCGAGCATGTAAATATCAAGGATTTGCAGAGTACGACACAATTGCACTGGTTAAGCAGTCGGTTTCAATCCCGGTGATTGCTAATGGTGATATTGATTCGCCGCAAAAAGCAAAATTTGTGTTGGATTATACCGGTGCAGATGGATTAATGATCGGTCGAGCGGCACAGGGGAGACCCTGGATATTCCGTGAAATTAATCATTATTTAGAAACTGGCGAACTAGCTCCGGAACCTTCAATTGAAGAAGTTGAGCAAGTGCTGGTGGATCACATTAAAGCACTACATGAGTTTTATGGGGAATTTCAGGGCGTAAGAATAGCGAGAAAACATACGGCTTGGTATTTGGCGGAACACTTATCCGCGCAATCATTCAAGCAGCAATTTAATCAGATTCAGTCTGCTGAGGCGCAGCTCGATGCGTTGACAGCTTATTTTAAACAAAAGAAATTTGATAAGGCACAAGTGGCATGAACTTAGATAGCATGGAAATAATGGAACAAAAAGAAACAGGCTCGTTTGAGATTACCAGTCAGCAAACGACTCTCCGTGAAAGTGTAGAGCAAGCGATGAAAGCTTATTTTGCACAACTGGAAGATGAAAAACCAACCGATATTTATAATATGGTTCTGGCCGAAGTAGAAGCGCCTTTGATGGAATGTGTAATGGCTTATACTCAAGGGAACCAGACAAAAGCTTCACAAGTTCTTGGTTTAAACCGAGGAACTTTAAGAAAGAAATTGAAAATGTATGGTCTAAACTAAGACCTGACGGATCGAATACAAAGCGGGCGTTTGCCCGTTTTGTTGTTTGTAGAATCCTGTAAAAAGCAAACCGCTTTTAAATTTTTGATTAATTAAGTGACCCCTTTCAAAGCAGATAGAGAAAATCATGAGCTCAATTCGACCTATCAAACGTGCACTTATAAGTGTTTCGGATAAAACCGGTGTTTTAGAATTTGCTAAAGCGCTAGCAGCAAAAAATGTAGAAATTTTGTCAACCGGCGGTACCGCCAAGTTGTTGATGGATAATAACGTTCCGGTGACTGAAGTTTCTAGCTACACCGGCTTTCCAGAAATGATGGATGGCAGAATTAAAACGCTTCACCCCAAAATTCATGGCGGTATTCTGGCTCGTCGTGGCCAAGATGAGTCCGTAATGGAGGAGCACGGTATTCAGGGGATCGATCTTCTGGTCGTTAACCTTTATCCATTCGAAGCGACAATAGCGAAAGATGATTGCTTGCTCGCTGATGCGATAGAAAATATCGATATCGGCGGACCAACTATGTTACGAGCAGCGGCCAAGAACCACAATGATGTTGTTGTGGTGGTGGAGCCAGAAGATTATCAAAAAGTGCTTGAGCAAGTTGAAACTAATGGCGGTACTGAATACAAGCTTCGTTATCAACTAGCATGGAAAACATTTGCCCACACCGCAAAATATGATGCGGCTATTTCTAACTATCTGGGAGCGCGCCTGGAAAACCTCGAGCAAGCAGAAACTTTCCCGCAGAGCTACTCGATTCAATATAAAAAGGCTCAGACGATGCGCTACGGTGAAAACCCACACCAATCAGCGGCTTTCTATGTAGAAGCCGAGCCGAAAGAAGCATCGGTTGCGACTGCTGTACAAATTCAGGGTAAAGAGCTTTCATTCAACAATGTTGCCGATACCGATGCAGCGCTGGAGTGTGTAAAGCAATTTGACGCACCTGCCTGTGTTATCGTTAAACATGCCAACCCATGTGGTGTTGCAGTTGAAGCCAATATTCTCGAGGCTTATAACAAAGCGTTCCAAACCGATCCTACCAGTGCTTTCGGTGGTATTATTGCTTTTAACCGCGAACTTGATCATGAAACAGCGAAAGCGATCGTTGACCGCCAGTTTGTTGAAGTCATTATCGCCCCCAAAGTATCGGAGCGTGCGAAAACGGTTGTTGCAGCCAAACAAAATGTTCGTCTTCTAGAGTGTGGCCAATGGGACGCACCTGCTGCCGCGTGGGATTACAAACGTGTCAATGGCGGTTTGTTAGTCCAGGATCGAGATTTGGGTGTCATCACTGCGGATGATCTTAAAATTGTTACTGAAGTTCAACCGACTGAGCAACAAATAAAAGATTTACTTTTCTGCTGGAAAGTTGCCAAGTCTGTTAAATCTAATGCGATTGTTTATGCTAAAAATGAGCAAACCATCGGTGTTGGTGCTGGTCAAATGAGTCGTGTTTACAGTGCTAAAATTGCCGGTATTAAGGCCGCAGATGAAGGTCTTGAAGTCAAAGGTTCGGTTATGGCATCTGACGCTTTCTTCCCGTTCCGTGATGGTATTGATGCAGCAGCTGAAGCGGGTATCAGCGCAATTATTCAGCCTGGTGGCTCAATGCGTGATCAGGAAGTCATTGATGCTGCTAACGAGCATGGTATGGCAATGGTCTTTACCGGAATGCGTCACTTTAAGCACTAAAGAAACTAAGCGCTAAGTGCTAAGAAATAAATCATAGCCCTCTCCCTAACCCTCTCTCAGGGGGAGAGGGGACAGAAAAGCTAAACTGGTGAGAGCAATTATTTAAAATCAAAACGGAAAAACTATGAAAGTTCTGGTTATTGGTGGTGGCGGTCGTGAACACGCACTGGCCTGGAAAGCAGCTCAATCTGAGCAAGTTGAAAAAGTCTTTGTTGCGCCCGGTAATGCAGGCACAGCGCTTGAAAGCAAATTAGAAAATGTTGCTGTTGGTGCCGAAGACGTTGATGGTTTATTGTCTTTTGCTAAAGAAAATGGCGTCGAATTGACTATTGTTGGCCCTGAAGCTCCACTCTGTCTGGGCGTTGTCGACAAATTTAATGAAGCCGGTTTGAAGTGTTTCGGACCAACTCAGGGAGCGGCGCAGTTAGAAGGCTCAAAAGCTTTTACCAAAGATTTTCTGGCCAGGCACAATATCCCTACCGCTGCTTACGGCAACTTTACCGATATTGCTCAAGCAAAAGCCTATGTCGAAAAGGTGGGCACGCCGATTGTTATCAAAGCTGATGGCCTGGCGGCAGGCAAGGGCGTTATTATTGCACAAACTCAAGAAGAAGCTTTCGCTGCGATTGATGATATGCTTGATGGCAACAAGTTTGGTGATGCTGGTCACCGCGTTGTTGTTGAAGAGTTCCTGGTCGGTGAAGAAGCTAGCTTTATTGTCATGGTTGATGGTAAGAATATTTTGCCTTTGGCGACATCACAGGATCACAAAGCGCGAGATAATGGTGATAAGGGACCCAATACCGGTGGTATGGGCGCCTACTCACCAGCTCCGGTTGTTACTCAACAAATGCATGATGCCATCATGGAGCAAGTTATTGTTCCTACTGTTGAAGGTATGGCGAAAGAAGGTCACCCTTACACAGGTTTCCTCTATGCTGGAATTATGGTTTCACCGGAAGGAATCCCTAAAGTACTAGAGTATAATTGCCGATTCGGTGATCCGGAAACCCAGCCTATTATGTCTCGTCTACAATCGGATCTGGTTGAGCTGTGTTTAACCGCACTCGACGGTAAACTGAATACTGCCAGTGTCAACTGGGATCCTCGTCCAGCGGTTGGCGTGGTGATGGCTGCCGGCGGTTATCCTGACAGTTATCCTAAAGGCGATATTATTTCTGGTCTCGATACAGAAATTGCTGACACTAAAGTTTTTCACGCAGGTACCAAAGAAGAAGACGGCAATGTGGTGACGGCCGGAGGTCGTGTTCTTTGTGTTGTTGCTTTAGGTGAGAATGTTACCAAAGCGCAGGCTTTAGCCTATGAAAGAGTGAAAACCATTTCGTGGGATAAGGTCTACTATCGCGATGATATTGGCCACAGAGCCATTGCTCGCGAGCGATAGCGCGATACAATATTCTTCAGCTTATGCTGAAAACAACGCTTGGAAAGGAGCCTTAGGGCTCCTTTTTTATAATTCTGAAAAAACATATCAAATGTGCGATAACTTATTTAAAAGGTATTAGTGATTCAAGGCAGAGAATTCTTTTCTTTTCTATACTTTGAGTGTTAGATAAAAGGGAAGTCTTTTGAAATTCAATCAGCACTCATTACTTGCATTTATTATCCTCACACTTCTGCTAGGAGTGTTATTTCTACTAGGAAATTGGCAGGCAATTTTTTATTCCAAAACTGAAGATATTCGGATTGCAGTTTCACGTACCCCGCTTTCGGCACCAATCTATATCGCCAAGGATAAAGGCCTATTTGACCCAAGATGTATTGATGTACAGTTAACGGAGGTATTTGGTGGTAAAGCGAGCTTTGAAAAAATGATTCGAGGAGAGGCTGATTTTGCAACCAGTTCTGAATCTGTAATTGCTTTCCAAAGCCTTAAAAGAAATGACTTTGCCAATATTGCGACTTTTGTGCAATCTGATAATGACGTCAAATTTGTCATATCAAAAAAATCCGGCATTATTGTTCCTCAGGACCTGGTTGGTAAAAAAATCGCTGTTACTAAAGGTGCCGCCGGGGAGTACTTCCTTTCTATCTATCTTGCTCTTTCAGGAGTCGATCTTAAAAATGTAGAAGTTATTGACAAAGCACCAGAGGCACTCGCCAAATCTCTACAGCAAGGAGAAGTTGATGTCGTTGTTCCGTGGGAACCTTATGCCTATGAAACCCTTCGCCTGTCTGATGGAGATGCTGAGATTTTACCGAGTAAGAACCTTTATACTCTAACTTTCAATCTGGTCGCAAAAAAGCTTAATCTTGCTGCGAAACCACAAGCGGCCAGATGTATTCTTATGGGGCTGAAAAAAGCTCAGGAGTTTATTGCAAAACACCCTGAAGAATCTCGTCAAATATTAATTAAGCGGCTTCGGTTAGATTCAAATTTTGTCAACTGGGTTTGGCAGGACTACATATTTAAACTGTCTTTAAGCCGATCTTTAGTATTGAATATGGAATCTCAAATTGAATGGGCTATCAGTCAGGGGATTGTCAAGTCGGTAGTCATGCCTGATTTTGAACATCTTATTGACCAGGAATATTTGATGGATGTAGTTCCTTATGCTGTTACTCTAAATTAACGAAATATAACTATAAAGTATATGCTGATTGATTGGACACTAAAAAAGAGGCTAGGACTGTTTGCATACGGCAATCTTGTTGTTGTTATCTTAGTCGTTTTAACTCTAGTTTACTCATGGTTGAAAATTGAAAAAGCACTGGAGCGGCAAGACTATGCACTAAAAGTGCAAAACATGAGTTTTTCGTTACAGCGAACTATTTTAAAAGAAGATGTTGCCCATTTAGAGGGTGCTATGAAATGGGAGACAAATTTAGTTTCGCTAACAAAAATATTAAATCAGCCTCCTGAGCTAACTCCCGCACAACAGACGTTGCAAAATAGCTTAATTACACAAAATAAAAGTCTTGATATTTTGTACCGGAAATTGATGGGAATTGCTTCTAAGACGATAGGTGGAAAAATCGAGAATTTGCTCACCAAAAGGTTGTTAGTACAGGTTGATATGATAGTTACCGATTCCCAACACCTAGCCGCGTTGGCTCGAAATGATATTAAAAAAATTGAGAAACGCCAGATCCTGATTATTTTGATAACACTACTTTGCGGAGTACTGATTCTTTTTGTAGGTGCTCACCGCATAGGTTTTCTTGTGAGTGAAGCGGTATATAATTTGAAGCAGGGAATCGATAGCATCAATAAGCGACAGTTTAAGCAACTTCCCTCAATTCACGGATTTGAAGAATTATCCAGGTTTATTGCACAATTCAATCAAATGAGTTCGCAACTGGAAAAAACGACGGTGACTCGAGATGTTCTGCAGCAAATCGTTGAAGAGCGAACAGCTGTGTTGAAGCAAATTGCTAATACCGATCATCTTACTCAGATTGCAAATCGTGTAGCATTGTTTGAACGAGGAAATATGGAATTTGCTCGCGCAAAGAAATACAACCATTCACTTACGCTTTTGTTGATTGATTGTGACTGGTTTAAGAAAATTAATGAAAACTATGGTCATTCCATTGGTGACAATCTACTTTTCCAGCTAGCGAGGATATGTGAAAGACAGCTAAAGGATGAAGACTTTTTAGCAAGATATAATGGAGCAGAATTTGCCATTTTATTACCTCATAGCGACATAACTGGGGGGCTGGATATTGCCTACGCCATAAAAGATGCAATTAGTGAAAATGCGCTTTACAAAGAAGAGGAGAAAATCGAGTTTTCAGTCAGTATTGGTCTGGCTGCATTAATGAAAAAACATGACTCATTTGAAAATATGCTTGCAGACGCAGAAGCCGCCCTGACCAGCGCTAAAGATAAGGGCAAAAACTGTATTGATGTTACCTCTCCATGACTCCATAGCGCTTCCTACTCCAGTTGTTACGCTTTTTTACATTTTCTCCTTTGCCTTAATTGAGTGAAAAGTAGACTATAGGTAGCTTTATCAGGTCCTTCATGCATGGCTTTTAGACCTATGCGCTTTTCTCTAAGGTGCGTTTTGGCGGCTGCTAGGGGTCAAATGAAAATTAAAAATAGAGGTGACTAATGGAAAGACGGGATTTTATCAAAATAACTGGAACTGGAATGGGGGCGCTTGTACTACCCATGACAGGCAATATTGTGACGGCGGCTGAGTTGCTTGATAAACCAATGGACGTCGGGCTAAAAAAGCAGTTAGCTGATATTGCCCTGAATGCTGCCAGATCAGCAGGCGCAAGTTATGCCGATGCAAGAATTGGCCGTTATCTGAATCAATTTATCACAACTAGAGAAAAGGTTGTTAACAATGTGGTTAATACCGAGTCTGCAGGGATCGGAATACGCGTTATTGCAAATGGAACCTGGGGATTTGCAGCAACCTCAGATATGACTCCTGATAGTATTGCTAAGACTGCGAAACAGGCAGTCGCTATCGCCAAAGCTAATTCCAAGTTTCAATCAGAACCGGTAAAGCTAGCACCTGTCAAAGGAGTCGGAGAAGTCTCCTGGAAGACTCCAATTAAAAAGAATGCTTTTGAAATTCCGGTAAAAGAAAAAGCGGATATGTTGCTGGAAGTTAATAATGCAGCCTTATCCAGTGGAGCAAATTATATAACTTCAGTGCTTTTTTTGGTCAATGAGCAAAAATATTTTGCATCAACGGATGGATCCTATATAGATCAAGATGTTCACCGTCTTTGGTCTCCATTTTTTGCGAGCGCAGTTGGTCCATCTGGATTTAAACAACGCAATGGCTTAGGTGATCCCGTTGGAATGGGCTTTGAATATCTTGATGGTCGCAAGGAAGATAAAATTCATGTTCAGGGTGCAAATATTGGCTATAAGAATTCTTACGACATGATTGAGGATGCTCGTAATGCGGGTGAACAGCTACAGAAAAAATTAAAAGCCAAGTCGGTAAAGCCTGGTAAATATGATTTGGTATTGGATCCGGCTCATCTGATGTTAACGATCCACGAATCGGTAGGCCACCCTCTCGAGCTTGATCGTGTACTAGGCTATGAAGCCAATTTCGCTGGTACCAGTTTTGCAACTTTGGACAAATGGCGTTCTAAGAAATTTCAGTATGGTTCTGAAATTGTTAATCTTGTGGCTGATAAAACTCAGGAACATTCGCTTGGTTGCGTTGGCTATGATGATGAAGGGGTTAAGACAAAGCGTTGGGATCTGGTTAAAGATGGCGTTTTGGTTAATTATCAGGCAACGCGTGATCAGGTCCATATGATCGATCAAAAAGAATCACATGGTTGCTGCTATTCACAAAGCTGGCGTGACGTACAGTTCCAGCGCATGCCTAACGTGTCTTTAATGCCAAATGCTAAAGAAGATTTATCTGCAAATGATGTTATTAAAGATGTAGAAGATGGCATCTATATTGTCGGTCGAGGTTCTTTCTCAATTGATCAACAAAGGTATAACTTCCAGTTTGGAGGACAGCTTTTCTATGAAATCAAAAATGGAAAAATCGTTGATCAAATTGAAGATGTCGCATATCAATCCAATACTCAGGAATTCTGGAATTCTTGTACGCAACTGGCAGGTAAGTCTGACTATCGTGTAGGCGGTTCATTTTTCGATGGTAAAGGACAACCTGTTCAAGTAAGTGCGGTTTCTCATGGTTGCCCCACAACGAGATTTAACAATATCAACGTTCTCAATACCAAACGTAAAGTTTAGTGGTCGCGCAAAGAATAAACAGAATTTAATGAGGTGAATCATGTCAATATTATCTGAAAAGGAAGCGAAAGCGATTTTAAAAAAGGTCCTGGCTTTTTCCAGGGCAGACGAATGTGAATGTAATCTAACGGGACAAAAAAGTGGCAATATTCGTTATGCACGAAACACCGTAACGACTGCAGGAGAAGTGAACGATTTAACGTTAGTAGTACAATCTTCTTTTGGCAAGAAGAGTGGCGTTGCAACAATCAATGAATTTGATGATGCATCACTGGAAAAAGTGGTACGTCGTTCTGAAGAGTTAGCAAAATTGGCGCCTGAGAATCCGGAGTATATGCCGATTTTAGGCCCTCAAAAATATAAGCAATCAAAAACAAATTTTTCATCAACGGCTAATATCACGCCCGAAGTAAGAGCGAAAGCTGCTGATGATAGCATTTCTCCTTCTAAGAAAAATAAACTGATTGCTAGTGGCTTTCTCAATGATAATCAAAATATGAGTGCAATCATGAACTCTAAAGGATTGTTTGCCTACAATGTATCAACGGATGTGAGCTTTTCGGCAACAATACGCACCGAAGATGGAAAAGGATCCGGCTGGGTTACTCGAGATTACTCGGACGTCAAGCATCTGGACACTGCAAAAGCTTCCAGAATTGCAATTGATAAGTCAACCGGCTCTGTTGATGCTAAAGAAATGGAACCAGGCCGATATACTGTCATTCTGGAGCCGGCAGCAAGTGTTCAGCTTCTTCAAAATATGGTCGGGAGTATGGGACAGCGAGGAGCTGATGAAGGAAGAAGTTTTCTAAGCTATAAACCCAAAGAGGGAGAGGAAAATCCACCCAAGAATAGACTCGGTGAAAAGATGTTTGATCAACGAGTGAATATTTATACAGATCCTGAGCACCCTGAGGTTCCACTTGCACCTTTTGGCGGTGATGGACATCCTCGTGAAAAAATGTACTGGATTAAGGATGGTAAAATTGAAAATATGCCGAACTCTCGTTATTGGGCGAAGAAAACCGGGGTCGAGTACAAACCGGGTAGCGGTCAATTTATCATGGATGGAGGAGACAAATCGCTACAGGAAATGATCAAAGGAACCCGTCATGGGATTTTGGTCACAAGACTTTGGTATATTCGTGCTGTTGATCCTCAAACACAGCTTTACACTGGGTTAACTAGAGATGGTACGTTTTATATTGAAGACGGTAAAATCAAATATCCTGTGAAGAATTTTCGTTTCAATGAAAGCCCGATTGTTATGCTAAATAATATCGAGGAGCTAGGAAAACCGGTGCGAATCAATGGTAATATGGTTCCACCAATGAAGGTAAGAGACTTCACTTTTTCCAGTCTTTCTGATGCTGTTTAACAGTTAGAAAACAATATCTAATGCGCTATTGTCAGAGTAGACGATAGCGCAAATAGCGTTACTCGAATAAATTTTTAATAATAGAAATTATAAAGTTACCATCATAAATACTGTTTTAAATGATTAGTCGTCGTCAGTTTCTTCAATATGCAACGCTTAGCTGCGCTACTGCATATTCGTTACCATCATTGCTACATGCGCAAGGTAGGAGCGATTTCGACTTCTATTTTACTCGATTGAGTTATGAGTCAGGAGATTGGGATGTTGACGAGCGGATGCCGGCGAACATTCTAAATTCTCTGATTGAATACACTACAATGCGCGTGGATATAAATGAGCGCATAATACCCTTATCCGATCCTGCAATGTTGAGTTCACCATTTTGTTATCTTGCAGGACACCGGCTGGTTGCGTTTGGTCACGAAGAAAGACAGAATTTTGAAACCTATGTTAAAAACGGTGGATTTGTTTTTGTTGACGACTGTAATCATGATATCGATGGAGTTTTTGCACAGAGTTTTGAAGCTCAAATGTCTGAAATATTTGGCCCTGATGCGTTAAGAAAAATTTCTAATGATCATGCCATTTATTCATCTTTTTTCAGATTTGACGGACCTCCTGATACTAGTATTGAGCTTAATGGCTGGGGGGATGATCTTGTTCATGATTACCTTAAAGGAATTGAAATAGACGGACGAATTGCCGTACTTTACAGTAACAAAGATCTAGGTTGTGAATGGGATTATGACTTTCGCAATAAACGTTTTATGTATGAAGATAATACGAAATTTGCGGTTAATATCGTCGTTTATGCCATGACAGCTTAACCGTTTTATTGGTAAGAGTATCTATCAGTATCCAGTAAAGGCACAAATGGTTGTAATTAATTCAGCGAGAAAATAATGTCTGAGTCAAGTCCGCGTGACGCGCTTGAGCGCGCCGAAGAAAATATCAATGAGAAACTTAATCTGCTTGCCGCTGTTGGTGATGAAGTAGGTAAAGTTATTGTGGGTCAAAAACAAGTAGTCGAAGAGCTGTTAATTAGTTTGTTGGCTGGTGGTCACTGTCTATTAGAAGGCGTCCCTGGATTAGCTAAGACTATGATGGTAAGTACTTTGGCTAAAGCTCTGGAGCTTGATTTTCATCGAGTCCAATTTACTCCCGATCTGATGCCAAGTGATATTGTTGGCACTGAAATTTTAGAAGAAGATCACGCGAGTGGGAAAAGGTTTTTCAAATTTCAGAAGGGACCTGTTTTTACCAATATTTTACTTGCAGATGAAATTAATCGAACGCCACCAAAAACTCAGGCTGCATTATTAGAAGCGATGCAAGAAAAAAGTGTTAGCTACGGTGGTAAAACCTATTCTTTGCCTGAACCCTTTTTTGTGCTGGCTACACAAAACCCGGTTGAACAATCGGGGACCTATCCTCTACCTGAAGCCCAACTCGATCGTTTTCTTATGTTTATACGTGTCGATTATCCTAGTGAAGCAGAAGAACTGGAAATTTTAAAGCGGACGACCGGTAATCGAAAAGTTGAGCTTGAACGACTTTTAAATGCAGACACTTTAGTTGAATTACAAAAAATGACTCGTAGTGTGGAAATATCAGACTCACTATTAGCCTATATTGCTAACCTTGTAAGAAATACTCGGCCACAATCGACAGTTATTGATCAGGTAAAGGACTTTGTCCGTTGGGGGGCTGGACCCCGTGCAGGTCAGGCTTTGGTTCTGTGTGCTAAAGCAAAAGCTCTGCTTGCAAAGAGATATAGCGTAACGTTGGATGATATTGCTTTTGTAGCACCTGCGGTTTTTCGACATAGAGTTTTGTTGAATTTTCAGGCTGAGGCTGAAAGATTATCTTGCGACCAGGTTGTTTCGACATTACTCGATGGAATAGCCAAACCGAAAAGTAAGCTTTAACAACAGGTTCTATTTTGGAAAAGTTTATTGATCCCAGGATACTTGCTCGCATTAAAGACCTGCCTTTAATTGCGAAATGTGTAGCGGAAGGTTTTCTATTTGGTTTGCAAGAAAGCAGGCAGCGCGGAGTTGGTGTTGAGTTTAGTCAATATCGACCCTATGAGACCGGGGATGAGCTATCGAGAATTGACTGGAAACTTTTTGCGCGTAGCGACAGATACTTTGTTCATGAAGCGGAACGTGAGAGTGAGATAGATGTCTGGTTCTTACTGGATAGTTCTGCATCGATGGCACAAAAGTCTGAGTCACAGGAAAGCATAGACAAACTGACTTATTCGAAATATTTACTCGCAAGCCTTGCTTATCTTTCAATCCAGCAAGGAGACTCGGTTGGGTTCATGAATTTTAGTAAGCAGAATTTCGAAATTGTCCCTCCAGGAAATGGAATTAAGCAATTTCAGCGACTTTTGATTCATCTATCTTCGTTAGAGGCAAAGAATTATTTTCCGGATATTCAGGAATTAATTCCTTACCTCCATTATTTTCAGAGGCCTTCACTCATTTTTCTTATAAGTGATTTTTCACAACACCACAACGAGATAAGTCAATTTCTCGGTAAGATTAATACTTCTTTAAGTGAAGTGGTTGCGATCCACCTCAACAGTCCTGAAGACGCTGATTTTACTTATCGAGGCGCTGTACGATTTAAAGACCTGGAAACCCGGGAAGAAGTTTTGGTAAATGCGAATGAGGCCGCAAAATATTATTCAATGGCTAGAGAAGAATATATTAAAGAGTTAAAAACTGAGCTTATGAGCAAAAATATTGGCTATGCAAACTTTAACACCGGTCAGCCACTGGATTATGTGCTAATGGAGTATTTGAAACAGAGAAAAAGAGCAGGCTAGTATGTTTGAATGGTTTGCAGGACTGAATGTTACTAATCTCTCTGGCCTTTTTGCTCTTGGCGCCATTAGTATCCCAGTGATAATCCATCTTATAAATCCTGGTAGAGGAAAGCTTGTCTGGGTTGGTGATCTGACAATTATTAAGCGATTGAAGGAAACCAGAATAAGGCAATTTAGACTAGAGCAATGGTTATTACTATTTCTTAGAATAACAATTGTCTCTATTGCTGCGATTGCATTAAGCGAGCTATTTCTTAGTAAAAGTTGGACTAGCAACAAAAAAAAATTGGTAATACTTTCTCCACAATGGCTTGAGTTGGTTTCAAATGCAGAATTCCACTCAATTAAGAACAGTTTCTCTGAAAGCGAAATCTTTGTGCTGGACTCGCCTGTAATTCCAGTAGATTTCGAAAAAACGCGGGCTCAAATAATCGAACAAATTAGTGAAGACAGCAAAAGCCTTCAATCGGTAAGTAAAATACTAGAATTTGTACAACAAAAGAAAGTGCCGGCTGAAAACATCTATCTCTATCTAGTTAATGATTTTTCTGCGTATGAAAATCCAGCCAAACTTAGTTATATTTCGAAAAACATTACAATTGTCGAAGAAGATGAAAACTCGGTAATACAGAATCGAAGAATTTTAAAAGGCAAAAAGCTTAGCTTGCTGATCTACGCCGGTTCAAAACGAAAAGTTGATGGGCAAATTCTCTACAAGGCTTTAGAAAGCTTACCTGCTGCCTATCGAGCTAACATTGACCTGACCTATATTGAACAGGATAGCCTTGGTAAATATTTAAGTAAAGAGCAGTTCTTTGATGTGGTATTTGAATTGACGGGAAGTAAACCTGAATTGACTCATCTGGTAGCAACAAGAGGTTTTCATTTTTCAGATGAGTCAGGTTTGAAGCAGGAAATTAATGAAACAATGGGAGATGCGTTTCAACGAGCTTTTATTGAAGGAGAAATGTTTCTGTTTCGATCGTTTGTTGCGCAAAATACCTCTACCAAGGCTCCGAGTAGCGAGTTTTTTCAAGCAATTTGGAAGAATATCCAGGGAAATGAGCTGTTAGTCCGTTTTCGGTGTGATGATAAGCAGTGTTTTAAGTTTAATAGTAGATTTCATCCCGAATGGACCAATATGGTTAGTCGCGAGTCATTTCCTTTTATTATTAATGAGCTGATCATGCGGCAACTGTATACGCCTGTTCAAAGTTCCTATTTGCCTGCGATTCAGCACAAAGTTGACAACAGAGAACAACTATCCTGGCAAACAGGGCGTGATAGTTTGTATGCCTATCTAATGCTTTTACTGGTAGTCCTCTGGTTGTTTGAAAGAATAATTGCGGAAAGATCAAGCTCTTCTATCAATGAAATGCATCGTATGGATGGCTCTGATAGGGCTGGTCGAGCATGATGAAACATTCTCAAGAAGATCCTGCCTTAGCTATTATCGAGCGATTGATAATGGAGTTTCGTCGCAGAGTGCGCTATCAGTCTCTGCTCGGTGCCATGCTTGTCGATTTTGCGACATTTGCTTCACTAGTGACTATCAACGTGGAGGCAGGTAAGGCTATTCTGACTAGTCTGATTTTCGCCCTCATCTATCTGGTCGTGACTCTATATTACAATCATAAAACTCGAATTAACCGGGTGAATATGGTTGAGCATTTAAATCGAAACTATGCAGAACTTGAAGAAAGTCTTCAGCTTGTACTGGCAAAACCAGAGTCGCTATTGAAAGAAATACAGCGCCAAAAGGTAACAGATAAATTGATTCAGCTAGAAAAATCTGGCGAATTAAACAGGCTATTACCGAAAATAAGTACTAAACGTAGCATTTCCTGGAGTCTGAGCATTATTGCTCTGATCATTTCGTTTTGGCTAATAATGAAGCTCATACAACAGTCGAGTTTTGGTGAAATAGATATAAATGAAGTAAATCAATCGTCAGATGCTCTGGTAGTGTTAAATTTTTCAAGACTCACTGTCTCTTCTCCTGATTACACAGGTCTTTCGCCAATAACCCAATCTGATCTAAATGTAAAGGTACTGGAAGGAGCCATGATCGAGTGGGAGGTTGGTACTACAAAATATATTGAGAGTCTCTATTGGCTTGGTGTTGATGGTAAGCCGCAGAAGATGACTTATATGGAAAACGGTAGATTTGGATTTCAGCATGAAGTCAAGGGATCCGGTTTTTATCGGCTGGCCTATTTTGAAAATAAACGGCTAGTTTATATTGGGGATATATATACGATCCAGGCAATAAAAGATCGCGCACCAAAGATAAAAATACTCACCCCGAAAACAACCTTGACAGAAATCAGAGAGAAAGCACCCAAAGATTTTAATCTGAAGGTACTGATTAACGACGATTTCGCGATTTCGAATACCGTCATCGAGGTGTCAGTTGCCAAAGGAAGTGGGGAGGCTGTCAAGTTTAGAGACAAAGTTTTTAAATTTTCACAGGCTGAAGATACTGAAAAAGGAACGTTATTTACCCGAAAGTGGAAATTAGCTGAACTTGAAATGGAGCCTGGTGATGAGGCTTACTTTCATATCAAAGCCTGGGATAACAGAACACCTGAATCTCAATTGAGTAAATCATCCAGCCTAATTCTTCGTTGGTTGGAAGAAAACGATGAAGAGACGCTGGCTGAAGGAATTCAAATAAGATTCATACCGGAATTTTTTCGAAGCCAACGACAGATTATTATCGAAACAGAACAGCTGATTGCTGATCGAAACGACTTAGAATCAATTGAATTTGAAGAAAAGTCTCACGACCTGGGATACTCACAAAAAGACTTAAAAGAGAAATATGGACAATTTCTGGGGGACGAGTTTGGTGAAGGAGAAGGCGCTATGCATGGGCTGGCCGATGGCTATCATGGCGGTGAAGATGTCAGTCAGGGGGAGGCGACTGCCGGATTGGCTCAGATGGAACACTCTGACGAAGAAAGGCATGAAGAACAACATGAAGAACAGGACAAAGCTAGTATAGCTGAATCTCATCAGGCAGAGCATATGCATGACTCTGAGTACCATCTGGAGGATTTGTCGGGGGCTAGCGATATCATTGCACAATATACCCATGAGCATGGCAGTGTTGAAGTTGCTCCTCTGTCAAAGTCTGATCCTAAGACCTGGATGAAAAAAGCCGTTCACGAGATGTGGCAAGCAGAAATGCATTTGTTACTCTCTGAACCAGAAAAAGCGTTGCCATTTGAATACAAGGCTTACGACTATCTGAAACGTGCGCGTCAGGCGGAAAGGATCTACGTTAAACGCCTTGGGTTTGAACCTCCACCAGTTAGTGAAGATAGACGATTGAGTGGAGAATTGGATGCGATCCTTTCTTATTCCCTTAATCAAAGCGCTGTCATTATGTCGAATAATCAGGAAGCTCTATTGCAAAAAGGATTTAGCGCGCTAGATTCAATTCCAATAGACCGACCCCTATTCTCGGAGCAGCGTAGCAATTTGCAGAACCTTCGAGAACTACTGCTTGAATTAAGCGAAAATAGACCGGTGCTGATCAACTATGCGGTTATTCTGGAGAAAATATTGGCCGCCAATCAATTGCAGCTGGAAAACTGTAGTGACTGTCTTGCCAGGCTTAAGCAAAAGCTGTGGCAAATTAAAGCGCTGCCAGTTGCGTTACCGAGAAATCGATATCGAACAGGGATTATTCCAGAGCAAGATTTTAATGAATTCAAGCAGTTTGTAGAATCATTTGATCCGGAAAAAAACGGGAATAAACAGCATGATTGATGGAGTTCTGTTGTCGGAGTATTTGCTTTTCCCTGAGTTTGGCGGGCTTCAGGTTATTGCTGTCATCATTGTTTTCTCCTCCTTATTGATATCGCTAACGAATACAAGCTCGCGGCTGAAAGGCATATCAAGAAAGTACCGATGGTTGGTTTTTTCTCTGAATTTGAGTGTGGCGCTGGCACTATGCGGCTTGATCTTGAAACCTGAAATAAAAGTTAGTGAAGGAAAGAAAGTTTATTTGATTACTGCAAATACAGACTTTAGTTCTGAAGGCTTGAACAAAATTAATACAAAGCTAAGCAGAGCATCTTTTTATTGGTTAGAACCTACAACTGAAATGATAGAAAGTTATGGCATTACCGGAGAACAAGTACTTCTTTCTGCAGCTCAACTTCAAATTAGAGAACCGTCAATTGGTCACTTAGTGGTACTTGGTGATGGCCTTACTGAGAATGAATGGCAAGCGATTAGTGCCGAAATTATCGAATTTATACCATCTTCTAGAGTTTCTGGAATTCTTTCACCAGAGTGGACCCAGCAAGTTAACATTGGAGAATATTTCAGGTTTTCAGGAAGATTGAATATTTCTGATGCCAAATCATCGGATGTTTTTGAAATGCAGTTGATAGACCCTGCAGGGCAAATGGTAGTTAAAAGAGCCTTATTGAACGCTGAATTTTTTGAAGTTTCTCATCGTCCAAAGTTATCAGGAAATCATTTGTATCGACTGCAGATTAGTCGCATGAATAAAACAATTAAGCAGGTACTTATCTCTGAAGAAATTGATGTTGAGGTTACCGGGCATTCTAAACTGAATCTATTGCTATTGCAGTCAGCTCCTTCTTTTGAATTGAAGAATCTACATAACTGGGCCGCGGCAAGTGGTGCAAAAATCTTGAGCAAGATTCAAATCAGTCGTGATAAATATATCACCAAAGCAGTGAACAGGGAGCTTCCTGTTTCAAAAAGTCTGGATTTGGAGTTTTTTTCGTCATTTGATCTGGTTGTTGCAGATGCTCGAATGCTAAGCCAATTATCAGAGAGTGAAACCGAAGCACTTATCAATGAAGTTAACAAGGGATTGGGGATGATCGTTATTGCAGACAATAGTTTGCTAGTGCAAAACACAGCCTCGGCAAAAATAAAACCGCACTGGTTACATCGACACTTTCAACTAGGGTATCCTTCGCCAAAAGAAGGAAGTGAGCCGGTTCAATTGTCCTGGCATGATGGGAATGGTGGCCTGGTTTCACCCAGGGAGTCGTTAGTTTCCAGAAGAGCCATAAAGTTTGAGCATCAAGATCGTCAGTTGATATCCCTGGTCTATTCATCTAAAGGTGAACCGCTGGTTGTCTCGAGAGCTCAGGGTAAAGGAAAAATTGCTCTCTCTCTGTTAACAGGAGTTGCTGGTTGGTCAACCAGCGGCGACAAAAGTAACTACAGTCTCTTTTGGCAGGCAATGATTAAGCAAGTTGCAAGGCTCGGTGAGATGAATCCAATTATCGCTCTGGATCAGAGGCACTCATCAAAGGTCGGAAAAGCTCAGCGACTATGTATACGCGGTGGTGATAAACACGAGCTGATATTCCTGAATCATGGGGGAGGTCAAAAACTGAAGCTTTCCCCGGCGCTGTCGGAGCCGAATAGGAAGTGTGCTCAGGTTTGGTTGACTCGAGAGGGCTGGTATCAGCTATCATTGAAAAATAACGGGTTAGTTGAAGCAAAAAAAGCTTTTTACAGCTATAGCAAAGAAGCATGGCATGCTCAGGAACAGAATGAAAAATTTATCGCCAGTTTAAACAGGGTAAAGAACTCAGAAGGGCAGTCCAGAATTTCTGTAGGAGACTTTACTCCGATCAATCTATGGTGGATGTGGAGTTTGTTTATTTTGAGCGCATCGCTACTCTGGCTCGAGAGAAAGTTAGGGCATAAAGAAAGTTAGGCTATAAAGAGAGTATATTGGAGAAATTTCAATAATTCCTGAAAAGTTATACCTGAGAAGTTATACCTAAAATAAGAGTTGCATACAAATTATGGTATTCTTGATAGTAGACAGGAGACATTAGACAAAGGTAATAAACTAATACATATTAGTGATGCAAAAACTTACAATTTACCTGTTTAAATGTCTGTATAAAACTTTAACCAAACAATATGATTTAATCTCCATAGCAACAGGTTTTAAAGGGGAGCAAAGGAAAATGACTCAAACTGCATTATTTTGGGATAAGATTTCCAAAAAATATGCCGCCAAACCAGTCGCGGATGAAGAGGCCTACCAGAAAAAGCTGGCGATGACCCAGGCCTATTTAACCCATGAGTCGAAAGTTTTGGAGTTTGCCTGTGGTACCGGCTCAACGGCTCTGGTTCATGCACCGCTCGTCTCAAGTTACACTGCCATCGATATTTCTCCAAAGATGGTCGAAATTTGCAAGAACAAGCTTTCGGATACAGAGATACACAATCTTGAATTCAAGGTGGCGACTCTGGATGATTATCGGCAGTTTGAAAACGAGTATGACGTAATATTAGGGCTAAGTATTTTACACCTGTTGTCCAATTATAAAGAGGTTATTGCGCAAACTTTCAAAATGCTCAAGCCGGGTGGTATTTTTGTTTCCAATACTGGATGTTTGAGCGACCACATGGCTTATATGCGATTTATTTTGCCATTGATGAAGCTGTTGGGGCTAGCGCCTCATGTTGAGTTTTTTAGTCGCAAAGAACTTGAACAAAGTATGCTAAGCTCTGGTTTCATTATTGAAAAAGCCTGGTTACCGCCAAAAAGTAAGACTTCCTACTTTGTCATTGCAAGAAAGCCTGAAAGTTAACTTTTGACGATAAAGAATAAGACTCTATGATTGTCACTCTATCGGGGATGATAAGTGATTGGATGATCAATCGATAACAATGTAAACTTTTTTACGAGCATTCCATCGTAGATAGACACCGTCAAAATGATAAATCCAAAGGCCATTACGTTTAACTTTTACAAAGCCTTCCGGCAAAAATTGTAGCGCTAGCCCTGTAGGAGGTGCTATTTTGGTGTGCCCGTGACCATGGCTTCTATAGAAATGTCCTTTGTGAATGAAATAATTCCCGCCCGCGTGGACAACTTTGCGAGTGTTTTTAGGCAATACGAACACTGCAGACGCATGCTTTTTGTTAACTACGACTGTTTTACTTCGCTTGTGGTGATGTGGCTTATGGACAATACAGCCGTTTAGAAGAACACTGGCAATAATTCCACTAAGGAGCAGGGTAGATCTTTTCTGCATGTTTATTTAACTCCGCTAATTTTAGTCTTTGTATTCATTAAACGAATAACTAATCCTTTGGTTGACTTGAAGTTCTAAAATTCAGCTAAACTTAGTGGATTGATGGTATGGAGCCAAGCTGATGGGAATCTACAACCGATATATTCTGCCTCGCGTAATTCATTTCACCTGTGGTTTAAAGCCCAATATGCGGCAACGAGAAAAAATCATTCCTATGGCTGAAGGGCGGGTATTGGAAATAGGTATCGGTTCGGGCCTCAATTTGCCTTATTACGATGCAACCAAAGTAGACAAGGTTATAGGTCTTGATCCATCCCTTGAAATTACACAAATGGCAAAAGATATCGCGCTTAAAGCTTCCTTTGATGTCGAGTTTATTGGTCTTCCAGGGGAGGAAATACCGTTGGATAGTAAAAGTATCGATACATTGGTAATGACATACACGCTGTGCAGCATTTCTGATTACCTGAAGGCTCTCAAACAGATGCTGCGCGTACTTAAACCTGGCGGCAAGCTGGTTTTTTGTGAGCATGGACTGGCGCCTGACCCTGTTGTTGAGAAGTGGCAACATCGACTGACTCCGGTTTGGAAGCGACTTGGTGGCGGCTGTCATCTGGATAGGAATATACCTGCCCTGCTGAGAGAGGGGGGATTTAATCATATAGAACTGGAAACAATGTATATACCAGGTTGGAAGCCAGTCAGTTTCAATTATTGGGGGATTGCAAAACCCTGACGGTTTCTATTGATAAGTCCCTTCTTTTTCACATTTATTTCACAGGTATAAAGCTAGGCTTTAGTTCTCAGATGATTGGAGGACAAAAGATGAAATTAGTATCGGTGATAGGTCGCAATATTTTTTTACTGGCTTTAGTCACATTAACGCTAGAGGTTTTTGCGGGAACAAAAGAATTGGACGAGCAATATGGAGATAAAGCGAATCACCGAATTCTGATGGTGGTTAGCAGTTATGGGAAAAAGCAGGGAGAGGAACAGCCCGGTTTCGAGTTTGATGAGCTTGCCAAGGCCTATTTGACTTTTAGAGATAGCGGTTTTGAGATAGATATCGCCAGTCCTCGCGGCGGTAAAGTTGAGGCGGATAAATTTAACGCTGAAAAAACTTACAACAAGGAACTATTGTCTGATAGTCAGGCAGTAAATAAAATTAATAATACTCGAGCAATCGAAGTTGTAAATAAAAGTGACTATGATGCTATTTTTATCGTTGGTGGAAAAGGAGCCATGTTTGATCTACCAAAGAATGAAAAACTTAAGCAATTGATCGCGGAGGTATACCAAACTGGCGGTGTTATTGGTGCTGTTTGCCATGGTCCAGCGGCACTTGTGAATGTTAAATTGAAAGATGGGAGTTATCTGGTTAAAGGGAAAAAAGTTAACGGGTTTACTAATCAGGAAGAAAAGCTTTTTGGTAAGAAATGGGTGAAGCACTTTGACTTTCTATTGGAAGATAAATTGAAAGAAAGAGGTGCAATATTCGAGAGTAGTCCTATGATGTTGAGCCATGTTGCTATCGACAATAGATTGATTACCGGGCAAAATCCGACTTCAACAGTTGATGTTGCCCGCGCTATGATTGGTTCCTTAGGTGGTGTTTTAGCCAAAGGTAATGATTATAGCGACGACATGACTTTGAAGCTGGTTGCGAAAATTATTCAGGGTGACAAATCAGCTCTCAAGCGTTACAGACAGGATAAAAATAATCTAGAGCCTTCTTTGCTTGGTATGTACGGTTTCTATATGGGAATGTCAGCTAAGAGCGATGATGCAATACGAACAGCACTTCAGTTGATGATTATCGCCCAGGAAGACATGCAGCATCCTAGAATGGGACTTGAAATTGCAAAGGCTCACCACAAGCTTGGCCAAGTTGAGCAGGCAAAAAGTGTTCTCAATAAGTTATTAAAAAACAATCCAGAATTTGTCGATGCTGAAAAGCTTTTGCAAGCTTTATAATGGATCGGCTCGTTAAATTACTCTGAGTTTTCAGGGTGTTTTTTTACAAGTGTTTGCTAAAACGGTTATGTATTTATGAACCAGAGTCTGTCGCTACAAGTGCTGTTGATTGAAGACAATACCGATCTTGCTGGTAATATAATTGACTATCTGGAACAGCGAGCTTGCACGATGGACTATGCAAAAAATGGTGCTCAGGGATTGAGTCTTGCATTGGACAACTACTACGATCTGGTTATCCTTGACTTAATGTTGCCCGGATTAGATGGTATTGAAGTGTGTCGACAGATAAGGAAGCTGGCCGAGCGTTATATTCCGGTTATTATGCTAACGGCCAGAGATAGCTTGCAAGATAAAGTATTCGGTTTTGAGCAGGGTGCCGACGACTATCTAACCAAACCCTTCGCGCTGGAAGAGCTCTTTGCAAGATGTCTTGCGATAAGCAAACGAAACCAAATTAACCAATCTTTTAGCTGTGAACTAGGTGAACTCAAGCTTGATAAGAAGAGGAAAGAGGCTTTTCGTCAGGGAAAGAGCCTGGAACTGAGTAGTATGGGTTATAAAATCCTGAGTATTCTAGTTGACGCGCATCCCCAGGTGATCACGCGTTCAGAATTGATAAATCGCTTATGGGGGGACAACCCAACAGAATCAGATTCATTGCGTTCTCATATCTATCAACTCAGAAAGGCATTAGATAAGCCATTCGAAAGAGCGCTGCTCAAAACATTACATGGCGTCGGTTTCGGCCTGGATATAGATTAGTGTTTAGCAAGGATAAAATATTGAGCTTATATCATCCTAGCGTCAGTTTAAGAAAAACAATTGTTCGTCACTTTGTTGGCATGGCTATTTTACTTTCCGTGTTATTTAGCGGCTTGAATTTTCTAAATTTGTATGCGTTAGAAGATGAATATTTTGAGCTTCGGCTGGAAGAGGAAGCGAGTTATCTTTTACAGGAATTTCAAAAAACAAAGGAATGGAAAACACCACGAGCCGAATATATCAAGCTTTACCAGAGGCTTGAAGAATTTCCCGGGGAGATTCGAGCTGTGCTTATCGAAGAGCCCGAACGTCGAGAAGTCAGAGGAGAGAATGAGCGCTACTATCATCTCTACCGCTTCAGTGGTAGTCAAGGACCCTTTCTAGTCGCAGAGGTTAGTGAAATGCTTATGGTGCGTTCCAGCCGTGAAGCGATTATCTGGTTTCTAGCTGTCTGGACTTTACTGATTTCCTTACTAGCTATTTTTTGGGGAGCTCGAATAGCTCAGCGGACAACAAAGCCGCTTACCGAGCTGGTCAATTTTATTAGCAATCTGGAACCAGATGAAGTTCGAGAAAACTTTAAACAGGAGTACCCGAACAATGAAATCGGGCAACTGGCCCATGCGCTTGAAGGTTATATGTCGAGAATTCAGAAGTTCATCGAGCGAGAACAAAATTTTTCTCGGGATGCGAGTCATGAATTACGCACGCCAGTAGCGGTCATTCGAGGCGCAACTGAGCTATTGATTCAGGATATTGATAAACTGGAAGTGGACCAAAAGCAAAAGCTCAATCGCATTATAAATGCCTGTACACAAATGGAACAAACAGTTAGCACCTTGCTTTCATTGTCTAGAGAGAATGAAGCAATCAGTTGTTGCGAAACTCTGGTGCTTCCAGTATTGGAAAAAGTAATAGTTCAACAGTCTCATTTGCTTCAAGGTAAGCCGGTTGAAATAGCAATTCATGTTGAGCGATTCGATAAATTAAATATCGGAGAAAGTGAACTTCATATTCTACTGACAAACTTAATCGGAAATGCTTTTCAGTATACGCAACGGGGCGAGGTTGCGATTCGATTTTCCAATAATCAACTATCAATTGAAGATTCTGGTGATGGCATTGATGAAAAATTAAAGAGGAATGTCACAGATACCTGGGTTAAGGGAAGCCAAAGTCAGGGATTTGGAGTTGGACTTTCTCTGGTTAAAAGACTATGCGAGTATCAAGGTTTAAAGCTCGATATTGAGCACCTCAATATTGGAACAAGAATAACAATAAGTCGCTTATTGAACTGACACTTCATCAATAAGAGAAATCGCCGTGTTAGACATTAAAGCGGATATCAGCTCTTTAATATAGCGAACCCTCTTGTCTTGCAGGGTTGTGACGTGTCATAAAGTTGTTTAGATTTATCTGAATTTATTGACTAAGCTTTAATAAGGCATTTAACGATTCTTATTTGAAAGCCTATGTTATCAAGTCGTGTAAATAATAATTCTTGTCGCCGGAATTTTGTTTTTTATTTCTTTTGCAGTTTACTCTGCGGTAGTCTGTTTGCCACGAAACTCTCTTCCAATGAATATGATGGATATGAATACTACACCTATAGAAACTCGATTGAATTGCGAGTTCAAAATTTTGGGCAAGCGGTCAAGTTGTTTGATTGGCTGGATAAAATCACTCTCACCGAGTCGGGAGAAAAGTTAATAGACTCAATTGTGAACTCCTCCTATTCACTACTAATTCACCACAGTCGCTCAGCCTATATTTCTGCTGGTGTTACCGGAGCTGACATTTCTGATAATTTAATCAACGGTGTTGGCGCATCAGCTTATATAAAGTTTTTTCTCGATATGGATGACCGCGGAAGCCATTGTGTATTGGCGATGAATGGAAGAGATTATATAGAGTATACTGCGCTACAAAACCTTTATCATGAGTTGGTCCATGCCAAACATAAGATGAGAGGAAGTTGGCTTTATTTTGACTCGGAAGGTCAGGCTATTCGAGAAGAAAACGTGTTTCGTCAGGAGTGGGCTAAATATCGATTTCAGAAAGCGCCGGTGCTTCGATATGATGAGTCTGATGATAATCCTTTAATACTGAATCAGAATGGACGTTGTATTCCTTTAACTTAGCAAATGAACAATTAAATTTTATCTTTTGCTGCGAGTAAGAAGTCCGTATTGTTGTAATGTTTATATTCCTGAAAGCAACTGTATACCAGCTTTATGGTATGATCGTTGTCAGATTTCACCGCCTGTTTTTTTATTAAAGAAATTTCATTCTCGTCCATCTTCGTTATTTTATTTTCTGAAGATACTTCCCAGGTTTTAGTGGTTTGATATGCAGCCCAATAGGCGATCCAGAAATATTTCAACGCCAGATCTTGCTTTTGAATATAGGGCATAAGAACTCGTAATGCGTGCGTTCCGGTAACACCATGGAGCAGAGTGAAATCCTTATCGCGCAGATACAAACGAATGGCTATAGCAGCGATGGTTTCCAGGTTTAACGACTGTGGCACTAAGGGGGTTGTTTCCCAGTTTGTGGCAGCGGAAACCTGATTCATTCGGTCAACGATGATTCCTTTCTCAAAGTGAAGCTGTTCAAAAAAATGTTGCTGACTATTAAGTATTTCGAGTGGAGACTGATTGCTATAACTTTTCGCTGAACCAAAAAATTCACAGGTTCCCAAAAACTGGTAATCTGCGCTCCAAAAAGCCAGAGCCATGGCAACTTCATCCGGTTGTTTAACTTCTAGTGCGTAAGCTAAACGGATTAAAGCATGAAATGCTGACGCAGCGACACCCGGGATCAGTCGGTCAATATGTTTGGCTACAGTTTTCTCAATTCCGTATTTTGCTATTTGAAATTCAAAATAAGCGAGGTATTGTGGGAAGTAGGAAGTATCACCGAGATCATTGTCGAAGTTGAAATCGCTAGCAAGATCCTGACGCTCAAAAGTTATCAGTTTTTTGGCGTAGTACTGATAGAAAGTCTCAAGACGGGAGCTATCTGCTCCAAGTTGACAAAGCGCCGTTAGCGCCATCGGCAAATGATTGGCAAGCCGATTTCCATAATGAGGATGGAATTGTGCTCCCTTTTGAATTAGTTCTATCAGATAGGGGGCCGCTTGTGTTGAAAGTATCACTGGTTACTCCCTTGTTCCAAGTGTTCAATTTCTTTGAACGATTAACTTCATTGTAAACAAAGATGAACTAGATTATCAAAAAAGCAGGGGCTAGCGAAACCACCTTCCGGGATTAAATGGTTTGCCCTGATGTCTGAGTTCAAAGTAAAGACCGGGTTGATGCTGGCCTCCACTTTGACCGACTGTCGCAATAGCTTCGCCAGCTTCAACCCAGTCGCCTACCTGTTTATAAAGTGCCTGATTATAACCATATAAACTCATGTAGCCTTCGCCATGATCTAGAATCACTAGCAGGCCAAAGCCTCTTAGCCAGTCGGCATAGACGACTCTTCCATAATGTATTGCGTTAACCGGTTTACCTTCGCTCGCGCCTATCACAACGCCGTTACTGCGTAATCCTTCAGCCAATCTGGAACCGTAGCTACGGATTCTCTTTCCAGCGGTTGGCCAGTTCAACTTACCTTTTAATTTTTTGAGACCTTCCATTGGTTGGGAAAAATCAACTTTTTCTATTGCCTCGCGAACACTATCAATTAACTCCTGTAATTCTTTTGCGTTAATTTGTAGTTCGGTTAATCGTTCGTTCTTCGCGTCGATTTCTTTGTTGAGGTTATCAACAATTTGCTTACGCTTATTTTTCAGCTTATTAAGGCGCTCGCTTTCTTCCTCTTTTGATTGCTTTAAAAGATTAAGGTTGCGAATTTCTTCCTGGATAGTTTTATCGATGTTCTCCAACTCCAAAAGTGTTTTTTGCAGTTTAGCAACCTTTTGAGATCGAGCTTTATTCATGTAATCGTAGTACACCAGCATTCTGCCCAATGCTTCTGGATCTTCCTGGTTGAGTAGCATTTTAAGGTATTCCTGACTACCGCTGATATAAGCGGCACGAATTTGCGAAGCGAGGGCTGCTTTTTGCTCTTTTTTGCTGGATTCAAGGTTTTTTTGCTGACGCCTCAGTTTTTTTAGTTCTCTTTCTTTTTGTGAAAGCTGGCGTAGGGTCGAGCGCAGTATTTTTGAGGTTGTTGCTATCTGTTTTTCTGACGACTGAAGACGTTTTAGTGCTGCACTTTGTTGTTTTTGCTTGCTTTTTAGCGTTGCCTGTAAAGATTTGATCTCTTTTTTGAGCTGGACCAGTTCCTGCTCTGCTTTTTCAGGATCATTCCCAGTCCCGTAGCCATTCTGCGAAAAAGTGGCAATGAGTCCAAGCAATAAATATTTCCCTAAATTAAATTTCAAAAAGCAACCTTGATAGTTTAATAGAAAGTCATTTAATGATTATCTGTATTTTCGTGTTTTGTTATTAGAAAAACGGGAGGTCTTTCCTCCCGTTGATTCTATTGTCAATTCATTATTTTCTCAATGAAATCCCACTACTCAGTGATATCCATTAGTGGTGTTCCAGTCATTTCTTCTGGTATTGGTAATCCGGCGGCCTTTAACATCGTGGGTGCTACGTCGGACAGGACTCCATTCTCTTTGCTCGGTCTGGCTTGCCGTCCAACATAGATAAAAGGTACCAGAAAATTGGTATGGGCTGTGTGAGGTTGGCCTGTAGTATGGTCTTCCATCTTTTCTGCATTACCATGGTCTGCTGTGATGAAAGCTTCTCCGCCTTTTTCTTTCAGTTTGCTGATAATACGTCCGAGGCACTCATCCAGGCAGCTAATTGCTTTAACGGTTGCGGCAAAGTTACCGGTATGGCCTACCATATCAGGGTTGGCAAAATTACAGATAATAAAGTCGTATTTTTCTGACTCGATAGCTTCGATAAATTTGTCGGTAAGCAACGGTGCATTCATTTCCGGTTGCAAATCATAAGTTGCTACTTTAGGACTGGGGATAAGCTCTCTGTCTTCTCCCTGAAAAGGGGCTTCGATTCCGCCGTTAAAGAAGAATGTTACATGAGCGTATTTTTCTGTTTCAGCAATCCGTAATTGAGTTTTGCCCAGGTCTTGCAAATGCTCGCCAAGTACTTTAGGCAAGTGGAGAGGGCCGTACGCACAACTGGTTTTAATATCTGCTGCGTACTGAGTCAACATGACAAAATGTACGTCTAACCGCTCACGTTTAAAACCTTCAAAGTCTATATCTACAAATGCGCGAGTCATTTCACGAGCGCGATCTGCACGATAATTCATAAAAATTACTGCGTCCCCGGATTCAACAGGTACAGACTGACCAATAACGGTAGGCTTTACAAATTCATCGAACTCTTCACGTGAGTAGGAGGCGTCGAGTCCAGCTGCGGCAGAATCGGCTCGATAATCACTTTGACCAGTAGTAATTACTTCATAAGCTGCCTGCACTCTTTCCCAGCGTTGATCACGGTCCATCGCATAATAGCGGCCAGTGATGCTTGCGATACGGCCGACGCCCTGCTGTTCGATCTTTTCTAAATATTGGGCTGCGCTCTGAGGAGGAGTGTCACGGCCGTCAAGAAAAGCATGCAGGTAAATTGCTTTTGCTCCTCTATCTTTGGCCATATTCATTGCTGCAATAATGTGATCTA
Source organism: Aliikangiella sp. G2MR2-5 (assembly GCF_015687155.1). Classification (GTDB taxonomy): domain Bacteria; phylum Pseudomonadota; class Gammaproteobacteria; order Enterobacterales; family Kangiellaceae; genus Aliikangiella. The sequence continues at coordinate 415,935 of NZ_JADPQF010000002.1, read as the reverse complement.
TGTGACTATGGACACCACCATCTGACAGTAGGCCCATGAGGTGAACCGCTTTTCCTGCGCTAATGGCCTTATCCATCGCTTCGACCAAAGCAGGGTTCTTCTGAAACTCACCATCATTGATAGACTTGGTAATACGGGTAAAATCCTGGTAGACAACGCGGCCGGCACCGAGGTTTAAATGGCCTACTTCAGAGTTGCCCATTTGTTGGTCTGGCAAGCCTACATCCAGTCCAGAACCTGAGATCAATGTTTTAGGACAGGTTTGCCATAGTTGATCAAAGTTTGGGGTTTGGGCCGCCATAATAGCGTTAGATTCGGCTGATTCACTGTATCCCCAGCCGTCCATAATAATCAAAGCTATAGGTCGCTTTTGCATTGGATTTACTTCTTTCATTAATTTGGATGGTTAATTGACGCACGATTATACACTATTGTTATTCGAATGTGGCTCTCAGCGGGAAACGAAAGCGAGTAGCCCGGAAAGCTTTCAGATTGTGATTTAGGTCGGTAACTTGTGAATTATTGCTAAACACCCCGAGGCAACTTGCCTATAATGACCTTTTTACTGGCTAATAGCACTTATTGGCTTTTGCCCATGCCAGCTTAATGACTGCATGTCAGCTTAATGACAGAATATATAAGCTTAATTACATAGCCGCTGCCCATATAAAGATAATAACTATTGGAGCCGTTGTTTTCTCATGACTAACAGCCGAGTTTTACCCTTCCACCATACAGGCTGGTTTTACCTGTTATTGATCTGCTTTGTGGCGGTTTTCGGACTTTTATGGGGCGGTCAATTTTCAGTAGTTGAACAGTGGAATCGTGATTTGCTTTATCGTGTCTTTCCTCAGCAAGAAAACACTTCCAAAGCCGCCAGTGTCAAGGTTGAGCTTTCAGACAGAGAAAGCTTAATCAGATTAATCAATCGCTTACCACAAACAAAATTTATTCTATCATCTAAGGCTCCAGAAAAATGGCTGAATAGCATAGCCGGAGTACTGGAGTCATCCGTTGGTAAAAATCAGTTAGACAACCTGGTTATACTCAGTACCCGGCAAACTACTGAGAATGGACTCTTTGCAAGAGCTGATAGCTGGACATTTATCGGGCACGGATGGCGATATCTCCAAGATGACAAAGAGCTGACCTGGAGAACCGACAATGATGTTGTAGTGGCACCGCTAATGAGTCGTGATGCTGCTTTTTCCGCACTATGGCACAGCGGAAAATACTTTCAGCCAGCTGCCGTAGCCTGGATACTGGCGGGTGTTGGTCAGGCCCAGCCTGAGCTCAGTGCGCAAGCAAATTTGGCATTAACCGTTGGTGAGCAATTTTATCCGTTGGGGTATAACGGGAAAGTTTACGGCGGAGGCAAGGCTGTTGACACTATTGGGCTAGATTCACTTTTACAAATGCAGCCGCAAAGCGCGCCAAATCTAATACTATTGCAGCACTCTGGTTTTGAGATTGATGAGCTTTTAAGCCAGATTGTCGCTCGACTGGAACAGAAAAACTATCTGACTCAAAGCTGGGCGACCATTTTGCTCAATACTTTTCTTTGGGTCCTGCTCACCCTGGCTGCGACTTTGGTTGCCAGGCAAAGGGGCGTTGTCCAAATAGTCAGCATTAGCGGTATAGTGACTCTTCTCGTACTTTGTCAATATCTGGCTTTTACTCAGCACCAGTGGTTTTCCGTGATCCCTCTAGCCAGTTTGCTCGCCATCGTATTTATTCTGGTCAATGCGTATTTTTATGAATATCGCCGTTTTTCCCGCTTGCAAGCCGAGCAATCGCGTTTATTGGCGCTAACGGCGCCATATCTTTATCAGGCGAGAGATTTTGAAAAGATTCAGCCCTGGTTGGAAAGTGTTGAGCCAGGAGAGCAGTTAAGTGAAACCCTTTTTGATCTGGGATTACGCGCTGAAGCGGAAAATAACCGGACCTTTGCCCTAAAGCTATTTGAATGGCATGAGCGCAGAACAAGTGGTCATAAGGGAGCGCTTGATAAACTCAACGAGTATCGCCAGTTAGAAGAAAGCGAAAATAAAGATGGGCTTGACTCAACACTAGTTATCCAGCCAGGACAAACGTCTCCGGGAAGTGTAACTAATCCTATTTTCCAGATTGAAAGCTTTGGACGCTATCAGGTTGAGGGGGTGCTTGGGCGCGGTGCCATGGGGATTGTCTTTCAGGGCGTTGATCCAAAGATTAATCGTCACGTTGCAATCAAAACTCTTCAGCTATGCGCTGAAGATGCAGACGAACATTTTACCGAGAATAAAGATCGTTTTTTCAGAGAAGCCGAAACTGCCGGTAATTTAAGTCATGCAAACATAGTCACTATTTATGATGTGGGTGAAGAAGGAGACCTTGGCTATATCGCGATGGATCTCCTTACCGGTGCGCCATTATCCAACTTTTTAAAACCTGAAAGCCGGCTACCGGTACCTTTGGTTTACCAGTTAATGATACAGATTACCGATGCGCTCGATTATGCACATAAACAAAATGTGGTGCATCGGGATATTAAGCCGGCAAATATTATCTATGATGATGATATTCAGCGAGTTACATTGACTGATTTTGGCATTGCCTATGTTACTGATCAAAGCAAAACTCGTACTGGTACTATCGTCGGAAGTCCATTCTATATGTCGCCAGAGCAAGTGATGGGGAAAAAAGTTGATGGCCGCAGTGACATATTTAGTCTGGGAGTAACTTTCTATCAGTTATTAAGCGGTCACTTGCCGTTTGGGGGAGAGTCCATTGCCAGTGTTGCCTATCATATTACCAAGAGTAAACAGGAATCAGTCCGCAGCTGGGATAGTAAGCTTCCCGCAAGCGCGGTCAGAATTACCAACAAAGCGTTACAAAAAGATGCGAGCAAGCGCTTTCAAACTATGCTTGAATTCAAACAAGCACTAATCAGTGCATTGAAGAGAGATTTTAGAAAGGCGCCGATAGTATGATATTTAGAGCTCAGGCGATATGCGAACAGGGCAAAGTCAGACCGAATAATGAAGATGCAATTCGGTATGGAAGTCTTGAAAATTCTGATGTTGCGAAGGGAAATTTGCTCTGGATGGCTGTAGCTGATGGCATGGGAGGCCACAAAGCTGGCGAAGTAGCCAGTTGCATGTTTGTTCAGCATGCCGAACAGTCTTTGCAGAAATGGCTGAGTAATTTGCATGAGCAACCAAAAGCACAACAAAGCGAACAATATTTAGCGAAGATAATTGAAGAGGCTAATAGCCTGATTTTTGAGGCGGCCAGAAACAATGAAGAATATCTTGGAATGGGGACTACAGGGGTACTACTGGTCTGTTGGCAAAACTTTGTTGCTTTTGCCTGGGTTGGAGATTCCAGGCTTTACCGACTGAGGAAAAATGAACTCCAGCAGTTAACAGAAGACCATACTATGATTCAGTACCTGCTAAATAAAGGCTCGATTTCCCAGGAGGAGGCCAGACGTTCAAATACCAGGCATCTATTGTCCAGGGCGGTAGGCGTCAAAGCGAACATTGAAGTGGACTCCGGAAGTACGTCGCTGAATACAGGAGATGCGCTTCTTGCTTCGACTGACGGACTGCATGAAAGCCTTTCCGATGGTGAAATGGCCGGATTTTTAGCGCAGGCAGCAATGGGTTACACCGTTGTTGAACCTATGGTGAGAAGGGCTATGGCTGAAGGTAGTCGAGATAATCTAACCTTGGGGATTATTTCAACCTTGCAAGAAACAGATTGAAATTTTATTCATTTTTAAGACAAATCACTTTAAATTAAAGCGGAGTTATTAATGGCTTACCTGGCACTTATTGTTGAAGATGTTGTTATCAACAAATGGGAAATTAACGATGAAGTTATTATCCTGGGGCGAGCAAAGGATTGTGATATTCAAATTGACGACCAATCGGTTAGTTCCAAGCATGCTCGTCTTGTTGTTGAAGCAGACCCATACCTTGACGGGGCTGAAAACATCTATATTGAAGATTTAAAAAGCACAAATGGTACTGAGCTTAACGGACGCAAAGTAAGCAGAGAGAAGCTGGCTGATGGCGATATGATTAAAGTAGGGTTTAATCAGTTTCGTTTTGTTAACAGTGATAGCAAAGGGCTCGATGATACTGCGGTAATTGTTAATTAGTGGTTTGGAGTTGAGGCGGAATATTTGAAGTAAACAATCGTTAACAAAGAATAACGACTGTAAACAATTAAACTAACCAGATAAAGGAACAGATATGGACGCAGGATATATAGTTTTAGGTATTTTAGGGGTAATTGTTTTTCTTGTCTTTCTTGGCGCCAAAACGGTTCCGCAGGGTCATGAATACACGGTAGAGAGATTTGGAAAATATACCAAGAGTTTACGTCCGGGTTTTAACTGGATCACACCTGTTATCGAAACCGTTGGCGCGAAAGTCAATATGATGGAGCAGGTACTGGACATTCCAGAGCAGCAGGTTATTTCTCAAGATAATGCGACGGTAACAATTGATGCTGTCTGTTTTTATCAGATAGTCAATTCGGCACAAGCTATCTATGAAGTAAATGATCTGGAAAGGGCAATGCAAAATCTTGTCATGACTAACATTCGTACGGTACTGGGTTCTATGGATCTGGATGAAATGTTGTCTAAGCGAGATCAGATTAACGCACGCATTTTAGGCATCGTAGATGAAGCTACAAATCCATGGGGGGTCAAAGTCACTCGAATCGAAATCAAGGATATTTTGCCGCCGAAGGATCTTGTTGATGCTATGGCACAACAAATGAAGGCAGAAAGACTTAAGCGTGCCAATATTCTTGAAGCGGAAGGTTTTAAACAGGCTGCAATTTTGAAAGCTGAGGGTGAAAAAGAAGCTGAAATTCGCCAAGCAGAAGGGGAAAGACAGGCCGCATTTCTGGAAGCAGAGGCCAGAGAAAGGCAAGCCCAGGCGGAAGCTGCAGCAACCAATATGGTTTCTGAAGCGATTGCGAAAGGTGATATTCAAGCGGTCAATTATTTCATTTCGCAAAAATATATCGATGCACTTACAGAAATAGGCAAAGCTGAAAACAGCAAACTGGTTATGATGCCGCTCGAAGCCGGCTCTGTTATTGGATCTATTGCAGGTATTGCGGAAATTGCCAAGGCAGTAAAAAGCTAAGTCGTCGCAGTGATTGAGGAGATAAATATGTTAGAGAATCTGGTTTACTGGCATTGGATGGTGCTTGGACTCGTACTCGTTATTCTGGAAATGCTTGCGCCGGGAGCCATTTTAATGTGGTTTGGCTTTGGGGCAATTATTGTGGGCGGGTTGTTGTTCCTTTTTCCAGAAATGGGATGGGAATGGCAGGTATTAATTTTCTCTCTCATTTCATTTGCCAGTATTTTTGCCTGGAAAAAATTACGTAAAAGTAGCCCAGATGATGACACTGAGTCCGGCACTTTGAATCAAAGAGGAAAGGCGCTTGTGGGACGCAAAGTGCCATTGAAGGAGGCTATTGTTAATGGCGTTGGCCGAATTCAAATTGATGATACTTTCTGGCGAGTTGAGGGCGATGACATGGAGGAAGGCCGGTTGGTGAGAATAACAGACACTGATGGAGCGACATTAAAGGTGGAGCCCTCTGAATAAGGTTTCCAGTGTTTTTAATTATGGCGCCAGGCATTGCCTGGCGTTTTTGTTTATTTCTGGATAACTTTATGGAGCCAAGGCTTTTCAAAATAGCGCTGTAAGTCAATAGATCACTACATGCAGTGTGTGTATAATGCTCAGCCCCTAGCCTGATTTCAAAAGGTTTCAGGCGACGAAAAGGTATTCGTCCAAACAGATATTTAAGGTAATTTATGAACGAATTTGTACAATTTGCAATCGATAACTGGCAGCTTTCCAGTGCGTGGCTGGTTGTTGCTATTGTGTTGCTAAGTATTCAAATCAAAATCACAGCTCACGGCCCAAAATCACTGACAACTCAGATGGTTACCGATATGGTAAATAGAGAGAATGCAGTAGTGGTTGATATTCGAGGGCAGGCTGATTTTGGCAAAGGACATATACAGGGAGCTTTGAATATACCCCTGAGTAAAATAAAAGAAAATACAAAAGACCTTGAAAAATATAAAGACAGTCCCATTATTATGGTCTGCGCTAACGGCATCCAGGTCGCTGCGGCTTGTCAAATCCTGAACAAAGCAGGTTTTCAACAGGTTCACAAGCTAGCTGGAGGGATGGCGTCTTGGATTGGGGATAATTTACCCGTAGTGAAGTAGTTAAAGGGGGGTGAGTAGAATAATACTTGCCAATTTCGCTTCCAGGGCAAATACCAGAAGATAATTAATTTTTGGAATAAAAGAGAGAAATCATGACAGATCAAGTAGAAAATAATCAGGAAGCAGCGGCAGAGGGTCAACAAGCAGCTCCTCAATTTGCGGTACAGCGCGTTTATGTAAAAGATATTTCATTTGAAGCACCTAATTTACCAGAGCTATTCAATGTCGAGTTCAAGCCTCAGGTAAAAATGGAGATGAACAGCAAGTCTCGTTTAGTTGCTGACAATAACTTTGAAGTTGTATTGAGCGTAACTTTAAGCGCAGAAGTTGAAGAGAAGACTGCGTTTTTGGCTGAAGTTCAGCAAGCAGGTATCTTCTTTATTAAAGACTTCAATGAGCAGCAAACGCATCAACTTTTAGGTGCAGCAGCACCAGAAGCTCTTTACCCTTATGTTCGCGAAGCTATTGCTAACCTTATCGGTCGTACAGGTTTCCCTGCAATTCAGTTGACTCCGGTTAACTTCATGGGACTTTACATGGAAAGAATGCAGCGTGCACAAGCTGAAGCACAGCAGCAAGCAGAAGCTCAAGGCGAAAACGCAGGCTCTGAAACCGTACAGTAATTTCTACCCACGCTAAGTGATAGTGAATTAATGACGGATATATTTAAAAGACCTATTGCGGTACTGGGCGCAGGCTCGTTTGGTACCGCATTAGCTATCTTGCTTGCCAAAAATGGCAACCCGACGACTCTTTGGGGCAGAGATGCCAAACAAATTGAAGACGCCAAACAGTCGGGATTCAATGCAAAATACCTCCCCGGTGTACCTCTTCCTGAAAGCCTTGAGTTAACCAGTTGTTTTGAAGCAGCGGTTAAAGGCGTACAGGATATACTGGTAGTGACTCCAAGCCATGCTTTCTCGAGTACTCTTGTTAAGCTTAAACCGCTGGTCGCTGAAGATGCTCGTATCGTTTGGGCCTGTAAGGGGGTTGAGCCAGAAACTGCAGAGTTTCTGGAAAAAAGGGTTATCGAGGTTTTTGGCGAAAGTTGTGCCAAAGCTGTTTTGTCGGGGCCTACTTTTGCCAAAGAGCTGGCGGTGGGCTCTCCAACAGCGATCACTCTGGCTTCTGATAACGGCCAGTTTGCTTCTGACCTGAGTCAACGTCTGGTCAATGAAACCTTCCGTATCTATTTGTCTTCCGATTTAAAAGGCGTGCAGTTTGGTGGAGCCTTTAAAAATATAGTGGCTATCGGTGCCGGTATGGCAGATGGGCTGGGGTTTGGTGCTAATGCCAGGACTGCTCTGGTCACCAGAGGGCTCGCCGAGATGATGCGTATGGGCGAGAAGCTTGGTGGACGCAAAGAAACTTTTACCGGTATGGCTGGGCTGGGTGATCTGGTTTTAACTTGTACCGATAATCAATCACGTAATCGTCGCTTTGGACTCGCTCTTGGTAAAGGAGCTAGCGTCGAGCAAGCTGCGAAGGAGATTGGGCAAGTTGTTGAAGGTGTGAGAAACACAAAGGAAGTTTTCCATCTGGCTAACAAGCTGGAAGTGGACATGCCTATTTGCCAGGCTATTTACAGGATCATATACGAAAATCAAGACCCTAAAATAGCGGCAAGAGAGCTGTTAACTCGAGATCTTAAAGTCGAAGGTGATTAACAGTCTACTCACTGTTTTTTCAAAACATAATTTTTTGCATTAATCTTCAGGCAAAAATGCCCCTTTGAAATCTAGCTGACGCCATGCTTCGTAAACAAAAACGGCCACGCAGTTAGATAAGTTCAGGCTGCGACTATTTTCCATCATTGGCAGTCTGAGTATGTTACTTTTGGGTAAGCTTTCCAATATTTCAACTGGCAGTCCCCGAGATTCGGGACCAAACAATAAATAATCATTTGCTGCGAATTGCGCCTGAGTCGGGTTTGCTCTGCCTTTGGTAGAACAGGCAAATAATCTTTGTGGTGATTCATTATCCAGAAATGTCTGGTAATTTTTGTGAATTTTCAGTGCCGCAAATTCATGGTAATCGAGCCCTGCTCTTCTGAGCCTTTTGTCATCTAACTCAAAACCGCAAGGCTCTATGATATGAAGGTTAAATCCAGTATTGGCACACAGCCGAATGATGTTACCGGTGTTAGGCGGAATTTCTGGCTCGAACAGGACTATATTAAGCATTTTGAAACTTGAATCGGATTACATTTAAATCTGGGTAGCTAGTTTACCCTGTCTTGAGCTTTCTTGTTAGTGTATTTCTACCCCACCCAAGGACTTTCGAAGCTTCTGCTTTTTTCCCAACCGTGATTTCCAGAGCCGTCTTAATCATCAATTGCTCGATATCTGATTGCGCTTTGATTAATGCATTATGATTGCCTTTTTGGTATTCGCTAATCAACTTATTGGCGAGTATATTTTGCCACTCGACAGTCGGCAGATTGGGAGTCGATTGATCGGCGATATCTGGCGGTAAATCCTGCGGTAGAATTATTTGTGAGTTAGCCATTACTGACAGCCAGCGACATGTATTTTCAAGCTGTCTTACATTTCCTGGCCAGTGATAGGCCTGTAGTATGGTAAGCGATTGTTCAGATAGCTGCTTGCGAGGCTCGCCAATCTCATTGGCTATCTTGGATAAGAAATAATCTGCCAGTAATGGTATGTCGCTACTTCTTTGTCTTAACGCAGGTAATCTCAATGGAATCACGTTGAGGCGATGATAGAGATCTTCCCTGAACTCACCTCTTTTTACTTTTTCGCCCAGGTCCTGATGGGTTGCTGCAATTATTCGAACATTGACTCGAGTAGGCTGAGTTGAGCCAATACGATAAAAGGAACCTTCGGACAATACCCTGAGTAATCGTGTTTGTGTTTCTAATGGCATATCACCAATTTCATCAAGGAAAAGGGTGCCGCCATCAGCTTGTTCAAATCGACCAAGGTAACGTGCATTTGCACCGGTAAAAGCCCCTCGCTCATGACCAAATAACTCTGACTCGATCAGGTCTCTGGGGATTGCTGCCATATTTAGCGCAATAAATGGGGCCCCTTTTCTGGGACTATGCTGGTGAAGTGCGTTAGCCACCAGTTCTTTTCCGGTTCCGGATTCACCATGAATGAGCACTGTGACCTGTGAATTGGAAAGTCTGCCAATTGCTCGATACAGATCTTGCATAGCTGGCGACTCGCCAACAATTGAAAAACGTTCAGAGTGCTCCTCCAATCTTTCCGGTGGTTGCTCAGTGTGTTTTGCATGCAGTGCTCTGTCCACTGTGGCAACAACTTCATCAAGATCGAATGGTTTTGGCAAATACTCAAATGCTCCTTGTTGGTAGGCTTGTACAGCACTATCAAGATCGGAATGAGCCGTCATGATGATCACCGGTAATTCCGGTAGGATTTCCTGGCAGTAATCGAGTAGCTCTATTCCGCTTTTTCCCTGCATTCGAATATCGCTCATCAATAAATCAAAAGATTGACGTTCGAGTTGAGTCTGAGCGTCTTCTGCCGAGTTAGCCTGGATTACAGTATGGCCAAGGTCGGATAGTAATTCATTAAGCACCCAGCGAATGCTGTCATCATCGTCGACTAGTAAAATGTTTTTGTTGTTGTATGAATTACTCATGATTATGCTCAAGCGGTAAAAAAATACTGAAACAGGTATTGCCTGGTTCGCTGGTGACTTCGATAATTCCTGCATGTCTTTGTACAAGCGACTGTGCAATACTCAGGCCAAGTCCGCTAGAGTTTTTGCCGGAAATGGTCGGGAAGAATATATCTCTTGTGATTTCGGGGGCTATTCCCGGGCCGTTATCGAGCACGTCGATTCTGATCACTTGCTTGTACTGAGTTTTGCCAATCGTATGCTGCATTAAGATTCGCGTTCGTAGTGTTATTTTCCCATTGTGGCTCACAGCCTCCACTGCATTTTTTACCAGATTAAGCAGCGCTTGCTGGATCTGGCCTGGAGATACTCTGATCTCGGGTAAACTAGGATCATAGTCACGTACAAACGTACTCTGTTCTTCACTTTGTAGTGTAATTATATCGACGACCTGTTCAGTGATTCGGTGGATATTGATTAATTGCGGCGGTTCTGGAGCCGCTGGCAAGAGTAGTTTGTCGACCAGGGAACCGAGGCGATCTGACTCCTGGATAATTATCTGGGTGTACCGACGGCTTACTTCATCCGGCAGTTTGCGCTCTAGCAATTGAGCCGCGCCTTTGATACCGCCTAAAGGGTTTTTTATCTCGTGAGCTAGATTTCTTATAAGGTGATTCGAAACCTCACTTTGGTGCTGAAGTTCCATATCTTTCCTAATATGAGAGTGATGTTCACTGGATTGGATTTCCAGAAGCAGGAATGACTCCCGATCGACTTCGCGGCCACTTGCCATCATGTTGACTCTGGTAATGCCGGTGGCTGTCCGCAATGGTGTATCTTCTATAAAGCATGACTGGTTTTGATCTACCAGTTGGCTTAAAGAGGAGTAATCAAACTCAAACCGAATCAATTCAAAAAAGTTTTGCTCGAGAATATGGCGAGCAGAAACACCCAGCAACCTTTCAGCTGACTGGTTCATCTGTTTTACCTGACATTGTTCGTTTAACAGAACGACAGCAGTGCTCAAAACTTCGATTGAAATCAACGGAATTAACTCTCTATATCGTAAACGTACTAACCAAAATGGTGAGATATTCTATTTTATACATTTCATTGCACCATTATAGTGCGTTATTATCCATTCGCAATAGCAATTGATGCAGCCTTACCAGGGTTAATCTAATATGGGGCTCGACTTGCGATTTATGACTTCACTAATCAAAAGCTTTCTTATTCAAATCTATTGCTGGCAATACCTGGGTGAGGCGTTCGAAGTGATCAGTATTCAGGGAAAAGCTGCTCCGGCATTAGTAACCGGAGCAACTGGCAGACTTTAGTAGAGAATTCGACTTCGAATTGTACCCGGAATCTGCTTGAGCTTTTCAAATGCATTGTTACTGGAAGACTGATCAATATCGGTAACTACATAACCTACATTTTTAGTTGTTTGCAAGTATTGGGCCGCGATATTGGCATTCTCGGAATAGAATACATCATTGATTTTAGCGAGAATTCCTGGCTCATTATGATGGAAGTGGCAGATTCTATGTTTACCAGCATGAGAAGGTAGAGCAACTTCAGGGATATTCACGGATGATAAGGTTGAACCGTTGTCACTATATTTGACTAGCTTCTCGCTAACCTCGATACCTATATTGGCTTGAGCTTCCATGGTACTGCCTCCAACATGCGGAGTAAGAATAACATTGTCGAAAGCGCGTAATGGCGACTCGAATTCATCCTGATTAGACTTAGGCTCTTTAGGGAAAACATCAATTGCCGCTCCGGTGACATCGCCGGATTCAAGTGCTTTACACAATGACTCAATTTCCACCACTGTGCCACGAGAGGCATTGATTAAAATGGCACCTTTTTTTAAGTGTGAAAAGGCTTCCGCATTCATCATAAGTTTGGTTTGTTCTGTTTCCGGAACATGGAAAGTGACAACATCGGAAGTTTCTAAAAGTTGATGATAGCTATCTGCTGCTACTGCATTTCCGAGCGCCAGCTTGCTTTCTATATCATAGAACTGCACGCTCATGCCGAGATTTTCTGCCAAAATTCCTATTTGTGTTCCAATATGCCCATAGCCAACAATGCCAAGAGTTTTTCCTCGGGTTTCAAATGAGTTAATAGCACTCTTTAGCCATTCGCCCCTGTGTGCGGCAGCATTTTTCAGGGGAACGCCGCGAAGGAGTAAAATCATTTCTCCGAGCACCAGTTCGGCAACACTGCGAGTATTGGCAAAAGGGGCGTTGAATACAGGAATGCCTCTTACTTCTGTGGCTTCTAGATCAACCTGGTTTGTACCGATACAAAAGCAGCCAATAGCAGCTAATTTCGGGGTATGTGCCAAAAGTGCTTCTGTTACCTGAGTTCGCGAGCGAATCCCGAGAAAATGGGCATCAGCCAGAGTGGATTTTAACTCGTCAAAAGGGAGCGACTTTGGCGCCGTAACAATATTGCTATAGCCTGAGTTTTCGAAAACTTTAACTGCACTTGCATGAATACCTTCAAGCAAGACTATTTTTATCTTTGCTTTGTCAAAAGAAGTTGCCTGGATGGTCACTGTTTTATTCCTATTATGGTTAGTAGGCTTAGGATAAGAAAAAATGTGTAGCAATACTATAGGTGAGAACAATCGATCTGTTATTTCGTCCAAATTATTGGTTATGCCTGCTATAAATGATGCAAATGTGGAGTGCATTGGGTGGCAGTTACTGATAGAATCCCGCCCAAATTAGGTAAAAGTACAAACTATGAGCAATTTGGACGTATCTTCCACAGTAAAACAGCTATTGATTGATATCCTGTCATTAGACTTGGAGGTTGAGCAAATGGCAGATGAAACTCTATTATTAGGAGATATTCCGGAGTTTGACTCTATGGCTATTGTCTCTGTGATTACTGCTCTGGAAGAAACTTTTGGCTTTATGGCTGAAGATGACGAACTTTCAGCAGAGGTATTTGAGTCTGTGGCGAGTTTAGTTGATTTTGTTAAAGAGAAACAAGCTGCCTAAACTACAGGCTTGGTCGCTTGCTTTGGATAGAAGTGATATAGGTTTGTAAAACCTGATTAAGGATAAATAGTGGTAAGCAGCAAATTGATTATTGCTGTGTGGACATTCAAGCTCAAGGAATGAGTCTCATCTGGTGTAGTGGCTTCTGCTACTATCTTGGCAATTCCCTGTTTGATTGACTAGTTTTACCTGTATTTAGTCTTGTTGCGATAGCATTTTATTTATTTGGGAGATGATTGACCGAAAATTGCTCAATTATTTGTCCAAATCGCTAAAAATGATATCATTACTCGGAGATGGAACTTAATAAGGAATGAAAATGATAAGAATTATCGGAATTTGTTTAGCACTGATGATTACTGGCTGTAGTAATCTTCCTGAATCCGTCAGCTATGGACCTGAAGTTAGCGAAAATTCACGTCTGCTAGTAGACCAGTATCATATCGGCGTTGATGATCAAGTTCAGGTGAATGTTTGGCGTCATCCGGATTTGTCTATCACGGTACCTGTCCGTCCTGACGGAAAAATATCGGTGCCATTGGTCGGAGAGGTTCTTGCGGGTGGCAAAACGCCGACAGAAGTTTCTGAAGATATCACACAAAAGTTAACCAAATTTATTAGGGATCCTCAGGTGGCGGTGATATTGGTCGAGCTAAGAAGCCACGAGTTTCTATCTCGAGTCAGAGTTACAGGTGCTGTGAGAGCGCCTCGTTCTCTCAATTTTCGCCAGGGAATGACCATTTTGGACGTCGTTTTGGAAGCCGGAGGGCTGAATGAATTTGCTGCTGGTAACAGCACTAAGTTGTTCCGAAAAATTAATGGTAAGATAGAGTCAATTGATATCGATATGTTCGATATACTCAATGATGGTGATATGCGAACCAATATTGCGATTGAACCAGGAGATATCATTTCGGTCCCTGAACGCACATTCTAAGGTAGTAGTTGTATATGGATATGTCGATAACCGATCTTCTCAAGAACCTGATGAGGGAAACTTGGGAAAGAAAAGTACTTTCAACAATATTGTTTGTAATTACAGCAATTTTATTTCTCGTATTGGCGCTAATCTGGCCCAAGGTTTATACCTCATCCAGTACTATATTTGTCGATAGACAAAATATTTTGCGTCCCTTAATGGAAGGGACTGCTGTCACTACTAGCGCTCAGGACAGAGCAAAAATTGCGCGTGAAATAGTATTTAGCCGTAAATCGATGAGCCAGATTCTCCAGGCTGCAGATTGGTTTGACTCTGAGCCCTCGGCAATTGAAAGAGATCAGAAGATTGAGTCGATTAAAAAAAGGACTGAATTTAGAAACTCTGGAGATAATTTACTTCGAATCTCTTTCAAAGACGAACTGCCTAGAAGAGCTTATGAAACCACCAAGCTCATGTCTGAAATCATCGTCGATGAAACTCTCCGAACTAAGCGAGAAGAGAGTCGTGCAGCATTTGAGTTTATCAATAGTCAGGTAGAGGAATACCATAAAAAGCTCCAAAACGCAGAACAAGCGATTAAGGATTTTAGATCTCGCAATATTGATGCGACTCCTGGCGCGGAAGCTGCTGCTGATGAACGCCTGTTACAACTCAAGCGTCAGCTAGAAGGCGTTGAAATGGAAATCTATGAAGAACGCTCAAAGCTTGAAGCCAGAAGAAGGCAACTAGCAGGCGAAAGCGGTACTCAAAACTCAGGAAGCATCGCTCGAGAAAGTCAGTTAAGTGCGCGAATTCAACAACTTGAAGAACGGTTAGCGGATCTTCGTCTTACCTATATGGAAGATTATCCCGACATAGTACAGTTGAAAGGTCAAATTCAGACACTTGAAGATCAAATTAAACAAGAAATTGAGACAAGAAACTCTGGTAGCAATTCTGGCAATACTGAACTGCGAGATGGTCCCATTGCCCAAGAGCTACGCCGTCAGATTTTACGCTCGCAAACAACCTTGTCTTCGCTCGACTCTCGTAAACAACAAATTGAAAACCTGATGGAAAGAGAAAGAGCGACGAAAGATCGAATTAATGCGGTTGAGGCAGAAATGGCTGAGCTAACTCGGGACAATCAGGTTAATCAGCAAATGTATCAGCAATTGTTAGAGCAAAGGGAGAATGCTCGTATATCAATGAATATTGACATCGAAAACCAGGGTCTAACTGTAAAGATTCAGGAGTCGGCTTCTTTACCTGTGACGCCAAAAGGTATCCGCTTTGCTCACATTGTTCTGGCTGGATTGGTACTGTCAATTTTCGTACCTATTGGTATCAGTTATGGTTTAAGTATGATTGATCAAAAGGTACGTGACGCAAAAGTGATCACTGAAGGGCTTGGATTACCTGTTCTGGCCTCTGTCTACACGGCAAGTACTCCAGCTCAAAAGAAAAGTAATTTTATGAAAGCTTCGGTAATTGGACTGATTGCATTTTCAATTTGGGCGCTTTATGGATACCAGATTTACCTAAGAGTGGCGGGAATATCATGAGTATTATCGAATCAGCCTATTTAAAATCCAAAGGCAAAAAAGATGGAAAGGACTCCGAAGATTTCATTGATGAAATTGTTCAATCTGAAAAAGAGGTTGCTGAGTCAAGATCTCGTCCGCCGAAAGATTTAGCATCTGCGCGCAACCAGATAACTCAGATGGCTCAAGATAAAATTTTTACCGCAGAAGAGTTGGCGGCTAAAGGTTTGATCAATCCGTCGATGAAAGATTCGGTTTTGCTCAATAAATATCGGAACTTGAGAACAAAACTACTGACTTCAACTGAGAAAGAAAACTTCGTAACTTTGGTGACTTCTGTTGTTCCATCCGGTGGTAACAGCATGGTGGCAACAAACCTGGCGGCAACCTTTGCATTGGATGAAGGCAAGACATCACTACTTGTAGATGCCAATATTAATAATCCGCAACTAGCTAGCTTGCTAGATGTAGAGTCTGATATTGGCTTGATCGATTATCTTGAGTCAGACGAATACGGCATGGAAGATGTGCTCAAGAAAACGCCAATACCAAGACTGCGCTTACTGCCCAGCGGTAAGGTGAGAGTCAGTGCTGCGGAATATTTCACATCAGAAAAAATGAAAAGTATGATGAAAGATATGGCAACCCGCTATCCAGAGCGCTTTCCTATCATTGATGCACCAAGTATTACCCAATCTGCGGATACTCGAATTCTAATCGAAATGTGTGACATGGTGATTTTAGTCGTACCTCATGGAAAATGTACTAAAGAAGAAATTCGTTACGCCGCGATGGCTATTGGAAATGAAAAATTAACAGGGATAGTTTTAAACGAGTTCTAATATGAAACGAAATGCGCTAGCAAAAGCGACCTTGGCTTTTTTGTCTCTCTTAAGTGTTGGCGCTAGCGCCGGAGAGTATACTTATTCGATATTTAACAACTCTCGATTTAGTGACAATATCGCCGAATCAGCTTCGGAAGTTGAGGAGTCAGGTCAGTCATACAATACGGGGATTTCTTTTCGAATACTATCTGACCCATCGACGCAATGGCAGCTGCAAGCCGATGGGCGTTTTTCTCGAGAAATCTACTCGCAGGATGGATTGGAAGGCCAGAACTATAAACTTTTTTCAGGAAGCCTGGTTTATCAGCCTCGCTCTTCAAATTTTTCCCTTCGGATTATGGATGAACTGTCTCAGACTCCAAGAAACCGGTTTTCCTCTCAGTCAGTTAACAATGTAAGAGACAACAATATTTTTACTGTTGCATCTAGTTACTTTTATCGTTGGGGGTCTTTGGATAGAGTTTACTTCGATGTTAGCTACAGCGATACAAATAGTGATGATGTCGCTATTGATAACGGAATCGACAGCGATAGTGATGGGCAAAGTGAATCGGCAATTGATGGTTCGAGAACTGTGAATGAGGCATCGATCAGCTATGAGAGACAACTCAATTCAACCAACCTGTTTTATCTGTTTGTTGAAGCCAGTGAAATAGATTTTGATGCAGACTTTAATTTCACCACAGGACAGGGCGCTAGAGACTATGAACAACAAGATGCATATATTCGCTGGGTTGTTCGTGGAAGGGCCACTCGAATCCAGGTGGATTTAGGTCGCTCTAATATCGAAGATGTTCTCGGCTATGAAGCGGATGCTGGTTTGAGCGAGGTCATTATTAACAGACAGATTAATCGCACACATGCGCTGGAATTTACCCGTCGTACAGGTTTTGATAACTTACTCGATGCGAATTTCGCAGATAATAGTTATGACCTTGATAGTCAGGCGAATGACCTTTTTTCTGCTCAGGAAATAACTGAAACTCGGGCTGCTTATTCTGTCAGTAGTGAGACACTAAATGCAGTATTCAGTTTGCACAAGTCGGACTTAAAGAGTGTCAACTCAACGGACACAGAGGAAAGATCGGGCTTTGAACTTAACCTGTCCTATCCGGTATCCAGGCTATTTCATTTACCAACAGAATCTCACCTATCTTATCTCTATCGCCTGACAGATAGTGATTTTTCTACTTCCCTGAGTGACATAACTGATACGCGTTCGTCACTTTCCAGGTTGACTTTTACTTATCAATATAATGCTAATTTAGCTTTGCTTGCTGAGATAGAAAGACGTTCATCTCAGGACAAAGCAGGGATAGAGATAAGTCGAGATACGGATTCTACATCTTTAGTTTTGGGATTTACCTATTCACCTTCGGGCCGTTTTTAAATAACTACAATAAAGAGGGGAAACATGGAAAATTGCGACCGTGTTATTGTCGATCGCAGACAGTTTATAAAACTTTCAGCTTATTCTGGTGCCAGTCTGGCTATTGGTATTCAGTTGCCTGGGTGCTCTTCCAAAAATGACAATGAATTGTCAGTTGGTGCCTGGTTGGCGATCAAAAGTGACGGCAGTGTTGTATTTAATCTATCTAAAGCCGAGTTGGGCCAAAATATTAAAACCTCACTTGCTATGCTTGTCGCCGAAGAGCTTGATGTTAATTTATCTCAAATAACGGTAAAGCTCGCTCAGTTTGACGAAGCCTACGGTTCCATGTCTACTGCAGGCAGCGCATCTATCAGAGAGCTTTGGCAACCGATTAGAAAGTCTGCGGCAATCGCTCGAAATTTGCTGTTACAAGCTGGGGCGGCAGGACTTTCTCTGAAAGTGTCTCAATGTGACACTCAAGACGGTTACGTGGTGGAGAAAGATGCTCAAAACAAGGTTAGCTATGGTTCATTAGTTTCCATCGCTGCAACGTTAGATATTCCCGAAAAAATCGAGCTCAAATCAAACCGTGAATTTTCTGTGCTGGGGAAAGAACAGGCCAGCCTGGACCTTGCGGACAAGGTTCGTGGAGGCGTTGAATATGGCATTGATAAGCAGATCGACGGACTCAAGTATGCTGCCATAAAACAGGCACCCTTTGGTGCCAAGTTGAAGTCGATCCAGCTCAATGTAAACGATGAAAAGCTCAAGGTTGTGAAACTGAAGAAGGCCGTTGCGGTGGTTGCAGACAACTATTGGTCTGCGCAAAGAGCAATTGATCGAGCTTCAGTTGAGTGGAGTGAATCCAAATATCAGGGGGAAAGCGACGGTTCAATTCGGCAGAAGTACCGTGAGCTATTGGACAACCCCGGAAAAAGCTTTTTTTCTCAGGGAGAAAAAGCCGCTGCCGGCCAACAGATTATCAGCGACTTTGAAATAGCTTCGCAGGCCCATGTTGCGATGGAGCCGATGAACTGCACTGTGGATCTAAATGATGAAGGATGCGATATATGGGTGTCCACGCAAAATCCCGCGGGTGTTCATGCTGCAGCCAAGGCGATTCTGGAAACAGGAATTTCAAAATGGTTTAACAAGATCGCGAGCTTTTTAGGCGCAGAAGACTCTATTCGCGTTCACCCAATGATGGTTGGAGGGGCATTTGGACGCCGCTTGCAGAGTGATTTTGTTGAACAAGCAGTGATTATCGCTGCTTCGATTGAAGGCGCGGTTAAACTTATCTGGTCGAGAGAAGAAGATATTCAGCATGACTTCTATCGTCCATTCACAGCTCATCGATTGATATGTGATTATAGTGAAAGTGGTGAAGTAGTTAATTGGCAGCATAGAGTAGTTGGACCTTCAAAAGGCCGCTCTGCTGGCGGAGCTAGCAACTTCCCATATAAGCATAAATTTCTGTCAGTTGAGTATCACCTGGAAAAGACTGGTGTGCCGGTTGGCTCCTGGCGTGGTATCGGCAATTCTCACAATGCCTTTATCATGGAGTCAGTAGTGGACCAAATAGCTAATGCTGTCGGGCAGGATCCGATTGCTTATCGATTGGCGAATCTACCGCAAGACTCGCGAGCCTACGGTGTACTGAATCGAGCGGTTAGCGAAGCAAAAAAGGTAGCAGGCGAGCAGTCCTACCTGGGAGTGGCACTTCATCAAGGGTTTGGTAGCTATTGTGCACAAGTGGCTGAACTACAAAAGAAAAATGAAACAATAAAGTTGGTTCGAGTTACCTGCGTTGTTGATTGTGGGATTGCGGTTAATCCTCTTGCAATCAGAGAGCAAATAGAAGGCGGCGTTATATTTGGTCTAAGTGCTTGTCTGGGAGCGGAAATCAATGTTAGGAATGGTATTGTGCAGCAATCCAATTTCCATGACTACCCGATTCCCACTATGCATGATGCACCAATCATAGACGTGCATATTGTAGATAGCGAAGAAAAGCCAGGAGGAATTGGTGAAGTTGGGGTTCCGCCAATCGCGCCCGCATTAGCTAATGCAATATTTCAGGCCACTGGAAAACGGTTCACGAGGCTGCCCTTTGAATCATCTCCGTTTTAATTTATCAGTGGTGGAATAATTACCGTAGAATTCGACTCTCATAGGGCGTAAAATACGCGCCCTGAGATATCTTTGGGATAAAGTTGCTCCCAAGAATGAGTCAAGGAAGTTAAACATGGAAAATCATCAGGTAAACACTTTTACCGTCGACGTCGAAGACTATTTTCAGGTTGAGGCTATGAGCCGGGCTGTTGACAGAGAGAAGTGGGATGACTATGAATGCCGGGTAGAGAAGAACACTGGTCAAATCCTGGAGCTAATGGAAAAGAAAGGCCAGATAGGAACTTTTTTTATTTTGGGCTGGGTCGCGAAACGATACCCCGAAATAGTTCGCGCAATTGCTGCCCAAGGACATGAAATAGCTTCTCATGGAATGACCCACCAGCTTATTTATCGTCAAGATATTGAAACCTTTCGACAAGAAACTTTGGATTCTAAAAAGTTGCTTGAAGATATTATTCAAAAGCCGATTAAGGGATATAGAGCGGCAACTTATTCAATCACAGAAAAATCCTTGTGGGCTTTGGATGTTTTAATTGAAGCTGGTTATCAGTATGACTCCAGTATCTTTCCCATGCGTCATGACAATTATGGTATTCCTGATATCAATCCTGACCCACATATACTGACTGCTCCCTGCGGTGAAACTATCGTTGAGTTTCCTATATCAACAGTAAAAGAAAAAGGTTTTACCTTGCCTATTGCCGGTGGAGGTTATTTCCGACTATTTCCATACGCGTTTACCCGCTGGGGACTTAACCGTATTAACAAAAAAAATAAACCGTTTGTTTTTTATATTCATCCTTGGGAGGTCGATCCGGAGCAACCAAAAGTTGCTGGTCTCAGTAAATTTTCCAAGTTCAGACATTACAACAATCTGGAAAAATGCGAGCAAAGATTAGAGAGATTAATGAGCGACTTCCGTTTTACCACAATGGAGCAGGTACTTGTTAATCTCGGACTATTGGAAGCCAAATAGAGGAGTTCAGCATTTTGGCTGAAAAAAACAAAGAAATAGGCCGCTTTTTCAAGCACTCGTATATATACGCTATTGGAAATGTCGTTAATCGAGTAGGAGCGTTTCTATTATTACCGGTATATACCAATTACCTGTCTGTTGAAGAGTATGGTGCGTTAGAGCTTTTTTATGGAGTGAGCGCGGTAATCTTTGGTTTTTTGTCGATTGGCATTGCGCATGCGACGCTTCGTTTTTATTTTGAATATGATGACGAAAAGGAAAGAAACGCAGTTGTTTCAACTAATTATATCGCTTCTTTTGCTATCTCGGTACTCGGCGTTCTGCTGGTTTCAATTTGGCACAACGAGCTAGCGCAGCTGGTATTCTCTTCAACTGCATTGTCTACCGGAATTCTAATTATTCTGGGTACAATTGTATTTGAGCTATCTTCTCAGATTTGTCTGGCATATGTCAGGGCTATTGAGCGCTCACTATTTTTTGTCTACATCGCAATCGCTAAACTTTTTATTCAAGTTAGCTTAAACGTTTATCTTGTAATTTTTGCTAATCAGGGAGTTGTCGGAATTCTGTTTGGAAACTTTATGGCAGTGTTTCTAGGCTGGCTTATATTGTCTATTTTTACTCTAAGACGTTGCGGTTTTGCGTTTCACCTGAATAAGCTTAAGGTTATCCTTCAATACAGTTTTCCATTTTTGCTGGGTACTTTTACATCGCTAATCTCCACTAACGCCGATAAGTTTGGATTGAATTATCTTGATGCGCTTGGCACTGTTGGAATCTATATGTTAGCGATGAAATTTAGTCAAATTGTTGAGCAGCTAATCGGAGAACCTTTTAGTCGTTCTTATGGTTCATTTCGGTTTTCAATAATGAAAAATGAAAATGCCCCTGAAATTCAAGCAAATATTGTTAAGTACCTCATGTATGGAACCGCATTCTTCGCCCTTTGTGTAAGCCTGTTCATAAAAGACCTGCTTATCATTATGTCTGATGCGGCCTACTGGCCTGCTGCCAGCATTGTTCCTATCATCATGTTTTCTTCGCTTATCAAGATTATGAACTATCCAGTTCAAACCGGAATTCTTTATGCAAAGAAAACAAAATACTTTTTTTACTTTGGTGTCGTATCTGCGTGTGTGAGCCTTGCGGGCAACTTAATGCTTATTCCGGTTATTGGAATTTATGGCGCTTGTGCGACGCTCATCTTAACCGACATGATTCAACTTACTTTGATGCACAGAAAATCTCAGCAGTTCTTCAAGGTTAAATATGATTTCAAGCGTTTGCTTGGATGTTTACTCTGGGCGGTAGCAGTATATCTGGGATCATTAGCTTATCAGGCGGAGGAGTTATACTTATCGATTCCTTTTAAAGCATTGCTAGCAGTGATATTTCTTATAATCATGTTTAAGACTCGCTGGTTTTTTAGCCGCGAAGAAAAACAATATGTCGCCAACTTACTCAATAACAAAATTTTAAGAAGAACAGTTAAAGCCTGAATTTGGGTTGAAGTATATTTATTTTATTAGGAGATAATTTATGAGGAAAAAAGCGTTGCTTGCAAAGGTGCTTAGCTTTTGTCTTCCTGGAAAGCTTTTTCCTCTTGTATCTTCTGCTGGAAAAGATTGTTTGACAGTTTTGGCATACCATCGAGTTGTCGATGACAGACAAAAAGATTACCTATTTGACTATGAGCTTGTCAGTGCGAGCACTGATGAGTTTGAGAAGCAAGTTAAATATGTAAAACGTCATTTTAATCCGATAAGCATGGAGCAACTGGTTGCATCTCTCGAACAAGGAGAAAGTCTTCCAGAAAGACCGCTGCTTATTACTTTTGATGATGGGTTTGATGATAATTATTATAATGCGTTTCCAATACTAAAGAAGCATCAGGTCCCGGCAACCATATTCATTAGTACCGGATATTTAGGTACAAAAGACATTATCTGGTTTGATAAATTTGTTAGAATAATCAACGCTGCATGCGGTGAGCGATGGCAAATAAAAAAGTTTTCCAGGGAATATGAAATTCCTGTAGACGAAATGTCACGAAGAAAGGTTGCTGCGCTATTGCTGAGAGAAATGAAGCGATTATCTAATCCAGAGAGAGAAGCAGTAATGCTTCAACTAAGTGAAAAATATGAAAGTAAGATATCTGACAGATTAAAGAGCCAAATGATGACCTGGGAACAGGTAGTTGAAATGAATGAAGATGTTATTTCATTTGGATCGCATACTGTATCTCATCCTATTTTGGCGAGATTAAACTCGCAAGCGTTGAGATTTGAACTCGGTCAATCTAAAAAAGATATTGAAGATAAATTAACGACTGAAGCATCGAGCATCTCATATCCAGATGGGAATGAGGATGCATATAATAAGGAAGTCTTGGCTGAAACTGAGAAGGCAGGCTATAAAGTAGGGTTTTCCTACCTGAGTGGCGTGAACAAACTACCTATTGTAGACAGGTTCGCACTACGTCGCTTGCATGTCGAGTATTATGTCGACTTTAGTCAATTCAAGGCGTTGTTGTGCCTACCAAGGATATTTAGTGAGCACTAAAATGGAACAAGCAAAATTAGTTAGTGTAGTATTACCGACACAAAATCGTGCTTTTTGTATCGAGAGAGCCGTTGAGTCTGTATTAAATCAAACGTATCAAAATATTGAAGTTATTATCATTGATGATGGCTCAACTGACAATACTGCGGAAATTGTCAAACAATGGCAAGGAAAAGTTTCTTATCACTTTGAAAAATGTGATGGTGCTTCAAAAGCGAGAAACGTTGGAATAAAAATGGCTAAGGGTGATTACCTGGCCTTTATTGATTCTGATGATTTCTGGGAGCGTGATAAATTACGACAGCAAGTTGAGTTGCTTGAAAAAAATCCAGAGCTCGGACTCTCATTTACCAATGGTGTTATCATTAATGAAAACGGCAAAGAAGGTAGAAAGTACGAGGTCATTCCTCATACAGGTGATGCAGTCTTTGGATTAAAGGAAGTTTTAGAAGATCCTTATTTTGGTTTGCCCACGGTTATTGTTAAAAAGGAAGTGATTGGTAAAGTTGGTCTTTTTGACGAAGAACTCAAAACAGCAGAAGATCTGGATTTCTTTATGCGAGTCGCTCTTCACTTCAAAGTTGGTTACC
This sequence comes from Aliikangiella sp. G2MR2-5, assembly GCF_015687155.1. Taxonomy (GTDB): domain Bacteria; phylum Pseudomonadota; class Gammaproteobacteria; order Enterobacterales; family Kangiellaceae; genus Aliikangiella. The sequence continues at coordinate 392,112 of NZ_JADPQF010000002.1, read as the reverse complement.
TGCACAACAAGCTTGTTAAAATTTATGTTACTGAAGGAAGCCTTAGCTCAGATGATACAAGCTATGAAGATAACATAAAAGTGGTCACACGGTTTGTAGAGACGAACAAAAAAGCTTGTTTAGATGCAGGGTTTGATGTGGAAAGTGCACTTAGCAATATTAATTATGAATATGCCAAGTCATTACTCTGGATGGGACGCAACAAAGCTGCCAGAGAACGCTTGATTGAAGCTTTTCGGCATAAGTTTCATCTCAATATTGCGTATCTATTCATAAAATCCTACATTAGATAGATATCAGGACATATTCTTGGAAACTGGTTTCAGCTCAAAATATTCTCCTCTACCCTGGTGGTTGTTGGCGGGAAAAGGACTTCAAAATGAAGTCCTTTTATTAGGAGTGTTTCCTAAAAAAGTTAAATCCTTTTTAGGTGAGCTGGCGAAAAATCTTGTTTGCATTGAATGTTTATCTTCTGCGCACAATAATATCATTGAACAAGCATTTTCCGTGATCATAGTTAGCGATTCGAATCTTTTTGAGAGTAACACAGAGGCATTTAATAAACTTCTTAGCGGAGATGCGAAAGTAATACTACTGAAAGAGAACTCTTTATCTATATCCAAGTTGAAGAGAATGCCACTAAATTGGTTGAGAGCACTATTCAAAAAAGAAAGTGATGAAGCTTTACTTTCAATCAGAGAGCGATACGTAAAGTGTTATCCATCTGTAGCTTATGACGGAATTGTCCACGATTCATTTCTTCCAGGTGATTACTCATCAAACAAAAATATCTTTCTTTTGAAAGAGAGACTCAAGATCTTTCTAAGGAACTCTCTTTTCTATAGATTTTTACACAATAAAAAAATTCTAATTTCGCTAGCTTCAAAAAATGATTTAGATTTGCTTGATGAAGTAAAAAGAACGCTTCTGGAAAAGACTCAACTCGGATTTAATGATACTTGCTACTGTTCGGGTGCACTTTATAAAAATGGAAAGATTGTATTTACATACAAAGACCGTCTAGAAAAAGATAACGCGCATGTTCTCGTTGTCGCATTGAGTGAGGCAGCTGTTCAACAAAGAGACAATGAGTTTAGTGCTGTAAAAACTTTAGTTAAAGAGTCTTCCCTTAGTCGGTTAATCCCGGGGCATATTGAAAAGTATATTGTTTGTGGATTTAACTGCTATTTTATGAAGCAAAGTATTGGTATGACCGTCGACATTAAAATGCCTGGCCTTGAAACAGTAACCAGTCATTGTTTTGACAATTTAAAGTTATTTAATCGAGCCGGATTACGAGAGTGTAAGCAACAAGTTTTTGTAGACAAGCTTGATTACCTCTTCAATGAGCTTAGTCGACGTAATCCTGGGTTCGATCAGCAAATTAGTCAACTTAAACGCGATCTTAATATTGAGCGATTTGTTAAAGGTATGCCCAGTGTTTATATGCATGGTGATATGAAGTTGGAAAACTTCATTATAAATACAGAGCTTGAAGTTGTTGGCATAATCGATTTTGAGCTTAGCGACCTAACTGGTTTCCCTTTACTGGATTTAATTTATCTACTTCTGTACAACAGACAAATGGGAGGGCAGGCCCGGTTTGTCGAAATCTACTCATTATTTGTCAATGAGGACTTTAGTCAACAGGAGAAAATAATGCTCGACGACTATCTACAAGCATTTGGTTTGAATCGAGCACAGCTTAGCTGGATACTAATTATATTTTTTGTACATCATTTCGCAGTTCGTTTTCAGATTGATAATAGTTCTGAGTTTGAAAGAAATGAGTTTAAACATTTATTATCTCTCGTAGAGCAAAAATTAACCGCATTAACATGTCAGGTGAATAATGATTAAGTTGGCTTTATATCTCGTTTTTATTTCTTCTTCATGTTTGTTTTTATACAACTATTTCGTCTATCCGCTTTTAATAAAGCTAATAAGTGATCAAAAACAAGACCCTCATGAAGGAAGAATTAAGTCCGCGGAAGAGTTAGATTATTTTCCTAAAGTATCTTTTATTATTGCAGCATATAATGAAGAAAAAGTTATTGAGCAAAAGTTGAAAAATACTCTGGAAATTGACTATCCATCCGAATTATTTGAGGTTATTGTTGTTTCTGACGGCTCATCTGATTCGACTTCTGAAATTGTCGAAAATTTTGGTAACGGTGTCATTGGGATGCACGATCCAAAACGGGGAGGAAAGTCTGCAGCTCTTAATCGTGCGGTAGAGCAGGCTCAAGGGGAAGTGCTGGTTTTTTCTGATGCAAATAATGACTTTAGTAAAGACTCCGTTAAGCAGTTGATTCGACATTTTGAAGATGAAGAAATAGGTGCTGTAACAGGAGCAAAACATATCTATGAAAATAATGAGCGTGAGTCTGCAGAAGGTGATGGTCTCTATTGGAAGTATGAGTCGCAAATTAAAAAGGCAGAAAGTAAATTAGGTTCAATCACTGCTGCAGAAGGCGAAATTCTTGCAGTTAGAACAAAATGTTTTAATCCGATAGATAGCCACAAAGTTAATGATGATGCTGCTATTACTTTTGACCTGGTAAAAGCTGGTTATCGTGTTCTTTATGAAGAGAATGCAAAGTCTTATGAACAAGCCTCTATTGATATTAAGGATGATATTAATGTTAAGGTTCGAATGACATTTGGTGGCTATCAGACGATTGCACATGAAAAGGATTTTTTGTTTCCACCTAAAACGCTTTTTGCTTTTAACTTTATCTCTCACAAAGTGCTCAGATGGTTAGCACCACATTTTCTTATATTGATTTTTATTACCAGTCTTATGCTTTGGCAGAATAAGTTTATTTTTCTGTTATTGCTAGGACAAGTAGCATTTTATAGTCTGTCACTTTATGGCTGGAAGAACCGGGGCAAAGAAAAACTGCCGTCCTACATTTATATTCCGATGTACTTTACCATTATGAACTATGCACTATTTATTGGATTCTTGCGCTATTTAAATGACTCTTCCAAAGTACAGTGGAAAAAAGCGGAGCGTTGATGATGTTTTGGTTGATGCTGATTTTAGTCGGTGGATTAATAGGACTATTTGGTCTTTGGGGGATTTTGAAGTCTCGCCATATGGATATATGGATTGCTTCCTATATTCGAACTAGAAAGTTGAGGCAGTCAAATGCAAGGCACAAACACATCTATGTGTGTCTCGCAGATCACTATGAACCCTACTTTAATAATGTGACTCAGGAAGTTGCTCGCGGACTAGTAGATAACTGGGTCGAACAATATCGAAAAGTAGCCAGTCAATTCAGTGATTCTAACGGACGCCCTCCACAGCATTCGTACTTTTATCCTGAAGAAGAGTACGACGAGTATGTTTTACAGCAGATTCAAAAGATTTGTGAAGATGGTTTTGGTGATGTTGACATCCACCTCCACCACGACAACGACACCGCCGAAAACTTAGAGAAAACACTCAACGGCTTTAAGCAGTTACTTAACGAAAAGCACAATCTATTGCGAAGAAACGAAAAGGGTGAGCTTATATACGGTTTCATTCACGGTAACTGGGCTCTTGACAATTCACGCCCTGATGGTCGTTGGTGTGGTGTAAATAATGAAATTGAAGTATTGCAGAAGACTGGATGTGTTTATGATATGACTATGCCTTCTGCGCCGAGTGATACTCAAACTAAAACGATCAATCAAATTTATTGGGCCGAGGAAAAGGGACACTGTAAATCACATGATACCGGAGAGAGAGCAAAAGTAGGAAAATGGTATCAGGATAAATTACTGATGATCCAGGGGCCATTGATGCTGAATTGGAAAAATCGAAAATTTGGAGTTATCCCGAAGATTGAAAGCAGCGAACTTTCAGGCGATGCTCCGCCTGGTTTGAGTCGTGTAAAGCTTTGGGAGGCTGCTAACATATGCGTTGAGGGAGCTGAAGAACATGTTTTTATCAAGCTCCATACGCATGGATTACAACCTAAAAATAGCCAGATGTTTTTTGAACGAAATGGATTTTTTGATTTGTGGTCGGCCCTTGATAAAAGTTTCAAAAATAAACCCGAATATACACTTCACTATGTAAGTGCCTGGGAAATGTATGAAAAAGTAAAATCATTGGTAGAAAAATAATAATGAAATCAGTATTGCATGTCATAGAGTCATTGGAGTTCGGTGGTGCTGAAAAAGTTCTGCTCCAGCTTGCTAACGATATGTCTTCTGATTACCATCAGTTTATCTGTATGACCAAGAGAGCAGGAGAGCTGGTAAAAGAAGCGAAAAAAGATATATCTTTGATCTGTCTTGAGGGCAAAGAAGGTAACGATCCAGAGATTGTCGGCAAATTAGCAAAGCTTATTATTGAACAGGGCATTAATATAGTACATATCCATAACTGGAGTGTTTATCTGGAAGCGACCAGAGCGATAAAGTTAGCCAGAAAACAAGGAGCTAAAATTGACTCAGTGATTCATACTGTTCATGGCCCATATATAGATTACTCAAGGTCTCTTTTATCCAGCTTTAAGAAATCGGTTAGACACTTTCTGGAAAGACAACTCTCACGTCAAGTTGACTGGCATGTGACTGTTTCTGACTCGATTAAGGAATATATTTTTTCCGATATTCGTTTGGAACCGAAAAAAGTTGTACGAATTCATAACGGCATTCATGGTCTGGAATCGAGCCCAACGGAACATCCTAACGGTTTAGTTAACGTTGTTGCTGTTGGCAGGTTAGCCTCGATTAAAAACTACCCTTTGCTCATCACCGCATTTTCGAAAATTCCTTCTCTGGAAAAAGCTCATTTGACGTTAGTCGGGGAAGGGCCTGAGCGAGAAGCTCTGGAGTCTTTGACCGAGTCTCTCGGCATCTCGAAAAAAGTCACTTTTTATGGTTTTAGTGATAAAGTAGGTGAAATTCTGAATAGTATGGATATTTTTGCTGTATCTTCTGATTACGAAGGAATTTCTATAGCTATTCTGGAAGCTATGAGTCTTGGGTTGCCGGTAATCGCGACAAAGGTTGGTGGTATACCTGAGACTGTTGACAACGGTATGACCGGACTAGTAGTCGAGCCTGATGTTGAACTGTATTCTTTGGCATTGGAGTCTCTGGTCGCTGACAATCGTTTGAGAGAAGAGATGGGTAGAAGAGGTTTTGACTATTTCAGATCTCATTTCTATCAGTTAAATGTGGTTAAGCAATACCAAAAGCTTTACGAAGGAAAGCAATTAGAAAATGTCGGATAATAAGAATAAACTGAATATTTTGTATCATCACAGAACTCAAGGACGAGGTGCTGAGGGAGTACACATTACCAGCATTGTTAAAGCGCTTGAAGCGATGGGGCATTCAGTGACTATTGTGTCGCCTGCTGGCGTTGATCCTATGGCTGAGGCAGGCAATGCGCCGGTAGATAAGTCAGAAGTTAAAACATCAGGCGTAAAATCCCTTTGGAAATTTGTTAGTAAAAATTTGCCTAACTTTTTGTTTGAGTTTGCGGAGATAGGATACAATCTTGTCGCAATGAAGGCGCTGGAAAAAGAACTCAAGTCCGGTAACTATGATCTCATTTATGAGCGCTATGCGTTTTTCATGGTGGCCGGTGCAATTAAAGCCAAAAAATACGGTATTCCGTTAATTCTTGAAGCCAATGAAGTCAGCGGTATCAAAGACCGTGCCCGTAAACAAACGTTTAAGCGACTTTGTGATAAATTTGAACGTTTCCTGTTTAAACGCTGTCACTCGATACACACGGTTTCTTCTTACCTGAAAAATATGATTGTGAAGCAGGGGGTTACCGCAGAGAATGTTTTAGTCACTCCCAATGCAATAGAGCCAGAAAAATTTAAAGGCAGTAAAGAGCCTGGCGAACTGGTTGAAAAATATGGGCTCAACAATAAAACTGTTATTGGATTTGCTGGCTGGTTTGATGATTGGGATAGGCTCGACCTGCTAGTGGAAGCCTTTGCTGATTTAGAAAAGCGTTATTCTGATTTAGTTGTATTGCTGATAGGTGACGGTGCCGTTCTAGAAGATGTAAGAGAGCGAGCTAAAACGCTTGGATTGGAAGATAAAATTATTTTGACAGGTGCTGTACCCAGAGCTGAAGTCCAGAAATATATATCGTTACTTGATATCGCTGTTATAACCCATTCAAACGAATTCGGCTCTCCTGTTGTTATGTTCGAGTTTATGGGGCTAAAAATCCCTGTGGTTGCCCCCAGGTTGATGCCGATTACTGACGTGCTGACACATGACGAAACCGGATTGATTTTCGATGTATTGGACATGAACGGGATGAAGGACTGTATTAGTCTTTTGTTAGATGATAGCGAAAAACGTAAAGCTATCGCTGAGAGTGCCTACAGTAAACTAATGCAGGAGCATACTTGGGAGAGTAATGCTAAAGATATAGTCAACCCCTTTATCAATCATTGACATCAGGTTTACCCAGTTGAAATCGCTCATTATTAACTTGATATATTTCTTAATGTCTCCCTTTCTGATCCGAAAGGGAAAGAAAAGTGGTGTCTATTTAACTTTTGACGATGGTCCTCATCCCGTGAACACCTTAAAAATAGCTAATGCCTTGTCTGACGCTGGTGTCAGAGCTTCTTTTTTCTGGGTCGGCGACCAAATTGAAAAGCATCCTGAAATTGTTAAAGAAGTCATTCAGCTAGGACACGATATTGGTTACCATTCATTCTCTCACAAGAGTTTAAGAAAAATGTCGCGCCAAGAAGTTGCCGCTGATTTTGCGTATATCAGACGCTTCGAAAAACAGTTTGGTTATCGAATTAAGTATTATCGTCCTCCCTATGGAGAGTTGACTTTAACTGGTCTCTTTATGGCTGTTCGATATGGATTAAAAGTTGTCATGTGGTCTCTTGATAGCAGAGATTCCTATGATGCTGAAGAAGAAGTTATGAACAATGTATCACCGAATATGGTGATGAAAGGAGATATCCTTTTATTTCATGACGACTATGATCTAAACGCGAAAATAATGCCGAAACTAATAAAAGAGTACCGACAAGCAGAGGTTTCTCTTTGCAGTTTAGAGAGTCAATAAAGCAGGGCTTAAATTAGAATGCAAAAAACTATTGGTAAAGTTGGCCTTGTTTCTGAATATCCGCCACCTAATGCAGGTATGACAGTGTTAGCCAATGAGCATTTAACCCGTATGCTCTCCGCTGACATTGATATCGTGCCAATAGTAACAAACAGAAAATTGCCTGCGCTACTCGAAAAAATTCGAGGCCTTAAAGGATTACTCAAGTTACTAGCGTTTATTCTGGATTGTAGAAAAATACTGAGTTGTCGAATCATTCATATCTTTAGTTCATCGGGATTGAATTTCTACTTATTCACCTTGATTCCAATGTTTATCGCCAGACTTGCAGGTAAAAAAATTATTATGCATTATCATGGCGGTGGCGCAGGGGATTTTTTTGCCGATAATCGAGGGGTTTTAACCTATGCAGTAAAACGTTCTTCGGCATTTATTGTTCCATCAGGTTATTTGCAAGCTACTTTCCGAAAATTTGGGCATGAAAGCAACATTATTCCAAATTTTGCCAATGTTGAGCGGTTTAGCTATCGCTTGCGCGAGCAGGTAAAGCCGATAGTCCTTTCGGTACGAAACTTAACTCCTGTCTATAATATTGCCTGTGCGGTAAAAGCTTTTTCTCACCTGCAAAAGTTTTTTCCTGATGCGAAAATGTATATTCTTGGTGATGGTCCGGAACGAGGAGCTATCGAGTCGCAGATCAAGTCTCTCAAATTAAACCATGTTGAGTTAGTCGGAAATGTACCTAATGAGGAAGTCGCCTCATATTTTGAAAAGTCGGATATTCTGATCAACACGCCTGTCATTGATAATATGCCTGGCTCTATTCTTGAAGCATATGCTAGTGGGGTTATGGTGGTGTCCACAAGCGTTGGTGGGATTCCTTATATTTTAAGCGACGGTGAAACCGGCTTGTTAGCCGATTCCAATGATGACGTTGCTCTGGCTGAACATATGAAGAAGCTCCTGGAGCAGCCTGAACTTGCCAATAAGATAAGCTTGCAGGCGAAGGCTTATGTCGATGACCTTGCCTGGGAAAAGATCAAGCGCCAGTGGCTAAAGGTTTATCAGGAGTTAAGCTGAACTATTTGTCCTCTTAGTGCTGATTGACCGTCGAAATAATAAATCGGCGCTTCCCAGATTCCGGTACAGCAATGTCATCAACATACTTCAAGCTGACCTCTGTCTTGTCATTAACCATTTTCTTGATTGAAGAGTGAATGTAGTCGGCTACTTCATCGGTAAAGGTAGTATCCTTTACTAAATGGACTTCAATTTCATCGATTTTGTGCTGTTGCAGTTGGAAGCTTTTCAGTCCTCGAATGTCACTCATCAAGATGGTGAAGTTCGGTGGTGTTAACACTCGATCTTCCAATACAATCATATCCGCTATTCGCCCCTGAACCGATTTCAACCTGGGTAAGTGCATACCGCATTTACACTGGGTAGGCTCTTCCAAAATACCCAGATCACCAATCTCGTAGCGAATAAACGGAAAGGCATGGTTAGATAAGTCGGTAATTAAAATTCTGCCCAGCTCTCCAGGCTTACATTGCTTGCCGTCATCATCGACTACTTCCAAAAGAATGACTTCGGAATGCAGGTGATAACCATTGTGAGCTTTACACTCTGCACCCATGTAAAATTCCCGACTACCGTACTGATCAAATACTTTTTCGCCACCGAATACGCGATTGATTGTTTCGCGCTGTTTTGGCCAGAGCATTTCAGAACTGGTCATTATTGCCTTGAGAAAGTCAAAATTAGTATCAGGATGATTCTTCTCTATATATTCTGCGAACACATTGACCCCACTGGCATACCCCCAAATACTGGTGGGCTTGAACTTAAGCAGGTCTTGATAATAGCTTTCCAGTATTTCGTCGGTTAAATAAGAAACGGGGTAATCTTTATATCGCTGCAAAAAGTAGACAATTTTGTTCTGGAGTGACTGCGACTGTGTATAGTCAAAGTGAGAGCCAGACATTTGCACCGTCTTTTCACCAAGTTTGGTATCGGCCCACTCGGCGCTTCGGTAAACAGTTCCACGATTCCAGTCCATTCCGCGCTTATCCCAAAAGTAAAACATTGGCTCACCGGTGGAACCTCCTGTACGACTTTCTACAAAGCGAGAGGGCTCGATATTGTCACTCTTAATTGAAGCCTGATTCTTACGAATATCGCTCTTGGTTAAGATAGGGAGGTTTTCGAGTTGCTTGAGCGACTTAAGCGGGAGTTCAATATTTCTCAACCTGTCGCTATGGAAAGGGGAGTGGCTTTTAGCCTGAGTCAGTAACTCATTGAGCTTTTCCAGTTGCCACTGGTCAATTTGTTCTCGACTCCAGTTTTGCGATTTTCTCAAGAAGTGGAGTCGTTCAATGGTCTTTCTGCCTCTTAGTCTGTCAAGGCTTCTGAAAAAAACATCCTGGTAAAAGTTCATGGTTCTTATCTTTGGTATCCGTTTGCGCGGATTATACCGCGAATTAATCTCATAATCTCAGCTACTGAGAATATTTTGCCAAAAATTTCCTTTCCACATGGTGATTACTAGTTGAGATGTGTACAATCTGCTAGTTCAGCCAATGCATCGATGGTCTTCATGTATTAGAATAGGGAAATTAAGAGCTGATATAACAAATATTTGCTGATCTACCAATCTGCTCACAGCAATTGGTGGTTTTCATGGATGAAGCCTTTTGATGAAAAGGCATTTTAAAAAGAGTCTGCCAGTTTAAGTCAATGATATTTCTTTACCTGATAACTTTACTTATCGCTCCGCAACTGTGGATCGAACCTTTTATTGGTTTACGTACAGATCTGATTGTTTATCCTCTCTGGTTTATTGTCTTGATGGCAACAGGGAAGATGAAGAATTTTACCCAGTGGGATGTACTGGATACTATTCTACTCGCCTATATTTTCTGGATAATTTTGGCGTCTTTTGCCAATGATACCAACGCATTAACTACAACAAGAATTGTGAATTATATCAAATGGTTCATCCTCTATAAATTGGTTGTTGCGAGCGTTGCCGATATGGAGGGAATACAGAAAGCTGCTTATCGTCTTGCCCTCCTGGTAATGGTAATCGTTGTCGAGGGGATCCAGCATAAACTCTCGCCCGATGGGCTGGGCTGGGCTGGTCAAACGCTTGGCTGGGTAGATCGAAGTGTGCTTGAGGCTGGAGGAACCGGTCGAACGCGCTGGATTAATATTTTTGATGGGCCGGGAGTATTCTGCGTACTTTATACTTTAGGTCTCCCTTTTATTTTGCAGTTCCTTGACAAGCATTATGGCGCTTTCAAGAAAATTCTCTCCATTGCTGCATTAGCGCCATTGCTTCTGGCTATCTGGTACACAGGCTCTCGCGGAGGATTTCTGGCGACTATGGGAATTGTCGGTATGTACCTCTTGTTTCGCAATATAGAGCGGCTCAACCTTTCTATTGGCAAAATTTTTGCGGTAGGAGGATTATGTTTTGCGGCGCTGATACTTGCTCCAAGCCATCTGACCCAGGTTAAAGATGATAATAACTCAGCCCAGCATCGGGTTGACATGTGGATGCAGGGTATTGAAATGATAAGTCAAAATCCGCTATTTGGTATAGGAAGGGGGAATTATGCGGATTACACAGGAAGCCTGATTGCGCATAACTCTGCAATTGAAAATATGGGGGAGCTCGGGTTTCCAGGACTGTTTTTGTGGATAGCGGCTTATTTCTGGGCTTTTCGGAATATCTACTTTTTCGTAGTTCATTCCGATAATAGTCAGGAGCAGTCAATTGCCCGCTCGGTTTCGCTGGCTTTGGTTGGTTATTTAATAAGTTCAATGTTTGTCACGCTGGAGTATGAAACCCAGTTCTTTTTACTCGGTCTGGCAGGTGTTGTTGCCAGGACAAATGGTGAGAAACTAAAATTTACTAAAAAAGATTTCTGGATGATATTTATGATCACACTTGGTTGGGTTGCGCTAATCAGGGTGTTCGTCTCTCTTTATTATTAAAACAAATAAAAAGTGTTATTTATATAAAAGATATTGAATTAATCCTGATTCTCAAAAAGAGATATAACGCGTTGAAATAACTCGCATTTAATAAAGTTTAAGGCTTTATATAAAAGTGGAGATAAATAGTGTGAGCTGGTTCAAAGTTTCAATCATGTTTGGTTAAGAAATCCCGAAATCCCCGATATAACTAGCACTCGGTGACGAAGGTCATCTTTGAAAGCTAAGGTATTGGGTAAAATTATGTTTTCTTCAAAAGTAAGCACAAATAAATTGGGTTTTCTTCAGCAAATCACAATCGCTGCTGCTTTGTCGTCTCTTATCGCTTGTAGTGGAAGCGAAGATGTTGAGCAGAAATCAAGCGAATCATCTCAAAATAAAGCACCAGTTATCAGCGGTAAATATCCTTCTTCTGCTGTGGCTGGCGAGTTTTATGACTACACTCCTTCGGCAAGTGATGAAGATGGAGATAGCCTTTCGTTCAGTATTCAAAATAAGCCTGACTGGGCCAGTTTTGACTCGTCTACTGGCCGCCTGTATGGGAGTACAGGACAAAGCAGTATAGGCGATTACGGCAACATTGTTGTTTCGGTTACCGACGGCCAGGATTCTGATGAGCTGAATGCTTTTAATATTGAAGTAGAAGATGGTAACGGCGCGGCTATATTGGAAGATATGACTTTTAGCTCCAAAGCAGGTATTACAATAGAGTTAACTTTGGGGCCGCTGACTGATAATGATGGGGATGAACTGACCTACACTATCAGTGGTACCAGCAATGTCACTCGCACCAGTCAGGAAAACGTGGTTACTTATCTTACTGATGAGGTAGGAACTGAAGTTTTTACTGTTTCCTGTTCTGATGGAATTAATTCTTCTGCTCAGGCAAGTGTAACAGTGGTTGTAACCGAGCTTGGGCTGGATGTTTACTACCTTTCACCTGAAGGTAGTGATAACAATGATGGCACCAGTGCTTCAACCCCATGGCGCACGTTTGAGCGTGCTTTTGATACTGCCGGTGGTGGGATGGAAGGTGGCGATGAGTTGATTTTGCTCGATGGCACCTACTCAATTGCAAATGGCACTGGCATTCTTCGTGAAGTGGATGATCATGGAAACCCTCTGGACTATTCAGGCTCAATACCTTCCGGAATTAATCGGGATTATCCAACGATAGTTCGCGCGGCTAACCCTGGCAGAGTCATTGTTGCGGGACCTGAAGGGGTTCGACCCATCTTCATAGGTCGTTCATCTCGCAAAGATCGTTACATTGAAGTCTCTGGTATGCGCTTTGAAGGCGGTGGTACCATGTTTAACTCTCAATATGTTGTGTTCCGTAATTCCGGTTTTCATGGTCCATTAACAATTGGTACTAATGACCATGACAATGGAAATACACATAACTTGATTGAAGATGTGTGGGTATGGACCAACAACTGGCGTGCAAGCGCAATGAACTATAAAGCACACTACAATGTGTGGCGACGTGTAATATTGCGTAGTGATGGTTGTGATGAAGCTGGTTGTGAAAGCGCACCAAAAGCAGATCCCAGTATTGGATTTACCGTCTATGACTCCCATGATGTATCAGTGCAAAATGTTATCGTAGTTGATCGTTTGATTCGTAACGACTCTCCTTATGGTGACTTTGCCACGGCTCAACATACTGCTGACAGTCAATATCATCTGGGTAGAAATGAATGGCTGGGTACTATGTCAATTAACTCACAAGATGCGGCGATGCATTTTGAAGCCGATAATGTGATAGGCGGTGGTGACCCTATCTGGACTATTAAGAATTTTGTTGCAGTGGGTAATCCTGACGGTGGTATTAATATTGGCAATCAACCCTATAACTATGGCAGTGCGGGAAGTCCTCCATCGGTTATAGAAAATTCGACTATTGTCCTTGAAAATCCAGCTGAAAATCGCAGTGGCATTCGAGTAAGTTCTGGTCAGCATAATGTAACTGCAAGAAATACATTAGCAATTGGCGCAACCCGAACCGGATTTAATATGTTGGCTTCAACAGCCGAAGATTCTGTTGCTTATAATCCTCAAGCAAGCGAAGGTGACTTTGATGTTGCCAACTGTATTGGACAGTGTGTTTCACTAAACTCTAATCCTTTAAATAATGGTTCTTTAATCTACCCAACAAGAGTTGAAGCGGGTTCAGCGGTAGATAATGCCATCAGCGGTGAGTCTGTTGGCGCCACTGTTATGTATCAATACGGTATCAGTGGGACAATACACGGCGAAGCTGGATATAACATGCTTTCAGATCAAGCTTTGTGGCCATGGCCAAATGAAGATCGCATTAAAAAGGAAATGTGTGAAGATATGAATATTACCCGAGGTTTTTGTTCTACTGGCAGTCAGCTAGGTTCAAGTAGTCAGGTAACCTTAACTTCATATATTTGGGAATCTTTAGGAAACCCCATGCCAACCAATTTGTACTGATTAAGCCAAGATACCCAATACCCTTGGCTTATTAAGGGCCCGGTTTTATATAAACCGGGCCTTTTCTTTTTGTGCTTTAACTCTAACCGTTGCTTTTGTATACTTCCGCCCGAAAACTGCGATAAATGGAGTTGTTGTGAAATATTTACCTTTATCACTTCTAAAGTTCTGGGCTTTGTTGCTGTTACTGGGACTTTCGGGTTGTACTAATTCGCCGAATGATGACCAGACGGAAACGATAAAATCTGAGTCTTCAAAAAAAGAAAATGCTAAACCATTTGTTCCGGAAGTCTATTATATTTCGCCGGAAGGGGATGACAGTAATGACGGGCGCAGTCAGAGTAAGCCATGGAAGTCTTTTTCATATGCTTTTAACCATAGTGACTTTGAGGCCGGTGACACACTTTTCCTGATGCCAGGAGATTACTCGATAGCTAAAGGTACCGGAATTCTTCGTTCTGTAGATTACCATGGCAAAGCGCTTCCTTATTCTGCAGGCATTCCATCGGGGAGAGGACGTGATTTTCCGACCCGGCTTAGTGCCCTTAAGCCAGGAACCGTTAAACTGACTGGTGAAGGAAATACACAACCACTATTTCTCGGTCGAAAGAGAGAAAAGGCGCGTTTTATAGAGATAGACGGCTTAAAGGTTGAGGGAGGCTCTGCTCTGTACAATACCCAATATGTTGCTATTAAAAACAGCGGGATCTACGGAGGGTTATACGTTGGAACTGGCGATCATCATCAGGGAAATACGCATAATTTAATTGAAGACGTGTGGGTTTGGGCGGCGAATCGTCGTGCAATAGCAATGAACTATCGTGCCCACTACAACGTATGGCGAAGGGTCGTTGTACGCGGGGAAGGTTGTGATAAAGCTGGTTGTGAAAGTGCTCCTAAGGCAGATCCAAGTATTGGATTTACTGTTTACGACTCTCACGATGTCTCGGTGCAAAATATGATGGTTGTCGACAGACTGCTTAGAGCAGACAAGCCGTATGGCGACTTTGCTACCGCTCAACATACGACGCGGGAGAGAGTAAAAGCTAGCAACCAATCTGGTAAGCCTATTGATGGGAGCCACTACTATTTAGGAAGAAATGAGTGGCTTGGTTCGATGTCTGTAAACTCACAAGATTTTAGTCTTCATTTTGAAGCAGACAATGTGACCGAGGGAGAAGAGCCTGTCTGGACCATCAAGCACTTTGTTTCTCTGGGTAATACACTAGGTGGTATTAATATTGGAAATAAACCTTATAACTATGATGATGCAGACCGACCACCAAGTATTATTGAAAATGCTTCCATATTTCTATCACAGGCAAAACCCAATGTAAGTGCTATCCGTGTTAGCCCGGAGCAGGACAGTGTCATTATCCGTAACAGCTTGACGATTGGAGCTACCAGGACTGGCTATAATGCGAGAGGCTCCGAAGTCAGTAATTCAGCAAGCTTTGACCCTAAAGCAACTGAAAAGCCTTTTGATGTTTCTGATTGTGATGGCGAATGTAAAGTCTTGCCCGCCAGTCCGATCAGGAATGGGTTTATTCAGTACCCGGTAGACGTCGAAAATGGCTCGAATATCAATAACTGGCTTGCACAAAACAACGTAGGGGCCAGAGTCGTTCAACGCTATGGTCGATCAGGAAGTTTTTTTGGTGATGAGGGGTACAATGAACTAACTGATGAATCGCTTTGGCCATGGACAAATGAAGCTAGAATCGTAGCTGAGATGTGCTTTGACGCTAAGGTTGAGCGAGGATTTTGCCAGGGCGAGAAGCCTTCCTTGTCGCAATATATCTGGGAGTTTTTTGGCTCCAGAAAAGTATTCTAAACTCACCTCAACGGAAGGGCTGAAAACCTAATTTTCACCAGCCTTTTTTTCCGCTCTTCCGGCTGACGTTTTCTCTGAAATATCCCATTTTGTATATCTCTAGACCAACCAGTGTGAATTGTTTCGCAAAATGCCACAAAGGGCATTAAGTTTGCCAAGTTTTACCGATACAAAGCGCATAATATGCGGTCAAATGGTCACTTAAATGAAACAAGATAAAGAATCCAATTTCGATATGAAAGTACTATTCAGGTTAACATTACAGGCACTTTTTCTGGCAAACTTGATTGCTTGTGCCAGCTCCGGTGGTGGAGATGAGCCCGAGCCACCTGCAAGTCAGAAATATACACTGGAAATTGGCGAGGTCAATGACGGAGAAATCGAAGTCAATAGCTCTAATATGTGTCAGGGTAATTGCGACTGGGAGTACGATGCAGATACTCGGGTTGAGCTAGAGGCTATAGCTGACAGTGGCTATCAGTTTGTAAGATGGCAAGGTGATGTATGTAATGGTTCTAACGACTCCCTCTGTAGCTTTTCTATGAGCAGGGATATTCTCATCACCGCTGAGTTCACATCATCAGACAATAGTATTTTCAGGCTTTCTGTCAAGCCTCAGACTGGAGGCTCCGTTGTTGGCGGGAACGATATTAATTGCGGTGCCGTATGCAGCGTTGACCTGGTCGAAAATACGCTAGTAGAGTTAACTGCAATAGCTGAATCCGGATATGAATTTTCTCATTGGAGTGATGAGCAATGTGGCAGCAGTCAAACCGACAGGTGTGAATTTAACCTGACCAGCAATGCTCAGATTGTTGCTCATTTTAGTGTTGTAGAAACCAATTGTGCCCAGTCGAATGTTCTTTGTGTAGATGATACTTCCGGTGCAATGCAGGAGTACGAAGTCATTCAGGATGCGATCGATGATGCCGGCCCTGGAGACATAGTTAAGGTCTTCGCTGGTACTTATGAGGGCTTTGATCTCTATCGCAGTGGTGATGAGTCTAACAAACTGATGGTGATGGCGGCAGAAGACAATGTTGTGCTCAATCGTCACGGAGATGCGAGTGACGCAATTATTCGGATTTCAGATGCGAACCACGTGATCGTTGATGGTTTTACTGTTGATAATCAAGATGGGACAACCTATGGAATCGCTGCGCGCGGCGCTTCTGCAACGGATCCCATGGTGGACGTAACCGTTAGAAATAACAAAGTTTTTAATTCTCCTTCTACCAATATCTATCTGTCACAATTATCCTATTCATTGGTGGAAGGGAATGAAGCCGCCTACTCTCAGGCCAGTCACGGAATCTACCTGGCAAATGGCGGCTCTGATAATACAACTTTAAGAGGCAATATCAGCTATCAGAATGCAAAGAATGGTATCCATTTTAACGGTGACCTGACCGTTGGAAGCGGTACTGATGGACTGCATACGGGAATTATTCTCGAGAAGAATACTATCTATGATAATGCAGCGAACGGTTTTGATATGGATGGGGTCCGCGACTCGGTTATTCGCAATAACCTGATTTATTCGAATGGACGTCACGGTATTCGCGGTTTTGTTATGGATGCTGCTTCCGGGCCTGCAAATTTTGATATCTACAATAATACCGTTGCGGACAATGGTGGCTGGTCAATTAAAATGACTGATGATGAGGGTGGACATCGAATTTTTAACAATATTCTTATCGACAGTAGCGGCAGTATCTCTCTCAATAGCAATCAGTTTACCGCTGATTATAATGCGACGAGTGGAACCTATCGCGTAAGCAGTGACTCAGAAGGAGCTACAATGTCTCTTACTCAATGGCAATCACAGGGCTGGGGGAGTCACTCGTTTGAATCAAGCTCGGATGCGCTCTTTAGTAGCAACTATCGGCTTGGCGCGGGAAGTCCTGCGATTGATGCAGGAGTAAACTCCTTTGACGGAGCTAACGCGCCAACTGACGATATACTAGGAGCAAGCAGACCTTCTGGAAATGGTATTGATATGGGCGCTTTTGAAAAGCAGTAAATCAGAGTTTACGGCTCAAGAAAAGAAAGAGGCGGTCACTAGGTGACCGCCTCTTTCTTTTGTAATTTCACAGTATAACCAATTAAAAAGGATTTTAATCTGTCAGAAATTCTTCGTTCCAGTTTTGTATGGATAAATAGTGATGCCAGTACCATGCACAGGGTTATTAATGCGAGTAGTATAAATGAAGGTAAATACTCGTGAAGTTCGTCGTAAATGACTTTGCCCATCAAATTATGGAGAAGGTACAAAGGATATGTGATTCCGCCGAGTAACAGCCAGAAACGTCGTTCCTTCACTTGAAGTTTATCCTTCGAAATTAAATAGAATATGAAGAAGAAAAGGCAGATTAATAGATCGGCAATGACTTTGTCGGCGATACTGACATCCTTGGCAAAGGAGTCAATAGTAATATAGCCGTTGTACAGTGCTAAAGGCAGGCTGATCGATAGAATTAAAAGGTTATACAGAGTGTA
The DNA here is from genome assembly GCF_015687155.1 of Aliikangiella sp. G2MR2-5. Classification (GTDB taxonomy): domain Bacteria; phylum Pseudomonadota; class Gammaproteobacteria; order Enterobacterales; family Kangiellaceae; genus Aliikangiella. The sequence continues at coordinate 374,254 of NZ_JADPQF010000002.1, read as the reverse complement.
ACCTTCCTTTTTGGCAAGGTAAAAAATGATCCCTGAAATGAAGTAAGGAGAATAATAGGGGGAAATAAACCAGCCCATAAAAGATGGCTGTTCGCACACAAAAAAGCAAAGGGTAGCGGCAAGCCAAAGCAATATCCAGGCGCGATAGTATTTAAAACCGCCAAGTAGAATGAGTAAAAATACACAGGCGTAGAATTTCAGCTCAGTTATTAAGGTCCAGTAAACGCCATCCACTGCAGGTTGATTTACGTATTCGTGCACCAGGAAGAAGTTGGCCAGAAAGCTGAAAATAGAGATTTTGGAACCTTCTGTGCCGATTGAAAGCAGTACAAAAGTGGTTATCACCAGGCACACCCAGAAAGTAGGGAGTATTCTGGTCGCTCTTGAAATCAGAAACTGAATTGCGGTTCGGTTGTTGGCTGATGCAAAAATAACAAAGCCGCTAATCAGGAAGAACAGATCGACACCCAGGTATCCAAACTTGGTAATTGAATAGACATTTTGGGATAGTACTGAGGTTTCCGGCAAGCTGGTACAGAACTTTGATTTGTAATGATAAATCAGAACAGAAAACGCTGCTATAAACCGGATTATATCCAGATTTACCAGACGCTGCCCGTAAGGGAGGCTATTGTTGCTTGCATTTGAAGAAGTCTTTCCTGACATCATGTTAATACCTGATCCATACTTAATTGGGGCGAATTGTAGTGATTTAGCGCTAATAAAGTAAATAGTCTTGGTATTATGAACATGAAAAAAATACCCTGGCAGCAAGGCCAAAACTAGCGTTTTCGATATGGATTATCCAGAATTTATCGCAAAACCGTGATTTAGTAGTATAATTTTCTCTCTTGAATCAGAGGATTGCACTTACTTAGGAAATATAAAGGTTGATTAAAAAAATCATAAAAAAGTGTCTCTATCATTCCGGGCTATTGGGTAGTCTACTTCGAAAAGGCGAGCGCAATGCGTTGACCGTTGTCCTCTTTCATCGAGTAATTCCTGTTGATGATCCTCGTTGGGCATTTGCGGACATGGAGTGGACTGTTAGCGATCAGTTTTTTCGAGAATGTCTGAAGTTTTTCAAGAAACACTATTCTGTTATTTCCCTATCCGACCTTGAAAATGCCGGAGAAGGAGCTCCTCTACCAGAAAATCCACTTTTAATTACTTTTGATGATGGATGGGCGGATAACTATGAATATGCCGATAAGATTGCGAAAGAATTTTCCGTGAGGCCACTGTTATTTGTAACTACCAGTGCCATTGATCAGAAGATTTTATCCTGGCAGGAAGCAATTTACAGCGCCTGGAGAAGTGGAGAGTTTAATCAGGAAGTGCTGGATGAGATTGTTCGTATTAGCCATATAAGTCTTGAACTGCCTGCCAGTGAAGGTGATTGCCGAAAAATAATAAATCGGTTGCAGTCAAGTGATATACAAGTTAAGGATAAATTAAGGTCTTTCGCACAAAGAATGACCTTTAAAAACTATGATCTACCTCAGATGATGACACGCGAGCAACTGCGAGCGATCAATGCATCTCAGTTTGATCTGGGGACACATGGTGAGGAACATGAGCCTCTCACTCAGGTGCTTTCAGACGCTGACGCTTTGTCGAACTCGGCCAAGGCACTCACTCAGATAACCTATCAGAAGCCGCCTCTTAGCATGTCTTTTCCACACGGCGTTACTAATGCTCACCTGCAATCTTTGGCGTTAGAGGCTGGTTATAAGTATATTTTTACCGGTGATATGGTGCTAAACCCGGTAACACCGAGGGATTACTACATTTTGGGACGCTATAATATTGCACAGCCTGATTTTGAAGATACTTCAGGCAGACTTGCGTCGGAAGAGCTGGCTTTCCATCTGTTTCGGCAACCGGTTAAGCAGCTGGACATTATTGGATCGCGATAGAATTATCCGTGAATATTTACGGTATTGAAACCGGCGTTATAAAAAACTTCCTATATTCCTTATACTTATTGCAATTTGCAATATTTGTGGGTGGCGGACTTCATTGTCTAATTGAATTTACCCTTTGATTTCAGTAGTATTGCGTCCTTGCTAAAAATAGTGGCTTATTGGAGTTATGTAAAACTCCATCCCGGAAAACAAGCAGAAGAGCAGGACGCGTTAACCTTTCAGGCTACAGGAGAAGCCAGGGAATGAGCAAACAGATTTTAAAACAGGCTAGTGGTGTAAGGGCGTAATCATATGTGCGGTGTAGCAGGTATTGTTTCTCTTGCCTTTGAAGATAGCCTTTCTTCAAAACAGAATTTGCTGGAAGCAATGGCTGACAGTTTGTACCACCGTGGTCCGGATGAAGCCGGGGTTTATCAGGATGGTCCTGTGGGCCTGGCACATCGACGTCTTAGTATTATAGACCTCTCTACCGGTCAACAACCAATGCATAGCGCTGACGGACAAGTTTCTCTAGTGTTTAACGGTGAGATATTTAACTATATCGAGCTCAGAGACACGCTTAAAGAAAAGGGACATCATTTTGTAACTTCCTCAGATACAGAAGTTATTATCCATCTTTATCAAGAATACGGACTTGATTTTGTTAACCAGCTAAATGGCCAATTTGCCATAGGCCTCTGGGACAGAGCTCGCCGGCGATATATTCTGGTGAGAGATCGCGTAGGGATTTGCCCACTTTACTATACCCAGCATGCTGGATTAATCTATTTTGCAAGTGAAATTAAGGCAATTAAAGCTGCATTACCCCAAAAGCTGGCCTTAAATCGCTCGGCACTCGATCAGATATTCACTTTTTGGGCACCTGTTAGTCCTGAGACTATTTTCGAAAATGTTTATGAAGTATCGCCAGGGCAAATGCTGGTGATAGAAAACGGCAAAATTGACAAACACCAATATTGGGACTGGTCTTTTGAGTCCGATAGCTACTGGACAGATTCAGAAGAGCAGCTTGCAGATAAACTGCACGACCTGCTTATTGATGCGACAAAGATACGTTTAAGGGCAGATGTTCCGGTTGGAGCCTACCTTTCGGGAGGTTTGGATTCATCTGTTTTGGTTTCGATGATACACCATTATGGCGGTGTGCCTCTTCGAACTTTTTCGCTGAATTTTGGAGAAGCAGAATTTGATGAAAAGTCCTACCAATCATCACTGATTAACCATTTACAGGCGGATCATAGTCACCTTCTGGTTAGGAATGAGGATATTGCGAACAATTTTTCTCAAACTATCTACCACACTGAATCTCCAATTTTAAGAACAGCACCGGTGCCGATGGGGCTTCTGTCAGGGTTGGTGCGTGAGAGTAACTTTAAAGTGGTTTTGACGGGAGAAGGAGCTGATGAAGTCCTTGGGGGTTACGATATCTTCAAGGAAGCTAAGGTTCGTCATTTTTGGGCACAAAATCCTGATTCTGCATTCCGACCATTGCTTCTTAAAAAGCTTTACCCTTATCTAACCTTACCGGATAGTGATCAGGGTACCTATTTGAAGCGGTTTTTTGGTGAAGCTCTTGATCAGCCAGATAATATTGTATTTTCTCATTTGCCGAGATGGACGACGACATCGAAAGCAAAGAACTTCTACTCTGAGAGCTTGAAAGGTTCGTTGAGAGATGATGCCAAAGAAAAGATGATTGCCAGTTTACCCAAGCGACTTGAACAAATGCATCCATTCAATCGAGCTCAGTATATTGAGTCGAAATCTTTGATGGGGGGGTATTTGTTGACATCGCAAGGAGATAGAATGCTGGCTAAGAATTCGGTTGAAGGGCGGTTCCCGTTTTTAGACCATAGAGTGATAGAATTTGCCAATCGCATTCCACCCAAGTATAAAATGAAGGGCTTAAACGAAAAGAGTCTTTTAAAAAAGGCTATGCAGTCTTATTTGCCAAAAGAGATTATTCATCGACACAAGCAGCCTTACCGAGCGCCAGATATGAAAGCGATGAGCGGAGACTTTCTGGGGCAAGATCTGAGAGCTCTGATAAGTGAAGAGGCTCTTGCAAAGGGTGATTTGTTTGATGGTAAGAAAGTAAAATTCTTATTGAAAAAGGCCGACTCTGGAAAACCATTGTCAATTCCTGAGTCACAAGCTCTGGTGGGGATTTTATCGACGCAGGTATTAATTTCCCAATTTATAGATGCATAGTTTTAGCAACAATTTATTAGATATTACTTATCCAAGGAAGTCAGAAAATGAGCCAAGTAGCAACTAACACAGAACAATTATTAAGAACTTTTATTCTTGAAAACTATTTATTTACCGACGACGAAAGCAAGCTCAATAATAGCGACTCTTTCCTTGATACAGGTATTCTGGATTCCATGGGGATTCTCGAATTGATCTACTTTCTTGATGAAGAGCTATCTATCAAAGTTGAGTCAAACGAAATGATCCCGTCTAATCTGGATTCGATTGACAACTTGATGGCGTTTATCGCGAAAAAAACTGCCTAAGTTTATTCAGGTAACTTAGGTCAATGAGTTTAGCTTTTGATAAAACACTTCCTGCACAGCTGAGAAGTATTGCAAGTCGCTTTCCTGATAATGTAGCGTTACTTGAAAAGTCAGACAATGTGAGCTACCTGCAGCTTGAGGAATTGATCGACCGAGCGGGAAGCTATCTTAAGTCAACTGGAGTGACTACCGGCGACAGAGTAGCGATAGTTATGGATAACTCCATTGACTATGTCGTTGCTTTCTACGCTATATGGAAGGTTGGCGGTATAGTTGTTGCCCTCAATCCCTTATCTAAACTTCATGAAATAGAAAAACTGCTAACTCAATCAGGAGCAAGTTGCCTGATACTGGATAAGGCATCCCTCGAAGATATATCCAAGCTAAAAGCATTGGACATCAGAATCATCACTCGGACCAAGCAGGAGGATGAGTCGATTACCTGCTGGCAGTCCGTTGTTGAGCATGAAAGTGATGGTTTGTGGTTTGACGCTAAAGGTGAAGACTTAGCACAGATTATTTACACTTCCGGTACTACTGGCAATCCTAAAGGCGTACTTCTGAGTCATGCTAACTTGATGAGCAATATGGTGGACATTATCGACTACCTCGCACTCACTGAAAATGATGCGGTACTTAATGTTTTACCATTTCATTATTGTTACGGAAACTCGGTACTGCACACGCATCTATGTGTGGGCGGAAAAGTCATTTTTGCCGGCTCGATGGCGTTTCCTCAAGAAATTGTCAACAACATGCATGAGTTCAAGGCGACCGGCTTTTCTGGCGTACCTTCTACCTATACTTTGTTTTTAACTCGTTCTGACTGGCCGCAAAATCCGCCTCCCTTGCGCTATGTAACCCAAGCCGGTGGGCCTATGGGGAAGCCTCTTACTGAGAAGCTTGTGGCAGCCTGTAACCAGAATACCCAGTTGTTTGTAATGTATGGACAAACGGAAGCTTCTGCCAGATTAACCTACTTACCTCCAAAAATGTTGAATAAAAAATTGGGGTCTGCAGGTATTCCTCTTAATAATGTGTGTCTCGAGATCAGGGATGAACAGGGGAATAAACTTCCTGCTGGGGAGCAAGGTGAGGTCTATGTTTCTGGTCCAAGTATAATGCAGGGGTATTGGCAAAATAGCGCTGCTAGTGATCAAGTACTGATCAAAGGGTGGCTTAAAACTGGCGATCTTGGATATCTGGATGATGACGGGTTTTTATTCTTGATAGGCCGCAATAGCGACATGATTAAAGTAGGAGCACACCGTATTAATCCGATGGAACTGGAAGAGGTCATCAACAAACTTCCCCAGATTCAGGAGTCCGCAGTTATTGGAATTGAGGACGAAATTCTTGGACAAAAACTGAGAGCGTTTATCGTTGGTGAAGAGTCCAAAGAAAATCTGTTTGCTCTTAAAAAACACTGTAATGAATATTTACCGCCACATAAGATGCCTAGAGAGTTTGTCTGGGTTGCAGCGTTACCGAAAACTGCCAGTGGTAAAATTAAAAGATTTGAACTTAACCGTTAATGGAGATAACTGAAATGACTACTAATCAATATGGCCTGGATCCGGTACTTGCTATCGACTTTGACCAGGAAGTAGAAAGAATTACTCAAAGAATGCGTGAAATTCTCAGCCAGGATCTCCATCGACGCGGCTTTGTGATCGCAATGTCGGGCGGTATTGACAGCTCTGTTTGTGCTGCTCTGGCTGTTAAAGCGCTTGGCCCTAAAAAAGTCTTTGGCTTGTTAATGCCGGAAAAAGATTCATCGTCTACCAGTGGTGATCTGGGTAAGCTTCTGGCTGAGCATTTGGGTATCGAATATACCGTTGACAATATTGCTGCTCCTCTCGAAGCTATTGGTTGCTATCAGTGGCGTGATGATGCAATTCGTCAAGTATTTCCAGAGTACACTACTGGTTGGAAAAATAAGATTGTTATCGCTGGTGGAATCGATGGTCAAATCAATCACTACAACATTGTTGTCGAGAACCCTGAAGGTGAAAGGTTTGAAGAGATGTTGCCACTAAAGGCTTATCTGACTATTGTTGCGGCAACAAATCACAAACAACGTATCCGTAAAACATTGGAATACTTTCACGCAGATCGTCTGAACTATGCTGTTATTGGTACACCGAATCGTCTTGAGTATGATCAGGGATTCTTTGTGAAAAATGGTGATGGCTCTGCAGATATCAAACCGATTTCTCATCTCTACAAGTCGCAAGTTTATGCTATGGCCAAACATCTTGGCTTACCTGATCCAATTTGTAATTCAACGCCAACAACCGATACTTATAGTTTAGAGCAAGGACAAGATGAGTTTTATTTTGCATTGCCATATAAGAAAATGGATATTGCTGTATGGTGCTACAATCATGGCAAGTCTGCAGCTGAACTTGCTGAAAAAATTGATATTACAGAAGAGCAGGCCAACTTTGTTTATCAGGATATCAAAGCCAAGCGTAAGACCACTCGCTACTTACACCTTGAGCCTCAGATGATCGAAAAAGTTGAACTGTAATTCTGATGAGTAACCAAGCCAAGCGCCAAAAAGCAATCATCGAAAAATTTTACGAGTCTTTTAGGGACTCGTTCTTCGACGAACCTGAGGCCCGTCATCCAGAAGCATTAAAAGCATTTCAGAAAGCTGAATTTGGTGAAGACACCTTACAACAGCTCGATGAGTTTAATCGCTGGATGTATGAAGAAAACAGCCGAAATAAGAGAATTTATGCTTTCTGTGAAGAGCAGGTTGTTGGTCAGCAAAGTGCGATTGGTTTGGAACTCTCTGTTCTAGGAGAAAAAGTCCCGAGTGCCTATGCGATTGATTTAAGAGTTCGCCCTGAGTGGAAAATGAAAGGCTTAGGAGTGGCGATGATTGGCTCAATAATGAAAAAGTATGAGCTGTTGATCGGACTTGGCGTTTCTGATGAGGCTTTTAGTATGTTCTCTCGTCAAGGATGGAAGGACATGGGCAAGCTTGACTATCTAATTAAGCCAGTTAGTTGGCGCGGCTTATTGACGAGCAAGTCAGGTGGGCTTGATCGTCTCAAGCGTTTAGCTGCGACAGCTTATTGTAAGTTGGGGGATTGGTTAAGTCGCAACAGCCACCGAGATTTCAAGCTGTCGCCTGTAGACCTCCTCGATGAAAATATTGACCAGCTTTATCAAGCTTATCAAAAGAGCCACATTACCTATCTTAGAAATGCGGAAGAACTTTCCTGGCGATACCAGAGCTTTAAATTTACCGGTGACTATGAACTTTACGAACTGAGTAACAACCAGGGTGTGACGGTTGCTTTGGCTGTATTGCATCGTATTATGCAGGACAACAAACAAGTCGTCATGATTTCAGAAATTGTCTCTGAAGAAAAGTACTACCCTCATCTGCTTTGTGCTATTGATCGTTTGCTTAGAGAGAAACCTGCTGATGTAATTTCCTATCAAGGTTGTGACAAAGAGTTTGTTAAGGCATTAAAGAAACAGCGCTATTTTGAGCGGCCCTACGGTTCGCGCTTTATGTTTTATACGGAAAATGAAGCTTTGGCTAGCAAATTATCCGATCGAAATAAGTGGCGTGTATCCAGTGGGGATTCTGACCTCGAATTTCACCTGTAGAAATCAGGCTTTATTCGTCAGATTCCTGGATGGTGGTTTTCGTTTTTCGAAGAATATCTTCAAGGATAAAGCGAAGCTTTTTTCTTCTTATTGACATCCAGTAGAGCTTTATCTGATCAGTGGCAAAAGCACTTTTATAGTGCCCGCCTCCCGCTAAAAAGTCATATTTTTCATACCCATTTTGAGCATAGTGGTTGATTGCGAGATAGTGCGAAACCAGGCCTGGACGTAACTTATTATCTTCTTTGTAGTTAAAACCGCATTGATAAAAGAAAACATTGTTTTGATAAACGAAGTTATATAGATATCCAATTTCTTCATCCCCACACTTTACTGTTACCAAATGGACTCTATCGGGGTCAAAATTTTTAGTGACTAATTGGTTATGAAAATGATCAAAAAACTGCGAAGCAAAAGCACCTTCATGTCCCTTCTCACGCCAGTTCTTCTGATGGAGGCGCTTGAGCGCATCGAGAGTTTTTGTTGCTGACTCTACCGAGCCGGCAATTGAGAAAGATATTTCGCCAATTTCCAGATACTTACGTAGACTTTGTCTCACTTGCGCCCGTTTATTCTTACTGAGCAAGTGGATACAATCATTCTCTTTTTCCCGAACCTGATGGAGATCGACGTAGAGCGAGTCCAGACTTCTGAGTAGTCTCTGGTTGAGCTTGTTCTCTTTTATAGGGAGTAGTTGTCTGGCCGCATCATCAATCGCCGACAGGTTGAGTTCGTCCCAATCGGCAACGAGTTTTGAAAATACTCCCGCATAGTCCTTTACTTGCGCGCTGTTTGCAACCAACAGTCGATTATACTCTATAGTAACTTCATCAATATCTTTGTCGCCAGTTTCGTTTAGAAAGCCCCGTTTACAATAGATAATTTTGTGCTGGAGACCGGTTTTTTTACCTACGAAATAGGCTGCGATTGGGGTCTGATCAATACTGGCAAAGATAAATTCTACTTGCTGATCCGGAGGTAAACAGTCTAACCAGTTTTTTATCCAGTACCAGGTTTGAAAAAACGAGTGGGATGAGCATTTTAGCAGATATTTCCAGACACTCTCGATTTGTTCCAGGTCTTTTGGAATAGTAAGTTTTTTGTAGTCCGTAACAGCTTTAGACATGGTTCGAGTTTTAAGGGCAGTGTTAAATGAATTTTAGCAGTTCAATCGCAGGTCGCTAATAATAATTGTAGATTATTGATTTACAAGTATTAATATTGAGTAATAGTACCACATATTCCAAAGAGAGATGCTTTTGTGAAGAAAAAAATACAAACAAATAAAGAGTTGGTCGTGAAAAGCTATTTTGGAACTGATGGGCTTATGGAGATTGCTGACTCATGGCAGCAGTTGTTTGAGTCATTGAGGACTCCTGTGTACAGTCAGTCTCCTTACTGGTTCCAGCAGTATATTCAATATCTTGAGAAGTCTCCGCAATCCTGGGTTTGGTTCTGTGTGTACAGCAAAGAAAAATTGATAGCCTTGTTACCGTTGCAGGAGAGAAGTCTCAAACTTGGAGGATTGAACGTAAAGTATCTTACTTTCTCAAGCCATAGTCACTTTGGACTTAAATCTTTTATTTTTGGAGAAGATATTGACTCGAGCAAAGTCGTTCGCAGTTTTTTAAAATATATCAGAAGCGACCGTTGGACATTTCTCGACTTGCACGGAGTTGAGAAGCCTGGTGCGAGCTACCAGTCAATTGTCAAACAATCAGCAATTATCTACATTGAGAGAGATGAGCGAGTCGTCGATATATTACTTATAGGTGACATGGATGGCTATCTGTCCAGCTTATCAAAAAGCTTCAGACGAAACTTGAAAAGAGTTTCCAGAAAAATCGAGTCGAAAAGTGTTGAGTATGAATTTAACCATCAGTGTGCTTTAGTGAAAGAGGCGTTTAGCAGATTTTTGCTTGTTGAAGCATCTGGTTGGAAAGGGCTTAATGGGACGCGTAGCGCAATAGGACTGCATAAGAATCTGACACAATTTTATCACTCACTTGTCTCGGCATTAAGGTTTAACGATGAATCAATGGTGGAAATTAATATAATGAAAATTGATGGCAAAGATGCTGCAGTACAATACGCAATTTGCATAGAAAAGACTGTGTTTTTATTAAAAATTGGTTACGATGAATTTTTTTCGTCATTTCAACCTGGAAATCTGTTATTGCTCGAGTCGATCCATCATTTTCACAAACGAGGGTTTGAGCAGATTCATCTTATTACGGATGCAAAATGGCATAACTCATGGCGACCCGGCCGAATCGAAACCAAAAGAATGATAATCGGTACTAGTTCAATGTTTAATATACTGGTCTTCAATTTACTTAAAGTAGCTCTTAAAGTTAAGTCACTGCTTCATCGAACATAGGCTAGCGGCTACGCGCTGACCTTCTACGACCTAAACTAAATCGAAGAAACTAAATAACTTCGCTTGCTAAGTGTGACACTAATATTTAGAAATTATTTGAATCAGCTACTATTGTCATATTGTTGTCATCAATAGCTTTCAAAATGGAGTTTCAATATCAATAACAAGTTCTGTTAGGATAGCTTAAGTGTTTGATTTGTTTGAAGGCTATAAAGGGAACTGAGTCTGGAATACTTGGTGTGAGATAGATATATGTCTAAAAAACTACTACTGGTTGACGACGAGCAGCCTATTCGAGAGATGTTAAGATATGCCTTTGAAAAAGAGGGCTATCAGATCGAAGAAGCTGAAAGTGCAAAGCAGGCTCGTGAAATAATGTCACGTAAGCGGCCTGATTTGGCTATCGTCGACTGGATGATGCCGGGCGAAAGTGGAGTTGAATTGGTCAGGAGCCTGCGCAAGGATGAACTTTATACTGATTTGCCGGTTATTATGCTGACCGCCAGAGTCGAAGAGAAGGATAAAGTCAAAGGACTTGACTATGGCGCTGATGACTATTTGACTAAACCGGTTGGTATCAAAGAGTTAATGGCTAGAGTAAGGGCCATTCTGCGTCGCTCCAGTCATGCTGATGAAGATGATCAACTCGTTGCAGAAGGACTAACGCTTAATCTGGCTACTAAACAGTTAAGTGTTGATGGTGAAGAAGTTCACATTGGCCAAACAGAGTTTAGTCTGCTCCAGTTTTTCATTGAGCATCAAAACCGAGTATACTCCAGAGCCCAGTTGCTGGACTTTGTCTGGGGACAGGCTGTTTATATTGAAGAAAGAACCGTTGATGTTCATATTCTGCGCCTAAGAAAAATTCTTAAGCCTTTTGGCAAAGACAAGTTGGTAAAAACTGTACGCGGAATGGGGTATATGTTCACTACAAAATCCAAGGCTGCTTCATAAGATCGGTCATATTCATGTCACATAGAATTTAGTTGCGTACATAGCGAGATCATAATGAATAATGCCTGGACGGTAGAGTTTTCCAGAATTCTGGTTGTTGTTACTGCCTCTATTCTCATTGGTTTATCGACTGGTTATTGGACCTTAGGATTTTTGATTCCTTCAACCATCTACATTGGCTGGACACTAGTTCAGATTAGAGGGTTTGAGCGATGGATCCGGCTTGGTGCTAAGACTAATCTCGCGCCAGACTCTTCGGGTATCTGGCAATTAATTGTGCAGCATATTCACCGAATTCAGAAAAAAGATAAAGAAAGAAAGGCGCGACTAAAAGGGATGGCCAGCCGTTTCGAAGCGACTATATCAGCCTTACCTGATGCGACTGTTGTATTAAATTCTCACCTGGAAATTGAATGGTCCAATGATGCGGCGAAAGAAGTTTTAGGGATCGATCTCAGTAAAGATCTAGGTCAACGGTTCGACAACCTAATCAGATTACCGGTTTTATCACAACTGTTAACTGGGAAGGTCGACAACCGCCAGCTCGAACTTATATCTCCGGTTGATGGCAATGTCACACTGATCGTTACTGTGACCGATTTTGGTGATGAGCAGAAGTTGGTTACTGCGCGAGATGTCAGTCAACGAATCGCGGTACAGAAATTACGTAAAGCTTTTATTGCCAATGCCTCACATGAATTGAGAACTCCGCTAACCGTCATTTCAGGCTATCTTGAAATGATGGATATTGATGAGAATCTACCAGTTTCGGTGCGCGAACCAGTTAATAGTGCGAGTCAGCAAGCAAAGCGTATGAAGAAGATTCTGGATGACCTTTTGATATTGTCCAAGTTAGAAGAGAAAGGACATAGCAAGGAAAGCGGCGAAAAAGTCAATATGCCGGAACTGGTTGCACAACTGACTTCCGATTTTGAAAAATCTCGTGCGAAAGGTTCCCATCAGTTCGAGCTTGAAATAGATCAATCTCTGCATATTAAAGCTGTTGAGTCTGAAGTTTATAGTTTGTGTCAAAACCTGTTAAGTAATGCCGTAAAATACTCTAACCCGGGTACTCTCATCGCAGTTCGTTGGCGTCATTGTGAAAACGGTGGGGCCTGTTTAAGTGTCGAGGATAGCGGAGAAGGAATTGCCCAGGAGCATATTTCTCGTTTAACCGAAAGGTTTTATCGAGTGAATGTTAATCGCTCTCGTCAAGTGGGTGGAACCGGTCTTGGATTGTCCATTGTGAAACACATTCTTGAAAATCATGGCGGGCATTTGAAAATTGAAAGTGAGTTGGGAAAAGGCTCGACTTTTACCGCCTGTTTTCCTGCATACAGAACTTGTAGTACAAAAGTTATCGACGGCTAGCCTTCAGCTGAATTCAAAAACTAAATTTTCCTCTTGCAATTAATCACCAGATCAGTTAATTTTTAAATACCGGAATGACAACGCTGTCATTTTGGTGTTTGTAATTGGATATAGTCGTGCTTTCGTCCCTGGCTGGTTGTTAGTGTTACAACCAGCTTTTTTTCTTATTGTTACTGTTCGCGGCACGACTAAAATTCTTTTACTATGTTTAAACCAATAGAAAGAATAAAGGCTGCCAGATAAAAAGTTTTGTGGTACTCAGTTCTTACTCGATTTATTCAATGAATTTCCACTTTTTTCTGGTGACATATCGGATTATTTAAGGTTAAGAAGCAAATACTTTTAATCGGGAGCAAAAGAATTGAAAGAATTGGGAATTTTTTTAAATACTAGCAAGATCTTTGTAATTCTTTGTTTACTTTCTCTTTTTTCCTGTAATCAGAATTCAAATGTAATCGTTAACGAAAAAAATAGCGATACCATCAATACTGCAACGCTCAATCAGAATGAGCTAAAATTACTGGCAGAAGCTCTGAGATTAAAATATACCGTCATTGATAATCGTCCCGATGAAAAATGTGACCAAGCTCAAGCCGACGGAAACTGCTTTTCTGCAGAAATCTCTTTGAGCCTGCCCTTTGATAGCAATAATCGTAATTGGCAGATATATTTCTCAAATATGTCTCCGGTACAAAAGGATTTTAGTCCAGAGTTCTCAATATCTCATGTTCAGGGAGATCTTCACAAAATTGAGCCTTCTAACCAGTTCAAAGGCTTCAGGAAAGAAAAAGTTTACCGCATTCCATTCAAAGCAGGATTTTGGCATATCTCTGAATTTGATTCCCCACCTAATTTTTTTATTCGTTCTGGTGACTTAAAGCCATTGCTTATTGAGTCAACAAAAGCGCTAATTGATTCCGATACAGGCCTGGAAAAGATGCAGCATGTCGAATCATTCACTAACAAAGAAAAGCAGTTTAAAAGAACGGATAAAGACCAATCTGAGTGGGTGACTAGTGGGGGGCTATATGCAAAGCTTCCAGGTGTTGAGCTGGAAAAGAAAAATGTATTAACTAGAATAATTCCCAAGCCCCGAACCATCAAAGTAAAGTCAAATGCTAGCCTTTCACTAGCAAACGGACTGAAAATTATCCCTAACTCATTTAATATTAACAGGTCAAACCCTGCGTTGATTCGTCTCGAAAAATTCGGTGTAGCAATAAGCCGAAAGGGAGGGGTACCCGTTGAAATAGTTAAAGTCGAGGGAAGAGGGCGTGAAGGTTATCAACTTAAAATCAGTGAACAAAAGATTTCCATCGAAGCATCGACAACAAACGGTGCATTTTACGCACTGCAAAGCCTGGCTGGTTTGATAACCATAGGAAATAGTGAGGTCACACAACTGACAATTATTGACTCACCTAGATTCAAGTTCCGTGGATTTCATCTGGATGTCGCCAGAAATTTTCGAAATAAAAATTTTGTTATTAAGCTTCTTGATCAAATGGCCGCTTACAAACTCAATAAATTCCACTTCCATCTCGGTGATGATGAAGGCTGGCGTTTAGAAATACCCGGACTTCCTGAATTAACAAAAATTGGCGCTGTTCGTTGCCTTGACTTAAATGAAGATGAGTGTCTGCTTCCACAGTTGGGAGCTGGTGTCGATAAAGGCAATCCTAACAATGGGTTTTATTCCTTGTCTGAATATCAAGAAATTTTACAGGCTGCAGCAGCTCGACACATCGAGGTTATACCATCATTTGATATGCCTGGACATTCACGTGCAGCGGTCAAATCGATGCAGGCTCGCTATCGAAAGTACATGAGAAATGGTCAAAAAGAGCAAGCTGAAGAGTATTTGTTATCAGACCCGGATGATGCCAGTAACTACTCGTCCGTGCAGTTTTACAGTGACAATACTTTAAATGTTTGTATGTCGTCTACGTATCATTTCATTGAAAAAGTAATCGATGAAGTTAGTGCTATGCATCGACAGGCCAATGTTCCACTGACAACCTATCACATTGGTGCAGATGAAACTCCGGGTGCCTGGAAGGACTCCCCTGAATGTAAAAAGCTTATTCAAGAGCAATCGCTAGCGATTGGAGAGTTAGGCAACTACTTTATACAGAGGGTAAGTCGTTTGCTAGCCAAGCGACAGATTGAAGTCGCAGGTTGGAGTGATGGCATGTCCAGGCTTAATCCTCAGACTATGCCTGATAAGGTTCAGGTTAATGCCTGGACTCCACTGTTCTGGAATGGCCATCAAGTGGCTCACCGATTAGCCAATCAAAACTGGGATGTGATTGTTTCAATACCTGATGCAACTTATTTTGACTTTCCTTATGCCGCAGATCCGAAAGAGCGGGGATACTATTGGGGAAGCCGGTATACTGATACCGAGCAAGTGTTTCAGTTGATGCCTGAGAACCTGCCATTGCATGCGGAATTTTGGACTGATCGAGAAAATCGGCCAATGATCCTGGATGATCGTCCCGGCAAAAACGAAAAAGGAGAGTTACTTCATAGTCCAATGCGTCAGGGAGTAAGATTTAAAGGACTGCAGGGACATCTCTGGAGCGAGATGGTGCGTTCAGATAAGATTGCTGAGTATATGATATTTCCCAGGCTACTTGCGTTGGCAGAAAGAGCCTGGCACAAGGCTCCCTGGGAACCGGACTATTTGCACCAGGGCGCTATCTATTCCGCAAAAACTGGTTATTTTACTAAAGAACAACGTCAACAAAGAGATAAAGACTGGCTCGCTTTTTCAACGGCTCTGGCAACAAAGGAGCTACCAAAACTTGATCAATTCGGTGTGTTTTACCGGCTTCCTTTGGTAGGGGCTGTTGTTGAGGGGGAAAGCCTTAAAGTGAATGTGCCTCTACCAGGTATTTCAATCGAATTTCAGCGGGATGATGGCGAATGGCAAGTAATCGAGCAAGCGAAAAATTATGTTCGTCTCCCGCTGTCGATAGAACTGCCTGGAGACGGAAAGATCAAAGTACGCACTTCTTCTTCGAATGGCAGTCGTAAAGGTCGGTATATTACTGTTAACTAATTTGAATCGTTAAAAGTATTCAGATAGACCTACGTGCATTCGAAGAAATGCCCATGCTTTTCAATTGTGTCCGAAAGGACTTTACAAAAAAATATAAATTAACAAATGACAGCGCTGTCATTTTAAGGTAAGCTTTAATTAGAAGCGATGAAGTAAGGTTTATGTAAAGGGTCAGGGTTTATAACCGATTGAGGACTGGTTGTGGTGTCAGATTTAGAAAAGGAAAATAACTTGTACCTGGGAATCGATGGTGGGGGAAGTAAGTGCCGAGCCATTATTTCTGATGATCAGGATCGAGTACTTGGCACGGGTGTAAGTGGTCCTGCTAACCCTTTACACGGTTTTCAAAAGAGTCTGGACTCGATACTCGCTGCCACTCATCTTGCTCTTAACGATGCGAATTTGGGTGAAAAACATATTGCTCAATTGATTGCCGGAATCGGACTGGCCGGTGTTAACCTTCCTGCTCTTTATCAACAAGTGCAGTCATGGCAGCATCCTTTCAAACAGATGCACCTGACGACAGATTTAGATATTGCCAGCCTTGGAGCTCATGGTGGAGACGATGGCGCGGTAATTATCGTTGGCACAGGATCCTGTGGATTTGTCAGTGTTGGTCAGCAGAAACTTACCTTTGGTGGACACGGATTTCCGATCGGCGATATTGCCAGCGGTGCATGGATGGGGCTGGAAGCAATTCGTCACACATTACAGGTTCTTGATGGATTTAAAGATTCATCCATACTGAGTGACTCAGTTAAAAGTTTTTATCAAGTGGATGAAGCCCTGACTTTGTCTGAAAAGGTTGCAGGACGTAGTTCCAGGCAGTACGCCAAGCTTGCAAAAGTCATCTTTAATGCAGCGGATGAAGGAGACTTAACTGCAAACGCAATTGTTAATCAGGGCATAGATTATATTTCCAGAATGACAAGAAGTATTTTATCAAAATCTCCGAAACGTCTAAGTATGATTGGTGGCCTGGCTCCTCTGGTATTAAGTCGACTACCTGACTACTTAAGTGAACAGTTTGTTGAGCCTATCGCTCAACCTGAGACTGGTGCGGTACTTTTTGCTCGCCAACAGCAAGCGCCTATATCTGGGACATCAAAGGTGGCGAGCTAGATAGATTTAGTTAGGAAATAAATTTAGTTAAAAATATATTTAGGCAAATAAATACTTAATAGATAGAGCGCAGTGGTCGTTGTAGTAGTCTCTTAATCGCTTACTCTGAAAATATTTTATCAATGAGATGAAAGAAATGGTTTCCAAAGTTACAACAATGAAAGAAAGTGATGGCTTTACTAGCTTAATGCAAAAAGAAGCGTCTGAAGCAGGAATAAAAATTTCCGAGCAACTTCATAGTAACGAAAAATTAATGCAATCACTTGCCAGCTCATTACGAGAGTTTTCTCCGCATGCAGTTATGCTGGTTGGGAGAGGTTCATCAGATCATGCCGGCGTTTTTGCTAAGTATTTAATTGAAATAGAGATAGGATTACCAACTTTTGCGGCGGCCCCTTCGGTTGCCACTATCTACAACCGGAGATTAAAACTGGACTCGACTCTTGTTATTGTTATTTCCCAGTCGGGACGCAGCCCAGACATTTTGCAACAAGCTCAACAGGCTAAAAATAGTGGTGCATTTTGTATCGCTCTACTTAATGACGAGTCTGCTCCTTTAGCAGACATTGTTGATTTTGTTGTACCTCTTAAAGTAGGAAAAGAACAATCAGTAGCCGCAACCAAAAGTTATCTGGCAACTTTAAGTGCGATTTTGCAACTTGTTGCTTACTGGCGACAGGATCTTGTCCTGACTGATGCGTTAAAACAGATCCCAGACGCACTAACCGCAGCAGTTAACCAAGCTCCTCAATTGATCATTGAGGATTTGAAAGGCGTGAATAATCTTGTTGTTCTAGGAAGAGGCTTGGGTTATGCAGTGAGCAAAGAAGTTGCGTTAAAGCTTAAAGAAGTTTTATCGATTCATGCAGAGGCCTTCAGTAGTGCTGAATTTCTTCATGGCCCGGTAACATTAGTCGAATCACAACTGAAAGTTCTCGAGTTACAGGTAGATGATGAGTCGCATAGTGCTCATCGTAAAATTATCGAAGAAATTAAAAAGCGAGGTGCTGAGCCTATTCATTTACACCAGAACAACAATGTTCATCCTCGTATTGCGCCGTTGGTTTTGCTTCAACGCTTCTATCTGGATATCGAAAAAATTGCCATCGCACGCGGGCTCGATCCAGATAATCCATGTGGACTGCTTAAAGTTACAGAGACCTTATAATGAATTCTTTTAGTCTTGCCGTAAGCGCTTTTTTTGACGGCGAAAAAATATTAGGTCCTCAGCGCGTTGATATTAACAATGGTCTAGTTAGTTATTTTGAATCGATCCCTGAAAGTGAAGTATCACACAAAGGATTATTAACCGCTGGATTTATTGACTGGCAGGTAAATGGCGGAGGCGGTGTGCTGTTTAATGAAAAGCCAACTTTAGACTCACTAATAGCGATATCACAAGCACATGTTCGCTTTGGCAGTACTGGCATTTTTCCAACCTTGATAACCGATGAATATTCAAAAATGGAGCTAGCCGCCAGCGCTGTTGCTGCGGCGCGTAGAGGAAATATTAATAATATTCTTGGTGTACATTTTGAAGGGCCACATTTATCTCTAGAAAAAAAAGGCGTTCATAGTGAACGTTTTATACGGCCAATCAGCCAGCGCGAAATCGATCTGTTTTGTAGAGAAGAGTTAGGTCGAGTAATAGTGACGCTTGCCCCGGAACAAGTCGATGTAGATATCATCGAACAGCTAACCGAAAAAAATGTCATTGTAAGTTTGGGGCATAGCAACGCCAGTTATAGTGGGGTCGTTGGCGCGCTAGCTGCTGGCGCTAGTGGGTTTACTCATCTGTTTAATGCCATGTCGCCTTTGACTTCAAGAGAACCCGGAATGGTTGGAGCTGCACTGACCAACCTGAAAAGCTACTATGGACTCATCATGGATGGTATTCATGTTCATCCTGCTGTGGCGAAACTTGCACTAAATGCTAACCCAAATATGACTCTCGTGACCGATGCTATGTCTGTCGTGGGTACTGATGAACAGAGCTTTGAATTGTTGGGGGAAACTATTACACGAACAGGAAGCCAATTAACGGATCCCCGAGGACGTTTAGCTGGCTCCGCGTTAGATATGGCTAACGCGGTTATCAATGCACAGAATATGTTGATGATTGACAAAACGCAGGCTCTCAATCTTGCCTCTAAAAATGTTGCTCATTTTTTATCAATGGAAAAGACTCTGGGAACCTTGTCGCCCGGGAAAAAGGCCAGTATGGTACTGCTCGAAGCAAACGGTAACGTGATAGCTTCATGGGTCGAAGGTGTTTTGGCTTACCAGCGAAAGAATTAATAACGATAAATATAAAAACTTTGGGAGAGAAGATGAATCAAGAAACAATTGCACTGGAGATGCCCGACTATCTCATTATATTTGGATTTATCGCACTTATCGTCGGTATTGGTTTGTACTTCAGTAAAAGAGCCAAGAGTACCAGTGACTTTTTTTTAGGAGGACGAAGTTTACCCTGGGTACTTGCTGGAACTTCCATGGTGGCAACAACCTTTGCCGCAGATACGCCCTTGGCGGTCACGGAACTCGTTAAGCAGGGAGGAATTGCTGGCAACTGGATGTGGTGGAATTTACTGGCTGGCGGGATGTTAACTACTTTCTTTTTTGCAAAATATTGGCGGCGAGCAGGGATACTGACCGATGTAGAACTTATTAATATCCGCTACTCAGGCCCTGAAGCAAAATTCCTACGAGGATTCAAAGCTATCTACATGGGGGTATTTGTTAACGCCCTGATTATTGGTTGGGTGAATCTTGCCTTGATGTCGCTTCTTCAAGTGTTTTTTGGAATATCTGATCAGCAAGCACTTTTCTGGACATTAGGTGCAATGTTGATTGTATTTGTTTACTCAGGATTTTCAGGTTTACTGGGGGTTGTTTATACCGACTTTGTTCAGTTTATTATCGCTATGACAGGTTCTATTGTACTGGCGGTAATGGTCGTGAATTCAGAACAAGTCGGTGGTATTGCCGGACTAAAAGCTGCACTCCCGGAAGAAACGCTTAGTTTTTTTCCAAGCTTTAATGGTGAAACTTCTGCCAGCGGTGTCTTAGCTGTGGGACTAGGCAGCTTTCTCGCTTTTCTGATATTGCCATGGTGGAACTCATGGTATCCGGGCGCTGAACCTGGTGGCGGAGGGTATGTCGTACAGCGAATGATGAGTGCCAAAGACGAAAAGAATGCCGTTTATGCAAATTTATATTTTCAGATTGCTCATTACTGTATCAGGCCCTGGCCCTGGATTTTAGTTGCACTAAGTTGTGTCATTCTATATCCGCAATTGCAAGGTACTGAAGCCAAGTTAGGCTATGTCATGGCAATGAAAGATTTTTTGCCAGTTGGTCTTAAAGGATTGCTACTGGCGGCATTTTTTGCAGCTTATATGAGTACCACTGCGTCACAACTTAATTGGGGGACCAGCTATATAATCAATGACTTTTACCGACCTTTCATTAAGTCGGAAGCAACTGAAAAAGAGTTAGTCACAACTTCAAGAATTTCAGTGTTAGTGATGATCTTGGTAGCCTTTGGTGTTACATCACAAATTAACTCCATTGCTGCAGTTTGGAATTTTTTACTACAAACAGGCGCTGGGCTTGGATTAGTTCTCATTCTGCGTTGGTATTGGTGGCGAATAAATGCATGGACAGAAATTGCTGGTACCATTGCTCCATTTATCGGCTACGCTATAGTTACTTTTGTCTTCGCTAAGCAGGTGGATCCGTCCTGGGGGGCGCCTATTATCGAAAACCCGAAAGGCTTCATCTTTACGATCGGATTTACGATTAGTTGTTGGTTAGTTGTAACCTTTATGACTCAGCCTACAGACGACAAAGTCTTACAGTCCTTTTATCAAAAAATAAAGCCTGCAGGAAACTGGAAGCCCTTTGTCAAAAATGATGAGAGTAACCAGAAATTATGGAAGTTGTTTGTACTATGGATTTCCGCGGTGATTATGGCCTACTCAATCCTATTTGCTACCGGTAGTTTGATTTTTCAAAACTGGAATGAAATGTTGCTGTATCTTGGGATTTTTTCAATTTCGCTAGTTAGCGTAAAAGTTTTGGCGAGCCAGGTTAAAGTTTTTGAATAGATCTTTTCTCGTCGCCAACTGAAGAGATCGGATTATTGACGTCGCTAAGGCGCCTGTAATTTTATTATGAAAGAAAAATATTCTACTAAAGTTGAGTCAAATTCAGAAATATTGAAAAGCACTGAATCTAATCCTGATAGGCTTTTGTCTCTGGATGCGCTTCGCGGCTTCGATATGATATGGATTTTAGGTGCTGAGCGAATTTTTGTCTCACTATTTGTATTAACTGGCTGGTCGTTTTTTCAAGATCTGGCCGTTCAGTTTGAGCATAGTCAGTGGCATGGCTTTACCTTCTATGACTTAATTTTCCCATTATTTATCTTTATATCTGGAGTTACTCTGGGCTTGTCGCGCAGACAAATTGCATCCTTTGCACAAAGCCAGCGACAAGCATTATATCTAAAAGCAACTAAGCGTCTTTTTATTCTCTGCATATTGGGGATTTTATATAACCATGGATGGGGACAGGGGATACCTGCCAACTTGCAGGAAATTCGTTATGCAAGTGTCTTAATGCGAATAGGAGTTGCCTGGTTTTTTACTGCAATGATTGTCTGGCATTTTAATTTGCGAATTCAGTTTATTTTCGGATTCACTATTTTATTAAGTTATTGGTTATTGCAAAGTTTTGTTCCAACACCTGCGGGTGGTATAGGCTATTTCAATCTATCGGACTCATGGAATGGCTGGGTTGATCAGAATTTTCTACCGGGTGCAACCTACCAACACCAGTCGGCTGATCCTGAAGGCATATTGTCACACTTTCCTGCGATCGTTAATGGTATTGCCGGTGCCATTGTCGGACAAACGGTTCGCTTGATTAAAGCCAAAAAAAAGCAAATTGGAATAATATCAATTGCTTCTTTACTCTGTATTGTTACAGGCTTTTTCTGGGGTCTGGTTTATCCTGTTAATAAATTTCTGTGGACTGGAAGTTTCTCTTTGGTCTCTATCGGATATAGTGGCCTGCTATTTGTACTTTTTTATACGATGTTTGATATCCTGCATTGGAAAAAGCTTGGTATCTTTTTTGCGATTATTGGTTGTAACGCTGTACTCCTATATTTAATGAGTAGTCTATTTGACTGGCAATATTTGGTAAATAGCATTATGGGCGGAATCTATTCGATGTTTTCGGAACACGCCCGTAATTTACTTAGCATAGCAACCCTTGTTCTCATACAGTGGTTGTTTGCACTGTTCCTTTTCAGCCGCCGATGGTTTTTTAAAATTTAGAGAAGCGCGTAAAAATTTTTGAAAATCAATGTGAAAATTTCCATTTGTACAAAAAACTAACAATTTTCTCTGGCATAAAAACTCAATTCAGTGTATGGTCTATACAATCAAAATGACAGCGTTGTCAATTTGAGAAAAAAAGAAAATTGAATGGATGGTTGAAGAGTGTTTCCGTCGTAGTAAAGGCCAGGCAGCTTAAGAGCAAAACATTGTTGTAACCATTAACGCGACAAGTGAGAAAAGGGGGAGAGGATGTCATCTCAAAAGTTTAAAAGACGGGTGCTTGCTACCAGTATTGCTATGGTACTGAGTGGCAGCATATCTGTATCACTGCATGCAGCAGAGCAAGAAAGCGAAAAAGATAAAAAAGAAGCAAGTGAACCAGCCGAGCAAAAAATGGTGATCCGGGGTATTCGCGGTAGCCTTAAAGCCAACATCAATATGAAGCGATTTGCTGATACTGTTTCAGACGCGATTACAGCCGAGGATATTGGTAAGTTTCCTGATAAAAATGTTTCTGAGTCATTATCCAGAATTACCGGAGTAGGGGTAAGCAGAGAATTTGGAGAAGGTGAAAAAATCACTATTCGAGGTTCTGATCCAACACAAAATAGAAGTTTGCTTAATGGTCAGAATGTGGGAACTGCTGACTGGTTCATTCTTGATCAGCCTTCTCGCGGCTTTAACTATACCTTGCTGCCTTCTTCACTGGTTAAAGGCTTGGAAGTTCATAAATCTCCAGAAGCTAATATTGACGAAGGTTCCATTGGCGGGACTGTAATTTTACGTACTCGTCGACCGCTTGAATTAGAAGCCAACTCAGTAAATGTTGGTATTCAGGGACAATACTCAGATACTTCGGGTGATATTGATCCGCAAATCGATGCGCTTTATTCCTGGAAAAACACAGAGGGCAATGCCGGATTTCTTCTTTCAGTAACCAAACAAGATCGCTTTGTGCAACGAGAAGGTCTGGAGGTACTGGGGTGGACATCCAAAGACTTGCATCCTCAAGGCTATCGTGCTCCTAAAGATATTGGTAATCCACTGTTTCGACAAAACAGGGAGCGACAAACAATCTTTGCCAGCGCCCAGTTTGTACCGACAGATAGTCTGGATGTGACTTTTAACCTGCTCGATTCAGAAATGGATGCGAATAACTCGAATCAGAACCTGTTAATTCGTCCGCAGAATGATTTGGCAGACTTAACAAACACTTCTATGGAAGGAATTAATATCTTCGCGGCAACCGTCGCAGCTGATGGTTCCTACGAATGGGATTTTATTAACCGTGAGTCGCGTACAGAAACCAGTTCGTATGATTTGGACATTAACTATGATGGTGATGGCTCCCGTTTACATATTCAGATAGGAACAACGGAAGCTGAAGGCGGAACTTACAATGAAACTTCATGGAGCTTTATTCCTAATGTTGATCCGTCCGAATCAGGCTACTCTTTCGATTTGTCAGGAACTCCAACCATTAATATCGGAGTCGATCCGACAAATGGTGCGTTGTGGGGACAAAACTGGACCTGGGGTGGTAACAAACCAACAACCGATGAAGAGACTTATGCTCAGCTAGATTATGTTTTTGACGTCGAATGGAATAATTTCACTTCCATTGAAACCGGTATCAAATTACGAGACCACGATCGTACCCAGGGACGTCAAGCATACAGTTGGCATGGTCCAGGTACTTCTGCAGATCCTGATTCAGCTTATATGTGGGATATTTTTGCACAATGCCCTACGCTAGATCTTTGTGGCCAGTCGGTAGGAACTGCTTCGATTGCGGGTAATGTAGTCGCCGGTAATGTGGTTAATCAGTTATTAGGTGATCGAGATGCATTTATGCGCCTAGGTTTTGCTGGCGACGCTGATTTTGCAATCAGTGATATCCTTGCAGAAAACTGGGCCATCAATGAAACAATTACCGCTGCTTATGTTAAAGGAAATTTTGAAGGAGATAATATTCGTGGAAATGTTGGTCTTCGCTGGGTGAAAACAGAACAATCTGCATCTTCCAATGAATTTAGCGGTGACTCCTGGGGATTCCATACCGTTGATCGAGATTGGCTAACGCCATCTTATCTGGCATGGGTTACTGAAGAGCGTAGCTACTCAGAAATATTGCCTAGCTTTAATCTTGCCTATAATCTTGATGATGATCGGATCATTCGATTTGCCGCCGCCCGGGTTATGGCGAGACCGAACTTTTCTGATTTGGCACCGAGTGTTGCGCTAGGAAATCTGAACGGCGCAGAGCCAACTGCTGTCGCTGGTAATCCGGGTCTTAAACCAACGATTGCAGACCAGTTTGACATTTCCTATGAGTGGTACTTTGATGATGCTTCAATTTTTTCTGCTACTTTCTTTTACAAAGATATCGAAAGTTACCGAGATACTACCAGTTATGTCGAGGCGTTTTATAATGAAACAATTTCTGACTATGTCGACGTTGAAGTATTTGTGCCTTCCAACGGGGTGGGGGGAACAACTAAAGGTATAGAACTGGGTTTCCAACAGCAGTGGGAAGCTTTTGGTCTTGCGGCAAACTATACCTATACCGATGCAGAGCATGACGCTGGACTATCAGTTGCCGGTGCATCAGAACATATGTTCAATACTACTTTTTTCTATGAGACAGACGACTTCGGTGCTCGTTTGATGTACAACTATCGTAGTGAATGGTTTAATGGACCACATTGGACTGGTGCTGAACTTTGGACGGAATCGTTTGGACAGATCGACTTTAGCTCATCATATAACTTAACTGAAAACGTTGATCTTGTATTTGAAGCTGTCAATCTGAATGATGAAGAAGTGGTTCGTTATGATGGAGACCCTGCTCGTCTTATGTCTATCTACCAAAATGGCCGAAGATTTGTTTTAGGAGTTAACCTTTCGTTCTAAGATAGTTGTGTCAGCTGAGTATTAAAAGACCGGACTTGTTCCGGCCTTTTTTATTTGCGCACAGTTTATAAAGCAATAAATAGAAAAGCCGTCTATTAATGACGGCTTGAAATATTAAATTTGGTATTAGGCAGCGTCGTTCAATGTATTTTTTTCTATCCGGCTTAACTGCAGTGCATTGTCCAGCATACGGTTGGAAAATCCCCATTCGTTGTCGTACCAGGCCATTACTTTGACCAACTTTCCATTCACCTTGGTTTGGCTGGCATCGAACACCGAAGAGGCCGGGTGGTGGTTGAAGTCAATAGAAACCAGAGGTTCATCACTATAGTCGAGTACTTTGCCCATAGCTCCTGAAGTCGCTGCTTTTATCGCGGCGTTTACCTCTCCAATACTGGTTTCCTTTTGTGCCACAAAAGTTAAATCAACCAGTGAAACGTTGAGAGTAGGCACTCGAACCGCCATTCCGTCCAGTTTGCCATTGAGTTCCGGTAAAACCAGCCCGACTGCTGCCGCAGCTCCCGTTTTGGTCGGGATCATCGATTGTGTTGCGGCGCGCGCGCGATACATATCCTCGTGATCAAGATCGAGTAAATTCTGATCGTTGGTGACAGCATGAATGGTCGTCATACTTCCTTGTTCAATACCAACCGACTCATTTAATATTTTTGCGATAGGTGCCAGACAGTTGGTTGTGCAAGAAGCATTGGATATCACCTGCATTTCGGCTTTTAGTGTCGAGTGATTGACTCCGTGAACAATGGTTGCATCGGCATTCTTCGTTGGTGCTGATACGATCACTTTTCTTGCACCCGCTTTAATATGTGCCAAAGCTAATTCTTTTGAGGTGAAGCGACCGGTACATTCCAATACATAGTCAACGCCTAGCGCTTGCCAGGGTAAAAGTTCCGGATCAGCCTGGTTGGTGTAGAGTATCTTTTCGTCATTGATAATAATATTCTCACCGTCCTGCGCTACCTTTTGAGCAAAGCGACCATGGACAGAGTCATATTTTAACAGGTGGGTGGCTGATTCTAGTTTACCCAAATCGTTGATAGCAACTAGTTGAATTTCATCGTGGTAGGTATTTTCGTAAAGCGCACGCACGATATTACGGCCGATTCGGCCAAAGCCGTTGATGGCTATTTTTAGTTTCATTGCTCGGTCCTCAAGTTGTTTCTTAGCCCGATAAATTTCGGTTGATGGATGAGGATATTTCGCGTGCTCTTCGTGTAATTTCAGACCAATTGTTATTTTTTATCAGATCTGATTCTGCTACCCAGGAACTGCCTGCGCAGATGACATTTTTTATTGTTAGATATTCCTGAATATTATTCTGATTGATTCCACCTGTTGGACAGAACTTTATTTCTGGTAGTGGTGCCGCGATACTTCGAAGCATTTTTTGACCACCAGCTGCTTCCGCCGGGAAGAACTTTAGAAAGCGGAATCCCTGTTGGTAAAGCGACATAACTTCACTTGGTGTAACCGCTCCAGGAAGTAGCGGTGTATCATGATAACGGGAGCCATCAATCAAGGACTTTGTCGCACCCGGACTAACCAGAAAATGGGCTCCGGCGGCAACTGAATTCTGTAATCGTGTTACATCAGTTACCGTTCCAGCTCCTACACACATACTTGGAACTTTCTGACTTATTGTTGCAATTGATTCAAGAGCGGATTCTGTACGCAAAGTGATCTCGATAATTTTAATACCTCCCTGAATTAGAGCATTCACCAGAGGAAGTGATTTTCTGGAATCGTCTATTTCGACCACAGGAATCACCGGTGATAGTGACAGGTATTTGGATAAAGATTCTTGTTCCATTAGTTGATACTCGATTAACTAAGGTGCCCAGTAAATATTTATTGGGATGTCTTTTAGTTGTAAAATTGCGCGAACAGGCATTTCCATAGTTGAGCCTGCTCGTTTTGCTTTTTGATATGTTTTGAGTTTTTTATCGCCGGTAATGAGCAGTTTGATCTGGCGGCTTCTTTTTATTGCGTTTATTGTTAGAGACAAGCGTTGCTGATACTTTCCCGCGGCAGCAGAATTGACCGCATCGATGGGACAACATAGAGTCGACTCGCTATTTAATCCCGTTTCTAGTCCAATTGAGTTTGGAAAAAGTGAAGCAGTGTGGCCATCATTGCCCATTCCCAATATTGTGAGATCAAATGGAGTATTTAGTTTTTTATAACAATTTTCGATTGTAGCGCATGCTTCGACAGGCGATTGACCATCAATCTTCATTGTCGTGAGGCGTGCATCGCGGGCAAGATTCTTAAGCAGGTTTATTCGAATAAGTCTTTCATTGCTAGCTTCGTTGTCAGGATTAACCCAACGCTCATCTACCATTGCTACTTTTATTCGTTGCCAGGGCAACTTTGTTTTTGACAAGGAGCAGTAAAGCGGTTTTGGTGTTGTACCACCTGAAACCAGAAACGTGGCCTCACCCTGTTGCTGGACTGCTTTCTCCAGTTGATATTGAGTGTTAGCCAACAGGGATTGATACATCTCCTGTTGACTCTGAAAAAAGCGCTCAATAATTTGAGTCATAGTAACTCCTTGTGTTCAAAATTGTCATAAACATTCATTCATCCGGGTTATGCCAATAGCGACCATCATTAGCTAGCAAACGATCCGATGACTCGGGTCCCCAGCTACCGGCACGGTAGAGCTCTGGCTGATAATTGTCCTTACGCCAGCCTTCGATAATAGGATCTACCCAGCGCCACGCAGTGTCGATCTCTTCTCTATGAATAAATAAACTGGGGTCATTGGCGATCACATCGAGTAACAAGCGCTTATAAGCATCACTTTGTAAGGATGTACTATTATCATTTAGATTGAGATCCAGTAATTCCTGTTTTAATTGCGTTTCTGCTTTATTGAGTTTTTTCGAAGTAATCGAAAGCTGAATTCTCTCTTCAGGTTGCAACCTTATAATTAATCGATTGGGTTGGCTAATTCCTGCTTGTGAGCTGAATAGTTGATGAGATACAGGTTTAAACTGAACAGAAATTTCTGCGCAGCGTTGCTTGAGTCGTTTTCCGGTACGTAAATAAAATGGAACACCGGACCAGCGCCAATTGTCCACAAAAGTACGAATTGCAACAAAGGTCTCGCAAAAACTTTGTGGTTTTTTCAGTTCTTCAAGATAACCCGGTACAAGGTTATCTGCCAATTGACCAGAAACATATTGGCCGCGAATCGTCTCCTGTCTGATAGAATCAACACTAACAGGTCTTAGTGCTTTGAGAACCTTAATTTTTTCCGTCCGAATGTTATCGCCAGAAAATTCATTTGGCGGTTCCATAGCTATCAGGCAAAGAAGCTGGAGCAGGTGATTCTGCACCATATCGCGCATTGCTCCTGCATCATTGTAAAAGCCGGCACGACCTTCAAGTCCTACGGTTTCACCAATTGAAATCTGAATATGATCAATTGATTTTCTGTCCCACATATTTTCAAATAGCAAATTGGAAAAGCGAAGTATCATCAAATTCTGTACTGTTTCTTTACCCAGGTAGTGATCGATTCGAAATATTTGCTTTTCATTAAAGTACTTACCAACTTCTGAATTAATTTCTTCTGCTGAGGTCTGGTTATATCCAATCGGCTTTTCCAGTACTACTCGACTATGCCTGTTAATTAACTTGAATCGCGCCAGCTGCCGACAACAAAGAGCGTAAAGAGATGGAGCGATGGATAAATAAAATATACGCTCTCGCCTGTTATCGAGTCTTTGCTCGAGTTGTTGCCAGTCATGTTTTTCATTTTCAATATCAAGTTGAATTGGGAAAAGCCGTTTTTTAAACTGTAGCCACGTTTCGCTACAGAATTCGTTTTCGCTCAGGTGTTCTTGCAAAGAATCCTTTAGTTTTGTTAGGTAAGAGTCCTTTTGGGAGTTGCTACGACATGTAAGATGAATTTTGAAATCTCCAGAAAGCGACTTTTCTGAGTATGAACGATATAAGGCCGGTAATAGTTTTCTAAGTGCAAGGTCTCCGGTAGCACCGAATATCACCAGATCACAATGGTTGGTCATAAGTTACCTCGCGCGGATAAAATTCGGTTTGATTGTTCGTTGAATATCTAATTTCAAAGTCAAAAATAGTTGCGCCTTCTTCTGCGCTTGATACCCGATCTCGAAAGATACTAAAAAGCTCTCGGCCGACAGAGTACTGATCTGAACAATCTCGTTTTACTAAAGCGGAGCGCTGCTTAATTTGCGCTTCGTCAAGATCGACAGAAAGCTGATTTTCTTGACAGTCTAAAGTAACCATATCTCCATCCCGAAGTTTGCCTATCATTCCTTCCTCTAGTGCTTCAGGAGATAAATGAATTGCAGCAGGAACTTTGCCTGACGCACCAGACATTCGACCATCAGTGACTAGCGCTACTTTATAACCTTGATCTTGAAGAGAGCCTAGTATCGGCGTGAGTTTATGAAGTTCTGGCATGCCATTGGATTTGGGACCTTGAAATATTACTACTGCAATAAAGTCCTGATAAAGCTGTCCTTGTTTAAATGCCTCGATCACTGCTTCCTGTGAATAGAATATTTTCGCCGGCGCAGTAATCGTTTGTTTGCTTTTTTCAACTGCAGAAGTTTTTATAATTGCACGACCCAGATTACCCGATAGCAATTTAAGACCTCCATTATTAGAAAACGGCGAATTGACTTCTCTGAGAGTATCTTTGTCCTTGCTCTTGCCTGTTTGAGCCTGCCATACGACTTTTTCTCGAATCACATTTTTTTTATCGCTTGCTTCTATCTTGATTTGCTTATCATGATTGTCAGTGATAATTACTTTTTGTTTGACTAGTTCTGGTACACGACAATAGTTCTCAAGGCCAAATCCCATGACAGTATTTACGTCGTTATGCAGTAAATTACCTGCTAGTAACTCTCTAATTAAAAACGCCATTCCTCCCGATTGATGAAATTGGTTTATATCTGCTTCGCCGTTCGGGTAAACCCGACAAAGTAAGGGAATAACTTTAGAAAGCTCTGCCATATCTTGCCAGGTTATTTGGATTCCTGCGGCACGTGCGATAGCGATTAAATGTAAGGTATGATTTGTAGAACCGCCGCTTGCGAGCAAACCAGTGATACCATTAACTATTGCTTTTTCATCAACAATATCGGCCAGGCAAATATTTCTGCCATTTTCTTTTGCGAGAGATGTGAGCCTAATAACCGCTTCTTCAGTGAGAGGTTTTCTTAGTTTGCTATCTGGATTTTCAAATGAACTTCCGGCAAGTTGAAGGCCCATAATCTCCATAAGCATTTGATTGCTATTTGCGGTACCATAAAAAGTACAGGTGCCAGGACTATGATAGGATTCACTCTCAGTTTTCAACAGAGTCTTTTTATCTACTTTTCCTTGAGCGTAGAGTTGTCTGATGGACGCTTTTTCTTTATTTGAAATTCCAGAAGTCATTGGGCCTGCCGGTATAAATATTGTGGGAAGGTGACCAAACGACAGGGCGCCGATCAATAATCCAGGTACAATTTTGTCGCATATACCTAGCAGCACGACACCATCAAACATTTGATGAGACAGAGCAATCGCGGTTGA
Organism: Aliikangiella sp. G2MR2-5; assembly: GCF_015687155.1. Lineage (GTDB taxonomy): Bacteria > Pseudomonadota > Gammaproteobacteria > Enterobacterales > Kangiellaceae > Aliikangiella. The sequence goes on along the minus strand of NZ_JADPQF010000002.1, from coordinate 343,433 downwards.
CATGGCGATATGATCGCGGCTAAATAGTGAGAGCTCCATTCCAGGAAGCCCCTGAGTGACACCATCACACATCGCGGGCACTCCGCCAGCAAACTGCACTGTGCTTCCATATTGGCGGGCAATTTTCCGAATAATCTCTGGATACTCGAAATACGGCTGGTGAGCTGAGAGCATCTCATTGTAGGCGCTTACTATTGCCAGGTTTGGGTCTTTGTTTTCACTAAGAGAAAGCTTTTCTTGAGCAGAGCATGCTGCAAATCCATGGGCGAGGTTTCCACACGCAAGTCGCTGACGGTATGGAGTCTCCGTTCTTTGCAGTGATATTTTTTTTAGATAACTGTCGCGAGATCTACAACTTCGTTCTTTGATCGTTCGGGTTACCTTGGCAACGATTGAATGAACCATTTTTTTCTCTATATTTTCCCGCCAGAACTATCCGGCCGTTGAGTGTTTAAAATAAAATTCGATAAGGTGTTTAGTTGACGAATCATGTTCAATATCGAGCTTTTTGTCTTTTAATTCACGCTGTATTTTTTCTGCTAGTCCCTTGCCTAACTCCACACCCCATTGATCAAAAGAACAGATATGTAGCAATACTCCCTGTACAAATATTTTATGTTCGTACATCGCTATCAATGCTCCCAGCGTCCAGCTATCAAGTTTTTTCAATAAAATAGTATTTGTGGGCCGGTTTCCTTCGTGCACCTTATGCGGCGCCAGTTGGTTAATAAATTCCTGTTGACGACCCTTGGCTTTTAAATCGGACCGAACCTGTGACTCATTCACGCCACACATCAATGCCTGAGTTTGAGCAAAAAAGTTGGCCATTAAAGTTTCATGATGGTCTTCCAGTGGGGTGACACTTTCTATTGAGCCAATAAAGTCAGCTGGTACAATGTTTTTACTTTGATGGAGGTATTGGTAGAAAGCGTGCTGACCATTGATTCCAACTCCGCCCCAAATTGACGCAACTGTGGAATAGTTTACGGGTTGACCATCCCAGGTTACCGACTTGCCATTACTTTCCATTTCTGCTTGTTGCAAATATGCAGCTAGCATGTGCAGTGTCTGATCATAGGGTAGGATTGCATGTGACTGACAGCCTAGAAAGGTGGTATTCCACATTGCTATCAATGCCAGTATGACAGGGGCATTTTCTTCTAGTGGTGCTTGCTGGAAGTGCAGGTCCATTTCGTGGGCTCCTTCGAGAAGCTCGGTGAACTTTTCAAACCCAAATTCCAGCGCAATTGGTAAGCCTATCGCTGACCACAAGGAGAAACGACCACCAACCCAGTCCCACATGCGAAAAATATTTTTTTCTTCAAAGCCTAGTTCGATTGCTTTTTGTGGTCTGGCGGTTACGGCAACAAAGTGTTTTTGAATTGCTCTTTCATCAAAAGCCGCAGAGACTAACCAGCGCATCGCTGTCTTAGCATTGGTTAGCGTTTCTGTGGTTGAAAAGGATTTCGAAGAAACAATGAATAGCACATTTTCCGGAGACAAAGGTCTTAGAATCTCAGCTATTTGAGCGCCATCGACATTAGAAACATAGTGAGTCTTTATACTGTTATCACTGTAATTTTTTAGTGCTTCGGTAACCATTTGTGGTCCCAGGTTGGAGCCACCAACCCCGAGGTTTACAATGTGGCGAATAGGTTGGCCGCTGTAACCAAGCCATTTCCCACTGCGAATCTGACTCACAAAGGTTTCCATTTTTCCAAGCTCGTTTTCTACTTGTTCGGTGACATTTTTGTTATCCAGAAATACCGGCGTTTTTGAGCGATTACGTAACGAAGGGTGCAGCACGGCTCTATTTTCTGTTCGATTGATTCTTTCTCCTGAGAACATAGCGTCACGCCAATTTTCGACATTACTTTCTCTGGCCAATGCAATCAGGTCCTGCATGATATTTTTTGTAATCAGATTTTTGGAGTAATCCAGCAGGAACCTATCTAGCTCCACTGAAAAATGCTCGAAACGTTGCTTGTCCTGCGCGAAGAGCTCTCTCATGTGCCGTCCTTTAATTGTTGCTGCATGACTATTTAGCGCTTGCCAGGCCTTTTGTTTTGTCGGATCTTGCATATCAAATCCTTGTCGTTTGCTGATAAAGAACACTATCTTGCTATTAGACTACTGTAGAAATGACAGCGCTGTCAATTGGTGCGTCAGAGTTTTTGATGATATAGTCCGCTTGATATTTATATTTGCAATATTCGGCGACTATTCTTGAGGGCTTGAGCCGAGCGAAAAGGGACAGCAGTTTTATGAGTGTTACCATCAATGATGTTGCCAAGCACGCCGGCGTATCGATGAAAACTGTATCGCGGGTGATTAATAACGAGTCCTCGGTGAGACAGTCTACCTATGACAAGGTAATGGCTTCGGTTAAGGCGCTCAACTATCGGCCGAACAATTCTGCGAGAAGTTTAGCTGGAACCCGATCCTATACGATCGGTTTTATCTATGACAATCCGAATGCCTATTATGTTATCGATATGCAAAATGGATTGCTTTCCCAGTGTCGAGAAAACAACTATGAACTTCTTATTCACCCCTGTAATCATCAAGCGGATGATTTGGAAGAAGAGCTTACACATTTAATTAACCATTCTCGAGTAGCGGGTCTGGTTTTGACGCCTCCATTTTCCGAGATGCCTAAAGTTTCCAGAATGCTGGAGAAAATGGCCTTACCTTACGTGAGAATCATTTCGGGGCTGGAAAAGGGCAAGCAGGCTGCTTCCTGTATTTTTGTAAACGATCATGAAGCAGCCTATAACATTACCCAGCACTTGATTGATCTTGGACATAAGCAAATCGGATTTCTTTGTGGCGGAGAAGAGCATCGCTCAAGCAGTGAACGTTTAAACGGATATCTGGCCGCACTTAGTGATAATCATGTCAAAACAAGTAAGCAATGGGTAGTCGAAGGGGAATATTCATTTGATTCTGGAGTCAAAGGAGCGAAGAAGCTGCTTGGCCGCAAAAAGAAACCGACAGCGATATTTGCCAGTAATGATGAAATGGCTGCGGGAGCCCTTTTTGCCGCAAGATTGATGGGAATATCTATCCCTGATGAGCTCTCTATTGTAGGTTTTGAAGATAGTCCTTTTTCCCGTCAGACATGGCCAAAATTAACGACTGCTCATCAACCCAACCAGGTGATAGCACAACAGGCGGCTAATTTACTCATCTCAAAAATTCAAGGACAGTCATGTGAACAGCTGGAGGAGGGTAATATGATCCGAAGCTTTAGTCCTGAGCTGGTGGTTCGAGACTCAACAGGTTGCGCGCCAAAGTAAACTGTATAGTGAATGCAAGCCTCCAGATTGTCTTCAATGTTGGCCAATAAGTTTATCTCAATACAATAATAACCTTGGGCATTGTCATATTTGTTTCTTCTGTAATATGACAGGTCAAAAAAGAACATCCATTAAGTTACTTGGTTTACTCTTGGTAGAAGAATTTATCTTATTGAAATATAAAGAAAATTTATTTTTATATTAAAGCGTGGTTATTTACTGTAACGGCTGTAATAAAGCAGTCATAAAAGCTTCATATACTGGTCACATCTTAATCATAGTATAGCCAACCGTTAAATCTTGAAATTTTGAACCATAACGGGGAATGAAATGAAAAAATCACTCGCTTTATTATCTTTACTAGCTGCTTCTGCAACTGCAACTACTGCATTTGCTGCTGGGCGCGACACTATTAATGTTGTTGGCTCTTCAACGGTATATCCTTTCTCTACTGTTGTCGCTGAACGATTTGGTAAGAGTACTAACTTCAATACGCCTAAGATTGAATCAACTGGTACTGGCGGTGGTATGAAGCTTTTCTGTGCCGGTGCTGGTATCGATACACCAGACATGTCTAACGCTTCTCGTCGCATGAAAAAATCTGAATTTGAAATGTGTCAGAAGAATGGTGTGACTGGAATTACAGAAGTTTTAGTTGGCTACGACGGTATCGTTTTCGCTAATGCAAAATCAGCAAAACAGATGACTATTTCACGCAAGGAGCTTTTCTTAGCTTTGGCCAAAGAAGTCCCTGCGAAGGACGGTAGTGAAAAATTAGTTGCTAACCCATACAAATTATGGAGTGATGTAAATCCAGATCTTCCTTCGACTAAAATTGAAGTATTGGGACCTCCTCCAACATCAGGAACTCGCGATGCTTTTGCTGAGTTAGTACTTGAAGGTGGCTGTAAAAAGTTTGCATGGATTAAGGCAATTAAAAAGCAAGACAAGAAAAAGTATAAGTCGATCTGTCACTCGGTGCGTGAAGACCATGCTTATATCGAAGCTGGTGAAAACGACAATCTGATCGTTCAAAAGCTAACGGCTAACCCAAATGCTTTTGGTATTTTTGGTTTTAGTTTCCTTGACCAAAACGCCGACAAGCTTCAAGGTTCAGTTGTTGATGGTAGCGCACCTAGCTTTGAAGGTATTGCTGATGGATCTTACACTGTGTCGCGTCCATTGTTCTTCTATGTTAAGAACGCACACGTTGGTAAAATTCCAGGAATTAAAGAGTTTTTGAAAGAATTCACCAGTGAAGAAGCTATGGGTGAAGAAGGCTACTTGACTGACCGTGGTTTGATTCCATTAGGAAATGAAAAACTGGGTCAGATTAGAAAAGATGTATTGGGATTAAAACCTTTACAACTTTAATCTATACTGCAAAAAGTTTAAGAAAGGGGCAGCCTTAATTGTGCTGCCTCCTTTTTTTGGGAAAAGTCATAATGAATTCGTCGACACTGGTTTTAACTTTACTGATATTGGCATTGTTTAGCTATTGGCTCGGTATTCAGCGATCACTTAAGGTTGCTGGGGGGGTAAGTCGTGCGCGTTTACTGGTTTCTTTGCCACGCCAGTTTGGCTTATTGACGGGGTTTTGGTGCGCTCTTCCAGCATTGATTGTTCTACTTCTCTGGAACGCCTTTGAGAGTCAAGTTGTCGACTCCTTACTTATTTCTTCCTTTTCCCAGGATATACAAGCTCTGCCTAATTCCGAGTTGGGACTTTATTTAAACGACATTAAAATATTGGCCGAGAACTTGAGTGCCGGGCTCAGTTCTGAAGGAACAGAAAGCGAAAAACAGCAGGCTGCGCTTTATCTTTTGAATATTCAGAATAACTCCGCCTGGATCCGCACTGCACTGATTTTGGTTATTGCTGTTGCCAGTGTGGCATTCGTGGTTAGCCGCTTTTCAATGGAGTTTCGGGCAAGAGCAGAGTTGGAGAAAATCGTCCGCTGGTTACTTTTGGCATCTTCCGGTATCGCCATTTTGACAACGCTAGGAATTATTCTTTCGGTTTTATTTGAGTCGATTCAGTTTTTTAGTGCGGTTCCACCCTGGGAGTTCCTATTTGGTACCCATTGGAGTCCGCAAACTGCCATGCGCACCGATCAGGTGGCAGGCTCTGGAGCTTTCGGTGCGGTTCCTCTGTTCGCGGGCACCCTCTTGATTACTTTTATTGCCATGTTGATAGCTGTTCCTGTTGGAATGATGACTGCTATTTATTTGTCGCAATATGCTTCTGCAAAAATTCGCTCGATTGCCAAACCCATGTTAGAGATTCTGGCTGGCGTTCCTACTGTTGTGTACGGTTTTTTTGCCGCGTTAACTGTCGCACCTTTTATTCGTGATATGGGAAGTCTACTCGGACTTTCGGTTGCTTCTGAAAGTGCCTTAGCCGCGGGTGTGGTTATGGGGGTAATGATTATTCCTTTCGTTTCTTCCCTCTCTGATGACGCAATTAATGCTGTACCAAAAGCGCTAAAAGAAGGCTCTCTGGGAATGGGCGCAACACAGTCTGAAACTATCAAGCTGGTGCTTCTTCCGGCTGCCTTGCCGGGTATCGTCGGTGCTATTTTACTTGCGGTTTCTCGCGCAATCGGTGAAACCATGATAGTAGTTATGGCGGCAGGAATGGCTGCTAACTTAACAGCAAATCCCCTGGACTCAGTGACAACAGTAACTGTACAAATCGTAACTTTATTAACTGGCGACCAGGAATTTGACAGTCCTAAGACTTTAGCCGCATTCGCTTTAGGCTTAATGCTATTTATCACTACTTTAGCGCTCAATGTCATCGCGCTTAAAGTAGTAAGAAAGTATCGAGAGCAGTATGACTAAGCAAACTCAAACATCAGCAGAGCTGACAACAACAGAAAAAGTTGCCTTTAGCCTGAAAAAACGCCACCGCAAGGAAAAGCGCTTTCAATGGATGGGGAGGCTGGCAATAGGTTTTGGCTTCATGCTGGTTTTAATCCTGTTGACAGATATCTTTATCAAAGCGATGCCAGCTTTTCATCAGCATTGGGTTAAGCTAGAGATAGATTATAGAAAAGACTGGATGAAGATAGATTCTTCTGAGTCTGTGCTTGCAGGTGAAGGAAGCTATCGGACAACGCTAAAAAAATCAATCTACCAGATGTTTCCAGAAGTCAAAGACAGGAAACAGAAGCGTAGCCTCTTTGCTCTATTTAGCACCAATGCTGAATTTACCATTAAAAACTACCTTATGGAAAATCCAAAGGTGCTAGGAAAAAAGGTCGACGTTTTTGTCAGGCTGGATGACGATATTGATACTTATTTAAAGAGCGTCAATATGCCGGGAGAAGAGTTTTCCAGGGTAAATCAAGCACAAGCCGGTTGGGTGTTAGAACTGTTTGAACTAAAACGAATAGAGAAGCGTTGGAACACAAGCTTTTTCTTAAATGGTGATTCTCGAGACCCTGAGCTAGCAGGGGTTAAAGGCGCGCTCACCGGAACACTACTAACAATGCTGGTTACTTTGCTGTTATCTTTTCCATTGGGAGTTGCGGCGGCATTATATCTTGAAGAGTTCGCTCCAAAGAATCGTTGGACTGATTTGATAGAAGTAAATATAAATAACCTGGCTGCTGTACCTTCGATTATCTTTGGACTCCTGGGGCTTGCTGTCATTATTAATATGTTTGGTTTACCTCGTTCTGCACCTCTGGTCGGTGGTATTGTATTAACACTGATGACTTTACCGACGATTATAATTGCCAGCAGAGCGTCTATCAAAGCTGTTCCTCCTTCAATTAGAGAAGCTGCTCTTGGGCTAGGCGCATCACGTATGCAAACTGCATTTGGACATGTTTTGCCGATTGCCATGCCTGGAATATTGACTGGTACTATTATCGGAATGGCTCAAGCCCTTGGCGAGACAGCACCACTATTGATGATCGGAATGGTCGCCTTTATCGTTGATATTCCAGGAGGCATAACTGATCCGGCTACAGTTTTACCGGTGCAAATTTATTTATGGGCTGATAGTCCAGAGCGAGCGTTTTTGGCGAAAACTTCAGCCGCTATTTTAGTTTTACTCAGTTTTCTTTTAGTCATGAACTCAATTGCCGCTTTCTTGCGCAAGAAGTTTGAAAAGAGTTTATAGGTGAGCAATATGATTGATTTGTCTTCATCAGAGAGTTTGGTATCTGACGACATTAAGATTAACAAAACCGTTGGCAACATTTATGCTGACGATGCAAAAATGTCAATGCGCAATGTAAATGTATTTTATGGCGAAAAACAGGCGATTAAAGATGTAAGCCTGGACCTGGCTAAAAATCAGGTTACTGCATTGATCGGTCCCTCAGGGTGCGGCAAGTCAACTTTTTTACGTTGCTTAAACCGTATGAACGATACAATTCCAATTTGCCGAGTTGAAGGTGAGTTGAAGCTCGATGGTGACGATATCTACGCCAAAGGTTTAGATCCGGTGTTACTACGTGCCAGAGTTGGTATGGTTTTCCAAAAACCAAATCCTTTCCCAAAGTCAATTTATGATAATGTCGCTTACGGACCGAAAATTCACGGTTTGGCAACAAATAAGGCAGAGCTCGATGAAATAGTCGTCACCAGTTTGCAACGTGCAGGACTTTTCAATGAAGTGAAGGACAGACTGGATTCTGCCGGTACAGGTTTATCCGGGGGACAGCAACAGCGCCTCTGTATTGCTCGCACTATAGCAGTAAGCCCTGAAGTGATTTTAATGGATGAACCGGCTTCCGCGCTTGATCCGATTGCTACAGCAGTGATTGAGGAGTTGATTGACGAGCTAAAGGAAAAATATACGATTGCGATTGTTACTCACTCAATGCAACAGGCTGCTCGGGTTTCACAAACAACAGCCTACTTTCATATGGGGCAGTTGGTGGAAGTCGGAGAGACCGATCAAATATTTACCAACCCAAGCCACGAGCTGACCGAGAACTATATTACAGGCCGCTTCGGTTAAGGAGTTTTAATGATGGAAAATGATTTACACTTGACGCAACATATTTCCAAGCGTTTTAACGAAGAGCTGGAGGAGGTCCGAAGTCAGGTTTTGAAGATGGGCGGTCTTGTTGAACAGCAAGTCAATGATGGCCTAGAAGCTTTGATGCAATCGGATTTTACTTTAGCAAAAAAAGTTGTTAACGGTGATGTCGAGGTTAATTCTCTGGAGGTTAATATTGATGAAAGTTGCACCCAGATAATAGCAAGACGGCAGCCTGCTGCGAGTGACTTACGCTTGATGGTAAGTATCATCAAGACGATTACCGATTTGGAAAGAATTGGTGATGAAGCTGTTAAGCTTGGGAAAAATACGCTTAAGTTACCAGAAGAAAGCAAAGTTGCTCGTCAATATGTCGAGCTAAAACACCTCGGCGAGCATGTTTTGAAAACGCTTAATAACGCTTTAACAGCATATGCTCGCCTGGATGTGCAGGCCGCGATTGAAATTATCGATAATGATAAAGCGATCGACGAAGAGTTTGATGCCATTTCGCGGTTGTTAATCACTCGTATGATGGAAGACCCGCGAGAAATTAAAAACTCATTAAGGATTTCATGGTGTGCCCGTGCCCTGGAAAGAATTGGCGATCACACCAAAAATATCTGTGAATACATCGTATATCTGGTTAAAGGTAAAGATGTACGCCATACCAGTCTTGAAGAGGTGAAAAGACAGATTCAGGAATAATTTTCCTCAGCTTACAGGAGCTGATGACCCAGAGGTGATCTTCTCCTGTAAAAATGGCTTATTCCGCTTCTTCTACAATTTCGAAACTATGTGAGATCTCAACCGAAGCCTGCAGCATCAAAGAGGCTGAGCAATATTTTTCCATTGATAGCTGGCAAGCCCGTTCTACCTGTTTTTCTTTGAGAGACTTACCGGTGACCACATAGTGTGCATGAATCTTTTTAAAGACTCTGGGAGGATTTTCCGCTCTTTCGGCGTCGAGATGGCAGACGCAATCAGATATTTGTTGACGTGCTTTTGCCAAAATCATAACTACGTCGATCGAAGAACAGCCTCCTACCGCCATCAGCATCATGTGCATTGGTGAAGGTGCTTTGCCTTCTCCATCCATTTCAATTGACTGTCCAGCTTCGTTAGTTCCTTTGAAAGTGAGTCCTTGTTGCCATTGTGTGACGACTTTCATAAACCTCTCCTAATGAGATTGTGTTAAATTAATTAGGGCGTCATTATGCGTATTCTTGTGAAATAAATCATCTTATAGAATGAATTAAACGCGATCATTTAATTGCGAGCACTGGGAATCAGGTTTATCTGATAAGATTGAGAGCAAGTCGACAGATGAACCCAAGGTCAAGTTGATGCATCATGGTGACGAGGGTAATATTCTCTGGTTACATGGAATTTAGCGGGAATTTCCCGAATAAAGTAAAACCATAGTATGAAAGGTGCTAGTATTAGCATTATGCAAGGGAACGACCTAGCGAGCGCTTAACTTTTAGAAGTGCTCGAAATATTAGAAATACAGGCAAAGAAATAACAGGGTGTTGGAAACAATATGGCGTTAATCAAAGAACCTTTGACATTACCTCACAATATAAAGAGCGATCCGACATTGGAGTGGTTCGTCTCCCAGTGCCATAAACGTCGTTATGCGCCGAAAACTACCATCATTTTTGCTGGCGATAAGCCGGAAACCCTCTATTTTATTATTAAAGGTTCGGTTAGCGTACTAATAGAGGATGACGATGGAAGAGAGTTAGTGCTTGCTTACCTGAACTCGGGAGATTTTTTCGGTGAAATGGGGCTGTTTGATAGCCTGACCGACCGTAGTGCTTGGGTGAGAGCGAAAACCGAAACTGATGTTGCAGAAATTAGTTATGCAAGATTCCAGGCGCTGGTTAAAGAGCGCCCGGAAATAATGTTTAGACTGGCAGAACAAATGGCACTTCGCTTGCGAAAGACCAGTCGGAAAGTCGGTGATCTGGCATTTATGGATGTTACAGGTCGGGTCGCCAGAGCGTTGCTTGACCTGGCAAAGGAGCCTGATGCAATGACTCATCCTGATGGAATGCAGATAAAGGTTACTCGTCAGGAACTTGGAAGAATAGTTGGATGTTCCCGTGAAATGGTGGGTCGAGTATTAAAAGTTCTGGAAGAGCAGGAACATATTTCTGTTAAAGGGAAAACGATGGTGATATACGGCACCCGTTAATTGACATATTTTCTCTATTTATAAAAAAGGCCGAATATACGGCCTTTTTTAACCTGGATTCAGTCTGCTATTTAGAAGAGGCTTTCTTCTTCGCTAACACTTTCTTCTTCCTGATTAAATGGGTTGTCCAGAGGCTTATCTGCATAGTCTTTTGGAGCATTCTCGCTTCTGAATTTTTCGAAAACCGGGTTTTCTGTTATTGTTGAAGCTAATAATCCTGTTTTAGGATCTATTTTGACTTCTACGATCCCTTCCGGGCGAGTGAAGTCTGCCTGGGGGGTTCCGTCCAGAACTTTTTCCATAAACTTTTGCCAAATTGGTAGTGCGGCCTTACCACCGAACTCGCGGTTGCCAAGCTTTCGCGAATGATCTTTAAAACCTACCCAGGCAGAAGCAACATGCCTTGTGTTATAACCGCTAAACCAGGCGTCCTTGGCGTCATTAGTTGTTCCTGTTTTACCTGCAAGATCGTGTCTTTTAAGAAGAGGGCTTTTAGTTCTGGTTAATTGCAGTGTTGCGGTTCCACGATGGATTACATCTTTAAGAATATCGTGGATAAGGTAGTGGTTTCTCTCTTCAATAACCCGAGGCGCAATATATTCTTCAGGCACGGAATGCAATGGGTAATTAACAAATGAATCTTCATTGGTGCTTGCGCTAGGTTTGAGATCCTCATCTAGAGCACCTAACCTATTTTCTACTGTATTATCGTTATCTGTATTTTCCTGTTGGGCTGCTGAAGCAGACACGCAGTCTTTGCAAACCTGTAGAGGCTGGTGTTCTCTAATAATACGTCCATTGGCATCTTCTACTCTTGATAAGAACCAGCTGTCCACTTTGTAACCGCCATTCGCCAATGTTGCGTACCCGGTTGCTACTTCCAGAGGAGTAAATGACGCAGAGCCCAGTGCCAGTGAAAGGAAGGGTTCCATGTGCTCTCCTGGAAAGCCTACTTTTTCAAGATAGGATTTTGTATATTGAGGGCCTATTTCTCTAATCAGGCGAACAGATACGGTATTTTTTGAGCGCCTTAACCCTGTTCTCAAGCTGGTCGGCCCAAGGTATATTCCGCTGTCATTTTTAGGACGCCAAAAGTTTTCAGCAGTTATGTCAGTTTCAATGATAGGCATATCATTGAGTAATGAGGCGGGAGTATACCCCTTTTCAAATGCAGCTGAGTAGACGAACGGCTTGATATTACTTCCGGGCTGTCGTCTGGCTTGAGTTACCATATTAAACTTACTCAAACTGTAGTCATAATCACCCACTAAAGCTTCTATCGCGCCATTTATTGGATTTAGTGAAACGAACCCACCACTGACATCGGGAACTTGGGCTAGTTGATAAGCGACCGCTGCCTCCTGGGCCTGTTCTTCAACTTCAGTCTGCGGAGTGGTTGACTCATCTGCTGTCGCTTTCTGTTTCAGTCTGACAAGATCTCCTACCTTTAATACCTGGTCAACCTGTTTTATTGGAGGTCGGCGATTGTTCTCATCAACATACTCTCGTGCCCACTTAACATCTTCAAGTTTTAGCTCGGTTTTTTCCCCTGATTTTAACAAAAGTGAAGCTTTATCTTCTTGCACCGTAAGAACAATTGCTGGTTGAAGATTCGCTATTACAGGAATATCCGATAACCAGGATCTCAACTCTGTTTCCTTGGTATTTTCGGTAATCGAGTACTGATGCTCTGGCCCACGATACCCATGGCGCCTGTCATATTCTTCGAGTCCTCCTGTAAGCGCGTCCTGTGCTGCTTTCTGAAGTCTGCTATCGAGTGTTGTATAAAATTTAAGACCATCATTATACGCAACATCGATCCCGAATTCGTCTATGGCATACCGACGGACCATTTCCCCCAGATAGTGTGCTTCTACACCGATTTCCATACCGTGTTTTTGAGTCTCTACTGGTTCCGCCATCGCTTTCTCGTAGGCCTCTTGAGTAATATGGTTTTCAGCCAGCATACGTCCGAGTACATGAGCTCGTCGCTTGGCAGCATTTTCTGGACTGGATATTGGATTATACTTTGACTCGCCCTTAGGAATTCCTGCCAGAGTTGCCAACTGAGCTAATGTCAGCTCATCTAGCGTAGCACCGTAATAAACCTGGGCTGCCGCCCCTAGCCCATATGCTCTGTGACTGAAGTGTATTTTGTTGAGGTAAAGCTCAAGGATTTCATTCTTACTCAATTCAGACTCTATTTTCCAGGCGAGGAATATTTCAGTAATTTTACGAGAAAACCGTTTAGCCCGAGAAAGGTAGTAGTTTCGGGCGACCTGCATTGTAATGGTACTGGCACCCTGACTTTTGGTTCCGGTTGCTGCAAGGTTGATAAATGCTCTTAATAAGCCTTGAAAATCTACGCCGGAATGTTCGTAAAATCTTTTGTCCTCGGTCGATAGCAGCGCATTTATGAAATCTCTGGGAACTTGGTCTAAAGTAATAGGTATCCTGCGAGTTTCACCAAACTCTGCTATTAATTTATTGTCGGAGGAATAAACTCGCATGGGCGTTTGTAAGCGGATTTTCCGGATTGATTCTACATCCGGCAGACTTGGCTCGACGGTCAGATAAAGTCCAATAAATCCCATGCTAAAAAGGATTGCAAATAGACTGAATAAATAGGCGATTTTGGGTGCTATCTTGGCAATATGCTTCATTTTATAAATTATGAAAAAGGATCCTACTGAAGATGACCAAGTATATCGCTATTTGTTCGCTGCTTTAACCAGAAAGCGAATATTTGTCGAGAGGGTTATCAATTTTGCTAACTGTTCACGCATTTTTTTATTGGATTGTTAGATAATTTGATAGCTAACTATGTGATTTAAAATGAGAAGGCTGGCGCATGGATCATAAATAAGCCTTGACAATAATGTGAAATAGCGCCAAATTGAGTGAATAAAAATAGAAAACAGGTGAATTTTCTTATAGTTAGCGCTATTATTTAAAGTAAAAACACAGTTCCCGCCTGTAACTGGATAAAACTGATAGGAAAACTAGAATATGCTGGCTAATTTGTTTGGCTCCAAAAAGACCTCTCTGGTTGGGATCGATATCAGCTCGACAGCTTGTAAGTTGCTCGAATTGGGTAAAGTGGGATCTCGCTATCGAGTCGAAAGCTATGCAGTTGAGCCGCTGCCTCAAGAAGCGATGGCTGATAGAGATATTAAGGACCCTGAAGTTGTTGGTGAAGCCTTAAAAAGAGTAATCAGTCGTTCAGGAACCAATATCAAGCATGCCGCCGTCGCTGTCGCCGGCTCTTCTGTCATCACCAAAACCATCCAGATGGATAAAGGTTTATCAGAAGATGACATGGAGCAGCAGATTGAAGTTGAGGCTGATCAGTATATTCCCTATCCTCTTGAAGAAGTTGCCCTGGATTTTCAAGTATTAGGTGAGTCAGAAAAGGTTCCCGATAAAGTTGATGTCCTACTAGCGGCGTCTCGCTCAGAAAATGTCTATAGCAGAGTAGATGCTCTAGAGTTAGCTGGATTAACGGCTAGGGTTGTGGATGTGGAAGCTTATGCTATTGAGCGCTCGTTCAGATTGTTGGCTAATCAACTGCCGGATCAAGGTGAAGGGCAGGTAATTGCAGTGGCTGATATTGGTGCAACCAATACAAGCCTCAGCGTTATGGAAGATTTCAATACAATTTATACGCGTGAACAAACATTCGGCGGGTCACAATTAACTGAAGAAATACAAAGGCGGTATGGTCTTTCGTTTGAAGAAGCCGGTATGGCTAAAAAGCAAGGCGGCTTGCCGGATGATTATGAGCCGGAAGTACTTGAGCCTTTTAAAGAAGCAATTATTCAACAAGTTAGTCGCTCGCTGCAATTTTTCTACGGGTCTAGTCAGTATGGTGAAGTTGACCACATTGTTCTGGCTGGTGGTTGTTCCGTGATTGAAGGTCTGGAAGAAATGATTGAAGAGCGACTTGGTACTACTGCCAGTATTGCTAACCCTTTCGCCGATATGTCGCTGTCTTCAAAAGTTAATGCTCAAGCTCTCAGCTCTGACGCGCCGTCACTGGTGATATGCTGTGGATTGGCATTAAGGAGTTTTGACTAATGGCAAATATCAATTTACTTCCATGGAGAGAAGAACAGCGCCAGGAAAGACAACGACAGTTTGTCAGTGTGCTTGGCCTGGTTGCACTCTTTGGCGTTGTATTAATGTGGGGTGTTTATACTTTCTATAATTCACTGCTAGACGACCAAAGGGAAAGAAATCGGTTTTTACAGACCGAAATTAGAAAGCTTGATTCTAAGATAAAGGAAATTCAACAACTTGAAAAAGAGCGACAGCAGTTGGTAGAAAGAATGACCTTAATCCAGGATTTACAGAAAAGCAGGCCACAGGTTGTTCATGTTTTTGATGAGATAGTAACCAATATTCCCCAAGGGGTTAATCTAAGTCTGGTAAGTCGGAAAGGAGATGATCTCGTGTTTACCGGAATTGCAGAGTCGGCACCAAGAATATCGAAATTTATGCGGAATATCAGTCAGTCAACCTGGCTTAAACCTGGACCGCTCGATAACATCCAGGGCGACAAAAATTCGGGAGCCAACCGGAAGAAATTTACCCTCCGAACAAAAATAAGTGCACCAGACTCTGCGGAAAAGGAGGCTAAGTAATGGACATAAAGGATCTGAATAACCTGGATGTCAGTGATCTGGACTTCAATAATATGGGCTCGTGGCCCGTTGCCGCTAAAGCGGTCGTGGCTGCTCTGGTGCTAGCAATCGTGGTGGGCCTTGGCTACTACTTATTTATCAAAGACCAATCGGCTATGCTGGTTGGTCTGGAAAGAAAAGAAGTAGACTTTAAGCGCGAGTTTGAAGAAAAACAGGGTAAGGCGGTAAATCTTGCTAAATACAAGGAACAAATGGCGACTATTCAGGAAAGCTTTAAAACCTTGCTGCAACAACTACCCAAATCGAGTGAAATGGCCAGTCTTCTGGATGATTTTTCTTATGCGGCTACCGGCTCAGGCTGTGAGATTATAGAGGCCAAGTTTTTGCCTGAAGTTAATTCCGAATTTTATGCACAAAAACCGATTAATATTGTTGTAAAAGGTGGGTATCATCAGATAGCTAACTTTGTATCGAGAGTATCCAGACTGCCTAGAATTGTTACTCTACACGATTTTGATATTAAAATTACTGATGGAACTGTCCCTTCTGCTCCTAATGAGAGAATGCTTTCATTTACGGTAAAAGCGAAAACCTATCGCTCGGATACGGGGGAATAGTCGTGAGAACAGTTATTTTGAAAAAGACTAGTATCATTTTGCGCACTTTTTTATTCGCTTCGGCAACCACTTTGTTAATGAGTTGCTCAAGTAATACCGAAGATTTACAGGCTTGGGTGGACCGGGTTAAAGCAAAGCCTCCTGGTAGAATCAAGCCGATGCCCGAAGTCAAGGAGTATAAGCCTCATGACTACTCATCAGCCCACCTGAAAAGTCCTTTTGCGGATTTAGAGCCCGAACTGGAAGCGCAAATCAAGCAATTGGTAGAAGGATGTGACGAGACTATTCAGCCAGATACCTCGAGACATAAGGAAGATCTGGAGCGCTATTCGCTTGATTCTATGGAAATGGTAGGCAGTGTTGAAAATAAGTCCAAGCTTTGGGGGTTAATAAAAATGACTGCTGGTCCTGCTGAAGGAAATATTTTTCATGTCAGGCAGGGCAACTATTTGGGCATTAACCATGGACGAATAGTTGAAATTAGTGAAGATCAAATCGAGATAACTACATTGGTGCCAGATAGTAAAGGCTGTTGGGAACAACGTACTGTATATATGGCGTTAGCCCAGGAATAACAGGCTTTAGGAGAAATTATGAACAACCGAGTTAAAAATAGTAATCAGATTACTCGAGGAGCAATTGCGATGGCCGCTCGCCTTTTTAAAGTCTTTGTGATGGGCTTGTTAGCCTTTACTAGTATCAGTACTTTTGCTGCCCAAATTCAGGATATCAGCTATAGCGTAATGCCTGGAGATAAGGTTGAAATCAGAGTCAAAATGGACTCAGCTCCACCGGCATTTCAAGAGATCACGACAGAAAATCCAGCGCGAATATGGATGGATCTGGAAGGTGTTAGTAGTGCTCTTGCTAAAAAAACACAGAATGTAGGAATCGGTGTGACTCGCTCGGTTACCGCGGTTGAGGCAGGCAACAAGACTCGCCTGGTAATTAATCTGGTAGAAATGACTCCTTATAATACACGTGTCGATGGCAATGAACTCGTTGTAACCGTTGGCCACGGAGTGGAAAAGTCTAACGGCGGTGGATTCAACAGTTCTGTAGCATCTTCCTCGACGCCGACTGAAACATACGGTAGCAATAACGATATTGCAAGTATCGATTTTAGAAGAGGGGAAGCTGGAGAAGGCCGTGTAGTTGTTGAGTTAAACAATTCAAACTTGGGGATTGATTTACGTCAGGAAGGTAGGACTATTTTAGCTGATTTTGTTAATGCAAAAGTTGCCAACGAGCTAATTCGAAAGTTGGATGTTGTCGACTTTGCGACTCCCGCCAGAATAATTTCGACCAGCCGCGTTGGCGGTAATGTTCGCCTGTCGATTCAAACATTAGACGAGTTCGAGTACTTGGCCTATCAGGCTGATAACACCTACATTATTGAGCTTAAACCTTTGACTCCTGAAGAAGTTGAAAGAAAGAAGCTCGATGAGCCTGTATACACCGGAGAGAGACTATCTCTTAACTTTCAGGAAATACCTGTCCGAGCCGTATTAGCAATTATTGCAGAGTTTACCGGGTTGAACCTGGTAACAAGCGATACAGTTACAGGCACTATCACTTTACGTTTGCAAGCTGTGCCATGGGATCAGGCGCTTGATATAGTGTTGAAAACCAGAGGTTTGGACAAACGTCAAAATGGCAACGTCATGTTAGTCGCACCAGCAGACGAAATAGCTACTCAGGAAGCTATGCAGTTGCAAAACGAAAAACAGATTGAACAACTTGCGCCATTAAGAACTGAGTTTATTCAGATTAACTATGCAAAAGCACAAGAGCTTGCTGATTTGGTTAGAACTGATGGGGCGAATTATTTATCAGATAGAGGAAGCATCTCTGTTGATACACGAACAAATCATCTGATTATTCAGGATACTGCTAAAAAGCTCGATCATATCCGTTCTATGGTTAGAAAGCTGGATATTCCGGTAAGACAGGTATTAATCGAGTCCAGGGTTGTTGTGGCTGATGACGGCTTTGAAGAAGAGCTTGGTGTTCGTTTTGGTATTACCGATACAGGCAGTAATGGCGCGCTTTCAGGAGATATCATTGGTTCTGATGGCGTGTTCTTTAGTGGTTCACCTGCTGCTCGAACTTTCGCGGTCGACATGCCTGTTGTAAGTCCTGCAGGTAGTGTTGGACTAACCGTTGCACGCCTGGATGATGGTACTATTCTGGACTTAGAGTTATCTGCCTTGGAAAGTGAAAATCGGGGAGAAGTGATTGCATCGCCTCGAGTAATTACTGCAAACCAACAAGAAGCTTACATCGAATCTGGTGAAGAAATCCCTTATTTACAAGCGAGTAGTGCCGGAAATACGAATGTTACCTTCAAAAAGGCTGTTTTATCGCTAACAGTTACTCCACAAATCACTCCAGATGATCGTATAATCCTCGATCTTGTAGTAAAGCAAGATTCTCGAGGTGAGCAGACGACTTTTGGTCCTGCCATCAATACTAGGGAAGTTGGGACTCAGGTTCTTGTCGAAAACGGTGAGACTGTAGTTTTAGGTGGTGTATATCAGCAACGTACTAATCATGACGTTTCTAAAGTACCATTCTTAGGTGATTTACCTGGAATTGGTGTATTATTCCGCTCAACTACAGATTCTTCAGCGAAACAGGAGTTACTCATGTTTGTGACGCCTAAGATTGTTAAAGAGTCCGTTAGATAAATACAACTTAAATTGATTCAAAGTAATAACCCGCTATCGCGGGTTGTTGCATTTCTGCTAGGGAAATTTGTAGTATTTTCTTATGATGAAAGGTAAAAGAAATATATTCCTTGTCGGGCCTATGGGGGCAGGGAAAACGACGATAGGTAAACAGCTGGCCCAGAGCCTCCACCTGGAGTTCATCGACTCTGATCAGGAAATCGAAGCGCGAACGGGTGCCCCGATTGACTGGATATTCGATATAGAAGGTGAAGAAGGATTCAGGAAGCGCGAGAAAAGCGTAATCGCCGAATTAACTCAAAAGCAAGGAATTGTTTTGGCTACTGGTGGCGGTGCTATTCTGGAACAAGAAAACAGGACCTTTCTTGCTGGTCGCGGTATTGTGGTGTATCTGGAAACCTCTATAGAGCAGCAGCTCGAAAGAACGCGACGAGACAAAAGAAGGCCGCTATTACAAAGTAGCGATGATCCAGAGGCGACCCTGATTGCACTGCATAAAGAACGAGATATTCTTTATCGAGAAATTGCTGATGTAATTGTCGCTACTAATGAAAACTCAATTAAGTCTGTTGCTAACAAAATAATTTCACAAATAACTCAGGATTAGTCCTATACAACTGTTATGCGCAGCTTAAAACTAGAGCTCGGTGAGCGAAGTTACAGTATCCTTATCGCTCCTGGTCTGCTTGCAAAGGCCGGGCTGATCGCTGGTGAGTGTGAAGGGGAAAAGGTCTTAATACTGACTAATCAAGTAGTGGGGCCGTTGTATTGTGACTCAGTCAGAGACGCCCTGTCTAATGCGAACAAGAAAATATTTGAGTTCGTTATTCCAGATGGAGAAGTTGAGAAAAGTCTGGAAAACTTCTCCAAAGCGCTCGACTTTCTAATTGAAAATCAGTTTCGGCGAAATGATACTATTTTGGCCCTTGGTGGCGGTGTTGTTGGTGATTTGAGCGGATTCATTGCTGCAAGTTATCAACGAGGCATGCGTTTTATTCAGCTGCCGACAACTCTTTTGTCACAGGTTGATTCTTCTGTAGGTGGAAAAACAGGGGTTAACCACCCCCAGGCCAAAAATATGATTGGTGCTTTCTACCAGCCTCGACTGGTAGTAATTGACACCGATACTTTGAAGAGTCTACCGGAAAGAGAGTATCTGTCAGGGTTGGCGGAGGTTGTTAAATACGCTATTTTGGGCGAGAGCAACATCTCTGAAGCACTCCTAAATCAAACGCCTGCAATACTCGCTCGAGATGCCGAAATTATATCTCTTCTGATTGAATTAAGCTGCCGCAAGAAGGCTCAGGTTGTCGCTGACGATGAGAAAGAGCTTGGTGCGCGCGCGCTACTGAATTTGGGACATACCTTTGGTCATGCTATAGAGAAGTTGACGGAATATAGGCGTTACTTGCATGGTGAGGCTGTGGCTATCGGCATACAAATGGCGATCAGTTTGTCGCTCACCAAGAATCTTATTCATATCGAGAAGGCCTCTGAGTATCGACGGATTCTGGAAAAGCTTGGCCTGCCGGAAGTTGCTGAAGGAGGATATTCCGTCGAGGATATGCTTGAGTCTATGAAGCTGGATAAAAAGA
Organism: Aliikangiella sp. G2MR2-5; assembly: GCF_015687155.1. Lineage (GTDB taxonomy): Bacteria > Pseudomonadota > Gammaproteobacteria > Enterobacterales > Kangiellaceae > Aliikangiella. The sequence goes on along the minus strand of NZ_JADPQF010000002.1, from coordinate 323,391 downwards.
ATTTGTCGGATAAGTATCGATTGGTATTGCCACGAAATAATGACTGTATTATTGTCGAGGAAGAAGATTCAAACGCACTTAGGGAAGCGATTGGCGCACATCTTGCCTAGCAGAACTTATCGCTACCCTCTTTGTCAAAAGCTAATAAAAACAATAGGTAACAGGTAAAGTTATTGCGTTACATTACTGCTCATAAGCGCCAACTACTGGATTCACTGGAAAATCAGGTTCTATACGCTGATTTGGTCTGTGTTTTGGTTGGTGAGAGTGGTTGTGGCAAAAGCTTTTTACTCCAACGCTTACAAAAAAGACTTGAAAGCGAAGTCTTTATTTCACAAGTCCAAGCACAACCTGCAATGACCAGGGAGCAGCTTGAGAAAACTATTTGCCTTCAGTTAGGTTTAAGCTGGCAGAATTCAGAATTATCACTGCTTGAAAAGCTTAAGCAACAAGGCGAAAGACGGGCTTTATTAACTGTTGATGATGCTGAGGTACTAAGCCAAAGCTGTCTGGATTACTTGATGGCTTTGGTAGAAGAGCAGTTTGAACGAAAAGAAACGCGACTTTTTGTTGTAATGGCTGGAGAGTCTGCTTTAGCCAACAAGCTTAATAGTACTCCTACTCTCAAACAGAACCCTTCAATTTGTGCTCTTTTCGAGCTTTTGCCATTTGATCCTACTGAGCTTGTTAACTTGCTGGCTGATTTTCAAAGGACAAATGAGCAGGCGATCAGAACGTTATTTGATGAGCAGAAGTTGAGCTACTTTTATGATCTTAGCAGAGGTAATTTGGGGGAATTGAAGTACCATCTGAAGCGCTGGACAGAGGAGCAATCCCAAGTTGCGAGCACTAACAATTTTCCCAAAAAAAGCTTACTGACTGGAATGGGCTACTTTCTTATCGCTATTTTGCTCATTTCTGCGCTGATTTTCCAGGACGAAATCAATCAGGTTATTACTCCTGAGCCCAAGAAAGAACTTGCTGAACTCGATAAAAAGGGAACTTCATCTAAGGATAAAAAGCTAAATAGTGAGCAAAAGCCGAAAAGTAAGCAAAAACCGAAAGAAACTGTTTCCTCTGAACAAAGTGAAGTAGAGAACGCTACTGCCGCTACCAAGGAGCTGACTCCTGGCTTACAAAGTACTGACTCCTTAGATAGTTCAAAACAATTATCTTCTGTTAGTCGGAAAGCTCTTAAGGAGCCTGTTACGACTAAAGAAGAATCAATAAATAGGGTTCAACCCGAAGAAGAGGCACAACGTGAACCTGCGACAAATAGCTCAATAGCTGTTGAAAGCAACGTTTCGAATGACGAGCAAGCTAAAGTTAGTTCCAGTGATGTTTCTAGCTCCGAGCCTGTGGCTCTGCAAAATACTGACAATACTGTCCAGAGAAATGAGCCTGATGTAAAAACGTCAGACGAGGTGTTGCCGAAGAAAGAGGAAAAGACAACTAGCAGAGGTTTGGAGGAAGACAAGGAACTTATTTTAACCCTGCCTGATAATGGATATACCTTACAGTGGGCCGGGGTAAGCAAGTTAGAAGCTGCCACCAGATTTAGGGATTCACATCCTTTAGCAGGGCAGATGTATATTTATCAACGCCAGAGCTCTCAGCCAAAACTGTTTTTGATCATCAGTGGCCATTTCAATTCCAGGCTGGATGCAGAAAATGCCAGCGTTATTTATAAAAAGCGTAATTATCCTGGAGCTCCATGGATAAAATCTGTTAGGGCAGTAAAAAAGGAAGTTGTTGAGTTAGCCCGTTAATACGCAAAATATACTGATATCTGTCATTTTCATCTTTTCAGTGGTCAGGTAGAATTGCCACAATTTAATCAATAATGGTTTTTGTATGCTTAAAAATGACCGCTATATTAAGGCAGCTCTTTCTCAGCCCGTCGATATGACCCCAGTATGGATGATGCGTCAGGCTGGACGCTACCTTCCAGAGTACAGGGAATTGCGAGCAGAAGCTGGCGACTTTATGAGTTTGTGCACCAATCCAGAGCTTGCATGTGAAGTCACACTGCAGCCTTTAAGGCGGTATGAACTAGACGCAGCTATCTTGTTTTCTGACATTTTGACTATCCCCGATGCTATGGGGTTAGGGCTTTATTTCAAAAGTGGAGAAGGTCCTGCATTTAAACAGGCTGTTAAAACCGAGAGCGACGTGAAAAAGTTATATGTGCCGGATATATATGAGAAGCTCAGATATGTAACCGATGCCGTCACTTTAATCCGCAAGGAGCTTAAAGGAGAGGTTCCGCTTATTGGTTTTTCAGGAAGTCCCTGGACCTTAGCGACCTACATGGTTGAAGGCGGTACCACCAAAAACTTTGGCGAAGTCAAAGGAATGATGTTTAGCCAACCAAAAGTTATGCATGAACTACTTGATGTATTGGCTAAGTCGGTAATTGCCTACCTAAATGCTCAGATTGAATCGGGCGCGCAAGCGGTAATGCTTTTCGATACTTGGGGTGGAGTGCTTTCTACTGCCAATTATCGAGAATTCTCACTCAACTATATGCAACAGATCATTGATGGATTGAAAAGAAATCATGACGGGCAACAAATTCCAGTTACTCTGTTTACTAAAGGAGGCGCTGGTTGGCTTGAAATGATGGTTGAAAGTGGTGCTGATTGCCTTGGGCTGGATTGGACTATCGATATTGATGAAGCAAGGAGCCGTGTAGGTGAGAAAGTAGCATTGCAAGGTAATATGGACCCTTGTGTTCTATACTCTACTCCTGAGAGAATTGAAGCTGAGGTTGGAGATATTCTGAGCAAATTTGGCTCAGGCAATGGTCATGTGTTTAATTTGGGACATGGCATCCACCCGACGATAGCGCCGGAAAATGTGAAAGCTTACGTAGATGCCGTGCATCGCTTGAGTGTACAGTATCACTCCTAGTAAATATCAGGATTAAAGGTTACCTGGGGATTGTTGTCACTTGGCTTTTGATAATTTAAGTAAAAGATTGAAGGGAAAGGAGTAGTTTGTATGCGATCTGGATTATTAGCTCTAGCTCTGCTTGTCGCAACGGGATGCGGTAGCGGTGGGTTTGACTCAGCACCTAGTGGCTCTTTCAGTGGTAGTGGTGGTGGTTTTGGAACTGGAAGTGGTGGCGGATTCGGTGGTGGAAGTACCAACGAACCGACATTTATACTTGCCGCAGATAATGGCCTTAGAGATCTAATGTACTCTGGTGATGGCGGTGTGGCCACATTTGTAACTACCAGTGATATAACTGGAGATAATCCGGACACTATTGACCAGCTATTTTCCGTTAACTTAAACACTGGCGTTGTTGTTCAGATAAGCAATAATACTGACGTAGAAAGTAACACAATCAAATACGGTGATGTAGATCTCTCTGACGATGGTCGTTATGTGGTTTTTACATCTAGTGACGATATAACCGGTGATAACCCCGATGGCTTCGTCAATATTTTCCGGGCTGCAACTGATGGCTCTGGAGTTATTCAGGTGACCAATACAAGCAGTGTTCTTGGTCCTTTCAATGTGCAAATCTCCGCCGATGGTGCGTTAATAAGCTTTATTTCCGAAGCAGATTTGACCGGTAATAATCCGAGTAATTATATGCAGATCTACACTGTTAGCGGTACCGGCTCTAGCATTTTCCAGGTGACTAATGATTCAGTAAACCATTTTGACATGGCGATGTCCGATAATGGTTCATGGATTGCCTTTTATTCAGGGGGAGATCCCTTTGGAACTAACTCCGATAACTTTACTGAATTATTTATTGTTGGGACCGACGGAGCAAATCTATCTCAGCTTACCCAGTCTGACGATAACTTTAAGCATACGATCAAAATCTCTGATGATGGATCCCGTGTGGCCTTAGTTTCTTCTCTGGACTTAGCACAGGGTACTACCACCTCGGGAAGGTACCAGGTTTTCGTTGTCAATTCTGCGACAGCGGAAATAGCTCAGATTACAGCCATCGACAGTGACCACTATGAAAACGTTTTGGATTTGTCTGGTGATGGTCAGTATGTTGGATTCCTTTCAAGAGCTGATATCGTCGGTTTCAATTCTAATGGCGTGGACACTATTTATTGGGTCCATCTGGAAAGTGGCAATATTGGACAATTACTTAGAGATGGCACCGTCGCTTCGGATGTTTCCGGTCGTACAGCGCAGGAATTTGTGTTTACCAATGATGGAAGTTACGTTCTTTTTGAAAGTGACGATTTCTTATCTTCTGATGCAACCGGCATTGATGACAAGTTGTTTGTTGCGGTCAGACAGTAAATGCTGCGATTACTTTCAAGGCCGTCATTAAAGACGGCCTTTTAATATCTTGATTATCCAGTCTTCATTCAAACCTCATTGTTGTTTTAAAAATAGACACTTGCAAACGATATGGGCAAGTCTTTTTCGTCCGTATATTAAAATTTCTGATACCCAGGTTAAACGGGTCGAGCTCGATGATGGTGACTTTATTGACCTCTGTATATTTAATTCCGCGGCAGATTCAACTGTGTTACTTTTGCATGGCTTGGAAGGCTCTTTAAATTCTCATTATATTCAAGGTCTGGTCGCCCAGCTGGTTAGACAAGATTATCGAGTCATTGTTAAGCATTTTCGTAGTTGTAGTGGGGAAAATAATCGCTTACTTAAAAGTTATCACAGTGGTTCAAGCGATGATTTAGAAATCATTATTCAGTTTCTTCAACAGCAAAGATTAGGTGTCGACTTTATTGTTGGTTTTTCCTTGGGAGGTAATGTTCTCTTGAAATGGATGGGTGAACTCGGAGAAAAAGCGAGGATCAAAGCTGCTGTTGCAGTTTCTGTTCCTCTGCTGCTAGAAGAGTGCTCTAACGCTATTAACCAGGGGGTTTCCAAAATCTACCAATACTACCTGCTGAATTCATTAAAGAGAAAGTACCTAGATAAATACAACTTGCACAGTCACTCACTACCATTAAGTGTGAGTGAAATTAAATCAATCAAAAGTTTCTGGCAATTCGACCAATTACTTACTGCGCCAGTCAATCACTTCGAAAGTGTCGACGACTACTATCAAAAATCTTCCAGTCGACAGTTTCTAAAAAAGATTCGTAGACCTTGTCTTATTATTCACGCAAAAGATGATCCTTTTATGAATGAAAAAGTGATCCCACGAGAGTCTGAATTATCATCCTCAATCACTTTTGAGCTATCTGAGAAAGGAGGACATGTCGGGTTTATAGAAGGAACGTGGCCCTGGAAAGCTGAATATTATCTGGAGCGGCGGATACCTGAGTTTTTGGGGAATTTCAGGTAATACAGTATGATGGTGAAAATCTCTGATACATTTGAAAGATTATGCAACGTAGAGAGTTGATAAAAGCAGGGGTGGGAGTGGCTGTCCTGATGCTTGGAGGTGGCGGTGCCTATCAGGTATACCAGCAGTCTCAGTTGGATTATTCTGGTCTGGATGATCTGTCATTTTTGTCTAAAGATGACCAGCTTGTATTAATAGTGCTATTTCCTGTGATTTGTTCGGATCTACCAGAAGAAATCAATGTTGAGCTGACATTGAAAAAAATCGATCAGGCTATTGATCGCTTGCCGCAGTCTACGCAAGACGAGTTGAAAGATTTATTTGGTCTGCTTTCCTCTCTTATCGGGCGACTCGTGATAGCTGGGTTATGGGAAAATTGGCAAAACTCATCACGTAGCGAACTCCACAACTTCCTGAAAAAATGGCGGAAGAGTCCTTTAGCTCTTTTACAAAAAGCTTATATTGGTTTGTGTCAATTAATCTGGGGGAGCATCTATTCCCAGCCTGAACATTGGACTGCCATTGGCTATTCAGGCCCACCTTTCAGGCGCTGACAGGCTTTCTAATGATCTCTTATCCAAACGTCTTCGATCTGTCAAAACAAGCTGTTGATAAAACGCTGGAATGCGATGTTCTGATAGTTGGCTCCGGCGCGGGAGGAGGCGTTGCCGCGGAAATTCTTTCAAGAGCGGGTTTGTCTGTAATTATCATTGAAGAAGGGCCGCTAAAAACAGCTAACGACTTTAATATGCTGGAAAGCGAAGCTTATGCCGAACTTTATCAAGAGGTGGCTTCGAGAAAAACGCTGGATCAGTCAATACAAATTTTACAGGGGAGAGCGGTGGGTGGCTCGACTACCGTCAACTGGACTGCCAGCTTTCGTACTCCCGATCAAACTTTAAACTTTTGGCAAAGAAACTTTGGCGTGTCAGGCCTGGATAGCGAAAATCTACTCCCCTGGTTTGAGTGGGTTGAAAAACGACTCAATATAGAACCCTGGGAGATTCCTCCCAATGCAAATAACCGTCTTCTTGCCGAAGGTGCGGCCAGACTGGGCTGGAAGCACCATGTGATCAGTCGCAATGTAAAAGGGTGCGCCAACCTGGGGTATTGTGGAACTGGTTGTCCTTTGAATGCTAAACAGTCAATGCTTGTCACTTGTATTCCAGCCGCCTTGAATTTGGGAACGAAGTTACTGACTCGTGCCAGGTTGGAGTCTTTGCTCTTTGATAAAGAGAGAGTCACCGGTGGAAAAGTCTCTGCAATGAACGAAAATGGGCAAGTCGCACAATTAAATGCTTACCAGATAAAGGCTGCCCATACGGTGCTTAGCGCAGGAGCTATTGGCACACCTGCGATTTTGTTACGCAGCAATTTTGACAAAAAAAATTCAGCTGTCGGCAAGCGCACTATGCTCCATCCTGTTACTGCGAGTATTGCTGAAATGTCTTTTGATGTCAGTCCACACTCCGGTGCACCGCAAAGTGTTTATAGTGATGAGTTTTTGTGGAGAGATGGTATCAGTGGTGAGCTGGGTTATAAAATAGAGGTACCGCCACTTCATCCAGTATTAGCTTCCACGTTGCTAAGGTTTCACGGAAGTTGGCATTATGAAATGATGCAAAAATTCAATCGATTACAAGCAAATTTGTCTCTTCTTAGAGATGGGTTCCATGAAGAGAGTCAAGGCGGAAGAGTCCTTCTCGATAATTATCAGTATCCCCATCTGGACTACCCGATTTCAGGATTACTTTGGCAAAGTATGAAGCATGCAATGAGCTCAATGGTAGAACTACAGTTTGCGGCTGGCGCAAAACAGGTAATGCCGTTACATATGGACGCTCCTCTTTATCAAAGCTGGAATCAGGCAAAAATGAATATTCAGCACTTGCCTGCAGAACCCTTACGCTGGCAAGTCATGAGCGCTCACGTAATGGGAGGATGTGCAATGGGAACTGAGTCTGATAGTCGATCGGTTTGTGATTCTTCTGGTCGTGTCTACAACAGTGATAGTCTTTCGGTGCTAGATGCGTCTCTTTTTCCAACAAGTCTGGGGGTTAATCCGCAACTAACGATTTATGCAGTGGTTGCCAAACTTGCTTCCAGTTTAGCGATTCGACTTGGAGGACAGGTACCTGTGGGCAATATTTCGGTCGAAGAATAACTAGCAGAGATCGGGAATTTAATAGAAGAACGAGTTAAAATACAATGAGTATTGCAATCTCTACTAAGGAAAACTGGAAATGGCAAAGGTAGTATTATATCCCGGAACATTTGATCCTATAACAAATGGACATATGGATTTGATTCAAAGAGCATCTAAGCTTTTTGACAGAGTGATTGTTGCCGTAGCCAGATCATCAGGCAAAAATCCGCTATTCACGGTAGATCAGCGAGTTGATCTAGTCAGAGAGGTTGTCAAAGGAATGCCCAATGTTGAAGTCTGTGGCTTTAGTGGGCTGTTGGTTGATCTGGCAAAAGAAAAAAATGCAAACGTATTTTTGCGAGGCTTGAGAGCTGTTTCCGATTTTGAGTATGAATTTCAATTGGCCAACATGAATCGAAGGCTGGCTCCGCAAGTAGAAAGCTTATTTTTGACGCCAGATGAAAAATACTCTTTTATTTCTTCTACACTAGTCAGAGAAATTGCTGCTTTAGGTGGTGATGTTGACCAGTTTGTTCCTGTAGCGGTACAAAATGCCCTGGATCAAGCCTTTAGCGCTAAGAATTAGCGCTGTTCATCTTGGTTAAGACGATTATGCTGGTGTACAATAGCGTCCTTGAAGTTATTAGCCTTACTGAATTGAAGAGATTGTACTATGTCACTCATTATCACTGATGAATGCATAAACTGTGATGTTTGTGAGCCAGAGTGCCCAAACGAAGCGATTTATCAGGGAGAAGAAATCTACGAAATCGACAAAGACAAGTGTACTGAGTGCGTTGGTCATTATGATGAGCCACAGTGTCAGCAAGTATGCCCTGTTGATTGTATTCCTCTGGATGAAGATAATCCTGAAACCCATGATGAGTTGGTTATCAAGTATGAAAAACTTACTGGAAATAAGTTTGAAGGATAACCCTGAGTTTTAAAACTATGCGTTTATCTGGTCAGAGGTATTGAATATAACCAATTGTGACCTCATCGGGCTAGACTTAGCCGATATTGCTGGTTTATAGTTAGCCTAGTTTTGATACTCTCCCGGTATCACCCTTTTCTAATATGTTTTAGAGAAGCTTTACTGGGAGGATGGCAAAGAATCTAATTAACTTAAATATAATAAAAAAGCCTGATTTATATATAGATTTTAGCGACCATCACTTTTAATTATCCCGCTTCAAGCTGGTTGCTTGGTCGGAATGGGTAGATTATTCCCATATTAAAAATAACCTGATTTTTGTACAGGACTAAATATGCGTAGACAAAGAAAACAATTTGATGACGAAACTGAAGTAGACATGACGCCAATGCTGGACATTGTATTTATCATGTTGATTTTCTTCATTGTTACTACTTCCTTCGTAAAAGAAGACGGTATCGTACTCGACCGTCCTGCAGCGAACCCGCCACAGGATCAACAGGAAACACCGAATAGACCGATTGTTATTGCTATTAATGATAATAGTGAAGTGAGTATTGGTGGGCGTCTGGTAGATGTTGAGGCTGTACGAGCGAACGTTGAGACGGCAAGGTCGCAAAAGCCAAAAGCGCTGGTTATCGTGCAGGCACATGAGTCAGCCAAGTCTGGCGTTGTGGTAAGAGCGGTGGACCAAGCGAAGCAGGCTGGAGCTGAAAAAGTAACGGTCGTGAAACCAGCGTCCTAGCTGGACTCGGTATTTTAGTAAAGGCGGCTTTAACAGTCGCCTTTTTTTTGCCTCGATACTATTTGCAAAACAGGGGAGTACGATGAGTAAAGTGATCACCTTGATGTTGATTGCTCTAGCGGCTCTTTATTGGGCTCAAACTCAGAAGCTTAAATCCATTGCTATTCGCGCCGCCCGTCACCGCTGTCGACAGGCCGGAGTTCAGTTCCTCGATCATACTGTGGTTCATAGTCGAAAGCGGCTGCTAAAGGACAAGCTTGGAAAGTGGCGACTATCCCGCGAATATACATTTGAGTTTACGTCGACAGGAGAGGCTCGTTTTCAGGGAAAAGTCATATTGTTAGGTAAGCAGCTTCACTCGCTGGAGCTGGAAACATTTCCGATAAACTAGCAAAAAGCTCTTTTTGGTTTGATGGCGTTAGTCTCTTGAGTTTGACTTTGCTATATTAGCAGAATCTTTATACTTTTCATTAAGTTACCCTGGGATGGTATGTCAACTATTAAAGCGCTAAGTGTCAATGGTCTGCAAGTTAAAATATCTGGTAAAAGCTTGCTAGATAGAGTTTCTTTTAGCTTGCCGCCAGCAAGCAAGGTTGCCTTGGTCGGACTGAATGGCGCAGGTAAGTCAACTCTATTAAGCGCTTTAACAGGAAAAATTAGGCTTCATGCTGGAAAGGTTCGCTTTGCAGAACTTTCTCCTCAGGATCTCGCATTTAAGGCGCTCCTTGGTGTGCAGCAAGCCAATATGCAGCCATTAAAGGGAATGACGGTGACGGACTACTTAAAATTTTGTTGGCATATAAAGTCCCGTAGTGCGAAGAATTGGGAAAATGCACTGCAAGTGTTAGTAGAGCGGTGGGGTTTAGGGCCTATTCAGAACCAGCTAATGACTAAACTGTCGCAAGGAAACTTACAGAGGGTTGCTATTGCTCAGGCTTTCCTACCGCAGAACCAGTTCATTTTTCTGGATGAACCCACTCAGGCACTCGATCCGTTTGAGCAAGCTCGCTTTGTTAAAAATGTTGAGGACCTCTCGAGCTTTTCCCTTTGTCTGTTTTCTTCACATCACATCAATGAAGCAGTGGCTGCAGCTGATCATGTGATTATGCTTCACCATGGTAAATTAATTTGTTTGCTCAATTTAAAGAGTGAGTATCAGGAGTGGCTCTTGATCGATAACAATAGAGCTACTGAAATAGAATCAATTTGGCGTGACTCAGGTATGCAGTTAGAGTTTGCGGGGCATCGGCGATCACTCTATAAGTTGGCTGCTGATGGTGATAATCAATTCGAAATAAATCAGTTGAAATCGAACGCTCAGACAAATCAGTACCCTGTGGAGTGGTTAGGAAAGGCCAGCACTGCGATTATGCCTCTGTTTTCTGCATTGGCAAATGAGGCGGTTTAGCTATGAGGTCACTGATTCCAATATTCACTAGAATGGCTTCTCGACATTGGAGTTACTGGCTGACTCTTGTCCTGTGTTTTCTGGCTATTGGAGGATTCTCTCGCCTCTCATATCAGAATTTTTTGCATCTGCAGGCACAGAATATTGACAGGCTTTCGGTATTTAATGAGGTACTGCTGCCGCTGGCGGGCATTGTTATCTTGATGCTTATTCTAATGTCTATTGTCAGTGTCTGTTTGATACTTCCTCAGCTTGAACTTAAAGGTCACTCATTTCTGGTCATTCATTCTCCTTTAACGTCAAGCCGCTTAATAGGCGAGCTTTTATTGGCAAGCCTGCGGTTGTCATTATGGCCTCTGGTGTATGCTGCGTTAATTTTTCTAATAATTTTCTGGCACAGTGAAATTGATAGCTGGCGACTGACAATTATGTGTCTGGGTATTTTACTGTGCTGGCTTGCCTCTATTCTGATAGTTATTGCGGTATGCAGTAAACCGAGAGGCTCCATTTTTACAATGTTGATTGCGTTATCTATTCTGGCATTCATATTGGCCATTGAACTGGGAGCGAGTTTTTCCTATCCGGAAGTTAACTTTCGAGGAATATTTATTCCTTTTCTACGGTTGAGGGAGGGGGTTCTGAAATATGCGGATCTTCTAGGATATGGCGGCTGGTTTATATTGCTATTTTCAATCGCCTGTCTAAGGTTAAATTACTGGCGTCTAAGGCCAGTGAGATCAAGCTGGCTATTCTCTTTCGCAGGCACTCTGGTTATCCTTGCTGCAGTTTGGCTTCCTGGCAAAGTAGATATTACAAAAGATCAGCGAAATACATTTTCGTCCGAACTAGTATACAAGCTGAATAGCCTGGCTGAAGATTGTAACCTTGTTGCTGTAGTCGACACAGATATTGCCCGGCAGGAAGTTGCTCGAGGTTTTGAGCTTTTAAAAGGCTTTTTACCGAATGCGAGTTTAGCCTTTAAGAACCGGCAAAGCTTAGGCCCGAATTATGCCCAGTCAGGAGAGTTCATTCAATTTTCAGTAGGTAAGCAGACGCAACTAGTGGCCTATCCGTTTGCGGTTGATGTCAAGACTGCTTTTGAGCAGGCGTTGGATACTTTGCTATCTCGTCGAGAGCAGACAGTTACTTTTTTGGAGGGACATGAAGAGGCATCTCCATTTGGAAAGAGTACATCCGATGTTACCCAGTTTTATACAGATCTAAAGTCGGCTGGTTGGCCTGTTATCGTCCAGGGATTAACAGGAAGAGCTCTCGATCAGACAACCCATCTGCTGGTTGTTGCCTCCGGTAAACAACCCTGGCTTCCGGGAGAGGATGCCAAGGTGATTCGCTATTTAGAGGCTGGTGGAAATATGTTGCTATTACTCGATCCGGACAGTCTAATTCCCGAGACAATAGAGCGCTATATTGGATTGGAGAGAGCCAAAGGAACTCTGGTTGATTGGCAAGGATATCAAAGTGGGACCCCTCACCCCGCAATACTTATCGCTCGGCAATTTGAAGAACATGCTACAACCGCCAACTTAAAGCAGTTGTTAGCCTTCCCTTGGACTATGGGGTTTGAGCTTTCTCCGGAGCTATCAAGTGGCTTTCAATCTCAAGCGATTGTGAAAACCCATGCTGGTGTCTGGAATGAGACAAAAATAGAAGAGGAGTCGCTAGCGCAGCAAACTGAGCAAGGAGAGCTTGTGCAATCTTTTAATGTAGCAATGAGTCTGGAGCGGGAACTCGAAAAAGGAAAGAAACAGAAGATCATTGTTGTTGGTGACAGTCACTTTTTATCTGATTCAGCAATTAACAACTATGCGAATCGACAGTTTGCATTGAATCTGATTAGTTGGTTAACTAATAGCGCGATTCTCAATGAAAACAGATATCAAAGTGACCGTTATTTTGCTCCTTCGCGCTGGGGACACTGGATGATGCTCTGGGGGTTTAGCTTTATCATGCCTTTGTCCCTGATGTTAATTCTGGGGGGAAGTATTTTGCGTGAACAGATGACGAAAAGGTACTCAGAGTAACTCTGAATGAATATTACTCAGCGCCAAGCATTGAATATCATTATTATGGCTACCGCTGTAATGTTTCTTCTTTTTTTATTGATTGGTAAAAAGCTCGAGAAGAGTATTCAATCGCCAGAGCGTATAGAGAGCTCCCAACTGGTTAAAGTTGACTTTGGCAAGCAGCAACTGATTTATAGCGGAAAAAAATGGGACTTTGTCGGTGATGCCGGATCGTCTGTGCCGAGTGAGGTCGCGGCCAAGTGGCGGCTACTGTTAGCCTCTGAATCTCAAAACGCTACTTTACCAGGTGGTTCGTCCCATTCGATATTACTTTATTTTGAGGGAAAAAGTCAGCCTCTACTCTGTCAGCTACTGGTCGGTGAAAAAGAACTCCATTTCTTTTTTACTTCTGATATGCGCAGAGTGGATATTCCTATCCAGCAACGGTTCGACTATTTGCCTAGAACTTTTTTTAATGAGTGAGTAACTGTGCCAGAGCTACCAGAGGTTGAAACTAGTCGAAGGGGAATTGAGCCTTATTGTCTCGGAAAGAAAATTACCGGGGTAACTGTTAGAGAGTCGCGCTTAAGGTGGCCGGTCGACAAAGCTATTTCCCAAAAAGTTACTAGCCAAACTATTTCCCAAGTGGCGCGTCGGGGAAAATATCTTCTGTTGAAGGCAGAGAGCTGGATAATAATGATCCACCTGGGTATGTCCGGAAGCCTGCGAATTGTGTCGCAAGATGAAGTCGCTGGCAAACATGATCATGTGGATATACAGCTGTGTAGCGGGAAATGCCTCCGCTTTAATGATCCCAGACGGTTTGGCTCTATCCTTCTAACCAAAGTCAACGAAGAGCATAGCCTGCTGGCTAAGTTGGGTGTTGAGCCTTTATCGAAAGAGTTTAATCTCGACTATTTGTGGCAGATTTGTCAGAAGCGCAGTGCACCGATTAAAAGCGTCATAATGAATGGACAAGTTGTGGTGGGGGTTGGAAATATATATGCGCAAGAATCTCTATTTCGAGTTGGAATTACCCCTTCTCGAGCAGCCAATAAAATTAGTAAAAAACGATTAGCCTCTTTAGTTGATGAAATTAAACTTGTCCTGACTGAAGCAATCGAAGCTGGTGGAAGTAGCTTGAAGGATTTTACCAAAGCAGACGGAAAGCCCGGTTATTTTCAGCATACTTTCAAGGTCTATGGAAAAGCAGGCGAGCAATGTCCAGTTTGTTCGACCCCGTTAAAACATACAGTGATTGCCCAGAGAGCAACTGTATATTGCGCTAAGTGTCAGAAGTAAGAATCATGAAATCGAAAAGTCTTTTGCCGTTGGTTATATGTGGGAAGGGTAGAATAGGTGGCCCGTTAATTAGGCGATTAGCGGATATTGGACTCAATCCGGTTACAGCAAGACTGGACCTGGAAGCAGGCTTGGTTTTAAACACTTCTACGGCTTCTGCTAATGAGTGCCTTGTTAATGATTTCGATAATAATAAAGTTGAAGTTCACCTTCTGGTTATATGTATTTCTGCCTATGGTAAGCCATGGAATTGGGGAGATATTTTTAACGGACTAAAAAAGCAGGTAGATGCAGGTTCGCTTGTGGTAGAAAATCTTATTTTGGTTTCATCAACTAGAGTTTTCGATGGCATTGAATGTGGAATGATTACAGCGTCAACCAGAGCTAAAGGATGCTCTCAAAAAGCAAAAGAATTGCTCAAAGGCGAGTTAGATGCTTTTGAGGTGGCGTGCCGATGCTATATAGTCCGAGCGAGTGGTTTATATGGCCAAGATTACAAGGCCTATTGGCCAGTATTGAATCAGGCATTTGACCGGCCACGATTCGGAACATCACAGGAGCTGCTGATAGAGCGGCTGGAATCTTTGTGTACTCAATATAATGATACAGATTTGGCGTCAACAATTGAGCTGCTGACAGATGGAGCTGTGTATTTCAGGGGTAGTAAACTCTTATTTTCTGTGAGCTCAGGTGAAATTGGTAAGCTAGCTGAAAACTATAAAATACTTCAGTCGTCAATATCCGTAATCAATGATTAGTTGGAAGGGGCGTTCATCGGTTGCAAAAACAAAAAAGCCTGGAGAGATCCAGGCTTTTTCAGGCTACTCGGTACACGAGGGATAAAATTAAGATTTACTTAATTTTAGCTTCCTTGTACATCACGTGCTTGCGAACAACTGGATCGTACTTTTTGAACTCAAGCTTGTGTGGAGTGTTCTTTTTGTTTTTGTCTGTGGTATAGAAATGGCCAGTACCAGCAGATGAAACTAATTTGATTTTATCGCGCATGGTTCAGTCCTCTTATACTTTGTCGCCACGTTGGCGAATGCTTTCTAATACAGCATCGATACCTTTTTTATCGATGATGCGCATACCTTTAGCAGATACACGTAATTTAACAAAACGGTTTTCACTCTCAACCCAAAAACGGTGAGTGTGAAGATTAGGCAAAAAACGACGGCGAGTGCGGTTTTTTGCATGAGATACATTGTTTCCTGTTGCTGGTCTTTTACCAGTAACCTGACATACTCGTGACATTACTCTAGCCTCTTAAAATTCGGTACATAACGGCAATTTATCGCTTTTGATCAAAAGATCGGCGCCTTCCTGCCGCTGAAAGGGCGCACTTTATACCAAATACCCGCAGAGAATACAACTTTTTGCTCACAAAATTACCAGTTTCTGTGGTTTTAACTCTATTTGGGGTAAGAGTCGTGCTATTTGCACAGAAATGAAAGCCATCTGCCTAAACCTTACCTAGCTCTGCCAGAGAGATAACTTCATGTCCGGCTACTATCATATGGTCTAACAGCCTGACATCGATTAACCTTAAAACGTGTTTTAAAGTCTCGGTAATATCGATATCTGCAATACTTGGCTCCGCCACGCCCGATGGGTGATTATGACAAACAATCAGCGCCGCCGCATTATGTTTAAGCGCTTTTTGAACGACAACCCGAGGGTGAACTGAGGAGGCGTTAATTGTGCCGAAAAATAGCTCCTCAAAACCAATGACTCTATGCTGGTTATCCAGAAAAAGGGCGGCAAATACTTCGTTTGGGTAGCAGATTAAGCGGCTTTGAATATAGGTCTTTACCTGAGAGGGGTTGGTCATTACTTCACCTGATTCTAGCACTTCAGCAAGATGACGTTTACTCATTTCCAGGCAAGCCTGAAGTTGCGCGTATTTAGCTGTACCAAGCCCTTTTATCTGGCAAAAGGATTTTAAGTCGCAAGCGAGAAGCTTTTTCAAGCTTCCAAAGTACTCAAGTATTTCCCTTGCTAGTTCTATGGCATTTTTTCCCTGAATTCCAGTGCGTAAAAAAATGGCGAGTAGTTCTGCGTCGCTTAATGAGGTAGGGCCTTTTGTTAACAATCGCTCACGAGGACGTTCGTGAGCCGGCCAACGGTTGATAGGACACATGGTTAAATCCTTTTAACTTGCGTGATATTTTCTTTAGTGTGAAGTTTAGAGGGCGGTATTTTCTTTGTATGTAAGCAAGTTATGATAAAAAGAGTGAGAAATCACTCAAAAGGTTTGCTATTATTCGTGTTAGTAAGTATTCAGTTCGCCTTTGGAGCTGTTAACTGTTCTTTCTCTAAGGTCATATCGTTTGTCTAATAATAACTCTTCTCAACAAATTACCAGGATTGTATTAGGGATAACTGGCGGAATTGCTGCATATAAATGTCCTGATCTGGTGCGTCGATTAAAAGAGCGTCAATTTGATGTGCGCGTTGTGATGACTGCAGCAGCGAAGGAGTTTGTGACTCCGATGGCTCTTCAAGCCGTATCAGGCTTTCCTGTTCATGATGAACTCTTCGATCCTGAAGCTGAAGCGGCAATGGGTCATATTGATTTGGCGAAATGGGCTGATATATTCCTTATCGCACCGGCATCAGCCAATACTTTGGCTAAACTTGCTCACGGAGAAGCTGACAATTTGTTAACCACAAGCGTGCTGGCATCGAAAGCCAGACTGATAATTGCTCCGGCGATGAATCAGCAAATGTGGGCGAATGAAAAAACTCAAAGGAATATTCGCGCTTTGGAAACAGGTGGTGCTTTGATTTTAGGGCCCGGGGTTGGTGAGCAGGCATGCGGTGATGTTGGCGCTGGTAGAATGCTGGAGCCTCTTGATATTGCCGAAAGAGTAGAGAGTCTAAATGAAGTGTCAGGTGTTCTTGCTGGCAAGCGAGTAATGATTACTGCAGGCCCGACGGTTGAAGCGATCGATCCGGTTCGTTATATTTCAAATCATAGTTCCGGAAAAATGGGGTATGCTCTCGCCCGCGCGGCAATTGCTGCTGGAGCGGAAGTAGATCTGGTGTCAGGACCAGTTAATATACACACGCCCGCCGGAGCAAATATTTTTCCTGTCAAAAGTGCGAAGGAAATGCTTGAAGTTGTTCAAAATAGGGTATCTGACTGTGATATATTCATTGGCTGTGCAGCCGTTGCAGATTACTCTCCGGTTGATGTTAGTAGCCAGAAAATCAAGAAGAATGATGAAGTAATGACGCTAAAATTAAAGCGTAATCCAGATATTTTGGCCTGGGTTGCAGCTCAGAAAGTGCGTCCTTTTGTTGTAGGTTTCGCAGCAGAAAGCGAAAAGTTGAAGTTTTACGCTGAAAAAAAGCTTAATAATAAAAAGCTCAATATGATCTGTGCCAACGATATTAGTTGCGAAGGTTTAGGGTTCAATAGCGATAACAATCAATTATTAATTCTTGATGATAAAGGACAAGAAAAAAACCTTCAAATTGCAGCAAAAGAAGTGCTTGCTGCAGATATTATAAAAGAGATCAGTTATCGACTGGGCTAGCTCGAGCCATGCTCTGTTTAAAGTTTAACCCAGGATAGTTTGTTGTAGTCAGTTGCCATTTGGTTACGGAGATCCAAATTGAAAATTAACAAAGACAAAGAAAAGCAGAAGAAAAAACAGTCTGTGAAAGTCAAAGCGAAAACGCTACTTTCTCATTCGTTACCCTATTTAATCTTATGTGTGTTGACAATTATTTTTGTCGCAGTTGTTCAGTACTATTTAGTTGTTATCGCTCCTGCCAAAGAGCGAAATGAAACTTTTGTTAAAGTTACGATGAGTTCCTACATGGAACTGGTTCTTAGCAGGCTTGATAGTATTAGCTTCGCTGCTCAGTCATATTTAAATGACCATGATTTAAAAAGCAAGCTTAGGCTCGGTAATCCTGATGATTTGCTCAATATAGAAAAAGATCTGACCGAACGCTTGATTGATGTGACTGGAGTAAGGGTATTAAATCAGGAAATTCTCGATGTACAGCCGCAGTCAGTACCGGTGATTACTAATGTGACTCTAGAGTTAATCCGCACCCTTAAAAATAGTGAAAAGGTTATACATGAAGCGATTAACGCTGGTCAGGCATCACAACATGTCGCTGTTCTATTCGGGGTAAAAGGAACTGGCAAAGTTATCCTTATTGGCGTTGACTATAAAGTTTTTTCCAAGGCATTGCCGCAGGAACGACTAGTGCCAGGGTATTATGAGTTTCAACAAAATTTTGCCAATCAAAATCGTACAATTGTTTCCTTAGGGGATAATGCTTTTAAGCAAGGAGAGCCATTAGGAGTTGCCAAGCTGAATAAGACCCAGTGGAGAATCGCTTTTTGGCCTGCTAACCCTGCCAACTTTAATTCTGAAATGGAGTTAATATTGTTTTTTGGTGGACTATTTTTGGTTATGACTTTAGTCGGTGTTGGCGGTTTTATTGGCCTTAAGCGATTGCAAGATATGGTTCGCTCTGATGCATCGGCTTTTGTACGCTGGCTTTTAGATTCGAGTAAAGGGCAACAGATATCGAACCTTGAATATCAGCTTCAGGTTTTTGAGGATATGGCCAAAACCATAGGTCGAGAGGGAGTCAGTCTTGGGGCGTCAACTAGAGCTACGCAACCTAAAAAAGCTAAAGAAGAAAAGAAAGCTATTAGTCATGAGCCGAGCTCGATAATTGAAGCATTAGGTTCTTCGAGTGAAGGACTGGAAGTTGAAACTGTCCAGCAAGGCGCATCAGGTATTATTATTCCTGATTCTATTTTCAGAGAGTATGATATTCGAGGCGTTGTCGGTGATTCGTTAAATGCGGAAATAGTCAAAGAGATTGGGCGGGCCATAGGAAGTGAAGCGTTTGAGCGAGGAGAACAGCGAGTAGCGGTTGCTCGTGATGGACGCCTATCTGGACCAGAGCTTCTCAATGCGTTAAAGCAGGGACTAATGGAAAGTGGTCGTGACGTTATTGATGTTGGGGAGGTGCCAACACCATTACTATATTTTGCAACGAATTATCTTGATGCTTCCAGTGGTGTTGTTTTAACAGGAAGTCATAACCCGAAAGATTACAATGGCTTAAAAATCGTTATTGGCGGAAAAACTCTTTCAGGTGCCGAAATTCAGGATCTGAAAAAGCGTATTGAAACTGACAATATGGTTAAAGGACAGGGTAGTCATGAAACGGCATCCATTACCCAGGATTATGTTAGTCAGATAACCAGTGATGTAGCCCTTGTTCAACCTCTTAAGGTTGCAATTGACTGTGGTAATGGCGTGGCAGGAATGATAGCACCTCAATTATTACAAGCGTTAGGTTGTGAAGTTATTGGTCTGTACTGCAAAGTTGATGGAAACTTTCCGAACCATCATCCCGACCCAAGCAAGCCGGAAAATCTTCAGGAGCTGATTGAGCTGGTCAAGTCTGAAGGCGCTGATGTTGGCCTGGCGTTTGACGGCGATGGTGATCGACTTGGCGTTGTTGACTCTGAAGGTAATATTATTTGGCCGGATCGCCAGATGATGCTCTACGCAATGGATGTACTTTCGAGAAATCCGGGGGCAGATATTATTTTTGATGTGAAATGTACCAAACATTTGGCTAAGGTTATTTCTGCTAACGGTGGTCACCCGATAATGTGGAAAACGGGTCATTCATTGGTTAAAGCCAAAATGCGAGAGACAGGTGCTCTCCTTGCAGGCGAGTGTAGTGGACATATTTTCTTCAAAGAACGCTGGTATGGGTTTGATGATGCTTTATACACCGCTGCTCGTCTATTGGAAATATTGTCAGCAGATACTCGCAAGTCAGCAGACATTTTTAAAGCGTTACCGAATAGTGAAGTTACACCGGAGATTAATGTTGCTATAGCGGATGACAAAAAGTTTGAATTTATTGAGCGCTTGTCGAAGCAAGGGGCATTTGGTGATGGAAAAATGATTGATATCGATGGGGTGAGAGTCGAGTATCGTGATGGTTGGGGGCTGGTTAGAGCTTCCAATACTACGCCCAGTCTGGTGATTCGATTCGAGGGTGACTCTCCGGATATTATTGAAAGAATTAAACGAATATTTAAACAACAAATGCTGATGATAGACAGCAGTTTAAGATTGGATTTTTAGGGGTTACCAGTGGCAGAAAAAAAATCAAACCGAAAGCAGGATATTCTGCAAAATTTGGCATTGATGTTGGAAAACGACTTAGGTGATAGAATCACCACCGCTCGTTTGGCAAAAGAGGTTGGTGTATCTGAAGCCGCTCTTTATCGGCATTTTCCAAGCAAAGCCAGGATGTATGAATCACTGTTGGATTTTTGTGAAGAAAGTTTATTTAGCCGAATAAATACTATTGCGGGAGAGAATCAGACAACTGATAAGAAATGCTTTATGGTCTCATCCTTGGTTTTAAGTTTTTGCCAGAGAAATGCGGGAATTTCGCGTTTGTTAACCGGTGAAGTTTTGCTGGGAGAAACAGACAGATTGAAAGCTCGAGTTTCGCAAATATTTGATAAACTAGAGTTAAGTTTAAAGCAGATAATAAGAAATGCGGCCATTAATTCTGGAGAGTCAGCTGTTGACGCAGGAGAAACTGCGAAACTGTTGTCTTCGGTAATTGAAGGAAGAGTGCAGCAGTTTGTTCGCTCCAGCTTTAAAATTGACCCAATGGAAAATTGGGAAAGTCAGTGGAGAATATTGGGGGCCGGAGTTAAGCTGAGCGGGTAGACATTTGTATTGCTTCATTATTTGTCTTTTAAAAATGCTACCATCTGGTAGCATTTTTATCAGGATTTTTCCTGAACCAGAATAATAAAGTTAGAACGAATTTTTTTCACCATATCGCTCCGACATAACTCTACTCCCTGATCCGACTGTGCACAGCTCACTTCTAGAACTATTTGATTGCCTTTGTCTCTATTAGGAATTCGAGAAAATGAGAGTGCAACATCGGTATTTTTTTCAGGCTTACTTGTTAGAATTAGTGTATTTGTAATGATTTCTATTTGCCCGGAAGCGTTATCTTTTGCGTAAATTTGCGCTAACTGCCAGGCTTTCTGACAAGCCGTAGTCGATGGACACTCGTAAATAACCGGTTCAATTATTTCTCTTTCGTTTTCTTGATTTCGCTTCAATGTTTTGCGAAGAGACTCTAGTTCTTTGTAGCGAATGATATCTTTTTGGTAGCGATCGGCAATGATGATTTTTTCTTGTTCTAATGTTGCTGAGTTGCGGTTATTCGCATCAATTTGATCTTTGGTTGAATCTATATCATTGTGCAGACCTTTAGGGATGTTTTGACCGAGACGCTCATGAGTTGCAGCTTGACGCTGTAGATCCTGCAGTTGAAGCTTGAGCAAGTCTTCCTTACTTTTCTGGATACGAATACGTTGTTCTAAACCCAACAACTGTGCATCACGATTACGAATAATATCACTGATGGAACTGAACTGCCGCAATAGTTCCGCATCATCCCTAATTCGTTGCTGAAGAGCGATCGCTTCTTTTTTCTTTTCCAGTTCTTGCAGGCGGACTTCCTCTTCTTCTGCAATGGTTTTTCCTGGTGGTACTCTACGAATAACTCGACCAGTATCACTTAAAATTTCGTACCCGCGAGTTACCATATCCTTGGTAACCTGGTCCTTCATGACGGTATTGCCTTCGGCGTTCTTATATCGATAAAACTCTTTAGCTATTACCGAAGTGGATATCGATAATGCTATAAAGATATAAAAAACGCGTTTAAAATAGGTCATAATGATTAACGTATGCTTTAAAGACACTGTAGATGAGTTTATACAATACCATATTGATTGCGGTAGTCAGCTATTGGTTGTCTAAACTGTGACAGCTGCGGCTGATTTTCAATATATCCCTCAAGATCCCTTAAGGAAATAATAGCATAGACTGGAAGTTTAAATTCTTTTTCAACTTCCTGGATCGCAGAGAGTTCAGATTGGCCCTTCTCTTGCCGATCTAGAGCAATGAGCACACCGGCTGGTTGCGCGCCGGCTTGTTGAATAATTTCAATAGACTCTCGAATGGCCGTACCTGCGGTAATGACATCATCAACAATCATCACTTTTCCCTTTAACGCAGCGCCTACCAGGCTTCCTCCTTCGCCATGAGCTTTGGCTTCTTTTCGATTGAAACAAAAAGGAACATTCATCTGGTGGTTGTTTGCCAGTGCAATTGCCGTTGCGGCAGCTAGAGGTATTCCCTTATATGCTGGTCCGAAAAGCATATCGAAATCGGCTCGCGCGTCTACTAACGTCTGTGCATAGCAATTGCCCAGTACAGCGAGATCTTCTCCTTGATTAAAAAAACCGGCGTTAAAAAAGTATGGGCTGATTCTTCCTGACTTAAGCGTGAACTCGCCAAATTTCAGCGCTTCACGTGTGATTGCCAGTTCGATAAAAGTTGATTGATTACTTTGCATACAGGAGGTCTTTAACTTTTTGTTGCTTCAGGTTAGAAACGTCTATTTTAACCTCTATAGCTCGATACAACAAATTAGCGAGACCTCAGGAGCAAAATTTATAAGAATAAGCCTTTAACATGAGGAATTCTATTGAGTGATTTGTAGCCAGAGTAGTTTAAGACGTTCTTCTAGTGCGAGTGAGCTAGTAGCCAGCGCACGGCTGCTAGGAATAAAAGGAGGTCTGTCGAGGTTGCTAAAGTCAGTCTCGAACCCCATCGGTGCAGGTATTACTTTTAACCCTTGTTGGCGAAAGTTATCGACTGCTCTTCTCATATGCCAGGCATGTGTCACCAATATGACTTCTTCAACTTGCTCATTAAACAGGAGCTGGCTGCTCAATTGAGCATTTTCCCAGGTATTCTTGCTTTTCGACTCTATCCAGCGTGAAGCTGTACCAAAGTTTGCTGCCATTACCTGATTCATTAATACCGCTTCAGAGGTCGCTTCATTGTTGACGCTTCCTCCGGTAACCAGGACTGGGATCTGAGTTTTCTGGCTGAGCCAACTAGCATATCTAATCCTTTCGAGTGATGCGGCATTGACCGTATCTATATCACCATACTCTGGCGCTAATGCTTTACGCCCACCGCCTAATACGATTATTGCCCTTTTAGCGCTACTATCTTTGGAAAATTGCCTAATCTGATCGCTAGTGAGCGCTTTATATGACTCTAAAGACTCTATAAGACTTGCTGCAACTGGCGGCAGGCTAAATACTAAAAGAGATGACAGTGATACAAAACAAAGAGTGATTGCTGTCCACTTGAATTTTCTAAGAAGTAGTAATGCTAAAAATATAAGCAAAAAGTTGCTCCCAGGCGGGAGCAACAACAAAGAAAAGATATGACTGATCGTCGATGAGTTATCCAAGGCTCTATTCCGTAAACGGTTACCTAATCGATACGTTTAACTTTGCCTTTGGCATTTAGGCCTTCAATTTCCATATCAAATGAGCCGAAAACCCCCCTGCTTATAGTGACTTTTGGATTATCTAGTTTGACATAGCCACTTCGCGAATTCATGACTTTCCACTTTTGTCCATTTTCCAGTGTAAGTACGGCGCCTTTTTTCCAGCCTTTAAACTCTCCAATAATTCGGCTTTCCAAAGATTCCATTTGACTTATTTCAGCGACACTTTTGCCAAAGGCATCTTCACCGCTTAGAGCTCTGGGACTCTGCGTTTGGGTTACCTCTTTCCCTGCAATTTTTGCTTCTTGAGGGGGCAAAGGCGAGGCTTTGGAAGGCAATGAGGTTGTTGGCTTTACTAGTTTTTCATTGCGCTGCTTTTTGTAATAGCTTGCAACTGTGTCATAACAATCAAGTCTATCAGAGTCACTTTCAATTGCTGAGCAGCGAGCAATATCATCGTTAACCCCGGCTAATACCGGTAGGCTGATAATACCCATAATTAAAACAAGCGCTTTTTTCATTTTATTTTCCACCATTAAAATCACTCTGACTTTTTTCTCTTTTTGGACCAAGCTGGGAGAAGAAAATTCCCATTTCGAAAAGAATCCACATAGGGATAGCAAGTAGAACTTGAGAAATGACATCGGGGGGAGTGAGTAACATGCCAATTACGAAAACCCCGACAATAACATATGGTCTTTTTTCACGCAGACTTTCGACTGTAGTTAAGCCTGACCAGACTAGAAGTACTGTAGCAACCGGGATTTCAAAAGCCACCCCGAATGCAAAAAACATCTTTAGAACGATACTAAGATAGCTGCTAATGTCCGGTAGAACTTGCACCCCTTCAGGACCTGCGGCCGTTAAAAAGGCCCAGGCGAGTGGAAAAACCACGAAGTAGGCAAAAGCAAGGCCACAATAAAACAATACTATACTGGAAAAAAGAAGCGGAAATGCGAAGCGCTTTTCATGACGGTAAAGTCCTGGTGATATAAATGCCCAGACCTGGTGCAGTATGTAGGGCATAGCGACAAATACAGCCAGTATTGCCGTCATTTTAAACGGTGTTAAAAACGGGGCTACTATATCGGTAGCTATCATAGATGAGTTTTCAGGTAATCTTTCGCGCAATGGCTCTGCCAGTAATAAGTAGATATCATTTGCCCAATAGAACATGCCAAGAAAGACGACTAGTATCGCGACAACGCATCTTAAAAGACGATCGCGCAGTTCTAGAAGGTGACCTAAAAGTGACATCTCTGATTGTTGAGAAATTTGATCCTGGGCGTCCAATTGTTCTGTCATTAGCTATTATTTGAATTATCCGAGTTGACCGGCTTACTTGATTTTTTGGAGGTTACATCAAGATTAATTGTTTGATTCAAGGACTCTTCTGCAGTTCCCGCCAGCGAATTTATTGCGCTTTGGGTTTCATTTAAAGACTCTTGAAGTTCATTTGCTCCAAGCCCTTGCTTCAGGTGTTCCTGTTGTTCTTTTATTTGTTGCTGTAATTCCTGTACTTTGAGTTCCCTATCAATTTCTGTCTTGATAGAGTTGAAGCTCTGTTTAGCTTTCCCAACCCACATACCGACAGTTCTAGCGGCCTTGGGTAAGCGTTCAGGACCAAGCACTATCAATGCAATCACACCAACAACTAGTAACTCAAGAAAACCCATATCAAACATCGTAATTTATCTTTCTGAAGTGGTTACAGATTACTCAGATTTTTCTTTTTCTTTTATGACTTCGCCTTCAACAACATTGTCCTCAGACTTTTGTTCGATATTGGCTTGCTTAGCTTCTTCGTCGTTAACTGCTTTTTTGAAACCCTTAAGAGCTCCACCAAGATCTGAGCCGATATTTTTTAGTCTTTTTGTGCCGAAAAGTAAAATAACAATCAATAAAATAATGAGCAATTGCCAAATACTGATACCCATAATGGTTCTCTCTATGTAGTCATTTTGTTGACCTGGAGACGTTTAATATCTCGTCCCTTTAAGGTCTATTAAGTTAATTACGCGAACGGAAGGTGACCGCCGCCCAATATGTGGAAGTGAATATGAAATATTTCCTGGCCACCACCACGCTCAGTGTTAATTATGGTTCTAAAGCCCGAGTCCAAGCCTTGATCCTTCGCAAGTTTCGGTAACAATAGCATGATTTTACCCATCAGACCCTCATCTTCTGGTAACAAATTATTGAGGCTTGCAATATGTTTACGCGGAATCACCAGTAGGTGGGTATCGGCTTTTGGGGCAATATCCCTGATAACAAAAACGTCATCGTCTTCATAGACGCGCTCTGAAGGTATTTCATTTCGTTCGATTTTACAGAATAAACAGTCGTCCACAGGGGTCTCCTTGAGCTATGGGGGAACCTTTATTTTTTGAAAGATACCACAAAACAGGTAATTGACAAGCCGAGCAGGCCCACACTAAGCCATTGATTATCTGTTATATTTGTTATACCAAAAGTCCAAATTAGGGCTATTGTCGCACCCAGTATAGAAAGACTTATCTTTTGAGCGGACTCTTTTTGAGCATTCTTAAGTTCGGTCAACCTATTTTGTAGTTTTTGTTGTTGCTCTACTCTACTCTTGGCGGTATCTAAAAAGTGGCTTAACTTGTCAGGCATTTCTGGAAGTTGTTCGAACCACTGCGGGGCTTTCTGCTTGATTTTGTTCCATACTGCTACCGGCCCATAGGCCTCGGCTAACCAGCTTTTTAAAAATGGTTGTGCGGTTTGCCAAAGGTCAAGTTTGGGATATAACTGTCTGCCCAGACCTTCGATGTAGAGCAGGGTTTTTTGCAATAATACCAGTTGAGGCTGTACTTCCATTTCAAAACGTCGTGCAGTTTGGAAGAGTTGAACCAGAAAGTGACCAAAAGAAATTTCGTCCAGCGGCTTTCCGAAAATAGGCTCACAGGCAGTGCGGATGGCTGATTCAAACTCTTCGATGGAAACGTCTTGCCTGACCCAGCCTGAATCAACATGTAGCTCAGCGATACGACGATAGTCTCGATTAAAAAATGCAACGAAATTCTGTGCCAGATAACGCTTGTCAGACTCATTGAGAGTCCCCATGATGCCACAATCGATCCCTATATATTTGGGATCTGCGGGATTTTCTGCATCCACAAAGATGTTGCCTGGATGCATATCTGCGTGAAAGTAGCTGTGCTTGAATACCTGGGTAAAGAATATTTCGACGCCGCGATGAGCCAATAATTTTCTATCAACCTCGGCTCTATCAAGCTCGTCAATATTCCCAATTGGAATTCCATGAATTTTTTCCTGAACCATTACTCGCTTTTGGCAAAGGTCCCAATGAACTTGCGGCACATATAAGATTGAGTTATTTTCAAAGTTACGTTTTAGCTGACTGGTATTTGCTGCTTCGATTCTTAAGTCCAGCTCATTAAACAGGGTTGTCTGATAATCCCTGATAATGGTTCTTGCATGTAACCTGCGTCCAGTAGACGAATATTTCTCAAACCATCCGGCAAGCAGATGGAGAAGTTTCAAGTCGGCGACAATTTTCTTTTTTATTCCCGGCCGAATAATTTTCACCACGACCTCTTCACCGCTTAATAGCCTTGCACTGTGGACTTGAGCGACCGAGGCAGAAGCGAGAGGCTTGGGCTCAAATGCACTAAAAATAGAGTTAATCGGTGCACCCAGCTGTCTCTCGACAATATCTAGCGCCAACTGAGAGTCGAACGGGGCAACCTTGTCCTGGAGTTTTGATAGTTCCTCGGCAATATCATCGGGGAGCAGGTCTCGTCGTGTGGAAAGCATCTGGCCGAGCTTAATGAAAATAGGACCCAACTCGGTAAGCGCCTGATTGAGTCTTTGACCTCGATTGAGCTTCCTGTTTTTGTTGCTGGACAGGGCAAATAGCTTCATTAAGCCCGTTAGTCGGGATAATGGGGTTGGTGCTAAAAACTCTTCTAATCCGTGTCGAATCAGAGTTCGATTGATGACGAAAGCACGGCGTAAGGTAAGCAGGCTGGTCATTTGTTTTTTAGTCTCGTTATTCTGGCGGCGAGTCGATCAACCTGGCTTCGTATGTTATCGACTTCTTCAAAAAATGCTCCGATCTCATATTTACCCGGCGTGACCTTGATTTCTTCCTGCAAGTACTCGGGGATATCCTGCTTTGTTTGAACAATCGCATTTTGTACCAGGTTGTGAAGTTGTGACACACCTCTTGATACCAGTGCGCTAATTTCATCGCCAAGTTTATCGGCAATCGGTTTTTGCCAGTCAGGATCAAGGCCTTCGAGCAACTTCTGAAATCGTTGCGCAGTTTTGATTTCTCCGGAAAAATGAAGATCGCCAGTAAAAATCGAATCGCCGGAATGATCCGCTGTCGCAGCGCCAAGAAAAGCTGAAGCCTTACCGCTTATTGAAGCAGAAACCGGCTGAGTGCTAGATTCAGTGATCACCATTGTTCCATTAGGAAACCGCAGATAATATTGCAGCCCAAGATCGCTAATTTCGAGATGAATAGTTTTTCCTGCAAACTGCTCCAACTGACTTGCCGCTTCGCAGTCCAAAGCCAGAATTCTATTTCCAATCTGTTCGGCCAAAGCCGAAGTTATACGGTTAACAGGAATCATCAGTGTATTCTCAATCTAGAAGTATGCTCAATCCAGAAGTATTTTCAATCCAGAAGTATGCTCATATCTATTGGTTAGTATTTGAAGCCGCGATGAAGAGCAACTATACCACCTGTTAAGTTATGGAATTCGTTATCTTCGAATCCGGCTTTGGCAAACATGGATTTTAAGGTTTCCTGATCGGGGTGCATACGAATCGACTCAGCTAAATATTGATAGCTGTCAGGATCACCTGTAACCCATTGACCTATTTTCGGAAGTACCCGAAATGAATATTCATCATATACTTTACTGAGTACCGGATTGGTAGGCTTGGAAAACTCTAAAACCAACAATCGTCCTCCGGGTTTTAGAACGCGAAACATGGAAGCTAAGGCTTTTTGTTTATCAGTAACATTTCTCAGTCCAAAAGCGATGGTAATGCAGTCAAAGGTATTGTCTGCAAATGGCAGGCATTCGGCATTCACCTGAGCGAAGTCGATGTTTCCGCTAAGCCCTTTGTCGAGCAGTCGATCGCGTCCGACTTTCAACATGGAACTGTTGATATCTGCCAGGGTCACATGTCCACTTTCTCCTACACGAGGAGAAAAGAGGGCAGTTAAATCACCGGTACCACCAGCGAGGTCAAGTACCTTATGGCCTTCGCGTACTCCGCTCATTTCTATGGTAAAGCGCTTCCATAGGCGATGGATGCCTCCAGACATCAGGTCATTCATGATGTCATACTGCTTGGCTACCGAGTGGAATACTTCTGCAACCTTCTTCTGTTTTTCTGAGGTAGGCACCTGCTGAAATCCAAAATGGGTCGAATCAGCCTGAGTGTTTGTTTCTGGCTGCTGAGCGGTTGATTGAGTGGTATCTGGCATGATTATATAAGCGCTTGAAAAAAATTGATAATCTCTGATAGCGAGTATACCAAGTGTTTATCCACAGGTCAGCCTAATTCCCGACGCCTGCTTGATCCAGATCCAGAGTCTTGAGTTTTGAAACCCTTGCTACTACCAAGCGAAAGGCCTTTTTGCGATAATGAGCACCTGTTTTCCATTTAATTAAAGTAATTAAGCTTGTCAAAGTCATCTTTACTATCTGCTCCTACACCCTTGGTGATGGGGGTTTTAAATGTCACTCCGGACTCTTTTTCGGATGGCGCAAAATATCACCACCTGGATCTGGCTGCCAAGCGAGCGCTACAAATGATCGAAGAAGGAGTGGATATTATCGATATTGGCGGTGAATCAACTCGTCCTGGAGCTAGTGAAGTTGAGCTTGATGAAGAGCTGAAAAGGGTGGTTCCTTTAATTGAAAAAATTGCACCTCTGGGAGTCCCTATTTCAATCGACACCAGCAAACCTGAAGTAATGCGGGCAGCCATTAATGCCGGGGCACACATGGTTAACGACGTACGCGCACTTCAGGAAAATGGCGCAATAGATGCTGTTGCCGAGTTGGGTTGTCCGGTATGCTTAATGCATATGCAGGGGCAGCCGAGAACGATGCAGAATAACCCGGAGTATATTGATGTTGTTGAAGAAGTGGCTGACTTTTTGGCGAAAAGAATCACAGCATGCACGGCAAAAGGAATCGACAAAGATTTAATTTGTGTTGATCCGGGGTTTGGATTTGGTAAGAGTTTGGCGCATAATCTCTCCCTGTTGAATAATTTGTCGCATCTCGAAAAGTTAGGAGTCCCGGTTTTAGCTGGTATGTCGCGTAAATCGATGCTTGGACAAATTACCGGAAAAGATGTCAATGAGCGTCTGGCTGCGAGCCTGGCTGTCGCTTTAATAGCAATGCAAAATGGCGCAAAAATCATCCGCGTTCACGATGTGAAAGAAACTGTAGATGTAAGAAACGTATATCTGGCGGCCTTGTCCGCCAACTAGTGAAAACTATAAGGCTATCTGTTTTCACTTAATCAATTAAGAAGTTGTAAACCCAGGAGACATAGATGTCCGCAAGAAAATATTTTGGTACCGATGGTATTCGAGGAAAAGTCGGAGATTACCCAATAACCCCTGAATTTGTCATGAAACTTGGCTGGGCTGTGGGCAAGGTTCTAGGAAATAGTCGACGAGACCGTATTGTCATCGGCAAAGACACGCGAATATCAGGTTATATGTTTGAATCAGCGCTGGAGTCAGGGATTATTGCCGCCGGTATGAATGTTCAACTATTGGGGCCAATGCCTACTCCCGGGATTGCCTATATGACCCGAACATTCCGAGCTGCGGCAGGTATTGTGATTTCTGCTTCGCACAACTCCTATCTTGATAATGGTATCAAGTTCTTTTCTCATGATGGATATAAGCTGCCGGACGAAGTCGAATTGGAGATTGAACATCAGCTTGATCAAGAAATGACCACAGTGTCGGCCGATAAATTGGGGAAAGCAAACATAGTAAAGACTGCATCTGGTCGTTATATCGAATATTGCAAGGCGAGTGTTCCAACGGTACTTTCGCTGGAGGGGCTAAAAATAGTCGTCGATTGTGCTAACGGTGCGGCTTACTCTATAGCACCTAAAGTGTTTCGTGAGTTGGGAGCCGATGTTCAACCCATTTTTAATCAGCCTGATGGCCTGAATATCAACAAAGGCTGTGGAGCGACCGACCTGACCGCTCTTTCTAAAGTCGTTGTTGCAAATGGTGCTGATCTTGGCCTGGCACTGGATGGTGATGCCGATCGCATCATGATGGTGGATCATACTGGCGAAGTGGTGGACGGAGATGAGCTACTCTATATCATTGCTAAAGATGCCGACAAGCGAGGCGTTCTTGGCGGTGGCGTTGTTGGGACCTTAATGTCCAACTTTGGGCTGGAAAAAGCTTTTGAAGCAGACAATATTCCATTTTTAAGGGCTAAGGTTGGTGACCGCTACGTTATGGAGCTGTTAGCTGAAAATGACTGGAAGTATGGTGGTGAATCTTCCGGACATCTGGTGTGCCTGGATAAAAATACTACCGGTGACGGCATTATTTCGGCACTTCAAGTTCTGGCAGTGATGGCTGCTGAAGAGAAGACTTTGGCCGAACTCAAAGGCGGAATGACCAAAATGCCACAGACAATGGTCAATGTGAAAATATCTGAAAAATGTGACCCTATGAAAAGTGATGTTATAGTGAGCGCGGTCAAGGAAGTGGAAGCTGAACTGGGCAATACTGGCAGAGTGCTATTGAGAGCTTCTGGCACCGAGCCTTTAATTAGAGTGATGGTCGAGGGAGAAAATGCTACGCAAGTAGAAACCCTGGCTAATCAGCTGGCGAAGGTGGTTGAAGCAAACCTTTAATTGCTTGGCTATGATTAAAGAGTAAAAGAAGAGTAAAAGAATAATTAAACAGGAGAGCCTATGTTAAGTTCAGTCACTGTAAAAGATTATATGACTTCAGCAATGATCACTCTTCGTCCAGAGGTCGATATTGTTGAGGCTGCGCAAACGTTACTCGAATATCGTTTGTCTGGCGCACCGGTTTTGGATAGTCATAATCGACTGGTTGGATATTTGTCCGAAAAGGACTGCCTCCACACAGTATTAAGTGCAGTTTACAATCAGGACTATGGAGATCTGGTGGAAGATCGAATGTCAAAAGATTTAAAGACTGTTCATCCTTCTGAAAATATTACTGATGTTGCTGAACGCTTTTTGAAAGACGGGGTTCGTATGTATCCTGTTGTAGAGAAAGATGTTCTGGTTGGCATGATCTCGCGGCAAAGCGTTTTAAACGCATTTTGCCGAATCAGCCAAACTCATCCCGCAAAGTAAGTTGCATCTTAACCTGCTTCCTCTGGTCGCAAGTGGCCAGAGGAAGTACGGAAGTCTGATAACACTGCAAATATTGCAAACACGCCTGACTTTAATATTGACTATTGATTGCCTGCAAGTGGCTATTCCCTGCTTGTCCAAACTCAAATATTGGATGAAACCCGCTTTCAGATTCGGCCTATTTACACTTGGTAACTTTTTAAACGCCAATATGGTTGAAAATTAAAACAGCAATCCTCTATATTGTTGGGTTAAACCGCAGATTGCCATAGAATCGATGCTGAGAAGTGATACAGGCATTAGCTATATGATTTCTTGACGACTGGATTTGTTAACGATTTTGATTTGTTAACGACTGGCTCTCCTGCCGATTCGATGTTTTAACATAACAATCTATAATTCAAAGGTCTCAATGATGAAACTTTCGCGACGCTCAAACTTGCTCAAAACCCTTACTTTCGGGTTAATGAGTGGACTTTTGCTAGGCTGCGCCTCTACCCAGACCAAGGTGGATACGCCCGCACAGTCACAGGAAAAGATTTTTAATCTGCCTTACCACATGGAAACTCTGGATAACGGCCTTAAAGTCATTGTCGTCAAGACAGACTATCCGGATCTGGTTTCACTGCACATCCCGATGCAAACCGGATCTCGTAATGAAGTCGAGGAAGGCAAATCCGGCTTCGCTCATTTCTTCGAGCACATGATGTTCAAAGGCACCAAAAATTACCCGCAGGAAGAATACAGCAAGCGTTTGAAAAACGCCGGTGTTGATGGCAACGCTTACACCAGCGATGACCTGACCAATTACCATATCGCTTTCCCGAAAGAACATCTGGAAGAAATGCTGATGTTGGAAGCCGATCGCTTTCAGAACTTGCATTACAGCGAAGCGGAATTTCGAACTGAAGCGCTGGCGGTAAAAGGAGAGTACTTGAAGAATTCATCAAGCCCTTTCCGTAAAATGTTTGAAGGGATCCGTGATAAAGCTTTCCAAAAACATACCTACAAGCATACAACTATGGGCTTCTTGCGCGATATCGAAGATATGCCAAACCAGTTTGAGTATGCCAAAACCTTTTTTAAACGTTGGTACACGC
Source organism: Aliikangiella sp. G2MR2-5 (assembly GCF_015687155.1). Taxonomy (GTDB): domain Bacteria; phylum Pseudomonadota; class Gammaproteobacteria; order Enterobacterales; family Kangiellaceae; genus Aliikangiella. Next base: position 290,646 of record NZ_JADPQF010000002.1, on the reverse strand, counting down.
CACAGTTTGCCAGCGTGATCGTGGTCGGTGATGTTGATGTGAAGCAAACCGCCGAGTGGGTGAAAAAGTATTGGGGTGTTTGGAAAAGAGCTGAAAATAATGTCTCAATTCCAAGTGAGCCGCCACAGCAAAAACAGCTTTATGAGCACATTCATTTTGAAAAAACACCGAACACCTATTTAACCATGGCCTTCAGAGCGCCAGCTCTGGATGAAGAAAAGAAAGATAAGCCTGCGCTGGATTTAATGAGCGAAGCCTATTTCTCTCGCTCATCAGATTTGTACAAAGATCTGGTGATGGATCGACAGCTAGTACAATCAGTCGGTGCCTACTTCCCTGACCGCAAAGACCCGCAACTTTTTTACATCTATGCGCAACTTAAAGATGCCAAATTTGCCAATGATGTTAAGCAGGCGATCACTGATACGCTGGTAAAAGCACGAACTCAGTTGGTCGACAGCAAAAAGCTTGAGGATATTAAAAATAATGTTAAATATTCTTTTGCCCGTACCCTGGACTCGACCGGAAGTATTGCCGATACGCTAGCAAGCTATGTTCACTTTGAAAGAGATCCGGAGTTTTTGAACCGTCTTTACCAGACTTCGGCGACTATCACACCGGAAGATATCAGAAAGTTTACGGCCAAGTATTTTGTCGATAAAAATCTTACCATGGTAACTATGTCTCCGGCCGAAAAGCTCGATGGCTTTGATCCAGAAGTAAGTCTTGATGCGCCTAGCCAGATGAAAAAGTCTGCAGATAAGAGTGCAATCAAATCTCTACTCAAGCCGACCAGTTCAGATCTGATCGACATTACCTGGTGGTTTGCCACGGGGGCAGCCCAGGATCCAGAAGGTAAGAAAGGTCTGGCAGCGCTGACTTCAATGATGATCAGTGGTGGCGGTAGTGTTTCGCATACTTACAACGATATTCAAAAAGCCATGTATCCACTAGCAGCTGGTTTTGGTGGTAGCGTAGATAAGGAAATGCTGGTTTTCCGCGGCAACGTGCACAAGGATAACCTGGATAAATGGTACGCGCTGGTCAGCGAACAGCTTTTACAGCCCGGCTTTAGAGAAGACGACTTTAAACGATTAAAAGACCAGCTGATCAACAGTATCGAGAACAGCCTGAAATCAAGCAACGATGAAGAACTGGGTAAGGAAGTTCTCTACGAAGCTTTATATAAAGGTCATCCATATGGCAGTTTAAATTCAGGCCATGTTGCCGATATCAAGAAGCTGACGCTGGACGATGTTAAGGCTTTCTATCAGGCACAATTAACTCAGCAGAATTTAACTGTTGCTATCGCCGGAAATTATTCCGACGCGTTTAAAAACCAATTGCTGGCTGATATGGAAAATTTGCCGAAAGGTGAAGCCGCTAGTCAGTCGATTGCGGATGCGCCGAAGCTGAAAGGTCGTCACGCGACTATCGTTGAAAAGAACACCATGTCGACTGCGGTTTCTTTCGGTTTTCCGATTGACCTTAAGCGCGGTGACAAGGACTGGGTTGCATTATGGCTGGTTCGTTCCTGGTTAGGTGAGCACAGAAACAGTAACTCTTACCTGTACCAGAAAATTCGTCAGGCTCGTGGCATGAACTACGGTGATTACGCCTATATCGAATATTTCCCCGGTGGTATGTTCCGTACCAAGCCGACCATTAACGTGCCGCGTTCCGAGCAAATTTTCCAGGTTTGGATTCGACCATTACGAACTGAAAACGACGCTCACTTTGCGACGCGTACTGCGGTTTGGGAAATGGAGAAGTTGATCGAAAATGGTCTTACTCAGGAGCAGTTTGAGTCGACCCGAAACTTCCTGAAAAACTATGCGCCGCAACTGGTCGATAGTCAGAGTCGTATTCTGGGCAGTTCGGTTGATTCGGCTTTTTACGGTACCGATGAGTTTGTTGACTATGTGAGAAAAGGTTTGAGTGAACTGACCCTTGAGCAAGTTAACGCGGTGATTAAAAAGCATTTGCAACTGGATAATGTTCACTTTGTCTTTATTACCAAAGATGCAAAAGCGATGAAGCAGCGCTTGAGTAGTGAAGCTGAATCACCGATGACTTATAACAGTGAAAAGCCTGCGGAGATTTTGAATGAAGATAAAATCATTGCCAAGTATCCACTGAAGTTAAAAGCGAAGCAGATTAAAGTTGTGCCAATTGATAAGGTGTTTAACTAGGTCTGAATAAGATAGTAAAAACTCTTCCTCCCCTAATTCGAGGGGAGGGTAGAATTGCGGTTAGTGGTGTTAATGTATTACGACTAATTAACCATTAGCCGCTTCTTTTTCCTGCTGAAAAGTTTCCGTTAGTTCCAGCTTTACTGATTGCATGATTTGCTTTTCTAGATTTCTTGCCATTAGGTACCAGGGAGGCTCGCCATCTCTTTTCATATTGACCGAATAATGGAAACCAAAGGTGATAAAGTGCTCTGAAGTTAGAGGGATTGCATAGTAAGGATCAAATGAAGAGTAATGGTTTATTTGGTAAGTTAAAAACTCCTCACACCCCAAACTTTCTAGCTGATAGTTTTTTGAAGGTTGTTTTAGTAAAAACTCATCATCTTGATCTTTATTTGACTCTTCACAAATTGACTCGACTCGAGCTTTGACTTCTTCTCGAAGTTGTTCCGCACTAAACAGATTAATATTTGGCTTAATGATTCTTACTATTTGCATGATTAGGTGCAGAGTACCCAAGTTAGGGTGCATAAAGGTGGAGTAATTATAAAAGCGATCAAAAATTATTTTTGAAGTGTCATTATCATTCTTTTTGAATCTATTGAATTGAGAGTCATCATATAAATTAGTCTGTAACTCAATATCACCTTGAAGGTTAGGAAGTTGTTTCCAATTACCATTAGGCACTGCAAGCGAAAGCCGATTGCCAGAAAGGTCAAACTCCAACGATTCCAAATACTTTAAGTTTGGTCCTTTGGGGCTGTTATTGGTTGAAAGTAATGGGCCGAACATTATTTACACCACTCGTTTCAACATTTTCAATGCACCGTCTTTCAATGCACCGCCAACTTGCTTGCCATAATTCTTAAGTCCAGGATATGGGCGGGTATGAGGGCTCAATTCTGGGCTGGAAAAAGATAATGGAATTAAACCGGGAACAATCGCCAACGGCATTACTGCTAACCTAGCTAAATTTTTAAAGTTAAATTGCTTCATATCCGTTATCGCATTCATTCCAATTACTTGGGGCACCGCATCGAAAGGATTGGCTTTCACTCCTTCTTTGTGCAGCTTTACACCAGCTTTGTTTAAAATATTCTTAGTCACTGCCATATTGGCGCCTGGAGCTTGGAAAAATACCGTATGATGGTCTAGTGGCGTTCCCTTTGTCTTATTATGATAGTTTACGCCTTCGCTGTAAATTATCGCACCTTGGCTATGCGCTACCGTCTTAACTGGCTTTCTGCGTGATTGGCAATCATCGAGTACTTTAGCAAAACGCTTGGTCATACTATTGGTAAGTTTACCTCCAATTTTGTCTCGCAATGATTCAAATGTGTCTCCCAATACATTTACTGTGGGGTTATGAAACAAGGTAAATTCGTTGATCTCCTCGCTATACGCATCTTGAAGGTGAGTAGCCATGAGTCCCTGAGCATTCTTTCGGTCATTACTTTGGCCGTTAACAGCCATATGAGGCGTTTGTACTCGAGTTACATACCTCTTTTTAATCTCCCACGTGCCAACTTTGTTCTTTTTAACCAAGTGCAATCCCGGCAATTCGTGTTTCTTGTTGGCATCTGGATTGTACTGAATCTTATCAATACAAACACACCCTGATTCAATTTTATAATCCACTAAAATCCCGTCAATTGCGTGCATTCTATATTGATGCGGGTTGGATTTATGGCGACCAGCGTCGAGGTTTCTGGGATTGCTTCTGAGTGAGAGTAGCTTTTTAAAGAAGCTCAGGCTGGTGTAGTCATCCTGGATACTGTTGTTGAGAAAATCGAGAACTTCGGGTTTGGTGTAGAGTTGATAACCTGCACCGTTTAATGTTGGGTGAAAGGGAACGTAGCCTTGGGAATTAAGTTGGGAGTTTAACATCATCCGCTCCATGGAAAGTTGTTAGTGTTGATCTTCGATCTTAGGCTAGTGGATTAGGTGAGCTTATACAATCCTCAGAATGAGAACTAACGAGCAATTTTTGGACGGCATTTACTATTTATCTATAAATAGAGATATCAGCGCCGGTTCTGTATAGGACCTAAAGAGCAATCGAGTTATAGGAAACAGTTTAATTATCAGTTGCAATAAAAAAGCTGCGAAAATCAGCTAGTTTTTTTACAGCTCTTCTAATTTTCTTGATAACAAATTTGTTAGTGCGAGTTTCAATGTTCATCAATGGAAGAATAAAGGCATCCACTTGAACGTCTCGTGATTTTTAATCTCATGTAGAGAAATTTTATCTGCAGCGCTTAATAAAATTACTAGAATATAACTGGTTTATTAATTGATAACTGCTGCTATTTTGCTACCTTGTCAGCTTTAATTTGTCATCGTTAAATTGTTAACCATTATATTGGACACTTGGTAATTCCTGCATAATGTAAGGGCTTCACAACCTTTCTCATAAATCCTCACTTTTTTTTCACTACCTCTCTGTTGTTTAAAGTCTTTCGTTCGGGACATGGTGTTAGTTGGTTTTATTGGCTGTTTCATCAGCGAGTTTTTCATCGATATAAATCCGGAAATAAATTATTTAAGTCAACTTTTTTAGTTGGGACCATCGCTGCAACAATGAGCGCCAGATTGTGATTCATCACTATTTATGTGTGACTCATCACAAGTCTTTTGTGTGCAGTGATTTTTTCACGTTAACGTTTTGCTTCACAAAAAAAATCGTGAAGCAAAATTCGCTCACAAAAAAATTGAAAAATGAGATAAAAGCATGCTTCTGATGAATATTAGGTAATAGACCAAAAACTAAGGAACTAATAAATTTTAACTACAAAGAGGAAAAAATCATGGAAATAACACGGCAATGCCGGCTTTCTTTAAACAGTAGACCGGTGTATCAATCCGTTCTCTTATTATTGCTTACATTTATCTTTAATTTAAATCTCGGAGCTGAGATGTTGGTGTCTGTCCCGACACCGACACTAATACCTGAAAATCCCACGATTTCTGTTGGACGCCAATTACAGCTACAAGTTTCAGGGCTTGCGAAAGGAGATCGTGTTACTTGGGCATCGAGTAATACCAGTATTGTCGACTTTGAAAAAGTGGAGGCGGATGATCCCGCAACTGTTCACATTCTTGGTAGAAGTCCTGGAGTCGCGACAATTCAAGCAACGATCATCCCTTATCAAGGGAAAAGCTTCATACTAAGCAACACTGTTACTGTGTCGATGCCGATCATAAAAATAAACCCGGCGGAGTTGAGGCTATGGTATAAGAAAAGAAATTCTCTAGATGTTGTGACAATTGATACCGATATCGAGTTTCCCCCTATACTGCCCTCGGCTGTTTGGTCTTCCAGTAACCCTGATATCGTAATGGTTCAACAAGATGGTACGGTAAGTGGCGAGAGTGTGGGGAAAGCTGTAATTACAGCATTAATTCAATTTCCGTCTGGTCAGACTATTTCAGCATCTTCCAATGTAGAAGTTATCATTCCTTCATTAAAGATTGACACCAGTACTAATCTAATTTTTATTAGTGGTGTTAAGCAATTAGGAGCTTACCTTTATGATCCGAAGGAAATTCCTGTTGTTAATAAAGTTTCCGTTAGGCCATCTTCGTGGTTGAGTCAATTCCCATCTAATCTGCAAATTTCCAGCGAAGGTAAGATAAGAGGCTTGCATCCTGGTAGTAGCTTAATCACTGCTAGTTTCCAATACTTTAATGAGGTGCTCATGCTTGAAGACAGCCAGCTATTCAGTACACGCGAATTGCCTGCGCTCGATATGAGTCCTAAAGAGTCATTGTTAACTTTTAACAGTACGCAAGCATTTACAGTCGATGTGTTTGGTGGTGATGACTTTGAATGGGAAATGGAGTGGTTTAGTGCCGATCCGGAAATAGCAAGCATTGATGCGAAAAGTACTGATTCAGAAAAAAGTTCAGCTATTGCTACCGCTCTTTATTCAGGCAGAACGACAATCACAGCCCGTATGCTAAGCCCTGAATTTATTGACCAGTTTCCTGATAAAGAAATACTGATAGAAGAGACTGCCACATTAACATCCTATGATCCTGAAAATACCTATATTGAGATCAGACCGCCTAGCATTAATTTGGAAAATATTGGTGATACTGCCCAATTAGTTGCATTCACGCATGGCTATAAAGGTGAAGTCGAATGGGTTTCAACTAATCCGGAAGCCGTTACTGTTGACGAGTATGGAATAGTAACTCTTCAACCGGGCGCAAATGGTGATGGGATTGATTCAGCCACTATCATGGCGAGTTTTAAAAATCCGGATGTGATCCATGTGCCGGGAAATTCGCTTGCGCTTGGAACGCACACAAATCCTGAAGCTATTCGTATTGATGGCGACTACCTTCCTCCGGGAGAGGCAAGAGTTGAGTATATTGACACCGAGACAGATGCATCAATCGAAATGGACTTTTACTATAGCGTACTCGACGACTATCCGGATATTGGTGCTGGCAAGGTATTGATCACGCCGAAAGGGTCGATGGTGCTCAACCGCTATGAAGTATCCGAGCCCGGCGTCGCTTACACTTTTTACGGTCGCCTGCCGAAAATGACTGAGATTTACGAGGATCTTGATCTTTCACCTGCGCCGGAAGAAATCACTACCCGGCTAAAATTTTACGAAGAAAAGTCCCACCGTTCGATTTTTAATATGGAATTTAATTCGTCGTCGGCAACTGCAACTAATCAAGGAAAAAGTGCCGGTTGCGATTTGAGGCTGGACTTTGAAATTGGTAAAAACGCTGAGTTCCGATTTAAAGTTAAAAACGGAGTGCTTGCAGCAGCACATCTTTACACAGGGATAAGCGCAGTAGCCAAAAATGAGCCATATCAATCCTCAACTTCCGTTGAATGTAGCATTGATATTATTAAGCCGACAGCAATTATCGGCTGGCCGATTCCACAAGTCTTTATTACTGTGGTGGAGACCTTCTACATTAAAGCCGCAGCCGGTATCGAAGTAAGTGTTAATACGTTAGAAGTTCCCACGCCGGAGTTTACCACTTCTGCCGGTGGTTCTGGCGAAATGAACTATGATGGTGAAACTGGCTTCCTCGATTTTTTTGCATCAAATGATCCTGCTACATTCGATCCACGGTTGAATTTTTTAGATGTTCTGCCGAATACTGCTGCGGAAATAGATCGTTATATCGGACTTAAAGCGGGATTGAAAACATTTGTTCTTTGGGGGGTACATTCTGTTGTCCCGTTGACTACAAGAGTGATCTTAGGACCCGAGTGGGCAGACGCTGCACTGGTTGGTATTACTATCCCGGAGTTTGAGCCAAAGCTGGGCTACAAGAAAAAATGGTTTACTGATTCTGTTTTACCGGTAACCCATCCTTACTATCAAGGTCCTGAAGGGGAACTATATGGAAAGGTGACTTTCACCGCAGTGAAAAATATTGAGACCGGAAAAATTCTTAAATGGTTTATCGCTTTGTTAGGAGGACAAGCTGAAATACGCAACATCACAGAACCAAAAGATTTATTTGAACTCGGTATAAAGCTTCCAGAGATGTATAACCTGACTGCCACAGAGTCAAAGATTTATTTTGATGGGGACGGCTCTCAATATCCGAAGCAAACAACCTTTAACTGGGAACTGACGCCTTACTGGAATATGGAACTTCCACTTAATGCAGGTATTCCATTAAACAAAATAGAAGTTTGGCGACGAAAAGTTGGCAGTGGAAACGATAATTTCGAACTAGTGGAGGAGGTGATGTCGCGTGATTCCTGGACTTTTGTTCCTGAGTCGACTGAGCAAGGCGAGTGGGTTTATCGCTTTCTGATTTACCGAAACCCCTGGCTAGTTGGAGCACTCGAGAGTTATGTTAAGCCTTGGGCTTCTGCCGAGGTAAAAGTAGAAGTTCTTTCGGTTCCTGTACTCGCTTTGAGTGCAACACCTGCTGTGATAAGCGCATTACCTAACACAACGACTGAACTTCAAGTTTATGTAGTCAATACCGGCACTGGCGATCTCACTTTTGGATTGAATAATGGCGGCTATAGTTTTATTGAAGTGCCAGATGACCAGTTTGAATTACCCGGTACATTGGCGACCCTTATTCCTGTTAGCGTCACCTGTCCAAACCAAACCACTACACTGGAGGGGCGTATTGAGTCAATTGACCAGGCCAACCGTCACTCCAGTGCATCGATAACACTGCATTGTGAAATTGTTTCTGTTTATCCGCGCAGTGCGAATAAAACTGGCAAGGTTGGTTCAATCTCCAATCCTAATTTTCCTGATTGGGTTGATGAAACATTTCATCTAAAAAATACGACAGAGACGTCGGTTGACGTTACTACGACCTCGGATCTGACCCTTTCAGGAAGTCATACACTAACACTTCAACCTGGTGAACATGCCGTTTTTGAGGCAGGAAAACGCTGTTGGCAACCGGGGAAAACAACGCATACGATTACGGTGACGGCAGGAGGATTTGATTCCGTTGTTCCATTTACGATTAACTGCGTACCTCCTGGTGACTCTGACGGCGATCCCCATTTGGTCAATTTCTCAAATACCAAATTTGATTTTCAGGCGGCAGGAGAGTTTGTGCTATCAAAAGCCGGTGACGGACCGACAGACTTTCAAGTACAAGTGCGTCAGGTTCCCTGGGAAAATCGAAACGTTACCGTTAACTCAGCAGTAGCGATGAATGTCCACGGTCAGAGAGTGGGCTTATATACGCCAGAAGAAATCCCGAATGGTGGCGCCGAGCTAATGGTCGACGGAATTCCGGTTTTGCTTGAGGTTGGTGAGGAGTTTGTTTTGGCAAACGGCAGTGGACCCGGAAAAATTAGTCGATTAAATGACAATCAATACCTGGTTGTCTGGGAAAAAGATCAAGACGCCGAAGATCCGACAGCTGCATCGGTACTGGTAAAAATATACCGGCGTGCGCCTCAGCAACTAAGTAATATGGATATTGGTGTAACGCCTTATGAAGCAGATGCCGAGTTGTTAACCGGGGTTTTGGGGAACTGGAATAATCTAGCAAATGATGATTTCAAATTAAGAAATGGCGATCAAATTGAGCCACCACTGTCATTTGAACAACTCTATGATTGTAGCAGTCAGGACTGTTTTGCCTATGGCAACAACGGGTGGATAATCCAGTCTTCGAATGAGTCTCTGTTCGATTATAAAGAAGGTATGGGGCCTTTCAGTTATGCTCCTGCTGAAGGAACAATTTTCCCTGCGACTCAAGTTACACTGGATGATTTGGATCCTGAGCAGAGAGATTGGGCCGAAAGTGTTTGTCGGACTGCGGGAGTAGTTGATCCGGATCTTCTGCAAGCTTGTATTATTGATGTGGCGTTAACTGGCATAGAAGATTTTGCACAGTCCGCTGCAAACCAGGAAATTTCCCCGGCTGCTGATAACAGTTCGTGTAAAACTTTGAAGGCAAGCGGCGCGAATTCGAATGGAAACTATTTTATCGACCCTGATGGAGATGGCAACTCAATTGAAGTTTATTGTGATATGACGACTGGAGAAGGCGGCTGGACTTTCCTTCACTTCGCCAATGGAATTCCATCCACCTATATGACCGATAATGATTCGTGCAAAGCCGTGGGCTTGCAGATTTTTGCACCACGCAGCAAGCAGGACTACGAGCTCGGAAAAAGTTATGTGCGAAGTATCGGACAGGCAAATAAGATGGGACCACTTGGTGTTTATAATACGGTTAACAGTACACAAAACAACCGTGCTGTCGCTGCTGAGAATTTACCGATGAATACCTATTCACCGAATAATGCTTCAGAAATTGAGAATGGCTGGGTATCAACGGCTGGTGCTAACTGGTGGATGTCGGATGCTTCAGATGTCGATGAGCCAAACGGAGACTATACCGCTAATAGCTGGCTTGGAAGCTTTGCTTTTGATCCAAATGGTTATCTCACTTGGTATAACGATGAAGATAATGGGTACTACACCTATAGCAGTTATTTGTGTATGCATGAGGATAATCTGACATTGAGTCATTAACGAGTAACGTGTTAAACCTTTGATTAGGTTAGTTCGATAAATAAGCAAGTATGAGTTGAGTAATTAGCTCGTACTTGCTTTTAAAATGATCTTTTAACAGAATCGGACCTACACATTTTGGTCTTTCTTTTTATTTATAAAGAGAGATTTTATTGGGGAAATTAATTTAAGTCAGCCTGTGTGGTAGTTTATTTCTGAGCTCTCTTAGCTAAGCTTTAAACTCTGTTCTCTTTACTCTCCGTTCTATTTCTTTACATGTTTTCGTAACCTTGTTATTTTATTCCTCCAAATTATCTGAATTCTTTTATCTTGTTTTGAGAATGTCGCTGGTTTTAAGGGGAATAACGATACTAGTATAATGTGAGGATAGCTTGCGCTTAACTTAGCCGATCTTTGTAGATCTATTTATTCCGCGAGATGCGATTTAGAACTTTTTGATGAAGATTTTCAAACAACTGAAACAGAATAATAAAGTCGGCATTTATCTTAAAGCCGACATTCACTCTAGTCTCATTTCATCCACCAAAAAACTACAATACTTTCTCAATTCGGTCCGCACTTTTCGGTAGATGATTTTCAACTTCCTCTAACTCTTTGTTTTTGATGAAGAAAAAACATATCCGAAAATTGTTCTCCGTATTATGTGGAAATTTGGGCCGTAGTTTTCTTGTCAAGAAAAGATTAAATGCTTAATTAAGTCATTGAAATTAATAAGATATATGGCATTATCAAATAAATGAATAAATTTCATAATCGGACCCTATGGTCCGTTTATTTCAATGTTAACTGTATAAATATGACACTACCGGAAGGCTGGACAGATGACATGTCTGTCGAAATTATCGAAGGAAAGACCGAAGAACAACTTACATTTGCTTTGATGGACTCACTTCGTAAATCAGAATCATACGAATCAATGATCAGAATGTGCGTATCAGATTATGGTTTGGCTGAGGATGATGCAGATTTAGCAATTGATCGAGTTCAAGGCGGAATCGTTAGAGCGCTTACTGGCCTAATTGATAATCGTCCTGACGCAACAAAAGATCCTTTAGCACATTGTTCATTTAATGAAGTTTGGAAGACGCTACCCAAAAAGCACTGGTGGTCTTCGAAACGAGAAAGTAAGGGAGTTTGGTCTGATTGGTATACTCAGAATTCAAACAACAGTTAACAAGAAATTGCAAAATATTCAGGTTAAACTACAACCTGAATTTTTGAATTGAGCGTTAAGTTTCTTATACAAGGATGGGTATGCTTCAAGTAAAAATTCCTCAAAATTTATCCCTCAGAAATGCATTGAATTTCTGTAATCGATTATGGGATTTAGAGTACTCTGATGAATATGCGTTTGATTTTGCTAATCTTGGCCGAGTTGAGCCCTTTACAATGGCCTATGTGGCTAATGAATTAAAAAGATTTAGGAAATCCAAACCTAAAAGTAAGTTTACGGCCTTAAATCATCAAAATAAATCATATGCTGCACATATGGGGTTCTTCAGAGCATTCGGGCTTAAGTTTGGGAATGAGCCGGGAGAGGCTCCGGGTAGTAGTACTTATCTACCCCTTACAATATTAAATGTCGCAGATTTACAGCAAGAAGCTGCAGACTCATACGACCATGTAGGCAACATAATTGAAGCGAAGTCGGAGAAAATTGCAAAAATATTAACCCGTCAAAATAGTGGTGATTTGATCGACACTCTTACGTTCTCTATTAGAGAAATACTTAGGAACGTTGTTGAACATTCGGAATCTGAAATCATTGAATATTGTGCTCAGTATTGGCCGACTAAAAATTTAGTTGAACTTGCTATTTTGGATACAGGCAATGGAATTATGCATGGGCTATCTACCAACCCATTCCTAAATATAAGTCATGAGAGAGATGCTTTATACCTAGCTATGCTGCCCGGAGTATCAGGAAAAATGTATAAGGGGGTTAAAAAACGAAAGCATGATGAGTGGCAAAATTCTGGGTTCGGCCTTTATATGACCAGTCGAATTTGTCGCAATGGTGGAGATTTTTTTATCGCAAGTAACGATAAAAGTATATTTTTAGATCGCACGTCAAAAAATGATCTAGAGTGCAAATATAAGGGAACTGCTTTGAGGCTTAGGATAGATACAAGTAAAATTTATTCGTATAGCGAAATGCTCGCCCAATATCGAAAAGAAGGCTATGAAGCAGCTAAGAAGTTTTCAGGTAAAGATGCAATTGAACCATCTATAGCTTCCACTATGCTAGCTCGGGACTTCCAAGAAACTTAACAAGGTCATTAAGTCGGATTTCGTAACAGTTGGCTCGGTTCCGCTTCGCTACACATTTTAGCCAACTGTTACTCACCGCTTATGTCGGCGTCATGTCGCCTTATGGCCGAGTTGAGACCAAAATATTGGGTAAAATTAGGTAGTTTTTTATTAGGAACTATCTTAACGCGGAAATTCACCAAGCTTAAAAGAACTTGAGACATTTTCTTAGAATCGTGATTTGTTGAAGATACTAATAAGTTTAATACTAAGTGGCCCATGAACATTTACAACTAATTTACAATACATTTGAGTTCTTCTAAATTAGAATAGTTGTACAGCGAAATAACTGAAAGAGAAAAAGGGGTCATGTCTATTTTATAAAGTATAAGTGCCTTTAAGGAGTTTGAACCGGTTAGTAAGGGGTCGTGTCTATTTTATAAAGTATCCGTGCTTTTAAGGATTTTGAACTGGTTATTGAACGGAATCGGACCTACATAGCTGATCAGAAGAAAGAGCCCAAGCCTATTGTATACAAATCTAAATTTCATAAGACATCGGATTTGATGCAGGCCGAACTATCCTAACCTCTAGGATGTTCGCAGTTCCCACCAGAAACCGGGTTATCACCACACAGATAAGCCCGCCTTACAATTCTAAATTTCTCAATGGCTTATGGGAAATTACAGGTAGTTGATGTAGGATACTGTCTTAAAGTGAGCTTTCTATAATGGCTCTATGTCTCGGTGAGAAATTCAATTTCTAATGTCTATTAATAGATGACATCACCATACAATGTAGTCGACGCGAGTAGTGCGCGTCTCAATCTGACGTTATAAAAATAAGGAATAGTAATCAACAATGAGAAGTATTTTAACCTTTTTAATATTAATCAATATAACCTCTGTTAGCTGGGCTTTTGGAGAAGAAATACAAACTACAATCAATTCAGAATCATTAGGGGAGTCAAGAAAGGTTTTGGTAAGGCTCCCCAGTGAGTACTCTAAAGATACCAAAAAATCATTCCCTGTATTGATCACGCTTAATGACGAAGACAATTTTAAGTGGGCCAGTAACATAGTTGAAATTCAGGCATCAAGGTTTGGTATCGAGGACATGATAGTTGTCGGACTTCCTCATAGCGGAAATTATAGTAAAGACAACTATCCATTTAAGAAAAAAGGGAGTGCAGAACTAAACCCCCAGGCACAGAAGTATTCGAAATTTATCAGAGAAGAAGCGCTTCCTTATATTGAAAAAAATTACAGAACTAACGGAGGCAGGTTTATTATTGGCCATTCATTATCAGGACTGTTTGTGACCAATCTGTTTATGCAATATCCCGATATGTTTTCTACTTATGTGATTTTGAGTCCATCCGTTCAACATGCACCACAACTTCCAGTTTTATTAACAGATTTTTTCAAAGAGAATCCAAAATTGAATGGTAGCGTGTATATTTCATTGGGTGATATGGAGCATCAGCAAATACAGTCTGAATATAAAGAGCTTAAAAAAGTATTTGTTGAGCACGCGCCCAGTAACTTGCTGTGGTCAGTTAACTATATGGATAATACGGATCACCTACTTGCCGCGTTCAAAGGAACTTATGACTCGTTAGCCTGGATTTATAGCGATTGGTACATCCATGATACTGAAATGCAAAAATATAGCGTTGATGATTACGTAAGTCACTATAACGCACTCTCCAAAAGGCTAAAGTACAAGATTCGACCAAGGGAACGCTATTTAGTGAGCTTTAGTGGATTTGCCAGGAAGCGGTTGAATGATACAAAAGCCGCTGTAGAATCTTTAAAAGCCGCGATTTATTATTATCCGGAGTCTCAAGTTTCAAAAGATAAACTGGAAGTGTTAAACAAATAATTCGTGTAGCAAGCCAGGTCGACGGGACAATTTTAATCAGGCTCCCGTCGCTTTGCTCTTAATTTCGACCCGCTTAAAAGTTTACCCGCTTAACAGTTGACCCGCTTAACCGTTGCCCCGCTTAACCGTTGCCCCAGCCTGGGGCATTTATCCTGTTATGAGCCGAATTACCAATCAAACAATCATTTCACCCGCCGAGCCTTAAACATCCTGCCTTTTATTTTATCGTTATTCAACAGCTCGAGCGCCAGCGCGGCCTTGCTTGAATTAACTGCAACGTAGCTTAAGCGTTCAAAACGATCGATCTTACCGATATCACTGCCGGCGATCTGTTTCGACGCTGTCAGCGCGCCTAAAATATCACCGGCGCGAAGTTTGTCTTTACGTCCACCGTTGATCTCCAGCGTGACTTTATCGGGTTTTACCTTGTAGTCCTTATTCGTTTTGATATCACTCGCCTGCTTAAACGACAGACTTTGCTGGCATTCGTTTTCAATCGCGATCACCTTGGGCATTTCGGAAGCTTGAAACAAACTGTAGGCGTGGCCCTTGGCGCCGGCGCGACCGGTGCGGCCAATTCGATGAACGTGTACTTCGGCATCATGCGACAACTCAAAATTAATCACCATGGGCAAGTCTTTGATATCCAGTCCGCGCGCGGCGACATCGGTGGCGATCAGGATATTACAACTTTGATTACTGAACTGGGAAAAGACCCGGTCCCGATCTTTCTGGTCGAGGTCTCCGTGCAGCGCCTTGGCGGCGATGCCGCGGGCGTTGAGTTCCCGCGCCACCTCGTTACACAGCTGTTTGCGGTTGCAGAAAATAATGCAGGATTCGGGCTGTGCCTGACCCAGGAGCTTAAACAAAGCGTCGATACGCGCCTCGGGCTCAACTTCGAAAAAGACCTGTTCAATATCGCTGTCTTCATGGCGACTTTCCACCCGCACATCAATCGGCTGCTTTTGTACCGAGGCGCTGATACGCTTAATTTCATCGGGGTAGGTGGCCGAAAACAGCAGCGTTTGCCGCTGCCTGGGCACGCGTTCAATAATGGTTTTGATATCGTCGATAAAACCCATATCGAGCATGCGGTCGGCTTCATCGAGCACCAGAGTCTTTAACTGATTAAGGCGTAAACTGCCTTTGGCCAGGTGCTTTAACAATCGTCCCGGTGTGCCCACAACGATATGCGGCGGACAATCTAAGGAAGCCAGTTGTCCACCCATGGGTTTACCACCGCAGAGCGGAGTGATCTTGGTGTTGGGGATGGCGCGAGCCAGACGACGTAACTCGTTACACACCTGGTCCGAGAGTTCCCGGGTGGGGCAAATTATCAGCGCCTGGGTGGTGAACTCGGTGACATCAAGCTGGTGCAACAGGCCAATGCCAAACGCAGCGGTCTTACCGCTACCGGTCTTGGCCTGGGCAATCAGGTCTTTCCCTTTGAGTATCTCCGGCAAACTATGCTGCTGGATCGGCGTCATTGCGCTGTAATCGAGAGTCTTTAAATTGGCGAGCATCGCTTTTGACAGCGGCAGGGTCGAGAATAAAGCTGGGGTCACTAATAATAATCCTAAATAACTGAAAAAAGTTCAGGCTGGTTGAACGAGCCGATAAGTCAAACATCGGTCCTGGAGGCAAATCCGGACGAGGGTGATTAAATTGTGAGCGATTATACGCGGTTTGCCTGATAAAGATAGCAATAGGGCATGTAAAAGTAGATACGTAAAAGTAGATACGTAAAAGTAGATACGTATAAGTCGACAGGTATAAGTCGATAGGTATAAGCGTTGAGTATCGAGCAACGAGCAACGAGCAACGAGCAACGAGCAACGAGTATCGAGATAAACGCGTACGCTATTTTCTCCTTTCTCCTTTCTCCTTTCTCCTTTTCTCCTTACCTCTGCCTCAGCTGGAAAAATCCCGGCACACTTCTATACTCTAAACACCATCCTCCTCGCATAAGGAAATCTCAATGACTAAATTTACACTCAACGGCAAAACCGTCACCTATAAAGGTGATGCGAATAAGACGCTACTCTGGTTTGTCCGTGAAGACGAAGGTTTAACGGGGAGTAAGTTTGGTTGTGGGGTGGCCATGTGCGGAGCCTGTACCATGCATCTCAATGGCAATCCTGTGCGCGCTTGTTCGACCCCCATGTCGGCGGTAAACGGTGCTACCGTGACCACTATCGAAGGAATCAGCTCCAAAGTCGCCAATGCCGTTCAATCGGCCTGGGAAACGCTGGATGTGGTGCAATGCGGTTATTGTCAGTCGGGACAAATCATGTCGGCAGTCGCCTTACTGAAAAATAATCCGTCGCCTTCGGACGCTGATATAGACTCTGCGATGAACGGAAATTTATGTCGATGTGCGACCTACCATCGCATTCGCGCGGCTATTCATAACGCTGCATCTCAACTGGCTAAGGAGGCTTAGTCATGAACCTGTTTCGTTTTATACCACAACCATTGAAGGTGAGCCGTCGTCAATTTATCAGGGTATCTTCTCTTGCCGGTGCCGGGTTTGCCATTGGCGGGATCAGCTTGCCCTTAAGTGTGAGTGGCAAGGCCGCTGAAGATGCCCCGGAAAAAGCCGTCGAACAGGCCGGTTATGGTCACTTTATAAAAATCACCCCCGACAATAAAGTGACTGTCGTTATTAAACATCTGGATAAAGGGCAGGGGGTTACCACCGGGTTAACGGCAATTGTCGCCGAAGAACTGGATGCCAGCTGGGAGCAGATGCATTGGGAGTTCGCGCCTGCCGATGCGACCAAATACAACAATTTATTCTGGGGACCGGTGCAAGGGACCGGCGGTTCTTCTTCGATTGCCAATTCCTGGATGCAACTGCGTCAGGCCGGTGCCGCTGCCAGGCAGTTGTTGATTCAGGCGGCAGCGAAAAAATGGAAGGTGTCGGCTGCTGACATTTCAGTTTCTCAAGGCCGGGTGAAACATACTTCCGGTAAATCGTTTTCTTTTGGTGAGCTCGCCAACCTGGCGGCACAGGAAATACCTCCGCAGAATCCGGTATTAAAAAATCCGGCTCAATTTACGCTTATTGGTACACCTCACATTCCCCGTATCGACAGTAAAGAAAAGTCACGCGGCAAAGCGCAGTACACCATCGATGTAAAACTGCCCGGAATGCTGCGCGCGGTGATCCTTCATCCACCCAGATTTGGTGCAACAATAAAAAGCGTTGATAAAACAGCGGCGATGAAAATAAAAGGCGTCAGGCAAGTGGTAGAAACGCCGCGCGGCGTTGGAGTGATTGCCGACTCCTACTGGACAGCACTGCAAGCGCGCAATGTCCTGAAAGTCGATTGGGACGAATCTCTGGTGGAAAAAAGGAGCTCGTCGGATCTGTGGCGAGAATATAAAGATTTAGCCAAAAAAGAAGGTGGTGTTGTTCGTAACGATGGTGATGTGAACGCCGCTTTTAACAATGCGGACAAAACGATTGAGCTGGCATTTGAATTTCCTTACCTGGCGCATGCCACCATGGAGCCATTAAATTGTACGGTCCAAATCAAAGGTGATCATTGCGAAATATGGACAGGATCGCAAATACAAACGCTGGATCAGGGCACCCTGGCACAGATTACCGGTTTACCTTTGAGCAACATCAAAGTGAATACCCAGTTTGCCGGTGGCAGCTTTGGTCGCAGAGCGGTGCCGGATTCGGATTTTGTGCTGGATGCCGCTTTGATCGCCAAAGCATCGGGACTGAATGTTCCAATTGCCATGCAATGGGCTCGTGAAGACGACATGCGCGGCGGACGTTATCGGCCAATGGCTTATCACACATTTAAAGCCGCTATCGATAAAAAAGGCAATTTGTCCGCCTGGCATCAACGGGTAGTGTCGCAATCTCTTCTTCGTGGAACACCCTTCGAAGGGATGATTCAGGGGCCGGTGGATCCCACCATTACCGAAGGCGGACACACGCTGCCCTATCATATTGAAAACTTGAAAGTGGATGCGCACGAAGCGAAGGTCGGTATTCCCATTTTATGGTGGCGTTCGGTCGGTCATACTCATAATGCTTTTGCCACCGAAGTGTTCTTCGACGAAGTTGCAAGATCTTTAGAACAGGACCCGGTTGAATTTCGACTGAAACTGTTAAAAGATCATCCTCGCCACGCCGGTGTATTAAAACTGGCGGCGGAAAAAGCCGGCTGGGGTAAAAAACTGCCAGCCAATAAATCCCGGGGTGTAGCGGTGCATGAATCGTTTAACTCTTTTGTGGCACAGGTAGCTGAAGTAACGGTGAATAAAAACGGCAGTTTTAAAGTGGATAAAATTGTTTGCGCCGTGGATTGCGGTATCGCTGTTACGCCCGATGTGATTAAAGCGCAAATGGAGGGCGGAATTGGTTTTGGATTAGGCGCGGTATTGGGAGAGCAGATTACAATTGCCGACGGAAAAGTGGAGCAGTCTAACTTTTTTGATTACTTCCCCATGCGTATGGAAAATATGCCGGAGATTGAAGTGCATATTGTAAAATCAGCCGAAGCGCCAACCGGCGTCGGAGAGCCGGGCACACCTCCGGCGGGACCTGCGGTCGCCAATGCTTTACGTCATTTCAGCAAAAAGCCGATTACGGTATTACCTATAGGTAACAAAATAGATTTAGCTTAGTTATTAATGTGTTATCACTACAGCAAGAAACCTGTTTGCAGGTTTCTTGCTCACTACAAACATAATAGCGCTTGCCAAATTTTTTACCGCTAGTAACATTTTGAGTTAATTAATAACGTGCAGATTAAGTTTCGTTTTAGCAAGGTAGCCTCGATTAACAATCGAGGTTCCTCTCAATGTTTCAACGTTCGCTAATTGCTGAATGAATCACTCAATTCAATAATGTTTTCATTCTTTTTGATGGATCAATAACCCCACCAAAAACCTCGATTACGCGAAACGCTAATCGAGGCTACTCAAACCATTGATTCAATTAAATATCATCGATAAACTGCTGAAATGGTGGCTTATCCAAAATTGGTGTCAGAGTTAATTAATTCGTTCCTCCAAAAACGATGTTAGATTTTAAACAAGAAATCTGATATCGAAGAACTAAATATGTAACATAACAGGCGCTGAAAAAGACGCCGAAAACAAAATTAGTACTACTTCAGCACTTTTTAACGAGACGCTACCTTCCCAAGTCAGTAACCATAATTGTTAAAAAAGTACTTGCCCCTCACGTTACGTCATAGTTGATACTCGGGCTTCTTTTGATATGCAGCATTAACAGAAAGGTAAACGCTTTGAGCGATGATAGAGTTTATACCGTAAGTGAGCTAAGTAAGTTCGCTGGAGTTAGTATCCGAACATTACATTATTATGACCAGATAGGGTTGCTTAAGACTGTTCGTCGTAAAGATAATGGATTTCGGGAGTATCACAACCGACACGTTATGATATTGCAACAGATCCTCCTATATAGAGAACTTGATTTTAGTATTGAGACGATACGGGAAATATTAGCGTGTGATGATTACGATTTACTCAAAGCCTTTGATGATCAGAAATTAATGCTGCGTGAGAGAATTGATAAAGCACAATTAATGATCAACAGCATCGAGGAAACTATGAGTAATTTTCGAGGAAAATTAAATCGAGAGATCATGTTCGACGATATTCCTAAGGAAAAAATAGAGCGCTGGGATCAAATTCGACAAGATCAGGGCCAAAAGACGGTGTCGGAAACAATGCTTCAAAATTCAGAAAAATTAAGTGAAACTGAGGCTGAATATTTAAGTGAGGAGAGCCAGCGTTGGTGCAATGAATATTCCAAATTATTAGATTTACCAATTGAATCAGAGGAAGTACAGGAATGCGTGCTTCAGCATTACAAGATTGCTAATAGAGCTTTATATACTACTCATGAAGGATTCGAAGGTATTGGCTACCATGGTTATACAATGTTCGCTTCTCAGATTTTAGATGACAAAGTTACGTATGAGTTGCACGAACACTATGGACAAGGTTTAGCAGAGCATTTAAATAAGGCAATGTTATTTTTTGCAGAGAATACGCTGAAAGATAATCTGGCCGAATTAAGAAAGCTTGGTTTAGATGACAAACCGAAACATTGAAACCTGAGTAGTAATTACAACTGATGTTTAAGGAGAAGAAAACGCCCACCGCTTACTTGGAAAGAGAAGCGAAGGGCTTTACTGTAATTTATTCTAATTTGCTGTCGTTGAAGAGGTTGTTGCCACAACCGCACCAGCAGCGGCTGCTGCTTGCTGAGCCTGCACGCCAGCTGTCACTGATGCAGCCTGATTTGGTGTCGCTATAATACAGGCGCCATACCCAAGCCCGGGCAATTTATTTTCCCAAAGCTTTTCGCCGTTATCAGGATTTAAGCAAAACAGGTGACCACCAGCAGTTGCATATAGCTTGTCATCTTCAAGCACAATATTGGTCAGTTGACTGGATTTTAGCTTGGTTCGCCATAACTCAACACCATCTGCCTGTTGCAAGCAGACTACATGACCACTCATTCCAATATAAATCTTATCCATTAGCTTTACCTCTTTGATATCTTACCCTTTAACGGCTTAGTTGCAGCTTTATTCCAAGTTAGACAGGGTCCAAAATTGAATAGGTCGGTAGAATTCCAACCTAGCTTTTTTCGGACTGGTCTTCATGAATAGACTTCACATCGATCAGGGTACCGTTTTTCTCCATTTCAGCTTTTCTTTCTTCTTCCAGCCGTTTCATCAGCTCTTTACGTTTATCGCAGGGTTCTTCGCAGTCGCAGACTTTTTCCAGGCCCAGATCCGAAATGCCGCCGCAGCTGCCTTTGATTTTTTTACGTTGAAAGATATAGCCGACCGCCATAATGAGAACGACGATTAGCATAAGGGTGAATGTAATAAGAAAAACTTCCATAACGGGCTCTATAAATTAACTGCAAAAAATAACTATTTATCTACTAATTTTACCGTAGATTGACGCGATCGGTTAACGATTAATTGTGTCACATCGGGGCGGGAGTAGTGACCCGCTGGATCAAAGTTTTGCCTTTCTTGTAAAACCTTGTCAAAACTCAGCTCGGCGATAAAGATATCTTCACTTTCGGTTTGCGGCGGTAATACCCAGCTGCCGTCGGGGGCGGCGATACAGGAGCCACCGTTGGCAAGCCAGCCCTTATCTGATTGCAGAATTTCAGGGATGTCTATATCTGCATGCTTAGCGTCCTGTGGGCGCATAATCGCGCTGACAGAAAGGACAAAGGAGCGACCCTCTTTGGCGATAACCGGAGTAATATCGGCGGTATTTCGCTCACTTCCCGGCCAAACGGCAACATGCAGGTTTTCACCCTGACCGTATAGCGAAGCACGGGCAAGCGGCATCCAGTTTTCCCAACAGTTCAAACCGCCAAGAGTAAAAGGTTCCAGTGAGTGGGTTACCAGGCCATGACCGTCGCCGATAGACCAGCTGAGTCTTTCTTCATAAGTAGGCATCAGCTTGCGGTGTACTGACTGGATTTCGCCGCTTTGGTCGATATAAATCAGTGAGCAATACAGACTGTGTCCACCGCGATCAGAAGCTCGCTCAATTACACCCAGATAAACGGCAATGTTACCTGCTTTTGCACAGTCGCAAACGCACTGCAGATCGCCTCGCTCGATATTTACCGCTTGCTTGATATATTCTGCCTGAATGGCTTTTTGACGCGCATCGTTAAAAGCGGCACCGCCGGTCAGCTCCAGCCAAAAAGGGTAACCGGGTACAAGCGCTTCACCAAAGACGACTAATCCGGCACCCTGGTTACTTGCTTTCTCAATGCTTTGACAAACCTTGACCAGAGTTTCTGCCCGTTTAAACCACACCGGAGCAATTTGCGCCAGCGCTACTGTCAGTGAAGTTTGGCTCATCGTCAAAATCTCCTTGCACGCTAGTCTTTCAGGTAGGGCTCAAATGCTGAGGAATATTTTTCCTCAAACTGTTCACCATTCTTTACCAGTATAAACACAGGCAGTTGATGCTTTTCGGCATATTCTAAAGAAGCCTTTGGACCCATGACCATCATCGCAGTGGCTATCGCGTCGGCCATCATATTTTGTTTATGTAGTACAGTAACTGAAGCAAGGTTGTGCTCAATTGGATAACCGGTCGTCGGATCGATGGTATGCGAGTAACGCTTACCGTCTTTTTCAAAATAATTACGATAGTCTCCGGAAGTTGCCACGCTGATATCTTTTAACGACAACAGTCTTTGAATGGAGCGGTCTGCGGTCGATGCCGACTCAATGGCCACCGTCCAGGCTTTGCCTTTCGGATTAACGCCTTTTACGACAATTTCACCACCAATTTCTACCAGAAAGTTCTTATGTCCACTCTCCGCGACGATACGTGCGATCTCGTCAACGCCATAACCTTTGGCTATTGCTGACAGATTGATGGAAAGTTGCTCGTCACCTTTTTTAATGCAGCCATTTTCAATCGCTATTTTTGAAAAGCCGATCTTTGCCAATAAAGCGGTTATTTCTTGCTGGCTCGGGATCGCATTGTTGGTCTCTTTTTTATCAAAGCCCCACAGTTCAATAAGAGGCGCTAAAGTGACATCAAACTTTCCCTGTGTTGACTCGGAAATGTCGACTGCCGCTTGAATGACTGTCAGTGTATCTTTCGAGAGAGGGAGGCAATCGAGTGATTGATTGTGATTAAACAGACTCAATTCTGAGTCATCTATATAGGTTGACATCAATTGATTAATTTCTTTGAGTCGTTCATCAATTCGCTTTTGCAATGCTTCTGCATCACCACGGTCTTCGGCTTTAACGTTGTAAGTCGTCCCCATGGTATAGCCTTGCAAGTGGATATACTCTGGCGCTTGTTCGCAGGCAGAAAGAAAAAAGATAAAAGTAAGGACGGTTAGAATTCTTGATGTCATAAATATTCGCCGTAATAAAAGTTCTTATCGCTATTTTAATCAATTAAATGAGTACAAACAAAAAAGGGACAGATTAACTGTCCCTTTTCTTCAAATTCCTGATTAACCACCAAAGTCATCAAGGAAAATGTTGTCTCTTTCTACGCCGAGGTCTTCAAGCATTTTGATTACCGCTGCGTTCATCATTGGTGGTCCACACATGTAGTACTCACAATCTTCAGGTGCTTCATGATCTTTTAAATAGTTTTCATAAAGAACATTGTGAATAAATCCAGTGTAACCTTCCCAGTTGTCTTCAGGCATTGGGTCGGAAAGTGCGACGTGCCACTCGAAGTTTTCGTTTTCAGCTGCGATGCCGTCAAAATCTTCAACGTAGAACATTTCTCGCTTACTACGTGCTCCGTACCAGAAAGATACTTTACGGTCAGTATTCAGGCGTTTGAACTGGTCAAAGATATGAGAGCGCATCGGCGCCATACCTGCACCACCACCGATAAAGACCATTTCATTCTTGGTTTCTTTAGCGAAGAATTCACCGTAAGGACCAGAAATAGTTACCTTGTCGCCTGGCTTAAGGTTAAAGATGTAAGAAGACATCTTACCGGCCGGCAGGCTCATGTTACGAGGTGGTGGCGAAGCAATCCGCACGTTCAGCATGATGATACCTTTCTCTTCCGGGTAGTTCGCCATAGAGTAGGCTCGCATCACAGGCTCATTCACTTCAGAAACTACATCCCACAATTTAAAGTGATCCCAGTCTGGATGATATTCAGGATCGATATCAAACTCGCTGTACTTCAATTTGTAAGGAGGACATTCAATTTGAATGTAACCACCTGCACGGAAAGGAACACTTTCGCCTTCAGGTAGTTTCAACTTAAGTTCTTTAATGAAAGTTGCTTTGTTGTCATTGGAGACAACTTCACATTCCCATTTTTGAACGCCGAAGACTTCTTCAGGCAGTTCGATATCCATATCCTGCTTAACGTTTACCTGACAAGATAAACGATAACCTTCACGCGCTTCACGCTTGTTGATATGGCTTTCTTCTGTCGGCAGTAAAGAACCCCCGCCAGATTTTACTTTACATATACACTGACCGCAGGTACCGCCGCCGCCGCAAGCAGAAGGAACGAAGATCCCTTTGTTTGCCAGTGCGCCGAGTAGCTTGCCGCCAGCTTCGGTGGTGACGGATTTGTCGTCATCACCATTAATACTGATTCTTACGTCGCCACTGCTTACCAGGCTCTTTTTAGCCGCCAGTATGATTAACACCAGTGCCAAAATCACCAGTGTAAACATGGAAACGCCAACAATTATTTCTTGCATAGTCTTAATTTCCTTCTGTTAAAGCTGGACGCCGGAGAATGACATGAAAGCTAAAGCCATCAGGCCAACCGTGATAAAAGTAATGCCCAGACCGCGCAGACCATGTGGCACATCACTGTATTTCATTTTTTCGCGAATACCGGCAAGCGCCACGATAGCCAGGGCCCAGCCGAAACCGCTCCCCACGCCATAGACAACAGATTCAGCAAAGTCGTATTCACGTTGAATCATGAACAGGCTGCCACCCAGGATTGCACAGTTAACCGTGATGAGTGGCAAGAAAATACCCAGCGCTTGATAAAGTGCAGGTACAAACTTGTCCAGGAACATTTCCAGAATCTGAACAATCGCAGCGATAACGCCAATGTAAACGATCAAACCGAGGAAGCTTAAATCAACTTCCGGTAAGCCGGCCCAGCTAAGTGCGCCTTCCTGTAGCAAATAAGTATATAGAAGGTTGTTCACCGGTACGGTTATCATTTGTACGACAACAACCGCTACGCCCAGGCCAATTGCGGTTTGAACCTTCTTTGAAACCGCCAGGAAAGTACACATTCCAAGGAATGCGGACAATGCCATATTGTCTACAAAGACAGAGCGAATAAATAAACTAATATAATGTTCCATTAGTTAGACTCCTCAACTTGCTCTGGCTTCCAGGTACGAAGTGCCCAGATAATCAAACCAATCACGAAAAATGCGCTTGGCGGGAGTAGCAACAAACCATTAGTCTGATACCAGCCACCGTCTTTGATTGGGTGCAAAATGGTGTAGCCGAGAATACTGCCTGAACCAAATAGTTCACGAACAGTTCCGACGACGATTAATATCGCTGAGTAGCCAAGGCCATTACCGATACCGTCGAAGAAACTTGGAATTGGGCTGTTCTTCATCGCGTAAGCTTCTGCTCGACCCATAACGATACAGTTGGTAATAATCAGACCGACAAATACCGATAACTGCTTTGCGGTTTCAAAAGCGTAAGCTTTTAAAATCTGGTCAACAATAATTACCAGTGAGGCAATTACAGTCATTTGAGCAATGATACGGATACTTGAAGGAATTTGTGCACGAATCAAACTGATCAACAGGTTTGAAAATGCAGTAACTAATGTCAAAGCGAGACTCATAACCAACGCAGTTTCCAGCTTACTGGTAACCGCCAGCGCTGAACAAACTCCAAGAACCTGTAAGGCAATCGGGTTATTATCAGAGATTGGTTTGGTAATGACGCTTTTGATTTCTTTCATGTCAAAAGTTGCAGTCGCAGTAGTCATTATGCTTCTCCCTTATCAACATCAAAGCGAGATAAGAATGGACCAAAGCCATCATCACCCAGCCAGTACTTCAACATATTGTTGATACCATTTGTAGTCATTGTTGCTCCGGAAAGGGCATCAACTTCAGTGTCTTTGGTTGCGCCGCCTTTCACTAGCTCGAGTGCTAGTTTGGCGTTGCTATCAAGCAACTTCTTACCAGGCCATGTTGCCAGCCATTTAGCATTATCAACCTCTCCTCCAAGACCAGGTGTTTCACCATGCTCGTAGAATTTCAGGCCAACAACGGTCTGTTTGTCAGACTCGAGGGCAACAAAACCGTATAGCGTTGAGAATAAGCCGCTACCGTGAATCGGGAGAATGATGGTTTTAACCTTACCAGCATCTTTAACCAGATATATTGAAGCAACTTTTGAACGACGTTTGATACGGGCAGTGTCTTCTTCAATGATGACACTAGTCGCCGGATCTTTTGCCATTTGGCGCTGGTCAAAAGTCTCAGCATTCCCAACTTCGACAAACTTTCCTGTTTCCAGGTCCACAAACTTTCTTTCGAAGTTTTCAAAAGTCTTGGCAACGTCAGTTGTTTCATCGAGCATATTGGCTGCGATTAAAATGTTTTTCTTTTTGTCGAGAGACGCGTTGGCTTTTTGTTGGTCTTTTAGTGATACCGCGGTATAAGAAACCAGTACCGAGCAAACCAGACAAAGGGCAACGGCGACAAAAATAGTTTTGAAAAATGAATCATTATTAGCTGACATAGCGTTTAGCCCTCCGCTTAATGTTCGCCTGAACAATAAAGTGGTCAATCAGTGGAGCAAACAAGTTAGCAAATAGAATGGCTAACATCATGCCTTCAGGGTATGCCGGATTGGCAACACGTATCATGACACACATGGCTCCGACTAACGCTCCGAAATAGAACTTACCTTTGTTGGTAAGAGAAGCTGAAACCGGATCTGTTGCCATAAACATCATGCCGAATGCAAAACCGCCAGTAACCAGATGCCAATGCCATGGCATGGCAAACATATGATTAGTGTCGCTGCCAACAGTGTTGAACAGTAACGAAGTGGCAATCATTCCAAGCATGACGCCAGTGACGATGCGCCAGGAAGCAATACGGAAATAAATCAACGCCAGACCGCCAATTAAAATCATAAGAGTGGAGACTTCTCCGATAGAGCCAGGCAGAAATCCGAAGAATGCGTTTTTCCATGCTTCACTTTGCACTGCTTCAAAAAATGACATGCTAAATGCTGTGTCATACGCGCCAGTTGCAGCTGCCGCAAGCGGGGTTGCGCCTGAGAAGCCGTCTACTACATTCCACACATCGCCGGTCATATCGGCAGGATAAGCGAAGAACAGGAATGCTCGTCCTGCAAGTGCGGGGTTGAGGAAGTTTTTACCGGTCCCACCAAAGACTTCTTTGGCTATAACGACACCAAAAGAAATTCCCAGAGCTGCTTGCCACAACGGAATATCCGGCGGAAGTATCAATGCAAATAAAATCGAAGTTACAAAGAAACCTTCATTAACTTCATGACCGCGAACTGAAGCGAACAGAACTTCCCAGAAGCCACCGACGATAAAAGCCGTCGCATAAATAGGCAGGAAGTAAAGGGCTCCGATGAACATTGAACTGAGAACATCTTTTGAATATTCTGCGCCAAATAAACTCATCATCCAACCGCGCCAGCCTTCTAGAGCTGTAGTGTTAGTCAAAGCCATAGCATCAACAGTCTGGTATCCAACGTTATACATTCCCCAGAACATGGCCGGGAAAGTACAGAACCAGACAAAAATCATGATACGTTTGAGGTCAATATTGTCACGAACGTGTGAGGCGTTCTTGGTAACATGACCAGGGGTGTATAAAATGGTCGTTACCGCTTCGTAAAGCGCGTACCATTTTTCGTACTTACCACCTTTTTCGAAATGGGGCTCGAGGTGGTCAATGTATTCTCTTAAACCTTTCATTAGCCTTCCTTCTCGATAGTGGTTAAAACATCACGCAAGATTGGGCCGTATTCGTATTTGCCTGGACAAACAAAAGTACAAAGAGCCATATCTTCTTCGTCAAATTCTAAGCAGCCTAACTGTTGTGCCGTATCTGTATCGCCAACAACTAGCGCTCGGATCAATTGAGTCGGCAGAATGTCCCATGGCATAACTTGTTCATAGGTGCCAATGGGCATGATCGCTCTTTCACTGCCGCCAGTAGACGTGGTCATGTCGAATTTCTTATTAGGGCTTAAATGAGAGCTAAAAGCTTTAGTCGCAGAGAATTTGTCGGAGCCCAGATGGATCCAGCCAAAGAATTCCTTCTCTCGACCCTCTTTTAAAACAGAGATTTGATTGTGGTAACGACCAAGATACGCTCGGTGATGAACGGCAATATGTCCGTTAAATACAGAACCGGAAATCACGCGCTCGTCATCATCATTAATGTTACCGGCAATCAGCTGGTCAGTATTTGCGCCGATACGAGTCTTAATTAGGCGAGGCTCCTTCACCAGAGGTCCAGCCAGGGAAATCACTCTATCGGTGAATAGTCGGCCGCTAGTGAAAAGCTTGCCGACTGCAATTACATCCTGGTATCCAATGTGCCAAACGCTGCGTTGGTCATTGACCGGCTTAAGGAAGTGAATGTGAGTGCCTACATTACCTGCCGGATGAACACCGGAAAAAGCGTGGTAAGACGCAACCGGATTTTGTGCCAGATCGTGGTTGTTTTCACCATTGTGACAAACAAAGAGTTCGCCTTCGGTCAGGTGTTTCAGTACTGTCAGGCCGTGATTAAAGGCTTCGATCTCCTGAGCAACTACTACCATAGGGTCGGCTGCCAGAGGATTAGTGTCCATTACCGAAACAAAGATTGCGGCAGGTGCTGCATCCAGCTCAGGAATCTTGCTCATTGGTCGAACACGTAGTGCTGTCCATAAGCCTGACTCAACCAGGTTTTCGACAACTTGTTCACGCTTGAGCTGATTTAGCTGGGCTGCATCATACTTGGAGAACTCTTTGTATTCATCGCCTTCAATTTCAACAACTACAGAGAGTAACTTTCGTTTTGCCCCCCGGTTTATTGCCTTGATAGTGCCGCTTGCAGGGGCAGTGTAGGTGACGCCGGCAGTTTTCTTATCGACGAAGATTTCGTCGCCGCATTTGACCTTGTCGCCAACGCGAACCTTCATCGACGGCTTCATTCCCAGATAGTCTTCACCGAGGATGGCCACTTCAGATACTGCGGGTCCGTCAAGAATTTCTTGTTTGGGACTACCATTTATAGGCAAGTCCAGACCTTTGCGTATTTTGATCATAGAATTTTCAGTGGTAAAAAGTTAAATGTGAAACGTCTAACTATAGTCGATAACGATCATTCCTGCGCAATACAGGCCCACTAGAATCTAAGGGGGTAGCGCTACCAGATAGACAAATTTTCGTCTTAATTTTTGCTCAAACTTAATGTGAAATATCGAGTATCTCAAGACCCCAAATTTGAGCGCGCGTATTATACGGGGTTAGGCGGTTAAATGACCAGCGAAAAGCTAAAAAATCCTCGGAATTTAATGATATATACTCTCTATTGCGACATTTATTGGCAATTTAACCTATACTGGTACCTGAACTACTGTTATCTTAACTAATTGACATTAAATACTTTATTGGGGAAGTAAGCTTGCTTCCATGCGGGGATCCTCTTCAAAAGTAATACCTTAAGTTGAGTACGATATGGATTTAGGGGTGTTTTTAGCTTGAAGGCTGTCTTAATTGTTCTTCTTTGCCCGTGTTTACTATTGGCTAGCTGGGGCCGTGCTGCAGAAACGGCTGACGAGCAGGTCATGCGGCCAGTTATTATATCTCGTTTGCTGAATCAGGTTCGCTGGAGCCCTGAGCAATTGAGTAAAGCTTCAAATGAGAAGTTTGTTTACTGTGTAACCGGGGATTATTCTATATATCGTGATTTTAAACGGTACCTTAAGGGTTTGACTATCGCCAACCTGCTTATTTCTATTGAAGCTTTGACCGAGGGCGAAAGTGCAGATCACTGTCATGCTATTTTTTACAAGTCTCCCAGCAAGCAGGCTGCAATTTCAATTGTAAACGACTACGGGAATTCCGGAGTCGTTCTCACTGGCGAAGGTCGTGGGGTCGCTCAGGCCGGGTTTCATATCAGTATTTTTGTCGGTAAGGATGAGTTTTTTGACTTTGAGTTAAACCTGGATGCGTTTCAAAATAGTGAGCACGGAATAGATCCCAGTTTATTTTCGTTGGGCAAAGTTGTTCCAGGAGAAGTTGCAAGAAGAGCAAGCCTGATGAGATCCTTGTTAGGTTACACAGAATGGCCGACCGATGCCCCTTTAAGTGAAACCTTTGTCCTTTGTACTTTCGAGCAATCCTTGTTAGTAGACTATGCCTCCTTTCTTCTGGAAAGCAAATCAATTCAAGGAAAGCTATCAAATATCAAGCAAATAGATAAGTTTACTGTTAGCGATGGATGCAACGCCCTTTTAGTTACCGAGGCTGAAATAGAGCAACTGAAAAAGATAGCATTACAAAGAAAGCGAGAGAAAATTCTGATAGTTGCTGTTGGAGAGCGGTTGTCTGAAAACGGGGCACATTATAATCTGGCAACTGTTGATGATGATACCAATAGCCGCTTCCAGGTTAATTTACTGGCCATGAATGAAACAGGCCATAAACCCCATTATCAGCTGTTAAGCTCTGCACATATAGTGTCTTTCGACGTGCCTTTGCTAAGCCAGCTCTTCTTCCAAATGCTGCAGCTAACCAATGTGCCGAAGCAAATAGACACTACCATGCCCAGACGAGTTTGCTATTGGAGTTCACAGCAAGAGTTCTCGGATGTATCCGAATATATGAAATTGCTAGATAGGCAAAATCACTATCAAATGATTTCTGTTGCAAAGTTAGATGAGCTGGATAAATGTTTTGCATTAATCACACATGAAACAAGCTCAACAGAGCAACTTGAATTAGAAAGAAAACAAAAGGAGAAAGGGTTCCTTTATATATCGCAAAATAAAACGAGTAAGAATATAGGCGCACATTACAATATTAAAACCGAGCCAAACCGGATCGTACTGGAATTGTTTGATGAAAACCTCGGGTACTCAGGGTTCACTCCAGCTCCCCTGCTAAGAAGTAAAGGAATACTTGTTGGGAGGAGGGACCAATGATTAATCTGGGACGCTCAATAAGAACCCGTCTGGTAGTCATCATCTCTCTGATCTCTGCATCGGCATTAGCAATCGGCATGATTAGTATTGGGGTCAATTTTTACCGGACTACCAAAGATGCAATGATCGCCGATGCCGAAACTCAGGCCGCTTTTCTGGCGACTAACGCGGCTGTACCTATTAGCCTGGGGGGGACTGATGTCCTCAAACAGCTGCTTGGCTCGGTCAACCTTAGTGGTGAATTTGGGGCTGGTATTTTTGACAGCTCCAGAGCGCTTCTTGCGGTGCGAGATGAACAGGATGCCGAGTTTTATATCAGCGGCGCCGAATATCATGACAAAAAGCGGGTTTACTGGTCTTCCGACAGGCTTTATGTTTGGTATCCGATTGTTCAAAGAGACGGTGAATATTCCGGAGTTGTATATTTAAAAATATCCACAGAAGATTTTTATACCAAGATCAGAGACTTTGCTCTGGTCAGCCTGATTATTGCTGTGGCATTAATATTCATGGTTTACCTGACTTCCTTGCGCTTACAACGGACCATTTCAAACCCTATTGTCGAGCTTGATGAATTCAGCCGTAAAGTTAGTGGAAGTGGTAACTATGCAATTAGAGCGCCTGGTTATGGTGACAACGAAATAGGATCTCTGGCTCGCTCTTTAAACCGAATGCTTGAGACTATAGAAGTTAATCAGAAAGAGAGAGATTCTGCTAATGAAGCCCTGCAGCTAAATAAAAAGCGACTGGAAAGAGCGGTAAAAGATCTTCAGTATCTAGCGAATTATGACTCACTGACCCAGTTACCTAACCGTGCGTTGTGTATGGATCGAATCAAATATGCGCTTAAGCGTGCATCTCGGACTAGTACAATGGTCTCTATCCTCTTCTTGGATTTAGACCACTTCAAGGATGTCAACGATTCTCTGGGGCATGCGGTCGGAGATCAGCTGCTTAAAGCTACCAGTCAACGCCTTTTAGACAGAATACGGAGTGAAGATACTCTGGCCAGATTGGGTGGAGATGAGTTCGTTATTATTCTGAATGAAATTTATGATACCGAAGACGTTATTTCCATTGTGGAAAAAATAGTTTCCAGTTTTGAAGCCCCTTTCAAATTATCCAGCTACGAAGTCAACACTACCGTAAGTGTCGGTGTTTGTATGTTTCCGAATGACGGAGCTGATGTCGATTCATTAATGAAAGCTGCTGATGCGGCAATGTATAAGGCCAAAGAAGTTGGTCGTAATACCTATGAGTTTTATGAAGCGCAGTTGAATCAACTCGCCATAAGGCGACACCAACTGGCGAATGAGCTGCGCCAAGCAATCAAAAATGAGGAGTTGAGTCTGGTATTCCAACCTCAATTGAATATTGCGCAAAACACCGTTATTGGCGCAGAGGTATTGATCCGCTGGTACCATCCTATTCTAGGCAATATTTCACCAGCAGAGTTCATTCCTATTGCTGAGAACACAGGGCTTATTAAAGATATCGGTATTTGGGTCATGGATAATGCATGTCGTAGAATTGCAGATTGCCGTGATATTGGAATTGATATCCGTCTGGCGGTGAATTTATCTGCATTGCAATTCAGACAGGCAGATTTACCTGAATCGATCGCTCGAACGCTACAAAAATATCGCATTCCACCACATATGCTTGAAGTAGAAATTACCGAAAGCATGTTAATGCGAGACGTTAGCCAGGCTATCTCGATTCTCGAGCGACTCAAGGAAATGCAAATTCGTATTGCTATTGATGACTTTGGGACAGGGTATTCGTCATTATCCTATTTAAGGCGATTCCCGTTGGATGCTCTTAAGATCGACAGGTCATTTATTGATGAAGTTGTGGTTGACGCAGATGATACGGCCATTACTCTGGCGATCATCTCTATGGCTAAGAGTCTGCGCCTGGAAGTTATCGCAGAAGGTGTAGAAACTGCACAGCAAAAAGCGTTTCTGGCGGAAAATAATTGTGATGATATTCAAGGATACTTCTTCGCTAAACCCATGCCATATACTGAATTTGTCGACTTTTTGAAGCAGAATTCTGAGGGTGAAGAAGGAGTAAATCAGTCTGCAAGCTGACCTGCTAAAACCAACCTGCCGGTAAATTGCAAATATTCTTGATTCTTACCGGCTTTTCTCTTGTATATCTGAAATATGTCAGGTAAGATTTGCGCCCTTTTCGGTGGTTCCTTTATTGTCGAGGGCCATCTTGTTGAGTAATTAACCTTCGAAGTGTTGAATGAGTAACTTGAGAAAGAAGCTTATAGCCGGTAACTGGAAAATGAATACTTCCAGGAGTGAGGCGATTCAACTGGCAAGCAATGTTATTGCTGATTCATTGCCAAAAGAAGGAGCTGAACTGCTTATTTGTGTACCTTTGGTCCACTTGGCCGATATTGGCAAGCTAACTGCCAATACCCACATCAAGTTGGGGGCGCAGGATGGGCATTGGGAAAGCAATGGAGCGTTTACCGGAGAGGTAAGTGTCTCTATGCTGAAGGACTATCAGGTGGATTATTTACTGGTTGGTCATTCAGAAAGAAGAGAAATGTTCGCAGATGATGATGCAAGAGTAGCAAAGAAGTTCGCTGCTGCTTTGAAAAATGGGATAACGCCCATATTATGTATCGGCGAATCTTTGGAGCAAAGAGAGCAAGGGGTGACCCTTGAAGTGCTGCAAACTCAAGTTAAAGCTGTTATTGATGAAGTAGGAATAGAAGCTTTCTCAGATGCTGCTATTGCTTATGAACCAATTTGGGCTATTGGAACTGGAAGGACCGCAACTCCAGAGCAGGCTCAGGAAGTCCATTTTGAACTTCGTCGCTGGTTAGCTGAATATAATCCTGAAATTGCAGACGGGATTCAGATTTTGTATGGTGGTAGCATGAATGCTGCCAATGCTGATGAGTTGTTATCACAAAATGATATTGATGGCGGACTTATTGGTGGAGCTTCGTTGAAAGCTGAAGACTTTTTAACGATTTATTCTTTTGCAGGATAAACGATGGAAATTATATTAATTATCTATTTGGTTGTTTCGATTGCTTTGATCGGAATTATTTTATTGCAGCAAGGCAAAGGTGCCGAGATGGGCGCGTCCTTTGGTGCTGGTGGTGCAAATACTGTTTTCGGAGCCGCAGGTTCAGGAAATGTATTGACTAAAACCACGACTATTTTAGCTATTCTGTTCTTTGCTATTGCTCTTGGAATTAGCTATATGAATTCGACTGGCGATGAAGCTAAAGATGCAGTTCTGGATACAGCCCCGGTTGTCGAAGAACAAACTGCAGAAAAAAGCATCGAATCTCAATTGCCTGTGGAGCAAGGTGGTATTGAATCAGAAGTGGCGCCAATGGCTGAAAAGAAAACTGAATCGGTATCAGAGAGCGAAGCGGTTGAAAAATTGGAAGCTGAAGCTAAGAAGCTTTCCGAAGATACTACTAAAGCTGCAGAAGAGACTAAAGAAGAAGTAAAAGATAAGGAAGACGGCAACAACTAATTGCCAGTATCCTGAGTATCGTATTTACGAATTTGCCGAAGTGGTGGAATTGGTAGACACGCTATCTTGAGGGGGTAGTGACCATCGGTCGTGCCGGTTCAAGTCCGGCCTTCGGCACCATCTATAAAAACCGCCTGTTCAGGCGGTTTTTTATTATTGATTTTTCCTAATAATTCAGCTCAATTTTTGTTTCTGTCAATAGACAAAGCCTGCCTTGATCGCGTAGAATACCCAGAATTTGCCGCGGTCGCGGACAAATTGCGAAATTCATATCAAAAGCGGAAGAGATCATCATACTTTTCCGCTTTTTAGTATCTGTTTTAGCCGGAGGCTATCTTGCACAATCCAATGATGTCTAAACCTGCAATTCTGGTTCTCGAAGACGGAAGTATTTTTCACGGCACCTCTATCGGTGCTGATGGTGAGTCGGTTGGTGAAGTTGTGTTTAACACTTCAATGACCGGCTATCAGGAAATTTTGACTGATCCTTCCTATGCACGTCAAATGATTACGTTGACCTATCCACATATAGGAAATACAGGGATCAACTCTGAAGACGAAGAGTCTGATCAAATCTGGGCGGCTGGATTGATCATCCGTGACTTGCCACTAGTGGCAAGTAACTGGCGAAGCGAAATGTCACTGAGCGAGTATTTAGTCAGTAAAAATGTCGTCGGCATCGCCGACATTGATACTCGTCGTTTAACACGAATTCTACGTAATAAAGGTGCACTTTCTGGTTGTATTATTGCTGGAGAAGGTGTGAACGAAGAGCAGGCTCTTGAAAAAGCGAAAGGCTTCGCTGGTTTAAAGGGAATGGATCTTGCCAAAGAAGTGACCACCGATGAGCAATATGAGTGGAAGGAAGGAGTCTGGACCTTAGGTGAAGGACACCGCCAAATATCCGATGATGACATTAAGTTTCATGTAGTCGCTTATGATTTCGGTGTGAAGAAGAATATCTTGAGGATGCTCGCTGAGAGAGGTTGCCGCTTGACCGTAGTTCCTGCTCAAACGCCAGCGGAAAAAGTACTGGAAATGGATCCTGATGGAATTTTCCTGTCCAATGGACCAGGGGATCCAGAGCCTTGTGATTATGCGATTGAAGCAATTCAAAACTTCTTGAAAACAGACCTTCCTATTTTTGGTATTTGTCTGGGTCATCAGCTATTGTCCATAGCTGCAGGCGCTAAGTCACTTAAAATGAAGTTTGGTCATCACGGCGCAAACCATCCGGTTGAGGATGTAGAAAGTAAAAAAGTAATGATTACCAGTCAGAACCATGGTTTTGCTATCGATGAAACAACATTGCCATCGAACATAAAAGTCACTCATAAGTCGCTTTTTGATGGCAGTTTGCAAGGAATTGAGTTTACTGACAGGGCTGCATTTAGTTTTCAGGGACATCCTGAAGCGAGCCCCGGGCCTCACGATGTAGCGCCACTGTTTGATAAATTTATTATGCAGTTGAGCGAGCGAGCCGCAAAGTAAATAAAATTGGGTAGGCTAACTACCTCTGTTAATTTAAGTCCACCGAGTAACGACTAATACGGTAATATTGAATGCCAAAACGTAACGACATTGAAAGTATCTTAATTCTAGGCGCTGGTCCCATCATCATAGGTCAGGCTTGTGAGTTTGACTACTCTGGCGCGCAAGCATGTAAAGCATTAAAAGAAGAAGGGTATCGAGTTATTCTTGTTAACTCGAATCCGGCGACGATCATGACCGATCCGGAAATGGCCGACGCAACTTATATTGAGCCGCTTCATTGGGAAGTGGTCGCCAAAATTATCGAAAAAGAAAAACCTGATGCAATTTTGCCGACTATGGGCGGACAAACAGCACTGAACTGTGCGCTTGACCTGGCATCTAGAGGTGTTCTTGAAATACACCAGGTTGAAATGATAGGCGCGACCCGGGAAGCGATCGACAAAGCTGAAGATCGTGAGCAATTTGCAGAAGCGATGAGAAAGATAGGGCTAGATATGCCGAGAGCTGGGATTGCCCACTCGATGGAAGATGCCTATAAAGTTCTCGATGAAGTTGGCTTTCCTTGTATTATCCGTCCTTCTTTTACTATGGGAGGAACTGGTGGAGGAATTGCTTACAACCGCGAAGAGTTTGAAGAAATATGTAACCGCGGTCTGGATCTGTCACCGACTACTGAGCTTCTGATTGATGAATCACTGATCGGATGGAAAGAGTATGAAATGGAAGTTGTTCGTGACAAGAATGACAACTGCATTATTGTTTGCTCTATTGAAAATCTTGACCCTATGGGAGTGCATACTGGAGATTCAATTACTGTTGCACCAGCTCAAACACTGACCGACAAAGAATATCAAATTATGCGAAACGCTTCTTTGGCGGTACTACGCGAGATAGGCGTTGAAACTGGAGGCTCGAATGTTCAGTTTTCGGTTAATCCCGAAAATGGGCGCATGATCGTCATTGAAATGAATCCTCGAGTTTCTCGTTCATCAGCTCTTGCCTCAAAAGCAACAGGATTCCCTATTGCAAAAATTGCGGCGAAGCTAGCAGTTGGCTATACCCTGGATGAGCTTCAGAATGACATCACCGGTGGACGAACGCCTGCCTCCTTTGAGCCATCGATTGATTATGTGGTAACCAAGATTCCACGTTTTAATTTTGAGAAGTTTCCGAATTGTGACGATACATTGACCACTCAGATGAAATCGGTCGGTGAAGTTATGGCCATTGGTCGCAATTTTCAGGAATCAATGCAAAAAGCGCTGCGCGGACTGGAAACCGGTGCAGATGGCTTTGATCCATTACTGGATCCTAAAAGAGAGGGCTGGAAAGCCTGGTTGCACCAACGACTCCAGGTTCCTGGAGCCGAACGAATTTATTATCTTGCTGACGCTTTCCGCCAAAACTATTCGGTTGAGGAAGTTTTCCAGATTACATCGATTGATCCCTGGTTTCTTGTGCAAATAGAAGAGCTGGTGAAACTTGAGAAGGACTTTAGCAAACTGAGTGTTGGCGATCTGGATAAAGCGACTTTACGTTTAATGAAGCGAAAAGGATTTTCTGACAGACGACTGTCTAGCCTGTTACATATTTCAGAAAAAGAAATGCGTCGTATCCGCCACAAACTGGATTTATATCCGGTTTATAAACGTGTCGACACCTGTGCTGCAGAGTTTGCGACGGATACCGCTTACATGTATTCGACTTATGATGAAGAATGTGAAGCCGAACCTAGCGATAGAGAAAAGATTTTGATCCTCGGTGGTGGTCCTAACCGAATTGGCCAGGGGATAGAGTTCGATTATTGTTGTGTACATGCGGCATTCGCTATGCGTGATGATGGCTATGAAACTATCATGGTTAACTGCAACCCGGAAACAGTATCAACAGATTATGATACTTCTGACCGGCTATATTTTGAGCCAGTTACCCTTGAAGATGTTCTTGAAATAGTCAATAAAGAAAAACCGAAAGGGGTAATTGTTCAGTACGGAGGACAAACTCCGCTAAAACTGGCTCGCGAGCTTGAAGCTGCGGGAGTACCAATTATTGGAACCTCTCCTGATGCTATTGACCGCTCTGAAGACAGAGAAAGATTTCAGCGAGCTATTGAAAAGCTTGGATTGAAACAGCCTCCTAATCGTACTGCGACCAATGCCAGAGACGGTGTACGTCTGGCTGAAGAAATCGGATATCCATTAGTTGTTCGCCCTTCCTATGTTCTAGGTGGACGAGCTATGGAAATTGTATTTAATGAAGACGAATTGCGTCGTTATATGAATGATGCCGTTTCTGTTTCCAATGAGTCTCCGGTATTACTGGATCGATTCCTGGACGATGCAATTGAAGTTGATGTTGATGCCATTTATGACGGTGAAACGGTAATCATTGGCGGCATAATGGAGCATATCGAGCAAGCGGGTGTTCACTCTGGTGATTCGGCCTGCTGTATTCCTCCACATACTTTGAGTCAGGAAATCCAGACTCGCCTGGTGGAGCAAATTGAAGCTATGGCCAAAGAGCTCGGTGTTCGTGGTTTGATGAATACTCAGTTTGCTATTCAGGGCGAAGAAATTTATGTGCTTGAAGTTAATCCAAGAGCATCGCGAACTGTCCCATTTGTTTCCAAAGCTACTGCGCGCCCTCTAGCCAAAATAGCGGCAAGTGTAATGGCTGGCAGGTCTTTGAAAGAACAAGGTGTTACCAAACCTGTTTCAAGTGATTTCTTTACCGTTAAAGAGCCGGTTTTCCCATTCAACAAATTCCCGGGCTCAGATCCTATTCTTGGACCGGAAATGAAATCCACCGGTGAAGCGATGGGGGTTGGAGATTCGTTTGGTGAAGCCTATTATAAAGCTCAGTTGGGCGGAGGCTCTCAGGCACCTCGTGGTGGCAAGGCAATTTTGAGTGTGAAAGAGAGTGATAAAGCGAAACTGCCGGAAACTGCGAAAGCTCTTATTGAATGCGGTTTTGAGATTCTGGCGACAGGCGGTTCTGCTTCGACTTTAATTAAAGAAGGAGTGTTCTGTCAGCGAGTGAACAAGGTTTATGAAGGGCGCCCTCATCTGGTTGATATGATTAAGAATGATGAGATCGATTATATTGTTAATACTACCGAAGGTAAGCAAGCGGTAGCCGATTCATTCCAGATCCGTCGTTCAGCACTTCAATACAAAGTGGCCTATTCGACAACACTGGCTGGAGGCTTGGCTACAGCGAAAGCTGTTCGCCATCAAACAAGACAAAAAGTCGTTTCAGTGCAAGAATTGCACAAGAGAATTAAATAGTAGGGTTTATTAAAGATGAACATGACACCTATGACAAAAGCCGGTGCGGAAGCACTGAAAGCGGAACTGAATGATCTTAAACAAGTTCAGCGTCCAAGGGTTGTAGCTGCTATTGCTGAAGCACGCGAACATGGCGACTTGAAGGAAAATGCAGAGTATCACGCCGCAAGGGAGCAACAAGGTTTTATTGAAGGACGAATTCAGGAAATAGAAGGTAAGCTTGGAAGTGCGCAAATTATTGATGTAACAACCATTACCAATAACGGCAAGGTTATTTTCGGGTCTACTTTAGATTTGATGAACCTCGATACAGAAGACGAAGTTTGTTATCAAATTGTTGGCGATGATGAAGCTGACTTAAAACAAAACAAAATTTCGGTAAACTCACCGATCGCTAGAGCTTTGATTGGCAAGGAAGAAGGAGATGTTGTGGTAGTAAAAACTCCTGGCGGTGATGTTGAATATGAAGTGCTGGAAGTTAAGTACATTTAATTTTTTCGTCAACTACTTTTATTAGAGGCCTGCTTTATGCGGGCCTTTTTGTTGATAGCTATCTCGACGACATGATAAAAAATCGTTATAAATCCTGCCAATCATCATGTTTTGAGAATATTTTCATTGCTTATCTTTTATTCAACAAATCACTTGAGACAGATCAAGTTAACACTCAATTCGCAGTATTAGAATCCTCCGCAAATAGTAACCGGAGGAATTACTATGAATATCCACAAGCTGTCCATTTTAGTTTTATTGGGATTAATCAATATTATCGTTGCAACTAGCGAAGCGAAAGTCCTGACTCTGGCTGAGTCGATCAATAAAGCGGGACAACAGCGTATGTTATCTCAGAGAATCGCAAAGAACTATCTGTTAATTACCCATAGAATTAATAGTAAAGATGCCGAAGCTGAACTTGATGAGAGTATGGCGATCTTTGAAGAAAACCTTTTCAATCTCAGAGACTCAATAGTGACACCTTCGATTAAAGAGCGCCAACAATCTTTGCAGCGAAAGTGGATTGATTTTAGAAAATTTGTTTTGGACAATCGCAGTAAAGATAACTCGCGAAAAGTACTGGAGCTTAGTAATGAGTTGCTTGGTACTGCACATCAGCTGGTACTTGCTTTGCAGGAATCTTCCGCTAAGAAAAGTGCTGAATTAATCAACATATCTGGGCGACAGCGGATGCTTTCCCAAAGGATAGCGCTTTACTATATTGCCAGTTATGTTGGACTGAGAGACGCTAAAGTTCATGAGACCTTTAATGTCGCTGTGAGTGAATTTAATGAAGGGTTGCGTTATCTGGTTGCTTCTAACGAAAACTCTAATCAGATCAAGTCTTCATTGCTGGAAGTGGAAAAGCAATGGAAGTTCTACAAGGGCAAATTTGTTGGTATTGGAACTGAGCGATATGTTCCAAGGGTGATTAGAGTCATTACCGAAGGATTTCTTAGAGACATGGATCGAGTCACCAGTTTGTACCAAGAAACTTTAGGGGCGTGAAAGGCTTTTTCCGTTCCAATGCAGAAATAATAGACAGTAGAGGTCGTGTAGATGCAGCTTTGTGATTATTTAAAAAAAGAACACTGTTTAATTCTTTCAGTAATTCAGCATTCAAAAAAGCTTGTATCACAGGCTCGATTAATGGAGTGGAAGACATTTTCTCATCAGGTGGAATTTGTTATCGAGTTTATCGAAAATTTTACCGATTCATACCATCATTACAAAGAAGAAGAGCTGTTGTTCTCAGCCCTTAATAAGCCTGGAGTGCTAACCCATTGCAATCCTGTGGGACAAATGCTTTATGAGCATGAGTCAGCAAGAAAGGCGGTTAACAATATCAAGTCAGGACTTAAAGAAAGATGTATTGAAGGAATATGTTCCGGACTGGAAGAGTACGGCGCACTATTGGAACAACATATTTTTAAAGAAGACAATATTCTTTATCCTATGGCTGAAAGGAGTCTTGACGAAGTGGCTCAGGAAAAGGTTCTACAGGCAATGCAAGAAGTAGACGCGCGAATGGAAAGAGAGCTCTTGTTTGAGAAGTACAATGCCGCGCTGGCTGAATTCGGTGACTATGAAAATAAACACTGCCAGATTTAACAGCTCTCTGGTACAAAATTTAACCGTGTCGCTGGACCTTCCCATCTAGTCATGAGATTATTCCCTCTATAAAAAAGAATAAGACATACTATGGTAATCAATGGACAACAGTTACTCAGGGAATTACTTTGACGAAGAGTTTTACGCCACGACTATCGAGACTATCCAGGATGGTGTCTTTGTCGTAAAGCGAGATAAATTTGTACTGGTAAATCAGGCTTTTCTCAACATTCTGGGAAGACGGCGCTCTGAAGTTATGGGGAGCCAATTTCAGGACTATGTGGCGAGTGAGTATGTCGAGTTAGTTCAAGAAAGATATCGAGCGCGGCTCAGAGGCGAAAATCCTCCGAATGAATATGAGATAGAAATCCTTAACGCAAAGGGGGAGCGCCTGGTTGTCCAGTTAAAAGTTAATGTTTTTACTGCAACCGATGGTGATGAGTGTGTTGTTTGCAGTTTACGCGATATCACCCTTCAACAGATGCTACTTAACCGACTGAAGCAATCGGAAAGTGAGTTTCGTAAAATTATCGAGAATATGCCCGGTATCTTTTATCGAACTGATGCCAATGGGTTAATCACTATGGCTTCTCCATATTCGGCAGATATTTTAGGCTACGATGAAAAGGAAGTAATTGGCCAGCCTTTATCACAATTTTATTCTGAGCCACATCAACGTGCTGAGGCACTGACCAAAATCATGCAAGGAGGCGGCAAGCCGGTCGAAGTTGAGTCTATGCTCAGAAAGAGAGATGGCTCAACCATTTGGGTCGCCACCAGTGCTTTCGCTCGTTACGATAAAGATGGCTGTTTCGACGGAGTCGAGGGGATATCGAGGAATATTACTGACCGTAAAAATCTGGAAGCAGAACTTCGCGAAATGGCTGTCCGCGACCAGCTTACCGGGTTGATGAATCGTTTTGGCTTGCATGAGCACTTGGAAACAGCCTTAAGTCGTGCCAAACGTAAGCATAACCAGGTCTCTATTGTTTATCTTGATCTGGATGACTTTAAGCAGGTTAATGATCAGTTTGGTCATATTGCCGGAGATAATTACCTGGTAGAGTTTGCCAAGCGATTAATCAAAAGTTTTCGTGAGTCTGATATTGTTGCGCGAATCGGAGGTGATGAATTTCTGATTCTACTGGATGAGAACACGCTGATCGACTCTATAGACAGCTTTTTGTCACGTTTGAAGCGAATTATGAGTGAGCCCTACCATCAAGAGTCGCAACTGATGGAATTTAAGTACAGTTTAGGCATCGCTACCTTTCCAAAGCACGGCTCTGACGCGTCGGAACTGCTTAATTACGCGGACCAGCAAATGTATTGCTCAAAGAAATTATAGATAGGAAGTAATAATTTCTCAGGTCTATTAATTGTCGGAGGGGCTCCGACATTGGTTTCCATGACTACACTTTAATTCTTTAGAAAATATTGAATTATGGTAGTTTTGGTTTAGTATTAGATAAATATATTGTTCTTAGGTAACGGTGTTTTTGCTATGATGCAGCAGCAAAAAGGCATAGTTAAGTACCTGTTCATCTGCGCAGGATTGTTGCTAGTTGCAATTGGTGGTGTAGGAATTGTCGTACCTGGTTTACCGACAACAATTTTTCTTTTAGGCGCTGCTGTATGTTTTGCAAAGTCTTCTCCCTGTCTTCATTCCTGGCTAGTATCTCATTCTATTTTTGGCCCGATCATTAAAAACTGGCAAGAAAACCGTAGCATCCCCAGAAAAGCCAAATTTCTTGCCATTGGCTCCATGTTAGTGGCGTGTATTTACAGTTGGCTGATTATTGAATCAACTGAATTGCTGTTAGCAATTTATGTCATTATGCTTTATCCATTGTTTTTCGTTTATCGTCTACCAAACTCGGAAGATTTGAGTCGGGAAAGTAGCCTTTCTTGAAAGTGTCAGGGCTTATGAGATTGAAAAATCTGTATCGGATTTTCCATCTTTAGTTGATCCACACGACTTTATTCGATTTAATAATTGCCGAATATCCCTTCCAAATAGCAAATGAGCGGTTTGTTTGAAAGTTGGGGGACCAGAGTAAATCGAAGAAAGTGAAAGAATATAGTCAGCCTATGCAAAAATACGAAGAGCTTTTAGTATCACTCCGAAAAATTATTCGTTCAATCGATCTACACTCTAAAAAGCTCAATAAGGACTCAGGACTAACGGGCCCCCAGTTATTGGTCCTGCAGGAAATTCAGTCAAATAAGGGGGTCTCTGCCAAAGACATAGCGACCAAAGTTAACCTAAGCCAGGGAACTATTACGACTATTTTGGACAGGCTGGAGTCTCGTCAGACAATAGAGCGGACGCGTAGCGAGTTTGACAGGCGCAAGGTTTCAATACATCTAACTGGTAAGGGCGAGTCGCTGCTCGAAAAATCACCTAAACCACTTCAGGATCACTTCATTGAGCGTTTTCAAGCACTCGAAGATTGGGAGCAAAATTTACTTTTGTCGAGCTTCAGTCGTGTTGCCACAATGATGGATGCTGCCGATCTGGACGCTGCCCCCTTGCTTGAAATTGGCCCAATTGTGGCAAAATCACCAGAAGAACACTAGTTCTGTCACTAAAGCTATATTTAATAGGTTGATTCGATCGATCTGCTTTCGCTATGCCTGTGCAAATGCAAACGAATGCTTTGTGTTAGCCTAATATTCGCTTTTATTTACTAATTTTAATATTAAGATGATTTGAGTACAAAGTATAATTGTTGTAGTATTAGTGCGACCATTTACAGCATTTGTGTCTGTCATGAGCTTTTCATACGTTGAAAAATTGCTGCTTTTAATGATTTTAACTTTGGTTTCGCCATTCGTTGATGCCGAAGGGCTTAAGTTGAGCCCGGAATCTCAACTGGTTAAAGAAGGGTATTATAGTTTGAGATGGAATAAAAAGATCTCAAATGATAAGTGGCTGCTTCAAGTTGCTGATACTCCCGAGTTTAACCGGTTAGTAAAGACTTATCCGCTTAATTTGGCTGGTGAAATAGCGCTAAGTGGTTATTCTGATGGGGTGTTTTTTGCTCGAATTGTTGATTCTGGCGGAGCTTCACAAAGCAATCCTGTGACTATTACCGTTCATCATCGCGAATTGTCGATGGCTTTCAAACTGTTTGCACTTGGTGCGGGCCTGTTTATTTTTCTGATTGTCCTAATTTTCTTTCCACAACTAGCTCGCGTTTACAAGGCGGGCGAAAAGCAACCTGAGTAGACGGTAACCCCCTATGGAACTAGTTACTATTCCCAGTCACTGGGCATTCTTGATATTAGGCGTTTTCGGAATCTTTTGGGTTGGCTTCGGTTGGTGGTTAGGCAAAAAGAATGAGTCCCTGGACGATTTCATGCTCGCAGGAAGGAACGTGGGGTTTG
The DNA here is from genome assembly GCF_015687155.1 of Aliikangiella sp. G2MR2-5. Lineage (GTDB taxonomy): Bacteria > Pseudomonadota > Gammaproteobacteria > Enterobacterales > Kangiellaceae > Aliikangiella. Next base: position 245,797 of record NZ_JADPQF010000002.1, on the reverse strand, counting down.
CTTTTGCGTCGGCCACAGCGATGGCGACCTGGATAACATCCAATACGACTTTAGTTGCTCCTCAACTAACTTATCAGTTTGGAATATGGGGAATGGTTGGCTATTCGATGGCGGCGCTGGGATTGATTTTATTTGCGCCTTTGGCCAAACGAATAAAGTTACTCATGCCTCAAGGCTATACTTGCGGTGATTTTATACGCTTGCGATATGGCAAAGTGGCCTGGTTTGTATTTTTGATAGTTTCTCTTTTTTACGCACTTGGCTGGTTAGTTAGCCTTGGCATGGCAGGCGGGATTTTGTTATCTGCACTGAGTGGAATTGACTATCACATTGGAATGAGCGCCATTCTTATTATCTGTGTTTTATATACCCTGCTTGGTGGACTCAGAGCAGTTATTGCTACTGATTTTATTCAAACAATTATTATTCTTTTTGGTGTTTTACTAATTGGCTACATTTGTGTACGTGATGTGGGTTTGGAAAATATTCATACTGCTGTAAGCCGAGAAAGTCCTGAACTATTAAATCTGCTCTTTCCCGCTGCGATCATGTTTTTATTCAATAATATATTTTTTGGCATCGGCGAAATATTTCACTCGAACGTGTGGTGGTCTCGGGCTTTTGCCTTTAAACAAAATTTGGGGCAGCGTGCTTTTCTCCTATCTGGATTGTTATGGTTGCCAATTCCTATTGTCACCGGATTCGTTGCACTTTCTGCAATGGCGCTTAATATTTATCCTCCAAGCGCTGATATGATTGGTCCTATGATTGCCGCAAGGTTGCTTGGTGATATCGGTGCGATTTTCGTTTTTGTTGTGGTTTTTTCGGCATTAGCATCAAGTCTTGATTCTTTGTTGGCTGCTACAAGTGACCTGCTAACTAAAGATATATATAAAGGCTTATTCAGGAAAGATGCCACTAAAAAGCAACTTCTCAAAACGAGCAAATATATGATTGTGGGGCTTGGTGGATTTACCTGGCTTTTATGTTTACCAAAAGTTGCAACGCTTGGTGCGTTGTTAAATTTCACCGGTGCTTTTGTGGCAAGTACCATCTGGCCAATCGTATTTGGACTTTACTACCGTCGTCTTGGGGGGATTACTGCTGCTCTTGCAATGGCGATTGCATCAGCTATTGGCCTGGTCGGCTATTTTAAAATTGGTTTTTATGTCGCTGCATTGCTGTCATGTTTAGTATCCTTAGTGATTTGCCTATCAGGTATTGCATTAAGGAATGAGAACTTTGACTGGCAGCTACTAAGCGCCGAAGAGGTGAAAAATAATGATTGAGTTCAGCTCATTTGAGTTGCTGGTTTATGCAGCTTTGGGGGTGACCCTGGTGTCGCCATTTGTACTTTTGTTACTGGTATTTATAGATTGGAAAAAGGATCAGTTATGGTAGATTCGCAACTAAAAGAAGAGGTTTCATTCTCTAGAGAAAGCCTCGACGTATACGGTGATGCACATCCCAAAGCTTTATTAAAGAATATTCAGGAAGAAGGAGACTATCTTAAGCTACTTGAGTCGCAGCACATAGTCTCCAGTGATCAATTTGAAAAAAATACCCTGTTGCAGTTATTTCGATTGGCGGCGAAATACGAGAGTAATCCAGAAAGGTATTCGACACCTTTAAAGGGAAAAATTTTAATCAGTGCTTTTTATGAGCCCAGCACCAGAACTCGACTTTCTTTTGAAAGTGCCTGGCATCGTTTGGGCGGAGATATTATGTCGATCACCGACCGGGCAACGACAGGAATTGCTAAAGGAGAATCTCTCGCTGATGTTGCTGAAATGTTTAACAATTATGGCGACTGTGTAGTTTTAAGAGATTCAAGCGAGTCATCTGTTCAGGAAATGATGGGTAGCTTGCGGATTCCAATTATCAACGCGGGAAATGGAATTGACGAGCATCCAACACAGGCATTAGCTGATCTCTACACAATTTTCAAATGGAAACCTGAGCTTTTAAAAAGTGAACTGGATGAGAGTGACAGGATCAGGGTTGGTATCGTAGGTGTACCAAACAAAATGAGAACCGTTCGAAGCTTGCTAAAACTATTTAGTTTTTTTCCTGAAATATTCGAAGAAGTTGTCATTATTCATGATGGCAGCAGTGATTCAATATTTGATGAACATCAGTTAGAGCAATTAGAGGATAGAGGATTGAACGTTCGAGTTTCTACTCAGTTTAATAGTTCTCTTCCTGAACTGGATGTGATCTATATTAACGCAATTGCATGGGTTGGAAATGATTATCAATCATTTGGAGAGAGCTTTATTCTCGATGCTAATTCACCGATTAAAGAAGATGCAATTATCTTGCATCCTTTAGCCCGAGGAGAAGAGTTAGCAACGGAACTGGATGAAACATCCCATAATTGGTATTTCGCTCAGGCGCGAGGCGCGGTTTTTTTGAGAATGGCATTGTTGACCTGTATGTGTCAGCGAATGGAAAGAGTGATGGATGTTATCTAGAGTCTGCGCGGTTTACTTGTAGGAATTTTTTATAAACGATTTAGTCTTTGGCTGAGTCTGTTGTATCTAAGAAACATATTTTATTGGAGTAGATTATGTGTGGAATTGCTGGTGTTTTTCACCAAGCAAACAATCAACCAATAGATTCGCAACTATTGGTCAATATGGCTGCGATTCAACATCACCGAGGTCCGGATGATTTCGGTTACGTCAATCCAGAAGGACTTGGCCTGGGTATGAGTCACGCCCGACTTTCAATTAACGATTTGAATAAAGAGCGAGGAAGGCAGCCGCATTGTAGTGAAAACAATAAATACTTTCTTGTTCACAATGGCGAGTTTTATGATTTTCAAAAGATTAGAGCTAGTCTTACTAGCCAGGGAGCTGAATTTAACACCAAAAGTGATTCTGAAATCATTTTACATCTTTATCCCCGCTACGGTATTGAAAAAACGATTGAACAGTTAAGAGGAGAGTTCGCTTTTGCACTCTTTGATAAGGACGAAGACTGTTTGTATTTAGTTCGAGATCGTTTTGGTATAAAGCCTCTCTATTGGACTCAAATGGATGAGGGGATTGTTTTTGGTTCCGAGTTAAAAGTTTTGTTTGCCCATCCAAAAGTTAAGAGAGAGATGAGCGCAGAAGGAACCTATCATCAACTTATCCAGGTCATGGTACCCGGAAGTACAGCATTTAAAGATATACATCAGGTTCCTCCAGGACACTTAATCAAAATTCAAAGAAAGAATGGACGTTTAACAGTTCATGAACAAAAATACTGGGATATTGATTTTCCTGTCGCCGGTGAATATGTTAATCATAAGGATGAAAACTACTATATCGACGGTTTAAGAGAAAGTTTACTTGAAGCTGTTGACCATCGTTTACAAGCGGATGTTCCGGTTGGTTGTTACTTATCGGGAGGAATTGATTCTTGCTCAATCCTGGGATTGTCTGCAGCCGTCAGGCAGGACCCGGTAAAGGCTTTTACTATTGGGTTTGATAGTAATGATTATGATGAGACTCCTATCGCCCGAGAAATGGCCGATAAAACCGGAGCCGATCAAGTTGTACTTTCTCTTTCTGCTGAGCAACTCTATCAAAATTTCGAAAGAACGATATGGCATACAGAGCGAACAATTTACAACACTCTGGCCGTTGCAAAATTATTAATGAGCGAAAAAGTTCGCGAGAACCACTATAAAGTTGTACTTACCGGGGAAGGTTCGGATGAACTTTTTGCTGGCTATCCCGCCTTCCGCCAAGATATGTTTTTATACGGTCTGGAGGATTTACCGGCAAGTTTGAAAAGCGAATATCAGGCAAGCTTACAAGCAAACAATGCCTTGTTTAAAGGCGCGATGCTTCCTCGGGAAGCTTATTCTTCACAAGCTATGAATAATGTCGTTGGCTTTACTCCAACGTGTCTGCAAAACTGGTTACATTGCCATGAGTCTGCGATGCAGCTTATTAATCCTCAATGGAGAGAGGAGTTAGTGAATTACGATGCAGGCGCGGCAATAGCTAATACATTTGATGAGAGTCAACTGGATGGACGTCATCCATTGGATAAAGCACAGTATGTGTGGATAAAAACGATGCTTGAAGGTCAGATCCTTACCTGGGGAGGCGACAGAGTTGACATGGCAAATTCAATGGAAGCTCGTCCTGCTTTTCTGGATCATCATCTTGCAAAATTTGCTACTCAGGTTCCACCGCAGATGCGCATAAAAGGTGCAACTGAAAAATATGTTCTAAGGGAAGCAATGAAAGGATTACTCCCTGAGTCACTGTATAAACGTCAGAAATTTGCCTTTATGGCCCCTCCTGCACATACTGATCAGAAAAAGTGGCAATCTATGATGACGCTAATTAATGAATTTGCCAATGAAGAAAAAGTAAAGGCTGCAGGGTTATTGGATTTTCAGGCGATTCAAAATATGTTAACCAGTCACGACGATCCTGCTATGCAGCGAGATGTAAAAGTTCAACTTGACGCTGTGATCAACCATGTTATCGGCGTTCAGTTAATGCATCATCATTTTATAGAGCAAGATATTCCGAAGCTGGCCGCGAAAAAAGCAAAACAGTTTGGTTGGCATGCTTAGTCAAGTGCTAAAAATTCAGAGGAGAAATCATTGAAAATCGATATCAAGCGAGTGGAGTCTGATTTATTCCAACTTTCCAAGTTTGGTTTTAATGAAGCAGACAAAGGCGTATATCGACAAGGTTTAACTGATGTTGATATGGAAGCTCGTCGCTGGTTATTGGAAAAGTTTAATCAAGTTGGAATGGAGTCTCATATTGATGGTGTAGGAAATGTGTGTGGACGGTTTGGTAACTCATCCAAGCCGGCAGTCATTATTGGATCTCATATAGACTCGGTACCTGCTGGTGGAATTTTTGATGGAACTCTTGGCGTTATTGCTGGCCTGGAGATTGTCAGGGTATTAAAAGAAAATAATATTGAACTTGAACATCCAATAGAAGTTATTGGCACTAGCGAGGAGGAAGGACGTTTTGGCGGCATGTTGGGAGCACAAGCATTGACAGGCCAGCTTACCATTGAATGGTTAGAGTCAGCTAAAGATCCTAATGGAGAAAGGTTGGTTGATGCGCTTAAAAAAGCAGGTCTAGAGCCTTATGAAGCGATGCATGCAAGGCGCGACCCTAAATCAATTAAAGCTTTTCTGGAATTGCACATCGAACAGGGACCAGTATTAGAGGCCGAGAACAAGCAAATTGGAATAGTTACCGGAATTTCAGGAGTCTATAAGTGGCTAGTCAAGCTTATCGGAAAAGCCGATCATGCAGGTACGGCACCCATGAATATGCGTAGCGATGCATTTATGGGAGTAGCAGATTTCGCTCATGAAATTTCTCGAATTATTGATGAAGAAGGAAGCGAGCTGTCGCGCCTGACAATTGGCAGTGTGGAACTTAAGCCTGGATATGCTCACACAATACCGGGAGAAGCTGACTTTACGCTGGTGGGACGAGATCTGGATCCCGGTACAATGGAGAATTTGGCGAATGCTTGCCGTAAAGTGTTATCTGCTATAGCTCGGAAACACCATCTGATGTTCGAGTACGAACAGATGAGCTGGCTCGAACCGAGGCACTTTTCCAGTGAGGTTTATACAGAGATAGAGTCGATAGCCAAAAACAAAAATTTAGACTATATGCTGATGCCCAGCGGGGCAGGGCATGATTGTCAGTTTTTTGCAGATATCGCTCCCACAGGCCTGATTTTTATTCCGAGTGTCGGTGGTATTAGTCATGCTCCGGATGAGTGGTCACATTGGGACGATGTTGAGTGCGGGTGTAACCTGCTATTGGATACTGTTTTAGAGTTAGCCAGGAGTTAGCCATCGGCTTTCTAAATTTGTATAAATCGATCAGGTAAATTTTCTAGTGTTGAAAGTGATTGGCTACGCTTTACTTTTACCATAAATTTTGAATTCTTTTCTGAACATCATTGATTACATTATAGTCAGCCTTTTTCTCTGCAACTTGAGTTAAAGAAGCAGGCCAATGAATGGCATTTAAATAGGCAGACACGCTTTGAGTTAAAAAACGACTTTTTCCGCCGTAGACATGCCTATCGCCATATTTGGTTTGTTCAGGTATCCAATATTTTAACGGTTGAATCAGATGGAGCTTTTGCTTAGCGCGAGTTATAGCCACATTAAGGAGTCTTCGCTCTTCTTCGATCGCTTTTTTATCGCCAGTAGCATATTCGTTGGGAAAATTTCCCTCTGCTACATTCATAATGAAAACGTTTTTCCATTCTTGTCCTTTAGCGCTATGTACGGTTGATAAGATAAGAAAGTCATCATCTTTATGTGGTTTGTCTGAAAGATCACCGCTCGCAACCGGAGGATCGAGTGTTAATTCGCTGATAAACCTTTCTCGACTCTGATATTGCTGACTTACTAACGCTAACTGGTTTATATCATTCTCCCGGATATACGCATCTTCATAATTTTCTTCTAGTAGCTCAATATAAAAGTTTTTTATTTGTTCCATTTGAGATGGCCAGGTGATATTTGGATCTTGAAATTTATCTAATAGCGAGACAAATTTTTGCCAATAGTCCTCGGCTGCAGGCGGTGGAGTATATTGAAATAAACTGGAGGAATTAAATTGAATTAACTCAAAATAGTCGAGTACTTTATTTGCAATGCCTGGTCCTATTCCTGGAAATAACTTGAGAACTCTAAAACCAGAAAGCCGATGTTTGGGATTATCGATCCAACGAATAATTGATAGCAGGTCTTTTACATGAGCTGCTTCAAGAAATTTTAGTCCGCCGTATTTTACAAATGGAATATCATGACGCATTAATTCAACTTCCAGGCGATCACTATGATGACTACTGCGAAATAAAATTGCCTGTTGACGCAATTCAACACCATTCTCGCGCTCGAGCAAAATTTTCTCTACTATATATCTAGCCTGATGAATATCATCTTCAACGGTAATCAATAAAGGCCTTTCTCCTCCTAACTTTGTACTAGTTAAACATTTTTTATATCCAATGCTACTTTCCTTAAGTAATTGATTTGCGAGGTCTAGAATCGGCTGTGTCGAACGATAATTTTGTTTTAGCGTAATTACTTTTGCAGGAGAGTTAAACTGAGACGGAAAATTTAATATGTTTTCTATTTCTGCACTTCGAAATTTATAGATTGACTGAGCATCATCACCAACCACTGTAACACCGTGACCATTAGGAAACAGTCGAGTAATTATTCCTGATTGTAAAATATTGGTATCCTGATATTCGTCGATTAATAGATGATCAAATTGACTAGCAACCATTTGTGCAATTTTTGAATCCTCAAGTAGATGAAACCAGTACAGTAATAAATCATCATAATCTAGCAGCGACTGCTGAAATTTTTTTTCAGTGTATTCGGAGAAAAGGCTACTTAACTCTTCTTTCCAATCCGTGCACCAGGGAAATTCTTCTTTTAATATTTTCTCCAGTTCTCCTTGTGAATTCACACAGCGAGAGTATATGTTTATGCAGGTTGCTTTTTTAGGGAATCTCTTGCTGAGTGAAGAAAAACCTAAATCATAACGAAGCACATCGATTAAATCCTCTGCATCACTTCGATCAATAATTGTAAAGTTAGATTCGATACCGATTGCTTTGGCATAAAATCTTAGTAGACGATTGGCAATAGAGTGAAAGGTGCCCATCCAGGGGATATGAAGCGAATTTATTTTTTTGTTCTTCTCTTTTAGTTGCTTGGCAACTATTTGTCTGGTTCTTTCTACCAGTTCTTTTGCCGCGCGCCTTGAAAAAGTCATTAGAAGAATTCTTTCTGGGTCGACTCCAGATACAATCAAATGTGCTGCTCTATGAGCCAAGGTATTGGTTTTTCCTGTACCAGCTCCGGCGATAATTAATAAAGGAGGAGATTCAAATTTGTTTTTTGAGTTGAACTCTCCAAATTGGACTGCCTTTTTTTGTTCTGAATTAAGTTGGATATTACAGAGTATTTCTAAATAGCCAAAGAATAATTATTTGATTTGAGCGGTTGCTTCACTGACTTTGCTAGTTGAGCTACTGTGGATTTTGGCTTATTTACAATCTGATCAACTTTGGGCTTGTGTGTAGTAAGTCTGTTTGTCTTGAGATTCATGTCTATTGGGCGTTTTTCAGGCGAAGATGAAAAACGTTTTAATTGACGGTGTGCCAGCGAAAAATCATTTTTAACAACTTCCGTCGAAATACGAGAAAGCGGATCTATAATATTACGGTTTCCTGCTCTAGTGATTGAGCCTATAGTGAATAAAAACTGCCAGCAGCTATCTGCTTTTAGCTTCTCTTGACTGAGCAAATTATGAGCATTCGAAATATGTTCATGGTCAGGAGTTCTTTTTGACTCCGTGGAAGAAGAGTCGACTGAGCTTTCTTTATAGTCACTTTCGTACTGCCTTCTAAGTAAACTACGAACTCGTAACGACTGAATTCTCAGATCCATACTAAGATGTAAGGGGAGCGGTACTACTCGAGTAGCTTTTCCATTGCTTTCTCGCACTGTTATCAGGCCCTTTTTTAAATCAAGATCGCCTATTCGCAAGTTAACCACTTCCTGAAGTAGTAACTCACTTTCATACGCGAGCTTCACTATCAATTGAGTAGTTCCTTTCATCAATTTGATTACTTCACTGGTTTCTTTTGAGCTGATTCGAGAAAAAAATTCGCGGCGTGGGGTACGCCGCGCAAAGTGGAGATTCCCAAATTCAACCTTCAGGAAATTTTTAAAGCAAAACCTTATTGTTTTCTCTGCAATACGCTGCTGAGGAAGACTCATCCCTTGGTCATGGGCGAGATGAGAAAGAAAACATTCCAGGATTTTGCTGTTTATCTTTTCAGGTTTACAAGTTGGATGAAATTGAAACAGGCGTAGTGTCCAGAGTAAGCAAAGGCGCTTTTGCTCTTCTGAAAGCAAATTCGTAAGCTCTATCTTATCTATCAGTTGTTGTTGATAACAAGAAATCGCTTCTGTTTTATCTACACTAAATAATTCAATTTGGCTCTGGCAAGACTGCTCATTATTAACCAGGCTAATAGTAAGCTGATCATTTAACGGCTGATTGTCCATTGCCCATCCTTAAGTTGTTACTGTAGAACAAATACTATACCTATTAGTACTATTTAGGCAAGTAGTATTTGCGTGAAAGGACAAACTTTGCGCTTAAATATCTTCTTTAGAGTGTCTGGTTCTTAGTTAACTAACTGACAAAAAAGAATTATTTTTTCTTTAGAGATTTAATGGAAGTTACCAGTATTTGGGTGTTATCTGTGACGAGCCAGTGTATATCCAGAGAATAAAGTTGTACCGCATATTCTTTTTCGTCCTTTTTATTTTTGCGGTAGGCGGGCCTGGGATCCTGTGCGAGCACTTCGTCGATTAACTCCATCAGGAAAGGATGCTCTGATTTGCTCTGTTCACAAAAGGATTGAGCCTGGGCGCTAAATTTCACTGTCATCAATGCTGGAGGTTTATCATTTGCGAACCCTGCTGATGCACCACTAAGGCTGTCTGCATAGGGAATATAAGGTTTGATATCAAGCACTGGTGTTCCATCAAGAAGATCAATTCCCCCGAGTTTGAGTAAAAGCTGATTTTTAGTCTGCTCGATTTTTAATAGTTTAACTACCGATAACCCTATTGGATTCGGTCTGAAAGTAGAACGGGTTGCAAAAACACCAACCTTTTTGTTCCCTCCTAATCGGGGGGGGCGAACCCTGGGAGACCATCCTTGTTCGAGTGTTTGATGGAAGACAAAGCTTATCCACAGGTGGCTAAAGTCTTCCAATCCTGCAAGCATTTCAATCTGGTCAAAGGGTGGGCTAAAAACAAGCTCTCCAATTGCATGAGGTGCTAGCCCTGGCTGCCTGGGAATAGCAAACTTCTGTTTAAAAGGGCTTTTAATTATGCCAATGGGCTCAAAAGTAAATTGACTCATTGATGGTAAGTGTCAGGGTTATGGAAAAGTATAATCGAAATGAGAGTTTACACTAATTTCTATGCATCGAAAGCTTGAAAAGCTTTGTCAGGTATGACTCAGCTATTTCGCGATATTCTTTATGGAGAGAGATATGATATTTAGTTTTAAGATATTCGTTTTTTTAAAATGTTTATCGCTTCTCATTTCGCTTATTTATTATTTAATGTGTTATTAAATTGATTTTCCCTTGCACTCGCCTCCAATAATCCATAAATTGACAATATCTTAAAATGAGATACGTAGAATTAAAAAATAAACTTACCAGCGGAAGTAGTATGAGCAGTATTTTTAATTTTGAGAAGTTTGCGCAAAATCTGGGGAATGTCTGTCATAGCTACTGCTATCAGTGCCAATGTAAAACAACCTGGAAGTTTGGAAAGCTAACGGAATGGGCAAGGTTGTTCCGAATCAAAACTCTGCCACTAAAAAAGGAATATTTTATTTTTTGCGAGCCGTGCGGAGATGATCACGAGCTGGATACAATGGAATTCAAGAAAGTGGAGAAAATAGTTAAATCATTAGGCTCCATAGATGATACCCACCTAAAAGAGAGTATCTTTAAGCGTATTCATCAAAAGCAGCAGAAATTTGTTAAGACTTTTTACATTGATAAAGCCTAGTTCAATATTCGATAGATATTTGCTGCACTAGCTTCGGTCATTTTATACTGAAGTTATACTTTCATCATGTCCACATCAAATTATGAATAAGGAATTCAGAGACTCGTTGCTGAGAAGCTTTGACGAGCCACCAAGCAGAATCAAAACTGATTGTGTAAAGTGGGACAAAAGACTCCACAAGTTTGGTCGAGAGGATATCATCCCCCTGTGGGTTGCCGACATGGATTTTGCAGCTCCAGCAGCAGTTAGGGAAGCTCTCCAGCATCGCCTTTCTCATGGAATATACGGATATACTTTTCGAACGCGCGGTTATATAGAGTCGGTTGTTAACTGGCTCAGCCGTCGTTACCAATGGAAGGTTTCGGTAAGAGACTTGATTTTTTATCCTCCCGGAACTGTTGCCGCGGTAAATATGCTGGTGAACCTGCTTACTCAGCCCGAAGATGAAGTCATCGTACAGGTTCCATCTTATCCTCCCTTGATGAACATCGTCAGAAATAATAATCGACGTCTGATCGAAAACCCGCTTGTCCTGACCGATAATGGCTACAAAATGGATCTTGAGCTATTGGAGAGTCAAGTCAGCGATAAAACCAAATTACTGATCCTGTGCAGTCCACATAATCCAACAGGAAGAGTTTGGTCGAAAGAAACCTTAGCTGAGCTTGCCAGGATATGCTTGAGACATAACATAAAGGTCGTAAGCGACGAAATCCATGCGGACCTGACCAGGCCAGGGATAAAACATTGTCACTTTAATGCTTTGCCGCAATCTGAGAGGCCTTCGTCAGTTACCATCATTTCTACTTGTAAGTCTTTCAATCTTGCCGGACTTCCTCAATCAACCCTGATTTGTGATGACCAAAATTTAAGGAAAAAGATACAGCAGCAAGTCGACAACTCACAGGTTAATCTTGACAGTCTATTTGTTGCTATTGCTACCGAAGCGGCCTATTCACAAGGAGAGGAGTGGTTAGATTGCTTACGTGAATATTTATATGAAAATCGAACTTATCTTGAATCATTTCTGAAAGATAATATTCCGAAAATAAGATTGTTGCCCGCGCAAGGCACTTATCTGGCATGGCTGGACTGTCGTGCGCTCGGACTGCCTAATGCTCAGTTACAGGATATTTTTATCCATCAGGCTAAAGTCGGACTTTATGATGGATTAGACTTTGGCCGTGGAGGAGAAGGATTTTTCAGATTAAACTTTGCTTGTTCAAGAAGCTTACTAGATAAAGCGCTCAATCAGATTAAAACGGCTATAGATAAATTATAACCCTCCAGATCCATTAGATTCCGGAGGGAATTATTTGTTCTGTATTGGCGGTGTATTCCCTCTTAACAAGCCAAGCTGGACGTTAAATTGATTTTGGTTGATGAAACGGAGTGACAACTGAAGAGCCATCGGTAGCGAAGTTTGCTTCTTGATGTTTTTGACTCATTACCTCGCGAACGATATCCTCCTGGCCGACTTCAACATCCACCATAATCAGAAAGTAGCCCTGTTCTAGCTTGTCGTGGAACCGCCGGATTTTGTAGTTTTCCGTCTGAATTCCGATGAAGCCGCCAAGCCACCCTCCGAGAAACACGCTAAACAGCATAACAAAGCCGACTGCTGCGCCGCTAATTGTGTCACCGAAGACGGGGACTATTGAAAGTACCCAGGCAAGGAGGGCTCCTGTCCCTAACCCAAAAATAATCCCTCGCTCCAGGCTATGAATGATATCTGATTTATGAAACCAGTTTGCTGAATGAATATGGCGGCGATAAAGCCCGCTTTCTCTTTGCTTGCTAAGCACATGAAAGTTCCAGTCTACTACTCCGGCCTTATGTAGGTCATCGGCAATGCTCTCAGTACTTTCCATAGTATCGGTTAAATAATAAAGTCGTTTCATTATGAGCCTCCCTATTAATAAATCCGATGGATTAATTTATATTGAACCCTACTTTAAAAGATAGCTATTTCCTTGGGATAGAACCATAAAGCCTGCCCTTATATAGCAGATTAGCTTGAGATGAGTCGCGAATATTCGCTCAGGGTATTACTGAAAGTTTATCTTCACCTTTTTGGAAGCTGAATAAGGATTGTTTTTTATTGTGTGCAATATTAAAATGGTTGGCTGGTTTGGAACCTACTAGCTACTTATTGACCTTATGCTCACATTTATTGATCAAAATACAATTGAAAAAGTGTGCCAGTTTGACACTTTAATTCCGGCTCTCAAGCGGGCATTTGCCTCTGCCACTATCAACGTTCCTATGCGTCATCATCATGATTTTCCGAACCCCGTAGAGGGTGAAGAGTCAACTTTGTTGCTAATGCCGGCGTGGGATCCAGGTAAAGATCTTGGCGTAAAAATGGTAACCGTTTCACCTAATAACGGAAGATATAACCTTCCTTCCATTCAAGGGATTTATCTGTTATTCGATGCCCACAAAGGGGGATGTCGGGCCTTGCTCGATGCCAAGTCGTTGACCGCTTTGCGTACTGCCGCTACCTCAGCGCTTGCATCGTCACTGCTATCGCGCCCTGATAGTCGAACATTGTTGATGATTGGGACTGGCGCACTCTCGTCCAAATTGATAAAGGCTCATGCGACCGTCAGACCCATCAACCGGGTTCTCATTTGGGGCCGTGACAAGCAAAAAGCCTTGAACCTCAGGCAACAATTAAGTACGGAGGACTTAGAGATTGAAGTCGTGGACACCATTGAGCAGGGGGTTGCCCGGGCTGATATATTAAGTTGCGCCACGTTAAGCAAGTTGCCATTGATTAAAGGAAAATGGTTGCGACAAGGTCAACATCTGGATATGGTCGGCGCTTATCGCCCCGACATGCGTGAAGCGGACGATGATTGTCTAAAAAGGAGTGAAATTTTTGTCGATCATTACGCTGGGGCTACCAAGGAGACAGGTGATATTGTAATCCCTATGAGTGAGGGGGTTATTGATAAAACAGATCTTAAAGCTGAATTGTTTGAGCTGTGTGCCGGGACCAAAACAGGGAGAGGTTCAGCCGCGGAAATCACCTTTTTCAAATCTGTCGGTCATGCGCTGGAAGATCTGGTTGCGGCAACTTTGGTCGCCGATAAAGTTTTGTAGTGTGTTTGAATATTCGTTTGAAAAAAGCTATTCGAATTTTAAAATTACGGGTTTAAATCTATATTCCCGTTATTAACAATAAAGCAGTCAGGAAATAGACGTGAGTGATTTTATTCAAAAGTTTAACCAGTCCCGCATCTATCAGATTCCAGCGCGGGCCAGGGAAATTGAAACTATCGATATGCATACTGCAGGTGAGCCGCTGCGTGTCATTACTGCGGGGTATCCACAAATTAACGCAGGGTCACTACTTGAGTACCGGCGAATTTTAAAAGATGAATTTGACGACTTAAGAAAAGCCATCATGTTCGAGCCGAGGGGGCATGCTGATATGTATGGTTGCCTTTTACTCCCGCCATTTAATAAGGAAGCCGACTGCAGCGTTATTTTTATGCATAACGAGGGTTACAGCACCATGTGCGGGCACGCGGTCATCGGTATTATGACATTGGCGGTAAAAATGGGCTGGGTGGAGGCTCGAGAGGGACTGGCCAAACTTAAAATCGAAGCACCTTGCGGGCTGATTCTGGTACAGGCTAAAGTGACGGGAGAGGAGGTTATCGCTTCTTTTGAGTGCGTTCCGTCTTTTGTCGGCGCTTTAGACGAGCAAGTGTATCTGCCAAGTCTGGATAAGGAGGTTCGCTACGATCTCGCCTTTGGCGGTGCTTTTTATGCGTATGTCGACGCCGCGCAGCTAAACCTCAGTTTAACCGAAGGTAATTACGCCAAAATTATTCAACTGGGCACGGAAATCAAAAATGTAGTGGTCACCAGTAGCAACAAAATTATTCACCCACAAAATTCTGAATTAAGTTTCCTCTACGGCACGATTTTTATCAGTAATCCCTTAAGCGAAAGCGCTGATAGTCGTAATGTTTGCGTATTTGCCGACGGTGAGGTGGATCGCTCGCCGACTGGCTCCGGTGTCTCCGGCCGCATGGCAATCCATCATGCCCGAGGCGAGCTGGATGTGGGTGAAGGGATGGTGATAGAGAGTTTAATCGGAACCCGCTTTAAAGCGAAAGTTGCCCGTACATTAACGCTTGGTGAAATAGATGCGGTGGTTCCCTATGTTGAGGGGCAGGCATATATTTGCGGCGTTAACCGCTTGATTCTGGACCCGGCCGATCCGCTTAACCAGGGATTTTTATTGCGATAAGATTTAAATTTAATGCCGAGAATCAAGCGTCAGTCACTCAGGGGTGATATGATGGCGACAAATTCTTGAAAGCATTAATCCGATTATGTCGACTAGCCAATCCGCCGATAATCAGTGTTCAAATTCTGAGGAAGCCAGCATTCAGCTTCCTCAAAAGTCCGCTTCAATTTCTTCAATGGACAGACAACAAAAGGTTCGCCGTATTATTCTAATTGAAGGTATGGCCAATCTTGTTGTTTTACTGGCAAAGTCAGCAATCGGTTTTACCACAGGTTCCATGGCGATTATTGGCGATGCATTACACTCGTTAACTGATGTAGCCAACAATATTGTTGCCTGGGCGGTCGTTAAACATTCCGAGAAGCCTGCCGATAAGGAACACCCTTACGGTCATCACAAGTTTGAGACTCTCGCTGTTTTAGGCTT
Organism: Aliikangiella sp. G2MR2-5; assembly: GCF_015687155.1. Classification (GTDB taxonomy): domain Bacteria; phylum Pseudomonadota; class Gammaproteobacteria; order Enterobacterales; family Kangiellaceae; genus Aliikangiella. Next base: position 230,480 of record NZ_JADPQF010000002.1, on the reverse strand, counting down.
GGCGGTGTTGCTGGTCGTGCTGGCATTCGAACTGGCCATTAATGCTATTCGTGGTAGTAATGAAGTTCCGGTTACCTCCAATTTTGAACTCGCGGTAATGGTAGGAGTTTTGATGGTGAATATTGGGCTGGCTAGCTGGCAGCGTTTTTGGGCGAATAAACTGGATTCGAGTATTCTCAAAGCGGATGCCCATCATACATTTGCCGATGTATTGACCACTATAGTAGTCATCGGTGGCTGGCAACTGGCGGTTAACGGTTTTCCAATTCTCGACAAAATCTGTGCGCTAGGAGTTTCAGGACTAATTTTATATCTGGCTTACGAGCTGTTTAAAAAAGCGGCGCCGATACTGGTTGACGAATATGCGGTCGATCCCGATCAGGTGAGTAAACTGGTTTTAAAATACGAGCCGGTGGAGAAAGTTTCCCGAATTCGCTCGCGCTGGATCGGCAACCATGCCACTCTGGATATGATTATCCATGTCGCGCCGGATTTGACTACAGAAGAGTCACATCAAATTTGTGATGAGCTGGAAGATGCGATCGAAGCGGCATTTAATATTTCTGATATTTCCATTCATGTTGAACCTTATAAAGATTAATGACCACGCGAGTGAATCTGTTTTATGCGATACATTTCAAGTTTAACGATACTTTTAATAACAGTCTTCAGTTTGTCGACGATGGCTGAAAATGAAGGTGAAAAAGTCCAGCCGGATAATTTATTTCCTAAAGTTTTACTGGAAACTAACGTCGGTAATATTGTGGTTGAACTCAATCGACATCGCGCGCCGATTACCAGCAATAATTTTTTGACCTATGTTGTTAGCGGACGTTACGACGGTACGGTGATTCACCGAGTTGTCCCTGAATTTGTGGTGCAGGGTGGCGGCTATGATATTTTGTATCATCCTAAAAAGCAGGACAAACCGATATTCAACGAGTCGGGTAACGGACTAAAAAATACGGCTTATACGATTGCCATGGCACGTGAAGAAGATCCGCATTCTGCGACCAATCAGTTTTATTTTAATCTTGCCGATAACGACAACCTGGACCCGGGAAAGAGCTGGGGATATAGCGTTTTTGGATTGGTTCTGGAAGGGGAAGAGGTTTTAGACACAATCGGAAGAGCGGAAACTCATTATCATACTGAACTGGGCTGGGATGAAGTACCGGTAAAGCAGTTTGTGGTTAAAAAAGCTACGTTGATAAATGAATAAGGACGTTTGCTTATGGTAAGTAAATAAGTTCTGAGTTGAATATCTCAATTTGCTTTGATAGATTTGTAAAAATTCGCGTTAAACAATAATAAATATGCGCAACTCAAATATTAGAGCATTCTTTTTTAAGTTTGGAAATAGCTGCTACTGGGGCTCTTCAATAATTTTTGTTCTTTACGGAATTCTCCTGGATATGAATCCTACTGACAATGAATCGTGGCCGGAGTTTGGCCGATATTTTGTTGGTTTCGTACATAAATATCAGTGGTACTTTTTTCTATTAATAATTACATTAGTTGTGCTTGGTTTTTTTATTAAAAAGCTCGCTGGTGACGAATGGGCTTGGAATAGGCTTCAGTTCCTTATTGATGCATATCAAGAAAAAGTTTTCAAAAAGTTTTCTGATGACCCTCGCCATTTTCATAGAGTAACATTGTTTCAATATCAAAAGTTTCGTTGGAGGCTTGGAACTAGACCTGGTAGGTTTGAAAATAAACTTTTTCATAAAATTTGGCCATATAAAAAAGAAAGTCATCCTTTATCTGGCTGGCTTGTTCCTGTATTGCGATCTGGTCATACGACACAAAAAGCATCTTCAGTATTTCTTTGTAATAAAGATCATGCTGTTGCAGAAGGTATTGCTGGCATGATTTTCATTCGCTCTGGCACCACAGTTACTCAACCATTACCTGTTCCAAGTCAATCTGCAGGAAAAAAAGAAATAAAGAAATATTGTACAGAGTCATCTATAACTATAGATAGATACTATCAAATGTTCAGGAATGGGCAGCCTCCACCAGCAACAATTGGTGGATTTCCAATTGAAAAAAATGGTAAATTATGGGGAGTTTTAGTTCTAGATAGTACTTCAGAAACCGGAGTCGATACTTCTTCTATAGATGATTACTCCATTTTGATTTCATTGATAGGACAGATTTTGGAGAGAACTTAATGAACCTTTCAGAATGGGTTACGCTGGACGATCTGAAGCTCGATCAGCCAAAAGATGATGTAATAAATGGAGTTAAGGTAAAGCTTACATTATCCCCTTTTGAAAAGCCTCATGCTATTCGTGCTTATAGGGATGATGAAGAGTGTTTAGGTATTATTGAGTTCAAATATCTTAATGAATTTGAAAAAACCAAAGCTAAAAAGGTAGATTCAAACCTTACGTTTTATGTTGGAAGAAAGACAAATCGGATATATAAAATAGCTTTAGATTTGAGTGATTTTTCTAATAGTGAAATAACAGAGCTTCATTTAATTACGCAAAAAATTGACGAGTTTGAAAGCCTTGTGGAGCCTGGCGATAAGCACACTGGGTTTGATATCGCACGAGGATCTGTAGAGCATTTTGAGAATGATTTGGTGCAACAGTTTGCCCATGCATAGAATGTATTAAATTTATTTACTGGCAAACCAAGATTCCAGGATCAAAGCCGCTGCAATACTGTCAATTTGTGATTTTTTAAGCTTCTGATAACCCCCGAATTCAAACAACTCTTCTCTGGCCGCAGCACTGGTCAATCGCTCATCGAGCATTTCAACCTGCACACCGAAGCGGCCATGTAGCTGGTTGGCAAATTTTCGTGCGCGCTTGGTAATCTCCTGATCACTGCCATCCATATTAAAGGGTTCACCGACTACAACTTTGTCCGGTTGCCATTGTTTGAGGAGCTTTTCGACCAGCTCCCAACTGGGTTTACCATCTTTGGCTTTGAGCGTATCCAGCGGATTGGCGGTTTGGGTGATCGACTGGCCGACAGCGACACCTATTCGGGCTAAACCGAAGTCGAAAGCGATAATTTGACTCATGCGTGTCCGGAAGTATGGGTAAGTGTTGTGATATCGACGCCGAGTAATTCAGCTGCTTTTTCCCAGCGCTTATCGATATCTGTAGAAAAAATGATTTCAGGATTAAGAGGCACTGTTAACCAGGAGTTTTCCATGATTTCGTATTCTAATTGACCTGCTTCCCAACCTGCATATCCCAAGGCAATAATCGCGTCATCATCGACTTCATGACGACCAATCGCATGCAGTATATCTGAGGAGGTGGTGACTGAAATGTTGTTTTCCAGAGAAATACTTGATTTCCACAATTTATCTGCACGGTGGATCACGAAACCGCGATCGACCTGAACCGGACCTCCGGCAAAAACCGGATTAATGTTGTGGTTATGGCTACAAGGAATTTCCATGTGTTCCAGAAGGTCGGAAGTAGAGAAATCTAACGGGTGATTAATTACCAGCCCCATTGCGCCATCTGCATTATGTTCACATAAAAGAGTAACGCTTCGACTGAAATTGGCATCTTTCAGCGAAGGCATTGCGATCAGCAAATGATTTTTTAAACTGGGAAACTTGCTCATACTATTATTGTTGGTCCGCAAGTAGGAAAAAACAAGGGAATTTGCACTAAATAACCTTTATTTTCGCTATTTAACAGGCAAAAAAGAGTGTTTAGTTAGTTTTTAATGAATAATCAGGTTGGAAGCGCCAGACCCGGATAATTTCAAGTATATCGGTATCTTTGGTCATTTCCGGGGTAAGAGGAGGAAATGGAGCTGACATTCTGACAATGCGGAGTGCCGCATCATCCAGAAGCTTTTTGCCTGAACTTTTTACAATTTTAAGATTGTGAATTGTTCCATCCTTGTTGAGGGCTACCTTAAGCGTCAGATTTCCATAAATCTTTTCCTTTTTCGCCTTTTCTGGATAGTTGAGATTGCCGACATTCTCAATTTTTCGACGCCAGCTATCCAGGTAAAGTGCGTCAGATGAGCGGTGGATCGATGCTGAAATATGTCTTACCCTGGCTTTGCGCGCCTGATTGACATTCTGCGAATCAAGATTCGCAATGAGGCCTGAAAGCTGGTAACTCTTGTTAATCAAGGATGCGGTATCAGGAACCTGCTGGCTATTTTCAGTTTGTTCGAGTGGTCGCTTGTTTAGCTGCTCATTTCCGCGGGAAGCAATGAACTCGTTTGAAGAATTTTGGGTTTGTGAAGCCGCGGGTTGCTGCATAGGCTCCGAGGCCAACGCATTGGGGTCATTAAATTGTGCCATCTCTTTAGTGCTAGGCATAAGTAAGTCTTCACTATCACCTCCACCTTCTTGGTTAGACTGTCCAATGAAGTCTGCCTTCTCGGGTTTCTTTTCTGCTGCGAACTGAGCGAGAACCACATTGAAGGATTTTTCATACTTGCTTGGTTTCAGGTCTGGTAAGGTAAAGACCACTCCGAATAAGAGTAATGCGTGAAAAGCGAGCGCCAAAAACGCACAAAACATCATTTTGTCCACTTGCGATACTTTGGCTTGTACCTGATTATCGATGGTGCCGTGATGATTTTGCATGATTTTAGCTAATACCTTTTTCTACTTTCCGCCTAACTGGCTGCCTTCTCTCTTAATTTTAGCTCGATTGAGTCAAATAGTTGAGAGGCTATCTGAGTATCAAAAGCTGCGTCAATCTCTTTTATACAGGTAGGGCTGGTGACGTTAATTTCTGTGAGGTAGTCCCCAATCACATCGAGGCCAACAAACATCAAGCCTTTCTCTTTTAAGGTCGGACCAACCTGTCTTGCTATCCACAAATCTCGATCGCTCAGTGGTCTGGCTTCTCCTCGGCCACCGGCGGCCAGATTTCCACGTGTTTCTCCCTGGGCTGGAATGCGAGCCAGGCAGTAGGGGATAGGCTCGCCATCAACCATAAGTATTCGCTTGTCTCCCAGCTTTATTTCTGGAATAAAAGCCTGCGCCATTGCAGTGGTTCGACCGAGGTTAGTTAATGTTTCGATTATTACGCCTATATTAGGGTCTCCAGCTCGAACTCTGAAAATTGAACTTCCGCCCATTCCGTCCAGGGGCTTTAGAATGATGTCTTCGTGTTCTTTAAGAAAAGCACGGAAATCTTTTTCGTTGCGACTAACAAGCGTCGTTGGGCAGCATTGAGGAAACCAGGCGGTAAATAGTTTTTCGTTAGCATCGCGTATGCTCTGTGGATTGTTTACCACAAGTAATCCCTGTTCCTGGGCTAGTTGCAGTAAATAGGTCGAATAGACAAACTCCATATCAAATGGCGGGTCTTTACGCATCAAAAGTACATCAAATTCATTTGCATTAAGCTGTCCGATCGGCTCTTTTGTAAACCAGACAGAAGGATTGTCCTCAACAGTCAGTCGATGAGTATGTGCTTTGACTTTACCGTCTTTCAAGTAGAGATCCTGTTGCTCCAGATAGAAGAGTTGATGACCTCTTGATTGAGCTTCCAGTAGCATGGCAAAACTACTGTCTTTTTTGATGTTTATTTGTTCAATCGGATCCATCAGGATAGCTATTTTTAAAGACATTCTTTCTCTCGACTATACTAATATTGAGACGAAGGTTACACGGACCATTCTATTATAGATAGTTGAAAATCGAAAACAATAGTTTGAGCTTAAATATCAATAGGTTATGAGGCCTATTTAAAGTCAAATAGCTGTCATGTATCTTAAAAGCTTGATTCTTAAAGTTTTCTTTTTTAAGCTAGCAGGATATACAAGTCTTTGTGACTTACTCTCAATATCCTAAAATCAATGTGGATTAGCCACCGCATTTATGTTACAAGTTACCTAGGCACTCTCCATCTTTTGAGGGGGGTGTAAGGCTTTAATATTGAATGATGGGCGATATACGAATCTCCCTGATGAGGAATGATCGATGGAAAATAGTTTTCAAGGTCTCAAAGCAATGGTTATCGACGACAGTAAGACAATTCGTCGTACTGCCGAGACTTTGCTTAAAAAAGTAGGCTGTGAAGTCGTTACTGCAGTCGACGGCTTTGATGCACTAGCCAAGATCGCGGATCACAAACCTAATATCATCTTTGTCGATATTATGATGCCCCGATTGGATGGATACCAAACCTGTGCACTAATAAAAAATAATAAAGAATTTCAGGACACGCCGGTGATCATGCTATCGAGTAAAGATGGCCTGTTTGATCGTGCAAAGGGTCGTATTGTCGGTTCAGATCAATATTTAACCAAGCCTTTTAGTCGAGACGAACTTCTAAGCGCTATTACTGATCATGTCAGTCTCGCGTAGCGTCTTTTGTGTTAAAGCATTAGCCTGACTTAAAAAGAACAAAGTCAAGCGGGGGAAATAATTAAATGTCTAAGATTCTAATCGTAGATGATTCACCTACAGAAATTCACGTTTTATCAACAATTCTAGAGTCAAACGGATACCAGGTTGTAACTGCTGAGAGTGGTGAGTCTGGTGTTGCTGTGGCCAAGGAAGAGTTACCTGACTTGGTATTGATGGATGTTGTTATGCCTGGGTTAAATGGGTTCCAGGCAACACGCCAGTTAAAGAAAGATCCTGCAACTGCGCATATTCCGGTTGTTATAGTAACAACCAAAGATCAGGAAACTGACAAAATCTGGGGTATGCGTCAGGGTGCTAAGGACTATCTCACCAAGCCGGTGGAAGAAGGAAACCTAATTAATACGATCCAAGCCATCTTAGGAAGATAGACCATTTTATGAGCGAGACAGATTTACAAGCATTCGAAACGCTAAAACAAATAGAAAAGCGTAGCTTTGAAAGCGCTGAAGTTGTTACTCGTGAAGAAGACTTAAGCCGATTCTGGACTGGAATCGGCTTTCGTGTTTCAGGCAACGAATATGTGGTGCAGCTTAAAGAAGTGGCGGAAATTATTGCCATTCCACGTTATACCAAAGTTCCGGGCGCGAAAACTTGGGTCAGAGGTCTTGCAAATATACGGGGTACTTTGTTACCCATAATGGATCTTCATGGATTTTTAGGAAGAAAAGCACCACATGCTCTGCGCAGACAGAGACTTTTAGTTGTTAATCACGATGGAATACATTGTGGTGTAATCGTTGACGAAGTATTAGGGTTGAATCACTTTGAAAACGAAGAGTGGGTAAAGGATGTGCCCGTAGATGATGAGGCGATGAAGCCTTATCTGAAAGGTGGGTTTTATGTAGGTGAAAACTTGAGGAATGTTTTCAGTTTACATACCTTGGCAGAAACACCGTCGTTTCGCCAGGTCGCACTAGTATAAGAAGACGGGCTTACAATCTTTTTGAATCAATTTCGTATTTCAGGAATTAAACTATGAGCGCAGACGATAAAAAAAGTCAAATAGAGGCGGGATCGAATACCGGCGTATTCATCTGGTCACTGCTATTTTTCATATTGGTTGGAGCTGTCAACCTTTGGTGGGGGTTGAGAGAAAGTCAATTCAACCAGACGAGGTTGACCAAAGCGGGTAACCTTCGCGTATTGTCACAGCAGGTTGCAAAAAACGCATCCGAGGCTTCGCAAGGTAACGCCGAGGCTTTTGAGCAATTGAAAATTTCCCGTAAAGGATTCCAGGCTCAGTTTAACCACATTAGTCGCGGAGATGATTCAAAAGGTTTGCCACCTTCGCCGGAAGATATCCTTAGAAATCAGGTTCGTCCTGTTGGTGACTTATGGAGTGAACTGGACAAAAATGTTGAGATCGTTTCTAACGGACAAGAAACGGTAATTGGTCTGCATGATATCGCGGCTGAACTTTCCGCAACTATTCCTCAGATGCAGTTCCTTTATCAAAATGTTCAGGATATTTTGCTCGACTCAAATTCAACGCCTGAACAGGTAATGTTTGCGACCCGTCAGTCTCTTTACGCGGAAAGAATACTGCGCTCTTTCCAAAAAGTACTCCAGGGTGGTGAAGATGCTTCAATGTCGGCGGAAAACTTCGGACATGACGTGGATGTATTTGGTGAGGTCTTAACAGGAATGCTTGAAGGCGATGCCATGTTAGGAATCGATCGTGTGACTAACGCTGAAGCGCGTCAGTCTCTTGAAAGTATCGCGACCCATTACGAAAGCGTAAAACAAAATGTGGATTATGTTATCCAGTCAACGGAAGAACTTTTCGGTGTTCATACGGCATCGGACCAAATCTTTATTCAAGCGAGCGACATGCTAGCTCTAACCGAAAAACTTCAAGCAGCTTATGAAAATACCGGTGACGATTTCACCAAGCCGGGACACCCATACTGGTCAGCCGGTGCAGGTGGATTTGTATTGATATTCCTGATATTACTTTACGGTCGCCAACGTAAGGATGACAAAGTTCGTACTGAGCGTGCTCGTGAAACCGCAGACAACGAAAAGTTGCAAAATGAAAGAAACCAACAGGCGATCATCCGACTACTGGATGAAATGGAAGGACTGGCAGACGGTGATCTGACAACAAACGCAACGGTAACCGAGGATTTCACTGGAGCGATTGCCGATGCGATGAACTTTACAATCGACCAACTTAGAAGCCTGGTATCGACCATCAAAGACTCGGTTGTGAAACTGGCAAATGCAACCGATGCTACGCAGAACATCTCGATGGAGTTGGCACAAGCATCGCGCAATCAGGCACAGGAAATTACCGGAGCCTCGGCCGCGATCAACGAAATGGCGGTATCCATTGAACAGGTATCTGCTAACGCATCCGAATCATCAACGGTAGCGGAAAAATCGGTAGAAATAGCGAAAAAAGGTGGTGAGGTTGTACGAAATACAATTCAAGGTATGGATACTATCCGTGAGCAAATACAAGAAACATCCAAGCGTATAAAACGTCTGGGTGAATCTTCCCAGGAAATCGGGGATATCGTATCTCTGATCAACGACATTTCCGACCAAACAAACATTCTGGCACTTAACGCTGCAATCCAGGCATCGATGGCGGGTGAGGCCGGTCGTGGTTTCGCGGTTGTTGCGGATGAGGTACAGCGACTGGCGGAACGTTCCGGTAACGCGACTAAACAGATTGAGGCGCTAGTAAAAACCATCCAGACAGATACAAACGAAGCGGTAATTTCGATGGAAGCATCGACTGCAGAGGTGGTTCATGGAGCTCGATTGGCACAAGATGCGGGTGTTGCGCTGGAAGAAATCGAGCGCGTATCGAAAAGTTTGGCGGACTTGATCCAGAACATATCTAATGCGGCAAGACAACAAGCTGCATCAGCAGGTCACGTATCTAACACGATGAATGTAATCCAGGAAATTACTAACCAAACATCTGAAGGTACACAGAATACCGCAAGCTCGATCGGTAAACTGGCTGAACTGGCGGATGAGTTGAATAACTCAATCGCAGGTTTCAAGCTACCCGAAGAAGCATAAACTGGCACCAAACGATATTGGCTTTTTTAGAAGTTAAGGAAAAGCATGGCAGCTTACGAACTTCCTGAAATGGAATCTGAAGAGTTTGCCCTTTGGCAAACTCTTTTAGAAAAACGAACAGGGCTCTGGTTGCCGGAAAGTCGTAAGGTTTTTTTGATTGCCGCGTTGACCCGACACCTTAAAGATAAAGGTCTAAAAAATTTTTCTGAGCTGTATAGCAAGCTGGATGCTGGAGCAATTACGGTTTTAGATTGGGCAACCTTGGTTGATTCGTTAACGGTTCATGAAACCTGTTATTACCGAGATTCCGCGTCACTCAATTTGGTCGCAAATTATTGTCGAAATCGAGCAATTGAAGGCTTTCAAAGCGAGCCGAATAAGCCACAGCATATTCAGCTGTGGAGTGTTGGTTGTTCAACCGGTGAAGAAGCCTATACTTTGGCCATTGAGCTGGACAAAGTGAATCATGGATTACGTGAATCGCAGGGAAAGGATATTTATTACGGTGTAACAGCGATAGATATCAGCTACCCGTCATTGGCGGTAGCAAGAGAAGGTATTTATGCTGCGCGTCAGTTGGATTTTGTGCCACAGGCTGCGAAAAACTTATACTTTGATCTGTTAGCTGATGACTACTATCAGGTTAAAGAGCCCATCCGGCAGCGAACTTGTTTTATACAAGGTAATGTGCTGGAACTGGGAGAAAGAAATAAGCAATTATTTGATGTCATCTACTGTCAGAACGTTCTCATCTATTTTCGTAGTGAGCGAAAAAAAATGGTGGTCAATCAACTGACAAAAAGACTGAAGCCTGGTGGCTTGCTAGTCTTGGGTCATGGGGAGGTTACCTTGTTTGAGAACGGTGAACTAACAAGATTAGATAACAAAGATTGTTTGGCTTATTTAAAAAAGTCGAACGATAACTGTTAACAACAATGACGGAGTGGTCATGAGTGACAACTACGACCAGTTAGCATTAAGCTGGGTTAGAAAAGAAATCAATAATACGCTGGATCAGGCTCGGCAGGGCTTAGAAAATTTTGCCGAAGATACGCAGGATCAAACCCAGATTCAATTTTGCATCAACTGTTTGCATCAAGTGCACGGTACTCTGCAGATGCTTGACTTTTCCGGGGCAGCACGTCTTGCCGAGGAAATGGAGAAGCTTGCCGATAAAATGTCTAATGACTCATCTTTAGCGGTTGAGTCTTCATTCGAAATATTAATGCGCGCCTTACTTCAATTACCCGGTTACCTCGAGAGAGTAGAGGAAGGGCAAAAAGATATACCTGTTGTGCTACTGCCTCTTATCAATGAAATTCGAGCTGCGGCTAACGAAGCACCAGTAGACGCTCAGGATGTATTTAGTGCTGATACAAGAAGTGTATTACCTCCAAGAGCAACAGAACAGGTTAGTGAAACTGATAAAACAACGGCTTTTCAAGATAATGCCAAAAAGCTTCGAGCGCATTTTCAAAAAGGGCTAACAGGAATTATCCGAGGCCAAAAGATAAAAGAGGGTCTTGCCAGAATTCATAAGGTTCTGCTTAGACTCGAAGGCTTAACTGAAGGCGCTTCGGTAAGTCGACTTTGGTGGGTTGCTGACGGTTTCATTTTCTCTATTTCTGAAGGCGGTCACTATAAGAAAAAAGAGGCTCATCAATTACTGGCGCAGGTCGATAAGCAAATAAAGCGTTTGGCGGACGTTGGTGCCGAAGCTTTGAATGATGTTATTCCTGAAAAACTTCTTTCTCAATTATTGTATTTTGTCGCAAGATCAAACTCGAAAAATGAACGTATTATTGCACTCAAGCGAGAGTTTGACCTGGATAAGTACCTACCTTCCGATGAGCAGTTGGAGAAAAGGCAGGCTAAATTATCCAAGCCGGATTCTAGTGCGGTTACCAATGTTGTTGGGGCAATCAATGAAGAATTGGCTTCGGTAAAAGATCAGCTTGATCTGTTTGTCCGCGCACCGTCAAAAGATATTTCACAATTACAAATTTTGGTCGATTCATTAACTCGAATTTCTGATACTTTGACTCTACTTGAGTTAGCGATCCCTAGAGATGTCGTTCGTCAACAAATCTCGAGCATCCAAAAACAGATAGACCTGAATAAAATACCTGATGACTCCATGGTAATGGATGTTGCTGGAGCCTTATTATTTGTTGAAGCTAATCTTAAGAATGTAGATCTTGAGGCTCATGACGAAGCTGAACCTGGTGCCGACCTTACCGAAAAAGGTGAAGCTAAAGCGAAAGAGTCTGAAGTCGATGAAGCGACAGAAGCTCTTATTAAAGTTGCTCGCAAAAGTATGCTTTCTGCTAAAGACCACATGATTAATTATATTGCTTCAGGATTTAATCGAGAGGCAATTGCTGAAGTACCGAAGCAACTGGAAGAAGTCTTGGGCGCGGTAAAAATTATTCAATTTGATGAAGCCGCTGGCATATTGAAAGTAGCGAAACGGTTCATTGAAGAACGCATTATTAATCTTAATTATCAACCAGATGAGTCTAGTCTTGACGCATTAGCGGATGTAATTACAAGTGTTGAGTATTATCTAGAAGCTTCTGAAGAAGGAAAACATAGAGGTATTGCTTCAATATTGGCAGGTGCGAAAAATAGCCTGGCCAAACTGGAAGTGGAGCTTGCTACACCACCTGAAGCACCATCGACACCTGCAGCTTCGGCGTCAGTTGAAGAGCTTTCTTCTACCGAGCCCGCCAAAGAACAAAGTGCTGTCGCCAGTACTCCGACGACCCAGCAAGAGTCAAAACCTGCACCTGTTGCCGATGTTATTCCTTTAGCAACCAGTTCTGCTGATAAAGAAGTTGATGAAACCTTGATCGATGATGAAGTACTGGAAATCTTCCTTGAAGAAGCAGAAGAAGAAATTGAGGCTATTAACGACATGTTGCCGCGTTGGGTTAATAATACCCAGGATGAAGAGGCGCTCACCACTATGCGTCGTTCGTTCCATACGCTAAAAGGTAGTGGTCGACTGGTTGGTGCAAAGGTTATTGGTGAGTTTAGCTGGGCGATAGAGAACCTGTTGAATAAGGTAATTGAAGAGTCAGTACCGGCAGAAACTCCTGTTATCGAAACGCTAAACAAAGCGCATACTATTTTACCTCGTTTGGTAGAGTGTTTCGCTCAACAAAAATCATGTGGTGATGACTATTTACAAATAGTTGCTCGTGCTGAGCATATAGCTGCTGGTAAACCAATCGCTGAATTCAGTTATGAATCCCCAAAACCTGTAGTTGAAAAAGCAGTTGAAACTGTTGCAGCTGGTGAGCAAGCTTCCAAGCAAGCGGGTATTGCAGAGTCAATCGACCCGGTATTATTGGAGATTTTCTCTACAGAAGCAGAGACTCACCTGGAAGCGGTGAAACAATTTATAGATCAATCTCCAAGTCAGGGAAGTGTTGCCATAACTGACGAACTCATTCGTGCGTTACATACCCTTAAGGGTAGTGCCAACATGGCTAATGTAGGCAAAATAGCTGTTATTGCTGGACCTCTGGAAAGTTTTGCTCGTCTGGCTAAAGGAAGCAATCAACGGTTCAGCCAGATAAACCTTGAAACTTTGAGAAAAACCCATGCCGCTTTAAGCGAATATTTGCAGAAGCTGAAGACCGGCGCGCCAATTGCCGAAGATGCGCTTAAAGTTGTCCAGTCTGAAATAGAAAATATGGAGCTTGAGTCACCTGTTTCAGGGGAAGTTTCAGCACAACATCGTGATCAACAGCTGGTCTCCATTTTCCTAACCGAAGGTCAGGATATTCTACAAGAGGTGTCTCAGCTAAATGAAAAACTGAGTAGTTCTCTTGGGCATAGAGAGTTAATCGACAATATTCGAGTTGAACTTCATACATTCCTGCGCGGCGCAGAAATGCTGACAATCGATGAGTTGCAGCGGCTTGCTTCGGTATCTGAAAAAATGGCATCTATCGCTGCGAGTCGCGGTGAAGTCGATATGACTTTCTGTAATCTATTGAATGAAAGCGTCGACTCTTTAGATGGAATGCTAAATAGACTGGCATCCGAAGAAGATCTATTTGTTCCGGATGAACTAGTCACAAAAATTGAAAACTGGATAGAAGGTCCGGTGCTAGAGGCGGGCACACCTCCAGAGGATATGGACGTTGAGCTGGTTGAGCTTTTTGTAGAAGAAGGAGAAGAGCTGATAGAGTCTGCCAGAGAGCTATTGGTTCGTTGGAAGGATAACCTTTCCAGCAAAGAGTTACATCAGGAGTTGAGACGGATTTACCATACGGTTAAAGGTAGTTCCCGAATGGCAGGTGCTATGTCGGTCGGAGAACTTGGATACGCTGCCGAAGATATGTTCAACACGGTATTAGAGTTTGGTCGAGAGCTAGCTCCAATTGACTATGAACTGGTTGAGTTGGCGACCAACAAGCTGGAAGTGATGATTGCCGAGCTTAAGCGTTTAAGCTGGCCTGCAGAAGCAACTCGTGAAGTTGAGTTATTAAGGAAGCGTCTGGCTGGCGAGCCGGTATCAATTAGTGAAAGTCCGTCTATTGAAGCTCCGACTAAAGTAGTAGCACCTGAGAGCGAAACTATAGAGTTGGCGGACACAGAAATACCTGCAGAGGAGCTTGAAGTTACAGCAGAGCCGTTGGAGCCTTCTGACGAACTGTTGGAGCCCGAAGAGGAACTGTCTTTATCTTTGGGTGTTGAAGAAAGTGAAACTGACGAAATTCCAACTCTAGATGAAATGCTTGAGTCGGAAGGTGCTTTTGAAACAGAAGAAATCACAGAGTCCTCATTAGAGTCTGTTGAGGTAGTTGACGATATTGAAATCCCAACTCTGGAAATGGAGCCAGACGAAAGTGAGCTCATCCTTGAAGTAAGTGGCGAGCAACCAGAAGAACTATTAGAACTTGAAGAGCTTCCGGTCGATCATGAATTGACGGAAGCTGAGAGTGAAGTGCTGGAGTCCGAGCAAGAGGCAACCGCAGAGCTCGAATTAAATGAGTTGCAAATTGAAGCAACCGAGGATGCAGGTGATGTGCTTGATACTTATGAGTCAATGGATACTGACGAACAGTTAGAAACCTTCGATGTCCTTGAGTCAGAGTCGGTTGAGCTTTCCGCAGAGTCTCAGCCGAGTGACGAGTCTCAACCCAGTGGCGAGTCTCAACCCAGTGAAGAGTCTCAACCCAGTGAAGAGTCTGAACTCGATGATCTTGGTTCTATGGAATTTGAAACTACACTCGAAGAGACTGTTCAAGCAGAGGAAGATGATTCTGAAGAGCTAGCAGAGCTTGATGAGCCTTTTACAGCTGAAGTAGAAACGACCGAAGATGAGTTGATTGAATCTGCTGAACCTCAGGCAATTGAAGATGATATTCAAATCGAGAAGCCTCAGGAAGAAGCTCTTGTCGTAGAAGATACTATTGCACCGGCTACTCCAGTGGTGGTTACCGGAGATATACAGAAAGTTGAGCTTGATGAAGATGGCGAGGAAGTCCTTGAGATCTATCTGGAAGAAGCGGACGAACTACTTGTATCTCTTGATGAAGCATTACACGACTGGTCGGAATCTTTAGACAATAAGGCAGCTATTGATCTGTTGCAGAGAACCTTGCATACCTTTAAAGGTGGTGCGCGTCTCTCTGATCTTGTTGTTCTGGGTGACTTGACTCATGAAATGGAAACCTATTTCGAAAAAGTTAACCGTGGAGACCTGGAAGCCAAGCCTGAAGACGTTAACTTCCTGCTTGAGGGCTATGATGTTATCGCCGGTCTTGTAAATGAGGTTACAGAAAAACGTCAAATGACTGTCCCTGCTGCTTACATGGCTTCATTAGAAGCCTTGATTGCGGGTAAGCCAATCAGCAGCGCTGAGCAGGCGGTGGCAACAGATAAAGTTGAACCAACTGTTGAGCCTGAAGCGGCTGAAGAGGCTACTGCTGATTCGCCTAAAGAAACAGAAGCTAAGTCCGCAGAAGTTGTTTCGTTTGAAGAAAAGAAGCTGGAAAAAGCAAAGGCAACGCAGCCTACAGAAATTATTCGTGTACCGGCTGAACAGCTGGAGTCATTGGTAAATCTTGCAGGTGAAACCAGTATTTTCCGAGCGCGTCTCGAGCAGCAAATGTCGGTGCTTAAGTACAATCTTGAGGAAATGAGCTCAACGATTGAACGCTTGAAAGATCAATTAAGAAATCTGGATATAGAAACAGAGGCTCAAATTTTATATCGCCGGGAAATTTCAGGAGGAATGGAATATGACGACTTTGATCCGCTGGAAATGGACCGATATACCCGTCAACAGGAATTGACTCGAGGTCTTGGTGAGAGTGCTGTTGACTTGGTGAGTTTAAAGGAAACTCTCGATGCATTAACTTCCGATTCGGAAACCTTGCTATTACAGCAAGGTCGAGTGAATACCGAAATGCAGGAAAGCTTGATGCGTACCAGGATGACGCCATTTGAAAGTCTGGTTCCACGACTCAGAAGGATGGTTAGGCAGATTAGCACTGAGCTTGGTAAAACGATTGAGTTAACTATCAGCGCTGAAGGTGAGATGGATAGAACTGTTCTCGAGCGGATGATTGCACCACTTGAGCACATGCTTAGAAATGCGATGGACCATGGTATTGAGCCTCCGGAAGAAAGACGGGCAAATAATAAGCCTGAAACTGGTAGCGTTAAAATTTCACTATTCCGAGAAGGTGGTGAAGTATTTATCAAGATACAGGACGACGGGCGAGGCCTTAATCTAGAGGCTATTCGTAAAAAAGCGACCGAGAAAGGACTGATCAATGAAAGCTCAGATCTCACCGATCACGAGTTGCAACAATTAATTTTGGAAGCAGGATTCAGTACCGCAGAACAGATTACCCAGATTTCTGGACGCGGTGTTGGTATGGACGTCGTAAATAGTGAAATAAAGCAGATGGGTGGTTTGATAGAAATTGATTCGACTTCAGGAGTCGGAACAATATTCACGGTGAAGCTGCCATTTACAGTATCGGTTAATCATGCATTGATGGTTCAACTTGGAGATGAAGTTTTCGCTATTCCACTGTCAAATATTGAGGGTATTGTTCGAGTAAGCCCATTTGAGTTGGAAGAATATTACAGCAATGATGATGCAAACTTTGAATACGCAGGTATTGATTATTCAATGAAGTATCTCGGGCAATTGCTCGACCATAATAAGTCGGCCAACTTTGCTGGTGTTACTCAACCCTTACCGGTGCTTCTGCTTCATGGAGCGGATCATCCTACAGCACTGCAGGTTGATGAGCTACTGGGAAGTCGTGAGATAGTTGTGAAGGCGTTAGGAAGCCAGTTGAGCACTATCAGCGGTCTGTCTGGCGCAACCATTCTTGGTGATGGCCGAGTTGTACTTATTCTGGATATGCCGGCATTGATTCGTCGAATGGATGCTAAGATCATCGAAGGTATGGATGTTGCGCAAGTTGTGGAAGAGGATAAAGTTCCGACAGTTATGGTGGTTGATGACTCGATTACTGTGCGTAAAGTTACTACTCGTTTACTGCAGCGTCATGACTTCGATGTTATAACCGCAAAGGATGGTGTTGATGCATTGAACGTATTAGGCGAGCAAAAACCTGATGTTATGCTTCTTGATATTGAAATGCCTCGAATGGATGGTTTTGAGTTAGCAACGATTATCCGTCATGACGAAGCGCTCAAAGATTTACCGATTATCATGATCACTTCTCGAACAGGAGAGAAGCATCGTGAGCGAGCTGAGCAGATCGGTGTCAACCAATACATGGGTAAACCATATAACGAAGTTGATTTGTTAGATGCAATATCATCATTGTTGCCGAATAAAGCTTGAGGAAGAAAGTGAGCGGTTTAAAAATCGGACTGGTTACTTCGGTTGACGAAGAGAGTGCACAACTAGTTAGTTTATTGGAAAGTCAGGCTGCGCAGATAGTTTATAATATTTCGCCTGCAGAAATCCAAGACGAGCACATCGGTGATCAATCCATTCATGTATGGTTGCTAAATGTTGACGATGATTCCTGGCATGATGCAGTCGATCACTTGCTGGATGAATCTGAGATCCCCGTTTATTTCAGTGAACCAGGTACTTTGACTAAACAGTCTCATCCTGAGTATTGGTGTGCCAACCTAATTGAACGTCTCTATGAAATTACCGGATTAGAAAAGTCGGAAGTTGAGTCTGAGCCCGAACTTGAGTCTGAGCCCGAAGCTCTTTCCCAAGCAGGCCCTGAAATTGAAGGAGAGTCTGGGGAAGAGGTATCTGGTATGCAAGCGTCAGACGAAGTAGCGTCTGCAAATGAGTTGAATTCGCTGACTCTTGCTGAAGGGGCGTCGTTAGATATAGAAGAAATGGAAAGAAGCCTCGACGAGTCGTTGAATGAGCTGGAAATTACTTCTGTCGGGCTGCCAAAAGATATCGCCGCTGAACTTGTCTCTGAGCTTGAAGATATTTCACCTGTGTTAAGCGAAGATGTGATGGGGTTGGAGCAAGTAGAAACGACCCAGGATATCCAGCAAAAGGCAGACGCAGATGCTGAGACTGAGCACGAACCTCTAGTTGAAGAGGTCGTAATTGAGCAAGAATTACAGCAAGAAGAGTTGGTGGGCGAGAATGAGTCGTCTGATTCGTTAGATGAGTTCGAGCTACAACTTGATCAACTTGCAGAAGAGTCGTCTGAAAATGATGATGAAGAGCTTGAGCTGGAGTTCGACCAGTTCGATAATAATCTGGAGTCGGCTATTGCGGAAAAATCGAAGCAGACCCAGGAGCAAAACAGACAAGCATTGAATGATGATCTTCAAGGTTCCCTTGATCTGGAGCTAGACGACGATGATCTGGATATGAGTCTTGAACCTGATTGGGAAAGTAGTGTTTCTTTTGAGGAAGAAGAACTGGAAGATGAACCGGAACAAAGGCCGGCTGCAGATACTGGAATAGAAAATAGTGAAAGTGAGTCAATCAGTACTGAGCATCTATCTTTAGAGCCTTTGGCTGAAGAAACTCATTCACCAGGAAAAGCTAATTTTTTGTCTGACGATAATAGTCTAGAAGAAGATGTCGAAAATGACAGTGCACCTCAGCCAGAAGAAAAACTTTCTGAGCAAGCTCATGTTGAAACCTCCACGGTTAGTATGCCTGAAACTAATCTTTCATTGGAACCTATGGAAGGGGAGCTGAAAAGTTCCGGGAAGGCAAATTTTCTTGATGATAGCTTTGGTGATGATAACTTTGATGATAGTAGCTTAGATGAGAGTAGCTTAGATGAGAGTAGCTTAGATGAGAGTAGCTTAGATGAGAGTAGCTTAGGTGAAAATGACTTCGATACACTCAAAGATGACGCAAGTCGTGATGTCAATACAGCTGTGCCTTCTCCAGCCTCTGATTTATCTTCTCTCGAGCTTGAAGAAGATAGGGTAAATCTTGATGAAGTTCCAGATGACCTTGAGCTTCTACAAACCGAAAGTGAAACTGAATTATCTCCGGAAGCTGTAAGCAATTTTGCAAAGCAAGCTGTTGAATCTGTTTCTTCAAAGCAAAAAGCTGAGGATGAACACCCTCCGCATGCTTTTGAGCAGTCTTTAGATGATGCTGAGAGCTATTGTGAGCCTGAATTGTTGACTTCAGATGATTCTAGTGAGGATGCTCTGGCGCTAGATTCATTTGAGTTAGATGGTGTAGTGGTTGAGGCTGAAGAGGAAAACACTTCTGATAATTTGCTTGAAGAAGAACAATGTTTTAGTCCTGTAGATGGAACTGTCCTATCTGAAGAATCGCAGCAAAGTGAAGAAGTATTTGAGATTCCAATGCTGGATGAAACTGCCTCTGGAATTGAGTTTGAAGTAGAAAAAACTCCAATTGTTGTCCATGAAAAAATCCCGTGCTGGGTCATCGGTGCGTCCTTGGGCGGTCCGGCTGCGGTTAAGCGATTTATGCAATCATTGCCCTCGGATATTAAAGCCAGCTTTATTATCGCTCAGCACATCGACGAAAACTTCTTACCTGTTTTGGCTGAAATTTTGACCAACAGTAGTGACTTTGAAGTGACAGTGGCTAACGGAAGTAATGAAATGTCCCGCGGCAAATTTTATATTGCCCCTTTAAAAGGGAAAACAGTATTTCTCAAAGATGGATCTATGCTAGTTGACCATTCGCAGAAGTGGAGTGGTCCATACTCTCCTTGTATAGATGATGTCATTGAGTCAGTCAGCCATGCATATGGAGAATCAGCGGGAGCTATTATATTCAGTGGAATGGGACAGGACGGAGTAAACGGTGCTCGTCGACTGCGCGAAAAAGGTGGGCAAGTGTGGGCTCAATCGCTTGATACTTGTGCTAATCCGACGATGCCTAGTGCGATTATTGACAGTGGTGAAGTTGATTTTATTGGAACACCGGAAGATTTAGCGCAAAATTTGGTAACATATTTAAGCGCCCACGCTTAGGACTGCTTGTAAAATAGTGGTAAGCTTCAGGTGCGACAGAAAGAGGTTAAAGTTTTATGGCAACACATAGTGAAGAAGTGTACAGCTTGATGATCCCGACCGTTCAGGGAAACATTCTCTTGCCTAATACGAATGTTGCGGAAATTGTTCCGTTCAGTAACGTTGATCTCTTTGAACAGGGAGACAGACCTAAATGGTTTTTGGGACATTTGTTATGGCGAGGTAAAGATATTCCTCTTATCTCTGTCGATGTAATTAGTGGATCAGAAGATCCTCAAGCAAACAAGCGTTCACGTGTCGCTATTACACACACGCTCAATGCAAATACTGAGCTTCCTTATATTGCCATTGTCGTACAAGGGATTCCGCGACTTTCTCACGTAACTCCTGAAAATATCAAGTGTATTGACGCTGATGTAACATCTGGCGCTGAAAAAATGAAAGTAACTGTTGACGGAGTTGAAGCTGCTATTCCTGATCTGGATAAACTTGAAGAAATGATATTGGCTACTGAGAGTGCCGCATAATTCTCCTCCCTCTTTAAACCTCATTAAGTTCCACTGGCCGACAATTGTACTTGGCGGTTGTCTGGGGCTTGTGCTCGCCTATTCAGTTCTCTCAGGTGACTCACACGGAAGAGTCAATCTACTCTATTTGCTGATAATCTATTTAGTCATTCCACTGGCAAGTACTATTGTTTCATTGTTAGCGCATGTGTCAGGCAAAGAAGTAAACATTGCCAGATTTATGAGCTGGTTACCATTTCGCTCTGATGAATTTATTTCACATCAACGTAACCTTCAACAGTTGAAGTTGAATAAGCAATGGTTATTTATGCAAAGCCAGCTTGCGGCAGTCGCTTATTCTATAGGAAGTCTTTTAGTTTTTGCTGTATTGCTGATTGCGACAGATATTAATTTTGTTTGGCGAAGCACAATCTTAAGTGCTGAGTCGCTCAATGAGGTTTTAACAGGGTTATCAATTCCCTGGGGCTTTTGGGAACAGGCTCAACCAAATTTGAATATGTTGTTGCAAACTCGAGATTCAAGATTAGCTACCACAACGTCCAATGCCCAGATATATGGAAGCTGGTGGCAGTTTATTTTGGCAATTCAGCTTTTTTATTGTTTCTTTCCAAGACTTTTGTGTTATCTCTACGCTCGCTTTCTATTCATTCGAACGCTCAACAATGATTTGGAGTCTCGACTTGAAAAGGAAAAAGATAAGGTAATTAAAAAGAACAGTAATAGTATACGTAATATTAAAACTGTTCAGAATTTGGAAGGAGATTTCGTATTAACCAATTGGGCCGGGATCGATTTACAATTAATCAGAGAGTTTTTACCTGACTGGTTCGATATTACAAATGAAGAAAAACAGTTAAAAGCAGGACCTCTGGCTAGTGAGTCGGAGCAAAAAATTGCCGAACGTTGGCAAGGTAGGCAACTCATAGTAGTTAAGTCCTGGGAACCTCCTCTGGGTGAACTTAAAGATTATATGGAAAGCGGACAAGGATATATATTTCCAGTGGACTGGGAAGCAGAAAAAGTTAAGGTACTTCAGCCGAAACACTTTGACGAATGGTTACGCTTTGTTTCTCACTTGTCTCGCTGGCAAGTATTTTGTCCGTTGGCCTTGCATGAAGAAGAAAAGGATGAGGTAAGTGATGATTAAGCGCGCCTGCTTTGCGGTAGTTGGTCATCCCAACAAAGGAAAGTCGTCAATTGTATCTACCTTGTGTCATAACGACTCAATTGTTGTATCCAGTCGAAGTGGAACGACAACCCACTCAAGTAGCTATCGTGTTGAAACACAATCCGCTGGGTATGAACTAATTGATACGCCCGGTTTTCAGCGTGCCAAAAAAGTATTGGCCTGGTTGACGGCGCATGCAGAGAGTGCTGCGCAAAGGGCTGAAGCGGTGAAAGCTTTTGTCGAATCAAGCGAGTGTTATAGCCAATTTCCAGACGAAGTTGAGTTGCTAAAACCGATTGTGAACGGGGCTGGGATTCTTTATGTGGTTGATGGTTCCAGACCTTTTGGCATCGAATATGAACCTGAAATGGAGATACTACGTTGGACAGGCCAGCCCAGCATGGCGTTAATAAACCCGATTGAAAATGAGTCGCATGTCGAGGAGTGGCAAAAAGCACTAGCACAGTACTTTAAAACAGTGCGAGTTTTTAATCCGATGACCGCGGACTTCGACAAACAGATTTCTTTATTGGAGACCTTTGCCCACTTACAGCCTGATTGGTTGGAAAATTTATCCTTGGTTGTTGATGACCTGAAAAAAGATCGCGCAAACAAAGCGAAAGATAGCGCCGAGGTTCTTGCCAGGTTGTTAAACGATCTAACTAGTCATAGTGAAAAACAAAAAGTTCTTTCACCTGAGCAGGCCAAAGCAATTAAACCTGTTTTACAAAAAAAATATCAAAGCTGGATGCAAGATAGAGAGCTGAAGGCAGTAAGAGATCTTTTTCTGGTTTATCAACATCATCAAGTAGAATTTGATATGAACAAACTGGACTTGCCGCCCGACTTATTCGACCAGAGAAAATGGTATGCCTGGGGACTAGACAAAAAAAGGCTGGCCTCTGCTGCGACTATGGCCGGAGCTACCGCTGGTGCTGCAATTGATCTTGCAGTCGCAGGCCATAGTTTTATGCTGGGTGCAATTGGTGGTGGACTTGCCGGCTTTGGTAGCGCCTGGTTTGGTGCCGATAAATTAGTCGACTTAAAAGTTCAAGGTATTCCTCTTGGCGGTTATCAGGCATGCTATGGACCGATAACTAATCCCAACTTTCCCTACGTAATTATCGGCCGTTTCAAGTATTTTCATCAACAGGTAAGCCAACGAAACCATGCTGACCGTCATTCAGCTAAATTTGAATCCGGAGATTTCAAACTATCATTAGACAAAATGAACAAAGATAGGCAAAAAGCTCTCCATCGAGCATGTCAGGCACTGGCAAAGCAAAAATTTGTAGAAGGGTTATCCGAAATTCTATTTCCAATTTTAACCGCTGATAGTGAAAATTGACGGTGACATTCTGAATTTATAATTCTTCAAGCTTTTTAATTGAAATTCCATATATTCGCTTACAATTTCCAACTCGACCCTCAAGAAGTTTTTTTCTAGGCTATTTCTTATCTTCACACGAGAGAGTGATATATCTTGAGAACGAGTTTCAGAGTCTGCTTTTATTGCATTTTGCCATTGTTGTTGCTCTCTTCAGGAGCTGGGGCGAAAGATGATAGACCTTTTCGCGAAGGAGAGGCACAACAACTCTTTTCCGAAAAGCAGCAACGTGAACACTTGTATCGCGTGAAAATAAATGACGAACTGACGCGCGTTGATGTAGAAATCTGTTTCAGAGGAAAAGTCCCTGAGTACCTTGTTGTAGATTCCCATAGTGCTTTAGACAAGCTAATAGAGTTTCCGAAGACGGCTCAAGGGTTTATCGAATTCCAGGGACGCTACTGGAAAACAGAGAAGCTACCGAGTAACGCCTGTATCGAGTATGCATCCGATATTAGCGAACACCTTATTGAGCGAGTCGATGGCGAAAAGATGGAGAAAGTGAACTATCAGGCTGAAAATGGCTGGCTTTGGCTTCCTGAAAGTTTGGCAAAAGATGAAGTAATACGTGTTGAGTTTGATTTGAAACCGCGGTTTTTTATTTCCGTTCCCTGGCAAGCCGATGCTCAGTCAAATCGCAAGTTTAAGCTGTTCCGAGCACCTCATCACTGGGGAAGCACAATGGTTTTCGGCGATATAGGTGCTGAGCAAATTTCTCTGGGTGATGAAAGAAAAGTCAATCTTGCGTTGTTAGGTAACTTTAAAGATCGTTTTGCGATAAGGCAGTGGATTGTTGATAGTGCAAAAACTTTAACGGACTACCTTGGATATTTTCCTGAAAAACAATTACAAGTGATAGTTATTTCTAGTGACAAATATTCGGGAAGTCCTGTTCCTTGGGGAGAAGTCAATCGGGGGGGAGGTAATGCTATCAAACTTGTGATTTCTCCTGAATATTCAATTAGTGCTTACTATCAGGATTGGACTGTGTTCCATGAATTCTCGCATTTGTTACTTCCAAAAATAGAGTATAAGTCGAGTTGGCTGGCTGAAGGTTTAGCCTCCTATTTGCAATACCTGCTAATGAGTAAAGCTGGTGTTTTAACCAAAGAAGTTGCCTGGCAAAAGCTCTATCAAGGTCTAAAAAGGGGAGAAAACGGTACAAGTAAGCTACGTCGGGAAAAACTTACAGAAACTTTGCAGCGAAAAAGAGAGCGTGGCAAGCAAAGAGATAGAACAATGCGTATTTACTGGACTGGAGCCGCCTATTTTCTATCAATAGACCGAGAGCTCTACAAGGCTTCTGGGGGTAAAAGCGGACTTAGAGAAGTGCTTGCAGAGTTTAACCGCTGTTGTACAGATAGTGGAAAACTATGGACCGGTAGAGAACTGGTTTCTCAACTGGACAGGTTATCTTCATCTAATTTGTTCAGTTCTCGCTTTGAAGCCTTTTCGCGGAGCGAAAGCTTTCCAGACTATGAGTCGGTATTCGAGTCTCTCGGAGTAAAGATTGACACGCAGCATAGCGAACCCTCTGTTCAATTAGTTGAGTCAGTAGAGGTAGATATTAGAAATCTGATTAATTGAACTTCATTTTCCTGGTTATAGTACGACTACTCACACAAAGTAGCATCATCATTCGAGTCGATTTACTTAAAATCTACTCAAGACTCCCCATTTCTGGCCGATAAAGAAGCAGACAGGTAATTCCTGATGCTATCTATTCTTTACCAAGAATAGCTTGGTCAGTCGAATGGCCTTAGAGCCAAATAACAAAAATCAGTGTTTCAAGTAGATGTATATCAGAAAACAACTAGAACAAAGATCACGTTTAGGTGATTTATTACTCAAACGCCGAGTTATTAGTAAGGGACAACTGGAAATAGCCTTGGCAATGCAGACCAGTCAGGGAGTTCGCTTGGGAGAAGCGCTGTTGGCATTGGGTTATATCGATCAGGATACTCTTACTAAAGCTTTGCGAAAGCAAAGGTGGCTGCGTGCGGTCATAACATTTATTACCTTAATCATAGCCCCATTTAGTCCTGCCTTTGCCTCCAATCAGGGTAACTCAGGTAAAGTGTCAGCTGCCTCCAGTGAGATCTCGGTGACCATTTTGCCGAAGACTTTGCTTAATGGAAAAAGTAATCTGAAGCTTTCCGAGAATAAGGCTCAAGTAACAGACTCGCTTTGTACTAGCAACCTGGGAATGGCATTTTTTCAACTCAACGTGGCAGGCTCGGGGAGTGAGGGAAAACTTGTTCTCAGTGATACTGAAAATAACCAGCTATCGTATCAGGTGGAGTATCAGCATGAAGGTAGCGCCTTCAAATCGCTTTCGCCTTTAAAATCATCTGCTTTATATAAGAATAGTTTTAGTCACGATCCTTATTGTAGTAATACTGAAAACAGTCGATTAAAAATCTCTTTAGAAAACGGGCGGAAAATCAACCAGAAAAATGGCTATTCTGGAACCTTGACCGTTACTATCGCTGCTGAATAACATACCCCTGCCAATATACTTTCCGGAGTAGTCTCCTGTCTCCTAGTCCTGTATAATTTCTGTGTAGCTAAAAGGATTAAAAACACCGGTATAAAAATAATAAATACTGCTGGTATATGCGAAGGAAACGTTTCGAAAATTAATATTTAGGGCGGTTCTGTGCGAATACTTATTTTGATTTTAGGGTTATTCTCTTCTTTGTCTGCTTTGGCGGGAATATCTATCAGCAAAGCGATTGTTCATTTCGAAGCAGGTGGACAGGTTAGCGAAGATGTCGAAGTCTTTAACCAGGGTGATGAAACGCTCTATATCAGAATTGAACCTAGCATAATTAAAAATCCTGGTAGTGAGCAAGCGCAACGAGTTTCCTATCGTAATCCGAAAGACGCTGGACTTCTGGTCACGCCGCAAAGAATGGTGATTGCTCCTGGAGCAAGAAAGCGGGTGCGATTCGTCAGGCTGGATGATGCTGCTGAAGCGAAAGAGGACAGAGTCTTTCGTGTACTTATAAAGCCTGAAGTCGGTAAGGTCTCATCTCGAGAAACAGCAGTCAAAGTCATTATTGCTTACGAAGTTCTCGTGTTGTCACAACCTGGAAAAATCAAACCGGATCTTCAACATAAAATAGACAATGGAAAATTGTATCTATATAACGCCGGCAATACCAATATACTCATCCAGAATGTTTACCAGTGTCCGCCGGGGCAGTCTTTTCGCGATGAGCAACACCAGTGCAAGGAGCTCAGCGGAAAGCGACTTTATGCCGACACTCGATGGGAAAGTGAGCTGCCGTTAAAAACCAATGTTACCATTCACTATTCGATAGGGCTGGATAATCGCGAGTTGGTTATCGATTTTCCACGGCAAGATCAGACAAATAAAAAAACAGCGAAAAACTAATCCTCGCGCCAAAAATAAAATAAAAAATGAGGACTCTTTGGGATTTGAAAGCTTTATTTCCGCCAACTAAACTTGGCATCATTTACGTTTGCATGATGCTACTTTGGAATGCGCCTCTGTTAACAGCTGCGGAGGCAGATCCTGTTATTTTTGTAGATGCAGAAACTTTCAAGAATGCGCAAGCTGAGCCGGTAATTACAACTGAAGCTCCGGCTGGATTTGAAGATTTAATGGCTGAGCAAAGTGCTTTGGTTGATGTGGTTTATCAAGGAAGAATGCTCGGGTCGGTAATGGTTGTTTATACTATCGATTATATTCGCTTTGAAGAGCCTACAAAGCTGCTGAGCTTACTTGAAAATGTCAAGTCGCCGGATAGATTGTTAAGCGCGCTATCACTACCTCTTGCTACGAACACCGCACAGATCTGTTTTTATCAGGGACAGGCTAGTTGTGGTGTTCTCTATCCTCAAACTGTTGGCGTCATTTTTGACGAAAGTCAATTGAGGGTAACCCTATTTATTAACCCCGAGCTTCAGTCTGAACAAGCACTTGCGCTAGAGAAATACTTGCCACCGTCTGATGCAGGGCCGTCGCTCATCAGTAGCTTTTCTTTGGTAGCCAGTGGTGGCGATCAAAGAGAAGATGTTCACACTGCACGCCTTAACAATACTTTTGGTTTTGGTAACCATCGTTTGATAGCAGATTTTGAATCAGATAGTGAGAGTGGAGAGCGTCTTGATCAGCTATCTCTCACGTTTGAGCAACGTGACTTAAGTTATCAGATAGGAACGTTTAGAACGACTACCTACGGAAAT
This sequence comes from Aliikangiella sp. G2MR2-5, assembly GCF_015687155.1. Taxonomy (GTDB): domain Bacteria; phylum Pseudomonadota; class Gammaproteobacteria; order Enterobacterales; family Kangiellaceae; genus Aliikangiella. The sequence continues at coordinate 203,310 of NZ_JADPQF010000002.1, read as the reverse complement.
AGTTTTTATTCACAAAATGATTTCATGGGACTCAGGGTAGCCTCAACCCTGGCCAGCCGCACCGACCTGGAGCAGGTATCCGGAACTCAATTATTTGTGTTTTTGAACGAACGCTCCCGAGTTGAAATTTACGTGGATGGTGAGTTAATCGACGCGCAAAGTTATCCGGCAGGAAATATCGAACTGGATACGAGAACCTTCCCTGAAGGTGCCTATAATCTGGAATTAAAAATTATCGGTGATAGCGGTCAGGAGAGAACCGAAACACATTTCTACTCCAAGTCGCTACAATTACCGCCGCAGGGCGAGTGGCTCTATTTTGTTGAGCTAGGCTACCCGGAAGACGACTTGCGGCTGAGTTATCCAACCAAAAAACAGGAAAATATGTTTCGAGCAGGAGCATTGTTTAAACCTAAAGAATTTCTCGGGCTCAGTACGAGCTTAACTTCCAGTCGTATTCAGCAAGGTTTAGAGGTGGGTAGCTACTGGTTTGGTGACGGGGTTGAATTGCAAACCAATCATGCTCGAAATTCTGATCAGGACTATGCTCATGCCTATTTGGTGAATTTGAGGATGCCAAACTTTTATGTTTCAGCCAGCTATCGTCGAAACCATATCAAATCTGTGCAAGATATCGATCTGGATTACGCGATTTTAGGACCCAGAGCGAAACAAACCAGTTTGAATATTGGTGTTCCGTTAAACGATGCCAATCTGAATATTTTTTCTCGAAGCAGTGAGAGTCTCTTCTCCGATAAGTATCGTGCTATCGGCGTAAGCTTTCGTAAAAATTTGATGCGTACAGGTGGCCTATTTGTAGACTGGACTTTGGATGCGAGCAAGGAAAATGACGAACGTCGGATCGCTGCGGGTATTTCTATCAGATTTATTCAGGGCAGGGTCGGCTTTGATTCTCGCATGAATTTTGAAAATAGAAGAACTCAGAACGAAGACTTTTCTCACTGGAATAACAGCGCTCGAATCAGTTATTCAAATCCTGAACTTGCTCTAGGGCGGCTGCATTCATCTTTAGGAGTTAACCGAAGTGAATTCCAGTCGAGTGCCGAGCTTCAGTCAACCATCAATAGTGATTTTGGCTACGGTCGACTGATACTGGATCGAATTCAGCCTGAAGCAAGCGCTGATTCTCAAATTAGCAATAGTGAAAACCAGTCCAACTATTCTATCGCAACCCAGGTTAATCTGGTTTCCGGTGGAGGAGAGGTTGCGCTCGGAGGCGATCGTGTCGAGCGTTCTGGCGTTATGCTCGATCTACGTGATTTCAGCGACAAAAATCTAAGCTTTATCGTTACCGTTAATGGCGCTGAAAAGGCGAGAATCCAGTCGGGTGCCAGTAGCTTTATCGCGCTGCAGCCTTATCATACTTATCGACTCAGCTTAACACCAAAAGGTCAAACGCTGGTTCACTTTGATTCGACACCAAGAGAGTTCACTTTATACCCGGGTAATGTCAAAAGTTTGCAGTGGAAAATTCAACCAATCAAGGTTGCAATTTTTCAATTAATCGACCCTGAACAGAAACCTTTTGCCAATGCTTTTTATCAGGAAAACGGCGAGTATGGACGTTCGGATGATCAAGGCTGGGTGCAGCAGGAAGTGCCGGTTAGTGGGCTGGAAATGAGCTTTACCAATATTGAGGGAAGTGTGTGCCGGGTTGTTATATCGCCGGATGATTTGACTGAAGGAGTTAACTTTTTAGGGCAAAGGGGTTGTAACGATTGACCAAAAGTAGTCCATTAGATTCTTAATCATTTCTTTGACTAGTCACATGGATCAAGCTTGTAGCTCAGTTGTTTGTATCCTTTCATCACTTTATCTCTTGGTCGGGAGAAGTGTCAGATAATAAATTCAACTGAGCACTTCAGGTAAAAAGATTGTGATGCACTTGTTAATTGAACCCGTGGTTGCTTTAGGGTATTTCGATTGCATCTGCTTCACGAATTTTACAATCGCTGGTTTAGTGGTTTTGATTCGTCCAAAGTGTTCAATAGCTGATTTTCTTGAGTAACCTGAATACGCAATTTCGGTGAACTCTTTATGAGTATCGATTCCAATAAAAACTATGGTATCGCTGTTCATGCTAGCCTCAGCTTAAATGGTGTTTGATGACTCATATATTATGGCACTGGCTGAAAAGCTAACCCACGATAGGGAGCTAGCACTGAGTTTAATAAAGACTCCAAAGGGAGTCATTATGTTAAAGCTACTTCCTTAATTTCTTTTCCCATTCTACCGCCCAGTTTCTTAAAGGGTTAAGTGTATCCATTAACGAACATCCCAATTCAGTTAATTTATAACCTTCTTGTGATCTACAAACTAACTTCGCTTCTGTAAGCTGTTTAATTCTTGCGTTTAGAACGGATGGAGACATACCGTCACACTGTGCCTGCAACTCCCTAAAACTAAGAGCTTTCGTATTAAGTTCCCACATAACTCTCATGTTCCATTTTCGACCAAGAAGATCAAAAACCGCCATGATAGCTATACCTGAATTTGAACCTCTAACGGGTTTATTTGGTAATGGTGTCGTCATAACTCTTGCGCTTCTAAAAAAGTAGCGGTACGATATGCTACTAAATAAGTAGCGATTTTATATTAATCCATCAAAAAAGCGAGATAATTATGTTTTTAGTCGATATGATTTTTACGGATGTGGAAAAGATCACGCCTGAATTAACAACTCAGCACAAGAGTTACCTGGAGGAAGAATACAAATCTAACAAATTGATGTTTGGTGGCAGGAAAGTGCCAAGAACTGGAGGAATTCTTATATCCATGCATTCAAGTGAGCAAGAGCTAGTTCAAGTTTTGAAGTCAGATCCATTTATCAAAAGTGGTGTGGCAAGTTATTCTATTACTGAGTTTGTACCTGTTATGGCTTCTAAAGATTACTCAAATATTGTAGCCTAGCAAGCCAATTAAGCGGGACTTAGTAATTGTTTTGCAGCTTCCGCTTGCATTTAGGTCAATTGATTAAAATATTTTCATTAGGGCGCTAAGCACCCGTCAATCTACTCCGACGTCAATTTATTCCGGCGCCAATACCAAAGTCAGCGTCCCCTGATAGTATCCCGGATTAGCGGCCTGTAAGGTTTGTGCCAGAAAGCTCACTGATATATTGGCGTTCAATTGCGAAGGACAATCCAGACTCTGACTCGCTCTGCGCTGATTTGCTAAAGGTATTCCCGGAGAAACTTTTTTTCCACCAGTAGTTCTTGGTCGATTGTTAAACTTCAGTTCATAAGCCAGGCTATCAACGCCATTGGTCACTTCGAATGCGCCTGCCGGACCGCTTCCCCAGAAAGTCACATTATATCGTCCTCGCGGGATCACATTGATACAAATGTTATCGTTGCTTTGTAAGTTCCCAAAACCGGAATAGCGACCAAAAACAAAATCATCCAGATTAGACACTTTGACCTCGGCAATAACCAGGTTTTGTCCAAAGAACAAAGCGAAGCCGAGTAACAGTTTGAAAAGTTTTGTGAGTTTTTTAGCAATCATTCTTCGTGCCTACTCGGGAATGATTGTCAGGGTTAAGGTACCGGTATAACTGGCCGGCGGAACCGAGAGTAAAGCCGGTTCTTCAATTAACATGCTGAGATTGGCATTGGTCGTCAGGCAACCGAAAATATTCCAGAAAGCATTGGATGCGGTCTGCCCGGTTAAAGGTTGGGCGCTGACGAGTTCAACTCTACCGGAAGTTGATGAGGTGTCGTTATAAAAAACGCGATAAGGCAGATAGTCGACGCCGTTGGATAGTGCAAAAGAATTGACATTGGAATTATCGCCACTACCTGTTGCTGTTATTCGATAATTATTGGTGCCGTAAAGGCCGATACAGATATTTTGATCTGAGGTCAGAGAGCCGCCTGTCCAGTTGCCAAAGTTAATATCGGCAAGACCGGTAATTCTGGTGAGTAAACCAAGTGTTAGCGTGATCTCGACATCGCCTTGAGAATTACTGCCAAATTCCCCTTGCGTCGCTCCGTGGCAAAAAGAAGCCTTGGCCAGTAGGATGAATACCAGCAGGATAGAGCTAGAGTATCTGAGCCATTCCATGATGTTAGCCATTTTACGATGCTCCCCGGAAAACACCGAATAAGCGAACCGCCCGACAAAGGGGAAAATGCCGGGCAGTTGCTGATTGGTTTTATTCAGGAGCTACCAGAATGGTCAATGTACCGGTATAAGAACCTGGAGGCACTGCTGCGAGATCTGCGTTGGCAACGTTAACGTTAACTTGTGCGTTGTCTGCTGCCGCGCTACCGCAGGTATTATCGGTATTGTTTGCGCCGGTCACTCCGTTAAGTGTAGAACCTGCTGTCATAGCAACAGCGGCGCTACCTGCATCAAGGTTTTCAAATGAAACAGAGTAATTCAGCGTATTACCGCCGCCGGCAAGTTCAAATGCACCGCCGGTACCACTACCGCTCATGGTGACGTTATAGCCGGTACCGCCATTGCGATAAATACAGAAGCTGTCAGAGCCATTCAAGTCTGCAGTACCGCCGTTAAAGGTACCCAGAGCAATATCATTCAGGTTGTTGATTTGGATAAGATCGCCAACGGATAAAGAGATCAGTAAGTCTCCTTCCGAGGTAGTTCCCAGTGAGCCTTGTGTTGCAGCCATTACTGAAGTTGTGGTTACACCTAAAGCGAAAAGTGAAGTTTTGATCAAACGCGAGTATTTCATAATAAAACCCTTAGTTGACTGATTTTTTATTTTCTTATGAGACGCTACTTCTCAAAACGCCTCTCGACCCCTGTTATTATTTCACCCGCTCGATCCCTGTGGGATATTTTCACTGTAATTCTATTTTAATAGTTAAAGTATTACAATAGCTTTTTTTCTTAACTCATTGAATAATAAGGAATAATCGTGATAAATAGTGTCACCCTTAAGTGACAAAAATTGTCATGCAAGGAGAACTTTAATAAACATGAATTTTTAACATGTTGATTTTTAAGTAAAAAAAAGGAGAGCGTGATGAAAATCACAAATACTGAATAGAAAAAAGTGTCAAAATTTGGACACTGGTCAGATTTTGTCTGCTAACGTATTGTAAATATTTACAATACTAAAAGATTATAAATCGCCGTAGTGGGATTGCAGAATGGCTATTGCTGCTAATCCAGCAGTCTCCGTTCTCAGAATTCTAGGGCCTAATTTTACGCCTTGCCCACCGAGTAGCTGAATAATTGAGTGGTCTGTAGCTGAAAAGCCGCCCTCTGGCCCGACAAAAAGCACTATTCTATTGCATTCCAATTTGTCACCAAAGCGGGTATTAGCTGATGGCTCCAAAAACAGCTTGGAGGAATCTTCTTCGAGTTCTACATCTTTTAACATAGAAATAGAGTTCAATTTAGGTATGCTTGCTCGACCAGATTGTTCGCACGCACTTTCAATGACCTTTTGCCAATGCTCCTGCTTTTTAGCTTGCCGTTTGGGATCCAGTTTAACGTTGCTTCGTTCGCTAATGACCGGAGTGATTTCTTTTACGCCTAACTCGACACATTTTTGAATAACCCAGTCCATTTTGTCGCCCTTTGCAAGTGCTTGAACCAGGTGAATATTGAGTGATGATTCATTCTGCGCGAGAATTTTCTGGCCAGTAAGAACCCAGGCTTTCTTGCCTTCAGTGCGCAAAATGGTTGCTGGATAATCGTAGCCATCGCCATTAAAAAGGGTGAGTGAGTTGCCAACTGAATAACGCAGTACCTGAATGCAGTGATGACTTACTTCTTTGGGAAGCTCCAGCTCTTTATTACTTTCTAGTGGTATTGAAGCAAAGAAACGGTGGCTGCGCATAAATGAGTGATCCGTGAATACAGAAAAGAAGCCTATATCCATCGAGGGCTGGGAGGCCCTCGATGAGTGACTACTTGTTACTACAAACAGATTTGTCTGTTAGTAGCGATAGTGATCCGGTTTATAAGGGCCATCAACACTTACATTAATGTAGTCGGCTTGTTCTTGCGTTAGAACAGTCAGCTTTGCACCAATTTTTTGCAGGTGAAGACGAGCGACTTTTTCATCCAGGTGCTTCGGTAAAACATAAACCTGATTTTCATATTGATCGCCATTTTTCCACAGCTCAATTTGCGCCAATGTTTGATTGGTAAAAGAGTTAGACATAACAAAGCTAGGGTGGCCTGTGGCACAACCTAGATTTACCAATCTGCCCTCGGCCAACAAAATAATACGTTTACCATCTGGGAAAATAACGTGATCGACTTGAGGCTTAATATTCTCCCATTCATATTGCTTTAGCTCGGCAACCTGAATTTCATTGTCAAAGTGACCGATATTACAGACGATGGCTTGATCCTTCATCGCCAGCATATGGTCGTGACGGATGATGTCATAGTTACCGGTTGTCGTAACAAAGATGTCTGCTTGATCAACAACATCTTCGACAGTGACCACTCGATAACCTTCCATTGCTGCTTGCAAGGCACAAATAGGATCAATTTCGGTAACAAAAACAGTAGCGCCTTGACCTCGTAGAGATTGAGCGCAACCTTTACCCACGTCACCATAACCACAAACGACTGCGATCTTGCCCGCAATCATTACATCGGTTGCCCGCTTGATTCCGTCGAGTAAAGACTCTCGGCAACCATATAGGTTGTCAAATTTAGACTTAGTAACAGAGTCGTTAACATTGATGGCTGGGAACGGAAGCGTACCTTCTTTGGCCATCTGGTTGAGTCGATTAACCCCGGTAGTGGTTTCTTCTGTTACACCTTGAATAGAGTCACCTACGCGATCATAAAACTCAGGATCTTCTGCCAACTTTTTCTTAATAGAAGCATACAGGAATGTTTCTTCTTCGCTTCCAGGATTATCCAGAAGACTAATGTCCTTTGCTGCCTTACGGCCGAGAATAACTGCCAGTGTTGCATCACCACCGTCATCCAGAATCATGTTAGCCGTTTCACCATTCCCCCAATCCAAAATCTTGTGAGTGAATTCCCAGTACTCTTCTAAAGTCTCGCCTTTATAAGCGAAAACAGGAATACCCTTGTCAGCGATTGCCGCTGCAGCATGATCCTGAGTGGAATAGATATTACAAGAAGCCCAGCGTACTTCGGCGCCAAGCTCAACAAGTGTTTCGATAAGTACCGCAGTCTGGATGGTCATATGTAATGAACCAGCGATGCGAGCACCTTTTAATGGTTTGCTGTTGCCAAACTCTTCGCGCATGGCTATCAGGCCAGGCATTTCGGTTTCCGCAATAGCGATTTCTTTTCTGCCCCATTCTGCTTGAGACAGATCCTTTACGTAAAAGTCGTTGTTACTCATTTTACTTGCTCTCCAGTTGAATAGAGCGCCCTTGAAATGTTTATTGCTTGCCAATTGAGCGTGACGGTAAAAGCAAACCTTTATCAGGTTTTCCCTAAACCGCTGCAGCGCCCCTCAACCGACAAGATAGGAAAAGCCAGCAATTAATCGCTGGCTTAAGCATAGTAGAAAAGAATTCTGATATTCGAAGATTCGATTCTTGAACCTTTTCTTTGATGAATTTAGATGCCTGCGTCAGCTCTAAGCGCTTCTGCTTTGTCTGTTTTTTCCCAGCTAAAGTCAGCATCTTCTCGACCGAAGTGACCGTAAGCAGCTGTTTTCTTATAGATTGGACGAATCAGGTCAAGCATCTTGATAATCCCGTAAGGTGTCAGATCGAAATGACGCTTTACTAGCTCAGCAAGTTTCGCTTCTTCGATTTTCGCAGTACCAAAAGTGTTCAGGCTGATACTGGTTGGTTCTGCAACACCGATGGCATAGGAAACTTGAATTTCACAGCGATCTGCAAGGCCTGCAGCTACTATATTTTTAGCAACATAACGACCAGCATAAGCTGCAGAACGGTCAACTTTAGATGGATCTTTTCCTGAGAATGCTCCACCACCATGGTGAGCTGAACCGCCATAAGTATCGACGATTATTTTTCTACCGGTTAATCCACAATCTCCAACCGGACCACCGATAACAAAGTTGCCAGTCGGATTGATGTGGAATTTTGTATCGGCATGTAGCAGCTCTTGTGGAAGAATAGGCTTTATAATAAGTTCTCTGACCGCTTCCTGAAGATCGCTCTGACTTACATCAGGATTATGCTGTGTCGAAAGTACTACTGCGTCTATTGCTACTGGCTTGCCATTGTCATAGCGAAGCGTTACCTGGCTCTTGGCATCTGGACGTAACCAGGACAAGGTGCCATTTTTTCGAACCATTGCCTGGCGTTCAACCAGTTGATGAGACCAGGTGATTGCCGCCGGCATCAGAACATCTGTTTCATTTGTCGCATAGCCAAACATTAACCCTTGATCGCCAGCGCCCTGTTTCTCTTTCTCTTCTCGATCAACACCCTGGTTAATATCTGGAGATTGTTTGCCTATAGCGTTGATAACAGCGCAAGTTTGACCGTCAAAGCCCATTTCAGAACTGGTATAACCTATATCACAAATCGTAGAGCGAACCACATCTTCAAGATCAACCCACGCGCTGGTTGTTACTTCACCTGCGACAATCGCCATTCCGGTTTTAACCATAGTTTCAACCGCAACACGGGCGTTTTTGTCCTGCTTTAGAATCTCGTCAAGCACGGCATCGGATATTTGATCGGCAATTTTGTCTGGATGTCCCTCGGAAACAGACTCTGATGTGAATAAAGAATACTCTGCCATCGGTAAAAAACCTCATATTATTTGGGCGTCTTTCCATTTTTCAGGTCGTAACGCCAGTTTAATTGTCGCTCTAGGAAATTATCTTAGCCCGGGCGACTTGTGACCAAAAAATAAGCGCACATTGTACCGTCTAACGCGAGTATTTACACGGATTTTAAGTATATTTCACTATAGCGGACAGTTATTGGGTGTAAAAGCGCAAATTACTTTGCTTATCAATCATCAGAGTAGATGTGTTCTGACTCAATGAGGTGCCAACATGAATTAATTAATTTACCTATTATCATATAGTTATGTGTACTAGCCGACACTCCTGCTTGCTGCTTGCTGCTTGCTGCTTGCTGCTTGCTGCTTGCTGCTTGCTGCTTGCTGGCGCTGGAGGCATGGTAATAAGATGAAGGGTCATCAAGACCCATGGTTGTGAGGCCGACTAGTTGAAGTTGGTCGAAAAGACCGCAAAGTGGCCAGTAAAATGGCTTAAATGATTGCTTGTATGAGCGGTCTAGCTATTGGTTGTTTTGGACATCTTTATTGGATTGCTGTATTGGATTACTGGAAGGGCGGAAGTCCAGATTCTGGGAAACGCTTTTGGGATGAGAGCGATATGGAATCTTTGTAAATGCCCTGCCACTGTCTACTAACTATCTACTAAACGTCGATAAAGATATTGAATTGTCTGAATAGGTACCAACTACACCTGTAAGTTATTGTGCATTAATTCATATCTTTGATAGAGTGCTCGTTTTTCAAAAGTCCCGTTTAGCGATGAAATTTTCTCAGCCTTTAGAAGATGTAACTTTAATCAAGCGCTATAAACGCTTTCTTGCGGATGTATCTCGTGATAAAGGTGAAATATTTACTGTACACTGTCCTAATACTGGCTCGATGAAGAATTGTTGGGGGGAAGGCTGGAAAGCCTGGATTTTAGACAGTGAGAATCCAAAGCGGAAATATCGTTATACCTGGGTTATGACTGAAAACCAACAAGGGCAAAAAATCGGAATCAATACTCATCTCGCGAATCAACTGGCTGTTGAAGCGCTCGAAGCAGGAAAAATTGAACAATTTGCTGATTTTCAGTCTCTTCGGCGGGAAGTTCGCTATGGGGAAGAGAACAGCAAAATTGATATTTTGCTGAAGGATGTAAACGGCTCAAAAATATTCATAGAAGTAAAAAGTGTAACTTTGCTCGAAAGCGACTCGATCGGGTATTTTCCCGATGCGGTAAGCGAGCGCGGACAGAAGCATTTGCGCGAGTTGATCGGTTGCGTAGAGCAAGGTCACCGAGCGGCATTGCTGTTTGTGGTGCAGCATGAAGGTATCAAGAAAGTCGCTGCAGCAGAGCATATTGATGAAAAGTATACTAGATTACTTAAGGAAGCAGCTGAAAGAGGCGTCGAAATTTTGGCCTACGCAGTAAAAATGTCACCATCTAAATTTGAGATTGATTGTGAATTGCCGGTTGTAATACCGAGTTAAATGCTTATTAATATATAATCCATGGTAATATGTAGATATGTTTTATAATAGATCCGTGATAGTTTTACTTAACAGCCAGGACGCAAGAACTGCCGGATAAGTATCAAGCTGCTTGAATAGACAAAATACAATAATAAAAAAGAGCAGTAATATTTCTTGTAAGGGTTTGAAGTGAACAAAGATAGTCACCTGTTGAAAGTTGGGGAGTTTGTCCTGAATGACGACAGTAGGGTTCTTTTCCACAAAAATAGAGAGGAAGTGGTGTTGTCACCGACGCTCCACTCTCTATTACGATTCTTTATCGATAATCAGAATACTGTACTTACCAAAGAGCAAATTATTAATCATGTTTGGAAAGGTAAGATAGTTGTTGAGGCCAATGTTAATCAGAATATAAAGAAGCTGAGAGATGCTCTTGGTGATTCGGTCAACTCTCCTCGTTATATAGAGACTGTTACTGGCGAAGGATTTCGCTTTATAGCAAATTCTGAGGCATATAAAGCAACGCCTGTAGAGAGTAAAACAAAGAAGTCTGTGCTGCTTATTTTTTTACTGAGTGTAATATTTGTATTGGCGCTGATAACTCTCTTTAATCGAGACAAATCCGAGAGTATTAATTTTTTAAAAGAACTTCACCCTATAACGACTTTAAAAGGTATTGAGCTATATCCGGAAATATCACCTGATAAAAAGTACTTGCTTTTCAATCACAAGAAGTCCGGAAGCTGGGATATATACATAAGACCAATAGGTAAAGAGTCTTATAAGGTTCTTCTTGGATCAGAAATGGATGAACTATTTCCTGCATTGTCTCCCAGTGGTAACAAGCTTTCTTATTTCATAAGCAGTAAGAGTGGCGTTGAAAGCGAATGTGGGCTTTATATTGCAGATATCAACTTTGAATCGTTGGAGCTGACAAATTCTAGGCTGGTTAAGTCCTGTGTATCTTCTCAAAGTAGAATGAGTGCTGAATGGATTGATGAAGACAACCTGTTTATGAGTATAAATGAGGACGTTAAGTCTCCAGCGAATATCTACAAATATGAAATAAGCTCGAAAGTTCAAACTCTAATCTCAAAACCAGATACAAAAGGGTTCGGTGACTACATTATCACTGTTTCCGAAGATCGGGAGTATCTCGCCTATGTTAGAGATATTGCTTGGTCTTCATCAGAAATTTGGGTTTATAGCTTGTCAGAGAAAAATCACCGACGAGTAAAGTCTACACCACTTCTTCTATCGGGAATAGATTGGCAAGACGGTTGGATTTATTTTCAGTCTGGAAGCCATGAAATATCCAGGATTGATAAGTTTGGAGCAAATGAGCAAATAGTTGCGAAGACTCCGCAGAGTATTTATTTACCTTTTGCAATTGATGACTCGAAAATGGGCGTTGTTGTAGGTGATATGGTTGTTGTCGATATCAGTCGATACGATATAGAAAAGAAACTCAAAGACGTTATTATTAGTTCGAGTTTCAATGATTACAATGGTGCTGGTGCTGGAGGTAACGTCATATTTGTATCAAACCGTAGCGGAAATCCTCAAATTTGGATGAAAAACGGTCGTTCCGAAACTGTACAAATTACCTCATTTGATAAATCTTACGAGTTGAGCTGGTTATCACTATCCTCTAATGGCCAGTTTGTAATTTTCGGTAAAAGCGGACAAATCAATGTCGTTGATCTGGATGGTAATACTATTTTCAATTCAGAGGACTACACTGAACAGGTTCAAAATAACCCGGTGATTGATATTGAAAATGGTCGCTTCTTCTATTCCATACAATATGCAGGTCAATGGACAATCGAATCCCGGTATTTTGCCTCTTTAGGGGAAAAGCATGTCCTATTTCAAGGAATAACGGCAAGACCCTGTTTGAGTGGAGAGTGCCTGCTGTATTTCAGAGAAAAGGATCCTTATATCTACAAGTATAATCCTTCAAAGAATACTAGCCTAAAATTGACAAAAGTTGCTGCTCTTATGTCGTCAGAGCAATGGGATGTTTATGATTTAGAGTCAATTGTATTTCTCGAAAGAGAACCCCTAAGCGGCAAGAATAAAGTTGTAAGGCTAAACATATACACTGGTGAAAGGGAAGTATTGCTAACAACTAATGCTAAAAGCTTCAGTTTAGACAGGAAGAACAAACAGATTTATATCAACACAATCTCACAAGGAAATACCGATATCCTGTATTTTAAACGCTAGTGCGTTATAAAAATCCATATTGGAGATGATTTGAACGTAAGGACAGAAATCTGGATTCGGGTTTATATATTTATATCAGTTTATTGTAATTTATTACGGTTTTATTTGAATCAAAAAGGTTAAAGTCGTTATTGTCAGTACTGACTTGTAGTAAATGTTAAAAGGTGATGACAATGAACAAAACTGTATCTGCTCTACTTTTATTAGGTGCGCTATTTTCTTCCAGTGTTTACAGTGCTGACGGTGATGAACAATCGAGCGATGAAAGTACTTCGCTTTACTCGCAGCTATTTGAGCAGCTAAGTTATAAATGTACAACATATCCCAATTGCGATATAGACTATTCAGAAGAAGATCAAATGGCGATTGCCTCTGATAGCGAGGTAATGAATCAGTCCTCAACCAATGAATCAAAAGATGCTAGTGACTTAAACTAAAAACCTTACTTTATCTTTTCTAAAAACGCAGGTCCGAAATGCCTGCGTTTTTTTGTGTTACTCTCCTCATGTATTTCAAAACTGTCAAATTTCTGAAAAATTTTGAATTTTTGTCGCTTCAGTAGCAATTTATTCAATTTTATTCCCATAAATCAATATTTTTATCTCAATTTATGTTCTTTTAAATCAATAGGTTAGTTGTTTTTATATTGTTTTATTAGTTTTTGCGATATTTCGCATGTAACTTGATAAGTGTGTTCAGTTGCTCTCATCTTGAGATGGCTGGTTTAAGAAGATTCAAATGATAAACACGATTGTTATCTTCGAATGAGAAAAGAGTTACATTGGAGAATTACTTTGAGAGTAGTAGCTACAGAAAAAATAAAAGAAGCTCAGCAGCGCTACCCAGCAGCGCATATGCATTTGGACGGTTGGTATCAGATTGTTTCTCAAACAAGCTTTTTAACTGAACATGCTCTAAGAGCTACTTTTGGCGATATACGGGGCTTTAATTTTCAATACAAGTTCCCTATTCCCGAAACAACGCTTTTGGTTCACACCTTAATTAATTTCGAATCGCAAGTGGCCTATATCGAACAGATTCGGCCCGGCAACCACTAGAGGACACAAAGATGCAAGAAACATTGGAAAAGGCGGTTCATCATTGGAACATGGTTGCTCCAGTGATCGATACTCCAAAAAGTTACGACGATTATCAAGCGCTATTGAGCAACCTTAAAACTACAATGGAGTTGGTTGAAAATCGTTCAAACAGTCCATTGTCTGGGCTGATCAAGGCAATGTCACGCGCTGCAGAGGAGTATGAAAAGAAGTTCATCATTCCGCAGCAGGGTAATGCGCTATTAGCCTTACGTTATTTGATTAAACTACACAACGTGAAGCAAGCAGACCTAAAAGAAATTGGTAGCCAGGGCGTTGTCTCAGAGATTTTGAACGGCAAAAGGTCTTTGACTATCCGTCACGTAAGAGAACTAGCGAAAAGATTTAATGTTTCGCCAGGTACTTTCATCGACGCGTAGCGATAGCAACGTCCACGCTTAAAGATTCACGGTTATGTGATTTCCCCGAAAATCTGATCATTGGAAACGGCATGATCAGTACCTGGTTGAAGGCCCCGTTAGGGGCCTGGGTTTTTCTATCCCTCTTTGATCTGAGGTCTCTCAAATGACACTAAGCCGGTTAGTTGAGAGTGACATGGAGCTTTTCAGCAAATAGTCAAATTTATCATTTGTGGCGAAAACTAATGCGAAATTATAGATCGCGAAAAGTGTGATTTTGTTACTTAAAGGTGAATACGTGAAAATGGGTGAAAAGATAAGATTTGACAGAGTCTTGTTGAAAGTATTTTTATCTACAATAGTAATAATGGTGGGATACGAATCATTAAAAGCTTTGTTGTTTAAAGGGACCTTGAGCCCGTGGGAACCTGATATCGTTACTATCTTGGTTACCGCATTAGTTACAACTATTGCTGTATCCCTGGCTTTAAAATGGGCGAATTTTGTTTATGCAAACACCAAAGAAGTTGAGTTCAGGGAAAGAGCGCTAGTATCATTCGAGTTAACACTAAGAGCGGTCAATCATATTGTTAACAATTCGATTAATCAATTGCAGGCTGTTAAGTTGGATATTGAAACCGAGGGAGCGGTTAACCCGGAGACACTTCGTCTTCTGGAACAGAGCGCGGAAGAGGCTGGACGCCAGATGAGATTGCTTAACCAGATTAAGGAGCCCCAGAAAAAAGAAAGTTATGAAGGTATCTTCCCGCAATAGACAGTACTAACGCATTCCTTCAGATACCCACCAAATTAATTGAAATACTTTTGTCAGATTTCCGTCACCAAAGGTAAATATTCTTAAATTAGCATTCCCTTCGAATTATTTGATGAGTTCACTTACAAAAATGTAAATCTCTTGTCGAGATCGTGAGTTCGTCATTTTTAAATGAACGAGAGGCTAATTTATGAAGTTTAACAACCTGATTGCAGCAAGCATCGCGGGCCTGGTGACTATACCCTGCGTATCAGCTGGGGTACTACCTGATTATCAATCGCAAAGCCAATGGTTTCAAAACGGCGAAGCAAAACTTGACTCCAGAAAAACGCTAAAAACAAAGTTTAAAGCAAAAAACGTTATTCTATTTGTTGGTGACGGTATGGGAGTTTCAACCCTGACCGCCTCCAGAATTTTGGAAGGCCAATTGGCCGGACTACAAGGTGAAGAGAATCAACTGTTTTTCGAAAATTTTCCCTATACGGCTTTAGTCAAAACCTATAACGTGGACGCACAAACTCCTGATTCGGCCGGGACTATGACAGCGATGATGTCAGGTATAAAAACCGATGTTGGAGTTATTGGGGTCGATGAAGATATTGTCCGAGGCGATTGTTCTAGCGTCTATGGAAATGAATTGGTTAGTGCGTTGGAATTAGCTGAGATAAAAGGCCTGTCTACCGGTATTGTGACAACGGCCCGGATAACGCATGCGACACCCGCAGCGACCTACGCCAAGTCGGCAGATCGCAACTGGGAAGATATTTCAGATATGCCGCAGTCTGCAGTTGATGCTGGTTGTAAAGATATTGCAGAGCAATTGATTTACTTTGAAGACAATTTAGAAAGCCGTTTCTTAGGCACTGACATTGATGGTATTGAAGTTGTTATGGGAGGAGGACGCCGTCACTTCTTACCAAAAGATGAAGCTTTTAATACTAATGACGCCGTCAGTACTGTTGAAGGAGATCGGACTGACCAAAGAAACCTTATCGCTGAATGGTCCGAAAAGTATGAAAACGGTGAGTTCGTTATGGATTCAAAAGGATTCGATTCTATCGATCCAGAAAGTAGCGAAAGAATTCTCGGTCTATTTAACGAGTCTCATATGCAATATGAGGCTGACCGAGAAAATGATCTGGCAGGAGAGCCTTCATTAAGTGAAATGACAGGCAAAGCGATAGAGCTCCTGGATAACAATAAAAAAGGATTTTTTATGGTTGTCGAGTCTGGTCGAATTGATCATGGACACCATGCCGGAAGCGCATATAACGCATTGACTGAAACGATAGAATTTGCCAAAGCGGTTGAAACTGCCGTGGAAAATACCAATCCTGAAGAAACTTTGATCATTGTTACTGCTGACCATAGCCATGTATTTACCATCGCTGGTTATCCAAAAAGAGGAAATCCTATTCTAGGCAAAGTTGTACCTGTTGGAAGTGAGGAGCCCGCACTTGCCAGCGACGGCATGCCTTATACAACTCTTGGATACAACAACGGTCTGGGCTTCAGGGATCTGGGAGTCGAGACTGATGCTGATGCTTCGTATGGCGATATCGCCTTTGCTGGTCGAGTCGATCTGACTGGCGTCGAAACAACTGTTTCAGGATTCCACCAGGAAACAACCGTACCGAAAAGTTCTGAAACTCATTCCGGTGAGGATATCTCTATTCATGCTATTGGCCCGGGTGCGTATTTTGCCCAGGGTAATGTCGAACAAAATGTTGTTTTCCACATGATTAATCAGGCACTTGGCCTAATCGCGAAATAATTGGGAGAGAAAAATGAGTTATTTTAAGCTATCTACAGTAGCTGTTGTTGCCTCGCTCATGCTTGGTTGTGTGGAAGATGGTAGTGATGGACTTAACAGTTTGGTTAACCAGAGCCAATTGGAAATAGGCAACGAGTTTTGCCGAAATGGAGGGCTGCAAGTTGACTCGGGCGTGGATATGGATGCAAATGGCATTCTGGACTCTGGCGAAATTGAGTCAACGGAATATCTATGTAACGAGCCGATAACGCAGCTTAAGGCAAATGATATTCTGGAAAGTACCGCCAACCCCTGGTTTGTCGAGTCTGAATGGGAAGTGGAGCAGGCACAACAAGATATTGCTTCAATAGTAAAAGCAAAAGGGCGTGCAAAAAACATCATTCTTTTTGTTGGAGACGGTATGGGAATATCGACACTTACCGCGGCTCGTATTCTTGATGGACAAAACAAAGGATTGCCTGGTGAAGAAAATCGGCTGAGTTTCGAGGAAATGCCATTTGCAGGTCTTGCAAAAACTTACAATGTTGATGCACAAACTCCTGATTCAGCTGGCACCATGACTGCAATGATCAGTGGCGTAAAAACAGATGTGGGAGTTATTGGTGTTGCGGAAGGCGTCGTACGTGGCGATTGTAAAAGTGTCTCTGGCAACGAACTAGTCTCTGGCCTTGAGTTGGCAGAAATTGCCGGAAAGTCTACCGGGATTATTTCTACCGCAAGAATCACACACGCAACTCCTGCTGCAACTTATGCTAAATCTGCCGACCGTAATTGGGAAGATAATTCTGACATGCCAGCATCTGCAATCGAAGAGGGTTGTGAAGATATTGCTTCTCAGTTGATTAATTTTGAAACGAATCTTGAAGCTCGATTTACAGGTCTTAATATCGATGGGATCGAAGTTGTGATGGGAGGCGGCCGTCGCCACTTTCTGCCTAAAGATCCAGAGTTTAATTCGCCGGATGCGGTAAGCAGTGTTGAAGGCGACAGAACCGACAATCGCAATCTAATTGAAGAGTGGCAATCGTTATATCCTCAAGGCCATTATGTGTACGACCAGGCCGGATTTAATGCTCTTGATAGTGAGTCGACTGAACATCTTTTCGCATTGTTCAATGAGTCGCATATGCAGTATGAAGCTGACCGTGAAAATGACATTGCTGGCGAACCTTCTTTGACTGAAATGACCAGTAAAGGAATCGATATACTGGACAATAACAAGAATGGTTTTTTCCTGGTTGTTGAAGCTGGACGAATTGATCATGGACACCACGCCGGTAATGCTTACAACGCATTGAATGACACTATTGAGTTATCTGAAGCGGTAAAAGTGGCGATGGAAAAAACTAATCCTGAAGAAACGCTAATTATTGTGACTGCGGATCACAGTCATGTGATGACTATTGCTGGATATCCTAAGCGTGGAAATCCGATCTTAGGAAAAGTCGTTTCTGTAGGAGAGACTGAAGCAGCCCTGGCTGCTGATGAGCTCCCCTATACTACGCTTGGTTATACCAATGGCAGAGGGTTTAAGGATTTAGGTGTTGAAACTGACGCGGACGCCGGATACGACTATGACGCAGTAACTGGACGCGTTGACCTGACTTTGATCGACACTTTGCAACCAGGGTTTCACCAGGAATCTTTGGTTCCTCTTTCATCTGAAACGCATGCGGGAGAGGATGTTGCAGTTTATGCTCAGGGGCCGGGAGCTCATCTGGTAAATGGTACCAATGAGCAACATCTGATTTTCCACATTATGGACTTTGCTGGAAATCTGGTTAACAAAGCTGAAACGGCAGTTAACTGATAAATCTAAGACTTATGTTAAAACACAGGGAGACGCGAGCAGTTGCTCGCGTCTTTTGCTGTAAACGGAGTATTCAATGGAAAACACAATAAAATACAAACTATTCTGGACATTTTTAGTGACAGCTTTATGTGCACAGTTTTATACCAATATGGCTTTTGCGGGGCCAGCCAAAAGAGTTAGTTTTGCAGAAGATGATTCTCAGTGTCGTATTCTGCCTTCCTTAATGGGGGCTAAGTTTCTTGTACAAAAGATTGAGAAAAAATCGAATCAGGTTGTGGGCCAGGAAACAGTAATTTTGTGGCGTTATTTGAATCAGGTTGCATACGAATTTCCAGCGCGTGGACTGACTGAAGTATGGAATCGAGTGAGCAATGGTCAAATACGTCCAGTCAGGCATTTCGATAATTACCAGAGAGGAATCGAATATCAACCAATGGAAGTAAATCAGGGGATAGGCAGTAAAGACTGGTCAGGAAAATTCCAGATAATCACTGATGATCAGCTCAAGGAAATGACGATTAAAGAAGAAAAAAACATTGATTGCGACAAACAGATTACTTACATGCTTGAAAGTGAAAAAACATTAGTTATATGGAACGAAAAACTTAGGCTCCCTCAAAAGTACGAGGTAGAGACGGATGGATTTCAATTTCGCTGGACACTTGAAGAGATTGTTTCTGATAAAACAATGGTCGTTAAAGTATTTAAATTGCGGAGTGACTATCAGCTTACTGATTACGCAGATATCGGTGACAATGAATCAGACCCTTTTTTACTTAAAATGGTTAATCTAGGATTTCTGAGTCATCAATCGGCTATGCTAGGAAGTGTTCCACATCAAAATGTGGCTAATTCTTCTGGTAGACAGTCATTACGTAAGCACTAGTGCTTCCCACAATAGTTAATTCTGAGTAACCCCTTATTTAAAAAGATATTCTTGAAATATTTGGTGCTAAAAAAAGCAGAGATGGAAGATTGTGCTAAGTTAAAACAATAGAGTTTTACTTAGCCTTTTCCATTTCACGTCTACCCAGCTAATCAAAATTTCAAGGAATAAGACAATGCTCGCCTGCTATAACAATATTCTAGAGACTATCGGAAATACTCCCGTCGTAAAAATCAATCGACTCGCGCCGGAGCATGTCAATATTTTTGTGAAAATAGAATCTTTCAACCCTTTAGGCTCAGTTAAAGACCGGCTCGCGCTTGGGGTTATTGAGCGAGCTGAAAAAGACGGAGTGCTTAAACCGGGGATGACTGTTGTTGAAGCTACCAGCGGCAATACCGGGCTCGGTTTGGCTATGGTATGTGCACAGAAAGGTTATCCTCTGGTGGTAACCATGGCAGAGAACTTTAGCATCGAGCGTCGCAAAATGCTGAGGTTTCTGGGAGCAAAAGTGGTTCTTACGCCGGCTGAAAAGAAAGGCAGCGGCATGTTAGCCAAGGCTACTGAACTGGCTGAGAAGCATGGATGGTTTTTGTGTCGTCAATTTGAAAATGAAGCCAATGCCAATATTCATTCGCAGACTACTGCGAGGGAAATTCTCCAGGCCTTTGAAACGACATCTCTGGATTACTGGGTAACCGGATATGGTACGGGGGGGACCCTAAAGGGCGTTGCCAGAGTGCTTCGGGAAGAGTCTCCGAAAACTCAAATTATTGCATGCGAGCCTGAAAATGCACCTTTGCTGTATACCGAAAAATCTAGCAAAACGCTACCGACTCCACCGATGGCGTGCCACTCTGCATTTCGACCACATGTTGTGCAGGGGTGGACTCCTGACTTTATTCCAAAGCTAACCGGAGATGTTGTCGCAGCAGGCTTTATTGACAAAATAGAGCTAATCAATGGTGAAAAAGCGCTTGAATGTGCACGCCAACTAGCTAAAAAAGAGGGAATATTTTGTGGTATTAGCTCTGGAGCGACATTTTCCGGCGCTCTGCAAGTAGCCAGAGAAGCTCCTGAAGGCAGCAACATATTATGTATGCTGCCTGATACCGGGGAAAGATATCTGTCTACCCAGCTTTTCGACAACATCAGTGAAGAAATGACAGATGAAGAGTGGGATATATCGCGATCCACCGCAGGGTTTCGATTTGATTTAAGGACATCCATGCCTCCATCTCAAGTTGAGAAAGATTCAGTATTAGATCCCAGAGCTGTGAAATTTGTATCTGAACTAATTAGTGATCGCTCACGACCAGTGGTTTTATTTGCGCTTGAATGGTGTGAGTTTTGCTGGTCAGTAAGAAAGTTTTTTACAAGGATAGGCGTGCAGTTTGAGTCTGTTGACCTTGATTCGCTCGAATATCAGAAAGATGACTGGGGAGGAAAAGTTCGCCAGGCGCTAAACGCCCATACAGGTAGTGTTACAATACCTCAGATCTTTGTGGGAGAACAGTTTATTGGTGGTTGCACTGATTTATTTGACTCGTTCAATCAAGGTGAGTTGCAAAAGCTATTCAGTGAGCTAGATATCACGTTTGAACAAAGTGACTCCTTTGATGCATATTCTATGCTTCCTAAGTGGATTCAGCCCAGATAGCAAACTCACTGTAGAAAATTCATTACTGTATAGGCCATTTAATCGACAGCCCGCGCGAATCTGCGCCTCAAAAAAGCCTCAGATTGACTCAAGTCAATATTGACTGGAAAGAGATAAGTTAAGTTGCAACCTTGGGCTAGTTTATCCTGAACGCTTTAGAGGATGTCGAAAAGTGGATAAAAAACCGATTGTTTATGCCTGTAGCGGATGCTCCAATCTGGCTTTGATGGCGAATGATATTGCGTTGAACATGAATCGAGACGGTATCGCCGAAATGTCTTGCATTTCCGGGGTGATAGGTAAAGTTGCACCCATCATGAAAATTGCTGAGTCTGGACGACCAATTATCGCTATTGACGGTTGCAGTTTATCTTGCACCAAAGCATGCATTGACGCCAGTGGGCTCGAGCTTGCTCTACATATTGACCTTAGTTCATTTGGTCTTGAAAAAAGAAGCAACCAGGATAGTGCTTTTAATGAAAGCCTGGTGGCATTAAAAATGACCTATGACATGTTAGACAAAGCTGGTTTTTCTATTCAGGCAAAAGAAGAGGAATAGCTGTATTGCCTGAAAGATAATTGATTAAAAGCCGATACTTACACCTAGCTGAGTTTGTGATATTTCACCCTGTCTAACTAAAGACTCGTAGTTAAAAACCCTATTTCGCCCTTGTTCTTTGGCATAGTAGAGAGCCTTGTCTGCAGAATCCAGGACTGCAGGAGGGTAGTCATTGTCGGTTATTTTGGCGTAACCGATGCTTACTGTGACTTTCCCTACCAACGGAAATGTGTGAGTTTCAATTGTTTTTCTCAGTCTTTCCAGAGTTTGCGAAGCAAAGTCATCTGGAAGAGGTTCCAGAATGACAACAAACTCTTCACCGCCAAAGCGAAATATGTAGTCCGTTTGCCTGAAACATTGACGCATTTTATTAGAAAGTAAAAGAAGAACGCCGTCTCCAAAAACATGACCATATTGGTCGTTTATTCGTTTGAAATGATCAATATCAACGATGGCCAGCCAGGCTTCGGAATAAGGCTTGAGTTGACGTTTTTCATTCGATTCAATTGAGCAAAGAGACTGTAGTTGCCTGTTACGTTGAGTCTGAAGTAATCGTTCGAGTTTTTGATCGAAAGTTCTTCGGTTGAACAAGCCTGTCAATGAGTCTTTCTCGCTTTCATCCAGAATGTACAAGTAATTCTCATAGATTCTTATCATCGCTTCCAACTTGTCAGTATAGCGATCGAGAGGGACGTCGGAAAAAAGCTCCAGCGCAGATACGACTTTATGGTCGCAAATAATTGGAAAGACCAACTGATATTCACTAGTGTTTCGGAGGCCTGTCGACATTTCTCCCGTCTCAAGACAACTTATAATTTGTGGATCTTCTTTTATCGCCCGCGGGGTTTGACGCCAGCTTACATTAACTCTCCCATTTTCTCTACGAACAAGAAGGCTCAGGGCTTGTTCTATATAGGTAGCGCCGTCATCATTCACAATACGGTAAATATTGATACGGTCGCAAGGTATTAGTTCTGCCAGGGTTGCCAGAAGACTGTACTCTAAAGAATCTACGTCTCTACTTTTGGTAATCCTGATTACCGACTTAAGCAGTTCACTTTCCATTTCTATACTTCCTGTTAACTTCTCAATTCTTAATTATTAACTATAGTTATCGTGACGTGAGATATCACCGTATATTTCCAAAAAAGTTAATGGGGAACGTTTTTAATTCGACAGAGAAAATGAGCTTCCAAAGAAAAGCAGGATGGGTGGTTTGTGATAAATCATAAGAACGATAAATTCTAAATAATTGATGTTGATAGTTTTTATTGTTGCTAGTAGAGCAACGGTTTTTTGCAATCTTTATCGAAAAGATGACTGAACTCTCTGACTGTTAGACTAACCTTCTCATTATTTCCAAATTTATCGAAGAACACTTTTCCTGATTGACCATGAAAAGAAAGAAGAGAATGTTGTTCAATTGATTTCTTAATCAGGTTAAAGTCATTGGTGACGATTGGTTTACTTATCTGTGTTATAGCTCGCACCGCTTGAGAAAACGTTGTGGAGTATTTTTTCTGATGTTTGTGAGTTGCGGCAATTAAATAGACTGAGTCATAGATAAAAAGTGAAGTATAGGTGGAATGACTAATCGACAATAGCTCTTTAATCCCCTGAAGAAGATTGTTGGTGTTAGTCTGAATTTGAGGAATGACTGCTGTTAAGCATAAAGATTTATCGATTCCTATTTTGTCTTTAGTCCAGTCAGCATGTTCCGGTAAAATAAATACCGGCAGTTCTCCTTCCCAGAATTGAGAAAACTGTTCAATAATATGTTTTAGCTGTTCGTTAGGAAGCGAAAGAAAAACTGCTTGAGAGCCTGATTCCTGAATGCTTCTAATTTCATCTTTAAGTGAATAGGTCTTGTAGTTCACTGGAAGTTTTATCGCGTATGACCGAGTTATCTGAGCATTGATTTCCGGAAGTCTTCGTTTTAGTGCATCATGTATTTCAATTCCGAATATATTTTGCTGATAGAAAGATGCGACTTTAACAATATGATTTTCCTCAATAAATTTAATGATTTTTGACGAAATTTGTTCATTTGTTGCTGCCAGACGGAAAACCAGATCATTGTCTTCCAGACTAGAGATTGCATTGGCATTTGCGGCGGGAGGAAAAAGAGGAAGAAGTTTTTTTACTGCGATCGACTTTGCCAGATCGATTACAGACCATGAAGCAAGCGGTCCGACTAATGCGATAATTTCATAGTCATTAATTAATTCATTTAATTTTTGCTGTTGATTTTCAAGAATAAAGTCATCATCTGCGACGACGATTGCCAAGGGTCTTCCATTAATTCCTCCTGCCTGATTAATTTCAGACGCGGCAAACTCTGCCGCAGCCACCAGCTCCATCGCTTTTAATCTCTCACTGGTGAAGGGTACCATTAATCCGATATTGATCGAATCTTTAGAAGGTGCTGTCTTGTTAGACCAGAACAAAGGCACCGCCTGGTTTTTTGCTATTTCAACATGCATCAACTCTTTTAAGGAAAGGTTAAGTAAGCTGTTATTTCCAAGCGTTGGGAGAGGATTGATTAAAAATACGCAAATAAAGAAAACTTCCACAAATATTTTGAATTGTGATCGGAGTCGAAAAAAAAACGACTTTGACGGTAAAAAATGTTGTAGAAGCATAATTATTTAACGCTCTCGCCAAAATAGTGTTATGCTGGTTTTTCTAGTATAGCGTTTCACCGAGTAGCTTCCAAATAAGGTTTTGGGAGTGGTTATTACTCTGGAGGTATCTGAATGAAAAAAACACTCATTTTTATCTGCACAATAAGTCTTATTTTTGCTTTGAGTGATGTATCTGCGAAGGGGCCAAAAAACAAAGAAAAAGAAGATGGAGACAAAAAAGAGAAGGTGCTACCAAAAGGGTTGCAGAAAAAGCTTGAAAGAGGTGGACAGTTACCGCCTGGCTGGCAAAAGAAACTCGTTAAAGGCTATCGTCTCGAGGATGACATCTATCGGCATGCGCATGTGATAGATCATTCAA
Organism: Aliikangiella sp. G2MR2-5; assembly: GCF_015687155.1. Taxonomy (GTDB): domain Bacteria; phylum Pseudomonadota; class Gammaproteobacteria; order Enterobacterales; family Kangiellaceae; genus Aliikangiella. The sequence continues at coordinate 178,982 of NZ_JADPQF010000002.1, read as the reverse complement.
GATATCCGGATGTGCCCATTGGTGTCGAGGGCAGCGTCGTGGTCAGAATAGATGACAGACTAGTTCGTCTCGCTCGCGCTACTAGAGAAATTCTGGAAATAATCAAATAAGTGTCGGTGAATAACCTCTCTACCTTAAGTCTGTTGAGTGGCGCTAAATTCGCGCGCCACCATCCACTTCAAGAACTCGTCCACTCAGATAATCATTAGAAAAAATAAACTTTACTGTACTGGCAATTTCATCACTGTCTCCCATTCGTCCGAGAGGAATAAAAGCTTCTGCTCTTTTTATTGCTTCTTGCGGCATGCTTGCAGTCATTTCGGTGGCTATAAAGCCTGGTGCAATCCCACAAACCCGAATGTTGTGCTTGGCTAGCTCCTTTGCCCAGGTGACGGTCATTGCTGCAACACCTGCTTTGGCTGCTGAATAATTCGTTTGACCAAAATTGCCGGCACGACTAATACTGGAGATATTAACTATGACGCCTTCTGATTGGGTTTCTATCATTTGACATGCGGCTTCTCTTGCGCATAAAAAGACTCCGGTAAGATTAACATTGATAACCGACTGCCAGTCACTCAATGAAAGTTTATCTTGAACGTGACTATCTTTTGCTTTGACCAGTAGTCCGTCGCGCAAAATTCCTGCATTGTTAATTAACCCGTTGACCTTACCAAAATGAGCGACAATCGATTCAAATAGTTTGACCACCTGACCTTCGTTTGAAATATCAGCTTTGAAGCATTCGACTTTGCTCGCGCCAAGTTCCAGACAAGCTTGCTGTTCGATTTTGAGGGCTTCGATATTGGTATCCACCAATGCGAGCTGTCCTTTTTCTTTTGCCAATGTTTTGGCCATAGCCAGTCCAAGACCGCGAGCTGCGCCGGTTATGACAATCACTTTGTTTTCTATATTCATTTGTTAGCTACTCTATTAAGAAGGTATTCGTGCGACGGGCTTTGTATTATGCACAATCAATCGAGCCTGAAAAATCTCCCGGGGATCTGCATTCCGCCTAATCTAAATGATAGGCGAATGAAAAAGAAGTGTTAGATGGAGGATGAAACGACAGTCATTGTTCAGGACGGTTATTTCACTTTTGAACTGATTCCCCTTATAATCCCGCCTTAACAAGCTCTCGGGGTGCCCAAGCGATTAAGCTTATCGTGCTGAGACTGGCTAAGACGATGATTTAAAACGGATTATCAATTAAACCGTTGCGTTATCGCTGCCTAAACCCGTAGAACCTGATCCGATTAGTATCGGCGTAGGGATGAGCGACAATTCGAGTTTCCAATTTTTTCTACTTCTAACTCGTCTTCATATCGCCTCGCTATGCCAGTTTATTGAACCTGAATTTATCAGTTTAAACTGAGGAACATTTGATATGTACGACGATTCGATAGCTGGTCCTTCATCAGTTGATAAGGCCAACTCTAGCACTAATACTGAGCCTAAACACACGATTACTCGTGCTCCTTTGCCTGCAAGTAAAAAAGTTTACGTGACTTCTGAAACCATGCCGGAAGTCAGTGTGCCTATGCGGCAAATTGATTTAACCGATGGCACGCATGTAACCGTTTATGATACATCCGGGCCTTATACTGACCCCGCGGCTGAAATTGATGTTCGCAAAGGCTTGAATGATGTTAGAAGTCAATGGATCGAGGCGCGTGGCGATACCGAGTTTTACCAGGGACGTGAAGTCAAACCTATCGACAACGGTATTACCGACGAGACCAAGGCGTTTGAGTTTTTTAATCAGGATCTGCAACGCAAACCACGTCGCGCCAAAGCCGGGCATAATGTAACTCAGATGCACTATGCCCGCCGCGGTATAATCACGCCGGAAATGGAATACATTGCTATTCGTGAAAATCAGGCCAGAGAAGCTTTAAAAAACGAATTTACCACCGAAGAGCGAAATAAACGATTAGCCGGTAATCCTATGGGAGCGAACCTGCACCCCGGCTCTCTAGAACCAATTTCGGCCGAATTTGTGCGTAAAGAAATTGCCGAAGGGCGAGCGATTATACCGGCGAATATCAACCATACCGAACTGGAGCCGATGATTATCGGACGGAATTTTCTGGTCAAGATAAACGCCAATATCGGCAACTCGGCGGTGACTTCCAGCATCGAAGAAGAAGTGGAAAAACTGGTCTGGTCGATCCGCTGGGGCGGTGATACGGTGATGGATCTCTCTACCGGTAAACATATTCACGCTACTCGTGATTACATTGTTCGTAATTCACCGGTACCAATTGGTACTGTACCAATTTATCAGGCGCTGGAAAAAGTAAACGGTGTCGCCGAAGACCTGACGTGGGAAGTTTTTCGCGATACTTTGATTGAACAGGCCGAGCAGGGCGTTGACTATTTTACCATCCACGCCGGTGTCCTTTTACGTTATGTACCGTTAACTGCAGAGCGCGTTACCGGCATTGTTTCTCGTGGTGGTTCCATCATGGCGAAATGGTGCATCGCGCATCATAAGGAAAATTTCCTTTACACCCATTTTGATGAAATCTGTGAAATCATGAAAGCTTATGATGTCAGTTTTTCATTAGGTGATGGTCTGCGTCCCGGCTCGCTTGCCGATGCCAACGATGCGGCACAATTTGGCGAGCTGGAAACTCTGGGCGAGCTTACCAAAATTGCCTGGGAACATGATGTTCAGGTGATGATTGAAGGACCGGGTCATGTGCCAATGCACATGATCAAAGAGAACATGGACAAGCAACTCGAGCATTGCCATGAAGCGCCATTTTATACGCTTGGGCCGCTGACTACCGACATTGCGCCGGGTTACGATCATTTTACTTCCGGGATTGGCGCCGCCATGATCGGCTGGTTCGGTTGCGCCATGCTGTGTTACGTCACGCCGAAAGAACATTTGGGTTTGCCAAACCGTGATGATGTAAAAGAAGGCATCATTACTTACAAAATCGCAGCGCATGCTGCCGATGTGGCAAAAGGTCATCCGGGTGCGCGTTATCGTGACGATATGTTATCCAAAGCGCGTTTTGAATTCCGCTGGGAAGATCAGTTTAACCTGGGACTGGACCCTGACCGCGCGCGTGAATTTCATGATGAAACCCTGCCGAAGGATTCTGCCAAGGTGGCTCATTTTTGCTCCATGTGCGGCCCAAAATTCTGCTCCATGAAAATTTCTCAGGAAGTCAGAGATTATTCTGATGAACAGAAAAGAATCGAACAGGGTATGCAGCAAAAGTCGGCTGAATTTAAAAGTCAGGGCGGCGAAATCTACGTCGAACAAAAAGACTAGTCGGTCAATATTTGATGTCGCATATTCTGGTATCTAATCAGCAAAACATTGGTATCGTTGGCGCCGGTATTATGGGGCGTCTGCTCGCCTGGCGGTTAATGCAAAGTGGTCATAAGGTTACCCTGTTCGATAAAGATCCAATCGAGCAGGGGAATGCTGCGGCTTATACTGCAGCAGGTATGCTAACGCCATTTGCTGAAATCGAGTCGGCTGAGTTACTCATTTTTCAAATGGGAATGCGCTCGCTTCAGCTTTGGCCCGAGTGGCTCAAAATGTTTAACGCCGAGGTCGGTTTTTATCAAAAGGGCAGCCTGGTTATTAGCCATGCGCAAGATAAAGCCGACTTGCTTCGCTTTAACCAGCAGCTCAACTATAAACTGGCGCAGGATGAACAGGTTAAGGTTCGACTAGTTGAAGAGATGGAACGCCCTCGGCAAATTAGTCATGACGAGCTTTTTGAACTGGAACCGGAAGTCGCGTCCCGCTTTCATGAGGCGACCTGGTTGCCACAGGAAGCCTGGCTCTGTACCAAGTGTGTTATGAAAACACTGGCTGAGCGATTGTTGGAAGAAGGCGCCTCCTGGTATGCGCATAAAGCCATCGAGCAACTGGGTGAAAACTTTGTTCAGTTTGGCAGGCAAAGGCTCGAATTTGATCGCGTTATCGATTGTCGCGGATTAGGTGCGCGCGAAACGGTTAAAGGCCTAAGAGGTGTGCGTGGCGAACTACTTCTACTGGAGGCGCCAGATGTCAATATTTCTCGTCTGGTGAGACTAATGCACCCGCGTTATCGTTTGTATCTGGTGCCCAAAGGTCGTGATAATCTTTATACAATTGGGGCAACACAAATTGAAAGTGACGATATGGGGCCGCTCACTGTTCGTTCGGCATTGGAATTACTGACGGCTGCTTATAGTCTTCATCCCGGCTTTTCCGAAGCGAGAATTGTGGAAAGCAAAACCAACTGTCGGCCGGCGCTCTCCAATAATTTGCCACAAGTCAGGAAAAGTAATGGTGTGTTACAAATCAACGGACTCTATCGTCACGGCTTTCTTTTAGCGCCCGCCATCGCCGAAGAGGTTTGTCGCTATATTGATCAGGGCGATGATGCAAAGTCTGCTTTTGAATCATTATTTCAATTTGAAAGTTTTCAGGAGAATTTTGTCTGATGCCGCAAGTTATTGTTAACGGCCAAATTACCGATGTCGTCGAGAGCAATCTGGCCGAGTTTTTATCTGCCCGTCAAAATGCGCAAAGCAGTTTTGCAGTAGCGCTCAATGAAACATTTGTTCCAAAAGCCGAGTATCAGAATACTTTGCTAAAAGAAGGTGACCGGATTGAGCTGGTTTCGCCAATGCAGGGTGGTTAAGTTTAAAAAGCTTATTTGAAATTTTATCCAGAAACCTTATCCAGAAATTTTATCCAGTAATTTTATCCAGTAATTTTCGCCGAACTGAGCGAGTTAATGAGAAAACAAACCATGTGGCAACTTGCAGATAAAGAAATCGAAAGCCGACTGTTAATTGGTACTGCGCTTTATCCATCTCCTGAAATCATGCTGGAATCGATAAAAGCTTCCGGTTCTCAGGTGGTAACTGTTTCGCTTAGAAGACAAAACCCGATGGCTTCCGGTGGTCAGGACTTCTGGCAAATGATTCAGTCACTTAACTTAAATCTGTTGCCAAATACTGCGGGCTGTCATTCCGTTAAAGAGGCAGTTACTACCGCACAGATGGCGCGAGAACTCTTTAATACCAACTGGATCAAACTGGAAGTAATTGGTGATGACTACAATTTGCAACCGGATCCTTTCGCCTTGCTGGAGGCAACTAAAGAGTTGATTTCTCAAGGCTTTGAAGTTTTTCCCTATTGCACTGATGATCTGGTTTTGTGCGAAAAGCTGGTGGAAGCTGGATGTCGCATTCTTATGCCGTGGGGAGCGCCTATCGGGACGGGGAAAGGTTTGATTAATCCTTACGCGTTAAAAACGATTCGCGAAAGATTGAAAAACGTTACGCTTATTGTGGATGCAGGAATTGGAGCTCCGTCTCATGCGGTTGAAGCTATGCAGTTAGGTTACGACGGAGTGCTATTGAATACCGCCATTGCACAGGCCAATGATCCGGAGAAAATGGCGACTGCGTTTAAGCATGCGATGGCTGCTGGCAGGTTGGCATTTGAGTCCGGCCTTATGCCGGAGAGGGATATGGCGCAGCCGAGCACGCCGACTATTGGTACGCCTTTTTGGCATCAGAATTAGAGTGTGCTCAATAAATCCGACAAACTTTTTTACTTACTGGGAACCGAGTTTTTTTGAAAGTAGTGTTTCAATGAAAAAAGTCGTGCACAACCGATTACTTTGATTGATTTCATTCAGCAGATTCTAAAGTAAATAGCTGAATTCTCTACTATACTCAATTATAAAGTCGATAGACTCTCTCCAGGTATTTCAATGCGTCGCCACTTGAAACAAGCAGTATCGATTACGCTGCTGATAGGTGTGGCTCTTCTGTTGTTTTCTACTTTTGTGGTCTCCGCTGGAAAATCAGTCATTCTGGCAAAAATAGACGGTGCCATTGGACCGGCCAGTGCCGATTATTTTATCCGAGCCATCGACGAGGCTGAAGCCATTGATGCCAAGCTCTTGGTGCTGGAACTCAATACGCCTGGTGGTCTTGATAAGTCCATGCGCCATATGATCCAGGCAATCCTCGACTCAAAAGTGCCCATAGCTGTTTATGTGTCCCCTAAAGGAGCGCGTGCGGCTAGTGCGGGTACCTATCTGGTTTACGCTAGTCATATCGCGGCAATGGCCGATGCGACCAATCTTGGCTCAGCAACACCGGTTTCTATTGGCATGATAGAGCCGGGCAAGCCGAACAAGAAGCCGACTGATCCGGAAGCCACTGATAGTGAGCCTGAACCGGCGAATGATCAGACTGCAATGCAACGTAAAGTGGTGAACGATGCTAAGGCATACATTCGTAGCTTGGCTCAGCTACGTGGTCGTAATATCGAATGGGCGGAACAGGCGGTCGAAAGTGCGGCTAATTTGTCGGCTAGCGAAGCGCTCGAGAAGAGTGTAATCGACGTCATCGCCTATGACCTGGAGCAACTATTTGAAAAACTCGATGGCAGGGAAGTTTTAGTAAATAAAGCCAAAGTCACGCTGGATATGAAAGCGCTCGAATTAATCCGTCTGGAAACTGACTGGCGAACAGAACTGCTGATGTTAATTACCGATCCGGCGGTGGCTTATCTGTTGCTTCTCGCCGGTGTCTACGGATTGATGTTTGAGTTTTTGAATCCGGGGAGTTTGCTACCGGGTACAATCGGCGCCATCTGTCTTTTGGTTGGCCTCTATGCGCTCAACCTTTTGCCGATTAATTACGCCGGACTCGGGCTACTTTTGTTGGGAGTGACCCTGATGCTGGCAGAAGCGTTAGCGCCCAGCTTCGGTATTCTCGGGCTCGGGGGTATTGCAGCGTTCGCAATCGGTTCTTTTATGTTGATGGATTCTTCTTTGCCTGGTTATCAGATTGCCCCCGCACTAATCATCACTACGACACTTGCAAGCGCTTTAATTCTGATTTTTCTGTTTTCCATGATAATCAAGTCCAGGCGGAGTCCAGCGGTCAGTGGTAAAGCGGAACTGGTTAATCATTCAGCCGTTGCTTTGGAAGATTTTGAAGGGCGGGGACGAGTCATGATTCGTGGTGAAGTCTGGCAAGCACAAAGTGATACACCAATTCATCAATCACAATCCGTTACTGTGACTTCGGTTGACGGACTCACCCTTAAAGTTAAAGTGGAGGATTAGGATGTTCCCTCAAATCGGTCTTTTTTTTGGTATTATCGCCATATCAGTTTTGTTCAGTATTTTTAGAGTACTACGAGAATACGAGCGCGGCGTGATTTTTATGCTGGGGCGTTTTTACAAGGTAAAGGGTCCTGGATTAATTATTGTCATTCCTTTTATCCAACAAATGGTCAGGGTCGATCTGCGTACGGTAGTGATGGATGTTCCAACCCAGGATGTAATTTCTCGCGACAATGTTTCGGTAAAAGTGAATGCGGTTATTTATTTTCGCGTACTCGATTCTCAGCGGGCAATAATTAACGTTGAAAACTATCTTGAAGCCACCAGTCAGCTGGCACAAACAACATTGCGTTCGGTATTAGGCCAGCACGAGCTTGATGAAATGTTAGCATCTCGGGAGAAGCTTAACGCTGATATTCAGGATATTCTCGACAAGCAGACTGACGGATGGGGAATCAAAGTCTCAAACGTGGAAATCAAGCATATTGATCTGGACGAATCCATGATCCGCGCTATCGCCAAACAGGCGGAAGCTGAGCGGGAGAGACGGGCCAAAGTGATCCATGCGGAAGGTGAGTTACAGGCATCTGAGAAATTATTACAAGCGGCTAAGAAACTGGCCGAGCAGCCGGAAGCTATCCAGCTAAGGTATTTGAGTACTCTGTCGAATATTGCCGGAGATAAGAGCTCAACCATTGTTTTTCCATTGCCGATCGATATTTTTAACAAATTAAAATAGTCAATTAAGAGTTAACTTATTGAAGGTTTTAGTGTCGAGAAGCAAAAATGACGACACACTTTTTTGCAATGCAATGCAATGCAATGCATTGCATTGCTTGCAGTGCCTCTGCGTTGTTTTTTGTGTTAGTCTTTCGGCGTCAATCACTGATATTAATCACCGGCATTTAGCCCAATTTCACGTTCGACAAAAATATAGAAAACTATGCAGATTACATCAGAAGAAGAATTACGAGCGCTTTATGGCTTTCCAAAAGGTAGAGCGAAAGATAAACAATTGGCAAGGCTGGAAAAGCATAGCATTCAATTTATTTCACTCTCACCCTTCGTTCTTATTTCCACATCCGATAAACAAGGAAGGCTCGATTGTTCTCCGCGAGGAGGGGAGCAAGGTTTTGTCAAAGTGCTAGATGAACAGACGTTACTTATTCCTGACTCAAAAGGTAATAATCGCCTGGATAGTCTGGTTAATATCGTTGAAACTGGCAATGTTGGCTGTTTATTTATGATCCCCGGTGTTGATGAAACTTTAAGAGTTAATGGTGATGCTTGTCTTTCAATTTCTAAAGAGCATTTGGCATTATTTTCGGGCTGGAAAAATCCGCCAAAATCCTGCATTAAAATCAGTATCACAGAAGTCTTCCTGCATTGTGCCAAAGCCTTGATGCGTTCAAAACTATGGCACAGTGACAGCCAGATAGTAAGAACCGAGCTGCCCACCATGGGAAGAATGCTCAATGATCAACTATCTATCTATGAAGAGCCGGAAACTCAGGCACAAATGGTTGAGCGCTATCAGTCGGATTTATAAAAATAAATACTATCAACTCAGAAGTTGATTTCAGTAATTTAACAGGAGTTTACCATTAACAAGTTAGGAAAAATTTTCGCAATGGTCTGTCTACTCGGACTGCTGGGCGGATGTATCAGCGCGACAGGCCGGCTTTCAGTCGAACTTCAAAAACAAATTGAAAGAGAAGTTCGCCAGTCATTTGATGCACTGGTTAGCGCTTCAAAAGCGCTGGAGTCAAAAAAATATTTCGATCTGATTGACGCTGAAAAATTTATCGGTTTAAACGCCGATGGTTCGAACTGGAATTCTGTCGATGATCTAAAGGCTTTGATTGAGCCGGGCTTTAATATGGTAGAAAAAGTTGACTCGATTGAGTTTACCAACGTCAAAGTTTCGGTTATCGATCAGAATACAGTAATACTCGTCAATGAATACCAGCAAAGTCTCAGGCTAAAGAATGGTGAGCAATATGTTGATGCCGGTGGCGGTACTCAAGTGTGGTCGAAATCCACAGGAAAGTGGTTGTTGGTGAGTATTTCTGCCAGTTCCAGACAGTAGCGCACGATTTGAAAATTAATTTTAAATGCGGTTATCAATTAGAATGGTATACTCGTTCCGGACTGTCGTTTAAAGAGTATTAATATATGAATATATGGGTCGATGCAGATGCTTGTCCTGGAGCCATTAAGGAAGTTTTGTTTCGGGCGGCTAACCGTACAGGCATTCTGCTGACGCTGATCGCTAACCAGCATATTCGTGTGCCGCAATCAAAAAATATTCGCATGATGCAGGTACCTTCCGGTTTTGACGTCGCGGACAACGAAATAGTTAAAAGAACCGAAGCGGGAGATTTGATTATCACCAGTGATTTGCCGCTTGCAGCTGAAGTCATTGAAAAAGAAGGGCTGGTGTTAAGTCCGCGCGGAGAGCGTTTAACCAAAGACAATATCGGCCCTCGTCTTAATATGCGTGATTTTATGGAAACCATGCGCGCCAGTGGCGTTAATTCCGGTGGACCTCCAGCAATGACCAAAAGTGATGTCAAAGCCTTTGCCGATCAGCTGGATCGACTGTTGGCAAAGGCGCCTAAAAATTAGTGGTTATGGAACTGTAAAAAATTGACGAGGCATTTCTTAAACTAACAATTAATTTGCAATGGAGGGCCAGTGAAAGTTCGTAGAGCTACACTCAATGATTTATCCTGTCTGGTGGAGTTTACCGCCGAAGAAGCCAGAGAAGCTGAGGGCAGCATCAAAGTTCCGGCAACTTTGGAAAAAGGAATTCTTGTCGCACTGGAAGATCCTTCAATTGCAACCTACTGGGTTTTAGTCGATGAAGACGATAATCCGGTCGGTAGTGTTTCAGCCATCAAGGAATGGAGCGACTGGAACGCTGGTTATTATTGGTGGATTCAGAGCATGTACTTGTCGCCCTCACAAAGGGGAAAAGGCCGAATGTCTTTATTGCTTGATGCGGTGAAAGGAGAAATGAAAAAGCAGGGTGGTCTGGAGTTACGACTTTATGTTCACGAAAATAATACAGCTGCCATTGATGCGTATGAAAAATCGAACTTTGAACACTCACCTTATCGGATAATGAGTATTGGTTCAGAATTAAACTGACATTAGCTTTAAATAGATCTGGAAGATAGTGAGCGGGAGGAATAGAGTCATTACGCGGACATTTCCTGGTTGCATGGGATATGTGTCCAGGTAGCTTGAAGTGGAAGTTCAACTAAATCCCAAAATTAAAGAATACCTCCTAAATATAGCGGCCACTTTCCCGGTGATAATGTTCTTACCACGCTTCACTATCTTTCTATCTATATGATTTTAAAATAATTTCTATTATTGAGATGTGTATTTATCGTCAGTAAATCACGATAATAACGAGACTTTACTTTAACTTTCACGTCTAACTCCCTGCTACCAGAAAAAAAGCTCTTTTGCTGATAAAAAAAATTCCGTATTATCGTGATTTACTGAAGATAATAAGCTGTTACGCATAGGATAGGCATGAGATTTTCAACTACATATTTTGAAGTTTATCCTTATGAGGACGACGAGGTTAATCCTGGGATACTCGGCAAGTCGCTGTGCAAGTGGGTAAAGGAGCAGCTGTTGGGTACTCGCTTTGAAGTGACTGAAACCATTGCTGAAGATTTTGGTTATTGTTTGATGATACATCGTAAGCCCTATTGGTTGTGGGTTGGTTGTCAGGGTTTAAGTGATTTTAACTATCCTGAAAATGGATTATCTGAAGACATAGCTACGAAATTTCCTCTTGATCAGATCGAGTGGAATCTATGGGTTGCAACAGAGATGGGCTGGTTGAATAGATTATTGCGTCGCGACAATAGGAAAACCGATAGACAAGATTTGCTGAAACTACTTGAAGATCGGTTGCTTTCAATTGGTGTTATTAATATATAAGATAAATAGGTAAGCATTGCGTAACAACAGCAGGCAGATTGACTAGCGCAAGCTCCGGCGAAGCCTCCGCTTACACTAGCAACTGCTGTCTACGTTAGAAGCCACCACGAGTTGAGCTTATGGAAATTGCAAAGAAAATAGGAAGTATTTTACTTGGTCTGATAATTCTTGCTGCTTTGGTATATGGAGGATATTGGATTGTTGTGGAATGTATTGCGCTGCTTTCAAAACTCCAAAAGGAAGTATTGGCAGCATTAATTGGTGCAATGGCTACGGTTTTTGCAGGCATTGCAGCAGTAATTATTAGTCAAAAGCAATCAAAGCAACGAGATATCGATGAGTCACACAGGCCCAAAAAGGTAGAAATATATAAAAAGTTTCTTGATGCTGTGTCTGGATTGATGGCAGCACAGAACGAAAACGTAACTAAGAAGGGTATGACCGATCAAGAGTTGGTTGATTATTTAGTTGAGTTTAAATCGGAATTGCTTTTATGGGGGTCGCCTTTGGTGATAAAGCGGCAGCTTGAATTTGAAGAAGTATCCAGAAAGAATGGAAATATTTTTACTGCCGTAAATAATCTATATAAAGCCATTCGAGAAGATATTGGGTTAAGTAATAAAGGGCTCAATTCACATGAGCTAGTGAAAATGTATCTTAGTGATCCCGGCGAACTTGACGAAATCTTAGCTTCTAACAAGTCAATGCAGCCGACCGCTGACGCGTCGGCTGATTGAGGCGTTACATTGCTTGGAGGTTAAGTGCTAAAAGATCTAGTTAAAGAAAACAGCCTACAGAACCATATTAAGCTATTAGAAGAGCTTTCTAGCCCTTGTGTGTATGGTGTAGTAAATGGAAGTGCGAATGGTCTTGGTTGTTCTAAAGTGGGCGGTCTACCGCATGCAGATAAAGATTTTACTTGGCCTAAATACAAGGGGGTTCCCTTGGAATTTGTTGCGCAATTAAACCTGAGTGACCTGGAAGGCACCAACTTACCTGATACTGGTCTCTTGTTGTTCTTTTATTCAAATGGTGTCTGGACTGACAAAAAAATGCATAAAGATTTTGTTAGGGTGATTTATGTCCATGACATGGGGTGCCTTGAAGTTAAAGAGCCTGAGTATGAATATAAAAAACGTTTATTTGGTTTGTTGAAACCAAAAATGATACCGCAGGTCTTTGACGAGTACGGTATTGGATTTTGTGGCGGTGATTCTCTACCTGATTTAGATAATATCGATACAATTCCTTCTCTCTCATTATTTGATAATGATGACGAGTTATTGGATTCATATTGCGGCTTAAAATGGGGGCTTTCGGAGAAGGCAGTCTTGCAAATTGGAGGCTATCCAAATCCAGTTCAGTATGATGGCATTGCGGCTGGTGCTGCGTCAATTATGGAAAAAGGGGCTGCTACTGATTGGGAGTTATTGCTAGAAGTTGATAGCAAATTAGGGTTTATGTGGGGGGATGCAGGCAGGCTTTATTTCTACGTGCATAAAGATGATTTAAAGACTGCGGAGTTCGCTGACGTTTGGATGGAGTTTCAATGTCATTAAGGCATAAATGTAGCAAGTTGCTCAATTTGACGCCTGGCGGCGCAAATTAGCAAGGCGTTAGAAATCCATGGCGAATATTGTGCAGTCTTCTAGAAAACAATTGAGTATGTATGCTTCAGGTGATTACATAGGAAAGATTGAGACGGTTCGTAAACTAGTAGATCCCATTCAATTTAGATTAATCCCGGCTCACATTACTCTATGCAGAGAAGATGAGTTGAAGGACTTAAATCACATTAACAAACGTCTATCTCAAATTAATTTTCCAACGTTAAAAATCAGATTTGCCAAGGCCAAACGTTTTGGTAGCCATGGTCTCATGATGGAGTGCATAGAGGGAGAGCGGGACTTTCTTCAAATTAGAGAGTTTATTCTCGAGTCGACACAAATCAGAAGACAGATTCCACATGTTACATTAGCGCACCCAAGGAATAATAAGGCAAGTAGTAATTCACTTACCAATACTTTTATTTTGCCAGAAAATTTAGAGCTAGAATTTCCGACCATACATCTAATTGAGCAAATTAACAGCGAACCATGGCATGTACTTTCAACGTATGACCTACAATAGAGAATTTCTAACAGGCTGTTCAAAAGAATTTTTTTAGTTTGAGGAGCCTTTCAATAATCCTATCCTGAAATCTATAGACCAAGGAATGAGCTTTATAATTAATCTTGCAAAGCAAGAAGTCGACTCTAGCTATGTAAACAAAGAGACCATCATTCCTGGCTTAGATGCGCCAATTGTCGATGTTAACGGCTCAAAAGTCGGATTGATAGACTACAAGTTGAATCGTGAGCCTAATACATATGTAAAGCGTGCAGTGTTGTATAGTGAAAAAGGATTGTATTCATAAGCTTTGATTACGCCTAAGTCACAACCCACAGATAAAAAAGGAATGCTGTTAATGACAGCAATTATTGCAACTGCTAACGACGGTGCATTTTAAGTGCATACAAGGCGCCGCTGTCGGACAAATTTTACGCTGCTCTCCAAAGTTAATGCAGGAAGCGGCGCTACATGAAGAAATAGAATCATCGAAGATAATAAAAAGTTCTCTGATGCACTAGCAGAAATTTTAATAACACTGTAGGAAATTAGAAGTAAGTGGTGTAGGATAGCGGCCCTAAATCAGGGGGCGAACTTTAATTCATTATCTGAAATTTATTTAAACTACAGTAAGTTGCTCTCACAAATCTTTCTCAAACGTCTCCAATAAAGCTAGATTCAAATCGAAAATCTATAAAATGAAGTAAGGACAATCTGATGTACAAAATTAAGTGTTCGCTGCTGAACATTATTCACTCTCTTTTTTGTTTAGTCATGCTGAGCTTTTCAATATCGTCACAAGCAGACCAGACAGATGAACTTATCGGCAAACTGATGGCGGAACGAAATATACCAGGCCTACAATTGGCGGTCGTCAAAAATGGGAAAATTATTAAAACGGGCAATTATGGTCAATCCAATTTACAAGACAAGATTGCAGTGCAAAGCAATACCTTGTTCCCAATCAATTCAATGACGAAGGCGTTTACCGGTGTTGCTCTGATACAGTTGGTGGAAAAAGGTCTGCTTTCTATAGATGATCCTATCGGTAAACATTTACCTAACTTACCTGAAAAGTGGAAAACGCTAAAAATTAAGCAGTTGATGGCTCATACCTCAGGCCTACCAAAAATATTAAGTGGTCGTTTGGTTGATCTTATTGTACTGGGTGATCAAGATGCCTCCTGGGAAAAGGTACAGAAGCTTCCTTTCATATCTGAACCCAACACGGAGTTTTTTTACAATCAGACGGGTTATGTGGTGATTGGAAAGATCATCGACAAGTACGTCGAAAAAGGCTTTCCTGAGTTTATCACCGAAAAGCAATTTAACGTCGTAGGAATGGATTTGACCGCCAAAGCGGGATTTGATTATCTGGAATACGTTGTCCCAAACCAGGCTCGACAATATTTATTCGCAGGGGAAAATAAGTACAAAAACTTTTATGGTGAGTTTCCTTATATAATGAGAACAGCTGCAGGAATGAGTTCTACGGCGAGTGAATTGGCACAATTTCTGATCGCATTAGAGTCAGGGAAGTTAGTTGGTAATTTAAATCTGCTTTGGACTCCTGTTACTTTAAATAACGGTAAAACCGGTGGGTTCAATGATTTTGAAAATGGCTATGCAATGGGATGGCAGGTTATTGATAGGCCAAAGCATCGCGCCATTAGTGCCAGTGGCGGTAATGCTGTTACCATGATTCACTACCCAGAAGATCACGTGTCAGTTGTGGTCCTAACTAACCTTATAGGTGCCTTACCTATACAGTTTGTCGATAAGATAGCAGAACAATATATCGAAGGGTTTAACCTTTAATTCCGGACTTCGATAACCGTTTTTTAGCACAATTAATATAGATGGCAACTCACAACGAATTGGAATCGGACACGTAGCAGTTTGCTTGCTTCGACCAGGTTTCACTTTATTGCAGCAGTGGCCTTTTCTATAGGATCCAATTGAGACTGGATTCGAAATAAGTGCGAGCCAGTCTTAACTTCTTCTGACAATCCGTTGGTCCGATGGAGAATGCTGTTTTGTTTTTAGAGCAAGTATGCTTCTGCCCAATAATTCATTTTACCTACCTTCATTTTTGAGAATTATCCCCTTTACCGAGATTTCTTGTCGCTTTGCAGTTATAATGCGGCGCCCGGTAGCGGCGACAGCAGTGACCGTGTCTGCAGGGTTAGTAAGTGCTTCCCTTGGATTTGCGGGAAATTATTTTAATATCAAGTAGTTAGATATGCTTCATCAGAACAAAAATCGACCAGCTATTTTAGTGATCGCAGCCAGCGACTCCGCTGGTATGGCCGGTATTGCGCAGGACGTCAGAACGCTGTCAGCGTTGGGAATGCATGCTTGCACCGCAATAACGGCAACTACGGCGCAAAATAACTATAAAGTGATCGCGATTAATCCCGTTGACGAGGAAAATCTCTCCTCCCAGCTTGAGGCGGTCAAAGAACTGGATATCGAGTGGGTCAAGGTTGGTTTGCTCGCCAATATGGCACAGGTAAAGCTGGTGGCCAAATTCATTCAGGAAAACAACCTGAAACTGATACTGGATCCGGTACTTAAAAGCAGTAGCGGCTTTGAGTTTTTCCCGCAAAAAGATTTAGCCGCTTACGTTGACACCTTGTTGCCGGTTGCGACCTTAATTACGCCAAATCGTGAAGAAGCTGCTGAGCTGGCATATCTGGGTGTTAACTCACCCGAAGAGGTCGAGCTGGCGGCAGATTCACTAATGCTACTCGGTGCGAGAAATGTATTGATTACCGGTGGTGATGTCAGTGGCAACCTGTGTCAGGATTATTTTGCCAGTGATGAAAAGTGTTTCTGGTTGACCAGTGAAAAGCAGATGAGCCGCAACACCCGCGGGACGGGTTGCGCCATGTCTTCAACCATAGCCGCCTGCCTGGCGATGGACTATTCGCTATTTGATGCAGTAGTGATCGGAAAAATGGCTGTCAATCAGGGGATCGCGGACAGCTATAAAGTCGGTGAACATAAAGGCCCGATACATATTAGCCATTTCCCCAATAAGGGACATCATTTGCCGGTATTATCTGGAACTGCCGATGTCTCCGTGAACAAAGAGCGCTTTCCTGGCTGTTTGCTGGTGGCGGGTGAGCAGAAAAATCTGGGACTTTATCCTGTCGTTGATAGTGCCGACTGGATCGAAAGGCTCTTGCCTCTGGGGGTTTCCACCATTCAGCTGCGAGTAAAAGATCTGCGCGGTGCGGCGCTTGAAAACGAAATAAAGCGCGCGGTAGAGGTTGCTCGTTTTCATGATTGTCGCTTGTTTATCAATGACTACTGGCAGCTGGCAGTCAAGTACGGCGCCTATGGTGTTCACCTCGGTCAGGAAGATCTCGACACTGCGAATCTCGATGAAATTTTGCAAGCCGGATTGAGGTTAGGAGTGAGTTCCCATTGTCACTACGAAGTAGCCAGAGCTATTCAGTACAAACCTTCCTATATTGCATGTGGACCTGTGTATCATACTAACACCAAGAAAATGCCCTGGACTCCGCATGGAGTTGAAGGATTGTCATATTGGGTTAACGCACTTGATTATCCTGTAGTCGCTATTGGAGGGATCAATGGTGAGAGATTGGCTGAGGTTATTGCTACCGGGGTTAATAGTGTTGCTATGATCACTGCTATTACCGAAAGTCAGCAACCTGATGATGTTACTAAAAGCTATCTTTCTTTGTTGGCTGAAACGCAGCCGGTTTGAAAAATGTGAGAAATGTCTCACAAAACATTCAGAATCTGACTAGCGACGAGAAACTCAACAATCGGTAAAATGCGCTCAATATAATATCCAGTTCAGGCATTCAGGGACGGTTAAATGTCATTTTCACCTAGAAGCACAGATAAACAATCTCAAGAATTTAGTCGAAGCGGCCGTATTGTTCGTTCGAAAGGCGAATTTTTTTATCGCACTCGAGAGCAAAAGTACGTTGGACCTTTTGCTACAAAGACTGAAGCTATGTTTGATATTAATGTATTTATCGAAGCCAAAAAAATCGAAATGGAAATTCAGAACGAATTTTTTGGTGATGTAGCCTAAACCCTGATATTCATTGTCAAAGAAGTTGTGGGGGCCTTGAGTTGGCAGTTATTGCTGCTCCAGCCTGGTCCTGAGCAAAGATTCAAGTCTTTCCTGATCGGCAGCAAATAACCTGATACCTTCAGCTGTTTTCTCTGTTGCCATCGCATCCTGATTAAATTCCCAACGAAACACCTGCTCAGTCATTTTCTCTGGTTTCGGCTTGATTGATTCCGAAGGCTTTAATTTTCGTAAAACAGGTTCCTGACACCTACATAGCTCATCCATTAAGGCGGGACTAATTGTTAGCCGGTCGCATCCTGCCAGCTCGATAATCTCTTCTTTATTTCTAAAGCTAGCACCCATCACCACCGTTGGATAGCCATAGTCTTTGTAGTAGGTATAAATTCGCGTGACTGAAGCTACGCCCGGGTCTTCACTGGCTGGAATACTTTCTTTTCCGGTTGCCTTTTTATACCAGTCAAGAATTCTGCCGACAAAAGGAGAAATTAAGAAAACACCTGCTTCAGCGCAAGCACGCGCCTGAGCGAAACTGAACAGTAAAGTCAAGTTGCAGTTTATCCCCTCTTTTTCCAATACTTCCGCCGCCTTAATTCCCTCCCAGGTCGATGCTATTTTGATTAATACTCTGGATTTATCGATACCGAGAGACTGGTATAGCTCGATAATTTTGTGTGCCTTTAATATTGTTTTTTCTGTATCAAAGGACAGTCGAGCATCAACTTCTGTGGAGACTCTCCCCGGGATTAGCTCAAGTAACTGTTGGCCGATAAGGACTGCTAGATAGTCTCCGGCTTCGATAACTTGAGAGTCTGGCTGACTGGCATTTTGTTGGGCATATGCAATCGCTCTGTCAATTAAGCCCGAATACTCCGGAATAGCTGCGGCCTTTAACAACAGGGACGGATTAGTTGTAGCATCCTGCGGGGCAAAATCGGCGATAGCATTAAAGTCGCCTGTGTCAGCGACCACCATGGTCATGGATTTCAGTTGTTCAAGTTGATTAGACATACCGGCTCTTGTTGGTTACAACAAATGGAGTAACAGGCTCTCTACAATAGAAGCTTGCTATAGGCAGGTCAACAACAAGAATATGACTCTTTGATATAACCACTATTCCGGTTGACAAACTCTTGATTAAGAATAGTGGCGATCATGAAAAAGAAAAATTAACAGGGCTTTATTGGACGGCCTTCCTGGTTCCAAAGAACATGAAATTTGTGTCCGGCAGGCTGGTCGATACGTTCAAAAGTATGTGCACCGAAAAAATCTCTTTGACCCTGTAGCAGGTTAGTAGGCAACGTTTGGCAGCGAAAAGAATCGTAGTAAGCCAGCGCGCTGCTAAAGGCTCCGCATGGAACGCCAACAAGTGTCGCATTAGCAATCGCTTTTCGCCAATTGGTTTGGTGAACGTTAATTTGTTCAACAAAAAATGGATCAAGTAACAGGTTGCTGAGTTGTTCATCGCGTTCGAAAGCGTCAGCGATGGGTTGCAGAAATGCCGCACGAATAATGCATCCGGCTCTCCAAATTTTGGCAATACTTGCAAAGTTCAGGGTCCACTTATACTCCTGGGCCGCGAGCTGCATCAACTGGAACCCCTGAGAGTAGGCACAAATTTTTGAACAGTACAGCGCGTCGTGCAGGCATTGAACGACACTCTCTCTACTGTCTATTAAGTGACCTTCAAACTGAGGGCCCTGAAGCAGCTTGGCTGCTTTCAAGCGATCTTCTTTCAAGGTAGACAGAGAGCGAGCATAAACTGCTTGAGCAATTGTAGGTGCCGGGCTGCCGAGTTCCAGACTGGATACCGCTGTCCAGAGACCGGTTCCTTTTTGACCCGCTTTATCCAGAATCAAATCAACTAATGGTTTTTGAGTTTCATCATCGACTTTACTAAGGACTTCAGCAGAAATTTCTATCAGATAGCTTTCGAGTACCCCTTCATTCCATTCACTAAAAACGCCGGAGATCTCTTCAGGTGACATTTGCAGGGCTTCACGCATAATATGATATGCCTCGCAGATAAGTTGCATGTCAGCATACTCGATCCCATTGTGGACCATCTTTACAAAGTGGCCTGAACCACTCGGGCCGATAAAAGCAGCGCAAGGTTCACCTTCTTTTACCGGGTTTCCGGGTTCAAATCGCTGAATTGCTCGCCCTGATACAGGATCAACTTTCGCTGCTATTGCTTTCCAGACAGGCTCAATTCTAGTCCAGGCGTAGGGGTCGCCTGACGGCATTAGAGACGGACCAAAACGCGCGCCAACTTCTCCACCAGAAACGGCCGTCGAGAAGAAATAAAATCTGCCTCTATATTCCTTTTCTCTTCTTACAGTATCGGTCCACAAGCTATTGCCGGTATCAACCACAATATCATCTGCTTTAATTCCCGCGTCGATAAGCTTGTGGCAAACGTCATCGACTATATCGCCAGCAGGAATAGAAAGAATAATCAAGTGCGGTTCGGATAGTTTGGACAATAGTTCGGTATAGGAGCTGCAACCGACAATCCGTTGTTCCCCTGATTCAGCTTTATCTTGCGCGATAGCCTCGTCGATTTTGTGATGGTCTAAATCGAATGCTGCGATGCTATAACCATTGTCGGCCAGGTTAAGTGCGAGGTTTTTCCCCATAACGCCAAGTCCGATAAATCCGATATCACAAAGTTCGACAGGTTCTGGCTGGGACATTGAGGCTCTCTTTAGTTAGCATGAAACTTATTATCGATTATTTTAGCGTATTAATGATTTTTTTTCATTTTGCATTCGAATGCAGAAGAGGGGATGTATTGCATTTTACGATAAATTGTTATGCTATTTGCGGACATTAAAAAGGGCGCAAAAAGCGCCCTTTTATTGATTGAAACTAGCTGTTAATTAATCAACCAGTCCATATTCATTTTTCAGAATTTCAATAATTTCTGCTTTTGGATTTTCAGATAGTACTATCTTTTCCCCGGTAATTTTTTCGGCTATCGAAGTGTAGGTCTCAGATACAGCCATCAACACCGACTCAGGAAGTTCATTGTCTCGTGCTAAAGCCGCACGTTCTTCCATTCGGTCTTTATTCAGGAGAATATCAGGATCAGGGAAGTGATTGAGAAGTTGCTGGCGGAAAGCCTCTTTCGATTTTTCAACGATCTTTCCTTCACGTTGAGAAGGGCCATCCCAGATTCTTGATGAGTCAGGTGTACCGACTTCATCCATGTAGATAAGTTTTTCGTTTCCGGCCTTGTCTGTTACGTAGCCAAATTCAAACTTGGTATCAACGAAAATCTGATCAAGCTTGGCAAGCTCATCGCTGATCATGTCAAAGCCTTCTTTAAGTAACTTTTCATAGAGGTCAATATCTTCTTTGCTACGGAAGTTGAAAGCTTGATAGTTCTCTTCAATATTCTGACGAGTAATGTTGACATCATCCTGGGCTGGCACTCCAGGAATCCCTTCTAAAATGCCTTTAGTCGAGGGAGTAATCAATAGCTCTGGAAGTTTTTGATCTTTCTGCAGGCCCTCGGCGATTTCAATACCACAGAACTCTCGTTCACCTTTTTCGTAGGCTCGCCACATTGAACCGGTGATATATTGGCGTGCGATGGCTTCGATCATCACTGGTTTTGCCTTTTGCACAATCCATACAAACGGATGTGGAATATCCAGAATATGACTGTCCGCCAGTCCATTTTCCCGGAACAATTTGAACCAGTGGTTTGAGATCGCATTTAGTGCAGCCCCTTTTCCAGGAACCCCATTCATACCGCCTTCACCGCGCCAGATACAATCGAAAGCGGAAATCCGGTCACTGATGACCATAATGGCCAGAGGTGCATCGGGGGCGACATCGTAGCCTTTTTCTTTAATAAGACGCGCGCTGTCTTCTTCGGTTAACCAGTAAACCGAACGTACTTTACCACTGTGGACTGGCTGATTGGTACGGATTGGTAAGTCGTTATTAACGGCTAATACCTTATCGGCTAGTCTGTTATCAGCAGAACTCATATCAAATTGTCCTCTTTAAGACGTAAATTTTAATCGTTAAGGATAGTCTAAAAATCGTTTGTCAGGAGTGTTTGAACAACTCAATTAAACCTGTCGCTATGAGACAGTTTATTTTTAGAGGCGGGATTATACCAGAAGGGAGGACCGGTGCAAAAATAGGCAATAGCTAAAATCAACTGAATAATTGACCGGCGCTATCCTGAGCAAATCGTTCTTTGAAGAGTTTTATGCTTTGCGCCAGGTCACTCCGCTTTAAAGAGAAATTAACCTGGCGACCTGTTTTGCTGATCGCAACGGGAACGAATCAGTGGAAATGCATATGGCGCGGGGATTGCTCAAAGCCCTTTGGCATTAAGTAGTCGCGATACAGGTAGCGATAAAGTTTTCTGGGCTTTACACTGACAACCTTCTCTTCTTCTCCATTTTGTGAATGCGAATCCGCTTTTAGCGTTTGTAGCCACATGGAGTATTCTTGCTGATGCCTGGTCGCTATTTGATTCAGAAGTGATAGATAGCTTTCAAAATCATTATTCTTTAACGCGAGAGCGAGACTTCTGAAGTTGGAAATGTCATTTTCTGCAAGGAATCGAATCACAAGATAAGACCAGCGATAGGTCCTGTCGAGTCCATCCTGGTAGGTTGTCGCAAACTCTGTCTCTAGTGTCGGCCACTCGGCTTGCGGAGTTTCGCTGAGTAGCTTTAATGCACGAGGGTTGTCCTTCCCTTTGGAAATATATTCCGCCAGACCTTCTGACCACCACACCAGTTTTTCAGGGAAGTGGCCGAATGCGCCGTATTTAACAAATCGACCATCCAGATAGTGGACATATTCGTGATTTAAATTCCAGACACCAAAATCGGGGCGCTCCCAGAACATCTCGAAGGAGAAAAACGTTGCCTGATTATTTTTTTCCCAAGGATTTCCTTCGATATACATTCCACCATTATCAGTATGGATATTGAAGGTGAGGGCACCATATTCGTTGTACTGGCTGTAGTTATCAAATATTACTACTCGTAAGGAGTCATTAAAATCATCGTCGGCCGGGAGCCTGTCTGTGGCCAATAGTTGATGAAAGCTATCCTCTTGAGATGTCAATTTTTGACAGGTGAGACTGAGTTCTTCGCCACTCATCTGGTTGGCCCGGATAAAGAGCGATGGGGAACATTCGTGTTTTATTGGCAAAGCGGTGTCTATTTTGGGAATGCTACAGAACTCTGAAAATGACTCCTGACAGTCATCCTGAACTCGGAACGAGTTTACCAGGTAGCGGCGGGAAAAATAAAAAGACTTATCTTGCTCTGAAAGGAAGTCTGCTGTGGAGAGGAATTTCTGTACCGCAGAATCCAGTTTCTCCTGTGACTCTTTACTGCTGATTCTGTGAAGGTAGCCTGCAGACCAAAGCGTGTGTTGAAGAACCCAGTCCTTCCTGGACTGTATCTCCAGAAGCTCGGTCAGTGCATTCACCAAAGAATCTTCTTTCAACAGAGCCTCTTTCATTGACTGACTTCGTCGAGCTTCGTAGGACAGGAACGCAATGCTGCGTAAAGTTTCCCATAAAGTATATTCTGCCTGGGTTGTCAGTTGGGTCGTCTCTGTTTTGGTCAATTGGCGCAGTATTCGGGCTATATTATTGCGATGTTGCGAAATCATGGGGTGATATTTTTTATCACTGAAAAATAGATAAATGCTGACAAGATAGTTTTCCTGAAGGCGCAAGGCGCTTTCATTTGTTGAAAAGAACTCTGCATTATCCGTTAGCTGGAGCAATAGGCTGTGGAGCTGTCCGGTTTGTTGCTCGGTAAGCTCTGGATTGTCGGCAAAATAATAAAAGCTTCGGAGGTAGTAAAGCAGAGAGCTAACATTTGCAAGCTTTTGCTGACCGTTCAAATTTGATTGCAGAACAGCGAGTAGTTCATTAATTCTTTCACTATTACCGTGCTCAAAGGTTTTGCTCCAGCCTGCCTGAGGTTCTGACAAGATAGTTTCCAGAGGAGCCCTTTTATAGATGCAGCCAGCCAGAACGAGAGCGCTGACCACTAATATATTTAGACGTATAAACTGTTTTATACGAGATAACCGTTTAATTCGAGACAAATATTTCAATCGAGACAAGACCATCCACCACTTTTTCTACTGAATAAATTAAATATTATTGTGTGCAATGATATCTTTTGGGTAGGTAAATTCAAGTGATTTATTATTGCCGATATCGGATTACCTCAGTATATTAGCCCGTTTGCTCTCTCCTTTTAACTTTTCAGGCTTTAAAATCAATGAGTTATAACGGTGAAGTTGCTGCTTTGGCTACCGCGCTATGTTGGGCGGTATCGGTTATCTATTTCCGTAAACTTGGTGGTGCTTTTAATCCTCTTAGTCTCAATCTTTGGAAAGGCGTCCTGTCCATAGGCGGGCTGACTCTTTTGCTAGTTTTTAACGCAACTAGACTGCCACAAATCTCTACAATACTCTGGCTGTTGCTCAGTGGTTTTATTGGTATTGGAATTGGAGATACCGCTTTTTTCTCTGCCCTCAACCGAATGGGAGAAAGAGCAACATTACTTCTGGCTGAGACCCTTGCGCCGGTTTTTACCGCACTGTTGGCGATGTTTTGGATCAATGAATGGCTTTCTGTTGTTCAGTGGCTTGCTATTGCTATTATCCTGTTTGGTGTTGATATTGTTGTTCGCGCAAAGAAAGGCAGGAAGCGGGCTATCGACTTTAATCCGGGTGGTCTGGGCTTTGCTGCGCTGGCTGCACTGTGTCAGGCGGTTGGTGCTGTTATCGGGCGTGACATGCTGGTTTCTGAATCTGTCGATGTGATCAGCGCCAGTCTTATTCGATTGAGTGGCGGCTTAATTTTTATTTTACCGGTACTCTGTTTCTCCCGTCAGCGCTGGCTGCCTCAGGTTCAAACGCAAGGTTCGTCCCAAGCTCAAACCCAAACCCAAATTTGGCGATGGCTTTTGCTGGCAACCTTTATTGGAACTTTCATCGCTATGACCCTGCAGATGTATGCTTTCGCAAATGCACAGGCTGCAATTGTACAAAGCCTGTTTGCCAGTTCGGTGATAATTTCCCTGATTTTGGGTAAGTTGCAAGGGCAGGCCACTTCAACAAAAGCGTGGCTGGGTAGCGGGATTGCGGTGCTCGGAGTATTTCTGGTTTTTCTGGGCCCACCTGGTTGAAGGCTTTAAACCGTTAATTTTCATTAACTGTCTTCAACCAAGCGCCTTCTTTGAATCTCGAGTTGGAAACCTGATGTAAAACGATTACTAGAAGTAAAAAAGTATGTGTCGTTTTCCACTCTGCTCTAATGATTTCAATTGATGATTTCGACCCCATCTGTCAGGTTAATAGTACCTTGAGTTCTTGGGATTAAATTCATACCAAAGTACACTCCTCCGGGGCCTCTTCGGTAAGAAGCCAGTGTTTTTAACGGTTCACCGATACTACTTTTCTTACCGGTATCAGGATCGACTGTCGTTAAAATACAGCGGCTGCAGGGTTTAACCAGGTCGAAGATGATTTCACCAACACGAAGTTTTTTCCATTCATCTTCTGCAAAAGCGTGACACCCCTTGACGACGATATTGGGGCGAAAGTTGCGCATTTCTACAGGGGTATCAAGACGTGAATTCAGATCCGCTAATGAACCTTCGGTAGTCAGTAGTAGCGGAAAGCCGTCGGCAAAGCTGACTACATCGCCTGCCTGGGAGTAATCAGGATCAGTTGGTCGCAAAAATGACTGATCATAACTTACTAACCTGATTTCTGTTTTCAGATATTCAGAAAACCACAAGGATGCTTCTGGACTAGTTTCAATTCCTCGACATTTGTCACCCCAAACTTCAACAAATATACAACTGTTTCTGTTTACAGGCGCTTCCTTGATTTTGATTTCTGACATGCCCGGAGCATTTAGCACCAAGTCATCACCTTCGGTTTGTATTGATATTAAAGCGAGCTGGGGATACTTCCGCTGACTGATAAACAGGCCATTTTTGTCGACCAGCATTTTCATTCTGTCGCCTTCCAGACCAAATGGTGTGACCCGGGCACTGACGTGATGAATACCTGCAATCGATTTTACCGGGTAGGTTAAAATTTGTGTTATGGAGAGATTGATGCTCATTATTTATTCTGTTTGAGAAATCATTTTAGCTCCATCATACCCAGATTTGGGTAAAGGTCATACCCCTGTTAGAATGATGTCGTTTAAATAGGAAAAAATCTGCTAACATCTATACTTTGTTCAGGTTAGTTTACCAATAAGAGTGAACTTAATTCATCTAAATTAGAGAACCTTTAAATAATATGACAGACAGTAAAAAAATAATCGTCGGGAGTGAAGAGTGGTGTGGTTTTCCTGAGCTGGGGATACCCGCAATCAAAGCAAGAGTAGACTCAGGAGCAAAGACATCTTCTTTGCATGCTTTCAATATTCACACCTTCAAAAAAGATGCGGAACTTTGGGTTAGCTTTGAGATTCATCCCATCCAGCAGAGTCGCCAGCCTGTGATTCGTTGCGAAGCTGAGGTTATCGACAAGCGCAGAGTCAAGAGCTCAAGCGGTGAGTCGGAAAGACGTTATGTTATAAGGACTAAGTTGACCTGCGGCGAGCAGAGCTGGCCGGTCGAGTTAACCCTGACCAACCGGGATTCAATGGGATATCGCATGCTGCTTGGTCGTGAAGCAATGAAAGGCCGAATGTTAGTGGATCCTTCTGCCAGCTTTTGTCTGGGAGCGATTAGTCACAGTCAGTTGAAAGAGCACTATCCAAAAATCGCGGCACCGGTTGATGGTGGTTTGAAGATTGGAATATTGGCGAGCAACCCTGATCTTTACAGCAATAAAAGAATTGTTGAAGCTGCAGAACAGCGTGGTCACACGGTAGAATTTTTTAATATCAAGCAGTGCTACATGAAACTTGATGCCGTTTCGCCGGAAGTGCATTACCGGGGCGGACGTGTGCTTGATAAACTGGACGCTGTAATTACCCGTATTAGACCCAGCTTGACCTTTTATGGTTGCGCCCTGACTCGTCAATTTGAAAGTATGGGAGTTTATACCTGTAATAACTCTGAGGCGATTTCTCAATCGAGAGACAAGTTGTTTTCTTTACAGTTGATGCTTAAAAGCGGTATCAATATTCCAACGACTGGATTCGCCAATTCGCCTATCGATACCAGTGATTTGATTGATATGGTTGGAGGCGCCCCTTTGATCGTCAAGCTGCTGGAAGGTACTCAGGGAAGGGGAGTTGTTCTGGCTGAAACCCGAAAGGCAAGTGAAAGTGTGATCAATGCTTTTAAAGCATTGAAAGCGAATTTGCTTGTGCAGGAATTTATCAAAGAGGCTAATGGCAAGGACCTGCGCTGTTTTGTTATTGACGGAAAAGTTGTTGCTTCTATCGAAAGAACTGCAGCGCCAGGCGAGTTTAGAGCCAATATCCACCAGGGAGGAACCGCAGCAATTGTTAAGATAACGCCTGAGGAGCGAAAGCTGGCGGTATTGGCAGCGAAAACTCTCGGGTTAAAAATTGCCGGGGTCGATATTATTCGTTCGACTCACGGTCCGCTGCTGCTCGAAGTCAACTCTTCTCCAGGCCTTGAAGGAATTGAAACAGCGACAGGTAAAGATGTCGCTGGCATGATGATCGCTTCGCTCGAAAAGAAGCTAGGATGGAAAAGGGAGCTGGCAACTATTAACTAGGCACGGCCATATGATGAAAGGTGCTTGTTGATACAGGCACCTTTTACGTTAAAGTCAAAACCTGTTTTTGCCGTCAAAAAGTGAGTTAACCTCGATTAACCTATCGAATGGTGAGTCGGTAATCCAAGCTCGTCAGTAAGTAATTCGATAAATCGTTGTGCCGTTTTGCCCAGAGCTTTTTCGGCACGCCACACCAGGTGCGGGGTAAAGGTAAATCGCGAACCGTGCTGGTAATTCACTTCTCTTAAACTACCCTGATCCAGCTCATTTTTGACCAGATAGTATGGCATCCAGCCGAAACCTATTCCTTGTAGTAAAGCCTGTTTTTTGCTTTTAAAATCACTCAGGAAAAACATGGTTTCACCGCCGAAGTGCATATGCTCGACATCGTAGTGTTCTTGCTCACTGGAGTCGTGCACGCTAAGTTCAACATATTTCTGCAGCTCTGTAATACTGACTTCGTCCACACTTGCCAAAGGGTGCTCTGCGCTGACACAAAGCAAACACTCTACCTCTGGCAAGGGTTGCGATAGGAGCTGGGTTGAGTTCTGGAATTCTTTAACCAGCATGAGATCTGCCTGGTTCTTGTCAAAGCGGTACTGTACGCCGCCAAGATACTCCATGGTAAGAGATATTCGGGTTGGAATATCCTCTTGCAGCAAGGTTTTCATTGCCGACATGATCGGAGGAATTTCCAGTATCCCGTCAATGACCACTTCAAAGCTGGGCTCCCACTCCTGGTTGAGCTGTTGCGCCAACTCTTCAATATGTTCTGCCTGGTTGAGAAGCTTTACTCCTTCATCAAGAATCATCTGGCCCTCAGCGGTCAGTACCGCCCGGTATTCACTGCGATCGAAGATATCAAGATCCAGCGCTTCTTCCAGCTTCTTTATTTGGTAGCTTATCGCTGATTGCGCACGATGCAGAGCTTTTGCTGCCGCGGCAAAGCTTCCACGTTCTACAATGGTTTTTAATACACGAATCGAATCAAGGTCTAGTTTCATGATAATCAGCAAATTGGATTATTTTATATACCCTATAATAAATATAATTGCTCAAGTTGTCCGATAAGTAAGGGTTATATCGACCTTATCTATGGTATTTTGACGAAAAAAGCAGCAAAAACGGTGCTTAAAAGCTCAAATCAGCGTAGAATACGCGACCTATTTTTCGCTGGCGCAAACTGCCGGATTATTCAAGTTCCCGAGGCTTTGATTTAAGTGATTGAAAATTTAAGAAATATCGCGATTATCGCGCACGTAGACCATGGTAAAACAACCTTGGTAGACAAGTTATTGCAGCAGTCGGGAACTCTCGACCAGCGCGCTGAGCCAACAGAAAGGGTAATGGATTCAAACGATCTTGAGAAAGAGCGTGGTATTACCATCCTTTCCAAAAATACAGCCATTCGTTGGAATGATTACCGAATCAATATCGTCGATACTCCCGGACACGCTGACTTTGGCGGTGAGGTAGAGCGAATCATGTCTATGGTTGACTCTGTTTTGCTTCTGGTTGATGCCGTTGACGGTCCTATGCCACAAACGCGATTTGTAACTCAAAAAGCATTTGCGCAGGGGTTGAAGCCGGTTGTTGTTGTCAACAAGATCGATCGTCCCGGTGCTCGTCCAGACTGGGTTATTGACCAGGTTTTTGATCTCTTCGATCAACTCGGCGCAACAGATGAGCAGCTGGATTTCCCAATTATATATGCATCAGCACTTAATGGTTATGCTTCTGAAGATGACAGCACGCGAGACGGTGACATGACACCATTGTTTGAAGCGATTGTTAAGCATGTGTCACATCCTGACGTCGAGGTTGATGGCCCGACCCAAATGCAGATCACATCTCTCGATTATTCAAGCTATGTTGGTGCAATCGGTGTTGGCCGTGTTACCCGCGGTAAAATCCGTAAAAACCAGCAACTGACCAGCATTGATGCTGAAGGTAAGCTGAGAAAAGTTAAGGTTGGTCAGGTTCTTGGCTATATGGGTCTGGAACGTAGCGAAGTTGAAGAAGCAAGTGCAGGTGATATTATCGCTATAACCGGCGTTGGCGAACCAAAGATTTCTGATACTCTTTGTGATCCTGAGCATGTTGAAGCACTCCCTGCACTGACTGTGGATGAGCCGACCGTTAATATGACTTTCCAGGTCAACACTTCTCCTTTTGCTGGTAAAGATGGCAAGTTCCTGACCTCTCGTCAAATCTTGGAGAGATTGGAAAAAGAATTGATCCACAACGTGGCTTTGCGCGTAGAGCAGCTGGACGACGCTGATAAGTTTAAAGTCTCTGGTCGTGGTGAACTTCACCTTTCAGTGTTGATCGAAACCATGCGTCGTGAAGGCTTTGAACTTGCGGTGTCTCGTCCCGAAGTTATCATGAAAGAAGTTGACGGCGTGATGATGGAACCTTACGAAAATGTGACCGTTGATATCGAAGAAGAGCATCAGGGCACCATCATGGAAAAGCTGGGTGAACGTAAAGCAGAAATGCGTGATATGCAGCTTGACGGAAAAGGCCGTGTCAGAATTGATTTTTACATTCCGTCACGCGGACTGATTGGCTTCCAAACTGAATTTATGACAGCAACTTCTGGAACAGGATTGATATACCATACTTTCGATGCTTATGGCCCTGCTATTCCGGGTGCCCTGGCACAGCGTCATAATGGAGTAATGATTTCTAATGGCACGGGCAAAGCACTGGGTTACGCCTTGTTTAACTTCCAGGAGCGTGGCCGCCTATTTATCGGTCACGGTGTTGAAGTCTACGAAGGAATGGTTATCGGTATTCACTCACGTGACAATGACTTGACGGTTAACCCGCTTAAAGGAAAGCAGTTAACCAATGTGCGTGCCTCAGGAACCGATGAAAATATTCAGTTGTCACCACCGATTGTGATGACACTGGAGCAAAGCCTGGAATTTATCGACGACGATGAACTGGTAGAAGTGACACCTAATTTCATTCGTATTCGAAAGAAACACTTGACCGAAAATGAAAGAAAAAGAGCGTCTCGCGCGCCTAAAGACTAAGCAGGATATTTTCGTCTAGTTATAAAAATAGCAGTCGGCCCTTTATGGGCCGATTTGTTTTTTGACTGAATGAATTACTAAATAGTGCTCCTAAATCTTATAACCGGATGATACCTTCTCGGCTATTCAATACATCGGAAAGCTACAGGCGAAATAAAGAATTCGCCCCCGGCTTATAATGAAACTCCCACCCTGTTCCACTCCGAATGCCTACCACTAAAGTACTGTTAATATAAGTTTTAACCTGATGCCTATTACTTTTCGGGACGGGAAGAGGGGATAATATTTTGCAAAACGGATGACCTGCTGCGAGGATTGCCTGGGCTCGAGGAATTATCGGGACTCTGGCAGCAGGAGAATGACAATTGACGTGCTCGATGGTGAGGTTCAGTGGATCTTTGCCGTAAGCCGCAAAAAGATCACCTTTCAATTCCGTGGTAAAAAAATACTGTCGGTTGACATTAATTTTAATCAGAGAGGTATCATCCATAATTTCCGGCAGAAAAAAAGCGTTGAGCGCATATCTGCCTCTAGCTGAGCGTTGAATACTAAACTCTTCCAGACGAATATGTTGAGGGTTGGCGGGATCAAAAGAGATCAGGTCAACATCAACGGAGCCTCGTCTAAGCGGTCGAGCTGCAGAGATTGTTCTGTTTACCATAAACTGATGAGAACGAATAAAACTTAGCGGGTTTTGAATAAAGCTTCTATTATTGCCGTTGGCCATTATCCTCTCCATCTTCTTTTCATCTCTGAATTAATTATAGAAGAGAAAGCTGGATCAACGACCAGGTCCAATAAAAACAGTCGATTAGATTCTTTCAATTTACTTTGACATGCGATTAAATAATAAAGCGTATATTAAAGAAATAAGTTACATGAATATTGAAATTATTAATAAGGAAAACTCTGAGAATTTCCAGACTCTGGTTGACGGTGTCAGACAGTTTAATTATGAAAGTGCAGGAAAAGAATCAAGTTTACCGCTTTCTGTAATTGCCCGATGTAAAGATGGAAATATTATTGGTGGTGTATCGGGACGGACTATCTATAAACATTTTTTAATCGAAGTTGCCTGGGTGGATATGTCTACTCGCGGAACCGGCCTTGGCAAACGATTAATGTTTATTGCCGAAGAGGAAGCTAGAAATAGAGGCTGCATTGCCGCACAAGTGGATACGCTGTCGTTCCAGGCTCCCGGGTTTTATCAGAAATGCGGCTTTGATGTTGTCGGTGAAGTTCCTGAAATAAAAGGGACTCCGGGAAGATTCTTTTTACTAAAGCAATATGAATGATAGTTAAGAGCGAATCACGATTCACAATGATTCGCTTCTTTTATCTTCTCCAGATGTTGATATGTTGTTGCTACAATTAAAGCGGTTAACTCTATCTTTCAGGATTCGGTTGTAACTTGCAACCAGCGCCTGAAGTCTTCATCCATGCTGATTCCCCAGTGCCGAACTAGGGCCTGGTAACGAGGGTAGTCCCCCCGGCGCAAGAACAGCAGCATTTGTTCGACTTTTTCTCTTTCCTCTTCCATCATGTAGCGGACGGCAAAATAACCCCAGGAGTAAACTCTCTCGCTGCCGCCATTGTGCTCATAACTGGTATCAAATAGTTCGCTTAGTTTAAAAGGGACTTTGGATTTATTAATTGCCTGAAGCGCACGTGAGTTTTGCTTTCCCCAAGCTATATACTCTGCAACACCTTCGGTCCACCAGACAGTATGCGGTAAAAGAGGTGCGGGTTTTGCGCAGTTTTCTGGTGGAGAATGAGAGTCATGCAATGACGCACAAAAATCACCATAAAGATTAAATCTACCATCAAGGTAGTGCACATATTCGTGTTCCAGATTCCAGATAACTTTTCTGTTATTAACTTCTCTTTGATAGGTAACAAACTCTGCCTGGTTATGTTCTTTGTCGGGTAGGCCTTCCAGGTACATACCACCATTGTCTGTTGGCATGTTGAAATGTTGTTTGGCATTTTTTACAAAAGAGTCCCTTGAGGCATATACATTCACTCGAATCGACAGGTTATGGTCATTTTCAACTGGTTTGCCTTTAGTATTAAAAACGCCATGGAAGATACTTTCGATCTCAGATAACTTACTGCAAGTCGATTTCTGTTCCTGCAGGGTGAGATTCTCGGATCGAATAACCGCTGTATCTGAGCAAACGTAGGATTGTCCCAAAACTTTATCCAGATGTGGCTCGCTCGCATTAGAAGTCAGAGCCGATAGTGCATAAAAGGGAGCCAATAGATAGTTAAGTTTCATAATGTTTAGTGATTGTTTCAATAACTTTATTTTTCAAGCATAAGACAATAATGATTATTGTGCGCAATGTCAAAGGTGTTGTTGTGTGATTTCTTTTCTCGGCTGATGAAAGTCCAGCATTGCTCGCTATTTCAATACGTTATGATTAAACTTGGGAGTGAACCTTTAATTATATTTTTGTTCAAACATAGATCCATACTGATTAAACCAAGATCGTTTTAGCCTGAATAAGTTGAGACAAACCTTGTAAGGAGACTTATGACAAGAAGAATACTTATCCCGACAATTGTATTAGCGCTTTCCGGATGTTCGCTCGAAATGTCTCGTACGCTACTGGGATATCAGGAACCTCCACCTAAGACTACTATCGGTGAAGAGCTAGTACTCGAATACGAGCGCTGTGTGAAGATAGGGCAGGAGAAGAACTGTGCTCAAGCGGCGTTTGATGTTGTCAGGGTCGTTAAGGGGTTAGAGCCAAGAAAAGTGCCAAAAGGTATTGTCATTATACTTGAGGGCGATGGCGGTCACGGGGATGAATCTGAGAATGAAAGTGATGACTCTAAGAAGACTAAGGGACAAAAAATTCAGGAAATTCTAAAACCTGAGCAAAGTCAATCGAAAGACAAGGAAGAAGGAACTGACTAGTGCTGAGATATATTTTCTGCTGCGCCGAGAATCATCTCTTAAATTTCTAATTGTTGAAGTGCTCTGCTGCTCAATCGGATTATTTAATGTCAGCCATCGTTCCTTGAGTGTGCTAGGCTTAATCAAGCGACTATTTTGCTGTGATGCGAGGAATAATGCTGAAACTCTACCCGGAAATTAAGCCAAACCAATGTTACCAACTGGATGTCGGAGACGGGCACAATCTTTATGTGGAAGAGAGTGGAAGCGAAGACGGTTTGCCGATCGTTAGCTTGCATGGTGGCCCAGGAGCGGGTTGTGATGCTAATTTTAGACGCTATTTTGATCCAGAAAAGTATCGTATCGTTTTATTTGATCAACGGGGAGCCGGACGATCAGAACCACATGCTTCTCTCGAAAACAATACCACGCAAGCTCTGATAGATGATCTGGAAAAAATCAGAAATCACCTGAATATTGAAAAATGGGTGGTAATGGGAGGAAGCTGGGGATCAACACTCGCTTTGGCTTATGCTCAAGAACATAGTGAGCGAGTGCTTGGGTTGATATTGCGAGGGGTTTTTCTGGCTAGAAGAGAAGATGTCGAGTGGTTGTATCAGGGCGGAACCAGTAAGATATTTCCTGACTACTGGCAGGAATTTGTTCAGGTTATTCCCGATAACGAAAGAGATAACCTGATCGAAGCCTTTTATTCTCGACTGACAGGGCAGGATGAACTCGCCCGGATGGGGGCTGCCAAGGCATGGTGTATTTGGGAGGGTAGAGCGGCAACGCTGGAGCCTAATCCTCATCTGGTAGACAAATTTTCTGAGCCTCATATTGCTCTTAGTATGGCTCGAATTAGTGCGCACTACTTTCGCAATCATTGTTTCATTGAAGAAAATCAACTTCTGGACAATGCTCATCGGCTAAAAGATATTCCTGGAATTATTGTTCATGGTCGCTACGACATGATCTGCCCGCTGGAAAATGCCTGGGCATTGCAGAGTGAATGGGAAGGTTGTGAGTTGCACGTTGTGCGCGATGCTGGACATTCTGCAAGTGAAGCTGGGATAATCGATGCACTTGTTAAAGCCACCAAGGAAATGCATCAGCTTATTACTCATGATTGCACTGATTCAGCGGGTAACTAACGCCAACGTCGTCGTCGAAAACAAAGTCATTGGAGAAATTGAGCAGGGAATTCTGGCTCTTATCGGCGTTGAGAAAAATGACCAGAAATCTAATGCAGATCGTTTGCTCGAACGCTTAACCGGCTATCGCATTTTTTCCGACTCGGAAGATAAAATGAATTTGAGCGTTGCCGATATCGGTGGCGGTTTACTCCTGGTGCCTCAATTTACCCTCGCCGCCGATACTCGCAAAGGCAAGCGCCCAAGTTTCTCGACCGCGGCTCCGCCACAGGAAGGTGAGGCGCTGTTTGATTATTTTCTTGAACAGGCAAAATTGAAATATCCCAAAGTTGAAAGTGGCCGGTTCGGTGCCGATATGAAAGTGAGCCTGTGTAACGACGGGCCGGTGACTTTCTGGCTAACCGCTTAACGGAGATTGTTCTCTACCCTGCGGGAAGGGCTGGCTAATAGCCCGCCGCCTGGCCATCCTTGCGAGATTCTGATGCGCCGTAATAGACTTTATTCTCAGGGTCAAACATAATCGCCTGATAGCCGCCGTAGCCGCCTCGGTCATAGCGAACTTGGTGTCCTTTGGCCATAAGCTCTCGTATGGTTTGATAGGGAATATCCGACTCAAGCGCGACCACACCGCCGTCTTTAATAAACTTTCCCCGGGCTTCGGTTGGTTCGGTTGAACCAAAATGCTGCCAGCGAACTGCGTCACCGGCTTCCTGCAGCCCCATTCCAAAGTCGATGATATTAGTAATAATCTGCACATGTCCTTGTGGCTGCATTGCGCCTCCCATCAATCCAAAACTGATATAAGGCTTACCATCTTTCATCACAAATGCCGGAATAATTGTATGGAAAGGTCTTTTACCCGGAGCATAGACATTGGCATGTGATTCATCCATTGAAAACAGTTGACCACGGTCCTGAAATACGAAACCCAGGCCAGGAACAACAACACCAGATCCCATGCCGCGATAGTTACTCTGAATTAGGGAAACCATATTGCCATCTTTATCTGCCGTCGTTAGATAGATGGTATCGCCCTGATAAAGCGCAGGGTTACCGGCATCGACTTTGCGAGAGGCTTTAACTCCGATCAGTTTTGCTCGCGCTTTCGCATAATCTTTTGAAAGTAACCCAGTAATCGGAAGTTGGTTGAAGTCAGGGTCGGCATAAAACTTGGCTCTGTCTTCAAATACCAGCTTTTTCGCTTCAATCATCAAGTGAAGAGATTCACTGCTCAGAAATCCTGATTTTTTCAGATCATAGTTTTCCAGAATGTTGAGCATTTGCAGGGCTGCAATTCCCTGTCCGTTCGGAGGAAGCTCAAAAACATCGTAGCCGCGATAATTGGTAGACAGCGGAGTAACCCACTCTGAGCGATGGCTCGCAAAATCTCTATATCTTAAAAAGCCATTGTTGTCTTGCATAAAACGATCGATCTGCCTGGCTATTGTTCCCTTATAAAAAACATCGCGACCTTGCTTTGCGATAAGTGAAAGAGTCTTACCAAGCTCCGGGTTTCTGAAAACTTCACCTTTGGCTGGTGCTTTTCCATTGATGGTGAAAGTTGATTCAAAGTTTCCAGACTGAGGGGATAATCGAGGAACGCTCAATTGCCAGTAGTGTGCTATCAGCTCACTAACAGGAAACCCCTGGTGGGCATACTTTATTGTTGGAGCAAGTATTTCTTCCATTGGCAACTGACCAAATTTTTTATGCATTTCAAACCATCCATCGATTGTTCCCGGAACTGATATCGGAAGCATTCCGTAAGCAGGTATCGTATCTGTTCCTAAGGTTTTCAACTCTTTTTCAAGTTGTTCGAATGATAGTCC
Organism: Aliikangiella sp. G2MR2-5; assembly: GCF_015687155.1. Lineage (GTDB taxonomy): Bacteria > Pseudomonadota > Gammaproteobacteria > Enterobacterales > Kangiellaceae > Aliikangiella. The sequence goes on along the minus strand of NZ_JADPQF010000002.1, from coordinate 143,083 downwards.
GAGTGGCGAGCGTCCACTGGCGTTAAGACCATAAAGTTTTTGTTTTTTGTTATCCCAGATAATAGCGAAAAGGTCTCCGCCAATACCGTTGCCGGTAGGTTCCATTAGTCCTAATGCGGCGTTGGCGGCAATAGCTGCGTCGACTGCGCTGCCGCCAGATTTCAAGATATCGAGGCCAACCTGTGTTGCCAGTGGTTGACTGGTCGCTACCATTCCGTTTTGTGCAATCACTTCAGAGCGTGTTGCGAAGTTTTTTCCGGTTATCCTGTCGGTAGCAGAAACGTTGCTGGAAAATGAGTACAAGAGGAAGAAGAAAAACAAGCAGGAAAAAGAACCAGGCCCCAAGCGTAGAGTTATAGTATCCATGGATATCTCATTTTTTTTATTTTGTTGCAAATAATACTAGTCTTTTCCATATCTAATCGCAAACCTGAAAAAAATTGTCGTGATAAGGTAAGTTGATAACAAGTCAAAATATTAAGTAATAAATCATACAGATTTTTGTGATTTTATTTTATCAGTTAGGTTGATATACTAATTTTTATTTTGTCATTAACGGATTTAATATGAACTGGCAGATTGATAACTTTATTGAAAGTTGCAAAGGTTCGAGCGCACAAGCTTACGAGGTTTTCAAACTGCTACTTGAAGCTCTTGATTCCAGGGAGCAACGAACCGAAGCGATAAAATTTTTACATCAGCTAAGAAGTTATAGCTTTGCTAACCCCGATGAAATAAGCGCGGATTCGACGCATTTCAGAATGATCCAGCAGTCTGTTCTGTCTGCCGGTGAACAAAGGGTTCAACTCGATCTTTTTCAGTTTCCCAGTACGTTTTTGCCAGAAGCCTGGTCATTCACTTTCTACGAAGGTTTGATTCGTTATCCTGCAGATGAATATCGTACTAAGAAGGTCGTTGAATTAGGATGTGGTATTGGCTGGATTACTCTTGCTTTGGCTCTTCGCTATGGACCTGAAAAAATATACGGGGTCGATATCAATCCGAAAGCAATTGTTTGTGCTCGCCTCAACTTTTATCTCAATGCATATAATGCAGATGCTAGTGCACGGGATTTTGGTCGAGGTCAAACCATTGTCAATAATATTGAATTCCATGAGTCAAACTTATTCGGTTTTTTTAAAGAAAAGACGGTTGAATTCGATAAGATTGTTGGTTGTATTCCTCAAGTGCTCAACCCTGAGCCTGAAGCAATGGAAAAGCTTGTAGAAGAATCCGCCAGTGATGAATACCTGTATTCTTTAAGTAACTATTTCGCTAAGCAGGGATTCGTTGAAGACCAGTTTGGACTGGGATTAATTGCCAGTGCGGTTGAACAGTCTATTCCTTTGCTAAAACCAGATGGCAAGTTGATTCTCAACTTAGGTGGTCGACCCGGGCGAGCTGTACTGGAAAGGTTAATGCGTCGACGGGGATTCGAAGTCAGGCGAGTATGGCAAACCCAGGTTGAGCAGGCTGCGGATACTGAAATCGATGCTTTGGTCGATATTGAAAAATCGGTTGGCCACCGGTTTGAATTTTACATGTCAGATAACTCGGATGTTTCTATTGATGCGACTACCGCTGCAGCTTATGCAAAGGCTGGCGGAAAAATATATCATTCGGTTGATGTTTATGAAGCAAAACTGGTTTTTCCAAACAAGGTGAAAAATATTTTCAAAGCGCTCGCCTCTCTCAATGACAAATCTGTCAGTAGCGCCATCGACCTGACTTATGACAATTATTCCGACGCAGAAGAGCGGTATTCCTTTTTATCTTTTCTTGCAGGGCAACTGGAAAGAGTGACAAACTACCCTTATGGTGACACTGAAGGCCTTAAATATTTTCGCCAGCAATTGGCCGAATTTTTTAGATACTATCTTAGAGTTGATGTTGGAGAGGAGCAGGTGTTTATCACTCCCGGAAGGCGAGAGCTTGTTTCTAGTCTGTTTTCTAACTTTAGACCTCCAAAGTCGCTGGTCTGTAAATCACTCGGGTATCTAGTATCGAAGGAAAGTCGTTCACAGTCGGAAATCATTGAAGCGCCGGAGCAAGTTGAATTTCTTACTGCACTTATTGAAAAGTTAAAGCCTGAGCTGGTAATCACTCAACTTGATTTTAATGAAGCGCAGTCGAGCCAGTTGGTTGAGCAGCTCATTGCCTGTGCAGAGAAAAATAATGTGCTTTTGTTGTTAGACTTGACTGAGTCCATTGATCTTAGCAGTCAACCGAGAATCCACGGTGTCTACCGCTACCTGTCATCCCACTCTATTTCTAATAATCTCATTTTGATGGCTGCTCTGGTGAATAATCATGTTTATCAAAACTACTCACTCAACATTACACTTGCCAACAACGCATTTGTTATTGAAAGTTTAACCAATGCAGCTGAACTAACCTATAGCAGAACGCCGGTATTAAAACAGCTTTATTACGCTCACTTGCTTGAAGAGCTACTCTTTTTCCAGAGAACACGCTCGACAAGTGCGATGGAGAAAAAAGCAAAGAAAATTGCCCCGGAAATGCCTGTCAAGTTATGCAAAGATGCAGAGCGAGCCTTTTCCCATCCTGCTATCACCGGTAACCATCTTTCTTTTAACTGTTCGTCTGTGCGCCTGGATTTTGGAGAGAATGAGCTGGCTGCTCCTGATTTTTTCGATATGTCTCTATTTGAAAGCTACCTTGTCAGAAAATGTGTTGGAGATGAAGGCGAGCCGAAACCGGCAATTTTTGAACAATTGCACAGGCGGTTTAATTTACCGAAACATTTTACATCTAAAATCGTTTTAGGTAACGGCGTTGCACCTATTTTTTCGGCTCTTCTTGAGCAATGTGCAGAGGAAGGCAAGAGTATCATTATTCCTAATGGTAGCTACGGCTATTTTGTTGCAGCGGCAGAGTATCTACAGGTTAATGTTATTCAGTTGCCAACAGAATCCTCCAACCAATTTAAAATCGATAAGAATCATTTGCAAAATATTCTTAGTGAAAACCAGGGGGCCTGGTTGTTCATTAATGGTCCGGTAGTTAATCCAACCGGTGCTATTTACTCTTCGAAGGAAATGAATGAGCTGTTGCAAATTGCCTGTCAGAATCAGGCAACAGTCATCCTGGATACTATATTTGCTGGTTTGGAATTTGACGACTCTCTAATTTGGGATTTTGCGGAAAGTATTAGTAATACCTTTATCTCAGAACAGGCAAGATTAATACTTTTGGGAGGGGTATCCAAAGAATATGCTGCGGGTGGGATCCGTTTTGGTTATGCCTGGTCGACAGCAATGGATACTATAAACAAGCTTGATATATCTCTAGTCCATAAACCTCACTTCACTCTGGGCTACGCGGTGCGAAAGCTTCTTGAAGCTCATCTGAAAAGTGATCCGGTGTTGCTCGAGCATTTGAATAAGCAAAGACTTATATTAAAAGAACGCGCCACAACATTAACTAATGTATTAAATGAAAATGGTTGGCATGTTATAAAACCGGAGGGAGGTCTATTCTTGGTGGCCAAACCATTAACCTTTATCAATGAAAGTGGTATGGAGCCAGTCAAAGCTGCGGATTTAATAGCGAGTAAACTATTTGATGAGAAGAATCTAGCCATCAATAACTCGACCTGGACGGGGTTACCTGGTTATTGTCGATTCGTATTGTCTTGTAGTGAAAATGATTTTGCCGAAGCGATCATTCGGCTACAACAATTTAAACTGAGTTCATAGCCTCGGCTTGGTCAACGTCTAATTTAAGAGTCGAACAACAATTTAACTTTCTTCTGGAGCAGAGCGGCATTCACCTGTTCAGCCGGAACCGGTTCTCCAGCAATCAATTTGATTTTGGCCATGAATTTTCTTGGCCAGCCTTTCATTGCGGTTCCATTTTTTCTACTGAACCAGGAGCCCCAGAGCCCTTTTAGTGCAAGCGGATATACGGGAACTGGCGTTCGTTCTATGATTTTTTCAATGCCTTTTTTAAACTCGCCTATTTCTCCGTCAGGAGTCAATTTGCCTTCGGGAAAAATACAAACCATTTTCCCTCTTTTCAGTTCTTCAGCTATTTTATTAAAAGCGGTTTCCATCAAAGCTTTGTCTTCGTGGGCAGGCGCGATGGGAATGGCGCGTGCCATTTTAAAAAACCAGCCGATAACTGGAGCTTTAAATATTTTATGGTACATGACAAAGCGAACATTTCTTTTACAGTATCCGGCGATAATTAATGCGTCAACAAAACTGACGTGGTTGCACACTAAAACGCCTGCTCCGTGTTTTGGGATGAGATCGAGGTTAGTATTTCTTATTCGGTAAATAGTATTGATCAGCAGCCAGGTGATAAAGCGAAAAATAAATTCAGGGGCTTTGGTGAATATGTACAGCGCGATTAGCAAGTTGACTCCCGCAGTGATTAAGAATAATTGTGGTATCGAAAAACCACTTTTCAAAACTGCTATCGAAAATATGCCCGAGAGTACCATAAAAAAAGCGTTCATTATGTTGAGGCCCGCGATTAAGCGAGATATATGTTTAGGATCGCCAATTTTTTGGATTAATGCGTACAAAGGTACGGTAAATAGCCCACCAAAGATTCCAATGAGAATGGCATCAGACAGTACCCGGATGGTTCCTGGTTGTTCAAATACGGTTTTGAAATTGTAGATGACATCAAGTCCGGTATTGGGGTTGGCAAGATAGATATCGTAACCAAAAAAACTTAAGCCAAATGCGCCGATTGGTACTAACCCGACTTCTACACGACCTGCTGAGAGCTTTTCGCAAAGCATTGCGCCAATTACGATTCCAAGTGTGAGTGATGAAAGTAATAGGCCGACGACTGATTCATCTCCTCCAAGCGTGGATTTAGCGTAATTGGGGATTTGGGTAAGGAATACAGCGCCGTAAAACCAGAACCAGGAAATACCCAATATCGAAAGGAAAACTGCTTGGTCTTTCGCCATAAACCTGAAGTTTCTGGCAATTTCGGTAAAAATATTCCAATTGATTTTTAGTTCAGGGACAACCGCAGGCGTGTTTGGAACTTGGCGACTTGCTATATAGCCAATAATAGCTAAAGATAGGAGTGCTATCGAAAGGAAAATCTTCCAGTCACCTGAAGCCCATAAAACATAGGTTCCAAAAATATTTCCGATCAAAATAGCGACAAAGGTGCTCGACTCTACCAGCGCATTTCCTCCTACTAGCTCCTCGGTATGCAGGTGTTGTGGTAGTAAACCATATTTTAACGGGCCGAAAATCGCTGATTGGAAACCCATAAGAAAAAGAACGCCAAGTAACCAGATTGCGTTGTTGAAATAGAGCCCCACAACAGCAAGCGACATTATAAATATTTCTGCTAACTTGACTCTTCTTATTGAGCGAGATTTCTCGTATTTTTCGGCTAGTTGTCCTGCTGTGGACGAGAAAAGAAAAAAAGGCAGGATAAACAGTATTGCTGCAAGGTTAACCGCGATGTCTGAGTCAAATGGCAAGCTTTCTGCCAGTTTGTGTGACATCATTATCATTAACCCTGTCTTGAACACATTGTCATTCAAAGCTCCGAGTGCCTGAGTAACAAAAAAGGGCAGAAAGCGCTTTTCTTTTAGTAGAGAAAATTGGCTATGCGACATTTTTTATTATCCTTATTTATTCGTGTCTGCGAGCGGAGAAAAGCCATCAGGACCACCATATTTATCAAGCTCATCTTCAAACGATAAATAGTGGACGTGTCGGTCGTAGAAAACGTGAACCTGTGGTTTTTGTAAAATATCATCCTGTGTTGACTCTCGAGTAATATGAACTTCATCAGCCCACTTTTCACCCAAAAAGAAGAGCGGGGTGCCGCAGTGAATACAGTGTCCTCTCTTGGCTTTTTCCGATGAGTCAAACCAGGCGATGTCTTGCTCTCCGCTAACGTACTCAAAACCATTCTTGTCTACGCCGAACCAGGTTACTACGGGGGCTCCCTGGGTGTGCCGACATTGGGTACAGTGACAGTGAGCACACCACTTAACTGGCAATTGAACTCGGTATTGGACTCGACCACAATAGCAGCCGCCGCTGATTGATTTGGATTCTATTGAATGATGCTCCATTTCGAATTTACTCGTATTTGCTCAATTTGTGTGTTGGTCACTCGGCATACTTTTCGGCTTCAACTGCTCTTTGATAAGCATCACTGAAACGTCCATGTACAATAAAATGATGTGCTTCTGTGATTAGAGCACTATCCCACGTCATAAAGGAGTGGTGCAATGGCATAATAATAAAGTCGGTCATTTTGCTACATTGAGTATTGGATAGCTCAACTACTCCATCGCCAGGAGCATCACCGGTTGCACGTTTATAATACCAGCTCACCGGGATCACCAGACTAAACTTTACATCTCCAGCAATAATGCCTGTTTCAATTTCTGGCTCAGGAAGCGACTCAATTAAAAGGCTGTCAGGAGTAAGATCTTTGGTAACTTTGGGAACAAAGTGTTTTAGCCACCAGTGGGAAAGCATGAATGATGCCGTTTGCGTACCCTTGTTTGGAGAGCCGAGCATGACGCATCGACCTTTGGTTCCACCTTGCTGCCACTCGGGGTGACGAGCAAGTAAGCCCCGAATTAAGATGCCGCCGAATGAGTGGCCGATAAAGTGCAGTGGCTTTTGCGGGTCGAGCCATTGTGAAACCTTGGAGTCAAGCGTATCCAGGATCGTTTGATATTCGTTGGTGATGGCGTTATACCCCAGGTTCAAGATAGAGAACCCCCGGGAACTAAAATGAGAAGCCATCTTTAACATACTGCGAGGTGTACGGCCAAGACCATGTAAGAGCAGCAACTGAGAGCTACGATGGTCGCATTCTTCCTTCTTGACTGTTTGATTAATTGAGTCGATATTGGTCATTCCAGATTGAATAATTTGCAACTATTGTTATAGCTGTTTTCTGCCACCTGATGCAAGCTTTGTTCTCTTGCTCTGGCAACCGCTTCTCCAATATGCGGTAGATACTTAGGTTCATTACGGCCGTCCTTGGGTTTCGGACGCAAGTCTCGCGGAGTCAAATAGGGACCATCCGTCTCTATCATCAAACGATTATCCGGAATTAAGTGAACCATGTCATATAAAGCCTGACCGCGTCGTTCGTCGCAAATCCATCCGGTTATCCCTATCGAGAGCCCCAATTCCAGGTAGGCTTCCATGGCCTCGATTGTACCTGTGAAACAATGTGCGACTCCGCCTTTGAGTTTGGGTATGTAATCTTTTAGGATTTGATACTGGGTATCAAAAGCGTCCCGTTCATGCAGAAAAACCGGTTTTTGAAGTTTCACTGCCAGCTCCAGCTGTCGCTCAAAAGCATTAATTTGCTGATGCCTTGGTGAAAAGTCTCGATTAAAATCCAGGCCACACTCGCCGATTGCGACAACTTCTGGCTCTTCTGCAATAGCAGATATTTCGTTTAAAGCCTCATTACTAAATGAACCGGCGTCATGCGGATGGCATCCCGCCGTGCAATAAAGTCCATCGATATCACTACTGGCTATTTGAAGAGCCTTTTTGCTTTCGGCTAAATTCGTTCCGGTAATGATTAGCTTGTCCACACCGGCAGCTAACGCAGAGGCTATAACTTGGTCACGATCACTATCAAATCGTTTGTTGGTAAGGTTGATGCCTATGTCTACCCACTTCATCTTCTGATCCAGCTTATCCTGATTTTAGGGAATATTTTACCTAATTGAACGATGTTAGCCAGGGAGAATATGAGTATAATGTTTAAAAAATTAAGTTTTACCTACCAGAATTGAACACTTGAAGCCAATAACAAAGAAAATGGAAAATTCGACCTTTATACATAAATTGTTAAAAAGAAGAGTACCGCAAATACTAGGTGCCTATATTGCAGTCACCTGGATGTTAATTGAGATCGGCGACTGGATGGTTGAGCGATTCGGTATTCCTGAATCTGTAACTTCTTATATTTTTATTGGAATGGTATTTTTCATTCCTTCTGTTTTCTATTTGTCATATCAATATGGGAAGCCAGGAAGAGACCCTTGGCACAAGGTAACCTTTTATGCGGTACCTTTGAATATTATAGTCTCCTGCGTAGCAATGTTCTATCTAGTTAATCCAGTGGTGGCAACCGAAATGAAAACTGTCACTGACGAACAGGGTAAGGTGCAATCTTTTGAAGTGGCTAAAAAGGAATATCAGCGAACAATACTAAGTTACTTCTGGAAGAATAATACAAATGATGCATCGCTGGATTGGATGCAATATGGTTTCGCCTGGATACTGAATAAAGAGCTAGATCGCAATCTCTTTATTCACTCTGACACTCCTTTCAATTACTCATCAATTCTCACTAAAGCTAAAAACTCGGGTTTCCCTGATATCGTTAATCTTCCTCGCTCTCTAAAAACCAAGCTTGCCAGGGACAGATACAAGCAGTATTTCATTGATGGTTCTTTTGATAAAGAGAATGAGCAATATGTACTGAGTGTCGAAGTATTTGATATAGCTGAAGGTCATTCCATTGCATCTCTATCTGCTAGTGGAAATGATTACTTTGAACTGTTGGAAGAGTTAAGTACCTCTATACGAAGTGTTTTGAATATCCCTAGAAGCAGCGGAAATTTAAAAATCTCGGAATACTTAAGCGAATCACATGAAGCAATAGAACAATTTATTAAGAGTTATCTGAAACAGGTCCTTGAAAACGATTATCAGGAAGCCAAGGTTTTGTTGGAAAAAGCAATTGCACTTGATTTTAGTTTTGTTGATGCGCTTGGTCGTCTGGCTTTTGTACAAAGAGTATCAGGTAATACTCAGGAAGCAGAAAAGTCGATCAAACAGGCGCTGGTGCACCAGTATAAAATGACGCCTCAGGAACAGTTTCAATATAAAGCTAAAATTTATGGTGTTAAGGGAGACTATGAGTCTGAAGTCAAAGTTTATGATATGTGGTTAGAGCTCTATCCTGATGATATAGATGCCCTAAAAGCTCAATCAAAAATACTATTGATAGTAGGAATGGATCATGAAAAAACTCTCAAAAGTCTAACGCGACTAAGAGAGCTTATGCCAGATGATTTTTCTGTTCTCACCAGTCTTTCTGATTTATATGTTCTTAGACAGCAGCTTGTTCAGGCTGCTAACACTCTGGAAAGTTTGCTTGACAATATGCCTCAAAGTGTCGATGTGATGCTCAAGCTGGCCGATGTTTATAACAGAATGGCCGATTTTGATAAATCGGTAAAACTTCTTGAAAAAATAATCTTGCTTGAGCCTGGCAACCTGACTGCTCAGCTCCAACTGGTTCGTATAAATTTAAAATTAGGCCAACTTGTAGAAGCGAAAGAGAGGCTGGACGGGCTATTAGCTGATGCTAAAAGTGACAATCAAAAGTTTACTTTGTTAGGAACTTATCTGCAGTATTACTCATTGAGCGGAAAATTTGATGCGTTAATAGATATGACTTATGAAATGGCTGAAAGCTCGTCTCATTTAACACCCGCTCTCAAACTTTTTGCAATAGATTTCCAGCGCGGTATGTTTTGGGCCGCTATTGGCGAGTTTGAAAAAGCCTTTGCACAAATTGAAGAAATCAGGTCCAAGCTTCAGCCTCCATTGGATGGACTCATGGACGCGGGAATAGTTTCGATATTGTCCGTAAAGAAAGATTTTGATGCAGCGAAGGAGACAATAGTAAAGTTAAAAGCGTATTTTAAAAAGTATCCAAACCCTATAATGGAAGCTACATTAGATTCGGCGCTAGGTTTCGCTGCACAGGCAAGTGGAGACGCAGAGCTAGCAATTACTCATCATCGCAAAGCTCTAGAAAAAATGACTGGGTCTATTATCAATAGCTTAAACGAAGATGCTATATTACAGCAAAAGATTGTTTTGGCCGAAGCGATTTATCAAAGTGGAAATAAGGAAGAGGCTGAGAAGTTACTGGATGAAGTAATCATTCACTATCCAAGTATGCCACTTGCATGGAATAAGAAGCTTTTGATCGCTCTGGATGCCAACGACATGGTGGAAGCAGAAAATGCTATCAATAAAATTGAAAAAGTCTGGCAGTCAGCAACTCCACAGTATATCGAGTATCAAAAATACTTGAGGCTATTAGAGCGCTATCGGGACCTTGCTAAACTCAAAACGACAAGTCAGAATGCTGGATAAGGTGACAAAAGAAAGAAGAATTCAAGAGACTCTCAGAAAAATTCCTCACGGAAAGGTCGCCACCTATGGTCAGGTTGCCGACTTGGCAGGTTTACCCGGCCGGGCGAGGCTGGTTGGTAAGGTTTTGCGAGAGTCTCCGGCAATACTCAGACTCCCCTGGCAGAGAGTTTTGCGCAGTGGAGGCTGTATCGCATTTGAGAAGGGAACTCCTCAGGCCGATAAGCAGAAAGCAATACTTCAGGAAGAGGGGATTGTTGTAGTAAATTACAAAGTCGACATGAAAAAATTTGGATGGCAACCTGATTTGTCAGAGTTACTTGTAATGAAATATTAGTTGTAAGACTAATTTCTTTTATTTGGTCTTTCTCCGACTTTCTCTCATTTTACGCTAAATAACTGAAAACGACCCCTTACATTTAGTTACATATTTTCAATAAGATACCCAATCAAATAAGCAATTAATCTGAACTGCTCTCGTTAGCTAAATGATCATTGATTGACAAAGGCAAAGTGAATTCTTAACCAAAATTTAGTTGCTTTAACCGTTAAGTATAGATGTCGAGAAACGAGTTCATATATAAGTCAATGATTTTATTAGTCTTGTTTATTGGTATATTTATTGCCTGAAAATAATTCTTAACATGAACTAGTGAAATAAATCGAACAAAGGAAAGTTAATTTGAATAGAATGTCACAGTTTTTAACTCATGCCATCCTGGAACCTGAAGCGTCTCGCCAAAGCGAAGAAAAGCAGTTAGCAAAAAATATATCTGGTGACTTTTATGTTGATCCTGCTTGTTATGCTAAAGCAGAAAAACGAGCTGACTGGTATCTAAATCAAATCCATTTATTAGCAAAGGCAGATGATAGTCTGGAAGAATTGACTAAAGATTTTTTCAATTGGAAAGAGAATTACAAAACTACCGGTTTGTTAAGTCTCTCCGAGCTGGAAAGTAGAGCACAACTACAGGCGAGTGTAGATAGCTGGACTTTTCTTGAAAAGTTAGAAGCTGATAATAAACTGAAAGAGTATCTTGAGAAATCAATCTCCTATCTCTTTATGCGAGATCTGGGAAAATCATTGAATGATCGAGATACTAAAAAGAAGCTAAATTCAATTGTAAAACGAATACATCGCTGGCTACGAAGCCGCTCTGAGCCATCTGATCAATCAACCGCACAAAAATTCAATGAGCTATGGCTTTACAGGAAGTCCAGAGAAATTGGTATTTCTTCTACTATTCAATGGTTGATGGGGAAATTGGCAACTGTTCAGGAAAAAATGCCCGAGCACCTTGACAAAACAAATGGCATGAGAAAACTGGTTAAAATCATAGCTGGAGTAATCCTTCATCAACTGATTGATTTGCCACAGGAACTCGATAAAAAATCTTTAGCTAGAAGGCTCGATAAAGCTATTCGATTAGGATATTGCTACGGACTCACTTATCCGCTGGTTGATGATTTGCAGGATTCTTCAAAGGCTCTCAGTTTTCAGGATAAACAAAAATTTAATCAAGCAATAAAGCAGAGCTTTCTGCAGGGAAAGGTTGTCGACTGTCCAGAATTTTCTAAGGACGTTCAGGAATCCATGAAGTTTGTATATCGTGAGTTGAGAGAGTCATTTGAAACGATTAAGGAAAGTCAGAGTGAAGAATACGCGAGAGAATTTTTTGAACAAGCGTTTATCTTTTTTACCGCACAGGACATAGACCGCCAACGTCGACTCGAGCATGGAGACTATTCAATAGAAGAACTTTACAATCCCATTATTCTTAAATCTGCCGGTTGCAGGTTAGTTGCAAGAGAGCTCGTTGATAGTCGCCGCAATGACTCATTTGACTATCGGACCTTTTGCTTCGGAATCTATAATCAATTTAATGACGATATCAAAGATATCTTTGATGACTTGCGTGAAGGAAATGTAACGCCTTATAGTTACTATCTTTTTCACCAGAAAAGCGAAGGCAAAATAACGCTCAATCCATACCGTATCTACTGGGCTGTTGTTTATTATCTGATAAATAATGTATTTGAGAGTCATCCACTGAGTAAGCAATTGCTGCTGGAGAGAAGCATCAATGCGCATAAAAATTTACGCTCATCTATCGGAGAAGAACAGTATCTCGAAGTCGAAGTTTCATTGTTAAAAACCGGAAATGAGCCCTTTGATAGACTCATTCATCAATTAGTTCGTACACCAAATGATATCGCCTGGTTTGACAAGTTGGTAAGTAGAGAAGTAAGTCACTTTTTTTCCACCAGGGAAGAAGATAAAAAGAAATTCAGAGAAAAATATCAAAATACTAGAAAGTTTGTTGATTCCCATGTTTTGCTCCCTCAGCACGCCAGACTGAAGAGTCAGGAATTAAGACAAGCTGCCAATTACAGTCTGGAAGCTGGCGGCAAACGAATACGCTCAGTAATGGCATATGTTTTCATGACTGAAAAGTATGGTTTTTCGGATAGAGAAACTGTTCCAGTTCTTCAATTGTTAGAGCAGATGCATACGGCATCAATTATTTTTGATGATAAACCATCTCAGGACAATGCGCCCATAAGAAGAGGCAGGCCTGCTTTACATACTGTTTGTGAAAGTGAGGCAAAGGCTGAACTTGCAGGGCTCTATTTGATGATGAACGCCGTTGAAGTTCAAACAAAAGTGAAAGGGGTCAAGCCTGAATATGTACTTGAATCTATTCGCTATGCAGCTAATACAACTCAGGCTATTTGTGAAGGACAGTTGCTCGATCTCGAGTCAGTGGCTGAATATACTGATGCACAAAAATTGCACGATATTTGTTTCCTGAAAACTGCTCTGGCAATTGAGGCCGCGGTAATGATTCCGGCTATATTAGCGGGAGAAAATGATATACAAAAAGGAAAAATCAAGTCATTTTGTCATCACCTGGGATTGGCTTTCCAGATTAAAGATGACTTGCTGGATGTAGAATCTAGCACTGAGGTTTTGGGAAAGCCCGTTCAGCACGATTCTGCGAGAAAAAAGGCTTCATTTGTAACCTGTCTAGGAGAAAAAGGGGCTAGAGATAAACTCATCGAACACTATTTCAAGGCTAAGGAAATTGCTACTACAATAGAGAACATGCCCAAATTTATTAGTGGGCTCGTTGACTATTTGGTTAATCGCGTAAACTAATTGCAAGCTAACGAAATTTTTAAAAGTGATGGACCACCAGGGGAGCTTCGCTCAATAGGCGGAAAGAATATATTTTAAAGAGTTGGGGCAATATGGTTTTGTTATTTAGCGCTATCACAGGATAGCGAGAGCAATTTAATTAAGAGCTGAACACTTGAAGTGATCCAGGTATTCATGCAAACTCCGGTAGTACTAAAACAATAATAGGGAGTTTATATGTCAGATCAGCATTACGCCCCACCGCAGGCAAATCTTCAGTCAAAGGGAGAGCTGGAAACATTACTTCAGCCATTGAGAGAAACCAAAGGATGGGCAAGAATGTGTTCAATCATGGGGTTCATTGGATGCGGGTTTATGATTCTTGCCGGTATTGCGATTATGGTTGGTGGCGCAGCATTCCAGCAGGCTGCCAATACCAATACACCGACAGGAATGGGAATAGGGATAGGGATAGGGATGGGACTGTTTTATCTGGTTTTTGCTCTGCTATATTTTTTTCCTAGCCTGTATCTATTTCGATATTCGAGTCGTATTCAACAAGCATTGGTCAGCCAGAGTATTGCCGATATCGCGGCAGCCCTGGAACAGCAAAAATCTTTCTGGAAATTTGCCGGGATTATTGTTTTGATTATGTTTGTGTTTTTTGCAATTGGAATGGTTTCAGCAATACTAATCCCTCTGTTAGTTCAGCACTAAAAGTATTCATGGGATTTGCCTTTAGAGTCCCGAGGCTGATAAACACGATTATCAGCCTCGGGAAATATAGGATTAAATCTAACGATTAAGTCCGAATTGAAGGTCGAAAAAATTCTTTATTAAATTGATTCGATGCATCCCTGTCTTTTTACCCCGAATACTATGCTTTTTGCCAGGGTAGTCCATAACATAAAATGGAATATTGTTATCCTGTAAAAGCTTGTAAAGTTTGGTGGAGTTCTTGAACAATACATTGTCATCAGCCATTCCGTGATAAATTAATAACGGACCTTTTAAATTTGTTGCGTAAGGAAATACTGACGAATTTTTGTAAGCTTCACTATCTTTGTCAGGATGTCCCATATAGCGTTCTGTATAGTGTGTATCATATAATTCCCAGTCTGTAACTGGTGCGCCTGAAACACCCGCTTTGAAATAATCTGGGGCCTTGAACATTGCCATTAACGTCATGTAGCCGCCATAACTGTGACCGTGGATTCCAACTTTTTCGCTATCAACCCAGGAAAACTGGCGCAAATATTTTACTCCTGCCACCTGATCATCTATTTCGACCGAGCCCATAGCGCGATAGATAGGATCTTCAAAGGCTTTACCACGATAGTTTGAGCCTCTATTGTCCAGAGTGAAAACTACATAGCCATTCTGCGCCATAAATTGTAAGAAGTAACTTTGCCAGCTCTTAGTAACCATTTGGGCATGAGGTCCTCCGTATAAAAATACCAATACTGGATATTTCTTATTTTCATCAAAACCGGACGGTTTGTACAAACGATAAAAGAGCTCAATCCCTTTGTCATTTTTGAAGCTACCAAATTCAGGTTGGATAAAGTCGTTGATGTATTCTGCCAGGGGATGATTCGCATCAACTTTATTCTCGTTAAGCCACGCGATAAGTTTGCCATTATTGTCCTTTAAACTTATTTGAGGCGGCGTTTTTGGAGAGGAGAAATAGTCGATATAGGACTGACTATCATCTGAAAAAACAATTCCGTGAACACCTTCTTCTTGAGTAATTTTATTAATTTTACCTCCATCCAAAGAGACAGAGTAAAGGTGAGTTTCTAGTGGTGAATCTTTTGTTGCGGTAAAATAGACAACTCTATTTTTCTGATCAAGGTTCTCAATATTTTTAACTACCCACTTGCCTTTAGTAAGTTGCCTGATTTGTCTTCCTCTATTGTCATAGAGATATAGATGGTTAAAACCATTCTTTTCTGAAGCCCAGATAAACTCCTGATTATTTTTGAGAAAATAGAGGTCGTTATTTAAGTTAATCCAGGTTTTGTTTTTTTCATTGATTAAGGTAATTTGTTCTTCGCTTTTCCAGTTATATCTGTTCAGCTTTAAGGTTTTTTGATCTCTGCTCTGCCATTGATAAGTAAGTCGATTGTTATCTTCCGTCCACTTGACTCTCGGCAGGTAAAAGTCCTTGTTTTTTCCCAGATCAATCCACTTTACTTTACCACTTTTTAATTCAGTAATTGCCAGCGATATTTCGACGTTGTTTTTTCCGGCAAACGGATAGCGTTGTTTAATCATTTTTATTTCGTCAGCATATATTTCCGTTCGTGTAACTTCTTCTACCGGACTTTCATCAACTTTAGTGAACGCGATTTTGCTTTCATCATTTGACCACCAGTAGCCAGTCATTCTATCCATTTCTTCCTGAGCAACAAATTCGGCCATTGCCATTCTAATATGGCCGCCACCTTCTTTAGTGATCTGCTTTTCAGTGCCTGTTCTAAGGTCGTAGACGTAGAGATTTTGATCTCTTATGAAGGAAACATAATTTCCTTTGGGGGAAAAGCGAATGTCGGTTTCAAATTCGGGCGTGGAAACCAGTTTTTCAGCCTTTTTCGATTGAAGATTATAGTAGTAAATATCGCCTGCTAGTGGAAATAATAGCGCAGTACCATCTTTGGACCAGCGGTATCTAACAATTCCGGTTCCACTTAAGCGCATACGCTCGCGACGAGCTTTTTCCTCATCTGAAAGGTTCTCATTGCCTGAGTGCAAATCGTCCGAATTGACTAGCATGCGAGTCTGGCCGCTTGGGATATGATACTCCCACAGATCGAGTCGTTCATAGTCTGTCTCTTTTCCCTTCAGGAAAGTGACTCTACTCCCGTCTGGAGAAATCTGGAGCCCTCTCATACTAGGTCCGGTTAACGAGGGAGACGAGTAAATTCGTTCGACGGTGAGCTTTTTTGCAGAAAGGAAGGGAGTGAAACCAAATATCAAAAGCCCCATTCCGATTAAAAGATTGCCAAGTTTGTATTTCATTAATTTGCCCGATCAATTTTCTGTAATAAGGCAGTGTAACCAGAAAAATAGAGTAGTCCAAGGGATGGCTAATGAATTTTCGGAATTTGAAAGTAGTTGACCGTCGTGGGTAAGACCTGATTGCCCATAGTCTCAGATTTGAATGGTGTCTCGCAAACACTTGAGTTATTTCAATTAGTAGCTATCAGGCAATGTGTGATCAAAGATCGGGAAAAACCTTAAATCACTTGATAAAAGATGCATATGCATCAATAATGAAGAGTGTTCAATGAGCTAGAGGCATGCGGTATGACCTGGATAACAACCATTCCTTTCGATAAGGCAACGGGAAAACTGAAGAAACTCTATCATAGAGTTGTTGGGCCTGATAATAATGTAGACAATATTTTATTGGTGCACAGCTTAAGGCCCCATAGCCTGGAAGGGCATATGGCTCTCTATAAAAATGTACTTCACCATAATGGTAATCAACTGGAAAAACACTGGTTAGAAGCTTTGGGGATCTATGTCAGCTATTTGAATGATTGTAGCTATTGTGTGGAACATCATTTTCAAGGATACAAACGCTTGCTCAATGACGATACTAGAGCGGAAGCCTTTAGAAAATCTATTGTTGATGACCGACTTAGTGACTCATTATCAGAGAAATACGAGACGCTTTTTAGCTATGCTAAAACTCTTACTCTCGCTCCTAATCAGGTTGAAGAGTCGTTGCTTAAAGAAATGAAACAAGCTGGATTTAGTGATGGAGAGATACTCGAAGTGAATCAGGTTGTCGCCTATTTCAACTACGCAAATCGTACAGTTCTAGGCTTGGGGGTTTCTACCCAAGGCGATATTCTGGGACTTTCTCCCAATAATAGTGACGAGCCTGACAATTGGGTACATAGCTAGTATAGAGCTGGGCAAGACATTATTTTATAAAAATCTTTATGCACGTCAGAACAAAGCTGGCTTGCCTTTTGTGTCGAGATTGAATGAATCCGTTTGAATGAGATAGAATCAGAGTAGTTGAATCTGTCCGGGATGTTTGCTGCTTGGCTGCCAAAGTTCTATCTAATTTATTTTATACTTTTGTATTTCTGTGCCTGTTGCTTTTTGTTCTCAGTGATCGGGAGCCTGGCGATAGCAGCACTAACGCCACGCAAACCAAAGCTCGGCAATCATCAACGAATGCTATTCATGACTCAAAACTTAAAAGTCAATATCCGGACTTCTATCAGGCTTATAATGAGGCACTAACAACAACTTCTACCAATGCTAAGCTGATGGCAATTCAGAAAGCGCTAAAGATTGCTGAAAGAAGCAATGTTGAAGAGAAACAGCCATTGAGACATCTCTATATTATGGCGGCCGATATTCATCAGGAGCGTTGGCATATGCGCTTTGCCTTGGACAATCTTGTCAGAGCACAGTCTTTGGGGTATGAGCGTAGTACCGACTCCAGAATTAAGCAGCTCAGGGAATATCTAGCCAAAATAGAGAGCGAGAGAAGTTTCAACAATGACTATGTCGCTACAAGAGGGAGTGGACCGGCTAAAAGTTTGACGGGAAAAGTCATCGTGGCCTATGTCTTTATTGATGATGGTATCAATACAAGGTGGAGCAAAACTGCTATTCAGCGAAGTCAGCAAGTGCTGGGAGAAGTTGAGGCTTGGAATCAGGACAAGGGTATTAGCTACAAGGTTGAAGAACTGAGCTTTACAAATAAAACGTTTCTTGTTCAAAGGAATCCTCATATAAATCGTCTTTCAAAAGTTTCCTACAAAAGTCCTCGCAAAGAGATAGAGTCATTTGTTAGTGCGATAGCAACTGGACTGGGGGAAAGAAGCATAGGAGATTTTATTGACAAGCAAATTCAAATGGAAGAAGCGGATCAGGGAGTTGTTATTCTTCATAGTAATTTTGATCAACGATCATTTGCCCGACGTTGTGGATATACCCATCAGAAAAATAGTTATAGAAATGGTAGGCTAATTACCGAGTTTATTTCACGCTGTCGGGATGAATATGTGATGCTAATGAATCAGGTGAAACGAAATCGTTGGGATAAACTCCATTATACTCAAGCACATGAAATGCTGCATTTATTTGGAGCCGATGACCTCTATAGTATAAAAGACGCTGCTAACTATGCGGTGACTGATATTATGAATTTTCATAGTAAAAAACTTGATGATAGTGAGGTTCACCCTATTACTGCCTATGCTATTGGCTGGAAGCATGAGAAGCCAGAAGCCCCATTTACAATATTAGAAAAATAATCAGAGGAAAAATTTATGGAAATAAGTTCACTCGAACAAACTTTTACATTTCTAGCGATCAATTTGGTATATGCTCTAGTCACACTCATTGTCAGCGTTTTCGCTCTAGTTGTTATTGATAAGTTTATTTTTACAAAAATAGATTTTATTGAAGAAATTAAGCATGGAAATATTGCAGCCAGTATTTTTCAGAGCACGCTTTTAATCTTTATCGGATTGGTCGTTGCAGTATCGATGAGTTAGTTTTTTGTTACTATTTACTTAATATTGTGCACATAAAGAGGTAATCTGAAGGTAAGTGTTGTTTGCTTTAGTTCTAGTGTACTTTGTTAGATAAAGTTAGCAAATTATAAAAGATGCAATGGTAAAGGAGTGTTCTTTTGAAAAAAAGTTTATTTATTTCAGGCCTACTTGTAGCCATGGTTGCTTGTGGCGGAGGCAGTGGAGACGGTGAAACGCCTCCTACTTCAGAATATATGTTTGAAATTACCGGACCGGCAGACAATACTGCCCGGGTTGGAGAGTCTATAGGTTTGGTTTTAATCGCTCCTGAGTCTGACATATCAGAAATTCAGTGGCAACAGATTAGTGGACCTAATATTGATTTTCTGGGGGCAAATCGAAAGGTTATTGGTTTTGATATTCCACAAATTGGAACCTACGATTTCAGAGTAACATTTAAAGACTCAGACGGCGGATCCAGAACAACAGATTATACATTTTCAGCTACCGATAATGAGCCTGTCTATATAAACGCGCGATTAGACCATGAAGCTAACAGTCAATCAAAAATGTCACTGGTTGCCTATGATAATTTTCCTGGAACTATCACAGATGTTCAGTGGACTCAGGTTTCGGGGCCGAATGCAACAATTGATGCAACTGATGAGCTAATTATCTACTTCACTGCTCCAACTGTTACCACCGATCAGTTGTTAGAATTTGAGGTGACAGCGAGCGATGATCAAGGTAATCAGGATACAGATTCTATATATATATTGCTTGAGCAGGAGTCCATAAATTCTGAGAGTTTATTTACCGATGGGCGATTTGCTGATATTTCATTGGCTGATGTCTATGCTTACAATAAAAGTAGTATTTACGCGGACGATCTTGAGTATTGTATTTATTCGAATTCAACAACCGAATACTGCAATTTAGGTCGTTTACCTTTTCTGGGAACTGTTAATGCTTCGCCATCAATAGATCAGGTGATGGATCGAGTTCTGGTTTCACATGACTGGATGGGAGCAAGGTTTAGAGATTTTCTGGAACAGGTTGATGTAAGTGGAGACATCAGAAGTTTATTGGGTTCGACACGAGCAATCGTGATTTCCTATGATATTAAGCCTTCGTTCTTCTGGTCTGGAACCGGCGCAATTTATCTAGATGGAAAATACTTCTGGGCAACACCTGAAGAAAGAGATACTTTGAACATCACTCCGGACTTCAGAAGTGATTTCGATAAAGATCTACAAATTAGAGACCCTTGGCGAATTGTTAAAGACAACGACTACGCTTACTATAATCCAGAACTAAGCTCTCGCGAGCCGAGAACTCTGGTCGATTCGGCTGCTTATACTTCACGGGTTCTTTACCATGAGCTAGCTCACTCAAGCGACTTTTTTCCGCCGAGAGTCTGGTCAAGTGCACAGGATTCTGATTATCCCTGGACTTATTCAACCCTTAACAATCCAGATTCAACAGCTCTTGCGAGTAATTATCGACTCACTTCTCAAGAAATGTATGAACTTGGTGAAGTAATGTTTCATGGCGCTACGGCTACCCAGACGCAAATGGATTATACTCCAGCACAGGTTAGCGATTTTTTCTTTCCCGATAATGCAACAAATACTTATAACTTTAGTACTATTCGTGAAGATTATGCGATGCTTGCGGAGGAATACATGATGTCCTATCGGTTTGGTGTTCAATATGATCAGGGAATTACCGGTTTAGCTCCTGACTATATTGTTTCGACGGCTGAGCGGGGGAGAGTTGGCCACAGTCGGATTATTCCTCGCGCAGAGTTTGTAATCCAGAGAATTTTGCCAAATGTTGATATCGTTGCGGCGTCGGCGTCTTTGTCTGCACCTATTACATTGACATCGGGAGTTAGCTGGTTAGACTCTATCGTTTCTCCTACAAGCGCAAAACAGATGGCTTCAAAGCAGCGTCTGGCCAGGTTTACAGACTTTGAAGAGTTTCGTCATGGAGAGCATGGTCTGGTGATTCGCCATCCTAACTTCTCTAAATAGGCTGAAAGTAATATCGAGCTAAAAAACCGCGATCTAGATTGCGGTTTTTTATTTATTCTCAGTTTAAAGAAATGTTTTTCCAACCATTTTTTTCCAGAATTATTTTTTCTGTTGGCCAATAGTGAAGGTCTTGTTTAATAGTTGTCACAGATTCTCTCCCCATTAAATCGATCATTCTTATTTGAATGTAGGTTTTGCTCTTATATTTGTTCGCTAACTCAAGAAAAGCTTCCATTGAATCGACCGTCTCTCCTTCAAATTCTACAATTCTGTTCATTGGTCTCAAATTATGTCGATTGGCAGGTGAGCCAAACCAATACCATGAAACATAGACTCCTTCATTTTCAATTCCATATTGAGTAGAGAGCGCTCTATGAGGTTTTTGCAATAGCGCTCCGGCCCATATTACAACCTCTCTGGTATCCAGCTGTGTGAGCTTTTTCGTTTCAATTTCTTCAACGATTTCTTTTCCCTCACGCCACAAGCGGATATTTACTTTGGGTTTGATAATTGCTTTGTCAAGCTCAGAGAAGTCGGTTATCGGGAAGTCATCGACTGCCAGCAAAAGATCTCCTTCCTTCAACTTATTGAAAGCATCCGAGCCGGCAAACATTTTTGCTATCTGTAATACCTGAGCATTTTTATTACTTTGCTGAAGAGCATTGCTCCATTTCTCATTTAGTCCATAATTGATTGCTTTCGCGATACTAATTGGGCGTAGCTCCACTTCTAGTGAATAATTTTCTATGTATCCTTTATTTTTCCATTCTTCTACCATAGCTTCTACCAGGCGAATTGGTAGACCTCTGTCAATGGTGGAGTTTGAGCGGCCAAAGTTATAATTAGTCCACCAACTTCTTACACGGTTGTGCTTGTCTACCAATACGCCACTTGCGACCTGAGGAGGATTATTGATAGCGATACCATTGACATTGGTTTCTCTGAATTGAGGGACTGAGGGTAAAGGGAGTACGAGTGGGTCTACAGAAGAGACACTTAATTTTTCTCCAATTATCCGATTGGCATTTTGATAGCCTACCAACCAGACACTTTCGCCTGCCGTAAGTGGCCTGGTATTCAGTTCAGCTTCCGCTAATACAGTATTTTTCAATAGCGAAGAATCATATTGTATCAGGGCAAAACTATGGGTTGGGTGTATAAAAAGTACTTCTGCAGGGAGCTCCAGAGAGCCTGCAAAAGTAATTTCAACATCAGCCATTTTTACCGGAACAGTATTACGATCAACAACGACCAGCCCTTTCTCAACGTCAACTATAAGACCTGTACCAAAGTAAGAAGGATAATTCTGGCCATCAATATGGTAAGGAATACTGGTCTTAACCATTACTAAAGATGAGGCCAGATTATTTACTTTCTTATTACTGTGTTGCGGGATTGTTACATTGCTAGCCCTGAGGTCCAGAGGTTGTGTTTGCCACTTCAGTTTTTTGCACGGCCAGATTCCTGCTTTATCGTCTCGCCGACAAAGTCTGCTGGAGTGCCAGTTAGTTTGAAACTTAACGTTTGCAATCTGAATATTCTGCGGTGTTCGAAAATGAAAATACTTTATTCTAAAATATTCATTCTGCTTGATTTGTATCAGCTGATCATATAGCTGTTGAATACTTTCAACAGGTAAGCCATTGAGTGAAGTGATTATACTTCCATTTGTTATACCTGCTTTTGAGAGCAGGTATCCTGGTGATGCGACTAGTACTCCCTTAACTGGCAAATTTGCTTGTCTGGCAAGTTGATAAGAAAAGTTATTTAAAACTGCTCCCCCAACTTCAAGAAATTCGTCGGGAGTAATTTCGTGCAAATCTGAAACAATTAATGTCTCAGATATCAATTTTCCCCGACGGGAAATTTTTATTGTAGCTTCTTTACCAACATTGGAGTCCAACAAAAATTCTACAGCTTCATATCGAGTGACATAGTCACTGGAATGATTTTTCATGTCAATGGATACTAGTATATCTCCAGGCTTCAGTTTGCCATGTGCGCTACTACCTGGAAGAACAGTATCTACTGTAAGTAATCCATTTCCCTTATTTCTTTTGCGAAATTGTGTCTCAATTGATGGGTGCAATCCAAGGCGTCTTGCCTCATCATAGGTTTGGTACGTGAAAGTAACACCTAGTGTACCTCTATCAATTTTTTGATTAGACTGGATCAGTTCTAGTGCATAGGCTACCTTGTAAAGCGGTAAGAAAAAACTGGAAGCACTTCGGTTATTACCTCCAGCATTTAGCGCGACAACGTTGCCTTTAATATTGATGACCGGAGAGCCCGAAGAACCTCCTGAGGTATCTGCGGCTGATTGAAAATAGAAAGTATTGAAGTCATTGTAGCCTCCATATTGATACATTGGGGCGCTGCGATCCAGTCGAGCCAGAGTTGCTGAGAGAATTGACATATGCTCGCCTGAATCATTGCCAATAACTCTAATTTCATCCCCAACTTCTGCTTCATAGGGGGCTAACTTTAAAGCGTTAGGCTCAATAAATTCCAGTGACTGCGGATCATATTGGAAAAAGCCAAAGTCGTGAACAGGATCTCTGTATAATGGTTTAAGTTCCACTTCTTCGCTGTTAGAGAAAACAGCTTGAGCGGTGACAGGTCCCGCACTTACTACATGGCGATTGGTCAGTATTATTCCTCGTTCCGCATCCACAACAAAGCCCGTTGCCTGTGTAACCGTACTACTTGCTGTGTCAAAAGGGCGTACCGCGTTTACTCTGATACTAACTACTGAGTTAGTCACCTTCTTAATCGTCTGATTCCATTTTCTGCTTTCTGCTGCCAATGCTTTTGTGCTAAGAGCAGGAAGGTTCAGGAAAGCTATTGAAAGAATTATGAGTAGATAAACGAGTTTTTTAAGGTACATTAAAACATCCTGTATAGGTGATGCCGGTAACACTATATTAATCAAGTGCTTTTATGTTAATCGTATTGGATGAGCTTAACTGTGAAAATTGTTCTGGCATAAAGTATTCTAGCAATTCGTTTAGGAAAAGGTATCCTTGTTCACTCGGGCAGAGCACTTCATTCGAATCATCGATTAGTCCCGCAGATTTAGCCTGTTCGATTGCAGTTGACAGGTATGAATAGATGAGGCCGGTTGATTCGAAAAAGAGAGATTGAGGCACGCCATTCTTCAGGCGCATTGCATTCATCATAAATTCTAGAGGCAATTCATTTTTCGGGATTACTCGACGCGAACTCTCAACCGAAGTAGACGGATTTAAATAATCTCTGGGATTACGCTTTTTACTTTTACGTATAATTTCCTGAGTATCCGCGCGAGTTATTTTGCCATGGGCACCGGCTCCAATACCGAGATAGTCTCCAAATTGCCAGTAATTCAAGTTGTGAACCGAAGGCGTGGTCCCCGCTCTTGAATAGGCTGAAATTTCATATCTCTGATAATTTGCATTTCTCAGTTTTTCAAGTCCTTGCTCACTTATTTCGTCCATAATGTCATCAACCGGTAGCTGAGGAGGTTGATGGTAGAAGAGTGTATTCGGCTCCAATGTTAGTTGATACCACGATAAGTGTTCTGGAGCGAGTGCTATTGCCTTGTCGAGATCATCCATCGCCTGTTCAATATTTTGTTCTGGTAGTGCGTACATCAGATCCAGATTGATGTTTTGACATTGTGCATCTCGGGCCATTTCGAAAGCTCGATAAACTTCTTCTGCTGAGTGGATTCGACCCAGGCTCTGAAGGTGTTTGTCACTAAAACTTTGAACTCCCATTGAAATACGGTTAATTCCGGCTTGAATAAATCCAATGAACTTTTCCGCTTCCGCCGTACCAGGATTGGCTTCCATGGTGATTTCTATATCTGAGTGAAAAGGCAATAGAGCTCGAATACCACTGAGCAGCTTCTCATAGCTGAGGGGACTTAACAGGCTTGGTGTACCACCACCGATAAAAATACTGATGAGTTGTCGCCCCCACACTTCCGGCATTTCCTGTTCGAGATCGAAAAGGAGGCGGTTAATGTATTCTTCTTCCGGTAGAGCACTTTTGGCCTGGTGAGAGTTAAAGTCACAATAAGGACATTTTTTAACACACCAGGGCACATGAATGTAAAGTGAAAGTGGAGGTGGTTGTGATATTGACATACAGGCTTACCTGAAGGACTACAACTTAAAACCGGAAACAGTCAGCAAGAGGTAAATCACTCTCTGCCACCATACAGTTGACTGAATAATAATTGAAATTGACGGAGCGCTTTTCCACGATGGCTCACCCTAGCTTTCTCATCCGGACTGAGCTGTGCTGCTGAGCGTTGTTGTTGCGGACAGTAAAAAATTGGATCGTAGCCAAAACCGCCTTCTCCTAGCTTTTCGTCCATTATTAGCCCTTCCCAGGCTGCTTGAGCAATTATCGGAGTTGGATCTTCTGCATGACGCATATAGACAATAACGCATTGATAGCGCGCACTTCTTTTATCCCGGGGAACTCCTTTCAAGGCGGTTAGTAGCTTTTGTAGATTTTCCTCATCAGTTGCGCTTTCGCCAGCATAGCGCGCGGAATATATTCCCGGGCTACCATGAAGGTAATCGACCTCAATACCGGAGTCATCTGATATTGCGGGTTTCCCTGTTTGTGCACATGCATTGCGTGCTTTCTTGATAGCGTTTTCAACAAAAGTCAGGCCATCTTCAACAGCATCAACGACCTCATATTCTGATTGAGGAACTATTCTAAGTTTATAGGTATTGAGTATATGACTGAGTTCTTTTAGCTTTTTTTGATTGCCGCTGGCAAGAATAATTTCGTCGGGCTGAATAGGCATGTCAATGTGTGAGTTGAAATTCGATAGTCCAATTATAACAAGTGTTCAGCAAAGGAGCTAACGACGTTTGCGCCGTTAGCCTGTGCTTAAGTGGGCTAGTTTGAATATAGTGTTTGTGAAAACGCCAGCGGAATTAGCTTACCCGTCTTTTCCGACTGTATTTGAAGGTCAAAAGTAACTTTTTCTCCATTATTAAAAGAAAATGTCGCTATATAGTAGATGGCACTTTCTTCCTTAATCTCTTTGAACGCTAGTTCCTTCAACTGTCCAGTTAAGTTTTTACCGTGCCCAAAAATATTAGCAATCACAGGCTTCCCTGATTTCTGTACCGCAATATTTATTAGTCCGGTTCTGCCGCCGCGAGTGATTCCATATTGCGCGGCAACTTCCGCGGGAATATCAATGCTGCTTAATGCATTATAATGGATGGTTACCTCTCCCACACTATGCTGGTTAGCGTTTAAATGCAGTGAGCCACACAGAATGACCAGGCTAGCTAGAATTTTTGCTCCAGGCTTAAGTCGGACTTTTACTTTTTTCATCAATAAATAGGGTTTGCTCATAGATAGAATGTTCATTATTGGCTCCTTGCAGGACTATTTAACACCTGTCGCACTATTGTAGCGCTGAATGACATGAGATATCCAGCTATTGGCTGTTAATGCACAATAGGAAGGAGGAGAGAGGAGGTCGGAAATATCTTGTATTTCCGACGAGCTGACTTTGATTTGTCTGCTAGAGCTAACGATTTGCAGAAGAGATTCGGACAATATTAGATTTCTCTTTTCGAGGTCGTTTATCTTGTAATGAAGAGAGGAATTTATCGGAGGTTTCAGTTTCCATCTCTATCTCTTCAATCAAACGATTGAGTCCTTTAATTTTTCCATCGAGATTCGCTCTCGATTTGGACAGTTCTGCGAGTTCCTTCTTATGGTTATTGATGAGTTCTCGCTGAACTCGTAACTGATGGGTTAGCGGACTAGCAACATTCTGAGTCCAGGAAATCAATTCTTGACGAGTAGTCTTGAAGAAAGACATTACATCGGTCACCGTTCCGGAGAAAAATCGCTTAACAGCAACGCTGTGCTCAGTAAACGTTGTGAATAAATTATTGTGAAGCTTTTCGGACTCTTTAAT
Source organism: Aliikangiella sp. G2MR2-5 (assembly GCF_015687155.1). GTDB lineage: Bacteria > Pseudomonadota > Gammaproteobacteria > Enterobacterales > Kangiellaceae > Aliikangiella. Next base: position 116,297 of record NZ_JADPQF010000002.1, on the reverse strand, counting down.
GATGGCTTCAAGATCTCTCCCTAATTTTTTTGCAGGAAACAGCTTGGGCTCCAGTAATTTCATATCGAAATCATCGGCAAACTTTTTATACAGCGACAAGGCCATTTTATTGGTCAGCTCAGCCTCTCTTGTCAACTCTTTCATAATGGTCCTAACGGCCACAAAGAATTGTCTCATGTGACGGAACAGGCCGACCGTTGTTTTACTGTTGACCAGTTCTCTTAAAGTAACTTCTACTTCTTTGGAAAGTACCGATGCACCGATACTTGATAAAAGTATTTGAGTCTGTCGCTCCAGCAAACGCTGACTAGGACGGATAGCCACTAATCGGTGTTCGAATTCCTTGATATCCTTTTCATTGGCCTTAATTAGCTCTGCAATTCGTGCTTTGCTATCTCCGGTTAAAGACTCGAGCTCTGCTCTTTGCTCTAGTAGTTTTTCCGATTTGTTATTCAGCAGTTGTTGCGCATCACTAATCAAACTGGTTGCTTCTTCGATAACGGTTTGCCAGATGACTTCTTCTTTATTTTCAAGCAAGCTTTCTGATAGCAGCGATTCCAGCTCGCTGATTTGGCTACGAATGAGCAAGGAGCGGTCATTTCTAACTTTTGCCACCAGCGCTTTTTGGGCGGAGACCGTTATCACCTGTGAAGGATCGATTTCCAGTTGACGCGCGGTAATAGAGACCATTTTCTTTACCGCCTTGTCGACCTTCTTACGGCTGCTTAGCTCGTCCCATAAAGTGTCTACTTTGTTAAGCACGGCATAAGTACCCAGTGCATTATCTCTTTCAAGATTCTTGATATAGCTTTCCCAAATTGCCATATCAGAGGCTGTTACGCCGGTGTCGGCGCCAAGTAAAAATACTATTGCCTGAGCTTGCGGTAAAAGCTTTAAGGTGAGTTCGGGCTCCGAGCCTAGAGCATTTAGGCCAGGGGTGTCGAGGATGCATAATCCTTTTTTCAACAATTCATGTGGGAAACTAACCAGTGCGTGGCGCCATGCGGGGATCTCGACCTTGGTTTCATCGTGCTCACTTTTTTCCAGCATTTCTTCTTTAAAACCCAGAGAGATGGCTTCTTCTGGGGTAACCTGTTTAGTTTGAGTGATTGTGTGTAAAGCGAGAGACATTTCTTGTGCACTTGCGGTCATCAACGGAACTTCTGTCCACTGAGCCGGCATCTTGCGGTATTCGCTAAGTGTGGTGGCTTCGAGTCGAGTTTCAATCGGCAGCAAGCGTAAATAGGGGCGACTTTCTCTTCGATCATAAAAAAGCTCGGTCGGACACATTGTTGTCCTGCCTGCTTCCGAAGGAAGTATCCGTTGTCCATAATCGGAAAAGAATAACGAGTTAATTAGTTCTGTTTTTCCGCGAGAGAATTCTCCAACAAATGCCAGGGTCAGATATTCACTTTTTAGTGGTTCCTGAAGGTCGAAAAGACGCTGATCAATAGTTTCTGAAAAGAGCTCATTACGCCTAAGCCAGAGTCTGAAACGACTCAATATGCGTCCAATATCAGACTTCCAAGACTCAAAGGTATCTATATTATCGTAAAATTCATTCGACATAGGCTTAAACTTGTTTTTTGAATCGACCGCTAATTTTCATGGATTTAATGTATTAACGGCAGATTAGTTTTTTTCTGTAACAGAATCTCTAAAACCAATGCAATCAACAGGTTAAGACTCTCTTTTGGCACATTATAACCGAACTAGTATAACAGAAATACGTTAATAATCCGCAGTATAGGTCACAAATCTACAGTAAAATCTAGGAAATTGGCAGGAGCTTATGGTTATGTGGTCAAAAAATGGTCTTAAAAGGTGCTGAGTAAAGTCCTGATTAAGGTACTTCTTACCGTTTTGCATCAAATAGCATGATATACAGCCGGAGTGTGTACTTACTTGTGTGAAGCTTCATACTAGTCAACTCCTTTTTTTATCAGGTATTCAGCGTACTCTCTGTCGCTTCCCTGAATGTGGTTGGTTAGCCAGTAGGTCAGAAATTGCATGATTTCGAGACTAATTGAGCCTCCTGGGTCTTGCGCAAATTCAACATGGAATTGGCCTATTCGGTCGATCATTCGCTGATGCTCTTTTTTGTGCTCTTCTGTTTGAGGATATCCGTATTTTTCGAAGAGCTGCTCTTCATATGCAAAGTGTGATTCGGTATATCCAGTGAGACCGGCCAGGATTGCGGCTACTACACTTGCAGACTCTCCGCTAGCCATGGCTTTGTTTAACTGGTTAATGAGTTTAATGAGCTGCTTATGCTGCTCATCGATTGAGGGAATGCCGATACTATATTTGTGTGACCATTCAATAAGCGACATTGTAAGCTCCATTGCCCACTAGCGAGCGTTATTCCGGCAAACAATTGACTATCCGGCATAGAGTGAAGCTAGAGAGCACTTATTTTGTGCGATCGGCGTCAAAAGCAAGCCGGAGTGCAAAGTAAGGAAGCTTTCGTTGCAGCTCCTTACTTCTATGACTTGCTCTATTTTAGATTAGTTCAGTGGGAAAAGGTTAGCCAGATCTAAATTACTGAATTATAGAATTAGTGGGTACAAATAGTATGCTATTGCACTACGTAAAAAATAGAGCCCGATGAGTAAAAGCATAGGAGATAAATCAAATCCCCCCATCGGCGGTAACATTCCTCTGACTTTTGACATCAAAGGCTCGGTTAACTGACCAATAACTGCAAAAACTGGATTGTAACCGCCAGCTGGAGCCACCCAGCTCAAAATAACGCGCACAAATATTAGAAAAATATAAAGCCCAATTGCAGCCTCGAAAACTTTGATAATGGAAACCAGAAGAAGTGGAATGACTCCGATACCACTCAAAGTTCCGTGCTGAATCGCAATAATTATTATCAGCTTGAGTAGCATGACTAGCCAGGCTACTAGCAATGTCGAAAAATCGATCCCTGCGTATCCTGGAACAATCCGCCGAGCTGGCTTGACCAAAGGGTCGGTTATTTTTACCACAAACTGTGACATGGGGTTGTAATAGTCAGCGCGAAAATATTGTAGAAAAAAGCGCAGCAAAATTACACTCACGTAGAGGCTTATTAGCATTTCTGTGAGTTCAGCAAATGGGTTCATCTTACTTAATTACCTTGTCTGTGTTTTAGTGATTACTCATGAATGAGTGGTTATCTAAAGAATTGCGGTTATCTAAAGATAGAGTAGCCGCTCTTAATTATATATGGATCGTCTAGTCACTTTCCCAGTTCTTTTCCACGATTTGTCGCTGCTTGTACTGCTTTTTTAACAATTCCTTCGAAGTTATCATCGATAAAGCTAGTTATTGCCGCCGCAGTCGTTCCTCCGGGAGAGGTCACTTCCCTACGTAACTGAATCAAAGTCTTTTCAGGGCTGGCCTGGGCTAATTGCGCTGCTCCGCTTACCGCTTGAGTAACAAGTGTCAAAGCGCTTTCTTCATCGATTCCACTGGCTACTGCCTGTTCGGCCATCGCTTGCATCAACAGAAAAACATAGGCTGGAGAGCTGCCTGCAATAGCAGTCACCGTATCCATCTGTGCTTCGGATTTAATCCACGCTGTAATACCGACAGATTCAAATATTTTTTCTGACAGCTGCTTTGCGGCTTCTGTTACTACTGGAGTCGCGTAAAGCCCGGTAGCGCCTTGCTGAATTAACGCAGGAGTATTCGGCATAGCACGAACAATCATTAGTTGTTGATTGAGTTCTTTGTTGAGTCGAGATGTAGTGTAACCAGCTGCTACCGATATTATCAGTTTATCTGCAAGCGATATCTTTGCCAGTTGAGCACAAACATCTGGCAGTTTTTGCGGTTTTACCGCTAAAACGATGATGTCGGCAAACTTCGCTGCTTCGCTATTGCTATGAGTTACCTTGATAGAGTATACATCTTTTAGTTTATCAAGTTTGCCGGCGCTTGGATTGCTAGCCATTACTTTACTCGCGGGCCAGCCACTCTGGACAAGTCCTCCGATGATGGCACTAGCCATATTTCCGCAGCCGATAAAGGCTATATTGGATTTCTGATATATAAGCTCTGTCATTATATTGTGTAATTTATTGATGTTTAATTCTGATTGTCCGGCTTGCGAGGTTTTCTTTGGCCAAAAATTCCGGTACCTACGCGAACCATATCTGAGCCGGCAAAAATAGCGGCTTTAATGTCACCGCTCATCCCCATCGAAAGTCTATCCATCTGCGAATGTTTTTGTTTTAGTTCATTAAATATTTGAGTCACTTTTGTGAACTGCTCCAATTGGCGGTCAAATTCGCTTACAGGGGGAGGGAGCACCATTAATCCTCTTAACTCGATATTGGGCAGTTCTTCGGCAAGGTCAAGTAATTGCGGTAATTCCTGAGGATTTGCTCCCTTTTTTTGGGGTTCAGAAAAAATGTTCGCCTGAATACATATTCTAAGTGGCCCCAACTGACCGGGCCGTTGCTCACTTAGGCGGCGTAAAACCTTCTCACGATCAACACTCTGGACCCAGTCAAAGTTCTCAGCGATGGCTCTGGTTTTATTACTCTGAATTGGTCCGATGAAATGCCAAATCAGTGGAATATTTTTGCAGGCGTCAATTTTTGTCAGCGCTTCCTGTAGATAGCTTTCGCCAAATTCTGTGATCCCGCTCTCATAGGCTTCTTGTATTGCGCTAGCCGGATGTGTTTTACTGACAGCCAATAATCTTACCGAGCCGGCCGGACGGCCTGCTTCTTCGGTGTACTGGTCGATATTTTGTCTAACGATTTCTATCTGATCTGCTATAGTCATAGTAGCCGATTTGATGTTTTTTTGAGCTCGAAATGAGCCTTGAATTACTCAAAAACTTTAAAAGTATCAATCAATTAAAAGATCCGCTAGTATTCTATCACTGAATCCAACTAGCATCTAACAAAAAGAACACTGGGGTATTCACTCTATGGATATAACCGAATTACTCGCATTTAGCGTAAAAAATAACGCTTCAGACTTACATTTATCCGCCGGATTACCGCCGATGATTCGAGTAGACGGTGATGTTCGACGTATCAATGTACCGCCAATGGATCATAAAATGGTGCACAGTCTGGTATATGACATTATGAACGATAAGCAGCGTAAGGATTTCGAAGAGTTTTACGAAACAGACTTTTCGTTTGCTTTACCGGGAATTGCGCGCTTTCGTGTTAATGCGTTTAATCAGAACCGCGGAGCCGCGGCCGTTTTTCGTACCATTCCTTCTCAAGTGTTAACTTTGGAAGAGTTAGGTGCTCCCAGTGTGTTTAAAGAGATGTGTATGCATCCACGAGGACTGGTACTGGTGACCGGACCTACTGGTTCAGGGAAGAGTACAACGCTTGCCGCTATGATCGATTATATCAATGATAATCACTACGGACACGTGTTAACTATTGAAGATCCAATAGAATTTGTGCATGAAAGTAAAAAGTGTTTGATAAATCAGCGTGAAGTACACCGCGATACACTCGGTTTTAGTGAAGCTTTACGTTCCGCGCTGCGGGAGGATCCGGATATTATCCTGGTAGGTGAGATGCGTGATCTGGAAACCATCAGGCTGGCTTTAACCGCTGCGGAAACTGGTCACCTGGTTTTTGGAACGCTACATACATCGTCTGCAGCAAAAACAATTGACCGTATTATTGATGTGTTTCCTGCCGCAGAAAAAGATATGACTCGCTCCATGCTTTCTGAATCGCTGCAGGCCGTAATCTCTCAAACTCTGCTCAAGAAAAATGGTGGGGGCCGGGTGGCGGCTCATGAAATAATGATTGGTACGCCGGCTATTCGTAACCTGATCCGAGAGGATAAAGTTGCACAAATGTATAGTGCTATTCAAACCGGTCTTGGGGTAGGTATGCAGACTCTTGATCAATGCTTGAAGGACTTGTTGGCTAAAGGGTTAATCAACCGACAAGATGCTAAGGATAAGGCGAAGAATAAAGAAGATTTTTGATCATTTTTAATGCTTGTTAAATGTATACAGAATGTTGCATTTCATTTGAATTTGACAAGACAATTCATAGCGAACTGCGTGCTCGAAGTTTGCTTATTAAAATCTTGCAATGTTGAAAAGAACTATGAATCGGAGTAAACAAAATGGACTTTGAAGGTCTGTTAAAGTTAATGGTAACCAAAAAGGCATCTGACTTATTTATTACTGCCGGAGTGCCACCCAGTATTAAAATTCACGGAAAAGTAATGCCCGTTACTCAGCGCGCGTTGACACCTGAAAAGGCGCGAGAAGTGGTTCTTAGCGTAATGAATGAAGAACAACGCAGAGACTTTGCTCGAATAAGAGAATGTAATTTTGCTATCAGTGCGGCTGGAATTGGACGATTTCGTGTCAGTGCATTTCAACAAAGAAACCATGTCGGTATGGTGCTTCGTCGAATAGAAACTACAATTCCTACAATTGAAGAGTTGCGACTACCTAATATTCTAAAAAAACTGTCTCTTACCAAGCGAGGCTTGATCATTTTTGTCGGAGCAACCGGTACCGGTAAGTCAACCTCATTAGCATCGATGATTGGTTATCGTAATCGTTCGACAACAGGACACATTATTTCCATTGAAGATCCGATTGAGTTTGTCCACAACCATGACAAATGTATCATTACTCAGCGTGAAGTAGGGATAGATACCGAAACATTTGAGGCGGCGCTGAAAAACACATTGCGCCAAGCGCCAGATGTTATCTTGATTGGTGAGGTACGTACTTCTGAAACTATGGACTATGCGGTGGCATTTGCAGAAACAGGGCATCTGTGTATGTGTACTCTGCATGCGAATAATGCTAACCAGGCGCTTGATAGAATCCTGCACTTTTTCCCAAAAGAAAAGCACAACCAGGTGTTAATGGATTTATCTCTCAACCTTCGAGCTATTATCGCGCAACAATTAATACCGACTCCTGATGGTAAAGGTCGAAGACCAGCGATTGAAATCATGATCAATACGCCTTTAATTTCCGATCATATAAGGAAAAGTGAACTGCACCTGCTTAAAGAAGTCATGAGTAAATCTAACGAACAAGGGATGCAGACTTTCGATCAAAGCTTATTCCGTTTGTTTAAGTCCGGGGAAGTTACCTATGAAGATGCACTACATCACGCAGATTCTCCTAATGATTTGCGCTTAATGATTAAGCTGGATGCAACTGAAAGTAGTGGGGCTGCACTAGACGGCGGTCTTGGAGGAATGACTCTGGAAGAGCAGGACCCACACTAGGTTCGTTGTTTATCTTAAGACCTGTTAAGTTTTCAGAAAAGGAAATCTTGTTTCCTTTTCTGATAGCTATCACCAAATAAAGTCTAACTTTTAGAAATTAGGCAGAATTACGTTTTTCCGGTAAAGTGGCCGTTGACTATTCTTTGTGAGATCTTGATTTGGCCATTCCGTACACTCTGCTAGCTACGCTATTTGCATTTATTATTTTTGCTTTCATTGCTCGCCGATTAGTGAAATTACCTGCCAATGTCTGGCTTCTTTTTTTAGCCCAACCGCTTGGAATGTGCTCTTCGGCGATCATCGTTTTTGCCGGGGGAATCGTTGCCACAAAAATCGCGGCCAAACCTGAATTAGCGACTTTGCCCCTTACAGTCATGATCCTGGGAACCGCCAGTGCGGTAATACCTGCATCTATGCTAATGAAAAAAGTCGGAAGAAGAAAAGGGACTATGATCGGACTTGGAGTGGCGATTCTGGGCGCAATACTTTGCATGTTTGCCAGTCTCAACGCGGAATTTGGATTGCTGGTTTCAGGTAGCTTTCTGTTGGGTTCGAGTATGGCCTTTGTCGCTCAAATGCGATTTGCTGCAATTGAAAGTCTGCCCGATATTAAGGACTCTCCGAAGGCAATCTCTGTTTTAATGATTGGTGGTATATTTGCGGCCATTCTTGGACCGGAAGCCGCTATTGTTGCTAAAGACTGGATTGATTCACCTCACGGGTTTGCTGGCTCATTTTTAATATTGGCAGTTTTTCTTGTGGTGGCTCTAACTCTGATAAGTTTGCTCAAGCCTATCGGTTTTTCGCAGGAGAGTCAGTCTCACGCGGGACGACCACTACTACAAATTATACGTCAGCCGGTTTTCATTATTTCTGCATGTGCCGGAGGCATAGCTTACTCGGTAATGAGTTATATAATGACAGCAACGCCATTGAGTATGCATGAGGTTGATGGCCATAGTTTGCAGCATACTAAATGGGTTGTCCAAAGCCATATTATTGCGATGTATTTGCCTTCTCTTTTTTCTGCATCTTTAATTCGCTATTTAGGACTGGCGAAACTGATGATTATTGGAAGCCTTCTTTATCTTGCTGTAGTAATTATAGGGATTTCTGGCAATGATTACTTGCATTATTGGTGGGTAATGGTTCTGCTTGGGATTGGCTGGAACTTTCTGTTTACTAGTGGCACTCTGTTGTTACCTGAGGCTTACTCTGCCAGCGAAAGGTTTAAAACCCAGGCAGTTAATGACTTCTCCATATTTTTTGCCCAGGCAATGGCTTCCTTGTCTGCTGGCTTTGTCTTGTTTGGCTATGGTTGGACAATACTACTAAACATCGCAATTCCCGCTGTGTTGATAATGTTTGCTGTGAGTATCTGGTACTTGACTGGGCAGAGAAAGAATCTTCGCTCAACAGAAAATTAAAGCTTTTTACTATAGTAGTGAAAATTATCAATTCGCTTAAACCCATGACTTTGATAAAGTTTTGCAGCTAAGTGATTGGTAACTTCTGTTGCCAACTTGATAGAAAAAATATTTTTAGTCCGCCCATTTTTTTCAACTGTTTTTAAAAGCTTTCCTGCGATACCTCGGCACCGATATTCCCTGGATACAAAAAGATCATTCAGTATCCAGACCTTTTGCATAGCTACTGAGGAAAAACTTGGATAGATCTGAACAAATCCGGCCAATTTACCTTCTGATTTTGCTACAAAAAGCAGAGAATCAGACTTGACTAGTCTTTCTTTGATAAAGGCAGTACATGATTCTTCTGTTGGGCTGGTTGCGTAAAAACGACAATATTGCCGAAATAGCTCAGCAAGCTCTCCAAGATCTTCAATGGAGGCTTCTCGAATTTGAGTACTATTTGAATCAGACATCTGCGAGAATTGAGTCGACGATGGATATCAGTGTGAAAATAAAAATAATTACCATAACTATACCAACAAAAATGTAAGTGCCGGGATGACCATTTTCAAAGTCCTGCTGTCTTTTGCTTTCACTTTGTACTCCGAACATAGCTGCAATAACGCTTTGTAAAACGCTTAATATCCCTGGCGAAGATTTAGTTTCTTCATTCAAGTTATCTGGTTTTTTATCTGAGTTCTGTTGCATGTTAATATCTTTTCTATAGATTGATTCTTGTGTGATTTGGTTTCACTATCGAATTAAGCTGATTCCTGATTATTTTTAAGCACTTCTCTTGAGCGTAATCGATTGTGAATTTTTACTATCTGCATTGCCATTTCCAATGACTGGTCAGCATTGAGTCTCGGGTCGACCAGCGATTTGTAAGCCCTTTGCAAGTCAATTTCTGTCAATCCTCTTGCTCCCCCAACACACTCGGTGACATGTTCACCAGTTAGTTCAAAATGTACACCACCTAAATGGGAGCCTAACTTCTGATGAATCGCTAATGTTTCAGTTACTTCACCAATGATGGCGTCGAATCGACGGGTCTTAATACCGCTTTTTGTAACCGATGTGTTGCCATGCATCGGATCGCAACACCATAATGGCGATCTGCCTTCATTGAGTAGTGCTCTTATTAATGGGGGTAAAGTTTGTCTGACTCTATCTTCTCCCATTCGAGTGATCAAAACTAATCTGCCTGGCTCATTGTCAGGGTCAAGTGAATTACAAAGTTTCAGCAATTGCTCTGCCGAAGTACTGGCACTTAATTTAATTCCTATGGGGTTTGATATTCCTCGCATGTACTCGATATGAGCAGAATTTTCCTGAGCTGTTCGCATTCCGATCCATGGGAGATGGGTTGAGAGGTTATACCATCGTCCAGATTCGTCTTTGCGGGTCAAAGCCTGCTCATATTGCAGGTGAAGTGCTTCATGACAGGTATAGATTTTATCTTTTACTGATGCATTTGCGTGATGATTTGTCAGGTTGTCCAATAGTTCAATTGAATGGCGAATCTGTTGAAGAATCTGGTGATACTCTTCAGCCTGAGCAGAATGAGAAACAAAGTCGAGATCCCAGTTGGCCATATCTGAAAAGTCCGCAAACTTGTTTTCAACTAGTGTACGAATATAGTTTAATGTCAATGAAGCAAATGAGTAGCCTTTTAATAGTCTGCGAGGATCTGGCTCTCTGTCCTGAGCGGTAAACTGCGGAGAATTAATTAAGTCTCCACGATAACAGGGTAGGCTAATGCCGTTAATCTGTTCTACCTCTGCCGAACGGGGCTTGGCATACTGGCCTGCCATTCGACCAACTTTTATCACCGGCTTATTTAATCCATGAATCAAAACCAGCGACATCTGAAGAAGAATTTTTAGTTTGCTGGATATCGCTTGTGCATTACAGTCGGAAAAAAGTTCTGCACAATCGCCTCCCTGGAGAACAAATGTTTCTCCTTTAGCTGCACTGGCAAGTTTGGCTTTTAGATCATCTATTTCCTGAGGGCTAACTAATGGAGGAAGCATCGCCAATTCTTGTAAAACCTCCTTCAGTTGCTCCTGGTTCTGATAGGATGCCTGTTGTGCTATTTGAAAGTTAAGCCAGGAGTCTGGCGACCAGTTTGACATAAGGTTTCTCGTTTCAAGTCATAGTGAGTCAGACAATAAGATGGCTCGCTCAAGACCGTAATTTGCAAATCATGAATTAGTAAATCATGAATTAGCTAATCTAATTATAGTAATAATGGTAACACTGCTATTTTGCTTGATCGAGCCTAATTGCAAGATTTGTTAATTGACAGGGTGAGCGACTTCATCAGAATCAGGCCTTGGCTATCTAACCTATAGCCCGTACAATCAGCTTCATTGATTAAATCTAGTTATTTATCTTTGAGCCATCTCATGTCTAAAGTGAAAACCCAATATGTATGCACCGAATGTGGTGCGGTTTCCCCAAAGTGGTCGGGACAATGCATGGAGTGCCAGCAGTGGAACTGTCTGGTCGAGCAAGTTGAAAATAAGAAGCCCGCGCAAAATGCACGTTTTGCAGGTTATGCCGGAGCGCAAAAGCAGTTGCAAAAACTTAGCGAAGTTAAGCATGAAGAAACGGCCCGTATTCCGACCGGGCTTGGAGAGTTTGACCGAGTACTCGGTGGTGGGCTGGTTGCCGGCTCGGTGGTATTAATTGGCGGAGATCCCGGAATTGGCAAGTCAACCATTTTGTTGCAGTCAATGTGTAAACTTAGCGAGTCACTGGAAGCCGTCTATGTGACGGGGGAAGAATCGGCACAGCAGATTTCTATGCGTGCCAGCCGCCTTGGATTAAATGGAGAAAAATTGAGTCTGCTCACCGAGACCCAGGTTGAAACCATTATTGCCACCGCACAACAGGTTAACCCCCATATTATGGTGATTGATTCGATTCAAACTATTTACACCGAGCTGTTACAGTCGGCACCGGGCGGTGTTGCCCAAGTGAGAGAAAGTACTGCGCAACTAGTGCGCTTTGCCAAGCAAAAAGGCATTGCGCTTTTTGTTGTTGGCCATGTTACTAAAGACGGTGCACTTGCTGGGCCGCGCGTGCTGGAACATATGGTTGATGCGGTTCTTTATTTTGAAGGCGAAAGAGACGGCCGATATCGTATCTTGCGAGCGGTTAAAAACCGTTTTGGTGCGGTGAATGAGTTGGGGGTCTTTGCCATGATGGAAGAAGGATTAAAAGAAGTACAAAACCCTTCAGCCATTTTTCTTTCTCGCTATCAGCAGGCCGCAGCAGGAAGCGTTGTTACTGTGACCTGGGAAGGCTCTCGACCTTTGCTGGTGGAAGTGCAGGCGCTGGTTGATGAGTCTCATCTTGGCAATCCTCGCCGAGTTGCAGTTGGTTTGGAGCAAAATCGACTGGCCATGCTACTTGCGGTGCTTTCCAGACATGGCGGGGTTTTTTGTCAGGATCAGGATGTTTTCCTCAACGTGGTGGGAGGTGTCAGGGTGATGGAAACCAGTGCCGACTTGGCGTTGGTGTGTGCGGTGACTTCAAGTTTGCGAAATCAGATCCTCCCTCAGAGTCTGATTATTTTTGGTGAAGTAGGATTGGCGGGGGAAATCAGGCCCGTACCTAATGGGCAAGAGCGAATTAAGGAGGCGAAAAAGCACGGATTCGAAATCGCAATTGTTCCCAAAGCTAACGTGCCCAAAAAAGTGCCGGAGGGAATTAAAGTGATCGCCGTTTCGCAAATAGGTGAAGCTTTGGCAGCATTAACTGAAATTTGAACTTTTCCCTAATCAAATGAATCAGAAGAACACACCGTTGGTTATTTAAATGACTACTAACTGCGTGTTGAAAGATTTTCCGATATAGGAACGTTTTTCTTATTTGAGGAATCTCTTTTACTCATTTTTAATTTGTATAACCAGTTTTCGATACTATCAGGCGCAAATTTTGGAACATTAATTGCTTAACGGAGCGTTTCAGAGTTTATAAATAAAAGGAATGATATATGTTGCATCTAGTTCGATTAATTCTACTGAGCTGTTTGATTTGTTTTTCATCGAATGGATATTCATTCGAAAAAGAGCTTAAAAAAGTAAAGGTTAATTTTTATGCAAGCGAGACATTAAGTCTTTACGAGTTTGTATTGGGGCTTGGCGGCAAAGGTTATTCCTCACAAACGCTGACGGAAAAGTTTTACGCTAGTTCTTTTGCTTCTGATGAAGCTCAAAAACAGTTGTCCAGACTCAATTCAGTCAATTTAAGTTACGATTATCATTTTAACAGCGCTGTAAAACATCGATACAATGCTCGTCAAGTAAGAGAAATCATGACTATGATTGCGGCCAGATCAGATAGTCTGGATGATTTTCAGCGTCGTAGTTTTGGAATTATCAGCACAAAAGATCATAAAGTACTATTTGAAGTATTAAGTTATTTCTCTCCGATATACCATGAACTGTTTTGGCAACCATCTCAAAGCTTTTTGCAGAAGAATATTAAAGCATTGACAAGTCGGGCTGAAGAGATTCAATTTGAATACTATTTCAATAAAGTTGTTAATTTTTATCGTTCAGACTGGGATAAAAATATTCCATTCGAAGTATATTTAACGCCAATTCCTTTTCAAAGTGGACATTCTCTCGCGACACCACAAGGTAACCTCCTGTCTGTCTCGTTTTTGCAGGGACAAACTGCCGACAGTCAACTTTCCATTGTTTTTCATGAGCTCGCGCATGTACTTTATGTCAACCAGTCTGCGAAAGTGCAATCAGAATTGGAAGATGCCTTTGTAGGTTCCGACTCTTTAAACAAAAATATGGCATATCAGTTATTCGATGAGGCTGTGGCGACAGCAATTGGAAATGGTTGGTTTTATCAAAAGATTAACGGAGAGCTGGATAAGAGCAGCTGGTATCATGAGCCAACGATTGAGAAACAGGCTCGTGCGATTTATTCGCAAGTGGAAAAGTCGCTTGCGCATGATAAAAAACTGGATAACGACTTTATTGCGGAGTATGTAGCAACCTATGAGAAGAACTTTCCGTCCAGTTTTCGTCAGGTCAAACACATTCTGGCGAATACCAAGTTTCTATGTGACGCAGACAAATGTCCTGAAGACGCTATTGCCAATGTCTTCTTTAGCAAGTTACCTTTATTGAGAAGCTTTTCTACCAGCTCGCCACTGGCTTCCGCTGAAAAGCAGGAAGAAGTACTTGACTCTATCAGCACACAGATTTTTCTAGTTAACGACATCGCACAGTTGAAGGTCTTGATACAAAGACTATCGTGGATAAAAAAGCTTGAACCAGACTTAAAAGCCAATCAAATTCTAACCAATATCAATGAGAATGGTGTCGCGCAAATAATACTATGGAAAAGTAATATCGAAAATTTTGCTGATGCCGTTGAGCTACTCTTAAGTCTTGGCCAGATTGAGGAGATGCCTAAACTGTTGCAGATTTAATTATTGCTCGTGTGCATCCACCAGGTGGGCGAAGTCGCGCTCGAGTAGCTCGGTTTCTCCCAGGTTTAACTCAACCAATCGCCTCAGGTGGGTAATACTATCGAGATCAATATGTTTACATCTTAAGCCGAGTTGGTCTCCTCTAACATTTTTAAGCTCAAGTTCCATATCTATGATATGTTCATGCTCATCTAGCGGGATATGGAGATGATAGCTTTTTCCGACTTCAACTTTACATGGACGAGCCAGAGATAACAGAACTCCCTGTAATGAGATATCGTGTAGATGACACTCAACGGTGAGTTTATCGCCTGAAAGGGTCGCGTTGGTATCAAATGCGATTCGGTTAAAGCGTCTTCGCTCGTCAGTCACGACAATCTCTCCAAAAGTTCAGTTGAAATCACGCACCACTAATAGTCTAAATGTAGCATAACAGACAAATTTACGCTGGATATTAGTTCCTGGGTTAATTATTTACCCAGAACCTATTAAAATAGGCCTGCTATTATTTGTTTATTCACTACTAGGAAAATATATGTCGATTCAATGGTACCCGGGCCACATGCACAAGGCTCAAAAGGAGATAAAGCAGGCTCTACCTAAAATCGATCTGATTATCGAAGTGATCGACGCTCGCATTCCTTATAGCAGTGCCAATCCGGTTATTGCTTCGTTATCGGAATTCAAAGGAATGGCCAAACCTATTATTAAATTAATTAACAAGACTGATCTGGCTGATCCTCAGCAAACAGAAGTTTGGCGAGAATACTTTGAAAAACAGACCGCAATGGCCGCCTTGCCAGTGACTGGGCATGACACGGGTAAACTCAAGAAAATCATCGAGTTAGCTAGAAAAATGGCGCCTGAAAGAGTTGAAAAAGAAGCGAATGTCCGTGCCATGATTATGGGGATTCCCAATGTAGGTAAGTCTACCATTATTAATGGTTTGAGCGGGCGCAAGATCGCTAAAGTGGGAAATGAACCTGCAGTTACCCAACGCCAGCAGCGGATTGACCTGCCTGGAGGAGTAACACTGTTTGATACACCAGGGATACTTTGGCCGAAAATCGAAAATGACCATAGTAGCTTTCGGCTCGGAATTACCGGCGCCATCAAGGATACGGTGCTTAACTATGATGAAATTGCCTTTTATCTAGTCGAGTACTTACTCGAATATTACCCCGAGCTGCTCCCAGGTCACTATGGGCTCGATGAAAGCTGCAGCCAGACATTGGATTGTATCGAAGCTATCGGCCGAAAACGGGGATGTTTGGGTTCTGGGGGACGAGTCGATCTGGATAAGGTTTGCAAAATAATTATCAAGGATTTTCGTTCTGCGGTGTGGGGAGGTATTACTCTGGAAACACCTTCTATGGTAGAAAAAGAATTAGTTGAAGTTGCCGAAAAAATCAGACTGAAGGAAGAGAAAAAAGCAGCAAGAAAGAAAAAGCGAAGGCGTTAGTAGAAAGATGTTTGAGCCAAAAAACCTTTTAAAACTTGCTACTACGCAGATGCCTTTTGGTAAATACAAAGGCTGGATATTAATTGATTTACCGGAACCTTATCTGGTCTGGTTTTCTGGACAGGGATTTCCGCCAGGTCAACTAGGAGAATTGTTGCAGTTAGCGCTCGAAATTAAAATAAATGGTCTTGAAAAGCTGGTATATCCGTTAAAAAAAGCAACATCACAAAAGAAATGATCTTAAAAAACACTATCTCAAAAAACAATCTCTAAAGGCTCATCTCAACCAGGTTGCTTTCCTGTCTATTGTTTCGCTTAAATTTGCAGGTGTTCCGGATACTTTGTATGAACGAAAAATTGATCCAGATTAAATTTCACTCAAGCAGCCTGGGATAGTATTATCTGAATAATAACGACATTTGAGGGATACTTATGGGCCGAGATATCTTAGAAAGAGAATATTCAGCTAAGGATTATGAGCAGTTTAATCGTAGAATTCATGATCAGGTTGATATCCTCAAGCAGGTAATCGCAAAGCCCGAATTTGGCAAAGAACCAATTTCAATTGGCGCCGAACTCGAAATGTATCTGATGAATTCTCAGGGCGATGTTAGCCCGGTCAATCTTGAGTTGTTAGAGTTATTACAAGATATACAATATCAAACAGAATTGAACAAGTTTAATCTCGAGCTTAACCTCTCTCCGGTGCCTGCAAAAGGCAAGCCATTTAATGAACTTACCAAAGAGATCATTACCAAGTTCAACCGTCTTTCGAGTGTTGCTTCAAAAATAGATACTCGTCCTTTGGCTGTCGGAATTTTACCTACGCTTCAGGAGAGACACCTAAGTAAAGAATATATGACCGATGTTGGAAGGTACAGGTTGCTTGCCAGAGAGCTTCTCAAGCATCGAGGAGAACCTTTTCATATAAAAATTGATGGTGACGACCCTGTAGACTTTTATTCTTCGGAAGTTTGTGTAGAAGGCGCTAATACCTCATTTCAAGTTCACTTAATGACCGAAAAGGACAAATTTGCCAACACCTTCAATGCCGCCCAATTAACTTTGCCGATGGCTGTTGCTACTGCGGCTAACTCTGGTGTATTTCTTGGTAAATGTTTATGGGATGAAACTCGAGTTGTATTGTTCAAACAATCAATTGACAATCGTGTTCCCGATGCTTCCGGTTGGCGACAACCTTCTCGTGTAACTTTCGGCCATGGCTGGGTTCGCAAAAGTGCGTGGGAACTTTTTTCAGAAACGGTTAATCTTTACCAACCGATTTTTCCCGAGCTGTTTGACGATGATTCGTCTGGTTTACCTGAACTGGCAGAGCTTAATTTGCACATGGGTACTACCTGGCCCTGGAATCGAGCTGTTTACTCAAATAAAGGTAACGGGCATTTAAGAATTGAATTCCGCGCTCTTCCGGCGGGACCAACAGCTTTGGATATGAGTGCTAATGCTGCTTTTTCTATTGGTATGGCTGTTGGGCTGGAAGAAAAAATTGATGAGTACCTTTCACGTATCCCTTTTAGATTCGCAGAATATAATTTCTACCGCGCAGCTAAATGTGGAATGAGAGCGACCGTACTATGGCCACAGAATTATCAAAATAAGCCTGTAGAAGTTCCAATTAAAAATATTATTGATGATATGTTACAAGTGGCAAGCGATGGTTTAAGCAAGCTTGGTGTCGATAGAGATGAAAGGGATAAGTACTTGCATATTATTCAAAGACGGCTTTCCACAGGCATTAACGGTGCGACCTGGACCAAACAGACGTTGAGACATTTACGTAAGTCGATGAATAGTGATGAAGCGAGTTCAAAACTACTTGATCTCTATTTTGAAAATCAGATGGGAGGACAGCCGGTATCTGAGTGGGAGCGAATCTGGAAGTGATGCGGTTAAATTCAAAAATCACCTATTACGATGATAACTTCCGAAGTCAGATTAAGGAGACTGCTCTCGAATTTTTACGCCAGCTGGATGGTTTAACTATTTTTGATATTCGTGGTGAGGATCAGAGC
The DNA here is from genome assembly GCF_015687155.1 of Aliikangiella sp. G2MR2-5. Classification (GTDB taxonomy): domain Bacteria; phylum Pseudomonadota; class Gammaproteobacteria; order Enterobacterales; family Kangiellaceae; genus Aliikangiella. The sequence continues at coordinate 98,693 of NZ_JADPQF010000002.1, read as the reverse complement.
AGAACCCGAGTCGTAACTACGCTAATCCATGGCAATGAACCGTCTGGATTGATCGCATGTCACTTATGGTTAAGAAGTGAAAATACGCCTGCCACTAATTTACGGATAATCATCTGTAATCCGGAAGCTGCTCGTAGTAAACCAATTTTTACCAATCGCTATTTGTCTAATAGTGAAGATCTGAATCGTTTTTTTAATGCTTCAGATGATGACAGTCGAGACGTCGCCTTACGTGCATCGATGATTTCTGCTGCGATTAAAGAAGTATCGCCGGAAGCTATTCTTGATTTGCATAATACATCGGGAGTGAGTCCCGCGTTCGCAGTAGCTGTCAGTGAGGATGATAATGTCCTCGATCTGGTTTCACTTTTTACCCAAAAGCTCATTTTAACCGGGCTCAAGGTTGGTGCTTTAATGGAAATGAGTTTTGGCGCACCAATTGCCACCATCGAGTGTGGTGGGGCTAGCGAGATTGAATCTCATCAGGTTGCTTTTAATGGCCTCAATCGTTTTTTTATGCGTAAAGATATTTTTGATCGTCATGCTAATCAAGTACAGGTTCACCGACATCCAATTCGTATTGAATTAGTCGGAGATGCTTCAGTAGGCTTTTGTCATCATCGCTTACCAACTACTGATATTACCTTGAGAGCAGATGTTGAGCAGTTAAACCGGCAACATACGCCTGCAGGTGAATTCCTGGGGTGGTATAATCCAAAAAATGAACTGCCTTTAAAGGCTGTCGATGAGCAAGGAAAAGATCAAATTCGTAAAATAATAGAGGCCAAAGACGGTTGTCTTTTTGCTCGAAGCGGGTTACAACTCTTTATGGTGACTACAATTCCAGAAATCGCCACCAACGATTGCCTGTTTTATGCGACAATAGAATAATTTCCTGCTACTCAAAAGATGGCATTGCAATTGTCATAATCAGGCCCAATGAGGCATTTTACAGATTATCATCTATTATTAACTCAGCCGATAAACCTGAGTACAATGAAAGCTAACTAATTATTGTTGGCTGTCTCTAGATTCATCGATGTAGTACAAATCAATTCGAAAAATAAAAAGGATATTCATCATGCGTACTTTTTTCTTCATCCTGCTTTTATTTCTTATCACAAGCTGCACCGATAAACCGAAAGTTAAGGAGCCGGTTATTCGTCCTATTGCCTGGATTAAGGTAGAAAATTATCGGTTAGAACAAGTGCGACGTTTATCCGGAAGTCTTGATGCGGTAGAAGCCGCTAACTTAAGCTTTCAACTGAATGGAAAGGTGGACAAGGTATTAGCTAATCTTGGAGATTCAGTTAAGAAAGGCGATGCACTAGCTATGTTAGATACGAGAAGCTTTGAACTAATACTGCAAGGTGCTCAAGCACAGCTTCAACAATCCAAAGCCAATTTGACTGAAGCGGAAAATGAGTTCAGGCGATATCAGGAACTGGTAAAGAAAAAACTTGTTTCACAGTCAGGGTTCGATAATGCGAAGGCCGTATATGAGTCGGCACAAAGTGCAGTGGAAGTTTCTATTTCACAATTAAATATCGCACGCAAAGATTTGCAGGATACCATTTTGATCGCGCCTTATGACGGTAAAATTAGCAAGCGAGAGGTCGAGCCTTCCCAGCAAATTACCGCTGGTCAAACCGTTTTTGAAATAGAAGGTGAGCACGGGTTGGAAGTTAATGTGCTTGTTCCCGAAAATCTGGTACAGCTATTGCTTCGAAATAAATCTTTTCCAGTTCGCTTTCCGGCAAATCGGGAATTAAGTTTGTCGGCAAAAATTGCGGAAATTGGAAGCAAGGCAGTCGCTGCAAATGCTTTCCCGGTGACCTTAACACTGGAAGAGCAGGATCCAAGACTCAGGGCAGGAATGACTGCGGAAGTTGACTTCACATTTGAGGGGCAGGGACGCACAGGCTATACCGGAGAAAGTATTAAAGTTCCTGTGTCGGCAATTTCTGCAGGCACTGATGAGTCTTCATATGTTTTCGTTTATGACCCGGATAAAGGTATTGTTAATAAACGAGAGGTACAGACAGAAAATATCATTAATAACGAAATCTTTATTTCCAGCGGAGTCCAGCCGGGAGATATTGTAGCGACAGCCGGTGTTGCTTTCTTAAGGGATGGACAAAAAGTAGTTTTGCTCGATGACTCTGTTCAACGATTTAATTAATTTAATCCGCTGGCTTAAAAAAGAGAAACTACTATGAATCTTACCCAAACAGCTTTTCATTATCGAAAACTGGTTTTTATGCTAGTTGGCTTGCTTCTTGTGAATGGTATTGTTGCTTACTTCACTTTACCATCACAAGAAGATCCTACCATCACGATTCGTGAGGCCACGGTCAATACTCATTTTCCAGGGATGTCTCCCGAGCGAGTCGAAAAATTAATAACAAAAACGCTGGAAGAAGAAATTCGAAAAATTCCTGAGGTCGAGAAGATCCGGTCTACCTCATCAACAGGACAGTCTTTAATTCATGTCGAAGTTTATGATCGCTATTTTAATCTGGATGCTATCTGGCAAAATTTAAGAAATAAAGTGGCTGCGGCTGAATCTCAATTGCCTGAGGGTACTCATAAGCCCATTGTCAACGATGAGTTTGGTGATGTGTCGGTGATTACATTGGCGCTGACCGCTGACGGCTTCGAAATGAGTCAGATGTTCGATATTTCCAAACACGTCCGTGATACTCTTTATACAGTTGAAGGAACAAAAAAAGTTGATATTTTAGGCGTTCAGGACGAAAGGATCTTTCTGGAAGTTTCCAATGCTCGTCTGGCACAACTGGGTATTCCACCCAAAGCAATCATTTCTGCACTACAAACACAGAACATTGTACGTCCAGGAGGCCAGGTTGATACCGGGAAGAAAGCTTATGTTGTGGAGCCTACTGGCAACTTTGATAGTGTCGATGATATTGGCAACACGCTTATTGCTATTCCTGGGAGCCAGGATGTTATTCCCCTGAAAGATATTGTTGAAATACGTCGTGACTATGTCGACCCTCCACAGAGACTGGCTTATTTCAATGGAAAACAATCGGTCATTTTTGCGATATCCATGTTGCCAGGATATAACGTGCTGGAGTTTTCTCCCAGAGTTGTTGAGAAAGTCTCTGAGGTAGAAAATACCTTACCTATCGGATACCAGCTCGACTATGCGACTTTTCAGGCTGATCAGGTTAAACAAACTGTTTACGGCGTTTCAATGAATGTATTGCAAACGCTTGTTATTGTTCTGGTTGTCGTTGTTCTGTTTTTAGGTATGCGTACAGGCTTGATTGTTGGAACCATTGTTCCTCTGGTCATGCTGGTTACGCTTTCGTTGATGCAATTTGGTGGACTTGCACTGGAAAGAATGAGTCTTGCGACTCTGATTATTTCTTTAGGGTTGCTGGTCGATAACGGGATCGTTATTGCAGAAGATTTTAAACGCAGATTAGAGCAAGGAGAAAGCCGAGAGCAGGCCTTAAAGTCCTGTGGCAAAGAGTTGGCAATTCCGTTATTTAGCTCTTCGCTGACGACAATATTGGTTTTCTTACCGTTAATGTTAGCGCAACATGTCGCAGGTGAATATACGCGAACAATTTCACTGGTTATTTTAATTACCTTACTCTCCAGCTGGGTTCTCGCGCTTTGCGTTACACCAACTCTTTGCTACTTCTTTATTAAGGTTGAACGACAACCAAAGAATAATCTGAGCAAAGAAGGTAGTGATGAGATTGAAGAAAAGGTCGCTGCGAGAGGCTATTTGCTATATCGGAAATTTCTGCTCTGGATTCTTCATCATCGACTAATGTTTGTTAGTGGGATGTTTTTACTATTGTTTGCCTCTTTTTATTCGATGAAGTTTGTACCAAATCAGTTTTTTCCAGACTCCGATCGGATGCAAATATTGATTAATGTTGACCTGCCTGCAGATGTCTCCGCCAGACAAACTGATGCCACCATGAGAAAAATATTTCAGTTTATTGAAAATAAACAAATGTTTCCCGAAATTGAAAGCTATTCTGGATACGTAGGCTTTGGAGGGCCGCGATTTGTGCTTTCGCTTTCACCTGATGATCCGGCTGACAATAAAGGTTTTATTGTTCTGAATTTGAATAATACAGCGAATATCGGTCCGTTGATTGACAAGCTTTATCGAAATCTAATGGAGCAGTTTCCCGATATATTTGTTCGAGTGAAAAAAATGTTTCTTGGTCCGTCTGACTCCAGTGTTTTGCAGATTCAGGTCAAAGGGCCCGATGCTGATATTCTTTATGCTAAAGCGGAGCAAATTGTAGATATGTTCCATCAAATTCCGGGAACTATCGATATTAGACAGGATTGGGAACAGATTATTACCAATGTTGTGGTAAAAGTTGATCAAAAACGAGCACGTCGTGCAGGTGTGACCTCGCAGGATATAGCACAAGCCCTGGAAGGTTATTTTAGTGGTGCGGCTATCACTGAGTATCGAGAACAGGATGATATCATTCCGATCATTTTTCGTGCTGAAGTAGCGGAGCGTTTTAATCTTGACCGATTGCGAACAATTGGTGTTTACTCTGAGACAAGAGGAGTTGCCATTCCCTTATTTCAAATAGCCGATTTTGAGCCTGACAATCAATACGCAAAAATTCAGCGCGAGAACATGTTCAGAACGATTTCGATTGAAGCCAGAAACACAGCGATGACTGCAGAAGATCTGAAAAGTGTTGTAAATGCCAGGCTAGAAGAGTTAAAAACGGATTTACCGGTTAATCATCAGATAGAATATGATGGTGTCATTGTTCAGTCCGCTGAAGCTCAACAAGCACTGAGTGCAAATATGCCTCTGGTTATTGGTGCAATCATTATTTTACTGGTGGCTCAGTTTAATTCTTTTAGAAAGCCGCTAATTATAGTCATGACCATTCCCCTTTCTTTTATCGGGGCTGTCGTTGGCTTGCTGGTGATGAACGCGCCATTTGGCTTTATGGTGACACTGGGACTCTATAGTCTGGCGGGCATTATTGTAAATAATGCGATTGTCTTAATTGATCGTTTTGAACTAGAAATTGCTGCGGGCAAAAAGCCATTTGATGCTATCGTTGATTCCTGTATCACTCGCTTACGACCAATTACCATGACCACAATAACAACCATGCTGGGACTACTCCCGCTGATTATTTCGCAGGATCCTTTGTTCTATGGTATGGCTAACGTTATCGCATTTGGTCTTGGCGTCGGAACTGTTTTGACTTTAGGTATCGTTCCGGTTCTTTATTCTATCTTTTACCAGGTAGAAAGGCCTGAAGCCACCGCATAGACGTTATTTGAAACTCTACTCGACCTTATTTTCTATGAACAAGGTCGAGTAAGTTAGAACGAGTTATTGATTACCGACTAATTGATTACCGACTAGATTGGTAACTGAATAGTCGATTATTAATCGCTGCTCGACAGTCAGATGGTCACTATCTTAATTGGTGACTGTTACTGATTTCACCATTGTGCCATGAATCATTCGATAAACGACATCCTGGCCGTCTACGATTTTTCCGAAAATACTGTAATTACGATCAAGATGCAGATTTCTGGCTGTGTTGATGTAGAACTGGGATGTCGCTGTGTCTTTTCCAGAGGTTGCCATTGCTACGGTCATTGGCTCATGCTTGAGGAAGCTGATCTCTTCTCTAATCGTTTTTCCACTGGAGCCATTTCCATTTCCGATGGTGTCTCCTCCCTGGGCTACGAAGTTTCCGATAACCCGGCTAAAGTAACTGTTATTGAAGTGTCCCTCTTTCGCATTGTTAACAAAATGCCAGGCGGTATAAGGTGCGTCAGCGAGTAGTTCAATCGTAAAATCGCCTGCAGTGGTACTCAGGGTAACTTTTTTACCAATGACCTGTTTGACCTGGGCAAAAGAGGGTGAGTCGGCACGGCTCTCCGGCTTTTCTTCTTCTTTTGCGAGCAAACTTTTGGCAAACTTACTCACTCGAGGATCCGGATCTCCACTAAAAAACTGAATAAGATTGGAAAAATCTTCTTCTTTTTTATTATTTAAAAGTGTTAGTAACTGAATTTTTACATAGGCGGACGGATGCTTGAATAGCTTAACAACCCAGCTCATCTCATTTTTCGTTTGCCTTTTAACCAGTCCTTTCAAAGCTTCGACAACCATAGCGTCCTGCTCACTTTTTAATTGGTTTTTAAACAGGGAAATAAGGTTGGCATCTTTTTGTTCTGAACTTGCGAGGACATTTAGCGCTGTTTGCGCGATAAGCGGATGTTCTGACGCTTGCAATTTACCTAACTGAATCAGGGCTTGCGGAATATCTAGCATATTTCTCATCGCGCCAATGGCTGCAATTCTTTCGTTTAAATTGCCGTTCTCTGTCTGTTCAATTAACCAGGCAAGGAGTTCTCTGTTTTGAGTTTTATCTTCCGCACTAACTTTGCCAATTAAACGGCTTAAAACGTTTCTGGCTAGCGGAGACATGGGTTTTGAGATTAAAGAGGTTAACTGCGCGGATTGAATACGTTTCTCTATACCCGGAATTCGGCTCAGAAAATAACCGACTCTGGCGGCTAAATCGTCTCCGACAGCAAATAGCGATAATAATCGCTGGTAATCTATTGTCGCATAGTCATCCACCAGCTCCCGGTGAAATGTCAGTGCAATGGCCAGCCCCTGAAACAAGGAAGCTTGTGCCGTTCTTGATTTTTCCTGAGTCAATCGTTTCAGCATTCGGCTAACTAAATTATTCTGCCCAAGATTTCCTAAACCTAGATAAATTTCATGTTTCACCAGATCGTCATTTTCTTCTTCCAGTCGTTGCCATAAGTAATGGGCTGACTCTTTATTAGCTGTTAGTCCGAGTGCAAATGCGGCATGCTGTCTCAATATTGGGTTGTCATCTTTTAGAAAAGGTATCAGCGAGGAGATGACTGCTTTGCCGCCAATTCTTCCTAATCCGACAATAGCCGAATTTACGACATGTATGTCTTTGCTTTGAAGCACCTTGGCAAAAAACTCTAAATCCGGGTTTCTGTCATCTACAAGCTGGTAAATTTGTTGTATTATTTCTGACTGATCACTTGTGGTTTGGCCTGAATGTAAACTCTTCGGGTCAGATGCGTCAGCTTCTAACCTGGGCTGAAAGTCACTCGGTTGTGCCCAAAGCTGGTTGCTTGCAAGTAACAGGCTTGTGATAATCAGTCGCAGCGCCGATGAGCGAGCTGCAGAGCAGAATGAAAGACAAATCAAGGATAAATTGGAGTGAGTTCGCTTCATGATTTTAATGGTAGGTCTTCAATTGATATTTGCGGTGGCCTCATTGTCTGACAAATATTGAGAACTAACAAGAGGCTCATACATTTGTATTTGAGCATGAAAAATCAACCAATAAAGAGATATAGGTAATCGCGTTATGGCGCAATACATTTATTCAATGAGTCGGGTCAGCAAAATTGTTCCGCCTCAGAAAACCATCCTCAAAAATATATCCCTGAGTTTTTTCCCCGGAGCCAAAATTGGCGTTCTGGGATTAAACGGTGCAGGTAAGTCGACTCTGTTAAGAATTATGGCGGGTGTCGATACCGAGTTTGAAGGCGAAGCAGTTCCTTTAAAAGGGATCAATATCGGCTATTTACCGCAAGAACCTCAACTGGATGAAAGCAAAGATGTTAGAGGGAATGTTGAAGAAGGTGTCGGCGAAATCAAAGCCGTTTTAAAGCGTTTCGACGAAGTGAGTAATGCTTTTGCTGATCCCGACGCCGACTTTGATGCGCTGCTAAAAGAGCAGGCTGAACTGCAGGATAAAATTGATGCGGCAGGTGGTTGGGAAATCGATCGAATGTTAGATAAAGCGGCAGAGGCGTTACGCTTGCCGCCATGGGACGCAGAAGTTAAGCACTTGTCCGGCGGTGAAAAGCGCCGAGTCGCCTTATGTAAGTTGTTGCTATCTAAGCCAGACATGCTCCTTCTTGACGAGCCAACCAACCATCTAGATGCTGAGTCGGTTGCCTGGCTAGAACGCTTTTTGCAGGATTTCAAAGGAACTGTTGTCGCCATTACCCATGATCGCTATTTTCTGGATAATGTTGCTGGCTGGATCCTCGAGTTGGATCGTGGCGAAGGTATTCCGTGGGAAGGAAACTATTCTTCCTGGCTGGAGCAGAAAGAAAAACGTCTTGAAATTGAAGAAAAGCGTGAAACTGCACGTATTAAGTCGATGAAAGAAGAGTTGGAGTGGGTTCGTTCTAACCCTAAAGGTCGTCAGGCTAAGAGTAAAGCCCGTATGGCCAGGTTTGAAGAACTTTCATCTCAAGAGTACCAGAAGCGTAATGAGACCCGCGAGCTGTATATCCCGCCGGGACCAAGACTTGGTACTCAGGTTATTGAAGCCAACCATATACAGAAAAGCTTCGGTGATAAATGTCTGGTTGAAGATCTGAATTTCCGCCTGCCTCAGGGTGGTATCGTCGGAATTATTGGGCCAAATGGTGCAGGTAAGTCTACTTTGTTTAAAATGTTAGTTGGTCAGGAAAAGCCTGATGCCGGTGAGTTGGTTGTCGGTGAAACAGTAGAAATTGCTTATGTCGATCAATCGCGAGATGCTCTCGATGGTAATAAAACAGTGTGGCAGGAAATTTCTGATGACTCGGACACAATTATCGTCGGTAACTATCAGGTGCCGTCACGACAGTATGTAGGCCGCTTCAACTTTAAGGGCGGGGATCAGCAAAAGTTTATTAAAGATCTATCCGGGGGTGAAAGAAACCGGGTTCACCTCGCCAAGCTACTTCGCAGTGGCGGAAATCTGTTACTACTTGATGAGCCCACCAATGATCTGGATGTTGAAACACTTAGGGCACTGGAGGAAGCTTTACTTCAGTTCCCGGGATGTGCCGTCGTGATTTCTCATGACCGCTGGTTCCTGGATCGAGTGGCGACGCACATTCTGGCATTTGAAGGAGATAGTAAAACTGTCTGGTTTGAAGGAAACTATGCGGACTATGAAGCTGATCGTAAACGCCGTCTGGGGGCGGATGCTGATACGCCGACACGAATTAAATATCGTAAAATAGGCTAAAGCTGAAAGGGTTAATCAGCGAGCGCTGGTTAACCCTAATTCGGCAACCAGCGTTTAAGCGCCCGAACCTATTCGAATTTAAGCAAATCGATTTTTTCTCCAAGCAAGCTTTCAAACTTACCCTTGGCCTTATCCGGAGCACTTGAGTAATAACTTACTTTTCCTTTGACGTCGGATTGATTACGTTGTCCTTCAATTCTACGCTGAACTTCTTTGGCAACAGGTAGTGCGCTTTCAAACAAAGTGACTTCTTCACCAACGATCTCTTTAATTGCTTCTGTTAGAAATGGATAATGAGTACAACCTAACACTAATGCGTCGACTTTTGCCTCCACAAAAGGATTCAGCTCTTCGGCAATAAGCGCCATTTCTGCTTTTCCTATTTGAGGGGCTGTTTCAACCAGATTGACAAACAGGTGAGAGGCCTTTTCTATAATATCGACCCTGGGTAGAAAGCGTTGCTTTAGTGTCAGATACTTTTCACTGTCCAGGGTTGCCTGGGTGGCCAATACGCCGACTTTTTCTCTGCTGCTAAATTCGGTCGCCGGCTTTAAAGCCGGTTCTAGCCCAATGATCGGCAGGTCGAGATTTTTTCGCAGAGAGTGAACTCCTGCAGCTGTGGCAGTATTGCATGCAATTACTATCGCCTTAACTTCCAGTGATAGAAGGTAATCGGCGATATGATGTACTCTTTGTTCAATAAAGCCGGCAGACTTCTCACCATATGGCGTATGTAAACTATCCGCCAGATAAATCAAATTCTCGTTAGGCATTATCTCGCGGATAGCTTTTAAAACGCTAAGCCCGCCGACGCCAGAGTCGAATATACCTATAGGTAGACTGCTAATAAACTTGCTCCAATAGCTAATAACAAATAAGTGCATCTCGATTATAAACTAGAAATTTAATTCTGAGCCATTCCTTTGGTATGATGATGAGAATGATCTTTACAACTATTTCAATCAGGCTATGCATCATCACTTCTCAAAATCCTTAACGGTGTTAATCCTCACTGCGCTGATCACTAGTTGTGCGGCTTACAGGCCTTCTAACCCGGATAACATCTGCGATATCTTTCTGGGAGAAACTGACTGGTATGAAGCTGCGCGTGATGCACAGCACAAATGGGGAACTCCTATATTTGTCATGATGGCAATCATGCATCAGGAGTCGCGTTTTATCGATGATGCACAGCCTGAAAGGGACTGGTTTTTAGGATTTATCCCCCTGCCACGAGATTCGAGCGCTTATGGCTATGCTCAGGCACAGGATCCTGCATGGGAAGAGTATATGGAGCAAACTGATAATTCGGGAGCCGATCGAGATGATTTTGAGGATGCTATCGACTTTATTGGTTGGTACACCGATGGAAGTCAAAAGCGCCTAAAACTTTCCAAATGGGATGCTTACGGTCAATATCTCGCGTATCACGAGGGTAGAGGAGGTTATTCCAGGAAAACACACAATAAAAAGCCCTGGCTTAAAAAAGTAGCTGCTAAAGTTAAAAAAAGGGCAAGCCGATATAACGCTCAATTAAAAGGTTGCCGAGCCAGGTTGGACGATAAGGTTGATAGCTGGTTTTAACCGGAAAATAATTTGCTTATGGGGAGGGAACATTGATGAGTCAAACTGTTACTATCCCTGTCTGGTTATTTTTTCTACTCCTTTTTATCTCTCTAATCGTTTTTATAAACCGATTGTTATTTCCTGGCGTACGCTGGTTTTTTCGAAAAAAAGTTAACAAAGCTATCGAGGAATTGAATCAGCGTCTCAATATTGAAATCAGACCCTTCCAGTTAACCAAAAGACAGGTGCTACTTGACAGACTTGTACATGATTCACAGGTACTGACTTTTGTTCAAAAGCAGTCATTGGAGGATGAAATTCCCAGAGAGGTTCTTCTGGAAAAGGTTCGAAGGTATGCCAGTGAAATCGTTCCCTCATTTAATGCTTATATCTACTATAGAGTTGGCTACTGGTTATCCAAGAAGCTGACTAAATTGCTGTATAGCGTCAGGGTAAATCAGGATCAGCAAGAAAAACTGATTAATCTGAATAAGGAATCAACAGTTGTTTTTGTGATGAACCACCGCAGCAATATGGACTATATACTGGTTTCATTTCTGGTTGCAGAAAAAATGGCGTTGTCTTATGCCGTCGGTGAGTGGGCAAAAGTTTGGCCTCTGCACAGTCTGATAAAATCCATGGGGGCCTATTTTGTTCGCAGAAATTCGCGAAATCCCCTCTATCGGAAGGTTCTGGAAAGATATATCGATATGGCTACTCGAGAAGGCGTTTGTCAGGCAGTCTTTCCTGAAGGAGGCTTGACGCGCGATGGAAAACTGAGAAGTCCGAAGTTAGGATTTCTTGATTATATGTTAAGAAATTACGACTTTGAGCGAGATCGCGATATTATTTTCATTCCTGTTGGCATCAATTATGATCGTGTACTGGAAGACCGAACGCTACTACTTTCTTTACGCGAGAATGAAGCTAAACCCGGACGCTGGTACACTGTTAAAACCACCTTTCGTTTCATTTGGAATAACCTTCGTCTTGCTCAACGCCATCAGTGGCAGCGTTATGGTTTTGCCTGCGTTAATTTCGATGAACCCATTTCATGTCAAAATTATTGTCTAAAAAATTCGGTTAACTTTTCTTTATTATCAACAAAAAAGCGGTTTGAAGCAGTTGAAAGTCTGGCATGTTACTTGATGAATAGTGTTGAGAAAACAGTGCCGGCGGTTCCTGTAACCTTGATTTGTGCCACTCTTTCCCGGTTTCTGATTGCTAGCGAGCAAAATCAGGTTGAGCGCAGTTTGATTGTTGAAGAAGCTCAACAGTTAATGTTCAGAATTGAGAAAGAGGACGGAAAAGTTTTATTTCCCAATAAAGATAAGAAAGTAATGCTCGAAGCTGCGATTGACCGACTGATACTGCGCCGAATAATATCTGAAGAAAATAAAATGCTTAGAGTATCTCCTGAGCAGGATGAATTGATTAGCTATTATGCCAATTCCATTTTCTGCTGGAAGTAATCGTTTTATTAATACTAATTATCGGCTAGCTTAATGATGGTAACTTTTTCAATAGTTGAACTACCGGTTCCGGTTTAGACAGGTAGTATCCCTGGATTTTTACTTCGCCAACCGAGCGAATAAAATCAAACTGTTCTTTTGATTCAATTCCCTCGCATACAACTGTCATTCCAAGTGCTTTTCCCATATCGATCGAAGCAAGTACTATCGCTTGATTGCGTTTATCTTTGACAAGGTCTTTCATAAATAACTTATCTAGCTTTAGAGTATCTATCGGAAAATGTTTTAAGTAGCTTAGCGAAGAGTAGCCTGTGCCAAAATCATCTAGCGCCAAACTAAAACCGAATGACTTTATCTCAGCCAATATCTTTTCAGCGAGCTTGTAATCCTCGACCAGAAGGCTCTCGGTTACTTCGAACTCAACCAGGTGATTCGAAATTCCGCTCTCTTTCACCAATGCGTCGAGTGTCGTTGCCAGGTCGTAATGCCTAAATTGACGTGCAGAAAGGTTGATAGCCAGTTTGAATTCTCTACCTGTAGAGTTATTGATCTGTTTTATCGCTTCGACCGCTCTTCTGACTACCCAGTTACCCAGCTTGAAAATAATTCCACTTTCTTCCGCGATAGGGATAAATAGATCTGGTGCAATAAACTGACCGTCTTCGTTCCTCCATCTAAGTAACGCTTCAAATTTCTCAATTTGTCCTGTTTCCGAATCGGCCTGAGGTTGTAAGTAAATTTCCAGTGAATCGTTATCGATTGCATCTCTTAATGCTCGTTCAATTTTAAGGCGATCGACAGCTGCATGATTCAGCGCCTCAGAATAAAAATGAAAGTTATTTTTACCTGAATCTTTTGCCGCATACATAGCCATATCTGAACACTTTAATAAGCCGTTAGTGTCCAGAGCATCTTCAGGGTAAAGTGCGATTCCTATGCTTGTAGAAATATACAATTCATGCGGGCCTACTGCAAAAGGACTGCTTCCGGCCGCCCGAATTTTTTCAGCAATAATTCGAGCATCATTATTGTGGACAATCTTGGAGAGCAAAATAACAAACTCATCTCCGCCCTGGCGAGCGAGAGTGTCGGTTTCACGGATTATAAAATCAAATCGTTTGGCGACCTGTTTAAGTAATTCATCACCAATATCATGTCCGAGGGTATCATTAATATATTTAAAGTTATCCAAATCGATAAATAACATTGCAACTTTGTAGCTCTCTCTTTGGGCAAGTAAAATTGCCTGAGAGGTTCTTTCTTCGAGTAGTATTCTATTCGCTAGCCCTGTGAGAGAGTCGAAATGAGCTTGTTTTTGAAGTTCATATTGTGTTTGCTTCAAGTCACTGATGTCAGCATAAATCCCTGCATAATTAGTGATTTTCCCTTCCTCGTTTCTAATTGATGTTACAGTCAATAATTGGGGGATGGTTTCTCCAGACTTTGTCTTTTCCCAAATTTCTCCGTGCCAACTACCTTGTTTATCAAGGCGCTCATAAAGCTTTTCGTAAAACTCGGGTGGGTGAACTTCTGAACGAATTAGCTTAGGTTTCCTGCCTATTAGCTCTTCTTTTGAGTAACCGAAAAGTTCAATGAATGCAGGGTTAGCATCAATTATACGGTAGCTTTCGTCGGTAATGATTACTCCTTCCTCAATGCTTTCCAGCAATGCATTACTAAGTTTTAGCTTTGAGTTTAGTTTTTCCAACGCTTTGGCTGATTTGATTCGTTCACTAATATCGGTTGCGATACCCCCGACTGCATGAACTTCACCTTTTTCGTCAAATAACGGGAACTTGATGGTGACAAAATACTGTGGCTCACTATCAATACCTTCAACTTCTTCTTCAAACTGAATGGTTGAACGAGTATTAATTGATTGTAAGTCATTTCTTCTAAAGTTTTCAGCAACTGAATTTGGTAATAGATCAAAATCGGTTTTGCCAATGATTTCTTCAGGCTCTCTACCAAAGTATTTTGCAAAAGCGGAGTTTACAAGTTGATAGCGACCGTCGACGCCTTTTATGTTAATTAAAGTACCTGAGTTTTCACTTATTGCGTTAAGGTATTTTCTACCTTTAACCACCTTGTCTCTTTCTGCTTTAATTCCCCGTATTTGCTCTTGTAGCGCTTCGGTCATCTGGTTGAAGCTGTTACTTAGTTGTGAAATTTCGTCTGTACCTTTACTCTCAAGTTTCTGCCCGTAATCGCCTGCTAGTATGCTTTTAGTAGCATCGACAAGTTGGTTGATTCGATCGGTAATTATTCGTTTTGTAAAAAAATTCAAAAAGAAAGCTTCTGTTAGAATCATTGCAATGATTATGATGATTGCTAGCTTTATCTGTTCGTAAAGTGGTGCAAATATCTCATCCTCATAGACCACTGCTGCAACATGCCAGTTGAATTCTTTCAGGTTGACCAGGTATAGCAGGGTTGCTCCAAAATCAAGACGGCTGATTTCAGTAAATGTGTTTGTTGGGATCTTATCTATTTCATTGGCCAGGATTTCAAAAAAGGCTATCTTGCTATTATTGCTAAAAGAAAGTCTTCGGTTGTCATCAAGAAGCGTCAGGAATCCGGATTCATTCAAGGAGTACTCGGAAATCATCTTATTATATGGTTTTAAGTCAAATAAAATTTCTATTTGACCAAGTCGATGTGAGCGACTGGATACTTCCTGGCCGAAAAGCAAATGAAGGTTGCCCTTGCTTTTTACCACCGAAGGTTGTCTTTTTTCCAGATTGTAGGAACAGTTTGTATTTAGCGAGTTCTCCGCTACTTCCGATATGGGAGAATAAATAAGCAATGGACGGTTGTCTCGATCGCAAACCTTTAAGGCCAGATAAGCACTATTTCGAACATGCTGACTTTGAAAAAACTGAATAATATCCTTTTTATTGTTTTCTGCTTCACTCATCAAGTCGTAGCTTGAATTTAAAAAGAATGCATCAAGCGATGGAAGTTCGCTAATTATTTTTAAGTCCGTCTTTAAGCGTGAAAGTTCATCATCGATAATAGATGAGGCTGCATTTACACTGGCTTTCATGTTATCCAGTGTGAGCTTCTGTACCATGCTGGACATTCGATAAAAACTGATGGTTTCAAAGCAAAGTACACCAACAATCAGCACAAAAATACCACGAATCAGAAACTTGATGTGGAGTCTGGTTATCAGTTTTTTATATAAAGTGCTAATCATTCTTTTACAAAATTTGCATTGGAAAGCACTTCATAGTCGAGGTGCCCATTAGCTCCAAAGGTATTAATATCAATTTCTTTCTTTACTGCTGCAGTAATAATTTTTTGAGTGGTAAAAAGCATAAATGCTTGTTCATGAATAAACCTATCGAGTGCCTGGAGTCTTTTTTCATGTTCTTTTTCATCAGCCGTATTCAAGGTATCCTGCAAGCGGATATCAAGCTCTTTGTCATTCAGAAGTGACCAGGGACTATTTGAGTCCAGAAAAAGGCCGGCGTGAAATGCCAGGTTAAACACAGGGTTATCTACAATGTTGATAACCAGGTCAAAATCGGCTGGCTTTCCTGTTTGAATCTTATATCCAACAACTCGGTTTGCCCATTCAGAGCGACTGACAACTTCCAACTCCAGTTCCACCCCGACATCTTCGAGGTTTTTCTGAATTACTTTAGCTGCAGGCTCTGCGATATCTGCCACCAGACTCTTTAATTTTATTGGAGATTCTAGCCCTAAATCATCTATTAAAGCTTTAGCTTTGTGCGGTGAATAGGAGTAGGGTTTCAACTCCGGATTGAATCCGAATTCTCCCTGTTTACCAAGCGAAGCCATGGGGATAGCGTTCCCGAAATCAACAAACCTGACCAGGTCTTCTTTATTTACCGCATAGTTAAGCGCTTTGCGAAAATCAAGAGATGCCAGAGGGCCCTGGTTTCGAAGCATCACCCAGTAACTACTTAGTACCGGACGTTTTATTATTTTGGCATTGCCTCTCGCTCTGCGCATAAGCTGGGTTGTTTGATTTCCACTTAAATTGGGAATGAAATCTACCTTATCTTCAATAAAGCTTTTTATCCATTGAGATTTTGGAATCACCACAAATTTGACTTCATTGATCTTTGGAATACCCTGGGCCCAATAATCATTATTCCTGGTTAGCAAAATGTGGCTACCTTCAGACCACTCCGAAAATCGAAAAGGCCCTGTTCCTATCGGGTGTTTTCGAAAGTGTTCTATACCCTTCGCCTGGATATAAAGTGGCGGGCAAATTGAGCCAAACATATTGAATCTGTTTAAAAACATTCCGTCTGGCTTATAGGTTTCAAAATCAATTTGAAAAGGCTTCGCTGGATCGAAAATAAGTCTTTTTAAGCTGCTAAAAATCCATCGATTACCGGCGTTGTTATTCGGATTAAGAATGTAATCAAAAGTAAACTTAACAGCATTGGCATTAAACTCTTCCCCGTTGTGAAATTTGACACCCTCACGTAGATAAAAGCGCCAGCGAGTAGCTGAAAGTTTTTCCCAGTGAGTGGCGAGTCCTGGTTTAAAATTGCCATCCAGATCCATATATACCAGCGTATCGAATATTTGAACGATAACGGAATAAGAGTCTGGATCAAATGACGGTGATAAGGAGTCGATCGCCGGAGGGTCCTGACTGAAATAGGCAACTCTTATTCGATTTGATTTTTTCGTAACCAAGGGCAGGGATTTCTCAGCTGAGGTTGTTCCAGAGTTTGTAAAATCTGCGGATTTTAATTGTGGCACTTGAGCTAAGAATCCTGTCAGCAAAAATAGCATTATCGCTGGCAGGCGCAATTGGCAGCACTTTAACGAGGATAAGATATTCTGCGACCCGAAATCTCTTATGGAGATAGATCTGTTTGGCGGTAATAAAGGCTTGCAGGTAAAAGGCAATAAGGTCTCCAAACCGTGTGTTCTTAAAGGGTGAAAAATTCTTAATTATCAATTCATTATTTGCCATTGTGACAAAAAATACAAATATCGGCTACTGATCGCCCAATCTCTTTATGAGAATGGCTATTTTTGTCTGTCTAGTCTGTTTTCATATTAGACATTAACTTAAATGATGCAGCTGTAAAGGGTAGATGATGACTATTTTACACTCACAGCATTGTCTGCTAGTTTTAAACCTTGATATATCTAATTTTTATAAAATTCTCACAGTGGGATTTCTGGAAGGAATAAGAATATTATTAGTTTTTTATTTCTTTTCTGAATCATTTGTTGGACATTGGCTGAGAGCGACAAAAGTTAAAAAGGGAGATTTTATGTATCTGGTAACAAACAGAAAGCTATTAACGGGGAAGAAAGGTCTGGAGCTATTTGGCAAAGATCCCAGTGAAAAAGGTCCGATGGAGCTTCGTCTGGTAAAGGTTACGCGTAAGCAGGGGCAGTGGACTTGCAAAGTTGAGGGAGATGAACTTCCTAAGTCTGAAGTCATAAAACTTAAGAATAAGTATGGTTTGTCTATCAATGAAAAGGAAAACTGGCACGCGAGTCTTAAAATTGCGTGTGAAATCTTTGCCCGAGCAGTAAAAGAAAAAAAATCAATTTTGTTTTTCGTGCACGGCTATAACAACGATGTTAAAGATGTTTTAACCACTGCACAGCAGATAGAGAAAGCACACAATGTGATTGTCGTCCCTTTCACCTGGCCGGCCAATGGCGGAGGTGCCGTTAGCGGAACCTTGTCCTATAAGAGTGACAAATCCGATGCTAGAGCGTCTGAGGGGGCGCTTGATCGATTCATTGGCAAAATCCAGTTTTTCCATCATTTACTGGTTGAAGGCGGAAAAGCTGAGGCAATGAAAAAAGCACACGACAAGTTTCCGGATAATCCCGTAGCCGCTCAGTCGATGTATTCCAGATTAATCGCTAAAAAGTGTCAAACCGGAGTTTCTTTGTTATGTCATAGCATGGGCAATTATGTCTTTAAAAAAACACTGGGTTCCAGTGGTAGTTCCTCTGCGAAGCTGGTTTTTGACAATATTTGTCTGGTTGCTGCAGATACCAACAATTCTGCACACTCGGTCTGGGTTGACAAGTTAGATGTACGTAAGCGGGTTTATATTGTAATCAATGAAAATGATTACGCGCTCAAAGCGTCGAGAATCAAGCCCGGGGACGAGCAAAAAGCAAGATTAGGGCATTTTTTGAAAGGGTTGAACAGTGAAACTGCCTACTATATCGATGTTACCAAGGCCAAGTTAGTTGGTAGCGATCACAGTTATTTTGTTGGTGGTGCCTTAAACAACAAAAAGATCAAGTGGATATTTAGCAAGATGTTCAAGGGGGAAACCGTTGAAGAAAGGTTGAACTTTGATGCCTCGCGAAATCTATATCAGCTCTAGAGACGAGATATTTGGTGGTTTTCGACTGAGGACTAATCTAAGGAGGCTCGAATATAAGTAAGACAAATCGCAAAAGTCGATATATAATTTGAATAGTCTATCATATGGAGTTGATTCGTATTATTTAATGATGTGGCACTCATCCAGGCGTAAGCTGGTTTCGTTGTATTGCATATTTATGCTCTATTTTCCAGGAGTGTCACATCTTCTGGCAGATTCTCTCGAGCTCAATTTATCTGAGGCTCACGCTCAATACACCATCGAAATTACCAAGCATGTCAATTGGCCCAATGATGACGAAATTACATCCTTCGTTATAGCTATCCTTGGTGGTGAGCAAAGATTATTTGAGGCGTTTGAACAAAGTCAGAACCTTACTGTTCGCGGAAAAGGATTTGAAATCGTCGAGTTTGATCAGGCTGACTTTGACGCCGGCAAATATACTACTGTTTTTATCGGAAGCCGAGGCCGCTTTAAGAACTCACAGTTGTTTGAAAGCTCTCAAAATGTACTATTAATTGTTGAAGGAAGAGTCAGTAGTCAGGTGCAAATGTTCAACCTGATAACCGAAAATAATCGACTCAAACTGGAGATCAATCGAACCAACCTGGCTCAACGAGGCTTTTCTGTTTCTACCAGCTTATTGGAGTTCGCGGGCTCTCGACAGGACCTTGGAGAAGAATTGCGAGAAAGAGAGAGCAAACTGAATGTACTTTTAAGTCAGGTTAGCAAGAAAGAAGAAGATTTATCAAAGCTCATCAAGAAGCTTGAAAGCAACCAAAAGCTTTTGCTTAAAGCTCAGACTCAACTTCAACAAAACGAGTTGATCATCAAACAGAAACAGAATGATCTGGAGGCGCTTAAAACACAAATAGAAGAGTCGCTGAGTGAAGTAGAGCTAAGCGAAAATGCGTTAAAAGAAAAGCGAGTTGAGTTAGAACGTATGCAAAAACAAGTTGAGGCAAAGGAGGCTAATATCGCCAAGCTTCAACAAAATATTGAACAAAACAAGGCTTTCTTGGCAACACAGATCGAAAAAATAAAAGAGCAACAGAATGTCATTGAGAACCGAGAACAAACCATTGATGAGCAGCGTAACTGGATGGCTGGAATACTTGTCGTGTCCATTATTTTTTCTTTAATGATCTATGGTTTGCTTCGGTCAAATAATTTGAGAAATCGGGCTAACCTCGAACTCAAAGCGGCTAATGAAAAGCTTTATCAGTTGGCTACTACCGATGATCTAACCGGTTTATATAGTCGTCGATATTTCTTCGAGTTGGCGCAAAAAGAGTTTTTGCGATCACAACGAAATCACTTTTCCGCAGTTTTTTTAATGATAGATATCGACCATTTTAAAAGTGTCAATGATACATATGGCCATCCTATGGGTGATGAAGTTATCCGTCGAGTTGCCAATATTTTGCAGGAAAGTTTGAGAAAATATGACATTGCCGGTCGCTTGGGGGGAGAAGAGTTTGCAATGATGCTAATGGATTGTGACAGTGAACAGGCAATGGAGATTGCTCATCGAATAAGTGATAAAGTTGAGTCTGAAAAAGTGGCGTACCATGGCGCTTCTGTTGGAGTCACCATTAGTGTTGGTCTAAGTCAACTGAAGTGTGAAGATACACAGGTTGAGCAAGTAATTATGCGTGCCGATAAAGCCCTGTATCAGGCGAAAAAGGGAGGTCGCAACAGGGTGGCGGACTTTTCTTGTCAGCATATGCAGGTCTAATTGAGCTAGTTATCGTCTTAGGGATAGAGAAAATCTTAACTGACGTTAAGCATCACTTTCCGTAATTCTAGCTGATTTGTTTTTTCTTAGACTAATAGTGAGAAGGGGGAGTTTACAAACTTTAAACCAAGTATCGACCTAATTTGAGAAATTTTTGCTCAGTCTGAGTCTGTAAATAATATTGTATAACAGGCTTCTTCTTTGTCGTCTAAATCTTCGCGTACTGAAATCTGATATAACTTCCCACTCTGTCAAGACTTGTTATGTGGCTATATAACTATTTTAGCCTTTTTACTTTAGAGTGTTTTTCAGATGCGTATTCATGATAAATATCATCTAAATATTTTTCTAATTTACTTTCATCTATATCTGAAGGAATCATTACATCATAGACACGTGAGCGAATACCTGTGTCGGACTCATTAAACAGCTGCCATTCATGTTCTGATTTTATGACAGACATTTGTTTACCAAAAACATCAAACTTGATAATCACGCCTAATTCTCCTGGATACCAACAGCTTGTTAGTTGCTTTTCTAATTATTATAGAAGTTAACATTTGCTTCGCCTTTACTATCTTTGCTCATTTCAAAAGACGAAACACTTTCGACTTGCACGAAATACATATCTTCATACTTTTCCCACTTCCTTGAAGCAAGTGCGGCTTTCAACTCTTGTATATTTACCAGTTCAGTTCCAAACTCAGTGACCAAAGTAATAACTTTACCAAAGAACTCTTCTTCATTATATCTACGAGGAATCTTTGATTTGATAGAGATGCCAAAATGAACACATCCTCCACGATGAAATTCTATGGTTTCGGCACCTCTCAATATTCGAACTCCTTTTTCCCCTTTAATCTTCTCTGCATTGCTACTTGTATTCAGATACTGTCCAATAAATTCTTCTTGTGATTTTTCATCAAATACGCATTCTTCTTCAGCTATCGCATAAAAAGAAAAAAGAACAATTAATAGTGTGATGTATCTCATGTGTATTTAACGCTCACAGCAGGTGAGCGTCGTAAGCTTCACTTGCCTGTTCTTGTTAATACGTTCCAAAGACTTCTTCTTTGCCAACTTGAACCTTGCCATCTTTATTCGTGGTTATTAGTTCCCAGTATTTTTCGGACTTCTGAACTCGTTGCATACGGTCCAGATATTTTCCTTCGCTAAATGTGTAAGTCACTTTAGGGTCTTGATACCAATCTGGGTACACATCAAAATCAACTTCTTCTAAATAATTAAAGCTTATAAATTTATAACACTTTACAGGATTGAACGAACACCCTCCTGTAAATTTGACTGTGTTCAATTGGATAGAAGATATTCCTTCAAAGTGTTTCTTATCTACAAGAATATCTTTTCCATCAATAGTAAGCCTCAAAGTCTCCAGCTTCCCAGTTTCTCTATTTACTTCAATAAATACCTTTCCTTGGTCAGTCTCAAAAGAAACATTATTCCAAAAATAGACGATGTCTTGACTTGCGAAACAGCTCGACGATAACAAGAACGAAAAAAATGCATATTTGATTATTGATAGCTTCATAGTATTAACAGATTATTATCTTCACTAAATCACGATAATACGAAAATCTCTAAGATACCAAAAGTGCTTTTTATATTAAAAACAGCCGGTTAAACGATAAAGATAAAGTAAAGTCTTGTTAATATCGTGATTTACTGACGATAAATACACATTTCAAAAGTAGAATACCCATTAAAATCAAATAGATAATTAGGTTTTGAAGCGTAGTAAGAGCATTATCACTAGGAAAGTCCTGGTTACTTTTAAAGAGGAAACCTTTGATTTTTCGGTTTACATGAATTTTACGCTCTAAGATATCAGCCGATGTTGGTTTCGCCTGAAATTAACAAACCGGCAAAGTCAAAATCATGCCCGGACTAATCCAGGCTAGTCAAAATCATCCATGTTAAAAAATGAATTAGCCGCTAGAGTTTAAACTGTCCAACCAACTGCGACATCATATCCGACAAGGACTTCAGGTTTTCAATTTCTTTTTTATCTTGCTCGGAGACCTGATGCAGCTCATTGGCTAAGTCAGAAATTTTTACCGCTGACTCATTGATATGATTAATTACCTGAGCCTGCTCTTCGGTTGATGTTGCTGTCTGGAAGTTACGATTCTGGATATTGGCAAACTTTTCCTTTATTGCCATTAAAGCTTTTGAGGCCTCCTCGGCTGCTTGCGCGACTCCGGCGCTTGACTCTGTTGCTTTGGCTACAGATGATCGCGATTTGGTGGCAGACTGTTGTAACTGCTCTATCTGAACGCGAATTTCTTCAGTGGATTCTTTGGTTTTACTCGCAAGGCTTCTGACTTCATCAGCTACTACGGCAAATCCCCGGCCTTGTTCACCGGCCCTGGCTGCCTCAATCGCTGCATTGAGTGCGAGTAAGTTTGTTTGCTCTGAAATGCTGCTGATAACATCCACTACAGAGTTGATCGAATCGGTTTTACTGTTTAGATCGTTGATAACAGACTCTGTTTCCTGCATTAAAACAGAAAGCTCATCCATTATCTCCGTTGTTTGCGCGACTTGTTGGGAAGTATGGATCGACTCTTTGACTGCTTCTTCGGTTTCTGTCGCGGTCGACTGGGCAACAGACGAGACCTCGCTAATGGTTTGTCCCATTTCAGTGATTGCGGTTGCAACCTGATCGGTATGTTCTCGTTGCATAGAAGCAAAACCAACGGTTTGTTCCGATGACTGAACCAGACCTCGTATGCTGGTAGACAGCTGTTCCTGTGCCTGCTTTATTTCGGCGACCAGTCTTCCTACTTTTCCAATAATTGCATTAAATCCCTTTGCCAGCTCTCCGAGTTCATCTTGACGCTCTTCGTTTAGCTTTTGCCGCAAGTCGCCACCTTTTCCCGACATTTGTATCAGGCGCTCACTCACATCATTGATGGCGTTGGTGACCTTTCCGATTACCACATAAAGTATTACCAGAGAAATTAAAGCAATAATGACGTTAAGGAGAATTGTGAAATAAATCGAGCTTTTGACCGGGCCGGTAATTTCAGAAAGCGGTTGTTCTATGAGTAGGTGCCAGTCCAGATCTTTTAGCGGATAACTGGCAGCGTAAAAACTTTGACCATCTCTTTCAAAAGTCATTATAGACGTTGTTTGAGAGCCGCTAAGTAAGCTTGAAAAGTCTGGATATTGGCTGAGCTCGGAAAGTTTTTTCTCCAGCAAACTCCTATTTTTGTGCGCAGTAATCAGTCCATCATTGGAGACCAAAAAAGCATAACCTTCCTGACCAACCCGATTGCTAGTGACAATTTCACTGATGACCGACACGTCATATCCTAGTCCGGTAACACCTACAACCTGTCCGTTTCTTTCTACTCTCACATTGATGAAAGCGGTTAATCTGTTTGAGTTTTCATCGACATCAATAGCCACTTCAAATGCTTTGCCTGAATTGAGGAAGCTAAAAAACCATTGGTCTCTTTCTGAAGTACGAGAAAGGGTTTTAGTGATACCGGATTCGGTGTAGTACTTCATGGTTTGATTTGAAACCCAATAGACCGCAGCGGCGTTGTTTCGACTTTTCATCTGTGAAAAATAGGCCTGAATCGGAGCAAGCTGAGACTCCGGCTCTCCTTTACCCACCCACTCGGTTAAAAAATGGTTTTGTGCCATTCCCTTCGATAGGGCGATAGGCACATTCAACTCTGCACGAATTTTGGCTTCGAGCTTTTCCAGTATGTTGGGAAAGTATTCTTTTTCACTGAGTTCGGAAAATAGAGAAGAAAACTGCTGGTTGTTTACCAGAGATGAAACTAGTGCGGTAATTACCAAAGCAAGTGTGGCAACCCCGATCAATAATTTTCTGATAGTAATCTGGCCAAAAAGCACGGCACCCATCCTTTTGAATTGTATGGAATTAACTATCAGTTTAGTTGAATTATTGAAATGAGATTCAATAAAAAAAAGTGACCGGTGATATATTTAAAAATGTTATTAAAAATTGCTCTTCGATTCCGCGAGCGTCTATTGAGGGCCTGAGCGCCTATTGAAAGAAGCACCTACTGGAGCTTCCAGCGTTTAGCCGTTATTTCCATCACCGTCATTATTATTTGCTGGTGGGCTCTGCTCATTATTGGTGTCTATCGCGGGAGTATTCGCTAAACTTGTGGATAACGGGGGGTTTTGAGTTTGACTGGTTCGGTCTTCGAGCTGTTGACGAAGTTCTGCAACTTGTTGTTTTAGATCGCTGGCTTCATTTTTTAGTCGGTTGTTCTCACGTCCCAGCCATCCTGCACGCCCTTGTTGTTTTTTTAACTCTTCTTCGTTATCTGCCAGCAGCTTCTTTAATTCTTTAAGCTGTTTCTGTGCTTCTTCTGCGCCGCTTGATTGAGCCGCTTTTGCATCGCTGATTTGTTCCTGGAATGAACTAATTTGTTGGTTAGCCTGCAATAGTTTTTGCTCTAGTTCTTTTACCTTTTCCTGTGCACTGTTAAGTTTTTGTTCGACTTCGGTAGTTGCTTCAACAACAGCTCGTTGAGACAGTTGCTGAGCCAGATAATTGCTGGCCGCTGCTGCGCCCGCTACTACCAGCACGAAAAAGGTAATACTCAATGCATGGTGCTTGATTCGGCTTTGAGAGGCGCCGCAAAAAGGACATTCACTCTGTTTTTTTGCCAGCTCTCTTTTGCATCCGATGCATTTTCTCATGATTTAACCCTTAATTGTGCTCGTTCGCGACTATATTGATTATTGTTGTGAGTATTCTTTCGAGGGCAGAATAGCATGAGCTTCAAGACGAGAAAAGTGCATGCTTCATGATAAATTCTCGTCGAACATCGAATTTGTGGTGGCTTAATCTCCATTATTTTCGTGAATTCGTGAGAGAGATTTTACTACTCCTCGCAGCATGGCGACTTCCTGGGCGGTCATTTCAGCCTTGTCGAACAGCGCCCTCAGTCTTTTGATTGTGTCAGTTGGCTGATTGGGACGTATATATCCACTTCTTTCCAGGCGTGACTCAAGATCAGCATAGAAATATTCCAGGTCTTTCTGTTTTGCCAGCAGTGGTTCCGGATTTGTGGCTGTTGAACCTGATTGACTAAAGCGAGAATCTGTTTCTTCGTTATCCGAAAATCTAAAGAGGTTGTTAAAGAGTTCGTAGCATACGATTTGTACCGCTGCCCCCATGTTTAAAACTGAATAGGAGGGATTTCCTGCGATGTACAGGAAATGCTGGCAAAGACCAAGCTCATCGCTGGATAAGCCGTCGCGCTCGCGGCCGAAAACAATCGCGACTTTTTCCTGAGGGTGCAACTCTATCCATTTGGCGACCTCTCGCGCTGAACTTTGCGGACGAGAGTAGCTATGTTCTTGTCTGGCGGTAGTAGCGAACACTTGAGTGCAGTCGGCTATTGCTTCTTCAAAGGTAGCGACCACTACAGCGCTTTCCAGCAAATTTTTAGCCCCTGCCGCTCGGCTGCTAGCTTCCGGGTGAGGATATTTTTCTGGTGATACCAGATATAGCTCGGAAAGTCCCATCGTTTTCATGGCCCTTGCTGCAGCCCCAATGTTACCTGGGTGGTAACTATTGACCAGAACAATACGGATGTTTGAAAGTAGGGAAGGGGTTGATTTTGTCATGGTTGGAAGAGCTCTGGATATTCTGTTCGCACATTAAAATTGAGGCAATAAGCTCTATTTTATCACAAGCTGATTTGATAGCGTTTAATAGACTATTGTCGATCCAACATTTCGGCTACAGAGACGAACTAAAGTATTCTTCGAGACATCCAGTATCTTTGGCGCCAGTAAATGTCGTCCATTCTTGAGATCATAACGCCACTACTGGTAGATGCATGCATGAACTTCTGTTCGCCGAGGTAGATTCCGACGTGCCTGACTCTGTGGGTTGTTTTAAAAAAGACTAAATCACCTGTGCTTAGTTCGGCGTGCGAAATCAGGCGACCGAAGCGAGATTGGGCGATAGTCGTCCTAGGGAGATGTGTAGAAAGCCCCTTCTGCATAACAATTTGAACAAAAGCGGAGCAGTCAATTCCCTTTTTTGAGGAACCTCCAAGACGATATGGTGTTCCCTGCCATTGGCTATACTGTCGGAGTAAACGCTGTTTAACTGACTGCTGCTTTTGGGAAACTCCTTTAGTGGCTTTAACCATTTTACTTGGTCTAGAAGGCTGGTTGCTTAAGGCCTGTCTGATGCGAGCTATTCGAGCAGCCCTGTCACTATCTTCAGGTTTAAGCTCTCGTGGTGGATGGTGGCTACAGGATGCGGTGAACAACAACAGAAGCAGCCACGGTGGTCGTAGTGCAAAATTCATGGCTCCTCCTGAGCAAGTCTAACGAATATTCAATTTTACAAAGAGAAAACTGAATTTTGGATGAATCGTGTGGTTTTTATTATTTGACTGACAGAGTGTTTTTAAAATTGTTATTGGAATAAATCTCCTGATTTGTGAATTTCCGAGCTTCAGTGCTTTTAACCAGCGAGTATTTATGTTTATGATGTCTTTTCAACCCTGGTATTGATAATACCGTGCGAGGTGCAAACAGCCTTGCCGGCAAATAAAGCGAGATGACATGAAAGAAGTGTTTTTGTTTGATAGTGGAAGTGATTTCGATACTTTCAACTCGCCATGGCAGAGCCGGGAGAGAACCTTGTGGCTTGAGATGCAATCAGTTAAGCGTAGTTATCATGAGGAAGTGGTTAGTCAGTTGATGCAATTGCCTGCTCACCTTGTGTTGGAAAATTATGGCGCGCTTGATTATGACCCGCAAAAATATCCCGTATTTCTTATCAAATCAAAGGATTGGCAAGCAGATAAAGAGGTGATATTGATTACCGGTGGCGTTCATGGCTATGAAACCAGCGGTGTTCATGGCGCTATTCGCTTTGCAGTAGATGTTGCCCACGATTATAAAGAAGATTTTAATTTTGTAATTGCGCCCTGCGTTAGTCCTTGGGGATACGAAACCATCAATCGTTGGAATCCCGGTGCGGTGGACCCTAATCGTTCTTTTAGAGAAAACAGCCCGGCACAGGAGTCGGCACTTTTGATGAATGCAATCAAAAAGATGAACCTGAATATTCTGGCTCATTTTGATTTGCATGAAACTACTGACACCGATAATACTATTTTTCGTCCTGCTTTGGCTTCAAGAGATGGTATTGAGCAGAAAAACTGGAATATTCCTGACGGGTTTTATGCGGTAGGAGATTCAGAGAAGCCGTACGATGGTTTTCAAAAAGCGATCATTGATTCTGTTAAAAGGGTCACTCACATTGCCGAGGCTGACGAAAGTAATCAGCTAATTGGCGAAACGATAACGCAATTTGGGGTGATCAACTATGCAACTCGAGAGTTAGGGCTTTGTGCCGGATTCACCAATCGAGAGTACTGCACGACTACTGAAGTTTATCCTGATAGCGACAGAGTTGATGGTGAAGAGTGTATTCTCGCCCAGGTAGCTGCTGTGAGAGGTGGCCTGGATTACCTGCTGGCACAGCGTTTTGAAGCTCACTAGGTTTTAAAGCTGGACATGTTTTATAGCTAATCACTCGGAGTATCTGGAAAACAGTATCAGGCAGAATCCGAGTCTTTTATTTTGCCTGGCCCCGGAAGTCTGCTTGACAACAGGTTGTATCAGATTTCTTTTAAGTTGGATTCGAATTGTTTTTTTAGCGGACTCCCTATTTTTCATTTTCAAATAACTGTACTGCAATTTGAGCTATCCGAATGACTTGATTCCACTGCTCCTTGCTAATCTCGGGATAATTTTCTATTACCGGTGCAGGTACCTCTGAGTCACCGAATGCAGTCCATAACAGGGTAGAGACTAAATGTTTTTCCTCACCCATAATTAGTCCCTGAGTTTCGCCGTCATCTGAATCTGCGCAGAAGTGACCCAGTCTTAGATATTTTGCGGTGTCATTGTTGTCAGGAGTTGCTGAGAACTGGTCTAAAAAAGCTTTCCTTAAATGAATATTGAAATTGTCTAGCTCGCTATCTTCAAGCCATTGATTCGATGAACTTGTCAGAAGATATAGTAGTTTGTTTTTCATCGGACCCGTCTCCGTTTTTTCATTGGTGTCTAGTCTGATTTATCAAACTCGATGATGCAATGGTTTAGCTTATAAACGTTGCTTTATCTTATTACCCTGAAATCAATTCGAATATCATGCTTATCTTCGCCTACCAGGGGGCTCAAAGATAACAGGGATAAATTTGACAAGAGAGTTCAATTTATTCGCAAATCGAAATAATTATTATCAAAAAACACGTTCATTTATCTCTTGTTGAGAGTGGTTGCTGAAAAAGTGCTCAGGCTGTATTAGGTTAGATTAACTGGTTGAAGGTCGTACCAGTGGTTTGCGCGGAGTATCTGAGCGAATACAAAAATAAAACTATAAACCTAAAATAACAGGACCAAAATAATGACCAATCAACAATGTTTGTGGCGCATGACCACTATTCTGGTATTGTGCTTTTTTTCTGCTGTAAGCTCGGCAAATGTTTGTGTAAAGCTCCCGGATATGGAAACTGATTCATTTCAGTTTGAAGACGATATCTTGATCGAATCGGCTGATGGTACCAATCTGGCGGTTAACCTGTTTAGCCCGAAAGCTGTCCGCCCGGACGCAGGGTATCCGGCAATCATTTTTATCAACAGCTGGGTTCTGGAAGAGCATGAATATTTTCTGCAAGCCAGCTTTTTTGCCAAAAAGGGATATCTGGTATTAAGTTATAGTGCGAGAGGCTGGGGGTGCTCTGAAGGCCTGGTTGATGTCACTGGTGATAATGATATGGCTGATCTTAGCGCGGTAATCGACTGGTTGTCGGCCAATACTTCGGTTGATGTGCAAAACATCGGGGTCAGTGGAATTTCCTATGGTTCCGGTATCAGTTTAATGGGACTTGCCAAAGAACCACGCTTGAAAACTGCTATCGCAATGAGTACCTGGGCCTCGTTGACTGATTCTCTATATCAACAGGAAACTCCACGCTTATTCTGGGGGTTTCTGTTAGTGTCCAGTGGCTTTTTGACTGCAAATCTTGACCCGATGATTGCTCAAAATTTCTTTGACCTGATTTTTCACAAAAATATTGATCGGGTTACCGAGTGGGCTGAAGCGCGTTCAACGAAAAATTTTGTCCATCTCATCAATGAAAGAAATGCCCCTGTGTATCTGGCGAACAATCTTGGAGACAATCTTTTCCAACCGAATAATCTGCTGAAGTTTTATGAGCAATTAACGGTTCCAAAGCGTCTTGACTTCAACCAGGGAACTCATGCTATTAGCGAAGGATTTGGTTTATTTGGGCTGGAAAGTTATACCTGGGAAAATGCTCATCGCTGGTTTGATTATTGGTTAAAAGGTGAAAATACAGGCATTATGGGTGAGCCTCCCGTGACCATGAAAGTTGCCATGAGCGATGAAAGAACGGAGTTTTCTAGTTGGCCGACGAATAAGGGACAGGAAGTAACATTTTATCTCGGGCCACGAGGACTCTTTTCTCAGGGGAAGCTTTTGTCTGAGCCTTACTCGTCCTGGTTTGCTAAGTCGAACCATATATACAGCGGACTGGACACATTGGCTACCAGCGGAATTCCTTTGATTAGTGAAACTCTCGAGTCGACAGTCCAGTTACCGGTAAAAACTCCAATTGGGCTGGTCAGCAGAGTGAATGGTATCGTTTTCAAAACTGAGCCGGTGAGTCGGGAAACTAGAATTCGTGGAATTGGCAAAGTAAAACTCAATGTCAAAGCGAGTTACGGTAAGTTCCAGCTTATTGCATATTTGTACGATGTTGCGCCAGATGGTACCGGTACATTAATCACTCATGGACCAATAACAAAATATAGTGCGCCAAAAAATGAAAGGCTTGAGCTAGAGTGGGAGCTGGTCGCTGCAGCCTATAATGTGGCAAAAGGTCACAAAATAGCTTTGGCTATTGATACTTTTGACGCTCTCTATGCAGTGCCTACGCTTGTACCATATCAGCTTTCATTTGAATTTGGTGGTCAGGTGGAATCAACATTAAAGCTACCAACAGTGGACTGAGGTATTGAGCGATTGAACGAATGAGTTATTGAGTTAATGTTCAGTAGTTGCTGTTCTGAAAAATATAGGTCTTGCACGATGTAGGATGGAAAGTTGTGGTGGACGGGAACAGTATTTAAAACGCTATCTCGGGATAACCTCAAAATTTGTTACTACTTGAAGTTAATTGCCTGCAGAGTGTTTCGCGCGACTATGCACGAGGCACTCTGACTTCGGCAAGAAAAGCTAAGAGTAACTAAAGAAGAGCTACGAAACTTTCTTATCCCAAAGGTCATCGCTGTCGACAACTTTTAGCATTGGCTCTTCCTCGCTATTACGTTTAGGTGCGTGTTCAAGTTTATCGACTATTTCTTTTGAAAGTTCCGAATCAATTTGCAGATAAATGGCTTTTCTCAATTTAAGCAATGCAGTTACCATTTTTGAGTTGCTTGCATGCTCCACTAGCGACTCGTTAACCAGCTCTTTGGCAAGATCATGGCGATGGCAACGTAGATAAAACTTAGCTGCCGATTGAATGCATTTAAACTGAGTTGATATGGAAACTCTGCGAGGAAGTTTCAGTTCTTTAACTTTAGGCATGCTTGTATATTTTTTTGAACCATTTTTTTCAACTTCCTTTAATTTATTACGCAACATTTCTTCAAACTTTCTAACGCTTAACTGGTTGTTTACGCGTCCAAATATGACTCCGCCGAGTAGCAATACCCCCCCACTCAGAGTGATCAGCGCGACAATGTTCGATTGCCACCAGGAGTTGGATTCAGTATCTGATTTTACTGTTTCTCCTTGTAATACCGGAGGCTGAGCGTCAGTTTTTGAGTCATCAATGGTGATAGTTTCATTTGAGGCAGGAACGGTAGTTGCAGACTCAGGAATTGTTGGTATGGTTTCCAGTTCTACGCCGGACTCACCTGTAACTTGAGTTTCTGCCAGTTCAATTTCAGGAAGTGTGGTCACGGGTTGCTTATCCAGTTTAGCCAGTATGGTTTCGAGTTGCGCCAGCTGTCTTTTCATTTGTTCGTTGGCAATCGCCTGTTGTTCAATCGTTTCATTTAGCTGTGCAATCTGACCTTCCAGGTTTTCAATTTTGGATTGTGCAGCGCTGTCTCCTGCCGATATCTTGGCAGGAAAATCTTGCAGTTGAACTGTTTGACTTGATGTTTGTATGGCTTGCACAGATTGTTCTGCTTGAGCACTTTGAAGGCTGCTATTTTCGGGCGCGTTGGAAGCGAAAGCTGTATCGGTTGTATAGTTGATTAAAGCGCCTTCTTTTAGCAGGTTTCGATCACCATTAATAAAAGCGTGAGGATTACTATTAAAAATAAGCGACATCTTTTCGTTCTGAGTTAATCCATTCGCTTTCCAGTTCTTGGCAAGTGTCCAAAGACTTTGCCCTCGAATGACACGGCTGTTGCTGACCAGCTTTTCTCTAGCTCCAGCTGTAAGTTGCATTGTGGGGTTCGCAATAGTTCTAACTACACGCGATGATTCTACAGATGTTGTCATCGATTGAGGTCCCGTCTTGTTTATTTCTTGCGAAGCAACAGAGTAATCCAGGAGTAGGGTAATTTCTTTGTAGAGCTGTGCGCCTTGATAATCCAGTTGCAAGATAAAGTCGACGACGGGTTCCTTGATTGGCTGGAGACTAGTCAGTTGCAAATAAAATCCCTGAGGCGTTTGTACTACTTCGGAGGAAAATTTGGGAAGCCATAGAGGATATTCAATTCCAAAACGAGCATGCTCTGTCGCGTTCGCCAGGCTTACTTTCAAGCCTGTCAGATCCGGCTCTTCCGTCATGATGGGAATGCGGATATTCATTGGCTTATTTAGTTCGGCTTTACTGGAAATTTGACCTAAGCCAATTGCCTGAGTTGCCAGAGGGGATAGCGATAGTCCGAGCGCTACAGCAAGTGTTATCTTCTTCATTTTGACCATTACAATCATACTCCAAAAAGACTAATCTCCTATAGAGATAAGTATGGCCGTTTTTACAAGATTTTGTTCGAGATAATTTAGACCGATTTGCTTCTTGCAGGAAATTATTAATCCTAGTCGGTTATATTAATATCGGTTATATAACTGAGCTGGATTCTCAATGTGTGTAAACCGGGCGTCGCTTCGATAAACAATTGGAGAAAAGAAAGGAGGACATTAAAATGCCCTCCAGATTTGAAATTGAAGAATAATGAGAAAGTTAAGACTCCGAAATAAACCGGAGCCATAATTTAAATTCTACGTCTTCAAACGACAGGGCACCGTTCAGATCCTGAAAAATAACTCCTTCTTTAAGGAGTGAGCGCAGAGACGATTGTGCAGTTGCCTTACTCACGCCAAAAGTGCTCAACAAATCATTTTGATAAATATTGACGCCATTTGATGAGGCTATCAGCTTCAACGTATTTTGTTGAGCAGCAGTGTAGCGATTCAGCAATTGCGCATTGTAGGTTTTTTTGCGGATGACATCGCAAATAATTTCCTGAATTCTGTTAAGGTCGATAATATCCTTGTTTTGATGCAGTCTGAAAATTTCATGACATACTTGTTGAATAAAGCGAGTTTCGCCGTCAGCTTCATGATACAGATGTTCGAAAGCACTAATTTCGACCCGAAGGTTTTTAAGAGCCATGCGCTCATTAACCCATAAGTAGAATTCATTCTTGCTAATTGGCGGTAGTTCAAATTCGGTACCCAGCTTGAAAAATGCTCTTCCCGAGTCATTAAACATGGCAAGTAATATATTGCGCTTTGATCCAGTATATACGAACGAAGTGTTGACCCGCTTATTAGCAATAGTTCGCAACAGCTCCTCTATTTTTTCCGATTCATTCAACGAGACAATTTTTTGAAATTCATCAATTGCAATCACTGCTTGTAAATTGTGATCGGCTAAAAATTCGAAATAATGGCTAAACAGAGACTCTATTGCCTGAAAGTAGTCCTTTTCAGTGGCTTCAATTTTTAATTGAGGCTTTCCGCTTAATACCAGACTCACCTTTGCGTTGGCAAAATAGTTTTGCAGCTTATCAACCAGACGACTCAGTTTCTTCAGGTTGCTTTCAAAGCCCAGCAGACTTTCTTCTATTCCTTTAACAATTTTTAAATAGAGCTCGCGAATATTGGATACCGAGTAAATGTCTATGTGGGTTTTCAATATGTTTTTTGGTAAATGGTGAGTAAAAACCTCTTTGAGCAAAGACGATTTTCCAATTCGTCTTTTAGCGAACATGATGATATTGGTTTCATTTTCGATATGTTCCACCAGATCGGCAATTTCCTGTTTACGACCACAGAAAAAATCACCGGCAACTTCGATGTCAAATTTAAACGGATTCTTAATGCGCATTTTCGCGACTCCTGAGCTGATAAGATAAGCGGGAGGCTCTCTTTACAGCCTGATTTACAAAATAACACAAAACCAGAGTTCTGCTTTCCTATCTGGTTAAGGCTGAATTCCTGATAAAGATCAGTGCTGAAAAGTATTAATAATAAATACTATAAGGTATTTTAGCTGAAAATCAATATCTCAATACATAAAAGTATTTAAAAATGATACTTAACTCTAAAAATGCCCATATTTAAAGCCTAATTGCAAAGCTGTGTTCAATAAAAAGCATACTTGATCTCGATCAAATAAAAATGAGAATTATTCTTGTTTGTGTTGTTGGGAATGATTATCATCTGCGTCATTGTCTGGTGAAGATAATTTCACCGCCATTTTTAATGCTTATTTGATTATTAAGGGATTCACTATGAATAAATCGACTACCGCGGCAGGCCTGGTTTTTTGTGCGACTCTTGTGGCAACCCAGCTCTCGGCCGAGGAGGAAGGATTTGAAACTGAAGCCGAAGAAGAACAGATTATCACAATCATTGGTACCAAAGAGCGCCTTTCGCGTAAAGGCCGTCTCGCTGATGTGATCGAAAAGACAGAGTTGATCTCGGAAGAAACCATTGACCGCAAACAGGCAATGACTCTGACCGAAGCGATAACCAATGAACCGGGAATTAGAGTCAATAACGAATGCTCCATGTGCGGTATGAAGCGGGTGATGATTAACGGTCTTAAAGGCGAGCATACCACGGTACTGGTTGACGGAGTCCCCATGCATTCGGTGGTTTCTTCTTACTATGGAATGGATGCAATCACGGCCACAGGTATTTCGGAAATAGAAGTTGCTCGCGGAGCAGGAGCTTCTTTGATTGCACCGGAAGCCATTGGCGGAACGATTAATCTGGTAACTCGCAATGCGACCAGGGATTTACTGCAACTTAATGCAGCCATGCATGATGATGGTGATCAAATGTTCTCCATGCTCGGTACTGTAGTGAACAAAGACAAAAGTCTCGGTTTAACCACCGCCCTTCAATATCAGGACATCGACCAGTCTGATGAAGATGATAACGGAGTGAGTGAAAATCCTGCGATGGAAAATACTTCATTGATGCTGAAACTCAATTATGAAATGAATTTTCACAATAACCTACAGGCTCGCTACTCCTATTTTGAGTCGGATGTTTTCGGTGGGCCAACAGGAGAGAACTGGGATACGGTAATTGCTTCAGAGGCTAATGTTGCAACGCCGTGGGGCAACTTTTTTGAAAATGGTGATGTGCGTGAGCAATTTCTTGCTAATCCCTGGGAAACTGCAGAAATGATTCAATCGGATCGCGAAGAAATTATGTTGCGCTGGATCCATGAAGTTGACGACGATAACCACTGGCAAGCAACTTATAGTCGTGTCGATCACGGTCAGGATTCTTTCTATGAAGGATTTGATTATAACAATACCGATATTATTGATTTCTTTGATTTCAAGTGGACTATGACATTCGGCATCGATCATTTACTGACTTTCGGAATTGACAAGAAAAGCGAAGAAATGCGCTCACAGTCTGAGGCGCTGCGAATATTGCAAGCGCAGGATCCCGAAATTACCGGAGACAGTTTCGATACTGATTCTCAGGGCTTTTATATTCAGGACACCTGGTATGTCAACGACAAGCTGGAGCTTAATCTTGCAGTTCGTTTTGATAATCTGCAAACAGACTGGATCGAACAGACAACCGTTGAAAATGAAATTGACGAAAATCTGGTGACTCCTAGATTACATATGCGCTATGACCATGGGAACGACTGGACATCTCGTCTTTCCATCGGGCAGGGATTCAGAACGCCGGCAACATTTTTTGAATCCGATCACGGCATACTCGATGACGGTTTTGAAATTGCAGTGACCGATATCGAAAAATCGCTCAGCGTTAGCTATGGCTTAAGTTATGAAGGGGAGGAGTTTAACTCGACAATTTCCCTTGCTGTGAGTGAGATTGAAAATCTGGCTTTTATTGATTTTGAAAACTTCGAGCGTCCTCACCTTGTTAATGCGGAGGATACAATGAGCGTTTCGACTATTGACTGGGTATTCGGTTATGAAATCGATAGTGAGTGGAGTATCGACGGAGCTCTGGAGTTTTACAATTATGAACGCAACTACCAGCAAACGTTTGCGGTTGTTCCTCTGGAGCAGCGCGCGCGTCTGGGCATCAAGTATGAAAAGGAACGGTGGAAAGCAACACTTGATACAACCTGGATAGGTTCCAGGGACCTTGCCGATTATGGGTATCAGGATCGCTTTAACATATTTGATGATGCCAACGGCAATAACCTGGTCGATGATGGGGAGTTGTCCGCTCTCAAGTCGACCAATGCCAAAGCTTTCTCTATGGTCAATTTTAAAGTTTCCTACAAAGTTAATGACTCAATGTCTGTTTATCTTGGCGGCAAAAATCTGCTTGATTTTACTCAAGTTAAAGATCTGGATAGTACTCTTTACTGGCAGAGCGATAATGGTGAACCGGTTTATGATGTTGCCCACATATACGGTCCATTGAAAGGTCGTGAATTTTATCTGGGATTTAAGTACGGACACGGTGAATAAATCATGTTGAAGCTCTGTTGTCTCTGTCGAGGTATCACATTGCAGAGAATTTTAAACTTTGTTTTTTCTATCTTCATTGTAACTGGTGCATCCTTTGCACTTGCCGAGGCCCGAGGCGGAATTAATGCCGCTCCGGTTACTCACCAACTTGCAGGAATAAAGTTGCACAGTTTACAGTCGGAGGACGTTGTCGACTTAGAGGGTTATATCGGAAAGCCTTTGCTGCTGAGCTTTTATGAAGACAAATGTCGATGGTGCCTGCGTCAAATCAAGGCGTATAACAGGCTAAATGAAAAATCGAGAATGCAATTTGTCATGGCTGGAATTGGTGATAGTAACAGGCTGCTTCGTCTTTGGGCAAAGCGTGCGCGACCAGAAATTCCCATTCTCAAAGCTTCGCAAAAGCTACTTGAATTAATTGGTGATGTGCCAGCAACACCCTATACTTTAATATTTGACAGTCGTGGACGCTTTGTCACAAAAGTTACTGGCTATATGGATGAAGATAAACTCGAATTACTATCAAAGTCACTGACGTGTGAGACCTAATTGTAGGTTCTAATTGTTCATGCATACAAATAAACTATGAATCTGAATGTTCTGGATCTGCTTTACGACAGCAATATCCATGCGATCCCGGTTAGTCAAGTCGCTCGTTTTTTTTGAACTATACTATTAAATCAAAGGTGACAATTCAAAAGTGACGTTTCAAAAGTGACTATATGCTTGACCAGGATAAAAGTGGAATCATGTTAGACGGAACTATTGACTTTCATAGGCGGGAAGTTTGACTTGAAAATTTTCATAAAATCAGAATTGGCGGTTAAGAAGAAGGTAACTAACTGCCTGTGGCTTTTTGGCTTCATGGTTACCTTATGTTTGCAGGCCGCAGAACAGAGTGAACTTCAAGGGCTGGCAGTTAAAGAAGAACTTAAAGTGCCAATATACCTCGCGGCACTCTACTCGAGAGAAACTCTTGAGTATCCGGAAGAATGGATTACTTCCGACAAACCGAGAACTATGGAGTTTCGTTTTATAAACAAAAAAGTTTCCTCAAGACTTTTTTACAGGATGATGCTGGAGAACATTTTAGTCAACAATGAAGGGAATGACCTGGAGGAAAATCAGGAAAGTATTCAAGAATTATTGCTAGCTATTAGACATACCTATGTCAAGGGAGATATTCTTCGATTTATTCTCGAGAATAACAAGTCCCTTAAAGTAACAATCAATGACGTAACTATTTATCAGCAAAGTAGCACAAGGCTATATCCCATACTGGTTCGAATTTGGACCGGCAAGTCGATAAGAGACACCCGTTTTTATGAGGAGCTAACCTCGCCCGTAGATGACAGGTTGGCAGCAAAACTTTTTGATACCTTTTACTCTTCGCTTCGACAAAAATGGGCTAAAAGTATTCTGGAAGAAAAGCAGAGAGAGGAAAATGAAGAAAGACTTAAAGAGCTGGCTGAAAGGGAAAAAGAAAAGCGAATAGCCGAATCACGGGTTAAGAATCAAAGAGTAGCGGTTAGAAGCGATAGAGTCGAAAAAAAGGTTGTTTCGCAAAATTCTTCTAAAAATCAGGGACGAGCTAATAGCAAAGCTCAATCAATAAAGTCTAAGCAAACGCAAAAAGTAGCCGAAGAGAAAAGAAGGAGCGATAAGATTAACGAAAAAACAGCTTTTCTGAATAAGGTGAAGGGGCTTGTCGAAAGCTCAAACCCTAAGCCGCCGGTGTCTTTGAAAAATTTACCGCAGGAGCCTGTGCTGATAGAACTTAAATTAAGTGGTGAAGGAAGAATTAAAGAACAACGCTTTCAGTCTTCTTCTATCCCATCCCGCTTAAGAGCAGCGATATTAAAAAGTATTGAGCTGACTTCTCTCCCTACGCCTCCTGGCAACTTGAGTGATGAAGAACTTGTTGTAATGGTGGCGTTTCACTTTGCCGAGTGTAAGCGCGTTGTTTTTTTATGGGAATGTCCTCAAAGAGCACATGATATTGAGAATAAATCAACTATCGGCGTCAATGGAAAGGCACCCAAGCTGTCAGAAGCACAGAGTAAACAATATTCAGACTATATAAATCTGCTTCGAAGTGAAATTGAAAGTGTATCAATCAGACCTCCATCGAGGCTAAGGAGTCTCCCTAAAAGTGATATTCAAGTTCTGGTCAGCTTGAACAGTGATTTAAAGGTGAGTGATGTAGATATCGTTTCTAAGGTTGATCCTCTTTTACAGACAGTTGTTTCGAGTGAAATATTAAAGCTCTCTAACCTTCCAAAACCTCCTCCAGGTTTGTCAATCACTTCATTCCAGATCAAAGCCAGTTTCAATTTTAAAGACTGCAAGCGAAGTTCAATGTTCTGGGTTTGCTTTTAAAAGTCTTTTCATTGTTTGCGGCTAAATAAAATCATTTTAAATGCAAATAGGTAATTAAAAACATAAATATGGTTGTAAAAATGCATAAGTTATTGTTTGAACCTTATGCAGTAAATTAACTTTTTACTTTAACTATATGTTTTGCAATATAAATATATTGTTCTACGCTTAAAGCTAACTATTGGTTTTGTTAGAAAAAGAAGGGGTTGGTTTTATGTTAAATAAAATCAAAATGATGAGGGGCTTTACACAATCGCTCCTTATGTTAGCTCTGTTTTTGATTGCTTTTACTGGTTCGGCTGAAGTCAGAGTTAACGGGTTTGCAAATATAATTGCGGGAACAACACTCGACGATGATGACCAGCTGTTGCAATATGATGGTGACTTTAGCTTTGAGTCAGAGTCGCTGTTCGGGTTACAGTTCTCTACCGATCTGGGAGATGGTTTATCAGCAACTGCACAACTGGTTGCAAGGGCCCGAGATGAATGGTCAACAGACTTTACCTGGGCGTACCTGAGCTATGAATTATCTGATAGTTCCAGTCTCCAGTTTGGCCGTATAAGAATTCCATTTTATCGCTATTCTGAATTTCTTGAAGTCGGTTATGCTTACCACTGGATAGCTCCACCTCGCTCCGTTTATGATTTACCTTTGAATAACTTTGAAGGAATCTCCTACACTTACAATACAACCTTCGGAGACTTTGACAGTGCGCTTCAGATTGCAACGGGAAGTACTGATGAAACATTAAAGTTTGATGTTGATGGCGAGGTAATAGAGAGACCTTCGGACGTAGATAATACCACCAGTTTTGTGTGGATGTTGTCAGATTTTAACTGGACGTTCCGATTAGGCTACACCATTTGTCCGAGCTGTACTCTGGGCTTGCCTACTGATGCTGCTGCCAGCTTAGTGCCAGACGCAAATACTATTCTACTCCTCGAAGATGATGCATCGTTTACAAACCTTGGGGTAAGGTATAGCGGAGAACGCTGGTTTACTGAGTTCGAGTTTACTCAATTTTCTGCTGACGATAGTATATTGCCTGATGAGACCGACTCCGCCTATATTACTTTCGGTGTCAATACTGATAATGCAGTTTACTTTCTTACCTATGAAATAGAAGATGCAACTCCTAAAACTGCTCTTGACCTGGTCGGGATTCCCAGCCCGACACTTGATGCTGTGGCTTCAGCATTTCATGAAGATACCGAAACAATTTCTTTTGGAATTCGATATGACTTTCACCCCTCTGCGGCATTCAAAATCAATGTTTCCCGATTTGAAGATAATCTTACTCAGGAGTCGGTTAATTTGCTGACTACTGGTGTTTCGCTAGTTTTCTAAGGGAGGGGTCCAATGAAATTTGTAAAATTAGTAATAACGCTTTGTGCACTTTTCTACGCGAACAATAGCTTTGCAGATGTCGCAATCATTGTTCATCCTTCTAACAATAGCACGCTATCAAATACGGATCTGGCTCGACTATTTTTAGGGAAAATGAAGTCTTTCCCCGGGGGTGGTAGCGCTACGCCGATAAATTTGTCTGAAGGTGATGCTGCTGCTGATGAGTTTAATCAAAAGGTGTTAAAAAAGTCTGCTAGCCAGCTTAAGGCCTATTGGTCTAAGTTAATTTTTACAGGCAAAGGAACGCCGCCGGAAAGCATGGCGACGGCTCAAGAAGTTAAAAAAGCTGTCGCAAGCAATCCTGATTATATTGGATACATTAATGCATCTGATGTTGATGACAGTGTTAAGGTTATTGCCAGGTTTTAGCGAAAAAATGCAATAGAATTCTTATTTGTCGAGCACATTGCTATGGGTAGATAGTGCTTAGTAAATAGTTGAGAAAAGCTGATGAATTTATTTAAAAGGCTAACCATTCGTCAGAAAGTACTAATGATCCCTACCATAGGGGCTTTGAGTTTTCTGGTTTATATAGTCTTATCCACTCTGACTGCATTTGATAATAAAAAACTTCTGGAAACGGCTCGTGATACTTACTTTCCAGCGTTGCAGTTGGCCGACAAGAGCATTGTTGAATTTGAAAGAATTAAAGAAAATCTTAGTAGTGCGGTAACGACTGGCGATGAAGATAGTATCACTGCGGCTCAGGCCAGAGCAGAAGAGCTGGACAAATATTTGCAGGATATAGTATCAATAAATACTGCCTATATAGAAGAAGTTGAACAATTTAAAAGACAATACAAATCCTACTATCAGGGGGCATCAGATATTTCGCGACAAATGATTGAAGGCAGTGCCGACTTTTCTTCAATTGGAAAGCAGGCTCAGGAATTGAATCAACTATTTGATAGTGCTTTAGCCCTG
Source organism: Aliikangiella sp. G2MR2-5 (assembly GCF_015687155.1). Lineage (GTDB taxonomy): Bacteria > Pseudomonadota > Gammaproteobacteria > Enterobacterales > Kangiellaceae > Aliikangiella. Next base: position 57,765 of record NZ_JADPQF010000002.1, on the reverse strand, counting down.
CTAGAGGGATTTCGTTCCAAACTTGATGGTGTCTTTAAGAATGCTATTGAAACAGCCAATAATCAAGCACAGGACTTAGTAATGATTGGTTTTATTGTCGGCGGAATAACCATCTTTCTGTTATTCGCAGTTTCCATTCCAATAACTTCTGCGATCAAGTTAAGCCTCAATAGTGTAGTATCATCGTTAAAAGATATTGCTCAGGAAAATGGAGATCTTACTGTCAGACTCAATACCAAAAACAAGGATGAAATTGGTGACTTGGTATTTTGGTTTAATAGCTTTATAGAAAAGTTGCAAGGCGTTATCAAGGAGGTCATCGATTCGGTTTTGCCTTTAAGCGACTTAGTGCAGTCGCTAAATTCAATTGCAGATGAATCCCATAAAGAAATTTCTATTCAACGTCAAGGCGCTAATGATACTAAAGAATCTGTTGATCATATGGGAGAAAATGTAACCCAGATTGCTCACAATGCAGCAGAAGCTGCAGAAGCAGCCAGGAATGCTAATGAAGAAGCTGAAAATGGAAGTAAAGTAGTACACCAAACTGTGTCATCAATTAATTCTTTGGCTGATGATGTGAGAAATGCTTCTGAAGTCATCGCTCAGCTAGAAGCTGACTCCAAAAGTGTCAGCATGGTGCTCGATGTTATTAAAGGGATCGCCGAGCAAACCAATTTATTGGCGCTCAATGCAGCCATTGAGGCGGCAAGGGCTGGCGAACAAGGAAGAGGTTTTGCAGTGGTTGCTGACGAGGTTCGATCACTGGCATCGCGAACTCAGGAAAGCACCGAAGAGATACATAAAATTATTGAGAAACTGCAGTCGGCTGCCCGTTCGGCGGTGAGTGCGATGGAAAGTAGTTCCAGACAGGCTCAGGACAGCGTAGCGAATGCCAATCTTGCGGGCGATAGTTTGAGCATAATTACTGAAAAAATAAATAAAATTAATTTGATGAACATGGAAATAGCCAGTTCAACCGATAAACAGCAAGACGCGTCTGGAGCGATCATCTCTAAAATGGCAGATATTAATAGCCGAACTGAGAAGTCTTCAAAGAATGCAGAATTATTGTCAGAAGCGGGCTATAACCTGTCTTCTATGGCGGAGCGGTTAGAAGCCGTAGCCAGGCAATTCAAAGTTTAAAAAGGCCTGCAAAGGTTTCTCTTCACTAAAGGGTACCCGAAGACAAGTGTTTTTCCACAACTTCCTTGTCACTCACTCCAGTTCGTTGATAACTTATAGCGGTTACGTTTTTGTTTCAATTTAGCGGATGTGAATTTAGTAACCGGACTTTGAAATATCTATCAGTGAAAGTAGAATGCTTATTCTAAGTATCAAAGTCCAGAAAATACGTTCAAGGAAACTACATGAACTTAATAAAAAAACTATCAGGATTAATTCTGCTAGGCTTCATAAGCGATTTGTCAGCAAACGATTATGTGACGATTCACGCACCAACTGCGGAAACCTATGCGTGTACCGAGCACTGGGATGGACAGTTTAAACATGTTGGTGATGCCCTGGGAACTGACTGTGTTGTTCAGGAATTTCTAAAAGCAGATGGTCGTATGTTTATGAGATCATATAAAGGGAATGGCTACAAAAATGAAGACTGGTATGGTTACGGTAAGAAAGTACTGGCTCCCTGCGATTGCATTGTTGCAGACATTCAGATTAATAAGGTAACAAATGAGCCTGGAATCATGACCCCGGGACGAGCAAGCTCCATAACCTTTAAAAAGTCAGATGAAACCATGATTTTGATTGCTCATATTGATGCTCCGAAAGTAAAAGTTGGGGATAGTGTTAACGCAGGTGATGTGGTTGCCAAAATTGGAAACAATGGCTACTCTCGAAATCCTCACTTGCATATTGCTGCCTGGAAAGGAGAGCAACCATTACAAATTCGATTTGATCAAAGAACGGTTGGTATTGAAACCAGACGTGAAATGGAGTAACGGCTAAAGCGCATCCTTCTGGTTTTTTGAGTATTGGTTATATTGCGGAAGCGTGATTGTCACTGTGCAGCCAAGCTCAGGCTTTGTGTCAACAGTAATTTCACCATCTATCGACTTTACAAAATCATAAACAAATATAGAGCCCAATCCTGTACCGGGCTCTCCTTCAGTGCCTTTTCGACTTGCTGCTACTTCACCAGAAAATAGCTGGCTGGCTTGCTGTTTATTCATTCCTTTACCTTTGTCAGAAACCGTTATCTGATATTGGTTTTTGACGGTTTGCGCAGAGACTTCTATTTTTTGACCTTTGTTTGAAAACTTTATCGAATTATTGACCAGGTTCAGAATCGCAGACAGTCCCAGAGTTTTTCCAAACGGAACCGAAATATCGTTTACAACCTCATAGATAACCTCAACGCTCTTTATTTTTGCTTGCGCTTGAGTCAGTTGTTTCACTGAATCGAAAATATCCGAAATCTTTGCCTGGCTTTCAGAATGTTCATCTTCATTTTGTGTTTTACTCCAGTCCAGTATATTTTGCAGCAGGCTGTAAGCTCTATCACCTGATTGATAAATTTGGCCCGCGACCTCAGTGACTTTGTCGGTACCAAGTGAAAGTTTGCGAGTACTAAGTAGCTTCGCTAGACCAATGATACTGTTAAAGCTATTTTTTAAGTCATGTGCCAGAATTGACAATATTCTTTCTTTGACCAAGTTCGTTCTTAACAACTCTTTATTTTTGACTCTCAACTCTAGTTGGGCAACGACCTGGTTAGCAACTGCTCGGAGAGTTCGCATTTGTATTTTGTCTAAACTTCGCGGCTTGGTATCTATCACACATAATGTTCCCAGGGCGAATCCATCTTGAGTGATGAGGGGAGCGCCTGCATAGAATCGAATATTCGGCGACCCCGTTACCAGCGGATTATCGGAAAATCTGTCATCTTTTAGTGTATTTTCTATGATAAATATATCGGGCTGAAGAATGGCATGTGCGCAGAAGGCAATGTTTCGCTCAGTTTCACAGGTCGCCAGACCTATTTTTGATTTAAACCATTGTCTTTGTGAATCTACCAGACTAACCAGAGCGATTGGTACTCCACAAATATCGGCTACAATTTGGGTAAGCTCGTCAAAGCTTTGCTCCGCCTGGGTATCAAGGATATCGTAATGATTGAGAGCATTGAGTCTCAGGGATTCGTTTTCAGGGATGTCAGGCGTCTGCATAAAATGATAATTGATATCTTAAATTTTGTGTCTGCTTTGTATGGCTGGATAGTTGTAGCTAACCGCTATAAGCGTGAAGCAGCTATTAAAAAGTATAGATGATAGGTGCAATCTTTTTGACTATTTAGCAATTGATTGAAAGTGCCTATCAATGTAATAGTTCCAAAATGGCATCAGAGTTAATTTAAAACATTACGCTGAAGGCAATCTGAAATAAAAAATCGATATAGCGCTATCTGCTTAAAAATGCGACATCCGTAGCGTTTTGCATTACAATACGCGCCCAAATTGACAATATCCGCCGCCTGCGGGCTATAACCTGAAATTTTAGGAATTTGTTTATGTTAGACAACAAGCAAACTATCGCCGAGTTCGATCCTGAGCTATGGCAGTCGATCGAAGCAGAAAAGAAGCGTCAAGAAGAGCATATTGAGCTGATCGCTTCGGAAAACTACACCAGCGCGCGTGTAATGGAAGCTCAGGGTTCTGTGCTGACCAACAAGTATGCTGAAGGTTATCCACACAAGCGTTACTATGGCGGTTGCGAGTTTGTTGATATCGCTGAAGATCTGGCTATCGCTCGTTTGAAAGAGCTGTTTGGTGCCGATTACGCCAATGTTCAGCCACACTCCGGCTCACAGGCGAACAGCGCTGTATACGCAGCTTTATTAAATCCAGGCGATACAGTTTTAGGTATGAGTCTGAGCGAAGGTGGTCACCTGACCCACGGTTCCCCTGTAAACTTCTCAGGAAAAATTTATAAATCGGTTCAGTATGGTCTGGATAAGAACGGCTACATCGACTTTGAACAGGTTGAAGCTTTGGCTTTAGAGCACAAGCCAAAAATGATTTTAGGCGGTTTTTCTGCCTATTCTCGTACTGTTGACTGGGCAAAATTCCGCGAAATTGCTGATAAAGTTGGTGCTTACTTTATGGTAGACATGGCACACGTTGCCGGTCTTGTTGCCGCTGGTCTCTATCCGAACCCTGTTCCTCATGCGGATGTTGTTACTTCGACAACTCATAAAACTTTGGCTGGTCCTCGTGGCGGTATAATCATGGCTAAAGCTAACCCTGACCTTGAAAAGAAATTCAACTCAGCAGTTTTCCCTGGTAATCAGGGGGGGCCTTTAATGCATATCATTGCGGCAAAAGCGGTAGCCTTTAAAGAAGCTTTGGGCGACGAGTTCAAAGCCATGCAAAAGCAGGTTCTGGTTAATGCTCGTGCCATGGTCAGCGTGTTACAGGAAAGAGGCTACAAAATTGTCTCTGGTGGTACAGATAATCACTTATTCCTGATTGACCTGATAGATAAAGACATCACTGGTAAAGATGCTGAAGCTGCGCTGGGAGAGGCTTACATTACAGTGAACAAGAATACTGTTCCTAATGAGCCTCGCTCTCCATTTGTTACTAGCGGATTACGCATGGGAACGCCTGCAATTACCACTCGCGGCATGAAAGAAGCTGAAGCAACCGAGCTCGCAGGCTGGATTTGTGACATTCTTGATGATATCGAGAATAAAGAAGTGATTGCTCAGGTAAAAGCTAAAGTCCTTGAATTAACAGCGAAATTCCCGGTTTACGGTCACTAAATCGATATTTAGGTGTTATAATGCAGAGCCATTTCGGTCCCGCCGGAATGGCTTTGTTGCATTAATGACGGTAAAATGCGCCGTCTTTGGCGATGTGCCACTATTTTGGAGCCACCATGCGTTGCCCATTTTGCTCTTTTCAAGATACAAAAGTTATCGACTCTCGCTTGGTCACTGAAGGTGATCAGGTCCGCCGTCGTCGCGAATGTAATGAATGCGGCGAAAGATTTACCACCTTTGAAACTGCCGAACTGGTTATGCCTCGCGTGATTAAGGGCGATGGTACCCGTCAGCCTTTTGACGACGAAAAATTACGTGGCGGAATCTTGCGTGCAGTTGAAAAGCGCCCTGTCTCGGTTGAAGATGTTCAAAAATCTATTCTTGGAATTCAGTCAAAATTAAGAGCCCTCGGCGAACGTGAAATCAGTGCTCAGGTCATTGGTGAAATGGTAATGAATGAGCTGAAAAAGCTCGACCAGGTCGCTTTTGTTCGTTTTGCTTCGGTTTATCGTCGTTTTCAGGATGTTAGCGAATTCCGCGATGAAATTGAGCGTCTGGAATCAAACGACTAGTTGAAGTTTGTAGGTTAACCTATGTCGTCCGCAAATAGCACAAAAAAATCTTCAGCACATCCATTCCGGTGGAGCGGATTTGACCATCAAATGATGGCGCGAGCTTTGCGACAGGCTAAAAAAGGCGAGTTCACCGCGCGACCTAATCCGATGGTGGGATGCGTGATTACCCAGGGGGAAGTTCTGGTTGGAGAAGGTGGACACGAACAATTTGGATTAGCCCATGCTGAGGTCAATGCGCTGGCAATGGCAGGGGAAAAGGCACAAGGTGCCACCTGCTATGTAACTTTGGAGCCGTGTGCCCATCGTGGAAAAACAGGACCCTGTGCCGAAGCTTTGATCAAAGCAGGTGTTGGCAAAGTGGTCGCCGCTATGCTGGATCCGAATCCGAAGGTGGCAGGAAAAGGTTTTGCCATATTGCAAGATGCCGGAATTAAAGTGGAATACGGTCTGCTGGAAGCTCAGGCGAGAGCGATAAATCCGGGTTTTATTTCGGCAATGGAACGTGGTCGTCCCTGGGTTATCTGTAAACTGGCAATGAGTCTTGATGGTCGCACGGCGCTTGCAAATGGCCAAAGCAAATGGATAACTGGCAGTCAGGCGAGAGCGGATGTGCAAAAGCTGCGTGCACGGCAGGATGCAATTGTTACCGGGGTAGGAACGCTGTTGGCTGATAATCCCAGTCTGACGGTGCGCAGACAAGATACTTTATATCAGCTGGATGATTGGTTCGATAAAGCACAGAGTAAAGGGTTTTGTCTGCCTGCTAGAATTTTACTCGATAGAGGTGGACGGGCCGACTTTAACGCCAAGCTATTTGCCCGGCACAGTACGAGTGATCGTGTAATCTGGGTAACCGATGGAGCAAAATGCCTGGAAACTGAGGGGGCTGAACATTCTGCGCAGTTTAGACATGTAGAGCAATGGCAAACGCCTGACTCATTACTCCGGCTGCTTGAGAGGCTAACCGTAAATGGTTTTAATCAGTTGATGATTGAAGCCGGACACAAACTGAGTGGTGCATTTTTTAGTGCTGGTCTGGTGGACGAGTTGGTCGTCTATATGGCATCCAAACTGATGGGCGACAAAGCCAAGGGTTTGATGGCGCTGGAAGTATTGAATATGGACGAGGCGCCAGAACTAAAGCTTTCTGATATGCGTTTGTTGGGCGATGATATCAAGCTAACTTATCGAGTAAGTTAATTGAGGTTGCAGAGGTGATAAGTGTTTACTGGAATTATTGAAGCGATCGGACGGATCGAAGCGGTAGAAAATAAGTCGGGTGACAAACGCTTTAAGATCAATGTCGGAAAACTGGATATGTCTGATGTTGCGCTGGGTGACAGTATTGCTTGCAATGGTGTTTGCCTGACTGCAATTGCTTTTGATAAGACTTCATACACTGCAGATGTCTCTGGAGAAACTTTGGCATTAACTACGCTGGCTGATATCAAAGTGGGCACACCGGTCAATCTGGAAAAGGCATTGACCCCGACAACACGCCTCGGCGGTCATCTGGTGAGCGGGCATGTTGACGGGATCGGGGAAGTGATAGCAATAAAAGACGAAGCCAGAAGTATTCAATATGACATCAGGGTTCCGGGCGAATTGGCCAAATATATTGCCAAAAAAGGATCGATAACCGTTGACGGTGTATCACTGACAGTGAATCAGGTCGAAGGCGAGATTTTTAAACTAAACTTAGTACCACATACGCTGCAGGAAACGACTGCCAGCGAGTATCTGGTAGGAAGCAAGGTCAATCTGGAAGTCGATTTGCTGGCGCGATACCTGGAGCGTCTTTTGCTTGGGCAAAGCGAACAAAAAGCCGGTAGTGTAGATTATCAACTATTGATGCAAAGCGGATTTATCAAAAGCTAGGCGAAACCTAATCAGGTACCTGGCGTAGCCAACTTATAAACAATTACAGACTGACTGAAAAACAGGAAAGACTGCAAAGATGCAACTGAATAGTGCAAAAGAACTGATTGAAGATATTGCCGCAGGCAAAATGGTTATCCTGATGGATGACGAAGATCGAGAAAATGAAGGTGATCTGGTGATGGCCTCCAGCATGGTCAGGCCGGAAGATATTAACTTTATGGCGCGTTATGGGCGTGGACTGATTTGTTTAACTTTGACTGCTGAACGTTGTGAGCAATTACGCTTACCCTTGATGGTGGGGCGCAATGAAGCTTCATTCGAAACTAATTTTACCGTTTCAATCGAAGCTGCTGAAGGAGTGACCACCGGGATTTCGGCAGCTGATAGGGCAAAGACGATTCAGGCTGCGGTGGCGGCGAACGCCAAGCCAACAGATATTGTACAACCGGGACATATTTTCCCGATTATGGCCAAGCCTGGTGGAGTGTTAAACCGTGCCGGTCATACCGAAGCAGGTTGTGATCTGGCCAGACTAGCAGGGCTTGAACCGAGTGCGACTATTGTCGAAATTCTAAATGAAGACGGCACTATGGCACGTCGACCTGATCTGGAAAAAGTTGCTCAGGAGCATGGGTTAAAAATTGGTACCATTGCAGACTTGATTGAGTACCGAATGAATACCGAACATACTATTGAGCAGGCGCTTTGTGTTGACTGGCCCACCGATTATGGCGATTTCAAATTACATGCTTTTAAGGACACCATCGATGGGCAAACTCATATTGCTCTGGTTAAAGGGGAAATCAAGCCCGATACGATAACTACAGTTCGAGTTCATGTTACCGATATCGCCACTGATCTTCTGGCGAAAAGTAAAAAGAGTCAAGGTAGCTGGACTATTCAAAGAGCCATAGAAAAAGTTGCTTCAGAAGAAAGTGGAGTAGTGGTTTTGTTAGGAAATCAGTCATCTCCGCAATCAATTATTGATCGTATCGCGGTGTTATCAGGGAACAAAACAATGAGCCCGAAAGCACAGGCTCAAGCTAGTAGAGCCTCCAGAACAGTTGGTATCGGCTCGCAAATATTGATGGAGCTGGGGGTTCACAAAATGAAGCTTTTGAGCCCGGTGAAAAAATATCGCGCACTATCAGGTTTTAGTCTGGAAGTTGTAGAGTTTCTGGAAGATGAGTAGGTGCTTGGTGTCAGGCTTTGAAACAACGAATATAGTTAGATTTTTAAATTTAGATAATGAGAGAATGAAATGAAAACAATTGAAGGCAATATGATCGCAAATGGTAGCAAGTTCGCTTTGTTAGTTGCGCGTTTTAACAGCTTTGTTGTTGAAAGTCTGGTGGAAGGCGCAATCGATGCTCTTAAGCGACATGGCGTTGCAGAGAAGGATATCGAAATTATTCGAGTACCTGGCGCATTTGAAATGCCGGTTGCCGCTCAGCGTATTGCAGCGAGTAAGAAATATGATGCAATTGTTGCTCTTGGGGCTGTTATTCGTGGTGGTACGCCACACTTTGAGTATGTTGCGGGAGAGTGTGTAAAAGGATTGTCACAAGTTTCTCTGGCTGATGGTATTCCGGTCGCGTTTGGTGTGTTGACTGTCGATAGTATTGAACAAGCTATCGAACGTGCAGGAACCAAAGCTGGTAATAAAGGTGCTGAAGCTGCTTTGGGTGCATTGGAAATGGTTAATTTATTTCAACAGTTGGATGCCTAGTCCATGATTCAGAAACCTTCTACGCGAAAAAAAGCGAGACGATACGCCGTTCAGGCTATTTATCAGTGGCAATTAAGCGGCTCTCCGATCAATGAGATTGAACTTCAATTTTTGGAAACAATCAACCAGGCCAAAGTTGATATTGAGTACTTCAGAGATATCATGGTGAACTCTTTGGCTCAGGTTTCCGAATTGGATGAGCTATTGGCGCCATATCTTGATCGACCGTTTGAGGAAATTAATCCGGTAGAGCTGGCGGTACTGCGGCTGGCAACATATGAATTGAAAGAGAGAATGGATATTCCCTATAAAGTGGTCATAAATGAAGCTCTGGAGCTGACAAAAACCTTCGGTGCTGAAGATGGTCACAAATTTGTAAATGGTATCCTCGATAAATTAGCTAGAAAAGCTCGACCATTAGAGATTAAAAAGTAGGTCAGATAACTTATCCAACAGCTAATTGGTGATGTTTAGATGCGAGTGGTCAGTTCTCGTATATTATGGCCAGTTAAGGCAAAAGCCTGTAACAGAAGGTTTATCAATTCTGTTCTATTGCACGGTAAAGAATTCCATTAAAGGACGAAAATGAACGAATTTGAAATCATCGAGAGATTTCTATCTGTAGATTCTGTCAAAAGAAAGGATGTTATTAAAGGTATTGGTGACGACTGCGCTTTGCTCAAAGTTCCACGCGGACAAAGATTAGCGATATCAATGGATACTTTGATAGGCGATGTGCATTTTATGTCTGAGGCTAATGCGGCAGATATCGCACATAAAGCTATAGCTGTTAATTTGAGTGACCTGGCGGCAGCAGGCGCTGAGCCTGCGTGGATTACAATGAGTCTATCTCTTCCCAAAGCTGATCCGGACTGGCTGGCAGACTTTTCTCGGGGATTAAAGCGAATGCTTGAGTTTTTTGGTGTGAGTCTGGTTGGAGGGGATACTACTCGTGGTCCATTAGCTATCACCATACAAGCACACGGCTTTGTACCTGAACAGGTCTTTCATCGTCGCGATCAAGGCAAGCCTGGAGATTTGATTTGTGTAACCGGGCCGGTTGGAGGTGCAGCGTTAGGGTTGATGGTAGCGAGAAATGAGTTGAGTGTGAACCCTAAGGCTGCGGCGGAGCTGTTAAAAAAATATCAGACTCCTTATCCGCGGATTGCGGCGGGGATTGCTTTACGAGGCCGAGCAACTTCCGCAATTGATATTTCCGACGGGTTGCTCGCTGATGTGAATCATATTAGCCAGCAAAGTGGTGTTGGTGCATTGTTACGCTGGGAGCGAATTCCTTTGTCGCCAGCTGCTATGCAGGTGGAAGATGCCGAGGTTCGCATGCGAGCGGCACTAACTGGTGGCGACGACTACGAACTTTGCTTTACTGTTGATGAAGATGAACTGGATGCTGCTAAAAATGCTTTGGAAACGGTCGGAACCGACTGTATTCCGATTGGCCGATTGACCGGGAAACCGGGAGTCAGGTTATTGCGTGATAAAGAAGATATTCAGTTAGAGGAAATGGGTTACAAGCATTTTTAACAAAAATTGCAAAGTAATACCGCGGATAACTGATATCGGGTAAGAAATAGTTTATGAGCAGTATGAAAATCAGCGCGAAAACGGTATTTACAGATCCCATACATTTTCTAGCTTTCGGGTTTGGAAGTGGTCTTGCACCTGTTGCTCCCGGTACTTTTGGTACTATAGCAGCTATACCGCTGGCCTATCTGATCGCTTCCCTTTCGCTGCTTTCTGCGCTACTACTTGTTCTGGTTACTGTCATAGCAGGTATTTATATCTGCCATCAATCTTCACGAAAACTCAATGTACACGACCATCCCGGTATCGTCTGGGATGAGTTTGCTGGATATATGATTGCAATGCTGGGGTTTGCTCCCGAGTGGTGGAATTTGTTATTCGCTTTCATCTTTTTCCGAATATTTGATATTTTTAAACCATGGCCGATAAAATGGGTAGATAAGCATGTTTCCGGAGGTCTCGGAATTATGCTCGATGATTTGATAGCAGGAGTGTTTGCCTGGATAACATTATATGGGTTTAATTTATTATGGGTGATGAAGTGGTAAAAATATTGAAACGAAAAGTCAGGTTGTTACTGCTGTTCGTTTCGATCATTTCGACTCCACTATGTTTCGGCCAGGAAACAAAAGCTGAAGAAGAGCAAGTTCAACTTATTGCTCTCTTCAAAAATGCCGCCATGCTTAAATATAAAGGAAAGCAAAAGCTTTATCGGAATGGAGATAAAATTGCCAGGAATATTCGTTTGATCAGGGCAGATACTCAGTCAGCAGTAATTGAAGTGAACCAAAAGAAGGTTGAACTTAAACCTGGAGGGATTGGACGCTTTACCAAACTCGAAGACTCCACGCCAAAAATTTCCGGAGTTGACAGTAGTGCTGCCAGCGCAAGTGCCAATGTAGTAAGAATCCTTCGCAATAGTGGAGGTATGTTTAAAACCAAGGGATTCATCAATGGTATTGGTGTGCCAATTCTGGTCGATACAGGTGCATCACAGGTTGCAATGAATGAGTCAATAGCGAGTCAGATTGGCTTAATGTACAAAATGGAAGGGAGAAAAATAGCTGTCTCAACTGCTGCCGGCGTTGTACCTGCGTGGGCGCTAAATCTGAAAAAAGTCAGAGTTGGCGGAATTGAGTTGAGAAATGTTGATGCCATGGTAGTGAAAGGTACCGGGCCTGCCGAAGTCTTGCTTGGAATGTCATTTCTAAGCCGGTTGAAAATGGAAAACGACGGGCAGGTGTTAATTCTGACCAAAAAATACTAGCCCCCTAAAATACTGATCCAAAACTCTCAGCTATTATCCTTCACTAATCTGTGAAATGAAACGATCAATCAATGCACTTTTTCTGGCAATGACAACCAGTTGCTGGTTAAGGTTGTTGGTAAAGCGACCCACCAACTCACTGTCCTCGAAAAAGCCTTCTTCAGTGATTTTATTTTTGGTCATCAACAGTGATACAGGCTGACCATCGATTTTTGCAATCATATGCATTGCTTCCTGTCCTGCATAGTGACAGCGGACTGCAAATACCACTTCTTCTGGCAGTTTCGGGAGAGATAGTCCCATTGCCTTCATTCTGTTGTCGAGAGTTTGCCTGCCGATTGTTTTATCGAGGTATAGATACTCGGATTCCAGTTTCACATGTGCGATTGCTTCGCTACCAAAATCAGATTCAGGCCGCGGAAAAAGCAACCATAAGCCGGTGATTAGAACAACAGATGCCGCAATAGAAAATACTGCAGGGTAGAACCGCTTATTTTGAGTCGATTGATTGAGCAATATCTTGTCGGATAGTTCCACCGGTACGGGAATATCCATGCCTTTATCTAGCAGTTTTTCAAACGCTTTGTCAGACAAAACGTTTTCTCTTTGCTGCGGACTCATTTCTGCCAGGACTTTGTCATCGATTTGCTCCAACCAACTGCGCGGATCAGCCTTCAGGTTTCTTTTTTTGTTTAGTTCATCCATCTTTCCGCCCCCCTTTGGCAATAGTGGAGCCAAAATTGCCTGACAGCTGGCTCTTAAGCACAGAGCGCGCACGAAACAAGCGAGTCGATACGGTATTACTCTTGATTGAAAGAACGTTTGCTATTTCCTCAGTTGAAAGACCGCCTATAACTTGAAGCGCTAAAGGTTCTCGGTAGGTTTCCGGTAAAGCCATGATTGCTCGACGAATGTCCAGTACTTCGTAGTCGTCATTAGGAGATGCTACTTGTTCAAGCTGCCAGCTCTCACTAAGGTTAATCACAGGCAGCTGTTTTCTTTCAAAGCGGCGAGCATTTTCTCGAGTTAGGATTGTATAGAGCCAGGATTTGACTGCTTTTATATCTTTTAGTTGATCGATACTTTTCCAGGCTCGAGCAAAAGTTTCCTGAACAATATCTTCTGCAACACTGTTGGATTTACTCATCCAGAATGCATATTGGAATAGCGGCCGATAGTAACTTCGGACCAGGTTTTCAAATTGTCGTTCTTTATTACTCAAGAGAATGCTTGCCTCGATAGTCAGAAGTATTCATTTGTACTAACTAAGACCTGACTGTATGTAATTATCTTTCATCCGGTGAAATTTAGTCAATCCCGGTATTAACTCAGAGAAGACGTCAATTATTTATGACCGACAGTGCAGGAGTTGTAAATAGTTGGTCATACTAAATATTGGACTGTCAACTGGCTAGTATATAGCCAGGCTAGCAGACAAGAAGTATCAATTGCATCATTGCTGTTTGAGAAAAAGGTTGATTGTCATCAATAAGTAATAAATCAGTTGCCTAACACAATCAGGATGTCTCCGTTATTACATGTATATAGCTTAGCGCGTTCTTAAAAATTTTTGATATTAAGCGAGCGAAAGTGAACCTTAAAAAGCTGTCAAAAGCGTAGTATCTCATGAGATAACTGCACTTAAAAACTGTTATTAGAAAAATTAATCTGAAGCGAAAATTTTATTTGTTTGTTTCCTTTTTTGTTAAATGAACATAATGAAAACACTATTTAACGACATGTTTATTCATTAACCAATAAGGGACAATATCATGAATCAAAAAACTCGCATGGCGGCGAGTGTAATGATTTTTGCCGCAGCATTTTCTTGTCAAGTTGTCGGGGTGAGCCTGAACCAGACCTTTGAAAAAAAGAAGACCGAGTTATCAGAAAATCTGGTGGAGATAGATGGAAGTCAGTATCAGAAATTTGACGATATGCTGATCCCTTTTAATCGCTATGAAACTAAATCTCAGTTTGATACGGGAATAAGTAAATGGACTGACGGAATTGTCTATTATGAATTCGACCCGCAAGTAAGCAGTGAAAATAAGCAGAATTTTCTACAAGCGACACAATATTGGACTGCGGTAGCAGAATTGAAATTTATAGAAAGAGTCGAACAGGAAAACTATGTATATGTTCAGAATGGAACATCCAATAGTGCTATCGTTGGAATGGTTGGCGGTCGACAATATTTGTCGATGAATAACTGGGAAAATATTTTTGTGATCGTTCATGAGCTAGGTCATTCACTTGGAATGCGGCATGAGCACCAGCGAGCCAATCGGGATGATTACGTTGATATTATGATTGATAATGTGTTAGACAATCGAACGCATAATTTTACACTAAAAACTACGAGTGATTATGGTTCGTATGATTTTCTCTCTGTGATGCACTATCCTGAAAAAGCATTCACCAAAAACGGACAAATTACGATTCAAGCTAAACCAGAATATGAAAAATATCAGAAGCTTATGGGGCAGCGAAAGTTTTTTAGTGGCGGTGAGCAATTAAGTGTGGCAAGTCATTATGGTGCCAAGATAATTGATATTCCTGATCCAAATTTTAAAAGCTATCTGGTCGCTGAATTTGATCTAAATGGTGATGGTGAAATCGACTCTTTGGAAGCCGCTAAAATTGAAGCTGTTTATACGCCGGGAAATGGAAATATTAGTAGCATTAAAGGAGTTGAATTTTTTCGTTTTTTAAAGATTTTGAATGTATCCAATGAAAATCTGTCAGAGATTCCAGAGCTTCCAAATCATTTGACGGATATAAATCTTTCAAATAATCATTTGGATTTGCTAGAAGAACGCTGGGCACTTCCTCCTTTATTGGAAAATCTCGATGTATCGAACAATCAACTCGATGAGTATTCTTGTAATGCCATTGATTTCGTTAGCAGCGTACTGGGTAACAACCAACCGGTATACAATCCAGTAAAAAATGGAGGAAGCTTCTCTTGTGAAGGTGATGCTCAATTCGTTCTATATCATGGTAAAGCTCGAGAAAATTTGATGTCAAAAGGAAGTCAGGTGTACAACATCGAAGTTTCAGAAGGTACCGCTGCGTTGCGAATTGAAACAACTTTGTTTGAAGATAAAAATGGTGGAGAGATGAATCTTTATGCCGCAGCCAATCGTACCCCCACAACTTCCGATTTTGATGCTGTTTCAACCAACCCCGGCAATCTGGAATCAATTATTGTTGACCAACCAGAAAGTGGTGTCTGGTATATTCTACTTGAGCCCGTTGAGTCTTCTTTTGAGCATGTGAATCTGACCGCTTATCTTGAGAATACTACTGAGCCGGACAAAAAACGATTAACTAATGGGCTGGCACGCGCAAGTTTAGCTGCAAATCAAAACGAACAGCTAACTTTCTATTTCGAAGTGCCACAAGAGGCAAAAAATGTAAGCTTTGAAATTTATGGCGGAGTAGGTGACGCCGATCTTTATGTGAGACATGGTCAAGAGCCCTCCTTATCACAATACGATTGCAGACCCTGGAAAAGTGGAAATGAAGAAAGTTGTAATTTTTCTCAGCCATCGGAAGGAATCTACTATGTAATGCTGAATGGTTATAATTCTTTTTCTGATCTGACTTTGGTTGCAAGTTATCAGATAGATGATGTTCCGCAAGGAGGTTCTTTGGAGAGAAGTAACTTGAGCGACTTTCGTTCAGGCTGGAAATACTTTGAAGTTAACCTGCCTGAGGGTATGACTAGCTTTGATGTTGAAATCAGCGGTGGAAGTGGTGACGCTGATCTCTATTTAAATCCAAACAATTTACCAACAACTGCAGAATACTTTTGTCGTCCTTACAAAGATGGAAATAGCGAAAACTGTAGCATATCAAATCCTGAAGGAGGTAAATGGTATATCGGTATTCGAGCATATGATGACTACACTAACGTAACCTTAAATGTTCAATGGATACCATAGTATGAATGAGGTAGCGTTGAAATATTATCAATGTAGAGAGATTTAACAAGCGCTGTAAGAACAGCAGGTTTTCATAAGCTTGAGCTCGGTAATAGCCGGGCTCATCTTGTTATTAATTGTTTTGTTCAATGATTCTTGTAATGTAGTCAGTTCTGATTTTCTCGAGCTCTCCTTTTGAAGCCATTTGTTGAAGCTGTCTAGTCAGAAGAGGGACTAAATCTGCGTGCTCTTTGTTAATATAATGAAAAACCTCAACTTTCATTATTGGTGGGTAAAGCACTTTAAGACCTGCTTTTTTAATTGTCTCTGAATAGGAATGCTGGAAAAGTTCAAGTCCAATAGCTATGTCGATCCGGTCAAGTTTAAGCATATTTATAAGTTGCTCAAAGTGAGCTGCACGGACTACTTTGGGAATGCTTTTTGTTCCTTTTTCAGCAAACTTATATCCTTTGAGTGTGCCCACACGATATTTTTTCAGGCTTTGCCAACCGTCTACCTCAAAGTCATAATTTTTGGTAAAAACTACTGCGTTTGCATAATTAACAATAACTGGAACCTTCAGTAAATTCGGGTAGTCTTTACTAATCCCATCAACTCGATGCAGGTCTCCGTCGATTGAACCGCTATTTGCCTGTATAAGCAGTCGCTTGGCGGGCAACTCTATTACTTTCATCTGATAGCCTATAGCCTCATAAGCGCGAGTTAATATTTCAATAGAAATAGGCGAGTAGACTTCCTTTTTTACAAAGCCAATCGTTATGATTTGTTCACCTGAAGTTTGGGGAGATGTTGGTTTGGCGTAGCTGACGGACTGTAACGAACTGAAAATGGAAGAAAGTAAGAATAAAAAAATACAGCGATACTGCTTCAGTATTCTGCAAAAAGTTGCCGCAGCAAAGTATCTATCGGTGCGGCAACTATGTAAACAGATTTTATTTTTTGAGTGTTGCGAATGCTTTATCTGCAGCCTCAAGTGTTTTTTGCAATGTTTTCTCATCATGTGCAGCGCTAATAAACCCAGCTTCAAATGCAGAAGGTGCTAAATAAACTCCTTCATCAAGCATAGCATGAAAAAACGTTTTGAAAGCTTCCTGATCGGATGAGACAACCTGGTTGAATCGAGAGATCTCTTTTTCAGTAGTAAAAAACAATCCAAACATGCTGCCAACATGATTGGTTGTGAATGGGACATTGTGTTTGTCAGCCAAGGCTTGTAAACCAGATACAAGTTGTTCGCAGTATTTATAAAGTGGCTCAAAAAATCCATCTTCTGATAGTAAGTTCAAAGATGTTAAGCCTGCAGCCATTGCTATTGGGTTACCTGACAATGTACCTGCTTGATAGACTGGGCCCGCGGGAGCTAAATGCTGCATGATATCTTTTTTACCGCCGAAAGCGCCAACTGGCATACCACCACCCAGGATTTTTCCTAAGGTAGTTAAATCTGGTTTCACATTATAAAGCTGTTGTGCTGTTCCTGGTCCAACTCGCAAACCACACATGACTTCGTCAAAAATCAAAACCACTTTATGTTCATCACACAAACTTCGCAGACCTTGAAGAAATCCTTCCTGAGGCGGAATACAGTTCATATTTCCTGCGATCGGCTCGACGATGATAGTGGCTACTTCATCTCGATTTGCCTCAAGCAACTGCTTGACACTTTCAAGATTGTTAAATTCCGCTGTCAGGGTATGTTTTGCAAAATCTGCAGGGACGCCCGGTGATGTTGGTTCCCCTAATGTTAGTGCACCTGAACCGGCTTTAACTAAAAGACAATCCGCATGGCCATGGTAGCAACCTTCAAACTTGATTAGCTTGTCTTTACCCGTATAACCGCGTGCCAGTCGAATTGCTGACATGGTGGCCTCTGTTCCAGAACTAACCATTCTTACCTGCTCTATCGAAGGGATCATTTCACAAACTTTCTTCGCCATAGTGACTTCAATTTCAGTTGGGGCACCAAAACTAAGTCCATTAGCCGAAGCTTCAATTACAGCCTGTCGAATCTGCGGATTATTGTGCCCGTGTACCATTGGTCCCCAGGAGCCAACATAGTCAACATATTCATTTCCATCAACATCTGTGAAGTAAGCACCATCGGCTTTGGCGATAAAAACCGGAGTTCCGCCGACACCGTTAAATGCTCTGACAGGAGAGTTTACTGCGCCAGGGATGTATTGGGCGGCTTCATTAAATAGTTTTTCAGATTTATTCATAAGATTGTTCTAGTTAAATTAGTTTGAGTTCTTCTTGCCAATATTATTTAGGTTCGTTACTTAATCCTGCGTACCAGTTTACTGGACGCTCATACCGGGCGACTTGATCTTCGACACCCAGAATGCAGGCAAATAAAGCCATTCTGACCAGAATCCCGTTGTCTGTCTGGCGGAAAATAGCCAGACCAGGCTCTGCATTAAGATCGTTATCCAGTTCGTTGGCTTCGTTGCGTGAATCTCTCGGCAGAGGATGCATAATAACGGCCCCAGGTTGGCAATGATCAGAATATACCTGCTTATTCAAACGGAAGTATCCACGATATCGGTTTGCCTCTTCCTGTGAAGCAAATCGTTCTTCCTGAATTCGAGTTTGATAGATAATATTGGCTTGGGGTAAACCTTCTTCCAGCTTATGGCCAATGACTACTTCGTGACCGGCATTAGTCAGAATATCGACATACTTGCTTGGCATTTCCAGAGCTTGAGGAGAAATAAGCTGGATTTTTAAGCCCTTATAGAGTCCAAGCAATTGACAAAGTGAATGGACTGTTCGCCCGTGTTTAAGATCTCCAAGCAAAGTCAGACTTAGATCGGAAATATCTTTATTCAATCGGGCCAGTTCTTTATGGACTGTAAACAAGTCCAGTAAAGCTTGGGTAGGATGTTCATTCGGACCGTCTCCACCATTAATTACCGGAACTCGACTTCCTTGAGAAAACTCGGCCACAGAGCCTGCATCAGGGTGCCGCATTGCAATGATGTCGCTGTAACCAGATAACACTTGCGCAGTATCAAATAAAGATTCTCCTTTTGCTAAAGCAGAGTTTGATAGTCCAGTTGTTTCTCTGACTTCACCACCTAACAGGTTAAAGGCGCAGCCAAAGCTTACCCTGGTTCGTGTACTAGGTTCGAAAAACATGTTGCCCAGCAGGGCTCCTTCCAGCACTCGAGTGACTTTCTGACGCTGCGCATAAGGGCGCATTTTATCTGCTACGTCGAAAAGTTCATTGATTAGATCGAGATTTATATCTTTAACAGAGAGAAGGTGTTGGCCTTTTAGCTTCACTTGGGCTACCTCAGGGAAAATCAGATGCGTTATTCTAATGCTTTTACTGTAAGGACGCTATTGTGATTCCGTATCAAATAGGCGTTTGTGTCATGAAATCTCTTTAATAATAGATAGGTCTTTCCTCGGACTCCTTCGATTTTGAAGGCCGGTAATTGAACTTTTAGCTTGAAGAGTTCAGTTTATCCAGCTTGGGTCTGATAACTAGCTGACAGTATGGTTGGTTGCTGTTGCGATTGTAGTAATCCTGGTGTTCAATTTCTGCAGGATAAAAGCTGGGTGATTGAGCTAGTTCTGTGGTTATTGGCTGATTGAATTTGCTTTGCGTTCTGGCAATAACCTCTTTGCTTATCTCTAGCTGCCTGTCATCCTGATAGCCTATGTAAGAACGATATTGAGGGCCGACATCATTTCCCTGGCGATCTTTTGTGGTCGGGTCGTGTAACTTAAAGAAATGCTCAAGAATGGAGTCAAGCTCAATTTTGGCGGGATCCCAGAAAATTTGTACAACTTCGGCATGTCCGGTTACACCTGAGCAAACATCTTTATAATTTGCTGTAGAAGCTTCCCCTCCAGCATAGCCAGATACAACCTTTTCGATGCCGAAAAGTCTTTGAAAGCCTGCTTCAATACACCAAAAACAGCCTCCGCCCAAAATGATGTTGTGAGATTCTGTATTCATGACTAAATTATAGATTAATATTATTGAATAGAGTCTATCTTATCTAAGCTTAAACTGTGAAGGCCATTTTGTATTTTGGGCTGTAAAAAGGTAGGATAATCAACAATCTATAGTGCAGGGATGTTGTGACTGCTCAAACAAAAGAAATAAGTCCATGATTAGATTCTTAATTCGTTTTTTACTCGTTGTTATCGTTCTTTCTGTTCTGGCCGCTTTGGGCGCACAGTGGAAACTGGATAACGATCTGAAGAATTTTGCCAAACGGTTGCAGCCATTTGTTGATCTTCAGTATGAGTCTGTCAGTTTAAGCTATACAGGCGAAGTTCGTATTAACTCAATTACCGCATACGTTGAAATGGCCAAATATAATGTTGAAATTGGCGAAATCCGCTTTTCAGTGGGCAATATTATGGATCTGATATTGTTTCAAAATAACGTCGAGAGTAATGAGCTTCCTGAGTCTGCATATATCAAAATAAAAGGGCTATTGTTACCTTTTAACAATGAGATGATAAGTGCATATAAAACACATAAAAAATTAACTAGCTGGGATTTACTTGAGTCGGCTTACTGCGGCGATATTAATCATATATCGATTGGTACGCTGGAAAAAATGGGATATCACTATTTCTCGCTCAATACTGAGCTCTACTATATGCTCGACCAGTACAGCGGTAGTATCGTTTTTAACGGGGTCACCGAGTTTGAAGATATGTTCAAGCTTGATTATCAGATGAATATTGTCGGTGTGCTGACCTTTATTGAAGCTTTCCAGAATCAGGCGACTATGGTGAGTATGAATAAATTGCCTGCGGCTCCCAAGCCTTCACTATTTGAACTGAGAGTTACCGATCTTGGATATCATGAAAACAAAGCAACATATTGTGCTGGTAAAGAAGGTGTTACTCAGGAAGAATACTATCAGAAACATACCGATAAGGTTGTAGAAGCTCTCGCTTCAGTCGGCATTGAAGCTTCGGATACCTTTAAGTCTTTATATCCAGAAGCCGTCAAACCGAACTCAGAGTTTTACTGGTTTATGCAACCACAGCCAACATTCGATATAGAGAGTATGCCTTTTTATACTTTTGAAGAGTTGACCGAACTGGGTGGTTTAAGGGTTTCAATTAATAATAAACCACTTGGCAATTTTCTAAATAACTGGAATCTGGAAAACTTCAACAAACTTGCAGCGGTAGTGCTAGAGGAAAAGCGCAAAGCGGAAGCTGAAGAGCAAAGATATAAGTCGATAATATTAAAAAGAGAGTATCATCAGGTTCCTTTAACCAAGGCAAGTCAATACGTCGAGTATCAGGTTAAAGTGACTCGGAACGACGGAACCGTCTATGAAGGGCGCTTAACCAAGACTTCCAGTCGTTACCTTTGGGTTGAAGTTCACTCGGAAGACGGTAAGGTAGTTTTGCCGCTAGTGCGTTCATCAATTAAGAGATTTGAAGCGAACATCGTCGTAGAGGAAGACGCCTGATTTACAGGCACCTTCTCATTGAATTGAGCTACCTTAAAAAGGTTTGACGATCGCTAGAATGACGACTGCAAGCAAGATAAGAACGGGAAACTCATTGAAAAAGCGATAGTAAACATGCCCCTTGGTTGACCGATTTTCGCTAAATTTTTTGAGATAGTAGCCACACACAAAGTGGTAGCCAATGAGTAGCAGGATAAGCGTTAATTTGACGTGCATCCAGCCGACCTTGAGTAAGCCCGGATTTATATAGAGCAACCATATACCAAGTCCGGCGGTAATAAACATGAATGGGGTGACAAATCGATAAAGCTTTGTGGCCATGATCAGTAAGTGTGAATAGGTTTGCTGGTTGTCTACCATTGCCAGGTTTACATAGATTCGTGGCAAGTAAAAGAGGCCTGCAAACCAGCTGGTAAAGAAAATAATGTGAAAAGCTTTAATCCAGCTATACCATTCGTACATAGGTTTCTCTCATATCTCGAAATTTTTTGAGGACTATTTTTTGTAACTGTAATGAGACTCAATTGCTTCGCGTGTTAATACGCCGTAAATTTTATCTGTCAAAGGCGCGGTTGTCCTGAATATATAGACGGCATCGACAGACTCTCTATCCATGGTATCTAAAGCCTCTTCCAAATTGCCCTGCAGGTAAACTGATGCGATGTTTTGTCTATCTGCCGGTATTTGTAGCAGGTCGACATCCCTTTTTTCAAACTCAGGAAGTTCTCCACCCAGTTCCTCTGCTTTGGCCTGAGCCTCTTTTTCTAATTCTTTTTTCTGTAAAACGTATCTAGCTAAATCGTTTGCCGCCATCAACGACATGGGAACATCTTCTTCTTTGATAAGAATCCAGCGTGGAGTATTTTCCAGAATTTCTTCTGCTTGCTCAAACTTGATTGTTCGGCTATGTACTGCAATTTTTCGCTCCATTAATCCCGCAACGCCGACACTACGAAGAAACTGAGACAACGGATTAATTTTCATTTCCAGACCTCGAACCTGCATTTGCGACTGGAATATCGAGGGGAGTTTAAAAAGTTGAGAGACTACCAGATTGGCGATAACCAGGCATATCATTCCTGGTAACAGGATATTGGGATTGTTTGTAAGCTCGAGCAACGCCATCAAAGCCGCTAAGGGAGCCTGCAATACAGCACTCATCATTGCCGCCATACCGATCATGGAATAAAAAGCATATTCAGAAGCATAGTCAGGTAGAATCAATGAGCCGATGGATCCTACAACGCCACCAATCATTGCACCGATAAACATGGACGGACCGATCACTCCACCAGGAAGGGACATTCCGGAACAGACAATGGTTGCCAGCAGTTTACCGACAAAGGCAATAGCAAGAACTTGTAAAGCCAAATTTCCATGAAGTGCCGCGTTAACGGTGTCATAGCCAATTCCCATCACCTGAGGCGCGGCGAGCGCTATGATGCCTACAACAGTTCCCGCCGTACCGCACTTGAGCCAGGCGGACCACTCGCGAGAAATAATAGATACCTGTCTTGTTGCTCGGATAAATAAACTGGCAATGCTACCAATAATAAGACCAAGCAACACAAAATAGGGGACTTCCCATAATGAGACTAATTCCAGTGAAGGCACAGTAAAAGCAACGTTGTTGCCAAATACTATGCGGGACAGGATTGCCGCGCTAACAGAAGAAAGAATCAATGGAATAAAGCTGGTCACCGCATATTCCATCATCACGATCTCCATCGCAAAAATGACTCCCGCCAGTGGCGTATTGAAGCTGGCAGAAATTGCAGCAGCAGCACCACAACCAACGAGAACCCGAATACTGTTATTGGGGAGTTTCATTCGCTGGCCCAGCCAGCTACCTGCTGCAGAACCCAGATGAATTCCCGGGCCCTCACGACCAACAGATTGCCCAGAGGCCAGGGTCATCCCCCCGACGAGGAACTGGACAACAGCATTTCTCCAGGGAAGGTAGCCCTGATGAAAACTCATTCTTTCAAGTACGTGACCGATTCCAACCTGGCGATAGTTTTTGCCCACTTTGTGCAATACAAAACCGACTAGAAAACCACCAACCAATGGGAGCGACAATCTAAGCCACCAGGGGAAATTCTCAAAGTCGTTGACGCCTTCTCCACCGGCATGCCAGAGCACAACTCCGCTTTCAATAAACAGCCGAAATAGAACAATAACACCACCAGCAATCAGACCTGAAATCAGTCCCATCACTGCAAGTATAGGGAGCGCATCAAGGCTTCCCAGTCTTAGGCGTATTGATTCAAAAATTGACATTGAAAACTATGTTTTAGATTTGGTTGTTTTATGCTATTCCCTATAAGGGTATTTTAAAATCTGGTTGGGTACCTGCAAAATTTGTAGCCGGGTATCCATCATTGCCTCTAACAAACTAAAGAACGCATCTAATAGAGGAACTAAACGACTTTAAGATTAGAATATAACCTATTGATAAAAAAGACAAATGCTTTGCTCTAATTTTGCGGTAAATGTGTCTGTTTTTGTGAATTAGGTGGGCATCTTGCGTTATTCGGGTTACACTAGCGCTCCAATAAAACAATCATTAAAAATCTATGGTAGGGCCAGAATTAGTAATTCGTGAGAGAAAATCGTTCGCCTGGTATTTGGGTGTTTTCATTTTTGCTGCGCTATTGATATTCGGCAGCTTCTATTTTGGACGGTTTTTGGCAATCAAAGAGCGGCAGGAAATGCTCGAAAAGACCGCATGGTTAGAGCAAAAGGTAGAAGAGTACCAGCTGGCATATCAGGAAGCGAACCAGGCGCTGGTGATGCAAACACAATCCGCACAGGTTGATCTGCAATCGACACAACAGTTGATGGAAACTGTCAAACAGTTGCAGGAAACGCAAAAGGATTTGGAAGAGGAACTTAAGTTTTACCGAAAAATAATGGCGCCAGAAAAAGACCAGCAAGGACTAACAATAGCTGAATTTGCTTTGACTCCAGGTCAGAGTAGCAGAAATGCTCAATTTAAGTTAGTGCTTACTCAAGCTGGAAAGCAAGAGCAATACCTTAAAGGAGGTGTTTCTCTGGTCGTCAAAGGACAAGAAAAAGGGGCGCCTAAAGAGTACCCGTTTCGTGAACTTGGTGCTTTTCAAGCGAAGGATTTTGAGTTTCAATTTCGTTACTTTCAAAATATGGAAGGCGAGATAGCTCTTCCGGAAGGTTTTATTGCTGAGCAAGTGCTAATTAAAGCCAGAACTAGAGGCTTAGGTAAGAATCAAAGCGCAGAAAAACAATTTGCGTGGAAAATTTAGGAGACATAATCCATGTTGGGTCGCAAAAAAAAGCAGTCGCCAAGAGCTAAGGCTGGTGCCGCTGATACGTTAATTAGTAAAGAAACCAAAATTAACGGCAACGTAAACTTCACCGGCGTACTTTATGTAGATGGTTACGTAAAAGGTGATATTACTGCCGATGAGTTCGAGAATTCTCTTTTGACAATTGGTCAGAATGGCTTTGTTGAGGGAGAAATTAATGTTCCTCATATTATGATTTTTGGTCGTGTAAAAGGTGATGTACATGCTCTGGAGCACGTCGAGTTGATGTCTGATGCTCGGATTGAAGGTAATGTATATTATAAGTTAATTGAGATGGCCATGGGGGCCGAAGTGAATGGTCAGATGGTGCATAAAGAAGAGAAGCCTAAATTGCTGGGACACCATAATAAGCCTCACTCTCTAGAAGGTAAGCAGGACACTTCTGAAAAGGCCGATGAAAAAGTAAAGGAAGATAAAAAAGCTTCCTAGTGAGCAGTGTTGTATAATCTTGATTGAATAGAATAAAGGGTCAATAGTAGAATTCTATTGCTGACCCTTTTTTATTGCAGTTAAAAAGGTCTTAGTGAATAATCCACTCCAAATATTGAAAGCGTAATCCGAGTTAACTATGTCTGATTCCGGTGTGGCAAAAGTCTCTCCTATAATTTTTACCGAAGCTGCGAGCAAAAAGGCTCTGGAACTTATTACGGAAGAAGAAAATCCGGCACTTAAGCTGCGTGTCTATGTCACTGGTGGCGGTTGCTCCGGTTTTCAATACGGCTTTAGCTTTGATGAGTCTCAGGCAGAAGATGATATGATTATCGAGCGCGACGGTGTTTCCCTGGTTGTCGATGCGCTTAGTTTTCAATACCTTGTCGGCTCCCGCGTAGACTATCGAGAAGATCTCGAAGGCTCTCGTTTTGTCGTTGATAACCCTAACGCGACGACAACCTGTGGCTGTGGCTCTTCCTTTTCCATCTAGCATTATTTCTCTTTGACTCGTCTCGAACGCCATATTCAGTGCCAACAAAGCGGTAGTAGCACAATTGACTGTTTAAAGCAGTCGGTATCATCTTTGTCTGTGGCAGAGTTAAAAAAAGCATTAAAGTTTGGAGCTGTGTGGCTAGAGCGTGGCGGTAAAATAAAGCGCTCCAGGCGAGCGAAAATGCCGTTAATTGAAGGTGATTTACTTCATCTGTATTATGATTCTGAAATACTTTCGGCGCAAACTCCGGACGCCAGGCTTGTGGCTGATGAGGGTGACTACTCTATTTGGGATAAACCATGCGGGATGTATTCTCAAGGGACTAAATGGGGAGATCACTCCAGTATTTGTCGCTGGATAGAAATGTTTGGGTGCGAGAAATATCAACTGGGTGAACGTCAGGCCTATCTGGTGCATCGTCTTGACAGGGCTACCAGCGGTCTCATTGTGGTTGCACACAAAAAGAAAGTAACTCAAAAGCTAGCACGCCTATTTGAAGACCGAAAGGTAGAAAAACGCTACCAGGCTATTGTCCATGGTCACTTTCCTGATTCTATTTTGCGTCTGGAAGCAGATATTGACGGTAAAGTTGCGTTGACGGAAATACTGGAAAACCACTTTGACCCGACTTCAAATTGCAGTACTCTCAAAATCAATCTGGCAACAGGAAGAAAGCATCAAATTCGAAAACACCTGGCCGATGCCAACTTTCCAATTGTGGGAGATCGACTTTATGGAGAAAAAGTGGATGTCGGGAAGGATATCGTTGAACTCAATTCAAACTTGCGTTTGAGATGCCTTTATTTGAGTTTTCCCTGTCCCGTTAGCGGTGATTTGAAGTGCTATTCGGGTTGAATGTGAGGTGGATAGAACAAGGTTTCGTACTCACGCATTGTCTCCAGCTCAATTAATAGCTCGCCTTTTTGCTCGCGATATTTTGCCCAGTGTTCATTCTCCAATGCTCCCAACATGGCATACAGGAAGTTTAGGCTGGGTTTAAAGTTTTCTAGCTTTTCCAGTTTGAGAAAAGCCTGGAGTGCGCCGGCTGATTTCAAATCAGCATAAGTTGTAATACCGATGCGTTCCAAAGGGAGCGCACTTTTGGCACCAAGATTCTTAAGTTTGGCAACCGGTGTTGTTTCGTCGATTTTTAAACAGGACATAGTATTTCTTACCTTATGGAAGGTAGATTCCGCCCAAAATTCTAGTGCTTTGTGCACCGGTTACTGAAGGCAAATTGCCTGGTAGTTGTTCAACTCTACGATAAGCCAGCCAGGCAAAGGTCATAGCTTCCAGATAATCACCATCGACGCCAATATCATTAGTCTGGAAAACTTTTTTTCCAAGATGTTTTCCAATGGCTTCTAGCAGATAGGGATTATTCATGCCGCCGCCGCTGGCGTAGACTTCAAAGTTGTCGAGTTCAAGGTTTTTAACTGCGTCAGCAATTGTTACAGCTGAAAATTCAAGCAATGTTGCCTGGATATCCTCTGCTGATATTGGAAAATCACAGCTATCAATCTGTCGTTGCAGCCAGGTTATGGAAAAGTGCTCTCTGCCTGTACTTTTGGGTGGTGCTTTTTTGAAATAAGGATCAGAAAGCAGTACTTTTAGCAGTTGTTCATTCACACGCCCGGAGCGGGCAAACTGGCTATCGCGATCAAAAAGCTCATCGGATTTTGGGTGGAAGCGTTTAAAGTGGGCATCCATTAATGTATTGGCTGTACCAGTATCGAAACCGAGAACATTTGCACTCGGATCTTTCGGTAACAGAGTTATGTTTGCTATGCCACCGAGATTTAAGATAATTCGGTTTTCTCTTTTACTTCGCATCACTGCATTATGAAACGCGGGGGCCAGAGGTGCTCCCTGACCGCCTGCAGCCAGATCCATGCGCCTGAAGTCTGATACCGTTTTAATACCTGTTTGGTGGGCAATAACATTAGGATCGCCAATTTGTATGCTAAAAGCAGTTTCTCGCTCCGGTCGATGACGAATTGTTTGTCCGTGACTACCAATCGCTTTAATTTGCGAAGGAGACAGAGATTGAGCGGCTAAAAAGCTATTAACTGCTTCTGCAAAAACATAGCCCATCTGGCGATCCATTCTGCCCAGCAGCTCTATTCGGTTTTCAACCACTTCAGCAATTTTTTCGGGAACAGGGTGGCCTGAGACAGTGTTCAGGGCATTTGCGTAGATGTTTTCGGCGATCGTCTGTTTTACATCGCATAGTTCGATCAGAGAGTCTCTGACTTCCTTTGAAACAGGGTGAAGGTAGTGAGCTATCAGTTTGCTCTGACCGTCAGCAAAGTCGACCAATGCGACATCGACACCGTCAATGCTGGTGCCACACATCAGGCCGATATAGAGTTCCGTTTCGTTGTGAGTCATATATTGGGGCTCAGGTTATCTTGCAATCAGGGTGCTATTTCTTTGTCTGGTAATGAGACAATGCTTCGAGATTGTAATTGATCGATAATTTCTCTGGTGGTTGCTACAAAGCGCTCTCTTTCGGATTTGGCAATTGGTTTTGCTTGCGGCAAATCAACTGTGCGAGGGTTACGATGAACACCATTGACGACAAACTCATAGTGCAGGTGCGGGGCTTCGGCAAGCCCTGTCATGCCAACATAGCCGATTACCTGTCCTTGTTTGACTCGCTTATTCTTGCTAACGGCCCTTCGTGACATATGCAGGTACTTGGTTACAATTCCCTGACCATGTTGAATAAAAACATACTTCCCGTTGTATTTATTATAGCTTGACGCAATAACTCTACCATCACCCGCAGCTCTGATTGGCGTGCCCGTTTTTGCCCGGTAATCAATTCCCTTGTGAGCTTTCCAACGCTTGAGGATTGGATGAAAGCGCTTGGGTTTGAAATTAGAACTGATATAGGCGAAATTCAATGGGGCTCGTAAAAATGCTTTGCGCATGCTGTAGCCATCAGGCGTGTAGTAACTACTATTTCCTTTGGAGTCGGTATACCGAACCGCCATGTAAGACTTACCCTGATTAATAAATTCCGCAGCCAGAATGTCGCCATTCCCTATTTTTTCACCGTCGAGGTATTTTTCTTCGTAAAAGAACGAAAAGGCATCACCTTCACGAATATCGAGAATAAAATCAATTTCCCAGCCAAATATATTAGCAAGCTGCATTATCTGAGTATCACTCAAACCGGCATCTTTTCCGGCGGCAAACAGAGAATCTTTTATGACACCTTGGGCGTAGGCGGTTGTGTATTGGATGGTTTTATTTTCAATTCTACTGGTGAGCTCGCCATCGGCCTTTTCAATGTACAGGGTCTTTTGAATGTTCATTGCATATTTCAAAGCTTCCAGTTCATTATTTTCATCAATCTGGTAATTGATAATTTCTCCAGGCTTGAGGCGAGTTAAAACCTTGGTATTTTCGTCAAGGTTAGCAACTTTATAGGTCTGCTGCGGGGATAGGCCAATACGCTTGAAAATATTTGAAAGGGTGTCACCTTTTTTTACCGATTCACTTTTCCAGTTGACAAGGTTTACCATAGGTACCGTTTCTGGAGGGGCTTCCATGGGCTCCAGATTTAATTCGATTTCAACCGGATCGCTGTATCGCTTCTCTTCGGCGGCAATCTCGTTTAATGTTTCTATTGCTATTTCGGGTTCGGCATTCTCTGTTTTCGGCAGTAGCAGGTAGCCTATTAGCAAGACACTCAAGGCGCTGCCGACAATGAGAAAGGGATGAGTCATCCACTCAGGCAGGTGCCTCTGAGTATGACTAGAAGATAATTTCTGGCTATTTTGTGGCTTGTAATCGTGTTTAATCATACAACTTTGTGCGAGTTCCGTATAAAATGCGCGCAGTAAAAGTGAATTAAACCCTCAACTTATGTGTTTACCCATGAAGCTCTCCTGTTTTGAGGCAGGATCTGTGTGAGTTTCAGGTGTCAAATTTAAACACAAGACTGCAGTTTCGTCGACAATGATATATGACTTCGGAAAAAACGTAAAATTCACTTTAAAGACGAATTAAAAACTATTGATTTTTAAAGAATTTAATTTATATACGAAGCTTTTCTGGCGCTCGTAATATTTTGGGTTAACTATGACAGAACAAAACAAAGACTTACTTGATGACTTAAACAGTCGTGGCCTGGTTTCACAAATGACAGCTGAAGAAGAACTTCATACTCATCTGAAAGAGGGGATGAAGGTGGTCTATTGTGGTTTTGACCCAACCGCAGATAGTCTTCATATTGGCAGTCTCGTACCGCTTTTAGCACTTAAACGTTTTCAACAGCACGGACATAAGCCTATTGCGCTGGTTGGTGGGGCGACAGGATTAATTGGCGATCCTTCATTTAAGGCGGCAGAAAGGCAGCTGAATTCTGCAGATGTTGTTGAGAGCTGGGTAGAGAGTTTGAAAAAGCAGGTCAGTCAGTTTATTGACTTTGACTGCGGAGAAAACTCGGCGGTCGTCGCCAACAACCTCGACTGGACACAAGGGGTTGATGTGTTGTCATTCTTGCGTGATGTAGGTAAGCACTTCTCCGTGAACCAGATGATTCAGAAAGAGTCAGTAAAACAGCGAATCGATAGAGAAGGCGCAGGGATCTCATTTACTGAGTTCACCTATATGATACTGCAGTCATATGATTTTGCAGAACTCAATAAAAGACTAGGCTGTACTGTCCAGATTGGCGGCAGTGATCAGTGGGGCAATATTACCGGAGGGATCGATTTAACTCGACGAATGAATCGCAATCAGGTTTTTGGCCTTACTTTGCCGCTGGTAACAAAAGCAGATGGTACCAAATTTGGGAAAACCGAATCAGGAACTATTTGGCTGGATGCAAAGAAAACCAGCCAGTATGCGTTCTACCAGTTTTGGTTAAATACTGCCGATGCTGATGTATATAAATTTTTGCGCTACTTCACTTTCTTAAGTCAGGAAGAGATCATCGCAATTGAACAAGCAGACAGAGAAGCAGAAGGTCGACCTGCCGCTCAGGGGATCCTCGCCAGAGAGGTGACAAAGCTAGTTCATGGTGATGACGGTCTGGCAGCTGCACAAAGAATTACCGAGGCCATGTTTGAGGGCACTCTGGCTGATTTGAGTGAACAGGATCTTGAGCAGCTAGCGCTTGACGGACTCCCTTCCAGTGAACTGCCTGCCGATTTTTCGGAAAAGCCTTTGACTACATTACTTGCTGAGTGTGGAATGGTGAAGGCTGGCAGAGAAGTTAAGGATGCTCTTGGCAAAAATTCTGTGTGGGTAAATGGGGATGCGAAAGGCGCCCAGGATAATATGAATTGCGCTGATATCTTCGCAAAAGAAAAGTCTTTATACGGAAAGTTCTTTCTGGTTAAGTTAGGTAAAAAGAAAAACCATCTCATCACATTGGCTTAATTATACTTCATCTGATAGAGAAGGGCGGCTTTAGCGCCCTTTTCTATTAGTGACAGGTCAACCTTTCTTTCAGTTGAAAAGCTAAAATCAATAATGTGGCAGTTCTGCATTCAAATTATAAGTTCTCAAGCTGAAATGTTTTTAGTTGTTTGAAATTTTCAGTTTTAGCTTCTATCCCCTGACAATGCTACTCATCTTAGATAACATCTTGTTATACAAGGATTATCTTTCTCTTTGTCATTGACCTGCTTCAGTCATTGGTCTATAAATAGAACAGTCGTCGAAAAAGTTGGTTTGCTCAAGAATGCTTTCCAATATCTTTTATTAGAATCCGACCTTGTCTTGCTACAAAATAAACTAGATGTTCAATAAGAATATTCAAATAAGAGGCTCATCAGGGTGAAAAATAATCAGGAAGAACTGAAGTCAAACATGGAATCTGGTCGATTAACCGTTGTCGGCTGCGGTTTGCATCCGGGCCATATGACCTCAGAGTCAGAGAGCTATATCTCTAAAGCCGATAAGGTTTTGGTGGTCGCCCCCAACCCATTGTCAATTCAACATATTCGCGGACTCAACCCTTGCGCTGAGAATCTCGGTTTGCTTTATGAGGGAGATGTCAACCGACTTCAGACCTATCATATGATGGCTGAAAAAATGGTTGAGCTGGTACTGGAAGGATATGATGTTTGTTGTGTGTTTTACGGTCACCCGGGAATATTCGCTTTGTCTCCGCACTTAGCAATAGAAAAATTAAAAACGCTCGGTAAGCCAGCAAAAATGCTGCCAGGAATATCTGCAGATGCCTGCCTTTTTGCTGATCTCAACCAGGATCCCGCAACGGTCGGCTGCCAATCATTTGAAGCGACTCAGTTTCTATTAACCGAGCGTCCTGTGGATCCATCTTCAGCTTTGATTTTATGGCAAGTAGGGCTGACTGCAGAGCACACTCTCAAAGAGAGAAAGCCTGGAAAACATGGAATCTCAGCTCTTATTCGATTGCTGCGTAACTACTATTCAGAGCAACACAAAGTCTGTGTCTATGAAGCTCCAATGCTACCTGGTTTTGAGCATCGTGAAGATTGGGTAACCTTGAATGAATTGGAAACGATAGAATTAAATACGATAAGTACTTTATATATTCCAGCCGAACAACCAATGAAATTTGCTAAAGAGCGGCTAGAGTGGTTGAAGCTGGAGGAGTCAGATCTATCCGCCTGGAAGCTGGCTAAAAGTTAAATGAAAAGGGAAGCGTCTTTTTTCTATTTAAGTAGTAAAATCTAACCAACAAAACAGAGAGGAAGCTAATGGATAAACTCACTCAATTTTATTTAAGCCTTAGTCAGGATGCTGAAAAACTAGCAGCATTTAATAATGGTCAGAGCCAGAAAGAAATTGAAGTTAACAGAAAAGCAATGCTGCGCCACGCTGGTATTTCGGATATTGATGACGTTGCTTCATTGTCTCAGGACAAACTATTGTCCAGAATTGGTGACAGTCTGGTCGATGAATCGTCACAGTGGGAAAATGTGCGTAGTGCAAGTGTTCCAAACTCGAACAATACCGATAACAATGTCAGTTACTTTGGATTAGGAAGTTAAACCTCAAAGATGTTAAAACGCTGGTTACGGCTCGCGCGAATAATTCGCGGGAGCCTTTTTATTTTAGTGATTGCTATTTGGGGAGGCGGCTGTCTGGCTGCTGGTGAAGGTAGTGAACAGAAACAAATACCTCTTAGCTGGTACAGTGAAGAAGTTAAGCGGCTTGCACGGAATGAGCCCAAGGTTGCAATTGAAATTGCTGAAAAGGCACTTCGATATGTTACAACCAAAGAAAATGCCAGAGAAAAGGCACAACTCCTTAACGCAGCTTCCTATGCATTCTACTTCCTGAGTGAATACTCTTCATCGTTGCAAAGAGCGCTTGAGGCTGAAGCGCTAGCAAAGGAATATGGATTTGCGGGAGAGTTGGCTCGTTCGCTGGTTCTGCAGGGAAACTTGTTACAGATCAGTGGCGCGCTTGAGCCCGCTTTAGAAAAATATAAAAGTGCCACTGAAACCTACATAAAGCTTCAAAAATTAAAAGAACTTAAACAGGTTTACAATAATATTGCTAATACATACTACGTCGGTGATCGCTTTGAGGCTGCGATTGATTACTATAACAAGTCGGCTGCAGATTCTAGTGACCCCGCGGTTCTAGCTAAGTCCAAATTGGGTATTGCAAACGTTTATAGTGCGAGAAGTAATACCGATAAAGCGATCGAAAACTATCAACTGGCAAGGACTTTGTACGAAAAAGCACAAGACTCTCTTGGCATAATGCTTAGTATGAGAGGAATTGCAGAACAATTTTTGGTGCAGAAAAAATTTGAGCAAGCTCTCGGGCTGATTGAAGAAATAGAAACTGTTTCTGTTAATAGAAGTCAGCTTTTTAAACAAGCCAGCAACTTGTTAATAAAAGCAAGAGCTCAATCCGGACTGGATTTACATCAGAAAGCGCTTGATACCGTGGAAAACGCAATAAGTCTTTCAGAGGAAGTTAAACAGGATTTTGAAAAAATTAATGCTCTGAAGCTTAAGAGTGAGATCTTGTATCGAACCGGCCAGTTTAGAGAAGCTTACGATATTCGGACATTGGTTCGTAAGCTTGAAAAAGAACAGGAGTTGCAGCAACATCGTAGTCAACTTTCAATTATGCAAACACTTTTCGATGTGGAGTCCAAAAATAATCAGATCAAACTACTGGCATCAAAAAATAAACTCAAGGACCTTGAAATTATACAGCAGCGGACTTTTGCCTGGTTAATTGTTGGAATAGTTCTTCTTGTTTGCGGATTGACCGTATTCTATTTTTATCGAAAATCACAACTGGAACTGATCGATGAGCACAAAGCTGTAGCGAAAAAATTGCTTGAACTCGATAAGCTAAAAGATCAGGTGTTGACAAATACCTCGCATGAATTGCGGACTCCGCTCAACGGAATTATTGGTATGTCGGAATTATTGAAAGAAGATCTGACATTAAGTCCGGATCAACAAGAATCGGTTGATGTGATTATTGAGTCAGGGCAAAGACTGCTTTCATTGGTAAGAGACATTACTGACTTCTCTCAGTTGCAGGCTGGAAAGCTATCAATAGAGAAACAACCTATAAGTCTATTTTCTGCAGTTGATAAAGCAATGAAAATTTTGGAGAGTATGGCTTCGTCTAAAGAGATCATGTTATACAACGGTATTCCTCAAATACTGCCGAAAGTTGTTGCTGATCCTAAACGCTTACAACAGATTCTTTTAAATCTTCTAGGTAATGCTATAAAGTTCAGCCACCAGGGCATTGTGAGTGTTCGTAGCGTAGAACTGGAAGACTCTGTTTTGATAAAAGTTGTGGACGAGGGTATTGGTATTGAGGTAGAGCAGCTAGACTCGATTTTTCGACCTTTCGAACAAGTAGATGGTAGTTTTAGTCGCGAAAATGAAGGGACAGGATTAGGCCTGCCAATCACTCAGGAGTTATTAAAATTGCACGGCAGTAGTCTGATGGTAACTTCCAGTCCGGGCAAGGGAAGCTGTTTTTCTTTTTCACTGGAAAAGTCCTGACGAGGATAGAAACTTAGTCCCTAATCGCCGAATTTAACTTGAACTCACTATTACTTTTTTATGGTCATAGGTCTGTTGAGAGTGATCAAGTGTATGAAAGTTAATGATAAAATTAGACCAGTAGGCTGGGTTAGCATTGCGTAATCCAATAGTGAATCTCGCTGAGGCAATAAATGATGCATTTAGGTTTTGTGCTTAATATTTAAAATCTGATGGATTTTAAAAAAAGGCTTTCGTTGGAAAGCCTCCTATATTTTTCGCAGACACTCGGCGTTTTAAATATGAATATTTTCTTCAGCAAACCTGATTTCAACGCCTTCAATTTCTGCTTGCTCAACTAAAGACTGAATAAACTCCTGAATCGCCAAATGAGACACTCGATGGGTTAGATAGCCACGAACTTTATCGGCAACCATCGAATATTCAAGCTTTTTACCTTCGATTTTGCGGGTGATATTAACCACATGAAAACCATAGCGAGACTCGATCGGACTTTCTGCAAGCCCCTGCTTTAGTGGCATCAGCTGTCTTTCAAATTCTGGCACGGTTTGCCCTTTACTTAACTGTCCCAGATTGCCACCGGTTTCCTTGGAAGGACATGCCGAATATTGTTGGGCAAGTGACGGAAAAAGCAGGGGATCATTTTTGAGTTCATCGATAATTCTCTTGGCCTGGTTTTTCGCAGTTTCTCTACCTGTTACATCATCTGGCGCTGCTGCCAGTAGAATATGGTCAACTTCCATCAACGGCATAGTGGTGAATTTGTCAGGATTGTTTGCAAAATAGCGCAGGCAATCATCCTCCCTGGGATCTTCGTAGCTGATGCTATCTCCGATCAATTGTTGTAATGCTTCCTCTTCATTTTCTGCACTAATCTCTATGCAGCGTTTCCTGGCTTCTTCATGTAGAAGTTCGCGAATAACCAGAGTTTGTCCCGCCTGCTGAACAACAACTTCAAAATCTTTGTTCGGGTGATATTGAAGCTCATTGGCTAGATCTTCTTCTCGAATGGCTTTTCCATTAACACTAATTTGCGGAAGAGGCGAAGAAGGCTCGGTATGGGCATGGGAGTGTGCGTGAGAGTGTGAACCACATGAACTCATAATTTTTCTCTTTAGTTGCAGTTGTCGGCTTTTTTCTTGTTATGCCCGAAAATCTTTTCATTTAAAAAATCAGTCCCAACTCCATAAAATGAATTCAACCTGTCTGACGGGTTTATTGGGACTGTGCTTCTTTGATAAAACTCTTAACTATAGCTCTCTTTTCTATTGTTGATTATCTTTGTCTTACTACCTGATAACGTCGACCGAAATACCAGACTGGTACGCTGATGATGTGAACCAATCGAGTAAACGGGAAAACCAGTATCATGGTTAAACCGACAAAAACGTGCAGCTTGTAAATGATATGTACCGGTTCAATTGATGCCGCGGCTTGCATTCCCTGGAAAGTCACAATGCTTTGTGCCCAGTTACCCAGCATAATCATGACTGAGCCGTCCAGATGATCCATTGAAACTACGATAGTCAAAAGACCTAATACCAGTTGAATCAGCAACATGAATAGCAATGCGATATCAGAAGTTTTTGAAGAGGCTCTAACCCGGTCATCAGTTAACCTACGCTTGATTAGCATTAAAAGACCGATAAGGCAAAGTATGCCAAAGAATCCTCCACTCACCATTGCCAGGAGTTGTTTGTTAGCACTGGTGATCACATAGTGGTAAACCGACTCCGGAGTTAACAGACCAACAAAATGGCCAAGCAAAATAAAAATCACACCAATGTGGAAAAGATTGCTGGCAACTCGAAAACCTTTCTTGCTTAACATTTGGCTAGAGTCGGCTTTCCAGGTGTAGGGCTCACGATCAAAACGGATCCAGCTGGCAACAATACAGACCAGGATCGCAATGTAGGGATAAACCCCGAAAAGTAAATTATTCAAATTTGACATGGTTATCTCCTTACAATCCCGCCACTTCAGCAGCATCTTTGTTATGCCACTTGATCGGAACTTGTTGAATAGTATTTGGGTCCAGCGAATTTCTGGAAGACTGAAGTCCTGACTGACTTGGACATTGGCCGGCCATTGGATCGTCAAATTTAACTTCTTTGTCTTCCCACTCTTTATCAATCGCTTCGACAGTATCGTCTCTTTCTTCCTGGCTCACCGCTTCTTTAACTTCAGCACGGTCCACCTCAATTTCAGAAATGTCAATTAAGCTGTCGAACAACACTGAGTAGTAGCATTCACGTTCGATTAGTCGCTCGGAAAGCATCGTCATTAGATGACAAATGTCTCCCAGCCACTCTTTGGCGTATTCGCTATCTTGTTCACTTAAAAACTCAAGATAAAGGGGAATATAGTCAGGTAGTTGCGCTGAATCGACTTCAAAGCCTTTCGACTTGTAAACGTTCATCAGATCAACCATTGCCTGACCACGGTCACGGGACTCACCATGTACGTGCTCAAAAAGCAATAAAGAAAGAGCACGACCTCTGTCAAATAAAAGGTCGTAACTTTCTTGTGCATCATAGAGATCACGCGCGGTTAGCTTACGAATAAATTTAACCAGTGCAGCTTTGTTTTGCTGGTTAATTTCCGTTGACTCTTCGACCACGGTAATCATTTCCTCCGCAGCGTCAAATAACGCTGCGGTAGGGTAGTCGAGTAACCGTGATATGACTTTTAAAATCAACACGGGCTATTCTCCTACATTAACAGTTTTAATAACGTCGCGACGGTTTACTTTTTTCGCGCCGAACATGTTTACATCGCTGGTGCCTGTGCTACAACCGTTACCAAATGTAAATCCACAACCACTTCTTTCGCCGTAAGCTTGCGGTACATTCATTTCACGATGACCACTAGGAATTACATAACGGTCTTCATAGTTAGCGATTGCCAGGTAGCGATACATTTCTTCTGCCTGCTTTTTGGTTAAGCCTGCTTGTTGAAGCACTTTTAAATCTTCAACACCATCCACATTTTGCGAACGCTTGTAAGCACGCATCGCTAGCAGTCTTTCCAGAGCGCGAATAACCGGTTCTTCATCACCTGCAGTTAGCAGATTCGCCAGATATTTCATCGGAATACGCAAGCTGCGAAGATCTGGAATGACACCATTCATTCCTAAAGTGCCCGCTTCTACTGCATTTTGGATTGGGCTTAAAGTTGGAACGTACCAAACCATCGGTAATGTGCGGTATTCAGGATGAAGTGGAAGTGCCAACTGCCAGTCCACCGCCAGCTTGTAAACCGGAGATTCTTGCGCTGCTTTAATCACTGAGTCGGCAACACCATCTTTACGCGCCTGTGCAATGACTTCCGGATCATTAGGATCAAGGAATATTTCTAATTGCTTTTGATAAAGGTCGGTTTCAGACTCGGTTGAAGCTACTTCTTTAATCTTATCCGCATCATAGAGTAAAACACCAAGATATCGGATACGGCCTACACAGGTTTCACTACAAATGGTCGGCATACCCGCTTCGATACGTGGGTAACAGAAAATACATTTTTCTGATTTGCCAGACTTCCAGTTAAAGTAAATTTTCTTGTATGGACAGCCGCTGACACACATACGCCAGCCGCGACACTTCTCCTGATCGATCAAAACAATGCCATCTTCTTCGCGCTTGTAAATTGCA
Source organism: Aliikangiella sp. G2MR2-5 (assembly GCF_015687155.1). Lineage (GTDB taxonomy): Bacteria > Pseudomonadota > Gammaproteobacteria > Enterobacterales > Kangiellaceae > Aliikangiella. The sequence goes on along the minus strand of NZ_JADPQF010000002.1, from coordinate 19,670 downwards.
CCAGAAGGACAAGATGCCGCACACGCAGGGTTCAAGCAGTGTTCACAAAGACGAGGCAAATACATCATGAAAGTATTTTCAAATTCGCCGTACATCTCTTTTTGCATATTATCGAAGTTTTTGTCTTTGCTGCGTTTTTCGAATTCAGTACCAAGAATTTCTTCCCAGTTAGGACCCCATTCGATTTTCTGCATTCGCTTACCAGAAATTACCGAGCGTGGACGAGCGGTAGGTTGATGTTTGGACTCCGGTGCTGTGTGCAGATGCTGATAGTCGTAATCAAAAGGTTCATAATAGTCATCGATTTCAGGCAAATCAGGATTAGCAAAAATTCCTGCTAACACTCTGAATTTTCCGCCGATGCGAGGTTGGATATCTCCATTGGATTTTCTCACCCAACCGCCATTCCATTTGTCCTGGTTTTCCCATTCTTTTGGGTAACCAATGCCAGGTTTGGTTTCAACGTTGTTGAACCAGGCGTACTCCATACCTTCGCGCGAAGTCCACACGTTTTTACAGGTAATTGAACAAGTATGGCAGCCGATACACTTATCAAGGTTGAGCACCATACCGATTTGTGAACGTATTTTCATGGTTGTCTCTCCTAATTAAGCTTCGTCTGGGTTCGTGGGTAGTGGACGTGGTAGCTCGTCACTGTCTGAACCATCCAGCCAGTCGACTTTATCCATTTTTCTTACCACAACAAACTCATCACGGTTACAACCGACAGTACCATAGTAGTTAAAGCCCCAGGCTTGCTGAGCATAACCACCAATCATATGTGTTGGTTTCATGATGACACGAGTCACCGAGTTATGGTGACCGCCTCGAGTACCGGTCATCTCACTGCCAGGAACATTTACTATTCTTTCCTGTGCGTGATACATCATCACCATACCCTGATTAACCCGCTGAGAAACAACTGCACGACAAGCAATTGCACCATTGGCGTTGAATACTTCAACCCAGTCATTGTCTTCAATACCTGCTTCCTTAGCATCAACTTCACTCATCCAGATAATAGGGCCGCCACGAGAAAGAGTCAGCATGATCAGGTTGTCAGAGTAAGTTGAGTGGATACCCCATTTTTGATGAGGTGTGATCCAGTTGAGTACAATTTCTTTATTACCGTTTTCTTTCGTTCCTTTTACCAGATCAATGGTTTTGGTATTGACCGGCGGACGGTATTGCATCATTTGCTCGCCGAAAGCCTGCATCCATTTGTGATCCTGATAGAACTGCTGACGACCGGTAATGGTTCTCCACGGAATGAATTCATGGACGTTAGTGTAACCGGCGTTGTAGCTCACGTGTTCATCTTCAAGACCGGACCAGGTTGGCGAAGAAATAATTTTTCTTGGCTGTGCCTGAACATCACGGAAGCGAATTTTCTCTTCGTGTTTTGGTAGTGCCAGGTGGGTGTGATCGCGACCGGTAATTTCACTCAGCGCGCCCCAGGCTTTAACTGCGACGTTACCATTCGTTTCAGGAGCCAGCGTCAAAATTGCTTCGGCTGCGTCAATCGCGGTTTCAATTTGTGGCTGACCTTCACTCACACCTTCGTCAAGCACTCGGTGGTTTAAGTCACCTAACAGTTTGACTTCTTCTTCAGTATTCCAGGCGATACCTTTACCGCCGTTACCGCCTTTTGCAAGCAATGGACCGACCGAAGTAAACTTTTTGTAAGTGTTCGGATAATCACGTTCAACCACAACCATATTTGGTGCAGTCATACCAGGGATCAAATCGCACTCGCCTTTTTTCCAGTCTTTGACGTCAAAAGGTTGTGCCAACTCTCCGGGGGTGTCGTGAAGCATAGGTACTGTGACCAGATCTTTTTCAACGCCCAGATTACCTTCGGCGACTTCTGAGAAAGCTTTGGCAATGCCTTTATAAATTTCAAAGTCAGAGCGTGCTTCCCAGGCAGGATCAACCGCAGTAGAAAGCGGATGAATAAATGGGTGCATGTCTGAAGTGTTCAAATCGTCTTTTTCATACCAGCAAGCAGTTGGTAAAACAATGTCAGAGTACATACAGGTTGAAGACATACGGAAATCAAGTGTAGTTACCAGATCCAGTTTACCGGTAGCGCCTTCATCAACCCAGTCGACTTCCTGTGGTTTGAATCCGCCGCGTTTGCCAAGGTCGTCATTCATTACACCGTTTTTGGTTCCGAGCAAGTACTTGAGCATATATTCATGACCTTTACCGGAAGAACCGAGCAGGTTAGAACGCCAGATGAACATATTGCGCGGGAAGTTTTCCGGTGCATCTGGAGCTTCTGCCGCAAAACGCAAGTTACCGGCTTTTAGTTCTTGCACTACATAATCTTTCGGATCCATGCCTGCCGCTTCTGCATCTTTGGTAATTTGTAGCGGGTTACGGTTTAGCTGTGGTGCTGAAGGCAACCAGCCCATACGCTCTGCTTTAATGTTGTAGTCGAGCATATGCTCGGAAAACTCATCTTTTTTCGCCAGCGGTGAAAGAACTTCGTGGATGCTGACTTTTTCATGACGCCATTGTGAAGAATGGTTGTAGAAAAAAGAAGTCGAGTTCATCTGACGTGGTGGTTTAGACCAGTCCAGACCAAAAGCAATTGGTAGCCATCCAGTTTGGGGGCGCAATTTTTCCTGGCCGACATAGTGAGCCCAGCCACCGCCGGATTGACCGACACAGCCACACATCATCAGCATGTTGATCAGGCCGCGGTAGTTCATGTCCATGTGATACCAGTGGTTCATTGCCGCACCAACAATGATCATGGCCTTACCATGTGTCTTGTCGGCTGTGGTTGCAAATTCACGTGCCACCTTGATGACGCGGTCACGTTTGACTCCAGTAATTTTTTCCTGCCATGCTGGAGTTCCCGGAATATCTTCATCGTAGCTGGATGCGACATTGCCGCCGCCAAGACCTCTGTCAAGACCATAGTTTGCCATCATCAAGTCATAAACAGTGGCGACAACCAGGTCTTCGCCATTAGCGCTTTTGACGGTACGGGTCGGAACATTTCGAACCAGAATTTCATCGTGTTCGCACGACACCCAGTGTTTGTTCGTATCATCAGCGGCAAAGTGAGGGAAAGCAACCGCAGAAACATCTTCGCCAATTAATGAAAGTTTAAGCCTGGTTTCGTTACCGTCTTTGCCTTCGCGTTCTTCGATATTCCATTTACCTTTTTCACCCCAACGATAACCGATGGAACCGGTCGGAGAAACCAGTTCGCCGGAAGTTTCATCAAGAGCAATGGTTTTCCATTCAGGATTATTTTCCTGACCAAGATTTCCGGCAAGATCGGACGCTCGTAGGAAACGAGTTGATTTCAGACTGTTGTCATCGTGCTTGTCTAAAACAACCAGCATCGGAAAGTCGGTGTATTGACGAACGTAATTGGTGAAGTATTCACTCGGATTATCCAGATGGAATTCACGCAAAATAACATGGCCAAAAGCCATACCTAATGCTGCGTCAGATCCCTGTTTTGGGTTCAGCCATTCATCAGTCAGTTTGGACACTTCTGCGTAGTCAGGAGTAATCGAAACGGTTTTTGCGCCTTTGTATCTAACTTCGGTAAAGAAATGGGCATCTGGAGTTCGGGTTTGAGGAACATTTGAGCCCCAGGCGATAATATAGTTTGAGTTATACCAATCTGCAGACTCGGGCACATCAGTTTGCTCGCCCCAGATCTGTGGAGAAGAAGGAGGCAAGTCACAGTACCAGTCATAAAAGCTCATGCAGACGCCGCCAATCAAAGAAAGATAGCGAGAACCTGCTGCATAGGACACCATGGACATCGCCGGGATTGGCGAGAAGCCTACAACGCGATCGGGACCGTAAGTTTTCGTAGTATAAACATTTGCCGCCGCGATGATCTCGTTGACTTCATCCCAGCTGGAACGAACAAACCCGCCCATTCCACGTTTGGATTTATAGGATTCGGCTTTTGCTTTATCTTCAACAATCGATTCCCAGGCTTTTACCGGTTCCATTGTTGCTCGAGCTTCGCGCCAAAGTTTTAGTAGTGGCTTACGAACTTTTGGGTACTTCAGACGGTTTGCGCTGTACAAATACCAGGAATAGCTTGCCCCACGTGGACAACCTCTGGGCTCATGGTTGGGCAAATCAGGACGAGTCCGCGGGTAATCTGTTTGTTGGGTTTCCCAGGTAACCAGACCGTTCTTAACATAAATCTTCCAGGAACAAGATCCGGTACAGTTAACCCCGTGGGTTGAGCGGACTATCTTGTCATGTTGCCAGCGCTGGCGATAACTGTTTTCCCATTCGCGACTTTCATTGGTGGTTTCACCATGGCCGTCTGCGAACTCGCCAGTTTTTTTCTTAAAAAACTGTAAGCGATCCAGAAATTGACTCATCTTTTGTTTCTCCGTTGACCTATAATCGCTCTAGTTGCGATTACCTTAATAAAATTCTCTCTCTTTCATTTAAATTGCAACAGGTGGCGCTATGCCACCTATTGCTGGAGCCTGAAAACCGTTTACGGGTTTTTGAACTCGGCCCCTTTTCTTAGGTAGAACCACCAGTTAATAACAATGCATACAGCGTAGAAGATTGCGAATCCGTATAATGCATTCTCAGGGGTGGTGGCTTTTATCTGCTCACCTAGAACTTTAGGAATGATGAATGCGCCGTATGCAGCAACCGCTGATGTCCAACCTAAAACTGGTCCTGCTTGCTCTTTGTTAAATACCATTGAAATAGTGCGGAATGTTGAGCCGTTACCAATACCGGTGGCAGCAAATAGCACTAAGAATAGAAGCAAGAATGGAATGAAAAACTCTTCTGGTGTAGCTGAAGCGTATGCCGCTTGCATGTAGTAGGCGACACCGATTGCGCTACCTACCATGGTAACTGCACAGATTTGAGTCACTAATGCGCCGCCCACTTTATCGGAAATCCAGCCACCGACAGGACGAATTAACGCGCCGATGAAAGGACCCATCCAGGCATACATCAAAGCGCTTGGACCGTTCGGGTTAGCTGTATCGTGATTCATTACACCATCAACCATGATGTGCTGGAATCCGAAGATAACTTTGATTGACAGACCAAACGCTGCGGCAAAACCGATGAATGAACCGAAAGTCATGGTATAAATTACACTCATAACCCAGGTGTGTTTGTTATCAAAAATTTTGTACTGACGAGTCAGGTTTTCTTTGATTTGACCGGGTAAAAGTTTTAATAAAAAGACGGTTAAAGCGATAACTATGGGAAGTACTATCCACTTACTGATGCCAAAACCAGAGCCGCCGACCTTTTCTGGAAGCATTAACCAGAGACCAAAGATAGCTGTCAGGAAGCCGATTAAAAGCATGCCAGTGATAATAGAAAATGAGCTAACTGGGTTTGGTAGATCTGGAGTAACGTGCGGGGCTTTGATATTGTTCATTCCCCACCATCCGACTAGTGCCAGAGGAACAAGGAACAACAACCAGACGAAACCTGCGTTATGAATCCAGGCATCAGATCCAGCTGGAATCTTTCCAATCAAAGTTCCAGAAGTATTAACCAGTTCCATTGGCTCTCCACCGAACAGGCCGAAAGTCATGACAAGTGGAACTAGAATTTGCATGGTGGTAACACCAAAGTTACCTAATCCAGCATTTAGTCCAAGAGCAAGACCTTGCTGCTTCTTTGGAAAGAAGAAGCTGATGTTAGACATTGATGATGCGAAGTTACCACCACCGAAGCCGGAAAGTAGTGCCAGAATCTGGAATACCCATAGAGGCGTGTTTTTATCCTGCAATGCGATACCGGTTCCGATTGCCGGGATCATTAAGAGTGCGGTAGTGAAGACTATGGTATTACGACCACCGGCAAGACGAATAAAAAAGCTGCTCGGAATTCGAAGTGTTGCACCAGTAAGACCTGCAACAGCCATTAATGTGAATAGCTCGCTTTTTGCAAAAGGAAATCCCAGATTCAACATTTGAATCGTAATAATCCCCCAGTAAAGCCAAACTGCGAAGCCACATAAAAGGCTGGGGATAGAGATCCAGAGATTACGATTCGCAATCTTTTTGCCTTCAGACTCCCAAAACTTGGGATCTTCAACGTCCCACTGCTTGATATCTGACATTTAATACTCCAAAACACTAAGGTTAGTTATGCAAAAGGTACTTTGATTCTGCTAATTTCTGATTCAAATTGCCGACTAATAAGCACCGTAAAATTTTTTCCCGCTGGCCGCATGTAGGTGTGAACTGAACAGAGTCTTTTCCAAAGCGGCAATCAAAAAGTATCAGGCACAGGTTTAGCAACCTTGATCTGGATCACCTTCAATTTTTTGTGGTAATCGGGGGTAATTTGAAACTACCACCAAAGTGATACTAGAGGCTTTTGGTTAAGTACTTGTAATTTAATAGGTTATTTTTGTAGACCTACTTTTTAAAACGAGATTTTTGTTGAGCCAACTATTTAGAGGTAGAGTGTGTTGCTAGCGGACTGAAACCTGCTTCCAAGTGAGACCAGGGTCTATCCAAAAAGAGTGCAAAACGGAAAAGCTGAAAAAGGTTAGGTGGTTCTGGTGGTGAATGTGTTACAGTTTTTCTGTTTGAAGTAAAAAAGTTCACTTGAATTTTAAAATGCCTTGAACTGTAAGATTAAGTTTACTATAGATTTTTTTATGCCGATAAAACCCAGAAAAATAGCCAAAATAGACAGCGGATTGAATAGAAGCTCTTCGATAGTAGCTCGCGCTGGCCAGGTAATGGGCGTTGTAATTTTTCTGAGCTTATTGAGTATGATTTCATCCATGTTAGTTTCAGAAAGCTTGAGTGGTGATGCCGGGCAGATAAACCACGCGGGAGCATGTCGCATGCAGGCACTTAAAGTTTCTCGCGCGGTGCTTCTTAATGGGAGCAACGGAAAGTCTTTGTTGGAAAAAGAAATTCTGGAGTTTGACCATCGACTTGGAAAGGTTTTTGCTGGCGGAGTAGCAAACACTCGCGACGTGCCTGAAGTCAAAGAGCAGTTCGAAAAAATAGAAGTGCTCTGGGATGAATTTAAGAAAGCGCCGGACGGCTGGGATATCGAAGCATTTGAAAATTTTGTTTCGGTTATTGATGGGTTGGTAACTCTGCTGCAACGAGAGTCGGAAAAAAAATTGGCGTTGCTAAGACTTATTCAGGGGCTCAGTCTCTTCCTGGTTTTGTTAGTGTCTGTTGTTGTGTTGTTTCGTTTGCATAAGGTTATTGTGATTCCTTTGAAACAGATAGTGGAAGTTGCTAAACGTGCAGGTAAGGGAGATTTCGAACTAAAGGCAGATTACGAAGGGACTGATGAGCTGGGCGTTTTGGCGAGTACAATCAACCAGATGTCTCAGGAACTTAAGCTAAAATATCAGGACTATGAGAAACGAGTCGCACAGAAAACTCGAGAGCTCATTCAGAGCAATCGTTCGTTAGAGTTACTTTACCGAGCGGCACGAAAATTAACGACCAGAGATCTTGCTCAATCGGAAAAGAAGATTGTGGAAGAATTAGAGTCGATGTTAGGGCAGGGAAGCTTGTCGATTATACATGCAGAATCGATGGAGGAATTTATAGATGAAGATCGGATTTCGTCACCTCATAGTCGATTGGAAAAAATTGACCCTGTTGGCTCATCCCATGTGTCGTTCAGGAAGGTAACTTTCAAGCTTGAGAAAGAGGCGCAGCTTTTTGGCGCTTTGGTATGGCAACTACCGCAGGACGAAACACCAGAGCACTGGCAGACCCAGCTTATTCAGGCAATGGCCGATTTGCTTGCTACAGCAATAGAACTTGATCAAAGACGGAATGCTGAAAATCGGCTGATATTAGCGGAAGAAAGGGCCGTTATTGCCAGAGAATTACATGACTCTTTGGCACAATCATTGTCCTATCTGAAGGTTCAGTTGAGTTTGCTTACACGCAAGGTAGAAAAAGACGCAGGAGCTGAACAGGTTAGTGAAACTATTGAAGATATCAGGCAAGGATTGAATAATGCCTATAGTCAGCTAAGAGAACTATTAACGACTTTTAGACTCAAGCTTGACGACCCTTCTATTGAAAACGCATTACAGGGTACCGTGGCCGAATTTAGTGCAAAGTGCCACCATCCGGTGAATTTGAAATTCCATTTACCGAATAATGTTTTATCTGCAAATCAGGAAGTCCATGTTCTGCAAATTGTCAGGGAAGCACTATCGAATGTTCAACGCCATGCCAGGGCGTCTGAAGCAGGCGTGTTACTAACTCATAAGGATGACGTCGTTTGCGTAAAAATATGGGATGACGGTAAGGGAATTGATATCTCTTCTGGTGGACAAGGGCACCTTGGACTTGGCATCATGGAAGAGCGGGCTAAGTCGCTCGACGCATTAATCGAAATTAAAAAGCGCGAACCTGAAGGAACTTTAGTGCAGGTGGAGTTTAAAGTTGAGCCGTCAAGCTAACTAAAACAAATGAAATTTAGAGAAACAGAACTATATGTCGAAAATTATTTTAGTCGATGATCATCCAATGCTCCGAAAAGGAGTTGCACAACTAATTTCACTCGAAGACAACCTTGATGTAGTTGCCGAGGCTAACTCTGGCGAAGAAGCGGTAAAACTTGCCGTGGAGCTTAAACCCGATTTGGTACTACTCGATCTGAATATGAAAGGAATGAGTGGTATCGATACCCTCAACGCTTTAAAAAGAGCAGACATTAGTGCCAAAGTCGTTATTTTCAGCGTATCTGACAGTGATGCCGATGTGTTGCAGGCTCTCAAATTTGGTGCTGATGGTTATTTGCTGAAAGATTCGGAACCCGAAGAACTGATTGAGAAAATCAACCGCTCTTTGCAGGGAGAGCTGGTTCTTAGCGGACCTTTAACTCAGCTTTTAGCTCGCTCATTACAATCTAAAAATCAGGTTAACCCGATGGACAAGTTGACCCAGCGAGAAATAGAGATCCTGAAACAAATTGCGGCGGGGGGTAGTAATAAGGTCATCGCTAATAAACTGGGAATCACTGAGGGAACTGTAAAAGTTCATGTGAAAAATTTGCTAAAAAAGCTAGGGTTTAAAACTCGCGTAGAAGCCGCCGTGTGGGCAGTAGAGCAAAAAATATAATATTTTGAGAATTACCCTGGAAGATTTTAAGCAGAATATTGGCGAAATCTGAATCTCCTAACTAGACTGAATGGGGTAGCTGGTTATACCAGTTGTCCTTATTTGGATCGCTAATTGATTGGGAGGTTTTTTATTATGGGGTTAAATAAATTCACGATAAAAATCGTTGCTGTGTGTGGACTTCTAGCTGCTAATTCGGCAATTGCAGGAAAAAATGAATTCTCAGCGAGTATTGAGCTTACTTTTGAAAAAGCACAGGTCTGTGAGCTTCATTCTGCCAATGGCAAGACAAAGGTAGACGGTAAGAGTTGGAGAAAGCATGATGACAAGACTATTTCGTGGTCCGCTGGTTGTGAGATAGCGTTTCCTAAAGGTGTTAAATATTGCCTGCTCAGCGGTCAGGCTATCGAAGATACGTCGGCAATATTGTCCTGGAGCGCCGTAAGTGCAGAAGGAAAAATTGTCGCTCATATTCACTCAGAAGCAGATATCAATCCAGACTTCGGTAAGTTTATGGCGGCGTTCAGATGTTACTAAACGCTACTGCAGGAGTTCTCATAATAAGTGCTGTTGCCATCGATAAGCGACTATTTTTCGAGAAAGTTGTTTGCGATGGCATCTCTAAGTAATTTCTTGTGCTGTTCTGCTTTCAGGGAGAAATACATGACCGCCATGCAGGTGGCCAATATGCCGTAAAGAATCATAAAACAGGCTGTGTGTATTCCAAATAAGTCAATTGCTACACCGAAAAATACTGGCAGAGTAAATCCTCCCATAGCTCCTATGGTCGCGACAGTTCCGCCGACACTGCCCATATGTTCAGGGTAGTGTTCCTGTATGACCTTGTATACACTGGCTCTTCCGAACCCTTGCCCGATTCCGATTATAAAGATTAGTAAGGTGAATACCCAAACGTTGATATTAATGAAAAATTTTACATCTTTCTCTACTCCGTGAATGATCATGGTAGTCGGTGGGTAACTCAAGAAAAAGAGACAAACCAGACAAACCCAGAATACACTCCAGTTGACTGCGCGGCCGCCGTAACGATCAGAGAACCAGCCTCCAAGTGCCCTGACCATTGACGAGGATGTCACAAATAACAGAGTCAATAGCATCGCTGTTTTCAGATCGAGTTCGTAGACACGCATATAGTACTCTGGTAACCAGAGAAGTAGCGCAAGAAAGCTCCCAAACACAAAATAGTAATAGAGGCCATATCGCCATACATGAACTTCCTTAAGGGGGGCAAGATGAAAAGCCAGTTTGGTTTTTCTTCTTTGTTGCATATAGGGCGTTTCTTCCGGGGCGATAAAAGCAAAAAGGAGTACCATAATCGCCATGCCAGCCGCATAAAAGAAACCAATTGATTCCCATCCCCAGCTACGAATTATTACCGGTGCTAAAGCCAAGGTAATTGCGGCGCCAGCATTACCCGCACCAAAAACACCCATGGCGTATCCCTGTTGTTTGGATTCAAACCAGACGGTTATATATCGGATCCCGATGGTGAAAGAGACTCCGGATATGCCGGTTATGAGTCCGATGAAAATGTATCCCCAATAAGTTTCTACCCAGCGTAAAGCTAAGATGGCAGGAATGATTAATACCATTTGCCAGATAAAGAGTTTTCGACAAGAGTAGATTTCACACAAAAATCCGACTGGGAAACGAAGTAAGGCACCTGTCAACATTGGCGATGCCAGCAAAAAGCCAAACTCGGTGGAACTCAGAGATAAGGTTTCTTTTATACTAATTCCCATAACCGCATAAAGAGTCCACACAGAGAAATTTGCGGCGAAAGCCAATGTCGCTATTAACAAAACATTGCGTGTTTGTTTATCTTGAAATTCCATTGTCTATTTTGCTCTTAACAAGAGAGTGCCCTTAATAGATTAAATTATTCAGCTTCGAATGCAATGGATTTTTAGCAATCACTATTGATATTAAGTACCTCTAAAGTAGTATTGTTTTTGGTCATTAGGGGTAGTTGAGATGGATACTAAAAACCAATTGATACAGATCAGTTATAGCATAACTCAGGAGGGAGATGATTAGCTCGAATTTAACCCAAAAGATTGGTACACAAGCCTGTGTAAGGGGAATAAGATGTCAAATGAAGGCAAACTCAATTTATTTAATTTAAAAGATCCCAAGATCAAAACGCTCCATGTTACCTGGTTTGCGTTTTTCCTGACTTTTGTCGTGTGGTTTTCTCATGCGCCTTTGATGGTTTTTATCAAAGAAGCTTTTAATTTGACGACGCCACAGGTCAAAGCATTGCTCATACTCAATGTGGCACTGACAATTCCTGCTCGGATTGTCATTGGTATGTTGGTGGACAAGTTTGGTCCTAGAATTGTCTACAGCGGACTGCTGGTTATTTCCAGTTTTATCTGCGTTGGCTTTGCGATGGCGACCAGTTATGAAGCACTAGCATTATTCCGATTCTTACTCGGTTTTGTCGGTGCAGGTTTTGTTATTGGAATCCGTCTTGTTGGCGAATGGTTCCCCGCAAAGCAAGTCGGTGTTGCTGAAGGCATCTATGGTGGCTGGGGGAATTTCGGTTCTGCCGCTGGAGCAATGACTCTACCGACGATTGCATTGTTATTTGGCGGTGATGATGGATGGCGCTATGCACTAGGTTTGACTGGTGTGATTGCCGGTATCTATGGTTTATTCTTTTATACCGCTGCACGTAATACACCCAAAGGCTCTACATATTTTAAACCAAAGAAAACCGGTGGTCTTGAAGTAACCACTAAAGGCGACTTCTATTTTTACTTGCTGATGAATGTTCCGATGTATGCTGCGCTTGGTGTACTGGCCTGGAAACTTTCTCCTGCAGGCGTGGGACTATTGACTGAACAAACCATGCAAATCATGTGGATTGCCCTGATTGCCTTATTTGCATTCCAAACCAATGCAATCTACAAAGTAAACAAAGAAAACTTAACTCATGGCGTACCTGATCTTGAAAAGTACAAATTTAAGCAAGTAGCAATTCTGGATGTGGCCTACTTTGTAACTTTCGGTTCTGAACTGGCTGTGGTTTCTATGCTACCTCTATTCTTCCTGGAAACCTTTGAAGGTCTTGACCCGGTAAAAGCAGGGTTGCTCGCTTCAGGATTTGCATTTATGAATTTGGTCGCTCGTCCTACCGGTGGATTCTTTAGCGACAAGTTTGGACGTCGTAAATCTTTAATGTTTTTAATTGGCGGGCTAGCAATCGGATATTTCACATTAGGTCACATTGATAGTAACTGGTGGATCCCTGTTGCCGTTATCGCTACTATGTGTTGTTCTTTCTTCGTGCAAGCAGGAGAAGGTGCGGTATTTGCGATTGTACCCTTGGTGAAACGCCGAATGACCGGACAAATTGCCGGTATGGCGGGCGCATACGGAAATGTTGGAGCAGTAACTTATTTGACCGTTCTTTCATTTGTTGATTACAGTACTTTCTTCTACGTAATCTCTGCATCTGCCGCGGTAATTTTCCTGGCCTGCTGGTTTATTGATGAGCCAAAAGGTCAAATGGCGGAGGTGATGCCTGATGGAAGCGTTCACCTGATTGATGTTGAGTAATTAACCCGCACTGGATTTAACAAAGCCCCTGTCTAATCAGGGGCTTTTTGGTTATTAATGCTTGAATAATTATTCGACTGCCAAAATGATCAAATAGTGATAAAGTTTAACTAACAATCAACACAACCTGATTTTGGTAAAATGTTTTATGGGCAATGACAGTGATAGAAGTGCAACGGAAAATTTCGAAGAGAATTTGCTTGCCACGACAAGTCAGTTGACCTTAACAATTGGCCAGTATTCTGAGCGTGGGGTAAAAGAAGAGAATGAAGATTTCGTAGGAAGTTTCACGCCAGAAAATATTCATCAATTAGAGAGTAAAGGAATTGCTATCGCATTAGCCGATGGTGTAAGCAGCGCTGAAGCAGGTAAGGTGGCAAGTAAAACTGCGGTAGAGCAGTTTATCGAGGATTACTTTCAAACCCCTGATACCTGGTCTGTTAGTCACGCGGGTCAAAAAATTCTCACTTCGATCAATTTAAAGCTTTATCGAAAAAGTCACGAATTTATTCATGAAGAAAAGGGTTATCTTTGCACATTTAGCGGCATGGTTTTCAAAAGCCGTGTCGGTCATATCTTTCATGCCGGAGACAGTAGAATCTATCAGCTGGAAGAAGGCGAAAATTTCCTCAGGCAAATCACTAGAGATCATGTCGCTACTTTGGGGAAAGGGCGCAGTATTTTAGCCAGAGCCGTCGGAATGGATAGCAGTTTGGCTATTGATTACAGCAAAATATCGCTAAAGGCAGGAGATATATTCTTTATATCAACTGACGGGGTTCACGACTTTGTTGCTCAGGAGAAAATCGTCGATATTCTGGCTTCGAATGTTTCTGAGCAAGAAAAAGCGGAAGCTCTGGTAGCGGCAGCGAAGGTTGGAAATAGTGACGATAATATGAGCTGTATCGTTGTTAAAGTCGAACAGCTACCTAGTGAAAGCCTTAATGATTACAACGCAAAATTAACTCGTTTACCTTTTCCTCCAGAACTGGAGCCGGGAATGAAAATTGACGGTTTTGTCATTAAAAAGGAAATTTTTGCGAGCAGTAGAAGTCAGCTATATTTGGTGGAAGATGAAGAAACTGCTGAACAGATGGTAATGAAAACGCCTTCTGTTAACTATGAAAATGATACATCCTACATTGATCGTTTTATACAGGAAGAGTGGATTGGTAAACGAATTGATAGTCCTTACGTGGTAAAAACTTTGGCACAAAAGCGTAAACGGAATTTTTTGTACTACATAATGGAATATGTTCATGGAGAGACATTGGAAAAGTGGATGAAAAAGAATCGTTTTCCTCGTCCTAAAGTTGCTATTCAGATTGTTGAAAAAATCGCAGAAGGTATTCAAGCTTTTCACAGTCAGGAAACTATTCATCAGGATCTAAAACCGGGTAATGTGATGATTACTCCAGAGGGAAGCGTAAAGATCGTCGACTTCGGTTCAGTCTATGTCGCAGGAGTAGCTGAAGTATTTCGCCCCATCGAACATGTGGGAGCGCTTGGTACGGCTTCTTACTCTGACCCTCAGTATTTAATGGGGAAAAATTCCGGGGTTCAGGGTGATCTCTATGCTTTGGCAACGATCGCATATGAAATTTTTACGGGAGAACTGCCTTATGGTCCTGAAATTGAAGAATGCCAGTCTGCTTTAGATTATGATCGCTTACGCTACCGATCCGCGAATCAATTTAATCCTGTCATACCTTTATGGTTTGATCGCACATTGGAGCGTGGGGTTGCATTTGATCTGGAAAAACGTTACGCCAGTATGGATAAGTTTTTAAAAGATTTACATCATCCAAATCCTGACTATCTATTGGATGATCCGACCTACAAGAAAGATAAAAGTCAGGCTCTATTCTGGCAGGTTATTTCAGGATTTTGGTTGATTACACTTCTCTTAGTCTGGTTTTTATTTTCCAATTAGTAAAACGCCAGTTTCGGCTGGCGCTTTACTGAAACATACAACATCGTTATTCTGCATTTTTACCAAAAAGGTTGAGAATAAATATACTGGTGTATGAAAACAGAAAAAAACCTGTTAAAAAGATTACAGGCATCGCCAAAAATCCCAGAATGTACCATATCGTTGTTTCGAGACCACCCATTTTGATTCTCCTAAAAATTAGAGTTTAAAGCTAACTAAAAAATTAATCCCATCCTTCGACATCTTTCATATCCGGTAATGTATGAGCAATTCCCTTGTGGCAGTCAATACAGGTTTTATCACCGGTTTCCAGTGCATTTGCATGTTGGACTCTGGAGCGTTTTCCTTGCTCTGAAAAATCCATATATTCAAAGTTGTGACAGTTACGGCACTCCTGAGAGTCATTGTCTTTCATGCGTTTCCACTCACGGATAGCCATTTCCTTACGGTGTTGATCAAATTTTTCCGGGGTATCAACATATCCGGTAAACTTGCCCCAAAGTTCCTTACTTGCCTGAATCTTTCGAACAATTTTATGTGTCCATTCATCTGGGACATGGCAGTCGGGGCAAGTGGCTCGCACCCCTGAACGATTGGAATAATGAATCGTTTCTTTGTATTCCTGGTAGACATTGTTCTCCATCTCATGACAACTAATGCAGAAGGCTTCAGTATTGGTTGCTTCCAAGCCTGTATTAAAACCTCCCCAAAAAATAACTCCGGAGGTAAATCCTAGAGCCAGGATCGTCCCTAGTGCAGCACGATGGGGTCTTTTCATTATTTGCCAATAACGCTTAATGAAATTTGAATCTGACATTGTTTTGCTCCTTTAATTGGGTGCTACTACTTACCGCCAGAAAGCTCTTCTACAGGCTTAAAGTCATTGGCTATAAGTGGCTCAGCATCAGCTTGTGTCACATGACACTGGGTGCAGAAATAACGTCGAGGTGAAACATCAGAAAGTTGCTGTCTGTCGCGTGTTTCAAAGTGAGTCATGCTAATTTTAGTCGCTCCACTTTTGCGGTAGTTTTTCCAACTGTGACATGACAGGCATTTGTTACTGTTAGTGTTAATTTTGTAGTTGCGTGTTTGATGTGGGATCAATGGAGGTTGATGCAAGTAGTCGCGAGCTATCGGCGATTGATCTCGTTGAACTCTTTTCATATCTTCCGCCTTGTCCTGCTCAAAGAGTTGAGCCTGACCTCTAAGAGATATTACTCCTCCGTTATCTTTTAAATCTTCAGATTGCGCTTTAGGTAATAAAATGCTCAGCATTACCGCGGCAGTGATCGCATAAATTAGTTTTTTCATGGTCTCTTCTCCACTTAAATTTAGTATCTGATAGCAAGTTCGACGGCCAGCTGAAAGTCGTGTCTAAACAATATTTTGTTTCTGAGTTTATTGAACTCGACATGCTTTCAGCGGCGTTAGTTTGTCGTTAAACTTTTATCACTTTCACCGCACATTTTTTAAAATCAGTTTCCTTTGAAAGTGGATCTGTTGCATCCAGAGTCAATTTATTCACTAGCTGTTTGGCGTCGAAGAAAGGCATAAATACCAGTCCTTTCGGAGGCTTGTTTCTCCCGCGAGTCTCTACTCGAGTAAATACTTCTCCACGACGTGAAACTACTTTCACCTGTTGACCGCGTCTTACACCGCGAGCCTTGGCATCGTCAGGGTGCATAAATAAAACTGCATCAGGGAATGCTCGGTATAGCTCGGGTACGCGACGGGTCATGGTGCCAGAGTGCCAGTGCTCAAGTACTCGACCTGTACTGAGCCAAAGATCAAACTCCTGGTCAGGTGATTCGGCAGGAGGTTCATAAGGCAGGGCAAATATCCATGCCTTGTTATCCTTTTTCTTGCCATAGAATTGAACTTCACTTCCTTTTTCCACGTAGGGATCATAGCCTTCTCGGAAGCGCCAAAGAGTTTCCTTTCCATTGACGACAGGCCAGCGCAGCCCTCTGGTGTTGTGGTATTCATCGAATTCGGCTAGATCGTGCGCTTTATTCAGGCCAAATTTGCGGTATTCTTCAAATAATCCTTTTTGTGCATAGAAGCCAAACTCATTGGACTCATCACTGGGCCTTTCTTTGCTCATCTCAGACAGAGGAAATTTGTCGACTTCTCCATTCTTGTAAAGAATGTCGAACAAAGTCTTGCCTTTATATTCGGGCATCTTGGCAATTAACTCTTGCGGCCAGACTTCTTCGACTTTAAAGCGCTTGGAAAACTCCATAACTTGCCAAAGATCGGATTTAGCTTCGCCGGGCGGTGGTACCTGTTGGTACCAGAACTGGGTTCTTCGTTCGGCGTTTCCATAGGCGCCTTCTTTTTCAACCCACATAGCCGTAGGCAGGATGAGATCTGATGCCTGAGCGGTCACCGTTGGGTAGGGATCTGAACAAACCACAAAGTTTTCCGGGTTTCGATAACCTGGAAAACCCTCTTCATTCATATTAGGCGCGGTTTGCATATTATTATTGCACATTACCCAATAAGCATTGAGTTTACCGTCTTTAAGCATTCGATTTTGTAATACAGCGTGATACCCGGGTTTAGCTGGAATAGTTCCTTCGGGTAGCTTCCAGATACTTTCTGCAAATTTGCGGTGGTCTTCGTTCATTACAACCATGTCAGCGGGAAGACGGTGGGCAAATGTGCCAACTTCACGGGCTGTGCCGCAGGCCGAAGGCTGTCCGGTTAAGGAGAAGGGGCTATTACCCGGTTCAGATATTTTGCCGGTTAATAGATGAATATTGTAAAGCAGATTATTCGTCCATACTCCGCGGGTGTGCTGATTGAAACCCATGGTCCAATAGGACGAAACCTTTATTTTGGGGTCGGCATACACCTGGGCCAGCTTTTCGAGGTTCTCCTTGGGAACGCCTGACATCTTGTGTGCATAGTCAAGAGTATAGGTGCTGACAAACTTGGCGAACTCTTCAAAAGTAATAGGGGTGGATTTTTTGCTTGCGGGGTTCTTTGCTGCTTTTTCCAACGGATGTTCGGGGCGGAGACCATAGCCAATATCTGCTTCACCCAGCCGGAAGTTGGTGTGTTTCTTCACAAAATCATGATTGACAGCTTTATTCTGAATAATATAGTTAGCAATATAATTGAGGATAACCATATCGGTTTGTGGTGTAAAAACCATGGGGTTATCTGCCAGGTCAAAGCAACGATGCTTAAAGGTTGAGAGTACATGTACAGATACATGCGGAGCACTCAATCTTCTGTCAGCCAGGCGAGACCAGAGGATTGGATGCATCTCTGCCATATTGGAGCCCCAAAGGACGAACGCATCAGCGTGCTCAAGATCATCATAGCAGCCCATCGGTTCATCGATACCAAAGGTGCGCATAAAGCCGCCGACTGCAGAAGCCATGCAGTGGCGTGCATTAGGATCGATGTTATTGCTTCTGAATCCCGCTTTCATAAGCTTGGCTGCTGCATAGCCCTCCCATACTGTCCACTGGCCAGAGCCAAACATTCCCACAGAAGTAGGGCCTTTAGCTTTGAGAGCTTGCTTAAATTTTTCAGCCATTACATCAAATGCGGTATCCCAGCTTACTTCGGTAAACTCACCATCTTTTGAGTATTCGCCGTTCTTCATTCTGAGTAATGGTTTAGTCAGGCGGTCCTTGCCGTACATTATCTTTGATAGAAAGTAACCCTTGATGCAGTTCAATCCACGGTTGACCGGTGCTTCGGGATCCCCCTGAGTTGCGACAACTTTGTTATCTTTTGTACCAATAAGAACCGAGCAGCCTGTACCACAAAAGCGGCAGGGGGCTTTGTCCCATTTTATCTTTGATTTATCGGAGCTGGTTATTAAGTTGGTCGCTGCAGTCGGGAGACTGATCCCTGCGGCAGAAGCAGCGGCAGCGGCAGCATTGGCTTTGATAAACTTGCGTCGAGTTAGTTTCATAAGGCTCTCTCCTGATTGTCAGGCTTTTCAACTGGTTGTTGATTTGTACCTTCAAAATGGTGATATGCGATCGAAGTAGATAACACTCCGGGAATGTTATTAAGTTGTGTAATAGAGTCGACTATAGCTTGCTCGCTTTCAGCCTCATCCAATGTGGCAATGACTCTGCCTCTTTCCTCCGCGTATATTTCAAGGCCGGTAATTTTAGACAGGCTTTCAAAAACTGGTTTTTGACGTGTGCTATCTATATGAATAACCAAACCTACGATATTGACCGGCTTGTCCTGAGTTGCGGTGGTGAGTCGTTGTGCCATAGTTAGTCCTGTTTTACTTGTAGTTATTTAAAGTGGGAAATATTTCAATTGCCTGAACAGGGCAAACTGGAATACATGCACCGCAGTAGGTACAGTCTTCAGTGTTTAATACTGGCTTAGGAATCGAGTGGACCTGAAGTGGGAAGCTGATTGCTTCTTTTTCGCACACATCCTGGCAGGTCTGGCAATAAGTTTGGTTATTGGCAAGGCAGCCTTCCTCTATCGAAATCTCCAGATTTAAAAATGCAGGGTTTGTTAACGAGAGTGCGCCTGTGTCACAGGAATTGACACAAGCTTTGCAGAAAGTGCATTCGCCTGAATTAAAGTCTATATAAGGAAAGGGGTCGTCATCGATTTTTATAATTTTTGATTCGCAGGTTGCCACGCAGTGGTTGCAGCGAGAGCATAATGCCAGAAAGGTATCTTCATCCGGTGACCACGGGGGACGGACAAGCCGTGCTGACTTGCCGGTTATGCGCCGAAACAGCGCTCGTCTGCTGTCTTTGTTATTTCCCACTTTTTAGACCCCGTTATCTATTAGTGGATATTATATTGATACCTCTATTTAGGTATTTTGAAATTCTACGCTTTACAAATACAAGCTTGTTGATCGAGGTCAATTAATTTCCTTGGCCTAGGACCCTATAAAAGATTAGTACAATTTTCACTCGTTACAGGCACAAATTGGACGAAATATATGCCGTTCTGGTTAATGATTGAGCAGCTTTAAAATAATTTAAATATTTATGCAAAAAAAGCTTGCGGTTAAAAATCCAGAGCCTATAATGCGCGTCCGCTTCGAGGGG
>NZ_JADPQF010000019.1 GCF_015687155.1 Aliikangiella sp. G2MR2-5 | reverse complement strand
CGATAAGGAATACCCGCAAAATAAGTTAGTCCATCAATACTTTGAGGAACAGGCGAGAACATATCCGGATACCCTCGCGCTTACCTTCGCAGGTCAAAGTATGACTTATGGCGAACTAAATGCAAAGGCTAATCAACTAGCGCATTACCTGATGGATAGCGGTGTGGAAGTAGGCAACTTTGTTGGCTTACACCTGGAGCGTTCGTTCGATATGGTCGTTAGCATTATTGCGACCTTAAAAGTTGGGGCTGCTTACGTTCCCTTTGACCCTTCTTACCCTAAGGAGCGGCTTGATTATATGAAGCAGGATGCAAACCCTGCGTTGATAATCAGTCAACAACATTTGTTGAGCGCTGATGTTTTCACCGATATTCATTTGTGTCTGATCGACAGCGATTCATTTAGTCAAAGAATAGAAGATTACCCTGAGCAAAATCCTGGCCTTGCTCTGGATCTTGATGGTCCTGCTTATGCTATATACACTTCCGGTACGACCGGACAGCCGAAAGGAGTGGTCAATCAACACCATGCTATTTTAAACCGAATTTTGTGGATGCAGGATGCATATCAGCTAGTGGCTGATGATTGCGTTTTACAGAAAACACCATTTAGTTTTGATGTATCCGTTTGGGAGTTTCTGTGGCCATTAATGGTGGGAGCAAGGCTCGCGATTGCTCAACCAGAAGGGCATAAAGATCCGGTATACCTGCGTGATCTCATTATTGAACAGCGAGTATCCCACTTGCATTTTGTGCCTTCAATGTTGCAGGTTTTTTTACAACAGGAAGCGGCAGGAAGTTGTGGGTCAATTAGTAAAGTTTTCTGCAGCGGTGAAGCTCTGCCTTACAGCTTGCAACAAGAATTTTTTAGTAAATTTAAGTGTGAACTGCATAATTTATATGGCCCGACAGAAGCTGCCATTGACGTTACCAGCTGGCAGTGTTCGCCTTCGAGTGAGCAGACCATAGTACCTATTGGTAAACCAATTGCGAATATTCAATGTTATGTAGTCGACCCTTTCAATAATCCGTTGCCAGCGGGAGTGGCTGGTGAATTACTGATTGGTGGAATTGGTTTAGCACAAGGCTACCTGAATAAGCCTGAACTAACCGCTGAAAAGTTTATTCAAAACCCATTTGATAATGACAAAAGCAGCAGGGTATATCGAACTGGTGATTTAGTGCGTTACTTATCCGATGGCAACATTGAATATTTAGGTCGTCTGGATCATCAAATAAAATTACGTGGCTTCCGGATTGAGTTGGGAGAAATTGAAGCAAAAATAGCTGCGCTTAATAATGTTAAAGAAGCCGTTGTCGTAGCCAAAGAAGATAAGACTGGCAATCAGGTATTAGTAGCTTATGTTACCTGTCAGGAGGGAGTCGAAAAACATGACTCTCAAAAAATCCTTGAGGCAGTTGGGAAGCAGCTACCTGCATTTATGGTTCCTTCAAATGTAACTGCGTTAGAACGTTTACCGTTAAGTCCCAATGGAAAAGTCAATCGTAAAGCACTGCCGGAGCCTGACTGGTCAGAAG
>NZ_JADPQF010000018.1 GCF_015687155.1 Aliikangiella sp. G2MR2-5 | reverse complement strand
GTGATTAGTTCACATAACGCTCAATTCAAAAATTCAGGTTGTAGTTTAACCTGAATATTTTGCAATTTCTTGTTAGGTATTTTTCCATTTATTTTCAAACGATATAAATTCCAATTTTGGCGCCACTGAAAGCAATGTCTCTACTTTTAGGTTGGTAAGAAAGCTCTGCAAATCGGCTCTCTCACTCCCATGTATCAGTAGGTCCCTAAATTCGTCAGTCAAATCAGCATTATCTCTAGCATCTTCAGAAAAGAAACTGTCTGAAGAACTAGCAAAGACTATTTGAATACAACCTGTGGTTTCTTCATACGGCTGTCCATCATACATTTCCGAGATCAACATTCTTCGGCCACCGATGGTAAGTTGACCTGTCTCGTATAAGGAGATGCAGACTTCTTTCAGTTCGTTTCTTAAGTCGTAATCTTTGACGAGCGCCGTAAGAATTTCTACTAGCCTACTTCTTGACACTTTTATATACCTAACGCTTCGCTAAGAAGCGCTGTTGTTATCGGCGTCTTCTTTCAGCGCCTGGTTATGTTTCTTTTTCAGATAGGCTGTAACTCCAAACGAATAAACTACAGCCCAAATTAAAGTAGAATATAAACTTAGTTTTAATATTGTGTTTCCAGTTTCTCCAAGCAATATTCCACTTAAATCGCACGTCGCACCTATGAAAGCAATACAATAAGGAATATACCAAAAAATCTTATATGCAATTTCGCGTTTCTGCCTGTAAGTCGATATGAATAGATACAAGCAGATTAGAATTATTATTATGTCGACTATATTATCGGAGCTCAAAATATTTCCTATTACTCATATTGAACATAACGCCAAATTGAGACGCGTGTTCTTAGCGTCGTTCTCCAATGTATGGTTAAGGATTTAGAAGTCAAGTTCCATAATCTTTGCTTCATATCCCCATCCATACTCTAACAGTGTGTACGAATCATATGTTTTGGTAATAGCACATGTTACGCAAAGTACGGATAGCTGTTGTTCTTGGGTTGGCTCTTCAGGTAAATGATTCATAGCGTGATTTAGTGCTTTTTTCGCACATTCTCTATATTTGGTTTTTGCCCAATCGGGGCAGGGAATAAAGTTGTAGTATTCCAACGATTGCATCACACGATAGACAAACCCAAGATAATCCCAATCTAAGTCATCGGTTTGCTTAAGAAAGATTTCATTGGCTTCTAGTACCCATGCAATAGAAGCAGTTCCTATATCTCCCTGATGATAGAGTTCATCCCAAAGCCATTCTCGCACCTTGACATATTCTTTATTCTTATACAGTTCTAGATAAGGCTTAATTTCACATTCATTGCCAAAGCAGTTCGTCAATTCCATCGAGGTTTTTTGATCCTTAACGCAAAGCTAATTTTGCGTGTTTTTTAACGCTAAATTTCAGCGTATTGTTATGTGTTTCTAATTTATTACTCATATCGAAATTCCGCTACCAAAATATCTCCACTATCATCATAGATTTCAAAACCGTGCTGAATTTGCTCAAGTGTCAAGATTTCAGAAATTCGACGAGCTCGATTAATTAATTCTTCTATAGTATCTGCATCAGAAAATATTTGGTTAATTCCATGGTCAAACTCTACTTTGAAATAGTCATATTCTGAAATTCGCAAGCTATATTGATTAGACTCGGAATGAACTCCATGCTTCGAAAGTAATCGTTCAAGATCTATCGGATGCTTTACACCAAAGATATTCCCTAGCAATACCGGATAATCTTCATTCATACACA
>NZ_JADPQF010000017.1 GCF_015687155.1 Aliikangiella sp. G2MR2-5 | reverse complement strand
GCATTACAAATACCCAACACAAAATTATGCATTACGATAAATTTGAACTGAAAAGCAATGGTGAGATCTGGATCAATGACCGACCTTTTATGGAAATTATTAAAGAGGTCGAGATGCCATTTGCTCAAAAAGAATATGATGAAAGGATTAAAGAAGGAGAAAGTTCTGATGATCTCCGCCTATTAGCAGGGGACTATATTTACCCACATAGTTCCAGTTTATATTTACCAAGTAGAAATCTTCTCGATGAGCCTGCTTGTGTCGCCGATAAGGGATTCGTATTGGAAGAAAATGACCCTGAAAGTGGTAAGTCTTTAATTTTAGAATGTACTTGTGGAATTACCGAATGTTGGTTCTTACAAGCTCGAATTGAACTAACTGACGCAACAGTCAGATGGTATGACTTTTCGCAATTTCATCGTGACTGGAAGTATAACCTGGAATATGTTTTTGAGCGAAAATTATATGAGAAACAGGTTAGGCAAAAATGCTAACAAGGATTAGAAAATGGATTCGGCTAAAAGACAGCCTCACAATTTAAATAAGCGTTAACTGTCCAAGGAGATTACATTGGCAAAATTAAGAATATTCGTTTCTTCAACATGTTACGACTTGGGTGTTATTAGATCTGAACTAAGGCCATTTATAACAGCCCTTGGTCATGAGCCTGTAATGAGTGATTATTCCGATATTTTATATGATCCGAGGTCACACACTCATGACAGCTGCATCAAGGAAGTTCCAAATTGCGATATGGTCGTGTTAATTATTGGCTCAAGGTTTGGAGGTACTGGAATTCCATCAGTTCTAGACAATTTTGATTTTGATAACTTGAGTAGTATGTCCACAAAAACAGCGTTATTGGAATATAAAGATAAGCTTTCAATTACGCAGCTAGAAATCCTGAAAGCCGCAGAACAATCCATTCCTGTGTACGCATTTGTGGATGAAAAGGTATTCCATGATCATCATGTATATGAAAAAAACAAGTCCAAGCCTGAGGTTATTGATGCGATTGAGTTTCCATCTATACAGAAGAAGGATACTGCAAAATACATTTTTGAATTTATTAATTTCTTAACTCACAGAGCACATAACAATAGCATCACTCCTTTTTCTAGACTTGACGAGATAAAAGAGAATCTAACTGGTCAATGGTCTCAGCTATTTCAACGCTTGTTGTCTGAAAATAGAACCCGAACAATTGAGTCAAGGAGGTATCTTGATTTCTCAGAAAGGCTGGATGATCTAAAGTCGGTTGTCATGGCATCTATCGCCACACCAGATTTACGAGATACGGCACGTGGCGCAATACAATTTAGGCATTTACTGACATTCTTATCTGCCTTACATGCCCCTAATCTAAAAGAGCTATTAACTTCAGACTTTTCTTGGGAGGAACTTCTTTCAGAATTTCAAATCACTGAAATACGAGAAGTTGACCGATCAGAAAGAATGCGACCAGAACTATTCCTGCTCAAAAATGATGGTACATTCTACCGCTGTCGTTATAGTCCATCGGTAATTGAAGACATCCGAATTGATTGGAGTAATTTCACACAGATTGATAAAGACAGTCGTGTAGCAATCATTGATGCAACACTAGAAGATCGTGATAGTAGAAGACATCGACCGATCTTTCACGTAAACAAAAACTTCGATGAATACGTCGAAGAAAAATTTCCTCAGGAAAACTTAGAGCTTGATGAAGACAGTTAACAAGGCCATGCACAGGATGTCAAAAAGCTACGTTCGTTACACTCACTTCACTTTTTGCCACCTGTGATGGCGGCGTTAACTGTCAAAACTATGAACCAAAATATATCTAAAGAACAATGGGATGAACTTGACCTATTGATAATCGAGAATAAGAAACTCGAGTTTAATCAGATGTATCAAAAGCTGACTAAGTGTTCAGTTAAAGAGCTGATTGATATTAAGGCTGAGAGATATAGGCATCTTAAAGAAGTATGCCCTGAAAAATTTAAACTTACGGATGAGGAATATTGGGATGGATATTATTCTTAATCTCGAAAACAATGTAGTTGCAGTTAACAAGTCGTTGGTGGCGCGACAATTCACTCGCGAACTCGTTCATTGCCGCACAACGAAGCGTTATGTGAACTAATCAT
>NZ_JADPQF010000016.1 GCF_015687155.1 Aliikangiella sp. G2MR2-5 | reverse complement strand
TCACAAGACTTATCCTTGCGGAGCAACTATTCAGCAATTGTTTGAGCAGCAAGTGGTACTTTGCCCGGATCAGATTGCTGTGACTCATGAAGACCAAAGTTTAACTTATGGTGAATTAAATAGATATTCAGAAAAGCTGGCACTCTTTATCAGGGAGCTATATAGAAAACAGAAAAATTCTGAATTACCTTCAGATACATTAATTGCTCTTTATTTTAATAAATCAATTGAAATGGTAGTTAGCATTTTAGCAGTATTAAAAGCTGGTGCTGCTTATGTTCCTTTGTCTCCAGAACATCCTAAAGAACGTATTGATTATCAACAAGAAGATACTAATGCTCCTCTTCTTCTTACTCAAGAAAGTTATTACCAACGCCTGAGTGAGTGGCTACCAGAGCTAGAGAAGGTTAATGGCATCATTTCAGTCAAACTGGATGCGCTTGCTAAACAAAAGTCACGGGAAATTCTGAATAACGGTTCCGAGCGTGACCTGGCCTATGTGATATACACCTCTGGGACAACCGGAAATCCAAAAGGTGTGATGATAGAGCATCGTTCAGTGGTCAACCTGGTTCGAAGTCAAACGGAAGCTCTTGATTTTGCAAACGACGAAAAAGTTGTTTGGTTACCGGCCTATATTTTCGATGGCGCTGTAGAAGTGTTATGGGTGACGTTATTGAACGGAGCTCATTTAATTATACCAACAGAAGAAGATTTACAATCACCCGAGTGCATCGATCGATATCAGATGACTCATCTGGTTGCTACCCCTGCATATTTGGCTGCACTTGGTCAGCTAGCCTCCGCACATAAAATTCGCAGAGTTGTATCGGGAGGAGATGTTTTTCCTGCAGAACTTAAAGCTCTTTGGGGAAGTAAGCTTGTAAATGTGTATGGGCCAACCGAAGCAACAGTTACTGCAACTCGTTGTTTAAATTACGCAGAGCATAAACAAAACAACCGCATCGGAAAGCCTATTGATAATGTAATGGTATATGTTTTGTCTCCGAATATGAAACCTGTTCCGATTGGATCTCCTGGCGAGTTGTATTTGGGGGGAATGGGGATTGCGCGTGGCTATCTGAATCAGGAAAAATTAACTCAAGAACGTTTTGTGAACAACCCGTTTGTGCCTGAAGGCGGTGAACGATTATATCGAACAGGCGATTTAGTTCGCTGGTTACCGGATGGAGATCTGGAGTATTTAGGTAGAGATGATAATCAAGTTAAGATCAGAGGGTTTCGGGTTGAGCTAGGAGAAGTCGAAGCCGCTATTCAGCAGCTACCTAATATCAGACAAGCAATAGTTATTAGTTACGAGCATGAACAGACAAATTACCTCATCGCCTATGTAGTAGCCGAGTCTTGCATGATGGTTGACCAACAAACTATCAAGCAAGCATTGTCGACTAAACTACCTTCCTATATGGTACCTACGGTAATTAGCCTGATTGACAAGGTTCCTCTTACCGTAAATGGAAAGCTTGATAGACAGCAATTGCCCCAGGTCGATCTTGCTGCTAGCAAAGAATATGTTGCACCTGAAAATAATTTACAGGAAAAGCTTTGCCAAATCTGGGCGTCTGTACTTGGATTAAAACGGGTTGGTATTACAGACAACTTTTTTTCCATCGGTGGTCATTCAATTAATGCCATTAGAATAGTTTCACTGATCCGACAACAGCTGGATATGGAAGTACCGCTATCACTATTTTATGCTAAAAGAACGATCGCGGAATTAAGCGAAGGACTAGGAAAAAATCAAAAAATCGAAATACCCAGGCTTGGTCTGGAAAGATACCCCCTATCGTTTGCTCAACAGCGCTTGCTCTTTATTGAGCAATTAGAGCAAGGTACTGATGCTTATCATATTCCATTCTTTGCTAAATTGAATTCGGGCACTGATTACCTTTTAGTCCGCACTGCGATTGAAGAAATTTGCAAGCGACATTCAATTTTATCAACTATCTATGTTGACAATGAGCAAGTCGTTCAAGCTGGAATCCCTTGCTGGGAGTCCGAGCAATTGAAAAGTCAGGAGCAATTAAATAAGTATCTTCAAAGTGCTATCAGTCAGCCTTTCGATTTAAGTTCAGAGCCAAGCATACGATTGAAACACTTTCAGTTATCAGGAACAAATTATCTGTTAATTGTCTGGCACCACATTGCTTTCGATGGCTGGTCC
>NZ_JADPQF010000015.1 GCF_015687155.1 Aliikangiella sp. G2MR2-5 | reverse complement strand
TCCCTCGAAGCGGACGCGCATTATAGGGCCTGGAAATTTATACGCAAGACTTTTATCATCATTTTTTTATTTATTTTTAGTAAGCCTTATAAATCAATGTGTTAGCTATCCGGTTAAGTAACATCCATCTCGATTAATCAGCATAAATTCAACCAATGCCTGAACAAAGCCATGTTTCCACCTATTCAAGATTGTTAGTTGTATAAAATGACTAAAACTTCCTATCAGATAATATACAACCAAACTTTATTCAAAGCGCTTACAAACAATGTTTCTTTCTTGCTAAATTTGAGGATCTCAACTAGTAATGAAAGATGCTGTTCGCACTCAGAGATAAGTATTCAAGAGCATGGTCACTCCAGCTGGCCTTTGTTTTCTTTTCACTATTTCTTATCATCATTAAAACGGCGGGTAGAGTTAAGGCCGTAGAACAAAATATAGAAATATTTTCCCTTCCCCTGGATAAACTCCTCTCACTCAAGGTCACAGTAGCTTCTAATATTGAGTCTGATGCTCGTAAACAACCTGTTTCTATTTCATCTATCAATAAGCAACAGATAAAAATGAGTGGGGCTCGTACCCTGAACGAGTTGTTAACTATATTCGTACCAGGGTATTTTCTGGTTGAAGATCAGGATGACACAATTGCGGGGTTCAGGGGCTTAGCACCAGATAACAACTCAAAGGTAATGCTCCTGTTAAATGGCCAAAACTTGAATACAGAATGGTTCTGGGGACCACCTGATGCAATCCTTAACGGGCTAGATTTAAGTTTTATTGAACGCCTGGAAGTTATAAGAGGCCCCGGTTCTGTGACTCTGGGTCAGGGAGCACTACTAGGCGTAATTAATATCGTAACCTCTTTAGACAGCGCCGAACATTCATCAATCATTGTATCAAGGGGTAGTGAACAACTTTCAAAAATATCGCTGAAATTTAATTATACCAACGACAAGAGCGACTTTGGCTTTTATGCCTCAAAAGGCCAGTTTACTGGCAATCCGATGGAGAACAGAGGCTGGGCTGAAAAGCGTATTGATCAGGGGTTGAGTGTTTTCGAACGCTATCACTACTTACATCGCAGTGAATACAAAAACATTTTGGGAACCTTTAAGTTCAAATCAATACAGGCCAATCTATTTCATTTTGAACAACTACGCGATCTCTACAATTTTTTTCGTGATAGAGAATCAGTGGAACAGGAATTAAAAGGCCTTAACCTTACATACATAAAAGATTTTGCCAACGATGTTAACTTAATGCTTTCTGTAGGCTTGATTGAAGATGAGTATACTCTATTTTCTCATGGCGGAAACTTGCCGTCGCCAGCACGACTAGAGTACGAATCGAATCTTAGCCCTTTTGCTTCTGTAACTAACAACCTTCAAGGTCAAGCCAACAGTATCGTACAACCAAACCTGATTATGGGCGGTACAAAAGAAAACAGAGAAAACCTGAAAGCTCTAATAAAATACGACCTTTCAAAAAATAGCAAATTGGCACTTGGCTTTGAAGTCGACTGGTTTAATTCAGGCAATAAAAATAGCCACTCAGGCAACTTTATTGTCAATGAAGAAATTCAATTGCTTGGACTTCAACCAGACTCTTCAGGTTCCATAATTATAGAAGGCAGTGTTAACGAGAATAATACCTGGGTGAAAAATAGCTCTTATAAAATAAGAAGTTTGTTCCTGGAAAATTTTTGGAATGCTAGTAGTCACACAGATATATTTACCGCTATACGTTGGGATGACCACCCAAACTGGGGTTCACACCTTAGCCCACGAGTTGCACTACTATATCGTTTTGACGAATACCACCAATTACGGATAAGTTGGCAAACAGGTTTTAGAGGGGCTGTTGGAGTGCAGTTTTCTGGAGGATATGTACAAGACGGCTTTCTCGCGCAAGAAAATTTTCCTGTGGTTAACGCGATTGCGGACACTTTAGTCGACTTTAACTTTGATGGTGACGGTACCAATGACAGCCGTATTTTAAGAGATCCTGAGCCTGAAACGATAGACTCTTTCGAATTTGCTTATTCCTACCTTTCACCCAATGTTTCTTTTGACAATGTTATCTTTTTCAACACCGTCGAGAATATTATAGCTGCTCAGGCGCATGCCTATGATGGATTAAGTTACGGTGATCCCATTGGCTCGGATAGTGTCGGTACATGGAATGGTAATTGGTACTATCAAAACCAGGAAGGTAAACTCCGTCAGTGGGGTATAGAAACAGAGGTAAAATACAAACTTGAGGACTGGTCATTATCTGCTAGCCATTCATTAGTAAAAATTTATGACGCGGCACCCGGAACAATAGGTTTTTATACTTTAGAAAACGAAAAGACTTCGGTTTATCCTGAAAATATTACTCGATTCCAATTTGAATATAGACTGGACAATCAGCATGGTAACTTCCTATTTAGCTTAAATGATCTTTATTATTGGAAGTTCTTCTCTCCAAACGGTAATAGTGTCGATGGCTCTCATATA
>NZ_JADPQF010000014.1 GCF_015687155.1 Aliikangiella sp. G2MR2-5 | reverse complement strand
CTTCTGACCAGTCAGGCTCCGGCAGTGCTTTACGATTGACTTTTCCATTGGGACTTAACGGTAATCGCTGCAATACACAATAGTGCCTCGGCACCATATACTCTGGTAACACTTGCAATAACTGTGACTGCAACTGACTGGTTACAATCGCTTTGTTTTCCGAGTCTACAAGCGTAACGTAAGCAACCAGCTGCTGATTGTTTTCCTCCGGCTCCCGAACCAGAACCACCGCCTCTTGAATTGATTCCAGCTCCATCAGACGAGACTCTATTTCGCCTAATTCGATTCGTAATCCCCGCAGCTTAACCTGATGATCGATACGTCCGAGAAACTCCAGCTCTCCATTCGCTCGATAGCGTACCAGATCTCCTGTTCGATAAGCTTTCTTACCGCACTCAAACGGGTGTGGCACAAACTTCTCCGAAGTCAGCTCTTCCAGCTGGTGATAGCCCAGAGCCAGTCCTTCTCCACTCAACCACAGCTCCCCGGCAACACCTATCGGAACCAGCTGCTGATGTTCATCCACAACGTGACATTGAGTATTATCCACCGGGAAACCAATGCTGATATCCTCACTGCTCTGCAGCTCCCTGGCGGTTGCACAAATGCTTGACTCAGTCGGACCATAAGCATTGTAAAAACGCCGACCAGATAACCAGGGTGCGATCTGTTCCGGCTGACAGGCTTCACCGCCAACAATCATTAACTCAACACTGCTAAAATCATCCACCGATAAAAAGGGCAGCACCGCAGGCGGTAATAAAATATGTGTTACCTGATGGTGTTTTACGCAGTCGGCTAATGCGACCATCGACCTGGGATCTTCCGCATCCAGTAACACCAGGCTGGCGCCATTGGTTAATGCCATCACCCATTCCCACGTCATCGCATCAAAACTCATGCTGGCAAACTGCAGCACACGACTGTCGTCAGTGATTGCGAATGCCTGCCTCGACCACTGGCTCAGACTGACCACACCACGATGAGACAAGAGCACACCTTTGGGGGTGCCGGTAGTTCCGGAGGTATAGATCATGTAAGCCAGATCATCGATCGAGGCTGATACCTCTGGAGCCTCTCCAGAGTACAGAGACAAGTGCTGACGAGTGGCCTCTTCATCCAGGCTCACCAAGGCTAATGACTGCAGGTAATCCAGCTCCCGATGCGCCGCATGACATAGCACAACCTTCACCCCGGCATTGGACAAAATGTAAGATAAACGCTCTTCCGGGTAATCCGGATCTAACGGTACATACGCGGCCCCTGCTTTTAATATTGCCAACACGCTCACCAGCATCTCGGGACAACGCGGTGTGTGTACTCCAACTCGATCGCCATTACCAACGCCAAGAGAGCGCAAGTAGTGACACAACTGATTCGCCCGGTACTCCAGCTGCTGATAACTGAGTTGCTGTTTTCCATAACGCAGAGCGACCGCATCAGGCGCTTCGGCAACCCTTTGTTCAAACAGGCTGGGTAAAGTCGCCTGCTGTGGATAGTCGCGCGCAGTATCATTCCAGGCGGAAATCTGTTGTCGCTCGCTGTCAGTTATCAGATTCAATCTGGCAACGGCCAAATCCGGGGAAGCTACAATACTCTGCAATAAACACTCAAAATGCTGAGCCATTCGCTCAATGGTCGAAGCATCAAACAGCGAACGAGCAAACTCCCAATAACACTCAAGTCCAGTCGAGCCTTCACGAATACTCAGCGTCAAATCAAACTTTGCAACCTGACTTTCTGCACCCACTGATTTTCCTGTTACTCCCCCCAAACTCACTGTCGAATCAGCGCCGGGCTGCAATACAAACATAATCTGGAATAACGGGTGATAGGCCAGACTGCGCTCTGGTGCTAACACTTCAACCAACTGCTCAAAAGGCAGGTCTTGGTGCGCATAGGCCTGTTGCAGGCTATCTCGGCTCTGCGCTAATAAATCAACGAAGGACTGATGCGGGTTCACTTCGGTGCGTAGCACTAAAGTGTTAACAAAAAAGCCTATCAAAGACTGCGTTTGCGGATGATTACGTCCCGCCGTTGGCGTTCCCATAACCACATCCGACTCACCACTATACCGAGACACCAATAATGAAAAGGCGGTTTGCAGAGTCATAAACAAAGTGCAGTCATGAGCCTGACTTAATTGCATTAATGAATCGCGTAGTGACTGAGGCAGTGAATAACTTAAACCACCGCCTTGATAGTTTTGTTGTAAGGGACGTACTCTATCCAACGGCAAGTTATGAACGTCCGGCAATGCGGTCAGCCGCTCCTGCCAGTAGGACAACTGTGCTTCTCGCCGTTCATCTTGCAACCATTGACGCTGCCAGATAGCATAATCTCGATACTGTATTGGTAATGCTGGCAGCCTCAATGGCTCGCCCCGACAGGCTTGTTCGTATAATGCCTGCAGCTCTTCCAATAATAACGACACCGACCAACCATCTGCCGCAATATGGTGCATCACTAGCACGAGCAGTTCACCTTCGGCTCGTTGCAGTCGGTAAGCCCTGAATACTGATTCCTTATCCAGCTTGAACTCGCTATCTACCAGCTCAGTGATTCGCTGTTCAACGGCCTCCTCACTTAAGCCTGTTATCGACTGCTCCTGCAACCGCTCTTGCCAGCTATCGTCTACATGCTGGTAATATTGCCCACCATGTAGACAATAGCGTGTGCGTAATACTGAATGACGCTGAACTAGTTCAACCAAAGCCTGCTGTAAAGCTTCTGCTTGCAAATGCTGTTCGAAGGACAGAACAACCGGAATATTATATAAGCTACTGCTGCCCTCAAGCTGGTACAAAAAGTTCAACCGCTCTTGTGCAAAAGACAAGGCCGG
>NZ_JADPQF010000013.1 GCF_015687155.1 Aliikangiella sp. G2MR2-5 | reverse complement strand
ACGCTTCGTAGGCGAGCCAAATCTAAGTCTTCATTTTCACTTCTTCTCGCTTCCCTGAATTCCTTATCGCCGAGCACTGATAAAACATTTCCTTTGTTGTAGAAACGTTTAATATCTTCATCAATACCTTTTTCAACATAATTAGCATATCCCACATAGCGTTGTCTTTGTCCCAGCATTTGATAGATTTTCTCCCGGTATAACCAATCTGGTGCTTTGACCTTATTGAGATAAGCTGCATAGCTCGACCACCGATAATCTTCCAATTGATTGACCATAACTCGTTTAACTTCCAGCGGATTGCGATGGATATATCGGCTGAGTTGAAGTAGGTACGCATCGGCATCCAACAAAATTGATTTATAACGTCCTCTGAACAAAGGGCCATCAACCTTCTTGAGTCGGTTATAACGTTGGGTGTAAAGTCCATTGATGTGCTTCATTATCTGGCCGAGATTCGCCTTAGGGGTTTCAATCAATAGATGGTAATGGTTGCTCATCAAGCAATAAGCGTGAATGACGGCATCAAATCGTTGATGTGCCTCTTCGAGAGTCTTAAGAAAGGCCTCAAAGTAGCGCGTATCATGAAATATGGTGCGTCGATGACGACCACGATTCATCACATGATGAAAAGCACCTTGGTATTCTATGCGGGTGGGTCTAGGCATGGTTAATTATCATACAGCAAGCATTGTTCATTGTAAAATGTGCCTGACCCCTTATCTCCGGTTATAAAATAGCAAAATATCAGCAACGATTAACCTTTAATATTTCCCTTTATTACGCAGGCTTCATAAAGGCTACGCTACTATATTTTTAATTACATTAGTTAAATGTTTGCTCAATCTTTGTAATTAATAGACCTTTTAAGTCTGATTTAGATAGAACAGAGTAAGCTTTCTCATCACAAATAATAAGAGGATGTTTTTCGTCATTCGAAGCGAACTCCAAGTCAGTTTTCGCAAAGTTTCCTTTACGAATACTTGACTCCAATAATACTACAGGGCTTGCTCCAACTACTGATTCATAATTATTACACTCAGAACACTTCTCTTCGAATATTAATCCTTTTCTGCCTGAGTCAAAACGAATAACTGAGTCAGGAAGAATCCAATAATAGTCGTTGTTTAGCTGATAAAAATTGAGTCCTGTTAACTCGTTAGCTTCACAAACATCTTTAAACCTACTTGAAACAACGGTCACTCCATCATAACTGCAAGAAATATCTGCCTTTAAACGTTTGGATATTTTTGTATTGGATAAATCTTCATTCCACTTGTCCAAAAGTTCGTTACATTCAGGGCATCTCTTAAACTCCCCTTCATCAAAAAAGTATAAATCGTTATCGTGACAACTTATTTTATATAGCATTTTTCACCTACAAGTGTGGATGTTGACTAAAGAAGTCTTTTGCTGCCTGAGTATATCTACTCCCCGGCCCCCGGTAAAAATCTCTCAAAGCCTCTAATCTTTGTTTTCTGGTAAAGTGTTCTCTTATAGCACTTCCTGGGTTATTACTTTGGGGGCGCATATGATGTCCATTTTGGTTCACTCTATCTCTCAGAAACTTATTCATGTCTCTGTGTAATTGCCTATGTTGCCAATCAGACATTCTTGTTAATGGTTGATTTGGTTTTCCACCCAAAAACTTAGGGTCTGAATGATGTTCATGAGTATTGGCGCACTCATCTTCATCCCCATCATCACCAAAAGGATTTGTTCCCCAAAAGTCAGCAAAAGGACTCTCGCCAAATAACTGGCTTTGAACATCACTATCTAGAGTTGCTCCTCCACCTAATTGATTTTGTGGAGAACTAACGCCACTGTTTTTCGACCAATCGCTAGGGTCAGGTGAATAAATATCATATGGATCATACTTCTGTTTAGATAGGTCTGCTGAACTCCCTCCTCCGGGAGGTACTGGTCTTGTTGGACAAAGGATACCAACACACAACCCATAAGGGTCACTATACATTACTGGGTTACCCAACACATACCCATAAGTATTAATCCCCCCAGCTAACCCAATCGGGTCACTCTGAATGTACCTTCCAATCTCCGGGTCGTAATCCCGGAAGTAGTTGTAATGTAAACCCGACTCATCGTCATAATATTGGCCGGGGAAACGAATATTATTAACAATAGTTTCATTGGTCACCGTTGCTAATCCAAATGGCGTATGACTGGCTTGCCAAACAATATTTTGATTCGCATCGGTCATTAACTCTGGCGCACCTAAGTGAGAGTTATGATAAAAATAAACATCATCACCAATCACTTGCGCAAAAGGCTGACCATTAAAGTAAACATACTCTTTTTGAATATTTCCGTTACCATCGGCTTCGGCAATTAACTGACCATTTAAATCAAAAATGTAATGGGTTTCGACGCCGCTTCGCGTTTTAACACTACGCTCTCCTTTGGCGTTGTATTGATAGTTGGTAACCAGACCGCCCACGCTACTGGTCGCCATTCGGTTGGCATCGTTATAGGAGAAAGTGAATTCACCTTTCTGGATGGTGTTGCCGTTGGGGTCGTAGGTGAACGCTGTATTAACTGTTTCCCCTTTGGCAGCATAACGTTCAGAAACCTGCTCCGGTGTAAGCACCTGATTAAAAATTGCCACATCATCAATTAGTCCTTTGAAATTGTGGGAATTTCCATACATGGTGCCCGCACCAATTGTCAGGTTTTCAGTGTGATATCTAATGCTGTAGGTCAAGCTCAGTACTTTTTCACCATCAACATAAAGGCTGCTTCCGTTTTCAACACCTCCCTGGAATGAAAATATAATATGATGCCATTTATCATCATTAAGCCTGATACCGGTATAGTGACGCTTATTGATTTTGTAGTCATATACCATTAACTCGTTATCTATCATAAATACACCGTAGGCATATTTTTTTGCGACTATTGCTCTTGAACCAGCTCCCGCATCACTGGTTTTTACCCAGGCTTCAACGGTCGCAGTGCTTATCTTCCAGTTTCCAAGCTTAATAAATGAGCCGGTTGCGCCATTAAAATATGCGCTTCTAGCACTGTCAGGAGAACCTGCTTGTTCCAGAGTGACACCTCCATAAACAGTCCCGAAATCGCCTGCGATAGAATCATAAACATATTGACTGCCTGCAGCCTCTTCCAATTTGTATTTCAGGTTGGGAGTTTCTATGGAGCTAACTGTATTTTCATCGAGTATTGTATCTTTCAACTCAAGCAAAGAGGACTGGTTAGCATATGAGAGTATGCTACTTTTTTCGCTGTCAGCGCGACTGCTTCGATTACCTATTGCGTCATAACGATAGATCGTAGTTTCTTGCGAGTTATTAGCATTGATTAGCCGCTGCAACTCATCATACTGATAAGTCTCTATT
>NZ_JADPQF010000012.1 GCF_015687155.1 Aliikangiella sp. G2MR2-5 | reverse complement strand
GGATTGCGATGGATATATCGGCTGAGTTGAAGTAGGTACGCATCGGCTTCCACCAAAATTGATTTATAACGCCCTCTGAACAAAGGGCCATCAACCTTCTTGAGTCGGTTATAACGTTGGGTATAAAGTCCATTGATGTGCTTCATTATCTGGCCGAGATTCGCCTTAGGGGTTTCAATCAATAGATGGTAATGGTTGCTCATCAAGCAATAAGCGTGGATGACTGCATCAAATCGTTGATGCGCCTCTTCGAGAGTTTTAAGGAAGGCTTCAAAGTAACGCCTGTCGTGAAATATCGCTCGGCGATGACGACCACGATTCATCACATGATGAAAAGCACCTTGGTATTCTATGCGGGTGGGTCTAGGCATGATTAATTATCATACGGCAAGCATTGTTCATTGTAAAATGTGCCTGACCCCTTATCTTTATTGGGTATAAAGTCCATTGATATGTTTCATTATCTGGCTCAAATTAGCCTTGGGTGTTTCAATTAACAGGTGATAATGGTTGCTCATCAAGCAATAAGCGTGAATGACTGCATCAAATCGTTGATGCGCCTCTTCGAGAGTTTTAAGGAAGGCTTCAAAGTAGCGCGTATCATGAAATATGGTGCGTCGATGACGACCACGATTCATCACATGATGAAAAGCACCTTGGTATTCTATGCGAGTGGGTCTAGGCATGATTAATTATCATACGGCAAGCATTGTTCATTGTAAAATGTGCCTGACCCCTTATTTGCAGACCCCTTATTTGCATGCGCTATAGGGTCATAGCCCGGAGTAGG
Source organism: Aliikangiella sp. G2MR2-5 (assembly GCF_015687155.1). Taxonomy (GTDB): domain Bacteria; phylum Pseudomonadota; class Gammaproteobacteria; order Enterobacterales; family Kangiellaceae; genus Aliikangiella. Next base: position 3,507 of record NZ_JADPQF010000012.1, on the reverse strand, counting down.
ATTTGTCTGAGGTGAAGGCGTATGTGGTATCGGCGGTATTAACCATCGACCAATATCACGCATTACACGACCCGGCTCTTTACCAAACCTGTAGAAAACTGTACGCCAACGATTTAATCCATAAGGGTCTATGTAGTTTGTTGGGTTTCCACCAACATAAGCGTAGGTGTTCATACCACCACGAAGCCCAATCGGGTCACTCTGAATGTACCTGCCTATCTCCGGGTCGTAATCCCGGAAGTAGTTGTAATGTAACCCAGACTCGGCGTCATAATACTGGCCGGGGAATCGAATATTATTCACAACCGTTTCATTGGTCACAGTCGCCAAACCAAACGGCGTATAACTCGCCTGCCAAACAATATTCTGATTGGCATCGGTCATCATTTCCGGCGTGCCTAAGTGCGAGTTATGATAGAAATAAACATCATCTCCAATCACTTGCGCAAATGGTTGACCATTAAAGTATTTTCATTACTTATGCCATTGCATTGGTGCTGTAAAAAAGTCGCTCAGGGGATCAAATAGAGGGCAAAGAAAAGCCCGACACAAAAGCATCGGGCTGATTCGGGAAGGATGTTAGGCGGTTAGCTTTGGGGTGGCCGCCTGTGACCATCTATTTTTGTTTGGATGAGAGTCCTGTTAGCTTCACCTTAATTATTATTTTTCTAAAGTAAAATAGGTTGTTGTCCCGTCTGACTTGCTAAATTTGGTTAAATCGGTTGCTACAATTTCTAAATAGTAAGTTCCTTCCTCTCTATACTGAGATTTCAATATCAAACTTGTGCCTTTGGGTAATGATATTTCGTGTCCATTATTATTAACAATTTTTATATCATTGTCGGTCACTACAGGAACATTTTGTTTTATAGACAAAATATCTGCATCTTCACCAGCAAAAATAATGAAAAAATAGGTACAAGCTATACCTGCGACAAACGTAATTACGTGACTTACTAATTTTTTCATGGTTTCGATTTACCTTCCTGATATGGAATAACTTCGTCGACCAAAAATGGGCTCATTTGCAAGTTTAACTCTAATGTCTGTGGAGTGGCAACGCCAGGCAAACTCATCTCGTGATACCAAGGTAGCCCTGCACTAAGAGCGCCTTGAACGGTACTGGCACAATTGTTTCCGATGAATTTATAGTCGCTCGGTAATACATACCAATTTTTGCGGGTTGGATGAGGTTGAGATGAATTAATTAACCCTTGATAATATTGAATCATCTTTGCTTCCTCTTGCGGAGTTACATCTAGTTTATAACCTTTTGTTTCACATGTGCCGCAACTATCCGACGTTTCATAATATGAGTTTGCACTTTTCACTGTAAGTACATTTGGACCAGCCATTTCAAAGAAGTATGGGTCTCTTCCTGGCACTCTGTAACGCCCATTTGAATACACTCGATTATTTATCCTCAGAGCAACATGGTCATACCAATTTGCTCCTCCGACGAGGACTTCAACTTCCAAACCGTTGGGGTCTCTATTACTAATTGGATTCTGTAATACATACCCATAAGTATTAATCCCCCCATTCAATCCAATCGGGTCAGATTGAATATATCGCCCAATCTCCGGGTCGTAATCCCGGAAGTAGTTGTAATGTAACCCAGACTCGGCGTCATAATACTGGCCGGGGAATCGAATATTATTTACAACCGTTTCATTGGTCACCGTCGCCAAACCAAACGGCGTATAACTCGCCTGCCAAACAACATTCTGATTGGCATCGGTCATCATTTCCGGTGTGCCTAAGTGCGAGTTATGATAGAAATAAACATCATCTCCAATCACTTGCGCAAATGGTTGACCATTAAAATAAACATATTCTTTTTGAATATTTCCATTACCATCGGCTTCGGCAATTAACTGACCATTTAAATCAAAAATGTAATGAGTTTCGACGCCGCTTCGCGTTTTAACACTACGCTCTCCTTTGGCGTTGTATTGATAGTTGGTAACCAAGCCACCGACACTGCTGGTCGCCATTCGATTGGCATCGTTATAGGAGAAAGTGAATTCACCTTTCTGGATGGTGTTGCCGTTGGGGTCGTAGGTTAGCAAGATCTCAGTTTTTGAATTCGCTCCATCTTCAAATTCGGCTACCTCCTGAAGAGACAATGAAGTATTGTATAACTTAATATTATCTATATACCCACTGAAATTCTGTGTTGTCCCGCCCAGGCCAGCTCCAAACAATAACGGGCTATCATGATTAACAAAGCGGTGAGTTCGCGATAACAAAAATTCACCATCCAGATATAGCTCAACGGTTCCATGCTTTTCGAAAGACATAACAACATTATGCCAATTATTGTCGTTGATAAATCTTCCAGTTCCAATTATTTCAGAAGTGTACCAATCATAAAGCGATAGCTCATTGTCAACGACATAGACACCAAAGGCATATGGTTTACTAACTAGTGAGCGAATTGAACTTCCTGCATCGCTTGTTTTCGTCCAGAAATCTATGGTTCCCTGATTTAATTGTATGCTCGCCGAATTTCCCATATCCAGATAGGTCCCTGACGAGCCATCCAAATAGACACTCGCATTACTTCCCGGAGAACCATTTTGGAGAAAACTAACAGCTCCATTGTAAATGCCATCTAACAGATTCGAAGAGTCTTTAACGGATGAACTTATGCCATCATCATCCAATTGCCAATTGAACTTTTGTATATTTCTCTGAAACAGTGAGGATATTTGATGCGGTTTTAATGCTTCATTGTAAATTTTAACATTATCAATGTTCCCTTTAAAATTATACATATTTCCGCTGTTACCCATTGCACCTATGATCAGGGAGTAGCCTTGCGTTGAAACGGTCATTTTACTGGTTAATACAAGTTGACCGTCCAAATACAATTTTGATCCATTTGTTTTGCCGCTTTCAAACGCAAACGCGATATGATGCCATTTGCCATCGTTTGGGAAATACCCTGACTCGCGTCTACCTCCACCTCTAATGAAGTCGTGAAAAATTAAGCGATTCTTATACAGGAAAACGCCATAAGCACCTTGCTTTGAAACAATCGCGCGCATACCACTTCCGGCATCTGTTGTTTTTATCCAGGCTTCAATAGTTCCCGTAGTTAGTTTTACAGTGTCTGAGTTACCCGCGGTGACATAGGTATACTGTGAACCGTTCAGATATATGCTGGAATCTCCCTCTACCGTAGGCTCCTCTCCGAGTGTTATATTCCCACGATACAGGGCATTGATCGTACCTTGCTGATCAATCGCTGTCGTTCCAGATGTCTCATCAAGCTGCCAATTGAGTATCGGCGTCTTAAGAGATAGTGCTTGGTCATTACCACTTTCAACACCTTCTTTGTTTATACTTCCGAGCATACCTTTGTCATCATAAAGAAGCGTTTCAACTTGTTCTTCAAAAGTCCTGGAAGTTCGATCCCCTGTCAAATTGTATTCAAAAAACTTACCGCTATTTGTTACACTTTTAAGCCGCTGCAACTCATCATACTGATAAGCCTCAATC
>NZ_JADPQF010000011.1:0-2500 GCF_015687155.1 Aliikangiella sp. G2MR2-5 | reverse complement strand
ACTCCGAATACCAGTGAGTGCAATCATGGGAGACACACGGCGGGTGCTAACGTCCGTCGTGGAAAGGGAAACAACCCAGACCGCCAGCTAAGGTCCCAAAGTTACAGTTAAGTGGGAAACGATGTGGGAAGGCCCAGACAGCTAGGAGGTTGGCTTAGAAGCAGCCACCCTTTAAAGAAAGCGTAATAGCTCACTAGTCGAGTCGGCCTGCGCGGAAGATGTACCGGGGCTCAAACTGTACACCGAAGCTGCGGATGCGTGTTTACACGCATGGTAGAGGAGCGTTCTGTAAGCCGTTGAAGGTGAACCGGGAGGTTTGCTGGAGGTATCAGAAGTGCGAATGCTGACATGAGTAACGATAAGGGGAGTGAAAAACTTCCCCGCCGAAAACCCAAGGTTTCCTGTTCGATGCTAATCAGAGCAGGGTGAGTCGGCCCCTAAGGCGAGGCAGAAATGCGTAGTCGATGGGAAACAGGTTAATATTCCTGTACCTGATATTGCTGCGATGGAGTGACGGAGAAGGCTAGGCCAGCATGGTGATGGTTATCCATGTTTAAGGTTGTAGGCTGAGGACTTAGGCAAATCCGGGTCCTTAAGGCTGAGAGCTGATGACGACGAACTACGGTTCGGAAGTGGTTGATGCCCGGCTTCCAGGAAAAACTTCTAAGCTTCAGGCAATATGAGACCGTACCCCAAACCGACACAGGTGGGTAGGTAGAGAATACCAAGGCGCTTGAGAGAACTCGGGTGAAGGAACTAGGCAAAATGGTACCGTAACTTCGGGAGAAGGTACGCCGCTGTTGGTGAAGCACTTGCTGCGTAAGCTGATGGCGGTCTAAGAAACCAGATGGCTGCAACTGTTTATTAAAAACATAGCACTCTGCAAACACGAAAGTGGACGTATAGGGTGTGACGCCTGCCCGGTGCCGGAAGGTTAATTGATGGGGTTATCTTCGGAGAAGCTCTTGATCGAAGCCCCGGTAAACGGCGGCCGTAACTATAACGGTCCTAAGGTAGCGAAATTCCTTGTCGGGTAAGTTCCGACCTGCACGAATGGCGTAATGATGGCCATACTGTCTCCACCCGAGACTCAGTGAAATTGAAATTGCGGTGAAGATGCCGTATACCCGCGGCTAGACGGAAAGACCCCGTGAACCTTTACTATAGCTTCACACTGGACTTAGAACCTGCTTGTGTAGGATAGCTGGGAGGCTTTGAAGCGGTGACGCCAGTCATCGTGGAGCCAACCTTGAAATACCAGCCTGGTATGTTTTGAGTTCTAACTCAGACCCGTTATCCGGGTCGAGGACAGTGTGTGGTGGGTAGTTTGACTGGGGCGGTCTCCTCCCAAAGAGTAACGGAGGAGTACGAAGGTACCCTAATCCCGGTCGGAAATCGGGAGCTTAGTACAATGGTATAAGGGTGCTTGACTGCGAGACAGACACGTCGAGCAGGTGCGAAAGCAGGTCATAGTGATCCGGTGGTTCTGTATGGAAGGGCCATCGCTCAACGGATAAAAGGTACTCCGGGGATAACAGGCTGATACCGCCCAAGAGTTCATATCGACGGCGGTGTTTGGCACCTCGATGTCGGCTCATCACATCCTGGGGCTGTAGCCGGTCCCAAGGGTATGGCTGTTCGCCATTTAAAGTGGTACGCGAGCTGGGTTTAGAACGTCGTGAGACAGTTCGGTCCCTATCTGCCGTGGGCGTTGGAAATTTGAGGAGAGCTGCTTCTAGTACGAGAGGACCGAAGTGGACGAACCTCTGGTGTTCGGGTTGTCATGCCAATGGCATTGCCCGGTAGCTATGTTCGGACAGGATAACCGCTGAAAGCATCTAAGCGGGAAGCCCCCTCCAAGATAAGATTTCCCTGAGACTTTAAGTCTCCTGAAGGAACGTTGAAGACTACGACGTTGATAGGCAGGGTGTGTAAGCGTTGTGAGGCGTTGAGCTAACCTGTACTAATGATCCGAGAGGCTTGACCATATAACACCCAAGGGGTTTTACCTTGGCTGATTATGTGACGCCATGAATTGAAGGACTATATAGTCAAACCTTTACTTGCTTTAACTCGTTAAAATCCAGATTGAAAGAATTGATGTAGTATCAACCAGTTTTGCCTGGTGAAATTAGCGAACGGGAACCACCTGAATCCATCTCGAACTCAGAAGTGAAAACGTTCAGCGCCGATGATAGTGTGGGGTCTCCCCATGTGAAAGTAGGTCAACGCCAGGCATTTAATTCAAATAAAAAAGGCTCAGTCGAAAGACTGGGCCTTTTTTATTTGTGCCAATATTTAGTGTTGTTTATTTTTCCGAATGCCTCTTGTGACAAATTCGTTAGGAACGAATTTGGACGCCGACAGGCGGTCCCGAAGGGATTGCCTACATGGATGTAGGCAACAAAGTAGGTCATACCCATAAACAGGGGTACGCTGACGCCAGGCATTTAATTCGAAAGAAACCCGCTCTTGTAGCGGGTTTTTTTATGTCGGCTGA
>NZ_JADPQF010000010.1 GCF_015687155.1 Aliikangiella sp. G2MR2-5 | reverse complement strand
GTTATGATGCTTTGTCGCTATAAATAATCATTCCGCATTCAAATGAACATGATACTCTTAAAGAATTCCGGTAGTTAATAGAATTCCAACAAATAGCATAAGCAAAGATACAAAAAGCTGGATGCCTCGCATAGTGACTTTTTCAAGAAAATAACGACCAATTAGCGCTCCGACAAAAGCACTCACTGTTGCAACAGCAATTGCAACTTTTAGATTGTCAGAAAAGGTAAAAGTCAATTCGGAAAGAAAATAGAAGTAAATGCTTAATCGTACAACATCAACTACACATGAAGATATAATACCGGTGGCAACAAATTGCTTTTTGTCTAGTCCGCACTTAAGTAAAAAAGCTGCTCTGAATGCTCCCTGGTTTCCTGACAAGCCGCCGAAAAAGCCTGAAACTAATCCTCCTAGACTGAGGTATTTTTTTGAGATTTCCAAACCTTTTAGTTTCTTACTTAGTTCGCTGAATGAAAAGACTATAAAAATAACTCCTACGACTAGCTTTATTGGTGATACCGTAAAGGTGTTAGTGTAAACGGTGTATTCAAAAACAGGAGGTAAAGCTCCAAGAAATACCAATAGATAAGCTCCCCCGGTTGCCGAGAGAGCAGCCGGTATCGAGAAGCGAATGAATATTGGCCATGAAATATGCTTATACATTAGTGCAAGCTTAAAACAGTTGTTTATAAAATGTACGATTGCTGTTGAAGCTATAGCCAGTTGAACCGGGAAAAAAAGAACAAAAACAGGAGATAACAAAGTTCCTAAACCAAAGCCTGAAAAGAATGTTAACAGGGATGAAATAAGTGCAGCTAGAGCGATTAAAAATAGATACATATGTGTAATTCAATATTTTTTGTAAGCATATAAAAAAAGCCGGAAAGACTAAAGTCTAACCGGCTTTTTGTTTTGAAAAATCGAAAACTATTTTAGATGCTTTGCTAAAAACTTTTCCATTTTAGTATACAGCTCGATTCGATTTTCTTCTTTTCTAAATCCATGACCTTCATTTTGTTTCATAATCCATTCGTTATCAGACAGTTTAATTCCTCTATCTTCCAACGCTTCACGAAGATCTGTGGCGTGTTGCTTAACAACTCGAGGGTCTTTGGCGCCCTGTACAATCATCAAAGGAGCTTTAATTTTGTCGACATGAGCCAAAGGAGACATTCTATTCATTAACTCTTTATCTTCAGGATCACCAATTCTTACCTTCATAACTTCTTTCATTGGTTCCCAATGCTTGGGCATTGACTCAAATAGTAAACCAACATCAGTAACACCTACGTAGTTAATTCCACACTTGTATAGGTCAGGTGTAAAGGTTAGTCCTGCCATAGTGGCATAACCGCCATAGCTGGCACCGTAAATACAGACTTTGTTTTTATCCGCAATACCTTCCTTAACCAGATGGTTAACCGCGTCGGTAAGGTCATTTTGCATTTCTGCGCCCCACTTGCCGCCATATCCTGCCTGTTCAAACTTACGGCCATAGCCACCGGAACCTCTATAGTTTACCTGTACCGTCGCGTAGCCTCGACTTGCGAAGAATTGATGCTCCGGATTGTAGCCCCAGCTATCACGAATACCGAAAGGACCGCCATGCGGATTAATAATTATTGGAAGATTCTTACCGTCAGAGTCTTTCGGAATAGTAATATAACCGTGAACAAGTAAACCGTCTCTGCTAGTGAACTTGAATGGCTTCATTTCAGACAAGAACTCTGGTTTGAGGTTAGGCATTCTTGCAAGAAGGAAAGAAACCTTATTGTTTTTTCGATCAAACAGATAGTATTTCCCTGGGTCATTATCGTCTGAAACAGAGATTATACTTAACGATTCATCTTTATTCGTGCTGGAAAGAGAAACTCTTTTTCCAGGAAAAGCAGCCTTAAGGCCATCCATCATATTCTTGGTTGGTTCGTCGAAATAGACTGCCTCAGGATACTCGTAAGTATAGGAAACGCCGAGAAGTTTTTGCTGATGTTGCGACATGATAAGTCCATTAACATCGACAACATCATGACCGAAAATCATTTCACCAAGTTTGTTCGCTTTAGGATCAAATTTATAAATAGCGGCTCTGTCTCTTCCTATGTTAGAAGCAACAAACATGGTCTGGTTGTCGAAATCAAATCCTAAAGGACTTATTCCTTCGTCATGAATATTGAACTCACGCAAAACCTTAAAGTCTTCTTTTCCTTTATCTTTGTAATGAAATTTGCCTTCCAAACCGTCAATAGAGTATGCACCTCTAACTTCACCATCGTTGTCAACTAACCAGGATTGAACGTCTCCTGGATTCTTAGCGATTAGCTCCATTTTTCGGTTTTTCATTTTCCTTGGATCCCATCTGCTATCCAGTGGAAGCTTATAGAGGTCTGCCGCTTTTACTCTACGTCCGTTGTATTGAACGATAATGTGGTCTGGATCATCAGGTAGAGAGTGGACTACTGACGCTGATCGTATACCCGAGGCTCCAACTTGTGCGCCGACTAGCTGCACTATGTTGGGTTGCTTTTCGGTTGTATCGACAGTAAAAATGCTGAAAGCTTCATTTCCATCGCTATCCATGGTGAATACAATATCGTCATTGTTGGCCCAAAAAAAGCCGCCAACGTCCTGACTGCTTAATCCAGTAATCGCGCGAGCTTTGGACAAGTCATTTGTTTCCATAACAACAATATTGCGGCGGCCATTTACTGGTGACAATAGCGCCAGATACTTGCCATTAGGCGATAGTTGTAATGCTGTATAGTCTGGATTCTTAAAAAACTCCTTAACCGGAATATCGGCAGCCTTCGCCATGACATGATTTGCTGTTACCAACAGCAAAAAGGCTATCCCCACTTTTTGTAAGTATTTCATTAAATTTTCCCTCGATTATTGAACAGTCAGCTTAAAGGTTTAGCCGAACCAAAAAGCGACGTACATTATGTGGGATAAGTCCAAACCGGATCTAATCAGCAGTGTTACTAAATGTAAGAAATGGCATTGTTATTAATATTCTGCTACTAACTAGTTACCCTTACCAATAAATGAGAGCGTTAAAATTATGTGGTCGGGTAAACTAGGTGCTGCAAATCTCAAAAAGAGAACCTTTAATCCTGAATGCAATCTGTTTTTTAAAAGTAAAAAACAATCCGGTTTTTCCTGAAATCTAAGGATTTGTAACTACACTTTAGAGAGCAGGTATTTATTGAGTACTATTAGGAAATATCTGAAAAGTATAATAAAAACACATAGGTAGTGGAGAAGTTATGTCTAAAAATCCATCAATATTAGTTGTTGATGATAATCAGGACAATCGGTTGCTCCTGAAAATGCTCTTGGAAGATGAATATAGCGTGAGCGAAGCAGATTCAGGGCAGGCGTGTCTTGAATTCGTCCAGGAAAGTCCTCCAGATCTGATACTACTTGATGTCAACATGCCGGGAATGAGCGGCTATGAAGTTTGTATGGAGCTTAAACGCAATGATGCCACCGATCTCATTCCTGTAATTTTTGTGTCGGCATTAGAAAGTACGGAAGAGCGCTTAGCTGGCTTTGAAGCTGGCGCTTCGGACTATTTAACCAAGCCTGTTGATGGTGAGAAACTTATTGAAAAAGTGGAACATCATTTGTCCTTACAGCAAGAGTTATTGACCGCGAAAAAAGAAGCTTCGACTGCGATGAATGTAGCAATGGAAGCCATGACTTCAAGTAGTGAGTTAGGGCAAATTATTCAATTTGTAAAGAATGTACAGGCGTTAGATAGCAAACTTGAGGTCGCACAGGCAATTATCAATATTGCAAAAGATTTTGGTCTCAATGCTTCAGCAATGGTCAGAGGAAAAAACAAGGTGCTGGTTGGCTGCCAAATCGATAGTGTTGAAGCTAAAGTTCTCGACAGGTTTCAGCAGAGCCCGGAGCGAGTTACTAATCTTGGGATAAGAACGATAATCCTGAGTGAAAATATGGTTCTCCTAATTAAAAATATGCCACTGGACGACGAGTCCAGATACGGGCGTTTAAAGGACCATTTAGCAGTTCTTGAAGATATTGCTAACGGCCGCTTGCAAACTATAAAGGCGCAGGAGAATGTAAAAGCTCAAAAAATCCTTATTATCCAGGAGGTCATTAGCTTATCGGAGAAGCAGATTAAGAAGACGAGTGAAAAAATCAGGAATCACTCTGAAACCGTCAGTCAAACGATGGAAAATATGTTGAATGAATTGGAAAACATGTTGTTTAGCCTGGGACTTGATGATGATCAGGAGAAAAAGCTGATGGATTTGGCTGACCGAACCTCGGTAAAATTAACGGAAAGCAACGACGATACAACCAAGCTAGACTCGGAGCTAGGTATAATACTTGAGGCCCTATATGAGCTTCTGGAAGAAAGTAGGGAGTAGTTTTATTGTGCCTGATGCTGCCTGGCTCTTTTATTTTCATTCGCGTATCGTATAATTGGCTGTTCTGGGCCGCGCCAAAAAGTTGTCCATAAGAATTCTAAAAATGTAGTTTCTGTTGGAGTCCGCCCTTGCCATTATCTGAACAAGATCTTGCAGCTATATTCCTGACTTTTAAAGTAGCCTCTACTACAACCGTCCTATTAATATTAATAGCGACTCCGCTTGCCTATTGGCTTGCCAGGACTAAATCTCTTGCAAAAGGATTTGTTGGTGCTATTGTTGCACTCCCACTAGTCCTGCCGCCCACGGTGCTTGGCTTTTATTTTCTTATTGCGATGGGACCTGATGGCTTTATCGGGAGATTGACTAGCTGGATGGGAATTGGTTACTTGCCTTTTACCTTCTGGGGCGTGGTCATTGCTTCTTTTTTTTATTCTCTCCCATTTGTAGTTCAACCCATTCAAAATTCGATTGAAGGGCTGGGCAAAAAACCTTTCGAAGTTGCAGCTACATTAGGCGCATCACCACGAGATACTTTTTTCTCAGTTATCTTGCCGCAGACTAAAAATGGCTTCATTACTGCCGCTGTCCTGGGATTTGCCCATACAGTGGGTGAGTTCGGAGTTGTACTGATGGTTGGAGGAAATATTCCCGGGGTCACTCAGGTGGTTTCTGTACAGATATACGAACATGTGGAGTCAATGAATTATCATCAGGCGCATTGGCTATCCATAACAATGATTATTTTTGCATTCACTGTATTAACGACAATTTACTGGTTTAATAGAAGAAGCGATAAACCACTGTTAAGGTTTGGCAGGTAGTATGGATATGGATTGTTTGCACTGTAATCTCGAGTTAGCCAGAGGCGACTTCAATTTGAAAGTTGCGCTTGATTTGCCTCTGAATGGAGTGACTGCAATTTTTGGGCAGTCCGGTTCTGGGAAAACTACATTTTTACGTTGTTTAGCCGGTCTGGAGAAGATTGAAAAAGGCAAAATACAAATTGGTAGTACAACCTGGTTCAGCAAAAATGAACTCAGTACGTCAGAGGTCGAAATTCCCACTTATTTGCGAGACATTGGCTACGTCTTCCAAGAGTCTAATTTATTGAGTCATTTAAGTGTTAAAGAAAATATTCGATATGGAATGCAGCGTCGTAAGAAACCTTTGGGAGATGAAGAGTTACGACAGGTTATTGAAGTGCTTGACATTGAGCCGCTAATGTCACGCTATCCTGACAATCTATCAGGAGGAGAAAAACAGAGAGTAGCAATCGCCAGAGCTATTGCTCGGAATCCAAAACTTTTGCTAATGGATGAACCATTGGCTTCTCTGGATCAACGGCGAAAACTGGAATTTCTCCACTACCTGGAAAAACTGTTGCCGCTCTTAAATATTCCTGCCGTCTACGTGAGTCACAGCGCCCAGGAAGTTACACGACTGGCAAACTATTTAGTGCTTTTGGAAAATGGCCATATTTTAGCACATGGAAACCTGGTTGACATATTACGACAAAATCAGAATATGATATTTCAACAGTCAGAATCGTTTAGTTTACTTTTCGGTAAGATTAATGAGCTGGATAAAAAAAGTCGCTTGTTAATTGTCGATCTAGGTAGCGAAAATATACGACTTCCGTTACATGAGGAGGTACTAGATAGCTTGCAGGAAAAGCAAGACATTCGGTTACAAGTGATGGCAAAAGATGTTAGTGTGACTCTGAAGCGAGCCAGTGAGTCAAGCATATTAAATATTTTTGAATGTGAAATCCTTAACTATGAACATCTTGAAAGGGAAGGGCAAACTCTATTAACTCTAAAACTGTGCGAGCATCAACTTCAAGCAAAGGTATCACGTTATTCATTCGAAGAATTGCAGCTGAGAAGCATTACAAGAGTTTTCGCGCAAGTTAAAGCAGCATCTGTCGTTCGGTAGCTCTGCTTACATAGACATAGCTGAGTTACTAGGCCAATATTTGAAGTAACGTCGCAATTAACAATTTTTCGTCAATCGGTTTGGCTACATGTCCACTCATCCCCATTGAAAGGCATTTTTCAATATCTTCCTTCATAACGTTAGCAGTCATGGCTACTATTGGTATTCTACTCCAGTCTGGAGAGGAAAATATAATGGATGATGCTTCAAAGCCATCCATTTCTGGCATTTGAAGATCCATCAGAATTAGTGAGAAGTTTGAGTCACGCTGAAGCTGTTCGATGCACTCCCGACCATTTCTCGCAGAATATATTTTTGCACCATACTCTTTTAGTATTTCTTCGACAACAATTCTGTTTAGCTCTATATCTTCAACGATAAGAATTCTAAAATCTGCCAGTGAATGTTTCGCCTGGTTCGTCTCATCCGGCTCCGCTAACTGCTCCAAATGAGAATTGTTCAACGCTAATATATCCTGGTTAAAATCCTCTGCTTTAATTCGCTCAGCAGGAGATGCCAGGTCAAAAGATACAGTAAAGAAAAACTCGCTACCTTTTCCTGGCTCACTATTGAAGCCGATACTCCCACCCATTAACTCAATTAAACTTTTACTTATCGTTAATCCAAGCCCTGTTCCGCCAAATTTTCGGTTAGTTGAGCTATCTGCCTGTCGAAATGCATCAAACAGGAAAGCCTGCTTATCCATTTCGATTCCAACACCAGAGTCTCGAACAATAAATTTATAACAAACACTATTTGAGCCTTTTGCTTCTGTCTGTAGTTCCAGCCTAATGAAGCCAGTTTCAGTAAATTTAAATGCATTTCCATACAGATTAATCAAAACTTGTTCTAAACGAGTAGCATCTCCAATAAGGTTACTTACAAATGAATCTGGCACACTGATGGTAAAATCTAAGCCCTTGTCTTTGGCATTTTGATTAAAAATGGCATACAGTTTTTTTAGTAAATGGGTTAGCTCAAATGGCTGGTATTCCAGTTCAAATTGATTGGCTTCAATTTTCGAAAAATCAAGTGTGCTGTTAAGAAGGCTCATCAGAGATTCAGAAGCGAGTGCAACATTATTTAATAGACTTTTTTGTTTACTGTTTAAAGAAGTTTTTAAACATCGATTGACCAGACCTATTATGGCATTAAGTGGTGTTCTTATTTCATGGCTAATATTTGCGGTAAATTGGGATTTTGCAAGGTTCGCACTTTCTGCATCAACTTTCGCTTTGATTAGCGCCTGGGTTTTTCTTTTGACTTCTTTTTGGATCGCAATAGTGTGACCTACAATTAATAGAATAAATGCTTGAATAAGAGAAACGATTATTAAGCCAATTGTCAGAATGACAAAGCTATTCCAGTCCCTGGTAAATACTTTAAACTCATCATTGGCAAAAAACTCGAATTCTATTTTTCTTTCTCCAAAGTCTATTGTCTTCCTGACCGGAGAATAATTTGCATTGTGAGCATAGCCGGAAGTGATTAGCGAGACTGGACCCGAAGACTCGGTGACATCTCTGATATTAATTCCATAGTGAGCAGACTCTGCTTGTTGAAGCAAGTTGCCGATTACCCCGCTTGCCTTTATTACTCCGCTGACAAATCCTAAAAAGGGTTGATTATCATCTGTTGCTTTTGAGGGTCTGTATACAGGGTAGTAAAGAATGGTTCCTTGTTCTGTTCCTGTTTCCTGGACCAGCTTTATAGGTGCCGTTGCTATTGGCCTTTTAGTTGCTTTTGCTTGCTCTAAAGCTTTAAGCCTTTCCTTGTTCGAACCCAGATTGAATCCAAAAGCCCGAGCATTTCTTTTGAAAGGGTAGATGTAAAGAACTGGGTAATAATAGTCTCTTTGAAGTGCTGGGACCAGCTCTCCATCTTTACCTATTTCTGTAAACGTATAACTGTTAAAGCCTGCTTCCTTAAACTTCGATTCATAAGTTTTTCGTTGATCTCGGGCAACTATTTCAGTCCAGCCTATGCCATGAAATACTTTGTCCCCAGCTAAAATATTCTGCGCAAAAAGTTCAAATTCGGTCTTTTCGACCTGTTGACTAGCTATAAATAGTCCGGCGAATGATGAAAGCATTCTAATGGAGGTTTCAAGGTTTTCTTCCAGAGAATAAAAAAAACGGCCAGCATTTTCATTGATCTCGCCTTGTAATGTTGATTTTCTTTCGTGCATTGAATAAATAAAAATAACCAGAACACCGATAAAGAGCGCCGATGTCGGTATGGTTACATAAAGCTTTTTACTTGTGTTGTACTCGAGTTTGTTCGAAAGGTTCACTAGCGCCAAAGGACAAAACAGCAAAACACCAATAGTGTCTCCAACCCACCAGGTCAGCCAGCTGAAAGCAAAATTCTCTGTTGTAATCAAATCACGTACATAGAGTGTAGACGTGCCGATACTAGACGACACAAGACAGCTGATAGGTGCCACTAATAGAATAAAGCGAATAATTTTGTCATGAGAGTCAAGAATATGCTTGTGGCCGACTAACCCGTTAAATAGCTGGTTGCCAATGAGCGCCTGGGTAAGACTGCCAAACGCTATAGTTAGTGGAGATAAGACTAGCTCAAGGCTGGCCTGGCTGGCTAGCTCGGTGGAAACTCCAATGTTTACTATAAACGAACCAAGAAAGATTCCTAAAGAGGCTGCCAATTTGTCGAATTTTAATATGCAGGCTAGCGCTATTCCTGAAGCAGGCCAGACCGCGCTGGCAAACCCGGGTGGAATTGCTAACTGTAAGCCTAGATAGCCAAACAGATAATACAGCAAGCATGTTATGGCAATTTGATTCAGTCTATTCATTAAGTTTTTGAATTCCAGCATCTTACTTAGAGTCTAGTTCAGTCATGCTTATATTAGGTAATAATTTATGAAGTCTGCAGGCTAGAAGTCAGATTTGGCTATTTTTGAACTATACTTTTGTTTACAGATTCGACAAATACCTTCTGTTCGGCCCTTAATTGGTGAAAACGACTCTTCCTTGACTCATGAGTAAAAAAAATAATTTTGACTCTCAACTCTATAGCGTGCAGGGGCTAAGGGATGATTTAGTTAATCGCTCTTACGTTATATTTAGTATTATTGTTGTTCCGGTGCTTCTGATATCTCTTTATCGAATTGTTGAGTTTGGCTGGATGCCGCATATGAGTCTGCACATCGCATTAACAGTGTATATTCTGGTGGTAACTATATTTCGCAAAAGACTTTCCTACAAATTGCGTTCACTTTCTATGATCACCGTTCTTTTACTAGTGGGGATTATCGGTATTATTCGGCTTGGACTTTCAGGAAATGGCTCTCCCTTTCTTATCTGTGCAAGCATTTATGCAGCACTGTTATTTGGTCTGAGAGCCGGCTTGATTGTCATGACCATAAGTTTCATTCTGCTGATATTGGTGGTATTCGCAATATCCCGAGGGTGGTTGCTGTTTGATATTGACTTTAATGCATACAACTACTCCATCGCTTCGTGGCTTACATTTATTGCAGGAATAGGCTTGCTTACGGCTCTGGTTGTTACCATTTTAAGTCAGTTTAACCGACATATATTTAATCTTGTCGCCAATCAGGAAAAGGTTATTAAAGAGAGCACTCGAGAGCTTCGAAATGCCAATCGAGCCAAGTCCGAGTTCTTGGCCAATATGTCTCATGAGATTCGAACGCCAATGAATGGTGTACTAGGGATGTTAAGACTGCTTTCAAAATCCAGTTTGAACGAAGAGCAAAGACACAAAACCAACCTGGCTCGCTCTAGTGCTGAATCCTTGTTGTCGTTAATCAACGATATATTGGATTATTCCAAAGCCGAAGCGGGCAAAATGGAACTGGATGAACTGGATTTTAATTTCTGTGCTCTGGTCGGAGAAATTGCAGAGGCTAACGCGCTTAGGGTTCAACAAAAAGGTGTTGAACTGATACTGGACCTAGCTGAGGTAAAACATAATATGCTTCAAGGAGATCCGGGAAAAATTCGGCAGGTTTTAACTAATTTGCTCGGAAATGCGACCAAGTTTACGCCAAGTGGCGAAATCACTATCAAAGCGTCCACCAAACTAGAGGGGCAAAAAGTTTGTTTATTTTGCGAAGTGACAGACACTGGCGTCGGTATTCCAAAGCAAAATGTCGGCAAACTGTTTAACGTTTTTACTCAGGTAGATGCGTCAACTACGAGACAATATGGTGGTACCGGTTTGGGGCTTTCTATTTGTGCAAAGTTATGTGAGCTGATGGGAGGAACTATTTCTGTTGAAAGCTTTGAAGGAAAAGGAAGTCGTTTTTTCTTTACCATCTATTTAAGTATAAGCAAAAAAGAAGACACCTCAATTGCTGATATAGACTTCGGAAGACTCAATGTGCTTGTGCTTGATGGGAGAAAAGATTGTGGAAATGCCATCGCTAAACAGTTTGAAAGTTGGGGAGGACATTCAAAAGCGTTTGAAGAGCCCGATGAGCTCATAAACTTTTTTAAACAAACTGATTCTAGTGACGAAAAAAACTGGTTTTCGGGAGTGCTTATCGATGTACAGACGGTCGGCAATATAAAAGATTTTGTAGAGAAGTTAGCATTTTGTGAACGATTTAAAGAGCTCAAACTTGTTGCTATGTCTGACTTTATACATATCAGTGATCCACAGGCTTTTACTCATAGAAATGTTGTCGCCTATTTTCCTAAACCAGCCACCACAAGTGATTTAATTAAGTCTGCTCGATATCTGCTGGATGATCCTGAAAAACTAAACAAAAAAAGTGGACTGGAAGGTGATATTCATCGTTCTTTGCTAGTACATGAAAATCAGGAGAGCCTGGATGATTTATCTTTGTTAGCGGTCAGAAAAATTGAGGCTCATATCCTGCTAGTGGAGGACAATTTTGTCAATCAACAGGTACTTGTCGGTATTCTTGAGGAGTTCAACATCACAGCTGATGTTGCTGAAAATGGTGAAGAAGCACTAAATATTTTAAAAAATGCCCGTGGCGAGAAGCAGCACGATTTAGTCATAATGGATTGTCAGATGCCTGTAATGGATGGTTATCAGGCGAGCCGGGCGATTCGCGCAGGAAAAGCAGGGGCTCGGAACCGGACTATCACTATTCTGGCGATGACTGCCAACGCCATGGTTGGCGATCGCGAAAAGTGCATTCAGGCCGGTATGAATGATTATTTGGCAAAGCCCGTTGAAGCTCCCAAATTATTGACCAAACTTCATCACTGGCTGGAGGCAAACCGGTTCGAACAACAGGACTTTGAATTGCAACAAGATAGCTACTATTCAGACTATCAAATGCCTGCCGAGCCAGGCAATCGACAAGGACCAGGTGATCAAGCGGATCGCAAACAAGAGGAAAAGACATTGGCTCAAGATAAATCGACTGATACAACCAATATTTGGGATAAAGAAGCCGCGCTAGGACGGCTAATGGGTAAAGAGGCACTTTTGTTGCGCTTGGTAAATGTCTTTCTGGAAAGCATTGATGAGTTGATGTCACAGGTTGAGTATGCGGTAAAAAAGAGAGATGCCGAGCAAGTGGCTCTTCATGCCCATAGCCTTAAAGGAACTGCCGGGAATATCGGCGCGGTAAAGTTACAGGCGCTCGCTTTTGAACTGGAAAAGGCAGGAAGAGAGTCAGGGAATGAAAAGTTTGAAGAGCTCTATGCCGGTATAGTCGACTCGGTTAATGAACTAATCGAAATTCTCAAGGCGCAGTCTGCTGGCTAAACAGTCTGTTCAGCCAAAAGCTCATCCTTATAGCTATAAGTTAGTTGCGTCTCCTACCTCCTGCAAGCACAATCAAATTCTTATTCAATTGTCTTGAGCGCCTTTATTCCGTAGCGTAATGTGTTGAAGGCTCAGGCCTGGTTTGTATCTTTCTGGATTTTTGCTGAACATGAATAGAATGTGCCAATATGTTGGCCGTATATCAGGTTTTGTTGTCGTCCTCTGCGTCCTTAGGTCGCGGGGATAGCGTGTTTCAATTGAAAGGCCATCTAAACCCCGCTTCGTTAGAACCGGGGTTTTTTTATGCTAAAACTTTAATTATCTTCATCTGGAGGGAAGTGAGCGATGTCTATTTTGGACAAAGAGACTGAAGAACATTCCGCCGCCGCGAGTCAGTCTTTGCTGCTACAACGCGGTGCTAACGAAAGTAACTCTTTGCAAACCAAGTCAAAAATTGATTTGTTTACCGGGGCGGAGCTCGTACTTGAGTCTTTAAAAGCTCTTGGTGTAAAGCATATTTTTGGCTATCCAGGTGGTTCAGTTCTGGATATTTATGATGCACTGCTGGGACAGGAAGATATCGAGCATATTCTGGTCAGGCACGAACAGGCTGCGACACACATGGCGGATGGTTATAGCCGGTCTTCCGACGAAGTGGGCGTTGTACTGGTGACATCGGGACCAGGGGCAACAAACTGTGTAACCGGGATAGCAACTGCATACATGGATTCAATTCCGATGGTTATTCTTTCCGGGCAGGTAGCCACCCACTTGATCGGTGACGATGCATTTCAGGAAACGGACATGCTGGGATGTTCTCGTCCAATCGTTAAGCACAGTTATTCATGTCGTGATGTCGAAAGCATTCCTGCGGTAATTGCTAAAGCATTTCACTTGGCTCGTTCAGGCAGGCCAGGACCTGTAGTGGTAGACTTGCCAAAAGATAAACTGGCTACACAACGAATTTACCCCTTTTGTATGCCCGAAGAGATAAAGATTCGTTCCTACAGTCCAACTATTAAAGGACACACCAGGCAGATCAAAAAGGCAGCCGAAGCACTTGCTGTGGCTAGACGTCCAGTTATTTTTGCTGGTGGCGGGGTTATTCTGGCTAATGCCTCTTCCCAGTTGGAGCAACTGACAGAGTGTCTGGATGCGCCTGTGGTTAACAGTCTTATGGGACTCGGTAGCATTCCGGGAGAGCATCCTAACTTTGTTGGAATGCTTGGACTTCATGGGACATTTGAAGCAAACAAGTCCATGGCAAATGCCGATGTTATTCTTGCTTTAGGGGCCCGGTTTGATGACCGGGTAACTAACAGCACTAATAAGTTCTGTCCGCAGGCAACCATTATTCACGTTGATATAGACCCTACTTCTATCTCCAAGAACATTAAAGCGCATATTCCTGTTGTAGGATCGATTGATGTGGTAATTCCCCAATTGTTAAATGCCCTGAAAAAATCCAGCTTTTCAACCGATCCGGATGATAGAAAAGACTGGTGGCAACAGATCAAATCATGGCGTGATAGACAATGTCTGGCGTATGAAAAAAATGGTGACAATATCAAATCGCAACAGGTAATTGAGTCAATTTATCGAGTGACTAATGGTGATGCCTATATCACCTCTGATGTTGGGCAGCACCAGATGTTTACCGCGCTATACTTTCCTTTCAAAAGACCCAAGCAGTGGATTAATTCGGGGGGACTGGGAACGATGGGATTTGGACTTCCTGCGGCAATGGGAGTGAAGTTGGCCAGGCCGGAAAGCGATGTAGTCTGCATCAGCGGTGATGGTTCGATTCAAATGAATATTCAGGAGCTTTCGACCTGTCTGCAATATGGCTTGCCGATCAAAGTTGTAATATTGAATAACCGAAATCTTGGCATGGTCAAACAGATCCAGGATATAAACTATGATGGGCGCCATGCAAGCGTTTACATGGAATCGCTCCCTGACTTTGTCAAATTGGCAGAAGCTTACGGACATATTGGAATGCGAGTCACTTGCCCGCAGAAACTTGAACAGGCACTGGAAGAAGCATTTGCACATAAGAACAAGCTGGTGTTGATTGACGTTGAAGTCGAGGAGCACGAGCATGTTTTTCCGATGCAAAAAAAATTGGGTGCAATCGATGATATGTGGCTCGCCAAAGGAGTTGACCGATGAACGAACAAACCATTTTATCAATTTTGCTTGAGAATGAACCCGGAGCGCTGTCCAGAATTGTTGGACTGTTTTCTCAGCGGGCTTTTAATATTGAAAGTTTAACAGTTGCTCCAACTGACGATAAAAGCTTATCAAGAATCACTATAGTAACGAGCGGTGATCACCAGATAATTGAACAAATTACCAAACAGGTGAACAAGCTGGTTGATGTTTTAAAAGTGTCTGAACTCAATAATATGGCTCACATC
The DNA here is from genome assembly GCF_015687155.1 of Aliikangiella sp. G2MR2-5. Taxonomy (GTDB): domain Bacteria; phylum Pseudomonadota; class Gammaproteobacteria; order Enterobacterales; family Kangiellaceae; genus Aliikangiella. The sequence goes on along the minus strand of NZ_JADPQF010000010.1, from coordinate 9,223 downwards.
GAGCGAGAACTAATGTTTGTGAAAGTGAACGCCAAGACACCGGAAGCAAGAGACGAAATAAAACGTACTGCAGATATTTTTCGAGGACAGATTGTCGACAGTACCAACCAGCTTTACACCGTTCAGCTGAGTGGTAAGAAAGATAAACTGAATGCGTTTATTCGCTCGATTCGTCGGCAAAGCGATATCATCGAGATAGTTCGTTCCGGGTGCGTAGCTATTGCCAGAGGAGCTCAGTCCCTGTCGGTTTAGGAAGTATCTGAACTGGCGGGTGAATATTTCGATTATGCCGCGAAATTCAAAGTAAACCACTTAGGGTCACCCTATAGCAACAGGATATTATTTATATATTTGTTAATGCGATACAAATATATTTTTAATATCCTTTAGAGATTAAAATAGCTTTTTGCGAAATTTAAAACCTTGTTAGTGTGAACTGGTTCACATTTTTGTCTGGATTAAAAACTCACTAAATCTCCACCCCCTATTTTACTCCGGTCTGAGATATCACTTCAGGCAATTATCATTAAATAACTACAAGGAAAAAAGTAATGAAGAAAGTTATCAAATCACTGGTCGCTTCGGCGCTGGTATTTTCATTTACAGGCATAACTTATGCGGGATCTTTAAACGTTTCGAAGTCTGATAACGATTTTGGCATTTCAGCCAAAGACTTAAAAAATGTCCCTGAATTGTCAGAGACTTCATCTTTTGTTAGTACCAGTTCGGCAACCAGTATGCGTTGTCTTGTGGATACGCCTGCCTGGGATCGTTGGGGATCTCCTCGCTGTTTCAGTGCCGGTATGGCAAGATATGCTACGGCTTATTTCCAAATCACGGATGCTCCGAGCAACTATACCGTTTATTGGTCTGACAGTCGTTGCAGTTCAACTTCTCTTTCTTGTTCATTACCTATTCGTACCTACCAAACTATCAATCTGAGTGCGACAGTTCTCAACAACAGCAATAGTACCTTTGTAAAGGTTTCTGCCAGTGCGCACTATGAAGGACTTGATTGATATTAAGCCGTTCTTGAAAGCGAGTACTTAAGTACTTGCTTTCATTACGACTTGTTTTTCGGAATGTTTAGTTATCTAATTTTTCTCTTTTGAACTTCGTGTTAAAATCACCGCCGATTGTTAAGGAGAAAATTGTTGAAGTGTGCAAACTGTCAGTCTGATTTATTTGGTGAATTCTGTGCCCACTGTGGGCAGGCAGCTAAAAGTCGCCGAGGACCTATATGGCAGGTAGTCGCAGAGTTTAGCGAAGAGGTATTTGCGCCACGCTCCAAATTAATTACTAGCCTGTTTACCCTTCTGTTTAAACCAGGCCTTTTGAGTCGAAAGTTTCTTGATGGCAAGCGAGTTTCGGTATTGCCACCCGTCAGAATGTATCTGGTGATTAGTCTGGCATTCTTTATCGTATTTGAAATACCAGATATTGATGTCTCCGAGCAAAACATTTATATCGGCGGAATCTTATTGGGACACGAAACTCCGATTGAAGGTAGACCTACTTTTTCTGTATTTGGAGGCAGAGATCCTGCCGACCCTGTTAACGTCTGGTTTGCGGAAAACTTTAGTGAAAAAATACCCTTATTGAAGCAAAATAATGCTCAGGTAACGATGGAGCGAATTCTCAATCGTCTTGAAGATTTGTTACCGAATGTTCTAATTCTTTTCCTGCCATTATTTGCTCTTTTACTGAAAGGGCTATATTGCCTAAAGCGTATTCTCTATTTTGATCACTTGATTTTTGCTTTACATTTCCAAACCTGGCTAATGGTGATGATTATTATTATCTACGCGCTTGCCACGATTAATCTTTATTTCACCTGGTTGACAATACTCATACCGATATATCTGGCTAAGGCACAAAAAGTCGCCTATGACCAATCATACTGGTGGGTAGTGCCAAAAACGTGTCTGATTTTTGTAATATATATTTTATTGATCACTGTCGTAGCAGCTGGCGCGATTTTGGGGGCTATTGTATTACTCTAAGTGCATCTGTATCTCTATATGTAACTGTTAGTTGAATGATATGGTTAAACGGTCATCTTTGACGACTGCGAACTGATGAATCGATAGCGGATTACTGGCGCAATATAATTACTCTTTATTAGTAAGTCTCTGCTATATTGAGTAACAGAAAGTGAGAGATGGTTAAAGCAATGCATAAAGATATCTGGCAAGGATTAAATAAGCAAAACTCGATAGTCGAAAAGCTTAGATATATGCATTCTGTAATGCAGTTACATATGCCCTATTTGAGTCGTGTTGCTGTAGCCCTGTACGACGAAAGCACAGATCTGCTTAAAACATATGCCTATAGTTCGTCGAAAGCTAGTCCTCTGACCAATTATCAAGCGAAATTAAGTGACTGTTTCTCTCTGGTCGAAATTGCGAAAAGTCAACAGCCTCGGCTGGTACAAGACCTGACAGAATATGCCGATAGCGATCATCAGCATACCCAGACGATTCTAAATGCCGGATATATGTCCAGTTATACTTTGCCGATGTTTTGGGAAGGTATCTTGATAGGCTTTGTTTTTTTCAATGCCGAAGAAAAGGATGCATTTCAAGAAGCCGCTCTGCATGAACTGGATGCTATTGCACATATGATCACGTTGGTGATTTACAACGAAATTTCCAGCATAAAAACTTTAACTGCGACGGTGAAGTCGGCGCTTCAGCTAACCCATTCTCGCGACCCGGAAACCGGATTTCATTTAGAAAGAATGTCTCGCTATGCAAGACTTATCGCCAAGAAAATATCGGACGACTTTCAATTTGATGATCAGTTTATAGAGCATATTTTTTTGTTTGCTCCGCTACATGATCTTGGAAAACTATCGATTCCAGATAACATTCTCTTAAAAAAAGGTCCGTTAACGGAAGATGAAAAAAGTATCATGCAAACTCACTCTGAAAGAGGAAAAGAATTAATAGACAAACTTCTTGAAAATTATGGGCTAACTGGAATTACCCATGTCGATATGTTGAGAAATATTGCCTTATATCATCATGAGTCAATGGATGGAAAAGGTTATCCATCAAATCTAGAAGGAGAAAGTATTCCGATAGAAGCGCGAATTATTGCAGTGGCTGACATTTTTGATGCGCTCACCAGCCATAGACCCTACAAGGAAGCCTGGTCGAACAAAGCTGCGTTTCAAAAGTTAAGAAATCTGGCTGGTATTAAACTGGACGCTGCCTGCGTTGATGCTTTACTGCGTAGCGAAGATGAGATATTACAAATTCAGGGGCAATATGGAGAGAATGAGTTCGGTTAACTGAGGTTTGACGAACGCATTATAAAAATAATGCCTTTAAAGTTGCACACCTGTTATTGAACTATGTATCCATCTTGATTCACCAAGAATAAAATTAGGAAACGATGTTCTTTAACTCATAAGATATCAGGATTTTTATTCCTAGATGTTAACCTGTTAGCAAGTTTGTGTACCAGACTTTTCCAAACTTGTATTTGGGCGTATGATATAGCGGCCGTTTATTGAGCAAAATAAATTGGCGTCCAGAAACTATAAAAAGATTAAATGCTCCAGAAAAAGATTAACCCGGAAGTAAGGGTAATAAAGGTAATGCGGTCCCCATCCAAGGCTTGATCTTGCTACTTGTTGATAACGGATACTCAAATGGTATACAACACAAACTCAAATCGCAGAGAGAAAAAAAGCGCGTTAGTGGTAGATGATTCGCGTCTTGCATGTAAAGTGTTGTCTGACATGTTGGAGCCTTTAGGATTTGATACGACTTCAGTATTTTCGGCTCAGCAAGCGCTCGATTTTCTTAAAATTAATCAACCAGATATTATTTTTCTCGATCATACAATGCCCGGGATGAATGGTTTTGAAGCCCTTCAAAAAATTAAGCAAACACCAAAAATAAAGCAGATTCCGGTTGTGATGTATACGGCCAAACAAGGTGACAGTTATTTGGAGCAAGCACTTCAACTTGGCGCAGCAGATGTTATACCTAAGGGGTTTGAAAAAAATTATCTGTATCGAGCACTCGAAAAACTGGATATGCAATTGAACGATCCGGTCGAGACTGATAGCGCGGATCAATACAAAGCATCTATCAGCGTACAAGCGAGTTCTGAAGTATCTGATGATAGTCGAAGTGAAGCAAAGCTTGAGACGGAAAAAGTGAATACTCAGGTTGAAGAGTCTACTCAAAAAGCAGTGCAGGAAGAAAAGAGTGGTCCGTTACCCAACTGGAGAGATATCTGGCAAAAACAGATCGCGCCTTATTTTTACCGACAAAACAACAAGCAAACGGAAGAAATAGCGAAGCTTAATCTGACCCAAACAAGACTGCTGAATCGTGAAATGCATAAAACGCTGGAATCTTTTGAACATGCATTAATGACTCGACTTGAAGCGCATGATGAGTTTTTGGCAAGCGAGCAGGAAATCATCAATAGCAAACGAAGGATCTGGATAGGCATTGCTGCAACGCTAGTGGTTCTAATACAGGTTGGGTTTATATGGCAGTTTCAGTCGGTAGCCAGAACAAACCAGCTGTTACTGACAAAACTCGAAGAGTCGCAGTCGGTGCAGAGAAGTCTCAGTGATAAATTGCACGATCTAGAAGCCGAAGTCAGGCAGATTGTCCTAAGTGACGATTCGAGCTTTGAGTTAGCACAAGATAGCGAAGAAAATATTCCAGCTGTTTCACTGCAAAATGATTCACAGGAGCACAAAGCAGAACTATTTCAGGTTAATAATGATAGTGGAGACTATTTGGCAATCAGTACTACCGGTTATCAATTTCTCGTGTCAGCAGAAGGTGACGTTGGTATTCCTTTGGACGCCAAATTTTATCTTTCTGACAACTGCCTCGGAGAACCCTATTCAGATGAAGCTGCCGCCAGGCTATTTAAGGACGACAGCGGCAAGCTCTGGTTTATTGATAAGCAGGCAGAACTAACCGATGTAATGGTGTTATCCCGGAAAACCGGCAGTAACGATTGTGAAAAGCTGGAAGGTGAAATTCGTCGCCTGAGACGACTACAAAGAAATATTTCAGCGGAAACAGGCATTGATGAGCTGGAAAGATTTCAACTGGTTTACAACTAGTTATTCACTTTTTTTTTGTGTAATTGCAGTGCAGCATTCTTTTTAGTCTATGTTGCACTGCGATTATTTATTACGTTTCAATCAATTTTCTTTCCAATCCCTTCCGCTCCTAGTGTTTGTTGAGCTGCATGATTGATCCCGCTTAAATACGCTTATCTTAGCGATAATCTCAAGTTTGCAATTAATCAGTTGATAAATAACAACTTTGTGAATTTGTACTCTTGATATTTCAAATTGATAAAAAAACATTCATTGCATCTCTTTTCTCGATGAGATAGGTTGAGTAAGCGTAAGGGAATGCGGTGTAAAGTATGAGAAGGATTTACTTCCCTTACTCCTAATCTGTAACAACAAGAATACGACAGTAAAGGAGATATCATGTCGAAACGTCTACTTACCATTACAACCCTCACTGGAGCCCTAATTCTTGCCGGATGTGGCCAACCAGGAAAAGTCACCGGTGGTGGCACCATGCATTCAGCCGGCGGCTCAGATAAATCTGTGTTTACCTTTCATGCTGATTCATGCGATGAAGGTCAGGTAAAAGGTTCAATGAATCTGCATGACTCAAGCGCTCTTGATTTCGAAGATGTCAACGGCGTCAAGCTAAAAGCTGATGTGGACTCTACCTACTTCTGCTCGGGAGATCTCGATTTTGATGCTCCCTTATGTGCGTGCAGCGAAGGGTTTCAGGAAGTTAATTTTACCTATCAATCAACCAATCCTAAAACGGATGGTGGTGGTCAAGGCATCGCCTGTCTCGGTGACTTTGGAGAAAAAGGAAATTCTGATCTAAAAGGTGCCGCAATTATTTCTATCTCAACCGGACCCTACAGTGGTTACTACAACGTCGGTACGGTCAGCGGAAATGTTCAACAGCATAGCTGTCCCGCTGAATAGCTAGCCACTCAATACAAATTTGTTGGAATAATAAACAAAAAGGATCTGGAGAATTAATGATGAAATTAAACAAAATTGCTGTAGCAGTAACTATGGCTGCTGGACTGAGTGTACTGCCGGTGTCAGCGGCAAAACTAGGCGAAAACCTGATGGGTGATCGCTTTATTATTCATGCTAAATCGGGCCAAATGGAGGCGCTTAAGCAGGCGCTTGTTGATGCTGGTGTAACCATCAATGTCGAAATGAACAGCATTTCAGCTATTTCGGCCACTATTAATCCTTCTGCTTATCAGGCTCTAAGAGGAAACAAAAATATTGCCGAGATAGAAATTGATGCGAAACGTTATTTTGCGACTCAGGGTAATCCTGAAGTTAAAAGTATTGCTCCCGAGTCTCATCTTGATGATTACGGCAACTGGGGCGACACGGATTTTATTCCATGGGGAATAGAAGCGGTTCAAGGGATGGAGGTTTCTCCCGATGCGAACAATCCAAGGACTGTGTGTATTGTTGATACCGGATATGATTTGGGGCATTGGGACTTGCAAGCCGAAAAAGTAAGTGGTGACAGTGAAGGTGCCGGTGACTGGTTTGAAGATGGTCATGGCCACGGTACTCACGTCGCCGGAACTATTGCTGCAAAGGGAGGCAATTCTGGTGTTGTCGGAATGATCGATGATTCCAGTGCAAACTTACATATTGTGCGTGTGTTCGACAGTGGTGGCGGATTTGTCTACGCATCTGACCTGGTTGGTGCAGTAAATGACTGCGCTGCTGCCGGAGCCCACGTTGTAAATATGAGCCTGGGTGGTATTTTGCATACCAAGGCGGAAGCCAGGGGCTTTGAAAAGCTGAGAAAATCCGGCGTGTTGATGATTGCCGCAGCAGGTAATGACGGTAATGCGACTCATAATTACCCTGCTTCTTATGACGCGGTTATGTCGGTAGGTGCCGTTGCCCGTTCACTCGATGTTGCCAGTTTCACTCAGTATACTTCACAAGTCGAAATCGCCGGACCAGGGGTGAACGTAATCTCCACTTATCCGGGAGGCTACCATGCCGTTATGGCTGGAACATCGATGGCGACTCCGCATGTCGTTGGAACCGCTGCTTTGGTTTGGTCTCATTTTCCACAATGTTCAAACTGGGATATCAGAAATGCGTTAAGACAGACTGCAATGGATGTTGGCGCTGCCGGTAAAGACTACTATTCCGGGTATGGTATGGTTCAGGCGAAAGACGCTATTGATTACCTTAGTGCCAATGGTTGTAGCGGTCAAACCTGTAAAGGTAATGAGTGCAAAGTCGACTGATATTGACTCATTAAAATACACTAACAGTAAATTAAGGTCAGCAAGCGCTGGCCTTTTTTTGTGTAAAGGTATAATTTTAATTCAGAGGGCATACTGTTTTGGTTAAGTGTTGCGCTGACTTAATTTTCTATTCGCATCGATTACGTTAATGAAAAAACAACAATTATTTTTCCGAGTGGTAATGAGCATCTTGTTAATTCTGAACTGTGCAGTACTGCAGGCAAATGACAAGAGCGCTAATTATCAACTTGAGTTAGTGCATAGTGGACTGACCGTACCCTGGGGAATGGCATTGATTGATGAATCGAAAATGCTGATTACTCAGCGTTCGGGCTCACTATTGCAGCTTGACCTGAAAACCGGTTTGACAACTGAGATAGGCGGTCTTCCCAAAATCGCAACAATAGGGCAAGGTGGATTGCTGGATATTAAGCTATCTCCAGACTTTGATAAATCTGGCTGGCTATATTTCACCTATGCCAAGCCGGTAAAAAATAGTGCGGCTACTACACTGGCCAGAGCTAAACTTATTAATAATCGTTTATCGGAATGGAAAGATTTACTGATTACAAAGTCTGTATCAACTGGTGGCAGACACTTTGGAAGTCGAATTGCATTTGATTACGATGGACACGTATTTTTCAGTATCGGCGATCGGGGTGACAGGGACAATGGGCAAAATAAAATGACCCATGCAGCCACAATTGTCAGGTTAAATCTTGATGGTAGCATTCCCAAAGATAATCCTTTTGTCGATGATGACAATGCGCTGGATGAAATCTGGAGTTTTGGTCATAGAAATCCACAAGGACTTGCTTTTGATAAAAAGACCGGGCGTTTGTGGGCGATTGAACATGGCCCGAGAGGTGGAGACGAGATTAATTTGATAATAAAAGGAAAAAATTATGGTTGGCCGGTGATTTCCTATGGAAAGGAATACTGGGGGCCATTTGACGTGGGAGAAGGCACCCATAAAGAAGGAATGGAGCAACCGGTTAAATATTATGTTCCTTCGATTGCACCAGGTAGCTTGCTGGTATACAACGGAAAGGCTTTCCCTGATTGGCAAGGGAATCTCTTCGCTGGTGCGCTGGTATTGACTCACCTTAACCGAGTTGAAATCGACAATAATGGCAAGGCGGTTGGTGAAGAGCGCTTGTTTGAGTCTCTCGGCAAGCGAGTTCGTAATGTGATTGCTGATAGTAATGGCTACATCTATTTTTCTACTGATAGTGGTGATCTTTATCGACTAATGCCAAAAGCCTTATCAAATTGAAATAGGTTAATATTGCTATCGATTGATAGAGAGAATAGTGGTCAGAATAAATTGGCTAGACTTAAAGTACGATGAAAAAAGTTATTTTTTTATTTGGGCATTCACCAAATTTTTATTATCAGGATTTATAGTCAATGACACAAAAAGTGCATGAGATCGACTTTGGCCTATTTACATTTTTAGATGATTCTACTGTAGTTGCGACAGCAAAAGAAGGCGTTAATATCGATGCTGTGAAAGTCCAGCAAGCTATCGACTTAATTGAGAATGAGCTGGTCGGTGGTTACTCGCTAATTCTGGAAAGGAAATACGACTATTCAATTATGCCGGTGGAAGTTTATAAGTATTTCGCTAGCCTTAAAAGGCTAAAAGCCATAGCGATTGTATCTAGTTCTGGGCGCAAATTTTTACCAGACAGTATGGAGCAAAATATTTTTGGAAGAGACATCGAGATGTTTGTTTCCATTGAAGATGCCCATGAATGGCTCAAGAGTATATAAACGAAAAGCTGGTTGCTGCGACTTGTAACACTATAGGTGAAGTTGGGCTAAAAAATTAAATCTAAAAATGTTCCCGAAAACGAAATTGATTGAATAGATTTAAATCAGAGAGATTTAAATCAGACACCCT
>NZ_JADPQF010000001.1 GCF_015687155.1 Aliikangiella sp. G2MR2-5 | reverse complement strand
TTTATCACAATATTTTGTGCTGTCTATTTCACCAACGACAATTGCTAATTTATTTAAAAACAAAAATAAAAAATCCCGCATAATGCGGGATTCTTACCTAATCAAAAAGTAAATTTCTATTAAGGTAGCTGAATCTTACTTGCTGTGTCCTGTCCGGGAACTACAATTTTAGAAGCCTGTTCTCGTTGGTATTCCTGAATCTCTTTCATGGTTCGTTCCATAGCTGCCTTAGCGTTATCACCAAACTGTTCAAAAGCCTCTTTTAAAGAGTTAACTTCAATTTCGAAATTTAGTGGAAGAGGGCCTGCCTGGGTCATAACCTGGGTCTGACCAAAGTAGATTACATTTCTTGAGTCATCGGTTTCACCATTGGCGTTAACCGGTGTTAACACTCGAACACTTCCGATCTTTTGATCTGTGTAGACGTCTTCTTTGACTAGGTTAGTCATATCGATTTGAATTTCAGGTAATTGTTGCATTTTAAAGTCCAGTTGTTTAACTTCAGCACTAATTATATCGAGCCCTCATCCGAAATACTATGGGCTGGTCTTTTTCCCTTTGATTATCTCGGGATATAACGCTCAAATGGCAAATAACTGGTATGTGTACATCATAAAAGCAAGTGACGACTCTCTTTACACAGGGGTAACAACTGACATAAAACGCAGATGGAAGGAGCACAATAGCGGAACAAAAGGAGCAAAGTATTTTCGGGGAAGAAAGCCCAAAGTTTTGCTATATTTGGCAGAATTTCCAGGTCGCTCAGAATCACAACGTGAAGAATATAGAATAAAAAAGCTAACGAAAAGAGATAAGTTATTGTTAACAAATGCAGGTAACAATCTTACTAGTTCAGTTAAGTTGGATATTTATTAAATGAGTTATTTCGAAGCGATAGAACTTGCTAAAGGTTTGATTGATAACCTTGGTAAAGATTATCCATTTTTAAAAGATTGGCGTATAAAGCTCGATAGTGCGAAGAGAAGAGCTGGGGCATGTAAGCCGGTAGTAAAAGAAATCACGATAAGCCGTCATCACATTGAGCACAATAGCTTCTTGATCGTCAAAGATACGATATTACATGAAATAGCGCATGCTATTAATTACGAATTAAATAAAGATATTTCACATGGTCCAAATTGGAAAACTATCGCAAAATTAATAGGGGCGACTCCAAAGGCTACGGGATTGTTCGATATACCTGAAGCACCTTGGCTATTGGTAAGTGTTTGTTCAAAAACGAAAACACTCAAACTGATTGCCAGAAGATATCGTCGTCGAAAAAATATAAGAAACTTCCATTTGAAAGGAAAACCTGAAACCCTAGGCTCATTATATTATCTCTCCAATGAAGATTATTCTCTTTACAAAAAAGAACTGAAATCATTTAATGAGCTGACTTTTTTTCAATAGTATCAATTATTAAGTGACAAACGAACAATTGAGTCGAGGTTCATTACAAGGTTTACTCTGCAGTGTTTGTCAAAGATACTACACAGAGTAAACCTGTATTTTGCTCACAATCATATATTAAGCCGCAACAGAAAATGATTGAATCGTTAATGGACGACGGTTTGGATTCATTTCATTAGAGAAAGCTTTAATCTGATTTATTTGACTCATTACTGCACTCGCTTTTTCCAGAATGACACGGCCTTCATCGGTAACTCCTACGAGGTTTTTACCATTACGGGCAAAGATCTGAATTCCAAGTTCGTCTTCCAAAAGACGAAGTTGCTTGCTTACCCCTGGTTGAGAAGTGTATAGCTTTTCAGAAGCTTGTGTGATGTTCAGTCCGCTTTCGGCTATTGCGAGGATGAACCTCAGTTGTTGCAATTTCATAGTAGTTTTCCTTCTGTAGTTTCGATTGTTAAAATTAAAAAAGTAAAAAAAACGCCACTGAGCTTTTGGCTGAGTGGCGTTTTAAGGATTCTATTGCTTGTTAAATCATCAAGTCACCACTCTTTCCCTATGTTTCTTAATAAAGAGCATGTGTTTAGACATAGGGAACCACACACATGCACGCACAATCACAGGCTTAATAAAGCGCGCGATTGCGTTGGTATAGGTGTATGTGCAATGGTTAAGTTTCATAGTTACCTGATATCTTCGTTAATAACAGACTGAATCATTTCAATCTGAGTTAGTCTCACTTGTATTTACTTTCTGTGTAATTTAACTATTTATTCCTGGTAGTTATTATTGTCTATATAGGTTCGAAAAAGCCTCTATCGACTCTCCAACCGGTGTGCATACTACAAACCTTTAGGTAGCTGACTAGCACAATTACCAGAAACAAAAATCTTCTAAGAAGGAAAATTTCCCTCGTGTGGTTAGTTTATATCACTCGAAGTTCTAAGCCGTCAACCTGTAGAAAATAACATTTGGTTATAAAGTATGCATTCAATAACTCATGCATAACCAAAAATTATGCGTTATTAAAGACTGACTTGATATATCCTTGCCGCTCGAAAAATATCGAACGATACAAAATTACTCAATATCATGAGGCTAAAACAAGTTTCATGCGTTATTGGGTGGTATACTTTTATTTAAAAATTTTCTTTAATAAACAGAGGCTTTATTAAAAATGTCAGACTTTAATGTAGCGATCGTGGGTGCTTCTGGAGCTGTAGGACAGGAGCTGGTAAGAATTCTGGAAATGCGAAAATTTCCGGTTAAACAATTGACTTTGTTAGCTTCCAAACGATCTGCTGGTAAGACCATTGAATCTGAGTTTGGTAATATAACCATCGAAGAGTTTTCTGTAGAAAAATTTGAAGGACAGGATTTTGTCTTCTTTGCGACTTCTGGCGATCATGCAAAGGAGTTTGCGCCAAAAGCAGCGCAAGCCGGAGCTGTTGTCATCGACAATAGTAGCGCATTCAGGTTAGACGATAACGTACCTCTGGTTGTCCCTGAAGTAAATCCAAAAGACGCTTTTAGTCACAAGGGAATCATTGCAAATCCAAATTGTTCAACCATCCAAATGGTCGTGGCACTTAACCCTATACATCAGTATTCTCGTATCAAGCGTATAGTTGTATCTACTTATCAGGCTGTTTCCGGAGCCGGACAAGATGCAATAAATGAATTAAACGAACAATTAAAAGCTGTATTAGATGGCTCCACAGTCAAGGTGGAGCAGTTCACCAAGCAGATCGCGTTTAATGTCATTCCGCATATCGATGTTTTCCAGGAAAATGGTTATACCAAAGAAGAGATGAAAATGGTTAATGAGACCTGGAAAATTATGGGTGACGATCAAATTAAGATCAGCGCTAACTGCGTCAGAGTCCCTGTTATAAGAGCTCATTCTGAAGCAATCAATATCGAAACCGAATCATTCGTAGGTGAAGCTAAAGCTCGTGAACTTTTCGATGCCGCACAAGACCTGGAGGTCATAGATAGTCGTGAAAATGGCGGATATCCGACACCGATAGAAGTAAGCGAAACTATGAAAACTTATGTGGGAAGAATTCGCGAAGATATTTCCTGCGATAATGGTTTAGCTCTTTGGTGTGTTGCCGACCAGCTATGGAAAGGTGCAGCGTTAAATGCGGTGCAAATAGCAGAGTTGCTAGTAAGTGGCGAGTAGTCAAACGAATAAGTCAGGATATTGAAATGAAAGTTTTAAAGTTTGGCGGTACGTCGTTAGGCGATGCTTCGCGAATGAATAACGTATCTAATATTGTTTCCCAACAAGGAAGAGTTCTTGTTGTTCTATCGGCAGTTGCAGGAACAACTGATTCGCTGGTTAAGATAGCCGAATTTATTAAACACGCTGAATCGACAAAAGCATACGAAGTTGTAGATGTGCTTCGTAATCATTATAAGCGCTATATCGAAGCGCTTTACAACGACAGTGAAAATAAGGAGCTCGCTGAATCATTCGTTGAATCGCAACTAAATGACATTAATGAGTTAGCGCTATCGCCAGCAACGCCTTCAACAGAATTTCACGTCCTGGCAAAAGGCGAGATTATTTCAACTGAGTTGTTTCAACTGTTGCTACAAGAGCAAGGCAAGTCTTCACGGTTGTTATCATCGCTAGATTTTTTGAGATTGAGCAGAGACAGCGCACCGGATGAGAAGTATCTTTCCGAAAAACTCAGTCAGTTAATTTCTGAAACTCCTGATGTCGAAATATTTGTCGCTCAAGGTTTTATTTGTCGAAATGCTTTCGGTGAGATTTCAAACCTTAAGCGTGGAGGAAGTGATTATTCAGCATCATTATTTGCTGCTGCAATCGACTGCGAGGAAGTTCAGATCTGGACGGATATCGATGGTATGCATAATAACGATCCTCGATATATTGAAAATACACATCCAATTCGAGAATTGTCCTTTGATGAGGCTGCTGAGCTGGCTTATTTTGGCGCTAAAATCTTACATCCAAGTAGTATTAAGCCGGCTAGAAAAAAGAATATCCCGGTAAGATTATTGAACACTTTAGAGCCTGAAGCCGTTGGAACTTTGATTTCTCACCAGTCAGTTAGTTCTCAAATTAAAGCTGTTGCTGCAAAAAGCGGAATTACAGCGATAAAAATCCGATCTTCTGAAATGTTACAGGCACCAGGCTTTTTGCGCAGGGTGTTTGAAGTTTTCGAACTTTACCATACATCTATTGATGTAATCACAACCTCCGAAGTAGCGGTCTCTGTGACCATTGATGATACTACCTACTTGGAGCCAATTGTTAAAACGCTAAATGAGTTTGGGCAAGTGGAAGTTGATAGAAATCTATCAATTATCTGTGTTGTCGGAGAGTTTTTAGTGGAGAGCTCGGGGGTAGCGGCTAGAGTGATTAGCTCTTTACGGAATATCCCGCTAAGAATGATTTCTTATGGTGGTAGTGCCCATAACATAACCTTGCTAGTATCGGAAGAGCTCAAGGTCGAAGCGTTAAAAGCTCTTCATGAAGGGGTGTTCTCATGATTAGCAACAGTGCAGTTGAGTTGTTTCAACAGAGAGAAACACCTTTTTACCACTATGATTTAACGCTTTTAAAAGGAACTATCGATAGTGTAAAAAGTTTAGCAAAGCAGTTCGATTTTGATATTCATTATGCGGTAAAAGCTAACAGCAATGAAAGGATTCTTCAGGAGCTTAGAGACGCTGGGTTTGGTGCAGATTGTGTTAGCGGGAATGAAGTTAAATTGGCGGCTGAAATGGGCTTTCCGGTTGACAGTATTTTGTTTGCCGGGGTCGGCAAAACCGATAAAGAAATTAATCTGGCACTTGAGTTAAATATCAAAGCATTTAATTGCGAGTCAATTCAGGAAGTTGAAGTGTTGAATCAACTGGCATTGGCTCAAGACAAAGTTGCGGAGATAGCCCTTCGGATAAATCCGAATGTAGATGCCAAAACTCATAAGTACATTACTACCGGACTGGATGAAAACAAATTCGGGATTAACCAGATCGACTTACCTGAATTTATTTTGAGACTACCTGAGTTTTCTAATGTAAAACTCACCGGATTACACTTTCACATCGGTTCACAAATAACTGATATGAAAGTATTTAAAGGGCTTTGTTTGAGAGTCAACGAAATTCAAAACTGGTTTGCTGACAACGGTGTTCAAATTGAACACCTTAATCTGGGGGGAGGCCTGGGGATCGACTACAATTCTCCCGACAAGAATTCAATACCAGATTTTAAAACCTATTTTACGATTTTCTCAGAGTTTTTAGAGAGAAAAGCGAATCAGAAAGTACATTTCGAGTTAGGAAGATCGATTGTTGGCCAGTGCGGTAGTTTGATTTCAAGAGTTGTATTTATAAAAAAAGGCTTGAATACCAGTTTTGCAATTGTTGATGCAGGCATGACAGAGCTAATGAGACCCGCACTTTATCAGAGCTATCATCAAATAGATAATCTTACATCAAGCGGAGAAGAAGCTGTTTACGATGTAGTAGGACCCATTTGTGAATCTACAGATTGTTTTGGTAAAGCGGTTAAGTTGCCTGAGACTAAAAGGGGAGATTTAATCGCACTACGCAGTGCTGGCGCTTACGGAGAAGTAATGACATCTCGTTATAACTTGAGAGATCAAAATGAGCCGCTTTATACGAATTGATCTGTTTTAGGTTAAGCAACAAAGGGCCTTTATCGCCCTTTGTTTCTTTTGGTAAAGTATTAGAATGTCAGGTTTTCTAATATGTTATCGTCTACCAGATTAGCCAAAGTCACTTTGAGCCTAGGCGTTCTTTCCATTTCGCGTTTAATCGCAAAATTGGCTTCTTCATTTCGTGCCCAGCTACGTCGAGCTATACCATTGTTAACGTCAAACAACAGCATGGACTTGAGACGGCGCTCAGCGTTTTCACTACCATCGAGCAACATACCAAAACCACCATTGATAACTTCGCCCCAGCCAACGCCACCTCCATTGTGAATAGAAACCCAGGTAGCGCCCCGGAAGCTGTCACCGATAACGTTGTGGATTGCCATATCGGCAGTGAAGCGGCTACCATCATATATATTCGAAGTTTCGCGAAAAGGAGAGTCGGTGCCACTTACATCGTGATGATCTCTTCCTAAAACCACAGGCCCAATTTCTCCACGTTTAATTGCATCGTTAAACGCTTTTGCGATTTCCATTCTGCCTTGAGCATCGGCATAAAGAATTCGCGCTTGCGAGCCAACCACCAGCTTGTTTTGTTTAGCGTCATTAATCCAGGTTATATTGTCCTGCATTTGCTGTTGAATTTCTTCAGGTGATTCGGTCATGATTTTATTCAAGACTTGTGCGGCAATAGCGTCTGTCTTATCAAGATCTTCCGGGTTACCGGATGTACATACCCAGCGGAAGGGACCAAAGCCATAGTCGAAACACATAGGGCCGAGAATATCCTGCACATAAGAAGGATACTTAAAGTCGACTCCATTTTCTGCCATCACATCGCCACCTGCGCGAGATGCTTCCAGCAAGAAGGCATTGCCGTAGTCGAAGAAGTAAGTACCCCTTGCGGTATGCCTATTAACGGCAGCTGCGTGGCGTCTGAGAGACTCCTGAACTTTGACTTTAAATACTTCGGGCTCTTCACGAATCAGTCGGTTCGATTCTTCATAGCTGATGTCGACCGGGTAGTAACCGCCTGACCAGGGGTTGTGTAATGAAGTTTGATCAGATCCCAGGTGGACGAAAATTTCTTTTTCATAGAAAGTTTCCCATACGTCGACCACGTTACCGATAAATGCGATGGATACCACTTCTTCATTCGCCTGTGCCTCTCTAACGCGTGTAATCAACTGCTCCATATCGTCAATCAATTCATCGACCCAGCCCTGCTGATGACGTTTAGTTGCGGCCTTTGGGTTAACTTCAGCACATACAGTGATACAGTTGGCGATGTTACCTGCTTTGGGCTGAGCACCACTCATGCCGCCGAGACCTGCGGTCAGGAATATTTTGCCTTTTGGACTTTGGCCCTTCTCCAAAACTTTTCGAAATGCATTCATTACCGTAATGGTGGTTCCATGAACGATACCCTGAGGGCCTATGTACATAAAAGAGCCCGCAGTCATTTGCCCGTACTGGGTAACACCAAGAGCATTGAATCTTTCCCAGTCGTCTGGTTTGGAGTAATTCGGAATCATCATGCCGTTGGTAACCACTACGCGAGGAGCATCTTCAGAAGAAGGGAACAGACCCATTGGATGTCCTGAATAAAGATGCAATGTCTGATCACTTTCCATTTCGCTCAGATACTTCATGGTCAACAGATATTGTGCCCAGTTCTGGAATACTGCGCCGTTTCCGCCATAGGTGATTAGCTCCTCCGGATGTTGAGCAACAGCCGGATCAAGGTTGTTATCAATCATCAGCATAATCGCGGCTGCCTGTTCACATTTGGCGGGATAGTCGTCTATCGAACGGGCTTTCAAGTTATAGTTCGGCTTAAAACGGTACATATAGATACGACCGAAATCCTTTAGCTCCCGGGCAAATTCTTGCGCGAGTTCCTGATGCCACTTTTCCGGAAAATAGCGCAGTGCGTTTCTTACAGCGAGCTGTTTTTCTTCGCTGGACAGAATGTCTTTTCGCTTAGGCGCACGGTTGGCATCCGCTGGATATGGCCTGGCTGGCGGTAGCTCGTCAGGGATACCTTGCTTAACTTGTTGATGGAAATTCATTTATCTCTCCCTATTTTCTTGAGCTGGCTTTATCGGGGTTAACATTGAAAGCTTGTGCTTTAACTAATTCAACCATTGCGTCGATGTCTGGTTTTAAAAGACGATCTTCTTCCAGTTTTGCTACTTTACTTCTAATCAAGTTAAAGTTCTGTTCAATAATGTCTGAGCAGGTATTAGGGCGCCTGAAATCAATTGCCTGAGCTGCATACATCAGCTCAATAGCAAATATCTTTTCCAGATTACCAAGAATTTGATTTAATTTTCTTCCCGAAATACTACCCATTGATACATGGTCTTCCTGACCCATTGAGGTTGGAACACTGTCAGCCGATGGTGGGAAGCAAAGTGACTTATTTTCGGTTACTAGCGCTGCAGTAGCGTATTGTGGAATCATCAATCCAGAGTTGAGTCCACCCGCAGTGGTCAACAGTCTAGGCAAACCGTGTAGTCCTTCCAATAAGAGGTAACAGCGACGATCAGATATATTGCCTAGTTCTGCCGCCGCGATCGACGCATAGTCAAGCACCATAGCTAATGGTTGGCCGTGGAAGCTACCGCCTGAAATTGCCTCTTCATTACTGATTACGATCGGATTATCGGTAACCGAATTCATTTCGATTTCCGCCAGTTCCTTTAAGTGTTCAAAAGCATTTCGTGACGCCCCGTGGACCTGTGGAATACATCGTAAAGAGTAGGGGTCCTGGACACGGTCGCAATCGGTGTGTGCGGCCATATTTTGAGAGTCTTTAAAGAACTCCCGCATGCGTGTGGCGACCTTAATATTCCCCGCAAACGGGCGAGTTTCGTGGAGTTCCGCTCTGAATGGCGAACCGCTACCTTGCATACCTTCAATACTCATAGCTCCGGCCAGGTCTGCCAGGTCCAGCAAGTAGTTCATTTTGGTTAGCGCCGTAATTGCATGCGCCAGTATAAACTGAGTGCCGTTGATGAGAGCGAGGCCCTCTTTGGCATGCAGTTCCATTGGTTGTAAATTGTGCTCTTTTAATACGTTAGTGGCTGGCTTTCGTTCATGGCCTTGCCAAAATTCGCCCTCACCAATCAAGGGAAGGAATAAATGAGATAGCGGTGCTAAATCACCTGATGCGCCCACTGAGCCTTGTTCAGGCACAACTGGTATGAGGTCAAGCTCTATGAATTTTAACATTCTCTCGACAACCTCAAGACGAATGCCGGAAAAACCCTGGCTTAAGGCATGCACTTTAGTGATCAGCATTAATTTTGAAATACTTTTAGCGATTGGTTCACCAACCCCAACAGCATGTGTTATCAACAAGTTTTTCTGAAGCAGATGAGTTTCTTGTGGTGAAATCTGGGTATCACAGAGAGGACCGAAACCAGTATTGATACCGTAGATGGCCTTGTCTGAGTTTGCCATAACCTCAACATTCTGCCGGCTCCTATTGATTTGTTTTAGAGCCTGTTCGCAAAGCTTTGCTTTGATGCTGCCATTGGCAATACCATTGACAATATCGAGATTTAGATGGTCAACACCGTATCTAAATGTCATTGTTGCTTTCCTCATTCTTACATTGATGAATATTCAGCTATCTTAAACTGACGATTTTCTATAAAACCTTCGCTTGCAATTAAGCTAGCCTGTCTTAAATTTGCTTCCTAATCGGTATCTGTTTCCAGGGTGATATAGCTTGGCATAGCTAATCAATTGGTCGTGACACCAGGTTTTTCTTTCCAACGACAAAATGGCTTCGTCTTCACTTACTTTAAGCAATGAGCGAACTCGCATGCTACCAATAATGGCTTCTACCAGATGCTCTGCTTCAGTTACCGGCGCGATACTGCTCAAGTATTCGCTCGGTGTTTCAAGTACAAAGTCTTGTTCACAGTATTCCGGAACTGCCTGTAAATTTACCCAGCGCAGTTCAAGCTGGATTGGATGGTCGTCCTGAAAGTGGAGAATCTGACTATGTCCGACCCCACAACCGTTTTCCACTTCGAGCGCCTTTGCTATGGCAGCGTTGGCGGACTGTTTCTGACAAATAATCAATTCCGCGTGGTGGTCAAATCCTTGCTCTTTTATTTCTGCTGCAATACTTCGAATTTGTATCAGGGAAGACTGTTGTTTCTCTTCAGCAACAAAACTTCCTTTACCTTTTATGCGAACCAGGGTTCCTTCGTTTAAAAGCTCCTGAAGTGCTCGTCTGGCGGTCATACGGCTAACTTTGCAAAGATCGCAAAGTTCGTTTTCGGATGGTACTCTTTCTCCCGCTGTCCAGCTGCCTTGTCTGATTCCGTCGAGAATGTATGTTTTTACTTTTAAGTAGAGACTTTCTGACTTTGCCAAAATGCTTTTCTCTAAAGTTTTATATATATGGTTTTAAATTGGGCTGAATAATAGCCTAGCCTAAAGGTTATAGATTATGCATATTTAAACTTGTATATACAAGTTGTTTTTTCTCTGACAGAGAGATAAAATAAATTTGATTTTATCCTCTGTTAAATCGCGTTAGTATTTGATATACGCAAAAGGATGTTATAAATGATTGATGTTTATAAGCTTTCTAGGGGGAAGTTCCCTATTTTAGTGTCTATGCCACATAACGGCAGTCTTATTCCAGAGTCTATTAGTAATAAGATGACCGAATCGGCAAAAATGTCGAAAGATACTGACTGGTTTCTTGATAAGTTGTATAACTTTTGTACTGAAATGGAGCTCAGTATCATTGAGCCAATATTTTCACGCTATGTTATCGATTTAAACCGATCTGAGGATGATGAAAACCTGTACCCCGGAGCGGATACAACAGGGTTATGTCCAACTTCTCAATTCGACAAAACCCCAATCTATTTACCCGGAAATGAGCCGACTGCTGAGGATATAGAGGCAAGAGTTGAACAATTCTGGCGGCCATACCATAACGCGCTAAAAGCCGAGCTTGTTCGCCTGAAAGAAAGGCATGGTCGAGTATTACTTTTCGAAGCTCATTCAATTAAGTCAGAGGTGCCTCGTTTTTTTGATGGCGTTTTGCCCGACTTCAATTTTGGTGATAATAGTGGAAAGTCAACGTCTCATAATCTGCATAAAAGGATTAATGACTGGCAACCAGAAGCGTACAGCAAAGTATTTAATCAGCGCTTTAAGGGAGGATACATTACTCGCGAATATGGTGTACCTGACGATAATATGGAAAGTCTTCAACTGGAGCTTTCTCAGGCAACCTATATGAATGAGGATGAATTAAGCTATAATGATGAAAGAGCGAAACAGGTACAGGTTGAATTGAGAGCTTTATTTAACAACCTTAAGGAATACGTCGCATCAAAATTTTGAAAGTAAAACCATTAATGGAAAATATTATTCGAGCTCTGATGAAATGGAATCGGGATGAGCAATGCAGCATTTAAAACGAGTTAAAGTTCAATGTGAAGATCTTGTTCCCGGGATGTTTGTGGCAGAGCTGGATAGGCCTTGGGAAGAAACCAGTTTTTTGCTACAAGGTTTCAAGATAGAAACAACTGCTGATCTCGATGCGGTTCGCAGTGTTTGCGACTACGTCTATGTTGATTTTCGAAGCGATGAAGAATTCAAACGTTACAAACTATTGACTTCACCATCGAAGAGTTACAAAAAGAAGTTAGAAAGTTCTGTCAATCTAGAAGGCGGTCACTACAACCTTCGAAAAAGATTAAAACCTGCCTTGGCGACGAGGAGAAAGTCTACCAAGCTTTTTAAGACTGTACTGGACAAGATAGCTCTCGGACAGGACTTTGAAGTGAGTGCCGTTCGTGACTCAGTTAAGGAAAATGTGAAAGCGATTCTTGAGAATAGTGAAGCTATGCTCATGATGACAATGTTGGGCCGAACGCATGAAGATATTGCTGCGCACAGCTTAAATGTTAGCATCTTGGCGATCGGATTTGCACAATCTTTGGGATTCGATGAATTTCAGTTAGAAGATATCGGAATGGCTGCGATGCTGCATGATATTGGTCAGGTTCGAGTACCTTCTAATATTGTCAACAAAAAGGGCCGACTCAATGAGAATGAGAGAGTCGAAGTGAGTAAGCATACTCAATACGGCTTTGACATTTTGGCTTCTAAAAAAGGCTTGACTCAATCTTGTGTGGATGTGGCCTTATCTCATCATGAAAGGCTAAATGGGCAAGGGTATCCTAGAGGGCTTAAAGACTCCCAGATAAGTGATGTAGTGAGAATTGTTTCTATCGTTGAAGTCTTTGAGTCACTTACCAGCCACCAAAGTTACAGAAAGGGGATGGCGGTAATGGATGCTTATAAGGTGCTTATGGCAGGCAAAGGAAGCCACTTTGACGAAAGTCTTGTCCTGAGGTTTATTCAGTGGCGAAGTATATTTCCTCCAGGTTGTATTGTCGAAATGGACAATGGTCAGGTGGGTATAGTGATCAAAACAAACCAGAAGCACAAACTTAGACCCAAAGTACTCATCGTAATGGATGAATACAAGCAACCTTGTAATGAAAGAGTTGTTGACATGTCAAAGCTTGATTTGGATGCAGAGTCTAATCCTTATAAAATTAAGAAAGCATACGAAAATATGGCCTTTGGCATCGATATTCAGGAATATGCCGAAAAAGGTCTGAAAATATAAGCCCCGTATTACTATTAACACCTCGAATTACACCTTTTAATTTACAATATTTTAAGTAGAACACTATGAATAATATGTTAGGCCAGATGATAGCCAAGTTATCAGATGAAGATAAATTAATTTTTAATGATTTAGCTGAAAAGTTAAAAAAGGTTGATGGGAAAGTAGAGCTTCTTAGTGAAGACGATCTTTTGTTGATACGTGAAATGGAATCAAAATATGGAAGTGAAATTAACAAGGTACATGAAGAAGAGTCTTCAACGCCGGACGAAATAGATCTATTGAGAACCGGATTTGCTCAATTTGTCAGGCAAATTTTGGCTCGAGATCTGGTAAAGGAGTTTCCAATGGAAGGCGATGCTGTCGGTTTTGTTTTTGAAAATAAATGGTTACCGATTGATTGTCAGGATGATAGTCTGGTATCAGATGTGTTTGAGAAATATCGAGAAGATATTATTGAAGCTAATCAATGGCGTGACGAATTGGTCTCGGTCGATGACGATAAGAAAATGGCTGTAGGCTTAGCCTGGTTTATGGTTGTGTATCAACTAAACAAAAGATTAAATGAAGAATAGACTATCGGTTGTTTTAGCGGGAAAGGAGCTAGTTTTAAATACAGCTCCTTTCCGTTGAACCAATAGCATTAAGGCTGTGCACTAAGTTGTAAGTATAATTTCTGAACAGCCATACTGCCGAAAACTATTGAGGAAGACCCAAAACGGCTTTTCCTTGTTCGAAAATAATGTCGACAGGAATATTCGCTTCGGTTAATTTATCAAGTTCAGCCTGTAAGTCTGCGGTTATTACGCCTTTAGTTTCCAATAGTTTTTTGGCTCCTTCGTAATCGCCATTCCCTTGCAGCGTTAACAGCAGGTTTGTGAGGTCATTCATTGCGACGGTCATTTTTTCAAAGTCAACACTATATCGACCGGTGGCGGGATCGACCTTAAAGGCTCCTTTTTCTTTAAAAAAGTTAAACCTGACCATGTTGGCTTTTCCGTGTGCAGAAGAGGCTCCAAATCTTACTGAGCGGAAAATTCCGGCAAGAAATGTGACGTAATTGTCCATTAGTTTACCTTCGGTAATTTCGCCTTTTTCAAAAAGTGATTTCACCATATAAAGTCCAAGAATGTCCGCTTTGCCTTCTTCTAAAG
Organism: Aliikangiella sp. G2MR2-5; assembly: GCF_015687155.1. Taxonomy (GTDB): domain Bacteria; phylum Pseudomonadota; class Gammaproteobacteria; order Enterobacterales; family Kangiellaceae; genus Aliikangiella. The sequence continues at coordinate 1,802,172 of NZ_JADPQF010000001.1, read as the reverse complement.
CTGATGCCGTTTCCTTAAGTGCTGTACGAACAGCGCCTTTATCATTAATTGTATTTTTGATTCCGAGTCCATGAGCGACTTCATGGAACATGGTATTGCCGAAGAAAGCATCAAAGGTAATGAATTGCTGTTGTTCTTCTGCGATTAGTTGTTTTGAAATTGGCACTAAAATCTTGTCGAATTTTGCTTTCATTGCATTCTTTAATTGCAGACGACGAGTCCCTTTTTTGAGTTGAACTTCTTCATCATTTGGCAAATTAATGGCAATGGTTTTGGAACCAGCATTGCTATGCCCTGCATAGTAAATGACATCATAAGCATTTAAGTCGGAGTCCGTACCAGGAGTTTCCTGTTTATACTTTGCTTCAACCGGTAAGCCTTTTTGCAATTCCGGCAGAAAAGCTGCGTATTTGGCAAGCTTTTCGCTCCAGGCCAGATCTTTTATCAATACATAGGCTTCATATGACGCACGATAGCCAAACAGGAGATCTTCATAGGTTTCAATAGGTCCTATAACCAGATCAACAGGATTGGTCTTCATGTCCATCCAGGCAAAGTCGCTAGGTTGGAAGTTATCGGTAATTAACGCATCTGCTCTCATTTTCAAGTAGTTAGCAAATTCCTTATTGACTGCAAGTTCAGATGCTTCAATCAGTAATCTCGCAGCCTCTTGAAGCTCTGCCTTATATTCCTGATGGAAAGGGACGATATAAAGTTCTCCCTGCTGTTTGCGCTTGATAACTGAATATAGACCGGCTTTGCCTTGCAATTCCAGCGATTCAAACTCTTGCTTGGTCATATCTGACGGATAGAATTGTGCGCCTAGTGGCTTTTCCTCAAACGAGGCCAAAAATGGTTTGTCGCCGTCCAGTCTATCCCAGGGGCCATAATTGATGTCAGCAAATTTACGCGCCTTGGGATCATCTATTGCACTTAAAAATGCTTTTTTGTCGCCAAAAGACTGTTTCCAAAATAAATCATCCATTATTTTGGATGCGTCGATTAGCTTGGATAGCATGGCTTTTTGATTGTCGCTAAGGTGACTAAGATCGCTTGTCAGCTTAACTGTTTCGTAAATATCGAAGCGAGGGTTAGCGAGGGCTTGCTCCGCAATTGCCATTTCCTTCTTTTCTATTGTGGATTCAGCCGTTGCTCGCTTTTCTTCTTTGGGGAGTTCTACCTCTTTTTGTCCACATGCAGAAATTGTGATGCCCATAACCAGGTAGCTAATTAGCTTCAGTTTCATTGTTCCTCCAGATTGGGTTTATCGTTATTTGCTCAGCATATTATCACTTACAACCTGTAAATTCTCAGTTTTCTTTGGTTCAGGAATAATTCATTTAAGCTGTTGTTTAATAGAGTCATGTATATATCAGGGGACAGATAGCAAGGTGAGGCTATGAAAAAATTACTATTAATTTCGTTATTTGTATGTTTTGGAAGTTTGCCTTTATGGGCGAGTGAGCGCGTGAGTGCAAAAGCGGGCGGTACAGGTGTTCAGGTAAAGTCTGAGAGAGCAGCAATGACTGCTAAATCACTGCCTTCAGGAAGTGTCTCGGTTGTCAGGAGTACCAAGGAAAAAGTCAGTGATTCTCACAGGGCTACTGCAAAGTCAGAGAAATCTTCAGAGATTATTTATAGACCAGAAAAGTTGAACTCATCGCAGCGAGCTGGCTATTTTTCAATATATGACGCCTGGGTTACGCTGGACTATGATGGAGACTACGATGGTTTCCACAGTGAGTTTACTGTGACTTTTGATGCGGATGTGTCTACAGGATCAGCCATTGTAAATGCCGATATTTATATTGCCATGCCTGGAGGAGAGTGGGAGTACCTATACACAACGAATGATTTTTCAATATATGAAGATGATACAGACCCATATAGCGTTAGTTTTGTTGTCCCTCAAAGATTCGCTACCAACGACTACGATATTCTGATTGATTTGTATGAATCTGGTTACAGTGGTCTGGTAGCAACCATTGATAATACTGACGATAGCGATCTCTATAGAGTGCCACTTGAGAGTCCTCGTTATGATGGTGAAACTTTAATTACCTATGTCAGCTCCGTTTTGTCAGATGATTATGATCATGATGGTTTCTATACCGAACTTAGACTCGAGTATGATATTGAAACGCTAGATGTGGGAAGAAACGTTTATGTTTTAATTGATTTGATTGATACTCACAATAACGAAAGAATCAATGTATCGCATGTAGACTTTGTATTGGGAAATCAGACCGAAATACTGGACTTGAGCTTTGTGTCAAATATTTATGGCGATTGGTATGATGTCGAAATTAGAATTATGGACGCATATTCTAACGAAGAAATTACCTATGCTGGTTACGAGTTTTCTGCACTAAAAGGGTTGCCAATAGAGTCCTATGACTACGATGATGATGTTGAAGTCGTGGTTGTCGCAGAAGGTGGCGGCAGTTTAGGAATGTGGCTAGGTGGTATCGCTGGATTACTCTTTATCCGCAGGAAAAAAGGGAAAGCGTAGAAAAAATATCTTTAGCAGGGTATCGAATTTAGGGGCTGTTTTAGAAAAAACAGCCCTTTTTAATTTGTTCCCGAGTTTACTGACAACAGGCCAATTCAAACTCAACGGGATACTGGATTGCAATCTTTTTGTGAAATTCATTGAAACGCATAAAGTGAATATTGCTCCGATGTTTTCCACAGCTAAATTCTGGAAATAATTGACTTTCAGTTGAAAGGCGAACTCTTAATAGCTGGAAGGTAACTTCAGAGGTCTCTAGCATAAAACTACCAAGTGGAGCCGTGCGATCTTCCCAGCATCCATTGTCTCTTGTAATTCTTAGGATAACCTCTATACTCGTTTTCACTCCTTGAATATCATCTATCCAGTTTTTTAGCTGTTGTTGTCGCACTTGAGAAGATTGATTCAAGAAAAGAAATAAATCAGGACAGTCAAATTGACAAGTGCCTCCGGGAATGCTCGCGCGGTATTTTACTGTTTCAATAAGAGGATCTTTTCTTAATTTGTCTCCAAACTTTCCTTCATAATTTAATACCCATTGATGCAGCTGTTTTATTTGTCCCAGAAAATTAGTTAACTTTGATGAGTCAACATTGGGGTTCTCCTTAAGATTGCTGAATAAAAGTGATAACCGGGAAAGCTCTTTAATTAATTCAGAGCGAGTATCTCCTCGTTCAAGAATTTCAAGAATTTCAAAAAGAAGCTTTAAAGCGTGCAGGTGATTGTCCGGATGCACAGCAATTCGACTACGCTCGAATAAACTAAAAAGAGATTCGAGTCTTAGAAAGCTCCTGATCTGCTCACGCAGCGGATACTCAAAAATTACAGGGGTATTTTGTGATTGTTTAGTTTCTTGTATCACAAACGCTCCATGTCTTTGCAAAGTGTTCAATCGGGAATATCAGGTTAATTGTAGCTCAATTTTTGATTGTTTGAGCCAAATTCAGGTATCTTTGATGGAGTTTCTCTACTTGAGTAGAAAGTGCAGAGATGTCACTGTTATTATCAATTATATCATCAGCTAGTGCCAGTTTTTGCTTGGTTGTTGATTGATTTAACAAAACTTTCTTAGCCTGTTCAACAGAAATTTTGTCTCGTTCAACTAACCGCTCGATTTGTCTTGATTCATCAATATCGATTACGAGAACTCGATCAATGAAAGGCTTAAGGTGAGAAGGAACTCTCCCTACTTTATTTATTAACAATGGAATATCGAAGACGACATAAGCACTGTTGCTTGATTCAAATTGCTTGTGCATTTCTTGTGCGACTTTCGGGTGAGTAAAGTTATTCAGCCACTGAAGAGCATCTTTGTCACTAAAAACAATATTTCTGAGCTTTCGTCTATCGAGTACTCCTCGCTCAGTGAATATTTCGTCACCAAACTTTTCCCGTAGATCTTGTAGCAGGGGAGAGCCATCTCTAAACAGCTCGCGCGCAATTTTATCAGCATCGATAACATCAATGCCATAACTGGAAAAAAGTGAACATACTTTTGACTTACCGGAAGCTATTCCTCCGGTTAGGCCTATTTTTAAGGGAAGCATTACTTAAGACCTGCAAACTGCAGATACTGATCAAGCAAATAGTCTCCCCATAGAAGAGTAATCCATCCCGCAATAGCCAGGTAGGGGCCAAAAGGAATTTTCGTCTGCGAGCTTTTGTTCTGTAAAATCATCATTCCTCCTCCAATCAATGCTCCTGCGCCAGCGGAGAGAATGATGACTAAACCTAATTTTTGCCAGCCGACTAGAGCTCCTATGGCTGCGAGTAACTTAAAATCTCCGTGACCCATGCCTTCTTTTCCAGTAAGCAATTTAAAAAGCCAATAGACTGTCCAAAGAGCTAAATAGCCAGAAATAGCTCCAATAACTGCTTGCTCAAGAGGAATAAAAAGATCATCGAGTCCCGCAATAAGTGCCAGCCATACAAGGGGAAGGGTCATATTGTCGGGGAGAATTTGGTGATCAATATCGATCATACTCATAGAGACAAAGTATGCTGAGATGATAAGCGAAACTAATAGCTCCAATCCATATCCAAATTTCCAGGCGCATAAGCCAAAAATAGCACCAGTTAAGGCTTCTATCATTGGATATCGAATCGATATAGGCGTTTTGCAACCACGGCACTTTCCTCCTAAAGCTAAATAGCTTAATACAGGAATATTCTCCAATGCTGTAATTTTATGTCCGCAATTGCGACAAGATGAACGAGGGGTAACAATTGTATAAGTTTCAGGATCTTTATCTATTGGAGACTTCTCTGGCGAAATAGTGAAACCACGTTCACTAAGAACATCTTTTGCCATGCTTTCCCACTCTCTGTAGAGCATAACCGGATATCGATAAATCACAACGTTCAAGAAAGAACCAAGCATGAGGCCAAAAATAGCAACAGCAATAATTAATGCTGAGTGATTATTTTGGAAGAACAGAAAAACATCTTCAAACACTAGATGAAACCTTAACTAAGAGATTCGGCCTTCCCAGATTGAAAGGCCTTAAGAAGCATTAGACAACTTGACCCATTTGGAATATTGGTAGATACATCGCAATGATAAGGCCACCAACCAATACACCGAGGACAGACATTATTAAGGGTTCTAACAGGGCACTTAAGCCATCGACGGCATCATCTACTTCCTGTTCATAAATGTCAGCGATTTTGGAAAGCATTGCATCGATTGAGCCAGACTCTTCGCCTATAGCAACCATCTGAACTACCATATTAGGGAACACGCCAGATGATTGCATGGCAAGATTCATTTGCATACCAGTAGTTACTTCGTCCTTAATTTTCAATATTGCATCACGATATAATGCATTACCTGACGCGCCAGCTGCAGATTCGAGAGCTTCTACCAAAGGTACCCCTGCCGCAAATGTTGTGGAGAGAGTACGCGCAAATTTGGCTACTGCTGCTTTATGAAGCAGTTCTCCAATTACAGGAAATTTTAGAAGTACTTTATCTTGTCGATCTCTGGCATCTTTTGAGTTTTGCAAAAGCCTTGAATAGGCTACAACTGCAACGACAGTGGTCGCTAGCATATAGAACCAGTTAGCTACCATGAAGTCCGATATGCCAATCACAAAAAGTGTGAATGCTGGTAAATCTGCTCCGAATCCCTGAAAAATATCTCTAAATTGGGGAACCACTTTGACAAGAAGAATTGCTGTAACAACTACTGCAACAACTACTACAGCAACAGGATAAGTTAGAGCCTTTTTGATTTTTGATTTTAACGCTTCAGTTTTTTCTTTGTAGGTGGCTATTCGATCCAACATATTTTCTAAAGCACCAGATTGTTCACCTGCTTCAACCAAGTCACAAAATAGATCATCAAATTCTTTAGGGTGCTTTCTCAAAGAGTCAGCCATTGTATTACCTGCTTCAATGTCTGCTTTGACGCTCAGCAGTAAATTTTCAACTGAAGCTTTTTCATTCCCTTTCCCTATGATATCAAAAGATTGGACGAGTGGAACACCTGCCTTCATCATCGTCGCAATTTGTCTCGAAAACATTGCAATATCCTTAGGCTCTACAGGCTTTCCTTTACCTCCGCCAAAAAGCGGTGCCGCTTTTTTCTGCACCTTAATCGGGCTTATTCCTTGTTTTCTTAGATGGGCTTTGACAAGAGCAGGTGTCTCCGCGTACATTTCACCCTTGACTTTTTGACCCTTTTTATCAGCGCCTTCCCAGCCATATTGATTTTGTTTGGGGGCCTTAGCTGCTTTTGTACTTTTTTTCGCCGCTTTTGCATTCTTGTTAATCGCTTTAACAGCCATTAGTCTGTCCTATTAATCTTATCCAGAGCTTTAATGTTGTGTAACGCGGCTAACTTCTTCTAAAGAAGTTACTCCTTGCATTACTTTTTGAAGGGCCGAACGGTGTAAGTCATTTACGCCTTCCTTCGCTGCCTGATCGCCAATATCAATAGCATTGCCGCCTTCCATGATTATTCTACCCATCTCTTCCGACATCTTCATTACTTGATAGACGCCGACTCTTCCTTTATAACCGTTTGTACAACTATCACAACCAACTGGTTCAAATATTTTAAATTTCCCTATTTCTTCTTCTTTAAATCCAGCATCCTTAAGTACTTCTTTGGGTAAGTCTACTTCAGTTTTACAGTTCTCGCACAATCTTCTTGCTAGGCGTTGTGCTATCACCAAATTGACGCTGGTAGCCAAGTTAAATGGAGCTACCCCCATATTAACCATTCGAGTTAGAGTTTCTGGTGCACTATTAGTATGCAGTGTAGATAAAACTAAATGACCTGTTTGAGCTGCTTTTATTGCGATTTCTGCGGTTTCCAGATCTCGAATTTCCCCAACCAGAACCACATCTGGATCTTGGCGAAGAAACGCCCTTAATGCCGAGGCAAAAGTTAGGCCGGCTTTAGGATTGACATTAACCTGGTTAACGCCCTCCAGGTTAATTTCTACAGGGTCTTCCGCTGTTGAAATATTCCGTTCAGGTGTATTTATAATATTGACAGCTGTATAGAGTGACACGGTTTTACCGCTTCCAGTCGGACCTGTAACGAGAACCATTCCCTGAGGTTTATGGATTGCTTCCATAAATAGATCTTTTTGCTCCGGCTCATATCCAAGAACATCAATTCCCAGTTGCGCGCTGGTGGGATCGAGAATACGCATTACGATTTTCTCGCCAAAAAGTGTAGGAAGAGTACTTACACGAAAGTCTATTGCTTTATTCTTCGAAAGCTTCAGTTTAATACGCCCATCTTGGGGTTGACGCTTTTCAGAGATATCCAGCCTGGACATTACTTTTAAACGAGCTGCAATTCTAGTAGATAAATTAATCGGAGGGGCTGCAACCTCTGTCAAAATTCCATCAACTCGGAATCTTACACGGTATCTTTTCTCATAAGGTTCAAAGTGGAGATCTGAAGCTCCTTTCTTGATAGCATCTAGCAGAATTTTGTTAACGAACCTTACTATAGGTGCATCATCAGCCCCTGATGCATCATCGTCTTCCTGCTTGTCATCATCAACTGACTCAAGATCCAGGTTTTCTAGGTCCGCATCATCAAAATCACCTAACTCTTCGCTTTCTTTTTCTTCAATTATCTTTTCTATTGCACGAGTTAGCTTTACTTCTTCAACTAATATAGCTTCAGTTGTAAGCCCGGAATGGAACTTAAACTCGTCTAGAGCAACTAAATTAGTGGGATCTGAAACCGCGACATAAAGCCGCTTTCCTCGCTTAAATAAAGGAATCGCGTGATGTTTACTGATTAGCTTTTCGCTGATTTCTGAGCCTGGTATTTGTTCTACGTCCATCGCATCGAAATCAAACAATGGAACTCCAAATTCATTGGAAGCAGCGTTTGCTATTGATGCGGAGTCAACCAGTGCATTTTCAACAAGGTATGGAACTATACTTTTTTTTGTTTTTTGCGCTGCAACAACCGCTTCGACTGCAAGATTTTCTTCCAGAAGTCCATCAGAAATTAGTCTGCGAGCAAGCCCGCTTAATACAACGTTTGTTTGTGCAGTAGCCATATTATTTAAGGATTAATTTACGCAAATGAAAGTTTAGGCCAAAAACTGGCAATTATCAGCTTTTTCGTCAATCATTTCAGTATAAGATGCGAATTGCAATTTGTCACTTTTTATTTTAAAAAACAACTAGATATGTGATATTGTTCATAACATACATCAAATATAGCTTGGTAGGCTTTCTATTGATGTGCAGTCACTAATGTCAAGCCATTTGCGACCTTGTTTAAGAAAAGCGAGAGAACTTGGGCCTTCGTGAAAAAGCAAATCTATAATTGACGCAAAACTGTGGAAATTTGCAGAATCTTTAAATTGTGTATATTTGGGGTGCTGATAGTCCTGCATATAAAATTTAATTTCTTGTTCTTTGAACTGATAAGGTGCATAAAGTCCACTGAGTACGCCATTTCTAAAGTTATAGTAGGATTTCGCCCCGACTAGTTTGGCTGTAGACAGAATTTTATCTTGAGGGGAATGGTGAGGCGGCAAATTCAATTCAGAGGAATAAATAACTTCGATTTTTATGCCTAATATTTGACAAATAGATTTAATGATCTGGGTGTTATATTTTGAAAGTAAAAATTCACCTTCGGGGAGTAGATTAAATAATCCATCTGAGTATTGAGAGAAATATCGGGCTTTTCTATAGTATGCGCACAGTTTGTTAACGATAGAGTTTTTCCACTTACTGTCTACGTGGATAAAGGTTTCATTGATATTTTTGCGGTGATACTGCTTAGCCACGTTTAAGGATAGCCAGCTAGGCTTGCCCGTCTTATCGACTACTCTGTTTCTAACGACAAAAGAGCGCTTTGTTAGTTGCACGTCGTCTAGACAAACCCATAAGTCCACGGTATCAAGTAAATCAAAATATCCTATCCATGGTAAAAAATTAGGTTGTGTGATAGCTACTTTCATATTTTCGCCTAAGTTGTTCGAATTTCTGTTCCAAACTATTGTTCATCCATCCTTTCGATGACTTTGAGACTATTTGTTTTTTAAGAATGTTTGATTGAATTTGAGATTTAATAGAAAATTTCTTAGAAATACTAATTAAACTAGCTTCGGGATCTTCAATAATTTGAGAATAATCCAACGTTAATTTCTTTTCTGGCGGAAGTTTTTCAAGTTGACTATATATTTCATATTCACAAATAAGATATTGATGAAATATCTGCTCCCAAGCAGACAATTCTGATAACTCTTTTTTCGATTTTGGACGGATACTCCACCAATTAATATCACTTCCATACTCTCTAATACGAGCATTGTATATGGAGCTACATACATCTGCTGGATTACGAGTTATGTGAATAAATTTTGCATCTAGTTTTTCATAAATACTGGAAATTTTAAAATTTATATAGTTTAGATTTTTTAATAATAAAGGAGAACCAAAATTATGGGCTAAATAATTTAGAGTCTTTGAGAGGTTTGGCCAATCAATTGTGGTTAAGTCGTTTTCTGAAAGTTGATCATGGTCTTTATGGTTTAACCAGTATTGCCAAAAATATCCAAATTCACTTGGAGAGTTTTCACCGCTAGTTCTACCATAACTCGAGGAGAATCTAGATTCACTAATGCTAGATTTCGATTGGTTATCTAAAAGAAATTGTTTTGCATAATTTGGTGCCATCCAATATTTTGACAAGGCATTTGATATATAGGCGATATCTAGATGTTCAGCTAAAAGCTGATGGAGAAGCGTGCTTCCCGATCTTGGAACTCCAACAATAAATATCAGATCAGGGGCTCTTCCTATGAAAGAATTTAACATTTTCTTTTCTTTGTGAACTAGTGATTTATTTAGAATATATTGCTTTACATCTTTAAAAAGACTACGTCTATTAGATATTCTCAATCCATTATCATGGTAGATTTTTTCAAAAAAATCTCTCATATCTGGTTGTACTAGCCTATTTTTCATCGATGTTTTTATAGTGAGATAATATAAAATGTAAGCATAATGGAATAAAAAGAATTGTAAACGGAAATATTGAAATTGCATGTCCAATTATAGCAACTGAAACGGCGGTATCATTGTTTACACCTAACATACTAAGAGCAAAAGCAAGAAAATAGTGGTATGTGCCTATATTACTGGGGGCTGAAGGTAAAAAATTTCCAAGAGAAACAAAAATAAGAACAACGATTGGTGCAAACCATGGTAATGATAAGTTGAAGGCGATCAGCCATATATAGACAGACAATATTTGAGTTAACCAGTATCCGAGCGAAAGCAGCAATGCTAGTAGCAGTCTACTTGGAGAATGGATCATTTTTATTGCATCTATAATAGAATGAATTGTGCTGGTTAGCCTGGACGATAATTTTTCAGGAAATTTATTTATGACTATATTTGCTATTGATTTTGTTTTTGACGGCGACTTAGCTACTAATACTAGACATATATAAAAAACTGAAATGCCTGAGCAAAGAAGAGATAGGGCTATAAAGTCAAATTTCGCATTTACAAGATATGGGACCGCAATGAATACTAAAATCATAAGGCAGGTTGCATCTAACAATCTTTCAAATATTAGAACAGGAAAACACTTACTAAATCTTGCGCCAGATTTATGCGAGAAAAACTTTGTTTTTAACAGTTCCCCAATTCTAAAGGGTAAAATATTGTTTCCAGTAAAGCCAACGGCGACACCTGTAAATGAGTCTAAGAATTGAAACTTATAAATTGGACGAAGAATAGTTCTTATTCTTTCCGTCATAAAAATAAAACCGAAAAATTTAGATAATAGTGCGATTGACAATATATAGATATTAGCCTTGGTAATCTCTTCAATTATGGTTTTCCAATTGGTATCCTTTAAAAAAAGAAAAATGAATATGGATGAAACCAATAGACCTGTGATGATTATTTTCTTATGGGATGATTCAGTACTTTGTTTATTCATTTTGGCTTATTAGAGTCACGCTCATTATATTGCTGAATATGCAATTAGATAATATATAGCTAATAATCTTGGCTTTCTATTACTTTCTTTCTAAATTGATTCACAGAACGGTAGCCTCTAAAAACCTCGGATATGGCTCTAAAAATTGATTTGACCGAGAAGGCTTTTGAGTTTCCTGTGTTTCTTCCTCTTGCTAAAAATGGAGACTCACCGATCCTGATAAATGGATTTCTAAGCTTTGCTTTGGCTATGAGCTCTGCATTGAAAGCATGACCAGAACTTATTATTTCTATATCTTTGAAAACATGAGCTCTGTAAAGTTTAAAACCGTTAATATATCTAAAGTGGAAACCATACAAAAACTGTATTGTTTTCGTAAACATACTAGAAGCTAATCTGCGAATAAGTGGTCTAATTAACTCATTGTCAACATAACCAAGTATTAGATCATATTCGTTTCTAACTTTTAGGTGGTTTCTTAGAGAGTCAAAAATGAATTCGTTATCTCCAGGGGTGACTGTTACCCATGCTTCATCAGGAAGTTCATTGATCGTATTTAAGACAGTTCTTCCTAGACCAAGATTCCTATGGTTTTTAATTACCTTACAATAGCTATTTTCTTCTTTGAGCTGTTCCATTTTTAATAAAGTTCCATCCGTTGAGCCATCATCAATAAGAATAATTGTAAAATTAAGCTCGTCTACTAGTGTCAACATGGTATTCATTACTGATTTTACAGTGCTCTCAATATTCCGCTCTTCGTTTAAGCATGGGATCAGAATATATATATGCTCTTTATTCATGGGATGATTAAGCTCTCTATTTGATTTTTTATTTCATCTAATTCTTGAAACATTAATAGATGTCTGGCTATTTTATTTCTTGCTTTTTTATCGGAGTTGAAAACGTATGTCTCGATTCCAGCGCTTAATGCTGATTTTATTCCTGTAGTTGAGTCCTCTATTGCAATACATTCGCTCCTATTTAACTCTAGCCTTTTAAGTACCTCTAAATATACATCTGGATCTGGCTTTGCTTTAATTTCACTTGATGGAAAGCTAATGTACGAAAAGTATTGGAAAAGCCCAAGTCTTTTAACTATGTCACAAGCCATCATGCTCGAGCTTGCAAGCGCAATCTTAATATTGTTTTGATGAATATATGATAAAAGTTCTCTGGCTCCTGAATGAGTATGAACTAGTTGTTCTATTTTATTTTGGGAACTGTTTCTAAGTAACTGTTTAAGAACTATTCCTTTATTTTTCGCAATACTTTCAAGAAGTTCATTATCTTCCTCAGTTATCAAAGAGCGTATAACGGCTTCTCGCGAAAGGCCTTTGCTGACAAATTTCGTGATGGCTTCACGACTGAATGAATATCCATGCATTTCAAATGCCCTTTGAAATGAAGTTGTATGAAGCTGAGATGACTCAATGATTACGCCATCTAGATCAAATATAACGCACCTTAATCTCATTTCAAATTTTTATCTAGTTTTTCAAAGTTTAGTTGGCAACTTTTTTCTTTCCAGCTCATAATATAAGCATTATGATTTGGAAAGTTACTAAGAAATTCACTATTTAGCTTATCTGAAACATAGTTTACCCAAAGAACATCAGTCTCTATAGAAGGGAGGCTTACAGGACGGTTAAACATTGACAGTCTCGAGGGTAAAGATATGCAAGGATGAACAAATGGTCTAGGCGAAAATATGATTGCCGGTTTTTTTACTAGCTTATTCGCAGATATTATTGGAAAGTTAGATGATTGCGCTAACTTGATTGTGGTTCCCAGTCGAATTGGAACATAAAATAAATACGATAGTACAACCAATGAGAGAATCAGATTTGGGATTATGTTTACCTGACAAATTTTACTCGAATTCCTGGCGAGTGATTTGATTGATATATTAGCTGTCCGTAGACCACTAACTACAAGAATAATCCATACCCATGATTGCTCAAAGAAATGAACCGGCGCAATAGTACCAAAACCTGCGTCATCAATACCTAGGTGAAAGATTAGATAGCTAAATACCATCAGCCATGGTAGTAATAATTTTCGTCGAACAGATAGTAGAGCAAAAATTAAAAATATTGGCCAGCCTGATATTGAAAAATTATGTCTTATTGTTGCTAAACTAACTGTTTCTAATACTGAGTCAAGAGATTTGAAACTTAAATTAGCAACTTTATCCGGGGCTATACTTTTGTTACGACCAGAAAATCGGAAATCATTCTCTATGTCGTACTCGATAGAGCGTTGATATGCTACTTTAGTAACTAAACCATTCTGGTAATAATTTATTGCGAAGAATATGGATGAAAAAAACAGCGAGGTTACACCAAAAGATAGAATAGTACGGAGTTTTAAACGACCTTTTATCGCGATTGATAACCAAACACATAAAAGAGGAAGTAACAATCCAAGAGTAGATAATGGTCTTATTAAAAAAGCTATAGCGAAAAAAGCGGCAAATAAAAAGTGGTAGCGACTAAGGTTCGGCGCATCAAGTAGTCTGTAAAAATAGTATGAGCACCATAAAAGAGCAAAAGTACAACTAGTATGAGACAATTTAGTTGCTGCCATAGTTATAATTGAAGGAGATGAAAGAAAAATAAATATAACCAATATGCTCCAATTTTTTCCTAGATAACGCAGCGATATTTTGTAAAGCGGATAAACCGATAATGCAAGTAGTGTAGGATTTACAAAGTGTTCAAGGTCTAATAGGATTCCTATGGCAAAAAAGAATGGCCAACCCAGGAAGTATTGTGAATAAAATTTACCGTCATTAATCATGAATGCTCGGTCGAAAAATATCTTGTTTTCCGGAGAGTCGAAGTAAAGCTTTCCTTGAGCCAGAGCCCTTGCACTATATTCATAAGCTGATTCGTCATCAGTGAAATAGGCGTTGTTGAATAAAAAATGACCTGCAAGGGAAGGAATGAGAAATGCCAACAAGGAAGCTAATACTATGAATGTCTTTTCATTAAAATAATAACGCTGCATTAGCGCGGAAGGGTTTAACCCTAGTATTGACAGTCCTTTCGCCGAAAGTAATGCTCCCAATCCGCCATAGATCATCCAATAGTGAGTAAAATATGTGTAAAAAATATCAGGAATGTTAAAAAAGAATAGACTTTGTTGAAAGTTATTGAGATTTTGCTTACCTACTTGATAAAAAGCTACAAGACAAACTGCGCCAGCTAACAAATAAGCATAGCCACTAATTTTAGAGGAAATTGAGTGGCTAATTGAGAAAAGTCTATCATTTTTGAGCATTATCTTCATATTAGAGACTAAAATATATAGATTTTGGTTATACTATCCACATTGCATTGAGCTGTCTATTAAAGATGCATTTAAGGACACAAATTTGTTTATTCTAAACCAATCTACGATTAATCGGAGTACCCGTAATGAGTAAAAACAAATATTCTATTTTGGTAACTGGTGGAGCAGGGTATATCGGTTCAGTATTGTGCCCTAGGCTAATATCGCTAGGACACGATGTTACTGTTTTAGATACGATGTTCTTTGGTAACAACTTTGGGAGTGAGCTCAATAGTAATAGCCGTTTTAGCATTGTAGAAGGTGATATTAGAAACTATTGCTTGATAGACCAAGTTCTTAGGGCGGGAAAATTCGATAGGGTTATACATTTAGCTGCTATAAGCAATGATCCATGTTCTGACTTGGATGAGGAGTTAACAACTTCTGTGAACCTGGAAGCGACAAATAATTTAATGCATGCTGCTAAAAAGCATGGTATTAAAAGATTTATATATGCCTCGTCAGCAAGCGTTTATGGGATTAAAGACACTAAAGATGTAAATGAAACATTGTTGTTAGAACCTATTACTCTTTACGCTAAGTATAAGGCTCGAGGAGAGGTGATTCTTAATAATCTAATTGATGACCAGTTTGAAGGGGTCTCAGTACGGGCTGCAACAGTTTGTGGTTTCTCTCCGAGATTGCGTTTAGATCTAACTGTTAATATTTTTACTTATCAGGCTGTTTGCGAAGGAAAAGTTAGAGTTTTTGGTGGGAGCCAAATGAGACCTAATATACATATTCAAGATTTAGTTGAGTTCTATGTTTCTCTTCTTGATGCACCTAACGTCAGTGGACAAGCTTATAATGTTTCCCATTCAAACTCTTCTGTCAAAGAGTTAGCCGAGCTAGCTGTCAAGGTAACCGATCAAGAAGCATCTTTAGAGGTAGAAGAATCCAATGACAACCGTTCATATCATCTATCCTCTGAAAGGGCTCAAAGGGAGCTTGGTTTTTTTCCAAAGTTTACTATAGAAGATGCGATAGCCTCTGTCGAAGATGCATTGAAAAGTCGAATACGAATTCCTGATCCTACTGCAAAGGTTTACAGAAATGTTCAATATATGTGTGAGAATTTAGGAGCTTGGAAAATTTAGTATGAAAATTCCTTTCTTTACATTAGATCGACAAAGCCGTGAGATAAAAGATACCGTCTTAGATGCAATAGGAACTGTTATTGACAGTTCTATGTTCATTCTCGGAACAGAAGTGGAAGAGCTTGAAAAAGCATTATCAAATTACATCGATTCAGCTGAGTTTGTTTCAGTATCATCTGGGACCGAAGCATTACGGCTGTGTTTATTATTGAATAATATAGGTTTTGGCGACGAGGTAATAACTGTTTCTAACTCCTACTTCGCTACTGCAGCAGCTATCGCAATGGTCGGCGCAACTCCTGTATTTGTTGATATAGAGCCAGACTCCATGTTGTTAGACCCTACTAGAATTGAAAAAGCTGTGACAGCCAATACTAAAGCAATTATTCCTGTTCATTACAACGGCTACCCTTGCAATTTAGAACTTATTCATGCAATTGCTGACGCCTATAATGTTGTTGTTATCGAGGATTGTGCTCAGGCGTTCGGAAGTAAAACGAAAAACAGACATGTGGGAAGTGATGATTTCGGATGTTTTTCATTTCACCCGTTAAAAGTTTTTGGTGGGTATGGAGATGGAGGCGGTGTCAGTCTTAGTTCTGTTGAGTATATCGATACTTTGAAACAGTTGAGAAATAATGGGCTAGTAGATAGGGACAACGTTGCTCATATATCCGGTAACTACCGTTTAGATACTTTACAGGCGGCGGTGTTATTGCAAAAATTGAAGTATATTGATTCTTGGTTAATGAGGCGCAAAAAAATAGGACAATATTACTTGGAAAATTTGAAAGGCATTCGGCTTCCTGTAGTTGAAAAATATGTCGACTTTAACTTTAGTTCATTTGTGGTAAGGCATCCGAAAAGAGACGCATTATTAAGACGATTGAATGATAAAGGTATAGATTGTAAAGTACAGTATCCTATAGCGATTCATCAACAGCCTCCTTATAGTAAGTTTTCCAAAACTAGTTTGCCAATAACTGAAAAAGTTGTTTCCGAAATTATTTCAATCCCAATTTCTCAGGACTTGACCGATATCGAAGTCGAGTTTGTAGTAGACTCGATAAATTCTATAGCGAGCCTAGTGTGATGCAAAAAATTAACAAAAAAATTTTCGTAGTAAATGAGCTGGAAAAAAAACTAAAAGCAGATAGAGGCGCGGGCAAGTCTATTGTCCAATGTCATGGTTGTTTTGATATCGTTCATCCAGGACATATACGCTATCTACAGTTTGCTAAAAAACACGGTGACATACTCGTTGTAACAATTAGCTCTGATAACAGTGTTTTCAAAGGGGTAGGGCGGCCCTACATTAACGAGAAACTAAGAGCTGAAAACCTTGCTGTTCTAGAGTTTGTTGATTATGTTGCAATAGATGACAACGAGTGGGCTGGTCCTGTTTTGGATAAATTAAAACCTGATATATATGTGAAAGGGAAAGAGTACGAAACCAATCAAGATCCGCGTTTCTCCAAGGAAAGAGCTTTGGTGGAAAGTTATGGCGGAAGTGTTATATTCGGTTCAGGTGATGTAGTATATTCTTCGACAAAAATTATTAATACTTTTTCTCAAAAGTTTGATTTGGAACATCAAAAAATCAGCTACTTTTGTGAAAGAAATCAACTGACTTATGATAGGTTGATTAAAGTCATTCGAAATTTTTCTGACTTTAGAATTCTTGTTGTTGGAGACTTAATTTCGGATCTTTATATCAGTTGTGAAGATATGGGGTTAGCTAGTGAAAGTCCAATGCTATCGGTTAGGCCTGTTAGAGAGGAACGATATGTTGGAGGGGCTGGTCTAATAGCCTTGCAATTGGCTCAGCTAGGTGCAAAAGTTATCTTCTTAACAGCAGTAAACAAAGATAGCCCAGATGTTTGTATGGCTGTTGATATTTTGGAGGCTGGCGGGGTAGAGGTCGAAGTTCTCCATTGCTGTCGCCGCGAAATATACTTAAAGAAAAGATATGTAGCGCAAAATCAGAAACTATTAAAGGTCGATTATGGTTCTCCTATGCCACTAACTCCTGCAGAATCACAAGAATTTATCTATAAGTTAAATGATTTGACGGAAGGTGTTGAGGCTGTTGTTGGAACGGACTTTGGTTATGGGTTGTTTAGTCAGTGTCTGCTAAGTGAGTTATCCACAATAGGAGACAAAAAAAAGCTGTATTTTGATGTAAGCAGCAGAGCAAGTTCAAATCTGCGCAAGGTCAAAAATACTCGCTGCGTGATGCCCACTGAGACAGAAATTAGAGCTGCCTACGGAGATTTTGAAAGTGGGTTATCCAATTTGGCAGCTCGTTATTTCAATGAAACAGATGGTGAACAAATAGCCATCACTTTAGGTGAAAAAGGAGTTGTTTATTTTGAGAACAATGAACAAGATCATCCTTTGAGAACTGAGTACTTACCTTCTTTAGCATCAATGGTAATTGACACTGTTGGTGCTGGAGATGCTTTTCTCTCTGGTTTTGTCCTTGCTGATCTTGTTAATGAAAATGCCTTTTCTATGGGGTTTTATTTTGGAAGTTGCCTTTCTGCAATGCATTTGTCTAAAATGGCAAATTCTCCTGAAAGTTTAATACAGCTAGAAGAGTTTCTGAAGAATAGATCGGAGCTAGTATTAAATAGCTGTGCAGAGTAAATAATTTAGTTATCCTTTTTTGGAAAAACTGTATTTCCTATTAGCTATAAAGTATGGAATAAATAGCCATAAGCGTTGTCAAAAGATAAGTATTTAATTCAGGAATTTGCTTCTAGAGTTTGAAAACGAACCTGGAGAATTATTAAGCCTTTTATACTCATTCCGATAAAAACTGTTCTGTAAGGAGTTGTGTGTAATAGGACTTCTGTTCTCCATATGATAGTGAGATTGCTTTTTCTAGACTAGATTTGGCAAGCTCTTGGTTTTTCTCTTGAATGTAGTACTGGTAGTACCTTAAGTAAAGTGAATGAGAGTATGGTGTGATTTTTTTCGCCATTCCTAGCAATTTTAATACGTCTTCTTTTTTATTCTGCTGTAACTGAGCTGTAGCTATTTTTTGAAGAGTTAATGCGTAGTCTTTAGGATGCATTAAATAGTTTAGAGAGTCTTTTAAGGTTATTTCAGCTTCTTTGTTATTGCCCATATTTCCAAGAATTGTGCCTTTTATCGTTAGGTACTTAGCAATTTTCTTTTTGTCCAAAGCTTTGTCAATATACTTGAGAGCTTCATCATACTTTTTATAATTTGACAATGAAGCTGCCAAATTTGCATTTGCTTCCGAGGAGTTCGGTTTTGCGCTCACTGCCCAACTCCATAACGCGAGGTTGTTGGTCCAGAGAGGAATAGTGACTTTGGTGTTTAAGATATTAACTAGAAGTATGAGCAATACCATTGCATTTATTGGTCGTTTGATGCTTTTAAGCAAGGTCTCATCATTTTTAGCAAGTAAAAATATAGTTGCTAATATTATCCAGGCAAGAGGAAATACTAAGAATCTTCCTTGGACGATATTTTCGCCTATCGTCATACTAATGAAGTGTAATACCGGGAATAAAGAGAGAATAAATAGAGAAAGCAATAGCCCTAGGCTTTTAACATTTTTGAAGAAAAAGCTTAAAATTAGAACTAAAACTAGTAACGCTATTACAAATATTGCTAGCGGATCTTCATTTGATATTGGAAGGGATTCTGCATGAATAGGACTCAAATTGGTAAAAGGTATTATGAGAATTTGTAAATACAACCCCAATGATTTGGCGCTTAGCATAATACTGTTTATTAAGTCATGGTTCGCTGTATTTGAACTCGGAAGGTAAATATAACCTAGCGCAAATTGTCTGATAGAAAGGTATACTAACCCCGATATGAAAATCGCTGAATAGACAGCAAATTGTTTGGAATGAAGAAATCTTTTTATGTTTTTTATTTCGAGCTGTGGAGCGTAAACAATTAAGTGCCAAATTGGTAGCGCCAGAGCAAAACCTAACGCCATTTCTTTACAAAGGGCTGCTAGTAAAAAGCAAACACCAACAGATATAGCTCTAGCTACTTTGTTAATTATTTTCAAATCCAAAACTAGCGCAATTAGTAAGAATGTTGTTAAAACTAAGTCAAAACGGCCAGATATCCACGCAGCTACCTCAATTGTAGCTGGATGTAAGCCAAAAAAAATGCAGCCAATCAAAATAGTATGTGAATTAATTTTTTTGTTAATATGAAGATATAACAACTTTATTAGATAGCCAACAAGAGCAACATTTAAGCAATGAAGAATTATGTTGGTTAGGTGCATAGATATTGTACTAGTATTAGTTAGATCTGCCTCAGCATATAACCACAAAGTGACTAACGGACGATAGTAATTATGAGATACCAAAAAGGGTTTTGTTAGCGCGTCTAAATTGTAGTCAGGGTTAAGATGTGTTGAAGTAATGTTAAAATAAGTCACATCGTCCCAAACAAAATCGAAAAATATCGCGGGATAGAAGAAGAAGAAAACTGAGCTTACTGCAATGCTGATAGCTATTACGGGGGTGATTTTGATCTTGGCCATATTCGACTTTTAAGAGGTACGAGCAAAAAAATAAATAAAACTAACTAAGAAGGACGTAAAAAAGCAGCCTAAAAGGCTGCTTTTTTACAATAGAAAGAAAATTTAACTCTATTGACGACACTCTGCAGGAACATATTCGGTATCACTTGCGTTATTGCAATCCCATGCTACACCACCAAGTGTATCTAGTGTTCCAACCAAGTCGAAAGTCACGGTAACATTGTTTACACCTGTAGCGACAGTTGCGCTGATTGTACCCGCAGCAGTAGTCCCAGCACATTGAAGAGTAGTCATACCAATTTGGGTTCCTGCACGTACACCTGAACATGCACTTACACCGTTTGCCAAGTTTTCTGAAATGGTCGCTTTAGCGCCGCTTGCCTGAACAACACCTTCAGAAACTTTTGCACGGATTGTGTAATCCTGATAAGCAGGAAGTGCGATAGCTGCCAAAATACCGATAATCGCAACAACGATCATCAATTCAATCAATGTAAAACCTGATTGTACTTTTTTCATATTAATAACCTCGGTTAGTTAGTTTTGATTAATCAAAAATAGGCTCTTGTATGTCTTTAAATATAAAGTAGTCCATTTTTCAGAAATCACAAGAATCAGTCCATTTAGTCCTCAGACGATACTAAAGCAATCATGATGCCAGTTAAAATGGATGTTTATGTAATATGTGACAAATATCACAAAAATATTCAAAGAGAGATTGGTTTTCTTGATTATTTTCTTTATAAATCAATGAGATGTAAAGTTTGGCAGAAAATAACTAAATTCAAAAATTATTTTTGAGTTTAAAAAACTTAAAATATCGAAAATAAAGATTTGAGTGACTTTTCACCAAGAGTGACAATTTTTGTCAATCAGGGGCCCATTCTATGACAAAATGTTACATGCAGCATGGATTGGCTGCTAATTTAGGTCAATTCGCATAGAAAGATCGAGTGCAGTGACATTTTTGGTCAGAGCTCCAACAGAAATATAGTCGACTCCCGTTTCGGCAATTTGGGCCAGCGTTTCGAGGCTCACGTTGCCGGAAGCTTCAAGTTTTGCTTTATTGACGTGTGAGTCTCGTAGTTGCGTCGCTGACTTCATATCTTTCAGAGAAAAATTATCAAGCATAATAACCTGCGCCTTGCCGTCTAATGCCTGAACTAACTCATCAAGACTTTCCACTTCGATCTCCAGTAATTTCTCCGGATTATTGTTAATGGCTGTGGCAAGCGCCTGAGCTATCCCTCCACAGGACATAATATGATTTTCCTTGATCAGATAAGCATCTGAAAGTCCGAGTCTATGATTACTGCCACCGCCACAAGTGACCGCATATTTTTGACCAAAGCGCATTCCCGGTATTGTTTTACGGGTATCTAGCAGCTTGCAGGTTGAGTTGCCAAGCTGTTCAACGTATTGATTCGTCAGGGTAGCGGTAGCGGAAAGGGTTTGCAGGAAGTTCATTGCGCTTCTTTCACCAGTGAGCAGGGCGCGAGCATTGCCTTTCAGTTTACATAATATTGAACCAGCTGCGACTTTGTCCCCATCTTGATACTGCCAGTCAATTGTTACCTGGCTATCAACGAGTTCAAAAACCTTATTTACCCAGTCAACGCCACATAAAATACAATCTTCTCTGGTTATTAGTGTTGCTGAAGCATACTTTTCCGCCGGAATGAGAGCGGCTGTTATATCCTCGTTATTTTCTCCCGCGAGATCTTCAATTAGAGCTAAGCGACACATTTGCTCAATTTCTCGAGCGAGAAGGGTGTTGAACTGCTGCTGGTCCACAATTATTGCCTATGTTATTTAACTGCGCGGCTATTTTAGCAACTAATAAGCCTGCCGCAAGGTTAATACACCGGCTTTTTGTGTATATTCCAGTTGTCCCAGAGCAGACATTCCCAAGAGAACCTCATTTCCAGCCATATTGGGTGCTATAGATGCTTTAACATTGTAAAGAGTGATCTCGCCGATTGTTAGTTCATCGATTGTTGTTAGGTAACCAGTTGATACTCCGTTTGCAGTATAAAATTTCTGTTGTGCACCTCTCCTTAGTCCGATATCACTAGCAAGGCTGCCTGGCACAGCGACTGATGTAGCTCCCGTATCAACAAGAAAGGTTACCGGAGTCCGGTTGATATTTCCTGATACTACATAGTGGCCGCCTCGATTTTTTTGCAGTTTTACTTCGATGACTTCTCCCATTCTTAGAGAGTCGGGTGTCTGGTTGGGGTTATACTGTTTCTCTTCCCATCCGCCAAAGATCCAGGTGAGAAGGCCTATCGCTATAATCCAGGCTACAAATATCATGTTTTTGCCGATTTGCGACTCAATGCCGCTCTCGGCATCTGGCCCAGACTGATTAGGTGATTGAGAGTTGTCTGTTTGCATATATTAGAGAGTTCTATTTAAGACTGTTACAAAGTAGTAGTTTGAATAAGAGTCACTTCAAATTGAGGCTATTATTCATTTTTAACAACCACTGATCAATGTGACAATACCTTTTATCGCGAAATCTGAAAATGTGGATTATTACCAGAGAAAACGCAGAGAAAAGCTCCTTCAAAGACTATACTAAATAGATGGAATTCGGCCAAATTATTAGTAGTACATCAACGTCGATAGTGGGATCGAGGAAAGTGAATACAGTCTCTGTATCTCGGATGGTGATAAATTGTTCGGTTTTGTGATGAACTCGTCAAATATTCCGGGACACTCGGGTCGAGGTACAGGTATGGACTATATTATCAACAATAGGTTGCAATATTTGTTGCGGGTCCCAGTTGTCAGATCTGGACTTTTTTGTCCATTTCTTATCTTTAACAGGTAAGCGTTGTGGGAAATTCCAATAAAATAGTCGAGCTTTCATCCAAGCAGGAGTCTTCTCTCTCGAAGAAATCTAAGTTGTCGACTTCAATTGACCAGGTTCTATCAATCTATCTGGACGAACTTAACGGCAGGTTAGAGGAGCTTTTCTCTGACACCGATGACCACCTCTTTGATAAGTCGAGTAAAAGCGATGATAGCCGGCATTTTGCTGCTATGCGTACTCTTCGTATGAAAAAGCTGGAAGTTCTAAAGTCTTTTTCTCAAGGAGTTAGAAACGAGTTTGTTGACTCTATTGGTAAGATTGAAGGCGCTGCGTTATTTGGTGAATGTGAGGAAGAGATTTCTTTTGAAAATCTGGCGCTTGTCGAAGAAGATGATCTGGAAGAGCGAATAGCTCTTGAGTCAATGACAAATAAGGCGCAAAAGGCTAATAAACAAGCCTTAACTAATATTCGCCAGCGCCTTGATGTACTTGTTCCTTCCGTTGCTGTAACCGATGAAATTAACCCGTTTGATCCTTCATGTATCTGTACCGCAATAAGCCAGTCTCTTTCCTCCATTGATTTAGGAACTGAATTTAAGTTAGTGCTTTATAAGTTCTTTGAGAGAACAGTTATTGATGAAATGGATTTGATTTACGATAAAGTTAATCAGTTCTTTATCGAAAATGGAATACTTCCTGATTTAAAGTCAGTGGCGATAAGCCATGATCGAAGAAGAAGGCGCACTCAATCTTCTGATAATGGACAGGAAAAAAGTGAGCAAAGCACAAAAGATAGTGATGAAATTCTCAATTTATTGGGAGAACTCCTGTCTCAACGTCGAGGAGAAGATAGCCAAAGAGTGAGTCAACAAGTCGATACTGGCCAGCTGGTTGCTGTGTTATCCAATTTGCAAGCTCATACCGGTACAACCTTAGAAAATGATTTAAGAGATATCCGTAGTCAAATAGGGGCACTGCTTCCCGGAAATGTCGGCGGACAGGTAACTCAAGGCGCTCTGGGTCAAGCAAATGACGACATGATTGATGTGGTCACCATGTTGTTTGATTTTATTCTAGATGATGATAATTTACATGCTGAAATCAAAGCTGTCATAGCCAGACTACAGATTCCCATCTTAAAAGTTGGCCTGACTGATCGTACGTTTTTCTCAAATAGAAAACATCCCGCTCGTTTGCTCTTGAATGAGCTGGCACATGCAGGCTTGTCGTGGGAGCCTGACGATAACAGCGCTGCTCCAATGTTAAGTAAAATACAGGGCGTTGTCGAAAAAATTTGTAATGAGTATACAGAGCAACCAAATTTCTTCGAGCAGTTGCTGGAAGATTTCATAGCCTTTAAAAATGACTTTAGACGTCGCGCGAATATTTTTGAAAAGCGTACAAAAGAAGCGGAAGAAGGGAAGGCAAAAGCTGAGACCGCCCGTTCGAAAGTTAATGAACAAATCAAGCGTATTTGCGCGAGAAAGAATGTACCTGAAGTAGCAAGGCAAATCCTGAAAAACGTCTGGGTACATGTGATGTTTCTCGAGAGCTTAAAAGAGGACAAGGAAGGCTGGGAGAAGGTTAGCAAAATAGCACAGATGCTAATTTGGAGCTTACAACCTGTTAAGGACCAGGCTCGTCTGGACAAATTAATTAAAGTTGTACCGGTACTGGTTAAAAATATCAAACTGGGGTTTGACAAAATCTCTTTTTCTCAACTTGATGCCTCTGCTTTAATGGATAAACTGGAAGACGCACACCGGACGATAATCTCTGAAGGTAAAGTCTATATTGAAGAAAGTCAAAAGGATGAAATTATTCGTTTGATGCCTGTTGATCCATTCACTCAAGGTTCTGCAACTCAAGAAACAGTGTCGACCAGTGAGGCCGAAGAAGAAATTGAAGAGGTTGTTGTTGAAGAGATTGCATTTTCCGAGGAAGAAATTGGTAAATTACACACGCCAAAACCGAAAGTAAAAATTACTGAAGACAGCAAGGCTACAGTAGAAAATTTCTCTGCAGGCAGCTGGTTTGATCTGAAAATTGATGAGGAGTACCGTCGTTGCAAACTGGCAGCTAGAATTGTGTCGACAGGAAAGTATATCTTTGTAAACCGAGCCGGAGTAAAGGTCTCAGAGTTTTTTACAGATGAACTGGCAGCGGCGTATCAGTTAGGGGAAATAAAAGTATTGGATGATGAAGCCTTGTTTGACCGGGCGTTGAAAGCGGTCATTTCTAACCTACGAGACATGAAAGCAGAAGCCTGATATTCTTGCTGGCTTGTTTGTTAACTGACTCATGGATTGCTGAATGCAAGTCGTAGATGGCTGGTTGTCTACTGCCGAAAAAGTAGTTTCTCCCCACTTTAATGAGCGACCTGATGGCTGTTCAATTCGCTTACTGGTTATTCATAACATCAGTTTACCTCCATACCAGTTTGATGTTGACTGGGTCGAGCCATTTTTTGTAGGACAACTGGATACTCGAGCTCATCCGTATTTTTATCAACTCGAAGGACTTAGAGTTTCTTCACATCTATATATCAAGCGAAATGGCAAAATTATTCAGTTTGTGCCGTTTGAAAAAAGAGCCTGGCATGCAGGCCAATCTGAATTTATGGGGGATGCTGACTGTAATGACTTTTCTATTGGTATAGAAATGGCTGGTGCTGACAGTTTACCTTACACAAAGCTTCAGTATGAGGCTTTGATTGATGTCACCAGAGTTTTACAGAAGAATTATCCTTTGATTAAGAAAGAGCATATTGTAGGTCATTGCGATATTGCTCCTCAACGCAAGACAGATCCTGGCATCAGCTTTAACTGGTCACGTTACCTGGATGCTCTTTGAGAATTTTAATGACTATTAGCTGGTTGGATGAGGACTTTTAGCTAATAGTATTAATATATTGTTTTTTAAGCTAAAATCTGACAAAAACCAAATAAAAATAACTTTCCTGGACGATAATATGATTCTAATCCCTGTATTGATTGCACTGTCGTTGGAGTATTACTTTCACTGGGGAGCTGAGCTTCGCCAATTCGGATGGTTTAACCTGTATATTAAGAAAGTTGAATCCCAATTTGAAAAACATTCTTTCTATGTTAGTTGGATTGGTGTGCTTTTAATTGTACTGGGTCCTGTCTTCTTGCTTTATTTTATTGTTAATTTATTTGATGGTACTAACTACTTTATTTTGCTTTTTTTAGTATCTGTGGGGGCCTTATTTTATTCATTAGGTCCGAAACCATTAGCCGAAACTATGGCTGGCTATTTTAGTGCGATGGAACGGGGTGATCAGGAAGCTGCATTTTTGAGACTTAAAGAGGAAATAGATAACGATGATCTGCCTGAAAGCCAGGAATTCGTCAGGAATGTTACCAGGTTCGTGCTAGTTGAAAGTAACAAGCGTTACTTTGGTGTCATATTCTGGTTCATCATTTTGGGGCCTTTTGGTGCTTTATTTTATCGTCTGGCCTATTTGTATCATAAGGAATGCCAAAAACAGGTAAACGAACATCTTATCCAGACAACTCAGCTCATTCACTGGATTGATTGGTTACCTGCGAGATTAACCAGCTTCCTCAACCTTTTAACAGGGGATTTTCTTGCCGGCTTTTATCGATTAAAGGATTATCTGACAGACTTTCAATCGAGTAATAATCAGGTTCTTAGTGAAACTGGAATTTCCGCTTTGGGTTTAACCATGGGGCTTGCCGAAGATGGAGTAAAAGAGAACCGAGACGCTATGGATATGGTACAAAGAACTGGAATATTCTATTTAGTTGCTGCAATTTTTCTAAGTCCACTAGCCTTGTGGTAGTCCTCCAGGCTGTACTTCTTTGTAAGGGCCTCTGCAAAGACTTCCTCAGCCAGGGCTGGATACAAATATCATTTCGAAATTTCCCTAGTTAACTTCTTTATTTTAATTAGTATGGCTAAGATAAATGTCGGAGTTGTCACAGGATATTTTTCTTACTTTTTTGTTGTGCCGTGGCCGCTCCAAAATTTAATTAAAAGCTATATGTTTAATAGTAAGTATGGCTAAATATTGAATCTTGTCCAAATAGTTGCTATTTTGTCGCAGCACTGCTCGTTGGAATTAGATCCATTTTCCTAGAGAGACAATTAAATTCTGCTGAAGATATAAGTTAGTTAGGCAAACTAAGTCTGTTTTCACCTAATGCAAATCTCTCAAGAAACCATGTAGATAGCAGCCGAAAGCATAAATACAGTAAAAGTTATTGCTGTTGCTATACTTGGCGTGCACATCAACAGCAATATTGATGAACTAGAGCCTGAGCTATCACCGGCAGATAATTATGAGCATTTGAATTATCTTTGAGAGCAACTTTTTTAATGTTGGTCTTGAAACAGAATCAAAATGATCCCGAGAGGACAAAAATGACCGATCTACAACAAGATATTGATCCGATTGAAACCCAGGAATGGCTAGATGCACTGGAGGCCGTACTGGAAGAAGAGGGCACTGATAGGGCTCACTTTTTATTGGAGAAGCTTATCGATATGGCGCGCCGCTCAGGCGCTCACTTGCCTTATAAGTTGACAACCGCTTATTTAAATACAATTCCGACTTCGAAAGAAGCCCTGATCCCGGGTGATCAGGAAATGGAGCAGAGGCTTCGTTCTATTATCCGCTGGAATGCAATTGCCCTGGTATTGCAGGCGAGTAAGAAAAATCAGGAGCTGGGCGGACATCTATCCAGTTTCGCTTCTTCGGCGACTCTCTACGATGTTGGTTTTAACTATTTCTTCCACGGTACTAATGAAGAAAGAGAAGGTGATCTGGTTTATTTCCAGGGACACTCTTCTCCTGGGATATATGCGCGTGCATTTTTAGAAGGACGATTAACTGAAGATCAGATGAAGAATTTCCGTCAGGAGGTCGATGGTAAAGGGTTGTCTTCTTATCCGCACCCTTGGTTGATGCCCGATTTCTGGCAGTTTCCGACTGTTTCTATGGGACTGGGTCCTATTCAGGCTATTTACCAGGCGCGCTTCCTGAAATATCTGCAAAACCGTGAATTGGCGAATACACAAGATCGAAAAGTATGGGCTTTCATGGGTGACGGTGAGATGGATGAGCCAGAGTCATTGGGGGCAATATCACTGGCCGGTCGTGAAAAGCTGGACAATCTGGTATTTGTTATCAACTGTAACTTACAACGCCTGGATGGTCCGGTCCGAGGAAACGGAAAGATTATTCAAGAATTAGAAGGTGATTTCCGTGGCGCTGGTTGGAATGTAATCAAAGTTATTTGGGGCCGCTATTGGGATCCGCTTATCGCTCGTGACGTAGAAGGTAAGCTGCTCAAGATCATGGAAGAAACCGTTGACGGCGAATACCAGAACTACAAATCTAAAGGTGGTAAATTTACCCGGGATTATTTCTTCGGTAAAGATCCCGCTTTGCTCGAAATGGTTGCTAACATGTCTGATTCAGATATCTGGCGCCTTAATCGAGGAGGCCACGATCCAACCAAGGTATTTGCAGCCTATCATGCGGCTGTAAACCACAAAGGCCAGCCTACCGTTATACTGGCAAAGACTGTCAAAGGTTACGGTATGGGAGAAAGTGGGGAAGGAAAGAACATTTCTCACCAGGTTAAAAAAATGAATCTGGAAGCACTAAAACAGTTCAGAAATCGGTTTAATGTGCCTATATCTGATGAGCAGTTAGAAGATGCGCCTTTCTACCATCCTGGTGATGATAGTCCTGAGATTAAGTATCTGAAAGAGCGTAGAGCTGCTCTGGGAGGCTATCTGCCGGCCAGAAGAGCCAAGTCTGCTGATTTAACTATTCCACCGATGAAAGCATTTAGTGCGATCACAGGAGGCTCTAACGGAAGAGAAATTTCTACCACTATGGCTTTTGTCCGCATTCTTAATGTTCTGATCAAAGACAAAGAGATCGGGCAGCGTATCGTTCCGATCATTCCTGATGAAGCGCGGACTTTTGGTATGGAGGGGATGTTCCGTCAAGTTGGGATTTACTCTTCAGTTGGGCAACTCTATGAGCCGGTAGATTCTGATCAGGTCATGTATTATCGCGAAGATAAAAAGGGCCAAATCCTTGAAGAAGGTATTAACGAAGCGGGAGCAATGTCGTCCTGGATTGCAGCTGCAACCAGTTATTCCAATAATAACCTGCCCATGATTCCTTTTTACATTTACTATTCAATGTTTGGCTTTCAGCGGATAGGAGATCTGGCGTGGGCTGCGGGTGATATGCAGGCCAGAGGTTTCCTTATTGGCGCGACTTTCGGCCGAACTACGCTTAATGGGGAAGGCCTGCAGCATCAGGATGGCCATAGCCATTTATTAGCTTCTACAATTCCTAATTGTATTAGCTATGATCCGACTTACGGATATGAACTGGCATTGATTGTTCGCGATGGTATGCGTCGTATGTATGAAAATCAGGAGAATGTTTTCTATTACATTACTACCCTGAATGAAAATTACGTTCATGCTGAAATGCCAAAAGGTGCCGAGGAAGGAATTATCAAAGGAATGTATTTGCTGCGGGAAGGCAAAAAGTCCAAAGCCAAAAATAAACCCGCAAGAGTACAGTTATTGGGGTGCGGTGCGATATTGAATGAAGTGATTGCGGCAGCAGAACTGTTAGAAAAAGATTTTAATGTGGTTTCCGATATCTGGAGCGTTACCAGCTTTAATGAGCTGGCCAGAGACGGTCAGGAAGTGACTCGTCAAAACCTGCTAAATCCTGAAGCCAAGAAGCCGGCAACAAGCTTTGTTGAAGAATGCCTGGCTGGACGAGAAGGTCCGGTAATTGCGTCAACAGATTCAATGAAATCATATGCTGAGCAAATTCGAGGCTATATTCCTGCTCGCTATAGTGTGCTTGGGACGGATGGATTTGGGCGTAGTGATAGCCGAGAAAACCTGCGTCGATTCTTTGAAGTTGATCGCCACTACGTCGCGATCGCCGCTCTTAAGGCTCTCGCTGATGAAGGGACAATTAACGCGAAAGATGTGAGCAAGGCTATCAAGCTTTATAACATCGATATCAACAAACCTAACCCGCTATTTAGCTAATCGGAGGCATTGACCATGAGTAATTTAATTGCAGTCAATGTTCCCGATATTGGGGATGTAAGCGACGTTGATATTATCGAGGTACTGGTTTCTGTCGGTGATACTATTGCCAAAGAAGACTCACTTATTACTTTGGAGACCGATAAAGCCACCATGGATGTACCGTCCAGTGAGGCTGGAGTAGTAAAGGCGATTCACGTAAACGTGGGTGATAAAGTTTCCCAGGGAGACTTAATTTTAGAAGTGGAAGCTTCTGGCGCTTCTCAGGAAATCTCTCCGGCGCCGATTGAAGCATCTTCAAATGACACTGTTATTGCGGAGAAAGGAGAAACGGAAACGGTTAACACTGAAACTGTCAACACTGAAATGGTATCAGGTGGTGAAGTTGAAGAAAAAGATCTGGTTGTTCCTGATATTGGGGATGCCAGTGATGTTGATGTAATCGAGGTCCTTTTCAAGGAAGGAGACGTTGTTGAGAAAGAGCAGGGCTTGATTACCCTGGAAACAGACAAGGCTACCATGGATGTACCTAGCTCAGACGCTGGGACCATACTTTCCGTGTCAGTTAAAGTGGGTGACAAAGTTTCACAAGGAGATGTGATAGGCCGTATTAAAGTTAGCACCGCGACAGCGCCTGCTGATAAAACTGCGATAGATACTAAAGCTGTTCCGGTGCCCGCTCCCGCTCCAAAGAGCGCGCCTTCCAATCGTACCGCTCCGGTTCCAGAACATCCGCAAATGAAGAAAAAGTCTTCTGGTGGTGTTGTACATGCCAGTCCTGCGGTCAGACGATTTGCCAGAGAGCTGGGGGCTGATCTAACTCAGGTTAAAGGTTCAGGACCGAAAGGTCGTATACTGAAAGAAGATGTACAAAACTTTATCAAGTTTGAGTTGTCCCGTCCGAAAGCGACAGCTGCAACAGGTGCATTCGCGACGCCTCAGATGCCGGAAGTTGATCATGAAAAATGGGGGAATGTTGATACCAAACCTCTAACCAGAATACAGAAAATTAGCAGTGTTAACCTGCATCGAAACTGGATAAGTATTCCTCACGTTACCCAGCATGAGGATGCCGATATTACTGATCTGGATGATTTCAGAAAATCTCTAAAAGAAGAAGCTGCCAGAGATGGAGTTCGTCTGACACCTCTCGCTTTTATCATGAAAGGGCTGGTATATAGCTTAAAAGCATTTCCTAAATTTAATGCTTCTTTGGCAAATGACGGAGAAAATCTGATTCTTAAAAACTACTACCATATCGGGGTGGCGGTTGATACACCGAACGGGTTGACAGTTCCTGTGATCCGTAACGTCGACCAAAAGGGTATCTACGAACTGGCGAATGATTTGGCTGAAATGAGCGCCAAAGCCAGAGATGGAAAATTATCCGCTGATGATATGCAAGGCAGTAGTTTCACTATTTCCTCTCTGGGGGGAATAGGTGGTACTGGCTTCACGCCTATTGTAAAATGGCCCGACGTTGCCATTCTGGGCTTGTCTCGAAACAAGATGCAGCCGGTATGGAATGGTAAAGAATTTGTACCAAGGCTAATGCTGCCTATGTCTCTGTCATATGATCATCGAGTAATCGATGGCGCTGATGCGGCAAGATTTGCAGTTCACTTAGCTGAGACGTTGAAAGATATTCGACGAGTTCTATTAAAATAATTCAACTTTTCGAGAGAAAGTAAAAGGAAACATCGGGCTTTTGATTGCTTAAAGCCTGATGAATAAATTTATAAGGTGAAAGCACTATGAGTAATACTATTCAAGCGCAGGTTGTTGTAGTTGGCGCAGGTCCTGGGGGATACACCGCCGCATTTCGCGCCGCAGACTTAGGTTTAAACGTTGTTCTTGTTGAGAAATATTCAACCCTGGGTGGCGTTTGCTTAAATGTTGGCTGTATTCCATCCAAGGCATTGCTGCATTCAGCTAAAGTAATCGACGAAGCGAAGAGTATGGAGTCTCATGGTGTTTCTTTTGGTGAGCCTACTATCGATGTAGACAAAATCCGCTCCTATAAAGAAGGGGTTGTCGGCCAGTTGACCAAAGGCCTGGCGGGTATGGCAAAAATGCGCAAAGTTAAAATTGTGCAAGGTGTTGCTAAATTTACGTCTAATAATTCTTTATCTATAGAAGGAGACGAAGACGTTTCAGCGATTAACTTTGAAAACTGTATTATCGCTGCCGGCTCTCGCGTTGTACAACTTCCTTTCTTACCACAAGATGATCGTATTATCGACTCAACTGGTGCGCTAGAGTTAAAAGATGTGCCCGAAAAAATGTTAATTCTGGGGGGCGGTATTATCGGTCTGGAAATGGCAACCGTATATCGTGCTCTGGGCAGTGAGATAGATGTTGTTGAAATGTTTGACCAACTGATCCCCGCTGCAGATAAAGACGTTGTCAAAGTTTTACAACGTTATGTTAGCAAGCAATATAACAAAATCATGCTAGAAACTAGCGTGACTAAAGTCGAAGCGAAAGACGATGGTCTCTGGGTGACTTTTGAAGGTAAAAAGGCACCTAAAGAGCCTGTTCGCTATGACAAGATTCTGTCAGCGGTAGGACGTCGTCCTAATGGTGATCTACTGGACGTTGAAAAAGCCGGTGTTACCGTTAATGAGAGAGGTTTTATTCCGGTTGATAATCAATTAAAAACCAACGTTCCAGGCATTTATGCTATTGGCGATATTGTCGGTCAACCAATGCTTGCACATAAAGCAACGCATGAAGCGCATGTCGTTGCTGAAGTGATTGCTGGTAAAAAGCATGCTTTCGAACCTCAATGTATTCCAAGTGTGGCATATACAGATCCTGAAATTGCATGGGTTGGAATGACCGAAAAAGAAGCCAAGGAAAAAGGTATTGATTATGGTGTTGGCACTTTTCCCTGGGCAGCAAGTGGACGCGCTATCGGAGCGGGACGCACAGAAGGATTTGCAAAGTCTATCTATGATAAGTCAAATAACCGAATTATTGGTGCCGCGATTGTCGGGATTAATGCGGGAGAGATAATTGGCGAAGCTGGCCTTGCGATAGAAATGGGTTGCGATGCTGAAGATATTGCTTTGACCGTTCATGCTCACCCGACACTTTCTGAGTCGCTCGCTTTTTCTGCCGAAGCTTATGAAGGAACCTGTACTGATCTTCCTCCGGCACGTAAAAAGAAATAGACTATCGTTTATATCCAAATATTGCTCCCTCTCTCAAGAGAGGGAGAGATGCTAACAATGCGCTTTTTTACGATTACTTGCAAACTCATTCTAAGCCTGGTGGTTTTATCGGGCCCCCTGTCTCTAGCTCACTCAGCTGTAGTTATCCAATATCATCACGTCTCAGATAGCACTCCTCGTCAAACTAGTATCAATCCAAAGCTGTTTCAGGCGCATATGGATTATCTTGAAAAGAGTGGGTTCAAAGTCATTTCGTTGGAGTCTTTTGTAAAACAAGTCGAACAGGGTATTGATTTCGATGATAAGACTGTTCTGATAACTTTTGATGATGGCTATTTGTCGGTTTATGAGGATGCGCTACCGATTCTGGTTAAAAAGCAGTATCCATTCACTGTATTTGTTAATGCAAAACCGATTGAGCAGGGATTAAGTCAGTGGATGACCTGGGAGCATTTACGAGAACTAAAGCGAAAAGGCGCAACTATTGCAAATCATTCCTATTTACACCAACATTTAATACGAAAACAAGAGGGCGAATCCGATGGTGACTGGCTAAACAGAGTCAGTCATGACCTTGCCCTGAATCAGCAAAAACTCGACAAAGAACTAGGAAAGTCTGTCAAAGCATTGGCTTATCCTTATGGCGAGTATAACTCAAATATTCAAAAGCTTGTCCGTCAGTTGGGGTATGTAGGATTTGCCCAACATTCAGGAGCGGTAGATAAGTTCGTTGACCTGTCAGCAATTTCAAGATTTGCTTTTGGCGGAGATTACGGCAACATTGAAGATTTTGCCGTGAAAGTAAATACATTGCCATTACCTGTTATAAAGTGGAAGTTGCTCGACTCTCAGGGCGGAGAATTAACCGATCATGTATTGCCTGAAGGTGAATTCAGACCGAGACTTAAACTATGGCTGGAAGATGGGGACATTATCAAACGGCTTAACTGTTATTTTTCGGGGCAGGGTAAAACGGGCAAATTAACCAGCAAAGATAGCGTTGTTTTTGAATTGAAGGCCAACATCAAGGCTGGCCGTTCACGCTTTAACTGTACTGTAGCAGCTGACAAGGAAGGCAGGTTTTACTGGAGTTCTTATCCGGTAATTAAAGGCCTGCCTAATGGTCAGTGGTATAAAGAGTAGGCTTGGGAAGAAAACTTAAAATTCCTTCATCTGGATTGCGGTCCTTCATTTATTTTTTGTTTAACCATCTTGAAAATATAAATAGCAATTACAAAAACAAAAAATATTACACCAAAACTCATTATTCCTTCTGGGGTTGAAAAAAGCTCTTGTAGTAATCTCATATTGACTCTCCGATTAGATAACCTTAGTCATTCTATGGATATTCTAAAACTGATCCTTTGATCGGGGTCAACTCTCTGTGATAGCGACGCAAATTGTAGAAATAAGCGCTAATTCTTCGCTTTGGCGAACCGATCATTGCTCGTTGCCACTGAGCCAATAGAAAGGATTATCGGTATCCTGTGGAAATCCCCGTTTTTTTAAACTATAACAATAAGATAGGTGACTATTTCTATGTAAATAGGTCATGGATATTTAAACCAACCTTTTCAACCATTTAGTATCCTCAATGAAAAAAGCCAGTCTTGGACTCAAGGAAACTCTCGACAATTTTGATGTGCTCGAATTTGCTGAGTTTGAAGATGTGGCTATCTCTCCAAACTATAAAGTTTCTATTAAGAAAATAGGAGCATCAATTGTCTATGTGAAAAGCTCCGGTCCGTTAGAAGAAGTGACAGTTGAAGCAATGTATCGCCTGATAAATCAGTTTATCTCCGTGGCAAATGTGGAGCGACCTTACGTCGAAATTCGTGATGTTTTGAATACAACTGGTCGTCTTTCTGGTAAAGAAGTTGTTCATCAAAAAGAATACTTGTCAAAAAATGCAAGACATTTTAGAGCGTGGATATTGGTTAGCAACTACCGTTGGATGACGGTGTTTGCAAAAATAGCTTTTTTGACTATGAGAGTGGGGTTTCCTTTTATTTCGACTCACACGAGTCAAGAGGCAATATTGAAGGCACAAGCAGTCATCAATCAGGATTTCAAGGCTATAGAAAATGACAGGTCAGAGTTAAGTCAGGAGTTGTTCATAACCAAGCCTGACTGGGAGTACAAGAAAGATAAGACTCTGTATACAAATGCGGCAATTCCAGGGAAAATCCACTATTCAAAACTGAGCGGCTATTTTGACTTCGAGGAGTTAGAACTGGTTCGCGTTTGTCTCGAAAATTTTTTTAGTTCAGGAATTATCCCTCCAGGTCAATATATTCGAATTGCTGACTATTCCAGCGTTGTTGACGCTTCTTTTCAGGTGAGAAGTCAATATGGAGTAATTCTCAATGAGATGAATCATAAATACCACTGTTTTCCCGAAATTACCTATATCATAGGAGCGACAATTTTTGCGAAAACTTCGCTAAAAATTTATGCGGCATTTTCAAAAACAAAAATAGTGTTTGTTAACTCGCTCGACGAGGCATTCCAGAAAATTAATTATCATCAAACTGAAAAAGAGGCAAAAGGCAAAATACTGGTTTCCCAACGAGATATTGATGAGGTTAATGCTATTTGTGGACAGTTGCTCTGGGGGGCGTCTATAAAAGTAGAAGAGCCTTTAGTATCTGATGATAATGCACTTGCCGACCTGGTCAATTCGGTACTTGTTCTTAAAGAAGATATTGCGTCTCTAAGATTAAGAGATGTAGAACAAACTCGCGCGTTGGAAAAAAGAACCAGGCAACTCAATAACCTTTTAGAGGAGTTGTCTTTTGGTATAGTCATCGTTAGTTTTGATGATAGCAAAATATACTTCGCTAATAGAACAGCAGCAGATTATCTTAGAAGTTCAAAAGAAGAATTAATAGGTAGTTGTTGGAAGGAGTTTCTGTTCGAAAGTAGTCTAGATTATCAAGGCTTTATCTCTTCAAAGCTTCTTTATGAAAATATAGAAAAAACTATCAGGCGAAGAGATGGTAGTGAAATTGCTGTTTTGCAAAGTTCAAAGCCTTTTGAATACAACATGGAAAATTGTGTGCTCGAGACTTTAGTCGATATTTCCGAATTAGCTGATGCTCGACAAAAAATGGCCGACTATCTACATGAACTAGAACGAAATAAAGTTAAGATATTGACAGCGGTAGAACAGGCCGAAAAAGCGAGTAAAGCTAAGAGTGAATTCCTTGCAAACATGAGTCACGAGATTCGCACTCCGATGAATGGCGTTATCGGAATGACAAACCTATTAGCTGAAACGGAACTTAGCGATGTTCAGAGTGAATATGTTGATGCAATAAATACATCAGGTAAGGCATTACTCCACTTGATCGACAATATTTTGGATTACTCCAAAGTAGAAGCTGGCAAAGTAGAGCTAGACTCGGTTGAGTTTGATTTACGAGAACTAATTGAGGCGACAACACAAACGTTTAAACTGTCGAGTGCCAGAAAAAATCTTGACTTCTATCTGCATTTTCCAATCGGTTCAATCCAGTGGGTTATTGGTGACCCGGGTAGAATTCGTCAAGTTATTAGCAATATTCTTGGGAACGCTTTCAAATTCACAGAAAAAGGGGAGATAAATGTCGTTGTCGATTCTAAAGAAACTAACGACAGACAGGAGGCAATAATTGCAATTAAAATAAGAGATACAGGTGTTGGTATGAGTATGGAACAGCAAAACCGAGTTTTTGAAGCGTTCACTCAAGCTGATGCTTCAACTACAAGAAAATTTGGTGGTACGGGGTTAGGGTTATCGATTAGCAATCAACTTGTTGACTTGATGGGGGGAGTGCTGTCGGTGGAAA
The DNA here is from genome assembly GCF_015687155.1 of Aliikangiella sp. G2MR2-5. Classification (GTDB taxonomy): domain Bacteria; phylum Pseudomonadota; class Gammaproteobacteria; order Enterobacterales; family Kangiellaceae; genus Aliikangiella. The sequence goes on along the minus strand of NZ_JADPQF010000001.1, from coordinate 1,765,334 downwards.
GTGAGACAGGAAAAGGAACTCAATTCAATGTGACCATGTGTTTGCCAATTGCCAGGAGCAAGCAGGAAAAGCTTCAACATCTAGTTAAAAATGTTGCTGATAATCAGTTCAAATCTAAAAAGGTTCTTTATTGGGGCGGAGGCAGGCACACCGAAGATATTAAAAGGTCTCTGCTAGGCTGGGGCTTTAGTATTGTGCCTGAAAGCGGGACCTTTGACATAGTATCTTATTTAAATGAGAAGAAGGCAGAAGATATTGCTTTGATTATTCTGGATGAGGCTAAAGAGCTAGAGCACCTAGTCGATGAAGTTGTAGAAATTAAAGAGAAAAAATACCCAGACTGTCAATTAATAGTTGTCACCACACAATTGATGGATGATTTGAGAAGAAAGTTCCGAGCAAGGAAAGTCTTTTTTGTTTCAGCACAGCCTCTTAGGATTATGGTTTTGTTTGATTGCTTGAGAAAGATGTTTGGAGGGATCGCTGATGACCAACTTTTAACCAATATTAACTTATCAAAAGATTATCCTGATATTTTCGGTAAACGAGTTTTGGTTGTGGAAGACAATCAGGTTAATCAACTAGTGGCTTCCAGAGTTTTGGAAAAGCTTGGGATTAGAGTTGGGCTTGCTGAAAATGGAGCAATAGCAATTGATGAAGTAAAAAACGGAAATTATGATCTGATTCTCATGGACTGTGCAATGCCTGTGATGGATGGCTATCAGGCAACCGCAAAAATTCGCTCGCTCTCAACTGATAAAAGTAATGTACCTATCATCGCTATGACAGCACATGCTATGCCCGGAGACAGAATGAAAAGCCTGGAAGCGGGAATGAACGACCATATCACTAAGCCTATCAGATTAAGCGAAATTGAACGAGTATTGCATAGTTACCTTTTAAAAAGCTAAATTAAATAGCACGAAACTATTAGACAATCGGTCAATATTTAGTGAGAATTCATTTTCTCCTGAATCAACAACAATAGTTTTGAGTATTCTCTTGAATTTTCTTTCACGTCTGCAAACCAAACAGAATTTTTTAGCCGTTACAACCATTCTAATGGCGATCACTTTTGCGGGCTGGTTGGCCATGTTAAATAATTTTGCTATCGAAAAGGCTAATTTTACTGGAGCCGAGATTGGGATGTTGCAAAGCCTAAGAGAAGTTCCCGGCTTTTTGGCGTTTACGGCTGTATTTATATTGTTAGTTGTTAGTGAGCAGACTTTGGCTCTTGTCGCTCTTTGTCTCATGAGTATCGGTGTAGCTGTGACCGGCCTGTTTCCGTTTGAAATTGGACTTTACGCCACGACGGTATTGATGTCGATAGGGTTTCATTATTTTGAAACGGTTAACAACTCTTTGGCGCTACAGTGGTTAAGTAAGGAAGAAGCTCCTGGCGTGTTGGGGAAATTAATATCAATACGCTCTATGGCATCTCTTGTTACCTATGCCCTTGTCTGGTTTTTCTTTTCTGTAATTATGATCGACTACTCTACTGCGTATTTAATTATTGGTAGCATTGGCTTCTTGCTTTTTCTATTTTTATGGACTTCCTTTCCAGCATTTAAGCCAGAAGTAGTCCAGCATAAAAAGCTTATTTTAAGAAGTCGCTATTGGCTCTATTATTCGCTGACTTTCCTCAGTGGTGCCAGACGACAAATTTTCATGGTTTTCGCAGGTTATCTGATGGTGGAAAAGTTTGGCTATTCAGTATCAAATATTGCGACGCTCTACATTATTAATCATATTTTGAACTGGTTTTTGGCACCCAGAATCGGTAAATGGATTGGCAGAATTGGTGAAAGACGCGCGTTAACTATTGAATATTCAGGATTGATTCTTGTTTTTGTTGGCTATGGTCTTGTTGAAAATGCTGAGTTTGCTGCTGCATTGTATGTGATTGATCATGTGTTTTTTGCCATGGCTATCGCCATCAAGACATTTTTCCAAAAGATAGCTTTTCCCGAAGATATAGCTTCGACTTCTGGAGTAAGTTTTACCATCAACCACATCGCGGCAGTGGTTATTCCTGCCAGCTTCGGATTACTGTGGCTCATCAACCCATCGATGGTGTTCTTCGCTGGCGCAGCTATGGCTTTTGGGTCATTGCTTTTGTCACAGTGGGTAGACAAAGAGTTGAGTTTAAAGGAAGCCGTAACTTCCTGATTGAAGTCATCTAATTTCCGAGATTTATTCTAGTAGTCAAGAAACATTAATCTTCCAGGTAATACATACCTGGGATCCAGCTCTTCTTGAAGGCTTTTGTTTGAGCAAGTTCCTCATTTTCGGCATCAATGAACTTAAAGTGTTTGGTGCCAATATTAATTAAATCCTGATCCGATAAAAGGTGAGTTTTAACTTCCTGATTATTCACAAAAGTATGGTTGGTACTTTCCAGATCATGTAAAAAGCAAACATAGGCGCCATCGGTAAGTTGCTTGAGCTCTATTTTGGCGTGCTTTTGACTGACAGATGGGTCATCAAGGAAAACATCATTACTAACTGATCGGCCAACAGTTATCCCTTTCTCGCTTATCTCGAACTTATTTAAAACTTCGCCGTCTACAAGTTGAACTAAAACTGCCATAGTCTTCTCTGTGGTAAATTATTCCAAAGCTATTTGGACAATTTTAAAATGTTTAATCGCTTTAATGAAACTTTTCTTTGTCGAATGCATTAATTTAACGATGTTTTGGGGCAGAGTTGGCACATTTGACTTCTACTGGCTTGCTCTGACAAGGCTATTCCGGTTTTTGTTGTAACACAGTGAATTCCCAGAAGAACCAAGCCTGCCATCAATAAAATCATGCATGTTAAATGTTTGGCTGTTCGCGCACTGCTCATTTTTGTTTACTCGATAATAATCTACCTTATTAGTGAGTAAGGCAATAGTTGTGCCTGCTATTTCAATTTCATACAACATATTGAAAATTAAAGAATTATTGTTTTTTTTTGCTACAGCCGTTCGAGACAGTGTCCGTAAATGGGAAAGGTACAGTCTTTGGTGTCCGTAAATGAGACTTCCGTAAATAATGCTTTGATAGTTAGGGTGAGCTTACTGGTCCATCGTCTTCTAGAACACGAACCCTTCTATATACAAAATTTGCGCTTTCAATTTGAGTTATCAGGTATAATTCTTTCGACAAAACTGACCTCATAAGGATAATTATGAAAATTGAAGAAAACAAAGTTGTTCAGTTCAAGTATAGGCTTTCCGATGTTAATGACAATTTACTGGAGGAAAGCGATGAAAAGGTTCCAATGGCATATTTGCATGGGCATGGAAATATTCTAAAAGCTCTTGAAAAAAAGCTGGAAGGAAAGGGCATAGGTGATTCATTTTCAGTAATTCTGGAGCCAGACGAAGCTTACGGAGATGTAAAGCCGGATGCTGAGCAAAGAATTCCTGTAAAGCATTTACAAGGAGCCAGGAATTGGAAAAAAGGGATGATTGGTGTAGTCCAGACAGAGCAGGGAAGGAAACAGGTTACAGTGGTGAAAGTCGGCAAGTTTATGGTAACTGTCGATTTCAATCATCCATTTGCCGGTAAGACGCTCAAGTTTGACATTGATATCCTGGATATTCGCGACGCTACCAATGAAGAAGTTGCGCATGGTCATGCTCATGGACCGGGCGGACATCATCATTAATATTGAAGGTTCATAAATTTAAATAATTTGTAAAAACAAAATCACTTGGTTGCATTTACAAATTGCAGCTGAGCTGATTGGAGGTGCTATGTCTGAAACAGTATTGATCACCGGTGCTAATCGGGGAATAGGTCTTTCGTTGGTAAAACAATACTTGTCGAGAGGAGACAAAGTTATTGGTGTTTGCAGGACAACTTCTGCAGAGCTATCTGCTTCTGGAGCTGATGTTATAGAAGGCGTTGATGTTTCAAAAGACACGGGGATCGGTCTTTTAGTTGAAGCTATGAATGGGAGACAGATAGATGTCCTCATCAATAATGCTGGTATTTTGCTTGGTACCAGTTTTGATGAGCTGGATTTCGACGCAGTCTTAACTCAATTCGAAGTAAACGCGGTTGCTCCTTTGAGAGTTGTTGTAGCTCTCAGCGATTGCTTGAAGAGAGGAAGCAAGGTTGCCATGATAACAAGCCGAATGGGATCTATTGAAGATAACTCATCCGGTGGCTCCTATGGTTACCGGATGTCCAAGACTGCGCTAAATGCAGCCGGAAAATCACTCGCGTTAGATTTAAAAGCAAGAGGTATTGCCGTTGCTCTTATTCATCCGGGTTGGGTTAATACTGAGATGGTTAATTTTAATGGCTTGATTGAACCAGAAGAGGCTGCCGAGGGAATTGTTACTCGAATTGATGAGTTGAACCTGGAAAGTACGGGGGGGTTCTGGCATTCCAACGGTGAGCCACTGCCTTGGTAAGTTTTGAATAAATTTTAACTAGTTAACTAATATTCTGTCCGGCCAACAACTTATGAACTAAGAGTTTGTCAGTAGGGTAATTGTCAGAATTATGGTAGAGTACGCGACTTTACTGCTCAGATTGAAGCAAGCTAACGTTTAAATCAGTACCATTCTGGAGAATTTATGTCTCATCAAACTGGAGAGTTCAGGTCTAATCAGACTTATAGCCATGTTGAAGATAACATCCTTAACATGATTGGCAACACGCCGATGATTGAATTGAGCAACCTCGACACCGGATGTTGTCGGCTTTTGGTTAAGCTGGAACTTGCAAACCCAACTGGTTCCGTTAAGGACCGTATTGCACTTGAAATGATAAACACTGCCGAGGCTGAAGGAAAGTTAAAACCAGGAGATACTATCATCGAAGCCACGGCAGGGAATACGGGGTTGGGACTTGCCCTGGTTGCCGGGCAACGAGGCTATCCGCTGGAAATTATACTGCCTGACAAAATGAGTAAAGAAAAAGAGTTCAACCTTACTGCCATGGGCGCTAAGGTTACCAGGACTCGATCAGATGTTGAAAAAGGGCATCCCGAATACTATCAAGATCTTGCAGAAAGACTTTCAAGAGAAAACGGTTATTTCTATGTCAACCAGTTTGGCAATCCGGCGAATGTTGCCGCGCATTATAAGACTACTGGCCCTGAAGTTTGGACTCAAACCGAGGGTAAAGTCGATGCGTTTGTTTGCGGGGTTGGATCAGGAGGAACTCTATCTGGAGTGGGCAAATATTTGAAAGAACAAAACCAGGCAATTGAAATGGTCCTGGCTGATCCCAATGGTTCTATTCTTGCGCCGTTAATTGAAACTGGCGAGGCTCCTCCGGCTGGAAAATGGCTTGTCGAAGGAATCGGCGAAGACTTTGTTCCTAGTATTTGTGATCTTGACCTTGTTAGCAAGGCATACACAATAACAGATAAGGAAGCTATGCTGACAGCACGAGAGCTATTGTTAAAAGAAGGTATTATGGCCGGATCTTCAACGGGTGTTTTACTTAAAGCCGCTCTTAAGTACTGTCAGGAGCAAACTGAGCCAAAAACAGTAGTAACACTGGTATGCGATACTGGAAACCGCTATCTTTCCAAACTTTACAGTGATGACTGGATGAGAGAGCAGGGTTTCTTGTCCTGAGCCGGGTAACAATTGAAATAGTTTTAAATGTGGAATCGAGTAAAACAATGAGCGAAAACAAGAACCTTAAATTTGATAGTTTGGTTATTCATGGTGGGCAAAGCCCCGATCCATCTACAGGGGCGGTAATGCCCCCAATTTATCAAACCTCTACCTATGTGCAGGCTGCGCCTGGGGAGCATCAGGGGTATGAATATTCTCGTTCTCAAAATCCGACGCGTTTTGCCTATGAGCGATGTATTGCGAGCCTGGAAGGTGGTTCTCGAGGGTTTGCGTTTGCGTCAGGAATGGCTGCCACTTCTACAATTCTGGAGTTGATAGATTCAGGCGATCACGTAATCGCCATGGATGATCTTTATGGTGGCACTTTCAGACTATTTGATAAAGTCCGAAAGCGCTCTGCAGCAATAGAGTTTGACTTTGTTGATATGACAGATATAAATGCATTGAAAGCGGCGATTAAGCCAAATACGAAAATGATCTGGGTTGAAACGCCGACAAACCCAATGCTCAAGTTAGTCGACTTGAAAGCAGTTGCCGCTATTGCTAAAGAGCACAATCTCATCGCTGTTGCCGATAATACATTTGCCACTCCCTATAATCAGAAACCTCTCGCATTAGGTTTCGATATCGTAATGCATTCGGCCACTAAATATATTAATGGTCACTCTGATATGGTAGGTGGTGTCGCGGTAGTTGGAGATGATACTGATTTAGCCGAAAGACTGGCATTTTTACAAAATTCATGTGGCGCGATCGCCGGCCCATTCGATAGTTACCTGGCCTTGAGGGGGCTCAAGACCCTTTCTCTGAGGATGCAGCGGCATAATGAAAGCGGTATTCGTATTGCTCAATGGTTGACCGCTCACCCTAAAGTAGAGCGCGTTTATTTTCCTGGATTACCTGAACATCCGCAATTTGATTTGGCGAATGAGCAAATGCGTGGTTATGGTGGAATGATTTCCATATTAGTTAGAGGTGGACAGAAAGCTGCTAGCCAGTTTATGCAAAACTTGAACATTTTTGCGCTAGCAGAGAGTCTCGGCGGCGTTGAGAGTCTGGTTAATCATCCCGCGATAATGACTCATGCCTCAGTACCAAAGGAGGTTCGCAAAAAGCTGGGGATCGAGGATAACCTTGTACGTTTGTCAGTAGGGATTGAAGATGTTGAAGATTTGATCGAAGATATTCGACAAGCCTTGGACTCTCTCTAGGAATGAGTATACAAGGCTAGATTTAAAACTAGCCTTGTATCAATTTTTTCATATGAATTTTTTACACTGCTAAACTGAATAAAGCAGTAAAATTTGATGCAAAAGGTGAAGCTAACTCGCCTTTGACAGTTTTATCATGCTTCTAAGGTAAAACGATATTTCGTGCTCTGCAGAACGTTTGCTGGGAAAAGGGCCCATGTCGAGTCCCTCTCTGGTCGCAAAAAACCAGCCATTTTTCTTTTTGAATATGCGGTCATTTCTTTGAGAGTGAGAATGGCTAAATTCCTGTGGTATTGCATCTTGCTGCATGGTACTTGTCCTTTTTCTTCCTCCGTATGTTTGAATTCTAGGAAATTTGTGACGATAAGCCTAGAGGAGATCTACTCATCCTTTTGTGAGATATTGTCCATTCCTGGTTAATTGAGCTCTGTATACTCAATCGGACAGACAAATTTAGTTAAAGGTGACGGATTAGATACAAGCTCAAAGTTTTTGAAACACTAAAATAGTCGTTGTTGGGCAAGCAAGTTGAAACTAGGTAACCAGGTTGTAACTAGGAAGCCAGATTGTAGAGGGTTAATCACCAAGGGTACTTACTCTTCAGAGTCAGATTTTTCGTGGTTCAAAAACTGTGTAGAAGAATTGTCGTTAGAATTGGGATCTATTATGTTGTCAGGCTCTACCGAGTTAAGGATGGAGGAAGTCGGCGTATGGTATCCATCTGACTTTTGACTTTGCAGGAAATAAGCGAAAGCGATGATTTTTGCAACAGTCAAATAGAGTTGCTCAGGAATCTCCTCTCCCAACTCGAGACGGCTCAAAACACTTACCAGCATTGGGTCATTATGAATATGAACATTGTTTTCCAACGCTAACTGGATAATTTGTTTCGCCTGTTCTCCACTTCCTTTGGCAACTAGTTTGGGTGCATTAATACCGTCAAATTTGAGGGCCGCTGCTTTGTTTTCTGGTTTGTCTCTGTTTTTGGATTTCATATCATGCTTTTAAATCAATCTTTTGCTCATCATCAACCAATAGCTTTTCAGGCACAATGCCAACTTGACCTTTTAACTCATCGACTTTTACACCGGCTAGATTGAGGCTATCTTTCAGTTTATCAAGGTGTTCTACTATAAGCTTTGCAGTTGATTCATCTTGTGCAAAAAAGTGGGCACTTATCCTTTCTCCCGCTAGTTGTACTCGCGCGAACATCGGACCTAGTGGTTCCAACTCGAAACGAATGGTGACGCTCCAGTTTTTTTCTATTTCTTTTTTCTTTTTTGTTCTATTTCGTTTAAAAAGAACTTCAAATGAGTCAACCGCTCCAGCATGATAGATCGGAAGGTCGAAAAGAAGCTGTTGAATACCAACGGATTCCGAGCGAACTGACAGTAATTGATTTGTTTCAATTTTATGAGTAATCGCTTCACTGCTTGTAAGTAGTCGGTTCAATATCGATATTTGCTGAGATTGCACTGATTTTTCCGCAGCTGCGGCACCGACGCGGTCATTGGCTTTAATGTAGGCTCCTGTCAACAGATTAACCAGAGTATTGAGCCCTAGAGAACCTAGTTGACTGAGTAAAAAGTGCTGGGGTGTCTGAGGCACAGAACCAGGAATCGCTACATTTGTAAAATGGCTACTCTCCAATACCGGAGGCGAAAAACTTGTTGTTGTAGTCCAGTTTCTAAGCGCTGGCAAATTGGCAATCTCGCGAATAATATTCTCAAGTTGCAGAGGCTGAGATTTCGTCAGCATCATGTTGTGCAACAAATTTTCGGCGAGCAACTTCAGTTTCCCTGAAATTGCCTTAAGATCAAGTTGGTTAGGTAGAATTAACTCTCTATCAGTAACAGGAGAAACTTGACTACTAAAGGCTGAAGTGGATTCAAATTTCAGGTTGCTTGAAGCAACTTCTGACGGACTGGATGAGTTAGTACTTGTCGCAATGTTACTCATTCTTGACTCCATAAAGTTACCACTAAAAGTAAGGCGGTGACCAATGGATAGCCGATCTTGTTTGTCTAGAGGCCTAATTATTTGTTGAAGCGCTTGTTTCAGATCCAATAGCGAGACCAGCTTGTTTGCAAGCTCCAATACTGTCGCTTTCTGTGACTGTGATAGGCTCGAACCGGAAGGTGACTCCTTGATGACCTGATTTTTAAATAGTTCCAATAGTCCTCGAATTTGCTCTAATTGAGAGGTGATACTTTTAGTTTGCGAATGGCTGACAAGAGAGTCTCTTAGCTCTTTCAACAGTTTCAGCGTCTGGCTGATGGGTTCTGCTACAGGTTGTGTGTCTCTTGGAAGCCTGGTTAAAGCCAACTTTATGATCTGGCGTATATTGTCACTGTGAGAAGAAGGCGTTTTATTGGCTTGGACAGTTAAAGAAGAGTCTGTGAGTTTTTCAGTTGTGCCTGAGTTGATTTTTAGCCAGCTTTGCAAGTTTGCACTGGGTACTAATTGGGTCAGGTTCAGCGTTTGTCTGGGCCCGACAGACGCTTGTCGAAATTCAAGAGGAGGCAGTCTGGTTTCTTTTGTGCTGAAATTATCGTTTAAAAATTCTAGTTTAATAAGGTTGCCACTTTTGGACAGTCGGATTTCCCAGGGAGATTGAAGCATAGTTGCGCTCAGGCTTTTGTCTATCTGAGGCATTGCTATTTTCGAAATAAGAGCATTCGACTCTAGTGTGAGCAATAAGCTACCGCTGCCTTGTACAATTATCCCCTGTATAGCCAGGATTTTATTGTCCAGTTGAGATATTAGACGGTTCAGATAATCTGAATTGATCTGTAACTTACTGTTGGTGTTCGCTATTTCGTTAGGGGTGACTTTCATCTGTGTCTGTAATTTTTAAGCCAAAGTTTTCAATATACCTGTTTTAATTATAGTCACAGATAAGGAATCTTAAGCAAAGGACTTGAGTATTATAGAAACATTGCTCGAAATATTCTTAAAGCATAGTTAACTCATTGTAAAATATTGAATTTTAAGAAAAACTCTGCATTTGAGGTTAGATTGTGAGTTATTCCGCAATTTTAATTTGCAAATAGTGTCCCTTTGATGCATCTTAGGGCATACAAGGCTGATGGCTTTGTTTTTGTTTGGTTCAGGTTTAAGGTTTTGCTGTACTTGAGCGCCTGGCTAAAGCTTGATGTGTTGAACTCATATACTAAAAGAAATTTTGTAAACTGTGGGTGTAACAATCTAGATAATAATGACTCTATAAGATACCCAAAACAAATTCGGGTTATTATTTAAATTAATAGGAGCAAAACTCTCATGAAAAAACTAACTAAAATCGCTGCAATTATCAGTTCTTTAATGATGGCTGCATTGTTTATGAATACAGCATCTGCAGACGCCAACCCTTTTGCACAGAATGATCAGATTCAAACTATTGCTGGTGATGATGGCAAATGTGGTGACAGTAAAAAAGAAAAGAAGGAAGGTAAGTGCGGCGAAGGCAAATGCGGCGAAGGTAAGAAAGATAAAAAAGAAGGCAAATGCGGCGAAGGCAAATGCGGCGAAGGTAAAAAAGGCCACAAAGAAGGCAAATGCGGTGAAGGTAAAAAAGAACGCAAAGAAGGTAAATGTGGTGAAGGTAAAAAAGAAGAAAAAGAAGGCAAGTGCGGCGATCACTAATTAGCTAAACTTCGTTCTTAATAAGACTCCGCTTTCCATATTAATGGAAAGCGGAGTTTTTGTTTGTGTGTATGATTGGTGTGGAAAAAGAATTTAATTTAAAATACCGGCTTTGTTATTTATCTCGACTGAATAATGGTTAAGAAATTGTATTTTAGGGAATTGTTAATGTTCAAATTACTCAAAGAAAGCTCGTTGTTTATAGTGCTTTTGATTATTAGCGGGTGCGCTAGTAAAGGTAGTCATCCGGATGACCCATGGGAAGGTTGGAATCGCGGAGTGTATAAGTTTAATAAAGCTATTGATAGCGCGATTGCAAAACCGGTAACAAAGGGATACAAAGCTATCACTCCAGATATAGTAGAAGAGGGGGTTAGTAACGTATTTTCAAATATCGGTGATGTACCCACAATGATTAATAATTTGTTGCAAGGCAAAATTGTAGACTCAATGTCTGATCTGGGACGTTTTATCGTTAACTCAACTGTTGGTATAGCAGGAATCTGGGATCCTGCTTCAAAAATTGGACTTGAGAAACACGATGAGGATTTCGGCCAAACTTTAGGCAAGTGGGGGGTTGGGTCCGGACCATATTTAATGCTTCCTCTTCTAGGTCCTTCAACACTAAGGGATACTTCCGGCCTGCCAGTGGATTCTTATCTGGATCCTTTAAATCAGATTGAGCATATTCCGACAAGAAATCAAGCTAAATTACTTCAATTAATCGATAAGCGTGCCCAGCTAATGAAGTTTGAAGATCAGCTAGAAGATGCGAACGACGAGTACTTGTTAATTAGAGATGTTTACTTGCAAAACCGTCGCTATAAGGTACTGGATGGGGATATTCCCTTTGATGAAGAATGTGATCCTGAGTTCGAAGAGGACTGCGATTTTTAAGTCCGATAAACAGTTAGATAAAAGCAGCGTTTTTTCGCTGCTTTTTTAATCTCTTTAGGTTTGTATGAAAAATGTACAAGGGAGAAGTTTTGCTCATCTCTATTTTACACTGCTGATTTTACCCGCAACTTCATATTCGCCTCCATTTACCGGTTTTACACGGACAACTTCAAACTGAGCACTTAGTGGCGCTAGCTTACTTTGTTCTGAACGAATATCAACATTAAGTATTTGATTTTCTTTAAATTGCTGTTCAGTGATGAACATAACGCCGTCACCGCTCAGATTTTTGCTATCACCTTGATATGTTTCGCCCGTCTCTGGATCGGTTATCACAACCTGAGCATCTACAAACATGCGGATAAAGTTTCTTTTTTCTTCATAATCGTTATTTGCCGACGACATCAAGGTCCTCCTGAATCATGAATGCTTCTTCTACGAAGTCATACTAGAAAATTAACGAACAGTCGTCAATTAAAAACCTCAAACAATTCCCTTGTGATTATCTATAGTTATGCTATAACGTTCTACGAGAATAACGTTATTATAACGGCGCCCTTTCGCCGAGTCTGGAGAATACGTTGAACAGACAGGAAGCCTCGTCAACACAAACAAGAATTCTGATAATTGACGATGAAAAACTAGTAAGGGAAAGTATTGCCATTTATCTAGAGGATAGTGGTTATCTCGTTTTAGAAGCCGATGATGGAAGAAAAGGTGTAGAGCTCTTTTGTGAGTTTAATCCAGATCTGGTTTTATGCGATTTGAGAATGCCTGAAATTGATGGCCTTGAGGTTCTTAAAAGCATTTCGGAACTATCGCCTAAAACTCCAATTATTATTGTTTCTGGGGCGGGACAGATACATGACGTTGTAGAAGCTCTTCGCTTGGGTGCCAGAGATTATTTGGTAAAGCCTGTTAGTGATCTTGCTGTTCTGGAAAATGCAGTATGTAATGCGCTTAATCAGCAACAACTAGAGAAAGAAAATCAGCTTTATCGAGATGAACTGGAAGCAGCGAATTCTGAATTAGAAAGAAACCTGGAACTTCTCCAGCAAGATCAGGAGGCAGGAAGAAGAGCACAACTACAGTTACTGCCAGAGCCTGATGCTAGTCTTCAAGGTTATAAATTTCGTCACGTCATCATCCCATCATTAAACTTGAGTGGCGACTTTATCGATTACTTCAGTATTTCTGAGAGATATCTAGGCTTTTACATTGCCGATGTTTCGGGGCATGGCGCGGCTGCCGCTTTTGTTACCATGACTTTGAAGAGTCTGGTTAATCAACCATTAAGACAATTTCGCATCGGTGAAAATGAAATTGTTATTAGCCCTTCAAAATTCCTTCATTATTTGAATAAAGAGCTTATAGATGCAAATCTGGGCAAACATATTACCATTTTTTATGGTGTTTTAGACTGCGATAGTAACCAGCTGACTTACTCTGTCGCTGGACAATATCCGGCACCGGTCGTTATTAACAATCAACAGGTTAGTGTATTAAATAGTTGTGGCTTTCCTGTTGGATTGTTTGAATGGGCAAACTTTGAAAATGAAACTATTACTGTTGGTAAAAATTTTAAGCTGGTCATGGTTTCCGATGGTTGGCTTGAACTTGTGTCAGAAGAAAACGGTCCAGCGGGGGAAGAGTTTTTGGTTAATTATCTGCACACAAACTCAATTACTATTGACAACTTAATGAAGCCTGTCAGGCAATATCCTGAAGATAATTTGCCTGATGATATCACTGTTTTTATCATCACCAAGGAATCACAATAATGGACGGGGCAATATATTCATCAAGAGTGGATGATATAGAATATATCAAGTTTTGTGGAACGGTACGCTATTCCCATTGTAGTGGCCTTGAGGCTCATATAGACAAAATTTTTGGTGAAAATGAATTTGCTGAGATAGTAATTGATCTGAAAGAAGCCGATATTTTAGATAGTACAGCGCTTGGCTTAATGGCTCGAATTGCAATTGAGTTTAAAAAGAGGTCGGAATTACAGCCTGTTGTTTTTGTTAGGAAAGGAGAGTTATACAATATCTTGAAGCGCGTATGTTTTGATCAGGTATTCAGATTGATCTGTGATGAACCAGGAGTAGATTCTGCGGACAATTACCAAGAACTGGAAAGCGTTTCTCAAGATGAACAACAAGTGCTCAATCGCGTCATTGAAGCGCATCGATATCTGGCGCAAATTGATGCCAGTAATGAAAAGCTATTTGAAGATATCACTCAGGCGTTAAAAAAATAGGGGGCCATTTACCATTTTTTACGAGGGCCAAACAAATTATCGTGCTCTTCTTCGCCTTTTGACTCTTCATTGAAAGAAAGCTCCTTATTGGCAGCATCCGCCGGAGAGCTTGTAATGAGTTGAACTAATTCTTGTTCAAGCTTTTTTAAGCGATCGTTCTTTTCTGGAATTTTAAGCATCATTTGTTGTGCCATAATAAAGCTTCTTTGCGCTGGGACGTACTCATGCCTGCTTAAGTGCTCTTTTCCTTGTTGAATATAAGCACAAATTTTAGATTCAGAAATCAATCCCATGACTCGCCGAACCGCTACTGACACTATGTTAGGATCTGCCAGATTTGATTTATTTATTTTTAGAATGAGCTTGGCTAAATTGGAGAGTTGATTGACTTGTCGAGTTAAAAGTGTCATATCATTGGGAATAGACAAACGTTGTTTGTCTGCTGGAGCCCCGGGATTTTTTAAACTATGTTCGACCGATTCTATTTGTTTCACTATATTCGGATCAGAAGGGGACAATCCTTTTATCGCTCTGAGATTTGCTAAACAATATCTGAGCAATACCAGTCTGGCCTCAGGGCCGATTGGTAGTTGGCTGAAATTACTCAATATCGCTGAAGCATTGTTTGCCCGATATCTATATTGAGCAATTTTTTGTCTGATAGCTGCTTTTTCTTGCTCGCGCTTTTGAATAATCGTCAATGCGGCTACGCATGCCACAAGGACAAGTAATATGATAATTATTGCGCTCAAAGTGCTCATAGGCCTAATGCAAAGTTCCCCGACACTATAATTGCCAATCTCTGACTAGTAGACTTGTTTAAATAATATTTAATCATAGTTTAGCGTACTTTTTATGGAATAGTGATCTTAAATATGCCTCCATTTAGTGGCCCTCCATTTTCTAGGGCTATTTTTCCTCTTTTATCGCCGTGTTGATGCATTCCTGCAACTTTATCAGCAAAAAATAACCCCAGTCCGGTACTTCCTGTGCTCTGGTTTATCCCCAGTAAGTAATTTCCAGCCATATCGATCATTGATTTCGGATATCCAGGTCCGTCATCATTAATTAGAATTGAGTGACTCTCCTCGTGTTCATAAGTAACCCTGATTTTCTTATTAGCGTATCGAATTGCATTTCCAAGTACATTAGTAATGATCAACGTCAGGAGCGAGTCATCGAAAAAAAGTTCGATTTCATCATCGATATCAATCTCTACTTCAAAACCTTTCGCATCTAGCAGCGGAGAATGACCAACAACTTGTTCTTCTATAAAGTCATACAAATTATGATATCCAGGGTTAAAGGGAAGTTTCTCATTTTCAATTTTGTATATTGCCAATAGTTGCATCAATGCGTTATTAACCCTGGATGACTCATATTGTACTACTCCAAAATGATTTGCAGATTTGACCCTTTGTTCATCGGGTATAGAAGAAAGGATCGAATTTAGTGCATCAAGCATCATTCCCAGTGAGTTTTTCATATCATGAACAGTTGATGCGAGAATTGTACTGAAAGTATGGGCTTTTTCTGTCATAACTGTATCCTGAGCTAAAAGCTTATAGAGATTGCATCATGAGTTGAGTTAATCTTGATAATTCCGAGTATCTTTCATATCTGGGGTCACTGTATGCCAGTCGCGTGATATTACTCAGTAACTCTTCTGCCTTATGCAATATTTCAGGCTTTTTCTCACCTGACTGATAACGTTTTAAAAGTGTTTGAACATTATTGAGGTTAATGTTGACATTGTTAGGTGCAATTTCCAGGGCTTGTCCAAAATATTCACAAGCTTTTGTATATTCTTTTTGTGAAAAATGCTTAATAGCTTTGTTATTTAGCTTATTAGCCTTCTGACTATTGGCTATCAGATTTTTGTTAGTGGTTAGTTTTTTTGCTTGCTCAATGAATTTTGGATCGTCAAAGTATTGTTCGACCGCTTCTTCAAGAATACTTTCTGCAAGTTCAGATTGCCCTAGATGTTTCAGAGACTCAGTAATTTCCAGGCTCTCTTCACATCCTATATGTTCTTCAATGCGATCATAATACTTGTTAGCAGCAGCGAGGTATTTTTCTACTTTTTGCTGATCATTGGTAATGGAGCTGAAGTCCGCATGAGCTACAGCACTTCGAAATTGAGTTCCTGCGTCGCTTTTAAATCGGCTATCAAGTTTACTAAACACCGATTCGGCTTCGTCTAGTAGCTTTTGCCGGTCGACATCCGAGTTTCCTTTAAGTTGTCTACCGATTGATTTGGTTAATTTGACGTACTCATCAGGACTGGCAAATACGGAGTTTTTACCATATTTTACTGCCTGCCTGAAAGCCATGGTCATTGTATCGACATCGTCATTTTCTTCGGCGACATCTCCCAGTAATTTCTGTCGCTTTAATGCTTTTGGCGAGCGCTCGATTGCACGCTCCAAAGTATGCTGCGCCTCTATCGGGCGGCCGAGAACTCTTTGAGTCTTAGCAAGCCAGTCATAGCCTTCTAAAACCATAGGGAATTCATTTGTCATATCTGTAAAAAGGTCAATCGCTCTTTCATACTCTTTCTTTGCGAAAAAAACTTCGCCGACCCCGAGCATAGCCCAGGGGATAGGACGTTCATTTACTATTTTCGTGGTCAACTCCAGTGCTTTGTCGTATTGTCTTAGTGCCATTAAACACTTGAGTTTTTGCCGCTCGCAGGCCATCCGAAACTTGGGGTTCTCTTCTTCGATGAGCTCACATTCTTTGAGTGCGTCCTTCCATTTCTTTTTACGGATATTACGCAGCATGGGGGCTAATACGTCCTTTTTATGGATTGCTTTGTCGAGTCTGGATTTGAGAATATGACCGTTAAATGGCTTTGTCAGGTAGCTGTCAGGCTGGTATTCTAGCGCTCCCATCACCATTGCTGTTGTATTTTCTGCGGTTACCATGACAAATACAGTCGTTGACTTTAAAAGATCAAACTCGATAAGCTCCTCCAGCATTTGCTGACCATCTTTGGAATCACCTAAGTTGTAGTCAGATAAAATGATGTCATACTTTCTCTCCTTACAAGCTTGAATAGCGTCTTCTCCATTGTAAACGAGGTCGATTTTCTTGCTACCCATTGTCGACATCATGCCTCGGAGAGAGCGAGCAAATTCTGCAAAATCTTCGACGATTAATACCGTCTTTTGAGAATAGCGAACCAAAGGCTTTTTCATCATAGGCTAAAGTCTTGCTTTTTATTTCCGAATGTACATACTGTGCTTGATAGCGACTTGATTAATTCCTTGTAGATTCAATTCGCTATATCTATTAGATGAAGTATAGAATGTATTTGAAATAATTCAGTTTTTATTAGTTTAAGGAAATTTGATGCCGGGGAAATTAGGAGACAAGTTGGTTGTTGCTATATCGTCTCGTGCTTTGTTTGATTTAGATGAAAGTCATCATATATTTGAAAGCCAGGGGATAGAAGCTTATTCTCAATATCAAATTGAACATGAAGACAAGCCGCTAGCGCCCGGAGCGGCCTTTTCTCTGGTTAAGAAACTGCTTGCCCTCAATTCAGACAAGGCGGATAACCCTGTAGTCGAGGTAGTATTGCTTTCTCGGAACAGCGCCGATACCGGGTTGAGGATCTTTAATTCTATCCAGCACTATCAACTGGATATTAGTCGGGCTGCATTTACAAGCGGCCGTAGCCCATATGGATATGTTTCAGCTTTTGCGAGCCACCTTTTCCTGTCAACGGATCCAGAAGATGTAAGGGCCGCTTTGGACGATGGTTTCGCGGCCGCAACGATATTGTCGCAGCCAGGCAAAGATACCGACGATACGACTGAACTTCGATTTGCGTTCGACGGTGATGCAGTCATTTTTTCAGACGAAGCTGAGCAAATATATAAGTCCAAGGGACTCAAGGCTTTTACCGAAAGTGAGACTGCTTCGGCAAATAAGCCCCTTGCAGGGGGCCCTTTTAAGAATTTTCTGGCAGCATTGCATCGCTTGCAAAAAGAGTATTCTGTTGAGCAGTGCCCGATTCGTACGGCTCTGGTAACCGCGAGAAGCGCCCCGGCTCATGAAAGAGTTATTAAAACTTTGAGAGAGTGGCAAATTCGAATAGATGAAGCATTGTTTCTGGGAGGGATGCCAAAAGGGCAGTTTTTACGTTCTTTTAAAGCCGATGTATTCTTTGATGATCAGACAACCCACTGTGATGATGCTTCAGAGCATGTTGCCACAGGTCACGTTCCCCATGGTGTCGCCAATAACTAGGTATGGCAAGTCATATTCGGTCGCTAATTGAGGCTTGGTTGCCTATTTCTTGCGCTTGTATAACCGCCTGAAAATAGGCACTTTTCCCTGTCTCATCGGATGCCTCCGGTAGCGGCTAGTAATAGTTATAGTCAGTAATGATACTCCAATTATTAGATTTTCTTGTGAAATACCAAATTGGGTCTATGCTTATAGGAAAATCGAGTTTTAAAAGTTTTGACTATAAGCGCAATTTTAGAGCTGGATGGAAGCGTCGCGCCAACAGGATGTCTCATCGACTATTTTGTTGAAGGGATTATTTTTGGAGGTTGCTTGTTATTTTATGATTGGTATTCACGATGAAGCTTCAGCAAATTAAGTATATTTTTGAAGTGGCCAGAAACCAACTGAATGTTTCTGCAACAGCCGAAAGTCTCTTTACTTCCCAGCCTGGTATAAGCAAGCAAGTCAGGCTTTTGGAGGACGAACTTGGTGTAGAAATATTTGTGCGAAGTGGGAAGCACCTGACCAACATTACTCCCGCTGGGCGAGAGATTCTACCGGTTGCTGAGCATATTTTGAAGCAGGTCAGGAAAATTCAGGATATAGCGGCGAGTCACGTAAATCACAAGGAAGGGCGACTTAACCTATCTACTACACATACTTTTTCGCGTTACTTTCTGCCCGAAGTAGTTGAAAGTTACCGTAAAAAATACTCGAAAGTTGCAATGCATATTTTTCAGAGTTCCGGACAGCGAACTAACTCTGATCTTGATGAAGGCAAGCTAGATTTTGCACTTGTGCACGAAAGTGAATCTGGATTTGTTGATAAAATCCATCTTCCCTGTTTTTACTGGAAGCGCTGCATTGTTGTTCCCGGGAATCATCCTCTGGCTAAGAAAGAAAATATTAATTTTGATATTTTGGCTCAGTTTCCACTTTTAACACATACTAGCTCCGGAGGCGATCGCAATCCAATATTGCAAAGATTTAAGGAAAACGGGTTTTCTCCGGAAATAGTGTTTAGTGCTACTGATTGTGAGGTCATCAAATCTTATGTTCGAATGGGGCTTGGCGTTGGGGTGATTGCCAATATGGCATATGAAGAACATTTGGACTCCGATCTGGTCAGAATTCCGATCGATCATTTAATCGAACCTTCACTCGTCAATGTGGTTTTTGACAGGAATCTATATTTTCGAGAGTATATTTTTGCTTTCATTGAAGCTCTGGCTCCTCAATTATCCAAAGATCTGATATTGCAAGCTCAGCAGACGAAGTCATCTAATAAAATTGCAAAGCTAGTTGATAAAGAGTCAATTCCCGTATTGTAAATTCAGCACCATCATTCACTTAAGAAGACAGACGGACTTTGTCTGTCAATTTCTATTGTTTTGTTTGATGCATTTACTGGTAGAATATCGTAATTTCTTATTTTTATTCCGTGAAATAATCAGTTAATGGACTCACTTCAACCCAATAAAAAGAAAGAGAAGAGTGAACCGCTTCTTTTCGAACACCATCCAGTTAGAAGACTTCTACTATTTCAGTTAAAACTTGCACTGGATGCTTTAAGAGACATTCTTTTAAGCCCTGTATCTATCGTAGCTACACTGCTCGATTTGGCCCAGAAAAAGCATGGGAAAAACAGTCACTTTGAGATTATGTTAAAACTGGGAAGGGAAAGTGAGCGCCGTATTAACCTGTTTGATCAAAACCGAGCAAGTAAGCAATCTAAAACTGTAGATTCCGTGCTAAAGCAGGTAGAAGATATTCTGGTTAAAGAATATAAAGAGGGAGGTATCTCTGAAAAAGCGCGATCTGCACTCGAAAAGTCATTGAAAATAAAAGCATCCAAAAGCGTTAATCTTGATAAGATGAAATAAACAAGGTTTTGGACACGGAAAGGGCCCGAAATTCGGGCCCTTCTGATTAGCGTTAGCGAGAAGATATTCTAATATTAACAAATGACCAACGACTTCCTCTTTGTCCAGTTGCCCGCCACAACATAGCAAAGAAATTTCTTGTATAGTCGAGGAACAGATAGATAACCGGCAAGCAGATTAACGTCGTTATTGTAGAAAAACCCAGTCCTCCGATAACTGCTCTAGCCATTGGAAAGTAGGGTGGACCACCACCTCCCAGTTGAGTATCACCAAGACTTAAGGGTAGCAAGCCTAAGATAGTTGTAAGTACGGTCATTAAAATCGGACGAAATCTGTCATTTGCTGCATGCAAAACAGCTTCCTGTTTAGCCACTCCTTGCTTCCTGTAATAGATGATTCGATCCACCAGTACAATTCCATTGTTTACCACCACTCCCATTAAGACCAAAATACCGATAATGCCCATTAACGAAAGCGTGGTATTAGTGAAAAGGAAGTACCAGAAAACACCTACAACTGCATACAAAATTGAAGTGATAACAGCTAACGGGAGTATCAGGGACTCAAACAGAGCAGCCATAACAATAAAGATCATCAGAATCGCCAATGCCATGTTTGTTAGCATAATACTTTGAACTTTTTGTTCGCGATCTGTACTGCGGCCGAACCCCCAGCTATAACCTTCTGGTAGCGGTACATTTTTCATCAATTGATTTGCTGACTTCCTTATTTCTTCCGCAGTTGTATCTGAATAATCCATTTTCATGCGAATCGAGGTTCGTCTGTCAAACCGGGTAATTTGTGGTAATGATTGAGTGACTTTCATTTCAGCAATCGAGTCGAGACGAACTGTGCGGTTATTGTCGCTCAGAGGGTTGGGAAGTTCTATCGGTAATCCTGCCAGATCTTGCATTGAGGCTCGCTTATTACCGACAAAAGTTACCGTAATATCAGTTTCACCCATGTCAGAACGGAATGTTTTTAGTTGCTGTTTGCGTAAAGCAATAGATATCGTGGTGGCGACACTCTGTGGTGATAACCCTAGTTGATTTAAACGTTGTGAATTCAACTTTATTCGTACTTCCTGACTTCCATTTTGAGAGCTAGGAGTAACCTTGGTAACTCCTTTAATGGTTGCTAAAATTGGAGATACTTGTTCTGCAAGTTCTAGCAATGTTTCTGTATCTTCGCCATTGATACCGATCGTTAAAGCATCTTGTCCACCACTTCGCCGACGTTCAAAACCAGGTGATCCTATAGCAATTTTGGGGATGTTTTTTTCAATAAACTCTCGAATTTCTTTGTTGGTTTTGGTTCGCTTTTCATCCTCAACCAGAAGAAGGGTAGAACCGGCAGAGTTGTTGACATAAAAAGAGTACACGTTCTGGATGTCCAGCTCTTTTTGATGCGCGTATAAAAAGTCTTCGATATGGCTTACCGCCTTTTCGACCTTTTCCAGTTCATAATTTCCCTTGATATGATAGTCAATAAAAAGTCGTGTACTTTCTTCATCTGGAAACATGTCTTTTTTTACAGCTCCCATAGGAATAACTCCGGAAAAGAGCAGCGAAACAACAATAAGCCCAGACCAGACCGGATGTTTCATCATCCAACTGAGAAAAGCTGAGTAACGACCATGTTCTTTAATTGTATCAGTATGACTAACCTCCATTGACTTTGGCTTTAACTTACTTAAGCAAAGTGGAATTATGGTGGTGGCTATAAACAAGGACGCTACCAGCGAGATAATAATGGTAATCGCTACGTGGCTGAGAAAAACTGTTATATCCATTTTTTCACCAATAATATTTGGCAAGAAAACAATGGCCGTTGTTAATGTTCCCGCCAGTACAGGAATACCAACGTCCTTAACCCCAAGTAGTGTTGCTTGTACAGGTTTATCCGGCATTTGCTGTCGGTAACCAAAAATACTTTCGCTAACCACCACCGCATTGTCGACCAGCATACCTATCGCCAACATTAGTCCCATCATTGAGAGAAGGTTGATACTGACATCAAGAAAGAACATGGCTGCGAAAGTAATCAACAACGAAAAAGGCACAGCAAGCGAAACTATCAACGTTAGTCGAATGTCTCTCAGGAAAATAAAAAGTACAATTGAAGAAAGAATAAAGCCAACAAGTCCAGAGTTGGCAATATCTTTTAGGGAACTTACCACTCCGTCGGCTTGATTTTCCATAATAAAAAGCTTGATACCTTCAAAGTCAGGCAAGTCTTCAATGGTTTTCATTTCTTTTACAATAGCATCTGCTGTTTCAACCAGATTGGCATCGGCCTCTCGAGTAATTTGAATGCCGACTGCATATTTTCTATCTAAGTGTCGCCCCACTTCTATTTCATCTTTGCTATAAGATATTTTCGCAATGTCGGAAAGTTTTAAGCCGCGCTCATCAACAATAAAATTCTCAATATCTTCTTGAGAGGTAAACTGCTGATTAAGCGTAATTCGTATACTTTCTCTCGCGTTTTCTACCTCTCCAGCCGAGACAAGACTATTAGCCTGACGAAGTTTTGCCAATAGCTGGTTAGTATCAATATGGTAGGCGGCTATTCTCTCCGGGAGTAACTCTATCTGGTAAGTTTTGGCTGCAACACCATGAATATTGACCTGTGAAACTCCTGGAATTCTTTCCAGACGCTGTTTTAGCTGACGATTAAGAACCTGATATGAGTCGCTAAGATCATTTTCAGCGGACAAGCGTGCTTCAACAATGGGCTGGTCGTTTGTACTACCAGTAAAAATGAATACTCTTCTTAAATCATCTGGTAGTTCTGACTTAATTGCATCGATCTTTTCTCTGGCTTCGACACCTTTTAATTTGGCATTCACTCCCCAGTCAAATAGCATGAAGACCTGAGACTGGTTTTGAGTTGTGAACGATTGCATTTGCTCTACAGAGCCGATGGTAGAGAGAGCCTTTTCAAGAGGTTGCGTAATATTCTTTTCTATCTCTTCCGGGGTTGAGCCTGGGTAATTAGCCTGGACAAAGACTCCTGGAAACTGAACGGTTGGAAAAAATTCCAGTGGTAGCAAACGACTTGCTGCTAGCCCCATGACAACAGCACATACAAATACCATGGAAACAGTTACCGGTCGTTTTAATGCAATTTTTGTAAACCACATTGATTAGGCCTCCTGTTCGATTTGAGTACTAGTTTCAATTTCCATTTTCCGGGAATAGTCTTTGCGATCGAGAATCTGATACATCACAGGTATAACGATCAGAGTTAAGAATGTTGAAACTAACAAACCTCCGATTACCGTAATAGCCATAGGCGCTCTCATTTCTGCTCCTTCTCCTATTCCCATTGCTAAAGGAAGCATACCCAAAGTAGTCGTCAAAGTGGTCATTAAAATTGGTCTGAGTCTGGATTCGGCAGCTTGCTTTATCGCTGCTAACTTTTCTTCTCCGGCTAACCTGAGTTGGTTAATTCGGTCAATCAGGACTATTGCATTATTGACTACGATACCTGCAAGCATGATAAGCCCAAGGAAAACCACAACACTTAATTCGGTGTTTGAAATTATTAACGCACCAACAGCACCAATAATTGCTAGAGGTATGCTTAGTAGAATAATAAAAGGGTGAAGTAAAGACTCAAACTGGGATGCCATGACAAGATAAACCATGAATACAGCTAGCCCAAGAGCCATTAGCAGTGATTGATAACTGCTTTCCATCTCTTCACCTTGACCGCCATAAAGCATGCTGACACCTCGAGGTAGTACTACTCCGTCTAATTTGTTTTGCGCATCGAGTATTGCTTCATTGATTCCGCCATAAAGGATTTGACCTTCAACCAAAATTACTCTTTGCTGATCTATACGCATTATTTCACTAGGCCCCTGAGTTTCAACAATTTCCGCTACTGCATGTAATGGAATAGGGCGACTTGAAGTTGGGTTGATTATCAAATTTTTCACATCGTTGATTTCGTCTCGTGAACTATCATTTAACCGAACCAATACGTCAATTTGACGATCTCTAAGACGATATCTGGTGGCTTTGTTGCCGCGAATAGAGTTAACAACCGCGGTGTTAGCCTGCTCTATTGAAAGGCCAAGAGAAGCCATTTTTTCCTGATCGAAAATAACTTGTGCTTCAGGGTATCCGCTTTTCATGTTGGTATGTAGATCAACGAAGCGATCGGACTTAGATAGTTTTTGTATTACCAAATCCGCTGACTCTTTTAGCGTGTCGATCTCAAAACCATAGATTTCTATGCTGATTGGCGTAGAAAAACTAAACAATTGGGGGCGTTCAGCGTCTGCATTTAGTCCTTTACTTTCTTCTGCAAGAATTCTTCTTATTTCGTTTAGAAGTTGGTTTTCGCCTTCACGAGAAATTCCCTTATTTAGAAGCAAAGTAAACTCGGCCTGATTTTCTCCTTCCTGCTCAGGATTTGCGGTAAGTTTATTACCTGCACCTGCGGTTGCGAAAACTTCCTTTATTCCTTCAAGGCTAGACAGCTTTTTGGATAGATCGATAACTTGTATGTCTGTCATTTCTATTGCTGTTCCTGGCGTATACTGAACCTTAACGACAAGTTCTCCTTGAGCCATTTCTGGAAGAACAACTTTGGGAATTTGTTGAACTGACATCAAACTTAGTCCAAGCAGTCCAAAGGCAACCACCAATGTCAACGTTTTTGCTTCAAGTGCGGCGCTAAGCAGACGATCATAGAGTGCCGGAACTGGTTTGAAAATCGTTTGTAACACTCTTTTTAATAAGCGGAAAAGGTTTCCAAACGTTAGCGAAATAAATCTTCCAGATAGTTTGAATAGTAAGAATATTAATGCGAAAACTGCAATGATTAATTCTATCGGCAAAAGTAATAACCTTAACCAAACAGGTTTTTGGGACCTTTCTAATACTGCTTTTTCTAACTTTCTTTCTTTCATGTGAGCAGCCATAGTCGGGATTAAGGTTAATGCGACAGCGAGTGAAACAATAAGTGAGAAGGTAATCGTTAATGCCTGGTCTTTAAACAATTGTCCTGCAATTCCTTCAACGAATATTAATGGCAGGAAAACGGCGATTGTCGTTAATGTGGAAGCAGTAATAGCTCCAGATACTTCTGTCGCTCCTTCGAAAGCCGCTTGCGAGGTCGAAAGCCCTTGTTCTTTTTTTCTGGATATATTTTCAAGAACTACGATAGCATTGTCGACAAGCATACCCACCGCGAGTGCCAGTCCGCCCAGAGACATTATATTCATGTCGATATGAGCACTAAACATCAGGTTAAATGTGATGATAACAGACAAAGGAATTGTTGCTGAAATAATAACGGTAGGACCAAACTCTCCTAAAAAAAGGTAGATAATTATCATCGCTAGAAGGCCACCAATAATCGCTGACGACACTAGTTCAGAAATAGCCTGGTCTATAAATTTTGAAGCATCAGTTAGTACGGTTAATTTTTTCTCTTTTCCAATTTCTTTGATGAGGCTCTTTAACTGGCCATTGACGGCTTCAGCTACTTTAACTGTATTAGCGTCCCCCTCTTTGTAAATGGCAATTTCTACTGCTTGTTCTCCGTTGTGACGAATGATAGCGGTAGGATCTTTGTATGTAGCTTTAATCTCTGCAATATCTTTTAGTCGAACTACTCGTCCCTGACTTGAAATCACAATTGTATTGGCAAAATCATCAACGCTCCTATACTCATTAAATGTTCTCACCAGAAGCTGTTGTTGGCCATTGCGAATTTGGCCGCCACTCATATTTATGTTTTGAGTTCTTAATTTGTTCGCAATATTTTCGACTGTAATATTGAGTTGAGCTAGCTGGTTTTGGTCGAGTAAAATTTGAATTTCGTCTTCAAGACCTCCACTGGCTTTTGTTGCAGCTACACCTTCAATCGTTTCCAGCCGTCTTGAAAGCTGCTGATCTGCGTAACGTCTGAGCGAGGCTAAAGATGCTTGAGGATCGTCCCCCTCATTTAGTTTTTGACTGAGACTCATACGAATAATTGGAGCGCTATTCGGGTTGAAGCGCAATAAGGAAGGAGGGGATACCTCCAAAGGTAATTGTACCTGCTCCATTTTCTCTCGAACATCAAGGCTTGCCAGATCAATATTTGTTCCCCAATGAAACTCCAGGTAAATATCACTTCGACCGGCTTTTGAAACCGAACGTAACTGCTTTAGCCCCTTAATTGTGCCTAAAAGTCCTTCTAACGGGCGAGTAATAAGGTTTTCAACTTCTTGTGGTGCCGCTCCCTCGAAATCAGTACGTACAGTTAACGTTGGATAAGACAATTCTGGAAGCAAGTTAAAACCGAGGCGATTGACTAACACTAAACCAAAAACCAAAGCGGCGAGAGTGAACATTGCTACAGTTACAGGGCGTCGTATCGCTACCGCAATAATATTCATAGAGTTTCCTTCTGGTAGTGCGCTCTAGAGAGTATAGAGCGCATGGGCAATTATATATTAATGATGATTAAGGGTTCGAAGCAATAGAGTCGCTATTAGGAGTATTTTCTTTTTCTTCTGTCTGTTTTTTAGCAACTTGATCTCTTACATTGACATCATCAATTGCAACTACTTCAATTTTTGACTCATGTTTTAATATCTGCTGGCCTGTGCTAATAACTTTATCTGATTCAGTAACTCCCTCTAAAATTTCAACCTTTCCATTATGTTTAATACCAATACTGACTGGAGTTTGAATTGCTTTGTTATCTCGCACCACAAAAACGTGTGAACGGTTGTCTTGAGTGATTACTGTTTCTTGAGCCAGAACAAGAGAGTTTTCATGCACGTCAAAAACAACTTCAACTTTTCCAAACATGCCCGAGCGTAGTAAGCCGGTTTTATCGTTAAGTTTTGCTACTACTTTAAAAGTGCCTGTTTGCGTATCAATCGACGGACGAATTCGTTCGATAGTTCCTTCAATCACCTGGTTCCTCATTGCGTCAACGGTTAATAGGATTGCTTGTTCCTTTTTAACATGTTGAAGTTCTTTTTCTGGTAAGTGAAGAACCGCTTTTAATGACGCCGGATCAACAATTTTGAATAGAACCTGATTATTAGCGATTAAGTTACCCGGCTTTACAAGTCGCTCTGTAATAACGCCATCGATCGGAGCTCTAATGGTTGCGTAGTCCAGTTTTAGTTTAGACAATTGATATTGAGCGCTTTGTGCTTTGTATTCAAATCTAGCTCTATCGAGTGCATCAGAACTAGCTAGCTTCTTATTGAAAAGGGCTTCCTGTCTTTTTAATTCTTTTCGCAATTTATTTGAAGTTGCTTCTAATTGTGCAACTTCCAGGGACAATTGTTCAACGTCCAGTTGAGCCAACGCCTGACCTTTTTTAACCTGGTCACCTTCCTCAACGAGGATATCTTGCAGTATTCCGGTAGAACGGGCAACAACATCTGCATCCGACTCTGCTTCCAGGGTCGTAATTGTAGTGTAGGTTTGTTGTATATTGCTTCTTTTAACTGTAACGACTTCAACAGGTATTGCTGCTTTTTCTTTCTCTTTAGCAACGACTTTTTCACCGTCTTTCTTCTCAGTTTGTTCTTGCTTGGCTTGTTTGTCATCTTTAGCTGAATCATCTGAGCAACCAGCAGTAATCATCGATAACCCCAATAAAGAGGAGATCAGTGTTGCTTTAACTAGTCCTGAATTTGATTTTGAGGCTGAAGTTTTCATCATGTACCTTCGTTTTTAAAAGTTACAGTTATCGGTTAACCGTTATTGATATCGGGTAACCGGATTTTGCAGAATGCGTGCCAGGTTGCTCTCGTTTGCTTTAATACCCGAAACTTTCTACTCAACGCCCATAATTCCTAAGGGGTATGCTGTATTATATGACTATAACACCTTTCAATTTGTGTGCGATTTGTAACAAAAGGTTATGATTGGCTGAAATGAATGGTTTAACACCTTAAATTTTAGTAAATCACGCCATTCTATTGAACCAAAATTAAGGAAGCTTATATTCTGAAAGTGTTTCTATAGAGAAGCATGCGGTGTTTATGCTCAAGGTTTAAAGGGGCTTGATATCAACTTTAAACAGGTAATGTTGACTCAAAAATTTTTAAAAAAGCTCAATATCAGGCTCAATAGCCTCTTTCTGGGTCGTTTTCTCAATCAGACTCTTAACTGCTGTCTCGAACCCTTGCCCCTGTTTAATTGCCAGATACAGGTCTCGTTCCTCTCTCATGGTATAGCTTTGCTCGATTCTATTGAAAATCTGTTCCCATCGGGACTCATCTCTAAATGCTTCTGCATCACCCAGTACTAAAATAGCTTGCTGAATATTGCTCAGAATATGCCTTAAACGTTGACTCATGCGGTCATAGAACTGGAAATCTACAACAGAGACTTTGACTTTTTCTTCAGTCTGCTTGTGTAGCTTATGGAGTTTTGCAATATCCGGGACAGGCTTTTGCTGCAAAAGCTCATCAATTTTTCGGTGGTGCTCCACTATTTCAAGGAATAACCTGGTTAGATCGGTAAAAGGTTTTTCTGTTTCTTCAAGAGACAACGCAAGTTGGGCAGCTGCCAGCTGCAGAAGCATTACCTGGTTTTCCGAGTTATCCATTAATTTCCTTGTGATATTAGTTGGATATTAGTTGGCGACTTTTGTTTTTTTAGAGTATAGCCAACTCTCACTAGATTGCTGTTTTTTATTGCGATTTCATCTGACTAAAACGGGCTAAAAAATGAACACCTTGTCTAAAATTTAAGATGAGAAGGTAGCTTGTACTTTTTCGAATAAGGGGAGTAGAGACTAGGAGTTGAATAGAGTTGACTGTTAATAGCGTATTTAGCGACTTCCACTTGACAAAAATTTAATTTGAACGTATGTTTCAAACAAGTGTTTAACTTTTGGTGCCATAATTTATGTCAAATAAATCTCAGACTAAAGCAAAAGTGCTTGATGCTGCTGAATTATTATTTGCTGAGCATGGTTTTGCGGAAACTAGTTTACGTGAGATTACTGCACGAGCAGAAGTTAATCTGGCATCGGTCAATTATCACTTCGGCTCTAAAAAGTCATTAATAGAAGCTGTATTTGATCGTTTTATGGAAAGTTTTACTAACCAGTTGATTACCGAGATGGCCGAACTTGATAAGAATTCTGAGCAGGTTACTGTAAACCAGGTTTTGGGAACTTTAGTTAAGCCTTTAATTTATATAGACGAAATAAGACCAAATGGTTCTTCGGTCTTTATGAAGTTACTAGGCCGGGCTTATGCTGAAACTCAAGGACACATACGCCGTTTTGCTATGGAAAGATATTCTCATGTATTAGCCCGCTTTACTCGACTTTTGCATAAAGCTTCACCAAGTTTAAGTCCGGCAGAAATGTTCTGGCGACTCCATTTTATGCTCGGATCTTTTATATTTACACTGGCTGGGCATGAAGCTCTCCAGGAAATATCAGAAAGTGACTTTAATCAAGCTGTTACAGTTGAACAAATTATTAATCGTTTAATTCCATTTTTATCCGCCGGTTTCGACTCAAATGAAGCTCCGGCTAAAATAATGTCTGCGGGAGAAGCATAGATATGATTACCCTTACCCAAATTCTGGTTCTCATTGGCGTGACCTGGGGGGCCGCATATATGCGGGCTCGCATGGGAATAGCGCTGGCGATTGCCGGAGCTGCTTTAGCGATCATGTCAATCCATGGCGAGTTCAAACTGATTCCTTGGTTATTGTATGGCGCTGTAGCTTTGTTGTTCTTCGCTGATGACCTGCGTAAAGACAGAATTACGCGTCCGATTTTTAAAATGTTTAAAAGTGTATTGCCACCCATGAACCAAACCGAGAGAGAAGCGCTTGAAGCTGGTGATGTTTGGTGGGATGGAGAGCTGTTTAAAGGAAACCCTGACTGGAAAGAGATGCTTTCCTATGAAAAACCTGAGCTGAGTGCTGAAGAACAGTCGTTTGTCGACAATCAGGTCGAAACTGTATGTAACATGTGTAGCGACTGGGACATTAATTTTAAAGATAAGGACTTGCCTTCGGAAGTGTGGGAGTACCTTAAGAAAGAAGGTTTCTGGGGACTTATCATCCCCAAAGAGTACGGGGGGAAAGGTTTCTCCGCTCTTGCTCATTCGACTATAGTCACCAAGCTGTCCACTCGAAGTGGTGTTTTAGGAGTCACAACTATGGTACCTAACTCGTTAGGGCCGGCGGAACTCCTATTGCACTATGGAACTGATGAGCAGAAAAATTACTATTTGCCCCGGTTAGCAAAAGGCGATGAAATTCCTTGTTTTGCATTAACGGGTCCTAAAGCAGGTTCAGATGCTGGCGCAATTCCAGATACAGGTATTATCTGTAAAGGAGAATATGAAGGGGAGGAGGTACTCGGAATCCGCTTAAATTGGGACAAGCGTTATATCACATTGGCACCAGTTGCAACTGTATTGGGCTTAGCCTTTAAGATGTATGATCCTGATGGTTTGATTGGAGATAAAGAGGATATTGGTATTACAGTTGCCCTTATTCCTACCAATCATCCAGGCGTGGAAATTGGTGACCGCCATTATCCGATGGGACAAGCGTTTATGAATGGTCCTACTCGCGGAAAAGATGTATTTATTCCATTGGATTGGATTATTGGTGGTCAAGATTATGCCGGTAAAGGTTGGCGTATGCTGGTTGAGTGTTTGTCTGCAGGTCGAGGTATATCATTACCTTCTTCTTCAACCGCTACAGGAAAACTTGCCTACCGTGCTACCGGCGCCTATTCAGTGCTGCGAGAGCAGTTCAAAACTCAAATTGGTAAATTCGAAGGTGTAGAAGAAGCGCTCGCTCGTATCGCGGGAAATACCTATCAGCTGGAAGCGGCTCGTCTAATGACTGCCGGCGCCGTAGATATGGGCGTTAAGCCATCGGTAGTGACCGCAATCGCCAAATATCACATGACCGAAGCTGCCAGAAATCTGGTGACAGATTCTATGGACATACATGGCGGACGAGGAGTAATAATGGGAGAGCGTAACTACCTATCTAGTGGTTACATGTCAATGCCCATAAGTATTACGGTTGAAGGCGCTAATATTCTGACACGTAACCTGATGATCTTTGGTCAGGGAGCTGTGCGTTGTCATCCGTTTGTGTTCCGTGAAATGCAAGCCGCAAACAATCCAAACGAACAACAAGGTGTTGACGAGTTTGACTCGTTATTTTTCCGCCACATTGGATACGGGCTGAGTAATTTTATTCGAACTCTCACGCTTGGTTTGACTTCAGGTCGCATTGTTCCTAAACCGGTTACAGGTCCTACTGGTCGTTACTACCAGCAGTTGACCAGAATGAGTTCAGCATTGGCATTGGTATCGGACTTATCGATGGCAGTGTTAGGTGGTGATCTTAAGCGTAAGGAAAGGTTATCTGCTCGTCTCGGTGATGTTCTAAGCTATTTATATTTGAGCTCAACTGTACTTAAATATTATGAAGATCAGGGCTGCCAGGAAGCTGACCTGCCTTATGTTCAGTGGAATTTGGAGAACAACTTATACTTGATGCAGAAAGCGTTTAATGAGTTTTTTGACAACTTCAAACCTTCCTGGTTAGGAAAAGTTCTTAAGCGAGTCGTTTTTCCATTTGGTAGCTGGCATAAAAAACCAAGTGACAAACTTGACCACAAAATTGTTGCGCCAATGTTTAACCAGAATGAGTTACGTGACCGTTTAACCAGGAATATCTTTATCGGGAACGAAAATGATCCTATGGGGCGAATCGAAAACGCCTTTAACAAAGTGTTGGAAACTGCACACATAGCAGAAACTCTCAAGCGAGCGATAAAAGAGGGTAAATTAACACCTGCCAGAGAGCTAGGGGAGACAATTAATACTGCTGTAGCTGCAGGGATACTTACTCAAAAAGATGCAGATGATTATCTTGAGTCTGAAAGGCTCCGTTTGGATGCAATGCAGGTTGATGAATACAGTAAGGCCTATGTTGCGGGAGACTTTGCGAAAAGTGAGCAAGCCCAGGCAGGTAAAGCTGCATAATCTTTGTTCACTTTAGAGTAAACTACTTAAAAGGCTGCTAATTGATTGGCGGCCTTTTTTCATTGTTATGTGCTGTTGGCATTTAAAACATGTGAATTATCATTCATAAATGTGTAAAAATCATTTGGCAATTATTATTGTATGCTAGAATTCCCATCAGGGTTCAATTCAGTTAGCGTTAATGTTGGAAGGTTGATAATCTCTCCCTGTAAAGCGTCAAGATTACTATGGCTGTATTTTTATTTTCCAACTAACAGGCAAAGCTATACACTGATATTTAGTTTTTCTTCAGATCTAATACAAATGAAAAAGGGTTTTTCATCATGGCTATTCTAAAAAAATCACAAGTGAAATCAGGATTGGGTAAAGTCGCAACAGGATTACTTGCGAGTGCGTTAATTCTAACGACGGGATGTAAGAATCTTGATCCATACACTGGTGAAGAGAAAACCAGTAATACCGTTAAGTATGGTGCAATTGGTGCCGCGATTTGTGGCATTATAGGCGCACGAGATTCCGGTCAGCATGCGCGAAACGCTGCTGTAGGCTGCGGTATCATCGGAGCTTCTATTGGTGCCTATATGGATAATCAGGAAGAAAAACTACGTCAATCATTAGAAAATACAGGGGTAAGTATTAAGCGAGAAGGCGATCAGATTCGTCTGATCATGCCTGGCAACATAACTTTCGCTACAAATAGCTCCGATATTCAAGAGGGCTTCAAGCCCGTTCTCAATTCAGTAGTAACCGTTTTAAGAGAATACGACGAGACAATTGTTGAGATAGAAGGCTATACCGATTCCACTGGTTCGCTATCATACAACTTACAGTTGTCGCAAGCGAGAGCACAGTCTGTATCTAATTATTTGCAAGTAGGTGGAATTATCACGCAGCGTCTGGTGACTTCCGGTAAGGGGCCGAACAACCCGATAGCAAATAATGCAACACCAGAAGGACGAGCAATGAATCGTCGTGTTGAGATTCGACTGAGAGCGATTGAAGCGAGAGGCTAATAACTCTCCAATTGAAAAAGCCGTGCGCATGCGCGGCTTTTTCATTTAGTTTCCAATGATAGCCAACTCACTTTGTTAATAACTCCTCGTTGTTTTATTCGGGGATTAGTCATCATACGGCAACAAACTTAAGTTTGTGACTTCCAACCATTTGCAATAGCGCTTAAAATTGTCATTCCTGACTTTTCGGCAGGAGTAATTGATTATTATGATTGAGCAATGAGAAAACCAATAAAAAAATACAGTCAAGGAGAACCCCTTTCTCCCTGGAGAGAAAAGCTTCACGAAATTATATTTGAAGCGGATACGCCAGCAGGTAAGGCTTTTGATACAGTATTAATCATAGGTATTACTTTGAGTGTGATTGCCGTTATGCTGGACAGTGTCGAAACCATCAGATTAGGCTTTGGCCAAATCCTCGATATTATCGAATGGGGGTTTACTCTGATTTTCCTGGTTGAGTATATATTGCGCCTGATTTCTGTGCGTAAACCGTTACTTTATGCCACTAGTTTTTTAGGTGTTGTTGATCTGGTATCAATATTGCCCAGCTTTATTGGGCTCGTATACGCAGGTGCGGAAACTTTACTGGTTATACGGGTATTGCGAGTACTTCGGGTTTTTCGTGTTTTCAAGCTAGCCGAGTATCTCGGGGAAGCTGATTATCTGATGAGAGCGCTGCGCTCCAGTCGAAAAAAAATAGCTGTTTTTTTGTACACGGTTTTTATCTTTGTGGTCGTGTTCGGTTCTATCATGTATTTAGTTGAAGGCGCTGAAAGCGGTTTTACCAGTATTCCCAAAGCTGTATACTGGGCTATTATCACGCTGACCACCGTGGGGTATGGTGATATTGTACCACAGTCGCATCTCGGGCAAATGATCGCATCAGCCGTTATGATCATGGGTTATGCAATAATTGCTGTGCCCACGGGGATTTATGCCACTGAATTGTCTAAAGTCTACAAAGATGATATGACAAATATTGCGTGTATTAATTGTGGTGAAGATGGTCATGACGCCGATGCTGTTTATTGTAAGTACTGTGGTGGACAGCTCTGAGAGCCAGGAGCAAGAGTGCCAAGAGCAAGAGAACTAAGAGAACTAAGAGAACTAAGAGAACTAAGAGAACTAAGAGAACTAAGAGAGTGTTGCACTATCTAGTTTAACTTTTGATATGTAGTTACGGAAACCAGGAAAATAACTATTCATTATGCGAGAAAGATTACCGCAGCAGCTAGAAGATAGCGCTCGAAGTCAATATCTAGAGGCGATGGGTATTACCTGGTGGGTGCCCAAAGCACATCCTGAAGCAGACAAGTCGATTGAAACCTTTATTGATGAACGTGCACAAAGCAACTCTCTTGAAGATTCGGATTCCAGTAGTGGTCAAAAAACTTTTTACCCAAATGAGGTAGAAAGAGAAGATAATAACAGCCACCT
The DNA here is from genome assembly GCF_015687155.1 of Aliikangiella sp. G2MR2-5. Classification (GTDB taxonomy): domain Bacteria; phylum Pseudomonadota; class Gammaproteobacteria; order Enterobacterales; family Kangiellaceae; genus Aliikangiella. The sequence continues at coordinate 1,731,146 of NZ_JADPQF010000001.1, read as the reverse complement.
TTCCCATTCTGAAAGTTCTAAACCTGCTAGTTGCATTGATAGAGACTTGGAGACGAAACCGGTTATCGGCGATGAACTTGACAGCAATTGCGATGGTCAGAGTTTGCTTTCTAATACAGCCGATAATTTAAAAGCACTTGAATCTAATGAAGGTCATTTAGTGACTGGTGATACTGGTTCTTCCAAAAAAGACACGCTTGAAGATTTTACAACGGAGTTAAAACTTAAAGGCTATCTAAAGTTAGTGAACTGGAAAGGAGGAGATTTTGCTGGAAAGTCGGTGATGGTCTTGTGTCGACATGATACCGAACAACCCGCTCAGAGTTTTGCTCGTCCGCATGGACCAAGCCAGTTTATGTCGGATTATTTAGATGCGTTTAAAGGAATGCTCGTTAATCAGGAAGTTCAGTTTTCCATGGGGCACCTGGCTGAAGCTGGTTTAGGTGAAAATAGTGTTCTCCTGAGCGATAGTTTGTCAGAATTAAACCCCGACCTGGTTTTGTTGCTTGGTGATGAAGCCGTGAAGTTACTTTTAGGTGAACAACAATCATTAGCTGAGTACAGAGGACGAGTAATTCAGCTCGCTGATACATTTCCAACAATTATTAGTTACCATCCTTATTCATTAATATCTGAGCCTTCCCTTAAGCGATTAGCCTATGAGGACTTAAAGCTGGCTGCGAAAGTTTTTAGTTAAAGCTATATGATAGTCAGAAGTGTAAGACCTGCAGATCTTCCAGCTATTTGGAAAATAGAAAAAGAATCTCATCCTTTTCCGTGGAGTGAGAAAGCACTGAAAGACAGTATGAATGGTCAAATTTTTAATTGTCTGGAAAAGCAGGGAAATATCATTGGTTTTTATATTTTAGCTCAAGTCCTCGACGAGCTTGAGATTCTTAATATTGCAGTATCGCCTTCACTTCAGGGCAAAGGACTCGGAACTCTTTTAATGAAAGATATCAGGTCATTGGCTACCAGGCGCGAAGTTAATACTATTTTTCTGGAAGTTCGGTCTTCAAACCTTAAGGCGATTTCTCTATACAAAAGAGCTGGTTTTGAAAGTATAGGGATAAGAAAACAATATTATCGCTCTGATAATGGCAGAGAGGATGCGATCATGATGAAATTGTTGTTAGAGCAGAAGGCAGAGAACTTCTAGAGAGCAGCATAGCGATTAGTGCTATTTCTCTGCCATAAAGTAGATGGCCGAAACATCTAATATTGACTAATCTTTGACTATATGCCGTCAGCAACTGAAATTGTTCTTTGGCGACTAACTATTGCCTGTTTTATCCAGAAAAATGACATATGCAGAAATTATTTTAGAGACGTTAAACTCAGTAAATTGATGCAAGAATAGCAAGGATTCGAGGTGAAAGCAGAATTTTTTATCAAACACATTAAGCTCTTTTTAACATTAATTATTCTGGCTGCAGTGACAATTCCTTTGTTGTCGCTTGCATTATCATCAATGGATTTTATTCGAGAACAAGCAAAGAGAGCTTTTCAAAACCAGTTTAACGGTGAAGTCAAACAAATCGATCGAGGGTTTAGTCTCTATTTCAACAAGATAGAAAATGATGTTGAGTATTTTGCCGGTAATGGGCTGGTGCTTAATGCCGGAAGTGATATTCAGACCTATATGGAATCTGAGTATCGACAAATGGAGCCAGAAGAGGGGAGTAGTCTCGAAAAGCGACTTTATAGTCTGTTTGAGGATTATGGAAAAACACATGAAAATGTTTCCTACATTTACTTTGGAAATTATGAAGGCGGCTATGTTCAGTGGCCTAAAGGTCCTGTGGTTGCCAACTATGATCCAAGGATTAGACCGTGGTTTGTGACTGGAAAAAATGCAAGAGGCAAAGTTGTACGAGCTGATGCGTATTATTGGGTCGGTGATGATACTACTATTGTTTCAACCGTGAAGAGAGTTTCTGACGCTGAAGGACGTCCGGTTGGAGTTATTGGAATAGATGTAACTCTTGATCAACTAACGTCAATGCTTGATTCCGTAAAATTGGCACCCGGGAGTGCCATGATGTTGATAGAGCAAAATGGACGCGTAATTGCTGACACAAGAAACAAAGATAATAACTTCAAGTTTATCCACGAGATAGAAAAAGGACGGCTAGCTTCGATTAACTATCGAGACTATAACCTCGAAGTTTTGTCGATTGATGGCATTGAATACATGGTCTCCAATTATGATTCATTGGAGTTGGGGTGGCGGTTTGTAAGCTTCGTCCCCGCACATATTGTTGAGGATAGAGTTAAACAAGCGGTTGATGAGTTTATGTTGATTACTCTATCAAGTATTCTCAGTTTTGTGCTTATCTCATTTATTGTTGCTTCGGTTATCTCCAGAACAATCTCTCACTATATACGTCAGGTAGAGTTCCATCAAAAAGAGACCGAAAAATTGGCCGCTACACGCAGTCACTTTTTAAAAAATGTATCACATCTATTGCGAACTTCGCTGAACCACATACACGGTTACTGTCAGTATTTATTGACCCGAACCTCAAAAGATGCTGACGACAAAGAAGCCTTGGCTGTCCAACGGATTTTTGATAGTAGTAATACACTAAAGCAACATATTGATGATATTTATACATTAGTCGAGCTTGAGACTGGCTCACCCTCGTTAGAAATGGCGTCTCTTCAAAGCTTTAGAGCTGCAATGTCTCAAGTAGATATTCAGGTGGATTTTGCTGGAAATGTGATAGACGAAGGCTCTCTCTCTATCGAGTCCAGGCACCTTGAAGTTCTGGTTTCAACTCTGGAAAGAATTAAAAATCAGCTCGTTAAAGGTGGAATTTCTTGCCTGATAGAAGCTAATAGTGGGCAAAGGCAATTGTTAATTAATATCGAAAGTATGTCATTGATTGGTATGTCTGACACTCAAAACCGAGATTCAAAAGAGTTACTACTTAATGGATTTGTCGATCTTTATGGTGGGGCTTATGAAGAAAAAACGGAAAAAGACAGAGTTTCCATATTAGTCACAATACCTTGCTAAACTTCCTCTTTTTCGAGTCAAATCGATAAAAAACGCCTGTAATATCGTCAAATTACGGTGGCAAATTAGTGGTTGATCATGGATAATCCGCCCTTGATTTTTGAAATGCTAACTGCCGGGTTTAGTCGTGAGCACAGAATCTGATTTAAGACGTACATTTGCAATAATTTCCCACCCTGATGCGGGTAAGACAACCATTACTGAAAAGCTGCTATTGCTGGGACAAAAGATCCAGGAAGCAGGAACGGTGAAAGGAAAGAAGTCAGGAAAGCACGCGACTTCTGACTGGATGGAAATGGAGAAAGAACGTGGAATTTCGGTTACTACCTCGGTAATGCAGTTTCCTTACAATGGGCGTGTTGTTAACCTGCTTGATACTCCCGGCCACGAAGATTTTTCTGAAGATACTTATCGAACTTTAACCGCGGTGGATTCTGCTCTGATGGTAATCGATTCCAGTAAAGGGGTAGAGGACAGAACCGTAAAATTAATGGAAGTCTGCCGTTTACGAGACACGCCTATTGTGACCTTCATGAATAAGCTTGACCGTGATATCAAAGATCCTATCGAGTTGATGGATGAGGTTGAAGAGGTCTTGAATATCAAATGTGCTCCGGTCACCTGGCCGATAGGTATGGGTAAAGAGTTTAAGGGCATCTACCATCTACATCAGGACAGGATTTATTTCTATCGAACCGGTCAGGGGCATACTATTCAGGAAGTTGACACGCTGGATGGAATTGATAACCCTGAGCTAGACAAAAGAATTGGTTCGCTAGCGCAAGACTTACGTGATGAGTTAGAGCTTGTTTTAGGTGCAAGTCATGAGTTTGATCTTGATGAGTTCGGTAAAGGTGCTTTGACTCCCGTCTTCTTTGGAACCGCTCTGGGAAATTTTGGAGTCACTCAGATGCTCGATGGATTTGTTGAATGGGCGCCAAAACCTTTAAGCAGACAAACGGACAAAAGAGAAATCAGCTCTTCGGAAGATAAATTTTCCGGCTTCATCTTTAAAATTCAGGCCAACATGGATCCACAGCATCGCGACCGTATCGCGTTTATGCGAATTGTTTCAGGAAAGTACAATAAAGGTATGAAAATGCGGCATGTGCGAATTAACAGAGACATTCAGGTTTCGAATGCGGTAACTTTTCTGGCTGGAGATAGAGCGAACCTTGAAGAAGCTCACGCCGGTGATATTATCGGGCTGCACAATCATGGAACGATTCAGATTGGCGATACCTTTACCGAAGGTGAAGAACTGAAGTTTTCAGGGATACCAAATTTTGCTCCGGAGCTGTTTAGAAGAGTTCGACTAAAAGATCCGCTTAAGAATAAGGCGCTCTTAAAGGGGCTAATTCAGCTGTCCGAAGAAGGTGCTACCCAGGTTTTCAGGCCTATGAATTCAAACGATCTGATATTAGGGGCTGTAGGTGTACTGCAGTTTGATGTTGTTGCGCATCGCCTTAAAGATGAGTACAAGGTAAGTTGTATTTTCGAGCCCGTATCCGTGAATACTGCTCGTTGGGTCGAGTGTGATGATGAGAAAATGCTTGATCAGTTTAAGAACAAAGCGTCTGATAATCTCGCACTTGATGGAGGAGACAACCTGACCTATCTCGCGCCAACTCGAGTAAACTTAAATCTGACAGAAGAACGTTGGCCAGATATTCGGTTCACTCATACCAGAGAGCATTAGGCTAGCGTTTTTAGAGCTGTACAGAAAAAGAGTAGCCGAGAGAGAGCCGCCTTCGGCTATTTCCAATTTCGCTTTAATTTTCGCCTATACTTAAACAGAACAATGCAGCAGTTGATGACTTGGTGCTCGAACAACCTGAAGTAATTCTGGACTACATTTCATTACCTGGCACCAGCTTCTGTGAAAATGTATTGTTGAACAACAAAATATTGTTGCATAAGTCGCATTCTACCTATAAAGTGAACGCGCAATAAAAATAATTAAATGAGATATTTTCGCAGGTCACGAATGTCTACCCAAATTACACTTTTTGACTCGCATTGCCATTTAGATTTTCCCATATTTGACGGTAAGCTGGATGCTATCGTGGAGAAGTGTGGGCAGGTGGGTATTGGTGGTATTTTAATCCCCGGAGTGAATCGCGATGGCTGGCGACGTATTCGTCAGATAACTGCGCGCCTGCCAATCTGCCATACGGCCCTTGGCTTACATCCGATGTATATCGACTCCCACCAGGAACAACATTTACACGATCTCGAAATGGCACTTTCTGTTGGTCCTATAGCTGCCATTGGTGAGATAGGCTTAGATTTTTATGAAGGACGTAAATCAGAAAAAAAGCAGCTTCAGTTTTTCCAGGCCCAAATAGATATCGCCAAAACAGCTCGCTTGCCAGTTATTTTACATGTTCGTAAGGCTCATGATCAGGTTTTGCAAATATTGAATCAATCCCATTTTGCTTTTGGTGGCTTCGTGCACGCATTTAACGGTAGTGAAAACCAGGCTGAAAGATATACTCATCTAGGATTTAAACTCGGATTCGGCGGCGCTATGACCTATCCGCGTGCAGCTAAAATTAGAAAACTGGCTAGTAGTTTACCAATAGAGTCAATCGTACTGGAAACAGATGCTCCGGACATGCCTCCTATAACCTGCAAGCAAAAGCACAATACACCGTTTCACCTGATCGATATTTTGAAATGTATGGCAGAATTGCGTGGAGAAAACGTTGCGCAAATTGCGAGACAAACGACACGTAATGTACATTCTGTCTTAAATCTTGATTAGTCCCATGCTTTAAACAATATGTGGCGCTACTTTGCGCGGAAGGGTTCGCACTTTGTGAAGTTAGTATAATTTGCTAAAACAATTCTATTTGCTATTTAAAATCAATGCATTAGACTTAGATCTTACTTTAGTTTGTTAATAAAATAGTCGCATGCAAACCACTGTCTCGAAAAAACTAGATTTGGTCAGTTTTCTTACACTCCTTGAAAAAGGTGGTGTCTTATCACCTGAACAAGCAAAAGAAGCCTTGATCGAGTTAAGGCCCAAAAAAGGGCGAGAGCATCCGATCAATCAGGTTGCCAGTCTCAAACTAAAGTCGAAGGCGTTACGAAATAAAGAACTAGGCGCTGAGTTATTGTCTGAATGGTATGCCAAGCACTGCAAATTGCCCTATGTCCGTCTAGATCCTCTCAAAATTGATGTTGACGCCGTAACTGCAGTCATGTCCAGAGCGTTTGCTTTACGCCACAATATTCTTGCTTGTGAAGTGCATCATGATGGTGTCGAAATTGCGGTTATTGATCCTGAGGAGACGAGCTGGGAGTCTGGACTTTCTCACATTTTAAGGAAGCCGATTCAACGTGTATTTGCTAATCCTGAAACCGTCAAACGGCTTCAGAGCGAATTTTATAGTCTAAGTAGCTCAATGAAAGGTGCATCAGGAGAATCGCTGCAAAATGTTAAACTTAGCAACCTTGAGCAGCTTCTTGAAGTTGGCAAGGGAGCTGATGTAGATGCTAATGACCAACACGTAGTCCAAATTGTTGACTGGTTATTACAGTATGCTTTCAGTGAAAGAGCAAGTGATATTCATATTGAACCTCGGCGCGAGAAGGCCAATATTCGGCTTAGAATCGACGGTGTATTGCATAAAGTTTATGAAATGCAGGCCAATATTGCTGCAGCTGTCATTGCGCGACTCAAGATTCTAGGAAGGATGGATGTCGCGGAGAGACGCAAACCGCTGGATGGTCGAATAAAGACAAAAACCCCTAATGGGCTGGAAATTGAACTACGACTATCGAGTTTGCCGACCGCCTTTGGTGAAAAGCTGGTGGCTCGTATTTTTGATCCCACTGTATTACTACGCGACTTTAAAGAATTGGGGCTGGACGAGAAAACCGAGAAGAGCTGGCTTGGTATGGCACGACAACCTAATGGCATTGTTCTATTGACAGGACCTACCGGTTCAGGAAAAACAACTACGCTATATACCACGCTTAAGCTGATTGCGACGCCGGAAGTCAATGTATGTACTATTGAAGATCCGATCGAAATGGTAGAACCCGCTTTTAATCAGATGCAGGTTCATCATGATATTGAGCTTGATTTTGCCAGTGGCGTCAGAGCATTGCTGCGCCAGGATCCTGATATCATAATGATTGGTGAAATCAGGGATAAAGAAACCGCGAATATGGCAATCCAGGCATCGCTGACCGGTCATCTGGTTATTTCGACACTACACACCAATGATGCTTCTTCAGCAATTACACGATTGCAGGATATTGGAGTTCCTCATTATCTGATCAACGCTACCTTGTTAGGTGCCATGGCGCAGCGACTGGTTAGAACGCTTTGTCCACATTGTAAAAAAGCAGTCGAACCGAACAAGGAAGCCTGGAGCGAACTGACTCAGGGATTTGACCTACCGGCTCCTAAACTCATGTTTGAGCCTTCAGGGTGTGATGAGTGTCGTCAGTCAGGTTATTTAGGAAGAATCGGTATCTATGAGTTACTCGAGTTTGATTCAGAGATAAAGTCGCTGGTGACCGAGAAATGTGAAGTATCACCGATTAAAAATAAGGCGGTCGAAAAAGGAATGAGTCTGCTAAGGATGAGTGGCGCGAGGAAAGTTGCAGAAGGGAAAACTACCATTGCAGAGGTAATGAGAGTTGCTTCTCCTGCAATGGAAGAGTTTTAACTGGGTTGTAAAGCTATCCTTCTTCCTGCGATATTCTTTTAAATAGCATCATTGCGAGCTAGACAACGGAAATCTCAATTTGTGAGTAAGGCATTTTTCATTTTGAGTGGTCCAGTAAATAGTTTTCAAGAAAGTGTCCTTTCAAGAAGGTGTCCTTTCAGTCATTAATTTAAATCTTGCTCAGGCGTCTGATAGTCTATGCTATTAGGAGCAGCTTATGTTCAAGCAAATCTCCCGGAGAGGGAAATGAGTATTCGATTTAAACTATCTTCTCTTATTTTAATCCTGTTTATTGCAGCTATTCTTAATTCTGTTTTCTTTTTCAGAATCGAACATCTCGGGCAGGAAAAAATAGCCTGGATCGATCATACCCACAGTGTTCTCTATTCGACGGAAAAACTCCTCAGTGCTATAAAAGATGCAGAAACCGGCCATCGAGGGTACTTGCTGACGGAAGATATTGTCTACCTAAAGCCTTATTATGATGGTTTAACTTTCGCTAAGGAAGAGCTTAACCGTTTAACTAGCCTGACCTCTAACAAGCCTTTGCAACAAAATGTAATGATGAAAATCAGTGAACAGTTTCAGTTGATGTTTAAAGGACTTGCCAATTCAATATCATTAGTACAGGAAGGAAAGCGAGCAGAAGCCTTAAAACTAGTCTCTCTGAATGAAAGTAAGGCATATATGGATAGTATTCGAGACTATTTTTCTGATTTTACGAAAAATGAGCTGATCTTGCTGGAAAAAAGAAAAGGGGACTATAGAGAATATAGAACTCAAATCACAACAATTATTGTGATTGAAGTTGTTTTGTTTATTGGACTTGCGTTGATTACATTTCAATATCTTAACAAAAGTTTATTTTCGCCACTAAAACTATTGGTAAAAAATGCAGAAAAAGTTAAGAAAGGAGAAGCGATAAAAACAGTAGATATTGTTGGTCAGGATGAAATGGGGAGTCTTTTGTCTACGTTTTATGATATGGGGGAAAAAGTTTATCAAAGAGAACAGAAGCTGGCGCACGAAGTAAAACATGATAGCTTGACCGGGCTTAAAAATAGAAGCACCGTTCTTCCCGAAATTGAGGAATCTATTTCCAGAACAAAAGTATCTAAAACAAAAACAGCAATCCTTTTTATCGACCTGGATTCATTTAAACAGGTTAACGATACTCTGGGACATGAAATAGGGGATCTTATTCTCAAGCAAACTGCGTCAAAACTGGCTTCGTCGGTACGTTCGAGAGATAGCGTTTTTCGTTTAGGAGGCGATGAGTTTCTAGTGATTGTGAAAGATCTGGAAAGTACTGAAAATGTTATTACTATTATTCAAAAAATACGCAACGCGACAAGTGAACCATTGGAAGTTAACGGAAGTTTTATTGATACCTCTCTCAGTATCGGTGTATCAATATCTCCAGATGATTCTATATGTAGCACAGAGTTGATTAAATATGCTGATATAGCTATGTACGCATCGAAGAAAGAAAACACCGACTATAAGCTCTTTAGGCGAGATATGCTGAAAAGAGCCAGTGATATACCTCTTTCCGAAAGTCTGGGTCATTTAAAAGAACAAACTTCCTCACAGTAAGCGCTATAAAAGTGACTAAATCGTTTTTTAGGATTATTCCATAAAACACTCTAGTATATCTGCGATTGATGCTGTATATCCTCAGCGTGATTCTACAAATTGATATGATTTTGACTATACTTATTGGATAGTACTTTCAGGGAAAGTTGATGCTTTTCAATGTTATAGCCAGAAGTTTGCGACTCAAGTTGCTACTTGTTTTTATTTTACTTTTGTTCGCATTCATTGCGATACATGCCTTTATTCGAGTCTTTTGGATTCTTCCTCAGTTCAGCGCTCTTGAAGCTGCCAGCGATCTTAAAGACGCACAACGAGTGGTAGCTGCATTTGACAGGATTTATGACGAGTTGGAAACAGTTGTTTATGACAATGCGGTTTGGGATGAACTTTATCACGTAATCAAAAAGGAAAATAAGCATTATCTGAGAGAAAACTATTTTCTCGCCGAATCTTTTTCTTCCTTAAAAATTAATGGCATGCACTTTTACTCTCCTGAGTTCGAGTCTATTGACTATTTAATCTTGGATAACTTGCAAAAGCCTCTGCAGAATTCAATCTTCATTAATCCAACAGAAGAGATCAAAAATAGCGCTTTGATATCTTCCAGTGACGTGCTCAATAATCAGAGAGCTCCCGTATTCAAACGTGGTCTGATCAATGATGAAAGCAATATCATTATGTTTGTTAGTGGGAGCGTGATGCCCTCTAATGAAAAAGGCGATATCGCCGGAACCATGCTCGTTTGGCGCTATGTTGATGAAAGAGTTACCAAACTACTCAGGCAAATCTTGCAAAGTGAAATTTCCTTACTTTCGTTAACAGGGGAGGGCTCTATTCCAGAGACTGCTTTTCATGTTCGTGAGCTTGAATTGGGAAAAAACTTTCGAAATAGGGATAATAATGTTTATTTATTGTTTGATGATCTGGAGGGGATTCCGTCTTTGATGGTCAGCTATCGAGCTCCGAAACGGATGTTTGAAGACTCCTGGCTTGAAAATTCACTAGTAGCGGCAATCCTGGCTTCTTTCACTCTACTTATTTTTCTATTCTTTTTACTGAATGAAATGCTGATTTCTCCACTAAAGCGCTTAAGAAATACGATTAGAAAAGTAATGAATGAAGGTGATTATGAGGGAACAACTAGTATTCACCGGCAGGATGAGATCGGGAGACTAGCGCATCTGATCGATATTCTATTCGAGAAGGTTTTGAGTCAGCAAAAACAGTTAGTGGCACACAATATCGAGTTGAGAGAGCTAAGCGATACTGACGAATTGACTGGAATTGCTAATCGTCGAGCACTGAAAAATTATATCGAAAGAGTTGGACGTGAGCTAGATGAATCCGGTATCAAGTTAAGCTTTTTAATGGTCGACGTTGATCATTTCAAGCTGTTCAATGATGAGTATGGACATAAAGCCGGAGATCAGGCATTGCGTGCAGTTGCTCAGACTATGACAGAATACACTCGAGAATCTATTGATTTGGTTGCGCGCTATGGCGGAGAAGAGTTTGCTGTACTGTTAATGAATATTGATCAGGACAAAGCTGTTAAAGTTGCAACCAAGTTGTGTAGAGCGATTGAAAATTTAAAAGTCGAAAACCGAGCTTCGCCAACTTCCCATTATTTAACGATATCAATTGGAATAACCTTTAGCGACTCAGTAAGAAATTGCTCCAGTGAAACGATGTTTCAAATGGCTGACAGAGCATTATATCAGGCAAAGAAAGAAGGCCGGAACCGGGTAGTCTATTTACCTTGTAAGATAGACTGAGGCAAGCTACGCGATAGCATTTTGAAGGGGGTATTTATCTATGTTAGCGGGGTACCAGATGAAGTTAGCCCTCAAAATAATGCTACTCTTTTCCAGTATGATAACCAGTTTCTGTTTTGCAGAATCTTCTTTGTCTGGCTATTTAGGATTTAGTTCAAAATATATTGATAGGGGGGTTATAATCAAGACTGGTTCCGCCAATCTGGGATTGGACTGGCAAATTAATAATTGGTCCACTGAGCTATGGGTTGCTGACCTTGGTACCGGATTAGAACAGGAAGTTTCGGGAAGTTATTCTTTTGATATTAATAGTGACGGATTTCTATCTTTAAGATATGGATATACTACTTACACAAATGAGTATGACCAACCTTATGAAGAATTCTCGGTTTTTACTGGTACAGGTAAATTTTTCATTGAATTGACTCAAGGTTATTGGCAAGGAGACAATGCGCAAGAGGATGAATACTCCTTTTATTCGATTAATTATACTCCGGGTAATTTTCTACTTAGTTACGGAGTATTTGGAAATGAATATGAAGGAGATTACCTGGAAGTAGGCTACAACTTTGTTTTTCAAACATTTGATTTGAACTTTTCAGTTGTAGTTAGTTCTGAAGAACTCTCAGACGATATGTATTTTCCAGAAGACGCCGAAACGAAAACTCATCTGGTGTTGTCCATCTATAAAAACTTCGATGTGTTCTAATTGATCGGATACGTTTTCTACAAGATGTTGTAATAAAATCAGAATAATAAAAAAGGCGCCGTTAGACGCCTTTACCAGAAAGTTAAACTTCGCAATAAATGAAAATATTTAACTTCCAATATTTTCAAGTTCAGCTTTTTGCTCTGTGAGCTTTTTAAGCGCTGATTCTGCATCTGCCAGTTTTTCTTTTTCTTTAGCGACAACAGCATCTGGTGCTCTCTCAACAAAATTTGCATTATTAAGTTTGCCGGACAAGCGCTGTGTTTCTTTGGTCAGCTTTTCAATTTCCTTATTTAAACGATCAACTTCTGCAGTCACATCAATCAGTCCGGCCAAAGGAACCAATACTTCCATTTCCCCGGCTAACGCAGTAGCTGAGGGTGGAGTCGATTCGCTGGCTTCTTCAAGAGACTCAAGCTTGGCGAGTGCTGAGATAAAACCTCGATACTCCTGCATACAGCGACGATCATTATCATTGGCATTTTTAAGCAGAACATTGACAGGTTTTCCTGGTGAAACGTTAAGTTCCCCACGAATATTACGCACACCGACAATCAGCTTTTTTAACCACTCCAGATCCGTGAGCGCTTTATCGCTAACTTTTGATGCATCGAATTTGGGGAAAGCCGCCAGCATTATTGAATCTGTTTCTGTATTGACCATCGGCTTCAAGCGTTGCCAGATTTCTTCTGTGATGAAAGGCATCATCGGATGAAGCATTCGCATCATATTTTCCAGAACATTGACCAGAGTATGACGAGTACCACGTTTTTGTTCATCACTATAGGCGTCACCATAAAGTATTGGCTTTGAAAGCTCCAGGTACCAGTCGCAGTAATCGTTCCTACTGAATTCATAAAGTGTTTGAGTCGCAAGGTCAAAACGGTATTCATTGACATGTTTTTCGTATTCAGTAATCGCCTTTTGTAAGCGACTAATGATCCATTCATCAGCTATACTAAGTTCCATATTGCTGTTTTCTTTCCCGCAATCCTCGCCCTCAGTATTCATCATTACATAGCGTGCAGCATTCCATAATTTGTTGCAGTAATTTCGATAACCTTCAACTCGACCAAGATCGAAATTGATATCGCGACTTGTGGAAGCAAGCGCACAAAAAGTAAACCTTAGCGCATCGGTTCCATAAGCTTCGATACCATCGGCAAATTGTTTGCGCGTGCGTTTTTCCACCTGTGAAGCTATTTTAGGGTTCATCATCCCGCTGGTTCGCTTGGTTACAAGAGAGTCCAGATCGATACCGTCGATCAAATCGATAGGATCAAGAACATTTCCTTTCGATTTTGACATCTTGTCGCCGTGTTCGTCGCGAATAAGCCCGGTAATATAAATTTCTTTAAACGGAACTTTGCCGGTGAACTTCATGGTCATCATGATCATTCGAGCAACCCAGAAGAAAATAATATCAAAACCGGTTACCAGTACACTCGATGGGACAAATTTTTCCAGCTCAGGAGTTTCATTAGGCCAGCCCATAGTCGCAAATGGCCAAAGTGCAGAGGAGAACCAGGTATCCAATACATCATTGTCCTGGCGCAAAACTACATCTGCAGAAAGCCCATTGGCTTCTCGAGCTTCCTGCTCACTTCGAGCCACATATACTTTGCCATTTTCATCATACCAGGCGGGAATACGGTGTCCCCACCAAAGCTGACGACTAATACACCAGTCTTGAATGTTTTCCATCCAGTGATAATAGGTTTTATCCCAGTTTTCAGGGACAAATTTGATGTCTCCATTTCTAACCGCTTCAATTGCCGGTTTAGCCAGACTTTCTACTGCGACATACCACTGGTCTGTCAACAGAGGCTCGATAACGTCGTTACTTCTGTCGCCCTTTGGCACTTTCAGGGCGTGGTCGTCAATTTTTTCTAAAAGACCATTTGACTTAAACTCTTCAACAATTTGTTTTCTAGCATCAAATCGATTCAGGCCTGCATAGTTTTGTGGCAATGAGTTATCAATATCTTCTCGCGGTTTGCCTCCAAACTCGTAAACTTCAGCTTGCGCTAAAATGTCTGCCTGTGGAGACATAATGTTGATTAATGGGAGGTTGTGACGTTTACCAACTTCGTAATCATTAAAGTCATGCGCCGGGGTGATCTTCACGCAGCCGGTTCCAAATTCCATATCAACGTAATCGTCTGCAATAACTGGAATTTTACGATTCACCAATGGCAACATAACAAACTTGCCAACCAGATCTTTATAGCGTTCATCATTCGGGTTTACCGCTACTGCAGAGTCACCCAACATGGTCTCTGGTCGGGTTGTTGCTACCACCAGATAGTCTTTTCCTTCCGATGTTTTAGCGCCTTCAGCCAGCGGATAACGGAAATGCCACAAAAAACCTTTTTCGTCATGATTTTCAACTTCCAGATCCGATATCGCGGACTGAAACTTGGGATCCCAGTTGACCAGGCGTTTACCGCGATAAATGATACCTTCTTCAAACAGTTGAATAAAAACTTCCTGAACCGCATTGGACAGATCTTCATCCATGGTAAAAGCTTCACGATCCCAGTCAGGGGAGTCTCCCAGTCTGCGCATTTGCTGACTAATGGTTCCTCCAGAAGTTTCTTTCCACTCCCAGACTTTTTCGACAAATTGTTCTCGGGTGAAATCTGTACGTTTTTTTCCTTCGGCGTCCAGAAGTCGTTCCACTACCATCTGAGTCGCAATCCCCGCATGATCGGTTCCACATTGCCACAAGGTATCGTCACCTTTCATACGATGATAACGAGTCAAAGAGTCCATTATGGTATGTTGAAAAGCGTGTCCCATATGAAGACTACCGGTGACATTGGGCGGCGGAATCAGAATGCAGTAGGGTGAACCTTCTCCCGAAGCTTTAAAATAATTGTTTTTTTCCCAGGTTTCATACCATTTGGTTTCGATATTTTGGGGAGTGTAGGACTTGTCCATGACTAAAATAACTCGGTTGTGTTGAATTTAAAGGTACTAAATTAAGATTGAATCTGACGGTGATTTAATGGGTAACCTCTTTCGCGGTAAAAGCGAAAACGACTACGTGCTTTTTCTTTGCTCTCTTCATCGCCATAAGCATATTCAAAAACCCATTGAAAATGGCTAAAAAATAATGGCACGTCTTGTCCGAGGTTGACCAATACATCAGGTCTGACGGAAGGTTCCTGACCGAAGCCGATCTCAATCGGTGGTACAGATTCGGTATCTTCTCCCGCCAGGTGATGTGGTAAAAAACTCTTGCTATCATTCGACCAAAGTAATTCATCAATTCTCTCTGCAAGTCTGCGGTTATCGGTATGAATAAAAACTTTTTGGCCTTTTCTATAAGCACGTTTGATTACTTCACATAAGTGGTTATATGGAAGTTTTGAAGGAAGGGGAGAGTCTGGCTCTCCTTCCGTCTTTATATCGGCTACTGAGTAAAACTCTATCTGAGTCACGCAGACAATCCCGCTAACTTTCGCAACGATTGATCAAGTATTGGCTTAACAAGGGGACAGGTCTTCCTGTCGCGCCTTTCGCCTTACCTGATTGCCATGCGGTTCCCGCAATATCCAGATGTGCCCAGTGGTACTTTTTGGTAAAGCGAGATAAGAAACAGCCTGCGGTAATTGTGCCTGCTCCTTTGCCACCAATGTTAGCCATATCAGCAAAGTTTGACTCAAGCTGTTCTTGATATTCGTCCCAGATAGGCAGGCGCCAGACTCTGTCACCACAAAGTTCTCCCGCATTGAGGAGATCATGTGCGAGCGGGTTATGGTTACTCATTAAGCCGGAAGCCTGATTACCTAAAGCTATAATGCAAGCTCCGGTCAAAGTGGCAACGTCGATTACGATTTCTGGTTCATATCGCTCTACATAAGTAAGCGTGTCACATAGAACCAAACGTCCTTCGGCGTCGGTATTAAGAATTTCGATCGTCTGTCCAGATAGCGAAGTTACAATATCTCCAGGACGACTAGCTTTGCCGCTTGGCATATTTTCGGCGGCCGCAATAGTCATAATAAGATTAATCGGGAGCTTCATTTCAACTGCGGCTACAAAAGCGCCGAAAACTGCCGCAGCACCGCCCATGTCGTATTTCATTTCATCCATCCTTTCACCTGGTTTCAATGAAATACCGCCACTATCAAAAGTAATACCTTTACCGACAAGTACGACAGGTTTTTGTTCTGCTGAACCTCCGTTGTATTTCAGGATGATCAATTTTGCGGGTGTATCCGAGCCACGTGCAACCGAACAAAACGCTCCCATGCCCATCTCTTCCAGCTCTGATTCGTCGAGAACCTCACAGTCGACACCTTCATTATTCACTGCGAAAGTTTTCGCTTCTTCTGCCAGGTAGGTTGGGTTAGCTATATTGGGGGGAAGGTTCGCTAGATCTCGAGCCTTATGCGCCCCCTTAGCAATCGAAAGGCCTTCCTCAATTGCTTTTTCGCCAATCGTTAATTCTTTTCGAGTGGTTACATTGAAGGTAAGTCGACGAAGAGGGCGGCGAGTCGAGTCTGTTTTGCTCTTAAACTCATCAAACGCATACAGAGTATCTTGAGCCGCTTCTACCGCGTGGCGAACTTTCCAGCGGGTATCGCGTCCTTTGACATTCAGTTCACTCAGGAAGCAAACGGCTTCCATCGAGCCAGTATCATTCAGGGTTGTAATGGCTTTGGCGATGACTTTGGTGTATGACTTATCACCAAAGTCTCTTTCTTTACCACAACCAATTAACAGGACTCGGTCCGATAAGGTGTTAGGAACATTGTGCAAAAGTAGAACTTGACCCAGCTTGCCTTCCATGTCTCCTCGGCGTAGCAAGTTACTCAGATAGCCTTCGCTTACCTGGTCCAGCTGCTCACCCATAGCAGACAATTTTCTTGATTCGAATACTCCAACGACAACGCATGCACTACGTTGTTTTTCAGGATTACCACTTTTTACATTAAATTCCATCAAGCAAACCTTATTTTTAATATGATCTCTGTTTCTTTTGTAACCAGTTTTCAGGTATGAGCTTCAGATAAATAATATGAGAACTCACATCTCTAGTAGATTAAATTGAAGTCCAAACATATTGGAATGTCTGGATTTCTATGTTTAATTGTTAGTGGCAGCTATGTTATATTGAGCCCCCAGCAGTGCCCAAGCAATAGGCCTATCAGCTACAAAAGCTTATAAAATGGAAGTTTAACGTAAAAATAACGAATTTTTAAGTAAAAGTAGCAGTTTTCTGAGTAATTAGTTTGATTCTTAGACGATATATTAATAGTGAGATTCTTAAAACCAGTCTGGCGATTTTAGTCATTCTGGTGTTGCTATTCGTTAGCAGTCGTTTTCTTAAATATATTCAGTTGGCTGTAGATGGAACTATTTCTTCCTCGGCAGCATTCTACTTGATGGCTCTCAATATACCCGCAGTAACCGGCTTTCTGTTGCCTATGTCCTTTTTTATTGCAGCTCTCACGACTATGGGTAGGCTTTATGCGGAAAATGAGATGGCCATAATTCATAACGCAGGCCTTAGTGATTATCAGATAGCCCGCAATATATTGCCTTTGGCGACGATAATTGCTTTAGTGTCTGCAGCTTTATCTTTTGCGCTCAATCCGTGGGCAAACTACGAGGCAAAACAGGTTAGTGCGCGCGAGGGGGCTCAAATCCAGTTGGGTGGAGCCATCGAAGGCCGGTTTCAGGAAACGAGAGATAAAAATGGGGTAATTTTTATCGAGCGGAAAGGAGAGTATGGCCAAATTCATAAGCTTTTTACTGTAAGCGGTCTTGACTCAACTGACGACTCATTCACTCTTCAAGTTGCCAAACGAGGATATCTCGAACAATCGGTTGATGACAACTCTTCTGCTTTACAATCGGCTACGATGCTCTCTAACCCAGAGCGTAAAACAACTGATTACCTGGTTTTAAAAGATGGCGTTAATTATCAATTTGACAGAAATCTGGGGCGTTGGCAGATAACAGAATATGAAAGTTATTATATGCCGGTAAAGCGAGTCGAGCTTGAAACGGTCGAAAGGCCTCTGCGTACATTATCAACAATCGATTTGATAGCGGATGATTCAATCGAAGGATCTGCTGAGCTTCACTGGCGTTTATCTGCACCGATTTCAGTATTTATAGTGACTTTTATGGCAATTCCATTGGCTAGAACTCAGCCGCGTAAAGGAAAATTTTCAAGACTCTTTCCTGCCATCATGGTCTATATGGTTTATGCGCTATTTATGATGAATGGCAGACAGTTAATAGAAACTGGAAAAGTCCCTGCGGTTCTGGGGTTCTGGTGGATTCATGCGCTGGCCGTTGCTTATACTTACTGGATTTACAAGCGTGGGAGTAAATTAAAACCGAATAAAAAGAAAGTTAAGTTGAGGAAGCTGGCTCATGGTTAATTTACTGGATCGTTATATATCTCGCCAATTAATCATCAGTAGCATAATGATATTACTATTGATTAGTCTGCTTAGAGCACTATTGAGCTTTCTGGGCGAAGTTGCTGAAACTGGTGAAGGAAATTATCAAATTAGTGATGCGTTACTCTATACCCTGCTCATGATTCCTTCACGAATACTTGAAATGTTTCCAATGAGTGTACTTATCGGATCGCTGGTATCTTTAGGGAACATGGCAACCAATAGTGAAATTACGGTTATGAGAGCGGCTGGAATGACGACATGGCGTATTGCCGGAGCAGCCATTAAAGGTTCAATCGTTTTAATGCTGGCAGTGATATTTATTAGCGAGTGGATGGCTCCGCCTGCAACGAAAGCAGCACAACAGTTAAAATCTGCTGCAAAAAGTAGCGAAGATTTAAGCATTTCAAAAGGTGGACTCTGGCTCAAGAAAGGAAGTCAGATTTTGCATATCGACCAGGTTCTCAGTGATGAACTGTTAGAAAATATCAGTATTTATACCTTTGATAATAACGATAGAATTCACAAAGTGCTGAATGCAAATAAAGCCAAAATGAACGATGGTGTCTGGGAATTGTACGATGTTGAAGAAAGCCTTTTTGAACTCGAGCAGATAAAGGTAAGTCGATATACCTCAAAAATATGGATTGATCCGATTGAACAAACTCAACTTGATACCCTTAGTGTGGCCCCGGAAGCTCTCAGTATATTTGGTGTTATCGAATATTTATCCTACTTGCAACAGAATAGCATGGAAACCAACGTTTTTGAGCTAGCGTTTTGGCGAAAACTTTTCCAGCCCTTTTCAATCGCGATAATGATTTTCCTTGCAACGTCATTTGTTTTCGGTCCGATGCGTTCAGTTAGTATAGGCGCTAGAATTCTGACTGGTGTTGCTCTGGGGTTCGGCTTTCACCTGGCCAGTCAGTCTTTTGGCCCTATTAGTCTGGTTTATAAATTTCCACCTTTATTAGGGGCGTTTATACCTCTGGCAATATTTGGATTCATTGCTTACTATCTGATGAAACGTTCTGCCTGATGATCGCGAGCTAGTAGAGTAGGTTGTAAGCTTACCGTCTCTAAACTTAACAACATCTTTTTATCGAAAATCTATATAAACACTTTATTCTGCTATACTTTTAATGGATAAGTAGCGGACTGGCATAAATTTTCGAAAGCGGCTATTGATTGCTATTAACGGTTGATAAGATCATATCGCGGTAATTTATTGTCACGTTTTAGAATAAATATAGAGAAAAGGGTATGCTCAAATTAAGTGATTTTTTCGGCCTGTCAATTGATGAAGATGTGTCCGATATCAGACCCTTGCTTGAAGCTTTGTCTATTAACAAGGAGATAGAAAAGACAAAGGTTGTTACCTCTTTAAAAAAGAAAAATGGTACCGATGCTGCAATTGTAAATGTTGGGCGAAGGCAACAAGTACTCAAGCTTATTCAACCATTGGTAAACAGCGACATGCTGGATTATGAGGCCAACTATTACGATAAGGAAATCAACACTTCCAGTGATCACGATCGCCGCTATGGCGCAGAGGATAAGCTTCTGATGTTTTCCATTATTGTTGCCTCCACCAAAAGCTTAAAAATAGCGAGAGATGATACCAATCTTCCTACCATAAAGTTGTTACGTGAAGCTAAATTTAAAGAAACTCGTTTTGACAGGCTTTGGGATGTATTGTCGGACGAAACAAGTCATATCGTGAGCGCTTATCGAAAATCCAAAAAATAAGCTGCATCAAGTCTATAGTTCCCTATCTAATCAACAAGATAAGGCAATAACTCACCAGAAATTGAGATTCACTAACTTTCACTTTTGACCAGGCAAAAAAAATCCCGGTCAGATTGGCAGATCAGGCCGGGAACAGGCTCCATGACAGGAGAACTACTAGGGAACTGTATGTTTGATTAAATCCACCACCGGTTCTTAAATATAGACGTCAAAAAGTTCAAATAGTTTGCTTGCCTTATTAAATTTTATCGCCCGGTTATTGATTTTCTTTAACTGAGTGAAAGTATAGAACAGGCCAATTTTTAAACAGCTATCCTGCTGAGATATTGCTAATCCCCAGATCACCCATAGGACGGGGAATAGCTCAAAACTTAGCCATCTTGACTGTTTTTTTGTGTTATAAAAACAAACATTTATATTTAAAAATATTCTATAAAAAGAGGGGGATTATTGATTTTCAGCTTTTCACTGATGGGCAGACGGGCAGGTATTGCTCTGTGTGGCTATTATTGACGGTTTTTTGCTTCAGCTTCTAGTGTTAAACTTCGCATCCAGAAATTTTTTGTCCTGGCTGTAGCCGTAATGCTTGATCAGATTCGAACCGTTTTATCCCATACAACTCACCCCGGTAACGTCGGCGCAACAGCGCGAGCACTTAAAGTTATGGGGTTAAGTCAGTTAGCTCTAGTTAATCCCAAAGACTATCCTTCTGCTGAAGCTACACGGAGAGCCTCGCGAGCGACGGATATACTTGCTAACGCGACGATTCACGACAATCTTGATTCAGCGATTGCAGATTGTCAGCTCGTCGTTGGTACCAGTGCACGAACAAGAACCTTGCCAAGTAAGCTTATTTCACCTCGAGAGCTTGCCGAGGAAATCAAGACGACCCCAGACAGAGTGCCGGTTGCAATACTATTTGGAACAGAGAATTCGGGACTGACCAATGAAGAGTTGCATAAATGTCACTATCACGTGTGTATTCCGACCAATCCTGAATACTCTTCACTCAATCTTGGCTCGGCAGTTCAGTTGATTGCCTATGAAATGCGCCTGGCACTATCTGAAGAGGCAGTGTTACCTGAACAAAGAGTCGTTGACAGCGAGCAACATATTACTCATGAGCAGTTGAGCGGTCTGCTCCAGCACTTTGATAAGGTTATGCAGCTAACAGGATATAAAATACCCAAGCACGCCAAATATCTTGATCTTCGACTGGAGCGCTTACTATGCAAGGCGGAAGTCACTACAAGCGAATATAATATTCTGAGAGGCTTTCTAAGTTCGGTTGAAAAGTACTCAGAGCGACTTAGTTCCGGTGTATTGGAAAAAATTGAACAGAGCCAAAAGTAAAATCCTTAACAACACTAAAGTGCTAGCACTAGAAAACTGTCTATGAAAAAAGTTATTTATCTGGATTACGCCGCAACGACGCCTTGTGATCCTGCGGTTGCTGAAAAAATGATGGCCTGTCTTACGATGGATGGTGACTTTGGAAATCCTGCTTCTCGCTCTCATCGCTATGGATGGCAAGCTGAAGAACTGGTTGATATTGCCCGTAATCAGGTCGCGGATCTGATTGGCGCTGATCCTCGTGAAATAATATGGACTTCAGGAGCGACCGAAGCTGATAATTTAGCCATTAAGGGGATTGCTGCCTGGCAAAAAAGAGGTCATATCGTTACTAGCTCAATTGAGCATAAAGCTGTACTAGATACCTGCCTGGCGCTCGAAAAAGAAGGCTTTCGCGTGACCTATGTTAAGCCTGACGCAAGCGGTGTCATTAACCCTGAAGACGTCAGTGCTGCAATTTGTGAAGATACAATCTTAATATCGATAATGCACGTTAATAATGAGCTGGGAACAATCCAAAAAATAAAAGAGATTGGTCAGATAGCACATAATGCTCACATTCCATTCCACGTGGACGCAGCACAGAGTGCTGGCAAGTTGCCCATTGATGTGAGTGAGTTACCTGTAGACTTTATGTCTTTGTCAGCCCACAAAATTTATGGTCCCAAAGGTATCGGTGCGCTTTTTGCCCGGCGCAATCAACAGCCACATATAGAAGCGCAGATCCATGGTGGTGGGCATGAAAGAGGACTACGCTCGGGGACTTTGCCAACTCATCAAATTGTGGGAATGGGGGCTGCTTTTGAAATAGCGAGAAATAACTTAAAGCTTGAAGCGGAAAAGATTCAGTTACTTAAAGATAAGTTCTGGCAAAAACTAGGTAATATCACAGGTGTTTTCGTTAATGGTGATATTGCTCAATCAATACCGGGTATCATCAACATTCGGTTTGACTATGTTGATAGTGAGACTTTGTTAATGGCGTTTAAAAATCTGGCCATTTCTTCCGGTTCTGCGTGTACATCGGCAAGCGTGGAGCCATCTTATGTATTAAAGCAGCTGGGTTTAACTGACGAGGAAGCGCATTCTTCTTTACGTTTTTCTTTCGGTCGATTTACCAGCGAAGAAGATGTTGATAAGGCGGTTGAAATAGTGACTTCTGGACTGGACAAGTTGCGAGCCATGTCGCCTGAATGGTTGGCTCTGCAGGAAAACTCCTGATTTATAAGAATATATTTATTGATACAAATATATTTGGAAAATGAAACTTCTTTTTTGCAACAAGTTCGGTGAAGATAGCGAGCAAAAATTAATTTTATTGACTAAGATTTATACGGTTTTTAGTAAAAAAGAAGAATTCCAAAGTTTTTTTTAAAAAATGCTTGTATTTTTTCTGAAAACCCGCATAATGCGCTCCGCATCGGGTCGTTAGCTCAGCCGGTAGAGCAGTTGACTTTTAATCAATTGGTCGGGCGTTCGAATCGCCCACGACCCACCATATTCGATACAGAAAAAGCTTCCTAAAAGGAAGCTTTTTTTTTGCGCTAAATTCATCCTGAATCACATCAATTTTAAATAAGGGCTTGAAATCCTCGAGCCAAGTCTGTACTATCCGCGGCTCAAATTTTTGCGATAGCTATATCTCATAGGTCTTCGAAAGCCCCTGTGAAGCAGTTTCGCATTTATCTGCATCGGGTCGTTAGCTCAGCCGGTAGAGCAGTTGACTTTTAATCAATTGGTCGGGCGTTCGAATCGCCCACGACCCACCATCTTTAAAAGCCGCTTAAACAGCGGCTTTTTTTATGACTTCAATAATCTGGCTATACTTAGCCTATCTGAATTCCATTGTCCGAGTATCACTAGCGGAATATCAGACAAAAGTGATTTTGGTTAAAAAGCCTACAATGATATGGCTAATTTAGTTTCCCACTTGAATTTTCTTTGCTGGAATCAATCCGACTCTATTGGTAGGATGGGATTAAGCAGAAGGAGAAAATAAAAATAATGCATGAAACTGCGGTTATTGAAACCCCTGTTGGAAAGTTAAAAATCAGCATTCAGCAAAACTGTCTTTATGAAATTACCTTGAATACTGAACTAAGTGAGAGCCCTCCAATCACTCGAATGGGAAAGCGAGTGGTTGATCAGTTAGCCGATTATTTTCGTTCAGCAGGTAACAGCTTTCAAATTCCATTAGTGCCCAGAGGCACCGAATTTCAGACAAGAGTCTGGATTGCTCTTTGTGATATTCCTCCAGGTAAAACCGAAACCTATGGCGAGCTAGCTGCAAGAATTGGCTCAAATGCCAGGGCTGTGGGGAATGCGTGCCGGCGAAATCCGACACCAATTGTGGTGCCTTGCCATCGAGTTGTCGCTCAAAAAGGCCTGGGTGGCTATGCCGGAGATACAGGCGGAGAGTTAATGAATATTAAGCGATGGTTACTTTCGCATGAAGGTATCGACTTATCCCGGATTTAGGCTGGTCATGTTAATAAGCAAGGCCATGTGTGGTTGAGCTTATTGGCACAGGTTTATCTCATTAGTGAGCCAAAGTAGAGTGAAGCAAAAGAAAAACAAGGTGTCAGCGGAACACGAAGACTTAATCTGCTTGTTCATCGACAATATCTGGATGCACGATGGACTTAGTCAAAACACGCTAAGTAGTTATAAGACCGATCTTGTTCAATTTGTCATCTGGTTGGAGCAAAGTAAGAACACTCTGGTAAAAGCCTCTTCAGCCGAAGTCGAAGATTATTTGAGTTTTCGATATCAGAAAAACTATTCTGCACGCTCGACCGCCAGAAGCCTTTCCTGTTTGAGGCGATTTTATGCTTATGCTCTTGAACAGGGAATCTGTGTAAAGGATCCCACTTCGAAAATCGAGTCTCCCAAGCTGGGACGCCCATTACCTCATACATTGTCAGAGTCAGATGTGGAAGCCTTGTTGTCTGAGCCTGATACCGATGATGCGCTGGGGACTCGTGATCTGGCAATGCTGGAGCTGATGTATGCCAGTGGTCTCAGAGTCAGCGAGTTGATCAAGTTAGAGTTTTCGCAGATCTCAACTGTTCAGGGGGTTTTAAGAGTCAGCGGAAAGGGAAATAAAGAGAGGTTAGTGCCCTTCGGTGAAGCTGCAGGTGAAGCTATCGAGAATTACCTAAAGTATGGACGTGGCGAATTGCTGGGAAACAAGCAAAGCGATCTCCTGTTTCTTTCCAAAAGAGGGCAGGGAATGACCAGACAAACCTTCTGGTATCGGATAAAGCATTATGCTTCGATGGCCGGGATCAAAAAACATCTGTCGCCACATACTTTGCGGCACGCTTTTGCTACTCATTTATTGGCTCATGGTGCTGATTTAAGAACTTTGCAAATGCTGTTAGGTCATAGCGATCTGTCAACAACGCAGATTTATACTCATATTGCCAAGGAAAGGCTCAAAAGTTTACATGCTACGCACCATCCAAGAGCCTGAATATCACGTTTTGTCCAGTGAGAACTACCGTCTGTCGTTGAGTTTGCAAAACTGATATAGTCTCTGATTAACTAGGTGCAAAATTAACAATGCGGGTTTTGCTATTCAATGGTAGATTATTGAGTCACCAAAGCTGCAAGCCCGAAATTAACATAGAGTTCAGGATTAATTAAATGTCACTAAATCGTAAAATAGGTGTGCTGAGTGCTTTAGTTGCCTCTGGTTTTATACTTTACCAGGGAATAAGTAACCGTCAGGCAATGAACCAGCAAGTTCCACTTAATGAGGCGCAAACTCCGGAAGTTGCAGAGTGGCAACTGGAAAGTATTCCGGGGGCATTAACTGCTGATGAGGTTAAATCTCAACTGGAAAAAAATTTACAGGGGATTGAAATATCTGATATTGAGAAGAGCCCGCTTAAAGGTTACTACCAGGCATTTTTGGGTGGAGAAGTACTTTATGTTTCAGTTGACGGTAGATTCCTAATGACTGGAATGATGCTGGAAATTGATGAAGGCGCACCAATAAACCATACCCAGCTGGCTTTAGCCCGACAAGACCTGAAACGCGCACCGATGCGAGCCAAACTAATTTCAGGAATTGACGAATCTGATATGGTTGTCTTCAAAGCCAGTGATGAAAAGCATGTAGTCACTGTTTTTACCGACGTTGATTGCGCCTATTGTCGAAAGTTGCACAAAGAGATGCCTATGTTAAACGAGAATGGAATCACTGTCAGGTACATGGCTTACCCGAGGGCAGGTATCGGCTCATCGGCGTATAGGAAACTGGTATCTGTCTGGTGTGCGGATGACAAACAGGAAGCAATGAATATTGCCAAGCTTCAGAGACAGTTTTCTGATAAAACATGTAAAAATCCGGTTGCCGCACATTATAACCTTGTTCGTTCACTCAATTTAAGTGGTACGCCAGCGGTAATTACGGAGACTGGAGAAGTCATCGGAGGTTATTTGTCGGCTGATGATATGTTGTCACTACTAAACAAACTGAAATCGGAAAAACTGTCAATGAATAGTCAGAATTAATATTTTTCGAGTTTTAGTTCTCATACTTTATTATAAAAGAGCGCCTTCGGGCGCTTTTTTATGTGGTGGTGAGAGCGTTAAGGAAATAACAATGCAACTACTATTCGGTTGTCATGAATTAGTACTTGCAGCGTATGGCAAGCTTGTCGCGTTGCCATAACCTCAACGGCTATCCCTTTTTTATTGAGTTCGCGCATTGTATTCGCTGGCATCAACTTATGCGCAGGTCCTGTTCCAATAAGCAAAACTTCTATGTCATCAGGAAGCGCTTCAAGCAGGTGTTGATAATCGACTTCTTCAAATTCTTTTGCCTGAAGGTATAAGTCGACAGAATTATTGCTCACCAGAACAGGCTCCGAATAGATGCCATTAAAAAAGACAATTTCACCTGGTTTGTAAGCTTTTATTGCAACTGGACCGGCATTGTTTTCTTTTTGAAATTGCATTTAATTTGATCTTTGAAACTATATAGATATGGTCAGTATTTCCATTATATAGCCTTCTTGGTATGAAGGTAAGTTTAGTTTAGTTTAGTTTAGTTTAGTTGTTATCAACTTTACCGCTTTAAGTGTTTTCACTGGTGATTGTTTCTAAAAGCGGGTTATTATATTAAAAACTCCAATTAAATCTGAATTAATGAAAGGTCTCTCAGACGAATTTCTTGCAGAGGGCGGTTGATTGAAGCCAGTTGGGCAAGAAATAGCTCTGCAGTAGAGATAGCATCTTCCAGCGCGTTGTGTGCATTATATGCTGGTAACCCATATTTTTTTCGTAGATTGAAAAGCCTCAGGGATGTTGCTGATATGGCTTGTTGTCTTCTGGCCATTATTTTCTCCTCAATGATAAATGTATCCAGAAAAAAAATGGGAATTTTGTTTCCGGTGATATGCATTGCAAGCTTTTGCAGGAATTTCTTTTCTACCGGATGATAATGAACAAGTAGCAGTGAATGATGACAGTAATTTAAAAACTGTTTGAATGCGGAAATCGAATCAATTCCTTTTGCCATCTGATCATGGGTGATTTTATGAATGACTACGCTGTCTTTTTTTAACGCTGAGTCAGAATTAACCAGAAAGTGGCGACATTGTACCAGCTTGATCGATAAATTCTCAAAAGGGCAAATTCCCATGCTGACAATATTATCATCGTCATTGAGACCGGAAGTTTCCAGATCGATTGACACAATGGGTGTATTGATTAAGTAATCATCACCTGAAAAATAGCAGTTTTCAAGATAATTTTTGAGTTCGGGGCGAACCTCCTCAGGCGAATTATCGAGTATTTTCGCCGTATTGTATGCTCTGCCTTTCAGCCAGCCTGTTATTGAAGATATATCCATCTAGCCAATTCTTCCGGTCTGATAACGAGAGGCAAGGGCGCTTTGATAGGTTCTGACGACTTCGAAGGTATCCTTGAGATGACGTCTTTCAAGAGATGATATTTCTTCCGGGATCAGATAGTTGTCGGGCGCTTTTCCTTGCTCTATATTTTTGGCTTGATGTTGCAAACGTAGCTCGCTTAAAAACTCAAAGGCATCTGTTAAATCCATTAATCCGGGTTCACTGATTGAGTTGGACTGTCTTGCTGCTATCAACCGTTCCAGAGTATTGATTGGTCTGGCACCGCAATCAAGCGCATAGACTCGGCTTAAGTCAATGATGGGAACGACTCCTCGCTTTTTAAGATCAAGAGACTTCTCTTCGCTTCCGTGTCTTTCGAGGACAAAATTGCGAAATAATCCCAGAGGAGGAGTGTGATGAAGTGCATTTGCCGCCATAAAATTAAGAAACATTTTATTCTGAACGATTACTTCTTTTACATGAATATTTAAAGCTGCAAGCAGACTATGTTCTCCGTGAAGTCCATTAAGATCAAAAAATATGCTGGCATACATTAATGATTTGGGCTCTGGAGATAAAATCCATTGAGAAAAATACTGTTTCCACTGGCTCAATGGCTGTCGCCATTTTGGGTTGCTGGCCATAACGTCACCGGGACAATAGATATACCCACATTTGTTTAAACCATCACACACAAATTTTGATAGCTTTTCAAAATAAGTGCCATGTAGTGCTTCCTCGTAATCATCACTTAAAATAATCAGATTATCCTGATCGCTTTTTGCCGTTTGCTCGTTTCTGGCCAGTGAGCCTGCGATTACCCATACATAGGGGATTGGAGGTTTCCCCAATTCTAATTCAGCCAGATTTAGTAATTGCTGGTTAAATGCACGACCGATGGAACTGATTGTATAGGCGACGTCATTGGCGCTTAATCCCTGTTTAACTAACTGCAATAAAGATGGTTGTATTTGGTGCGACAGGCGAATCAGTGAATCAATCTGCAGAGTTCTATGGATCTGATTTATCAGGTAAACGGGGTTATTGCTTTGCCGGTGAATTAAATCCGTTGCAGTTAATACACCCAGGATTTTTTCATTTTCTATTACCGGCAAATGACGAATATTATTTCTTGCCATTATCAATAATGCTTCGGAGGCTGTTGCATTTGATTGAATAGTTAATAAACCTTCACTCATTATTACGCCCACAGGCGTCTGGTGAGAAATATTTTCAGCTACCACTTTAGTGCAAAAAGCTCTGTCGGTTACAATTCCTTTTACCCGGTTGTTCTGGGTTATAAGAAGTGAGGTACTTGCGGTTGACTGCATTAGTTGCGCGCATTCGGAAACCGTTTTTGTGTGGTCAACCATTAAAGGTTTATCATGCAACAAGGCACAGACTTCTACCGAGCTAAGATTACCTGAATGTTGAGTTGATGTTTTTCCAATATTCCTTTTTTGTTCGGCACTCATTGGTAAAAAGTCGTTTCTTTCAAAGTAGAATCTGAAATAGGGTTCTTCCTGGAAAAACGCTTCAAAAGTTTCCTTGGGGATTTTATAGAAAAGAGTATCTTCCAGTGCTTTGATTTCTCGTTTTACTTCTCCACCACGGCGGATAGAAGCATGTCCAAACATGTCATTTTCGGCGAACCTTGCAGCTACTGTACCATCAATTTCCAGTCTTTCGACTGCACCACTTCTGATAATAAAAAGCCATCTATTTTGAGCTCCGGGCTTAAGTATTATTTGCCCGCGCCTGGCGTAATCAATTTCTATAGAAACTAATAATTGTTTTTTTCGGGAGTCGGAAAGCCTGGATATTGGTTCAATTGAGCTCAGGTAATTGAATATTTCAAGACTCTCTACTTCTAACAGGTCGAGGTCAGAATTTTTACTCTCATTATTTTCGAATTTGTTATTCAAAGACTAGGCTCCAGAATCAAAATTATTCAGGTAGTCGCATACCTGCCGACTTCAGTCAGTGTGTTTGATTATAGTGCGAATTGAGTCATCTTTCAGTTAGCAAATCGTATAACCGTGATCAGAGTCAGGCGATTCCAATTCTTTAATACCAGTAAAAACGGCTGATGGATGACCATCAGCCAAATCAAGGCACTTTGAACAGTTTATTCATTTAGAACCCGTATTTCGCAGTAAAAATCAAGCGGTCCATTTTTCCTTCCTGTCCGTTTTCGAGCTCTCTGGTCGCATCCAGATAACCGACACCAATGGTCATTTTCGCAGTCGGACTATACAATAGGTTGAGCTGATAGCTGTTAACTGATTCGGTAACGCTGGTACCGGTGAGTTGAGTGTCGTTGTCAACGCTTGTCCCTGAAACAATTAAGTTGCTGCGCCATTGAGAGTTCCATTTATGCTGATAGGCGATCGCATAAAGGTTTGAATCGATCGCGTTTAGCTCACCTGTCGCATTTAGGACGGCACCATTGCTGGTATTGAGTGCTACATATCGTCCAAGGCCCGAGCCACTGGCATAATTAAATTTTATGTTATCGCCGTTACTGAAAGCATATTTACCGGTGAGACTGAAGCCGGCTGCAGATTCTGACTCATCGCTTGAACCGTTATTATAAGCAAGGCTACGTAGCAGTGCTGCTGCGCTAATATGTCCCCAGTCGGCTTTGTAGTTATAGCGAAGAACAAAATCCGGGGTGCTGTTATCATCCGTAACGATTCGACCACCACCGCCGAAAGGCGTTATCGTTGTTTCCGGATTTTCTAGCGAAAACTGCCACGCCCCTGAGGTATAGCGAACCTGTGGTTGACGGTCGAAAACAATTCCATCCGGTGCGGCAAGAAAGTCTACCGATTCTGGAAGTGCCCCGACATCCTGAAAGGTCGACCAGGTTTGACCGAAAAGCCAATTATCGTAGGTAAAAAATGCATGTCTTAATCGCGGGTTATAGGAATTGCTTACCCGCTCGTTACCGCCGGGGGGGAGCAGGAAATCCATTTCCAGATAGGTTTTAACGGTTTTGCCATTATCAAGCAAATGGGTTGACTTAAAGTTGATTCGAGTTTCCTTGGCGGAGAAATCGAAATCACCGGCTTCTCCTTCACCGCCAACAGGTATTGCTCCGGGAATATAAAAATCTCTTAAACCACTATTGGCATCCAGATCACCGTCGCTGTAATCGCTGAGCGTGGCCGTTGCCTTAATAAAACCGCCAAACTGGTAAGTGTGCTTGCTATCCTTTGCTGTTGAGTTTTGAGTTTGCTTATTCTTTTGTTCTTGCTGTGCAATTCGTAAAGCTTTGATTTGCGCTTCCAGCTGATTGATGCGTTCATCGACGCTTTCTTCGGCCTGAACTGGTGAAGTAGTCATTAGTAGCGGAATGATAGCCAGGGAAACGGCTAAAATTTTTGCAGTTTTGCTAATGGTTGTTGTCGCGTGCCTGTATGTTTTTGTTGCTGTTTTCATAGGTCCCTCACCAATTAATCAAGCGGTTATTTCTGGTTTTACTTTTATCTCAGGGTTACTTTTAAATTTTTATTGGATATGGCGCTTAGTTTGCGGCGAAATTTTCTGGAGTGTTATTAGCCATTAGTCTAATTGTTGGCCTCATACCGTGGAGAAATGATCCGGTATTTCATCGCCGGAGATCTCACTGCTGTTATCAAAGCGCGAAAACTGGCGGCTTGTTCGGAAGTTTGAGTAACAGGTAACAACAATAGAGCGCTCAATAATCTTTGGTTTTATTAGACTAATGTCTAATGGTTCCGACATAGTTTTGAGGCTTCATATTTCATAGAATCAGATGATTCAATAAAAATCACAAAATTCAGCCGAGTAGGAAGGTTTTATGTCAAAGGTTTATCCAGTCAATGCGGTGTTTAAGGAAAAGGCGTATCTCAATGAGTCGCAGTACAGAGAGATGTATCAGCACTCAATCGAAGACAATGAGGGATTCTGGCGCGAGCAGGGGAGTCGGCTCGACTGGATAAAGCCTTTTACACAGGTAAAAGACGTTTCTTACGATAAAGATGATCTGCATATCCGTTGGTATCAGGACGGAACTTTGAATGTTGCCGCCAATTGTATTGATCGCCATCTGAAAGACAAAGCGGATCAAGTTGCTATTATTTGGGAAGGTGATGACCCCGGGGTTTCAAAAAACATCACTTATCGGGAGCTCTATGAGGAGGTATGTCGATTTGCCAATGTACTCAAGAGGCGAGGCATTGGTAAAGGAGACAGAGTGACCCTCTATATGCCAATGATTCCTGAGGCGGCGTATGCAATGTTAGCCTGCGCCAGAATCGGCGCAATTCACTCAGTCGTTTTCGGCGGCTTTAGTGCTGAAGCGCTTGCCGGTCGAATTGTTGATTGTCAAAGTAAGCTGATTATCACTGCAGATTTTAGCCGTCGTGGCGGTAAGAAGATCCCGCTCAAGCAGAATGTCGATGCAGCGACTGAATTGGCAGGAGTAAGAGATTATCTGGAGTCTGTGCTGGTTGTCCGGAATACCGGCGATGAAGTTGCATGGAATAATGAGCTCGACTACTGGTATCACACAGAAGCTCAGAATGAATCCACCGATTGCATTGCCGAAGAAATGAGTGCTGAAGATCCGTTGTTTATTCTTTATACATCGGGTTCTACCGGTAAACCAAAAGGTGTGTTGCATACTGGTGGAGGCTATCTGGTATACGCCTCGCTAACGTACCAGTATGTGTTTGACTATCATCCTGGTGATATATTCTGGTGCACCGCCGACGTAGGCTGGATTACCGGTCATAGCTACATTGTCTACGGCCCGCTGGCTAATGGCGCCACCACATTGATGTTTGAAGGTGTTCCAAACTATCCTGATTGCAGCCGATTCTGGCAGGTATGTGACAAACACAAGGTGAATACCTGTTATACGGCGCCGACAGCAATCCGCGCACTGATGCGCGAAGGCGATGAACTGGTTAAATCCACTTCCAGAAAATCGCTAACCTTGCTGGGCAGTGTCGGTGAACCAATCAACCCTGAAGCCTGGCAATGGTATTTTGACGTGGTTGGTGAAGAGAGGTGTCCAATTGTTGATACCTGGTGGC
Source organism: Aliikangiella sp. G2MR2-5 (assembly GCF_015687155.1). GTDB lineage: Bacteria > Pseudomonadota > Gammaproteobacteria > Enterobacterales > Kangiellaceae > Aliikangiella. Next base: position 1,698,899 of record NZ_JADPQF010000001.1, on the reverse strand, counting down.
AAACTGAAACAGGGGGGATTTTAATTTCACCGCTGCCCGGGGCAACACCACTAAAATCCGGGTCGGCCACTCGACCTTTGTTTGGTATTCAACCAGCGCTGGTGGATGGTGAAGGTAATGAACTGGAGGGCGCAGTGGATGGAAATCTGGTGATTAACGACAGCTGGCCTGGGCAGATGAGAACCGTTTACGGTGATCATCAACGATTTATAGAGACTTACTTTAGTACTTTTAAAGGTCGCTACTTTACCGGAGACGGTGCGCGTCGGGATGACGATGGTTACTACTGGATAACGGGAAGAGTCGATGATGTTCTTAATATCTCGGGTCATCGCATGGGTACCGCAGAAATTGAAAGTGCCATGGTTGCCCATCATGATGTTGCCGAAGCCGCAGTGGTTGGTTTTCCGCATGATATTAAAGGGCAGGGCATTTATGTGTTTGTTACGGTTAATGCCGGAGTTAATGCAACTGACGAGCTGGAAAAAGAATTAGTCCAATGGGTAAGAAAAGAGATTGGTCCGGTAGCGACACCGGATCATATTCAGTTTGCCCCGGGTTTGCCTAAAACGCGTTCAGGTAAAATCATGCGCCGGATTTTACGTAAAATCGCCGAAAATGAATTTGGAAATCTAGGGGATATTTCTACCCTGGCTGAACCGGCAGTGGTTGATGATTTAATTGAAAACCGTAAGAATCGGTGATATTAATCTAGCTATAAAGCCATGCTTTTCAGATTGAAAAACTTTCAATAAAGCATAAAAAGCTTAAAAGAAGCAAAGAAAGCACTGAGAAAGCACAGAGAAAGAAAATATGTCTGGCTTGTCTTTGAACAGGAGAATGTCATTAATAATATTTCGATCAACAAGATCATAATTGCCGATGATCATCCATTATTCAGAAGTGCTCTGGTACAGGCCTTAAAAACGAATATGCCGGATGCAAGCTTTTATGAAGCGGAGAGCATTTCGCAGTTGGAAGAGATCTTGTCGGATGATAATGCTGATGCGGATCTTTTGTTGATGGATTTACACATGCCGGGAGCTAATGGTTTTGCCGGACTTTCTCATGTCACTCGGCGTTATACTCAGCTTCCGGTTGTGATGATTTCAGCCAATGAAGACTTATCCATTGCCGCAAAAGCGCGGCAATATGGAGCTTTAGGATTTATTCCTAAATCTTCCTCCATTCCAATGATGCAGCAGAGTATTGAATCGGTGTTAATAGGGGATACCTGTTTTCCGATTGGGGTTGAATCAGTTGAGTTGCAAAAAGACAATGAGCTGGAAAACTATATCGGTAAAGTTTCTGAACTGACGCCGAAACAGCTAGAGGTTTTTAATCTTCTGGCTGACGGATTACTTAATAAACAAATTGCTTATGAGCAGGATGTTACCGAAGCCACGGTAAAAGCGCATGTTACCGCTATTATGCGCAAGCTCGGGGTGAATAATAGGACTCAAGTGGTTTTAATTGCTAATAAAGTGAATCTTGATGAGAGTTTTGGTGAGGTTGGGAGCTAAAATTAATTCTTATATGAATTAACCCTAACATTAATGCATCTAAAGTTTATCCAATGGACTTAGCGTACCTGAAGGATTTCGATTGAGTACATGCGTATAGATCTGTGTTGTGCGCACATCATTATGCCCGAGTAATTCTTGGACTGTTCTGATGTTATCTACAGGGAAGTAGTGTATGCAGCTTTTGCAGGAGCAAAAAGCTGTCGGAACCGGATTCTAGTAAGTGTGTAGCAAAAGAATGTCGGAAAACATGCGCGGTGACTTTCTTATTTATTTCTGCTTTCTCAATCGCTTTCTTAACATGCTTTGCAAAAACTGTTGGATGAGCGTGGTGTCTTCGTACAATAAATGTTCTAGGATCGGTGCTAATGCGTAAGCTCGGAAATATCCATTGCCAAGCGAGAGACTTCCCTGCATTGGGTTCCTTTCTTTCGAGGGCGTAAGGTACTTCTACTCCATTAACATTTTCTCGGCGATCTTTTAAATGAAGCTGTTTGACGAATGCTAGTTGCTTTAACAGTTCTTCTTTACACGACTGCGGTAATGGCAGTGGTCTATCTTTGTTCCCTTTGCCTCTTTTTACAATGATCTGATTTCGTTCAAAGTCAATATCCTTAACTCTCAGCCGGTGAACTTCACTTTTTCTTAAACCAGTGCCATAAATAATTTGAGCCATTAATTTCGGTAAGCCATACATATTACTAAGTAAACGTTTGACTTCATTCGTCGAAAGTACAACTGGCAGATTCTTATGATATTTTGCTCTCACCGCATTGACTGTGTTTTCGCCCAAAGGGGAGTGGAGAACTTGTTTATAGAGAAAAACCAAGGCGCAAAGTGCTTGATTTTGAGTCGCAGGAGATACCTTCAAGTCTACAGCAAGATGGGTGAGGAAAAGTGTAACCTCTTCAGCTCCCATATCCTTTGGATGGCGAAGGTTGTAGTAATGAATGAATCGTTTGATCCACTGCGCGTACGAACGCTCAGTTTGGTAAGAGTAATGTAATGCTCTAATCTTACTTCTGACCTGCCACATTAATTTGGGTTTTCTATTTTCCATTTTGACGCTCCTTGTCTTAATAAAAAATATACTACCTGTACAAGTGGTTTTTGGTCAAGCGATAATGTTCTTACCACGCTTCATTATCTAACTATGTAATTGATTTTAGTAAATATTCTGTTTTTGAGATGTGTTTTTATCGTCAGTAAATCACGATAATAACGAGACTTTACTTTAACTTTCATACCTAACTTGTCGCTACGAGAGAAAAAGCTCTTTTACTTACAAAAATATTTCCGTATTATCGTGATTTACTGAAGATAATAAGCTGTTAATGCTATGGAACCCAACAAAGTCCAGTTTGCCCTATACTTTTTAATTGCTACGCTCATGGTGATTTTTTTGTCCGCGGGAGCGATGAACATGGTTAAGCAGGATGAAACTATTAAAGAATATTCTGGAGTCTATGTTCGTGAATTCGAAAGCCACTTATTCTATGAGTGCAAGAACACTGAGTATTGGTGGGTAAGCTCAGGACATTCGACTGACGTAGATTTGTGAGTTAAGTATAACTCAGTAAAAGATCATGATTCTAAGTATGTATATTTACGGATTCGGGCTGAGCTAAGTGAGCCAGGAGAGTTCGGACACTTTGGAATGAGCAATAGAGAAATATTTGTCCATGAAATTCTGGAGCTGAGACCTGAAATACCAGAGGTTTGCATGGATATTGAGTATGAGCATTAACAAGACAATGAAAATTGAAGCAAGAAAAACGCTCAATTTATTTGGGCGTTAAGTGTAAAAAACATATGGACCAATATAAGATATGGGATGTCGCATCATACGCTTGGACAGAGAAAAAATAAAAAGACACCCTAAAATCCAGATTCTAAGCTTCTCAAACGAGAGCGAGACTCTCGCGAACTAAAAAAGCAGGAGTTGAGGATTTAGAGCTCTTGTTTTTGATGACTAGCTTCAGTTTAGCTTTTTAGACAAAGGTTTTTTTCCAAGTATCAGATATTTAGAAATACCTTCAGAAAAAACTGCAGGAATGGTGAAAAATTGCACCTAAGATTGATACAGCAATTTGGCTTGACCTATACCTTTGACCCATCGCTTCTTTATAGTTTGAGCTTTTTCTCTCAGCTTATCTATCGAGCCCATCATCGTCGGGTTACTGTTGCAAAGCCGTTGGATTTGGTCAAGCCAATGACCTTGTTGCAAGTTAAGTCGCTGAATGATTGAAGAGATATGAGGTGGTATCGATGCTTTATTTGGATGAACAATAGCCCGTCCTGTCCAGTCGACTAATGCCAGATAATCATTCAAATTAAATGAGTAAAGTGAATTATCACTTGACTGATTAACAGGTGTTAATGGCTCGCCCAATTTAATTGGTGCAGATTGGAGTTTATCGATCCGTTTTTTAATCGATGTATGAAATGCGTTTTCGAGTGTTTGTGTGATACCGGCTCGAATTGGATTTAAATCAACGTACGCCATACAAGCTAATACCGCTGTTTCATCCAATAGCGGGATCGATTGATAGCGAGATTCCCAAAAGCGTCCCTTAACACAATCTTCTAAGTTACTTCGTTTAGCCAAAGGCTCATTCAATCGAGACATAAACCAAGACAACTGGCCGAGCCTTTTACGATATTTAGCTAATTTGGTTTTATCCGCCAAGATTGCCTGCTTCTTCATTTCTCTCAGCTTGGCATGTTCCGGTTTATCGAGTCTACCAGGGTAAGCCAGCAACCAGCGTTCGGCTATCTCAGTATCAGACCAAGTCAAAGGCGCTTTGGGATCAATTTTTAAGACGAGATGATAGTGATTATCCAGCACTGCATAGGCATAAAGTGACACCGCGAAAATATCCGCTAGTTCAAACATGCGTTTTTCGAGCCAAGCTTTTCGATGGTTGCAGTTCCGACCTGAAACCGGGTCATCACCACACAGATAAGCGCGGCGCACGCAACGGGAAATACAGTGATAAAAGCCAGCCGATTCATTATCAACCAGATACTTTCGAGGTATGGCCATTGATTCTCATCCTTGAGAAGAAAGTCCTGAGTTGATTCTACTGAAGCCAATAAATAAGCCAATCAGTTAAATCCAAACCTGTTGTAGGAAATTATGGATTGATGTTGTAGGATATTGGATTAAATCAGGGTGTCTGAAAATATTTATCGGCGCCAGAGCAAAATCATCTAAAAGTCATAACAACGTCAGGTATTTGGAATCCAGATTGGTTAAGGTGACCGCGTATTTAATCCAACTTAAGTGGCGTCAATTAATTCGTTGATTTCAAAATAAGGAAAAACCATGAAATCTATTTACCCTTCATTGTCTCTATTACTGACCCTGTTGATGATTGGTTGCACAACTCATAATCATGATGGCTCTCCAGCGCTCGAAAGCTCCCATACAATTGCTGTTAGTGGTGCGGGAGCAAAAATTTATTTAACTGATAGAGAAGGTCAATCAAGTATCCAAGTTTCAAATGTGATAGGTGATTACGTAACTTGGTCACCAGACGGAAAAAAACTTGCTGTTCGACAATATCATGATGATGGAAAGACTTGGTCTATTCATACAATGAATAGTGATGGTACGAATTGGAAACGATTAACCCATGCCAAAAATAAATTGGATAGTGTTCCTGCATGGTCTCCAGATGGAAAAAAAATTGCTTTTGCAAGAGAGTATCAGGATTCGGAAGGCGTTTGGCAGGCTGAAATTTGGATGATGAACTCCGATGGTAGCGAACAGACTCAAATAGAATCGCTAAAAGGGAGTAACCCTCATTTTACGCCAGATGGGAGAATCGTCTATTCTTCGGAATACAAAGATAAAAAAAGTGAGATAAGCATAGCTGATATTGATGGTAATAACATTATTCACTTAACAGATACTGAAGCTGAAGAATGGCACCCTGAGGTTTCTCCTGATGGCAAGCACATCGCTTTTATGTCCAAACAAGATGGAAATTTTGAAATCTATGTAATGGATATCGATGGTTCTAATCGAAAACAATTAACATTTGGTGATATTGATAATTGGCAACCATCCTGGTCTCCTGACAGTTCCGAAATATTATTTTCACACCACGCGGATACAGGGTGGGATATCTATATTATGAATAAAGATGGCTCTTCCCCTAGGAAACTTATTTCTGGCAGAGATGCGATGTTTAAGCGATAGCCAGATCCAAATAGTGAACATATAACAATCGCAGCCAGTAAAATCAGACATATATGTCTAAAAATATATGTCCACATTAGATAACGTCAATAAGCGGCGTGACTGAGTTTAAGCGCTAACTACCTCGAGGGAAACTATGCATTTATTAAATACCTTTTTATATGGAGAGCCAGGAGATTGGTGCAGAGAAAAGGTTTTTGAGTTGATTAGAGATTATTTTTCCAAAAATGCTGATGTTAAGTTCGCAGAAGAAATAGTTCCAATTGGAAATTTACCACCAAAGCTTAGGGTGAGTTTTGGAGACTACTTTTTTAAGGTGAGCGTTATTGAAAACGAAACAATTAATGAGAGTATCCGATATATAAAAGATGTGACGGGGGAAAAATTAGAGTCTCAAAAACAGTTGTTATGCGAAGTGCGTACTACATTTGCCAATGATAAAAATTCTGACTATGACTATATTGCAATCAATATGTATCAATTTTTAGAAGATTTACCATTTTCACTTGTCTACGACGATAATCATAAAAAAATTCTATACAAAAGTATTTAACAAAAAATAACCCAGCACAGGCTAGACGCTGACGCACACTTTAGATGCTGTGTTAGAAGTCAGAGCGTTGCAAAATCAGCAAACATTGCTCCTGGCCAGAATAAGTCTCACCATTGAGGCGAAAAGTATCCAAATAAAAATCTCGTTAATAGCGGTCATGAAAATAAATGGTTCTCTCATCTGAACAATTATTTTGAGTTTATCTCGACACGAATTAAGCATTAACATGCTATTCCAATTTGTCTCTGATGGGGCTTTGACTTTCTAGATGAAGCTGTCGAAACACTATGCGCTAAGTGGTCCAATGTAGCTCAAAAGAACCTGGCTCTAAGAATTCAACACAACAAATAACTCTCCGACTTTTCCTGCAAACATAGAGAGTAATCGAAAAAATAGTGGCGCCAATAACTGCTGGTCTGACTTTACTTGCAAGTAAAAAATATTTGCTATACTGGATACTATTTGCTTTTTATTCCACACTGTTTTTTTTTCAATATAACTACCAATCATATTCTTCTAATTATCTCAAGCTGAGTGTTGCTCGAGTCAAGTCTATGGCGTATAAGTCTTACAGGGTTACGATAAATTTCCCCAACAGTTAGCATGCAGAAAATATTGTTATCAGGTTTTAAAGCTAAAAGTATGCTCGATGTTAATCATGCAGAAAAGCTAAAGCTGAAAGCTGACATTCCTTATAAGTTTCTGGTGATTCAGAATGGAAATCTAAGATTGGTAAAGTAAGAGTAAAAGCGACAGAGTAGAAAACACAAAGAAGAATGACAATTTCATTACCTCAAGTTCCCGGGTTAGGTTAGTAGCAATATTTTGAAAAACAGCATGTTTAAATTTGTGCGCAGTTAATCAAACTTGCTTACCCCAACTACTTGAATAAAAAACGAAAGGAATAATAATGAAAAAGACGGAGAAGTCTAGTTCTGCTTACGATCGAGTCAAGCAAATCCTCAATGATATTCAAGGTGATCGCGTACCAGACTACCAGGGTTACAAAGCATTTTGGCTTGCGATAGAAACATTTGAAACGGTAGAGCTATATGGGCAAAGGATGATCAGTCCTCCCATTAGCGGCGATAACACTGACAATAACTTACCCAAAAAGAAAAGCTGTTGTGGTGGCTCTAGTGGCGAAGAGCCGAATGAAGGCGAGGACCGCTCAGCTATTGCTGAAGACGATGCAGTGCAGGCGGTCAATACCGAGCCAAGTGGACATGCCGATCCCGATTGTTGGCCTTCCGGCGGTAGCACTGGAGGCGGTGCTGGTGGAGGTGAAAAGCGAAGTGATCGTTCGGGGATAATTAAAGGACTCAAAGGTGAATATCCTTTTGATGGTTCTATTTTTCCGCCATTGCTCTGGGATGCAAAACGTCGAGCTACAGCCTCCGAGATTCAGTTTATTGCTCAATGGATAGATGACGGTTGCCCAACTGAATCAGAGTCGATTAATACGGAGTCAGAGAAAAGTCTTTCGGCGAAAAATATTAGCGTAGAGCGAAATGAATTAGTGGCTTTAGCTTGTGGAGAAAAAGCCCATAAAGTTTCTAACAAGTGTAGTAATGTTAATCGCAAAGCTAACAAAGGCCTCAATGTTCGAAAAGAAGTTAGCACTCTAACAGATACTGAAGTTCAACGACTACGTAACGCGCTGTCCTGTATGTATCAGTACAACGACCATTGGATGGATGAAAGAAGCTTTGACTATTGGGCAAGAATACACACCAATTCCTGCCAACATGGTTGGGAACAGTTCTTGCCCTGGCATCGATTGTATCTGTACTTTTTCGAACAGACATTACAGGACTACGATGAGTACATTACTTTGCCTTATTGGTCCTGGGCTGACTACGCCGATGCGAATACTCGTACTTTCAATACCAACAAACTTGACCAGGGTGTGATTCCTGAAGCTTATCGTTGTTGGCTAACACAAAAAGCATACAATCGACTTGAGGCTTCAAATTTATTTTCTGAAAAAGAGCTGGCTGGGTTGCAAGCCCTGGCGAAAAGTGGCGCGACTTTTAACTCAGGACTTAGATTTCTAAAGGCTGCGTGCATTCCTTATCAACTGATAAAAAATCCTGATACCGGCAAAGCAGCCTGGAGCGATAAAACACGGTTGATTTACAACGAGCTTCGTCTGATCAATCCGCTGTGGTTTCCTAACCGTTGGCCCGGAGCGATGGTTTCCCCGATGCACTATCCGACTAAAGCCAATATTAATCAGCTGCTTTCAATCAAGAACTGGAGTGATTTTGCCGGCGGCCCTGAGAATGACCACCATTTTGGAAAATTGGAAGAAGTGCATAACGGCATGCACAATTTTTCTGGTGGTCAAAATCCGCATTATCCACCCCCCAAGTCACTCAAAATTCTCGACCCTGATATTCAGAATACTGAAAATCCTCCCTATGGCTGGATGACTGATAATCGTATAACAGCGTACGATCCGATTTTCTGGGCACATCATTCGAACGTTGATCGGATATGGGCTCGTTGGCAGGAACTTCATCCCGATGTGAAGCCTGAAGACATGGACGGCGTTTTACCCCCCTGGTCGCTAAGTATTAAAGATACACTCAGTGTCAAAAAGCTTGGTTATGAATACATGCGTGATAGCTATCACTATGAAGCCAGTTCATCTGTTTCTTTTAGCAAATTCAATTCAGAAAAAGCGGGTGTCAAAGGTGATGTTCTGGACACTTACCGAAAGGCGGATATTCGCCTTCATCGAGTTCAGCTAGGCAACATGTTTAATACCACAATTCGAATGTTTCTCAACGCCCCTGATGCCAGCGCAGATACGCCGATTGTCGATAACGAACATTTTGTCGGTGAAATCACCACTTTTCACGGCACCTGTTATGGCGGACCGGGTCATTGTAATTTGCCTCTTGATAAAACACGACAGTTCGATCGACGAAGTCTGCATCATCATGAGCCTCGCAATTATCGTGTCGACGCCAGCGATGCTGTTCGCCGTATGCTGGCTAAAGGAGAAGAAGATATCAGCGTCCATTTAGTTGCAGTCGGATTAGATGGTAAACCCATCGATAATGCTTTGTTTTTCGACGGCGTATCATTGAACTTTATGGATTAGGGAGCAGCAAGATGAAGGAAAATTTATTCAAAATACACCCGGCGATCGGCATTGCGCGCCTGGGAAATAGTGAAGATTTCTATCTGTCACCCGAGCAACCCGGAGCACTCCCGATTGAATGTGACTCTGACGGGGTCGAAATAAGAGAAAAAGGAAAGCCTAAGAGAATTCAATCTTTCAAAGATGAAAGTGATTTGTCAAAAGTTAAACGACAAGCCGCTCGGTTTCGAATTTTCGTTTATGAAAATGAAAGTGATCTTGTTGGAAAAGAAATTAAAATTGGTGGTGTTTACAATATGCAGCTGGTCGCCAATGCTGCAACCGTTGTGCAAACCGTTAAAGGCACTGTGACAGATATTCAATGGACAGTCCACGTGGCCAATAAAAAGGCCTCATGGTATGACTTTACGGAAAACTCTGGAATGCACGGGTACGCTTCTGATCATCCTTTACGTAATCCTGAAGTCACTGAGCCTGCGCTTCGTCGACAGCTAATCATTGATCCGGGTCCGCAGACAGTATCATCCAAGAATTCCTGCGCAAAATTTAGCAAAGGACAGAATCCCGGTTACCCGCAAACATTTCCGCCGGTTAACATTTCTCCCAATCCGATTGATACTCTGGGCGAATTAAAGACCAATGTTCAGGACGATCATCCACGTTTGATTTTCCTCGGCGGTAACGGCAACTCTGGTTCAAGCAAAACTCCGGTAATCACCAGTTTTGTCAATAACGATGGCTGGTTTGATGATATATCTGATGGTCCGGTGACCGCTTCGATTATTTATAACTACACTCAAGAGTCTTACGACAAAAAAGGCAAAAAGGTTAAGACTGTAAAAAGCGGCAGCATGGATGTACAAATCCCTGCCTGGGTTGTAGTGGGTTATCCCCGATATGTCCCCCAAATGATGGACATGATTACCCTTGATGAAGCAATGTTTGATCTTTTTGTACGCAACAAGGCATATCAACCTCAGCTATTTGGGGTTCCGCCATTTGAGCCGGAAAATAATCAACCAAAATCAGAACAAGAACTGGATCTATGGCTTAATGAAGCGCATTTTAATCCCGGCTTTTACCCTCAGTTCTATCGCGATATCTGGCCAATTTTAACGCGGCCCGACTGCTATCGTTATACCTATGACTTCGACTATTTTGGCGGAGCTGATCCTCATAACCGGGGAACCGGCGGTAATCTTGATATGAACGCGCTATCAAAGCCTCCGTCCCATGGTGATGATCCTAACTTTGAACATCGTCAGTTTATTTATAACATCATGCGCAAGAGTGGTCAGGAGAATCTGTTTACCGCTGAAGGTGCAGCCAGCAAGTCCAACCCCAACTATAAACCCCGACTAATGCCGATGCTCTGTGGAAATAATCCAATAACGAATATATCCCCGGACAAATTTCTTGCGATGACGCCAACACAATTATTTTTTCTTAAACAGTGGGCTGATGGGAAATTTGTGAATGAATGTCAGGAATGGGGGGAGGGAAGTAATAACTGTAATGATCCCTGGGCTAATCCGCCAGTTACTGGTGAAGCCATTGATCGAGGTGTTCTTAGCAACATGCTAGGTGGAGCCTTTTGTCCTGGTGGGGAACTTAGCTGGATTATGATGAATCCGGCAGTCTATAGCGAACCTTACCGGGTGAAGCACGCTGTTTACCAAGCGGGTTTGCTAAGTTTACCCGCACCAATTGCCAATCTTGACGGAAGTCCTGCTCCCGATTTGGCTAAAGGAATGGAGCCGGGAGATTTAACTAAATATATTGGCATTCCATGGCAGGCCGACTTTCATGAGTGTACCTATCAAAATATCGACATTACTTACGATAACTGGAACAACATTGAGCTTGATTCAACCGGTGACCCAGCGAAGCAAAAAATTGCATACAACATTCCCTGGTGGCCAGCGCATCGACCAATTGTCGTTTATGACAAATCGATGAGTTCTCAGGTTTATTGGGCTTCTGGTATTCCACCGAATTTATCGGGTGACCTACAAATGGTTGAAGCCTGGAAAGACCTTGGATTTTTGGCTTCCAGCGGAACAGGTATTACTCGTTCATTCTATCAGGTTGAGCGAAATAACTCTGCACTGGGAGAGCCGGTGAAACCGGGCGATAGGCAATTGGGTCAAGTAACGGGAGTGCAGTCTTCTGTAGGCAAAAAGCGAGATCGAAATGACAGATAAAATAGTAACAGGTGAAATTCCACAGATTTTACTTGGACAGTGGACCTATCGCAGCTTTGTCAGCGATACCGATGTTAACGCAGAATTTAATTCACTTGAGTTTGGTCGCGGTACGATAGAGATTGACAATGGCCCGATGCAATTGTTAACCGGCAGAATCTTTGGACCTGGTTGGGAACTCGATTTAAAGGGATCAATTGGTTACGGCGATCCCTTCGCTTTGCGATTTCAGGGAGCAGGGATTGTCGGCGGGGCGCAGTGGATTTATGACTATAGCGGTTATCTGGTTCCACAATGGCCCAATGGTATTGCTCAGGTTCCTGCCTTAGTAGGCTCGATTGTTCGAGCAATTCCGCATCCAACTGGACCGAATGGAAAATCTACAGCGCCCGCGGGAATAGTTGCACAGTGGATTGCGGTGAAAAGTGAATCCTAGAAAATCAGTCCACTACGACCTGGTCATACTCGGTGCAGGCGTCGCTGCTTGCGCCGCCGCGATAGCTATCAAAAACCTCAATCCTGAAATTAAGATAGCGCTATTCGAACGGCGCCAGCTTAATGCCCAACAAAAATATTCGCTATTAATCAAGCAACGTATTGGTGAAACTTTACCGGGACATGTGGTTGTTCCATTGAAGCGACTGGGACTTTGGCAAAACTTTGTTCAATGTGGATTTATGGCTGCACATGGTACTTCTGCCTGTTGGGGGGATGAGCATTCGTTTAGTAATGAGTTTATCGCTTCGCCGTATGGCAACGGTTGGCATCTGGATAGACAAAAATTTGATAGCTGGTTACTTCGAGAAGCGTGTGAACGCGGTATCGAATTAAAGTCCGGATGGACATTACAGAAAACTCAAAGACTGTCCGTGAAATCCCAAATTGAAAAATGGCAACTAACATTTAGGCGCGAAAAGCAAGAGGACTTAACTGTCAGTAGTGCATTTGTCATCGACGCGACGGGACGTAATGCTAATTTTGCACGAAAGCAGGAAGCAATCATTCAAAAGACGGATCAGCTGGTGGCGATTTATCGTTTCTATTCGATTTCTCCGTTTATTAGTCAACGGCCTTCCTGTTCAGAGAGAAAAGGTGCAAATCAGTCAAACCTATTTCGAGAAACGGATTCTTTGGTAGAGAGTCATGCTTTGGGCTGGTGGTATAGCGCGCTGCTTCCCAATCGCCAATGTGTGGTTTCTCTTATGACAGACGCTGACCTGGTCAAGCAAAGTCAGTTAAAAGATGAAAACCAATGGCAACGTTTGCTGGATGCATCTGCTGCGACTAAAAAACGAGTTAGTCGATTTACCACCTTTGCCGAAGCATTCAGTTCCAGTAGAGAATGTGAAGTAAAAACAGTGCCCGAACAAAGTCAGTTGATGTTGATAGCTGCGCACAGTCAATGTCTGGATAAGCCAGCGGGAAAAGGGTGGTTGGCTGTTGGTGATGCGGCGTCAACTTATGATCCATTATCTTCACTCGGGATTTTTAAGGCGCTCAGACATGGATTATTGGCTTCTTTTGCCCATGCTGACTACCTGTCAGAAAAAGATTTATCTTTGTCAAAATACCAGCAGGTGATAACAGCCGAATACCAGGATTATTGCAGCAAAAAAAGCGACTACTACGCACAAGAAAAAAGGTATCAGGATTCACTTTTTTGGCAACGTCGTCATGATAGTCAACTACAGCAGGCCAGTTAAATGATACGCGAATCCAGTTTGTGTAACTGGATTAAAATAAATTGAATTGAATTGAATCAAACTAAATTAAAGAGAAATAAAAGGACACTTGCAACATGGAATCTTTAGACAAGAAAAGTGAATCGATAATTGTAGGCTTTCCGTTGTATCCAGGGTGTACGCTATTGGACTTTGCAGGAGCCAGTCAGGTGTTTGGTATGGCGGAGGGGTTCAAGGTCGTCTGGCTAGCAGAAACATGTGGAAGTGTAATGACCACCGAAGGCGTTGAGGTACACGCAAGTTGTAATTTTGAAGATACTCAAACATTAGATGTTCTTTTTATGCCTGGGGGAGGAGGTCCGGGAGTTAGCGAAATGATGCTTAACCAGGCAATGCTTGATTTTGTGAATCGTATTGCAGCAAACCCTCAAACATCTTGGGTTGGTTCAGTTTGTACCGGAGCATTTATTCTGGCTGCGGCAAATCTTTTCAAGGGGGCAAAAGTCACGACATACTGGAGCCAGCTAGATAATCTTGCTTTGTTTCCAGAACTGAGTGTCGAACGAGATGCTTATCCAAGGTCGGTATTCGACGAAAAATTAAAACGTTTTAGCGGCGGCGGTGTTTCTTCCTCTATCGATCTGGCATTGGGGTTGGTTGAAAGAATTAAGGGACGAAAACTTGCCGAAGAAACCCAACTCAAAATTCAATACGCACCCAATCCGCCTGTTAGCACTGGTGACCCACATCAGGCAAAAGACTCTGGATGTTCGAATATTATTCAACCCATTCTGGAGCAACAACAGGCTTTTATTCAAACTATTCGAGAAACGGTAGAGTGTATTTTGTCGGCGCGCTCTTAAATCAGAATCACAAAAGTGGCAACTCAAAGGTAGCTTCTTATGCAAACTAAAAAAATGAGTGTTAGTGTTATAGCCTTGGTATTTTTGATTTTTACATTTCCTGCTTTAGCCGAATTGATAGCAGCAAATACTTATCAGGGCGCAACTGATCGAACGATTCATGTTGATATGGTGGTGTTAAATCAAACTATCAAAAATAATCGCCTCGGTGCTGAAATCAGTAATGGACAGATTTATGCGCTAGCGCGAGATGTTACTCACATGAAGTTGCCGCGGGCTGGTGGTGAAGACCTGGAAGTTGTTAAAGTTAAAAATATGAAACCAGGTCAGGTCAGGTTGAAGTCTTACAAAAGACCAAGACCCATTACGATTAGGGCTAATGTGGGTGATCGTTTAGAAATTCGATTAACAAACCTGTTAACGCCGAGTAAACAATCTCAACAAAATAATCTTGATAGTGCCGGCGTGCAAATTATGGGACTGGACTGGGGAAAAGACCGTAAAGGAAATGCTGCGGATAATAGTAAGCGAATTAAGCCAGGTGAGTCGCACACCTACCATTATATCGCTAATGCCGAAGGCGTTTTTATGCTTTATTCTCCTAACGGTAATAGTTTTACTACGAGTCAACTCGACTATGGGCTATTCGGTGCAGTTAATGTTCAGCCTCAGGAAGCGGAATGGTATCGTTCTCAAGTTACCGAAGCCGATCTAAGGCTTGCAACTTATCGCACTTCCCGACAATTTTTAGAAAAGTACTGGGGAACAAACGACAAATCCATTTGTGAAAAATCATTTGATCACAAAGTGACAGGTTTACCTCGCGCGGTACGTTTGCAGAGAAAATTAACCTACAAGAATTCCAAACTCGTTTGCCCGGATGGTAGTGAATCAACTATCTGGGAAATGAAAGTGGCAACGCTGAAACATAATGAAACGACGAAGATTTCTGAAGTTGTCATTGACCGAGACGGGCTCATTAAAACCCAGGCCGGGCAACCAGTCGTCAATTATCAGGCGATATACCCTGATAAACATGCCAGAGCGGGACTTCCCATTTTGAACATGCTGGCGAAGGACAAACGGAAAAATCGTTATCATCTGGTTCATAGTGATTTGACTGCAATTATAACCGGTCCTCAAGCTGGTAGATTTCCATATTACCTGAACAGTCCTACATTTACTGAAAATCCAGCAACGCCTGATCGCAGACAGCCATATCGAGAGTTCACCATTAATTACCACATATCGCCTAACACAACTCAGGCTTTTGACTCATTTACCAGTGGTCCGTTGGCAAGTACTTTAGCTGCAGGTAAGGATGCTTTTGCAGTGAACTATGGTATTGCCGGGATCGCGCCTGAAATTTACGCTAATCGTATTAAAGTGGGTCCGATGGGGATCAACGGGGATGAAGTTGATTTATTGTTTGAAGAATTTTTTCTGAGTGCCTGGGCTGTAGGTGATCCGGCAATGATCGTCGATGTACCGGCCAATATTCAAGGGAGAGCCAAAAAGTCTCTTTATCCGGACGATCCATCTAATGTTTACCACAGTTATATGCGTGATCATGTCAAGTTTCGAGTTATCAATGCTGGTTCGGTTGCGCCGCACATTCATCATCAGCATGCTCATCAATGGTTACATACGCCAAATAGTGACAATGGGCACTATCTGGATAGTCAAATGATTAATCCGGGTTCAACCTACACGCTTGAAATGACTTATAACGGTAGTGGTAATCGAAACCAAACTGTCGGCGATTCGATTTTTCATTGCCACATCTATCCGCATTTTGCACAGGGAATGTGGGGTATGTGGCGAGTCCATGATGTATTCGAAGAAGGTACCAAACTCGATCAAAAAGGTTTTCCAGCGAAAGGTTCACGAGCATTGCCTGACGGAGAGATCAAGCTGGGTACACCCATTCCCGCACTCGTGCCAATGCCAACAATTGCAATGGCTCCTATGCCGGCAAAAATAAAGTTAGCGGAAGACGGTAGAAGGGTGATTGTTGAACAGTCTGGAACCGATACGAACGGAATGCCAATTTATGAGAATCCGGGATTTCCATTTTTTATTCCGGGTCTTGCTGGTCATAGAGCGCCGCACCCGCCCATGGATTTTGCCTGGAAGGAAGATCGCAACCTGGAGCCTAAACGTTTAACGGCAAAAGAAGCTGCAGCCAATCCTTTTAGAAAAACTGGCGATATTGATTATCTTGATGGCGGATTACCTCGACATCTGGTACTTGGTGGCAAAGTCGAAAGTGAGTTTCATACCCGTTGGGACTTTACTAAAAAGCTCAACGCAATGAGCGCACTGGAATTGCCGGAAGAGGGCACTGCGGTGGAACAGGCTGCAATGAAAGCACATGCAACACGTACACATGCATCTTTCTTACCTGATGGACTGCCGGGTAATTTTATTTTAAATGGACTGCCGCCAGCGCCAGGAGCGCCTTATGCTGCGCCAGAAGTTAATGATGATGGCAATTCAACCTTTGACAAACGTCGTTATAAGGCGGCAGTTATTCAGACTGATGTCGTCTTCAACAAAGAGGGGTGGCACTATCCACAACAACGATTCATTACTCTTCTGGATGACGTTAAAGAAACCGTCAAAGGAACCAAAGCGCCCGAACCATTCTTTTTCAGAGCTAATACCGGAGAAACCATAGAGTTCTGGCATACCAATCTGGTACCTAATTATTATGAGCTTGATGATTTTCAAGTGAGGACTCCGACCGATATATTAGGTCAGCATATTCATCTGGTTAAATTTGATGTGACCTCTTCAGATGGTGCGGGAAACGGTTTTAATTATGAAGACGGAACCTTCAGTCCGGATGAAGTTCAGGAACGGATTGAAAACATCAATAAAACAGGTGGACTTTATCATTTCGATCCCAAAACTCAGTTCAAAAGTAATCAGCAGTCGCAACTAACCCTGTCGAACTATGTAGACGATTATGGCAAAAGTTTAGGAAAGCCGCCGGCGGGTCAAAACTGGAATGGTGCACAGACGACTATCCAACGATTTGATACCGATCCGCTCCTCAATAATCAAGGAGAAGACAGAACACTGAGAACCGTATTTACCCATGATCATTATGGGCCTTCAACTCATCAGCAAGCAGGATTATACGGTGCGCTTCTAGTTGAACCTGCCGGTTCGAAATGGTTTGATTCAGTAACAGGCAAGCCCATGCCAAGTGTTGAGCGTACTGATGGTGGGCCAACCAGTTGGCAGGCGATGATTGAAACTGAAGATTCAGAAGAAAGCTATAGAGAATTTGCGTTAGCTATGGGAGATTTGCAACTCGCCTATACTGCAGACAGTATTCAACATAAAAAATCGATCAAGGATCAGGTGCTATTTACTTCATCAAATGGTGATACAGGTAATGCTAATCAGAACCTGACTCGCGCTAAAAATAAAGGAGTCGATAAAAATAGCGCTAACGAACCGAGGAAAGCTGAAAATATCAACACTATTTGTCCAGACGTTGCAAAAACATCGAATTACCAGACTGCACTAGACCAAAAAATAATTCCTTTTGGCCTGTGTCGCGAATTTTATCAAAACGGGATTGTTCTTGGCGATCATTCTGTTGTTACAGTCGTTGAGCCGGGCAAGCACTGGCTCATCGAAAGAAATTCTCACGATATCTTTAAACTCGATCTGATTAACAGCAAGAATATTGATATAAAAATTGAAACGATGCAGCCTGGGTGGGCAGATACCCGCAACGCAATTTATCCGCCGACTACGGCTTTTCCTGCCGAAGGTCCTGCCAAAAAATATGAACCATTCCCAACGGTTATTTCGGATCCCGGTGGTGGTGGAAATATTGGTACCTGGGTGACCAACTACCGTAATGAGCCGTTGGACCTTCGGATTCAGAAAAGTCCGGATAATAAAGTTTCAAAAGGCATAGATGCGGAAAAAGCGATTGATCCTGCTTTTGCCTTTAGCTCGATAAAACGACTGAACAAAAAACTGAACGAGCAGCCAGATCTATATGATAAGCCGCTTGTTCCTCTGGGTAAGGATGGCGTTAGAAAAACAGATCCTTACACGCCCATGCTGAGAGCATACGCAAATGACAAAGTTGAAATTCGTACTATTGTTGGCGCGGTTGATTCTGTTCACTCTATGCGAGTACAAGGCGTAAACTGGGACGCAGAGCCTTCGTATTCCGATTCAGGAAAGCGAGATACGCAGGGAATGGGGATCTCTGAACACTTCGAGTTACTATTTCAGCTACCTCCTGCCGGAAAAGAAAAGCAGGTCGACTACCTTTATTCTCCTTCTACTTCAAATATGGGCCTGGCGAAAGGGGCGTGGGGAATAATGAGAAGTTATAGTGAACCGGTGAAAGGACTTAAAGCTTTACCTAATAATAAGCCCGGAAAGATTGTAATTGATAATCTTTACCAGCTGCCTCAAAAATCTGACCTTGCTATTCGACATTTTAAAATAGAACAAAACGTCAACGCTCGCGGGACCTGCGCGCAGTATACGATTCCTGGCACTCAGCAAACTGATTGCGAAGTGCAGTGCAATGTTTTACAGGGAAGTTTACAAATTTGTGGAGAGAATCCGGCTAAGACTTGTGATAATAGAAATGGTTGTAGCAATGTCGCATTGAATTTCGATCAAATGTCGAACTGTGCGGCAAAAAATTCGATTGGATTTCCTGCGCAAGCGGCAAAAGCCAATCAGAATCCAGAGTGCTCTTTGACTATGACAAACAACCCTTTGATTCTTCGAGTAGCGGCAGGCGACTGGGTTAAAGTTTCGCTAACAAATAATTTGACCCGTCAACAGACTCAAGGTTTTGTTACTCAATGGGGCTTGTTTCAAGGGACTCAGGGATTCGGAGGAAATGGTCAGGGAAGTTACACTTCTATAGATACTGTCAAACCCTACAGTATGTCGTCACAAGCAGGAATCAACCCGCAATTAATTGCCTATGATGGGGCGACGAGTGCTGGTTTTAATATTGGTTCGAATCAGACCAGTTCTGTGGCTGCTGGTGAGACTAAGGATTTTATCTGGTACGCGGGTAATATAGCGGTGGACAAAAGTGGCAACAAAATTTATACGCCGGTTGAATTTGGCGGGGTCAATCTGATTCCTTCTGATCCTTTACTTCAGCAATCCTGGGGCTTATACGGCGTATTGGTTGTAGAACCTGAAGGTGCGACCTGGGATAGTTCTGAACAGCACAAATTTGCCGCACAAATTAAAGATGGCAAAGGAAACCTCCTGTTCAGTGAAGTTATTGTATTGGGCAACCAGTCTTCCGATCTGGATGCGATTGCAGGAAAAGAAGTGCGTCTAAGAGTGCTTAATCCAAATAGCGCTCCGCCTGGTACAGTTAATAACAACACCAACCTCATTACTATTGAAGGTCATGGCTGGCCGGAGGAACCCTATCGTTCAGATTCTACCGTCATCGCCAATAATCCAGTTTCGCAGTGGATGGGAACACAGCAAGTGACGCCGATCGAAACATACAACATGCTATTGCCTTCAGCGGGAGGTGAAGAGGGACTGCAGGGAGATTACGCCTTTTACTATTATCCTAAAGGACCTTATTCAACAAACGTGCTCGGCACTTTGAAGGTTCGAAAGGAAAAAAAATAAAAACTTACAGATCTGGTTTTTAAAAGATAGTAATGAAGGCAATGAAAATCCTTTGTGAGTTTTTTGCCATGGTAACGCTCTCCAAATAGCTACCATGGCGAGCGTTAATCTGATGTTGGAAAAATGTAACCAAGTTTCTATAGCTGTCATGTATTAGAACAAAAAGGGACCAGAACGAAAATGATAAAATCGATACTAGCTCAAAGGAAGTTCACACTAATGGAAAGCTTTTTGCGTATATTGCTGTTTCTTTGTTGTTCTGTGGCCTGGGTTGAAGTATCTGCAACCGATCGTTTGAATTTCAGGGAGAATGCACAAAAAAACTCGGTTATTGAAAGAGCTGAGTTTGACGGAGTTTTTGTTGAACTGGCTCTTGAAGAAATCGATTCGAAAAATCAGGAAAGCAGATCGACAGATCATGATAAGAACTTTCTTTCTGAAGGAGAACTAGCCCACATCCGATTTTTTGTACATGACTCAAATCAGGCCGGAGTCAGTGGTGGATATCCTGCAGCATGGATTCATCCGCGTCTTACTGATGATATGAATGATACTAAAAGCTGTCAGAACAAAGCTCAGAAGTTTATCGGTAGCAGTTTGTTTTCCAAAGCCGAACTTGATCTCAATGTTTTTTATGTAGTTACCTTGAATGACGATGCTACTTTGTCAGTCGTTGATCCTTTATTTGGCTTTGGCGGGTCTAAACTGCTTTCAATGGTTTCCTTGCCGGCTCCCGGTTACGACTGGGCGAAAAATGGTTCGCAGTCACACCTTTATATTTCTGTGCCTGCGACCAATGATATTGTGAAGCTGAATACGCTTGACTGGCAATTAGAGAAGCTGAGCGGTAATATTCCAACAGACACCGAAAAGCATTCATCACCAGTCAGTAAGGTTAAGTGGCAAAATCCGAAACGAGTTGCTTTGCAAGCGGATGACAGCTTTTTATGGGTTGCTGTTGATGAAGGGGTAGCGGTAATTGATACCGAACCATTTGAGTTAGTCAAAATCATCAAAGTTGGCAAAGGGGTTAAGGACATTGTATTTTCAGAAGATGGCCAATACGCTGCTGTTCTAAACGCAGAACTCGAAAGCGTTAGTTTGATTGATACTTTAACCTTCGAGATTGAAAGAACCATTAAAACAAATGCTGAGCCAATCAGTATGGACTATTCTAGCCTCGCACAGACACTCTATGTAGGTCATAAAAAAAGCGGAAATATCCTCGCTATCGACTTAAAAAGTCATCGATCGATAAAAACGATTCAAACAGAGTCAGGACTGGTAAAAATAGCGACTAGTCCGGATCAGCGACTGTTATTTGTTATCAATATAGAGAGTCATCGTCTATCAATTATCGATACAGCCTCGAATCGGATTATTCAGTCGGGAATCGTTGAAGCCAAGCCCTTTGATATCCATTTTTCAAAAGAGTTTGCTTATATTAGCCATCAGAATAGTTCTACTCTACTTATGGTTCCGCTGGCTGACAAAGACGTCGGTAGAGAAGGTGCTACTATTCCAACTGTTGATACGCCGGGAGGTGACGCTTCGCCTGCGGTTAAAATTTCTGCCGCACCAAGAACGATTGTAAGGGCACCTGGCAGCAATGCTGTTTTAATTGCTAATTACTATGATCAGGCAGTTTATTTTTTTAAAGAAGGAATGGCTGCACCAATGGGACAGTTTAATAATTATGGACGCTCGCCACGAGCTGTAAAAACGATTGATCGTAGTTTGAGAGAGCTTCATAAGCCCGGTGTGTATGAGACATCGGCAAAGTTACCATCTGCCGGCATTTATGATGTTGTGTATTTTATGGACAGCCCAAGAATTGTTCACTGTTTTACACTAAATATTGAAGCAAAAAAAAGACCATCTGTAGTAGCTGAAAAGATAATCGCTTCCGTTGATGAGCAGCAGTTCCTTAAGGTAGGTGAACCTGCAAAATTATTTTTTCGCTACTCTCAAGTTGCCAACGATGAAGTGCCTCATTTTCTTAGCGGTACAGTTGCATTGAGCTCCGGAGTTTGGCGTGATCAAAAAGAACTGACATATCATTATGATGATGTCTATAGCTTTACCTTTACGCCCCCGATTAATGGTTTTTACCAGCTAATGGTCGCGGATGCGAACGGGGTAAAAAAGAGATTTGTCTATCAAGCGGAGTAGTCAACCTTGAAAACTAATTTGACAGTGAATTTACGCAGTGCCTTATTCTTGGTGTTTACACTATTGGGGAGTTGGTCATTTATTGGTGATGTCCTCGGAGAAGAATACTCTTCCAGATACAAGGTTCCAGACATTGAGGTTTTAGATCAGTTTGGAAATCATCACAGGTTTTACTCTGATCTGGTGAAAGGAAAGACGGTGGTAATCAACTTTATTTTTACACAATGTCAAATGACTTGTCCATTGCTGGGATACAATTTCGGCCAGTTAAGGGAGTTGCTGGCAGCTAGCGCAGGTGAAGAAATCCATTTGATTTCTATCAGTATAGACCCGACAAATGACACGCCTTCTCGACTTAAAGCATGGTCTGACAATTTCGGTAGCGGCAAAGGTTGGACCCAGATAACTGGTGAAAAAGTCGAGATTGATCGACTCGTTAAAGCGCTTCAAGCGTTTACCCCCGATATTGGTGACCACAGCACTATGGTGTTAATTGGTAGAGAAGATAAGAATGAATGGGTAAGACTAGATGGCTTGAGTTCAGGAAAAAAGCTCTTTTCTGCGATAAAAGCTAATTTCCATGGATAGAAAGTAATGTTTGATGAAAAACAAAATCAAGCTTATTTGATCAATGTAGTTGCTGATTGATGAAATACCTAAAGTCAATAATATTTTCAGTCATAGTTGTTGCTTTAACTATGACACCAAAATATTTGATTGCAAAGGACGTCAATAAAAATTCAGCCATAGAATTTGTTGGTAAAAAAATTTATGAGACAGGACAGACTCTTGCACAAAAAGTGACTTTTAATGACTCGAAAGCACCTTCAACGCTTTTTGCCTGTAAAAATTGTCATGCTAAGAATGGTAAGGGGAGTAGTGAAGGTGGTGTGAGTGCTCCGGATATTCGCTGGACCCGTTTAATTAGAGATAGTCGAACAATAGTTCGTCGAGAACAATTGGTGGGGGAGAAACGTCGACCCTATGATCGAAATTTATTGAGTATATTGTTAACACAAGGTATTGATTCTGAAAATCAAAAAATCTCAACTGTCATGCCCAGATATCATCTGACCGAAAAAGAAATCGATAGTTTAATCGCCTATCTTAAGGTTGTTGATAAAAAACAGGCGGTAGCGGTAAGTGATAATAAAGTGGTTATTGGACTTTTACTACCTGAAGTTCAATCACAAAAGTCAATGGTCGCGCTGCAAACAATTCGGTCCTTTTTTGATTACCTAAACTCTCAGGGCGGAATTTACCAGCGACAGGTCGAAACATATGTCGTTGATACTGCTAGTCAAACTGATCAATCTGCTTGCTGTTTCATGTTTCTCGATTTAAATGTAGAACAAAAAGAACATATTAAACTGAAGGAAATCTTAGACGAACAGTTGGTTATTTCGATTTTTCAAAGTTCCGAAAGCAGTTCTGAAAATACAAACTTTCAAAAAAGTGAAAGTATTTCTGATATGCATTTTTCGCTCTACTCGAGCCAGGAATATTCACGATACTGGCTATATAATTATTCAAAAAAGGTGAGTCGAATAGAGAAGTTAAACTCAGATTCGACTCTTTTATCAGCGGGTATAGACGAGTATAGTCAAGATTCGGGGTTTAAAGCGAATCTAACCAGATTTTCCCGAAATAGAGAAATGGTGGTAGTTGAAGCAGGGGAACTTGATGAGTTTCTCGACGTTGAAAATGTCAGTAAGGAGTTCGAGAGTTTGCCTGACCTGTATATATCTGGCCCTCTATCAAAAAGCGATATTATATCTCTTAATAAGCTATCGAGAGTTACTGTACGCGTGATGCCGCCGTCGCCACGACTAATGACTCGAAATGGATTAATACAATACAAAAAGCTGGTAAGTTCGCAGCGACTTCCACAAAAACAGTTAACCAGCCAGGTTTGGACACTCGCATTAGCCAATCTGACCACTCATTTATTACAGGAAGCGGGAGCGAAACTGGATAAGGAGCTCGTCCTTAAAAATTTGAGACAACTCCATCGATTTCCAACAGAATACGGTCCTGTATTGAGTTTTGTAGGCGGGCGACGCATCGGGGCCAAGGGGGCTCTGTTTGTCCCAATAAAATTGCAAGAAAACGACAAAGACTCTACGGCGAATTGGATTGAGTTTAACTAATATCGACTCAATTGAATTTATTGGAAAAAAGCAAAGATGGCTGAGTAGATGCAGTTAGACAATAATTAATATGGAGAGTAGCTCGTTGGTAGAAAGAGTTAAGAAAATTCCTGGTACCAGTTTGTTATTGCTAAACATAATTGCTCTGATTTTTCAATGGCTAGTGTTGACTTCAATCTGTACGCCACTGGAGCTAACTTTTTTTCTCGGTGTAATTTTTTTCTTGTGGCATCAATGGCATCGTACTGAGAAGCTGTCATATTGTATGAGCGTAATAGCAATGTCATTTGGCGGGCTGGGAATGATTATCGGACACTTTAATTTAAGTCTGGCTCACTTCTTTAATGCAAGAGCAATTAGTTCTCAGCATGGTCATCATGTTCCTTCTATTGCAGGAGAGGTTTCAGCGTTGGAATTTCAATTGCAAGATGCCATGCAAGTGGTTGAACACTGGGGATGGATGATCGGTTTTTGTTTTGTTGCTTGCAACCTGGTTTGCAAACGCTATTCATTTAAGTGTAGTATTTGCGATTTACACTGGAGTTTGCACCTGTGTGCGATGCTCCCCATGTGCTTGGGAATGTGGGCTTTAATGTCAGTTGCAAGTTTACTTTCTTTGTCTCCTTCTTTATCATTTTTCTTTTCTCTAGCAGGAATGACGTGTGGTACCTGGCTGGCCTATAGAGCGCTCGAGCTTGGATACGAATATCGACAGAGAAGAGGCGGTCATCTATAGTTTTGTTTTTGCTTTTGCTTCGTTTTCCAGAAGAGAAGTGTGAGTATTCCAACTGCTAATAAATAAGCTATTCTGATCTAAAATCACTCAAATATGAGCTAGCGCCAAGATGGAAAAAGTCATATACGGAAAAATTAGCCTGAGCACTATACAAATCGTCAAAAGAGACGACAAGTTTTACATTCGTTACGATGCCGGCGCGCACCAGATTGTGTGGCGCGAAGATGAAATAACTGAGTCAGAAGTTGTTGCAATGCTTAATGGGCAGGCAAGTGAGTCACAGGTTCTATCAAGTTTACAGCAAAGGTTACTACAAGTCGGCGTTAAACCTTATGTGTCTAACTGGAGCCCGAAGCATAGCTAGCCTGTTATCAAAGCAGAATGTTTAGCTCGTAACTTTATATTTACCGCATTAGATTTCCAATAGTTGCTCTTAGAACTGCGGGTTTAACTGGTTTGTTCAACAAGATAAGTCCGGCATCATTAATTTCCTTTTTAATCTCTGCAGAGTGATCTGCTGTCACCACAATCGCTGGAATTTCAATACCGGTCCTAGAGCGAATTTTCTGGATAAAATCAATACCGGTTTTTCCATGATCAAGCTGATAGTCAACCAACATAACTTCAGGTACAAACGAATCTGTTAGTATAGGATCTATTTCACTTTCACCTCTTGCAGTTTTAACATCACACCCCCAACGTTCAAGTAACATTGACATTGCTTCGACAATCTGCTGCTCGTTATCAACACATAATGCTTTGACATTTTCTAAATTAGCTACCCTGGTCTTAGAAACTTGTGCAGGAGAATTCGTTGGTAGTTCCACAAGATCTGCTAGCTTAACGTCGACATAGAATACACTGCCGCGTCCATATTCCGATCTGAACTGAATGGGATGATTCAACATGTTTCCTATCCTTTCGCTTATGGAAAGTCCAAGTCCTAATCCTGATTCGGAGTTCTTAATGTTTGGGTCAGATAGCCGTTTAAATTCATTAAATATTTCCTGGCGATTAGTTTCGGGGATTCCTATTCCGGTATCCCAAACCGAGAGTCTGACAAAATTATTTCGCTTCTGAGCAGATATCAGAATTCCGCCATTTTCTGTGTAGCGAATAGCATTGCTAACAAAATTTTGCAGCACACGATAGAGTAGTTCCGGATCGCTATCTACCTGAACGTGTTTTTTCATTACCTTAAATTTGAGATGTTTATTCTGTGCAAACCTTGAAAATTGTTGTTCGATTGAATTTAAAGTTTCAAACAAATCAAAGCTTCTTCGTTTGGGCTGGATAGTACCGCTGTCCAGCTTTGAAATATCAACCAGTGAGCGAATGATGTTTTCTGCGACGACCAGGCTTTGATCGGTTTTCTTTACTAGTTGAGCTTGAGTCTCTGTCATATTGGACGATTCATTTTTAAGCATTTCAGCAAATAGTCGTGCTGCATTAAATGGTTGCAACAAATCGTGGCTGGCGGCTGCTAGAAATCTAGATTTACTTTGATTGGCCTGTTCCGATTCCTTTTTTGCTACCTCCAGTGCTCTCACTGTGGCATGAAGTTCTTCAGTCCGCATCTCGACACGCTCTTCCAGAGTAATATTAATTTCTTTTAGTGCTAGCTCTGCCTTTCGTCGATTAGATATGTCCTGTGAAATGGTATAGACGCCAGTCACATCTCCCTGGCTGTTAACATTTGGAATATAGGTAATTAGATAATAGCGGCTATTATTTCCTTCGCTGGCGTATTCAAATTGTTGCTTCTTGTTTTGCAACGCGAGTTTTACATAGGGTAACTTAAATTCCATTTCCCCGGGCGAAAGTACTTCATATGCACGTTTGCCAAGTATTTCAGATTTCTTCAGATTGAGACTGTCGGCAAAAGTTCGATTTACAAATCGATAAATTAGTTGTGTATCGAGATAAGCCAGAAGGGCAGGAGAGTTATCGGTGTAGAGCGCAATATTTCTCTCGTTTTCCTTTAATGCTGCTTCGATTTTCTTATATTCAGAGATGTCTGTATAGGTTGTTACATAGCCTCCCTGCGGAAGTGGATTGCCAACAATTTCAAGGGTGATGCCATCACTTCTTTCTCGTTCAAATCGATAGCTCAATCCAGATTCGAGGTGAGCTAAGCGCTTGGCAATATGTTCGTCTGTGTCACCTGGTCCACAGTAGCCTCGCTCAGCGTTATAGCGAATTAATTTCGCAATCGGCATACCTGTCTGTAAAAAGCCCTTGGGGTAGTTTAGAAGTTTTTCATAGCGGTTATTCCAGGCCACCAGATTCTTATCAGGGTCACTTACACTGATACCCTGAGTGATATTATCCAGTGTAACTTCGGTTAAATGACGATTAAACTTGAGGGCTTGTGAAGTTGAACTGAGCAGGTTGATAACATCATCTACCGCAATACCTTTATCTTTTAAGGCCGACAGAATAACCACTCTGGCGGATGAAGAGCCTATGGCTGCTGAAAGCACTCGTTCGGTCTGATTTAATAATAGTTGGTCGGCTTTATCGGTGTCTTTAAAATTTCGATCAAAATTTTCAAAAGCAGAGATCATTCGTTCTGAACCAACAATTGTTGCGGTGAGGTTTTTGAGATCTTTGACCAGCAACTCTGAATTAGTTTTTATTGCTTTTTTCAGATTCACTTCTTTTATTCTGCGTCTTGTGTAAGCGTATGCCTGAATTTTCTCAGTAAGTGACTGTTCCGTTGAAAAGGAAATCAAAACTGTCGCCAAAATATTGATGACAAGAGAGATGAAAACTGACTCGGTCAAAATTGAATAACCGAAATAGCTTCCTTTGTTTGCTAAAAGATCAGCGCCGTTAATACTCGGAATCCAGGTCAAAATGAACCAGCATAAAATTCCGCAGAGCAGGCCAGCAATAGCCCCTTTTTCATTTGCTCTATTCCACACAAGACCAAGAAGCAGGGCAGGAGAAAACTGCAGTACCGCAGTAAATGAGAGATAACCAATGGCGGCCAGCGATTGGCTTTTATCAATGAGCCGGTAGAATGCGTATGAAAGTAAAAGACAAAATGCAATAATAATTCGTCGCGCCAATAGTAGCTGTTGAGCAAACTTTTTATTTTTAAACTGTTCGCTTCTGGCTCTTTTCAGGAAAAGCGGCAACACCAGATCATTACTCACCATCGTACTTAGTGCAACGGTTGCAACAATCACCATTCCTGTTGCTGCCGATAGTCCGCCAATAAACACCAGTGCGCTGAGTGCGCTTTGATTTTGGGCGATGGGAAGTGCAAGAATGTATGTATCGGCCGGCACGTTGCCACCACTGAACTGCTTCATTCCAGCCAAAACAATCGGAATGACGAAGAACGAAATTAGAGTCAGATAAATGGGGAATATCCAACGCGCAAAAAGCAGATCTT
Organism: Aliikangiella sp. G2MR2-5; assembly: GCF_015687155.1. Taxonomy (GTDB): domain Bacteria; phylum Pseudomonadota; class Gammaproteobacteria; order Enterobacterales; family Kangiellaceae; genus Aliikangiella. The sequence continues at coordinate 1,670,639 of NZ_JADPQF010000001.1, read as the reverse complement.
TTTTCTGATGAAACTCTACAACAGAAACATGAAATTGACGGGGCAGACAAAATATTGCACTTGCTGCCAATATTGTTTGAGTAAAAAAATTTTCCCAGTGAATATTAGAAATCCAGAGTTGTTCTGCAGGTATCGTTGTTTCTATGGCTTCCAGCATTTCAGATGGGCCGTCAAATACAGAATAAAGTGCAAAGTAGCCAACAGAACAAAATGCAATTAACTTTACGAATGACTCAAAAGCGATCGCATTCATCATTCCGTGCTGATGCTCAGTCACATCAATGTTTCGTGTACCAAATAGAATCGAGAAGACAATTAACATTAAGGTGATATAGAAGGCACTGCTATATTGTTCTGTAAACAGGTTTTGTTGTGCATCAAATATTTCAATGCTGGCGGTTATCGCTTTTAGCTGAAGTGCTATGTAGGGAATAATAGCTATGACCGCAATAATAGTGACAATGGTCGCGATAATTTGTGATTTACCATATCGAGCAGCAATAAAATCAGAGATGGAAGTGGTATTTTGTTCGTGTCCGACACGAACAAATCGTCGTAGCAGAGGAAAGCCCAGAGTGTAAACCAGTATCGGTCCGAGATATATTGGAAGGTAACCCCATCCATTTTCAGCGGCGCTACCGACTGCCCCGTAAAATGTCCATGAAGTACAATAGATTGCTAAAGAGAAACTGTAAACCAGCGCTTTGCGTGTCGGATTAATTAATGGCTTTTTGTATTTATCGCTGTAGTAGGCGATCAGAAACAGAGCAAAGACATAGGAAAAGGCGATAGCAATAATCTGGATAGTAGTCAAAAGCGTTTCCCAAAAAATATAGAAATAAGTCTTTGTTTTTGTTTAAGGTATTGCTAATTTATGTTGCTGTCAAACGGCCGTACAGTTTTATAGACTAAAGTCGAAAGGAAATAGGCCAGGATTTTGGTTAAAGTCAAATGGTCGAAATTTACATAGGACTAGATATCCAACCTGCACTTTTTAGGTCAAGTTTGCCGGTTGAGATTGGATTGGGGAGAATGCGATGAGTAATAGCAATAATGATAATCATGATTCGTACTGGCGAGCCAACATCAAGCTTGTGTTGATGTGTCTGGTGGTCTGGTTTGTGGTGTCATTCGGTTTCGGTGTGTTGCTGGTGGATCAGCTAAATACCATCCGTTTGGGCGGTTTTAAACTGGGCTTCTGGTTTGCACAGCAAGGCTCGATTTACACTTTTCTTGCACTGATTTTCTTTTATGTTCACCAAATGAACAAACTTGATAAAAAATATAACGTCCACGACTAGGGGGAAAACATGGAATTGCAAACCTTAACTTTCCTCTTTGTAGGAATCTCTTTCGCCGTCTATATTGGTATCGCTATTTGGGCAAAGGCTGGTACCACAGGAGAATTTTATGTTGCCGGTGGTGGGGTAAAGCCGGTATTTAATGGTATGGCAACAGCCGCCGACTGGATGTCAGCAGCATCTTTTATTTCAATGGCTGGATTAATCGCCTTTTTAGGTTATGACGCCTCAGTCTATCTGATGGGATGGACTGGTGGATATGTGCTTTTGGCCATGTTGCTTGCTCCCTATTTGAGAAAGTATGGGAAATTTACCGTGCCCGAGTTTATCGGTGAGCGTTATTATTCGCAAACAGCAAGAATAGTCGCGGTGATCTGTTTAATATTTATTTCGTTTACCTACATTGCCGGGCAAATGCGGGGGGTCGGTATTGTCTTCTCCCGTTTCCTCGAAGTCGATATTATTACCGGTCTCATGATAGGTATGGCGATTGTTTTTGTTTACGCAGTTCTCGGCGGTATGAAGGGAATTACCTATACCCAGGTGGCACAATATTGCGTTTTGATTTTTGCCTACACAGTGCCTGCAGTCTTTATCTCACTTCAAATCACGGGAAATCCGCTTCCGCAAATAGGCTTTGGTAGTACACTGGCTGCCGATCCCTCCACCTATATGCTGGATAAACTTGATCAGGTGGTTACTGATCTTGGGTTCACTGCCTATACCGATGGAACCCAGACAACCACCAATCTGTTTTTCCTGACAATGGCACTAATGGCGGGGACCGCAGGACTACCCCATGTGATTGTGCGTTTCTTCACGGTGCCCAAAGTATCCGATGCGCGTAAATCAGCCGGATATGCTTTACTTTTTATCGCATTGCTTTATACGGTTGCGCCTGCCGTCGGTTCTATGGCTCGTTTTAATTTAATTAACACAATTAATGGCGAAGATGTTACCGGAACTGAATACACTAAAATGCCATCCTGGTTTAAAACCTGGGAGAACTCGGGATTATTGGCCTGGTACGATCATAATGGGGACGGCAAAATTCAATATGCTAAGGGAAATCCTCTTGAAGGAAAGAAGCCTGTTTTTGCTGAAGAGCGTGGCCAATATGGTGAAAAAGTAGTTACCAATCCGGGTAAAGGAGAGGTGGCTGCAGGTGCTCCCTTTGCTAATGAGGTTTATGTTGACCGAGATATCATGGTGTTGGCCAATCCTGAAATTGCCGGGCTTCCAGCCTGGGTGATTGCTTTGATTGCTGCTGGCGGTATTGCGGCTGCGCTATCGACTGCCGCAGGCTTATTACTGGTTATTTCGGCAGCGATTTCTCACGACTTGCTAAAAAGTACTTTTGCACCGGAGATTTCTGAAAAGCAGGAGTTAATGTATGGACGTATTGCGATAACCGTGGCCATATTGATTGCAGGATATCTAGGCGCTAATCCCCCTGGATGGGTGGCTGAAACGGTGGCAATGGCATTTGGTCTAGCCGCATCTTCGTTGTTCCCGGTTATTCTTCTTGGCATCTTCAGTAAGCGAGTCAATCGCAAAGGGGCGATAGCTGGAATGCTCACCGGATTAATTTTCACTTTTTGCTATATTGTTTACTTCAAAGGCGTATTTTTCGAGCCAATTGGAGTCAACGCGCCGGAAAACTGGCTGTTTGGGATTACTCCGCAAGCCATCGGAGGGTTGGGAATGGTATTTAACTTTGTTGTAGCCCTTACCGTTAGCCATCTGACCGAGGAGCCGCCGCAGGAAGTTCAGGAAATGGTCGCCAGTTTACGGATTCCGCGTGGAGCTGCGAGCGCGACAGCGCATTAACTTTAAGTCATTCATTTTACTGGGGGCATCACTAAGATGTCCCTGTTTTGATCTTCAATAAAGTGTCGACGTTTAATTGTCTATTCTCTAGCGGTCTATTCATTACCAGTCTACTTATTAGCAGTCTATTCATTCCGGTCTACTTATATTAGTTTAGTCATTCCACTAAAAACTGAAACGCCTCTTTTTATTCGTCTGATTTGTGTTTATTCTAGAGCTAATCATGGGAGCGAGCTCCCGCTGTTTTTTCAGGTGAAATAAGGAATTCAATTGGATAGACGACGATTTGTAAAGTCGCTTACCAAAGTGGGAGCGTTTGGCCTGGCTGGCGTAGCCGCCAGTTCTTTGGCCTGGTACAACTATTTTGACGGGCCGGTGTTTAACCCTTGTATGAGCGGTAAGCTTCCGCAACATTTATGGGATCACGAGCTAATGCAGTTGGCATTTGAAAATGTTGACCCGACAAACCTGTGGGACTGTCATTTTCATCTAATTGGCAACGGACTTAAACCATCGATCGATAGTAAACCCAGTGGTGTCTGGCTTAGCCCCAATATGAGTAGCTACTCCAGTCCATTGCAGCGACTTCAGTATAGTTTTTATATGAATGCCGGTTGTATTCAGGAGCCAGAACATGCAGATAAGATTTACCTCCAAAATATCAATCGCTTAAACAAACAACTCCCTGCGGGAGTGCGCTTTATGCTTCTCGCGTTTGATTATCACTATGATGATAACGGACAAGTAGACCGTGATATGTCCACTTTTTATGTGCCGAATGAATACGCGGCTCGAATTGCCGGTCAATTTGAACATTTTGAGTGGATAGCATCTATTCATCCTTATCGTGAAGACGCGCTGGAGGAGCTGGAGTGGTGCGCTGCACACGGTGCCAGGGCGGTAAAGTGGCTTCCTCCCGCAATGAACATAGACCCTTCATCAAAGCGTTGCGAGAAGTTCTATGACAAGTTAGTTTCGCTGAATATTCCGCTGCTGACTCATGCGGGAGAGGAAAAAGCTGTGCATAGTGAAGAGCTGCAAGTTCTTTCAAATCCTTTGCTTTTGAGGAAGCCTCTGGATAGGGGGGTTAAGGTCATCGTCGCCCATTGTGCATCCCTTGGAGAAAACGAAGATCTGGATTCCAAATCCAGAAAGATGACGTCTAATTTTGAGTTATTTTCCCGTTTGATGAATGAGCCGCAATATGGAAACAATCTAAAGGCTGACATTTCAGCTATTAATCTGTTCAATCGTGATATTGATGAAATTAGAAAATTGCTCAAGAATCAGCACTGGCATTCAAGGTTACTCTACGCTTCCGATTTTCCGTTACCAGGCGTCATTCCAATTATTTCGGTTAAAAACCTGGTGAGTCATGGGTTATTGAAGCCTCAACAGGTATCTTTTTTAAATGAAGTCAGGCAGTATAATAGCTGGCTGTTTGACTTTCTGGTGAAAAGGTTTATGGCCGCGGATGGTGTTCGATTTGCCGATGAGTGTTTTGCGACCAGAGGCCACTTTGTTGATTAATAAATACTAGTGAATAGTACTAGTTATGAGTATTGGTATTGAGTACTATTGATGAGTGAATACCATTGATATAATTAGTATTGATTTAAGTCCCTAACGATAATAATTACAAAATCAAGAATAATTAAATGAAGTCATCTTTTACATTATTTCTTCCTCAGGCATCTCTTGCACAACTAAGTCAGGTTGGACTAAGCGAAAGCGAACAGCTTGAATTTTCTCCTTTGCAGAAAGACTGGCAGGAGTATTTTGCTGAGAGAATCGGATATCCTCAGAATGAACTTCCCTGGAGCAGGCTCAGGCAGGACCAATTTGGTCAGATGTCGAGCAAAAAAATGGTTTGTTGCTGCGATCCGGTAATTATGCAAATGACTCATCGCGGTGCCTATATGACCGGCCAGTCTCAACTACGGCTTTCCGCTAATGATGCCATTCGAATTGTAACCCGTATTAATGAAGAATTAATGCACGAGGGAGAGCAGATCAATGTTATTGATCAATTCGCCTGGCTGTATACCAGCGAAGATAACAAGAAATTCGAGATGCCTTCGATCGGAGCCCTTACTGGAAAAGACATGTTTAACTTTTCCTATCAGGGAGAGGATGGAAAATATTTTCAACAATTGAGTATGGAAATTCAAATGTTGATGAAACAGATGGTTGATAGGGGAGAGTTAGAATCTTTGCCACCGGAAACTATTCTGCATGTACACTTTTATGATCCAGTTAATCTGGGTGAACGGCAGCATATTCCATTTATAAAAGATAAAGGCCAGCTATTGGTTTCAGATAATGAATTAATGAAATCTTTCGCTAAAAATATTTTCATGTCTCATTCTCCTGTTAGCGAATTTTTTAGCTGGGAAAAGTCGACGAAAAGCACACCTGAAATTCATGATATTTATTTAATATGTTTCGAAAGTGAAAGAGAGCAGTATTCTGATGCTATTGATAGCTGGTATCGCTGGCTTGAAAATTATCCAAAAGATAATCTATATCTTGTGTGCCAGGATGGCGTAGTTCGATCTAAAACTAAAAACAGTTTGCTCAAACGAATATCATCCAAAGTGTTTGCTGGTAACTAGACGGCTGTGAAGTATTAAAATGATTAAACGAAGTATTGTTCGCCGTAAATATGTAGAGCCTGAAGGTTCGCTATCCTATCTTCCTGAAAAAATACAACAGCTGTATGCAAGTCGAGGTATTTCACAGTCGAGTGAACTGGAATATGAACTGAAAAATTTACTAGCGCCAACTGGATTAAAAGAAATTGATGTTGCCTGTGAGATTCTATTCGATGCAATCACCCGCAATAAGAAAATATTGATTGTAGGTGATTTCGACGCTGATGGAGCGACCAGTTCAAGTATTATGATGAAAGGCCTCGCTTTATTGGGGGCAAATAATATCGATTTTCTGGTTCCTGATCGTTTTAAATTTGGTTATGGTTTATCTGTAAAACTGGTGGAACATGCTAGTCTTCGAGAGCCGGATCTAATTGTAACCGTCGACAATGGTATTGCTAATATTGAAGGTGTCGCGAAAGCGAATGAGCTAAATATTCCTGTATTGGTTACCGATCATCATCTGGCGGGAGAGCAACTCCCAGACGCTGTAGCAATCGTTAATCCGAACCAGCCTGGTTGTGAATTTGAAAGCAAAAATCTGGCAGGCGTAGGTGTCGCTTTTTATTTAATGTTGGCGCTGCGTAGTTTTATGCGTAATAAGGGATGGTTTGAATCACAGCAAATTGAAGTACCTAACCTGGCAAATTTGCTGGATATTGTGGCACTAGGCACAGTCGCCGATGTAGTACCGCTTGATCGCAATAATAGAATACTGGTTGAACAGGGACTAAGGCGGATTCGAAGCGGTTTAGCCTGTCCAGGCATAAAAGCTATCTTACATGTTGCAGGTAGGGATGAAACAAAATGTCAGTCGTCTGATCTTGGTTTTGCGCTAGGGCCGAGAATAAATGCTGCTGGTCGATTGGATGATATGACGGTCGGAATAGAGTGCTTGATGGCAAAAACTTTTGAGCAGGCGCTTCCTATTGCGCAAAGACTTGATCAGTTAAACCGTTCCAGAAAGCAAATCGAGCAGGATATGTTAGTCCAGGCCAATCTTGATATTGACGCGTTTCTGGAGAGCAATCTTGAGGAAATAACAGATTCTTTTGCTAGTGAATCACTATCTGAGCAACGGCCTTTTTCACTCTGTCTGTTTGATCCTGAATGGCATCAGGGAGTTATAGGAATTCTCGCCTCGAGAGTGAAAGATAAAATTAACCGACCGGTGATTGTATTTGCAAAAGATGACGATTCAGCAGAACCAACAATTAAAGGGTCCGCTCGCTCGGTTAAGGGAGTCCATATTCGTGATGTATTGGCATTTCTTGATGCAAAACATCCTCACCTGATTGAAAAATTTGGGGGACACGCTATGGCTGCTGGACTGTCAATCAAACAAAAACATTTTCAGGAGTTTGCTGAATATTTTTGTGAAGCTGTCGAGTCTCATCTCAATGGTGAAACTATCAAAGATGAAGTTATTACCGATGGTGAGTTAGCACAATGCGAACTTAGCATTAATTTTGCGATGGAGTTAAGAAAAGCCGGACCATGGGGACAGGGATTTCCTGAGCCGCTTTTTGATGGCGAGTTTTCTGTTGTTACCAGCCGTATAGTTGGTGAAAATCATCTGAAATTGATTGTGGAAAATCAAGGGCTCCAGCTCGATGCAATTTATTTTCGCTGTCCTGAATACTTGCAAGCTCAGCCCGGAGAGCGAGTGAGAATAGTTTATAAGCTCGATATCAACGAATTCCGAGGAAATATTTCCGTTCAGATGTTAATTGAGCAGTTGGAAATTGTCGACTAGTTAGAGGGTGACTGAAGACTCTCTAACTTAACGTTGAAAAAGCATTAAGCTGACAGATTTACTACACACTATTCGAAATCATGTTCTTCTGGCGAGATAACTGGTTCACCGGCGATGGCATGATTTTCATTTGCCCACTCGCCTAAATCCGCTAACTGACAGCGCTTAGAGCAGAAAGGGCGGTGCTCTTCTGCATCTTTCCAACGTAGACTTTTTTTACAGGTAGGGCACGAAATAATCAGTTCTTCATTCATTTATACAACTCCAAAATACCATTGGTATTATCCTTGATTCGTTGTTTGATAGCAAAATTTGGTGTTAAGAACTTCATTTTATCTTTCGAGCTGTCTATACTTGCTGCCAATATGAATCCAGTCAGATAGGAGACTAACAATGGTGACTGCAACTGCAAGACATATTCTTGTATCGAGCGAAGAAAAATGTAATGAACTAAAGCAGCAAATTGCTGAAGGAGCGGATTTTGCAGAATTGGCAAAGTCTCACTCATCTTGTCCATCAGGTAAGAGTGGTGGTGAGCTTGGCGCTTTTGGTCCAGGTATGATGGTCAAAGAGTTTGATGAAGTTTGCTTTAATGAAGATGTTGGCGTGGTACATGGGCCGGTAAAAACACAGTTTGGTTATCACCTTGTTGAAGTAACCAGCAGAACTTAATTTTACAGTTAATATTATGTCCGAATAAAAAAACGGAAGCAAAAGCTCCCGTTTTTTTATTGCATTTATAGTCGATTGACTAAGCTTGAGGTCCTGCTGCTTTAATTGCATCAGAAATTTCAAACTTGGCAATATTCTCCTGGAAGAGCTTGGCTAATGCTTTTGCTTCTTCGTCATATGCAGCGTGATTATCCCAAGTTTTCTTTGGTTGAAGTAGTTTGCTTTCCACTCCGTCAATTTCAACAGGAACGTCCAGATTTAACTCAGGGATATGGACTGTTTCCGCGTCCGCCAGCTTGCCTGACTGAATAGCTGAAATAACTGCACGGGTTGTAGGGATGCTGAAACGCTTGCCGCCATTGGCATAAGAGCCGCCTGTCCAACCAGTATTTACCAGGTAAACTTTTGCGTTATTTGCTTCGATACGCTTCATTAGTAGTTCAGCGTATACACTAGCAGGACGAGGGAAGAAAGGAGCGCCGAAACAGGTTGAGAAGGTAGACTCAATTGCCGCGGTTGAACCAATTTCGGTAGAACCAACTTTGGCGGTGTAACCACTTAAGAAATGGTAAGCAGCCGCTTCTTTTGACAATATTGAAACGGGCGGTAGAACGCCGGTAAGGTCGCAAGTAAGGAAGATAACCGCTTTTGGCTCGCCAGCGCGATTTTCTTCAACGCGCAGATCGATATGCTCGCGTGGATAACCGGCACGACCATTTTGACTCAAAGAAACGTCGCTGTAGTCAGGCGTTCCATTTTCGTCCAGTACGACGTTTTCAATAATTGTTCCGCGCTTGATAGCGTTCCAGATTACGGGTTCATTTTTTTGCGAAAGATCGATAGTTTTCGCGTAGCAACCACCTTCGATATTAAATACTGTGCCAACACCCCAGCCGTGTTCGTCGTCACCAATTAATTCGCAAGAAGGATCCGCAGACAAGGTGGTTTTACCTGTACCAGACAAACCAAAGAATAATGTAACGTCACCTTTTTGATCTTTGTTTGCTGCACAGTGCATAGGTAATACGTCTTTTGCTGGAAGCAGGAAGTTTTGGACAGAGAACATGGCTTTTTTCATTTCACCCGCGTAACGCATACCAGCCAGAAGAACTTTACGTTGACCAAAGTTGATGATTACGGTTCCGTCACTATTAGTCCCGTCACGCTCTGGATCGCACTTGAAATGAGCACAGTTTAGAATTTGCCACTCGTCTTTACCCGCTGGGTTGTATGCGTCAGGACGAACAAACAGGTTGCGGCCAAACAGGTTTTGCCAAGCTGTTTCGGTGCGTACATTGACCGGCAGGTAGTGTTCAGGATCTGAGCCTACGTGCAGTTCAGAAGTGAAGTATGCATCTTTCTCGTTCAGGTAGTTTTCAACCCTTTCCCAAAGCGCGTTAAATTTGTCTTCGTCGAAAGGACGGTTTACGTTGCCCCATTCGATATCTGCTTCAGTAGAAGCTTCTTTAACAATAAAACGATCTTTAGGTGAACGTCCTGTTCTGATTCCTGTTTCCACGCTTAAAGCGCCATTTGAAGCTAAAACGCCTTCGTTGCGTTCAAGCGCCAAATCGACAAGCTGATCACTTGTCAGGTTGAGGTGTTGCGTCGCCATTTATCTCCACCATTTTTAGGGTTGTTTTTGCCTTCGTTGAGTGTTTTTTCTGCATACGAATGCAATAGGGTAAAAATTGGGCGCGATTTTAGCAAATATGACCCAGCTAAACTACCTCAAAAGTGAATAATTACAAGGATATTCTCGGTTAATTTTAGGTAACCGATGTCATTTTTGATAAGTTTCCTCATAGATTTATCGATTCTGCTAGATTAATCCAGCGATTTGCTTGTAGATTCAAGTAGTTGCTTGATTAAACAGGGTTGGCAGAAAGAGAGGGAAGCTTCCTCTTATTGCATTTGCTACTAATAATATAGAAATGATAACTATCGTTTTGAAAAAGCGAATTTTAATTAGACTTCTTTCTAATTTTTTGAAAATCGGTTGTCCCAGCTTTTAAATTTTCCACGGCAGTACTGGTCAAGTGAATGATAATCACGGAAATAAAGATCACAACCTTCATCGTGGCGAGCATTAAATTCGCACTCCTTGTTATCATGTTCTCGACAAATAAAGGGGCGCTTTTCGTAGATGGAGCATCTGCCAGTGGACTCGAGATGCTCACATTGCTGGTAGACAATTAAATACCAGCCACCTTTGTCCTTGAATATATGAATATTTCGATGGGATATCTGCCAGAGCAGAAAGTCATAATCGCGAATAGAGCGAGGGCTATCAATTGAGCTGGTAATGTATTGGCAGCATTTGCTACCGGTGCAAAAAGAACATTTGTTGTCGGTTGTTATCTTGACAGGTTTTTTCTTTTGGTTGGCAGAGTCTCTTCCGACCTTAACGGCAATAGTTTTGACTCTGGTTGGGACTTGGGCAATATCGATAAAATCCTGTTTTGGTCGACTCATCGCTTTCCCTTATCTGATATTTAACTTTTTCGCTCAACCGCAAGTTCAGCTAATCTTGCCAAAGCATCGGTATATGGGTTCTCAGGCATTAACTTCAGTTCAATTCTAGCTTTTTCAACTTCTTCTTTGGCTTTTGAGAGGGTGTAATCAATTGCTCCAGTTTGCCTGATTAGCTCCTGTATTTCTTGCAAATGCTCGAGCCCTCCGTTTTCGATGCACTTTCGTATCAGCTTTTCACCTTCAGCATTACTATTTTGTTTGGCGTAAATCAAAGGTAAAGTAGGTTTTCCTTCGGCGAGATCATCGCCAACGTTTTTACCAAGTTCTTCACTATCCGCGAAATAATCAAGCGCATCGTCCATTAGTTGAAAAGCCAGGCCCAGATGAAGACCAAAGCGATGCATTGGCTCTGCCAGATCATCTCTATCACTAATGATTGCACCCAAACGGCAAGCTGCGGCAAACAAAATAGCGGTTTTATTTTTGATTACTTCAAAATAGCTATCTTCGGTTGCATCCGGATCATTGCAGTTCATTAACTGAAGAACTTCGCCTTCCGCAATTTGATTGGTAGTATTAGCCAAAATTTGCATTACCTGCATTTTGTCCATGCCAACCATCATTTGAAATGAACGAGAATAAAGGAAATCTCCAACAAGCACGCTCGCGGCGTTACCAAATAAAGCGTTAGCTGTTTCTCGCCCGCGACGCCTGTCGCTTTCGTCAACTACATCATCATGTAATAAAGTTGCCGTGTGGATAAACTCGATGATTGCTGCAGTAATATGGTGCTGGTTACCGCAATAGCCGAGTGCTTTGGCTACGATCAACACGAGAAGCGGTCTCAGTCTCTTACCACCAGCAGAGACTATATAATGGCCTAACTGGTTGACCAATACGACATCTGATTTCAACTGGTCTAAAATGACCTGATTGGTTGCATTAAAGTCGTCTTCAACCAGCGCAGTAATACTTTTAATATCTGACATTGATTTTATTTTGTTGATATGAGAAGTGAAAAAAGGCCAATGCCTTCTTTTTCTTAATATTTATGGGCGAATGCTAGGGCTTGACTCGGGGATGGTCAAGAAAAAACTCATAGAAAAGTCGAGGTATTAGTTTGATTGGTGTAAATAGAGCATAAATCACCAATTTTCTTGTATTTAGGCTTGCTACAATGAGGCTAATGGCTTAAAATGCGCGCCCTCAAATAGGAATCCCCAGTGTTTCAGAATGCTTTCGAGCTACCTAGGGGGCCTGACTAAAATGTAAAACTAAACCAGTATATGTCTAGTTTTCTAACGAAAATCAAGAGTATACAATTAAGTGACGGAGAGTTTCACTATGTACGCGGTGATTCAAAGTGGTGGTAAGCAACACCGAGTTTCTGAAGGTCAAGTTGTTCGCCTTGAGAAAATTGACGCTGAAAAAGGCGCAACTATCGATTTCGATAAAGTATTATTAGTAGGTGAAGGTGCTGAGTTAGCACTGGGTGCACCATATTTGGAAGGCGCGAAAGTCTCCGCTGAGGTTGTCGAGCACGGTCGTGGTAAGAAAATCAAGATCGTTAAATTTAGACGTCGTAAGCACCATCGTAAGCAGATGGGCCATCGTCAATGGTTTACTGAAGTTAAAATTACTGGCATCAGCAAGTAATAGAACTGATAGAGATTTTGGAGAGATAAAATGGCACATAAGAAAGCTGGTGGTAGTACCCGTAACGGTCGCGATTCCGAAAGTAAACGCCTTGGTGTAAAGCGCTTTGGCGGTGAAAAAGTTTCTGCAGGCAGCATTATCGTTCGTCAACGTGGAACTCATTTCCACGCAGGCACAAACGTTGGTGTTGGCAAAGATCATACTTTGTTTGCAAAAGCAGACGGTGAAGTAAAATTTGAAGTTAAAGGTTTACGTAACCGTCGCACTGTTAGCATTATCGCTAATTAATTGCGAATAACAGCTGGTTGGTTGGTACTAGTTACGACCAACAGTTGAAAAAGAATAAAAAAGCTCCGATGTTCGGGGCTTTTTTTGTATTGAGCGTTTCTTCTAATTTTCTGCGATAATCACTTATCGCATTTGTTAGGATTATTTAAACAGGTTTTCCGATGAAATTTGTTGATGAAGTCACCATCAAGGTTAAAGCTGGCAACGGCGGAAGCGGTATTGTGAGTTTTCGCCGAGAGAAATATATCCCTAAAGGTGGACCTGACGGCGGGGACGGCGGTGATGGCGGAAGCGTCTATCTGGTCGCTGACAGTGAGTTAAATACACTGGTTGACTATCGTTATGTGCGCTTCTATGGCGCGGAAAATGGTGAGAAGGGCGGTCCTAAAAATATGACTGGCGCTAAAGGTAATCATCTCTTTTTACCGGTTCCGATAGGGACTAGAGTAACCAACAGTGAAACAGGTGAACTAATAGGTGATCTGAAAACTGTCGGCGAAAAGCTGCTAGTGGCCAGAGGAGGGTTTCACGGTCTGGGTAATACCCGTTTTAAAAGCTCAGTCAACCGCACGCCTCGTCAAAAGAGTCTGGGAACAGAGGGCGACCTGAGGGAGCTGAGGCTAGAACTTAGAGTTCTTGCAGATGTAGGCTTGTTGGGACTTCCTAATGCTGGGAAATCAACTTTTATCCGCAGTGTTTCTGCTGCCAAGCCAAAAGTAGCGGATTACCCGTTTACTACTCTGGTGCCAAATCTTGGTGTTGTCGCACCAGAACCCCACCGAAGCTTTGTCATTGCCGATATTCCTGGAGTTATTGAAGGTGCTGCTGAAGGCGCCGGACTAGGTGTTAGATTCTTGAAACACTTATCAAGAACGCGCCTTCTGTTACATTTGGTGGATCTAAAGCCATTTGATGAGTCTGATCCTTTGCAAAATATCCAGGCGATTCATGAAGAGTTACGTCGTTATTCGGAAGAGTACGAAAGCAACCTGATGGAAAAGGAAATCTGGTTAATTTTCAATAAAGTGGATTTACTTGATGAGGATACTGTTGCTCGAGAGAGAGAGAGAATTCTAGAAGCGCTAGATTGGCAAGGGCCATACTACACCATTTCGGGATTGAAGAGTGAAGGAACCAAAGCATTGTGCTTTGATATTCTCGAACACATTGAAGGCATGTCTGAGCAAATGAATGAAGAAGACAAGGCTGATTTTCTGGAGTCGCTTGATGAACCATTTGAAGTGCCCACTCCGATGGATGACGAGGATATTGAAGACGAGTTGGTTGAAGATGACTTTTATGACGATGACGATGACGATGATGATGATGATGATGACGAGGACGACGGAAACTGGGAGTATGTTCGCTAAGGAGGAGTTTTAACTCAAGCTCCGGAGTTGAAGCTGTAAGCAACGGGGTCTAAAAACAGAATCTAACATCAATAAAAAACCCGCTAGAAGCGGGTTTTTTGATATCTGGTAGGTCAATAATCGAGCGATTATGCCATTGCCTTGATTTGCGCATTGAAACGGCTCTTATGACGAGCAGCTTTGTTTGCGTGAATAAGACCTTTACCTGCAGCAACGTCCATTACAGACACTGCTTTAGTGTATGCAGCTTCAGCTGCAGCTTTGTCGCCAGATGCAATCGCAGCAACAACTTTTTTCATATATGTGCGCATCATAGAACGACGGCTAGCGTTATGCTGGCGACGACCTTCAGCCTGACGTGCACGCTTCTTTGCGGATTTGATATTAGCCAAGGCTTTGCTCCTGAAAATTAGGCATTAATTTAAGGTGCGGCAATATACCCGTTTTTATTAGGGATATCAAGGCATAATCCGTTAAAAATAGCAGGTTGAGGGAATTTTATCATTTAGAGGAAGTCTCAGCTGCCGACAGACAAATTAATTGACTGAAACACCTTATATGGCTAATCTAGCGGGCTCCTGTCGTTTGGTCATAACTTCAAGTCCAAAAATGGCGTTTAAGCCGAAACCAGCATAATCTGATGGTAGATGTGGCAGTTTTTATCTTTTCGTTCTCCATTATAAGAGAATTTTCCATCACTAATACATGGTTGCTTCACAATAAGAACGGAGAAAAGTAACTAGATGTCAAAGCAACTGTTAAAGTCGGGCATTATTGTTAGTGCAATGACCTTCATTTCTCGTGTGCTGGGGTTAGTACGCGATATTGTCGTTACCTTTATTTTGGGGGCAGAGGGAGCCACAGATGTTTTTCTGGTCGCGCAAAAGATCCCTAATTTTCTGAGACGCCTGTTTGCTGAAGGCGCCTTTTCGCAAGCATTTATTCCTGTATTATCTGAGTATCAGACGAATAAGACTCTCGACGAAGTAAAGCGCTTGATTGCTGAGACTTCGGGAACACTGGCTTTGATTTTAGTGGCTGTAGCGATCGTGGGAGTCGCAGGCTCTCCTGTACTGGTAACGCTTTTTGGTCCGGGCTTTGTCGGAGAGCCTGAGAAGTTTGACCTGGCATCATTGATGCTGAAAATTACTTTTCCGTATATTCTGTTTATTTCACTCACTGCCTTTTGTGGTTCAATTCTCAATAGTGTCGGAAAGTTTGGTATACCTGCTTTCACACCGGTGCTTCTTAATGTTTCCATAATTTCCGCTGCAATTATCGTAACTCCTGCTGCGACTGACGCCACCGCAATTGCGCTAGCATGGGGGGTATTTGTTGCCGGAGTTGTTCAACTATTGTTGCAGCTACCTTTCTTGTGGAAAGAAGGATTGCTAGTCAAACCAAAATGGGGGTGGCATTCGCCCGGTGTACAACAGATATTGACCCTGATGGGGCCGGCTCTGTTTGGGGTTTCCGTTGGCCAGATTAACCTGCTATTGGATACGGTACTGGCATCATTTTTACAAACCGGCAGCATTACCTGGCTTTATGTCTCAGATCGTATGCTGGAATTTCCTTTGGGAATGTTTGCCATTGCCATATCTACGGTCATTCTACCTTCGCTTTCCAGACAACATGCTGAAGATAATAAAGAAGAGTTTAATCAAACCTTTAACTGGGGATTAAGACTGGTCTTCTTAATTGGCGTGCCTGCGGCAATCGGACTATTCATAATGGCAGAGCCAATCATCTTAACGGTGTTTCAACACGGTAAGTTTCTGATTTCAGACGCCTATTTGGCCTCCCTTAGCCTTAAAGCCTATATTGTTGGATTACTTGGGTTTATGCTGATAAAGGTGCTTGCAACAGGCTTTTTCTCACGCCAGGATACTAAGACCCCGGTTAAGATTGCCATCAAAGCAATGGCTACTAATATGTTGTTTAATTTGATACTGTTTTTCCCGCTAAAGCATGTCGGTTTGGCTCTGGCGACTGCCATATCCGCAACGGTAAACGCCTCTCTCTTGTATTTTAATCTTCGCAAACAGGATATTTTCACTCCAGATAGTCAATGGAGAAGCTGGTTTTACAAGCTTATACTTGCAAACTCGGCTTTGATTGCTTTTATCTTCTTGCTGATGGCACCAGTCACTGAGTGGCAAGCGTGGGGACTTTACCAGAGGGTCTGGAATATGCTCATTCTGGTTTTTGGTTCTATAGCTGTGTACGCCGTTGCTTTAGTAGTTTGCGGCGTCAGGTTCAAAGATTTGAAGCACGCCTAAACTATTTGATTGCTGTGCTAATCAAATGGCTACACCCAACTCATTGACTAGTATATAATTCTGTCTTCGAAGAGACCTGCTTTAGGCAGGTCTTTGTTTTTATAAGTTAAGTGATTCTTTCTGAGCCCTATGCAATTAATTCGAGGACTGATTAACTTAAAACACCAGAAACAAGCCTGTGTTGCCACCATTGGTAACTTTGATGGTGTACACAGTGGTCATCGTGCGATAGTTGACCGGGTTTTGGCAAAAGCCAAATTACTCGGGCTACCTTCCTGTGTGCTTTTATTCGAGCCTCACCCCAAAGAGTTCTTCATGAAGGAGCAGTGTCCGCCGAGACTTGCCTGCTTCAAAGAAAAGTACCAGCGACTAAAAAAGCTCGGGATCGACAAGCTGGTTGTGCTTCAATTTAATCAGCCGTTAAGAGAAATGGAAGCGGAAAAATTTGTTCATCAGGTGTTAATAGACAAGCTTCAGGTCAAGCATCTGGTTGTCGGTGACGATTTTCATTTCGGCCACAGGCGCAAAGGAAACTTTCAGTTATTGGAGCAGCTATCCACTAACCAATATACTTTGGAGCCTACTCCTAGCGTATTGGTCGATGGACAAAGAGTTAGTAGTACTCTGATTAGGGAGGCTCTGGCAAACCAGGCTCTGGACCTGGCAGAAAGCTACTTAGGTCACCGTTTTTCGATGACCGGAAGGGTTGGCTATGGCGAGCAACTGGGGCGCCAAATTAAATTTCCGACAGCCAATGTTGCGATAAAGCGTCGTAAATTGCCGGTTAGTGGCGTCTATCTGGTTAAATGTCACTGGCAACAAGGTGGAAAAAAATATAGTGCCTGGGGAGCTGCAAATTGTGGAAAGCGGCCCACGGTCAACGGTCTGGATTATCGTTTGGAAGTACATCTTTTAGGTGTTAGTCCCGAGCTTTATGGGATAGAATTGGCGGTCGATTTTTATGCACCTATCAGGGCGGAAAAGAAATTCGAGTCGCTTGATGCTTTAAAAGCACAAATCAACAAAGATATTGAACAAGCTGAATTGCTTATTGAAAAAATAGAAAGCTGAAGCAAATAACCGCCTACCAGCGGTGAATTCTGTTTTTAACTGACAGAGTATTAAAAAATTTCAAAGAACCTTAATTAGTAGAACAAACATTAATAGAGAACTGGAAAGAGAATAATGACTGACTACAAACCGACACTTAACTTGCCGGATACTGATTTTCCGATGCGCGGCAACCTGGCTCAAAATGAGCCCAAAATGTTGGCTAACTGGACTAAAAATGGTTTGTATCAGAAGATTAGAGAGGCCTGTGCAGGCCGTCCAAACTACACTCTGCATGATGGTCCTCCTTATGCAAATGGGGACATCCATATCGGTCACGCGGTCAATAAAATCCTTAAGGATTTTTGCATCAAGAGTAAGACTCTGAGCGGTTTTGATGCCCCTTATGTACCAGGTTGGGACTGTCATGGGTTGCCTATCGAAAATCAGGTAGAGAAAAAAGTAGGTAAAGCGGGCACAAAAGTTCCATTTGGAGAGTTCCGCCAGAAATGTCGAGATTATGCGGCTAAACAAGTCGAAGGCCAGAAAAAAGATTTTATTCGTTTGGGTGTATTCGGTGACTGGGATAAGCCTTATCTGACCATGAACTATGAAACCGAAGCCGATATCATTCGTTCGCTCGCCAAAATCGTTGACAATGGTCACTTACATCGTGGCTTCAAACCTGTTTACTGGAGTGTGGTTGGTGGTTCTGCTTTAGCTGAAGCTGAAGTTGAGTACCATGACAAAACGTCTTTCTCGATTGATGTGCGTTATGCTCCAGAAAATGAAACACAAGTACTCGATAAGTTCAATGCCGTTGATTCCGGTCTGGGTGAAGGGCCAGTTTCAGCAGTTATCTGGACAACAACGCCGTGGACGCTTCCTTCCAGCCAGGCGATTTCAGCCAACGCCAATCTGGACTATGCATTGGTTGAACTGGATGTATCGACTGAAGATGATGAGCGTCTGGGGCAGGGTAAGGAAAGAATTATCATGGCAGAAGCCATGGTGGAAGTCATTCTGCAACGCTGGGGCGTTGAGGACCATAAAGTAGTCGGTCGCGCCAAAGGCAGCGATCTGGAAAACCTTGTCTTCCAGCATCCTTTTGCCAGCAGAAAAATCCCGTTGATCCTTGGCGAGCATGTTACTACCGATGCAGGTACCGGTCTGGTCCATACTGCGCCAGACCATGGTATGGAAGATTTTGTAGTCGGTAAGGAATACGGCATTGGCACATTAAATCTTGTTGGCCCTAACGGTGTTTTTGCCGAAGAAACGCCTGAAGTGGCTGGCGAACATGTTTATAAAGTCGACGAACCAATTACTGAGATGCTGGCTGAAAAAGGGCGTTTGATCCGTCAGGCTAAAATCAGACACAGCTACGCTCACTGTTGGCGAACCAAGACTCCTTTAATCTATCGAGCGACGCCTCAATGGTTTATCTCGATGGAACAAAACGGCCTGCGTGAAAGCGCACTTGAAGCAATCAAAGGTGTTCAATGGGTTCCAGGTTGGGGACAAGAACGTATTGAGGGCATGGTTGACGGCCGCCCTGACTGGTGTATTTCTCGTCAAAGAACCTGGGGCGTTCCACTTTGCCTGATCGTCAATAAAGAAACCGAAGAGCTTCACCCTCGAGCGACAGAATTAATGGAGTCAGTTGCCAAACTTGTTGAAGAAAAGGGAATGCAGGCATGGTTTGATCTGGAGCTAACTGACCTACTAGGTAATGAAGCGGATGATTATGTAAAAATCGACGACACTCTGGATGTCTGGTTTGATTCTGGAGTTACTCATTCTGCG
Source organism: Aliikangiella sp. G2MR2-5 (assembly GCF_015687155.1). GTDB lineage: Bacteria > Pseudomonadota > Gammaproteobacteria > Enterobacterales > Kangiellaceae > Aliikangiella. The sequence continues at coordinate 1,651,499 of NZ_JADPQF010000001.1, read as the reverse complement.
GTAATGGGGCGACGTGAAGAACTGAGTGAGCCTGCTGATCTCTATCTTGAAGGTTCGGATCAGCATCGTGGCTGGTTCCAGTCTTCTCTATTGACCGGCATTGCAATGAATGGCCATGCGCCTTACAAAGCTGTTTTAACTCATGGCTTTACCGTTGATGCCAATGGTAACAAGATGTCCAAATCTTTGGGTAATGTAGTTGCACCGCTAGATGTTATTAATAAACTGGGAGCAGATATTTTGCGTTTGTGGGTTGGTTCAACCGACTATCGCTCGGAAATCACTGTATCTGATGAAATTTTAAAGCGTACCGCTGATAAATATCGTCGTATGCGTAATACTGCCAGATTCTTCCTGGCTAATATCAAAGGTTTTGATCCCGCTACCGATATGGTTGCTCCTGAAGATATGTTGCCACTTGACCGTTGGGCGGTTGCCAGAACCTTACAGGTTCAAAATGAAATTAAGGCTGCATTTGAAGACTATAACTTTATGGTTGCCACCAATGCAATGCATCACTTCTGTTCGTTCGATATGGGAAGTTTCTACCTTGATATTATCAAGGACCGTCAATATACGGCGAAAGCCGGTTCATTGGCACATAAATCTTGTCAAACTGCCCTTTATCATATCGTGCAGGCTGTATGTCGCTGGTTTATGCCGGTACTATCCTTTACTGCGTATGAAATCTGGCAGCAGATTCCGGGACAGCAGGGCGATGAAATTTTCTGGCAGACCTGGTATGAAGGACTGTTTGAAAACGCGCAAGATGCAAAAATTACCGAAAATGACTGGAGGGTTATCGATTCGGTAAAAACTGAATGTAATAAAGCGCTTGAGTTGATGCGTAAAGACGGCAAACTGGGCTCTTCACTGGAAGCTGAAATTACTTTGTACGTTAATGACGAGCTGGCCAATGTTCTGGAAAAGCTGGAAGATGAGCTACGTTTCGTACTTATTACTTCACAAGCCAAAGTCGTTCGTGATAGCGAAGGTAATGCAACTGAGCTGGAAGGACTTAAACTTGCTATCGTTGCTTCAGAGCATAAAAAGTGTGATCGTTGCTGGCATCGTCGTGAAGATGTTGGAACCAACGAAGCGCATCCTGATTTGTGTGGTCGTTGCGTAACAAATGTTGAAGGAGAAGGGGAAGTTCGTCTTTATGCCTAGTAATTGGATAAAGCCCAGCCACTGGATTAAACATGATTTAAAGCCCTGGCAAACAGGGCTTCAATGGCTTTGGGTTACTTTAATTTTCCTGATTATTGATCAGGCGACCAAGCAGTATGCTGTCGCTTATTTCACTGAAGTGGGTGTTTATGAAACGGTTGAAGTGATGCCGTATTTCAATTTTATACTCCGCTACAATACCGGAGCTGCTTTTTCATTCCTCGCTGATCAAGATGGGTGGCAGGTTTTCTTTTTTGGAGCGATTGCTGCCAGCGTTTCGGCAGTTTTGCTCATATGGCTATACAGTTTACCGGCTAAAAACCGATGGCTGTCTATTGCGCTTTGTTTAATTATTGCTGGCGCATTAGGAAATCTCTATGACCGTATTATGCTGGGTAAAGTCGTTGACTTCATTGACTGGTATTACGGAGATTATCATTGGCCCGCGTTCAATATCGCAGATAGTGTCATAATGCTAGGTGCGGTAATGATGCTTCTGGATGGTTTTTTTGGCAGTGATGCTGAAAATTCTGAACAGAAGGCAGGAGCTTCTCACAATTAATGTTTTTCCAATTTTTTTGAAATTTTAGTTTAGTCCTAGTTTAAGTCATGTCTGAAACAGTGTTAGATAATAGTCGTGTACTCGCTGACGTCACGATCAAATTAAAAGATGGTAGTGTTGCTGATTCTACCAAAGTCAGTGGCAAACCCAGCTGGTTAGTTCTGGGCGATGGCAGCTTTAGTCAGGCTTTTGAAGAGTATCTTGTTGGAAGTGCTGTTGGTGATGAACTGACATTTGAGTTAGAGCCAAAAGATGCTTTCGGCGAGTCAAACCCGGATAGTATTCACTTTATGGACATCAGTCAGTTTCCTCAGGATTTAAAGCTGGAAAAAGGTGCGATAATTGGATTTGAACAACCTAATGGTAGTCAGCTTCCAGGAATCATCAGAGAGGTTCAGGGTGGCTCGGTAAAAGTTGATTTCAATCATCCTCTGGCCGGCGAAACCGTTATCTTTGAAATCGTAATCAAACAGATTTCGGAATAATAATTTCAACTTAAAGCAGATACAGGAATTTGCATCAATGAAAATCTATTTGGCCAATCCTCGCGGGTTTTGTGCAGGTGTAGACAGAGCTATTGAAATAGTAAATAGAGCATTGGATTTGTTTGGTGCACCTATTTATGTCAAGCATGAGGTTGTACATAATAAGTTTGTTGTTGACGGACTAAAGAAAAAAGGCGCTGTTTTCATTGAAGATTTGGCCGAGGTGCCCGAAGGCTCTACTCTAATCTATAGTGCGCATGGTGTTTCACAGGCAGTCAAAGATGAGGCAAAGGAGAGAGGGTTCAGGGTTTTTGATGCGACCTGTCCTCTGGTCACCAAAGTTCATATGGAAGTTGTTCGAAAAAGTAAAAATGGTGAAGAGGGTGTCCTGATTGGCCATAAAGGTCACCCTGAAGTCGAGGGGACCATGGGGCAGTATTCCAATAAGGAGGGGGGAATGTACCTAATTGAAGACTCTGATGACATTAAATCGCTAGAAGTTAAAGATGAAAGTAAACTCTTCTTCGTATCGCAAACGACTTTATCAGTTGACGAAACTAAAGGTTTGATTAGTGAACTAAAGGACAAATTTCCGGCAATTCAAGGTCCCAAAAAGGACGATATTTGTTATGCGACACAAAACAGACAAGATGCTGTCAAGCAGTTAGCCAAAACCAGCGAGCTGATACTCGTGGTCGGCAGTCGTAACAGCTCAAACTCAAATCGACTCAAGGAATTAGCAGAAAAAGAAGGTAGAATAGCTTATCTCATTGATAATGCAGAGGAAATTAAGGATTCGTGGCTAAAAGGAGTGTCGAGTGTAGGTGTTACTGCAGGAGCATCGGCGCCAGAAATACTTGTTGAAGAGGTTTTGGACAAACTCAAAGAAAATGGCGGGGAAATGGCTGATTTCAAGACTGAAAATCCTGAGAATATGTACTTTCCTGTACCAGCTGAACTCAGATAATTCCACCAACTATTTACTGTAATCGAAGTGGCTATTAGTGGTATAACACTTCGCAGCAAGCCCTGTCCGGTCTGATTAATTTTAAAGGATTATGTGACTCTGATCACATTAGTAGAAGCCTTAAGTCCATTTATCTAGTATTCGCGTACTACTATCGGACTCTAGTTGATATATTGCCCGCTTCACACGATAGTTACATTGAAAGTAACTGTTTTTCATGTATCAATTCTTGAGTACTATTTCTATGCTATCAGGCATCAAAAAACAAATAGGCTTCACTCTGGTAGAGCTGTTAATCGCAATAGCTCTAATAGGCATTTTGTTAAGTCTGGCTTTGCCTGCCTTTAATAATACGGTGGCAAACGCTAGCCTGACTTCCAATGTTAATCTTCTGGTTGGCGCAATTAATTTAGCTCGCTCTGAAGCCGTTGAAAGAAATGCTTCGATTACGTTTTCAGTTTCAGGTGACGGCAGTCAGTGGCAGATTACAGAAGGGGCTAATTTAATCCAGACTTACTCCCCCGATCAGAAGAGAATGTCTTACGACGGTAATGGATTTACTTCAATGGTAATTTTGCCCACTGGCTTTAGACAACTACCGGCAAGTGCAGTGCAACTGGACTTTTGCAATGAAGAGATTAATAGTGGCCGAAGGGTCACCATTAGTGTTAGCGGTAGTCCTTCTGTTAGTACTTTGGGAGGTTGTTAATCAATGATTTCAAAAGTTAAACAGGCCGGCGTTTCTTTGTTGGAAATTTTGATAACTGTCCTTGTTCTAGGAATCGGTCTACTTGGTGTCGCCGCACTTCAGGTTTCCAGTGTTGCGAGTAATCAGGAAGGTTTTTTTACAACTCAGGCAACATCTATCGGGGAGGATTTTGCTTCGCGTATAAGGAATGCAAAAATGGCGTCGGCAATTAGTGACATGACACTTGATGGGGTTCTAACTGCCTATGATGTTGAAGGGGCATTTGACTGTGCTAACCCACCGACGATGTGCCGGGTAGATGGTAACTCTGCAGCTCAGTCCTGTACTTTGGCTCAATTAGCCGCTTTTGATCGTTGGGATGTTTGTCGTGCAGCAGAAGAAACACTCCCTCAGGGACAAGTGAGAGTTGAACGAAGTGGTATTCGAATGACAATTGTAGTGGACTGGAACTCTGCAGCGGGAAACTCTACTACCGGCATTAAAAAGAGTATCAATACTGCTTGCACTGGGATAAATAACAACGCTGACAGGAACTGTGTCATATTGGAGGTGGTGCCATAATGACAACTCAACGTATGCATTTACAACTTTCTTTTAAAACCTCAAAGGGCTTCACTATTGTGGAGTTAATGATAGCTTCTGCTCTAGGATTGATACTACTGGCTGGGGTCATTCAGTTGTTTCTGGGCTCTAATCGTAATCACTCCCTACAGACTGAGTTGGCTTCAATTCAGGAAGATGGTCGTTTCGCGTTAACTTTGCTCGAAAGAGAGATTCAGCGAGCGAGTACGTCTAATGATGCAGCAGACACACCCAGACCGATAGATTTGTTGCTATCGAGTGAAGGCACCAGTAATGCGAGTGATGGTGTCGCTTTATTGCGAATTGAAGATACAGATGGAGTATCCAATATAGATTGTAATGGCGCCGAAGTAGCCGATGGTAGAGTTATCAATCACTTTTATGTCGATAATGGTAGCTTGATGTGTCAGGGCAATGGTGGCGGAACAGCTCAGCCTTTTATATCAAATGTAGAGTCTTTTCAGGTACTTTATGGTATTGAGACCGATGCCTGTACTGACGGTGTTGTTAATAGTTACGTTAAAAGAGATAGCATTTCTGCAAGTACCGGGGTGTTTGCGGTTCAGGTGGCACTTTTATTGCGAAGCCAAAATGCGGTTAACCAGACAAGTGAGTCTCACGAGTTCGACATTTTAGATCAAACATACACATCTCCGTCTGATAAATTTATCAGACGATTATTTAAGAGAACCGTCTATATGCCGAATGCAGTGTTTGTTCACAGTAGCATTCAATCTTCAGATGGCGCGTGTATTTCATTTTAGGGTGGTAGTAGATGAAAAATTTTAACAGCTTGAAAAGTCAACAAGGTGCAGCACTGTTTGTAAGTTTAATCATGCTACTTGTATTGACCGTTTTGGGGCTTTCCTCCGCGCAAAGGAGTGGGTTACAGGAAAAAATGGCGGCTAATACCCATATGCAACATATGGCATTTAATGCTTCAGAGGCTGCAGTAGGCGCATTTTTTTACGAAATGAATACTAATGAAACAACCATGTCCACTTTGAGGGAATCAGGCAGAATTTCCGGACAGTGTTTTGACGAGTCAGGAACTCGTATGGATTGTGGCGATGTATTTCTTGATGGGGATAAGAAAAGTGTGGTAACTGCCGAAGCTAGTGCTGTTGTAGAAACACAATGCGCTGCTGTTTGTCCAGGATATAGTGTGAATGAATCTGTCAGGTGCCGCTATTTCAGAATAGATGGTAAAGGAACAGTTGGCGGTGTTGAGGCAAATACTAGTTTGTGGGCTAGTGAGAAGCGAGTATGCCTCTAAGTAGTTTTTTTATAGATACTAAGTGAGTGTAAACAAAAGGTTTTCATCCGAGGTAAAGGTTATGAAGTTGTTTGGTTTAAAAGTGCGGTTGTGTCTGGGAGCGTTTATATACAGCGCGCTAGCATTAAATACTGCTATAGCAGACGATACAGAAGTATTTTTCGCAAATAATTCACAAAACAACGGCAGAATAAAACCGAATGTTTTGTTTGTTTTTGATACGTCTGGCTCTATGAGCAATTCGGTAAGAATCGAAGATGAAGATGGAAACTCTGTTAATGCATCCAAGATGAGTATTGTTCAGGATGTAATGACCGACGTTTTGGCCAGGTTAGACGGTATTAAAATGGGAATGGGGCGTTTTAGTGTGCCTGGAGGTCCAATTTTATATCCGGTTAAAGATCCCGATGAGCAAATGTCTCCATCCATTGTAAGGGCTGTTATTTCTGGTAATGACGATGGCGTTGAAAGTAATAATCAGGTTTCTCTGTCTGATTTTTATCTTGATGATGGAAGTTTAAGTGATGGCGATATCATCGCAGTTAGATTTCAAAATGTAGGAGTTCCGCAAGGTGCCGTTATAGAAAATGCACGAGTAATTTTTGGCGCTGATAGTGATTCTTTGTTAGATACCGGTTATGAAATCTATGTTGAGCAAACGCCAAATGCTTCTGAGTTAGTTGAGTCAGCAAAAAACTTTTCAAATCGCATATCCGGAACCGCAGTTAAATGGGTGCCTGAAGCATGGGACGCAGAGCCTATTATTGATCCCGAAAATGACGGACCAACAACTTTTGAAACTCCGAATATAAAAGATGCACTTCAATCGGTGATTAATCTAAAGGGCGGAGATTTTACCGACACTGCAGGATGGTGCGGTGGAAATGACCTGGTTGTATTGTTCAAAAAAGTGGGCGATGCACCACGTAAAGCACTGGCCTATGAACAAAGCCCCGACTTTGCTCCGCGGCTGAAAGTTGATTTTAGTGCCGATATTCCTGATGGTATGAATGGCTGCTACGAAAACACAATTGTTAAAACTGTCGGAAGTGGCCAGGATGATACTGTAATGTACAGCGATGGAACATTTTCCTATGGTCCTGGTAGCTGGTATACCATGATTTCTCCGCAGCTGAAGAGTACGGTACTGACTTTCCGGGATTTATTGATTCCTCAAGGTTCCGTTATTACTTCTGCCTCTTTAAGTGTGATTTCTGCCAGTACCAGAACCAGCGGAAACAAAGTATCTTCTATTTACACTTATCGCGGCACTTCAATTGCTGACAACGACAACTGGAATATACATAACTCCAGTAGTGTATACGGTCCTGTATCCTGGTCTATTGGCGCCTGGGAGTTTGGTGTACCTTATGATACTCCTCAAGTAGAGGATATTGTTCAGCCTTTGGTGAGTTCTGGTGGATGGGTTAGTGGTGAAAGTGATATAGCCTTTGTGCTTACCTATGATAGTAACAGTAGTAACCGCGTTTTTTATTCCTATGAAGGTTCTGCAGCAAGAGCTGCGACGCTTGAAATAAAATATATAGGTCGTTATGAACCATCTAGCTCGACTCGTAGAAGTGGAATGGTCAATACCGTTATCGACTTTAAGTCTAATGGTAATACTCCGATTAGTGACACATATGCGGAAGCAATAAAGTACTTTAAAGGCGAAGAAGTTCTGTACGGCTTGCAAAGAGGTAGCCCGGAGAAAAGGGACAATCGCGTTAGCCATTTTGAGTCGATGGTCGAGGGGACAGGTTCGATAGTGACCCCACCAGGTTGTACCGAGAGTAATCCAAGTGCGACGGTATGTAAGGATGAAAAAATTGTCTCCGTGGGTTCGAATAAGCCTACATATGACAGCCCTATTGAAGATGCTTGTCAGTCCAATCACATCGTTTTGATTACCGATGGTGAGCCGACAAGTCATGACACACAAACAAGCGACCTTTATGAAGCCTGGGTTCAACAGCTTTATCAAGCAAGAGGTGAAACTATTCCAGATGGAGAGGTCAGTTGCGCGGACAATGACAACGGAAAAGACTGTACCGAGAAACTTGCTGGTCTGATTCATGCTAACGACGCACTGCCCAGTACTTCCGGTGATGAAAGAATAACAACCCATACTATCGGTTTTTATTCGAGTCAGGATTTTCTGCAACGAGTGGCTAACAAAGGCGGCGGAATATACGCGACAGCCTATAGTAAAGATGCGCTGGAAAAAGCGATTACAGAGATTCTGGAATCAATTCTAGATGTCAATACGACCTTTACTTCAGCGGGTGTTACGGTTAACCAGTACAACAGGTTGACTCACAGTGATCAGATGTATTTCTCGCTATTTGGACCGTCTTCGAAAACCGTTTGGCCAGGTAATTTGAAAAGGTATCGTTTACTTGATGGAAAAGTGGTTGATCAGAATAATACTGCTGCGGTAAATCCTTTAACCGGAAAATTCAGGACAACAGCACAAAGTTTCTGGTCTACAGATATTGATGGTGATGAAGTATCACTGGGTGGCGCAGCCTCTAAACTAACGAACTCACGCAATGTTTACTCGAACTTATCAGGTGATGTTAACGCTGACCTGACCGGAACTAGCAATGTTATCTCTGCGTCAAATCCATCAGTTACAACAACCTTGTTAAATGCAACCGATGACGCTGAGAAGAATAAAATTGTGAAGTGGGCACTTGGGCAAAATGTTAATGACGCGAGTGACCCAACGGCCGCAAGATATGAAATGGGCGACCCTCTGCACTCACAACCGACGCTTATTATCTATAAAGATACAACGGCTACCAGTGGCTATCGTACGTCGGTTTATGTGGGAACCAACGAAGGTTATTTACACTCAATTGATTCTGATACCGGAAGTGAAAACTGGGGCTTTATTCCTCGAGATCTGATGGGTAGATTGAAAGAAGTAATGAATGAAACCGCTGGAAATCATACCTATGGTGTTGATGGCTCTGTATCCGTATTGATTGTGGAAGATGACACTACGGGTACTCCGGGAGTTGTGGAAGCGGACCTTGGAGAGAAAGCCTATATTTACTTCGGTATGAGGCGAGGCGGTACCAGTTACTATGCACTGGATGTGACTGATCCTGCTAAGCCTATTTTGAAATTTAAGATTACTCCAAGTAGCCTGGGGATAACAGGTAGTAGACAGCTTGGTGAAACCTGGTCTCAGCCGGTACTCCGCAAAATGAAGTTCAACACTAATGAGCATGTTATGATTTTTGGTGGAGGGTATAGTACTGTACAGGATACTGAAGGTACGGCTACTCAGAATGATACCGAAGGTAGAAACGTTTTCATTGTTGATGCATTCACCGGAAGTTTATTGTGGAGTGTAGATGATGCAGAGGATGTATCGTCAACAACGAGTGCAGGCAGCTTGTCGACCATGAATGCAATTCCTGATCAGATTACTGCATTTGATATTGATGATGACGGTTATGTTGATCATTTCTATGCCGCTGATACCCGAGCTCAGATATTCCGTTTTGATGTTGATTTTGCCAATACAAAGCCAATTCGTGGCGGCAGAATTGCTCATTTGCAGAATGTAGCTGACGCCGATAATAATCGACGATTCTATAATACGCCTGATGTTGCATTGATTCAGTCTGATCAGGGAGCCTTTATGTCAATAGCCATTGGCTCCGGTTATCGCGCGCATCCTCTTGATGAAACGGTTAATGATCATTTCTATATGATTATGGATAAGGGCGTTCTTAGTGAAGAATTTGACATGGACGCTGGTTTGAGTGACCTGGCTGATGTGACTGACCTGGTTGGTGACACAGATGGTGATGGTCAATCTGATGCGCTGGAAGCGATTCAGGATCCAACATCTCCGAAAAAGGGTTGGTATATTCGCTTTACTCGCTCAGGTGAAAAAGTGATAACAAGCTCAGTTACATTTAATAACCTGATTTACTTTACTACTTATGAGCCGCCAGATCTGACTGGTGTGACTTGCGAAGCTAAAGCAGGGAACTCAAGACTGTATTTGATGAAGGCTGTCGATGCTAGTCCTGTAATAGATACTAACTCGGACAGTTTGATAAATCAGGACGATCGAGCGATGGATTTGCAGATTCCGGGTATTGCGCCACCACCACAGATTCTTCTGGAGAGTACATCTGGAGGAGTGAAAGCCAGGGTTTGTGTGGGTAACCAGTGTGAACTGCCAGCTCCTGATGATGATAATAAAGTTAAGCCATTCCGCTGGCGCGTAAACTAAATTGGAGAAACAGATTATGAATCGTAAGGTAAAGGCCTTTACCCTTATCGAGTTGATGATTGTTGTAGCAATAGTCGCGATTATCGCGGCTATTGGCTATCCCTCTTATCAAACCTATGTTGTTAGAAGTAAGGAAGCTGATGCAACGGCCGCTCTGATGAACGCGGCGCAGGCAATGGAAAGATATAAAGTTAATAACTACACCTATGAATTGCCGAGTAGCGGCACAGATCTCAGCGCGGTGTTTGCTACCCAGGTCCCGGTGGATGGGGGCGATGCCTATTATAATTTGACGGTGGCTTCTACTGCTACCACATATACTATTACTGCAACTCCGACTGGAAGCATGAGCGGAAAAGGCAGTACCCTTACTATTTCTCAGGATGGCAGCAGGACAGGTTGGTAAACCTGTCCTTTTTTCTTAAATGGTTTGATGTTATCAAATAGAAGCATTCCTTCTTTCGGTTAACCCTGTTGGTAGCGGCTTTCTATACTTGCTACTTGTATCATTGTTTTTCCATTCCATTGAAGTATTTGAGTTGTTTTGTTTATACGATTGATAGCAAGAACAAAGCTGACACCTTCAGGAGCTTTGGGAGAGTTAGTTTTGAATAATTCAAACTCTCTCAGTGTAATTTCTTCCAAATGGATTTCTGTAGGAGGTTTGTCATATTCCCAAATATCGACGAGGGAGTAAGTATTTCCATTGCTGAATATCCCGCTGAGCAAGATTTTTCCATCTTTTTCTACCAGTCCAATCCAGTCCTTACGTCTGTCACCAGTAAAATCCTGTGATATCTGCCATGGGCAGAGAATTTCATAAGCATCCATCCGATGCGCCAACTCATCGTTAGGTGTCATCTTGGCTAATTGCAAATCAATGGTAGTTCTCTTTTTGATATCGTCCAGCGCGCTGTTTTGACACCTGTTTTGCGCATTGGTGGCCGAAGCCATTGTAGTTGCAAGTAAAATAGCAGGTAGAATGGATTTAATTTTCATAGGTTGAGTCCGTTATCAGTGAGATTGTTACAAATATTAGTCATTAAACAGCTTAAATAAAGACTTATATATAAAATCTTTTAACCAGTTCTGGTAAAATCGCCACCACTTTAAGTAAAGGTAAAAAGTTTTTAATCAGTGCGTAAACAAGACTTTCACTTTGAATTACCAGAACATCTAATTGCGAATGAACCGGCAAAGACGCGTTCACTTAGTCGTTTAATGGTACTCGATCCTCTGGAAAAAGACATTCTGGATAAGCAATTCTTTGAATTAGTTGACTTTTTGCAACCTGAAGACTGTTTGATTTTTAATAATACTAAAGTCATTCCTGCACGCTTGAGTGGCAAGCGTGAGACAGGGGGAAAAGTTGAGGTATTGATAGAAAGAGTGACTCCCGGAAATGGCGGGCAAGCCGATACTTGCATTGCTCAATTAAGGGCAAGTAACTCTCCCAAGACGGGAGCCCAGGTTATAGTCGCCGAGGATCTCATATTAAATGTGGTAGGAAGGGAAGGAACTTTTTTTCGATTGGAATCAGCGAATGACAGACCATTGCTCGAGTTAGTAGAGCAATATGGCTCAATGCCGCTTCCTCCCTATATTCAACGAGAGGCTGGTGAAGACGATAAGAGTCGCTATCAAACCGTTTATGCCGTAAAACAAGGAGCCGTAGCCGCGCCTACTGCTGGTTTACACTTTGATGATGAGGTTTTTGCAAAGATAGCAAAGAAGGGGATTTCATACGACTTTGTTACTCTCCATGTGGGAGCTGGAACATTTTCTCCCGTTCGAGTAGATAACATCAAGGAACATCAAATGCACTCAGAGTGGTTTGAAGTGCCAGAGTCAGTTGTCGAGTTGGTGCGAAAAACTCGTGATAAAGGTGGTAGAGTTATTGCCATTGGTACAACAAGTGTACGCTGTCTGGAATCTGCTTCTGTGTCAGGTGAGCTTGAGCCGACCTGTGGTGAAACCAATATATTCATTTATCCTGGTTATGAATTTAAATCAGTGGATGCTCTGGTCACTAACTTTCACCTGTCAGAGTCTACATTAATAATGTTGGTCAGTGCTTTTGCTGGTAAAGATTTTATCCTGGAAGCATATAATCATGCGGTATCTCAGAAATATCGCTTTTTTAGTTATGGCGATTCGATGTTTATTCAGAATCGAATGCCTGCAGAAAACAACGGTTTATAGAAATGAAATTCGACTTAAAAGCAACTGATGGTCAGGCTCGACGTGGTCAGATTGAGTTCAAACGTGGAACAATTGAAACGCCTGCATTTATGCCGGTAGGTACTTATGGTTCGGTAAAAGGGATGTCGCCAGAACGCGTTAAGGCAACTGGCGCAGAAATTATCCTCGGAAACACATTTCATTTAATGCTACGTCCCGGCACAGAGATTATTTCCCAGCATGGAGATCTGCATGACTTTATGAACTGGGAAGGCCCCATATTAACTGATTCTGGCGGTTTCCAGGTGTTTAGTTTAGGTGAGCTACGTAAAATTACTGAAGAAGGGGTCACTTTTCGCTCACCGGTCAATGGCGACAAAGTATTTCTGGGGCCTGAAGAATCTATGGAAGTTCAGCGCGCGCTTGGCTCCGATATTGTAATGATCTTTGACGAGTGTACACCTTACCCTGCAACCTTTGAACAAGCCAGGTCATCAATGGAGCTGAGCCTGAGATGGGCGAAACGATCGAAAAAGGCGCATGCTGATAATCCTTCTGCTTTATTTGGTATCGTTCAGGGAGGCATGTATCCGGAGCTTAGAAAAGTCTCTTTGGAGGGACTAACTGAAATTGAGTTTGATGGATATGCCATAGGCGGGCTTTCTGTCGGTGAAACCAAGGAAGAAATGCGGATGGTGCTTGATAATCTTACGCCTGAAATGCCCAAAGATAAGCCTCGTTATTTGATGGGGGTTGGCAAACCCGAGGACATTGTGGAGGCTGTTCGGCGTGGCATAGATATGTTTGACTGTGTGATGCCAACACGAAATGCAAGAAATGGCCATCTATTTACCTCCACAGGAGTTGTAAGATTGAGAAACAGTCCCAATAAAAAGGATACTGGCCCTATTGACGCCAACTGTGATTGTTATACCTGCCAAAACTATAGCCGGGCGTACCTTCATCACATGGACAAGTGTGGCGAGATGTTTGGTGCTGAACTTGCGACAATACATAATCTGCATTACTACCAAACTTTGATGAAGGGTTTGCGTGGAGCAATAGAAACGGGTAAATTGTCGGACTTTGTCGAAAACTTCTATCAGGCACGAGGGATGGAAACGCCTCCGTTATAAATACTGTTCAGAAAATAGATGCTTACATAAGTTTTAGTCTGGACAAAACTAGAGGCTGGTATGTCGATGAGTAAAAACATCGGGATAGTTAACTAAGAATTAATTGTATTAAATATAAATTACGGGGAAATTAAAATGTTTATTAGTAATGCTATGGCTGCAGAAGCTGGTGGAGCGGCTACAGGTAGCGGAATGAGCTCAATCATTATGATGGTGTTGTTTGCACTGGTTTTTTACTTCTTGCTCATTCGACCTCAAAGCAAGCGTCAGAAAGAACATAAAAGTATGATTGAATCTATCCAGAAAGGAGATGAAGTAGTAACCAGCGGTGGCATTCTGGGAAAAGTAACCAAAGTAACTGACAACTTTATCGTGCTCAATGTTGCTTCAAATGTGGAAATGAAGTTTCAGAAACATGCTGTAACTGCGACCTTGCCAAAAGGAACCATTAAAGCCGTTAATGAATAGAAAGAATACCCAGCTTTGCTGGGTTTTCGTTTTTTGAATACAGCGGTTTAAAGAAATAATAAGGCGCTTCTAATTTGAAGCGGAAAAATAAACAACAGAGTTAATCAAGATGTTTTCAAATCAAGCTAATATGAGACCCATAAACTCTTACCCTAAATGGGTTTATGGTTTTTTATCCGTCCTGCTTGCACTGATGGTGTTATACGCTTTACCTAACATGTATGGTGAAGATCTAGCGCTGCAGGTGACAGGAGAGAAAGGTGAGGCGATATCTGAGCCTTTGTTTAAAGAGATTGAACAGCACCTGACTGATAGTGGATTAGTTATTAAAAAGTCATCTAATGATGAGTCCAAGGCCTTGTATCGCTTTAATGATTCTGAATCTCAGTTGAAAGCGAAAGATCTCACTCAAGCATTGTTACGAGCCAAAAATGCCGGAGACTTTAGTGTGGCGTTAAACCTTGCTCCTGCTACGCCAGATTGGTTGAAGGATTTTGGTGCAAACCCGCTGAAATTAGGTCTCGATTTGCGCGGTGGAGTCCACTTTTTGATGGAAGTGGACATGAACGTAGCGCTCAAGAATCGGGAAGAACAGTACATTGCAGATTTGAAAACCAAGTTTAGAGAAGCCAACGCGAGATACGCATCAGTTGTGCGCTCGGCAGATGTGGGGTTAGTTGCTAAATTTAGAAATGAAGAGTCACGTGATAAAGCCGATGTAACAGTTCGTCAAAACTTTCCGGAGTTGCAAACTCGTACAAGAGAGCAAGGTGAAATTTTTGAGTTGGTCATGACCATCAGTGAACAAAAACTCAAGGAAATTAAAGATTACGCAGTTAAGCAAAATACGGCAACTTTAAGAAACCGAATTAATGAACTGGGTGTAGCTGAACCATTAATCCAAAGACAGGGAGCTGATCGAATTCTTGTTCAATTACCAGGTGTTCAGGACTCGGCACAAGCCAAACGTATCTTGGGAACTACTGCTACTTTGCAATTCCGCCTTGTCAATGAATCCGGCGGAATTAATCCACAAAGAGCGCCTGCAGGAGCTGAGCTTTTCAAACAGCGTGAAGGCGGAAATATTGCGTTAAGAAAGTCTGTGATTGTTGACGGCAGTCACTTAACGGATGCGTCGGTTGGATACGATGAACGCAGTATGCCACAGATTAATGTTCGTCTGGATGCTGAAGGCGGCAGCAAAATGTTGGCAGCAACATCTAAAAATGTTAACAAACCAATGGCCATACTGTTAATTGAAACTAAGGGTGTTTATGAAACAGTAGATGGTGAACAGAAGCTGGTTGATACCTATGAAGAGGCTGAAGTAGTTAGCGCACCGAATATACAAAGTGCTTTGGGTAGTAGTTTTAGAATTACTGGTCAGTTCACTCCCGCTGAAGCCCATGAACTTGCATTGATTTTACGCTCGGGTTCATTGATCGCACCAATTTATATTGTTGAAGAAAGAACTGTAGGACCTAGCCTGGGTAAGCAAAATATTGAATTAGGCAAGCAATCAATTCTTGTTGGTTTCGTCGCTGTGCTCATTTTTATGCTGATTTATTATCGTATGTTTGGACTAGTTGCCAATATTGCTTTAATCAGTAATCTTGTTTTTATTATTGCGATTATGTCTATGGTGCCGGGAGCTGTGCTTACATTGCCCGGAATTGCAGGTATTGTCTTGACTGTTGGTATGGCAGTAGATGCCAATGTATTGATTTTTGAGCGGATCAGAGAAGAGCTGAAAGAAGGCACTGCACCCGCCCAGGCGATTCACAATGGTTATGACAAAGCTTTTTCAACTATCGCTGATGCGAATATTACTACTTTAATCGCCGCATTAGTCTTGTTCGGAATTGGAACTGGTCCGGTTGCCGGATTCGCAGTAACCTTGTTTATCGGAATTATGACCTCTATGTTTACTGCCATTGTCGGTAGTCGAGCTCTTGTAAACCTGATTTATGGTGGCAAGAAACTAACTAAAATTTCGATATAAGGATAAGAAACATATGAAAATTTTAAAATCAGGTCTAAATATCGACTTTATCAAGTTTAGAGTTCCAGCAACTTTTTTGTCCGCGATGCTTATAATTGCTTCGATTGTAAGTATCAGCTTTAACAGTTTGAACTTCGGTCTGGACTTTACTGGAGGAACTTTAATTGAGGTTGGTTATGAAAAAGAAGCTAATCTTGACTCTATTCGCTCTGATCTGGCTGGAGCCGGTTATGAGAAAGTAACCGTCCAATATTTTGGTACCTCCAGAGATGTCATTATTCGTTTAGCGCCAGTTAAAGGTAAAAAAGCGAATGAGGTGGGTAACCATGTGCTGGATACGCTAAAAGCAACAAGTGATGATGTTGCTATGCGAAGAATTGAATTTGTTGGTGCAAGCGTTGGTGAAGAGCTAACCGAACAAGGCGGTCTTGCAATTTTGGTTGCGCTCATCGGAATTCTTATCTATGTATCTTTACGATTTGAATGGAAGTTTGCATTGGGCTCAGTAGCCGCATTAGCTCATGATGTCATTATTACTTTAGGCTGGTTTTCTTTAATCCAGATGGAGTTTGATCTGACTGTGTTGGCAGCAATTCTAGCGGTAATAGGTTACTCGTTAAACGATACTATCGTTGTGTTTGATCGTATTCGTGAAAACTTCCTTAAATTGCGAAAGCAGGAGTCATCTGATGTTGTCAATACATCTCTGAATCAAACGCTTGCTCGAACGATTATGACTTCATTAACAACCTTATTGGTATTATTGGCTTTGTTCTTTTTAGGCGGCGCAACCATTCATGGATTTGCTACAGCTTTGATTGCCGGTGTTTTAGTAGGTACTTATTCTTCGATTTATGTCGCATCAAATGTTGCCCTAGCCCTGGGCATTACTAAAGAAGACTTGATGCCACCAGAAGTTGAAAAAGAAGGTGCAGATCAAGACGCCCTAATGTAAAAACATGCATTTCATTTTTATTTACGAAAGCTCTCACTTTGGTTGAGAGCTTTCTTTTTAGCGATAAAAAATTATTCAGCTATACTTAACTTTTTATCGCATTCTTAATCATCCCACTCGGTAATATAAATGTCTCAAACAAACTCAGATGATGCTTCATCTAATATTTCTTTCGAACAACTTAGCTTAAGACCAGAAATCTTCAAAGCAATTCAGGAGCTCGGCTACGAATCTCCATCTCCTATCCAACAAAGCAGTATTCCTGTTCTGCAAAGTGGAGCCGACCTTATTGGTATGGCACAAACCGGGACTGGAAAAACAGCGGCTTTTGCATTACCTACGTTAGGTAAAGTCGACCTGGAAAACTCTAATCCTCAAGTTCTGGTTCTTGCGCCTACCAGAGAGCTGGCAATTCAAGTTGCAGAAGCTTTTAAAAGCTATGCCAAGCATCTGGAAGGTTTTAGAGTGCTTCCTATCTATGGTGGCCAGTCTTTTTCAGTTCAGTTAAAACAGTTGAAAAGGGGACCTCATGTCATCGTAGGGACACCTGGAAGAATTATGGACCATATGCGTAAAGGAAAGTTGATTTGGGACGATCTTCATACCTTGGTACTTGATGAAGCAGACGAAATGCTGCGAATGGGATTTATTGAGGATGTCGAGTGGATTTTGGAACAAACTCCGGAATCGAGGCAGGTAGCTTTATTTTCAGCAACGATGCCGAAAGAAATTAGAAGGGTTGCCGATCAGTTTTTAAAAGAGCCACAAGAAATAAAGATTAAGACTAAAACGACAACCGCCGTTACGATTGAACAACAGTACTTAATGGTTAGTCAGCAACAAAAACTCGATGTGCTTACCCGCATTTTAGAAGTAGAAGAAACTGATGCGGTTATTATTTTCGTACGCACTAAAACCGCAACTTTGGAAGTTGCTGAAAAATTGAATGCGCGTGGTTATTCAGCTGCTGCTATCAACGGTGATTTGCAGCAGGCGGCCAGAGAACAGACTATTGAGCGACTGAAAAATGGAAAACTTGATATTCTGGTTGCTACCGATGTTGCCGCTCGTGGTTTGGATGTTCAAAGAATTTCACATGTCGTTAACTACGATATTACACAGGACGTAGAGTCATATGTTCACCGAATCGGAAGAACTGGTCGAGCTGGTCGAGAAGGTAAAGCAATTCTTTTTGTAACGCCTAGAGAAAAAAGAATGTTGGCACTGATTGAACGTGTTACCAAGAAAAAAGTAGAGCGCATAGGTTTGCCCTCGACTGAAGCAATCAATGATCAAAGAGTAGAAAAGTTTAAGCTTAGTATTACCGAAAAAATTGATTCTGGCGACCTCGATCCTTATTTGGAGATTCTTCAAGATTACCAATATGAGTCAAGTCGTACAGGTATTGAAATTGCAGCTGCACTAGCGAGTCTTGCGCATGATAGTTCGCCGTTATTACTTGAGGATTTACCGTCTCCTAAAGAAAATCGAAGGGAACGGAGAGAGAATGACTCGGGTAACTATGGAAGGGAAAGAAAGCACAAAAGAAAAGGTCATGAATCTAGAGACGGTAAAGATTTTAATCGAAATGCTGAGAAGCTCGAAGAGTTTCCTGAGATCGAAATGGAACGGTTTGTCGTTATGGCTGGGTTTCAGGATGGTATCAAGCCAGGAAATGTTGTTGGAGCTATAGCCAATGAGATTGAAATTGAGAGTAGATACATTGGTCATATCAAAATTTATGACGACTTTTCAACCGTAGATTTACCTCAAGGTATGCCTAAGTCAACATTGACTCATCTTAAAAAAGTTCGAGTTTGTGGTAAGCCTATGCGCTTGACGAAAGCTAAGGATTTTGACGAGTCTAAAGGTGTCCCTAAAGGAGAAGGGGATAAAAAGAGAAAAAATGTTGAAAGCCGTAAAGGTCGGAATAATCGATCTGACAAAAAGAAAAAAGGGAAGCAATAAGCTTCCCTTTTTAATTGGCTGGAGAAAGCCTTTACCAGATTTTTACTCTTTCTTCAGGCTTTCTAAACATACCATCTCCTTGCTTGACGTCGTATGCATCCATAAATTCAGGCATATTCATCAAGGTTCCATTTGCACGATAAGGTGCTGGTGAGTGAGGGTCGGTTGCTAATCGATTACGAAGCGCTTCATCACGGAACTTGTATGCCCATACCTGAGCCCAGCCCATAAAGAATCGTTGTTCGCCAGTTAACCCGTCGATAGTAGGAGCATCTTTTCCTTCAAGCGATAACTTGTAGGCTCGATGTGCAATAGTTAGCCCGCCCAGATCACCAATGTTTTCACCTAAAGTCATTTCTCCATTGATGTGCTCACCAGGTAAGGGTTCAAATGCTGAATACTGCTCAGCCAGTTTGCCTGTTCTTAACTTAAACTCTTCCAGGTCCTTTTCGGTCCACCAGTTTCTGAGAACACCATTACCATCTGACTTGGCTCCCTGATCGTCGAAGCCATGTCCCATTTCATGACCAATTACACCGCCGATACCGCCGTAGTTGACTGCATCATCAGCTTCCATATTGAAAAATGGTGGCTGTAAAATAGCTGCCGGGAATACAATCTCATTCATAACCGGGTTGTAGTATGCATTTACCGTCTGTGGTGGCATAAACCATTCGGTTTTATCAATTGGTTTTCCTAGTTTGTTGATTTGACGATTGTAAGAGAACAATGAGGCTCTTCGATAGTTTCCTGCTAAATCGTCTGCACTGATTTCTAACGAACTATAATCTCTCCATTTATCGGGATAACCTATTTTAGGAGTAAACTTGTTTAGTTTATCGATAGCTTGTTTTTTGGTCTCTTCACCCATCCAGTCCAGATCCAGAATTGCCTGGCGATAGGCTTCTCTTAAATTTTCAACCAGCTCAACCATTCTGGCTTTAGCCTCAGGTTTAAAGTGTTTCTTAACATAGATTTTACCGACGACTTCACCTAGTAGACTATTTACTGAGGAGACCGCTCTTTTCCAACGAGCTTCTTGTTCTGGCGTACCATTAAGCGTTTTACCATAGAATTCAAAGTTAGCCTGATCGATTTCTGTGCTAAGAATATTGGCAGTATTATTGATGAGTGACCACTTGAAGTAACGCTTCCAGTTATCAAGTGTAGTTTGCTTGAATAACTTGCTGAAACCTTCAAGATAAGTAGGCTGTCTGACAATGACTTCTTTTTCGTTGGCCACACCTGCGTGAGAGAAGTAGTTCTGCCAGTTAAAGTCACTGGCCAGCTCTGCAAGTTTGGATATTTCATATTTGTTGTAAGTTTTGTCGCGATTTCTGTTATCGACACGACTCCAGTGTAATTTGGCAATCTCGGTCTCAAGTGCCATGATTTCCTTGGCATCGTTTTCCGCAGTCTCAATGCCTGCCAGCTTTAGCATTCTGGCGATGTGAGCGACATATTTCTCGCGTAACTCGACCGATTTTTCATCAGTTTTAAAATAGTATTCTTTATCAGGAAGTCCCAGACCAGACTGAGTCATATACATGATATAGGCTGTTGGGTTTTTAGAGTCATTGTTAACCCAAAAGCCAAATGGAGTTGTCAGGCTCAATTTCTCTGCTTCGGCAAAGTAGGTTGAAAGTTCGTCATGATTTTTAAGTGCGTCTATTTTTTCCAATTCTGGTTTAATCGGCGCAATACCAAGCTTATCGAGAATTTCAGTATTCATGTAACTGCGATACAGATCGCCTACCTTCTGTGCATCGGAGCCATGCTCAACATTTTCCAGTTTTGCTGTTTCTTCAATAATACTTTTAACATCTTCGCGAGATTTATCTCGTAATGCTGTAAATGAGCCATAAGAAGACTTATCTGCAGGTATTTCGGTTTTGTCCAGCCATGCTCCGTTTACATGTCGGAAAAAGTCATCTTGAGGACGAACAGACTTGTCCATGTTGGCAAGTTCAATTCCAGAGTTTAAATCAGTCTTTTCAACTATCGATTTTTCTGACTTCTGGGGTTGAGCTTCATTCGAAGTGTTCTTAGCGGGTTCTTGTTGCCCACAAGCAGTAACCAGGGCAAAGCAGACAGCGCTTGCGATTAAGGTTTTTTTCATTGGGTTTCCCTCAAATTATTCTAATAATGAATTGATCGGCCTGGACCTAAACTATTGTTATTGGGTTAGCTAACAGCGAAGCTAGCTTTTATGCGACAACCGATTAACCTGTAATAAGAACATATTCATTTGGTCGGGTACAAGTCCCAGTAACAGAAAATCGTTACTGAATATGAATTTTGAGGATGAATTCCTATACTTTTAGTTAGTGGATTGACACCAAAATAGTGAATTGACACCAAAACTTCGACATTGTCCTATAGTTAAAAGGCTCAATTAACCCGACAATTGATTAAGGAAACCAGATGGCCGTTAAAACTTATGAAGAAATTGATGCCAGCATATTAGTGGCGCTTCCCAATCCTTCTCAACAAGCATACGAGATCAATATTAAAATACCTGAATTCACCTTTTTAGGCGTTCAAGAACAACCGGACTTTGCCACTATATACCTGACTTTTTATCCGAAGGATAAGATTATTGAGCTAAAAGCATTGAAGCTCTATGTCTATCAGCTACGCAATATTGTCGTTTCTTATGAGCGTCTGATTAATATATTTTATGACCATTTGATGCAGGTTTATAAACCGGACCGGTTAAGAGTAGTGATGAATTGTAATCCTCGTGGCGGGATTAGCTCTCGGTTGACAATAGATTCTGACTGGAAAAGCCGAGGAGGAGAGGAAAGGTACAAGGACTGGATGCCGGATGTCGATGAGTGGCAAAGGTTGGAATGACAAGCCCTGCCTAAACAGGGCATGTCACTAGCTTATCGCTAAGCTGGTGTTAGAACCGATAATTCAAAGTAAGGAAGTATTCGGTGCCTACGCCGCCATTGGTGTAAGCATAAGAGTTATAGAAAGGCCATGACTCCCACTTTGCTTTCTCTGGAGGTCTGCTATTAGTCAAGTTAGCAACTGTTAGACTGGCATCGAAATCATCAGAATAGCGATAAGCCAGGTGCAAGTTTGCTTTTGTATAGGCTGGTGTGCGGGTGTCGCCATCCCAGGTTAAAGTACTGCCAACTCGATTAAAGTACAAAGTCGTGGTCCAGTCAGAATACTCCCAAGAGGTGGTCAATGTTGCTCTATGTCGGTACGGATATTGATACCAGCTAGTGTCGCGAGCTTTTTCGTCTACGGGTTCGGTTTTTAGTACCTGGACTCGAATTTCGTCAACATAGCTATAATCAAGACCGATGTAGAACTTGCCAAAATCTGACACTTCCCATTCATAGTCGACTCCCAAATCAAGACCGGTTTGCTCCTGTAGGCCCATATTAATCGAACTAAGGAAAACTTCGCTAATAGGATCTATATCGGATGGAACTGGCCCTTGTTGCCTTTGAATACGACTATAGAGTTCCTGACAGTATTCAGAATTACTGTCTACGGGATTACCTAGCATATCAAATCCAAGGCGACATTCCGCTTCCAGTTGCGAATAAACTGAAGCACTTAATGTAGTGACCATGTTCTCGATATTTATTCGATAAACATCTAATGTAATATCTAGATCATCAATGGGTGACCAGACAATTCCAAAGTTTGCCGAGAACCCTGTTTCTTCTTCCAGATTGAGGTCTCCCTGAGTATTTTGTCGAGTAGTCACAGCATCGGCTTCTACACTGCATTGTTGGAAGTTGGCAAAAGCAGTTTCTGCCGTAGTCCCTAAATCAGATAAGCAGGTGTAGTAGTCCGTTGTCGAGCCAAAATACTGGTTATTATCCGCAAATAATCGATGCAAGTCTGGAGCACGGAATGTTGTGCCATAGTTGGCTCTAACCAATAAGTCATCTGTTGGTCGCCACGCGAGTCCAAGCTGAAAAGTTTCTGCTCCGCCAACATTGGAGTCATCCTGATAGTCGTCATAACGAGCAGCAACCGTTGCTTCTAGAGTATCAGCTAATGGAATCAGAAACTCCGCGCCAACAGCATAGTGATCTCGATCTCCGCGTCCACCGACACCTGACCAGCCAACGTATTCTCCAGCATCGGTAACCGGATCAATATCAAGGTTATATCCCTGCTGGTTATACTCAATCACTGTTGCAAAACTGATTGGGCCGGCGTATGTTTCTCCCAGATCGCCCGAGACTTCAAAGCTCACGCTACGAGCGTAACTGCCTCCTTCTGCGGTGGAGAATCCATAAAGTCCATCGAGCTCTCCACTATTATAGTATCCGTATAAATCTAGACCGTTAGCGGAAGTGAAACCGTCTGCCTGGAAGTCGGAGGGCTGCATAAGATAAGTGTTCCAGCTATCCAGGAATCGGTTTCGATCTGGGTCATTACCGTCTACCCCGAAAAATGCCGCCAGACCACCGAGTCGACTAAACTTGGCAATTGACTCTTTGTAATCATAGTCTGATAAGGAAAAGGCCAGTTTGTAGTCGAACTCTTCGGTTAAAGCGCCTTCAAATCCGAAGTTAATCATCACCGCATCTTCATCAAAAGCTTGTTCGTTAGGAACTTCTTCTGGCGCAAAAGTCCGCTGGTAATAGATATCATATAACCAGGAAGGGTTTTCTGCAGTAATATCGTCAACAACTGATACCTGTTGCCACCAGCTGGTATACCAAAGCTCTGCATCAGCCTCACTTTGCCAGAAAATTGCGGAGGCAAAAAATTCGGTATCATTGTTGATTTGCTGAGTATAGTGAGCAAAAGCACTTAATCTATCCCTGGGGGCTCTGAGGGCCCGGTCTCCGGTACTATCATGACCGCAAAAGTTGCCTCTCTCTGGTCGATTGGAATAGTCAAAATTAGGATTTGTTTGACAGGCTGTTGCGCCAGGATCCTGGTATGTCCAGTTATCTAACCAGGTGGAGCTAGCTGAGTCCCAGCGCCCCCAGGGGTAGGCGACTAAAATATCCCTGTCATTGACCAACCATGGATCTTCTGCCGGCGAGTCACTTGCTTCGTCAAGCCAATCACGGTCATGGCCGAACAGGCCGTTGCGTTTGTCAATTTCAATGCCATAGAATAGGTTTGAAGACTCCCAGGAAACACCACCCATAAAATTCAGTCGGTGGGTTGAACCTCCGCCGTCTTTAGTGTCTGTGTAGCGATAGGAAATCTGGTTTCCTTCGTAGCTGTCTTTCAAGATAACGTTAATAACACCAGCGATGGCGTCGGAACCATAGATAGCTGAACCGCCAGTTGAAAGATATTCCACCCGATCAACGGCCGTTGTAGGGATCAGGGCGAGGTTAACAAAGTTATCTTCACCACCGTAGGGTTTTGGATTGCTTGGTAAACGATTGCCATTAAGCAATACTAACGAGCGTCCAGGTCCGAATCCCCTGACATTGACGGCTTGTGCAGCTGCCGTAAAACTGTTGGTTTCCTGTTCGTCAAGCACTCCGCCGGTATTTGCAGTCATGCTCCGAATCGCTTCATATACATTGGCATGACCCTGCCGTTCAATTTCAGCTGCGGTAACCGTAATAACCGGAGCTACGCCTTCAATATCTGTTTTTTTGATCCGAGAGCCGGTAATAACGACTTTATTCTCTTTTTCCTCATCATTGTTTTCCAGTGCATCTTCTGCTGCGATGATGCTAAAACTGGTAGATAGCAATGTCGATGAACCTAAAATTAGCGCTATCGACTTTGCTAAAGTCTTTGGTTTCATAAGATTTACCCCTTTTAAAAGCTTATAAATCACTTAGTTAAAGTTTTTGCTGTGGCCCTGTTTGTTACTTCAGGTGTGGGAGAGATAAGTCAGACGTAATTTGTCTAAAGTACGAGCTAAGAAGCTGACTATCTCATGCATAAATAAAATACATTAAAATTATATTGCGCACAATATATTGTATGTGGGATTCAATGAATTTAATTGTCAAAGAATGTTGCAACCTATATTTCTTGTAGCGACTGGCCACGGACTATTAGCCTTTGGGTGGGAGTGCCAAGTAGGTTCAGCAGGTGTTTTGTGAGCTAAGTTATCGGGTAAAACTCTTTGAATTAACCCAGGTTTTCAGTTTTCGTTCGAGGATTGGAAGAGGAAGGCTTCCATCGATGAGCAATTCTTTATGAAAAGCTCGAATATCAAAGTCTTTGCCTAGCTTGCTGGATGCATAGGTTCTCAATTTTTGGAAGGTACGCTCGCCCAGTTTATAAGCTAGTGCCTGCGCGGGAATAACCATATATCTTTCTACTTCGGCAACAACGTCTGATCGTGCCATCGAAGAATTTTCCATCATATAAGCAATTGCTTTTTCTCTAGACCAGCCTTTGGCATGGATTCCGGTATCAACGACGAGCCGCATTGCACGAAGCTGTTCGTCAACCAGTCTTCCATACCACATGATAGGATCATTAAACAGCCCTAATTCTTTTCCCAGACTTTCAGCGTAAAGTGCCCAACCTTCTGCGAAAGAGGTGTAGCTGTTAAATCGTCGGTAACTGGATAAGTGCGAAGACTCTTGCTGAATTGCAATTTGAAAGTGATGTCCGGGAGCGGCTTCATGCAAGGATAAGGTTTCCACCAGAAATCTTGGTTGGGCTTTCAGGTTGTAACTATTAATGTAAAAAATGCCTGGAACTTTGCCATCCAAAGAAGGACTCTGGTAGTAGGCTCCCGGAGCCGCTTGTGCACGATAGGACGGGATGGTTTTAACAACATAGGATGCCTGTGGAGCAAAGCTGAATAGCTTGTACAGTTGCCCGTGAATTTTTTCTTGAATGCCCCTATAGGCGTTTAGTAATTCTGCTTCAGAGTTGAAATAGTAATCATTATTTTGTCTCAAATAGCTAAAAAATTCTGCCAGGCTTCCTTCAAATTCTAGTTGTTCTTTCACTTGAGTCATTTCATTTCGAATTCTCTTGACTTCCTCTAGCCCCAACCGATGGATCTCTTCTGTTGAGAGCTCACTGGTGGTGTATTGGCGTACCAAAAAGCGATACCAATTTTGACCATTCTCAAGTTGGCCATAGCCTGCAGTTTTTCGAGAAAGCGGTAAATATTCTTTTACCAGGAAGTGATAAAGCTTTTGATAGCTGGCTATTATCGTATTTTCAACGGTGGCCTGGTATCTGCTAGCAAGTAAGTATTTTTCGTGGACAGACAAACTCCGAGGAAGATTTTGAAGCGGTTGATAGAAAATATTTTCAGATGGCGAGTAGCTTAAATGAGCTGCTAATTGCGCTGCAATTTTTTTTACAATTGCTTCCGGATGAGTCGTGCCTTTTTGGGCTCCTTCTCGCATTGTATTAATTGCACTATCGACCCATAGTGAAAAACCCTGGGCGCGCTGAATAAATCTTTCGTAATCTCTAAGTGTTCTGAAGGGCTGGGCGGACTCTCCTGATCCTAGCAGAGCAAACGCATTGTGCGCTCCAAAAATTTGGTTGAATGGCAAATAGTGTGAAGGGTAATCAAAGCTTTCGATCGCAATCTCTAGATCATGTTTGAATAACTCGTAAGTTAGCTGTTCTTGATAAGTCAGCTTCTGAGGAGATATGTTTTTTAGTTGCTTAAGATACTTTTTTAAAAAATCGACTTCTTTTTGGCGATTGGTCAGGGTTATTTCGGGAAGAAAAAGGTGATTATAGTCACTGACTCCGAGCAAGGTTGCTTTTAGAGGGTTAAATTTAAGCGATTCACTGGAGAAAGCGGCTATTAAGTTATTAACATCAGGAGGCTGGGCTTTTTCACTTTGCGATACGGAGTGAGTCATGGAAGCACAACCTGCAATACACAAGCTCAATATTATCAGATAAAGTTTAAAAATTAGATAAAGCCTGGAGGTGCAACTTTGCAGATGACTTGTTTGAATGTGACTTGCGCTATAGTCGTCCATACTCTAAGTATAGACAGCGAAAAATTGATTAGGCGGAAAAGTTTTCCGATTTGAGATAGATCATTAGCTATCAGTGCTTGGTAACGCTGTAGGTGTCTTTGCTTGAGTGTTCTCGCTTAAAAGTGGTTGTTACCACCGGCGATGTTGATATGTCGATAGCGACTTGATGGAAGTACATTTCCGTGTTGTCAAACAGGCTGCTCATCTTCACAGATCGGAAAAGTGACATAAGGACAAACTTGATTATTGAGTTGTCAGCAATTCGTGACAAAATCGCAATCTGTTCTTCATCGGTTACTGAGTGGTAATGCTTAAAATGAGGAATAACTTTAGACTCTGCGCCGACAGTGACATCCAGCTTCTCCATCATAAAGCCGGACTCTTTAAATAGTGCATCGGAATTATTAAGTTCAGAAATTACTGCTTTTATCCGATCGGTATTCAATGAAGAGCTATCTGGTGCGGCCTTGGCTGATTCGTCGGAGTCTTCAATTGAAGATTTTTCACCCGTTTTTGGTCTAAAGTGGTCAAGTAGTTCTTTGAACATTGAGCAGATACCAGAAATTAATGTGTAAGGTCGATACCTGCTCTAGTGTAACAGGCCAGTATTAATGTTCAATGATTTATGTTCCGTGCCAATAGTTGGTTTCCAATATCATGTTTGAGAGATTGCATATAACGACAAAATCTAAACGGGCGTTTGAATTTTGCTGCCAACATGGCCTAATCTAGAGGAAACGCGGCCAGGTCACTGATTATGGAGGCTGTTAAACCAATTAAATATAAGACAGCTGCAGTAAGACCAATTAGTATCTACCGAAACAATCGAAAGAATTGTTCATCTATAAAAATAATAACGATAAAGAAGAAAGGCGGCACATCCGAATAAATATTTAAGTCACACAAGGGGGACAAATGACCTTATACCAGGCATCTCAGGCTAAGGATAACTGTGGATTCGGTTTAATCGCTCAGCTTGATGGTCATCAAAGTCACAACTTGATTCAAACAGCAATTACCGCTCTGGAGCGAATGACTCACCGTGGTGCAGTTCATGCGGATGGAAAAACTGGAGATGGTTGCGGAATTTCCATTCAGTTATGCGAATCCTATTTTCGAAAAGTAGGCGAGTCTCTCGGCTATAGTCTCGGCGCCAAATTTGCTGTTGGTCAGGTATTTTTAAACCCGGATCAAGCAGAAGCCGCTCATAGCAAAAAGATTCTTGAAGAAGAACTTGAAAAAGAAACGCTGACTATTTGTGGGTGGAGGAAAGTGCCCATAGATACCAGTGTTTGTGGAGAAAATGCGCTAAAAACTTTGCCCGTAATAGAACAGATCTTTGTTAGTGCACCGCCAGGCTGGGGTAAATACGATCTTGAAAGACGACTTTTTATGGCCCGTCGACGTGCAGCCGATCGTATTAAGGATGAGCATTATTATGTGGTATCGCTATCCAACTTAATGATTGTCTACAAAGGGCTGGTCATTCCCAGGTATTTAAATCACTTTTATCCTGATCTGGCTGACAAGGCTATGCAGAGCGCTATCTGTCTGTTTCATCAACGCTTCTCAACTAACACGGCGCCTTTATGGAAGTTCGCGCAACCATTTCGCTTTCTTGCCCACAATGGTGAAATTAACACCATATCAGGTAATCGTCGCTGGGCGAAAGCACGCCAGCCAAAACTCTATACACCATTGTTACCCGATCTGGGGAATCTGGAGCATCTGGTCAATCAGACTGGTTCTGATTCCTCGTCTCTGGATAACATGCTGGAAGTGTTGCTTGCTGGAGGTATGGATATCTTTAGAGCACTTAGAATGCTGGTTCCGCCAGCCTGGGCCAACCGAAGTAACATGGATCCCGAACTGAAAGCGTTTTATGAATTCAACTCAATGCATTCAGAACCTTGGGATGGACCAGCGGGAATCGTGATGTCCAATGGACAACAAATCGCGTGTACTTTGGATCGCAATGGTTTAAGACCGGCCAGATATGTGATCACAAAAGATCGAATTCTCACCGTAGCCTCTGAAGTTGGTGTCTGGGATTACGACGAAGCGGATGTAATCGAAAAAGACAGAGTTGGTCCTGGAGAGATGCTTGCGGCTGATATTTCCACCGGAGAGATCTGGCGTACCAATAAAATCGACGATATGCTCAAAGGTCGTCATCCGTATCTTGAGTGGTTAAGAGAAAATACCATTCGATTGAGGAGTAATCCCTGGTTAGAACGTCAGGGCGCGCAAAAATATATTGATGAAAGTCTCAAGAATTTACCGCGATTTGAAAAATTTTTCGACGTTTCCATTGAAGAAAAAGAACAAATTATACGCGTCATGGCTAACCAAAGTCAGGAGGCGACTGGTTCTATGGGAGACGATACTCCAATTGCAGTGTTATCCAATAAACATCGAAGTTTATTCGATTATTTCCGACAACAGTTTGCCCAGGTAACAAATCCTCCAATCGATCCGTTACGAGAAAAGGCTGTCATGTCGCTTGAAACCTGTTTCGGGCGTGAACACAATGTTTTTCAGGAAACCAATGGGTTGGCATTTCGGGCGATTATTGGCAAACCTATTCTTAATTACGCAAAATTAAAACAGCTTGAAGAGCTGGATCAAAGGTATTATCGACAGGAAAAACTGTCGCTCAATTATGATGAATCTGACAGCCTTGAAATTGCCATTCGAAAGCTGGCTGATAGAGCGGTTGAACTGGTCAAGGATGGAGCTGTCATTCTTCGATTGTCAGATCGTGCTATCACTCAGGGGCAACTTGTAATTCATGCCGCTCTGGCAACTGGTGCGGTCCATAATCGATTGGTTGATGAAGGATTGCGCTGTGATGCAAATATCATTGTGGAAACCGGTACTGCCAGAGACCCTCATCACTTTGCGGTTTTAATTGGCGTAGGTGCAACAGCAATCTATCCTTATTTAGCGATTCAAATTATTAATAATCTTCATCTTGAATCACAGCTGGACTTCGATCTGATCGACGCCAGAAGAAATTATTTTATCGGTCTGAATAAGGGCCTGTTAAAGATAATGTCAAAAATGGGAATTTCCACAGTAGCCAGTTACCGAGGTGCGCAATTATTTGAAGCCGTTGGACTGGATCAGGAAGTGATTGATCTTTGTTTTAAAGGTGTTCCTTCTCGCATCGGTGGCGCCCGCTTTGAAGATTTACAGGTGGATAGTCAGATTTGCGCGCGCAATGCCTGGAGAGACTCTGTCAAAACACAGCGTAATGGCCAACTAAAATACGTGCATGGAGGAGAGTATCATTGTTACAACCCCGATGTGATTCAAACGCTTCAACGGGCTGTTTCTTCTGGTAGTTACGAGGAGTACCTCAGCTATGCGAACACTGTCAATGAGAGACCTGTTGCTACTCTGCGAGACCTACTAAAGCCAAAACTTGCAGAATCAGCACTGAGTGATGCACAGGTAGAAGCTAAAAGCGAAATTATGCGTCGTTTTGATTCCGCTGGAATGTCAATCGGTGCATTGAGCCCGGAAGCTCATGAATCATTGGCAATTGCTATGAATCGCATTGGCGGTCGTTCAAATAGCGGGGAGGGAGGAGAGGACCCTGCAAGATACAACACTGAGCGAGTTTCCAAAATTAAACAAATTGCTTCAGGACGATTTGGGGTAACCGCAAGCTATCTGGTTAACGCCGAAGTTTTACAAATCAAAATTGCGCAGGGAGCCAAGCCCGGTGAAGGAGGTCAATTACCAGGCAATAAAGTAACGCTGGAAATTGCCAAATTGAGAAATGCGACACCCGGCGTCACGCTAATTTCACCGCCGCCGCATCATGACATCTACTCTATTGAAGATATAGCGCAATTGATTTTTGATCTGAAACAGGTTAATCCAGATGCACTCATTTCAGTTAAGCTGGTTTCTGGACCCGGTGTCGGCACAATCGCCGCCGGTGTTGCCAAAGCCTATGCTGATATGATTACCATAGCCGGTCATGACGGCGGCACTGGCGCCAGTCCACTTACATCGGTTAAGTATGCTGGTACTCCATGGGAACTGGGGTTAGCAGAAGCCCATCAAGCTCTGATTGAAAATGGTTTGCGCGACCGAGTCTGCCTGCAGGTAGACGGGGGACTTAAAACGGGACTGGATGTAATCAAAGGTGCAATTTTGGGGGCAGATAGTTTCGGTTTTGGTACCGGTCCCATGGTGGCGCTGGGGTGTAAATATTTAAGAATCTGTCACCTTAATAATTGTGCAACAGGCGTAGCCACTCAGAACAAAACGCTTCGCAGCCAACACTATCTCGGTTTACCGGAAAAGGTCATTAATTATTTTGATTTTATTGCGACAGAAACACAGGAGTGGTTAAAAAAACTTGGAGTAGCCAGTTTAAATGAGTTGGTTGGTCGCACTGATCTGTTAGATGTTGTTGAAGGAAATACGCGTAAACAGAGTCGCTTGAACTTGCAGGTGATTCTGGACTCAGCCAAACGTCCGAGTTCAGGTGCACCTCACTACCTGGGAACCAAAAATACGCCCTTTGACAAAGGAGAGCTCAACCAGAAAATTCTGCAAGATGTTAAAGCCAATATTCACCTGGAGAGAGAACTTGATTTTACTTATACAATTAAAAATCATGATCGCTCAGTTGGTGCAAGTATTTCAGGCTATTTTGCCAAGCAGCAAATTAATAAAAGCCTAACGCTTAACTTCAAAGGAATCGCGGGTCAGTCATTTGGTGTTTGGAATCAGGCAGGTATCGATATTAACCTGCAGGGAGACGCTAATGACTATGTTGGTAAAGGAATGTCTGGCGGGAGTATCGCTATATATCCGCAGGACAATATTCAGTACGTCGCCAGTCGTGGTGCGATAATTGGCAATACCTGTCTTTACGGTGCCAGTGGCGGACAATTATTTGCCGCAGGGCAGGCTGGTGAGAGATTTGCAGTTCGCAATTCCGGCGCTGAAGCTGTCGTAGAAGGTGTTGGCGATCATGGCTGTGAATATATGACCGGCGGGACTGTAGTCGTTCTCGGTCCGGTAGGGGAAAACTTTGCTGCAGGAATGACAGGTGGAGTTGCCCTGGTGCTTGACTTACGAGAAACACTGAATAAACGAACCAACTTCGAGCATGTCGAATTGCTCTCACTGGTGGAGCCAGAATGTGAATCTTACAAAGATGATCTGATTCGATTGATAGATCGTCATATTGAAACAACGCACAGTCCTCAAGCTCAAAAAATTCGCAACAATCTCGCTCATTATCTGGATTATTTTATGGTGGTTGTCCCCAAAACAACCGGGCATGTGATGACGGAAGTGACACCTTTGAGGATTGTAAAATGAGCCAGCAGGAAAACAGTGTGAAGAAAATAGATCCGCTAGAGTTCTTGAAGCGGCCTCGCAGTGAAAACAAAAAAAGAGACGTCTGTGAAAGGAAAATAGACTTTAAAGAAATTTACATCGGCAAAGAAGAAGCTGAACTAACCACTCAAGCAGCACGTTGTCTAGACTGTGGAAATCCCTATTGTGAGTGGCGCTGTCCATTACATAACTATATTCCTAACTGGCTGGAATATGTGAGAACGGAAAAGTTTGAAGATGCTGCAGCACTAATGCACGAAACTAATCCGCTGCCAGAAATTTGTGGAAGAGTTTGTCCGCAAGATAGACTTTGTGAGCAGGCATGTACTTTAAATACCGGCTTTGGTGCAGTGAATATTGGTGCGATTGAAAAAAATATTTCTGATAGAGCACTTAAAAATAACTGGCGTCCGGACTTATCCAAACGTTCTATGACTGATAAAAAAGTGGCCGTTGTCGGAGCTGGACCTGCCGGGCTAGGGTGCGCGGAGCTGCTAGCCAGAAACGGCGTTAAGCCTGTAGTGTTTGATCGATATCCCGAAATTGGCGGACTTCTTACTTTTGGCATTCCAGGATTCAAACTGGAAAAATCTGTTATCAGAAAGCGACGAAAGTTTCTAGAAGATATTGGTGTAGAGTTTCAACTTAATACGGAAGTTGGAAAAGATATTTCTGAAAAGCAGTTAAAAGAAGACTATGATGCACTGTTTCTAGGGATGGGGTGTTATCAAAGTGTGACCGGAAAATTACCGGGCGCAGACGCTCAGGGGGTCCTTAAAGCGTTAGATTTTCTGATCGGAAACGTGAATAAACAGGAGTCCTATGCAATGGATGAATTTCCATTCCAGAACTTGAGAGACAAGAAAGTTGTTGTTCTGGGGGGCGGTGATACAGCAATGGATTGTGTGCGATCAGCGATACGTCAAAACTGTCATTCTGTCACTTGTATTTATCGGCGGGATCAAGAAGCGATGCCGGGTTCTCCTTCTGAAGTAAAAAATGCTATGGAAGAGGGAGTCAATTTTGAGTTCAATCAACAGCCGTTGAGAATTATCGTTGAATCGGGGAAAGCAACAGGTGTTGAAGTCGCTCGGACCCGACTGGTAGAAAAAGAAGGTAGCGATAGGATGTCGTTTGAAGTAGATCAAACTGATACTTCAATCATTGAGGCGGATATCGTTATTATGGCGTTTGGCTTTAATCCGAGTCCGGCAAACTGGTTTAACGAATTAGGGGTTACTTGCGATGACCGGGGGTTGGTAAAGACAACTCAGCCTTCAACCAGTAACGAGGTTGGTATACAGCAAACGGAAGCTGAAGGAATATTTGCCGGAGGTGATATGGTGAGAGGCGCTGATCTGGTAGTTACCGCAATCGCGGAAGGGAGGCAGGCTGCTAAAGAAATTCTGGAGTTTTTAGAGGTTTGAACGAGTAGCTTGATTGTGTCTAGCTATGTCCTAAATGTTTTGTAATTTGATTTAGTTTATTTATCTAGTATTCGTCTGTTTTGATAGACGAATACTAGAGAGTTAATTTTACTATTTTTTCGTCGAGTCCTTGCTTTTCTACGCTTCAGCAGGTGGGATATAGGGATTTTTTTGAGAACCCTGTTTGACCTTATACATTGCCAGATCAGCTGTTTTTAACAATACTTCTGCCTGCTTTCCGTGCTCTGGATATATTGAAGCTCCGATTGAAGAGTTGATCACAATTGTATTATGATCATCTAGTTCAATCGGTTGAATAAGTTCGCTGAGTACTTTTATAGAGATGTTTTGCACGGCATCCCGCCCGTTTACATCATATAGCAGAACGACAAACTCATCCCCTCCGATACGAGCAATGACATCACTATCTCGACATACCTTGATAAGTCGTTCTGCAATTGATTTTAGTACGATATCTCCCGACTCATGACCGTAACCATCGTTAATATCTTTAAATTTATCCAGATCAATAAAAAGGAGACCAAGCTTGTTATTGTTTCGTTTAGCTTGTTTCAAGGCGTGATTGAGTTTTAAATAGAAAACACTTCGATTATTCAGGCCGGTCAATGGATCGGTGTAGGCTCTGACTTTTAGTTTTTCTTCGAGAAGTTTCTGTTTGGTAATGTCGACTGCAGTTGAAATAATATAGGTTTCACTGGATGTTTTATCATTCACCAGAATATTTTTCCATTCACATAAAATTCTTTCGTTATTTTTATTTAGATTCCATTGCCTGGTAGTTGTTGGTCTTTTATCGTTGAATGAACTCTCTACAAAATTTTTAACTTCCGCAATTTTTTCTGGTGGCAGGAGAAGACTGTATGCACTTGCACCGATAACTTCAGAAGATTGCCATCCAAAAATAATTTCGGCTTGATGATTCCAGCTCTTGATAATGCCATTATTGTCACTGACAATTAACGCACTTGGTGAATTATCTACAATGCTCTGCAGCTTTACCTCTTCAGCGAGTAGCTTTCGAAAAAGAGAGTAGACGAAAATGCCAAGGAATATTAGACAAATAATAAAAACAATCGCAGAGGCAAACCAGGGACGGTATTCATCCAGATCAATTTCGCTGACCGGGGAGTAGATAAAATTGTCAAGCTGGTAAGTCATGTCGAGCAGTCCCTGACTTTGATAGGTCTTAATGATGTGCTTCCAACGGCCCTGATGCATATAACCTGGCTCGACAAGTTCCGGTTGCATCAGTCTTCTCATTTGACTCGCTTCAAACCTTAAGTGATCAATACTGTGACGCTGACTGTATCGTTGATATATTAGCTGGATTATTTCTTCCGGATTTTCCATTGCGTAACGCCAGCCTTTAAGTGTGGCCTGGCGAAAAGCTTCAACTCTTTCAGGATGAGATTTTATTTCATTTTTGGTGGTAAACAGATTGTCACCATAGAAGTCTATTCCGCCCAGTCTTGGTTCAAAAAGTATATATTGATGCCGTTTTTGATTAAGTATGAATGGTTCGTCCGTGACATAGACAGACATTGCTTTAACTTTACCTGAGACCAGATCATCGGTATTGAAGGTATGGTTAATAATATTCAGAGCAGATTTGTCCAGTCCTTCAAGCTTCAGGTAAGCAAGTAGCTCTGCTGAATTAAGTTCGATCATTATTGGCGAGTTGGCTATGTCGAGAAGGGTCGTCAGCTCGCTATTTTTGCTAACAGCTATGCCAAGGGGAGAGTGTTGAAAAATGACCGCAAGCACAACTACAGGGTCACCATTGGCATGATTAAGTATGAGCTCGCTGGTGCCTACTCCATATTCGGCATTACCGCTGGTGACTTCTTCAACGGGATCAACCCCTTGTCTGGCTTCTTTAATAACTACATCCAGTCCGGCTTTCTGGTAGAAGCCTTTTTCACGTGCAGCGTAGTAGCCTGCAAATTGAAATTGATGCTTCCATTTCAATTGCAAAGTGACGGTTTCTGTTGAATGGGAAAAGCTGGAAAAAAGCGACAGGCTCATGACAAGCGTAATAAGGATATTATGCAATAGGTGACGCGTTTTCACTAATTACTCTTGAGAAATATTTTGGCTATTTTATTGTTTTATAAGTACTTTTCTTGAAGTTCAGTAAAAATTGGGGTCGAACTGCTGGCAAATCACTAATTGGAACACATCTGTTCAAGTCATATTTTCTAGCCAGTTTGTTCTTTTAATGACCATATTTTATAGCATTAAGAATAGTATAAATTATTGGAATTAATAGTTTTTGTTTCTCAGAATGAGTTATATGAGTGCCTTAATTGGCTGGCTAGAGGGAATAGACTGGACTGATGGAAAACATTAAAAGCGGAGAATTCTCCGCTTTGTAGTGCTAAAAATATAGTCGTAGCACAGTTTCTGCAACACAGGCCAGGCGTTTACTGTTCTCTACTTCGATACTAACTTCATTAACCAGCTCTATGCTTTTGCGCATTGGACTGAGTTCAACCAGCTTGGTTCGGGCTCTGACTCTTGAGCCAGCTTTGACTGGATAAGGGAAGCGAACCTGATTAAGACCATAATTCACTGCCATCTTGGCTTCAGGGTAGGGGTTATTGTTGTCATCAACGGTATCCGTCAGTTTAGGCAAGAGAGACAGTGTTAAAAAACCATGCGCAATTGTTGACTTGAATGGGGATTCCTTCTCTGCTCTTTCTGGATCAGTGTGGATCCATTGTTTATCTCCGGTAACTTCGGCAAATTGGTTGATGCACTTTTGGTCAACAGTGAACCATTCGCCAACAAAGGTCTCTTCTCCGAGTTGCCTCTCCAGCTTTCGATACATTTCCGCTGCAGCAGGGACTAACACCAATGGTTGAGGAGGCTTTTCTTCTTCTTCTTGCTCTTCGAAGGGGTTAAATCTGGATATCCAGGGATTATTCAACGTATTGGATATAGTTTTCGTGATCAGGTCGGATAGATTTTTAAATTGGGGCTCAATTTTTGCCCTGAACTCAGCATTATTTTGCTGAAATCGCTCTTTTTTCTCCCTAATGAACTCAACTACATTCACTATTACGACTCCTTTGGATCGGATCCTTAACTTTACTTCTTAACTGTTGCAAACAGGAATTGTGACTAATTTAAGTTGGTAAAATAGTCTGTTTACTAACATATGGAAATCAGGTTGAACTGAAATCATGACTAAAAGTCAGTCATTATTTGATTGTTATTATACATTGCCTGAATTAGCTTGTAATATTTTATTGTGAATATGTGAACAATTCATTAACGCGATAGACATTTTCAATAAGTATTGAAAATTCTTGTAAGCTTCAGGTTGAATGGTGACTAGTTAGATGGGAATTTTAATTGTTGTTTTACTGCTTCTTGCACTTATTCTTGCACCCCAGTGGTGGGTAAGATTCGTGTTGAGAAGGTATGACAAACAATTGGAAGGTATGCCCGGTACCGGCGGCGAGCTAGCCAGGCATCTGCTCGACCGTTTTGATTTAAAGGCGGTTGGGGTAGAGGTCACAGAGGAGGGGAGCGACCATTATGATCCCGAGGAAAACATGGTTAGGCTGAGCCCTGGATATCTTAACGGAAAGTCTTTAACCGCCGTAGCCGTTGCAGCACACGAAGTTGGACATGCTATTCAATTCAACAAAAATGAGCCGGTTAGCTGGCTACGCAAGAAATACCTCCCCAAAGCAATTAAAATGCAGCGCATAGGCGCTTCTATTCTGGTTGCTCTACCATTAATAGCCGTTATTATCAAAGTTCCCCATTTAATGGTTATAACCGGGCTGACAGGCCTGGCGGTTCTTTTTTCTTCAGTTTTTGCTTACGCAGCTATTTTACCGGAAGAGTGGGACGCCAGCTTTAACAAAGCTTTGCCCATATTAGAAGAGGGGGAATATATACCTGATATCTATTTGCCTGTGGTAAGACGGATATTGAAAGCCTGTGCATTAACCTATGTTGCTGCTGCTTTAGCAGACGTACTTCGACTTTGGCGCTGGCTAGCCCTGTTGAAAATGATCAGGTAAATATCAATAAATGAAAATCTCTGGTCTTCTGAATTCTGCCATTTTATTCGGCATCAGGCATCTACCGCAGATAACCTGGATGCTAGAATTGTCAGTATTCAGGTTGTACTTCTTGGTAACTATGTGCATGCTGCTCACCGCCTGCAGTTCGATGCCCTTTACTTCTATTTTGAGGTTTTCTGATTTTGAACATAGCGATTTACTTTCAATACATGGAAGAGATGTTCGAGCCAGAATTAGTCTGGACTCTCCCTTGAAGCTGGAGTTGAAAAACGTCCAGCTTGCTCTTCAATTTCGATACGCTGGTAGTCGAGTTGATGAGTACCGCTTTCAGCTGCAACCGACGAGTGAGAAACAGGTTGAGATGAGTCACTGGGTTTTCTCTACTAGACTCGTTAATCAATATACGTTCCGTATTGACGAAAATTCTCTGGCTGAATTTAGAAAATTTCAAACAGAGTTTCTACGACGAGATAAACCTGCTTACTACCATTGGACCGTGTATTATCATTTACAGGAAAAGTCAAAAAGCATCGACAAAGCCTATCTTGATCTTGAGCTAAAGTTTAAACAAAAGGAAGCGTTCTTTTATCTGTTGAAGGGAGCTGAAATACAAATTAATTGAGAGTGATATTTTTATCCAGTCAATGCTCTTTTGTTAGTGTGAAATATTCACTCTGTAACTATTTAACTATTTTTTTCTAGTCAAGCTCTATATATTACACCCAGAATTAGCTTCCTTTAACTACAACTCAACCTTGGTAGAATGATAGACAGATGTACAGCTCTACTTTAAACAAACATTATAACTCTTTGAAAAATAAGGTTGAATTGAAAAAAGTGCAGGCTCGTAAAGGGCAGCAATACAACATTCGCTTACCGTTTTGGCGAAAAGCATTACCTTTCGCTGTATTAATGTCGGTGTTATTTCAAGTCTACTTAATCGTCTTCTTGTACTAGTTTAAAGGTCTTGAGTCGGGAGCCGCCTGTTAGCGACTCCAACTGTGAGAGGTTAATTGAGCTAACTTTTTAAGCAAATTAGCAGTCGCCAAGTCTTTCTGATTCCCAGTCCAGTTTCATTTGCATGGACATTCCCTGAACTTCAAATTTCATATCCATATGGCCGTTACCTTTTTCTTCTTCGGCAGTAAACTGACCATTGATTGACGATTTGCCACCGTTCATATCGCATTCCATTTTGAACGACACAGTCTTACCGTCAAGTTTATTATCTAACATTTTACAGCCTTGTGCTTCTTTTAATAACTCTTGTGGATCAAATGACTTTTTCTCTTTAATGCATTCCTGTTTTGTCTCGGTCACTGGTTGATTGGAAAAAGAATTGGTAATCGTTGAGGTACTTTTCCACAGACCCGGATTAACGCTCAGCTCTTCAGCAATTGTCGCCGATGTGGTGGCGGCAATAAGCGAAAGCGCGATTGAGCATTTTAGCATTTTCATATTTTTCTCCATTTGGGTTGTTCTGTATGTTTGAATACGCTCATAGGATAATTTCAAATAATGTTCCAATGCAACAGTTTGTAATGAGTAAGTGGCCCTCAATCGAAAAAAGAGGGCATTTAATTGAAACAACGCCAACTAGTCCTCAAATTCTAGCTGTGGTAGTGATGCATCAGCCCTCGACAGGTAAAGCACCGCAGAGTTAGGCGTTGCATCGTAGTGAACAAAGCTATCACTACCGAGTATACTGCCGGCATTAAGGATAAATGGTTCCAGCTTTTTATAGTCATTAACTGAATGGTAGGATAGATTGAGTGCACAAATACTTTCTCGACAGTCGGTTGATTCTAGTTCAAGTGGCTTTATACCAGGAAGCATCTGACTCATTGCATTATATTTTCTTGTTAGCTCATCTGCCCAGGCAGGGTTT
Source organism: Aliikangiella sp. G2MR2-5 (assembly GCF_015687155.1). Classification (GTDB taxonomy): domain Bacteria; phylum Pseudomonadota; class Gammaproteobacteria; order Enterobacterales; family Kangiellaceae; genus Aliikangiella. The sequence continues at coordinate 1,612,112 of NZ_JADPQF010000001.1, read as the reverse complement.
TGATTTTCCTCATCCATTTTCCGAATGAGTAACTCAGCTCTGGCGACTCTTCTTTCTGCATATTTTTGACGGACTAGCTCAGGATTACCTGAATTAATATAGCTCGCCATTATTTCGTCCTGGGTAGCCGGAGTGTCTTCCACGTCAATTTTTTTCTCTTTTTTAAATGTAATTCCAGAATTTGAATCTGACTGCTTTAGAGGAGGCAAAATGCCTTTAGCCAGATTAGCTTCCGGCAACTGTTTTTTATTTGAGAGCGTTGCTACCTTTTCGGAAACGGTTGCTTTAGAAACGCCAATCAAGCTTTTATTTTTGTCAGTAACTTGCAGGCTTAAAAATAGTAAGACGGTAGCAAAACTTGCGGCAAGAAAAACTATCCATTGTTTCATTGTTTTCTCCTTGTTGTGAATGAGCAACTAGTACTTTATCTGATCTATTAGAAACGAAATTTCGGATTAGCTCTCATCAAGATAAAACCTAAAGTCAAAGGAAGGACCTGCCTGTTATAATACAAGTCCTTCCGACTAAAACCTGTTTAATCAGGGACAAGCCTTATAGTCTAACCAGACATCATTTATTGCGTTATGCCATGTGAAAAACAGTGGGTTTGCCGGAGAGTCGAAAGTGCCGAAGTGACCACCAGTCAAAACATGACCGTTACCGTGCCAGCCATTCGAAGCTGCTGCAACGTCGTCAACGGTTGCGTAGTTACAAACGTTTGTTGGAGAAATCTGGCTTGGTTTGGATGCATTCGGTGTTGAGTCCGTGATCGCGTCTGAGCGCCAGCCATTACAGGTCCAGCTGTTACAGCTACCATTTGGAGAGACTTCTGCATTCTGAAACTGAGTCGGGATCCAGGTACTTCCATTCCAGGCTGGAATCTTGCCGACAGGCATCCATGGGTAGTCGTAAACCATTACATGTCTTTCCATACGACGAATATAGCGTTCATGTCCACCAAAAAATCCGCCTAGTTCACACATGCCATTATTTCCAGGCTGACGGCCACAGGTGTTGGAGGTATCGTTGCCAAGTTGATTTTTTGAGTCAGCATTAGCGGAGTTGTGGTTGATTTCGTAATGCAGCAAGATCATGTTTTCGTCAATTTTTTCTCGCATATGATCACTAATAATCGTGCGCGCGCAAGACGGGATCTGGTGCATCATGTAGTGCTCATGAGTTTTTGCAAGTGTTGCTGATGGCGTAGGACAACTGGCTGCCCCTTCTCGATAGTTAGCGGTATAGATATAGGCTTCTCCACGATGAGAGAAACAATTGTCCAGCATATAGTTTAGCGTGTTACCTTCATTGTTGTAGTTTTCGGTAAAGCAAGTTAGCCAATCTTTTCGCGATACCAGTGTGTTATACCATGAACCGTTGCTAAGCCACTGGGCCCTTAATCGTGCGTAGTTACCGCCAGTGCCAGAATACCAGTAGGCTGCTGGAATCGTCATATTGCCTGCATCCCAGAAGAACAAGTCTGTACCATCTTTTGTTGTCCAGCTTTTTGATGCACTGATACTAATGTTGCTTTTTAACGTCACCCAGCCTCCGGTTGAGGCATTCCTTGCCTGTATTCTTACCATATCCCCTGAAACAGGAGCTTTTGTTACATAGCCTGTCGGTTTGACTGTGCTGCCGGTATTGTTGACTCGCATTCCATCTTGAACACCAACGGTACAGCCACCTGCAATAAATGTGGCTAAAACGATAAGAAACAAATAGAGTTTCCTTGATAATTTCATTACTGTCTCTCCTTGTGGAAAATTTCCATTTTATTTTTAAGCCCATAGAGGGAACTATGAGCACTAAACACGCTACGAAATAAATCATAAGCGCTTCGCCAAACAACTATGACGAATCCTTTTCTGTGTAATGATTTTTAATTTTTTTCAGATATTTGTCTTGTTAATCTGGAGAAGATTCTAGTTTTTAAAATAGATAATTGATGTAGAAAAAATACTTAAACTCGTCGAAGACTATGTTGCATTTTTCTGTGAGATAAAGACCATAGCTTTTCTGAGATTTCATGGTCTTTATAAAAGGTTGACGCTACGGAAAGAAGATTAGCAAGCAGGAAAAAATTAATCTAAATATGTTAATAAATTATGACCAGATTATTTCATTTTGAAATAGTCTGGTCATATGCTGCTAAGGTATTCGTCTACTCAATACTTCTAAACCGCTCTTCAATGATGTTTAGACCTAAATTAGCTGAGCCGCCCAGAGATATTCTTTTAGCAAGGCTTTCTTCCGGACTTGCTCTTTCTAATTGCTCATAATGATTTGCGGTCTGTTTGTAGGCTTCTCTGAAAGGGACGCCTTCAGCTGCCATTTGTGTTGCCAGGTCTGTGGCGTACATAGGCGCATCAATGGCTTCGCGTAGTTTACTTTCATTAAACCTTGTTGCTCGAACAAGCTGAGGAAATAGCTTCATAGTCTCCAACGATTTATTGACTCCACGGATAAGTGGTGATTTGGTCAGTTGCAGATCTCGTTGATAACCTGAAGGAAGCGAAAGAACTGATTCTAACTCGACCTTGGCAGCTTGCACTATTGAGTAAGCTGCTCTCATCAGTTCTACAAGATCCGGGTTGCGCTTGTTGGGCATGATCGAACTTCCGGTTGTCATTTCATCTGGAAGAGAAACCATGTTAAATTCTTGCGTCATAAATAGTGATAAATCCCAGCAGTATCTCCTTATATCGAGTAAGCAATTTGATAAAGCACTGAGTAGATTGAGTTCGAGTTTTCCACGGCTATTTTGCGCATAAATAGGATTGACTTGAATTCTGGAAAACCCGAGTTTTTCAGTAGTTAGTTGACGATTCAAATTCAAGTTAACACCATAGCCAGCAGCTGTCCCCAAAGGGTTCGCGTCGATCAGCTCTAATGATGATTTTAAAGGTATTTTGTTGTCTAGCATGGATTCAGCAAAAGCGGTAAACCACATCCCACAGGAAGAGGGAACTGCGCGCTGCATGTGGGTGTAACCAGGCATAGGTATAGTTTGTGTTTCCTTGGCTTGAACAAGCAAGGTTTCAATTGTCTCGTTGGCTAATTCAAGAGCTTGCTTTATAGCGTCTTTCATATATAGACGAGTGGCGACCAGCACCTGGTCATTTCTCGAACGTCCTGTGTGAACCTTTTTACCGAGATCACCAAGTTTTTCGGTCAGATAGAATTCAATTGCAGAATGTCCATCTTCAAAGCGTGAATCCAGTTGAAACTGTTTGTTTTTAAGGGCTGTGCAAAGTTCATTAAGATTTTTAACTAGATTTTTAGCTTCTTGCTCGGTAACGATATTGATTGATGCCAGCCCTTGCACATGGGCTATGCTGGCCTGAATGTCATATTGAATAAGATGCTTGTCAAGAAGGCAGTCTTCTCCAGCCATATAATTCATTATTGATTGATCAATTTTTGCTTGCTTTTGTTTTTGCCAGATAGGTGAACTCATTTCAATTCCTCTATGCAGTCAGCTTGAATGAATTTGTTTCAGTAGAAAGTCCCAGAGTAGGTGATAAACCTAATGCCAGGTTTATGTTTTGTATTGCCTGGGAAGCGGCTCCTTTTAACAGGTTATCAAGCACACAATTTAGGTGGAGGCGTTTGTTATCTTGCGCGAGAGAAAATCCACCGATTACTGCGCAATGAGTATTTACAACCTGTTGAATAGTCGCTGCTTCTTTCTGTATTTTCACTAGCTCTGAATCAGAATAGTAGTTCTGATATAAAGATAATAGAGTGTGATAAGGAACTGATTGCGCCAATTCCAATTGAACTGTCATACTTATTCCGCTAAAAAAATCAGCTACATGTGGAGTAAAGCTAATAGGTGTGTCGAGATGAAAACTAACTTCCTTTTCATGGAAGTGATTTATAAGCTGGTAAGGAATAATATTATTTTCCAGATTTTTTTGGTTGTTGGTTGCGCAGGGGGTTGTTCCCGCGCCACTGTATCCAGAGACCCCGAAGCAGCCAGGTCTTGATTCGATCAAGGGTAAAATTGGGGCAAGTGCCAACTGCATGGCGGTAGCGTAGCAACCCGGATTGCTTATCTTTATTGTCTTCCCTTGTGATTTCTGTGAGACAAATTTTTCACCATTAATTTCCGGTACTAAATATTGCCATTCATCATTAAATCGATAGTCGGCCGAGAGGTCAATGACTAATTTATAGTTTAAATGTCTAACGTGATTAACATAGTTGTTAGCAAGTCCATTAGGTAACGCCAGAATCAAAATGTCGCAAGGGTTATTTTTTAAATCGGTTGGTGAAAAACAATCTATAGTCAGTGGAGGGTGTTCTGGTTCCAAAGTTGAAAGGCATAAACCCTTAAGCTGTCTAGAGCTAATCCATTGCAACGAAAGCTGTGGATGATGGTTGATTAATTTAACTATTGCTCTACCAACGTATCCTCTAACCCCAAGCAAGCCTACGGTATAGTTTTGTTTGAGCTCTGTTTTCATGATACAACTCCTACCTTGAGAGAAAAACTTTCAGGTGCGACAGTATCTGCCGTAATAAAGCTGGCGGGTTTGTTCTTTGCTTTGGCTACACATGAACTTATTTCGTCAAATTTATCTATACCCTTCCAGAATACAAACCACTTCTTACTCTTTTGCATTCCGCTCGCTTTATTAAAGTAGAATGGGTTAATAGGGTTACTGACTTTTGAACGCCAATAGAATGCTGGTGTATCTGAAGTTAACTTCTCCCATAGTACTTTGCCAAGACCTTCGCCTTTTGCTTCATCGGCGACAACGAATTTATCAAGATAGTGATGCTGTCCATCAAAAGTTACTACTGCTGCAGCTCTGTAACAGTAGGTTATATACGCCTTACTGATTTTCAGTGCTTCAAAATAGTCGTTTTCAAGTTGTTGTTTAAAAGATGATTCGATTAGATTCTTCAGTTTTTTTAGCTTGATACTCTCTATAGACTCGTGTGTCATAATTGACTCACCTTTTCTAACCAGTGTTCCTGAGCCTTTGTGAGTAAAAAGTTCTTTTGCCAAATTAGCTGGTTTGGTGATCGATACAGAAGCCGTAGAGGGTAGTTGACTAAGTATTTCTGCTATTTGTGTTAGTTTTAGTTTCATACCTCCGTTTAACCAGGGCTGCTCGACAAGATAGTTGAAGTCGGTCACAAGATTAATAGAAGAGATTATTTTATTGTGTTCGTCAAGAATTCCTCCTGTACCGGTTAAAAATATTATTTTGTAAGGTTTTAGTGCTATTGCAAGTTGGTTTGTAGCCATATCTGCATTGATGTTGAGTAATTGTCCGTCAAGCGTTTCACCAAGGGAGGAAAGTATGGGAATCGAACCATTTTCAATTGCAGTTTTTATTGGTGATAGATCGATATCTACGATTTCTCCGACTAGTCCCATTTTTTTATCCTTACTTGGACTAGCAATAAATACTCCCGAAGTAATTGAACTAGCCCTGACCCCGAGAGATTGCAGTCTATTGGATAGCTTCAGGTTTTCGTGAGTGAACACCTTTTTTGCATTATGTAAAACCTCACTGGATGTAACTCTTTGGCCTTCAATGAATTGGCAGTCAATATCCTGCTTAATAAGTTGCTCGCTAAGCTGTGGCCCGGCACCATGAACAATGATTGGAAATAAACCAATTTGCTCCAGGAAAGCAAGAGATGAGCATAGACTATCTATTTCTGTTTTTAATATTGAACCACCAACTTTGATAACCGCAAAATGAGTTTTACCTGCACCGACAAAACGTTTTAGATATTGTTCAATCTCTTTTGGGTTAGCCAGGTTTGACAATAACTGAATAATGGTTTCTTTAGCTTTTGTCTTTTTTTCTCTGGACTGTGAAATTACGTTATCCATTTTTCTGTCCTGTATTTTCGATAATTTCAATATACTGATTGGTAACTTCTTCTAACTGCTTTAGTTCTACCCATTCGTTAGCGGTGTGAGCCTGATTGATATCTCCTGGTCCATAGACAATTGAAGTTAATCCAGACCTGGAAAAAAGGCTGGCTTCTGTCCAGAAGTTTACTGGTTCAGCTAAGGGCAGATTCAGTGAGTTAATCAAAGCTTTTGCTTTTCTCACTTCTTCGTCAAAGAGAGAGTGGGTAGCGGGGAGTGCAGGACCACTAAATGAAGATTTAATGGTAACTTCTGCATCATTCGGGGCTGCTATTTTCAGCTGATTAATCAGTGCTTCTACATTCGTCCCGGGAAGTGGTCTGAAGCCAAAAGAAACTTCACATTCAGAAGCCACCATGTTGGCTTTAATTCCGCCATTAATTTTACCTGCATTAAATGGAAGACCCTTCAAGTTTTCAAATTGAAAAGCCTGTGCTGCTATCCAGTCAATTGAGTTACTGATCCATTTGGATGCATGGTGTATGGCGTTAAATTTAAGAGCATCAAGCGAAGATGCATGTCCTGATTTTCCCTGGAAAGTAATGGTGGCAGACTCAATTCCTCTGTGTGCACAAACGGCGCCCCCATTAGTTGGTTCGGCAACAATCACACTTTCGAAGTTGTGTTTAAATGATAGGAAGTGTTTTATGGCTGCACTTGAACCAAACTCCTCATCACTTGAAAAGAGTAGTGCTAGATCAGAGTTGGTTGCGTTGGCTGCGGTTAGCATACAGGCTGAAGCACCCTTAATATCGCATGCTCCGAGACCATAAGCCTTATTGTCTCTTACTTTCAGTATAAACGGGTTACTTTGCCACCCGTCCGCTATTGGTACAGTATCAATATGAAAATTGAAAAGTAGCTTTGGATTCCCCCTTACCGCCAGAAGTGCAATACAGCCATCGCCAGCGTCATAGATTTTGAAATCAAATTCTGGTAGGTTTTCCTTTAGAAAACAAAATATGGGTGATGAGCTGTCAACTCTACGTGGCGGGTTTTGTGTGTCAGATCCCACCAAAGACTCCAGATAAGTAAGAGTTCTCGATAAAAGTGTTTTTGAGTTATTCATAATAGAGCTAACCTGCTTGTTCACATAAGTTGCTATTATTTAAAACAATGCTGTTTTTTGCTGCAAGCACACTGGATTGTCCAAACAATTTGATAAATCCCTGCGCTTCATCGATTGTCCAGCTCGCCGATTGTGCGTATACCGCTGAGTCATCTTTAAGGATGTTGCCGGACTCGATGCTGACTGCAAACGCTTGGCCAGTGGAGAGAGATAGAGTGACTTCTCCGGTAACATTAACCTGTGTTGAACGAATGAATGCTTCCAGATCGACTTTTAGGGGCTCGTAAAAGAATCCTTCATAGACTAGCTCAGTCCACTTTTGTGCGACGAGATTTTTAAATCTGTTTTGTGCTTTCGATAGTACGGCCTGCTCGAGCGCAATATGAGCCGTGTGTAAAATTTCAAGAGCAGGAGACTCGAAAACAATTCTACCTTTTAGTCCTATTGTAGTGTCGCCAGTGTAAATACCTCTTCCTATAGCATAATCACCACCAATTTTATTGAGAAACTGAATGACCTTTTCACCATTGAATTGATGATGCAATTTTTCGTTGTTTACAGATACTAATACGCCTTGAACGAATCCAAGTTTTAGATTGGTAGTTTTTTTTTCCGTTAGGTGTGGTTCTTGAGTTAGAACGTAGCTACCTTTCCCGGGTGTCTGCCATAAATCAATTTCCGAACCAGAAATAGTAGCGCCCAGAAGGTTTTCGTTAATTGAATATTGCGATGCTTTGTCTGACACAGTAAAACCTTTATTTTTCAGATACTCGATCTCGTAGTCTCTGACTTGACTTGTTTTTCTCTGAATCTCTCGAATTGGAGAAATTATTTTGTAGTCTCCAAGACTTTTTACAGCCAAATCAAAACGAACCTGATCATTTCCCATTCCGGTACAACCATGGGCGAACAGATTTGTTTGTAGTTGATCACAAAGCTTTAAACATTCTTCAACAATTAAATATCTGTCGGAGCAAAGTAAAGGATATTGATTCTGATACCAGTGGCCTGATTGGATTAATGGAATTACCACCTGTTTCCATAGACTTTCACCGATTGAAACTTCATGATGTTCGGTTGCACCCAGTTCCATCGCTCTACGTTTAATATTTAGCTTTTCTTCATTGCTAACGCCGCCAGAATCAACAAAGATAGTGTGTACACTGTAGCCTTTCTCCAAGAGGTAAGGAACGCAAAAACTGGTATCGAGTCCGCCAGAAAAGGCTAATACGATTTTAGAGTTAGAGTTAGAGTTAGAGTTAGAGTTAGAGTTAGAGTTGTAGCCAGTATCGTTGCTATTGTTATTTAAGTTTTGTGTATCACTTTTTTGGTTTTTCATTAGATTAATCCTATCGAAGTTGAGTCAATATATTTACTGTGTAATGAGTTGACTCATTACAGCTTTTTGTACGTGTAATCTGTTTTCAGCTTCGTCAATGGCGAAACAATAGTTTGAGTCCATCACTGCATCTGTTGCTTTGACATTTCTTCTAAGTGGTAGACAGTGAGAAAATAAACCATCATTTGTTAGCGCCATTTTTTCTTCGTCAACAATGAAGTGTTTGTATTGGTCGCGGATCGATTTTTCAGCTTCCCACTGACCAAAATAGGGGAGTGCACCCCAACTTTTGGCATAAACGATATCGGCTCCCTCATAAGCGCTGGCGATATCATGACTTACCTGCAAACTGCCACCAGATTCTTCTGCGTTTTGTTTGCTTAAAGACAGGTATTTTTCGTCAAGAAGGTAGCTTTCATTAGGGCATAATAAAGTTATATCCATACCAAACTTTGAGGCTATAAGTAGAGACGAGTTAGCTACTGCAGTATTAAGTGGTTTTGGGTGATAGGTCCAGGTCAGTAGGTATTTCTTATTTTTCTGGTGTGTTTTATTCACCTGAGAAAGCTGTTCCTGAATAGCCATCATATGAGCCAGTTCCTGACAGGGATGGGTGATAGTTTCCATATTTATTACAGGAACAGAGGCATATTTGGCAAAAGCATTGATAACATTATCCTGTTTGTCTTCGTCCCAATTTTCAAACTTAGGGAATGCTCTTATCGCAATCAGATCACAATAACGGGATAAAACTTGAGCTGCTTCAATGACATGTTCTTCTGCGAGTCCATTCATTTCTTCACCAAATTTAAACTCAAGCGGCCATGCGCTTTTACCAGGCTCCAAAACAACTGCATGCCCTCCCAGTTGCCAGCAGCCGAGTTCGAAAGAGGTTCTGGTTCTTAAGCTTGGATTGAAAAACAATAACGCGACCGATTTGTTGTGTAGTGCATTGCTTTGCATTCCACTCTTGAAAGCATTTGCCTCATCTATCATGTTTTGAAGTTCGTTTTGACTCCAGTCTGTTGTCGTGATGAAGTGTTTCATTGGTATTCCTGTTGGTTGTTGAAATTAATTGGGTCGAAAATCAGGCATAAAAAAACCCGGCGCGATGGCCGGGTTTTTCGAAAGTGTTTTTTAAAAAATACTATACACCATCGCACCCAGCCCAGTAGGTACGGCGGCGGCGACGGATTACAGCGATACTAGAAGAAGTTATTAATAATGCACAGCCTGTTGCAGCCGAGAAAGCTGAATCAGTTGATAGTTTAGGCTGTGGTCTAATATTCATAGTCTGCGATAATTAATTAAAAAATGAAATTTTTATCGGTAGCGATTTATTCTCACTTCTCAACTTTTGCAACATTAGACCGGGGAAATATTACCTGAGCTATTGTTACAAAGAAGTTCTGTTTCCAGAAAAATTGCTACAAATTAATGGCTAGATTTTTAACACAATAATATTCCTTTTAGCAAGCGTCTGGCTCAAAACTATTAGTTATAAACTCTGGCTGGCGCAAATACAGGCGATATTTACGGTAGAAGTTCGATTTATGAGATTTATGGTATAATTTCACAATTTCCCTCAAGCATATTTTTAACTTATTGATTTTATAGACATTAAATGAAAGAGTATACCTATATAAAACGCGTTGAAATGGATGTCACTCGTCTGGAAGTCGGTATGTTTGTCGGTCAGCTGGATAAACCCTGGGAAAAGTCTTCTTTCGCATTTCAGGGATTTCCAATTGAGAATCAGGAACAAATTGAGCGACTAAGAAAAGAATGTCGTAAGGTTTATGTCGACTTCAAGAGTCAGCAAGCATACGATGTTTACTTGCTAAAAGCGGGCAGCGAGGTCGTTGTAGAACATACAGAAAGCGATATAGAGCTGGTTAAAGAATTACCGATGGCTAGCGAGCTTAACGTTAAGCTACTGCAAGCTCTCGTTGGAATAAGCAAGCAGGTCTTGGCCGATCAGGTTGTAGAACTTGAGAGTTTAACAGGCTATGTGGAACAAGCTATTACCAGCCTGAAGCGTTGTCCTCAGGCATTGTTACTCGTTATCGCCAGTAAGTCGAAGCGTCTCTATCATTATCAGCATTTAATAAGAGTTGGCGTTATCGCAATAGCCTATGGGATAGAACTTGGCTTAAGTGAACAGCAGCTGGTTAAGCTGGGGCTAGGAGGGATGTTGTTTGATATCGGTAAACTAAAAGTTACTCCTGGCATACTAAATAAAGCAGGAAAAATAGATAAACATGAAGCTTTGGTTTTGAGAGAGCACCCCAGAGAAAGCTTTAATATTTTATCTCGAGTTGTCGGTATTAGCGATACTGTTCGAGAAATTGCGCTCTCTCATCATGAAAGAGTTGATGGAAAAGGCTACCCAAGAACGATCCACGCAGAGCGGGTATCTCGATACGCTAAAATTATTTCAATCATCGACTTTGTTGATGCAGTTATGAGTGACAGACCATACTCTTCTGCCAGGCCGGCTCCTGAGGCGATAGGTTTACTCGAGAAAAATAAAGGCAGCAAATTTGATAAAAATCTGGTTGACTCTTTTACAGGCTGGATGGGAAAAACTCCCGTTGGCAGTTTGGTGGAAATGAGGACTGGGGAAGTGGGCATTATCTTGAACTATCGTAAAGACTTTCCCGAACGTCCCAGAATTATGTTAGTTTCGGATGAACTAAAGCAACTTGGAGTTACTAAAGTGATCGATTTACGGGACACAGCAGTACATTCGAGTGGAAACTTGTATCGGATTGCTAACAGCCTGGCTAGTGGTAGTTTTCAGGTTGATGTTAGCCAGTATATTAATAAAGATTCGTTTGATGTACCTGAATGGATAAAAAAGAGCAATATCACTACAAATTCACCTTTTGCCAAATTTCTTTAAAGGAGTAGAACAATGTTTTTACTGGTAGCCGGCATTGTTTTATGGGCGTTCACTCATCTGGTACCTGGAATGCTTCCAGATTTAAAAAAACTAGTCATTAAAAAACTCGGAGTGATTGGATATAAAGGCGTTTTTTCACTTTCGATTTTAGTCGCTATATTAATGATTGTTTTTGGTTGGAAGTCTAGTGATACTGCTCATTTATTTTATCTAGGGCCTGAAGTACATAAAGTTTCCTTGCTATTGATGATTATATCTGTGTACTTATTATCGGTTGCCAATTTTCCCAGTAAAATAAAGACCCTGATCCGTCATCCAATGCTGGTTGGCCTTATTTTGTGGTCGTCGGCACACCTATTAATGAATGGAGATATTCGTTCGCTAGTATTGTTTGCTGGTTTTTTTCTCTGGTCCATTGCAGAGATTATAGTAATCAACCGACGAGATAATAAGTGGATAAAGCCTGAGCCTCCAACATTTATGCGAGAGCTTGCTAATATTGTAATTGCCATAGGTGTTCTGATGGCATTGGTACACTCTCATATTTACTTTGCGGGTATGCCGGTACATAGCTAGTTCGATAGCCTGGAAAAAGAAAGCATATGATCAACGTATTTTGCTTTGGTGATAGTGTTACTGCTGGCGAAAAAGATGAAGAACTGGGTGGATGGGTTAATAGATTACACATTGCCTCGATACGATATCTTGTCAAATCCAATCTTCAGTCACTTCGTATTTTTAATCTTGGTCTAGGCGGGGAAACGAGCGATGGACTTGTTAGTCGGTTTGAACAGGAAGTCTCTTCTCGCTATTTCAAAAAAGAAACGAATTTAGCTATTCTCCAATATGGCCTTAATGATGTAGTAATTCATAAAAATAAGAATATTGCACCGATTGAATATTATCGTAGAAATATTCAAACTTGCATTAAAGTTGCCAGAGAAATGAATTTAACACTGCTATTGTTGGGTAACTATTATGTCAGTGAGAAAAACAATGGCGTGATTGATTGTCACGGTAAACTCCGTTTTAACTCCCATATTGAATTATACAATCAGACATTGGAAAAGCTGGCGAATGATTTCACTCTTGATTTTCTGGATCTAAATAAACTATTAAGTTCGAAAATTCACTCTGAAGCTAACGATAGAAGATTGATAGATAATGATGGCGTTCATTTAGGTCGTTATGGACATCACTTACTTTCGGTTTACGTTGCTAAGTGGATTTCTGATAATTCTGAAGTAGACCAAATTGAATTTACAAATATGGTTTCTAGCTTGTCGCAAAATAATTGAGTAATCAAATGACTAATCAACAAAATAATACTAATCAGTTTTCTTTTTCAATCGAACAAGATTTGATTTGGGGTGATATGGATGCTTTTAATCATATTAACAATACAAAATACTTTCGATATTTTGAGAATGTAAGAATCGAATACTTTCAAAAAGTAGGCATTAACCAGTTTATGGCAAAAGAAAAAGTAGGGCCAATACTTGGGGAAACCAGCTGCCGTTATCTTTCGCCTCTCACTTACCCCGATCGAATTACTATTCGAACAGGAGTGACGATACTCCGAGAAAAGCGTTTCACCATGAATTACGAAATACTAAGTAAGAAGCAAAATAAAGTTGTCGCTACCGGCTCAGGTGAAGTTATTTTTCTCGATTATAAAACTGGAATTACCTGCCCGATTCCTCTTGAAATTACTAAACAGATCAAAGCTTTAGAAAAGCAGGCCGGTAAGGTGCTTTGAACCAGTGAATCGAAAAATGTTTTATCGTCAAATGTCGCTTTATGAATCTACTTTGTGATTTTATCCGTCTGATCGATGACGAGTGAAACTTGCTGATTGAGTCCCTGGTCAAAGCTGACTATCCGACTGAAGCCAATTAAATCCTGTTCGCTTTTTTTGTGAGGATCAGTGCTTTTGCTTATCTTTGCTACTACAACTACTTGTTTCGCATCTTTTAGAGTTAACTCTGGTAGAAGATACATAGATTCATCCAGAGTAATACTAATTGGCAGATCACTGACTTTGCCTTTGTAAGAGGATAGTGGAAGCCTGGTATTCGGACGTGCAGCGTAGATATAAAGAGGCCAGCCATCCGATTTTTCAGGCAGTAGATTTTGCTTAATGGAGACTGATACTTTGATCGTTTTGCCCGTCGGACTTAAAGTATATGCTAAAAATGGAAAAGCGAGTGCCGTACCTATACATAGTCCCAACAATATTCTCTTCATTTCTCTCTCCCAGGTATATTATTTTTAGCCTTGACCGAGAGAGTATAATTCCAGCAGAGCCGGTAAAGCCTGAGTTAGATCAAGTCTTTTAACCTTAATATAATACCAATAATTACATAGAGTTACGCCAGCTAATTTGTTCGTTTGTTCCACTATATCGGTAATGGCGAGAACTTGTGTTCACTTTTTAACTAATTGACTGAAATAATTAATAATTTTGCTTTATTTTGGACGAATGGCCTAAACTCTAGATAAAGCAATTGTCAGAGCATTCTATTTAATTGTTAACTAGGGTATTCTTTCTTAAGAAATATTAAGTCGGGGTGATAGGTATCTGTGATACTGGCTCTTATAAGTGATTCCAAAAAATTTGCTCACCTGTTAGAAGAGGTGAATCAGCATCATTCAAAGGTACTCTTCTTTGATACGATAGCGCATGCCCAGCAATGGCTAGAACTTAACCCTCAGCCTGGTGGGCTGATTGTTGATCTGGTTTTACCCACTTATCAAAGCTTTTTAACTCGCTTTTCATTAAGATATCCTCAAGTGCCCATCTTTTGTTTGAAAGAACAACCGGAGACGCAATTTAAGCTTAGATTAAGGGCTTTTTGCAATCGAATCGGCACAGCTGATGATGAGATGAGCCAAAGTAAGGCTAAAATTTTGTTGGTGGATGATTCGAAAACGATTCAGGTTAAATATAAAAAGATATTGCAGCGGCAAGGCTATCTGGTTGATTTAGCGGGGAATGCTGAAGAAGGGTTCAGCAAGATGAAGCAAAACCAGTATGATCTTGCCATTATTGATTACTATATGCCCGGCGACACCGGAGCAGAACTTTGTGCCAAAATGCGCGCTGATGACGAGGTATATGAGCTCGAAGCAGCCATTCTGACTGCGGAATACAAGGCTGAAGTTGTTGATAAGTGTATTCGAGCGGGCGCTCGCGAGTGCATGTTTAAAAATGAATCAGAGGAATTGTTCCTAACTCGTGTTCGCACACTGGTAAAAAGTGTAGAAAGTAAAAGACAAATTTCCAGTGAACGCTCAAGGTTAATCGGTTTACTCAATTCTGTCGCAGAAGGTGTTTATGGAATTACCCCTGATGGCAGGATTCAGTTTGTCAATCCGGCTACCATGAAGTTACTCGGTCAGTCGCTTGGTGAACTCATGGGATGCTACCCGCATGAAGTGATTCATCCTACAGATAATAGTGGCGAACAAACGTCGTTCGATCACTGTTTTTTACAGCAGGCCTACTTGTTGGGAGACGAGCTGAGGGAGTGGAGAACCTTGTTCCAACGTTCGGACGGCTCTCTATTTCCTGTAGAGTGTAACTTAACCAACCTTGGTGATGGCACTTCCAATTTAGGATCTGTGGTGGTGTTTAGAGATATTTCCGAGCAACAGAGGCTTGAAAAGAACTGGCAGTGGCAATTAAGTCATGATCATCTCACTGGATTGCTAAATCGAAGTGCCTTTGAAGATATGTTGAATCGAGAACTGAATCGTGTGAGGCGCACCAAAGAATGCTCATTACTTTTATTCATCGATCTTGACCGATTTAAGTTGATTAATGATGAGCTCGGCCATGCTGCAGGTGATCAGCTACTTATTAACCTCGCCGAAAACCTTAAAGAGAGATCAAGGGGGACAGATTATCTTGGGCGAATGTCCGGAGATGAGTTTCTGGCTTTATTGACTCATGTGAGCAAAGAGGAATTTGCTGAAGTCATCGAGAGTTATCGGTTGTTGTTGGAAGAGACGCTGCTACTCTGGGAAGGTAAGAGTTACAGCGTAACAGGCTCTATTGGTGCGGTGGTTCTTGATCAGCATGCTGATTCAATCGGAGAATGTCTTGCTCGAGCGGACAGTGCCTGTCAAAGAGCAAAGCAAAAGGGCAAAAATCAGTGGGATATTTATGAAGAGCAGTCAGCCGTGCACATGGAACAGGGGAACTGGTATCAGCGCCTGACAAATGCGATGAAAGAGCAACAGTTCACACTTCTTGAGCAACCTGTATATTCGACTTTTGATAGTCGAAAGATTGGAGCCAACTGTCTTTTGCGGCTAAGAGAAGGCGCCGCATTGATATCTCCAGCGGTATTTATGTCGAATGCAAAGCGATTTGGCGTGATTACAAAAATAGATGAAAAAGTCGTAGACATGCTGGTTTCCTATGCGAAAGAAAATCATGATAGTCACCTCGCCTGGTACTCCTTGAGTCTTTCGATTGAGGCAATGTCGGATGAAACCTTTCTGATTAACATTTTAGACAAGTGGTACAACTCCGGGCTGCTGCCCAAACACTTACGGTTCGAATTTGCAGAAGAAGATTTGTTTAATTTTCCGCAATGGAAATCTCGATTATCAAGTCTTAGAGCAAAGGGATTTGGTATTATCATCAGCCATTTCGGTATGAACTCTTCTTCTGTACTAGCTCTCCCGCAAATGCCGGTCGATGCAATTAAATTGGATACTTCACTCACTCGTGAGCTCGAAACCAGTTTACCTCGATGTAATTTGATTGATGCCATTGTTAAAACTGCAAGACAGAACTCGATCGAAGTTATTGCCACGCATATAGAATCGGCGGCAGAGTTAGAATTACTTCAGGCGCGTGATGTTGATATGGTACAGGGGTTTTATCTGGCTAAGCCTGACTCTCTTGTAGAAAAGTGCGATATAGACTAGTTAGCCAATAAAAGATTTTGTTCACTGGCATTTTTCTCTTCTGGTTTATGGTTTATTCTCTTTTCTTTGATGATTGAATCGTAAAACGGTCCGGACTTTGTTGGCTTTGAAAAGCGATATGACCTGTAAGTCAAAGACTCGCCCGGAAACTATCTCAACGACTGTCTCAAAGCTAATACTTTAAATAGAGAAAAGATGCCGATACCTCTCATGTATAGAGAAGAACTTTTTCATCTTATTTTTCTTTGAATCGAACCTGGCAAAAAATTATGTAAAATCTCTTTTGGTATAAGTTGGTGAAAATTTAGACGGACTAGTATTGGTCGTCACAAGCCCACAGAAGATTGTCTGCTATCGGCGTGCATGTAAAATGTTACGATTTATTAATGAAACAGGATAAATCGCTGCAGTGTCAAATAGCCAGGTGTTCTCAGGTGTAATTCAAGGGGAAAAGTAGTCGTCCCTTGAAAATTAGAAAGTAATCCCTATTTTAGGGATATCAACAGCGGTGTGTGAGTACTGATGGATTATATTCGAGCCTTAATTGAGCTGTCCTAATCTAGCTTGAGCACGGTATCCGAGGTTGAAAACTATATAGTAGAAACGATTGAACCGAATCAACCCATGGCTGAAGTGAACCAAAAGGTTTTACTATGGTCATAGCAGCGAATAATCATAAATTGGAGGATACTCAATGAGAGCTGTTATTCAATCCTTGTTTGTACTCTTGAGTCTTAGTGCACTATCTCTTAATGCCGGAGCATCTTTGCCGCAAAAAGATAGTGAAGGTCGAGAGCTACCGTCGCTTTCTGGAATGCTGAAGGAAGTCAACCCTGCGGTGGTCAATATCGCAACATTTTCCGAACAGCAACAAGCTCAAAACCCATTGTTTAACGACCCATTTTTTAGACGGTTTTTCAATATACCGGAACAGCCTCGTCGAGATGAAAGACCCAAGAAGCGACAAATGAGCGCAGGATCAGGTGTCATTGTCGATGCTAAAGAAGGAATCGTGCTAACCAATCACCATGTGATTAAACAGGCGGATGAAGTCAGGGTGTCATTGATAGATGGTCGCCATTTCAATGCCAAAGTTCTCGGAAGTGATCCTGAGCTTGATGTCGCAGTACTAAAAATCGATGGCAAAAATCTTTCATCCGTGAAGCTGGGAGATTCGCAAAAATTGGAAGTTGGTGATTTTGTTGTAGCTATCGGAAACCCATTTGGTCTGGGACAAACAGTGACAACAGGAATTGTCAGCGCTCTAGGTCGCACGGGATTGGGGATTGAAGGGTATGAAAACTTTATCCAGACGGATGCTTCAATCAACCCGGGAAATTCTGGCGGCGCATTGGTGGATTTAAAAGGCCGGTTGATAGGAATTAATACAGCCATTATTGCTCCTGCTGGTGGCAATGTAGGAATTGGTTTTGCAATTCCGGTTGATATGGTTAAAGCATCCATGGAGCAAATTCTTGATGCTGGTGAGGTTCGTCGAGGGCAGCTGGGCATTGGAATCCAGGAAATTGATGTGGATCTGCAAATCGCATTTGAGCTTAAAAATGGTCAACAGGGTGTCTTAATAACCAGTGTAAGTGATGGTTCTCCTGCAGAAAAGGCCGGGTTGAAGCCAGATGATATTATTGTTGCTATTGATGGTAAGAAGATTACTTCTTCCGGTCAGCTGAGGAGCCAAATTGCCAAACGTAAAATTGGAGATGAGGTTGAGGTGACAGTATTACGTGGCGAAAAAGAGAAAACCTATGATGTCGAAATCGGTGAGCCTGGTGATATTGCAGCCTCCAGCGGTGAATTCCATCCGTTACTTGAAGGAGCGCGATTCGAAAACGCTGAAGATGGTAATGGTATTTTGGTTGCGTCAGTTGAACAGTATTCTAATGCCGCCTATGGCGGATTACGTCCAGGAGATCTCATCTTGAGTGTCAATAAACGCCGAGTTGATAACTTGAGAGATTTTGCCAAAGCGCTGAGGTTGGATAGTGACAAAATCTTGCTACGGATTAAGAGAGGACGAGCAGCCTTTTATATGGTCATACGCTAGCAGAATATGTCATTTGTAAGAAACCAAAAAAAGCCCTCAGTAGAGGTAATGCCAGTCAGTTAAGAACTGACTGGCATTTTTTTTGCGCATAGCGTTGCGGTCTTTTCTTGACGACTCGCGGATAACTCCGCTGTCGCCTTGGTTCATTCACTAGACTTTTTGATAATTCGTAAAATGTCTTAAGTTGTCCAGGTATAGCGCCGGGAGACGAAAACGGTAACCCAACTAATAACCTGACGATATGGGCTAAAGCACCATTAAAGCTAAGTTGATAAGGCAGATAGTCTCCTTTTAGATGATGAGTCATTTTAACCATCTGAAATCGAATCATATTGTAAGTCAGTAGTATTCCCCATAGCTCCTGACGGGCCATTTCCGGAAGCTTGCTGCGTAAGGTTAAACGATTGCCGAGCATATACTGTTTTTGCTCTCGAAAACCGAGCTCAATTTCCCAACGGTGACTGTATAAATCAGCGATATCTTCAACTGGATACCTCTGTACATTGGTCATCGATGTGAGCACTTGAGTGAGTTTCCCATTGATTTTCTTGCTCACTAACCGAGCTTCTATCGTTTCGGGGAGGTTCGGCCAAAGCTTTCTGGCTCTCGGATTACTCGTTAAGCGGACAATGCTTTGAGTACGGCCAAGTTTTCTCAGCACTTCATATTGTGTGCCTTTTCTAAGTGGAATTAGCCAGTGGCGTTCAGTTCCCTCAGATTGCCAATGGTGGAGTAATCCAAGTGAGTAAAACCCCCGGTCAAATAATGTCAGACTATGATCGGGCGTATTGATAATCAGCCGCTCAGCGAGCTTCATTTCATTAACAGAGTAATCATCAAAAGCACTGGCGGTGATTAGGTGGCTGCTGAGTTCCATCTGGCAGACCATACGAACTTGGGGGTATTCACTGTTTGTTTTATTCGCGTTGATATGGCGGCTATACGCGGCTTTATTTTCATCGCTGTCCGGTAAGCGCCAGACGACACCGTCTACGCCCAATAAAGTCAAACCATTCCAGTGGGGATGAAGCGCTTGGTCATTCCAGTGTCGTTGAGTCAGTTCAAACACGGCTTTTATCGCGTCTTCACCTAGGGCTTGGCGTCTTTGGACTATGGCACTTGGTGCAACAAAAGGCTTTCCTTGACGGTTTACTATATCCAGCATGTTAACCACTTGAGAGAGTGGTTTATCGTTGTAGATAGCCATTCCTATGGTGAGCCACACCATCGACTCTAACGAGAGTTTACGCTTTCTCAATGTCACCGTTTCGGTTTGTTCAAGGGCTTGATTGATTAAATCAAGGGGTAGCAAGTCACATAAGGTGTCTATTTTGTTCGGTGCGAAATGATTGATGGCATCTAAAGCTTGGGCGAGTTGCATAAAAAAATCCGGTGATCATCGATCACCGGATTTTGATCTCATTGCCGAAAAAATCAAGCGGTTTATGCTTAACTGATCGGCATTACCTCAGTAGAGGGCTTTTTATTTAATATCAGGATTGCTCCAAAAATGAAGTTAACTTTAAATCCGCGTAGGCTAGTATTCTTCTGCTGCAACTAGTAATGCAATGCTTCCGCCGATAATAAGAAGGGGGAGCAGAAGGATACTTCCGATTACTGCTAAAGTTGTCTTACCACCATCAATTTCTTCCACCTCAAGCGCTGCAACCTCATCAAGATGAATGGAGACCGAGTTAAGCGGGTTGGCAACAAGAGCCCCCGTGATTTGTTGTTTGTCGTAAGAAACGACTGTCAACTCGACAATTCTTCCGGTTTTGAGGTAAACCTTAATTTTGTCTTTGATTTTTAGTATCGGTTTGACTTGTTTTGGCTCCGACTGTAACTCAGTACTAACAATCTGGCGTGGTTGAAATGTGGTGCAGCCAGCCAGAGCGAATAGCGTTAAATAGATAATGATTTGCTTAAGATTTTGTTTCATTGAGCTAGAAAAATAACGGAATTAATCTTAGTTTAGCTCTAGTGTCGGCGTTTTGCGAATGCCGATAGCAAGTTGCTGACAGGACTTGGACACACGAATATTAGGATATGCAAGTCCTGTTAAATTCTAGTCAGTAGTCGTAAGCCAGATTAGGCGCGAGCCACCGCTCGGCTTCTTCGAGCGACCAGCCTTTGCGTTTTGCATAGCTTTCCACTTGTTCTTTGGAAATTTTACCTACACCAAAATACTGTGATTCAGGGTGTGCGAAATACCAGCCTGAAACAGCCGCAGTAGGGTACATCGCAAAACTTTCTGTAATTTTAAGTCCGATATTCTCATCCGGCTTAAGCAAAGACCAGAGAGTTGCTTTTTCAGTGTGATCGGGACAAGCGGGATAACCTGGAGCAGGGCGAATACCTTTGTACTTTTCATCAATCAGTTCTTCATTGCTCAGGCTTTCATCCGAAGCATAACCCCAGAACTCTTTACGGACCAGCTCATGCATTCTCTCTGCAAATGCTTCTGCTAGTCGATCGGCTAGTGCTTTAAGGAGAATTGCAGAATAGTCGTCGTGATTTTTTTCGAATCTTTCAACATGTTCATCTATTCCTATGCCAGCAGTTACCGCGAAAGCCCCAATATAGTCACTTACTCCAGTCTCCTTTGGCGCAACAAAATCAGAAAGGGCATGATTTGCTTTTCCCTCTCGAGTCTGCTTCTGTTGTCTTAAAAAATGTAACCTGGTTAAAGTGGATTCACGTGATTCATCTTGATAAATTTCAACATCATCGTGATATACAGAGTTGGCTGGATAAAAACCGATAACGGCCCTGGCTGTTAGCCACTTTTCCTCTACAAGACGTGCAAGCATATCCTGAGCATCCTGATAAAGTTTACGCGCTGACTCGCCTACTACTTCATCTTCCAGAATTCTCGGGAATCGTCCAGCCAGTTCCCAGCTGCGAAAAAATGGAGTCCAGTCAATACGCTCAAGCAAATCTTCCAGAGGGTAGTCATCAAATATTTTCTCTCCAAGAAATTGAGGTTTAGTCGGGGTGAAGTTCTGCCAGTCTATTTGAGCTTTGAAGGAGCGCGAATCATCTAGCGCTGTAGCTCGGATCTTGGTAGTTTTGCTTTCTCGCGCAATACGCAAATCTTCATATTCCAACCTCACCTGATTTACATAGTCACTTTTATGCTCCTCACTAAGAAGATGCGTTGCCGCTGTGACCACTCTTGAAGCATCCGTAATATAGATAACCGAGTGTTCATAGTTTGGCTCAATTTTTACCGCAGTGTGAATCTTGGAAGTAGTCGCTCCACCAATTAGAAGTGGAATTTTTAATCCGCTACGCTGCATTTCCTTGGCGACAAAAACCATTTCATCCAGAGACGGAGTAATTAAACCTGATAGACCGATAAGATCACATTTTTCCTCTTTGGCAACTCGAATAATTTCTTCGCAACTTACCATTACACCCAAATCAATTACCTCATAGCCATTACATTGCAATACAACGCCTACAATATTTTTGCCGATATCATGAACATCGCCTTTAACCGTCGCGAGCAATATTTTACCTTTGGCTTTATCTTCTAGATTAAGTGTTTTTTTCTCTTCTTCCATGAATGGTTCAAGATAGGCAACTGCTTTCTTCATAACTCTTGCAGATTTAACAACTTGCGGCAGGAACATTTTTCCTGAACCAAAGAGATCGCCCACAACATTCATTCCGTCCATCAAGGGACCTTCAATCACGTTAAGCGGTCGTTCGACTGCTTGTCTGGCTTGCTCAATATCTTCATCGATAAATTCAGTGATTCCCTTGACCAGTGCGTGACCAATTCGCTCATTCAGCGGAAGTTCTCTCCAGGCAAGGCGGTTATCTTCTTTTTGGGCTGTCGTTCCGGGTCGGAAGTTTTCAGCAATGGTAACCAGCTTTTCTGTCGCTTCAGGGTGACGATTTAATACGACATCTTCAACTGCTTGCTTAAGTTCTGGCTCTATTTCAGAGTAGACTTCAAGTTGCCCTGCATTGACAATCCCCATGTCCATACCTGCATTGATGGCATGGTAGAGAAACACCGCATGAATGGCCTCTCGGACAGGATTGTTACCGCGAAATGAAAATGAGACATTGGAAACGCCACCAGATACCATTGCTCCAGGCAGGTTCTGCTTAATCCATCGAGTCGCCTCAATAAAGTCCACCGCGTAATTGTTGTGTTCTTCAATTCCGGTTGCAATTGCAAAAATATTGGGATCGAAAATAATATCTTCAGCCGGAAAATTGACTTTTTCGGTCAGTACATTATAGGCGCGTTCACATATTTCAATTTTTCTCTCATAAGTATCTGCCTGACCTTTTTCATCGAAAGCCATGACAATAACGGCTGCTCCATAGCCCTTAGCTTTTCTCGCTTGTTCAATAAAAGCCTGTTCACCTTCTTTCATCGAAATCGAGTTAACGATACCTTTGCCCTGAATGCATTTCAGGCCTGCTTCAATTACTTCCCACTTTGAAGAATCGATCATAACTGGAACTCTAGATATGTCGGGCTCTGCGGCTATCAGATTTAAAAATCGTTGCATGCTGGTGACGGAATCCAACATGCCTTCGTCCATGTTGATATCAATTATCTGGGCACCATTTTCCACTTGATCTCGTGCAACATCCAGCGCGGTTTCAAAGTCTCCTTCTTTTATCAGCCGCAAGAATCTGGCTGAACCAGTAACATTGGTTCTCTCTCCTACGTTAACAAAGAGACTGTCTCTATTGATAGTTAACGGCTCTAGTCCAGACAAGTGGCATGCCTTATCGGAGGGTGGAATTTTTCTGGGAGAGTAGTTATCTGTTAATGCTTTTAGGGCTCGAATATGATCGGGAGAAGTACCGCAACAGCCGCCAACAATATTTAACAATCCCTGTTCTGCCCATTGAGAAAGCTCCTCAGCCATATCCTGTGGCGTTTCGTCATAGCCACCAAATTCGTTGGGTAGACCAGCATTCGGGTGAGCCGATACATAACAGTCGGCAACTCGGGATAACTCGGCAATATATTGTCTAAGTTCTTTTGCTCCTAAAGCACAGTTAAGTCCAATACTAATTGGTTTTGCATGTTGTAGTGAGTTGTAGAATGCCTCGGTGGTTTGGCCGGTAAGAGTACGACCTGATGCATCAGTAATAGTACCCGATATCATTACCGGAAGTTGAATGTTTTCAGTTTCGAAAAGCTCTTCAACGGCGAATACCGCGGCTTTGGCGTTTAAGGTGTCAAAAATGGTTTCGATCAAAATAATATCTGCGCCACCATCTACCAATGCTTTGGCTGACTCATAGTAAGCTGTTTTTAGTTCATCAAAGTCGATAGCTCGAAAACCGGGATCATTTACATCAGGAGATATGCTGCTGGTTTTATTGGTCGGGCCGAGTACACCAGCGACAAATCGCGGTTTATCTTCCGTTGAAAATTCTTCTGCAATTTCTTTGGCAATACGGGCTGACTCAAAGTTAATTCGAGCGCTGATACTTTCCATAGCATAATCGGCCATCGCGACCTGAGTCGCGTTGAAGGTATTAGTTTCAATAATATCGGAGCCAGCTTCCAGATAAGCGCGATGGATAGATTTGATCGCCTCGGGTTGGGTCAAACTTAACAGATCATTATTGCCTTTCAAATCGCTAGGCCAATTCTTGAATTCTTCACCGCGATAATCATCTTCCGTAAATTTGTATGACTGTATCATGGTTCCCATGGCGCCATCTAAAAGTAAAATGCGCTCTTCAAGAATTTCTTTTAATTGACTGGTTTTATTACTCATGGAATTTTTTTCAACTTTTTTAACAGGTAACTATCAAGGCCAAGAAGTCAGAGGTTGCTCTGATTTCAATTCACTAAATATCAATGCATCGGCAACGGACTTTTATTGTTCGCTTGTATAAACCGATTTTCGTAAGCTGCATCTTTATTGATGTAGCTTTCGAGCCACTCTCTGGTTATATGTGGTGCGAAGAGCTCGATGAAGCAATACATATAGCGACGAAGCAAAAGGTTTTTGTTAAAAGCTAACCAGGTTGTACAGCGGGGTAATATTCCTTTCGCGGAATAGCCAATCAAGTCCTGATCTTCCTTTGGGTTAAAAGCCATGCTGGCGACAATGCCTATCCCCATACCGTTCTGAACATAAGTTTTTATCACGTCTGCATCTCTGGCAGTAAAAACAATATTCGGCTTCAAGCCTTTAGCTTTCATGCTTTTTACCAGACTGGATTCACCAACTGTTGGCTCTTTATAGGTAATGATAGGATACCTGGCAAGATCTTCCAGCGTTGGTTTAGTTAGATCACCCAAAGGGTGATCTTGAGGAAAGATTATGACTCTGTCCCAGTGATAACAAGGGACTTTGATGATGTCCGGTGATAATTGAGTATTATCTGAAGCAATTGCAAAATCGATCTGCTTTTTATCGAGTTGATCGCTCATTTGCTCAGCGGAACCATGTTGAATGTCGATTTGCAGATTAGGATAGCGAGCATGAAAACGCTTAAATACCTGAGGTAGCACATATTTGGCCTGAGTTTGTGTTGTTGCCAGACTAAAACTGCCAGACTCTACCTGGTTTTTGTCCTGAGAAATCCGTTTAATGTTTTCCACTTCCTGTAGGGCGCGGCGCGCATGTTTTACAACATCTTCACCTAAAGCTGTCAAGCCTATTAGCTGTTTTCCGCTTCGCTCAAATATTCTCAGGTCGAGTTCGTCTTCCAACAAGCGCAGTTGTTTACTGATACCCGGTTGTGAGGTGTAGATCTTTTCTGCCGCGGTTGTAATGTTGAAATTATTTTCGACGATTGCGACCAGATATTTCAATTGATGTAGTTTCATTTCATTTTCACACGGGTTTATACCCTAATCTCTATATTTCATTTGGACGTCCAGACGTCAAGATGGCGCAAATTTAACACCCTTTGAAGGGAATAGCAATACCTTATTAATAATAGGTCTGATAGTCGAAAATAACCATCTAGCCCTAATGAACAGTGGGTATTTCTGCTGGTTATGTTCCAAGAGCAAATGCCTATTTCTTAAATTTGTGCGCTCATGTTCTGATGTTGTCTGGATAAAGTTTGATCAAATAACCAATGATTTGAAGGTTAATACTTATGGATTATTTGCCAATTACCGTCGATATGAAAGAGCGACTCTGCCTGATAGTTGGTGGAGGTGAAGTTGCTGCGCGTAAGCTGAAGCACCTGTTAAAAGCGAAAGCAATGGTTAAAATGGTTAGTCACGAGTTCAATACCGAAATCATTCAATTGGCCGAACAGGAAAAGATAGAATTAATCAAAGGTGATTTTACTATCGAACTGTTGAAAAATGTTTATCTGGTGATTGCTGCTACCGATGATAACCTGATTAACAAACAGGTCAGTGACTCAGCTAAGACTCACAATATTTGGGTTAATGTTGTCGACAGTCTTGAGTTAAGCACTTTTATTATGCCCGCGATTATCGACCGTTCGCCTTTGTTAATAGCCGTATCCAGCTCAGGGGTTTCCCCCGTGTTAGCGCGCAAGCTGAGAGAGAAAATAGAGTGGTTGCTGCCCGCAAACTTTGGACAGCTAATGGCGAACTTAAAGCGACTTAGACCGCTGGCTAAAAAAAAATTCAACTCGATGATTGAGCGCAAGCGTTTTTCAGAGTGGTATATTGAAAAAGCAATGACAAAACCTGAGTCTTTGGAGTCTGGCGTTGAAGGCGCGATTGCTGACTATCAGGATAGAGACCAGAAGTCAGGCAAAGTCTATCTCGTTGGTGCAGGTCCTGGTGATGCTGAGTTGTTAACCGTCAAAGCACTTAAAATCTTGCAAAAAGCAGATGTAGTATTGTATGACGCCCTGGTATCGCGGGATATTCTGGATTGTGTGCGCAAAGATGCGACTCTGGTTCATGTGGGGAAGAGAGCGAACAGGCACTTTGTAACTCAGAACAGAACTAATGAGTTATTGGTCGAATTTGCCGAACAGGGAATGGATGTAGTTCGCCTTAAAGGTGGCGACCCCTTTATTTTTGGGCGTGGAGGAGAAGAAGCGCAAGTACTGGTACAAGCAAATATTGAATTTGAAATAGTTCCGGGAATTACTGCCGCTATTGGTTGCGCCGGCTATGCTGGTATCCCGCTGACTCATCGTGATTTCGCCCAATCGGTCAGGTTTATTACCGGACACGAGCAGGGAGAAGCGTCAAGCCTTAATTGGGTGGATCTGGCAAAACCAAATCAGACACTGGTGTTCTATATGGGATTACTTAAAAGTCAACGAATCGCTGAACAATTGATTGGTCATGGTCGTGCCGGTTCAACGCCAGTGGCTATTATTGAGAAGGGGACAACTAGTGAGCAACGCGTAATTCTCGGGAAAATTTCTGAATTGCCTGAACTAGCCAAATCTTATGATGTTAAGTCTCCTGCTTTGATTATTGTCGGAGAGGTCGCTTCACTGGCAAATGAGCTACAATGGTATTCAAGAGGAAGCATGATCGACTCCTGTTTTTCTCAGCCTGACTTGAAAAAAGTAGTCAATTTGTAATTAATAGCTCGTTAAATAGTAAAGAATTAAATTTAACTTAAAATAATATCTATTTAATTTATAAAGGAAAATCCAATGAAATATAACTCGATTCTCGAGACTATCGGCAACACGCCAATCATTAAGGTTAATAAGCTGGCACCAAAGCATGTCACTGTGTATGTCAAAGCAGAGTTCTTTAATCCGTTGTCTTCGGTTAAAGACCGGTTGGCGTTTGCTATTATTAATGACGCAGAGCAAAAAGGACGTTTGAAACCTGGTCAGACGGTAATCGAAGCGACTTCAGGTAATACTGGTATCGCCCTGGCGATGGTTTGTGCTGCCAAAGGCTATCCTTTCGTGTCAGTCATGGCTGAAAGCTTTTCAGTAGAGCGTCGCAAAATTATGAAAGCACTTGGTGCCAAGGTTGTTCTTACTCCGGCTGCTGAACGAGGTACAGGAATGGTTAAGAAAGCCGCTGAACTCGCTGAAGCTAATGGTTGGTTCCTGGCACAGCAATTTGAAAACCCAGCAAACCCTGAATACCACCGTAATACAACTGCTCCGGAAATCTTGCGAGATTTTGCCGGTGAGCGTCTGGATTACTTCGTCAGTGGGTACGGTACAGGTGGAACCATTACTGGTGTCGGTCAGGTACTCAAGGCCGCTCGACCTGAAATTCAAATCATCGGAACTGAACCTGAAGGTGCAGCATTACTCCACGGAAAAGAATGGAATCCCCATAAAATCCAGGGTTGGACTCCTGATTTTATTCCTGAGGTGCTAAATCGTGATGTTATCGACGAAGTGTTGACTATTTCAGATGACAAAGCCATCGAAACATCACTTGCTCTGGCGCAAAATGAAGGCATATTCTGTGGAATTTCGGCTGGTGCTACTTTCGCAACGGCCTTGAATGTTGCCGAAAAAGCGGCTGAAGGATCGGTGATTCTGGCTATGTTGCCGGACACTGGAGAGCGTTACCTGAGCACTCCATTGTTCGAAGGCATTACTGAGGCTTCTGACGAAGTTTAGTGGCAATTGTCTGTACCCATGCTCGCGATGTTACGAATTTCTCTTCGAGTCTTAATGAAGAGTGACGAGCCAGGGTATGCGAGAGGGCGCTAACAGCGCCTTTTCGTTGCGCAAAGTGAATAACTTTTGGTTATGTCCTGGCGCTGTGGTTATGGCCTTTAAATTTACTTAAGATTCTGATTCCTGCTCGGCGTAGGCCAAAACATAATCTTCTTTTTCCTTGCTTAAATCTTCATCGGTCGGTAAAGGTTGCCCCGTGTAAGCATGCAGAAAAGCCTCACATAATAGCTCGCTATTCGTTGCGTGGCGCAGGTTTGAGACCTGACGGCGAGTTCTCTCGTCAGTTAAGATCTTAAGCACCTTGTATGGAATTGAAACCGTAATTTTCTTTACATTTTCTTTCTTAGAACCGTGTTCTACATAGGGGTTAATGAACTCCCCATTCCACTCTTTAGCCATAGAATCCTCTAAATCTTAATAATTCGTGGTTATTTTACACCATTTTAGCCATCTAACCATCTTGACATATGAAAAAACCCAAATATACTTCTAGGCATATAGACGTCCAAACGGCTCTATGGGTGGTTCGGTCATATGACAAAACCTGAGAAGAGGTCGGCGTGTGGATATACGCCACCTGATCAGAATTCTTTCCCGCGAGCCAGTGGAACCAGAAAAATCCCTTAATGGGAAACGAGTTAATCGAGGAACACAAAATGACTAAAGTAGTAAACCATTTCGCTAGCGATACCATTGCTGTCAGGGCGGGTATCGAGACCGATACTCAGCATGGTGCAATTACACCGCCGCTCTATTTGTCGAGCAATTACAGCTTTGCCGGCTTTGATGAGCCGAGGGAGTTTGATTACACTCGTTCAGGCAATCCTACAAGACAAATTTTGGGACAAGCTATAGCTGATCTGGAACAAGGTGTGGGCGGCGTCATTACCTCGAGTGGCATGTCTGCAGTTTTTCTGGTTTTGCAGCTACTTAAAGCCGGCGAACGTGTCTTAGCGCCTCATGACTGTTATGGAGGATGTTTTCGATTATTTCGCTCATATAATGAAAAAGGCATTATTAGTGTAGATTTTGTTGACCAAACAAATGATGAGGCTTTACTCGCGGGTCTGGAAAAAAATCCGAAAATAGTCTGGATAGAAACACCCAGTAATCCTTTGCTAAGGGTGGTGGATATTGAAAAAATTTCGCGACTTGCCAAAGAGAAGGGCGCACTTGTAGTAGTCGATAATACTTTCCTTTCGCCCGTTTTACAGAAACCTTTATTACTTGGTGCTGACATTGTAATCCATTCCGCTACCAAATATATTAATGGCCACAGTGATGTCGTGGGCGGAGCTGTTGTTGCCAAAGACGCAGCCGTATATGAGGACTTGAAATGGTGGGCGAACTGTACCGGGATAACGGGCGCTCCTTTTGATAGTTTTTTGACTCTTAGAGGCTTGAGAACGCTGGATGTTCGTATTAAACGCCATTGTAAAAATGCGCTTCGAGTTGCTGAGTACCTACAGGCACATCCTCAAGTAGAAAAAGTTTATTTTCCTGGTCTTGAAGACCATGAAGGCCATGAAATCGCCAAGAAACAACAGAGTGGCTTTGGTGCAATGATTTCCTTCAAGCTGAATGGTGATGTTGAGGATGCTAAAAAATTCTTGAGCGGACTTTCTGTGTTCTCTCTTGCTGAGTCTTTGGGGGGCGTAGAAAGCTTAATTTGTCATCCTTCAACCATGACTCATGCCGCAGTAGCAATTGAAGATCAAATAACTGCTGGTATCACACAAAACCTGTTGAGACTTTCAATTGGTATTGAAAATGTTGAAGATCTATTGACTGATTTGGATAGTGGATTCGAACAGTGTCGCTTGCACGAAGTCAAGGAAGTTTCAAATGGCTAGCTTGATTGGTTGCCGGTTTGAAAATCAAGTGAGTGAGCAGCAGAAAGTTGCTGTTCACAAGTTTGGCGGTTCAAGTTTGGCGAGTGCGAAACGGCTTAACAATGTTGTTAATATAATTGAAAAATATTCGAGCAATGATGATTATATCGTTGTATCGGCAAATGGTGATATCACCGATTTTCTTGTAGAGTTGAGTGAGGGGGGAAAGCAGGCATTACAAGCCATAAAGACTTATTACCAACCGTTGATTGAAGATACTTTGACCCAGCCAGAAGAAACCTTAGGTTTGTTTGAAAAAGACCTTGTTGATTTACAAAGTCAGAATAAAACACAGGATGAAATACTATCCTATGGTGAGGTCTGGTCGGCAAGGTTACTTGTCGCTTTGCTAAAAGAAAGACATATCAGTGCTCAGTTTATTGATGCGAGGGAGCTTTTTATAACCGGCAGCATCGATGATTTTAAAAGCTTTGACGTTTCATACTTCAATTCCGGATTGACCAGAAATACTTACGGTAATTATGGCAAAAGAAAAATAATTACCGGTTATATTGCGAAAAACATTGCCGGAAAAACAATTACTTTGGGACGTAATGGAAGTGACTATAGTGCTTCACTAGTTGCCAGGTTTGGCCAGGCCGAAAGTGTAAATTTATGGACAGATGTTAAAGGAATTTATTCTGCAGACCCCCGGTTGGTTGACAAGGCCTTTCCAATTAAGCACCTCAGTTATGAGGAGGCCAATTCTCTTGCTTCTGTTGGAACCAATGTGCTCCATCAAAAAGCGATCGCGCCGTTAGTTGACAGGAATATTCCGCTATTTGTTCGTTCGTCGTTGGCACCAGATTCTTCCTGTACTCGGGTTAGCCTGTTTTCAGAAACAGAGTTTTCAATTAAATCAGCTGCTCTAAAAACAAATTTGAGCACAATAGTTTTTGATTTCGAAGAAAAAGTATTGCTTGACTGGATTATTCATTCCTTATTTGAAAAACATGTCGTTGTACTTAACTGCGAAGTTGAACAGAGAGAAACAATAGCAGATGCCAGGCAAAGGGCCTCATTGCTCATTGATACTTGCCATCTTCAACAGGCACTAGATTGTTTTTCGAGCCACGGCAGTATAAGCAAAAAACTGGATATTAGTGTATTAAAAGAAGAGTGTAGTGTAATTGCTTTGGTCGGATATAAAGCTTCAGAAAATAATCAGTTGACTCAAAAAATATTGAGTGGCATTCAAGAAAAATCGCAACTTAAATTTCTGAATAATAGAGATGAACATTCAATCTATTTGGCAACAAATAGTCCAACACCGGAAGTGTTACTGGAAAAAATATTCGCAATCTGTTTTCAGCCGCAGTTAACTTTTGATAGAACAGCTTCCACTGTCTATAGCAATAATAGAACTTACAATAAACAAGATGAACTAACAGGTTCACAAGTAGAGGCAATCATATAATGGGATTTAATCACGCTCAGCAGGTTGAGATCCTGAACCAAAATTTAAACGACCTTGAAGGCAAGGTAAACGTGTCTTTTGAGTTTTTTCCACCGAACTCACCAGAGATGGAGCAGACGTTGTGGCAATCAATCCAAAGACTGGAAGGATTACAACCAAAATTCGTCAGTGTTACTTATGGTGCAAATAATTCGACACGTGAAAGAACGCATCGCATTATTAATAAGATTCAAAATGAAACTTCACTGACCCCGGTTCCTCATCTAACCTGTATTGGTGCGAGTCAGGAAGAGCTTGTAGATATTGCTCAAAACTATTGGGATTCGGGTATAAGACATATTGTTGCGCTGCGTGGAGACTTGCCGGAGCAAACTCAAACACAGCCTAATATGTATGCGCTCGATCTGGTGAAGCTACTTAAGTCAGTTGCCGATTTTGAAATCAGTGTCGCGGCTTATCCGGAAGTTCACCCGGAAGCGCCCAATTCGCAGTTTGATTTGATAAATTTGAAGAGGAAAGTCGATGCAGGTGCGTCTCGGGCAATCAGTCAGTTCTTTTTCGATACTGAGACCTATTTAAGGTATCGGGATCGCTGTCTGGCATCAGGGATAGAAGTAGAAATAGTTCCGGGAATTTTGCCGGTAACCAATTTTAAACAACTGCTTAAATTTTCGTCAATGACCAATGTGACAGTTCCACAATGGATGCATCGTCTTTATCAAGGTCTGGATGATGACCCCATGACGCGTAACCTGATCGCGGCTAATGTAGCCATCGAGCAGGTTAAGGTTCTCGCCAAGGAAGGAGTGCGAGATTTCCACTTTTACACCCTTAATCGCTCCGATTTAACCTATGCGATCTGCCACTCTCTGGGGGTTCGTGAGCGTTCTTTGGTCCCTCAGGCGATAGCTGTTTAAGTTTATCTCCACATTAAGGCTCTGAAAGCGACAGAGCCTTATACAGCCGAATACTAATTTGCTAGAATGCTGCCAGTTTTTATTTCTTTGGCAAGGTATAGCATGTCTTTAATCCGCGGTGATAAGCTCTCACTCGCTTATGGTCCACAAATTCTTCTCGATAACGCTTCTTTTGCTCTCGAAGAAAGGCAGAAAGTCTGTCTGGTAGGACGTAACGGTACCGGTAAATCAACTCTGCTAAAAGTTATCAACGGTGAAGTGGCACCAGATGATGGCGTGATTAACCGTTCTCGTAACCACCTGATTGGATTCCTGCCGCAAGCACTGCCTGAAAAGTCTGCTTTGACGGTCAGGGAATTTGTTGAAACCGGACTGGCGGAAGTTCAAGAGTGGGTGGAGCAATACCAGAAACTCATCATGGAAGATATGGACTCGCCGAAAGTCGCTGAACTGGAGAGTCTGATCAATGCTCATGATGGCTGGACTATTGAAACAAGAGTTTCACAGACCTTGTCCCGTTTAGGACTGGATGGCGCCGTACAAATGTCCGAGCTCTCTGGAGGTTGGCGTCGCCGTGCTGCTTTGGCAAAAGCTCTGGTTCAGGAGCCAGACCTGCTCATTCTTGACGAGCCGACCAATCACCTCGACCTTTCCAGCATTCAATGGCTTGAAGAACAGCTAGTAAAGTTTAAAGGGGCATTGTTGTTTGTATCGCATGACCGCCAATTTGTGAACAAAGTCGCTGACACCATCATGGAGCTAGACCGTGGTCACATCAACTTCTTCCCTGGAAACTACCAGAAATATACCGAACTTAAAGCGCAACAACTCAAAGAAGAAGAGAAGGTCAATTCCGAGTTCGATAAGAAACTGGCTCAGGAAGAAGTCTGGATAAGACAAGGCATCAAGGCTCGAAGAACACGTAATGAAGGTCGCGTCCGTGCGCTCAAAAAGATGAGAGAAGAACGATCACAAAGACGTAATCAAGTCGGCACCAGTAATATTAAAGCCAGCGTGGAAACTGCCGGCAGTAAAGTCGTCGCTAAACTCGATGACTTACAAGTGGGTTACGATAAAGCCCTGAACCTGCCATTCTCGACGATTATTCAAAAAGGCGACAAAGTCGGAATACTGGGTGATAACGGTAGTGGCAAGACGACCTTTATAAAAACGCTTTTGGGTCAAATAAAACCTTTCGCCGGTGATATTCAAGTCTCAGATACACTGGAAATTGCCTATTTCGATCAATTGCGTGAAGCCATCGATTTAAATAAAACGGTTTCAGACAATATTGCCGATGGTAAAGATTTTGTGGTGGTTGATGGGAAGGAGCTTCACGTAATCAGTTATATGGCTGATTTTAATTTTACCGCTGACAATGTTCGTGCTCCCGCCAGCTCACTTTCGGGTGGGGAGATCAATCGTTTATTGCTTGCTAAATTATTCACTCGACCGGCTAATCTGTTTGTACTGGATGAACCTACCAACGATCTGGATGTTGAAACGCTGGAAATTTTGGAACAAATGCTGGTTGAAATTAAGGCAACGGTCATCATTATTAGCCATGACCGTTTATTCCTGGATAACTGTTGTTCGGAATTATTGGTATTTGATAACCAATTACCCCCGCTGCGAGGCGAAGACACCAAGCTCTATCAGATTATTGAAATAGTGGGAGGGTATCAGGAGTGGCAGCATTATTTTGAAAATGCCAAGCCCAGAGAAGAAAAGAAAAGTGAGGCAAAAAAGGAAAAAGCCAAGTCTAAGCCAAAACCTGCCAAGCTTTCCTATAAAGAGCAGCGAGCGCTTGATGAATTGCCAGCGAAAATTGAGGCTGCTGAAGAAAAAATTGGTGAAATAGAAGAAGCCATGTCACAACCGGATTTTTATCAAAATAGAGAAAAAGCGGATGGAATGGTTAAAGAGTTTGAACGTTTACAGGAAGAGCTGGCTAAAGACTATGAACTTTGGGATGAGCTGGAAGAAAAAGTGGCTAATTTGAAGGAAAACTAGGCCAGGAAAAAATCAATGGTAAAAACAGGAATTGCAATTTTATTTTTTTTCGCCTTTGTAGGGTTGGCCTATTATTCTTGTAGTATTTACATCGAGCCAGTAAAAAATGAGGAATCAAAAGTAGAGCACAATGAAGGCAAAAGAGAAATAGTTAACAAGCCTGTTACTAATGAGAAACTTAATAGCGAAAATAATGAGGTGATGACAAGGAGCGGGGTTACTACTCCAACTGGCGACGGATATATTATCGAATGTATTGATGATGGAGGACACGGTTCTGCTAGAACAAGTTTTTCTGTCGAGGATATGATCCAAGACTATAAAGATTACTCTCGAAAAAAATCTGCGTTGCTAGAGATTTTTGAATGGGAGTCAGATTTGCGCAATGAAAAAGTTGAAAAGCTTGGTTGGTTATTACCTTACGTGGAAGATAAAGAACTTCTTTATTGGGAAATACTAAAAAATTGCTCGATCGAATTGACTCCTTCTTGTGAGGATAACCTCATCGCGGAGTCATTAAGTGCACACAAGGATAATGCAAAAGCTTGGTTGCTCTACTCCTCGTTACAAATTCAAAAAAATGACGTAGTTCAGGTTGTTGAATCGTTAAAAGCCTTTCTTTCCGCACCCGATTACCGAGATTATTTGGGGGAGAAGCTTTCCCTTTATAGTCGAGCGATGAATGATTTGTCCAGATATTCAGAAAATGAAATTGGACTGACTGTATTGGGCGTTCATGCAGCAAACGAGCTTCCAGCGTATCAATTTGCAAACTGGTGTAAAGAAAACTCTAGTATAAATGTTGAGTTCTCTGAACTATGTTTACGAGTAGGAGAGCGCATAGCCGCTGATTCGACTAGTGGTATCGAGAGAGTATTGGGAAACAACCTGCAAAATGATATTTATGCCACGTTAGGTAATCAGGAGATGGCAAATAGCTATAAAAATAAGGCCGAGGAAGTGTTGGCTGCCATTTCAGGAGAAGATTACTCAAAAGTGTTTAATCTGGCATTGTATGATCATTCACTATTTCAATACTGGTCACAAGCTCTGATTAATTACGGTGAGATTGAAGCGCACGCACTTTTGGTAGAAGAAGCCGTGAGGCGTTCCAGTGATCCTGCCTACAATCCTTGTCCAGGTGGCAAAAAATGATATGGTCAAAAGCAGAAAAAATTGCTATTTCA
This sequence comes from Aliikangiella sp. G2MR2-5, assembly GCF_015687155.1. Lineage (GTDB taxonomy): Bacteria > Pseudomonadota > Gammaproteobacteria > Enterobacterales > Kangiellaceae > Aliikangiella. Next base: position 1,576,868 of record NZ_JADPQF010000001.1, on the reverse strand, counting down.
GCAAAAAATTGTGGATCATTGTTCCCGATAACGACAAATGCGAAGCAGTTAAGTCAGGACTCGATTGATTTTGAGTTACGCGTAATTAATCAAAATATTCATACAAAAATATCCACTTCCAAAACTCAAGGTAACCCGTTCTTACCCTATGATGACGACATGTATGTGTGCGATATCGGTGATGAGCATGTTTGTCTGTTAAACAAGTTTCCAGTGTTAACACCCCACATTCTGGTTTGTAGTAAAACATTTGTCGAACAGCGCGAAGCTTTAACGCTGCAGGATTTTGCTGCATGGATTGAATGCTTCCAAAATGGAGATGAGCTGGGCTTTTATAACGGCGGAAGAGATGCCGGGGCAAGTCAACCACACCGTCACATGCAGCTTGTTCTAGGAAAAGCACCACTGGAGACCACAATTCTTAAGGGGCAATTGCCATTTGAGCACAAGCTCTATCGGTTTGATGAATTGAATGCAGAGGATGTTTATTCTTGTTATCTTGCAGGTATGAAGGAGTTAGCACTTTTAGCGAAACCCTATTGCAAAGCTAATAATCTTCTTCTAACTAATCGCTGGTTTTTGATTGTTCCTCGTTCCAAAGTTAAACATGAAGATATCTTTCTCAATGGTTTAAATTATGCAGGATACTTCTTGTTAAAATCTGAAGAACAACACACTTATTTGAAAGAAAACTCCTGCTTGTCGGTGTTGACGGAATGTTCTTTTGCCGTGAGCGGCCGCTGACGATTATTTTTGGCTTCAGGCTTGAAAAAGCAGTTTTCGCCTTCAAATAAAGTCTTATTGCCAACTCTAATAATCGAGCGCTTCTCAATTGCAAATAGATACTCCAATAGTTTTGCTTCTCCTTATTCCGGCTGCATTAATTACTTTTATTGTTTTTCGTCCCAAATGGGATAAATGGAGACGGCAGAAAGTTGCAGAGACTCCATTTCCAAAGTCCTGGCGGCAGATTTTGCGCAAGAATGTGCCTTACTTCTATCGGATGCCTGCCGATTTGCAGCTACAGCTTAAAGACAAAATTCAAATATTTCTCGATGAAAAGGAGTTCTATGGATTCGAAGGGCTTGAGATCACCGATGAAATTCGAGTCACTATTGCTGCGCAAGCCTGCCTGTTGATTCTTAATCGAGACATTGAATTTTATCCTAAATTAAAGTCGATCTATGTGTATCCCATGGCGTTTGTAGCAAAACATAAAGGAGTAGATTCAGCGGGTGTTCTTCAGGAACATCATAGAGTCTTAAGTGGTGAGTCGTGGGAGCTGGGAAAGGTCATTCTTTCATGGAAAGATTCAAAGGAAGGTGGACTGGATCAGGAGGACGGCCACAATGTGATCATTCATGAGTTTGCCCATCAACTGGATCAGGCTACAGGAGCGGCCAATGGCGCTCCTTTTCTTGCGAATAATTCAATAAAAAGATGGTCTGAAGTCTTCCAGAAGGAGTTTGAGAATCTTGAGTGTCAAATCAGAAAAGGCCATAAAACACTAATTGACCCTTATGGAGCCACTAATCCGGCCGAGTTTTTCGCTGTTTCTTCCGAGGTTTTCTTTGAAAGAACCTTCGAATTAAAACAACAACACCCTGATCTATATAAGGAGCTGAAGGATTACTATCAGCTGGATCCTTCTGTATGGTAAGGACCATTGTTTTCGCAATTACTACAATTATTAGATTTTCGTAATCTGTTTGAAATATCACAATAAAGATTGCAGCTGCAAATAAGTTGTTGAAAGCTCAATTCAAGCTAAATTATAATTAGCTACATATCATCAAGCACCAGCTAAAATTACACTAGCCCGTTTTGTAGCAGGCCAGGGGCAGGTTCAAATACCTGCGCTAGCGGCTCAAACGCTGTTTATCAAGATGAAGCTAGAGGTGAAACATCAAGTAATTACAATCAACTGGTGCCAATTACCCGCAAGATAACAGGTACAGGATAGAGACATATGGCAATCGAAGCAGTCGACTCAAACGCACCAAGCCCGGATTTTGATTGGAAGAAAGTGGTATACACCATGTTGCTCTCCCGCGCGATGGACGATATCGAAGAGCAGGAACTGGTTCCGGCAAAGCTGGTGTTTAACCAGTTCTCCGCCAGAGGACACGATCTGGCTCAGATCCTTATCGGCTCTCTGTTAACTCATCCTCATGATGGTGCTACCGGTTATTATCGCTCAAGACCTTTTGTTCTATCTTTAGGACTGGATATTGTCGATGCTGTGGCTTCACCAATGGCTAAGTCAGGCGGCTATAGCGATGGTCGAGACATCGGTGTCGTTTGTAACTATCCCAATGTTAAAAGAGAAGGCGCCATGCTTTTCCCTATGTGTGGCGGGGTAGGTTCACAATATTCGCCTATTTCAGGCTGGGCTCAGTCAATTGTGTATTATCGCGATGAATTGAAAGACGATAGTTATCGAGGTGCAATAGGTGTTTCTATGGGCGGTGACTCTTCCATGTCTACCAGCGGATTCTGGGCAGCACTTAATATTTCTACCACAAATAATCTACCGCATCTTTTCTATATCGAAGACAACGGTTACGGAATTTCTGTTCCTCAGGAAGTACAAACGCCGGGTGGCGACCAGGTGGCCAATCTTAAATCCTACAAAAACCTTAAAATTGTTGATGGTGACGGCACCTGCCCAATTGAAGCGCCACGCTTGATTAAGGAAGCCATCGATTACACTCGTGCCGGACTGGGAACCTGCTTGTTAAGACTCAGGGTACCTCGTCTGTGTGGTCATACATTTCAGGATACGCAGACTTATAAGCCCGCCGAGCTGGTGGCAGAGGAACAGGCGAACGACCCACTACCCAAATTGAAAGACCATCTGGAAAAATACGGTGTTGTGACGGCTGAGCAATGGAAAGCGATTGAAGAAAAAGCCTATCAGGAAGTCAAAGATGCGGTTGACCAGGCGAAACAACGTCCGGAGCCGGATACCTCGAAATTAACTCGCTATGTTTACGCTGAAAAAGATGCTTTTGGTAATCCTGAAGTTCAACTGCGTGGTGGACTACATGCTGACGATTTCAAATTTCCAAAAACGTCGGTAGAAGCCAAACCCGAAGGCCCGAGATTAAACATGTTGACAGCTATTCGACAGACTCTGGACTTTGAGCTGGCCAATAATGATCGAGTACTTGTTTTTGGTGAGGACGTTGGGCCAAAAGGGGGGGTTCATGCTGCAACCTTAGGGCTAAACCAGAAATACGGTAATAACCGGGTGTTTGATACCAGCTTGTCTGAAGAGGGTATTATCGGTCGTTCAGTGGGAATGGCGCTTGCCGGACTGATGCCGGTACCCGAGATACAGTTTAGAAAATATGCGGAGCCAGCAGCAGAGCAACTGACTGATACAGGAATTATGCGCTGGAGAACCAATAACCAGTTCGCAGCACCTATGGTTGTTCGTATTCCCGGTGGATTTGCAGGTCGTGGTGATCCCTGGCACTCAATGTCAGACGAAGTCGAGTGGGCTCATAAAACTGGCTGGCAGGTGGTTATGCCATCAAATGCCGAAGATGCGGTCGGTCTTTTAAGAACTGCCTTACGAGATAACAACCCGACAATTTTCTTTGAACACCGCTTCCTGTTGGATAATCGCTGGGCACGACGTCCTTATCCAGGTGATGATTTCGCACTACCGCTGGGGAAAGCAAAAATTCTGACTCGTGGAAACAAATTAACCGTTGTTACCTGGGGCGCGATGGTTGAGCGCTGCGAAGGCGCTGCCCTGGAGCTTGCCAACGGCGTTGAAGTTCTCGATCTGAGAACGATTCAACCATGGGATAAAGAAGCGGTACTTGAGTCAGTTAAGAAAACTGGGCGTTGTCTGATAGTTCATGAAGATAATTTGACCGCCGGTTTCGGTGCAGAAATTTCTGCAATATTAGCCAAAGAAGCTTTCTTTGATCTGGATGCGCCGATCGAGCGTTTAACTATGCCGGACACACCTAATCCGCATAATATTCATTTATTGAATGCAGCAGTTCCTACTCAGGAAAAAATCATGCAGGCAATGAAAGACTTAATAGAAGTTTAGGGCTGGAGAAAATCGATGAGTAACTTAATTGATATTGTTCTGCCTGAAGGGCAGCTAGAAGGAACTTCTGCAACCTTGTCTGCCTGGTTGGTAAAAGAAGGAGACTCGGTTAAGAAAGGCGATCCTTTGGCTGAGCTGGAAACAGATAAGGTTGTCATGGAAGTTTGTGCCGATGCAAACGGCGTTATTTCCAAATTGACCGCTAATCTGGGTGACGATGTGGCGCCTGAGCAAGTATTGGGTCAGTTGGCAATCGGTGAAGTGAATGCTGTTGTCACATCTGGCGTCGGAGCGAGTGCCGAGAAAATGGTTGAAATGTCAGCAACTACTGAAACCGCTGAGGTAAGCACAACCGAACTATCCGGTGATGAAAGCGCGCGCGCATTTATCAGTCCTGCTGTCAGACGATTGCTCAGAGAAAATGACCTGACTATCGAGCCTATCCCTGGAACTGGTAAAAGGGGAAGGGTGACCAGAGATGATGTTATTAATTATCTCAAAGATCCTAAACCTCGCACTATCGAGACAGCACAGGAAGCTGCACCGGTAAAATCGCCGAGTCCTTTGGCAAGTATCGACAGACAAAGTCGTCCTCTTAAAGGCGAAATGGTTGCGCATTCACAAATGCGTAAATCCATTGCCAGTCATATGGTGGAAAGCCTGTTGGAAACATCACCCCATGTGACCAGTGTGTTTGAAATGGATATGACTAATATTATGGAACACCGCAAATGGCATAAGAAAGAATATGAAGAGTTGGGTGTTAAACTGACATTTACCTCTTACTTTCTTGCAGCAATGGCTAAAGCGGTCAAAGAAGTGCCACAAACCAATGCGCGCTTTCATGCTGATGCATTGGAAATATTTACTGATGTAAATATCGGTGTCGGTACCGCCTTGGGTGATGCCGGTTTGGTTGTTCCTGTTATTGAACAGGTTCAGGAAATGAATCTGTTTGAAATTTCAAAACGTCTTGGTGAAATGACCACCAAGGCGAGAAATGGTAAGCTGACTGCGAACGATATGAAGAATGGTACAATCACTATTTCCAACCATGGTGTGAGTGGAAGCTTATTTGCAACGCCCATCATTATTAATCAACCACAAGTGGCTATACTGGGGGTTGGTAAACTTGAAAAGCGAGTTGTGGTTGAAGAAGTCAATGGTGTAGATACAATGGTTATTCGTCCTAAATGTTACGTTTCTTTAAGTATTGATCATAGAGCGCTGGATGCGCACCAGACGAACCTGTTCTTGAGTCATTTTGTAAATGTCATCGAGAACTGGGGACAGTAGTTAATATTCATTATTAGTTAAAGTCATAGCAGAACAAAATAGAAAATTCTGGAAGATAAAATGAGCAACAGTGAAAATTTAATTAAAAGTTATGTCGGCGGCGAATGGGTTTCTGGTGACGGACGTAGCGATGTTTTAGTCAACTCAATTAATGATGAAGTTATCGGTGAGGTAAAATCTTTAACCAGTGGTTTTGACGAAGTTCTTGCCTACGGACGAAATGTTGGTGGGCCTGCTCTGCGTAAATTGACGACTCATGAACGAGCAGAAAAATTAAAGCTTGTCGCAAAATATCTGATGGATCGAAAAGATGAGTTTTACCGAATTTCCTATATGACCGGTGCGACAAAAGCCGACTCCTGGGTTGATATTGAAGGCGGTATCGGTACTGTATTTAGCTATACCGGTATTGCTCGTCGAGAGCTGAATAATGATACATTTGTTGTTGAAGGTAACGTTGAGCCTTTGTCAGCCGGTGGTACTTTTGTTGGTCAACATATCCTTACTTCAAAGGAAGGCGTTGCTCTTCACATTAATGCATTTAACTTTCCTGTCTGGGGCATGCTGGAAAAAATTGCACCGACGTTGATTGCTGGTGTACCGGTTGTTGTTAAGCCTGGAACCGTTAGCTGTTATTTAACCGAAGCTGTCGTTAAAGCAATCGTTGAATCTAAAATTCTACCAGAAGGTTCACTGCAATTAATCTGTGGTAGTGTCGGCGATATCATGGACCACCTCAACGAGCAGGATGTTGTGACTTTTACCGGTTCGGCATCAACGGGTCAAATGTTGAAAGCGCATAAAAATATTATTGCCAAAAGCATTCCATTTACTATGGAAGCGGATTCCCTTAACTGTTGTATTTTGGCTCCCGACGTTTCAGTCGAAGATCCAGAATTTGATCTGTATATCAAGGAAGTCGCGAGAGAAATTACTACCAAAGCGGGACAAAAATGTACAGCTATTCGCCGTGCAATTGTTCCAACTGATAAAATTGATGCCGTTACTGAAGCGCTGATCAAGCGATTGACGGGTACCGTAATTGGAGACCCAACTCAGGAAGGTGTTCGAATGGGCGCGCTGGTAGGAAAGGCTCAACGCGACGATGTACTAGCCGCAGTAGAGCAACTTAAACAGGCTAGCGAATGCGTACTTGATGGTTTCGAACAGTTTAAAACGATTGGGGTTGAAGGTGATAAAGGAGCGTTTATGGCGCCAACCTTACTGCACTGTAAGAATCCATTAACTTCAACAACTCCTCACGAAGTAGAAGCTTTTGGTCCGGTTAGCACTTTGATGCCTTACGACAATCTGGATGATGCAATTCTGCTGGCGAAAATGGGTAAAGGATCGCTCGCCGGATCGGTATTTACCAGAAGTAGAGAAAACGCGCGTGACATTATTTTGGGTACGGCTTCTCACCACGGGAGAATGCTGGTAATTGATGCTGAATGCGCAAAAGAATCGACTGGACATGGTTCTCCTTTGGCTCCACTTGTTCATGGTGGACCAGGCCGGGCCGGAGGTGGTGAAGAGTTAGGTGGCGCAAGAGCTATTAAGCACTATATGCAGCGAACCGCAATTCAAGGTTCACCTACTTCTATTATGGCAATTACCAATCAATACGCGCCGGGAGCACAAGTAAAGAATGATCCTGTTCATCCATTTAGAAAGTATTTTGAAGAGCTTGAAATTGGAGAGTCATTAACGACACATCGTCGTACGGTAACCGAAGCTGATATTGTTAATTTCGGCTGCATCTCCGGCGATCATTTCTACGCACATTTTGATGAAGTTGCAGCTAAAGATTCATTCTTTGAAAAACGTGTTGCACACGGTTACTTTGTGATTTCTGCGGCAGCAGGCATGTTTGTTGACCCTGGTGTAGGGCCGGTAATTGCCAATTATGGTATTGATAACTTGCGTTTTGTTGAGCCAGTGGCAATAGGTGATACGATTCAGGTAAAACTCACATGTAAGCGTAAAATCAATAAAGGCAAGAAGCCGGATGATAAGTTCCATACTGGTGTAGTTGCCTGGGCTGTTGAGGTAACGAACCAGCATAACGATCCGGTAGCAATTTATGACATTTTAACTTTGGTGGAGCGTAAAAACTCCGACGCTTAAAAAGCACGCTGTTTTCACTTCCCTCTCTTTTTCGAGAGGGAAGAAGAAAGCAAGTGACTTATGTGGTGGAAAGTATTTTTGCTAACCTAAAATTTTTTGCCATTCTGAAAGCCATTCACTAATGAAAGCTTTTGGCTAACCAGGAAATTCTTATCCACATATTTTTGATTTTCTTTTTCACGGACAGGATATTAAATTGGATTTATCTTTAGCCGATTTGTCAATTCTTATCGAATTAACCGAAAGAGAGATGATCGAATTGCAAAGCTTGATCGACAATTCGCCGAGCCAGGAAATTGTTAACGATAGTGGAGAAAGTCTGGTGACGGTGAGTATCACCGCTTCCAAACTCAAAAAGTTATACGAACAAAAGTGGAGCCCTGACTGTAATTATTGCTCGTATAAAGAGCTAGTAAGAGCTGCGCACTCATTTAAGACTTAGTTTTGTGTTCTGAATCTTGAAATCGAGGTCTGTTTTCCTGAACTTCTGAAAGCGGTTCGATGACTCGCATACTGCTTAAAGCGCGCTTTGTCAGTTCGATGTATTCCTGAGTGCCTCTGGATTTCCAGGTGACTTCTTGTTCACTTAATTCTCGCGCTATTTTGGCGGGTGTCCCCATAACCATGGAACGAGGAGGGCATTCAAATTTTGCACGGACAAAGGAGCTGGCAGCGACCATTGATTCTTTACCGATCACTGCATCATCCATTACTACTGCATTCATTCCTATTAGCGAATTTTCTCCAATACGACAACCATGTAATACCGCAGCGTGACCAATATGGCTGTAGGGCTCCAAAAAACAATCTTTGTCGGGAAAACTATGAAGCACACAGTTGTCCTGAACATTGCTGTGATGGGAAATATGAACACGTCCGAAATCGCCTCTTAACACTGCACAGGGCCCGATAAAGCAGTTTTCTTCGATGATAACATCACCGATAATTTCCGCACTTGGATGAACATAACTATTGGCTTTAATAACCGGGATAAAATTATCGATGGCATAGATTGGCATTGGCGACTTCCATTAAAACTTAATTATTCAATGGGCGATTTATCGAACCATATAAAAACGGTATACTAGCGCCCATAACAAGGTAGTAATTGAGAAACTACCACCTACTGAAAAAGAATTATTGAAAACGAATTATAAACGAGGCTCTCCTATGTACCAAACAATCGAGTTAGAAAAAAACAATGGCGTTGCCAAACTGACTTTAAATCGACCAGATCGCTTAAATAGCTTTAATGTAGAAATGCATGAAGAATTGCAGGTTGCGTTAGATGATATTGCAACGGATGGCGAAACTCGTTGTTTGTTGATTACAGGAGCAGGAAGAGGTTTTTGTGCTGGTCAAGATTTGAACGATAGAGCTGTGAGTGCCGATCAAAAGGCACCTGATCTCGGAATGTCGGTTGAGAAGTACTATAACCCGTTAATTCGTAGAATCACCAACTTAAAAATGCCGGTTATCTGTGCTTTAAATGGTGTAGCTGCTGGCGCCGGTGCAAGCCTTGTTATGGCGTGTGATATTACTATAGCTGCGCGTTCCTCAAGTTTTATCCTTTCATTTGCCAAGGTGGGATTAATCCCTGATTCAGGTAGCTCATGGCACTTTGCTCGAGCAATAGGTCTTCCCAGAGCAAAAGCTATGGCAATGCTGGGAAATAAAGTTAAAGCGGAACAAGCCGAGCAATGGGGATTGATATATCAGGTTGCTGATGACGAGGCATTTCTTGAAGAAGCACAAAAAATGGCTGATTATCTGGCAACTCAACCTACTGAAGCATTGGCCAACATTAAATCACTGGTTCACAATGCTTTTGATTTCAGTCTGAACGATCAATTAGAGAAAGAACGTCTTGCAATGCAACATCTTGGTCGTAGTCATGATTATCGTGAAGGCGTGGCGGCATTCATTGAAAAACGTGAACCAAATTTCAAAGGAAGCTAATCATTAGCACTGATCGCCAGATTAATAATTAGACAATGAGTAGGCGGCTTGGGATTCTGGGTCGCTTGCCGCTGTTGGCTTTTACTACTTGCTTTCAATCTTGGTAAAAAACTTGCAAAAAGATGTATACTCAAGATTGAAGCTTTTCCGGGTCAATATTATTTGGGAACAATTACTCGCATAATAATAACCATTTTTATTCTGCTCAGCGGAAGTCTTTCACCCGTCTCTATTCTTCATGCCAATCAGAAAAGCAAAGTCGCCGTTTTCTATCCTGAAGTTCGTGAACCCTATAAAACTATTTACCAGGAGATTCTGCAAGGAGTTAAAACTTCAGCGGGGACTGAGGTGATCGAAAATGTCTTACCAAAAGAGTTTGATGTTTCTGAAATTACTCAAAAGCTCGAAGTCCAGGGAATAAAAAAAGTTATCGTTTTGGGAAGAGCTGGGTATCAGCTGGCGAAGAAGCTTCCTGCTGATATTACCGTCGTTTCCGGAGCACTTCCAATACACCCAAACGGAATATCCGGGATCAGTTTGATATCCGATCCGGGAAGTTTATTTTATTATCTAAAACAAGTAGCACCAGAGGTCGCCAGAATTCATGTTGCCTATAGTCAAAGAAATGAGTGGCTGATCGAATTAGCGAAACAGGCTGCTATCGAGCATAAACTGGAATTAAATGCGAAGCAGGTCGAAAGCACGGGAGATGCAATTGCATTCTACAATCAGCTTTTTGATTCAGATATCTCAAATGTTGATGCGATTTGGTTGCCACTCGATAAAGTGTCTTCTCATGACAAGGTCACATTACCTTTGATACTTGAAAAAGCCTGGTCCAAGGAAGTTCCTGTCTTTTCCTCAAAACCTTCGCATGCCAAGCGCGGTGCTCTTTTTTCAACTTATCCTGATAATGTTGCATTGGGCAGTCGGCTCGCGATTATGGTGAACGAGTTAGCCGACCAGTCTACGCAGGAAAAGTTCGCAGCGCTTAAATCGCTTCAACTTGCTGTCAATTTGAGAACCGCAGCCCACTTAGGGTTGAAGTATTCAGACGAGCAGCTCGATACATTTAAAGTAACGTTTCCGGAGTAAGCGATGGTCGTCAGGAATATTACTTTTAAATCTGAATCAGCGCTAAAGAAACAGCTTATCAGTTTCTTTGTTTTTGGGGTCGTTTTACTTTCTTTATCGACTTCAATAGTAACCGCGTGGCAAACGAGCAAGAATGTAAGAGAAGAAGCAATCAAAACGGGTCTGCAGATAGCGAATAGCTTTGCACAACAGTCGGTAGTCGGCTTGTTGACAGGCAGTCAGGAAAACGCGAAAGAGGCAGTTGATACCGCGTTAGGTTTTGAGTCAGTAGATGCTGTTGCTATATATGGACAAAGTAATCAACCTTTGTTGGCCGTCAGCAAAAAAGGCGGTTCCGAAATAGAAGAACAACTAGAGAGTGAGTTACAACAACCCATTCTTGTCAATGAGTTTTCTGAATACTGGGTGTTTGCTGCGCCGGTCTTGTTTGAAGAAGAAGTTGATGATGAGGCATTTTTTGAGCCGGATGAAGTGCAGCGCTCTGTCCAGTATCTTGGTTATGTTCTTCTAAATTACGACAAGAGTGCACTCGCTCAAATTCAACGTTCCATATTTATCAATAATATTCTGATTGGTGCGCTTATTACCGCAGTTCTGGTTGGTTTGATGAGCTGGGGCATTAATCGTTTAATGGCGCCACTATCGAATCTTTCGACAACAATGAAAAATGCAGGCGATTCCGGAGATTATCTTTTTGCGGAAGTCTCTGGCGCCAAGGAAATCAGAAGAATTGCGGCAGTATACAATCAAATGATGAGTCGTCTGGCAAAGCAGAGGGCGGAACTGGAGAAACATCGAGCGAATCTGGAGTCGGAAGTAGAAATTAGAACTCAGGAGTTAAAAGCGGCACGAGATACGGCTTTAACCGCGAGTAGACACAAATCCGAGTTTTTAGCAAACATTAGCCATGAGTTAAGAACACCACTGCAGGCAATTATTGGCTATGTTGATCTGGTGCGAGAAGACTTAATGCTTGAATGTTTGGACGCACAGGTAGAAGACTTAACGAAAGCAATTCGTAGCGCTCATATTTTACTTGGATTAATCAATAATATTCTTGATATCGCAAAAATAGAAGCGGGAAAAATGGACCTCTATATTCAGTCGGTCAGCATGCATTATCTTGTCAGTGATACAATTGAAACTGTGACTCCTATGGCCAATGCCAATGACAATAAGTTGGTTTTGGAGAAGGGAGAGTTGGCGGAATCATTGAATATTGATCGTCAGAAGCTGATGCAGGTATTTCTCAACCTTTTAAGTAATGCCTGCAAGTTTACCAAGCATGGCACAATCACTTTTAAAATAGAGAACGATGATAAGGCATTACGTTTTTCTGTTGAGGATACAGGGATTGGAATTCCAAAAGATAAATTGAGTTACATATTCGAGCAATTCACTCAGGTTGATGGCAGCCAGTCACGTAAGTTTGAAGGCACGGGTCTTGGGATGGCGATTACACAGAATTTCTGTGAAATGATGGGGGCAGAGATTACCGTTGAAAGTGAGGAGGGTGTTGGTACCGCATTTAGAGTTTCCATTCCTCTACAGTTAGAAGGTCAGGTTTTAACCGTTTCAGCGCAGTAATTTGTACATCAAATCTTGCTAATTAACTGATTTTTTTAAGAATATTCGTCGTTATTGCTTGAGAATATTTTGATTTAAACTAGACTCTATTAAAATAATTCGAACTAAGTCGCTATTTAATTATTAACCGCAGTAAAAAAGATTATAAGAAGGTGGTTTAAATGTCTTATCGCTTGAAATTCGTTGCGCTCTCAATTTCTCTGGCTTTATCAGGAATAATGGCTGTTCATGGTCAAGAAGAGGAGTTTGATGAAAGTCTGGGAGACTTTTACGGTGACGAAGAGTTTGTAAGTATAGCGACAGGGAGTAAACAGCCAATAAGAAAAGCCCCGTCTGTGGCATCGGTAATAACATATGAAGAAATTAGGCAGCTAGGTGCTAGAAATTTAAAGGGGGTTTTGGAGTCTGTTCCGGGTATTCATGTTGCGCCTTCCTCATTATCTCGCATGTCTCCCGTATACTCAGTAAGGGGAATTCATACAGGATTAAATCCTCAAGTTTTATTACTATTCAACGGGTTACCATTTCAACATCTGGCTACGGGAGGTAAGCCTACACTGTTCACTATGCCTGTCGAAAGTATAGAAAGGATTGAAGTTATACGAGGACCAGGCTCTGCTGTTTATGGTGCTGATGCTTATGCAGGCGTGATTAATATTATTGCTAAGAAAGATGAAAATAGTGAAAGAAGTATAGGTGGTCTAATAGGAAGTTTCGGTACTCATGAGCTTTGGTATCAAAAATTTTTAAAGCTGAATAGTTGGAACGTATCGTTATCGCTAGAAACATATGAAACGGATGGAGATGAAAGCAGGATCGCAGACTCAGACCTGCAAACAATATTTGATTCCATATTTATGACCAGTGCATCTTTAACTCCCAGTTATCTGAGAACAAATGACTCTGTTCAAAATATGCATGCTAATTTTAATAATGAAAATTTTGATATTGATTTTTGGTTCTGGAATCAAGATAAAGTAGGAATAGGCTCTGGCGGCGCACAAACGATCGATCCTGTAGGTTTCCAAAATGCCTCCCAATCCATTCTGGATATTAGTTATAAAAGTGAAAGCTGGTTTGACGGTTGGGATTCAGAGTTATCTTTTAGCTATAAATATTTGGATGACGATAGTAAATTTGTTTTGTTTCCTGCTGGAGCAGTACTCCCAATTGGTGGGGATGGAAACTTAAATCTTACAGCTCCGGTAGGTGTTAGTCTATTTAGTGAAGGTTATATAGGAAATCCTAAAGGAATAGATGAGGCGTCGAGATTAGAGTTTACTTTGACGACCAACAATCTTGAGCAACATAAATTAAGAATAAATTTAGGAGCAAATAATCAAAGCTTGGATACAAGCGAGTTCAAAAATTTTGGGCCGGGTGTTTTAAATGGAACTGAATTGGTTGTCTCTGGTGAATTAGTTGATGTTTCAAATACGCCTTTTGTTTTTGTGGAAGATGTGGAAAGGGATATTTGGTTCTTATCTGTTCAGGATGAATGGCAAGTTGCTCCTGATTGGAGTCTGACTTTAGGCGCTCGTTACGATGATTATAGCGATTTTGGCTCGACGTTTAATCCAAGAGCATCATTAGTATGGGCGACAAATTTAAACTTAACTACAAAACTACTTTATGGTAGTGCGTTTAGAGCACCTTCATTTCAAGAGTTATATATAAAAAACAATCCGGTTTCTATAGGTAACGCGGGACTTAATCCTGAAACAATTGATACTCTTGAACTTGTTTTTGATTATCGTTCTTCTGGAGATAGCAGCTATATATTAAATCTTTTCAGCTATAAAGCTGAAGGATTAATCGAGTTTATTCCAGACGGTACAGGAAATAGTATTGCCCAAAATGCGAGAGCTCAAGATGGATATGGTATTGAGTTAGAGGCCAAGTGGAAGCTAAGTGAATCTTTGAAACTTAACGCGAACTATTCGATGCAAAATTCTGAAGATAGCGATACCAATTCAGAAATATCTGAAGCGCCAGGAAGACAGTTGTTTGTCAAAATTGATTGGAAAGCTTCAGACTCTTTGGTTTTGAATTCAACAATTAATAGGGTGATGGATAGAAAGCGACGAGAAGGTGACGTTAGAGCCGCGGTGGATGATTATACTATGATAGATCTGGGCTTAACATATTTGACTGGTCGTGAAGGAATAGAAGTTGCTTTGAAATCTAAAAATGTCCTAGATGAAGACGCTTACGATCCAAGCGATGGATTAATTCCTAATGATTTTCTTAAAGAGGGTCGTAGTGTCTGGCTTGAGTTGAGGTATAAATATTAATGGGTTCTAAAAAGCATCTAAATGTCGAAAAAAGGGCTGAAGAGTTTGCAAGCCGTTTTTCTACAAAAATCTTTATGGAAGAGCCATCTAAAGACAACCCTTTTGTGGCATCCAGGCAATATTGTCATGGGTATGATATTACAGAGTTAATGGAGAAAAAAGATAGTACAGACATGTTATTTCTACTATTTTTAGGGGATCTTCCTAATGAAAAGCAAAAGAAACTATTTAACTATTTATTAATTTCATGTATGAATCAAGGCTTAAGAAATCCAGGGGCCAGAGCTGCTATTTGTGCTGGAGTAGGAAAAACAGATCCATTACATATATTACCTATAGGGCTTTCTGCTTTTTCTTGTGAGCATCAAGGAGCTGGGCTCACTTCTCAAGTTATGCAAAGTATTAGAAAGCTTTCTAGAGTTGAACCAAGAGACGTTGCAGTAGAAATCAACTCTGACTCTAACACTGAAGAATTAGAGATACACATTATTCCAGGCTTCGGGAGAATCTATAACTCTATTGATGAGATGAGTGTTTCGATTGGAAAGAAAATAATCGAAGATATAAATGATTTAAAATTTTTATCTTGGTCTTTAGAATTATCGGATAGGTTAAAAGGGGTAAATGCGGGTATTCTTCGTTCAGGTTTAGTTTCTAGTATACTTTTAGATTTGGGAATTAATTATAAATATGGCAGTGTAATTCACCAGTTGATTTCAGCTCCAGGTATACTTGCGCATGGGATGGAATATGCGTCAAAACCTCTTTCTTCAATGCCATTTGTCCCAGATGCAAATTACGAGATTATCAATGACAAATAAATTTCAATATTGGCAAGAGCGGAAAAACAAAATCGTTAGTCACACCGGTGGTTGGAAAATAGGTGAAGGAGTATTTTGTCACGGCTTCTCCATGATGGATGATTTAGTAGGTAAGAAATCATACATGCAAGTTTTAATTCTTAACGCTACAGGAAAATTGGTAAGTGAAAATTTAGCAAAGTGGTTCGAAGCTGTTTTCATCTGTTTAAGCTGGCCTGATCCTCGTATTTGGTGTAATCACATCGGAGCTCTTGGGGGGAGTTATCGAAATAGCATAGTTGCGTCTACTTGTGCAGGAATACTCGCAGCAGATTCTAGAACTTATGGCTCTCGACCAATATTGGAAGGAGTAGATTTTATTAAAAGAGCTGTGGAGTTCAAGACTAAAAGCGAAGACATAGAATCTTTTGTAAAATTGGAGCTAAAAAAGACTCGAGGTAAACCTCAGTTTATGGGGTATGCTAGGCCAATAACAAAGGGAGACGAACGTATAATTGCCATGGAGCCTTTTACAAAATCATTAGGTTTTGATTTTGGCGAGCATATGGAAGCCGCTTATGAAATAGAAGAGATCCTTATTCGAGATTTTAATGAAGGAATGAATATAAATGGATACGTGAGTGCGTTTTTAGCGGATCAAGGAATATCTCCAGAAGAAGCGTATTCAATTTTTACAATCGTCGTTAACAGTGGTGTTTTAGCATGTTATCTCGACTCCTCACATCAATCACAGGGGGCTTTTCTACCAATTGCTTGTGGTGATATTGAGTATATAGGAAAGCCAAAGCGCTCAATTGAATAAGTTATAAATTGTATTAATACTACCCTCCCGGCGTAGCCGACTGATCAGCCAGCCCTTTAACTCTTTGCCCCATCGGAGGCATTTCTTCTCCGTCAACGATGATATCAATCATTGTTGGACCTTTCTTATTTCCTAGCCTGGTCCAGTCTATCGCCAGCAAGTCTTCAGGCGTTTCAACCCGGATACCTTCAATCCCCATTGATTCAGCCATTTTGGCAAAGTCTATTTTAGGTAGTTCAAATCCGACTTCTTCAGCACCACCGAGTCTTTGACCATGTTTTACCATGCCAAGAGATGAATCATTAAAAATAACCATGATGACTGGCAGGTTATGCTGAAGTGCGGTAGTGATTTCCTGCCCGGCCATTAAATAACTACCGTCTCCGGTAATACACACACTTGGTTCTTTGCTGGCAATCGCAGTTCCAACTGAGGCGCCAATCGCCCAACCCATTGAACCGAATCCCATGGCAATATGATAGTGACCTTTAGCGCTTGCGCGATGGAAATAATGAGTGAACCAGGACCAGACGTTTCCTGCATCAAGATGAATTCTAAAAGAGGAGGGGATAAGCTTCGCAAACTCTGTGGCAACTCTTTGCGGCTTCAGAGGAACTTCATCTGAATGACATTTCTCAGGATCTCTAAGTCGAATCTGGTAACCATGATCTGTGCTCGGGGTGTGGTGATCAAGAAAATTCTGTTTAACCGGGTCGACAGCATCCCAGGTTCGTCCCCATTTTTTGCCTAGTCTGACGTTCACGTTTAGTTGGTTAAAAACTCCTTTGATATCACCACATACATGAAGCTGAGCCATCGGAGAGCGAGAGAAATGCTCAATAGTTGAATCAATGTGTACTAATCGATCACTTAAAAGAGACCCCTGCCATCCACCCGTACCTAGTTCCGTCATTGGCGTACCGACAGCCAATAAAAGGTCGATAGTGTCATCTTCCATAGTCATATCTGCACTTTGATGACCGGCAAACCCAAACACTCCCCGGTAAAGTGGATGAAAACCGTTAATCCAACGTTTACCGGCTGGGCCGGTCATAATCGGAGAGCGAGTTAATTCCGCAAACTCCATAATTTCATTAATCGCTGAGCCACAGCCTTTTCCCAGAAATAATCCAACGCGCCATGCACTTGAAAGCATATCCGTTAACTGCTCAACAGCATTGTTGTCAGTGAGAACAAACTCCTGCTTCAGGCGGTCAGCCTTGACTTTTGTGGACGAGCAAACCGGTTGTCTGAGAATATCGGAAGGGATACTGATATGGGCCGGACCCGCAGGCACTTGTTTTACATGCATTAACGCACTGATTAGTTTGGTGTTTAGTTGATCAGAATGCGAGATCAGCGTGTTATAACGGGTGCAATGTCGAAAAATCCCGACGGTATCAATTGCGGTACAAGACGACTCCTGAAGCGCATTACGCCCAAACTTGGGCAGTGGAGTTTGGGCGGTAATAACAAGCATCGGAATATTATCGGCGTAGGCGGAAGCGACACCGGTCAACAGGTTTGTCGCACCAGGTCCTGTCGTAGCAATACACACACCGGTCTTTCCAGTTTCACGGGCGTAGCCCTCAGCCATAAAAGCGGCGCCAGCTTCATGTCTGGCGACGACTATTTCAGGTCCGCCGTTAGCCATGTTTCTGGAAATTGAATTAAACAGCGGCTCTATCGCTCCTCCCGGAACGCCAAAAATATAATCGATATCAAGGGCTTTAAGGTAGTCGATAATCAGGTCGCTGTTGTCACGGCAGGGACTACTCTGATTTGAAACTCCAGGATGGATTTCTGATACTTTTCTAACTGACATGAACTACCTCATAACGCTCGTTATTCTTATTTTTATATCATAAGGAGATTAAACGGGCGCTTATAATCTCATATCGTATAAGTGTAGTTCAAATATTAATCAATGTTTAAGATAAAAAATTATTTAAAAGAATGAAAAACCGATATTTAGCATTAACGCGTTAGAATATTTCGGAGACCGGTTTCGGTTTATCGATATGATACCCTTGAGCGTAAGATACCCCGATCTCTTGTAGCAATAATAAAGTTTCTTCGTTCTCTACAAATTCAGCAACGGTTTTTTTCTTAAGTGCAGTAGCAACTTCATAAATCGCTTTTACCAGAGCCTGATCAACTGGGTTATCCACCAGATCGACCACGAAAGAGCCGTCAATTTTTACCGAGCGGGCCGGTAATTCTTTTAAGTAGTTGAATGTACTGAAGCCTGTACCAAAATCATCGATGGAAAATTCACAACCGAGCTCCTCGATTCGGGAGACAATGCGTCGGGTCGCTGAGATATTGGAAAGACTCGCGCTCTCGGTTAGCTCAAAAATAATTTGTCGTCCATCTACTCCGTATTGTTGAAGCTTATCTTTTACCAAAGGGACTAAACGATCATCACTAAAACCCTGAGCTGACAAATTCACTGCAATCCTGTTCAAGGCAGGGTAGTCCTTTAAATATTTTATGGCTTTGCTCACAACTTGTCGGTCAAGCAAACTCATATCTCCCTCTCGCTCAAGGGCAGGAATGAACTCTCCGGGTGAAACAATACGATTTTCAATTCTTAATCGAACCAAAGCCTCATAATAAACCGTTTCTCTGGTTTTAATATCGATGACCGGTTGAAAAAATAGTTCGAGGTTATCGTCGGCAACCGCCTGGTGTAATTTTCTCGCCCATTCCAGGCTCGCTTTTAAAGCCGCACTGTGCTCATCATTGATATCATAGATATGTGCAAGATTTCGTC
This sequence comes from Aliikangiella sp. G2MR2-5, assembly GCF_015687155.1. Lineage (GTDB taxonomy): Bacteria > Pseudomonadota > Gammaproteobacteria > Enterobacterales > Kangiellaceae > Aliikangiella. The sequence goes on along the minus strand of NZ_JADPQF010000001.1, from coordinate 1,558,039 downwards.
CCTGTCTTTTTGCAGCATAAAGTGCAATATCTGCTTGTTTCATATATTCATCAGCGTTGATTTCTTCTCCGGTAATTTGCGAAATACCGATAGAACCACTGATCTTGAATATTTCTCCTTCGACCTGGCATTTGTATTGATCGAGTAACTGACAAATGTCTTCAGCAATAGACAGGGCTGTTTCCTGCTCGGTATTAGGTAGCAACAATGCGAACTCATCTCCGCCAATGCGAGAAAAAATATCGGACTCTCTTAAACGGCCGGAAATCAGTTCAGCAATGTTTCTTAAAACAGCGTCACCCTGATGATGTCCGAGTGTGTCATTGATCACTTTGAAGTGGTCAAGGTCAATATAGAGTAAAGAGTGAGGTCCATTTCCTCGTACTGCCATTGCTGAAAAGTGTTTCAGCTCTGTCTCGAAATAGTGGCGGTTAAACAGGCCAGTTAAAGCATCATGCATTGCCAAATATTCAAGATCCCTTTGCGCTTTTTTACGATCAGTAACATTATCAATAGTTCCAGAAATGCTACGGCTTTTATGATCTTGAGAAGGAGATATTTCAAGGCGCGCTTCTACCCATAGTTCCTCGTTGAATTTATTTTTTAGTCGAAACTCAAAGCGGTGAGATTTAACACTTCCGGACAAAAGACCGTTTAATTCGTCGGAAATGTAGACTCCAGGATTAAGCGGCTTTTCGATGAAATCAAGTAAGGATTTTTGCTGGCTCTCATCTATCGCATACCCGGTTAGCTTTTCCCAGGCTTTATTTAGAAAGCAGATATCTCCGTTAGCGTTTAGTTCTATTACCACGCTACCAAGCTGGTCCAGGAGGTGCTGATGAGCATCCAGTATTCTTTTATACTCTTTACGGCTCTTATTCAGCGAGTCGACTTTATCGGCAAACTGCTCGTTGCTTATCATGAAATCTTCTCTTCTGGCAGCTGTTTCGCATACCTGGCGCAGTTGTTCAGCTCTGAATGGCTTAGTAACAAAGTCCGCGGCGCCGGCCAGCATCAACTCTTCAGCCAGTTCTGCATGATGATTTGCTGTCATAATTACGACCGATTGACCTGGCTTCTCAGCCATTATTTTTCTGAGTATTTCATTGCCGGTCATTCCGGGTAACATAACATCGAGTAGTACCAGTGCAAATTCAGATTCTGACCAAAGTGCTAAACCCGAGGTACCGTCTTCTGCGCCGACAATTTCGAATCGATTTCCCAGAATGCGAGAGACTAAATGACGTGTATCGGGATTGTCTTCTATAACGAGTAACTTTTGCTTCTGATTGGTGCTGTTTGTTTTTTGCTCAACGAGTGTAATTAGCTGTGGCAATTCGTTTCTTTGATCGTAGGCTGTTAATGCATTGATATCGAACTCGCGTGCGGTAGTGTTGGCTATATGCTCACACCAGGTATTGGCGACAATAATAAAAGGGGTGGTTGCTTCACATCTCAAAACGCCTGAGCGGACGAGTCTGGCCAGTCGCCAGCCGTCAAGGTCTGGTAACTTGATATTACTGATAATTAAATTGATCTGTTCCGATTTTAGCCAGTCAACTGCTTTTTGTGCGGTAGTGGCTGTTAATATTTGGTAATCAGTTTCCGATTTAAGCAGTTCTTTGAGTACTTGAAGTCTTTCCTCATTGGAATTGACCAATAATAATTGTTTTTTTAATGCTACTTGAGTCATAAAACTCCTAGTTTACTGACTTCAATAAAATCCCCAAATACCGAATGCGCCAGAGCACAAGTGGTCTATTGTGCTTACCCTGGTCGATATTGTCTAGAGTATAGACTATTTGGTATCGAAAATGGCAGCTTTCCATTACTTATTTTTATTAGTCGACTAGCTCAAAGTTATTAAAAAATAAGAGAAAATTCTTGAATTGGATCATGATTTAGTCAAGAAATGTTGCTAGAATGGCTTGAATATAAAAGGCCATAAAATTTCTTGGAGTCAGAAATGCGCGAATTACTTGTTATTGCCGATAAGGAAGGTGGAAAGCAGTCTGCCTTTTTCCATGCTCTGGAGATCGCAGAAAATACCGGTGCGAAGATTGAATTTGTCGGTTTTGTTCATGCGCCAGGTGTAGATAGTTCAGAGATTCTATCTCATGAAGAAAAGCGTAAAGTTCACCATTCTTATATCGATAAGAAACAGGAAGAGATAGACAACTTTCTGAAAGGCGTTGATATAGGCAATGTTCATGTTCATGTTGATGTAGTTTGGGAAAAGTCATTTGAATCCTGGGTAATCTCCCGTTGTGATCAAAAAGCTTTTGATATGGTATTTAAATCCGGTCATCGATCAGAAACTTTCCTGTATACGCCTTCCGACTGGCAGCTAATGAGACAATGCCCTGAACCGGTAATGATTGTGGGAGATAATCCATGGAAAGAAGGGGGCGTAATACTGGCAGCACTCGACCTGGGTTCTACAAGTAAGCGAACTCTGGATTTGAATGAGGATATTTTGCGTCAATCTATCAAGTTAGCTAATGCGACAAATAGTGTTGTTCACGCTTGCTATTCGATTGCAGTGCCAAAGGCATTGGCGGATCTCGATCTGATTGATCCTAAAACTTACGAAGAAAGAATGAAGTCTACTTTGGATCCAATGATTAGGAAGCTGGTTGAAGAAGCCGGTCTTGATCGAAGCAAACTTCATCTGGTTTCAGGTAAGCCGGCGAAAGAGATTTGTCGTATTAGCCAGAATATTGATGCTGACGTTGTTGTTATCGGCAATAAGACTCGCACCAGTTTGCGTGGACGTTTGCTCGGTAACACTGCTGAAAATGTATTGCATAGTGTTGCTTCAGATGTAATGGTTATAAAGTAGGTTCTACTAGCAAATACTATTTTAAAAAGCGGGATATTATTCCCGCTTTTTTGTGTCTGATATATAGTTAGTAGATTCATTGGGTAAAGCGGTGAGAAATAAAGATGGATAAAGATACTATCGGCCTTCTGGTGCACTCATACAATAACTACCTTGCCGGGATGATGGGATTTACCGAGCTGTCATTAATGGAAGTTGAAAACGAAGAGGTGAAAGACAGATTGGAGCTGTCGCTAGCCTCCGGGAAAGAAGCGGTGGTATTTGGCAAACAGCTATTATCGATGATTTCTCGTCTACAGGCACAATTTAAACCGGTAGATCTGGTACCCATTCTGAAAGAAATTGCCAATGGGAATGGGTTCAGTTTTGAAACTGAGCTTTCCAAAGCTGAAGTAGCATCTGATGTGCAATGGTTCTGGTATTGTCTGGAATCGTTGTGTCGATTTTGTCGAGCGTTTAGTCCGGAGTGCCAGTTGTGTTTCCGCCTAACACAAGAAGAAAAGCATTTTTATTTGCAGCTGGAATCAGCAGGCGTCAGTTTTAACGAAGAGCAGAAAACGAAACTGTTTGAGCCTTTTTATTCCAGTCGCATGCTTTTGGGCAGTAAAGATGTGGGTCTCGCATTTATCAAAGGTTTTGTAGAGCAAATGAAGGGAAGATTAGAATGGCGCGAAGAACAAGGTTTCGAGTTTTATCTTCCTCTGTTTGAAGAAAAAGGCTCCGTGTAAACGGAGCCCGATGTTTCAAGGTGAAACCCGATATTTTTAATAGAAGAGAATGTTTCTGTTCGAACTAACATTCAATTATATTAACAGCCAGCCCTCCACGAGCAGTTTCTTTATATTTGGTTTTCATGTCTGCGCCTGTTTCGCGCATCGTCTTAATGACTTTGTCGAGTGATACCTTTTGGTCGCCGTCGCCCTGTAAAGCCAGACGAGCGGCATTAATCGCTTTAACTGCACCCATCGCATTACGTTCTATACACGGAACTTGAACCAGTCCACCTACCGGGTCGCAAGTTAACCCCAGATTATGCTCCATACCAATTTCTGCTGCACATTCGACTTGCGCCGGTGAACCGCCAAGTGCTTCCGCTAGTCCTGCCGCGGCCATTGAGCAGGCAACACCGACTTCACCCTGACAGCCAACTTCTGCACCGGAGATAGAAGCATTGATTTTATACAGAATACCAATTGCAGCCGCGGCTAACAAAAATCTCTGTGTGGTTTCCTGGCTCTGTGGCTTGTAGAAGTGTTGGTAGTATTTAATTACCGCAGGGATAATGCCGGCTGCTCCATTTGTAGGGGCTGTTACAACTCGACCGCCTGCAGCGTTCTCTTCGTTTACTGACAAAGCATACAGATTAACCCAGTCCATTGCTGAAAGCGGGTCAGCGTTTTCGGCGCGCGAAAGCAGTTTCTTGTGTAAAGCCGGGGCACGGCGTTTAACCTTTAAACCGCCAGGAAGAATTCCTTCAACTCTCATGCCTTTCTCTATGCAGTCGTTCATTGTCTGCCAGATACCGTCTAGTCCCTGCATGATTTCTTCTCGTGTGCGCCAGGCTTTTTCATTTTCCATCATCAAACTACTAATGCTCAGGCCACTCTCTTTTGTCATTTGCAGCAGTTGTTCTCCAGTTTGAAAATCGTACGGAAGCTTAAGATGGAGATCTTTGATTGGTTGTGTATCTGTATCTTCTCCAATGACGAAGCCACCACCAACAGAATAATAAATTTTCTGTAGAAGCAGGTTTCCTGATTCGTCAAAAGCCGTGAACATCATACCGTTTGCATGGCCAGGTAGTGTTTTTTTACGATGAAAAATCAGGTCAGATTTGTCATCGTAGCGGATAGCCAGTTTACCATTGAGTTTGAGTACTCCCTGGCGACGAATGGTATCCATTCTTTCTGCGACAGAGTCTGTATCCACCAGATGAGGACGCTCACCTTCAAGACCCAGTAGTACTGCAACATCGCTACCATGGCCTTTACCGGTATGACCCAGCGACCCATACAGCTCTGATAAAATACGGTGCGGTGGAGTCTCCAGAGTTAAAACCTGTTGAATGAATTTTTTGGCCGCACGCATCGGGCCTACAGTGTGTGAGCTACTTGGACCTATGCCAACAGTAAATAAATCGAAAACAGAAACAGCCAAGCGATACCTCGGTTTATTGTAGTGAGTTAAATGCTAAATTCGAGACTAATATACAAGAGCCATGATTCAGGGCTCTGTCGAGTCCGACTGATTTTCAAGTTGTGCTTTACCGGCTGATACGGCGGGTAAAATTGACCAGAATTCTAGCAGTCGCGCCCCAGATATTATAATGCTTATATCGAATAACGTAGAAGCTATATTGGTGCCCATTGATGGTTTCGGTGACTTTTTCCTGATTGGTCTGATCAGTTACAAAGGTCAGAGGTGCGGTAAAGACTTCTTCTACCTCGTTTCGATCAATTGTCAATTTATAATCTGAATCTACGATGCCTACGTAAGGGGTGACATTATACTGAGAGACTGTTTGTTGTTGAGGGAGCCTGCCGATAAGCTGTATTTTATTGTCAGGGATTCCTATCTCTTCATAAGTTTCCCGGGTTGCTGTTTCAGATAGCGAGTCGTCCTTGTCCTCATATCCACCGCCGGGAAAACTGATTTGACCCGGGTGGTGCTTCAAGTGCTCCGCACGCCGAGTAAGAATAACCTCCCATAAATCGTCTTGTCTGTTAAACACCAGGGGTAACAAAACAGCGGCGCACTTTAAAGAATCCTTTATATCAGGTTGTTCGTCTAAAGGAATGAGATGTTGTTTAATCGTATCTATCATTGGTAACACTTTATTCCGGGTTGAGGAAAAATTCAAAGTGCTCTCGGGCTCTTATTCGCTCTTTGCAAGCACTGGAAGAATTTTAGCCAACTTATCAAAGGTTTCCTGATATTCTACTTCCATTTCAGAGTCGGCGACTAGTCCGCCGCCAGCCCAGCAATAGAGTTGATTGTTTTTTGCTATTAACGTGCGTATACAGATATTGGTGTCCATATTGCCGTTAAAATCGAGATAACCAATGACGCCGCAGTATAAATTGCGTTTGCACTTTTCCAGTTCCTCAATGATTTCCATTGCTCTGATTTTAGGGGCGCCGGTAATCGAGCCTCCAGGCAGAGTTGTGGCTAAAAGATCAAAGTTATCAAATCGCTCATCAAGTTTTGATTCGATAGTTGAAATTAAGTGATGAACTGATTCGAATCGATAGTGGCCAAAGAGTTCGCCTACTTTTACACTTGCTTTTGCCGCGGTTCGACTTAGGTCATTACGTAACAGATCGACAATCATCAGATTTTCTGCTTTGTCTTTTTCACTGTTTTTTAATGCCTCTCCCAATTTCTTATCTTCCACCGGATCGGCGGAGCGGGGTCGAGTGCCTTTAATCGGCTGAGTGGTAACTTTGCCCTGATGCGACTCAATAAATCGTTCCGGAGATAAACTGAGTATCTGATGCTCTTCGCATTGCATATAAGCTGAAAAGGGGGCTTTATTTGCCAGCGAGAGCTTACAATAGGCTTGATAGCTATTGCCCTGATAACGGCATGAAAACTGTTGGGCATAATTAACCTGATAACAGTCTCCGGCGTGAATATAGTTCTGGATTTTATTAAATGCTTCGGCGTACTCTGTTTTGGAGGTATTACTTTCCCACTCTCCAACCAGCGAAAAGTTCTCTGACTGCTGACTATCGGTTTGTGCATGGTAAATGCGTCTGACTAATTCAACATTTTGCTGCCATAGCGAAGGTTTCAAACCAAAATTGTAAACTCGAGTGGTTTTTTGTTTGTGGTCATTTATTAGCACCCATTGATAGAGTCCCATTTTAAGCCATGGCAGGGCTATAGCATCATCGGTTGTATCAGGCAGCGTTTCCAGATGTCGCCCAAAATCATAACTAATGTAGCCTACTAGTCCGCCGTTAAAAGGAAGCTTCAGATTAGTCTCATTCGACTGCTGGTGGGATTTTTTCTGGTAGAAAGACAATATTTTTCTCAGACTTTCCAGCGGTTTGTTTTCATTAATCTCAGGGAGTGAATGGTCGGCAAAATTGTTGATTGAGAGTTTTCCATTCGAAAAGTTGATGCCCAGAGTTGGTTCGCATACGACTATGTCATATCGGTTGTAATTCAGATCATGGCCGGCACTATCAAGCAGGGTAAACCAGGGTCGGTGTGACAGTGGTTTGAGTTTTTCTAATTTTTCTGCCGGCTGGATATAAGGCAGCTCAATAAATTGCATAGTTTCTAAACAACGACTTATTATCAGTTGCGATATTTTAACTTATTTCTCTGACTTAGGCTTCCTGACTTAATTTTGGTATCATTTATCCAGATTCAAACATCACCTGGCGAGCAAAAAAATCTCGTCGTAAACTGGTGAACTAATAAAACGGAAATTACTTTTTCGTGCTCCACATACTGTTACACTTTGTTCTGCCTGCATTAATTTCACCCTTGTTTGGGAAGAAGCGTTGGCTCAGAAACTGGCTTATTCTGTGCGCCACAATGCTGGTCGACCTCGATCACTTGTTGGCGACACCGATTTATGATCCTCTGCGCTGTAGCATAAATTTTCATCCACTTCACACTTATTGGGCAATAGGGGTATATATTGTTTTTCTAGGCTTCAGGCCAACACGGATTGTTGCTACCGGATTGATAATACACATGCTTCTGGATTGGCAAGACTGTTATTATAAAATTACTTTTACTATGATTTTCAATAGTTTAATAATGTTCTAAAAATTAGATTTAGAATATAAAATATTGTTATATAGTTAAAAGTGAATTTACATTGTCCGATCATCAAGGTTTAATCGATGATTATATGTTAGCAATAACGGAAAGCAGGCATTGCAAAGAATTATACAGCCAACAAACCAGATTGACGCACAAATTAAACTGCCGGGTAGCAAATATGTGGCTAATCGCCTGGTACCATTGTGTGCTTTGGCAAGCTCAAGGTCGCAACTGACAAACCTGGTTGAAAACGATGATATTAATCACGCCATCGACGGGCTTGGTCAACTAGGTTATCAATTTAACAGGATTGAAGGAGGACTTGAGGTCCTACCCAGAAGTCAGGCGCTTGCTGAAGCTGCAACTATCTATACCGCCCATAGCGGAACCTTTTCACGCTTCGTTGCTGCTATAGCCGCCTTAGAGACAGTACCGGTGACTATTAATTGCTCAGAAAAAATGGCTACTCGGCCAATGCAAGAGCTATTTGAGACATTAAGGGCTTTATCCGTTGATGTAGACAGTCCGAATGAATGCCTGCCTGCCATTATTACCGGTTCGCTAAAAGGGGCACAATGTCGGTTAGATGCCTCAAGAAGTAGCCAATATTTAAGTGCTTTACTCATTGTTGCTCCTTTTCTAAAAGATGGGTTGATTATTGAGCTGGAAGGGGAGCTGGTTTCCAGAGCCTATGTCGATATGACCATCCAGCTAATGTCAAAAATGGGAGTTGAGGTCATAGAAGAGGGTCATTGTTTTATTGTAAAACCTGGTCAGGTGTATCAGGGGATTGATTACGATATTCCTTGTGATCCCGTTTCTTCAACTTATTTTATGGGCGCGGCAGCAATTGCTTCCGGCAGAATAAAGATTAAGGATTTCGATTTTGATTCGACACAGGGAGAAGCCAGGTTTTATCAGGTTTTGGAGAAGATGGGAGTAAAAGTTAGCAAAAACAATGATGCGCTGGTTATTCAGAGTAACGGCGTTTTGAATGGGGTTGAAGTCGATATGGGCGGGATGCCTGATGCGGTTCAGACTCTCGCGGTAGTGGCGTGTTTTGCTGAAGGAAAAACAAGAATTAACAACATTGCGCACCTGGCCTATAAAGAATCCAACAGAATTGAGGATACCGCCACCGAACTCCGTAAAGTCGGTGTAACTGTGAATTCAGGCTTGGATTTTCTGGAAATTGAAGGTTTAGGCCGAGAGACGGAGCTTCTTAAAGGTGCAAAAATTGAGACACACGAAGACCATCGAATGGCGATGAGTATGGCTTTGCTGGGGATAAAAATTCCTGAAATAGAAGTCCTTAATGCCGAAGTTGTCGCCAAGTCCTTTCCTACCTTTTGGAAGGCAATGGAAAGTATTGGTGTTAATAGTCTGGAAATATCCGGCTAGGTTCAATTTCTAATTGCTGAAATCGCGTTAAATAAGACAGAATGATGATGGAAAACCATACAATAGCACAATTGTCTTTAGAGGAGATTGAGTCTGCCATTGACCGTTTGAAAGAACGAAAGGCGTTTCTTTTATCGAACAATAAAAGGGAAGTAGAGCCATGTTTGATTCCTCGCAAAATTGTTGTCATCGGTGGCGGAGGCCGGTTAGGAAGTCGATTTGTGCAGGCATTCAAAGCTTGTGGTCATAATGTTTCGACTCTGGAAAAAGATGATTGGATTGATGCTGAAGAAATACTGGGAGAAGCAGAACTGGTTTTAATATCTGTGCCTATTGAACTGACCAATGAGGTTATCCATAGTGCAGCCAGTTTGCTCGAAAAACTTGGTCGTAGTGATTTTTGTACGCTTGCGGATATAACCAGTATTAAACAAAGTCCATTGCGAGAAATGATGTCGCGTCACGATGGGCCCGTTTTAGGGTTACATCCAATGTTCGGTCCGGACATTCAGAATTTTGAAGATCAAACTATTGTTGTTTGTCATGGCAGAGGCCAGGAAAAATATCAGTGGGTTATCGATATCCTGGCCAAAATGAAAGCACGGCTGGTCAATGTTGAGGCTAAGAAGCACGATTCAATAATGGCCTTCGTTCAGGTGTTGCGCCATTTTTCAACAGTAGCTTATGGAGCTCACCTGGCGAATGAAAATCCCGAACTTAAGGAGATACTTGCTTTGAGTTCTCCTATCTACCGACTTGAATTGGCCATGGTTGGCCGACTTTTTGCTCAAGCGCCAGAGTTATATACCGAAATTATTTTTGCCAATCTGGAAAATGTTAAAATGATGAAGCGTTACCTCGATATATTCCGCCAGCTATTGGAGTTGATCGAGCAAAACGATAGGAAAGAATTTAAGCGCGTGTTTCTTGCAACACGTGAATGGTTTGGTCGTTATGCAAGTCAGTTTATGAAAGAGAGCAGTGAAATGCTTGCCGCAGCGCACGAGATTAGAAACTAGTAGTTAAAACTAGACAGAACAACCAGAGTATTATTTTTATTCTGCAATTTAAATTAATACTTGTGAAACTTGATAAAGGGTTTAATTATGGCTGGTGATAGCCTGGGAAAAATTTTTAGAATCACTAATTGGGGCGAGTCTCATGGACCAGCTGTTGGTTGTGTTATTGAAGGCTGTCCTCCAGGGATTGAACTTTGCGAAGATGATATTCAACCTTATCTGGACAAAAGGCGTCCAGGACAAAGTCATCTGGTAACACAGAGAAATGAAGCTGATAAAGTTAAAATTTTGTCAGGTACAGTAGATGGAAAAACGACCGGGACAGCGATTAGCTTGTTAATAGAAAACAGTAATCAGAAATCTAAGGATTATTCAGAGTTTGCAAAGCTTTACCGACCGAGTCATGCTGATTTTACTTATCAACAAAAATATGGAATTCGAGATGTGGCCGGTGGTGGTCGAAGCTCTGCCAGAACGACTGCTGCAAATGTTGCTGCAGGTGCTATCGCGCAAATTGTTTTGGCAAAACAGGGTATAGAAATCATATCCTGGGTAGAGTCGGTTGGCGAAGTGAAAGCAGGTATTGCAATCGATTCAGTAACGACTGAACTTGTTGAAAGCAATCCTGTTCGTTGTCCCGACAATGTTGCTGCTAAAAGTATGGAAGAAAAAATACTTGCGATCCGAAAACAGGGAGATACCATCGGTGGAGTGGTTCGCTGTGTGGTGAGAAATATGCCTGTCGGATTAGGTGAGCCATTGTTCGATAAGTTGGAAGCCGATCTGGCTAAGGCAATGCTTTCAATTAATGCCAGTAAAGGATTTGAAATTGGTTCAGGTTTTGAAGGTACAAAAGTACCGGGCAGTCAACATAATGATCTTTTCTATAAAGATGCCGATGGTCAGGTTAGAACTCACACCAATAATTCAGGGGGTGTACAGGGAGGCATTTCCAACGGTATGGATCTTGATTTCAAAGTGGCGTTTAAATCTGTTGCAACATTAATGCAAAACCAGACGACGATAGACAAAGAAGGAAATCTTGTTGAGTATCAAGGGAGAGGGCGACATGATCCTTGTGTACTTCCTCGAGCAGTACCTATTGTTGATGCAATGACGGCCCTGGTTTTAATCGATCATTATTTACGGGATCGCGCTTACCGCTAGGTCAAGGCGTTGGGTAAAAGATATAGTCATCTTCGTTTTATTCGCAGCAGGTATAATCTGTTGCGAATTTTCTAATTTTTCATTATAAACTATCGATTTTAAGGTATTCGCACGTCTGCTGAATTGTTCTCTGGTTTGTTTGCGCTATAGTCAATTGGTGAAGCTTTGAAAGCGTCGTTAATTTGATGGAGGATAGTGCGATGACCGGTTGCTACAACAAGATTGAACTTGATGAGGCTATTGATAAAGTCTGGCAAAGATTTACTAATTTTCACGATCTTAGCTGGGCACCAGAAGTAGTCACATCAGTGGAAAAAGTGGGAGATATCGAAGGTGATCAGGTTGGTGCGAGGAGAATATTAAATGACGTTTTTCATGAAACCTTAACTGAGTTGAATCCACAAGAATATTCTCTTTCCTATACCATCGATGATGGTCCCGGACCGGTAGCCAAGGATACGGTGAAAAACTATGTTGGCAATGTAAAGCTTTCAGCCAATGGAGACGGCACCCTGGTGGAATGGAGTTCTACCTTTGAGTCGCAGGATGAAAAGCAGGTTCAGGATTTTTGCAATCCAATCTACCGCTCGCTCTTGACTGCGCTTAAATCTAACGTCGACGGATAGTGTTTTAAATACGAAAAAGGGAGCAGATATGGCTCCCTGTAGCTTTCCGTGCCTTTCGATCTTTGATGAATCCAGAGTCGCTATTTTTTTTTCTTTGGCAGCTGTAAGCCCAGTTGTTCTCCTCGCCATTTTGCAAAGTACATTCCACCAAACAAAAACATATTCGCCAGGATGAGTTCAATAACAATTGCGGGCCACTCTGCTAGATGAGTGATAAAGCTTGCCAAAGCATGGCAAACATAGATAACGGCAATAAAGCCTGACCAGGCATGAGTATAGGCTTTGCCTTTGACCAGTCCTATCAGCGGAAAAAGTAACGGGACTAACCAAAAACCAGTAATTACACTGTTGTTGAACTGCGGTGAAGGAAACCATATTAGATTCCAGAAAGGAATAAATACAATTAAACCGAAATAGCCGGCCAATGTGACACGGTGAGCAAACAGCATTTGTTCGGTTGGCGCTTGAATTGTCTTATTATCCGTTGACTCAATTTCTGACATTTGAAAGGCTCGAATTTAGTTTTTAAGTTTTTGGGCAACAGCTGCAATACGTTTACCCTGGGCTATTGCAAGTCGTTTTTCAGAGTCACTGATCGGACGGTTGTTATTGCTTCCGTCCCAATGGGTGACACCATAGGGAGAGCCGCCACTCTCGGTATGAAGTAATTCTGTTTCACTATAAGGTAAACCACACACCAGCATGCCATGATGTAGAAATGGAATCATCATGCTAAGCAAAGTAGATTCCTGACCGCCGTGCATTGAACTACTTGATGTAAAAAAGCTAACAGGTTTGTTGGCAAGCTTTCCTCCCATCCACATGTCGCTGGTTTGATCGAAAAAGTATTTCAGTGGAGCGGCCATATTACCGAACCGGCATGGACTACCCACCACCAGAGCGTCACACTTCAGTAGGTCATCGGTAGTCGCGTAGAGATCGCCTTGCTCGGGAATATCTGATTCGGTGGCTTCACAATTTGTTGATACTCTTGGAACTGTTCTTAAAACTGCCTCTGCGCCAGTTTGTTCCACGCCACTGGATATAAGTTTTGCCAACTGGCGAGTGGCACCACCCGCCGAGTAATAGATGATTAGGACTTTAAGCATTAGTCAATTAAGTCCAGCACATTCTCAGGTGGGCGACCAACGACAGCCTTATTACCTTTAACGACAATAGGACGCTCAATTACTTTTGGATAAGCAATCATTTTTTCAACTTGTTGTTCGACAGAAAGGCCTTCCTGATCCAGGCCTGCTTCTTGATATTCTGCTTCTTTTTTACGCATGATGTCACTGGGTGTAACGCCCAATGCTTTGATTACTGCGGTGAGTTCACTTTTACCCGGAGGGTTTTTCAGGTATTCCACAATTTCTACGTCTACACCTTTTTCATTTAAAATCTCCAGAGTTTGTCGAGATTTTGAACAGCGCGGGTTATGGTAAATTTTATACTCAGCCATTTGGTATTCATCCTGTGCTTGGGGTATATTGCAAGAAAGCGTTATTTTAGGGCGAAGCCGTGGTAGAGGAAAGGATAAAATACCTCAAAGCATTTGTTTTCCATATATTTAAACAATACTCAAAGGACCGGTGCTCTTCGATCGCAGCTGAGCTTACGGTTACCAGCTTGTTGGCGTTGGTGCCACTAAGTGCCGTTATATTTGCGCTGCTGGCCTTTGTCCCCAGCTTTCAGGCCCTTGGTGAGGAAATGCAATCGTGGCTGTTCAAGTATTTCGTTCCCGGCACGGGAGAAACCGTAAGGCAATATATTAATGAGTTTGTGGGCAAAGCGAGAGAGCTTTCTACTGTTGGAAGTTTAATGCTATTAATCACTGCATTGCTGATGATGCGGACAATCGATACCAGCTTAAACAAGATCTGGCATGCCAGATCCAATAAGTCCTTTATTCGAACATTTCTTGTATATTGGGCGGTCCTCACATTAGGCCCGCTGCTACTGGGTTCGAGTCTTTTTATTACTTCCTATATCAAGTCAATACCGGTTGTCTCTGACGTTGTTGAAAATCATAGCCAATGGTTCACCTGGTGGTTGCCGTTTCTAATGGAGTCTATTGCCTTTAGCCTGATTTTTTACGTTATTCCGAACAGGAAGGTTCCGATCACTCATGCGCTAATATCTGGTGGTTTAACCGCAATTTTGTTTGAGGTAGCAAAATGGGGCTTCGGTGTCTTTGTCACCAGCTTTTCGACCTATCAGCTGATTTTCGGGGCACTGGCGGCGGTCCCACTGTTTCTTATCTGGATATATCTAACCTGGAGTATCTTGTTATTTGGTGCGGAAATATGTCATGGCATTGAAGCATTCGAAATGGAAAGGGACAAAGCCAAAGAGCATCCCTTTATTGAAATAGTTAACCTGATCTTGCTGTTGGGGGATTTTCAAGATGCTGGTAAGACTATAGATGAAGAACAGTTGAAATTAATTTCGAAAAAAGGTAAACGACAATCTAATGTTGACTGGCTGGAAAAGCTGGTAGAAGCCGGGCTTGTGGTAAAGACTCAGGAGCAGAGTTACTGTTTGCTGAAAAGTCTCGATAAAATCGATTTTCTCTCTATCTACCAGGTAGCCGGAAACCAGTTTCCGACACAGTTCCAGGTTAACCAGTCGCAGCTGCCGGAAAATACACAGAAGCAACTGCTGGCTTTTTCACAAAGTATGACTGAGATGCTTAGTGGTCACCTGGTAAGCGTACATTGTCCAGAGAAATCTCCTCGCCAGCTTCCTGTTCGTTAAAAGCATCATCAATGTTGCCTTTTTCGTGTGGAATAGCGGTCCACGGAATTATATCTGAGATTTCTTCCTGGACTTCCTCGGCAAGTTCGTCTCGCAACTCGTAAGTCTGGAAAAAGAAACGTTCAATACAAGGAGTGATCTCCACTTTAACCCGAGGTCTGACTTCGACAGGATTATCAAGCCCTATCATAGCGTAAACGCGATCCCCTTGTGACGACCCTCTATGGGTAATAATTGTTGCCGCATTACTACCCTCAACCATAGTATCCGATATGACCAGACCCGGCTGTCCGCCTTTCTCATTTTTACCCTGATAAAGAATGAGGCGCACCGGAGTGACCTTACCGTCGATATATTTCAAACCCATCATGGTTCCATTATGCTTGTCGCCGGTGTACCAACGACAAACCGCCAGGCGCCAGTGCGGAGCCGGCTTGCCATCCATATATTCTCTAACCAGCACGATATCACCTAATGAAATACTAGGGAGCAGGTAGTGTCGCGTACATAGTCCTATCCCGCCAGCACTCACGTTAATTGCATCCCAGGTCAGTTCTTCCCGGCTTTTAACGGTCGTGAGCTTGGCAATATCTTCATATTGAAGGGCTTGCCTGCCAAGTTGCTGGGCTCTGCTTGCTACCTTGGTAACATTTTGCATACCCCAGACTACGTCCACTTTGGTAACAATCGGATAGCGGCGAGCATTCCGCTCTATGCGTGATCGCCAGTGTTTTGACAGGTGCTTCCATAAATAATTAGCTGAGTCGATAGATATGGAAGGGTGAAATGACTTCTCTGGCAGATTGTCTGTCATTTCAAGGTTCTCACGGTCATAATTAATCTGTCTTAGCAGATCAAAGGTGAGAAGCAATCGAATCTTTGGATCTTCAGGATCATCAAGTTCGCTAGTAACAAAATTGGGTTTATTTTCGCTGGTGACATCTATAATGAAGCATTCCTCTTTTCTAAAATCATCAGGATCTTCTGAGATGTAGGCGAGGTGTATCCAGTTCTGGAGGTAGTAGAAGACATGCCAGTGATCCCCTTTATCGAGGTGATAGGGATCTGCCAGTGCAATCAGACAGTTCCTGACATAGTTTTTCTCGACGGTATTCAGGCAAAGCGTTTCGCAGGTATCAAATTCAGTCTTTTCAAGTTCTTCCTTGCCTGCATAAGCAAAAAGCGCATTAATTTCTCGCCACAGATAAATTGGAACCGGGGTATACAGTTGATACTGTTCAATCAGCATTATGCCAAGATAGAATATCGCGTAACCGATGGCTTTGTGTTTGTGCTTGTTTTTATTCCAAAATAGCTTCTTGTGTTGACTGTCATTAATAATAATTTTGTGAGCGAAAGCCATTTCACGGGTCAGGTTATGAAGCTTTTCCAACACTTCTTCACTCTGACGGTTTCCTACCATTTTCAGTGTTCTTTGTGGTCGAAAGTAATCATGAATAAATCGATAGGT
The DNA here is from genome assembly GCF_015687155.1 of Aliikangiella sp. G2MR2-5. Classification (GTDB taxonomy): domain Bacteria; phylum Pseudomonadota; class Gammaproteobacteria; order Enterobacterales; family Kangiellaceae; genus Aliikangiella. The sequence goes on along the minus strand of NZ_JADPQF010000001.1, from coordinate 1,541,974 downwards.
CTTATCAAAAAGTTCCACCAGCTCGGCGCGTTGTTTGTAAGGAAGCTCGGTACGATTAAGACTGGATATTGCTCTGGTAACTTCCGGCAATGTTTTTGACATGTCGGCAAGCGGCAGTGACTTAAGCCAGATCGCCAGTTTATTTCGATCTGTCTCGACTAATATATGTTGGCCTTCCTGTTGAGAAGGGATGGTAAGTCTCAGGCTTTCCATGTTTGCTACTACTCTCTATAACTCAGACAGTTCGGTACTTCCCCCCGAAACTCTCTATTTAATCCTTTATTCGCTTCTAACTGACTTGTTTTTTTACTTGTTTGAACTTGTCTTTGTCGGAGTTACTGCTTATTCTGCACTGTGCAAATTTTGCAGTGTCTATCATTTCGCCGCCAAGATATCATTATATTGGTGAATTTTGAATCTTAGCAAACAAAAAACAACATGATTATCAAGTCAATTAATACCAAGTTGATGAAAACTATAGCATATTTGCTGCCCAGAGTTCTAATTTCCTGTGTATTGTTTTTGCAGGCTTGTAGCCAAAATGGAGACTTCTACTTGCTTTCCGGGGAGCGAAAGTCACTGGACGATTATCGCGGGCAATGGCTATTGGTTAATTTCTGGGCTGAGTGGTGTTCCCCTTGCCTGGAGGAATTTCCTGAATTAAATCAACTGGCTCAAGCAAAGTCTGAGCAAGGCATTCAGGTGATCGGTATCAGCTATGACCCACTGAGTAATACTGATTTAAAACAGAAAGTAGAGGATTTGAATATATTGTATCCAGTAATGGCGACTGATCCGGTTCCTGTACTACCATTTGGTTTGCCACCGACGTTGCCGACAAATTATCTGATAAGCCCCCAGGGAGAGGTTGTCGCGAAGCTTGTCGGAAAGCAGAGTGCTCACTCAATCAACAAAGTTATTCAGGAATACCGCGCTAATTCTGGTCGGAAGGAATAAGAGATTAACCAGATTCTGACGCTCACTCGCATCGTTAGGGTGTGAAATGATAATATTGAATCACGCAGAAGACGGTTTTTATTACACTTGAATTTAAATTGAATTGTTTGCCTGTGATATTTTACCTCAATTAAAATGAGCACTGGTCGGGATTTTTCACCTTGAGTTTAGGATAAAATCCGTGGAAGATATAACACTGTCCAATTTTAGAATAATTAATTGCTAAACTCTTAATATTTAAAGAGTAATCATAGGGCGTGTTCGAGTAGAGCTAACTAATTTTGCTCTCATGCAGGGAATAATGAATAAAATGCAACAGAATTGTATGGCCTTGGCCGCAAAGCCGGCCTTAAAATTTGGTAAAACTGGTCAAAATCGGAACTATCGCTCGTTAAGGGTGAAAAGTCGTCAAACTTTTTTACGAAAGAGGCTTGCGCGACTGTTACAACTGATCATTGTTGGCTGTATGATATTTACCGGTGGTTTTGTCAGCGCTGAAGAGGGACAAACAACAGCCTCTAAACTCGAAGCACTTAAGAAGGAAGTTTTAAGTGTTAATCGTGATCTTTTTATTTTGGAAGAAGATCTTCTTTTTCCAGCTTCAACCCAAGTCGCTGTTTACCTGTCGATAGATGTCGGCCAGTTTTTCGCCCTGGATAACGTAAAGCTAAAAATCGACGATAAGGAAGTGACTCATTACCTGTACACAGAAAGAGACGTTGATGCACTTCATCGCGGAGCAATTCAAAAACTTTATCTTGATAATTTGAGTGCAGGTACTCACCAAATAGTAGCGATAATCCTCGGTACAGGTCCTCATAATCGAGAGTATCGAAACGCGATTGCCTTTGACTTTGAAAAGGGCAGTGAAGCCAAAGCTTTAGAGATTCAGATAAGAGACGATACTTCAAAGCTCCAACCTCGTTTAAATGTGGTCGAGTGGTAGTCTGAATTATATGGTTATCGCACGGAATATGCGTAAGTTTGGATTGCGTTTAATTAGCATTGTTTTATTTTCCGGAAGCCTTGTCGCGGCAGAAGGCGATAATGCAGTTAAGGAAGATCTTAATAAGGAAGATCTTAAAAAGCCTGTCGTGATTGAAGACCTGGCCTATGGTCACATTCTTTTTGAATATTATCGAGGAAACACGATAGAAGCGCTGAATGCTATCCTGGTAGCACAAAAGCGTAATCAACTGGCCAATCATAAACAAAGTGCAAAACTTTTGTCGGGCGTGATTTATCTGGATTTAGGAATGCTGGATCATGCGCAGTCTATATTTAACGAGCTACTTTCCGAAGAAGAATTAAAAAGTACTTTACTCGCAAAGATAGAGTTCTATCTTGCCAAAGTTCATTATCGTCAAGCTGACTATGCTCAAGCAGAGTTTCGATTATTGCGCGTAATGCCGTCGTTGAAACGCAGCTTAAAAGATGAAGCCTTGATCATGCTGGCGAATATTGCAGTTTATAAAAACGAAAAATCAAAAGCGGAAGAGTTTCTCTCACAAGTTGAAGCGGACTCCGAGTTATTAGCTTACAGTCGATATAATCTAGGTATACTGTTTTTGCGTGAAACCAATCTTGAAAAAGCATTACCATTTCTTGAGAGGGTTAATCTGGAGTTTACCGATGATCGAGTGGTGAATAGTCTGCAGGATAAAGCTTTTACCGCGCTTGGTTTTTTCATGCTTTCAAGCAAAGAATACGATAAAGCCCGTAGCTACTTGCAACGTGTTCGCTTGTCGTCTCCCTCTGCTAACAAAGCCCTTCTCGCTATGGGGTGGAGTTATCTTGAGTCTCATTCACCTAAACGCGCACTTTCTCACTGGTTAGCATTAAGAGAAAGAGATATTCGAGATCTGGCCGTTCAGGAAGCGCTCGTTGCTATTCCATACGCTTACCAGAAACTCGACTCTATGCAGGAAGCACTGGACGGCTATATTCATGCGTCGAATGTTTTTCAGCAACAGATTGAAATGATTGACGAATTAAAACGAAAAATCAGGGAAGACAATTTAATTGAAAGTTTTCTGGACAAACTAATTCTTGCTCAAACAAATGAGATTGACGATGACGGTGTGCAAGATTCGAACTTGTTTGGCGATGAGTTTGATTATTACCTGTTTGAACTGGTGTCACAGCATCAATTTAATGAAAGCTATCGTAACTATCAAAAGCTTGGCAAGCTGGCACAAATTCTTAAGCATTGGGAAGGTCAGCTTCCTATTTTTGATGAAATATTAAATGCAAATCAAACTCGATTTAATGAAAAGCTACCCTTGGTAGAAAAGTATCTGGCGCAAGGGGCATTTGAACAGTATGAGAATGAGCTTGAAGTTATCAGAACTGATATTGCTGCACTAAAGACAAATAAAAAACTTCATCTGTTGGCAAATGAGGAACAACTTGACCTTTATGCAAGAATAGAGCGAGTCATAGAGAAAATTTCTCGTTTACCAGAAGGCATGATTTCAGAAGAACAAAAACAAAAAGCAAGACGAGCGCAAGGGGTATTACAGTGGCAGCTGGAAACCAATAAAGTTGAAAAGATCTGGCAACTGGAAAAGCTTGCTAAAACTATTGGAGAAACAATTGACCAAATCCGGCAGCGAAAATCCAAGCTAGCATATTCGCGGGACATCGCAGAAATCAGATTTGCGGGATTTGAGTCAAAAGTGGAAGATGGAAAAGCCGGACTTTATGGACTTCGGGATAAAATTCATCAGCAAATAGCAAGAGAAGCATTCGATTTAAAAGAGCAGATTATTAGTGTGCTGGATCAGCGACGCGCGACGCTGGACCATTATTTACTACAATCAGATCTTTCGGTAGCGAGGCTGCATGATCAGGCTGTCGAAATTCCGGAGGCTGAGTAGTATGCAACGGCAAATATCTATTGAAGGTAGAAAGTACCTGAATACGCTCAGAACATCCTTAACAAAAAGCCGAACATTAAAAGTTGCTTTGTCATGGCTGGTGGTGACCGGTTTCCTCGCGTCGTGTGCCAGTATCAAGCCGATAATTCCAATTAAGCCGGTTAATCCTGCTGACCTTGAGCCCAAAGTAGAGTTTATTGATCAGCAGGAAGTCGAAGTGAAAACTTCACAAATACAAAAAATTAACGCTGAACAAGTGGTTCAGAGCTATGAAAGGCTGCTGACCAGGGGAAATCCCATTGTTCGACAGGAAGCTCTGCATCGATTAGCTGATATTACTTTACGTCTGGCCGAGGCTAAGATGGAGTTTGTTGAGTCAGGGCAGGCAGATAAGATGACGCCTGCGGTCAAGTCGGCTTCATTTGAAAAAGCGGTGGGTCTTTATCAAACCCTGCTCGACGAATTTCCCCAGTACGCTTCAGCGGATGAGGCTCGCTACCAGTTAGCACGGGCACATGCGCTCAATAAGAACCCCGAAGCTTCTTTGCAACTTCTCGACAAAATCGCAGTGGTTCATGATGAATCGAATTCTTATGTAGAAAGTCAGTTTAGAAGAGGCGAGTCATACTTTGTTCGCAAGCAATATGCAACAGCTGAAAAAGCTTATGGTGAAGTTATTAAAAATGGTCAAAATACCGAGTACTTTGACAAAGCTTTATATAAGAGAGGTTGGTCTCGTTTTAAACAAAGTTTTTATATGGAAGCCCAGGAAGACTTTTTTACGCTTTACGAACGCCTCCTATACCAAAAGAAGAGCCGCACAGGTCTGGTGCAGTTAACCGATGACTTGCTCGCCGATACGCGTCGCGTAATTGCGCTCGGATTTTATAATCTGGAAGGCGCCGATTCTGCGAAAACTTATTTTGCCAAGTTTGGTAGCAAGTCCTTTGAAAATGAGATCTATCAAGCCCTGGCAGAACTTTATGTTGAACAGGAAAGATATCAAGATGCCGCGGATACATATTTTGCTTTTATCGACGGTCATCCGCTATCTTTGTCATCGCCGGAATTTCACACACGGATTATTGAGATTTATCGAGTTGGCGGTTTTCCGAGTTTGATTTTGCCAGCAAAAGAAAAATTCGTAGTTAACTACGGTCGTCAAAGTGCATTCTGGCAAAAGTACTCCGGCAAGGTTATAGAAGACCTATTACCGTTTTTGCGAACTCACCTGGATGATATTTCACGTTTTTATCACGCTCAGGCGCAGAGCACAAAAAAGCCCGGGGATTATCTGATTGCAGCGAAATGGTATCGAGAGATACTCTATACATTTAATGACCCTTCTGTTGATTCTCAATATCGTTTCCTATTAGCTGAAGCTCTTAGTGATGGTGGACAGTTACTGGAGTCAGCCAAGGAATATGAAGTTGTCGCCTATCAAAACCCTGCGTCCAAATACTCCAGAGATGCTGGCTATAGAGCTTTGGTTGCGTACCAGAATGTCAGCTACCCGAAAAATATTTCTACTTCACAAAAACTGGCCAGTGTAATTAAGAGCGGGCAAATGTTTGTTAAAGCATTTGCTTCAGATGAAAAAGCTCCGGAAATACTTGCGAGGGTTGCTGAACAACAATTGATGATCAAAGATGTTGCTGGCGCTATTGCATCGAGCGAACAGCTATTGCTATTACCCAGAAAACCAACGCAGAAGCAGGCAAATCGTGCAAGAATCATAATTGCCAATGGTCTGTTTGATTTGAAACGCTATGCAGAAGCGGAAGTTGCGATTACCGACCTTCTGAAAAATGCCACTTTAACCAAGAAACAGCGTCAGACCTTTCGAGAAAGAAGAGTTGAGGCGGTATACCAGTTAGCTGAAGGGGCAAAGTCTGAAGGAAAAAGTGAACTTGCAGTTTCTCTTTACTTGAAAGTTACTCAGTTAGAGCCAGGCTCTGCTGTAGCGATCAATGCTCACTATGATGCAGCAACCTTGTTACTGGTTGGTGAGCAGTGGGGGGAAGCTGGGAAGTTATTTGAATCATTTAAAGTGAAATACCCCAAACACCGATTGACCCAAACTATACCTGAGAAATTAGCTTTAATTTATGAGAGCAAAGGTGACTGGAACAAAGCAGCACAAACACATTTAGCCATAGCTGAGAGCCAAAGCGATCCTAAGCTTGCGCGTGAAGGATACTGGAGAGTTGCTGACTATTACCTTAAAGCTAAGAATAATAAGCAGGCAATAGCCAGCTTTAAGAACTACGTGTGGAAATATCCATCACCTTACTTACTGGCTCAGGAAGGACGCAACCATCTGGTGACCTTGTATGAGCAAGCTGGCGATAAAACTAAAAGTTTGTTCTGGCGCCAAAAAATTGTTGATTTCTACTATAAACATAAATCAGAAAATAACAGTCGAACAACATTTTTGGCTGCGGAAAACAAATTTTTATTGAGTGAAGATTTATTTAAACAGTTCCAGGCGATCAAGTTAAACTTACCATTAGCCAATTCGCTAAAGAAAAAGCGTGCTGCCATGAAGACTGCGCTGCAAGCTTACAATTCGATCGCACAGTTTGGCGTCGCCAAGTTTACGACTGCAAGCACGCATAAAGTGGCGGAAATCTACCATATACTTTCAAAAGACCTGCTTTCATCACAAAGACCGAAAGGACTCGATGAGGATGAACTTGAAGAGTATGGATACCTTCTTGAAGATCAAGCATTGCCATTTGAAGATAAAGCAATTGAGTTTTATGAAGTGAATGCAAGACGAACGGCTGAGAAGATATACGATGAATCCGTCAAAAATAGTATTAGTGAGCTGAAAAAACTGAAGCCAGCGCAATACGATAAAAACGAAGTATTGGAGGCCCTGAATGAAGTTCAATTTTAGTCGTTTAAAGTGGCTACCGTTATTCAGTGGATTTGTACTGCTTACTTCTTGTTCTTCAATGAAACCGGGCGAGTCAGATTCTTCTTCGGCACCGGATCAACAAGTTACTGCAAATAACCAAAACGAAGCAGCACAGGATAGCGCGCAACCAAGAATTAAAGCAAAAGACCCGATGAATGGTATTACGGCTCCTTTGTCGCTCATCAAAATTTATGCTGAAGTTAATACTCTGCTAGAAAACAAAAATTTCGATAAAGCCGTGGAGGCTTTAAAGAAAGCGCAGGTTGACCATCCTGAGTCTTCAGGCCCTGGTTATCGACTGGCAAGAGTCTATATGGTGCAAGGTAGGAATGATCTCGCTCTGGACTCGGTAGAGACTGCACTATCAATCAAGCCCGATAACTATGTTGCGCTAAATCTCAAGGCTATTCTGCTAAAGGAAAACGGAGAGTTTGACAAGTCTTTATCTGCTTATCAGAAAGCACTCGAAGTTTACCCTGATTATTTGGCTGGCCATTTGAATTTGGCGATTCTGGCTGATATTTATTTGTACCAGCCTGAGTTGGCTTTAAAGCATTTTGAAACATATCTTATGCTAAAATCTGAGACTGAAGAGCCTGAAGATAAAAAGGTGACTGGTTGGGTTGCGGATCTAAAGCGCCGCTTACAATGAGTAATGGTGGGAAATACAAATGAAGTTAAAAACATTGCCAGCACTTTCAGCCATCGCTAAACGGGGATTCCTGCTTTTGCTCGTTTTTAGTTCCAGTAACTTGATTGGAGCTGAGTCTGCCCAAGAGCAAGAACAGAATATGCCAGAAAATGAAGCTGCGCCTGCGCAAGAACAAAAGGCAAATCCAAGAGCAAAAATACAGGAAACTGTTTTAGGGATGAATATTTCCGGAAATAAAGAGCTACCCAACGTACTCTACATTGTCCCATGGAAATCGAATGCCGTACCGGCGGCTTTGCCTAAAGTTAATCGATTAGTGGACGAAATTTATGCCCCGGTCGATCCGGATGTATTTTCTAAACAGGTAAATTTTTATTACCAGTTAACTGAAAATAAAGCAGAAAAAGACGGTGAAGCCGAATAAGCTGTCAATAAGGCGTTTATATCAGGCATCTCATTATGTGAACTGATTAGGCTTTTAGAGGATGGCTGTTAGAGTCTACTTGCACGAGATCGAGATTCTGTTATGTTATTCGAGTCATTCGCATTTTGAGCAAGCAGACGAGTGTACACTAAACCCGTAATGTAATGCTTAACAACTCTTGTGATAGAGTCGCCGAGAGAAAAGCAGGAAAAGTAGTAAATTAATCTATTGGAAAAGGATATATAGGTTAATATAAAGGCTTTATATCTAACCCGACTGTTAAACGGGATAATAAATCATTTGCTATTTGGAGCTCACAATTTGGAGTTCACAGTAGTGGGCTATAAATAGGAAACAAAGAAGTTATCATCAGGATACGGCATAACTTTAAACGCCGTCTCCTTATCATTTTTAGTTTTTAGAGATTAGTTAATATTAAATAGAGAATGACCATGGCTGAATCGAATCTACCACTTCCATCCGCAGAACAAGCTGATCCAGGCTTATTTTCGACGATTATTAGTTTCTTTCAGGATGGTGGTGCATTTATGTACCCCATTATGATCGTATTTATTCTGGGATTAGCTATCGCACTCGAGCGATTTATATTCCTGAATATGATGAAAGCAAAAAATAAGAGCGCCTGGAAAAGGTTACTGCCTATTTTGAATCAGGGTAATTTCCGTCAGGCACTGGAAGTTGCCAGTAACTCAAAGTCTGCGATTGGTAGAATTTTGGCGTACGGTTTACATAAAGTTGGTAAAGGACGTCGTCATGACGATCTCGAAATGGCGATGGAAGAAGGTTTGATGGAAATTCTTCCTCGGCTAGAAAAGCGCACACCTTACCTTGCAACATTCGCTAATATTGCAACCTTGCTTGGATTATTAGGGACCATTTTAGGTCTGATCAAAGCATTTACCGCTGTTGCCAATGTTGATCCTGCCGAGAAGGCAAATATTCTGTCTGCCAGTATTTCTATTGCAATGAATACAACAGCATTCGGATTAATGGCAGCGATTCCGCTGTTACTGGCTTTCACTTTCTTACAAACCAAGACAACAGAAATAGTTGATAGCATCGAGATGGCTTCGGTTAAATTCGTTAACTTGATCAGAGATGCAAGACCAGCTGAGCCTAAAGCTCCAGCTCGACCAAAGAGCTAGTTTTTAGGGCATAAGGTAAATTTAACTAAGCGGGTCTTTTATGTTCCGAGAAAGAAAAGCAAGACGGAGTAAAGAAACTAACGCGGAGCTGAATATTACAGCTTTTATGAACCTGATGGTGGTGTTAGTTCCTTTTCTGTTAATTACAGCAGTATTTTCACAGGTTTCAATTCTGAATCTGAATTTACCTGCAGGGGTAAGTGAAGAAATTCCAACTGAAGAAGAGCCTCCTAAAGCATTGGAAGTCGTTATTCGTGCAGATCGCTTCGATGTACTTGAAAGAAATTCAGGTTTGTTAAAGCGTATTCCAAATCTTGAGTCAGGATATGATTATCAGGGACTCAATGCGTTTTTGCAGCAGGTAAAGGCGCACCCGGAATTTAATACCGACACTGGCGTAACCTTGTTGATGGAAATGGATACTCATTACGATATTATGGTTCAAACTATGGACGCTGTTCGTCTTATAGAACGTGAAGAAAGAGAGCTGGATGAGTACGGTAATGTGATTCAGGGGGAGCTCTTTCCTAATATTTCGATGGGCGATGCTCCGCCTGATGATAGCGCTGGTGCAAATAAATCTGCGACGGGGGCAAATTAATAATGAAAAAGTCCTATCGCGCAGTAAGAATGGAAAGACACCACAAGCGGTTTGGTACCGGCGGATTAAATCTGGTTTCACTGATGGATATCTTTACCATTCTGGTGTTCTTCCTATTGGTAAACTCGTCGGCTGTTGAGCAGTTACCGAGTAGTAAAGCGGTTAAGCTTCCCGAATCAACGGCTCAGCAATTGCCCAAAGAGACTGTAATTGTCCTGGTTAACAATGATCATATTCTGGTGCAGGGGCGAGCAATTGCACGAGTAGCAGACGTTCTTGCTAATGAAAAACTGATTATTCCTGAGCTTCTGAAGGAAATGAAAATTCAGGCAGCCAACAGCTGGGCGGGTCTTTCTGCAGAAGAAGTGGCAGAAGACGAAGGCCTGGATGTAACGGTTATGGGAGATAAGACCATTCCTTACAAATTACTTCGAAAAATTCTGTCGACTTTAAGTCAGGCTAATTACACCAATATTTCTATGGCGGTAATGAAGCGCGGCAGCAAAGATTCTGGAAGAGCGGGGTAGTTAGATGGCCAGTTATTTATTCCGCTCAGTCTATGATCCGATTTTGCCCTGGGATGTTGATGAACAGGAGTCGTCACGTTATCGTAAAATTCTTGTTGTTTTACTCGTTCTCAGTTTGCTTTTCAGTATTGCGGTACCTTTTATTGAAGTCGAAAAACCGGACCGCAATCGACAAACGACAATACCACCTCGACTAGTCAAGATGGTACTGGAACAAAAGAAAAAGGAAGTAAAGCCTCCTCCACCGGTGGAGCAACCCAAGGAAGAGGAGCCTAAACCGGAAGAAAAGGAACCGGAAAAGCCTAAAGAAGAGCCTAAGCCTGAAGAAAAGAAACCGGAAGAAAAGAAGTCTGCAAAGGAAGTCGCCAAAAAGCATATCGCTGTTTTTGATGCGCTGGCGGATTTGCGTGACCCTGATGATATGCAAGACTTGAAAAAGAACCAAAGCATGTCAAATGATTCGGGACAGGCTGCTAAAGTGGAAAGGTTCCAAATCACTAAAAATGCCACCAAAGGCAGTGGAGGGCGAAAGGTTGCTCAGGCAAGCTCCTCATCAGGGACGGGGCAGTTGGCAGGACAAAATACCACGAATATTAAGAGTGAAATCGGTGACGCGGTTGAAAACACCAAGCGTCGTACAAAAAGCGGAGCCTTGAAGCGAAGCGACGAAAATATTCAGCTGGTATTTGAAAAGCATAAGCCCGCGATTTTTGGTTTGTATCATCGAGCTTTACGCAAGAAGCCAACTTTGCAGGGCAGAGTTAATTTCCGAATTACCATCCAACCTGATGGTAGTGTGACCGATGTTGTAGTTGTATCCAGCGAGTTGAACGATCCTGAGCTGGAAAAAAGAATAATGCGAAAAATTAAGAAGATTAATTTTGGTGCTATGGATGTTGCGGTGTGGAAAAGTACCTACTTGATGAACTTCTTCCCAAGCTAAGTAGCCAAAATTATAGGTTAAAAAATAGCGCCGTCTGTTGAACATCAGGCGGCACTACTTTTATAAACTCAAACTGCATCAATATTACTTTTCCAAGAAAACGCTTTGGAAACTGCTTAACTAATGAAAACATCAATACCCTTAGCTTTCATTCTTCTCATACTAAGCTTTCAGGTTCACGCAAAGTGGTTTAGCCATCAGTTTGAAACCATGGGAACTTTGGCGAAAGTGGAATTTGAGCTTTCCGACGAAAAATCTGGACAGAAAATAGTTAATCAGGTCGTTGCCGAAATGGAGCGTATTAATCAGGCAATGAGTCCCTATATTGAGTCCAGTGAATTATCAAAGCTCAATCGCTCCGCTGCAAAGGCTCCACAGAAAGTCTCGAAAGAGCTGTTTGATCTGGTCGCGCGTTCACTTGAAATATCCGAACTGACTCACGGTGCTTTTGATATCAGTTTTTCCAGTATTGGTTATTTGTATGATTATCGACACTCTAAAAAACCCTCGGAAAGTCAGTTGGCGGAATTGAAATCAGCCATTAACTATCGCAATATTCACTTAGATAAAGAAAAACAGACCATTTTTTTTGATGATAAACGATTAAAAATTGATTTGGGCGGGATCGGAAAAGGTCACGCCGTCGATCGTTGCATTCAGCTTTTGCAAAGAGAAGGAATACACAATGGTTTTGTTAATGCTGGAGGGGATACCAGAATTATCGGGCGAAAAACAGACCGTCCCTGGTATATTGGAATTCGTCATCCGAGAGATGAAAGTAAACTGATCGCTAATTTACCATTGGAGGATGTTGCATTATCAACATCCGGAGACTATGAGCGATTTTTTGAAGCCGATGGTATTCGTTATCACCATATTATCGACCCCAAAACCGGAGACTCTGCACGAGCTATACAAAGTGCGACCATTCTGGCTGACGACTCAACTTTTGCCGATGCCTTGTCCACCAGCATTTTCATTCTTGGAGTAAAAGACGGAATGGCACTGGTTAATCAGTTGGAAAACGTTTCTGCGATTATGGTGGATAACAAAGGAAAAATGTTTTTATCCAGTGATCTTACTCAAGCCAATTAATGGCAGCAGACAAGTTTGAGCAAGAAGTCTCAAAACTTGTCACAATAGTGAGCAAACTTCCGTAATAACTATCTGTCTGATTTATAAGCTATTTTAAAAGCCTTGGCTCACCTTCCAACATAGATTATCATTGGCATCAGACAAAAGTCAGAGATACATATGATTAAAAAAGCAATATATCGTACGATTTTTACCCTGTTTACACTTGGAATCGGTTTCCCGGTAGCCTGGGCTGTAGAAGTTGAAAATTTGTACCAGGTTGAAGTCGCAGTTAAAGACCAGTCGCAAAGCGCACGCTGGAAAGCTGCGGTAACCGGATTTAAAGAAATTATGGTGCGTCGTAGTGGGAGTGAACAAGTCCTTTCAGCGCATGAAGTGCAAAAAGCCTATTCAAAGGTCACTGCCTACTTACAGCGATTTGAATACGAGGCCATTGAAAGTGACGATCCTGAGCAGGTATTTAATCTGGTTCTCCATTATGAGCCACGGCTTATCGATCAGTTGATTCAGGAAGCAGGAATGCCTATCTGGAGTAGTAATCGTCCATTAACCATAATGTGGTTTGTGGTAGAGGAAAGTCTTCAGCGGCAAGTGCTCAAAGGAAATGAAGAAGTTCAGCCACAGGTTGAAATGTTACGCAGCGAAGCAAGGCGCAGAGGTTTGCCTGTTATTTTTCCTCTGATGGATCTGGAAGATCAGGTTAATATATCGCAAAGCGATATCTGGGGAAGGTTTAGTATGCCGATAGCTGAAGCAAGTCAGCGATATGCGGCGGATGCTATTATCTTTGGTCGTATCGCTCAGCTTGGAGAAGGCTGGGAAGCGAGAGTAACCTACTATAATGAAGGCGAGGAAGAGAGCCTTGATCTAAATGAGTCCAGCATAGAGTTGCTCTATGCGAGTCTGACAAATCATCTGGCTGAGATGCTCTGTACTAAGTATTGCGTAGTGGAGCAGCTACAAACGAATCAATTATTGATGCAGGTATCCAATGTTGGCAGCTTTGCCGCTTATAAATCGTTGCAGAAATATCTGGATGGACTGTCTTCAGTACGCAGTATTGAAGTAAGTCGTATTGCTTCTAACCATGTTGAACTTAAAGTCAGCTTGTTAGGAGAGTTGATTAATTTGCAGGAAGAAATAAGACTAAGCAACGATTTAATTGAAGAGACTGCTCCTCAGATCAATCCCTTTGCGGTAAAAAAGGCGGGGGAAGGTGACTTTATTAATCCTGAGATTGCTGCTCAGTTAAAAGATGGCCCTCTGATAGAAGATAGCGCTCTGATAGACGGTAGCTCCCAGATAGACGGTAGCTCCCTGATAGAAGAAGAGCAGGCTAACGCGAACCAAACTAAAACAGAACAGCAAGAGCAGAATGCCGAAGCAGGCCTTGAGCTACCTGCGCCAGTAGAATCTATAGCCGATAATGAGCAAGTGAGCGCCACGGATAATACTGAGGCGCCTCCCCAGATCGTATATTATCGGTGGCAACGATGATTCTAAGGTACCTGCCCAATTTCATTACAATTTTGAGAGTGGTTCTCCTGTTTCCACTCTCGTTTTTGCTGATTGAGCAGCAGTATCAGCATGCACTCTACATTTTCCTGATTGCCGGATTTTCCGATGGCCTGGATGGATTCCTCGCCAAAAAATTTAACTGGGTGAGTCGATTCGGTGCAATCCTGGATCCTTTAGCTGATAAAGCGCTTCTGGTTATTACCATGGCTATTTTGACCTATAACGGCGAAATCAGCTGGCTGCTGTTCGGTGTGGTCGCGGCAAGGGATATCTTTATTGTTTCCGGCGCTTATTATTATCATTATCGACTGGGCCCCTATGAAATGCATCCCAGCTATTTCTCTAAATTCAATACATTTATTCAGATCCTGCTGGTTTTTAGTATTCTGGTTTCCCTTGGTTATAAAACACTTCCAGCCTTGTTTCTTGAAAGCCTCGTATATTTAACCTTTTTCACCACTATTGGCAGTGGTATTCATTATGGTGTGCTGTGGGGAGGAAAGTATCGGCAAGAAATGAAAAAACGAAAAGGAGAAGAGAGCGACTCTTAGCTTTTGCGTTTACCATGCGACAGATCCCACTTAAAGTTCAATTAGACGACAATGCTACTTTCGATAATTTTTTTATTGGTAGCAACAGGCAGTTATTGTCCAGAATGAAGTCAGCTGCCCAAACTCGAAATGAATTTATCTATATTTGGGGAAGTATTGAAAGTGGTAAAACTCATCTTGCTCAGGCTCTATGCAGTGAATTTAATAAAGCGGGTTTGAGTAGTGCCTATCTGCCGCTGGGAGATTCTAATTTAACCTCTGAAATACTACAGGGCATGAACTTTATGGATCTGGTGTGTATCGATGAGCTTGAGAAAGTAGAAGGCAATAGTTCCTGGGAAAATGCTTTATTTGATCTTTATAACAATCTAAAAAATGAAAACAGATCATTGGTGGTTTTTAGTGATAAGGCTCCAGCTCAGACCCAGTTTTCGCTAGCCGATCTTAAATCACGACTTACTGCCATGGAGGTTTATAAACTAGAGTCTATGGATGATGAGCAGAAGGTTGAATTATTTATCAGTCGAGCTTCACATCGAGGACTGGAAGTCCCACCTGAAGTGGTTAAATTTCTGATTACACGAAAAAGCCGTTCGGTGGCCGCTCTAATGGCGATGCTGGAACAAATTGATCATTCCAGTATGGCTCTGCAAAGAAAAGTGACTATCCCTCTGGTTAAAGAGTTGTTTGATCTTTAATCTGACTCCATATTGACGCAGAAGCCTCCCTATTGATGAATACCGAGAACAATTAAAAGAACGCTTTTATATTATTTGTGAAAATTTACATTTTTTCCAATCCAGCCTTGAGATTTACTTTAAATTCAATTATCGTATCGCCGTTTTAAATTGGTGCAAAATTTAAGCAGGTTATTTGCCCTCTAGTAGCTTAGTTGGAGTAGTAGCTTAGTTGGAGCTTTGAATAAGGAAATTCGGCTAATTATTGACCACTCTTTAATTTCATTTCTCTTTCTTTAATACGTCGACTGAACAATTTTTGAACATATTAGGGTGTTTTAACAATACCGGTTGATCTCTATCAATATGGCATTTGTTCAATTAACGAAGATGCGGCTTTAGTAGGAAGGCTGCGAATTGCTAGACGGTAAATATCGGTTAAAGCTTTATTAGGCTTGGGCCTGTTCATGTGTAAGAAATACTCAACGGTTGTAAATAATCGTAAAAGGTAAAGTTATAATTTGGGAGAATAAAAGTGAAAAAGTCTTTGTTAACAATTGTCGCTTTCCTGATGTCAGGAAATGCACTTGCACTTGATTGTACTGCAAATGTTTTAGCGGTCAGAGTAACCAAACAAGGAATGCTTGAGCTAAAAATGGACGGTCCTGTAGAAAGTAACTATGCCAACATATGCAATGTTTCACAAACCAGTTCGAGCGGTATAACAGTAGAAACCTGTAAATCCTGGATGTCATTGGCGCTTGTCGCGCACTCAAATAATAAAAAGCTTAAGTTTTGGGATGTGAGCAATACTTCCTGTGCAACAGGTTCTACGTTGAATTTCGACCGAGTCAGTCTTGCCGAAAATTAATGCTGATTTTTAGAAAATGACCTGAAGTCGAAGTTAGGTCGATGAAGTTGCTTGTTCGTTTAGTGCGAGTTGAAAAAATAAGAGAAATATAGAGTTTAATATGAAAAAGGTTTTACTAGTTTTAGTTGCTGTTATAGCGTCCAGTAATGTTTTTGCGGAAACCTGGATTAACGATACGAAAGTAAAACGAATTTACACTTACGGCGTGGAAACATCTTCTGCCAAATGGGCTTGTTTTACCGTTGAAAATGGACCGGGTCGACCACTATGTTTTGATCATACATTACCCGGTGGGAATATTCAGTTTAGCCTGTTAATGACGGCAAAAACTAGTGGTGCTTCAGTTCAAGTTTCGTATAACGAGAATGAATCGGCGAGCTTCTGGGTTTCTAACTACAAGGCGAAGCATATCTACCTTATAGAGTAGTGATAGCAGTCGTTCAGACTAGTTGTCAGCGTTAAAACGTTAGTTTTACCAGGTTAGTTTTAAAAAACACAGAATAGAAATATTTATTTTGGGGAAAATAATGAATAAATTTTGGATGTCCATTACATCTTTGATGTTACTGGCTGCGTCAGGCTCTGTATCTGCCTTTGGCGACCCTTATATTAATATAACCAGTTGTCAGATACCGCAAAACAGTGCGCAGACTACCTGTAGTATTCAGGTAAGCTGGCATGGACATTCAGTTAGCACAGGTTTCAGTGAAGATGATTTATCTCCAATAGACAGACCGCCTTGTCTTTATTACTTGGGAGAGAGCCAAGGGTGTAAAGAAAATGGCTCTATAACTCTTAATGTATCGGCTGGGGCTCACACTTTTAACCTTAAGGTTTTGGGACAAGTCAATGAGTCACAAGCACTAAAAAGTACAAAGGTTTTATATGAAGCATACGCAAAACCTTTTAACTGGAGTGGTTCAACTCATACAGAAATTACAGGTGATTTTAATGGAGACCAGAGCAGTACTTTTTTTAGCAATGGCAATTTAGATATTCTTGTTCAGCCAATTAATAAAGGTGATCAAACCGGACTCTTTCCCCAAAGTCCAAATGATCAATATATTTCCCCTTATCATAGAGCCTGGTCAACGACTCATTCAGATATTCCCCAAATCGAAGATTGGAGTCAGGAAAGTTACGGAATTTTTGTCGGTAATTTTAATAGTAATCCGGGTGATGAGTTATTAATGCTCGGTAAGAAAAAAATTATCATGTTGCATGGTGATATCGTTACACCAATTGTCACTTTCCCTGCGGTTAACAATGCCATTGTTTCCTGGAATGCAAATCGTGTTGCGCAAATGGGTGCTTTTGAATTTGATGCCAGCCCGGATAATTTTGAAGTGGTTATTGGAGACTTAACCGGTGACGGTTTTGATGAAATCTTTTTACAAGGTAAATCGAAAGGTGCGACTTCTTACATATTAAGTAATACCGGAGAACTTGTTCAAACACTGGAAAATGGTTTTCTGAATATTGACTGGAGTGCAGCGGCTTATAAGGCGGTTATTTCTGGCGGGAGTATTCAGCTGACGGCTTTGACTTCGGCGGACGATGATAATGTGACTAATCATAATTCATCAGGTGCTGTGACTAGTTTGCAGACGCCGGTGACTAAGCCAGAGATTTTTGGCAGCCCTAAGCTTTACTATTACAAAGGAAGTCAGTACGAGTTCACCCCATCAACGATACAACAAGCTACTTTACTTTTTGATGTTGCTGGCGAACCTGATTGGATGGAGCAAGACAAAACTACAGGGAGAGTTTCTGGAACAACATTAAACTCTCAGGGTAATCAAAACTATGTTATATCAATAATAGCAATTGAAGATAAAAACTATTCTGTTCCATCTAGTATGAGCTTTAATTTAGCTGTATTAGAGGCCTTTACTATTGAAGAAAAAAGTTATCAGGTTTATGTAGATAATGCTGGAAATATCTATTTAGTAGCCAGTGACGGAAATGCATACTTCAGACTTGTTAAAAATGGCGGGCAACAATGGCTTGAGAAGATTACTGAGTCAGAGTTTAACAACGCATTGGCAACTCTGACTGATAACTATAAGTATTTATTTAAGGACTTTGACGGTGACGGTTCCTTGGATTTGATTATTTACGATGAAAACTTTGAGGAACAGTCTATTGCAATAACATCAATCAACTCGACCGAACACTCAACTTTCATAGGCAATCCTTTTGAATTTGTTATTGCTGATTCTCCTTTAGATTCACAAACAGTCCCTGAGCAAGAATCAATAGGTGCTTTGGAAGGTGGCGCTAGCGTTTCTGGAGGAGCATCTACATATAATATTCCCATAGCTATTCCTCCAGGAAGAAATGGAATACAACCGAATGTTTCTTTGAGCTACTCTTCACGAGGTGGTAATGGTATTGCTGGTATAGGATGGAGTTTAAATGCTAGTTCAAACATTCACCGTTGTGCAGCGACTACAGCGCAGGATGGGTTTACTTCTTCTCCCCAATTTGACTCTTCTCGTGACAGGTTGTGTATCGATGGCCAAAAGTTAATTCTGGTAGAAGGATCTGAGTACGGGGTTAGTGGAGCTAAATATAAAAGCGAATTAGATAGCTTTATAACGGTGACGCAGCATGGAAACATAAACGGGAGTTCAACCTATTTTCTCGTGGTCGATAAGCAAGGAAAGTCCAGCTGGTATGGAGATGCTTCGAAGTCAGCTAACTCTTTTCAGAAGCTTGAAAACAAGAGCATGGCATTGACCTGGGCCATTTCAAAGACTCAAGACTTGTCTGGTAATAACATATTTTATTACTACAACTATCATGGCAAAGGTGAATATACCTTAAGAAAGATTTCTTATACCGGATATGGGCCTAGTGAAGGTGACCGCCATCTACTATTTGAGTATGAGAATAGAGTAGATTCAGAGGGAAATACTGATTATAGAACTTCTTATCTTGCGGGAGGGAAATCTCGTATTACTAAGCGACTAAAATCGATCAAGACTCTATATAAGGGTACTAATATACGAAAATACTCATTGGTATATGGAAAAAGCAGTCTTTCTTCAGGAAGAACATTGCTGAGAAGTGTACAGGAGTGTGCGAACAATAGTGGGTGGAAATGTCTTCCGGAAACCTCATTCGAGTGGCAGGAAGCTGCTCCAAAATATGTTTTAGAACCGGTTGAATTTAATTTTAATGGTAGCACTGTCGCAGCCAATGTCGCGGACAAAATTAGTTGGGTGGTTCCAAAAGCTGACATAGACGGCGATGGTGTTAGAGACTGGCCAGGATTAGATACTAATAGCGACAATATTCCAGACGTAGCTGGTTATATGGTAAATGCAGAAGGCCAGGTTACCAATACACATATGAGCCCAACAGACGGCTGTTTCGTCCGTGCGAATTTGAAATTTGGAAAGCAGTGTCTTACTGTCGATTTTAACCAAGATGGAAAAACCGATTTCTTTAAGTTATCTGACAATACTAGTGGAGAGTTCCTTATCAAGTTGAATGGAAGTTCTTCTTGGGTTACTGCGCCATTCTCATTAGAGTTTTATCAAGATAAATTAATTAATATCAGCGATTATAATGGTGATGGTTGGCCTGACGTTATTGTTCAGCTCGTAGAATCGCAATGGGAGTTGCCAAAGCTGTATGTTTATCCACACACAAAGAATAACTCTCAGCCGTACACAACTGCTTCGAGGTTATTCTTATTTCAGCTGTCTCAAAACGATCCTAGCGTGTTATTTGAATATGCTGAACAAGTACAAGTAGCCGGAGATATGGATGGCAACGGTATGCAAGACTTGCTTATCTCACTATTGCCTCGCCCGGGTGAAAATCAACCTGGAATGCCTTACCCCGATCGTCTCATATTGTTTAAAAACTCAACCGGCGGTCAGCTGCAATATGACACATACGAGTTTTCAGACTATCTGGTACCACAAGACAGTTTAAACCTAGGTGATGCGCACTTTTTTCATGATATTAACGGTGACGGATTAGATGACTGGTTGAGCATGAACTCTGGCAATTCACAATACTGGCTGGAAGCGAAGCTCAATACTGGTGGAGCTTTCACTGGTAATTGGATTAACTTGGGAGTTAACGTACCTACTCGAGTTCAATTTTATTATCACACTTCAGGAGAGCCCGAAGGATATGTTTTTCCGGTAATTGAAAAAACGATGTCGATGGACTACAACGGCGATGGCAAAGCTGAACTCCTTTTTGCAAGCGACGTTGTTGCTTCAGCATGCTCGCTAGTATTTCACTTTCAACCCGGGTCAACCGCTCGGATTGAAGAGTATATGTGCGATGATGAACTATGGGGAAATACGTACTTCAATTCAATGAGTAACCGGCGTTCACCGATAGACGGAAATCGTAAAGATGTTTCAGCGCGTAATTTTAAGGCTATTTATTTCGATGAAGCACTAGATGGCTCCATCTCCACTCGTGTTGAAGACACAGATATTGTTGCAGCTTCAGTTGAGCGAATAGCATTAGATGCTACCGGCAACGGATTAACTGACGTCGTAACAACCTTTGAATGCCAAATTGAAGGTTGTGCATGGAATACCGAATCACAGCAATACGGTGGTAAAGTCGTCGACCCATCATTGGTCGCAAATCGAATTTATATCAATAGAAATATTGGCGCTTCTCCAAGTGATAATGGTTATGAAGCAATAGATGTGATTAAACGTGTTAACCAGGGGCTAGGTGTGGTGGATGAATGGACCTACCGTCCCCTTGGTAGTGATGAGTACAACACTGACAATGGTGATTTCTACAAACCCGATCATGACTATGTTAGTGGTGATATTCAATCAAATGATCAAGCCTATTTCCATTTTGGTTCTAGCATGATGGTAGTGGCAGAGCATCGCAGCAGTAGTGGTATAGCTCATGAAATGAATCCTACTCAATACAAATATCGCGGGGCAGTATTTAATAACCAGGGGAGAGGCTTTCAAGGATTTAGAACGATTATTGTTGATAGTCCATCCAAGCTTGATGAAAATGGAAATTTGGAATTCCTGCGATCTGTTACGGATTTTCATCAAAAGTTTCCAAAGTCAGGAAAAATTGAAGAAATAAGAACTTGTATTGAAAGTAACAATGATGAGTATTGTGAAAATGATAAGTTGAATCATCAATCGATAACTTATCATATTAAAAACACCGCGACAGAATCTAACTATTGGATAGTGCCGAAAGAAGAAACTAATACTCACTATCCGTTAGAAGGAGGCGCAAGGTATTTGTCTCGAACAATGAATACTATTGCTTTTTCCGACTTGGATAATTATGGAAATATCAAAAAAGTAGTTAGTGACATCAACAGTGCTTTCAATACTGTAACAATCACAAAAGAGTTCGATTTTGATACTACTAATCCGGATTGGAGAAATAAATTAAATTTCACTACAGTCCAATATGAAACTAAAACTGGTTTTACTGTTCACGACTCGACGCTGGATCCGATTAAGAAAACAAAATCGACCTTTACCTGGACAAATGAGCGTCTACCAGATCTGATAACAACCGAGTCATTGCTGCCTGTTAATGACAGCAGTAAAACGATTGTTGTTGATACTGACTATAACGCTTATGGTTTACCGACAACGGTTTCTACTTATGAGTTAGGACATGAAAATGAAGCTCGTGTAACTTCAACCCAATATTCAAATAACGGTCTCCATCAAGCCAACGATGGTTATTTTCCATTTGAATTAACTAATTCAGAGGGACACAAGACCAAAATTACCAGTGCCCCTGTCCATGGTCAGCCTCTATCTGTTACTCAAAACGGAGTTACTTCCTGGACAGAGTATGATGCATTTGGTCGAGTAGAAGAAGTCATTCCGCCAACTAATACTGGGCAAACGACCTATAAAAGATACTCAAATTGTAGTGGTGGTTGTGATGGGATCGCTGATAGTAATGTTCGTTACAAAATAACGACATATCAGGTGGGAACCCCGGTGTCGACTGTGTATATGGATATGTTTAACCGGGCGAAATATTCAAGGGTTGAAGGTTTTGACGGTACAATTTCTTATACTAAAGTTATTTACAACAGGCTTGGGCAAAAAGTTTTCGAATCCATTCCAAGTTTAGATATCGATGAAGTTAAAGGCGTAAGTTTTGGAGAGTATGACTTATTAGGCAGGCCACTGACCAAGTCAATTAGTCAGCCATACGATCAGTCAATGGAAGTTACCTACAGTTATGAGCAGCATACGACAAATATTATTGTATCTGGAGGTTCTAAAGTATTGAATATGAGTCGAATCCATAGTGGTGATGGAAAACTGGTGCAAACGACTCAAAATGACGGTACTCAGGATATTGTGACTCAGTACGCTTATGATGCTATGGGTAATCCCATTGTATTACAAGATGCAAAAGGTAATTCGATCCGAGCGAAATATAATGCATTGGGGCAAAAAGACTTCGTCGATGATCCTAATATGGGTGTTAAGTATTTTACTTATACGCCATTTGGAGAAGTATATAGTGAGTCAGATGCTAACGGTGATGTCTATTATTACCTTT
Organism: Aliikangiella sp. G2MR2-5; assembly: GCF_015687155.1. Lineage (GTDB taxonomy): Bacteria > Pseudomonadota > Gammaproteobacteria > Enterobacterales > Kangiellaceae > Aliikangiella. The sequence goes on along the minus strand of NZ_JADPQF010000001.1, from coordinate 1,519,635 downwards.
ATGACGATTTGGGCAGGCTTACATACCGATATCTTAACCAGGAGCCAACTGCTAACAACTTCAACCTGGCAGAAGCTTTTTTCAGTTATGATGCTCAATGTGAAGGAGCGATAGATACAGAAACTCGTCTTGATTTAATCGAAGGAGAATCTTTTTCTAAGGAGTACCTCTATGACTCTTTTTGCAGGCCTTCTGAGACGATAACAAATATTGATGGTTCTAGTTACAAAACAAAGACTTTCTATGACGGAAATTATGGACGAGTCAAAGGCGTTCTCTATCCGAATAACCTGTTGGTTGAAACTCAGTATAATGCTAAAGGTTTCGCTACGAAAACGCAGAATCCGTTAACAGGTTATGTTTACCATGAAGTTACTAACATGGATGTCCGAGGGAATGTGCTTTCTGCTAAAAAAGCAAATGGTGTTCTGGCAGAAGGTTTTGAATATTGGGCAGAAACAGGACAAATGAAAACGGTCTATGCTCAGACCGAAAATGGAGGACAACAAAGACATCGTATTGAATATACCTACGATAGTTTTGGGAATCTTGAAACCCAAACAGTAGAGAATATGCGCTCTTCAGTTATTACTTCAATTGAGTCTTATACTTATGATGACCTCCACCGACTTAAAAATTCTACTAGAGTTGTCAATGGCGTTTCCTTGGCAGATATTAATTATGATTATGATGTGGTCGGAAACTTATTGCTTAAAGACGATTATGCAAACAATTATATTTATGGCAATAAGGAAAGGTCATCTGGTAATGCTGGGCCCAATGCTGTTTATTCAATAGAAAAAGTTGGTGTAGGTACGCAAACTTATACTTATGATAACAATGGAAACCTGTTAACAGGTGACGCGAAGTCTCTTAGCTACAATGCGCAAAATAAACCAGTCAGTATTAGTCGCAATGGTATTACCAGCGATTTTTATTATGGTTCAGACCATATGCGCTACAAGCAGGTTAAAAAAGGAAAGTCTCTAGGAGATGAGGTCACTTTATATATCGGTAAAACATTTGAAATTATTAGTTACGCTGGTGAAACTCAGAAAAAGCTATACCTTGGCGACACTATTATCACTGACACATTAGCTGGTGGTCTGTCTACAAGTAAAATGAGTTTTGTTCATCGTGATCGTCTCGGTTCTGTTGTAACCATTACCGATGAGAATGGTGATGTTGTTGATAATAGAAGTTACGACCCATTTGGGAAGCCTCGTAAAGGAACTATGGAAGATGTGCAGCCGGCCACTTTAAGGGATGTTGCGTATCAGGATAACTTTATATCTGTAGTTGATGATCTTAGACTTGAGACACGGCGAGGCTATACAGATCATGAGCACTTGGATGATGCTCAGCTCATTCATATGAATGGACGGGTTTACGATTATAACCTTGGGAGATTCTTGTCGGTTGATCCGTTTATTCAGAGTCCTGGGAATTCGCAGAGTATGAATCCTTACAGCTATGTGCTCAACAATCCACTAGTATTTAAAGACCCTTCGGGATACTTCAGAGAACCGGGAGAAAGCGCTGCTCATTTAGGTTTAATGCTTGCAGTAGCTACTGGTGGCATATCAGCCGAAAATGCACAGAAGATTGCAGATTTTGAGTCAGCTGTTGGTAATCACGCGCTTCAAGGGGCTGCTGAAAATGGAGAAACAATTAGGGTTGCAATCGCTACCGGGAGTGTAGAGGCTGCAATCATATACGTTGCAGAGAAAGCGAAGAATGGAGAGATTGGACCCAAGGGTAAGCGAGGGAAGAATAAAAATACTCAACAGGCTACTCAAAACGGTCATAAAAACAATAACCAAGGAACCACTGCGAATAAGACTGATTCTCCAGAAAACACGGAAAGTCAATCTCAAGTAAACAAGCAAAGTAATACCGGAGGGTGCAGCTTCATAGCCGGAACTTTAGTTGCAACACCACTTGGTTTCCGAGAGATTCAAGACCTTAAAGCTGGTGATTTAGTTAAAGCTAAGAACGACCAAACTGACGAAGTTAAAGACAAGAAAGTCAACGCAGTGTTTGATGAGCTTCATAAGGAAGTGATTGAGTTAACCATTAAGTTACCTGATGGTAAAATAGAAGTTATCACCACTACAGCAGAGCATCCGTTTATGTTGTATGATGGTGAATGGTTACCTGCGGGTGAGCTTGAGGTCGGAGCATTTGTTGAGACTATAGGTGGTCTTAAGGCTGAAGTTGTTGGCTTTGAGATTATTAAGGAGCAACAGGTTGCTTATAACTTTGAGGTTGATGAGTTCCATACTTATGCTGTTGGTGAAGGTGAGCTTTGGGTTCATAATGAGTGCGGTGATGATGAAGTAAGAGTTCGCCATTACACTAATAAATCATCGGCAGACAAGATTAAAGAAGATGGAACCATTAAAGCAAGTGACAATAACCGAGTCTATTTCGAAGATGCCAAAAAGAAGCCTTTATCTCCCAAAAAAGCTGAAGCAAAGCATAAAATAAAAGAAGGGAAGGGCAATAGTTATGTAGAAACTAACGTAAAGAAAAGCGATATTGAAATGGTCAAGAACCCTTTAACCGGTAAAAAAGAAATGACAGTTAAAGGTGATGTAAAACTGAAAGACGAAGAAGTCGTTAACAGGAAATAAACAGATGGTAGATAATACAGAAATTTCGTATTCAACTTCTGACATTGTTGATATTTTAAAAGACCTTAATCTCATGGTTGTTTCGTTTAACAATATAGCTATGGCAAGTGTTGACAATGAAGAAGTGAAGTTGGCTGAGGATATTCTCAAATTCATGCAAGACAAAGAGATACTAGATAAACTCGCCTCTGCGAGGTTAACTCTATCGGCTCCTTTTGAAGAACTTGAAGATGAAAGTTCAATAAATCTTGAAGAAATAATGAGTAAACTTCCTTACTGGAGCCAACCAAAAAACAGATGAACACAGGCGGCTACCCAAAGTAACCGCTAGTTCGACCTTAAGTCCAGCCTGAGGTTCCCCCTCGGGCTTTTCTTTGTCTACAAGATAGCCAACGCTAGGAGTGCTCCAGATAGACCAGAGCAGACCATAGTTAGAATCACGTAGTTGATTGTTGATAGCTTATCGAGGATGTTGAGTTGAGCTTCGAGAGACTTACAGTTGGAGCAAAAGTACCGGAAAAAAGTACCGGGACACCCAAAATAAATTAATTTTACAAAGATCAAGGACACCCACAATAAATTAATTTTATATCTCAAAATCGATTTGACTATAGCTACTTGTGTGAGTAGTCTTGCTTTATGTGCTGCTTGAAAAGGAATTTCAATCATGACCCGAGCGCGTGAAAGCATTATCGATTTGGAATCGACGCCTTATTACCACTGTATTTCTCGTTGTGTGAGACGAGCCTTTCTTTGTGGTGAAGACCATTTTTCCGGTAAAAATTATGAACATCGCCGCGACTGGATAGTTGAACGCATTGCCTATCAGGTCGAGTCATTCGCCATTGAAGTCGCAAGCTATGCGGTGATGTCCAATCATTATCACCTGGTACTCAGAGTGGATGTTGAAAAGACACGCAGTTGGAGTGAAGCCAACATTATTCGACGCTGGAAAAGACTCTATAAAATCCCCGAAGTTGTTAAACAGTATCAAAAAAATCCACAGGCAAATGGCATTGCACAAGTCGCGCAAGATATCATTGAAGAATGGCGAAATCGATTAATGGACATCTCCTGGTTTATGCGAGGCTTGAATGAATATTTAGCCAGAGAAGCGAATAAAGAAGATAACTGTAAGGGGAGGTTCTGGGAAGGACGATTTAAATCCCAGCCGCTGCTCGATGAAGCCGCGGTATTAACCGCAATGAGTTACGTTGACCTTAATCCTGTTCGTGCAAAAATGGCGAAGACTCCTGAGCAATCCGACTACACATCCATACAGCAACGTATAAAAAAATTGCTCAACACCAAATATAGATTGCCAATCCCATTAATCAAACTTACCCAATCAAAACAACAACACAAAAACTCGATAGCTTTCACACAATCAGACTATATTGAATTGGTTGACTGGCTAGGTCGCGCAATGCTTCCGAATAAGCGCGGTTCGATTCAACAAGAAATTCCGCCTGTTTTAGCAAGACTTAACTTGCAAAGTAGTGAGTTTATAGAACTGATGAAAAGTAAAGATGACCTGTCTGGACTTAGCGCTATTGGCTCTCCGAGTATATTAACTCTCTACTCAGAAAAACTAGGTAATAAAAGAGTTAGAGGAAAGGCTCTCACCCAAAAGCTTTTTGCTTAATCTTATACAAATCTACACATAAAAAATTCGTTTTTTCTGACGAGGTTTTGTGCAACCTAAAATTAACGTATTCGCTTTGCTCGACAATCCAACCTGCATACTCAACGACGCTGAATAAAGCAGTCATTTATATTTCTTGAATAGTTTAAATTTGCTACTATGGCTTAATATTTGGATGGGTGTCCTTTTTATCTTATAATCCTGGAGAATTTACTTATGATTCAGTTTTGACCGTAGCCGATGCGGTAAGTTATTTTCCTGAAATGCTCTTTGGCTGGGCCGGATATCCTGAGGGAGCAAAACGTAGAATGGATGCTAGAATAGATGGTGTTCTAGGCGATATGAAGGCTAATGGAAACGCTGCGCTTGAAGCTGCTGCAAGGAATGACGCTCAGGCATTTGGGAAGCATGGTGGAATGCTGTTGTTAGCAGTAATGCCTAAGCCTAGGGTTACAAAGAGAGAAGCTCCTTCTATAAAAGAGCAAGCTCTTGAATTAAAATCACTAAATAACAATAAAAATTCAGTACGCATTCAGACACAGGACAAAAAAATCCATTATGACTTGGATGGAGCTTCTCACAAGGGGGTAGAGACACCGCATGTTCAAACGAGTTACCCCAATACTAACCCTAACACTGGGCAAACCTTTTGGAATAAAGATAACTCTGCGGCTGGTGTTAAACCGATGACTCAGCAAGATATACGAACTGTTCGTAAGTATTTAGAAAAGAAAGATAGTAATTAGAGGTTGGATATGGTCGAAATTAAAGAAACTTGGTCTGATTCTGACTTTGAAAATATGGGGTGGCATGATTGCCGCCTATATGACCTAGCTTTTCCAGATGAAAACTTTGAACTTAAGCTAGATATTGATTATATCTTTGAGTGGCTAAAGGATAACAAGGGTGATGTGTCTGGGTTTTTAGTCTCTCCGTGTGAATTAGTTTTTGAGAATGTGTCTGCATTTAAGGTCGATGTGGACTTCAATGATTCTATGTTTTTATTTATTGAAAACATTATGCGCTTCAATGAGCGACTGACACCCAACAAAAAAATGACTATGTGGGACTTCAAAATTGAATGTGAACACGGTTACATTTCTTTTTCTGCAACAGGGTTTAAACAAAAAATTATGAAGCCTCCAGTCCGCTCTGAAACACAAGATATTAAAAGAGTTTAATCCAGAGCCCTTCGGGGCTTTTTTCTTTGCCCACAAATCATTAATAAAACGGATGTTTATTAGAAAGGCTAATAATCTGCCTGTTTTTTAGGCTAAAAAAATTGCGTTTGCTGTATTAGGAATTTTTATAATCGCCTTTTTTTGACGAAATTTGCAAAAAAATGAAAAAAAATTGAAGTTTTTTTCTGAGTGAAAAGTGAACGATTTTTCGCTGATTTTTTAGGGAAGGGGTCGGGTTAGTTTTACAATAAGGTGGTTAACACTGAAGAGTTGATAGTGTCAGAGTATTTGATTTCGTGGAGTTAAGGGCTAAGAAGTAAAGGAGATGTTCAGGCCTTAAGAGTGGTTCCGCAATATAACCAAAAGTTAAGAGGACACCCATAATAAATTATTTTTACATCTCAAAATTGATTGAATAAAAGTTAAGGGGCAAAAGTTAAGAGGACACCCATGATAAATTGTTTTTATATCTCAAAATTGATTGAATAAAAGTTAAGGGGAAAAGTTAAGGGGACACCCATGATAAATTGTTTTTATATCTCAAAATTGATTGAATTAATTGTTCAGGGAAAATATGCCATTAACGAAGGTCTTTTTTTTTGTTACTTTACAGAAAAAGTGAAAAATCCATTCCGGGTAGAATAATTCGAATCGATATTCGAGAAAGATAGAGTGCATCCAATAAGTAATAATCAATGGGGTCAGAGTATTTGATTTCGTGGATTTAAGGGCTAAGACGTAAAGGAGATGTTCAGGCCTTAAGAGTGGTTCCACAATATATAACCTGTTTGCTTTAAAATTAGCGCCGTTAGGCCTTGCTTTTCCCGAATTTTGACAGACGGCTGAAAGAGGGTGGTTCGGAAAAAAAGGCTGTCTAAAAGTGTTTATTTTTATATCAGGATATTGGTATTGAAATTAGTTAACTAAAAAGTATCGAAATTATAGGATTTAAAAGTGAAAAAATATCTTGCAATGGCTATTTTGCTATTTTCAGCAAACGCATATTCAGAGAATGAATCAACTGATTTGACTAAAATCAATAGTGTTATTTCTTACAGCACCTACGGTAGTGGAGATGTGATTTTTAAAGTAGAAAATCCATCTACTAATTGTTACGGCTATTGGATTAACAAAAATGATATGGGTTTTAATGCAAACTTAACGATAATTATTGCTGCTTATCAAGCTAAAAACACAGTGGTAGCAAAAGGCCTCACCGATGAAAAGTGGGCAGGTAGTAGTAAAAACTGGTGTAAGTTATATTCCATTTCACTAGCAAGTTAGCAAGGTTAAAGGGGGGGGGCAGAGCACTGAACTGATCTCCCTCTGTTTTGATAGTTGATTACTTACAAAGAAAACAACAATAACTCAACTCACAATATCTATTTGCTGATTGCATAATCGCGTTTTAAATACAAAAATGAACAAACCAAACATTTCAAGGATGAAATATGGCTCGCTTACCAAGGCTCAATTTGAGTAAGAATTCTGACCCTTGACCAGAGAGTCGGAGAAAAGCAACATATTTATTAGAGTCAATTGAGTTGGTGAAAATTGACATTTTTCTCAATCGAACCTTGAGATTTTTGTCGAAGTCAATTATTGTACCGCTGTTTAAAATTAGACGGAAATATGACCAGCAAATAAGTTGCTAATAGTCATATTTTAACTTTGAATAAGGATATTCAGCTCCAGCGCTATTTATAATATCAGTGCCTGACTACCTCCATAATTCAAGATTCCACCTGACTTTACTGATTTCGTTCTAATCACTCTTTGCTGATTAGAATCAATTAAATCGAGATAAAAGTTAGAGATACTTGGCACTTTGTCGTTTCATTGTGATTAATCCTTGGTCTGAAGAAAAGTGTCAAGCTCAGATGGATTTGTCCACATACTCAATGAGTTGCGTGAGAGTCAGTGAATATTGAGGCTTTCTTCGGCGGTCAGCTCCTCAAAGAAGCTTGCTACATCAGAGAGTTGAATTGAATATCCTCGTTTTTTTAGATAAAAATTATTTTCGAAGAATATGTAGATGACTTGGTTAAAGTCATCAAAAAGTTGGCCGTGATTTGTTGTTGGAGTACTGCTGTGCGTTTTTTTTCTCTTATCTTCGCTATTTCACTCGTTTATATTGTTGGCTGTAGTAGCAGCGCGGGCGAAACAGAATCATTGACCCCTCGAGTTATGGGACTGTCTTTTAATAGAATGCCTGTCGGAGAAACTCGATCGGTAGATATCAATTATGGTAGCTATGGAACAGGTGTTACCTTTCTGACTGAAATAGTAGGTGTTCCAAATGGAAGCTCTCTACTGGGTACGAAGTTTACGGATAGGCGTTTTGACTTGACCTTAGATAGAGTTGGTGCCTTTCGATTTGATATAACTGTAAGTGATAGCGAAGGGACCAGGACGCAAAGCGCTAAGATTGACGGTATTAATACAGCACCAATCATTAATATTACCAGTGACTACGGAGGTGTTTTTGTAAAGGGAGTGTTTGATGCTAGCGAATCGTATGATCCCAATGGAGATGTGATTACATTTAACTGGGAGTTACTTAGCATGCCTGCAGGGAGTGCTGTTTCGCTTGATTCAACGACTTCCGATATTGTTTCATTTGTTCCTGATAAAGCGGGTGATTACATGTTACAACTCACGGTGACCGATAACAGTGGAGTGTCAACCGTAAAAGAAATCAGTATAAATGTGCATCGCTTCAGGTTAGTTGAGCTAGATACCGATATTGTAAAGTCAGAGTTTATTCAGTCAAAAGATACCTTGGTTTTTCTAGGCGAAAATAACAATTTATATTTCTTTGAAATCTCTTCGCAACAACTCAAAGTCATTGAGCTACCAAAAGAAAGTTTTACGTTTGGTGTTTCTAATGACGCTTCTAGAATTGTTGTTGGTCATTCTGACTTTGTAAGTATCATCGATATTGAAAAAGGGGTAGTCGAAAAACATTTTCAGACTTCGGCTTCGGAACTAAAACCTCAAAGTATAGCAATGGTCGACGAGTCTATATATCTACTTGTTAATTCAAACCTGTACTCATTTGACTTTAATACAAGTGAGCTCTTTGATCGGAAAAGTCTAGATAGTAGTTATCGTAATATAATCGTCATTCCTGATAAAAAAGATATATTATTAACTAGTGTCTACAATTCTTACCCACTTAAAATTGAACGATTTGATGTGTCATCTTCTGTGCCGATGCCTGTTAGTTCGAATGAAGAATACAATAGCGGTACCTGCGGTAGAGCTTATCTAAATAGTGAAGCAACTGAAGTTATTTCTAGTTGCGGTAATATTTTTCAGCTTTCGGACAGTCCTAGTACTGACTTGCATTCTTCAGACAATTTTCCATTTGAGTACTCGGCGACTTCTATATCAATGCTTAACGGACAGATTTCCTTGATCTACAACTCTTATGACTCAAGCTCCGACGAAATTGTCTATTTTGATCGAGAAACACTTTCAGAGACTTCTCGTGAAGAGTTACCTTTTGATTCGAACTTTTTAGGACGAAAAGTTTTCTATCGAGCTAACGGAGAAACGTTATTCTGGGCTAGAGATCAATATCACTATGAAGGTACGAAAAGAATCATTATCGGTTATACGCCTGACATTGAGGTTTATTCAGCCCTTCCTCCTGTAGCAGTAATAACCTCTGAGATAGAAGCAAATATGGGAGAAAGTCTAGCATTGAGCGCAGTTAATAGCTTTGATTTCCAAGGTCTTGCTTTGAACTATTTTTGGGAAGTTAAGCAGGCTCCATCAGGAAGTCAGGCGGTGTTATCTGAACCTGAATCAGCATCAACAAGTATAACTCCTGATGTCAAAGGTGAATATACTATCGACCTAATTGTAAACAATGGTTTGGCGAGCAGTACAGCAGCGAGTGTATTGATTCAAGTGTCAAGCGATGAAGATTATTATATCGAACCACTCGAATATTCAAATTTCCGCCATATTGACTATTCAGAGAGTCTAGACTCTATGATATATCTTACCTACGAAGGTTCACTTGTTGCGTTTAATTTGCAAAGTCGCGAGAAAAGAATTCTTGAGGTACCTGCAGATGCGATATATGTAAGTCTAAATCCAGCAAAAGATAAAATAGCGCTGTCATCGTCAAGTCAGCTGTTGCTGATTAACCTGATCGATATGGCTGTTGAACAGATTTACTCGATTAACGCTGATAGTCCGAAAATAGCGTTAGCTGACAACGATACGGCTTATTTGTTTTATGTGAACGACTACACGCAATCATATGACTACCTGGACCTATCAAGTGGAAATCAAATAAGCGGAATCGATACTGGGCTCTCGCCATTTCGACAAGTTAGAGCTTCATTGGATAGCAATTGGTTGGTAGCTATCTCTATGGGAGGGACTATTCACTTATACGACATCTCACAACAAAGTCCTCAACTCATGGAGTCATTTGAATTTAGTGATTCTTCTAGTCGCTGCTTTGATATGTGGGTCTTAGAAGATATAGATTCAACGATTAATAAATGTGGTCAAATAAGCAAACTAAACACCAATAGCGCTGACACTATTGAAGAAATCGGAAGATTGCCAGTGAACAACTATCTATCTGATTCACATGCTGATGGTAATCGAATTGCTGTACTGTTTTCTAGCTCCTTCGCGGGAGATAGTGGCTCTCTGCTATCTGCTAATCACTTATTTCGCCTATATGATGCTGAGTCTCTCGAGGTTAATGCGAATGTATTCTTACCAAAGGTTGAGAATTCAAGGCTAGAAAGCTACAGAATCTTCTATAACGATGAACAGAAAAAAGTTATAACTTTCGCTAGAGCGCAGCGAAGCAATCAATATTATTTATTTGTAACCACAGAAATCTAATTAATGTCGGGGAGGAACATCTCCGATATTTTCTGTTTTCGGTAGATGCTTTTTCTGAGGAAGATAGGGTGGGATAATGGGCTGCGAATCAATGAATAATAGGGCGGAGAGTGAATCTGCTCTGATTTGATGGATACTTTAAATCAGAGATTCAAAGTATCCAAGGAGGATGTAAAGTGTCTCCTCGAACAAGAATGAGCTAGCAAAAGTAAAAATTGATGTAAGCGAGATTCAAACTATTTGGCAAGTTAGTTGGAGTTTGAACTTTTACTAACGTATTAATCAATGAAAGGTTGAAAATCAAGTGAAAAAATTCATATCATTAATTGTGTTTTACTCTTTTGTAACGACAGCATTTGCCGAAACCGGCGCTGGAGAAGTCGCAAGAATCTATCCAAATAGCGGGGGAGTGTTTTTTAAGCTGAAAAATGATCCCTGTGCAGCCAAAGGACCTTCGAGTCGATACTATTACTTTGATCATGACAATGTCAGTGCTGATAAATGGTTTTCGTTATTGCTGGCTGCTGCTAATACTAAGGCTGTTGTCAAAGTTGCTGTACCTGATTGCACTAGCGTTGACCATGTGAAAGTGAATTATGTATATCAGGATTTTTAGTTAGCGCCAATTAGTGCGTATTCCAAACCTTAGTCTCTGTTAAAACTGTCTGTGACTATTGAGTTTGATCGCGGTTTTTCCGATATGATAGCGTAGCAGATTAAGCTCAGGATCTAATAAGTAATAGAAGACGTTGTAAAAGTAGAAGTGTTATGAAGAAGTATTTGTTGTTTTTTTATTTATTTATTCTTCCATTAAGCCTGGTTCAGGCGAAGGAGATTCCAATTGAAAACTTCGTCAAGGAAGCGCAGTTTAAAGATGCAAAACTTTCACCCGAAGGTGATTATCTTGCGGTTTCTCTTCCACTTATTGATAGAACCGGACTAGTTATTTTAGACCGACAAACGATGAAGCCGAGTTATGTATATCGTTTTCCTGAAAATAACCATGTCGATGAGTTTTATTGGGTCAACAACGAGCGACTGGTTTTTACCAGAGTGTTTAAAGAGCCCTGGCGAGAGCAGCCGGTAACCAATGGCCAGATATACGCTGGTAACTATGATGGTTCGAAAGGCGATGTGATTTTTGGTTGGTCTGCTGGTACTAATCGAACAGGCAATCTAAGAATGAAAAAGAACAAAGGGCCTGATCGTTCATTTGGCGAAGTATTACATATTCTACCTGATGACCCAGAACATATAATAATATCAGCGCGGCATATGGATCATGATTATGATTCTCCGCTAAGAATTTTAAAACTTAATGTCTACACGGGTAAGAAAAAACTAATTACACGAACGCCCTACGGAAATATGCATATCAACCTTGATAGTGCTGGAAATCCTGTTTTCGCAAATGGAACTGATTCAAAAGGTAAGTTCCGTTCATTTTTTTATGTTGATAGAGAGTGGATTGAAATCAAAGAAGATGAGCCACTAAACGACTATCGTCCTGTTGCATCGGATTCTTCTGGTAAAAAACTGTATATGAAGTCACATCTGCAAGATAAAACCGATGCACTATTTGAATACGATATGGCTAGTAAAAAAATCAAAATGATCTTTAATCACCCCGAATCAGATATTCACTCTCTTATAAGAGAACCATCGACTCAAATTGTTGTTGGTGCGGAAGTAATGCCCGATTATTTTGAATATCACTATTTTGAGCCAGATAACGAGTTTGCTCAAATCCATAACTCGCTGGCTGGAGTGTTTGCCGGAGAAGACATCACAATCACTTCAAGAACCAATGATCTGAGTGAGATGATAGTGTTGGTGCAAAGTGATAAAAACCCCGGAGACTTCTATCTTTACAATCATAAAAAGAAACAAGTCGGTTTGATGTTAAAGCGAAAGCAATGGCTAGCTTCCCAAGATTTAGCTGATAGACAGCCGATTAAATTTAAAGCAAGGGATGGCAAAACAATCTATGGTTATTTAACACTGCCGAAAGAAATTTCAAAACCTGTGCCATTGGTCACTTACGTGCATGGAGGCCCCTATGGGATGCAAGATACCTGGTTCTACGACACGGACGCACAACTGTTGGCGAATAGAGGGTTTGCTGTGTTGCAGGTAAATTATCGTGGTTCAGGTGGGTATGGCTGGGAATACGAAAAAATAGCTTATAAAAAACGTCATTCTCTTATTCAACAGGATATCATTGATGGCACTAAATGGGCGCTTTCTCAACCGGAAATTAGTGATAAAGCTTGCATAATGGGCTGGAGTTTTGGAGGCTATTCTGCACTAATGTCTCCTTTGATAGAGCAGGATCTTTTTTCATGTAGTATTGCTGCTGCCGGTGTATATGATGCAGTTTTACAGGAAGAAGAGGCTGATTATTCGGAAATCAGCTCAGTGGCTTTAGGGGCAGCTGCAAAAAGGTATGGTACTGATGAAAAATTGCTTACCGAAGAGTCGCCTTTAACCTATATTGATAAACTTAGAACGCCTATCCTGATTGTTCACGGTGGCAAAGACAAACGTGTCCCGCCCGAGCAAGCCTATTTGCTAAAGGAGGCACTGGATAAGAGAAACATGGAATATGAATGGCTTTTTAAAGAAAAAGAAGGTCATGGTTTCTATAAGGAAGAGAATCAGATCGAATTCTACGAGAAAGCAATTAAGTTCTTAAATAAATATTTAAAGTAGCCATAGCATTTCTAGTATCCGTCAAGATTATATCAAGTCAAGATGACTGAGAATCAAACTAGAAAAACTATAGCTAGAACTATTAACTAAAGATAAATCTGCAGGTAAAAATTATTTTTATTTACCTGCAGATGATGCTACTAGTTTTTAATGTTGATATTGCGGCTTTGAGTGTTTCCGCGAGCATCTCTTCCTGAAACAGTCAAAGAGTCACCACTCACAGTAGCAGAATTCACAGTTACCAAATGGATGTTGTTTGGTGATGTTGCCGCCAGCTTTAAAGTATCAATTATTGAAAAATAATAAGTTATTTGATTATTAATCAGTCCTTTTAGTAGTAACGCAATATATTTATCTTTTGCCTGCCCCATATTCGCGAAAAATGTTTGATTGGAGATGGATTGAATCAGATAATTTTGAGGGTAAAATACTGATTTTAAGTATTGAAGCTGCCCGTTAATAGCTTTTGAATGCGAATAAATGTGAACGCCATTGACTTGTTCTGCTCTATGTCCTGAGGGAACTGTATTTGTTCTAATGAAATGAATAAGAAGATTGTTTAACGAACTTGAATAAACCTTTCCGATAGATGTTGTGGTATAGCCGTTGGGGTTAGCATAGCTATCGATACTTTTGCTCAAGCGGCACTGATGCAAATCATAAAAATCGAGGCGGAAGAGCGAGTAGTAGCCTAACTTAAGAGGAAAGCCTGTGTTGTCCCACTTTTCCCTTTTAGCAACCACCAGCGCCCAGGTTAAGTCCTTGGAATAGTATACGTCTCTTGCTTGTAAACTGTATCCTGGTTTACTTCTCTGATGAACATAGCCAGGCAATCTTGTTTGACCGGTGGACGATTTTAAATAAACTTCATAAACATCTTTTTTTTCGATCGTACAGTTAGCCTGACGAGGTTTTTTAACATTGATTGTTAAGCTTTTGATTAACTGGTTAAAGGGGTTTTTGACAAGCAGATTATATTGCGTCGTCTGGCTCGGACTAACTACCTGACTACCATTAAGATTAACATTGTTGCCATTGAGTGTGACGCTTTTAGCATTGGTTGTCGTCCAGGTGATTTTGCTCGATTCTCCTGCGTAAATATCCTTTACTGATGACTGAAGAGTTGCCGCGACATTATCCCACGCTGATATTTTTAGCATAGGAGTTGAGCTTGAAGTGATTGAGCCATTACCGCTATCAAATGTTGCTTTTGCCTGAGCTTCGATAGTTTCTCCTGCTTGTATGGCTTTGAGCATTACGGTATCAGTTGAAAGCGATTGTGTACTTTTACTGGCGAGTTTTTCAAGCTTTCCGCTATCGACTTTTGCTCCTTTTAGTTCAAGCTTTACCTTTTTAACACCTTGCTTATAACTACCAATTCCTACCAGCCGGTATTTTCTTCCAGGTCGAATATTAATTTCTTTGTTCTGATTTTTGTCACTTGTGACAACCAGTGACTGATTATTACCATTTGAGTCATCCCAGACGGCCATGAGTTTTACATTAGGAGAAGCGCAGGCGCTTAAAACTAAAAAAATGCAAAGTAGAAGAGGAAATCTGATTATCATTTTAAATATCCTTATAAAAAATGGTGTTCTGTCTATTTTCATCTAAAACATAGGTAGTGCTTACAACCTTGTCAAACACAAACGTCAGTCTTATTTTTTATTGAGATATCATTTTTGGCGATGAAGCTGTGAATGAAATGCTTTGATGTCAATTGGTATTGAAAGGAGTTGTACGGAGAGGTGCTGGACGGAGAGGAGTTAAGTGGTCTAAAAAAACGCCCTCCAGAGAGGGCGTTGAATAAAAATAGAAATTTCAAATCGGTTTAAGATTATGCTTCGGCATTATGGTAAACGTTCTGAACATCATCCAGATCATTTAGCATATCCAGAAACTTGTCGAACATTTCCTTGTCTTCATCAGCAATTGCGACAGTGTTTTGTGGCACAAATTGAATTTCATCAACTTCAAATTCAACACCTTCAAAAGCATCCATCAATGCTTGCTTTGCTTTAAAGTATTCGGTTTGAGGAGCAAAAACGGTAATCTTGCCATCTTCACATTCAATATCAGTCACATCTACATCGGCCATCATCAGTGCATCGAGAGCTGCTTCTTCATCATCGCCCTTGAATACAAAAATGGCGCTGTGGTCAAACATGTGGCTAACGCTACCCTGAGTACCGATTTTGGCTTTAGTTTTGGTAAAGCAAACACGAACATCACCAAAGGTTCGGTTAGGGTTGTCAGTCAGGCAGTCAACAATGACCATACAGTTACCTGGCCCAAATCCTTCATAGCGAGCTACAGCAAAGTCTTCGCCGCCGCCGCCTTCAGCTTTTTTTAGTGCTTTTTCGATAACGTGAGCGGGTACCTGATTACGTTTTGCTCGGTCGAGTAGAGAGCGCAGAGCCAGGTTGCCGTCAGGATCAGTACCGCCGGATTTGGCGCAAACATAAATCTCGCGACTGAATTTACTGTAAACCTTGGCGTTTTGATCCGAGGTTTTTGCCATTGATTCTTTTCTGTTTTGAAACGCGCGACCCATTTTTGATTTCTTGTGGTGATTAAAATTGCGCAGATTTTACCACTATCTGACGACTTGAAAAAGTTTGATATCTCTAATTTGTAAGACTCAAGGAAAAATTCGAACTGAGAGCTTGTCGGTTTTGCATCTATTGTTAACTGCTACTCTGTAGATAGCTAATAATGTATAAGGTGCCGGAAGGCAGATAAAAGGCCCGGTAAATGGGCCTTTAAATAGCGAGTCTTTAAAACGCCACTGAAAAAATAAAAGCTAAAGCTCAAAATCTTCACATTGAAGCGTTTCGTTACCACTCAATAGCGAGGCTTTGTGTGTTTTGATTCGTGGTAAAAGACGAGCAAAATAGAACTTGAGCGTTTGCCGTTTAGCCTTTTTAAATGATTCACTTTTATCTGAACCGGTGACTACCTGAGCCTGCTGCAATAAAATATGAGCCACTGACAGATAGCCTGAATACATTAGAAAATCAAAGGCCGCTGCACCGACTTCGTCCATATCCTGCTGCGCTTTGGCGCCAATTTGCTGGGTTAATCCTAGCCACTCATCACAGTACCTGAGTAAGGTTTCGGCATAAGGTTTTAACTCATCATTCACAAGTGCTGCTTGTTGTTTAATTTCACTTACCCAGCTAACCAGTGCTGCGCCTTTATCTCTCAGAACTTTTCGGCCAAGAAAGTCGAGGGCCTGAATACCGCTCGTACCTTCGTATATCAAAGAGATGCGACAGTCACGAACTTGTTGTTCCATTTCTGATTCACAAATGAACCCGTGACCACCAAAGACCTGAACGCCATGATTAGTACACTCAAACCCGGTTTCAGTCATAAAAGCTTTACAGATCGGGGTAAGCAGACCTAGCCTTGCTTCTACCTGGCCGTCATTGTCATTGCCACTTTCCACACTGTCCACCAGGCTTGCAGTGTAATAAGCCAGTCCTCGATTTCCTTCGACCAGAGCTTTTTGTGTAAATAACATTCTTTTTACATCGGGGTGAACAATGATTGGATCTGCTGGTTTGTCCGGTGCTTTGACTCCACTGAGCGAACGCATTTGCAGGCGGTCTTTGGCGTACTCCAACGAGCCCTGTAAAGATAGCTCGGCGATAGCATAACCTTGTACACTGGTGGCCAGTCTTGCGGTATTCATCATGGTAAACATGCAGGCTAGTCCCTTGTTCGGCGGACCAACCAGATAGCCAATGGAGTCTTCAAAATTGATTACGCAGGTAGCAGAGGCTTTTATTCCCATCTTGTGCTCGATTGCACTACAGGTCACCTGATTGTCTGTTTTACCCTCAGCCGTTTCAAGATTCATTATTTTGGGAACGACAAACAACGATATTCCTGCGCTGCCTTCAGGTGCATCCGGCAAGCGAGCAAGTACCAGATGGATAATATTCTCCGACATGTCGTGCTCGCCGGCTGAAATAAAAATTTTAGTACCAGTGATCGCGTAACTGCCATCTTCCTTAGGAATAGCCTTTGTTCTCAGCAAACCGAGGTCAGAGCCGCAGTGAGCTTCGGTCAGACACATGGTACCGGTCCATTCGCCAGAGATAAGCTTGGGAAGGTATCTTTGCTTTAGCTCATCAGTGCCGTGATGACTGAGCGCATTAATCGCTCCATGTGTTAGGCCGGGATACATACTCCAGGAGGTATTGGCTGAAGTGTTCATTTCCGCAGTGACTACAGAAAGAGAGTGCGGTAGCCCCTGGCCGCCAAAATCCGGGTCAAATGCCAGAGCACCCCAGCCGGCTTCGCAATATTGCTTATAAGCCTCGGCAAACCCTGTCGGAGTGGTCACTGCGCCATTTTCAAGTTTGCAACCCTGTTCGTCGCCGGGATAATTCAATGGAGAAAGAACTTCACTGGCAAATTTGCCAGACTCTTCAAGTATTGCATTGACCATCGATTTATCGGCCGCATCTTCGAATCCAAGCTTTTGATAATGTTCACAAATATTAAGACAGTCATGCAGAATGAATTGCATATCCTCGAGTGGTGCAATGTATTTTGGCATTTTAAGTAGCTCCGTAAATGTTATCTTTTCTAATCTAACTGGTCAGATGAGTTGGGTCAAGTTTCATAAGCTAAATTTCTCCTGGTTAAATCAGAAATTTTTGGAATTAAAGCTTTTGTCTTGCCATTAACCCAGTGTTTCACCAATATTTACTTCCAATGGTATACTCCGCACCTGTTTTATTTGGTTTTAGATCGGAATTTTTGACACAAATGCCTGAAATGTCAGAGCAAGACGTCCTTGCTAGTAATACAAATGCTGTTAACCCTGAAAACCCTGCAAAAGATGAACGCTTCGGTGGGACTCGTCGTCTGTATGGCAGCAAAGCAATCCAAAAACTGACTGACAGCCACGTTGTGGTAGTTGGTATTGGCGGAGTTGGGAGCTGGATTGTTGAAGCTTTGGCAAGAACCTCGATTGGAAAGTTAACCTTGATCGACCTGGACGATATCTGTGTTACCAATACCAATCGCCAAATCCATGCCATGCAGGGAAATATTGGAAAGCTTAAGGTTGAAGCAATGGCTGAGCGGGTTCGAGCAATTAATCCAGGCTGTGATGTTGATCCTGTTGCTGATTTTATCAGTGAGAAGAATCAGGCGGAATTACTTTCCATGAAGCCAGATTTCGTTGTAGATGCTATCGACAGTGTACCTGCCAAAGTAGCCCTAATTGCTTACTGCAAAAGAAATAAAATAAAGATTATTTCGATCGGTGGAGCAGGGGGACAGACCGATCCACTCAAAATTACTGTCGGTGACCTGAGCCGAACCATTCAGGATCCCTTGGCCGCGAAAGTCCGTAGTGAATTAAGACGTAAGCATCAATTCAGTAAGAATCCCAAGCGAAAGTTTGGGGTTGAGTGTGTATATTCTACAGAGCAACTCGTTTATCCGACGCCTGAAGGTGAGACCTGTCAACAGAAGCAGTTTGTCGACGGCAGTGTCAAACTTGATTGCAGTGGCGGTCTGGGAGCGGCAGTATCTGTTACCGCCACTTTTGGTATGGTTGCAGCTTCAAGGGTAATAGATAAATTAACCCGGATCATTTAGGGCGCTTTAGCATAGCCGGAGAGCGCAACAAATGCTCATTTCTGGTAGCAACGAGTATATTACTTGATAGTAACCTGTATATTTGATAGCAACCTGTATAGTATTAGCGAGCCTTGCTGCTGATTGCGACAGATATTAAAGTCTCGTTTATATCCTGATCTCGTTTATAAACAGGCCTCGCAATATATCCAGATCTCGCAGATGTCACTTTGACCGGTCTTTAAAAGCTATTTTAGAAAAGTGCTATTACATCAACTTTTTCAAAACATGACAGACCTGGTTTTTGAAAGTGATTACAAAGCTAAGCGTTAGCTCGTGGGATAGTTTCCAACCTGGTTAACTTTTCTAATATATAGAGTCAGCTCGTTCTCAGCTTCAGATTGAGAGTCGAAAGGACCTTCTTCGGTCTTTTCCCGAGTGAGAAACCACCAGCCTTCATTAGTGTGGTAATAACGGTTCGTCCTGAACCAGGGTCTTACAGCTTCGCCTGTTCGTGTACGCATCTTAATCTCCCTTGCATTCGTTAGCATTTTGATACTACAACGACTTGATACCTTCAAAACTTTAAATAATAAGCTTTAACAATATTTATAAATCAATGAGTTGCCTGGCATTTCCGGTTAGACCCGTGCTTAATAACCGCTAAAGTCTGCTGGATTTGCCTTGTTTCGCTCAAACATCCTGAAGTTTAGTTTAACCGAATTATTGCTCTGCGCCAATAAATGACACTGATATTGCGATAAGAGATTGTTTGGATAGGCTAAAATTAACTAGCTAACTGCAATTATTTGTGAACTTGGCGGGATTATTGAGATGTTTTTAAGCTAAACTTTGCTAGGAGACCGATAGTTATTCACAGTAATTAGGGGATTTGTTAAGATGCCGTGATAACTTACTGATAATTAAAATGAAAATCTTGTTTATCAAATAGACATTTTGACAATATAGATTAGCAGTTAAATAAAATAATAATTCTAACAACAAATGAACGGGATGACTTCGTGAGCACAGTTGATATTCCAGGATATAAAATAGTAAAAACTCTGGGAGTAGGGGGACAAGCGACAGTCTATCTGGCAATCCAGAAAGGATTCGATAGAGAAGTTGCATTAAAAGTGATGTCGCCTGCGTTGGCGGCTGATCCCACTTTTGGCGAGCGTTTTATTCGGGAAGCCAAAATTGTAGCCAAACTTTCCCATAAAAGTATAGTGACCGTATATGATGTCGGGGAGAGCGGTAACTTTTATTATCTGGCAATGGAATATCTGCCCGGGGGAGATTTAAGAAAACGTATTGAAGAGGGAATGAAAGCACGCGAAGCGCTGACGATTATTGAAAAGCTCGCCAGTGCGCTTCATTTTGCCCATGAGAAAGGGTATATCCATCGAGATGTAAAGTCTGAGAACATTCTTTTTAATTTAGATGGAGAGCCGTTATTGACTGACTTTGGCATTGCCAAAGCCTCAGACTCGTCCACCCAGATGACACAAACTGGAAAACTGATTGGTACACCGGAATACATGAGTCCTGAGCAGTGTCGTGGTAAAACTGTCGACGGGAGAAGTGATTTATATAGCCTTGGCGTAATTTTTTATGAAATGTTGACTAAAACTGTGCCCTATAAAGGAGAAGACTCGGTTGCTGTCTGCATTAAACATGTTACCAAGCCGGTTCCACAACTACCTGTCAGGTTAAAACATTTCCAGTGGCTTATTGACCTGCTTCTTGCAAAAGATCCTGAAAAGCGCTTTCAAAATGGAATCGATCTCGCTAAAGCGATTAATGAGTTCAAGTCTTCAGGTAAACAGGGAAAGAGTACGGCTACCAATCAGTCTCCGGGGTCTAAGTCCAGGCAACCTTCAAGAACGGTCGTTCGCAATAATCCGCACGATGATATTACAGATGAAGATATTGCCAAGTTTGATGATTTGCATACAGAAAGAAGGGTTTATAACGAGCCAGAGAAGAAGAGTGGTATTGGCCTATACGTTGCTTTCATCACGTTAGTTCTTGTTGGTGTCGGAGGTTATTTCTCTAAAGAGAAGTGGCTGCCATATGCACAACCGTTGATTGCGAAGATAACTGGAGACACTTCGCAACAGGAAGCTAAACCGGATTTAGGAAATAGTCAAAAAGATGCAAACAATGACGCGGTTAATAAGCAGGAAAACAAACCAGTAGAAAGTAGCAATAGTTCGTCTCAATCTGAACCGCCAAGCCCCGAAACTTTGCTGCAAGAGGCTGATGCTTTAGTTCAGTTTTTGCCTCAAAAAATTGAAGATATTAAAAAGGCATTAAAATTAGTTGCAACTGTCAAGACTCTTGATGAAACGAATACAAATGCGGAACTTGTTTACCAGAATATTATTAGTGTGAGCTTGAGTGAAGCAGTAACTTTGGCTGAAGCGAGTGAGTTTGAAAAAGCCGAAATCTGGCTAAAGTTAGTAGAAGTTGAGAAGCCTGACCATCCATTGCTTGGCGCAACACAACAAAAAATTTCAAATCTTAAGCAGAGTTATCAAGGTCAACAGGATGAGATAGCCAAAGAAAAAGCACAGCTTAACCAATGGTTAACAGATGCAGCACTTGCATTGCAAGAAAAGCGGTTATCTTCTCCGGTACGAAATAATGCAATCTATTTTTATCAGGAAGTTCTTAAACTACAGCCAGAAAACGGAGAAGCCATTGAAGGATTGGAGAAGGTTTCTGAAGAGTTTGAAAGTTTAATCGCCGAGGCAATAAAACAAAACAGTTATGCCAAAGCGAAAACAATGTTAACGCGCTACGGAAGCATTTCTGATAATGAAGCGAAGAAAAATGCATTGAGACAACTGATTAATCAAAGTGAGACTCAATATAAAGAAGAGCAAAAGGAACGTCAAAGAAAAGAAGCTATCGCAGAGAAAAAACGAAAAGAAGAGCAAGCAAGGAATGATCGCTTGAATGATCCTCTGGTTCAAATGTCAATTAATAGTCGTTTATTATCGGCAAAGACTTTAGAGGAGCAAATGGTGCTAGTTGAGCCTGCCGGAAATAATGCCTTGGACAAATACAAAAGCGTGCTTGAAATAGATGATCGAAATCAGGATGCGAAAGATGGGATTGAGCGTATAGAAGCGAGAATTCTGGCAGAATTAACTGAAAAAATTGCAGCAAATAATAAAGATGATGCTTTGCTGTGGTTGAATAAACTCAGGATTTTAAATAGTGAGCATAGTCAGTTGAGCTCATATGAGGCTGCAATTAATAATATTGTTGTACCTGAACCGGAAACGAGCACAGAAAGCGATGAATCGGCGGGCATACAAAATAGCGAATCTTTAGATGCTGTGAATGCAGATGATTCAATTGAGCAGTCACCTGAATCTATTGATAACCGCGTTGAGCAAAAAGAAGATGTTAACGGCAATTCTTTATCTGAGCAGACAACAGATTCTCAGGATGATTCAGATAAGGTTTTTTAACCGACTGGTTGGTGCCGAACCAATATTTAGCATATAAGAAATATAATTAAGTAAAGGTTTATTCCATGAAAACAACTCATTTTCAAATTTTGACTGCAGCGTCTTTGGCGTTTTTTCTTGCCTGCGGTGGCAGCAATAAAGCGCTTATTACCCAATCAGAAATTGATTCGGCAAGGCAATCTGGAACACTCTCAGCTTTATATGATAAGGCGACAAAATTAATTTCAGAATCTGGTGGGAGTAGTAAAAAGGAAGCGATTGCTTTGCAGTCAAAGATAGCTGGGTTACTAACTGCCAAGCACTCTGGTGAGGTTGAAGCACTTTTATCACGTGATGAGTCCGCTCAGCCGATTACACGAAGTGAACTATTGTCTTCAAAATCAGCGATTGCAGATATGCAACAATGGTCGGCAACCGATTACACAAAACTTGCTTCGAAGCTTGACGCTAAAATTGCAGAACTGAACAAGAAAATTAAAGTTGAAATTGATAAGTCTGAATTACCAGGCGTGTCTTTGGTCGACAAAGTGCTTACATTAAAGCGGGCTGCATTATTGGCCGGTACAGGAGAGCCTGAGACATTGCTTTATGAAACTGAAAAGCAAAAAGCAATTGAATATTATCAGTATGAAGGTAGTGACGGTTTGCAAAAAGGGTTGTATAACACCGCGATGAAAGCCGCAGAGTCTGGCTTGATGTTAGATGAAGGGAACCTTCAATTTGAGTCGATGTTGTCACAAGCGCAAGCGGGAATGTTCCAGAAAGATTTCAGTTATGCGCTGGAAAATGGTAAACCCGAATCGGCTTATCTATCTCTGATGCAGGTAGCAGATAAGCCAATATTTCTTCAACTGAAGAAGTCAATGGGAACCAATATGCAGGTTCTAGCTAACTACTTTGCGGGGTCGGCAGCTAAAAATTATCAAAAGGAAATGCTGGATGCCGCCTATAATGATTTCAGAAAAGGCCGGGATATTCAGGAAAAACTCGGGATCAGTAATAAAGGCTTTATCCAGGAAAAGCGTTTTTTGGACTTGGTGATGGCGAGAGCGAAAAACAAGCAATCCGGCGTAGGAAAAAGACAAGCTTTGCTCAGAGTGATTCAGTCATTTGATCCTAATTATCCGCGCGTTCAATCAGAATATAATAAGTTAACAGAAGAAATTAGAGCGCGGGCATTAACTAAGCTTTCCGTTGACAGCTTCAAGGAAGTTGCGGCCGCGGATCCTGTGGTGACTTCTGTTGGGCGTCGCATAGGTAGTAAACTAGAAAAATACTTATTTGAAAACCTGGGAAATGAAGTGTTAATTGTCGCTGAAACAAATGGTCAGGCCGGGAATGGGTATCAGGGTTTGAATTTGAAAGTAGATGGTGAAGTACTGCAGGCGGCTATTGAAACCAAAGTTAATAAAGGGCAACGTTCGCAACAAGTTCAGATTGGCGTTGATAAGCAATTAACTGAAGCCTACCAGAAATGGTCAAAAAGAAAGCGTGGTGAAGCGCCAAAGCAATATATTGAAAATCCGATCATGGATGAAGTGATCCTCACGGTAGAACATATTAGAAAGCAAGCGATCGCAGAAGTTGCTTTTAGAATCATTGAGCCTTCTTCAGGAAAAATTTTATTGACGGATAACTATGTTAAAGAGGCGCAGTATTCTGGTGAGTCTATTAACGAGTTTAAAAAGGGAGATTTTCATCAGCCCTATTTACCAGCGGATATGCCGACGGATATTAAAATAATGGATTCTCTGGCGAGTGAGCTGGCTTTGACTCTGGGAGAAAAACTAGGGACATATTTGGCTAAACCAGAAGAAGTTTTTTATAGGAAAGCCAATGAATCTAAAGCTCGTGGAAACCTTAATGCTGAAATTGAGTTGCTGGCGAATGCTGTTTTTATTGCTGAAAGTAAAGGCGTTGATAGTGACCAATGGTTGGAGCAATTAAAAGAGTTATCATTGCGCTAGTATTTGAGTTGGGTAGTTTATAGGCCCGCCTAAGGCGGGCTTTTTAGTAGAGTTAGGCATCTCGCGGATGCATATTGACTACACAGTTAATTAGCTTTTTGGTTTTGGATAAAAGTTTACTTCGGGTATTATTGAGGGCATGTTTTTCGCCAAGTGTTTTTATCGCCCAAAGAATATGTTCAGTTACCATAGCATTGGCATCCGGTAATTTTTTTTCAAGTAATTCTATATAATCCGGGTTTCCAGTGTTCCCGATAGCTACAGCAAGGTTTCTTAACCAGTTCTGATAACCAATACGCCTTACAGGGCTGCCTTCGAAATTGGAAAGAAACATATTTTCATCCCATAGCCATAGGTCCTTAAGTTCAGAACTTTCAAGGCCATGTCTAGGATAAAAGTCCTTGTCTTCAGAAACTGATGAATAACGATTCCACGGGCAGGCGAGCTGGCAGTCGTCGCAACCGTAAACTCTATTGCCTAATGATGTTCTGATGTCTTCGGGAATTGGGCCCTTGTTCTCAATTGTTAAATAGGAAATGCAACGTCTGGCATCAACCGTTTTTCCGTCAATGATTGCATCAGTTGGGCACAATGAGATACAAGCAGTGCAGCTACCACATTTATCCTCGACTGGAGCATCAACCTGAATGGGTTGATTGATAAAAATTTCGCCTAGAAAAAACCAGGATCCACCTGACTCATTGATGATCAAGCTGTGTTTACCTTTCCAACCTAGTCCTGATTTTTCTGCAAAAGCAGTTTCAAGTACTGGAGCGCTATCAACCAAAACCCTGGCTTCAATAAATTGCTCAAGATTTAGCTGGTTAGCTGCTTGCCTGACAATATTGGAAAGTTTTTTCCGGATTAGTTTGTGGTAGTCTCGGCCCAATGCATAGCGCGAAATGTTTGCCATGTCTGGATTTTTAAGCGGTGCTGAGAACTGCGCATTTGTCGGTAAGTAGTTATATCGAAAAGATAGAACACGACAGGTACCAGCCTGCAACGAGTCGGGATGCTGCCTTAGTTCCTGATTACGTTCCAGAAAAGACATTTCACCATGATAGCCATTATTTAACCAGGATTTAAATTTTTCAAAGTAACCTGAAGTGTTGATATCAGATACCCTCATATCTTGAAAATTTTCTTCAAGAGCCAACTGATAAATTGTTTCTTTCAGCTGCGAAAGCTGGCTTTCCGATAGTGTCATCGATAGGAAGATATGAGGATTTGGAAGAGATATTATCCAATAAAATAGTTAACGAAACCAGATAATAGGCAAGGTTGGTTACGAATTAATCGATGATAAGTAAAATTAATAATTTATTGGCAATAATCAGGAAAATTGCTTGAGTCTTATGGGTTCATCGGTTAGATTATGCGCCATTGGCTGGTTGTTACCGCTGATAATTTTGCGCCATTAGCTCAGCTGGATAGAGCATCAGGCTTCGAACCTGAGGGTCGGGCGTTCGAGTCGCTCATGGCGCGCCAGATTAAAAAGCCACCGAAAGGTGGCTTTTTTGTTTATTTCATCACTTTGTTAACTGTTCTAATCAGCGTTTCAGGATTAAAGGGTTTTACTATCCAGCCTGTAGCTCCGGCATCTTTACCTTGAGTTTTTTTATCGTCAGCAAACTCAGTAGTCAGTAAAAGGATAGGAGTAAATCGATATTCGCTCATTTCTCTTAAGCTTTTTGTTAATTCAAGTCCGTTCATTTCTGGCATATTAACGTCTGAGATAATCAGATCGATATGGTTTTGAGAAGCAATTTCTATGGCTTGCTTGCCATCTTTTGCTTCCTCGACTTCAAATCCTCCAGCTTTTAAGGTAAAACTTACCATCTGACGAATGCTTGCTGAGTCATCGGCAATTAGTATTTTGGGCATAAACACTCCGAAATAGTCACGATATCTCTAAGGTAGAGATTAGGTACCTCTACTAAAAAAGCATAGCCTATCTATGTATTATTTGGAGCCATTTTTGTTATGAAGTCGAAAAAAAGCGAGAACAATTATTATGTTAATTGATTATCAGGAATTAACAGCGGATGCCTTGTACGGTCTTTGCAGGGAGCACGTCATATCTCATTTGACAGATTCCGATGTTGAAGTAGAGCTTGAAAGCTGGATTCAAATGGTAGTTGATAAAGTGAAGAGCGGGGAGTTAGTTATTGAGTTTGCTGAAGTAAACCAGTCAGTTGTCATCAAGAATCGTGATGAGGTCGCTTTCGATGAACAATAGTTGTGTGGGCTTAGTTAAAACTTAGAATATCCACTATATTAGTAATTGCTAATTTCATGTTAGCATATGGACGGTTAATAAGATGATTTATAACAAATATAGAAACTCACATAACGGAGTCAATCAATGAAACGTGTTTACCCTAACTTTTTGCTTCTTGCTTTTGTCCTGATATCTCCATTTTGTTTGCATGCGATTGCCTGGGATCTAGAAGAGACCGTTTCATATGAGATGAAAAATGCAAGAGTTCAGAACGAGAAGCTGATGACTGGCGGGCAGCCATCCCTTAAGGACCTGGGACTTTTAAAAAAGAACGGTTATAAGGTAATTATCAACTTGAGAGGAGAAGGCGAGTCGGCAGGGTATAATGAAAAAGAAGAAGCCGAACGTCTTGGTATGGCCTATGTATCAATACCTGTTGAGGGGGCTTCAGGCGTTAATCTGGAAAACGCGCTGGCTTTAGACAAGGCGCTCAAAGAGAACGAAGGAAAAGTGCTCATACATTGCGCGAGTAGTAATCGTGTTGGGGCGCTTATGGCTATTATCGCTAACAAAGTGGAAGGAAAGGCGATTGAAG
Source organism: Aliikangiella sp. G2MR2-5 (assembly GCF_015687155.1). Lineage (GTDB taxonomy): Bacteria > Pseudomonadota > Gammaproteobacteria > Enterobacterales > Kangiellaceae > Aliikangiella. The sequence goes on along the minus strand of NZ_JADPQF010000001.1, from coordinate 1,492,714 downwards.
AATCACTAGAGATCGGACGTAAGGCTGGTATGACTCGGCTGGAAGAAAAAGTAAAGGTTTTGTTAGAGAAGTAACCTGCAAAATGCCCCTGTTCTATTGTTTTACTTAGGGGCTTTGCACCCAAATCCTCAAAAAACTGATAAAAGTTTGTTTTGCAGGCTTCCAGTAGCAGTTAAATACTGATTTAGTTTATGTATTCGAACTCAACAAGTGACATGGTGACATCGGGCTTATCTTGTTCAACCTGTGCTATCTGAACTGGTAAATAGTTTAATTCGGGGCTCAACCACAGAGAGAATCGGCTCTCGTCGCCTTTGATACGATCAATACGAATAGTTTCCAAGTTACCCAGATTGGATTTTAATGTTTCCTGTCCTGAAATTTGATACTGATAAAGCTTGTGTCGTCCCTTATAACTTACATTGTACAGGAGGTTTTCTGTGCCGTTTAGTAAATCTGCTCTAAGCTGAATAAGGTGCGACATTCGGTCGTAAATTTTACACTCGAATGAAAGTTCCCATTGTTGTTTATCTCGTTTTCCAGTTTCTTTTCTGGCTTGCCAGTCAAATGACTGTTCTATTACCCTGGGTGATTTGAAAGTAACTTTTGACGAAGTATAGAATTTCCTGGTTTTGATCAAAGAGTTAGCTGGAACAAACTCGGTAAATTCATTGCTTCTTAAGGTAAGCATCCATTTTGATAGTTTACTTTGAATCTGAAGTTTCCAGATATTGTTAACTTCTGTCAGGGTTCTCGTTGCTTTACCTAGCTCTTTACCATCAGAATTGACCGAGTAAACCGCTCTGTACTGACGGAGGAAACGCCATTGGGTATCAGGTTGTGCATCAGGTTGTGCATCAGCGGTTATGCCTGAGTCACAATCACTAGCCGTCCCGGCAGATAAATCAACACTGAGAGTTGCTGATGGGATCTCTACATTTTCATCTAGAGCAGACTCATTGATAGGTGGAGTGCTGAGGCTGTTATCAAGGTCCTGTAAGTTCTTTCCTGTTAAAGTCGCTGATTCTTGAGCTTCTTCCTCAGTAATGCGTGGTTCAAGTATTTTTTCTCGAGAGACTGTTGTTTTTTCTAAAACAGGAGCAAGATCTGATTCGGTGTCTTTGTTTTTTTCGCTGGCAATAGACTGCGAGCTAAAAAGGATTGCAAGAAGCAATAAAAGCAAAACGCGCCGAAAAGGCGCGATCATGCTAGTTAAGTAATACGGGATTATCCATTTTCTTTCCGTCAAGATAGATTCCTTCCGCTTTAAGTTCGAGTCGGCCGGTCAAAAACCACTGAGCTACTTCTGGATAGAGCTGGTGCTCTAAAGTTTGTATCGCTGTTTTGACATTATCTTCGTCGCTGTATGAACTCAAACTTAATCTGGCTTGAGCTATAACTGGACCACCATCCAACTCTTCGGTCACAAAGTGTACGCTGGTCCCGTGGAATTCATCCCCATTCTCCATTGCTCGACGATGTGTATGCAGCCCCTGGTACCTGGGTAGTAGAGAAGGGTGAATATTTAATAGCCTTCCACTAAATTTTTCCACAAAATAGGGAGTCAGTATTCGCATAAAACCAGCAAGAATAACCAGATCGGGGTTAAAACACTCAATTGATTCGGCAAGCGCGATATCAAAAGCTTCTCTGGATTCAAAACTCTTATGTGAAATCGTTTTTGTTTCAATACCTGCTTTTTCCGCTCTGGTTAGGCCGTAGGCATCTTCAATATTACTGATAACCCCTACAAGCTGTCCCCCGAGCTCTCCTGCGTTTGCTCTTTCTATAAAAGCCTGCAGGTTAGAGCCACTACCTGAAATAAGAACTACTACGCGCTTGTCGTTCATCTACCAAACTCTCGTTAACTAAAGCTAACTTGCTCTGAGCCATCTGAATCAACAATTTCTCCCAGATGCCATGCATGCTCACCAGCTTCGTTAAGAAGTGAGATGGCTTTATCCAGTTGTTCGCCAGAAACAACGATAACCATTCCAACACCACAGTTAAAAGTACGATACATTTCGAGCTGCTCAACGTTGCCGTGTTCTTGTAGCCATTTAAAAATTTCTGGAAGTTGCCAGCTTGAGGTATTAATTTGTGCACAGGCATTTTCAGGTAAAACTCTCGGAATATTCTCGAGTAAACCGCCGCCGGTAATATGAGAAAGCGCTTTTACTTCTACTGATTTGATGAGCTCAAGAAGTGGTTTTACATAAATCCGAGTCGGCTCCAACAAAGTTTCAGCCAATGTTTTACCGTTGAAGTCTTGTTCGAGGTTTGCGCCACTGACTTCAATGATTTTTCGGATTAAGGAGTATCCATTTGAATGAGGTCCACTGGACTTAAGCCCGATTAGCTGATCTCCGGTTTTCACCTTAGTGCCGTCGATCACTTTGGACTTTTCCACTATGCCGACACAAAAGCCAGCCAAGTCGTAGTCATCGCCCTCATACATACCGGGCATTTCAGCAGTTTCCCCGCCAATCAATGCACAATTGGATTGTTTACACCCTTCACCAATGCCGGTAACTACGTCGGCTGCAGTATCAACATCAAGTTTTCCTGTCGCGTAGTAGTCAAGGAAAAATAGCGGTTCGGCGCCTTGTACAATAAGGTCGTTTACACACATGGCGACAAGGTCGATACCTACTTTATCGTGAATACCTGCATCGATCGCGAGTCTTAGTTTTGTACCTACGCCATCGGTACCTGAGACTAGTACTGGCTCTTTGTATCCTTTAGGTAGCTCAAACATTGCTCCGAAGCCACCTAGATTAGAGACTACCTCGGGGCGACTGGTTGCTTTGGCAACGCTTTTAATGCGGTCAACCAGCTGGTTTCCAGCTTCTATGTCAACGCCAGCGTCTTTGTAACTAAGGGATTGTTTATTCGAATCGGTCATCGGAAATGATCTCGTGCTGCTAGTGCCTTGAAATTGCGCGCTATTCTACCACGGCTATCGTCGAGATCGAGGATTTTAGTAGGCAAAAGGATGATTTTTTAGTTTTCTGAAGAGAATTCCTGGGATAGTTCAATCGACATCAAAGCTTCATTCATTGCATATTCATTGAACGCCGGGTCTTGTCGATCTATTTCAAAGGGGCCGGTCCAATCTTCAGGAGGAGGTGTTTCCCTTGGAGCCAAGGTTTTCCAGCCTCCGAAATCCAGCTCATCAATCTCGCCATCAAAGTACTGAATTTCGACGGTTTGATCATCATAATCAATAGCGACTACCTCGAATAGACCGTCGCCTAATACCGGTCGATACCAATGGCCTATTTCGGCCGAAATCTGTCCAGACATCATAACCCCGCACCCCACATTATTAGGTTTAAAGCTCTGCTTTTAATCCCCCTGACTTAACTGCAATAGGCCAGCGAATAGTCTGATGACCTGTTAGTTTTACCCTTATAATCGTTCATAAAGTGGTATTTTCAAAGGACCAATTTGTTCGTAGTAAAAGTGGTTTTAGAATGATTTTCTATTAATGACAAAGCTTCATTGACATGCCTAGTTTTCAGGTGGAACTGCAACTTCCTGAGGGTTCGCGGTAGCTGAGGAGCCTTCCAGCTCTGTATTGTTGAGAGGCTGAATTGGAAGAAGGGGATTGTTATTGTTTGATGCGATGGAGAGCTGCTCGATTTGCCCGATGAAGCTTTCCGGTTGTCTGGTTAATTGAGCATAAATAAGCTGATAGGTGAGCACATTCTTCACATATTCACGAGTTTCTTTATAAGGAATCTGTTCAATCCAGTGGATAGGATCACTGGTGGTAGAATTTTCAATCCACTTGACCACCCGGGTTCTTCCTGCATTGTAAGCCGCTGTAGCAAGGATTGGATTATTGTTAAAAGAACGGTACATTTTGGCCAGATGCGCGGTTCCAAGCTTGATATTGGTTTCAGCAGTATAGAGCTGTGAAGGAGACCTGTAACCACTGCTGTGCATAGAAACCTGCTTTGCAGTCGCAGGTGTTAACTGCATTAAACCGCGGGCGTTAGCGCTAGAGCGTGCATCAGTTTTAAAAGCGCTTTCCTGCCGAGTAACGGCAAAGGCCCAGCTGAGCGGGATATTATGTTTTTGAGTATTTTCTACGTAAGTATCGAGATAAGCCAAAGGAAAGCGTTTTTCGACGTCATCGATTTGCTTGCTTCTGGCAAAAGCCAAAATCGCTTGATGTTGCCAGCCCCATTTGTATGCGAGCGCAGCTAGCTTTATCTGTTGATCGTTAGAAGTTTTCGCAACAAGATGGTTCCATTCTCTTCTCGCGTCACCAAGACGGTTCATTTGATAGAACTCAAAAGCTCGCTGAGCGGCCGGTTCTTGCGCGATTTGCGATAACTCTGAAAAAGTAAATTCGACGGGCTTTTGACTTAGGCTAGCCTTCTGGTTGAGCTGTCTGGCAGCGAGGAAACCATAGTAGCTTCGTTTATGGGCAATCTTACTGAAAGTTGCGCGAGCCTCTGTCAAATTACCTAGTTGAGTTTCAGCCACTCCGAGCCAATAGTTCCATTTATGTGTATCTTTGTCTTTGTCACTGAGAGCCCTTGAGTAATAAGCGACCTTTTCCCAGTCGCCATTTTCCAGCGCTGTCGATAAGAACCATTGATTTACCGACTCATCTTTTTCCACGCCCAGGCTTTCAAGCCAGAAGGAAGCCGCGGGTTCTTTGTCAATAGCCAGGCTAAGTGCAATTATCCTTCTTAACTCATTGCTGCTGGTATGATAATCAAATTTTTCTCCAAGTCGCTGCCATATCTCGATAGCTTTGTTGGGATTTTTCCATGCCAGTCTGGAAAGACCAAGAGTAATGATATCTTCTGCTCGAGATGTTAGTGGTTGACGAAAGTCCGTTGATTCAAGGATATCGGGGTTTTTAACTGTTTTGGCCAACAAGGAGGCCGCACCTTTGCTTTTGCTCGAAAGTCTGGATGTGAGGTATTTGGCAAGCGAGTTGTTGTTTTTCTTATACGCAAGCAAAAGTCGACGCCAGATCAGGTTATCGTCAACAGGGCTAACCTTGTTCCAGGATGTAAATAGTCTGTCACAAGCTTTAGGTAGTGAACTACCGGTAAGCCACAAGTTGGAAATCTGACTATTGATATCATTGTTCAGCCCAGTTTGCTTTAATTGAAATTTCAGATAATGGCATTTCAGGGTGATACTACCAAGATTTTGATAGTGTCGCAGAAAAAGAGAACCATGGTTGTTTTCTGCTAACCAGTAAAGCCACTTATATCTGAGTTTTCGACTAACAGGTTGATCGCCGTGCTGTGTGAGAAAAGTGGATATAGCTTCAGAATGCTTTAGTGACAAGTCATTCAATAAATAGTCTCTCTCAAGATAGTACTTGAGTGGATAGCTCTGTAGCTCCTTTCTCAGTTGGTTGAAATGTACGAACTGCTTTTTATTGAGGGCTTCTTCTGCCTGTTGAAACAGCTTTCTTTCTTTCGCCAAAGAGATGCCTGTTAATGTAGTAGTATCTATTTTGACCGCTGGAGATTGGCTTCTAATAGTCCTGCCCGAATCATTTGAGGTTGTCGAAGGCACTATATTTACGGAAGGTGACGAAGTTGCTGTGAGGCTAATTAAACATGACACAATTGCCGAAATGCCTATGAACACTCGGTTTTGTATGAGCTTTTTAATTGCCATTAATATCACTATCTTTTAGATAAATATTTTCTCTGTTGATAACTTCTTGAAAATAAAGCTTTTTAAGCTATTTCTTCAAACGACGACAGCAACCTTTTTTATCTGGCTTCTACTTATTATCGTAGCTTATTCAAATAAGTTTAGCTGTTTATTTCATAACGCCTGATTTTTGAAACAATATCAGGTTTTAACACTTTATTTCCAGCTTAAAGCAACCAAAATTTTCACCACTAGTATCACCCTGTAAACAATTACAGTAGTTTTTCCAAGGTTAACCGCCAGTAAATTGGTCTGCTGTGTTTTAAAACATTTACATTGTAAAAAAGACGCTCCGAAGGAGCGCCAATGGGGTGGAGGTAGGGAAATAATTTGGATAGGACAAATCAGGAGCTAGTTTTGCGCAACTTTTTCTACCGAGTCAGTAGTAAAGTTCACACTAACCTTGCGTGCCATTGCATAAGAATCAGGGTTAGCATCTGTCTGCATACCAGCCAGTTCACCATGAGCTTTAATTTGGACTCTTTTACTTTCAATCCCAAAACGCTCAAAAGCCTGTTGAACTGCCTCGGCACGGCTTCGAGACAAAGCAAGGTTATAGTCCTGACTTCCGCGTGGGTCCGCATATCCGTCAAGCTTAATTGACAGACCTGGGAATTCATTGAGTATTCCGGCTAACTTTTTTATGGCCCCCATATCCATATCAGACAGAGTTGTCGAGTCAGTAGTGAACATGACATTCATTGTTAAGCCTTCGCTTAACCACTCAGCATTCATTTCTGACTTTTGTTCGAACTCTAATGTTTCTTGTAGCATCGCAAACTCCTTTTCTAATTTGATCTTCTGATTTTTGGACTCAGCTAGCTGAATTTTGGCATCTTCTAATTCGTTAGCTTTTTTGACCTGGTTGCCAAAGATTGCGCCAGTTGCTGCTCCGATAATAAAACCTACTGGTCCGCCAACTGCTGCTCCCGCAACTGCTCCAGAAGCAAATCCTATGTTTTCCTCTTTGCTTGCCTCCGCACTAGCTTGTGAGATATTGAGGGCAGCTGTAGCGATTAATGTTGAGATTACGATTGCTTTTTTCATGATATTTCCTCTATGAGATTAAGTTTTAAGTTTGTAACTTCTAAAAAAATTAAATAATTTGTTTCTACCTGCTTTAAAAGTTGCCTTCCTTGGCACGACACAAGCTGCATAATTGAGTGTCGCTTCCATTCTTCGTTTGGTCAGTTCATCCAGGGTGTAGGTCCTTTAAGTTTTAACTCTTCGGCCTTCTATTCAACTAAGGTGGGTTGCTTGTTTCACCTTGTTTGCCTTGGGTGATTCCATTAAACCTTCTTTATCGGGCAAGTAAGGGGAGTAAAAAAGGAGAGTCAGCGGAAGAATATGGCAAAAAGATGGCTTTGAGTCTAAATCGCTTTTTTTCCAGAATAATTCGAGTACTATTGCATTTAGTGAAAATGAAGAGGATATCTATCGATGGCAAAAAGAATCGCGCTTGTAGAAGATGAAAAGGCGATCAGAGATAACTACGCTACCTCGTTAAGAAAACAGGGCTATGAGGTAATTACCTACTCATCCAAACCTGAAGCCTTGAAGGGATTCGAAACCAGGCTGCCTGATCTGGCTATTTTAGATGTAGGCCTTCAAGATGAGCCGGAAGGGGGGTTTGAGCTATGTCGATACCTCAGAGCTCAATCGACAACTTTGCCGATAATTTTTTTAACGGCGCTTGATAGTGAGTTTGATACAATTTCCGGTCTGAGATTAGGCGCTGATGATTATTTGACCAAAGATATCAGTCTGGCCCAGGTTCTGGTAAGGATTTCTACTCTTTTTCGGCGTGTGGATGCGATGAAAGCCACTGAAGCTTTTGAAGAAGAGTTAATAGAAGTTAGTAAACTAAAACTTGATATAAATCGTTTTGTTGCAAGCTGGAGTGAACAGCCTTTAGATATTACTTTAACGGAATTCTGGATTTTGCATGCGCTGGTTAAACGACCCGGGCATGTTAAAAATAGAGATCAGTTGATGGAAGCTGCCAAAGCAGTTGTAGACGATAGTACAGTTACCTCGCATATCAAAAGACTTCGTAAGAAGTTTGTGGCGCTTGACGAGACTTTCGATCGTATTGAAACTGTATACGGTATGGGATATCGTTGGAAGGCATAATCACTATTTGAAAAATACGTTGCCAGAGGCCAATAATTAGTTAAAACATAATGATAAAACTAAATCCGGCCCATTGGCCCCTAAAAGGTAAGTTTATTTCTATTTTACTACTGGTGTTTTTAATACCGGTTGCAGCTATTCTGGTGTTAAAAGAAGTCGAAAAAGCACTTCTTGATAATCTACTTAAGAATCTTCGGTTGCATAGCGAACTAATTGCAAATCGACTACAGTCACACCAGGACTGGTTTGAAGAAAGTCTTTTGCCAGACTCAGAAAAATTTATGGCTAAAGAGCTATTTGTGTTCCCGCTGAGTGATTCGTTTTTGTTAGATGGATATTTTGATGACTGGAAGTTACTAGAAAGGTTTAGAGAATATTTTGGTAATAAGGATAATCGATTCGGTATACTGCTTGGTGAATCTGAAGGAGCTTTATATTTGTCTTTGCGCGTCGAGGATAATGGAATTATTTATCCGGATGTGGCCGAAAATTCAAAAGCGGATCAGCTGGAAATTAACTTCCTGGATGAACAAGGACTATATCACCAGATTTTTGTTTCCCCCAAAGCTCCAGGGAAAATTCCAGTTAAAAGAAAGATTGGAAAGCAGTTTCGTATTGACTGGCGATACAACGCAGTCTGGGCTGAGTACTCAACAGGATTTAATCTGGAAATCAAATTTCCCTCCGGCAAGAAGCCCAGTCAGCTAAACGTCCTGCATTATGATGTGGACTCTCCGCAAGATTCTTATACCATTGTTGCGACAAATCGTTACGAACTGAGTCCGGTTGTCTGGCCATCTGCGAGTTTGACGGCTTTTACAGAAAGCCTGGATATTAGACCAGGACAAAGAGTGTGGTTACTTGATTTAAAAGGGCGAGCGCTTGCACAAAAGGATCGTTTCAAAGAAGTGAACTGGAAGCAAGATGATAATCCGCTGATTAACTGGTTACTGATGAATCAGGATAGTGAGCTGAAAGACAGGCGTGCGTCAGCATTACGGTTAGATTCAAGTGTTATTTATCAGGCTCTTCAAGGTCAGGCGGCGACTTCGGTTGAAAACACCATGAATAAGGAAAACTCAATTGCTTTGGCAGCGACACCAATTGTTCACAACGATAAAAAGCTCGGCCTTGTTTTTATTGAAGAAAATATAGCAAGTGTTCAGTTAATACAACAAAAAACGTTGTTGCAAATGATCTATTATTCTGCAATTACCATGTTTACTATTTTTACCATTTTACTTTGGTACATATCGCGCTTAACTCTGAGAATTAGTCGTTTAAAAAATCAGATCAACGAGGTTGTCGATGACGAAGGAAGAATGAATACACCTATTGTCATTGAATCGAAAAAAGGTGATGAGCTTGATGAGCTGGGTAATGCTTTTGCTCATATGAGTAATAGGCTTTACGAATATAATGATTATCTTGAGCAGCTGGCGTCCAGGTTGTCTCATGAGTTGAGAACGCCAATCGCAATTGTTCGCAGCTCATTGGATAATTTGTCTTTGATGGAAAATGAAGAGCAAAAAGAAGTACTACAAAGAGCTATAAGCGGAACTGAGCGACTAGGAGAAATCATAACCAGAATGCGTCGTGCAACAGGAATCAGGCAGGCAATGCAGAATGCGGATTTGGAAACCATCGACTTAATTGAAATGCTTGGTTTTTTGGTAGAGGGTTATCGCTCATCCTTTCCTGATTTCAATTTTCAGTTTCTGGCAAAAATTGGTAGTTGGAAAAAAGAAGTGTCTGGCGAATTATTTGCTGAGATGCTGGACAAACTGGTTTCCAATGCTATGGACTTTTCCGAGAAGGAGCAACCCATTGTGGTTAGAGTCGAGGAAAATAATACCGGCTATGTGCTAAGTGTAGAAAATAAAGGTCCGCAAATTCCTAGAAAAAATTTAAAGAAAATATTTAACTCTCTTGTTTCTATTCGTGATTCAGTGAGCAGTTCTACAACTCAACGTGGTGCAAACTTGGGGCTGGGATTGTTTGTGGTCAAGTTGATTGCCGAGTTTCATGGTGGTAAGGCTTTGGCCAAAAACCTGGCGGACGGTTCTGGTGTTGCAATACAGATAAAGTGGGATAAGTAATCTGACGGTAAGTAGTCTGAAATAAGTCGGCCGAAATTTTACTGCAAGGCCTTGTCGTTGAACGACGTCAATAAAATTTTTGTTGCTGTTTCGCTAGAGAAGTGATTTCAGAAAAGGTTGCAAATCACTACTTGCATTTAAGTGATACTTGGCTTGCCAATCTAACGGATTTTTTTCTCCGGGATATCCCCAGCCAACAGAAACACTGAGCATTTCTGCGGCCTGAGCAGCAACAATATCTCGGTGGTCATCACCAATATAAAATGTATGTTGCGGCTTAACATTGATAATTTTACAAGCTTGCAATAACGGAAAAGGATCTGGTTTTTTTCTATCATAGGTGTCTCCACTAATGGTTACAGCACTACGATGTGAGAGGTTCAATACTTCCAATAAAGGTTTAGTTAAGTAATCTGGTTTATTGGTTACTATTCCCCATTGAATTTCATTCGTTTCAAGAAAAGTTAAAGCATCAAGAATTCCATTGAAAGGCTTGGAATAGCGACAAAGATTCTGCTCGTAATAGTCTAAAAATGCTTGCTTAAGCGAGGGGAACTCTGGATCTTCCATTTCATAGCCAAAACCCAGTTTGATTAATGCTGGAGTACCTCCAGATACAAATGGACGAATGCTTTTATCTGCAAGAGGTTCTCTTCCTGATTTTATCAGCAGATAGTTGAGAGCATTACCGAGATCTAATGCGGTATCGACAAGAGTACCATCTAAATCAAAAAGTACTGCAGAGTAAGGCATAAGCTATTCTTATATTAATGGTTTTAAATGCATCAGGTAGTTGACATCAACACCGGGTGCAAGCTTATAGGTTTTAAGCAGCGGGTTATAATGCATTCCAATCAGGTCTTTTACTTCTAGCTCTGCATCTCTGGACCAGCTTGCGAGCTCAGATGGCTTGATGAATTTTGCGTATTCATGTGTGCCTTTAGGTAGCATTTTTAGTAAATACTCGGCTCCCACTATGGCGAAAGCGAAAGCTTTGGCTGTTCGGTTAATAGTAGAAAAGTATAAGTCTCCGCCAGGCTTTACTAATTTTGCACACGCAGTAACCACCGATGACGGATCTGGGACGTGCTCCATCATTTCCATACAGGTTACTACATCAAATTCTCCTGCATGTTTTTCTGCCATAGCTTCAACTGTTGTCTGGATATAGTCAACCTTTTGACCTGATTCTAATTGATGAAGTCGGGCAACAGACAGGGGGGCTTCGCCCATATCGATACCAGTCACTATTGCCCCTTTAGCAGACATTGAGTCGCTCAGAATTCCACCGCCACAACCTACATCGATAATTTTTTTGCCGCTTAAGCCATCACTATTTTTTTCGATATAACCTAATCGAAGTGGGTTGATATCATGAAGCGGTTTAAATTCACTTTCCTTGTCCCACCAACGAGACGCGAGGTCTGAAAATTTTTTAATTTCACTGTGGTCAACATTTTCGGTGTAGGTCATCTTACTTCCTGAATTAAATGATATTTCCCAAATAATGAGCGTTATCTATTTCATTACCCATTAATTGCTTCTTTTATCGATTAATAATCTTGTTCCGCCAATGCCTGGCATTTTGCAAAATCAAATCGCTATTTAACGTTTTCAGTTTACGGTTCGACATTAATTGCTTTCCGTTGACCCAGACATTGCTTACTTGTTCTCTACCGGCAGCATAAACAATTTGTGATACCGGGTTATAAACTGGTTGTGTTTCGATACAGTTTAAGTCAATAGAAATAAAATCGGCAAGCTTGCCCGCTTCCAATGATCCAATGCTTTCCTGTAACCCTAAAGCTTTCGCTCCACCCATGGTAGCGGCGTACAGAGATTCATAAGCAGACATCGCAGTTGGATCAAGATAGTCGAGTTTGGCTAGCAGGGCAGTTGAGCGAATTTCATCAATCATATCAAGATCGTTGTTACTCGCTGCGCCATCGGTTCCTAGTGCAATATTTACTCCAGCTTCGAGCAGTTGTTTTGTAGGACAAACACCGCTGGACAATTTCATGTTTGATTGCGGGCAGTGGATGACGTGGCTCCCGCCGTCAGCTAACCATTCAATTTCGCCTTCATTCAATTGAGTCATGTGGACAGCATTAAGTAACGGACTTATCAGGCCTATTTCTTTGAGTCTGGTAAGTGGCCTGACACCGTGCGCTTCAATAAAAGTTTCAACTTCGTAAGCCGTTTCGTGTATATGCATTTGTAGCGGCAAACTCAACTCGTTAGATAACATTCCTAGCTTTTCGAGAGTTGTTTTTTCAACGGTATATGGGGCATGGGGTGCAAAATTGAAGTTAATTGTCGGGCTGTGTTTAAACTGGTCAAATACGTCCAGTCCCTTATCAATACAATCTTGAGCATTTTGTGCCCAACTTGTTTCAAACTCGACAACAACCATTCCAATGGAAGCCCGGATACCTGACTCCTTGACGGCCTTGGCCGCTTGATCAGGCATAAAGTACATATCCTGGAAGCAGGTGGTACCGGAACGTAGCATTTCGGCAATAGCATGCTGAGTGCCTTGATAGACAAAGCTATTATCAACGAACTGAGCTTCAACGGGCCATATTGCTTCTTCGAGCCACTGCTTTAATGGTAAGTCATCCGAAAGGCCCCTAAGTAAGTTCATTGCTGCATGACAGTGACTATTGATGAAACCGGGGAGCAATGCCTGGCCTTCCAGATGGGTGTGTGAAACTTCCGGATACTTTTCAGTTAATATGTCTAACTTGTCCACAGCAATTATTTCTGTGCCTCTTATTAAAAGACCAGCATTTTCTATCCAATGATCGGCCTGGGTCATAGGTATTAGCCAATCGGCGGTTATTATTTGCTCAACTTTAGTTTCCATAACTTGAGTACCTGAAGATTAATTGTTATTCACCTATATATCGCAAGAAGATAATCTTGTATGAATTTTGCCCTTCAATGAACAAAGCTTGCGTCACGGTTAAGTGGCTGATATTTTACCTGCTTTTAGATTGCCGCTAAAGCTATTTACCGGCAATTGTCAGGATCAAAATCAATTTATTAGTCTTATAAGAATAAAAATTCATGGAAAGTCAAAAACAAGAAGCTAACGAGTCGTTACAAAAAGAAAAAAAGCTGTGTGGCGCCAGTACAGATACTAGCCAAAACGGAAGCCGCAAAACCTTGCGAATGCCGATAACTAATGTCCATGCCAGAGGAGGCTTCTCGGTAACAGTTGCTTTTGGCAGTGAAACTGATACAGCTGAATTGGTTCTGGATAGTGGTAGTAGTACTCTGGTAGTAACACAAACTGCCTATGAATCAAAAGTCGATCGTGAGCTGGTGCCGACATCCTTTGCTCAATATGTTCGCTACGGTGTTGGTGGTTGGTACGGACCGGTCGTTAAGACTGGTGTTGACATGATATCTCACAATGGGAAGATGCTACTGGACAATACACATGTCTCGATCGCTGCAGAGTTTCAACAAGGCATGTTTGCTGATGCGGACGGGATATTGGGGTTGGCATTTTATGAACTGAATGATGCCCATTGTCTACAGGATTACCTAAAAGAGCAGGGTATTGCTCCGGAAGTCACTTATCCCTGGTCCAATACTGGTATTGAGAAACAAAGTGTTAAATCTTTCCGATCATTTGTGAAAAACAAACCTAAGAGCGAACTTAGACCCTATTTTACCTGTTTGGAAGAACAAGGTGTTTCAGCCAATAAATTTTCATTTGTTACTCGACGCTCCAGTATTCATCATGCTGCGCCAAATTTGTCTAAAGAAGACCTGAAACAAGACCCTCTTAATCAGGGGCTATTTATCTTGGGAGGTGGCGAAGAAGATCAAGACCTTTATGAAGGCGAATTTACTCGAATTAAAGTTGTTGATGATGTTTACTACAATGTCAGGTTGCTAAAAGTAAAAGTCGATGGTTTCGAAGCCTTTGACGTACCTGTTCTCGAAGGAAAAGAACTGGAAAAGCATCACTCGAATGCTTTTATGGATACTGGTGCTACCTTGCTCGTATTGGATAATGTTGTCTTTAACTATATTATCGAATGCATGGAAAAGGTTGATCCCAAGTTTAAGGATATTTTGGAGCCATTCTTGTCATTTGAATATAAGGAAGAAGGCGTTGACGCCAGTTTGGTAAATCTGGAGGAATGGCCGGATATTGAGTTTATCTTTGAGGCTTCAGTCGATTCAGAGGAAGAGGAAGTCAGTCTCATTTGTAAAGCGGATGACTATTGGCAAGTTAACGCTCCACAGCATGGACAGGCTTCTTTTAAAATTATTTCGCAGCTTCCTGGGTGGCCTGATCAATCAATTTTGGGGTTACCTCTGATGTCTGATTATTATGTGATATTTGCTCGATTTGAGAATGAGTTCGGGGACATGAAGTTTGCGAAAGCGAAGTTTTGAATAAAGCAATGTCCAGTAAAAAACTTCCCATTTTGGAAACGGATGAGTTTAGGTTGGTTCCTCTGAGCGGAATACATAAGCCGATTTATAAAAAAGCGTTCTTATGTAAACGAACGACAAGATATATTGATAGGGCTTTCTCAAAAGATGAAGTTGATAAAAATTTTGATGTGGCTTTAAACTCCTTGAGTAGTATCAACTACTTGATCGTCTTGAAACGAGATAACCTGGAGGTAGGATTTATTGGCGTTCAGGTTTGTAGTAAGCAGATGACAGCAGAGCTTGGTTTTATGTTAATGGCAAAAAAAGCCCCAAAAGGAACTGCCAGGCTGACCGCTATAATGTTAATAAATTACTTATTCAACTATTTGGGATTAAATAAAATTGTTTTTGTTACTTCTATTAGAAATAAAGCGGCAATACGAGCTTGTTTAACTATAGGAACAGATTTTTCTGGCTCTCCAATCAAGCAAAATCCCCAAATAGGCGTTATTTTGAAGAAAAACTGGCAATTTTCGGATGTCGCCTGCACTGTTAGAATGGACGATTCTAAGTATCTTTGATTGTCAAAATATCGGTTTTTAAGGAAATAGAGATTGACTAATACCACTGAAGGAAGCCTGGTTTGTGTCGGAACCGGGATTCAAATAGGCGCTCAATTGACGCCTGTTGCACGTCGTTGCATTGAGGAAGCAGATGTAGTGTTTATGTCTGTGTCGACACATATTATGGAAGAGTGGGTGTCGAGCATGAATAGCGATGTAAGAAATTTACAGTCGTATTATGAAAAGGGACTTCCTCGAAACAAAACTTATAAGTCTATGGTTGATGTTGTCGTTCACGAAGTCGAATGTGGAAAGAAAGTATGTCTTGCTCTTTATGGTCATCCAGGGATGTTTGCGATCGTTGCACATAAAGCGATAGAAAAGACCAGGGAGATTGGGTTTAAAGCCCGAATGGAGCCTGGAATCTCTGCAGAAGACTGTCTTATCGCCGATTTGGGTTTGGATCCCGGCACATGCGGAATACAGCAGTTTGAGGCAACGCAATTTATGTTGTATCAAAGATTGATTGATCCTAGTGCTTACCTTTTACTTTGGCAAATTGGCGTTGCCGGTGACTTAACATTGACCAGCAGGACTCCAAATAAAAAATCGCTTTCGATTCTATTGGAGCTACTTTTTGAAATATATCCGGAAAGTCATCAAGTTGTGTTATATGAGGCACGTACAACACCTTTAACCCAATCCAGAGTTGAATATCTGTCACTTAATGAACTTTCAAAGGCACAGCTGCATGATTATACAACTTTAGTTATACCTCCCTGCGAAGTGATGAAGAAGAATACAGATATTGAAAAAAGACTTAAATTGATTTTTACCTGATACATAACATAAGCGTTTGATTTTAAATATTTATAGCGTATTATTGTCGAACGTGATAATAAGTATATTTTTTGAATAGACTAGGATAAAAGTCGTACTCTTTTACGACTGATCTTGGCTTGATTAGCTGAAAGGAAACAATAAAATGAAAAACTATATCGAAGCTATTGAAAGAATTTCTCTTTGTCCAAATTTTGAACAAGGTGAGCTGGATATTGATTCTCTGGTGTCTGATCTAAATCTTTCTGAAGAAATGATTACTGTACTTAAGTCTAAAGATAGTTCTCAGATGGAATCTATCCTGGGAAGCCAGCACAAGATTGTATGTATGCTTGTACCTGCCAAAGATGACGATGATAATGAAGATGAATCCGAAGATGACAAGTCTGACGAAGAACAAAGTGAGTCATCAAGCCTCGTAGCTGTAAGCTTCTAACCTGAATCCTTCAAATTTATACCTAATAGGTGTCTGATCTAATGAACAGGCCGTTTTTTCTTTATTTATTTTTTAGTGTGGTCTTAATGATCACACATAGCGCAAAGTCTGGAGAAGCTAGATCCGAGGACAGCCCAATGCCGGCGATTAAAGTGCTGCGGATGGCTGATAAAGTTAAATCTTCAGACAGTGCCCGGTTTGTATCGCTTTTGCGGCAACTAGAGCCTCAGTTTCAAAACCTTTCGATAAATGAACGCTATTTCTTTTTATATCTAAAAGGGTATGAAAGCGCTTTAAAGGGCTTGGTGGATGAAGCTGAAAGATCTTATTTGCATGTTTTCAAAAACGCACAAAGTGTAGAAATTCGATACCGTGCAGCGCTTTCACTGGTTAACCTGTACGCTTTTAGTCGTAAATGGGGAGCGGGATTAGAGTTCATCAGATTTATCGAGATAAGCAAAGAAAAGATTATCGATACTAATATTCGGCATCAAGGTTTGATTGCCGCAGCGATTTTTTATGATGAGATCGAATATCATAAAGTTACGATTACTTATTTAAGTGAGGTTCTAAAAGAAAGTAACGACAAGCGCTCTATTTGTTTGGCCCAGGGAATGAATCTTAAAGCACAAAGGTTAATCGGAGCAGAGTTGGACTTTAGGAAAGAGTTTAATAATGCGATTGATATTTGTGCTCAGGCTAACGAGCAGATAATCGCTAACGTTATTCGAATTCATTTAGCGCACTTTCTTTTGAAGGAAGGAAAAGCAAAAGAAGCTTCAGATCTTATTTTAGAAAATTTGCCCAATATTGAAAAAACACGATATCAATTAAATATTGTTCAATCCTATTCTATTCTATCGAGAGCTTATTGGAGTCTTGAAGATATATTAAATGCCAAAAAATATGCTCAGAAAGCGGTGGATAGTGATGCTCAGGTAAATACCACGCGTTCAGTGGCTGAAGCCTATAACATACTCCACTTAAGCAGCTTAAAGCAGAATAATCTTGAAGATGCAATTCGTTATTTAAGGGATTACTTTGAAGCCGAAAAGAAGCACTTTCAGGAAATTAATGGACGTCAGTTAGCTATAGAATCCGCAAAAAGACAGTCTGCGGAAAAAGATGCGGAAATTGACTCACTCAATAAACAAAATAGTATTCTTCGGTTGCAGCAGGAACTGGCAAAGGAAGAAGCAGAAAATAATCGCTGGATCATTAGCTTGCTGGTGTTTTGCGTGGCGATACTCATTGCCTGGATATTGTATTTCAGAAGTTCTCAAAGAAAGTTGAAGTATCTAGCTGAGTATGATGGCCTAACTGGAATTTGTAATCGCGCACATTTCACGCGAAGTGCTGAGGATGTTTTGCAAATCATGACCAAGTCTGGGCGAAATGTAAGCATGGTCTTGTTCGATTTGGATAACTTTAAGAAGATTAATGATGCTTATGGGCATCCGGTTGGAGATATTGTTCTACAGTTGGCAACTAAGGCTTGTTCTCAATGTGTTCGCAAGGTCGACGTTTTCGGTCGTATTGGAGGAGAGGAGTTTGCCATTCTTCTACCTGGATGTGAAATAGAGCAAGCGCAGAAAATTGCTGAAGACTGTAGAAAACGAGTTTCAGAAATTGATACTAGCAGTACCGGCTTCGAGTTTGATGTTTCGGCCAGTTTTGGTATCGCCAATACCCGGTCAACAGGCTATTTACTAAAAGATCTGATTTCTCACGCTGATGAAGCTATGTATCTGGCTAAGCGCCGTGGTCGCAATCAGGTTGTCGTTCAACCCACCGAATAAAAGTTTTATTGAATAGGCTTCAATTGTCAGGACCAAACGGTCAAAATTTGACCGTTTGGCAATAGTGATATTTTATCCCCTCTTAAACAAAATAAACTCACCAATTATCCCTGCTTTTATGCTACAATCGGCCGCTTGATAGCGCCTCGTGCGCAACTATAAATTGAACGTTTTTTAAACAGTTTTCTTGCCAAAATAAAAGGTTTAAAAAACGTATAAAATCAATAAGATAAGGAACGATTGTAGTTTATGGGTGAGTTTGCAAAAGAAGTCCTGCCGATTAACATCGAAGACGAGTTAAAAGTTTCCTACCTTGATTATGCCATGAGCGTTATTGTTGGGCGTGCATTGCCTGACGTAAGAGATGGTTTAAAGCCGGTTCATCGCCGAGTGTTATACGCAATGAATGAGCTGGGTAATGATTACAATAAAGCTTATAAAAAATCTGCCCGTGTTGTCGGGGATGTAATAGGTAAATACCACCCGCATGGTGACACCGCTGTTTACGATACTATTGTTCGTATGGCTCAGCCATTTTCTCTTCGTTACATGCTTGTGGATGGTCAGGGGAACTTTGGATCTGTTGATGGAGACTCTCCTGCAGCGATGCGTTACACAGAAGTTCGCATGGACAAAATGGCCCATCAGTTACTATCGGATCTAGAGAAGGAAACTGTTGACTGGGCTGAAAACTATGATGGCACAGAATCAGAGCCGACAGTTTTGCCGACCCGCATTCCAAATCTATTAGTTAATGGTTCTGCTGGTATCGCGGTTGGTATGGCTACCAATATTGCGCCGCACAATCTAACTGAAGTTATCGACGGTTGCTTAGCCGTTATGGAAAATCCTGAGATCGATATTGATGGATTGATGGAATATATTCCAGGCCCGGATTTTCCTACCCAGGGTATTATCAATGGCCGGGCGGGTATTGTTCAAGCATACAAGACCGGTAGGGGGCGTATTTATATTCGAGCTCGTCATCATATTGAAACAGATAGTAAAGGCAAAGAAAGCATTGTTGTTACAGAAATTCCTTACCAGGTTAACAAAGCTCGCCTGATTGAAAAAATTGCTGAGCTAGTAAAAGACAAAAAAGTAGAAGGTATTACCGGACTTCGCGATGAGTCAGACAAAGACGGTATGCGCATGGTTATTGAGCTTCGTCGCGGCGAAAATGCCGAAGTGGTGATGAACAACCTATACGCCCAGTCGCAGATGCAGACGGTGTTCGGTATTAATATGGTGGCTTTGGAAAATGGTCAGCCGAAGCTTTTCAACCTCAAGGAAATGATTGAAGCCTTTATTAGACACCGTAGAGAAGTTGTTACTCGTCGTACAGTATTTGATTTACGCAAAGCTAGAGAAAAAGCTCATGTTCTTGAAGGCCTGGCTATTGCTCTTGCTAATATTGATGAAATTATCGAGTTGATCAAAAAAGCACCGACACCAGCTGTAGCAAAAGAGCAATTAGTTGCAAAAGGCTGGGAAGCTGCTGCGGTATTAAGCATGCTAGAAGGAGCCGGCGCTGACGCATGTCGTCCAGATGACCTGGAGCCTCAATATGGCTTAAAAGATGGTTTATATCACCTTTCACCAGTTCAGGCACAAGCAATCCTTGACTTGAGGCTGCATAAGTTGACAGGTCTTGAGCATGAGAAAATCATCAATGATTATAAAGATTTAATCGCGTTGATTGCAGAGTTGTTGGCTATTTTGGGAAGCACCGAGCGGTTGATGGAAGTAATCAGAGAAGAACTGGTGGAAGTTCAGGAAGCTTTCGGAGATGAAAGACGAACTGAAATTACCAATAGTTCTGCAGATCTAATGATCGAAGATTTGATTCCAGAAGAAGATGTTGTAGTGACTCTATCTCACCAGGGATATGTAAAATACCAGCCATTAACTTCTTACGAAGCACAAAGGCGTGGTGGTAAAGGCAAGTCTGCCACCAAAATGAAAGATGAAGACTTTATTGAGAAGTTGCTGGTTGTGTCGACTCACGCAACAATCCTTTGCTTCTCGAGCATCGGTAAAGTCTACTGGTTAAGAACCTTCCAGCTTCCACTTGCAAGCCGAGGCTCACAGGGTAAGCCAATCGTTAACATTCTGCCTTTAGAAGAAGGCGAGCGAATTACTTCTATTTTGAATGTTAAAGAGTTTGATTCTGAGCATTATGTGTTTATGGCAACTGCTAGTGGAACGGTTAAAAAGACTTCACTTGAAGCGTTTTCTCGACCACGCTCAAACGGTATTATCGCACTAAGATTAGATGACGGTGATGAGCTCATTGGTACTGTTGTAACAAACGGACAAGATGAACTTATGTTGTTCAGTGATGCAGGAAAAGTTATTCGATTCCACGAGGAAAATGTTCGTGAGATGGGAAGAACTGCTCGCGGTGTTCGCGGCATGCGAATAAGCGAGGAACAGGAAGTGATTGCATTAGTCAGAGCCGATGAAAACAGTCAGATTTTGACTGTTACTGAGAACGGTTACGGTAAGCGAACCTGTATGAGTGAACATCCTGTGCGTGGAAGGGGTGGTCAAGGGGTTATCTCTATCCAGTTAAGTGAAAGAAATGGTAAAGCAATTAGCGCAGTACGTGTTGCTGATGGTGATGAAATTATGCTTATCAGTAAAGGTGGTACTTTAGTCCGTACTCGTGTTGATGAAATTCGTACTATGGGCAGAAATACTCAGGGCGTGCGCTTGATCCGATTGCAAGAAGGTGAAACCCTTGTGGGACTTCAACGAATCGATGAACTCGAAAGTGATGACGAAGTCGAGGGCGAAGAAGGTGCTAGTCAAGCAATAGATAACGAAAATAATGAAAACCAGGCTTCAACAGAAAGTGAATCGGGTGATAACTCAACCGCAGAAGACGCAACTAGCGACGATGGGGAAGAGTAGTTAATTCAACAAAATAACTCACTTTTAATCTGAGGTAATCAGGTGACTAATCAAACCTATAATTTTTGTGCGGGGCCTGCGGCCCTGCCTGTACCCGTAATGCAGAAAGCACAACAAGAGTTGCTTAACTGGCGGGGGCTTGGCGTTTCTGTAATGGAAGTTAGCCATCGTTCGAGCGAGTATCAGGAGCTGGCTAACAAAGCTGAGTCTGACTTGCGCAAGTTAATGGGGATTGGAGAAGAACATGCTGTATTGTTTATGCATGGTGGAGCGTCACTTCAATTCTCCAGTATTCCTATGTCTCTTTTGTCCGAAAACAAGACCGCTGAATATATTGAAAACGGAATCTGGTCATCCAAAGCCGCTCAGGAGGCTGCACGTTACGGTAAGATAAATTCAATTCCGGCTTTACAGATGGATGATAGTGGAATACGTTCACTGTCTTCACCTTCAACCTGGACTAGAAGCGAGTCACCGGTTTATACCCATTATACGCCGAATGAAACAATAGAAGGGATCCGTTTTCCTTTCCTGCCTGAAACCAACGGTTCTTTAATTGCTGACTTGTCATCTTGTATATTATCCGAAAAGCTCAATATGAGTGATTTCGATATGATCTACGCTGGTGCTCAAAAAAACATTGGTCCCGCAGGGATGACCATCGTCATTGTTAAGCATGAATTGATGGACAAAATGGACTTTAGTCGAGTCCCCAAAGTTTTTAATTACAAGGCGCAGGCTGAACAGGGCTCAATGATCAATACGCCACCAACCTATGCCTGGTATCTGGCTAGTCTGGTTTTTGAGTGGTTGCTCGAGCAAGGTGGTGTAGAGGGAATGGAAAAACTTGCTCATCAGCGGGCAAATCTTCTATATAGCTACCTGGATTCAGACGACTTTTACCACAACCCTATCGCTCCAGAATATCGTTCACTGATGAATGTACCTTTTATACTTAAAGATGAAAGTCTTAATGATAAATTCTTGAAGGAAGCTAGATCTGCTGGCTTGGTTGGCCTGAAAGGACACCGAAGTGTTGGTGGTATGCGGGCAAGCATCTATAACTCCATGCCAATTGAAGGCGTTGAAGCATTAATTGCCTTTATGAAAGAGTTCAAGCAACAAAATGGATAATCAATTTATTATTACTGTTGATGGACCTTCTGGAGCAGGTAAAGGTACCGTCAGTCAGTTGCTTGCAGACAAGTTAGGATGGCATATGCTCGACAGCGGGGCTCTATACCGTGTGCTGGGGGTTGCTGTTGAGAAACATGGAATCGACATTAATAATGAGTCTGAAGTTACTGATTTAGCAAGAAATCTGGATATTGACTTTATTTCAAATAAAGATACAGGTGAAATAGAGCCTCTTCTTCAGGGAGAAAATCTTGGCGCAATGATACGAACCGATCAAGCAGGCCAGGCCGCTTCGAAAGTCGCAGCAATTCCAACCGTGAGGGATGCTTTGCTGGCGCGACAAAGAGACTTCTATCGATTACCAGGTCTGGTTGCGGACGGTCGGGATATGGGGACGATTGTTTTCCCCGACGCTCCTGTAAAAATATTTCTCACCGCTAGCGCAGAGTGTCGCGCTGAAAGACGCTATAAACAGTTGAAAAATAAGGGCGTGGATGCTAATATGCGCGCGCTTTTAGATAGCATTAAAGCACGCGATGAGCGTGACCAAACGCGTTCCGTGGCACCATTGGTTCCTGCGGAGGGCGCTTTTGTTGTTGATAGCTCGAATCTTTCGATATCTGAAGTGCTTACGCAAGTGCTTGATTTCGCTTCTAAAAGCTTTCCGGAACTGGCTTAACTGCAAGTCCATTTTTCGTTTACTCGAGTAAACGTTGGTCTTTCAGGGAATCAAAAAGTTCCAAATAAATTTAAAGTATTAATCTGGATTGCTAAAGGATTGGCGAGCCACTTTTTAATAATCCCGAACTAACTGGACGTTATTCGGAGTTTTAGACAACGCGTATTGATTTAAGGTTAAGAAGAGCCATAGATCGTTACGTTTATTCAGGTACTTAAGATGAGCGAAAATTTCGCAGAACTGTTTGAACAAAGTTTAAATGAAATCGAAATGCGCCCAGGTGCGATTGTTAAAGGCACTGTGGTAGCGATTGATAACGAAACCGTAATTGTTAATGCTGGTTTGAAATCTGAAGGTGTTATTCCACTTTCACAGTTCATCAACGAGCAAGGTGAAGTTGAAGTAGAAGTAGGCGACGAAGTTGATGTATCGCTTGACTCACTGGAAGACGGTTTCGGGGCGACTCAATTGTCGCGTGAAAAAGCCAAGCGTTTTGAGACTTGGTTAGAGCTTGAAAAAGCTTGTGAAGCAAATGAAAGCGTTATCGGTATCATTACCGGTAAAGTTAAAGGTGGTTTCACTGTAGAAGTCAAAAATGTTCGTGCATTCCTTCCTGGTTCTTTGGTTGATGTACGTCCAGTTCGTGATACTACTCATCTTGAAGGTAAAGAGCTTGAATTCAAAGTTATCAAGCTTGACCAGAAGCGTAACAATGTTGTTGTTTCTCGCCGCAGCGTAATCGAAGCTGAAAGTTCAGCTGAGCGCGAAGAATTGTTAGCTCGTCTTGAAGAAGGCGCGAAAGTTAAAGGTATCGTTAAAAATCTTACTGACTATGGTGCATTCGTTGATCTTGGTGGTGTTGATGGTCTTCTTCATATCACTGATATGGCTTGGAAGCGAGTTAAGCATCCTTCTGAAGTTGTCCAGGTTGGTGATGAAATCGATGTTAAAGTCCTTAAGTATGATCGTGATCGTTCACGTGTATCACTAGGTATGAAGCAGCTTGGCGAAGATCCATGGGCAGACCTTAACCGTCGTTATCCAGAAGGCGCGCGTCTGTTTGGTCGTGTAACCAACCTGACTGACTATGGTTGCTTTGTTGAAATTGAAGAAGGCGTTGAAGGTCTTGTTCACGTTTCAGAAATGGACTGGACTAACAAAAACATCCACCCAAGCAAAGTTGTTAATCTGGGTGATGAAGTTGAAGTTATGGTTCTTGATATTGACGAAGAGCGTCGTCGTATCTCTCTAGGCCTTAAGCAGTGTGTGCCAAATCCGTGGACAGAATTTGCGAGCAAATTTAACAAGAACGATAAAGTTACAGGTAAAATCAAGTCGATCACTGACTTTGGTATCTTCATCGGTCTTGACGGCGGTATTGATGGTCTTGTTCACTTGTCAGACATTTCCTGGACTCTTACTGGCGAAGAAGCCGTACGTGATTACAAGAAAGGGGACGAAGTTGAAGCGGTTGTTCTTTCTGTTGATGCAGAGAGAGAGCGTATTTCTTTAGGTATCAAGCAAGTTGATTCTGACCCATTTGCGCAATTCCTTGCTGAAAATGGTAAAGGTACGGTTGTTACAGGTACTGTTACAGAAGTTGAACCTCGTGGCGTTAAAGTATCTTTGGGTGAAAACGTTGAAGGTTACTTAAGAGCTTCAGAAATCAGTGATGATCGTGTTGAAGACGCTGGCAAGCACTTTGCTGTTGGCGACTCAGTTGAAGCAAAGTTCACTGCAGTAGATAAGAAAAACCGTGTAATTACTTTGTCTATTAAAGCCAAGCATAAGCAAGAAGAAGCTGAAGCTATTGCCGAGTTTAGCAAAGATAGTGACACTGCAGCAGCACCTGCAACCTTAGGTGACTTGTTGAAAGAGCAGATGGATCGCGATTAATTCTGCTAAATCTTAAGAAAATGCCCTTAATCTATTGATTTTGGGCATTTTTTTTTGCTTTTTATAAATAAATTGTCTATTGTATAAGTCATTGAATTAATGGCTATTTATGACGAAAGGAATGGATTGATGACAAAATCCGAGTTAATTGAAAAATTAGCTGCACGGCAGACTCAGTTATCGTTGAAAGATGTAGAGCTGGTCGTAAAATGTATTCTAGAGCATATGGCTCAGTCACTAGCCAAGGGTGAGCGAATCGAGATTCGAGGCTTTGGAAGTTTCTCGCTTCATTATCGTGCACCCAGAGTTGGCCGTAATCCGAAAACCGGCCAATCTGTTGAGCTAGAAGGCAAATATGTACCCCACTTTAAACCTGGAAAGGAACTCAGAGAGAGAGTTAATTCTGCTTTGGAGGAAAATGGTTAGCCGTCCTGTTTAATCTCATGTAGTTAAAAAGCATATCATTGATATGCTTTTTTTGTGTCAGTGGAACTCATATTTTATTTTCGTCGACTTATCGACCTGCTTATTTAATCTAGGATAAAATAAGCTCTCTGTCGGCGTGGGGAAAGAAATTGCGAAACTTTATTACAATCATAATAGCGTTACTAATTTTTGTCGCATCTGCGCTTTTCTTTGCGCAAAATGACTCGATGGTTATGATTGACTATTTTAGTGGTCAAGTAGAGTGGCAGTTAAACTGGGTAATGGTTCTATGTATTATTGTCGGTTTTCTTCTGGGCGTTGCATCTTTGTTTGGAAGCTTAATGAAAACTAAATTTCTCCTCAAGCAAGCCCGAATTAAACTCGACAAGCATCAGAAAGAGCTTAATAGTTTACGCTCATTACCACTTAAAGATGATTATTAGGTCAAGGGACAGGATTTAATGTCAAACGAAATTCTCATTATATTCGCCCTCTTGTTTCCAATTGCATGGTACTTTGGATATCGCAATGGAAAACAAAGCGGCAAAAGTGAGGTTAACGATAAGAGTGCCGGTTTATCCAGACAATATTTTACCGGACTAAATTATTTACTAAACGAACAGTCTGATAAGGCTATCGATACTTTTGTCAGTTTGTTAGAGGTTGATTCTGAAACAGTAGAAACACATTTAGCGCTTGGTAATTTATTCAGAAAAAGAGGTGAAGTTGATCGAGCAATTCGAATTCATCAAAATCTAATAGCCAGACCCTCTCTTTCGGCAAAACACAGAAAGATGTCACTATTGGAGCTGGGCGATGACTATATGGCTGCCGGACTACTTGACAGAGCAGAGCATATTTTTAAAGAGTTGGTTCTAGACCCTCAACACAAGCAAGCAAGTCTCTCTCAACTTTTGCAAATTTATCAACAAACAAAAGATTGGCAAAACGCAATTAAAGTGGCTGAGAAACTTCATCTCGGCGATGCTCCGGAGAGAAGAAAAGAGATTGCCCATTTCTACTGCGAGTTGGCGGAAGAGTTTATCTTTGAACAGTCGATGCGTGAAGCGGTTAACCAGGTCAAAAAGGCGTTAAGTATTGATCCATCATGTGCCAGAGCAACTCTGATTAGCGGGACGATACACTATAATAATGGCCGCTATAAAAAGGCGATTAAATCATATCGTGACTTGATGCATCAAAATATTAACTTGCTCCCTGAAGCTATTGATAATATCAGAGCTGCATTTATACAACTTTCAGACCAACGCGGCTTCATTAAGTTTCTAGAGCAGTCTATAGAAGCCGGTGCCGGAATTTCAGTTATTCTAAGTTATGCCCAAGAGCTACAAGTAGAGCAGGGCGACAAGGTTGCAGCAGATTTTATTGCTCGTCAAATGGTAAAGCATCCGTCTATTAAAGGGCTTTTAAAGCTGATCAATCTGCACTTGAAACACGCAAGTGAGACAGCCAAGCCAAGCCTTCAAATGCTACATGATGTAGTTACCAAATTGTTAAAGAATAAGCCTGTGTACCACTGTAACCATTGCGGTTTTGATACAAAAACTTTGTTTTGGCAGTGTCCCGGCTGTAAAAGCTGGGGAAGTGTAGAGCCAATACAGGGAATCGAAGGAGAGTAGTTGTCGATATGTCAGTTAATAAAGATTCGAAAATTATAGTTGCACTAGATTTTAGTGACCTTGATAACGCAAAAGCACTGGTCGATAAACTTGATCCTGAATTATGCAAATTAAAAGTGGGTAAGGAAATGTTTACAGCTTTCGGACCCGACTGGGTTCGTCAATTGGTGGAACAAAAGTTTGACGTTTTTCTTGATCTAAAGTTTCATGATATACCCAATACGGTCGCCAAGGCTTGTGTTGCCGCTGCGGAACTAGGCGTTTGGATGGTCAATGTTCACGCCTCTGGAGGTCAAAAAATGATGTCTACGGCATTAGATGCTTTGACCGAGTATGGAAACAAACGGCCACTACTTACTGCAGTGACTGTGTTAACAAGTATGGATGAAGCTCAATATTCGAATATAGGGTTTCAAAAAAGCATTGGGGAACAGGTTTTACACTTGGCTGAACTGGCAAAATCCAGCGGACTTGACGGAGTGGTTTGTTCCGCGCAGGAGGCTGAAGTGCTCAAAAAGAAACTAGGATCGTCTTTTAAACTTGTTACTCCGGGAATTCGTCCCTTGGGTAGTGACGTAGGTGACCAGTCTAGAGTAATGACACCTCAAAAAGCGATAAATGCTGGTTCGGACTATTTGGTAATAGGTCGAC
This sequence comes from Aliikangiella sp. G2MR2-5, assembly GCF_015687155.1. GTDB lineage: Bacteria > Pseudomonadota > Gammaproteobacteria > Enterobacterales > Kangiellaceae > Aliikangiella. The sequence continues at coordinate 1,465,404 of NZ_JADPQF010000001.1, read as the reverse complement.
CAATCACTCAAGCGGAAGATCCGCTTAAGGTTGTGTGCGAAATATCTGAATCTATTGCGAGCTTGTAGTTTTTGCTTTTTTTTTGAAGTAAATTAGCTCTTGTTCGAGGATAACTACATTTTGAAATCTTTGAACATTAACTGGGATGCCCGGTTCTGGTATTTAACGAAGATCAGAGTATGGAGTAGGGCAAATTAAATCTAAGGAGAGAAAAATGAAAAAATTTGCAATATTGTTATTGTCGTTTACCTTGTTTGGCGGTTTTAATCAAATGCTTATGGCTAAAACTGAAGTTGTGAAGCCTGCTAGCAAAGTTGTTAAGGTTAAAGACATAAAGCATACAACCAAAGTTAACCTGAATTCAGCTGGAGCGAAAGAAATTGCGGAAGCGTTAACTGGGGTTGGAATGAAGAAAGCCAGTGCTATAGTCGAATTTAGAAAACTTAACGGCAAATTTAAAAAAGTCGAGGATTTAGCGGCGGTTAAAGGCATTGGTGTCGCAACAATTGCAAAGAACGAAAGTAGGATTCTATTGAACTAGTTCAAGAAATCCCGATAGTTAAAAGGCGCTAAGAATAAGCGCCTTTTTAGTTTTTGAAAAAAATATGGTAGAAAGAGGGATAGAAAATCACAGCCAGTAAAGCTGCTATCAGTCCGGATAAGTGGGCTTCTGCGAGCACTTGAGTTCCAATTAGTTCTGCAGTCGATTGATTAATATTCCAGTTCAGTTCAACAAATACTTTCGCGACAACGCCAATCGATACAAGTCTAAAGATAGGCTTTACGTTGAAGCAAAGAGACTTAAAGAAGAGAAATAGTTCCGCTTTATCTTTAGAGTTCCAGAGCAGTAAGCTCCCACCCAGAAGATATCCATGCAATGCTCCAGAAGCCCCAACATACCAGTCCAGCTCTTTAATGAAGTGAAGAACTATCACATTGAGAGCAAAACAGAATATGAGCAGGTAGGCGCGTTTTGCTACTTCTATGAATTGTCCCAGTAGCCGATCGATAATAACTAAACCTGCTAAGTTTAGAAGAGCATGGTTCCAGTTGCTATGGGTAAAATTGGCTGTTATTAGTCTCCATAGTTCTCCCTGATTTACCGAATGAGTTTCGTATCTTAGCAATAATATTGAATCCGGAGCCAATAGCATTACAAACAAGCAAATGAGAATAACAGGGAAGGTCAAGATTAACTCTCTGGGCTGAAATAGTTCATTAATATGGTGTGTTAAATTTTTTAACATCTACTATTTGAGTCTTCTAAAACTATCGGATTAAACCATTTTATCATGTAAGAGCGAGGATAAAGATAGATCAATGAAATAAAGCTTGGCGATCTAACTTGAAAAGACTAATTATTGTTGTTTTTCGGGTGAAATAAAATCTGGACAAAAAAAAGGCCGCTTAGCGGCCTTTTGGATGGTATAAATACCAAATTTGGCTCCCCCTCCCCGACTTGAACGGGGGACCTGCGGATTAACAGTCCGTCGCTCTAACCAACTGAGCTAAGGGGGAAGAGTGTCTCTCCTTGAGAGCGAGCGCAATAATAAATAAGAATTTCCGGTCGGTCAACAAAGAATTTAAAAAAATTTTAAATAGTTTAGTAAATGGCTGATTTTAGTTCGTTTTATAACCTTGCATGGTTAAAATGTGCTCACATTTGCGTCGGGATAGGGATTTGCCTGTTTAAAATAATGCTAGTTTTGCTTCTAAAGGGCGTTTTTGTTTTAGAAATCTAAAAGTAGCACTGGTAGCTGTTTTATGGATCAAATATGATGTGAAACTATCGAAACCGAAAAAGCATACTTACTTATTTATGAGTGATCTTGAGTTTAAAATTAGCTCACAATTCGCACCGTCAGGTGATCAACCTAATGCGATTAGCAGTCTGGTTGAAGGACTGTCAGACGGCCTAAGTCATCAAACCCTATTAGGTGTGACGGGATCGGGCAAGACTTTCACAATAGCAAATGTTATTCAGGAAACCAGAAGACCTACAATTATATTAGCTCCAAACAAAACCCTTGCAGCTCAATTATATGGAGAGATGAAAGAGTTCTTCCCAAATAATGCTGTTGAGTACTTTGTTTCCTATTATGACTACTACCAGCCAGAAGCTTATGTTCCTAGCAGTGATACCTTTATCGAGAAAGACGCTTCAATAAATGATCATATTGAACAAATGCGACTTTCCGCCACAAGAGCTTTGCTTGAAAGGCGAGATGCAATAATTGTCGCTTCAGTCTCCGCTATTTATGGCTTGGGTGACCCTAAGCAGTTTCATAGTATGGTGATGCACTTAAAGCCAGGAGATGAAATTGATCAACGGGAGATACTGAGAAGGTTAGCAGAACTTCAATTTACACGTAACGATATGGAACTTCAAAGGGCTACTTATCGCGTTAGAGGAGATGTGATCGATATATTTCCGGCAGAGTCTGATCGATACGCTATCAGAATTGAGCTATTTGATGATGAGGTCGACTCAATAGCGAGCTTTGATCCGTTAACTGGAGAGGTGTTAAAAAAATTGACCCGGGTAACCATTTACCCTAAGTCTCATTATGTTACCGCGAGGCAAACCATACTTGATGCTATTGAATTGATTAAAGTAGAACTCAAAGAACGTTTAGACTACCTCAAGTCTGTTAATAAGCTGGTTGAGTATCAGCGACTTGAGCAAAGGGTCCGGTTTGATATCGAAATGATGCAGGAATTAGGCTATTGCTCCGGGATAGAGAATTATTCGCGTTTTTTATCAGGGCGAGGTGCTGGAGAGCACCCGCCAACACTTTTGGATTATTTGCCTGATGATGCTTTATTAGTCATCGATGAGTCGCATGTCATGGTGTCTCAAATTGGCGCTATGTATAAGGGTGATCGTTCTCGGAAAGAGACGCTAGTTGAATTTGGTTTTCGCTTACCCTCTGCACTTGATAACAGGCCATTGAAATTTGAAGAGTTTGAACGATTGGCTCCGCAGACCATTTTTGTTTCTGCGACGCCTGCAGACTATGAGAAAAGCCATTCGGGTCAAATAGTCGAGCAAGTAGTAAGGCCTACGGGGTTATTAGATCCTGAAGTCGAAGTGAGGCCGGTTTCAACTCAGGTTGATGACTTGCTGTCAGAGATTACTGATAGAGCAGACAAGAATGAACGTGTGTTGGTTACAACGCTAACAAAAAGGATGGCAGAAGATTTAACAGAATATCTAAATGAGCATGGAGTGAGAGTCAGATACCTTCACTCAGACATAGATACTGTAGAGCGAATGGAAATTATCCGCGATTTGAGAAAAGGTGAGTTCGATGCGTTAGTAGGAATCAACTTACTGAGAGAGGGCCTCGATATGCCAGAAGTTTCCTTAGTCGCGATACTTGATGCGGATAAAGAAGGTTTTCTGCGCTCTGAGCGCTCATTGATTCAGACCATTGGGCGTGCTGCTCGAAATTTGAAGGGTAAAGCCATTCTTTACGCAGATAAGATAACCGGTTCGATGGAAAGGGCTATTGGTGAAACCAACAGACGAAGAGAAATTCAACACCGGTTTAACCTGGAAAATAATATTACGCCTAAAGGTGTTAGCAAGTCGATTAACGACGTGATGGATACCGGAGAAAAAAACAGAGCAAACAAAACCAAAACACGTAAAAAGATTGCTGAACCTGAAACCAGCTATGATGCCAGTTCAGCAGCAAAAGCAGGCCAAACTATCGCAAAGCTTGAGAAATTAATGATGGAGTCTGCCAAGAACCTCGAGTTCGAAAAGGCCGCAGAATATCGCGACCAGATTGCCGAACTCAGACAGATGTTATTTAAGTCGTAGAAAGTATGCTGTAGCCGGTTAGCTTTCTAACTGCTCTGCAAACAGGAAATCGAGACTAGATGCTGCGTGGCGGGCGTGAGGAATAACAATTGAGCCTCCGACGAGAATAGCAATACCAATTGCTTCGTCTATTTCATCGCGAGTCAGACTTTCCTTAACACAGGTTTCCAGGTGATAGTCGATGCAGTCGTTACAACGTAGAACCATTGAAGCAGTCAGAGCCATTAGTTCTTTTGTTTTCTTGGGGAGAGCGCTGTCCCCATAAGCCTGTTTATCCAGTGACATCAGCCTTTTGGTTACCAGATTATTCGTTTCCAAGAGCTTTTCGTTGCCTTGCAGGCGTTTTTCTCTAAATTGCTCGAACGGGTGTTGCATTCAATGCCTCTTTGAATAAAAAACGGGTTGCTAGTTAAAGTAACCTATTTCGTCGCGTAATAGAATATCCAGAAGTAGAAAATCTAGTAAATATTCAACAGTAGGGATGTTAGCATTTATTCTCTATTTAATTTAAAATTCCGTTGCCTTATTAAAATATCTGAACAATGTCAGATTCCCGGCTGGAAGTGATTGAATTAGGGAGTATCACTAACAGCTGTGGTAAAACAGGTTGTTGATTTATCAAGCAAAGTAGCAAAGTTGGAATGCATTTATGAATCAAGCTTTAAGGGATCCAGTGTTTTTTACCAAACCGGATAATTGGTCGCGGTGGAAAGCTTCACATGGCAATCAGCCTATCGTTATTAAAGATTTAAGCTTTAAGTCATTTGACTTTGATGAGCTGGATTTCTCAGGTGTTTCTTTCGTTAATTGCAAATTCAGTGACTGTAAATTCAGACGTACGAATCTGATTTCTTCTAACCTCAGCTACAGCCACTTTAGCTGCTGTGACTTTGATTCTGCAAAGCTGATTGCTGCTAATTTAAAGTCTAGTGAATTTATCAGGTGCAATTTTGCTGGTTCTAACTTGTTAACTGCAATTACAGAGAATACTGCGATTATTGAATCTGATCTTTCAGGATTGGACTTGCAAAGTTTTAACTTAATCGGTATTCGACTGGAGTCATGTGATTTAAGAAATCAGAATCTGTCAAATAAGAACCTGTCAAGGTCATGTCTTAAAAACTCAGATTTGCGAGGAGCAAATCTGGAAAGAACCCAGTTGAATGAAGCTAATCTGGAAGGCGTTCTTCTTGCGGGTTGCAAAATCTCTCATACTTCATTTAAATCCGCTAACTTGAAACGAGTAAGCTTGGCTTCAGCTAATTTGTCTAAAGTTAATTTCGATAACGCAGATTTACAAGGGTGTGATCTTCGTGGAGCAGATTTATGTGGAGCCTGCCTTAACGGAGCCAAGCTAACTGGCGCGAAGTTATTCAATATAGAAACAATAGGTTGGGAGATACGGAAGGTTGAATGTAAGTTTGCTTACTGGGATCAGGATACTTCTTTAAAAACGGACTACAAAAGGGGAGAGTTCGAGCGAATCTATGCCGACTCATTAATCATTGACCTAAAATATGACTTTCGCCTCACTGCAAATGAAATTGCTACCCTGCCTATTATGATCGAACACTTACAGGCCTGCCACTGGGGGACTTCGCTTAGGCTAAAGTCAGTTAAAGATGTTGCGGGAGGTGCTTTAGTCCAGTTGGTTGTGGAAGAGGCCGGTAATTATTCGCTTGATGAACTGGAAGACTCCCTCAAGGAGGAAGCGAGTAGATTACAGTACGCACAGCTCACTTTAAGGGCTGATAGAAAAATGCAAAAGCGCCTAAAAGAAGCCGTTGCTGGCATCAAGGAGCAGTTTTGGCCGCGTCTTCTTGAGCTGGCGGCAGAACACGAAATCGATCAAATTAGAAATTTTTGCGTACTATTTATTGATCTTAAAGGTTTTACCCAATGGAATGAACGGGTTATTTCTGAAAAGCTTTCGCTATTCAGAGGGCTACTAAAGCCTGTTCTTGAAAGGTGGAACGCTAGTTATCCCAATATGGAGGGGGATTCTTTAAGAGCCACTTTTAGAAGTGCTAAGAATGCTGTGGAATGTGCCTGCATGATTCGCGATGTACTTATGGCCGCCGGCTTTGAGCTGAGAATAGGGATAGATCTGGGACAAGTAAATATTGTGCATAATGAAGTGACCAATCAATCTGATCTAGAGGGTAGTGCTGTAAGTATGGCAGCAAGACTCGAGGCCATGGCGGACACAGGTGATATTGTCGTATCGGAAAAGGTCAAGCATTACGCGGAACAGGAGTCTGACGCTTTTGCCTTTTATCCTCAGAAAGGCCAGCTAACTAAAGCCATTGGTGATAAAAAAGCAGGTGACTGGATCCATGTATATCATGTATATAGGGATTTAACAGATTGATATAAAAGGATAAATATATAGGTGCGCGTGTTTAAGTTAGTTACCTTATTAAGTTCCTTTAATACCTTATCCTCAAGGCTTACTTCGAGTCTGGAAAATAATTTGTCAATATTGATATATTGTACAAAAACACCTGTCTTTGGCGGCCGCCCGAATAATCGTCTAAATTAATGTAAAGGATTTACCTGATTGGGGCTAATCGAACTTCAGCCCAACGACTTCTAAGTGGTTCAATATGATCATTGAAAGAGATGTTTCCCAGCTAACTGTTGGTTCATATATTGTTGATATAGTTAAGCAGAAGGGAAAAGTTAAAATAAAAACTTCTGGTTGGATAAGAGATTTTCATCAAATAGAAGCACTTATTGAGCAGGGAGTCCAGCGAGTTTCTATTGACACTACAAAGCATTTGGACTCGCTTGACGTTGATTCGGTGGAACGGACCCCAGTTACAGATGATAGTGAAGCATCTCGCGAGCAGTTAGTTAAGGAAAAAACTGCCACTCAATCAAGCAAATCACAAAGTAAACCTCGGAACAAAGTCAACATTAACAAACAGAGTTTTGCCGAACGACTGACAGATGCTAAGGGGGTTTTTGATGAAGCTAAAAGTATCCAGGAAGGGGTTCTAAGAGACATTCAATCTGGCCGAGAAATTGATATAGAGGCAGCAAGTCTGGTGGTTGATAAATCCCTGGAAATTATATTTCAGAATCCCGATGCCCTGGCATGCGTACTCTCTATACGAACTAAAGATGCTTATCTTTTAGAGCACTCTGTTTCAGTATCCATTTTAATGGCAATATTTTGTCACTACATGGGGTTTGATAAGACATTGGTAAAGTCTTTATCATTGGGGGCTTTTTTACATGATGTAGGTAAAATTAGAATTCCGGATAAAATACTGCACAAGCCGGGAAAACTCACGCAAGAAGAGTTTGAAGTAATTAAAATGCATGCCGTTTATTCCAAGGAAGTGGTTGATTCAGTTGACGGCTTGCCAGAAGTGAGCAAACAGATTGTAGCTAACCACCATGAAAAACTTAATGGAAAGGGGTATCCTCAAGGTTTACGTGAAGACAGCTTGACTGTTTATGACAGGATGATAAGTATCTGCGATATTTTTGATGCTCTGAGTGCAGATCGAGTTTACAAAAGTGGTTTTCCGCAGCTTAAAGCCTTCGCCATATTAAGAGAACTAGCACAAGCAGGAGATTTAGACGTTTCATTGGTAGACAATTTTATCCATTGCATGGGCGTATACCCGGTAGGTTCTTTGGTTCAATTACGCTCTAATAGACTGGCCATGGTAGAGAAAAGAAATGAGGAAGTTCCAACTAAGCCTGTTGTAAAATGCTTTTTTAACTTGACTCAAAATGCCTTCACTGAAATTAGAAGCATTGACCTTGCCCAACAGCCAAACGAAAAGATAGAAAAAGCAGTGAGAGCAAATGACTTTGATTTAGATATAGGCAAAATATCAGAGTTTTTAATGATGCAAGGTTAAGTTCTGCTAATCTCTCAATGTGATATATATTGGGAATTTGTCAAATTATAGCGATTATTAGATTGAATATTTTGGTTTAATTGTTGATCATTGTGGCTGTGAAGCTATTTGCATAATAAAGATAATAAAGAAATATTAATGAATTGTCGTTTACACTCAGATAACCCACTTTTTTTAGCAAATCTACAGTTTTTTGTATTCATATTTCTACTATTTTGCTTTCAGAGTACGATTCAAGCGAGAGATGGTCGAGTCGTAAAAGAAGAAAAATTGCTTGGAGATATTCCTTTTTTGAAGGGCCAGAACTCGCTTGATGGCAAGCTGAGTGAAGTTGTATGGAAAAATGCTCTCGAAATTCCTTTATTAATTGAGACCGAGCCAGCAGAAAACCAGGTTGCAAGTGAAAAGACTATTGCCCGAATATATCAAGATGGTGAATATCTCTATATTGGAGTGATCGCATTTGATCCGAATAAAGACCAAATAAGAGCATTTCATACCGATAGAGATAAAATTTGGGCTTCTGACTATATTAGCGTCAAATTAGACACTTTCGATAACTCGCGACAAGCTTACCAGTTTTTTGTGACACCAACTGGAATTCAAGCTGATCAAATTCTGGACGACAACATCGCTGAAGAAGACTTAACTTGGGACGGTATCTGGTATTCTTCTGGAGAAGTTAATGACACTGGGTATACAGTAGAATTTAAAATTCCTTTTAATACGCTTAGATTTAATAATGGAGGCGATGTAAAACAGTGGGGAATAGAGGTGATTAGGTATCGCCCCAGAGAACTGGATCATCGTTATTCAACCCAACCTCGTGAACGAAATCAGAGTTGTATGGTTTGCGAGCTGAATAAAGTAAGAGGTTTAAGCCAGATAAAGCCGCCTCTCAATGCGACCTTGATTCCTTCATTGATCGTAAATAGTCAAAAAGAAAGAGATATCGACGGTGCAGAGGCTTGGTCAAATAGTGAGTCAGAAACCAGATCCAGTTTTGATTTACGCTGGGGAATTAATGAACAAAATTTCTTAAATGCAACCATTAACCCTGACTTTAGCCAGGTTGAAGCTGATGCTTTTCAGCTCGATGTGAATACTCTGACAGTCCTCTATTTAGCGGAAAAGCGACCATTTTTTCAAGATGGGGCTGATTACTTTAATCACTGGGGAAACCTTATTTACACCAGAATTTTTGAAGAACCAGACTACGGTATAAAGTTTACCGGAAAGGATAACCATCATAGTTATGGGGTCATGCTTCTAAAAGACAAGGTAACTAATTTTCTTGTTTCACATAGTCAAGGTGCTTATCTGGAATCGAGGGCTGTTGAAAGTAATAACTTTGTCGGACGTTATCGTGTTGATCTGGGAAAAAGAAATCATTTGGGACTCACCTTAACCAATCGAGACGGTGATGGCTATAAGAATATTGTTTACGGCTTAGACTCTAAGACATGGGTAAATGATACAGACTATTTTAAAATTCAGTCTTACTGGTCTGAATCGACTTATCCCGACGATGTCCTGGCTGATTTTAGCGGTATCGAAGACGCTGGAAAAGCATTGGTCAGGCCGAATATGAATGATAATTCCTTTTCTTTAAATTATACCCACTCCAGTCGGGATTGGCGTTGGTATTCGACATACCATCAATTCGGTGAAGATTTTAGAGCTGATGCTGGGTTTATTTCGCGAAGCAATTGGCAACGAATTGCCGGGGGAGTTTATCGTTATTGGTACTCAGATGATAAAAATAAGTGGTGGCAAAATGCGTCAGTTTTTATCGGTCATGCTGATACCGCTGAAATGAATGGTGATGCGTTAGAAAAGCAAAGTAATATCAATTTTGAGGTTAATGCTACTCTAAGTTCATCCTTTGGTCTGGATAGTGTTAACAAGGAAGAGCACTATGACGGCCAGGTATTTTCAAAAGACGAAAATATCTTATGGTTTGAGTTGACCCCATTGTCAATGCTTGAGATTACCGGTGAAGTGAGCCGCTCTGATGCAATTTATTACACTGAAGCAAGAGCAGGTGAAACATTTACCACACAGCTTGGCTTTAACTTTCAGGCTACGGAAAAGCTCAATATTGAATTAGAGATGATCAGTCAAACCTTCGACTTGCCTGAGGGAGAGCTGTATCAACTCGACTTATTGAACAGTTCCCTGACGTACCAGTTTAATGAAAGAAACCAGTTAAGAGTTAGTGCTCAATACCGAGAACTGGAACTTTCGAGTGTGGAGAAATATATCGGTAGCCAAGTACTCTATTCTTACAAAGTAAACCCGTTCACGCTCATCTATATAGGCTATTCCGATAAAGCCAATACAACCAGATACTCGATGTCTCCGCTCATTTTTGAAAAAACTGCATTTGCCAAGTTTTCTTATGCTTGGCAGCTCTAATTCTATTTGCCTCTATTGCACATAAAAAATACTTAGAAAGTATTCTTAATAGCCGTCAACACTGGTATCATGGCGGCTTCATGCCATTTATTGGTTGGTTATTAATTTTTCCAAGGGTATTACTAAAAGATGGGTTCACTTTTTAAGGTAGTTAATGCTTTTATATTCAGCGTAATGTTTGCGTTCCCTGCAGTTGGCGACGACTTCTGGATGGGAAGGCCTTCAGATGAAAGTGATGAAGAGGTTGTGTGTGAACCAGGAAAGGAAGACTGTGATGCGAAATGGGAAGGAAGTGTCGAGTTCGGATATGTAGCTGTTTCTGGAAATCAGGAAACTGACTCCTTGAATGGAAGGTTTGCTTTGAGTTATGAAGTTGAGAAGTGGCGTCATGGTGGTTTTGTTGCCACTCAGTCTAGCTCTACCGATGACAAAATAAACGATATTCAGACCGAAGCTAGAAAGTTAGTCGCACAGTTAAAATCACAATACAAATATAGCGACAATGCCTACGCATTTGGCATATATGACTTTGATGATACCAAAGATTCCGGCTTTGACTATCAGTCTTCCATTGCATTTGGTGCAGGTTATAGCTTTCTGAATTCTGAAGAGCATACTCTAGAAGCCGAACTAGGTTTGGGTATCAGGGAAACTAAAAATACTTTCGTCGCGGATAATCCTGATACAGTTGAAAATGAAGAGGTACCTAGCGTAACTTCAAGTGAACAAATAGCGAGATTGGCAGGACTTTATAAGTGGAATATCAGTGAAAACTCGAATTTTGAACAGACTATCTCTGCCGAAATAGGTGAAGATAATGATGTATACAAGTCTTACTCTGCTATTTCAGCTAATATCATTGAAAATCTAGCGCTTAAAATTTCATATACGGCAAAATACCAGTCGGAAGTCCCAGAAGGAAATGAAGATTTAGAAACGGTTAGCTCTTTCACCGTAGTGTATTCATTTTAGTAAGCGTCAGTCTTTCAAATGGCCGCCAAATTGGCGGCTTTTATTTTTCTAGCAGAGCTGAATCTGAAACAAACGGATTTGACTCTCTTTCAACACCAAAGCTTGATAACGGACCATGTCCTGAGACGAACCGAGTTTCATTACCTAGTGGCCATAATTTTTGAGTTATTGAGTTAATCAGGGTATTGAAATCTCCCCTTGGAAAGTCTGTTCGGCCAATACTCCCCTTAAACAAAACATCGCCAACAAAAGCAAGGTGTGACTGTCTGTGGAAGAAGATCACGTGGCCTGGAGTATGTCCAGGACAGTGGTAGACTTCGAGCGTTTCGTTGCCTACATCAATTCTATCGCCATCGTTTAGCCACTGATCGGGATGGCATATTTCGACTCCGGCGAAACCGTAACTTTGCGCTTGCTTTTCCATTCCTTCTAGCCAGAACTCATCTTGCTGGTGCGGGCCTATAATTTTAACTTCGAGTTCTCGTGAAAGAGCTGCTGCACCACCAGCATGATCGAGGTGTCCATGAGTCAAAAGTATCTTCGACACCCTTAGCTGATTAGACACAATAACTTTCATAATTTGATCGATATCTCCACCAGGATCAATTACTGCGCCCTGTAAAGTTTGTTCGCACCAGATTACTGAGCAGTTTTGCTGAAAAGGTGTAACTGTAACTACTTCAACCCTTAACCCCATGGTTAACCTCTAATTTTTTGATGATTCTATAATTTTATGATGACGCCAGCTGTTGAGCAACAATTTCCCTAAGCCATTGTTGAAGCTGCTTTCTGCCGGAAAGTTTATATGTGGACAATATTACGTCGTTGTCCTTTTTAAGAAATAATAGATCGATTAAAAATGCAACTTCATTCTTTCCTATTAGCGGTGGGATTTTCGTGAACTTCTCTGATGATAATGCCAGTGTATTGCCCAGCCAGAAGTAGAGTAAGTCACTTACCATCGAAAGAGAACGGTACCCTTTAGAGAAGTTAAGTAGTTCCTCTTGTTCGCATGAGGTAAGCTGAACTTCATTAAAAACAGGCTGGTTGGTGACAATTGTTACTATGAGTTCTGAATCTAGCGAGCGATACTCCGTTGTAGACTTAAAGTTAAGCTGATTCTTGAATCTGCATTTTAGTATTGAGTTAATTGCATCTGCTTTTGGAGACAGGGGATAAATCATTTCAGCATTGTATGCTCCAGAAGAAGAATCCTTGCTACTACCGATTCTATAAATAGAGAACCGATTTTTGAACCAAAAATTTAATACTTCAGCTGTCATAGCAAAGCTGGTAGAAATTGCATCGACTTCCTTCGCTTGCCGAATAAGGCTTTCCACCATAAAAGAGCCCAGACCTTGGTTCTGCAATTGAGGGTGAATCGCAATTCGCATGATTCTCAAATAGCTTAATGGGCCGGCTTCTTTTAGACCCAGGTGCGAAATGATTGATTGAGGTGTAAATTGTCCGGCCATACTTTTTCGGCCTTTATAAGCACTTTCAATCTGTGAAGCTGAGAAATCACCTTCTTTAACAGCGAGTATCACTCCCAATATTTTTTCTTCTGGCTGCAAGACGGCTACTTGCATAGCAGGGTTTGAAAGGATTTGCTCAAGATCTGCTGGACGAGTCTGATAATGTGCATTGATTAATAAAGCGATGATTTGTGTTAATAGCTTCTCATTTGTTTTTAATTCACTCTTAGTTAGAAGCCGGAAACAGTCGTCATATTGAAATAACTTGGGCTCTAATTCATTTTTACTTAATGAAAGAATTGAAGAGTTCAGTAGGAACCCTTTGAACATAGCGCTCTCGATTAGATCGCTACTTGACCATCTGATAGGTTCTATGAGCTTCGTGAAACGGGTCTGGGGAAAGACATCAATAAGATGTTTCTTAAAGCGAATTTCAAATCCTTGACCATTACCTTCGTAACCGTGCGTTGTTGTCGAAAATACCATTCGGTTAAATCGTGTGCACAATTTTTGTAAAACAGATACAGGAAGCGCAGCAGCTTCGTCAATATATATTGTATGAGCTTGTTCGTCTGAACCAATTACTTTGTCACAGGGAAAAAACTTTAGTTCTGAGCCATTTGACAAGACAGCATGGAAGGGATGTTTTTGCTCCGGTTTTACTGACAGAGCTTCGCACCGACGATAAAAATGTTCAAATATTTTTGTGGTATTGCTTTTACTTCTCGAGGTCACAATGATCTTTAACGACTTGTGACTGAGTAGATTGGCTGCTGCGATACCCAGAGTGGCCGATTTGCCTCTACCGCGATCGGCAGTTAACACAAGAGGCCGCCTGGCGTGACCTGTGGACACTCTCTCAACCTGTGACACTACAGATTGTTGCTGTTCAAGTAGGTCGATAGTTTGCCGCAAACAATCACTTTGCTGCGCTATTTTTCTTGCAGAAATACTTTGAGTTAGAATACAGCCGGACTGTTTATCAATGATAGTCAAATATGGCAGGGGAGAGTTTAGATTTTCCATTAATTCAGACAAAAAACGAGACAGTACCGGACTAAAATGCTCCACTTCTATCTTTTTTAAAGATGAATCAGAAATATGATTTTTTATAGACTCAATAGTTTTTGACGGCAGAATTAAGCTGAGAATACCTCCCCCAGGTACCAGTCCGCACACTGTAGCGAACAGGTTTGGATCAAACTTGCTATCACATTCAAACTCAACAAACCTGTATTCGCTGCCAAGAAGCCCTACTGCTTTGTTCGTATGACTGACATAGTCTTTTGCAGAGAGAGAAGGGGAGAGAGCGTTATTTAAGCGTTTCTTAATTGAGTCGTAAAGTTGATCTTCTCTGGCTGTGATAATACACCCTCGAATATTAAAACGCTCGAGTGACGGAAGCCATTCATCGAGGAAATATTCGGTATTGACAGGCTGAAAAGTAGGCATCTAGAGAGAGGTTCTATTCTGATTGATTCTCTATTATATGCTGAAATCTGAATCAAGCCAAAGCTCAATACCTTAGCAGCGTTTTCTCTTTTCCCATCTTAATTTGAGTAGCTTGTCTTTAGTCCTGTCAAAATCTTGAGCTGGTAGTCGTTGCTCGAGTTTGGACATCGCCTTAGCGAGCTTTTGCTCAATGCGAAGGCAAAACAATGCGTTTTTATCGGTTGAGGAATCATTTAGTTTGCTTCTTACCGAACTGTTTAGGATTTTTGTATTACGGCGATTTACATTGGGAATCTTGGCCCACTTCGTGGTTTCCTTCTTTGGGAGTAGAATTTCCTGGTATTTTTTAGTTGCAGGTTTAGTTTGGGAGTAGACCTTGTACCCGTTGTGGTCGAGATACACATAGAGCTTATTTAACTTAGGTTCTTTGGCGAAAATAGTCCTGGTACCAAGGCCTGAATTCAGAATCAGAAAAACGGTGATTAGTAGCACGATGTTGGACTTGCGACTCATTTGACCTCCTTGTCAAACTTATCAACTCTGGAATGGAGAATAGTGTAGCGAATAAAGTGTTATTTCAGAATGAGTCAAAAGAGAGTTGTCGTGTAAGAAATTGTCTATTTATAGATAGCAAAAAGTAAAAAAGCGGCAATAGCCGCTTTTTTACTTCGATACTTTAAACGCTTACGAGAAGTTCTCAGAAACGAAATCCCAGTTGATAATTTCCCAAATAGATTCAAGATATTTAGGGCGAGCGTTTCTATAGTCAATATAGTAAGCATGCTCCCAAACATCGATGGTTAATAGTGGAGTGTAATCTTCTGTTAGGGGGCAACCAGCATTACTGGTATTGACAATTTCCAGGTTACCTTCAGCGTTTTTGACTAACCAGGTCCATCCAGAACCGAAATTAGTTGCAGCAGCAGTAGTGAATTTTTGTTTTAGCTCTTCCATAGAGCCGAATGCTGTGTTGATTGCTTCTTCCAGGCTAGCAGAAGGTGACGTTGAGTTAGGGGTCAGGCAATTCCAGTAAAAAGTGTGGTTCCAGATTTGTGCCGCATTGTTAAAAATTCCACCATCTGATTTTTTGATGATTTCTTCAAGGCTCATAGAAGCATAATCTGTATCAGCAACCAGGTTATTCAGGTTTACAACGTAAGTGTTGTGATGTTTGCCGTAATGGAAGTCGATAGTTTCTTCAGAAATTGTTGGTGCGAGTGCATCTTTGGCATAAGGTAATGCCGGTAGTTCAAAAGACATGTTAGCTCCTACATGTTTAGAATTGTTGTGACTAAAGCTGTATTTTAGACTTTTTTCGGGTAATGTATCAAAGAATTATTATATTCTAACTTAGAGTTAATAGATTACAGCTATTATCATCATAGCTTGATCAATATCATAGTAAATTGGTCGGATATTCATGGCCATTGAAAAAGAAGAAGGGTAGAATTGCGCCATTCTCTATTAGGTATTTTATTGAGGTATTAGATGGATACTATTGACAAAATCAAGCAACAAATCGACGAAAACAAGATTCTCATTTATATGAAAGGATCTCCAGAGGCGCCTATGTGTGGGTTTTCGGCACAGGCATCACAAGCGTTAATGTCATGCGGTAAAGAGTTTGCGTACGTAGATATCTTGCAAAACCCTGATATAAGAGCCGAACTGCCTAAATATGCAAACTGGCCGACTTTCCCGCAACTATGGGTTAACGGAGAATTAATTGGTGGTTGCGATATTATGCTGGAGATGCATCAAAGTGGCGAACTAGCTGAAGTCATCAATAATGCCTGAGGTTTGAAATAGATTTATCGTTTTTCTTACCTATTCTAAAGCGCTCTCTCGAGCGCTTTTTTGTTGATTACGACTTTACAAGCCTGTCAACTTAGCCCCGCGAGATATAATACAATTCAGGTGACAGACTAGGTTACTGCTCGTTTGTGCAGAATATCTCTGTATGCTTAACTTTATGTCGTAAGATGTTTCTGTTTGCACAATTAATCTACAACTGGAGGATTCGTTGCCATTTATCAGCCCTCATCAGATGCTTCTTGATTCAGGTAAAAAGCGCGGAAAAAAGGTTTTCCTGCACCAACCAATCGGAAAAGGTTATAGGCTTACAACCTGGGCTGATGCATATCAGCAAGTTATGTCTATGGTCAGTTATCTTGTAAAGTTCCCAAAGGGAAGCAAGATAGGTATTTATTCACTCAATTGCGACCGCTGGATTATGGCTGACCTGGCAATTATGATTGCTGGGCATGTAAGCGTACCTATATATCCGACAGCAAGCGCGAGAACAATTTCTTTTATTGAGAAACATGCTGAATTGAAGCTTGTGTTCATCGGAAAGCTCAATGAAGCTATTCCTAAAGGAGCGTTTACCTCGCAAATAGAGAAAGTCTCTATTTTTACACAAGATTCAGATTTACCTTTTTGGAATGACATCATTAATCAAAATTCCCCGGCTAAAAGCATAGTCATGCCTGATCCGCTAGATGTTGCGACTATTGTTTATACTTCTGGAACTACAGGAGAGTCAAAAGGAGTTGTCATCAGTTATCTTGCTCTATATAACGCGTTTGAGTCGATAAGGAACACCTTTAATGTATCAAGTGAGGAGAGATTCTTTTCATATTTACCTTTGGCGCATGTTGCAGAAAGGGTCGCAGTTGAGATGGGAGCTGTATTTTACGGAGCCTCCATCTACTTTGTAGAGAAGCTGGATACTTTTGCAGAGAACCTAAGATTTGCTCAACCATCTATTTTTTTCGGTGTACCTAGAATTTGGCTAAAACTTAAACAGAACATCGAATCCAGGCTCGGCGGAGAGCGAATCCTGTCGTTACTCTTGAATCTTCCTGTGATGGGTATTTGGCTTAAAAAAAAGATTGTAGCAAAACTTGGATTGGAGAATGCCTGGCTCTGTTTAAGTGGTGCGGCATCGATTTCCAAGGAAGTAATAGAGTGGTATGAAGAGTTAGGCATAGTTATTTATGAGGTTTACGGTATGTCTGAAACTTTGGGTATCGCTACGGCAAATGCCGTTGGTAAACGAAAAGTAGGAACAGTTGGAAAGCCTTTGCATAACTGTAAAATCCTCATCGCAGATAACCAGGAGATACTATTGCAAGTGCCATCAATGATGAAGGAGTACTACAAACTTCCGGAGCTCACCCAAGCCGCAATTCAGGATGACTGGTTTAGAACGGGAGATCTTGGAGCTGTTGATGAGGAAGGTTACTTACGGATTACTGGTCGAGCTAAAGATCTATTTAAAACCTCCAAAGGAAAATATATTGCCCCGACTCCAATTGAGCAGAATTTAGCTTCGTTATTTAAGTGTGACAATGTGTGCGTGATGGGAGAGGGGCTGGCACAACCCGTTGCTATAGTTTCGATGCAAGCCACTACTCTTTCTCAGACCAAAAAAAATGGTAAACAAATAGCTTCCAAGTTGAATTTATTAAATCAACAGCTTGAAAAACATGAGAAGCTTGGCTTTTTGGGCCTGACTAGCGAAGAGTGGAATTCGGATAACGAATTATTGACGCCCACATTAAAAATTCGCAGACAGGCAGTCGAAACATACTATAAGGCGGACGTTGCCAAATTAATGAAATCGGGAAAGCGTTGGGGGATTCTGGAAAAGTAGTCGGGTTATTATCTTTGAGTAACAAAAAAGGCCCTTTCAGAGCCTTTTTTTGAATTACGAGAATATTATTCTAACCAGGACGTCACCTGCGTATGCCCGGCTTCTCTGTAGCTATTGACTTCTGCCTCTATGGCTTCAATCGCTATTCCCAGGTTTTGATCTTTGTCTTCATTTGTTAATTCTTTGATGAACTGTTTTTCTTTAAGCGTTCCATGCTCTACTTTCGGTTCATTTTTGTACATAAATTCTCCTGACTGAGTAGAGTCTAAGCGGTCAACTGAGTTAATGAGCTTTTGTTTAATCCAAAATAATGTTTGGCGATCTTGTTGATCTTGCTGTCAATGTCATTGTCGTTGAACCAGTCTTCTGGGTAAGAGCCAATAAGTTCGACGTGTTCTGGAAGTAGAGGTGTAGTTATAGGCGAACTTAATACAACATCGGTTGCCACATGAAAGTTAGCGTATTGGCCAGATTGAGTGCCCAAGCACAGGCGTCCATTATCAATGGTGTACCACTTCATAATAATAATAATACCTTAACTATTTTCCCCAAAAACACATGGCTGATAAATCTTTTACCAATTCAACCCATCCAAATTTAAGGTGAGATTGAATATTTCATCGAAGTTGATTAAATATCAGCCACACATCATCTTAACAGATACTTGTGGTGAATTTGTGACTTAGTTCACGCTTCGATTTTATTTTGAAAAAAAACAAAAATTCTTTAAAAACAATTATATAAGTCAATAATATCAATCTATTTCTAAGATAAATTTAAAAGATACAGTATTTTTTATTGCCAAAAAGAATAAGTAAGGTAAAAATTTGGCTGGATATCGTTTGTTACAGTTATTTAATCCATAGGACTTTGTTTCGATTTAATCGCTAGATATACTCGATATTTAACTGGAAGTATTAAATTCTATAAAAAAACAATAATAGAAAAGGGCCGTTTTTTGGATTATCTAAATAAAGTAGTCTGGGTTACCGGGGCGTCGTCAGGAATTGGAAAAGCTTTGTGCGAAAAGCTTGATGCGTTGGGGGCTCGCCTAATTCTGTCATCAAGAAAAGAGCAAGACCTGCGAAGTGTATTGAATACTCTTGGCAACCCCGCCAAGCACCATATTTTGCCATTCGATCTATCTCACGGCGATCAAGCGAGATCCTGGGTCGAAACTGCATGGCAATTCAATGGAGGCATTGACATTTTGATAAATAATGGAGGGATTAGTCAGCGAGGATTAGCAGTAGATACCCTTTTACCTGTTGACCGAAGGATTATGGAGGTTGACTATTTTGGTACGATTGCATTGACTAAGGCGCTGCTCCCTTACTTTATTGAGCGAAGAAGTGGCACCATTGTCAATATTGCCAGTATCGCAGGAAAGGTTGGTGTTGGTATGCGTACAGCCTATTGCGGTGCAAAGCATGCTCTGGTTGGGTTTATGGATTGTTTACGAGCAGAAGTTGCTAGCTCAGGTATTAAGGTTTACACCGTGTGCCCGGGGTTTGTGAGAACAAATCTTAGTAGAAATGCACTTAAAGGGAATATGAAACCTTATGCCAAAATGGACAACGAAATTAATAACGGCATGTCGACAGACAAATTTGTAAGGCTAATGTTATCAAAGATTGGCGGATGGAGAGGAGAAATTATTATCGCCGAGGGCCTCGCTAAGTTTGGGTATCAAGCTCGTAGATTTGTTCCAAACATCTACCACTGGATGTTGCCGAAAATTTATACACGAAAAGACTAATTATATAAGCCGGATACATGGCTAAAGGATGCAGTTGGAATGAAAAAAATTGTTTTATGGGGGATAGCACTTCTATTTTGCCTGATAGTAATACCTCTGGGGGCGTTTGCGGCACATGAATGGTATGGACGTCCATTTTTTATTAATAACTTTTTTAACCGCTTTGCGCTAAAAATAGCGCTTGATAGTCCTGAAACACTAACGTCATTGAAAGTTTTGGAACAGTTTGGTATCGATGGCCACAATGGTGAATTAGATGATGCGAGTCCTGAGTCAACTGATGAGTTTTTCAAGTTCATTAGCTCTGAATATGAAGTTTTAAAAACCTATTCAAATGAAGAGTTAACAAAAGAAGAAAAGCTTTCAAAGCGTATCGCAGAATACTTGTTCCAGTTTGCAAAAGAAGCAGAAGAGTTCAAATATCATAATTATCCGGTTAATCAATTGTTTGGTGTACAAAATGGCTTCCCTACCTTTATGGAGTCACAACATCAAATTAATGATCTTAAGGACGCGGAGTATTATGTTAGCCGTTTGCATAAGCTCCCTAGAAAGTTCTCTCAAGTTGTAAGAGGGCTAAAACTGCGCACTGAAAATGGAATTATCCCGCCACAATTTGTAATTGAACGAGTAGTAGAAGAGATGCAAGGGTTCACAGAAACCAAGGTTGAAGAGAATATTCTCTATGCTTCTCTCAAAGAAAAGCTGGAAAAGGTAGAAGGTATTGCGCAGGAAGATAGAGATGAAATTCTAGCAAAAGCAAAGTTGGTGATAAATGAGGAAGTATATCCAGCTTATATTGAGTTAACACGTTATTTCAGTGGGCTTTCTGATAAAGCTGATCATCGAGATGGGTTCTGGAAACTTCCGAATGGCGAGAAAGCTTATCGGCTAGCGTTAAAGCTATTTACATCAACCGATTACTCTCCTGATTATCTACACAATGTAGGAATTCAGGAAGTCGCCAGAATTCAGGCCGAAATTTTGGAAATACTGCAAGCAGAAGGCTTTGATACTACAGAAGGCTTTACGCAAAGTATGAAAGCCTTATCTGAACAGGAGAGATTCTTTTACCCTGATAGTGATGAGGGTCGGCAACAAATTTTGGATGATTACCAGACAATAATCGATGAGATTGATGCGGGTTTAGCGAGCGCTTTCAATGTCAGGCCTACAGCAAAAGTTAAAGTAGAGAGAATTCCAGAGTTTAAGGAGAAAACAAGTCCAGGTGCCTATTACAATGCTCCTTCTCTAGATGGTTCTCGACCGGGTATTTTTTATGCGAATCTTTACGATATCAAAGCAACCCCCAAGTACAGTATGCGAACTCTGGCTTATCACGAGGCCATTCCTGGACATCACTTTCAAATAACAGTCGCTCAGGAGTTAGAAGGACTACCGATATTCAGGCGGTTTTCACCTTTTACCGCATATGTAGAAGGATGGGCTCTTTATGCGGAAAGGCTCGCGTGGGAACTTGGGTTTCAAGACAACCCTTATGACAATATCGGGCGGCTTCAAGCTGAGCTTTTTAGAGCGGTAAGGTTAGTCGTGGATACCGGAATTCATGCTAAACGCTGGACGCGTGATGAAGCCATAACCTACATGATAAAGAATACCGGAATGGCTGAGTCAGATGTCGTGGCGGAAATAGAGCGCTATATTGTTATGCCTGGTCAAGCTTGCGCATATAAAGTTGGAATGATAAAAATACTTGAATTAAGAGCTAAAGCGAAAGAATCTTTGGGCGATAGATTTGATTTAGCTGAGTTTCACGATGTCGTCCTAAAAAATGGTGCGGTTCCTCTAGACATTTTAGGGGAGCTGGTTGATGAATATATAGAATCCAAGGCATATTTGAGCGAATAGGTCTGTATTGCACTGGTGGACTATGATTGATAGCAATATAGTCCACCCTAAACTATAATTTGTAGGCTAGAGCTTGAATCTCTCAAATAGGTTATCGGAGTAGGTTTTTCTTATGTCAGATGAAAAACGGAAAGACAGACGACACAGTCGCGAAGAAAAGATCTTCATTGAAGTTCTAGCTGCTTCCAGTGACACAGCTTCCGACAACTTGATGCTGGAATGCTCAACTCGTGATATTTCAAAAAATGGGTTAAAAATTCACGCCAGATTTCCGTTTATACAAGGCTCTATTTTAGAATTACTACTGAACTTTGAGTCGGGTGGATACAAGTTTTTACTGACCGGAGAGGTCAAGTGGGTGGAAAACATCTCTGATGAAGACTATCTTGCGGGCTTTGAACTTGTGGATGCCGAGCATTCTGACTACATGGTGTGGCAGAAAATGTTTGCGGAAGCTAGTTAGCGCCACTCTGCGGCAAACTTATGTTAGCGCCCTAATGTTAAACGCCCCAAAATATTGAATTTTGTTTAAAAATGTTGAATCCCTTGATTTTATAGAGAGCTTCAGGATAAGCTCAGCCAGGATATAGGAGTCGTAAAACAATATTTTTGGGGGAGTTGTATGGCGACCAGTCAACAGCCTACAAAGGCGGAACTTCAGGTATTGCAAGTACTTTGGCAGAAGGGAGCTTCTACAGTAAGAGAAGTTCATGAGATCTTATCTAAGTATCAGAAGACGGGATATACGACCGTCTTGAAAATTATGCAAATTATGTACGATAAGTCTCTTGTCGACAGAGATGAATCTGCAAGGGCGCATGTGTATTCTGCTAAAATTACCGAAGCTGATACTCAGGGTGTGATGGTTCGTGACATGATTTCGAGAGTATTTAAAGGCTCTACTTCTCAGATGTTAGTCAGTGCTTTGAATGGGAAAACTAGCAGGCAGGAAATCGCAGAAATAAGAAAAGTTTTGAACGAACTCGAAAATAATAATAAGTAAGCGAGTTGTTTGAGTTTGGATATACCAATTCAGGATCAGGGGTATGGACTTAGGGAACTGGCTAGTTGATGGCGTTCTAATAAAAAGCTTAGCACTAACAATTCTTCATTTTTCCTGGCAGGGGCTCATCCTTGCTGTTCTATTGAAGTTGTCGTTATTTTTTATTGATCAACAGAAATTCTACTTAAGATATAGAATAGCTACAGCCACCTTATTAATCACAATCGCTGCACCAGTAGTGACCTTCTACTGGTATCTTAGCGCGCGTACAGGTACCGGTATCGACTTGACTTTTGTGCCGGTGGAATCTGTTGTTCCCTTAGGAAGTATTCTAACCGGAATAGATGTGCAGACTTCCGACTTGTCATTTATCCAAAATGAATCTGGGGCGACGCCCCTAATTGGTGATTTTGAAATCGTTTTATTATGGGGCATAGGTGTAATAGCTGCGCTATCCAAATTTCTGGTAGATGTTAACAAGACCTACCGTTTAACTCGGGTTGGAGTGAGATCATTAGGAAGCTCGATTGAATCAATGGCTGGAGCCATAAAAGTTAAAATGCGGGTTGGACAGACGGTTACTTTCCTTAAATCGGATATTGTTAATGTTCCAGTGGTTGTCGGCTTCCTGAAGCCAGTTATCTTGCTTCCCGCAGCTGTTGCAATAGGCCTGGATAGAGAACAATTAGCCCTTATTCTTGCTCATGAGCTTGCTCATGTTAAACGCCGAGACTTTTTAGTTAACATTTTACAGGGTGTTGTTCAGGTTATTTTCTTTTACCATCCATGCGTTTACTGGATTAACCGGGTGATTCGTGAAGAAAGGGAATTCATCTGCGACAAAATGGCGATAGAAGCTCAAGGTGAATCTGAAGAGTCAAGATTGGGTCTGGCGAAGGCGCTATTGAATACTGCCGAATTAAAGCAAGGCAATTTTTCGCTGGTTGCTGTGTCCGCTTCCGGAGGCCATCTCAGAAGACGGATTTACCGTATTGTCAGCAAGGAATACAGTCGATTTCCATCAGCTAACGGGATAGTTGTACTGCTAAGCGCCATAGGATTTAGCTTTGCTGCAATGGCTGCTACTTCCCAAATGACTGATGAGACAAGTTCTATCACTCAAATTTCAGATAGCAGCCTTGTTTCGGATAGTAGCCCTGAAACTTCGAAAAATATTGAATTAGATAGGTATTTTGAGGCTGGAGCAAATCGACAACAGTTGAAGAAAGTTGCTGAGAAATTGCCTGTTTTTGATCTGGAGCTGGAAAAGCAGGACAATCTGAGGAGCTTGAACAGGAGCCAGGATAGATTCAGTCAAAAAGAAATGGCGAAACAACAAAAAATTAAAGTGAATTCAGAAGAAAAGGTTGGCGAACAAGAAAATGGCGCTTTAGTAACTGGTGGACAGGAAGCTGAGCCCCTGATTTTGGTGGAGAGTGTTGAGAAAGAAGATGCAGAAAGCGAAACCGACAAAGAAATTATTGAAAATTCGAACAATTCAGGTAGCTTAAGCAAGTTAAGTAGCAATGTTGATTCAATGAGTGCAAATACTTTTGTACAAGAAAATGCTTCAGCCAAGAAGAAAGAGACATTAAGAGTGGCTGTTATCTCTCCAGGCGTTTCCAAAGTTAAATCAGCTATAGAGTCTACACCCGTTCTTGAGTCTAAACCTGTTCTCGACCATGGTTTTGCCAACACGAGTGGTTCCATCTCCTCAAGTGCTATCAAAAAAGTAGATAATGAAACCGTTATTTCAAGACTGTTACGAACTTCCAAGCTGGAGAGGATTGATTCGGTTGTCTCCTCAGATGACATCATTAGAGAAGTCGAAGTAAAAGACTTGTATACAGAACCAAGGGCCTTGAATACCCCTTATCCTAGCTATCCTGCGGAGGCCTTCTTGCAAAAGCTTAAAGGAAAGGTAAAGGTTGATTTCATTATTGATGAAAATGGTAATGTTGATGATCTTGAAATATCTAATTCGATTTCAAGAGTGTTTGTCAGGGAGATAAAAAATAAGCTTCGACGGTGGAAATACGAACCCGCCACTAAGAATGGTGTGAAGGTGGCACATCAGGCTAGCATGCTTTTTGAGTTTGATGTTCCTGAGCAAAGGCCTTACTACAAGCGGGTTACCGGATCTCGACTAAACTATAGAATTCGAACTCTTTAATGATTAGTCGAATTTATTGCGATAAAAAGAGTCCTCTTTACTAGGCTTTTTCAGAAGAACGTATACAGACCCGGCTCCGCCATGGTTAGGCTGGGCTGAATGGAATGCTATTACGACATCCACCTGTCTGAGCCAATAATTTACATAACTTTTCAGGCGAGCCGGTGGTGTACTCATGATTCCTTTGCCGTGAGTTATTAGCAAGACTCGGCGGTTGAGGGAGTTTGCAGTGCGTAGTAGATGATAAACCTCGTTTCGAGCCTCTGCGACAGTTTTTCGATGTAAATCAAGATGGAAGTCGAATCCATACTTACCTTGTCTTAATTTTTTGTATACGCCCGGTTGTACGCCATCTAGCTTGAATTCCAGTATTTCTTCAGGCTCCACTGGCGGCACTTCGCCATCGGTTAAGAAGTTTTTATCTTTGCGAGCAAATGATTCAGCAATTTTTTGCCTATAAGGAGTGTTGATATCTTCCCCTGGCTTTTTCAATTGGTGGACTTTATCTTGCTTAATTGGCCTGACTCCAGCCATTTCACTTAAAAAGTCACTATTTTTATTGTCATTCGACATTAACAATCGACCCAGTAATAACTCTGATTCTACGAATACCCAGTATTCTAAAAAAATATCTCCTCGCATGGTAGATGAAACTCATTGGTAATTTACCTATAATAGCTATAGCGGTAGTCAATTCATTGGAATAGTGACGGAATATCAATATGATAGATGGCAAATTTGATGTGGTTTTTCGCGGTCAAATAGTAAAGACTGCAGAAATTGGAGATGTAAAGGCCAAGTTGGGACAGCTGTTTAAGTCAAGTCCAGATGCAATTGACCGTTTGTTCAGTGGTACAGAAGTGGCTATTCGCAAAAACCTGGATTACCCAGCAGCTATGAAGTACCAGTCGGCAATGAAACAAGTTGGTGCGTTAGCTCTGATCAAGGAAGTAGAAAGTACCGATTCTGAATCAGAAGTTACAGAAAACAAGAATAGGGTAGCAGAGGGTGCTACAGGCTCGAATACACCACCACAGGAAAGCGAAAAAGACGCAGAGCATGAAGATAGTGGAACACTTACAATTGCCGAAACTGGAGCCCAAATCTTGCCGCCTAAAGTCTACGAGAAACGAGAAGTAGATACGAGCAACTTATCCCTGGCTGCGGCAGGAGAGCGAATTCTGCCTGAAAAAGAGCCTGAAAAACAAGAAGGCCCTTCAATTGATCATTTAAGTCTTGAGTAGCAACTGAAAACGCTGTCCTAATATAGCATTGTCTGATTAATTCATGTTTGGGCGAGGATAGTGGTCTACCCATAAATTGGTCGCTCCAGCTACCGCTGCAGGCATCACAAGAATATTGAGGCCTGGAATCATAGTAAGAAGCATCACCATGCATCCGAATCCCATCGAGCCGGAACGTCGTTCCTTGATTTGATCAAGCATTGCTGAGAATGGGATTCGATGATTGTCCATTGGGTAATCAATATATTGAATGGCAGCCATCCACGAATTGAAAAAGAACCAGACTATAGGCGAGATAAAGAAAAAAGGGGTCCAAAATGTCAGTAAAAAGAGTAATAGACACCCTATAGCTCTGGGTAAAAAGTAGACAAGCTTTCTCCACTCTCTGCCAAATAGTCGGGGAATGTCGGCAAAAAAGTTTTTCCAGCTAAACGAATCAGTTTTATAATTTTCCCCTCTTAGATTCTTTTCCACTGCTTCTGCCAGCAAGCCATTGAAAGGGGCTGCAATCCAGTTAGCAATGAAGGCAAAAATAAAAAACACTACTATGACAACCCCGATAACTATCAGGGGCCAAATCAGCCACTCAAGATTTTCGACAGTCCATTGAACCCAGCTGTATTCGCTTTGCTTTAGCCCAGCGAACCAGTCTCCTATCATGTTAAAGGCCCATAAGCTGGCAGCACTTAACAATATCAAGTTAATTGTAAGTGGAATCAAAACAAAGCTTCTTATACCTGGCTTAAGAATGAGACGAAATCCATTGCTCAAATAATGAGCGCCACTGAATGCGTTGTTTGTCATATTTTAGAATTAACCTGTTTTTGTAGTGATTTTTGATGTGTTTTACAGGTGAAATAATTTAAACTAATGCGTTTGTTATCACCACCGGTAAAATGTAAAAAGTTTTGGTTATTTTTGTAGCTTTGACTTTGTAATATGATTACAGGCGGTTAAATAATGTACAGTTTTCATCAGCTAGATTCTAAAAATGGATTGTTCAGAGAGGCGATGATAGTACATTTAATACCTGTTTTTGGGTTGAGAACACTGGCTCAAAGATTGCGTTAGAATTCGAGATAAAGCCCGTGATTATGGGCTGACGTTGTGTAGATAGTAATAATTAGAAGACCTTGATAGATGCGCTTAAAACAAATAAAACTCGCAGGCTTTAAATCATTTGTTGATCCAACTACGGTACCGTTTCCTGAAAATCTTACCGCAATTGTTGGCCCGAATGGGTGCGGTAAATCCAACTTAATCGACGCCGTACGTTGGGTAATGGGGGAGTCTTCCGCCAAGCACCTTCGTGGTGACTCAATGACGGACGTAATTTTTAATGGTTCAACCTCTCGTAAGCCAGTGGGCCAGGCCAGTATTGAACTTGTTTTTGATAATAGCGACGGCACTATTACCGGAGAGTACGCAAATTATGCTGAAATTTCGATTCGAAGAAGTGTTACCAGAGATGGAATTGCGAGCTATTTTTTAAACGGTACCAAATGTCGTCGTAAAGATATTACCGACATATTCCTGGGTACCGGATTAGGTCCTCGAAGCTACGCCATTATCGAACAAGGTATGATTTCTCGTTTGATTGAATCTAAACCTCATGAGTTGAGAATTTTTCTGGAAGAAGCTGCCGGTATTTCGAAGTACAAGGAAAGAAGACGAGAAACTGAAAACAGGATCAGGCATACGCGTGAAAATATGGAGCGTTTGAGCGATATTAGAGAGGAGCTCGGTAAACAGCTTGCGCACCTGCAGAGACAGGCAAATGCCGCCACAAAATACAAAGAGTATAAACAGGAAGAAAGGCAGCTGAGAGCTGAGTTATCAGCACTTAAGTGGCAAAAATTTCATGGTCAGGCTGAATCATTGTCTCTTGAGATTAGAAAGCTGGAAGTTGAACTGGAAGCCAGAATCTCTGATCAGCGCTCTGCTGATAATCAGATCGAACAAACTCGTGAAAAGCATATTGAACTCACCGAGTCTTTTAATGGAGCACAAGGTCGTTTTTATGGTGTAGGAGCTGACATTGCTCGTCTCGAACAAGGTATTGCCCACCGAAAAGAGCGAAAGTCTCAGCTGAGTGATGATTTGCGTCAGGTCAGTGGCTCATTAAAGCATCTTACTGAGCAAATGGGTGAAGACGAGATTCAGTTAGAAACGCTTCAAGCTAGGCTTCTGGAGAGTGAGCCTGAGCTTGAGTTACGCCGCGAAGCAGTTGAGCAGGCGCAGGAGAGTTTGTCAGAAATAGAGTCCAGTATGCTTGATTGGGAAGAGCGCTGGGACTCTTACAACAAACAAAGTTCTGAAAATAATCAGAAGATGGAAGTAGAGCGCACCAGGATTCAGCACTTTGAAAAGGTTATAGAAAACCTGGTAAAGCGAATTGAAAAGACCGAAGAAGAGATTGCAAAATTAGAAGCTGAACCGCTAGAAGACAGTATGGTAGAGGCTTCGGTTGAGCTTAGCAAAGCTGAAGAAGAGACTGAAACACTTTCCGAAAAAGTTGATTCATTATTGGATGAAATCTCTTCACTGCGTCAAGAAAGAAGAGAGGAGCAAAGTGAACTCGATCAGTGTCGGAAAGAGGTACAATCGGTTCAAAGTAAGCATATTTCTCTGTGCGCTATGCAGAAAGCTGCATTAGGTGCAGACAGCGAGCACGTCAATGAATGGCTCGAATCTAATGGTCTTAAGAACAATCAGAAAATAGCACAAGATATCAAGGTCGACGAAGGTTGGGAAAGAGCTGTTGAAGTTGTTCTGGGGGATCAACTTGAAGCCGTGTGTGTCGATGAGCTGGGGAATTTGATTGAAAGCTTTGGTCAGATACAGGAAGGCAGGTTAACTTTACTAGAGAAAGGAGTCGTACAGGAGTTATCTGCCAAATCTGATAGTTTACTTTCTAAGGTTTCAAACGGTGAAAGATTGGCTCATTTACTGGCCAATATCAAGATTTGTAATTCGGTAGAAGAGGCTTTATCCATAAGGGGGGAGCTTGCTCTATATGAGTCAGTAATCACAAAAGACGGATTATGGCTTGGCAGAAACTGGATCAGAATTTCGAAAGCATCTGTTAATGAGAGTAGCGTTTTAGAAAGAGAATCTGAAATTGAAGCACTAGCTCAAGAACTGGAAATTTTGGAGTCTAAATATGAAGCACTTTCTGATAAGTCAGATCTCAGTAGAGAAAAGCTTAAGGATTTAGAGGCTTCCTGGGAAGAAAAGCAGCGTTTATTGAGTGCTGCGAACAAACGATATAGTGAGTTGCGTGCGAAGGTGGGGTCTCACCAGGCTAAAATGGAACAAATGTCAAAGCGCAAAGAGTCCCTAAGCAAAGACCTGGTTGAATTGAATCAACAATTAGAAACTGATGAAGAGCTTTTGTCAAAAAGTCGTGCCAGTTTAGAATCTCTGGTCGACGCGATGGCTGATGACCTGGAAAAGAGAGAAGAGTTAACCCAGTTTAGGGAAGATAAAAGAAATGCTATAGAGCAGGCAAGAAACCAGGTGCACAATGCAAAAGATTTGGCACACAAAATTGAGCTTGAAGTAGCTAATATCAAGTCTGAAATTAATTCCGTTCAATCGACGAATCAGCGTATGCACACACAGATTGCAGAACTGCAATCTAGAAAGGTTTCGTTAGAAGATAATTTGATGACAATTGATTCTCCCGATGATGACTTGCAGGTTGAATTGGAAGAAGCGCTTGAAAAAAGGCTTGAGTCGGAGACTGAGCTGGCTAAAGCAAGAGAAGCGCTGGAAGAAGTTGATAAGCATATCAGAGAGTATGAAAAGAAACGTCATGATGCAGAGCAAGCTGCGCAAGGCGTGCGTAGTAGACTCGAAGGCTTACGAATGAAGTGGTCAGAAAATACTACGATGCAAAAAAATCAGGCAGAAAACCTTTCTGAAGATGCAGAGAATATTGAAGAAATTCTTGCAAAAATGGAGGAAGGGGCAACTGAGAGTGAGTGGGAGTCTAGAATTGAAAAGGTAGTCGCAAGGATCCAACGTCTTGGAGCGATCAATTTGGCTGCAATAGAAGAGCATGAACAACAGTCAGAACGCAAAATTTACCTGGATGCTCAATTCGAAGATCTGGAAGAATCTTTAAATACTCTGGAAGGAGTAATCAAGAAAATCGATAAAGAAACTCGTACGCGCTTCAAGGAAACTTTCGATAAAGTGAATTCCGGAATGAAAGAACTATTTCCAAAAGTATTTGGTGGTGGTCATGCTTACCTGGAAATGACAGGTGAAGATCTTTTAGATACCGGTGTTGCAGTTATGGCTAGACCTCCTGGAAAGCGAAATAGTACTATCCATTTACTTTCTGGTGGAGAAAAAGCCTTGACGGCGTTGTCGTTAGTATTCTCTATTTTCCGTCTAAATCCTGCGCCATTTTGTATGCTTGATGAGGTCGACGCGCCTTTAGATGACGCTAACGTTGGACGATTTTGTAAGCTGGTTAAAGAGATGTCGGAAACAGTTCAATTTATTTACATCACGCATAATAAGGTGTCAATGGAAATGGCTTCTGCACTTGCGGGAGTTACCATGCAAGAGCCAGGTGCTTCGAGACTGGTAGCTGTTGATGTTGATGAGGCTGCGCAATTGATTACCCAGTAAGGAGACTGAATTAGTTATGGATTGGCAAATCAGAATTGCACTAATTGTTCTTGGTCTGGGACTAATTGGCTATATCGTTTATGACTACAAGCGTCGTCAAAAGTCTAATCAAGAAAAAGAGTTTTTAATAAAAAAAATGCGGGATTCTGCTGAGCAAGTGGACTCCGCCGGCTTTGATTATACCGGCGTAGGAAATGTCAGAAAGGTTGTTAAGGAGCCTACATTTTCAGAAATAGATAGTGAACCAAATCTTGCAAGTAGACCAGATCATGAAGATATTTCCTCCGAAGAAGTCAACCAAACAGAGTCAACTATTGAAATCATGGGTGAGATAGAAACTCATGACAAAGTTTCAATAACAGAAAAAGCTATGCCGTCAGAACAGCTGAGTTTCGATGAGCTATCTGAGCCTGATATGGTTTGCTCGCTTATTCTAAGAGCAAAGGAAGGCGAAGCATTTAAAGGTGGTGAGTTTTTGCCATTGTTACTTTCTCAAGGATTAAGACATGGTGATATGGGGATTTTTCACCGGCATGCAACTCATAACGGCAAAGCTGGCCCCGTGATATATAGTGTCGCCAATGCTGTTAAGCCTGGAACTTTTGATCTCAAAAATATTGAGAGGTTTGAAACACCAGCTTTTGCATTTTTTATGACTTTGCCTGGACCGAAAGAGCCTGTTTCTGCATACGAAGGAATGGTTAAAACTATTCGGATGATTCAATCAGAACTCGGCGGGCAGATTTTGGATGAGTCTAAAAGTGTCTATACCGAACAAACACACCAGCATCAACTAGAGCTAATTAGAAGTTATCTAACAAAAAAAATTACTAGTTAGTTATTGTCTATAAATCATTTCAATTTAAATAATTAAATTTTAAGTTAGAGCGATCGTTTAATGAATCAATCGATAGTCGAAAAAATTAATCAATTGCGGACTCAGATAGAAGAGCATAATTATCAGTATTATGTCCTGGATAATCCAAGTGTTCCAGATGCCGAATATGATCGGCTAATGCGTGAGTTACAGGCGCTTGAGAATTCCAATCCTGACTTGGTTGATGCCAACTCTCCAACACAAAAAGTTTCAGGAAAGATGGACGGTGCTTTCCAGCCAGTTAATCATTTGACGCCAATGCTGTCTCTGGATAACGTCTTTTCTGAAGAGGATCTTGAAAGCTTTATTCAAAGAATTAACAGGCGTTTACACAGCGAACAGGAAATTGAATTTACATGTGAACCCAAGCTCGATGGATTAGCTGTCAGTATAGTATATCAAGATGGGGTATTAGTTTCAGCGGCTACAAGAGGAGATGGACAAACAGGTGAAGATGTAACCCAAAATGTCAGAACCATAAAAAGTGTGCCACTCAAACTTAGAGGAAACTATCCTTCGTTACTGGATGTACGCGGTGAAATTTTTATGCCCAAAGATAGTTTTGATAAATTGAATGAAACAGCAATTGCTAAGGGTGGTAAAACATTTGTTAACCCGAGAAATGCTGCTGCAGGTAGCTTAAGGCAACTTGATCCTTCAGTTACAGCTGAACGTTCTCTTGCTGTTTATTTTTATGCAATTGGCAGTGCTCAAGATGATGAGGGAAAATCAGAACTAAAACAGAGCCATTTTGATAGATTACAGCAATTAAAAGATTGGGGATTGCCAGTTTGTCCAGAGATTGAGGTCTGTATGGGCAAAAAAGGGTGCCTCGACTTTTATAGCCGCATCCTGAGGAGGAGAGATTCTCTTGCCTATGAAATTGATGGGGTGGTGTTGAAAGTAAATTTAATAGAATTACAAGACGAGTTGGGGTTTGTTGCAAAAGCTCCAAGATGGGCAATAGCGCATAAGTTTCCTGCGCAAGAAGAAATGACTAAGTTGCAAGCGGTCGATTTTCAAGTTGGAAGAACCGGTGCAATAACGCCTGTAGCCAGATTAGACCCTGTTTTTGTAGGTGGCGTAACTGTATCCAATGCAACTTTGCACAATATGGATGAAATTGATCGATTAGGCGTAATGGTTGGCGATACTGTCATTATAAGACGGGCTGGAGATGTTATTCCTCAAATTGTCAAAGTCGTTAACGAAAGGCGTCCTGACAATGCAAGAATGGTCACCATACCATCTCATTGTCCGGTATGCGGTTCGCCTGTTGAGAAAGAAGAAGATCAAGCCATTTACCGGTGTACAGGTGGACTTTTCTGTGACGCTCAGAAAAGGGAGTCAATAAAACACTTTGCTTCGCGCAAGGCGATGGATATAGATGGATTAGGTGATAAGCTCGTCGATCTACTATGCGAGCAGGGGCTCCTGAATAGTGTTGCAGACATTTTTATACTTAATAAGGAGACTATAGCTTCATTGGAAAGAATGGCAGATAAGTCTGCAGAAAATTTAATCTCTGCCATAAACAAAGCTAAAACTACTACTTTTGCCAAGTTTATCTACAGCCTTGGTATTCGAGAGGTCGGTGAAGTTACCGCCAATAATTTGGCAAATCATTTTTTAACGATTGAAAAGTTACTCATGGCAAATCATGATGAGCTAGTCCAGATCAAGGATATCGGTGAAGTTGTTGCCCAACATATAGTAGCGTTTTTGGGAAATGAGCATAACCTCGATGTGATTGATAAACTTCTGGACAGAGGAGTTCATTGGCCTGAAGTAAAAATTATGTCCTTGGAGGAGCAGCCTCTGATTGAGCAAACCTGGGTACTAACTGGCACTTTAAATAGAATGAAGCGAAATGATGCCAAGCAAATATTGTTAAGCTTGGGGGCTAAGGTTAGTGGCAGTGTTTCCAAGAAAACTAGTATTGTTGTTGCGGGAGATTCTGCTGGATCTAAATTAGCCAAAGCCAATGAGCTTGGAGTTTCGGTCATTGATGAAGACACTTTTATTGAAAGACTTTCATCTCTGGGTGTCAAAGTAACAGACTAGTATCTAGAGATTAGTAATATTTATTAGTTTTATATGGAATAATGAAACTGGTTTTTATGTTTTTTTAAGTTCTTATTAGTATTGTTAAGCTATCTTACGCTAGAGCGCAATATTTTAGTTGTAAGCAATCATTTTGCGAAGTGAATATTTGAAAGTTGGGATTCTTTAAAATAAACATGGAGCAAAAATAGGGTTTTTAGAACTAGAACGAATTTCGGGTTTTTTTCCTATACGTAATGAGAAATCTCTCACAAAAAATTACGATAAATCGCCATACATATTTCAGATTTGTGTCCTATGCTTACTCTTAAGATTTGTAGAAAATATTTCTACAAGATGTTAAAGGAGTCGAGCAGAGGAATACATTATGGTTAAAGTTAAACATCAATGGGCAACTTTTCACAAGGGCAGAATGAAAGTGAAAGCTTGTGCTTGCTGTGGAGAACTTCATCTTCCTAGTAATACTGAAAAATTTTGTGAAAGTAGCGATGTGCTTGATAGCCAAATTGTTAAAGCAGGTTATCGACTCTATGGAGGACATGCTTCACTACACTAGCATGGATAGTTAGCTAATAAAGAATTTAGAATAAAAAAGCCAAGGCTAATTCGCTTTGGCTTTTTCTTTTTGCTATAGAGTTCCAATGTTCAGTCGGGCCTAGAATAAAAATTCTTTTAGCCACTTATTAACTTCGTTGTGCCATTGAATACTGTTAGCAGGCTTTAAGACCCAGTGATTTTCATCTGGGAAATATAGAAGCTTACTTTTAATTCCTTTTCGCTGTAGAGCGGTAAATGTTGCAAGAGCTTGAGTGACGGGAATTCGATAATCCAGTTCTCCTTGAATCACCAGCATAGGTGTTTTCCAGTTTCTCACATAATTTGCCGGATTATATTTTTCGTGGTTTTGAGGTACGTCAAAATATGTTCCCCCATTCTCCCATTCAACAAACCAAAGCTCTTCTGTGGCGTAATACATCATACGATTATCAAAAACACCATCATGATTAACTAAACATTTGAATTGTTCGGGCCAATTTCCGGCAATCCAGTTAATCATATAGCCTCCATAGGAAGCTCCTAATGCACAGCTTCTTTCTTTGTCGATAAAAGAATATTTATTCTGAGCATAAGCTAAGCCTTTTTGTAAATCTTCGAATGGTTTGCTTCCCCAGTTTTGAGAAATTGAGTCGGTGAACGCCTGGCCGTATCCTGTTGAACCATGAAAATCGATCATCACGGAGACAAATCCCTGGCCTGCATAGGTTTGTGGATTCCAACGGTAATGAAAATGATCTCCAAAGCTACCCTGTGGTCCTCCATGTATCAAGTATGCCAATGGATATTTCTTCTTTGGATCAAAGTTTACAGGTTTAACTATATATCCATAAACAGTTTCGTCATTCCAGCCCTTAAAACTAAATTGTTCATATTCTCCAAAAGCAATTTTTTCTAATTTATCCTTATTGGCAAAAGTGATTTGCTTTTGATTTTTTCCATTGAGGTCACTGGAGAAAAGTTGTACTGGAGAAGTCAGTGTGTCTTTAGCAAAAACAACTTTATCCTGGCCTACGGTTACTCCGACGACAGCACCATTTTTATTAAAGAGTGTTTTTTGCCCGGTGGCAATTTCGTATTTCCACAGAGCTTTTGTACCTAAATGATTGCCGGTTAAAAAAAGAAATTTGTCGTCTGTAGAAAATTGCAAGCTACCAAAAGAACGGTCCCAGGTCTCGGTAATTCTCTTACTTTTACCGCTTCGAAGATCTCTCAACACAACATCAAATTTATCTGCCTCAAATCCAGGACGTTTCATTGCAAGGTATGCGAGAGTTTGTCCGTCGTGACTGATAACGGGAGAAGTATCCCAAGCCTTATTTTGTTTTGTAAGATTTTGTGGACTCTTTGTGTTACTAAAATTGACACGGTAAATGTCAAAATTTGTTGAGGTCGGTTCAACTGCATCTTGTAGTCGAGCAGAGAAATAGACGGCGTCTCCGCTTTTGGAGAGCGTATACTCTTCATCACCACCGAAAGGATCTGATGGAATATTGGCATTGACCGACGATGTAATAGAGACGAGAGACTTGGCAATAGAATGACCTTTGTTGTCAAGTCTTACTAGAAAAAGTTGAGATTGTTTCTTATCTACCCAGTGATCCCAATGGCGTACAAACATTTTGTCATAAACAACACCGGAGGATTTCTTCAGCTTTTCCTTCTTATCAATTTCTACAGTACATTGGAAGTTTTCACATTCCGGATAAACACTAGAGGAAAAGACAAGTTTTTTACCATCTCTTGAGAGTTTAAAGCTGGTCACATCGATTGGAAAGTCAGTAATTTGTTCAACTTTTCTATTCTTTGTATTGACGCGCCAAACCTGCGTTGAACCAGAGCGAGTCGAGAGGAAGTATATCCAGTTAGTTTCTGCGTACCATTTTGGAGCAAAGTCAGAAGACTTATCTGTTGTTAGCTGAATCGCCTCGCCTGACTTCACCCGACTTAGCCAAATATCTGTTCTGCCTTTATTGGCGTCCAGATCTGTTTTCCTTAAAACGTAGGCAACTTCTTTGCCGGAAGGGGAGAGGGTAGCACTTGATATTCGATCCAAAGTCACCAGGTCTTCGACTTTAAAGGGGGCTTTGCCATTTGAGGTGTTCGAGGGTGTCTCTTTCGATAATGTTGAGTTGGAAATAGAAAAAGCTAATCCTGCGAACACCGCTATGAAATGAGTTTTTTTCATTTGATCTCTCTTTTTTATTGTGGTGTTTGTTTTTAGATTTATCATTTTAATCGCTGTCTGTATTTTGCGCTTTCAGTTTAATGAATTCAACATGAGAATTTAGCGGTAATTTGTCTAAAGATTGAGCGAAAATAAAAGTCATTGAATGCAAATCAATCAAAATTAAAAAATCTTTCAGTTTTTAAATAAAAGCGGTTGACAGGCAAAGTCAATCTCCATACAATGCCCGCCAATTCGGGGCTATAGCTCAGCTGGGAGAGCGCTACACTGGCAGTGTAGAGGTCAGCGGTTCGATCCCGCTTAGCTCCACCAGTTACTTTTTTCTATTCAATAGAAACAAGTCGAGTTTGCTAAAAAGTCTTACGAGTTTTTGAGCATTCAAGTCCAGTCCCCTTCGTCTAGTGGCCTAGGACCCCGCCCTTTCACGGCGGTAACAGGGGTTCGAACCCCCTAGGGGACGCCATATTAGAAAACCAGCCTGCCACAGGCTGGTTTTTTTCGTTTTAAGCACCTATCTAGTTTATTTGGTATAAGGTCACCCTCGTTACCTATTGAAATCATTAACGATTTTTATCAGATATAAGCATAATATTGAACTCCGACTACTGAAGTTAGCTCGCGCTTGAGCTATAATACGCACACCATTTATCGGTGATAAAATTTCGCTAATTTCAACATGGTATTTCCCTTACGCTAAGCCATTTCTTGCATGGGAATGATGACTTGGTGTATCGTCTCAACTAGCTAACTGGACAGACCAGTTATCTCATTATAAGAAACGGGATTGATTGGGTCGATCAATCACCGCTGGAGATAATAAATGACAGTAATTAAGAAATCAGATTTTATCGATAGTGTAGAGAGTGCTCTACAGTATATTTCTTATTACCACCCTAAAGATTTCATTGACTCGCTTTTTGAAGCCTATAAACGTGAAGAAAACCCAGCCGCAAAAGATGCTATGGCGCAGATGCTAATTAATTCGCGTATGTGTGCCGAAGGTAAACGACCAATTTGCCAGGATACTGGAATTGTTACTGCTTTTGTCAAAATTGGTATGGAAGTGCAGTGGGACTCTGATATGACGGTTCAGCAGATGGTGGATGAAGGTGTGCGAAGAGCATATCAAAATCAAGACAACCCACTCAGAGCTTCCATAGTCCAAAATCCAGTTGGACCAAGAGTTAATACCAAAGATAATACTCCCGCTGTAGTGCACGTTGAAATGGTGCCGGGAGACAAGGTAGATGTCACCGTTGCGGCCAAAGGCGGTGGATCAGAAAACAAGTCGAAGTTTGTCATGCTAAACCCAAACGATTCTATTGTCGATTGGGTACTTAAAACTGTACCGACGATGGGGGCTGGATGGTGTCCTCCTGGTATGCTTGGGTTAGGAATTGGCGGAACGGCTGAGAAAGCCATGGTTATGGCAAAAGAGTCGTTGATGGATCCTATCAATATTCATGAGCTAATAGAAAAAGGGCCGGAAACCCCGGTTGAAAAGTTGAGAGTAGAGTTATACGAAAAAGTTAATGAGCTGGGAATAGGGGCCCAAGGACTAGGAGGGCTGACTACAGTGCTCGATATCAAGATTAATGATTGCCCAACTCATGCTGCCTCTTTGCCTGTAGCAATGATTCCAAACTGTGCAGCAACTCGTCACGCCCATTTTGAATTGAACGGGTCCGGACCTTCATTTATTGAAGCTCCAAGCCTTGCTGACTGGCCGGTTATTACTCAGGAAAAATCTGACAATATTAAGGAAGTTAACCTTGATAATATTTCTCAGGATGAAATTGAAAGCTGGAAACCTGGTGATACATTGTTGTTGTCAGGCAAAATTCTTACCGGACGCGACGCTGCGCATAAGCGGATCAAAGACCTGCTAGATAG
Organism: Aliikangiella sp. G2MR2-5; assembly: GCF_015687155.1. Taxonomy (GTDB): domain Bacteria; phylum Pseudomonadota; class Gammaproteobacteria; order Enterobacterales; family Kangiellaceae; genus Aliikangiella. Next base: position 1,427,453 of record NZ_JADPQF010000001.1, on the reverse strand, counting down.
CGGCGAAAGCCTTCCTGAAGGTGTTGATTTTGAAAATCGCTTCATCTATTACGTAGGCCCGGTTGACCCTGTACGGGATGAAGTTGTAGGGCCTGCTGGACCAACAACTTCGACGCGGATGGATAAGTACTCTGAAATGATGCTTAACTCAAAAAGCGAAGGCGGTTTGGGACTTATGGGAATGATCGGCAAAGCAGAGCGTGGAGATACTGCTTTGGCCGCCATCAAAAAGAATAAAGCTGTTTATTTAATGGCTGTAGGCGGTGCTGCCTATCTCGTTTCCAAAGCCATCAAAGAGTCTCGAGTTGTCGCGTTTGAAGAGCTCGGAATGGAAGCAATTTATGAGTTTGAGGTTAAAGATATGCCTGTAACTGTAGCCGTAGACACTAATGGCGACTCAGTACATAAGACGGGACCTCAAATTTGGAAAGTAAAAATTCAGGAATCTAAATAAAGACTTTTGAGTTACGGGCAAATTTGCCCGTACTCTTTGTTGCTGGTGATTCGGTACTAAAGCCTGATTGCCCGCGCTTGCTTCACAAGTTCTAATGGGGAAATAGCGGTTGAATTAATAGTCATGCTTTTGTAATGACTATTATGGAAACTAGCCAGATTACCTTATTGATTTTAGCACTATGGAGCGAATTGGAGATGAGTCCTTAAAACTACAAAAATCAGATTCATCGAAATTAAGGATAAATCGCTCTGACAGAAAGTGTTGTTGAGGAATTCGATGCACTGAGTATGAGCAAAGTCCAGATTAACTAAATGAAGAGAGACTGTGTATGAGCACAAATTTGACTCCAGGCGCAAAGCTTCGCCAGGCAGTGGCTGATAGCAAGCCATTGCAATTAGTTGGAACCATCAACGCCTTTACTGCGCACATGGCGAAACAGTCGGGCCACAAAGCAATTTATCTTTCCGGTGGTGGCGTTGCTGCGAACTCACTGGGTATGCCCGATCTTGGTATCAGTACCATAGACGATGTGTTAACCGATGTTAGACGTATTACCGACGTTTGTGATTTACCTTTGATGGTCGACGCTGATACAGGGTTTGGCGGTGCTTTTAATATTGCTCGAACAATTCGTTCACTTACAAAGTTTGGTGCTGCTGGTTGTCATATTGAAGATCAGGTTGCCGCAAAGCGATGTGGTCATCGTCCCGGTAAAGAAATCGTTTCTCAACAGGAAATGGTCGATCGGGTAAAGTCCGCTGTTGATGCCAGAACAGATGAATCGTTTGTCATTATGGCAAGAACTGATGCATTGGCTGTAGAGGGGATGCAATCAGCTATCGATAGAGCCAATGCTTGTTTGGAGGCTGGAGCGGATATGATTTTCCCTGAAGCCATGAATCAACTCGAGCAATATGCGGAGTTTAGAAAGTCGGTTGACGCTCCTATTTTAGCCAATATTACCGAGTTTGGTGCGACACCTCTGTTTTCAACTCCCGAGCTTGCTGAAGTTGGTGTCGATATCGTCCTTTACTGTTGTGGAGCTTATCGTGCGATGAATAAAGGTGCGGAGACTTTCTATAAAGCATTAATCAACGATGGTCATCAGCGCAATGTTGTAGAAATTATGCAAACACGTGAAGAGCTTTATGGCTATTTGAATTACCACGAATACGAGCAAAAGCTGGATGCGCTATTTGCAAGTCAAAAACAGTCTGAAGAAAATGAATAAGGAGAAGTGAGCATGAGTGAAACAGTTTTACCGAAGCCAAAAAAATCCGTTGCGCTTTCAGGTGTAGCGGCAGGAAATACTGCTTTGTGTACCGTAGGTCGAACCGGTAACGATTTAGCTTATCGTGGTTACGACATTCTCGATTTTGCTGAGACTGCAGAGTTCGAAGAGATCGCTCACCTTCTGATTCATGGGCGTTTACCAACAAAAGCTGAGCTAAAGAATTATAAACGTAAATTGAAAAGTTTACGTGGTCTTCCTGCCCCGGTAATGGATGTTTTGGAGGCTATTCCTGCGGCAGCTCACCCTATGGATGTATTAAGAACCGGTTGTTCTGTGCTTGGCACGGTACTGCCAGAAAAAGACGAGCAAGCACCGGCTGACGCGAGAGATATTGCAGATCGCTTGATGGCTTCTTTCGGATCAATGTTGATGTATTGGTACCATTACAGTCACAATGGGAAAGTAATTAATGTTGAAACTGATGACGATTCTATCGGGGCTCACTTTCTGACCTTACTTCACGGTGAAAAACCTAGCGAGTTATGGGAGAGAGCTATGCATACTTCATTAATTTTGTATGCTGAGCATGAATTCAATGCCTCAACTTTTACTAGCCGAGTTATCGCAGGCACAGGCTCAGATATGTATTCTGCCGTGAGTGGTGCAATCGGAGCACTTCGTGGTCCTAAACATGGCGGTGCAAATGAAGTCGCGTTAGATATTCAAAAACGCTATTCTACTCCGGATGAAGCTGAAGCCGACATCAAAGAAAGAATTTCTCGAAAGGAAATCGTAATTGGATTTGGCCATCCAGTTTATACTGTGTCAGATCCGCGCAATGAGGTTATCAAGAAGGTCGCCAAACAGCTTTCTGAGGAAGAGGGAGATCTGAATCTTTACAATGTTGCAGAGCGTTTGGAGACTGTTATGTGGAACGAAAAGAAGATGTTCCCAAATCTGGATTGGTTCTCAGCTGTTTCGTATAACAAAATGGGAATACCTACTTCAATGTTTACCCCGATCTTTGTAATGTCTCGAATTACCGGTTGGGCGGCACATATTATGGAACAACGTGTTGATGGTAAGATTATTCGACCCAGTGCAAACTATACTGGCCCAGAAGACCTGAAGTGGGTACCAATTGAAGAAAGATAAGACTGAAATTTTTATTTCATTTTGAGAAAAGGAGCCATAGGCTCCTTTTTTTGCTTATACTTTAGTGAAATAAAGCAAAGTAACTAAAGGCTGGTTGTATGGCTAAAGATGATAATTCGAATGAAGTTGATATAGTCGAACACAATTTGGCTTTAGCAGGAAACATTGCTTATCTTATGTATGACGCTGAATTCGAAAATGAAAACTATTTGTTAACTGAAAAATTAAAACTACTTTTATTACTGGCAAATGCGTTTCAATCAGTCAGCAGTCCTGAATGTAGAGCTTTACTAGGAGAGGGAGGGGCTGCATTCAAAGTTACAGGTAATGGAGAGAGCGTTAGCCAATATAGTACTTTGGCACATAAGGTAGCATTCGACCTGGGTTGTATGTTTAACTTTTTGGATGAGAAAGAGACTGATAGTCATCAGAATTTTAGTCGAAATTCCTTCAATAAATTTTCCTGTGCAGTCAGATTTTCATGTTTACTCGCTTTAGCTGAACGCTTGTCTTTGTTAAGGATCAAAAATGGTGTTTCCTCAATTAGCATGAAGAGGTTATTAAGCATTTCTGCAAGGTGCCACGCAGTCGAATGCTTATTGCGAGATTCAATAGTATGCGAACAGTCTTCCAATGAAAATACAAACCGGAAGTTTTGTGCAAAACTATCGTCTTTGGTCGGAGGTCTAATGCTAAATAGTGCAGATGAAAACTTTATCCTGCCTGCTTTAAAGCTCTCGCTTAGTGACGATTGTCAGGGCTGCTTATCGGAAAGTGAACTTACAAGATTTTGGTTGGCAGGAGATTTAAGCCGTAGAGTACATCAGTTGCTAGATTTTTTGCTGGTAAATAAAGACTTTGAGTTAACCGCCGAAGAATTAATATCTACTCCTTTTAAAGCATCCAGGGTGGAGAAGAACTACATGCTTGTTGCGGATGATATTTTTGATAAAGATCTGGTGTTTGCATATTTTACTAAAAAACTGGAAATATGTTTTAACAAAACTCGTAGTGAGTCTATTCTTGAATTTGTAAAGAGTGACCATTTTTTTGATTATTCGGTAAACGAGTTTATATTGGCTACCGCGCTGTAATACTTATTGAACGTATATTTTTTTGAAGTTGAGTAAAGAGTGGCTCCAGGATTTGAATAGCTAACCTGGAGCCTGCAATAGATTTTTGGTTTACTCCTCTGAAGGAAATACTATAAATGTGATTTCCACTGTTTCAGAATCGGCCTTGCCATCATTTACTTTTATTCTCATTGAGTCAACTCCCGCAGCTCCATCTATTGGCGTGTAAATAAAGTCTGGTCCACTACCGGTAATCTCTCCGGACAAAGGATAATCTACGATAATGTAGGTGAGGGGATCTCCGTCGGCATCGAAGGCATCAACAATAAATTCTAAGGATGAAAATTGAGGAAGTTCGTGGGTTGCCGGCTCTATCGTTGGTGCGGTATTGGCTGCCGGGTTTACCTGTATTGAAACCGTTGCAATGTTGGAGTCGTCAGTTCCATCGTTAGCCAAAAACGAGAAAGTATCCGTTCCGACAAAACCAGCGTTTGGTGTATATATGTAGTTAGGCCCATCACCGGTAAGTATGCCATTGGTTGGAATATTGACAATTTCGTAGGTCAATGGGTCCATATCTGGGTCATTTGCTTCAACTACTACATCAAAAGCTATCGACTCAGTCGTTTCCAAAGAAGCATTGTAGGCAACAGGAGGGTTGTTTTCGAAAGGAATAATTGAAATTGACACAGTCGCAATATTTGAATCATTGGTCCCATCGTTTGCAATGAATTGAAATTCGTCCAAACCGGTAAAGCCTGAATTAGGTGTATAGGTGTATTCGGGGCCTTCTCCATTGTCGCCGTTGCCCACTAATAATCCGTTTTGCGGAGGCTGCACAACTATATAGTCGAGAGGATCAAGATCGGGATCTTCAGCTGTTACTGTGAAGATAAAACTGGTTGATTCAGTTGTTTGTAGCGATACGCTGAATGCCTGTGGAGGAGAGTTTTCTGCACAAGAAGTATCGCCATGATAAATAAAAGATATCCAGCCTTTGCCATTTAGCTTGTAGTCAGTTAGTTCTATTGTAGCAAAACTTGATACCAGGTAGTCGAATTGGCTACCCTGACCAAGGTTTTCAGACCAAACAGGGATCTGAATAGGCACGTTAAGAAGCACATCAAGATTTGCCCGGATACTACTGCTGTTTTTTACTCCCGGGCGTCCCTGCACCCAGTCATTCGGATCAAGTTGGGTGTCTTGCGCATCGTTGGGATTGATATAAATATGGCTATTGCCCGGACGAAGCAGGCTTTCTGCAAGAGACGGTGAATCGTTACGACCATCCCAGCTTAACCAACTATAGTTCCCTTTACCTACACCTAACGGAATCTGATGAAAAGCCTGGCCATCACTGATTTCAGAAAATAATTCGGTTGAAACTGTTATAGGGTACAGCTCACATTCTTCCGATTTTACAGTCGTGACTGAAAAGATATGCAAGATTAGCCCAGCAAAAATAGACATCTTTACGTTGTTAACTACAAATTTCATCGTTATACCTCACTTAATTACTACAAAAAATAATAACGATAGTCGTGATTTTTAGGTCTGTGTCTTTAGACTTGGAGTTGCAATATGCTTTGTTTTTATTTGATAGGAATAGTCTGGACAGCTACACAATGTTCATTCAACGAATGCCAGGTACAATGTGGAACTTCAATAAAAACCAGCTGCCGTTCATGACTAGATTAGGGAAGTTTTCAGCGATTAAAAATATTAGTTTGAGATGATTTATTCTTAATTAAATAAATATTATCAGAAGAGATGATTAGCCGAAGAGTTTGAGATTTTCTATTACTTTTCTAACTGTTTGACACAGGAGGGTTATAAAAATAACTAATAAAGGCCAGGTAAGTTAAATTCTGGATATCCGCTGTGATTTTCTTAAAAGAAAACCTTTAACTACAAATAACATAAATAGAGAAACACCCAGAAAAGCGATTAGTTTAATGGTGTTTTGCATTAAACTCACACCTTTTAAGATGTTTTCTCTTTCTTTGGCTGCTTCTTCGCTCACTTGACCAAGCAGAACCAGAACTTCGACACCTGCGCCTTTAGCGCAGGCCATATTAAGAATGATCAGAATAAAGCCGGTGATTAGCAATGAGCGAATTGCATTTCTGAAATAAGATTTGTAAGGCATGAGCTATTAATAGTCGATATCAACTTTTTTGTCTGAAGGTTTAATATAGATTGTAAGTATCAATATAACAACACTTGTCAAACAGAAAGCGTCTTCAGCGAGAGCTAGTTCTCGCAATTTACACAATTACGACCAAGATCTTTAGATCGAAGCATTGCTTTTTTGGCTTTCATAAATGCCTTGTCGAAAGAACCCTGGCCACTAAACTCTGCTACGCCAACAGATACTGACGCTTTTACCGGTGTCATACTGCTTTTCTTTTTAAGCGAAATTGCGAGTACACGTTTTCTAAGATTTTCGGCGACTGCTACTCCTGACTTTAATGGTGTTTTGGGTAGAAAAACAGTAAATTCATCTCCCTGGTATCTGGAAATGATATCCTCCCCTCTAAGTTGAGCATTAAAAGCTTTGGCCAGGCTTTTAAGCACTGCATCGCCCATAACTTTGCCATTTTGATCATTCAGCTGCTTAAACTTATCGAGGTTGATTCGCAAGATGCTGACTGGAAAGTTTTCGCTATCTGCCAAAAGGCATTTGATAACGGTAAAGGCGCCCTGATTGTCGAGAAGCTCAGTTAATTTATCGTAAGATAGAGGTTTAGCGTCAACATCGTTACCCTTGTTCAAAGCTTTGACTGCGCTTTCCAGGTTTGCCGCTGCTGTTCGAGCTTTTTGGGCAAGCGCCTGATCGACTTCAGAGTCTCTATTTTCCTGACTTTCGCTAAGTTTTTCTGAGATATGCTGAACATCTTCTTTTGTTCCTAATAGCAGAGAAAGGGCTGCGGCTGCATACTCTTCAGTGTGCTCATCATGCATGCTCAACTCTTTGTAGCTCTTGGCGATGATATGTTTATTGTAGATTTGTTTTATTTTATCGTGCTCATCATCATCCGAGAGTTTGAGGGCATCAATGTCCTGTTTAAGTTGTCTGTTTTCGGTGAAAAGATATTCGTAAGCAAGCGTGTAGCATATGGGATCTGCTGGTAGATGGTTATCACGAAGCCAAGCCATTGCAGCTCGCGACTTTAATCCCGCTTCTTTTATATCTTTTTGCCTTTGCGATGTCATGCTAATTATTCTGGACTGGTTTTACCCGAAAAATGTTAAAGGAAATATAGTTTCATTGCAGTCTTTTGAATGGCTGTTCCTTGTATTGCCTTGTATTGTGTATTGGTTAAATTATAGGACAAAAATCAACAGGAAAGTGACAATATTTGAGAGGATGAGAGGACCTGTTCATAAGGATGAACAGGTTACTTGAAGTACATCTGAAGAGTCTATTTGCTCACCGGGCTGGCAATTAAATTCTTAATTGCTGAGAGAAGTTGGCGCTTTTTAAAAAGGAAGTGCCAGCGAGTTCCCCCTGATTGACGCCAGAGGAATATCGCGCGAATAGCTGCTAGTAGAGAGGCTCTTATCTGAGCTTGAATCATAGGCTGTTGGAGAAATTTCGGTTCTCCCTTTACCTGAATTCTTAATGGCATTTTTGAAAGCGTTTGCTTATAAATCTCTGAAGCTTCATTAATGAATTGTTGGTAGCTTTCTTCGTTTTCGGCAATATCCGAACCTGAAAAGCGCTGCGCAAGCTGGTCTATTTTTTGAGTAAGAGTGGTTAAGATGTCATTGTTCTTATTTAGCTGGGCCTGGAGAGAAATCAAGTTGATTGCCAGATTTACAAACTCAGGGTCTTTGTCTTTATCTTGTGGATCGATTTGCCTGGCGAGAAGACGTAATCCGTTATTCAGTTCAAAGCTCCCACCATAGATGTCGACCGGACTACCCGCATCGATTTCAACTAGACTACTGACTACAGCCCTAAGGTCGCTCAGGTTTGTCTGTCCTTTCCAGGCCAGGTTTTGGACTGAACGAATAGCTTGAGATAGTGCTCCCAAACCAATGCATTGGCCTAACAACTGATTATTTTTACTCATAATTTTATAAATGCTGGGTATAAAGTGAATATTTTGTGTCATCTGAAGGAATCATTGACATATTTGATCAATAATTCCACCGCCAAGACACTTGTCTCCGTTATAAAACACGACTGATTGCCCTGGAGTAACGGCTCTTTGAGGCTCGAAAAAGTCGACCTTCCAATCTGTTTCGTTAACGCGGATTACTTTGCATTTGAAATCTTCCTGACGATATCGGCTCTTGGCAGTACATTCAAACTCAACTGGCATCTCATCTGGCTCGACCCAATGCAGTTGAGTTGCAATTAATCCCTGACTCATTAGAAGAGGGTGGTCGTGACCCTGACCTACAATTAATACATTGCGTTTCATATCTTTTTTCAGTGCATACCATGGGGCATCATCTGCACTCGCCATACCGCCGATACCGATTCCTTTTCTTTGGCCCAAAGTATGATACATCAAGCCGCTATGCTTTCCGATTATATTACCTTGATCGTCTTCTATATTACCTGGTTGCGCCGGTAAATATTTCTGTAAAAAGTCTTTAAACTTTCGTTCACCAATAAAACAAATACCGGTACTGTCTTTTTTCTTGGCGGTTACAAAACCTTGCTCTTCCGCTATTCGTCGGACTTCAGGCTTTTCCAGTTCGCCAACCGGAAACAGAGTTTGACTCAGTTGGGCTTGCTGTAGTGTGTAAAGGAAGTAGGTCTGGTCTTTATTGGTATCAATTCCACGCAGCATTTGAGAGCCTTGTTCACTATGCAGCACACGCGCATAATGACCTGTTGCAATGTAATCTGCGCCGAGAATTTTGGCGTAATCAAGAAATGCCTTAAATTTTATCTCTTTGTTACACATGATATCCGGGTTAGGTGTGCGTCCATTTCGGTATTCCTCCAAAAAGTACTCAAACACCCGGTCCCAATACTCTGCAGCAAAGTTTATTGTCTTAAAAGGAATATTAAGCTTTTCAGCTACTGCTCGAGCATCAGCCATGTCTTCGGCCGCCGCACAATAGTCATCGGTATCATCTTCTTCCCAGTTTTTCATAAAGACGCCTGTCACCTCGTAGCCTTGCTTTTTTAGCAAGTAGGCTGCGACAGACGAATCCACTCCACCGGACATTCCAACGACAACTTTGATTGGTCGCTTTTCAGAAGTGTCTGCATCACTTTGATTGTTGTTGATGACTATATTGTTCATTTAACTATATATACCGATACTTAATTTGGGGCGCAAAACTAGAATAATTGGCACTTATTTTAACTCTTTCCAGCATTCGTTGGCTAAATGGAGCTCATTATTGGAAAAAACAAGTGACTCCAGTGGAATTCTTTTTCCTTGAAGGTAGTCTGAAAGGCACTGTAATACCAAGGCACTTCTCAGCTGCTCCTTGGGTAATTCACTAACTTCATCTTTGGTGAACCACAAAGCGTCCAGAATATCTGGATCTTGTGGAGAGGGGTCTTGATTTTCAGGTACATCACCCACGAAGCAAAAGCGCAAGTATGTTTTTCCGTTGGTAGCCGGGCTTAGCAAATAGGTACCTGTTAGTCCTGTCGGGGTAAAAGAGAGACCTGTTTCTTCTTCTACTTCTCTGATAACGGCTTCCTCAAGAGATTCCTGCAGCTCTACATGACCTGCAGGCTGATTGAATACTATTTGACCACTGCTAGCTTTTTCTTTTACTAACAAATATTGGTCTTTTCGCCTTATAATAGCAGCCACGGTTACGTGGATTGAATCCATTTACTTTTTCCATTTTACAGCTTAAAGATTATGACGCATTTTACCCATTTGAATGAAAAAGGCGAGGCCCAAATGGTCGATGTGACCAAGAAAAGCCATACTGAACGCTCTGCCACTGCTACCGGCTTCGTCAAAATGCAGCCGGAAACTCTGCGAATGATTGTTGAAGGCGAGCATAAAAAAGGCGATGTTTTGGCAACCGCACGTATTGCTGGTATTCAGGCGGCGAAAAAGACTTCTGATTTAATACCCTTGTGCCACCCATTAATGTTGACTTCGGTAAAAGTTGATCTAAGTCCAGATGAAGATGCTGGAGGTGTTAGAATTAGTGCAACTTGCAAGCTGTCCGGTCAGACTGGCGTTGAGATGGAGGCATTAACAGCTGCTTCTGTGGCTGGATTAACCATTTATGATATGTGCAAGGCAGTAGACAAAGGCATGGTTATTTCGAATATCCAGCTGGAGGAAAAGAAAGGTGGCAAGTCAGGGTATTGGAAGCGCTAGAAGCTCTTGTAATATTTAGCACTCAGATCGAATAAACATTAAAAGGTAAATGAATGAAGGTAGAAGTTCTATTTTTTGCCAGCTTTAAGGAGCAACTGGATTGCTCAAGGCTCTCTATTGATTTAGCTAGTGGCGATCATGTGAGCGAGCTTTGCGAGCTTTTAAGCCAGCGAGGTCCTGAGTGGTTGGAGCTGTTTGGTAACCCGGCAAATATGGTAAAAGTTTCAGTTAATCAAGAAATGGCGGAGTTTAACAAAAAGCTTAATGAAGGTGACGAGGTCGCTTTTTTCCCACCAGTGACTGGCGGTTAGTTTGCTAGCCTATTATCAACAGGATCTTCAAAGGGGATGAAAGTGTCTTCCCAATCAAAATTTTATGATGCGATATCTATTAGCGATGTAGCGCTCGATATGGACGAGCTGATTAAGGAAGCTCATGCAAACAATGGAGAGAGTGGCGCTGTTGTTACTTTTACCGGGGCTGTTCGAGTTTCAGATGAAGAACAGGGATTAACAGGGATGACATTAGAGCATTATCCGGGAATGACTGAATCCCAGTTAGCTTCGATTTTAGAGGAAGCAGAAGAGCGCTGGCGGTTAACCAGAATGTTAGTATCTCACAGAGTCGGGTATCTGGCTCCTGGCGATCCAATTGTATTTGTCGCCACAGCAGGCCTTCATCGAAAGGAAGCTTTCGAAGCTGCCGAGTTTATTATGGATTATCTTAAGAAAAAGGCGACTTTCTGGAAAAAGGAGCATTATGGCGATCGAACGCAATGGGTTGAAGCAAAAGAGAGTGACGAGCAAGCAGCTGCGCGCTGGGAGCGATAAATTTGAGGCTCGACAAGTACCTTTCTAAAGGGCTAAATATTAGCCGAACAGACGCCAAAAAAATTATTAAATCCAATTTAGTTCGTGTCGAGAGTATCACTAAACCCAAAGCCGATTTAATTGTTAAAGGACAGACCGTACTTTATAAAAATGAGCCTGTTGTTTTACCCGGTAATGTTTATATTTTGCTAAATAAACCGAGCGGTTATATCTGTTCGACTCAAGATGAAGTCTATCCTAGCGCACTCAAATTAGTTGACTCCATCAATTGCAATCAACTTCACTTTGCTGGTCGGCTTGATGTTGATACGACTGGACTTGTTCTAATCTCCAACGATGGTGAATGGACGCATAGAATTACTTCGCCTCGGAAGAAGTGTAGTAAGCAATATAATGTGGAATTGGCAGACCCTGTTTCAGATGAGAGCATCAAATCTCTTGAAAACGGTATTCTTCTCAAAGGGGAAAGCAAAGCAACACGAAAATGTGTAATACAGAGGCTTGCGGACAGCAGGGTGTTGATCGAAATTAGTGAAGGAAAGTATCACCAGGTTAAAAGAATGTTTGCGGCAGTAGGGAACAGGGTTACTGCTTTGCAGAGAATAAAAGTTGGCGGGTTAGATTTATCTGAACTTGAAGTTGGAGAATGGCGCTATCTAGAAAAAGATGAAGTGAAATCTTTTGAGTGATTCATTTTCATTGTTAGAGTAGCCTGGATTGAATAAGTATTATTCCGCATGCCCATTGAATTTGGCATTAAAATGCTATCGCTTTATAGATTACTTGAGATAGAGATTTGATTAGTGGTGATTTGAGCGTCTGTGTACAATATGCTTACTTGGTAAGATGAGCTGTAAAAGCTAATGCATAAAGTAACTATTTAATATGGATTAAAAAGGCAGGTTAATGAGAGTTCTCGGTATTTTAGTTTTATCGCTTCTAATCGCTGGATGTGCGACTTACGCTCGATTGTTACCTAAAGATTACAAGGGGGCAGTCGCTTCGATAGACGATAGCTTTCAAAGGCAGAGTTTAAGTAACGCGAATTTTTTCTATATTAAACTAATAGATGGCAAGCCAATCTATCATGCGCTTGTTGCTTCTTCTCAGGCATCGGCTGGAAAAGGTTCCCGCTTGATTACTATGGGAGAGTCAAGGAATGTCCCTGTTAGACCAGTAAAATTATACATTGTTGGTCAAGTCCATCATGCAGCTATAATTGGATCTATTCTAAATTCCGAGACAAATTATATAGTCGAAGGAGAGTTTGAATTTACACCAGAAAAAGATGCTAAGTATCTTGTTAATGGAAGTTTGAGTAAGGATTATTCAGCGGTATGGATTGAGGATGTTAATGGAAATGTTGTATCAAATATTATCGAAAAAAGCTCCTCATCTTATGTTCCCAAGGCTAGAATGAAAGACCGGTCGGAGAAGAAGAAGCCTTCAAGAAAAGAGCTATTTCACAATCTAACAGGCGGAGAAAGTGAAAGATTAGTGGTCTCAAAAATTGGAAATCCTGATAAAGTTTTTAAAAACGAAGGGAATTTCTTTTCAGGAAGAGCTCCCAATGTTACTTATGAGTATGATTCTCTCGGTAAGATTCAGTTTAGTGCCCGAGATGACATCCCACTTTTTATCGACAAAGTCATACCTATAGTTAAGTGGTCAGGTAATATCTCATCAATAAAAACGCAGTTGAAAAGTTCCGGTGAGGCTCTTCAGCGATATGCTAAAAGTTACTATCAGCAAAGCGAGCTTCAAACAGATATATTGGATTTAATTGCAGCCAAAATTTGGGAAGCCAAAGACACTCAATCTCCCTATAACGTCGATGCAATTTCATGGCTATGTAAAGTCCTTGGAAAAAGCCATAACTCTCGCTACAGAACGCTGTTAGAAAATGTCGCAAGGATGGCAAATTCAAATAAACTACGAAAATATGCAAAGAGTAGTCTGGACTTATTACCAGAGACAAAAGTAGAGCAGTTTAGTGTCGTTAATAAGTGAGTTGGTGTTTTTTCTTTGAAACCAATAGCAAACTACTTAATCGAAGAGTAGTCACTATGAAGGCGTATCAAAAGGAATAATTCAGAAGTTCTGCATAGTTTATATAGCTTGAGATGGGCACTATTACGTCTGCCTGAGAGGTTGAAGCGAATACAAAAAATAATATAGAAAAAATGTTTGGTTGAGTTGCTGAATTAGTTTTGATGAGTTATCAACTCGCATTTTCCATCACTCTGCTTAATTAATCTGGCTTTAGAAACTTTCAAGCTAGCAAATCCAACCAGAACTTCGACATTACCCCGAAACTCGACGGAGTTTTCCAGTTTTAAAATTTCATCCGCTGTGACATTCACTTTACAACTATTGAGCTGAAGCTTGGAAATGCTGCTCTGTTTGAGTTCTCCGGCTGATACATTAACGGATAAAAAGTAGAGTGAAAATAAGGCAGATAAGGCCAATCGTCCAACATTGTGAATCGGTTTCTTATGGATTGGTCTTGATGTTTTCATTTCAGCAGCCTTTGTTGTTTTAGTCGATTTAGATAACTGCAGTAGCCGTTCGAGTATAGCTGAGTAAGATGTTCCTGTTAAGCTGAAAAAGATTGAATTTTAGAATATTGGCACCATTTTCGCTGAAAATGGTGCCAAATGACTAGATATACGCTAGATGAATAGAAAAGTATTATTGACGAGGATATTATTTTTGAATAATCACTTTTCTTGGGTGTCAAACCTCTGTTTTCTGTTTAAATTCGCATAAATCTTCAATGATACAAGAACCACATCTGGGTTTACGGGCAACGCACGTGTATCGACCATGCAAAATGAGCCAATGATGGGCATCCATCAGATATTCTTTGGGTACTAATCTTAACAGGCGCTTTTCTACTTCAACAACATCTTTACCTTTAGCTATTGCTGTTCGATTAGAAACCCTGAATATATGAGTGTCAACGGCCATCGTTGGTTGGCCGAAAGCCGTGTTTAAAACAACATTTGCAGTTTTTCTGCCCACACCGGGAAGTGCTTCGAGAGCCTCTCTGGTTTCGGGAACCTGAGAGTTATGTCTATCTATCAGGATTTTGCAGGTTTTTATGACGTTGGTTGCTTTACTGTTAAAAAGCCCAATGGTTTTTATATAGTCTTTTAACCCTTCAACGCCTAGTTGATATATTGCTTCCGGTGTATTTGCAACAGGGTAAAGCTTTCGCGTAGCCTTATTTACCCCGACATCGGTTGCCTGAGCTGACAAAATAACCGCTATTAGTAGTTCAAATGGGGTCGTGTATTCCAGCTCGGTTGTTGGATTTGGGTTTTCGGCTCTGAGACGAGCAAAAATTTGTTGTCTTTTTTCTTTATTCATTTTTACGACTAAATTTCAGTCAGTGATAGTTTAAGCATTTCGGTAATTTGTTCGACAATTGCTCGATTGGTTTCTTTGTCGAACTCATAGATACGCGGTGTATGAATGTGGCCCGTTGGAATTTTCGAGCCTAATTCATTGCGAAGGCGAATACTACGATAAGATATTTCGTTGGACAAGTATCCGCCGCCAGAGCCTTTGACGGCTATTTCTCCTGTCAACTCTTTGATATGTAAAGGTCTAAATGACTTTGTCAAAGTTGTTACCTGAGGGTTGTCTATAACTCTGAACTTTCCAGAAGCCTTAGTCATGCTCCTGACTGGCAGACTGAATTCTACAAACTCATTACCTTTGAGTTGGTTCCCATTCAAACTCGGGATTACTGGCTTTTCCAAGCTTCCGTTTCCATACGCATTATGGTTATCAGGAGCAGAGGCGCTTCGTCTAAGACCGGGAAAACGTTCGAGATCAAAGTCTTGCCTACCCATGCTTACTGTAGTCACCAGATCGACATTATTGGCTAGATAAAAATCTTCTAAAATACTTTCGATTAAACCATTGTCGAAATCACTGTATCGAACAGGTACAAGAAAAGTTTGAATTTCTGCTTTTTCGCCGTTCAGCTCGATAACTTGTCCGTCCAGTGACATTGCTGTTACGCCTGACGGGTTACTCTGAGCAATATTATTGTCCAGGAGAAAGGGGTCAAATCCGCTGAGCAATATCTTTTTAAAGCCGTTATTTCTAAATTTCAAGTCAAGTAGTCCGCGACTACCTTTTTCTATGATTTCCTGTAATAGTTTTAATTGCTGTAAAGATAAGTCTCTCTTTTTGGCATGAATTCGGACTACTGAAAGTAGCTTTAGTCTTTGCCAATAAAGGCTTCGATCATCGAAGGAATGACTGGTATGAAGTTGTTCTTTTGCTTGTACCCACAAAGCAGAGGCTGCTTTTTTAGCTACTGCTTTCGATTGTTCAAAGCTGTTGCAAGCACCTAGCTCCTGTTGCAAGACCTTAAAATGATCATCCAGTCTATTAGCCACCTCTTTTAGCTCTGATTGTGCAACATTAAGTCTTTCCTCTTCAACTATTGATGAATTGAAAAATAATCGAGCTTCTTTTGCATTTGGGGCCATATTCGGATAACAGCTAATCAAAAATATAAGGCTGACTAGCAAAAATGATTTTTGCATTACTACAGGTCCTGAATTAATTTTTTGTCGCACCTAGAACCAATTTTCGTTACGAGTTTCTATTTGTGTGCTGATTTTATCGAACCATTCTACCGCAGATCGCATAGGGATATAAGGTATCGTAATAGATTCGGAAGCCATATACAAAGTTAAAGTTGCTAAATTATTGCGTTTCTGTAGAAATGACTGGCTGATACTCACTCTTTGTACTTTGAACAAGGGAAGACAGGTATATCTGTATCCAATCACTCCTTTCCTGACGAAGCCAAAGTGACTTGTGATTTTATAACCAAGTTGCTTCCATTTCTGTCGATAAAATAGCCAAATAAGTGGTGTCAGGCTTAAAGGTAGTAAAGAGAGTAGACTCGAGCTATTTATCCATAGAATGATACTAAGAATAAATACCGGAACAGAAAGAATTAGAGTGTTCTTCCGGATGTAGCGACGGTCGACAGAGTCCAGCAGGTCGGGTAGTTTGTTTACACCGAGAAGTCGCTTTAACAATTCAATACTTTCCTGTCTGACTCGCGACGGTATTATGAAAAGGTTAGAGCGACTGCTTTCATTATTCACTTGAGTCGAAGCCTGTTTAATAGTGATATTTTCAGCTTTTAGCCAGAGCCCGATAAAATTTGTCTGAAAAGTCATAGCTTGAATTTTTGAGAGCTTTAATGATTCTTCGTGAGTTGAAATCAGCCCGCTATGTCTTCTTAAGGTATCTTTCTCTTGCGTTAAATGATATTTGTAAAAGCGTAATATTGAACCCGTAATCGAAAACAGCAGCATCACGAAAAGCAGTGAAAATAGAGCTACTGCAATTAATACCAGGCCACCTTTTAGGCCGCCACCGAAACTATTCACAAAAGCGTCAACGGTTTCGTCACCAATCCAATTTTCGATTACATCATCCAGCGCGCCAAACAAAGGGGCCAAGAAAATGAGAAACCAGAACATTGCGTTGCTGGTGAGCCCGTATTGAACCAATTGATTCAAATTTGCAGTAGCCAGGGTAGATGTCGAGGCAGATTCGATGGGCTCTGAGTTTTCAACAATACTATCTTCAAATTCAGGAGCTTTAGCTAGAATATTTTGCTTAATTTTTTCTGCGCTTTGTCTACTAATGCCTGCCAGATTCGCTTCATTACCTTTTGAACCGGCAGTTTCCAGGTTCAGTGTAACCAGATCAAATATTTTGAAGTAAACAGGCTGAATAATGTTAACGTTTTGGATCCGATCATGCTCAAGTGTTCTTTGCCTTTTCTTAAAAACGCCATCATTAATTAAAATCTTATCTTCTTGTAAACGATACTTAAAGAAAAGATACTGTAGGACGGCACTAACTATAGTGAGTAGGACAATGCCGGCGATGACCAGCCCAACAACCCAGGTCTTATTCTCGGAATTAAATATGAGTACACCTAAAGGTGCTAATCCGGGAAGAGCATCTTTGAGAATGCTGGAGATAGACTTTCCCAAAAAAAATAAAACCGATATAGGCGAGAGTCTGGACCATTGTTCTTGTGATTGATCAACGCTACTATCGACATTCTGACTAGTCTTCATAGATTGTCTCTTGCACTTTATTCAACGGGATTTGCTTTTCAATAGATTCAAGAGCCTTCGAGCGGAGCTTTTCAGTTATCTCGACAGGTAACCCAGAAATTTTTAAGTCAGCGTGTGAACCACCGGCCGTAAAAAACTTAATACTTCCTAGCCCGAAATATCTTTCAATAGGGCCATTCGAAAGGTCGATATGCTGAACTCGTTTAAAGCTCACGCCTGTTTGTGTTTTCCAAAAAATCCCTCGTTTATAAAGTATATCCTTTTCTCTCAGGGCGTAGCCCTTTGCCTTGGCACCCAAATAGGTTATTACCAATGACAAAATAAAAATGGGAGCCAGCAGAAAGTACAGCCACAAAGGTGGCGTTACTGATTTAAATAAAGTTAACAAGAAAGCACCACCAGCCAATATTATCCATAATAACAAGCTTTCCAATACACTTAAGATCGCATATTTGTTCGCCAATGGAGAAAAGGCAATGTTTGCTATCGATGGAATAGTGTCCAGGTCTATCGGTCTGTTCATTAAAACCACTTCGGAATCACTCATTTTAAATCTCTACGGCTCTATAGGTAAAATGTTAACGTTTTATTGAAACCTGATATTCCCGAACTCACAAACTGAAATTGACCAATTTTAAAATAAGCTGGGTCTATCAATGGTATATTACGCAATCTTTGTTGGATATGGTAGAGTGCGCATTAGTCGGGCCTGAACCTCTGTTTGATTATTCTGGGAGGGCAGGTATCTTTCCGTTTATAGAGGTCAAAAAACAACCAAATGAATATCAATAGCAATTTTGATGGTGGAAATATTCGTGTAGTTAATAGCCAGGATCCTTCAAATATTGAGCTGGAAATTAACAAGGATAATAATAGTGAGTTTTATCAATGGTTCTATTTTCGATTAACCGGAGCTGAAGGTATTGATTGTCGCCTAAATATTACTAATGCAAAAGGCGCAGCCTATCTGGATGGTTGGAATGGCTATCAGGCCGTCGCATCTTATGACAGACAATTTTGGTTCAGAGTACCTACAAAATTTGAAAATGGTGTCCTGACAATTGAACATATGCCAGAGTATGAGTCTGTCTACTATGCTTACTTTGCTCCTTATTCAATGGAAAGACTCGCGGATTTTATCAGTTGGACATTGTCAGATTCAAAAGTTCGTTTGAAAACTTTAGGTCAATCTCTCGATGGTCAGGATATCGATCAGTTGGTGGTCGGCTCTGACGACGCAGGTAAGAAAAAAATCTGGATTCAGGCTCGTCAGCATCCAGGTGAAACTCAAGGTTCATGGTGGATGGAAGGGTTTGTTCAACGTTTACTCGATGAAGATGAACCGATTTCCAGATATCTGTTGGATAGAGCTGTTTTCTATATTACTCCAAATATTAATCCTGACGGGAGTCGACGCGGACATCTTAGAACCAATGCTGCCGGTGCTAACCTGAACCGAGAATGGATGGAACCATCGATGGAGAGAAGTCCTGAGGTATACTTGATGCGTCAGCAAATGGAGAAAATCGGAGTCAATTTCTGTCTGGATGTACATGGAGATGAAGGACTACCTTATAATTTTATTGCCGGGAGTGAAGGAACTAGCGTCTGGAATGAACATTTAGCCAACTTACATGATACTTTTGGCGAGACCTATATGGCTGCAAATCCAGACTTTCAGACTGAGTTTGGTTATCCAAAAGACAACCCCGGAGAAGCTAATATAACGGTTTGTACCAACTATATTACTGAGACCTTTAAATGTTGTGCCATTACACTGGAAATGCCATTTAAAGATACTGCTGATACGCCTCAACCAATTCAGGGCTGGTCTCCAGAAAGATGTATTAAGCTGGGGGAGAGTGCAATCGATGCAATTTATGCGATTGTCGATGACCTATAGTCGCGGAATATTTATACTCCTAAGAGATATTAAAGTTGTAAAGCATATATTCAGAAGTAACTGACACACTATTGTCGGAAATAATTGATGAAACGCTGGAAAGGCCGCGAAAGCGGCTTTTCTTTTATTAGAGATGATAGTAGTGAGCTTTTGAATGTAAGCTTAACTTAGTATACATTTAGTAACTAAAATAAATGGAAAAGAACAATCGGATGGCTGATAACAACTCAACACAATATGATATGGATGAATCACTCAATGTATTTAATGAGCCACTTATTCCTTGCTCTAATGATCCTGTGACCGGTTTTTTCAGGGATGGTTGTTGTAATACCAACGAGGAAGATGTCGGTTCTCATACTGTTTGTGTTGAAGTTACTCAAAAGTTTTTGGAGTATTCTCGCTTTAAAGGCAATGACCTGTCGACACCAGTTCCTGAGTTTGGTTTTCCCGGTTTAAAGCCCGGTGATGCATGGTGTTTATGTGCTGCCAGATGGTTGGAGGCATATGAAGCAGATATGGCACCTCGGGTTTTTTTACAAAGAACACATAAACGAGCGCTTGAAATTGTTCCGATGGAAATTCTAAACCAATACGCAAAAGATCTTAATTAGTTTCTTTATCGATTCAATCAGGGAGGTTGGATGAGTACCAAAATTACTTGGTTATCCGTGTTTTTCGTTACTCTGATATGGTCTGGGATTGGCCCAAAAGATCAACTTACCTGGTTTTTGGAAGTCTTGCCTGCAATTATAGGGCTAGTGATCATATTGGCTACTCGGGCTCGATTTCCTCTCACATCCTTACTCTATTTTTTGATCCTGGTTCACTCGCTGGTACTTATGGTGGGTGGGCATTATACCTACGCTGAAGTTCCACTTGGAGAGTGGTGCAAAAGCTGGTTTGGATGGGAGCGTAATAATTACGATAAACTGGGGCATTTTCTACAAGGTTTTGTTCCTGCAATATTGGCGCGGGAATTGTTCATTCGACATAATGTCGTCAACGGGAATGGCTGGCGGCATCTTTTTATTATCTCAGTTTGTCTTGGCTTTAGCGCTTTTTATGAATTAATCGAGTGGTGGGTCGCGTTGCTATCAGATGAAGCGGCTGATTCATTCCTTGGAACTCAGGGATATATATGGGATACCCAGTCGGATATGATGTACGCTTTGACTGGCGCAGTAACGGCGCTGCTAACCTTATCTCAATTTCACAACAGGCAATTAAGTCTATTGAAAAGAGCTGATTTTGAATGAAGCCTGCTAAACTCGATAGGTAAGCTGTCTTAATCCACAAGCCGTTTAGGTCGAATGTTGTTGATAGCCGGTCACCTTCATCTTTAATTGAAAAGAGGGTATGTAATGGGTAAACGAAGTGAATACAAAAACGGAACCTTTTGTTGGCCTGAACTGGCCACCAGCGATACCGATAAAGCCAAAGAGTTTTATAGTGAAGTAATGGGGTGGACTACAACAGATATGCCACTGGAATGCGGTGGCTACTACTCAATGTGGCAATTAGGTGAAGACGTTATTGGCGCCATGTATAAACTTGTGGATGATCAAATCAAACAAAACATTCCGCCGCACTGGATTGGATATGTCTCTGTCGACTCTATCGAAGAGACAATCAAAAAAATCAATTCGCTCAATGGCAAAATACTAATGGGACCGGCTGATGTTGGTGATGCTGGTCGTATGGCATTTGTTCAGGATCCTCAGGGTGCAAACTTTGCGTTATGGCAAGGGCTCAACAATAAAGGGGCAAGCCTGGTTAACGATCCAGGCTCTTTATGCTGGAATGAGTTGGCAACCAAGGATATCGAAGCTGCGAAAAGTTTTTATTGCGGTGTATTCGGCTGGACTGTGCAGACCGATGACTCAGTTGATCACCAATACACAGTCTTCTATAACGGTGAAGCCATGGCTGGCGGTATGATGGAAATGACTGAAGAGTGGGGGGATATGCCACCGCACTGGATGATATATTTTTCAGTCAAAGATACCGACAGGCAATGCGAGGTGATTGAAAAGTCAGGTGGTAATGTTTGTGTGCCACCTATGGATATAGATAATATTGGTCGTTTCGCAGTTGTAAACGATCCACAGGGAGCAACTTTTTCAATTATCGACCTGAACTCTCCAGATCCTTAAGTTTTATGATAGAGCATTTAAATAAAAAATGCTATTTTGTCGACAATTTGGCTGCATATCATTGACTGGATATTAAATATTGCTATTATTGTCGACAATTTCGGTATCTTAAGTCTCTCAATATGGTTCAAGCCGTACAACCCATAACTTCAGCAGATAAAACTTTTATCCAGCTAAGACGAGATATCGTCGAAGGCGAAATTCCTGCATCATCCAAGTTAAGCGAAGTCGAACTGTCGACAAAATATGAAGTTAGTCGTGCCGTAATCCGGGAAGCGATAAACAGACTTGAGTCTTGCCGACTGGTGGAGCGAAAGCCCAACGTGGGTGCCAGGGTCGTATCATTAACACCTCAAGGGTTGAAAGAGCTTTATCAGGTCAGGGAATCGCTTGAAGGGATGGCGGCCAGATTGGCCGCGGTTAACATGTCTGAGGAAGAAATAGATGATTTAAGAGCGCTGCTTGATACCCACTTTAAAAATGTTAAAGAGGCTGAAAATTATTATCAGGAAGCGGGAGATCTCGATTTTCATTACCGTATTATTTTGGGCAGCAAGAATGCACAACTCATGTCCATTTTGTTTGATGGAATTTACCACTTGATTCGAATGTATCGAGTACAGCTGGGTATGGCCGGACCAAGGATAACGACTGCTTTTGATGAACACAGAAATATTGTCAACGCCATTGCCAATCGAGATCCGGAGCTCGCTGAAATGCTGATGCGCAGGCATATTCAATATAGCGGAAATGTACATCAAGAGAACCTGACCAAAAATTCGGCTAAATCCATAAGCTGATTTAAGTGTAAATGGCCAAGAGCTAAGAGCCCTACACAATGAAATATTAACAAAAAGCTATATTTAAGACCTTGATACATAAATAAGATTATTGTTTAAGTAAAATTTTTCAAGTATCGAATGAGTAAAGATTAATCCCGTTTTAAATTAACCGTTTGGACAAAAATATGAATCAAAATTATAGAAAATCATTAGAAGGTAGTAATCTCGACTATTTCGACGTAAGAGCTGCTATCAATGATATCGCTGATGGTGCTTACCAAAGTTTGCCATATACTTCACGTGTTTTAGCTGAAAACCTCGTCCGTCGTTGCCAGCCGGAGTCTTTGACTGACTCATTGAAGCAAATTATTGAACGAAAGCGCGAACTGGACTTTCCATGGTTCCCGGCTCGTGTTGTTTGTCATGATATTCTGGGGCAGACTGCTTTAGTTGATTTAGCAGGGTTGAGAGATGCTATTGCAGATAAAGGAGGAGACCCTTCCAAAGTTAATCCAGTAGTTCCGACACAGTTAATTGTGGACCATTCTCTGGCCGTCGAGCACGCCGGTTTTGAAAAAGATGCGTTTGAGAAGAATCGTGCTATAGAAGATCGACGTAACGAAGATAGATTTCACTTTATTAACTGGACAAAAACGGCATTTAAAAATGTTGACGTCATTCAGCCAGGCAACGGCATTATGCATCAGATTAATTTGGAGAAAATGTCTCCGGTAGTGCACGCTCGTGATGGTGTTGCTTTCCCCGATACTCTGGTTGGTACAGATAGTCATACACCCCATGTTGATGCTCTCGGGGTTATCGCGGTCGGAGTTGGAGGGCTGGAAGCTGAAAGTGTCATGTTAGGACGAGCTTCCTACATGCGTCTACCCGATATTGTTGGCGTAGAACTGACTGGCAAGAGACAGCCAGGGATTACTGCTACTGATATTGTTCTTGCCATTACTGAGTTTTTAAGAAAAGAAAGAGTGGTGGGGGCCTATCTTGAATTTTATGGTGAAGGAGCGCGAGATTTAACTTTGGGAGATCGTGCAACAATTTCTAATATGACGCCCGAATTTGGCGCGACTGCAGCGATGTTCTATATCGATGAGAAAACCATTGATTATTTAAAGTTGACAGGACGAGATGATGAACAAGTCAAACTCGTTGAAAACTATGCAAAAACTGTCGGTTTGTGGGCAGACGATCTGGAAAATGCTGAATATGAGCGTGTTTTAAAGTTTGATCTTTCTAGCGTTTGTCGAAATATTGCCGGCCCTTCAAATCCTCATCGTCGAGTGGCAACTTCTGAACTGGGCGCGCAAGGAATTACCGGTTCAGTTGAAATGCCGAGTGATGAAAACTGGAAAGGCAGTATGCCCGATGGAGCCTGTATTATTGCCGCGATTACCAGCTGTACCAATACATCTAATCCGCGTAATGTTATCGCAGCCGGATTACTAGCGCGTAATGCCAACGCCAAAGGTTTGTCTCGTCGTCCCTGGGTAAAAACATCTCTGGCTCCCGGCTCAAAAGCGGTACAGCTTTATCTGGAAGACTCAAATCTTCTGCCTGAACTTGAGAAGCTTGGTTTCGGGATTGTTGCGTTTGCCTGTACTACCTGTAACGGTATGAGCGGCGCGCTTGATCCGGAAATCCAGAAAGAAGTGATTGACCGCGATCTGTATGCAACAGCGGTTCTTTCAGGAAATCGAAATTTTGACGGTCGTATCCACCCTTACGCCAAACAAGCATTTTTGGCGTCACCTCCATTAGTAGTCGCCTACGCAATTGCCGGTACCACACGCTTTGATATCGAAAAAGATGTGCTGGGACATGATGAGCAGGGCAACCCGGTAACGCTTAAAGACATCTGGCCTACCGATGAAGAAATCGATGCGGTAATTGCTGAGCATGTAAAGCCGGAGCAATTTAAATCTGTTTATGAGCCAATGTTTGATTTAAAGGTTGATTACGGAGCAGACAACAATCCACTTTACGACTGGCGTGAAATGAGTACCTATATTCGAAGACCCCCGTACTGGGAAGGTGCATTGGCTGGTGAAAGAAGCATGAAAGGAATGCGACCCTTAGCTGTGTTAGGCGACAATATTACAACGGATCACCTGTCGCCTTCGAATGCTATTTTAGCCAGTAGTGCGGCAGGTGAGTACCTGGCAAAAATGGGGCTGCCGGAAGAGGATTTTAACTCTTACGCGACTCACCGCGGCGATCACTTAACCGCGCAAAGAGCAACATTCGCTAATCCGAAACTGTTTAACGAAATGGTTAAAGACGAAAATGGGGAAGTTAAACAGGGCTCGCTTGCTCGGATAGAACCGGAAGGTGAGGTCACTCGTATGTGGGAAGCGATTGAAACCTATATGAACCGAAAACAGCCGCTTTGTATCATCGCTGGTGCCGATTATGGTCAGGGTTCTTCGCGAGACTGGGCTGCGAAAGGCGTGCGTCTGGCCGGGGTCGAGGCTATTGTTGCTGAAGGTTTCGAGCGTATTCACCGTACAAACCTGATAGGTATGGGTGTTCTTCCACTTGAATTTGTTAATGGTGAAACCCGTCACACCTACAACATTGATGGTACTGAAACTTTTGATGTAGTGGGTGAGCCTGCACCGGGTGCAATGCTAAAAGTTGTAATTCATCGGAATGACGGCGAAGAAGTAGAAGTGCCTGTTAAGTGTCGTCTGGATACCGCGGAAGAAGTTTCAATTCATGCCGCTGGCGGTGTTTTACAAAGGTTTGCTCAAGATTTTCTTGAATCTGAAGGTAAATAGTAAAAGCTAAGAAGTCTGAAAGACTTTAAATAGTATGACTTTTGGTGATCAGAACCTATAACATCTGATCTGATAAGGTCAGATCTAGTCCAATTCTCTTTTGGATAGAAGGGAATTGGACTTAATAATCAATTTTTTCAGGAAAAATCACATGACTTCCGAACAGAAACTTCATGTACCCCAAATTAAAGTGCCGGCAACTTATATGCGTGGCGGTACCAGTAAAGGAGTGTTTTTTAAACTGACTGATCTGCCACAATCTGCTCAGGTTGCCGGTGATGCGAGAGACAATTTGCTGCTTCGAGTTATCGGCAGCCCTGACCCATATGGAAAACAGACAGATGGTATGGGAGGTGCGACTTCGAGTACCTCGAAAACGGTCATTCTGTCGAAAAGTGACCAACCAGGTCATGATGTCAACTATCTTTTTGGCCAGGTCTCTATCGATAAGCCCTTTGTCGACTGGAGCGGTAATTGCGGTAACTTGACTGCGGCAGTTGGCTCATTTGCAATCTCAAATGGTCTGGTTGACGCAGCACGTATTCCAGAAAATGGCATTGCTGTTGTACGTATATGGCAGGCTAATATAGAAAAGACGATCATTGCTCACGTACCAATAACTAATGGTGAAGTTCAAGAGACTGGTGATTTTGAACTGGACGGCGTGACATTCCCTGCTGCAGAGGTCAAGGTAGAGTTTGTTGACCCGACTGACTCGGCATTATTTCCCACCGGAAATTTAGTCGACGATTTGGAAGTGCCCGGAATTGGAACCTTTAAAGCGACTATGATCAATGCCGGTATTCCAACAATATTCCTGAATGCAGAGGATATCGGGTATAGCGGTTGTGAGTTGCAAGATGCCATTAATAATGACGAAGACGCATTAGCCAGATTTGAGTCTATTCGTGCCCATGGCGCAATAAAAATGGGACTTATTGAAACGCTTGAAGAAGCTGCCAGTCGTCAACATACTCCCAAGGTCGCTTTTGTAGCTGCACCGATGGCTTATCATTCTTCGAGTGGTAAAGCTGTTGCTGAAAAGGATATCGATCTTAATGTTCGAGCGCTCAGCATGGGCAAGTTACATCACGCAATGATGGGGACCGCGGCTGTTGCTATTGCTACTGCATCGGCCATCCCGGGAACATTAGTAAATCTAGCTGCTGGTGGCGGAGAGCGTGATTCAGTGGTTTTCGGACATCCATCGGGCACTCTTAAGGTTGGCGCTGAGACTCTTGAAGAAAATGGCGAATGGCAGGTTAAGAAAGTTGCAATGAGCCGTAGTGCAAGAGTATTGATGGAAGGATGGGTTCGAGTACCTGGAGACTGTTTCTAGTTTTTGAAACCATAGAATTAAATAAGCTTTTGTCAAACCACATAAAGCTTCAAGATCATAAATAATGAAATAAGCTCTTTAAAAGTCCTGAATCAATAGTGAATCAGGACTTTTAGTTTATTTTTTCGGTTTTACCAACTTTTTCTAATCGCCTGTCGACTTAAGTATCAGAACACAATAATTGACAGGAGATTTTAATGAATCCTTTTCGCAAACCCGTTCTTAACAAATTTGCCACGTTTGGCGCTAGCCTGGTAGTAGTTCTTGGGACTCAGCTTTCAGTCAATGCTATGTCAAATACTGACCTTGCTGCTGAAAATAAGTCCACCTCAAAAGAAGTCTCTGTTCATCGCTTTGGTCACGGCGATAGAACGCTAATTATTGATGGTAAAGTCATTAAGTGGGAACAACTATCAAAAGAACAACAAGATAGAATCATTACTGCTGAAAAGAATCTGGAAGCAGTTGAAAAAAAGATTCAAATCGATGAAAAGAAAGTCGAGGAAATCAGCAGGAAAATGGAAGAAAGAGCAAGGTTTATTGAGGCTGAAGTGGAAAAGCTGGAAGCCGTTACAGTTCAAATGGAAAGCAAAGAAGTTTCTTTACGTGACCTTAGTAGACTTTCTGCAGAATTGAGCGAAAAAGTAAAAGTAAATGAAGAGGCAATGCGCGAAAAAGAGAGAGAAATGCGTAAGCTCGGCGAAGAAATGGAAAAACTGCATGATTTTGACTTCACTGAAATAGAACAAAGAGCAAAAGAGCTTGAAAAAGTTGTTGAAGAAATAGCTGCTGAGTTTTAAATATTTTTGTCTGTTTCTAACATTTCTCATTACATTTTTGTTCGATAAAAGCCCGCCTTTATAGTGGGCTTTACGAGTTATAGGGAGTATATTAATTCTTTTGCCTGAACGGAGATAAAATTGAAAACTATCACTTTGTTGTGCTCTGCATTAGTTCTTTGCTTTTCATCCAGTTTATTTGCTAAAGAATATGAATATGAAAAGCTTGGACCACCAAGAAAATTGACTAAAGAGCAAGCAAAAGTTGCCGAGGCAAATTACAAAAAATATTGTACTTTATGTCATGGTGAAGACCGGCAGGGACATGTAAATGACCACGCTCCGTCTTTAAAAAGTAGAAGTCTTTTCGAATCGGGAGTGCCTCACGCGGTTTTAAGGCCTTTGTCTTATGGAAGAGAAGGGACTGCCATGGGTGGATATCTCGACGAGGTCGGCGGGCCATTGACCTTGGATGAAACCTGGAATCTAACTTACTGGCTCTTTGAGCAGTCTGGAGCAGAGAGGGTAAAGCTATCAACTGAGCCTGTATCTGGTGACATCAGGCGAGGAGAGCAGGTCTATCAAAAAGAGTGTTCATCCTGTCATGGCAAGAATGGTGAGGGGGTTACCGCTCCGGCTCTGGGAAATCCTTCAGCGCTAGCCCACAATACTGATGAAGTGATTCGATACGCGATACGCCATGGTCGTCAGAATACTCCAATGCAGGCTTTTGCCGATAAGCTCTCTGAGCAGGATATCGATAATGTCACTGCTTTTTTAAGAAGTAAGGCAAGTGGCTGGACTTATAAAAAAGCGGTCCTCAAAGAACTACCCAAACCTGAGGAATATATTATTAATCCAGAAGGTGGCGATCCCGGGTTTGAGTTAATGGATGGACTCTATGTCTCTGCTGAAGACCTGAATCAAGCGCTTGTCGCAAAAAGGAAAATGGTATTACTGGATACCAGGGTCCCATCAGTATGGCAAACGGCTCATATTGAAGGATCTGTGCCACTGCCGTATTATGCGGATCTTGATGAAACTGTGAAAGATCTTCCGCGGGATGTACAGATTGTCGCTTACTGTTCTTGTCCCAGAGCTGCTGCTGATCATGTCGTTAAACAACTACGTGATAAAGGCTTTGATAACACCGCAGTATTGTATGAAGGCATTTTTGGCTGGATGCATTTGGGTTATCCAGTGACCAGAAGAGACATCAAGTAACCAGCATACCTTAATTTGTAATAGATTTCAGAAAATGAAATGAGTAAATGAAATGAACTGTTAATCTATATGCGTTAACTTTGAGCAGAAAAAGGCGCCGGTGGCGCCTTTCTGTTAGTAGCGCAATACAAGACCTTTGATTGGCCCTCAGAGCTTAAGAAACCAGTGCATTCAGCATCCAGGCATTCTTTTCATGCTGACCGATTCTATCACTAAGAAGCCCAGCGCTTTCTACATCTTTAACCATTTCAGCTTCTTCCACTGCACTTCTCAGGATTTTGGCACAGTACTCGTTATCTCTAGCCAGTTCGCGTACCATATCCACTGCACCCAGGTTCTTTTTAAAATCCCGGATTGACGCGTAATGGCGTAGTTCATCAAAGTTAATTGGCGTAACAAAGCCAATTGCACGAATTCTTTCAGCAATGTTATCTATAGCGCTGTTCATATCCTTATATTGTTGTTCTGTGATTTGATGGACTGCATAAAATAATGGCCCCGAAATATTCCAGTGAACAACCTGAGTCTTCAGATTCAACATATAACTATCTGCCAGCACTTCTGAGAGTTTGACCGAAAGTAACTTGCGGTCGCTTCGGATGACACCATTGTCCATTCTTGATTCATTGGTGTGAGTATTCAGAACTGCCTTTATTGGCGTATTCATTGTTCCTCCTGTGTTGTGTGGGTTAAGTTTATAATTACAGTTGTTATTGTTACTTCTAGTTAGTGGCAAAATAGAACAACTGCACTAAATGACGATCTGATTCGCCAGTATTTTGTATCAAGCAGGATAGATGCCAGCTTTATTAATTTCTAATATCAGGAAAATTTGAATTAAACTATACAGAGTTCGGTTGGTTTGAACCGCAGACATGTCAAATCAACCGACTGTGCCTGTATTTCAACTTTGCTTCGATTCTGCGGTTTGATGCTGGTTAGAAAGCGAGCCTTTTGAGTTTTACTTTCGTTCAAGTAGAATGTCCTACAAATTAAAAAGAAAAGGATGCTGTTATAGTCGTGGCTAAAAAACGGTTGTTAATAATAGGACAAGATAAAGATACCTTATCGGGAATTCAGAGTGTTTTTCCTGTAAAAGAATGGCAGCTGCTTTCTACGGAAAATTTTCTGTCTGCCAGGGAGGTAGTAAAAGATGGAGCAGAGCCTCAAGTGATCATTGCTAAACTGGAGGATTCTGAGGAAGTCTTCCTTGACTATTTAAAGGAGTTACATGCCGATATTCCTTTTGTTGAGTGGATTATTGTGACAGCCACACAAGAAAAGGAATATTCAACTGAAATTGAAGAAGTAGCTTTCGACTTTGTCAATCAACCGCTTGACCTGAAAAGAATACAAAAACTTGTTAAGCGCGCGTTGAGAGCATCATTACTACGACAACGGCTCAATAGTTATTCTGAAGCAGATAGTTCGCGTTACTCAATTAAAGCGTTTCTAGGAAAGAGTGAACCTGTGAAAAAAGTTAAGGGACTACTCGAACAATTAAAAAGTGTTCCATTAACGAGCATGGTGATAACCGGGGAAACAGGTACCGGTAAAGGTCTTGCTGCAGGAATAGTGCACTACTCGGGACAGCGAAAAAACGGACCATTTATTGAGCTAAATTGCGCTGCATTGCCTAGAGAACTTCTCGAATCTCAACTTTTTGGTCATGAAGCCGGGGCTTTTACCGGGGCAAAATCTCGACATAAAGGTTTGTTCGAGCAAGCTGACGGCGGAACCTTGTTTCTGGATGAGATTGGCGATATGGATCTTGAATTACAATCCAAATTACTCAAGGCAATCGAGGAACAAAAAATTCGCAGACTCGGTAGCGAAAAAGAAATTAACATAGATGTACAAATTATTGCTGCAACTGGACTCGACTTGCAACAGGCCGTTATTCAAGGCGATTTCAGAGATGATTTATACCACAGGCTCAGTGTTTTTCATGTTGAATTACCTGCACTTAGAGAGAGAAAAGAAGACCTGCTAGACTTGGTGCCTCACTTTATCGCAGAGTATAATTCCAAAGCCAAGAAAAATGTTAATTATATTTCTGATGAAACCTGGGAACTATTGCTCGAGTATGATTGGCCGGGTAATGTCAGAGAACTCCGTAATGTATTGGAGCGTTGTGTTCTTTTATCACAGTCAGATGTTTTACCGGTTGAATGGCTTCAACTAAAGCAAGAGATGGCTGCGAATATCGATAGAGAGAAAAGTGCATTTGATGAAGATGCTTTAATAATTCCTCTAGATGGCTCACTGGCTTTAGATGATATGGAGAAAATTATTATTGAAGCTGCTCTCGATAGAACCCAGTTTAATGTAGCTGAAGCGGCTCGGTTATTAAAAACAACGCGTCAAACATTACGCTATCGAATAAAAAAGTTTCACATAACTTCTTAAGACCACTGAATAGAGTGGCTCATATGAACAGGTGCGGTTGTTTTGAGCCGCAATTATCAAATACTATTTCGAAAAGTGATGAATTTTAAAGATTATTGGACTGGTATACCTTTTGCAGTTCTACGAATGACTTAGCTCCAAAGGGAAAGTTGAATTTCCTTCAATGAAATTGAATTGAGCTGATGTATTAACTTTATAAAAGGCGAAAAACATGTCCATAAAAAGAATCTTAGTCCACGTTGAAGATAGCGAAAGTAGTCGTGTCAAGTTGGAAACAGCAATTGGAATGGCAAAACATTTTAATGCAGTTGTATCGGCGGTTTATATAAAAACTCTAGGAGAACAGTCGTTGGTCAGTGCTCTGGCAAATCCGCCGGGCATGATTGCACCTGCTATCACTGAAGAGCTTAAGAAAAACGATGATGTGGCTGTTGAAAGCTTAAATAATGTTTCCCATATGGTAGGGCAGACGGAGAGATTATACCATTTTGAAATCGAATTTCTTACCTATACAGGAGACACCAAACACCTGCTAGCAGAAAAAAGTCATTGCTATGATCTTTTGATCGTTAACTCGGAACTGGAATCTGATTTTGGTGTTGGTCAAATTAGCTCTCCAAGTAATACTCTGGCTACAAAAGCAGGATGTCCCATTTTGGTTCTGCCAGGTGATAGCAATAGTGTGTGTCAATTTGAAAAGCCTTTAATTGCGTGGAACGGAACTCCGGAATCTGCCCGTGCCATATCTGATTCTATGCCAATTCTTGAAAAAGCGAAAAGGGTTTCGGTCGTCAATATGCAAAAAAGACATGCAAATTTTACAAGCAGAGACGAGCTAAATGAAGAGTTGATGCGTTATTTGAAACTGCACAAAATAGATGCTCGATTGCTTAACAAAAAAAACGGGGCAGCAATTAAAGAAAGTGAAGATATTAATAAAGTTATCAACAAGAACAATAGCGACTTGTTGGTACTAGGCGCTTATGGATACTCGCAACTAAGGGAATTGTTTTTTCATAGTCAAACTAAGGAACTACTTAATATTGCGAAGGTTCCTGTTCTATTGTCCAAATAGTCGAAATTCAAAATATGCGAGGTATTTTACCGATAAATACTGGAGGTAAGAGATGAAATTTGTCAGTAATGGAAATCAGATTGAATGTATCAGGAGAGTTAGAGATCTGAGCGATGGCGGTATGAATGACGTGTTAATCGTTTCCTTTGATCAGGAGCAAGAGAGTATCCCTCCCCATGTAGCGGCGTGCCTGTCACCTTTCGAGGTTAAGAAACTAAAATCCTGGCTACATGAAAGGGTAGAGCTTAACAGAAAGTTGGAAAATGAAACAATGGAAGATACTATTTTGGACACTCTTCCTCAAATGCTGAGTATTGCGAAGGAAGCATTAAAGGATATCGATGTAATTGATATTGGACTATTTAAGCAGTTGAAAGTTGAATTGAGGGAGTTTGACGAAATGCTCAGCCGTTTTAGGAACATTTCGAAGACTGATACAATTGAACTCGATAAAATGCAGGATAGTGAGGTTTTAAAAGAAAAACTGTCGACTATTCAGGAGCAACTTTAGTTAAAAGGGCTGGTAACCAGAAAAAATGAGAGCAACTGGCTTGCCGGCTGCTCATTCTGATATTGAGAGAGATAGGGATATCTCTTAATTCATTGATTTTTTTTGCCTATCGTTACTAGTGTCTCGCAATTGTGTGCATTTCGACTCAAATACTAACGCTTGAGAATCTTGTTCGCTTCTGTAAGATAATAATTTTGATGTTATATTTCGCTTTTACGGTTAGACAGTACAGCTATTTAGGAGCTAGGGGGCAAGGAGAGGGATAACATGTAAAACATAAAGTCTCTTATTCCTTTATAATCAATTTGACTGTTTTGTTTAGCTTGGGCAATAAAACCTGATGCTAACATGACGATCAAACTCAACAGGATAAATCGTCACTATGTAGCTAACGCAACGCTCATATTTTTCGAGGCTATTTTTGGTGGCAGTACAATGCTTATAACAACTGGAGTTTAGATGAACCTCAATCAGATAACTTTGCCAGTCAAAGATATGGACAAAGCCGTTGAGTTTTATCTTTGTCTGGGACTTACCCTGATAGTGGACACACCACACTATGCCAGGCTTTCTTCTCCGGAGGGTAACTCAACACTGTCACTATCACTAGTAGACCACGAATTTGAAAACCATTCTGTGATTTATTTTGAACACGAAAGTCTTGAAGCGCTGTGCCAAAATCTTGCAGATAAAGGCATTATTTTTGAACAACAACCAACAGAGCAGAGGTATTTGTGGAAAGAAGCGATTATCAGAGATCCTTCTGGCAATAAGATTAAACTCTATTGGGCTGGAGAAAATCGTTTGAACCCACCGTGGAAAGTTGAAAAACATGTTTAACAGTCCAAATTCTTTGAATAGGAAGTGGACATCCAGTAGGGAAACTATATCTGTTATTTCGCCTACTTTTTTTGAATTTCGTATATGCTTTATAGAGAAAGCTAAGTGTCAACTAACTATTTGAAATTGCTCGGTTCAACTTCAAGTTATGTTAGCGTTAATCTATTTATGAAAGGTGAAATTGACTAGTCGTTTGGAGCAGGGCAAGGTGATGACGATTTTGATTTTACTTCCGCTAAATTTAAATATCGAAAGGATGGAGCCTGGCAGGAGAAAAGGTAAAGCCTGATTGCATGGTAATGACCAATGCTTGATTGTTGTCGGTCTTTATTTTTGAGGATAATTCAGTTGTCTTTACTCTTTAATTATTTGAGCCTATAGTGTTTGGATTTACACTATGGGCTCAAATATAATCAATACAGATAGTTAAATCCAGATATATCAAAGAACAGCATTAGCTGAACTGCACTTTATAAGTGTTATCAATATAAAACTGGTAGTTTCTATTTAAGCTCTGCGAGGCGAATAAAGCTGTGCGTAAAACTTAACAGACGATACTATTCAGCCATCAGCTCAACCATCTCATCATCGCGAGTGAGTATTAGGTATCGCGACAAGTCCGCTGCAGAAAGCAAATCACTGGCCATTTTTTCTAATAGTGGAGCCGCATCTTCTGTGGAGGGGGCAATCTCGTTTTCCCCTGACATTCCTGCGATAAAAACCATGTCCCAGTCAGTGGTGATCTGATCTGCCTCTTTAATAAAATCCATGAGGTTAGTTAATTCCTCGGGCAGCTTATCGACACAGGCTACTGGAGAAATTGTTCCTCGAGCTTTTGATTTCTTAGCCTTGTTATCTCTTTCGCTCTTCGCGAGTAAAAACAAAAGCCTTTGTGGTTTTGATTGTGCTTTTGCAGCTTCGAGCAGGTGTAAAAAATTGGAGTTTGTTTTGGTCATAGTTACGTTTAGTCTTGTATCAGCTGTTGCAAATTGGCCTATTGCCGCTAAAACTAGTCTCTTTTCTCGAGAGATACTCGGTAAAATCGCCGCCAGCAATATTAAGGGTATTATATCTGGAGTGAAACACGAGATAGTGATCGTTATCAATCTTTTGCAGGTGGAGTGAGCAATACTTTACCATCGCTTTTGTTCTCGGCGTAATGTTCAAGTCCATCGAGAAAATCACTAAACCCGTAACATCCAAAAATATCAGTACTAAAAATACCCTGAGCGAAAAGCTGCTGGACCTTTCGGGTCAACACCAGCGTCGAGAACAGGGAAGAGCGTTTTATGTGGGTTGCGAGCCAGAAACCCTCAAGCTTGATGTCGCGAAATATCAGGTCCGAAACGCTGAATTGTCCGCCGATAGGATCATGTGTATCTGTTAACCTTCCGTAGACTATGGCTGTTGACCCTGCGGGCATGCAGCCTAATACTGTCGGCGTATCAATGTCAGCAACGGCATCCAGAAATACCCTGGCATCCAAGGTTGTGCAAGCTTCCTTTAACTCCTGTTTATACTCTTCATTTGTGGTCAACAGAACTTTGTCTGCACCCAGTGATTTTAGCGGTTCAATATTCTTTGGGTTTCTTACTGTAGCGATTGTTTTTATATTATTTAACCTGGCATAACGTATAACGCCTTTTCCGACCTGACTCGCACCGGCATTTATTACTACGGCCTTTGAGCCTAAAGCCATTGCTCTATCAACAAGGCAGACCGATGTACAGGGATTAACTACCAGGGTGGCTGCCTGTTCATCGCTTAATGTGGACTTTACCGGAATAACAAACGCGGTTCTAGTAATCGCATACCTGGCCCAAACACCATCGTTGC
The DNA here is from genome assembly GCF_015687155.1 of Aliikangiella sp. G2MR2-5. Taxonomy (GTDB): domain Bacteria; phylum Pseudomonadota; class Gammaproteobacteria; order Enterobacterales; family Kangiellaceae; genus Aliikangiella. The sequence continues at coordinate 1,392,607 of NZ_JADPQF010000001.1, read as the reverse complement.
CAGGAGTTGCAAACAGGGCCACTCTTTTGCCTTTTAACCATTTACCATACAACCCAGCATTGGCATCAATGACTTCCCCACAAGCTTCAAAGCCAGCGTATGCACCATCAATTGGTGGAACACCATATTTGCCCATTAAATACACAAGATCGGAAGGATTTATTGGAGCCGCCAGAATCTTTACCAGCACTTCGCCGCGTTTAAGTGATGGAATATCTTTTTCAATCAACTGCAACCTCTGAGAAAGAGATATTTCGTCGGAGTCCAATTCCGGTGGAACGAGTTTGAGAGCAAAGCCTTTATTTTTCATATAATTATACTTGTTCAAGTTTTAATGTTTACTCAGGTCAGACCACCATATCTGATAAAAATGATCTTGTAAATTGTATTGCGCTTTTATTATGTTTTATAAAGAGAGAAGATAAATGTTCTGCAGGATTATCGACACAGGCAAGAGCTTCCAATAAACCGAATAACAGGAGATGACATGGATAATTTCTCGATAGATGCCTATACGCCGAAAGAAATTGCCGCCCGAGTGGAAAAGGTTTGTATCAGCAAGACAACAACTAGCCCATTCAAGGTATTCGTTCTTGGAATACTTGCAGGGGCGTTTATAGCTCTCGGTGCAGCGCTCTATACTTCAGTTATTCATGACTCTCAAGGAGTTCCTCTGGGTCTGTTAAAGCTGATAGGGGGACTTAGTTTTTGCCTTGGTCTGGTTCTGGTGGTCGTGGCCGGGGCCGAGCTATTTACCGGTAATAATCTTCTGGTAATTGCTTGTATTGATGGCAAAATCAGTCCAGGACAGCTTCTGACAAACTGGCTTGTGGTGTTTGTTGGCAATTTTCTGGGAGCGTTAATCATTGTCGCGCTTGTATATGTGAGTGGTCTTTGGCAAACCGGTAATGGTATGCTCGCAGAGAAGGTTATACTGCTGGGAGCGGGCAAGGTAGAGTTGAGTTTCTTAGAAGCTTTCAGTCGGGGTGTACTTTGCAATCTCCTGGTGTGTCTTGCTGTCTGGCTTTGTTTTGCTGGACACACGGTAACCGATAAAATTCTTGCTATATTATTTCCTATTACGGCCTTTGTTGCACTTGGCTTTGAACATTCAGTTGCTAACATGTATTTTATTCCAGCCTCAATCATTGCAATCAACGATCCGGTTATTACCCAGTCAATTTCCAGTGATGCCATACTGGTACAGTCAAGTTCGCTTAATTTTAGCGGTTTGCTTGCGAACCTGGTTCCAGTAACACTGGGAAATATTGTCGGCGGAAGTTTATTTGTTGGTTTGGTTTACTATTTTCTTTACGTGAGAGACTAGTAATGCTTCCTCGGCTATTAAAAGTAAATGTTAATCTAACTTAAGGAACAAATACGAAGAAATGAAAATTTTGCTAAATCCAGTTGAACAAAGAATTATTGGTTGCCTGATTGAAAAATCGATTACAACACCGGATCAGTATCCGCTTTCTTTAAACGCCCTGACAAATGCGTGCAATCAAAAGACAAATAGAGAGCCTGTAATGAGTTTGTCAGAAGGGGAGGTTCAGGACTGTCTCGATCAGTTAAAACAAAGGCATCTCGTTATGACTCAGGCAGGTATTTCAAGTCGCGTTGCCAAGTATAATCATCGGTTCTGTAATACTGAATTCGGCGATTTGCAGCTGACAGCACAGGAGCGCGGCATTATCTGTGTAATGTTACTTCGTGGGCCACAAACGCCGGGAGAGTTGAGGGCTCGAACTAATCGTCTATGTGAGTTTGATAATGTCGTCGAAGTGGAGTCTTTATTGCGTGAAATGGCTTCGGTTTCCAAAGGGTATGTTGTTGCCTTGCCCAGAGAGCCAGGAAAAAGAGAGATCAGATATCAGCATTGCTTTCAAGATCTGGAAAACATGGGGGAGATCAAAAGCGAGAAAATGGCCGAACAAGCTTCAGAAAATTCCGGCGTCAAAAGTAGCGATACGATAAGTGGGGATAGCATTGCTGGCGACAGAATTACTCAACTAGAAGAAAGAGTCGAAATGCTGGAGCTCGAAATTCAGGAAATTTACGAGAAACTAAACTCACTTAGTCAATAAACTGTTATTCAGTTAGTTGAAGTACACTTTAATGATTTATTGGCTGTGTGTCATTTCTTTGCCTATTCTGATTACAGCATTGACCAGGCCCTCAACTTGTTCCAACTCCGCCCTTGCTCCAATATAACAGGGGCGTATTGCAAGCTCACCATTCACTTTAGTTGTGCTTGGTAAAAATTGATTTTCTCTAATGAGTCGCCTGTGTAAGACTTGAGTAAACTGATTTAAATCTTTAATTGAAGCATCAACGTATCTGAAGCAGCAAATTGAAAGCTCGGCAGGACTGAGTACTTCCAGGTTAGGATGAGCGCTAGCTAGTTTTTCGAGCAGTCGGGCCATCTCGTTGTGTCGAATGATTCTCTGCTTTAATCCATAAAGGCCTATTTCTTTCAGAATTGCCCAGACAGCAATTCCGCGACAGGGAGCGCTTAGCTCAACACCATAGTCGAAGTAGGGAATACCAAAGTCATCCATTGAATGAGCGGGTTCCTTGTCTGATGAGTGATTATCTTGCTGGGCAAGTGCAGAGCCCTCCAAATAATCGGCCGGTTCTTGAGTAAAGGCTCGCTGTAACAATTCTCTGTCTTTAACGAATGTTGCTGCGACACCTACGGCAGCGCCTAGCCACTTGTGCGGGTCTACGATGACAGAGTCTGCATGTTCAAGGCCTTTGTATTTTTCCTTTAAACGATCATCAAGAATGCCTGGAAGTCCATATGCACCATCAACATGGAACCAGATTTCGTGTTCTCTAGCGATACAGGCTATCTCGTAAACAGGATCGATCATTCCTCTGTTTGTGGTCCCTGCATTTGCCACAACTGCGACCTGACATCTATTCAGAGTAGCGTTCGACTTAATCGCCTGGGACAAGGCTCTCACATCCATCCTTCCCAGTTTATCGCAAGGAATTATCTGAACGTTTTTCCGTCCCAAACCAAGCACTCCGGCCGAACGTTGAATCGTGTGGTGACATTCTTCACTCGCATAAATAATACCTGGACTCGTTAAACCGTCAGCGGCTGGATCATAGCCCAGCTTTTCATAAGCACTTTGTCTCGCTCCGCCAAGCGCAATCAAGTTTGCCACTGAGCCCCCACTGGAATAGACGCCTCTCAGATTTGCCACACCACAAAGCTCAGCTAGCCAAAGCAAACTTAGTTCTTCAATAAAATTAAAGGCGGTTTTTAAATAACGTTGAGGTGAAGCGACGGAGGCTGCCGTGGTAGCCAGCACTGAGCTTGTGGTCGCTCCGGTTGTTATGAAAGCGCTAAAATTTGGGTTCGGAACGGGAGAACCATTTGGGATGACTAGTTGATTGAGCTCTTGCACAAGCTTATCTATGCCGATTCCGTCTAATGGTAGAGGTTGTTCAATTTTGTGTTGCCAGTTTTGACTGTCAGTAAGGGCGTCGGGGTGTTTGAATTTGAGAAAATTATCCAGCGAATGACCTATTTCTTGAAGGTATTTTGCAAGATGATTTATTTCTGCTTTGTCTGTTTTCATTGAAATATTTCCTGCAGCCTGGTTGTCTGTTGCAGCTATCGGGAACTAGCAGCATTATTCTCAAAGTCTTTTCTTATGTTTCAATTTAGTTCGCAGCTATGGTTTCAGCAAACTAATTTGAAAAATAATTTATGATGCATTTTTCTATGGGAACGAGTTGAACTTCTGAAAATAACAATTGAGACTGTTTCATTAATTATTAAATTCAATCTTTTTATACCGTTATTGATTGGAAATCAAACCAAATAAGGCTTAAACTAATGTTGTTATGCGATGTATTGTTCTGATTCTAGCATTGTTGATTAGTGCTTGTGCAAACTTTTCTCATCAGGTAAAACCTTTTAACCTGAATGATATTCCTTCACCCCCAATCAGCTCCCAGCTTTTCATTGATAGTAGTAATGTCGTTGTTGAAATAGATGATGTATTTCGATTAACAAAAGCACAGCAAGAAGACTTTTTTAAATATTATAATCGTCCTAAAAATCGAAATTTGTACCCCAATAAAAGGATCTATCAATATTTGACAGAAAAAATGAAAGGATTTAATTTCTATTCAGATACTCTAACCGCAAATGAAGCTATCTCGCAAAAGCTTGGTAATTGTTTGAGTTTGGCTATAGTAACTCATTCACTTGCAACACTTGTTGGAGTTGAAGTTCAGTATGAGCTAGTGGAAACTCCTCCGATATATCAGAGAGAAGGGGAGTTTGTACTTAGTTCGCAGCATGTCCAGACGCTACTGTTTGAACCTGAACCGGGAGATTTTTATGGCCAAGCGCCTCTATGGCGTGGGTTTATTAGAGTCGACTATTATCCTGCACAAGGTACGGAGACCCTGCGTAAAGTTTCGACAAAAGAATTTTACGCCATGTTTTATAGAAATAAGGCTGCTGAAGCTATGACGAAAGCTGATTATGAGGTGGCTTTTCAATATTTACGCAAGGCGTTAGAGCTAATAAAAAATGACAATCAGGCTATCAATATGATGGCAATAATTCATGAACGCAAAGGTCATAGCGAGAAGGCTGAAGAGTTATATCTTTACGCGCTTGAGTACGGAAGAAAAGACGAGCAGTTTGAACTGCTATTTAATTATCATCTTTTCCTAGAAAGTCAAGGCCGTCATAGCGAAGCGCTTGAGATACAGAGAAAAATTGCTTATCAACAAAATAAGAACCCGTACAAATGGGTAAATTTGGGGGATAGCGCATTTGCTCATAAAGATTACTCTAGTGCGTTAGGTTTTTATCGAAAAGCATTAAAGCTAGCTGATTATTTGCATGAGCCTTATGCTGGTATAGCAAAAGCTCAGTATCAGCTTGGCAATGTGAAAGGCGCACTTAGAAATTTTAAGAAAGCAATCGACAAATCACATGATGATAGTATTAAAAAATTGTATTTTTTAAAGTACAACTTACTTAAAAAAAGAGTGAGTAGCTAGCAAGGCTAGTATGGTCTTTAACTCATTTTTTGCCAGTGTTTCGCCCTGTTTATAGATAAACACGCGTGGATAATATAATATACCGGTCTACCTCAATAGTATTCCCCAATATATAGAGCTTTCGTGCTCTTTCATTTTTTATTTATGTCAGAATTTGAATTGAAGTCAGGTTTTATCTTAAGCAAGAGGAGCTTTGACCTAAACAAAAGAGCGGCTATCAGATATTGGTTAAGTACAGCTGATGGTCCGCTTCAGATTGTTATCGAAACAGAAAAGCCTATGTTTATGGTGGAGTCAGTGCAATATAGGTTTCTTGTGGACGAGCTTAAGCAGGAAGGGATACCTTTTCTCCATAAAGAACCAACGCTTAAAACCTTCAAACAAGAACCGGTGACAGTTGTTTATTTCTATTCATATAAAGATTTTTATAATGCAAGGACAATAGCGGAAAACATTAGTGTGACTACCTATGAATCGCATATAAGAATGGAAGACCGGTTTTTGATGGAACGATTTATTTACGGCTCTTTAAACTTGCAAGGATGTATTGAGAAAAGAAAGGGCTATTTTTATTGTTTGAATCCGCGAGTCAAACGGGCAGACTATACACCTGAACTCAAGAAACTTTCTATTGATATAGAATGTAGTGAAGATGAAGAATTGTTTAGTATCGGCTTCTATTGCAACTCAGATAATGTGAGCTTTGAAAAAGTATTGATGATAGCAAGCGCTGCGCAAGCAAGTTGTTACACCATTATTCCCGATTTTGTCGAGTGGGTTGCAGATGAGAAGGTACTATTAAAACGTTTTGTTGAAATAGTTTCGGTTATCGATCCGGATGTTATTGTTGGATGGAATGTGATTAATTTTGATTTCAGAGTCCTACATTTTAGGGCTCTGAGTCTAGGTCTCGATTTAAAGTTGGGCAGGAATGGAGGCAGTGCGACATGGGTTGATAGTAAAACGAACAAGGGACAAGGATATATTGATATTCCTGGGCGAGTTGTTGTTGACGGGATTTCAGCATTGAAGGCAGAAAGCTACTTGTTTCCTAACTATTCTCTCGAGAATGTTGCTCAATATTTTTTAGGTGAAGGTAAATCGATTGATAATGTAAATGAAAGATTAGAAAAAATCATGAGAAATTTTAAAGAGAATAAAGTGGAGCTTGCCACATATAATCTTAAAGATTGTGAGCTAGTATGGCGAATTTTCGAAAAAACCAATGTTTTGGATTTCTTGATTTTCAGAAGTAAGTTAACCGGGTTGGTTCTTGATCGAGCAGGCGGTTCAGTTGAGTCATTCAATAATTTATATTTACCTAAACTTCATAGAAATGGTTACGTGTCTCCAAATCTTCCTCAAAGTGGTGGATTGGTCAGTCCGGGCGGATATGTTATGGATTCAAAGCCCGGGCTCTATGAGAATGTAATTGTACTGGATTTCAAAAGCCTGTATCCCTCTATAATCAAAACCTTCAAGATAGATCCATACGGTCTCGTTGAAGGTACGGTTAATGAAACTAACGCAATAGAGGGATTTAAAGGAGCAAAATTTGATCGAGATGAGAATATTCTACCCCAGATAATTGCGGAGTTATGGGAACAAAGAGAGAAGGCAAAAAAAGCGAAGGATAGCGCCAAGTCACAAGCAATAAAGATATTAATGAATTCTTTTTATGGGGTACTTGGTTCTGGTGGGTGTCCATTTTACGATCCTAAACTGGCTAGTTCTATTACAATGCGCGGACATTGGATTATGAAGTGGACTGCACAATGGCTGGAAAAAGCCGGATACGAAGTACTTTATGGCGATACGGATTCAATCTTTGTATTGCTTGATAGTGGTTTAGCTAGAGAGAACTGCATTGAGATTGGCGAGCGTTTAAAAATGAACATTGATGCTTTCTGGAAAGCAAAACTGGAAAAGGAGTATCAGATAGTATCTTTTCTTGAAATCGAATTCGAAACCCTCTTTAGTAAGTTTTTTATGCCCACTATTCGTGGTGCTGAAAAAGGAAGTAAGAAGCGGTATGCGGGGCTAACTCGAAACGGCCGAGAAAATACTCTTATTTTCAAGGGACTGGAAAATGTCAGGACTGATTGGACGCAGATTGCAAGAGAATTTCAATTTCAACTTTACTGGACAATATTTGAGGGTAAAAGTCCTGTTGAGGTTGTCGAAGAAACCGTGAATGCAATTTATAGTGGACAAGTCGATGAAAAACTGGTTTATCAAAAAAGATTGCGGAAGCAATTAGAGGAATATAAATTGAGCGTTCCACCTCATGTTAAAGCCGCTTTAAAAACTGAGGTTTTAAGAGGAAAAGAGGGTAAAAAGCCTCTTTATACAAATTTAGGAAGTATCCATTATTATATTACGATTAATGGACCCGAAGACATAGCTTATGTAAGCTCACCTATCGACTATCAACATTATATCGATAAACAGATAAAACCTATCGCAGATGCTATTCTTCCATTTGTTAATTTGGAGTTTGATGAAATAGTAAATCGTCAATACACACTGTTTAATGATGTATAACTCTACAGAATTTTTGTCGCTCTAATCAAAAAATCGCCAATAATGCCTCTGTCACCATCCACTGTATTATAACTTGATGTGGACTGAAGCAAGTTTTTTCCATAATAGCTCTGACTTTCCTCAATGCTATTTAAAAGCAATTCAGTTATTCCAAAGCTGGATAGCTTCTGTAAAGAGATCGCTTCTGTCGCTTCAAGTGATGTAAGAGTCAATCTCTCATAGACAGGGTCATTTTGATCAATTTTCATATTGCCGTCTGCATCATATTTTGAAAGTTCATGAAATCCGTCTGACGCGCCATTTTGGTCGCCAAAAAGCTCCTTCCCACTGTCAATTACCCCGTTTTCATTTAAGTCCAGAGCAAGGAAATAATTACCATTAGCTAACGCATCAAACTTGTCTGCAATACCATCACCGTCAAGATCAAATACAATATCATGATCGCTTTTAAACACTGATTCTGAATTGTTAATGCTTAATATTAGTGGATCAACCATTTGTTCTTCTTCAGACATGAGTGTGGTGTTTACAACTGAAATCTCCAGATCAATAGTGAACACTTCATTAAAAGCAGTAACTTCAACGTCTTTGTTGGTAAGTTTTACAAAATCTAGTTCATAGCTTAACGAAAAATTGAGTTCAAAAACTGAAAAGGTTTGCACCGAGGTGCTGCTCGTATGAGAAGATTTGTAGAATGAAGCTGCATAGCTTTCAATAGTTAAGTCGATTTCCACAGAGTGCATGAATAAATCGCTTTTTCTGTGCTCTTTAATGGCTGATGCTGTAATGCTCTCTTCCGTTTTTAGTCCTTTTCTTGCAATTCTTTCAATCGCTCTTAGCAGTTGATAGGCAAGGTTCTTCTGCTTTTCTCTTATCAAATTATCGCTTATGTCAAGCCCTTCTTTTTCTATATCAACCTTGTTGTTTTCTCTGATCTGTTGTTGTCTGTCAGGGAAGGGCTTGTGAGTTTTGGTTAATGATGGTTTTTGTGGGCCAAACGATTGACGAGAAAAATTAGAGTGGCCTGGCATAATATCCACTGTAGATCTCCGATAATTTAAAGCGCTGTCGTACCTCATCTATCGGATATTCTAATGATGACTTTAAAAACTGCTCATTAAGGTATTACAAAGAGCTCAGTTATAACGATGTTATTTAAGCCGTCCGAATACTTTGGACTTGATAATTTAGGCAAAGCCTAATGCCGTAAACTTCTTTGTCTGATAAATTCTTTAATTTTGGTCAAGTGAGAGTTTATTCTGGCCCTTGCATATGGGTCATCGGTATGAACATTTAGGGCTTGCTCAAACTGAATCCTTGCACCGACAAGATCTCCCATTGCAAGAAGGTAGTTTCCCTCAGTTTCAAACACCTCGGATGGATGTCCTGAACCGTCTTGAGCTTCGGACAAAAGTTTTAATAAATATGGGGCGTACTCGGTCATGTGGATATTGGCGAGCAGTAGCTCTCGGGCTTTAGAAAATTGTTCCGCAGCCAAATATAGCTCTGCCAGAGTTTCTACTAGCGCTTGATTTCCTGGAGATTGAATTAACAGTTGCTCTATCTTTTTTATTGATTTTTCTGGTGTTTTTCGTTCGATATCCAGTTGAGCAAGTGCTATTGTATAAGAGGGTTGCTGTGGATCTTTAAAGCGTAAACCTGCTAGCAATTTTTCAGCAACTTCAAACTTTTTGGCTCTTATCATGAAAATTGCATAGCCGTATTTTTCAGCATCTGATTTATCTTTTTCGCTGGCAAATTTCTTAGTCATTGAATCAATAGTTACAGGATTGATTTTCGCAGTGAGTGCTGCAACTTTCTCCTTCATTAGTTGATATATAACTCTGTTGTTACGATAACGCCTTGGATATTCTCTGGCTCTTAATCTTGCATCCGTTATACGAGAACGAGAAAGAGGGTGAGTTCGTAAAAACTCAAAGGCGTTTGAATAGTATCGCGAATTCTCTTGCATTTTTTCAAAAAAGCTTATTGCGCCGTTCGGGTCAAAGCCCGCCTCATATAGGGTAGCGATACCAATTCTATCTGCCTCAGCCTCATTTGAGCGGGTGTGGTTGATCATCGCTTGCTGAGCTAATCCTTGTGCTCCGGTAAGTGCTCCGACTCCCGCTTCGGTACTTTTACTTTGACTCGCAATCAAAATTGCAGCAGCAAATGCGGCAAGAGAAGGGAGGGTTAACTGGTTTTGTAATTCAAGCCTTCGAGCCAGATGCCTCTGGGTAACGTGGGCCACTTCATGCGCGATGACAGATGCTAGTTCACTTTCATTTTCTGAACGGGTAATTAAACCAGTATGAATTCCGATATAGCCTCCTGGCAAAGCAAAAGCGTTGATTGATTCATCCAAAATTACAAAAAAGGAAAACTTTCTGTCTTGAGCAGATGTGTTGTGCTCGACCAGTTTGAAGCCAAGGTGTTGAATGTAGTCATTGATCTCTGCATCATTGATTATTGGCGCAATTGCTCTAATTTGTCGCATATAATCGTCGCCAACAGCTTGTTCTTCGCTAATACTTAAAATACGAGAAGAACTACTGCCGATGTCTGGAAGCTCAGCTGCAACTACAGACATAAACAGGAAACTCGCGCTCAAGGCTAGTGTAAGCAGTTTTTTCAAAATAGTACTAATCCACAGTTAATTGATATTGGGGTAAAATAGTTAAAGAAAACAATAAGATTTCGAATTAAACGTATTTGCTTATGAGAACACATTCAGTATTATTAGTTCCATAAAGCTTTCAGATAAAATAAGTCTATCACTAATGACAAAGCTAGAAAACAGCATGGCAAATTACGACCAATTATTGGATGCCTCAGGACTTTCGTGCCCTATGCCACTGCTAAAGATGAAGCAGGCGTTACATAAGCTTTCGGCTAACGAAACACTCTTAGTAAAAGCCAGCGATCCTGGCTCTTTGAGGGATTTTGAAGCTTATATTAAGCTGACCCCTCATCATATGACTCATGAGTTGAGAGATGGGGTCTACTTATATCTAATCACTAAGGTAGAGCAATAAAAAGGAACTATAGTCCTATGACAAAGTTGTTCGTTCGTTGGTTTAAAAGAAATTTTTCTAACCCTCAGGCCATCATTTTAGCTGTATTGCTTTTAATATTGTTTACCGGGATATGGCTTGTTGGTCCGATAATTATGCCTCTTTTGGTTGCAATAGTAATTGCATATTTGCTTGAGTGGGCCGTTACCGCTTTACAGAGCTATAAAGTGCCAAGAGGTGGGGCTGTGGTTATTGTATTCTTGGGGTTTGTGACCTTGAGCCTTACTGTATTGATTGGAATATTTCCACTGATTGGTAAACAAATAGAAACGCTTTTTTCTGATTTGCCATCTATGGCTGAACAAATGAAGTCTATGTTATTAAAATTGCCTGAAAAATATCCTCAGTTGGTAAGCAAGGAAAAGATAGAAACAACATTTCAGCTCGAAATTTTACTAGAACAGTTTAAAGGAAGCCTGGGGAATATTGTCTCCTTTTCCCTGGCCAGCTTTAAAAATATCGTATCGGTTATGATTTATATGATCCTGGTGCCCTTATTAGTTTTTTTCTTACTGAAGGACAAGGAAAAGATATTAAACTGGTTTCTTCGCTGGCTACCTGACGAAAGGCAACTTTCAACGCGCGTATGGCAGGAGGTCGATGGTCAAATCGGCGCATATGCTCGTGGTAAGGTGATGGAAATAATTATCGTAGGAGTCGCTAGTTACATTGCTTTTGCATTTTTTGGGCTAAATTACGCCTTATTACTTGCAGTGTTGGTCGGTTTTTCTGTTCTTGTGCCATATATTGGAGCTACTATAGTAACGATTCCTGTCGCTTTGGTAGCCCTTATTCAGTGGGGACCTAGCGAAACCTTTGTCTATTTACTCGTCACCTATTTAGTTATTCAAGCTTTAGATGGAAATATTTTAGTTCCATTGCTTTTTTCAGAAGCCAATAATCTTCACCCGGTAGCCATAATTGCAGCAGTTCTGTTTTTTGGTGGCATTTGGGGGTTTTGGGGAGTATTTTTTGCCATACCGCTGGCTACGCTTGTTGTAGCGGTTATGGAGGCATTAGATGAAGCGAAGAAAGAGCAAAAGCTGACAGATGAATTAACTGAATAATTTCTGTCAGCTCATTAACGATTGGAATATTTAGTCAATTTTTACCTTTTTTCTAGGCGGATTTACCCATACCGTTTTAATTGAGTGAGGGCTAGACATGCTAGCCTGTTCGATCTTTTTCATTTTCTCTTTATCAACGACTATTCGATAATCACCAGGTGTATTATTACTGGCACAAGCCGTTAAAGTAAGAGATAAAACTAACGTGAAGAGCTTTGCTTTCATAATTGCCTCCGATAGAGTTGCCTTTGCAGCAATAAAAATAATCTTATTATAAAAACGAGATTATTTTCCTGTGCTTACTATTAGACTAGGTTAAAAATTGAACAGATCCAAGCGAAAAGTTGTTGAATTTTTATTCCATTTCCTGATTAGATTTTGAGATATTATGAAAGGACCAGTGAATAGATTAATGCTGGTCCTCGAGCTGGAAGGCTAACTTAGAGATTATCTGAAGCAAAATCAGCTAGTCTGGAGCGTTCTCCTCTGTGAAGTTTTATATGGCCGCCATACTGCCAGTTTTTAAATCGGTCTACCACATAGGTAATGCCCGAACTGCTTTCTGTAAGGTAGGGAGTATCAATTTGAGCGACGTTGCCCAAACAGACCATCTTAGTCCCAGGTCCGGCACGTGTAATCAAGGTTTTCATCTGTTTTGGTGTCAGGTTCTGAGCTTCATCGATGATTACGAACTTATTGATAAAAGTCCGTCCTCGCATAAAATTCAGCGAGCGAACTTTTAGCCATTTTTGCAGAATATCCTGGGTTGCTTGTTTACCCCATTCATCATTAGATTGGGAAGGAGAGAGGACTTCAAGGTTATCGGTAAAAGCCCCCATCCAGGGATTCATTTTTTCTTCCTCTGTTCCTGGTAGAAAACCTATATCTTCCCCTACGGGTACCGTTACTCGGGTTACGATAATTTCATTATATATCTTTGTTTCTATGGTTTGTTCTAACGCTGCTGCGAGTGCTAACAGCGTCTTACCTGTACCTGCAGGCCCTTGTAGAGTGACAAAATCGATTTCTGGATCCATCAACAAATTTAGCGCAAAACTCTGTTCAGTATTCCTCGCAGTGATTCCCCATACATCATTAGCAGGAGAAGAGTGGTCTTTAGCAAGTTCAATAGTCGCAGAATCTTCTTCAATCTTTCTTACAATAGCAACAAAGCCGGAGCCATCATCCATATAGATAAACTGGTTAGTTACCCAGCTTTTTACTAAAGGTCCGGAAAGTTTGTAGAAAGTACGTCCTTCTTCTTGCCACGACTTCATTTCTTTATCGTGCGACTCCCAAAAGTCAGCAGGCAATTCGCTTTGGCCGGTAAACAGTGTTTCGAGATCATCTAAAACTTGATCATTAAAGTAATCTTCTGAATGAACGCCCAGGATTTTTGCTTTTATTCGAAGGTTGATATCTTTTGATACCAGTGTGACCAATTTGTTCTTATTATCTTGCTGTAGCCTATGGGCAATACTAACAATGGTATTATCGACTTTACTGGAAGCCAGGCCAGACAACATTTTTGTTGGTTCAATGTCGCTGGTCTGAAAGAAAAGCAAACCGTCGGTGCGATCTTCTTTGGGTAAATAAGGAGAGTTACCTAAAGGTAGTCCTTTGCTTATTTCCTCTTCGCTTGCTTGCTCCATTAAGGTATCAAAATAGCGACTTACCTGACGTGCATTGCGTGCGACTTCTGACATACCTTTTTTGCCATTGTCGAGCTCTTCGAGAACAACCATCGGTATGTAGACATTGTGTTCAGCGAATCGAAATATAGAAGTTGGATCGTGAAGTAATACGTTTGTGTCTAACACAAATAGGCGAGAACCAGAAAACTTCAATCTTGGCATCGAGTATTCCTTATTTTCAAGGAAGAGGTAATTTAAGACGAACCTGAAACTTTAATTCAGCATTCGCCTATGCCTCTTTGTTAAGAATATGAGGTCTTACAATTGCCTTACAGCCTCTAAAACCTCGTCTACGTGGCCTTTGACGCGTACTTTCCTCCATTCATTTGTCAGCTTGCCGGTTTTATCGAACAAAAAAGTGCTTCTATCTACTCCGAGATACTCCTTTCCGTAAAGTTTTTTCAGCTTGATCACATCAAACTTTTTACACAGTTTTTCTTCTGGATCTGAAAGAAGGTCAAACGGGAATTCCTGTTTTTCTTTAAATCTCTCATGAGATTTAATTGAATCTCTGGAAACTCCGAAAATTAAGCAGTCCATGTCAACGAACTCTTTATACAGGTCTCTGAAGTTTTGACCTTCCGTAGTGCAGCCAGGGGTGCTGTCTTTGGGGTAAAAGTAGACAATAACGTTATTGCCTTTTAGTTTAGATAAGTTTATTTTTTGTTCCCCGGTTGCCTCGACAACCAGGTTAGGCAGTTTTGAGCCGATTTTCATTGGTGATGATATCCCTCGTTTAATTTAAGTATAGATTATTGTGCGATAGGATCCATAGTCCCATCTAAATTTGTTGTTGCACAGAAGTCATTGAATTTGTCTTTTATTTTGGATACAGATTGATCGGTGTTTATCCCTATAGTCAATTTTATAGCGCCAATCATTGCTCCTGTCTGCTGAGCAGGATAGGTATTGCAACTCATCTCTTGAATATTAATGTTCAATTTTGCAAAAAAATTAGTGATTTCTTTGGTGATTCCTGGATTGTCTAATGCGATTATTTTAATTCGATAGGGGAGTTCTTGTTTGGACTCTGCCTTATCGGTTCTTTGCATCATTGTGGTCATTCCCAAAGCCGAAGCCTTTTGGGGGAGAATATGCTCGAGCTTTGCAACCGCGTTCCACTCTCCTTCAGCCATCAAAACCAGGCTAAAAGTATTTCCCATCGCTTTCATTTTGCTTTCAATAATATTGCAGCCGCAATAAGTCACCAATGAGGTCACCTCATGTGCTATGCCTGGTGTATTTGGGGCAATTGCGGAAATGATTAGATAACTGGCCATTTTTTGTTCTATTCTTCTATAAATGCTAAACCACTTAGGGTTGAGTATAAGTGGTTTAGACAAAAGAGTGAATAGCTAAAAATGCTTAGACTTTGCTCAAAAATATCTCAAAGAGATAGTTAATCGCAGTTACTATAGAAATATAGAGCAGGGTCTAAACTATTTTACCGACCTTGAGTATTTTTAAAGCGTTGGTTCCCCCAAGAATCCCCATGTGGTCGCCTTTGGTGAGCAGTATTAAATCACCTTCTTTAACCACATCACGTTTAACTAATTCATCGACCGCCAGACGATTAACATCATGTCGAGCTAACACCGTAGGGTCGAAGCTGATTGCTTCAACACCTCTATATAGAGCCATTTTTCGTTTGGTTTCTTTTAAGCGAGTGAGTGCATAGATAGGCATACCACTCCTTATACGAGACATAAGAAGCGGGGTAGAGCCTGATTCGGTTAAGCAAACGATGGCTTTAATATCGGAAAGGTGGTTTGCAGCAAACATTGCAGCCATAGCAATTGTTTCATCGATTTCAGTCCACTGAAGCTCGACCCGGTGGCCAGAAATTTGAGTAGACTTCTGGCGTTCTGCGCCAATGCAGACTCGCGACATTGCTTCTACAACCCTTATCGGGTGTTCACCCATTGCGGTTTCAGCAGAGAGCATCACTGCGTCAGTACCGTCAAGTACGGCATTAGCTACGTCAAATACTTCGGCTCGAGTAGGAATTGCGTTGGTTATCATTGACTCCATCATTTGGGTTGCAGTTATTACTGCTCTATCTAAAGCTCTGGCTCTTTGAATTATTTTTTTCTGTACGCCAATTAATTCAGCGTCACCGATTTCTACGCCCAGATCGCCTCGAGCAACCATTACAGCCGATGATGCCTTGATTATTTCATCTAAAGTTTCATCGCATGATACTGTTTCTGCTCTTTCTATTTTTGCAACGATTCCTGCGTTACTGCCAGCGGCTCGCGCTAATTTTTCGGCGAAACGTATATCTTCTGCTGTTCTTGGAAAGGAGACCGCTAAATAGTCGACCCCCATTTGGGCTGCTAACTTAATATCTTCCATATCTTTATTCGTTAACGCCGGTGCTGACAGTCCACCGCCCTTAAGGTTAATTCCTTTATTATTAGAAAGCTGTCCGCCAATGATAACTTCAGTAATCACCTTGCTGCCATCAATCGCTGTAACTTCAAATTCGAGCCGTCCATCGTCAAGTAGCAGAATATCCCCAACTTTGCAGTCGTTCGGGAGTTCCTTATAATCTATGCCTACCTGTTTTTCATTTCCAGCGTCATTCTCCAGCTTACCGTCGAACACAAACGGCTGGCCCTGTTTTACCTCGACTTTGGTGTTTTTAAAGCGCGCTATCCTGATTTTAGGCCCCTGTAGATCGCCCAGGATGGCGACGTTATGGCCAATTTCTTTCGCCACTCGTCGAACCATCTCAGTTCTTTTTAAGTGGTCATCCGCAGAGCCGTGTGAAAAGTTCATTCTTACCACATTTGCCCCGGCTATAAACAACTCGCGCAGCGCGTTTTCGTTATCGGTGGCAGGACCTAATGTAGTGACAATTTTGGTGCGACGTTTCAAAATAGACTCCGTTTGACTAATTCGGTTAGCAAGCTTGGTTAATATTTAGTCGTTACTAGATGGTTTATAAAAGTTTTATAATTTTTAGTAAATTTTAACCTTGAAAAGGGCAAGATGTAACCCAATTGTTAGGTCAATAAGTAATTTTTGTCCTGTAGTTTGCTTCTGAGGCGACTATACAGGAGCATTATTCGGTCGTTTTTAACGAAAATTTATTAATTGGTCAAAATTTGATAGGAAGAAGCCATGTCTGAAACTGTGACAAAAGAAACCCATAGTTTTCAAACTGAAGTAAAGCAACTACTTCATTTGATGATCCACTCTCTATATAGCAATAAGGAAATATTTTTAAGAGAGCTCGTTTCAAATGCTGCTGACGCTGCAGATAAGCTGCGCTTTGAAGCCTTGTCTCATGATGATTATTTTGAAAATGACAGTGAATTGAAGATCCGCATTACCTCAGATAAGGATGCCGGTACTCTTACTATTTCTGACAATGGTATTGGAATGAGTCATGATGAAGTCATGTCAAATCTGGGTACCATTGCTCGCTCGGGCACTGCTGAGTTTTTAAAAAGCCTAAGTAAAGAACAACAGTCGGATAGCAATCTAATCGGACAGTTTGGTGTAGGATTTTATTCTGCTTTTATCGTAGCCGATGAAGTCGAAGTTAGAACTCGTCGTGCCGGCTTAAAAGCTGATGATGGCGTTAGCTGGCGCTCAAAAGGAGAAGGAGAGTTTACTGTTGAAGGTATCGAAAAGCCCGAGCGTGGGACTGAAATCATTCTTCATTTGAAGGATGACGAGAAAGAGTTTCTAGAACCATGGCGCTTACGCTCTGTTATTTCCAAGTACTCCGATCACATTTCGCTTCCGGTAGAAATGGAAAAAGTGAATATGGGAATGCCGGAAGAAGAAAAGAAAGAAGAGGATGAAATTGTCGTTCCAGAATTTGAAGTAGTCAATAAAGCGACCGCTTTATGGACTCGTCCAAAGTCTGATATTAAAGATGAGGAATACAAGGAGTTTTACAAGCATATTTCTCATGACTTCAGCGAACCATTGACCTGGGCACACAATAAGGTAGAAGGTAAACAAGAGTACACTAGCTTACTTTACTTGCCGAAAAAGGCGCCTTTCGACCTTTGGAATCGAGAAAAGCCTCGAGGTGTCAAGCTCTATGTACAACGTGTGTTTATTATGGATGATGCTGAACAGTTCTTGCCGGTTTATCTTCGAATGGTAAGAGGTGTACTAGATAGCAATGATCTGCCACTAAATGTTTCTCGAGAGATTTTGCAAGACAGTGGTGTTACTCAATCTTTAAAAAATGCATGTGTTAAACGAGTGCTTAGCATGTTGGAGAAAATGGCTAGAAGCCAGAAGGAAGATTACCAAGGTTTTTGGAATGAGTTTGGAAGTGTTTTAAAGGAAGGTCTGGCAGAAGATTTTGCGAACAGGGAAAAGATTGCAGGTTTGATGCGCTTTGCTTCAACCAACGATAATAACGATTCTCAAACTGTATCCTTGGATGATTATATCGAGCGTATGAAGCCTGAACAGGATAAAATTTACTATCTGGTAGCTGATAACTTTGCAACAGCCAAGAATAGTCCTCATCTGGAAATTTACCGTAAGAAAGGAATTGAAGTCTTACTTCTTTCAGACAGAATTGACGAGTGGGCTATGGGTCATTTAACGGAGTTTAAGGATAAGAAACTACAAGCAGTAACCCATGGTGAGCTTGATCTTGGTGGCCTTGAAACGGAAGAAGATAAAAAAGCTGCAGAACAAGCGAACAAAGACAATTCAGATTTGATAGACAAAATGAAAGAATACCTTGGAGACAAGGTGGAAGATGTTAAAGTTTCTTCCAGACTACATGAGTCTCCTGCTTGTGTGGTCGCAGGTAAAGATGGAATGAGTTTGCAAATGGCCAGGATGCTTAAAGCTGCAGGACAACCAGCGCCCGATTCGAAGCCTGTGTTTGAAATCAACATCGAGCATAAATTGGTAAAGCAGTTGGCCCAGGAAATGGAGCAATCAGAATTTGAGGACTGGGTTGCATTGTTATTTGACCAGGCTGTTCTTGCAGATAGTGGTCATTTAGATGATCCTGCTTCTTTTACGCAAAGACTAAACCGTCTACTTCTAAATAAATAAATTTGAAGCCATAAAAAGGGAGCGTAGCTCCCTTTTTTATTAATGTCAGAAAAAATGCTAATCTTTGGTTATGCCTGAGTCAACTAAGCGAATTCATGAGCCCCAAAAATAGATTACTTCAATTAGTGGATCGAAATCTTTTGGCTGTTATCAGTCTAGCTGTAGCTATTGCAGCTTTGAGCTATAACTCATGGAGAAATGAACATAGTGAAGACAATAGGAATCATAGAGCGGCAGGTTTCGAAATCATGCGAGAAGCTGCACATTTGCAATTGACTGTCGATCGAGCGACCTATGCATCAAACTTTAAAGATGATGACGCTATTCAAGGTTGGGTGAGAGTGAATTTGATAGTTTCGCTTTCCAAAACGACTACAAAAGAGATAAAGGAGAAAGCGTTGGCTCTGAAAAAAGTATGGGAGGAAAACTGGAGTCAGCTTTATCAAAGCGAAGAAGCAAATAAAAAAGTCACCAAGTCTATTAATTTACTTGTCGAACAAGTGAGTTTTAATTTGAAGTCGCTCAGATAGTAAGCATCGATGAATATCATAAACAATAACAGGCTTAATAGAGCCAGTTGAGGAAAAGTTGCTAACCGCAATTATATACGGCTAGCGTTACATAGTTTGTCATCTAACTAAACATTAATATCCAGTTGGCTTCCCAGAGTATCGTCAGCGTTTGCATTTTGAGGTTGTTGGGTCTGCTGCTCTCTTGACTCATTTCT
This sequence comes from Aliikangiella sp. G2MR2-5, assembly GCF_015687155.1. Lineage (GTDB taxonomy): Bacteria > Pseudomonadota > Gammaproteobacteria > Enterobacterales > Kangiellaceae > Aliikangiella. Next base: position 1,373,421 of record NZ_JADPQF010000001.1, on the reverse strand, counting down.
TACCTGATTGTTAGTTTCACTTGATTCAGAGTTTGCTGCAACGGTTTCTGTTGAGTTGTTGAGTGTTTCGTTGGTCGTCTGACTCTCGTTAACTTGACTCTGCTGTAAGTTTTGTTCAACTTGTTGTTGATCATTATTGGTTGGCCTCGGGGCGTTAAGGTTTTGACTGGTTGGTGATATATTAATCGCCATTATTGCCTCCTATAATGAATGTTGTTTCGGTTAAACTATTTAACAATATTAATCTTAAGCGCTAGTGTTAATTAAGCTACCAACACTTGCCTGTTGCCTTAATTTCAATTTTTTTAAAGCTAATTCTGACTCGCGTTTTTCCAGTTGTAGAATTTCCTTTTCTATACTTTGCTGCTCTTCAGTTAACTGTTTCTTTTGTTGTCGAACGCTACGTTGCTGTTGATCAACATTCGCAATTAAACTGCTTGTTTCATTCCTTTTCTGGGAGAAATTCGCTTCAGTTATATCCGGTTGTCGTAAATCATTCACCTCTTGTGTAATATCAACAAAGGGTGCCTGTATAAAGTCGTCCTGGTTGACTGATACCAGCGGCTCAGGCTTCAATAGATTCACTGGGCCAGTGGTATTAATCTGTATGTTTTGAGTCGAACTGCCTGTTTCTGGCTCAGTTGTTAAAGCGCCGGATATTCTCGGTTGCAAACCTCCGACTGAGCCAGTCAAACTTGTATTTTCGAAACCGACCGAAATTGCCACGACAACACCTGTATAGTTATTAGTTAAATACTATCAGTGTTTTCAACTACTTATTAAACATTTGTGGCTTTAGGATTTTATTATTACTTAAAATATGATTATTGTAACTCTGGGTTATATGTTGGAAATTCCCGAGGAATAAAAAAGGCGACCAGTATGGTCGCCTTTGGAGATGACAAGGTAGTTAAATCTACCAGTCTGCTAATGGGCTTACGTCCTGGTCATAATCAACAGAGTCAAAGGCGAAGCCAAAGAGTTTTAGAAAATCCTCGTGATAACCTGCATAGTCACCTAATTCAGGGAAGTTTTCGGTAGTAACTTTAGGCCAGATAGCCTTGATCTTATCCTGGATTTCATCGCGAGTTTCTACAGTGTCCATTCGCAAACGGTTAACTTCATCTGTCACAGGGTTCTCAGTAAGTAACAGCTTGCGGAAAAGACCATCTATCTGTTCAATGACTCCTTCATGACAGCCTTCATCTTTCATAACCTGATACATAAGGGAAATGTATAGAGGCATCACTGGAATCGCTGAACTAGCCTGAGTGACTACTGCTTTTAATGAAGTCACGTATGCTTTGAGGTTAATGTTCTTGTAATTTTCATTAATCGCGGCAGAAGCTCTGTCAAGGTCTTCTTTGGCTTTGCCGATAGTTGCGTGCCCATAAATTGGCCATGTTAATTCTTTACCTATATAGGTGTAAGCAGTAGTTTTTGCATTTTCTGCTAAAACTCCAGCTTCGTTTAGAGCCTTCATCCATAGCTCCCAGTCTTCTCCACCCATTACCTTGACTGTATTGTTAATTTCGTCTTCTGTTGCAGGTTCAAGTGTTATTTCGTGAACAATCTGTTTACTGGTATCGAAGGTTTTAGTTGTATAGGTATCACCAACGGGCTTCAAGCTTGAAATGTAAGTTTCTCCTGTATCCGGGTCGGTTCGTCTGGGAGAGGCAAGGCTATATATTACCAGGTCTACCTGACCTAAATCTTTCTTAATAAGGTCGATTACATCGGCTTTAATCTGGTGAGAAAAAGCGTCTCCGTTTATTGTGTTGTAATAAAGACCTGCCTTTTCAGCTTCTTTATGAAAAGCTGCGGTATTGTACCATCCTGCAGTTCCTGTTTTACGCTCACTTGGTTCCTTTTCGAAACAAACGCCCAGAGTTTTCGAGCCAGCACCAAAAGCCGATACAATTCGAGACGCAAGTCCATAACCAGTGGAACATCCAATAACCAGAACGTTTTTAGGCCCGTTTTCAATAGGTCCTTGATTTTTAACGTATTTTATTTGCTCTTCTACGCTAGCAGCGCACCCTGAAGGGTGAGCATTTGTACAGATAAAACCTCTGACTTTTGGCTTAATTACCATAGGAGTTTTTCCTTGTGTTATTAATCAATTTAGCGGTTTAATTTATAATTTTAATCCGCTATTACAAAGCATGCGGCATGTTACCTCGCATTGTCGTGGATTGAAAGGGGATTTGAAGAGGTCGGCGAAGTTGTTTTTTTGTGGATATTTATTAACACGGCTGCAATTATCAAATACTTGGCTAATATTATTTAGAGAGATATTTACCAAGGCATAGAAGGGATGACTGCAGCTATTGAGGCTTTAATGACAAGATTGTCTAGTGTTGTACGTACACTATTGGTAGTGGTCTGGTTACCATTGATGTCTATGCAATCGGCTGTGGTTACAGCTAGCGAGATGGTGGCAGATGGACAATGTGAATTAGTTTTTGGGTGGGATGTGGTAAAGCCATACCAATATTGGGGAGAAGATGGCAAGGTCACAGGCCTTCAAATTGATTTAGTCAAAGCGATTGTCAGTAAGAGTGGCTGTAGGATTAAATTCAGGAATGGTACCTGGCATACACTTCTTGGGGATTTGAAGCAAGGAAACATTGATTTTATGGCTGACATGACTGTCAGTGATGAAAGAAAAGAATATGGCATTTTTTCTGATGCCTATCGCAGGGAGTCTTATACCCTTTATGTCAGGAAATCAGATTACCTCAAATACATAGAGATGGATCTTGAAACAATGCTGGAAGGTGGTTTCAGAATAGGGTTAACGCGAGGATATTTGTATAACAACAAAATTGAAGAGCTTAAAATACAGCCGAGATTCAAGTCTCAATTTAGCTATGTAGATAGTAATTTTAAAAATTACGAAAAATTACTTAATGATAAAGTTGATGGTTTTCTTGAAGACTCAATGGTAGCCGGTTTTACTTTAAGAGATAGGAAAGTACAGGAATTGGTTAAAGGGATGCCTTTCGAGTTTTATACGGGAGAGATTTCATTCCTGTTTAGTAAAAAAAATGTTTCACTCGAGTACGTTAAAAGATTCAATGAGGCGATGGAAAAGGTAAAGAAGACCGATGAATATGAAAAAGCCTGGATTAGAGGTTTACAGACCCGAGATGACTGACGGTCGAGTGTACTAATTCGGGCGCTATAAAAAAGGTAGCTCATAAAAAGAGCTACCTCTATTAGTGACAAGGCTCTAGCTTTTATTTTGTAACTGGAAAACCTCGATCTCTCATTAGTGCCTCAACTTTTGCATCTCTTCCTCTGAAAGCTCGATAGGCTTCTGCAGGATCGACTGCGTTACGTACACTAAATAAGTGCTCGACAAGTTTTGCTGCGACGTCTTTATCGTAGAAACCGCCAGGGGCTTCAGAGAAAGCTTCAGCAGCATCAGAGGTCAGGACTTCAGCCCACATGTATCCATAATAGCCTGCAGAGTAGCCTTCGCCCGAGAAAATATGACTAAAATGTGGTGTTCTATGGCGCATCACTATCTCTGATGGCATGTTCATCGCGGTAAGAGTGTCTCGCTCGAATTTGTCTGGGTCTATACCTTCAGGGTCCATAGTATGAAGCTTCATATCGATTAATGCAGAAGCTAAATACTCTGTTGTCTTAAAGCCTTCATTGAAAGTTGATGCATTCTTTATTTTGGCTACCAGTTCTGCAGGCATAGGCTTACCTGTTTGATAATGAGTAAGGTACTGATTAATGACCTCATCAGTGGATAACCATCTCTCTAAAAGCTGGGATTGAAACTCGGTATAGTCCCTTACCCCGTCATTTAGGGTTGGATAGGCGACTCTTGACGAAAGTGCGTGCAGGGCATGTCCGAACTCATGGAAGAATGTTTCTGCATCATCCCAGGAAATGAGCACGGGCTCACCAGGCTCACCTTTAATAAAGTTTGAGTTGTTTGATGCCAGGACGTTCTTCTTACCCTGAAAAGTAGTATGGCTACGATAACTGGTTGCCCATGCGCCAGAACGTTTTCCCTGGCGTGCAAAAGGATCAAGATACCATAAGCCAACATGCTCTCCTGAAGTTAAGTCGGTTACCTCCCAAACTTTCACATCTTCGTGAAATACAGGAACACTGCCTTCTTTTACAGGGGTGAATTTGAAGTTGAATAAACGACCGGCCACATAGAACATAGCTTCTCGAAGCTTATCCAGCTGCAAATATTGTTTGACTTCGTCAGAATCAAGTGAATATTTTGCTTTACGAACTTTTTCCGCATAGAAGCGGTAGTCCCAAGGCTTAATATTGTCTTCCATACCTTCCTGAGTAGCGATTGCCTGCATATCTGAAACTTCCTGCTTAACTCTCGCAATTGCTGCAGGCCAAACTTGTTCCATTAGTTTGATCGCATTTTCAGGCTTTTTGGCCATGCGATCTTCGAGGCGCCAGGAAGCATAATTTTTGTAGCCGAGCAGGTTGACTCGTTCATGTCTGAGCTTAAGAATCTCTGCTATTAGCGCATTATTATCATATTCATCACCGTTGTCACCGCGGTTATAATATGTTTCCCACACTTTCTTGCGAAGTTCTCTTTCGGTAGAGTAGGTAAGGAATGGATCCATTGAAGAGCGGGTATTTGTTATTGCAAATTGACCTTCCTTGCCTCGTTCTTTGGCCGCTGCTGCTGCCGCCTTCACTATAGAGTCTGGTAACCCTCCTATTTGCTCCTGGTTTAGATAAAGAACATAATTTTCTTCATCAGCTAACACGTTATTAGCAAATTTGGTATGAAGTTCGGCCAATCGCTGGTTGATATCGGCGTAGCGCTGTTTTGCTTCTCCATCGAGGGTTGCGCCGTTTCGGGCAAATCCATTATAGGTCAATAGAACCAGTCGCTGCTGATCTGGTCTCAAGGACTTGACTTCATCACTCTGATAAACAGCTTGAACTCGTTTAAAGAGTTTTTCATTTTGATTAATTTGTGAAACAAAGGCTGATAATTTGGGCGCCATCTCTGCTTGAATCGCTCTAAATTCTGGTGAGGAACGGTTATTGCTCCATATACCCCAGAAAGTAAAGATACGGTTTAATGACTCACCAGCTTTTTCCATTTCAACAATTGTGTTTTCAAAAGTTGGTGATTCAGGGTTGTTGGCGACTGTTTCAATTTGCGCCAGGTTTTCCTTCATGGCGATTTCCAGTGCCGGTTTTAAATCCTCCAGCTTTACTTTGTCAAATGCTGGGACACCTTGAAAAGGACCTGTCCATTCCGCTAGCAGGGTATTTGTGTTAGATATCAAATCTGCATTACTATTTTTGTCGCTAGTATCACTAGTAACTGACACATTTTGTTCATCTTTTTTGCTGGCAGTGCTAGCTGCTTTGTCATCATTGCTACCACATCCTAAAAGGAGGGTAGAGACAACCGAAGCAATTAAAAGCTTTTCAAACTTCATGAAGTTATTCCCCTTAAGTTAAATTATCTAATTCTATTTATATAAAGCGTTTCTACCATACACAGCGAACTAAAAAGAAACTAGATAAAATATGTAATATTTCCTTTATGTCGACAAAAACAGTAAAAAAATCAACTTCTTGTCGACTTCGCGCAAACTTAGTAGTGATAATTTTCTTCTTTCGAAATCTGATATCCTTCCGCTTCCCAACCCATGATGCCTCCTTTTAGGGAGAAAACCTTGTTAAATCCGAGTTTGTTCAGGGATTGAGCCGCTAAAGCAGAACGTCCACCGCTTTTGCAATAGAGGTAAATGGGGGTTTCGGATATATTGTCACATAGGAGAGGTTTAACCTTTGGGTGTTCGAAAATTGCGAACTCGATCAATCCACGCGGAATATTGATAGCATGCGAAATAAAACCCTGGCTGTATTCCTCGCCTTCGCGAACATCAATTAACAATGCTTTGTTATCGATTGCGCTGCACAGGTCTTTGTTTTCTATCTCTTTTATTTCACTTCTTGCCGTTTTAACCAGATCTATTGGTGTTTTCATATGACCGGACTACCTGTTGTAATTAAGTTTCTTCAATATATTTACCAGAGTTTATATTAATATTCTATTAGGATTTTTTAAATTAGCTATTGCTAATATAATGTCGATTGAATATTATATTAAACAATTAAAAGTGACTGGAACTATTTCTCGAATGTCAGAAAGACTGATTAATTTCTCCCTATCCAGACCGGTATTGGTATATTGGCTACTCCTTGTGCTCACTATAGCCGCGGGCGCACTTATCGTAAATATTGAAGTCGATACTGATCCTGAAAATATGTTGTCACCAGATGAGCCTGCAAGAGTTTTTCATAACCAGGTTAAAAGTGACTTTATGCTAAGCGATATCATTGTTGTCGGGGCAGTTGCCAGGGAGCAAAAAAGTATCTTCAACCAGAAATCGCTAGCGGACCTAAAGCGATTAAGCGACTCAATATTGAAGTTAGAAGGGGTAAAAACTGAAGATGTTAATAGCCTTTCTACGATTGATAATATAGAGCAAGCTGATCAAGGGACTATTCGCTTTGAGTGGATGATGCCAGAAGAGCCTGTGTCTGAATCGCAAGCACAAAGCATCGGTAATAAGTCATTACGACTACCTTTTGTCGTCAACAGTCTGGTCTCCGGAGATCAGAAAGCGGCAACTATTTATGTACCAATATTGGATAAAAACGAAAGTTACCGTATTGCTCAGGACATACGAGGAGAGGTAGCAAAGCTCTCTAATTCAAATGACTATTACATAACCGGTTTACCAGTCGCTGAGGACACCTTCGGTTTTGAAATGTTTGTTCAAATGGGGATTTCAGCACCTCTAGCCGCTGCAGTTATCTATCTATTAATGCTTTATTTCTTTAGAAGTGCATCTTTAGTCGCAGCGCCGATGGTTGTCGCAATGTCTTGTGTAATTATCATTATGGGCGCGATGATTGGATTGGGTTATACAGTCCATATAATGAGCTCAATGATTCCTATATTCCTTATGCCTATTGCAGTAGTAGACTCGGTTCATGTTATGTCTGAATTTGCGGACCGGTACAAGCCTGGCGAGAGAGCAGAAAAGGTTATTCGAGAAGTGACCGGACACCTTTTCCAACCAATGCTCTTTACATCGGTAACTTCAGCTGCTGGCTTCTTCTCGTTGGCAATAACGCCTATTCCTCCTGTACAAATCTTCGGAGTATTTGTTGGATGTGGAATATTGTTGGCTTTTTTAGTTACCATTTTCTTTGTACCTGCGTATGTTTCTCGTATGAGCGAATCGGCGTTAGTCAATATGCAGAGCAAGCTGCACAGTGGCAATGAGTCAAAAAGCTTAATTGCTAAAACCCTTCCGTCATGGGGACGATTTAGTGTTAAGAATAGTAAGCTGATTGTATTGTTCTGCTCAGTGACGGTAATCGTTTCTGTTTATGGGATTTTTAAGATACAGATAAATGACAACCCGGTACGCTGGTTCAAACAAAATCATGAAATACGAATAGCGGATCGAATATTGAATCAGCATTTTGCCGGAACCTATGATGCTCATCTGGTTTTTGATTTCGAGGAGAAAAAACGGTTACAGGAAAGTTGGTCGGAATCAATTAAACAGCTGGCTAATTCGACTTCGTTGGATACAGAAACTGTGAAAAGGTTGAATGAAGTTCTTAAAAATATTTTAGTTTCGCCTCATCAAGTATTAGCTGTTGCAGATGACCTTGCATTTGAAGCAACTGAAAAAGAAATGCATATTTTGGAAAAAATTATTCTGGAGTCGGAGAAAGCTATAGTTGGCCTAAAAAAGTTTACTGAACCCGAAATGTTGGCCTATATTGAAAAACTACAAGCTTATCTTTTGACATCCGGGTATGTTGGTAAATCTAACTCTGTAGTTGATTTGATAAAGACTGTAAATCGTGAATTAAGAAGTGGTGATGATAGAGATTTTATTATTCCTGATAGCCAGGCTGCAGTAGCTCAAACTTTGTTGCAATTTCAGTCCTCACATCGACCACAAGATTTATGGCATTTTGTGACACCTGATTACACAAGCTCGTTAGTCTGGCTGCAGCTTACCAGTGGCGATAATCAGCACATGGCGCAAGTTGTTGAAACGGTAAACCAATATATTGTTGACCACCCCTTACCATCCGGAGTTTCAGTAAACTGGGCGGGGAAAGCTTACTTGAATTTGATATGGCAAGATAAAATGGTAAGCGGCATGGCAGACAGCTTAATGAGTGCGTTTGTTATTGTATTGGTAATGATGATATTCCTATTTCGATCTGTGATATATGGTCTTCTCGCTATGCTTCCTTTATCGATCACCATCGTCTTTATGTACGGAATGATTGGTTGGACAGGAAAGTATTATGATATGCCGATTGCTGTTCTATCTGCTTTGACTCTCGGGTTATCAGTCGACTTTGCAATTCATTTTATCGAAAGAACCCGTACCTATTATCAGCAGACGGGTAGCTGGAATGAAACTCTAAGTCTAATGTTTAAGGAACCAGCAACCGCAATAAGTCGTAATGCACTAGTTATTGCTTTGGGATTCACTCCTCTTCTTTTAGCGCCTTTAGTTCCCTATATTACGGTCGGAGCATTTTTAGCTACCATAATGGCTGTTTCTGCGATGGTTACTATTATCGTTCTTCCTGCGAGTTTTAACTTGCTGAAAGTTTTTTTGTTTAAAACAAAAGCTTCTTGATTTGTCTAAGGAGACGAAAATGACTAGTCAGAAAATTTCTACTCTAAAATACCTATCTAGCCTTAAGTTTTTACTGGTGTTAGTTGGCTGTATTAGCAGTCCCATATTGTTTGCGAAAAACATCAATGATGACGAACTTACTGCGGATGAAATTGTTGTCAAAGCTTCGCTTGCTTCTTATTACGGTGGTAATGACGGTAGGACGATGGCTCGAATGAAAATTGTCGACGCGAACGGAAGAACTCAACTTCGACAGTTCACTATATTAAGAAAAGATGTCGAAGAGGGAGGAAAGCAAAAATTTCTAGTTGTGTTTTCTCGTCCCACAGATGTGGCCGGTACCGTTTTTATGGTGCATAAAAAACCAGGTTCGCAGGATGACCGTTGGCTTTATTTACCTGCTCTGGACCTGGTTAAACGCATTTCTGCGGGAGATAAGAGAACAAGTTTTGTTGGTGCACACTACTTTTACGAAGATGTTTCAGGGCGTTCTCCTGATGAGGATAAACATGAACTTGTAATGGAAAGTGAAGCATTTTATCAGATGCGTCATACGCCAAAGGAACCCACATCTGTTGAGTTTTCGTATTATTTGACCTGGATAGATAAAAAAACTTTTTTACCGGTCAAGATCCAATACTTTGATGCTAGCAACAAAGCAACTCGCTTAATTGAAGCCGTTGAAACAATAAATGTCCAGGGAATTCCAACCGTTGTGCGAGCGAAAGTAAGTAACTTGACTGACGGTTCCTATACGCTGATGGAGTTTAAGAAAATGACTTATGATCTTGGCATTGATGAGGACGTATTCACGGAAAGTGCTTTAAGAAACCCTCCAAAAAAATGGCTAGATTTTAATTAAGATTTATGTGTCGGGCTGGAGGCGCTAACTGTTGAAAACCTTGTTGCTTATTTTCAGTATCATTGTATCGATGAATGTTCATTCTGCGGAAGAAGATGAATGGAGCGATAGCTGGAGCGAAGAAGAGTGGGGAGAAACCTCTCCCTGGTTTTGGTCGAACAAAGTTGATTATAGCTATGGAGGGCTATTGAAATCTTCTGCAGCTAATATTAATGACTCAACTTTAGATGAATTCAGGTGGCGTTCAAAACTTGACTATGCTGGTAGTAGTTTCAAATTAGAGACAGAAATTGAAGGTTTGTCAGATAAATTCAATAAAGAAGAGCTAAAAATAACTCGTTTTTCTTTGTACAAAAGACTCGGAAAAAACTGGGAAGCTAAAGTTGGAAGACAGGTAATAACCTGGGGAACTGCGGACTTACTTTTTTTAAACGACCTGATGGCCAAGGATTGGCGTTCGTTTTTCAATGGTCGAGAAGACTATCAGTTAAAACCAGAGGTGGATGCTATTCGGCTTAGCTATTATGGACTTGTTAATTTTGAAATTGCATATTTGCCGGAGTTTGCTCCCGATATTACGCCCAACGGTGAGAGGTATTCATTTTATATACCAGGTTCAGGAATTATCCAGCCGCAGCCTGAGATTGTAAGTCTTGTTCCCGACGAGCCAGAGCTATCCGCGAGAGTTTTTACTACTTCTGGTGGAATCGAATGGAGCCTTTACTATTATCAGGGATTCTTTAAATCACCAACAAAATATACCGTTAAAGGGTTCGGTTATGCCGAGATGGATTCTCTGGGTGCAAGTCTAAGATTGCCTGCATTTGGTGGATTGTTTAACGCAGAGATTTCTTACTATAACAGCAAGGAAGATCCTGATGGGACCAATGCACTTATTCCAAATGATCAACTTAGATTTTTAGTTGGCTACGAAACTGAAATTGCAAACGATATTTCTTTGGCGACACAATTCTATCTGGAGAAGACCGGAGATTACCAGTCATTATTGAGTAATGCGCCGAGTAGCCAGGTCTTACCTGAAGAAAACCGTACAGTAGTAACAATGCGTTTAACTCATTTAGCTCTGCAACAGCGTCTGGTGAATTCATTAATGTTTTTTTATTCTCCTAGTGATGAGGATCATTATTTACGTTATAGCTCAACATACAAGATTAGTGATAGTTGGCGCACAGCTTTTGGAGTCAATTTATTAAAAGGAAAAAGGGATGAAACTTTCCTTGCCCAAATGAAGGATAATTCTAATTTGTTTTTTAGAGTCCATTACAGTTTTTAGTGACTGATTGTAAACGATGGGGAGATTGATTATGTCGGTAGAAAGAGCGGTACTAGCATTTGCTGGTTTTATGGTATTGCTGTCAGTTGTGTTGACCTTAGTTGTTCACTCAATGTTTATCTGGTTTACGGCTTTTATCGGAGCAAACCTCTTTCAAAGTGCTTTTACCGGTTTTTGTCCGGCAGCAATCGTGATGAAAAAGGTATTTGGACTTAAGAGTGAGAAAGAACAAGCTCTCGGTTTTTAATCATTGGAGCCGGTTAAAATGTTGTTTTATCCGGCACAATAAAAATCGTGGAGGGTATTAATAATATTCTTTGCTACCCCTTCCTTTAGAGAGTAATAAATTGTTTGAGACTCTCTGCGTGTATTGACCAGATCATCGGCTCTTAGTTTGGAAAGGTGTTGGGAAAGAGCGGATTGAGATAGATCGATCATTTCATTAAGTTCACTGACTGATAACTCTCCTTCTGAAAGAATGCAAAGAATCATCAAACGATTAACATTTGCCAGTGCTTTTAGTTGCTTTGTTGCTGAGTCTGCATGCTCTCTTAAGTCTTCAGCGCTTTTTTGACGACAACTTTGGACTTCATTCATAAAAGAAATAATCAGAATTAATATAAGATATTTCTAATGTAATAAATTAGAGACGGCGTGTCTAGTCCAAGAGTGTATTTCAAAACCTGTATAATTCATCATTTACTGGTGGAGGGCAGGTTCACCGATAGAACCCGGTGGTCTAGCAAAAATAAATCAATTTGCTAATATCAAGGTTAAAATTGAGGGAAGGGCAAGTTTAAGCTGGAACCAAAGACGGGTTTTCTGCCATTTGGGGAATGAACTTCCGTACCCCAGAATTCTCAGCAAGAACTTCTTTTGCAGTTTCTACGCAACGTCCACAGCAATTACCTACACCGAGGTGCTCGGTAATTTGCGCCATCGTTTTTAAGCCATTTTGTTGTGCTTCAATTATTTGCGTATCAGTTACTGCGTTACAAATACATACGTACATAAATAGGTGCTCGTAAAGCGGATTTGAATTTGAGAATAATTATAGGAATCATTCTCATTTAAGTCAATACGGATTCGGAATAAAACGAGTGATTTGGATCAACAAATGTCATAAAAACACGTATACTAGTGCAATTGACCAAATGTTATCCCGCAAACGAAAAGGACAACTCAATGAAAGGTGATAAGCAGATTATTTCTCAACTAAATCAAGTACTAAAGTCACTTTTAACAGGTATCAATCAGTATTTTCTACACTCGAGGATGAGTGAAAATTGGGGGTTTAACCACCTCAAAAAGAAAGATTACGATTATTCTATCTATTTAATGAAAGCTTCAGACAAAGTTATTAAGCGAATTTTATTTCTAGAAGGGTTGGCGAATCTACAGGACCTGGGAAAGCTCTATTTGGGAGAAGATGTTCCGCAAATCTTGAGTGGTAACATGCGTTTTGATTTAGAGTTAAGAAAGTTACTGGTTGAAGCCATTGAGTTGTGTGAAAAGGGGAGTGATTACATTAGTCGAGAAATGTTAGAGTCAATATTGCACGAGTGTGAAGAACAAGTTGACTGGCTGGAAGCCCAGCAATATCTAATAGATCATACTGGACTTGAGAACTATCTGCAGTCGGCAGTCTAGCTAATTTCAGAATAATTCAAGAATCTAATATCATGAATTCGCAATAGGATATTTAAATATGCAAGGTAGTCAGAAAGTTATTGAGCAGTTGCAAAAGCTACTCGAATCAGAAATGAGCGCTTTTGATCAGTACTTCATTCACGCAAGAATGTACGGAGACTGGGGACTGGGTAAGCTTGAAGAGCGTATTTCACACGAAGCTGAAGAAGAAAGGGAGCACGCGCAGCTTCTGATTGATCGTATGTTGTTTTTAGAAGCCACACCTGATTTATCAAAACGTACGCCTCTGAAGATAGGAAAAGATGTTCCGGAAATGTTAAAAAATGACCTGGACTACGAATACCATGTCGCAGATGCCTTAAAAGTCGCAATTAGTGTATGCGAGCAGGAAAGAGATTACCAAACTCGTGAAATTCTACTCAAGTTACTAGCGGATACAGAAGAAGATCATATGTATTGGTTAGAGCAACAAATGGGGTTGATTGATAAAATGGGGTTAGAAAATTTCATTCAAAGCCAACAATAACCAAGTTGAATCAAGTTGAACAAAAAAGCGCGCCTCTAAGGCGCGCTTTTTAGTATGTAAATATTTTAAATAGAACTAGTACACCTAATCTCGAGTTATGAATTGCTATTTGTATTTGCCTCTTGCTTAGCTTTTTCACGCTTTTTTACCCTTTCTTGCCAGGCACTCAATATATGGAGTCTCCAGAAAAGTCGTATACCGAGATAGCCCAGAATGGCACAAATCGTACCGCATAGGAAACAGCCCCATAAAAATGGCGCCCAGAAGTCATTTGCTGCAAGCCAATCCCAGCTTAATTCAAATTCAGCATTTGAGGTGTCCTGACCAAGGGTCCATAGGCCGACTAAATAGGCGAAGCCGAATATTACCGGCATAGTGAGCGGATTGGTAACCCAGACCAGAGCGATAGATATCGCTATGTTGGCCCTGAAGACAATAGCGCCACCGGCTGCTAATACCATCTGGAAAGGTACTGGAATAAAGGCACAGAAAAGCCCAACCAGAAAAGCATGTCCAACAGAATAGCGTGTCAGGTGCCAAAGTTGCGGGTCGTGTATGACTTTACCGAATACCCTTAAAAATCGATTTTCTTTTATCGCGTCTGGATCTGGCAGATAGCGCTTGATGAGTTTGCGCGGCATAATTACTTATCTAAAGTGGTTTTATTTAATCTAGCGGCAAGATATAGTAAAAGCCAGCAATAAACAATTGTTAATAGTCAATGTAGAAGAATTTGACTAGTCCTTATTATCCAGGGAAGAGATAATGCTTAGGCTTGGAATAGCTTATTTAGCGGGATTTTGTTCGCTGCTGATTATAGAAAATCATAGGCAGGCGGAGTACCTTTGTATCTTTTCCTGTCTTTACTTTATATTTTTGTTCGTCTACTCGAAACTCTTTTCTAATAAGCTGAGTTGTGCTCGTAAGATATATTTCGATCTGCTTCGCTCTGCTGCATGCAAAATATTCATTTCCGGACTCTTATTATCCAGTGCCGCTGTCTTATTTTGGAAATACTATTCTGGACAATTATTACAGGCCCCTAGAAAAACAGTTGCTCTGGGATATGTTTGTTCAATACCTCACCTTCAATCAGAGTATAGGAAGTTTGATTTCTGCATAACAGAACTAGAGGGAAAAAAGGTTGGTTTTGCCGTCAGGTCAAAGTTTCAGCTAGGTTGGGGAGCTTACTCAGAGCCTCCATCTGAAGAAATAAAAGCAGGTCAGTTCTGGTCACTGGAATTAAAGTTAAGGCCGGTACACGGGCGTTATAACCCAGGCGGCTTTGATAGTGAAAAGTGGCTAGTGGCACAAGGTTATGCCGGCAAAGGCTCGGTAAGAGGTGGGAAGAAAATAAGTTTGAAGCCTAGTCTCAGTAGCTCTTATCATGGTTTTCGGCAGCATATCTTTGAAAAAATTAGTCGTGCGAGTCAAAAATCTGAGAATCTGGGACTCATTCTAGCAATAACTTTGGGTGAAAAATCTTATATTTCAGATGCTCAATGGGAGTCATTCAGACAGTCAGGGACCTCTCATTTATTGGCTATATCCGGATTACATATCGGGATAGCGGCGCTATGGAGCTACTGGTTGTTTTCGCTTTTATGGAGAGCTAGTAGTCGATTGTGCACTTGGCTGCCAGCTCAAATAGCCGGCCAGATAATGTCTTTATGCGGTGCTGCATTTTTGTTGAGTATGAGCGGCTTTGGACTGCCTGGTCAGAGGGCATTTGTGATGTTGTCTGTTTTTATTATGGCAAGTTGGTCAAGTCGCCACTTTAAGCTAGGCAATGTACTTGGATTAGCAATAATTATCGTTTTAACATTACACCCATTTGCGATTCTTTCAACCGGGTTTTGGTTGTCTTTTATTGCAGTATTCATAATTAGCTGTGTTATTCAGCGCCAGTCTTTGCCTACCAGGAAATTGCAGGGCTATATTATAGTCAATTGGTATCTTTTTATCGGACTAGTGCCGATCAGTATCAGTGTTTTTGGCTTCTACAGTTTTGCTAGTTTAGTAGCAAACTTGATATTGATTCCTTTTACCAGTTTTGTGTTAACCCCTGTGACTTATCTTGGACTTGTGCTGGCATTAGTCTGGGAGTCGGCTGCGGTATTGGTACTCGCTGTAAGTAGTTTTTTGATGGATTTTGTCATTTTTACTCAGAGTCTGGTCAATGCTGCTTCCTTTCTGCAGGTACATATAGATATTTCAGGTATACAGCTAGTTTTGGCGTCGCTTATTGGTTTAGTCTTGCTAGTTCCTCAGAAGATCATTTCGAAAATAGTCATACTACCTTTAACTCTTATATTTATCGGTGTCCATGAGAGCAAACCTGAACAAAGTTTACTCGAAATGGCGGTCTTTGATATTGGACAGGGATTATCCGTCTACCTTGAAACGGAGAAGGGTAATGTTCTATTTGATACTGGATGGGGGAACGAAAATTATGCAACGGCTCAAAGTAGTGTTCTACCATTCTTAAAGGTAAGGGGGGTAACAGGAATAGACAAGTTCATTGTGAGCCATGCAGATAGCGATCATGCTGGCGGGGTTAAGCAGATAGTGGAAAATTTAGCGGTAAACTCGATTATTAAAGGGGAAAAGCTAAGGCCCTGGGCAGAAAAGATAGTCAAATCCAGACAATTGCCATCAACTCTATGTAGCGAAGATGCAAGTTGGAGCTGGGGAAATGTTAGTTTCAACTTTATGGAGCACCTTGGCTGGCCGGAACGTATAGGCAATAATGCATCTTGCGTTCTCTACATCAAGGCTGGAGATAAAAAGATTTTAATCACGGGAGATATCGAGGAAAAGGCCGAAAGAGCGCTTTTAAAGCAGTTGGGTGATGCGATGGATGTTGTAGTTGCACCTCACCACGGTAGCAAAACAAGCTCGACTCAGGCATTTGTGGATCAATTTCGACCTCGGCATGTTATATTTTCTACCGGGTACGATAATCAATGGCACTTCCCTAGAAAAGAAGTTGTTCTCCGATATATTGAAAGGGGGAGTCAAGTCTGGACAACTCATGTTGATGGAGCTCTTCTGGTAAGCGTGTCGCCAGACTCTGGCCTAAAAGTTAATAGTTGGCGACAATTAAACCAGCACTTCTGGTTAAATCCTTGAAAAACTGGGAAGAAATCACAAAATAGAGGGCCAGCAATTGAATGCCTTGATATAATTCTTGTCATAGCTAAAATCGACTGGACTATATCCCGTTGGTTAGCCGTCATCTAATAAGATGGCCGTTCGACTGATTAGATAACAATCAATATAAGCTTGAACCCAACAAAATAAACTGGGTGAAGGCACAATAAATAGAAAAATTTTTCTAATTCATAGGAAGTTTACAATAATGTTCGAATTATTCAGGGCCGGTGGTTGGCTGATGTACCCAATCGCTCTTTGCTCAATAGCTGCTTTAGCTATTTGTGTTGAAAGAGGCTGGAGCTTAAGACGCTCCCGAATTACTCCAAAGCACCTCGTTGCGCAGGTGTGGACTTGGATTAAGAATAATCAACTGGATAAGAGCAAGCTTAAGCTACTTAAGTCCAGCTCACCGTTAGGTGAAATACTTGCAGCCGGTCTTGTTAATCACGTGCACGGCAGAGAAACGATGAAGGAAAGTATCCAGGAAGCAGGGCGCCATGCCGTATTGTCTCTTGAGCGCTACCTGAACACATTGGGTACCATTGCACAGATTACACCGCTTTTAGGCTTGTTGGGAACGGTAATCGGAATGATTGATGTATTTACCGTTATTACCATTCAAGGAACAGGAGATGCTAATGCGCTATCCAAGGGAATTTCAGAGGCATTGATTACTACTGCGACGGGATTGACGATTGGTATTCCAGCTTTGATTTTTCATCGACACTACGAGAGAAAAGTTGAAGAGTTGGTGACTGCGATGGAGCAGGAGGCGCTTAAAATGGTTGAAGTGCTTCACGGTGAGAGAGAAAAAGGATAGCTCAAGTGTTTTATCGAAAGCAAAAACAAGATGTGGCCATAAACCTCACGCCTTTAATTGATGTCGTTTTTTTACTATTGATTTTCTTCATGGTGTCGACTTCCTTTACCAGAGAAACTCAGATCAAGTTAGAGTTACCCAAGGCCGATACTGAGCAGATGCAGGCTGAGCCTAAAATGATAGAAATCAGTGTTGATCGCGAAGGGCGTTTCTTTGTTAATGGAAAAGGTTTGGTAAACTCGCAAGTTGAAACTTTAAAGAAAGCGGTACAGCCCTTGTTGGCAGATGACCCGGAAATACCTGTCGTAATCAGTGGTGATAAAAACACTCCCTATCAATCGGTTGTGTCAGCAATGGATGCTGCTTCACAATTAGGCGTTACCAACCTGAAAATGGCTACACAGAAAAGTACCGATGACTGATAAGAAACAACAATCTAACGGCAGGAGCTATCGTCGACTGCTTAGTTATTTAAGAGATCTCAAAACGCCTTTTATCATTGCAATTTTAGGAAATCTTCTTTATGCCGCAATGGATGTTTGGTTTATTTCACTGACCGAAGTACTTACAGATGAAGGGCTAATTGCTGGTAAGGTTGAAGTTCTTAAATTAGCACCTGTTTTTATAGTAGGAATTATATTTGTCAGAGGGATTGCTTCCATTATTTCAGTCTATTGTATGGACCGAGTTGGTCAAACAGTTGTTCAAAAACTCCGAGAACAATTAATTGAAAATTATATTGGATTGTCATGTTATTTCTTCGACAAAAACTCCTCCGGTGAGTTAATTTCCAAAGTAACATTTAATACGCAGCAAGTAGCAAATGCGAGTTCAGATGCTATTACTAAAATGGTTAGAGAAGGCGGATCCATTATCGGCGCAATTGGCGTTATGTTTTACACGAATTGGCGCTTGGCGAGCATATTCTTTCTATCAATGCCTGTGATCGCTATTTTGGTTGGATTTGCTAGTAAGCGCTTCAAAAAAGTCAGCAGAAATATACAAGATGCAATGGGAGGAGTAACACAAACTGCACAGGAGATAGTTGAAGGATATAAAGTAGTGAAGACCTTTGGTGGTGAAGCCTATGAAACTAAAAGATTCAGTGTCGCTGCACAGACAAATCGCCGTCAACAATTAAAACTGACGCTTGCCAAAGCTGTTAGTGTGCCTTTAATTCAACTCATTGCTGCGTTTGCCATGGCTGGGGTTATTTTTTATTCAGCAATAGAAATGGAGGGGAATAGTTTAACGCCTGGTGAATTCGTGGCTATGATGCTTCTGATGATGTTTATTCTGAAACCGCTAAAAGTAATTTCCAATGTTAACGTAGTATTGCAACAAGGAATTGCTGCCGCAGAAAGTATTTTTGAGATTTTGGATTTTGAGAAGGAGAAAGATGAAGGAACTAGCGATCTATCTTCGATCTCACAGAGTATTAATTTCAGCAATGTTAGTTTTAAATATCCTGAGAGCGAACAACTTGTCTTAAAAAATATTAGCTTCGAAGCAAAGCAGGGAGAAACTGTCGCTTTTGTTGGCAAGTCTGGAAGTGGTAAATCAACATTGACAAATTTGCTGCTCCGGTTTTATGAAGTCTCTGAAGGCGCTATAGAGTTTGATGATAAAAATATCAACCAGTTCAAACTGGCCTCCCTCAGGAATCAAATCGCCTACGTTTCTCAGCAGGTTGTTTTGTTTAATGACACGGTTAAAGCAAATATTGCCTACGGCGAAAAAGAAATTGATGAACAGCGTTTGATAGAAGCTGCTAAAAAGGCACATGCACTGGAATTTGTAGAAAAAATGCCCAATAGATTTGACACTTATATTGGAGAAAACGGTTCCAAGCTTTCCGGTGGCCAACGACAGCGACTAGCTATCGCAAGGGCAATTTATAAAAGCGCACCTATTATTATTTTGGACGAAGCAACCTCGGCTCTTGATACAGAATCTGAGCGACATATACAGGCAGCATTAGATGCACTAACTGAAAATCGAACTACCTTTGTGATCGCACACAGGCTTTCAACTATTGAGCGCGCAGATAAAATAATAGTAATGGAGGAAGGTGAAATAGTGGAGCAAGGCGATCACCGGTCTCTTTTAGAAGAAAATCGTGTTTATGCGAAATTACAAGCAATGCAATTTTCTGAGTAGTTGAAATACCGATGTCAAGTTCAATCGAAAGGTTTTGGTATAGAAAAGACGTTCTACGCTGGTTCTTCTGGCCTTTGAGTTATCTAATATCTTTGTTTGCCAGGCTTAAAAGGTTAATGTTTATCCTCGGCATCACTCGTAACTATAAAAGCCGACTTCCTGTTGTTGTTGTTGGAAATATTTCAGTAGGTGGTACAGGTAAAACACCATTTATCCAGTTTCTTGTTGCTGAACTTGCTAAAAAAAATATAAAGGCTGGTATTGTCAGCCGAGGCTATGGGGCGAAGATAAACAACTTTCCACACCTTGTGGATGAAAGCGATAACGCTAAGATGGTAGGTGATGAAGTATATATGCTTTATAGACAAACTGGTGTTCCAATCGCAATTAGTCCGAAACGTTCAGAAGCAGTTAAGCTAATTGAAACAATTTCTGACTTGGACCTCATAATCAGTGATGATGGGTTGCAACACTATGCAATGGATCGTCAGTATGAATATGCCTTAGTTGATGGACAAAGAGGTTTGGGTAATCGGCTAATGTTACCTTTTGGTCCGCTTCGTGAACCGGTTTCAAGGTTAAAATCAGTTGATCAGGTCATTGTGAATGGTAAAAGTGAGGAAGCTCTATCTGGACTGACAACAAGGAACGTGCAGATAGAGGTCGTTGGTCTGGTCCATATTAAGTCGGGAGAGCAAGTAACTCTGTCCAACCTGTCTGAACACTCAGTTACGGCGGTTGCGGGTATCGGGAATCCAGATCGTTTTTTTAAAACATTGGCGGAGCATAAAACGAGTTTTAACTCGATGGTCTTTGATGATCATCATGATTTTTGTGCAGAAGACTTTGATAAAATAAGCTCCGAGATTGTAGTAATGACTGAAAAGGATTCAGTAAAGTGTCTGCCTTTTGCTAAAGAAAATTGGTATTTTCTCAAAATTCGAATGAAAGGTGGTGAGCAGATAATTCATCAGTTAATTAACCGAATATTAGAACACTAGTAGGGATTAGAATGGATAAAAAACTTGAAGAAATACTTGTTTGTCCAATGTGTAATAGCAAATTAACTCACTTGGTTGAAAAAAAATTATTGATATGTCGGTTCGACAGGGTCGCCTATCCAATTGATGATGGGGTACCGGTATTACTGCCAGAGGAAGGAAAACCGCTAACTGGAGACGAGCTGGATAACTTAATTGAAAGTTAAATTGTTGTGGAACAAGAATTAGACTAATCGTAAGACTCAGAAAGGAGAGCTATTGTAATGGAGTTACTGTATAGAAATGAAAATCGATTGGTCGTCTATAACATAAAGAACCTACTTGAATCAAAAGGAATACCGTCAGAGCTAAGAAATGAGTTTGCGTCGAATGGAGCTGTCGAGGCTCCACAAATTTTCGTAGAATTATGGGTCGATAAAAACCAAATAGAATCTTGCAGAGAAATATTGGAGAGTATTGAAAGTAAGAACCTCAAAGATTGGATATGCTCTCAATGTGGGGAAAGAAATGGCGGAGCTTTTGAGTTATGTTGGAATTGTCAGAACGAAAATGGCTAGTTTTCACTAGCCTGGTTATGCAAGTTTCGACTCGCAAATCTCTATATCTTCCTTAGTGTCCACTTCAGGGGAGTCATATTTTGATATTGCCGTCATAATCTTCATGCCATTCTCTAATGCGCGCAGCTGCTCAAGTTTCTCAAGCGACTCTAAACGGCCTACAGGGAGACTGGAAAAACGTGATACAAAGCGTTTTGTATAGGCATAAATTCCCAAGTGCTTATAAACCGGGTAATCACTGGTGTCTCGGCCATAAGGTATTTTTGCTCGGGAAAAATAAAGTGCATATCCTTTGTCATCAAAAACCATTTTTACATGTTTAGGATCATCAAGTTCTGATTCGTCAGTAATTTCGTAGCCGAGGGTTGCCATTTCAAAATCGCAGTCCGGACGATCGAATAGCTCAACTATTTGTGAAATAGTCTCAGGATTGACTAATGGCTGATCTCCTTGAAGATTAATAATAAGATCATCCTCCACAAGACCTAATTGAGTGCTTGCATCGTCAATTCGATCTGTTCCTGATTCGGCTTCGGCTCCTGTCATTACAACTTGACCACCAAAATCTTCAACAGCTGCCTGAATTCTTTCATCATCAGTAGCTACATAGACATTGTCAATGCCACTCGCTTGTGAAGCTCTCTCATAGACATGCTGGATCATTGGCTTACCTTTGATTAGCGCTAATGGCTTACCAGCAAATCTTTGTGAACCGTATCGTGCAGGAATTAATAGAGTAACGCTCATTTTGAACCTGAATTATTGTAAAACTGAAAATTAAAAAAATTAGTAAAACTCAGGCTGCTAAACCAGCCTGAGTTAAATTGTATTAGCTTAGATACGACGATACAATTCGGTTAGCATTTCGTCAGTTACTTTTTCTTCCCAGCCATCTCCGTAAACATTGTGCCACAGAGGCCCCATGCTCTTGGCAACTTTAACCATTTTTTGAATAGTCTCGTCTGGAAGGTCTTTACAAATATTTTTAGGTAGGGTGACATTGTGCTTTTTCAGCATTTGACGGAACTCTTTAACGCCTTCAGGATAGAATTCATCTAGCACATCAAAAGCAATACAGTTGCCAATACCGTGATGGTATCCCAGAACATATCCCAATCCATAAGAAACTGCATGGCAGGCCCCAACCTGGCTGTAAGCGATACTCATTCCTCCCATGAAAGAAGCCATCATCAATTTGTCATCTTTTTCCGGGTGATCCTCAAGGAAGACCTGACGACAAAGTTCTAAAGACTTTTCTCCGTAAGCTTTAGAAAACTCATTTAAATAGGTGCCCTCAAGCGATTCGATACAATGGATGTAGCAGTCCATTCCAGTGTAAAACCACTGATCTGTAGGAACTGAAGCAATAAGTTCTGGATCCATAATGATTTGATCAAAAACGGTATAGTCAGAGTTGAGCCCTAGCTTTCTTTCCGGTCCACATAATACCGCAGTGCGTGAAGCTTCGGCCCCGGTACCCGATACTGTCGGGATTCCGATATGGTGTACCGCCGGGTTTTGGATAAGATCCCACCCCTGATATTTGGCTGAACCACCAGGGTTGGTCAGCATTAAAGACACCGCTTTAGCGAGATCCATTGCTGAGCCTCCACCAATCCCAACCACACTGACCGGATTATTATTCGAGTGAGCTTTAACTTGATTGGTTAACTCATCGACCTGCTTAGTGGTAGGCTCTTCTTCATCAACATAGACCCAGAGAGTCAGGTCCTGCTCTTTTTTTGGAATTCTATTTTCAAGTTCTTTACCTTGGTGAACTTTGTCGACAACATAAACGACAAAATCATTTTCTGATTTTCTTTCCTCTGCCAGTACTTCATCTAGTTGAGAAAAAGAACCTCGACCGAAGATTAGCTTGGGTACGACTTTAAAGTTTTTGAATGACATAAAAGTTACTCCTCGGCTTTTAGGCGAAAGCCCGTTTAATATTTTCAATTCGCTGTTGAATTTCTTCTTCTGTCCAGGAAAGTTTAATCAGCATAGAAATAGTTCGACTCATAATATCATCCGATTTTGGGGTATTGACCTGAGTATAGTCCGGTCTGTCCTCAATCAAATGGATTGGCAGTCGAGCAGGGGAGCGCAAGTTTTGAATATGGTCCCAGTTTTTCAAATAGTGCCAGTTGTTAACATACCAGTAGAAACATCCATCCACACCTTCTTTCGCAAGACATTTATTGATTTCGATGGTCTTCTCTTCAGTAGGCAACATGAATGTTAAAAAGCCAGCTGAATCACCTTCTGGATCAGGGATCTCTCTAAAGGTGACTCCTTCAATTTCGCTCATAGCAGCTTTGATTAGACTTTTATTTTTGCGTTGTGTCGCAATAATATCATCAAGTTTACGTAGTTGAGCCAAACCAAGAGCGGCGTTTAATTCTGAAATTCTAAAATTCAATCCCATTATCGGGTGGCTTTCTGCTCCACGATCATTTCCTTCGTGGTCGTGTCCGTGGTCGGTGAACTTGTGAGAGTGCTGATAGATGGTGTCATCGTTGGTTATCACCGCGCCACCCTCACCACAGGTAATCGTTTTTACCGAGTCAAACGAGAAGCATCCGACATGACCGATACTTCCAAGAGCCTGGCCTTTATATGAGCCACCAACGGCCTGGCAAGCATCCTCTAACAGCACAAGGTTGTGTTTATCGCATATCGCTTTAATCTCGTCCAGTTTAGCCATAGAGCCACACATGTGAACCAGGTTTACTGCTTTTGTTTTAGGTGTTATAGCGGCTTCGATTCCTTCTGGTGAAAGACACAGAGTTTCATCAATTTCTGCAAATACAGGCACTGCACCAGCCATTATGATTGCTTCAACAGACGCGACAAAGGTAAAAGGAGGAACTATCACTTCATCACCAGCGCCAATTCCGGCTGCTGCCAGTGCAGTTTGGAGAGCCGCAGTACCGCTGGATAACAGATGCGCATATTTTACACCCATTTTTTCACATAACATGGCTTCCATTTCTTTTGCTTTCCAGCGGCCATTTCTTACAGGATCAAAGTTGTATCGAAAAATAAAACCATTTTCCATTACATCGGCGATTTCCTGTTTTTCTTCCGGCCCAAAAATTTCAAAACCTGGCATTTATGCTCTCCTTAAGGCGAATATTCTGCATTTCACGGGTTCAGTCGGTAACTTGCTTTATTCATTACCAAGCAACGTTAAATTGGCCGAATTATACCGTTTCTTCATTGGTATCGCTAAGGTTTCTTGAATAGTTTGCGTGTTTTCATAAGCTTAGCGATAGGAGGCGATTATAAAGGTCTGGTCATTGAGAAATTGTTTTACAATTGCTCAATCGAATATAATTGCAGGCCAAGGCTCTTTGATTATTGAATATAGGCTAATTCCAGGGATTTAACATGGCGAATTCAGTTCTTTTTGTTTGCATGGGTAATATTTGTCGATCACCTACTGCTGAGGGGGTTTTCAGACAAATGTTTGAAAATTCGGATATCGAACGCTCAATTCTGATCGATTCTGCCGGAACTATAGGTTACCACGCGGGAGAGCATGCAGATCGACGGGCCATTGCAGCTGCTAAACGACGAGGTTACGATTTGAGTGCGATTATTTCAAGGCAGGTTGAAAGCTGTGACTTCGAAAAATTTGATTTAATAGTTGCTATGGATTCGGAAAATTTTACCAATTTAAAAACTCAAGCTGAGCGTTCGGGACATGGAAAGAAAGTAGACAAGATCAAAATGTTTTTGGAGTATTCGACTCAGACAGAATATGATGAAGTTCCCGATCCCTATTATGGTGGAAGCAGCGGTTTTGACTTGGTGATTGACTTGATAGAAGATGCGAGCGAAGGGTTAATTGAGCATTTGAAGAATGTATAAAAGTCTTAGAAAAAGTTTATAAAAAAGCCTCCATACGGAGGCTTTTTTATAGGCATTAATTACCTGTCAGAGATAGACTATTCAACAAAAGACGGCTTTGTCATTGGTGCGTAACTAGAGTCTTTGTGATTTCGTGCCATATCTGTCGTTACTTTTTCATCAGAATTAAAAGTTGGGTAATTAATACTGATTTTTAAAGGTTCAATCGCTTCCGCCGGCTCAGGTTTTGTCATTGGAGCAAAAGATTTTCTCATTTCTACAACTACCGCTGCTTCCTGCTTAACAGGCTCTTCTTCACTAGCACAAGAGCTGTCTTTAGACTCAGTGAAAGCTTGGTCATTAGCTTCAAGCTGAACAACTTTTTCGTTTTGAACTGTTAGTTCCTGTGAAGCAGGGCTTTCAGGTTCCTTCGATATTATTACATCTTTCTCTTGAGCTTGTTCTACGACCCCATCTGATTCTTGCTTCACAGCTTCAGGTGACTGGTTAGCGACTAATGAGTCATTTGACCCAGAGCTACTCTGTTCACTTTTTACCGCTACAGTTTCATCAACTGGTGAGTCAATTTGTTTAGTCGCTTCTTTTGGAGACGTATTTTCAGTCGTCGCCGCCGGTTCACTGGAAACAGGCTTTACTATTTGATTAGTAATCTCTGTATCAGAGGCTATCTCAGTCTTTACAGCTTCAACTGACTCTGTTTTTTTATTGGACTTTCTCTCTTGTTGAGTCGTTCTTTCCGGACGATTTCCAGAAGTTGTTCTTTTTTCAGCTCGCTGTTTGTTCTTTTGGCGGGCTTCAGCTTGCACTTTCTGACGTTCTTCGCGAGATTGGCGCGGAGAGCGTTCAGCTTGAGTTTCTGCTGCCTGGTTACCTTTGTTTCGGTTATCTTTGGCGCGATTGTCGTTGCGTCTATCCTGGTTACTTCCACGTCGACGGTTCTGTCTTTGACCATCCGCTTTGTTTTTGTTGCCTTGTTGATCTTTATTTTGATCTCTATTTTGCTCCTGTTTCCCATCTTGCTTTTGGACATTAGAGCGGTTGGACTGTTCATCTTTACGCTTGCTTGGACGTCCACGTCTGTTTTGATTTCTCTGACGTTTATCGTAGCGGTTGCCCTTGCGACCCTTAGCGTGACGCTTACTCTTGTTATTCTTTGATTTTTCTTCTTTTCCAAATAGCGCCTGCCATAACTTTGCAAAGAAACCTGGCTCCTTAGTTTCTTTCTTCACGTGCACCGGTGCAGACGGCGCAACAATTGAGGTTACTGCGGCTTGCTCTGTTTGCAAAGGTGTCTGTGGATCGCTAGCGGGCGTAATAATTTCAAGTTGAGGCTGCACAGGGATTTCATGTGTCGCCTTTTCGAGTTTTTCACTACCGCGCATGCGCACAATTTCATAATTCGGTGTTTCCATGTACGGATTAGGAATTATAAAAATCTGAACTTTTTGTCTTCTTTCAATCGCATGGATTATTTTGCGCTTTTCGTTTAGTAAGAATGTCGCAACTTCAACCGGGAGCTGGGCCTGAACTGATGTTGTAGAATCTTTTGTGGCTTCTTCTTCAAGTAGACGTAAAATTGAAAGTGACAGTGACTCTACTCCACGAACCACACCGGTTCCCGTACAGCGTGGACATACATGATGTGCAGATTCGCCTAAAGAAGGTTTAAGTCTTTGCCGTGACATTTCGAGCAGTCCAAAGCGAGAGATTTTGCCAACTTGTACTCTTGCTCTGTCTCGAGTTAAAGCTTCTTTTAATACAGACTCGACTTCACGCTGGTTTTTGACCGGAGACATGTCGATGAAGTCGATAACTATGAGACCTCCCATATCCCTTAAGCGCAGCTGGCGGGCAATTTCCTGGGCAGCTTCTTTATTAGTTTGTAGTGCAGTTTCTTCAATATCCGCACCCTTGGTCGCTCTAGAGGAGTTGATATCAATCGATACTAATGCCTCAGTCGGATCAATAACTATCGAACCACCTGAAGGTAGTCGGACTTCTCGTTGATAGGCTGTCTCAATTTGTGACTCTATCTGATAGCGATTAAACAATGGAATTTCACGATCTTCATTGAGTTTAACTCGATTGACAAAAGTCGGACGAATAAACTCAATTTGACGTTTTACTTTTTCAAATACTTCTTTTTTGTCGACGATAATTTCGCCGATATCAGAACGCAAATAGTCGCGTAAAGAGCGGATAATGACATCACTTTCCTGATGAATAAGGAATGGAGCAGGGCGTTCTTCGGCCGCTTTTTTGATTGCAGTCCAAAGATTCTGCAAAACGGTCATATCCCATTCTAGTTCCTCTGCATTTCGGCCAACGCCAGCAGTTCTAACAATGCACCCCATGCCTCGAGGAGTGCTAATGTTACGCATGGCTGCTCGTAGCTCTTCTCTTTCTTCGCCTTCAATACGACGAGAAATACCACCTGCACGAGGATTATTTGGCATCAATACAAGGTAGCAACCGGCCAGGCTAATAAATGTGGTTAACGCTGCGCCTTTATTGCCTCGCTCTTCTTTGTCAATCTGAACAATAACTTCCTGACCTTCCTGAATAGCGTCCTTAATGTTAGGACGTCCTTTAAAATTCTTTTCCGCAAAGTATTCGCGAGAAATTTCTTTTAAAGGAAGAAAACCATGGCGTTCAGCACCATAGTCAACAAATGCGGCTTCCAGGCTGGGTTCTACTCGAGTGACCTTACCTTTATAAATATTGGCCTTTTTTTGCTCTCGACCGATGAGCTCGATATCCAGGTCAAACAATCGCTGACCATCAACTAATGCAACGCGAACTTCTTCAGGTTGAGTCGCATTGATTAACATACGCTTCATATTTTTTATCTCTCGTTATTATGAGGCGAAGGCTTGAGCAGAGGGGAATTTTGGCCGGCTTTTGACCGTTTTGACTGAATGGTATTTTCTAACAAGCTAGATTGTTTAAAGTCTATATTGGCAAAATGCGAGCCAAGATAGAGTGTTGATAACTTTTTTCTTTAGTTATCAAACAGTTAGTTCGGTCTCGTCTTGTACTTCACCTGGGGCGCTTGAGCCTGGAGGTTTGCTTTGAAATGTCTAAAAGCCTGACGGCCGTACTTTTTCTTATAATCTATCGCTACAAAATCTGTAGCCCATTGTCTTATTTCAATACATTCAGGTCATATGACCTTCAAAAATTCTTTTCTGTTGCTTGGCGTTCGCCTAATCTCTTTCTTGCTAAACAGGGCTAATTTGTGCCCTTTAATCTTTCATTATTTACGCCAGTAGTTATTATCCAGTGTAAACAATGCTAAAAATCTTTTAACTTACAATGACAAACTAACCAGGGTTATTTGCCTATAAACTATGGGTAAACTCGGATTAATATGGGTCTTATCGGTACATTTTAGAATACAACCTTTCGGCCGAATTATTCTAAAGGAGGTCGATTTAACTCATTTTCTGAAATAAGTACCTAAAATGGTCTATTCAGCTATGGTTTACCAGTGGCTGAACTATAGCAATTATTATTTAAAGCATCAATTTTTAAGCGTGTTTTCTTTGTAAAAACCGTCATTTAGCGACAAGTTGAATAGAATTTAATCGAATTTCATTCGTTTTGTCGCAATTGCAGTCTTTTAGCGGGGTAAATATTGAACAAATGCTTCAGGTCAATTGCTTGAAATAGGCAGATTACCTATAATTCCGGCGCTTGTGGCGAGTCTTGTATTGAAGACAGGTTTCAAAAGAATTCGCCAGTTAGTACGATATCCCCTTTAGCAGCGACATTCAGGTCGTAAAACTGGAGAACCCCAAGTGAATTATCAACAAACTGTATCCAACCTGACACCGGAAATGATTAGCAAATTAAAAACAGCGATCGAGCTCGGTAAGTGGGAGAGCGGTGAAAAGTTGACATCAGAACAGGTCGAGTCAGCTATGCAGGCGGTGATGCTTTGGGAAGCTAAAAATAGAGGCAACCAGGATAATGAGCCATTTGTTGTAGGAAGTAAAGGGGAGTTGTTCACAGGAAAGGGCGAGAGTCACAAGGTGGCATCTTCTCCCAAAGTCGATGATGCAAGTGTCATCGCAAAAAATAAGGTCTAGGTATGTTAAACACTGTCATTAGGAAAGAGCATAAGAATGATTGGGAAAAACGCACCGCGTTGACTCCATCGGATGCTGCTGAACTGGTCGAAAAAGGTTTCCCGGTCAGCGTTGAGCCAAGCACTATTCGTATTCATAAAGATAATGAGTATGAATCAGCAGGTGTATCATTGTCGGGATGTCCCGAAAAAGCAGAGTTTGTTATTGGAATTAAAGAACCTCCGGTTTCTTCTATCCGCGCCGGTCAGGTTCATTTGGCATTTTCCCATACAATTAAAGGACAAGATTATAATATGGGATTACTGCAAAAGTTTATCGACCAAAAGGCAACGCTGATCGATTATGAACCAATTGTCGACGATAGCGGCAAGCGTACTATTGCTTTTGGTCGGTTTGCAGGTATAGCAGGAGCAATTGATAGTTTTTTTATCGCTGGCAAAAAATATGCTGCTAGAAATGAAGAAAGTTGTCTGAGAGCAGTTAAGCAGACATGGGAATATGGCTGCATTGAAAAAGTTAAGGAACATTTTGCTGCTATCGATGTTGATGCCGGTGTTCCCGTTCAGGTTTTAATTGTCGGTACTGGTAATGTCGGTAAGGGTAGTGAAGAGGTTTGTCAATGGTTAGGGTTACCAAGAGTTGACATTCAACAGCTACTGGATGGCGATGCTCCTGAAGGAAGCTGGTATGCGGTTGCAAGTAGTCGACATATTAATGCTCATATTGAAGGCGAAGCTTTCGATATGGATGATTTCGTAAAATACGGAGTTGAGAAGTATAAAAGTACTTTTGATCAATTATTGGGCAAGTTTTCAATTTTGCTACAGACTCCTTATTGGACTGAAAAATATCCAAAGCACCTGGATCAGGCAAGAATGGAAGCTAATAAAGAAAGACTTCCACTGGTTGTTGGCGATATTAGCTGTGATATTAATGGCTCGTTGGAATGTACGACCAAAGCTTCAGATATCGATACTCCAGCTTTTACTTATGATATCGACTCAAAAACTTCAACTGATGGTGTTATCGCTGACGGTATTACGGTGATGTCGATTGATAACTTACCGTGTGAGTTATCACTGGATGCGTCCAGACATTTCTCTGCTATTTTGAAAGGCTATATGGAGAATATGATGTCAATGGACCTTTCAAAATCATTTGAAGAGTGTGGTTTGATCCCCGAGCTTGCCCGTGCGGTTATTGTTTATAATGGTCAATTGACACCCGCGTATCATTACTTGCAGTCATTTTTGGACGAGTACAATTCATCTAAATAGTTGACTTTCTGGTTAGGCAGAAGAGGTGGTGATTGCCGCCTCTTTTTAATGAAAATCTCGAGAGTGTCTTCTAAAGTCTGGTAGCTTATCACTAATATCTTTGATGAAACCGGCTATTACATGAACGACTTTTCTTTCTCTTTCGATAAGACCTTTAACCATTAAAAGTTTACTGGTTAAAATTTCTTTTTTAAATTTATCCAAAGTATTTTTCCACACAATAATATTCATATTGCCTGTTTCGTCTTCGAGTGTCAGGAATAAAACTCCGGCAGCTGTTCCGGGGCGTTGTCGACCAGTGACTACTCCAACAACTTTAACAAACTGACCCTGGCGCATTGTTTTTAGGTCGCAGGCTTTCTTGCACTTTTCAATCCATTGATTTTCTCGCATTATAGCTATAGGGTGTTTTTTTAATGTTAGTCCGATCGATTTGTAATCGGTGATCATATCTTCAACAACCGTTGGAGAAGCCAATGATAGCTCTGTCTTTGAAATTTTTCTCTGGCTGGTGTCCAGTGGATATAAAAGTGGCTTTTCTGCTTCGATTGCCAAAGACTGCCATTGTGCCTGATAACGATTTTTTGCCAAGCCTGGTAGGGCATTTGCCTGAACTAAAGCACTTTTCTCTGTAGCATTAAGTTTTGCTCGGTATACCAGGTCTTTTATATTTTTAAAATAGCTTATTTCTCTTTGTTCGATAATTCTTTCGGCCGCATTTTTGTTAAAACTTTTTACCAGATGAAAACCGAGTCGAATTTTTTGTGGTGCTTTCTTTGAACCTTGCTTTTCTACAACAATATGAGACTCCCACAAGCTAAATTCAATATCGATAGGTAATATTTTAAGGCGATGCCTGATTGCGTCCTGAACCAGTTGAGAAGGAGAGTAGAATCCCATAGGTTGACTATTAAGTAAAGCACAATAAAAGGCCGCACTATGATGACGTTTTAACCATGCTGAAAAATAGGCGAGTATGGCAAAACTGGCTGAGTGAGATTCGGGAAAGCCATAACTGCCAAAGCCTTTCATTTGTTCGAAAACTCTTTCTGCATAATCCTGGCTATAGCCTCGTTTTAACATTCCATTGATGAGTTTTTCTCTGAATTGAAAAAGGTCGCCATTGCGTCCCCAGGTTGCCATTGCCCGACGCAGTTGATCTGCCTGGCCACCGCTAAAACCTGCAGCAACCATGGCGAGTTTGATGACCTGCTCCTGAAAAATAGGAACTCCCAGGGTTCGCTTCAAAACCTGACGAATTTCTTCATTGGGATAAGTCTCTTCAATTTCTCCATTTCGCCTTTTTAAAAATGGATGCACCATATTTCCTTGAATAGGACCTGGGCGAACTATGGCTATTTGAATAACCAGATCATAAAAACAACGAGGCTTTAATCGGGGAAGCATGCTCATTTGGGCGCGAGACTCTATCTGAAAAACACCAACCGTATCGCCATTGCATAACATATCGTAGGTTAGTGGATCTTCTTTTGGTATATCGGCCAGAACTTTGATGGGGGAATAGGTTTGAGTCATTTCCAGACATTTACGAATCATGGTCAACATGCCCAGTCCCAATACATCCACTTTGAGTAATCCTAAAGTTTCAATATCATACTTATCCCACTGAATCACTGTACGTTCGGCCATTGTTGCGTTTTCAACAGGAACTAGTGTAGACATCGCTCTACGAGTAATGATAAAGCCACCCACGTGTTGAGAAAGGTGTCTGGGAAAGTGCAGGATTTCCATAACAAGCTGATAAAAGTTCTGAGTCAAGTTAGCAGACAGAGACAAATTCATTTCTTTCAGGTAAGAATGCAAAGAGTCTGGCTTGTCCCACCAGGCTAGAGACTGACTAAGGTGTTCAAGCGTGGTCTGGTCAAAGTCCAGCGCTTTACCAACATCACGTATAGCGCTCTTTAAGCGGTAGGTAATTACGGTTGCGGTAAGTGCTGCTCTTTCTCGGGAGTATTTTTTGTAGATATATTGAATTACTTCTTCTCTGCGTTGGTGTTCAAAGTCAACATCAATATCTGGTGGTTCATCTCTTTCTTCAGAGATAAATCGTTCAAATAGAAGTTCGCTGTGACTCGGGTCTACCTCTGTGATAAACAGACAATAACAAACCGCAGAATTAGCGGCAGAGCCTCTTCCTTGACAAAGAATTTTCTGTTTACGGGCAAACTGGACTATGTCATAAACGGTTAAAAAGTAGTGTTCATATTTAAGCTGTTTTATTAGTGACAGTTCATGGTTAAGCTGCTTTTTCATTTTCTCCGGAATTCCATCAGGCCAGCGTATTTTTGCTCCGTTAAAACTGAGTTGATGTAAATATCGGGATGGAGACAGACCTGGAGGCAATATTTCATCCGGGTATTCGTATCTAAGTTCATCGAGTGAAAAGTGACAGCGAGAAGCAATGCTCTCTGTTTCAGCCAGCAGCTTGTCAGGATAAAGTTGTTTGAGTCGGTTTAAGCTCCTTAATCTTTGCTCGGCATTGGCGCAAAGCTGAGAGCCAAGAGTTTGAAGCGCTTTATTTTGCTTTATTGCAGTTAGGCAATGTTGCAGCTTTAGACGTTTAGCGGAATGCATCAGAACCTGATTTTGTGCTACCAGAGGAATTTGCAAATGCTGAGTCAGTTCAAGTGTTTGTAAATATAATTGATAATCAAAAGAGCATAATAACCTGGGATAACCTATCCATAGACGATCAGAAAATATTGATTTTAAGGCTTTAAGCTGAGTAAAAGCCGATTGAAATTTGATAGGAGGCTGATTGCTATAAGTTGTACTTTTTTTGCTTGTCCCTGGTAGCCATATGCAGAGACAGCGCTTGATAAGCCGGATTAGATCTTTAAGTAGAATTTGATAGTTGCCTTTTTCTGCACGACGTCGACCAAGAGTAATTAGAGAAGAAAGTTCCGCATAACTTTCGCGGCATGGACAGAGTAGAATGATCTCCAGGTCTTTTTCTGCATGAAAATCAATTCTTAAGCGGGAGCCAATAAGTAGTTTGAAAGGCGGTGATGGCCGGTTTTCTTTATTATATCTTTTAGCAACTGCATGAGCACGAACAATACCGGCAAAGCTACATTCGTCGGTAATTGCGATTCCGGCATAACCTAATTCGATTGCACGTTCTACCAGCTCTTCGGGATGGGAAGCTCCGGTCAAAAAGGTAAAATTAGTTGTCGTATTTAATTCGTAGAAAAGCATCGTTGAGTGGATACCTGTTACCCGTAGATACCATGCAAAAACCAGCACTGTTTTAACTGATCAAAGAATACCCAGTAAATTGTGCCGTCTTCATGTTCCGCAAGGTAATAGTCTCTTGCGATTTCTTTTTTCCACCAGTACTGGGTAACTTTTTCCTGTGCAGATATGATCTTCATTTTCCCCTGATATAAAAGACTGGTCTGGTTAAAATTAATTGGTTTGGGTTTTTCTAGTAGCCAGGCTGGTCTTGATGGTATGGTTTGATGAGAAAAATCAATCGCTGTTGAACCACCATAATTAAAATTTGGTGATTGAGGATAAGTGTATGTTGCTTTATTAGTCTCCGTACTTTCATTAAAATGTTGTGCTGTCTCAGTAACAACTTGAGTAGCTAACTCGGGAACATGTTCATTATGTACTGATATTTGATAGCAGCTACTAGCACCGAGTTTAGCTTTTATTTTGCTAATAAAGTGAGCGTCCTGTTTAAAATCTCCATATTCATCAAACAGATTTTTATTGTCAGTATTTAAGCTGTAGAGCTGGTTCACTGATAACGCGATAGCTTCAATTGGTGCATGTAAACTGTAACGTTCGAGATTGAGCATTGTTAATTCAAGATAAATATTTTCATCAATATTGCTTTCGGATAATAAAACATCAAAGCCAATAATGTTTTTTTCTGAGTCATATAACTCCCAATATAAACACTGACATTGCTTTTGTTTTAATCTTAGAAAGTAAGCCAGGTCTTTAGTCAACCGCTTTATAGGATAAGAGAGAGCTGCCCTTTGATGAATCACATCAATAAATTCAATTTTCTGATGAAAGCTTTCAGGTGGAGTAAATAATTTTATTGGTGCTTTTAGAGTGTCAAAAAGCTGCATAAGGTAATTACACAGAGGGCGACCAAAGCGTTTTGTTAAAGTGGCTTGAGGTATGCGGTACAGATCATTAATGCTGCGAAATCCGACAGAAGACAGCTTTTCTATTGTTGCAGGATCCACTTCCATCAGTCCAATAGGTTGTTCACATATCAGTTGGAGCAAGGCTTTTTGAGCTGGCTCATCACAGATGTGTTGAACGCCACGACTTAGGCAGTTGAGAGATTTTTCGAGAGGTACCTGTGATAATAATCTGGCGCTTTTTTCATTGTAACCAATACCGAATTGATATTTTGTCTTTTCATTATCCAGCTGTTTACCTATTTCAGAGAGAAGGTTGTCAACTCCCTGGTAAAGTTTAAGGCTGCGACCAATTTCTAGCGTCAGTAAATGATCCTGAATAGATTCATTTTTTCCTGTTACAGGGTAGTTAATGCTTAACGTTGATGAAAATTGATAAACTAAGACTGCCAGATTTCTCAGGCGCTGCTTTTCCTGAGCAATTGATCTTTCACAGCTTTTAAGTTTTTGACAAAGTGCAAGTGCATTACTCAAACTGTGACCAGAGCGAATACCGCATTCATAGGCCGACTGGTTAAGACAATAAATTACACTGTTCTCAATAACAACCTGTGGAGAGTCTTGTGGAGCCTTCTGCAGGGCGTAATCATTTTCTGTATGTTGTTTTACTTCCTGAGTTATCTGCTCCGATGTATACAATGTTTCCAGAGGTAATAAGGGAAAACGAACTGTTAACCACATAGTGAGCTGCCTTAGTGGTACATCGATAGGTTATGGTTATTGAAAGTCGAAGGTGAGCTTTGAATTTGTGAGTTATTTTGAGCTCGAACTTCTTGTTTATGTTCAGTAACACAAGTGGGACGGATGTTTTCCTTCGAATTCAAATTTATCTGAGGCCAATCAGTGGCAGCCTGATTAGTCCAATAAAGACTTTCTGGAAAAAGTTCAAGGGTTATTTCTTGACCTGCCCAGCCTCCAGGCTGCTTTATGATTGATAGTTGTCGCTTTAGTTTTGTTGTATTCTCAAGAGTAATTCTTAAAGCGGCCGGACTTGGTTGGGTATGCATTTTGTAATGTCGCAAAATAAATCCCCAGCAATTGCCAGATTTTACTGCCAGAGATAGCTTGCGTATTTCACGGTTAAGGCTTTGTGCTGGTAACCAGCAAAGAACCGCTGAGCAGGCATTTGACGACATTGCTTGCTGAGCTGTCCATATAGTTTGTTGTGTCGTTTGTGTACGAATAAAAATCAGTTTTTCTATCTGTATTTGCTGTTCGAACAAGGCTGTAGCATTAGGTAAAAAAGGTGGATTTATCCAGCAGATATAGCCCGGTTTCTGACTTAGTTGTGAGAGCAGGGGAGACAGCAGGCGAATTTCTCCTATTCCATGCTGAGGTAGTAAAATTTCACTCAATACTGCTTGCGGCCAGCCGCCATAGTGAAGTGATTGATCCAATTTTCGGTAGCCACTGCTCATGCTTGTCGTTTTAGACTTACGACAGGCAGCTTGCCAGATAGACTGGTTTCTAAGTAATTGCTTGAGTGCACTGGAAGACATGAGAGCTTAAAATAACCTGATCAAAACAAACTAATGCTACTTATATAAGTAGCATTAAAATGAGTGGTTATCCAGTGCTTTTTTGGGGGATTTTGCTAAGTTTTTGAATTTGTGGGATCTTTATTTTTAGACGGAGAATAAATAGTCAATTTGGAACAAGATAAAAAGCGAAAAGTCTCACTAACTATAGTGAAAGTCAGATAAGATAAAAGACTGGCTAAATACAAAACCATTCCTTTTTAAGCTGATCTGTTTTACAAAGCTTTTCGGCAACAATGGCTACATCGACCGTATAGTAGAGAGAAGCAAGTCCCAGTTCCTGTCTACCCATATTATGAAAGATGATGCCTGTGGCTATATCCTGTGCAGTATATTTACGAGCATGACTGGCAAAATATAAACTAGCTTTATTAAATTCGGAATTGGTTAGCAAGTTAAGGATTCGTCCGATACCGCTGTGGTAGCTTTGTGTTAGTAATAGTGAAAAAAGTGTATCTCTTTTTTGTGCAGGCAAGTGGCCGAAAACTTGTTTAAAAGCGGGTTTCAGATTTCGATAGTTTTGTTGAAAGAGTCGAACCGCGCAATCAACCTGTGCCATTCGGTGTCGATAGAATTTTTCAGGAATTTGACAGTCGCTCAATACTTCAGGCCTAAGTTGCAAAAGGCCTATGGCATTTGCAGCTGAGTGACTATGTTTTTGAGCTCCGCTTTCAATGATTATCTGTGCAAGAAAATGGCGAAATTCAGAAGCATTTATCGATTGTTTGGTAATTTGGGATTTTGCTTGATAAACCTGATCGACTAACTGAAAAAGTGGAACCGGATTACTTTTTGTTCCTGCTGATAATCCATCCCAGGTCCCCCAGAGACGATCTTCTTTATTGATACCATTTAAGCGGCTTATAGCCGCGTCAATGTCAGCATGAGGCTGATTACAGTTAAGTGCGAACGGATATCCAGATTCATTACTGGTGCCACTAACAAAATGATTGACTTTATTTGTTCTATAAAGTTTTTCACGCACAGTATTTAGTTTCTTTTGTGTTGACAGAGGGCTTTCCTGGTTGTCGATATAACCTAAAAATTGGCCCCGGGTATTATAGAAGATATGACGCTTGCGTTCTTCGCAGAAACTGCGTTGAAACAATACCCATTGACGGATTTGGCTGAGATTAGCATGAAAATTCTGACTTAGGTGATAGGGCGAACTTCTGATCACCTGCAACCAGTGATCGGGCGAGTTTAGTTTGAAGCCAGTTAGGTTGCTAAGCAAGAAGGTAATTAAAACAATTTTTTTAATAAACATGTTATCAGGATAAAAATTATTCAGATCAACAAAAAATCAATTTAGCGCATCTCAATAATGACGGGCCCTTAACAAAGTTATCCCCAATGATATCCACTAAATCTGGGGATAAATAAAACACTTTTCGATCAGAAATTGATCAATAGAGAAAACTATACGCTGTCTTTTCTACATGATATTTAAATAGCTTAAATATCTCTGATTAATTTCTCGAACATATTGGACCGGCTCACTACCTCTACAATAGCCAAATCTTGCTTTTTTATAATATTCGGGACGCTGTAATAACAGCATGGCTTTCTCAACATGGTTGAACCACTTGTCATCTCTCCATCCTTTTTCTCTGGCAAGTCTTTGTGCGTCTTTAACATGACCATAACCTGCATTATAAGCTGCTAACGCAAAAAGAATCCTTTCTTGAAGTGGTAGCTCGTCTGAAAAGCGTAGTCTTGTCCAGTTTAAATAGTCGACACCAGCTGCAATCGCTTCTTTAGGATCGAAAAGGTTCTGATAACCAAGCTCTTTCGCTGTTCTTGGCAGAACTTGCATTAATCCTAAAGCCCCTGCACCTGATTTTGCCTCAGGGTTAAATCGACTTTCCTGATACATTTGTGATGTAATTAAACGCCAATCGAAACCATAAGGCTTAGTTTTTTCTTTCACAAGTGAGTCATATGGAGAAAGAGCAGAACCATCAGTGATTCGTTTTTCACGATATTTTTGCTTGCGCTTGTCATTACTAAAATATTTGTTTTTGACTACGTTATAAAAAGTGTTGCGGTATTCTTTCTTAATAAAGGTATTGAGAGAATTCAGCAATAGAGGGTTGTTTTTGCGAACGATATAGGCATATGGAATATCTTCTTTTAAAGTGAGAGGAGAATTAATTTCTTCTCGAAAGCTTTCTTCAATACTGATTAGGTTACTATCAGCGATCGTTAAATCGATTGACTTTCGAGCAACCTGATCGATTAATAGTTCAGTTGACAGTAATTCATCTGCAGCCTCGACCTTGACGCCATATTTTTCCCTTAAACTAACAGCTGTACTCCAAAATGCGCTAGATTGGCGTACACTAATAGTTCGTCCTTTCAAGTCATCTAATCTTTTCAGTGGCGGCGAATTCTTGTGAGCAACAATCTTTTCAGAGACACGGTTGTAGCGAAAACTGAAGTTTAAAGATTTCTTTCGTTCTTCTGTTCGAGATATTCCAGCGGCAATAAAATCTCCTTTTCCTTGCTCCAACATGTCGAGCATTTCCTGATAGGTTTCTGCGACTATCACAGAAAGTCGTAGTCCATTTTGTTTCGCAAACTCCCTGGCCAACTCATACTCAAACCCCATTAGCTCTCCTTTCCATAGAAAGTAGGTT
Source organism: Aliikangiella sp. G2MR2-5 (assembly GCF_015687155.1). Lineage (GTDB taxonomy): Bacteria > Pseudomonadota > Gammaproteobacteria > Enterobacterales > Kangiellaceae > Aliikangiella. The sequence continues at coordinate 1,335,085 of NZ_JADPQF010000001.1, read as the reverse complement.
TCAGGGCTATTGCGAGTGATCATGCGTAGGCTCCTCCCTGAATGCTTAATCTTATCCAGATCATAAGTCCTACTTTCATTTGAGGTTTTTTCAATATGATGTAACGCGACAAACTGATTTAACTTATCTTTTAACTCGATATTTCCTTTGGCGAGAGCCCATGCATAAAGTTTATTTTGCGGAAGTTGTAATATTGAAATTATGTCGCTTCGATATTCTCTTAAGGATCTATATTGAACTTGATCGATGATTGAAAATTGAAACTCTTTACTGGCAACTTTATCGGCAAGCTCATCAGAGTCCAGAGCTTCAGTGAACTTGGATATTTTCCAGGATGGATAATTTTGGGAAACAGTATCAAGATAGGAAGATTTCTCAGGCAGAAATAACATTAGATCTGATTCGATTATGTTTTTCGAGTCTATCGAAGACTGATTGCTGGTCGCAGTAATTAGTACTTCTTTTCCGTTAGCTAGTGGGGATGTGAAATCAAACTTCTCTTTTCTGCTATCAGTAACAGTCAGGTGCCTGGGAATAATATCTATTTCATTATTTTCAAGAAGTGCGAGAAGCTCTCCCAAATTATCAGCGCTTATCCAGTCAATTGCCAGATAATGTTCCTTTGCGAAAGACTGTACTAAATCGAAGTGAAATAGACTCGATGTACCTGCTCTAGGAAGCTGATTTTCCTCTTCCCAGACCAGCTTACCTAATCGCAATTTTCCGGAAGCTTTAATTTGTTCCCAGTTTTTCATTGAACGAGCAGGTGAATTTCCCCGTAATTCTTTATTACTTATTTTAAGCTCTTTTGCTTCAACCTTCTGAGCTTCAGCCTGAGCTGTTTGTGGAGAGGATTCAGGTTCCTTTTCTGAACATCCTGAATTAAAAGCCCAAATTAATAAGGACAGTAGAAAATGTGTAAAAAATTTTTTATGTATAGACATCTTTATTCCCTGTAAGATCCTGATCAGTACGATTGTCGTTATTTTTTGGGAGGGTAGATAGGCGGTTCTCCTTCCGGTCTTGTGCGAAACCTTTGATGTATCCAGAGATAGTTAGCAGGATGCTGTTTTAAAAAACTTTCCAGAAACAGGTTGATTTGTAAGGCATCTGCTTCAGCATTTTCTCCTGGGAAGTTTTCGAAAGCAGGGTGAACTTCGATTTCCAGTCCTGCGTAGTTATTTGTACGGACATTGGTTACAGGCAACACTGAGGCGCCAGACATTTTTGCAAATTTAGTAATGGCAGTTACTGTTGATGCTTTGATACCAAAAAAAGGAACAAAACTGCCTTTTTTATTTCCAAAATTTTGATCGGTAGCATACCAGATGGTTCCGCCGTTCTTGAGACATCGAATCGTTGCTCTGGCATCATCCTGAGTTAAAAGTCCGTGGACATGTCTTAGCCTTCCATTACGCATCATATATTCAATGAGTGGGCTTTTCTTGTTGGGTTTATACATTGCGAAAAAATCAATTTTCTTACCCATTAGACAACCTGAAACTTCCATGGATGTAAAGTGAAAGAAAATCATTATGACGCCTTTACCATTAGCCTTGGCTTTATCTACATTTTCCAGTCCTTTATATGTTGTATTTTTTTCCATTCTTTTTAGATCGGAAAACCAGCTTGTTGCTGTTTCTATTATTCCCAGAGCTGTCATAAACAGGGTTTCTTTCACAAGTTCCTTACGTTGGTTCTCTGTATACTCGGGAAAGCAAAGTTCGATGTTTATCTCGGCAATCTTACGGCGTTTATGCGCATACTTTTCCAGTAGCCAGGCAAGCGCTTTGGCTAACTTAAGTTGAATATAAAAAGGTAGTCTGGCGATAAGCCAGGCAAAGCCCATAAATACTAATCCGGCCCAATGTTTCGGCCTTGCAAAAAAATAGGAAAGGGATTTATCCATAGTAACTTCTTAATTTAATACTTGTCTAAAATTTGAGTTTAATTTTTGGGCAATATACTGAAACATTGCGGTTGTCTTATAGTTCTCTTCACTACCGGAACGCCATAGAGGGTCAGCAGAGTTTTTTACTATGACTATTTTTTGTTGCGGATTAACATAAATGTATTGCCCGTAAACGCCGCGTGCCATAAAGTCATTTTTAGATGAGTCTGGAACCCACCATTGATAGCCATAACCAAATTTACTTGATGAGTAGCGGTTATCACCAGGCATCAAATGTGGTTTGTCTGGAGTAGTTGATCGCAAAAACCAGTCTTCAGGAATGATTTGTTCGCCAAGCCAGTTGCCTCTATTTTGAAAGAGTAGACCAAAGCGCGCGTAATCACGTAAAGTCACATTAAGCGTACCAAAGGCAAGTTCCATACCTGTATCATCAACTAGCCATTTTGCATCACTTCGCATTCCAAGTTTTGACCAAATTTTTTCATGGAGGTATTCACTTGGTGATTTTCCAACCGCATTTTTTAAAACTACTCCAAGCACCTGAGTATCCATGCTTACATAGTGGTGAAATTTACCTTGAGGCTTATGCGCTTTCAAAGTAGCAGCAAACTCGTTGATAGATGCCCCTAAAGCGATAACTCGTCCCATGCGATTTATATCGGAATAAAAGTCAGCATAGTCTTCATTAAATGATACGCCTGAACTCATTTGCAATACATTCTCTATCGAAACACCGTCATAGCCACTCTCAGTAAACTCTGGGGCATAGCGAGTAACCGGTTGGTTAACATTGTCAATATATCCCTCAGAAATAGCGATTCCAATCAAGGCGGACACAATTGACTTGTTGACTGACCAGGAAATATGGAGCCTGTCTTTGTTATGGCCTGAAAAGTATTTTTCAAAAACTATCTGACTATCTTTTAGCACAATAAATCCAGTGGTTCGTGTTTGCTCGAGATAGTCCTGTATATTGAATTTTTGGTTATTAAATTCAAATTCGAGGGGAAGCTTTAAAGGTGAATTGACAAGTTTGAAATTTGGTTTTCCTTTAGCAATAGTACGATAGGGAAAAATATCACTCATATGCTGAAAATTGTAACTTATTTGGTCAGCATCAAACAAAGTAACGACTTTATAAAGACGATAGGCTTCTCGGTGGTAGAGGCCCAACCCTAATAAAAAGAAGAATATTGACAAAAAAGCTATAAAGCGTTTTTTTCCAGAAAGTAGCTTCATTATTTAGCGGAATAGTTATGTTTATCAACTGATTATATGCAGCTGAGCGATTAATGTCATTGATTTAATTCTTCCGTATAGATAAAAGAAAAGCCCGTTGAACGGGCTTTTCTTTTGTTCTATCTAAATCTAGGCAAGAGAACTGTCAGCCACGTGGTAGTTGGGATCTTCAATTACATTAACTTCTACCAGGTTGCCAGCCTTTCTTAGGAGTTGTTTACATTCAGGACTTAAGTGCCGGTAGTGCAGCGTTTTACCTCTACGCTGGTACCTTTCGGCCAGTGTGTCGATTGCTTCGACTCCTGAGTGGTCGTAAACCCTTGCATCTAAAAAATCAACAATAACGTCGTCGGGGTCGTCTTTCGGCGTAAAAATATCCTGAAAATTACGGGCGGAGCCAAAGAAAAGGGGGCCGTGCACTATATAGACTTTGGAACCACTTTCATCAATAGTCTTTTTCGCATAAATATTTTTGGCATGTTTCCATGCGAAAACAAGAGCTGAAATTACAACACCTATTATCACCGCTATTGCCAAATCAGCTATTACAGTAATAGCTGAAACTGCAACAATAATGAATATTTCTGATTTTTGTACTTTATTTATCATTTTGAAACTGGCCCACTCAAAAGTGCCTAATACGACCATGAACATTACGCCAACTAGCGCTGCTAATGGAATAACTTCGACCCATTCCGAACCAACCAGAATAAACAGTAGTAGAGCAACCGCAGCCGTTATACCCGAAAGTCTGCCGCGACCGCCTGAGTTAATATTAATCATTGATTGACCGATCATGGCGCAACCGCCCATGCCACCGAAGAAGCCGTTGACTACATTAGCAGTACCCTGACCAATACATTCCCGATTACCTTGCCCGCGGGTTTCGGTTATCTCATCAATTAAAGTCATTGTTAGAAGTGATTCAATCAGGCCAACACCTGCCAGAATCAATGAATAGGGTAAAATAATTTGTAAAGTTTCAAAGTTGAACGGGACTGACGGTATTGAAAAACTCGGTAGGCCAGCTGCGAGTGTTGCATCAGGATTTCCAGAATTAGAGCGAACATAGTCAATGACATTAGGTATCGGGAGATCTGCAGCTATGACGATGCCGGTGACGACTAATATTGCGACCAATGAAGAAGGAACTGCTTTTGTTAATTTTGGTAGAAAGTGAATAATCAGCATCGTCAAAGTAACCATTGCTGCCATCCAGACCAGCATTTCCCCCTGCATCCATTGAGCTACATTACTTTCATTAATGACTTTAAACTGACCTAATTGTGCCAGGAAGATAACGATAGCCAGACCATTTACAAACCCTAACATCACTGGAAATGGAACCATCCTTATGAACATTCCAAGTTTAAAGACACCTGCAAGTATTTGAAAAATGCCTGTTAAAACAACAGCTGCAAAAAGGTATTCTACGCCATGAACCGCTACCAGACTCACCATAACAACGGCCATGGCGCCTGTTGCGCCGGATATCATGCCGGGACGCCCACCTATGACCGATGTGACTAAACCCACCATAAAAGCTGCATAGAGTCCTATCAGGGGATCCACTCCAGCGACAAAAGCGAATGCAACTGCTTCTGGAACTAGCGCTAGCGCCACTGTTAGTCCGGAAAGCACGTCATTTTTAATACTATTGGTTGAATAGGAGTTTAGATCGAACATTGCAAGTCCTTCAGTTATGAGCTCCGCCCAAAAACTTTGTAGGTTAAAAGGGCGCGAATACTACACGATGAGATACTTATGTCAATCCAACAGCTTCAACAGATTTTGAGGTAAATTATTGATAGTCAGTGTTTTACAACAAATTAATAAGTAGCTCACAAAGAGTGTAGTCGAACATTTAGTGAGGATAAGTCGCAAGAAATATTTAAATATCTTCATCCAATAATGATCGAATGAGACAAAAGTCATAAAATGGATAATAAATGGTTATTAAAGTATCTTTAATAATGCTTTTCTTAGCTATTTTATATTATCGTTATAAGAAATAATTTTTTTTAAAAACAATTGGTTAGGATAAATAAGTTAAGTAAGACTTTAACTTTAGATATATTTCGAAATCGATTTGGTTATTTTAATGCCAAAATTTTATTTGCGGAACTAATCCGATCCTCCTAAGGTCTATAGGTGGCCAACGGAAAATTGGACAGGTTACTAAGAAAACGCAAAAACACAGTTTTTGTCGAACACCTACTAACTCAGAGGTAACTGCATATATGAAAAGACAGAAGCGCGACCGATTCGAGAGAGCCCACAATAAAGGATTTGCAGCCGGTATTAGCGGTAAATCCAGTGAAGCTTGCCCATTTACCACCGCGGACATTAAAGAGCAGTGGCTTGGGGGCTGGCGAGAAGCTAGAGCTGAAATTAGTCGTGGTTATTTTACTTAAGCAGCAATTTTTGAAAGTTTGTCCAAAATCCGTGTAGTTGAATGTAAGGGGAAGCCCACTCAAGCTTCCCGGCGGTGGCCCACCGCTAGAATCTCCCCTAAAGCCTCCTATTGGAGGCTTATCTTTTTAAATAAGATCATAAAGCATCAAAAGCTATTGCCCTTTTGCCCAATGTATTTGATATAATCACCGCAACGATTTTGCATTCATCAAGTATTATGTTTAACCCACAAACTGTTGATTTCCCTTTCCCCAGACCCCCAAAAGTACTATCCAGCGACGAGTCAGAGCGTTTGCGGGAGATATGTAAGCAGAAGCTAAAATCTAACAATGCGGTTTTAATCGCTCATTATTACACTGACCCCGAGATTCAACGGCTAGCAGAAGAAACTGGTGGTTTTGTTGGCGATTCACTTGAAATGGCCAAGTTTGGCGCAACTCATCCTGCTGATACTCTGGTTGTTGCCGGGGTAAAATTTATGGGTGAAACTTCTAAAATGTTGAGTCCTGAAAAGCGGGTTATTATGCCAACACTTGAAGCTACGTGTTCATTGGATCTGGGCTGTCCCGCGGAGGAGTTTGAGAAGTTTATCCAACAGCACCCTGAAAGGACTGTTGTCGTATATGCGAATACGTCTGCTAAAGTCAAAGCATTAGCAGACTGGGTAATAACTTCGAGTATTGCAGTTGACGTGATTGAGTATCTATCCGCAAAGGGAGAACAAATTCTATGGGGGCCTGATCGTCATTTAGGAAGGTATATTCAGCAAAAAACTGGAGCGGATATGGTCCTGTGGAAAGGCCACTGTATAGTTCACGATGAATTCAAACATATTGCATTGGAGAAAACCAAAGCTTTGTATCCTGATGCGGCAGTACTAGTTCATCCAGAGTCTCCAGAATCCGTGATAGCGCTCGCAGATCATGTCGGCTCAACTTCACAACTCATTAAAGCCGCACAAACCTTGCCGGAAGAACAGATCATAGTCGCTACAGACAAGGGCATATTCCACAAAATGCAACAGGCGGCGCCTGATAAAGAATTAATCATAGCTCCAACAGCAGGTGAGGGTGCGACTTGTAAAAGCTGTGCTCATTGTCCCTGGATGAAAATGAATGAGCTAATCAATTTATCAGAAGTGTTCGAACAGCAGAATAATGAAATATTTGTTGAACAGAACTTAATTCAACGAGCGTTGAAACCTTTGGAAAGAATGGTGAATTTCAAGAAATAACTTTCCGATTAATATTTAGCATTATGCAGAAATAGCAAAAAAGGGGGAATAGATAACCCCCTTTTTTTAATTTTAAAGAGTTAAAGCTTAGTAGAAAAGTTTGGGCCACTTGGCTTTTTCTTTTCGCCCGGCATATCCATACTGGCGGTTTTTTGTCCGCTTTCGGATAATCGCATTTGAAGGTTCAAATCGGTTCTCGATTCAGCAAATCGAAGCGCATCCTCTCGGGTAATAGTTCCAGCTTTATATAGCCTGAAAAGAGATTGATCAAATGACATCATGCCATCCATCTGATGTTTCTCAATCGCCTTTTTAAGTTCTTCGAGATTACCTTTTTGAATAATTTCCTGAATATCAGGAGCTTTAAGCATTATTTCTAGCGCTGCAACTCGTTTTCCTTGCTGGCTCATAACCAACCTTTGCGACACAATACCTTTTAAAACACTGGAAAGCTCTTTCATAACTGAAGGCCTTTGTTCTGAAGGTATCATGTTACGGATTCTTTCAAGCACTTGTTTGGCATTATTCCCATGAAGTGTGGCCAGACAAAGGTGACCCGTTTGTGCATAGCTGATCGCATATTGCATAGCTTCTCTGTCTCTTATCTCACCAATTAGTATGACATCTGGAGCTTCGCGCATTGCATTTTTCAGAGCGTTGTGGAAACTTTTTGTATCTACACCGATTTCACGTTGGTCAATAATTGAGAGTTTGTGTTCATGGAGAAACTCAATAGGGTCTTCAATTGTCAGGATATGACTAGTATCCTTGCGATTGCGGTAATCAATCATTGCTGCTAGTGTAGTTGATTTCCCACTGCCCGTTGGTCCGCAAACCAAAACAAGTCCAGCTCTTTCCATAACCAGTTTTGCAGTTTGTTTGGGAAGCTTGAGTTCTTCAATACTCGAAATATCCGACTTAATATGGCGCATCACCATACCGACTTCACCCCGTTGAAGAAATACATTTACCCTGAAACGGCCTATGTCGCCTACAGATATAGCAAAATTTTGCTCCCACTCTTCTTCGAATTCTTCTATTTGCTTCTCGTCCATAAGCCCGTAAGCAATATCTTTAATAGCGCCGGGAGGCATTGCGCCTTGTCCCATTGGTGTAGAAACGCCTTCAATTTTCATATGAGGAGGAGCGCCTGTGCTAAAAAACAGATCGGAAGCATTTTTTTCCGCCATCAAACGAAGTAATAATTTGATATCCATCGGTTACCTTTTTGGTTTTATCGTAAACATTAAGTGAATGATTTTACGACTAAATCGTGAGTTGGACTTGATCTAAAGCCATTGAGTTATCATAGACTGAAATTAATCTTTTATAAAGCATTGCCATTTAATTCGAATTTGTATAATCTACGCGCCTCAATTCAAGAGGAATATTTATCAGATTATCCTCAAGAATTTTGTGAAATTGGTTAGTAAATTAACAATTTCCTAGGTGAGGTGTCCGAGTGGTTGAAGGAGCACGCCTGGAAAGCGTGTATAGGTTAACACCTATCGAGGGTTCGAATCCCTCTCTCACCGCCAGATCAATGCAGTTTTTTCTGGTTAACCAGATGACACAATGGTGGCCCTATTGGTCCTCCCGCAACGATAGGTTGTAAACCCCGCCAGGCCCGGAAGGGAGCAACGGTAGCAACTGACTCGTGTGCCGGGATGTGGCTGATAGGGCCGCTTCCATTTTAACAACCCCTCGTTGAATTTCGTTTTTTACTAGGGCGATATTTGATGCTCTAAATATCCTGCATTTTACCCTGTGACTCGAATGCTTGTTGCATTATAATGATATTCAATAATCAACAGCTTAGAGGCAGTGAATGAGTTATCAGGTTCTTGCGCGCAAATGGCGTCCCGGTAATTTTAACGAATTAGTTGGTCAAAAGCAGACGGCTCAAGCTTTGAGCAATGCTTTGCAAAGCCAACGTTTGCATCATGCTTATCTATTTACTGGTACTCGTGGCGTAGGTAAAACAACAATAGCTCGAATTTTAGCCAAGAGCTTAAATTGTGAAAAAGGAATTACCGCTGAGCCATGCGGTCAGTGTGGGTCATGCATTGAGATCGCTCAGGGAAATTTTGTCGATCTGATGGAAATTGATGCGGCCTCAAAAACGAAAGTAGAAGACACTAGAGAGCTTCTTGACAATGTTCAATATCGTCCAACCCGTGGTCGTTATAAAGTTTATTTGATTGATGAAGTCCATATGCTTAGCGGGCATAGTTTTAATGCGCTGCTCAAAACTTTAGAAGAGCCTCCACCACATGTAATCTTTCTATTGGCGACAACTGACCCGCAGAAGCTACCAGTAACAGTATTGTCTCGCTGTTTACAGTTTCATTTAAGACGTATGGACGCAGTTGAAATTATCAATCATCTGTCCAATATTCTACGGGCGGAAAACATCGAGTTTGAAGAGGGGGCCCTTGTTACTATTGCAAAAGGTGCTGATGGTAGCATGCGTGATGCATTGAGTTTGATGGATCAGGCGATAGCTTTTTGTGGTGGAAATATTTCACATGCACAGGTACTTGATATGTTGGGTACCATAGACAGATCTTATGCGGTTAAGCTTTTGAAGGCAGTGATCTCTGAAGAGCCGATAAATTTAATCCACTCGATCAATGAAATAGCTGAGTTCTCACCGGATTTTGATGAGCTTATGTCTGACTGGTTAACACTGTTACACCAAATTGCAGTGTGTCAGGCTGTAGGCTCTTCAAATGATAGTCAAGTAGAAGAGATGGCAGAATTAGTATCTCCAGCTGATTTGCAATTGTTTTATCAGTTATCCCTTCATGCAAGAAAAGACATGCCATTTGCACCAACCCAAAGGCAAGGGTTCGAAATGGCCATGTTGAGAATTATGGCCTTTAAACCAGATGGTCAATCACCAAAGAGACAATTACCATCTAAAAAAAAAACCAATAGAGAGCCAATTGAGTCGTTAAATGCTGGAACAAGCACTACTTCTGATGTGACTAGTAATGCCAAGGCGACTAAAGTTGACAAAAATACAGAGAAAGACAATACAGATACATCTTTATATCTAGAGCCGGGCTCATACAGCAATCAGCAGTTTGCACTTAAACAGCAGGCTGAAGCTGAAGAATTTGTTCAGCTAGACGTTAGTCAGGAAAATATTGAGGAAAAAAAAGCAAGCTTGCGTGTCGTTGTTGACAATAAGGTTACCGAAAGCGGAGTCCTGTCTGATGAAGTCGGAAATGAGAATGCAGACGATGCAAGTGTGTTGGAAGAATACGATGCTGAACTGAGCGACAAGCTTGGCGAACAAAAAGTAAAAGCCATAATGCAGTCGATACAAGAGCCAATTGTTAATCCAGTGTCTACTGCCTCGCATGAGAATAAAAGCCAAAAGCGGCAAGAAAACATATCGCCAATTAGGGAAGAGTATGATCCGATTGAATTGCAGGACGTTAACCGCGAGTCATGGTATCAAGTAGTTAACGCCCTGGCTATTGAAGGTAATGGCAAACAGATACTTTTAAACTCAGTCGCCGAAACTGAAAATAACAAAATTACGATCAAAATTTTAGAAAAAGTCGAACCATTATTAACCAGCTCAGCGAAAGAAATGATTCTTGAGCAGATTAAAAGTTATTTTTCTGCAACAGGTCTTTCAATTGAATTTGTAGCAATTAAAGATGATGATGAAATTTTAAATGGAATTGAAACGCCAAAGGAAAGACAAGTTAGGCTGTTAGAAGAAGCGATAGACAAAGCTGAAGAAAAGTTAGCGTTACATCCGCAGGTGAGCTTATTGCTCGAACAACTCGGTGCAAAGATTATTCGTGAGTCGATTGAGTTTAAGGCGCCTTTTTAAGACGCCAAATGAATTTAATTGTCCATTTATCGTTAAATTGAAATAGAAGATCAGTTGTAAGAATAGAGGTAAGTATGAAAGGTTTAGGCGGCTTGATGAAACAAGCCCAGGAAATGCAGGAAAAAATGCAAAAGGCACAGGAAGAAGTAGCCAAACTTGAGGTTACTGGACAGTCAGGAGCCGGAATGGTTTCCGTTACTATGACTGGCAGGCACGATGTTAGACGTGTTGAAATTGCCGATGAACTTCTAAATGATGACAAAGAAATCCTGGAAGATCTTATCGCTGCAGCAATTAATGATGCAGTTAGAAAAGTTGAAAGTGAAACACAGGAGAAAATGTCTTCTGTCACTTCAGGACTTCCAATCCCTCCAGGCTTTAAAATGCCGTTTTAATGGTTAGTTAATTCCCTTGTCGAATACATTACTTAATCAATTAATAGAGCGCCTGCAATGTTTGCCGAGCGTTGGAAAGAAGTCTGCACAGCGCATGGCTTACTATTTGCTTGAGCATAATCGATCGGGCGCGATAGCTCTGTCTGAGATACTATCCCAGGCAATGACAGATATAGGAAACTGTTCCAAATGCAGAGATTACACGGAAGCAGAGCTATGTAGTATTTGTGCTAATGAAAAACGTGATCCGGCTTTGTTGTGTGTTGTTGAGTCTCCATCAGATGTTGTGGCGATTGAATCAACAGCGACTTATTCAGGTCGGTATTTTGTATTAATGGGAAATCTTTCTCCACTTGACGGAATAGGACCAGATGAAATTGGCTTGCCTAAGTTAAAACAGCTTGTTGAGCAGGAATCTTGTGAAGAAGTCATAATCGCAACCTCTGCTACCGTCGAAGGTGAAGCCACTGCGCATTACATCCGTTCTCTGCTCGATCCGTCAATCAATGTATCACGTTTGGCGCAAGGAGTGCCTATCGGTGGTGAGTTAGGCTACCTTGATGGTTCAACACTTTCATTGTCTTTGGCCAACCGTCAACGTATTTAATGGAAGATCTAGTAATACCGGAAATCAAAGAGGTTGACGGAAATTCATTGCCTCTATCTCTATTGGCTATCGCAGATCCTTGTGAAGATAAAATTCGCAAATATCTGAAAAACGCTATTTGTTTTGGCGCTTTCACTCACGGTCAAATTGTTGCAGCGTGCGTAACTAATTTCAATAGCGCTGACGAAATTGAAATCTATAATCTTGTTGTTACACCTGACTACCAAGGTTTGGGAATTGGTACAATTCTTTTAACCTTTGTTATCGACGAATTTAAGCGAAGGCCGGTTTCAAAGCTTGTGTTAGGAACAGGTACATTTGGTTATCAGCTTACATTTTACCAGCGTCTTGGTTTTCGAATTGAAAGTGTTGATAAGAACTTTTTTACGCGAAACTACGCAGCTCCCATATTTGAAAATGGAATGCAACATCATGATATGTTGAGGTTAGCGCTTTGCTTGTAATGCTTGTAAAAAAAATTACTTGGCGTAACACGAGATAACGCTATATACGATTTCGTTTTATATAGGGCTGAGTTAGTAATAAAAAATAGGATGAGAGCCTCCATGCTCGATGACAATAGAGGCTAGGACCGAGTTAACTCTCCACGCAAATTTAGCTGCATTTTTTGTTTAACTTCTTCCAAGGTTAATTCGCTGCTCAACAGGTAGCTAAGTTTTGTTAAAGTTGCTTCGGGAGTCATGTCATAACCACATACGACGCCAGCATCCAGTAAAGCGTGGCCTGTTTCATATCCGCACATATCGACCGTTCCTTTGTAGCACTGGGTACAATTGATAACTACAACACCATTATCTGAAGCCTTTCTAAGTACTGAAAGAAAGTTTTTGTCGTCAGATGGTGCGTTGCCCATACCATAGGTCATAAGCACCAAGCCCTGAATATCGGTATCCAGAACCTTTTCTAGCATGTCAGCATCAAAACCGGGAAATAGCGATAATATAACTACCTTTGGTGGAGCGATCCTTTGGATTTTTAAAGGTTTGGCAGGCTCTTTAAGTAACAGGTGCTCTTTTATCTGTATTCTAGTTCCAACCTCTGCAAGTGCCGGGAAATTCGGAGACTGAAAGGCGTGAAAGCCACTTGCATCGAGCTTTCGCGAGCGGTTCCCACGGTAGAGTCTATTATGGAAATAGAGTCCTACCTCGGGGATATCGTAATTTCCCGCTAACATTAAAGAGGTTATCAGATTGTCCCGAGCATCTGTCCGCATCTGTGACCAGGGTATCTGGGAACCAGTAACGATAACTGGTTTGGATAAATCCTCCAGCATAAAAGATAATGCCGAAGCAGTGTATGCCATGGTGTCGGTTCCGTGTAACACAACAAAACCGTCAAATTCATCAAATCTTGATTCGATATCTTGAGAAATCTGGTACCAGTGCTCAGGAGTTATATTAGAAGAGTCAATTAATGTCTCATATTCATGCATTTCGATCTGAGGCATGTCTGGCGACATAAACTCAGGTAAACGGGAAATTTGATCAGAAAAGTAACCATACTCGGGAATGAAACCCTTTTCACTTGGCTTCATACCTATAGTTCCGCCTGTATAGGCAACATAGACTTTCTTATCATTCATGCTGAGATTTCTTGATTAAATTTAAAGTGTCGGTTAATGACGAGTGACGACAAAGAATAATCGATCTGAAGTGGGAAAACAAAGAATAAAAAAGCGGTGAAAACTCACCGCTTTTGCTTTCAGTCTGTTTAATTCAAAAACTACTGTATCGAACAGAAACAGGTTGCATAAGCATTATTTGGATCGTTCCACTTATCCAGCTCTGCAAAAGTATCTTTTAACTGTTTCATTAACTCTGATTTCATTGTTTGTTGCTTACTTTCAGCTCCAACAAACTCACGAAGTTTATTTTCCATATCAGCTTGACCAAATAGCTGTTGCATGAACTTCTCTTGTTCGGTTAATTCGCGCTTAACTTCGAGTCGATCATATTTTTCCAGACCTGCCAGTTTGGCTGCTGATTCTACCGCCTGGTCCAATGAGCCGAGCTTGTCTACAAGCCCTAATGCATGAGCTTGTTTACCGGACCAAACTCGTCCCTGGGCGATCTTATCGACTTCATCTCTTGTCATACCGCGGCCTTCACCCACAATTGTCAGAAATTTTTCATAGCCTGATTCGATGCTTGTTTGAATAATTTGAGCTACCTCATCTTTTAGAGGCTGTCCGGTATCAACAGGGTTAGCAAATTTAGTTGTTCCTATGCCGTCTCTAAAGATACCGTATTTATTCATTGGCTTTTCGAAGGTCGGAAACATTCCGAAAATACCAATTGAGCCTGTAATTGTTGATGGACGTGCCCAGATTTCATCAGCGTTCGCGGAAATCCAGTAACCGCCTGATGCAGCTACATCTCCCATAGAAACAACTACCTTGATCCCTTGCGCTTTTGCCTGGAGTAATTCTTCTCGTATGATTTCTGAAGCAAATGCGCTTCCACCACCACTATCAACTCGCAATACGATAGCTTTAACTTTTTCATTTTGGCGAGCTTTTCGAATCAACTTGGAAACAGTATCACCACCGATACTGCCTTCCTTTTGTGCGCCATCTACGATAGTTCCTTTAGCAGTAACAACCGCTACCTTTGAGGTATTTGGGTTAACATAAGGGAATGGGCCTCTGATTGCTTTAAGATAGGCCTGATGAGTCATTTGTTTGTAGCTTTTATGTTTTTCGTCCTGTCCAACCAGCTTTATCATGTAATCCCTGAACTCTATGCGAGTCATCAATTGATTAACAAGGCCTTTTTCCACAGCCATTTTTGCAGAATCACCCTGATAATTTACCAGCTCATCTTTATAGTTGCTGATATACGCACTTATGTCGTCTGCCTGAAGCGAGCGGTTATTAGCAATATCTTGTGTAAAGTCGTCCCACAAATCTCCTAACCATGCGCGATTTGCCTCCTTTGCTTCTTCCGACATATTGTCGCGAATAAATGGTTCAACAGCAGACTTATAAGTTCCTACTTTGAAAACATGCATATTAACACCTATCAGGTCGAGGAAAGACTTAAAATAGGTTCCTACCCGAGCAAAACCAGTCAGGAATACACCGCCTTGAGGACCCATGTAAACTTCATCTGCTGTCGAAGCCAGGTAATACTGAGACTGAGAAAAATTATCATCATAGGCAATGACCTTTTTTCCACTTTCTTTAAAGTCCGAAATTGCATCTGATAAATCCTGTAGCTTGGTTACTCCAGCTCCCCACATGTACTTCGGATAGATAACAAGTGCAGTGATTCTATCGTCTTCTTTTGCATTCTTAATCGCATCAATCATGTCGTATAAAAGAGTTTCTGGTGGCTCTTCGTTACCGGTAGCTTCTTGCATAGCAGCTTCTACTGGATCACGGTAAGTTAATTGTTCGACAATATAACCTTTGGGCATTAGTACCAGAGCGACTCCTTTGTCGACGCTTGATTTATCTCCCGAGCTGAGCATTACCGCAATCAACCAAAAAAATAGAATGAAGAAAATAATGTTCAGAAGTATCTTTCGAGTTAAATCGAGCCCGAACCACAGATTTTTAAATAATTTAGTCATGAATGTCCTTGATTACCTAATTAATTTAAGCACTTAGCAATAACAACGATATTTTAAACCATGCAAAAGGCAAGTGTTAGTACAAAAGTCACTCAGTTAACAGGTTACCTTCACTCTGAATACTATGTTTTTGAAATATAAAGAAAAAAAACAAGAAATAAAGTGTTAACAGATTTTTCATTGGAGTGTTAACCATGAAACTCAATCTGATCAGACATAATAATTTACAGCAACTGGTCTAATCTGTTATAACTAGCGGCTTCTAAGAATTAATACCTGGTATGACAATGCAGAAGAACGCTTTCTATCCATCTTTATTTGAACCAATTCAAGTCCACAAGCATAAGTTAGCTAATAGAGTCATTATGGGGTCTATGCACACTGGATTAGAAGAGATGCGTGGCGGATTTGATAAACTGGCTCAATATTACAAAGAAAGAGCAGAAGGCGGAGTGGGTCTTATTGTTACCGGAGGAATAGCGCCTAATTTTGCGGGAAGAGTTTCCCCGCTAGGTAGTCAGCTAAGTTATTTCTGGCAAGTAAATAAGCACAAAAAGATTACTGATGCTGTTCATTCTGTCGGAGGAAAAATTGCAATGCAAATATTGCATACAGGCAGATACGCTTATCATCCGTTCTCGGTTGCTCCTTCTGCTATAAAGGCTCCAATTACTCCCTTTAAGCCAAAAGCGCTATCAAAGCGGGGAATTCAGAAAACGATTAAAGATTTTGTTAATTGCGCAAAAAAAGCCCAGCAAGCCGGTTACGATGGCGTAGAGATTATGGGTTCTGAAGGATATCTAATTAACCAGTTTATTGTTAGCAAAACGAACAAGCGAACTGATGAATGGGGCGGCTGTTTTGACAATCGGATGCGTTTTCCTGTAGAGATAGTCAAAGCTGTCCGTCAGGCCACAGATGAAGACTTTATTATTATTTTTCGCCTATCAATGCTCGACCTTGTCGACAACGGTAGTAACTGGGATGAAGTAGTTGCTTTAGGCAAGGCAATTGAAAAGGCGGGAGCTTCAATCATTAATACCGGAATAGGTTGGCATGAGGCACGGGTACCAACGATCGCCACATCGGTACCTAGAGCTAACTTTACCTGGGTAACTGAAAAAATAAAACCGCACATTTCAATTCCGGTAATAACCACAAATCGAATTAATACACCTGAAGTAGCTGAACAAATTCTAAAATCTGGTGCCAGTGATATGATATCAATGGCGAGGCCATTTCTGGCAGATCCTGAGTTTATGATAAAAGCAGAGCAGGGAAAAGCTGACCGAATTAACACCTGCATTGCTTGCAATCAGGCTTGTCTTGATCATATTTTCGAGCACAAGAGAGTAACTTGTCTGGTTAATCCCAGGGCTTGTTATGAAACCGAGTTGAACTTTATAAAGACCTCGAAACAGAAAAAGCTGGCTGTTGTAGGCGCGGGTCCTGCTGGCCTTTCTTTTGCTACTTATGCTGCAGAAAGAGGCCATAAAGTTACATTGTTTGACCAATCCGACAAAATAGGAGGGCAACTCAATGTAGCGAATCAAGTACCAGGGAAAGAAGAGTTTTTCGAAACTTTAAGATACTTTGCAAAAAGGATTGAAGACACCGGTGTTGAAGTTAAGCTAAATCAAAAAGTTGATTTGGCGTTGCTTAGCTCTGCTGAGTTTGATGAAGTGATTATTGCCACGGGTATTTCTCCAAGAACTCCAAACATTGAAGGGGTAGAACATTCAAAAGTTCTAACTTATCTTGACGTGCTCAAATACAAGAAGCCTGTTGGAGATCGGGTTGCCATTATCGGTGCTGGAGGCATAGGTTTTGATGTTGCTGAATATTTAACTCACCAGGGAGAATCGTTAAGCGTAAATCAAGAGCTTTGGTCTAAAGAGTGGCAGGTTGATCTCGACTATGAAAATCGAGGCGGACTACTAACAAAACCTGAAGTTGTTCCTTCTCCACGCGAAGTCTTTTTATTGCAGCGTAAGCCAACAAAAGTTGGCAAAGGTTTAGGTAAGACTACCGGCTGGATACATCGTGCAAGTCTCAAGAATAAAAAGGTAAAAATGATTGCTGGCGCTGATTATAGAAAGATCGATGACGAAGGGTTGCATATCATAGTTAACGATAAGGAAGAGAACCTTAAAGTCGATAATGTTATTATCTGTGCAGGCCAAAATCCGTTGCGAGAACTTTTCGATCAGTTAATAGAGAATCAAATAAAGGCGCATTTAATTGGTGGTGCTGATGTTGCCGCTGAGCTGGATGCTAAGAGAGCAATAAGGCAAGGAGCAGAATTGGCTGCTGAGATATAATTCTGTGAACTAGTTATTTTTTTTAGGAATATTTGGTGTGTCCTTAGTAAGACTTGTCACTAAAAGGTTATAACTTAATGCCAAATTATTTCTAAATTGGCATGTGAAACCCATAATGCGCTGCTATATTTACAGTAATAGTAGCCAAATGGAGTCAGTGTAGACTGATTTACAGGTGTAGTCACATGCTGGTTTATAAAGGTTTCATCGGTCAAATAGACTATAACAGCGAATCTCATAAGTTAGTTGGAGAAGTTGTTAATTCCGTAGACCTCATCGAATTTGAGGGTGAGAGTGCGGCGGAGATCAAGGAAAATTTCCAACAAAGAGTAGATGAATATTTGGCTTTTCAAAATGAAGTGGTCGGAAATCGACCAACTCCATTTGTTGGCAATTTCACTATCTGCTTAACAACAGAAAAACAGAACAAAGTTATTCAAGCCGCTCAGCAACAAGGACAAAGTGTTACCCACTGGCTTAATCAACAAATTGATCTTCACCTCAGTCAATACTTCGATAAAATTGCTTAAAAAACTATCTGTTTATAAATCAAGTTAGGGTTTAGAGTATCTCGCCTTTATCTCAAAAATAAAGTTAAAGAAATATTTTTCTCCAATCTGGTATAATTGCCTATCTTTCAATCAAGACATTATGATCGCTGTGCAAGAATTTAATCAGGTGCATTTCATTGAAATTGATGAAAATGCTGATGGTCAAAGAGTAGACAACTTCTTACTTAAAACACTTAAAGGTGTACCCAAAAGCCGTATCTACCGAATAATTAGAAAAGGTGAGATTCGACTAAATAAAAAGCGAGTTAAAGCTGAGAGCAAGTTAAGGACAGGTGATAGCTTACGCATTCCACCAATTCGGCTTCAGCAGGAAGATAAGCAAGTGGATCTTAGTAAATTTGATAAGGTTCAGGCTTTGGAGTCGTGCATAATTGAAGAGACTAATCAGTTTATTTTACTCAATAAACCTTCAGGCTTGGCTGTCCATGGTGGCAGCGGTTTGTCATTCGGAGTGATTGAAGGGCTAAGAGCATTGCGACCAAAAGAGAAATTTTTGGAGTTAGTCCATCGATTAGATAGAGATACATCCGGCTGTTTACTTATTGCAAAACGCAGAAGCTTTTTAACGAGTTGTCATGAGCAACTTAGATGCAAAAAAATGCGTAAAGAATATTTGGCCGTCGTTTCAGGGGCTTGGAATAATCAATTTAATCAGGTTACAGCCCCACTCAAAAAGAATCAGCTACGTTCAGGTGAAAGACACGTAACTGTTGATCCGGAAGGAAAAGCCTCTGATACTCGCTTCAAATGTTTGAAGCGATTTAAGCGGCATAGCCTGGTAAGGGCGCTACCACAAACTGGAAGGACACATCAAATTCGGGTTCACGCACTTTACGCAGGTTGCCCTTTATTAGGAGATTTTAAGTACAACGACAACCCTGATGAGGAAAAGGTTGCGATTGAGCTTGGACTTAAGACATTTCTATTACATGCAAACAAGTTGACGTTCAATTTACCTGACAGTGATAAAAGGCTAACTTTCGAAGCACCGATTCCTCCACAAATGAATAATGTTATTGAGAAGTTGAAAGATTAATGAGTATTTTAAAAGAACGTTATTCTCTCGTTATTTTTGACTGGGATGGTACATTGATGGACTCGACCGGACGAATTGTCTCTGCGATGCAAACGACGGCCCGAAATCTGTCTTTACCAGTACCGTCTGTCGAAAAAGTAAAGTCGATAATTGGACTGGGTATGGATGAAGTGTTGGATGTCATTATCCCCGAGGCTGATTTGGACACACGGAATAAAATGCTCGTAGAATATCGTTACCAATATATCGAAGGTGACAATACTCCCACGCCCCTGTTTCCTGGAAGTCGAGATTTGATCAGCTGGCTAAAAGAGCAAGGGGTTATCGTGACTGTTGCCACAGGCAAGGCAAGAGCGGGATTAAACAGAGTTCTGGGAGAAGAAAACCTTTTGGATTTCTTTCACCATACAATTTGTGCCGATGAAGCTCAATCCAAACCCAACTCGGAAATGGTGGAACGACTTATAAACGTATCAAATAGCACTAAAAGTGAAACAATTGTGATTGGCGATAGTGTTCATGATCTTGCCATGGCTAATAATGCCAGAGTAGATTCTATTGGTGTAACAAGCGGAGCAAATTCTAGACAAACACTTGAGTCCCATAGACCAATCGCTATTCTTGACAGCGTTTGTCACTTAAAGGATTGGTTCAAACAATAAAAGCATATAAGAAGATAGCCAGAATTTAAACAGGATATAAATAAATTGAACTCTCACAATAAAGCGGTACTCATGTTATTGGGGACGCTTGCGGCTGTTTCACTGGTCACTGTTCTTGCCAAGAATACGTTAAAGTCTGTCGACTTTCTTTCGTTCGTCTGGTTACAAATGGCCTTTGCCAGTTCATTTATGTTAATAATCGGTTTAACAAACAAGCAGCTCGGTATTAAAAATATTGACCTTAAAGTGATGAGTATTATCTTTGCCATAGGAATCCTCAACTTTGCTATTGTTAGAGGTATATTTATTTACGCACTCGATTTGTTACCGGCAACCACTCACGCATATGTAATTAATTTTGTCGGTATAGTAACCATGTTTTTGAGTACTCTAATACTGCGAGAGCCGCCAAATCTAATTCAGATTCTGGGTGCCGTTTTAGCACTTATTGGTGTTAGATTATACTTTTGGGAGTTGCCGGACGGAGCAGAATTAAGAGCTCTATTATGGTTGATGGGCGCCGTTATTTGCCTGGCACTGACCAATATCTTAATGCGTTATTTGCATACCATTAACCGAAATAAAATATCTAATCATCAGATATCCACACTTTCTATACTATTTGGTTCAATACCATTAATATTGCTGGGGATTGCCTCGGGGAATGATATAGAAGAAATTAAAGCTTACGACTGGCTGATTATTGCTTTAAATGCGATTGTTGCAATTTGTATCGGAATGATTGTCTTCAATCATGTATTGAAGACATTAAAAGCTTTTGAAGCCAGCATTCTCGCTTCTAGTGGAGTGATTTTTACCGGTATATTTTCTGCTTTGCTGCTTGAGGAAGTCATCAGTGCAAATGAAGCAACCGGGATTGTTATAATGATTGCAGGAATCTTTATTGTTCAAAAGTTTTCCAAGTCTTCAGGCTGGAAAAAATCTCCAGCTAAATAGTTGACCTGGAAAGGCTCAAGAGATCAATTCCTGCATTTTCAAATAGATTAGTCAGAGCAATTAAAGGAAGCCCTTCAAGAGCAGTTGGATCTTTAGTTTCAACCGAGTTAAACAGGCAGATTCCAAAGGATTCAACTTTGAATGAGCCTGCGCAGTCATAAGGCGTATCAATGGCTAAATATTGAGTTACTTTCTCGGTAGATAGTTTTTTAAAGTGGACTTCAGTGATATCCGAATGATACTCCTGAAACTGGCTGTTCAAGTGAATAAGTGAGACTCCTGTTATAAACTCAACTTTTTTGTCTGAAAAACTAAACAACTGTTGTTTAGCTATCTCAAGAGTTCCCGGCTTTCCTAACACTTTACCATCAAATAATGCAACCTGGTCTGAGCCGATAACCCAGGCATCGGGATATTTCCTGGCAATTGATTCCGCTTTTTGTATGCTTAGTCTCATTGCCAGTTCTGATGGGGCTTCATTTGTTTGAGGTGTTTCATCGATAGCAGGAGAGACACATTCAAAGTCGTTCAGTATTCTTGAGAGTAATTTCTTACGGTAGCTCGAACTGGATGCGAGGATAATCTTCATTTTTCATGATCCCCCTGTTTTCTTTGTGCATTCCACAGCTGCGCATAACGGCCATCTAATGCCACCAGTTCACTGTGTGTTCCAGACTCGATGACCCTTCCTTTATCCATAACAATGATTTTATCAGCTTGAATTATCGTCGATAGCCTGTGGGCAATTACCAAACTTGTATATTGGCCGGTGATTTCTTTAATAGCTTCAAGAATAGCTTGCTCTGATTCACTATCCAAAGAAGAAGTAGCTTCATCGAAGATCATTATTGGAGGCTTTTTAAGAAGGGCTCTTGCAATTGCTACTCTTTGCTTTTCACCTCCTGATAATTTTAGTCCTCTTTCTCCCACCAGTGTTTCCAGTCCGTCAGGCAATTGCTCGATGAAATGACTCAAATGCGCCATTCGGATAGCATTTTCGACTTCTTGCCGAGTAGCACCCGGATTGCCATATAGGATATTTTGGTAGATTGTATCATTGAAAAGTACAGCATCTTGGGGAACAACCCCAATGGAGCTACGAAGAGAGTTTTGAGTGATCTTTTTAATGTTTTGCTGACCAATGGTGATAACGCCATTGGTCGGGTCATAAAATCTTAATAAAAGCTTGGCTATAGTTGACTTACCAGCGCCACTACTACCGACGATTGCAACGGTTTGTTGTGCTTTAATATCGAAAGAAATATCGATTAAGATGGGGCGGTCATGATGATAAGAAAATGAAACATTATTAAATCTAATGGGCAGAGGGTCAGTAGACTTTAAAAGCTCTTCTTTCTCTGGATCCACTATCGCCGGTTTTTTATGCAACAATGTAAACATGTTTTCGATATTGACCAGTGCGGTTCGAATCTCTCGATAGACAAAACCGAGGAAGTTGAGAGGCATAAAAAGCTGCATCATAAACGCATTGACTAATACCAGGTCACCTACGCTCATATTGCCTTTGATTACATTGTGAACAGTCAGATACATTAATGCTGTAATTGCCAAGCTAATGATAAGCGCCTGACCGGCATTCAATGCGAACAAACTAAAGCGATTTTTCAGTTTGGCGTTTTCCCAAACGCTCAAGTCTACGTCATAACGTCTTGCTTCGTAATCTTCATTAGTAAAATATTTTACGGTTTCATAGTTTAACAAGCTGTCGATAGCTCTGGTGCTGCTCGCAGAGTCTGCATCATTCGCTGCGCGGATATACTTGTTTCTCCAGTTAGTGACTAACACGGTAAATATGCCGTAGCAAATCACTGAACCAAAAGTAACCAAACCGAACCATAGTCCGTACTGGGTTAATAAAATACTGATAACCATCGAAATCTCGATAATGGTCGGAATAATATTGAATACCATAAAACGCATCAGAAAGTTAATACCGTGGGTGCCACGTTCTATATCTCGCGCCAGTCCACCTGTTCGTCGATTTAAATGGAATCCGATATCCAGTGCATGAAGATGTCTAAAAACTTTGAGGCTTACCCGCCTGATTGCTCGTTCAGTAACGCGGCTGAAAATAGTATCTCTTAACTCGCCAAATAGAACATTACTAAAACGAAAAAAGCCGTAGGCAATCACCAGCGCAAATGGAGCCATGACCCATTCTGGTAAATAGGCTGGTACCTCTACCGAGCCCGTTGTTTCCGAATTGCCTAAAATATCAACCATGTACTTAAGCGCGAATGGCATAACAATTGTAGATAATTTAGCCAGGATCAAGCACAAAAGAGCAAAAGCTATCCTTAATTGGTACTCTTTAAGAAAGGGGATTAACTCTCTTATAATCGACCAGTTTACCTTCACGCTGGAATCTACAGTATTTCCACTTCTTCTCATGATTGTCTATTTTTATCGGTGGGTTTTAAGTTGATTTGTCTGTAGCATAATGTGGCAATTATCAGGCTTCAAATAAAAATTGTTTATTCAAAGTTTAAATTCAACGATAATCCCTGACTAATGACCAGGCTATATAGAGTAGCTGACTGTATTTGAGGCATTACTATGAGTGATAAATCTGAATTTTCCATGCGCGCGGCTTATGAGCAGTTCCTGGAAGAGGTTATTGGAACTGATATCGTCTGGGGAATTAGCGATGGAGAAATTTGGGCTACGTGTGATTCGGAAGATTTCGATGAAAGGGAAGTAATCCCTTTTTGGTCAAATGAATATTTGGCTGCAAAACTTTGTACGGATGACTGGGCTGCTTTTAAGCCGACGCCGATCAGGTTTGATGAATTTATTGATGACTGGCTTCACGGCATGCATGAAGACAATGTCTTAGCCGGAGTTAACTGGAACGAATCGCTCGAAGGCGCTGAAATAGAGCCAGTGTTATTGATCGATGATTTACTGGATGAAGAATAACTTAGTAGCCAGGGAATATTGTTTTTGAAAACTATTGGTATTCTCGGCGGAATGAGCTGGGAAAGTACACAGACTTACTACCGTTTAATCAACCAAGGCGTAAGAGACAAGCTTGGTGGTAATCATTCTGCTGAGATCATTATTAATAGCCTTGACTTCGCACCAATAGAGAAGCAACAAGCAGCTGGTCAATGGGACGATATGGCCAATGTGCTTGCCCAAAAATCCAAAGGTATAGAGGCTGCAGGTGCAGACTGCCTTTTGATTGCGACCAATACCATGCATAAGCTATATCCTCAGGTACAGTCATCAGTGAATATTCCTGTTTTACACATTGCGGATGCGATCGGAAAAAAATTAGAAAGTGAAAGTATACAAAAAGTCGGGCTTTTAGGGACCGCGTTTACTATGGAACAGCCTTTTTACCGAAAATGGTTAATTGATAACTTTAATATCGAAGTGGTTATCCCGGGGGATGAAGAAAGATCCTTAATACATCGAGTCATCTACGAGGAGCTTTGCCAGGGGAAATGCTTCGCCCAATCCAAATCTGCTTATCTGAAAATTGTTGATCAATTACACGATCATGGCGCAGAAGCAGTGATATTAGGGTGTACCGAAATTGGCTTGCTCATTAACCAGAGTGATACCCAGGTACCTTTGTTTGATACTACCGAGGCTCACACCGCTGCGGCGGTTGAATTCGCTCTATCCTGAAGATTGAAACCGAGCATTAAATTAGCTGGTTTCACGAACATAAAGAGTAGATTAGGCTAAATTTTAAACCACCAACTAGAAAATCAGCCCATATAATCTTAAATCAATGAAATACTTTGCGTTTTTGGGATGATTTGGGTAGAATCGCGCGCCTATGCGAGAATCCAAGCAAAATAGTAGTATACAGCCTTATAAGTTAGCCAATAAAGAAGGTGAACTCAGACACCATTGGCAGGTTAGCGAGTTTAAACGGCTGTCTGAAATGCTAATAGATGATTCAGGCAGGGTAGAGGTTATCGTTCAGGCTTATTTTGACGATAGACGCCGATGCTTGCTCAAGGCCAATATTAAGGCAGAGCTAAAGTTGGAGTGTCAAACGACGTTTGAAGCCATTACCCATAAACTGGATAAAGTAGTTGTTTTTTGCGCAGTTAATGCGGAAAGCCAGTTTGCCGAAGTCGAAGAGGAATTTGAGCCGGTATTGATGGAAGACGGTTTTCTGGATATGGCGGAAGTCATTGAAGATGAAATTATTTTGTCAGTACCGATAGTGGCAAATAAGTCACTTGAAGAGATAGATAAGAAGATGAGTTACGGAGAGCTTGATGAGGAAGCTATTGCCGCAGAAAAGGCCGCAAGTAACCCATTTTCTGTTTTACAGAATTTAAAGAAAACTTAAGTTTAGGAGTATAGTCATGGCTGTTCAACAAAATAGAAAGACTCGTTCAAAGCGCGGTATGCGTCGTTCTCACGATGCACTAGTAGACAACACATCTTCTCTTTCAGAAGACCAAACTACTGGTGAATTACACCGTCGTCATCATATGACTGAAGATGGTTACTACCGCGGTCGTAAAGTACTTTAATTAAAGTACTGTTAGTTAGGTTTTTTGTAAACCGAGCTAATTGATCTATTACAATACGCGTTATTCGTATTGGAGCTAAATTGACCGACGTCATATTAGCAATCGATTGCATGGGGGGCGATTACGGCCCCCCAGTTACTATTCCTGCCGTTAAAAAGGCCCTCACTAAGTACCCTAATGTCACGTTCAGGTTATTCGGTGATATCCAGAAAATTGAATTTCATTTAAAACAAAACAGAATCGACAATCATCCCCAGGTTAGAGTGCATGGTTCGGAAGATGATGTTTTGATGACTGATTCACCAGCGCTGGCGTTAAAAAACAAAAAGCAATCTTCTATGAGACTTGCATTGGAGTCACTTAGAGATGGCCGTGCAACTGCCTGTGTTAGTGCCGGTAATACGGGTGCGCTAATGGCGATATCTCGGTTTGTACTGAAGATGTTGCCTGGAATCGATAGACCGGCAATCATTTCAGCGATACCGACATTACAAGACAGTCATGTATATTTGCTGGATCTAGGGGCAAATGTCGAGTGTGATGAAAAGCGACTCCTACAATTCGCAATAATGGGGAGCGAGCTGGCTAAGTGTGACAACCTTCGTCCTGATCCCGTTGTAGGTTTGCTGAACGTTGGTGCTGAAGAAATTAAAGGCTCACCAATCTTGAAGAAAGCATCTGATATGATGGCTTCATTCGATAGCTTGAATTATCAGGGGTTTGTCGAAGGCAATCAGATATTCAGTGGGAATTACCAGGTTGTTGTTACTGACGGCTTTACCGGAAATAATGTGCTTAAGGCTTCCGAAGGATTGAGCCATTATCTAACCTACAAGATAAGAAAGGCGTTTGAACGTAACTGGTGGACCAGATTCCTCGGAATCTTATCAAAGCCAATCCTTGCGGCCTTCAAGTCTGAAGTTAATCCCGAAAAATATAATGGCGCCTGCTTGATAGGATTACGGGGAATCGTCATAAAAAGTCACGGCAGTGCAAATATCAATGCAACATTTTGTGCTTTTGAAGAAGCAATATTACAATCAAATCAAAAACTGACGCACAAAATCCGCCAGGAACTTGAAAAAGCCGCTGAAAAAATGGCCCAGGTTAATTAACATTTGCTTCCGATAACTGGTTGGCTTTGTTTACAGTGTTTTCAAACAAGTAAAGCGTATATAATTCGGGCCAACTATGGCCTCAGCCAAATTAAGATCTTGTTTAAAATCTCAATATAATAACTGATAATCTAGTCCTAATAATTAAAGGAAACTTCATGTCAGATTCAAAATTTGCATTTGTATTTCCCGGTCAAGGTTCCCAAGCTGTTGGAATGCTTGGTGATTTTGCAGATAACTCTGTTGTAACTCAAACATTTGAAGAGGCATCGGATGTGCTTGGCTACGATATGTGGAACCTGGTAAGTGAAGGCCCGGCGGAAAGTCTTAATGAGACTCACAGAACACAGCCTGCATTGTTAACTGCAAGTACAGCGTTGTGGAGAGTGTGGTGTGAAAATGGTCCTAAACCCGACTTTGTTGCAGGACACAGTCTTGGTGAGTATTCTGCTCTGGTCGCTGCTGGCAGCCTTGAATTTGCTCAAGGCGTCAAATTAGTTGAACAGCGTGGACAATTTATGCAACAAGCAGTACCTGCAGGTACAGGCAAGATGGCTGCAATAATCGGATTAGATGATGATGCAATTAAGGCTGCTTGTGAAGAAGCTGCACAAGGAGAGGTTGTCTCTCCGGTAAATTACAATTCACCCGGACAAGTAGTTATTGCAGGTAGTGCAGCTGCTGTAGAGCGTGCCATGGTAGCCTGTAAAGAAAAAGGCGCGAAAAGAGCATTGCCATTGCCTGTAAGCGTACCTTCTCACTGTTCTTTGATGAAGCCAGCGGCCGATTCTCTCGCTGCGGTTCTAGAGTCAATTGAATTCCAAGTGCCAACTATCGAGCTAATTAATAATGTTGATGTTGCAATTTGTAATGAGCAACAGGCTATAAAGGAAGCCTTGATCAGGCAGTTATACAGTCCGGTACGCTGGACCGAAAGTGTGCAAAAGCTAGCCGCAAGCGGAGTCAGAAAGCTGATAGAATGTGGTCCAGGAAATGTGTTAAGTGGCTTGGCGAAGCGCATAGATCGTAGTCTAGAAAGCTCGCAAATTTCAAAGAAAGAGTCTATAGAACAAATAGTTAAAGAGCTTTCTTAAAGTATTTTATTAAGTTATTAACTAACCAAGATTTTATAAATTGGAGAAATAAACAATGAGTGATAAAAGATTGGCTTTGATTACTGGTGCATCTCGAGGTATCGGCAAGGCAATCGCTGAGTCTCTTGGAAAGTCGGGATTTATTTTAGCGGGTACTGCAACTTCGGAGGCGGGAGCGGAAAAAATTAGTGCCGCTTTTGCAGAAGCAGGCCTCGAGGGTAAAGGATTTGTGGTTGATGTATCCAGCGCAGACTCTATTGAAAGCTTAATGGCGTCTTTAAAGGAGCATTTTGGAAAGACGCCAGAAGTCCTGGTCAATAATGCCGGTATTACCCGTGATAACCTGTTGATGCGAATGAGTGATGATGAGTGGGACTCTATTTTGAATACCAATCTGACTTCGATTTTCCGTCTGTCAAAAGCTTGTTTACGCGGAATGATGAAGTCTCGTTGGGGTAGAATCATCAATATAGGTTCTGTTGTCGGTACAACCGGCAATCCGGGACAAACCAACTATTCAGCGGCAAAAGCTGCAGTTATAGGCTTTAGTAAGTCATTAGCTAAGGAAATTGGAGCACGCGGAATTACGGTTAATACTGTTGCGCCAGGCTTCATTGATACAGATATGACACAGGCGTTAGACGATAACCAACGTGAGGTACTGTCGAAGACAATTCCTCTTAATCGCTTAGGCCAGCCCGAAGAGATTGCCGCCGCTGTAGCTTTTCTGGCATCAGAAGGTGCAGGTTATATCACAGGTGAAACTTTGCACGTAAATGGCGGAATGAATATGGCCTAACGGCCTTCATACACCTATTCTAAGTGAGATATACGGCAGTTTGCCATATTAAGCCTTTATTTTTAATCAAATTTTGTGTTTAATATGGCTTCGCCAAATTTGGGCAGTTTAGTTTAGATTTTGGTTGTCATGCTGGTCCGACCTTAAATAAAGGCCAGAGCTCAACTTGAAACTTTTTACAAAATCAATAAACTACACGCCTCAGCGTTTGCTGGATTAATTTTTAGAGGAAAAAATATATCATGAGCACTATCGAAGACCGCGTTAAGAAGATCGTTGTCGAACAACTAGGCGTAAATGAAGAGCAAGTTACAATGGAAGCGTCTTTTGTTGACGATCTCGGAGCAGACTCACTAGATACAGTTGAGTTGGTCATGCTACTTGAAGAAGAATTTGACACCGAAATCCCTGATGACGAAGCGGAAAAAATCAACACTGTTCAAGCGGCTGTTGACTACATCAAGGCGAACGTAGAAGGCGCGTAATCAGGTCTCTGTTACGGTTTGCAAGAGCTGCGATGGTTATACTATCGCAGCTTTTTTGTTTCTGGAATATTGCTAATTATATGTCCGGTTAACTTATCTTAACTGGCATTGTATCTAACTTATATTATAGACAGGCAGTTATATGAAAGGCAGAAGAGTAGTTGTTACTGGATTGGGAATGCTGACGCCATTGGGCAATGATGTTGCTTCGACTTGGGGAGAAGTTATTAAAGGCCAAAGTGGTGTTGCTACAATTGACTCTTTCGAAACAGAAGGATTATCGACTAAATTTGCCGCAAGTGTTAAAGGTTTCGATGTAGAAGCTTATATGCCCAAGAAGGAAGCTCGTAAGTTTGACCGGTTTATCCAGTATGGGGTGGCTGCATCTATTCAGGCAATTAACGATTCTGGTCTGGAAATTACTGAACAAAATGCTCATAGGGTAGGCGTTTGCGTTGCTTCAGGTCTTGGCGGGATGGAGACAATTGAGTCTAATCATGCTCAATTATTAAACCGTGGTGCCAGAAGAGTATCTCCTTTCTTAATCCCAGGTTCGATCATTAATATGGTTGCGGGTCAGTTGTCGATAATGTATGGCATGAAAGGGCCTAATATTTCTATAGTAACGGCTTGCACGACAGGGGTCCATAATATTGGTCATGCTGCTCGTATGATTGCATATGGAGACGCTGATGCAATGGTCGCTGGTGGCGCAGAAATGGCGACAACTCCACTGGTTATTGCTGGATTTGCTTCTGCAAAAGCTCTCTCAACCAGAAATGAAGATCCGCAGGCTGCGAGTCGTCCCTGGGATAAAGACAGAGATGGTTTTGTGTTGGGAGATGGTGCCGGTGTGGTTATGTTAGAGTCACTTGAGAGTGCTCAAGCGAGGGGGGCAAAAATCTACGCAGAACTCACTGGATTTGGAATGAGTGGGGATGCCTATCACATGACTTCTCCTCCGGACGATGGTGCTGGTGCCGCCGCCGCGATGGTAAATGCGCTAAGCGATGGAGAACTGAATAAGGAAGATGTTCAGTATATTAATGCTCATGGAACTTCCACGCCTACCGGTGATATCGCCGAAGTTCAGGCAGTTAAGTCAGTGTTTGGTGAGCACGCACACCAGTTGTGCGTAAGTTCAACCAAGTCCATGACAGGACACCTATTAGGAGCGGCAGGTAGTGTTGAAGCAATATTTTCGATCCTGGCCATAAGAGATCAGGTTGCTCCACCAACAATTAATCTGGAAAATCCTGATGAAGGTTGCGACCTGAACTTTGTTGCCAATCAAGCCCAGGAGGTAGTGATTAATAATACTCTCTGTAACTCATTTGGCTTTGGCGGTACAAATGGTTCTCTGTTGTTTTCCCGGTACAAGAATTAGCCTGGTAAGGAAAGTAAAACGTCGAGATCTAGCAGGTGAATTTTTATTTTGACAATGCCATGTCTGAAGCAGATGAACAGTCTGCTTCTCCTGCTCGACATTTAGAGGACGAAACGCCTCAAAGCTACATTGAAATTGAAGAGTTTGCCCAAAATAGGGGAATGCTTTTTGGGGATGGCTTTTTTACTACCGGTATTGTCAAAAATGGAAATATCGAACTTTTACCCAGCCATTGTAAAAGATTAAACGATTCCATTAGTCGTCTTAAGTTCGACGAATTTTCTATTAAATCACTCATTCATTTTCTTGAAATATCTACAAACGCTGTTGCTTTAGCTGGTTTCAGATTAACAGTTGCTAGAAGGCAGAAGGAAAGAGGTTATTCAATCTCAAAAAATCACTCTTATGATGTACTGTTGCAGCTATTCGACTTGCCTCTGAAAAAGATCGACTTCTGTCGGTTGAGCTTTGCCAATACTCCAGTCTCTCTCAATCCCGCATTGGCTGGAATAAAGCATTTAAACAGACTCGACAATGTGTTGGCTTCCTCTGAAATTGATTGTCCTGAAGCTGAGGTCATAATGTGCTACGGTGATCAGGTTTTCAGTGGAAGTAAAAGCAATATTTTTATCAAGAAAGATGGTGTATGGAAAACTCCTGAAATAAATTTGGCTGGAGTAAACGGAATTATGCGACAGAGAGTTATTGAGTATTTCCGGGCAGAGAATATTCCTTTCGAAGAAACCAAACTGTTTAAAAGTGACATTCTCAGTGCTAAAGAAGCTTTTGTTACTAATTGTATAATCGGGGTTTGGCCAGCTTCAAAAATAGAAGATAAAAAACTTGATACCAAGGAATCTTGCACCATAAAATCCTACTTTATCAAATAAGAAATATGTATCCATGTCTTTAAAAGCTTTTCTATCATTTCGATTTATTTTTGGTGCTTTGCTTTTGGCCATATTTTTTGCTGTTTATTGGCAATATTTCTCCTATCAACGCTTTCTTTCAGAGCCTCTTAAAATTGATAGAAATGCTCAGGTTATTGTTAAAAAAGGACAAGGCTTATCCTCTTTAGCAAAAGAGCTGACCCAGAAAAAAATTATTTCAAACTACTACTATCTACGCCTTTACTGCTACTTAAATCCTGAGCGAAGCAAATTGAAATTGGGAGAATACCTGCTTGACGAATCAGATACCCCGGTATCTTTAATGGAAAAAATAAGTAAAGGAAAGGTTATCCAGTATCCCTTTACCATCGTTGAAGGAGCCAACAGTTTTCAAATATTAAATAAACTTGCTGAGGAAAGTAAGCTGGAGCAGGACTGGGGAGAGTCAGAGGCTGACTTACTGAACAAACTGTCTATTAAACACGATAAATTAGAAGGCTGGTTATTTCCGGATACTTACTATTATACAAAAGGCGCTTCGGCATTGGCTTTGCTAAAGCAGGCAAACCAGAAGATGAATAATGTACTTAACGAACTGTGGCAAAATCGTTCAGAGGGCTTGCCTTATGAATCTGCCTATGAAGCGTTGATAATGGCTTCAATAATCGAGAAAGAGACCGGAATAGCCTCTGAAAGAGATATGATTGCAGGTGTTTTCGTGAGAAGACTTCAGAAGAATATGAGGTTGCAAACCGATCCCACAGTTATTTATGGAATTGGTCCTGAATTTGACGGGGATATAACTTACAAACACTTGAGAACGCCGACTGCGTATAATACATACGTTATCAGAGGGTTACCTCCGACACCAATAGCTATGCCGGGAAAAGAAGCTATTCACGCCGCTTTAAACCCAGCGGGTGGTGAGTGGCTTTACTTTGTCGCTACCGGAGATGGTGGACATAAATTTAGTGAAACGCTTGAGGAACACAACAAAGCAGTTAAGGCTTATCTTAATCGGCTAAAAAGTTCAAATTGAGCCTCGACAGCCTTTTATCGGATAACGTAAACTAACACTCGAATTCATAATCAAGGAATAGCTCACCTCAATGTCAGATAGTAAAGGTTTCTTTATAACGCTAGAAGGTAGCGAAGGCGTCGGAAAAACAACCAGTCTAAGATTCGTTAAAGAAATAATAGAATCAAAAGGTCATAAAGTGCTAGTCACGCGAGAACCTGGTGGTACTCCTTTGGCGGAAGATCTTAGAGCTACTCTGTTAGCAAACAGAGAGGAAAAAATAGAAGCTGAAACCGAGCTTTTATTGATGTTTGCAGCACGTTGTCAGCATGTTAATCAAGTAATCAAGCCTGCTCTCGAATCTGGAACCTGGGTTATTTGTGACCGCTTTGTCGATGCAAGTTACGCCTATCAGGGAGGTGGTCGAGGCATAGGAAATAGCAAGATCAAAGAGCTAGAAGACTGGTGTCTCGATGAGTTTCAACCAAATCTGACGATATTGTTGGATATGTCTGTAGAAGAAGGAATGGCGAGAACGAGGCAAAGAGGAGCGCCAGACCGCTTTGAATGTGAGAAAATTAACTTTTATGAACGAATTCGTAAGGCCTATCTGGCAAGAGCTAATGCCAACCCTGAGCGAATAAAGATAATAGATGCTTCGCCCGATATTGAAGAAGTCCAATCTTCTATCAGGGCTCTATTGCAAGAGCATTTGCCACAATTTTCCAAAGCTAGTTAATTTATTGATATGAATTGTTACGCCTGGTTTGAGAAGGCCTATTGCACCTTACAAAAAGCTGCAGACCAGCAAAGACTAGCTCACGGACTTCTAATTGCTGCTCCCTATGGGAGCGGAAAGCTTGACTTTGCCTACTATCTCGCTAAATCTCTCTTGTGCGAAAAGCATCCGGATCGTCTAACTTCTCCATGTTGTGAATGTAAGTCATGTTTATTGATTGATGCAGAAACCCATCCTGATTTTTACTTTATAGATACGCTAGTTGATTCTAAGGGAAAGAAAAAGCAGAGTATTGGAGTCGATCAGATAAGGATGCTCAATGATAGTCTATTAGAAACTGCTCAACTTGGTGGTTGGCGAATAGCAGTTATCAGTTCAGTTACTGCAATGACAACTTCATCATTTAATTCATTATTGAAAACACTGGAAGAGCCCAAGAGCCGAACAATGATAATTCTGCTAACAGATAGCGCTGCCAAAGTACCTGCGACGATTAAGAGCCGTTGTCAGATGGTTATCCCGGACTTAAATAACGGCTTGGTCAAGCCTTGGTTAAAAGTACAAACTAGCGCCTCTGATAAGGTTATTGATGATGCCCTTGTATATAGCGACAATTCTCCAATCCGGGCAATGAAAGCCATACAGGATAATGAACTTGAAGAGGTTAGGACTTTCCATGAGTCTCTTGACTATCTGCTTAAAAACAAAAGAACTCCACAAGAAGTTTTGGATGATACTGATCTGGAGAACGAACAAGTTTGGAATTGGTTAGCTTCCTATTTTTACCAGATTAATTTTGGGACGGCCTCCGCAGGAAAACCTGTCGAGCAATATAAACATCTCGATATGAAACATACGTTCAAGCTTTACGATAAGGTCTTGGCATATCAAAAAGCGAGATTTTCTGGTAGCAATTTGCAGTCAAAACTTCAATTTCAAGCTATACTCATACAGTGGTTTGAAATTGGTCGCAAAATAATACATATTTCAAATAGTTAAAGAATAAAGTTAAAGTTAATAATGTGATGTGACAAGTTGCTTTTTCTAGCTAATTAAGATAGTTTTAATGCGATAGTAATGGAAGGTTTGCAAACCGAGATATATTTAGGGCCGCGATTTTCCGTTTTAGTCTCATTCAACTCTAAAGAAATCCAGACAAAGTTGAATAATGAGTAAATTACACAACTGAATAGTCATAACCTGTAGCCTAAGTAATGTCAGCACCTAATGCACCGAAACACGGTATATTACAGTTAACGATAAAAGACAAAAGCGCCTTGTATGCTGCGTATATGCCGTTTGTTAAAAATGGTGGACTTTTTATTCCTACTAATAAGCAGTATAACATTGGTGATGAAGTTTTTATGTTGCTTACTCTCATGGATGAAAAAGATCGACTTCCGGTTGCTGGTAAGATTGTCTGGGTGACTCCAAAAGGCGCACAGGGCAATAAAGCTCGCGGTATCGGTGTACAGTTCAGTGAGCAGGATAAAGGCGTAACCAGAGGTAAAATTGAGACTCACTTAGCCGGTATTCTTGAATCTGAACGTATTACCCATACGATGTAGTTTTTTGCCTGGAGCAGAGCTGAGCTTTATCAATATTGTTATTGATTGAGCTAAGCTATTGGTATCCTGCCTTTAAAATCAGATACAATTCATCCCCACTCATACTCCCTAACAGATTTAATTAAAATGCTAGTAGACTCGCACTGTCATCTGGATCGACTAGATTTGTCACCATTCAACGGTAATCTTGATGAAGCTCTTCTTTCAGCCAGGAATTCCGGTGTAGAAGAGTACTTATGTGTGGCTATCAATAAGGAAAACCAGCAGGCAGTAATCCAATTGGCAGAGCAATACGAAAGTGTATATGCATCAGCCGGAATCCATCCTCTCAATACAGAGGGACAGGATGCGGATGTTGAATACCTGTATGAAATTTCAAAGCATCCTAAGGTAGTTGCTATTGGTGAAACCGGGTTAGATTACTACTATGCAAAAGACACAGCTACGAAGCAAAAGTCTTTATTTCACACTCATATTCAGGCTGCTGTAAAAGCTGATTTACCGCTGATTATTCATACTCGCGATGCACGCGAAGATACGCTTAGAATTCTGAAAGAAGAGGGTGCTGAAAGAGTTGGAGGTGTACTTCACTGTTTTACAGAGTCGTTGGAAATGGCTATCACAGCAATTGAAATGGGGTTTTATATCTCCTTTTCTGGCATAGTTACTTTTAGAAACGCTGAGTCATTGCGAGATGTCGCACGCCAAGTACCTCTTGAACGCATACTTGTGGAAACAGATAGTCCTTACCTTACACCAGCACCTCATCGAGGGAAACCTAACTCCCCACGACACGTTGTAGACGTCGCACGTTGCTTGTCAGAACTTCGCGGACTGGACTTTGATGAGTTTTGCGCTCAAACAACAAGGAACTATAAAAAACTATTTTTTAATAAATGATAACCAAATGTCCCAAGTCAACAAGTTGTATAACATATTGTCTATAATTGTACTAAGCCTGTAGTTGATCCACTGCGATTAAGGTCCAAATTAATCAACGATAAGGGGTAGTTACGATGCAATCACTAGACAGGATTCTAGTTTGCCTGGATCCGGATAGAGAAGAACAACCAGCTCTCGCCAAGGCAATTTATTTAGCCAAAGAATTTGATAGTCATATCGAGCTATTTTTGGCGGTATATAACCGAGGTCTTGTAAGCAATTTGTTTTTTAGCAGTGAAGAGTTTGAAGCTGCGAAGCAAGGTTTTATCAACTCACAAAAGCGATGGCTCACGACTTATCAGGAAGAAGTTGCTAAAGAAGGAATTGGTTGTGACATTGATATAGTCTGGCACAAACCTTTATATGAAGCAGTCATCCAAAAAGCAAAAGAAAGCAAGGCTCAATTAGTTATAAAGTCGACTCACCATCATCCGACAATCAATAAGGTTTTCTTCACGCCTAATGACTGGCAGTTGTTAAAAGCCTGTCCCGTTCCTTTGATTCTTGCAAAAAAAGAAACTGGGCCGGCATATTCAAATATATTTGCCGCAATTGATCCGTCTCATCATCATGACAAGCCAGAACAGCTTGACTCACATATAGTGTCGAATGCTGTGTCATTGTCTAATAAGCTAGGCGGCAAGGTAAAGGTAGGCCATTGTTATGATCCTATAGGATACCAACTGTGGAGTGATATTGGCTTTGGAATGGGAGTCGGAATGGGACCAACCGACTTTACAATGGGTGAAGAAAATTACGAAGCTTACGTCGAGCAATTGCACAAAACACAGAAGGAAGCTTTCGATAAAATTGTTGCTCCTTTTTCTCTCCCTGATGGTGACAAGGTCTTAGAAGAAGGCTATCCGGAAACTTTGCTTCCCGAGATGGTGGAGCGATTTGATATAGACTTACTGGTTCTGGGGAATGTTTACCACTCAGGATTAGTGGGAAGTACATCTGAGAAAATTCTGGACCAGGTTAATTGTGATGTATTGTCCATTAATATGGAAAAGCACGACTAGCAATTAAAAGCACCTATATTGCCGGCATTATAGCATTGCCGGCATTTTTATGGATTTTGTGAGATAAAAAAAAGCCCAGGCTCTTTCGCAGATTACCTGGGGTAGGGGAAGTAGAAGAAGAAAAATTTCCTAAAGTTTGAGTACACTCTCTAACAAAACTCTTAATTTAAATGTAGTCCAGCCTGAATTAATTTCAAATTTTTTTTCGAAAACTTTAATCTTTATATCATTTTCCAATAAAACTTATTCGTGCTTAGTTTTACACTTCTGGAAAGGGCCAATAGATTGTGAGTTGATAGCTGCAATTTAAATGCTTTTGCATTAAATTTTAGACTTTCTCGAGAATGATTTATGGTAGACATCAAAGTCCTGTTCACCATGGCCTACGACGCCGTCTTTATTCCAGGGTAAATTTCTATAGGGACTAACACCGGAAGTGCCGAAGAAAGGATACTTTTTGATATCAAAGTATGGAGAGTAATCAAAATCTGCAGGCGTATACAGCCGAGTGTTCCTCGGAATTAGTTCAACTCCGTCTTTTCCAATTCTTCTAAATAATGGGAGTATAGGGTATTGAACAGAATAAAAAGCCTCGGCAATTAGCGAAGAGCATACGGTCTTAGTCAATATGTCCGGGTTACGCGTGAACAGGGAGCTTCTCCATTTTCTGGGCAATATTCTCCAGGGAAAGATAAAGCGAGCGAGATCAAATAGCTGCCTTACATCATATCCAACGCCCAAACGATCAATCGTGTAGTTAATCACTGCCTGGGCATCAGAAGCTGATAAGCTGGAAGGGCGACAGATTCGCAGATTGTCTTTTGCATAGTCAGTTAATGGTGTAACTATCATTCCTTTGCCTAAAATCCCCTCAATCAATAGTTGCTGGTCAGGTGTCGCGTTGAAATGCTCCAGTAATTGATTCCGCCTCGATTCATCTCGAATATCGTGAATACGGCCAACGTAAAGGGCTGAGTGTGACCATCGACTCTGGGTAATAACCCTGATGACGTTGGCTACTCGGCTCCTGCCTTCGACCAGAACGACATCGCCTGGCCTAACGCCATAACTTAATTTGCCAAAATCGCAAATCGGAAAGCGCGCAGGTGGTCGTTCATAATTTAACCAACTTTCAAGTTTACTTTTTATACGCATTGTGTACTTCTTAAATAAGAGTCGTTTTATATAGAGTTTGTTTTATAACTAAATAGCTCAAACATTCATAGATTTCATATATTTAAATTATAGCTTCAATACCAAACTTGTCGACTAACTTTGAATATATGACGAGTACTCTGTTTCTTCTGTAAGAGTTGTTAACAAAGCTTTGTATACAGTCAGGTCTGGGTTTAAGAGGAGATTCATCGCGGGATTTAAAACGTAAATCGGATTTGTATGACTGAAGTCATACAAATCCGACCTTAAATTGCCTTCTTTCACTGGTGTATTTCACCAAATTTGGCTAGACTTAGCGCTCTTTTCTCCCCCAGAAATTAGAGCAATAATTAAATGGGGACTGGTTTTATTATCATGAGTGGCAACGACTATGAGTTTGGATATCTGGGATGATTTATTCCTATTAGATCAGCAATTAAATGAAGACGAGCGAATGATTCGAGACATGGCTCACGGCTACGCTCAGGAAAAACTTCTTCCTCGCGTACAGGAAGCTCATCGAAACGAAGTATTTGATACCGAAATAATGCGTGAAATGGGGGAGCTTGGACTTTTGGGCTCAACAATTGACGGGTACGGCTGTGCTGGTGTGAGCTATGTTTCCTATGGTTTGGTCGCAAGAGAAGTGGAGCGAGTAGATAGTGGTTATCGCTCAGCTCTTAGTGTTCAATCGAGCTTGGTAATGCATCCGATTAATGCATATGGTACAGAAGCACAGAAAGAAAAGTACTTGCCCAAATTAGCGACAGGCGAATATATCGGCTGTTTCGGTTTAACTGAACCTGATAGCGGATCAGACCCGGCGAGTATGAAAACTCGAGCTAAAAAGGTTGATGGAGGCTACATTTTAACAGGTAATAAAATGTGGATTACAAACTCTCCTGTAGCGGATGTATTTGTGGTCTGGGCCAAGAATGAAGCAGATGACAATCGCATTTGTGGTTTTGTTCTAGAGAAAGGGATGAAAGGGTTAAGTGCGCCAAAAATCGAAGGAAAATTTTCATTAAGAGCTTCTATAACTGGCGAAATCGTGATGGATGAAGTCTTCGTTCCAGAAGAAAATATGTTCCCCGAAGTCAGAGGTTTATCTGGGCCATTCGGCTGCTTGAATATGGCTCGATATGGTATTGCCTGGGGGGCGCTTGGAGCGGCTGAGTTTTGTTGGCATTCAGCAAGACAATACGGACTCGATCGCAAGCAGTTTGACCGTCCATTGGCTGCGACTCAGTTGTTTCAGAAGAAGCTGGCAGATATGCAGACAGAAATAACCATCGGTTTACAAAGTGCTTTGAGAGTCGGTCAACTCATTGATGCTAAAGCATTCAAGCCAGAAATGATCTCTTTAATTAAGCGTAATTCTTGCGGTAAAGCGCTTGAAATTGCACGTACCTCGCGTGATATGCATGGCGGGAATGGTATCAGTGATGAGTTTCATGTTATCCGTCATATGATTAATCTGGAAGCGGTTAATACCTATGAGGGAACGCATGACATTCATGCGTTAATATTAGGTAGAGCACAAACCGGGATCCAGGCCTTCAAGTAGCTTGTTTCGTCTAATAGCTGTGAAAAAGCCGGTGAATGATGTTACCGGCTTTTTTATTCCTTTCTAAACTCTCGCGTCTGTTTTTTGTGCAATATTCAATAAAAACTCAACTAAAGACACATTATTTTACAATGGTTGTTGATATTGGGCTCGTTTTCCTTGAGTTTTGCTGACTTTGGCGTTATTAATTTACCTAGAAAGTGAACGATGAACACCAAAACAAGTCGATAATATTGGTTAGTTGTTCAAAACGCATTCGTAGCAACTTTAAGGCTAAAGGCAACTATACTTAAAGTATCAGTTATACGGAGTTACGAATGAAGCTGCAAAATTGTCG
Organism: Aliikangiella sp. G2MR2-5; assembly: GCF_015687155.1. Classification (GTDB taxonomy): domain Bacteria; phylum Pseudomonadota; class Gammaproteobacteria; order Enterobacterales; family Kangiellaceae; genus Aliikangiella. Next base: position 1,295,647 of record NZ_JADPQF010000001.1, on the reverse strand, counting down.
CAATATCAGGACCAAGAAGTTAATGATTAAACTAAAGTCTCTTTGTAAAACGGGTTTGCTCTCTGTAGCGCTAGCTACTTCATTTACTGCAATTGCAAGTAAAGATATCGATAGGCGAATAGCGGCGTTAGACGATATCAAGATGGCTAATGTCTCGCCAAAGTCGGTGCATCACCAGGCAAGTCGTTATATTTCCTGGTTCATTCATGACTATCACTATAAAAAGCCTAAACTCGGGGATAAAGAGTCCGCTCAGATATTAGACGCCTATATTGAAATGCTGGATCCTAATAAAAGCTATTTTCTTGCAAGCGACATAGATAGTTTTCAAAAGTATCGGGACAAAATGGATGATTCTATATCTTACGGTATGTTGAGTCCTTCATTTGAAATATACAGTGTTTTTCAGAAACGTTGGTCTGAAAGGAATAATTTTGCGATAAGTATGTTAGAAAACAAAATGGACTTTACGGTCAAAGAGAGTTTTGAAATTGATCGAGAAGATGCCAACTGGGCAACCAGTGAACAGGAGATTAATGATTATTGGCGAAAAAGAGTTAAAAATGACGCGCTTAATCTTGTGTTAGCTGACAAGACTTTTGAAGAAGCGAAAGAGATTTTGACCAAGCGTTATAAAGTAGCGATGCGCAGGGTTGCTCAAATAAATAGCGAAGATGTTTTTAGCTATTTTATGAATGCTTATGCGAACACTGTCGATCCTCACACGTCATACTTTTCTCCTCGTACAGCCGAGAATTTTAATATCGATATGAAGCTATCTCTCGAGGGTATTGGGGCTGTGCTACAAACTGATGATGTTTACACAAAAATCAACAGGATTGTAGAAGCCGGACCAGCAGATAAGTCTGGAGAGCTAAGTGTCGATGATAAGATCATTGCTGTCGGTCAAAATAATGAACCCCTGGTTGACGTTGTTGGTTGGCGCCTGGATGATGTAGTAGACCTGATTCGCGGAGATGCCGGTAGCGTCGTTCGACTCGAGATCGAACCAGCCAATAGCACAGTCACCGGCAAAACTAAGGTTGTCTCGATTGTCAGAGAAAAGGTTAAACTTGAAGAGCAAGCGGCTAAGTCTGAGGTTATCGAAATTAACGACAAAGATAGTGTGCACAGAGTCGGCGTGATTGACTTGCCCAAATTCTACGTCGACTTTAAAGCTCGTTACGAAGGAAAGAAAGATTACCGAAGTACCACTCGTGATGTAAAAAAGCTCATCGAAGAAATGAAAGAGAAAAATAAGATAGATGCTTTGATTATCGACTTACGCTCGAATGGTGGTGGTGCACTTTCTGAAGCCACCTCGCTTACTGGCTTGTTCATTGATAAAGGACCTGTGGTTCTGGATCGTAATAGGAGAGGACAAGTTGAAGTTCTGAAAGATACAGATCCTGGTACTGTATGGGATGGACCGCTTGCAGTATTAGTTAATGGGTCGAGTGCATCCGCTTCTGAAATCTTTGCCGGGGCTATTCAGGACTACGGTAGAGGATTGATTGTAGGAGAACAGACTTTTGGTAAAGGGACTGTACAAACCGTTCTTGATCTCAATCAGCAGGTACGTTCGGAAGAGTCTGGTTTCGGTGCGTTAAAACTGACTGTTAATAAATTCTACCGAATTACCGGAGAAAGTACCCAACTAAAAGGCGTTGTTCCAGATATAGCTTTTCCAGACCCTTATTCGAGAGAAGATTTTGGAGAGCAAAGTTATGATTCTGCTCTCGAGTGGGATGTTATCAAACCTGCCAAATATGAGAAAGCGGGAGATGTAGAGAACTATGTGGAAGTTCTCACAAGGAAGCATAAAGAAAGGATCGTTAAAGACAGAGAGTTCAGCTATCTGATTTCAGACATTAATATCTTAAATGAGCGTCGTGCTAAAAAGACAATCAGCTTGAATATTGATGAAAGAAAGAGCCAACGAAAACAGGACAAACAGAAGCGTCTGGAAAGAGAAAATGAGAGACGAGCAGCCTTGGGCAAGAAGCCAATCCTGGAAATTGATGAAAACACGGAGTTGACTGAACCGGAAGACAGTAAACTGAATGAGACGGCAAATATTCTTGTTGATTTAATTAGTTTAGAAAAATCTGCGAGAGTTGCAGAAATAAAGCACTAGGTCAAAGAGTTTATAGCAGTGCCCCCACGGCGATTCGTGGGGGCATTTTTATACTTGAGATACGGCCATAACATCAAATTATTAGGAAAATTTTTCTTCGACGCTAAAATTACGCCATTCTTATAAAACTCAGCATAGAAAAATGACGACACAGCGTATTTTAGACTCCAGCGTTATCACTGCAATAAAAACTCCGTTCAAGCCTAACGGTGAGATTGATCTAGACACCTATGACAAACTTGTTGATGCGCAAATAGCAGCGGGTTGTGATGGTTTAGTGGTTGGTGGAACAACCGGGGAAGGCCATCTCCTTAACTGGGAAGAGCATTTAATGTTGATTGCTCACAGTGTGAGTAAATACGGCGATAAGCTGGTCATAATTGGAAATACCGGCAGTAATAACACAAGAGAAGCCATTAAGGCGACTGAATACGGTTTTGCTTCAGGCATGCATGCGTCACTTCAAATCAATCCTTATTATGGTAAAACGACTCCCGCTGGTGTCGAAACTCATATCGGCAAAACTTTGCAAATCGGTCCCGCCATCGTCTACAACGTAGAGTCGAGAACCGGTCAGGATATTTCAAAAGATGTAATGCAAAAACTAGCAGAACACGAAAACTTTATTGGGGTTAAAGAGTGTAGTGGTAACGAACGAATTAGCTTTTATGAAAGCCGAGGTATTGCCTGCTGGTCTGGAAATGATGACGAAGCATTTTTAGGTCGACACGAATATGGCAGTCACGGCGTTATTTCTGTGACATCAAACCTGGTACCCAAACTGATGGTTCAGTTGATGAATGAAAAAGATGAAGAACTGAACAAAAGACTACTTCCTTTGTTCGCATGGTTATTTTGTGAACCGAACCCTATCAGTATTAACACTGCGCTTTCGATGACTGGAGCAATTGAGCCGGTTTTTCGCCTTCCATATTTACCTTTATCAATGGAAAAAAGAGAAGAGGGTATTGCTATTCTGGAAAAGCTTTCTTCTAGAGAAATTATCGGCAGTGAGCTTAACCTGTTGGATGATGCAGATTTTAAAATCGTAGTCTAAGGTAATGCTTTATTTGAGCAGTGTATCTACCAGAAATTTTAAGGAAAGGCAGCTTCACGAATTGTATCAAATGTGAGTTGCCCATTTATTTCGATTATTTCCCAAGCGATGTAGTTACCTGAAGTAACATCTCCAAACTCATCAAAATTAATGCTTCCGGCAGCACCTTCAAGATCAAGATCTTGTGTCAAATTTTCGAGTGCAATTTTATATCCTTGTGAGCCTACGTTTATAACTACCGGATTTATGCTATCTGCTTTCGATAAACTTCTAAGGTTATTTTTGATAGCTGCCGAAGAGTTTTCACCAGCTACGGCCATGGACAGAGCGAGCAGGTAAACAGCATCATATGTTGACTCGGTAAATACCGGAGGCGGCTTGTTAAAGTACCTTTCAAAATTTTGAGCAAAGGCTATATAGTTCGGTGAAGTAGCAGGAGCAGTGGGGGCACTTCCTTTCATTCCCAATAGCAAGCTCTTTGGTGCATTTTCTAAAAGCTCTTCTCGTTTATTTCCATCAACACCATAAAGTATAGGCATTGGAGATTGACTGCTATTGGCCAAAGATACCATAATATTTGCCCCGTCAGTCACGAAACTGATAATCACAATCGCATCAGGTTTTCCGCTGGCAAACAAATCGCTTACCTGGCTATCAAAGTTGTTTTCTTTATTTGCCGGATAGGGGACTTCGGCGAGAACCGTTCCTCCCTGCTGAGTAAAAGAGTCTATTAAACTTTGCTTTAAACCTATTCCATAGGCATCTCCTCGATAGATCACGGAGATCGAATTAACCTGATCCAGAATAAGCTGCTCTGCAAGGAATTTTCCTTGAAAGGCATCTGAAGCTACGGTACGCCAGACCAAATCTGAATCATCAAGCTCGGTTAAAGCTGGAGATGTTGCTGAAGGAGAAATTATAGGAACCCCGTTAGCGATAGCTGTTGGCGCAATTGTAATTGTAGTGCCGCTTCCTGCTGGTCCGATAATGCCTATTACTCCAGATTCAATCAACTCCTGTGTAGCTTGTAGAGCGGCCTGCTCAGAATCTTCGCGACCCAATCGACTATCTCTCACTATAAAGCCGATTGATTGCCCATTTATTCCTCCGAGCGCATCTATTTCATTCGCAGCCATTCTGGCAGTGTTTTCAAAGTCTTGTCCAAAACCAGCCAAAGGTCCAGTAAGTGGTGCAAGGATACCTATTTTTACCTGAGAGTTTTTTACTTCCGGATGACGATCATCAACTTCGGTATTGCACGCCAATAGCCAGCAAAATATGAAGCTTGAAAATATGATGTTTAATTTGCTGTTAAAGTTCATAACCAAATTTAAGATACCAGTTTCTTGACATTCCAGGGACATCGATACCACCAAAGCCCGGCTCATCATAACTTTCGTTCAAAACGTTGTTTAAGTTTAAATTGATTGAAAAATTATTCCACTTTTTGAGAAATGAAAAGTTAAGCAAAGTATAAGATTCCAGCGAGTAGGGGACAAAAAAGTTTTCCCTGATATTCTGGTTAGACGCTCGTCTTTCGGAAGCGTATTGCACAGAAAAACCAGCCGAGGTAGCCGGGCCAATCTGGTAGCGGTATTTGAGGTGAGCAGTTAACTTGGGATAAAGGTTAGTTGGTAGCACTTCGACGGGCTGGAATAGAAGATTTGTTTTATTCTTCATATTCTGGAAGGCGCTATTGATAGCCAATGAGTGTGGTGCCCTGATCCATCGGTATTCGACTTCTAACCCGCTGCCTTCTTGCCTGCCTGAATTCTGTGGTTGAATATTTGGTCCATTCGGCAACAATTCTACTTTGTCAGTGATTTCATTCGCCCAGATATCGAGAATTAATACCTGTTGCTGTGATACCCTCCAGGTTAATTCTGTTTCAACAGTTTTACCTTCTTCTGCTTTTAGCTCACTATTGCCAATGACTTCTCCTGGATATAAAGGTTGCGCATATAGTTGCATTGCTGCGGGAGCTTTGTATGATGTGCCATAAAGTAGCTTGGCGGAAAAGGAAGGGCTAAATTTTTGGACCAGGCCCAGTCGATAATTATGATGATTACCGTAGATATTATGATTGTCATTTCTGTAGTTGAGTGTAACGCGTCTTTTCTCACCAAAAGGTCGAGTATATTGGAGATAAATTCCAATATTCTCCAGAGTGCTACTTGTAGAGTCGGGTGTTAATCTGGTGACCTCGCCGGAAGATGAGTCCACCGAGAAAATCTCAATTAAAGACTCCCTATCTGACGTAATGTCCAACCCTAGAATGTAACTAGATTCTGCAGAGGTCTGATAGTGATACTCCGTCATAAGCTCCAGAGTCTGAGAATTAAATTCTCGTTTGGGATAGCTATTTTCAAGGTTAAGGCTCAGTCTTTCATCACTTCCTGGTTTTCCATTAGTATAAGCGGCCTTCATCTTTAGTTCGCTTTGTTCATTAAATTGCCAGTCAAGTTTGTAGGAAAGATTCCAGTTAATTAGTGATATTTTGTTTTCGTGGCTCAAAGTTCCAAAGTCCAGAAATTCTGACTTGCTTTTGAGGTGAGAATAGATTCCGGTTATAGAGTGTTGGTATTCCCCAGAACCAAAGCTTAAATTTGAGTATAGTGATAGAGGTGAAAACTCTGAATTTTGCGAGACTTTGTCCTCATAAAATCCATAATTAGGTGAAGAGAGAGGAAGTTGCAAACCATCATATTCTGAATAAGTTTTATGGAGGCCCACTTTATATCTCCAGTCACCCAGATCACTAGCGGTAGAAGTTTCAATACTAGTGTAATCATAATCGCCCACAGCAACCGAGACTTCAGTTGGAAGCTGCTTTGTGGACTTAGTAATGACATTAACCACACCAAGAAAAGCATTCTCTCCGTATAGTGCGGAAGCTGGCCCTCTGACCACTTCTATTCGCTCTACAAGGTTCATGGGAATCAATTCAGGCCCAAAGAAATTGGTGGAGTCTGCTCGAAAAGGGATTGCAACTCCGTCAATCATCACTTTCATGATTCTTGAGTAAGCTCTTTGACCGCCATTGATGCCTCTAATGCCGTAATTGAACCCTGTGTAATCGAAGATTCCGTAAAGCCCCGGAACTTGTGCCAGAGATTCACCAACGGAGCGATACCCCCAGTTTTTGATATCAAGCTGGGTAATGATTGAAACAATCGCGGGAGTCTCCTGAAGAGTAGAAGCTTTCTTGGTGGCAGTCTGTACTGTTAATCGCATTAGCTCTTCCAGGCTAATGTTTAGAATATCCACATCATTCTGGTTTTGCTGTGAACTAGCCTCAACCTCGGAAGAGAACGCATGAAAAGAGCTTATACTAATGAAAAAATTGACGAACAAAAGGCAAAAACTTTTTGAGTAGCCTGAACGAAACTTCTTTAAAAGCGCTCTGTAATATTGCGGCATAAGGTAACTTTCTGATTAATATGGTTTTATTATTATTTATCTACACCTTTTGATATTAGAACATATCAAGATTTATTCAACAAAAATCGTAGTAGTGTAAAAGCTGTTGTATCTCTGCGTGAGAATGTCTTTCTTGGCGTGTTAGTTTGTACACAATCGTAATGGCTAATGGTGTACAATTATTGTAAACGCAATATACAAAAGTAGTGCGAGTAATTTTCTTTGTTGGTTTGGTAATATTGCTACAAAGCAACGCGCAACAAGAGCTTCTTATTCAGGTTCCTAAACAGTTTCCTATGCAGTTTCAAATTATTAATGTTGTACAAGCAGTTTTTGTATTCCAGGCGGGATTTGGAATATTGCTGTTGCTAAATCATCGAAGGTTTCGAGGCCTTATGCTCCTACTTGTCATGTGGTTAATATCTATGGCATTTAATCTTCTCGAAGAAGTTGGTAATAGTCGAGAGGTATATTTGATAACGCCGATATTTACTCTTGCTTGTGGTCCGCTTATATTCTTTTTTGTGGAGGGGTTGGTATTTAAAAGTGACTTGTCCAAAAGACGCGTATTGCTTCATTTAATTCCCATGGTGATCGCCTTGCCATTTACTGAATGGCCACAGGCCGTGATCGCTTTAGGAACCTTTAGCCAGCTTATTTATTTGTATTTTTCAGTAATGCTTTTAACGCGATATAAAAAAGCATCATACGCCATGTCATCAGCGGCAGATACTATGCAGATAACCTGGGTATATTACGTATTAGTAATCCTGGTAACTTCAAATCTACTTGATTTGGTCAGGCTTAATTTGCAGCCCTATATTTCCTTAGTGACTAATCAAGCCGGCCAGCTTGTAAATAATTTTGTCGGATTATTAATAATTAGTTCGTTAATATTTAAAGCATTACGTCAGCCCGTACTGTTTGACGGGCTTGCAAAGTATGAAAAAGAGGTGATTGATAAAGCTTCGCCGGTTTGTCCTTCAGGCGAAGACGATTATCATTCTATATTTGAAGAACTTGAAAGATTAATTCTCAGCAAAAAGCTATATACGCAGCCAAGACTATCATTAGATGACCTGGCGAAGGAAACTGGCCTCAATATCAGAGATATATCGGCTTCATTCAATCAGACAGATAAAGGCGGTTTCTGTAATTACATTAATAGACTTCGTGTGCAAGCGTTAAAAGATAGTCTTAAAAAGCAGGGCAGAAATGCTCGAATACTGGATATCGCATTAGAAACAGGCTTTAATTCTAAATCAAGTTTAAATTCGATTTTTAAACGGGAGGTTAAAATGACACCTTCTCAGTATTTGAACTCCATACTCAGCGAACAAAAATAGAAGCCTTCATTTATTGATTGATTAATAAACAGAAATTCATCCAAAAAGGTCCATAATCAAGAAACTGGACGCATTTGTGAGCGTTTCATTGAAAAATACTCTGAAATTGAACCCGTATGGAGCAAACTCATGAGTATTAACAGAAAAGCTCGTTTCACATTAAGGCTAATATTGGTCTTCATTTCTTTGGTATTTCTTACCGCAGTTTTTCCAATTTTATCTGCCAGATTTGAGTCAGCGAGATCGATGCTCGCGGTGAATCATGAAGTCGCGTTGGCAATAGACAATGTCAATATAATAAGCATGAGTGACTCCCAAGTACTTCGAGCTAAACAGCTATTGCTTAAAAACGGAAAGGTTTGGGATATTAGACCCGCAGGATCCCGCATAGCCGCAGAATTTAAATTGGTTGATGGACAGGGCGCATTTATCTTACCTGGTTTGATTGACATGCATGTGCATATCCTTGATCGGTCTTATGCCAAAAGTACTCTTGCATATGGCGTGACTACCGTTAGAAATATGGGGGGCTTTCCCATGCACCTTCGCTGGAAAGATGAGCTCAGAGAAGGGGAGTGGTTAGGAAGTGATATTGTGACTGCATCGCCAATTATTAATGGCATTGAGTATTCGGATCCTTATTCTCAGAAAATAGTTACGAATACAGAAGAGGCCAGAAAGCTTGTCAGGCGCTATAAAAAAGAGGGATACGATTTTATTAAAGTATACGAATCACTGAGTTCTGAAGTCTACGCTGCGATATTGGAGGAAGCAAAAATTCTATCGTTCCCTGTGGCAGGGCACCCTTCTTACGATTTATTAAAAACAAAACCGCAGCTTATCGGTGAATTATCGAGTTTTGAACATGTCGAAGAGATTTATGACGGATATCTGCAATGGAAATTTGACGAGCTAAAGCTCAAACAGGCGGCGAGAAAGCTTGCAGAAATGAAGGTAGCCTTAACACCTACGTTAGCGGTATACGACCACTTAACTAAAATGAGTGTTGATAAGAACGCTTATATTACCTCGTTACAACTAGAGTATATTAATCCTTTATTTCAAAGCTATGCGCGAAGAAATTCCGTCGAGAGGTGGTTGTCTGCTGATAGTAACATGGCGGAGTACAACCTTAGAGTAAATCAGTTTCTCACACGTATTGTGAAGGTACTGCAGGAAAATAATGTCAAAATGATTCTTGGTTCAGATACCGGAGCTATTTTTACAATTCCTGGTCAGGCTACGCATTGGGAGCTTCAGTTATTGCAAGCATCTGGTTTATCGGCATTTGAAGCTTTAAAGTCTGCAACCATTAATGCCGCTCAAGTTCTTGGTAGAGATCAAACTATCGGAAGTGTCGAGAAAGGTAAAAATGCTGACTTGATCATCGTGAAATCTGATCCGTTAGACAATCTGGCTGCGTTAGAGTCTCCATTCGCCGTTATTAAAAACGGACAATGGCTCGGTAGTAAGGAACTACAGCTACTTAAACAAGAGGGTGCAAGACATTCCAGTAAACTCAACACTTTTGGTCGCTTATTGGAGTTTTATCTATTAGAGTCGCTTTTCTAGCAGGCTATGAAAGTGCAAGCTTCGATAGCCAACGAGTCCATAAGGCTGGATAAAATCACCATTGATTTATGGCGAGCCAAAAAGTAGCTACAGGTCTAATGATTAAAAATCACTAGACCTGTAGATCTCTCTGCCGTCGAGTAAAGTTTGCAGAACTTTGGTTTTGCCAATACTATCTGGATTGATTTCGAACAGGTTTTGGTCTATGACAATCAAGTCCGCTTTTTTTCCTACTTCAATACTACCGACACTATTTTCCTGTCGTAAAACATAGGCGGAGCTGAGCGTATATGCCTCTATGGCTTCAGAAAGTGTCAGGTTTTGAGGGAAGCGCGTGACAGCATTTTGCATGCCAATGAAAGGGTTAAAAGGACTAACGCTCCAGTCACTACTAAGAGTTATTCGAGCGCCCGCATCTTTCAAATCTCGGAGTGGAACTATATTGTCTGACTTTGTATCTCCGATAAGTTCAGAATATTCATTCCAATTTTCGGGATGGGTAAAGTTTCCCGCGACCTGAGCATCGACAGTAACATTAAGTTCAGCAAATCTCGAGTAGTCATTTGGATCAACAATTTCAACATGAGTTAAGCGGTGTCGGCCTTTTCCCTGGCTTGCTCGTTGGATTGCATTCAGTGATTCAAATATTCCGCGCTCGCCAATAGCGTGAATGTGAAAATCAAAACCAGATGGTTCAAGTGCTCGAATATATTTTTCAATTCTCTGTTCAGAGAAATAATTCAGCCCCAGGTTACCGGGAATGTCCAAAAAATCTACCAGGTAGGGGGTATGCAGTGCTGCCGTTGTGTTAGATGGTATACCATCACTATACAGCTTGATTTGATTAATTTTTAAAAGCTTATCTTTATCATTTGATAATAAGGATTTAAACATATTGATTTGAACTTCATCATCATGTTCTGGGTAGGCCCACAAGCCTAATACTACCCTGGCTGTTAAATATCCATCCTGCTCGACTTTTTTCCATGTTTCGTGATGCTTTCTTTTCCAATATGCTCTGGCGTCCGCAATAGAGGTAATACCCACTTGAGCTAACGCTGGTAGTGTATAGTGGACTAATCCCTTATAGTCGTTTTGTAGCGTTTCTTCAGTCGGAGCCATAGCTATATCCATTGCCAGGTTGCCGGCATTATCGATTAAAATGCCGTTTGGCTCTCCGTTTGAATCATTCTTCATAATGACCCCGCCAACGGGATCGGCAGTTGCTTTACTGAAGCCGATGACTTCCAACGCTTTTGAGTTTACCCACATAGAGTGAGAGGTTTGCTCCATTATGATTACGGGACGATTTGGTACTGCCTGGTCGAGAATATCTAGTGGAGATCTTTGGGAATCAAGCAGGGTATAAAGGTCATGTCCGTAACCAATTAACCAATTCTGTCCGGGGTAATCGCGTGCCGCCTTTCTGATAGTCGGAATAAAATTTTCAGCATTGGATTCCAGAGGACTAAGTTCAAAATGGGTATTGTTGGAACCTGATTCAAGAGGATGAATATGAACATCATGCAGCCCTGGCAAAATCATTTTGCCTTTTAGATCGACTACTTTTTTTGCTTTTTCCTCAAATTTAATAGCGTCATTGCTACTACCTACAAAACGAATGATGCCGTCCTTAATGACCAGAGCCTCTGCCCAAGGCTGATTTTTATTAACCGTATAGATACTACCGTTTTTGTATAGGATTATTTCTTCCGATTGCGAAAGGTTGTCAGATTGTAGGTTATCAGCTACTGATTCCTTGTCTTTACTGTTACAAGCCGAAAGTCCCGCTAACAGAATGACCAAAAAAATAGTTGTAAGGGATTTTGCTTTTATCGCCTGCTTTCTTTCTTGTTTATTTCTAAACTTGATCTTCTCTTTCATATAAACCTTCTAGTACTTATGCATGGTATTATTATGAATAGAGACTAACATCCTCAAAGTAACAGAATGGTCACAAGTAAAAAACTGAATATGCTGTTCTTATCAAAAAATGAATCCTTACCTGGGTTAACGGGCTAGCACCGGACTTTTAAAGATGCGCGAAAAAGCTTATCGTCGCTGGTCAAATCAAAAGACCAGTGTTGCTGAGTACAGATTTCGTTGACAAGAAACAGACCAACTCCGTAACCATGGTCGAAGTTGAAGTCAATCGATTCGTTATTCCGGGTTTGGCTTGAGTTGGGGGATGGATTGATGATTTCAAGCATTTCAGATGATGCTCTAATCTCGATAGTACCATCCGCGGTGTATTGAAAGGCATTACGAATCAGATTGTTTGTAACCATAAATAATAGTTTTTGTTCTGCTGTGAAAGTGAGCTCAGGCTGTATTTCGAGCGATATGTCTACTGATTTCCCTCTTAACAGGTATTTGTTCTTGCTGATACATTCTTCTATTAATCGTGAGATAAGAATACTTTCTTTATTCATTATTACTTTTTTACGTTTCCATAACCATAATAAACACTCGTTTGTAGAAAGCATATTGTTGCTGGCATTTTGAATTTTTTCGAGCCAACCTTGCTGTTTTTCGTTGATGAAATCTCCGTTCATTTTTATGAGTTCAAGAGCAGCATTGATTACAGTAATTGGTGTACGTAATTCGTGACTTAATGATTGTAGAAAGTTAACCTCTTTTTTGGTTAGTTTTTTTATAGTTACAATTGCAGATTCTAGACGCTCGGCCACAATCGTCAACTCAGAAAACTTTAAATTGGGTAGGGCGACCATATAGTTTTGCTCTGTGCTCGACTGAATTGAGTTTGCCCACCGGGTTAGGGAACGAATTGGCGCGATTATACCGACTACAAGCATTCGAACTAACAAAACAAAGATAAGTAAAATTAATATGGCAAGCATCAGCAATAGCTCTGGAATATCAATTTCAACCTCATAGCTATCGAGCGACTCATTGTAAATATTAACGATATAGAAAAACTCATCGCCAATTGGTGACTGTGTAGGCAATAGATAAACAACCAAACCATCAACTTCCTGCACCAGAAGCTCACCTTCTTTATGCTTTTTTCGTGGAAATAATTTGCCAAGGTTTTGTGGAATATCACTAAAATCCAGATAGTAGTCTGTATCAGCTAGTATTGGTTGAGGAAGTTTTCCATGCTTTTCCAGGTATTTTGCAAGCCTTTCTGCATCAAGGCTCATATAGTAGTGGGTGGTATCAAAGGTTCCCCAGTTATAAACCCTGCTGATAGTAAATGAGTAAACAGCTATTAGTGAAACGATCAACAGACCAGTATTAATTCCAATGTAGCGAATGACACTAGTTTTTGGATTCATCACTGCTCCTCAGAGTAATACCTGCTCCTCGTATAGTATGAATTAAAGGGCGGTCACTATTATTGTCAATTATTTTGCGTAGCCGGTATATTAAGGTTTTCAATGCATTGGTAGAGGGTTCTCCGTCGGGCCAAATCAGAGTTTCCAATTGACTACGTGGTACTACTCGGGGGCTATTGCGCATTAAGAACTCTAGTACTTTCCATTCATTAGGACTTAGTGTTAAGAGTTTTTCATTTCTGAAGGCCTGATGTGTAGCTGTATTAATAAAAAGATCGTCTACTGTCAGCTGATTGGACGGATTGATGTAACGCCGACTGAGTGCTTTTACTCTAACAAGAAGCTCCTTGAGCTCAAATGGCTTCACAAGGTAATCGTCACTACCACTTTCAAACCCTTTGATTTTGTCATCAATAGTATCACGCGCAGTGAGCATCAGGATTGGTGTTGAAATCCCGTTGTTACGACATTCGGAACAGAGCGACAATCCATCAAGGCGAGGCAAGTTTAAGTCCAGAATTATGACATCGTAACTATTTCGCCTGATAAGCTCTAATCCCATAACACCATTAAATGCGGTGTCACATTCGATTGACTCTGACTCGAGAAATTCTGCGATCAACTCGGATAGATCAATATCATCTTCAACAACCAGTACTATCATAATAAAACCTTGAATATGCTGCTAACAGGATAATATATGAAAAGTCACAATAAGGTCACAATCTCTAATGGAGATGCGTGCTTTTGATTGTGCCAAAAGACGATACTTTAATTAACCCTGTCAAAAAAATTGCATGTTCCGAAGTAGAAAATCTATATAACCACTTCTATACTAAAACAAACTTTTAATACTAAATCCCATTTAATGATAAATCTCATTTATTACTTAAGCTAGCACACCCTCCAGCCAATTAAAAAGGCTAACATTAGATAAGGAATTCTTTATGAGCAATAAGAAAACTACTGGTGATTCTGATAAGACTAATAAAATTCAATCGCAACAAAAAGAAATCGATGGCCTGTATGACCAAATAGAATCCTCACGCTTCGACCTTCCGATGCTGAAAATTGCGGAGCGCGTACTAATGGTTCCTTTGGTGGGCGCAGTTGATTCGGTAAAGTCACAAAAGATAATGGAAGATGTGCTTGACAGTATAAAACCAATGTCCTTAAGAGTGGTAGTGCTGGACATTGCTGGAATTAAGGTCGTGGATAGTGCTGTCGCCGCTCACTTAATAAAAATTGCTAAAGCGACTAAATTAATGGGATGTAAAACTATAATTACCGGCATTTCGCCAATCATTTCACAAAATATAGTTAACTTAGGTGTGGATGTACGCGATATTGATACAACCAGCACGTTACAGGATGGTATGCAGAAAGCTTATGAAGCAGTTGGATTAAAGCTGGTTCAATTTAATGAATAGTCTTAACAGCTCTGTAGTGGTGATCGACAATGTAGCAGTAATTGGTCTACAAAGAGATGATCTCGAGATAGCAAATTGCGGATTTCTTGTCAGCAAAAGAATTAAGGAAGAAAGTATCTCGAAGACTGCTATCAATATCGAGTCTTTCGAATATATCACCAGTGAAAATGTTTACGCATTGCAGAAGCTTATTGATGTGTTGGAGATTAGTGGTATTAGCGTTTGTGTTTGTGGATTCGATGCGGTTAGTGCTTCGATTATATTTACTTTTGTAGACGACATTTACTTCTCTACTGCGTTAGATGTTAGAAATGCCATACTTGAACTTAATAGTTGATAAAAATATCAGTATTGATGGAATTATTAGTCGAGCAGAGCACTTTGCTAAGTCGATCACTGATGATGAAATTAAGACAACTGAGATAACAACGATAATATCGGAGCTTGCCTATAACATTATTAAATATTCATCAGAAGGGGTGATTACCCTTTCAGTGGACTTGCCAAACAGCCTTCTGATTATTGCCGAAGACAATGGTCCCGGATTTGTTAATGATTTTGAAGCTGCTATGCAAGATGGTTATAGTAGTTCAGGTAGTCTTGGGCTTGGAATTCCATCACTAATTCGTATGTGTGATGATCTGGATATTACGACTTCTTCATCTGGAACAAAATTAACTTGTGTAAAGGAACTATAAATGCTTCATGTCGGTCAATTTTGTCAACCGTTTAACCAAAAGAGTGGTTGTGGAGATTTTATTATCCATGTGGAAGAAAATGAAAATCATCTATTGGTGGTGGGCGATGTAGGGGGGCATGGGCTACGAATTGCCGGTATGATAGCTGATGAAATTCAGGACGTGGTAATTCAAAATGCCTCACTGCCAATTACCAGACTTTTCTCCATGATATCTAAATTGCCAAGTTTAAAAAAGCAAGGGTTGGCATTATTTGTAGGTCGTATTAAGAAAAATATTCCAATGCTTAGCTACCAGTGTGTTGGAAATCTCCAGTTGATTATCTGTCGAAATGAAAGTGTGATTCAGTTAAAGAGACAGGAGGGCTTGCTTGGTTTGCTTCCTCCAGACACAATCCTCTCGAATGCCACAAAGCTAAAGCATAACGATTATATTTTTCTGTCAACTGATGGTGTGAAATCAGCAATAAAAAATGCCATTGCAAGCCTTACTTCTATTGACGATGAAAAACTAATTGCTAAAAAGATTGTTGAAGACTATGGAACGCCTAATGACGATGCCGCCTGCCTTTTTGCTAAATACTCTATGCCCGGTACTATTGATTCGGTCATTAATTATCCATCAGAAAACAAAGAAATATTGCCAATTAAAGTCATAAAACCGGTAATAGCCGAATCTGGAAGAAGTATCAGACTCGAACAGGAAAATGCTCAAAAAGTGGTAGTTCAGGACTTGGATTTTATCTTCAAAAACTATTCGAAAAATTCTTCTTTAGATAATGAGTTGATAAAAAGTGAATGTTTTTTAACTTTACACTACTCACCATTAATCGACCGTAGACTCAACGATATATTTGATTTTTTGGACTTATCAAAAAAATTGAAATGCAAATTGATTACGGTACTAATAGAGGTGGCCAGAGATTTTGATATGGAGATACGGCTTTATCTGAAAGGAAATTACTTATATCTCCAATTTTCGCTTGAAGAGAATATGGCTAAGAAAATATTCCCGATTTTTGGCAAGGGGGCCTTCTTTTATCGTCAGGACAGTAAACAGTGTGTAATACAAGTAAGATTAGAAGAATCAGTTGATACTTCCTCCAAAGAGCTTGAAAACATCAGAGAAATGGTTCAATTTGGTCTGGATAAGAAAAGCTATTCGAATTTTAAGGATCACCAAAAAAAAGACAAGTTAATCAGCCAGCAGGCAAAGCTGGCGTCGATGGGAGAAATGATCGGTGCAATTGCACATCAATGGCGTCAACCTATCAATGAAATCGCCATAAGAATTCAAAAAGTAAAGTATATGTATAAGCATCAAAAAGTTGATGAGGCCTATATTGATGATTTTGTCAGTAGTAATCTAAAAACAATTAATTTTATGAGTAAGACGATAGACGATTTCAGAAATTTTTTTCGCACTGATAAAGAAAAGGAACTTTTTAAAATTAGCGAGGCAATACAAAGTGTAATATCAATGCAGAGAGCTCAGCTGGCTCGACATAAAATATTGGTAAATTTGGACGCAGATAATTTTCAGTTGAATGGATATTACTCTGAGTTTCAGCAGGTAATTTTAAATCTTATTTCAAACGCGAAAGACGCATTTATCGAGAATAATATCGAAGAGCGCAGAATAGATATACTGTCCCGGCAAGGTTTAGTCGTCATCGAAGATAATGCTGGCGGGATCCCGGAGCTTGTTGCAAACAGAATATTTGAACCCTACTTTACAACAAAAAGCCATGGCAACGGCACAGGAATGGGACTCTATATTTCTAAAACCATAGTTGATAAAAATATGGGCGGCAGTTTAACCTACGCGCCGATAGATAATGGCACCAGATTTTCAGTAAACCTGGTGGCTTGATTTTTTATAGTATTTAAATGTAATAAAGTTTATTGAAATATCCGATAATTTTATTAAAGCACTTTGTTTTGCAATTATTGGAATTAATTGCGACTGCGTTCTAAACTTCTAGGTGAATTATTCCAAGGATTCATAGCGTTCAAAGATGTCGGAGAATCTCTGATTAAGGATGAAATATGTCTGCATTTAATGAGATAAGTGAGCCTGCTGAGCAAGTGCTAAAAGGCTTAAATGTGTTAGCTGTTGACGATGAGAATATGACTTTAGGGATGTTGGAAGATATTCTTGAAATGGAAGGTGCTATAGTAGCAACGGCTACCGATGGCAAGTCTGCATTTACTTTGGCTTCCACTCAGCCTTTTGACGTCATTCTAATGGATTATCAAATGCCTGAATGGGATGGGGTTAGAGCGACTCAGGAAATTCGCAATATAGGCATTACAACGCCAATTATTGCGTTAACGGCAGCATCTGAAGCTGAAAAAGACGAATTATTAAGTCTCGGTATGAATGATTATTATCAAAAGCCTGTCGAATTTGACTCATTACTGGAACTGATTGCTAAGTGGGGAGCATCAGCCTAATCGTTGTAGCTATTCTGGATTCGTTAACCTGTTGCTAGTATTTAAATGAAATACTAAGCTATTAGATATAAAAATAGAATTTTTGCCACTCAAACATTGGAATTACCAATGAGCTCTAACTTGCTGATATTAAAAGATTATTAAGGTGAACTCCGCTTTTTACGCCAAGTAATTGCATCCACCCTGTCTTATCTAATTCAAGATAAAGTAAAAATCAGCTAAAGACCCAAACTATTTATGAATTTTTAGAGACTTATTAGTTTTGTAAGGAATAGTGAAATGATTAGAGTGATATTATCTTTGTGCATGTTTTGGTCGCTGAGTGTGCAGACATCCGAGGAAAGTCCGTTTGTAGAAAATTTAGAAGTTAAATCTAATATCTTACAGAAAAGCTTATCGATAAAAGTGACTTTGCCATTAGGTTATAATGACTCTCTACATGAATATCCTGTAATGTATTATTTGGATGCGAATCAGAATTTTCGGCATATTTCAGGCGCTCTGGATGTGCTAATTCGTTCCGGCAAGGTACCACCTATAATTGCTGTTGGCATAGAAAGTGACAACCGAGACTATGACTTCAAGCCACTTTTTGATAATGAAGAGAACTTGATAAAGCGTGGAGCTGTTAGTTTTCACGATTTTATTACTAGTGAATTAATGCCGGTAATTGAAAAAAAATATAGAACTCATGATTTTAAGGTACTCCAGGGTCATTCGCTAGGTGGACTTTTTGCCGGCTTTTCATTAATTAAATATCCTGGTGATTTTGACGCTTATATCATAAATAGTCCTGCTTTTTGGTGGAATAATAATTGGTGTATTAGAGAAGCCAGCAAACGGTTCAAGCTAGACTCTAATTTTGACTCTTCAGTATATTTTTCAATTGGTAGTGAGGAGGGCGTTGGAATGAAAAATGAGCTCAAGTCTTTCTACGATGCTCTTCCTGCTAAAGCGAAAGAACAAAAAATTGTTAAGCATGCAATATTAGAAGGCGAAGGTCATATGTCTGTTCCATTGCTTGGCAATTACCATGGTCTTGCTCATATATTTCAAGATATGCATTTATCAGATATAAAAATTGAAGACTTTTCAATTGAAAAATTTGAAAAACATGAGAAACTAATGACTGAAAAGTATGGAACTGCCGCGAAGCAAAAAGAAGAAAGCTACGCCTTTTTAGCAAACGATCTTCTAACCCGTCAAGATTATAAGAGCGCACTCTCTGTTAGTGGATTTTTGGTAAATCACTACCCAAAAAACCACTATAACTTCCAAATCTTAGCTCAGTCTTATGAGCTTAATGGTCAAATTAATGAAGCCATATCTGCTTATAAAGATGCTTATAGACTTTCTAGTAGCAAAAATAATGGCAGCTACAAGCCAGAAATATACCTCTACAACATAAAGATTCTAAAAGCACCGATTACACAAAAAGTCCTGGAAGATTACGCTGGAGAATACAAGTCACCAAATACATCGATAAAGATTCGAGCTGTGGGTGGCAGACTGAAAGGAGATATTCAAGGGCTAGGCGTGTTTGATTTATTTCCGCAAAGCGAGAAAACTTACGACTTAAGAGTTGCTCCGGCGTTTTTCGAGTTCGTACAAAATGATGAGGGTAAAACATTTAAACTCAATATTCATCAAGGCGGAATTACTGAAGCTATTAAGATCTTTAAATAATGCCTTGATGACATATTCTGCGGCTTAAATATTTCGTAAAGCTATAGCTTCATAAATCCAATTGAACTGATTTAATATAACTCTTAACATGAAACGCTTAACTTACGAAGTGTTTCAGGGTGAAAGTTAGTCTGGAAATACCTCATATAAGATTAAGTCTTGAACTCGGTAATATAATGGACGGATTCAAGCCTGAACATTTAGATTTTGAATAAGCAAAGAATACAAAGTGGAAAGACGATGAGTCTGAAGGAAAAGAATGAAGGCCAAGTTTAAAACATCAATCACTAGGGCGTAGGATGAAACGATTTATACTCATATTTATCGGTGTATTAACATCAACTATTCTTCACGGAAAGGAAGTGAAGCAAGATTGGACATCTTACGCACAAAGCGTAAATGTTAAGCAATATATAGGTAAGAGATTTGCGGTATCTGCTGCAATAAGAATGAGAAAGGTTAGTCCAGCATCGAAAGCTAGCCTTTGGGTTAGGATCGACAAAAATGATGGCTATAACTTCTTCAAGAATGATGCGGGATATGGAAAGGTTGACGAAGACTGGAAGCACTTTAAGATCGAAGGCGTTATTCAGGAAGAGTCTTCTACACTGAATTTCGGGGCACTATGTTTTAACAATGGGGACTATTTCTTTGATGATTTCGAGCTTAAAATCGAGAATGATTCAGGTCAGCTAGTACCTGTTGAGATTAAAAATGAAGGCTTTGAGGGCTCAAAAAATGAAGAAGGCTGGAACGAAGGAATTGTAAAACGCAAGTTCACAACGAGCAATTTCAAAATATCTTACTCTTCTGAAAACCCTTATAAAGGTAACTTCTCGCTAAGAATTCAAGCAGACTCGATCCCGGGTAACATGAAGAATGGAAAGTATGTCAAAGTAAATGGTGTACGGCTATATTACGAAGAGTATGGAGAGGGTGAACCTCTACTATTAATCCACGGCAATGGACAGTCGATTAGTGCATTTATAAACCAAATTGATATATTTTCAAAAAAGTACAGAGTAATAGCACTGGATTCTCGTGGTAGAGGAAATTCAAGCATCAACGAAAGTGAGCAGCTTACATACACATTACAAGCCAAGGACACAAAATTATTCTTAGATAAAATTGGCATAGAAAGCGCCCATATTGTTGGATGGTCTGACGGTGGCATTATAGGGTTAATTCTCGCTATGAAGTATCCGGAAAAAGTAAAAAGCTTGGTATCTATGGCAGCTAATGTTTTTCCCGAAGGACTAGTTGACTTAGATGGTTTAAAAGAAATTGTTGCCAAGGAAGATACAAAGAAAACAAAAAAATATAGTATAGGAAGTGAATTAATTCGTATGATGATTCATTATCCCCAATTGAAATTTGAGGACCTGTCTACAATCAAAGCGCCAACACTGATCATTGCTGGAGACAAAGACCAAATAAAAACCTCACATACTGTAAAAATAAGTGAGGCTATAAAAGAGTCGCAATTAGCTATACTGCCAAATACAGATCATTACATGCCTAGGTCAAGTCCGAAAATTTTCAATGAAACGGTACTAAGATTTTTAGAGACTGTGAATATATCTCGGTAATTCATGTGTATAGAAAAATAGTGCAGAAAATTTATTAGTAAAACACACCCAATGGCTTTGACTTGATATAGACCTTATAAATCAATCAATTAGAATATATGTGTGCGCATAATGTATATTATGTTAAATAAAGTGTTTGGTTAACTGTACCCTTATCAGTAGCTTCCGGCTATCTATAGAAATTTGAAGATCAGGTGGTATTAATTCTTACCTCTTGTGAAGTAACTCACCGTAGAACATGCAACAACATCACCTAATACATTGACTGAAGTTCGGCACATGTCAAGAATCCTGTCGACTCCGAGTATTAAAGCAATACCGGCAGCGGGAATGCCAACACCCTCAAGCACCATACTTAATATTATTATTCCGGCGCCTGGTGTTGCCGGAGATCCTATTGAGGCTGCTACTGCCATGGTTACTATAAATAGAAAGCTGGAAATATCCAGATTAACGTCAAAAACCTGGGCCAGGAAAACTGTCGCTATTCCCTGATAAAGTGCTGTTCCTGTCATGTTGATAGTCGCTCCAAGTGGAATTAGAAGTCTGGCGATTTCTGTTTTGATGTGCAACTTATCTTCGACTATTTGAAGAGATAAAGGCATTACGGCTGCCGAACTACTGGTGGAAAATGCCAGCAATAGCAGCTCGCGTATACTCTTCAAAAAGCTTGTAAAATCTTGGTTTAAAGTGATTCTTGCGGTAACCAGGTAGATTATGGCGATCAACAAAAGTCCTAAAACTACGGTTAATACGTACACTCCCATTCCAATGAGTACTTCTAGGCCCAGATTCGCGACTAGACGAGTTATTAAGCCAAATACTGCAAGCGGAGCCAAAATCATCGCCCATGATACAATTCTTAATGCGACTTCCTGTAAAGCTCCGAGGAGATCAAAAAGTGGTCTTGATTGTTCTTCAGGAATTGAAATCAGGGCCGCACCGAGAACTATTGCAAATAAAATTACCTGTAACATCTCTCCTGAAGCCATCGATGCCAATGGGTTTTTAGGAATTATCGCGGAAACTTTTGCCGGGAGTTCCGATGCTTCAGGAAATCCTTTGGCTACACTTTCACTGACAGTAGCTAAGCTGCTATCCATAAGAAAAGAAGCATCGACTAACTCTCCAGGTTGGATATAGAGGGCTAAACTAATACCTATAACTGCAGCCAAAGCGGTAGAAATAAAAATGAATATTAATGCGATAACCCCATTTTTTCTAAGAGACGAAATATTCCTGTTCGATGCAAGTCCCCTCACAACTGAAGCAAGGACAAGTGGTACTACAATCATTTGAATAATTGCAAGAAAGATCTGTCCGGGTAACGCTAGCCAAGCAGTAATGACTTTTACAGTAGATGAAGACACAAGGTTAACGTCGGGTCCAAGTATAACCCCCACGATGATCCCGGCAAGAAGGGATAACAGTACTTTTAACCACAACTTCCCCTTTATCATTTTTGAAAGATTAACAACAAGTGCTTTAAGGGGGGTAAAAGGCTGATTATTTTTTTTCATTTTACCTCCAGGCTCAGAGTCGATTGGTTGTTACGTAACTATGTTTGTTATGAAGTCTTTAAAATAGACTGGATGGCTTTTAATTATAGACGAAATTTAGTTTATGAAGAGGCGGTCTCGCTGTATGATTATTAAAATCAAAACGCAGTGGGCAAGCATCATCATAAACGGATTTAGCATCTTTTGTAACCAGGCTAACTCCCCTGCTTCACCGATAAATAGTATTAATCGTCACCAACTATTAAGAAATAAAAATAAAGGCGCCGAAAGATGAGCCAAGATCTACAAGACCTTATTGAAGATTACGCCGAAACAGACTCAGAGAATCTAGCTGACAAGGTGGAAGCTATCGTTTCCGTTTACGATCCTGAAGAGATCGCACTTTTTTTAGAATCTCTTCCATTAGAACAGCGGCTAGAATGCTGGAATAATATCGAAACCGGACAACAGCTCGAAATACTTCTCGTGATGAGAGGCGATCCAAGGGAAGCTATAATTGATAGTATGAGCCTTGAGTCGCTTGACGGAATATTTCGTGATATTAACGCAGAAAAGCTGGTTGAATTATCGGAATCAATGCCTGGTCGATTAGTAGAACGGGCTTTTAATGCGATGGACCAGCAGCAGCAGAAATATTTTGAAGGCGCACAGCAATATGACAATAAATCTGCCGGTCACTGGGTCGATCACAATGTACTACTATTACCACCTAATGCAAAAGTTAGAGATGCACTTCGTATATTGCGTAGAGAAACGCCTGATTTTTCTGACCTTATTTATCTGGTAAGCCGATCCGGCCATTTAACAGGAGTTGTCGAAGTTAAGGAAGTTATCAGAGCGTTGGAACATATATCAATAGCAGACCTGGTAGATAAAGAAATAGAGTCATTAAATGGTGAAGAAGATGCGTATAAGGCCGCCCAGCGGGTACAAGTTGCAAGAGTGTCAGCATTGCCGGTTGTGAGTGAAAATAATCAGTTTTTGGGGCGTATAAATATTTATACTGCCTGCGAAATTGTTAATCAGGATTACGAATCAAAACTTATGGCGAGCGCAGGTTTAGATGAAAATGAAGACTTATTTGCACCGGTAATTAAGAGTGCCAAGAGCAGGATGATTTGGTTAGGGATTAATTTGATCACAGCATTTCTAGCTTCCTGGTTTATTGGCTTATTTGAAGCTACTTTACAGGAAGTCGTGGCCCTGGCGGTTCTCATGCCTGTTGTTGCGAGTATGGGAGGTATTGCAGGATCACAAACTCTGACGCTTATTATTCGAGGATTAGCATTGGGGCAAGTTAGTAAATCAAACTTTTACCCTTTACTAAAGAAGGAATTGAGCGTTGGTGCATTAAATGGTGTCGTCTGGGCCATTGTAATTGGTATTACAGCCTATTTTTGGTTCGATAGCTATATGATTGGTGCGGTTATCGCATGCGCTATATTAATAAATATTTCAGCAGCGGCTCTATCTGGTGTCTTTGTTCCTGCTGCATTAGATAAATTGAAGTTGGACCCTGCATTATCTGGTTCGGTTATTTTGACAACTGTAACCGACATAGTCGGCTTTGTCGCTTTTCTGGGTCTTGGCTCTTTATTATTAATGTAAGCCGGGGATGATTAAGGAGAAATCTGGTTTTTACACAGTAATCAGGTTTTTACATAGTAATCAGGTTTTTACACAGTAATCAGGATTAGTCAGTTTTTAGTCATTCATTTCTTCTGGAAAATGTTCTTCTTGCAGTTGCTCGATATGGCTAACGACATCATCCGGATCATTAAAGTATGCAATGTGATATATTGCTTCACCTTCCTGTGCCAGGGGAATATTTTGTTTTCCGATTATCACCCCGGATAAAGCAGCTTTAATAACGTCAATTTGCTGGCCGAAAGGATCATGGATCTCTGCGATTACCTGCCCTTTTCTAACATGATCGCCAAGCTGAAAAAGATGGTTGATAATACCGCTATCGGTAGCTCTGACCCAGAGGCTCTTATCAGCTCGAAATGGTTCGATTACTTTCTTTACTCGATTAGACTTAGACATTCCCAAGTGTTTTAAAACCTGCTTGATGCCCTTAATTCCGATTCTTATCGATAGCTCATCGAAACGGAGCGCCTCCCCTGCTTCATATAAAAGAATTTTAGTCCCAATTTCTTTCGCTGCATTGCGCAGAGAGCCATCTCTTAAATTTGCATTTAGTATAACCGGTGCTCCAAATGCTTTCGCTAGCTCCAGAGTCTCTTCATCGTCCAGATCGGCTCTAATTTGAGGCAAGTTACTTCGATGAATAGCCCCGGTATGAATATCGATACCGTAGTCGCATTTTGAAACTACTTCTTCAAGAAAAAGATTAGCTACTCTTCCTGCGAGAGAACCTTTTTTTGTCCCGGGGAAAGAGCGATTTAGATCCCGTCTGTCAGGCATATATCGATTTTGATTTAGTACGCCGTATACGTTAACCATAGGTACAGCGATTAGTGTACCCTTTTTTAATACAAGCTTCTTACTAATAAGACGTTTGATGATTTCGATACCATTCAATTCATCACCATGAATTGCCGCACTTATCATTAATACAGGTCCCGGTTTTTTCGAGCGAGCAACAAAAATTGGAATTGAAATCTCTGTATCGGTGTAGAGTTTGGCGACAGGGAGTTGAATTTGTCGTTTTTCGCCAGGTAATATAGATTCCCCTGCTATTATAAGTTCATTCATATCATAGTTCCGCGGCGATTACTTTGCTTGACTCTCAAACTGTCTTGTATTTAACAATTAATTCTAGTAGAAGAAAAGTAAAAATTATTACCTCAGCTTTTTTCAAGAGATTCGATTTTTGACTTCGGAAGTGATTGATAAATAAGTTTGTAAGAGTTATCTATCATTCTTTCTAACTCTCCAACCGGAACATCGCCGTCTAATATTACGGTATTCCAATGTTGTTTGTTCATGTGGTAGCCAGGAATAACAGATTTAAAAATATCACGTAGGGCGGCTGCTTCGTCAGGATCACATTTCAGGTTAACTCTTAAAGGTGTTTCTTTTAATGAAATTAACGCAAACATTTTTCCGCCAACTCTAAATACATGAACGTCCGGTCCGAACGGAAAGTCGTTGGTAGAAAATGGTTTTGACTCAAGATATTGTTGAAGATTTTTATAGTCCATCAGAAGAGCTAAATCAAAAAGTTGTGGCTATTCAAGTGACCATCTTAATCCCAGAGAAAGCTTTCTCTGTTCATACTCAAACAAAGGATCGGGACTATCGAAAATCTTTGCTTCTAAATTTACATAAAACCCAAGGTTGGTTTCGAACATAGTAGCAAGCACCCAGGTATAACCAAAGAAAATGTCAAAACCTCTCTGTTCGACCTCTGACTCTTCGAAAAATTCGTATGGCTGATTGAGATCTTCGTCGTAATAAAAAGTTCGATAACTAAGGCTTCCTTCGATAATATGGTAATCGGCGACCTGGTAAAACGCTTCTATATCGATACTGGCGCTTTGCGTATCGTAAAATGTTGTGCCCTGAGAATAGCGATTGATGTAGCGGAAAACATAATCCCATTTAGTATCTTCGTCTGGTTGATAAACGTATCCCAGACTTGATATCACTCGATTAAACTCGAGCTGACTTCCGATGACATACTCACCCTCTTCATCTCTGTCCATACGATCCAGATAAACTCTGTTGTCAAAAGCTACATCAGCGTAAAACCGTCCTTGATTAGTCGTGTTTAAATCTAATCCAACCGCCAAAGTTGTCGAATCATAATCCAACCTGTCGACTCCGGTGACAACATAATCGGTAAAGTCTCTGCTTGACTGAGAAAGTTTGAAACGGTAGTTAAAGGTTTCGCTAGATGCAAAATCTAAATGCAGATAATAGCCTTGCCCTTGGTAGTCAAAGCGATTAGCTAACGATGTATCATCCAGCGTTGCAACTAGCCCGGTTTCACGAGACACAAAAGTCTTGTCCTGCTGTTGGTATTCAACTCCAATACCATAGTGGTAGATGATGTCTGAAAGCTCGAAATCGAGAGAAAGTTTGACGTCAGCATCCACTGTGAACCGGTCTGCACGACCATCATCCGGAAAGACTTCCTTTATTGCATTCACGTCCCAGTAGATAATATCCCGGAAGTTGGATTCGCTCTGAAGACTAGTGTGAGCAAACAGCTCATTTGAATAGCTGTGTTGCTCTGAAAGCTGATGCGGATTACTGTCAAAGCCGACGTAGGCTAGTGTTTTGAACTGAGCGCCATAGCTATTGGCTGATAGTAGCGCAAAAACGCTTGTTGTTACAGATAGAAACTTCCTCATACGCTTCTTATTTTTCCCTGAAATTCCCTAGAAATATGGCTAATTTGTTGGCGTTGACACTAGTTTTGCCCCTGCCAGGAGTTTGCAGGGGCAACCTAGTTTAATCTATCTGCTCAATTGCGCAATGGTAAGGCTTCACAATATCTGTAAATTCTACTCCCTGATATCTAATCTTCTGATATTCGAGTAACCATTACAGCCACTCTTTGTCCTATAGGTACATTGGGGTTTGGAAACACAACCGCTTCTTCAAAATAAGCGACCCGATAGTTGTAGTTATCATCTTCGGCAATTAAGTATCCTTGTGGAAATGCAGTAAAATTAGGAACATCTTCTGCCACATTAAATTTAAAGTTTTCAGATTGTTTGATCACTTCTGCCACAACTTTATATTCGATGATATCTGTAGACGAAGCCCCGCCGATAGCTTTGTCCTGTACCAGATTATCAAGACATTCAATTGCTTTGCAGAAATCTTGCATGTCGTTCTCACCAAAGGGCTTTACCTTCCCAAGCTCCAATGTGTAAGCCTCCGCATCGAAAGTCTCAACTGAAAAAGCAGAAAAAGTATTTGAAGGCTTATTGTGCTGTAATACTGCTTCAATACCCATTGATGCCAACAGTTTTTTAGACTCTCTCTCCATCGGCATATTGTTATATGGCCTGATAGCAAAAGTTTTGTGAAACGATGGTTTGATAGCTGTATGCAGGTCAAAATGCTGCTTGCTTGTCGTGTTGTAGCGCTCATAGAAGTCGCTTACAGCATTTTCCAGTACGATAGCTCTTTCTATTTCATATCGAGTTTTCTCATTCAATTCGTAGTTTTGATGAGCTTTGTTGAAAAGCCTGTTCATGTTGATCTCGACAAACCTTTGAGAAATCAGCATTGACTCAGGGTTGCCTAATATAAACAATAAATTGACTTTGGGCTCAATTGAACCAGTGACTATTCTGCTGATCAAACCGGAAACTATTTCTATGGGAGCGGTTTCATTACCATGAACACCGCAAGATATAACTACACTTTTCTTTGCAAGTTGAGCTGGTTTAACTTCCAGAATGCCCTGACACAGGTACTTTAACGACACCTTATTCGGAAGCTGAAGCCATTCTGGCGCTATTTCTGCATTTTTCTTTGAAGAAAGCTCAATAAAACCATTGTTTACTTCTAAATAACTAAGCACTGTTTACCCTTACTCGTTAAAGTTGTTTGTTGATCTGACTTCCCGACTTTTAGCTTTTGCTAAAAGAGTTTTCTCATTAATTTTAAGTGGTCTATCTCTTAAAAGTAACCCAGGATCGAGTCTTACATTGTACCAGTTTAAGCGCCAATCCAGGTGTGGCCCAGTCGCTCTACCGGTAGCGCCTATACTCCCAATTTTATCTCCTTGTTTAACCTCTTGCCCATTTTTTACATCAATAGAATTTAAATGTATATATGTCGAGCTAACACCAAACCCATGATCAATAATCAGAGTGCCACCAGAATAGTACATGTCAGGATGGGTAAGGGCTACAACTCCGTCTGCTGGTGCCACAACAGGAGTACCTGTTTCATTAGCAATGTCTAAACCAAAGTGCGGGCGTTTGGGTTCTCCGTTCAATATTCTTTGAGATCCGTAAACCCCTGATATGCGTCCTTGAGCAGGGTAAATAAATTGCTGAGCAAAGGACTCGTGGCCGCTTGCTCTGTTTCTGGCCTCTCTAACCAAAAGCGCTTCTTCACGTATTCTTCTTAAAACTTCTTCACCTTTGGGGGTAACTTTTGATGGTGGTAACCCATCGACCTTTTCTATATTCCAGTCTCTTTTTCTGACTTTTAATGTAACCGTTTTTTCCTGTCCCAATGAGCTAAGTTTGAGTTTGATACTTTCAGGGGCTTCTCGGCCTACACCGAAAACAACCAGCCCTGCAGGACTTTTCTCTAGTGGTTGGCCTAAATAGCTAACATCGGTGTGTTTGTTGACTTTGGCAATTATCAAACTTCCTTGCTGAGGATGCTTTGTTATCAGCTCGAAAGAGGGTTCATTATGATGAGATTTTGTTTTTTCGATGGACTCTGCTTTATGAGTGAAACAAAAAGCTAAAGCGACAAGAATTGTATGAAGTAAAAATCGCGACATTTGTGCGTGTAACATTTACTTAGGTCATTCCTCTTAAGGTTAGTCCAGATTATCTCTGTTTATCGGATATTCGAGATAATCTGGAGCTTGAATTATGTTAGGGATTTAAAATTAAAGCTATCAATTCTGAGCTTGCTCTCTTTCGGCAATAAATTCAAGTGCTTTATTTATTCTTGATAATGCTCTGTCTTTGCCAACCCACTTTAATGTTAGGTCGAGACTAGGAGACATACCGATTCCGGTTACAGCAACTCGAAGCGGCATCCCAACCTTGCCCATTCCAATCTCAAGTTGTTCTGCGGTGGCGTTGATCGCATTATTCAAGGCTTCTGGCGACCACTCCGTCAGAGCTGACAGTTTTTCTTTAACTAGGACTAGTGGCTCTTTAGCAACTCCTCTCAAATGCTTTTTAGCCGCCTTCGCTTCGAATTCTTCGAATTCTGAATAGTACGGACGAATGCTTTCTACTAATTCTTTAAGAGTCTGTGCTCTTTCAGCAAACTCGGGAATTAATTCTCCTATATCGGGGCCGCCTTCGAGAGAAATACCAGCCTTTTCGAGGTGCCATTGTAAGTGGGGCAAGATTTCGCTAACAGGCAGTGTTTTCAGATATTGCTGGTTAAGCCAGTTAAGCTTCTGAGTATTAAATGCTGACGGTGCTTTGTTGATGTCGTTAACATCAAATAGTTCGATCATTTCGTCGATAGAAAAAATTTCCTGATCGCCATGTGACCAACCTAGTCGCACCAGATAGTTAAGTACCGCTTGAGGTAAATAGCCATCATCACGATATTGCATCACACTCACTGCACCGTGACGTTTTGAAAGTTTCTTCCCATCGTCACCCAGTATCATGGGAACGTGGCCATAGTCAGGAATCGGGGCATCCAGTGCTTTAAATATATTAATTTGTCTTGGCGTATTGTTGATGTGGTCATCTCCACGAATAACCTGGGTAATCTGCATATCCATATCATCTATAACTACAGTGAAGTTATAGGTAGGAGAACCATCAGTCCTTGCAATAATCAGATCATCTAGCTCACTATTGGAAATTGTAATCTCCCCTTTTACTACATCCCTAAAGGTAACGGAGCCATCTTTGGGGTTTTTAAAGCGAATTACGTGATCTTTTGTAAGGTCTATATCTTCTTTGGCTAAATGCCTGCATTTTCCATCGTATCTCGGCTTTTCTTTATTCGCCATTTGCTCTTCTCGCAAATCGTCGAGCCGCTCGCGACTGCAGAAACACGGATATGCTTTTCCTTGTTCAACCAGCTGATTGATCACTTCTTTATAGCGATCAAAACGTTTAGTTTGATAATAAGGGCCTTCATTCCAATCCAGGTTTAACCACTTCATACCATCAAGAATAGCTTCGACTGCCTCTGGCGTAGAGCGTTCAAGGTCGGTATCTTCGATGCGTAATACAAATTGACCATTGTTAGCTTTCGCATGCAACCATGAATATAACGCAGTGCGCGCACCGCCAACATGAAGATACCCTGTCGGAGAAGGGGCAAATCGAGTTTTAACAGACATCTAGTGTTCACTTATTAATCAATTGAAATCAGGTGCAATATTTTAACAAAATCGGTTCTTAAAAAAATATTTAATTTAGGTGTTGACCTCGAATAATTTTGTCTCTAGAATGCGCCCCAGATTCGAGATGAGTCATACGACATGGGCGCTTAGCTCAGTTGGGAGAGCATCGCCCTTACAAGGCGAGGGTCAGTGGTTCGAGCCCACTAGCGCCCACCATGTCGTCCTTTCTTTTCCACGCAAAACCCGCTACCTCACTTCCTGCTAGCTGCCGCTAAGCAATAAACGCAGAGAAAAATTTACTTCTTAAATTTGAACCATATCGATCATTCGATTCCATTAATTATTTTCATTCGGTAGTCCAAAAACTCGGTTAATTAATCTCGAAAAACATCTTAGTAAAAATTATAAAAAAGATACTTGAACCCTGCTATCGCTAAGGTCACAATACCGCCATAAGTGAATTACATAATAATTGCGCCAAATATAAGAGCTACCGAGCTAATTGTGTTGGTAAATCGGAGCTCATTAATGCAATTGCACTAAAGGTAATATATATCCATGCAAGACTTCCTGGAACAACTGAAAGCCGTTGTAGGTGAATCCTATTTGTCGACTCAAGCCGATGACCTGGAAACCTATGGCCAAGACTGGAGCAAGTTATATGAAGCCAAGCCGTTGGCGGTTATCAGGCCAGCAAATACATTGGAAGTGGCAGAGACGGTAAAACTTTGTGCAAAAAATAACGTTGCGCTAGTTCCCTCAGGAGGAAGAACCGGCTTAAGCGGGGGAGCTTATGCGACTAATGGAGAGCTGGTTCTTTCACTGGAGAGACTTAACGATATTAGCAATTTTAACCCGGTGGACAGAACCGTAGAGTGTGGTGCGGGAGTGATCACCGAGCAACTGCAAAATTTTGCTACTGAAAACGGACTCTACTATCCGGTGGACTTTGCCTCTGCTGGTTCCAGTCATATAGGCGGAAACATTGCAACAAATGCAGGCGGAATTAAAGTTTTGAAGTATGGCTTGACCAGAGATTGGGTATCTGGACTTACAGTAGTCACCGCTTCCGGCGAGACTCTGGAGTTGAATAATGGGTTGGTTAAAAATGCAACTGGCTACGACTTGAGGCATCTTTTCATCGGTAGTGAAGGAACTCTCGGAATTATTACCAAAGCAGTAATGAAATTGACTAATCCGCCCGTCGAGCCCACAGTCATGTTGTTGGCCGTTGAAGACTTGGCGAGTGTTTCTAATCTGCTGAACCATTTTCAGTCTAGTATCGAGTTGATGGCTTTTGAATTCTTCTCTCAACAGGCTTTGGAAAAAGTACTTGCGCATAGAGAGTTAAAGAAACCATTTGACCAGGAAAGCGCCTTTTATGTTTTAATCGAGTTTGAAGCAAAGTCAGAAAGCTCGATGGATGAAGCTTTTGCTGCGTTTGAATCTGCTGCTGAAAATGGATGGTTGGTCGATGGCATTATTAGTCAAAGTAACCAACAGGCAGAAGAGTTATGGCAATATCGCGAAGGAATTTCAGAGTCTATTTCACACTACCCTCCCTACAAGAATGATATCGCGGTCAAGCCTTCTCAGGTTGGAGAGTTTCTGCAACAGGTGGACGCTTTTGTTACCGCCAATTACCCGGAATTTGAAAACATCTGGTTTGGTCATATTGGCGACGGAAATCTCCATCTGAATATTCTAAAGCCGGCGGCAATGCCTCTTGAGGAATTCAAGTCCGCTTGTGCAGAAGCTAACCCGGAAATTTTTACAATTTTGAAAAGTTTCAACGGTTCCATCAGTGCAGAGCATGGTGTCGGGCTTCTCAAGCGACCTTATCTTGAGTATTCCCGCTCGGTGGAAGAGATTGAACTTATGAAGTCGGTCAAAAAGGTATTTGATCCAAAAGGAATCATGAATCCTGGCAAGCTTTTCGAATGATTGCCCTGGTAGCCAGTTTCTTTTCATTATTTGTAGGGCCATTAGTTTACCAGACTTTTGGTCCCCTGAGACGAACCGACAAGATTGTCGGGGGTATGGTATTGGTAATTATTTCAGGCGTAATACTGCTCGATATATTACCTGATTCCTATAAAAGTATAGGAATCATCGCCCTGCTCCTCGCTGCTGCAGGTTTTGCCGGACCGACTCTTATTGAGAGAACTTTCCGCGGCGCTGCTGATACTACGCATAAGATGACGCTTTACATCGGTCTTTTGGGGCTGATGTTGCACGCTCTCATGGACGGCGCAGCTATACAATCCGAAGCTAGCCATGGCGCTAATGGATTAACTCTGGCCATCCTGGTGCATAGATTGCCGGTTGGCTTGACTATATGGTGGTTATTAAAGCCGATTTTGGGAGAACGTTACGCATTATTGATGCTTCTTGGTATGGGGTTATTTACCTTTGCCGGTTACTTTCTGTATCAAACGATAGGTCAATATGACGATAGAGCTATTTTCGCGGCGGTGCAGTCTATAGTTGCAGGCTCGTTACTTCACGTAGTTATATACAAACCTCATGCAGATGGTTGCATGCATACTAGTGAAAGTCATCATGATCACTCTCACTCCTCCAACTCAAATCATGAAAAGGTTGAAAGCAGGCTTTCTCTTTCCCGATGGGAATTACTTGGCATTGCCTTAGGAGTGATCGTTCTGATTTTCATGCACTTCACCCATTAACAGAGACTTTAATTTACCGATTATTAAGTTGGCATGATCCCTGCTAAAATTCTACAGTCTGTGTATTCGAATTTAATTCGGGGTAAATTTCAACGCTTATGTCTTTTAGAAAATTAAGTCTCTTATTTATTTCCGGCTTACTAACAGGAGTCTTACTGCTTCAGTGGTGGTCTATTACCCGATTTACTCAAGACGTAGCGAAACAGATTGGAGAATCAGCCTTTGAAGTTAGCAGAAATACCGCCGAAAGCTTGATGTTCGACCAACCGAGAGTTGAGTTTCAAAGTTTCGCCTATGCATCTCAAAATGGAAAGCTGGATAAAGACAAAATTCATCAGGTATTGTCAAGTTTCAGGCAAGATGTAACTATCGAGTTGTACGACGAGCAGCGTGATGAGTACATAAAACTTAATGCCGATGGTACTCTGTATGAAATTCCAATACCTCGTACCGGTATACATAAATCTTTGGAAAATTTTTCTGAGAATGTTTTATTTTCAACATTAGCCTTACTTGTCGCAGGTATTATTCTTGCCGTTTACTTTACCCACAAACTTACACGACCTCTATTTTATCTTCAAAAAGCCAATGAAAAAATTGGCCACGGCCAATTCGGGCATCAAATCAAAATGGGGAAACATTGGCAAAGCCAGGAAACCAAGGCTACGGTTGATTCCTTCAATCAAATGTCCAGACAAATTGCTGAATTAGAGAATCAAAACCGTCATCTTCGAGAAAGGGTCCATTTAGCCGAGCTTGCAGAAGTTGCCAGAGGGATGGCGCACTCTATTCGAAACCCATTAAATACATTAAATCTTGCTATTGACCAATCTGAGTCCAGTGACAACAGCGAAGAGCGTAAAAAGCTCGCGACAATTGCTAAAGAACAAATTAAGCGAATTGATTCCTGGATTAAGTCGCTAATGGATGTTATGAGCGATGATAGTGATATATCGAAAGAAATTAATATCAACGACTTGATCCAGAACGCGATCCATGACGTTAAACTGTCAACAAATAAATCTGTTAATATCAATTTTTTAACAAAATCTACCGACTGCAGATTAACTGTTGTAGAGCCGGAGATTAAAAGCATTTTTTTAAGTATTCTGAATAATTCAATAGATGCTTCGGAAAACAATGACGTAATCAAAGTTTCTGTTTCTAAAGATGGAAATGCCATACGAATAGATATTGAAGATCAGGGGAAAGGTTTTCAACAGTCAGTTCTTGAAAAGCTTTTTACTCCTCATAATACCAACAAAACATACGGTGCGGGAATGGGTCTATATCTCGCTCATAGAATTATTACACACAAGTATCATGGTGACATTAACATTAGAAATAATCAGACCCGTGGTAGCCTGGTAACGATACATCTAAGGGACAGAAATGCCTGATTTAAAGATTCAAAGTGCAAATATTTTGCTAGTTGAAGATGAGACGGACCAAAGAGACATCATCAAGTCTATTCTGGAATCAGCTGGGTACAGGGTTAGTGATTGTGCGACAGCCGAAGAAGCCTTCAAATATATAGAGACTAACCCGTTTGACCTGGTTATCTCTGACTGGAAATTACCAGGAGTTAATGGTGACAAGATACTGGACTTTTTAAAAGAAAACTCTCCTCAAACAGGGTTTATTCTGATAACAGCTCATAGTGACGCATCTCATGCAATTCGTATTATTCGTGCCGGCGCTGACGATTATTTACCCAAACCATTTGACAAAACCAGCCTGCTTTTTACCATCCAGAAATTACTCTATACAAGGTCGATCGAAACGGAAAATATCAAGTTAAAACAGCAGTCAAAACATAGGACTGAATTGCTTGATATGATTGGTCAATCAAGAGAAATGAATAAGCTGTTTCAAAGAATTGAAAAAGCAGCGCCGACGAATGCGACAGTTCTTATTAGCGGTGAGAGTGGGACAGGAAAAGAACTTGCTGCACGAGCAATACATCAACTATCTAACCGTTCTGAAAATACATTTTTACCGGTTAACTGTGCTGCAATTCCTGAATCTTTGGCCGAGTCAGAATTATTTGGCGCAGAAAAAGGTGCCTATACCGGAGCAAATAAGAAGCGAATCGGTAAAATTGAAGCGGCAGATGGCGGTACCATTTTTTTAGATGAGATTGGAGAGCTTCCATTAATATTACAGAGTAAATTGCTGCGCTTCCTACAAGAGGGAAAAATAGTACGGGTAGGCTCAAACGAAGAAGTGAAAGTTAATGTGAGAGTTGTTACTGCTACCAACAGAGAGCTCCAGGAAGAAGTAAAAAATGGTAACTTCAGAGAGGACCTATACTATCGTTTAAATGTAATACCGGTAAACCTTCCCCCGTTGAGACAGAGACAGGAAGACTTGTTGCCACTCATTAACCATTTTGTTGAATATTTTTCAAGCTTTCATAATACTGAAAGTAAAGCTCTCGCCCCGGCAGCCCTGAAAGTTCTATTACGCTACTCCTGGCCCGGAAATGTGAGACAGTTAAGAAATAGTATTGAACGACTGGTACTCTTATCCTATGGAAACAAAATAACACTTGAAGATGTAAATGATCTTGAATTAGCAAATGAAAAACAAGGTGCAGGCTTTTCTCTTCCGCATCAGGGAATTAATTGGGAAGATCATGAAAAAGACTGCCTGTTGCAGGCACTTAGTTATTGTGCAAACAATCGTACTCAGGCCGCGAAACTTCTAAACTTAAACTACAAAGCCTTTTTATATCGGCTGGAAAAATACGGAATCAAGTAACTACAAATCCCGAAATAAGGAATGTTTTCCTATTTCGGGATTTAAACAAGTTATTTAACACCTTGTGAAAATGCTCCAGGACGCCGCGTATCGGAATAGCCTAAAAACTTGCCGTCCTGAAACTCGACGGTTTGCAAACTACCCCAGGCTCCCTGAACAACTACATTGTGCCCCTTTTGCTTTAACAGCTTGATAGTATCGAGTGGAAAACCATTCTCAACAAATAGTTTATCAGGAAACCATTGGTGATGAATTCTTGGCTCTATGGTCGCTTCAGCAATATTCATATCATGAGCGAGGCGATTAAGTATAAGATTTAGAACCGTAGTAATAATTTTGCTTCCTCCGGGACTGCCCGTAGCTAACCATGGTTTGTCTTTTTTTAAAGCGATCACTGGGGTCATTGAGCTCAAAGGTCGTTTGTGTGGTTCTATAGAGTTTGCTTCGCCTCCAATCAGACCAAACCCGTTTGGGACGCCTGGTTTTGCAGAAAAGTCATCCATTTCATTATTTAATACTACCCCAACTCCCGGGATCGATATACCGGAACCAAAACTGAAATTTAGAGTATAAGTATTGGATACAACGTTACCGTAACGATCCATTATCGAATAATGCGTCGTTTCGATGCTTTCACTACTCAGGTTTTGTCCTGGCTTAATTTGGTTGGAAGGCATTGCTTTATCAGGGTTGATATT
This sequence comes from Aliikangiella sp. G2MR2-5, assembly GCF_015687155.1. GTDB lineage: Bacteria > Pseudomonadota > Gammaproteobacteria > Enterobacterales > Kangiellaceae > Aliikangiella. Next base: position 1,259,296 of record NZ_JADPQF010000001.1, on the reverse strand, counting down.
GGCAGCGATGCGCTTGGCATATTGTATGGAAGTCAGCTTTTCGACCGGAACTTTAACATAGTCAGGGTCGCCTAGATAAAAGCTTCTATCAGCATAGGCATATTTCATCGCTTCTGCTTTGATATGAGTGGTATAGGCTGTGTTGGACCCAAAACCATTGATAGGAAACTCTCGAATAATATTTAATAATTGAATTAAGTGAATACCTCCAGAACTGGGTGGTGGCATCGCATAGATTTTATAGTCGCCATAAACGGCAAATACAGGTTCACGCCAAATCGCACGGTAGCTTGAAAGATCGTCCAGTGTAATAATTCCACCTTTTCTTTCGAAAAAGCTGGCAATCATTCTCGCAGTTTCACCTTGATAGAAATCGTCACCATAAGATTTCTGGATGCGTTCGAGTGTATTTGCCAAATGCTTCTGGACTAGCGTGTCGTTAAGAGACCATAAAGTACCATCAGGCTTTACGAACAGCTCCCTGCTTGTATCGTCACGTGAAAGAAACTCTCGCTTTAGATTGAGCGAGTTCATCAACCAGGGCTCCATAGGTAATTCTTTTGCAAGCTTAATCGCAGGCTCTAATAACTTAGAGAAAGGCATACTTCCGAATTTCTTATGCGCTTCTACTAAACCTGCTACAGTACCCGGCACTCCTGAAGACAGTATGGAATATCTGGCCAGTTTCTTGTCGACGTCCAAGGATTTATTCAAAAACATATCTCTATAGGAAGCCTTGGGTGCTTTTTCGCGATAGTCCAGAGCCTTGATCTGATCTGTTTTCGCGTCATAAATCATCATGAAGCCACCACCACCAATATTACCTGCTCTTGGTAGCGTTACTGCAAGCGCGAACCCCACTGCCACCGCAGCATCAATGGCATTACCACCCTGCTCTAGTATTGATACTCCAACCTGAGTAGCTCGCTTTTCCTGAGTCGAAACCATTCCTTTTGATGACGTCTCAGGAAAAATCCTGCTCTCGAACTGCAGTAGAGGACTATTTTTATTTTGAGGCTTACTTTGCTCTTGATGAATGTTTTTGGAGTTTGAATTAGAAGCAGCGTAGTTAGTCGCTAACATCAAAAATGTGGTAAAGATTAGTAGTGCAAAATTGTATAGGAATTTTTTCATCTTCAAAAAAGGTTATTTAATTTGTTTACCAGCTATTAAATGAAGTTTACCGAGACCAGGTGTTTTACAGTTTCTGACGCTTCATTGTTACTTTGTAAATAGTAATTTAGTTTTTCATTCAAACTAACACGCATGACATCTTTATCTATCTTGTTATTTTCGGCTTTATGAGTGTTAAAGAGTAATTTCGAAAGTCTCGTTAATAGACTCATATCCTTAATATTATCAGGGTAGATTTCCAGATAACTGACTCTGAGATTTATCTGAATATGGATATCGTTTGCGATCCCCATATGAGTTCTCGAAAGTTCATTCTTAACATTAAATATTACATTCGTAAGATTTTTATATTCGACTGTATTCCCAAAAATTAATATTGTGCTTGGGTTATAGCTTGATAACCTGACATTTGAAGGAAGTGCCTTGCCTATATACTCTGCAACATGAGCTCTTACCTCAGCTATTGACACAACACCATATTTGCTTCTAAGCGATTCGAAGTTATCAATTTCAAGCAAGACTATTAGGTTAAATGCCTGAATCAGCTGGCTTTCTAGCTCACTGTCTCCGACTAATCGATTGATACTTTCGAATTTAACAAGCTGGGTTACAGGGTCTCTGAATTCGAATTCATCAATGATTTGCTGTTTGTCTTTAATATTGGATTGTAACAGCCTTACTTTCTCTATATTAGTCTCCAAAAGCTTGCTTAGTTCATCATTTTGTCTTTTAGATTCTTTAAGTCTTACAGTTTCTACTTTTAATCGATTAATATGCTTTAGGATTTTGCTGTTAAACCTGAACCTTAAAAGTAGAAAACTTGATAAAACTAATATTAGCGCGATAAATCCTGTTAAATAAATTGCTGCTTCGCTACGCCAGAAGTTTTCACTAACCACAAGTCTTATTTCAAGAGAGTCCTTTCCCCACTTTTCTTCTCCAACTCTGGACTCAATCATTAATAGATAGGTTCCCTGACGTAAGCCTGCTAGCGTTATCTTTCTGTCTCTTCCAAGGTAGACCCAGTTATCATTAAGCTCAGGTATTTTATAACGGTAGGCTTGAGTTCCTAGCTTGCGAAAATATAAGTCACTAACTGTAATCTGGATCGAAGCATCTTGAAAGCCAGCGGTTATTGTTGGTCTACTGGCACTGATGATTTTTTCAATATTGAGATCTTTCTGGCCAACTTTAACTGCTCTAATGGTAAGGTTTGTCTTTCTCTCTTGCGGGGTGATTTGCTCACTATTGACTAGTGTTATTCCGTTAATGCTTCCAAAATACAATAGTCCATTTTCATCAGCGTAATAGGCACTCCGATTAAATTCGTTACTAGATACTCCATCCTTGCGTGTGAAGCTTTTGATTGAGTCATTAAAGTTTGAGTATCTGACTAGTCCAAGATTAGTTGATAACCATATTTTTCCACTGATATCCTCCAAAATTCCATATATCGCATTATTTGGCAGGCCATCTTTTTTGGTAATTCTTTTGAAAGAAATCTGACCATCTGCTTTACGCTCGACACGATTTAGTCCATTAGAGGTGCCAGCCCATAGAATCCCTCTACTGTCCTCAAATAGAACCTGCACATCATCATTCGACAGCGAATGAGGGTTTTCCTGTTCATACTGAAAATGCTGCCATACATCTTTCCCATTTGGCTTCATTAGTAATCCACTAGATCCACCTAGCCAGAGAGCCCCATCTTTAGTTTGCATTATGGTTGTTATACTCAAACTTCTGTCTCTGAAACTATGTGGAATACGCTTATCGTCTTTACTAAAGTTTATCTGCGCTAAGTTATTGTCATATATAAACTGGGTTAAGCGATAAAGACCGTTACTTGTCGCCAACCAAATATTTGCATCATTGTCCTGGTAAATTTGAAACACATAGGCGTCTACTACTTCAGCTTTATCATTAACTGTTGTTTTCACAGGAATGACATTTTCGGTAGCTAGATCGAGTATAAAGAAACCTTCATTTGTACCAACCCACAATAGGTGGTTATGATCGACAAGTAAGCTATATGCATATTTGTCTTTGTGGGGCTCAAGTATTTCCGGTCTCGATATCTCTCCACTCATCAAATTAAGTTTTAGGACACCGCTACTAAAAGCTGCGATCCATAAATTTTCGTTGCTGTCTTTTGCTATTCCATGAACCGTATTTTCACCATCAAGTTTGGACATATCGGACTTGGACAGGATGTGCAAAAAGCCTTCCTGGGTAGGATCCAGAATGTTTACTCCTCCGGCATAGGTACCAAGCCATACCAAACCACTAGCATCAACATAGATTGACATGATGTCATCGGAGGTGAGTCCTTCTTTGTCATAAATACTTTTTTCGTATCTGTAAAAAGCATTATGTTTTTTTGAGAAGCGATTGAGTCCTGCTGCGGTTGCAACCCAAAGATCGCCATCAGGTGATCTTTGTAGGTCTTGAACCCAGTTGTTACTTAATGAGCGTCTATCATTATTTTTGTGCACGTGGTGGGTAATTTTATATGAGCTTAACTCAACCTTATAGAGACCATTGGTCGTTCCTAACCAAACTGCGTTTTCATCTTGAACGACAATTTTCAAAGAAACTTCTTTAAAATTCGACCAAAAATCTTTTTCACAGTAGTTTTCTATAGAGGAAGTTTCGATTGATACATGGTAAAGGCAGGTTTCTGATGTTGCCCATAAGTAATTGTCGGACAAATGTAAGGATGTTATTTCATCTTCTATTTTTTCACCCGTTAGCGAATGAAAAAGCTTAACTGAATGTCGCTGTGGTTCTAATACAAATAATCCATTTTCGGAACCAATAAATAGCTCTCCTGTGTCGGATTGGGCAAGAGCAGTTGTTGATGCTAGTCCGGTTTGTCCGGTTGAAGTGAATGCAGTAAATTTGTGATTTGATGGACTATAATAACTTAATCCGTTACCGGTTCCTAACCAGAGTCCTTCCTTGTAATCTTCGAGTATGGTGTACACCATATTATCGTGAATTGAATCAGGGTTATCATGTTCCTGTTGGAAAACCTCAAATTCATACCCATCAAATCTATTTAATCCATCTTCTGTAGCAATCCAGACGAAGTGGTCTTTATCCTGGACAATATCGTTGACCACACTTTGAGATAAACCATCTTCAATTGATAGAGGTTGAACACTAAAAGCTTTTTGAAAGCGATAGTCTATGGCGTTGGCATTTAAAAGGAAACTGGCCAATCCGATTAAAATAGTGCCTATTAAGAAAATTCTTTTAGTCAATCATGATTCCCTGATAGTAGAACTTTGCTATAACACGACGCGCAGATAATTATTTAATCTTTTTATTTTCCTTGAACTTAATATCACTAAAAAGCTCCTGCCGAATACCTCGCTTATCGTGATAAAAGTCTCGAATACTTGCTAAATCTTTTTCCTCATCCCCTGTCAATTTAATCAAAGGACCAAACCCAAGTTTTTTAGTCGGGGCATCCAGATAACAAAACTGAACCGGAACTTCGGCGCTTAAAGCAATATGATAAAATCCTGATTTCCAATGATCTCGATAACTTCTTGTGCCTTCGGGCGCAAGGGCAAACACCATTTCTTCGCGCTGTTTAAATGCGTTGACAATTTCATTAACAATATTGTGACTTGCACTACGATTGACTGGAATTCCTCCCAGTTTTTTTAAAAACCAACCCACGGGTCCTACAAAAATTGTATGCTTTCCTATGAAATTAACTTTCATCCGTAAACCGAATTTCATTAATACAAATATAAAGAAATCCCAATTAGAAGTATGAGGCGCGACGATAGCCACATACTTCTTAACCTCTGGTGGTTTACCAACTATTTCCCAACCAAATAACGACAGTATTTTTCTGCATAGCCAGGCAAACATCTAAGCGCCACCGACATTGTGAAGCTCCATAATGTTGTCATCACCACCTTCCATATCGTCATCAACATTTTTGACGGTCTTCCCACTTTTAGCCTGATCGTTTCTTTTATCATCCAACGCCTTGAGATAAGCCTCATCGACATCGCCTGTGATGTAATTTCCATTAAATACCGAGGTGTCAAAGCGTTTAATTTTTGGGTTACCTTCACGACAGGTTTCAATGAGATCTTCCAGATCTTGATAGATTAACTTATCAGCTCCTATTAGTTTTTCAACCTCTTCTTCTGTCCTGTCGTGAGCAATCAGCTCTTTGGCTGAAGGCATATCGATTCCGTAGACGTTTGGATACCTTACTGCTGGTGCTGCTGATGCAAAATAAACTTTTTTAGCACCAGCCTCTCTCGCCATCTCTACTATTTGTTGACTAGTCGTTCCTCGGACAATCGAATCATCCATTAAAAGAACATTTTTACCTCTAAATTCGAGATCTATCGCGTTAAGTTTTTGTTTAACTGACTTCTTACGCATTTGTTGTCCGGGCATAATAAAGGTGCGACCAATATATCGGTTCTTAACGAAACCGTGTCTTAGCTTTACATTTAGCTTGGAAGCCAATTCAATTGCTGATGTTGTTGATGTATCCGGAATAGGAATTACGACATCAATGTCATGATCTGGCCAAACACGCATGATTTTGTCAGCCAGTTTCTCTCCCATACGAAGTCTTGCTCGATAGACTGAAACATCATCCATAAATGAATCTGGTCGAGCAAGGTAAACATGCTCAAAAATGCAAGGGGCAAGTTCACTCTCTTCTGCGCAATGTCGAGAATGAAAATTTCCAGATTCATCAATAAAGATTGCTTCGCCTGGCTCAATATCTCTGACTAGTTCAAATTCAAGCGCATCCAGGGCTACACTTTCTGACGCAAACATATACTCAGTTTTACCTTCAACTTCCCTTTTGCCGAACACAATTGGGCGAATGCCATAGGGGTCTCTAAACGCTACCATGCCATGCCCATTAATCATTGCTACCGCAGCGTAACCACCCTGACAACGTCGGTATACGGTTTCAATCGCGCTGAAAACCAAGTCGGATGATAATGGTTGATCACAAGTCTTCTGTAACTCGTGAGCAAATATATTTAACAATATTTCGGAATCTGAGCTGGTGTTGATATGGCGACGGTCTGTTTCATATAGTTCTTTTTTAAGATCGTCTTGATTGACCAGGTTGCCGTTGTGGGCAAGTACTATTCCGTATGGAGAGTTTACATAAAGAGGTTGAGCTTCTGCCGAACTGGAACAGCCGGCGGTTGGGTAGCGCACATGGCCAACTCCTTTATTACCCTGCAAGCGTCTCATATGACGAGTGTGGAACACATCCTTTACCAGCCCGTTCGCTTTTCGAAGGAACATTCTTCCTTCATCTTCAGTGACAATCCCTGCCGCATCCTGTCCTCGGTGCTGAAGCACTGTTAGCGCATCATAAATCCCCTGATTTACTGGAGTCGCACCAATAATACCGACAATACCACACATAACTTGCTTTACCTTCTTAACTCTAGGATTGATTTTTTAAGGGCAACCTTTCGCCCACTTCAGGAATTGTATCTTTGAGATGATCGTAGAACCAATTGCCAATGATTTCAACGTGAGGGATTAATTGTGACCTCTTCCACCAGGGATCTTGTGCAACAGGAGTGAATGCACGTAAGGCTATTATTGCAAATGACACAACCAAAATACCCCTCAAGGCCCCAAATGCCATGCCCATAATACGGTCCATCCCACTTAAACCAGCCTTCTCAACTAGTTGCCCTATAATGTAATTAACAAGGCCGGCGGCGGTCAATGTGATGAAAAATAATGCAGCCCAGGAGACAGCTAAACGTAAACTGGGAGTTTCTATATGAGATTCTAGTAAAACCGCAAAATCCTGGTAAAAGCCTTTGGCAACAAAGAAAGCCAGTATCCACCCGGCTAAAGACAGAGCTTCCCGGACAAAACCACGTAACAAACTTATCCCGGCAGACAAGCCGATTACGATCAGGATAGCCCAATCAATCCACTGCATTTGCGATTAATCTCATTATCAAAAGATGTGCGCATTCTACCAATTACCTTATAACAAGTCAGCATTGAATTATTGGTGATAATATGATTATCAACTAATAATCTCTTATACGTACAACTTTAGTGCTTTGTTGGGTCAAAAGGCAGCATTAATCCTTTGGTCTGGCTGATGCTGTTAACCTTTTCAAGCGACGCTTCAGCTTGAGTTTTCTTGATGTAGGGGCCTGCATAAACCCGGTAAACAGGATTCCTGGTATTTTTATTGGCATCCCGTCGGTAGGCTTTATGCCCGGCGAGTTTAAGCTTTTCTACCAACCTTATTGCGTTTTCCTTACTGGAAAACGCTGCAACCTGTATTATCCAAGCTGCTTGAGTGTATTCCGGACTTATTGTTTGTGGCTGCTCAACAGGCTTATCATTTAAACTTTGTTGGCTCTTAGTACTAATAACCTGGCTTTGTGCCGGCTTTTGCGGTGGCTCGTTTTCATTTTTAGGAGTAGTGCTATCTTTCGAAGATAAGCTATTCCGTATCTCGACATTCGGATCTTTGCTTGATGTCTTCTCCAGTTCTTTTCTGCTTCTATCGGTTTGCTCAAGCTTGTCCAGTGCTTGTCGAGTCTTTTGGATTTCTTGCTGCGACTCTTTGCTCAGGCTTCTATCAACTAATACTTCTGGTTTGGCCGGAATCTGAGTTTGAAATGGTTCTTGCTGAGACTTTTCCTTGAGGATTGATGGAAGGAAAATAACAGCGAGTGCAATTAAAACTATAGCACCGACAATTCGTTGTTTTAGTGTATTTTCCATAAAAATCCCTAAATCTTTAAATGATAAAGTAATACGTTTTATTTAGTTATTATTCTTCGCTAGATATTCAAGCAAATTTCCGACAGTAATGAAAGACCCAAATACGAGCAAAATGCTTTGCTCATCGAGTTTTGTCTGCATTTCGGAAAACGCATTTTTAACAGATCCAAAAAGTTTTACTGACTTAAGAAGCCCTGCGTTTTCATAGATTGCTTTTAACTCTTTGGCCTTGGCTGCTCTTGGTACAGGAAGATCTACAAAGCCCCACTCGTCCACCAAGGGATCCAGAATAGAGACAACCTCGACAATAGACTTATCTGCCATCATACCACAAATCGCAACAATCCTTGTGACCGGCTTTTCGCTATTTCTGCTGCGTTCAAGCATATTTATCAGTTGTTCTCTAATCTGACCGGCTGCTTGTGGATTGTGGCCGACATCAACAATGGTCGTTGGCTTATTGGCAAGGCGCTGAAATCTACCGTTAAGCCGTATTGTTACAAGTGCCTCTTTTTGAGTTTTTAGATCAATTGGTTTAGCGAAGAGCAAGGTTAGTCCCTGACAGGCCAGAGCTACATTTTGAATCAACAGCTGGTAAGGGTTAACTGTGTCCGATTTAATAAAATCGATAAACTCTTTTTTCGGGGAAGGTAGCAAACTGACGTTTTTGGCGTCAAATTTCAGGTTGTCGCAAACCAGATCAAAGCTTCTTTTATCACCAACAAGGGCTGGAGTATCTGGTCTTATAATACCCGCTTTTTCAAAAGCGATTTGATTGAGATCGCTACCAAGCCAATCGGTATGGTCAATATCAATTGTGGTAATGATGGAAAGATCGGGCTCAACAATATTGCAAGCATCTAACCTACCGCCGAGACCAATTTCCATTACTATCAAGTCAAGATTATGTTGTTTGAAAATCCATAATGCGGATAAAGTAGTAAACTCAAAAAAAGTCAGTCTAATGTCTTTCTGCGCTGATGATATTACTTCAAAGGCTGTAACCAGTTTTTCATCTGAAACCTCTATACCGTTTACTTTGATCCGCTCATTGAACCTGACAAGGTGTGGAGAAGTATATTGGCCGACGTTCAAACCTTCGATTAATGCCAGCGACTCTAACATGGCACAACAACTACCTTTACCATTTGTTCCGCTAACTAAGACAGTTTTAGCGGTGGTTTCTAACAAATCAAGTGATAGAGCAACCTGTCGTATTCTATCAAGTCCGAGTTCAATATCAGCCGGATGAAGGCTTTCGATATGCTCTAGCCATTGATCTAGGGATTTATTTTGCATGCTAAATTTTTCTTAATGAATAAGGTTTGAATTATAATTAGGCAAATACTTTTCATCTAGCGAAAAAAAGGCACCTGTTTAAAGGTGCCTTTTCAGATACAAGCTTCTCTGCTGATTATTGAGCAACGTAAACCTTGTTTTGAACAGGTATAGTTACTTTTGCAGCAGATTGCTTAAAGTTTTCAATTTCATGGAAGTTGAGGTAACGATAAACGTCTGCAGCCATAGTATCAAGGTCACTTGCATAACTCATATATTCTTCTACTGTTGGAAGCTTTCCTAAGATGGAAGCTACGGCAGCTAACTCGGCTGATGCCAGATATACATCCGCGCCATTACCCAAACGATTCGGGAAGTTTCTAGTTGAAGTAGAAACTACAGTTGAATTAGGAGCAACACGAGCCTGGTTACCCATACATAGTGAACATCCTGGCATTTCTGTTCTCGCTCCGGCTGTCGCAAAAATGTTGTAGTAGCCTTCTTCCATCAATTGATGCTCATCCATTTTGGTAGGAGGAGCAATCCATAATCGAGTCGGGATACCATCTGTTTTCTGGAGTAATTTACCAGCTGCGCGATAATGACCAATATTAGTCATACAACTTCCAATAAAGACTTCATCAATTTTGGCGCCCTGAACTTCCGAAAGTAGCTTAACGTCATCAGGATCATTTGGACAGGCCAAAATCGGCTCCTTGATCTCGTTCAGATCAATTTCTATAACCGCTGCATAATCTGCATCTGCATCAGCTTCAAGAAGTTCTGGTGCTTCTAACCATTTTTCCATGGCTTCGATACGACGGCTGATTGTTCGGGCGTCACCGTAACCTTCTTTGATCATCCACTTGAGCATGGTGATATTTGAATTTAAGTACTCGTTGATTGGTTCCTGGTCAAGTTTGATAGTACAGCCGGCAGCACTACGCTCCGCTGAAGCATCTGACAGCTCAAATGCTTGCTCTACTTTAAGATGCGGGAGCCCTTCGATTTCCAAAATGCGACCAGAGAAGATGTTTTTCTTACCAGCCTTCTCTACAGTCAATAAGCCTTCTTGAATCGCAGCGTAAGGAATTGCATTTACAAGATCACGTAAAGTTACACCGGGTTGCATTTCACCTTTGAAACGCACTAACACAGATTCCGGCATATCGAGTGGCATTACTCCGGTAGCGGCAGCAAATGCAACCAATCCGGAACCCGCCGGGAATGAAATACCTAGCGGGAAACGAGTATGAGAGTCACCGCCGGTACCAACAGTATCTGGTAGTAGCATACGGTTTAACCAGCTGTGAATGATACCATCGCCTGGGCGAAGAGAAACACCGCCTCGGTTCATGATGAAGTCAGGCAATGTATGTTGAGTTTCTATGTCGACTGGTTTCGGATAAGCCGCCGTATGACAGAAAGACTGCATTGTTAAATCTGCAGAGAAGCCTAGACAGGCCAAATCTTTTAACTCATCTCGAGTCATAGGACCGGTAGTATCCTGAGAGCCTACAGTAGTCATTTTAGGTTCGCAGTATTGGCCTGGGCGAATACCTTCAACGCCGCATGCTTTACCAACCATTTTCTGGGCTAAAGTAAAGCCTTTGCCGCTGTCTTCGATTTGCGCAGGTAAACGGAAAAAGTCTGCTGCTTCCAAACCAAGGAACTCACGCGCTTTTGCAGTGAGACCACGTCCGATGATCATAGGGATACGACCACCTGCTTGTACTTCGTCCAACAAAACTTCAGTTTTAAGTTGGAACTCAGCAATTACTTCGCCATCTTTTTCAATTTTGCCCTGATAAGGGTAGATATCAATAACATCTCCCATTTCCATTTTGCTCACGTCTACTTCTACCGGAAGTGCGCCAGCATCTTCCATGGTATTGAAGAATATTGGCGCGATTTTTCCGCCTAAGCAGAAACCGCCAGCACGCTTATTGGGAATATGGGGAATATCTTCCCCCATCAACCATAGAACCGAGTTGGTTGCTGATTTTCGTGAAGAGCCCGTTCCAACAACGTCACCCACGTAAGCAACCGGATGTCCTTTTTTCTTAAGTTCTTCAATCACTTCAAGAGGATTACCTTCCAGACCTTCGCGAGGATTTTTGAGCATGGCAAGGGCGTGTAAAGGAATATCTGGACGTGACCAGGCATCTTGTGCCGGAGAAAGATCGTCAGTGTTTGTTTCGCCAGGAACCTTGAAAACAGTTAATGTAATTTTGTCTTCCAGGGCAGCACGTGATTTAAACCACTCAGCATCAGCCCAGCTCTGAATAACTGCTTTTGCATTTTCATTTCCTTCTTTCGCAAGATCGGCTACGTCATGAAAAGCGTCAAACATTAGTAAAGTGTGCTTTAGTTCTTCTGCAGCCACAGAACCCAGCTCTGAATCTGTTAACAGTTCTACCAAAGTAGCAATATTGTAACCACCCAGCATAGTTCCCAGTAGCTCTACCGCCAACTTTTTGTTTACGATTGGAGAGGATAACTCACCTTTAGTGACAGCAGTCAGAAAACCCGCTTTGACGTAGGCTGCTTCGTCTACACCCGCAGGAATTCTATTCGAGAGAAGATCCAGCAAGAACTCTTCCTCTCCGGCTGGTGGAGCTTTCAATAACTCAACAAGATCAGCAACTTGCTCTGCTGAGAGTGGCTTAGGGACAATGCCTTGCTCGGCTCTTTCCTGGACATGCTTACGGTAATCTTGTAACACTCTGTAAATCCTCGTTATATCTGAAAGTTAAGACTTTATCTGCGAGCTATTGCTGCGAGTAAATTGTCTTTAAATATTAGATTAAGACTGACGTTCTTACTTTATTATTGTTATTGTGAGATTTTTGGACGATAAACGTCGGTGTCCTTGTCGATCTGACCGAAAATATAGACTTTCTGAGCTATTTTACCGATCGAACATCAGAATTGGCGCGAATTATAACGTTATTTGAGGCAATAATAAATCCACAAAAGCTATAAGATAACAGGAATAACTTATTGAGAGTGTTATCCTTTAGTTTAAAATGGTTGTATTTTGAACAGCAGATATAACAGATTTAATGGAATGAGCTTTTAGTTTAAAGCAAGCACTCCAAAGGAACCTTTGATCCCTTTGAAGTTAAGTCTGATATTTCTAAATTCATTATCAAGTTATAAACGGTTCAGGCCGTTTAATGCCGCTACTCGATAAGCTTCAGCCATTGTGGGGTAATTGAAGGTATGAGTCGCAAAGTATTCAATCGTATTGCCACCCTCTTTTTGCGCCATAATGGCCTGACCGATATGCAAGATTTCTGCTGCCTGGTCACCAAAACAATGAATGCCCAACAACTCGAGTGTTTCGCGGTGAAATAACAGTTTCAAAACGCCGGTATCTTCTCCGGTTATTTGAGCTCTCGCTGTATCCTTGAAGTAGGCTTTCCCAACTTCATAAGGCACTTTTGACGCGGTTAACTCACTTTCAGTTTTTCCAACGCTGCTGATTTCAGGAATTGTATAAATACCGGTTGGAATATCTTTGATCAGTAATGGATGTTCTCGATTAACGATTCTCGAGGAAGCACAACGTCCCTGGTCGTATGAAGCACTTGCCAGAGCAGGTGCTCCTATTACATCTCCTACCGCATAAATGCCCTGAGTACTAGTGCGGTAGTACTGATCAACATCCAGTTGACCTCTACTGTTAGCTTCCAGTCCAACGGCCTCCAAATTGAGTCCCTCGGTGTTCCCTGCCCTGCCGTTGGCCCAGAGAAATATGTCTCCTTTAAGGACTTTGCCGCTTTCCAGGTTAATGATCACTCCAGAATCCTCGGCTTCAAGAGACTTAAATTTTTCGTTATGTCGGATTAACACACCCAGGCTTCTCAAGTGATAACTCAGGGCGTCGGAAATTTCATCGTCCATATAACTTAGTAGTCGTTCACCAGGATTGACCAGATCGACCTTACAACCTAGCCCGTTAAAAATTGAAGCGTATTCGCTGCCGATGACTCCAGCACCGTAAATAATGACTCTCTTCGGTGTATCGATTAACTTAAGTATCTTGTCTGAATCAAATACTCGAGGATGCTTGAAGTCAACATTGGTTGGACGATAAGGTCTGGATCCTGTGGCAATTATGAATCTCTCAGCAGTCAGAATAAGATCCGAATCTTCTTCTCTTTTCACTACAATGGTATTTTTATCATGGAACTGGGCAAAACCATGAAACAGTCTGACATCATTTCGACTATAGAAGCGGCTTCGCATCTGCACCTGCTTTTTGATAACATCTTCCACGGACTGCATAACTTGTTTGAAGGTCAACTGCTTCGGTTCACTGATTGCACGAAAAAGCGGATTACGATTGAACTTCATCATTGAGTGAACCGAGTGACGCAACGTTTTTGAAGGGATAGTGCCCTGATGAGTACAGTTTCCTCCAACAATTTGTCTCGCGTCCACTATGGCTACAGACAATCCATGTTTTCTTGCATTTATTGCAGCACTTTCACCGGCAGGTCCGGAGCCGATAATAATCAGGTCAAAATGTTCTTGTGTCATTATTAGGTAAGCTATTGATTTTCTGTGAATTACTGTCGCATTTCCAAGTAGCGGTCAGGCCCTGGAGGCAAAGTGTTTTTGAATAAACTCTGGCGCTTTTTGAAGTTGTTGTTATCGCCGATAACCCTACTTGCATTAAGGTGGCGTATTATGATGAAAACTAACCTAATAATCCAGTAGTCTTAATTAAAAATTCATGCGTAAGAGCAATTATGTAAACAGCATCAATTAAAGTACTCGAAAGCTGTAACTCGGGTTTAAACATATATATCGACTGAAAAAACATTCGACAAAGCCTCCTTTCGCAACAGCTCTTCGGTTTGCTGGTACTGATTAGAAGGAGAATTACGCCTGGCTAATGGCGTTGATAATGTGTCGTTGGTACGATTACCAAATTCAGAAACCTCTACCCCATTCTTTGCGACTCTTATAACACGAACAGGATTGGCCTCATTTCTAAGTTTGAAAGTTTGCTGAGGGCTATCGGTACGAGGTCCGTTTTCGGTGCGCGGTGAGTCCTCGCGCGTTTGCCTTGGCTTGGGATACCCGAGACTGGAATTAAATAAGGGGTCAATTAAGTTCATGAATACCTCAACAGAAAAAACAGTATAGCTTAAATCTTGAGGTAATCATTAAAAACCTATATTCACCAATTAATATAGTTGCTAATCAAAACCTTGACCTACTTCACGCAGTCGCCTTTTTCTTGGCGACATTATTTCGCAGATAGACAGGCTGAAGTTCGTTCGGCTGCGATACTTCATTGGCATTAAAGCGCTTTACAGCAAGCTGCAGACTATGTTTTGCTCTTGGATAACCGTCAGCGAAAAGAAAAGATGGGGTTAATCCACTTTCGTCCGAAAAAAGCTGGTCTTGGTAGGCCTGCCATCCACTCCCGATTAAGTTAAACCGGGCTCGACTTTCCTGATTACCAATTTTAGACCAGTCCACGGCTTCAGGGGAAATGACGCAAGGCTCGAATATGCAGTTAGCCTTTCCCTCAGTTGAGACGCTATATGCTGCCATATAAATTTCATTCATTCTGGCGTCAATCGCGCATATCCAGTGCTTGTTTGAGTTCTGTCCGGTATTTGAACTGACAGACGCTTGAGAAAAACCTGTATAGGCCATATTTTCGAGGCTCGATATTCCTATAGTTGGCAGCTGAGCGCCAAACGCCAGTCCTTGTGCGACCGCCACTGCAATGCGAATACCAGTAAACGCCCCGGGCCCAAGATTGCAGGCAATCGCATCTAGTTGAGTCAAAGTAAGTCCTGAGTCAGCTAATAACATCTCAACCCGGGGGAGAAGCAGTTTCGCGTGCTCTCTTGGCGCTAACTTATAGAACTCAGTAACCTCTCCCCTATTATAGAGAGCTACAGAGCAGGCTTCAGTTGAAGCATCGAGGGCAAGAATTCGTGTCATCAGGCTTTTTCTTCTTGTGGAATGTTTTTACTCACGTCAATAGGCGCGATTATATCAGCCAAAAACTCTGCAACCAATTGCTCATCTCGAGTTCTGCGCATCTCAGGTAGGCTATTTATGAATATTTCACCATAGTGACGAGTAACCAGTCTTGGGTCGCAGACGCAAACAACTCCTCGGTCTTTAACACTCCGAATCAGGCGGCCAACACCTTGTTTTAAGCTGAGTACAGCATCGGGGATTTGTAACGACATGAATGGATTTTCACCATTTTTCCTCGCTCTTCTGATTTTAGCGTTTAGTACTGGGTCGTCTGGCGGTGCAAATGGGAGCTTGTCTATAATTACAAGAATCAGATCGTCTCCACTTACGTCAACACCTTCCCAGAAGCTGCCTGTTGCCAGAAGAACACTATTTTTTGTCCTTAAAAACTTATCCAGTAAGGCCTGTTTACTTGCTTCACCTTGTACCAGTAGATTAAAACCTTCGAGTTGTTTAAGCTTTTCCGCCCCTTCTTTTAGCGCTCTGTGACTGGTAAAAAGCACAAAAGTCCTACCGCCTGCTTTTTCAATCATCGGGTAAAGACGCTCAATCAATTCTGCACTTCGGTTTCTATTTCCGGCGGCAGGTAGATAGCGAGGTACATAAAACAGAGACTGTTCGGGGTAATCGAAACAGGAAGCTAGCTCCAGAGTAGCAATATCTCCCCATCCAAGCGCTTCAATATAGTGGTCAAATGACTTGTTAACACTCAGAGTGGCGGAAGTCATTATCCAACTCGAGTTGGCGTATCGGCTTCTGCTGTTTTGAAACAGGTTGTCTACATCTATTGGTGTACTATGAAGACGAAAGCCACTTTTCATTGTCTCGTACCAGTTTATTCTGCCGAGTAACCTGTCTTCATTGCCGGAAGAACTCATCTGGGTTCCTAGGAAGTAAGTCAATGCGTTTTTAATTGATACTATCCGCTCAAAACAGGATTCCAATACCTTTGTCCTGTTCGAATTAACTTTAACAACATCAAATAATCTATTGACTTTATGATATAATTCTTGCGTAGCGTCTAGTAGTTTAGAGTCAGGTTTCCAATCTTCCTTAACATCATATTCTGGCAGTGCCAGGCGAAACTCTTTAACTTCCTTGGCAAGCCGCTGAGCGTCAAGCATTAGATCGCGGCAATCGGTAACCTGGGTTCTGTACTCAAGTTCTAACTCTCGGCAAAGTTCGGTAATCTGACGGCTGCTAACCGAGTCGCCATAGAATTGATAGGCCGTTTTCACGAGGTGGTGAGCTTCATCCACTACAAATACATCTGTATCTGGCAGTAACTCCCCAAAACCATCTTCCTTTAACACAAGATCTGCTAACAGCAGGTGGTGATTAACCACCAGTATTTTAGCTTTTCTTGCTCTTTCTCTCGCAGCCGCCAGAAAACACTTTTCGATAAAGGGGCAATCCTGACCCAGGCAGTTATCAGTGGTACTGGTTACAAATGGAATCACCGCTGAGTCTTCCGGTAGTGGTGATAGTTCAGCTAGATCACCTGTCAAAGTCTTCTCTCGCCAATTATTAACCAGATTAAGGTGCTTAACCGCTTTAGGATCTGGCAGCCGGCCGGCCGCAAGTGTATTTTCCAACCGGTATTCACACAGGTAATTATTTCTACCTTTAAGCTGGGCGATCAAGGGAGATTTTCCAAGCATTTTTAGGACAGCCGGAAGATCTCGCTTGAAGAGTTGATCTTGTAAATTTTTTGTTCCAGTAGATACTACGATCTGCCTTTCCGATAATACCGCAGGGACAAGGTAAGCGAAGGTTTTTCCCACTCCGGTGCCGGCCTCTACCAGCAAGTTGTCAGAGTTTTGAATTGCTTTATTTATCGCCCTGGCCATCTCCTGCTGTTCGGGACGAGCCTTAAAATTTGGATTGTTTTCAGCAAGTGGGCCATGATCTCCAAGAATCTCGTCGACCTGATTTTGTGTTATTTTCAAGAGTCAGCGGCCCATACTAAAGCCCCAATAGCCTTATACTTTGCAACAGTCATTGAGCCTCGTTTATCCTTTTGAGTATTTTCCAGTTCCTGCTCAATTATTTTTCTGTCAATTTTATAGATTTCACTGGGTTGATAATCAGCATCATAGATGACCATTAGTAATTGGTTCCAATCCGACTCAAGATTTAGTTGTCCTAATTTTTGCCGCGCCTTGCCGCCTTTAAAAATCACTCTTCCTTTAATTTGATAGCGCACATTGGCATCTTCAGGATCAAGCGCGTCAACCCCTTCGTCCTGACTTACCTTCTTTAAATGCAGTTTATCAACCGCATCAAATCGTGCTAACTCAGCTGTCACCGGGAGAGCGTTACCAGTCGTATTACGATAATCTGCTGCCACCAGCCTGGTCTGTTCCATTATCAGCCCGATTTTATATGCTGATGTAGGAGCTTTTGACTGTTTAGTTTGAGTAACGTCAGCCTGATCGTTTTGGGAGCTCATGAAGTTATTTGTCTGATGGCTATGAGTTAATTGATTTACGCATTCTAACGATTACAGTGTAAAGGCTCAAATTTCCTTTATAAAAAATCCAAATTATATCAGAGCCCTTGCTTATCCAGGCGAGGTCGCATTAGTTAATGATTTGCGCTTAGGTGTGTTTGTCGGTTTCAAGCTGACTGATTATAATGAAAACAATGCCTAGAACGAGAACCATTGCAGTTATTACAGACCAAAAAGAGTGATAGCCAACTTCCCTGGCGGTTAAAACCAGATGAGACAGGTAGAATGCATTAAACACTATGGCACAAGGTATCGTTAGAATACACAATAATACTCCGCCTTTTAAAGGATGATAAAAAGCATAAACAATATTGAATGCAGTAGATAGTAATACGACTACAACCGCTGTATTTTCTAATGATTTGCTTTCTGGGATATCTTGAGATAGCAGTGTTGCGCTCCCTAAAAATAAAAATAAAGCGATGACAAGCCCTCCTAAGGTCCTGGCTACAAGCTTTAGTAAATAGACTGTTTGCGGGCCTGATTTCATTGGCTAGTAGACACTTTGATTGTGCGTTTGAAGGTATGCTGACAACATCTTATATCTATACCTTGACATCAATGTGGCCATCAAAGTCATCATTATCATTACCATTTGAAGTTGTTCGTTTTCCCCCTTCAACACCTTGGGCATCGGATTTCTTTTTAACGGCTTCCTGCTTATTTTCTTTCCTGGAGCGTCTGGTTGACTCATTAACTTTCCGCGTTGCATCAATCGGCTCTGTCTTTTCTAACTTATTTGAAGCATCAGCCTTGCGAGATGGACTCCCGCCTTTTGTGCTGACGCTCGGTTTTGATATATCGGCGATATTGATCATTTAATAGCTCCCTTTTAAAGTTTATAAATTTCCTGAAACTACTCCGCTGAAATCTTAATTGTTCCACAAGCTGCCAAATTAAAGGGCTTGTCTTGCTCCTGAGTTTTGTTTGGCGGAAAATCGAACTTGATATACAGCAATATAAATTCGATCATCTCTAGTTAATATATCGGCATTTTTATAATTAAATTAAACTTATTATTAAAATAATCAATATAAACAGCATGCTATCTATTTAACAAGTTTATAAGGTAACCGCTGCTTGAATTAACGGAAACGGCATCTTAATTGCTATAATAAAGCTGAATCTTCCGACAGGAAATAACTCTATGGAAAACCACGAAAAACAGATTTCGAAGATACGTAACAGTGATAAAAAAGCTGACTATTTGCCCACCAGAATTTGCTTACTTCCAATTAGCGAGAGACCATTTTTCCCTCCTCAGACGCTACCGATACTAATGAATGAGGATAACTGGCGGGAGACGATAGATGTTATTAGTGATGATTATAAGGATACAACGGGGTTGGTGCTGGTAAGAAACCCCTCTGCTGAAGACGCAAAACCGGAAGAGTTCTTCAAAGTTGGCACCTTGGTTAAAATACATCATCCTGTTTTGTCTTCAGGTAAAATTCAGTTCATCGCGGAAGGATTGCAACGCTTCAGAATTAAAAAGTGGATTAGTAAACAGCCACCCTTTGTTGTTGAAGTCGAATACCCGAAAGAGCCTGCCTACAAAGAGAGTGATGAGCTTAAGGCTTACGCAATAGCAATTATCAATACTCTGAAAGAGCTGGTACCGCTAAACCCTCTTTACAACGAAGAATTAAAGTTTTTCTTAAATCGTTTTGATCCGAATGAACCTTCTCAACTAGCCGACTTTGCTGCAAGTGTTACTACAGCAACCAGAGAAAATCTTCAGGAAGTATTGGAAACTGTTCATCTCAGAAGGAGAATGGAAAAGGTTCTTGTATTGATTAAAAAAGAGCTCGAAGTGGCATTGCTTCAAAAAGATATCCATGATCAGGTAGAAGAAACCCTGAGTGAGCATCAGAGACGATTTTTTTTAAGGGAACAATTAAAAGCCATTCAAAAAGAGCTGGGTATAGCTAAAGATGACAAAACAGCAGATATGGAGCGCTTCGAACAAAATGTTTTAAATAAAACTCTGCCTCTTTCTGCTCAGGAAAAGTTTTATGATGAGCTCCGCAAGCTTTCAATTCTGGAATCGGGCTCACCTGAATATGCAGTGACAAGAAACTATCTGGATGTATTTTCAAAACTACCCTGGGGAATTTACACTAAAGACAATTTAAAACTTAGCTCTGCAAAGCGCTCGCTAGATAAAGAGCATGCCGGTCTTAATGATGTTAAACAGCGAATAATCGAGTTTCTGGCACTCGGAGCGATGAAAGGAGAAATTTCAGGTTCTATATTGCTTCTAGTGGGCCCTCCAGGTGTCGGCAAAACTTCGATTGGGCGCTCTATCGCTGGAGCATTAAAAAGAGAGTTCTTTCGATTTTCTGTTGGGGGAATGAGAGATGAAGCGGAAATCAAAGGTCACAGGCGCACTTACATTGGAGCGATGCCAGGAAAAATTGTTCAGGGTTTGATTGAGACTGGCTCTGCCAACCCGGTCATTATGCTGGATGAGATCGATAAAATAGGTAGTAGCTATCAAGGCGATCCGTCATCAGCGCTTCTCGAAGTCCTCGATCCGGAGCAAAATAATCAGTTTCTGGATCACTACCTAGATGCCAGGGTTGATTTATCGAAGGTGCTCTTCATCTGTACCGCCAACCAACTTGATACCATACCTCGCCCTTTGCTGGATCGTATGGAGATGATCCGTTTAAGCGGATACATTCTGGAAGAAAAAGTTGCCATTGCACAAAAGCATTTATGGCCAAAACTACTGGAAAACGCGGGAATTAAATCGTCCCGAATAAAACTGTCTGATTCAGCACTGAAATGTCTGATTGACGGTTATGCTCGAGAGGCTGGTGTCAGAAGCCTGAATAAACTACTCGCAAAAATAATCCGAAAGTCTGCAGTTAAACTAGTTGCCGACAGTAAGGCCAAAATATCCGTCACTCAGAAGAATTTGGTAGATTTTTTGGGAATGCCTCACTTCTCCAAAGAATCTCTGATGAGTGGCGTTGGAATTTGTACCGGATTGGCATGGACATCCTTAGGAGGAGTAACACTCAGTGTCGAAGCTGCAATGATTCATGGAGGCTCGCGCGGATTCAAGTTAACCGGTCAGCTAGGGAACGTAATGAAGGAGTCAGCCGATATCGCTTATAGCTACATCGCTGCTAACCTTGAGAAATATGGCGCTACTAAAGATTCTCTGGACAGAAAGTACATTCACTTGCACGTACCAGAGGGCGCTACACCAAAAGATGGCCCTAGTGCAGGTATAACTATGGCTAGCGCCCTGCTCTCATTAGTACTTAATCGAAAAATTCGGCCCAAATTCGCGATGACGGGAGAATTGACTCTTAGTGGAAGTGTTTTAGCGGTAGGAGGTATTAGAGAAAAAGTGATCGCAGCTAAAAGGGAAGGAATCAACAATATCATACTTCCCAAGTCTGTAGAGGGTCGGTTCAACCGTTTCCCAAAACATATCCGGGATGGGTTAAATATTTATTTTGTCAGTCATTACAACGAGGTGTTTGGACTACTTTTTTAGTCGTAAACTATACCGTTTCCATTTTTGTGATCAGAGACAACATCATCTCGATGTGTCTCTCCCGATCATTGAGCGCAGGGATATAATCAAATTTTTCTCCGCCATTCTCTAAAAACAGAGCTTTATTTTCCATGGCGATTTCCTCTAGTGTCTCAAGACAATCTACCGAAAACCCGGGACATATAACCGCAATTTTACTTGTTCCTTCCGCAGCAATTTCTGGCAAACGCTCATCCAGATAAGGCTTCAACCACTCTTCTTTACCTACTCTTGATTGATACGCTACTTCCCACTGATTTTCGGCTAACCCTAGTTCCTTAGCAAGTAATTCTGCGGTCTTTTCACACTGCTCCTGGTAGGGATCTCCGCTAGTTACATATCGCTTGGGGAGTCCGTGAAATGACATGACCAGTTTATCTTTACCTTTTATCGAATCTCTGGCCGAGGCGGCCAATGCCTTTATATATGAGCGGTGGGAGTGATATTCCTGAATAACATTCATTTGAAAAGAATAGTCTTTCTCAAGTAATTCGAGCTGGTCTGTTACCGGAGCCGTTGTGGTTGTTGAATATTGCGGATAAAGAGGCAAAATAGTAACCTCATCAGCGCCCCACTCCGCGAGCTTGTCTAGACCTTGTTTGATACTTGGCTCAAGATAGGTCATTCCTACAACGACCTTAAATTCAGTACTACCAACTAGTGAATTCAATGCGGTTTGTAATTTTTCCTGTTGCCGTTTAGTTAGCACTAGAAGCGGAGAACCATTTTCAGTCCAGATTTTGCGATAGTTTTTTGCGACTTTGGCTGGGCGAAAGTTTAGAATAATCCCATACAATATTGGGAGCCATATCAGACGAGGCAAATCTACTACCCGCCGGTCACTCAGAAAAGCCTTTAAAAATCGACGAACTGCCTCGGGCGTTGGTTCTGAAGGCGTGCCCAGATTAACGAGTAAAATACCGCGTTTTTGATTTTTCATATCTTAGAGATGATTTGTTTAAGAAGAGAACTCGCCATTTGCTAAGCCCTGCTCTGCGGCAGGACTTAACATTTTAGTTAACTCAGTGCTGAAAAAATAGCTTCTCTGATAGAATCGAGATCGCCAACACCCGGGACTGTTACATACTGAGGAGCACCTTCTCCTCCCTTATCGGCCCAACTTGAATAATAATCCACCAATGGCTTTGTTTGAGAGTGATACACAGCTAGCCTGTCTTTTACGGTATCTTCAGAGTCATCTGGTCTTTGTATCAAATCTTCACCGGTTTCGTCGTCCTTGCCTTCTACTTTGGGCGGATTAAAAACCACATGATAGGTTCTTCCAGAGCCCGGATGCACACGTCTTCCACTCATTCTTTTAATAATTTCTTCGTCATCTACGTCAATTTCTACAACGTAGTCAACGTCAATACCATTCTCTTTCATTGCGTCAGCTTGTGGAATCGTGCGTGGAAAACCATCTAACAAGTAACCGTTTTCACAGTCCTTTTCCGCCACTCTCTCTTTTACCAGACCGATAATGATATCGTCCGAAACTAATTTTCCTGCGTCCATGACTTCTTTTGCCTGTAAACCCAGAGGTGTGCCCGCTTTAACGGCAGCTCTAAGCATGTCCCCGGTTGATATTTGCGGGATTCCATACTTCTCTTTAATAAACTGTGCTTGAGTCCCTTTTCCGGCCCCCGGCGCTCCCAACAGAATGATACGCATTTTATTCTCCAAATTGCGTTGAATAGTCATGTCATGAGGGTGTCATTATAGACAGCTGGTTATTTAGTGCAAACCTAATTTTGATGAAAGTAGAAACCTCACTATTTGGCGCTAATTAACCAAATATTAACCTTGCTATAGAGCTAGAGATGAGAATCTTACTGCATTGGTGCACTTGCTCAGTTTACTCTACTTCTGATGGTTGCAGCTTTTTTATATCTATGGGCATTTGTAGGCTAAAATGTGCGCCACTATCACTGTGCAGGCAGCGTATTTTTCCTTTAAGCTTTTGATGCATCAGGTTGAAGCAGATGTTTAGTCCTAGCCCTGTGCCTCCGTGAGCTCTATTAGTAGTAAAAAAAGGGTCAAAAACTTTTTCGACCTGTTGATCCGGAATGCCTTTTCCGTTGTCTCTGTATTCTATAGTAATATTGTCACCTTCGACCCGGCAGCAAATTGATATTTCCCCGTCGCTAATTGCATTTCCAAAACCATGTAATAAGGAATTTACTATCAGATTGGTTATAATTTGAGCGAAAGCTCCTGCATAGGAAGTTATTTTTATTGCTTCGTCGCAATCTATTTTAACCCGATGATTCCCCTGCTTAAGTTTGTGACGCAAATTCTGACATATCTCGCCGAGGTATTGCTCTAACCCAAAGGTACGGACTTCCTCTGTCGTCTGGTCAGTAGACACCTGTTTAAAACTTCGAATTAGCTGACTAGCGCGGAGAAGATTTCGGTCGAGTATTTCACCGGATTCATTTAAGTCTTCGAGAAGTAGTTCGAGCTCTGACTTTTTGAGCTGGCCCTTCTCGTACTTTCTTTTGAAGTTCTTAATCGATTCCAAAAGGTGAGATACTGAAGTTACACCAACCCCTATAGGAGTATTGATTTCATGTGCTACACCAGCCACCAGTCCACCCAACGCGGCCATTTTTTCAGATTCAACTAACTGGTCCTGGGTTTCTGTTAACTGGGCATGAATTTCTTCCAGTTGACGATGCTTTTCCTCAAGCTGGCTATGTGAGCGTTTTTTTAGCCGGTAGCTTCGATAGATAACGACTACACTGAAAGCCACTGAGACAATCAATAATATTGAGCCATATAGCGCGATAGTTTGGTTCTTAATTATTGAGCTTTGCTCCAGGAGTGTTTCTTTTTGAGTTTCCAGTTGTAATAACGAGTCTTTCAGCTCTTCCTTTTGTTTATTGATCTCTTTCGATTGTTCAAGTAAGAGTTGCTTATTTCTTTCGATCAGTGTTGCCAGGTCATCAATTGCCGCTGACTTTTGTTCCAGCTCTTGTTGTTTAGTTCCAAGGAGCTGATTGTTTTCAACTAGCTCTTTTCTAGAAAGATTGAGGGATGCGTTTAATCGCGAATATTCATCTTTTAGTTTGTCGTATGAGTCTTTTTGCGCCTTTATCGTAGTATCCAAAGTTTGCAGTCGTTTTTCCTGAGCGCCAATTTTCTGCGATTGTGATGCCAGGACTTCACTTTGCTTATCAAGCAGCCCCTGTTTACGGTCAACTTCTTTTTGAAGCGCTCTTAGCATTGATTGACTTTTGACCATATCCGCTTCTAAATCCTTTACTAAACTGGCAATATCAATTTCAGTACCACCAAGGATTACGAAATCAGAAGAGACTTTAAGGCCTTGATATATCAGGTTATAGCGGTTTAACTCAAACCCGATTCGGTTTCTGGACTCGTAAAGAAAGTTAATTCCAAATAGTTGTTTTTCATCAATTTCCTGAGTTACCAGTAGCACTGGCTTATCCTTAATTAGCCCATTTAGCTGGCGGAGCTGATCGGCGGAGGATTTTTCCAGAAATATCAAATCAGCAGGTAGTAGATCTGCATGGCTTTTAGCATATCGAATGGTAATTGACAGGTTACGAACTTTTACTTTTTTGAGCTTTTCCAATGCTTCCAGTTGCTTGCGATTATCTCCTAAATAAACAACCTTGATTGATTGCATACTTTTTTCGTCAGGCCATTCGATATAGCGTATGAAATTAACTATAAAGGCTGCTTTGAGGTCTTCTGCTGTTGACTCTGCTGCCTGCAACACCGGTGATAAGTAAAAGCAGCAAAGGAAAACAGTGGCTAATGCCATTTTGAATGCAGAATGAGTACCTTTTTGTACATCAAACATCAGGTAACGCCTGTGAAGTTACATAAAATCAATAGGTTAATTATAGAAAAACTATTGATAACTCGCATAAAAGTTGAGTAAAAAATGGCTGTTTTGCAAAATTATTACTATAACTTAAAGATAGGTATCAGAGATTACTATTAGCTTATGAGTGATAATGACGAATTAATTTTTGCGGACGAAGACGACGGCTTAGAAGAGGTCAGTCAGCCCCCTCGAAGCGAAAAGCACTGGCATTTGCTAGTTGTCGACGATGAGCCTGAAGTCCATCAGGTTACTCGACTTGCACTCAAGAACTTTACATTTCAGGATCTTCCGCTTGAAATAGACTCCGCTTTTTCTGCAAAACATGCCAAGCAAGTACTTGAAGAGAATGATTATGCAATCATTTTATTGGATGTTGTTATGGAGACAGACCATGCAGGACTTGAATTGGTAAAATGGATCCGAGAGGTACATCGAGATCAGCATGTGAGAATTATTCTTCGAACAGGACAGCCGGGGCAAGCGCCTGAAAGAGAAGTCATCCGGGACTACGATATTAATGACTACAAAGAAAAAACCGAACTTACCTCTAACCGCCTTTTTACTTTGATGTACTCAGGATTAAGGTCATATAGAGACATCATCAGCCTGCACCGAAATAAAAAGGGGCTCGAGACTATTATCAAAGGGACTGCGAAGGTTTTCGCGCAACATTCACTTAAAGAGTTAACTCAAGGCGCTCTGGAACAGCTAACCGCCCTGCTCCAAATCAGCGAAGGTGCAATTTATGGGGAGTTAGAAGGGTTAACTGCGACACAAAGCGGTAACGAAAGCCAGGTAGTCGCCGCTACAGGTAAATACAGCAATTACATTTCTAATAATCTTGAAGTCGCGGTCAAAGATTTTCCCAAACCTAATTTACTTGATAATTTAAGGCTGGGGCGTAATCAGTTTGAAGAAGATTACTTCATAGGCTTTTATGAGTCTCATCTAAAGAAAAAGAATATTCTTTATCTTGAAGGGCTTCCTCCATTAAGTCAGCTTGATAAACATCTTATCCAGATATTTTGTAATCACATTGGTATTGCTTTTGATAACACTTCAATGTTTGAGGAACTTGAAGTTACTCAAAAGGAAATTGTTTATCGGATGAGTGAAGCTGTTGAGAACCGCTCAAAGGAAACTAGTCATCATGTAAAAAGAATGGCCGAGATCTGTTTGCTGCTAGGCAAAGCCATAGGACTTGGTGAAAGGCAACAGGAAGTTCTCTATATGGCGGCTCCACTGCACGATATAGGCAAAGTAGCGATTCCCGATGCGATACTTAACAAGCCCGGAAAGTTAGACCCTGAAGAATGGGAAATTATGAAGAATCATGCAGCCATCGGCAGGGATATTCTTGCGGGCTCTAAACTTGAAGTGATTCAGGTCGGATCATTGATCGCAGGCGAACATCACGAACGATGGGATGGTAACGGTTATCCCAATGGAAAGTCCGGAAAAGACATTTCCGTTTATGCAAGAATTGCAGCTCTGGCAGATGTAATTGATGCTTTGTACAACGAAAGGTGTTACAAACCAGCTTGGCCATTGGATAAGATTCTCGACCTGCTAAAAGCTGAAAAAGGTAAACAGTTTGACCCTGAATTAGTAGATATAGTACTAGACAAAATCGATGATATCATCGCTATACAAAATCGATTCCCAAACTAATTTTACTCAAAGCTTGGCCATCTTTCATTTTGTATGAGGCTTTATATAGGAGGCTTTGCAAATGTACAAATTCTCCTACTATATGAAATATGTCAATCCTATCTGGTCAACTGTTTTGAAGCTGGTTGCCTGGTTTCTAGTTTGATTGCCAAAGCGTAGCATCATGACCCGAAGTAATATCCGTGCTTAATGGCAACATCGGTCCTGGATTATAAAGCCTTTCCTGTGGTTCCTTGAATCCGCTTTTACCCGGCCAGCCCGGCCCAACTATTCTTGCTCTCCGAATTTTTAGCGGCTTTTTACCTATCGATTCGAAAAACTCAAAACATTCAGGTTTGGTAGCCGTATCGAGAAAAATAACTAGCACTTGATACTTCCAACCTGTTTGCTCTGGTGTCGTTTGCGGACGAATGCTTTTTGAAAAAGAGCAGGAAGCTGGCTTGTTTTTTAGTAAGTCGCCAGTATCAAGAGTAACATGAAAAGTCCAGCCGTCTCTTCCTGTTCCAGTTATTAAACCTTCTCCATGTACAGTACCGCTTACAACAACGTAGGAGTTCTGTTCAAACTCATAATAACCTTCAAATGGTGTTTGATTATTCCATTTGAGCCCTTCTATTCTGGCTCCGCCCACAGGGTTAAAATCAACGTTATCGAGTACATAAACACCTGTTCCGCCGTGTACTTCTTCGTTTGTCTGATTCTCACCTGGTGAGCGGCTTTGAATCACTTGTTTTAACTTCTTTGGATCAACTCTAATTGTATTCTTATCCTGAACGCGTGATATTTCTTTCGAAATGGTTTCCTTTTTTAATTCTGCCGCCAGTGAAAGACTACTAAAGAGATACAAAATGGCGGTGCCCAGAAATGTAGAATAAAGTGCCTTTGTTTTTAGGCCCTTCGACAGATTTGCGTTCATATCAACCTCCTCCGATGATTTCCCTGTATACCGGGTTATTTTTTCTTCTCTTTTTGTGCTAACCTTCATTATCCAGACTAGCAGATTGGGTGTTTTTTCGCCTTATCTAGATCACAAAAACTGGCAACTAAATAGATTTATCCAAGAAGTATGTTTGTCGCTGTTAAGATTAAGACACTTTCAATCTGATTTTGGCTAATAATTAACCGATAAATAAACTATCTTGCTTATTGGTTAAAGAATAATTTTAAAATAGAGACTTTTATCCTGCAGGACTATTTATTTTTTTTCTCAGTTCTTGTTAAAATCCCCTCTCTCATATTTAGCGCCTGTAGCTCACTTGGATAGAGCGGCCCCCTCCTAAGGGGCAGGTAGCAGGTTCGACTCCTGCCAGGCGCACCATAGAAACATCCACTTGTGAAAATATAGATTTCACGCTTATTCCCCCTCCACCTTATGAGCAGGCTAAGGTATAATCTTGCGCCTGAAAATGTAACTTAACTACCTATCTGCGACAGACCTTTGAAAGATCTATCAAAACTTCTACGTTTAAAGCCTGGTTTCCAAAATCACTGCCATAATGTCTATGGAAGCTCTTTTGCTCTGACGATTGCAGAGACTGCCAAGCTACATAATGGGCTAATTATAGTTCTACTTCCCAATGCGTTAAGCTATCTTAGCCTCAAACGAGAAGTAGAGTTTTTTCTGCACGATCAACAACCTGCTGGACCAGTTAGCGCTGGTTCAAGCAAACAGATACCAGTGTTTACTTTGCCGGACTGGGAAACACTGCCTTATGACTATTTTTCACCCCATCAGGACATAATTTCGGAGCGTTTAAAAACGCTAAACCAATTACCAGGAATTAATAAAGGTGTTTTATTATTGCCGGTTAGTTCTGCGCTTCAGAGACTTCCCTATCGACAGTTTATTGAGCAACAGTGCCTGTCTTTGTCAGTTGGACAAAAAATAGATCTCAAAGCGTTACGTAAAGAGCTGGACGACAATGGTTACGCTTTTGTTGCCACTGTTATGGAGCATGGTGAGTTTGCGGTAAGAGGGTCAATTATAGATCTCTTCCCAATGGGATCTGACGAACCAATAAGGATAGAGCTGTTTGATGATGAAATTGAGTCCTTACGCTTTTTTGATCCAGAAACACAGTTAACCAAAGTAAAAGTAGATTCAATAGACCTGTTAGCGGCTAAGGAATACCCGACCAATGAGACTGGGATAGCAACTTTCAGACAAAAATGGCGAGCACTATTTGATATCAGTGAGTCATCGATTTATCGAGACGTTAGTAATGGAGTTTTCCCTGCCGGGATTGAATATTATTTGCCTTTGTTCTTCGATCAGCTGTCAACAATTTTTGATTTTATTAACCTTGAACAATCTCTTGTTGTCAGAGGAGAAGATCTTTCGCAAGCAACCAGAAGTTTCTGGATTGATTTAAAAGATCGGTACGAACAGTACCGGCATGATATCGAGAGGCCGATTATGCCTCCGCAAAGCCTTTTCATTGAAGAGAGCGAATTCAATTCATTTTTAAAAGGGTTACCTCACTTATCGCTTGAGCAGGATGTATCAAGAGCAGAGAAATCGACCAGCCTGAACTTTGGGCGCTGTCCACAAGTAACTGTCGAACACAAACTATCCGACCCAACCGAAAAGCTCAAAAATACGGCCAAGAACTACTCCAAGATACTGATATGTTCGGAGTCGTCAGGACGACAGGAAGTATTGCGGGAACTTCTCACTAAACACAAGACTTCACCTGTTATTATTGAAACGTGGCAACAGTTCCTGGAATCCACCGATTCAGTCAACTTAACGACGGCTCCACTTCAGCATGGTTTTAGTTGTGATGAGTATCTTGTTGTATGCGAAAGTGATCTTTTTGGTAGCCAGGTGTTGCAATCCAGAAGGCGTCAAAATAAAGAAGTTTCTCCCGATCAGTTAATTCATAGTCTGGCAGAGCTAAAACACGGCGATCCTGTTGTCCACATTGATCAGGGGGTTGGCAGGTATCTTGGGCTTCAGACATTAAATGCAGGCGGTGTAACAACAGAGTTTTTGACTCTCGAATATAACGGCGGTGATAAACTCTATGTACCTGTACAAAGTTTACACCTTATTCATCGCTATAGCGGTAGTAGTCCGGAAACAGCTCCTTGGCATAAACTAGGAAGCGAATCATGGACTAAAGCCAAGCACAAAGCGATCGAAAAAGCGCGTGACACTGCGGCAGAACTTCTAGACCTTTACGCAAGAAGAGCTGCAGAAAAAGGCGTTAGCCATAAGCTTGATCAGTTAGATTACGTTAAATTTGCTAGCGAATTTGAATTTGAAACAACTCCTGACCAGCAAGACGCTATTGATGCTGTTATCAAAGATATGAAATCGAGCACTCCTATGGATCGATTAGTTTGTGGCGATGTCGGGTTTGGAAAAACAGAAGTAGCTATGCGCGCAGCCTTCATTGCTATCCAAAATGGCATGCAAGTGGCAATGCTAGTTCCTACGACACTGTTAGCGCAGCAACATACAAACTCTTTCCAGGATCGATTCTCACAGTGGCCGGTTAATGTCGGCTCATTATCCAGGTTTCAGACCAAATCTGAGCAATTACAGGTACTGGAGCAATTGGAAAACGGAAAAATCGATATTGTTATTGGAACTCACCGTCTTCTGTCCGGTAATCCTAAGTTTAAAAATCTGGGTTTATTGCTCATTGATGAAGAACACCGGTTTGGAGTGCGTCAAAAGGAAATTCTCAAATCTTACCGGGCGAAAGTTGATATCCTGACCCTCACTGCTACCCCAATTCCGCGGACATTAAACATGTCAATGTCCGGAATGCGAGACCTATCAATTATTGCTACTCCACCAGCAAAAAGATTAGCCATTAAGACTTTTGTTCGTCAGCATAATGCTCCACTTATTAAAGAGGCAATCCAAAGGGAGATCAGACGTGGAGGCCAGGTCTATTTTCTGCACAATTCAGTAGAATCGATCGAACGAGTGGCACGAGAATTAAAGGATATGCTCCCAGAGCTGGAAATCGGTGTTGCCCACGGCCAAATGCGCGAACGTCAACTCGAAGACGTAATGAAACAGTTTTATCATCAGCGTTTTCATGTACTGGTTTGCACTACTATTATTGAAACCGGTATTGATGTACCAACCGCTAATACCATTATCATGGATCGGGCTGACAAGCTCGGACTTGCACAGCTGCACCAATTAAGGGGGCGAGTCGGTCGGTCGCACCATCAGGCGTATGCCTACTTGTTAACACCAGGTCCAAAATCCATGACCAAGGATGCTAAAAAACGTTTGGAGGCTATTGAAAACCTGGATGATCTAGGTGCAGGCTTCATATTAGCAACCCACGACCTTGAGATTCGAGGGGCTGGAGAGTTACTAGGTGAAGAGCAAAGTGGTCATATGCAGACCATTGGTTTCAGTCTTTACATAGAGTTACTGGAAAAAGCTGTCGAAGCGTTGAAATCAGGCAAAGAACCCTCTCTAAAGGTAGCTCAGGAAGAACAAACAGAAGTTAATCTTGGCCAGTCCGCACTGTTACCAGACAATTATGTACCTGATGTTGGGCTAAGACTATCTCTTTATAAGAGAATTGCTAATGCCAAAGACAGGGAGACCTTGAAACAGCTGCAAATTGAGTTGATCGACAGATTCGGATTACTTCCTGAAGCAACCAAGTCACTCTTTGTAGCTGCCGAACTTAAGTTAAAACTAATCCCGATGGGTATTACCAAGCTAGAAGCTGATGAAAAAGGACTAACCGTTGAATTTAGCGCTGAACCCAATATAAACACCCACAAGCTGATAGAGCTCATACAAACAAACCCTACCGGCTACCAACTCGTTAAAGGAACAGTTCTTAAAGTCAAGTGTCCAAATGAAAGTCTGGAACACCGTAGACAACAAATTGATTCTTTGATTGAAACGATTAGCTTGTAAAGGTTAGTATTCAAGTGAAAATATAACAATTAGCTGTATCTCAACCCGATGATTTTATTTAAAAAAGCCAAGTATATTAGTTTAGTTCTAGCAGGAATTGCCTCTAGTGCTATTTCCGCTGAAGAAAGTGACCCAGTTCAGGATGGCCCTAAGTGGTATCAGGTAGAGGTTGTCTTATTCAAATCAGAAAGCTTGAACGCTTTAAGTGATGAGTCGTGGGACCCGGAAACCAAACTGGAATTGTCTACTGATTTTCGTGATTTTCTCCAACCCTACCGTGTGATCA
This sequence comes from Aliikangiella sp. G2MR2-5, assembly GCF_015687155.1. GTDB lineage: Bacteria > Pseudomonadota > Gammaproteobacteria > Enterobacterales > Kangiellaceae > Aliikangiella. The sequence continues at coordinate 1,227,317 of NZ_JADPQF010000001.1, read as the reverse complement.
ACGGTCAGCCTTCTGCCGAGTTCGAAGATCTGATAGAGCAAGAAATTGTGAGTCAGCCAGTTTCAAGTGACTCTTCTATTGCAACAAATACCGACAATAATTTAGCTTTCGACGCTGACGCCGGGGAGCTTGAAGTTCCTTTTCAATTGTTGCCTGAATCACAGCTGTCTCTAAATAATGAAGTTAAGAGCTTACAGAAAAATCCCGAGTATAACGTTTTATTTCACATCGGATGGAAACAGCCTGTCTTGTCCTCAAATGAAGCTCGTTCTATCCGAATAGCTGGCGGGCGCGACTATAGCTTAGATTATTTGTACGATGGAGAAAAAAGGCAAGCGGGTTTGAACCTGTTCTCATCCCCAACGGACTCTGACGATTTTACTGCATCAGATGAAAACTTTTTGACAAATAATTCCGGCTCAGATTTCAACGAGTTTTCTTCGAATAATGAGAGCAAAGAGGAAGAAGTTCTTCCAAGTATGGACACAATTGAACCGACCTTATGGGTTCCAGAAATTGATGGTGATATTAAGATATATGTTGCCAGATATTTACATGTTAAAACTAACCTTTATCTGAGACGTCCGGATAAGTTCGAAATTGAAGCGATTGATCTGGACCTCTTCAAAAATGATGAGTTCAATGTTTTAAAGGAGAGCAATCCTGTCAGTACTTCTCTGAGTGATAATCAGTCTGTCTTTACTTCCGACACGTTTAACGAAGCAAGTCAGTTAGACAAAACTAAAACGGTTAGCGACAATTTAGCTTTACTACAAAGCCAGGCGGAAAAACAGGGAGTAATGTCTGATATTAACCAAAACCACAAGTTTTCTTGGGAAATTGACGACGACTTTTTAAACAGCGAGTCTCAAAAGCTGTACAAAGAGCGCCTTTTTAATTATTCAATGAAACAGGCGCGGCGAATGAGAAGCGGAGAACTCCACTATTTTGACCATCCGTTATTTGGTATGTTGATATTAATTACGCCGATAGAATTAAATGAAGAAGAACCATCGGTTCCCCCTTCCTTTTAAAAATAAAAGTGGACTTTAGTTTAGGCTCAAGTTTTAAAATCAAGCGCAGGTTTATGGCGTAAAGTACGCAATTATAATTGGAGTGTTATATGGCAAAGATTGTAGTATTAGGTGCAGGGATGATTGGGAATGCCATGGCACTTGATCTCGCTGGTGAGCACCAGGTTACCGCCGTCGACATAAACAAACGATCTCTAGAACGTATAAGAAAAGCAAACTCGTCTGTAGAAACTGAACTGTTCAATCTTAAAGAAAATGACGACTACAATGACTTACTTTCTGAATTTGACTTAGTAGTTTGCGCAGTACCCGGCTTTATGGGTTTTGAAACGTTAAAAAAGATTTTAAACGCGAAAAAGCCTGTTGTTGACATTTCTTTCTTTCCGGAGAATTGCTTTGATCTTGATTATCTAGCAAAAAAGAATGATGTCTTTGCTATAGCTGACTGTGGGGTAGCTCCTGGAATGTCCAATGTGATACTGGGACATATTGACAGCACCATGGAAGTAAAAAAATATGAATGTCTGGTTGGTGGTCTGCCGATAAAACGGGAGTGGCCTTTCAATTATAAAGCGCCTTTTTCACCAATTGATGTTATTGAGGAATATACTCGCCCTGCTCGATATGTAGAAAATGGTGAGCTCGTTGTTCGCGCGGCTTTATCAGACTGCGAGCTTATGGAAATCAAACGGGTAGGTACACTTGAAGCCTTTAATACTGATGGCTTGAGAACACTGATCCACACAATGGATCATATACCTAATATGAAGGAAAAGACTCTTAGATATCCTGGACACGCGGAATATATTGGCGTTTTGCTAAAGTCGGGATTTTTCTCAACTCAGGAAATGGAAGTTGAGGGCATGGCGTTCAGACCGATAGATGTAACAGCTCGCATTCTAAAAGATAACTGGAAGTTAAAACAGTCAGATGAAGAGTTCACTGTTTTGAGAATTACCATTGAAGGTGATAGAAATGGTAAACAGAAAAGATATATCTACCGAATGCTTGATCATGGCTGTCAGCAAAGTAAAACATCTTCCATGGCAAGAACAACAGGTTATACTGCTACGGCTATTGCCAACTATGTGTTACAAAATAAACCGGAGTCCGGGGTGCTTGCCCCCGAAACAATTGGCGCGCAAGAAGGTGCATATGCTTATGTTCTGGACTATCTAAAAAGCCGTGGTGTTGATTATAGAATTGAAGAATTCACTTTAGATTAAGTATACAACGTGTTGAAATATATAATTTTTATAAGTAATTTAAGGAATACTAATGACTGATAAATCACTCTCTCAAGAGAAGTTGAGCGAAATCAAAGAAAACTTCGCATTTTTTGATAGCGATAATAACAACGAAATAGATAAGGATGAATTTCTGCAGTTACTGAGAGTCATTTCGCCCAAAACGACAAAAGAACAAGCAGAGTCAGGCTTTGCTATGGTCGATGAAAATAATGATGGCCATATAGATTTTGAAGAGTTTATCGACTGGTGGCAAGCCTGTTGGTGGGAATACTAGTTCTTTATGCAAAAAAAAGCCTGCATCGCAGGCTTTTTTTTACCGATAATTCTTCACTTTAACTGGCTTTTAGCCCTGTTTGAGCCCAAAGCTTTTCATCACTATATATTTGATAAAGTGCTTCGGCTTTTGAAACCAGTTCTTTTGCAAATGCTTCTTGTGTGTTTTTGTTTTCGCCAGTAAATTTTCCTTCAGCGATTGCATCTTCTATGTTCGCAGCTTTGAGTTGCCAGTTCATAGAGAAATAACGAAGAGCTTCTCTGGCATGGTTTGCAACTTTAGCTGGCGCGAGGTCGGTAGGCAGTTGTCCACTGAGCACCCAGTAGTCTTCACCTTTAGTCGTTGAATTTACATACCAAACGCCTAAAACTGGCGGTAAACACTGTGTTCTACTTTGCTCTATTTTCTTCGGTTGAACACCTTTTGATACGCAAAACTTTTGAACCTTTACAAATTCTTCCTGATTCCAACGCTTGATTTGTTCTTCTTTTTCTTGTGCGCTCATTGGTTCCTGTTGGACTTGCTCTGTCATATGACTCCCTCTTAATGTATCTACAACAGCGTTTCCGGTAGTTTTACGTGGATATTTACTAATGTCGTGCAGTTAAAGACATAAAAGAGTCCTAAACCAAGCAAAATAACAACATTGCTTTGACCGGAAATGCAACGAAGGCGCTAAAACTAAGTGATTTAAAGGGATAGTTCAAGCAAATTCGCCACCAAAAATGTAAATATTTTACAATTTTCTACTATACAAACGTTTAAATTATCCCCATAACTGCTTAATTTTTAAGCCATTTACGGCCATCGCAAAAGCGCATTGCCCCTGTTTCTTATTTTGCTAGTCCTGTTAATAATAGTTGGCTGAACTGGTCAGATGTGCTTTTACACCACGAAATGCGCCGAATATGAAGGTTACTTCCGCTAAATCACTTGCAAAATGCACGATTAAACTGGCTATTCTCTCCCTTCAATGGTATCTTTGCGCCAAATTTTCAGGCAGCCCGGGCAGCTTTTTAGCTGGCAACAGAGCCGGTTTTTATTGTCTGCTTTGCCTGACAGCAAGTTAGAACAGGTCCACTTGCTGAAAATGGGGAGGAACTTAATAAGGAATCTGATGATTCTAATCATAATAAGAGCGGTCTAAATCGCTATACTTACGACACCAAGTGGTTGTTTCAATTTCATATGAACAAGTAACTTGGGCACTAGGCACGACAATTTATTTTTGAGGAATCCAATGAAACTCTTAGACGATCTAGGTATTAAGTCAATCAACTCCGGTGCTTGCTGGGGTGTCGACCAGTGGTCTACTGCACAAGAAGAAGTTATTACTTCTTTTAGTCCTGCCAACGGTGAGGAAATAGCCAAAGTTTATGCTGCGTCTGAATCAGACTATGACACCATTATTGAGAAAGCGGAAAAAGCGTTTGAAGAGTGGCGTGCTATCCCTGCTCCAGTGCGTGGAGAACTAGTTCGAAAGATGGGTGACGCTCTTCGTGAAAAAAAGGACGCTCTTGGCAGTCTGGTATCACTAGAAATGGGAAAGAGCAAGGCCGAGGGAGACGGTGAAGTACAGGAAATGATTGACATGGCAGATTTTGCAGTTGGTCAGTCAAGAATGCTGTACGGCAAAATGATGCATTCTGAGCGTCCTCAACACAGAATGTATGAACAATGGCAGCCACTTGGCCTTGTTGGAGTAATCTCGGCATTTAACTTCCCTGTAGCAGTCTGGTCATGGAACGCATTTATCGCAGCAATTTGCGGTAATGTAACTATTTGGAAGCCTAGCCCTAAAACTCCACTTACCGCTGTCGCTGTACAGCATATCTGTAATGATGTTCTTAAGGCGTCAGGATACTCCCCTATTTTTTACATGTTTGTAGATGGCGAATCTAACAAGCTAGCCCAGAAATTTATTGAAGATAAAAAAGTCAAGAAGATGTCTTTCACCGGCTCTTCCGTTGTAGGAAAAATGGTTGGTGTTAAAGTTGCTGAACGAATGGGTAAATGTCTACTTGAACTTGCAGGAAACAATGCGTTAATTGTTGATGAGACAGCAAATCTTGAGCATGCAATTCCTGCAATTGCTTTCGGAGCTGTTGGAACTGCAGGGCAAAGATGTACAACCACCCGCCGCTTGATTGTTCATGAGTCGATTGCTGAAAAAGTAACTAATATTCTGGTAGATGCATATAAACAAGTAACTATTGGTGACCCACTTGACACCGCTAACCTGATGGGGCCTCTGATAGACGAGACGGCCGTTAAAAACTTCGAAGATGCTGTAGCAAGAGCAAAAGAGCAAGGTGGCGAAGTGTTATTTGGTGGGAATCGTATCGATCGCCCTGGTCATTATGTGGAACCTACGATTATTCGCGCCGAAAATGATTGGGAAGTAGTTCAAAATGAAACATTCGCTCCGATCCTTTATGTTATGACCTATAAAACAATCGAGGAAGCGATAGCACTCAACAACGGCGTACGCCAAGGATTGTCATCTGCGATGTTTACCCAAAATATCAGCAATGCGGAAAAGTTCCTTTCCTATGCCGGCTCTGACTGTGGAATTGCAAACATCAATATCGGTACCTCTGGTGCTGAAATTGGTGGTGCATTTGGCGGTGAAAAAGATACAGGTGGAGGCCGTGAAGCAGGCTCTGACTCCTGGAAAGCATACATGCGCCGTCAAACCAATACCATTTTCTGGGGTGATACCCCAACTCTGGCTCAAGGTATCACCTTTAACATTGGTTAATGGTTAAGGCTATTGCCTTGAGACTAATCTTTACGACAACTATGTCAAAGCAGCTGGCAGAATCGCTGGCTGCTTCTTTCAGTTCAATCTCATTAGGAGAATAACATGGCTGTATTTAACTTACGCGCTTATGATGACCACGAAAAAGTAGTCTTCTGCCGTGATCCTGAATCAGGCCTAAGCGCTATTATTTGTGTTCACTCTACTGCTTTAGGTCCTGCAGTTGGCGGATGCCGTATGTGGGAATATAACTCAGATGAAGGAGCGCTTATCGACGCACTTCGTTTATCTCGTGGTATGAGTTACAAGAATGCATTAGCCGGTCTGAAAATGGGTGGTGGTAAATCAGTAATCATTGGTAACTCTAAAACAATGAAATCTGAAGCGCTTTTTGAAGCATTCGGTAAGTTTGTAAACAACTTGAATGGACAATATTACACCGCAGAAGATGTTGGTATAAACCCAGATGATATGGCGATTGTACACCGCAAAACCGAGTATGTTTTAGGTCTCGAAGGTCGTAGTGGCGATCCATCACCAGTTACTGCTTATGGTGTCTATAAAGGTATGAAGGCTGCAGTTAAGCACCGATTAGGACGAGATACTCTGGAAGGCGTTAAAGTCGCAGTTCAAGGTCTGGGCCACGTTGGCTACTATCTGTGTGAACATTTACGTAATGAAGGCGCTGAGCTTTTCGTTACCGACATCAACAAAGAATCTATTGATCGAGTTGTTGATAATCTGGGCGCTACTGCAGTTGATAAAGATGATATCTACTCTCAGGATGTTGATGTTTATGCGCCGTGTGCTTTAGGCGCAACCATCAATGATACTACTATCAAGCAGCTTAAATGCTCTGTTGTTGCTGGTGCAGCTAACAACCAGCTGGCAGAAGATCGCCATGGAGATGTATTAAAACAAAAAGGTATTCTTTACACTCCAGACTATGTAATCAATGCTGGCGGTATCATTAACGTTTCTTTCGAAATGGAAGGTGGTGAATACAAAAAGCAAGATGCGTTGAATAAGGTCGACGAAATCTATGGCACACTCCTTGAAATCTTTGGCGCTGCTGAAGCTGAAGGTAAAACAACAAATGTTGTAGCTGACGAGCTTGCCAGAAAGCGTATAGCTGCTGCAAAAGCATAATAAAAAAAGATACGCTGAAATGAAAAAGGCGAGCCATAAACTCGCCTTTTTTGTTCTCCAAAAAGTCTAATTGAGTTCACTATCCTTCCAGTATTTAGTACCCTTTAAGGTTGCTTGTAATGCCAGGCCACTTTGAGTTAGCTGATAAATTGTTACGTTATCAATGATCGCCTCTCCCGCAACAGCTGCCCCTTTATCGCTTGCTTTTGCCGCTGCATCTGCCTGACCACCAAATGCCCAACCATGTTCTATAAAGCGGTTATATGCATTATCTGTGTGAAATACGAATACTGCTCTGAAATCTTTTAATCCGGCACCTAATCCGACACCTATTTCCCCCATTTTCATATAAGTAACCTTGCCAGTATTATTGTTCTTAGCCATGCCATACCCTCCGCCAAAGCTGGCGAATATAATATTTACATTAACATTGCTAAAGACTGCATAGCCCGGCGCGCCACTCACCTGGTGGCGAGTATCTGGTTTTAGATTAAATAATTCGGTAAGTACTTCGTTTTTCATATTTTGCACGGACTGACGCTTTTGCGCCGGAGTTGTTCCATTCATCGTTGCACAGCTTGAAAGAATAAAAATACTAAACAGTGCAACAATCAGAGTTCTATATCCCATTAAAAATCTCCACGAACTTTTAGAGTTTATGTGCTTTTCATATCAGTCATTTGCCTGCTTGAAAGCAATTATTGGTTTTCTATCGCCGACAATACCATTTCTAACGCTTTTTCCACAGTTTGTTCTCTAACTTGATTACGGTTTCCCTCAAACAGATATTGTTTAGCAATAACCTTGTCGTTAACACAGGTGGCGATACATACTGTGCCTACCGGCTTCTCTCTACTTCCCCCATCTGGACCAGCAATTCCACTAACGGCTACTGTTATAACTTTATCGAAATGTTGATGAGCACCTCTTGCCATTGCCTCTACCACTTCAAGAGATACTGCACCATGCTGGTCTATTAGTTCTGCAGGAACACCGGCTAAACGCGTTTTGCTTTCATTACTGTAAGTGATGAGTCCCCCGGCAAACCAATTGGAAGAACCGGCCTGGTCGGTTAATGCCTTACCTATCCAGCCACCTGTGCAGGATTCGACTGTTACTACTCTAAGCTGTTTAAATAGCAGCCTGACAGATAATTGAGAAACCAGTTTTTGCATCTTAAATTAGACCTTGAGTTTGAAATTAATCAGTTTGGTTTGGTTGATAATTCTAGTAGAATTCGACTCATATAAGATCATTTTCATTTAGTTTTTTATCAAACTAATCCACAGAAAACGAATTTATCTATTAATCCAATTAATTAACAAATAAAAACATAAAGTCCATGAGCAACAACCATACTCCAATGATGCGTCAATATCTGGATATTAAGACCGAATATCCGGATATTCTTCTTTTTTATAGAATGGGCGATTTTTATGAACTCTTTTACGAAGATGCAAAAAATGCTGCTGAATGGCTAGGGATTACATTAACTCATAGAGGAAAGTCTAATGGTGAACCAATCCCTATGGCAGGTGTACCCTTCCATGCGGTTGACAATTATCTTTCTCGATTAGTTAAGCAAGGGCGTTCGGTCGCTATTTGTGAGCAAATAGGAGATCCGGCCACAAGTAAAGGTCCGGTAGAGCGAAAGGTAGTGAGAGTCATAACTCCGGGAACACTTAGCGAAGATAGTCTACTTGAAGCAGACAAAGAAAATCTTCTTACAGGCGTATACTTTCTAAAATCGTGTAAAAATGGATTTCCATACGGATTAGCCTGGCTAGACCTGGCCGGTGGGCAGTTTTACTGTAACGAATTTCGAACAGAGACTGAATTATTTAGCGAGATCGCTCGTTTAAAGCCAGCAGAAATCCTGGCTGAGTCCAGTTTTTATGAAAGCCTGTGTAATATGGGTCATACAGTCAAATTGCTCGATGACTGGCAGTTTGACTACGGACAGAATTATCAGTCTTTGCTTAAACACTTCGGGGTTAAAAATCTCGATGGCTTTGGGTGTGATGAAATGCAGTCTGCGATTTGTGCCGCAGGTGCTACCCTCAATTACGCCAAGCTAACCCAGCAAAGTTTACTCGGTCACTTAAATCAAATTAAACCTTTTGATAATCGCGGAATTTTGTTCTTAAATGCTCATACGCGAAAGCATCTGGAAATTACTGAGAATTTATACGGAGAATCCGATAAATCTCTATTTAATGTAATCAACCGGACAAAAACAGCGATGGGCTGTCGACTTCTTAAAAACTGGTTACATGCGCCGCTTGTCGATAAAACTTCGATTGAGAGACGTTATAATAAGGTTGAGTCACTTCAACATAGCGGTAACCTGGAAGAACTACGCGCTCTGCTGGCTCCAGTTCGCGATATGCAGCGCATCTTGACACGTATTGCTTTATTATCCAGCCGACCAAGAGACTTAACAGGTTTGCGCGAAAGCCTTGGTGTTTTACCATCACTTATTGGCTGGCTCAAAAAGCAAGATGATCAGCGTCTTTATGAACATGCTGAAAGCTTAAGCGAACATCGAGAGATCTTCGAATTACTGGAACGGGCTATTTTTGACAATCCGCCAGTGGTTATTCGTGACGGTAATGTAATTCGTGATGGCTTCAATGAAGAGCTTGATCAGCTTCGTTATCTCTCAACAAACGCTAGCGATCTTCTGGCTGATATGGAAGAAAGAGAAAAGGAAGCGACCGGGATAAATACCTTAAAAGTCGGCTATAACAAGGTTCATGGGTTTTTTATCGAGATTTCTAAAGCGCAGTCCGACAAAGCACCTATACATTATACACGACGCCAAACTCTGAAAAATGCAGAGCGATTTATTACCCCCGAACTTAAAGAGCTGGAGGAGAAAGTGCTCTCCAGCCAGGCAAAAGCCTTAGCACTTGAAAAACAACTGTACCAGTCATTAATTGAGTCATTATTGCCATCAGTTCCTGCGCTCCAATTTACTGCAGAACAAATTGCAATCCTTGATGTACTGCAATCTTTTGCTGAAATAGCCGAACAGGAAAACTATGTTCGCCCGGTGCTTATGGAAACTACCGGAATTAACATCACCTGTGGTCGTCACCCGGTAGTTGAAGCTTATCAAAATGACCCTTTTATTCCGAATGATGTAGTTATCGGTGAACAGCAAAAGTCTTTAATTATCACCGGTCCTAATATGGGGGGTAAGTCAACTTATATGAGAATGACCGCGATTATTGCCCTACTCGCTCACGCAGGTTGCTTTGTACCGGCAGAATCTGCCGAAATAGGTTTGCTTGATGCTATCTACACTCGAATTGGTGCGTCGGATGATTTATCCGGTGGCCGTTCTACTTTTATGGTGGAAATGAGTGAAGCTGCTAATATCCTTAACAATGCAGGAGAAAAGAGTCTGGTAATTCTCGATGAAATAGGTCGAGGAACCAGTACCTATGACGGTATGGCTCTGGCCTGGGCGACGCTTGACTATCTTAATCAACGAATTAATCCTTTGGTGCTGTTTGCCACTCATTACTTCGAGTTAACGCAAATAACGCAAAAAAACCAGAGTATCAAAAATATGCATTTCGGAGCCATTCAACATGGAGAGAAACTCATACTGGATCACCGAATTCATCCGGGACCGACGAGCAAAAGCTATGGTATTCATGTCGCCAAACTGGCCGGTGTACCTGATGGCGTGCTTAAACTGGCACAGGACTACCAAATGCATCTTGAGCAAGGTAAACACCATCAGGATAGCGAAACGGTGCCTCAACCTTCTGTAAACTCTACAAGAGAGGTACAAACTCAAGATCCAAGAATCGCACTGCTGGACTCGTTGAACGCTGATGAACTTACCCCAAAACAGGCCCTGGATCTGGTTTATAAATTGACTCGACATTCTATCTTAACTGAGTAAAATAGCGCCCAATGTGAAAAACTGGCGAATCAGTCCAGTTAGATTAATATGAGAGAGTTAGTCGATAGTATAAATATCGACAATTATGTACTCGGGAGACCAACAATGGCATTTGTAGTCACTGATAACTGTATTCTTTGCAAATATACTGACTGTGTAGAAGTTTGTCCGGTAGATTGTTTCTACGAAGGTCCTAACTTTCTTGTAATCGATCCTGATGAGTGCATAGATTGCGCTCTGTGCGAGCCTGAATGCCCTGCTGAAGCAATTTTTGAAGAAGATGACGTGCCTGCAGACCAAAAGCATTTCATCGAACTTAACGCTGAGCTAGCACAAAAATGGGACAATATTGTCGATAAGAAAGACCCACTACCTGAAGCAGCTAAGTGGGATGGTGTTAAGGATAAAATCAAACACCTGGAAAAATAATAATTAACGAAACATACTAATTGCTACTTGTACGAAATTGCCGCTATATAGCGGCATTTTTTGTATTGCACTTCCTGTTTGCTAAGTAATGATAACCGCCTTATTATTTGATCTAAATCACCGCTCTCCTTAAAGCGTTAATTATAATAAACTCCCCTATATAGAGTACTGATTATAATTAAAGCGAAACATGAACGCGCCGATTTCTGCATTGAAAATTGAACAAAAAACATTATCAATTTTAAAGTCACTTTTAGCACCCAGTGCAATTGGCAAATTTGTGTTGACAGCCCCGGCTAGACTGAATCGATTCGCAGTAGAACAAGCGGCCAACTTCGCGCTCAGGGACAATCTGACACAAGGGGATTTTGATTTTCTGGATAATCGTCTTTTAAAAATCGTTATTCTGGATGCAGATCTGCAAATAGGACTAACCACTAGTCAGCAAAAAATTCGATGCACATTTTTCCGGAAAGTTGATAAAGAAGCAGCGGATGCAACGCTTTCAATTGATACTTCCAATGCAATCAAATTGATTCAACAGAAAGTTGATCCAGACACACTTTTCTTTCAAAGAAAGCTAAAAATAAGTGGAGATACAGAACTCGCCCACCATGTTAAAAATACGATTGATAATCTTAGTCCTGACTTGCTTCCTGATATTTTAACTAGTCTTCTTGCGAAATACGACAGTAAAGTTTTAGGCTAGAACAAGCTTAGATTTGCCTAGGCTGGTTTGTAGGAATTACGCTTTTTAACATTTGGACACCTTTAAAGACTACTAAAGCTCTTATTAAAAGTGTCCGGTATATCTTGTCAATACTACTTGCCTAGATTGTCCGCTCTACCCTTTGGATTCGATTTATACCCAGAATGGAAGTGCAACAGGAGAAGCCGTATCGACAAACTTTAGAAATGGCTTGGCTTTAAACATCGCTATTTCTTCTCTCCTCAGATATTCTTTTTCGTACCTTTCAGTGTTTGGCTTGAAACCCATCATTTGCATAGATCTTGCGATGGGGTCTTTGGGCGGCTGTCCTTGTTCAACTGCTCCGAAGGTAATATGCTTAGTTGCTACCGGTGTGAACAAACTCAATTCAGCCGCGTCGCCGCTAATCATACCCAAAACTTTATTGTCTTTGCTGATAACAAATTCGGCTTTACACATTTTCATCATATTCTGATCCCTGTCGGTAGCTTTTTGCTTTAAATTAAGCCGATCACGCAACTCATCGAGCGCGTCTATTCCGTCCTTATAGCTATATACATCCATTGAGGGAGTTGTGAATTGTGTTTGCTGGCCGCAGTAGGTAGAATTTCCAGGCATCGCCCACGACAATAAGCCTGCGGTATTGGAGCCTGTATGGGTTCTGATTAAGCCTGGTTCCAGTGCAAACCCTCGCATCATTGCCACGCCTCTGTAGTAAAACCAGTTTTCATTCATATTGGGACATTGACAACCCATGACCCCTTTCTTTTTCTTATCACAGGCCAGGAAGCCTCGAAATCGACCTTTATGAGCGTTTAATCCGAGTTTCGGAACCAAACCACCGGCATCAATAATATCCTGCTTGGTACGCGAGATCTCACCACGCTTAACTGTATATGTTGTCATTCCTTTTCCTTGTTTGAGTAATCGTAAATTATGTTCTTACTTTCATTTCTATATTACAGCTAGCCCCTTTTACTAAAGCGGAACATAAGACTAGCTGAGCAACACTTACCAAATCGCACACAATACTTGAATGCAACAATCAATTTTAATCTAGGATAAACCATTAACCAGGATCATAAATTGGTATTAGATCAGATAATAGTTACCCTTGCTTTTCCTTGCGCACGCATAATGTGCGGAGGTTATCATCTGAAAAGAATATAAAGGAATAACCAAATTTGAGTATTTAGCTTTTTGATTACAAATCGAGATAGATATTGTTAACTTCTATCAACATAGCGTCAGGTCAATCAATAAATGAACAAGTTCTTGGGTGAAAGGTTTTATATTGTGCAGTGAAATCGTGGCTATTTGTATACAGTGTCTGATTCAACTAATAAAATACGTATCAACTGAAAAATTAGATTTTAGCCTCATTTATCTCGTAGTCGATGTAGAATACAGGTTGAAGATCATCCAGCCTTTTATTCTGGCGATTTCTGAATGGTATTGCCATGCATTTCGGTTGATAAATAATTGCCGTCGTATAAAATAATTCAGAAGGGAGTCCCTGCTATTGCTATTAACAGCAATGCCTTTTATTGCAGAAACTCCTTTAGTTAAAATAAATTAGTACTAGATCAAAATATTCTTGCCAATTTATTTTAAGTTGCCTGACCTATCGAGTCGCTTTCTTTTAGTGAGCACCAAGCTCCAAAGACCGATTAATGAGAGTATCGAGGTTCCAAATACGCCACCACCAGAAGATTCTGCTGATGGAGCATCTACTTTAAGGCTTGTATTACGAACAGGATTTAATCCTGCAGCCGTATCAATTGCAGCGTCGATAATAGAAATCCTTTGGATTATTATTAACTGAGTATCATCCGGCGTTTGACCTTCATCAAAGTTCTGCAATGGTAACTCTCCTAAAGCAGAAATCGTTCCACTAAAATCATAACGTGGCAGAGCCGCGATCTGTTCGAGAATAGCAATTCCATCGTTAGTAGTTTCTCCAAAAACTGTAAAGCCAGAATTCTGAATATCTAATGCAGCTCCTGTTGTACTGTTATCTATGAGGTTAAAAAACCATTGATTAGTTGCACTATCAGCCTGTCCTGCAACCTTTGCCATAGCAATAGAACCTTTGACGTTGGAATAGACAGGCTCATTATTTACTGGTGAATCAGCGGGTACTGCCGTAACAGGCCACTCGCTGTTGTACTTAAAACCTCCACCTTGAATCACAAAACCGGGAACTGAACGGTGAATAATAACGTTTTCATAAGCTCCCGAGTTTACATAATCAAGGAAATTAGCTACTGTTTGCGGTGTTTCTTCATCATATAAATTCACCTCAAAATTACCTAAAGAAGTTTCAAATTGTACGATAGTCGCGTTAACAGGGTTAGATGAAAAAGCGACAGCACCAATAATAGCGATGCTTAAAATAGTATTTTTTAGTGCGTCCATAATTTTAGTCTTTGTTGGTGTTGATGTTCAGCTGTAAATCTTAATAAAGTTTCCGCCTTTTGGAATTTACAGAGAATACGTACCTAATCTTCATTGAACAAGCAAAAATCCTGTAATTTTTTGTAAAAATCACCATTTTAAACTGACTATTAAAATGGAGGCCGAAATGGCTAGGCTTTCTTAAAATATTGTAGCTCAACTAGTTAGACTAGATATCTTATCAAGTGAGCTTTTACTTGTTATTTGTTAGAAAGAAGAAATTAATTCACGAGATAACGAAAGTCGTTTTCTGTTATACAGGAGAATCAATGCCGCCTATAATCTTTACTAGACCATCTGAACACTTGGGCAGCTTAAGATTATTAATGACTGATAACGTAAACAGGTTTATAAAAGACAATGTTTCTACCAAACCCATTCTTTTTGATAAGCTCTGGTATTTTGAATTTTTCTAATTGCTCGATTGAATTTATCAACAAGTTCTCTTGATACTGTTTTTTTACTAAATATTAGTGAAATAGGAGACTCGGAAACCACAATAGAACAAGCGCTTAAAGTGTCTCCTGTTACATTTTTAGTTGAACGATACGAAACAACTATAGGATCGTCAACTACACCGTCAAGATTTTTCTGCTGAACTAGTTGAACATGTTGAATATTGGTATCGACGTAATAAATCTTACTATTTAATTCTCTATTTTTTTGAATACGAGTCAACTCGGGACCATAAACCAGTCCCTTCTGTAAACCCAGCTTAAAGCCATCTTTAATCAAAGCTTCCAAATTCATCGTCTGGCATTTATCAAGATATTTAGACGTGGAGTAAAGTAATAGAAACTCTTTACGATAAGGGATCGAAAAATAGCTATAGCTCTTTCTTTCTTCTGAAACTGAAGCATTCATCTGAAAATCTACCGTTCCATTTTGAAGTTCTATTAAACCTTGAGGGAAGGACATGGACTTATAGGAAAGTGAACAACCTACTTCTTTGACTATTTGCTGTATCAGCTCTACTTGTTTACCTGTTGGCTGTCCGTTTTTTGTTAAACCTTGATAAGGCATCCAATCCGAAATTCCCAAAGATAAATGACAATCTTTTTGTTCAGACAATTCTTGAATTGAGCTAAGTTGTACAGGCGCAACCTTATCTCCGGCGAGCGGAAGCTGGGTAATAAACAAGAATATCTGAATTAATCGATTAGTATTAAACATACAAAACATAGAGTAGCGACTAGATTTTATTCTACTTGTAAACTTCTCCAGTTGCGATAACTAGCAGTCAAAGTGATTTTATTATGACAACTTCATCACAAAAGTAATCAATACTTAATGCTCGAGCTGGTAGTAGCCCCGATATGCCGAACTTTTTTATTAAAAATAGTTATAACAACAAATGCGGTTATTATCAAAAATAATTTCAAGCTCTAAGAAATCTCACTACAGGATTTTTCTGCTTTTGGGGGAGTAACTCAGAAAATCCAATAGACACATTTTTCATGGGCGAAAGGTATTCATTCTGAGAAAAATACCAGCTGTTATTTACTTCGTAAAAGAATACTACCAAGCCGAAACTCTATTCTACTTATTATTCGTCATCAGATTTTTTTCTATTCCCTGTTAATGTTCTCTTGTTGAGAATGTCGTCTTCTGTTGGATATGTCGATTTTCTTTGCAGGCTCTCAGATACTTTATCTAGGAGATTGAATACAGAAAATATTTTCTATGGAAGACCATTTTTTTAAAGCATATATATAGAAATAGCCAATGACCAATGAGAGAAACAATTATTCTGGTCAAGAAAATATACAAGTAAAGCTGAATATTCGTTTCTACAAAATGATGAGATTAAACAAAAAAACTATCAGCAATTATTCTTAAATCTAAACTTCTTAAAAGTTCGGAAACTTGATTTATTTTTTTAAGACTTTTAGTCTAATCCTAAACAGCTAATTAAAGCATTGTTGATGTAAATAAGGTTCTTCGAATTATTGGACAAAAAATTACGGAGCAACCAGCTTCATCCCTTCTATTTGTAACCAGTAACCATTACAGTATTCATAGTTTCCAGTTAGGCTATCCAGATCCTGTTTATCGCTTACATCATCATGAACATTGATCACATTTGCAAATAACTCAATGACCTTGAGCGTATCTTCTGCTCTGACAGGAACAATGCGAGCTATATCAACCCCTGTTTCTTTGAGATCTTTTAAACGATCGATAAGGTTGGTAACTTTGGAAGACTGTGTTTGAATGCCATTTATCTGAGCAAAGCTGTCACCTTCCTGTGTTTTAACCAAGATTCCATCTTCGTACTCCTTACACATAAATTGGCAATCATCTTTAGGAAGCTCGTGATGTCTGGCTGTAAAACAACGCGCTGAATAAGCTAGCGGCATACGTCCAAAAACCTGATATTCTACTTCGATGCCCTTTTCCTTTGCTACTGAAACTAAAGGGGCTAAATCATCTTTACCTAATTCAACAGGTACCGACCAACGCCTCATCCCTAATCTATATAGTCGATTCATGGTACGACTGTTATAAAGATTAATCGCACATCCGGCAACAAATGAATTTTGGTTTTCACTTGCTATCTGAATAGAAGACATATCGTTTGATTCAATTAAGAAATCTTTCTGTTTGGAAATGTTGCTTAAATACTTCAATTCCGACTCGGCTTCTAGTAAGGTCATAGTCGAAAGCACAACTTCTTTGCCCGCAATTACTAGTTCCTCGGCAATTTTAATCCAGTCAGCCAGCTTCATACTTCTTCTTTTTGAACAGACTGTTTCACCTAGATATACGATGTCGACAGGTGAGTTTACGACTTTTTGATAAAAATCGAAATAGGCTTCTTTTGACCAAAAGTAAGGAACGGCTGCTAATGATAGTTTCATGTTAATTCGTTATTTTTAATTCTTGGTTTAGTAAAGGCCTATTGCCAGCTTCGCTCGTAAGCGCCAATGGTTGTTTGTTTTCCTTCGGCAAACTCGGCGAGCTTGTGGATAGTTTCTTGCCCTACCTTCTGGTTTTGTTTGACTACCTGATCAATTGCCTGGCGCCAGGCTTTGGTGACCGATGCGACGTAGGCGGGACTTCTTTGTCGTCCTTCCACTTTAATCGCCGCAACATTGGCCTGGTAGAGTTCAGGGAGAATGTCCATGGTGTTCAGGCTGGTAGGTTCTTCCAGTGCGTGCTGAATTTTTCCTCCGACGTCAAAACGACCTTTACATAAGGTTGGGTAACCAGCGTTTTCATTTTCGCCAAAGCGATCAATCAAAAGACCGTTCAAACGTGACTCTAACACATCGCCTCTGTCTTCCCATCGAACGTGGGATGCCGGAGAGCAAACTCCTTGCGTGTTTGGGGATTCGCCAGTCATATAGGAGGATAAATAGCAACGTCCTTCAGCCATAATACAAAGACTGCCAAAGCCGAACACTTCGATTTCAACCGGCGCAGTTTGTGCAAGCTTTGATACTTGAGCCAGAGACAGGACTCTGGGTAGAACTGCCCGACGAATAGCGAATTGCCGATGATAAAAGTTCAGGCTTTCAGGGTTGGTGGCTGATGCCTGGACTGATAAATGGATAGGGAAACTGTCTGAACGCGAGCGAATGTAATCCATCACGCCTATGTCTGCGACGATTAGTGTATCTATGCCCAGGTCCATTGCCTGGTCAACCGAATAGGCCCACTTATGCCATGAGTTTTCTCTGGGATAGGTATTGATCGCGCAATAGACCTTACTGCCTTTTTGATGGGCATAATCTATCGCCTGTGAGATCTGTGCTTCAGTGAAGTTCAGGCCCGCAAAATGACGAGCATTGGTTTCGTTTTTTAAGCCAATATAGACGGCGTTTGCGCCATTATCGACTGCTTTAATCAGGGATTGATAGTTACCTGCCGGACACACCAGCTCCACAGCTAATCCTCATGTTCAGATCGGTATAGTAACTGTTGGTTTAAACCTGCTCGCAAAATCGCGTGGAAAATATTAGCCAAATCAACTGACTGATAAAGTGTGGGATTATTCTGTGTTTTCTCTTCCAGAATCTTATTTTCTCTTTCACTATCGTATATCGATAGTTTGCCTTCACACTTTATTTTTGCAATTTTTTCAACACACTCTGACCGCTGTCGCAACAAGTCAATCAAAGCCTGGTCAATTTTGTCTATCTCTTCGCGGACTAGAGCTAGAGATTGTTTTGAGGTGTTTAAATCAGTCATACTAAACCTATGTTAAAGGTGGACAACATTGTAGAAATTGAACCCGGAATACAAGTTGATATAAATCAATATACCATACATTATCATTACTCTGAGCCGGCTAACTGCTCACTTTAAACTCCATTTGTGCAACAAATAGCCTTTGAGGGTCTTTATCTTTAGCAGCCCAGTTTAGAAGCGTCTTGATATCCGGGGTTAGATTTCTGGAAACTATCAAGTGATCATTGTGGAAAATACGAACGGGTTTATCAAAATTAAACTGCTCTTTTGAAAAAAGAAGCGTGAACGAGCCGATCCCTTTTGTGTAAGTATAAATATCATTATTTTCTGCTCTTACTTCGATCAAGCCACTTTTTTTCTTACTTTCTAAAAGACCTTTTACGGGACTACCTTTTTCTTTCTGTGACAAAGAGTTCACAACTACCCATCCTGAGCGCTTTCTGTTAAAACTTTCGTCGACTTGCAACACCAGATGTTTTTCGGTTGTTTGTCTAATATTTTTACTAAAAAATTCGAGTATTCTATTTAGCTCATTCTTGAAAGGTTTGAAATTATGATACCCGCTGGTTACCACGAACTGGATATTTACTCCAATATGTTGAAAGTACCTGATGTAGGGTTCAACGTCTTTTGGTTTATAAAGCGTATCCTTGTCCGCTGAAATAGATAAAAATGGCGTGTTAGTCAGGTTTACCGGATATGTCTCTTCACTAATTCCGTTTTTTTTGTCAGCTAAGACAGACGGTGAACCAATTACCGGCGCCACAGCTGCAAACAAGTCAGGTAATCTGGATGCGATAAAATAACTTCCCGACGCGCCATCAGATAAGCCGCTTAAATAAACCCGACTTGTATCAACGTTGTAGCTTCTTTTGACTTCGGCGAGAATCTCCAGAATATTGTCTACCTGCTGAGGAGACCACCACAAAGACTTGTGCCACCCTGTCGGGTAAATTTTTATATAGTCATCCAATCCATTAGATACGTCACGGGGCCACCAGGTTTGACTCATTTTCCACTTTTGACGTCTAACGCCGCCATGGAGTAGAAAAACTACCGGGTAGTTTTTTTTTGCATCGTAATTTTCAGGTATTTCAATTGCGTAAAGATAGCTCAATCCGTCATTCCGTTTGCTGGCCTTTTTATAAAAGTGCTTTGAAATAGGAAAAGCTTTGGGTTTGTAAGCTCTCAACAGCGGATAAATTTGCTCTAACCCGTGAGCTTCAGCGATGATTGAGTCTGCTATATTCAGAGATTCTTTTACATCATTTGCTTGGTAAAAATTTTCGATTAAAGACTCCAAACCGGCTTCCTCAGCTACTGCTGTAAAGGAAAATAAAGCGTATACGAAAATGAGCAGCTTGTGCATAAAGGTGATAAATCTGAATATGAATTTGAATATTTTCCAGGCAATATATTAACTTAATCTTTATGCCTTAGAATTTCAAACATAAAAAAACCAGCCGAAGCTGGTTTTTTTATTAAAAGCTGATTACCAACCGGTAATTTCTTTTAGCGCATCGCCGATATCGGCCAGGCTTCGAACTGTTTTAACACCGGCATCTTCCAGTGCTGCAAACTTTTCATCCGCTGTACCTTTGCCGCCTGAAATGATCGCACCGGCATGGCCCATACGCTTTCCTGGAGGAGCAGTAACACCAGCGATGTAAGAAACAACAGGCTTAGTTACATTAGCTTTAATGTAAGCCGCCGCTTCTTCTTCAGCTGTACCACCGATTTCACCAATCATAACAATTGCTTCGGTTTTAGGATCGTTTTGGAACATTTCCAATACGTCAATAAAGTTAGTACCGGGAATCGGGTCGCCACCGATACCAACACAAGTAGATTGACCAAAACCAGCGTCAGTCGTTTGCTTAACTGCTTCATAAGTCAAAGTACCAGAGCGAGAAACGATACCTACTTTACCAGGCTTATGAATGTGGCCTGGCATAATACCAATTTTACATTCTCCCGGAGTGATAACGCCCGGGCAGTTAGGTCCGATCAAACGAACACCCAACTCGTCACACTTAACTTTTGCATCCAGCATATCTAGCGTAGGAATACCTTCAGTGATACAAACGATAAGCTTAATACCGGCATTGGCCGCTTCCAGAATAGAGTCCTTACAGAAAGGCGCTGGAACATAGATTACAGATGCTTCAGCACCGGTTTCTTCTACAGCTTCTTTCACTGTGTTGAATACAGGAAGACCCAGATGTTTTTGACCACCTTTACCAGGAGTCACGCCACCAACCATTTGCGTACCGTACTCGATCGCTTGTTCTGAGTGGAAGGTACCTTGTGAGCCAGTGAAACCCTGACAAATTACTTTAGTATTTTTGTCGATTAAAACGCTCATTTATTTACCCTCCGCTGCTGCAACAACTTTTTCTGCTGCATCTCTTAAACTGGTCGCAGCGATAATATTTAATCCACTGTCAGCTAATACTTTTTGACCCAGTTCTGCGTTATTACCTTCAAGTCGAACAACAACAGGAACTTCAACGCCTACTTCTTCTACTGCACCGATGATACCTTCAGCGATAAGGTCACAACGAACAATACCACCAAAAATATTAACAAGAACGGCTTTGACATTGTCGTCAGTCAAAATGATTTTGAATGCTTCAACAACGCGTTCTTTTGTCGCGCCACCGCCTACGTCAAGGAAGTTTGCAGGAGAGCCACCGTGCAAGTTAACAATGTCCATGGTTCCCATAGCAAGACCGGCACCATTAACCATACAACCGATGTTACCGTCTAGTGCAACATAGTTAAGGTCGAAAGAAGCTGCGTGTGCTTCGCGCTCATCTTCCTGACTTGGATCGTGCATATCGCGAAGACGCGGGTGACGGTAAACTGCGTTGCCATCAATATTGATTTTTGCATCCAGACAGTGAAGATCTCCGCCAGTAGTAATAACCAATGGATTCACTTCCAGGAGTGCCAGATCCATATCATCAAACAATTTGGCCAATTGCATGAAAATATGAGTAAACTGTTTAACATTTTTGCCTTCCAGCCCCATTTTGAAAGCTAACTCACGGCCCTGATATGGTTGTGCACCAACTAAAGGATCAATGATAGCTTTGTGAATTTTTTCCGGGGTTTCTTCTGCTACCTTCTCGATTTCAACACCACCTTCAGTAGATGCCATGAAAACGATTCGACGAGTCGAACGATCAACAACCGCACCAAGATATAATT
The DNA here is from genome assembly GCF_015687155.1 of Aliikangiella sp. G2MR2-5. Taxonomy (GTDB): domain Bacteria; phylum Pseudomonadota; class Gammaproteobacteria; order Enterobacterales; family Kangiellaceae; genus Aliikangiella. The sequence goes on along the minus strand of NZ_JADPQF010000001.1, from coordinate 1,205,928 downwards.
CCTGGTCAATGTCAGTGCAATCTTCAACCAGAATTTTAGTAACTGGCTGTCCTTTTTCGTCTGTTTGGTATGTAACCAGGTTTTTACCAAGCCACTGCTTTGCAAACTCTTTAACTTCTTCTTTGGTGTCAACCAGCTTTACACCGCCAGCCTTTCCGCGTCCACCTGCGTGAACCTGTGCTTTTACTACCCACTTATCACCGCCGATTTGTCCAGCTGCTTCAAAAGCCGCCTTTGGAGAATCAACAGCAATACCATTTGATACCGGCAAGCCATATTCTTTGAATAAAAGCTTACCCTGATACTCGTGTAAGTTCATGATTTACTTTCCACTTTTGGTTGAAATTAAAGAGATCATCGAAGGCATGGATTAAGATAATCAAATGCCCTAAAAATTTGCGCGTATTATAGTGACTTAATAGATAAAAGACTACCCGCCTGGATCAATCTTTAGACGATTGTATATACCGAATTCTAATTTGAGGGTGTTATTTGCCTGGATCAGTCCAAATAACCAGCCTAATTAGCCAAACAGATTAAAATAAAAAAGCCTCCAGCATAAAACTAAAGGCTTTTTTTATCTAAATTAACCACTATTCAAGATGACAGTCCGTTAAGCCCAAGCTCCTTCAAAGCTACCATCTTATATTTCCGCAAAGCCCTGTATAAGCAATTTTAGTCTAAAATCGATTATTCTCCAGCCGATTACCTAAAGAGAATCAGCTAAAAACGGGGCTCTGCTTTGATTAATTATACCCCTTGCTTCAATAGCATTGAGCGAATATGGCCAATGGCTTGAGTTGGATTTAAGCCTTTTGGACAAACATCAACACAGTTCATGATTCCACGACAACGGAAAACGCTATAAGCATCGTCCAAATCAGCCAGACGAGACTGAGTTTCAGTGTCACGGCTATCGATCAGGAAGCGGTAGGCTTGCAACAAACCGGATGGTCCGACAAATTTGTCAGGATTCCACCAGAACGAAGGACAAGATGTGCTACAACAAGCACAAAGAATACATTCATAGAGGCCGTCCAGTTTCGATCTGTCTTCAGGAGACTGCAGATGCTCTCGAGCCGGTGGCTCGTCATTGTTAATAAGATAAGGTCTTACCTTCTCGTATTGACGGTAGAACTGAGCCATATCAACAACCAGGTCACGAATTACAGGAAGACCCGGTAATGGACGAATGACAACAGTGTTGCCTTTAAGCGCGCTCAAAGGAGTAATACATGCCAGTCCATTCTTGCCATTCATATTCAGACCATCCGACCCGCAAACACCTTCACGGCAACTACGACGGAAAGCCAGAGTCGAATCTTGCTCTTTCAATGCCAATAGTGCGTCAAGCACCATCATGTCCGAGCCTTCTTCTACTTCAAGCTCATAGTCCTGCATACGAGGTTTTGTATCGGTATCAGGATTATAACGATAAATTGAAAATTTCATCTTCATCTCAATACATCCCCTAGTATGTTCTTGCTTTTGGTGGGAAAGCTTCTACTGTCACCGGGCTCATATTAACAGGACGTCGGTCCATTTCATGAGTTTCCGGATAGTAGATAGTGTGAGTTAACCAATTCTCGTCATCACGATCCGGGTAATCTTCACGGCTATGTGCGCCACGGCTTTCTTCACGATAGTTAGCTGCTTTTGCGGTTGCTCTGGCTGTCGCCATCAAGTTATCCAATTCAAGGCATTCGATACGCATGGTATTGAAGGCTTTGGATTTGTCTGACAAGCCGGCTGATTTTAGTCTATCTGCGACTTTTTCCAGCTCAACCATACCTTTAGCCATAAGCTCTCCAGTACGGAATACGCCAAAGTGATTTTGCATGATTTGTTGCATTTCCTTACGGATTGCAACTGGGTCCTCACCACCTTCAGAAGATTCCCAACGGTTGTAGCGCGCCATAGTCGCGTCAACATTTTCGTCGGTAAAGTCACTTTGCGGCATACCCTCAGCCAGTGCTGTCTCAAGATGCATACCTGCAGCGCGACCGAATACAACCAGATCAAGTAAAGAGTTTCCACCCAGACGATTTGCTCCGTGAACCGATACACAGGCAATTTCGCCGACAGCGTATAAACCGTCGACAACATATTCTTCCTGACCAGATTTCTTACCGATTACCTGACCATATTTATTAGTTGGAATACCACCCATCATATAGTGACAAGTTGGTACTACCGGAATCGGCTCTTTTACTGGATCTGCGTGAGCGAAAGTTCGAGACAATTCGCATATACCTGGCAATTTTGACTCCAGAGTGTCAGCTCCCAGATGATCGAGCTTAAGGAATACGTGATCACCATTTGCACCGCAGCCGCGACCTTCAAGAATTTCTTTGGTCATGGAGCGTGCAACCACGTCACGACTTGCCAAATCTTTAGCATTTGGCGCGTAACGCTCCATGAAGCGCTCACCGTCTTTATTGATCAGGTAACCACCTTCACCACGACAACCTTCAGTAACAAGTACACCGGCGCCGGCGATACCGGTTGGGTGGAATTGCCACATTTCAATGTCTTGAACAGGAATACCAGCTCGAAGAGCCATACCAACACCGTCACCAGTATTGATTAATGCATTAGTAGTCGATTGGAAAATACGCCCTGCACCACCTGTTGCAAATACTGTAGCGCGTGACTTGAATAGCGCAACTTCGCCCGATTCGATAGACATGGCGAAAACACCGCAACACTGGCCTTCGTCGTTCATTAGCAGATCAATCGCATACCATTCATTGAAGAACTGGGTTTTTGCTGCCAAATTCTGCTGATAAAGCGTATGTAAAAGCGCGTGTCCGGTACGGTCTGCTGCAGCGGCGGTACGAGCAGCTTGCTCACCACCAAACTCTTTAGACTGACCGCCGAATGGTCTTTGGTAAATTTTGCCATTATCCAGGCGCGAGAAAGGAAGGCCCATATGATCTAGCTCTAATATGGCATCAGGACCGTTTTGACACATGTACTCGATAGCATCTTGATCGCCGATATAGTCTGAACCTTTTACAGTATCAAACATATGCCAGCGCCAGTCGTCATCATGAGAGTTGCCAAGCGCTACCGTAATACCACCCTGTGCAGATACGGTATGAGATCGAGTTGGAAATACTTTTGAAATTAATGCTACTTTTTGACCGGATTTGGCTAACTGAAGCGAGGCACGCATTCCTGCTCCGCCGCCGCCAACGATTACCGCATCAAAAGTGTAAACTGGAACACCCATTTATACACCCCAAAGAATCTGAGCGCCCCAAATCAGGCACGCAAAACAAAATAGAATAACGAAGGCTTGAAATACCAAGCGGATTCCTGTCGGCTTAATGTAATCTGTCGAAACGATCCACATTCCAATCCAGGCGTGAAATACAATTGACGCTAGAGCCAGTAACGAGAATACCTTAAACCAAACTTGCGAAAACAAATGCTTCCAGACAGAAAACTCAATAACTTCTGCTGAGAATATGAAGCCAAGGAAATAAATGACATAGGCAGCCAAAACAACCGCGGTAATTCTTTGGATTATCCAGTCGTGCAGCCCACTTCTGCCCAAACTTGTTGCTGAAGTTACCATAGCCAAACTCCTATCAATGCTGCAGAAAGTACGCCAAGTACTAATACGGTATAAGAACCGCGGCGACCACCTTCTAATGTTTCACCAATTCCTGCATCCATTAATAAATGGCGTACACCCGCTACGATGTGGTAAGCCAGCATTGAAAGCAGCAGCCACGCGATAGCTTTGGCAATAATTCCGCTTAATAAGCCTTTTACATAGACAAATCCGTCAGCGGTAAAGCTTTCTTGTAAAGCCCAAAGCCAGAAAGGGATTGATAGAAATAACAGGATGCCCGTAATACGGTGCAGCCCAGACGATATAGCCGTTATCGGCCATTTGAACGCCCCAAGGTTGAGGTTAACCGGTCTATTTTTGTTCACGATATCTATTCTTCTCGATTTGTGAAAATAAAGAGTCTGAGTGATTGTTATTTTAAGCAGAATTAATTGAGTCTGCTAAACTTTTGTTGTTACGAGCCGAAGCCCGTCGGATGCGAATTATATAAGCCTGAGCCACTGATTACAACGAATCGCTGACTTTTACTGATTTATATCAAAATAAACTATCGTTATACACATATAGACTAAAGGCTAGGCCAAATTTCATTGACAAAAATCTTTCTCGCATTATAGTAGCGCGCTCGTAGAAAAATAAAAATTGAACGTGAAATAGCGACTATTTGTCATTAAGTCGCCGCAAAGTACAGGCAAATTGAATAAACAGGAGCTAACAATTATGACGGATAAGTCCGCCAAACTCACCCTTCCAGGGGGAGAAGAATTAACCCTGCCAATGTATTCTCCCAGTGAAGGTAATGACGTTATCGACGTCTCCGGTCTAGTAAAAAGCGGAGTTTTCACTTACGACCCAGGTTTCATGTCAACGGCTTCCTGTGAGTCGCGAATCACCTATATCGATGGTGGGAAAGGAATACTTCTATATCGAGGCTATCCTATTGACCAGTTAGCCGAAAAGTGTGACTTCATGGAAGTTGCGTATTTATTGCTTAACGGTGAGCTTCCAAACGAATCTGAAAAAGAAGAGTTCGTTGATAGAATAAACAATCACACCATGGTGCATGAGCAATTGGCTATGTTCTTCCGCGGATTCCGTCGAGATGCACACCCTATGGCTATCATGGTTGGAGTTGTTGGTGCCTTGTCGGCTTTTTATCACGATTCTCTAGACATCAATAATCCGGAACACCGGGTTAAAAGTGCCTTCCGCTTGATAGCTAAGGTACCGACTATAGCTGCAATGTGTTACCGCTATTCAATGGGACACCCTTTTGTTTATCCGCGTAACGAAATGTCCTATGCAGAAAATTTCTTAAACCAGATGTTTAGCATGCCATCGCATGACGAGCGTCCAAATCCCGTACTTGTTAAAGCAATGGACAGAATTTTTACACTGCACGCCGATCATGAACAGAATTGTTCTACTTCGACGGTTAGACTTGCAGGCTCTTCTGGCGCTAACCCATTCGCCTGTATTGCAGCGGGTATCGCATCACTTTGGGGGCCTGCTCACGGTGGCGCAAATGAGGCTTGTCTCACAATGCTTAAGGAAATTGGTGATGTAAGTCGTATTCCGGAGTTCATAGCGCGAGCAAAAGATAAAAGTGATCCTTTCCGATTAATGGGATTTGGTCATCGTGTTTATAAGAACTTCGATCCAAGAGCTAAGGTCATGCGCGAAAGTGCTCATGAAGTTTTAGAGGCTACTGGTAAAAAGGACGATCCTATCTTAAAAGTAGCAATGGAGCTTGAAAGAATCGCTCTTGAAGACCAATATTTTGTTGAGAAAAAACTTTATCCAAATGTTGATTTCTATTCAGGTATTATTTTGCAGGCAATAGGCATACCAACCAATATGTTTACTGTAATTTTTGCACTAGCTCGAACAGTTGGATGGGTGTCTCAATGGAGTGAAATGATCGCAGAGCCAACGCAAAAAATCGGTCGTCCGCGACAGTTGTATACGGGTAGCTCCCAGCGTGATGTTCAGCCTATCGAAAAGCGCTAAATAGCAATTCAAAAATAAAAAAGGCTCCAATAGGAGCCTTTTTTTTGCCGCCAATTAATGTTAATCGTCGAAATTAAGTGATATCTGAACCACTTTACGCATAAATTCTCGTTCTTTTCTAAATTGAGTACGCATATCTTCGAGCTCTTTTTCCAGGTGATGCACTCGTACTTCCAAAGAAGATGCATCGGCCGGTAAAGCAGTATCACTCGCTCGTCTAAGTGGCGTTTTGGATTTAGAAGCGGCATCCTTACCTGCATCGTTTTCTTCAGTAATTTCAGTTGTAACAATTTTTACTACTTCACCATCGATTCTGGTTTTTTCTTCGAGGAATCCGTAGAGTAATAATCGATCACAGGTGGTATTTATTTTTCTAGGAACACCTTCGGTAAATTCGTATATCAACTGAAACGACTCAGCGGTAAAAGTTGGCATATCAGTCCAGCCAACTTTTTTAAGTCGATGCTCGATATAGGCCTGAGTTTCCTCGACATCCAGGTGAGCGAGATGATAGGAGGCTGTTACTCTTTGGCGTACTTGTTCAAGACCTGGGTCCCTTAGGTGCTCTCTAAACTCCGATTGCCCTAACAGGAAAATTTGAAGTAACGTTTTGCCATCGTAATATAAATTGGACAGCATTCGTAACTCTTCTAGTGTTTCAAAAGGAAGATTTTGGGCCTCATCAATAACCAGCATGCACCGCTTGCCTTCTCGGCAGCGTGCGATAAAAAAGTTTTCCAGATTTTTCAGCAGAGAGGCTTTTTCTACTTCTTTGTGCGCCAATCCAAAGGTTGCCGCGACCATTCGTAATATATCAGTAGAGTCGAGCTGAGTATTGATAAGTTCCGCAGCAACAACATCGTCCTTTCCTTCAAGCGAGCCGAACAATGTTCTTACAAGCGTACTTTTTCCTGTTCCAACGTCACCGGTAACTACAATGAACCCTTCTCCCTGCGACAACCCATATTTTAAATAGGCTAATGCTCGCTTATGAGTACTACTACCGAAGAAAAAGAAGGGATCTGGCGCTAATTGGAAAGGTTTGCCTGTTAACTTATAGTATGACTCGTACATATTTATCCTTGTGTGTTATTTCCGTATTATTTGTATGTCTCTTACCTGAGAACACTTTCAAAGCCTTGAATCTTCAAGCCTCTTAAACCAAAATTTCTACCTTGCGCCTTTCTGCCACATTATAACCTGAGCGGTTTGAGCAAGAATGGTCAAATCCAAAAATACACTATAGTTTTTAATGTAGTATAGATCGTATTGTAATTTTTCTTTGGCATCTTTCTCATCATCCCCATAAGGATAGCAGACTTGTGCCCAGCCCGTGATTCCGGGTTTAACTCTGTGTCTCATTCGATAGTAGGGAATATTTTCTGCAAGTTTTTCGACAAACTCCGGACGCTCTGGCCTTGGACCGACAAAGCTCATGTCCCCTTTTAGTACATTCCACAGCTGAGGCAATTCATCTAATCTGGTTTTACGCATGATTGCGCCGACTTTGGTTACCCGTGCGTCATTTTTAGATGCCCATTGTGCGCCTGACTTTTCTGCGTCGACAACCATGCTACGAAACTTAAAGATTGTAAAATTTTGCTCATCCTGGCCCACCCGGATTTGACTGTAAAAAACGGGTTCTTTCCATCCGGACTCTTTCTTAATCAGAAATATTAGAATTGGATAAATTGGTGCGGTTATGATCAGCATAAAGATACTCATCACAATATCGACAATGCGTTTAACAACTATTCGTGAGTAGTCCTGATTGAATCCTTCGATAAAAATAAAACGTCCAGGATGAAGAGTATCAATTTGTAATCTACCAGAACGTTTTTCGAAGAAATCACTAATCTCGGTAACCTGAATCCCTTTCATCTTGCAATTGATAATTTCATCTACCGGGTAGTTCTTACGATGTTCATCAACTGCAACAATCAATTCATCAATTCCATAGTCTGCTACAATTTTTGTTAAGGGGAGCTCGGAGCGAATAATTTTCGCTTCGTCAACTTCATCCTTGTCTCCTTTGATATGCAAGTAGCCAACTAGCGTCATTCCCCTCCAGTCACTTCTCCTGCGAAGAAACGATAACTGATTTGCCATAGCGCCTGTACCAATTACCAGGATTCTGGAATTCATTAACCTTGCATCTATTAATGAATCATAAATAGAGCGCACAGTGATTAGTGCGACAAACGTGATTGACAGTGACAGCATAAAAACGCCACGTCCAACAAACCAACTGGGCGCGATGTAATAAAGCGTAACTAACGCGAAAAAGGCAAGAAACACACAAATGAGTAGTTTTATAACTACCTGAATAAAGCCTTCGCGCATACTTCTCGAATATAGCCCAACCGCTACCATAGATAGAAAGACAGCTGCAGCGAACACTATCGCTTTGGTATGAAGAAGATCCTGAAACTCAGGTGTGATTTCATCATTGGAAAATCTAAGTGCTACACCGGCATAAAATGCAAGTACGACAACAATAAACTCGATGAATGCTAAAGTTGTTAAGCTGCGCGGTACATAGTGACCAAAAATACGACTCATTAAAGCTCTTCCTTGTTTTCCCTTTAACCCCACCACCAGGTGAATTCGCTCACAAGTAACTGCTGATTAGCGAATTTTTCTGCTGCTGTTACAATTAAATCCCGGTGGTTAATGTTCAGTAATTTTTGAGGCGCCGATTATACGCGAGATTCAGTTCAAATTCATGCACTTCTTGGCAAGAATTTACAAACTTAAAAATTACCGAAGAAAATAATAAAGTTATTTCAAATCAATATGTTAAATTATCGTTACTTATAAACAGTCTTGTTAGTGGCAGAATTTTACAGATTGAACTACTACTCATTTAAGCATTAAATCCTGATTCTTTTTTTAATTTGACTAGGGTACCCAATATATTAGATTATCTGAATATTACGATTATTTTATCCCCGGTTTAAACAGGGGGAGCTCATGAGGAAGAACAGATGTGTGCGATGCAAAAGAACCAAGAACCCTGCTATTACGGTGAATATCTTCAACTCGACAAATTCCTCGACACACAACAACCTGTGAGTGGAAATTATCAGGAAAAAGAAGCTCACGACGAAATGTTGTTTATCATCGTACACCAAGCCTATGAGCTCTGGTTTAAGCAGATTCTTCACGAATTAAGATGGATACACCGGACCTTTAACCAACCGCTGTTAAATAGTCATAAATATGGTCGTATTGTTCAACGCCTTGACCGCGTTATTCAAATTCAGAGATTGCTAAATCAACAGATTAACATACTGGAGACTATGACTCCTCTGGATTTCCTCGATTTTCGTGACTACCTGGTACCTGCAAGCGGCTTTCAAAGCATTCAGTTTAAAGAAATAGAAATTTTGCTTGGCCTGAAAATGAAATACCGGATCAATTTCGATATAAAATCATTTTACAATCGTTTAAATGAGAAGGACCGTGCCCACTTAATGCAAATGGAGGCAGAGCCAAGTTTATTTGATCAGGTAGAAGCCTGGCTGGAAAGAATGCCTTTTCTGGAAAAAGATAGCTTTTCCTTTGTTAACGCTTATCAGGACGCCGTGAGTAAGATGCTGGAAAGTGATCTTGAAATTATTGAAAGCGTGGACTACCTGAGCGACTCTGACCGTGAATTTCAGCGTAAAGATTTAAATAAGACTAAAGAGCAATTTGAAGCTCTTTTCGATGAAAAGAAATTTAATCAGCTTAAACAGGATGGGCATGTGAGAATGAGCCAAAAAGCGGTTTTAGGTGCTGTATTTATCAACCTCTATCGAGACGAGCCAGCATTCCAGCAGCCCTTTCAATTACTTGCAAAGCTTGTTGATGTAGATGAAGAGTTTACTCAATGGCGATATCGTCATACGATTATGGTACACCGTATGTTAGGTTCAAAAATAGGTACTGGTGGTAGCTCTGGGCATGACTATCTTAGGCAAACAACACAAAACAACCGATTTTTTAAAGACTTGTTTAATCTTTCTACCTTTCTAATTCCTCGCTCTTCTTTGCCGGAACTACCTAAAGACATGGTGAAATCGATGGGGCTAAGATCAGAGTAATCAGGAGTTGTATAAGCATTATCCCACTGATTAGCATGGTTGAATCGGGCTAAGGTTTAGATTTGTGCAGGTATCGTTTCTGTGTAGAGTTATACGATACCTGTGAGAAAACAATTTTCTCAGTTAGCTGGCCAATCAGTCATTTCTATCAGCAAACTTACTAAAGTTTCCAGGCCTCTGGCATCTTCATCATTAAACCGGCCTATTTCCGGGCTATCGATATCCAAAACACCGATAAGCTGTCCCTCTTTAACAAGCGGACAAACTACTTCGCTTCTTGATCTTGCATCGCATGCAATGTGACCATCAAACTTATCTACGTCTTCAACGACTATAGTCTTTCTGGACTCAGCCGCGGAACCGCAAACACCTTTACCTAGGGGAATATTGATACATGCAACATTTCCCTGGAAAGGCCCAAGCTTTAAATCTCCGGAAGAGTTCGCTAAATAGAACCCGACCCAGTTGATTCTATCCAGATTCATATTTAATAGAGCCGAAAATTGACTCAAATTGGTTATCCAATTCCTTTCATTTTCTAGCAACCCCTCGAGTTGAAGGCAAAGTGAACGGTAAAACTCACTAGTATTTGCGGACATCAGATCAACTACTCCTTAATTAATGAATGCGGCAAGAATAAATGAATGACAGAGCCTTTAAAAGCTTTTAGAGAATAAAAAGGTGTCAAATATTAGCCCGTATAACCCTTTTTTATAGGTAGTGTGACTTATTGGTGTTATTAGGCTGGAAGTTAAGCTTATTCAAGGTTAACATTGCCGACTTGCCTGGTATCCGGACCTGCTGGAAGACAGGAAACAATACAATAAACACTAAATATGTGATTGGAGTTAGCAAATGAGCACACATTGGTCAATTTCAGACCTTTTAGGCGGAAAAGTTGCCGCCGACTCACAGGTGACCGTAAAAGGTTGGGTAAGAACTCGTAAGGATTCTAAAGCCGGCTTTTCATTTATAAATTTGCATGACGGTTCTTGCTTTAATCCCATTCAGGTTATTGCTCCTGCTGAACTCGAAAATTACGAATCTGATATTTTAAAGGCCACTACTGGCGCTTCGATGATAGTTACAGGGAAGTTAGTTGAAAGTCAGGGACAAGGCCAGTCTTTTGAAATTCAGGCCGGCGAAATTGAAGTAACAGGACTGGTTGAGGATCCATCCAGCTACCCTATCCAGCCTAAGCCACACACTATGGAATTTTTACGCTCAGTAGCTCACCTGCGTCCTAGAACTAATGCGATAGGCGCAGTGACTCGCGTACGAAACTGCCTGGCACAGGCAATCCACCGCTTTATGCATGAAAAACAGTTTAACTGGATTCACACCCCAATAATTACCGCCAGTGATTGTGAAGGTGCCGGTGAAATGTTCAGAGTGAGTACGCTGGATCAGGCCAACTTACCACTAACAGATAAGGGTGAGGTCGATTACTCTCAGGACTTCTTTGGAAAAGAAGCCTTCCTGACCGTTTCCGGACAATTAAATGTCGAAACTTATTGTAGCGCTCTATCACGCGTCTACACTTTTGGCCCGACTTTCCGTGCGGAGAACTCAAATACAAGTCGTCACCTTGCTGAGTTCTGGATGGTAGAGCCGGAAATTGCATTTGCTGATCTCAAAGATGACTCAGATCTGGCCGAAGAAATGCTTCAGTATATATGCAGGGCCGTACTCGATGAACGCGGTGATGATTTAGCTTTCTTCAATCAACGGATTGATAAGACTGTGATCGATCGCCTTGAAAGTATTGTGAATAACCAGTTCGAACGAATGGACTATACTGACGCAATTAGAATTCTAAAGGAAAGTGGCAAAAAGTTTGAATTCCCTGTCGAATGGGGTGTTGATCTGCAATCTGAACATGAACGCTACCTTGCTGAAGAAAAAGTAGGCAGGCCGGTGATTCTGATGAACTACCCTAAAGATATCAAAGCTTTTTATATGCGCCTCAATGACGATGAAAAAACAGTAGCTGCGATGGACGTACTAGCGCCAGGCATCGGTGAAATTATTGGCGGTAGTCAGCGAGAAGAACGACTGGATGTACTTGATCGCCGTATTGATGAGATGGGGTTACCCAAAGAAAACTACTGGTGGTATCGCGATTTGCGACGCTACGGCACTGTTCCTCACGCAGGTTTTGGTTTGGGCTTTGAAAGAATGGTAGCTTATGCGACTGGTATGCAAAATATCCGAGACGTAATTCCGTTCCCACGAACGCCTGGTAGTGCAGAATTTTAGTTACTTATTAAACTGGGCAAAAATTAAAGTAGCGCTTTCTAGCGCTACTTTTTTTTATCAGCGAAATTGAGGCAATGCTTATTCTGTTATATAAAAAATATGCTCTTCATGAGGTGTTGGTTTCAATTTTCTCTTGTCCCCTTCTTCTTTTCCCAGGTAAACAAAACCGACAATAACTTCATCTTGATCGAGTCCAAGTAAGTCCATTAAACAATGATTGAAAGCTAATCCCCCTGTTCTCCACATTGCCCCTATCCCTTGAAAGTGAGCTGCCATCAACAGGTTTTGGACACTCGCTCCAGTGGACAGGATTTGCTCAACGTGAGGAACTTTTGGATGCTCTTTCAGTACTGCGGAGGCAATAATTACCATTGGTGCGCGATGTGGCTTATTTTTAATTTTTTCAAGTTTCGCTTCGCTAAGTTCAGAGTTTTCCTCTAATGAAGCTTTAACAAATAACTCACCAAGTCTATCAAGTGATTTTCCTTCAAATACCCTAAAACGCCAAGGCTTCAGTAAGGCATGATCGGGAGCTCTTAATGCAGCCTTAAACATATTACTAAGCTGTTCTTTGGTTGGCGCCGGAGCAACAAGCTTGTTATGCGATTGCCTGCTATGCAACAACTCTAGACAGTCAGAAGTATTCATTCGTTATACCGTTAGTGAAAAGTGAGTTTAATGCTATCAATATTTATCAGTGACAACAATTAGAGTGACAGGTTATTGACTTTATTTAATAAGTTTTCATCATTAATGATTAAAACTTATAGGCACAAAAAAGCCGGCTTTAAGCCGGCTTTTTAAATATGGCGTCCCCTAGGGGGTTCGAACCCCTGTTACCGCCGTGAAAGGGCGGGGTCCTAGGCCACTAGACGAAGGGGACGCAGGACCACTTGAGTAGCATTTTTTGAAGTGCTCCCTCAAGAGCGCGCTATTCTATAGAGGCTTATTTAGGTTGTCAAAGTCTATTTTCGATTTTTTTAACTTTTTTTGTCAAAAGGACTCTATGGGTAAAAAATAGCTTACTAATCAACCAATTAAGCTTAAGATTTAATCAATTCTATTTCCCCATCCGTCATCTGGTAAGTTTTCTGCATGCTTTCCGCCAGTTTTAGGTCGTGAGAGACAATTAAGAAGCTGGTTTTCTCTGAGCGATTTAGTTCAAACATTAATTCGTTAATCGAGTTTGCTGTCAAAGTATCCAGATTACCGGTAGGTTCATCTGCCAATATACAAGCTGGCTTTGTTACCATTGCACGGGCAATAGCTATTCTCTGTCTCTCTCCGCCGCTGAGTTCGGATGGCTTATGTGTGATACGGTCTTTGAGTCCAACTTTGACTATCATTTCTTCCGCCAATCTCAGCGCTTCTTTATAACCCATTCCTCCAATAATCAGGGGCATCGCGACATTTTCCTTTGCATCAAACTCCGCTAACAAATGATGAAACTGATACACGAAACCCAAATATTTGTTTCTAATGTCTCCCTGACGTTTAGCGCTAGCCGTATGTATATTCTGGCCAGCAATTTCAACTATCCCTTCATCTAAAGAGTCTAGTCCTCCGAGGACATGAAGCAAGGTGCTCTTGCCTGATCCTGAAGCACCTATAATGGCGACCATCTCGGCTTCGCCGATGCTGAGATCAACACCTTTTAATACTTCAACTTTGTTTTTACCATCTCTAAAAGATTTATAGATATTTTTACCCGAAATAATCGTACTACTCATATCTTAGGGCCTCTGCTGGGTTTACTCTTGATGCCTTCCAGGCAGGATAAAGTGTTGCTAGAACAGTTAAAGCAAGTGCAAGACTAGTTACCAGAAATACATCATCCCAATGAAGCTCGGATGGTAAAAAGCCGATAAAATATACGTCTCCCGGTATCACATTTACTCCGAAAAGCCCTTCTACAAAGGCAACCACATCAGCCAGGTTAACCGCCAGTGATACGCCTAATACTACGCCGATTAATGTTCCAAACACCCCATATAGACATCCCTGTATGATGAATATCTTCATAATTCTTGCTGGGCTAGCCCCGAGGGTTCTTAAAATTGCAATATCGGACTGTTTATCATTAACGACCATAACTAAGGTCGAAATAATATTAAAAGCCGCAATTACTACAATAAATGTTAGTAACACTCCCATCATGGTTTTTTCCATTTTAATCGCCTTGAATAAAGTGCCATGGGTGTAGTTCCAGTCACTTACAAAATAATCATCCGGGAGCATGCTTCGAAGCTCATAGGCAGTCCACTGAGCGTTGAGAACATCATTGGTCGTAACTCTGATAGCCGAAACCTTGTCCCCTTTTCGGGTGAATACTGAGGCATCATCAATATGTATCATGGAAATCATACTATCTGCTTCAGCTTTAGTCTCAAAAATGCCGACTACCGTAAAACGCTTTTGACGCGGCGCAAATCCCGCAGGAGAAACTGTTCCGCCGTCTGCGATAAGTAAGGTTACCTTGTCACCCATGCCTACTCCCAAATTCCTCGCAACCCCTATTCCCAGAATTATTCCATAAGCCTTGGGTTTTAAGCTTTCGAGAGAACCAGAAACGAAGTAATCGTCAATAATTGATACTTCTTTTTCCTTGGAAGGCAAAACTCCCTGAACAAGACCGAAACGAGTATTCCCTCGTGCTTTAAACATTGCTTGTGAATCGATTAACGGAGCGGTAGCAATAACGTCTTTATGTTTAATAATCTCTTTTTCAATCTTGGGCCAATTGGCTAATCCGCCTCCTCGCTCTCCAACAACCACATGCGGCACCATCCCTAATATTCTATCCTGTAGCTCAGATTGAAAACCGTTCATTACAGACATTACGGTGATTAATACAATCGTTCCCATAGCAATGCCAATCATCGCAAAAAAAGCGACAATCGAAATAAACAAGTTGCTCTTTTTTGCCCGGGTGTACCTTAGCCCGACCATAAAAGCGAAAGATTTTTTCATAGTGGCCTTATGTTCCTTGAATTATTGGGGCAGACATATTTTTGTATTTGCACTGCCTATTATGGAGTTGGGATTGGATGAACAAGAAAGTTGGCTGATTTCTGCTACTATCTATTTAATACCCATCGCGATTCTAACAACCTATTTGTATTAGAAAAAGGGAATACTGTAATTATTTGACAGCAAAATCTTGATTGGTTCACTAGTATGATTTGAGCGAAGATAGTCTAATACAGGAATTCAATTATTAGTGAAAACATAGTTAACAGGAGTGTTTATGGCGGATCCAAGTGATACAGATGACCGCAGGCAATATTTCAGAATCAAGAACTGGATCTTTCTACATTACGATCTCGTAGAATCGATTGACGAAGATGAAGAGTCAAAGACCGCTAGTCATTCCCATATTGCATTGCTGCAAAGTATTAATAAGCTTGATACTGACAACCGAAAATATCTAAATAGCTTGAATGAAAAGCATAGCCAATTAGGTGATTACCTGCTGAATATGAACAGGAAATTCGAGTTGCTAACACAGTTCGTTATACAGTCAATGACAAACAAATCACAAGAGTTGCTAGAAGTGGATATCTCTGGTGGGGGGTTGAGATTCCAGTCTAATAAGCCTCTCAAAATTGATCAGCTAATCAGAATCGAGCTGATATTAGTCCCTGAATGCGCTGGAATTATTGCATATGGTCGAGTCGTTGACAGGAAGGAGCTTGAGCAGAACAAATACGAAATTGCTCTGGTTTTCGTAAAACTCAAGGAAACAGACAGAGATGCGATTGTCAAACATGTGTTTCAGGTTCAATCATCCCAATTAAGAACAAAGGCCGAAAAAACAATCGATTCTGATAATTAGTTCCCGATTTTATTGATTATGACTTTAAATCAGTAAGTTAGGAGAGTATATTAATACTAATTCTACATTGGAGAGTTAATAATGAAAAAACCAAGACTGAGTTTAAGCCGACTAGGTCTGATTGCTTTGCTATCCTGGTTAAGTTTGGGAGCCCATGCACAAACTCAACCAGTGAAAGTGACACAACAGTCGCAAAAATCGGTATCAAAGCCAGGTCACGGTCAGTCCATGGAGCAAGTGGAAGCTCAGTTTGGGGAGCCGCTTGAAAAGTTCGCTCCTGTGGGAGAGCCTCCGATTATACGCTGGAGATATAGTGAGTTTACCGTCTATTTTGAACATGACAAGGTTATACATGCTGTAGTGCATCAAAGTTAGATTCAAAAGCCTATTAAAAAAGGGAGCAATGCTCCCTTTTTTGTTTTGTGATCTGTTAATCAGGCTTTGGCTTCTGACAAAGTAATCAATTCGTCAATTTGTAGTCTCTGAGTAGGATAAGCTATTTCAGCGCCGTTGGCAGTTATAATATTTGAAATCTTAAGCAACACATCTTGTTTTATTTCGTGAAACTTTATCCAGTCAGTTGTATGAGTGAAGGTATAAACAAAGAAATCGATTGAAGAAGCCGAAAACTCATTAAAATTCACAATCATAGTTTGATTATTGGCAATTTCAGGGTGTGATTTAAGCATTTCCTTTACTTGCTCGACTATTGTTTCCATTACCCCAATATCATCATAACGTATGCCGATGGTCTCATAGATCCTGCGGTTCAACATACGAGAAGGGTTTTCTACAGTAATACTATTAAATATTGCGTTGGGTACATATAACGGACGTTTGTCAAATGTACGTATTCGAGTTTGCCGCCAACCAATGTATTCTACCGTACCCTCAATATTTCTATCCGAAGATCGAATCCAGTCTCCAACAGAAAAAGGTCTATCAAGATAAATCATTAAGCCACCAAAAAAGTTGGCGAGTAGATCTTTTGCTGCAAAACCTACCGCGATACCACCTATTCCCCCAAATGCCAAAACCGCACTGATGCTTACACCAAGAGTCTGCAAAATAACCAAACTGGTGGTGATACTGACAGAGACTCTGAGTAATTTACTAATCGCCTCAATTGTTGATTGATCAATCCTGTCTTCGCCCTTTTTATTTTTGTTTGAAGCGAGAAGATTGCTTTCTGCTTCTCTAATGAAACGAATAGCAAACCAACTTACCAATACAACCAGAATGATATCTTTAAATTCTTCATTAATTTGGTATTTAAAAAGGTAACGAATGATAATCCAGGAGCCAATGACCCAAAGCAAAACATTAAATGGTGATGATGCGGAAATAAGGAGTGCGTCATCCCAATTGTTTTTCGTTTTTATTAATTGGCGATGCAGCTTTTCGTAAATTTTTTTCCAGATATAATTCGCGATTAGTGTTAGAAATACCACTGCGAACACTTTGACATATAAAGTTGAATCGCCAAAGTTATCTTTAAACCAAATGTCGATCTGTGCCAGATCCATCGATTCCTCCGTTTAATAAATTACAAGTCGGATTATTATAGTTTTAGTCTCTTAAAAGACTCTAATTGATTACTTAGCCTCATCCACTCTTGTGATTCTTTCAAACTATTTAGACCTTTGGGCTTAGTCGCCATCTTTAATTTTTTCAAACGGTTAGACGAGCTATCACAAACACTTTGATTAGCCAGGTGGAGAAGCACTTCATCTGCTGCCGAAAGGTTGTTGCAAACCAATACCATATCGCACCCAGCAGCTAATGCAGCATCTGCTCGTTGCTTAAAGTCGCCTGCGGTTTCAGCGCCCTTCATTGAAAGATCATCTGAAAATATAACCCCGTCAAAGTTTAGTTCCTGTCGTAACATGTCTAACCAAATCTTGGAAAATCCAGCAGGCTTTTCGTCAACTTTGGGAAATATTATATGTGCAGGCATTATCGCTCCTAGCTCTCCAGCTAGTGCACAAAATGGCTTTATGTCTGACTGCTTAATTTCATCAAGCTCTCTCTCATCGAGCGGAATTTCAAAGTGTGAATCGGCTTCAATGCTTCCATGCCCCGGGTAGTGTTTTCCAGTCGCAGCCATTCCAGCTTCTTTCATACCGCTAATATAAGCACCACCCAATTGAATAATGTGTTCAAGGTTTGTAGAAAAAGCTCGATTTCCGATGACTCTACTTGAGGATAAACCTAAATCAAGAACCGGGGCGAAACTAATATCACAACCGACTGACTGAACTTCCAGGGCCATCAGCTTTCCAATATCACGAGCATAGACTTTTGCTAATGAAAGATCTTTTTCGGCAAGCTTTCCGAGTTCGCCGAGTGCAGGCAATGTTGAGAACTCACCAATAAAACGTTGGACGCGCCCACCTTCTTGATCAACTGCGATTATTATTTCGGGATTGATGCTACGAATTTCGCTGGTTAAAGCCAAAATCTGATCTGCGTCGACGAAGTTTCTACTAAACAGTATTAAACCACCCACTAAAGGGTTAGAAATTCGATTGCGATCAGTTTCGGTAAGGTGAGTTGAATCAATATCCAGCATTACCGGACCAATTTGTCCCATAGTTTTACTACTCTGCTTATTTTTGGAATTGTGAATTTAGAATAACAAGAACCGAACGTATCGGTTTGGCGGGCCATTTTACTCTTTCAATCAGAGTAGATAAAACAAATTTGTTTATATTTTGCTTAGTTTAAGAAATTATTAACCAAAATTAGGCAAAACCAAAAAAAAATCCTGCATATGCAGGATTTTTTCGTCATATTAAAGAATGTTTAACTACCAAGAATTTGTTTCTTCATTGAGGCATTTAGCGGCTTGCTGCCCAGCCATGTTTTAAGAAACGCATCATAGAAAGTTTTTCCTGGAATCAAACCTTTCGCTTCACCATTTATTGAAATCTGGGTCCCCTCTCCTGGTAGAAAATCAATCCAGACTTTATCACCCTGGTGGATCTCTTCGCTCCAGATTTGATTAAATTGTTTTACCATTGGTTCGAGCTCATTAAGTTCCTCTTCCGTATGATTGGCGGTGATCCCAAGGTTAAGTGCTCTGATCAGAGCTTCTGGCTTAATAGTCGAATTTTGGCAATATAGAACAAAGCGCTTGGCGCCTTCGCTTGAAACGATATCTTCAACGGTTTTTGCTTTTTGCGCTTCATCCTGCAAGTATAGGCCTCCAACGTAAATAGCCTGTCTTGCATTACTTTTAATGGCGGCTCCCTTTAGACGTAATGGCTCGCCACCTGGAGAAACGGTAACAACCTCTTCAATCGTTACGCCTGCAAGCTCTTTTGCGCAGCATAGACTGCTTACACCCAGAAGAGCTACTACAGATATTAGTATGGATTTTGTACTTTTCACGGCCTACCCCAGAAATTGCACTACTCAAAAAGCCAATCCTTGCGACCCTTTTTCTTATCTTCCCTCAAGCTTAGCTTGCTGAGACTACAGTAAGAAAGATCCATATGCAAACATGTTAGCGTATTTTATAACCAATTAATGGAATGCCTGTCACAAAAATGTAAGTCCTTTAATATTCAATAATATCGATTAGGCCAATATCTTCTATTTCTTCGCTGAAATTGATTATCATCACTTGATGGGGGCGCCTATCAAGTATATTCTGCTGTCGACTACAAAAAGCGATACCAAGAAAACCAATAACTTTCTAGACTAGGCTGTTTTGTTTAGAATAATTCGATATTAAACAAGGACTTTATAATGAATAAAATCCATAAGCTATCCAAGCTATCGGCAGCAATTGCCTTAACGGCAACAATACTGGCTTGCCAACCCGAGCAAAAAGTCGCTCAAGAAGCAGAAAAGCCAAAAGCGCCAACTGCAGAAGAAGCTCGAGCTTTCATTGCTAAAGCGGAATCCATGCTTGAACAGGATTACGAATATCAAGCGAAAACTGCCTGGGTACAAGCAAACTTTGTAACTTCTGATACTAATGAGCTCGCCGCAAAAGCCGCAGAAGAAGCGACCAAGATGGGTGTATCTCTTGCTATGCAAGCCAAGAAGTTCAATGGTGTTGAAGTTGATTATGACACTCGTCGCAAACTTGAAATTCTCAAGGCTGGTCTTGTTCTACCTGCACCCGAAGATGACAAGTTGACTAAAGAACTTGCGACCATATCTTCCAATCTTGACGCTACATATGCGACGGGATGCAGCGCTGACAAAGAATGCTTTAATTTAGGCGAACTAAATGCGACCTTGGGCGACAATACCGCAAGCCATGAGGAAAAGCTGAATGCCTGGGTTAATTGGCGTAAAGTCAGTCCACAGATGAGAAAAGACTATCAGCGAATGGTCGAAATCGCCAACCAGGGTTCAAAAGAACTTGGCTTTAACGATACTGGAGCATTGTGGCGCTCTAAATACGATATGCCAGCAGACGATTTCGCAAAAGAAATGGATCGAGTTTGGGGACAGGTAAAACCGCTTTATGATTCTCTCCAGTGTCATGTAAGAGCGAAACTCAACGAAAAATATGGCGATCAAGTGGTTGCAAGCTCCGGTCCAATACCTGCTCACCTGCTTGGCAATATGTGGGCGCAAAGCTGGGGTAATGTTTTTGAAGATGTTGCGCCTAAGTCAACCGCCTCCTCTACTAATATAGGTGAACGGTTAAAAGCTAAGGATTACAGCGAAAAAGAAATGGTCAGAACCGCCGAGAACTTCTTTACTTCGCTTGGATTTGAGCCGCTTCCCGATACTTTCTGGACTCGTTCGCTATTTATTGAACCGCGCGACCGTACTGTTCAATGTCACGCGAGCGCATGGGATTTAAGTCTCGATGACTATCGAATTAAAATGTGTATTAAGGTTAATACAGAAGATTTTGTCGTAATTCATCATGAGCTTGGACACAATTTTTACCAACGAGCCTATAACTTGAAACAGCCCAAGTTATATCGTGAAAGTGCTAACGATGGCTTTCATGAAGCCATTGGCGATACTGTCGCATTATCAATAAATGATAATTATCTTAAAGAAATCGGGTTAATTGACGAAGTTTCCGACGAGTCTGGAGACCTGCCTTATTTGATGCGCATGGCACTTGATAAAGTTGCATTCTTGCCTTTCGGATTGATGGTAGACAAGTGGCGTTGGGGTGTGTTTAACGGCGAAATCCCGGCAACTCAATATAACAAAGCCTGGTGGGATCTGCGCGAAAAGTATCAGGGCGTTAAAGCTCCGGTAGCAAGAACTGAAAACGATTTCGATCCGGGTGCCAAATACCATGTGCCTGCTAGCGTTCCTTATTCTCGTTACTTCCTTGCACATATCCTGCAGTTCCAGTTCCATAGAGAGCTTTGTAAGGTCGCTGGCAACACAGGTCCGCTGCACCGATGTTCTATTTACGGTAATAAGGAAGCCGGTGCCAAACTTAAAGCGATGTTAGAAATGGGCTCAAGCCGTCCATGGCAGGAAGCTCTGAAAACCATGACTGGTCAGGAGCAAATGGATGCTTCCGCAATCATTGACTATTTTGCCCCACTCAAAGCATGGTTAGATGAGCAAAACAAAGGCCGACAATGCGGCTGGTAATTGTTCAGATGCTTACTCTCAAATAAAAAGGACGCTTTTGCGTCCTTTTTCAATAATATTGCTAATTTTACTACAGGCTCAATAACCGTCTGAAAATAGTACAAGCTGTACACCCTGTATTGACCATGGAGCGCGGCCACCAGTTGGTATCGGCATTGGCTCATATTTTAGACTGCCATCTCCGTTTCTCTCGTTATTTAACACTTCAACCATCAAATTGACAAATCTTGACGCTGCGATCTGAGTTTTCCAGCTGCGATAGCCATCTGGCCACTTCAGGGTTGTTTCTC
Organism: Aliikangiella sp. G2MR2-5; assembly: GCF_015687155.1. Classification (GTDB taxonomy): domain Bacteria; phylum Pseudomonadota; class Gammaproteobacteria; order Enterobacterales; family Kangiellaceae; genus Aliikangiella. The sequence goes on along the minus strand of NZ_JADPQF010000001.1, from coordinate 1,184,274 downwards.
GAGGTCTGGTCCCCCCAACGCCTGGAACAGTTCCTATGTTGGTAAAACGGTCTTCCAGCGTTGCATAACCCGCTTCGACCAATAAGAAATCAAGCCTGGAGATAACTGCATTAGATACCCTGCTGTTCCAACAAACCATAGGCAAGCGATCTTCACAATTATTTAACCAATGAGAAGCGAATGATGCCAGGAGACTCCAGCCGCTATTCATTTTTGCTGTTGAGTTTTCATCAGCTTGAATCGCTGATTTCATCACTGCATAAACATTCTCCCAGGTCACATCACGTTGAGGTACACCCGCTTGCAGGAATATTTCATTTGCAGTTTTAACGGCAAGTTCTCGATCCTCCTGGTTCCATTCGACTCCCCTCTCTATTCCGCGAGCCAAAAGCTCAGAACGATACATCAAAGCGTCCGCTGTGTGAGATACCTGCATCAAACCGTTTCTTGGTTTTGGCCAGAAAAACCTTTCCAACCTGTCATGCCAGCTACTGACAGCTTCGCCAACGGCCTGCCTTTGGTACATTGGCGTAAACGGATCTTCTTCTATCCAGGCAACCATTGCTCGGGCAAAATCAAGGTCAGAGGCATCCTTTTCTGGGACTATTGGTGGGTATATATCCTCACCAATTAGCTCCAACCCATGATCATCAATAACTACTGGTTGAGGGCTAGGTGTTTCAATGTCAGCCTGAATCCTGGCTTCGGCGTACGCTGTAAACATATCTTGTTCAAGGAAGGTTAAACTATCCCAATAGTCTAGTGCTCTGTCAGTAAGCCTGACGAAAGATTCACCTTGATCATCATTCACCTCATGAACTTCATCTCTGTTCAATTTTAAAAATGCTGAGCAAACCTGGCTAGAATCTCGATAAGACCATGGCACCATCAATCGGTTTACCACTTCTAAACTGAATCTTTGTTTTTCTTCAATTAATTGATATAGCTTAAGCTCACTTGGCGCAGCTGGCATAACACCATCTCGCCATGATTCATGGTCGGCAAATCGCTTAAACCATACCTTCCATGCCCCTATAAATAATCCTCGAGGAATCTGGTAATGGTCGGCATTTGGAAAAGTTGTATATTTCATTTGTTTATCCTGAACAAATTGTCGTTTTGAGCCTTACGCGAAAATCAACTTCAAGAATTAAAAAGTTAATTCCTGCCGTGAGATACTTAATCTCTGCGGCTCCCCCCAAGAATATCAGCTCTTAGCATATTATATGATTGTTGTTAGATTTCAATTAATTAAAAGTATCGAATCATCCAAGTATGACCCTGGTCAAAGGAATTAAGAATCATATCAGCCTGAACTTAAATATAGACCAAACGCTGAATAGTTTTTGTAATTCATGGGGTATAAGCGATGTTAATCGAATCGGCGTTTACTATAAGTTAACTAAAATCGATAATACTCTTGAAAAAATCAGCCTAAGCCGGCAGCTATTAAGTGATGATTGTTTTTTTACTAACTCAACATGGTTAAATAGCTGGGGAATCTTTAGCCTAAACTATGTGCATAGTCGCTGATTTCAGTTAAAATAGCGCCCTTTCTTATATGTCCCTATTTTATTGGCTCTTTTCAGCCAAAATCTAATTCAAGCCGAGGAGCACACATGGAATTATCTGCGTTAACCGCAATCTCCCCTACTGATGGTCGATACGGTAGCAAAACTGAAGAACTTCGCCCCATTTTTAGCGAGTTCGGTCTTATCAAATATCGCGTGATAGTTGAAGTTCGCTGGTTACAAGCGCTCTCAGCCAATGACAAGATTAAAGAAGTTGTGACTTTTTCAGACGAGGCTAATCAGTTACTCAATTCTATAGTAGATAATTTCTCCGAGGCAGATGCTGCACGAGTAAAGGAAATTGAGGGGACAACTAACCACGATGTTAAGGCTGTTGAGTATTTTCTCAAAGAAAAAACAGCCGATAGTGCGGAAATCAGCGCAGTAAGCGAATTCATACATTTTGCGTGTACATCTGAAGATATCAACAATCTATCTTATGCTCTGATGCTCAGGGACGCTGCTGTTGTAATTTGTGAGTCTCAAGACAAGATCGTTGACGCTATTGCGGATCTGGCGCACCAGTATGCTGAGATTCCATTAATGTCTCGTACACATGGCCAACCAGCTTCACCAACCACCCTTGGCAAAGAAATGGCTAATGTTGTAGCTCGCCTGCAAAGACAACAGGCGCAATTTGGCCGGGTACAATTAATGGGAAAAATTAATGGTGCTGTCGGTAATTACAATGCCCATATATCGGCCTACCCGGAAGTAGACTGGCCTGCTTTTGCGCAAAACTTTGTAGAAAGTCTTGGGCTTACCTGGAATCCTTACACGACTCAAATTGAACCACACGACTATGTAGCCGAATATTTCGATGTAATCACTCGATTCAATACGATTTTAATCGACTTTGATCGAGATATCTGGGGCTATATTGCATTAGGTCATTTCAAGCAGAAGACTATTGCCGGAGAGATTGGCTCATCGACAATGCCACATAAAGTTAACCCTATTGACTTCGAAAATTCAGAAGGAAATATTGGAATCGCGAATGCTCTCTTCACACATCTTGGTCAAAAGTTGCCCATTTCTCGCTGGCAGAGAGATCTTTCCGACTCTACAGCTCTAAGAGCTCTGGGTATGGGAGTTGCTCACTCGTTAATTGCTTACAAGGCCACGCTTAAAGGTATTTCTAAACTCGAAGTCAACGAAGCCTCTCTAGCACAAGAACTCGATCAAAATTGGGAAGTTCTTGCTGAGCCTATTCAGACAGTGATGCGTCGTTACGGAATTGAAAAGCCATACGAAAAACTTAAAGAACTGACTCGTGGTAAGCGAGTTGATCAAGCAGGAATGCAGGCATTTGTAGATCAACTTGACCTGCCTGGTGAGGCTAAAGAACAGCTTAAAGCATTAACGCCGTCCAATTATATTGGTAATGCTATAGAACAGGCTAAACAAGTCTGATTACTAAAGAGCCCGGTATACCCGGGCTTCTTTTTAGTACTTACTCAACTAACCTGCTTACTACTGCCTGATTAACATGACAAAGCCACTTGTTCTAAGACATTTCGATAAGGACAGTTTTTTATCTAATTATTGGCAAAAAGCACCGTGCCTTATCAAAGCTGGTCTTTCTGAAATACCCGAGTTTATATGTGCAGACGAGCTCGCTGGACTCTCTCTTGAAGAAGAAGTTGAGTCCAGAATAATATGTAGCCCTACGGATAACAGCGCCGAACATGGTAAAACACAAGATGGCTGGAAGTTGCAGCATGGTCCTTTTGACGAAAATACATTCGCTAAACTGCCCGAAAGAAACTGGACTCTCCTTGTGCAAACCATCGATTTCTGGATTCCTGAAACACAGCAATTAGTGGATCTGTTCAATTTTATTCCTCGATGGCGCTTTGATGACCTTATGGTCAGTTACGCTACTCAAGGAGGCGGCGTTGGCCCGCATTACGATAATTATGATGTGTTTCTAGTTCAGGGCGCAGGAGAAAGAAGGTGGCAAGTTGGTGCCAAAGGAAAAATACCTGAAGAGCAAAAATACATTGACGGGCTTAAACACCTCAAAGCCTTTAAACCCGAAATAGATGTAATTATGCAGCCTGGTGACATTCTCTACATTCCACCCGAAACGGCACATTGGGGAGTATCCGTAGGGGAATCCTTAGGATACTCTGTTGGTTTCAGAGCCCCTCAATCCCGAGACTTGTTTGCGATGATAGCTAATTATCTGGAAGAAACTGAAAGTAATGAGTTTTTCGAAGATGTATATAGAAAAAAGACTAATAACTCGTCATGTCTAGAGCCAGAGCTAATCAAGTGGGCACAGGATAAGATTAATAATTTATCTAAAAATCAAGAGGTTATCAAACAAATTTTGAGTAACCATCTGAGTCAGCCGAAACTAGAATCTTGTGCGCGACCACCAGAGCTCCCCTTCCCAAAATTTTTAAAAGAAACTCTCCTTCCTGATCAGAAGCTGACATTAAACCCTGGTTCATATTTTAACTGGGTCATGTCAGAAGGCAGACTTATCTTTAGTATTGATGGAGAAACTTTTAGTTGTCCTGCGACATTCAAAGAGCCAATCGAGCGGCTTTTTAGTGGCGAAAGCCTCGAAGTAACTGACATTGAAGCTGTCAAGGAAAAATTTGCTTTTTCTGATCTATTAGCTAGTCTAGTTAATAAGGGGTACTTAATTGTAACAGCATAGCGATTTTATGGATCGGATAGACAATTTGCATTTTTACGAAGTTGACTGGTCAACTTCAGCCCACAGCATTATGGCTGTACGACATAAAGTGTTCATTATCGAGCAACGATTTAATCATAAGATGTTGAAAGACAGACACGATCCCTACTGCCACCATATCCTCGTGTCAAATCAGCAAGGCGAAGCAATAGGTTCAGGCAGGCTTAATCAGGATGGAAGAATCGGACGGATAGCAGTTTTAATGAATTATCGCGGACTAGGGGTTGGTACTCGGATTTTGTCAGAACTCATCAAGATAGCACAACAAAGCCATATCCCCAGGCTTTCACTCAACGCAGAAACAGACCTTAGCCACTTTTATGACCAACAGAATTTTTCCGCCGATGGTCCTGTCTATATGAAACAGGGTGTCCCTTACCAGAGAATGACTAAGAGACTAGCCTGAAGAAAGCGATGTTTATTTAAGCCCACTACCTCTTCAACACAGCCATCGTTAATCTGGATATACATACTTTTCGACCTTGTTCATCCCTTATTCGAATATCCCACACTTGGGTTGTACGTCCTAAATGGAGCGGACTCGCGGTTGCGAATACCCTACCCGATTTAACCGAACGCAAATGGTTGCCATTAACTTCGAGACCAACGCAGTAATGCTCCTCGTCAACGGCCATATTTGCGGCCATGCTTCCCACTGTTTCAGCAAGGGCTATGGAAGCACCGCCATGTAAAATCCCCATTGGTTGATGCGTCCTATTGTCTACTGGCATAGAGGCTGTCATATAATCATCGCCGACTTCAACAAGCTCTATCCCAAGATGTTCAACCATAGTATTACGTCGACGTTCTTGCAAATGCTCTAGTGATACGGGCTTTTTCCAGATAGGCATTAACGACTTCCTCAATGAATCAGGTATTTTAATAGATTAGTTTTTAGATTGACTATTAATCTTATCAACCCAAGCCATACCGAGGGCAGACAGGACAAATGTCAAATGGATAATTACATACCACATCAATTGATTCTCGGTTGGCGCTTTCTCCCCGGCAACATTCATAAACTTTTGCAGCAGGTGGATTGATGATATGGCAACGATTGAAGCAGCCACTTTTTGCTTCAATGATCCTGAGTCAAGCTTGCCTAACCAGGAAAGTTTTTCACTATTATCATGGATATCAAGTTGAGACACAAAATTCTCATAACCTGAAAACATAACCATGACGATCAAACCGCCAACCAGAGCCATATCTACCAGTGAAAGAATAATCAATATCAATTCAGCTTCACCTACCGATAGTAAAACAGGCAGTGTATGAATGACCTCCTGAAAAAACTTTACACCTAGCATCAATAGGCCCAGGCTGAGGCCCAAATAAATAGGTGCCAACACCCAACGACTGGCGTACATTAATTGTTCAAAATATTTTTCTACCATTATTTGTTATCTTTTCTAAACAGATGTAGGATTATCAATAGAGGCCACAGTTTGGCACAGGTTATGTTGTTAAAACAAGCAAAGATCGACCCTTTAAATTGCGAGAGTTGACTGAAACAGACTTGCCATCTCTTTGCGCATTAGTACCTCTTTCCAGAATGAACAACGAGTATAGAATGATGCCTGAAGAATCCGAATTAGAAAATCATAATTCCGAGACTGATGAACACCAGTTTGAGCTATCCCAGGAAGCTTCCAAGGAAACATTAAAAGTTGAATCTCTGAGCGACTTACAAAAGATTTGCCTATCGTTAATTGCAAATGCAAAATACTCGCTTCAAATTTATTCGCCTCTGCTGGATCCAAGGGTACTAAATAATAGAGATATAGAGCGTCGGTTAAATTTGGCGATAAGAAACAATAGAAATTTCCGGGTAGAGATTCTCATTCGTGATGAAAAAGCGGTACAAGGTCAGGATCACAGGTTGGTTTCACTTTCACAAAACTATACAAGTTTTGCCAAGATTAAGTTAATCCCGAAGGATTTCTACGAAAACCCCTTTGCGTTTTATCTAATAGACGGTCGTTTGCTAATTTATAGGACTTACGCAGATCGATATGAATCAAGCATTCATGAATTACCTGACAGCAAAATAATTGAAAAGGCCAAGTATTTTAAGGAAGTTTGGGAGCAGGCATCACCTGCAGTCCACCTCAGAGCACTTCATCTTTAAATTGAAATGAACTCGAGTTGTCTATTTATCTCTAAAAGTTTTTGAATTGTAGCCCTTTAGCGCAGGAACACTTCAGTGATTTATAAATCGATCCTATACATAATAATCGTCTTAAACCTGTCTATGGGTAATCTGAAAGCCGAGATTTTTGTACATCAGATGCACTATTTAAAAGCAGAGCAAGTTATTCCGACAATAAAGCCGCATTTAGATAATAATACTCTGGTCACAGCAAAGGACTATCAGCTTATTATCAACGGCTCTCAGGAAGAGTACGAGAAAATCAAATCGTTACTCACTCAACTCGACAAGAAGCCATTAACATTAATGGTTGAAGTACGTATCCTCGATCGTAAACTAGATAACTGGGAGCTTTCTAAAAGTGAAATCAAGATTATCAATAAAGAAAGTTCGGTAAAAATCGGTCAGACATATCGAGTTGGACGGAACAATTTCGATCAAACTTTTCGCGTTCGGACTTTGGAGGGTTATCAGAGCTTTGTTTCAACAGGGATTGCCTTTCCAGTGCATCAGCTGGTAAGCCATTATGGTGGATTCATTCCTCAAACCAGACAGCGAGAGGCCAAAAGTGGTTTTTACGTTAACATCAATAAGACACCGCAAGATGATTTCCGCATTGCGATCAGTGCGCAACAACAAAATAGACAATCACGCTATTCGCAAACCACGAATACCGCTAAGGCTGCTACCGTTTTTAATGCCAAAGAAGGAAACTGGATACTTATAGCTGCAAGTGAATCACAACCCAATAGTTCTGCTAAAAATCGCCATAGCACCCAGGGAATGATGAGCGAAAAGCGCTGGTTCTATTTGCGTGTACTCTCTTCAGCAGAATAATTTCACTCAACCTATGAGACCAAACTAAAAGTTAGGAGATTCTGAGCTGGTTTTTCTGGAGAGGCAGTTTAAAATCACGTATATTATTTGGTCCACTGAACCTCTAAATCAGCTATAGAGACTTCAGTTTTTGCTCGCATCGATGCGCAGTTAACGGTCTAACTTGTTGGACGCATCCCTTGAAATATTTCCAGGCCACTTATAAATGAAAATTTTCAGCTCTGCCTATTCAGAGTTTAAACAGCTCATGCCAATTGCCATTCCAGCAGTGCTATCTCAACTGGCACAAATGGCGATGGGTGTCATCGATACTTTAATGGCTGGTCACTATTCCAATGAAGCCCTTGCTGCAATTGCAATCGGTACCAGTTTGTTACATCCGGTATTAGTATTTTTTCTTGGCTTGTTTCTCGCATTTAATCCAATTGTCGCTCATTTTAAGGGGGGCAACACCGAAGAGAAAATTGCCAGCCACTTCAGGCTGGGAATTTTTCTTGCGGTTATCTTTTGCCCTATTGCGATACTGATTTTACTTAACGCTCAATATATTTTGGTCTTCCTCAATGTTAACCAACAAGTTGCCGAGCTTGCTACCGGATATCTGCATGCAACTGTTTGGGGGATGCCCGGCCTTTTAATATTCCTTGCCCTACGCTTTTGTAATGAAGGACTATTTTCGACAACAGCTATCATGATAGCGACGCTCATATCCATTCCCTTTAATATCGTTTTTAACTACTGGTTTATGTATGGTGGTACGTTCATGGGCATTTTTCATGTAGAGGAAATGGGTGCAGTCGGTGTTGGCTACGCAACCAGTCTCGTTTGGACCATGATGTGTATAGGTCTTTGGCTTTATACTGCTTTCACTCCCAAATATAAAAATCTGGAGATCTTTACACATAAAACATTACCGGGCTGGCATGAAATTAAAGACGTACTAAAGCTTGGATTTCCGATGGCAATTACTTTAGGCTTTGAAATAACCATGTTTGCTGCTGTCTCTTTGATGATCGCAAGATATCCAACCGAAGTAATGGGCGCCCATCAGATAGCAGTTAATATTGCTTCTATCAGTTTTATGATCCCACTGGGCATTTCTCAGGCAATTACCGCGCGTGTCGGATATTTCGCAGGTAAGAAAGACCCCCTAAAAACTCAACTGGCTGGTTTTACTGGTATCGGTACTTCAGCGTTAATTTCCGGATTTTCAGCGACAACTATGGTCGTCATCCCTGCATTACTGGTTGGATTTTATACAAGCGATATTAGAGTCTCTGATATCGCAGTGAGCTTGCTTTTCTTTGCAGCGATCTTTCAATTTTCGGATGCACTACAGGTTTCTTCTGCCGGAGCGTTGCGTGGTGTAAAAGATACGAAAATCCCAATGATAATTACTGCAGTTTCTTACTGGCTAGTTGGTTTTCCGGTAGGTTATTTGCTGGCAGAAAATTATCAGATGCAGGCAAGCGGTTATTGGATTGGATTAATTGCAGGTCTCTCAACGGCAGCTTTATTGTTATTCCGTCGATGGATGCATATGTCAAAATTTTTGAACACTTGAGCCATTTCTCACGTTTGCGGATTTTTTATTTCCTCTCCACTCTTCAAATCTGAGCACTAGAACTTCTGAACCTTGTGTAATGGAGAGTTTTACCCCCAGTATTTTTAGGTGGCTAATTGAACTCGTTTTTTATAGTTTGAATCTAAAAAATGAGGTTTCTGACCTTTCAAGATTTTAGTCAAAACCATAGAGAAAGTTCGTGTTATATTTTGTCCCATTCTTGACAAGTAGAAATAGCATCAATTAATAAAGGCCAGTCAAGAAGGCATTGTTGATATTCGCCAGCCTTGCCTTTCAATCGAATACCATACAAATCTAGCCTATATGCGAGAATGGAATAGAAAGCGTCAACCGCACTCGGGCGTTCAAACATAAATGGGAGCTTTGCATTATTAAAAATAGACTCTATTCTTTTTAATTCGTTTACGAGATCTTGTGAAAAGATCTTTACTGGTTCTACGGAACCAGTACTAAAGGGACACAATGTCCTGATTTTAAAAAGCCGGAATGTAACTCGGCACAGAAACTTCTTGATAAAGCGCTTTGACTATTATCCTGCGGATAGAGTTGTCCACTCGAAAGCTCCTAAAAATATTCAGCGATGGACAAAGAATCGTGTATGGAAACATTGTCAACTTTCAAACATGGGACTTTTTCTGAAGGTGTTAATTTTGAAAGCTGTAACTTTGCATCGTTACGCTCTAGATTAATAACAATAACCTCTACAGAAACATCGACTAATTGCGCGCAAATCCATGCTCTAAGAGACCAGGTCGAGTTGGTTCCTACTATTAGTTCAATCAAAATAAAAAGCCCCTGCTTTATCGGAAATTCCTGCTAAACAGCTATTCATTTCGGTAATCACTTAAGCTCTAGAATAGACATCATTGCTAATTTGGGAAAAAATTCATAATATACGATAAATCAAACTCCTCTCCATTCCCAAAGTTCATTTCCTGAATAATTCCACAAATTTTTTCGGCTGTTACTTTCATTTGTTTATCTTTGACTTTTGGTACACAACTTGTAACAAGGCCATTTTCTAAAACATGGATAATAAATTCTATTCTCCCTTTTAATCCTGGGTTAGTGCTGAGATTCAATTTATAAATCTCAAAAATCTGTACCTTATATTCTTCTATGGTTTCTGCATAACGTAAATTTGCTCTACCACCTGTTATCGTTGATATGGCACTTGAACTCTTCTTGGCTACTAAACTAGTTTTTACTAACTCTGTACAAGCTGTAAGGAATAAAATAAAAACAAACGAAACCCTAAAAACAAATTTATTCATTCTGTTCAAATCTAATTTGTAGGCTATTGAGAACGAGATAATAATTTTAAAAAATCAAATTCATTGGGAGTTTACCTCGCTCCTGAAACTCAGAGCGATAGTAAATCACAAAATTCAAAGGATGAGGCTAATAATACCTTTACAATAAAAAAGTCGAGCATCCAATTTTAGTCATAAACTATCTCCAAAATACTGACAGATCGTTTATTGAGTAAGCTTCTTGATCACTTGTAAATAATCATTAACTATAGTCGCTTCATCAGTATGATTACCATCGATAATTTTCCATTGCCCACTGACCATAACATCCTTCACTGGTAAGCTATCACAGGCGAAAATCGCGGCATCAAGAATAAAGCTCTCTTCTTTTAAGAATAAAGTCGGGTGATTGCTATCCAGAACAACCAGGTTCGCCTGTTTTCCAGCTGCGATTTCACCAACATTTTGATTTACCGTTTTAGCACCCTCTCTTGCACAATGGGAATAAAGGTACTGACCTACTGATGATGAGTCTTCCCCGGTTAATACCGCTCGTTGATGGCTGGTCAACCTTTGACCGTATTCCAGAGTTCTCAATTCATCGGCAACATTAACCGCTATGTGAGAGTCAGAACCAATCGCAACTTTACCCCCCTGAGCCATAAAGTCTTTTGTTGGGTAAATGCCGTCGCCGAGGTTTGCTTCAGTCGTCGGGCATATACCGGCAACCGCAGGACTCTTTGCCAGTCGGGAAACTTCTTCATCAGTTAAATGCGTTGCGTGGATAAGACACCAGTTCTTGTCCATTTCGACATTGTTCAATAACCATTCAACAGGGCGTTGCTTGTAGAAATCAATACAATCTTCGACTTCCTTTAATTGCTCAGCTATGTGGATATGAATTGGCGCATTAGCATCCAGATTGTGGATAAAAGGAACCAAAGCTTTTAGCTGATTTTCACTTACAGCGCGCAATGAGTGTGGCGCCACTCCGATTTGCACTTGTGGATCGGAACGATAGCTGTCGAACAAGGTTTCTATTAATTGCTGATACTGATCCAGCTGATGAATAAAACGTCCCTGCCCTTCGCTAGGAGCTTGCTTACCAAAACCCGCGTAGGTATATAAAACCGGTAAATGGGTAATTGCTATCCCGGCGCTTTTTGCTGCATTAATCACCTGCTCCGACATCTCGGCAGGATTATCGTAAAACTTGCCGCCCACCTGATGATGCAGGTAATGAAATTCGGCAACACTGGTATATCCGGCTTTCAACATTTCAAGATAAAGATATCTGGCGACTATATGAGCGTCCGCCGGTGACATTTTGGCAACAAAGCGGTACATGATATCCCGCCAACTCCAGAAACTATCGGCTTCATTAGCACGGTACTCGGAGAATCCGGCGAAGGCGCGCTGAAAGGCGTGCGAGTGGCAGTTGACCATGCCCGGGATTACGGCTCCTTCTATTATTTCAGCACCGTCGGCCATTCCGGGTTCAATTGCCGTAATAACCCCTTTATTGTCAATCGATATGGACTGATTCTTCAACCATTGGTTTTCAACCAAAACCTTTTCTGCGTATAATTTCACTTTCTTTCAAACCGTCGGGTTATCTTGCCAAATAAGATGGCAACGATACCCAGCGAGTAGTCAAATATCAAGCAGAATTCAGCTGGTATAACCGATTGAAATCTGCCCCAAGTATTTAGGTAATAAAGCAGACTATGTCGATTGTCTATGACCTTGTGATCCACAATATTAATCTGGCCACTATAAATGATAGTGACGACAGTTACGGCGTGATTAAGAATGCTGGCATTTGTATTAAAGACGGGAAAATCGCCAAAATCATTCCCAATATCACTGAAGCCGCTGGCGAGCTGGAAACTGAAGAAGCGATTGATGGTCAGGGAAAATGGATGACCCCCGGCTTGATTGATTGTCATACTCACCTGGTGTACGGCGGAAATCGGGCAAATGAATTTGAAATGCGCCTCGAAGGAGCCAGTTATGAAGAAATCGCTAAAGCGGGTGGTGGAATTGTCTCTACCGTAAAAGCAACTCGGGAAACTGGTAAGAAAGAGCTATTTAATTTAGCCGCCAAACGTCTTAGCTACCTGATTGACGAGGGCGTAACAACGGTCGAAATTAAGTCTGGTTATGGCCTGGATCTTGAAACCGAGCAAAAAATGCTCGAAATTGCCAAGGAACTAGAAGACTTCTCGCCTGTTGAAGTCAGCAAAACCTTTCTCGGCGCGCACGCTGTACCTGTCGAATATAAAGACAAAGCTGACGATTACATTGAACTGGTTTGTGAAACCATGATGCCGGTACTGGCAGAAAAAGGCTTGATAGATTGTGTTGATGCATTTTGTGAAGGGATAGGATTTAGCGAAGCACAGACTCGTCGTGTTTTTGAAAAAGCTAAAAGTCTGGATTTACCGGTTAAGCTGCACGCTGAACAACTTTCTGATCTGGGCGGTTCAAGACTGGCCTGCGAGTTCGACGCCTGGTCGGTTGATCATCTTGAATTTTTAAATCCCGAAGATGTCGCCAAACTCAAAGAAAAAGACGTTGTCGCCACCCTGCTACCTGGCGCCTTCTATTTCCTCAGTGAAACCAAACTGCCCCCTATCGAAGCGTTACGACAGCAACAAGTTCCTATCGCCATTGCAACCGACTCAAACCCTGGAAGCTCCCCTTGCCTGTCACTTCTGTTAGTCATGAATATGGCCGCGACCTTTTTTAAACTCACCCCGCTAGAAGCATTAAAGGGAACAACTATCAATGCGGCAAAAGCGCTCAATCGTGATGATAGAGTTGGTAGCATTGAGGAAGGTAAACAGGCGGATCTGGTTATCTGGGATATTGATTCACCTGCAGAGCTGGTTTATCGAATTGGAGGAAACCCTTGTAAAACAGTTATCAAAAATGGTGAAGTGGTTCTTTCCAGATAAAGTTTCATTCCAGGCCTGCTTGAACTTACATTATATGGCGGGCCTCAAGTTCAATCGCTTTTTTCAAATAGAGATAATCTTTTTGCCGTCTACATAAGAAGCCAATTTTAAGTAGAAATTAACTTTGGAAATGACTCATCACAACCAGAATAAAACCTATTAGCAGACGATTTTCTCGTGCCAATGACCAGTAGGTCAATCTTAGTACATTAATAAATATCACAATTACAATAGGTTATGGATTGTAATTAATGTGGATTCTCACCATCGCTCAAGTTTTAATCTGGTCTAACCATATAGATATCTCACCACAGAGCTTTACGTTAACGTAAAGGGCAACTAAAATACTCCCATGAACGATATAGATACCACATACAGCATTAGCGACCTCGCTAAAGAATTCGGGATAACACCCCGCTCTATTCGCCATTACGAAGATGAAAAGCTGATTTCTCCCGAAAGAAATGGCTCCCAACGCATCTATCGCAAGGGTGATCGCATACGCTTGCAGCTGATTTTGCGTGGAAAGCGCATCGGCTTTTCCCTGTCTGAAATCCGCGAAATTATCAGTATGTATGACGAGCCAAGCGGCGGCGAAGAAAAACAGACCGAGTTTCTTCTGACTAAAATCGAAGAGCGTCGCGAAGCCCTGTTTCAACAACAACAAGACATAAAAACCATGTTGGCCGAACTGGACCGACTGGAAGCACGACTAAACCAATAATAGAGGAACACCATGTATTCAGGCTTAAATTTCAACCTTGGTGAAACTGCAGATATGATCCGCGATACGGTTCGCGCATTTGCAGCAAAGGAAATCGCTCCTATTGCTGAGCGCGTTGATCAGGAAAACGAATTTCCTAATGACCTTTGGCCAAAACTTGGCGAAATGGGTCTGTTAGGTATGACGGTAGAAGAAGAATTCGGCGGGTCCGGACTGGGTTATCTTGAACACGTCGTTGCGATGGAAGAAATAAGCCGCGCTTCTGCGAGTATTGGCCTAAGCTATGGAGCGCATTCAAATCTTTGTCTGAATCAGCTTCGTAAAAATGGTACTCACGAACAAAAAAGTAAATATCTTCCAAAGCTCTGCAGCGGTGAACACATTGGCGCTCTGGCCATGAGTGAGCCTGGCGCAGGTTCTGACGTTGTCGGCATGCGTTTAAAAGCTGAAGATAAAGGCGACCATTTCTTACTTAATGGTAATAAAATGTGGATCACCAATGGTCCTGACGCGAATGTTCTCATTGTATACGCCAAAACCGATCCGCAAGCCGGCTCGCGCGGTATTACCGCTTTTATTATCGAAAAAGAATTTGAAGGCTTTTCAACTGCGCAAAAACTGGACAAACTGGGCATGCGCGGCTCTAACACCTGTGAACTGGTTTTCGATGACTGCATCGTACCTAAGGAAAATGTACTGGGCGAAATTAACGGCGGCGTTGCCGTTTTAATGAGCGGTCTGGACTATGAGCGCGTTGTTTTATCCGGTGGCCCAACCGGTATTATGCAAGCCTGTATGGATATTGTTGTTCCTTATATTCACGAGCGTAAGCAATTTGGTAAAGCCATAGGTGAGTTCCAGTTAATGCAAGGCAAACTGGCAGATATGTACACCACCATGAACGCCTGTAAGTCATACGTGTATAACGTTGCCATGGCATGTGACAGAGGCGAAACAACCCGTAAAGATGCGGCTGGAGTTATCCTCTACTCTGCCGAAAAAGCAACCCAAATGGCGCTTGAAGCGATTCAGTGTCTCGGTGGCAACGGCTACATTAATGAATTTGCTACCGGACGTTTACTCCGCGATGCCAAGCTTTACGAAATTGGCGCCGGTACTTCAGAAGTTCGACGCATGCTGATTGGCCGCGAGTTGTTTAACGAAACCAGATAATTCGTCTATCGCAAGATAAATTAAAGAGCCATTTTAAGAATGGTTCTTTATATTGATTCAAAAGAAGCCGGAGACGATGTTAAATCTGTGCTATCAGGGCTATTATGACGGCACCAGTTTTTGTCTCCTAATCTATTAATAAATATTATCGAAATTGAGGAAATTATTATGTCTCAGGATCCAATTGTAATTGTTGGTATGGCGCGTACTCCAATGGGCGGTTTTATGGGTGAACTTTCTTCACTGAAAACTACCGAGCTGGGCGCGACGGCTATAAAAGCCGCGGTAGAGCGTGCGGGCATTTCAGGCGAAGACGTTGAAGAAGTTATCATGGGCTGCGTACTTCCTGCGGCTTTAGGTCAAGCTCCAGCTCGCCAAGCTGCTTTAAGTGCAGACTTGCCTCTTTCTGCCGGTTGTACCACCATTAACAAAGTTTGCGGCTCCGGCATGAAATCAGTGATGTTAGCAAACGACCTGCTAACAGCAGGGACAAATTCTGTAATGGTAGCCGGTGGTATGGAAAGCATGAGCAATGCACCGCATATGTTACCAAAAGCACGTGTCGGCTATCGTTTTGGTCACGTTCAAGCGCTTGACCACATGGCATTCGACGGATTGGAAGATGCCTACGAAGGTAAAGCTATGGGCGTTTTTGCCGAGTCTTGCGCTGACAGTTATTCTTTCTCTCGTGAGCAACAGGATGAATTTGCTATCACCTCGTTAGCAAGAGCAAAAGAAGCTGTTGAGAATGGCTCTTTCAAAGAGGAAATCGTACCAGTTTCTATCAAATCACGTAAAGGCGATTTGTTGGTTGAAAATGACGAGCAGCCACTGAAAGGTCGTCCAGACAAGATCCCACAATTGCGCCCTGCTTTCAAAAAAGACGGGACAGTTACCGCTGCAAACGCTTCTTCAATTTCTGATGGTGCAGCAGCAGTAGTCCTGATGCGTCAATCAGAAGCTGAGAAACGTGGCTTGAAACCTTTAGCGAAAATTGTCGGACACTCGACTCACGCTCGTAAGCCAGCCGAATTTACTATTGCGCCGGTAACTGCGGTTAAAAATCTACTCGAAAAAGTTGAATGGTCAGTTAATGATGTAGACCTCTTTGAAATTAATGAAGCTTTTGCAGTTGTCACTATGGCAGCGATTAAAGATCTTGAACTGGATCCGGCCAAAGTTAACGTACACGGTGGCGCTTGTGCTTTAGGTCATCCTATCGGAACCAGCGGAACTCGTATTCTGGTTACCTTGATTGCCGCTCTCAAAAAGTATGGCAAGTCAAAAGGTGTTGCATCACTTTGTATCGGCGGTGGTGAAGCAACTGCAATGGCGATTGAACTAATTTAATTTTTGCAATTTTATTAGCTAATTTTTGAAGCCTTTTCTGTAGAGAAGGCTTTTGAAATCAAGCTGAGTATTTATTTTAGAATTTTAAAACACTCTGATATTTTTCAGTAGTGTACGAATCAAAGACTTTAATCAAAGAGAATCATTTATGTTGCTAACCGAAGAACAATCGATGATAAAAGACGCTGCGCATCAATATGTGCAAGAAGTTATCGCGCCTAATGCCGCCGAATGGGATAAAAACAAAACCTTTCCGGCCGAAGCACTTCAAGGTCTGGGTGACCTAGGTTTCTATGGAATGCTGGTGCCTGAAGAGTGGAACGGATGCAACATCGGATATTTTTCTACTGCTTTGGTTCTTGAAGAAATTGCTGCTGGCGATGCGGCCTGCTCAACAGTAATCAGCGTAACCAACTCTGTTGGTTGTATGCCAATTTTAAATTTTGGTAACGACGAACAGAAAGAGAAGTTTTTGAAGCCGCTGGCTGCCGGAGAAAAACTCGCAGCTTTTTGTCTGACCGAGCCTCATGCAGGATCTGATGCTTCTGATCTGAGAACTAAGGCTGTTAAGGATGGTGATAACTATATCATTAATGGCGTTAAACAGTTTATCACTTCAGGTAAACATGCAGACGTAGCCATTGTTTTTGCTGTGACCGATCCTGACGCCGGTAAAAAAGGCATTTCCGCATTTATCGTCCCGACAGATACCAAAGGTTATATTGTAGCTAACATTGAAGAAAAGATGGGGCAGCACGCATCGGATACAGCACAGATTGTTTTTGAAGATTGCGTCATTCCGAAAGAATACCTTTTAGGTAAGGAAGGCGAAGGATACAAGATCGCCCTTTCCGGATTGGAAGGCGGACGAATTGGTATTGCAGCGCAGTGCGTTGGTATCGCCCGCGCTGCTTTGGAAGCAGCAAAGCAATACGCAGAAGAACGAGAAGCTTTCGGTAAGCCGATTCATATGCATCAGGCAATTGGATTTAAGATCGCCGATATGGCAACACAGCTGGAAGCCGCTCGCCTAATGGTTCACAACGCAGCCAGATTGAAAGATGCCGGCAAGCCCTGTTTAAAAGAAGCCTCAATGGCAAAACTTTTTGCATCAGAGGCGGCTGAAAAAATCTGCTCCGATGCCATTCAGGTATTCGGGGGATATGGTTACCTGAGAGACTTCCCTGTCGAGAAATATTATCGAGATGTTCGAATTTGCCAGATTTATGAAGGAACTAGCGAAGTCCAAAAACTGGTTATCAGTCGTTCGGTAATGAATGAGCAATGATTTTTTGCTCTGTTATCGAGGATATATTTCTCCCTTAGTGGCTAAGGAACAAAAAATAATTTCAGTGCTAAAATTTGAGTCTTATGCAAACGTAATACTAAATAGTCGATTGCATTAATACTCTACTAATAAAAATTGTACGGATAAAACTATGCCAGCAATAAAATCAAAGTTAAACGCGCGAAGCGGTGACTTTCAGGCGAACGCAGAACAGATGCAATCACTGGTAGATGACCTGAAAGATAAAATGCAACGTATCGCACAAGGCGGTGGTCAAGAGAGACAAGACAAACATACCAGCCGCGGAAAGCTATTACCAAGAGAAAGGATTCGTCAGCTTTTAGATGTTGGCTCCCCTTTTCTAGAGTTTTCTCAATTTGCTGCCTACGGAATGTATGATGATCAGGTTCCGGCAGCAGGCATTATTACCGGTATAGGCCGAGTTAATGGTCAGGAATGTGTCATTGTCGCTAACGATGCAACAGTAAAAGGCGGGACCTATTTTCCAGAAACGGTAAAAAAACACTTGAGGGCTCAGGAGATCGCGGAACAAAATCATTTGCCTTGTATCTATCTCGTTGATTCCGGCGGTGCGAACTTGCCTCAACAAGATCAGGTTTTTCCGGACCGCGATCATTTCGGACGAATTTTTTTCAATCAAGCGAATCTTTCTTCAAAAGGAATCGCTCAAATTGCGGTGGTTATGGGAAGCTGTACTGCGGGTGGCGCTTATGTTCCGGCAATGGCTGATGAAAGTATCATCGTTAAAGAACAAGGTACTATTTTTCTCGGCGGACCACCCTTGGTAAAAGCTGCAACCGGTGAAGAAGTAAGCGCAGAAGATCTTGGTGGTGCGGATGTTCACTGTAAAATTTCCGGCGTAACGGATCATTACGCACAAGATGATAAGCATGCTTTAGCACTTACACGAAACGTTGTTTCTCGTTTGAACAAAAGTAAACACATGCCCTGGGATATTAAAAAGCCGGTTCAACCGCTTTACCCGAAAGAGGAAATTTACGGCATTATTCCAACTGACTCGCGAAAGCCCTTTGATATTCGTGAAATTATCGCGCGCGTTGTCGACGGTAGTGAGTTTGACGAATTCAAACCTCTTTACGGCAACACACTAGTTTGTGGATTTGCTAGAATTTGGGGTTACCCTGTCGGCATTATCGCTAATAACGGTATCCTCTTTTCTGAATCAGCACTAAAAGGCGCACACTTTATTGAGCTTTGCTGTCAGCGAAATATCCCGCTGGTATTTCTGCAGAATATCACCGGATTTATGGTTGGTCGCAAATATGAAAATTCAGGTATCGCTAAAAACGGCGCCAAAATGGTAACCGCTGTGGCTTGTGCAAAGGTTCCTAAATTTACGGTAATTGTTGGCGGAAGTTTTGGCGCAGGAAACTATGGAATGTGTGGACGCGCCTATAGTCCGCGTTTTCTCTGGATGTGGCCAAATGCACGAATTTCGGTAATGGGTGGAGAACAGGCTGCAAATGTTCTGGCTCAGGTTAAAAGAGATAATTTTGATCGTAAAGGCGTCGAATGGTCTGCTGAAGATGAAGCAAAGTTTAAAGCTCCCATTCAAGAGATGTATGAGACTCAGGGTCACCCCTACTACGCCAGTGCCAGACTTTGGGATGATGGCATTATCGATCCGGCTGATACGCGTCAGGTTCTGGGGCTTGGACTTTCATCGACCTTAAATGCTCCGGTTGAAGAAACCAGGTTTGGCGTATTTAGAATGTAGCTTTCAAGTAATAAGTAATAAGTAATAAAAAGATAATGATTCCAATAACACATGCTAAATGAGTGCATTGTGTTTTTGTAGAAAATATCAGGACAAAAGATATGTCAGAAGCAAATTTATTAGTCGAAAAAAATAGCAATGGTATAGCAACCATTACCATGAATCGAGCAGAACTTCACAATGCTTTTGATGACAAGCTGATAGCTGAATTAGTCAAAACTATCCAAAAAGTTGACTCGGATAAAGAGATCAGAGTGATTGTGTTAGCCGCTAAAGGAAAAAGTTTTTCTGCTGGCGCTGATTTGAACTGGATGAAAAAAATGGCCGGTTATAGCTGGGAGCAAAATTATCAGGATTCACTACAGCTTGCCAGCTTGATGCAAACCCTGCACGATTGTAGTAAAACAACTGTTGCTCTGGTTCAAGGCGCGGCTTTCGGCGGTGGTGTCGGTTTAGTTGCCTGCTGTGATATAGCGCTGGCGAGCGAAAAAGCACAGTTTTGTTTATCTGAAGTAAAACTTGGGTTAATTCCCGCGGTTATTTCACCCTATGTAGTAAAAGCAATCGGCGAACGAAATGCAAAACGTTACTTTGCAACAGCAGAACGCTTTAACGCCGAAGAAGCGAAACACATGGGCCTGATTCATACAATTTACTCGTTGGAAGACTTCGAGCAGAAATGTCAGTCATTTTTATCCGGGCTAATTGCCAATGGACCGAATGCTGTCTATCAAGCAAAAAAGCTGATTAATTTTGTTCATAACCAACCGATTAACGAAGATCTTATTCGGGAAACCGCACAGAGAATTGCGGATATTCGAGCTTCACAGGAAGGCCGTGAAGGAATTACAGCATTCCTTGAAAAGCGTCCTGCTAACTGGAAAGGTCTGGACCTGTAACTCGCTGAGAAAATTATCGAATTTTAGGATAAGAATCGAATTATTAGGAATAAAAAAATGGCTCAAATGAGTATACATAAGCTACTAATTGCAAATCGTGGAGAAATTGCCTGTCGTGTCATCAGAACAGCGCAAAGAATGGGTATCGAATGTGTCGCAGTTTATTCGGACGCAGATAAAGATGCGCAGCATGTAAAGTTAGCCGATGAAGCCTGGCATATTGGTGGATCTGCGGCGAAGGATAGCTACCTTAAAGTCGATACGATTATTAATATTGCCAAAAAGTCCGGCGCTAACGCAGTTCATCCCGGTTACGGCTTTCTATCCGAGAACGCTGATTTTTGTCGCAAATGTAGCGAAAATAACATCATTTTTGTTGGCCCTCCGGTTTCAGCGATTGAGGCAATGGGCTCAAAGAGTGAAGCCAAATCGATTATGGCTGACGCTGGAGTGCCATTGGTACAAGGGTATCATGGTGATGACCAGTCGGCAGACTTGTTACAGCAGGAAGCGGATAAAATAGGTTACCCTCTTCTCATCAAAGCTACAGCAGGCGGCGGCGGTAAGGGTATGCGCGTTGTCGAAAGTAGCGAGCAGTTCATAGAGTCGCTTGAATCCTGTAAGCGTGAAGCTATTTCGTCATTTGGTGATGACAAAGTTCTCATAGAAAAATATCTAACTAAACCTCGCCATGTTGAAATACAGGTTTTTGCAGATTCTCATGGAAACGCTGTTCATCTGTTTGAAAGAGATTGCAGTGTACAGCGTCGTCATCAAAAAGTAATTGAAGAAGCTCCTGCTCCAGGGCTTAGCGAAGATACTCGTGAAGCTATGGGACAAGTTGCTATTACTGCCGCAAAAGCAATTGGTTACACTGGTGCAGGTACGGTTGAGTTTTTGTACGACGAAGATGGCTCTTTCTATTTTATGGAAATGAATACCCGCCTTCAAGTTGAGCACCCGGTAACAGAAATGATCACAGGTCTCGACCTGGTTGAATGGCAGATTGTTGTCGCCAATGGTCTTACACTACCACTATCGCAGGACCAGTTGGAAATCAATGGCCACGCATTTGAAGCTCGAATTTATGCAGAAGATCCAACTAATGACTTCTTACCTGCTACAGGTAAAATCAATTATATGGGCTTGCCTGTAACTAATGCTAATGTTCGAGTTGATTCAGGTATCGTTTCCGGCGACACAGTCAGCGTTTATTACGATCCGATGATCGCGAAACTGATCGTATGGGATTCAGATAGAAACAGCGCTCTCGCCCGTCTGCGTGGTGCTTTGAGTGACTTCCACGTTGCAGGTTTAACAACCAATATCGAATTTTTACATCAACTAGCAAGTAATGATGATTTTATTCAGGCCGATCTGGATACTCATTTCCTCGATAAGCATGGTGAAGAGCTAACCACCAGTGATCCAAGCCTTAGCGACGATATTATTGCCGCAGCTACTTTATACGTTATGATAAAACAGTCTTCACAAAACACTTTTGATGAAGCCGATCCCTACTCTCCATGGAATGAAAGTAGCGGCTGGCGACTAAATGAAGACAATCACCATATCGTTGAGCTTGTATTCCAGGGACAACATTACTTAATCACCGCTCACTTTAGAAACGGTCATTTTTTGCTTGAATTAGATGGGAAGGAATTAAAGGTTTGCGGCGAGTTAAAAGGCAATAAACTTCAACTCGATCTTGATGGACATAAATCAACTGTTTCTTTAGCTGAGCAGGAAAATGGTTTAGTTCTATTTAAAAACGCTCGTTCCTGGGAAATCGAAATCAAGGACAACTCACTGGTGAATCTGGATTCAGATTCTCAAGCGAACCTAACCGCTCCAATGCCTGGCACTGTAATTGATGTTTTGGTTAGTAAGGGCGATAGCGTTGAAGAAGGACAAGCGCTCATCGTGATGGAAGCAATGAAAATGGAACACACTATCAAAGCTCATAAAGATACAGTAATTGCTGAAGTCCTCTATCAAGTCGGAGATCTGGTCGACGAAGGCGCTGAATTAATTGCGTTTGAAGAAGAATAATTGGTGTAATAAATCTATAAAAGGCTTCGGAATTATGACTGAACAGGTGAAAATAATTGAAGTTGGAGTACGTGACGGGTTACAGAATGAAGCTACCCCGGTTCCGACTGAAGTTAAACTAGAGTTAATTAATCGTTTAGCCGCGAGCGGACTTAAGTCGATTGAAGCGACCAGTTTTGTTTCGCCCAAATGGGTTCCACAAATGGCGGATCATAAGGAAGTCCTGGAACAACTACCTAAAAATAGCGATATAAGCTTTCCGGTACTCACGCCCAATATGAAAGGCTTCGAAAATGCTGTTGCCGCAGGTGCTAAGGAAGTTGCTGTATTTGCGGCCGCTTCAGAAAGCTTCTCACAAAAAAACATTAATTGTTCCATCGACGAAAGCATTGAACGCTTTAAACCCATTTTTGAAAAAGCCCAGTCATTAGGAATACGTGTTCGTGGTTATGTATCTTGTGTACTTGGCTGCCCTTATGAAGGCGAAATTGAGGTTAACAAAGTCGCCAAAGTTGCTCAAAAGCTCTATGAATCAGGTAGCTATGAAATATCTCTAGGAGACACGGTCGGCGTCGGCACCCCTGGAAAAACTAAAAGTTTGATCGAATCTATCAAAAATTTGATTCCAATAAATCATCTCGCAGTTCATTTTCACGATACATATGGTCAGGCTTTAGCTAATATATACGCCGCACTGGAAATGGGCGTGCGTAGTATTGATTCATCTGTTGCCGGTCTTGGAGGCTGTCCTTATGCAAAAGGCGCATCAGGTAATGTCGCAACAGAAGATGTCGTTTATATGCTTAACGGGCTTGGCATGAATAGTGGTATCGATTTGAATAAATTGGTAGCGGCTGGAGATTATATTAGTAACTTTTTGAAACGAACAAACAATTCTAAAGTTGCAAATGCCTTGCTGGCGCAAAATAAAAACTAAGAGCTCAGCTCGACAAGCGTGTAATCAATTTTAAATATTAACACAATCTTTTTAATCAAAAGAACAATATAGAGGAGTATCTTATGGCCGGCTTTAACAAGGTCGTCTCAAGTTACGAAGAGGCAATGCAAGGACTCGAAGACGGCATGACCGTAATTGCCGGAGGCTTTGGACTGTGTGGAATTCCTGAAGGACTCATTGCACAAATAAAAAAGATGCAAACAAGAGAACTGACTTTCGTTTCAAATAACTGTGGCGTTGATGATTTCGGTTTAGGTCTGCTCTTACAAGACAAGCAGATTAAGAAAATGATTTCCTCTTATGTTGGCGAAAATGCGGAATTTGAAAGACAATTTCTTTCAGGTGAACTTGAAGTTGAATTAACTCCTCAAGGTACTTTAGCGGAGAAAATGCGCGCCGGTGGAGCAGGAATTCCTGCTTTCTACACTGCAACCGGTTACGGGACGCCTGTAGCAGAAGGTAAAGAATCGAGGGAATTTAATGGTCGTCATTATATTCTCGAAGAATCTATAACTGGTGATTTCGCAATCATTCGAGCATGGAAGGCAGACAAAACAGGTAATCTTGTTTATCGCGATACAGCAATGAATTTTAACCCTATGGCTGCTACAGCAGGAAAAATTACGGTTGTTGAAGTTGAAGAGATTGTGGAAGTCGGTGAGTTAAAGCCAACCGAAATCCATACTCCTGGTATCTACGTTGATAGAGTCATTCAAGGCAGTTTTGAAAAACGCATTGAAAGACTAACTCTGGCTAAATCATAAGGAGAATAACAATGGCTTTAACTAGAGAACAAATTGCAAAGCGTGTCGCTCAAGAGTTAAAAGATGGTTATTATGTTAATCTTGGCATCGGTATTCCAACGCTCGTCGCCAACTATGTGCCTGACGGAATTGAAGTTATGCTACAGTCTGAAAACGGTTTGCTTGGGATGGGCCCCTATCCAACTGAGGACCAGGTTGATGCGGATATGATTAATGCAGGCAAAGAAACTGTTACCGCCATAAAAGGCGCATCAATTTTTTCCTCAGCCGAAAGTTTTGCAATGATTCGAGGAGGTCATGTCGACTTAACTGTCCTTGGCGCTTTTGAAGTAGATCAGCAAGGAAATATTGCCTCTTATATGATCCCAGGTAAATTAGTAAAAGGAATGGGTGGCGCTATGGATCTAGTTGCCGGCGCGCAAAACATTGTCGTTACTATGACTCATGCGGACAAACATGGTAATTCAAAGTTATTAGAGAGTTGTACTCTTCCGTTGACTGGTGTTGATTGTATTAGGAAAGTCGTTACAGATCTGGCAGTGATGGAAATCAGAAATGGCGCATTTTATTTGATAGAAAGAGCACCGGGAGTTTCAGTGGATGAGATCAAGGAAAAAACTGCTGGAAACTTGATTATAGAAGGCGATATTCCCGAAATGGAATTCTGATATAATAAACCAATATTTATATTTTCTAGTTAAGGCGCGTAAAGCGCCTTATTTTTTACTAACAATCCCTGAACATTTGGAACGACAGGAAAACGCTCATAAGTTAAATTTTTCTTTAAGTATTTATTAAAGTGATATAATTAAATAGAAGGCTTTAAATTTTCCTCGTAAAGCCCAGTTTTGGTCATAGTATTTAGATGTTGCCGTATTTATCAACCAATTGCCCATTTCCCCCCGTAGATAAAGCGTTGGAAGATCCAAACGGTTTGTTGGCGGCTGGAGCTGATCTATCCCCTCCTCGTTTAATAGATGCATACAGAAATGGAATCTTCCCCTGGTATTCTGAAGGAGAGCCTATTCTCTGGTGGTCACCGAATCCTAGAACCGTGTTTGACATCGACAGTTTTAAAGTTAAAAAAAGTGTTAAGCAAACTCTCAAGCGAAAACTACCAATCATTACAGTCAACCAGGATTTCGACCAGGTTATAAGGCGTTGTTCGCTTCCACGGAGCGATGACAACGGTACCTGGATTACCGACGAAATGATTGAAGCCTACTCATTGCTTCACCAGTTAGGGTACGCTCATTCGCTCGAAGTATGGATAGACAAGCAGCTAGTCGGAGGGATTTACGGAGTTGCTTTCAATGGCGTGTTTTGTGGCGAATCGATGTTTAGCGAGATCTCCAATGGCTCTAAAATCGCCCTTTCTTGCCTGATCAAGTATCTCTGGCAATTTGATTACAAACTTATCGACTGTCAGGTTGAAAATCCGCACCTGACCAGTCTGGGTGCAATCAACATTCCAAGAGAGCAATACTTAAAAATACTTCAACAAAAAAATCCGCACGCTTCACAACAAATGATATGGAGAACACAAAATCTGGACTGGGCTCAACTAATCTTCAATGATAAGACTTGCTCAAAACTATAAGTAGGTTCGAGTTAACTGGATAAGCTGCTACAAAGCCGCTATTATTTTATTGGTTCGAGCAAATTTTCATTAAGCGAGATATGACCAGTCCAATAAATCCTTCACAATTAAGCTTCTTTATTACACCGCCACATGACTGCCCATATCTCATTGAGCAAAAATCCCAGACAATTTTTCTTTCTCCGGAAATTCATGCAGATACTTTGCTTTACACAGCTCTAATTAATCAGGGATTTCGTCGTAGTGGTGAGCACATTTATAGACCACAGTGCAATAATTGCCAGGCATGCATTTCTGTTCGTATTCCGGTAGATCACTACTCTTACTCCAGAAGTGAAAAAAGAATTTTAAAAAAAGCAGGAAAGTTTAATATATCCGTCGAGCCTGCAAAATTTGATCAGAAGCATTACTTACTGTTTGATCAATACATCAGCGCTCGCCATCGTGATGGTGACATGTTCCCTACCAGCCCACAGCAGTTTAAAGAATTTTTGCTCAGTGACTGGTTAGAAACCAATCACCTTAACTTCATAGATATACAAACCGGTAAACTTTCTGCCTGTTGTGTATTTGACACGGTCAACGACGGACTATCAGCCGTCTACACATACTTCGATGTCTCACTGGAATCCTACAGTCTAGGCAAGTTAGCTATCTTGAAACTGATCGAAAGAGCAAAGCAACTGAAGCTCCCCTATGTTTATCTCGGCTATTGGATAAAAGAATGCAGCAAAATGTCCTATAAAGGTAAATATCGCCCTCTAGAGTGTTTTGTTAAAAATCGATGGGTGGAAATCAGCTAAAATCAGAAATTTGCTTTGATTATTGCTTAAATTTAAGGCATCATAACGCGCGTTTTTATCATTCAACAGATTAAAGAGAGTATGGCTAAAGAAGATTGTATTGAATTAGAAGGTACGGTTCTAGAAACCTTACCAAATACTATGTTCCGAGTGGAGCTAGAAAATGGTCACGTAGTTACCGCACACATTTCAGGAAAAATGCGAAAAAACTACATCAGGATTCTAACTGGGGACAAAGTTACTGTCGAAATGACACCTTATGACTTAACTAAAGGTCGTATTACGTTCAGAGCCAGATAACTCCTTTGCGCTGTTTTGATTTGCGCCAAGTTAATTACAGAATAAATTTAGTAATAAAAAGCAGGCATTAAGCCTGCTTTTTATTACTTAGAAACTTTCCTTTAAATACAAAAGCCCCCTTGAATTGTTTAACTTTTAATCACTATCTCTTGTTTTTTCGATATCTGAAAAGTTAACTTCTCTGCATCCTTGTCAAAACCAACAACAACTTGCCCACCATTTGCCAGACGACCGAAGAGCAACTCTTCTGCTAGTTCTTTCTTAATCTTCTCACGCATAACTCTGGCCATAGGACGTGCTCCCATCGTGGCATCAAAGCCCTGTTCAGCTAACCAATGTCTCGCATCTTGAGTTACCTCCAGAGACACGCCTTTCTTATCCAGCTGGCTTTGAAGCTCAACGATAAACTTGTCTACGACCGAACATATGACATTCATGTCCAGAGACTTAAACCAAACAATCGCATCAAGTCTATTTCTAAACTCTGGACTAAACACTCGATTAATCACATCAAGATTGTCCTGAGTGTTATCCTGCTTTTTAAAACCAATGCTCGGGCGGGCAATTTCAGCGGCACCTGCATTGGTAGTCATGACCAGTATTACATTTCTAAAGTCTGCTTTTCGCCCATTGTTATCGGTAAGAGTACCGTGATCCATAACCTGCAATAACAGGTTATACACATCGTTATGAGCTTTTTCGATTTCATCCAAAAGGACAACCGAATAAGGGTGTTTGGTTACAGCTTCAGTTAATAACCCGCCCTGATCATAGCCAACATATCCTGGAGGAGCACCAATCAAACGAGACACCGTGTGAGCTTCCATATACTCGGACATATCAAAGCGAATGAATTCTATTCCCATGATTTGAGCAAGCTGTTTTGTCACTTCTGTTTTACCAACACCTGTTGGCCCGGCAAACAGGAAACTACCAATAGGTTTATCTTCTAACCCAAGACCAGAACGTGAAAGCTTTATTGCATTTGCTAGCGTCTCTATTGCCTGATCCTGACCAAATACAACCATTTTTAGATTGCGTTCCAGGTTTTCCAGAGATTTTTTATCTGAGGTAGAAACCGTCTTTGCTGGAATTTTTGCCATTTTGGCAATAATGCTTTCGATATCTTTCACTGATATTCTGTTGTCTCTTTCCTGAGAGTCCACTAATTGGCGATTAGCACCAGCCTCATCGATTACATCGATAGCTTTATCTGGTAAATGACGATCGTTTATATAACGAGCAGACAGCTCGGCTGCAGACTGCAATGCTGCCTCAGAATAGGAAACGCCATGATGCTTTTCATAACGACTTTTTAATCCTTTCAGAATATCAATTGTATCCCTGACGCTTGGTTCCTCAATATCGACTTTCTGGAACCTACGAGCTAAAGCTCGGTCTTTTTCAAAAATACCGCGATATTCCTGGAATGTGGTGGATCCCATGCACTTAAGTTCACCATTTGCCAACATTGGCTTAATAAGATTTGAAGCATCCATCACACCGCCAGAAGCACTTCCAGCACCAATAATGGTATGGATCTCATCGATGAACAGTACCGCGTGTTCCTGCGCTTTTAATTCTGCGAGGACAGCCTTTAACCTTTTCTCAAAATCTCCTCTGTACTTTGTACCGGCAAGCAGAGCTCCGAGGTCTAGTGAATATACATGACAATCTTTTATAACATTTGGTACTTCTTCATCAACAATACGTTTTGCTAATCCTTCCGCGATTGCCGTTTTACCAACACCAGCTTCGCCAACAAATAGAGGGTTGTTTTTGCGACGTCGGGACAAAATCTGAATGGTTCTTTCTAACTCCAGATCGCGACCAATGAGGGGATCAATCTTTCCATCCTTTGCCATTTGGTTTAGATGAACCGTATAGGCTTCTAGTGCCGTGGGCTGTTTAGTTGTCTGTTCTTCCCCGGGATTATCAAACTCCGGACCTTCATGCTCGCCTTCCTCTCCTGGAATTTTTGAAATACCATGGGAGATATAGTTGACGATGTCCAGCCTTGAAATATCTTGCTGTTGGAGGAAATAGACAGCCTGACTTTCCTGTTCACTGAATATAGCGACCAGAATATTAGCTCCAGTAACCTCTTTTTTACCAGATGATTGAACATGGAAAACAGCACGCTGTAAAACTCTCTGAAATCCCAGTGTCGGCTGAGTATCAACCTCGCCAACATCTTCAGGTAGTATGTGACTGGTTTCTTCTATGAAATTGGCCAGCTGGCGGTGTAACACTTCAATATCAGCGCCACAAGCTCTAAGTACAGTAACTGCATGAGCATTATCGAGTAGAGCTAAAAGGAGGTGTTCTACTGTCATGTATTCATGACGTTTTTCGCGAGCATCGGTAAATGCCAGGTTAAGGGTTAACTCTAAATCTTTACTTAACATCGTGGTCACACCTTATTTACTACTGGTTGAACAAATTGCCGAACAATCCTTACTGTTAAACTCTCCATCATTCCTCCTCCATTGTACACATTAGAGGATGATCATGTGCTCTGGAAAAATCATTCACCTGAGCAACTTTAGTTTCTGCAATTTCGGCGGTATAGATACCAGCAACCCCTTGTCCTTCGTAATGGACTTGCAACATTACCTTTGTCGCCGCCTCTGTGGATTTGTGGAAAAACTTTCTCAGTACCTGAACCACAAAATCCATCGGTGTATAGTCATCATTTAACAACAATACTTTATACATTCGCGGTTGTTTAATTTCCGGTTTAGCTTCGGCGACCGCAACGCCATGTTCTTTATCGCGAGTATTCTCGTCGCTCATATCTTAATTCTAGTCAAAGGTTTGAAAAATGCCTCATTTATAAAAAAAGCTTTGGAATAACAGCCTTTCTATTATTATCGGCGCGTATCTCTATTCTATGAGACATGTATGGGGTCATACCAGACTTTTTTCAATACCAAATCTCAAGTACAAATTGTTGCTTATAAAACTTCGCTATTAGGGTTGACATTAATTAGGTTTTATGAGATTCATTGAACCGCTCTTAATCGGGTAGTAACAGTTGAAGTAAGAGGATGATTGAGTCGATGGCTTCTTCATTCTGATAATGGCATCTGTTTAGCCGGTTGTTTATCACTGAGTAAGGGAATTAAGAGGAGTATAAAATGGCGACAGGCACAGTTAAGTGGTTCAATAACGCAAAAGGCTATGGCTTTATCCGTCCTGATAATGGTGGGGATGACATCTTCGCTCATTATTCAACCATAGAGATGGATGGCTACAAAAGCCTTAAAGCGGGACAAGAAGTATCCTTCGAAACTTGTGAAGGTCCCAAAGGATTACATGCACAAGCGATTTCTCCAGTAAATTCAATTTTGGACGAATCGGAAAGCTAGAAACGATAGGCCTGCAGTTTAGGCTCTGTTTCGCACCTGTAATTCACTTATTGCGATGTCTCGCAATTTTCGTGTTCGACCCCAAAAAGTACGACTCTCTTCTATCACTAATCGCTATACCGCTCCAGCTAGTTTTCATGTTGCTACGCACAAATTAGAAACCTGATTCTGCCAAGCTTTATACTGAGCTAATTCCGCACAGGTTGATAAAGCTGTTGCTGATTTCATTTATTTTTGAGGAGATCTAATGGATTAGTCCAATAGGAAGCTTTGTCATTAACTAATATTCATTCCGACAACAAAAAAGGCAGCGACTTAATAAGCCACTGCCTTTTTAACAATTTTAGCAAATTTTCTAAAGTGCAGTTAAAGCTGCATTTAGTGTTTGGCTAGGACGCATTGCTTTTGAGGCTAAATCTTCATTCGGCATATAGTAACCGCCGATATCCATCGATTGTCCCTGCACGGAGTTTAACTCATCAATTATTCTGGATTCATTTTCTAATAGTGTATTCGCCAAATCGGCAAATCTTTCTTTTAACTCAGAATCTTCTTGCTGATTAGCCAGAGCTTCAGCCCAATATGAGCAAAGATAAAAGTGACTACCACGATTATCCAATTCTCCAACTTTTCGAGATGGCGATTTGTTGTTATCTAAAAACTTTCCTGTCGCTAAATCCAGGGTGTCAGCAAGTACTTTTGCTTTTGCATTCCCAGTTGTATTTGACATATGCTCTAGCGAAGCTGCAAGAGCCAAAAACTCACCGAGAGAGTCCCAGCGTAAATGGTTTTCTTTTTCAAACTGTTGTACATGTTTAGGCGCCGAACCACCTGCTCCTGTTTCAAACAACCCTCCACCATTCATTAGCGGCACGATAGATAGCATTTTCGCACTAGTACCTAATTCAAGGATTGGGAACAAATCGGTCAGGTAGTCTCGAAGTACATTTCCGGTAACGGAAATTGTATCTTCACCGTTCTTCATTCTTTTCAATGAAAAGCGAGTAGCTTCAACCGGCGACATTATGTGAATCTCAAGTCCATTTGTATCGTGTTGCGGAAGATATTGGTTTACCTTCTTAATTAATTCCGCATCGTGTGCGCGCTCTTCATTTAACCAGAATACTGCTGGAGTATTACTCAAACGAGCTCGAGTAACGGCTAGTTTGACCCAGTCTCTGATTGGTGCATCTTTTACCTGGCACATACGCCAGATATCGCCTGTTTCAACTGCATGTTCCATCAAAACTTCACCGGCTTGATTAGTGACCTTGACTGTCCCATCAAACGGAATCTCAAATGTCTTGTCATGAGAGCCATATTCTTCAGCTTTCTGAGCCATCAAGCCTACATTTGGAACTGTCCCCATAGTTGATGGATCAAAAGCGCCATTCTCCTTACAAAAGTCGATAGTTTCCTGATAGACCCCGGCATAACAGCGATCTGGAATAACTGCTTTAGTATCCTGCTGTTTTCCTTCAGCATTCCACATTTGACCTGATCCGCGAATCATTGCTGGCATAGAAGCATCAACGATTACATCAGACGGAACGTGAAGATTAGTAATGCCGCGATCAGAGTCAACCATTGCCAGCGCAGGTCGGTCATTGTAGAGCGCATCAATATCAGCCTTGATTGAAGCCTGTTTATCTTCGGGTAATGAAGCAATCTTGGTGTAAAGATCTCCAATTCCGTTGTTAACATCAACTCCCAGTTGTTCGATTACATCAGCATATTTTTCAAGTATCTCTTTATAAAACACGGATACGACATGACCGAAGATTATCGGATCTGAAACCTTCATCATGGTTGCTTTCATATGAAGTGAGAATAGGACTCCGTTGTTTTTCGCATCAGCGATTTCATTCTGGATGAAAGCCCTTAGTGCTTTCACACTCATTTTAGTCGAGTCGATAACCTCTCCAGCCAGTACAGGAGTAGATTCTTTTAATACTGCAACGTCACCATTCTGACCATGTAACTCAATTTTCAAGTCATCAGCGCTTTCCAGCGTTACAGATTGCTCATTTCCGTAGAAATCATCCACAGACATACTGGCAACATGTGACTTTGAATCATTTGCCCAGGCGCCCATAGAATGTGGATTTTTCTTGGCATAATTTTTAACAGATGCAGGTGCACGTCTATCAGAGTTACCTTCACGCAATACGGGGTTGACAGCACTGCCCTTGATCTTGTCATAACGAGCCTTAATCTCTTTCTCTTTATCGCTAGCAGGCTCTTCAGGGTAATCTGGTAATTTGAAGCCCTTGTCCTGTAATTCTTTGATGGTCGCCTTCAATTGTGGAATTGACGCACTGATATTAGGCAGTTTAATAATATTTGCTTCAGGCTTCTTAGCAAGCTCTCCCAACTCAGCTAGAGCATCAGAAATTTGTTGCTCTTCAGATAAGAAATCAGGAAAGTTAGCAATTATTCTACCAGCCAGAGAAATATCTCTCGTTTCTACCTCTACTCCCGCTGCTTTGGTAAACGCCTGAATGATAGGCAGAAGTGAGTATGTTGCTAATGCTGGAGCTTCATCGGTTTTGGTATAGATAATCTTTGAAGTAGTCATTTACATTCCTAATTTTATTACTATGAATAAGTGAAAGTTAACTTGCCTGGCCAACGTGGGATACTGCAAAACGCAGTATGCTGAATAATAGGTGCCTTTCTTTTGTTGCGCGAATTATACGCTATCAAGCCTTCGAAATCCTAGCCGATAGCGCAATAATCATAGCATTTCTTGATCTAGCTACAATTTCGATAAAGTTTAGATTAAAATTCAGACAACATCTTAGTACTTCAACCTGGTCAATTTGCCGCCTTCTCATGACTGCCAAAAATAAAAAGAATCTATCTCAGAAGAATAGTGCACCTAGACAAAACAAAGTCAGTCGCCTTTTTCAAGGAAAAGGTGCAAGCAAAAACAATGTAATGCGCTCCAATAACGCTGGTGGTCGCCTGACAAGAAAGAAAGCCTCAGTAAAGCTAGAGGATACACTGGTTGTACTTTTCAACAAGCCTTTCAATACCTTATGTCAATTTACCGGAGAGAAAGCGGATACTACCCTAGCCGACTTCATTAAAATAAAGGATATTTACCCAGCAGGACGACTTGACAAAGATTCTGAAGGTTTATTGGTGCTGACCAATAATGGTGCACTTCAAGCCAGAATAAGTCACCCCAGGCATAAACTGGAAAAAACTTACTGGGTACAGGTTGAAGGGAGCGTATCTCAGACTGCACTTGAGTCTCTTTGCAAAGGCGTTCTGTTGAAAGATGGTATCACCAAACCCGCTAAAGCCAGGCTAGTTGATTTGAGCAAAGAAGACTTCAAACTGTGGCAACGTAACCCACCAGTTAGAGAAAGAAAAAATATTCCAACAAGCTGGTTAGAACTAAAGATTACTGAAGGTAAAAACCGGCAAGTACGGCGAATGACTGCTGCAGTCGGCTACCCAACCCTTCGCTTAATAAGGGTCGCAGTAGGCCGCTGGTCTCTCAAGGATTTGAAGCCAGGGGAAAATCGAGTTTCCAGTGCTAATCCAAAGGACCTATTCTAACTGTTTGTTTCAATTGTAAATAACTATGAGGTTTTATTGACCGACTTATATGCCGATGTTAATGTCGGCTAGCTCGGAGTATATTATTAAAAATACACAGCATCTTACCAACCTCAAAAAAACACGCATTTAAACAAACAACTGATAATAAAGGGTCGTAACATGAGAGGTTTAAAAAGCTTTTTAATCCTTAGTCTGGTTATTTATACGGTATCTACATCCTTTGTAGCCAATGCAGCATTCCTGATGAAGCCAACACCTTTGCCTGGGATCGATTATAAAGGACAACTTTTAGATGGTCCGTTCAGGCCGGAAATAACAAGTCCGAACAAATTACTCAACTTTCCAGTAGGACAAAAAACAGCTACTCCTGAACAAATAGTACAGGTAATTAAAACTTGGGAAAGTCAAAGTAATAACTTAAGACTAGTCGAGTACGCCAGAAGCCATGAAGGTCGTCCTCTCTATTACGCAATCATTTCTTCTAGAGATAACTTGGAAAAAGTTGATCGTATCAAGTCAGACCTGGCAAAGCTGGCTAACCCTGTTGGATTAAGTAAGACTGAAGGAGAAAACATCATTGCCAGGCTTCCAGCGGTAGCCTGGA
This sequence comes from Aliikangiella sp. G2MR2-5, assembly GCF_015687155.1. GTDB lineage: Bacteria > Pseudomonadota > Gammaproteobacteria > Enterobacterales > Kangiellaceae > Aliikangiella. Next base: position 1,149,988 of record NZ_JADPQF010000001.1, on the reverse strand, counting down.
TGGCCTACTCTATACATGGTAATGAATCATCAGGCTCAGATGCCTCGCTGGCAGCCATTTACCACCTTATTGCCTCCCAAAAGCCGGAAACGCTGAATCTGTTAAATAGCTCGGTAATAGTGATCGACCCTTCTATGAACCCAGATGGGCGCGCTAGATTCACCAAAGCTCTACAACAAAATCGTGGTGTTGCGCCTAATATTGATGATCAGTCGCTTTTGCATGCAGGTATCTGGCCTTATGGAAGAACAAACCATTACCTCTTTGATTTGAACAGAGACTTTATATTGGGAGTCCACCCGGAGACCAGAGGCCGTGTAAGAGCAATAAATGAATGGCACCCGCAGCTAATGATTGATGCACATGAAATGGGTGCCCAATCAACGTTTTTATTTGCACCAGCCCGAGAACCAATCAATAAGAACCTTGCTAAAGCATTTAAAAAATGGGGAGAGAAATTTGCTCAAGATCAGGCCAACGCTTTTGACCGAAAAAACTGGCCTTACTTTACTGGTGAGTGGTTCGAAAACCTGTATCCAGGTTACTCAAGTTATGCAGAGTTCAGAGGCAGCATTCATATACTTTACGAACAGGCTCGAATGGCTGAAGATGGTGTAAGGCAAACTAATGATCGGATTTTAACCTACCGTGAATCTGTTCATCATCAATTGTTAAGCACACTTCAAAACCTGGACACACTAGCTAAACATTCCAAAGCGATTTATCGCGAATACCTGGAAGACCGCAGAAAAGTTATTTCTGCCGATAGTCCCTACGCAGACACAACTTTTGCCTTCCCTCCTTCAAAAAATTTAAAACGATGGAGAGAATTTGTTGCTCTACTCCAATTACAGGGCTTTGAACTCCACGAATTAACTAAAGATTCAGCTTTCTCAAATGCCGTTAATCAACTTGGAGAAAAAAGAAGTATTGGTCTTCCAAAAGGAAGTTTAATAGTACGTAACAGACAGCCTGAAGCCCGATTGCTATCAGCTATACTCGAATTTGACGCAAAAATAGAGGATGCTGTTTTGGTTGAAGAGCGACAAAGAGTATTAAGAGACGGTTCGAGCCTAATGTATGACACTACAGCCTGGAACCTTTCCATGATGCATGGAATTGAAGGTTATACCTTGAATCAATATATCGACAGCAATATTCAACCCTACTCGGAAACTAAGACTTCTAACAACCTTGAAAAAAGCAAAAATGTAATTGCCTATAGCGTAGATGGTGATGATGATGCATCGGTTGCTTTTGCAGCTCGACTTATGGAGCAAGGCGTACAGGTTAGAATTTTAGATAAACCAACCAAGCTTGCTGACTTATCTCTTTCTCGCGGCTCAATTATCGTCAACAAATACGATAATGAGTTTTTTAGCGGCAATCTCGAAGCGTTGGTTGAGCAAACAGCAAAAGAGGTAAAAATAAAAGCAAGTACGATAACCAAGGGATTAGGTGACGGCGACTATCCCGACATCGGTGGTGCCCACTTTAACATATTAAAGAAGCCGCAGATTGCATTACTCACAGGCAACGGCATTAGTACCTATGACTTCGGAGCAATCTGGCATACCATTGATAAAAATCTTGGAATAAGACACTCACACCTCGACAGTGCGACCTTAACTTTTGCTGATCTTCGGAGATACAACACTCTTGTAATTCCGGATCGTTTTTACGGCAATTTTGGAGAAAACGAGTTAAACGCAATCGAAGATTGGGTTAACACAGGCGGAACGCTAATATTAATCGGACACTCAGCTTTAGACTTTGTAAAGTCTGAAAAAGGAATTTCTCAGATAAAACAGTTATCCGACGTCTTTCCGGAAATCGATAAATACAACCTCGATCTAACTCGCGAATGGTTAGCCGGTAATGAAAAATTTGAACAAGTAGATCAAGCGTGGCAACACAATGCTTTCGAAAAAGTCGATTTTCCGTGGGACAAGGACTCCTCTCAGTTAAATACTGAGGAACTTCAGAAGCGAGAGTCCTGGCAATCTCGCTTTATGCCTTCGGGCGCGATCGTTTCAGCTCGTATGGATCAGAAGCATTGGCTAACTTATGGGACACCTGAGTTTATCCCTGCACTGGTCCAAAATGTACCGATATTAATGTCTGGTCAGGGTTCACAAGCGCCAGCCAGATTCGGCTACTATAAAGAAATGGACAAAAACGTCTGGCAAAAAATTTCAGCTTCTTTTAAGGATAAAACTAACTCACGAAAAATTGGATGGGCCAGCATGCCGGATGGATACGAGCTCAAATTAAGAATGAGTGGCTTATTATGGCCTGAAGCTAGTAACAGAATTGCCAATGCTGCACTTTTAACCAGAGAAAGCAAAGGTAATGGACAAATCATAATTTTTGCTACTCAACCGGCTTTTCGAGGCTCAACAAAAGCAACTAATCGCCTATTTCTAAATGCTTTAGTTTATGGCGTAGGACTAGGCACAAGTCAGCCAATTACAAAACTGTGATTAGCAAAATAAGTCAATAGTAAAAATCCACCTTCTTAGAAGGTGGTCTTGCACTAAGCCCCCTAAAAGGGGGCCATGAGAGTGCCATCTTAGAAGGCACTCATCGTTATCCCTATTCAGCCTTCATTTCAACTCTAAACTCTGTTGAAGTTCTTCCTGTTTCTGTTGGTACTTAACGTACTTTCGAATCATCTCCGAATCCACACCTACCGTATCTACACAATATCCTTTTGCCCAAAAGTGATTGCCCCAAAAGGGCTTCTTTCTCAGATGAGGAAACTTGTTAAATATCCTTATCGCCGAACGCCCTTTTAGCACGCCAACTAACTTTGAAATACTCAGTTTAGGTGGCACCAGTACTAACAAATGCACATGATCTACTTGTACATTTAACTCTACCACTTCACAACCTTGCTGCTCACAGAATATAATTATCGAACCATAAACGGCTCGGCCCATATTGCCTTTTAAAATTCTGAATCGGTATTTTGGCGTCCACACTATATGATATTGGCAATGCCATAGCACATGTGACGCCCTCTTGAATCTGCTCATGTATTTTCCTCTTGTTTAAGTTATGGGGATAACTCAACAAAGGATTGTGCGTGAGCAGTCATTCTTATGGCAGGCTAAGCCGACCATAGATGACCACGTCCTCAGGACGTGGTTTTCTGTTGGCAATAAAAAAAGCGCGATTGTTTCGCGCTTTTTTCCTTTTACTAAAAATTTTCTATTTTAATATTCTGCGAAAATAGGTAAAGGCAAACATAGCGATTAACCATCCACCCAAAGAACCTCCACCACTTGAAGAACTCACATTTTCTTCTTCTGGCTCGTTTTCTTCTTCCTCGTCTTCCTCTTCTGTCGACTCTTGTTTAACATCAAATGACTGTGCAGTAGATGCTCTTGCTCCTTTATCGTCATAGACGGTTAACACGACCTCGTAACTCCCCTCACCAGGATACGTATGCTCAATGATTTCGCCGTATCCTTCAACACCATCTCCAAATTGCCATTGAAAATTTGTAATATCGCCATCACTATCGGAACTATTTCCGGCATTAAAGCTGCAACTTAGCTCCTGGCAACTATATTCAAATGATGCTGCCGGCAAACTATTTTCGCCAATTGTAAAAAACATTGCAGAAACAACTCCGGATTGGCCACTCTGATTATAGGCTCTAAAATAAATGGTATGTCTTCCTTCACTAAGTTCAGCAGTGTTTATTTGCCCAGAGAACTCCTCAACACCAGTTAAATTTCCGTCATTATCGGGTAGCTCGCTCACTGTCGACTGAGCATCGTTAAAGTGTTTGTCAATAGAGTATTCGACCTTGCTCACACTTCTACCCAGGCTACTTTTCTTGGTATTTATCGCGCTCGCTTGGGCAACGATATCCAAATTAGCACCTCGAGCAACAACCACATTTTCACTACTACCATTGAGCTTTATCAACTCAACTTCCGGCCCGGAACTTAACAAATAAGGAGCCTCAGTGACTTTCGCCGCATAAATTAAAGAACGTAAGTTATCAGGCTTTATTTTAGATGTATAATCATTACAGGCTTGAAAAAAATCTGTTCCAAGCTCATAGGTTATTGCCGCGACCCCAAGCTCGCCATAACTAACATCATCGCTAGTACCATCGGTCGGGTAAAGCCCTACACTTTGCTGCGGAGTGTAATTGTTGAACCATGCAAGTTTATTCCCAAGTTCTTCAAATCCGTTAGCATTTGGTGATGGAGTATCTGTGTGACCATAGGGCCATAAAATCAACTGGCTATAACTATGAATATCCAGGTGCATGCCTGATGTATCAGCCGGAGCAGCATCACTCTCATTATCACCCCGGCTATCTGCAAATAAACTGCGAATGTAATTGGATACAGCCTGAGTTTCTGGCTCTGACTCTGCAGATTTTCCTCGATAAGTTTGATCGCACTCGTTTCCGCTCGAACCATATTCCGTAGTATTCCAGAAATAGGCAAAATTTCTATTCAAGTCTACCCCGACATTGCCACCCGGACAGTGGTTGCTGTTGGCGTTTTTACGTTGGTACTCTCCTGTTTCGGCAATCTTTCTTCCGTCTGGATTCATATGAAACAAAATATGAATTTCCCTTTCATCTAAAAGCCATTGAATGTCTGCGTCGGTATCTTTTTCATTTAAAAGTTTTTTAGCAAAGTCCAAAGTCAACGCAGCGGGAGTCAGTTCTCGAGCGTGCATCGCGCTATGAATAAACAGAACGGGTTTTTCTTTTTCGATATTTCGGTTGGTGATTTTCAAGACCATTAAGTCATAGCCGCCCGAACTATTTGCCTTTTTCCATGAATCCCCGATATCGATCCACTCTGCATATTGATCGTTTTCACTTGCTAACAACGCTCCCTGTTGCATCGTTTCTTCTACTGTAGGATAGCATTCAAAACCTGGGATGCCTGCAGACTTATTAACCGAGTTTTCCAATTTCTTTTGTTGAATACTTAACTGATAATCACGAAACTTAGTTTCCCATTCAGTACTGTACTTTACCTGAATGCCATGAAATCTTAATTTCTCTACCTCATCAGGCGTCAAGTCGATAACAAGCTGTTTGTTTTTAAAGTCGGTTTTAAGTATGCCGTGATGGTAGGATATAGCGACCTTTCTTGCGACATCAGAACTAGGAGCCGTAACTAGATAAGGGGATACAGAATCCGACAATGTAGCGGCTGCTCCGGATGACGCGGAAGTTATTGCAAGAGCGGCCAAAACGGCTTTCCTGACAGAGCTGTAGATTTTTGTCTTTGGCCCCTTGATTAATTGCTTGTTCATTGACTTTGCTAGCTCCAAAAAAATACATCTATTATTATCTTCAAAAATACTAATACCTTCGTAGAGCCAATAACAAGGTAATATTACCGCCCTGTAAATATTAAACAGCTTTAGTAATACTCAATACCTATTATTTATTTTCATTTTTAAACGGCAATCTCGATTCAAGTTGGCTAGACATTGCCTTCAAATACCGGTTTTCTTCTCGTAGAAATTTAGCAATCGGTGCTTGCAGGCATTCAAGGCCTATATGATGAAACGAAGAAGTCATTACAGGTTTGAACCCTCTAGAAATCTTATGCTCACCCTGCGCTCCAGCATCCAGCTTTTTTAACTTGTTTTTGATCGCAAACTCTATTCCCTGGTAATAGCACAACTCAAAATGTAAAGAGTCATACTCTTCTAAGGCTCCCCAATATCGACCGTAAAGCGAGTCACTGTCGTGAAAGAATAATGATGCAGCAACAAGCTTTTTACCTCGCTCTGCTGCTACTAACAATGTATTTCCCGGCAAATCGGAATATAGTTGAGTGAAAAATTCCTTTTTTAAATATCCCAGATGCCCACTTCGTTTCAGATAGGTTAAACGATAAAAATCAAATAGTTTACTTGCCATCTCTTCAGTTACATCGTGTCCGTGAATGCGCCTGATTTTTAAGTTTTGTTCGACAACCTTTTTACGTTCTCTTTTAATGTTTTTCCTGTTTTTCTTTCGGCAATCATTCAGGAAGTCATCGAATGAGTTATAGCCTTTGTTAAACCAATGATATTGAATTCCAGTACGTTTTAGTAAAGGAAGCCTATCACTGATTTTCTCCAACGGCTGACTTTCAAACAATAAGTGCCAACTGTGAAAACGCTCCAACTTAATTTCTTTATTCACAGCTTCGAATATATAATTAAATACTTCAGCTCTATTCACTTCACTGCAACAATAGATACGTTTCCCTGTAGCAGGAGTAAATGGAATAGCCGTTACCAGTTTCGGATAATAGGTAAAGCCGAGTTGTTGATAAGCTCGAGCCCATTGATAATCGAAAACATACTCTCCGAAACCATGATGCTTTATGTAACAAGGAGCAAGCGCGACTACCTTTTTTCCGCTTTCAACAACGATATGACAGGTCTCCCATCCTGAGTCAGAGCATACCGAGCCTGAACTCTCTAAAAGGTGAAGAAACTCGTACTGGATGAAGGGATAATCAGTATCTACGACAGAATTCCATACCTCCTTTCCAATCTTCTCAATACTTTCGACAAACCTGACTTCCACAAAAATCGCTCGCCATTAGGTTGCAACCTCTAATGTTAATGAAGATAACACCCGAGCTAGTCAACGACAATCTTTCTGCTAGAATACCCGTCTTAATTTTGATTACTGTTTTATGTGTTAAGGAGTTGTTTTGAATAAGAGCTTAATAACAAATCTAGTATCTTTTGCCTGCTGCATTCTAGGACTGTTTACTCAGAGCGCGTTGATATTAAATATTGGCCTTTTCTCATTCTCAGGCGCCATTACCAACTGGCTAGCCGTTCACATGCTTTTTGAGAGAGTACCCGGTCTTTACGGCTCTGGCGTTATTCCAGCTCGCTTTGAGGACTTTAAATTAGCGATCAAAACGATGATGATGGAACAGTTTTTTACTGATGACAATATAGATAAGTTTCTTTCTACCAATGAAAATACACAGGTTAAATTGAATCTGGCTCCAGTTATCGAGAAAGTAGATATGAGCCCTGCTTTTGAAAAGCTTCTTAAAACCATTATGGAGTCTTCATTCGGCGGCATGCTTAATATGTTCGGCGGTCAGGAGGCGCTCTTACCGTTAAAAGAACCTTTCATGGAAAACATGAAGTTTGCACTAATTGAAATGACTGAAGAAGAAAGCTTTTCACAACTTGTTAAAGATGAAATAGAAAGTCCAGAGGTACTTTCTGATATAAAGTCCAAGGTAGAATCAATAATTGCGGCTCGCCTGGAAGAACTAACTCCCTCTCTGGTCAAACAGATTGTTCAAGATATGATTAAAAAGCATCTTGGCTGGTTGGTAGTCTGGGGAGGTGTTTTCGGCGCCGTTATAGGATTGTTGTCAACATTTGCTCTATCTTAACTAATTCGCGTTGGTTCGACATATTTCTGAAATTGATAATTCCTAGACAAGGTGTATTATTAACCCTAGGACCTAATATAAGAACAAGGGGAATAAGATGTCTTTAACCAACGCAATAGCGCTACTTTACGGACCATCTCAAGAGTGGCAAAAGATAAGTGAACAAAAACAGAGCATTAGTCACATCTATTTGACCTTTTTGATTTTTTTCGCAGCCATACCCCCAGTATCAGCCTTTATTGGCGCAACATATGTCGGCTGGTCAGTTGGTGACGGAGCGACTCATAAGTTGACTTCCGATAGTGCTCTTTATCTTTCAATTGTTGCCTATTTTGCAATATTAGTAGCAGTCTTTGTAATATCGGCCTTTATCCAGTGGATGGCGAAGACCTACGGCGCGGCTCCATCACTGGCAGAATGTGTCAATCTGACAGCCTATAGTTGCACGCCTCTCTTTCTAGTCGGCATTCTTGGAAGCTTCCCAATTTTATGGCTCGATATGCTTTTTAGCCTGATAGCTATTGCTATGGCGGTAAACTTACTTTATAAAGGCGTTCCGAAGATCATGGGGATTAACCAGGAAAAAGGTTTTTTATTTGCCAGCTCCATTCTCACAGTTTGCATGGTAAGTCTGGTTGGAATGTTAGCCATAACCATTGTCTTCTGGGGCTCGGGTCTTTCTCCAGTATTCACTTCATAGTCAAATACAGGGGAATATAACTTATTAGGCGAGTGTTTATATAGGTAGGTAATCTCTTGGATGTAATATATTGGTTAATTCCCCTTTCCGTTCTAGTTCTAATTGTTGCCATAGCCATTCTATTTTGGGCTGTACGTAATGGACAGTTTCAAGACCTGGACTCCCCCGCTGTCGATATTCTGTTTGACGACGACGAGGTTCAAAACGACAAAAAGGAATAGCTAAAAGCTATTAAAATAAGCAGCAACCTTTTTTGTACGAGCAGTAGTGTAAGGATTCCAAAATGCAATTCCTGTATAATTTAACAAAAGTGATTATTCTTCTGGTTAGTATGAGTATTGTTAACATCATCCCTTTTGCACAAGCTAAAACAACTTTGTCAATTGCTGAAGAATTCAACATTCTGGCGGTTAATGGCGAAGCTGCTAAACAGTTTTTTTTTGGGCAAAACCGAAGATTGGAGTTAAAATCGGGTTTGAATCGCATTGTACTGCAATTCGAAGCTGTCTACGAAGGCGATACTGAAGATGACTTTGATATAGTAAGATCAAGCCCCTATTTACTTCAAGTGTATCTGAACAAAGACACCTCATATATGCAAAGCCTGGTTAAACCAGGTGATGCAATTTCAGCTCGAAAGTTTATCAAGAATCCATTATTCAGAATACGCCGTTTAAACTCAAAAAAGACTGACGTGTCATCTGATATTGTAAATATATCTGACAAAGATATCCCTTTCAATTTTTCTTTATTGCAAAGTGACAAACAAGATTATCTCGTTGCCAGCACCAAACTAAGGCCAAATGCATCGATTGACTTATCCTATTCAAAGGATGACGCTAGCAAACTTTCTAGCTTGCAACCAATTTCTGGTCCCGAAAGCGAATCGGCTCCCCCTACTTCCAAAGTTTCTAATAGTAAATCTCGTGCACTTGATATGCTGGTTTATTGGTGGGCTCAAGCTTCAGCTGAAGAAAAGGAAGCCTTTCTTAACTCAATTAAAAAGCAATAGCTTGTTACTGAGCCTAACGCTTTACTAGCCGACTTCAGTTAAGGTTGTAGCATGCCCTTTACAAACGATTTCAGCCTGTTTTCTATGTTTATTCTTGGCCTGATGGGGGCTGGACATTGTATCGGCATGTGTGGAGGTATTATTAGTGGCTTGTCGGCTGCAACGGAAAACAGAAATAATCAGTGGCGCAAAATTATTGGTTATCAGTTCGGTAGAGTGAGTAGTTATACTATCATCGGCCTTATTTTTGGTCTGTTCAGCGAACAAGTTAACAACCTGCTTAAAATACCTGTCCTTCCTGTAATATCTGCTGGTTTGTTAATTTTGATGGGCCTATACCTGTCCCGGCTTTGGATGGCGCTATCTTACTTCGAAAAACTTGGTGGTTTTCTCTGGAAACGAATTAGTCCACTGTCCAAGCCTTTCCTACCGGTCAGGTCACTCAGGCAAGCGATTGGACTAGGCGCTGTATGGGGCTGGCTTCCCTGTGGTCTGGTATATACCGCTTTGGGCTACTCAGTATCAACAGCATCAGCACTTGCTAGTATGAGCTCTATGCTGGCTTTCGGGCTGGGCACAGTTCCAGCGACTCTACTCGTAGGGGCTGCCAGCCAGAAGGCAAAGGCTATTCTGAACTCTTATTGGCTCAGATACCCAATCGCAGTCTTAATGATCGCCTATGGAGTCTATATTCTGTGGGGACTCTTCTTCGCCGAGCAGGTAGTTCATCACCATCACTAAATTGAATAAAACTGTTCTGATTTAACATTTCGTCTACTTTGCTGGGATTTTAAGCAAATATCCTCTATAATCGCGCACCTTTTAATTAGTTTATTGACCCGGAATCAGTATGCTAAAGCCAGAACTACTAGCCCCAGCGGGCTCTTTAAAACATATGCGCTATGCGTTTGCCTATGGAGCAGATGCGGTTTATGCAGGTCTACCACGCTATAGCCTGCGCGTACGAAATAATAGCTTCAACATGGAAAATATCGACCTGGGAATTAAAGAAGCCCAGTCGATGGGAAAGCAGTTTTTCGTTGCTGCCAATATCGCCCCACATAATAGCAAAGTAAAAACCTTCCTCAAGGACATAGAACCGATTGTTAATATGCAACCTGACGCTTTAATAATGTCAGATCCTGGGTTAATGATGATGGTCAAAGAAAAGTGGCCTGAAGCAGTTCTTCACCTTTCTGTTCAAGCAAATACAGTCAATTATGCTGCAGTGAAGTTCTGGCAGTCCTTCGGGATTAAGCGAGTTATCTTGTCGCGAGAGTTATCTTTGGATGAGGTCGCTGAAATCAGGCAACAATGTCCGGATATCGAGCTCGAAGTTTTCGTCCACGGCGCGCTTTGTATTGCTTATTCCGGACGCTGCTTATTATCTGGTTACTTCAATCACAGAGATCCAAATCAAGGTACTTGCACTAATGCTTGCCGTTGGGGATATAAAGTTCACGAAGCTGAAATGCAAGAAACCGGAGACATTCAGGTTGTTAAACCTGAGCCTCAAATTGGGATTGGTGAGACCAGTGACAAACTTGTGCTTCTTGAAGAAAATCAACGCCCTGGCGAATTTATGCCAATGTATGAAGACGAGCACGGCACTTATATCTTCAATTCCAAGGACTTACGTGCGATACAGCACGTTGAAAAGTTGATTGAAATCGGAGTTGATTGTCTTAAAATCGAAGGCCGAACTAAATCCCACTTCTATGCAGCGAGAACCTCTCAGGTCTATCGCAAAGCTATCGATGATGCGATGGCTGGAAAACCATTCGACATGGGTCTTATGGATACTTTACAAGGCATGGCGAACCGTGGTTATACCGAAGGCTTCTTTAGACGTCATGTACATGACGACTATCAGAATTATCTCAATGGAAGCCCTGAGCGCCATAACCAGTTATTTGTCGGAGAAGTACTGGAAACTGAAGACAATAGACTATTAGTGGATGTCAAAAATCGCTTTCAAATTGGAGATGAACTGATATTTATGTCACCGCAGGGCGATATTCAGCAAAGACTTGAATGGATGACTAACCCTTACGGTGGTGAAATGATCGTTGCTCCTGGCTCTGGACATCAGGTATGGATACAAAAACCCGAAGGCTATGACAGTCAAATGGGGTTAATTGTCAAAGAAAATGCCGCACAGCCGCAAGTAGTTAAAGCTGGCTGACGCTTTTTTCTGTTCAATAAAAAGGGGCTCGATGAGCCCCTTTTTTTAGTAGTAATAATGTCTAAAGCTTATAAGTAAGCATAAACCACATTTTATCTCTAGAAGAGTAAAGTAATTCATTGTCACTATCAAAGCTAGCGTACTTTATTAACATAGAGGTCTTTTTGTTGATTTTTCTTGAGAGCGCTAAATCAAATTCCGTACCTAAATCAACACCACCTTCATCTGTAGCAAATGTGTGATAAACAGCTTTCAAATTGAACTCACCTAATTTGACAGAGCCGTTAAGGTACATATCTTCTATACCGGAAGCTGGCGTTCCAAGAAAAACGTCTGCCCAACCCTGGAATTTATGAAGCGTTGCTAAAGAAGTAGTAAACCCCTGGCCATTTGCTGAATCGCCGCCAAGCACTTCGATCCCGGCGCCTATTGAATAGCCATCCGGCTTATATGCGCCTTCCAATAAGTAGTAACTAGCATCATAGTCATTTGGATTATCACTTCCGGCAGACTGAGTAGCTAGCTCTGCGGTGTAGGCAAAGGTGCCAGCCTTACCAGAGTAACGAACCCCAAAGGTATCATTTGAAGCCCCCTGGGCGGTTTCATTTTCTATCGCAAAGTAGTAACCTGATAATTTTCCATCACCAAGCTTCATGTCAGCATTGATTAAGTGTGTATTGTGCTCATGATCGCCTGCATCAACATCTTCACCAAAGATTCGGTTAACATTTGACACATAGGCGTAGTTGAAATTGACTTCACCAAACTTCGTATTAACTGTCAGGCCATCATAAGTCTGCTCGTTTTGTCGCCAACCAACTCCACCTACAAACCGCTGGTTTTCAATCAGGATTCTTTGCCGACCGTAGGCAACTTTGGTACTGTCACCATTGTAACGTACGAAAGCTTGATTTACTTCCGTTCCTTCTGGATCAGCAACCACTGGATATTGACTTCTATCTGGAGTATTTCCTTGGCCGGCATTAAATTCATCCATCCCGATTTCGGTCACATCATCAAACTCTAGAACCGAGTCGAACTTATCATTCCACTTGGTTTTTATCGTTGCACGGGTTCTCAAGGTGGACGCTTGCGCATCTTCAACCATGCTTTCTTGATCAACAGTTTCAATTCGATACCGGAAACTTACATCGACAGTGCTGCTAACACCTTCTTCAGCATAAACCCCAGTTGAACCAGCCGCAATTACTGCTGCTGCAACCATACTCATTTTGAATTGATTCTTCATTATTCATCCCCTTAGCAGGATCGTTCGCTTTAAGTCGCGTATTAAAATGTTAGGCATGTACCGCCCGGGTACGCTGCCTAATCTACTCTTTCACAAAAGAAATTTCTTGATCCATATCAACAAAAATTTGCGTCAATTCAATAAAATGGAAACCATCAAGATAGGGTAATTAGCGAATAAAAATGATTATTTACGATTTTTACCTTGTTTAATTCAGGAGAGTGATTTATCTATATAGGTAATTACTCTAAAATAGACTTATGTGTTACTCCGAGCAATGTTTAGCTAAGTTCAACCAAGAATAGGCTTGCATTGCCGCAGCAATCAAATGGCTGCCAGGGTTTGATGAGAAATTGTCATTCCTCCCGTATTTGGAAAGGAGATTTGAATTGAATAATCAACTCGTCGACTCTCAAGGTCGAAGCTTCCCATACCTGAGGCTTTCGTTAACTGACGTTTGTAATTTTTCGTGTAGTTATTGCCTGCCCGAAGGTTATCAATGTGATTCTCCCAAGAACTATTTATCTATTGATGAAATCCGCCGATTAGTTACCGCATTTGCCGAGTTGGGAACATGGAAAATCAGATTGACTGGTGGCGAGCCCAGTGTTCGAAAAGATTTTGTCGATATAATTAAGTCGCTCCGTTCTGTCGACGGCATTAAACAAATCGCTATGACGACCAATGGATACAAGCTCAAAGAAAAGATTGGTCAATGGGTTGATGCAGGTTTAACTAATCTAAATGTAAGTGTTGATAGTCTAGATCCTCGCCTATTTGCAGATCTAACCGGACACAATCGTCTCCCCCAGATTCTTGAAGGGATAGATTACGCACTTACCCTTAACAATCTTAGAAGTGTTAAACTCAACGCAGTACTACTTAAAAATATTAATTCCCACCAAATAGATCAGTATTCACAACTTTTAAAAGATAAGCCTATAAGTATGCGTTTCATCGAGCTAATGCAGACCGGTGATAATCTAGAATATTTCAATCAATATCATGTGTCAGCTAACGATCTGAAAAACTACCTAAAAGCTCAGGGCTGGAGTGAAAAAATAAAAAGTCCTGGTGCTGGCCCAGCAGTAGAATTTGTACACCCTGAGCATAAAGGAAGCTTTGGAATAATTGCTCCCTACTCTAAAGATTTTTGCGATAGCTGTAATCGCCTGCGAATATCGTCGACCGGAGATTTTCATTTATGTCTGTTTGGTGAACAGGGGTTTAGCATCAGACATTTACTTAAAACAGACGAGCAAAAAACTGAGCTGAAAGAGACATTGTGCCGTCTGCTTGGCAAGAAAAGAAAACAGCATTTTTTACATGATGGCGATACCGGTATAACACCACATTTAGCATCGGTTGGTGGTTAGATTTACGAGAAGTCAATAATGAATGATAATAGAAATCAATACACAAACAACTATATGATCGAGTTTAAGCAGGGGCAAGAGCTTATCATGGAATCAGCTCAACCAGTAGAGCCAGAGTGGATAGATACTCATGACTCTATAGGAAGAGTTCTTTTTTCTGACATCCATTCTCCGAGCTCTTTACCTCCATTTAACAACTCGGCAATGGATGGCTATGCGGTCAATGCCGCCGACTTGCTAAACGCAAGCCCAGACTCCCCCGTCACGTTGTTACTTTCCGGAGTCACTGCAGCGGGTGATGAATCGAACGAAATTTCTGACTCTCAAGGAAAGGCCTGTAAGATTATGACTGGCGCACCTGTAGCTGGTGGTTTTGACAGCATCATACCAGTGGAAAACACCCAGCTTGATGGTAACAATGTGATCTGTTTCTCTTGTGTCGACCAAGGTGCACATATTCGGAAAATTGGCGAAGATTTTATTGAGGGCGAGACAGTTGCGTCTAAGGGAGAAGTCATCAATACGAATGTTATTACCGGATTAATCGCGATTGGAGTACCCAAGGTCCAAGTTTATAAAAGAGTTAGAGTTTCCGTTTTTTCTACCGGCAAAGAACTGGTTGATGATCTAAACACACCTTTAAAACCTGGACAAATTAGAAATTCAAACAAACCTTTTATCTTAAATTGGCTGTCGAATCTTCCGGTTGAATGTATTGATGCTGGAACAAATTATGACGAAGTCGGTAAATTCGAATCCGACTTAAAACGCGAACTCGAACTTGGTAGCAAAATAATTATCAGTAGTGGCGCTGTATCTATGGGAGATTTCGACTTTATTCCACAGACGATTATTAAACTCGGTGGCACCATCGTTTTTCATAAAAACAGAATTAAGCCAGGAAAACCAATTTTATTTGCGACCTTTCCTAATGGCAGCTTCTATTTTGGATTGCCTGGTAATCCGATATCTGCAGCAATCGGTCTTAGGTTCTATGTTTCAACATTGTTGCGAACTATTCTTGGACAACCGCCAGAAATGCCTTTGAAAGCGATTGCTTCAAATAACATGAACAAAAAACAGGGTTTTCGCTCCATCTGGAAAGCTAGTGCTGAAGTAGATAGTGCTGCAAGCCTACAGGTAAAAATTCTAGATGGCCAGGAATCGTTTAAACTCAAGCCGCTAATGCGTTCAAATGGCTGGGTGATGATAGATGAAAATAAAGTTTCAGTGAAGCCTGGTGACGTTATAGATTTCTATCCGTCGAAACTAACCTGGCAATAGAAAGGTATCCTAAATATGTATATTAGAATACAGGATAATCAGATCCGCTTCAGAGTATCACAAGATGAAGCAAAGTCCCTTATTGATGGATATCTATGCTCAGACTCGATTAAATTGAATGACAAGTTTTTACTAACGTATCAGATCAAGTCCACTTCTAATGAGAGTTATCTGCAATACAATGAGGATTCTCACCAAATTATTTTATCTGTTAATAAAACAGAAATAATCGAAGAAATATCTGCGAGACCAAGCAAACAAGGCATTAAAATTAATTCGAACAGTGAGGTTCCTGCTGCCTTTTTGGAAATCGATTTAAAGAAAGTAAGAAAGTAAGAAAGTAAGAAAGTAAACTTCAATATAAGTAACCCTTTTAAATTTCGCTAACTTCTTATCATCAATCTACTTAACTCTATTTTGTAGGGAAATCATACTGCTCAAGATTGTTCAAGTTGCTAAAATATACTTCGTCTAAACCAAGATCGATCGGTACAGCATCAGCAGAACTCAGAAAGTCCCTTACTCGGAGTCGACCATGGTCACATGCTTTTTCAAGTAATCCTATTGAAGATTTATTAACGAGCATATTCAAATAATGGTCTCGTGTATTTGTCTTTAAGTAGCCCACCTGTGCCCTGCAACCAAACTCATTGAAGAACTTGGTAAGCAGATCATCAGGCAAGCAGGGAACATCAACAGGTGTGGTAAATAACCAATCATTGGTACAATTTTTTAAACCTTCAAGAATTCCCGCTAATGGTCCGTTAAAGTTTTGGTCGCTGTCACTAACAACCGGGTAACCAAAGCTTTTATAATGTTCGAGATTTCGATTCGCCGAGATGAGCAGTTCATCTACCTGTGGTGACAACCATCTGACCTGATGTTTAATCAACTCATCACCTTTAAACTTAAGAAGCCCTTTATCAAGACCTCCCACACGACGGCCGCGTCCACCAGCGAGAATTATTCCACTTACACTTTTCACCTTTATATCACTCAAAATATCTCTATTTTCCATTTTTTCAGGTTAGTAAACAGGGAATTTGATAACTTCCCCGTTGATTCAGATCAAGAGCCCATTATGCGAATCCTGAGAAACTCTGTCTATCAAAATTGTCTGACGCGATGCTTAAAAATCACTAATTTATTATTTTGAGAGAGTCATAAATGAAAAAAGCAGCAGCTAACAGCTTGTACTCAAAAGAAGATCGCTTGTTTATCTCTTCCCTTTTTCTTGGCTCTAAAGGTGAGAATACAGAACTGGTTAAGTCACTTTTATCCAACAGCATTAATGAACACTTGGCATGGCGAACAAATTTCCACCCGGAAGATGACCAAATTAAGGAAGCATTAGATTTAAATTTGCATAGTCCTACTGCAGAAAAAATAAGAACTGAGCTGGAAGAGTTGACTAAAAAGCTTCAACATTCGGCACCAGTATATAATCCACGCTACTTAGGGCAATCGGCATCAGATTTAATGGTTCCATCTTTACTGGCTCAACTAATTACGACGTTTTACAACCCGAACAACAGTTTAAATGATTTAGGCGAAACAGCCATTAGAATGGAATTGAAAGTCGGCTTAGAGTTCGCCAAGCTTTTTGGATTCAATACAGATCCAAACCAAACACCTTGTGCCTGGGGTCATGTTACTAGTGGCGGTTCTGATGCTAATTATGAAAGCCTATGGAATTTTAGGACAGTAAAGTATCATCCTGTTGCCGTAGTAGAGGCACTCAAGGAAATGCGACTCAATATTTCACTCAATGATAGAGTTTTAAAAGATCCATTTGAATATTCAGCGTGGGAGCTGGTTAACCTGTCGATCGATGAGGTTCTTTCCTTCAGATCGAAGGTGTTTGAGAAAATCAAATCCAAACTAGGAGTTGATAGCGTAAGGGAGTTCTATCGTCTTCTTCAGAAAAGTCGTATAGAAACTATTGGACCCTCGCAGTTTTTCGCAGAACACTATCGATTACATCAACCGGTGGTTTTAGTACCTTCTACTGCTTTTGATTTTTGGACCAAAGCGATGCGTCTTATGGGATTTGGCAGTGCTTCCCTTATTGAAGTCCCTATTGACCAACATATGCGTATGGATATCGGCGAGCTAGATCGTATTCTTGGCAAGCTTTTATCACAAAACATTCCTGTATTATCCGTAGTTGGAGTATTAGGCACTACTGAATTTGGATCAATCGATCCAATACACAAAATAGTAGAACTTAGGGATAAATATGCCAAGAAAGGACTTTGTTTTTACATCCACGTTGACGCCTCCCAGGGGGGCTACCTAAAAACATTGTTTGTTGATAATAATGGCAGACGTGTCAGTAGAAATGAAGTAATCAGTGAAAACAGCGACTTTCCTTCTACTCTTGTATATCAGGCATTTGATCAGTTGGGAGAAGCTGACAGCATTACAATAGCTCCACATACTCTAGGCTACTTACCTCAAGGTATTGGCGGATTTGTAACTCGTAACCGAGAAATTGTAAAACTGCTCAATCCTAGAGAAAAGAACATTGTTGATAATAAGGATCAACTAGATCTGCTCCAATTAAGTCACTATATTCTAGAAGGAACAAAACCAGGAGCAAATGCAGCGTCGCTATATGTTACCCACCGGATTTTGCCGCTAAACTCTGAGGGCTTTGGTAGAGTAATAAGGGGATCAATAATCGCCGCTCAATATTTTGCTTACAAAGTGCAAGAGCTAGAGCATCGTCTTAAAGATTTAGTAAGCGTGACCTTACCTTTTGAACCTGATAGTTTTCTCGTTTGTATCGCGTTAAACCCAAAAGCAAATAATCAATTGAAAGCAACGAATGAATTCGTTGATAGTATATTTAAAAGGCTAGCACACGACACACAACAATCGGTTCAAATTAAAGACTACCTTTGCTCAATTAGTGAAATGGATATGAGAAAGCTCTCGGAAGCAGAAGCCAACAGACAAATGGAAAGCCTCGGAATCAAGGAGCCTGATATTATAGGCTCGCAGCAATCGTCACTAAAGGTCTTAAAACATTCATTGATGAATCCCTGGTTACTTACCGGCGATACCCCAACAGAACATATCGATGAGTATTTTCAATTTCTTGAAAAGATAATAAAGGAAAATTGCTAAAAAAAAGCGCATTTAAAAATGCGCTTTTTTTAATTATAAATAGAGGATTATCAGGTATGACAAGCCGTGCCTGCAAGCTCGCTGAGCTCATCCATATTGGTAATTTGAATGTAACGATCCTGAATAGAAATAAGTTCTTTCTTTTGAAGACGAGTAACCAGTCGACTAACTGTTTCAACCGCAAGTCCAAGATAGTTTCCGATATCTCCACGCGTCATGGTAAGCTGGAATTCTTTTTCACTAAGACCTCGTCGCCCAAAACGAGCAGAAAGATTCATAACAAATGCGGCGAATCTTTCGTCTGCATTCTTCTTACTTAACAGCATCATCAACTCCTGCTCATCGCGAATTTCTCCGCTCATAACCTTGAATAACTGCTTCTGTAATCCCGGAATATCTCTCGACAATGTTTCCAGTTTATCAAAAGGGATCGAGCAAACTAAAGAGGTTTCCAATGCCTTGGCAAAACTCGGGTATTGAGTACTACTAATTGCATTGAGTCCGACAATTTCACCCGGCAAATGAAATCCGGTAATTTGCTCTGTACCATCGGAACTAATGGTATAGGTTTTTAGGCTGCCGGAACGAATTGCATGGATAGCATCAAAATCGTCACCAGCATGAAAGAGAAATTCGCCCTTTTTCAGAACCTTCTTTCTTTGAACGATATTTTCCAAGTGTTCGATTTCAGAATCGGCAAGCATTACTGGCAAGCAGAGTCTACGAATACTACAGGTTTGACACCTGATTTCACTGTGCAGAGAGCTGTTAGCAGACAATTTCAATCTTTCATCCAAACGGTCATTTTAAGATATTATACTCGAATTTTCTAAAAACGGGAGTCAAAAATCTTAAAATTTGAATTTAGCCGACTTCTGGTGTCCATGTAGAAGACTGGCAAAATTAACTAGCTTGCTAGCTTTATATCACTTTAGAGAAACTGGTAGTGACCTGTAATTCGTTAAGATAAGCGTCAAACATCATACAAATATTCCTTATCAATAGCCTGCCCTTTCCAGTTACCTTTAGAGCTACCTCATCTTCGGTTAGCAAACCATCATTTTTGAATTCGTCGAGTAGTGAGAGCTCCTTACTGAAATAGCTGTCAAAATTGATGTCGAACTCCTGCTCCACTTCTTTCTTGTTAGTCTCAAAATGACAAATAAGATCAAATATCACTTTCTTTCTTACCTTGTCATCGAAAGTCATACCAACGCCCCTCCAACTTGGCAATCGGCCGGCATCGAGAGCTTCGTAGTAATCTTCCAGATCACGCACATTCTGGTGATACTGCCCATTCATCGAGCCGATTGAAGACACGCCTACACCAATTAATTCATATTCTTCATGAGTCGTATAACCCTGAAAGTTTCTGTGTAAACAATTGTTTTGCTGTGCAATCGCTAGCTCATCATCGGGTTTAGCAAAATGATCCATACCTATATAGAGGTATCCATCCTTTTGTAAGGTTTCTATTATGTACTCAAAGATTGAAAGCTTTACAGAGGGAGATGGTAGCTGCGCAGCGATAATTCTTCTCTGTGGTTTAAACCGATGAGGCAAATGCGCATAGTTAAACACAGAAATTCTGTCCGGAGAAATCTCGATTACTTTCTCCAGCGTATCTTTAAAAGTTTCGCGGGTTTGCAGTGGCAGACCGTAAATTAAATCAAGGTTGATTGACTGGAAACCATATTTACGAGCTTCAACAACCATATCTCTGGTCATTTCGTAAGGCTGAATACGATTAATAGACTTTTGCACATCAGGATCGAAATCCTGGACTCCCATGCTCATTCTATTAAAGCCCATGTGGGCTAATGTTTTTATATCCTCAATCCTTAATGCCCTCGGATCGACTTCAATTGAAATCTCAGTTGAACTCTCATCCGGAACGATGAAAGATTCTCTTATTGTCTCCATTATTGCCGCTATCTGTTCCATCAGCAGAAAAGTTGGAGTTCCCCCACCCCAATGAATCTGGCGCAATACCTTCGCCGGTGATTTGGCGGCCACCATTTTAATCTCTTTTATCAGGTTACTTACGTAACGTTCTGATTTAGAATGATCTTTCGTGATAACCTTATTACAAGCGCAGTAATAACAAATATTCTGACAAAAAGGGATATGGATATAGAGTGATAAAGATTTATCCTTATCAATCGACTCTATGCATGACACATAGTCTTCCAGCTGATAGTCACCTGAAAACTCTAGTGCTGTTGGATACGAAGTATATCTTGGACCTGAAACATTGTATTTTTTTAGAATGGATTCATCCCATTCAAGTTTGGTAGCTTTCAATTGTTAGCTTCCTGTGTTGGCCGAATTGGTTTAATTATTGGAAGCTAAGATACCATGATGGTAGCAAGTTGAAATGATCTGGATCACCTATGGATACAAGACCGACTTAAAAAGGCCAATCTTATTGAGCTTAAGCTTAGTTTTCGCCGCACTCCAGACTATTTTACTCCAGACTATTTTACTCCAGACTATTTTGTCGAATTAATGTTGTGATTTCGTCAACATACTCCTGACGTCTTTCAGAGTAATTAGTCAGTCCTTGCGCTAAAGCGATACCACTTACCACGCTTCCTTTTTGTTTGAGTGCTTTTCTTAATGACCTGAGCTCTTCATACGCGGGGTGGCTATTAATATTTTTCATATAACTTGCAACGGATTCAACCGGATCTTTAAAGACTCTAACCTGGTGCTTAGCCCCTTGCGAACGTCCACTCGGAATAATTCCGCAGTTCTTGCTGTAACACCATTGGCCAAATAGATTATTTGCTTCCTTTGCAAATCGAGACGTTCCCCAACCTGACTCATTTGCCGCCTGAGCAATAACCAAAGACTCAGGAATCTCGTCAATCTTAGTTTCAAGCTCTTGTAGGATCCTCGATATATCTGTCGCATTCACACGATAAGACTTTGCTAGTCGTTTAAGCTTTTCCAGAGCCGATTGTCGGTGACTTCCCGAATTTGACAAGTCATTTCTAAGTTTTTCCAACAGGGCTTTCTTTTCTTTGTTCTTTAAGTTTTCCATTCTGACGATGGGTCTTAGGTATTCGATAAAGGCTTGTTTCTTCTGTTTGGTATTTTGAATTTGAGCAAAATCGGGTAAATGGAATACGACCTCAGTCGTCTTTGCCAGATTTATCGGAGTCCTGGAAATAGTTGTCTGCTTGGAGCCCAGCAATATGCCGGTAAAAATTATAGCTAAAAATAGCGCTATGATCAGTTCAACTTTTTCCTGCTTAATCAGCTGCTTACTTAACTCATTTGCCAGCTTATCTTTTCTATACAACTTAAATCACCTTTTTGCCCTTACCATCGGGCGCCAAAGGATATCACAACTCTTTTATGACACAAGCACTTCTGACTTATGACATATTAGCGGCTATCCCTTCTACTATGCTCGACATTATTTTAGAACATACTAATAAAGACCAAGCTAATACAAGTCCGTAATTTCTCATTCAGACCTAATAAAGTTATTTCATACAATATAAAACCAATACTTTATTATTGCCTATGCACTTATTTTGAGCGTTTTTTGTGCAATGTTTGTAAAAAGTGTGTCAAATTTACGTTTAGCTGCCAGTAGCCTAAGCGATATAATTGTTTCTGAACTAATCGGATGGTTGAAAATAAAAACAGCTTGGGGAATGAGTCGTGGCAGTAACGAAAAGAAAACCGGGTAGGCCCTCTCTATCAGAGGAACAAAGACAAGAAATTCGTGACAATATAATCTCAATTGCTCGCGAGCTCTTTATTAATGAAGGTTACGAAAACACCAGCATGCGAAAAATTGCAGCGCAGGCCGGGTTCGCTCCTACCAAAATCTACTACTATTTTGAAAATAAGAAAGCGATTTTGCGTCATTTTTGGAATGATATTGCAGAAGAGCTATGGAGGGCTTGTAAACCGCCTCAGGAAGTTCTTGAAGGTCCCGCCATTGAAGTAATTCGCTTTTTAATGAATAAAAACGTTAATTACTGGTTAAGCAACCCAAAAAGCTACCAACTTGGCATTGCCACTCAAGATTTCAAAGCAGACAAATGTGAAAATTTTGACGTCTACAAAGCACCTGGGACCAGAGAATATATCGATCTCATGCATGAAAACGTACAAAAGTGTATTAACGAGGGCGTTTTTAGAATTGACGACATGCTAATGGTTTCTCAATTGATTGGCTTAAGTGTTTACGGCATTTACGGGGCTTTTTATAGCTTGCCTACCGTGGACTGGAAAGAAAAACAGTCTTTAATCAGCAACGCGATTGACAATACACTTCTTGGGTTACAATCCAAATAAATCGCTTTGCGAACAACCTGCAATACCGGTTAAAATAGCGCTCAAATAAAACTAGCGACTAATTAACCGGTATGAACCTACTACTCCTGTCCAGCTCCAGAGTTGACCAAACAGAATACCTTGAACACGCACGACAACTTATTCAGGATCACCTAAAGCAAAGTGTTAAAAAGGCACTTTTTATTCCTTTTGCCGGGGTTAGCGTTGACTACGATTCCTATGAAAAGATGGTTAGCAATGCTTTTAACTCTTTTGGATATCAGGTGAAATCAACCCACCATTATGAGGAGCCTGTTAAAGCGATTAAAGACGCCGAAGCAATTTTAGTGGGGGGTGGAAATACTTTCGCTTTACTTAACCAGTTATACAGTCAAAACTTGGTTTCGACAATCCAACGAAAGATTAATGAAGGAACGCCATATATTGGATGGAGTGCCGGTTCAAATATAGCTTCGCCGACAATAAAAACAACCAATGATATGCCGATCATTGAGCCACCCAGTTTTAATGCCCTTAACCTTGTTCCCTTCCAAATTAACCCGCACTATATTGATGGCAACCCTCCTGGGCATAACGGAGAGACGAGAGAACAAAGGCTTTTTGAATTCCTTCAACTCAATCAGAAAACAACAGTTATTGGTATTCCTGAAGGAACTGCACTCAAGTGCGATGGTAGACAGTTAGAATTCCTTGGACATAAGAATGGTTTCTGTTTTACTTATGCTGAAGGAAAAATCGAAATCCCGCCTGGAACTGATTTGAGCGCACTGATGAACTTGTCGGAAAATTAAAATGGCGAAGAAAGAAGATAAAATATACTCCGCCCCGGTTGAGCAGCAACCTTTCGTTTTTGATGCAAACGTCGCAGAAGTTTTTCCTGACATGATCGAGCGCTCGGTCCCAGGTTACCAAACTATTCTAGACAATTTGTCCAAATTTGCTGAACGTTTCGTTCAACCCGGCACCCAGTGCTACGACTTAGGCTGTTCACTTGGAGCGGCGAGTCTGGCAATCAGTTCGGGTATAAAAACAGAGAATACTCGTATCATTGGAGTCGATAATTCCAATGCAATGCTAGTTCGCTGTAAACAACACATTAATGCATTTAAACATAGGGTACCAATTGAGTTAGTTGAGTCAGATATTCTTTCCCAGGAGATTTCCAAAGCATCCCTGATAGTGCTTAATTTTACACTACAATTTATCTCGAGAGAGAGTCGGCATCAGCTCATTGAAAACATCTACAATGGAATGGTCGTTGGTGGTGCACTCGTATTGTCAGAAAAAATTTGTTTCGAAGACCAGCAAATTGATGAATTGATGATTGACCTTCACCATCAATTCAAAAGAGAAAATGGTTATAGCGATCTAGAAATTAGTCAAAAACGAAATGCACTGGAAAATGTTTTATTACCTGAGCCCCTCAACAAGCATATTGAAAGACTGAAAAGTGTAGGCTTCAAACATGTCACCTGCTGGTTGCAAGAATACAACTTTATTTCACTGTTAGCCGTCAAGTAGCATAAAAACCTTATAATTAACCAGAATAATATTCCATGATTGATTTCGAACAGTTAGCAAACGATCTTCAGAGTACACCTATTGTTGACATCAAAGACAATTTAATTAGCGCTGTAAAATCTCGTCTAGCGAGCTATACACATGGGGAGCTCGATGAGTGGGATGATTTAATTAACCGATTACCGGCACTAAAAACAGATGCTATCGATCTTAAATCAGGTGTATCTGTGGGCAGTTCAGACTCGATTGAAAAACAACTGAGTTCAAATCAAAAACAGGCATTTATAGATGACTTAAAAATTTTGCACCCTTGGCGCAAAGGCCCTTTTAATCTATTTGGTATTCATATTGATACTGAATGGCGATCGGACTGGAAATGGGAAAGGCTCTTACCTCATATCAGTAGTCTTTCAAACAGAACTGTTCTCGATGTAGGGTGTGGCAATGGATATCATTGCTGGCGAATGCTAGGTGAAGATGCAAAATTTGTTTTGGGAATCGATCCATCACAAAAATTCCTTGCTCAATTTAGCGTTATAAAAAAATACGTGGGTCCTGCGCCAGTACACTTACTCCCTATTGGAATTGAAGATATGCCAAACGAAATGGGGAAAAAAGGTTTCGACACGGTATTCTCAATGGGGGTCCTCTATCATAGAAAGTCGCCTATTGATCACTTGTTAGAGCTCAAAAATATGCTTGGCAAAAAAGGTGAATTAATTTTGGAAACGCTTGTCATTGACGGCGACGAAAATCAGGTGTTGGTTCCTAAAGGACGCTATGCACAAATGAGAAACGTATGGTTTATCCCTTCAGTTAAAGCTCTAGAGCTTTGGCTCCTTAAATGCGGATTCACTAATATCAGAACAGTTGATATTAACCAGACATCTCTGGATGAGCAAAGAGCCACGGGTTGGATGCATTTTCACTCTTTGGCAAACTACCTCGATCCAACCGATAAAACTTTGACCGTGGAAGGCTATCCGGCACCTAAAAGAGCAATCTTAGTTGCTAATAATCAATAAGAACCACTTTAACCAGGAAGACCGTCAATACGACTTCGAATAAGAATTGGCGTGAAAATCCACAACCAAATTAGAAAGGCCAGGATCCATAAAATGCCGGAAATAAGGTATGCATATACAGGACTTTCGAAAATTGCGAACTCTACCAACAAACTACGTATAATTGCA
This sequence comes from Aliikangiella sp. G2MR2-5, assembly GCF_015687155.1. Taxonomy (GTDB): domain Bacteria; phylum Pseudomonadota; class Gammaproteobacteria; order Enterobacterales; family Kangiellaceae; genus Aliikangiella. The sequence continues at coordinate 1,124,610 of NZ_JADPQF010000001.1, read as the reverse complement.
GATAAAATCACTAAGACAAAAGCCAAAGTAAGCAACCTGTCAGCTACGATTTTTCTACCTGTATGACCCAGACTTACTCTACAACTCATACTAACTATCATTAAACCGATAGCGCCAATGGTAATCGAATGAAGGCTGGCTGAAAGATTGCTGAGTACTTTAAGGTGATACAGCCCTAGTAATAACCAGCCTATGATCAGTAAAAAATATCCAGCATAGAGCGACCACAAAAGTGAGTTGCTCAGTGTTTTTTTGATTGGCCAACGATACATTCTGAATAAACTGAACAGGACAAGAGTCAAAAACAAAACTGCGAGAGTTTTTGATGGATTGCGAATTCCAACAACAAGAGCTCCTAACACTAAACTAACTGTAAGAAAAATGATTGGCAACTCTATATAGGACTTACCATCAACCTTTTGACTCGACGTCGCGGAGGCGGTGAAAAATGGAATTATTCTTCCGCCAATGATGGTTATCGAGAGACTTAATAAGAGGATCGCAGAGTGAAAGCTGTGTTGATATCCATAGCTAGAGACAGGAAGGTATTTTTCAATACCAGGAACACTTAAAAAGCTTAACGCTGCCATAAGAATCAATACTAATGCAAAAACACCATTCCGCCACATCTTTTTAACGATGATCATACGTGAAAAGAAATGACAAGCAGTTAACCAAAAAAGAGTTTCAATGAACACCCCAATCCAGTTAAGAGCCTCGCTTGAAGTTAAATATACTAACCTGGGAATCAGCCACAGTACGAACAACGTTATTAACTTTACTCCTCCCAATCCTTGTAGTCCTGTCCAGTTTTTTACTGCAGTCAGTAAGAAACCAACAAGTACTGCACCTGAAAAACCAAATATCATTTCATGCCCATGCCACCACATAACACCAAACGCGGGTGAAATAGTTTGAACCTTAGACCAGAAAAGTACCCATATTCCAATAGCAATAAAAGAAAATATGCCTGCCCCTAAAAACAGAGGACGAAAAGGTAAACGAAAAACGGGAATAGCAAATTCTTGAGGGTTAGTAGAATTATCGAGAATATTCATCGACGAACGACTTCATAGTGATTACTGAGAGTAAGCCAATTCTATCAGTAATTTAGCAATGAAATAACCATAGATATTTTAAGGTGTTATCTTTGCTCCTGCTTAGGAACTCGATGAGCAAGCCGATGGTTCAGGTCTTTTACTAACTTACTTTTAAAGTCTTCAAAATTAACATTGCCAATACTTTTCTTGTATTGCGCAATATTGAGTACTTCCAAATTGACTCTAACCTGTTTAAACAGCTTCGGTAGTTTTTGTCCGGGAACCTGAATGTGATGCAGACCTCCACTATAGATGAACAATGCACTTCCCTCCTTTAGCCTACTTAAAATATCGGCAATGCCTCCGCGTACACTCATTTGTTTTCCTGATTTATCTAAGCCATTGGGCCTCATCATTCTACCCTCTGGCAAAATCGCTACGATTGATTTGCTATTAATCGCTTCAAGGAAGCTACGCCAGCTATGATCTTTCTTACGAGTTATCGGAATCACACCAGGCAATAGAAAATGGAAAAAACGTCCTACTAATGGTCGCTTTAAAGTAATATCTGCTCCTGGAATAATCAGTTGCTTAGAAGCTTTCCAGAGAAAGTGGTTGGGCGCAAGGCGCAGAAAAATAGGTTCAAATAAACTGGTGTGATTCAAAAATACAATTAACTTAATCTGTTCCCAATCTACATCTTTACGCGAAGTATTAAGCCATCTTTCATCGTAACGATAAAACAAAGCCGACACATACTTCACCAGATTAAGCAATAAGTAACTTAGGAAACGCGCCAATTTCAACCCAACCCTGGTTAACTCAATATAGGAGCCAGATGCTATTCTGCAAGTTTAGCAAAGTCACATTTTATTCAACAGAAAACAGATATCTCATTAAGTAATATTAAATTAAATATTTAAACCAATTTAGCCCTAAAATCACCTTCTAAGCTATTGAAATATTTATTCTTATTGCAGGTTTTACAAGTTATGATAGTATTAGTTTTAACCACTTCGTTATTTTGCGTAGTGACAGGGAGCTAGCTAAGAATAAATATAGTTGAAGATGGAGAACTCTAAGAGCAAGGATAAGCGTTAACCTTCTGCCATTATCTCTAACTTCAATATATCCATTAAAAAGAGCTATTAACTATTTGAATTTAATAAATTTTTGTGATGGCTGAACAGTATTAGTATTAGTCGAACAAAAATTGAAAATAGACAACAATTGTTAAATAGTGTGATACTGTTCTAATAATTAGTGTGAATATTTCGCTATTCTTACATTAACACTATTATAGGGATTGTATTGTTGTTCGGGATGAATTACACATAGATTTAACAGCAGAGGCCCGTTAATGCACCTAACCACGCAAGAAATACCGGTACAAAATCTGGAGATAGGCATGTATGTCTCTCGCCTGGATATACCGTGGGTGCAAACCCCCTTTCCTATTCAAGGTTTTTATATAACCAAGCAAGATGAACTTGATCTGCTTGCGCATTATTGCAACTTTGTGTACGTCGATTCTTTTTTAAGCAAAGTAGATGTATCAGCGAAGCTTCTCAAATCCACTCCTCCTACCAGTAAGAAAAACCGATCAGAAGTAGATGCTCGAACAGCAAGGCTGATGTCTGAAAAGGCGAGAATGAAGCCTCGAGTAGAAGACTATCCGGTCAAGACCAAGATGAAGAAAGAAGTGAAAGTTGCTTCGACGGTATTTACTCGTGTTACTTCGCAAATGGCAGCGGCTTACCGCAACATGGATCAAACAGGTTTCATTAATGTCAGCGAGTTCCGAACTGCTGCTAACGATATGGTAAAAAGTATCGTAAATAACCCTAATGCCCTGGCGTGGTTATGTCGTCTCAGTAGCGATAACAAAGCATTACATCAACAGGCTGTCAGAAGTGCAGTTTGGGGGATTATTTTTGCTCGGCACCTGGGCCTTTCCAAGCATGACTTGCGCGATATTGGAACGGCTTTATTATTAGCTCCGATAGGAAAGAGTAAACTCCCTAGAGAGCTTCTTTACAGCCAGCAAAATCAGGAAGAGGTCCAGCTTTATCAACAGCATATAACCTTAACGCTAGAAGAAACTCAAAAGATATTCTCATCTAGCCACCAGGTAAATTACATCCTTGGAGCCTACTGCGAAAGAAATAACGGTAGCGGTTATCCAAAACAGTTAGTCGGTAATAGAATTCCGTTTTTGGCGAGAGTAGCTGGCTTGGCCGATTATTATGAGAGCTTAATTAATCCTTTTGACCACAATGAGGCAAGAACTCCAGTAGAAGCGATTTCTCATCTCTACTCTGAAAAAGGAATGCTCTTCCAGGTTGAGTTAGTTGAGCAATTTATTCAGGCTGTAGGAATCTATCCCACTGGCAGTTTAGTGAGACTATCCAATAATTCTGTTGGGGTTGTAGTCGAACAACCTGAGAAATCAAGACTCAGACCGCGCATTGCAATTGTAAAAGATGGGCTAAATAACGCCGTAGAAAAGTCGAAGATTATCAACCTGGCAGACAACCCAAAAGACGAATATGGTTTGCCACTGCAAATAGATAAGAGCCTGAAAAGTACGAGCCTGGATGTCAGTTCTGAAGAGCTGCACGATAAACTATTTGGCGGCGAAGGGCTCTTTGGGTTTCTAAGGGCCTAGTTTTTACGTTTAATCACTATAAAAAACGCCCTATTCGGGCGTTTTTTATATCACTTTCTTTCTATCATTTATTTATCTTTTCTCTTTCTACAAACTCTATAATTTTGTTTTCGAGAATAGATAGTGGAATCGATCCATTTTCAAGTACTGAATCATGGAAACGTCTTAGATCGAATTTATTTCCGAGAGACTTCTCAGCGAAGGCTCTCAACTCTCTAATTTTAATCTCACCCAGCTTGTAGGAAAGAGCCTGACCAGGCCAACTAATATAGCGATCAACTTCAGTCCTGATATTATGAGTTGATAATGCAGAATTTTCTTCTAATAATTTGATTGCCTGCTCTCTACTCCACCCCTTAGCATGAATTCCGGTGTCAATAACTAGCCTGGCTGCACGCCACATTTCGTAAGTTAGCCGCCCGAAGTTACTATAGTGGTCTTTATAAAATCCTACTTCCAATCCTAATCGCTCACTGTAAAGCCCCCACCCTTCGCCAAAAGCAGAAATATACGATCCCCTTCTGAACTCTGGTACATCCGTTAACTCTCGATTAAGCGCTGTTTGTAAATGATGACCAGGAACAGCTTCGTGAAGCGTCAATGCTTCAAGAACATAGAGAGGCCTTTTATCAAGAGCATAGGTATTGACCCAGTATTCTCCTGCTCTGTCGCTGTCAATTGGTGCACCTGAATAGCGCCCAGTCGTATATTTTGGTGCTATTTCGGCAGGCACCGGTTTCACTGTATAAGGCTGTCTGGGTAACCTGGTAAATAGTTTTGGTAATTCTCCATCCATCCTTTTAGCGATGTAAGAAGCTTCCTTGATTAAATCTTCCGCCGTTTTTGCATAAAACTGAGGAGATTCTCTGAGAAAAGACAGGAATGACTTAAATGAGCCTTGATGGCCGCTTAGCTTAATGACTTCCTCCATTTCCTTACGGATTCTTTTAACCTCAGCCAGTCCTATTTCGTGAATATCTTCTGCGTTAAGACTCAAAGTTGTGTAATGATTTATCTGGGCCTGGTAGTAAGACTGCCCATTAGGCAAAGCATGGGCAGCTAAGGTTTCTCTGGTTTGAGGAATGTAGTAGTTATCAAAGAACTCCGCCATACTTTTGAGAGCCGGAAAAACCTCGTTGTTGATGACAAGTTTTGCGCTAGATTTCAATGAATCCTGCATCTCCTGACTAAGGTGAGCAGGCATTTTTTTAAATGGTAAATAAAAGCTGCTTTTATCATACGGCTTCTCATATGCATTTCGTAATACGTCAGTAAAACCATGCATAACAATCTTTGGCATTGAAAAACCACGGCTTATCCCTGCTTTCATGTTCTCTTTATTCTGCTCAAAAAATCGAGGGATTGCTGATAGTCGCTTCAGGTAATTTTGAAAATCCTTTTGCTCTCTGAACTCTACAAGCTGGTCCAGCCTTAAAATAGAAGTGTGAAAACCTGAATCTGAAAGAAACGGTATTTCATACGACTTGAACTCTATCTCAGAAATACGTCGTTTCAACTGAGACTCAAATATTTGGTAGTTTATTTGATTCTCGTGAGTTAGCTGTTTAAAGTCTATTTCCTTTAGTTTCTTGAGAAACTGCTCTGTTTGTTTTGCCCATGCCTGATACGCTACTGGACTAACATCGAGTAGTAGGTGGTCTTTGCCCTTTTGTCTCATTTGTGACGCTAATGCAGGATCTCGATCTATTCGGGCTTGCCACTCTCTCTCAAACAATGACTTAAGCTTATCATTTTCTGAAACACCAGGTTCCGAGGCCTCAACCGGAAACAGCCCTCCACCAATACACATCAACACTATCACTATTACTGTGCTTATTTTTTTTTTCATTTCTCTACCAAATTTAAATGTTGCCGGTCACGACATCTGAACTAACGGAAACCTTATTGTTATGAAACCATACTGTTATAAAGACTTTATGCTTGTTTATCTAAACCTTTATGTCAATGAATTCCGGTTGTAATCAATTTTACAAAATTGCAGGGCTTAAAATTGACATCAAGTTGTTGTTTAATGATCATTTCCCATCCGGTACGACAGGCACCGGTAGACCCAGGCATACAGAAAACAACCGTATTATTTGCAAAACCGCCAATTGCTCGGCTTTGTATAGTCGAAGAACCTATTTCCTGAAAAGAAATCTGGCGAAACAACTCTCCAAACCCTTCCATATTCTTGTCAAACAAGGGGGCAACAGCTTCCGGAGTCGAGTCGCGACCATAGAACCCGGTTCCCCCAGTGATCAGAATTACATTGACTTGAGGGTCTGCTATCCAGCGCGACACAACGGCTCTGATATCGTAGATATCGTCTTTAACTATTTGCTTCTCTGCCAACTGATGCCCTTCTTCCAATACCCCACTAACCAAAAAAGCACCAGATTTATCGGTAGACTCCTCTCGCGTATCGGATACTGTCAAAACAGCGATGTTCAATTTAGACACTCAAAACCTCCAAAAAATAATCCGAGAATATCCCCGGAACACTGCATTAAGCCTGAATATCAGGGGAAATTTTTGCTCAAGAGCATACACCAATTAATCGGCAATAGAAATCATCGATGTGGTACAACCTTAATCTAGATCAATAGTCGAAATTCCTGTTTATCCCCTTTCTTATTTCCTATATACTTGCGCCCGCTTAGTCCTTGGGCTAGCTTGTGTATAGTTGGGAAGTTTTAAACGCTCACATAACAAGCTGTATACGCTCTTGAGCACTAAATCGCTTTTAAACAATTTAGGTATCGTTAATTATGCAGGCTTTTTTGACCATTGCTGTTCGTGCTGCACGCAAAGCAGGCGACTACATCATTCGTGAATCAGATAAAATCAGAAGCGTTCAGAATAAATCCCCTGGCGACTATGTGACCAATGTCGATCAAACGGCTGAAGCTATTATTATCGACACCATAAAGCACTCATATTCAGACCATTCATTTCTGGGTGAAGAAAGCGGACAATCCGGAAGCAGCGACTACCAGTGGGTGATAGACCCAATTGATGGCACCTCAAACTATATCCAGCAAATTCCTCACTGGGCTATTTCGATTGCCTGCAAGCACAAAAACCGTACCGAGATCGGACTGGTATTTGATCCCGTTAGAGATGAACTATTTACCGCAGTCAGAGGTGGTGGCGCCCAGCTAAACGGACGCAGAATTAGAGTCGGCAGTTCAAATGGACTAGAAAATGGTCTATTGGCAACGGGCTTTCCGTTTCGCCACAAATCTCGAATAGACGATTATCTTGATATTTTTAAACGCCTCTTCCCACACTGTGCAGATATGCGTCGAGCAGGCTCAGCAGCTCTGGATCTTGCTTATGTTGCCTCAGGCCGAATTGATGGTTTCTGGGAGTATGACTTAAACGAATGGGACACAGCAGCTGGAGCACTACTCGTGCACGAAGCAGGCGGAATGATTTCAGACTTTAAAGGGAATCCAGATTTTGCATCAAGTGACTCGATACTTGCTGCAAACCCAAAAACCTTTAAAGGTATGTTAAAAGCGATCAATCAAAGGGTATAGGCAATACCCAAGGTATTAAGCTGGGGCCCCTTTTGGCCCTAAAGCCGTCATATTGAACTATACCGGGCTACTGTATAGAAAAAACCTATAGTAGTGCACTAAAAGCGTAATATGCTGATCAAGATCAAGATGATTACTTGACCAAAATAGTAGGTTATTAGACAATATGACCGGCTTCAAATGAAAGCCCATAATCGAGTCTAACGACTCTGTTTAAGAGGTAATCTATGCGACTTACAACAAAAGGAAGGTACGCGGTAACAGCAATGCTGGATTTGGCTATTAATGGCCTTAATCACCCAGTAAATTTAAACGATATATCCGAGAGACAAGCAATTTCTCTCTCGTACCTGGAACAGCTTTTTTCCAAATTACGTAGAGAAGAACTAGTGAAAAGTATCCGCGGTCCTGGCGGCGGATACCAGCTTAACGGCTCCAGTGATGATATTAGCGTAGCGAACATTATTAATGCTGTGAACGAGTCAATTGATGTTTCTCGTTGTGAAGGACGGGCCAACTGTCATGACGGAAAACAATGCCTTACCCATAATTTGTGGGTTGATTTGAGCGATAGAATTAACTCTTTTCTAGATAATATTACTCTGGGTGAGCTAATCAGACAAAACCAAAGACAAGCTCAAGTCAGAGAAGAATCAGATAACAGCACCCATAGACAGGAAATCGAGTTAAAAACCGTTAATTAACTCATTTGCCATAAAACGAGAGAAACGAATTAATGTCAGAAGTTATTGACCAGTATGTAAAGACCGAATACGAAGCTGGATTTGTAACAGATATTGAGTCTGAAACACTACCTCCTGGATTGAACGAAGAAGTCATTCGTTTTATTTCGGCTAAAAAGAATGAACCTGAATGGTTACTTGATTGGCGTTTAAAAGCTTACCGTCAATTTGTCGAAATGGAAGAACCTGAATGGGCACATCTGAACTACCCAAAAATAGACCTAAACGAAGTGTCTTTCTACTCTGCGCCCAAAAGCATTAATGATGCACCTAAAAGTTTGGACGAGGTTGACCCTGAGTTAATAGAAACCTACAACAAGTTAGGAATACCACTGCACGAGCAAGAAGTACTTGCCGGGGTTGCTGTAGATGTCGTTTTCGACTCGGTTTCGGTCGCTACTACATTTAAAGAAAAACTAGCTGAAGCAGGTGTTATCTTCTGCCCTATTTCTGAAGCTGTTCACCAGTATCCTGAGCTAATTCAAAAGTATTTAGGAAGTGTTGTCCCACAAAAAGACAACTATTTCGCGGCACTTAATTCAGCTGTGTTTAGCGATGGTTCATTTGTATACATTCCAAAAGGTGTTCGTTGCCCGATGGAGCTTTCAACTTACTTCCGAATAAATGAAGCTAAAACGGGACAATTTGAGCGAACTTTGATTATCGCTGATGAAGGCAGTCACGTTAGTTATCTGGAAGGTTGTACAGCCCCGATGCGAGACGAAAATCAACTTCATGCAGCAGTTGTCGAACTAGTCGCTCTAGATAAAGCGAATATTAAATATTCTACCGTTCAAAACTGGTACCCTGGAGACGAAAATGGCAAAGGGGGTATTTATAACTTTGTTACTAAACGTGGTATTTGTCACGACAACGCTAAGATTTCATGGACTCAAGTCGAAACCGGCTCAGCCATAACCTGGAAATACCCGTCAGTAGTGCTCAGAGGTAATAACAGTGTAGGAGAGTTCTATTCGGTTGCTCTCACTAGAAATTACCAGCAGGCCGATACTGGAACAAAGATGATTCACCTGGGTAAAAACACTAAATCAACCATTATTTCCAAAGGTATTTCAGCCGGAAAAAGTCAGAATGCCTACCGAGGCCTGGTTAGAATGAGTCCCCGCGCTGATGGAGCTAGAAACTATACGCAATGTGATTCGCTGCTAATCGGTGATCAATGCGGAGCTCACACCTTCCCATATATTGAAAGTAAACATCCTAATGCAATTGTTGAACACGAAGCGACGACTTCCAAAGTGAGTGATGATCAACTGTTCTTATGTCAACAAAGAGGCATTGATACAGAAAAGGCTGTTTCAATGATTGTTAATGGTTTCTGTAAAGAAGTCTTCAAAGAACTTCCCATGGAATTTGCTGTAGAAGCAGGCAAATTACTGGAAGTTAGCCTTGAAGGTTCAGTTGGCTAATATCACCTGCAATATATAACTTATAATTTTTCTATATACGAGAATCTCGATGCTTAAAATTAATAATCTTCATGCAAAAGTAGAAGACAAAGATATTCTTAAAGGACTTAGTCTGGAAATAAAGCCGGGTGAAGTTCACGCAATTATGGGTCCAAATGGGTCTGGTAAAAGTACTTTTGGATATGTCCTGTCTGGCCGAGAAGGATACGAAGTGACCGATGGTGAAATTGAGTTTGAAGGAAAAAATATCCTCGAGCTTGAAGCTGATGAAAGAGCAAAAGAAGGACTATTTCTGGCATTTCAGTATCCAGTTGAAATTCCTGGCGTTAGTAATATGGAGTTTCTTAAAGCCAGCATTGATGCGACCAGAGAGTATCAGGGAAAAGAGCCTTTAGATGCAGTTAGCTTCATGAAGCTAGCCAGAGAAAAGTGCCAACAAGTGAACCTGGATCAAAACTTTCTCAAGCGCGGAGTAAATGAAGGCTTCTCTGGCGGAGAGAAAAAGCGAAACGAGATCATGCAAATGATGCTTCTCGAACCCAAGCTGTGTATTTTGGATGAAACAGATTCAGGTCTAGACATCGATGCTCTTCAAGTTGTAGCAGATGGCGTTAATGCGTGTCGCGACGGAAATCGTTCTTTTATCGTCGTAACTCATTACCAGCGACTACTCGACTATATCGTTCCTGATTACGTTCACGTTTTATCGAACGGTAAAATTATTAAATCAGGTGGGAAGGAGCTTGCACTTGAGCTCGAAGAAAAAGGATATAGCTGGATAGACAAGCTGTAGGCGAGCAAAAAATGAATTATCAAATTGATCTACAAAACCGAGAGCAGCTTAGTTTAAACTCGAGCGAACTTAGTGATATCAAAGAGTTATACCAACAACGAAATGACTCTTTGGACGCGTTTAAACAAGCAAGCCTACCAAGCCGAAAAGTTGAGCACTGGAAGTATAATGACATGACTTTCCTGAAAGAAGGAGAGTTTGAACTTGCTACACAAACCAGGCCAATGCCAACTAGCTATCCTGCAATTGCTATCGAAGATGCCATCGAGCTGCATTTCAATAATGGCGTTCTAGCCAATGATTTGGCAGCGCTAGATCTCCCTCAGGGATTACGCATACGCAAACTGCAAGAGTGTTCAGCTGACAAGATCAGTCTGCTTGCCAAAATGAATCAGGTCAATGAAAAGAATATGCTTCTAAATCTGAATCAGGCGTTGTGTGATAACATCATAGTAATTGAAACATTAGACAATGTTCAATTAAATCAAATGATCTATATAAAGCACCTTACAAGTGATCTGCAAAATAATGCGATTGCCAGCAGTCAGATTTTTGTAATGGTCGGACGAAGTAGTGAACTTAGTATCCTTGAACAGTTTGAAAGTGAACTAACAAACGCTATTACTTTGTCTTTACAGCAGTCTTTTTTTCAGCTGTCAGAAAATAGCCATGTAAAACACTATAGACTGAATGTCGAAAAAGATTCAGCACACCAGGTTGGTCAAGTAAAAGCCACATTAGAAAAAGACGCTGTATTCGATAGCTTTTATCTGGGCTTGGGGAGTAAGCTTAACCGTACTGACATTGATATTCTGCACCAGGGGAACAACGCCCATGTTGAATTAAATGGTATCTATTTACCTGCAAATGAGCAGCGCATCGACTACCATTCAAATATCGAGCACCAGGTCCCCCACTGCACCAGCAATGAAATTTTTAGAGGTATTATTGCTGACAAGTCCAGTGCTGTTTTTAACGGTAAGATTCATATTTTCAAAGATGCCCAAAAATCTGATGCATTTCTAAATAACAAAAACTTATTGTTAACTAATCAGGCTGAAGTTAATACTAAACCCGAGTTAGAAATTTACGCAGATGACGTAAAGTGTGCCCACGGTGCAACAGTCGCTCAGCTGGATGATAAGTCAGTATATTACCTTCAGACTCGTGGAATTAATAAAAAGCGTGCTCGTAAGATGTTAAGCATTGCTTTTATCCAGGAACTAGTCAATAAGGTTAAGCAAGATGCCGTCAGGAAACACCTGGTTTCATTGCTCGATGACTATATGTCACATATCGACTGATGAGAGATAGAGATTTCGAACTGGCATAGTACTTGTGAACTGTCATAGAACTTTTGAACAATAGATTAAGACAGATAACTGTCGTTTAAGAAATTACTAATATCAGGTCCTGATTAAAATGCGCGAACTAGATATCAAAAAAATTAGATCTGAATTCCCAATTCTGGATGAAATTGTACACGGAAAGCCCTTAGTATATTTCGACAATGGTGCGACCTCTCAGAAACCACGAATGGTTATTGATGCTATTGATAATTACTACGAACATGTCAATTCAAATGTCCATCGAGGAGCACACGCTCTAAGTGATAAAGCGACCGAACTATTTGAGAATGCCAGACAAAAAGTCCAACACTTTATCAGCGCGAAACATAGAGAAGAGATTATCTGGACTCGCGGTACTACAGAGTCGATCAACCTGGTTGCTCAAACCTGGGGTGAGAAAAACATATTTGAAAATGATGAGATCATCGTATCAACTCTTGAGCACCACTCAAATATTGTTCCCTGGCAGCTACTGTGCCAACGTAAAAACGCCAAACTTTTGCCTATTACGGTAAAACCTAACGGTGAACTAGATCTTGCTCACTTTAAATCTTTGATTTCGTCCAAAACAAAGCTTGTTGCTATAGGGCATATTTCTAACGCTCTTGGCGTTATTAATCCAGTAGAAGAAATCATTCAGGTAGCACATGAAAATAATGCCAGAGTTCTCGTTGATGGAGCTCAAGCGGCTCCCCATCTGAAGATAGATGTTCAACGCTTAGACTGTGACTTCTATGCTTTCTCCGGACATAAAATGTTTGCTCCGACTGGAATTGGTGTCTTATATGGAAAGAAGGAATTACTCGACTCTATGCCTCCATGGCATGGTGGTGGAGAAATGATTGAAAAAGTAAGTTTCGATGGCACGACATTTAACCAACTACCCTACAAGTTTGAAGCAGGAACACCAAACATTGAAGGTTCTATTGCGTTGGGCGCTGCAATCGATTATCTCAATCAGTTTGACCGTAGTGAACTCGCCAATTATGAAAAAGAGTTGATTGAGTATGCCACAGAAAAAGCAAAAAGCATTCCTGAACTAAAAATCATTGGAAGCGATTGTAATAAAACATCTGTATTAAGTTTTATAATGGAAGGCATGCATTCTCAAGATATTGGTATGATACTTGATCAACAGGGTATCGCGGTAAGGACTGGACATCATTGTGCCATGCCACTCATGCAAGCGCTTGGGCTATCAGGTACTATCCGAGCGTCCTTTAGTTTCTACAACACTAAAGAAGAAATTGATTTATTATTCGAAGGACTGGAAAAAGCCAAAACTTTTTTAGTTTAAACAAGGTCCAACTAGTAAGTGGAAGAATTTAGAGTATTTTATGACGGTTACAACTTTTAATCCCCAAAATGTTAATCCTGTTTCATTTACTGAGAAAGCGATTAAACATTTAAGCGCGCAAGTCGAAAGTAAGGAAGCGGCCGGTATTCAATTCAACGTGAAGGAAAGTGGATGTTCAGGCTTCAAATACCTGCTTGAGCTTGCCTTTGAAGTCAGCCCTACTGACTTATGCTTTCACTTAAATGATAGCCTGAAGCTTTATATTTCTCCTGAGGCTCTTCCTCTAATTCAGGGAACTCAGGTAGATTACGTTCAGGAAGGCGTTAATTTTCGACTAGACTTTAACAATCCTAATGCCACTGCTTTATGCGGTTGTGGTGAAAGCTTTGCGGTGGAGAAGCAGTAATGCAAAAAAAGATGGTCGTGGCATTAACTGACTGCCCTGCTCGTCTTGTTCCTGTCGGAACACGGATAACGATACCAAAAGATACTTTTGTAACCATTACCCAGTCTCTAGGTGGAAACTATACAGTTGTAGTCAACGGTAATATGGCTCGAGTTGACGGGACAGATGCAGCCGCTCTCGGCTTGAAGGCTGAAGTTCTTGAGTTTAGCAGAAGTGAAGAAGGATTGATTCTTGAGGACCAGGTTTGGAAAGCTTTAAAAAGTATTTATGATCCAGAAATACCTGTTAATCTGGTTGATCTTGGCCTCATTTACGGAGTTGATATTAATCAGGATGACTTCTCGGTTAAAATTACCATGACGCTAACGGCACCTGCTTGCGGAATGGGACCTGTTTTAGTAAGTGACATTAAATATCGTGTTGGTAAAGTCCCGAATGTGTCTTCAGTTGAAGTTGACCTGGTATTTGATCCTCCCTGGACACGAGATATGATGAGTGACGAAGCCAAGCTAGAAACTGGGTTGTTTTTCTAGTCAAGAACTGACGACACTGGCGGTAATCACTATCAGGTTGAATATTCTTCAATTTTATCGCATTATTCGTTCAAATTAGTTTCCTACGACTGATACCATCATCTCATCTAACCATTTGCATTTTATTATTATGACTACAACTGAAGAAATAATTGATACACTTTCCTTTTTCGATTCCTGGGAAGATCGCTATAAATATATGATCGACCTAGGCAAATCATTGCCTGCTATTGATGAAAATTTAAAGACAGATGAACGACTGGTTCCAGGTTGCCAAAGCCAGGTTTGGATTGAACCACATTTGTCTAATGGAGTTTTCAGCTTTGAAGTAGATAGCGATGCACATATTGTACGTGGGCTACTAGCTATCGTTATGGCAGCCTATAACAACAAAACCGCTGAAGAAATTTTGAATTTCGATATCGAAGATTATTTTTCAAAACTGGATCTGGTAAAACACCTTAGCCCCACTCGCGGAAATGGATTAAAAGCAATGGTTGAAAAAATCAAATCATTGGCACAAGCCAGTATCTAATTTGCTTTTAACACAACTTATAACTTAAAAATCCCCTTTCCTCAGTCATCTGGATGAGATCCTGTTGTTCCAAGACTAATACGAGAAAGCACTCTTGTTAGAGTGCTTTCTCATGTGTCAATACTAATAATAATCATACTGAGCACTTAATCAACCGCTATAGACTTCTTAATATTCGAGTCTCTCTCAGATTCGGTCTTATTATCAATAGAATCTAACACTTCTTGTTCTAGATTTAGCGGCTTTATGATTAACAACAATACAGGTAATAAGGTAAGGTTTGCCATCAGTGCGATTAGCATTGCTAAACTGGTAAACAATCCAAAATAAATCGATGGCATAAAGTTCGATAGAACTAATACGGAAAATCCGGCAATAATAGTTATAGATGTAAAATACATTGCTCTTGCAATGGTATCGTGACAAGCATACATAGCCTGAGTGTAATCACCTAAACGCTTATACTCCATTTTAAATCGGTGGATATAGTGAATAGTATTATCTACAGCAATACCAATACTAATAGCTGCAATGGTGATCGTCATCATATCAAGGGGTATCCCAGACCAACCCATCAGTCCTAGTACGAAACAGGCACCGACTAAATTTGGAAACATTCCCAATATTGCTAGCTTAAGCGAGCGGAATAATACTATAAACATTAGCAGAATAATTCCAAAAACAACGCCTAGTGTAAGTATTTGTGACTTAAATAAACTTTCCAACATATTGTTATATAAGATCAACATACCGGTAAAATGGAAGCTTTCCTCACTAAATTTTAACTCTTCCTTAAAAAATTTTGTAATGTCGGCGAGGAGCTTATTTCTATCCAGATCAGGATCGGTCTCTTTAACTCTTACCAGAAAACGAACCTCATCATTTTCCTTATCATAAAAAGGAGACATCACCTGCTCTCTCAAATCGGCAGGAATTTTTTTCTCCAGTAATGCTAGCTCGAAATCACTTAACCTTTGATTGTCATTAATTTGTTCAACAATTTGTAAACCGGCGGCAAGCGATAACGTTTTACCTGTGACACTTAGACTATCTAGAAAATTTTGAATTTTGTGCAGCTTATTGATTCCATGCGATGTCATCCATAAGCGAGGAGTTTCTTCTTCACCACTAGCACTTTCACCTTCCCACTCATCTTCCCATTCTTCCTCTTCACTTTCCTCTTCAATAAATGCAAAATCAGCTTCAATCGCGGAACGCTCAATTATAATTTCAAGCGGCGTCGTACCGCCTAGTTCCGTATCAATGACCTTCATGCCTCGATGAATTTCAGTGTCAGACTTAAAATATTCGATAAAACGATTATCTACAGACAGATAACTAATTCCCCATGCACTAGCAACTGACATTGCTACAGCGACCAAGGCTACTTGCCATCTCCAACGGTCTGAAACTATTGCAAGTTTATTTGTAAATGTGAAAAAGCCGGTTTCTTTTCTACGATCGAGTCCTGCCTTCTTTTTCAGCTTCATAAGTAGAGGAAACATTGTGAAAGCAACAACAAATGCTAAACTAACACCCATAATCATCATTTTTCCAAAATCAATTACAGGGCGAATATCACTGACCATCAACGAACCAAATGCAACAATTGTCGTTAGTGCTGTGTATGCGCAAGGAGTAAACATTGATGATATTGTTAATAGAACTTTTTCGTCATAGTCAGCATCCATGTTTTCTCGCTCAACTTGACGGAACCTTACTATCAGATGAATGACAAGAGACATCGTTATTATAAGAAGTAGTGCCACAAAGTTGGAAGAGATAACCGTAACCGGCCAATCAAAGATTCCGAGGATCCCCATACTCATAACTGCAGTAATAATACAGCAACCAAGTGTAATAACTATCCAGCGAATTCTCCTGAAAATAAAAGCCTGAATTAATATCAGTAAAAGAAAAACCCCTAAGCCAAATACAACCAGATCACTTTTGACATATTCAATCATGTCATGAGCAATCATAGGGATACCACCTAAATAGACTGTTCCAACATTCTGGAATCCCTTTTTAATATCTCTTATTTGATTAATCACACGTTCGTTGCGTTTAGCATCTTCGTCAGCAAGTAGTCGTAATTCTTCTCTAAGATTTCTTTCTGCCTGAGCTTCATAAGCAGTCAAAGGTTCCTTATTAATTCGTTTCCACTGTAATTTTCGAAGCTCATCATTCAGTTTAAAGTAGTTTTTATTGCCTTTTAAATTAGCTTGAATTGCAGTAGTTTCACCATCGCTACTAATTAGTAAATTGCGATAAAGCGGGATGTTGAGTATATGCTCTTTTGCTTTAATCAAATCTACATTTTCATCACCAATAAAATAAAGATCATTTTCAATATTGGTCAAACTAACATTCTCGGGATCGAATATAGGTGCATCTACCAAAGAAATAACAGTTTCGACATCGGGTAAAGCCGCTAATTGATCTTTGAGAGTTTTGAGCTGTTTTATTGAAGCCTTGGAAAACAAAGGCGCATTTGGTTGAAACGTAACAAAGAGATAATCATCTGTTCCGTATGTTTTTTTAACTTTACGGTAAAATTCCAGGGAGCGATCGTTTTCCAAAATCAGGGAATCCGCAGATGCATCCATTCGAAAGTCTACAACGTAAGATCCGACCGCGCTGATAACAGCCATGACTAGCAATGCAGTCATCCACGTGTGCTTAAGTACATAGTCTTTATATAACTGTAGTAGCCAGTTTGGCATTTTCTTCCCTTAATTCCTTAATTCTCGATAAAACTTAATGATTAAATTCTTTCAGTAGACATTTAAACAACATTACTATTCCGGCGATTTAGCCTGTCGCGCCACTGTGCTGGTTCATTAAGGCTTTCGCCGTCTATAATAAATCCTACTCACCTCAATTAGAACAATATTTAACCAGCATCATGGCCTTAATTCAGAAACCACTCTCTTCTTAGTTCGACTCAGAGTTGATTTTCACAAAAATTCATAGTTTTCAATCAGTAAGTATTCTATACTGGTCGGAGCTTTACTTGCTATTAAAAATTACGTTTTTAATGACTCAAACTAGTATGAAATAGTTCCGGAGAGACAAATGAAGTTTCCACAAAATATCCTGGTAATTGTAAGTGGTAAACGCCGAAACCATATTGCATTGGCTAGAGCGCTTCAATTTGCCGAATTTTACGATATAAAACTAACCCTGTTAAGCTGTGTTTTTGACCCCGGCACCGAATTATCTCCACTATTATCAAGCAATCATAAAAAACAAATCAAAGAACAGAAGATTCAGGAAAGACAAGAGTATCTGGAGCAGCTCAAGTCTAATATTGAATCTAAAAATATCCCAGTCCAGGTTATGGTTAAATGGAACCGCAAAATTCAGCGAGCCGTTATGGAAGCTTGCGATGAATTAAAGCCCGATCTGGTCGTAAAACGCATTAGCGAGTCAGCTAATAGCGTCAATCCATTCACCATGCCCATGGACTGGCAACTCTTGCGCTATTGCCCAGCGCCGCTATTGTTAGTTAAGTCAGCTGAATGGAATATGAACGCACCGACATTGGCTGCGATTGATGCAGCTAGCGAAAATCCTAAAGAACAGGCATTCAACAGGGATATCATCAACTTTGCAAAACTCATTGGCAGATTGACTAACGCCCCTACTCATGCAGTAACTACCCATATATCACCTATGATAGACAATGCGATAACTATCCCTGGCTTTGACCCAAACCAGCTAAAAGAGGAAGTTAATGCTCTTAATAGGAAAAAGCTGGCCGAACTTGTCAGCGATATGGGTATTCAACCACAAAACCAGCACGTTATTGAAGGTTTAGCAGAAAACCGAATTCCTGAACTTTCAAAGCAGATCAACTCCCAAATTGTTGTAATGGGCACAATTAGCAGAGATGGTATTAAAGGGGCATTTATGGGAAACACTGCCGAAAGAGTATTAACCCACCTTCAATGCGAGGTACTGGCGCTTAAACCTTAATCAGTTAGAGTCCGAAAAATAATCTAACACGCAAAGAAAAGGCAAATTTCATGCATTTTTAGTCTTAGCTCGCGTATGCAGAATAAGATCTTTGCACTATAATTACGCCTAAGTTCAAACCGGTAAAAACCACAATTTTTTTATTGATATAGATCAACCGTTCAAATTCTCCAATCGGGCAAAATTAGCGATGGCAAATTACGCCCGTTTCTTTGATAAAAATAGGATATAAAATGTCTGAAAATTCATCTCCGACCTATAACTATCGTGTGGTCAGACAGTTTTCTATTATGACTGTCGTGTGGGGTATCGTAGGTATGCTCGTCGGATGCATCATAGCTGCTCAGCTGTTTTGGCCTGACCTAACCTATGGTATCGAGTTTTTAACCTATGGCCGACTACGTCCATTACATACTAATGCGGTAATTTTCGCTTTCGGTGGTAGTGCGTTAATGGCTACTTCGCTATATGTTGTACAACGAACCTGCCAAACGCCGCTTATTAGCAACGCTTTGGCTGCCTTTGTATTTTGGGGCTGGCAGCTAATTATTGTTTTAGCAGCAATATCGCTACCCATGGGCTGGACAAGTGGTAAAGAGTACGCTGAACTGGAATGGCCAATCGATATTTTGATTGCTGTGGTTTGGGTTGCTTACGCAATTCTGTACTTTGGCACCATTATCAAGCGTAAAACAAAGCATATCTATGTTGCAAACTGGTTCTACGGTGCATTTATTTTAACCGTTGCGATCCTTCATATTGTTAATAGTGCTGCAATACCAGTATCTCTTACCAAGTCTTACTCCGCATATGGCGGCGCGATAGACGCGATGGTTCAGTGGTGGTACGGACACAACGCGGTAGGCTTTTTCTTAACCGCAGGTTTCCTTGGAATGATGTATTACTTTATTCCTAAACAAGCAGAAAGACCGGTCTATTCTTATCGCTTATCGATTGTTCATTTCTGGGCACTTATCGCAATTTATATGTGGGCAGGACCTCACCATCTTCATTACACAGCCCTTCCTAGCTGGGCGCAATCACTTGGTATGATATTCTCGCTTATCCTCCTCGCACCTTCCTGGGGCGGTATGATTAACGGAATCATGACCCTTTCAGGTGCGTGGCATAAACTCAGAAACGACCCTATTCTCAAATTTTTGATTGTTTCCTTGTCTTTCTATGGTATGTCGACGTTCGAAGGTCCGATGATGTCAATTAAGACTGTTAATGCATTATCACATTATACCGACTGGACTATCGGACACGTTCACTCTGGCGCACTAGGCTGGGTTGCTTTTGTTTCTATTGGCGCACTCTACTATCTGATTCCAAAAGTATTTGGAAGAAAGGATATGTACAGTGTAGACCTGATCAACACTCATTTCTGGGTGTCTACAATTGGTGTCGTACTTTACATCGCTGCAATGTGGATTGCGGGTGTAATGCAAGGATTAATGTGGCGTGCAGTGAATGAAGACGGTACGTTGACTTACAGTTTCGTTGAAGCAGTGCAAGAAACTTACCCCTACTACGCGATTCGATTAGTTGGCGGTATTTTGTTCCTTGGTGGCATGTTAATCATGGCGTACAACACGATCAAAACAGTTCAGGCAGGTCCTGATACAGATACAGCGAAAGAGGGCTAATCATGCAACACGAATCAATAGAAAAAAATATTGGCCTGATGGGAATTCTGATCATTATCGTGATCAGCTTCGGAGGCCTGGCTGAAATAGTGCCCTTGTTTTTCCTGAAAGACACAACCAAACCAATTGAGACTTTAAAACCATACACCGCGCTGCAAATGGAAGGACGCGATATATATATTCGAGAAGGATGCAGTACCTGTCATTCTCAAATGATTCGTCCTTTCCGCGCAGAGACAGAGCGATATGGCCATTATTCAGTAGCTGGTGAACATGTTTGGGAACACCCATTCCTTTGGGGTTCTAAAAGAACAGGACCTGATCTCGCTCGAGTCGGCGGCCGCTATAGTGATGATTGGCATAGAGCTCATCTACTCAACCCACGTGATGTTGTTCCTGAGTCGAATATGCCCGCTTTTCCGTGGCTTGAACAAAAAACGCTTGATGGCAACTTAACCGCAAGCAAATTGAAAGCTTTTAAAGATCACTTTGGTGTGCCTTACACTGAAGACGATATCGCTAATGCGAAAGCACAAGTCGAAGGTAAAACGGAGCTTGACGCTGTTGTGGCTTATTTACAGTCACTAGGTCATGCATTGAAAGAAAATAGGTAACTACTGTGGATATCAACTTAATAAGAAGTTTGATTACGCTTGCTCTTTTCGTGCTGTTCATCATTTTGATTTACCAGGTGTTTAGCAAGAAAAACAAGCGCCACTATGAGGACGCGGCAAACATAGTCTTTGAAGATGGAGACGAGCGTTCTGAACAAGTAACCCCTGATAAAAGTAAGGTATAAAACCATGTCAGATTTTTGGAGTTGGTGGGTAATTATTATAGTCGCAATCAACATTATTGGTTGCTGGGCGCTGCTTCATTGGACCCGCAAAATTAAAGGCGGCGCGGAAAACGAAACAACAGGCCATGTTTATGACGGCATCGAAGAGTATAACAACCCTCTTCCTCGCTGGTGGCTGAATATGTTTTACATCACGTTAATTTTTGGTGTTGTATATTTAATCCTTTACCCTGGTCTGGGCAATTTTGCAGGCTATCTTGGATGGACGCCACAAAAACAACATACCGAAGAAGTGGAAGCAGCAAAGGCAACCTATCAACCTCTGTTTGATAAGTATAAATCTGTGCCTATAGCTGAATTGGCAAAGGTAAAACAAGCAACAGAAATGGGTAAACGTATTTTCGTAAATACCTGCTTTGGTTGCCATGGCTCTGATGCAGCCGGTAATCCCGGATATCCTGACTTAACTGATAACGACTGGTTATGGGGAGGATCTCCAGAGCAGATAGAGCAAAGCATATTACACGGTAGAATGGGAGCCATGCCGGCGTTTGGTACAAGCCTGACAGCGGAGCAAATTGATCAGTTAGTTAATTATGTTGGTCAACTTTCCGGCAATAAAGTCGACGAAGCCAAAGCTAATGCTGGTGAAGCTATTTTTAATACCCAATGTTTCGCTTGTCATACAAAAGAAGGTACCGGCAATATTGCGATGGGCGCACCAAACCTGACAGATAATATCTGGTTATATGGTGGCTCCAGGAGCACAATTGCAGAAACCATCAGAAATGGACGTAATGGAAATATGCCAGCACATGCTGACATCCTTGGTGAAGCCAGAGTTCATCTGGTTGCAGCTTACGTCTATAGTCTTTCAAACAAATAGAAAGTTTGAATAATCGGCCGAAATAGCGCTTATTAGAAGCCCTTTTTCGGCCTCTTTCATAGTTTCAAAACATACAATCCGGACAGTCCGATGTCACAAAAGCAGTCTGATACCTACGTCATCCGCGACTTATATGCAAAACCAGAAAAGATTTATCCCCGTCAAGTTCATGGCCGTTTTGCTCGGCTCAGAATACTGTCAGTTTTATTACTTCTCGGTATCTACTATATTTCTCCCTGGTTAACCTGGAATGGCAACCAGGCCATTCTGCTTGACTTACCTGCACGAAAGTTTCACCTTTTTGGGGTAACATTTTGGCCACAGGATTTTGTCTACTTAACACTTTTACTCGTTATTTGTGCGGTCGGGCTATTTCTCTTTACCGCTATCGCGGGCCGGTTATGGTGTGGGTATGCTTGTCCACAAACGGTGTGGACTGAAACATTCCTTTGGATTGAGCAGTTTGTTGAAGGTAACCGAAATAAACGAATGAAGCTTGACAAGCAGCCGCTTGGACCCGAAAAAATAATCAAGAAGACCTTAAAACATACTCTATGGATAGTATTCGCACTATTCACAGGCTACACCTTTGTTGGTTACTTTTCTCCAATTCGTGAATTATGGGATGGAATATTAACTCTGTCACTAGGCCCCTGGGAGTGGTTCTGGATAGGACTTTATTCCCTTGCCACCTATGGTAATGCCGGAAAATTACGTGAACAGGTTTGCTTGCACATGTGTCCGTATGCCCGCTTCCAAAGCGCAATGTTTGATAAAGACACATTAATTATTTCTTATGATGAAACGCGCGGTGAATCCAGAGGCAAGCGGAAGAAAAATTCTGACTATAAAGCCAAGGGGCTAGGTGATTGTATCGACTGTAATCAGTGTGTACATGTGTGCCCTACTGGCATTGATATTAGAAATGGTCTGCAATATGAGTGTATCGCCTGTGCTGCCTGTATTGATGTTTGCGACAATGTAATGGATCAGATGGGATACTCCAGGGGGCTCATTCAATACACGACTGAACATTCCGAGGAAGGTAGAAAGACTGAATTAATTCGACCACGCTCAATACTTTATACCATGCTTTTTAGTGGTCTGATTCTCACCTTTATCTTTCTTATTGCTACTCGTACACCTTTGGACGTCAATGTAATAAGAGATAGACAAAATCTTTTCACTGAAAATTTTGATGGTAGTATAGAAAACACTTACCAGCTTAAAATTCTTAACATGTCGCAAGACAATCACAATTACAAGCTTTCAATCGAAGGGCTTGATAAAAGTGAAATACATGGTGAGACTGAGTTTGAGATTGAAGCAGGAGGTGTACTGACAGTTCCTTTAAGAGTTAGTGTACCGCCAGAAGAATTGAATAAGCGAGCGA
The DNA here is from genome assembly GCF_015687155.1 of Aliikangiella sp. G2MR2-5. GTDB lineage: Bacteria > Pseudomonadota > Gammaproteobacteria > Enterobacterales > Kangiellaceae > Aliikangiella. The sequence continues at coordinate 1,101,563 of NZ_JADPQF010000001.1, read as the reverse complement.
ATGATATCGTATTTAAGATTTCAACCCTCGGAGAAGACAAAAGTATTTATTACACCAACGCAAAATTTCTTGGTCCAAAGAAATAAATATTTGCATTGAAGTTAACAGAATAGTGACGAGAATATCTAATGGAAAACAATAACGAACTTCCCCGCCCATGGTATAAAGAGTTTTGGCCCTGGCTGGTTTTCTCGATCCCATTTTTAACAGTAGTCGCAGGTGTTGCCACCTACTTCATCGCCGCAGATCAGCCTCATAGCATGGTGAAAGATAACTACTTTAAAGAAGGATTAGCGATCAACAGAGCAATTAAGAAAGTAAATGCAGCAAAGGAGCTTAATTTAGTCGCAGAAATTAAGCTGGATAGGTCAAACGGCCTTATCAGCGCTAAACTCAATCAGGACATTCAGTCTAATCAGATCACCATCCTTTTATCTCATCCGACACGAAGCGAAAGAGATCATCAGATACCACTCGACGGCATTAGCCAAAGTGAATACATAGGACAATTGCCCGAGCTTTCCAAGGCTTACTGGTACATTCAAATTAGCCCGAATAGCGAACAATGGATACTGAAGTCACGTTTTCATTATCCCGAAAGCGAGAATTTGACCATTAATGCCTCCGATATGAAATGACGAGCACTCATTGTTACCACTGTGCCTTACCCACACCGGCAGGCGACCAGTTTCAGTATCAGGTATTAGGACAGCAACGCAATTTTTGCTGTCCAGGCTGCCTCGCTGTTGCCCAAACAATCTGCGAATCGGGACAACAGGACTTTTACCGATTTCGTTCGACAAATAACAGCAAGATAGAAGAAATTCTCCCTGAAGAGCTTGAACAGCTCAAAGCGCTAGATACCCCTGAAATCCAGTCTGAAGTAGCTGAATCCATCGGCGACCAACTAAAGATTGTACTTGGTGTAGAAGGTATTACCTGTGCAGCCTGTGGATGGTTGATAAAAAAACAACTGGGCAAATTAGAAGGTATCACCTCAGTCGAGGTAAATGTTTCCACTCGAAGAGCCACTATTCTTTACGAGAAAAGCACTTCGCTTACCATGATTCTTACCACGCTTAGAAAGCTTGGATATCGTGCATTTCCTTACAGAGACGACCTTGAGGAAGAAAGCGCCCAAAAAGAAGAACGAGCCTATATTCGGCGTTTGATTGTTGCCGGACTTGCGACTATGCAAGTCATGATGTTTGCCACTGGACTCTATCTGGGGGACTACCAGGACATGGCAAAATCTCATGCTTACTTTATGCACTGGGTAAGTGGTTTTCTAGCGACTCCGGTTGTTTTTTACTCCGCATCCCCATTTTTGAAAAGCGCATGGAAAAATTTAAAATTTCGCCAGCTCGGAATGAATCTACCTGTATCAATAGCGATACTCGCAGCCTACTCGTCCAGCGTTTTCTCGCTCTTAACTGATGGTAAGGTTTATTACTTTGACTCAGTCGTTATGTTTACTTTTTTTCTTTTGCTCGGACGTTATTTCGAGCATAAAGCGCGATTAACATCACTCCTAAAACAACAAAATTTTAGACGTCTTATTCCTTTGTCAGTTACCAGAATATCTAATAAAGGGAAAAAAGATAGTGTTCCGATAAAGAAAATAAAGCCTAATGACAAAGTACTGGTAACCTCCGGTGCCATTATTCCTGTAGATGGTAAGTTAATTACTTCTAAGGCTAGCCTCAATGAATCTGTTATTACAGGCGAGTCATTTCCTGTTGAAAAAGAATCTGGACAGACAGTATATAGCGGTTCCACTAACGCTGGTGGAGCGATTGAAATCCGAGTTGTAAAACCTTTAGCAGAAAGTCGGCTCCAACAACTGGTAGACTTGCAGCAATCAAGCGAAAACATCTCTTCAGATAGAGTTTCCATGGCAGATAAGATTGCTAGTTGGTATGTGGCGATTCTTTTTTTAATTGTCATAATCGCTGTTTATTATTGGTACCATTTACTTGCACAGCCTGAAATGGTTTTCCCTGTCGTTTTATCGCTACTCGTTGTTAGTTGTCCCTGCGCACTATCGCTGGCAACTCCCGCTGCTATTGCCTCAGCTACCGCGACTATGACTGATCTGGGTTTAATGGTGCGAAAGAAGAACACTTTATCGCGTTTAGCCGAAGTTGAACGAGTTATATTCGATAAAACAGGCACTCTTACTCTCGGGAAATATCGAATAGAAAAAAACCATATCTTTGCTAAGCTGTCCAAAGATGAGGTAAAGCTTATTGCTTGTTCGATGGAGCGTATTTCAAATCATCCAGTTGCACAGGCATTTAAACTCAGTTCAGATCTTCAACCTTTGGAGTTTGATCAAATTGAAGAAGTGATAGCAGGAGGAATTAAAGCAAACAAAAAGGAAACAGAATATCTACTAGGCAGTAAGAAGTTTGTATTAGCGGAAATTACTTCTGAACAGGCGATTCAATTCGAGAGTCAAACTTCCGCCCTGCAGAGTTCAAGTCACTCCAGTTCAACCAGCTATCTGTTAAAAAATGGAAAGCTTATTGCAGCTTTTGAATTAGAAGATATTTTGAACACCTCAGCAAAGATGGCAATCGATAGCCTTGATAAATCCGGTATATCACAGGAGCTGCTAAGTGGAGATGCCGAGTTAACATGCCGCACACTTGCTAATCAGTTAAATATCAAAACAACAATCAGTCAGGCTTCCCCTGAAGACAAACTCCACCACATTGAAGTGCTTAAAAATCAGAGAGTAAAGACACTGATGGTTGGTGATGGCGTTAACGATATTGGCGCATTGAAAACATCCTACGTCAGCGTTACCATGGGAGGCGCATCTCACCTTTCACAAACGGCTTCAGATGCAGTACTTATCAGTCAGGATTTAAACGTCTTACCCACAGCAATTAAGCTTTCGAAAAAGCTTAATAAGATAATCAAACAGAACTTGTCCTGGGCGGTGATTTATAATCTAACAGCAATTCCATTTGCTTTTGCGGGCATGATTCCTGCCTGGCTAGCAGCTATAGGTATGACCTCAAGTTCTCTGATCGTTGTTCTTAACGCATTGAGATTAAGAAAGATGTAAGACAGCCACCTGCCACTATTAGAAGTTCTTACTTTTTATAGTGGTTCTCACTTTTTATAGTTCTTGCTGCTGATAAATCTTATTGATAGCTTTATCAGCAGATTTCATAGCAGATAGAGTTTTTGAAAGAAATTCTCTACGATACAAAATTGCAACTACCCAACAGTTACATACAATAAATACCAACGGATGGATAAACCAGGCTATGGTCGCCATAGAAAACGTATAAGCTCTCAAGCCGTAATTAAATGAGTTATTTGCTGATGTAAGTAGCTCATTTGCACAACGTATAAAATCTTCAATATCCTTGTCATCCTTTTCTGGCGCCGCCCCAAACATGACCAAAGCAAAGTTGTACTGCCTGACCGACCAGGAAAACTTAAAAAATGCATAAACAAATATTAATACCATCAGTAAAATCTTTAATTCCCACGCTCCCTGACTATGCTCGGCAACAAAAGGTAGTGCGTGGGCAAGCTTTAAAGCTTTATCTGATGCTCCCAGAATGGCGAATAAACCAGCTAATATAAAAATCGTAGTAGAGGCAAAAAAAGTTACTGTTCTTTGCAAAATACCAAGTGCGGTAGTATCAGCTATTCGAGTCTCTCGCTTCAACATTTGGGTCATCCAGTGACCTCTAAGCGTAGTGAGACTTCGAGAAAGATTAATATTTCCCTTCATTTGTCGATTCGCAAAATAGGTATAGCCGGTCCAGCTCACAACGAAAATACTTAATGCCAACCAATCGAGAAAAGAAAAAATCTGCATGTGACTCCTTGCCAGCTTTAACCGAAAAAACTAATCACTAAAACCTGTCAGCCAATCCGGGAAAACTTTCATCAATCTTTTATGTTTTTTGTCTCTAGGGCTCAGTTTGATAAGTGCTTTCAAGCAGCTTGCACTTCCTGAACTCCGACTATCATTAATATTAGCATCAGAAGGCGAATAAATCCCACCGACTTCTCTTTTACTACCAATACCAATTATTTTCAGGTTGTTACTATCAAGCCATTTCTCCGCCAATGAGCGGTCAACTCCTGCAGCAAATACATCCTTATGTAATAAAAGACTTAACGCTCCAATATGATTTCCACTAAACATTATATTACCAGAGTCAACTATTATTTTGTTTCTACCAAGTAAGTCCATTTGATCGTTATAGCCAGTTTTAGAAGCAGGACTGACAAAACTAACATGCGATCCCCTAACTGTATCCAGTTTGTCCCCGGCATTTTTGCGTACGACTATAGCTGACTGAGTATAGTCTCCGGCTTGAGAAACCGCTTTTAATAGTCGAATTTGCTTGCCCTGTTTGCCTTCTATCAATGGCATAAAATATAGGTCGGTTGCGTTACTAACAGTATTCAAATTCCCTTTAATATTGTTGAATACTTGCACTTTGAGGTTGCACTTATTTTGTGACAGATACTCTTCAAATTTATTAATAAGTCTTGGATTATTGGAGCCACCTTCAGATTGTTCAATAATAAACGATCCACTCGAGATTTCAGGAAGGTCTTCCACATTCTCTGCCACAGAAAAGCTCGTGTAGAAGATCCCGTAAGATAGTATCAGCTTAAATTTTAAAAAAGGTTTTAAAATCGATAAAATTTTTGCCATCTGGCTCTCCGTAGCAGACAATCTTCGAAAGTTTTCTATTTGAAGATTTATCGTAGCGCAATAAAAAAGGCAGTTAGTCTGAGCATAACTGCCTTTGGTATATCACGTCTTGATTGGTATCAAGCAAGCTGAAAAGACCTCAACTAAGCGAAATCTTTAATCTTAACTCTTACCTCTCAGGTTTTATGTCTTGGGATTTAAGTCTTAGGCAAAGTCACTCCGGTTTGCCCCTGATACTTTCCACCTCTATCAGCATAAGAGGTCTCACATACTTCGTCAGACTCATAAAACAGCATTTGCGCCACCCCTTCATTGGCATAAATCTTGGCCGGTAACGGGGTTGTGTTAGAGAATTCCAGTGTAACGTGCCCTTCCCACTCGGGCTCAAGAGGAGTGACGTTAACGATGATACCGCAGCGAGCATAAGTCGATTTACCCAGACAGACTGTCAATACACTACGTGGAATACGAAAATATTCAACCGTACGTGCCAAAGCAAATGAGTTTGGCGGAATAATGCAAACGTCAGACTGAATATTTACGAAACTCTGATCGTCGAAATTTTTCGGATCGACAACAGCCGAATGAACATTGGTAAATATTTTAAACTCATTGGAACAACGAACGTCATATCCATAGCTCGAAGTGCCATAGGAAACGATTCGCTTTCCATCAACATGACGAACCTGTTCTGACGCAAAAGGCTCAATCATTCCCTCAGCCGCCATACGGCGGATCCATTTATCGGACTTAATACTCATCTATTATTCTCTCTGTACACTGGTTCGCTCAATAAACCATTAACTTGACTACTTATCACTCACTGGGCGACCAAGTCTTGATAGCAATACTATCAGCCCCCTTGGAATAGTCTTTGCCTAACTGACTCAAATTAGCGGTCAGGTTTCTTGCTATTTCTCGATATGTCAGGCTTATTTTGCTATTTGGGTCATCAGCGACCGCTGGCTTCCCCTCGTCTAACTGTTGTCGAATTGACATAGCTAGCGGTAATTGCCCTAACAGCGGCATATCATAATCTTCTGACAGAATATTTCCACCTCCTTCGCCAAAAATTGCTTCCTGGTGACCACAATTGCTACATATATGAGTTGACATATTCTCAACTACGCCCATTACCGGGATCTTAACCTTTTCGAACATGGTAACAGCTTTCTTTGCATCTGCTAACGCAAGATCTTGAGGAGTGGTCACGATTACGGCCGCTGTCACGGGGATCTTCTGAGAGAGCGTTAATTGAATATCTCCGGTCCCTGGTGGTAGGTCAACAATAAGATAATCTAGCTCTCCCCAACGGGTATCTCTGACAATCTGCTGGAGTGCAGAAGATGCCATAGGCCCACGCCAAACCATTGCCTGCTTTTCATCGACCAGAAAACCGATGGACATAGCCTGAATATTATGCGCCTCAAGCGGTAAAATCGTCTTTTTATCTTCAGACACAGGACGAGCATCGGGGATACCTAGCATAATCGGCACACTCGGCCCGTAGATATCGGCATCCAGAATACCTACTTTTGCGCCTTCAGCTGCAAGCGCAAGCGCTAGATTGACGCTGGTTGTAGACTTACCTACTCCGCCTTTACCAGAAGCGACAGCAATAACATTCTTAATTTTTGCCAAAGGAGGGACACCGGCTTTCGTCTCATAAGCCGCGACATGGCTTTTTATTTCTACAGCAATTTTATTCGTCTGTGGCCAGTCTTTACGTATTACCGCCTCAATTTCGTCTGCCAGGGCCAATTTTACACCATCACATGGAAAAGGAAGCATTATCTGTAAAGTAACGTGATCACCATTGACTCGACTATCCTTGATAAAGTCAGCCAACTCCACCGCTTCGGGCAGACTTTCAAAATCGGTGCTTTTAACCAGGTCTAAAATAGCTTGTTCGTCTAACATTGAATCTCAGTTTTAAGTTAAAATCATTTGCGGGGATTATACCCCAATCAATCACTCGAATACTCGCTTAATTTGTAAGGTTTTCAGTGGTTTTTAATGAAAGCACCGCCAAAAAAAGGTATAGTTGCGCCAATTTTATTGTGTCTGGCCAATGACTTGCTCAAACAGTTCAAAAAGCGAACTTACTGAGAGCTGATTGGGTAAAAACCAGGCACATACTAGTACTTAATGATATTCAGGTAAAAGTTTCGTGAACTCTCAGACTAATAACAATCAACGACGTATTCTGGTTACCAGTGCCTTACCATACGCTAACGGTTCGATTCATATAGGCCATATGCTAGAACACATTCAGACAGATATCTGGAGTCGTTTTCAAAAATTACGCGGTCACCAGTGTATCGCGGTATGCGCTGACGACACTCATGGAACGCCAATCATGTTGCGCGCACAAAAGGAAGGCATGTCTCCCGAAGCCTTTATCGCGGCAACGCAGGAAGAGCACGTTAAAGATTTTGAAGATTTTCTGGTGAGCTATGACAATTATCACTCAACTCACAGTAAAGAGAACAAGGAACTCTGTGAGCTAATTTATACGCGATTGAGAGATGCTGGGCATATCGCAAGGCGTACTATTTCCCAGCTATATGACCCGGAAAAAGAGATGTTCCTTCCTGATCGTTTCGTCAAAGGTGAGTGTCCAAAGTGTGGCGCCGAAGATCAGTACGGCGACAACTGCGATAATTGTAGCGCAACCTACAGTCCGACTGAACTTAAGAACCCAAAGTCAGCAGTGTCAGGCGCTACCCCTGTTGAAAAAGAGTCGGAGCACTACTTCTTTAAATTGACTGATTTTGAATCAATGCTCAAAACCTGGACACGCCAGGGACACGTACAAGAGCAGATCGCAAATAAATTGGACGAATGGTTTGATGCCGGGCTTCAAGAGTGGGATATATCTCGAGATGCACCTTACTTCGGATTCGAAATCCCGAACGCTCCTAATAAATACTTCTATGTCTGGGTTGATGCCCCGATGGGATATATGGCAAGTTTTAAAAATCTGTGCGATAAAACTGGAGGCCTTAATTTTGATGACTTCTGGAGTCAAGATAGCGATGCGGAGATTCACCACTTTATTGGTAAGGATATAGTCTATTTCCACACCCTATTCTGGCCTGCAATGTTAGAAGGAAGTGGTTTCAAAAAACCAACCAAGGTTCACTCTCATGGCTTTCTGACCGTTAACGGAACCAAGATGTCAAAATCCAAAGGAACATTCGTTAAGGCTAGAACTTACCTTAATCATTTGGATCCAGAATATCTACGCTATTACTTCATGGCTAAATTAACCGGTCGGGTCGATGATTTTGATCTTAATCTTGAAGATTTTGTCGCGAGAATTAATTCAGACCTGGTTGGAAAATACATTAATATCGGTAGCAGGGTCGCTAAGTTCATTACCAAGAATTTCGATTCAAAAATCTGTGGTGGCGTAGCTGACCATCCATTGGTAAAAGAATATCAGGAAGCTGCGGACACCATTGCAAAATACTATGAAGATAAAGAATACGGCAGAGCAATCAAAGAAATAATGCAACTGGCTGCAAAAGCTAACCAATATGTTGATGCAGAAGAACCCTGGGTTAAAATAAAGGATGAATCGACACAAAAAGACGTGCATTTGGTGAGTTCTGTTGCGTTAAACCTATTCCGAATTCTGACAATTTACCTTAAGCCTGCAATTCCATCGATTGCAGCTAAGGTTGAAGGCTTCTTAAACGTAGCGCCTCTTCAGTGGCAAGACGCATTCAAGGTACTGGAAAATCACGCTATCAACAAATTCAAGCCAATGGTTCAACGAGTGGATCCAAAAAATCTCGAAGCGATGATTGATGAATCAAAAGAAGAAGCTGAAGCAGCCGCCCAGCCTCAGTTAGCCGAACCACTAAAAGATGAAATAACTTTCGCTGACTTCGAAAAAATAGACTTAAGAATTGCCAAAATTGTCAAAGCAGAGTCGGTAAAGGAAGCCGACAAACTGTTAAAATTACAATTAGATTTGGGTGGCATTACCAAGCAGGTATTTGCCGGCATTAAATCTGCGTACTCTCCTGAAGACCTCGAAGGAAAGTTAACCGTTGTGGTGGCAAACCTTGCTCCCCGAAAAATGCGTTTTGGCTTATCAGAAGGTATGGTGCTGGCGGCAGGACCTGGCGGAAAGGATTTGTGGATACTAAATCCAGATGAAGGTGCTGAACCAGGAATGCGGGTGAAGTAATGACGACATTTAGTTTATATCCTCAAGCCTGGATTGCTTATATCGCTTTGGGACTCGTTCTTTTGTTTTTGCTCGATCTTAAGTTGAGAAAAACCCATTTTGCTATCAGAGCGAGTTTGTTAACTTTAATTGCGACCGGCGCATTTACACCAGAAATTGTAAGAGATTCGGAAACCTATGCGCCTTTATTGCTAACCAGTTTATTTAATGCTGAGCTCGACGGTATATCAGCAATTTATCAAGGGCTTATAACCCTTCTTATAGTGTGGGGTATTTTGCTTTCATTGGTGCTTGCGATTCGTCACTTTATTTTTGTTGGCAAATCCAAGCAAGAACCTCGAACTAGCCACGAAAAAACAAAAGATAACTAAGTCGAATTGACTCAAGCATTATGTCAGAAATATTTCTTCTTTTAGTTAGCACAGTACTCGTTAATAACTTTGTTTTGGCAAAGTTCCTTGGCCTTTGTCCTTTTATGGGTGTTTCAAGCAAGGTTGAAACTGCCGTAGGTATGGCTGCCGCAACAACTTTTGTGCTAACCCTGGCATCGGTAGCCAGTTATTTAATTAATAGCCTGATACTACAACCACTAGGATTGGAATATCTTCAGATATTATCGTTTATCCTGGCCATCGCTGTCGTCGTACAATTTACCGAGTTGGTGATTCAAAAAACAAGCCCAATGCTCTACCGGGTGTTAGGAATCTTTTTGCCACTAATCACGACAAATTGCGCTGTATTAGGTGTAGCGTTACTCAATGTTAATCACGCGCACAACTTCATCGAATCATTTGTGTATGGATTTGGCGCAGCTCTTGGCTTTTCTCTCGTATTGATTTTATTTGCTGCAATGAGAGAGAGGATAGCCGTTGCCGATGTTCCTAAACCATTTCAAGGCGCCGCTGTAGCTCTTATTACTGCTGGACTGATGTCGCTCGCTTTCATGGGCTTTGCCGGATTGGTTAAACTGTAATGATTGAGTTTATTGTTGCGACACTAACACTGATAATCATCGCCTATCTATGTGGCGGCTTACTAGGCTATGCCTCGGTCAAATATCGCGTCGAAGGTAATCCGATTGTTGAGCAAATCAATCAGGTTCTTCCACAAACCCAGTGTGGTCAATGTGGCTACCCTGGCTGCAAGCCATATGCAGAAGCGATTGCTGAAAAAGATGAAGCTATCAACCGCTGTCCTCCAGGAGGAGAAGCTGGCATTAAAGCTTTGGCAGAACTTCTCGATGTTGAAATTATTCCTCTTGACCAATCATGTGGCGAAGAAAGCAAGCCTAAAGTCGCAGTAATACGAGAAGATGAATGTATCGGATGTACAAAGTGCATACAAGCCTGCCCGGTCGACGCCATTGTTGGCGCAGCCAAACATATGCATACTGTTATTGAGTCTGAATGCACTGGCTGTGACCTGTGTGTACCACCTTGTCCGGTAGACTGTATAGACATGGTCGAGATTGAAGAAACCTTCGATAACTGGAAATGGCCGAACCCTCTTGAATTACAAAAAAAGCCTGAACAGGAAATCCCTGTAAAGCTTATTTCATGATATACAGACTTGGTGATTAAATTGACTATGAACTCAATAATACAAAAAGCACCAGGACATTTTCATGGTGGAATACATCCTCCGGAATTTAAATCCTTATCGAATCAAAAAAGTATTGAAAGAATTCCTCTCCCTGAGTTTTTATTACTCCCTTTAAAACAACATATTGGCAGTGTAGATGAAGCAGTAGTTAGTGTGGGAGACAAAATTTGCAAAGGGCAACTGGTTGCAATCCCTACACAATTTGGCGCAGCGATTCATAGCCCCGCCGATGCTACCGTGGTAGCAATAGAACCAAGCTTGGTTGGACACCCATCGGGTAAACCAGTTATGGCTTTGAAACTTCAAGTATCAAAGCGCAACTCAAGCGAGAGCTTCGAGGAATTAAAGTCTACGGAAAACTCTGAGTGGAAAACATTACCTCTTGAGCAATTAATAAATAAAGTACAGGAAGCTGGCATAGTCGGCCTTGGCGGCGCGACATTTCCAACAGCGACAAAGCTCAGAACCCAGCCGGTAGATACTTTGATTATTAATGCAATGGAATGCGAACCCTACATAACTTGTGATGACAGACTACTACAGGAAAAGGCTGACGAAGTTTTGCAAGGAGCCTTGATCGCCTCGCACTTGCTTAATGCAAAACAGATTATTTTTGCGACAGAAGATAATAAACCAGAGGCAATCGAGTCACTTAAAAAAGCGATACTCGACTCGCAGGCAAAAAATGTAAAAATTGTAGTAGCTCCGACAAAGTACCCGAGTGGTGGCGAGAAGCAAACCATCGAACTGGTTACCGGCAAACAGGTTCCTCATGGGCAGTTACCAGCAAGTCTTGGAATTGCCGTCCAAAATGTAGCGACAGTTAAGGCAATAAGAGACGCTATTTTGTTTAACCAACCGCTAACGGAGAGAGTGGTTACGTTAACAGGCGATCTGGTAAAAACAGCCGGTAACTATGTTATTCCTTTCGGAACACCTGTTTCACACTTAATTGAATTATTGAAAATTGACAAAAGTCAGCTCGAAGCAGTTATATTTGGTGGCCCTATGATGGGGCAAAGCATTCGAGATTTCGGTGCGCCAGTTACTAAGTCGACCAACTGCATAATTTTTAACAAGAAGAAAAGCAATCAACATGACTGGGTAATAGAAGCAAAACAACACAAATCATGTATCAGGTGTAGTGAGTGTCAGCAAGCCTGCCCTGTTGATTTACTACCACAGCAATTATTATGGTTTAGCCAAAGCGAACAGTGGGAACCTCTTGAAGAACATGGGCTGCTGGATTGCATTGAGTGCGGCGCTTGTGCCTATGTTTGTCCGAGCGAAATACCACTGGTTCACTATTTCAGGTATGGAAAATCTGAGATTGCAGATCTAAAAGCGAATAAGAAAAAGTCAGAAAAAGCTAAAGAACGATATGACTTTAGAGAAATGAGACTTGAGCGGGCAAAGGCAGAACGTGCAGCAAAGCATAAGAAGGCGGCGGAGGCCCGTAAAAAAGCAGCTCAAGACGCAAACAAAGATCCTGATGGCAAACAGGCTGCCATTAATGCTGCGCTTGAGCGGGTTAAGCAAAAGAAAAACAAACAGACATCAGACAACAAATCAAGTGAAGGAGAAAATTAATGCGACTCTCTTCTCCCTTCTTTCACCATGCGTTATCGACAGATAAAGTAATGCTATTAGTCATAGGTGCGCTAATTCCTGGCGCAGCCATACAGTGTTTTTATTTCGGCTATGGTGTGCTAATCAATCTTGTTCTTTGTGCACTGGTAGCCAATTTAAGTGAACTATTATTCTTGAAGTTCAGAGGCCGTGCTCTGGACGCGCTCAAGGACAACTCGGCTACTTTAACCGGGATCCTGTTGGGACTTGCTATTCCGCCAACGCTTCCATTCTGGATGAGTATTGTTGGTGTGAGTTTTGCGATTATTTTTGCTAAACAGCTTTATGGAGGTCTGGGATTCAACCCGTTTAACCCGGCAATGGTGGGTTATGTACTACTATTAATTTCTTTCCCGGTTGAAATGACAGCCTGGCTTCCTTCAACTGAAATAGCCAGTCACTTTCCGAATTTCACTGAGTCTTTACAGTTAATTTTTTTATCTGAAACCAGTCGCGGCCTGACGGTGGCTGACTTTAGAACAGTTGCTGATGGCTTTACTATGGCTACGCCTCTTGACCATGTAAAAACCGCGCATACGATGGGAAAAATTTCATCTGAAATAGTTACCGACCCAATGTACAACACAAACCTGATTGGTTGGAACTGGGTCAATTACGGATTTCTATTCGGCGGATTACTGCTTTTGGCAACCAAAACTATTCGTTGGCAAATTCCCTTCGCTGTATTGGCATCAATCATTGTTACCAGTGCATTGCTCAACTGGTTCGATGCAGAGCGCTTCAGTACTCCAGTTTTCCACCTTACAACAGGTGCTACAATGTTGGGCGCATTTTTTATTGCTACCGATCCAGTTTCAGCTTCAACAACACCAAAAGGTCGCTTAATCTATGGAGTACTAATAGGTTTTTTTGTTGTGACTATCAGGACTTTTGGCGGCTATCCAGAAGCAATGGGTTTTGCTGTGCTATTGTTAAATCTCGCGGCTCCAACTATTGATCATTACACCAGGCCAGTAATCTATGGCCATCGGCAAGGAAACACTAATGTCTGACCAGGCTGACAACGTTTTAAAAGCGAGTAACCGTAACGGTCTGATGCTGGCTTTATTCGCAGCGGTTTCCACTGGACTGATTGCGCTGGTTCATTTAATTACAAAAGATAAAATAGCCGAAGAAATCGAAGCGGCTATGGCAAGACGGTTGAATGAAATAGTCAACAGGACAGAATACGACAACGATGTATATCACGACTGCAAATTACTAACTGACGTTCCATTACTCGGACCGCAGTCTGAAGTAAAAATCTACCGGATGCGCAATGCTGGTCAGAACCATGCGGTATTTTTAACAAGCGTCGCACCTGATGGATACGCAGGTAAAATTAAAATGGTGATAGGCATTTATAAAGACGGCACCCTTGCTGGAGTTAGAATTACCGAACATCAGGAAACACCGGGCCTGGGTGATAAGATCGAAATAGAGAAGTCAGAATGGATTGAAGGCTTTCGCGGGAAATCTTTGATTATTCCAGAGGATAAAAGCTGGTCGGTAAAAAAAGATGGCGGTAAGTTTGATGCGCTCACAGGCGCAACAATTACTCCCAGAGCAGTAATTAAAGCGGTAAAAAACGCACTGCTTTTCTATCAACAAAATCAAACAACTCTGTTTGATGCAAAGAATCAGTGTTCAGCTAGTAAATCATGAAACTAATTGAAGAAAATCGAAAAGTTATCCGAGACGGGCTTTGGGACAATAATGCGGCTCTTGTTCAACTATTGGGACTTTGTCCCCTTCTAGCGGTTACCGGAACATTAATAAACGGTCTTGGTCTGGGTATTGCAACTACATTTGTCCTTATAGGTTCAAATGTCACTGTTTCCATTATCCGCAAGCATATCCCCAAAGAAATCCGTATCCCCATTTTCGTTATGCTAATAGCGTCTTTTGTAACCAATGTTCAACTCCTAATGAATGCTTTTACTTATGAACTCTATTTGATTCTTGGTATATTCATTCCTTTAATAGTGACCAACTGTACCATTATTGGACGGGCTGAAGCTTTTGCCAGCAGAAACAGTCCGATACCTGCATTTATGGATGGTTTATCACAGGGAGTAGGTTTTACTCTGGTACTAATGTTACTTGGTGCGATTAGAGAATTTGTAGGCCAAGGTACAATTTTGGATGGAGCCCACCTGCTATTTGGGGAATGGGCTAAAGATCTGACTTTGCATTTTTACCTGACAGATCAGAAGTTTCTGTTCGCGATACTTCCACCAGGCGCTTTTATTGGCCTGGGAATATTAGTAGCCATAAAAAACTATATTGATGAAGGTATCAGCCAAAAAGGGTTTGCAAGTGATGACGAGGTGCAAACATTAGATGAGGTACAAACATTAGATGAAATATCCTCGCACCAAACTTCGCCTTAACTATTTAAAGCTAGCGTAAATATTTTCTCGTTCATATATCAGTATTAGCAGAACCTGAAAATCTCATCTAAGCGACTTAATCCATTTTTCAAGATGCGGTTTGAAGTAATAGATACTACTGTATTTGTTTATTCCGATTCTTGTAGCGCGTCCATCAAGAAACTCTTTAATTGAGTACTCTCCTTCTGTAATCAACTCTCCCGAATCAGAAGTTAATCGGAATTTGAATTTCATCTTATATATCGACATATCCTTTATAATTCGAATATCTCTATTTCCATCTCCACGCATATAGTCAATATAGCCGGGTAAGTCGATATTAATTATTTTAATATCGACGCCTATTCCCTCATCCAGAAGCGGATTCATAACTTCACTAAAAAGAGCATTAACTTCTTTGCCAATCTGTTCAATACTTCGCTTTTTGCTTTTTCCGCTTACATAAATATCAGTAAATCCTTTAGCTTCAATAAGCTCGATATTCAATTCTGATGCCTGCGCGGTTGTCACGCCACAGCCACCAGAACTTAAAACAATCAACACTAATAGAAGTGGTCTGAACATACTTATTTTCCTCATCGAAACCCGAATGATAAAAAAAGCCTCCTGGTTTATTCAGGAGAGCGTGATATGAGTAGTTACCCCTTTTCGCTTATTCAAAATAGAGATATCATCCCTGATTGAATTCGTACTAAACTAGTAGGATTGCACCATTATTTGCTTTTCCGGCATTTTTATCGAGATCAATATCTATAATAAGTAATATCACAGACTCTGAGCCCAAAAAGCGATAACGTTAAAACAAGGTGTAACCACCGTCATTATTACCATAGACACGATAGAGGTCAATTTGGTCACTTTAAATTTTGAGAATACCAGGAATAAGTCTACTGCAAAATTATTTGTCTGTTTTCTAACTAGTTTTCTGCTAATAGTGCCATGTCCCAGGCTTAAAGCAATCCCCTACTCAGATAACACGCCACCGGCCAGTCTTGAACTCACACTCAATCAAAAGGCTCAAATCTATGACAAGGAGCAAAACCTTGAGAAAAAGCTTAAGCTAGGTAATGAAATAATAAGTCAACTTTCTGCCGAAGAAGAGTTTGAACAACTGGCAAACTTTCTGATTTCGCAGGCAACAATATATCTTGATTTAGAAAAGTATGATCAGGCAATTATTACTGCAAACCGCTCACTAAGCCTGGCAGAGAAGTATAATTTGGCAAAAACTCAAATGACAATTTATAGCAGAATAGCCGAAGCATACTGGTTTCAGGGGAAGCTCGACCTTGCTTTGATCAATCTAGAAAATAATTTGAAGATCGCTGAGAAGCTAGGATTAAAAAATGATATTTCGTCTACACTACACAATATCGGACTGATGTATCGTCATATGGGGTACCCGGAGAAAACTTTAGACTACTACACACAGTCTATTCAGATAAAGGAAGAGCTCGGTATTAAATCTGAGAGCCTGGCAAATGCCTACAACAGTCTTGGAGTTATTTACAATGATCTTGACAAAATAGAACTCGCTGAAAAGCAGTATAAAAAAGCGATAGTTTTAATGGAAAACCTTCCAAATAGCAACCTCGCAGCACCACTTCACAACCTTGGTCAACTACATGAAAAAAAGAAAAGTTTCGATACAGCCCTCGATTTCTACCTGAGTTCATTAGAATATGAAAAAAGAAATGAAAATAAACATGGAATCGCTATTTCTCATCGAGAAATTGGTAAGCTATATTTGAAACAGAAAAATATTGATAAGGCTGAAGAATATCTTCTAGAATCTCAAAAAATCACTAATCAACTTGACTCTCTTATCTTAAAGGCTGATATCAGCCTTGCGCTGGCCAGACTATATCTTGCCCAGGAAAAAATTCAGAAAGCTAAAGATTTCTCTCAACAAGGCTTGCAACACTCTATCGAAGCCAAAGAGAAACAAACTCAACTAGAAAGTTACCTTCTATTATCGGAAATTTACCAACGCTCCGGCGAATATCAACTGGCCTATGATAATTTCAAGCTATATCATCAAACGCAAGCCGAAATAAGCGCAGAAAAAGCGAAACAGCAAATTCGCAATCTTGAAGCTCAAAAATCAATCGAGCTTCACAGGCAAGAAGCGGAAAAGCTAATACAGGAAAAGGCTCTACAGCAGGAAATACTGAACAAAGAACTTTCGTTAAGTCGCATTTGGCTTGTGGTCGCTTTTGTTATATTTATTACCGTAATTCTTGTTCTTATTGTCTTTATAATGAGACGTAACCTAATTCAAAAAGAAAAGGTTAATCAGGAACTGGTAGAACTCGACAAAATGAAAGATAACTTCCTTTCAAGCACTTCACATGAACTACTTACACCAATTAATGGAATTGTAGGATTAACACAAGCGATCGAATTCTCTGAACCCTCTCTTTCTCAAGAATCAAGGGAAAGCCTTAAAATCATTACATCCTGTGGTATTCGTCTTACTAGTCTGCTTAAAAACATTCTGGATATGTCCTCTTTTAATCGAGGACAGCTTTCATTAAATAAAAACAATACCGATCTCGGCCGCTTAATAACTTCTGCAGTATCTCAAATAAAACCACTTACGCAGGAGAAAGGACTATATCTGAAAACGAATATTCCCGAAAACCCTGTCATACTGTCCCTCGATCAATCAAAAATCGAGCAGGTTTTATTTAATTTAATTGGAAACGCGATAAAATACACCAAACATGGGGGTGTCTTTATCCAACTAAAAGATTGTGAAAATGATATAGAAATAAATGTCATCGATACTGGAGTAGGAATTCCGCCAGAACAGGAAAAATACATTTTTGATACGTTCTCACAGGTCGGCGGTCAAAATACCGAGTATGGCGGAGCTGGTATAGGACTGAGTATTAGTAAGGCATTGATCCAGCTTCATCAGGGCACACTTGAATACGCACCGGGCGTTAAACAAGGCAGCATTTTTTCAATCCGTCTTCCCAAAAGTAAAAATCTGGTATAATCAGCACGTTTACAAATGCATATTCTGACTTTAGGAGCCTGCTGTGTCTAAAGAAAGTGAAACTCAACAATCTAGTGTTTCCAACATCCAATCTACTACTCATGCACCCGAGGAAAATATTGGCGATGTAGAAAGCCCGGTAGAGCTTACTAATTTTGAAAAACTTAATATGGAAACAGCCAAGCTGAAATGGAAAGAGCTTGAGCTTTTCTTTGCTAAAGGAAATTTGCTTAGGGTTGCCAAAGAAGCGGATCTGGTAAAAGTTGGTGCACTAATAGCGGATAATAACCACCAGGAAATTGAAGTACTGATCGCGAACAAACAAATCGAGTTTGCAACACCTGCCTGGGTAAAGAAGAACTGCTCCGCAGATACACTGTTTTGGACTCTTGTGGTGGCGCCCTACGTGCTCTGCCAACCGGCATAGGTCCAAACCAGGATTAATTAACCGAAATTTTTGTTCAACCATAAAAAAAGCGAGCAATGCTCGCTTTGGTATAAATTATATGGTCTCCAGAGCTTACCAGAGCATTGCTCCTAAAAACTCAATAAAACCCGTTTTACACATCTGCACACCATTTTCAGCCAGATGATCCATTGGATAACCTTGCGTTTGTAGTACTGCAGCAATAGTTGTAAGCATTGTTACAGCTACTAACAGGCTGATTTTACTTGTTTTCTTTGCGCTTTTTCGGTTTAAGACCATTTTTTTATACCTTTTCGTAGACTGGTCAATCATCACATAGATTGACCAGAAAATCAAGTTACGAGATTATAACTTTTAAACTAAGCCTCATCCCGGTAACGTCGAGTGTAGATAGCTCCGGCCAAAAATATGGCTGCAACGCCCAACCCAACCCAGAAAGGTGCTCCGCCCAGAACTTCACCAGCGGTATAAGTGATACCGTCAAACATATCACCACCTAACAGATTATTTATTGGTGAGTTCTGAATCATCACACTCTTGCCTATCCGCTCTGCGAACATCTCTGCGAAGCGACTAGTCTGAAATATCCAGCCCTCAGCAATGATAATCATCAGGATTGGTAAACCACCCCACAGAAATGCAACTTTCTTCGCCCAAGCAGAAGCTAACATCAACCAGGCCCAAAGCGGTGCTAACCACAAGCTCGCCAACACGAGGTGTAGCAAGTTATTGAACATCACTCCGAATAAATTGGAAGACGCCCATAAGGTTATTCCAGAGCTACCGCCAAACCATGAGAAAACCGTAAAATACAGTAAGAAAAACACCTGAAATATGGTAATCACTATGAAGTAACTCACAGGTACAAGTAAGGTGATAGACACAAACTTACTCAACACCGTAACTGTGTCTGACACAGGAAGCGACTTCCAGAAAAGAATGCTTCTATCTTTTCGTTCATCGTATAAAGAACCCAATGCATAAAACAGGCAGATGACGAGAGATACTAGAGAAAATACCAGACCTGTACCGTGTAAGCCTATCTGGACCCCCTTAGATCGCTCTTCATCAGGAGTAGCTTCAAAAGTCTCAACAACAGTAGGTAACTTCTGACTAAAGTCTATCTTATGCTCTCCGTTCAACACGAAGTGGTCACCACTAAACCCAAAGACAATCATCATTGTCGCAAATACCGCGGCCATGATCGCTGGAGTATAGAAGATTCCACCTTTGTGCTCCCAGAACTCTCTTTTCAATAAGGCTTTAAAGGTTCTCATTATTTGCCCTCCTTCATTTTCGCAACGAAAAGATCTGCTACGCTTGGAGAATGGATTTCACCCAGTTCTTCTAGCTGACTTCTATCAACACCTTCAAATAAGAATACTTTTCTTCCAAATACATCTCTTTCGATTAACGGGTTGAGTGACTTTGCTTTTTCAGCATCATCGCGGCTTACCATAACTTCAAAGTATTTATCAGCAACTTCATCCATCGAGGAATCCAGAACAATCTCACCATCTTTAATGAAGATTAGATCAGTCAGTAAATTCTCTACCTCCTCAATTTGGTGAGTGGTGACTAAAATACTTCGACCTTCGTCAAAAAATTCCGCTAGCAGCTGGTTATAAAACTCTTTGCGATACAAAATATCCAGACCCAATGTTGGCTCATCTAAAACCAGAAGCTCGGCTTCGATAGACATTACCAACGCCAGATGTAGCTGAGTTACCATTCCTTTTGATAGCTCTTTAACCTTGGAATTCCAGTTAATCTTTGTCTTACCAAGAAAGTGCTTTGCTCTTTCCAGGTTGAAATGTGGGTGAACCTCTGTAACAAACTCAACCGCTTCTTTAACTTTTAACCACTTTGGCAGTAAAGCCACATCAGCAATAAAGCAAACTTTCTGCATTAACTGATGGCGTTGTCTGGAGGGATTCAGACCGAGAACTTCCAGCTCACCGTCGAAGGAGGTCAAACCCAAAATAGCCTTCAAAACCGTAGTTTTTCCAGCACCGTTCGGCCCTACCAGTCCGACAATCCGGCCACGCTCAATTGAAAAGTCGACTCCTTTGAGCGCGTCAAACGAACCATAGCTCTTGGAAAGACCTTTAGCTTTAATAATGGTACTCATGCTTGCCCTCCATTTGACGGAACATTTTGTGGCAATTCATTTAATGAAAGCCCCAAGCGTTGAATTCTAGTCATAATCTTTGGCCACTCTACTTGCAAGAATTGACGTTTCTCTTCGTCCAGTAACTTAGATTTTGCTCCATCTGTCACAAACATCCCCAACCCCCTCTTCTTTTCCAAAACCTGTTCATCGACTAATTCCTGATAAGCTTTTGAGACCGTCAATGGATTAATCTGATAGTCTGCAGCAACTTGTCGTACCGAAGGAACCGCCTCCCCCTCGGCGACCTCACCATCGATTATCAACTCAACTACTTTTTCTTTGAGTTGACGAAAGATGGGAGTTTGGTCATTCCACTTCATCGCGTTCATAAGCCCTCTCATCGTTTTTGGTTTTTAACGCCGCTTGGTGTTGTATTTAACTATAACACCACATCACCTTGACGCAAAATCTAAAATGTTTCAAACCGTTAAGAGATAACTTACTGTATTAAATAGCTTTTCGGGATTATAATAGGCCTTTACTCACACTTGTTAACACTTCTATGGCACGTTTTTCAGAGAAAATTTCGCTGTTTTTCCTGGTTTTGTCACTATTTGCCATTGCGAGTGGCCTGATTAACTTTAGCTTTAGTCTGATTCTTGGCTTTTTCTACGCTATTGTTCTAGGTAACCCCTATCAGTTAAAAACCCAATGGGCATCTGGTCATATTTTAAAAATAAGCATAGTACTTATGGGGTTTGGCCTGAATATCCAGGAGATCGCGGAAACGGCAAGAAGCAGTTTCTGGATTACAATCATTACAATTTCTTTCGCAATGACTGCAGGCCTTATTCTGGGAAGACTGTTTAATGTCGACTCAAGGCTTTCATTTCTTGTCTCCGGTGGTACTGCCATTTGCGGAGGTAGCGCGATCGCGGCGCTAGCACCTGCAATAAAAGCCAGGCCCACACACCTACTTATATCTATATCCATTGTCTTTTTATTGAACGCAGCTGGCCTGCTCGCCTACCCATATATTGGAGAATGGCTTGAGTTATCACAATCAGAATTTGGCCTCTGGGCCGCGCTTGGTATACATGATACCAGTTCGGTTGTTGGTGCCGCTGCGGAGTATGGCGAAGAATCATTAAAAGTAGCTACCACAACCAAATTGGCAAGAGCATTGTGGATAATTCCTCTTGTTTTCATCGCTGGATATGCCTTTCGACATGAGCAAAGCAAATCAAAGCTTCCTGTGTTCATTCTGTTTTTCGTCGGCGCAAGCCTCATCGCCAGTTTTGTACCCAGTATTTCGACTATCAGTAGCTACGCCCCGGTTATCGCAAAACGAGGAATGGCGATAAGCCTGTTTCTTATCGGTTCTGGCTTTAATCAACAAACACTTAAAGAAATTGAATCAAGCGCATTCTGGCAGGGATTGCTTCTTTGGATACTGGTATCTGTATCCGCCCTCGCATTGATTAAATGGCTGTAATCACTTATCTAGCACGGAGAGTACATGTTCAAATTTCAATCACCAATTGACCGGCATGCACAAATTAGAAACAACCCGGAAAAAATCCTTACCTGCCTGTCGCATGAAGACAGTCGATTTGTGTTGCTCTTCAAAGGACAGATTGTTACCAGTGGCCAGACGGAACTTTTTTTCAAGCAGAGCGATGTTAAGAACCAACTATCGAAGACTGTAAACAAAGAAAACAAATGTTTAGAGCTACACCTCGAACAGACTTCCATTTATCTGGGTCATATCGACTTAACTCATTATTTTGCTATACAACTCGATGACCTTATTCCTCCTTTATCGCATAAAGATGTGATTAATCTTCGTCAGGCCAGTTTAACCTGTGATGCTGACCAGATAGGTTTTTTATTTCACGCGCAAGGATTAATCAACTGGCACTGGAATCATCAATATTGCGCCAAGTGCGGCGGCAAAACCCAAATGGCAAATGCGGGGCACTCACGAATTTGTTCTGACGAAAATTGCCAAAAAGAACATTTTCCCAGGCTCGATCCAGCTGTAATTTTCTCAATCAGTAACACCAGAGCATTTCCGTCAAAACTACTTCTAGCTCGTCAGGCAAACTGGGACGAAGGGCGATATTCGGTTATTGCCGGTTTCGTAGAGCCGGGCGAAACCCTGGAACAAGCTGTGGCTCGGGAAGCCTGGGAGGAAGTCGGTCTAAAGCTTGATCAAGTCGTCTATTTAAGTTCTCAACCCTGGCCTTTTCCCTCTTCACTCATGGTTGGTTTTGAAGCCGAAACGACTGAAGAAAATATTCGCCTGATCGATAAAGAAATCGAGCACGCTATGTGGGTTACTGCTGATGATATAGAAAGCCGGGTGAAATCAGGAGAATTGAAACTCCCTTTTTCAGTTTCTATTTCCTGGAGTTTGGTAAATCGTTGGTTTCGGAAAGAAAAAGGATACTCAATCAACGAGATTGGCTGTGATGAACAAAACCAATGAATACTCAGAATAAATCCAAACGGCTAAAAAGCATTTCAAGTTGGATTCTACAGGCTTTAGTACTGATTATTATTTTTGTCATAATAACCTGGTGGCAACAAAAAGAAATGCTTTCGAGTAACGAATCACTGCCCGCCCCGTCATTTGTTTTGCCATCGCTTGCGGGTGATACGGTGTCATTTCCGGCTATGGACAGCAAAGGAAAAACGCTTCTCTATTTCTTTGCTCCATGGTGTAGAGTGTGCCACCTTTCTGTTGGTAACTTACAGGATGTTTATGAGCGAAATAGTGACAAAGACCTGTCTATCTATTTAATTGCTCTAGACTGGAAAGAACAAAATCAAATTGATGATTTTGTCAGACAGCATAGTCTTACTATTCCTGTACTTCTTGGCACCGATAAAATTTCCAATGCCTACAAAATTCAGGGTTTTCCCAGCTATTATCTAATTTCGGAAGAAAATAAAATTATTGCAAAAGATATGGGGTACTCAACTGAGGCAGGTATCATCATTCGTTTACTTGCCAACTAGATTTGCTAGTGTTACTCCTGTTCCTCTAGACATGACACACAACTCAAAGACTCAGGTTTTACCTTTAAGCGCGCGAGTGGAATATCTTCACCACAATACTCACATACGCCAAAGTATTCTTCATCGATTCTTGCTAGTGCCCGTTCAAGCAAAGCCAACTGTTTTTGCGTACGCTCTAACCCTGCTGACGCCATTTTTTGTTGTTGAATTGCATCGATTCGAGAGACTCTACCTGCTAATGTTTGGTCCAACTCTACGGTTTGACTAGATTCCTTGGCGAGAGCTATTTGCGAATTCAGTTCATCTATTTTGGAAAGTATGGCTCTATTTAACATGTCTTTTTGACTATTCGACAAAGCCATTTCAGGATATTCCTTTTGTTGTTGTGATATAAGTGACACAATCAGGTTGTTCTATGCCTGCTGTGTATAAATTCCTTTTTGAGCGACTTTTTTCCAACGATATAAAATTTTTACTTCGCCAGCTTCATCACAGCTCCCACAACTAGAGCCACATAACCCGGAAAGCTCTACTTTTTCAATGCGACCTTTACGTATCCACTGGTCAACCATACTTTGCATCACATTTTCAGAAACATAAAAATGCCTTGCAAGATCAGTAAGTGTCATCTGATCACGCTCTTCCAGCAGTTTTTTGATCTCCATTAACATCAGATTAGACTCTTGCCGGCTCAGGTTGAGAAAGAATACGTTTACGCCCAAAAGATTTAAGCATGTAAATATTGAGCAAATGAAGCGTAATGAAAAATCCTATCCACAAACTGGCACTAACAGGAGTCTTCATTAGTTGCCCAGCTTGATAGACAATTGTTGAAAGACTGTAAGCAAGGAAAGTACTCCACAGCACGATAAATAGCGTCCAGCGACTGCCGGTTTCTTTCATTGTTGCCCCAAGGGCAGAGACGCAAGGTGAATAGAGCAGTATAAAAAGTAAAAAGCTGAATGCACCTAAGGTTCCGTCAAACGAAGATTGAAGTAATTCGAAAAGCCCCCTATGAATTTCTTGCGATTGGGCAACTTCATCCAGACTTTTTACGTCAGCTTCTCCAATACCTACCGGATCAGACCAGGTATTCGGTATTTCACTCAAATTATCTGGAACGGTTTGCCAGGCAGCATATAACTTGTCAGATAGTGAAAGAGAGGCTTCTTCCTCATCGCCTTGTAATTGTATTGAGTAAAGACTGTCGATAGTTCCAACAACGACTTCTTTTGCAAAAACACCGGTAAATATTCCAACTGTTGCCGGCCAATTGTCCTCTTTAATACCCATAGGAGCGAACACTGGTGTAATTGTCTTTCCTATGTTCGATAACACTGACTTTTCAGTGTTCTCATTACCGAAGGAACCATCACTTCCAAGGGAATTAAAAAAGCTGAGAACCATGACCACGATAACAATAAGTTTACCTGCACCCAAAATAAATGAACTCAGCTTTTCCCAGGTTTTTATCAGCACATTGCGCAAATTAGGTAAATGGTAAGCGGGAAGCTCCATAACGAAAGGCGTATTTTCTCCGACAAGCAAAGTATGCTTTAGTAATAATCCAGTCAGTATGGCGACCGCAATACCAGTTAGATAAATAGCAAAAACCAGGTTTTGTGCATTTTCCGGAAAAAAGGCTGCGGCAAACAAAATATAGACAGGCAACCTGGCACCACATGAAATAAACGGGCTCATCATAACCGTCATAATTCTATCTTTCTGGTATTCGAGTGAACGCGTGGCATAAATTGCAGGTACGGTACATCCAAGTCCTACCATGAGTGGAATAAAGCTTTTACCTGGCAAGCCTATAGATTGCATAAAGCGATCCATAACAAAGGCTCCTCTGGCTAAATAGCCGGTATCTTCCAGAACAGCGAGAAACAAATACAAGGTGGCAATTATCGGAATAAAAGTGGATACAACCTGAATTCCCCCTCCGATACCATTAGCTAGTATGGTAACAAGCCAAGCCGGCAAACCGAGAGAAGTCAACCACTCTCCTCCGGCGTCGACTAATACTGCGCCAGTAGCCTGATCGAAAAAGTCGATGAAAGCACCACCAAAATTGATGGTAAAAACAAACATTAAATAGGTGACAGCGAGAAATAGTGGTATGCCAAGAAACTTATTGAGAAAGACTTTATCCAGCTTTGCAGAGATACTTCTGGATACCTCCCCATTTTTACTAACACATGAGTCGATCCAGCTTAGAATTTTGTTAAAACGCGCATCAGCTATGGCTATATCCAGATCTTCGCCATATGCCGCACTCAATGGTTTCGCTATTTTGCCAACCTGCTCACTCAGCTGACCCGGGAGTTTAATACTGTTATCTTCTAATAGCCGCAATGCAAGCCACTTTGCTCGCACTCCCTGTTCCTCCGCGTAGGGAACCAGGATCTCGGTCAACTTGTGATAGACAGTGCTTAAGGGTTCATCAAACTCCAGTTCAAAGTCCACTAGATGCTCAGGCTTTTCGAGAAGAGAAACCAGCTTTTCCTTAATTTCATAAGGCTTTCTGGTCTTACTTGCCGTGAACGGAATAATTGGGCAGCCAAGCAAATTCTGCAACTCTTCAACATCAATTTGAGTTTTTTGCTTCTTGGCCACATCCATCATATTTAATACGACCAGAACAGGCTTGCCCACTTCCAGAAGTTGAGTAGTTAAATATAAATTCCGTTCGATGTTTGAAGCATCGATAATATTTACGATTAATCCTGCGTCTTCGGAAAGGATATAGTCTCGCGCTACCTTTTCATCTAAAGCAACCGATTCATCAACTACATCCAGAGAGTAAGTCCCTGGCAAATCAACTATGGTGTAGTTTTCACCTGCAAACTGAAAACTTCCGGACTTTTTCTCCACTGTTACGCCGGGCCAGTTTCCAACTTCCTGGCGAGCGCCTGTTAACAGATTAAACAGGGTTGTTTTTCCACAGTTAGGATTACCGCACAGGGCAATAGTGGCAGATTTACTCATTGAACAAAAAGCTAGATATTGGGTTAAGAAGAGGTTCCAAGCAATTCCACCTGGATCCCTTGCGCTTCATTTTTTCTCAGGCTTAGAGAGAAGCCTCGAAGAGAAAGCTCTAATGGTCCACCCATCGGAGCTTTTCGCGTGACATTAACTTCTATTCCAGGTGTTAGCCCCATTGATAACAATTTACGCCGAAATACACTCCCGGCAGCGCCAAGACTAACAACTTTGACTCTCTGCTTTGCTTTTGCGTCGGCTAAACAATAGGACATGAACCTTCTCCGGAATAGTACTCTAAACCTGAGTACTATTAACAAATATTCGATGTCCCAATGTTAGTTTAAATGCGAATCGTTTGCAACAAGATTTACCTCTGCAAGCGATTATTATCCTGATCCAGATCAGAATGCCCTTAAAAAGACCAAACGACTACCGGGAAAGACATCTTCCTACTGCTTTTCAAACAATAATGCGAAGCGACTAGTGTTTCTTTTCAATGACTTATCAAAAGCAGAAATATTTAAGGGATCTTTCGAGTTTACCAATATTTCACTTTCACCTAGCAGATGAAACCCGTAATGTTTGAGCTTTTCAATAACAAATGCTTTTTCGATTCTATGCATATCCTGAGCACTCTGCTTGCCAGAGCCAACAGGGGCGTTATGGTCAATTACGAGTAATTTCCCTTTGGTTTTTAGTGCAGCGCGTAACTGAGGTAATACTTTTTCTTCTGTTACGTCCCAGCCAGGAGAAGTATGATATAAATCATGAAATCCCATGACAAAAAAAGCTGAATCAAACCGGTCCATCCCGAGCTTTAGTTCATCAGCTTCAGACATAAGCCTCTCTACATTTTTTAACTCATTGTTTTTGAATCGTTTTTCTAGATCTTTACCGACATAAGGAAGGTAGGCTTTGTTGTTGTGTAATACAACTAGTCCATTCTTACCTACCTGATGCGATAACAAATGTGAGTAATAGCCTCCACCACCAAGCAAATCCAGGACTTTTTCACCGGCTTTAACTCCGACGAACTCGATGACCTCCTCCGGTTTACTACGTTTGTCCCTTTCAAGATCTGAGACTAACCGCCCTTTTGAATCGACTGCACTAGCAATACTGGAACTAAAAAAGCACAAAATAGCTATTAGTTTCAATGTTTTAAGCGCTACTCTCATAATATTACTTCCTCTATTTTCCAAGTTATTTTAGTCTAAACCAGAGCTGAATAGATTGATGCTTGAAAATGGTTGAATAAATATTTAAACATATTTCAAATTAATTCCGGGACTAATAGTTTATTCAGATATCTCTAAAACTAATTACTATTAGATTTTTAGCTGAATGACGCATACCATTAAGCTATGTTAAGGCCATTATGGTCACTTTAGATGCGCAGTCGTTCACCGCTAATATCAATAGCACTATTCCTCACTTTGTGGACGACCAATCTGTACCCAAACAATCAACTCGCACAAACCACTGAACATGTTTGTTCCTTAACTCTTGGCTGGGGAAACTGGCCTCCCTACCAGCATTCCCTCAATGGTGATATACCTTACGGAATTCAGATCGACCTGGTTCGTAAGGTGGCATCAGAGGCAGGATGTACACTTAAGTTTAAAAAGCAGACTTTCAGTGAGAACATCAGCGCAGTTAAAGATGGCACAGTCGACTTTATAATGGACACTTCGATAACCAAGGAGCGCGAGGAATTTGGTTATTTTTCCGATCCTTATCGTCTCGAAGTACTGGTTCTGTACTTAAAACCGGAGTTTAATCAACAGTGTAACTCTATGACACTACCCGAATTGATTAAGAAAACAGGTGCTCGAGTCGGTTTGAATCAAGGTAATATTTATGGAAAATCAGTCACTGAGGCACAATCAGATGAAGGTTTGAAACAACAGTTTGTCTACGCAGATAATAATGACCAACTCTATCAACTTTTTTCTAGCGGAAAAATTGATGGTTTCTTCGAAGACCCGATGGTGTTGTCTTATACCTTAAAAAGAATGCAGCTTCGAGGAAAACTGAAAGCCTGCAAAGTAACCCAGAAAGCCAGCACTGTTTCGTTTATGTTTAGCAAAAAAACGGTAACCAAAGAGCTGGTGAGCAAGTTTAATGAAGCTCTTGCACGAATAAAGCTAACAAAAGATTATCGCGCCAACTGGGCCTGGTGATTTTTCTTAATTAGCTAATTTAGACTTAAAGTTTTTTAAAAACAAGCGTTCGCCATTCTAGAAGTTGTAAGCCCTTATCTTCTAACGACGTATTTCTATCTACTATCTGAAGAGAATATGCTAATGCCTGGTCATTTAACAGAGACTCTCTCACCGGATACGAGGAAGGGTCATTACGCAAATTACTGCAAAAAGTGAAAACAATATAGGTACCTGTCGCAACGAGAGAAGATAAACGCTCTAATAACGCAACCTGATCAAAATTGTTAAGCTCAGTCAGAAGTTCATTAACCAATATGGTTGAGTAAGAACCTTCCACTTTAGCCAATTCAACAAGATTATCATGACGCCAGTTAATAGACGGGTGACATACAGGGCGTTTCTTTCTAATCTGCTGTGCCTCCTGCTCAACAGTCGTGACCAACCAGCCTTTTTTTGCAAGCCAATCGGCAATCTCATCGTTTGCCTTTCCCAAAATTAGTGCCATCGCAGGTGACTCTGGCAAGTATTTTAGCCAGGTATTATTAATGTGTTTTTGAGTCGTTGAGTTTGCTAACCCTTCAGCAAGGGCGATCTGGGAGGGGGTTTCTCGTTCCATTAACCCGATTGAGCTGCCGCTATACATTTAGTATTACTCCTTCAAAGTATTCGGGTTTAACAGGGTCATCCTGAAAGCCCTGACCTTAATACTATACCCTTCTAGCCGTATAATATTTGCACAGCGTCACAAAAATTAGATATTTTAGTATCGCGTTCTCATATTCGTATTTTTACTCCAAGGTTCACACCAAAGGCACAGTTTATGCTGGCTCAATATCCTCGACTAACAGATGACATTCAAATACAAACAGTATTAGGTGTGCCGTTACAAAAACAAACGCACACCTTCCTTTGCAATATTAAATCCTTTACTCCTTACCAACAGACTTTGCTGGCTCCCCTCCTCCAATAGCGGGTTAGAATGATTAAAATGAATAAACCAGATCTTTGCTTTGTCCTCGTTCGATAATTTTTCAAAAAGGTCCATGCTTTCAACAACAAATGGATGCGGCACTTTTAACATATCCCTACCCGGTAGCTCGGTTCCGTCAAAAAATGTTGCGTCGATAATCGCATAGTCAACCTCTTTGACTAAGTCGGATATATTAATATCCCATCTGGACCATTTATCTATATCAGGAATAAAAATCGCGGTTTTGCTCGGACCTTTAATTCGAAAGCCTACAGCCTCTGAATATTCTTCTCTGTGAGGTACGCTGAATGGCGTTACCTCTATATTCGAAAACTTTTCGGGCCTGGAGTCCTGAAGAGGATATAGCATGATATTTTTGTAATTCACCAATTGACTCCAGGGTCCGTTACTCCGCAAAAATTCGCTCATTCTTGGCATGGCAAACACGGGAACTTCACTCGCCCCCATCGACTCGTGGCCAAGATACATTAGCCCTGTATAATGACCTATGTGTGCGTGTGTAAGGAATATACCTTTCAAGTCAAACTCTTCAGACGAGACAATTTTTTCAAGTTGATACAACTGTTCAGGAAGATCAGGTGTCGCTTCGAACAGGTATTTAGATTTGCTAACGGTATCCACCAGACCTAATGAGACAACACTTCGTCTATACTCAGGCTTTTTCCAACCTTTAAGACAATGAGGTCGATAGCAACCAGCCTGAGGATAGCCTGCATCCTGAGCAACACCCAGTATCTCGATAAATGTTTTTTCATTTTTTGCAGAAAGCGAATTCATGGTAAATACC
Organism: Aliikangiella sp. G2MR2-5; assembly: GCF_015687155.1. Lineage (GTDB taxonomy): Bacteria > Pseudomonadota > Gammaproteobacteria > Enterobacterales > Kangiellaceae > Aliikangiella. The sequence goes on along the minus strand of NZ_JADPQF010000001.1, from coordinate 1,071,543 downwards.
AGAAATATCAAAGCAACTCTTGTAATCCACTTTGCATAACTGCTCATCATTTTCCCCTTCAATTAAAAATCTTTTTATTTTAAATTCCAGTCGGCTACTTGTATCGGTTTAACATTAGCTATTTTTTTTCAAAAGCGAAAAACAAGACCTTTTGTAAAACATTTAATTATCTTTTAGAAATTAAATACTTTTAAGGCAATTGTAAATACTACAGCAGTTTTCAATATAAACTATCTGGATATCGATAACTGCTTGCATACTCAACTAGTCACCTGGTCAGCTTGTAGCAGTCGAAATTTCAATCCTGAACTAGCATTAGAAAATAGCGTGCCCCAGATCACCACGCCATATAACTTCAGCAAGGTCACCAAAAGTCGTTCCATTGACACACTGAATAATTGATTTATCCGGTAAAACAGTATTGTTCACACTTCGATAAGCCCCAGGATGTGCACTCAAGGTTATCACGACTCTGGAGCCCTCTATATTTCTTGCGAGATTTCCCACTTTTTGAGCTTTGCTTGCCGACTTCCGATAAATGTAGCTATATAGCGGCACTAGTTTCCCTGCCTTCCTCAGATAATTAACGCCTTTTAAAACAGAGCTTCCCGAATGAGATAAAAGAGCCCCGCCATAAGCTTCTCGAAACTCTTCTGCCACTGTTTTTGCTCTGTCGCGGTAAATGACGTAGAAGCTTCGCGAATTGAAGGCAGGGTTGCTAATAATCGGCGTTTGAGCATTTTCTAACAGGAAATTTATTATTGAGTGCTTTAACCCTATTAATTTCCAGTCAGCAGATCCACAAACAATCTGCGGTAGTAAAAGACGATTATTTTTATTGTAATCCAGGTGGTTGGCGGTGTTTATAAACTTCATCAGGAGTAATTATATGTGAATGCAAATGGGAGACGAATTGTAGTGATGATTGCGAAACACAAAAAGGTCCGACCAGAGATATTTCAAATGATATCTCAATTTTTTACACAAAAATAAAGCGTTTATTGACAGGTTTTATAAAAGACACATCAGGATAAAAATGTGAGAGGCCCACCATGGGCATCTGGACGCCACTTGAATATTGGTGGCGCCTAGCGAATACAAGCAGTAGAAAATACTGTTTATTCCCCGAGGACAAGCAAACAGGAGTTACACGTTTTCAGCCCTGCTTGATTTAAGTGGGGCAAGCAATAAATAGAAGATCCAGGCAAACCAGGATATAAAAACCATCCCCAATAGCCAGGCAACCTTTTCAGATCCGCTTGTTTTATCGGACGTTGCAACCGCAATAAAAGGCGCTAACCATATCAAAAAGACAATCACAAGAGCCCATATAGAAATTCCCATAAATCAATTTCCTCAAATTTTATATAATATCTTATTAGGTAGTCTGTATAAGAAAACGTGGAGGTTGGGATTTTATTCCAATCTTCTAATTCCAATCTTCCAACACACCAGTGGTCAGATTTTCTTCTATTGTTGATCTGAAAGTCAACCAGCATTCACTACCTGCAAAGCATTAATCAATTGGTTTGGACTGGACAGGATTGAATAAAAACCACCTTTCCTGTCCAGCGGCTTGCGGCTAGCTTTACTGTGAATCCTCTAGTCATTTGGCTCAGAATACCAACTACACACTGCAAACGACGTCATCTCCGGGTATACTTGTCCGATAAAGTCCTGTAGAAAAGCTTCAAGATTTTCACCTCTTTGCACACAGGCGCCCTGATTCGGATCGTAAATTGCTATCGCTCCAGAAGGAAAACGCCAAACACCAATTGCGTGACCAGAGCCTTCCTCCTGATATAAAACAAGGATATGTAATCCGTCACGACTATTTAACGGATCATTGAGTAGATATTTTGAGGGTGTGTCGCCCATGATATTTTCTTTCTGATCGGACTTCCACCAGAAATTCTTTGCAATAACTTCCTGACCTTTCGCAGCGACCGTTTCAAAACCTCTCCAGTCAGACTCCATTTCACTCTGCAAATTACAGGCTCTGGTTTTATTTCTAATTCCAGCGAGCGGACTTGTTTTGGAAGTATCTTGCGCCAACCACATCATTACCAATGCCAGGCACACGCCTTCATAACTTTCAATTTGAGGTCCACCAAGAAATTCAATTATAGAATCTTGAGATGAGAAAAATATCATTTCTCCATTGTGATCTGTGGTTATTTGCGAGAAGTGCTTTGGCATCTCCGCTCTCCATAATATGGTTGTGTTTATTAAAACTATTGATGAAAAACCCACGATCTTGAGATAGTTTTTTAATTTCTGATCCCAAATGCAATGATCGAAAACTAAGTTTAGGCACAATCCGAATTTAATTCATGAAATATATTTTATGACAAGGAATTGTAAATCGTTCAATACAACTATCTCACCGAACATTACGCAAAAAGCTTCCGTTAGAGATAGACTTTAGTGACATTTAACATCGACTATTTTGATGCTTGATATTTGCTTTCATCAATATCGATTCAGTCTCTGCGGCTTCAGCAACATTGAAGTATCCTTTACCATATTCAACAAAACCTGCTTTACGATAGAAACCGACAGCATTTAACGATGACTCTACGTAAAAATGATCGTTAGCATTTTTGTCTGCCATATCAAAGACAAAATTTACTAATTCCGATGCAACCCCTCTGCCCGAGAAATCCGGATCGACAAACAGGCCTTCCAGCAAGCACTCCTGCCAGTTAACAGATACAAATCCAGCAATTCGATTATCACAAACATAGACATAAAATTCACATCCAGACTGCTCCCGTTTTCGATATTTCTCAATTTTAGGATTGCTAACCCAGGCAGAAATAAATTCGGCTGAATAATGATTTCTGCAAAGCACAGAGATTGAACGATTGTGTATTTCTGCCATAACACCATAATCATCAACTTTAGCTTTTCTAATCATGTCGCCCCCCTTAGCGCATATACCATAAAATACTAGTGTATTTCGTTAACAACAAATTAATACTACAGAAACTGAAAACCTTTTGATACTACTCAATATGTAGTCATGCACTACAAATTCTGTAGTTAAGTTTTATCTTATAAATCGATAATAACTGTTCTCACTTAACGGTCTTTATTTTAAGGGTAACGACAAGCAATTAGCCACTCATCTGAACCGGGCAAAACACCAGCAATATAGCGCTTAGAATCAGGAAATAACAACAATGAGAAAAATGGAAAAATACTAAAAAACAGTTACTTCACTGCTAAAGAACCGAGGGTGATACTTGAAACAAATAGATCGAACGTCTAAAGGAAAGCCTATAGTCATTTTTGGCTGGCGAGTCGCGCTCGCCAATTTGATTTCGTTTTCCCTACTCTAATTTTGCCTAAGCGCGAATTTTAAGCTCATATCCGGAACTCAAACATTACTTTATTAAGTATCTGGACTAGTTAGCTGAAAGACCAAACTGTTCTATCAGTCCATTTCTGAGTACTCTTAAGTCTATCCTTAATGAATCGTTTTTAAAGTTCGCATCGAAAGCGTAGTAAGACATACCGCCTCTATGGCCCGTCGCTTTTTCTTCGACCGACACCAGCTCCCCCAATCCTTTCAGGCTTTCAGCAAAATCTGCGACAACTTCCTTTTGAAAATAGAAGTTCGCATTTTCAGAGAAAAGCGCTCGTTCAATACGACCGGCCTGAAACGCTTTCAGTATTTTTTTTACTTTTTTGTTGAGAGCGACCTTCGAATCATCTTTATCATTATTTTTCTCCAGATCAGATAAGATAATCTTTTCTATTTTGAATATTGCTCCAAATTGCTCACTGCTGGTGCCTGGATACGCGGCAAAAAACATTATAATTGAAGTGTTTTTCTCAGGATAAATTCGATTCATTGAAATCGAACCTGAAACAGCTCCCGAATGAGAAATCAATTTCGTTCCCATTGTCCTTGAGACTGCAATTCCTAACCCATAGCTATTCGCAATTCCGTTATTATTAATAAACTGTGAAGTAAATTGTTTCATTGAAAATTTACTGAGTAGCGACTCATCAATTAGCGCCTGATTCCATTTTGCAAGATCTCTGGCAGACATAGCCAGGTCGCCCGCCGAATACAACCAGCCTTTACCTTCTTCGGGAGCATTTCTAATCGGACCGATAGCATTGCGAAGAAAGCGAGGCGTATCTATATCGGCAAGGCTTGTATTATTTACGCTTATCGCAGTATCCATTTTTAGTGGTTGAAAAATATATTTTTTCATAAAGTCATATAGCGGCAAGCCACTAACTTGTTCAACAATTCTGCCAGCAATAAGATAATTTGTATTGCTATATTCGAACTTCTCTCCGGGGTAGAAGTCTGCAGAACGCATTGCATATTTTTTTATAACCCGGCTGTTATCAACATCTGAAAGCATATCCTTATAAACATAATCATGAGGCCAATAATCCGGATAACCAGAAGTCATTGAGAGCAAGTTTGCGATTGTTACCTTGTCGGCATTTGTCAATTCAGGAAACCATTTGGCTACCGGATCCTTAACACTCAGCTTGCCCTGGTCTTGCAAAATCAACAAAGATGCAGCAGTAAACTGCTTGGAAATTGAACCAATTTTATAACGAGGATTTGAATTTTTCGGAAGTTTTACCTGGGTTTTAAAGTTGGGATCGACCAGCGTATTTTTGTATACAACCTCTCCCCTTTGCACAATTAGAACAGAAGCAACAGGCGCACCTTTGCCATCCATAACATTTTCAATCTCTTGTGTTATTTGCGCTTTTTGTTTTTCACTGATTGCTCCCCATGCACTGCTCGTTGTTAAAAGAAGAACAGTTATTATTTTGAGTGAAGCTAGATTTAATTTCATTGACTGGAATCCCTGTTTATTTTTTTTGATTGATAGCAAATCATTCAAAATGACAATTAGCTTAGATTACCTGAATTCTATATTATCGACTTTAAACTCATTGCAGGTATTTCGGGGAAGCATTATGGGGCAGCTTTTCTTACATTACAATGCACGCAATTGTCGCGAATGACAACCAGTTAGCTATTTAACGCTTGGAGTTCGTAAAAATAGTGCAAAAACAGGTAAGTGCGTAAAAACAGGTAAGTGTGATAAATTGTCACAATGTATGTATCTTATATAATCCAGATCTTCAGATATGATTGAAATCTTTAAATTACCAGTTCCAGGTCAAACTCCATTAGCCCTCACTAAATTAGTAACCGAATAATTTTAAATTAAGAGCTGCATTCAAGTTAGATAAACGCCCACACTGTGGCGGACGCTTTATTTAGGTGGGACTATATCAATTGACTGTAATCCAGTTTGAATAATTGCTGCTACCACACTGGTTAGTGGCACGTACCCTGACATACTGTGTTCCGGAAAGTCCCAGCTCATATGAAGTCGATGCGGTGCTACCATGATCAGTCCAACTACCTGTCCAGTATTGCACATCGTATCTGCTTGCCGTCTCTGCTGCATTCCAATAAATTCGATTACTATTGCCTGCCAGACCAGTAGGAACTGACGGTGCGGACGTACAACCGCTTCCATTACTTGCTGCTGTATAGGTGTAATGCATTTGTGACCACGAGCCATTTGTCTTCGACCAGAAAGTAATGTAAACCCTTGAGCCATCGGTCGGTAATCCTGTTACCGTGTGAGAAGTCCCACTCACTTCACTGCCACTGCTAAAATAGTCTTTAGCTCCTTGAGAGGAACCGGCATAGAACCAGAATACCGATGCTCCTCCCGGATTCCAGGTAAATACCTGAGACGAACCATCAAGCACAGAACCTTCAACAGGACTGGTAATGCCCAGTTCACCACTATTGCTATCATCATAAGCTACATAAGTGTAATGCTTCTGTGACCAGCTACCATCCGTTTTTGCCCAGAATGTAATATAAACTGTTGAGCCATCCGTCGGTAACCCGGTAACCGTATGTGAAGTACCTGTAACTTCGCTGCCGCTATTAAAGTAATCCTTAGCACCTTGCGATGAACCAGCGTAGAACCAGAATGCAGACGCACCGCCAGGCTTCCAGTTAAACACCTGTGAAGCACCATCGAGTATACTGCCACTAACTGGACTGGTGATCTCGGCTTCTCCACTCGTACTGTCATCATATGCGGTGTATTGATAATATGCCTGTGACCATTGCTGGTTCATAAAATAATGCAGGGTTACATAAACTAGAGAACCATCGGTGGGCAACCCGGTAACCGTATGAGAAGTGCTTGCCGAAGCAGACGACAATGGATAGTAATCCTCACCACCTTGTGATGAGCCGGCAGAAATTCTAAAAGATTCTGCACTTCCGCCATCCCAGCTGAAAAGTTGCGATCTTCCGCCTAACCTTGCGCCATCAGCAGGACTCGTCATTTGCGGTATCACGTCGCTATTGCCTGCCCCGGTAATACTTCCTTCGATCTGGTAGTAGCCCAAAGATGAGTAATTAGAAAACCCCCAGCCTGGTGTTCCTTCCGCTCCGCCACTAATCTGCAGGGTGTAGTTACCAGCAGCAAGGTTTACATCAAACGAAGCCGAACGATCAACCGAATGATTTGACTGCTCAATAGTCGCTCCCGAAGCATCTTTAATATAGGCTTGAACATCGAGCATTCCGCCGCCGATATGCTCCGCACGATCGATCGTTAGATTTACTCGACCACCACTTGAGCCAATGGTAAAACTATAGTTATCATAATCGGTATTACGCTCAATCAAACCGACGTTATCACTCGCGTTTACGTTTCCATTGGCGTCAATTACTAATCCTTTACTACCCGGAATATCATCTGACTTAAACGGAATGAAACGCGTCATCTGTACAAAATCATCTTCTCGATTCGATGCGCCGTTATACTCTCCCTTACTCCACTGGTACAATGCATTTGGCCAGTTATTCCCCATCCAGATATTTCCCATCACAGGTACCCACTGATAATCGGCAATACCGTTATAGTATTCTCCTCCCGGGTTCCCACCATCATGACTAAGATGCAGTAGATGCCCCAATTCATGAGCAGCGATACGACCCTGACCATAGGCATCGCTTTCTTTATATAAAGTACAGAAAGTTGAAGTACCAAATGCGAAATGGCAGGAGGAGCGACCTGATTGTCGATACATGGTTGCCCCACCTCTCCGACTCGCCGCTGCATTGTCATAAACTGCACGATTGGTGGTTACATTCACATCAAACATCGAGAAGCTGGCAGCAACTATTTGCCATGTGGTCCAGATAAATTCTTTGGAGACGTCATAAGGTACTCCGTCACTCATGATTTTACTGGTGTCAAGCAAGATGACATAACTGGAACCAGGCTTGCTTTCCAGTCGTCCAACATGAGTTCCCGGATAAGGACCTATATGAGGAGGAGCTACTGCAAGTTGCGCGCTATTAAGTGACAGTCCCCGAGTCTCTTGTGTTTGAATCTGCGACTGTGAATGAATTTGCCAAATATCTGAACGACTATGAGTTTTAAAATTACAAACCGGGTGAACATCGGTGATTTCTATTTGTCTGATGTTGAGTTCTCCATTGTGGGTTCTATACTCATACGCAACATCTTCATCCCTTAAGATAACCCATCCGTAAAGCTTTTCATCATCGCCTTGCAAAATAAATTCTGAGTCAGGCCTGCCAACCAGGTGACCATCTATTGACAAGCCCCCATCCCCGGTTGAGTAAAAACTTTGGGTCTCTACATCAATGTTAGCTCCGGTAATATCCGGCAAAGTAAGCAATTGACTACTGTGAGAAAACTCTACCCGAACGTTTAGCTGATGCGCGCTTCGGTCCCTTTTCACAACAGACTTTGCACCAATCTGTTGCAGAAACGAAGTCGGTGTCCCCAGAGATTTCTCAGGTCTGGTTAAATCACTAGAGAGAGGATTAATATCGTTCGGATGTTCATTAAATGCATGAGACGCAGCGCCAAATAGCAGAGTCACTAAAAGGGCAAACTGCATCGCTTGCTTTATTTGTTTTACTATTATCTGTGAGAAGTTTTTCATTGTTTTGTACCATCCATTAAACGACATACCATAATTCTTATTACTAGCGCGTTTCTGATGATTCAAAATTTCTCTTTTCGTCCCAGACCATAAAAAACTGAAAGAATAATTTCAGTCAGAAACATTAGTCAGCCCATGGAATTATTCTGATTCCTGAGTGGAGAAAATTTAGAATGGAACAAAGTAATCGCCATAAGACTCACAGTTTATCGGTTTAATTATCGCTGTTAATTATTATTCGTGAGACTAAGATTTACTAATGCCTTTAGCAGTACATTATTGTTAGCCTTTTTTGTGGCGTCACAGGAAAGCTGAACAAGTTTTCACCAACACATCGAGTCTATCAGCAAAATATCAGAGGTTCTAATTAACCGTAGCGTCTCCTTGACGTTTTGAATACTTCTGAAGCGAAACAATGAGAATTATTTCACTTTTAAAATGTAATTAATTTACAAAAAAACATACTCCTTAATGCATGAAAAATAAAAAAACAAGTATTTTCATCACGCAATTAATTTAGTAATTGAGATAAGATAATCGATTGTAAGGCGTTGAATTAATTTTATTACTAAAAATAATTAAAAAGTGAGATAGTTCAATACTATTGAAGAAGATAATAATATTATGCAGCTTTAGTTTCTATGCGTATACAAAACAAGTAACTGGTAGAATGAGTTTATTACTAAAAGTTCTATTTCGATTTGAGAAGGTATGGTGAATTATTGCGACGAACCAGATTCATCGCATAATCCACCTCAAAATTCAGATTTGAATTTGAAATTTAAATTGAATTCACTATTAAAATCGGGTTACTTAATATACACAACCCTTCCCAAAAATCCGGTTCAATACTTCTGTTCACTAGTCCGTATCACATAGCATTGTGTATAAAAAAAACCTTCCTTCAACTCATATACCCCAACAAAGGGTTTTACCTTCCGACCAGGAGTAGAGGCCTTAACCAACACATTATAGTCGCCCGGTAACAACGAAAACTTCGCGAGATTACTCTTTGCTTTACAACTGTCTTCAGGCTTTACACAGTTAATGCAAGGAGAAATTTTCTGTTTAACCGTTTGGGCACCAGTCATGGCAATAGTCAAAGTTGAGTTAGAGCCGTTAATCAGGATTACCTGTGCGGGCCCGCCTGCGGCATAGCTCTGGCCTTTGATTGGTGAAAGGCTTGCAGCTCTCTCACTTTTCGCAATTTCTATATCACTAAGAACCTGATATTTACTAATCTGTTCAAAAACATCTTTATTAGCGCCATCAGAACTAATCTTATCCAGTATTTTTTTAGCGTCTTTATACTTTTTATTTTCAAAAGCAACCTTTGCCCTGTTCAACATAGAGTTTGCGCAGCCAGAATAAAGTGCTTTTAGTTGAGACTGGATATGAGGTAGCCATTCACCATCTTTTCCTACTCGTACTTTTTCAGTGGACTTTGATCCTAGAAAGATTCTATCAGCATTTGGCTTCTCTTTTAATTGCGAACAAAATACTTCATGCATTGACAAGAAGTTAACCAACAAACTATTTGCGTGAAAAAGCTGTTGATTACTGGAAGAAGCATTGATAGCCATTTTTATCAGATCATGCGTAATAGAAGGCACATGCCCATACTTGATATTAAAAATCGATACATATGATTTGTCCGGATTATACTTTTTGAGAATTTCCTGGACACACAAGATGTTGGCTAGCGGCACAGCTCTTTTGACCTCACGCTTAAACGCAGCCATAACATCCTTTACGCCATTTGAACCGAAGCTATTATTCTGGATGTAATATAGGTTTATGCAGAATTCTGGAGATGGTTTTTCAACATTCAACTGTTCGGAAAGTTTATCCCCCGCATTGAAAATTGTACGGATACCGGCATTTGCAAAAAGTTTAATTCTCGCATTATTCGCAAGTACTATATCTTCATCAACCTCAGGGAGAGAGGCGCCATGAAAATCCTCCGGATATTTTAATGTGAGCATTTCTTCATAAATATTTCGAATATTTTTCGCTATCTGGTTAAGTTTCTCTGGTAACGAAACTTCATTTTTCAGTTTATCAATCTGCTCGCATTCCCTTTTAAGTTGCCAGCTCTTCCGATAGGATTGAGCAACGTCCTCCAATGGTAGTATTTTAACCACAGAAACAATCCCTCCGTAACTATCTTCAATTTTCTTCAAAGCGTTTAACGCACTTGAACAGTCTTCTTTTTCGATAAGTTGGTAAACTTCACGCATATCACCAGTGAACTTAAAACTCATTCCTAAAAGAAACAATAAGATTACTGTAGCTACGCCAGCCACTTTAAAGCCATATTTCTGCAAAGCCGTTTGCTCAGGGGTTTGCATATGCTCCTCCTTAACATATACCGAGAGGGTTCAGATAGATAGCTACCTGCAACACTAGAGAGGTTTTGTTCGAACCAACCGAATCCACAAAGTATAGACAAATAGTAATAGTTGTTCCAACCTGTATATATTCGTTAAGATCTTTATCTATTTGAGGAGTATTCAGCCAGGCTAGTAAAACAAGGTCACGAAACCTGAAGACTCTATGAGGTGTGTTCAAGAGCGCATTGTTTGTCTCAGTTTTATCTCTTGGCACTTAGCACTTAGCACTTAGCACCTAAACCTGGCACTACCTTCTCAGCATTCAAGCAATCCAGAAAGCATACAATCCGAAACTTGTGACGATCATCAGAATAAAATTTAGAGGCGCGCCAACCCTGGCAAAATCACTGAATCGATATAAACCTGTACCATAAATCATGGTATTGGTCTGATAACCAATAGGTGATAGAAAACTGGTTGAAGCGGCAAACATGACAGCCAGTACCATTGGCAATATGTCTATGCTCAGGCTCTCAGCAAGTGCTATCGCAACTGGAACCAGTATAACGACAGAAGCATTATTGCTGACCATTTCTGTCAATAAAGTTGTCACTGCATATAGTGCCATCAACACCAGGATCGGATGCCAGTCCGAAGCAAATACTGCGAGCAGGCCGGCGATCCAATCTGCTCCACCCGATTTGGTCATAGCAATACCCAGAGGTATGACACCGGCTAACAAGAAGATCACATCCCAGGAAACACCGGAATAGATATCATGCTTATTGATACAACCGCTCATTACCATCGCAATAATTCCAATAAGTGCAGTCACAACAATTGGCAAGGGGGTAAGCGCGGCCCCGAGAACCACCGCTGAGACGATACTTCCAGCCCAGAGCATTCGTTTCTTATCGAAACTGTCCTCATGTTCTTCGAGCAAAATCACATCCGTTTGTCGTCGTAGCTTGCTTAAAGAAGTATTTGATAGTTGTAGCAAAACAACCTCGCCGATATTGAGTTTTTCATCACTCAAAAATTTTTCTCGTAGCACTTCTGTTTCAATTCCTATAAGACGTGCCTGATTTTTTTTCCAAAAGCCAGCCTCACTTGCTTTTCGACCACTAAACCGCTGACGATCGCGTAGCAGAACTCGTACCAACTGCCCATCACTGCGTGCTTTCCGCGAAGGGTCAGTGTCAAACAATACATCGATATCATTACTCTTAAGTAGATCGAGTACCTCGCGTATTCGCGCACGAATCTGAATGATATCGTTAGCTCTGATTGAAGTCGTTTGAGCGCGCTTGATATAGTTTGAGTCGTCGCGGATTAGCTTTAATATTTCAATATTCGCGACTTTGGCAAAGCCTGATTCATCCAGCGTTTTATTAACAAGCTGACTATCCTCTGAAACTTTCAGTTCGATAATAAAATGTCCTGCATCTTCATCATGCAATTTGATCCGATCCTTTTTCGGTAATAGTAGTCGGCCAATGGTCATAAAATAAATCAAACCAGAGGCCAGCACGATTAACCCCAGATGAGTAAACTCAAACATGTTAATTTCACGTCCAAACTCTGGACGATCTTTGAGAATAGTCGAGGCCAGAATATTGGTTGAAGTCCCAATTAATGTCAGCGTTCCTCCTAACATACCGAAGAAGCTGACAGGAATTAACATACGAGAAGCCTGCATCTTTAGCCCTTTGCACATGCTTAAAACCAACGGAATTGCAACAGCAACGGCGGCAGTGTTATTGATAAAACCCGAAATCAAGCCAACCAATAATGCAATAATTAACATTAGTCTCAATTCCGAGTTTCCTACCAGCGGAAACAACTTTTTTCCTAGCACATGAATTAGTCCCGAGCGTTGGATACCTGTAGAAAGTATAAACATCGCCAAGACTGTTACTGTAGCTGTGCTAGAAAGTCCGCTTAGACCTTCTCTGACGGTAGGAAAAGCAGATTCCAGGTCGATCCCCCTATCCAGCAACCAGGAAGAATGACCTACCAGGGGAATGACCAGTAGCGTAATAAGAATAAGTAAGGCAGTGACATCCAGTGGGAGTTTTTCGGATGCAAATAGATAAAGCGCGCTTGCGATGACAAGAAAGACGATGAAAATTTCCACAGTCATACAAACATTTGCCTCTGCTAATTGATAGTAGTAATTAACAGTATGGCATAAATTTTAATCGATTTAGGTACGGTAACCAGGAGAAACGTTTAGCTCATCCGGGTCAAAATGAAATGAAATTTTTAATCTATGAGCTCGTTAACCTTTGTTTTTTACGAAAATTAGGCAGTAAGACTAATATGAGCGAGCCTACGAGCATTCCCGGCACAATTTGAATAAGAGAGCCATAAAATAGTTGTCCAATTAATGCCTGACTCCAATTATCGAATATATTGTAATGGGTACCTAGCTCCCAGGTTTTAGTGATCCACCACAAAATAAACACTGGAACTCTTGAAATCGGTGAAAATATTGCCAGACAATACATTAGAGTTCTGTAGGGATGTTGATGATCGATTAACTTAACAGCCCAGTAAATTGAACTGGCCAGTGTTAGCCAAAGCAATCCAATTAGAAAGACGTATATATCAGGAACTCCCGCTAGTTCGAGAAAGAATCGGGTTGGAGTTATCAGTAAGGCAAATAAGATGGGGTATCTACACAGCCTTAGGGCCAAATTAAACATAATAGGAAACCAGTTGTTACAGCAAGAATTTCCTCTAAAAGCGGCTCTAGCTAGCAGTCTTGAGCGATTTTGGTTGGTTAGTTTTTGGCAGAAAATGCCTCATGAAAAGTCACACTTCCTTTAGGCAAGCTACCACTTAAGACTAAAACTTGAAAATATTCCGGTGGTACTCCTGGAAATACCAGACTATTCACTGACATAAAGCCAAAACGATGATAGAAGCCAGGATCTCCAACCAAAACACAGCCCTTGGCGTCAATGTTCTTTAATTCCTGAATGGCTGCCCGCATCAGCTTAGAGCCTACCCCTTGGCCTTGTTTCTCGGGGAGTACCGATATGGGTCCCAAACCATACCAGTTATCTGTGTCATCAGAAATCGTAACAGGAGAAAGAGCTAAATGCCCAACAATAATACCTTCATCTTCAGCCACAAGAGAAATAGTTAATACTCCTGACTCACGTAGTGCTTTAACAATAAACTGCTCTGTATGAGCGGTATGTGGTGCCTCAACAAATGCAGCAACAGTAACCTCATGAATACTTTTAATATCCTCAGGGTCCTCTTTTCGAATATTAATGCTCATCGAAAATCTCCTCAAAGTGATAACACCAGAATAAATCGCGGAAAGCTTTTTGTAAATCCTGAACAGGATATTCAATGTATTTTGTTACGTTGGAATTCTAGTCAATTTCCACCCACACCAATCAGCTATATATTTTCAATCGCTCGTTTTATCTGGCAGATTCAAGCCCATAAAACTACAGAGGATGCTGGCGTATTTCATCTCTATCACTATTTAGATTTAAACTATAGGGATTTTTGAATGATGGCGGCGATAGTTGAGAGTAATTAACCGGAGAGTATTGAGTGATGAGTCGTCTGAATATTGACAATAACTCTGAATTTTGACAAGAACTCTAAATGTTCACAAGTCATCTGAAACAGGAAAGAACGATATGAAAAATCGTGAGCCCGCCAATAAACATTAGGGATCCGCCTTTGAAAAAATCCATTTCCACAAAAGGCGGACTTATTTTTACAGTCCAGCTTCTACAGTCCAGTCTCTATAATCAAGTAGATAAAGACTGAACTCAACAGCTTGAGCTAAACAGCCAGAAGTGCGCTGCCAAGAGCCTGCTGTTAAGACTTAACTGTTAAGAATCTACTGTTAGCAGTCTGTCTATTCCCAGACTGCATTGATATCCACATTGCTATACGTCGAGTAGGCTCGCACACTGATGTACCAGGTTCCAGCCTGCGGATTACTGATACTACAGTTTTCCGTATTGCCCCAACGATACGGACGGCAATCGTACTGAGATGTGCTGGGCTCACTGCCCTGGCGCACGTATAAGTCTGCATCACCACTGCCCCCGGACATATCAATGTCGAAAGTCGACATTCCTGCAGCAAGTTCAACGCTAAAATGTTTCCATTCGCCCTGCGTCGCAGCCAGATCATTTTGAGCAAAAGATCCACCGGTACCGCCGACAGTATAAGAACCCGTTAATGAAACGCCACTGTAACTGCTATATGCACGCAGCATCACATAATAGGTTCCCTGTTGTACGTTTGAAATCGAGCATTCTTCGTTATTACCATTGCGATAGGGACGACAATCGTACTGTGAAGTTGTGGGCTCGGCAGCAAATCGTACATAGAGATCGGCGTCACCACTTCCACCGCTTATGACAAATTTCAAGTTCTTCGCATTTTCCGGTACCTGCATAATAAAGTGTACTTCTTCTCCCTGCTGTGCAGACAGATCGGTGACAGGAATACCATTTTCCAGAGCACCATCGCCAGAATCGGAAACACTAACCTGACTGGAAGTCGTGTCACTATTATTATCGCTATCGGTGACAGTTAGCTGGACCGAATAATCTCCAGCAGTAGCAAATGTGTGACTCACCGGACTGCCTGATCCAACATTGCTGTCGCCAAAATTCCATTGATAGCTATCGATCGCTCCGGTACTGGCACTAGCGTCGAAACTACAAGTCAGTTGTTGGCAATTAAAAGTAAAATCTGCATTAAGTGGTGGTGGCGTACCATCGGTAATTTTCAGAAAAACTGCGCTCACTGCGCCAAAAATATTTGAAGTATCTTTCGAGCGTACATAGACGATATGTTCTCCTACCGACAGGTTACTGGTATTGATTGCCCCAGTTACTGATTCAGTTTTGTTGTTGTAACTACCGTCACTCGCATTCAGGCTATAAGCGACCGCGCCCGATTGCCAAGGTGGCGTATCGATAGTGTACTCCGCCCCGGAAATATTTTGTGTTGCTTCCGTTCCGTTTCTGCTACTAAATCGAGTGTCAGTTGCACTTGCACTCAAAGTTACACTGGTGCCAGCCGGTACGCCTGCGCCCGATGCATCATCGCTTAAATTCACGTTTAAAGTATCAGGACCAGAAGGTGTAACATAAGGCGCACCTGCAACTTTTGCGGCATACACCAAAGCCGGTAGATTATCCGGTTTAATGGTGTTGGTAAAAGTCGAACAATTCTGGAAAAAGCTGGTGCCCAGTTCAAAGGTAAAGGCAGGAACACCCAGTTCGCTATAACTCACGTTGTCACTGGTGCCATCGGTAGCGTATAAACCAATCGACTGCTGAGGCATATAGCCGTTAAAGTAGGCAAACTTTCTACCCAGAGCCTGAAGCGCGTTGCCGTTTGGCGCTGGCGAATTTTGATCGCCCCATGGCCACAATACCAATTCACTATAACTATGTAGATCGATATGCATTCCAGTAGTGGATAGCGGTGCAGCGTCACTATCGTTTGGACCTCTTAAATCCGGCCACAAACTTCTCACATAAGATTCTATTGCCTGAATCTCTGGCTCTGACCCAGCCGATGGACCGCGATAGGTTGCATTACATTGACTACCACTTGAGCCGGAACCATTAGTAATGTTCCAGCGATCAGTAAAGTTTCGATTCAAATCTGCACCGCGACTACTCGAAGTACTACCACAATAGTTCTGGTTAGTATTTTTTCGCCAGCTACTACCCGCTTCCGCCATTTTACGGCCGTCAGGATTTGTTTGTAGCATAAGGTGAACTTCATGATAGTCAAGAATCCAACGCGCATCGGCGTTGCTTGCATAGCCTTCAACTAACCACTTGGCAAAAGCCAGATTCAGTGGTGCTGTAGTATATTCACGCGCATGAATTGCACTATTAATAAAGAGCTTCGGCTTATCAAAAGTATTTGATTTATTGGTTAACACCAACACTCTGATATCATACCCTCCCTGATTGGTCGTTTTTTCCCAGGAATCACCCACGTCGATCCATTCGGCCAGGTTGCTGTAGCTGGTCACCAGATTTTGTGCTTCTCCAAAAGTTTCTTCGACAGTCTCATAACAGGAATACCCCGGTATAGCCGTAGGTTCCACTTCATTGTTAAGTGAAAAAATTTGTGATTGACGCTGACTCAACCTTTGGTTGCGTTGCTGAATATAGTCTTTCGCAGGTTTTAGAGACAGATTCAATGATTTGAGTTTTTTTCTGTCTTCTTCCGATAACTCAATAATCAGATAACCCCTATCGTGATGGCTTTCCATTAGCTGATTGTGGAAGCTAATCGCTAATCTGGTTGCCATTGACTCGCTGCCATAGTAAACACGGTAAACCTCAGTTACCTGTTTTTCCTGTTCAAGTATTTCAATGATTTGTTGATTTTGTTGGATAGAATTGGCTATTGATTTAAGAGGAATGCTACTGATAGACCCGAAAATCAAAACACCAAGCATTATTTTAGTTACTTTCATGTTTTGGTCCTCGTTATTATTTTATGGCAGCCTTGTATTGGTTTTTAAGATATACGGATTTTATATTTCAGAAACTCTAAATTTCAGAGACTCTAAATTTCAGTGAACGTTAATTCAGTACCTGCGAATTAAACTCTGAAAGCAACGACTATCCGAATATCAGTTTTTGAGCAGCCAAACAAAGCCTAGACACAAATATCAGATGCAATTGAGATAAAGTTGAATACTTAGACAGATGAGATAAATATGTTTTTCAAAACGCGAACATTTTTCAATCCGAGATGTTCTAACAGCTATACTGCAGCGAAACGAAATTTTGTCTGGTTTAATGTTTGCTTTATTGGCTTCGAGGAAATAGTTAATACTAAGCAGCCTTCTTTCCAATCAAATCAAATCAAATCAAATCAAATCAAATCAAATCAAATCAAATCAAATCAAATTAAATTAAATTAAATTACAGAGGCAAACTAAATAGCATAAGTAAGACAAGTCTACAATCAATATTGATTGACTACTGAATAAAGTAAAATACCAAAGCCACAAGCCAACTGCCCAGGAAAAGCAATAATGGCCAGAGAA
This sequence comes from Aliikangiella sp. G2MR2-5, assembly GCF_015687155.1. Classification (GTDB taxonomy): domain Bacteria; phylum Pseudomonadota; class Gammaproteobacteria; order Enterobacterales; family Kangiellaceae; genus Aliikangiella. The sequence goes on along the minus strand of NZ_JADPQF010000001.1, from coordinate 1,054,140 downwards.
GCCAGTTAGCTAGTCTTTCCTGCCAGTGACTTTCCGTTTGGTCAGATGTAATAACAGTAAGAATCAATTGAAAGCCTGTAGTTCCGGGAAACGGAATTAGATTCAGCGCCGACACTTTAACCAATACCAGGCCACAAACTATCAACAACGGCTCCTGGTCTACCGCTAATTGAGCTTGCTTCAGATAAAGCTGAGCTTCACTCAAAGGGCTTACAGCACCATTAAATGCCTGATAAAAGGTACTAACAAATGCGTTTCCTGCCGGGCTTCCGAGTATAAAGTAAGCTAATGTTATTGTTGTAATAGGCCCTAACAATGGAATTATTAGTCTTGCACCAAGGCTTTGCTGTCCAAAGCCCACTTCAACCTGCTCTAATGGTTGATCACTACTGTCTGCCAATTTAACAAAACTACCTAGCGGTACCATCGACAACTGGACCTTACCGAGCCTCATCAATTTACGACCAAGTCCAAACGAAATTGTTTTAATGGTCACACCAAACATACTCGCTCCAATAGACATGGCTATTACATGAATCATTGAGGCAAAGAAAAACAATACATAAATAGTGATCATAGACTGAATGAATTATTAGTTGGGGTTAGTCAGGAGTCAACGCCTGAGTAAAGCTTGACGCCTACATCTCCATAATAATACTCCATGCTATCATGGCTTTGCGTATTTGCCCAACCAAACGAACCGCTAAACTGTCAATTAATGAAGCTGTCAGACTGAATAATCAAACTTTATAGCGGCAAGGTTTCTACTAGCGCAATAACTACAATCATCAACAGCAACAGTTGCAATATGAAAACTGCATAGGTGATTAAAAATAATAATATTCGGATGTAAGGTTTTCTTGCATTAAAAAATTGATAAAACACATAGAAGTTAAAAAGCATACCAAAAATTAGTGGTAAAGTTTCCGAAAAGCTCCCTTTTGTTACAGCAAAGCTAACAACCAGATAAATCACCATTTGCTGGCCAGCTATATACATATTCAAAATCAAGTGTTCAAAATAGTTATATTTACACTGGAAAAATGCAAGATAAGATCCGAGAGAAAACAGAGGCAATGTAAGCAAAAGTGTAAAAGCATGATTGCTCGCAAGCCAGTTCAAAACCATTAGCACGCCGGAAACATCTCTTTCGTTACTATCGTTAATACCGGTGCTAAACCCTTCGGCAAAATCTTTCGAATAGGTATTTAGTTCTAGCAAATGAGCGATAATAATATAGAGAGACGAAGTTAATAGTAAGTAGGCCAGAGGTTTGGTATATTGCTGTCGCTTTCCATCAAGAAAATTCCTAATGCATTTGCCTGGTTCGAAAAACAGCTCTTTGAGTGTAAACAGAAAGCCTCGTTCTATTTGAAAAATGCTGTTTAAAACTTCTGAAGCTAAATATTGAAAATTAATTCTTCTGGTATTGGCATACTGCCCACAGGAATTACAATACATTCCTTCGAAGTTGAACCCACAATTCTTACATTCCACAATTCTTATACTCCATAACTTTTACTCTCCACCGTTATCAACGGCCCAAAACTCTACGACTCTAGAATTTTCAATTGAATTTCTATCCTTGTAATTTCGAACACTGGACCCGAGAATGAGTTTAAATCAAGTCCAGTGTTTAAACGCGATATCAACCAGCACCACCAGTACAGAGTTTCCAGTCTGCAGCCAGATTTACTGAACTATTTCTTCACCGGGTTTAGTCTTATTGAACGGCTTCTGTGCAGTTCCTTTGTCCAGTCGCATAACATTCTTGTGAACTACCCTGCGCAGACAGATATCGATCAAGGTTGTTGAATTAGGTTTTAAGGCACGTTCGAGTAACTCTTGCGATGCACTAATCTCACAAGGCAAATAATGGACAAAACCTTCACTGGGCCGCGGTAAGATTTTCAGCCCCAACCGCTGTGCGCCGACAGTTCCTTTTCTGATAATCTCACCGTCATGTTTTATTTCGCCACTACCAATCATTATGTCGTAGTTAAAATAATAGGTAATTGTATTGCGAGAAACGCTGTTTCTTTGTTTATCTTTAAAGAATCCCTGCGGGAGCATATTAGGGTCGCTGTTTACTCCTGCGGTCAGGATCAGATCAAAATCTTTTACCGGGTAACCTTCATGGTCAGTCACCCGAAAAACCACCATTGAATATCTATCATGAATAAAGTGAGTATCGGAAAACAACAGGTGCTTGACTGATTCCAGGCGTTCCAGCTTTTGAACCTTACTGCTCTCTTGTTCAAATTGAGTCGCAAGTTTATTGTACTCAGATTTATTGCTGACTTTAATACACTCGAGGATCGCTTTCACTGTCTGTTGACTACTCTTATCATTGGTGCCCTTTTTCACGCTGCGCATAATGCCCATATCTTTTCCTGAATGAGACTTGCCGGCAATCACACCGAGTGCCGTGACTGGTGCTTCTGTTCGACTGATAAACTGCAATTCAGGTGCATCCCAGCAATCGACCATTTTATTACGTATTTTCTTCTTTCCCTTTATCGGCTTTTGTTGTTGCAGACGAATCAAACGTCCCTGCAGATTTGCGGCGGCCACTCTAACTACGCCGTCGGAGCCGCTTTCACCGGTGTAGGTATTCAGGTTGTCATATATTGCCCGATCGATACTTTGACCGGTTAGTACAAACGGAAAAATCCCGTTGACACCAATATGCTTTTCTTCAGTGCTAATCCAGTCTGAATTTAATCCCCAGCTACCTTCGCTGCCAAGTTCAAGCCAGTCGAGTACACCTTGGCCAGGCTCTACCCCACCAAACCAGGATTTCATACGGCTTAACCGTCCCTTGCCCAGTTGTGCAAGCGCAGAGCCATAATTGGCTGGTGCGAGCATTATCAGATGACTCATCGGGCATTTTCCGCTTTTCGGGGAGTTTAAATAATATCGATGCCACCAGTCTCGAATTACTGGGCCTCCGGTTGAATGAGTAATACAAACAAATCGGATATTTTGAAAAGTCTGAGTAGTCAATTCGTCTTTTACAGCGGTGTCGAAGGCGCGTGAAATATCAGGAAGCCTGACTTCGTCATGAAAGCTGATGTATCGACCCAGGAATATGTCTTTAACCAGCACATCCATACCAGCCGCGAAAAGTTCGGCTTTAAGCCTTTCTGGCAGGCCACCATAGGTATCAGTATTGGTAACACTCCAGCCATGAACAAATACCAGAACTATTTTTTGTTTTGTCATTGTGCGCTCCATTGCTATGATTTTTCTTCTCTGCTGGCATTGATAGTAAGACGAGACTAGCTCCTACTTATTACCGATATAGCCTATTTCACTTTACAATTAAAAGAGTTTATCAAGCATGATATATAACGATTTTGATTCTTCATTTTTTCCATAGCCGATATAGAATGGACCTAACTTTGTATCGATTCCAAAAAAAATACTATAGCCGTCAATATGATTATCCCAGTCAAATTCTTCCGGTTCGTTCCAGACTTGCCCCTGTTCATAGGAAAAACCCAGATACATGTCCAGAAAATCAACAGGTTTTATTTTTCTCATATAGACCGCAAAAACAGAAGCGACATTTTCACTTGAAATCTGGTTAATTTCATAGCCGCTGAAGTTGAGCAGGCCTCCGCTGCGATGGAAAGCATTTAAAGGAATGCTCTGCCCTTTACTACGTAAATAGCTTAAACCAAGAGTTACTGAGTTCTCATTCCATTCAAAAGCTTTAATCATTCGAGTTTGATTTTGCTGGTACTCAAATTCCGAACTTAGTGTATTTGAACTCCTTGAATATGAGGACTGCAGTAAAAATCCATCCCTTGGGAAATAGAGGCTATCCAGTGTATCAATTTCCAGCTTGATATATTCCGATGCATCTTTATAGCTCAACTCATCGATAATTGCTTCTCCAACCTTATGTTTAACTTTTCCATCAATATAATGAGCACCCAGGCGCACTTCTCCCCAATTATCGAATTCAAATCCAACGGCCAAATCACTTACAATGGAATCTCCATTCAATTCAGCTACTAACTCATTTTCCCGGAAAAAATTAAACTGATTCGACAAGTAGGCTACCTGGGTATTGATAAAGGGTGACCATCGACTATCAAGCGGTTGATACCATTCGGCACCAATTTCTCTATCGTTCCCCAACTTTAGTCCAAGCGATAATTCTCCGTTCAGTTTATTAATGTTGGTCATCAGGTAGTTGGCAGATACATTAAATTGATTATCGATATTTTCCGACGCACTAAAATTAAAGCCGAGTCGAAGATAGTTCGGCCCCCAGCTTTTTTCAGTAACATGATAGGTAACTACAATTCCAGTAGCCTGTGGCTGTAAAGAGTATTGCACTAAATTAAAATACCCCATACCATAAATTGCACCGATATCTTTCTCGAGTTTTTTGAAGCTGAACTTACTGTTGGCCTTTGTATGAATTTTATTTCGAATTCGCTCGGTCGAAATACTGGTTTGATTATCAATGATTACTTCGACAACTCGTTGATGATCAATTTCAACCCTGGATAAATCCTTTACGTTTGTTACAACTTGCGAAGTGACCTCTAATCCACTGAATTTTTCAGCCAGTCGTTTTAACTTCTGATTTTGCTGAGCAGCTTTTAACCCTTTCGGGATTGCTTGAGACGCTAACGGAAAGTCTGTTGTCGAGATTTCACCGAGCTCAGGCACGATAAGAACATCTGAATCTTCAAGCGAGGTAATCTGCAATTCGGTATTTTTTCGAGTTAACAAACCGGTAAGCTGGTCGGCTACATCAACGACGTCTTTAATATCCTTGCGCTTGATCAAAGGCGTACTTATGTCAACGGCAATAACGACATCAGCCCCCATATTTCTCACTACGGATACCGGTAAATTGTTGGCAATTCCCCCATCAACCAGAAGCTGTTGCTGTTTTTCGACCGGGATTAAAAATCCGGGAATCGACATACTGGCGGTCACGGCTTCGGCAAGCGAGCCCTGTTGCAATACAACTTCTTCTCCAGTCGCCAAATCAGTTGCTACTGCGTGAAACGGGATTTTTAGCTGATTAAAATCACGGATATGAGACACAGGAGCAAAATATCGATTTAGCATCAAACCGATAGACTGGCCGGAAACGATCCCCGCCGGTAACTTGATGCCGTCACTATCTAACCCCAATTGAATATTGGAGACAAAACGCCGGTTGTCCAGCTTACGGCGGTAGCTACGCTGGTTACGCGCAACCTCATCATCGAATGCGGCCTGCCAGTCCATGGTGATCACAATCTGTTCAATTTCATCCGGTGTATAGCCACTTGCGTATAAGGCACCAATAATGGCACCCATGCTGGTGCCTGCGATGTAATCAACAGGAATATTGAGTCGTTCCAGTTCACGTAATACCCCGATGTGTGCTGCACCACGAGCACCGCCGCCGCTTAGCGCCAGGCCAATCTTAGGTCGTTCCGCCAGTAGATAATTTGAGAACAACAAACATGAAAAAACTAAAAGAATTCGCATTTTATAGACCAGTTTTCAATTTTTTTGGTAGTCAATTAGCTCTGAAGAATACATTGGCTGTATATTGCAGACACTCCGAATTAGAATTTACCTTACTTCATCAATAATCAACAGCTTCACTGAATATTAATCACTATCAAGATTCCGCAGCTGGTTGAAGCTTGGGCAATCTCACCACATTTCTGTCTAAAAAGATTTTACTCTCAGTTTGAATGCAATCTTCACCACCTATCTTAAACTCAAACCACTCATGACTATTTGCTGACTTCTGAAGTAATCCTTTGTCTTCATTTATAATAATCAGTGATTCATTGGTTGTTACGCCGTTACAAATCAAGTTATTCCCTTTCAGAGAATAAGTAGTAAACTGAAGCTCTTCCCTATTTGTCACTGCGACTGCATCTAATCCACTAACCCACAACTCATCAGAACCTGAAAGGTATTTGACCGATCGAACTTGAGAAAACGGCACCGTATCAACCTGCCAGTCTGAGCCGGATCCCTTGTTCAGGTAGATCTTGTTATCGAATATAATCCAGATCGCACTATGACTAAAACTGACTTCAACTAAGGACTCTTCATTAAAGTATTCAATATTTTCTTCATTCAACTCAAATGGAAGTGTCAAGATTTTCTTTGCGATAAAGGCTTCACCTTTTTTCTCCAGTTGAAACAAATATTGGTTATCGCTTATCAGACAAGCATCAGAGCAATGCAGACTCTCAATTTTCCCGTGAAATTCCAATTGTTGCCACGTTATGCCATTATCCAAAGTGTAGTTAAGCTCGTTTTTGTCAATCAAAGCAAAGGCGACACTTAGATCCCGAGGTGTAGACAACTGAATATTTCGATACTCTCGTATTTCAATGCTTTTTGTCGTCTTAAATACGGGCGATAGCGTATTACTTTGCCTACTATAGAAATAGATGCTATTTTCGTTCGCGACCAATGCACCTGTTGTTAAAACAATAATATTCGACTTATCTGTACAGAACTCTTGCAATTGCGCTCTGGAGTTGGGATTGGAGTTGGAATTTGAATTTAAATTGGAGAACCCTACTTTATTCCAGGTCCATCCATTATTCTCACTAACTAGCAGCTGACAATTGAATGAGCCCAAAACCCAGCCATCATCTTTTGCAGCATACAATTCAAAGCCGTACATACGATTTTGAATCGTATGCCACACCTTCCCATAGTCTTCAGTGTATTTTAAATTTCCATCATAGAACCAAAACGTTTCTCCTTGTCGATCATAATGAAAGGTTTTGATCTTCGTGTACTCTTCCATTACTCTCTTTCCAATATACTCATTATTAAGAACCTTGCTTTTAATCAAATCAAAATCCCGATACAGCTTCATTGTCTGCTTAGAAGAAAGTTCTGGTGTTTCCATCTCCTCACAGCTTTTTTCATTTTCTGTTTTTCTAAAAAGACTGGGCTTGGACACAGTGCAGAAGTAATCCCAACGACCACTGTTTTCAGAATATTTCCAAAAACTATCCAGCAAGTCTCCATTCATCTGATAACTCTGAAGCCATTCCAGCCGGCCTTCTTCGTCCAGATAGACCATGGTTGCGCATTGGCTATTTCTTTGTTCTAAAAATGTTGTGTTAACTCTCTTCCAGTTTTTTAGCTCAATATCGCCTTGCCAAACTTCACAGGTAAACACAAAGTAGAACTTTTCTTCCGCTGCTGAGTACTTAACATCTGTTATGTTATCATTCTCAAAACGTTTTGATGCACCACTCACATTTAGCCAATTGATCTTCTTCCACGAGCTACCATCCTCAGCTAAAACCAAGCTATCTCCATATTGTCCTACCAAAATAATTCTTTGATTTCTTTCATCAAATACGGCGTGGCTGGCATAATTTTCGGGAATGGGCTTGAAGATAAAGGTTTTTCCTTTGTCATTGGATACCCCCATTTTGTTGTAATCTATCAGACGAACCCTGTCTTCTTTTGCAAAAAATAAACTACCACTTAAAAGCGCTTTTTCATAAATAACTTTCGAAGAGCCATCAATTAGCTTTACGGGATTACTTTCGGACAAAGTAACCTCATCTGCCTGTTCAGTATCATTCAGCTGCTCAGTTACCTCATTATAGTAAGTCCATGGGAGAAAACTGGCCACCGTTATAGCGCACAGAAAAATCGTCCCGCTCAATCCGTATGTTAAAATTTTGGATAGCGAATAAGGTGTGTTCGCTTCTTGCTCCTCTGTACTACCAGCAGCCTTTGAGAGGAGCATCAGTTCCAAAATGCCAAGGTAGTAGTTAGTTAGAATAGCGATGAACGATAAAAATCCTGTCAGTGCCAGAATACCGCTCCACAAACAAGTAATACCAATACTTTTTTTAAGACCCCATAGATTATGAGGCGTTTCCTTTATCTTTAATCCTGCAAGTATTTGTAGAACGGGCTGATAGATAGAAATAAATATAAATACCACAACGCCAACCGTCATAGCCAAAAAAGTTGTTAATATATCCAAGTAATAAAATAGCCACGCAATCGCCAATAACCCAAAAGCAATAACGGTCCCATAGATCGAGAGTTGAAAAAGTTTATCAAGGCCGTTGTAGTTTACCTGCCCCTTAAATAATAGCCTTACCTGATTAATGAATACTGCGAAAGAGATAGACAACAGATTGCAATAAACTACAAAATAGAGAACCTTTTGAGCTGAAAATTGAAATACCGTGAAAATTGTTAGAGCGATAAATCCTGCATTCAACAATAAGAAAACAATCCCGGACAAAATTCCAATATTTTTATTCACATTAATCCCGTTTTTATTTTTATAACAGACTTGAAATGAACGAAGTGTTCATACTATTTAGGAGAATCCTTGTAACCAGCCTCCGGGTTTTGAGTTAATACCCTACCTTTATTGCCTTGCACTTCTAACCAAACCAATCAACTTCGCTAGTAACCTGGAGTCCCAACGACAGTTAATTCATGTTCAGAAATGCAGTTTTGTCGGCCTGATTAATTTAATCTGTTATGTTTTTTAAGGTGATATGTCTTCAAACACCCGAATTTCGCTTAACATCCTACAACATCATTCAGTAATCTCATAGCAGTTGAATGGCAGTTAGTCTATTGTCCTACATCTATGAGTTGATAATTGGTTGGACTAACAGATTTGATAATCGAAATAGAATAACGGGCCAAAGCATAGCCATACATGCCTTCAAATACTCTGACCTATTAACTAATGTTTACTTTCCAAATTGTTGAGAAATCAACTCAAAAGCTTTCATGTCTTCTGGATGATACTTTTCAGCAAGCATTACTGCTTTATCATTTGCTTGTTTTGCTAATTTTTGCTGACCTTCCTTTTTGTACGCCTCAGCAAGTTTCATATATAAATTGGCAGAATTAGGATAATAACCTATCCCAAGCTTTAACACTTCGATCGCCTGTTTGTTTTTCCCAAATCTTGAACTATTGTGGGCCAGGCCTGATAAATGACTCCCATAGTTATGGCCGTCTTCAATCGGATAAACATCAAATCCATAGAGTTTTGATAGCCCCTCATAGTGACGTTTAATCTTTTCAACAGGTTCGTCCTTCCAGGAAAAATTGAAATCTGTCCACTTTTCACGAGGATAAATCAATTCAAATCCATTTTTAATTCCTGGCAAGGCCATCGCGTAGTGCTCTTCGTCTTTCAGGATTTCAATTTTATAGGTAACATTTGTTACCGGCTTTTTACTTAATTTATCCGCAGCCTCTTTATAATACTTTTGATATGATGGATCTTCTTGTAGATCGAGTCCTGCTCTGCCCATATAAATGGTCGTCTTTGGGTAATCTGGTTTAGTAATAGTGTCTATAAATTTATCAATTAGTTTGACATTTTTTACCGGATCCCACTCCAGATGAGCGGATAACGCAATATATCCTTTAAACAACTCAGGCTCAGCCCAGAATGCTTCGAATATGAGCCCATTAGTCGGTGATAAGCCCACTATAGTTCGGTGTGAATTGGCTCTGTAGTTTTTCTCAATATGTGGGATTAGTTCATTTTTCAGGAACTGTAGATGTTTCTCCGGCTTGCCGCCATGCGTCGGTAAATCCATATCGAATCGTTTGCTGTAGCTACCGTTTGCTATCCCGACGATTATACTTTGAGGCATGTGACTTCTCGTCGCCATAAGCTTTGCTATCGAACGAACTGAATCAAATAGGTATTCGGCTTCCAGAACATAAATAACGGGATAGTCATGAACGCGCTCATCATATTTGTGAGGTAGAGAAACATAAATTTCTTTGTCCTCACCAAGAATTTTCGAGGTGATATTAAACTTGGATCCAATAACAATCGGCCGATACTCAGTAGAAGAAGATTCTGCCCATCCGTTGAGTGACAATATTCCAATCAATATTCCAACTAGTAATCCAACTAACCTTTTCATTTTAACTCCATTTAAATTTTTGATTCATTATGATTTAAAATTTTTCTATCGTACTATTAAGCCCACCAGAGTCTAGATCCAGAGTTGATTTATACTATTTGACCCAGAGTCGATTGATAGCAGAGTACAGATAAAATACAACAAACTTCACCCATTGGTTAAACGCTTGCTTTAAGATAAAACCAGCTACCTGGCAATTCCCCCTGCTCTAACACCATCTTTCAAACTAAAACTATCCCCAACTGAACCAACAACCATATGCTCTCGATCTGAGTTTAACAAACGCCTCAAGGTGTAAAGCGAGTTGACACCGGTACAATGCGCGCCCATCATGTTTTTTAAACCAAATAGTTTGAGCTTTTCTGCGGTCCACTTAAGATGCCGATCATCAGCACTCACCAGATGAAAACCTCCGATGGCGGTGGAGATTTTTCCGGGATGTATTTTATTCACGATATGCTCCATGGTGTTGATGATTCCCGCATGACCGCAGCCAGAGATTAGAATAAAACCCTGCGCAGTGTTTACCACCAACGACAGATCTTCTGGAATATTATCTTCAATCTCACCATCAGCGGTGACGATCCTTCCGTTACCACTCCAGTTTCTTTCAGGATGAACACGAGGAACGCTGCCGGTTAGCCAGACTCCGGGATAGATTTCTTTCACATCCATATATTCGCTAAAAACAACGTCTTCTTTCTCAAGCTTTTTTTTCATTGCCAGCATTCGGTTTTCTCTTCCAGCGCGCTGAGCAAAGATTCCTTTCCCAACATGAACACGACTTAATGCATTGTTATTTTTCTCGCTGTAGTGCTGACGCAAAGTTTCCAAACCGCCGGTATGGTCTCCATGGTTATGACTTAAAATGACATCTTCAACCTCAGACAAATCCACGCCTAGTTCTTTGGCATTTTGTAATACGGTTTGAGGACGATAACCGGTATCAAATAAAATTTTGCGTCCATCGACTTCTATCAGGGCAGAATACCCCCACTCTCCAATCCCGCGATTAGCCAACATGGTAGACAGTGTGGTCACTTTTAATTCGCTAACCTGATTCAGGTTTTTATCGTCAGCTTTTATGGTCTGGGTGAATGGTAGAAAGATTAAAGCTATTAGAGAGCTTATTAACTTCATGTTGATTATTCCCTGTTATTAATTGATCCTGGTCTCACTCATACAATACCCCTGGGATCGGTAAACTATTTAACGAAGAATACCCCAATCTTATGGGCTTTGACGAGGTTGAAGACTATTAATTTTCTGACAAACTAAGTACTCAATACCGCTGCCTGTCATTGACTACTCTGACCTCAGTCTTTTTTTGGCGCCTGGAATGCTGGCTACCGGAGTAGCCCCGAGCCGTTACTTGCCTTGAATCTTACCGGTTTAGCGTCTGTTTTGACGCTGCTTTTAGCGCTGTTTTTAACGCCGTTTTTAACGCCGTTTTAAAATTGCTCGTCCATTTTTCGGTAGAGCCAATCATTCATTCCACTAATATTGATAACTCATTTACCCAATTTATTGCTTTTATGAATGGGCTAGCATAATAGAAATAGCGCAACCATAATAGAAATGGCGCTAGTATAATTGATAATTTCTGGAGTAGAAAAATGAGTGGTCGAACTCAAAAACAAATCGGTTTTAAAGTTAGCGGGCTAGATAGCTCACTATTCGACTCGTTAATGAATATGAGCGATGAAGAACTAGCTGAACTGAATGCGTGCTGGCTTACCGCCGATAGTTATCCTGGCTATCCTTGTCGCGTTTCGCTGCAAGATATTAAAAAAGGCGAAAAGGTTCTTGCTTTAAATTATCAGCACCATGATGTGAAATCGCCCTACCGTGCTTCAGGCCCCATTTTTGTTGGTAAGCATTCTCGGCCGGTGGAATGGTCGGAGAATCAAATACCCGATGTTATGGTGTCTCGATTACTTTCTTTACGTGGGTATGATAAGAACGGCGATATGCAGGAAGCTTGCGTTACCCAGGGAGAGGCACTTACAGGCGATATTATTAAGATTTTGTCCAATCCACAGATTGCCTATATTCACGCGCACAATACCATCCCTGGTTGTTTCGCTTGCCGGATCGACCGGGTATAAAATGGTGATTTGCTCTTGCCATTTTCTTCTTGCTTAAAGAACCATTTTTTCGCCTCAAGATCCGTTTTTAAGGCGCTGTAGACAAGGGCTGTGAGGCACAACATCGCTTGTTTACAATAAGTTACCTTGGTCCAACCCGCTATTTCTATTTTATGTTTACCCTTATTCAGACAGGGGGCTTTGTTAGCTGTGTGACTCACACGAAATCGTATGAGCCGGTATTTTTTTGCTATTTCCATGGGCCTAGAGTGATGGTGTATGGCCCTGCGCCGTTATAAATAACGGTACCGTCCATTTTTGAAGGAACTTCAGGGTCGGCAGTGTTTGGCACCTGAGGGGTGGGCTTTTCATCATTGCTGAATCCATAAGCCATCCCCATTAATGTTCCGCCTGCGCTTGTTGCGGCATTGGGTGGCTGTACAAATAAGGGAATGTTTTTTGTATTGGCAGCGGTGTGCATAAATTGGGAGTATAAATTTTGTGTCACGCCACTTGCCTGGGTGGGATACCAATTGGTTTGCAGGTTTAAGCAAGTCCAATCATATCCTTTCCATTTTTTATTGGTCCCTTTACATTGTGAAAATGCGCCATGATTTAACGCTTGCGTCATGATTAACCCCAGTCTCGCAACTTGCGATGCATAGCTGCCAACGCCATATTGTGTGGTGTCTTTAGGCAAGAGGTTGGCTTTTCTACCCTGAATTCTTACCATGTTGTTGTATTCGGTTGTGGCGGTGGTACCAAAAACGCCTGCACCACTAAATACCTGGTTACCGCTACTGGCAATACTGCCTGCCGGGCATCCGGTTATTGTGCCTGCTGCGCAACCGGATGCGTAATCAATGGGGCTAAACATGTATGCCACATATTTTGATGTTTTTCCCACAAATTTAATGGCGCGCACGGTTGGACAGCCTACGCCTGTCTTATTGCAGGGATAGATCATGCTCACAGAAGTTCCGACAAAGGTGTCTTGTGGAGCAGAGCCTTGTATACCGCCATTCGCAAGTGTGATGCTCGGCGCTTTATCTTTCCATAATTCAGCAAGAATCGTATCGAAGGCTTTTTGTAATTTACTGTTTTGTGCGGCACTGGTATTGGAATTTAAAAAGCCGCCCGGGTTAAGCAGTATAGAATAGTTCCCATAGGGAACGGCTAAATCCAGGTAGGGACAGGCTACGGATGTTGGGTTGTTTTTGCATCCGCCGGTTCCGGCAAGGCCATTAATAAAAGTGGTGTAGCTGCTGTTATCGCTAAAACTTACTGTTTTTGTTGGTGTTGTAGCGTTGTACGAATTACCAATTACACCTGGATTTCCCGTTAATACACTGGCTTCAATGGTGACGGGAAAGGAATATAAATCGACTTGAGAAACATCGATAGTGCCGTTGGATGGGCCCGGGCCTATCTCACTAAATGAGTATAAAGGAATGCCTGTGCCTGGCGCACCAATGCTGGCTTGTGTAATACCGACAACGCCAAACGTCGAGGGAGATGTCCATGTATAGGAAAAATTATTGGTGCCAAATATTCCGTTCTTTTGTGTAGTCCCTGTACCTGCTGAAGTGGTGCCGTTATTACAGGTTCCGTAGGTGCCCTGGTCGTCTGCAAAAAAATACACTCTTGCGCTTAACGTGGTTTGTGACGAATCTATTTTGACTTTATTAATTTGTCCTTTATCTGTGCCTAATTCAAAGCAGGGAATTTGTCCGTTGGCTTGTTGTGTTAATGGCAGCCATGTGCCATCTGAATTTAAGTAGTAACCAGGGTTTGACGAGAATCCGAGAACGTAAATTTTGTGATTTTTTCCGAGTCCTGTTTTGTCTTGAAGGGTGAAAGTTGCTACAGGTGTTGAAGTTTGTGTGGGGGTTGGTGTTGAAGCTGCGCGTGCCGTAAAACTCAACAAGAGATTAACAATGCAAAGTAGTTTAAAGAGCATACCAATATATTTTTTCATGGGTTCCTCATGTGGGTTAATTTGGGTATGTGATAATAATTATGGTAGCTCAAAAATGATGCGATGTTCTTTTTCTGTATTTTTGCTGGCATGAAGTTCTCGTGCCGAAACAAGGATTTTAATGAGTTGTTGGTTTTATTCTTGTGATGTTTTTAATTTTTGAATACAGGCATTCCTTGTCTGTATTTTTGTTTAATAGAAATGGGGCAAGCTCGACTTTTGTATCAATTCTAAATATTCGTCTTTACGGTTTAGTACGAATGCCGAAATGATAGGCTTTTTGATACAGGCAACAACTCTAAACTCTCAACAACTCAAGAGTTCTTAATAAAACTAGCGAATACGTCAAATATGAATCTGGGTGTCTGTTAAATCTTCATTAGTTTAAAGTAGCTTGTTTTGGTCCTATCAACGAATTCCTCGAAGCTGGGCTGGTAATAAAAATGGGAGTAAGCGATAAAGTGCTAACTTATTATAAAGCTGACTTTTCTCCTTTTTTCTTTTTCTCTACCAGCTATTTCTATTGGAAAATTGTTGGGTTATAACCCAACCTACCTTGCTGTAAAACCTGATACCAATTGGACACTGGTTGGTATTGGAATCGTTATGACAGTAATGACTGCCGGTCAATCAGCACCTGTGTTTCTCCAAATGTATGTTGGTGGCATGGTGGCATTGATTAATGGGGGCAATTTTGCTGCTGGGGCATTAACCGCAGGTATGATGAACTATATCGGCGGACAAACAGAGTGGACGGTAGGACAAAGGTATACTGCACATCTTTTTGCAGGGGGTATTAGTAGCGTTCTTCAAGGTGGCAAGTTCGGACATGGCTTTGCTAGCTCTATGATGTCTTCTTTGGCAACCCCCCTAATTGAAAGTACACCTACCAATTTCGGGAAGATTACAGTTGCTGCAATTGTTGGTGGTACTATGTCAAAGTTATCTGGTGGGAAGTTTGCAAATGGGGCTTTGACTAATGCGTTTAGATGGGTGTTTAATCATTTGAGTCACCCAAACGGGCCAGACTATTATGGTGAAGCAAAAAAGAGATATGAAGCAAAAAAATTAAGGTTATTAGAAAAATATGACAAATTGTCACTTGAATTAAGACAAGCTGAAATGAGATTAGAGTCTCTTCTGGAAGCGCATGGAATAGAAATAGCTTTCGAAGAAGAGAGTGCAAATATGTTAAGATATGATACTACAATCGAGAGAGACTTTGTAAGTAGTTTAAAGCGTTTAGATTTACGAAAAGAAGCTCTTAAGTTAACTGTAGAAGTCGTAGCTAAAGAGCTTTTAATATCCTATACAGAGCATGCATCCGAACTGAGACGCGGTCGCGAGTGGTTGAATCAGTATAGTAAGATTATAGATATTCATAATGAAATGGGGCAAATAAGAGGCGATCTTAGAATGTTAGATGCTAGTATGATACGCTGGAATATATATAAACGTAGGTTTTCTCACTAATGAAGTTATTAAGAAGAATTTTTAGTCTAGTATTTATAGGTCTGTTTGTAGTAGTTTTTCCTGTAGGCAATTTAGTCGCAGAGAATGAAGAGTTGAGCGAATTAACTGAGCATGAACGAGAACTTGTTTTGTTGGTGGCCGCTAAACAAGGAAGACTAGATTTAGTAAAAGAACTTGTTGAATTTTATAAAGTAGATGTTGATTTTAGCTATGGAGGCGCAGCAGCTATTCATTATGCTGTATCTAACGAATATGAAGACATTCTTAAGTTTTTAATAGATAAAGGCGCAAACATCTACCAAAAGACTTCGCAAGGGCTATTACCGATACAGCTAGCGATAATCGTCAGATCATTGAAGTGTATGGAGCTTTTATTAAAAGCAGAAAAGAAAATTGTGCACATCAACAATTCGGAAGAGACTTTAAGGTCTGCATATATTGCTAAAAACCTACAAGCGATTGCTCTGTTATTGTCATATAACTACGACCCAAACACCATTATTGATGGTTATAGCCTTTTATACTTAAGTATTGCAACGAAACAGATTGAGCTTTTTGATGAACTTTTAAGGTTTAAGACAGATGTGAACTTGATTTCGGAAAACGGTAGTACTCCACTAGTTATTGCCACCGTCAGTGGTAATGAATATGTTATCAAGACGCTTTTGGAGAAAGGAGCAGATCCGAATATAAAGGATATAAATGGCTTTACGGCTTTAATGCACGCGATAAGATTAAATAATTTGCAAACCATAAAATCTCTTGTTAGAAACGGAGCGGATATAAACATAAAAGATGAATCTGGCTATACAGCTTTACATCATGCAGCTTTATTAGGTGAGATTAGTATTGTTGATTATTTGCTGAAAAATGGCGCAGATGCTGCGGTTGTGGGAGATGATGGAGCTTCAGCACAGGAATTTATTGATGTCTTGAAAGAAAAAATTAAGGAAAATTAAGGGAGTAAATAAGCAGAAATAAGCAGGACACCCGTCCAAAATAAAACCACCTCCCATCCCGCCCTCACTTCGAGGGAAGAAATTAAGGGGACATCCTCAGAATCAATGGGGTCAGAGTATTTGATTTTGAGCAAAAGCAAAAAATCACTTGTTTCCTTGCAGAATAAAATCATAAACAAATACACTCTAATCACCCCCACCACCTCTTTTTTCTAACTAGCCATCCAGAAGGGGCAGCTTTATAGGTGTAGCGATCTAAACGGCAATTAATATAACGAATCAGCATTTATCTGCCCACCCCAACAATTGACCTAAAACACTATATTTATCAATATCCTAAAGCTTTCCTCAAAAAAACATCTCAGTTATTGGAAATTACTAGCAAGTAACACGCGTCAAGTTTCGAGAAAAAGCGTTAAACAACAAGCCTGCAAAGCCCCCACCAAAAAAAACGCATTTATCTCACCACAAGATTTTATCTCTATTCTATACCCCCTCACTTTGCTTTGCCCGACCTTCTTTACTATATTTCCCTCAAGGTATGAACCAAACCAATCACCTTTTTCTTTAAACACTAATCACCTTATATTTGCGCTTGGTTTACAAACCTTTTTAAACATCCCAATCCAGCCAAACCGCATGGAAAACCGTTCAATTGAAAGACCATTAAGCAGGAAGATCGTTAAATAGGAAAGACGTTAACCAAATATCAACTCTTAGCTGCGTTGCCTGTTTGAAAAAGGCTTAATCAAAAACGCGAAATAAGACTCCTTCCTACTTGACTATCAACATGAATTAACATGAATCAACAGGGAGGAAGAGTCATGCGCGTGCGTAACTCAAAAAATATCGTCAGCCTTTACCGCCCCGATATATTTGCAAACTACCTCAGAAAAATTGGCGTAGCCAAACTATCCGCCGATCGAGTAGCAATCTCAATTCCAGGACTGGAACTGCAAAAAAACAGAGCAGAAATCACCACAAGGGAATTGAAACAAATTGCCGAGGAAATTCTGCAAACCGGCAAGATCACCATCGAGAAATTCACTTTTGATAATAAAGATAACCTGGAGCAAGAAGCGGAATTAAACGCAGAAGCACCCGACAAAGAGATCCTGGGCGAGCGCCTGTTTGCCCAACCCAAATCTGTATTTGAACTACCGCTGATCGGTCTTACTGCAGAAGCCAAAATGGTTTCAGAGATTAACCCTGAACTGGCGGAATTTATGGAAGCGCTGATTCTTTATGTCCGTACCTCTGCCGAAGAATCTTTGCGTGAAAACTCGGCGCTAATCCGGGAACCATTACAGGAAATGGGGCTAACCGAAAAAGCCATCGACGACATCATCAGCCGACTGCTGGCCAACCACTTCCCTCTGCCGTCAGAATCACTAGTCGAACACCTTGCCGGATTACAGGAAAAACTGACCGCCAAAGGCGACATGATTTTTGAAAATCCCGCAGGAAGTCTGTGTTGCTCACTGCTTATCGATGCCTATACCGTCCATAATGACACGCCCAGAACCATCACCCGACGTTACTGGCCCGCCGGTGCCGACATTAAGGAAGTTCCCGAACAGTTCATCCCTGATGACTGGCTTTATATTAATGAACCGCCTAAAGATTTTGGCGCGGTAGCCGTTGCTTCGGTGGAGCGTCCGTTTCAAGCCAGCGGTTCGAACTTTGCGGCGCAATGCATTACCCCGGTCAGCTCGACCAACGACGACCTCAGAGCCAGTGACAGCACCTATTTAAATACGGTGATCGAAGTTTATAGCGGCGACAACTTGAGACATTACAGCTCGCCAAGCCCGGTGATCCCGCCTCAATATCATCAGCCACCAAGGGACGAAATTATGCCGCCCGGCTGGACTGAAAATATTGAACCGGGATTTAACGTATTTGTGTATACCTTTTCACTCACAGAAAAAAACCAGTTTCCCTACGCCGACAAACTAAATGAGCTAATCAAAGACAACGACGAAAAAATCAAAGATAAAATTGAAGACCTGGCTGATCAGGCCGGAGACGCCGCCAAGGGCGCTTTGTCGACAACACCAGCCGCGCCGCTGGCCGATCTCGGTGGAAAGTTGGTCAAACAAATTGCAAAGCAAGGGCTTAAAACCATTTATGATCTGGTCAAAGATGCCTTCGGAGACGGCTTCTTTCCGCCTGCGCGTATTGTGCATACGGTGAACTACAATCCGCCTGCGCTGCCTCATTCGACATTTATCGTGGTGGTCGGCGATAAAGTGGAAAACAACCTTTACGCCATCACCCGCGATCAGAATAGGCCGAATATCAAAGCGAGCCTGAATCAGGACCCCAGAGGCAATCCGAAATATCCTATCGGAAATAACAAGAGCAGGCGTTTTCAAACTTTCGGCAGAACCATGCTAGGTTACTCACAGACGCCTCCGGGCGTGGTTCCATTACATTTATGGAAACAGGTTGGCGATAAAAAAGCGATTGCCGAATGGGCTTCAGCTGCTGACAGGCAGGGATTTCATATTATCGCTTCACTTCCCCAGCAAGATGGCGACGGTAATTATGTATGGGCACTACGTGCCGATGTTTTTTCTGTCGACTCTGACGGAAAGCGAGTGAGTCTGGTCTGAAAAGGTAACCCGCAAAAAGCAGCGGGAGAGAAACCATCAAGTGAAGCAAACTCTGTTCAAAATGATGCGAGAAATCAAACGGTAATCAACATGAATGAAAACGGACGGAAAAAGAACAATATCGAATCGATGACGGCTGAAGCCATCGCTTTTCATCTGGGCGTCGATTCACAGCTGGCTTCACTGCTAGATAAACACAAACCCTACAGCATGCCGGAAGATGCACTGCGCGTTGCCGATATCTATGGTAATGCCAGTATTCGCGAGCTCACCCGTATCCTGGATTTGATCGATGAGTCATTAGGCGGCGTCCCGCCGACGCCGATTGAAATAGAAGCTTTAACCTATGAAAAATCCGAGATGACTTACGGAGTAAAGAAATTTAAAGGCGGCATTCAGCGAATATTTATCGCATCCGAATTTAATTTTGAAATTATCTCCGCTGAAATCGATGCGAGTGGCGAACTCAATATTGCGACCTTAAGAATACTGTCTCGTTTGCCGCACCAGTTTGCCGCTTTAAGTAATAAAACCCTGAGCGCGCTTGCTGAGTTCTCAAACAACGCACTGTTTTCCAACGCCGGATTACTTGCGCCCTATTACGCGTTAGAGGGATTTCCCAAGGCGACGCTAATGAATATTTCAACGCTGGCAGACCTGGCCGCTGCTATCGGACCGACAACCATTAATGGCTGCGGTCCCGAAGGTTTTATTGGCATTAATCCCAGCTTCAAAGAATGTTGCTACGCACACGATATTTGCTATGGCAGAGGTGGCACCGAGGAAGATCGGCTAGAGTGTGATAGCCGACTTTACGATTGCATCAAGGAAAAAACAGGACCGCTCGATCCAAGAGCCAGACTTTTTTACTGGCTGGTGTTAGCCTTTGGACGCTTTGCATTTGAATACAAAGGCGGAGGAAAGCCTGTAGATATGGACGTAATCTCTACCACGGTTAATTCCACAGGAAAGAACTGTCGCTGGGATGCCAGATTAATGTCAGTTGAGTACTCCTCTTCCGGTGAAAATATCGGCGAGCTAACATTGGATGTGGTGAGAAACCTGGAAAAACAGATGCGGGAAAATCCCAACAGCGTTCGTCGTAATCGATTCCCCAAAGGCCGGATAAAATACGGCAAAAAAACTGATATGAATCTGCCACAAGGTTTCCCGCTTTTCTGGGCGGATACAACCTGTGGCGCGGTTGTAAAGTTACCGATATATTTTGGTGACTCAAGCATCGGTTCGGGACAAAACGTCAGCGTCCGATTTATCTGTAATGGCTTTACCTATGAAAAAGAAATCACAATTAAAATTGATGATGCAATAGTTAAGTTTAAAATCCAGATCAATACGACTTGCGCAAGTTAATATAGAACTAAAAAAGTCAGGTAATAAGTGATAAGAAAGAATAACTGAAAAAAACGAAACATTAGAACCAGGATCAATGAATCCTCCCCAAACTGCTATATTATTAATAATTTCCAAAACAGCTATAGAGTGCTGAGCTATGAGTGAAAATCGCGCCCCTGTCCACCTCTCCTACTTTTCCGATGTTCTCTGTATCTGGGCATATCTGGGTCAAATCCGCCTCGATGAACTCAAACACAACTTCGGCAACAAGGTGGCTATCAACTACCACCATGTCACCCTGTTCGGCGACACGGAAACCAGAATAGGTCTGGGCTGGAAGAAAAAAGGTGGGTTTGAAGGTTTTACCAGGCATGTACTGGAAGTGGCCGAACAATTTCCCCATATCACGGTTAATCCGGAAATCTGGAAAAGCTGCCGCCCCAAAACCTCGGCTCCTGCTCATTTGCTGTTAAAGGCCGTGCAGTTACTGCAGCAATCCGGTGAAATTTCCCACCAACCACAGTCCGACTTTAACAACAAAACCTGGCTGGAGATAGTCGACTGGCAAATTCGTCATGCATTTTTTCACGAAGCGATCGATATCAGCCAGATGGGCAACTTATTCGAAATTACCGATGAATTCGGGATTGATAATCGAGCGCTGCAACAACTAATTAGTGACGGCTCTGCAATGGCGCTGTTATGCCGTGATATGCAACTTAAAGAAACCAATAAACTCGACGGCAGCCCGACTTACCTACTAAATGAAAGCCGTCAGAAACTATTCGGCAATGTTGGTTATAAAATCATCGAAGCTAACGTGATTGAGTTACTGGAAGTGGGTAAAGAAGGACAGGCTAGCTGGTGTTGAGCACACTGCTTTAAAAACTGAGATAGGACTGAAGGCTTTTATTAATTGAGCAGGAATTTATTTCGACCTAAAAGATCAATATAAAAAGTTTAATGATTGAAGACGAGCCAATTGACTCGTCCTTGAAAATCCCCGACGTAGGTTACAGCTAATCGCAACTAGTCTAACCTGGAAACTAAAGTTCCTTCTCTGGTATCTTCAATGCGATAACCCAGGACTTCAATTTCATCTCGAAGCTTGTCAGATAAAGACCAGTCTTTATTGTTACGCGCAGCATTACGCTGTTCTACAAGTGACTGAATGTTTGCTGGTACTTCAAGACTTCGACTGGTGTCGACCAGCTCAAGACTGACTCCCAGCACACTGTCGACAGCAGTAATCAATTCAAGTTTTGCATGACTATCAATAGAATCATCTTTAAGGATATCCCAAAATGCAGCAATCATTTTAGCAGAGTTGAGATCATCCATTAATGGTTCAAACACTTGTGGAAACTTCTGCATTAACTCACTGAAATCAGTTTGTCGATCTTGCGCTTCACTAGTTCCTTTTACATAGCCAAATTTCTGACATAGTGCTCTAAGTCTTTTAAGTGACTTTTCAGCAGCCTGTATAGCTTCTTCGGTGTAGTTAAGAAAATTTCTATAGTGCGCGGTTAGGCATAAATAACGGTATGCCAAAGGATCGATTCCTTTATCTCTTAGACCATCTATGGATAAATCATGACCCAGCGATTTTGATATTTTTTCTCCCGAAGGAAAAACCAGGAACTGGCAATGCATCCAGTAACGAACAAAAGGATGTGTTCCATTGGCACATTCACTTTGCGCAATTTCGTTGGTATGGTGGATCGGAATGTGATCGGTGCCACCAGTATGAATATCAAAACTTTCTCCCAGATAGCGACAGGACATCGCACTACATTCAATATGCCAGCCGGGAAAGCCTTTTCCCCAGGGTGAATCCCATTCCATATCTCTTTGACTATCTTTCGGTGAAAATTTCCATAATGCAAAATCGGTTTTACTTTTCTTCTGGCCGATATCGACTCTTTCCCCTTCTCTCAGACCTTCAATATCCAAACGAGCGAGTTTGCCGTAGTCATCACAACGGCTAGTATCAAAGTAGACCCCATCATCGGTAAGATAGGTAAATCCTTTTTCCTCCAACCTGCTGATCATATCAATCTGTTCCTTGATATGGTCTGTCGCTCTGCACACGATATCAGGTCGCCTGATATTCAACGCTTTACAATCAGCGAAAAACAGGTCTTCATAACGAAGCGCTAATTCCCAGGCAGTGACTTTTTCTTTCTTTGCTCTTAATGCAAGCTTGTCATCACCATCATCAGCATCGTCGGTTAAATGACCGACATCGGTGATATTCATTACATGGTTAACCGAATAGCCGGACAAAAGCAGTGTTCTTTTCAATAGATCGGCAAAAATATAAGCTCGCATATTTCCCAGATGGGCTCGACTATAAACCGTAGGACCACAGCTGTAGAAACCAACAGAGTCTTGATTTATGGGTTTAAAAGTCTCTTTTTCGCGCAACAACGTATTATATAAGCTTAATTTCATTCTTAATTTTCTATCAATCTGACAAATCAGGACCTATTTTACCTTGAATGACCTGCTCTTGTAATAACTTTTCTTTTGAGGAAAACAACGGATTTGTATGTTTTGTATAAGAATGAACCCCAAAATCCGCCATTTTTAAAAGACGCTGGAGCAAAGGAAAAGCCTCTATTTGGGATAGAGGCAATAGCAGGGCTACTGTTAAAAAGCAAACCTGACAGTCACTGAATGATGACCTTCTTCTTTTACTTTTACTAAAACCTTTGCGCCATCCGGAATTTTCACTTCAGCTGTCATTTTGTTATTACCTGCGGCAATCAGGCTGGAGTCTGACTTCTTACCGTTGGCAAGAACAACCAAACTACCTGTTAGCTTCTCTGTTGAATACGGCTTTCCATGGTCGCGTAAATAGATACTGGCGCCCGCCTCCTCTCGAACTAGCTCAAATACCATTTCATGCTCGATTTTTACGATACCGCCATGCTTAGGTTCGGTATCGCCATGTGCAGAAACAGACGCATTGAATGCCAGTAAAACGAATGCGATTATTGCTACTTTCAAAAATGACGTTTTCATAGTTCACTCTCTTTATGTTGTTTAAATATTTAACAGATAGTGTACCTGTTTTTTGTAAAACGCTAAGGTATCACTGCATATCTCTTTTAAATCAATTCTGCTGAATTTGTGCTTAACCACTTTTCTGTTGGTTTTTTACCAAATCGCCAATACAGCAATGGCGTAAGCAAAGTGTCCAGTAGCGTTGAACTCATTAATCCGGAAAAAATAACGATTGCTACCGGATGTAAAATTTCTTTTCCCGGCTGGTCTGCCGCCCAAAGTAATGGCGTGAGCGCAAAAGCGGTTACCAAGGATGTCATCAACACTGGCGACAACCTTTCTTTTGCACCTCGAATAATAAGCGTTTTGTTAAAAAATTCTCCTTCAAAACGAATCAAGTTCAAGTAATGACTGATCTTCAAAATACCATTTCTAGCAGCAATTCCGGTTAGAGTAATAAAGCCAACAACAGATGCGACAGACAATGGAGTACTCGTAATCCACATGGCAACGACCGAACCGATTAGCGCCATGGGTAAACTGCACATGATGATTGTGGCGAACACCATCGATTGATATCGAAGATACAACACCAGGAAGATCAACGCGAATGACAAAGCTGACAATAGAATCAATAATCGCATCGCTTGTTCTTGTGCCAGGAATTGACCTTCTAAACTGATGAAACTGTCTTCATCTGGTTTTTCTTGAGCAATAACTTGTCGGATAGAGGCTAACAACTGTTTGACATCCACATTTTCGCTATTGGCATAAAGCACAAGCCGGCGACGGTTATTTTCTCTCAAGATCTGATTTGGACCATCGAGCAATTGAATCTCGGCAATATAGGATAGTGGAATTGCACCCGCAGGAGAATCAATTAATACATTTGCTAATTGCTCCGGTGTGCGATTTTTATCATCCAGTCGAAGTACCAGCTGAAAACGCTTAACGCCATCAATCACATCGGTGACTCTGATACCTTCAGTTAACACATTTAACTGGCGTAATGCAAACCCTGGCGTTAAGCCGTATTTAGCGAGTTCATCATACTTCAAATGAACGCTTAACTGCGGAATCAATACCTGTTTTTCAATGTTAATATCAACGAGACCGGGAATGCTTTCTAGCTTGCTCCGTATAGACTCCGCATTTACTCTCAGGCTATCCAGATTATCGCCAAAGAGCTTAATCGCGAGTTGCGCTCTTACACCGGAAAGTAAATGGTCCAGGCGATGAGATATCGGCTGACCAACCGCAACTTGACCCGGTATCACAGATAACTTTTCACGGATCTCCGCTAATACCTCTTTGCGACTGCGCTTCGATGGTCTCAAATCCACATCTATTTCTGATGAATGAACCCCTTCTGCATGCTCATCCAGTTCTGCTCGTCCTGTGCGTCGTCCTACCTGTGTGACTTCGGGAACCGACAACAATAACGACTCTGCTAAATGCCCCATCCTGTTAGATTCTTTCAATGATGTGCCTGGTTCAAAAATCATTCCGAGAACCAGTGAACCTTCATTAAATGAAGGCAGAAAAGCTCTGGGGATTTGTATGATACTTGCCGCTGTCACCGTTGCGGCCAAACCCGCTACCGCAATTAATAATTTCGATTTTGGTAATGCCCATTCAATCCACAAACTTTGCCAGTTTTTTAATTTGGTTACCAAGTAGCTATCTTTTTGACGAACAGCCTTCGCCCCGGGCAGCAAGTAATAACACAACACCGGAGTAACCGTCATGGAAACAATCAGCGAGCCAAGTACTGCGACTATATAGGCAATACCCAATGGGGAAAATAAACGACCTTCAATACCAGGCAATGCAAATAACGGCAGAAAAACCAGAATGACTATTGTTGTCGCATAAACAATTCCAGACCGAACCTCAATACTCGCTTGCCACACTACATCAAATATCGATTTAGGTTGCTTTGCTTGTGCATTCAGCCTAAGACGTCTTAGAATATTTTCTACATCAACCACCGAGTCGTCAACTAGTTCACCAATGGCAATTGCCAATCCTCCCAAGGTCATGACGTTTATGCTTTGACCTAACCATTGAAAAGTAAGTAGGGTAACGGCTAACGATAGCGGTATGGCAAATAGAGAAATGACAGTGGTTTTTGCTGATAACAAAAACAGGAAAAGAATAATGGTTACCATGATTGCGCCATCTCGAAGCGCTTCAGTCACATTATCAATCGATGAATTAATAAAATCTGCCTGTCGGAAAAGAACTTTGGGTTCAATCATCCCGTCTGGTAATCCGGTGACCAATTCTTCTAAAGCCAGTTCAATTTGCTCCGTTAGTAACACAGTATCGGCATTCGGTTGTTTTTGAACATTAATTACAACGGCAGGGCTTCCGTTAAATCCGCCATCTCCTCGCTTAACAGCAGCCGAGTAATTGACAGAAGCGATTTGCGACAACAGGATTGGGCGCTGCTCATGCCAACCAACAGCCAAATTTCTCAAATGGTTGATATCTAGCGTACGGCCTTTATGGCGGATCAAATATTCCTCGTTATTGAGATCAATAAAACCTCCGCCGAAGTTTGCTGCAAAATCCTTGAGTGAAGCATGCAGCTGTTGCAGATCGATATTAAAGTGGCGCATACGAATTGTATCTGGAGCAACACGAAGCTGCCTTACTTCACCGCCGATAGGAATCACTTGCGATACTCCAGGAATAGAAAGTAGTCTCGGTCGTAATACAAAATCTGCGTATTCCCTCGTCTGCATCGCATCGACGTTACTCTGAGGATCAACAGGCAAGGCAATCAACATCACTTCCCCCATAATCGAGGATATTGGCCCCATTACAGGAGTGATTCCGGAAGGAAGCTGTTCTGCAGCGAGATCAAGACGTTCTGAAACTAACTGTCTATTTCTATAGATATCCGTATCCCATTCAAATTCGATGTAGACAATTGATAAACCAATACCTGACGTCGAACGTATTCTAGTAACTCCTGCGACACCATTGAGTAAATTCTCCATTGGAAAAGTGACGAGCTGCTCGACCTCTTCTGGAGCCATTCCTCCCGCTTCTGTCAGTACTGTGACCAGGGGTTTATTTAAGTTTGGGAAAACATCAATGGGCAGTTTTTGTCCCTGTATTAAACCATAAGTCATCATTACAAATGCAACTAACAGCACTAGCAAACGATTTTTGAGACTGAATTTAACTAACAAATTAAACATGCTGTTCGCCTACCTGACCTGATTCAAAAGCGAAGCGCCCTCTACGACGACTCGATTATCTGCACCTAAGCCATTGGTAACGACAACAACGCCGGGCTCCTGCGGTTGATATTCAACAATCTGTGGCAAAAAACGCTCAGCGGAGAGCTTGATCCAAACTTGAGGCAGGTTATTTGGACTCAATACAATGGCCTTAGACGGTAGTAAAATACCTTCGATTTTTTCATCGATTGGAGCCTTGATGGTAACGGTTTGATTGAGTAGTAAGTTATTTTTCTTTATCCTGGACTGGTTTTCAAAATTGGTGTGAACTAAACCGTTTACAGATTCTGGAGAGTGGCCCAGATAATTCAGGCTTAACCCGGGTACTTGCATAACTTCAGCAGTTGACAATTTATTAACTAATTCAATATCACTAGTGACACCTTCAAAAATAAATTTTTCTGGGGAAACAATTTCGAATAGTGTTTTGCCAGCTTCAACCCACTGACCTCTACTAACAGAGTTATTAATCAGAATACCGGAAATCGGAGAGACAAGCGCTTCGGATTTTTCCAACCCTTTTTGCAATACTTTTTCTTGCTGTTTAAATATAGTAAGTTGAGTTTGAAGTTGTTCCAATTTTTGTCTGGAAGCAAGATCACCAAGACGAGTCAAACGATTTACATCACGATTAGTTTGCTCTATTTGATTTCGCACGGCCACTAGTTCACTAGTTTGATTGGTAAGATCAAAGGCTGTATATTGATATCGAATGAAACCAAGAATATCGCCTGCTTCTATTTTGGTTCCACTAGTTGGTAAACCATGCGTTGTTGCATCCAACCGACCATCACTACTAGGTTGAATGATTGCGTAGCCCTCCGGATGTGGCTTTACTACCGCATCCATTTGAACATATTTATTGGCAACAGTCAGACTAGCAAATTGAGTTCTAATATTGAGTAGAGCCTGGTGTTTCATTGGCATAAGAACAGAACCATCAGCCTGCCTTCCAATTTCGCCGTTACTTTTATTGTTTTGTTCCAGGTGTTCGCCGTTAGGCCCATGAGCACCAGGCGATGCAATCAAAGACACAGAAAATAGACCAAGATAAAGAAAGAGAGAAAGTTTTAATTTCATCCTCTTGTCCCCTTATGTGTACGCCCCAGAAAATATCCAAAACCAAATACAATGATTAACGAGATAAATATCCACCATGAAAAGTGGAAATGCTGCTCGTCCATACGATTACCAATATTTTCGTGCTCAGAAGAAATATTTAAATTAGCACTCATAAGATCGTCATTTTTGTCAGCGATTACGGTGAGAACAATTTCGTGCTCACCTTCGTTGTTTAGTAATTTGATCATTTCCTGATTAGTTACAATATATGCCTTTAACAATTCTGAATATTCGGCAGACGCTAACAGCTCTCCGGATTCAAGCTCGATATTTGCACGCGGGACTGGAACGTTTGACTTAAAGTCATGCAAGTAGATAACCAATTTGTTTTCAAATACTTCACCCAACAACTCAAATGACTCGGTAAAACTTTCAAATTTGGGGTTTTCAGAAAAGGCTATTTTACCTGACTCATCTAAATGTTCTCCATTAGGCCCGTGCGCGCCAGGGGAAGCGTTTACCAATTGCGACAAGGCAAGCAAAAATGCAACTGAAAAAAATACAGGAGCAACATTACGCTGCCAGTATTGCAGCGATAAAATTCTATAAGGCATAAAAATATCCAGAAAAACAAATACGAGAAATCCCCGCTCATTTCTGAGAACAGAGATACGATAAGTTATTGGAATTTAGTTTTCGGGGGGCGGCTTAATATATTGCAAAAACGGTGGAGACCAATTAGTAACTATTGAACTCACCGCATTAGATGGATCTCGCGCAGATACATTGGCCGAGGACATTTCAAGTAAGCCGACTACACAGCATTCACTATCTTCGTTAATATGCTCAAAGGCTTCATCAGAATAAGAAAGTGTAAATTGACTTTCATCATCATGCTCATGGCTATGTGGTTGACCAACCTCATGCATCAGGCTGTGGACATCACCCTGAGTACTATGCTGTTCATTCTCATAGGCAACGCTTCCGAGTACCTGGGCACTCAGAACGCAAAGCAACATTGTTATGAGAATAATTTTCTGCATTGGTATCTTAAAGCGTTAAAACCGCCAAATACTAACATTGAACTTTTACAGCTGCAATAAAATCGGTTGTGTCTACTGGCTTTTCTAGAAAGTTCAATACTTATCGCTCAATTTTGGTGATATTCGTCTGGAGCACTGGAAAAACAATTCCCCCGGCAAATTGCTGCTGCAACCAGAGTATTTCGCATTCAACCAATTCTTAGTTCATGTAAAGCCTACGCGAATAAATTACAAACGTCGCTGGTGTTGTACCAGATATATGCAACGAACGACCTTCTTGAAAGCGCTACAAAAAGGAAATTCAAAATCAGGAAAAGAAAAAGCCTTGCTATAAGCAAGGCTTTTCGAAGATGGTACCAGAGGACGGACTCGAACCGTCACACCCGCAAAGGCGGGGGATTTTGAATCCCCTGTGTCTACCAATTCCACCACTCTGGCATCATGAAACTAAAATCATACTAAACTCATAATATAACCATTTCATCTCAATTCGGTGTGGACAAGGTTGCGGCCGAATTGAGCGAGCAATTATATCCAAAGTTTCTACGATTGCAATAATTGATAGTAATAAATTTCAAAATTTATTTTTCTGTTTAAAATCAAAAAGTAATTTGGACAAATTTCATGCGATTAGAGGCTCTGGTAAGTCCGTAACAACAACCTCCCAGACCATAAGCCGACTATTACAGGCTATTCAAACAAGGAAGGATCCCCTGCTCCTTCTCGCAGAACCTTTGGATATCCATCCATCAGATCCACCACTGTAGTAGGCTGGTCACTGACATAGCCTCCGTTAATAACAAGGTCAACCTTGCCCTTGAGCTGCTCGTAGATCTCTTCCGGATCGGCCAGAGGAATATCACTATCAGGCAGTATCAGACTGGTACTCATCAATGGTTCTCCCAAAGATTCAAGCAGTGCCAGTGCAATTGGCGTATCCGGCACGCGTATGCCAATGGTCTTTTTCTTCGCATGCTGCAATCGGTTGGGGACTTCTGGAGAAGCTCTTAGAATAAAGGTGTAAGGCCCCGGGGTATGATTCTTTAGCAGTCGAAATGAAGCATTATCGACTCTTGCATAGATAGCCAGCTCAGATAAATCACGACAAACCAGGGTGAAGTTATGCGACTTTTCCAGCTTACGAATTTTGCGAATCCGATCCAGTGCTTTCTTGTCACCAATATGACATCCAAGCGCATAACCAGAGTCAGTAGGATAAACTATCAACCCACCGTTACGAACACTTGCGACAGCCTGAGTGATCAGTCTAGCTTGTGGATTTTCTGGATGAACTTCAAAAAATTGGGTCATGTTTTAGCCTTGCGCAGCACTGAGAATTGATTAAATATTAATCAAATCAATTAATTAGCTTTCAAACAAATGATAGCATGCGTATCGGCGACTTACCTAACCGGTTTTCGAATTTCTTTATCCTTGCGATTCAGAACAACTAGTTAACCAACTTCTCAAGCACATGCGGAAGGCTCTGATCGAGAAAAGGAAAACGTCCAAGATCAGTCCATTTTAAATTTGGGTAATGAAAGTCCGAGCCTGCGGAAACCATCAGGTTGTGCTTTTCCCGATGGATGGAAAGCCACTGCATTTTATCTTTGTTCAGACTGGGATATGACATTTCAATGGCATCTCCTCCTTCTGCAGCAAAGGCTTCGATTAAATAACTCAGCTTTCTGTTGGATAGTGGATAACGCGTGGGATGGGCTAAAACAGCCATACCCCCGGCTCTGTGAATCAACTCGATAACCAGTTCTAAAGGCAACCATTCCTGTGCAACCTTTGCCCGCCCTTTACGGCCAATAAACTTTTTGAACGCCTGCTGCATATCACTGACTTTTTCCAGTTCAACCAAAGCTTTGGCAATATGAGTTCGTGTAACGACTTCGACTACGTTGGCCTGTAGCCAATCAAAAACACCTTCAATGCCACAGCGAACAAGTTTGCTATTGATTTTCTCCGCTCGTTGCCAACGTGCCTGATTTTGTGACTTCAGGTTATTAATTAGCGCTTCATTTTGCGGATCGACACCTAATCCGACGATATGGACTTCTCCAAACTCAGACATGGCCGATACCTCTACACCATTTATTATCCGAATTTCTTTATCGCAACTTTGTGCTGCCGCTATAGCTTGTTCAAGTCCAGAAAGAGAATCGTGATCAGTTAATGCAAGGTGAGTGATTTCGTTATCCGCCGCTCTTTGCACCAAAGCATGCGGTGATAATGCACCGTCAGAAAAGTGTGAATGGCAATGAAAATCGTATTTCATTAATCTCGGTCGCGAAGAGTTTTTAGATAGAATGTAAATACACAGCTCAGAGCTATTTGCAGAGCCAGTGTTGATTAAGATCAGATGCACTTTAACATTTATTTGTTAGCCTTGCGTCAGTTGTTTCACTAATTTGTTT
This sequence comes from Aliikangiella sp. G2MR2-5, assembly GCF_015687155.1. Taxonomy (GTDB): domain Bacteria; phylum Pseudomonadota; class Gammaproteobacteria; order Enterobacterales; family Kangiellaceae; genus Aliikangiella. The sequence continues at coordinate 1,022,949 of NZ_JADPQF010000001.1, read as the reverse complement.
ACTCATGCTTCAGCAACTGGCCTCCGAGCCGAACGACGATATTAATGACACCTGTCAAAATTCTAAAAATACCGGGCGAAGTCTGCCCGGAGACCTGGCTATCTGGTTTTTTATTTACGCGGAACTCGCAGTGTTCGGCATTTTATTTATTGCCTACGCTATTTCCAGAGTGAACCACCCCGATATTTTTGCTGACGGTTACCAACATTTAAACCGAACTGCAGGATTAGTTAATACAATAGCATTAATTACCGCAAGCTATTTTGTAGTTCTCGCCGGTCACTTCATCAAGTTGCAACAAAGCAAGCCTGCCGCCTACTCTCTATTAGCCGCGATTGTGGCTTCCCTGCTCTACGTTGGGGTAAAACTCTTCGAGTACGAAACAGCTTTTAGCGCAGGGTACGATCTGGATACCAATGTTTTCTACACCTTTTACTTTTTGCTCACCATGTTTCATTTTGCCCATGTACTGCTGGGGATGGCTATTCTTTCGGTAATGCTGTTCAACACTTGCAAGGGCTACTACAGATCTAACAGTTTAAGTGGATTCGAGTCCGGCGCTTCTTACTGGCATATGGTGGATCTGGTATGGGTCATACTTTTCCCGATAGTATATGTTATTCACTAGAGATTATTATTGATGAAAGATATCAGCGTCAGGCATGACTCCGTACAACCCCGACCGGAACCGGCTCACACTGCAATCAGGAAAGCTACCGGTATCTGGCTGGCTTTAATTATTCTGAGTGTCGCTGGTGCCTGTTTCGGCGAAGTCAAAGCCTTAACTGAAGAAATACTGCTAGCTACCCTGATAATCCTTGTGGTTAAAGCTCAACTTATTGTTGACTATTTTATGGGAATCAAACAGGTCAGGCCGCTGTGGCGACTCACAATGAGTGGTTTTGCTATATCAATCAGCTTTATTGTTTGGCTGGTTTATTAATGTAGTTTCCAGAAAGATATTCTAACTCTATGTTTTTAAGCGATTATCTACTAAAACTGATTTAATTGATTTTAAATATAGGACTATCAGCAAGCCATCAGGTTATGATATCTTCCAATAGTTTTAGAATTGACCATTTAACCATTATGAAGTTTTTACTCGATTACTTTCCACTTATTGTCTTTGTCGGAATCTATTTCTTCTCCGGAGTCGAGGAGCCTATGTATCCGGCTGTTCAAGGGTTGATAATAGCATCAGCAATCCAGACCATCGGCTATCGAATGGTATCCGGTAAATTTGAAAAAATGCATGTGTGGACATTTGCCATTACTCTGGTATTTGGTGGACTTACACTCATTCTCAGAAATGCTGAATTTATCCAATGGAAAGCCAGTATTATTGTCTGGTTCTTCGCGGGCTTTTTCCTGTTTCGCCAATATATATCCAAGAAGCCGGTTGTCAAAGAATTAATGGATAACGTATCCGAGCAACCTTTTGAAGCACCAGAGTCCGTTTGGAAAGTAATCAACCTGGTTTGGCCGATAGGCTTTACTCTTTTCGGAATACTCAATCTTTATGTTGCTTACAACTTCTCTGAAGCATTCTGGGTGAACTTTAAGCTGTTCGGAATGTTTGCGATGAATATAGTACTTCTCATCTTTACTATTGTGAAACTATTCCCCTACTTTCCTGAGGAAGAAGAAGACGCAACAACTGCTGACAAAAAAGCCGAGTCAGCAACGTCCAATGCGTTGGACGGTAAAGACTAGCAAGAGCTTATGGTCGCCGGCACTCTTCTTTAATGCCGGCTATCTGAAATTCGTCTTGTCTAATTCGAATATATTTCTCTATTTTACAATGCATTAATCAACCAGCAATCGGAAACAATTATGTATTACGCCATTATTTCACAAGATGTTGAAAACAGCCTTGATATGCGCAAGGGTGCACGCGATGCTCACCTTAAACGTCTGCAAGATTTAAAAGATCAAGGGCGCTTACTTATTGCAGGTCCTCATCCGGCAATTGATAGTGAAGATCCAGGTGAAGCCGGTTTTAGTGGTAGTCTGGTGGTCGCAGAGTTTGACAGTTTGCAGGATGCGGAAGATTGGGCAGCAGTTGACCCTTACATTGACGCAGGTGTATATCAGTCGGTGACGGTTAAACCTTTCAAGAAGGTTCTCCCTTAATTCACCAGGTCCCGCAAAAGCCAGATACAGGTTACAAATGAACGATTTATCAAAAACAAACCAGCAAAGAATGAAAAAAATGGAAGAGCTACTTCGAGCAGCTCTCTCACCGACAGAAATAAAAATTACCGACGATAGTCACTTACACGCAGGCCATGCGGGCGCAAAGTCTGGTAAAGGCCACTTTACGCTTGAAATCAAGAGTGCGGAATTTGAAGGTATTAGCCGGGTCAAACAGCAGCAGCTGGTATATCAGGCATTGGGCGAGATGATGCAGACAGACATCCATGCGTTGATTATCAAGGCCGCTATCAGTTGACAGCTCTTAATGGCTCTATTTCAGAGTCTAAAAACAACTAAACCCAACGAGCGCTTGAGGTGGAGAAATCAAGTACTTGTTGGGTTTCGCATTGATAAATACAGCTTACGCCGGATTCACCAATTCGCTGGTAAATCCGATTTCCGGCTGTTTTTGAGTGACAGGCCGCAATCCGATTTTGAGGCCCTATCTCAAGTCAGTGATCAAACGTTAAAAATGCTGGATAAGGTCAATCCCTGGCGTTCAAGCATAAACCTCAATCGACGTAGCGCTTCAACCTGAATTTGGCGAACTCTTTCACGAGTCAAACCGATTTCCATGCCGACATCTTCAAGTGTTGCCGCCTCGTAATTCAACAGGCCAAAACGACGGGCTAAAACTTCTTTCTGCTTTTCACCGAGCTGATTTAACCAATATTCGATACTTTGTTTCAAATCCTCTTCCTGAAGACGGTTAGAAGGGCCGCATTCTCTTTCATCTGCAATGGTATCAAGTAAAGGCTTATCATTGTCAGCACCGATAGGCGTATCAACTGAAGAGATCCTTTCATTTAAGCCCAACATACGCGCTACAGTTTCCACCGGCTTACCCAGCTTTTCAGCGATATCTTCTGCGGTTGGCTCGTGATCAAGCTTTTGCGCCAATTCCCGCGACGCTCGTAAATAAACATTGAGCTCTTTTACCACGTGAATAGGCAGGCGAATGGTGCGAGTCTGATTCATTATCGCGCGTTCGATGGTTTGTCTGATCCACCAAGTTGCATAAGTTGAAAAGCGGAATCCGCGCTCAGGATCAAATTTCTCTACTGCTCGAATTAATCCGAGGTTCCCCTCTTCAATCAGATCGAGTAACGCAAGTCCTCGGTTGTTGTATCTGCGTGCAATCTTGACCACCAGTCTAAGATTGCTTTCAATCATTCTTTTGCGTGAAGCTTCGCAGCCTTTTAGCGCCTTTCTCGCAAAATATACTTCTTCTTCCGCTGTTAATAATGGTGAGGCACCAATTTCGCCGAGATACATTTGAGTCGCATCAAAATTACCTTCTCTTCGCGAGGCGGTACTTTTGCACTTCTCCTGGAAATCAATTTCGGCTAGTTGCGCTTCATTTGGTTCTTCTACATCAAGGTCAGTATGATCGGGGCTTACTTTCTTTGTGTTTTGTTTCGCCATGTTTTGCTCTCCACCATGAGGACAATAATGTCCCAAAAAAACGAAATCACTGGGTCTGAAAGGCTCAGCAATCCCTATTACCAACGACTGCGAATATTGGACTAAGTTACATTTTTTTATACAGTCGTAATACAAAATATCGACTGTTTTATTTATAACTTTAGGTTTTTAAAAAAAAATTATTAAATTTTTTCAATTCACCTTTCTGGTAAGTAGTTGAGCGGATCAACCGGCTTACCCTTGTAGCGAATTTCAAAGTGTAACTTCTCACTTTTTGTCCCACTACTTCCAATATCAGCTATTCGCTGACCGGCTTTTACAACTTCGTTTTCGGAAACGTAAACCTTGTCATTATGGGCATAAGCACTCAAATAATCGTTATTGTGTTTTATGATTACCAGATTGCCATAACCCTTAAGGCCATTTCCTTCATAGACAACTTTCCCCGGTGCTGAAGCACGTACTGGCTGTCCCTTAGCGCCCGCAATATCCAGACCGCGACTAGCATTAATTTTGCTAGAAAAGCGGGAAAGGATTTTGCCGTCGGTGGGCCAGATCCAGTTGAGTGAGTTGTTATGATTGGTTTGAGCTCGACGAGCAACTCTGCTGCTGGACGACCTAATTTTTTGAATTTTTGAAACTCGTGGCTTTTTAGACTGAGTTGCATTTCGAACGCTTATTCGCGCCTGCTTTATATCTGGTTTGTCACTGGCTGCACCTGGCGCTTTTATTATGACGCCGGATACAGGCTGATTCAGCACTTCCTCGTTAAGTGCGGCTATCAATGAGTCCGAGTCAAAATAAAGCTGATTTTGAATACTCTTCAGCTTAAGTTTTTGTCCCGGATAGATAGTGTTGTTTCTGATGCCATTAATTTTTGCCAGTTCTTTGTGATCTTTAGAGTAATACCAGGCAATGGAAAAGAGAGTATCACCCGGTTTAACCACATAAATATCCGGAATATCAACACTAATAGATTCTGCTCTCTCGAGAGTTAGTTCTGCGGCAGTTGTTTGAGTGGATGGTGAATGGCGACTTGTTAAATCAAAGACAGGCGCAGGCGGTTTGCTGCCACAAGCAACCAGCGTCAGCGCCATTGCTGCGAGCATTAAATGCAGTTTCCCGATACTTGATGGGGTCTTCACGTATACCTTCGCTCTAAGTCGTAATCTACGAAACATCCCAATCAACAGTAGCTACTTTCGGAATTACATCGAGCTACTATTGAGCTTCCGAACTATTGTTCCGGAACTGACACCAAAACACAGAATGAATAAAAAGGATCGTAATTTTATAATTATTCTCTACCGAATTTAGTCGTATTAGCTTGATTAAATTTCGGTCAGTTAACGCACTATCTCAAAAACGAACTCAAGAAAACGCGTTAAATCATTGTTTTGGAGTGGTCCTAAGCGTATTTGTACATTAAATAACCTAAAATAGCAACTATTACCACTATCCAACCGACAACATCGATAGTTTCGTGCAATTTTTTCTCCATTTTTTCGCCGCCAGCCCTCATCAAGCCTGCAACCAAAAAGAATCGGCCGGCGCGTCCGAACAAAGAAGCGATGACAAATGGAAGTAGCGCCATATTGAGTGCGCCAGCACTAATGGTAAATACCTTATAAGGTATCGGTGCAAACCCGACCACAAAAACAACCCACACACCATAGGCGTCAAACCACTCTGTCGCTTTGTGATAAGTATCCATGTAGTTAAATTGAACGAGTAAAGGCTCTATCAAGGTATCAAAAAATAGCAAGCCCAATAAATACCCGAAAATACCGCCTAAGACACTGGTCATTGTGGCTATAAGTGCATAGCGCCAGGCTTTCTCCAGACGAGCCAGACACATTGGGGCTAGCATGACATCGACAGGTATTGGAAAGAAGGTTGACTCGGCAAAACTCATCGCGCCAAGATAGTAGCTCGCGTGCCGATGCTTTGCCCAGCGCAGACAGGTTTCATACATCTTGGAAAATATTTTCACTTAACGACTCCTCCCAGCAAGGGTACAAACTTGACTTCTTCAACTTGCATCGAGGAAATACCTTCATCGGTCTTTTCTAGTAAATGAAGTTGTTGAACCCCGGGAGATGAAGTAACCGGGATTACCATTCGTCCACCAACAACGAGCTGATCGAGCAGCGGTTGTGGAACCTGATCTGGTGCTGCGGTAACAATAATGGCATCAAAAGGAGCTTCTTCCTCCCAGCCAAGGTAGCCGTCACCGTGACGATAGTTCACATTATGCAGCCCTAATAACTTAAAGCGTTCTATTGCCTGCTTTTGTAAGGGCTGGATTCTCTCAATGCTATAGACCCATTTGGAAACACCAGCCAATACACTTGTTTGGTAACCACAGCCGGTTCCAATTTCCAGTACATTATCCATCTTACCGCTCATAACCAGTAATTCGGTCATACGCGCTACAATGTAAGGTTGAGAAATAGTTTGCCCCATTCCGATGGGTAAAGAGGTGTCTTCATAGGCACGATGAGCCATTGCCTCATCGATAAAGATGTGTCGTGGTAGCTTTTCCATTACAGCCAGCACCGACTCTTCAATTATTCCTTTATCTCTTAACCTCTGTATCAGTCGACTTCGTGTTCTTTGAGAAGTCATGCCGATCCCGCTCAGGTTTGTTGTTATATTCATTAATTTACAATCTCGATATCCACTCTTTTACTGAATTGAAACTTTCATAAGCAGTAAAATCGACTACCAGGGGGGTCACCGAAACATAGTCATTAGCAATAGCGTCAAAGTCTGTCCCTTCCCCAATATCTTGCGGCTCACTAGGGGGACCAATCCAGAAAATCTCCTTACCCCTCGGATCTTTTGCTGGAATGATTGTGTCCGCACGATGTCGACAGCCCAACCTGGTTAATTTATAACCTTTTATTTTTTCTTCCGGCAGGTCGGGTACATTGACGTTTAAAATAATATTCGACTGTAAGCTATATTCGCGTAATCTATCAAGCATTTTTGCCATTACTGAAGCTGAAGTCTGGTAATTTTTTGCTTCAAAGCTGGCTACAGAGATGGCCACCGCAGGAAACCCCATACTCCTGCCTTCCATAGCCGCAGCCACCGTACCTGAATACATGACATCATCTCCCAGATTAGCGCCTCGATTAATACCCGATATAACCATATCCGGCTTATTGTCCATTAACCGATGCGATCCAAGGTGAACACAATCGCAAGGAGTCCCGTTCACAGAATAAAAACCATTATCCAACTGCTCGCACTTTAACGGTATCTCAAGCGTCAGAGCACTGCTGGTACCACTTCGATTTTTGTCGGGTGCCACCACTGTGACCTTATGCTTTTTGGCAATTTCTGAAGCGAGTATTTGAATACCTGGTGCGTATACACCGTCATCATTACTGATCAGAATATTGATGGGATCCATTTTAGCGCCCTGCCCTTTTAGTTACCGTTGCCTGGATATTTCGGCTGCTTCAAGACTCGCCCCCAGATTCCATGGGGTTGTCATTTGAATCAGGTTTAACAAAATTTCTTTCAATATTTGCTGCATCATTGATTTCGAAGATTTCTCTCAATACGCTTGTAGCAAAACTTCCACCAGGAAGCTTAAATGATAACACTGCCTGGTTATCATCCATTTGTTCAAAGCTAAGTTGTTGTGGGATAACCCTGTTTGAGCGACGCGAAGAATCCAGCCTGAATTTAGCCAGTTTTTTCTGAAGCGACTCGACATCATCAATCACTTCCTGTTCGATAGCCATGGCCTGATGACTAGCTTGAGAAGGCTGTCGCCCGGCGAGCCATCCGCTGGTGTGAATATCTCCAGATTCGAGTCGTTGCCTTATTTCATCATCAATCACTTCCGGTTTAAAAGTCGATTGACTATTGTTTAATCCGAAACAGTCACCATTGAGTGCTTTATCCCAGTTTCCCAGCGAAACTCGTCTGGCCAGAAAAAGGTTAAACCAATAGGAGCGTACCGCAGAAAGATAGAGACCTTTCTTATTACGATCTTTCACTTTGATCAGACCATCGATTAACTTCAAGCCTTTATCAATATTATTCCCGTCATGACCGAAGCGTTGGTAACCAAAGTAATTTGGTACTCCCCGTCTGGCGATCAATGCCAGTGAACTTCTATCGACAGGACCTTTAAGGTCAGTCAATCTAAGTACAAACTCATTACACTTAACAGCGCCTTTTTTCAGCTTTTTATTATGTCTGACAGCTTTCAGCAGTTGGTAGTCATCACAGTCAAATCCATCAAGATTACCCTCTTTTCCGGGCAAATAAACACTAAACCATTGGACTGACTCACTATAACGGTCTTTCTTTCCCGCATAACCAATGTCTCTCTTGCTGACACCAAAGTGACAAGCGATTGATTTTGCGACCCAATCAGTGTTGATACCTGTCTTCTTTACCTGTAGAAAAAGATGTTCTCCCTCACCGCACGGCTCAAAAGATAAAAGCTCATTAACTTTAAAGTGAGCATTTTCAGCTCTGATAGTTGCTCTGGAGACAGGCAAACCAAGCGCGCGTGGTAGCGATTTATTATGCTCGGCGAATGAAATGTCATCATTTATCAAAGTAGCTAATTCCTGCTTGGCTAAAATGTTTTATCTAAAACTATGCTTTTTGCATCAATAAGCAAACACAGTGAACGGCAATACCTTCTTTACGGCCAACATATCCGAGAGCTTCGGTGGTAGTCGCCTTAACATTAACCTGATCAAGGCTTATCGAGAGGTCCTGCGCAATATTGGCGCGAATAGACTCTATCTTGGGTGACATTTTTGGCGTTTGTGCAACCACAGTGATGTCCAGATTGCTGACTTGATAACATTTTGATGATACCAGCCTGACCACTTCCTTTAGCAACACTCTGCTGTCAGCACCGCTAAAAGCAGGATCATTATCAGGAAAGTGCTTGCCAATGTCGCCGAGTGCCGCGGCTCCTAATAGCGAATCGCAAACGGCATGCAGGACGACGTCTCCATCTGAATGAGCTAACAGCCCCTGATGGTTTTCAAATACAACGCCTCCCAAAATGAGAGGCTTGTCACCACCAAAAGCATGCACGTCAAAGCCATGGCCGATTCTAATCATCAATTATCCTTTAATTATACTCTTCTGGTCGATATTCGACGGATTGCGCTATTTTAAGTAGTTGTAGTATGTGATTCAACAAAGCTGAGTGTTAACGTTGCAAATAACTTAATTAACAACATAATCCGAACACAATCGATTTTCTTCAAGGCAATAACTTTTAGTTTAAAGCCCGCCTATTTATGGCTGAAGACTGGTTTTATACCGCCCACAAAGAGTACAATTGCCCTATAAACTAATACTTTCACCAATAGAAAATAATATTTTCGATGACTCGAGTTAATCAGGACATTTTCGATGATTCTTACTCAGTCTGTCGATAAAATGGAGTTGCACAATGTTTGACCGCTTAAATGCATTACCGGCTGATCCGCTTCTCGGCTTGATTACCATGTTCCGTGATGATCCTAACCCAAGCAAAGTTGATCTCGGGGTTGGGGTCTACCGTGATGAAACCGGACATACCCCGATTATGACAGCTGTTCAAAAGGCAGCCAAACACCATATGGAAACTGAAGATAGCAAAACCTACATTGGTCCTGGAGGCGTTGTCGGTTTTGTAGAGGGTATCAAGTCTTTGGTTCTTGGTTCTGAATCCTCAGTGTTGAAAGATAATCGAATTGCAGGCTTACAATGTCCAGGTGGGTGCGGTTCACTGCGTGTTGCCGCTGAACTACTGGTGCGACTGAAAGACGAATTAACAGTGTGGGTCAGTGATCCAACCTGGGCAAACCATATTCCTCTAATTAGCTCTGCTGGATTGCCGATCAAAACTTACCCCTACTTCGATGCCGAAACTGGTGGTGTAAATTTCGAAGCAATGGAAAGCCAGCTAGCAAAGCTAGGGCCAAAAGACATTGTGTTACTGCACGGCTGCTGTCACAACCCAACCGGCGCAGATTTATCTTTTGAAAACTGGAAAAGAGTAGCCGAGCTTGCTGTAGAAAAAGGTTTCATTCCATTTGTTGACATCGCTTATCAGGGACTCGGTGATGGACTGGTAGAAGATGTGGAAGGTGTTCGTTATCTTTCAGAAAGAGTCGAAGAAATGATTATCGCAACATCTTGCTCCAAAAACTTTGGTTTGTATCGTGAACGAGCAGGAACTTTATTAGTGCAAACCAAAGATTCTGAAAATGCGCGTGCAATACAAACGCAAATCCAGGATATCGCGCGAGCTATTTACTCTATGTCTCCTGCCTATGGCGGGTTCCTGGTTGATATTATCTTGTCTGATAATGCGCTCAGAACCGAGTGGGAAAACGAATTGAATGCAATGGCGGCCAGAGTTAAAAGTTTAAGAAGTGGTTTGCTGGAGAAGATTCAGGCTAGAGGGATAGACAAAGATTTTAGCTTTATCACGACTCAGAAAGGTATGTTTAGTTATCTCGGTATTAACAAAGAGCAGGTTGCGCGCATGCGTAACGAATTTAGTATTTATATGGCAGATTCAAGTCGTATAAATGTAGCCGGGCTCAATACTCATTGTCTGGATTACGTTGCCGACGCACTAAAAAAAGTCTGCGAATAAAGTATTTCTATTCAAAAAAACCGGTACACGTGCCGGTTTTTTTTTGCCTGTCATACTCAAATTCCAGTAAGTTCGAAGTCTTATCTTCTGATCTCACTTTTCCTGTTTAAGATAATATTCAGCTAAAGGTAAATCTTCAGGGTGAGTAATTTTGATGTTATTGCTTTGACCAATTACTGCCTTAACCTTATGTCCTGCAGAAGTTAGCGCAGAGACTTCATCGGTTACAGGTACCCCCTCATCTCTAGCTTTGATTAAAGCTGTTTTCAGGTCGATAAATCTAGCTACCTGAGGTGTAAACGCTCTAACCAGCTTATCTCGGTCGACTACTCTTTTGACATCTCCTTTGGCGTTAACCTCCTGAAGCGTATCAACCACCGGGGCCGCTAGTAAGCAGGGTTGTTTGCTTTTTCTAAAAGTATCGATTAGCTTTTGCAGATCAGATTTTGAAACACAAGGCCTGGCTGCATCATGAACTAATACGGCAACATCATCAGGAAGTCCGGCGTCATATAAAAACATTAAACCGTTAAGTACTGAATCCGTTCTGCGCTCTCCTCCATCGATCACATATACGTTTTCTTTTTCTGCAACAGGTAACTGATAACAGTCCTGGTCATTTGGAGGAACAATTAACACTACACACTCTATTCCTTCAAAGCCGAGAAATTTTTCAACGGTTATTTCGAGTACTGTTTTACCAGCCAGGGGTAAATATTGCTTAGGCTTATCAGCTCCCATTCGGGTGCCGGCGCCTGCAGCGGCAATCACCGCAACAGCACCTTTGACGGTAGATAAGTCTACTAACATAAAAGCTCCAGGCGTTACTTGTCTTCTTTGGGAATGATGCGGTAAAAGGTTTCTCCGGACTTGATCAAACCTAGATTTTCTCTGGCTTTTTCTTCAAGTACATCCGGGTTGGTTCTCAAAGCCAATACTTCTTTTTTCAACTGTTCATTTTGCGCTTTTAATTGTTCATTCTGAGCTTTTTGCTCAGCGATTTGGACTTTGAGCTGTTTAATCTCGCGATAGCTACCGTCACCCAACCAAATGCGATACTGGATGATACAAATGATGAGTGCAAAAATTATCGCTAGAATTTTCATAAAGGAAAGTGGGCGATCCACTGGATCGCCCTTGTATTACTAGAAGCAGTTAAAAGCTTTTTTGCCTGGATAAATCGCTTTATCACCAAGCTTTTGCTCGATACGCAACAGTTGATTGTACTTGGCAACACGGTCGCTACGACATAAAGAGCCAGTTTTGATTTGTCCGGCAGAAGTCGCAACAGCCAGGTCAGCAATTGTGCAATCTTCTGTTTCTCCACTACGGTGAGAAACAACTGCTGTGTAGCCTGCTTCGTGAGCCATTTCTATTGCCGCCAAAGTTTCAGTCAATGAACCAATTTGATTCACTTTAATCAAAATCGAGTTAGCAATTTTCTTTTCGATACCTTCCGCAAGAATCTTGGTATTAGTCACGAACAAGTCATCTCCAACCAGTTGGACACGATGGCCGAGCTTTTCAGTCAAAATTTTCCAACCTTCCCAATCTCCTTCGTCCATGCCATCTTCGATTGAAATAATTGGGTAACGATTTACCCAGTCTTCGAGATAACAAGCAAATTCCTCAGAAGTTAACACTTTGCCTTCACCTGACAAGTGATATTTACCATCCTTGTAAAATTCAGAACTGGCAACATCCAGACCGAGATAGATTTCTTCGCCTAACTTATAGCCGGCTTTTTCTACCGCTTCAACGATGGCCTGAACAGCTTCTTCGTTTGAGCCGAGGTTAGGTGCAAAACCACCTTCGTCACCCACAGCAGTGTTTAAACCTTTTGCCTTTAATACGCTTTTCAGTGCGTGAAAGATTTCAGCGCCATAACGCAGAGCTTCAGAAAAAGTTGGAGCGCCAACAGGCAAAATCATGAATTCCTGGATATCAATATTATTATCAGCGTGCTCACCACCGTTAATGATGTTCATCATCGGAACCGGTAGAGTTACACCATCACCGATTTGTGCATAAAGAGGTTTTCCATTAGACAAAGCAGCTGCTTTTGCTGCCGCCAAAGACACTGCTAAAATCGCGTTCGCGCCCAAGGTTGACTTATTATCAGTTCCATCAAGATCAAGCATGGCGTTATCTAAAGCAACTTGATCATTTGCATCCATACCAACGATAGTCGACTTGATTTGTTCATTAACATTGGCGACTGCTTTTAGTACACCTTTTCCAAGATAACGAGCCTTATCGCCGTCGCGCAATTCCAAAGCTTCCCGCGAACCTGTTGATGCCCCGGAAGGAGAACAAGCTACACCGATAGAACCATCTTCTAATATGACTTCTGCTTCTACAGTCGGATTACCACGAGAATCTAAAACTTCGCGACCTATAATATCGACAATTTTACTCATTCCTTTTTAACCTCTATCACACTAAATATTAAAAACCAAAAATCTAAATAATTCTTTCAGTAAATTACCGGTAGCAGTATATTCCGGTTTCCATTTCTGCTATCACCCAAGCTCAGACTCTATAAAACCATTTTGTTTGACAACAGTATCTATTGCTTTGAGTGTCGCCAGCAGCTTCTCGATTTCGTACATCGGCCAGGAGTTTGGTCCGTCACTTTTCGCATTTGCCGGATCAGGATGAGTTTCCATAAACAAACCTGAAATTCCCGCAGCAACGGCAGCTCTGGCAAGAACCGGTACGTGTTCTCTTTGACCTCCCGATGAACTACCTTTTCCACCCGGCAATTGAACTGAGTGAGTCGCATCATAAACAACCGGTGCCCCAGTTTCTCGCATTACAGCGAGGCCACGCATATCAGATACCAGATTGTTATATCCAAATGATGCTCCGCGCTCACACACCATAATATTTTCATTGCCGGTCGCACGCGCTTTACTCACCACATGAGTCATATCCCAGGGCGCAAGAAATTGACCTTTTTTGATATTAACCGGAATTCCCGGCTCACAAACGCGCTGAATGAAGTTAGTCTGACGACACAAAAACGCTGGCGTTTGCATGATATTGACCACATCTGCAACTTCCTGCATTGGTGTGTCTTCATGCACGTCTGTCAAAACCGGCACTCCTATCTGCTCTTTTACTGCTTGTAAAATTTGCAGCCCTTTTTCCATCCCCGGACCACGAAAGCTGGTGTGGGATGATCGGTTAGCCTTGTCGAAAGACGACTTATAGACATAAGGAATTCCGAGCCTGTCAGTAACCTCTTTCATATAACCAGCGGTGTCCAACGCAAGTTGCTCGCTCTCTATAACACAGGGACCAGCAATCAAGAAAAACGGTTGATCGAGACCTACTTTAAAGCCGCAAATTTCCATGAACTACCCCTCTTGCGCGACTCTGAATTCTCGCGCAGCTTTGACGAATGATGTAAACAAAGGATGACCATCTCTTGGTGTAGAAGTAAACTCAGGATGGAACTGAACACCAATAAACCATGGATGATCTTTACGCTCGACGGTTTCTACCAGGTTATTCAAACTTGAGCGTCCAGAAATAACCAAGCCGGATTCTTCCAGTTGGGAAACGTAGTTTTCATTAACTTCATATCGGTGACGATGACGCTCATTCACTACCAGGCTACCGTATATTTCGGCAAGCTTTGTACCTTTTACCAGTTTCGCCGGTTGCGCACCAAGTCGCATGGTACCGCCAAGGTCCGATTGCTCTGTTCTCGTTTCTACAGTTCCGTCTTTGTTGACCCACTCGGTAATCAGACCGACAACTGGTACCGGACTGTCTTTGACAAATTCGGTTGAATTTGCGTTTTCAAGTTTGGCACAATTTCTGGCGTGCTCAATAACAGCGACCTGCATACCCAGACAAATACCCAAATATGGCACCTGATTTTCTCTGGCGTAGGCGACAGTCTGAACTTTTCCTTCAACACCACGTTCACCAAATCCACCAGGTACCAGAATAGCGTCAGAATTATCTAGCAAGCCAATGCCTTTCTTTTCGATGTCTTCGGCATCAATAAAATCAATATTCACTGTGAGTCGATTCTGCAACCCGGCGTGCTTAAGAGATTCAATTAGTGATTTATAGGCTTCAGTCAGATCCATATACTTACCGACCATTGCTATGTTGACTTCTCCATTGGGGTTAGCTTCAGCATATAGCACCTGCTCCCACTCAGACAGGTCAACTTCCTGCTCAGGCAAGTTAAATCTTTCACTAATTAGTCTTTCCAGTCCCTGGGAGTTTAAAATAGACGGAATCTTGTAGATTGAATCAACATCTTTAAGAGAAATTACCGCTTTCTCTTCAACATTCGTAAACAGCGCAATTTTTGCTTTCTCTGAAGGTGGTAGTGTGCGGTCTGAACGACAAATTAATATATCAGGTTGAATACCGATTGAACGTAATTCTTTTACCGAGTGCTGAGTTGGTTTGGTTTTTAATTCACCCGCCACCGCAATATAAGGCAGAAGCGTCAAATGCATAAACAAAGCTCTCTCTCGACCTAATTCGTAACCTAGCTGACGTATGGCCTCCAAAAATGGTAATGACTCAATATCACCTACCGTTCCACCAATTTCAACCATTGCGATATCAGCGTCTCCCGCGCCCTCAAAGACTTTGCGCTTGATCTCATCAGTTATATGCGGAATAACCTGAACTGTACCGCCTAAATATTCGCCTTTACGTTCTTTTTTAAGTACATCGGCGTAAACACGGCCTGTTGTGAAGTTATTGGCCTGACTCATACGAGTACGTACGAAACGCTCATAATGGCCTAAATCCAGGTCTGTTTCTGCACCATCATCAGTAACAAATACTTCGCCGTGCTGAAATGGACTCATGGTTCCAGGGTCAACATTGATATAGGGATCGAGTTTAAGGAGAGTAACCTTTAAACCTCTAGACTCAAGGAGCGCGGCTAAAGACGCAGCTGCAATGCCTTTTCCGAGTGAAGAAACAACACCGCCCGTAACAAAAATAAACTTAGTCATGTATATACGCCAAAATCGTTTAAAAACAGTTAGTTAGAGACTATTCTTCCAGTAGCATCTTAACGATAAGATCTGCATTACAAAGGGTAAAGCAACAACCCGTTATTTGAATGACTGGCTGGCTTATCGTTGCTCGACTTACTGTGCATAGGAAGCTATCAGGACGGGAAGGTATTGTAACAAATTATTCTGAACGAATCACGGGTTAAAAAGGTTCGAATTAAAATAATTACTCTATGTTACTCCTCCTTGGAATTATTCTCAGCTTTTTGACTCCAGCGACTTGGCTTTCTGCCAAAATTCTTCTAATTCTTCCAGTGGGTATTCATCCAGAGAGTTTTGCGCTAGCCGTTCGACCTGCCTGAAACGACGTTCAAACTTCTGGTTAGCTTTTCGTAAAGCGATATCTGCATCTAAGTTGTAGTGTCGACATAAGTTAACTGTAGCAAACAGCAGATCGCCAAGCTCTTCTTGCAGAGCCTCGGAATCATTCTTCCTTTCAGCTTCTCTTATTTCCAGAGCTTCTTCTTCGAGCTTTTCCCAGACCTGGTCCACACTATCCCAGTCAAAACCGACCTTTGCCACGCGCTTCTGTATTTTTAAAGCTCGCTTGAGCTCAGGTAAAGCTCCAGGTATATCATCGAGCAGACTTGAACTCTCATCATTGGCTCTGGACTCTCTTTCTTTTTGTTTAGCTGTTTCCCATGCGTTCTTTAGCGCCGCTTCATCTGTAAACACCTGGTCAGCAAATACATGAGGATGCCTGCGTACAAGCTTGTTGCAGATTCCTTCAACTATCTGATAAAAGTCGAATCGCCCCTCCTCTTTGGCTATTTGAGCGTAAAATACTACCTGAAAAAGTAAATCTCCAAGCTCATCTTTAAGCGAGTCGAAATTTTTTTGCTCAATCGCTTCAGCTACTTCATAAACCTCTTCAATAGTAAAAGGGAGAATTGAGTCATAGGTCTGCTCTATATCCCAGGGACAACCGCCCTTTGCATCGCGTAACGCAGTCATTACCGCAATCAGTTTGTCTATCCCGTCTGCTTGCTCTACTGCTGCCAATAGCCGTTGTGCATGCGGATTCACGGTTTGCTTATCAGTCATAGAAATATCCGTAAATTAGCGAATAGAAATATTACTTACGTTGAACACTGACAATAGTCGGTAACTGCTCTAATTTGGTCATTATTTTGCTTACGGTACTAACGCTTGGCACTTCAATCTGAATATTTATACTTACCATCAATCTCTTTTTATTCACATGAGTGTTCAGTGAAGTGACACTAACTTTTTCGTCTGCCATCAAGGTAGTGACATCGCCCAATAACCCTTTGCGATCATAAGCCTTGATCAACAAATCGATCAGGTAGTTCTCGTTAACGGCATGACTCCATTCAACGTCGAGTATTTTTTCCGGGCTTTTAGCGCGGGAATTTAACAGATATCGACAATCTGCACGATGAATCATTATGCCTCGCCCCTGACTGACAAAGCCACAAATCTCATCGCCGGGAACAGGCTTACAACATCCCGCCATTCGCGTGAGCAAATTGCCAACACCTTCAACCAGAATATCGCTGGAGGCAGTACGTTTACCTACTTTCGGCGTCTTTTTAATAACAGTATTGCGATCAATTTTAGGCTCATTCGACTGCAATGAGCGGATCTGGTTCAGAACCTGATGCAGACCTTTGTCGCCACTACCTATACCAGCATACAACTCATCCACTTTATTGTAATTAAAGTGCCGGGCCACCTGGTCGAAATCTACATTTTTAATATTATGCTTTTGTAGTTCTTTCTCAATAAGCTGTTTTCCAGCGGCAGCATTCTTATCTTTATCCTGGTGACGAAACCATTGATGAACCTTTGAGCGCGCACGCGATGACCGAATGTATCCTTTGTGTTCACTTAACCAGTCGCGGCTTGGTCCCCCCGACTTAGCAGTAAGGATTTCGATCCGCTGTCCTGTGTCCAGAGGCTCGGTTAATTGTATTATACGTCCATTCACTTTAGCCCCACGACACCGGTGGCCTACTTCTGTGTGCACTCGATAGGCAAAGTCGACTGCGGTGGATCCTTTTGGTAAATCAATCAACTTGCCTTGAGGCGTAAAAACGTAGATTCGCTCTTCGAGAACCTGGTTTTTAAACTCTTCTACCAGATCGGCTGACTCGGTTAATTCGTCCTGCCACTCCAACAACTGTCTCAACCAGGCAATTTTTGCTTCATAACCATCACTCGGAGCACCTTTACCCTCTTTGTATTTCCAGTGTGCAGCAACCCCTAATTCGGACTCCTGATGCATATCGAAGGTTCTTATTTGAATCTCGAGCGTTTTACCTTCAGGTCCAACGACAGCCGTGTGCAAGGAGCGATAACCATTCTCTTTGGGAGTAGCGATATAATCGTCGAACTCTTTTGGAATATGTTTCCAGAGTCCGTGAACGACGCCTAATACCGAATAACAATCCTGAACTTTAGGTACGAGTACTCTCACTGCTCGAACATCGTAGATTTCTTCAAAGCCCACATCTTTTCTTTGCATCTTCTTCCAGATAGAATAAATATGCTTTGCCCGACCTTGAAGGTCAGCTTCTACGCCCAGTTCATCCAACGATATTTTTATAATCGATAGAACGTTCTTAACATAAACTTCTCGATCAGTTCGTTTTTCTGCCAGGTTCTTAGCTATTTTCTTGTAATCATCTTCACGCAGAATTCTAAAAGCCAGATCTTCCATTTCCCATTTAATCTGACCGACTCCAAGTCGATTCGCCAGAGGCGCATAAACGTCACTTACTTCACGTGCAATTAAATAACGGTTTTCTTCAGAAGATTTAGCTGCCTTTCGCAATAAATACAAGCGCTCAGCCAACTTGATCAACACGACTCGAACATCATCAACCATGGTAAGCAACATCTTTCTCAGGTTGTCGATATGCGATGCATCCTGATTGTGACTCATATCGCTTTGCAGTGAGCGGATTGCATCCATAGTCGCAACCCCTTTTATTCGCGTCACTATTCGAGGTGGACAATGATTGCTTACTTGATCGAGAGTCAGCAATGAATGCTGAACCAATGGGTAGAGAATAGCCGAAATAAGTGTTCCGCTGTTGGCATTAAGCGATGAAAGAATATTGGCCATTTCAAAACCTTCCGCCAACAGTTCTTTTAAGGTTTTATGAGTGGTTTTCTCTTTTTTATTTTCTGCGTCTACATTTGCCTTGTCAGTATCATGTTTGATCTGTGCAATAAGTTTAACCATCGAAGCCCAAAGCTCATCTCGGTTTGGCTCACTTTCAGGTCTGATTGACTGACACCAGGTGTCAAAGTTTTCATCTTCTATACCGACTGGTGTTTTGATATCGTAGACTTTAACCATTTGTTTCTGGACTGCCTCTCAGTAACGTTAGACTTTTGATGGCATTGAGCTTTGAGAAGTAATTGGTTTGCTTATGCCCGGTTACTTCTCAAATCCGGTTACTTCTCAAATAATGCTATTGACTCGACATGCGTAGTATGGGGAAACATATCCATTACCCCGGCCTTTTTCAACTTGTAACCCCGATTAACCAGTTCGCCGGTATCTCTTGCGAGTGTTGCCGGGTTACAGGAAACATAAACTATTTTTTCCGGATTAAACTTCACAATATTTTCAATTACTTCCAGCGCACCACTACGAGCCGGATCAATCAATACTTTGTTGTAATCCCGATTCACCCAGGTTTCTTCCTCCAGGTTTTTAGTCAGATCCGCCTGATAAAACTCAACGTTGTCCAGCTGATTGTGTTTAGCATTTTGTTTACCACGAGCAACCATTTCATCAACACCTTCTACACCAACAACCGTTTTTGCACGAGTTGCTAATGGAATAGTGAAATTGCCTAATCCACAAAATAAATCGAGCACTCTATCTTCTGGTTGTACATCGAGTAGTTCAATCGCATAAGGGACCATCTTTCGGTTAATACTTGCGTTAACCTGTGCAAAATCCAGAGGCTCCTGAAGTAATTCAACATTAAACTCAGGAAGACGATAGCTTAGCTGTGATTCTTCATCATCTAACGGCCATATTCGGTGAACCGTTTTTGGCCCCTTAGGTTGAAGATAAACGACTAAACCGTGTTCTTTAGCAAATTCAACCCACTTTACGCAATCTTCTTCCGGCATAGGCTTTAAATGGCGAACGATTAGCGCGGTTTTGTCGTCACCGTTCGCGACCTCAATCTGAGGGATAAATTGCCTGATCTGCAAACTATCGATAAGCTCACTCAATGGCATTAGAATATCTGATACGCGCTTAACCAACACCGGACAATGGTCGATATCAGCCAGGAAATTTGAGTACTTTTCTCTAAAACCAATTAAGGTACGTTCCTTTTTCATTACATAGCGAACACCCAGGCGAGCTTTTCTACGGTATGCCAGAAGCTCTGCCTGTAAAGGTTCTAACCATTCTTCTGGTTCAGTTTTCGCAAAATGGGCAAGCTGTTCCTTTAAAATCGATTCTTTATGCTGAATCTGTGCTGCACTAGACAAATGTTGCATGCTACAACCACCACAAACCGCAAAATTCTCACACGGAGGCTCAACTCTGTCAGGACTGGCTGAAATAACGTTAAGGGTTTTCGCCTCATCAAACTTTCCCCTCTGATATATGTATTGCGCTTCAACGGTTTCACCTGCCAGCGCGCCGTCAACGAATATGGTTTTACCATTTATTCGACCTACACCACGCCCTTCATGCGACAGGCTTTCAATTTCAACGGTCACCGGTTCAGTAGGAACTTGTTTTCTACGATTTCTTCTAGCCATGTTTTACTACAATCATTAATTTGAATTCAAAATGGGAGATTATCCCTATATCAGGCGCGCCATTATACTGACTTCTGGGCAAAAAAGTTGAAGAATTCATTCATACAAAGAAAAAAATCAAAACATTAGATTGATTTCCTGTCCTAGCTTAGTATAGTCGATAACAAAATGTGCAATAATTAAATAATCTATTGATTTATAATCATTATTTCGCACAAGATACAACTTCTGAAGAAACCTTTACCGTCAGAAGAATCCGGCTACTAACTTAACATTAAAGACGTGTTTTTGAAGAGAATCCCGATAAATGAGAAAAACTGGTCGTTTTTTGAGCTATCTCTGCCTTTTATTACCTCTCTTTATGTCTGCATTTTCCGCGGAGGAATCGCATGCCGCTGACCAGCAACCTGCGACTAACAGACTTCTTCTTGTATTGCATCAAGAACTGAGCGATGAGCAAATCAGATTCCTTGAAAATTTTAAGCAGCAGAGTAGCGACAGGCTATCCGAGTTAAAAATTGAAACAGTTGATATCCGTCGATTTTCCCCTTACCTGCTGGAAAGCTTGCTCGATACCGATATAAGTTGTGTTATGACAATTGGCACCAATACTCTCTCCAGAACGATGAAAGCAAGAGCAGAAGTTCCCGTTTTTGCAACTTATGCTCCTGCACATCTGCTTGAGAAATACCATCGAGTCTATGCAAATTTGTCTCTCTATATTAGTGGCATTTACGAAGAGCAGACTTTCCAAAGACAGCTTACACTCGCACAAGTAACCAAACCCGGACTAAAAAAGGTTTTGAGACTGTTTAATAAGTCAGATATGTATTATCTACCAGAATTTAGAAAACAGGCTAAAAGTATGGGGTTGTCACTGGATTTCAAGTTACTTTCTGCTCACGATCCGACCGAGCAGTTTATCACCAACTTGCAAGACCCTGATGAACATCAGGTGTTGTTACTTAGCAATAACAATGCACTTTTTGGAGAAAAGCATATTGCAGGTGTAGTACTGAAAGCGCATAAACAAAATATGATAATGATTGGTAATCAATTAAAAAGTGTCGAACAAGGTGCTTTTGCTGCTATTTACACGCCAACAGTTACACTGGCAATTGAGGCTGCATCTGAACTAAAATCAATTTGTCTCGAGGAAAAAAGACCTGAACCTCATTTTGCCACCGGCTTTGATGTAAAGGTAAATAAGCATATTGCCAATATGTTGGGACTTACCAATATTGACGCAAATACTTTGAAAAACAGGTTGGACCGAGCAGAATCAGCTCGCACTCACGATTCGAAAACAAAACTTAAAGGAAGAGAATGAATAACTGGGGGATACAAGCACGAGTCATTCTGCTCGCCTTGATACCAACCGGGTTGGTAGCCCTGGTCATGGGCATCTATTTTATTGCAACTCGCATGCATGACTTAGACGTATCGCTCAAGGAGCGAGGTCAGACAATTGCCAATTACCTTGCGCAAACGGCGGAGTATTCTGTTTTGTCTGCTAACTCGATAGCACTTGATCGACTTGTTAGTAATGCACGTGATGGAGATGACGATATTCTCGCAGTTGCAATTTACGACAAAAGCAACATGATGTTTGCCAAGTCCGGCACTCCCAAACTTATTGACCTACTCGCATACAGGTCTGATAGTTTGCCAGAGCAAACATTAACGGAAGAGCTGGAGAGCGGAATTATTGTTCGCGCCCCTATTCTGACACGACCAGATCCCGGAGAAAACCTTCGCTACGGGTTGGCCCCCAAAGCCTCACCAAAGCTGGGCTATGTAGCGGTTTATTTGACTGTTAAAAACGCCAAACTACGACAATATCAAACTGTAGCAACCGCGCTGGTTATTCTGGTAATTGGACTTGGGCTTGGCGGTGCTCTCGCACAAGGAATGGCGCGCTCGATAACAATTCCTATTATTCAACTAGCATCAGCGGTAAAACGAATAAAAGAAGGTCAGCTTAAAGTAGCAATTAAATCTCAAGCGACAGGCGAGCTTAAAACGCTGGTTGACGGTTTTAACGACATGAGTCAGTCCATTTATGAAGCGACTGAAGAAATGCAACAAGCGGTCGAACAAGCGACAGCCGATCTTCACGAAACCAATGAAGCTCTTGAGCTACAAAACGTCGAGCTGGATATGGCGCGAAAGCAAGCATTGGAGGCTAGTCGAGTTAAGTCAGAGTTTCTTGCCAACATGAGTCATGAGATCCGAACGCCAATGAACGGTGTTATTGGATTCACCAATTTATTACTTCGCACTGATCTGACTGATAAACAAACGGATCACCTCAATACCATCAAGAAATCCGCTACCAACCTTCTTTCTATTATCGATGACATTCTCGATTTCTCCAAAATCGAAGCAGGCAAGATGGCTTTAGAAAAGCGGTCTCTTAATATCAGCGATTGTGTTGATGAAGTACTAAACTTTCTGGGGCCGGCAGCACAAGCTAAAAGTGTCGAACTAATAGGTATCATCTATCAGGATGTTCCTGAACACCTACTGGGTGATTCAGTCAGAATTTCTCAGATTCTTACCAACTTAACCAACAATGCAATTAAATTTACCCAACAAGGAAGTATTCAAATCAGGGTTATGCTGGAAGACGATACTCCACAATCGGTAACTCTCAAAATAAACGTAACCGATACTGGCGTTGGTCTGTCAAAACAACAACAAAAGGTACTTTTCCAGGCATTTACCCAAGCGGATACTTCTACCACCAGACGATTTGGAGGCACAGGCCTTGGTTTGGTTATCTGTAAGAAGCTTGTAGAATCAATGAACGGCAAAATAGGACTGGAAAGTGAAGAAGGCGTTGGCTCAACCTTCTGGTTCACTCTTCAGCTTGACAAGGATAGAGACGATAACAAGAAAGTCGACTTTGGTTTCCCCGGTAGACGAGTACTCCTACATGATTACAACCGCGTTTCCCAATTAGCGACACAACATCTTCTTACTCGATGGAATTCAAAAGTTGAGACAGCAGATGACTTACCTTCACTGATAGAGCTGGCGAACTTAAATAATCGTCAGAATAAAACAGTTCATCTTATACTAATCGGTGGATATCCTGCAAACGAATACCAGGCTGAGTTCTCTCAGTTAAGAGAAATATCAAGTGCTCTGGATTGTCCGGTAGCCATACTAATTAATAGCTCAGACGACTCGGTCATTCAGCAATACTCAAAGCTGGGTATTGATAACTATCTATGTAAACCCATCATTAGAAAGAACTTTTATAGTGCGCTATTCGACTGGTTTGAAATCGGCAAACACAAAAGTATTAGCTTCGATGACAAAGAGAAACAGCTCAATAATCTGGAATCAGGTAACTCCAGCATATTGTGTGTAGACGATAATGAAGCCAATCTTAAACTGCTTGCCGAGTTATTGTCGGAATACAATGTAGAAACCACTTTGGCTTCTAACGGTAAGGAAGCGGTAAATGCCTGCGAGAAAGCAGAATTTGATCTTATTTTTATGGATATACAAATGCCTGAAATGGACGGCATAGAAGCGACTCGTCATATCAGGAAAATGAAGAACAACAAAGCACGAACACCAATAATCGCTTTAACTGCACACGCTATGAAAGGCGAGCGAGAAAAATTATTGGCGGAAGGTATGGACGACTACCTTACCAAGCCTATCAGTCAGGAGCAGCTTGAAGATACCATACAGCAGTGGACACGTAAAAGACTTATACCAAATGCCTCCCCAGTTAAGAATAATGATAAAGAAACAGTTGAAAAGAAAGCGATAAAAAACTCTAATTCTGCAATTGATTGGGAGTTAAGTCTTAAGGCTGCGAACCAGAAAGAAGATCTGGCGAAAGACATGCTAACAATGCTTGTTGCTAGCTTCGACGAAGCAAGGGATAAAACCGACCTTGCATTGGATGGTAATGACCTGGAAACGCTTAAACAACAAGTCCATAAACTTCATGGCGCAACAGCCTATTGCGGTGTTCCGCGATTGAAGAAAATTGCTTTTGACTATGAGACTCACTTGAAACAATACGGAATTACAGAAGAAACAGGCAAGCTTCACCAAAGCTTCTTAAAAGAAATGATGGACGTTGAAAAAGCTTCATCTCAATATGTTTAAACGTCCACTAACGGCGAAAACCAATTGAAGTGGCGATAAAGCCTGCTGATTGATTAACAATACTGAAATAACTGAAATAACTGAAATAATAGGCTAGCAAGCCGAATTAATAGAGGTTTCCATATATAATTTATTGGTCGCTTTCTTCAATTCCGCTTCAGGTAAAAACTGATCAGAAATCATCAGGATTGCATGAAGGTTGTTCTTGAGCTTATCGAGCTCAATATTTCCAGGCTTAATTGCTGTTTGTAATAAATGAATAGCCATATCAGCCAGGAGTATTCTTTGTTTTTCAAGCCAGTCGTCATCTCCTTTACTTGACGGATGACTCAGGTAGCTTTCTTCTACAATATGATGAACTTCCCAGCTGGTATTGATAATTTCTTTCCTAGTAGTCTCATTCATTATTAAATCCCGATAGTCGCAAACTACAATAAATTAATCATTATGCTTAAAAGCTGGTGGTACGATTATTCAACTTGAGTGATAAATAACTGATCGCTTTGAATTGACTCAGGATTTACCAATGTAGCAACTAAACAGTTTATTTCCTCGCTAAAGCCTTCAATTTTACATTCAGTGATTTGATTCGCAATATTGATCGGCTGTTCCAGCTCAAGCATAATTTTGTGATAATTTTCAGTATGTCCAAAAACGCGATAAACTCCCTCTTCGCTTCTTTGAGTCGTTCCTTCCCATAACACCTGTTGTACGTCACCAACTACCGATTTCATCGATTTGATTTTTTCGATAGTTGCCAACTGATGTAACTCTCGACTACGCGCCTTTTTGGTTTCGTTGTCAATTTTATCGGGCAATCTGGCGGCTTTGGTACCTTCTCTGTCCGAATAGGAAAAAATATGAACATGTCCAAAGTTTGCCTGACTAATAATCTTTTTTGAAAGTTCAAAATCATCTTCAGTCTCTCCGGGGAATCCGACGATGATATCAGTTGTTACATTGAACTCAGGAACGACCTTTCTCGCAGCTTCAACAAGAGATAAAAAAGTTTCAGACTTACAGCGTCGAGACATTTTTTTTAATATTCGATTACTTCCACTTTGTATAGGCAGATGCATATGTGGCATCAACCGCGGATTTTTGAATAGTTCGAAAAAATTTTCTGGCAGGTCCCAGGGTTCTACCGAGGCAAATCGAATTCTAGGAATTTGAGTCTGTTCGAGAATAGCCTTAACCAGTTCATACAACGAAACTTCCAAATCAGAACCATAGCCTCCAACGTGAACGCCGGTAAGCACAATTTCCTGTACGCCGCTGGTTTGCAATCGATTAACTTCAGCAACGATATCATCAATGGTTCTGCTTTGTTCATCTCCTCTAGCTACCGTGACAATGCAATATGTACATCTATACCGGCAACCATCCTGAATTTTTATAAAGGCTCTTTCCTTATTTCGAACAAAAAGAGCTGTCTCTTCGGGCTCTGTCGCCGCATAAGGCATTGAAGACCACTCAACAATTTCTTTAGCAAGTTCTGGAAGCTTTTTCTTGTCCGCGTTGCCAACCACCATATCGACACCCAATAACTCTTGTGCCTGCTCTTTTTCCAAAGATGCATAACACCCGGTGACGACAAGTTTTGCCCTGGTATTTTTTCGATGAAGCTTGCGAATTGTCTGTCTTGACTTACGCGCTGCTTCACTGGTGACTGCACAGGTATTAATCACCATTAAATCTGCGGTTTGTAAATCATTGGTGATGTGGCCGCCAAAGGCTCTAAACTCGTCAGCCCATGTTTGTAACTCAGCTTCGTTTAAACGACAACCTAGAGCGGTTAAATATACTTGCATCTGCTTACTTCTTTCAAACCAATTACTTGATGATTAAGGTTTATTACTTATAACTTGTTACTTTCTAACTTTAGGCACCCATGCCCAGATCATTTGACACTCAACTGGCTCTACACCTGCATCGTCGGTAACAACTACCTTGATAACAGTATCGCCTTTCTCTTCCATGTGCAGCTTTTCTATCTGTTCTTTACTGATCGAAGCAACAGCTCTAAGGTTTCCCGTCGAACGTTTGACATAATCGATATGCATTGTTTTAAGTACCGGAATTTTATCGTCAGGAATATTCATTCCCACTACCATACCGCTAGCAGTTTCCGCAACCAGGCTGGTTGCCGCAGCATGCACAGTGCCAATATGATTTTGAACTTTCTTTCTGTTCTTCAGAAAAAAAACTGCCCTTTCCTGAGTCAGCTGTTCACAATGCAAACCAGCGGTACCGATAAATTTGATAGTTGAGCCCAACGCAAAATCTAACAACCAACCTCTAAGCCATTTAGGTTTAGATTGTAACTTGTCGACAATAGTCGCTAACTGATTTTTCATAATTACACGCTTATATTTATTCAAACTTTATTAATAGGAAAACAGTAAATGATGCACAACAAGTTCAACTTAACGACAATCAATTACTATTCGACCATGTTTTTGTCTGTCAAGTAACGCATCGAATACCGAGGATACATCTTTGAGGGCTACCGTCTCAGTTAATATTTTATCCAGGTGCTTTGGCTTCAAACTATCACCCATTTTATTCCATATGGCTCTTCTTAATGGCATTGGACAATTTGTTGAACTCACACCGAGAACACTGACGCCTCTTAATATAAATGGAAAGACAGTTGTGTCTAACCGATGCCCGCTAGCTAGTCCAATACTTGCTACATTACCCCATAAATTAGTATGTGCAATCAGTTGAGCAAGCAATTCGCCACCGACATTATCAATAACTCCTCCGAAGAGACCTTTTTCTAATGGACGTTTCCCCAGTTCCAGACTTTCGGGAGAACAAACCTTGCTTGCCCCCAGTTCCGATAAATACTCGTCAAACTCTCTTCTACCGCTCAGAGCAACCACCTCGTATCCTAATTGAGAC
Organism: Aliikangiella sp. G2MR2-5; assembly: GCF_015687155.1. Classification (GTDB taxonomy): domain Bacteria; phylum Pseudomonadota; class Gammaproteobacteria; order Enterobacterales; family Kangiellaceae; genus Aliikangiella. The sequence continues at coordinate 995,829 of NZ_JADPQF010000001.1, read as the reverse complement.
AGCATATCGACAGCGATTGAACCTACACCACCGCTCGCACCAGTAACGACTATCGGGCCTTTATCAATGGATTGATTGTTCTCCTGCATTCGATGAATCGCAAGACCTGCGGTAAAGCCGGCAGTACCTAACACCATGCACTCTTTCATTGTTAGTCCATGTGGTACCGGAATAACCCAGTCCGCAGGGACTCTTGCCATTTCGGCAAGGCCTCCATCGTGGCTCTCACCCAGACCGCAACCATTAACCAACACTTCATCTCCTGGCTGAAAACGAGCGTCAACTGAGGTTTCTACGACTCCAGCCAAATCAATTCCGCCATTGAGCGGAAATTGCTTAAGAATCTGGCCTCGTCCGGTAGCTCCCAGTGCATCCTTATAATTGACTCCGGAGTAATGGACCCGAATAACTACCTCACCTTCACACAGGTCTTCCAATGGCATCTGCACCAGCTGATGTTTCACACCATGCTCTGTTTTGTCTATTCTGCACGCAAGAAAAGTCACTATTTTGTCCCTTCTGATGAAAATGCCGGTATTGTACCTTAAAAGATCATATTTTCCTTCGAATTTTGGGTCAAAATAGATGTTCTGAGCAATTCTTACAAAATTCAATGTTCCCTAATTCTGGCCGGACAAGCTTGGAAATAATCATACTTTTCATAAGGTTAATAGAAATTTTAGTGCTTCTTCGTCAAAACTTCACTTGTCAGCGGCCCCCTATTCGCGGTATAAAAGCCGCTGAATAACTTTCTGGAGCCAGGCCTCCGGGTTTAGCAGGCCTGTTGGCCAATTATAAGAATCTGTTACATATAACGATAAAAATGGACAGACAGAATATAAAAACACGATTAGATAGGAGTCTTAATTAATGTCGACTAATGTTCCAAAGGGGGAATTCCTCGGACATCCGAAAGGGCTGTTCTTGCTCTTCACTACAGAGATGTGGGAGAGATTTAGTTATTACGCGATGCGCGCTATTCTCGTACTTTATCTGACAGATACCGCACAAGGTTTGGGTTGGTCAAATGCCGATGCGCTTGAGCTTTATGGTACTTTTACTATGCTGGTTTATTTGACCCCTCTTATTGGTGGTTGGATTGCCGATAATGTTTTGGGTCAAAGAAAGTCGATTATTCTTGGTGGTACCTTGATGGCAGCGGGCCAGTTCACACTTGGTACTCCTCACGCCTGGTTCCCGGGTATGGAAGAAACAGTGTTTTATATTGGACTTGCCCTACTGATTGCAGGTAACGGACTTTTCAAGCCCAATATTTCAACAATGGTTGGCGATCTTTATCAAGAAGGAGATCACAGAAGAGATGGCGCCTTCACCATTTTCTATATGGGTATAAATGTCGGAGCCTGGGCTTCTGCTATTGTTGTGGGTAGCGTTGTCGCAGCTTTTGATGGTACCTGGCAAGTAGGCTTCATAACTGCCGGTATTGGTATGCTTTTGAGCTTGGTGATCCAGCTAGTCTTTGCTCAAAAACTTCTGGGTAATATTGGTAAAGTTCCTGCAGCAGCATTAAGCAAGCAGCGACAAGTAGACTCAAGTAAGAAAGAACCTTTAACAAAAGAAGAATTTGACAGAATCAAAGTTATTCTAATTTTAGGTGTATTTACCATCATTTTCTGGGCAGGCTTTGAACAGGCTGGCGGATTAATGAATATCTATACTAATCAGTTTACAGATCGAAGCATTGATATGTTTGATGGCTGGGAAGTTCCTACTACCTGGTTCCAATCTTTAAACCCAATGTTTATAGTGATTTTAGCGCCAATCTTTGCTGCTTTGTGGGTAAAAATGGGCCCGAAAGAACCTAATTCACCAGTTAAATTTGCACTAGGCCTTATCCTTCTCGGAGTTGGCTTCTTGTTCATGGTTGGTGCGGTATTAGAGCAAGGCGGCGACCCTTCAATCAAAACAAGTATGTTTTGGTTAGTAGGCGCATATTTCTTCCATACAATGGGCGAACTTTGTCTATCTCCTATTGGACTTTCTATGGTGACTAAACTAGCTCCCCTTAGACTCGCTTCATTATTGATGGGTGTTTGGTTCTTCTATACTGGGCTGGCAAACTATGTTGCTGGTTTTGTTGGCTCGCTTGTTGGTGGTGGCCATGGCGCCGGAACTGAAGCAGATATGATCAATAATGCAATGTCTATCTTTTCGGGCATAGCCATAACTTCAGTAGTTTCTGCGATAATTCTCTTTTTGATGGCGGATAAGCTTGTTCACTGGATGCATGGTGCTGAGGGTGACGATCATACGACTATGAAGGAAGAGCTAGAAACAGCTTCTCAATCAGCGTAACTTTCCAAAATTGTAAAAAAGCCGGCCACTAAGCCGGTTTTTTTATATCTGTTCTATACTTAGTTAAATCTTAGCCCCTTACTGGGACAAGCTCCTGTCAAACGGAACGGCGAAATGATTAAGATAGAAACAATAATGACCCGTAATCCTATATTCACTTCTCAGCATGCGAATGTGAATAAGGCAAGAAATCTCATGTCAGAGCATAAAATCCGTCACTTACCTGTCAAAGACATTGACTCCGGCAAGCTAATAGGAATGATCACTCAGAAGTCACTTCTGGCCAACGCAATCAAAATTATAAATCGTCGAGGCTTTGACAAACTAGAGCACTTTGAAAAGTCCCAGGATGTAGAGTCCTTAATGAGTGCCAATCCTGCCACCTGCTCTTCTGACGACAGCGTCGGAGAAGCAGCAAGGTTACTCCGAGAAAATAGAAATGGGTGTATCCCCGTAGTTAAAGACGAACATTTGGTCGGTGTCGTTACCTCGAGTGACTTCTTAAAGCTACACCTTGATGAAAGTTAAGCAATAAAAAATGCCAAACCAGCCTTAAACTGGCTAGCAAACCTCGAAACCAAAACCGGGTGCGATTGCACCCGGTCTTTTATCTATCGAAGGCTCTCTGGCTAGAAACCTTTTGGTCCTATTGGAACACTCTCACCGTGTTTAACAAAGTCTGAAGGTGCTGCGCTAAAGGACCTACAATATTCAACCGCTTCAGCTGCTTGAGCACGAACATCTGCGATATGTTGCTGACTAATACTTTTAGGTACGACTACTGCATTACAGGCAAAGCCTACAGGCACACCATTATTGCTAACACGAGCAATCACCAGATAGACGCGGCCATCTTCATTTCCTTGTCGTTCAGCACGAAGATAAAGAAGACCATCGCCTTCGATATAATCTGGAGCAAAGCGACCACTGCTATCGCCGGTATCAGACTGCTCTGCTTCATCCGACCAAACTTCTATGGTACCGCTGGCTACATTACAACCTCCGCTGCATACACCGGTGATTAAAGTATAATCAATAGCATGCATTTTGTGATTAGGCGGCCACAATTTGTCTTTTGACAGAACAATATCGACGTCATCATTGTCGTCACAATCATCTTCGGCAACAACAGTCACCACAACTGTGTCCGGCTCACTATAAAGTACACCATCATTAACTATCAGCTGAAAGACGTAGGTTCCGGCAATTTGAGGACGGAGCCAGGCTCTTACCGCTCCTGTATTCATCAGCACTTCCTGATTTCCTTCCGGCGCAGAGAGCATTGACCACTGATAGTGAATGTAGTCTCCATCCGGGTCATAACTGGCAGAACCATCTACGATAATTTTATTGCCTAACGTAACCTCAAATGGCAACCCGGCTATTGCCACCGGTGGTAGATTTTTACTGGTAATCAGAAGCGTATCGGCAACACTATCTAACTCTCCATCATTTACCACTAACTGGACAACATAATCTCCCAGCTTGTCGATAAATATTGAAGGGGTCGCACTGGAACTGGAAGAAAGAGTAGCTTCACTACCATCAGGCTTATGAATTAAGTCCCAATGATAGGTAATAGCATCGCCATCTGGATCATAAGAAGCATTTCCATCCAGCTCAACCTTGGTGTTAGCCCCAACGCTTACATCATTTCCGGCAACAGCGATCGGCGCATGATTAATTGACTCATCCGAAACAGTTATACTTTTTATTGATACATCACTATCCATTAAACCATCGTTTACTATTAGTTCAAACGTATAACTGCCCGCTATATCAAAAGTGACCTCTGGCTGTACTTCGGTCGCACTCGACAAATTAGTCTGGCTATCATTCGGCTTTTCAACAATTGCCCAGTGATAAGTCAGCGGATCACCATTAACATCAAAACTTTTTGAGCCATCAAGGGTAATCGTTTGTGCAATTTCAGCAACCGGTGAAGCTTCGATAACTGCAACAGGTTTAATATTTGACGGACTTAACTCTACAAAATCTTCAGATTCACTAACACCATCACTAACCACCAACTTAATGACATAGATTACGTCTTGAGTTATTTTTACTTCAGGCGCAACAGCATTGACATCAGAGAAATTTAAACTCGCATCAGCAGGTGAACTTACCGACCAGGTGTAGCTTAGATTATCGCCATCAGGGTCATAACTGCCCGAACCGTCAAGCTTTAATGTGTCATCCACACCAGAGTGCAGTTGATCAGCTCCGGCATCAGCAACAGGTGCATGATTATCAACTTCAACATTTAAAGTCATATTGTCGGGCGCACTTGAGTTCTGACCGTCATTAACAATAAGCTGAATGACATAGCTTCCCACTCTGTCGGGAGTAAATAAGGGAGCGTCGCTTGTTGGGTCGGTTAATGCAGCCACACTACCTTCTGGCGAATCGATGATCGACCATTGATAAGTCAAAGAATCACCATCAGGATCATGGCTTCCAGAACCATCGAGAATTGCAGAGTCCGCCAGTTTAATGGTTTGGTCTGCACCAGCGTCCGCAACAGGAATAGAGTTTTCCACCTGCTCTACGGTAATGGTCACGCTATCAGGCTCACTATCAAGGCTTCCATCATTAACTGTTAATTGAGCAACATAGTTACCGGCTACTGTTGGCACAAGAGTTGGATTAACTGTATCTGCATTATTAATGACTGCTACCGTCCCTTCAGGAAAATCAGTTAATATCCAGCTGTAAGTCAGCGCATCACCATCGGGATCGCTACTACGTGAACCGTCAAGAGAAATGACATCATTAACTTTACCGCTGATATCCACCCCGGCGTCGGCGGTTGGTTTCTGGTTCAACTTTTCAGCTTTAACTAAAGCTATATCTGTTGAAGAAAACTCTCCATCGCTCACTGTTAACTGAACCTGGTAATCACCTTCAACATCAGCAACCAGAGTTGCACTGACACTGTTTGCATTGATCAACGAGCTATTGCTGGTGGCTGGCTTGGTCATTAACATCCAGGTAAAAGTAAGCTGGTCTCCATCAGAGTCTGAGCTTGCGCTTCCATCAAGAACAAAAGTATCTCCCTTAACACCACTTTGATCCGCACCCGCATTGGCGGTTGGCGCGTGATTAGTTTTGCTCGCAGATATCACCGTAGTATCGAGGTTACTATCAACCTGTCCGTCATTGACTATCAATTGAATAACATAGTCACCCTCAACATCCGGAGTTAGACCCGGACTTACAGAATTCGCATTGACTAGCACTGCGTTACTACTTCCCGGCTTGGATTGAATACTCCAACGATAAGTTAATGCATCACCGTCAGGATCACTACTAGCGGCTCCGTTTAAGGTAAATACAGTTCCTGGTTCACCCGACTGATCCCTACCTGCATTAGCGGTTGGTGCCTGGTTAGGTGGCGTATCAACATTTATATTGACTGTATCTGCGGCGCTATCCAGCTTGCCGTCATTGACGATCAACTGGACTTGATAATTGCCCACCATATCAGGAGTAAAAGCAGGATTGCCTGATGTCGAATTATTAAGCTGAACATTGCTATTGGCAGGCTTCTTCAGGAAAGTCCATTGGTAGCTTAAAGAGTCACCATCGGGGTCGCTACTAGCAGTTCCATCCATATTTACCAGAGATCCAATAGTGACATTTTGATCATTTCCTGCGTTAGCCACTGGAGCCCTGTTATTGTCAATGGCTGTCAATACAAGATAGTCCGGTTCACTATCCAGTTTTCCATCGCTTACAATTAATTCGAACTGGTACTGTCCGATAGCATCCGGAGTAAAGTTAGGGCTCATGCTATTCGCATTGACTAATTGAGCTGAGCTTGAATCAGGTTTATCAACAATCTTCCACTGATAAGAAAGTTCATCACCATCAGGGTCGATACTCTGCGAAGCGTTAAATGTATACTGAGTTTCAATTATGCCATTGAGATCATTGCCGGCGTTGGCGACTGGCGGTTTATTATCAAACTCACAAACTATTTTTGTACCATCGGCATTGTCAATGAAGTTGGCATTAAATGGATTTAAAGTAAGGTCTGCTGATTGTTGCGGTAAGCTAATGGCTATTTCGCTAAACACCCGGTCATTTCTCACCTTTACAACCGGTAAGCTACTCTCATTTGATGGATCGTACATCCAGATACCATACGCTATGTCCATTTCGCCGTTAGCGACAGGATCATTACAGAAATAACTGACACCTGAGTTATCAACCATCACACATTGAGCTTTGCTCACTAAAAATCGAGAAGAGCTATCGCGGTAAGGAGCAAAAGACGCAAACCATCCACTATCGGATAGTTGGCCTGGATAAAGGTCTACTTCCGGTGTCATCATTGACTCTGGAGAAAACTCTGAGAAGATTGAATCTCCGGAAACACCCTGTACGGGTCGATGCTTTATTATTCCTCCTCCCAGCACAGGATTAAAAGCATGAGAAACGATCGAATAAAGATTACCATCTTCTCCCTGAAGTAAATGATCCAGAGAAAGAAATGCCTCATCCGAAGCACTCGCGGTCGAAGTCTGATAAAGCTGCTGCATCGCTTTACTATTGGCATCAATCGTTAACAATTTGTAGTGATGAGTCACCATGACCGAACCTTGTTCAGTTTGCTTTGTTAACTCGCAATAAGTAGAGCTTCCCCATAAAGTAGCCTGCTCAATACCACTCGTTTTGCTTTGAGTGTAGTTCTTCAGGATCGATTTACTTGCGCTATCATCACACTGACTAGCAAGGTTGGTCGTGGTCTCCCAACGTAGAAAAGCAATTCGTCCATCATTCAGACGAACAGGACTAATATCATTGTTTGTGGAACCATAGGTTAACTGAATAATATTGTTTCCGTTACTTTCCATGCGATGCAAAAGAGAAGGATTGGCCACCGGATCGATTTTTTCACAAGTGTCGCCAATTAAGTCTTCATAACGTCTGGGGTTGGCAGGGTCGCCTGCGTCACGATCCGAAGAGAATACAATATTGCCATCATGAGTAAAAACAGGATTAGTATCCTCTCCAGCGTTAGCTATCGCGTCATTTGCAATAACTCGACGTAATGATTTGTTTGTAAAATTATATATATAAATATTCCAGGTGAAATCAGTAGCGCTTGTCTCAGGTCCATGAGCGGCGAAAATTAACTGCGTTCCGTCTGGAGAAACAGATAAATCCTTAACGTCATAATCTGAGGAACCGAAGTAACTGTTTAAAATTTCCGACTCCTCGCTATTACTTTCCAGCCCAGTTCGAACGATTAGTTTAGCTCCCGAAAATGAACGATACGGTGATAGCAATTCAACAGGTGACTGGTAAATATCCGACGCCATGTCCGTATAAATATTTTCCAGCATTGTAGAATGAGCTTCGACGGAACGTGAAACAAACGCAAATGGTACCTTGTCCCCCGATTGCTCAATAGTTGAACTCGAACCATTTGAAGCCTGCTCTGCTTCGGACTCATCGTCAGAACTCGTCTTACAGCCAGAAATCACGACTGCTAGTAACGCGACGGATATTAAAGTTCGGATTGTTAATTTTATTGATTTCATTTTAAACACCCAAAAAAATCTGAATTGCTTCAGATGCTATTTTCTTTCTTTGTAAATGTATTTTCTGGAATGAGTTCGCAGATCGCATAAAATGATCAAACAATGTTCAATTTATTCGCAAAATGAGAAGTGAGTTGTGACTAGAAATTAATTTTATTATCGCGATACATAAAAAACTAAAACACCATCCACGAAAATAATTTTAGATGGTGCTAATTTGGTGTGGTTTCAGATAAAGCCTAACCTAAAGGAAAAAATGTAAACGTATAATCGGTTGGTGTCGGAGAAACTTCTTTCGCCCCGAAATCTATTTTCTCAATCAGATTTAATATTTTCTGCTCAAGCTGATTCATTTCCAATTCGCTTGCAACAAGTTTCAAATTGGTTACTTTTCCATCAGGCTCTATAACAAACCTGAATACAAATTTACCATTTGCTTCCGGGTTCAGCTCTAACGCTTGATAATATAATAAATAAATTGGACCCTTATTTTTTTCAAGTGTTAGTTTGATACTTTCCTTATCTCTTAATCCAGTTCGGAAAGTTCGTTTTCCTTCAACTAGTCCATCAGATACCCCGTCTCCCACAACTCCGGCAACTTCAGTGGTAGAATGGTCGGCCAAATCAGCGCCATTTCCTTTCATTGCAGCCTCACTGATACTAATACCAGTGGTTGTCTGCGCTCCTTTATTTTCACCCAATAGTTCGTGATCTGCGGTGGCTACTACGCCGGCCCTGTCTGTGGTTACTTTTTTTGCTTTCATTCCAGCCACATCAAGACTGCCTGCTAACGCAGCTAGCTCGCTAGAAACTGAATCCAGACCATGAGAGCTCTTAGCTCTTGTTTGAGACTTGGTATTTGACTGTTTATCAGCTCCACCTAGCTTCGCTTTTTCTGTCGGGTTTACCTTTGGTTTAACTTGTTCCTTGGGCTTGGGTTTTCTATTGACCGGAGTCGCTATCTTTTTTGTTTTGACTACTGTTTTTTCAAAAATAACTTTGGTTTTAACCAGCTTTTTTTCTGGCGCTTCATAGGACTGTTCCAGTACAGGTAAAAACGGCATCACAATAAACATAATAACGGTGATTATTGCGGCCCTTTTCGACCATTTCTTAAACTCTTCTTCCTGTTTTGATAAAGGCTTCCAGGGGAGTTCAAGTTCTAAAGCTAAAGGCTGTAGTGTGGTAGTCGTCACAATTAACCTCCTGCTTTCTGATTCTGACTATTAGCCAATGCTTTTTGATCGACAAGGCTATCTGCCGCCTGGCTAGTGCTACCCAATAAGAAATCCTGCGGTGCAACTCGATTCACTGCTAATGAGATATCACGATAATTTGATTCGTTGCACGTTGTCATCACTGTCTTTAATAGACTAAATGAGACATTTTTATCGCCCATAATCGTTACCGGAAGGCCATTTTCTTTTTCATAAACCGACAACTCACCTTTCTTTTCAGTAAAACTGTTCAATGCTTCGAGTAACGGCGTAATAATTTCTTCTTTCGAATTCAATACTTCTTCAACTTCAACTACCTTGTCCTGGTTCAACCATATTGCGTCTTCGTCCAGCATAATAATTGCTTCAACGTGAGGAGCCGCCTTGGCACTCGATTCGGGCAATTTAATGAACTTCGCATTTTCCAGGCGATCACTATCACCCGCATTTAGAAGTAAAAAGAAAACCAGAATGGTAAATATATCCATTAAAGCCACCAAATTAAGCTTGGTTGCAAATACCGGCTTTCTGATTTCATCAAAATTTAAGTTTGAATGTTCTAAGCTCATGCAATGGACTCTTACTTGATACTACTATCGGCTAGCGAAATTTCAGGAAATAACTCCACTTCTACCATACTGGCAGCAACTACTGTACGATATGATTTAACCACATCCATGGCTGAAACCAACGATTGGTAATCCACACCGGGATCCGACAAAAGTAAAAGATCACGCTTATCCTGGAGTTGTAGCTTAACTTCTTGTAAAACCAATGATAGCTGAGCAAAATCAAAAGTTTCCCCCTCTTCTGCTTCTATCATTGGAATATCTTGAATCATCACATTTCCCGGATAGAAGACTTTGATTCCATCTTTATCCAATAACACTTCCAACTGCGATGGTTTTTCATCTGAGCTGATATTGCTTGCAGACAAATCAGGTAAATTTATTTCATGAACGGTAATCTGTGTAAACGTTAAACTCATTAACATTACGGGCACCAATACTATCATCAGGTTCATGAACGAGGTGATATCAATATCCGCATCTTCTTGTGGTTTGTGTCGAAACTTCAGCATGACGATTACCTATAAAAACTTTCTATTGTTCTTTTGAGCTTTCTTTAGTTGATGCGTCATTAGATTCAACAACCTGTGCGCCTGCATAAATCGCTCTATTGTACGTCATGATGTTTAGAAATTTGACTGCAGCCATTTCGATGCTCCTTACAATAGAAGCTGTTTTATTTTGCAAAAGAGCATGGAACACCAACAAGGGAATTGCTGCAATCAACCCAAAAGCAGTCGTGTTCATCGCCACCGATATTGCTTGTGAAAGCATCGTGGATTTTTGCGCTGGATCAGCACTGGCGACCGCGGTAAATGCACTTATCAAACCTATGATTGTTCCCAAAAGACCAAGCAAAGTCGCTACGTTGGCCAATACAGATAAATATCCTGTTCTTGTTTCCAGACGAGGCAAGGTTTCGAGCATACCTTCGCTCATTGAATTCTCAATATCAGCACGATGCTTACTCGCTTTCATCATATCAATACCACATCCGATAACTCTGGTAACAGGTGCGGTGCACTCACGAGTATATAACTGCATTTTCTCTATGTCAGAAGTTCGTAATAGAGGTAAAAAACTATCAAATGACTTAATATTTCTGGCTTTTTCTCGTGATAAAAATATCCAGCGCTCAATAGTTATCACTAAGCCGATAATCAATACAATAGCAATCGGATAGATAAACAATCCACCTTCCTGAAAAAATTTGACAATGGTACTATATACTTCAGTCATAACTAGCCTCATTTACTCGCAGTAATATTCTTTTCTAAATTCATTTCATGGTACAAGGTTGTTGAGCGTATAAAAACATTTCGGTCAACCAGGTTTAATGTTCGATCAATTTTATCGGTAATTTGCCATTGCAGTCTTTCAGGTGTTCCAACACCCTTCCATGGAACAAAATAGCTAACTGCCGGCTGCTCCTTATCACCAATAAAATTTGTTTCAAGCTTAATAACTTTGGGCTCTTCTTTGTGGGTATTTTCTTCATTGCTTTGTGCACTCACTAATCCACCAATTACAAATGAAAGAAACAAAACTACACCAGCAATCATCCTGTTTTGTTTTAATAGAAAATTGCTAACAGTCATTATTTACTCGCTTCCGTTTGCTTCACGCTTTCTAATTGAGCTTTCCTTTCTTCTTCCAGCCGTGCAAGTACCACTTGTTGTTTCTCCTTGAAATCGACCTCAAGATAACTCATTTTTTGAGTTCTTTGTCGCAAGTTTGCCAGCCAGCCATCTATTTGAGCCGGTAAACTGGTAGCCAGCAACTGGTAAGCTTCCATATGCTTTTGAGCTAGTTCGGTTTCATTAAGATAATTGTCGAGTAATACCGACAAATTAAAGTGCGCTTCCGGAAAATCTGGCCAAATAACCAATGCATCAATTAGCGCAGCCCTGGCACTTTCAAACTGGCCAGACTCCTTAAGAACCAGAGCAAGCTTAATATATGCGTTAACATTACTTTTATTAATAGCAACCGCTTGTTTATAATACTTTATTGCGACATCAAGCTTGTTCTTCTTTTTCGCGATATCCCCCAGAAGCAAGTAAGGTCCGGATAATTCGTCTGTCTCTTTTGTCAGTTCTTGCAGAACCTTTACTGCATCATCTAGTTGTCCGGTTCTAATCAAATTTCTTGCTTGTATAAACAAATTAACAACTTTATGTGAAAGAGGACCTTTCTCCACCAGATAAGGGTTTTTAACGGGCTTATAAGCCAACTTTTCACCATTTAGGGGGTTCACTTTCAAATAAGGAAGAAATTCCGACGAAGAAATCTTGGTCGTATTAACTCCACTACTAGAAAGAGGCTGGTCTTTTACCACCGTCGTCTTGCAAGCAGACAATAGCAAAACGGCGACAATAACTGTAAGTACAAAGCTACCAAATCTGATCGCCATAACTCACCTCTAATTCTTTCTTCGCGTACCTTTGTGGCTTTAACTTAGCCATTTCTACAAAACTCTTTTCTATCCACTCGTTATACTGACCATCCCAGGCACGCATAACATTTCCCTCATGCAATTCAACTACAGCGTTCAAAAAAGGTTCTACTTTCGCTTCAATTATCTGTCGATAACCTTCTTGATCACTTGCTGACAAACCGGACGGAATTGGAGCCGCCTTTAATTCAGTGACTAGTTGCTGATACATCTGCGCCATTTTATAACTACTCATAGTCACAAATTCCAGAATTCCGTAATTTGCAGCTCTTTTGTATCGATCCGTGGCATTCTTTAAAGCTTCATTTTTACGAGGCAAACTCCTGGATAGAGGTAACCTCAATTTTTTACGATTAAACTCCCACGCGAAATAGTCTCCATATTTTATATTCGCCCAGGCCGCTAACCACTGACTTCGTTCGGTTCTTTCGCTACCGGCTTCGGAATCACCGTCAATAATTCTTCTCAACCAGAAGAGATGTTTAGACATCTCTTTGTTCTTCTCATAAAGTTCAGCTAAGTGGTACCGTGCTTCCATTCGAACATCAAAAGGCTGTTCATAGGCTCTAGCATAATCTCTGAATAATTTAATTGCCGTGTCGTAGTTCTTACTTTTTTCATACATCGTTGCCGCCAGAAAGAGCGTAGTGCGACGAACGTCAGCATCCTTGTCTTCTCGACTTAAACGGTAATAATGAGTTGCGGCAATATTCCATTGTTCGGTCTTTTCGTAGGCAAGAGCTAAAGTTCGAGGCAGCTCTTCAGCATTTTTGAAGTTAGGAAATAGCTCTATCATTTGCTTAATTTCAGGAATGGCTTTTAACCATAAGTTAGCACCCGTCAAAAGAGCAATAGCATCATATTGAGCTGTACTTCGAATTTTTGAATTTGGAGACAACTTCTTAATTTCAAGTAGCTTCTCTGCAGCCTTCACGCTTTGCGATACATCAATCATCGACTCAGCATTTTTATACATTGCTGCAGCTAGACGTTCCGAGATCTCGCCATATTCGTTACTATCTTTTTGAGTATACTCTCTTTGGACCAGATACGATTTTTCCGCACTTGCAAAATCATTTAACTTGAAATGCGAGTGAGCAATTATTCCATAAGCAGTTTTAGCTAACTCCCTGTCAATATTCTTCTCGTTTTTAACCAGCTCTCCAGCAACTTTTAGAGCTCTGAGGTAGTCTTCTAAACCAAACAGATATTCGGCAGCATTTGCCAATACCGCCGGAGATCTTTTGTCATTTCTAAATTTTGCAGCAAACCTTAACATGCTTTCTACCGCCTGAGACTGCCACTTGTCTTTGACCTGCTGATTACTCTGATTTTCCTTAATCAACTTCTGATAGGCGACTATAGCGGCGTAGCCAGCATCATTCTCGTACTGCTTACTTTGCTGTTGATTAATTTCGTAAGCGACAGCTTCATAATCGGCAATTGATATTGCATAGTTTTCTGCGAGATAATTTGCTTCCGCTCTAAGATAGGTAACTTCACCTTTACGATCATCACCAGGGAAAGTTTCCAGATAATCTCCATAAAATCCAGCTGCTTTTCTCAGTGTGGTATTTCTTTTTTCCAGTTGTTCAGCCGCTTTGGCAAATGCTTTGCCGAGAACATATTTTTCTCTGGTTTTTTGATGCTTCTGTCCAAGATTATGGAAGTGTCTTGCAAGTTCATCGTAATAGGTCTTCAACTTGCTTCTAATCTCTATACTTAATCCACCAACATTTTTCGCGTAACGAGAGTGGATATTGTAGTAATTCACATAGGTTTCTTTTTCATTCAAGGCCTGAACTGGAAAACCGCCCTTAATATAAGTATCGATTAGCTTGCTATGCAGTCTGGGAGCCTGTGCTGCGTAGTTATACTTATTGACATAAGTTCTGTATGTTTCAGCGGAGTCTTCAAATCTCTCTTTAGCCAGGTAGTATTCTCCGAGATTATCATAGAGCATCCATATATAATCTCTTTCCTTAAGTGACTGAATCTTTTCAATTCCTGCAGCTCCGCCGTTCTTAGAAACACCAAGACTTATGGCATCCAAAGTATCCTTAACAAGTGGCTTCTCTGCTTTTGATAACTCTCCTAATTTTCTTTCTTTCTCAATTAATTTGTTGAATACGTAAGCAAATGAATCCAGACTCGGATTGATATTGTATTGTTTGTATTGAGCCCATCCCAGCATATAGTGTGAATAGATATCCAGCTTCTCTTCTTGATACTGGGTTACCATAAAGAATTCTTTTTCTGCTTCTCGGTATTTTTTACGTAAGTAGTAAATATCACCTAACCTGAAATGGACCTCTGCACTGCTTTTAAAATCAGGATGATAGCGTGTTAACTGTTGTAGTGTTTCCAGAGCTTTATCCTGGTTTCCTTCCAGTTCGTAGGCTCGCGCTAACTGATATAGAACATCAGCGTTATTTGGAGAACCTGGATATTTCTTAAGGATTTTTTCGTAATTTTTAATAGCTTCGATGTAATAGCTTTTCTGTGGCATTTCTTCTAATTGCTTTTTCTCTCCTTCAATCATATAAACATCAGCAATACGACGCTCGATTTCTTCTTTGAGTTCGTCATCCTTAAAATATTTTAGAAGATCCTGATATTCCTTACGAACATCCTTAAACTCCATTTTTTCCAGAGCAACTTCCCTATTTTGTTTGGGTTGATAGCGAAGGTCGCCAAGAGTCTTTTGGGATGCGCCACAAGACACCAACAAAAGTGAAAACGCGGTAGCTATAAACAAGCGCACTTTAATTGAAAAAGATACAACTAACATCATATTCGAGCGCATTAACTACTACCCTCTTTGTCTTTGTGTTTGGATTTTTCGATTCTTTGTCTTTTTGACTTATCCAGTTCCATCAAAGTCGAATCGTACAACCGGGCCTTAGCTAGACGAGACTGAGCCCAGTAGTAGCGCATTCTTTCTTCATGCTTGTCCAGCTCTTCATTAACCAGTAGGCGTACTACCGGCTCGAGTTTTGCGATGTAAAACTCTGTCTCTTTTAGTTTTTGCTGAATCTCTTTATGCTTACTTTTAATCAGAGGTAGCATATCTTCGGGCAACTGATATGGCTTAATTGATTGAGTAAGATTTCTAATCCGCCCCTCAAGTACCGAAAGCTGTTGCTCAGTATTTTCCACCAAAGCCTGTAGTTTTTTTCTATCGGATTTAGATAAAGTCAACGAATGAAGCCTAAGATCAGTTTTTTGCTCTTCAAGCTGTTCTTTTAGACGCCTTGCGGACTCGATAACCACTTTTTCGCTATCCGAAAACTGTTTTTTCTTTACGTTTTGTATGATCAGCTGATGCTGTCTGGTTTGAAACTGCCAATTTTGCAGGTTTCTCTGAATTGAATACAATTCAGAGAGTTCTTTAAGTGTTTCATTCATCACTTTACTTGCAGTCAGGTCAACCATAAATGGGGTTAACTTGGCATAATCCACTGTTGGTTGAGTACCAAACCAATCACTATCCTGAATAATTGCTTCAAGATTAAGAACAAACTCTTTTGGAACTTCTCGCTTGGCAATTATTCTTCTGGCTTCAGCAACCTGGCTAATTCCCTTTTCAAAATCTTCAATAGCCATCAAGTTTGCTTTAAGCGCTTTTCTTTTCGCTCCCTCTTGCTCATACAGATGTGCCAATAGTACTTTAGCCTCTTGAACTTCAGGCATAGCAATCGATCGAGTGTTTAAAATTTCCAATGCAGCAACCGCATCCTGGAATTGCTTTAATTTAATTGCGGTCCATGCATATGTTAGCAACGCTCTATTGGAATAAAGACCTGTTGTCCGGATGGAGGTTAAAAACAACCAGGCAGCCTGATTTTGACCTTGTTGTAAGAATAATTGTGCCAACCCATGCTTTGCTCTATCTGCAAGATTTGCAAATTCTGAATTAACTTCCGAGTACGCTGTGACTTTTTGAAGTAACTCCGATGCTTTTACCGGATCCCCCCCTCTTAAAAACTGAATCGCCATATTAAATAATATATAAGGGTAATAGTGGCTTTCACTGTCTACGCTATTTAGTAATGTTTCTTTTTGCAAATGATTTGCAGGGTTTTCCACAAGCGTTGCCAGGTAGTGATACTCTGAATGCAAATCAGAAGGCAACTGCCCTTGAATATTATTCAAAGCTTCAAAAGCCTTTTCTTGATTAGATTTATGATAATAGAGGTTGGCCAGATAGTACCAAACCCGATTCCTAACTATTGGCTCAGCATTCTCTTTAAGCGCTCGATCGAATATTTTTTTTGACTGGTCGGCAAGTCCAAAAGACAATAACATACCACCATTCAACAATTGCCCTTTTGCACTTTTAGCGATGGGATTGCCATGCGAAGCAGTATAATCATACTCAATTAAAGATTTAAAGTAGTCTTTTTGAAAATATTCAAATAATACCGCCCCCCATTCGAGCTCTGATTTTGACTCGGTCTGAGTATTATCTTCTTGCGCATAGACCTGGCTTATCTGAACGAGAACTAGTACGCAAATAATCGCCACTTTCTTGCCAACGCTTTCTAATCTGGTGATTTTCCTGGCGGTCATCGCAAAGTTAGTCATCGCAAAATTAGTCATCGCAAAGTTAGTCATCGCAAAGTTACCAGCGTTTCATCTTGAATTCAGGTTCCTGGGTATTGGCATTGTCCAGGATTGCAATTTCCAGATATTCTCCGGCTGTTCCTTTTTCAAACTCCAGGCTTTTGGCTAACTTGTAAGCTCGACCATTGACCCCAACGCCCGTAAAAAAAGCAGTTACCTGATGCTTGCCGGGACTAAGGTTTGTAATATGAAGTTTTTGAATTCCGCCTCTGGCCATAGCCTGGCGTTGTTTTTCTGCGTAAAGGTGACTAGCCACCTGCTGTCCGTCAATTTTAAGCTTAATACTCTCTAGACTGAAAAATTGTCCTCTTTTAAGCGAAACAAAGACGGTAAACTTGGTTGACGATGGGTAAAGCAGCTTTTCTTCAACTTTTCTCAAGTCACTATTTAAGGTTACGGCTTCTTTTTTCAGCTTCTGCAACCCTGACGAGATTTTCTTTAGAACTTCAACTGCGTTTGCTTCACCCTCAGATGTCTCACGCTTTTCTCCTACATTCTTGTTTGCCGTAGCATCATGCTCTGTCGGCAAAGCTTCACCATTAACGGCTCCGCCTACCAATAAAGACAGTATTAGCACTTTTATCAAAAATGAGATTCTATCGATTTTCAATTTTGTTTAACTCGTTTAATCCTATTGAAGACTCTACAACAGTATGCAGTTATCAAACACATCCGCACACTTCTATTACCTTTCACTTGTTCTGATATCAAATGTGCTGATATCAATCTTTTGATTTCTAGCAATTTATTCTGCAGTAATTAATATTGCTGCCTATACAGGTATCGCAAAAAGTAATTATCGTTTAACACCAAAGCATAAATTCTCTTGGCTTTTTAAAATTCAACTAAAAAATAATAAGCTGAAAGTTATTCAGTAATTAAAACCAGGTTCCTAGCTTGCTGATTTTGAACCAATTGATGATTAACATGTCGATAAGTTTTACTCGCCATAGCGTATCAAGAGTATTCGAAAATAAACTAATGGGTGCGCGGAAAATCAACTTCATGGTTTTATAGTGCGCGACTAAAAACTCCGATTTACTAGCTAATGGCGAAAGGTATCAGATAATCAGATTAAGAATTTGAGGCCCGTCACAAGTTGACCCAAACGGTTTCTTTTTCTTAAGAAAATTTAGACACATGTCCCATTTTACTCAAATCTGCGGTGCATAAGCTTTTCTTCTCTGGCAAACTTCCACCCAACTCGACCGTCCATTCAATTATTAACCAATACGGTGTTTTGCGAATAAAATGCCTCTGGTTCTGAAGTAGTTGGCGACTGAAGACTATCATCAATATAGAAATCCGATAAGTTCAGGGTCATCTTTTTTGCTATGCAGAATCGCTTGATATAGCGTTTCTTCAGTTTGATTTGTGTGAAAGTGCAAAACAATGAATTTAAAATTAAGTAATACGATAAAACCATTTTGTCTCGCTATGATCGCCTCAGTGACTTGTGCCAGTGGCGTTTTTGCTGCCGAGCAAGAAGTCCAGATTATCAAGCCTGACGAACAGGACACAGCCCCAAAAGGTGCCCTCCTGGACAGTGAAAAATTTGAAATAGGCTTTTCGTTAGGGCAAGTTGCTGTTGAAGACTTTAATAGCCAGGGTGCTACAAATATTAATATTACTTACCACATCAATAGTGACTTCAGCTTACTATTTGAGTCTGGAAAAGCAGATATTGACCCGGCAACTTTTGAAGAAGTGCTGGGCAGAAACTACCTTTCAGAGAGCGACAGAGAGTTTAACTATCAAACATTAGCCGGTGGTTACAAATTAACCCATGGACGTTCCTTTTTGGGCGCCAGTAGTAAATACGAGTCAAACATATACCTGTTATTTGGTGTGGATCGGATTGAATTTGCGCGTAACGATGAAACCGGGTTTATGCTTGGAGCTAAATACAAAACGGTTTTAACCGACTGGTTAACCTGGGATCTTTCAATTAAAAACCACTTTTTTGAAAGAGAGTTTAATGGTGAAAGCAAACAAACCCAAAATACCGAGCTTTCCTTCGGCCTTAATGTAATGTTCTAACTGGCGATTTCTCTATGCAACGAATAGATAACCCTGATTTCAAATTGAAAAGCCCGAACAAATTTAAAAGAGCAGCCTTTTATGGCGTGCTACTCTTTTCGACTAGCGTTTTCAAAGTGCCTTTTGCAGTGGCAGAATCACAAAACGACTCAAATAGTAGCGTCGAACTGGAAGTAATTGACCCTTATCTGGAAGTTCACACCGGACCCGGCCAGGGTTATCCAGTTATCTATACCGTCGAACAGGGTGAAAAGATTTTTATTTCAACCAGACGACCCGATTGGTACGAAATTTCAACCGAAGATGGTCATTCGGGATGGGTTAAAGCATCGCAGATCGCGAGAACATTGCTTCCCACAGGTGAACCCGTTGACCTACCGTCTGTGTCATACGGTGATTACCTGGAAAGAAGCCTTTATGTTGGCTTAAATGTGGGTCAATTCTCCAGCGGAGAACTTGAGTCATCTGATACTTTTAGCTTTCTTGCCGGCTTCCGTGCATTTTCCTGGGGTGCCGTGGAGATAGAACAAAGTCAATTTTACAATG
This sequence comes from Aliikangiella sp. G2MR2-5, assembly GCF_015687155.1. Taxonomy (GTDB): domain Bacteria; phylum Pseudomonadota; class Gammaproteobacteria; order Enterobacterales; family Kangiellaceae; genus Aliikangiella. The sequence continues at coordinate 976,511 of NZ_JADPQF010000001.1, read as the reverse complement.
CCGACTACCGAGGACAATATTTTGGTATCAATTTCAAGTTAGAGCCGTTTTCGGATTGGGTTGTCTCTCCCGTGCTGACTCTGGGAGGCGGTGAAATGGAAGTAACAGTTCAACCTAAACAGCTTCTTAGTATCGAGCAAGATGATTATTTTCATTACGGAATTGGTGCGAGTTATTACCTCGGTAGAAACTTCGTGATGAATATTAATTTCGATAAATATGATATTTCAACTGAACAAAGTGATAAGAGTGCAAATCGATGGAATCTCGGATTCAACGCTTTCTTTTAATAGGTGCAAGCCTTTCTATTTTTCTAGCTCAACCCGCCCTGGCAGAAGAATCTAATGGACAAGGGTTAGATAATACCGCGAGTCACTCGGGACTAGAGCTGGACAATGAACTATTTGAGATAGGTTTTACAGCTGGGACAATCAATATACAGGATTTTACCAGCGAGTGGTCCACCGGGATCAATGCGACCTTTTTGGCGACAGAAAATGCTTTTCTTCAGTTCAACTATTTGAAAGCTGATGTGGGTCTTTCCTCTTACGAGAAGTCTCAGGGTCAGCTAATTGCAGGCGATGACCGAGAGTTCAAACACTATGACTTTCTTGTCGGCTATGATCTATACCAGGGCGAACAGTTTTTCACTGGTAACAAAGCACAGCTTTCCGCTCTGTACGCGCTTTTTGGCGTCGGCGATACTAATTTTGGTGGTGAAAAAAGCTTTACCTATACAATGGGAATTGGATATCGGGTTGCTTTGACTCGAAAGTTTAATCTAAAGCTGGATTTTAAGAACTACCGCTATGAGTCCAACCTATTGTTACCGGAGCAAACCAACAATAGCCAGGGGTTATCGCTAAGTATTAACTACTTGTTATAAAACCTGATTACTTGCCGGGCCCGATAAAATTCGAGCCCATATCTATTGTCTGATCAAACGTGTATTGGCGACTTTGTCTTCATTTTCAATATCGCTAAAATCACTACGATACGGATTGATATCCAGCCCGCCTCTTCTTGTATATCTGGCATAAATAGACAATTTTTGTGGTCGACAGTACTGCTTAAGATCACAAAACATGCGTTCAACACACTGCTCGTGAAATTCATTATGAGATCGAAATGAAATGATATAACGTAGCAAGGCTTCGCGATCTATCTTTGGACCCTGATAGCGTATCTGCACACTAGCCCAATCAGGCTGGTTGGTAATCAAACAGTTACTTTTAAGTAAGTGACTAACCAATATTTCCTCAACGGGTGGTGTTCCTATTGCGGCAGTTAGAAGCTCAGGAGAATATTCATAACACCCAACCTCGATATCTTGAGAATCAAGTAACTCTCCACAAAGCTTTTCGACCTGAAGCTCGTCGGCTTCTTCTGGTCGATAAAGTTTGAGTTCTACACTACCCTGCGCAGCCTCGGATAAATCTTTTACTATTACATCCTGAACTTTCTGCCAACTGTCGAAACGCGTCTGATTTAAGGAATTCAAATAGAGCTTAAGCGATTTTGACTCAATGATATTTGGCGTATCGGCAGCTATACGTATCTCTCCTAGCGCAACCTGAGGTAACCCTTTTGGGTTCAACCAGCTCAACTCATATGCGTTCCAGATATCAACACCTGAAAATTTGAGAAACAAAGCATTAAGCTCTTGCCTTTTATCATTGCGCGCAATCGGATAAAGGAGGCCTGGAGAATACTCACTTACATACGCCGTACTCTTACCGAGAGGATTTTCTGCCATCTTTTTCACTACCTTTTCTCTTTTAACTAACCTTTAGAGTCAGGCTTAGGTATTGGGAAGGCAGTTACTACAGAGCCCTTTGCATCGCCAATTTTAGCTGTACCCTGCTGCTTGACTTCATCAATTCTTATCACCGAATGCATCGGAATACTTGTACGAGTAACGCCTTCAAATTCTGCCTTCAGCTTTTCTTCCCCAGGATCGACCACCAGACCCGAACGCTCGCCAAACAGCAAGCCTTCAACCTCAACAAAACCGTAAAGGCTTCCTTGATAAACGCTCTCAGCGTAAACTTCATAGGTTTTCCCGTTATTTACAAAAACGATTCGAAAAACAGGCTTCTTATCCACGAAATCCTCAAAAATCAAGTTAAACAACAATAAACTGAATTTTATCATATAATAGCGCTCACAACTCAAGTACTGTAAATCGTAAAACCGAATATCAGGCCTCAACCGTTTATTAATAAAGAACAAATTATGTGTCCATCACCGATAGCAGAAGCACAGAAAATAAGACAGCCACTATCCATTGAAGCCAGCTTAAATGGTGAAAACCTTGTGTTTGAAACCAGCTTCGGCGTCTTTTCACCGAAAGAAATTGATGAGGGTACTCGCCTCCTGCTCCATTACCTGGAGGTAGAGCCAGGCTTTGACTGCCTCGATTTAGGCTGCGGTTACGGCCCAATCGGAATTTGGATGGCTCGAAAGAGCAAAACTGGCAAAGTACTTATGTTTGATAAAGACTTTGTAGCTATAGAACTTGCGAAATCGAATATTAAGAAAAACAGAGTAGAAAATGCAGAAGCTAGACTAAGCAACGGGCTTTCCGCGCTGAATGATGAAAAGTTTGATCTAATTGTTTCTAATATTCCAGCAAAAGTAGGAAATGAAATGCTTTATCTATTCCTCTACGATGCATTTCATCACCTGAAACCAGGCGGCAAATTTGTGGTAGTGACCGTAAATGGCCTCCGACAGTTCTGCAAAAGAACCTTTAACGAAGTATTCGGCAATTACAAAAAAGTAAAGCAAGGCAAGACCTATACTGTCTCTTCTGCGACAAAAGCAGATGACTAGTCATTTTGCCAGTTTAATTTGAGATATTTTCGATTAAGGTAGTAAAAAAGCGGACACTTTTGTGTAATAAACGGCCTGTTAAAGTATTCCACAGAAACTGTGGATAACTTTGGGGAAAAGAATTACAAAAGTGCCGCGACCCCCTATTTTTACGCATGCTTTAACAAATTGGTCATATTTTAACCACACACAAAGAAATCCTTTTAAATCAATATGTTAGGATATTCATTAAAAAAATCAGCAAGTTACCGACACTGGTTTATTTTTGTGCAGGGCGCAACAATTCAGCTCAATTTTTTCTGTGGATTTTTATTGACACTCACTGAATTTTTAGTTCTCGATGACAGAATTATTACGAAAAACAGGCGACAACCAGCTTTTATCGAAGCTAGAGCGTAAAGTACTTACTTACGTGACCAAATTTGTCCATTTTTATTCGAGAAAACTGCTTAAAATCTATACTTGAGATGCTCAAAATTCATACCAATTCTTATGCAAATAGAATAAATTTTACACAGTCTTAAATAATCCTATTTATTTTTTAGCTATCAATACCAAATTCTGTATTTGAGCAGGTGATCTCCTTATCCGAGCTTCGATAATTCCGGATTAACCTTGACTGAAAAACCAATAGCTAACCAGAATAGCCATAACAATGCCGGTCAAATCGGCAAAGAGCCCGCATCCAATTGCGTGCCTGACTTTCTTAATCCCCACTGCACCGAAATAGACAGTTAGAACATAGAAAGTTGTCTCAGTGCTACCTTGCATAACCGCCGCGATTTTTGCGACAAAGGAATCTACACCATGAGTAGACATTGTTTCTAGCATCATGGCCCTGGAACCACTCGCGCTAAAAGGTCTCATCAATGCAGTCGGAAGTGCCTCTACAAAACGCGGATCGAGTCCAACAGCTTCCATTAACCAACTCATGGCGGAAACAATCCCACCTAAAATCCCGGAAGCGCGTAGGGCTCCAATAGCAGTTAGCATAGCCACCATGAACGGAATAATCTTAACTGCAATCTCAAAGCCTTCCTTTGCGCCATCAACAAACCCGTCGTAAATTTCAACGCCTTTCCGATAAGCGGCAATCAGGATAACAATGATGGTGGTAAATAGAAGTCCGTTTCCTAGCGCGGAAGAAACCTGTGCCATTTCTTCACTTTGAAGCGCGGATAACCAGTAGACCCCCAGCGCTACTAGTGCGCCGACAACCAGTCCGTAAAAGGCAACGACACGATTGAGCAGGTTTAGTTTCTGTACCACAGATACAGCCAGAAGGCCGGCCAGTGTCGAACAAAGGGTGGCCAGTAATATGGGTAAGAACACCTCGGCCGGTGAAGTAGCCCCCTGCTGTAGTCGGTACATAATGATAGTGACAGGAAAAATCGTCACCGATGAAGTATTGAGTACCAGAAAAAGAATCTGCGCGTTTGACGCAGTGTCTTTTACCGGGTTGAGCCGTTGCAGGCTCTGCATTGCTTTCAGACCAACCGGAGTTGCAGCATTATCCAGGCCCAGCATGTTAGATGCCATATTCATGGTGACATAACCTAATGCTGGGTGGCCTTTGGGTACCTCCGGCATAAGTTTGGCAAACAAAGGTGCCATTATTCTAGCCAGTTTTTCCGCCAGACCAGATAGCTCTGCTAGCTTCAAAATCCCGCTCCAGAATGCCAGAACACCAATCAGGCCAATAGCAATCTCAACGCTAAGCTGACTCATACTAAACAAACTATTAACAATTCGGTTGAAGACGTCGAAATCAGACAGAAATAACCATTGATAACAAGCAGCGACAAAAGCGGTAACAAAAAATGATAGCCAGAGTTTATTTAGCATGAGGGGAACATCTGTTTATTCATGTTATTTTGCCATCATAATAGCGCAATTGGTGGCTACCGTCCGCAAGTAGCCTCTATACAGACAAAATGTCAGACATTTTACTAACGAGAATTGAATATTTTGGGTATAATCGCGCAGCATTTAACCAGTAGTAGCAATTTTTAAGTATTTTCCGAAAATGACCAGTGTAAGCAGCCAAACTCCCTCTTCCGCAGAATCTGTCGATGCCATTGAAACTTCATCAGCAGCTGATACTCTTGATAAGAAACAAAAGGTTGAATATAACAAGCTGCAAAAAAGACTACGTCGAAATGTCGGTCGAGCCATCGACGATTTCAAAATGATCGAAGATGGCGACAAGATCATGGTCTGCCTGTCCGGCGGAAAAGATAGCTATGCGATGCTGGAAATTCTGATGAATCTTCAGAAAAGCGCACCTGTAGACTTTAATATAGTTGCAGTTAATCTGGATCAAAAACAACCGGGCTTCCCGGAAGATGTTTTACCAAACTATTTGTCTTCTATTGGCGTTGACTACCATATTATTGAAGAAGACACCTACAGCATTGTTCGTGAAAAAATTCCTGAAGGCAAAACCACCTGCTCTCTCTGCTCTCGTCTAAGACGCGGCATTATCTATTCCTGGGCACAGGAAAATGGCATCACCAAGATAGCCCTGGGCCATCACAGAGAAGACATTATGGAAACCCTCTTCCTGAATATGTTTTTTGGTGGAAAACTCAAATCAATGCCGCCAAAACTTTTAAGTGATGATGGCAAGAACACCGTTATTCGTCCCATGGCTTATTGTAAGGAAGCAGATATCGCTCGATTTGCCGAACTAAAGGAGTTTCCGATTATCCCCTGTAATCTTTGCGGCTCTCAGGAAAACTTGCAAAGAAAACAAATCAAACAAATGCTCAAAGCATGGGAAAATCAATTTCCAGGACGTATTGAAAATATTTTCCGTTCAATTGCCAATGTCGCCCCTTCTCACCTAATGGATAGAGAGCTTTTTCCTTTTGCTGACTTGAATAAGAATGTCGATGTCAAAAGAGAAGCTGAAACGCTATTTGACGAACCTGAAATAGAAAAGCAGCAAGAAAAAGATAAGCCTAAAGGCGACGTTCTTTTTAAGCAGCTGGTATAGAGATTTGTGAGCGGAAAGCAATGTCCATTTTATCAATTGAGACGCTATCAGAAATTATTCTCCCCAACACTCAATTAAAATGAACCGTGTTTTGTTTTCTAACCTTTAATTGCAACCTAGCCTAGGAGCTTCAATCAATTTAAATGTGCTCCAGAACATTTTTATTTGGCAAGCAATCATCATAACTTCGTTTGTGTAAATTTTGATGAGGACAAGCTTGAATATCTGAATGAGGGTACCTACCCCAAAACTTCCTATACAGTTCAGGTCTCATTATATGAGAATGGAGTCATTAAAAAATTTATACCCGTTTCTACAGAGAATCAAAATACTTGAAATAAAGCGTTGTTCCTTGTCTTTCTGACTCCTAACGCCCTATGCACGCGAATGTAGCTTTATTCCGCCTGCCTTTACTTGATAACGAGATGGTTAACTTTTTACACAGCTTACGGTTAGCTTTGCTTGCGCTTCACCTTCTACCAACGTGGTAACACGCTCATCATACTCGACACACACTAGTTGACGACCAGCAAATTTATAGCCGCTCTTATTTTCATTTAGTTCAATATTACAATCGAACTGAAATAACCCAGAAGGCAATAAAGTTACCAGTACGGCAATCGTTACCATGTCGTTTTGAATCATTACCTCTTTACCAGTAATTACAGGTTGTTCTACCTCAACAAAAACATTGTCATCAAATTGGAAATCAACATGTACATTTAATTGAACTTGTTCCCCTTTCTCCAGTTCAGATTTATGTACTCTATTGTATGCGGCAATATATGGTCCTCCCAGTGGACTACTCAAAATTACATACCTCCATAAAGTTAGCGCCGCTAACGCCAGAAAATAAAGAGCGTAGCGAGCAATTAACCCGAGTGCCAGGCCTTATTAGTAGCCATAGCGACGATTTTCTTTTTTCAGGGTTGTGAACCAAAACATTGCAACCACCTTTCTTGGTATATATTTTACCTAGATCAGTAGTAATTTTCACCTGACACATTGAGCGCTTCCCACCAAGTCTAGAAGTCCAAAACTGATACTTTTATTGATACTCAGTTTTAAAGGTAAAGATTACTTTTACATCCTTTATACAAAAATCGGATATTTCCACCGATTCTAGATCACGTTGGAACATACATAACAATAGCTCGATGGCTTTCGAAAATGTTACGCACACGGCTTCATTTGGCACATAGACGCATACAAGATTGATTACAAGTTCATTAGCACCAATTTCTTAATTTCTTCCGTGTAGGCATAGAGCTAACCAACATTCTTGTAGCCTTGGTGGTCAAAGTTTCTACTCAAGCACCATTGTACCGTATTTCCAGCAACGCCCTTAAGTTGTTTTCTTCGTGCTATCTCGAAGTACTTCTAACGCTTGGCTAAGAAGCGCCGTTATTCATAGCGCCTTTATTCTGCGCCTGGTTATGTGCGAGTTTATGTAGGTTTTCTAAAGCCACTCAATTTCCTATTAGTCTTCTTCGAAGCTCTCGAAGATATCTTGAAGCGACTAGAAATGATGATCAGCAATATTTGCGTTTTTCTCCATAAAGTCGCTACACATAAATAAGTAATATGTGTTTTCGCCCAATAAAGCTTTGCAGATCTTTATTTGGGTTCCAGCATCTTCACCGGATTTCAGGAGACCTACTTTATCTGGTTCTAGCATTTATCGCCTTTTGCTCATATGCTGATTGAGTGATGCAAATCACGCTAAAACGAAACTTGCTCTGCACTTTTCTTAAATCCTTAATTAATTCAGTATGTTACTAGCGGCAAGAAATTTCGCAAGCGTTTTTATGGTTATTTTGTACAAATAAACATCAAAGCAAAAATAAAAAGCTATAAAATCAACAGGTTAAATTTTACTCAAGCTCTAAGTAGAAAACGTCCGACAGACACTACTCTTTCCGTCACTATAAACTAGCGCAGTTATTTAAGGAAGATAAGACTAGTAGGTTAACTCAGCTGAAACTAAGGATAGAGAATATCAATGTCGGTAGAAACCGTCACAACTAAATCAATGTGCCAAATCAATTTAGTTGCGAAGGGCTAATAGTTAATTTCTTACCTATTAGACGTTAATGGCCTTTGGAGGCTTTTGACATAAATTCGAAAAGCTCATCGCTAATGCCATGCTCTTTTCTTGCTTGCGGCTCATTATACAGCAGCTCATTAAATGCATTTAATTTTTTCTTATCGTTTTGGGTAATGGCCCTGGTCATTTCCTGCCAATGCCCCATTAAATCCTGAACTTGTTTTGAATCAGGTTCGAGCCCAGAATCTAGTGCCAACTGCAATTGTTCAAGCCACCTTCCCCAGACATCATCAAAGGTTTCATTGCTGTCCTCTAGATGCTCTCGATTGTGAATTTGATCAATTTCGTTTTGATTAAAATATTTTTCATACATTGTCATACTCTCCAAAGTTTTGAATATAAAGTCGTCCAAATCATCAGAAGGTATTGACTCTGTTTCCAGCTTTTCAAGTAGTTTGAAAATTCTGTCTTCAATCTGCTGAATCACTTTTCTTTGCTGTTGAAGCCCATGCAATTGCTTTTTTAATTGAGGTACCAGATTTTTCTCATTATTTAGCATTGCCGGCATTTCAGCCAAGGCTACTCCCAGTTGTCGAAGAGTCCCTATTTGTTGCAGTTTCAAAAGGTCTGAGCTTTTATAGATACGATGTCCCGCGTCATTTCGAGAAATAGGACCAACAAGTCCCTGCTCTTCATAAAAATGTAGTGCTCTCGCGGTTAACCCTGTTCTTTTAACAACCTCACCAATTTTCCATGCCATCGATTGACCTCCCGATAATGGACAACAAACAGTCTAAGAGCTCACCTAACGTGAGATGCAAGTATTTCTTTAGTGCTTCGAAAACTCGATAGTTATTTGTGCTTTTGATCCCATTGCTAGCAACAAGAATTGCCCAATTGAACAGGTGGACATTTAACGGTTCCATAAGAACAGAAAACACAGCAATCCCCTTGCTTGGGTTTTAGAAGCTGTTTGCAGTATTCACACTCGTAGTAATAGACACAGGCATCTGTCGGCATGCTTTCAATTTTGCGGTGACCGCAATTAGGGCAGGTAATTTCTGACTTCAAAATTTCATTCGTCATTCTGAACTATTCCTCTAATCAGGTTTTATTTAGAACAGATGCAATAAAAACAATATATAAAGCTGACTTTTAACTTCTTAAATTTAACTCCAAATTAACACTTTTGCATCTTGGCCAAACGATTTTTGAAATCGTTTCAGGCATCGCTTGTTTGGATTAACCAGATATTTTTGAGAGCAAAGTGAAAGTAGCGGTACATCATTCGAACTGTCAGTATAGCCGGTGATACTGTTAAAGTCCTTAATAGTGAGCTTTCGCTCCAGTTGCACCAGCTTGTTTTGTGCAAAACAATGAAATTTGCTTACCATTCCGCCTAAAAATCTTGTCTCGTTTGATCCAATAAGAGTCAAACCTGAATATCCGATTTTTTTGAATATTTTCTCCAACATCCATTGCGACGAACCGCTAATAATAACGACCCGCTCATTTTCAATCTGATGCATATCAATCCTTGACAATGCTTCCTGGTATATGACGACCTCGTCGATTGATAGAAAAGTATCAATAAATGCTTGTCTCAACTTTTCGATTCTAACAGGCGATAAACCAAAGGTTGAAATCCACAAATAGACTGAGTTTCCTAAATAGCGCGTTCTATTTGAAGTAAACAAAGGCAAAATAAGAGGAGTCAGCAGGATAGCTAAAATTGTGCGAAGGTAGTTTCGTTTTAGTGAATAAAGAATAAAACAAAATCCTGTGTCTTTATTGATAATTGTTTTGTCAAAATCAAACAGGGCTGCTGCGTTCATGAGTCTATTAGGGGTTTGGGGTGGTCATAATTCAAAATTAAGGGCTTTTCAAAAGCCCCTAATTTAATAGCTCATTCTAAAAAGAATATCTAGCTCCAATAGTGAAACTACGACCAGGTCTAGGTGCCAGATCTTTTAGAAACGAAGAATGATCGCGAGCCTCTTCATCCAACAGGTTCTTTCCTTTAAAGAAAATAAAAACTTCATCGGCTCTGAGCGGCATTCGATAAGCAAGCTCCAGATCCAGTAATTCAAATCCTTCTGTTACTAACTCATTTTCAGCTAAACGATCCTGAGTGTCAAAATGAGTCCAGTTGAGCTCAGCGGAGAAGGCTCGATAATCGTGATGAAGGCTGACGCCTGATTTCATTGGTGGAATTCTGGGGACATAGGAACCATCATCCAGTTCGGCTTTGATATAATCTGCTAATATTCCCAGTTTAAAGCTATGTTCTCCAATTTCTCCCAACTGGTACTCCAGTTGAAATTCAGCGCCGGAAAAGTCAGCATCTTGCTGTTGATAGCAAACTAACTGGAGGTCTTCAGCTTCGGCTTCTGTTGCCGCTTCCTCAGATACACAGGAGTCAATGGCAGTTACATTGGCGCCATAGATAAAATCATTAAACTGATTCCAGAAAAGATTAAATTCTCCTGAAAATTTCTCGCTTTCAAAGCGATAGGAAAGATCCAGATTGTTAGACGTTTCTTTATCAAGATTGGCATTGCCTATTTCAAAAGATCGAGTAGCCACATGCGGACCAAAAGAAAAAAGTTCCTCTACACTGGCAAAACGAGAAGCCTTGGAAAAGTTAAACGCAAGCTTATTATGATTACTGATCGAATAGACAACGCCTGAAGAAAAGCTCAGGCCAGATTCAGAAACTTCGGGCATTCCGAATGCATCGACTTTTTGAGAATCAAATCTGGCACCAAGCTCCCACTTTAAATCACCAGACTCCCTTTCCTCCACCCAAAACAGAGCCCGTGTTTGGGTTGTAGAAGGCGGCACGAAAGCTTCTTCGCCTATCGCAACAAAGTCTCTTTCAGTAACCTGCAAACCAACAATTCCAGTCCATCCCATTAGCGAATTGTGTTTAAGGTAACTTTTAAGCTCCCAGGCTTCATTTTCAAACCGGGTTCCAGTCTCCTCTCCTTCCAGCTCACTATGTTCATAATCGGTTAACGCATAACCGATAAACCATTGGTCGACAATATCTGAAAGTTCAACAAAGCTGGCCTGGAGGTCGTAGCGTGTCTGCGACATATCGATTTCCACACCTTCATGTGCAGCTTCCTCTATAACTACATTCACAGGCTCTTCTTCATGTTCAGCATGGCCCGGGACGCCATAAAGTTTGTCTACCTTTGAAACCGACGCACCAACGTAGCCCCACTCGCCAACCCGGGTTAAACCAAAACTCCCGCCGCGGGTTTCGCTTTGACTTCCTTCTAAAACACCACCAGCTTCTTCTTCATGGCCGCTTTCTTCTTCACCCTGCTCCGCTTCATGCAGGGCTTCGGACTCTGCAGGTCCGGGAATTTCAATTTCGTCTGACTCATTACTGTAGCCGTCAAGGTGCCAGTTCCAGTTTTCATTGCCACCATCAAGAGTAAACACCAGTGACTCTTCCCCAGTGGCGCTATCACCTGCACGAACCTCTATTCCACCAGTCAGTTCGGTTACAAGGTCATCATTAATTTTTCTGTCGGAAGTATTCACAATACCGCCAATCGCACCGCTGCCGTAAAGTAGTGTTGCCGGACCTTTAACGACTTCAATCTGTTCCGCTAGCAATGGTTCAACGCCAACATCGTGATCGGCACTAGTGGTGGACGCATCCTGAACAATCATCTGGTTGTTGGTAATCTGCACACGTGCACCTCCCAGCCCCCTGATAACCGGCCGGGCTACCGCCGGGCCAAAAGAAGACAAACTTAAACCTGGCTGTGATTGTAGGATTTCGCCAAGCGTAGTTGCTCTTTTCATGACCAGCTCTTCACCTGACATTACGATCGTTGGAGTGGCCATGTCCAGACTGGTGTGCTCCAGAGGATTGGCGGTAACAACAATCTTGTGAGTTGGTTCATCTTCCAGGGTCAGTTCAACCAGCTCATTATTTCCTTCATTTACCTCAACCTGTTGATGGAAATGAGCCTTGCTACCTCCTTCAACATCTAAAATATGAATGCCAAGCGGTAAATCCAGACTAAATTCTCCATTCTCGTTGGTAACAGCGCTAACTAATTCGCCTCGAACCTTTACTTCTACTCGTTTCATAGGTTCGCCACTGGCATTTTTAATCACACCCTGAATAACTTTTGCCGGAGTGCTCAACGAAGTAACACAAAGCGCTGCAGCTACGGCAGCAACACAGATATTCTTGTTCATTTCTAATCTTCCACTATCTAAAATCTGATCGATTGACCTGAGAAATACGCCGACAAATCGAGATTTCTCGAAACACGACGAATTAAAACCAAATTTTTAAGCCGGCAGAAATGCCTGCTTTAACCAAAGTTGAAGATTGATGGTGGAGCTCTGGAAAGGTAGAGGTTGAAGGCTCGTTGGACAGGCTGTTTAAACTCGGAGAGAAGTTCAAGACGGGCCTCTTCGACTAATAGGACAGTTTTAACTGCGTCATGCGAAGTGATAATGTCATCCAGGTGAGCAACCTGAGCGATACAGACGTGGTTCTTTCCAGAAAAGAAGTGATCCGCGCTAAACTCATGATCCACCACCGCTGCCTGGACCAGAATCCAGCCAAGCATCAAGGGTAACAATGAGTATTTACGTAAGTTTTTTCGCATTAACTTCTTAAACAGAAATAATTTCGCCAGTAAACGGAGCTTATTCTGTAATTTTCCGAGGAATAGTTCAAGTATAAGTTTCTCCCATATCGCAGATACAGGCATTTACCGCAGGCGACAACGACAATGCCTTTAACTAATTGTCCTTACCTACACGCCTTTGACTGCGAACCTTTGACGGCATACATTTTGGCACTTGGATCTTTCAAAACCTTGCTTTAAGTGTCAGCCCTTCTTCTGGCTTTACCGCTTATATTGACTATATTTATCTGTATTCAAACATAGAGCCTGCGGTATTTCTTACTTTTTAGACACATCAGCGTACTTTACCAGACTAACTCAGGAGTCAGATCATGGTAGTTAACTATTCAAGATTTGCATCATTTCTTCTTTTAACCTTAATCGCTTGTGGTGGAAATTATCATAAGAGCTGTTGGGATGACGTTTGCAAGATCGTAGATAATGGTGTTGTAACTTATGAAGGCAACCCCGAAAAGATCGCAGAAATAAAAGCTCGTGAACAGGTTTACATTGATCGTCTCCAGGCAAGAGAGGCCAAAATAGCAGCTCGTCAGGCAGCAATTTCAGAACTACCAAAGCGAGGCCCAAACGAAATTATTCGAGTCGGAATCATTATGCCCGAATCTTATCATTTCAGTCTGGATAAACATAAGGGAACCTTTTACCGATGGATTCTGCAACCGTTACAAAAGGATCCAAAAATTAGAGTCATTCCGCATAAAAAGATGAGTAGCTATCTTTCTGCTGTCTATCAAACTGTACCGGTAAACAAAGGCTGGAATGAAAGTGGTCCAAGAGAAAAACAGGCCTTCGTACCGGATGAATCAACGTTTCATAAACTGCGTGATTTAGGTCTGGATGTTGATGTTTTAATCTACACCAGCCTCTCGGTCAAAACCCAAAGCGGTCTGGTGGGGGGACGTGGCCAGGGAGTCGGAGTAATTAGCGCTAGCAAAGTAGAAATAAGTGGCCTCGCATCGTCAATATTTCAATTTAATGCACACAGACATTCGGTTCTGGGAAAAAGCGTGGGCAAACTTGATATTCAGGGTGTCGACAAAGAGGGTGAGGTCAAATCTGCCTCTCTCGGTAATAATCAACGAGATATCAAAAAAGATGAGGCCGCAGCCCGTTCTTATGGGCGATATCTGGCCAGTGTTATCAAATCACAGATTGCGCCTCACCTTCCATCTTTAAAAGCGCTTAAAGATTTCGAAGCGAAGCAACCCCGTCTATAACTCGCCGCCCACTATAATTGTGCCACACTATAATTGTGCCATGCAGGTTAACTAAGACCGGCATGGCGACCGACATTACCAAAGCCATGAGTACTGGCAGAAAACCGATGTTTTTCTATACTTTATACCAGTTATTCAATAATTAATGTGGTAATGATATGGCGCAGGAAATCCAATTTCTCGACTGGCTACTACCTGATACCAGCAAGATGTCGACTCAGAAGAAAATGCGATTCAACGCTTTAGTGTTCTTCTTATTTTTTGCTTTTCTAGTTGGTGTTTACAGCCTGATCAAATGGGGAAAGCTGGAAAATCAAGCGCTGGTAGCTACCTCTTCTATTTTGCTTGTCATTCTTTTCATTTGCTTTAGCCTTATAAAAAGCGGTGGAAATCCTATTCTTACCGCCAACCTGGCAATACTTGGAATGTCAGTACACAGCTTTAATATCAGCTATCAATTGGGCGGCATTCAATCAGCACATATTTTCTGGATACCGGGAATAGTCGTTTTTGCCTATTTGCTCGCCAATGCCCGCTCGGGAAGCTTCTGGTTTTTCGCCGGTTTGCTACAGACTGTCTATTTTATTTATAGCTTTCACTCGGGCGGCCAACCGGCAGCTTTTCCACTCGACTCTTCAGCCCAGAAAATCAATGATTATTCCGGCTATATATTACCGCTTATTATGATATGGGTCGCACAAGCCTACTTACACAGACTGCGAGCCATTACGCTGGAAGAAGTCTATGCGTTTAAAGAAGCGGCAGAAAAATCCGCCGACAAAGCACAAATTCAGACAGAACAACTCTCTTCTCTAGTTGATGAAGTTAGGGACGGTATACACACCTTAAATGATCTCAAAGGTCGTCTCCAAAGTATGGTTCATGAAAATAGTCAACACGGAACTCACATCACCGACGAATTAGATGAGCAACAAAGTTTAACCAGAGAGATGCAATCCCAAATAACTCAAACTCTGGAAAGCGTTGAGCAAACCAATAGTCTTTTCAGTGCTCTTGGTCAATTGTCTTCAGAAGCTTCACAAGTAGCTGAAAATGCAAATGACAATATGAACAAAGCGGTTAAAACTATCACCCAAACGAGAGAACACAGTCGCAATATACTAGACTCTGTATCGGTTATTACCAGTATTGCAGAGCAGACCAATCTTTTGGCATTAAATGCTGCCATCGAATCAGCCCGAGCCGGTGATGCGGGCCGTGGATTTGCGGTGGTTGCGGATGAAGTAAGAAGTTTATCAATAAAAAGTAATGAGTCTGCCAATCAGATTGGTGAATTGCTGATGAAAAGTTCTGAAAATATGGAACAAGGTTATAATCAGGTAAACAGTGCCGAACAATCTGTCCTGGATGCATTGCAGAAAGTCTCAGATATGACCTCTCAAATTGCTCAATTGACTCAAGTGATCGGCGCTCAAACAGGACTCATTCAAAGTGTTGCAGAACGTTCAGACTCTGTAGCCAGATTGTGCGAATCGAGTACTGGAGCAGCTCATGGACTATTAAGTGCGAACCAGCAACTAGAGGACATTGTGAATACTCTTTCAGAGCAATCAGACAAGCTGGAACAACAACTTGCCGGGCATTAGAGTATTGTAACTTAGTGCAATCTGCGTTCACTTTTCCTTATGTAAGAGCGACACTCAAAATCAAATACTCTGCCCCTTTTGATTTTGAGATGGAACTCAGGCTGGACATAAGGTGGAACTAGCGGTTACTTAGGGTGACCGCCTGTGGTCATCTGTTTTTATTTGGATGGGTGTCCCGGTAACTCCGGTAACTTGAGGATAAGTTTTGTAGGGCTTACGTTTTCGTACCATTGGGACACTCCTTGGAGACTGTTAAATCTCTGATTAAAAGTGTCCGTCAAATCGGGGTAGGTTCAGTCCCCTTAACTTTCCCCTTTAGATAATTTCTTGCCTATTTACGCTTAAGTTCGTATTCCTGAGTGGTCTTTGAAATCATGATATTTAAGCGATTTTGCAAAGCCTGATTCTTGTCTTCAACTTGATTTCTATAATCCTTCGCTTTTATTAAGTAACTATTATCTTCTGTTGTCAGAAACATTGCTAGCTGGCTCTTAACCAACAAAACATATGCTTCTTCAACGCCAGATTCAGCTGCTTTTTCTAAGTAATAAACCGCATCATGGTAATCTTTTCTTGATTTCATTCTCTTTAACAAATGAGAACCAAGCTTAAAGGAAGCAGCTTTTTCTCCATTCATACTAGACTCTTCCAAAAGCTTAATACCTACAATTTCGTCTGAATTAAGATGTATTAGACCTAATAGATAAGAAGCTTTACTTAAATCTCCATGAAGTCTGGCCTTTACTAGCAGCTCTTCAGCCCTTTTAATATCTTTAATAACTCCTCTTCCATAAAAATAGTTGGCCCCTAAAGGATAGTATGCAAAAGACTCGGCATTATTTTCGGCAAAGATAAGAAGTTTGTTTGCCTTAAAAAACTCCCCCTTAACAGAATAATAATTACCCAAAAGCGCTGCTGCAAAGCTGTTATTATTCTCAACGTAGAATTGTAATATTTGTATAGCGGCATTCTCGTCAATCTTATTCCTTAGCTGTATCCACGCTTTAAATATTTGTGGAAAGGGTTCATTAATTTCTGACAAAATATTAATAGCTTCCTTAACTTTTCCTTTTTCTTCGAGGTATAGTGACTTTAGTAACTTTGCCTCAGTGAGGTTTAGTGCACCTAAGTTATTTAAATCTTTAGCATCAAGCTCGTTATTCAACACTAGCAGTTTGTAGTAAACCTGAAAATATTCTCTATAAACATCGATATTTACTTTTGATATTTCTTCACTTAGTACCTCTTTACTAAGCTCGCCAATCAAAAAGCGTTTAAAATACTGATCAACAGTTAGTACATATGTAATATCACAAGATGTTTCACTTTTAATTATCCCTACATATTCTAACCAGCTAGCCCAATAAACATTGGCCGCGATTAAAAAAGCTATCAAATTTTTGTACATAACTTAAGAAACCTGTTAATTAGAGTTACTCATAGACTTCAGCCCCGTTTTATATTCACACTCAAACTACTCTGGAACAGCTCTAAATGGATAATGACTATTTGTCAACAATCAAAAAAATAAAACAGTCCCTCACCATACATATCGACTTTACTTATTCAAATACGAATTATCGAACCATTTTCAAATCAAATTTTATTCAAAGATTAAAAACCTCTTTAAGCAGAGACTAAATCAATTTTCTTTGGAGACCATACAGGAGTGATCGATTCATTTAAGAGAAGAAAAAATGCTCTAAATATTTTTGTTCTACCAACAATTCGAAGCATTCCATGATTTCTTCTTTCATTCTCAGTTCGAATTTTTATACATTCGAACAAAAACAACGATTTTTTCTTCTAGATCTAAAACACCAATATCTTGAGACCAATCAATATCAGTACAACCCCTCCCAGAAATTCAGCCTTACTTTCCAACCAGACACCACTCCTTGCGCCGATATAAACACCAGTCCAACTGAACGCCATGGTTGTGATACCAATAATCGCACAAGACCAAAACGGATTAACATCGATAAGGGTCAAAGTAAACCCGGCAGCCATAGCATCAATACTGGTGGCAATAGCAAGAATGAGCATCACTCTATGAGTAATCAATGCGATATCTTCTTCAATTCCCTCAGTAAGCGCTTCATAAATCATTTTGCCACCGACCAACAATAAAAGAATAAACGCTATCCAGCTAGCATAACCTTCAACCCAGCCAAGTACCCCCTTCCCGCCCAGATAACCAAACAATGGCATTAGTGCTTGAAACAGACCGAAATAGATTGCAGAAGTTATTGCAAGCTTTCTGGTTTTCTTTAGATGTTTTGAACCAAGACCGATAGATACGGCAAATGCATCCATACTCAGTGCGATTGCTAATAAAATGACTTCTATCATCGATTATTTTCCGAGTACCACCATCAACGTCTTTGCTTTAAATCAAACTTTTTAAATTCGAATAGTTGTTCCGAGCTTTCGATCAGTTCCCTTAACTCAGGGGTCACTAATACTGTCTCATTCTTATAAAGAAGCAAACGATTACCGCATAGACTTGTATCAAGCAGACTCCTTTTATCGTCAATCCTCTCTACTTCCAGTCGCTCAAATCCTGTTATCTCTCGACTATTGAATCGTTCAAAGATTATTACCGGACTAAAACTGACGTTGATTATTTCCAGTGATTTTAGAATATTAGCCATCATAGTATTAGCTATTACATATTCATGACCGACCATAAGAGCATCTAGTGGCTCCCTGTTAATTGGCTGATACCGCCCGTCAGCCATTTTATAGAAACGATTCTTATTGCGTAGTATTAACTCAAAAAGCCTGGTGTTTTTTGTGCAATTATTATCCGTTGTTTTCGTTAATCCAATCAGACGATGCTCCATCCCCAAATCATATTTATCCGTATACTTCTTGTATTCCTGAATAGCATCAATCCATTCCTGAATATAGGGGGCGTTTTTCTTGCTACTTTCTGTTTCCTTTTCCCTCTGTTCCTTAAAATATCTGAACCTTGACTTTAGCGCGTTATATTTATGAAAACATTGATTGCAAAGCGAAGAGACCCCTCGTAACTTTTTGAGAACTTCAAAGTGGTGCTTCTGCTGTTGTGCAGTCCAGACCTCATCTAAACCGCACCCTCTGCACGTATATGAATAGTCATAATAAAAATCAAACTTTGGGTCGTAGTAATCATACGAGCGCTTGAGCTCGTCTGCCCACAAGTCCTTATTGGCAGCAATTTTCATAGGTGTGATTACTCCCTATTTCAACAAAGGATGATCTTCCGGTAATTGCTTGGCAATCCACAAAGCCAGTTTATGTTTCATATTGAGTTGATTCTCCTGGTCTTTGGCTAGAGGCTGGATAAGTTTGTCATGAACCAACAAGCGATATAGGGCTTCAATCTTCTCTTTGGCTGAATCTGTCGCCCCAAAGCCTTTATACCCGCGATTTCTGGCATACTTCTCACCAATTTCTACGGCTTTTTTTAATAATGCGCCTTCATTTTTTATTTTCTTCATCGCCATTTCCTTTCAAGGCAGAGATTGCTAGCATTCTGAAGTATTATCCAGCCGCTAGTGGAAGTGTCGATTGTAACGCTGGCAAGCTCCCTTGTCGCGACGATTTAATAACCTTGTTCGATTTTTGTTGATTGGACAACAATTGAACAGGTTTAATATTTTGTTGCATTTCACGGGAAACTTTTGCCTCTTTATCTGCCTAACTACTGGAAATAAGGGGTATTATCGGTTAAAAATGCTTCCCGACGTTAAAAATACAATGAATGAAAGGCTTAAAGCTATGTCGAACAATGATACCAATCTGTCTCTCAATGAAAAATTTGCGGTCTTGAAGGATGATCTCTGCCAACAGATCATTGGACAGGAAGCGCTGGTTGATCGCTTGATTATCGCTTTACTTGCCGATGGCCACTTAATCGTAGAAGGAGCGCCGGGGCTCGCTAAAACCCGAGCAATTAATGCACTGTCCAAGGGGCTGGAGGGTAACTTCCACCGTATTCAGTTTACCCCAGACCTTTTACCGGCGGATCTAACGGGTACTGAGATTTACCGCCCACAAGATGGCACCTTCCGCTTTGAAAAAGGTCCCCTCTTCCACAACTTGATACTTGCTGATGAGATAAATCGTGCACCGGCCAAAGTTCAGTCAGCGCTTCTGGAAGCTATGGCGGAGCGTCAGGTCACGGTTGGCAGTCAAACCTATGCACTACCTGACCTCTTCCTGGTTATGGCCACACAAAACCCGATTGAGCAGGAAGGTACCTATCCATTACCTGAAGCTCAGCTCGACCGATTTCTGATGCACGTCAAAGTCGACTACCCTAGTGCTGAAGCTGAAGCCAGGATTCTAAAACTTACACGAAAAGAGGCACACAAGGCGTTTGAGGATTCAAAACATCGTGAACTGATGCAGGAGGATCTCTTTACAGCTCGCGATCAGGTATTAGATATTCATATGTCGCCGCAACTGGAAGAATATGTCATTCAGTTGGTAGTCAATACACGGAATACTGCCCAGGTGGATAAAGATCTTAATCGTTGGCTGGATTACGGTGCAAGTCCACGAGCAACTATCTCTCTGGATCGTTGCGCACGAGCGCGGGCCTGGCTAAATCAAAGAGATTACGTCACACCTGAGGACATTCAGGAAATGGCTTTTGATATCTTCCGTCATCGCCTGATTCTGACCTATGAAGCAGAAGCAGAAGGTATCACAAGTGATGATGTGATCGAAAGATTAATTCAAGTAACACCATTAGCTTAATTGAGATAGCCTGAATGACTGTCTGGTCCAAACCTGCTCATCAGTTTGCTCAAAGTAGCCATGAAGATCTTCCAGGCGACTTTAAGTTTGGAATTGATCTGACCCTTGGTCAGCTAATAGAAACCAAAACACAACCTATTATTCAGTGGTTAGCGCCTGAGTCGAGAGTAAAAACCAACCGTGTAGGCGGGTTTCGTTCTCGCTTTAAGGGGCGTGGAATGGATTTTGATGAAGTTCGCCTCTACCAGATAGGAGATGATATTCGAAATATCGACTGGAAAGTGACCGCCAGAACTGGTGATGCTCACACCAAACTATTTAAAGAGGAAAGAGAAAGGCCTGTATTCGTTGTGTTGGACCATATGCCTAGCATGTTCTTTGGAACTCGATCAGTCTTCAAATCGATACTAGCCAGTAAAATAGCAGCTCAGTTAATGTGGAATACCCTAACCAATGGTGACCGGTTCGGCACTTTAATTTTTTCAAATGACCATCATGTTGAAATGAAACCTTCGAGCAATCGCAGAAACTGTATGCGATTACTTAATCGTGTTGTGGAAAGTCATCAACAGACACTCAGCAGAACATTTGCAGACGATACCAGAATTGAGTCTACTCCAGATAAAACCACTGAAAATGACGCAGATTCGGGTAATCCATTTGCGGATACATTGAAACGACTACAATTTCTCGCCAAACCGGGAACCCTGATTCACCTGGTAAGTGACTTTTATCTGTTTGATGAAAAGTGTCAGAGACACCTGAGCAAACTTTCGCAACATGCTGATGTTCACTGTATTTTGATTCACGACCCGATTGAACAGGCTCTCCCTCCGGCTGGACTTTATGGAATAACTGACGGAGTTAGTGACGGACTTCTGGACACCAGCAACGGCCAGTTGCAAAAAGAGTATCAGCAAAACTTTATACAAAAAGTTGAACAAATTAAAGATTTCTCCTTGAGCCACAAGGGTGTATTCACTTTGATCGATACCGATTTTAAACAATATTCTATTGGTCATCACTCGGCTTCAGGAGGTATCAACAGCTCAACAGGAGGACAGCAATGAATCAGGCTGAAAATCCTCTAAATCAGTTAAGAGACATTCATCTCCCGGAACAAATAAATCAGTTTGAACTTGCCCCGGGTTGGTGGTTAATAATTTTTCTTCTGTTTTGCTTCTTAGGATATCTGGTATACCGTCAACTCGAGAAGAACAAGATTAAAGCTAAGCTGGCGCCAGCCAGGAAAGAAATTGAGAACTTAACAAAATCACCTGCAGACTATCAAAGCGTCAACCTGCTTTCCGCCTTGTTAAAAAGAGTCTCGTTACTCCATTTTGAGCGAAAAGCGGTCGCCTCTCTTTCTGGCAAAAAATGGGGTGAGTTCTTAAACGGTATTACTCCAGATTATCAATTTAGTGAAAGACAAATTGAGCACCTGACAGATTCAAACTACCGCCCGAACAATTCAATTGCTATCGACGAATGGCATTCAATGCTTGAGATAGCGGATGGAATAATAGAAAGTATTATTCTAAATGGAGCATCAAGGACTTCTCAGTCGGATGTTGTGAATAATGCGCCGGATGGAGTCAGGAGCTAGTTATGCTGGAACTTAAATATCCACTCGCCTTAGCCTTGACTGTTATACCTTTAGTAATCTGGCTGCTTCAAAAGAAACAGCCGCAGCAGGTATCTCGAATCAGAACGCCTCTTTTTGCCAGTTGGCAGGCCATTCAAACTAGCCATCACGCTAGCGGCAAAGCGTTACTGACAAAGATTTTGTTATTTTTAACCTGGTCATTACTTGTATTAGCGGCAGCCAGACCGCAATGGATCGATGAACCCATTAAACTACCGATCAGTGGAAGAGATTTATTACTCAGCATTGATGTTTCAGGGAGCATGGAAGAAGAAGACCTTAAACTCGGTGGTCAACCAGTTAATCGACTGGTTGTTGTTAAGTCGGTTATCAACGAATTTCTTAAAAAACGTGAAGGAGATCGTGTTGGTCTGGTTTTATTCGGTGAAAATGCATACCTGCAAACGCCACTGACTTTTGATTTAAAGACAGTGACGCACATGCTTAATGAAACTGAAATAGGCCTGGCAGGAGCCTCGCGCACGGCAATTGGTGACGGCATAGGTCTTGCAGTTAAAAGACTAAGAGAAAGACCCGAACAAAGCCGGGTATTAATTTTGCTCACAGATGGAAGAAATAACTCGGGTGAGCTGGACCCTATTGAAGCTGCAAAACTCGCCAAGCACGCCGGCGTAAAAATATATACTATCGGTGTCGGGGCTGATGAAGCTTTCCGCCAGTCACTCTTGTTCGGAACAACTCGATTTAACCCTTCAGCCGAGCTGGATGAGCAAACATTAACACAGGTCGCTAACTATACTGGTGGTAAGTATTTTCGCGCAAGAAGTACTCAGGAGCTTGCACAAATCTATAATATTTTAGACGAGCTAGAGCCTGTCGAAGACGAGCCTGAAACCTATCGCCCTGTCCAGGAGCTCTATTATTATCCAGCTCTATTAGCTTTAATAATTTTTGTTCTTCCAATGCTGTTCCGAGCTTTGACAGTTATATCAGCCAGGAAAAATTACTCTGATTCTTCAAACTATGGTTCACCGCTCACTCTTATTCAAAGTGCTAAGCAAAAAGATTTTTCTGGTGTACAAGCTGACTCAGGCAATAGAGTTGTATCAGCTAGCCAAAATAGTTTAGATAGCCAGGAAATGAAATCAGGAGGAAGTGGACATGTCAGTTAACTTAGAACATTTTCACTTTATTCGCCCACTACTGCTATTGTTGATCCCGGCAGTGTTTTTAATTGTTTATTTTCTTAAACAAAAAGCTTCAGCACAGTCGGCATGGAAAAGTGTTATTTCGCCACATTTATTAAAATTTCTGACTGTCAGTGCGCAGAATGGTCATGCACAAAAACTTAACTCTGGTCTATTACTGACCTTAATAACGATACTTGTCATTGCTGTCAGCGGTCCTTCTTTCAGACAAAAGCCAGTTCCCGTATTCAACTCAGAGAATGCACAGGTTGTTCTTCTGGACCTTTCACTGTCAATGGATGCGACCGACATTAAACCTTCGCGTCTGGAAAGAGCAAAGTTTAAACTAATTGATCTACTTAAACGCACTGACGAAGGGTCTATAGGATTAGTAATTTACGCAGGAGACGGTTTTGTTATAAGTCCTTTGACTTCTGATGCAAATACGATTGCCAACATGGTACCGACTTTATCGACCGCCATTATGCCCGTTCTCGGCAGTCGACCAGACAAAGGTATTGAAAAAGCCATAGACCTTCTTAAAAACGGACGACATTCTAACGGACAGATTATCTGGCTTACTGACGGCGTGGATGAAGAATATGTTGATCCCATTGTAGATTCGGTTGAACAAAGTGGATATCAACTTTCCATTTTGGCAATTGGCACCGAGCAAGGAGCTCCTATTCCTCTCCCTAATAAAAATGGATTCCTCAAAGATGGTTCAGGTGGAATAGTTGTACCTAAACTGGAAGTAGAATATCTTCTTGATATTGTCGAGCCTCTTGATGCTAGTTTTGTAAAAATGACAGCCGATCAAAGTGATATTGACTACCTTGAATCACAAATTGACTGGCAGGCAGAAAAAGACAACCCAGCAGATGAGCAAGAACAAAAAATTAGCAAATGGATTGATGATGGCTACTGGCTTATCTGGGCTGTCCTATTATTATTCACCTTCAAACTATTAAGAAACTCTGGCCAGGCAATGCTCGGAATTTGTTTAGTTTTGCTGACCAGCGGCTTATTACCTTCTTCTAACTCGTACGCAGCAGAAAGTCCCCCTGGAAGTTCTAATAGTGATGCGACAGGTGTTGAAACAACATCAGAAAACCAATCAGAACCACCGGCCTCACCTTCACTGACTGAACAGTTGAGCCAAGGCTGGAAAGACTTCTGGTATACCGATAACCAACAGGCCGTATCAGCTTTTCGTGAAGGCGACTATTCAACTGCCGCCCAAAAATTTGAAAATGAACAATGGCGAGCAACGTCCGAGTTTAGACAAGGCCGGTTTGAAAGTGCTGCGCAACAGTTTTCTTCGGGAAAATCAGATAAAGCGCTTTACAACCAGGCTACTGCACTTGCCAAAGCCAATAAGCTGGAAGAATCTCTAAAGACTTACGAAGAGCTGCTTAAGAACAATCCAGAACATGAAGATGGTTTATATAATAAAAAAATTGTCGAAGACCTACTAAAGCAGCAGCAGGAAAATAAAGAGCAACAGCAAGACAAGGAACAGCAGGAAAAAGATCAAAAAGACTCCGAACAACAAGGTGAACAAGATAAACAGAATCAGCAGGAAAAGGAATCCGAGCAGGAAAAGGAACAACAAAATCAGCAGCAGCAAGAACAAAACCAGCAAAAACAAGAGCAAAAAGAACAAGCAGAGATGCAGGAAGATGACCGTGAAAAATCGGAAAAAGATCAAGCTCTTGAGCACTGGTTACAAAAGATTCCGGATGATCCTGGCGGTTTGCTAAGAAGAAAAATGTATCGCGAATATCAACGTCGTGGCCGTAAACAGAAAGAAGAGAAACTGTGGTAATGCGATTAAAATACTTTAAACAAATTTTATGCTTTTGCTTCGCTTTAGTGTTTACAGGCACCTTGTCTGCAAAAGTTACGAGAACAATTGATCGCCAGGAAATATCGGTCGGTGAAACTTTCGTCCTGGATATACGCACTGACGGAGAGCTGGACAGTCAACCCGACTTATCTCAAATACCTGGTGACTTTACAATTGTTTCTACAAGTCAATATCAACACACCCAGATTATTAATGGTGAAACTTCCGGGATAAAAGGCTGGAAGATAAAGCTGAAAACTATGAAACAGGGAGAAATTACCATCCCTTCGATCGATGTCGGAAGTGAATCTACCCAGCCAGTTAAACTCTTCATCAAAGACGCGTCCAATCAGGTAGATCTGGATGGTCAGGCGAAAGCCATCTTCCTGGAGACATCAGTTGATGTTGAATCTCCTTACGTTCAACAACAGGTGATCTACACGATAAAACTCTATCGAGCGGTTAATACCCATTATGCCAATCTGACTGACCCTGTCGCGGCAGATACAGTCGTCGAAAAGCTCGGTGAAGATGTTCAATATGAAAAAGATATCGGTGGCAAACGCTACTTTGTTTATCAAAGAAAGTTTGCGATATTCCCGCAAAAAAGTGGAAAGATTAAAATCAACCCGGTTAACTTCACGGCTGATGTTGCCGATACCCGTAATCGTCGTAGCGTTTTCCTTAACTCAACCCGTCCAGTTAGTATTACAAGTGAAGCTATTGAGCTAGACGTGAAAGGAATTCCTGCACAGGCATCTACCCCATGGATGCCAGCGCAGATGGTGTCATTTACTCAAAACTGGACGCCAAATACAGGCGAACTAAAAGTTGGTGAGCCTGTCACCTGGACTTTAAAGCTGACTGTTAATGGTTTAAGCGAATCACAACTTCCGGAAATTAAACTGCCGGAAATGCCGGGCATACAGCTCTATCCAGATACACCGAGTAAGGAAAGAGATACAACCCCCGAAGGTATTGTAGGCCAAAGAACAGAAAAATTTGCAGTTATCCCTTCGGTTGAGGGAGAAATCACCATTCCGGAAGTAACCGTTAAATGGTGGGATATCAATAGTGACTCAGAGAAATCCACAACAATTCCTGCAAGAAAGTTTAAGGTACTACCAGGTGCGCAGACAAACAACACGCTGGTTACCACTCCGGCCAAGCAAACATCAAATGAGCAGAATCAGAGTTTGGTCGTTAGCGAAGACTTATTACCGTGGCAAGTTGCGTGCGGAGTATTATTTTTAGCCTGGCTTTCAACTTTGATCGCTTATCTAAGGAAAAAGCCCAATACTCACTCAGTTTCAGGACACAATACTAGCGAGTACTCGGAAAGTAGCAAAGACGCGATCAAAGCAAGCAAATCTGCAGCCAGCCAAAAAGATCTACAACAGCTTGAAGCAGCGTTAATAAGACTGGCTTACAGTTGCGGTTACACCAAGGTAAAATCTCTCGGTGCGCTAATGCAAATGATTGAGGATTCTTCGCTAACTGAAAAATTGAGTAAAATTCAGTCAGCGCTTTATTCTGCTGAGCAACATAGCCCTGATGATTGTTTAACCAATGGAGATATTGACGAAATTTTTCGCCAGGTTTCTTCCAAACGAAGAAATAAGGGCTCCAGCGACATTCCTCCCCTCTACCCCTCATAACACCGTTAATTGGCGCAATTTGTGAGTGTGATTTTTTCACATTTTGCGCTTTACTTTAGCGTCAAGCACCTATATATTGTGTCGCATATACGAGATATGACACCAGATATAGTAATTCTTTGATTTTCAAGGTGTTTCTCGTTATGCACATTCAACTAACAGTTTTCACCCCTGTTAGACACAAGTTATACAAGAGTTTTACAGAAGTTATTCACATTCATCGACTCCCAAACGGAGATTTGATGAACAACAATCGAGTTGAATAACGTTTTATTTAAGCAGCAACCAAATAATAACGAAGGATTGAGGGACTCCATGACCGCTTCTTTGAAAAAAGCTCAAACCACCGAAAATTTTCAAATAGACTTTCAAGATACTTCCGTCGACATCTGGCAAACTAAATACCAACTAAAAACAAAAGAAGGCCAACCTGTCGATAAAACTATTGATGACACGTATGAGCGAGTTGCTCGTGCGCTGGCCGATGTTGAAAATAAAGATAAGAAAGAAACCGTCTATAAAGACTTTGTTTGGGCGCTTCGCCATGGTGCTATTCCAGCAGGTCGAATTATGTCAAACGCTGGTGCCCTGGCACACAAACCAGCCACTTCTACAATCAACTGTACCGTTTCAGGAACCATATTAGACTCAATGGACGACATTCTGAGTAAAGTTCATGAAGCAGGCCTAACTTTAAAAGCAGGCTGTGGTATTGGCTATGAGTTCTCAACTTTACGACCAAAAGACGCCTATGTGTCTGGCGCCGGTGCCTACACTTCTGGTCCTTTGTCTTTCATGGATATTTACGACAAGATGTGTTTTACCGTATCTTCCGCTGGCGGTCGTCGTGGTGCACAGATGGCAACTTTTGACGTTAGCCACCCGGATGTTATGGAATTTATCAAAGCCAAAAGAGAAGATGGACGCCTTCGTCAATTCAACTTATCTTTGTTAATCACAGACGAATTTATGCAGGCTGTAATCAATGATGCTGACTGGAATTTAATCTTCCCTGTTTCACAGAAGGAAATTGAACTGGACAATATCGATATTGCTGACAGCAGTAAGATCGTTTGGCGCGAGTGGCCGACAACTGAAGACTACATCACCAATGAACATGGTTTGGTAGCCTGTAAGATTCACAAAACTATTAAAGCAAAGAACCTGTGGAATTTGATCATGTCTTCTACTTATGACTTTGCTGAGCCTGGTTTTATTTTAATTGATCAGGTTAACGACAAAAACAATAACTGGTTCTGTGAAAATATTAGAGCAACTAATCCTTGTGGTGAGCAACCTCTTCCTGCTTATGGATCTTGCCTGTTAGGTTCAATCAACCTGACTCGTTTTGTTAAGAACCCATTTACTGAAAAAGCAGAGTTTGACTGGAAAAAATTCCGCAAGGTAGTCAATATTTTCACTCGTATGCTGGACAATGTGGTGGAAATCAATGGTCTTCCATTAATCGGTCAAAGAGATGCCATTCATAACAAACGTCGTCACGGCATGGGCTATCTTGGGTTAGGCTCAACCTTAACCATGTTACGTAAAAAGTATGGTTCTGCAGAGTCCATAGACTTTACCGACCAGGTTACTCGAGAGCTTGCAGTTGAAGGCTGGCGAGCAGGTTTAGAGCTGGCTAAAGAAAAAGGTCCGGCACCAATAATGGAAAAAGAGTTTGAAGTAACCGGAGCTATGCTTTACAAACGTCCAGAGATGAAAAAAGACGGATTTAAAGTTGGTGACAAAGTTAAAGGTAAGGTCCTTCATGCCAGATATAGTCGCTATATGCAAAATATTGCTGAAGTTGAGCCTGAGCTAGTAAAAGAGCTAGCAGAAATCGGTGCGCGTTTTACTCACCATTCCTCCATTGCTCCAACAGGAACGATTTCACTCTCGTTGGCCAATAATGCCAGTAATGGAATTGAGCCGAGCTTTGCACACCATTACTCTCGTAATGTAATTCGTGAAGGCAAAAAATCCAAAGAGAAAGTTGATGTATTCTCTTACGAGTTACTGGCTTACCGTGCATTAGTTAATCCTAAAGCGATGCCTTACTCAGACAATGCAGAGGAGAAACTTCCGGATTACTTTATTACTTCGGATAACATTACTCCGACACAACATGTTGATATTCAGGCCGCAGCGCAAAAGTGGATCGACTCGTCCATATCAAAAACGGCGAATGTTCCGACTGAATTCCCTTACGATGAGTTTAAAGATATCTATCTTTACGCTTATAAAGAAGGCCTTAAAGGTTGTACTACTTTCCGTTTTAATCCTGAAGTATTCCAGGGCGTTCTGGTTAAAGAGCAAGACTTGGAAAACACCACTTATCAGTTCACTTTGGAAGATGGTACTCAGGTTGAGCTTAAAGGAAATGAAGAAGTTGAGTATGACGGTGAGATTCACACCGCTGCGAACTTGTTCGATGCGTTAAAAGAAGGTTACTACGGGAAGTTCTAAACTTCCCATTGATCAACAGACGATATTGGATCAAATAGATATTGGATCAAATAGATATAGATTACGGAAAAGACCATGCCAAAAATTATTAATCAATCTATCGTTGGCTACAAAGTCAAAACAGCTGAAGACAAAAAACTCGAAGAGAAAAAGCCATCGGCTGAAATCGTTCACATGCATGAGAGCGTCAAGCGCCCTGAAATGCTTTTGGGTTCGACTTACAAGGTAAAAACACCTTTGTCAGACCATGCGCTTTACATGACGATCAATGACATTGTTCTAAATCCAGGTACCGAACACGAACTACGCCGTCCGTTCGAAATTTTTATTAACTCGAAAAACATGGATCACTTCCAGTGGGTTGTTGCTTTGACGCGAGTTATTTCGGCAGTATTCCGCAAAGGTGGCGACTGTACTTTTCTGGCCGAAGAGCTTAAAGCGGTATTCGACCCTAAAGGTGGCTATTTCAAACCAGGTGGTAAATTCATGCCTTCACTAGTTGCTGAGATCGGTGATGCAATTGAATCACACCTGAAAATGATCGGCTTGCTAAAAGATCCAGAACTTGATCAGCACCAGCAAGCACTTGTCGATGCTAAACGTAAGGAGTATGAAGCACTGCAAACTGGTGGCAAAGCCGAGTATAACGGTGGCGACTACCCGGAAGGAGCCCAAATGTGTAGCAAGTGTATGACCAAGGCAGCAGTATTGATGGATGGTTGTATGACCTGTTTGAGCTGTGGCGACTCTAAGTGCGGATAATAAAAATTAAGTGGTAAGAAATTTGAGTTGGTTGCCTTTAAGTGGCCAACAAAAAGTTTCAGGGGAGCAATAATAAAATAAACACTATCTTTTCAGGCAACTGAAAACTTAAATCCACCATGACAGCCCGGTACGCTCATACCGGGCTTTTTTATTAAATCAATTTAGAATATTCTAGAGTTTAAATGATAAAAATCAGGCCAGCCATTTCATCTGACTCAGCTACGCTATCCAAACTAGCTGAAAAAACATTTCGAGAAACCTTCTCTCATGAAAACACAATTGATGATATGGATGATTATTGTGCTAATAACTATAGTGAAGCCATCCAGTCTTCGGAACTCGCAAATTCAGGGTATTACACCTTTGTAGCGGAGAATGAGCAAATCGAAGAAAATAAAAAACTAGTCGCCTATACGCAAATCAAATGGGATAGTATTCCTTCAAATATGGAGCTCGAACATCCCGCAGAAATAAAAAGAATATATATAGAAAAACATTATCATGGCAAAGGACTGGCTCAGAAGCTTATGTTTCAGTGTCTTTCCAAAATGAAGGAAAATAATGTTCAAACTGCGTGGTTAGGAGTATGGGAGAATAACTTTCGAGCGATCACATTTTATAAAAAGACAGGCTTTACTGAAATTGGTGAACATATTTTTACTTTAGGTAAGGACAAGCAAAGGGATATAATCCTCGCCCTTAATCTCGAGGAGTGGGAACAACAGCGATAATGAAAAGTCAAAAACTTCACCGTTATATTGGTTTAGCAATGCTTATCCCCATGCTTTGCTGGGCCGCGACCGGCGTGGTATTCTTCATTAAGCCCGGTTACAAAGGTGCTTATGAAAGACTCAATCTTAAAACCTACCCAATTGAAGAGACTGTCACACTTCCAAAAAATTCCGGCTGGACCGAGGTTCGATTATTAAAATCGATTCTAGGTAGTCACCTTCTGGTTAAGTCTTATGGAAAAACACTTCATCTGGATCCCGATACGCTTGAATTAGCGCCAATACCAGGTGAGTCCGAATTAAAGTCATTGTTTGAAGATATCACTTCGCACAATTTGGAAAGGTATGGTTCTATTGCGAGAGTAGAAGGAACTAAAGCTTATACGAGCAATGATATAGAAGTTGCACTAGACTGGAATACTTTAAGCTTCACCCAGAAAGGAAAGGACAGAGAAATTATCGGCATTCTTTATAAAGTTCATTATCTACAATGGACACCGTGGGACGGATTAAATCAAGTCATTGGAATATTGGGGTTAATTCTACTTACGATATTGTCGGTCCTCGGTATTAAGCTCTATATTTCAAACAAGCGCCAAGTTAAAAAAAAGACTTGAAAGAAAAGTCCTGGAAAGAGACGAGACAGGAATCACATTAAGCGCCAATACACTTTTAATGAACCGGGAAAATAGCAATGACGCATAGAAATATACTGGTAACAACAATAAGAATCGCAGCCATATTTTTGCTAATCCGAATACTCGAAAATTTTCCTCAACAGTTTTTCAATTCCGTCGCTTTAAACAGTGAATACGCGACTACAAGTTTCTTAGTCTTTACGGTCTTCGTTCCCAACCTTGTAACTCTGATTTTCGCCGTACTCTTCTGGTTTTTTCCTAATAAACTGATTAGAAGCATTGTTCCTGACTCTGCTCAAAGTGAACAAACGCCAGAATATTTCAATAGCCTGAACTCTGCTTTGATATCAGCGATTGGCGTCTATATTATAGCTTTCAGCCTTTCGGATATAATTTTTTACTTCTCGTTAAAGCTGGAGCTTACCAACGAGTTTGGCAGCACCCCTATGCAACCTGTTGATCAAGCCTCCTTTTACGCAACGATTGCCGAAGTCGTCATTGGCTTGTTGCTAATTATTGGAAATCAAGGTGTATCCATTCTTATAGCAAAACTCAGAAATCGCTAAACAGCGAGTAAGTGTGGCAGGTCCTTGTAACTGATATAGAAGGATCTGTTTCACCCACTCAATCTGCCACAATAAATGAATAAGCAATCCCTCCAGCAGAACTAATCACATAAAAGGGTAAATTCAACAAGATTACGGCCTTATTATCTATCTAAAATAATCCAGATATTAGTAATTTAGGCTAAACTTAAACAAGTATGATTTCAATGCAAGTCATCTTATTGCAAATCGTTTTCACAACGAGGGAAGCGTATAAAATGCGTCAAGCACTGACTGGAAACAAGTAAATAATAAACCAGGTACTACCAGCTATATGTCAAAGTTCGTTAGATTGATCATATTATTATTTTATTTAATAGCATTCACTACACCGTGCAAGGCATTTTTTCAGGAAAGAGCCCTCTCCTCTTCTAGTCCATCGCTTTCTTCCACAGGAATTTTTACTCCTGCAGAAAAAGCACTCATTGACAGTGGAAAGATTTTTAAAGTATGCAATGTCATACAACAGGCCAACAACAATGCAAGTATTGGGATTGTTCGCCTCATCGCGAATAAAAGTGGTCTGAAATTCGTAGCGACTCCATTGATGTCCTGGGCAGACTCTTTGGCGGCATTGCAGCAGGGAAAATGCGATATTTTGCCGTGGGCCACCAAAACGGAAGAGAGAAGTAAAACAATGAACTTCACTCGCCCATATGTTCGAATTAAACGCGTTGTTATCAGCCGTAAAGAAGAACCCTATTTCAGAGATCTGTATGAAGTTTCTGATAAAGTATTCGCTATGTTAAAAAGTAACTATGCGGTTACCCAGATTAGAAATAACCACCCAAATGTGCAGTTCGTTTATGTTGATACTGTACAAGAAGAACTGGACTACATACTTCAAGACAAAGCCTACGGCACAATCGTATCTCTATACTCCGCAGCGAACCTGTTTAACAATGAACAGACCAGAGAGTTAAAAGTAGTCGGAGTACTCCCGCCGGTTTATGACGATATTGCTTCACTGGCGACCCAGAAAAAAAATCAGCTATTGCACGATATTTTGGAAAAATCTCTAATCGCTACCGATCCCAGACAAATTGAAGAGTTTATGAGTGAGGGAGCAGTTGTCAGTTATGATCCTGATATCGATTACCAGAAGTACTGGATAATCACCTTTGCTATCATACTTATCGTCAGCACTCTCATCTGGTGGAATCGCTACTTGAAAATGCTGAACGCAAAATTGAGAGAATCCCAGATCAAACTTGAACAGCTATCCATTACGGATCCTCTGACAAAAGTTTTCAATCGGGTAAAAATGGATCAGGTTTTCATACAGGAAATTGAAACCTGTAAACGCTATCACTCCCCACTTTCTATCATTATGCTGGATATTGACTATTTTAAAAAAATTAACGATGAACATGGCCATACGGTTGGTGACAATGTCCTGAAAACAATCGCTCAGTTAATAAAATCCAATCTACGCACCAATGATTTTCTTGGTCGCTGGGGAGGTGAAGAGTTCCTGATTATTTGTCCTTCAACCAGTTTGGATAATGCCGAACTAGTCGCGGAAAAGCTCAGGCTAGCTTTAGTTAATGCCCAGATACGGCCTCTTAAAAATATATCCGCAAGCTTTGGTGTTGCTCAATGGAGAGACGAAGAAAGCCAGGAATCGCTTATTTCCAGGGCAGATTCAGCGTTGTATCGAGCAAAAGACGGCGGTAGAAATCAGGTTTCACTTTAAGCTAGTAACCGTCAACCAATTTTCCATTCTCCTATTTGCATTATCTGCTTTGCAAATGCGATCCTTTTTTATCTTTTTTCACTGACTATTTTTTAAATTTCTAATCGCCTCATCAATATTCCAGTTTCCAATGTCAGCGTCTTCCCCTTCACCACCAGGCTCCCCATCGCGCCCTAAGGAATAAATATCATAGTGGGCAAACTCGCCCGGAAAATTATATTGATATGGATTTCCCCAGGGATCAAGCCCCAGCTTAGGCAGGTAGCCCATCGTAGGATAATGCCTGGGATGTGGATGAATATCAGGCCTGCTTACTAGTGCTTGTAATCCCTGTTCAGTTGTAGGAAACATGAAATTATCAGCGTGATATTGTATAAGTGCCGACTCAAGTACAGATAGATCGCCTTTTAACTTTTGAAAGTTTGCCGTACCAATTGAATTCCAATATTGTCCTACCATAATGCCACCAATGATGGTCATTATCGCCATTGCAATTAGAATTTCCAAAAGTGAAAAACCGTTGACTTTTGAGTTATGCTCCATATGCTTTTCCTGATTAAATACAATGTTTCAATAGATAAACGAACATCCAGACAATCAGGGTTAAACATCTGGCAAGGAAAAAGTATTGAATATTTGCAACTTGCCTTCTAATAATACCTGTTATGCGATAGACTCGATTGAACAAAAAACAAACTACTCGTCAGTAATATGCGAACAATAATAACATCAGGACTTACGGCACTTATTATCGCAACCATTATCGCGTGTGGTTCTTCAAATAGTGATTCCGATGACTTAGAAAATGCACCGCCAACATCATCATCAGCGCTCTCCGCCCCGACAAATAAAAGAGACTGGTTAACCGCAGCCCATTTAAATGAACCAGATTATCCGCACTCATCTCCTATTCACAATAGCTACTTTTTACCCATTGGAAATACCTCTGCTGAACTACACAAATTTTCAGGCCGTATTCAAATTAACTCTCGGCGACTGCTGGGTAACTTTTCCGAGTACTATATAGGCGGAGATGAAAGTTTTAAAAACTTTCCAGATATCAGCCTGGAGTTTATTAGTGATAGCGGGAAACTCATCCCACTCCATCGAGATCGTCAACTGAAAGCAGACGACAACAGTTTCTGGGGAGTGATTCTCGATCCGGGCCTTGTCTGGTCAGAAGATAGCGATGACGGGTGGTCTCGAGCAAGCTTTCCAATATCTTTTATCAGTGCGAGAAGAAACCAGGTACATAACGGCGTTGCCAGCTTTATTTATAATGACTCGCAAATGAGCCATTTAAGAGTTCAGTTTACTCAGGAAACCACTTCCTGGTTTAGAAATGACATCTATGCGCATCTGGATGCAAGTTACCAGCCAAAGACTTTTAGCAACGAGTCTCAAATAATCGAAGCCTTCAAGCAGGAAGAATCAAATACAGTAACTATCCACCCGTGGAGTACTCTTACAAATTTAAGTCAAACAATTAAAACCTCACAGTTTAATAGCAACCTCCCCCAGTCCAGCATTTCTGCAACAGGAATTATCATCGATGGCGAAGTTTATGCGCAGCCCTGCTATACACGTTACGGAAACTATCCTTTTTGTCGCTGGATGAGAAATGGGGCCTACTCAGTCACAAAATCGCTCGGTGCTTCATTAACAATGATGCGCCTCGCACAAAAATATGGAGAACAGGTTTACCAATTAAAAGTCATTGATTATCTGAATGTCACAGCTCCCCACTCTGGCTGGGACAGTGTCACCTTCGGAGATGTTCTGAACATGGCGGTGGGAGTGGGCGATAATGGAGACTCACTCAACTCCGGAGATATATTTGCTGACGAAAATACTGCAAAAATGGAATCCTGGCTAGTTAAACCCTCACTGGCAGAGAAGCTTGAAATATCCTTTAGTTACCGCAATTATTCCTGGGGTCCCGGAGAAGTCTTTCGATATAACTCAGCCATGACAATTGTACTTGCTGCTGCAATGAACGCCTATTACCAGTCAATCGAAGGAGCTGAATTCAATATCTGGCAGATGATGAGAGATGAAGTTTTTACTCCTTTAGGAATACAGCATGTTCCTATATTGGCTACAGACGAACCCTCTGAACAACCAGGATTACCTGAACTCTTTCATGGGCTTTATCCCAATATTGATGATCTGGCTAAGCTCACAATGTTATTGCAAAACAACGGAAGTCATAATGGAGAGCAAATACTTCATCAAGGCAAACTGCTAGAGTCTCTTTTTCAAACCAGTAATATCGGACTACACAGTTGGTGGGAAGACAATGAGTATGGTGAATCGCGCTACCTTTATTCCTTTTGGACTTCCCCTTATAGCGACAATAACGGCTGCAATTTGCAACTACCTTATATGAGCGGATTTGGCGGTAATATAGTGGTAGTTTTACCCAACAATGTTTCTCTATTTCGATTTGCCGATGCTGATAGCTATAGCCCTTTTAATATGATTCAGGCATCCGTTTCTGAAAGAACTATATGTCCTTAATTTGATACTGCGATTACACATTTAGATATTTCACACAAAACCGCTGATATCCACATATAGAAAATTATTGCTCGACCGTTTCCATAAGCAAAGACAAAGGCTCAGGCTTGTGTAAATAAAATCCCTGTAGCCAATCTGCTTCCATAGAGATTAGCATATCTCTCAACTCTTTGGTTTCGACACATTCAGCGACGACACTCATATTTAGCTCATGAGCAATATCAATCAATGAAGCAACCATCTTTTTATCAACACTTTGCTTAGTGATTTCTTTGACAAAAACACCATCGATTTTAAGAATATCGAATGGTACTGACTTCAAGTAGGCGTAGGACGCTTGTCCGGTACCAAAATCATCCAGAGCAATTTTGCATTGTGTATTAGTTTTCAAATAGTCGATAAAATTTCTCGTAGAAGATAAATCGTGGAGTGCCGATGTCTCTGTAACCTCAAAACATAATTGACTTCCATCCAGCCCATAGTTTTTCATCCGCGCTATCAAATCCTTAAGAAACTTGCGGTTGGAAACACTCTCTCCCGACAAATTTACACATAGTTTCTCAAACTGACATTCGTGGTTTGCTAAATATTTGCACGTTTCCTCTACAACCCAGGAATCTATTTTTTTTATTAAATGAAATTTCTCGGCAACACCAATAAAGTAACTAGGTAATACTTTTTCACTTCCCGCAGAAGCTTTCATTCTCAACAGAATCTCAGCTTTCTTTTTACCGGTTAAATTCGATGGAACTATTTCCTGAAAGTGAAGTTGAAAATCATTGTCTTTGACAGCTTTGTTTATTTGGGGGATCCAGCTTAGTTCCAGTCTCTTCTCATCACTGGTTCCCTCTAACGAGTCATATACTTCAATTAAATTTCCACCCTTCAACTTGATATCAAAGATCATTGTATCGGCCATTGACAGCATATGTCCTGAAGAAAGCCATTTATCTGTAAAGCAAAGCATTGCTCCTGAAGCCGAAAAATAAAAGGATTGGTCCTGCCACTTAAATTCATAGTTGTTAATCTGGTCAGCAAGCCTCAAAACTTTCTTATAGGCCTTGTCTTTGCTTTCTGCATTAAAAACAATCGCAAATTCATCCCCTCCGACCCTTGCTACCAGACTTTCTGGCTGAGCAAACCCAAGGAGTTGCTCTGAAATTTGTCGCAACAATTCATCGCCAGCAAAGTGACCAAAATGTTCGTTAATTATTTTGAACTGATCCAGATCCATGTAAAAAAGAAAAGTTGTTAATTCAGCATTTTTGTCGTTCGACAAAATAATTTCATCAAGATGTTGCTCCAGCTTTGAACGGTTAAAAACACGAGTTAAAAAGTCATGCGTTGCTATGTATCGGAGCCGGTCCTCGAGGAATCGTCGCTCATTGATTTCATCTCTCAACTGGGCATTTTTAAGTGCAATTTCCTTGGTTCGTTGCTCTACTTTAAATTCCAGAGTCTTAGACCACTCACTAAGTTTTTCATTCGCCATTAACAATGCTTTGGAGTTTCGAGCCGCGGCAATATGAAATTCTACTCGCGGAATATGCTTGGAAGGATCAAAGGGTTTTTCAATATAGTCGTTAGCGCCACTTTCAAATGCGTTTCCTACATCATTATCCGACGAAGTCATGATTAAAACAGGCACATCATTCCAGGAATCATCTTCTCTAATTTTTCGACAAAGAGAAATACCATCGAGTCCTGGCATATAAATATCGATGAGCATCAAGTCAGGTTTGTCTTCACTGTCACGAGAGAGAAAAGTCTCAGCACAATTAAATGGCAAACAGTTGAATCCACTGTTGTCCAGAATTGAACAGGCTACTTCCAGCGATACACTATCGTCGTCAATGACTACTACAGATAATCTTGAATCTTTCAATTAGATGTCCTTGCTTTGATTCGCTCGTCGGTGAAAATTCGCGGAGATTTTTCTGATCGAGCAAGCAGCATACCTCCTAGTAGGTACCCTAATTAAGCGTTCTAATAACTAATATAGTAAAAGCTGAAAGATTTTGTAAAAAATTGAACAAATTACAAAAAACATTGGTATTTGTAATAATTTTGCGAAATATACGTAAGAATAGGTATCAAACGAGCCTTATCTACTCAAAAATATCAATAACTTAGAATCATTCTTTAGTGTTATTTTTGTATCCTGTAATCATCGATTGGACCAGGTTTTCATTTTGTTTAAAGGAAGAAAGAGCGACACCGAAAATATGTACAAAAACCAATAGCAAAGTTAAATTAACAAAGAATTCATGAATTTCTTCCAGAAACTCCTCCCTCTCTTTACTCTCTTTACTCTCTTTATTCTTATTGCTCTCTACAGTCTCCTTTTCCATATGTAATTCTTCCATTTCATCTTTTATATCCAATTCATCTTTCTTATCCGTTTTCAGAAAAGCCTTGTTTTTATCCATACTCGTTGAAGTCCTTGCAGGTGTTTCAAATGCATCTGCAAAAGGCCCATAGCCTTGAGAGCCATAAACAGCCATACCTGATACACAGGTCAATAATATGCTTATCATCAGCGCAATAACCATTAGCCCTCCTGCTGGATTATGTCCCAAATAATGCTTACTTTGCCTTAACCTTTTACTAAGCTTCTTTTCGCTTTCATCTGAATGAAATAAGTTTTGCAAATAGGCCAAGGCCAATCTCGGCGCATAGACAAAATCAGAGAACCTGGCGTACTTTGTACCGACTAGCCCCCAAATAGCCCGTGATAAGATTAATGCTGTTATCAGATATCCTGAATAGAAGTGAACCTGATACTCTCCTTCTGTGATGTAGCAAAGAATAAATGCTGCTAACAACGACCAGTGAAATATGCGGACAAACCTGTCCCAGACGTAGATTCGATTCATTGTATTAACTCCGCCGCTTGCTCTATTATTAAACTTATCTGTGATAACCGATAATTTAAATATGATATATGTCCTAAGAACTTAATGCTTTGAAAGTAAAGGAATAAATTGCTTGTGAAAACCAATTGGACATATGTCCCGAAGTATTGGCTGTATCTACCAGGCTAGAATGAATCCTATTTACAGTGAGACGAAAAACCCAATGAAGTTTGACAAACAAAGTCTATTTCTCATTCTCTTCTTGTCAGCTATAGTAGTAGCCAGCGTCGGCGATATCATTGTCGATCTGGGACATGGCGCCAAAGTTTTTCATTTAATACAAGAGTTGGTTATCGCCACTTTAGCTACTCTTTTGATTCTGTTCTTAATCAAAAAACAAATAGTCTATAGTGAGCAAATCAAAAAACTGAAAATCGAGTTAAAAGAAACTTGTCAGGCTAATCAAAAGGTATCCGATGCACTCGCAAGTGCCAGAAAGGCGCTTTCAGAAGCGATCAAAGAACAGTTTAACAATTGGCGTCTTACCGATACAGAGCAGGAAATTGGTATATTGATTCTCAAAGGGTTTTCCCATAAGGAAATCGCCTATTTCAGAAATGTTACAGAGAAAACAGTAAGAAATCAGTCGACCAATATTTACCGAAAAGCTGGCGTAAACGGAAAACATGCTTTCTCAGCATGGTTTATTGAAGATTTATTATAATGCACCGACGAGACGCTAACATTGACATTAAGTAAGACTTTGTGAAAGCGCTGCGCTAGGATTAATACCGGCAAATCAACATCTCTATTCGCAATTAATAATATTGCACTGCAGTAACCTTTATCAAGGGATTGTGTCGAATAATTCACAACTACCTGTCTTTGAATTTGAAGTTTGAGCCTGGAAATAAAGCCTTAAATATCTCTAATAAAGAATAGATTTTTTCAAGTTGGCGTATTTGTACTAATTTCTGTCGGAATTTACATAACACCCTTTTAAATATTGTCCAATACTTATATTCGGTAAGAAAGGATTTAAGCCGTACCTGATGGTTCTTACCCTACATGGAAAAATAAACTATAACTAAGTCACAAAAGGACCACTCTATGATTCGTAAAAACAATCCTTTGATTGCTTCTGCCATATTGTCTGCTTTAGCTTTAACTAATTCAGTCCAGGCAGAGGATGAATCTCAGCGCTATATCGTAAAATTCAAGCAAGGCGCTAAATCTTCGATAATAAATGCAGTTAAGGCCAATCGCGGCCAAATCAAACGAGAGCTGGACAAGCATCAAATGATGTCAATCTCTTTGCCCTCAAAAGCTGCGCAACAACTAAAGAACAGAAGCGATATCGATATCTTTGAAATCGACCCCAAACGCTATCTGATGGCAGAAGAAACTCCTTACGGCATTACGATGGTTGAAGCACCACAAGTAAGCGATTCGCTTACCGGAAATATGACCGTCTGTATCATGGACACCGGCTATTCATTAGGGCATGAAGATCTTCCTAGCACCGGAGTTACCGGTGATGACGGTTACGGTAGCTATGACACCGGCAACTGGTACGAAGACGGCCATGGCCACGGAACTCATGTATCAGGTACCATCGCAGCGCTGGGCAACAACGGTGTAGGTGTTATCGGAGTAAATCCGAACAACAACCTCAAAATTCACATGGTAAAGGTTTTCAATAACAGTGGTAGCTGGGCTTATGGTTCAGATTTGGTTGCTGCAGTAGATCAGTGTACCGCGGCGGGCGCAAAAGTTATTAGCATGAGTCTGGGTGGAGGCGCATCAAGTAGCGCTGAACAAGCTGCGTTTGACAATGCTTACGCCAGCGGTGTTCTGTCAATTGCCGCCGCGGGTAATGATGGAAACAGTAGTCTCTCTTACCCTGCATCTTACGACTCAGTCATGTCTGTAGCAGCAGTTGACTCTAGTGGAAATAAAGCGAGCTTTTCACAATATAACAGCCAGGTTGAAATCGCAGCACCAGGAGTAAGCGTAATGTCGACCTTACCGAATAACTCCTACGCGGCCTGGTCAGGAACCTCCATGGCAACACCGCATGTATCAGGTGTTGCAGCCTTGGTCTGGAGTCATTTCTCAAGTTGTACCGCTGAACAGGTAAGGATTGCAATGTCAAAATCAGCAGAAGATAGAGGTAGTGCTGGCCGAGATAACAGCTATGGCTGGGGAATAGTAAAAGCCAAAGCAATGTACGATCTTTTTGCAGCGAACGGATGTGATGTTGGAGAACTACCTCCACCGCCAGAACCTACCGATCTGGTCAATGGTGTTCCCGTCGATAACCTCTCAGGCGGCAGTGGTGATGAACTAGAGTACAAAATGGATGTTCCATCCGGAGCATCTAATCTGGTTTTTGAAATGTCTGGCGGAAGCGGAGATGCAGATCTCTATGTCAAATTCGGTTCAAAACCAACTGGTAGCGATTATGATTGTCGTCCCTACTCTTCCGGGAATAACGAAAACTGTAGCTTTGCCACTCCACAGACTGGAACCTATTATGTCATGGTTCGCGGTTACTCCAGTTTCTCAGGAGTCTCATTGTTAGGAAGCTACGAAGGAGGTTCAACTTCCAATAATCCTCCAACCAGCAGCTTTACTTTTAACTGTAGCAATCTTGTGTGCAGTTTTGACGGAAGCCTGAGCAGTGACAGTGATGGAAGTATCGTTTCCTATACCTGGGATTTTGGCGATGGCAACTCGGCCAATGGCCAGTCGGTAAATCATACTTTTGCTGCAACAGGGGATTACGTTGTAACACTTACCGTAACTGATAATGATGGTGCTAACGATAGCTCAAGCCAGACAGTTTCAGTGAATGACGGAGGAGCAGGCAGTATCAACCTTTCAGCAAATGGCTATAAAATCCGCGGTCGTCATCATGTCGACCTGTCATGGGATGGCGCCAACGGTTCAGACGTTGATATTTATCGTAATGGTTCAATTTTAACAACGACCTCTAACAATGGAGCCTATACCGATGCAACAAATAATCGAGGTGGTGCAACCTACACTTATAAAGTCTGTGAAAGTGGAACCAGTGACTGCTCCTCTGAAGTTAGTGTTGTGTTTTAGAGAATCAACTCTCGTAGTCAATAACTAAAAATCATATCGATTTTTCGCGGGCCCTTCAGGCCCGCATTTTATTTTTCATTCACTATTTATGCCATATGCTAAAATTATCGGATACCGGTTTTGTTTTTATTGCTATTTATCGATGTCGTCGACCTATAGGTACTTAATAATTTTTCTATTTTGCGTTTACGCAAAAAACCTGTTGGCTAATGAAACGACCGCTATTTCTGCTCCTAGTAAAATATCTCTTTCTGATGAAGAAAAAAGATGGCTTGATTTACACTCGGAAATAATAATCGGGATAGATCAACACTGGTATCCTTATGAATTTGTCGACAATGAAGGAGCCTATTCAGGAATCTCGGCCGATTATTTGAGCGTTGCGGAGCAAAAGCTGGGGATTAAATTTCGAATACGACAGACCCAATCCTGGCTTGAAGCTTTTGATCTTTTTAAACAAAATGAAATCGATTTGTTGCCGGGAATAATCGCAACAGAAAGCAGAAGAAAAGAGTTTTTATTCACTACCTCCTATTTTACAACACCTACAGTCATTGTCAGCAATAAAAAAGGCTTTTACGCTAGCAGCATTGACTCTCTTTCTGAACGAACTGTTGCTTTGGTAAAAGGATTTGCTATTGTCGAATATATTCAAAATAATAAACCTGATATCAACCTTAAGCTGGTAAAGTCTATCGAAGAAGGATTGTCGCTAGTAGACCAGGGGAAAGCAGATGCATATATCGGCGCGATTGCGGGAGTTAACAGCAATATTATTCGGGGAGACTTTCAACAGCTTATCATATCCGCATTTACTCCTTTTGATTTAAAGGTTTCGATGGCAGTGAAAGATGAACTTGCTCCACTTGCTCCTATCTTAAACAAAGTATTTGAATCAATTGGAAATCGAGAAAGAACAGCAATTACCAATACCTGGCTTTCGGTGAAGGTGGAAAAAGGAATATCCTTCAATAATATTGTATTGTGGGGCACGCCGCCATTTTTGCTATTGTCGATCATCGTTTTTATTATCTTTCG
This sequence comes from Aliikangiella sp. G2MR2-5, assembly GCF_015687155.1. Classification (GTDB taxonomy): domain Bacteria; phylum Pseudomonadota; class Gammaproteobacteria; order Enterobacterales; family Kangiellaceae; genus Aliikangiella. The sequence goes on along the minus strand of NZ_JADPQF010000001.1, from coordinate 933,648 downwards.
ACTCAACAAAGGTCTTAAAGCCGAAATTATTCGTCGCAAACACGTTGAGAAAAAACTGAAAAGACAAGCACAACATGACCCTTTAACAGATCTACCAAATCGACGGCTTTTCAAAGAACTGGCATACTTCTCACTAGCAAAAGCGCAAAGAGACGCAGAAAAACACGCAATACTATTCATTGATATTGACGGTTTTAAAAAAGTAAATGACGAATCGGGACACCAATCTGGAGATATTTTACTTCAGCAAATTAGTCATCGATTAAAAAACTGTATTCGAGATTCCGACATCATTGCACGATATGGTGGTGATGAGTTTATCGTATTACTCAATAATGATGCTCATAGGGAACTTTCTGAAAAAGTAGCCAATAAAATAATTAAGGTAATAAATGAACCATTCGAACTAGGTTCTGGCACTAAGCAAGTAGGAGCAAGTATTGGTATTTCAACTTTTCCAGATGATGGAAAAGAATTGGAAAGCCTTATCCGGTTAGCTGACAAAGCAATGTATATTGCCAAAAGCAAGGGGAAAAACCACTATAAATTCCACAGTTCTCTATTAGAAAAAAGTTCTTTCTAGAACAATCGATGAGTTAAAAGACAGAGTTGTAGATAATCAAGATAGAATAACATTTCTTTTAAACTTGCCCATCAATCCGTTTGGATAATTCTTCTCTCAATTTAGTAACAGAAAAATATTTTCCTGGACAAAGTGTCATTTCATTTTTCACCAGTCCGTGGCCATTTATATTTTCAACCGGTATGTTGTAATCAATCATTAATCTGCTGCACAAATTGATCAGGGATTCAAATTGTGCGGAGGGAACTTCATATTTTTCGAAATTACCTATCATACAGATACCAAGCCCCAAAAAGTTGCGATATGAGTTTCTTGAGGATACATGAGCACCCCATAAATTGTGTTCTTTACGCCAATCGCTGGCCACTTCTCCCATTCTCATTCCATTCCCATTTCCAATAATGAAATGGTATGGAATTGCATCAATCGGATCTCCTGCCTGTCTTTGCCTGTGAACCCTCTGCAAAAACTCTATGTTGCCGTAGTTACCTGCCGAATGATGTATAACGATATATTGCCATCGATTAGGCCAGTATAAGTATCCCGCCAATCCTGCTAAAGCCCCCGCGGCAAAAAAACCTTTCAGAAGTCTTCTGCGTGATTCTTCAGGCACACTAGAACCGACGGCCAGCCTGTTTTTCTTAAATTCAAGCTTTTCTAACTTCAGCATCCGACCAAATTCTCCTGTATTTTCCTGGGTATTATTTTCGACCATAAAACCGGATAATTTATCCCTGGAAAATTGTAAAAAAGAAGAATTTACTAACTGGGTAATAGCAATTAAACAAGCATGCAGGAGTTCCCAGCAAAAAAAAGCCGGTGACCATCACCGGCATTTTAGATGCACGTACCTAACTATTGCCAGTCGGTTTGATTTTCATGTGAACCAATATCACAGTGACTGGGGTCACCATTAATCGGATTACGATCAGGACGAGGCTCTCCCCTTTGATCTATTTTCAGAACACATTCGGTAACCGCTGCATCTCGGGAAGGGCTCGCAGCGGTCAACGCATGAGTTTGAGTACTCGCATTATAATAATCTAGCGGGCGTAAACCTGGAACAGAGATAATTTTATTGGCTCCTCGATATCCGACTTTTAATGCACAGTTATCCTCTGAGCCAAATAGACTATCTCCCCGGTAGTGAACGGTTCCAAAGCAATCGAGCCCTGACGAAGCGCTATTTTGAGCTACAATAGTGTTCCATGCGATGACTTCTTTATTCGGAAACATTATCGAAGAAGTGTAATCAGAATGTATTCCTCCTCCCTGATTGAGGGCAACATTGTCGGCAATGGTCGCATGATGCAAAGTTAGTTTAACTCCGCCCCTTGCAGGTTTACTAATTGCGCCACCATTTCGTTCAGCTTTGTTTCTGGAAAATGTCGAATTAGTTATAGTTACATTGCCAGTATTTTCGTCAGTAATAAGTCCAAACTGAATCGCTCCGCCATCAATTCTGCTGTAATTGTCAGCAAAAGTCGAAGAGCCTATTCCAACATTTACATTATCTTGCAGCCATATAGCTCCCCCAAATCCTGAGCTATCATTGTTAACGAATTCAGAGTTACTGATAGATGCCGTTCCTGCATGACTGATTTTTAGCGCACCTCCATATCCCCGAGTATTGTATGTTGACTCATTGTTACTAAATCGAACGCTATTCAGGATTAGTGTGTTCGCCCTTTCACCGGAAAAACCGACAGCCCCAGTATGGGCACCAGAATTACGATAAAAAGTTGAGTTCGAAATATTTAAATCAAACCAGTGGACGCTAACTGCTCCAGTTGAATCAGTCACTATAGATGACGGAGAAGCAGAATTAAGCGAAAAATAAGAATCTCGAATAATTACACTATGTCGATTGTATGCTGTGCCAGCGTCAATTGCGCCACCGTTAATTCCAGCTCTATTCAATTGAAATTTTGAATTAACAATTTCAAGGGGGCCTATCGAATGAATAGCGCCACCTTCATCTGTTGCAACGTTATTGACAAATTTACCATTAATTACAGTAACCTTTCTGGCATCATTCGGGTGCGCATAATCATTTTGAATCGCTCCACCTCTTCGGTCATCATAGGTACCAGTTGAAGCAGTCTTTCCATTAACAAAATGCAAGTTTCTAAATGTCACTCGGCTTCGCTGTACTTTAAATAGTCTAGACTGACTTTGACCGTCAATAATAATCGAGCCTGGAGACTGAGCATTGATTGTTAAATTTTTATCGGCAATAGTTAACTCGCCCAAAGTCAGTTTGATTCGCCCTGTTACTCTGAACTCTATCGTTTCTCCTGAACGAGAGTTATTAATGCAAGCGCGAAGAGTACCCCATCCATTTCCGTCATTTAATGTATAAACGTTACATGTTGCATTTGCAGAAAGTGATAAAAGTGTAAGCAAGAGAAAACTAAAAGGTTTTATTATGTTCATCATCCCATCCTTTGATTTATAGTTATTTGTGATTCCGAGTGAAAAAAAACAACTTAATACCGAATTCATCTACGAATAAAAGTTGTAACACTCCACACTATATTAGATGAATTAATAAAAAAAGTTACCTGGACAATCACAATTTTTGAAAAACTTTTAAGATTTTTCTTATAAAAAATTAATGAACGCGTTAACGATTTACTGTTTTAAAAATCAATACTAAGAAAGGCATAAGAAATAAAAAAGGCTTCCGAAGAAGCCTTTATAAATAGATCATGTTTAATTAAAGAGCTTCTTTTAATTCAGGGAGCACTTTAAATAAATCCGCAACCAAACCATAGTCTGCTACCTGGAAAATTGGTGCTTCTTCATCTTTGTTGATGGCTACAATAACTTTACTGTCCTTCATACCTGCAAGATGTTGTATAGCGCCAGAAATACCAACAGCAATATAAAGTTCGGGAGCTACAATTTTACCTGTTTGACCGACCTGATAGTCATTAGGAACAAATCCAGCATCAACAGCAGCTCTTGAAGCACCAACCGCCGCACCTAATTTATCAGCAATTTCTTCCAACATATGGAAGTTGTCACCACTTGCCATACCACGACCACCAGAAATAATCACTTTAGCTGCAGTCAACTCGGGACGTTCTGACTTGGTCAGCTCTTGCGATTCAAACTTCGAATTGGCAAAAATTTGAGCAGAAGCATCGATGGCTGAAATTTCAGCACTACCGCCAGTTGTATCAACCGCGTCAAAGGCAGTACCGCGAACTGTAATAACTTTTACGCTATCACTAGATTTAACTGTCGCTATCGCATTACCAGCATAAATCGGACGCTTGAAAGTATCTTCCGATTCCACACTGATGATATCAGAGATAGGCTGAACGTCTAATTTAGCACCGATTCGCGGCATAAAGTTTTTACCGAAAGTCGATGCAGGCGCCAGAATATGGCTGTAACCTTCGGCATTAGCGACAACGATATCGGCAATGCTTTCTGCAGTCGCATGTTCAAGGGCTTCATTTTCAGCATGAAGAACTTTAACCACTCCATTGCAGGCAGCAGCTGATTCAGCAACGGACTGAGAAGCATTGCCAACGACGAGCACGTGAACTTCACTTCCTAATCTTTGAGCCGCCGCCAATGTTGAAAGCGTTGATGCACCTAAATCCTGATTATTGTGTTCTGCAATTACTAAAATAGCCATTAGATCACCTTCGCTTCGTTTTTCAGTTTATCGACAAGCTGTTCAACGCTTTCAACTTTGATCCCGGCAGTTCTTTGTGCAGGAGCTTCAACTTTAAGCGTTTCAGTACGCGCTTCAACATTTACCCCCAAATCAGCGGGAGCGATTTCTTCAAATGGCTTGCGCTTGGCTTTCATGATATCCGGAAGCTTGGCAAAACGAGGCTCATTTAGTCTAAGATCGGTAGTTACTACAGCGGGAAGTGTTAGGCCGACTGTTTCCAGACCACCATCAATTTCTCGAGTAACTGCAACCTTTCCATCAGCAACATTGACTTCAGATGCGAAAGTTCCTTGTGGCCAGTCAAGTAGTGCCGCTAACATTTGTCCAGATTGATTGTTATCTCCATCAATAGACTGTTTACCCATGATGACCATCTCGGGAGATTCTTTAGCAACGATTTCTTTGAAAATCTTAGCTACACCAAGAGGCTCAACATTTTCATCGGTTTTAACCAGTATTGCGCGATCCGCGCCAAGCGCCAAAGCTGTTCGAAGCGTTTCTTGAGCTTGCGCTGGACCAATAGAAGCGACAACGATTTCGGTTGCAACGCCTTTCTCTTTGAGGCGCACAGCTTCTTCTACAGCGATTTCACAGAAAGGATTCATCGACATTTTAACGTTAGCGGTTTCGACACCAGAATTATCATCTTTAACACGTACTTTTACGTTGTAATCGATAACTCGCTTAACGGTAACTAATATTTTCATCTAGACACCTGTTGCGGTTGGTTGGGCTTTAACTAGTTTAGACACTTTCGGCCAATAGGCTCTAAAAGCTCTCTCTTATGCTAGCAAGGCTTTTAAACTATTGAAAAAGAAAGCGGGATCTTGCCGCTTTACGCGTTTAACGTCAACCAAAATCGGGTATAATGCGCTACTTTCCGGCTATACCCGATATGGGAATGACTTATGTCACAGATTTTCATTTCTATGGCATACTATGCGGCCCGAAAAGCAGCTAAATCAAAGCCCGATAGCATTCCGCTACGGCTAAGCGCTGTAAATGACATGATTCAAGATTTGATTGCGCTATTTTGACTATTATTTGGTCAAAACCGTTGAAGCAGTCAATCCAACAGGCAACTGAAAGTAAAACAACAAAGGGGGTATCCATGGAACGCGAGTCTATGGAGTTTGATGTAGTTATTGTCGGCGCAGGTCCAGCAGGATTATCTGCCGCTATACGCATGGCGCAAATTGCGCAAGAATCAGGCGAAGAAAGAATGATCTGTGTCGTCGAAAAAGGTTCAGAAGTAGGAGCTCATATCTTATCAGGGGCTGTTTTCGAACCGACCGCACTAAATGAATTGATCCCTGACTGGAAAGAAAAAGGCGCACCTCTCAATACAGAAGTTGCAGGCGACGATATATTACTGCTACCCAATGAGCGCAAGGGTTTAAAAATCCCGGGATTTTTTGCGCCCAAGACTATGCACAATGAAGGTAACTACATCATCAGTCTGGGCAACCTTTGTCGTTGGCTAGCAGAACAAGCGGAGAGCCTGGGGGTAGAGATTTTCCCTGGATTTGCTGCAGCAGATATCCTTTACAATGAAGATGGCAGTGTTAAAGGAATATTAACCGGAGATATGGGCGTTGCGGAAGATGGAAGCGAAAAAGACGGCTTTATGCCTGGTATGGAGCTTCACGCCAAATATACCTTATTTGCAGAAGGTTGCCGTGGCCATCTGGGCAAGCGCTTAATTGAAAGATATAAGCTTGACGAAGGTAAAGATCCACAACATTATGGTATTGGAATCAAGGAATTGTGGAAGGTTCCTGCAGAACAACATCAACAAGGAAAGGTTGTTCATAGCGCTGGTTGGCCGCTAAAAGAAAGCGGTAGTGCTGGAGGCGGCTTTTTGTATCATATTGAAGATAACCAGGTGGTTGTTGGGTTAATTACCGATCTTTCATACTCTAACCCACATGTCAGTCCATTTGACGAGTTCCAGCGCTACAAACATCATCCGATGATTAGCCAATACCTGAAAGGGGGCGAACGTATTGCTTATGGTGCGAGAGCAATCACTAAAGGAGGCTTGCAGTCTCAACCTAAAATGACTTTCCCGGGAGGTCTTTTGATTGGTGATGATGCTGGCACCCTTAATTTTGCCAAAATTAAGGGCTCACATACTGCAATGAAGTCGGGTATGTTAGCCGCAGAAACAGTAAGTATGGCTCTTGCTGAAAATCGAGCAAATGACGAACTCAATGAATATAGCGAAGCCTATAAAAACTCATGGGCTCATAAAGAGCTACACATCCAAAGAAACTTCGGGCCGGCTCAACATAAATGGGGAAACATTCTTGGTTCCGCTTATGCCTTTGTTGATATTAACTTATTCAATGGCTCCCTCCCCTGGACGTTGAAGGATCCAAAACCTGATCATGCTCAAATGAAAAAAGCTTCAAGCTGTGCAAAAATTGATTATCCAAAGCCGGATGGCGTTTTGTCGTTTGATAAACTGAGTTCGGTATTTATATCAAATACCAACCATGAAGAAGATCAACCGGTTCACCTTCAGTTAAAAGATAAGAATATTCCTATCGAAGTTAACTTAAGAGATTTTGACGAACCAGCACAAAGGTATTGCCCTGCTGGGGTATATGAAGTCATTACCGATGATGATGGTAATAACCCCAAGTTTCAGATCAATGCTCAAAACTGTGTTCACTGTAAAACCTGTGATATCAAAGATCCAAGTCAAAATATTAACTGGGTTGTACCAGAAGGCGCAGGCGGGCCCAACTACCCCAACATGTAACCTCATCTTTACACAAATAAAAAAGCCGCTTTAAAAGCTAATGCCAGTCAGTTAAGAACTGACTGGCATTTTTTTTGCGCATAGCGTTGCGGTCTTTTCTTGACGACTCGCGGATAACTCCGCTGTCGCCTTGGTTCATTCACTAGACTTTTTGATAATTCGTAAAATGTCTTAAGTTGTCCAGGTATAGCGCCGGGAGACGAAAACGGTAACCCAACTAATAACCTGACGATATGGGCTAAAGCACCATTAAAGCTAAGTTGATAAGGCAGATAGTCTCCTTTTAGATGATGAGTCATTTTAACCATCTGAAATCGAATCATATTGTAAGTCAGTAGTATTCCCCATAGCTCCTGACGGGCCATTTCCGGAAGCTTGCTGCGTAAGGTTAAACGATTGCCGAGCATATACTGTTTTTGCTCTCGAAAACCGAGCTCAATTTCCCAACGGTGACTGTATAAATCAGCGATATCTTCAACTGGATACCTCTGTACATTGGTCATCGATGTGAGCACTTGAGTGAGTTTCCCATTGATTTTCTTGCTCACTAACCGAGCTTCTATCGTTTCGGGGAGGTTCGGCCAAAGCTTTCTGGCTCTCGGATTACTCGTTAAGCGGACAATGCTTTGAGTACGGCCAAGTTTTCTCAGCACTTCATATTGTGTGCCTTTTCTAAGTGGAATTAGCCAGTGGCGTTCAGTTCCCTCAGATTGCCAATGGTGGAGTAATCCAAGTGAGTAAAACCCCCGGTCAAATAATGTCAGACTATGATCGGGCGTATTGATAATCAGCCGCTCAGCGAGCTTCATTTCATTAACAGAGTAATCATCAAAAGCACTGGCGGTGATTAGGTGGCTGCTGAGTTCCATCTGGCAGACCATACGAACTTGGGGGTATTCACTGTTTGTTTTATTCGCGTTGATATGGCGGCTATACGCGGCTTTATTTTCATCGCTGTCCGGTAAGCGCCAGACGACACCGTCTACGCCCAATAAAGTCAAACCATTCCAGTGGGGATGAAGCGCTTGGTCATTCCAGTGTCGTTGAGTCAGTTCAAACACGGCTTTTATCGCGTCTTCACCTAGGGCTTGGCGTCTTTGGACTATGGCACTTGGTGCAACAAAAGGCTTTCCTTGACGGTTTACTATATCCAGCATGTTAACCACTTGAGAGAGTGGTTTATCGTTGTAGATAGCCATTCCTATGGTGAGCCACACCATCGACTCTAACGAGAGTTTACGCTTTCTCAATGTCACCGTTTCGGTTTGTTCAAGGGCTTGATTGATTAAATCAAGGGGTAGCAAGTCACATAAGGTGTCTATTTTGTTCGGTGCGAAATGATTGATGGCATCTAAAGCTTGGGCGAGTTGCATAAAAAAATCCGGTGATCATCGATCACCGGATTTTGATCTCATTGCCGAAAAAATCAAGCGGTTTATGCTTAACTGATCGGCATTAGCTTTAAAAGCGGCTTTTTTATTTAGGGGGTCCCGTCAACCTATTCTAAGACGGGACAGGGTTTTAGCTCTTTTTTCTAAAGGTTGTTAACAATGGGAACAACAAAAGACTTATAAATGGAATACTTCCGCCCCCACTTTCATCTTCGTCATCAATGACCGGGCAAGCTACAGGAACCTCTCCTTCCTTTGGTCTAAGCATTACCGCTCTAAGCTCAGCAACAGGCTCTCCATTCACATAACGGCTAAAGATACCGCTGCCAACTATCACTCCCTCATCATTAATACTTCGTGCCTCAACGATTTCCCAATCTCTCTCTCCGACAGGCTCGTTACCTTCCTGGACACAGTCAATTAAGTCATTAATATCTTTTATTTCGCCATTATCATATACGAATGCATGATAAACATTTGGGTAGATACTATATATTGACCGCCCTACAACTTGGCCAGAATTATTAATATCGTATGCTTCGGACTCCTGTCCATTAACCGAGGTCGTATTTAAAAAGCCTAAACTATTAGTTTCGCCAGTGTTAATATCGTGCGTATATGCTGTGAAATGTCCTTCATCAGGACGATAAGCTCTACCTACCACGACATTACTGTCATTTATTGCTGTCGCAATAGCAATTTCATCTTCTGAACCATAAACTTCCAAATTTACCAAATTATCGGAAATCGTTGAATCATAGTAGACAGCTCTGGTATCTGACGTAGAGTTTTCTGTTGAGTGCCAGCCTACGGCAACACCTGTGTTGTTAATATCTCTAAAGCTTGAGGTAACAGCAACAGCGGTGTTCTCAGGTAGGATAGCAGTAAGAAGTTCATTGCTGCTATCGTATATAAAAGCATGCTTCATGTAGACGGAAGTACTATTGCCATTCCCATCTACATCATCCGGACGATCATAAAATGCGGAACCGACTACAATTCCATCATTATTAATGGCCGCAGCGCTGCTACCCGAACTTAACTGTCTTTCAGTAGCATCTTCGAAAAAGGGAATTTTTACGATTGTTCCATCATTTTGAAAAATAGTAGCTCTCTCAGCCGACAGGTATTCTATTACAGGGTCTCCGTTAGAATCTAACACGACTTCATCGTTATCATCTAATTTATCTCGAGAGACAATTTCTTTCGATAGCCCTGCCGATGCTCCAATATCATTGATTGCGAAAGCTATGCTGAAGTCTTTTGCATTGAGAACAAAGGCTTCACTTGGATCTTCATTGACTATCGCTCCAGAATCGGTCATAGAACCCGATAAATATTTAAAAGCATGCAGTGAATCTTCTCCATCAACGGAAATGGTCGAATAGCCCACGACCTCCCCGGCATTATTAATTCCATAAGCGAAACTCGTAGCTTTATCGAGTTCACCCAGGTCTATCAGTTCATATGCGTCGGCGGCAATCGCGTTATTTACAGCTAAACTCACTGCTGAAACCGCAAGCAATTTATTAAATCTATTCACTATTCTTTCTACTTCTTTAATTTGTTTTAGTTTATACAAGTGGTCCAGCAGTTACTTCACAGCATCAGGCTGGTTTTCAGGAACTGCATTTTGAAAGCGTTCAAGCTTTAGACAGTTCTCGTTAATTGTACTTATACGCTTAAATTTGCCCATCGGAAAATCAAAGCGGTTTGCATTGTAAATCTGCGGAATAAGACAGGCATCAGCGATGGAAAGTTCCTCACCTAAGGAATAAGGTCCAATAATATCGTATTTAGCTAGCAATTCTTCATAGGCATTGAAGCCTTTTTCCAACCAATGATGATACCATTTAGTTTTGGCTTCCTCGGTTACAGAAAGCTCATTAGTTAAATACTGTAACACCCGTAGATTGTTTAGCGGGTGAATATCGCAAGCGATAAGTTGACTTAGCTGTCTGGCTAAAGCTCTTTGCCTAATATCCTTGGGCAACAGTGCCGGAGAAGGATATTTATCTTCCAGATATTCGAGTATCGCCAGAGACTGCCCAATCGCAACACCATCATCTTCCAGTGTAGGGACCAGCGCTTGAGGATTTAACCGTAGATACTCGGGCTTATGCTGCTCTCCACCCTCTTTAACCAGGTGAACAGAAACTTGAGAATAAGAAATCTGCTTGAGATTAAGTGCGATACGAACGCGGTAAGCCGCAGTTGAACGCCAATAGCCGTATAGTTTAATCATAGCCTTCCCTCAATTGCTAAACCAAATGGTTGTTCTCTACAAAGTTGAATACTCCATCAAGCGCAGAGCATTTTACACAGCCCATGCTCCATCACAAAGCGGTTTTACATTCATTAACCTTTAATAGGTTGTTTTGTGACCAATTGTTAGACTTAAACCTATTCCCACTCGTCTTCCTGCTCATTCTCCATATGTTCCAGATGACGATCGAGTTTGTTAAGAAGATGATGTAACTGTTCTTTTTCTTCGTAGGAAAAGCAGCTCTCAATCAAATCACCGGTTTCAATTCGCCGGGGAGTAATGACATCATGGAAGGCCGCTCCTTCTTCAGTCAAATAAATTAGCTGCTTACGTCTGTCTCGTTTGGAATTCCTGGTATCAACAAAGCCAAGCTTCTTCAATACCTTTACTGCGCGAGTCACAGTTGCCGCGTCTGTTTTTAGTACGTCAGCTACATGGCCATTGGTCAATCCGCCGTAAGAACCTAATACGGAAATAACCCGCCATTCTCGCTCACCTATGGGTACACCCGTTTCCTGAAGCAAAAAGGAAAGCTTATTTCCGGCCTGAGCCATTTGCGCAGCAAGCCGGTACATTCGATACGGAAGAAAGCTTTGCAGGTCAAGTGTATATTGACACTTTCCCGCTTCCTTTCTCAAAGGTTTTTCAACCGAAAATTCGTTCTCGTCAGCTTGTATGTTCAACAATCGAACTCCCAAACGCTAAGTTTCGTCAATAACAAACCTTCGATATTACCTTTATTCCTTAGGAATTTAAAATGGACAGTTCAACCTGAGGCCAAATTCTTGCACTTTCTTTATCTCTGAGAGCATCCAATTTTTGTTCAACCAGCAGTTTGCCCATCTGTTTGGCCTGAAAAATGGGTCCTCCTTTGTGGCGCGGGAAGCCATAACCGTGCAGCCAAATGACGTCAATATCGCTGATACGCTGTACTATCCCTTCTTTGAATAAGGCCAAACCTTCCGAAATTAGTGCGAGTATGGCTCTGTCGACTATTTCTTCATCTTCAAAAGTTCGTAGCTGTATACCAAGCTCGGTAGCTTTCGTTCTGATCAGACTTTCGGCAGCTTCGTCAGCATACTTTTTGCCTTCTTCATCATAACGATAAAACCCCATTCCTGTCTTACGGCCCAGCCTTCCATTTTCCACCATAGTAGCTGCTGCGCGGAAATAACCAGGATCATGTTCAGGAAATGGTTGCGCGCTTCGTGCATTGTGACCGATATCGATCCCGGACAAATCCTGTACCGCAAGAGGCCCCATTGCCATCCCCCAATTTGTCATAGCCTTGTCGATTTGCTCAATGCTAGCGCCTTCAAGCAACATTTGTTGTATTTCCCTTCCATAGCGGGTATACATACGGTTTCCAGCGAAACCAAAACAAACCCCGACCAGAACACTCATCTTTCCAAGTTTCTTGCCAACAGACATTGCTGTTGCAAGAGCTAGTTCTGAAGATTTTTCAGCTCTGACCACCTCCAGTAGTTTCATAATATTAGCGGGACTAAAAAAGTGCATTCCGATTACGCGAGGAGGATCATTTACCACTGAAGCAATTTCATTGATATCCAGATAAGATGTATTGGTAGCAAGAATACAATCTTCCCGAGTTACACTATCCAGTTTGGAGAAAACTGATTTCTTAATATCAATGTTCTCAAAGATCGCTTCAATCACAAGGTCAGATCCTGATAATGACTCATACTCCGTGCTAATATGAACACGAGAAAGACATTCCTCGAATTGTGACTGGCTCATTCGCCCACGCTTTACATTTGAAGAAAGATTTTTTTCTATTCTTTCCATACCCGCCGCTAAAGCCTCTGCTGTCTGCTCTATCAGCTGCACTTGAAATCCTGATGTCAGGAACGCTGTCGCAATTCCCGAGCCCATATTGCCGGCACCGATAACACCAACGTTATTCACTTCGAGTGGCACTGTTGTAAGGTCAGTTTTACCCGCAGCTCTTTCAATTGCGAAAGCATATCTGAGTGCTGCAGATTGCTCAGACTCCCTTAATTTTAAAAACGCTTCTCGCTCGAATTTCATGCCATTTTCAATACTGTTTTCCAGCGACTTTCTAATAACTTCAGCGGCAACCACCGGAGCATCCTTTCCTCGAGCCTTTCTTTTGATATTTGAAATTTCCTGATCCCAGTCGATATCACTCGTTTCGACACTCTTCTCGCCAACTCGTTTGACGACTAACTGTCCGCTACTAATAAGCTCTTCAACGTAAGATTCAGTTGCTTCATCCAGATCCGCATCTACCGGAAATAGCTTGTCAATAAGTCCTGTCGAAGATAGTTCGTTCACCCGGTAGTGTTTGCCATTGGTTACCATTTCAAGGGCTTTGCCCACACCAACAACTCTAGGCAATCTTTGTGTTCCTCCAGCTCCCGGAATAAGACCGAGGTTGACTTCAGGCAATCCTACCTTGGCCGATTCTAGCGCTACCCTGTAATGACAAGCGAGAGCCACCTCAAAACCTCCTCCAAGAGAAGTACCAAAGAGACTTGCAATCACAGGTGTATTGCAATTTTCAATACGATTAACAACATCAGGTAAAAATGGTTCTGTTGGCGGCTTTCCAAACTCCTTAATATCAGCACCGGCAATAAAAGTTCGTGACTTACAGCGAATGATAATGGCTTTTATTTCACCACTGGCTTCAAACTTTTCAATTCCGTCAACAATTCCCTGACGAACACCTTGCGAAAGCGCATTAACCGGAGCGTAGTCAATTTCAATAATTCCCAATGAGTTTTTCTCAATTAAGTTCACCGAGTTGATTTCTGAGTTGGCCATATTATTTTCCAAAATAATTAAAATACTGTTATGTTATATATTCATTTAGCTGTTGTATTTGACTACATACAGCAGATAATCAAATTAATTTCTTGTACTCGAAAATCTTCGGCTAAAAGAGCTACTAACTTGAGGCATTAGGCCATACGAATTTTCAAAATGATTTTCAATATAGCGCAAGGAAAAATGCGAAAAATACTGATAGATTTTACCAACCAATATGCATGCTTCATAGCCAGGCCAGTTAGCAGGCAACATTGCCTCTGGTAGCTCGTGATCCTTTAGCAATATTCTTCGATATTCATGAATAAGAAGCAATCTTAAATGTAGTGCCTCTTGATCGTTCAATGGCATGTCGGTTTTTTTGTCAGCAAATTCGATAAACTCCCTAAACGGTTTGTAGGCCTCGACAAATTCTTTATAGCCATTTGCCAGCGCTTCTAAATCCCAGGCCTTGTTGACAAAATTTTTGAGGACTTGACTGGAATTTTGATCCGCAGTTTCGCAAGAAAATACTATTACCGAATCGGTAAGTGAAAGCTCCTTTAACGTTTCATTTAAAGACTCCGACTCAATGGACGGATGGGCAAAGGCCCCGGATGCCAACGGACTAAAACCAAGCCAACGCAGCTGCCGCCGAAAACTTTGCTGCTTTGGCTCTGGAACGGCTGTTGGAATAACAATTAACCAACGAGAGTCTGAACTATATGTCTTATTGGCGTAAATACGACGTGCGGCTTTTGTATAGTGTCGTAACGCAGAGTCAGTGAATGCGTAGAAACTCTTTCGCCCTGCCTTTTCTACCTTAAGCCAATCATCCTGTACCAGACGAAAGACCGACGTTCGAATTAACCGTTCGGAGAATCCCAATGGTTCTAATGCCGCAATCAAACTTCCCATCCAGATCCAGCCACCATGCTGCGATACCAGATCACCAAAAAAGGTAACGACAAAGGATTTACAGCTAATCTCTTTGTCGATTACTCGATTGCTAATAAATTGTCGAGTTAAGTCAGAAAAATCCAACCTGGTCTCCATCAATCGGCACCTGCCAAATCGTATCGGTCAGCGATTAATTGTTCAGGTCGAAATCAATTTCGACTTCATCTGAAACTGGATGCGATTGACATGTCAGCACCATACCTTCGGCAACTTCTTCAGGTGTTAATGAATGATTTAAGTCCATTTCAACTTTACCTTTCACAACTTTTGCCTTACAGGTAGCGCAAACGCCGCCTTTACAGGAGAAAGGTAAATCGGCCCCGGCTTCCATCGCAGCATCGAGGATGTTATCTCCCCCCATTGCCAGCTCAAGCGTGGTCTTGCGACCAGCGACTTTTACCGAAACCTTTGCGGTTTTCTCGCCATATTTTTCAGCTCTTTGTGCAATTTTTTCACTGGCTTTGTCTTCTGCAGATCCGGCGAAAAAGAGCTCATAGTGAATTTTTTCTTTCGGCATTTTATTTACTTCAAAAAATGCAGCCACATCATTAATCATCGACTCCGGTCCACACAGAAAAACTTCATCAAAGCTTGCCAAATCGATGACTCTCGCTTTGTTTAAATCCAGTAATTTCTGAGCACTAATTCTTCCGTTAAAGACTTCCGCTTCATTTTCTTCCTGAGTAAACAAATTGATCCAGTGAAGTCTGTCGATAAATCGGTTTTTAATAAAACTCAATTTTTCTCGGAACATCATAAGAGGTGTTGATTTATTACCATAAATCAGAGTTACCATGGCTTTGGGCTCGTTTTCAAGAATCGTCTGAATATGAGACAGCATCGGAGTGATACCGCTTCCTGCAGCCACCATTAAATAGTGATTACTATTAGTTTCACTTAACTCTGTATAGAAATGGCCTTGCGGCGGCATCACTTCGAGAGTCATACCCGCTTCAAGCTTGTCATTGGCATAATTAGAAAAAAGACCTGCGTCAATTCGCTTGATACCAACGGTTAATTTTTGTTCATTTGCACTGTTACAGATCGAATATGAACGGCGTACATCATGCCCGTCTATATCAGCTTTCAAAGTTAAGTGCTGGCCCTGACGATATTGATACTCATCAGCCAGCTCTTTGGGTAATTCAAAACTGATCGAAACTGCATCTTTTGTCAGCCTTTCCAGTTTACTTATTTTTAAAGGATGGAATTCTGTGCTCATTTTGATTCCTTATGTTCTTTTGATTGCTCTACTCTGTTTGACCACTAGCGCCATTTAAAAGTGTTTAAAGTAATCGAAAGTCTCAAAACAATCGTTACATTGATAAAAAGCCTTACATGCAGTCGAACCAAACTGACTGATGATTTTGGTATTTTCACTTTCACACTTGGGGCAACAAACCTGGTCCTGCTCATTTGGGGGCGCTATATTAATACTTTTCAGGTGAGCTTTTCCCGCTGGAGAAACCATTTCGGTAGACCACGCTGGCGATAAAACCAGATCAACTTTTACATCTAGATAACCAGCGTCATTTAATGTTGTCACGATATCCTGATTGATCGTTTCAACTGCCGGGCACCCACTATAGGTCGGAGTAACAACGATTCGCCAAATGCTATCCGAACTGTCTTCACCTTCCACCAGCTGAACATCCTGTAAAATACCTAGGTCCCAAATGGTTAGTCCGGGTAATTCGGGATCAAAAACATTATCCAGAATTTCCCAGATTTTCTGATGCGGCGAATTATTTCTATGGTTTAATCTCGCCGCATACACCGGGTTTAAGGTAGGAATGACTTTTTCGGAGGGGCTCATGATTCTTCCGTCGTTAAAAAACTAGTTTGCTTCGTTAAGCTGGTTACCACTGTTGACCGGGATAAGCTCGTTGAACATATTGCATATCACTCAACATATGACCTAAATGCTCTGTATGGATCCCTTCTCGACCACCTTGAACTAACAAACGACTTTCTGCAAAGTCAATATCTGAAGCTTTAAGAAATTGTTGAACGTATTCGTCCCAGTTAGCTTTAAGTGCTTTGCGATCCACGGCGATACCTTGCTCAGCCAGTTCAACTTCCCAGGCAGGCATTTCAAAAAGCTCTCCAAGAAAGTTTTCAAGCTCTGCCAAAGCATTTTCTATTCTTCGGCGACTCTCATCGGTGCCTTCGGCTAACTGTCTGATCCATGGCTCACTTCGCTTTAAGTGATATCGACTTTCTTTGACAGCCTTAGCTGCTATTGCCGCGATTCGCTCATCACTTGACTTGCAGAGCTCTTCCAGATAATTACAATAGAAGACATCCACAAAGAACTGTCTAAGCATGGTAAAAGCAAAGTCGTTAATAGGTAGCTCATGAATTAAGAGATTGGTAAATTCTCTTTCATCTCTTAAATAAGCAATGTCATCTTCAGTGCGCCCTTTGCCTTCAATTTCTGCAGCATACTGATAAAACATTCGAGCACGGCCAATATAATCTAGAGCGACATTAGACAAGGCCAGATCTTCTTCAAGGTAGGGAGCGTTACTGCACCATTCTGACAAGCGATGACTTAACACGACTGAGTCATCACCCAGGCCGACTAAAAAGCGATAGAGGTTTTGCTGTTGCTGATCCATTACACCAACCTCTTACATGTTGTTGACGCTATCAGGCAACACGTAATGTGTTGCATGGCGGTATGGTTTATCGTCCATCGGCTCGACAAAATTTTCTGTATCGTTATCTTGCGACGCAGTGATGTTTTTAGATTCTACAACCCAGATACTTACCCCTTCCGAGCGACGAATATAACAATCACGGGCATACATTAACGCGTGCTCAGGGCTTTCTGCGTGTAAGCTGCCGACATGTTTATGATCCAATCCTCTGGCTGAACGAACGAAAACTTCGTATACCGCTAAATGTTCCTGACTCATAATTTTTCTCTCTTAAAATTCGATAATATTTTTGGTCGTCTTTCAAAAATATAACTGTCCAAACTAGACCTATCCAAAATCAATCCTTCGAAAATCAGGCAGCGTTTTCTTTTTTAGCTGCTTGCTTTGCGCGATAAGCTCTCACAGCTTCACGCACCCACTCACCCTCTTCATGCGCTTTAACATGATGCTTGATTCTCTGGTGATTACAGGGGCCACTGCCGTTTATAACCTGGTAAAATTCTTCCCAGTTTATTTCGCCAGAGTCATAGTGGCCACGCTCTTCATTCCACTTGATTTCAGGATCGGGCATTTCCAAACCTAACACTTCGATCTGAGGAACAGTTTGATCGATGAATTTCTGTCTTAATTCATCGTTGGACTGACGCTTAATTTTCCATTTCATTGATTGACCACTATGGGCTGACTCGCTGTCGTGTGGTCCAAACATCATCAATGACGGCCACCAGAAACGATTCATCGCATCTTGTGCCATTTTCTTTTGCTCAGGAGATCCTTTGGCTAACTGATACATGATTTCGTAGCCTTGACGCTGATGAAAACTCTCTTCCTTACAGATACGAATCATCGCACGTGAATAGGGACCATAAGAGGTTCGCTGGAGTGAAATTTGATTCACAATCGCAGCACCATCAACCAACCAGCCAATTGCGCCAACATCTGCCCAGGTCAATGTCGGATAGTTAAAAATAGAGGCGTATTTGGCAACACCGGTTTGCAATGCTTCAATCATTTCGCTACGAGAAATGCCCAATGTTTCAGTCGCACTGTATAGATAGAGTCCGTGTCCACCTTCATCCTGCACCTTGGCCAGAAGAACCGCTTTTCTGCGCAAGCTTGGCGCGCGAGTAATCCAGTTACCTTCAGGCTGCATACCGATAACTTCAGAATGCGCATGCTGGGACATCTGACGGATCAAATTTTTACGATAAGCTTCTGGCATCCAGTCTGTCGGTTCAATTTTCTCTTCTGCCTCAATTTTACGCTCGAACTCTTCGAGCAAGGCCTCTTCATCTTGAGATCGCATTGGCACTTTTCTCCATTATTATCAATGCAGATATGATACTAATATCCTCAATATCAATCAATATGTGTATCATATTATCTCAGAGGTCAAACCAAGCGCCAAACAGGATGCGGGATGCAGGATGCAGGATGCAGGCTACAAAAAAGATAGTTAGTAAAAAACCCGAAGCAGATTCTGCTCCGGGTTTTAGACGATTAAGATGAGTATTGCTTTCTGATCGATGACTATGCGCTTTCGATAATCAGAGCAATACCCTGGCCTACGCCGATACACATAGTACACAGCGCATATTTACCCCCGCTTCGTTTTAGTTGGTAAGCAGCAGTTGTCACCAGTCGAGCGCCACTCATACCCAGTGGATGGCCCAGAGCAATTGCGCCCCCGTTTGGATTAACACGAGGATCGTCATCAGCAACTCCCAGCTCGCGCAGTACAGCAAGTCCTTGAGCCGCAAATGCTTCATTCAGTTCAATGACATCCATCTGATCGAGTGTTAAACCTGTTTTTTCCAGTACTTTTTGTGACGCGCTGACCGGCCCGATTCCCATGATTCGTGGTTCTACTCCGGAAACAGCCATGCCTACGACTCTGGCCAATGGCTTCAATCCATTAGCATTCATGGCTTCCTCACTCGCTAATAGTAACGCACAGGCTCCATCATTAATCCCGGATGCATTACCGGCAGTCACGCTACCACCTTCTCTGAATGGCGCCGTTAATTTGGCCAGTCCTTCAATTGTGCTAGGACGAGGGTGCTCATCGACCGCGAACTCTTTGCTTTCTTTGCGACTAACCTTAACGGTAACCGGTACGATTTCATCATTAAAAATACCAGCTTGCTGTGCTTTTTGTGTTTTGTTCTGTGTATTTAAAGCAAACTGATCCTGATCTTCGCGACTAATATTAAATTGCTCTGCGACATTTTCCGCCGTTTCCGGCATAGAGTCGACACCGTAAACTTCTTTCATCTGCTTATTAATAAACCGCCAGCCCATAGTTGTGTCGTAGATTTCCGCTTTTCTGGAAAATGGCGTTTCCGCTTTTGGCATAACAAAAGGTGCACGCGACATCTGTTCTACCCCACCAGCAATCACCAGAGATTGCTCACCGGTCGCAATAGCTCTGGCCGCCGTACCCACGGCATCCATTCCTGAGCCACAAAGTCGATTAATGGTCATACCTGGTACCGACTGTGGTAAACCAGCTAGCAGGCTACTCATGCGAGCAACATTACGGTTATCTTCGCCTGCCTGATTGGCACAGCCATAATAAACATCATCCACACTTTCCCAGTTGACTTGTGGATTGCGCTCCATCAATGCTTTCATAGGAATTGCGCCTAAGTCGTCCGCTCTGACTCCGGACAGAGAGCCTCCAAAACGACCTATGGGCGTACGTATTGCATCGCAAATAAATACCTTTTTCATTGGTTTTCCTGATTTTCTATTCTCTAAAACTCGAAATATGATGATAAATTCTTTTACGCTGTTGCTATTGGCAAGCTTATTCGCTATTCGCTATTCGCTTACTAATAAGCTTGCTACGACTCACTGCAATCAGCTGATTATTTTGGTCGCAGACTTTAACATCACAAAAGCGGTTGCGACCACTATTTATTGAAACTTTTGCCTCCGCGGTGAGCCTGTCACCGTTTTTTGCTGGTGCCAGATACTCAATCAGATGACTGGCCGTTAGAATGGTCTCCCCCTCGACAGCTGCAGCAAAAGCACTGGCAGTGTCCGCCAGGGAGTAAACAAATCCACCATGACAGAAGTCATATCCATTAGTCATAGCATCAGTCACCAGCATCACTAATCGACACTCATCCTTAGTGCACTTTTCCAGCGTAATGCCGAGCATCTGTGATGCCGGATCATTATTTAACAACTGCTCGACTCTGTTCATACTCAATAATTCCAACAATATAAATTTAGGTTGTCAGTTTGCACATAGAATAAACGCTTAGTAAAAAAAATCAAAACTGACTTCCTGGCAGCGAAAGCCATCGCAGAATCAAGCTGAGCTTTCAGTCCGGCAAGTAAAGTGTCATTATAGCGTTATTGCTTTTTTTGGGGGAACTCCACAATTGCAGGGAAAGTGTATTTACTCATGCCCAAAGTTAATCTTTCCGATGGTCCGAGCGTTTATAGCTCTGATTCAAACAAGTCTGATTTGGGAAAATCAAATTCAATCGAGTTAACTACAGGTGATAAATTGAAGCGCAATCATTTAAAAAATAACACCCAAAGGCCTTATCGCTGGGACTTGTTGCTTCGTTACCGCCTGATTGAAATCATTGCATTGTGGGAAGGACGCCTGACCACTAATTCTCTGCAAACAGCCTTTGGTATAGGGCGCCAACAAGCCAGCAAGGATATTAACAACTACATCAAAGATGTTGCCCCCCAAAATCTGACATATGATAAAACCCTTAAAGGCTATGCTCCTACAGAAATGTTTACCCCAAAAGTATCCTCTGGCGATATCAATGAATACCTCCAGCTTATCAGCAGTCGCCAAGATTTAATGACCCAATTTGAGTCACTTAATGTGCAGCAAACCAACACCGAACTATTAAATCCGTTGATGAGAAAGGTCAATCCAGAATACGTCAGACCTATATTGCAAGCCGCTCGAGAAAACAAGCGTATCGATATCAGCTACGCTTCGCTGACTAATCCGGTCAATGATGGTCGAGTTATCGCCCCTCATACTCTGGTTTTCAACGGGTATAGATGGCACATCAGGGCATACTGTGAAAAGTCAGGAGAATTTAGAGACTTCCTGCTATCCAGACTAACCGAAAAGCCAGAAACTACTCTACAATCGGAAGTCACTATCGCTGATGATGTAGCATGGAATACTCAGGTAGAAATTCAGGTCGTCCCCGACCAGCGACTCAATGCGCACCAGCAGAAAGTTATAGCTCAGGATTATGGAATGGAGGAGCAACTATTAAAAATAAACACTCGCGGAGCGCTAGTACAGTACGTCATGCAACTGTTAAGGCTTGATGTAGCAAATACCAGTCCGTTAGCATCACAGATTATGATTAGAAACCAGGATGAACTATCGCCCTGGCTTTTTAATCAATAGTTGTTCTGATTCATCAACACTAGTTAGATACAGACTTCTCCAGAAACGCTTTTAACCCATCGAAAAAGTGTGCCTTAGCTGCCGCTTTCCGTTGCATCAGGGGTCCAAGGTATCCTTCTACCTGCTCATATTGGATAAATCCATTCAAAATTCCGAGCTTAAGCGAATAAGCGGTGACTATATCGGCCACAGTTAAGCGGTTAGCTACGAGAAAGCCTTCTTCCGGTAGCTGTTGTGCAAACGCTCTACATTTAAACTCGAGTAGCTGCTGAAAAATTCCCTTTAACTCTTCCGGCATAATTCCATAACTTGCCAGAATATAATCGACCAGTTTGCCCTCCATAGATTCTGCGCTCATAGAAATCCAACGCAAATATTCATAACGCTCTTTCTCTTTGGCAAAAACAGCCATCCCCTTTTCCGGAAACATTTCTGCGAGATGAATACAGGTTGCAGTTGATTCCGTCAGAGTTTCGCCGCGATAAATAGCCGTAGGAATCGCACCGAAAGGATTAATTTGCTTATATTCAGGTTTACGATTGTCACCAACCTCGACTTTGTGCTCTTCTACCGATATACCCAATTCCTCAGCCAGCCAACGAACTTTTCCCGAACGATCTGTATAACCAAAAGAATAAAGTTTTAGCGCCTCGTCCAGAATTTGATTTGCAGTATTAGCAGTCGTTTCGGTCATTCTTTTTCCTCTCTAGTGAACATGTTGGAACCTTATATGATTCTCTAGTAGTTGTCAGCAAATTCAATTTCAAATTTAACGCTAAATTTAACGTCAAATCCCTTACGGCCGTCTAACTTGGCTCACCCAAAAGCAAGCATCCACTTTTGAGATATAGCAAATAAACTAACTTTTATCTCACTTTTTGTGTAGGCAAAGGCTTACAAAACTTTGAGTAATTTGGTTCTATTTTTTACTGAATGAAAATCCTATCATGTGCTCGCTTGGCTCGAACAGGAAAAACAAATCAAGTCAAGCCAACAATTCACAAGGAAATTTTAATAAAAAGGAAATTTATAATGAAAAAACTTAATGCAATTGCCGCTGCAATCAGCCTGACAGCATTCAGCCAACTTACAATGGCTGACAGCGATGTAAAAGTCGAACGTCTACTCGCAAAATCAGATCTGGTTATTCAAGGTGAAGTCGTCAACATTGAATACAAAGATTCAAACGAAGGACTACCCCACACTTTCGTTACTTATCGTGTTGACAATTTGATTGCAGGAAACACTCGAAATAAAACGGTCACCTTACGCTTTATCGGAGGCGAGCAAAAGAAAGGCGATATTATTCGTTACCTTTCGGTTTCGGAAGTTCCTACCTTTGAAAAAGGCGAAAAAGATATTCTTTTCGTCAGTAAAAACAATTCTGTCATTTGCCCTCTAGTTAATTGTAGCCAGGGGCGATATCGAGATCTCAATGGTCTGGTTTCAAATGAACATGGCCAGCCATTAATGATGAATGGACAAGGTGAATTCAAGCTAGGCAAAGACAGTATGGTAGAACAAATATCTTCTACCAATCGAAAAACAGGCTTCGCCAAAGGACTGAGCAATTATGAAAATGAATCAAAACCTCAAGTAGAAAAGAACACTTCGGTGCTCGATACGCAAACATTTGTTGCAATGATAAAAGACAAATCAATCAGCATGCAAGCCAATGGTTTGTTAAAGGGTTCAAGTTTTAAATCCAGCAATGCTAAACTGGATTTCTCAACACCTTTGTTTAAAGCTGCTACACCAAAAGATGCTGCGCAATCATTAAATCCATTGCGTTCACCCAAACAACCTACAGCAACAGGGCGTGCCAAATCGGCTTATGACCAATGGGAAGAACAAGCTATTTTGGAAAGCAATGGCGAACCTGTTCTTAACGTACCAGCAAAATTCAAACAATCTAAATAAAGCTAACCAGTGGAAGGTTATCTATTTGTTTTTAATAATTAAACTTAGGATGAGATCATGAAAAAATTAGTTTTAGCATCAATTGCAATCGCAGCGTTATTTAACATATCCAATTCAGAAGCTGCGGCCTGGAGAACTTGTGATGGCAATAAAATCAAATGGGGAAGTAATTCAAAAACCTTTAGAGCCAGCAATGTCAGCTTCCCGTCAGGCAGTTCTTATTTAAGCGCACTGCAAACGGTAATCAGCCGAGTGAATGACAACCCAAGTAAGTTCAATTTCAGTCTGCAAACCGGAGATACTTCTGTCGGCTTTGACAATGGTCAGAATGAGACCTGGTTTACTAACGACTCAGCAGCACTAGATGGAGCACCAGCGGTAGCTTTTACCTGGAGTCATTGTTACTGGCTATTTGGCTGGCACTACGGTATAGATGAAGTTGATGTCCTGTTTAACAATAACGTTGCATACACCAGTTCTTCAAACAAAAGTAGTTCTATAACCTACGGTGGTTCGTTCCGTCCTTTCAGAACAACAGCTACCCATGAGTTCGGACACGCGATGGGATTACTGCATGAAAACCGTTTCTACAACATAATGGGACAGGACTGGGATCATATTCATGCTAACGGTAATTCAACTCGAGCTTATCTTGGTGAAGACGCTGCAAATGGTTCAGTAATTCTTTATGGAACCACAACCGGCACTATGGAAGATGTCTCTTTGACTCATCACAAATATCTGGGAACCAGCGGTGAATACTCTACCCATCAATCGACTAAACTTTACACAAGTACCGGCGGAAACCTGAGTAGTTTTGTCAACAGTGGAGAAAGAGTCTATCGGGTAAATAAAGGCCAATCAGTTAAGCTGGAATTAACCGCTGAGAATAACGGAAAGTCTTCTCAAACTCCGCAAATCAAGTACTACATTTCGACCAATAATATCATCTCTACCGGTGACCAGAATATAGGTACAGGTTCGCTGACGTTAAATCGAAATACCCCCTACACTTTCCAGCGCTCTTTGACCATTCCTTCAAGTCTTAACTCCGGGCAATACTACTGGATTGGTGCAGTCATAGACAGCAATAACGCGATTGCCGAAACAACCGGTGCCAATAATGCGACCTATTTGAGAATCTATGTAAATTAATTATCTAAATACCCAGTTTTCAAATAGATGAAAAGCACTTTCCATACCGGAAGGTGCTTTTTTTAGTTAGTCATAGAAACGACATACTACTATCATTTTGCTGTAACAATCATTAAAGATACTGAGTATAAAAATAGCTCTAATATCTGTCGCTTATTTATTACTGGCTTTGGCCATTTTCGACATATAAGCTTTGTCGATTTTAGGGCTTATTTCACTTTCAGTGATAGTACATTTATACAGGTTCTGTATGATTAACGTAGAATCTTTGGTGAGCGAAAAAATCCCTCAACTTAACAGTCCTAAATTAAAAAAGACATTGACTCACATATTCAGGCGTCTGGCTGTTTTTGATTCCAGCCACTCATCAATATTGAGTTCGACCTCTCCGGCAACCTTCACTGGAAATCCCTCGGTATCAAACTTGCTGATAACGTCAATTTCCGAGCAACCATTAATGAGCGATTGCCAGCTTTCCTGGACACAATTACCAACGGGTGAAACAGTACCATAACCGCTGTTCACAACTCTTCTAGTCATCTTTTGACACTCTTTTTCGGATTTTAAAGATTATCCTAGGAATGAAAAATGATATGCAAATGAAGAAACCTCGACACTTATGTGACGACTAATTACCTGGAACATCTGATCGGTTCCCCAAATATTTTTGTCGCGATATTTTTAACAGCCGTTTGTAGTTAACTCGCTATTTCTGATTATCTTGCTAGCAGCCTGATTCGCTATGCAAACAAGCTTTTCTGCCACCCACTCAGGATCGTCCTGTGGTAAGTCATGTCCGCCCCAGGAATGACAGTAATGAGCTGTTTGATAGTAGTTTATAAGATCGCGACTACATTGAAATGAAACCAGTGGATCCTCAATCGAATAAAGAATCGTAGTAAAAGGAATTTTTTCCGGTTTAGGAAGTGAAAATTTGAAAGCAGCAATAAGCTGCCTCAACTGATTGGTTGAGCTCACAGGATGCTTCAGTTGTATATCAACCCACTTTTCGATCAAACTTTTTTGCAGCGGCCTTTTATTACAGGTTAACTGGTAAATAGCACTTTCCTTGCGATCTATATATACAGGCATAAACAGTTGCGGAAACTTTAAAATGCGCAGCAGATTCAATCGTCGGTAAAACGGTGACAACCGACTACTGGAGTTAATCAACACTAGTTGGCTAAATTTTTGTGGATATTTTTCTGCCCATTTAAGTGCAATCATTCCACCTAGTGATAAACCAACAAGAATGGTTGGCTCGTCAGTGTTAGTCACTTGTGACTCCAGAGCACTAATGTAGGCATCGATTTCAGTCGGACTCTTTTGCTTGAATAGAACCCCTGCACCGGGCAAGTCTGGAGTTTCAATTTTCAAATCAGAACTACACTTTTTGAGCGCATTTAAAAGTGGAGTCCAGTGTTCCTGGTCCCTGCCAAGACCTCTCAATAGAACTATTCGCATGGATGAAAAAACTCTTCGCTTATAATGTTCAGCCTTTTACGCAAGGCTATGTTTTCAATTCAAGCCTAAATATTCACACATTCAACTTTCGATACTTATAGACTTTCCCATTAATCTCGCTGATGCCATAAACTATGTGCCATTTGCTTCAAACTCGATTGCTCTCTTTCATCGGGATACCGGTTTTGATAACTCTGGGTTGCATGACAGAGAAAATCCATTAAAGGTAAGTGTCTTCTTAAAGTGCGCTGCAAACGATGGGGAACCATTGGGTTAAACATTCCTTCAAATTGAAAAAGTTGAAGTGGTCTCTTTTTCACCCAGCTCCATGACCCCATTTCCAGAGTCAAAGGTAACAAACGATTCCTTCCTCGGCCATACTTCTTGTAGAAATAATCCCATAAATCGCTATTTGTGCAATAGTGATTTGATTGCGGTTCAAAAATATATCTATGGTTGGGATAGCTACTTTCCCACAGTAGCTTTAGAGCAACCATCTGAGCAACATCTTTCATAGGTCCACGTCGATATGCATAGGGAAACCATATTCTATCAACAAGTCCCAAACCGGAATGACAGTCAATGGCGATAGTAAATGGTGATACCTGCGTTATCCTTTCGAGTCCTTTTTCTAGCAGCTGGTTTTCTCTGGCAAACAGCCCTACTTTACCTCGATACCAGGGCAAATGAGGTTTTCCTTTGACTGCACGACCAATATCTATTGCATATACCGGAACAGCAATTTCCTTATACTGGAGAATATCCAGCTTGCGATAGCTGACAGAATCTAACTGACCAAAATTGAGTAGTCTTTCCAGTTCGACCAGTTCAGGCAAACGTTTTTGCATTAGGCGCTGGCCTTCACCGCTTCTTTTATGTTTGGGAGTATTTTTCATCAGGAGCGAGTATAAATCCTGATGTATGAATTAATTATTTAAACAGTATGACAGAGCGGAACAAGTTCAGAGCAAGTATGGGACCAGAATCTGGTGAACGTCGATACCAGAAAGCTCTCCTTTAGTGGTGAGCCTTTTTTGACCTTATTGCTATCATTATCACGCAAACCGCGTATAATCGCCCACAATTTAATCAACCCCGTCCGATATTGGTTTTAGATCGCTCTGATGGCGTCCACTCCCATTTGGCAACGCCCATTCTCAATTGGTAACAGGGTTGATTTCACATCCAGAACCGATGTTTGAATTATCGGCTTGCTCAACCTGACTGAGCCTTATACAGATTTTAGGAATATTTTAAGTGACCCCTGTTTTGTTCTCGACCCTGCCGCTGTCAAAAGCGATGCTCGCCAATTTAAAGACTCTCGACTACACTGCAATGACGCCGATCCAGCAGCATAGCCTGCCGGAGATACTCAAAGGTAACGACCTGATAGCACAGGCCAAGACAGGTAGCGGTAAAACCGCCGCATTTGGCATCGGCCTGCTGCACCGGCTCGATGTAACCGAGTTCACAACCCAGGCGCTGGTGATTTGCCCCACCCGCGAACTCTCGGACCAGGTGTGTAACGAGTTACGCCGTCTGGCTCGTGCCATACCCAATACCAAAATTACTGCACTTTGTGGTGGTAAACCCATGGGCGGACAACTGGCTTCTCTGGAATGTGCTCCGCATATCGTTGTGGGTACGCCGGGACGATTGTTAAAGCACCTGACCAAGGGCAGCTTACGCCTTAATCACCTGAAGACTCTGGTGCTCGACGAAGCCGACCGTATGCTCGACATGGGTTTTATCGACGATATTAAAACGATTATTGAACGCGTGCCAAAGCAGCGGCAAACTCTGCTGTTTTCGGCCACCTACCCCGATGAAATCAAACACATCAGCGCCTCGGTACAAAATCAGCCTATTGATGTGCGGGTGGAAAGTCGCCATGAAGACAGCGATATTGAACAGGTCTTTTTCGAAGTTGAACCCGAGAATCGTATCGATGCCCTGCTCAAGCTTCTTGGTCAGGCGCAGCCTGAATCCTGCATTATCTTCTGCAATCGCAAACAGCAGTGTAACGACGTGGCCCGGGAACTCAACGCCCGAGGCATCGCGGCCAAGGCGCTGCACGGAGACCTCGACCAAAAAGATCGGGACAGGGTATTTTCCCAGTTCTGTAACCAAAGTTGTAATATCCTGATTGCCACCGATGTCGCCGCGCGCGGACTGGATATTAAAGATCTGCCCATGGTGATTAATTTTGAGTTGTCACACGATGCCGAAGTCCACGTCCACCGAATTGGCCGCACCGGTCGCGCTGGCGCCCGGGGACATGCCTACAGTTTGTTTCAGGCATCCGAAATGCCCAAGGTGATCGCGATTGAAAACGAGTGCCAGCAAAGTCTGTCATTTAAACAGGCAAGTGACATTAAAGCGGATAAGGATTACCGGGTAAAACCCGAGAAAATTACTCTGGAGATCAACGGTGGACGCAAAGACAAACTTCGCGCCGGCGATATTTTAGGAGCGCTGACAGCGGCAAAACAGATCGCCGGCAGTGACATCGGTAAAATTGATCGCTTTGAACGCTTAAGCTACGTTGCGGTTAATTCAAGCAAGGCTGCGTTAGCGCTTGATCTTTTAAATAACGATAAAATAAAAGGCAGGATATTTAAGGCTCGGCGGGTGAAGTGATTGGTAAATTTAAGAAACTTGGGGCGTTAACGCTCAATCATTAAGTACTGCTCTATGCCGGAATCTAACTTAAAGTCAAACATCCTTTATATTAGAATATTGCGGCCAGTAAGTTGCTTTTAAGCTTCTTTAGATTCTTGCTTTTGATTGATTTAGTATAGCTTTCAATAAGTTGTGTAGGTCCGACACCGATCACTAACCCTTTATGGTTGTTTTGTGCTTATAAAAATCAAGGTAAAAGATTAAAGCAATAAAATCAAAAAATTATTTTCTCGTTCGCGTCAAATGCAACAAAACCTCCCGGTAGTCTTATCTGTTTCAAAATTAAAATTGTCAGATTTTATCTAACCGGTAAGTTCTTTATACTAAGACTAATCCACATAGGCGGATTACTGAAGACTTTCTGTAATTGACATTTTGTTGACACAGGCAAAGTCACACTTATTTTTTAGACACGTTTGAACCTGAATAATTGACATCAAAATAGTATTTAATACAGCTCTAACTCTTCGATGATTACCCCCCATCCTCCACTGGGTTTATTCGATTTTAAAGCCTTTACAATTGATTCACTAATTATGATTGAGCGTGGGTCTTCAGCAAGTCTAAACATACTCACATCTTGAGTCTTCTTTCCGTCAATGACTATTTTGTTAAACGCAACAAGAGGAAGCATGCCAGTTTCTGGATTTCCCGGCATAATTTCGTCATAGTCAGAACGCTCCATATTTGTAACTTTCATCAGACCAATTACGTTAAACAAAAAATAGTCTTTTCTTTCTTCATTAGTTTCAGGATTAATTAGTGTTACCGGAAATATTTGGAAGTTATCGACATTAGCTATTTTTAGCGTGTCTACAAAAAATTGACTCACCAAAACTGCACTATCCACTAACAAGCCAGGAATAGTCTCATTACCAGGAAAGTTGTGTTCAAATATCAATGGAGGAAGGTTATCTCTTTTTAGCAGACGCCCTGCAAAAACACTTTCCGCTCCCAATTTAGGCGATTTAGTAATTCCATAATCAACATAGCAGCTAGATTCCAATAGATAGTACTTATTCATTAACCTTCCTGATGAGTGCAGACTTGTTTGTAATAGTACATAGCATATTTTTAAGGGACAATTCTGTTCAAAGAACATGTCGTACAGAGAAAGTAATGAACAGAAAAAGATAAATTTTGAAAAGAATGGTCGGAGCGAGAGGATTTGAACCTCCGACCACTTGCACCCCATGCAAGTGCGCTACCAGGCTGCGCCACGCTCCGATTGAGAAATTCTTGACCAAACCGATGTCTTCGATTTGAGGCCGGAATATTACCTGATTGGGAAAACAATGCAAGCACTAGATGTATAAAAGTGCTCGCATTTTTTAGAGATTGCTTTGTTAGTAACAGAAAATTAGTGCTTGAGGATTTGCAGCACTTCTTCCAGTTCACCAATGATTGCATTAATCACTTTAGGATCTGCCCCGGAAGGCGCATCTTCAGCTTCAAGCTGCTGACGGGCACCACCGATGGTAAATCCCTGTTCATACAGTAATTCGCGGATTTCACGGATAACTAACACATCGTCGCGCTGATAATAGCGACGATTACCCCGACGTTTTACCGGCTTGAGTTGAGGAAATTCCTGCTCCCAGTACCGCAAAACATGGGGTTTAACCAGACATAATTCGCTAACTTCCCCTATGGTAAAATAACGTTTGTCCGGAATGGGTAAAAGTTCGTTATTGTTGCTTGCTTCCAGCATAGGCCTCTACTCGGGCTTTTAGTTTTTGACCAGGACGAAAAGTTACTACACGACGAGCACTTATAGGGATCTCTTCGCCAGTTTTGGGATTCCGTCCAGGACGTTGCTTCTTGTCTCTTAAGTCAAAGTTGCCAAAACCAGACAACTTCACCTGCCTGTTATTTGCTAGTGAGTCCCGAATCTCTTCGTAAAACCCTTCTACCATTTCTTTAGCTTCACGCTTATTAAGACCTAAGTCCTCAAAAAGACGTTCTGCCATATCTGCTTTAGTCAATGCCATCGCTAATCCCTTAAAACTGCACCCAGTTTTTCTGTTAACGCCGAAATGATTCTATCGAGTGTTTTACTTATCTCGGTATCTTTAAAGGTACGGTCGTTTCGCTCTAATGTAAAGCCAATCGCAACACTCTTGTGACCCGGTTCAATACCTTTACCGCGATAAATATCGAATATCACTATACTTTTTAGCCAATTTTTAGCTGTTTGTCCAATTAAATCAACAATTTGCGTGGAAGTCACGCTTTCTTTTACTAAAATTGCCAAATCACGACGAATGGTTGGAAATTTGGAAAGTGGTTCAAATTTCGGGATCTTGCGTGAAACAGTACGCTTAAGCTCTAGCTCGAAGACATAAGCAGGCATTTCCAGATCAAAATCTTTCTCTGTTTGCGGGTGAACTTTACCGATATATCCGCATTCCTGACCATTTCGCAAAATCTGCGCAGTCTGCCCCGGATGAAGTCCGTTTCGTTGCGCGGCAACAAAAGTAAACTGATCCGCTGCAGCTGTGAGCGCAAATAACGCTTCCAGATCGCCCTTCAAATCAAAGAAATCCACCATTTCATTTTGCGCTTCCCAGTTTTCCGGGTAGCGACGACCAGAGATAATGCCTGAGATAACCTGTGTTTGCTCCAGCCCATCTTCTGTTGGTACAAATTTCAAACCGGTTTCGAACATCTTAACCTGATCATGCTGGCGCTTCTGATTATGCTCTACCGCCTTAATCAATCCGGGCCAAAGCGAAGTGCGCATCACACCCAGTTCAGAAGAGATCGGATTAAGTAATGCCAAAGGCTCCAGATCCGGGTCAATCAGCTGTTGAGAATCACGATCAATAAAAGTATATGTTATGGCTTCCTGATAACCGCGGGCTGCAAGCAAACGTGCCAATTGCAGCTTTTGAAGTTTCTTTTCCGGCTGACGAATCATCGCCATTTCACTGACCGGCTTGCGGCTTGGTACATTATTGTAACCGTAAACACGAACCAGCTCTTCGATTAGATCTGCTTCAATTGAAATATCAAACCTTTGGCTCGGAACTTCAACATCCCAGCCTTTGTCGTTTGAAGACAGTTTCATACCAAGGCGAGTGAGGATATCTTCTACCTGTTCATCGGCTAATTTAATTCCCAGAAGACGTTCTATTCTGGCGCGGCGCAATTTAACCTGCCTGGCTTGCGGGAAATGTTCGCTGGCGATTTCATCAACGATAGGGCCAGCTTCACCGCCGACAATCTCGAGTAGCAGCTCTGTAGCGCGCTCAATGACATCGGCACTCAGGTTATAGTCTACCCCACGCTCAAAGCGGTGCGAGGCATCGGTATGTAGCCCATAACTTCTTGCTTTCCCAGCAATTGCCACCGGCTCCCAATGCGCGGCTTCCAGTAACAGGTCGACAGTATCTTCATTAATACCGGAGAATTTACCGCCCATAATTCCGGCCATCGACAAGGCTTTTTCATCGTCCGCTACCACCAGGGTATCGTCACGCAGAGTGATCTCGCTATCGTCTAGCAGGATCAGTTTTTCACCTTCTTTGGCAAAACGAACTTCCAGTTTGCCATTGTTAACATTATTTAAGTCAAACGCGTGCATAGGATGACCGAGTTCCAGCATCACATAGTTGGTCACATCAACCACCGGATCGATGCTTCGAATGTCAGACGCCAGTAACCTGGCTTTCATCCACTCTGGCGTAGCCGCCTTGATGTTTACCCCTTTCATCACGCGAGCTACAAAACGCGGATTGGCTGCCGGTGCACTTAAAGTCACTTCAACCTTGTCATCGATAGTAACCGGAGCTTTTTTGATTTCAATCGGGTCAACTGTAGTTTGAGTGAGTACACCCACTTCAGTCGCGATCCCTTTAATACCAAGACAATCGCCTCTGTTAGGCGTCAAATCCACTTCAATCGCATTATCTTTAAGTCCCAGATAATCGATTAACTGAGTACCAATTTTGGCGTCTTCTGCCAGTTCCATAATGCCATCGTGATCATCAGAAATTTGCAGCTCTTTACCCGAACACAACATGCCGAACGAAAGAACACCACGCATTTTGGCTTTCTTGATTTTAAAGTCGCCTGGCAGGACACAGCCGATAGTAGCGACTGCGACTTTTAACCCCGCTCTGGCATTTGGCGCTCCACAAATAATTTGCAGATTTTCTTCACCACCAACATTAACCGAACAGACCTGAAGCTTATCTGCTTCAGGATGTTTCTCAGTAGTTTCAATTTGACCGACAACTATACCTTGTAACTCTGCGCCCATGGTTTCAACACCATCGACTTCCAGCCCGGCCATAGTCAAAGTAGCGACTAGCTCATCAGTAGAGATGTTTGGATTAACCCAGGTTCTTAACCAATTTTCACTTACTTTCATTTTTCGTTTTCCGAATTCTTTTTAACTGTTTAATCTTTGAAATTTTCTGTTTCTTTTATATGACTCTAACTCGCTACACGAGTCTCGTCTTTGCAGCTCTAGTTAAACTGCTTCAGGAAACGTAAATCGTTTTCAAAGAAAAGTCGTAAGTCATTTACGCCATAACGTAGCATGGTCATACGCTCAACGCCCATACCAAATGCGTAACCGGTGTACTCTTCGCTATCGATACCGACAGATTCAAGAACGTTCGGGTGAACCATACCCGAGCCCAAAATTTCCAACCAGCCAGTGTGACTACATACGCGACATCCTTTACCGGAACACATCACACATTCAATATCTACTTCAGCTGATGGCTCGGTGAACGGGAAGTAAGACGGTCTGAAACGAACCGCCAGATTATCATTTTCGAAAAAGTGCTTAAGGAACTCGTCCAACACACCTTTTAGATCGGCAAATGAAGTAGTTTTATCTACTAACAATCCTTCCACCTGATGGAACATCGGCGTATGCGTTAAATCCGAGTCGCAACGGTAAACTCGTCCAGGAGCGATAATTCTTACCGGTGGCTGCGTCTTTTCCATAGTACGGATCTGAACCGGAGAAGTATGAGTTCTCAGTAAGTCTCCGTTGCCAAAATAGAAGGTATCATGCATCGCGCGCGCAGGGTGATGGCCGGGAATATTAAGCGCTTCAAAATTGTGGTAGTCATCTTCAACTTCTGGCCCTTCCTCTACAGAGAAACCAATTTGTGAGAAGTAATTTACAATACGTTCAAGAGTTCTGTTTACCGGATGAATACCACCGACCAAAGAATGGCGACCAGCCAAAGTAACATCAACAGACTCGTCGGATAATTGCTGTGCAATAGCGGCCTGTTCAAATTTGGACTTTTGTGAATCCAAGACTTCTTGAATCGCTTTTTTTGCTTTATTAATCGCAGCTCCGGCAAGAGGACGCTCTTCAGCAGGTAACTTGCCCAGTGACTTTAACTGCTGGGTAAGTTCGCCTTTTTTACCTAAAAAGTCGACTTTAACTTGTTCAAGTTCTTGCAAATTGCTTGCATTATTTGCCGCATCAAGGCCGCGACTTAATAACTCTTCTACAGTAGTGGACATCTGTTTTTCCGTTTTAATTTAACTCTTGGAATAAGTACTAATTGATTCAGCTTTAGGGTTCAAAGCTAATAAATTAATACTTAGTAGTGATTATCTTTATCTTTTTTAAATTCTTAAATGAACTATTGGTAATAAAGCTCAGAAGTCATAAAAAATAAAAGGGAAGGACTGACGCCCTTCCCTTTCAAATACTGAAAAAGTTTAACTATTATTAGCTAACCTTCAAATTCAGTTGGTGCTTAAGCAAGAGCTGCTTTTGCTTTTTCAACTAAAGTAGCGAATGCTTCTTTATCGAAAACAGCAATGTCCGCCAAAATTTTACGGTCGATTGCGATAGACGCTTTCTTTAAACCGTTGATAAATTGGCTGTAAGACATACCATTAACTCGTGCTTCAGCGTTAATACGTTGGATCCATAATGCACGGAACTGACGCTTGCGCTGACGACGGTCACGGTAAGCATACTGAGCTGCTTTTGTTACCGCTTGTTTAGCAACGCGGAAAACACGGCTACGAGCACCGTAATAACCTTTTGCTGCTTTTAAGACTTTTTTGTGACGCTTATGGGCGGTCACACCACGTTTAACTCTTGGCATCTTTTAAACCTCCCAATTCTTACGCGTAAGGCAGTTGACGATTCAACTGTTCAACATCTGAAGCTTTAACCATTTCCATACCACGCAAATGGCGTTTACGCTTAGTGCTCTTCTTAGTAAGAATGTGGCGACGATGCGATTGAGCGTGCTTGAAACCACCTTTACCAGTTCTCTTGAAACGCTTTGCAGCGCCACTGTCTGATTTAATTTTTGGCATTGCTTTTTACTCCAAATTAGCATCTGCAGGTCGTAAAATCAGTTAACTAAAAGGCCAACTTCTTTTACTGTTTTGGGGTACCTAACAGTGTTTAACTTTCAAGAAAATTAAAAATTCATTTAACCTTCTCACCAAAATCCACACGGGGTTGCCAAAAACCTCGCGCAGATAAAACAGCCAACAATATCGAAAAAAGCAATATTATTGGCTATTTATTCTATTTGCGAACCTCAATAATTCGCTGAAAACTACTTTTTCTTTTTAGGCGCCAACACCATAATCATCTGGCGACCTTCAAGTTTTGGCCTGGCTTCAACTTCAGAGATTTCAGCCAAGTCCTTTTCCACCCGCTCCATCAACTCCATTCCGAGTTCTTTATGAGCCATTTCACGGCCACGGAAGCGAACAGTAATTTTCGTTTTATCGCCATCTTCAAGAAATTCAGTCAATTTCTTCAACTTAACATTGTAATCACCAATGTCAGTACCGGGGCGGAATTTAATCTCTTTTACATGAACAACGGTTTGTTTTTTCTTCGCAGCAGCTTTTGCTTTTTTCTGCTCGAAAATAAACTTGCCGTAATCCATCACTTTGCATACCGGCGGCTCAGCTCCCGGAGAAATTTCAACTAAATCAAGTTCTTCTCTTTCGGCTACATCAAGCGCTTCCTGAATGGATACGACACCAATTGCTTCTCCATCTGAACCAATCAATCGTACTTCGCGTGCAGTTATTTCTTCATTTATATTGGCACGTTGCTCTTTTTGGCCTGCCTTTGGTCTTGCTCTTTTAATGTTAAATATCCTCTAAATGGTTATCAATTAACAGCGAGAAGCTGACGGTACCCTAACTCTTTAACCTTTACCGACTTCTCCTGCACTCCTTTACTTTTGTATGTTCACCCGCTTATCAATTCGAAAGCCAAGCTAACACATTGAAAATATAGTTTATTTTCACAAGCCTTGAAGAAAAATTTACTTCTCGACCGATTCTTCTTCGTACTTGCCTTTCAATGCAATATTAGCACTTATGTGCTCAGCAAAGGCTTCAATGGACATAGTGCCCAAATCTTTACCGGAACGAGTTCTAACCGAAATCGTACTATTTTCGACCTCTTTGTCACCCGCTACCAACAAGTAAGGTATGCGCTGTAACGTATGTTGGCGAATTTTAAAGCCGATCTTCTCGTTTCTCAAGTCCGATTTTGCTCTAAACCCTTGAGAATTCAAATATTTCGCACATTTTTCGATATATTCCGACTGTTTATCGGTAATATTCATCAAAACCGCCTGCGTTGGCGACAACCATGGCGGGAACTTGCCGGCATACTCTTCGATTAAAATACCAATAAATCGCTCCAGTGAACCCAATACCGCACGATGGATCATTACTGGTACTTTCTTGCTGCCATCTTCCGCAACATATTCAGCTCCAAGGCGCCCAGGCATCGAGAAGTCCAGCTGAACTGTACCACATTGCCATACCCTGTCGAGACAATCTCTCAATGCAAACTCAATTTTTGGTCCATAGAAAGCACCTTCGCCTGGCTGCAGCTCATATTCAATACCTTTCGACTCAAGCGCGTCCGCCAGAGCCTTCTCAGATTGATCCCATATTGCATCGTCTCCAACCCGCTTTTCAGGACGAGTTGACAGTTTAATTTCGATATTTTCAAAGCCGAAGTCTGCGTAAACAGCATAAATCATATCGATTAGTACGCTAACTTCGTCCTGAATCTGTTCCTCGGTGCAGAAGACATGAGCATCATCCTGAGTAAAACCGCGAACACGCATCAATCCGTGCAATGCGCCAGAAGGCTCATTGCGGTGACAGGAACCAAACTCTGCGATACGTAAAGGCAAGTCGCGATAAGACTTAAGCCCTTGATTGTAAATCAAAATGTGTCCAGGACAGTTCATCGGCTTAACCGCAAAAGTACGACTTTCTGATTCAGTCGTGAACATATCATCTTTGAACTTATCCCAGTGCCCCGATTTTTCCCAAAGACTACGATCAAGTACCTGTGGCGCTTTTACTTCCTGGTAATCATGTTTTTTAAGGACATCCCGAATATAAGCTTCAAGCTCTTTGAAAATGGTCCAGCCATCATTGTGCCAGAAAACCATACCAGGAGACTCTTCCTGAAAATGGAATAACTCAAGCTGTTTACCCACTTTTCTATGGTCACGCTTTTCGGCTTCTTCCAAACGATGTAGATAAGCTTTTAAGTCTTTTTTGTTTGCCCAGCAGGTACCGTAGATACGTTGTAGCATTTCATTATTTGAGTCACCTCGCCAATAAGCTCCAGCTACTTTCATTAACTTGAATGCTTTCAAACGGCCAGTACTTGGTACATGCGGACCACGGCAAAGATCAATAAAATCCCCCTGCTTATACAGTGAGATTTCTTCATTACCCGGTATGCTTGCAATAATTTCTGCTTTGTAGGCTTCGCCCATATCTTTAAAAAACCGAACCGCTTCATCACGCATCATAACCGAACGCTCGACAGAGTAATCAGCCTTGGCCAGCTCGCCCATCTTTTTCTCAATCTTGCTCAAATCTTCCGGCGTGAAAGGACGCTCGTAGGCAAAGTCATAGTAGAATCCATTGTCGATAACCGGACCGATTGTTACCTGAGCTTCAGGAAACAGCTCCTTTACTGCTTGTGCCAGCAAGTGAGCACAGGAATGACGCAATACTTCAAGACCATCTACATCTCTTTCGGTGATAATTGCCAAATCAACATCTTCGGTGATGGTGAAAGAGGTATCCACTTCTTTCCCATTTACTTTGCCGGCCAAAGCAGCTTTTGCCAGGCCGGGACCGATATCGGCAGCAACATCATGTACAGTCACTGCGCTGTCGAATTCTCTCTGACTACCATCAGGAAGTGTAATTACTGGCATTGTTCTATTAAAACCTTAATTTATTATTTAATAATCAATAAGTTATAAACATATCTCGAACGGCTTTAGAGTTTGGCTTGAGTGTAAAACTAAGAAAGCACCCTTTTTCGGTGCTTCCTGATAGAGACAAGCGCTTAAAATTGCCGCATTTAACCCGCGGATGATAGCTAATAAGGCGTTGAAAAGCAAAGAAGAAATTGAACCGCGTTTGTCTGGCCTTTTCTCTTTATTGAGAAAGTCCAACAAAAAGACTGACTAGCTTAACTCCCAGATTACAGGAATTAACCCAAGAGAAATCAGTGCAGATATTATGCTAAGAGGTATACCCAGCTTTATATAGTCCTTAAACTGATAACGTCCGGCACTATATACCATCAGGTTGGTTTGATATCCCAGAGGAGAAATGAAGCTCGCAGACGCAGCAATCATGATAGCCACCGCATAAGGCACAATATTGTAGCCAAGCGCGATGACTACGCTGGAAATCAACGAATATGACAAGACTGCAGCCGCATTATTGGTAATTAGCTCAGTCAAAATTACTGTTAAAAAGTAGGTTGCGACCAGCAGGCCAAATGGACTACTGCCAACAGTGTTAACAAGGGCTTGTGCAATTAATTGCGCGCTCCCCCCTTCTGTCATAGCGGCACCGATACCATAAGCACTGCCGATTGTCAGCAAAACTTGCAAATCGATGCTTTTCTTTGCAAGTTCTAGTGAAATACATCCGAACAACACCATCAGTAAAGCAGCAGCCATTGCAGCCACTACGACGGGTATTAATCCAGATGCTGCGGCGATTATAAACCCGACCGTGAAGAAAAATGCATAAGCCCGTTTTGAACTTGGACGAATGGAGAGTTCGTGGCTAGCATGAACCAATAAAAAGTCCTTCGAATACCGATATTGTTCAATGAAGCTCCTTCTGGCTAACATTAACAAGGTATCACCGCGCTCCAGCCTGATATCCCCTATCTTTTTGTCAATTCGCTCTCCTTCTCTTAGCACAGCAATAATGACCGCATTATATTGTTTTCGAAATCCGACTTGCTTGACAGTTTTTCCAGCTAACGGATTTGAAGCACCGACGACAACTTCCACCATTGTTGCTTTTCCAGTGTCATTGGCCAGTTTGAATACCTGGTCTTCCGCAACCTTAAGCCCTTCAACATTAATCAAATCCGAAATACTGGTAACTTTGCCGGTAAACACCAAGCGATCGCCCCCGCTGAGCTTGGTCGATGGGGAGACCGCTGCCAATATCAGATCACCACGAATTATCTCGATCAGGTAAAGTCCTTTTAATTTTCTCAGGTTCGCCTGTTCGATAGTTTTACCTTCAAGTGGCCCATTTTTCGCCACAATCATTTCGACAGTATACTCTCTGGTTTTCTCTGCCTGTTTTCGACTAGAGTCATCTTCGCCTAGAATCCTTTTAGTAAATAGGACGAGAAAAAGTATGCCGAAAATAGTAATAGGCAAACCGACTAGTCCTAAATCAAAAAAACCCAATTTTTCTGAATTCGACGACTGTTGAAGAAAACCAAATATTAGCAAGTTGGTACTCGAACCAATGACAGTACAGGTTCCTCCCATTATTGCCGCGTAGCTAAGCGGCAATAAAAAGCCTCGTTTACTCCATTGGTTAGAACGACACCAAGAAGATATTCCTGGTAATAGCGCGGCAACAATTGGCGTGTTATTCATGACTGAGCTTAATGCACTAACAGGAATAGTAATATTTAAATGAGCCCGCCGATAGCTTCGAACATTGCCCAACATTTGATTGAGAACAGGTTGAAGCAATCCTGTTTCTTTGATTCCAGCGGCAACTACATAAAGGCAGGCAACCGTAAAAAAGCCTGGACTGGCAAAACCACTCAGGGCTGACTCGATAGACACCTGATTGAATATCAGTAACAGCAGCAATCCCCCGCCAAATATCAACTCGGGTTCTTTTTTAGTGGTGAAAAGGGTTATAAAACACCCAGCCACAATTGAAATCGTAATATAGGTTGCCAATATCTTATGCTCGGTTCTGTTTCAACAATTAATGCTATTTGCCTCAATTGTTCTCAAGGTCTAAAGAGCAAAGTTTGTAAAGCTCAAAGGTCCGGGTGATTCAAAATCAATCTGGACTTTAAAAAAGTTTTTGCATCAATTTAGCTGGCGTAGAAATCCGCAACTGTTGAAATGAAATCATCGAGCTGGAAATCTTCGAGCGCGTTGATTCCTGCTGCACTTGCTCGTCCTCCACCGCTGGGATGTTGGCCGCACAGGTCGCTGGCGCCAAATGGTTTTGACTTAGGCGCTCTTAAACTGATGGTTAGTGTTCCATCGGGATTGTCTGAGGCAATGATCACGGCTTTATCAGGGTTCTCTTTTGATAAACGATTGCCATAGGTTCCGCTAATACGCTTGGACCAGGCTTCATTGGGCAACTTGATTGCAACCAGGGTTTCCGACTCAGCAATTGGCATACAAGCAAGCGCGTTTGACAAGTCGCTTTCAAAGCTTGTTGTAAGCTTTTGATAAGGAGAATGACTATCGGCAATCACGTCTAGAGGAGAGTCATATTCAACTAAAATACGATACAAATCCGCAGGATCATAGTGTAAATCTTCGAGAGAATTACCATACCCGTTA
This sequence comes from Aliikangiella sp. G2MR2-5, assembly GCF_015687155.1. Taxonomy (GTDB): domain Bacteria; phylum Pseudomonadota; class Gammaproteobacteria; order Enterobacterales; family Kangiellaceae; genus Aliikangiella. The sequence goes on along the minus strand of NZ_JADPQF010000001.1, from coordinate 893,047 downwards.
TAATTGACCAAGACTCCGAGATTTTTAATTGCTTCGATATCTGAGCTGTCCAGTTCGCACTGCTTCGCAAACTCGTAGGCGGACTTATCAAGTCCATCACCGAATAATGCTGCCAATGCCCATAGAGCATGCTTTCCTTCAATGTGCTTATTAATTAACAATCCAGTACAAACAAACGCCGAAGTGTCAATAATGCTTTGCAGAGATTGATGCTCAAATAAGCTATCAGCCTTGTGATGATCGCAATAAAAAACCGAAGCACCAGCCTCAAGGAGCCTCTCTACGTCTTTAACGTTTTTATCGAAAGAAATATCGAGCGCATTGATATGACTGCCAGAGAGATTATTTGTGTCAATTTTTGATAAAAGCTTAATGTCTCTTTTGACACCAGTAACTAAGTGGTGTTCTCCTTTTACAGGATTAGACTTTCTTAATTGAATCAAAGAAAAGATACCGTCCGCATCTCCATTAAATACATCATATACTTTCATTTAAACAATCTCTCTTAGGCGGGAATCACTTTGTGTTTAACCAGATATTCGACTATTTGATTCGCTGCTTCTTCTATCGATAACTTATCTGTTTCAATATGAATTTGTGGACTTGGCGGGGCTTCATACGGAGAAGAAATACCGGTAAAGTTTGGAATTTCTCCTTTTCTTGCTTTAGTGTAAAGCCCTTTTGGATCTCTCTGTTCACAAATTTCGAGTGGAGTATCAACAAAAACTTCGATAAAAGTCTCTTTGGCTAAATTTCGGGCCTGCTCTCTATCAGCAATAAAAGGAGAAATAAACGCGGTGCCTACAATCAAGCCGGCATCGGCAAAAAGGTTTGCAACTTCTGTAATCCGTCTAATATTTTCTTTACGCGAGTTGTCATCAAACCCCAGGTCAGAGTTAAGACCATGACGAACATTGTCGCCGTCCAACAAATAAGTATGACAACCTCGTTCAAATAAAATTCTATCTACTGCATTGGCAATGGTCGACTTTCCAGAACCAGAAAGTCCGGTGTACCATAGCAAACAAGGAGCATGTCCTTTTTGCTCATTACGCTCGCCTGTAGTCACAGATGCATTATGCCAAACTATGTTGCTATTCATTGCTTAAGTTCTATTTTGTTTGATATATCATTAAAAAAGCTCCTTAAAAAAGGAGCTTTTTTAGTTTCTTAAATAATTAAAGTTTTTCCGTCAACTGAGGAAAGTGTTTTCTAACAAGTTCTATCAAGTCTTTTTCAAAAGGACTTAACGCAACTTTTTCGTGCTGAACTTCTTTAGTTGCAACAAGTGCAGAGTCTATCATTCCAGCACCAACGGTAAGATTGCTCAATCTGTCAATAATGATAAATCCGCCAGTTTGCTTGTTCTTAATATAAGCATCAAAAACTACCGGCTCACTCAAGCTGATATCAACAACGCCAATTTCGTTAAGCTCAAGGAAATTTGCATCGGTTTCTTCCAGAGTATTAACATCTATCTTATGACGAATTTTTTCAAAGTCCCCGGAAGTCATCTTACCCGCAAACTTAAAAATATATTCGCGATTCGCTTTCATCGCGTCTTCGTGCATCCAGATGATCTTGGCTTTCAATCGCGGTGATACATGCGGTAATGCATCCTTTTTAACGATCATGCATCCTCGACTAACGTCAACTTCATCATTCAATGTCAAGGTCACGGCCATCGGAAAATGAGCTTCTTCTAATTCTCCATCAAAAGTTACTATCGATTTGACGCTGGAAATAGTTCCGGATGGCAATACTCTTACTGTATCTCCCACCTTCACAGAGCCAGCTGCAACCGTTCCCTGGAATCCTCTAAAATCAGAGTTTGGGCGAGAAACTAACTGAACTGGAAACCTGAAATCTTCGCTCACATGGACAGACTCGATATCTGTAGTTTCAAGATATTGCATCAAGGTAGAGCCCCGGAACCAGGCAAGCTTCTCGCTAGGGTTTACAACGTTGTCACCCTTTAATGCGGAAATCGGAACAAAACGTATGTCAGGAATATCCAGAGATCCAGCCATGGATAGATATTCGTCCTGGATTTCCTTATAACGAGTTTGAGAATAGTCAACCAAATCCATTTTGTTGATCGCAACGATAACTTGTTTAATTCCTAACAATGAACAGATAAAACTATGTCGGCGTGTTTGCGTTTGTACACCCTTGCGTGCATCAACCAGAATAATAGCCAAATCACAGGTTGACGCTCCGGTTGCCATGTTACGGGTATACTGCTCATGCCCCGGAGTATCGGCAATAATGAATTTGCGCTTGTCCGTTGAGAAATAGCGGTAAGCTACGTCAATGGTAATCCCTTGCTCTCGCTCAGACTGCAAACCATCAACCAGCAATGCCAGGTCAATTTCTTCTCCCTGTGTACCAACTTTTTTACTATCTTCGCTGATAGCGGCAAGTTGGTCTTCAAAAATCATTTTACTGTCATGAAGTAATCTGCCAATTAAGGTACTCTTGCCGTCGTCAACACTTCCACATGTGATGAACCTGAGTAACTCTTTTTCTTCATGCTGTTTAAGGTATCCTAAAATATCTTTTTCAATTAGAGGTGATGCATGACTCATTAGAAGTATCCCTCCATTTTCTTCTTTTCCATAGAACCAACTGAATCACTGTCTATGACCCTGCCTTGTCGTTCTGATGTTTTGGTTAACAACATTTCCTGAATAATTTCAGGCAAAGTTGCTGCGGTCGATTCAACAGCTCCGGTTAACGGGTAGCAGCCAAGCGTTCTAAAGCGAACATTCTTCATTTCAGGCTCTTCCCCTTCTTTCAACGGCATTCTGTCGTCATCAACCATAATCAATGTTCCATCTCTTTCAACAACCGGACGCGGCTTGGAAAAATAAAGGTCGGGAATTTGAATATTTTCCAGATAAATATATTGCCAGATATCTAGTTCAGTCCAATTCGACAAAGGGAATACTCTAATGCTCTCACCCTTGTCAACTTTGCCATTATAAATATTCCATAGCTCAGGACGTTGAGACTTAGGATCCCAGCGGTGTTTCTTATCTCTAAATGAATAGACTCTTTCCTTAGCTCTGGATTTTTCCTCATCTCTTCTTGCCCCACCAAAAGCAGCATCAAATCCATACTTGTCTAGGGCCTGTTTTAAAGCTTGAGTTTTCATTATGTCAGTATGTTTGGCACTTCCGTGGACGAATGGACTGATATTCATTTCCAGACCTTCAGGATTTTGGTGGACAAGCAGATCCACTCCCAAATCAGTTGCAATATTATCGCGAAAAGCAATCATTTCCTTAAATTTCCATCCCGTGTCAACATGCAGCAGGGGAAACGGAATTTTACCTGGGAAAAATGCCTTGCGTGCCAGATGTAGAAGTACTGACGAGTCCTTTCCGACAGAATACAGCATAACCGGATTTTCAAACTCTGCTGCAACTTCCCTGAATATCTGAATACTTTCAGCTTCTAGTTGTTTTAAATGTGTAATTTTCATACTTTGATGGCTTGTATAAGTGTCAGGCTTCGATTCAAATTAAGATTTGTCCTTGAAAGCGCGTATTCTAGTAACTTTAATACTAAATTGAAACCTTTAGCTATTGAAATTCTATAAAGGGCGTACATTAGCAGTCTCAATATCAGGAAGAAAAGTTCCATCTGGAATGTGTTCATAACCAATAAATAGGTTTATTATGGCCCCAAATTCGCATTTCAAAAATATCGGATTCACATAAAGCATGCTGAAATTTATTGTAGAACCACGAAATTATGAGTTCTTCTGGCGTCCCCTGTTTTGCGGCATTTCTATAGCGCTTCTATCTTTAACTTTAAGCCCAAAAGTTGTTAGCCCGGTCAGTCTAAATAATATTGACAAAATCTATCACCTTGTTGCTTTTGCTTCATTCAGTGGGAGTTTCAGGCTGGCTTTTAGTAGCTTAAAAATATTTTATTTAATTACGCTTTCCTGCTTGTTCGGAGTTATGATCGAGATTGTGCAGCACTTTATCCCTAATAGGTCCTTCAGTCTTGCCGATATTCTTGCGGATGTTCTGGGAGTTCTGCTCGGAGTTTTAATAGTAAAATACTTATCTACATACAAAATACGAGATCAATAAAAAAGCCCTCTTAGAGGGCTTTCTTATCAACATACTAATGGAATTTAGTCTGCGCGACCATACCTGTCATCAAACCTGACAATATCATCCTCTCCGAGATAGGAGCCAGTTTGTACCTCGATTAACTCCAATGGCACTTTACCCGGATTCTCCAGAGCATGAATCTGCCCTATTGGGATATAGGTCGACTCATTTTCCGAAACCAAAAACGTCTTTTCGCCATTAGTAACGGAAGCGGTACCCGAAACTACCACCCAGTGCTCTGCTCGATGATGATGCATTTGAACACTTAATTTGGCCCCTGGTTTAACGGTGATTCTCTTTGCCTGATAGCGCTCACCCATATCGATAGAGTCATATTTCCCCCAGGGACGGTAGACTTCTCGATGAATTTTCCATTCCGAGCGATCACTTGACTTTAATTTTTCAACAATCTTTTTGACATCCTGTACTTTAGATTTGTGAGCAACGAGCACCGCATCTTTGGTATCCACAACGACAATATCTTCTAGGCCAAGTAATGAAACCAGCCTGTCTTCGCCATGTACCAGACAATTTTTGGAGTCCTCGGCAATGACGTCTCCTAAGGTACGATTGCCATTGTCATCTTTGTCACTGACATCCCAAATTGCAGACCAGGATCCGATATCACTCCAGCCTGCGTCCATTGGCACGACCACCGCTTTTTCGGTTTTCTCCATTACCGCATAATCTATCGATTCTGAGGGACACTGAGCAAACTCTTCTTTGTCAATTCGAATAAAATCCAGGTCCTGCTGAGCTTTAGCTACACTGCGTCGGCACGCGTCCAGAATATCAGGTCGAAATTGTTCCAATTCTGCTAGAAAGCTACTGGCTTTGAACATAAACATGCCGCTATTCCAGTAATAATCACCACTTTCAAAATACTTCCTGGCTGTCTCCAGATTCGGTTTCTCGACAAATCCTGCAACTTTATACGCTGTCTCCGAAAGCTCTGCACCGCGATTAATATAACCGTAACCTGTTTCGGGTGTATTGGCGACTATTCCAAAGGTCACCAGAGAACCATCACTGGCAAACTTCTCGGCAGCTTTAACCGAAGACTGGAAAGCTTTGGTATTCAAGATAACGTGATCCGCCGCCAGCACTAGTAGCAAAGGATCGTCCCCATTTTCTATCGCTCTGAGCGCCGCCAGTGCTATCGCAGGTGCTGTATTTCGGCCTTCTGGTTCAAGAATGATTTCTCCTGCCCCGCCCTTTCCTCTCAATTGCTCAGCTACCAAAAACCGGTGTTCATTGTTGCAAATCACCAGAGGATTTTTAACATCGAGTCCTTCCAGGCGAGCGACCGTATCTTGGAGCATTGTATTTTCCCCAATGATATTGAGGAATTGTTTAGGGTAAAGTTGACGAGATAAAGGCCAGAGTCGCGTTCCCGAACCGCCAGCCATAATAATGGGCAAAATCATAATATCTTCCTTAAATAATAATCCAACAACTAAAGCTGTGCGCTAGATTCGCCAAACTTCAACCCCCTGACTGGCGAGCTCTTCCCTCGGCAAAATGCCTTTAATATCAAATAGAGCTCCGGTCGGAGAAAGCATTGCTTTATACTGTTCAACGTCAAGCTTAACATATTCTTTGTGAGAAACTGCAACCACCACCAACTCACAATCTTTAACAGCCTCAAGGGGACTTAGATTAATGCCATAGAACCTGGTGGCTTCAGAGGACTCAGCCCAGGCATCAGTAACAATTGGCTGAATACCAAACCCTTGAAAAGCCTTAACAAGGTCGACAACTTTAGAGTTTCTCAGATCCGGACAGTTTTCTTTGAAGGTCAGACCCAGAATAGCAACTTTCGCTCCTTTGATTTTGGTATCTTTCAAAATCATATTCTTAACGCAACGTTCAGCGATGAAGTGTCCCATATTGTCATTGACTCTTCGTCCCGACTGGATGACTTCAGGTCGATAACCGACTTGTTCTGCTTTATAGGTCAAATAGTACGGGTCAACGCTAATGCAGTGTCCTCCGACTAAACCCGGTTTAAACGGTAAAAAATTCCACTTGGTACCAGCCGCTTCAAGAACATCCAGGGTATCAACTCCCATACGTTCAAAAATAACTGACAACTCGTTCATTAAAGCAATATTCAGGTCCCGCTGGGTATTTTCAATGACCTTGGCTGCTTCAGCTACTTTGATGGTTGGAGCACGGTGAACGCCTGCAGTTACGACGCTCGAGTAGACATCAGCAACAATATCCAGGGTTTCCTTGTCCATTCCCGATACTATCTTAAGTATCTTGGTGAAAGTTCTTTCTTTGTCTCCCGGATTGATACGTTCAGGCGAATATCCCACTTTGAAGTCAACTCCACACTTAAGACCTGACTCAGCTTCCAGTACGGGAACACAATCTTCTTCAGTTGCTCCGGGGTATACGGTTGACTCAAATACAACAATATCGCCTTTCTTAAGAATTTGGCCGATTGTCTTTGATGCTCCTAGCATAGGAGATAGGTCTGGCAGATTTGCATGGTTGATAGGTGTCGGAACTGCCACAATATGAAAATCTGCCTTTTTCAGATCTTCTGGATCAGCGGTGAACAAAATATCGGCTTCTGCAAGTTCAGAATCTTCTACTTCCAGAGTATGATCTCTACCAGACTTTAACTCATCGATACGAGTCTGATTTAAATCGAAACCAATGACCTGGTGAGACTTTCCAAATGCCACTGCGACAGGCAAACCTACATATCCGAGGCCTATTACTGATATTTTTCTATCCATTATTCCTATATTTCCTTTAACCGGGCTAAAAGCTCGGGAAATTATCCACTAATCGGGAAACTAGTCAAGCAGTCCTGACTTTACCCTATCGCTCTTCAATAATTTTGCACAGCTCAGCCAGCTTTTCTTTCATTAGCTCTTTGTCTCCGCGCGTTTCCAGATTGAGCCTAATTACCGGTTCGGTGTTGGATGCCCTTAGATTAAAGCGCCAAGATTCAAACTCCATACTGATACCATCCGTCCGATCAACCGTATGGGCGTCATCTAAGTATATTTGTTCAATTCTGCTAATCGTCTCTGCGGTATCCGTCACTTTAAAGTTAATTTCACCTGGAGAAGGATATTTCTCAATCCTTTCATCCACTAGCGTGGACAGAGGCTTTTTAGATAAACTCACTAACTCAGCAACCAGCAGCCAGGGAATCATACCGCTATCACAATATCCAAAATCCCTGAAATAATGGTGAGCGCTCATTTCTCCACCATAAACAGCATCTTCAATTCGCATTCTTTCTTTGATGAAAGCGTGTCCGGTTTTCGATTGAACAGCTTCACCGCCGGCAGCGGAGACTATTTCCTGGGTGTTCCATACCAAACGAGGATCATGGATGACTTTTTGACCACTTTTCTTTTGTAAAAATGCTTCCGCCAACAAGCCAACAATGTAATATCCCTCAATAAAGCGTCCATTTTGGTCAAACAAAAAACAACGATCAAAGTCGCCATCCCATGCAATTCCAAAATCTGCACTACTTTCCAGAACCGCCTTTGAAGTCACTTGTTGATTCTCAGGCAATATCGGATTGGGAATTCCATTGGGAAAATTGCAATCAGGTTCATGCTGGATCTTTACAAAAGTAACAGGAACCTTGTTTTCATTGAACTTTTCTTCAATTCGATCAATGACATGACCTGCAGCACCATTACCTGAATTGACCACTAATTTAAGTGGAGCAAGCTTTTTGGTGTCTATATAAGATAAAAGGTGGTCAACATAGGCCTCAAGATTATCCAGTTGACAATACTCACCTTTTTTCTCTTCAGAATTTTCTATTGCAGAAATATCTTTCAAAATAATCTCTGCAGAATTTTTAATATCCAGTAAGCCAGAGTCATTGGATATGGGTTTTGAGCCCTTCCTAACAGGTTTCATTCCATTGTAATCGATTGGGTTGTGTGAAGCGGTAACCTCGATGCCGCCATCAACGCCAAGATGTTGGACTGCGAAATAAACTTCTTCGGTACCGGTTAAACCAATATCGATAACGTTACTCCCAGTATCCATGATCCCTCTAGCAAGCGCCATTTTCAACTCTTCACTCGTTTCTCGAACATCCCCGCCCAGCACTATCGACTTTGGCTTTAAGTACTCTGCGTAAGCTCGTCCAATAGCATAGGCGATATCTTCATTAAGCTCTTCGCCGAGCTTGCCTCGAATATCATACGCTTTAAAACATTTTAAATTCATTCAATTAACCTTTTAAATAATACTGTTTATACCATTCTACAAACTTTTTCACGCCAATGTTTAAAGTCGTTGTGGGCTTAAAACCTACTTCCTCATATAAGGCTGAAGAGTCTGCACAAGTACTTACGACATCGCCACTTTGCATGGGTAAATAATTTTTAAGTGCCTTTTTTCCAAAGGCTTCTTCAAGAACTTCAATAAAATCAATCAGCTTTACCGGACTATTATTTCCTATATTGTAGATTCGGTAAGGCGCATAACTCGTCGCTGGGTCCGGGGTATCACTATTCCACTCACTGTTTGGTTTAGCCGGGTTATCCAGAGCTCGAATAACACCTTCAACTATATCGTCTATAAAGGTAAAGTCCCGATACATATTGCCACTATTAAATACCTTAATTGCTTCTCCGCTTTCAATCGCATTGGCAAAAAGAATTGGTGCCATATCGGGCCTTCCCCATGGGCCATATACGGTAAAAAACCTTAGACCTGTTGTCGGGATGTTATACAGGTGTGAATAGCTATGAGACATTAGTTCATTAGACTTTTTGCTTGCCGCATAAAGCGATACAGGATGGTCCACACTGTGATGCTCGGAAAAAGGCTGCGCAGTATTGGCACCATAAACTGAACTGGATGAGGCATAAACCAAATGTCTTATATTATTGTTACGACATCCCTCCAGAATATTGAGGTGACCGACAATATTCGAATGCGTATAAGCATGAGGATTTTCCAGCGAATATCTGACTCCAGCCTGTGCCGCCATATGTACTACCGTGTCAAACTTTTCCCTTTCAAAAAGAGTAGCAACAATATCTTTATCGGCAATATCAAGTTTGACAAACCGAAAGCGTTTATAAGGTTTCAAATTCTTGAGACGAGCATATTTTAAATCAGGGTCGTAATAGTCATTAATGCTATCAATACCAATTACTTCATCGCCCCTTTTTAATAGATATTCCGCTACATGAAACCCAATAAAACCTGCAGCACCAGTAACTAATATTTTCATAGTAGAGCTCTTCGTAAATGCTTTTTCTTTATATCGCCACTTGAACAGAATCGCCGCGCCCTATCGCATAATAACTAAAACCTTTTTCAGTCATGAGTTTAGGCTCATAAAGATTTCTTCCATCAAAAATCACTTTATTAGTTAAAGACTGACCAATTAACTCAAAGTCTGGAGCTCTGAACTGATTCCACTCCGTACAAATAACCAGGGCGTCTGCATGAATCAATGTTAGCTCTTTGGTGTTACATAATACTAAATCATCCCTCTGTCCATATATTCGTTCACACTCCTTCATTGCCTCTGGATCGAAGGCTTTAACGGTTACGCCATTGTGCCATAAGGCTTCCATAAGAGTGCGGCTTGACGCTTCTCGCATATCGTCAGTATTAGGTTTAAAGCTTAACCCCCAAAGTGCAATCGTTTTTCCTTCAATTGATTTTCCAAAGTAACTCTTAATGTATTCAAAAAGTTTGTTTTTCTGACGATTATTTACTGCTTCCACCGCTTCCAAAATCTGCGGCGCATAATCGATTTCTTTTGCTGTTCGAATCAGAGCCTGAACGTCTTTGGGAAAACAAGAACCACCATAACCACAACCAGGGTAAATAAACTGGTATCCTATCCTTGGGTCGGATCCAATTCCTTGACGTACAGCTTCAATATCCGCACCCAACTTTTCCGCCAGATTTGACATTTCATTCATAAAAGATATTTTAGTTGCGAGCATACAGTTGGCAGCATACTTTGTTAGCTCAGCAGAACGCACATCCATGACTATAAGCTTTTCGTGGTTTCGACTAAACGGCGCGTACAACTCTCGCATAGCCGCAATCGCGGTGTCGCATTCAGTTCCAATAATTATTCGGTCTGGCTTTAAACAGTCACTAACTGCAGCTCCTTCTTTCAAAAACTCTGGATTAGAAACAACGGAATACTTTTGATCTACTTGTCTAGCATCCAACTTTGCTTGAATGACTTTTGAGACTCTATCTGCAGTTCCTACTGGTACTGTCGATTTATCAATAATAATTTTTTCGTCTTCCATATAAGTCGCAATAGTTTCTGCAACTGCCAATACATATTTTAAGTCTGCGGATCCGTCCTCATCGGGCGGTGTACCGACTGCAATAAATTGAAACCGACCATGGTCCACGGCAAATTCAGAGTCAGTTGTAAACTTTAGACGACCAGCATGAACATTTTCGTTTACTAAGGACGTCAGCCCCGGTTCGTAGATAGGGATAATGCCATTTTCAAGGTCTTTAACTTTTCTTTCATCAACATCAACACAAACAACGTCATGACCAACTGAGGCTAGAACAGCTCCCTGTACTAATCCAACATACCCTATGCCAAAAACTGTAACTTTCATTAAACTACTACCTAACTAGTTTTTATATTTCTTCCCATGTCATCTTATCAAAGGGAAATCACGAGCAACTCGAAGTTTTAAATTTTTTCCTCGAAATGCTTTCATATATTCGCAAACTGAGGCTAATGCTCAAAGTTATTGCCTACCAATACCAAAATATTTCAGACCGGCTAGTTTAACCTGGTCTGGTCCGTAGATGTTTCTGCCATCAAAAATCGCTTTGCATCTTAACCTCGCTGCAAGTTCAGCAAAGCTTGGATTCCATAGTTCCTTCCACTCTGTACACACAACCAATACATCCGCATTGTCACATGCATCCATAGCTCTATCCGTCGCTTTTACTGAAATTTCTCTTTCAGCAAAGTACTCAATAGCGTTCTGTTTAGCCATTGGATCGTAGAAAACAATTTCGGCTTGCTGTGCGGTAAGTGACTCAATCAATTGAAGCGCCGGAGCCCCCTCTATAGAATCTGTCTCCGGTTTAAAAGACACCCCCCAGACAGCAATCACCTTTCCTTTTAAAGAGCCTCCAAAAAAATGCCAAATTTTTCTAAATAGCAAATCTTTTTGACGATTATTTATTTCCGCAACTATATCCAATAAACCAAGATCATCATTTCTCCGTTTCAATTTACTCGAAATTCGCTGAAGATTCTTAGACAACGTGGCTCCTCCGTACCCACACCCAGGGTATAGATAACTAGAACCAATCCTTGGATCTGAGCCGATGCAAGCTCTGATCACATCGATATCAACTCCCGTTTTCTCAGCTAGTGCAGCCATTTCATTCATAAAACTAAGCCGAGTAGCTAACATTGCATGACTCGCAAAACAGGCAAACTCGGCCTCTTTGGTAGATACGATTTTAATATCATCTTTTTGTCTGTTGAACGGATACATTAATGCCTTAACCCTTATAGCAGAGCATTCCGTATCGCAACCTAATGTAATTAGTTCTGGTCTTGAAAAATCCTCCAGAGCCCTCCCTTCTCTTATTAACAAGGGACAACTAATCACATCAATGCAATTTTTTACTGTTGAGCCATTGCCATTGTTTCGAGAGTTCAGACGTTTTTTCCAATAAATAGCTTCACCAATATCAGATGGAGACAAGAGAATCCAGATAGCTTGGTCCAGGGTAAATTTAATCGTCCAATCAATATCTTCTAATGAGTAAGTTTCAACCTCTTCACCCAATACAATAATTTCATAGGACTCTTCAAGCTTTTGATTAGTGGTCGAAATCTCTACTATTCGTCCTACTTCAACCTGCTCTTTAAAAAGAGACTCCAATCCCGGTTCTAGCTGATAACGCGAAATAGAACACCCAAAAGAATTAAAATATACAGTGTTTCCTACCGAGGCAAATAAAGATGCAGAAACAAAAGAGTTTAGTCCTCCACCAACAACCAAAATATTCATCATAGACCTCCGCTATCCTTGACTTTAGAGTTTATGAAACGAATTAACTTGTTTGTCGACTGATCAAAATCATCAACTTTACCCTTATTCGATAATGCATCGAGTGTCCCCTCTGCCATAACCTTTCCTAATTCGACACCCCACTGATCAAAAGGGTTGATATTCCATAGTACAGCCATAACGTAGACTTTATGCTCGTAAAGAGCAATCAACTGCCCTAGTGAATAGGCCGATAACTCCTCTAGCAAAATAGTGGTAGAGGGTTGCTCTCCTGGGTAATGTCGATGAGAAGTTGAGTTCGCGGATTCTTCTCTGGTTTTGTTTGATATTCCTTCTGAGCTAGATGAACCTAACATCAAAGCTCTCGATTGTGCAAAACAGTTGGCCAACGTCAAAAGGTGTTGCTCTTTAAGACGTTTACCGTGCTCTCCGTCGGTATTACAAAACCGTTTAACTGGCGCAATAAAATCGCAATTTACCTTTTGCGTACCTTGATGTAACAGCTGATAGAAAGCATGTTGAGCATTTGGTCCTACTTCCCCCCAAAGTACAGGACAAGTGTCGTAATCAACTGCTTCACCATTCAATGTTACAGACTTGCCATTGCTCTCCATTTCTAACTGAGTCAGGTAATCAGGGAATACCGCCAGGCGAGCATCATAGGGCAATATTGCTTGAGCGTTGATCTTACGAAAATTGACATTCCATATACTAATCAAGCCAAGGAGAACGGGTAAATTATTTTCAAACTCAGCGGAAAGGAAATGCTTATCCATTTCATGAGCACCCTGTAACAGCAGCCTGAAATTCCGCATACCAAGCTTAATAGCAATGCAAATACCAACACTTGACCACAACGAAAAACGACCTCCAACCCATTCCCAAAAGAGCAGCTGATGTTCAGCTACAATTCCCCACTCTTCCATTTTAGAAGGGCTAGCAGAAACACCTATAAAATGCTGTTTACTTACCAATGCTTCATTACTGCATTGCTCTAAAACCCATTGTTTAGCCGTCTCAGCATTTGTCAGAGTATCAATCGTCGTAAACGACTTGGATACAACAATAAACAATGTAGTTTCTGGATTAAGTGAGCTAAACAAAGAAGAAATCTGAGAGCCATCCATGGTAGATGCAAAGTGAACGTTAATTCCTGTTTCACCTTGAACTTCGTATTCATCTAAAGCATCACAAACAAGAAGCGGACCTAAATCTGAACCTCCGACTCCCAAATTAACTACATCGGTAATCGGCTTACCACTGAACCCCCTCCAATGCCCATTAATTAACCGGTTAACAATTTCTTCCATTTTGGTTAACTGTAACTGTACGTCGGAATTAATGTCTTCTCCATTTAAAATTAAAGACTTTTCGGCAGGCAAGCGAAGAGCGGTGTGAAGTGCAGCCCTGTCTTCGGTTGTATTTACTTTATCTCCACTTAGCAGACCTGAAATTTTTTCATTTAGATTTACCGATAAAGCTAATTCAAAAAGCATTTCCAATGTATTGGCACTGATTTTTTGTTTCGAAAAATCTATTGTTATTTTATCAAAACCTTTGAACAGGCAGTCATTTCTCTCTCTGTCCTTTAAGAGTTGACAAGTTTTTATGTCTGCAAGTGATTGATGGTGGGCTTCTAAAGCTTTCCATTCTTTAGTATTAGAAATTAGCATTATTCGTAAGGCTACTGTTAATAATTCAGTTAGTTGTAATAGTTAAAATAAAAACTTATCGCGCCAGATTTGTTGTTAATAGCATTAACAATAAATACAGTGGAAAATAAAGTCTGAGAAAGACTAGCGTCTAGCCATCTCAGGATTCGTCACCGCAGGCTTAATTAGTCAATAGCGTTTGACTAAATCCTCTCTCATTGAATTCTTTTCAGGTAATCTCGAAACCGTTCCCCTATTTCTGAATGACGCAATCCGTACTCAACGATAGCTTGCATGTATCCGAGTTTTGAACCACAGTCATGAGACTTACCGACCATGTGATAAGCTTCTACAGTTTCCAGGTTCGTAAGCTCATCAATTGCATCTGTCAGTTGAATTTCATCCCCTGCTCCGGGTGCTGTGTTTTCTAATAAATCCCATATTCCTTTCGACAATACATACCTACCTACAACAGCCAAGTTTGAAGGTGCTTCACCTATTTTAGGCTTTTCTACAACACGTTGCATTTGAATCGAATGACCTTTTTTCAAATCACAGCCGTCGCAGTCGACAATTCCATAATTAGAAATTTTCTCATCAGGAACAGGCTCCACCATCACCTGGGATACTTCTGACTCCTCAAACCTCCTTATCATTGCCGCCAGATTATCACTTTGCAGGTCACAATTTGCATCATCAATAATAACGTCGGGTAATACCACAACAAACGGATTTTCTCCAACCAGAGGCCTGGCAATCGATATCGCATGCCCTAATCCTTTAGATTCACCCTGACGAACATGCATAATGGTTACATCTTTCGGACAAATAGCTTGAATTTCTTCCAGTAATTGGCGTTTAACCCTTTTTTCCAGTGTGGTTTCAAGCTCGAAGGACTTGTCAAAGTGATTTTCAATCGCATTTTTAGAAGAGTGAGTCACCAATACGATTTCCTTTATCCCAGCCAGGATACACTCATTGACTATGTACTGAATAAGAGGTTTGTCGACGATAGGTAGCATTTCTTTTGGGATCGCCTTAGTAGCTGGTAACATTCGAGTGCCAAGACCAGCCACAGGGATAACTGCTTTTAGATTTCGTACCATGATAATAAATACTTTTAAGGACTTCTTTATTGGGCAGAAGTATATTCTGATCGGACTTAAATAGCCAGACTACAGGCTCGAACGTGAAGCGCTTGCAAGAAGGAAGCAAAGGTTATTAATTATGCAACTAATACATATAAAAGTGAGAATGAGTCCATTCTAGATACTCCTTAACAGTGGATTAATTTGTTAAACTTCAATGGAAACGTGACATTAAATGGTAACTACGCGAAAATTCATACTTAGTCTGGGTTGCTTTCACACTAAAACAGTTAGCATTGGCCAATAATTAGACAATTTATCAATACATGAATTCAAATAATAAATTAAAAGTGGTCGCTGTATCGACATCTCGTGCAGATTTTAGTCACCTTTATTGGCCGTTGCGCTTATTGGAAGCCGAGTCATCGATTGAGCTGACGGTACTAGCGATGGCGGCACACTTATCACCAGAGTATGGAAACACCTGGAGTGAAATCGAAAATGCAGGCTTTAAACGCATAGAAAAGCTTGAATGTCTGGTAAGCTCTGATTCCGATGTTGGGATGGCAAAATCTCTTGGACTTGCTACATTGGGCTTGGCAGATCAACTAGATAATCTACGTCCGGACTTATTACTACTAATCGCTGATCGTTACGAAATGTTAGCACCTGCCAGTGTAGCTCTGACCTTGAGAATACCTATCGCTCATATTGAAGGTGGAGATATCAGTGAAGGAGCGATTGACGATGCGGTACGTAACGCACTAACCAAAATGAGTCATTTACATTTCACTCCAACCGAATCCGCGCGGCAACGAGTTCTTAAGATGGGTGAAGAGTCCTGGCGAGTTTATTTTTCAGGCGCTCCTTCTCTGGATCATCTACGTCGTTCCTCTATTCCAGACGAAAAACTTGTTCGAGAAAAATTATCTCTGACAGAAACTGATAAAATAATTATCGTTGCTTATCACCCGGTAACCCTGCTTGACCATACAACGGCCGAAATGGAATCCTTATTTGAAGCACTCGAAAAACGCAATGAACAAATTGTCTTCTGTTTTCCTAACGCAGATACAGGCTCACATCAAATTATGGAAAAAGCAGAAAAATTCAGTGCGCGCCACCCAAAAGCGCAAATTAGAGTTAATCTCGACCCGATCACTTATTTTGGACTTTTATGCTGTGCCAACATGATGGTTGGGAATTCATCTAGTGGAATCATGGAATCGCCAAGTATGGGTTTACCAGCGGTTAATATTGGATTACGACAACAAGGGCGAGAGCAGGCAAAAAACATAATTGATGTTTCAGCGGACGCAACTGCAATATCAATTGCAATTGAAAAGGCCTTATGCCCAGCCTTTAAGGAGTCAATAAAAAATACAATCAACCCTTATGGGGATGGACACGCCGCAGAAAGAATTCTTGAAGTGCTAAAGAGATTACCATCAAAAGAAAAACTGTTATTTAAGAAGTCAACCATATAATTATGATCCCACTTGCTCAACCCGACATATCCGAATTGGAAAAAGAATTGGTTCTCGAAGTTTTGGATTCTGGCCAGCTTTCCAGAGGCCCAATGTTAAGAAAGTTTGAAGCGCAGTTTGCCACGTTAACGAAAACTAAATATGCGTTAGGAGTTAGCTCAGGAACCTCTGGCTTAATCATGTCGCTACAAGCAATGGAAATTGGCTCTGGAGACGAAGTCATTACCGTGTCTTATACGGTCCCCGCTACGGTAAATGCTATTATTTCGGTTGGTGCGACACCAATACTGATTGATATTGATCTAGATACACGAGGCATGTCGCCAACTTGCTTAAAGCGTGCAATCACTCCTCAAACCAAAGCAGTCATAGTTGTTCATTCGTTTGGTCAAGCTGCTGATATCGATAGTATCATTGCTATTTGCGAATCATATGGAATACCCGTAATCGAAGACGCTTGTGAAGCCACCGGAAACTGTTTCAAGGGAAAAGCACTGGGAAGTTGGGGTGTTATCGGCGTTTTTGGCTTTTATGCTAACAAACAGGTAACCACTGGTGAAGGAGGTATGATAGTTACTAACAATTCAGCGATTGCAGATAAAATTATCAAATTACGTAATAATGGTCGAAAAATGGATGGCCGCTGGCTGGATCAGGATAGCGTTGGTACAAATAGCCGCCTGAACGAATTAAGCGCAGCAATAGGATTTGCACAACTTCGTCGTCTGGAAAGCATCCGTAAAAAGAGACAGAAAGTTAACGAAAATTATGCAAAATTTTTCAACGCATTCAAGCCTATTACCCTCCCCTGTTTTAGTCAGCATGAATATAAGTCAATGTGGTTTGCTTATGTAATTCATATCGATAATAGCTTCGCACATCATAGAGACGAACTGTGCCAGAGCCTGGGAGAAGATGGAATAGCGTGTGGTCGCTATTTTTCACCCATACATTTGCAGCCGTTTTATCAAAAGCAATTCTCACCAATTTCACTACCCAACACAGAAATTCTTGCCCGTAACGGTTTGGCGCTACCATTTTTTAACAATATATCGGAAAAAGACATACAAACAGTTGTCGATAAAGTAAAGTTTAACCTTTGCAGATTGAGTGATAGCTTATCAGGTCAATATCAGTGTGGAATCAGAAATGCAACTTAGCAGCATCCCTATAAAAATTATTATAGTCCTCATTTTATCCTACAACATTAATACACTGTTAGTTTTTGCTGCGGAAAAAAGAGAAACGACACCACCAATTTTTGAAGATATCACCTCCTCTTCAGGAATTAATTTCGTACATTTCAACGGTATGACCGGAGAGTACTACTTTCCAGAAATGACTGGTTCTGGTGGAGCTCTATTCGATTATGATAACGATGGCGATCTCGACCTGTATCTGGTACAGGGAAATTTGCTCGGTAAGAAAGATAGCATCAAACAAGCGATGTTTCCTATTCAAGGTACACCGAGAGATCGCTTGTTCCGTAATAACTTGATATCTGGTTCAAAACAACAATCAAGCGTTAGTTTCACTGACATTACTGAACAAAGTGGACTGAATATCCAAGACTATGGCATGGGAGTCGCAACTGGAGATTATAACAACGATGGCTGGATAGATCTTCTGATCACGAATTATGGCAAAAATCGTCTGCTAAAAAATAATGGTGATGGTACTTTTACCGATGAATCTCTGGTACTGGAGAAAAATGATAACCGCTGGAGTACCAGTGCGACATTTTTCGATTTTGATAAAGACGGCTATCTTGACATTTATATAGCGAACTATGTCGAATACGATGTAAACAACAAAAAAGACTGTTATGCACGCAGCAGTCGTCAAGATTACTGTGGACCTGCAGCTTTTATACCGCAAGTCGACACTTTGTATCATAATCAGGGAAACGGCACATTCAAAGACGTCACTCAATCTCTACTTCGTGATTACAAAGCGGGGCCAGGACTGGGTGTCGTCACTGCTGACTTTAATGGAGACGGTTGGATTGATATCTACGTAGCAAATGATGGCGCGGCAAATCAGTTATGGCTGAACAGAAAAGGAAAATTCTTCGAGGATGACGCCCTCTTTTCAGGAACCTCAGTAAACAGTGATGGAAAAGCTGAGGCGAGTATGGGGATCGATGCAGCTGATTTTGATAACGATGGTGATACAGATCTGTTTATGACACATTTGATGGGTGAAACGAATACGCTTTATCGAAACGATGGAAGTGGAATTTTTGAAGACATCACTCAGGACGCCGGACTTGGGCTGTCCAGTTTGCCATACACGGCATTTGGTACAGCATGGCTGGATTTTGACAACGATGCTTTTCTTGACTTGATCATTCTCAATGGCGCTGTTGCTACACTTGAACATCAACTAAAAGCAGGAGAAAATTATCCTCTTAAGCAACCGAATCAAATATTCAAAAATATTGACGGTAAGCGATTTCAGGAAATCGACGACAATCGTGTTCTTGCACTTAAGCAACAAAATGTCTCTCGCGGCGCAGCCTTTGGCGATATCGACAATGACGGAGACATGGACTTTGTTATTTTCAACAATAACGGGCCGGTCAAAATATTGTTAAATAACGTAGGACAAAAAAATTCCTGGATTGGTTTTAGACTGACGGATAAGCTATTAAAAAGAGACAGCCATGGAGCGCAAGTAGAACTTAAGTTCAAAAACAAAAATTCCATGTGGCGACGAGTGAGAACGGACGGTAGCTACTGTTCAGCTAACGATCCCCGAGTTCTCATTGGTTTACATAAGGCCAGAGATATAGAATCGATTTATATACATTGGCCAGATGGCAGTACTCAGGAAGTAAAACAGTTTTCATATAATAACTACCAAACAATCCAAAAGTTAAAATAATAAGTGTGTATCATCAAACCGGTGTACTATAGAGGAAAATCCATGCGTAATAACAATATGATAAAAAGAAGAACATGGCTCAGAAATATCTTTTTTCCTCCTCTGATTGCAACTATGTTAACAACTAATATTAATGCAACCGAACAGAGTATCGAACAAACTATCAACGTTGATATTAGCCCCCTCACCCAGCTTCCGGTTCTGCAGAAAAAAAACCTGGAAAGTGCTGTCGTAGAGCAAATAGAATCTCAGAACAAAAAAATCAATCAACAATTAGTCGAGTTCATGCAGAACAAAACAAAGCTCGCACAGCAATATGAGCTAATGGGTCAACTATACCATGCATATGAACTTTACGAACCTGCAAAGATTAGTTATCAAAATGCACTTCAACTGGAGCCAGGACGTTTCACTTCGCAATATTTATTGGCTCTGGTTTTTCGCAGTAGTGAAATGCCCAATGAAGCTGTAGAGAGTTTTGTTCAGGCGCAACGTATAAATGCGGCTTATCCAGCTCTTTGGATTAACCTTGGTGAAACTCTTGAACAGCTTTCTCGATATGACAAATCAAAAATTGCTTTCCAGAAGGCTCAGGAACTGACTCCTAATGAGCCGAGCATATTTGCGGGAATAGGTAAATTATTACTATCAGAAAAGAAATACAAACAATCAATTCAATTCTTTGAACAGGCGCTAAAACTCGTTCCACAAGCTGACAGACTACACTACTCCATAGCAATGGCGTACCGAGGTTTGGGAGATGAAATAAAAGCGAGGGAACATTTAAAACTTAGCGGAAAAATAGGGATAAAGCCACATGATCCTATCCGAGAAAATCTGGAGCAGTTACTGGCTGGTGAACGAGTGCAATTGCTACAAGGAAAAAATGAGTTTGCTATGGGTAAATATCAAGAATCCATAAACAGCTTCCAGGAAGCGTTGGCTGCAGCTCCTGACAGTGTACGCGCTAGAATAAATCTATCCGCAGCACTAACAAAGCTGAATAAAATTGCCGATGCGCAGGAACACCTGGAAAAAGCAATAGAACTAGCACCAGAGAATGCTACCGCACATTTTAATCTAGCCAAATTGTTACAGCACCAGAAGAAATACTCGGGTGCACTTAAACATTTTGAATCTGCGGCAAAAATATCACCAACAGATGCAGGTATTTTATTTGAATTGGCTAACATACAGCAATATACGGGCAAGATAGATGAAGCATTAAGGAACTTTGAAAAGATTAATAAAATATCACCGGAAAACACTGTTGCACAGGCGGGATATGCAAATCTTTTATTTCATAAAAAACAGTATCAGAAAGCAATAGAGATTCTGGAGCAAGTCAATAAAGCGCATCCAACTGATGGACTGATAGCACACGACTTAGCACGAGCATTAGTTACAGTCCCACAACAAGGTTTGCGCGATGGAACAAAAGCTCTCCAGTTGGCGAAAGTTGTAATGAGCGCTCAACCAACATTAGAGCACGCAGATACCCTA
The DNA here is from genome assembly GCF_015687155.1 of Aliikangiella sp. G2MR2-5. Classification (GTDB taxonomy): domain Bacteria; phylum Pseudomonadota; class Gammaproteobacteria; order Enterobacterales; family Kangiellaceae; genus Aliikangiella. The sequence continues at coordinate 872,274 of NZ_JADPQF010000001.1, read as the reverse complement.
ATTCGAGCATATGTAGAAACTGGCTCCTGTCAAAATGCCAGCACACTGGTAGAACAAGTTTTAAATAGTATTGACCCATCAGACCCCAAATTACCTAAGCTAAAGCAAAACTATGAGCGGTTGCTACGAAATATGCCTGGCGGTAAAGCGTGCAACTGAAACATGTTTGTTAGTTCTTCAACCTATTCCTTAAGACCGAGAGATCATTCATGAAACAATTTTTCAAAATTGCGAGTGTGTTGCCAGTTATATTGCTATTGATTTCCGGATGTGACACTCAACCAAAAGAAGAGCTCTCAAAAAAAATCACTCTGGAAATGGTTCAGAAAAATAATCTTGCAGTGGGCTTGATGGGACAATTTGATTACACTGCAGCCCTTTCCATTTTTGAATCATTAACTAAAGAAAATCCAGAATGGACCGATGTAGCAATAAATCGTGTCATCGCGCAACTAAATCGAAATCAGGAAGGTGATGTACAAACGGCATTAACTCTAATTTCAGAAATACTTAATCAAGCACCAAATAATATAAGAGCACATTATATCAAAGGTATACTATCGCAATATGTTGGAAATATTGATCAAGCAATATTGGAATTCCGTTGGGTGCTTGATAATGAAGGCAATAGTGCACATGCATCTTATTTTTTAGCGCAAGCGTTATCTCAAAAAAATAAACATCAACAAGCCTTAAGCTATTATCAAAGAGCCGCAAGCATTAATCCTTATTTGCGAAGCGTATACTATGGTGCTTTTCAGGCCTCGCAGAAGCTAAAACAGCGAGAACTTGCTCGCCAGTATCTGAAGGAGTTTGAAGCCTTACGAAATAACCCTCGTGCAGAGCTGGTCGAAATAAAGTACACGCGGATGGGTACGCTGGCAGAAGTCAAAGCTATAAACATCAATCAAAGCTCTCCCCTACCAACTCCTGGCGGTCCATTATTTGTAGACCCCGTAAAATATGCATCACTGTCTTCGGATAATGAGAACCAAACGCCGTCTGGTTTTAAGAAGAAATCTATAACAACAGCAGATTTTAATCATGATGACAAACAAGACCTCATTGTGCATGACTCTCATATCAACACTTTGCTGATTCAGGATTCAATCACAGGCTGGCAGCAGCAAGGCGGTTCAACTCAGGATGATATCGCAAAAGTAAAAGGCGTCAACTCAAGTCTATTGGGTGATTTTGACAATGACGGATTGGTAGATATATATCTTCTAAGAAATGGCAAGAATCAAATGTGGAAAAACATTGGAGATGGGCGCTTTCAAATCGCTGAACTCCCCGGAATTTCTGGTGAAGAAAATAATAGCGTGGACGGTGCGATTTTTGATGCAGATCACGATGGTGACCTTGATATACTTGTGATCAATTCTAATGGTAAAAATGATTTGCTAAACAACAATCTTGACGGCACTTTTCGCTCTCTCACAGACAAGTATCAAATAAGCAATCAATCACGATCTTCTCAGCAGGTATTAACCTTCGACTTTGATCAAGATAGAGATACTGACCTATTAGTAATCAATCGAAAGCCTCCTCATGAAGCATATCAAAATGATCGCTTATGGCGCTATCAAAACTCAGAAGCCTTTCAGCATCTAATTCAGTCAGATATCAAAGCCGCTGTAGCAGCCGACCTTGACGCAGATGGGATACCAGAAATTTATACACAAAATTCACTAGGTCAACTTAGTCGCTGGTTCAAAGAAGATAAATTGTGGATTGAAACGCCGGTTCTATTCGACATCAAACCTGATCTTTCTCACAATCCTAAGCTGGCGACACAGGATATTACTGGCGACGGAAAACTTGAGCTTATTACTTCCGATGGCAATAGCTGGAGTGTTTATAGTTTTGAGCATATCCCCTTGAAATTTAAACTCCGATATAAGGCAAGTACTTCCAGTGCTTTGGTTGACTGGCTTCCCGTCATTAATTCGCATAGTAAAGGTCCTTCAATCTTTGCTATAAACGAAAAAAATGAACTACTAGAATGGGCGCCCGGCGTTGGACGTTACCCATTTGTGACGATGCAGTTTTCAGGATTGGAAAAGGCCGCCGACTCCATGCGCTCGAATGCGTCAGGAATAGGTACTGAAATCGCCGTTAGAAATGGGTCTAACTGGACTATTACTAGTACCTTTCGCAAATACTCTGGTCCAGGCCAAAGCTTACAACCAGTTGCCGTCGGAATGGGTGATTCTCAAAGTATCGATTTCGTCGCTATGGAATGGTCCGATGGAGTCTATCAAACAGAGTTAAACTTAAAAGCAGGCTTGAATAAGATTACAGAAACACAGCGTCAGTTGGCCAGTTGTCCGGTGCTATTTGTTTGGAATGGCGAAAGGTTTGAATTTGTCAGCGATATCATTGGCGTCGGCGGATTAGGATTTGCTATTGGCCCGGGGGAATACGCAACCCCAAGACCTTGGGAGAACTTTTTAATTCCGGAGAACTTACTACAGGCAAAAGACGGCTTCTATCAAATGATTATCTCAGAACCTATGGAAGAAGTAATGTATTTCGATCATGCCGAGCTTGTGGTGTATGACTTACCTGCGGATTTACATTTAGCAGTTGATGAAAGAATGGGCGTGGGTAATCCGCTACCAACAGGAAAAGCTTTCGTTTACAGTGATATAGTTAAGCCAATACATGCATACAATGATCGTGGAGAAGATGTATTGAACAGCATCAGTCTACTTGATCATAAAGCGCCGCCAGTAGGGAAACTGGATCACAGGTTCATCGGTATGACCCAGACTCACCATCAGGTCTCTTTTATTTTTGAAAACCCGATTGAATACGATAAAAACCCTACCCTTATCATTGATGGCTGGGTGGAGTATCCCTATTCTCAAACTAGCTTTGCCTCATGGCAGGCCAATCGTTCATATCAAGCAGCCGATCTCGAATTTCGTCAAGCCAACGGGGAATGGAAAACACTTTATTCCGAATTTGGTTACCCTGCTGGTATGCCCAGGCAAATGACACTTCCATTAAATAATTTGCCGGAAAATATCACCGAATTACGCCTGAGCTCAAATATGGAAATTTACTGGGATCGTATTCAACTGGTTTACCGGAAAGATCTTAAAGAAATTCCAGAGAGAAGTCGGATTCAGCGACTTCACATTGATAAAGCGGAAGCACTGCAGACCGGATTTGCATTAAGGACAACTGGAGCTCAACGCTTGCCGCATTATGATTTTAACAAAAGCGCCCCACTATGGGATACTCGACATCCCTCCGGTTACTACTCAGAATTTGGCGACGTCACCGAGCTTGTAGCAAACGATGATAGCGCTGTAGCCGTCATAGGCCCCGGCGAAGGCCTTAAACTCAAGTTCCCACAATTGAAACAAACATTAAATGATGGCTGGAAACGCTATTTTGTATTAGAAGCAAAGGGATGGGTCAAAGATATGGATCTATATACGCAAGATGGTGAAACAGTCGGTCCATTACCGGGAAAAGCAAGTATCCAGAGAGATCTGATGCATGCTAAATATAATACACGCTATCACTAGTTACTAAATGAAACATTCTATTTTTTACGGGAGAATCCTTGAAATGGATTTCTTCCAATTCAAATTAGTTTGTTCAGGGTTTTAATATCTCGGCATTGACAAGCTTTTTCGATCTTTTCGAGCAATGCATTAACTTCTTTTCTACTCATTACAGGTTCATCAGCAAGTTTGATTTTTGGATATTCACTGTTTTTTAATTCAGAATTGAACGATAACTCCTCGTGAAGTTTCTCCCCTCGCCTCATACCAATAAATTCAATACCAATTTCTCCTTCAGGTTTTTTCGTATCCCGTACAGAATACCCTGATTCCTCTATTAATTTTTTAGCAATATCCAGGATTCTGACGGGCTCACCCATATCAAAAATAATGACTTTATTATCTATACTCATTTTTGTCGATAAGAGCGTCAAATTAACAGCTTCGCTGATACATATAAAATAGCGAGTCATTTCGGGCTCAGTTATAGTTAGGTTCTTGCCTTGTCTTATCTGCTCTTTAAAAAGCGGAATCACGGAACCGGAAGAACCGATAAGATTCCCAAATCTGATGATCTTAAATTCAGTATCACCAGCAACCTCTTGTGCCGCAGATTGAAAAAGATGCTCGGCAATACGCTTTGTTTTTCCCATAACAGAAACAGCGTTCACTGCTTTATCTGTCGAAATCAGAATAGCTTGCTCTGCCTTAGACAGCTTTGCTAAGCTTGCGATATTTTTTGTTCCAAGGACATTATTCTGAAAAGCGGCAATTGGATTTACTTCGAGTAAAGGTACATGTTTAAAGCTTGCAGTATGATAAATAATATCAATTTCATATTTCTGTCGTATAAAGTTGAGGAGCTCGTTGTCACAAATCGAGCCCAGAACAGGAACCACTTCAAGTTTTTGCTCCTTTAAATTCATGTAGGACAACTCTTGCTCTATCTTATAAAGCGCATACTCACTGTTTTCTAGTAAAATAAGCGTGCGAGGTCTAAGCTCTACAATTTTTCTTGAAATTTCAGAGCCTACACTACCGCCAGCACCGGTAATAAGCACAACTTTTCCGACAAAAAACTCGCCTAGCTCCTTACTTTCTTCAGTGTTAGATTGTCTGAACTCTGAATTTTTAATATTCCATTCAGCTAAGGTTAAATTATCCATTGATATAAACTTTGATCTATTTTTTCACTATTTGATTATTGTTTCTTTGTATAGATATAACTCGATCAACTTTGCCGATATTCGTTACCGCCTGAACCAAACCATCAGGCCAGGTAACTATGATCTGTTCAACCTCTGTATTTTTTCCTAACCCAAAATATGCTTGTGGTAGTACCTGTGATAAGTAACTTCGTGTCGGCATAACTAGCTGCTGCATTTCTTCACCGTTATGTAATTTCACTTTGACAAGCGCGCCGATCGCATTTGAATTCCCTCCCGTTTGAGAAAGCTTCACATGCAGCCAATGATTGCTTAGCTTCTGATCATTCCGTAGCAATAGAGGAACTCCCTCTATTTGGGTTACCAAAATATCTAGATCTCCGTCGCCGTCTATATCTGCATAAGCAGCTCCGCGCCCAACTATGTTTTTGCTCAAACCATTATTGGCATTCGGTTTATGTTCAACAAAGGTTACATCGCACTGCTCTCCACAGTTCCAGAATAATTGAGAAGGCTGTTTATAGCTTTGACTTTTCTGAACTTTATTGATTTCATTTTCCACATGACCATTTGCCTGAAATAAATCAAGACGTCCATCAAGATCATAGTCGAAAAAAAACAAGCCAAAGGATAGTCTAGAGCGACTGGCTGGGCCGATGCCATCAACAATAGACTGATCACTAAAATAGGTTGATGCGTCGTTGGCAACATAAAATGAACTCATTTCATTAGCAAAGTTACCAATAACAAACCCCAGAGATAAATCATTTCGATACCATGCTGCATCGATTCCCATAGCTCCGGTTGCATGCCCATTTCGATCAAAGGCCATCCCCCACAATGCCCCAACCTCTTCAAATTTTCCGTTTCCCTTGTTATGAAAAACAAAATTTTGCACCGTATCATTCGCTACCACTAAATCCATCAAGTGATCATTGTCGATATCCACTGGAATTACCGCCAAAGACTTTCCAACAGGCTTTCCGGTTGCTGAATTGTTCACCTGAATACCGCTCTCAGCAGAGTGTTCGGAGAAAGTACCATCTCCATTATTTAGATAAAACCGCGAATACTGTCCTTCAAAATTGGTAGGAGGTCCATAAGCACGACCAATTCCAGTCAGTCGATAGTCCACCTCCAGATCGATATCACGACTCCACTGTACATAATTGGCAACAAAAAGGTCCAGATCACCATCATTGTCAGCGTCAAAAAATGCTGCGCTGGTACTCCATTCGTCTACGCCCCCTTTTGTTCCGGAACTTTCTGTTACATCGACAAAATGTCCATTATCGTTTTGCAATAGCCGGTTTTCTCCAACTGCAGTGACAAAAATATCGACGTCTTTATCACCATCATAATCACCGACAGCAACCCCCATTCCATAAAGTTTAACAATTAGTCCGGTCTTATCTGTCACATCAGTGAAATTTCCCAGACCGTCATTGTCATAAAGTGTCAGCGATGAGACAGGCGTATTATCCAATGATTCTTCCGGCCAGCTGGTTCCGTTAACCAAGAGCAAGTCAGCGTCACCGTCGTTGTCATAATCAAGAAATGCAACACCGCCGCCCATAGTTTCTGGCAAAAGTTTTTCACCATAAGCACCACTGAAATGCCTAAAGTCAATTCCCGCAGCTGTCGCAACATCAACGAAAGAAACTTGTGGAGGACTCACCGAAGCAATACTTTCAATCTTTAACGGAACATCTAACCCTTTATCACTTACAGCCAGCAATTCTTCCGCTTCTTCTTTATTCATCGACCAGATTAAGGCTCCGCTTACGGCAAGGACTGAAAAGAGAGTCAACGACCAACGAAATGCCTTGCCAATGATTTCATCATTCTGAACGTCATCTTGCAACTCATCTTGTACCGGTTCCAGCCCACTAGTTTCAGATATTTTATTGTTACCTAGTTGTTTCTTTTTATTTCTCATTGCTAACCTTTATTTATTTACCGGTTGTAATGTATTGATTCGTTCTTGATATTCAGTTGTTTTGTTCAAGTCATAAATTACTACTGCGTCAGCAGCATGGTCTGCAGCAGGATTATTACGTCGATGCTGATTGATTGCAAAGTCTCGAGCATTATCATCTACACGATATTTTTCATGTAGCTGATGATGTTTTTTCGACTTTTCATTCATTTCCAGCATTTGATAGATCTGTGCCAGGTTAAAATGCGCCGTGGCATTTTCTTCATCAAAAGTTAGCGTTGTTAAGAAAGCTTGCTCCCCTTTCTTTAAGAATTCATCTCGAGCTTTACGACGCTTTCCTCCGCGTTCTCGTTTTGCACGCTCAATCAGAGTCTGTCCCAATTCGTTCCATACACGATAGTCCTGACTGAAATCAAAATCGCGTTCTCTTGCCAACTCATAATCGTTGGCCAGGATCCGCTCGAAGTTATCAATAGCTTCGTCGAGAAAACCATTTTGCTTATTCACCAAACCAGTATACCAGGCAATGGTCCACGGCCAGGCCGATGTTTCGAATGTTGAAGAACGTTGTAGCTCCATTACAGCTTCATTAAGACGACCTTCCAGGTAATAGACGCGCGCTTTATTTAAAGAACCAAATGCACTCCCTAACTCATCCACTCTTTGAAATGCTTCCTCGGCTTGTCTCAATTGAGATTTTTGAGGTTTTCGAATCAACCCAATGCCATAATCATTCCATCGCATCCAAAGCGGTCTAATATCACCTATTTTTTTCTTAAGTTTTCCACCAGTCATAGTGGGTAACTCAATCGAGTCACTTGCCAATTCCAGAACAGGTAAATCATTCCGGATAAAACTATCGCCTGAAAAATGGCGCATGTAAGTAGTGTCAAACTTACGATAATTTAACTTTGCAGAAATCTTTACCGTTCCTTCAACATCTTCTGGTACGGTCAATCGGTAGTGAATAACATCTGCTGCCCCCGGCGGTATTTGATGATTGTATAAGGGAACAAAGATATCTTCCGCATTGCGGCGGTCTATTCGATTTCCATCTCTATCAAGTAGATAAGCATTTACAAAATGCGACCAGGGATCAACCGATTTATCATTGCTTTTAATACCTCCAGATCGACCTATTATTCGCTCCCCTGTCGACGCAATTATTTCCAGCCAAATTTCATTGGAATCGGCAGTACCCTGGGTAAAGATATGTCCCATCTTCATGGTTCTGACGACAACTTCAATTAAATAAGTCTTTCCTGGTAGCAGCGACACTTGCTTAGATTCCAATGGCGCAATTAACTTGCCATCGATCTCTCCGTTTTCTCGTAATCCAAATATATCCAACAACATTACACCGTCCATAAATTGACGATGATTTTCATTAACCCAATCCGGCAATCCTTTTAGATGAGGCAAAGCAGTATTAGCTGAAGGAAACATATGATCATGTACCTTTAACACTCCCGAATCATCTCGATAGTCGGCCCCAAAGTCATCCGATGCCAATAACGGCATGTGGCAAGTATTGCAATTGTGCTGCGGCTTAGGGGGATAATAAAAGCTGCTCACTCCGTGTCCGGACACGCCACTTAGATGGTAGCTGTCATAATGGTTTTGTCCACGTAACCATTTGTAGTGGTTTAACTCCTTCGGTAAATGCACTTTGTGACAAGTAGAACAAAATTCAGGCGACTGATGCAAAGGCTTTAAAAATGTCTTCTTATGCATTTCTGGTTTAGCTTTAACTAGCTGTCGATTTATCCATTGCAGTATTTCATTGTCGGAATATACAAATGGATAGTGTGCGGGCTCTTCGATTGTAAAGTCAGAATTGCCTTTACGACTGTTCACATGAGTAATTGCATGGCAGCTAGTGCATGTAATTCCAGCTTGCGATGTTGGGTGATTTACATCATCAAAATCAGGATCATCAAAAGCACCACTGAAAAATGGAACGGGGTCATGACAACCAGCACAGAAACGAGCAGCCTGAACATCACCATCTCGCTCAAGAGCGACTTTTCGAGTGTTTCGTACGGAAAACAGATACGCAGGATTATTGAAAGAACTCATTTTGTGAGCACTTCCAGTCCACTGCTTATGAATATTCTGATGACAGTCCCGACAATATTGATCCTGCATTAAGGCTTTTGCCGGGATAAAGTTCCCACTGGCCGTGCGAGCTAACGAAGGAAAAAAATACTTTTCACCTGAATCGGGTCCAACACTATTCCATTGGCGTGGGTCTTGAGTTTGCATATATACTCCTAGTAAAGCAAACACTCCCGCCACCGAGGCAATAACGCCTCCGGCTTTCCAGTGAATTCTTGGCCCCGCCAGTCTGTGCAGCACAAACAACCAGACACAGACCAGAGGTGTAATTACATGTGTCCAATATCCTAAATTTCGAATGATAGGGTCACGTACTTCAAAAAAGTCAAACCTGACTAGTAGCAAACCGGAAATAAGTAATAATAGCATAGTCAACAATAATGCTATTCCTACGTAAACGGCGCGCCTATTTTTTCGTCGCCATGCATTTTTAAAATGAATCACTCCAAATAGAATGAATGGAATTACAAATATCAATCCCAACACTAAATGAAGTAAAAACATTATTTGATAAAAGTAGTCCTGGTAGGTTTGCAGGTATTTCCATTCAAAAAACGTTATAGAGCCCAGATAAAATGCATTGATTGCTAGAAGTGAAAAAACAATGAGCAATCCAGTAAAAAGTATTTTCAATCGTGGGCCGACGACCTGCGTTGGTCGTCGCTTTTCTTGTCGTTTGGTCATTTCAATTTCTTTTTATTTTATTGTTCTTAGATTCACTTAAACAGTGATACACAAGCCGCCTTATTATTGCTCAACAAATCCCGTTTTGGATTTACTTTCGGTGATAAGTTTTTCTAAACTTTCAAAATTAAGCGACTTGGCATCGGAGTTTGTTGAAAACACAGGTTTTCTTTGTTCTTGATAAAGCTCTGTACGTAAGTGTGCCGGCATCATATGACCGGTACGTCTTTTACGTTCGCTTCTAAGTGCTGAAATATTGATCGGAGCTATCACAATTCGCTCACCAGGTCCTGGTGACGCTTCTGATAAAATGCGCCCATCATAGTCAACAATCATACTGCCACCTGGCCAGGTAAATGGGGGATAATTATGTGCCCCCTGATTAGCGGCAACTACATAGCACATGTTTTCCATGGCTCTACAGCGATTCACAACCGTCCACCAGTCCATAGGTTGTGTTGCCCCCCAGGGATCCATATATGCGGAAATACGAATTAAAACTTCAGCCCCTTTAAGCGCTAGTTCTCGTGTTACTTCAGGAAACATCCAGTCATAGCAAGTCGCCACCGCTAAATTCCCAATTTCAGTTTTTACCACCGGTAATGGGTCATCCGGATAATTTTCAATGTCATGCGGGCTGGAATGGACTTCAAATGGAATCCAGGGGTTAACTTTTCGGTATTTGGATAGAATTTCGCCTTGGGGGCTTATCAAGCAGGTGGTGTTGAATACCCTATCAGGCCAGCGTTCATCAACTTCCAGAAAACTGCCCGTTTGTACATATACCCCCAATTCTTTGGCTTTTTCGGCAATACGGTCAGTGTGTTCGTTAGGAACAGGAACAGCCAGTTTTTCTAATATTTCTTCCACATTATCATAAATTGGTACTGCATGAGCAAATTCAGGAAAGACTATTAACTTGATATCATGGAAAGGCTTGTAGCCCAGTACACACTGTTCCATCATCTCAAGTACACGCTCGGTATTAATATGCATTTCTGCTCGACAGACAGGATTGTTCTGGTCGACCTGACAGGCTGCTGCGTAATACAAGTTCATATCATTCACTAGTTTTTAATTTGTTTTAAGTATTATCGCAGACTCTTAGAATAAGAATCTATCATTTGGATCGCTAAAATAAAGATTAAATCCAGAAAGGAGGTTCCCATCCTTAGCGAAAATAACAATTGCTGTACTAAATTAGCGCTAAGAATGGATAATAGAAGGTGAATAGAAAGTAGTTTTCTAAAAGTATTTTTTCATATTGATCGAGATGTCTTTGATATCCTCTCCTGTTTTCTCGATCCCTAACCCTATTGAAACATTTTTCCATCGTAACCAGTCAACTCCAATACCAAAGCTGGTGAGTGACTCTGTATCGGAAGCAATAAAATCTGAATTAGTCTCTAGTCTTGCCGTACCTAGTTTAAACCAGGAGACAAATGAATCATTATTAAAGGGTATCTGATAACCTACCTCGAGTTTTGACAGATTGTAATTAATATACCCATCAGAAAATGCACTATTGAGACTACTTAATTGTGCTTTTCCCAAGCGGTTATAATTAAATTCTACAAACCAGCTTTGTGAAAGATTTTTTCCAACACTAAAGCTAATAGAACTATCGGTATCATCGCTGGTACTCCAGGGGGTCAGGCTGGTTTCTGGCGATTTCTTAGCATAGCCAATCCCTAGGCCGGTGTACCAGCAGTTTTCGGATATACAATTTTCCGACGCGTTGGTATTGAAAATCATCAACGCCATTAACGAAGGAATCGCAAGCTTATTGAAGGATTTTCTAGTCAGAAGCACTAGTGCAAGCAACACCAATAATCCACTTCCCATGCTACCTCCTCCTGAGGTTGCAGTTACTTCCGGTACAGCTTGAAGCCTGTCATTTACCCCATCATTGTTGAAATCTCCATTCTCATTAATATCCGGTATTCCGTCACCATCAGTATCAGTATCACGGAAAGCCAGCTTTCCATCTCCATCCAGATCCACTAGCGAAATTGTGGCATCATCCTGACCATCACCGTTTAAATCTTGACCGCCAGTAAAGTCAACATCGACCGCGTCATCCAACCCATCACCGTCACTATCATTCCCGGTGAGGATGACAGTCAACTGTTCATCGGAATCAGAAATTGAGTCATTGTCAGAATCAGTGTCTAAATAGTCAGCGACACCATCCCCATCGGTATCAGCAATAGTCAGCGAATCATCAATTCCATCGGCATTGATATCTACACCACCGGTATAGTCAACATCATACGCATCATCAATTCCGTCTTTATCGACATCAACACCCAAAGCGTCAGGCCTGTCGGCTTCAAAGGAGTCAGAAAGTCCGTCGTTGTCGCTATCGGAATCTAATGCGTCAATCAGACCATCACCGTCAGAGTCCTCAACTCCTTCAACAATATCAGCAATACCATCGCCATCATCATCTAAATCGATTCTTCCCGGTACGCCATCTAAATCTCTATCAGGCCTGGTACCAAACTGAAACGGTTCATCATCCATTTCATCAACGATTCCATCTCCATCCGAGTCGTTGCTAGCATCATCAATTTGTCCATCACCGTCAATATCCAAGGCTGATGCGGCAGAAGACTCGATATCAAAAATTCCATCATCATTGCTATCCAAATCCAGGTAGTCAGGAAGCAAATCACCATCAGAGTCTGCAGGTGTATCGGTTACTTCGAGACTTGAGTCAACCATTGCATCGAAATTGGCATCGGTCAGCCGGGCCTCGTCAACATCATTAATACCGTCGTTATCTGAATCGAGATCAAACATGTCTGGCGTTAGGTCATTATCACTGTTCAAAATTATTGCTGCATCATCAACACCATCCATATTTGCGTCAACGCCACCGGTAAAATCAACATCAAATTCATCGATAATTTGATCCAGATCGGAATCCACAGGATTCGTTCTCGCTTCCGCTAAATCACTGATTCCATCATTATCACTATCATTATCAATATGGTCATAAACACCGTCGCCATCAGTATCATTGACACTCAACTTAACTGATTTTTGTGTGCTATTTCGAATATTAAAAGCTAATCCATTTTCCAAAGCATCCGGGATAGTATCGTTATCACTATCTCGATCACGATAATCAGGCACCCCGTCTTCATCTGAATCCAACACATCTACAGAATCATCAATTCCATCTGAGTTAGAATCAACACCTCCGGTCGCATCAACATCGAAAGCATCATCGATGCCGTCCCCGTCCGAATCAACACCCAGAGCCCCGGACTCTTCAAAATCGGTCACGCCATCATTATCGCTATCATCGTCAAACGCATCATCGACTCCATCTTCATCTGAATCGATATTTCCTTCCAGACTATCAGGGATTCCGTCTCCATCTTCATCAAGGCTAGTGTCTCGATAGTCAGGAATACCATCTCCATCAGAATCCCCATTGCCTTCAATGCTATCTAAAATGCCGTCATTGTCGCTGTCTTCATCTAAATAATCAGGGATGCCATCTCCGTCCGTATCACCAGTCCCTTCTTCTAAGTCAGGAATACCATCGCCATCAGAATCAAGATCCGAAACAGTCAATGATTCATCACTAAGTACTAACTCATCGGTCCCCTGTTGATCGGTATAAGTCACATAAACACTTAGCGTTTGGCCTATATCAATCTCTGCAATTAGATATGAAGAAGTATTTGCGCCCTCAATATCCAACCCACCCCTGCGCCATTGATAGGCAAAAGCACCGAGGCCATCCACATCTTCAATAGCACTTGTATCAACGGTTAACGTCTCGGTTCGAATGAGAGTTCCCAAAATGACAGGCTGTCCTGTAGGAAGATCATTCACTGGCTCAATTGTAACGTTAACAATGATTGAGTCAGTCAAAGGCTCCAGAGAATTATTGTCCGTTACTTCGACAATAAAACTATCTGAACCATTGAAGTTTGTCGTTGGCGTATAACTAACCTCGATTGAATTTCCGGAGCCAGAAGCTGAAGCTACCCCGTTAGACGCTGTCGAAGAGACACTCCAGGATAGCGTTTCATTCTCTGGATCTGTTGCATTTAAGGTTAGGTTAAATGCCGTAGGAGCTCCGTCTTCGCTCATAGTAACGCTTGTTGAAGTTCCCTCTGTTATGACGGGCGCATCATTATACTGTTTTACAACAGTATCAGTAACGGTCGTTCCAACGTTTCCTGCAGCATCAGTAAGTGTGAAGTTAAGCGTTAAAATTCCTTCCGCTAACCCACTGACGTCAATTCCGATAAAGCTCCCGTTAGCTGAAGAAATTGTCCCTGTACCATTCACGCTTAACGAACCATCAGTGACAACATAACTGTAATCGACTCCGACTTCTGCTCCCGTGTAAGTGAAGCTCATTGCAGTATCATTTGAGGAATTAATAAATGTTTGGTCAATCGATATGTCATACCCCGATGGCGGAGTATTATCAAATTCCAGACTGAACTGGGCGGCGGCAGTATTAGTATTTCCAGCAGTATCAGTAGCTGTACCAGCATTAATATCCACGGTAACAGTACCGGTACTTAGCGGATTAACGGTAGCAGTATAAATGCTTGGACCACCGGCAAAGTTACTTAAAGAAGCGTTGGTTGCTGAAATATCTCCTACAACAAAATCACTAACCGCTTCAGTAAAAGTGATAGTTATAGAAAAAGAAGTATTAGTTGGATCGGCTGAGCTACTTGAGATTGAAACACCAGGCTGAGTATTGTCTACATTGAAAGCCGTACTATTTCCGCTTTCTAAAGCAGAGCCATAGCTATTTCGAGCTGTATCAGCACCAATATTTATGGCTAAAGTTCCGTCACCGGAAATTGAAGACAGTGTAATCGTCGGGCTTGCTGTCGTTCCATTGGTAACACCAACCGTAGCAGTCGCAGTTCCTGTTGTAATCAGACTGATATCCACTACATCCAAATTGATTTGATCTGCATCAGAATAGGTCACACCAAAATTCACCGGCCCAGTATTAGTAAGTGACTGGTCCGGAGTTCCGATCGAAACTGTTGGCAACACATATGCTACCGCATCATATTCTATAGAAAACAGATTAGACTGATTATTTCCATTTGATCCCGAGTCTAAAGCGCTAGATGCTGGAACCTGTAGCGTCACAGTTCCATCAGCAGAAGGTGTAATATCAACGGTATATTCGCTCGCCGAAACAGATACAAAATTACTCAAAGAGCCATTTGTAACTGAACCGGTAATGTCAGAAATATCAAAACCGACAACATCTTCGGTAAACGTAATAGTAACCGCTATTGGCGAAACGCTTGTCGATGGAGATGAACTGGAAGAAATAGTTACATCCGGAGCTTCGTCAATTTCAACATCCAGGCTGGCAGAGAGAGGATTGATACTTATACTAATAGAGTTTTCAGTAAAACCAACATTACTGGTAACCGCTCCGTAAGTTCCTGCAGACGCACCGACGGGCACTGCAATCGAGATATCGAATGTGCAACTTCCTCCCGCAGCAAGATTTCCTCCGGAAAAAATCAAAGTCGTTGTCCCAGATATTGATGACCCACTGCCACAGATATCATTTTGAGGTAGCCCTGTTGTAGTAGCCCCACTAATAATACCACTTACACTCATTGTAAAGAGCAAACTGGTTAATGACTCAGTTGCGCTAACATTATCGAATGTAACTGATAAAGTTGCTGTATCGCCGGGAGCAACAGGATCATTTGTAAACTCAATTGTTCCTATTAAATTGGACACTTGTAGGTCAGTGCTTACGGCCGATCCTGTTGTCACCTCACCACCTACGGTTGCACTTATCGTACTAGAAGTCAGCGTGTATATATTGGAAGGCGCTGCGGCAGGTATGTTTAGTGAAACATCGAATGAACAATTACTACCCGCAGAGAGTGTTCCACCTGTAAACGTTATTGTTGATGTGCCAGATATTTGAGAACCAGCTCCGCAAATATCGTTGACAGGTAATCCTGTTGCTGCCAACCCGCTTAACACACCATCAAGATCGACAGTAAAACTGATGGCTGTTGCATCCGATGAAGCATTCAAACTATGCTCAAGTGTAAAAGTAGCTACAACAGTATCACCAGGATTTACACTGGAGTTATCAAACTCCATGACGAGCGAAGGACCATCAACCACTTCAATTGAATCAGATGCATCAGCTCCTAATACGGTAGTTCCACTAATAGTTGCACTTAAACTATCGGTTGTAAGCTGGATCACCCCAGGCGAAGAACCTGCGGGAATATTAAGTCCTACAGTAAAATTACAATTAGCACCGGACGCTAATTGCGCACTGGAAATCACTAAATAAAGTTCTCCACTGATCGTTGATTGAGTTGCAATCGAACCTGCACCACAAAATCCACCAGCCGGAAGACTAGAAGGTGTTGCTCCAGAAAGCATTTGGCTTAAATTTGCCCTGAATGTTATCGCGGTAGCACTATTGACTGTATCGATATTGGTAATTGTGAAATTGACATCTGCAGCGCTACCCGCAGCGACTACACTGTCGACAAAGCTGACACCAAGAGTCGGTGCTTCCGTTATGCTCAAACTGTAATTTGCGGCATTTTTGGACTCTGTACTTCCATTAATATCCATAGAGATATTGCTGGTTGAGCCTGAGTAGGTACCCGTTGCTGCTCCTGCTGGAATGGATACAGGTATATTAAAAGTACAACTTGAACCTGCCGAAATAGTACCACTACCAAAAGTGAGCAAAGAAGAACCTGAAATGGACGAGCCAGAACCACAAACGTCATTCAAAGGTGTTCCTGTTGCAACCAGTCCTGACAGTAAAGCATCAAGATCGACAGTAAATGATACATTTGTCGCATCATAAGTCCGATCAAAGTTTGTGAGGTTCACCTGCAAGTTAGTGGAAGAACCGGGTGCAATAGGGTTATCTTCAAATAATAATACTGCAGTTGCCGGACTCACACTTAACAACGCACTTCCAGATCCTGCCGCAGTGGAAGTGAAAGTACCTGAGTCAAGATATGTGAGTGAGCCTGTTGCCAAAAAGTCGCCAACACCTGAGGAAACGACATTGACGGTCGCGGTACAACTTGAACCAGCAGCCAAAGTCATAGTTCCGCTCGGCCCAAAGGTAATGCTGTTGCTACCCGGTGTTGCTGTTACAACGGAATTACTACACGTTGTTTGAGCATCCGCATAAGCAGCAACTTCAATTCCTTCTTCAAGCGAAACCGTTGTCTGAAAATTGTACTCCAACGAACCATTTAAAGTGTTATCAAAGGTAAGAGTAAGAACGCTTGTCTCCCCCCGGTTATTTGTCGATGGACTAAAAGACAATGCATAGCCGGGTCTTCCTGAATCAACCGTTAAATCAGCACTGGTCGATCCACTGTTTCCTTCACTGGAAGTCAAATCACCAGTAACGTTACTATGAGTTCCTGCAGTACTCGAGGTAACAGTGACAGTCACTGTACAGCTGCTACTTGCCGGTATTGATGCATCAGAAAGTGTCACCGTCGAGCCACCATCAGATGCGGTCAAAACAGCATCGGTACAGGTGCTTGTCGCGGCGACAGGGGTAGCTAAAGTCACACCTGCAGGAAGAGTATTGGAAAATGCAATAGAAGTTACCGGCGTCACATCTCCATTTGTAATAGTGTAAACTAACTCAGACTGACTTCCCGGACCAATTGTATTTGGCGAGAAAGATATCGAAAAGCTCGGAGGAGCTGACAAGACAGGGCCGACATAACCGCAAAGTAAAAGTGTCGTTACCGTAATAATCCGAACAAACGAAAAACAACGTGAAAGCAAATTAGACATAACTTTTATCCAGATATTCTTTTTATTAACGCAAAGTCTAGTTTAGAGACCCTGCAAACTCCAATGAATATTGATTCATGTCGTTTATATCTCAATCCTTAGAGTTTTCCATTGACCTAATCAGCGACGGAAAGAACAGGCTGGTTTTGACCCAACCTCTCTCTACCAAAGCCTCTAATAGATGTCCGCCACGCTTATTTTTCTGTACCCGTAACATTTTTATTCAACAATAAACTTTAGTTTTATTGGCATGTTTGCTTTTAGAAGCTATTCAGCTATAAAAATAACTTCTTAAATTGATTCTTCAATATATATCACACCGAGATAGAGCAACTTAAAGTACATTGCTCAAAGCGATTCGAAGTGCTAGACTGCTTATTTGCAACAGGGCTACTTTGCTCGAAATAACAATAACTTGGAGGGAGAAAATGCAAATGCATAAATCCATAATAGCAGCAGTTGCAGCCATGGGAGTGGCTACTTCAGTTGCGGCTAGTAATGTGACAATTGCTGATAACATTTTACACATGAAATCCAGCTCATCTGGGGGCAAAGTAGAAATGACTGTGTCCGGTCCAAATGGCCTTGTTTATAACTCAACTTTCGTTGGCGGCGACAATGCAATTTCTGCAGCCGATATGAAGGCAACTAAAGATGGCTTGTACAAATTTGAGCTGCTAGAAATCGAAGAACTTGGAGAAGAGAAAGTTCGCGACGATATGAACGGCCGCGGTTTGACTACTCGAAAAATTGTTAAATCTAATAAAGTATCTGGTCAATTTAGAGTTCAAAATGGAGTTTTAATCGACTCAAAACTGACTGAAGATGAAAACAGTAAAACGTCGCTCAACAAATAAACCTGACCCGACAAGGAGACAAAGATGAAAAAGTTAGCTTTAGGGTCTGTTGCGGCTCTTACTCTATACAGTGCATTTGTTTACGCAGACCAGGTTATCAACGATGATTTAATAGTCACATTCAGTGAGTGTGTTGGTAATGACTGTGTGAATGGTGAGAATTTTGGGTTTGACACTTTACGTCTGAAAGAAAATAACTTGCGTATCCACTTCGACGATACCAGCAACTCTGCTTCCTTCCCGAGTAATGACTGGCGCATAGTGGCAAACGATAGCTCTAACGGTGGTGCTAGCTACTTGGCTATTGAAGACTCAACTGCCGGAAGAATCCCTTTTCGTGTTGAAGCCGGAGCCCCTGCAAATACCTTATATGTTGAAGCCGATGGCGACGTAGGTATCAAAACAGCTAACCCTGTTGTAGACCTTCACGTAGTAGAAGGCAACACACCGACTTTACGTTTGGAGCAAGATGGTTCTGACGGCTTTACTGCGCAAACTTGGGATGTAGCAGGTAATGAAGCCAACTTCTTTATTCGCGATGTAACCAACGGAAGTAGGCTTTCTTTCCGTATCCGTCCAGGAGCACCAGAAAGCTCAATAGATATTGCGGCTGATGGTGATGTTGGTATTGGTACTAGCTCTCCTGCAGGTAAAGTACATGTCGCCGGTTCTGGAGTAATTCTAAACTATACCGAAAGTACTGATAACAACGCGGTCCAAATACGTTTAAAGTCGAATAGCACGAATCGTAGATTTCTTGCAGTCGACAGTAGCAATACTACCAAGTCTCAGATACTTTTTGGGGATGCAGAGATTAAATTTGCCGGACAAACCGATTCAAGTAATCTATTTTTAACAGCTAACGCAACAGGACTTACCGTTAATGGCTCGATTTCAACAACGGCAAGCGGTCAAGTTCACCCTGACTACGTATTTGCAGACGATTATGAATTGATGTCATTATCTGATCTGGAAGCCTTTGTTAATAAAAATAGTCACCTGCCCGAAGTTCCTTCTGCTAAAGAAGTTGCTAAGAATGGCATTAACATGACTGATATGCAGATTACACTGTTGAAGAAGGTTGAAGAATTGACTCTCTACACAATTAATCAGCAAAAAACTATTGATGAACTGCAAAGTCGCCTTACTGAATTGGATCAGAAGAATGAAAAATCAGCAATTGCTAATTAGTTAGAAATATCTGTCGATGCCCTGTCACTTTCAGGGCATCAATTATCTTAATAAAAAATGTTTTAGTCTCTTTCGGCTTCAGAAGAATAACAAGAAACTTCTTCGACTAATCAATAAAATTATTTGCAGAATCGACTAGAAACTTTTTTTGCTCTTGACGCACTTTTCCAAATAACAATGCCTTTTTGTCAGTTGGGGAATAATCTTTTCCTCTAATAGCTCTGTATTCCTCGTGAAACACATTCCAAGTTGCATCCTGTCTCTGTTGGTTTGTTGCGACGCCGCCATGCACTTGATGAAAAGTGCCTTCGCCCAAAAGAGAAATAAGTTCAATTCCTTCAAGTTCAGTTGCTCTAAGATAAGTATCCAGGTTTACCAGGCCCCCGCCCGGAGTCTTAAAGCGTTCATCAAACCCCCCTAACTTGTCCCAGTTTACACGCGTAGTAAAAAAAGCGTTACTTTCTGCAATAGGATTGAACCACCCTTTGGCACTTGAACCTGCAAAAACACTAATATTAAACAGGCTATAACCGTTAGTTTCCCATGGAACTGATTGTAATAACTCATCCTCAACCTGTTGATTGTAACCATTCAACACACTCTTCATTTGCACTTCATGGCCCAAATGATACGCATGAGTTGAAATCAAGCTGTTTTGACTAAGCTTATTGGCCATTAATGCTAGACTAAGAAGATTAGGACTAGCCATTCTAGCTCCATCAATCATTACACCAATAAACTTAGCATTACACTTCGATAAACCAAAATTCACCGCTTCTACAGGTGAGTGTGTTGGATTTGAATAGTTAAAATATCGAATATTATTCCATGACTTATCAATTATTGCCTCTTGAGTTGAACCGTTATCAACAACAATAATTTCAATGTCTTCATTACTGATGTTTTTCTGATAAGAGGCTCTCAACGTTAATAGCGTTCTAGGTAACTCTCTTGCCATGTTAAACGTGATGACAACAACGCTAATTAATGGAGCACTCATAATGTTTTAACCTTACGAATCTTTCGTTTGAACTCATTAAGTAAAGTAATCTTTGCAGAATGATTTGCTCTCCTAAGGTCTTTCGAAAATTGACTTAAACATTCCCATAGTTCAGATTTAGATGGACTAATAGCGAGCTTTCGCTCAACGATTTTAGCTTCAAGTTCCCCTTCAAGCTCCATATTCTTGTATTCCCTGACTATAGGATTATATGATTCTAGAAGGACTTTATTATTAGAATTTAAACCTACAATAATGAGCAAACCGGTTGGCAAGGTGTCCAGATAAATCAATTCCAAATCCGGGCGAAACTTAGAAAGGCACTCAGCCAACTTCCATACATCTCCAGTCCAAACACGGGATTTTCTTTGTCGACTCGACTGAATAACATGATTAGGGAATATATCATCAACAACGACAATGGTATGAGATGACGATTTCTTTTCAATATTTATGAAATCCCTTAGTGCAAACTCAAACAAATGCATCCCGTCAATAAATGCAAGATCAATATCAGCGGTATCAAGTCTACTAATGTCTTCCGATTCGAAAAAACGATCACTGGTCGTACTAAATATTTGATGGTTACTCTTAAGAGCGACTTTAATGTCATATTGAGGATCGATTCCAAGTGCTTCACAATTAGCCAGGCACAAGCTTCTACCCTCGCGAACACCAATTTCCAGATAAAAGTTTGGAACGATGCTCTCATGAAGCTTTGACAATGTTACTAAATAATTTTCTTTCCCTTTTATTAAATTTTCCTGTCGCCGTTCATCTTCTGTTTGTTCATATAGCCTTGCAGGGAAAGTCTCAGCTTCATAACGATTTAACTGCCAAGAAAAGGAATCAGACTTTGTCTTCAACGATTTGGTAAACTCTCCACTCTGTTTACTAAAGACTCCAACAAGGTCTTTCCAAGGTCCCCGTTCATCATGGTAAAGCTGTAGTAAATTGCAATCTGTATAGCTTGCTAATGCTTTATAAGCATCTGGATAAAAACGATAACAATCTACTGGATAACGATGAATTGGACCTGATGAAGGAGCTATCAATATAATTAACCCCGATTCACTAATAACTCTAACCATCTCAGAAAACAACAGCCAGAAAAACTCGACGTGCTCAAAAGCCTGTCCCGAAATAAGGATATCAACACTATTATCTTCGAAAGGAAGCTTGTAAGGATCTTCTAATAAAATGTCGACATTCTCTTCAGGATTAATATCAGCAGATTGATAGAAAAACTCCGAACCAGAAAAAATGTCAGCATATGTTCCGTTAACATTGACACCACCGATATCAACAACAGAAATTTTTCTAGTAAAATCCCAGGGCCATTTCTTTACGAAATTTTCATAGCATTTTTGCATATTTTCTAACGAAGATGCGTGCATCATATCATCCTTTTCTAAAAATCGTTCTGGACTAAAGACATCAAAACTCTTGCTTTTCAATTCAATAAAATTCAGAATTAGATTTTGTAACGCTTACAAGAGAACCGAATTTGAATCAGTAGCCAGCTTATTATAGTAATATTCTATTCTAAACAACTGAACACCTTCCAGCCTAAAAAATCTCACTACGACTTTGCCACATTACTCTACAACTAATAGTCGAAATAAACATTTTGAGAACTATCCTAGCTTTCATTCAGAAAGTCATTAATCGCTACACTTGCTATTTATTAGTCTTCTCTATTTAGTGCTATGTATATAAGCATCAAATTAGAAAGTTGATTACTCCGCCATAATTTTCTCGCCAAAACAGCTTTCAACCGTGAGTACCTATTCATTTCATTCCAGTTAGTCAAATAGTTCATAGGTCCTATAGCATCGCCTTGACTAAATTTATCTTCAAATGCCTGGGCTTGCTTACATATCTTCGAGAAGCTTTCTTGAAAGCTTCTAATGTTTTCCATCAACTCAATAGTAAATGCCTTTAATCCCTTACTTTTTGCGCCTATGGTATTTGAATTGTGCTGTCGATAGTAAACTAACGTATCATCTATGAAATGTAACTTGCCAAATTTACTGGCAACTAATGCTAACCACCAGTCATGCATGTAAGCATCAATCGGAATAGGCATTGCTAACTTTAATAAAAACCTATTAAAAATCATTGAACAACCAGATACAACATTTTGTTGTATAAGATTGTCGAAATTCAAATACCAATGCTTTGATATATTTTTGTGTTTATAATATGAGCAAGAGATTTTATTGAGTTTATCATCCACTATTTTCAAGTCGCTAAACACAAGAATAGGAGATTCTGTTTCCAATTTTGATAGTTGACAAATCTCTTTATGCATATTAAAAATTTTGTCTGGTAACCAATAATCATCTTGATCGGAAAGCATGATATATTCTGCGGTCGTTAGCGCCATACCATACTGAAAGTTGCTCACAGGACCATGAACCTTCGAGTTATTTACAAAGACCTCGATTTTTTTATCACTAGCCTCTAGCTTAGAAAGAATTTGCATTGTACGATCCGTTGAACCATCGTCAACAATAATAAAACGTGAAACTAAGGTTTCATAGTCCCGACTATCCTGAATTGATTTTATCTGCTCCTCTATAAAACTTTCCCCATTAAAAGAGGCAAGTACAATATCTATATTTGGTATCATCTACTATTCCAAAATACAAGAACGCTTTATTTGTGGTAACAACTTACACATTTGATAAAGAAAAACACTTTTAACATGCCAAAAGAAGTGTTTACTCATAAATTTCTTACTGTCCCGATGTCTAAAATGAACTGCTCTAATATTTGATAAGTACTCTACATCAACATTGAGCTTATTGGCTCTATAGCAAAGTTCTATATCTTCACAATACATAAAAAAACATTCGTTAAATCCGCCTAGCGTCCTGTACAGGCTCTGTTTCATTAGTAAAAATGCTCCACTACACCATACTCTCCTTTCTTTTGACAACACTTGTGTTCGATCGAGCATGGTTTCTCTGCTATTAAAGAGAAATGTTCTAACAAAATCAATAAAACGCGGGTAGTAGCGAATATTATCGTCACGAGTAGTGAATTTTTTGTCCAAAAATAGATCGATAGTTAGAATACAGGACCTTGAAACGTTTACCATCGTTTTTTGAAGCTTATTAACTTCACTTTTAGAAATCATAACATCTGGATTTAGTACTAGAAAAAATTCATCATCTTGCGGTACAAGCGCATCCAGGTAATACTTAAAGTTCCTATTATTATTCTCAGCAAAGCCTAAAGGCTTTTCATTAGCAATATAGATAATTCCTAAACTTTCACAGTAGTCTTTCAACTTTTTTACAGGCACGTTATCTCGGCAAATTACAACCACATCTTCAATCTCGGCAATATCTTTTAACGTACCCAACTTGATAATTACATCTTGATGATTATGTGAAACTACTGAGATTATTAGCCGTTTTTTCATATTATTTTTACTAAATCTGTTGGAATCATTTCCAAATAAAAATCATTCTTAACCTTTACAACTAAACTAAAATTCATAGTAATCGGTGGCAAAATTCGAATATTGCTTTCCAGTAATATAACTTATCTCTGGCAAAGGCTTATTCATTAGTAGTTGAAAAAGCTCTTCCATCGAAGTGCCCGCGCCAAATAGTTCTCCAACTCCTACTTCGGGAATTCGATCAGAGAAAGCGCCTAGATCATATGCTATTGGATAAAGTCCATGTTCATATGCTTCGGAAAGTGTATAGCTGAATGTTTCCGGCCACGGGCTTAAAAACAATGCTCTATCGCAGCCATACTTATCGATAAGATGGGTTAATTCACTTTGTTTGTACTTTCCTGTAATGGTCAGGTTTGGATGTAGTGATGATATAAGATGTTCCGAGACATAACCAAACAAAACAAATTGGATTGGAAGCTTTTCCCTATGAGCGTATTTAAGTATCTCAATCAGCTTTAAAACTCCTTTATGAACACCAATCGCTCCAAGAATAGCCACTTTTATAGTTTGGTTAGCTGTATCTAACCTTAAATATCTCTCAATTCTTGTTTCCGGATGAGCCTTTACTTCGATATTATTCCCATCATAGCACCTTGAGAATTTCTCTTGAACCCCTTTTGTTGGGGCAATCAACTTCCTTGCTCCATTCATAAACTGCTGACTTAGCCTCCAGTACTCTGTGTATTCTTTCTCAGAGCCTATTTGCTTGTTGGAAGCCGGGTGACAACCGTATGAAGTTACGCACTTTAAACATGCATCTGATGGTCCTCCGCAATACTCATCTTTATCGCGCAGCATATTAACTCTAGGGCAAATTAGATAGTAATCATGCAACGCAATATCGTATGATACGTTCAATAATCTAGGTAGATCAAATATGCGGCGGTCAAATTCCAGCAGCTGATGAAAATGAATCAAGTTGATTTCAAGTTTTTTTAGCACATCAATTAATTGTTCCAGGTCAGTCAGACAATCAAATTCCATACACAATGATTGGGGACAATTTTGTAGAATCCAGACTCGCCCTCCTTGTTCAGCTCTTAAAATATAGCTCTGAACCTCAAACTTTGAAGACACTTCAATTATTGATTGCATCGCGTACTCTGTTCCCCCTCCTAACGAGTGAGTAACATGAAGCACTTTCCTTCTTCCTTCTATTTTTGCATTATCTAATAATTGCTCATTAATTTTGTTTCTAAGAGCTCTAAACGGATCTTTCTTGATAAATGTTTCAACAGCAGGCAGATAATCTGGGTACATTCGGTTCAGCTTACGTAGATTTTTGGTAATTCTATCCGCTGCAGATGAGCCGAAAGAAACTGAACCAACATGTTTAACGTATACATCACAAGCAGCAACATTGATATAACCAGCATCAATTGCTCGTCGACTAAAGTCATTTTCTTCTGCGTAACCTTTGCCCCATTTCTCTTCATCGAAATATCCAATCTGTTCCAATACGCTACGTTTTATGTACATACAAAAGCCGTGAGCTGTAGGAACTTCAATCCTCTTCCCGCTAGCATTTTTCTCAAGAAGCTTATTAATTTCATCGATAGAGGCAGGTTCAGAATAATCAATTCGAGGATTAGGGATCGGAAGACTAAAAATTGTTGCATTATTGGACATAGGAGTAACGGTTGCAATTTCAGGTAATGCATAAGCAGCTGACACTAGCTTGTCTAACCAATAGTCCGAGACCAATGTGTCAGAATTTAGTAGAATGGCGTCCTTTGACAAGTCATACTTCATTCCTTTATTGACCGAACATACAAATCCAAGATTAGAATCATTTTCGAGCAATACTACTCGGCTATTACTTCCGGTGATCCTTCTAACTTCAGAAACCAAATCAGGCTCTGGAGATTTATCATTAACAATGACTATTCGATAAGGTATTTTTGTTTTCGAAGCTAGAACTGAACTAATACAGTCCAGAGTCACCTCTCTTCCGGCATAGACAGGAATAACAACATCAACTTCAACAGACGCTTCTTTAGTAAGATTCATAGAAACAACATCAGATGTTCTCTTATTCCTCCTTCTGCTTTGAGTTTTTTTGCACCTGAAGTTTACTTGGGTTCTATGTATTAGCCTGTGAGTTTTTGAGCACTTAATCTCCAAAAGATATGAGCTCGGCTTAAAGGAGCTGTTATTGTTATTTAAAAACTGAATTTCAAATCCACAATCACCATCATGTGCAAATGCGTCGATAATATCTTTTCTAAAAACTTCTTGTTTGAAGTAGCTAACTTTATTTCCATCAATGTATAAGTCAAAGTTCTTGACGGCTTTACCCTCAGAATCAACCACCCACCCGGTACTACTAAAATAATTGGCAAAGTTTATAAACCCTGTAAAACCAGACTCAGATATTTTGGGTCGCTCTATTGAAAATTTTGAATATCGTTGAAACAAAAAAGCCTTCAACGAGTAATAGCGATTACCCAAAACAATTTTGGCGGCTAAAATGGCAATTTGTTTAAGCTTTTGGATTTTATGCACAGCGTTCAACTTATTAAGCATCATTATATTATTCTACTTATCGAGCAAGACTTCATCCTGCTATTTACAA
This sequence comes from Aliikangiella sp. G2MR2-5, assembly GCF_015687155.1. Taxonomy (GTDB): domain Bacteria; phylum Pseudomonadota; class Gammaproteobacteria; order Enterobacterales; family Kangiellaceae; genus Aliikangiella. The sequence goes on along the minus strand of NZ_JADPQF010000001.1, from coordinate 845,927 downwards.
CTTCAACCAATTTATTTCCTTGTAAAGGAAAGTTTTAGTATTTTATTACACCTACTAGGAACTCCCCTAAAAGTCCATCATCCTTAAGAGAGTCCTTGGAAAGCTAGAGCAATTTTAATATCTACATTAACAGATTCATCTACTCATCTGTTATTGTCTTGGAATTTACATTTTCCACATTAATTAATGATACGTAAGCGCGCTTTACAATTTCCTAAAATTTTTGGTAGAAATTATTGCATTTAACTATACTAAAAGCACATTAATCTTTGTTAATTCCTCAACGATCCCTTGTACAAATCGCTTAACATCGGTCCAACTAGCGTCCAACATTTTTCCACGATTCTTTATCATAGCCAAACAACATAAAATCGTTTTTATATACATTAAATACTTTGTTAGCCATATCCTCAGTATAAACAGTCTCTTCTTTTCGTTTTGGCGATTTATTTGTATGCATTAGCTCCTTATCTATATTTAATTTTCGAGCAACAAACTTAAAATCTTCATCAACAGTTTCAAATTTTCCAATATAATCAACCAGTAACTTTCCAGTTTGATCTGAAATATATCGCTCTTGCGTGTAAAAAAAGTAATGTTTACTGATATTTTTTCTATTAACCCATTCTAGAACGAAATTTTCGAAACTTTTAAAACGTGTAACAAAAGCTACTGAAGTCTTAGGGTGTTCTTTAAACTGTTTAAAACTATACTTGTAAGTACTTAGAATTCTTTCATAAGGATTTCTGACGAAAGCAAATTTAAAATACTCGTTAAAATCTTCTCTAGGTAAGAAGTTATACGTATCGGCAGTAAAGTGAAAGGTATTTTCGCCATATAATGATTGTGAAATACTTGTCCCAGCAGCCTTAGGAATGTGAATAAAAATCGACTTCGTCTGATCAAAAGGTTCTTTCCAGCAGCGCTTCCATACATTATTTTCCTCCATCTGTCTTGCTCTTACTACAGATAGTTCCTCTTTACCTACGTTGGAATTAAAAAAACCAACCAATTTGCTACTAAGAAAACTCATTAACTTTCACCTATTTCAATACTGATGCTTTGACACATTTAGAGCCTTTAATATTTCTGACACAATCTCTTCTTCACTCGGTCTCTTGAACGTCGTCCATGATTCGTCATCCATGGGTACAGGTTCGCTAAATAATTGCTTACCATTTAGAAATTTTTTTGATAAATAAGAATATTGACTCTGATTATTCTTTACTATTTGTCTTCTTCTTTTAGGAGATAGAAGACTTACCTTCTGTCTTACTTCATCTGTTTTCTTCAGATAATCTAAAACAATGCTAACTTGCTCTTTACTAAGTCCCGATCGCTGTGCCACTTCCAAAATCGCGTTTGCCCTATTAGAAAGAGAAGCGTTAACTTTGTTTAGATTTGAAGCGAAAAATTCTTCCGCTCTTAAACCCAATATATCAAGAACGTCAGGCACTATGCCTGAACTCATTATCTTGGACTCATATGGACGGATAATAATGTTCTCTTTCCCAAAAACGCGAGCCCACCTATCTACCAAGTAACGGTAATTAGCATTTTTCGTCTTCTTATTAGTGTTTACGATAAATTTTTCTATACCTTTACCATATTTTGGCTGATGCACCATCTTAAGAGATTGATTGTAAGCAGACTCCAACCATGAGTCATGTCTTCGTAAATAAACCAAAATCTTACATTCAAAATCGGAAAAGGCAGACTCAACATCTACTAGACTCCTATTTAGAACAAAGTTCTCTGAACTAATAAGCAATTTATTTGCAGATGAAGAATTAATTTCTTTGCAAAGAGAACTTTTAAGATAATCAATGTCGTTTATCTCTAAACCATCTTCCCTGTTTTTCCCTGTAAATCCTAAAATATCACTGATACCATAATGAGCGACACCAGAGATCCCTGTTTTCGGATAGAGTATCCCTCGATCCAAAAGCGCTTCTCTATTTTGATTGAACCAATACTGAAGTGCAGACGACCCCGTCTTATTCATCCCAATATGTAGGTATAACGTAGGTTTATTCATTTTTTCTGATTACTCACTACTACTTTTACGACTTCTCAATAGTGCATATCGCTGCATTTTTCTCAATATCAAGGCTCCATTGGGCCGCGCATAAAAAGCCCTTCTAATAAAGAAATTTGCCAACCAAAGACTTCTTGTTTCGAAATATGTGGCAGTATCTCTAAGATAGTTAGCATCTTTCTTGAACAATGCATTTAAGCATGAAAAAAAAGTTGGGATAAACTGCTCTTCATCTTGGGAATCTTTCGAAACATTGGAATTTTCTGCATGAGCCTTTATTGCCAACTTCTCTACCACAGACTTGTAATTAACATTGCAAAAAACACGCCTCGTTTCTTGTGGATGGTTTTGTAAAACTTTATCTATTGAATCAATACATCTTTCAGCACGCTTTAATACAAACAGCTGACCTTCTTTTATTATGGTTTCAATATCCAAGCGCTTGAAAAACAATTCCCGTTCTTTTCTATATCGCTGAAAAACGTCTGCTTCTAACTCAAGTCGAATCAACTTTTTACCCACATTATACCCATGTCTATTTAGCTTTATCGGGATATCATCTGAAGGCCTGCCTCTTGAAAGTAAAGAAACATATTCTATCTCTGAACGATTATTGCGGTGAATAATCATGACATCTCTTAACTTACTAAGCTCTTTCTTCAACAACTGACTTTGCTTTTCTTCAGATTCAAACTGCTGGTTGTCACAAAATACTCCTACCTTACCGTTATCGAGCTCCGAATAGTGTAGCATCAGTTTCTTAACTGGAGCATTTCTATGAAGCATCGTTTTGACATTTCGATGTAAAAAACCTTTAACAGTTTGTCCTAACTTTCTAAATGGAGGTTCCTCCCCCATTTCATTAATCCACTGAAAGACCATTGCAATGGGCTTGTTTGCAGCTCGAATAATTTCCTTAATATTCTTTCTTAGCCCCTTAGAAAACCAAAATTCATCAACATCAATAAATAGAATATAATCAAACTCTTTAGAAAGACGGTTTTCTTCAAAAGCTTTTCCATAAACAACATATTGCAAATGTTTTCCTACTTGAGGATGGCAATAATCCGTCCAATCAGCCGAATAACAATTAACCTGCGGATACTCTTTATTGATTCTATCCATTACCTCAAATGAATTGTCTGTCGTTCGATTTATGTAAACATCAATTGCATCAACACCAATGAACAAATGATGGAATACCCATTCAGCAATGTAGGCCCCCTCATCTTTAGCAATTGCGACAATTTTTACCTTAATATCGTCGTTCACGAGACTATTAAACCCCTTAATTAATCAGCTTTATTTAATTTTGATAATTGTCGCAAAACAGCGAGTGGAGTAAACATAACAGGCTTGTACTGCTTGGCTTCAAAAAGCTCATTTCGACCAAAATACTCTTTAGCAAGTTTTGAGTTTGAAACTTTATAATAATTGTCTAGCATTCTCTGTTCCGGAATACTGTATAAAATCCCTGGAGTTCGCAATTCTGCTATCGAGTTAAACTGAGCGATAACTTCATCCAGATTTTTCTTATATTGTACAGGATCTACAACATTTACATTAATTTGCTTAATTGCAGGCAAAAGCTGATTAGGGACCGAGACATTGACCTCTTTACTATCCTTAGTATTTCGAACCTGTTTTTCAATTGTAAAAAAGTCTAAAAAATCACCTACAATATGCTTGGAGTGAAGAAATATTTTTATATTTTCCTTACCAACAACAGCTTCCCATTTTTTTACTGTATTGTAATAGTCCATCCACTCTATATTAGCCATTGTCAACGAAAAAATAGAGCCCGGATAGCGTACATTTGGATCTTTCACGAGTTGATTAAAAAGCGATAAAATCAGCTCTGACTGTAAGCGTAAAGAAAAAATCACCACTACATTATTAAAATTTCGGTCTACAAAATTGCGAAACTCTTTAAAGTCAAAATAGAAAGGTGAGAGCTCCGATGATATCAGAACTGATTGACAATTTGACTCTAACAACTCTTTTTCTACTGCGGAAATAGCATCATTCAAAGTGAATTCAGACGAATAACCAGACGTCTCATTAAATGCTAATGCAAACTTATGATGGGAATGATCATTCCACTGCACAGACTTAGGATACAAAATGTCTTTCTTTAGAAATAGTTCACTATTTGAATTTATCGCATTTTGCACAGCTGAAGTGCCTGTCTTAGACCAGCCTACGTGTAAATATAGCGTTTTGTCTGTCATATTATGGGTCCTATCTACCTATTCAGTCCTTTACATATATTTTCGAGTACGAAATCCCAGCAAGTAATCAATAACGCTCCCTACATCGAGAGCGACTCCGCCTGATTGTTTAATTAAATGGCAATAATGTTTTCCGAGTAACCCTGCACCGACAAGAAATAATTCACCAGACAAGTCTGACACGTTAATCTGAGAACAAATTCTCTCAAAAGCTGTTGGATAATGTGCCTCCCTAATCTCGTATTTAAACTTATCGGCAAATTTATGCTGAGTAGGCACTTTAATAAAATTGCTTATTTTAGCTTTGTACTTTTCTACAAATGCGTCTCTGACTTTACTTTCGTCATGACCAGAAATTACCGACACATTAATATTTTTGTTTTCAAAAAGATCATCAAAGAAGCTATTTTTTAGCAAATGCTGATTAACATAAGCTGAACAATATACTTTATGAGGAAAATCAATCACCAAACCATTTGCTCTTGTATACCCTCGTCTATAGCGATTCTCTTTAATTTCAAAATCTGATAATTGATGGCCTAAATCTGGTATTCCAAGAATATCAGCGCTTTCAATCGCTTCAACCAATAAACTATTAAAGGATAAACGATCCTTTTCGGTAAACTTTGAATGTCCATACCAAGATTCATACATGCAATTCTGATCTGCTTTTTCTTTGTCTCCCAGATTTGTCGTAAGAAACGCCGACTCTCCGTCACCAATACGAATAAAAGAAAATGGACTAGCCGTATTCACTGCGTGTAGAAGCTTAGTTCTAACTTCATTTTCGGGCCGTAGTAAACAATTTTGGTCAGGATTAACTTCAAGATAGTGAGTTTCAGCTCTTAAATATGGCATTAAAAATGCGTTCAAACTACTGCTATTAAATCCCGATAAAGTATCTCCGATTGCATATCGACTGTTTGAGTTATCTTTGTCTAAATCAAGGAATCGATATGTATCACGCAAAAGCATTCCATTTTCGCTCATCCTTCTAACAATATCTCTTAACTGAAATTGAGCTTGAATTTCTCCTTCATCTTCAACTCCTTGTTCCAGCTGCTTTGCAACTTTTGCGTGAATACGTTTTTCAAGCTGAAGAATTCTTTTACCGTTTGGGCGAACTTCGCGTGCAGCTGCTATTATTTTTTTCGCCATCATTAAGTCATGAACTTCAAAAAAAAGCGCCAAATCGACTAAAAAATCAACCGTAAATTGATATTTAGCTTGTGCAAAATCATAAAGAGATGTAAGTCGCTCATCACAGTTTTGAGGTTTTTTTATCGCAATTTTTCTTAACAATTTAAATCACTCTTTATTTATTAGTGCCGGCGATATAAGCGCTTTGATAATCTCTTTATATTGATTCTCACGGTCATTCTGGCCTGTTTCACTGACATCTTTTGGCTGGAAGATTGACTCGAACCTGTATTCTTCTAAAAACTCGCGGTGAAGAATCTTATTACTTTTATCAAAGTGATTCCGTATCTTTTCTCGCAATGACAAACTTAAGAACTGTGGTGCTTTATCAGAAAGAGCTTTAGCATTTCCAGTAAATTTCAATAGCGTCTTCTTAACTAATGGGTCATGAATAGAGCTGTAGACTCCGTTCATTTCAGACAACACTTCACACAAATAGGGATTCAAGGTTTCGTTAAAAACAACATTCTTTGTATTCAGCTCCTTTGCATCAACCCCAGCCTGCAACATAAACTCTTCTATCAAATTTCCATTTGTTAAAGCGTCAGGATGTAATGGCACAACCTTAACTTTATCTTGGCCATAGCAACTAGCAAAAAAACGACTTACATTTAAATAATTTGGTACACTCTGTCTAATTGACTGCTTAACGAAATCTTCAATTGTTGTCCCATCTTTATGACTCCATTGTTGCCAGGCAGAAAGAATAAAGTCTTCTTGCAACCGGATAAAATAAACGATTTTTATATCATTAAAATGTTTGGCAAATAACTCGTGAACCTTTCTACCATAAGCACCACCTAGTCTATTGACCAGATTTTCAGCGGAAACAATGATTTTTTTACAGTTATATTTCTCTTCGAATCCTTTTATTTCAATCAAGCGCTTTTCAAATTCTATAAGCCTTTCTTCAAGAGAGCTCTCATTCTGACACAAATGAATATTCTTGAAGTACAAACGCGGCGTATCTGCACTCAAATTGCAGTCTTTTTCAAACGAAAAAACAAAATTATTATCCGGAAAATATGTATTTTTCTTTGCCAGTTTATGTCGATTTCTTAGCAGTGCTCTCTGTATCGATGTAGACCCGCATTTAGGATGTCCAGGATGTATGATGATTTGCATCTTTCTATTCTCCAAAGAAAGGATATCGTCCAAAGTTGCATACTAGTCGACCCCACTTAATCGTTTTTTTCTCATCGATCGGTCCTGACAACACATCATCAAACCCAGCCGCAATCCACTTGTCATATGGATTCAATATGTGCACATTCATCATCCCAAGGTCTCCACATAACTGAGAATCGCTTCTGACATTATCCCCCACATGAATATAGCTCTTACCATTATCTTTTGTCAGGCTCCGTATATGATTCCACATGGTCCCATTATCTTTTCGCATTCCCATAGCAGATGAAACGAATAGTTTGCAAGGCGAGACAAGACCTATTTTCTTAAGCATTTTTTCAATATGACTCTGTCTGTAGTATGTATCAGTAATCAACCAAATTTCTGTTCCATTATGCGAAAGCGTGTTTGCCAAATTAACCATTTCATTTTTTGCGAGGCACATATCGAGATCGAATTCAAATTCTAATTGCAGATATTCTTCTTGCTCTACTTCCGACCATTTAAATACTTTACCCAGCTCTTCATAAATCTCGTCTATAATGACGTCACTTTGAAATTGTTTTTCCAGCCTTACCCTATGCTCCGCTTGATTTCTCATCTCAATGAAATCTGTTGGCGATGAAACTACACCTTTTTCAGAGAGCACTTTTCCAAGCTTTAACTTTGCATAATCAGGTACAAAGTACTTTCTTCTCAATAGAGTATCAAAAACATCAAAAGAAACGATATCTGCACCACTCAAATCATTATTAAGACTACTTTCGCTCTTAGCATAATTTATATAAATATAAGATTTGTCTTTAGTGAATTTTCCAGACTGAGGGTGATAAAAAAACTGTTTGTAGCTATTTTTCTCCGCAAGTAAACCGACAAGTCTCTCCATAGCATGAAGATACGAGCCATCAGCTGGTAAAGGCTCTTCAGGAAAATCTTCATACTGGTAATCTTTTGCCAACCACTGTAGAACCGCTGCCGGTCTTGCCCAAAACATTCCACCGACGGGATAGTTAAGAAAATCGCCATTAAGGGTAATATCCCAATCACGAAAATACTTATTTACAAAAGGCCTATTGCATGTCCAATGATTAACCCATGATGGCATCATCCAGAATGATGTCGGATAGTAAATACCAAGTTCATCATTTTGTTTAAAGAGTTTTAAAAGCGTGGTAATAACATGAACATCTTTAAGCAAATACTGGTTAAGATAGTTAGACCATTGACTTTGCTCTCGACCTGAATATAGACTTTTCTTTGAATGAACATGGCACATAAGATCATAATTGAGCAGTTCTTTAGAGAACTCGACCAACAAAGGCCCAAAATTTCGACCTCGATTCGGCGCGACAACAACTTTAACATTTTTGACGCGAGACAATTTGGAAAACACTTTAATAGCGCGTTTTTTCATTAAATCATCTTTCACAGCGACAAATAGGTCTACATTGGCAGGAAAGTCTACGAGACACTGTGCAAACTTATCGATAAAGTCGTCATAAAATATATGCAAGCATATGGCAATTTTTTGCTCTTGCCAGCCGTTAACACTTCCTTCTGGATGAAGCTCACCTTTAGGAGACCAGCGAGAAATTTCATCGTTTATACTTCTCTCTTCAATCTCTCCTTGCTTTAGGTAATGTTGTAAGGCTCCTGTACAGGCATGATATACATCAAGATTGGTCCTTAAATAGTATTCCGTATCAAAACTCTTCGAAGGGTTGATATTTGCAAAGCTCGATTTTTCAAGGTAATCAGAAAAAGCGGCATAAGGACTACTAAACCGACCATATTTTTCCTGATAATACTCGTTATCAAACAACTTCATTACTGTTGCTTTTTTATAGAGCTTCATCGCTGATGGTTTTGTTACGATCTGTCTAAATGCACGCACCCTTCTTCGAAGTGCTCTAACTAAAGTTTTCAAGTTTAAATACTCTTTTTACCAATTTCTCTAAGTTTTAGATTTTAAATAATTGTTTTGATGAGATGTTCCCATTCCCGGAAATAGCGTCATCGATTTCAAATAAATGCTTAACGCCTCCAGGCATCACCAATGGTTTAGTAACGTAAGGCTCAAAAATATGATCGAGTTCTTGAGCATTAAATCTCACATTAAATCTGAAGTTTTCGATGACTGCTTTAATAGCCCCTTTCATGACCGATTCAAGTAAAAAGAAATTTTTCTGAGTGCTTGCTTGAGCACCATAATAAAAATTGTATTTCTCACCATCTGGTAAGTGGTTAAATTCAACATCGATTAACTGACCATTTGGCGCGGTAAGTAGGCTTTCGATAAATAACGAACGATCCAACATAATGTGTCCATCACCTATCTTAATGCCTTCGTGAAACAAGCCTTTCATTGTTGCCTTACAATCACCAATCGCATGAACTCCAGGCTTGCTGGCAATAAAATAAAAACCGCTAATGTCTTTTGATGTCATATGACAAAGTAACTTTTGGATAGTACCTGAATAACCGATATCTAAAACGACTGGGCTATTCGAGCCCATAAAACCAATATCTTCAAGATAACTTTTATAGGCATTTAACGACTTTTTAACGACTTCTTGAAATTGAGCTTGGTACTTTCTTAGTAACTCTTCAGCTATGAACATATCATCGGGCAAGACTATTTCGACTTCCTGATCTTGAGCACTGACAATAGCATTAACATCCTGTTCGCTTATTGCATAACGAAAATGCAATAGACTGGAAAAGCTGCCTTTAAATTTGGGCGAAAGTGAATAGGCCCAAGTATTGGCATCAGCAACACAGAAGCGGAAGAGAGCTGCTCTGGATACTGTAAGGTATTTTGCCTTTACTTTCTCATCTATCAACTCTTCGGACTTTAGTTGATCGATGATTTTTTTAAAAAAATAGCCTTCTCTTGCCAAGCAGAATATCTCATGTTCCTTTTCAAGATTTTCAAAAACTCGAAAAAAATACTCGCTTAATATCGGTCCAAGAAAATTATATCCAAATTCTTCTAATTTCAACGTATCTTACCCAGTCAAAAATTGTATATGCCAAACAAACTATTTGAGTTTGTCAGAATATTATTAGTAATAACTATGGCTACAACTATCCGGTTATCGAAGACACCGGTACGCAACCTTGTTAACTGTTCATTAATCGAACACTGGCAATAACAGCCTGGTGATTCCCGAAAGACTATATTGCGCGATATTGTAGTGCTCTAACGGCGCTAGCTAGTTCTAGCCTTGTGGCCGTGTAATCCAACCAATTGTTTGATTGATATCTCAATAACAATCCAAAGCTAACGAGAAATGTCTGAGAAATCGGCCGCTGTCAAAAACACAATCGAATTTCTCATGAGAAACTCTAAACAATTAATCGCAGCACCTCATTTCAGCCAGTCAAACGGGAAAATCCGTTACATGCTCAATAAAAAGGCAACCAAATCTCAAAATCGCGCATATTCTACCTTATTTTGAATCGTTTCTGAGGTATTTTTTGACGGGATGAGAAATATTTTAATAAGCCTGTGTGCCTGATACAGCTCAGAGTCTTTCGAAACCTCAAATCTGCGTTTTGGTTCCAGGTTTGTTAATGCTCATCAGGATTCGATAAAACAAAAGTAAACGCTAAGATACTGTTATTTAAAGATTTTTATAGAGCGTTTAAATAAAGTTGCGGGACAGAGTAAAATTCGCGTGAGATAGCTTATTTTTTGGACAGTTGATTTTGATGAATGCTATTCAAAACTTTGAACTGTTGCGCTAACAAAGGAGCTGCCACCTTCCATGATTGTACAACATTTAGCCAGTTATTTTCGGGTTTTCTGTCTCTGGCAAGTAGCCGAAATATTCGATAGGTATCGAAGCAGATGGATAAAATACTTTCATTCGCAGAAATTGAATAAGGATCTGCTAAATAGGAAACCAATGCAGGATCATAAAACTCCTCGCTAAATTTCAGTATTTGTTCGGCGTTTGCGTCGAGGTTTAGTGCTTTGGATAGTCTGGTTAGCTCTTGTTCCGGGCTTTTGCAAAAATCGAAAAAATCAACAAAGGTCACGTTTTTCCTGCCATCCAGCAGTTTTTCCAGATAATCCAGGTTGTGGTGCAGCCATAAAAGCTGGCTGAGCATATAAGGCGCCTGATTTCTCTTACCCAAAGAGCGACAAACATCGACGGGATTTCTGAAGGAAAAAATAAATTCTAACTCAAATTCTGCCGTTTCTGCGACTTTAAGCCAAAACGGCAGCACTCTGATTGTTCGGGGATCTTTGAAAGAAAATACGCTGGCGAACTCCTCCAGCCGGGAATTGATCAACTCTCTCCCTTCTAATATGAGCCCCTCAAACTCTGCTTTAGCCCAAAGCGCTTCATCGATAGTTCCAAGCGAATTCCACTCTAAACCTAAGACAGAGAGTACTTTGTTATTGAGAGAGACAAAATCCATATCCTCCCAGTGACCTTTAGGGTTGCCCTTGCCCGCTCCCATCAGGTTTTCGCCAACTTCCAGACCACAGCTATTCAAGCCAGCCATTAGCATGCTAGTTCCGCTTCTGTGCATTCCTATCAGAAGTACTACCTTAGACTTTCTTGTTTTTTCTGTCACAGTAACGTAAGTTTTCCTTGTAATCCGTTTAACTAATGATAATTTAGCGCGAATGTTCATTGCTCTCAATCAAACGGTGGTCGAATACAAAACTCAGGAGTTAAATTTTTATAACATTTGGTTTTGGACACATCATGCTTTGTTAATATCGCGGCCATCTTGGTAGGCTTTAGATAACCCAAATCAAGTAATACTGAGTTTAAAAACTCTAAAAAGTCAATGAAAGCTAAGTCTTTGCTATTAGAAGTATCATAATTTGCACCATATCCTCTACTAATAAACTCATCGGTTAAGTTTCCATACCCTAAAAATGTGTCAAAATTAAAAAACTCAACTAACAGAGGTAAAATTTCATGGGCCCTAATACCCTCAAATCCTCTGTCAGAACAATCATGATTATAAAATTCTTTGAATTCTTTACGCAATAGGTGATGATACTTCTTATTTTCGGGTAAAAATGCCCATATTTTTTCAACAAACTCTAATGCTTCAGGCCATCTCGCGTGACCTTTTGCACCGATCATATCAAATGTAACGAATACACCTTGAGGTTCGAGACCTAGTTTTATTGCTTGAAATAAATGCTCAAGTTCCATTACATGATGCAGAGCATGATGTGCCATAACTCCAGCATATTGTGTGTTGGGTTGCCAGGAATTAAAGTCTCCTTGACTAACTATAAAATACTTTACCATTCCAGCTTTTTCGATGTTTTCGTGAGCTCTTTTTATTTGATGCTCCGATAATTCTAGAATTTCAAAACTAAAGTTATCACATCCTAATTCCAATAGTTTCTTTACTACTTGTATTTCCACTGCCGCATTACCCGCTCCGAGAGAAATAATACGTTTCGTGTTTGATTTATCAATGCTTCGCTTGAACGGCACTGCATAGAATTCAATATGGTTTTTAACTCCTGTAACTTTTTCAAAAATAGGCTTAAAGTGCTTTCGTTTCCAGTAGTCTATTATAGAAGAAAGTTGCCCGTGCATATCCTCCACGTTATCATATTGTTCAATTTGCGCTTTGATTCTTTCTTCGTAATTCATCTTTGACATCCCTGTTTATAACAGAATATTTTTTTCATCCAACATAGATTCAAATCTAAAATCTGCATTTGACTCACAAAATGCTCTTTGCTCAGCTGATAACGAGTATTCGCTCCTTTCTTTTTGAAGTCTCAATGAATTAGCAAGAATATTTTCATACTTTTCAACAGTTTCCCGATCGAACTCTAATTCTAACCAATTATATAATGGACCCAAGTTTCTATTATCAATAAAAACATCTCTATAGTTGACGCACGCAATTTTTTCTGGATAACGTTCTAAAGCGCTCAATGTCAGTCGTAAAGAATTATTCCATGCAAATACAGCCTTTTTAAAATCTTTTGTTGCTGGCCAATTTTCTTTTGCTTCAGCCCTTTTATTCCAGGATGCAGCTACTTCAAATAAATCTCGATAGATAAAAATACATTTAGCGTCTGGAAAAACACTGTAGATTTCGTCATAAACCTCGTATATTTCTGGTCTCTTGTCCCCTATATACCTGTAAGAACCGTTAATTAGTTTATTTTCAATATTCGAGTCCCACCGATGAAATTTTGCGAAATCATCGTAAAAGGTATCGCCATTTCTAACATCCAAAAAACGTTCTTTTGTGAACAAATTATTCGCAATTCTAAAATCATCCTTTTTATAAAATTCTCCGTACCTTTCCATCCCCATTACAACGTCTTTGTTGACGCCGATCAAATGCGCCAACGCGCTGGTTCCTGAACGAGCACATCCGGCTATAAATAGTTTCTTTTTCATAAAATATACTCTTATATTTACTTTTCTTCCAACTCTCGCATTAATTTGCAAAACTTAAAGTAATCTTCCGGAATCCCAATATCAATGAACGAAACATCTACTTTTTCTACACAAAAATCTTTGTAAGTATTGCTCAACACCTCATTTTCAAAAGAAAAAGCTTCTTTTTCAATATTCTGAATCAATTTAGTATTCAAAACATACGCTCCAGAATTCACTAAACCGGGGCCATTTTGAGACTTTTCCGTAAAAGATATTATACGTTCATCTGAATCAAGCTCAACTTTACCGTAACGACCTGTTTCGTTAACTTTAACCAAGCATATACAATTTTGTAGAGGTTTTGACTGCTTAATCAAGCTACTGTAATCGATATCCAAATAGGTATCTCCATTAAGCACTAAGAAGTTATTTGAAGTTACGCTTTTTGATGCCTGTTTAATAGCTCCCCCCGTCCCTAACGGCTTTTGTTCAACGCTAAAAGAAACTTCACATTTAACTGGAGAGTCTAGATTTACACGTTCGATTATAAAATCAGCTTTATAGCATAGAGACAATATAATCTTTTTGCAGCCGAAAGACTCTAGCCTCCTCATCAAAAGATAAAGAAAGGGAGTGCCGTTAATGTTTACCATCGGTTTGGGAGTATCTCCAGTAATGGATTTTAATCGCTTCCCTTTACCTCCCGCCAAAACAACCGCTTCGAACATTTATTCAGCCTTTGTAAAAAGAACTTTTTCTACAATTGCACAAATCATGTGGCCTATACAAATATGTGACTCTTGTATATATGACGTACAATCTGAGGGTACTCCTATGGTATAATCACAGCTATCGTTCAATACACCACTTGAACCACATAGCCCCACCGTCGTTACTCCAATTCTTTTGGCTTCTTCTACCGCATTAATAATATTCTTTGATTCCCCTGAAGTACTTATGCCGATAAATACGTCGCCATTTTGACATTGTGCTTGAACTTGTCTGGAAAAAAGACTTTCGAAACCATAGTCGTTTCCAATAGCTGTTAACATTGATGTATCAGTAGTTAACGCAATAGAGGGTAACCCTGGACGGTCAAAAAGAAAACGACTCACAAACTCTGCAGCTATGTGTTGAGCATCCGCTGCACTACCGCCATTTCCTGCTAAAACCACTTTCCCCCCACTCTTAAAACAACAGATGATGCGTTCAGCAACTAAAGAGATTGTGCTCTTAATAGAGTCACTTGCTAAGATTTTGGTTTTAACTGATATTGAACTATCAAGATAGTTATTAATAAAATCTAAATTGTCCAAGAATAAGCTCCTTCGCGCGTAAATTGAAATTTGTGTATCACTCCTCCAAACTTCTTCAATTGCTGAATTACCTCAACTCTACGTTCTGGTTCTACGAAAACCATCATAAAACCTCCGCCTCCAGCCCCAGATATTTTCAGTGATTTGGCGCCACAATTTAGTACGCAATTTTCAATATCATTAATTAGTGGGTTTGCAATCGATGAAGAAGTCGCTTTTTTTGCTTCCCATGCCAACTTGAACTCCTGCGAGAGTTCCTCAATATTTGCTTTAAATAAATGCTCTTTAATTCTGAAAGCAGACTTTTTCACATTATGCATTGCTTCCAGTCTTCGAATATTTTCACCTCTTATCGACTTCATTTGATCATCAATTATTTTTGCTGAATGACGAGACTTGCCTGTGTAGTATAGAATAAGATTTGCTTCAAGTTCATTAATGATATTTTTTCGAATTCTTAACGGATTTACGATTACTCTATCCTTTTTATAGAACTCAATAAAGTTGAAGCCTCCAAAAGTTGCAGCGTACTGGTCTTGCTTGCCTCCAGCTAAACTACAATCGTTCCGCTCTATTTGATAGGCTAAGTGAGCTACATCATATTCTCCCAAAGGCAGAGACAGCAACTGTTTTAACCCTTCAAGAATGGCTACAACCATTGTTGACGACGATCCTAAACCACTACCAGGAGGTGCATCCGACTCAGTGATTATTCTTAGCGGTAACAAATGCCCGTGATTAAAGTCTCTCATGACCCTAATGTATACTGCACGATGTAGTAGTAATTTTCCTTCTATTGAAAAAGGTTTTCGTAAATCAATTACTTCTCTGATTCCGAGATCTTTTGCTTCAAAAACGACTTCATTACCATTAACTTCTTGATCAATATAAGCATTGGCGAATAAGTTAATCGTTGCATTTAAAACACATCCCCCAAACTCATCACTATAAGGAGATACATCTGTCCCACCTCCAGCCAAACCTAGCCTTAGAGGAGCTTTACTTCTGATTTTCATATTATACCTCTAAACTTATAGTCACAATTAATTGCCGACATCAATACTTTATTAATGTCTCAATACAAAAAACAGATTAAACAACTACTTTTTCTGATTACGAATGGTCACTAAACAATGCATTTTACCCAAGAAAGCTAGCGAATCATCCTGTTCAATCGAATAGTCAAGATTTAATCCATCAAAGTATTTATGCAAAGATAAAAACAGCTTTTCAAAATTCATTTTGCTAATCTTTGTTCCGTCAATCGCTAGATATATACGATAGTAATTATTCCCTTTTACGATCAGCTTCTTTAGTTCTTCTATATCTTTAGCCTCAAACGCACCAATTGCAATGGTCTTATCTATAATCGATGAGCCCCCCCCCAATCTCAAATTAAAATTCAAAAATAGTTCTCTTGATAGAATATTCGTCTTGGAGTTAATAAAGTCGAACTGAATGCTATGTGACTCCAGCTTTTTAGTCGCAGAATCAAAAGATTCACTGTTTGAATGAGTTATAATGTTGGCGAAAGAGATTAATTTTTTTGCGACCATTCGATCCGTTAACAGGCTATTAAGCGAACACAACCAGTTATTAGTAGGTCCCTCTTCGGTAAGTCGAAAAACTTCCTCTTGACCAGAGAAAGGGTTAACTGAGGAAAAAGGTTTGGCATTAATTTTGTAGAGCAGGTTAGACAATTTGGTCGTCATTACTTCAACCGAATAATTCTCTTTAACGAATTGAATTCCATTAGTGGAGAGTTTCTCCCACAATACTTTATCGCTATAGGCACTCAGAAGGTTTTGAACAAACTCTTCGTCTGTGGAAGACATAAGAATATCTCTGCCATTCTTTAACCCCATTCCCTCTGAAGCGACTTTGGATGTTATACAGGGAACACCGTAACTGAGGGAGCTTCCAACTTTCCCTTTGATTCCCGCACCAAACCTCAGCGGTGCAATTGTTAACCTTAATCTATCTAGATAGGGATCGAGCTCTTCTACAAAACCAGTTACAATAATATCCTCATCTTTTTCCGATAGCCTTAACAGTTCTTTAGTTGGTTTGCTTCCGATTACGTAAAATTTAATTCCTGGTATAGAACGCTTCACCTCAGCCCAAATGTTTTCAAAAAAATATAAAACTGCGTCTACATTAGGCGTATGCTGGTACCCTCCTATAAAAGCTATATCTTTTCTATCATCAAATCCTCTTTTACATCCCGGCACATCTAAAATTATAGGGAGAACGGTTGTGTTTTTGATATTAAAACTTTTTTTAAGGAATTTTTCTTCGTAGTAAGAAACCACAATTGAAGTATCTGCTGCCTCAAGCAAGTATAATTCCCTACTTTTTGTTTGAGCGGCTTTTACTAATTTTGCTCTTGAAACATCCTCTTTAGTCTCTAACATTGCTTCCCTTTCTTCTCTTACGAAATGCAGATCAACTGTGTCGAAAATAATCTTCGCTCGAGGTAATTTCTTCTTGACTAACTCAATTAATCTACCGCCTTCCCAAACTCGATAAAGCATAACTATATCGAAATTTTCTTTAACATTAAGAAAATACTCTTCCAAATTTGAAACATAAGGTCGATACAGACATCTTACGCCGATTGCTTGCAATTGCTCAACATAGCCGGGAGAATAATTTAGGTTCGTTGGAATAAACGTAATATCCATACCCAAGTTTCTAAAAATCTTAAGGTAATACCAGACTGTTAAAGAACCTGCATCCTGATCTGGGGTTGGAAATATCGCATCAACTATTAACAACTTTGGAGCATTACTCCTACCAACATCATTTACAGAAAAGTCTTTTGAGCTACCATTACTCTTTAGAAGCCTAATCCACTTTTCATTAAGTTTTTGGCTATTAATAACTTGATATTTCTTGATTCCGGTAGATAGGTCAGTTCCTGAACTTACTCCTTCAAAATGAACTACTTTGGACTCAGGTTGAAGCAAAACTTTCAATCCCATATTTCGAATCGTCAAACAAAGATCACTATCTTCACAGTAAGCGGGCGCATATCTATTATCGAACCCACCAACAGTCTCCCAAAGAGCTGTCTTCAGAAGTATCGCCGCTCCCGATATATAATCTGATTTTCTAAGATATGAATACTCAGGTCTGTTTGGATCATCCCACTTTCCGTAATTAGCTGCTCCATCGTGCCACAACAACCCACCTGCCTCTTGCAAAATTCCATTTGGGAATAGAAGTTTAGATCCTACTAAGCCCACCTGCTCATTCTCTTCGAATACTTTAACTGAATTGTCCAACCAGCCATCAATTACAGCAGTATCATTATTTAAGAAAAATAAAAATTCACCTTTTGCAGCTTTAGCTGCATTATTGCATGATAAGAGAAAACCTAGATTCTCTTCATTCAGAATATATTTAACATTAGATAATTGTGAAAGTTTGGAAAACGTTTCATCTGTCGATTTATCATCTGCAATTATTACTTCATAGTCAGTCGCGTCAACAGATATCGCAATTGAATAGAGACAGCGCAGTGTGTAACTAAAGTTATTATATACGGGAATTATGATACTAACTTTTGGGGTTCGCTGCTTTTCTTCCGCTATTGAAAAATGTGCTTTTACCGTTTCCCATTGAATATATTCTGGTCCATCATCTCTCCATGCATATGGTGGACAAGTTACATCCCCCATAATATTTTCCATATAAAAATGAAGTGGCTCGACATCATTGGGGATTTGATAACGACTTTTCACATATTTGGGAAAGAATTTATCCGATGGTAAGAAATGATCCTTCCATCCGTCCTGAAGATAATGTTCTAAAGAAGTGATGCCCAACTTGGAAATAAACGAATACATGTCGCGGTAAAATACAGGATTGAACCATGGGTTTGGCTCAACGCCAACCTTGTCTCCTTTTAAGACATAGTGTGTTAAGTGAGAATCAAAGCATTCCAGCTCTTCAAGTTTAACTTGAGAAGTGTAATGTTGTGGCCAGAAAACAGGATTCGGCCAAAAATTCAATTTACTACCACATGCAATATAATGAGATAACAAATCATAACTTAAATCTCTTACACCTTTATGCCTGGCTACATAGTAAGTCGGATCAAACAACGGGTGTACTCTTATGTACTTGTCATTAGATTTAAGATAGCTTATTAACGGGACCTCATCCATTAATGAGTTATTTTCGAGATAATAATCGTTATCGAAAAGAGGGTGTAATGAGAAACCTTGTTTATACCCTCCTTTCAGATAGTTAACCAAAGCGTTGGAAACCTTTCTACCTACTTGCACTTCATAGTACTTATGATCATACAATGCAAATGGCTTGGCAGATTTTGGATTCTTTAGGAAATACTCCAGCGGAGAAACTTTAGCCAAGTCTAACTCGTCGCCAGTCAACTGACTTAGAAAATACTCTGGTTTAAACAATTCACAACAAGTCCTCAGTTCTCTAGAACCGAACACGAGAAAATGATGTAGTGCGTTTAATTTTTTCGCACTCACATCCAAATTTTTTTTATAATAATAGCTCGTCGAAAAGAGAAGGTGCGTATCATACCCCTCTTTTGCCCCCTCTCTCAAATAGTGAAGAGCCGCGTTAATCTTGTCATCAAACTGTTGACCGACCTGCTTTTGGTAAAACTCCAAATCGAACAAAGCCGACTGACATATGGTATCTACAATTATTTGTTCTTCAGTTTTTAGTTGTTTTAGGCGTTGAGTCGCAAACCGTCCTTCAGACTTCCCATATTTCAAAAAATGATAAAAAGGGTTAATGTCACTCTCTTCGACGTCCTTATACATTTTAATATAGTCCTTTGTTGAGAAGTTATTGTTGGGATTGAGACCTCTTGAGGCACCAAACAATATATAGTGCTCTACCGCTTTTTTCTCACTTAAATTATATCCGTACTCATTATTATAAAATCTATGATCAAACTCATTTGATGCAATTATTTGTTTAATCATTGTAATTGTTTTGGTCTTCGGAAATAGAAACATAACTTTAGAGTAATTATTATTTTTTTTCTCCAATTAACTTCTCCCACCAACTGTTATTGTCCAGATACCACCAAATCGTTTTTTCAATTCCCGTTTCAAAGGATTCTGCAGGTTTGTATCCAAGTTCATTATTAGTTTTCGTCGCGTCGATAGCGTATCTTCTATCGTGGCCAGCTCTATCCTCCACATATGTAATTAATGACTCTGCCTTGCCACTAGCTACTGCAATCGCGTTTGGGTATTTTTCAGCTAATGCAGGGTTACTCTCAAAAGCATCATTCATCAAGTTACAAATAGTTTTTACAATATCAATATTGGCCCACTCATTGTGCCCTCCAATATTGTAGTTTTCGCCAACTTGTCCTTTATTGATAACCAAATCAATTCCTCTTGCATGATCTTCAACATATAGCCAGTCCCTTATTTGTTGACCATCGCCATAAATTGGAAGAGGTTTATTGTTTAAAATATTGGTAATCACCAGCGGAATTAATTTTTCAGGAAAGTGATATGGCCCATAATTATTTGAACAGTTTGACGTAGTAACTTCGAGACCATAAGTGTGGTGATAAGCCCTGACCAAATGATCACTTGCTGCTTTACTTGCAGAATAAGGTGAGTTTGGTGCGTAAGCTGTATCTTCTTTAAATGCAGGGTCATTTGGCCCCAAAGTACCATAGACTTCATCAGTAGAAACATGATGAAAACGATGAACAGCGGCTTCAATTCCTTTAGCTTTAGGCTCATCGAGCCACTTCAGTTTAGCCGCTTTTAATAAACTATAAGTCCCAAGTATATTGGTTTCTATGAAAGCATCCGGGCCGGTAATCGAACGATCAACGTGGGACTCCGCAGCAAAATGTACGATGGTATCAATCTTATGTTTGTCTATTAGTTTCTCTACAAGTGAAGTATTGCAGATATCACCGTGAACAAATTCAAACTGAGAGCTATCCTCTATTAATTCCAAATTCTCCCTGTTTCCCGCATAAGTAAGCGCATCAATTACAATAACTTTGTCTTGTGGATATGTTTTCATCCAGTAATGTACAAAATTAGCGCCAATAAACCCGGCGCCACCGGTCACCAAAAGAGTTTTATTCATTTTTATTTCTATTCCTAATTCTCAATACGTCTAAACTGCTCAAGCATATCAGATAATTGGTTTCGCCAGTGGGCCTTTTCTAGTTTAGAAAACTCGTTAAATAAACTGGTTTTGTCCAATACACTATAATTAGGTCTTTTAGCCGTCGTAGGATAAGCGCTAGTCGGTATAGGATTTATTTTTATTTTCTGACATAACAGGCCTTTTTCTATCGCGATTTCCTGTATAGCCATGGCAAAATCATACCAACTTGCAACCCCCAAGTCACTCCAATGGTGTACACCGTCAATGGAGTTTTCGATAGCATAAATACAAGCAGATGCTAATCCTCTCGCCCATGTCGGAGAACCTATCTGATCATCAATTATCCCTAGTTCAGGCTTCTCACTCATTAAGCGTAGCATGGTTTTCACAAAATTATTGCCAAAACAGGAATAAACCCAGGAAGTTCTAAATATGGTGTAGTTTTTTTGAACTGTTTTCTTAAGGATAGACTCACCTTCGGCTTTAGACGCACCGTATACGCTTTGAGGAGAGTAAGAATCGGTAGTCAAATATGGACTACCCTTATCACCTTTAAAGACGTAGTCGGTTGAAATATGAACCAGGTGGATTTGACGCTGAGCACAATAACTGGCTAAATTTTGCACTGCAGTAACATTAAGTAAATAGGCTTGTTCTTTTTCGCTTTCCGCTTTATCTACTGCGGTGTAAGCAGATGCATTAATAACTGCTTGAGGTTCAAAGTCATCGAGTTTATTAGATAGGCTTTGCTCGTCGAAGAGATTAATCTCTCTCCGACCAAACAGCTTCATATCATGATTTGGATAATTTTTATTCAGCTCTTGGGCTAGTTGCCCATTTTTACCAATAACAGCTATTTTCATGACATTCATTAATGAGAATTAACTAAAACACCATTCTATCAGCCTCTCTACCGTGATTGCACGTAAACTGTTTTTTTATCTCTGAAAGTTAAATAATTCCTTGGCTCAAAGAATATTTCTGGCTAAAACTTAGGCGCATCTAAAAATGGCAGACCATTTTCATCCTTTTCAGACAGAATTGGTTTAACACCATTGACCAGGGGCCACTGTATTCCTATCGAAGGGTCATCCCACCGAACCGACACTTCTGCTTTTGGATTGTAATAATCGGTACATTTGTACACAAACTCTGCATATTCAGAAGTTACATAAAAGCCATGAGCGAAGCCTTCAGGAACCCAAAGTTGACGCTTATTTGCTTCGGATAGAAGTACTCCTACCCAATGTCCGAAGGTTTCGGACTTCTCCCGCATATCCACCGCGACGTCAAAAACCTCTCCAGAGACAACTCGCACCAATTTGCCCTGAGTGTTTTCAACTTGATAATGAAGACCTCTCAATATTCCTTGTCCCGATTTACTGTGATTGTCCTGGACAAATACAGTATCTCCGCATACTTCATTAAATTCAGGCGCCTTATAAGTCTCCATAAAGTATCCACGCTCATCGCCAAAAACCTTGGGCTCAAGAATTTTTACTTCTGGAATTTTTGTAGAAATGAACTTCATCACGACTCACTCTAAGATTTTAAATGCATTAACTCAAAACTAGCGCTATAAACATAGCTAAATTGGATTCACAAGATCCCGCTCCAACCCAACAAGATTAAATGAGCAATAAATTATTAAGACCGAATTTAATAAACCTTACTTTCAAGCAGGCCTAGCAAATAGCGTCCATAGCCACTTTTTTCCAAAGGCCCCGCTAATACTCTCAATTGCTCCCCATTAATGAAGCCCATACGGAAAGCAATCTCTTCAGGACAACATATTTTTAACCCCTGTCTTTTTTCAATGACTTCAATAAAGTTCGCAGCTTCCAACAAGCTTTCATGCGTGCCAGTGTCTAGCCACGCAGTCCCCCTGCCCATAATTTCAACGTTAAGTTCGCCCAACTTCAAATATTGATCGATAACATCAGTGATCTCAAGCTCTCCTCGAGACGATGGTTTTACATTTTTTGCAAACTCTACTACTCGGGAGTCAAAGAAATATAATCCAGGAACAGCATAGTTTGATTTAGGCTCAGCCGGTTTCTCTTCAATTGAAATTGCACAACCTTTGTCGTCAAACTCGACAACGCCATAAGCTCTCGGGTTTGATACATGGTAACCAAATACAGTCCCACCAACTTCCCTGTCTTTAGCTCTACGCAAAGAGGTAGCAAGGTCGTGACCATAGAACAAGTTATCACCTAGAACAAGAGCAGCACTTTCTCCGGATAGAAACTCCTCAGCTAAAATGAAAGCTTGAGCAAGACCATCAGGACTAGGCTGAGCAACATAATCAAATTTTACCCCCCAACTCTCACCTGTCCCTAACAATTCTTTAAATCTAGGCAGCTCATCTGGAGTCGCAATGATTAAAATGTCCTTTATCCCTGCCATCATCAGCGTGGAAATAGGATAATAAACCATGGGTTTATCATAAACAGGCATAAGCTGCTTGCTAACTACTTTGGTCAAAGGATAGAGCCTGGTTCCACTTCCACCGGCTAAAATAATACCTTTCATTACTTACCTCTTAATCATTGTCAATTATGATAACTCTTGAACTGTTGCCCAGATAAGTCTAACTATTCCAAAGCTCAAACTCAAAACCAGTAAAAACAAAAATACGTTATAAATAACTGTTGGATATGCACTCGCTTCAGGCAACGTAGGTTGCTCAACAATTACCAAAAATTTAATTTGTCGATAGGCTTCTACTTTAGCCTTTTCTAATGAAGCTAGTGAAGCTGTATAAGCCTGCATTGAAAGCTCAAACTCTGCCTTTAAATCGCTAAACTTCGCGATCACTTCACTAACGGCTTTACCATCACCACGCTCCATAGTTAGTCTTTCCCTTTCATTTTTCAACTGTTCCTGAAGTGCGAAGAGCTGATTCTTAATAGTAATAACCTCTTGAGCTTCATGATGCATGAATTTTTCAGCAGCAATTAACTCAGCCTGTTTTGACGCGATTTGGCCTTCCAGATTATAGGCAATTGATTGTAATGCCATCCCTTCCGCAGATGGGTCCAGCAAGCCATACTTTTGCTGATATTCTAAAAGTCGATTCTGCGACTCTTTCAGGTTATTGATCCACTTCTTGTGTTCATTACCAATAAATTCGATTTGTTCTTTAGCTAAGTCGTGGCTAACCGAGTTTATGAACCACTCGGCTCTAGTTATTATTGCCTTATTTAGTTTATGAGCAAACTCTGATGAATATGCCTGGACTCTCACTTCCAGGATGGTGCTATCTTGTACGAGCAATACTTCTATGTGTCTTAGGTAATACTCTAAAAAATCTTCTTTACTTTCCCAATCATGTAGCCGACTAAAAAAGTCAATGGAAGAATTAGAATAGTGCTCTCTTAATTTAATTTGTTCTTCCAAATACGAGAGCATATCCATCGAATAAATATAGGTCTCGACTAGCTTTGAATCGTTATCTCCAGAAGATAATCCAATACCGCTTAAAAGAGCCATTTCTGGGGTCATACTGCTATAACTGTCAGGTTGTTTGACAAATACTTGAGCAGTACTTTCATATCGCTCGCTCGCCCATAGAGCCTGATACAATGCGAAAATAATAGTTGGAATTATTACACACAGAGTAAATGGCTTTAAGGCTTTTACAGCTTTATAGAGCTTATGCTCCACTAACTTTTGTTTCAAGTTAGGGTTGTCTTTATCACTGGATTCAGAGACTTTTGTTTCTAAATTATGCTTTTCCTGAATTGACAATCGGCCTCGATAACTTTCTAATTTTTTGTTTATTACAGGGCCTTTTGGGTTCAAATTATGAGCACGTTGCATTAACCGGTAAGCAAGGGGGAGATTGCCTTTTTCAAACTGTTGTGCCAGTTGCAAAATATACTTTGGATTGTTCCACTCTTGTCGAGAAGCAGAATTGCTCAACATTGTATATTCATCTTCAATCACTTGATCTAACTGTTCGCTCATATTTTTACTCTATAATTCTTTATATTTTTCTATTGCTTTGTTTAGATCGTTATAAAATTCTAACTTGCCCTGATCAATTATAACCGCGCTATCACAAAACTCTTCAATTACATCAATTTCGTGCGAAACCATGATAATGTTAGCTTCTCTACTTTTTTTTATAAGTGCTCGTCTGGACTTCTTACGAAATTTAGGATCAGCGACAGATGTAGCCTCGTCTATTAGGTAGATATCAAAATCAATACAAATACAGCTCGCAAAAGCCAGTTTTGCTCGCATTCCACTAGAATAAGTTTTTACTGGCAAGTGGTACTTTCCCCCAAGTTCAGCAAAATTTCTTACTCTATTCTCATATTTGTTCAAATCGGAAACACCATTCACTCTTCCAATAAACCTGACATTCTCTGACCCCGTCATTTGAGGATGTATGCCGGTTGCCAGTGCCACAGGCCATGAAAGCGACTTATCGGTTACAATCTTTCCTTTTTCAGGATACTCACTTCCAGCAAGCAGTCGGAACAGTGTTGATTTACCTGCCCCATTCTTACCTAAAAGAGCTATATTATGGTTACTTGGCATTTCAAAATTTAAATCCTTAAACACATATTGCGGACCTAAATCAGAAGGATAGAACTTTGTTAGGTTTCTTAATGAAATCATCTGCTTATCATTCTCCTCCAACAAACTGTATAGATCGAAAGAGCTAAAAATGAGATTGAAAGAGTGAAAACATGCAAATAAGTAGAGCTTATTGCAGATACAGGAACAAAAGATTCGTAGGCAGCGCCCCTCGCGAGCTCAACTGCGTGAAGTACCGGATTCCATGCAAGATAGGGCCATGCTTCCTGAGGAATATCAGAAAGTGTAAAAAAAGCCCCGGAAACAAAAATCATGGGCCTTTGTAACAATGCCTGCAATTTATTAACTTCAATAACAAAAAGTTGTCCAACAGAAAAAATCAAACCGACAGCAAGAGCGATCATTTGCACTTCGAGTAGATACAAAATGAACAACAATGGGTTGTCAATTGTTACGTGAAATCCTAAAAGTATAGCGATCATAAACAAGATCAATAAGACAATAATATATGAAATTATTTCTAATATCGCTGAAGTAATAAATGAAGCAAAAGGTATAACCTGCCTAAATGCATACAGCGGTTTATCCTTTCTTATGCATGTAGAAATACTTGACCAAATCGATAGAAACTGAACAACGACGCCCATTCCTAGCAGCATAAATATAAAAACAGGAATACCGTGGACCTCTTCCCCTGTTAAACGACCGCGAAGTGAAGAAAGTACTAGAATAAATATTACTGGTTGAATAATTAACCAGCTGATACCAAATTTATCGTTAAATCGACTTCTTAAATGTCGAATAAAAAGAGCAAAGATTACGTCTCGCCAGAGCTCCAGCCGACTTCTTTTAAGTGCTACTGGCATACTATCTAATCACGAGTAATAACGTTTGCGGCAACAGCTATTTGATAAATAATCTGCGTCATGTCCTTAATAGTTTGCATTGTTTTTGCTTCTACTCTAGGCAACACGATTATTTGATCGCCTGGTGCCAACTTCGTTTGTTTTCCAGATGACAGCCAACTTCCATCTGCAGACACATTGACAAATTCGGTCAAACCATTTGAGTGAACAAGAACTATATCTTCGTAGTTAGCTCTATTGGTATATCCTCCGGCCCAAGCAATATAATCTTCTACCGACGCTTGTTCATTATACACAACTGCTTGTGGCATCAAAACTTCTCCACCAATCTGAATTAGATCGGTTTTTGCGGGAATTACTATAGTATCTCCTTGCTCAAGAGAAATGTTCGCAACATTCCCGTTATCAGACACAATAACCTTTCCAAGAGGAACGACTTCTCTTGCCCTGGCGATAAATTCAGAAATTAATTTAGCCTCTTGAGCCCTTATCTGAGCTTCCCCCGTAGATGATGCTGGTGAAGCATAGATAGATCGTTCTAGTCTATCTAAAGATCGGTCAAGAATTTCTTTCTGTTTTTTTGCAACGCTTTGACGCAAAATATAGATAGAAGAGTTGTCCGCTAGAGCCGGTTCTATTTGAATGTAACTGAGTAGATCATATAGCTTTGTTTTCTTACTCACTGCAAAATAGGATGGTCCCAAATAACTTCCTGCAATTTGAATATCGTATATCTGAGCGTGTAAATCATCATTAAAAAATAGCTTATCACCATTTCTTATTTGATAGTTATTAAACTCATTTATCGCAAGATAGACAGAAAAAGGCCCCGACTCTCGATTTCCAGATATTGCCACATGACTTGTTTTTGATAGCGGTTTAACGAAATCAATTAATTCTTGCCCTGTTATCTGTTCCTTAACAAATTCAAACCTAAAAGGATTTTTAACTCCTCCACCGACATTTATTACTGACTTTTGTTCAGAAACGAAAATAACGTCACTATCTTTAAAGTTAACAGGATCTAGTTGTCCGTATTTTATAAATCGATACAAATCGATTTTCTGTACAACTTCTCCTTTTCGAATGATTTGTATATCGCGGTAGCTCCCTCTTTCCGAATCAATTCCACCTGCTCGTTTCAGGTAATAGAGAACACTGTCAGAAGCCATTCCGGCATACTGTCCTGGTCTGAGCACCCCCCCGGTGATAAATACGGTTACAGGCGTTGCAGTTAACAAATTAACATATATTTTTACACTGGATTTATAAACGGTACGAATCTTACTGGTTACGTAATCATTAACTTGACTCGCTCTAACATTGGCCACATGAACGGGACCAACATTTGGAATGAAAATGTTCCCTTGATTATCAACGGTAGTTACATCTGAATAGTTAGTTGCTCCCCACAGCCAAATGGATATTTTATCGCCAGATGCAATCAAATAGTCTTCATTTAATCCATCAACTCGCTCCGACTCGTAACCGCCAGCAAAGATATTTGCCCCATAAGGTGGCGCAAGCCCATGTTCAGGAATAGGCAAAAGCGCAGAAATGTCTGTCTCGCCTGGTAGCAGCAAGCCATTTCTTAAGTTCTGCTGATACTTTTCAGGTAGCCCTTTCGCTTGTTGACTTACGCTAGTAATTTCTGAACTTTGTTGTGCAAAAATCTGCTGCTGAGACACTGCAACCTGTTTTGCTTCAGATGTGTTATTTGATTGAGAATTTTGATATTGAGCGAGAAGCTCTTC
Organism: Aliikangiella sp. G2MR2-5; assembly: GCF_015687155.1. Taxonomy (GTDB): domain Bacteria; phylum Pseudomonadota; class Gammaproteobacteria; order Enterobacterales; family Kangiellaceae; genus Aliikangiella. The sequence goes on along the minus strand of NZ_JADPQF010000001.1, from coordinate 818,325 downwards.
TGGACTCTCAGCGGCACTTAATTGGCCAACTCCGACGATTTGGACGGAAAAAATCATTAAAAGCGCACATGCTTTAATTAAATAATTCATTTTTATCTTATATTTTTTAATATGAGGTAATCGTTGTTGATTGTCTGATCTTCAATTGAAGGAATCAATACCCACTCTGCTTTTAGAGCATTTTCATTACAAGCTACTCGCTTGATGCGGTCACTACTTTCATTTCCGCCTTTAGCAATAAAAACATTTCGACAAATAAATCCTAATGCAGATGTATATTTTTCCCCAAGCTGCAGGGCGAAGTGTTCAAAGTGAACAACTTCCCCAACAGGCGCACGATCAAGCCTCTTGGCCAAAACCAGTGAAACCTCTTTTCCTAGCTTCATTTCATTACTTACCACCAGGCTTCTAGTGGGAGTAATCAACGGTGGCGTAGAGCTACAAGAAATCAGGAAAAAAGACAAAACTAAAGATATTGATACTTTTTCTTTATTATTCATTTTATTAACATTTTTTACGCTATTTGCTTACTACTAATGTAACTGAGAATTCTACTGTAGATAACGAATATCATGAGAAATAGAACGAGCATTAACACTTCAGGAAACTCCAGGAGATGTCCCAAAATTCCAAAAGCAGACATTAACAAAGACATAGTAGTAATTAAAGCTAGGGTTTTCTTTTGTGACAGTCCGGCCTTAATGCAGATATGATGCAAATGATCCCTGTCAGCTTTGAATGGAGGATGTCCTTTTCGTACTCTTCTAATTACAATGGCCAACATGTCCATCAATGGAACGGCAGTGATCCAAAGCGCTGTAACGGGATTAAAAGAGGGATTAGCTCCTTGCGTTCCTTTACCCAATAGCCAAATAACGCTTAATCCTATGAACATACTACCCGCATCTCCCATATAAATTTTACGCGTAAATCTTTTATAAATATCCAAATTGAAAGCCAAATAAGGTAACAACGCGAAAACCAAAATCAAAGGGTAGTTAAGATCTTGATAGTTATTTCCGATAATAAAAAGAATTGCGATAGAAATGAGAGTGTTAAGAGATTGCCCACCGAGAAGGCCGTCGAGACCATCGATCATATTGAAAGCGTTGATCAAGACCAAAATTGCGAAAAAGGTAAAGATAAGACCTAAAGGACCGATCTCCAGCGTTCCAAATCCGAGCAAGTTGCCAAAATTCGAAATATAGGTTCCCACGCCAAAAAGCATTAAGCACGCAACAAGAGTCTGTCCAACTAGCCTCACTCTGACACTTAAGTCGTATTTATCATCCAGAATCCCGATAAAAACCAGCATCGCAGATGCAATAAGATACATCCTCAACTCTTGAGTATCTGGAAGCCAGATTGAAGTTGCAACAAGTACGGCAACAAAGGTCGAAATTCCTCCGATAAGAGGAACATGTCCATCATGTTTTTTTCTTACGCAGGGCCTATCAACCAAACCAATTTCAACCGCTATTGGCTGCACAGCTTTGACCATCACCAGCGCACAACAAAATGTTGTTAAAATCAAAGGGAATAAATCAAAAATCATAATGGTTTCAATTCCTTGAGACGTTTTCACTCATATGCTTTATCAATTAAATTCACCCTACCTTCAGGCTTGGTGCTGAAATGACATCCAAATGATAGTCTTCAACAAAATTGTACTTAAAATAGTAGACTATAAAATCAACTTTTTAGCACCTAAAGTTCGGACGATGCAGCGATTACCACCTGAATAATTCGGTTTTTCTAAACAAGCGAGCTCACTTTTTTCCCTTTAAATTCCTTTACTTAGCTAACATAAAGGAGAGCTATCTCATTTGCCGCGGAATTATACATGATAGTTATATTAAAAGCAGCAAAGAAACAAAAAATCACACTTTTTAACAATTAAGAACGAAAGCCCCGCTGAGCAGCGGTTAAAACTGAAGTTATAACCCAGTATGTAAGCTAGAACGGGATAAATCAAAAAAGAGTTCTATTTTTGCGATAAAAGGTAGGGAAAATGGGAGGAGCTTAATTATTCGGGGACTATACTAGAGGGCAGATATCCTTCGTTTTTCAGTTTCAATTCGGAGACAATACCGTTAATCCCTTGTTTTTCATAAATATTTTTAAATTCATTGCGTTTCATTGAGACATAGCTAATGCCTTCAATCATTACATCATAGATCTGCCAGCCAGTCTCCTTCACATTCAATTTCATCTGAATATCAAAGCTGGGCAAAAGATTCGGAATCACCTTCAACGTTAATAACGCTCGAGAACCACTCTGATTAACTTTCAGACCGTTAAACTCGACTTTTTGCCCGTCATATTTATGGATTCCCATTTGTACGTATCGTTGAAGGGTATTATTAAACTCTTGTACCAGTTGTTTACGCTCCCAGGCTCCCAAACTGTGCCAGCGTTTTTTACCCAGCATGCCTAGCAACGTCTTGTCCCCTTTCCATAGTTTTATCAAGTTAGAGTCAACGAAACTGGCTAGTAGTTGTGGGGATTTTTTAAATTGCTGGTGGTTCTTCTGAAGTTCAATGTCGATATGATTTAACGTTCTTTTTATGTCATTTTCCAGCCACTCTGCTGAGGACCCACATACATTTAAAGAAAAACAAAAAAGCAAAAATAGGAGACAAATCTTATATTTCATATAGCTCTTTCCATTACTCAATAAATCCATTTTCAATAGCATCGACTACAGCATTAAAATGTCCAAATCTTAAGTCGCAACATTTAAATGTATTATATCACCATATTTTTCTGTCAGATAAGATCTAACTGCTAAGGTGATGAAATATTGTTTAGGAACTTTTTGGTAGTCGCGAGTGGACTCGAACCACCGACCCCCACCATGTCAAGGTGGTGCTCTAACCAACTGAGCTACGCGACTAAAATATGAAATGCATGTCTTTCGAGGGAGTCCCTCGAAGAGGCGGCTATATTATCAAATCATTTTTGCTTGGCAAGTATTTTTTCTAACTTTTTATATAACCGCTTTTATTTCAGCAAATTCGTCTAAAAAACAGACTATTACTTGAAACCATCAGGATTTTGGCTTTGCCACCGCCATGTGTCTTCTATCATTTCACTCAGACCATGTACAGCAGTCCAGCCGAGTTTGTCTTTAGCCAGACTAGCATCAGCCCAGCATTCTGCTATATCTCCAGGCCTACGCTCAACAATTTCATATGGCACACTCTTTCCGGTCTCTTTGATGAAGGTTTCGACCATTTGCAGCACTGAATATCCATTCCCTGTTCCCAAATTGAATGTGGAAATTCCTCCTAGAGCTCCTATTTTCTGTACCGCCTTTACATGCGCATCAGACAAGTCAACAACATGGATATAGTCTCTTACCCCGGTACCATCAGGTGTCGGATAATCATTGCCAAAAATTGACAGCTTTTCTCTCTTTCCTACTGCCACTTGGCTAATAAACGGCATTAAATTGTTCGGAATACCTTGTGGATCTTCGCCAATTTGGCCGCTCTTATGAGCACCAATAGGATTGAAATATCTGAGTAGCACCATATTCCAGCGATCATTGGAAGCAGACAGGTCCTTCATGATTTCTTCAATAAAAAGCTTGGTACGTCCATAAGGATTGGTGGCGGAAGTCGGGAAATCTTCGGTTATTGGAACACTAGCCGGATCCCCATAAACGGTAGCAGAAGAGCTAAACACCATTCGATAGCATCCAGCACTTTCCATAACTTTCAGCAGATTGACTGTTCCATAAATATTCTGGTCATAATACTCCAGAGGAATTTCATTGGACTCTCCAACAGCCTTCAAGCCAGCAAAATGGATAACCGAATCGACTTTATGCTTGGCAAATATTTCAGTTAATCCCGCTTTGTCTCTAATATCTGTCTGGTAAAACGTTATCGACTTTCCTGTAAGAGCTTCGACTCTATGGAGAGACTCAATTGACGAATTGGATAAATTATCGACAACGACAACCTCGAAACCAGCCTCTAACAATAATAATGTAGTGTGACTTCCGATAAAGCCCGCGCCACCAGTGACTAATACTGTACTCAAAATATCTTTCCTTGTTATCTATAACTAGACAAAATTATGGCCTGTATGAGGCGTTATTATATCTGACCCACAACAGAGCAGCAATTTTCAGTCATCTGAATAAAGACACGTCCCAGTGTCGAGGTAGCCGCATTTGAAATAGCATCTTTCAGCAGCAACAAAATATAGTTTCGAGCGATATCTTTGCTGGGTGAGAGCTTAGTTAAATACAAGCTCTCCGTTATATACATCAAGTACTATCGGTTTTCCGTGCTCAACACTTCCACTTAGGATTTTTTCAGCTAGCGGATTTTCAACCCAATGCTGAATTGCCCGTTTCAGTGGCCTTGCACCATATACCGGATCAAAACCCAGGTCTGCGATTTTTGACAAAGCCTCGGAAGAAAACTGAAATTCAAAGCCGTTGTCACTCAGCCTTCCGACAAGGTGTTGAAGTTGAATTGCCGCAATTTCCTTAACATGCTCTTTCTCAAGAGAATGAAAAATAACCGTCTCATCGACTCGATTAATAAACTCAGGTCTGAAGTAATTGCCAATAACATCCATGATTTTTTGTTTCAATTCATCGTACTTCTCTTTTCCTGCGGACTCCATGATCAGGTCAGATCCCAGATTTGAAGTCATAATCACAACCGTATTGCGAAAATCAACTGTTCTTCCCTGTCCATCAGTTAAACGACCATCTTCGAGTACTTGCAATAAAATGTTGAATACATCTGGATGAGCTTTCTCCACTTCGTCCAGTAAAATAACCGAATAAGGCTTTCTACGAACTAACTCGGTTAAATAGCCCCCTTCGTCATAGCCGACATAACCGGGAGGCGCACCTATCAAGCGGGCAACAGAATGCTTTTCCATAAACTCGGACATATCGATCCGCACCATGGCATCTTCACTATCAAAAAGAAAATGAGCTAAAGCTTTGCTTAATTCCGTCTTACCTACTCCGGTCGGTCCTAAAAACAGAAATGAACCGTTCGGCCTATTGGGATCTGACAAGCCTGCTCTCGATCTTCTCACAGCGTTTGATACAGCGGTAACCGCTTCCTCTTGACCAATAACGCGAGTGTGTAGATGAGATTCTATTTTAAGCAGCTTTTCACGCTCTCCCTCGAGCATTTTGTCCACTGGAATGCCGGTCCACTTGGACACGATATGAGCAATTTCATTATCGGTAACCCTGTTTCTTAGAAGAGTCATATCCTGCATTTCAACTTGCGACGCCATATCCAGTTGCTGTTCCAGCTCTGGAATACGTCCATATTGCAATTCTGACATTCTCGCTAAGTCGCCAGCCCTTTTAGCTGCATCCAGTTCAATACGTGCTCTCTCCAGCTCAGTTTTAATTGTTTGTGTGCCATGTAACGCAGCTTTTTCCGCTTTCCATACTTCGTTTAACTCAGCAAACTCTCTCTCCATATCGGCAATCTTTTCTTCAAGCTCAGCTAAACGCTTTTTAGAGCTTTCGTCACTTTCCTTCTTCAATGCCTCACGTTGAATTTTTTGCTGAATTAGCTTTCTTTCAAGGCGATCCATCTGTTCCGGCTTCGAGTCAATTTCCATTCTAATTAGGCTGGCAGCTTCATCCACCAGGTCGATCGCTTTATCCGGTAATTTTCGATCGGAAATATAACGGTGTGACAGTGTCGCGGCTGCGACTATTGCGGGATCAGTAATATCAACCCCATGATGAACTTCATAGCGCTCTTTTAAGCCACGTAGAATAGCAATGGTATCTTCTACCGTCGGTTCGTCTACCAAAACTTTTTGAAAACGTCTTTCTAGTGCGGCATCTTTTTCGACGTACTTTCTATATTCATCCAGTGTAGTCGCGCCCACGCAGTGCAACTCTCCACGAGCCAATGCTGGCTTAAGCATGTTGCCAGCATCCATTGAGCCTTCAGATTTACCGGCACCTACCATGGTATGAAGTTCGTCAATAAACAGAATGATCTGACCTTCTTGCTTGGCCAGATCGTTAAGCACCGCCTTCAAACGCTCTTCAAATTCTCCACGAAATTTTGCACCTGCAATCAAAGCGCCCATATCCAGCGATAAGACTCTTTTGTCCTTTAATCCTTCGGGCACTTCGCCATTAATTATTCTCTGCGCCAATCCTTCTACAATTGCAGTCTTACCAACCCCTGGTTCTCCAATCAAAACAGGGTTATTCTTCGAACGTCGCTGCAAAACTTGAATCGTTCTGCGAATTTCATCATCACGACCAATAACTGGGTCCAGCTTACCCTGCTCTGCTCTTTCAGTAAGATCAATAGTAAACTTATCTAAAGCCTGCCTTTGTTCTTCAGCATTTGGATCGTTAACAGACTGTCCGCCACGAATTTGTTCGATAGCTTGTTCCATTGAAGCTTTATCAACGTTTAAAGCTTTCAAAATTCTGCCAAGCTCTCCTTTGTCTTCAATTGCAGCTAAAACGAATAACTCGCTGGAAATATATTGATCTTTTCTTTGCTGCGCGATCTTGTCGCAATGGTTGAGAAGTCTTGCAAGCTCATTAGAAATATGAACATCTCCCGGCGTCCCTTGGACTTGCGGGAGACGGTCCATTGCTTCGGCGAGACTATTTCTCAAGCTATGCAAGTTAGTTCCGGTTTGGGTAAACAGGTGGCGGACACTACCACCTTGTTGATTTAGTAGCGCGGTCATCAAGTGAACTGGCTCAATGAACTGGTGATCCCGCCCGACGGCCAGAGATTGCGCGTCAGCGATTGCCAGTTGAAACTTACTGGTGAACTTATCCATCCGCATGGGTATCCCCTCTTAAGAATGTTATTCAATTGACTTAAAGATGGGGACTCAAAATCGAAAGATCAAGATAGAATTATTAAGCGGAACATTTCAGAAGCAATCGAGTTGACTCTGATCATTATTATTCGTGAATTTCCTCTCTATCTCCCAATAGCCAATCTGCAAAATTTTGTCGAAATTCTGGCCGAGACGCTTGTTCTACAGAGATAAGCTCGTGCGTATCAAAAGTAATATTGCTGCGTTTGAAAACTGAGCTCAAAATGGTTCCTGGGGCCCCAACTCCATTAATTCTGATCGCATATATCGGACATTGACTCAATTGTGCCAGACGGACAATTCCGGGCTTTGTGGTTACTCTCGGTTCATCTGGCCTGTGAATCCCTCCCTGTGGAAACAAAGCAACCAGTTCTCCAGCCTGAATCGCCCTTAATGCACTCCGAAAAGCTTTTTCCACCCTTCCGCTTCTATCGACAGGAATACAACCCGCTGCGCGAAACATCCAGTTTAATACAGGTTTTTCATACTCTTCTTTCGCAATCATAAAACGTATTGGTCGATCTGTTGCAGTTATCATTAAAAAAGGGTCGATACCCGAAACATGATTGGCGGCCAAAATGACATGAGGCTCCACAGGAATATGAACGCTATGTTGATATTGTCGATGATAGTAGCGACAATAAATTCTAATCCAGCCATCAAGTATGTTGGTGGCCCAATGTCCCCAATCAGCCTCATTAAATTTATATCCAATGATCCCTAAAACGATAATCACCAGCAAACTAATACTAAGCCCTATCAATCTTGCCTACACTCCACTTTATATATTCACTAGTATCCGACTATTCAGAAAGCCAGATGAGGGACGCCATTCTACCCGTTTGCCCATCCCTTCGATATGAGAAAAATTGCGAACTTTGTTCAAACGAGCAATGATCTCCACCGAACACACTGATACCAAGTCTATTCAGTTTTTTCATTGCCAGGCCTATAAAGTTGAATTGAAATCTCCCTCGTTGGTTAGGTATGAAAAAATCTTTTGCTTCAATATTTTGTTGATAGAAAGCATCTCTTACTTCTCGGCCTACTTCGAAGTGTGGCTGAGTGATAGCAGGACCGACCCAGGCACATATATCCTGCTTTTCACCTGAATACAGAGCAACTGTTTTCTCAATAATTCCTCCTAGTAATCCCCTCCATCCGGCATGACAGGCCGCAACCCAGTTTGCTTTTCTGCTAGCTAATAAAACGGGTAGGCAATCTGCGGTCATTACTACGCAAACCTGATTTGGTTTTCGCGAAAAACAGGCATCAGCAATAATTTTTTGTGATGCTAAACCATACTCGATACAATCGATGCCATGCACTTGCTCTAACCAAAAAGGTTCACTTGGAAGTTGTGCATTTTTTATTAACAATTGTCGATTTTCAAATACGTTCTCGCGCCTATCTCCAACATGATCAGCAAGGTTCAAACTCGAATACTGTGCTTCACTAACTCCGCCTTGCCGCGTTGTTGAAAATGCTTTAATTCTCTCGGGAATATCCCAGTCTGGTTTTATTAATTCAAACATCTAGCAAGCTTCCACTTTAGACCTGACAATTAAATATCCTACACCTGGCTACTCTTATTACTATTGTCGTGCTCTCGAATTGCACCCAACAGTTGCAGGAAGTCTTCAGGAATATCACAGCTCCACTCAATATACTCACCAGTTTCCGGATGTAGTAAACCAAGTAACCTTGCATGAAGAGCTTGTCTTCTAAAACTGTCATAAGTCTGTGTAAAACTTTCAGAAGCACCTTTAGGCCGTAAATTGCGAATACAATACAGGGGGTCGCCCACTAGCGGATGTTTTAAATGAGAAAAGTGAACGCGAATTTGATGAGTTCTGCCCGTTTCCAACTTCACTCTAACCAAAGTGAAATCTGCAAATTTTTCAACCACCCGATAATGGGTAATGGCTTCTTTACCCGCTTCAACGACGGCCATTTTCTTGCGATGAATAGAATGGCGGCCTATTGGTAAGTTGATAGTATCACCTGAGACCAAAACCCCATGCGCAAGAGCAAGATATTCTCTATTAAAGGACCTGCGTTGTAGCTGATCCACCAGGTGATTATGTGCTTCCGCGGTTCTGGCCACCACCAAAAGCCCTGTAGTGTCTCTATCCAGGCGATGAACAATTCCTGCTCGAGGCAATTTTCGAAGCTCTGGATACCGGAACAAAAGCCCATTAACCAAAGTATCTGTGTAATGACCCGGTGCAGGATGAACCACCAGGCCGGCGGGCTTATTAATAATGATGAGACTTTCGTCTTCATAGTGCACATTTAAGGCAATATCATTAGCTTCCCACTCTCCTTGATCTTCAAGAGTGGTCTCTATCAGCAATGATTCGCCTCCTAGCATCTTGTGTTTTGGTTTGATTATCACATCTTCATCTACCTGAACCTGCCCATTTTTTATCCAGGCTTGCAGGCGAGATCGCGATAGATCAGGAAAGTATGCGGAAAGCACTTTATCTAATCGCTCTCCTGCATGCTGTATATCTACTTCAATAGACTCTAGTGATAAATCATTTGAACTTTTTGTCACGTTAAAGGCCTTATTAGGGTGCTTGCTATAGCGCAACTAAACCCCGTAGGGTAGAATGGCGCGTTTATACGGATTTATACGTCAGATTGTATATCATCTGGCTGTATAAAGGTGTTGATATTTATGTTGATTTATCAAAGAGATAGGCTTAAAAGTTAACACCAGAGCCATCACTTTGATTTACTGGATATTTTAACGGCTTTAGGAATCGATGAGAATACTAAAACTTACAACCTTATTATTATTGGGCGTACTGGTAATTGGCTGCTCGGGTAAAAAAGAGGTCCTTACCGAAGCAAAAAGAATGAATAACGCGCTAAGGCTCTATGAAAAAGCGCAATATTCAATGCTATCTGGCAATTATCGAACCGCTGTAGAATACCTCGAGCGCCTGGATAGTCTTTATCCGTTTGGTGCATACTCTCATCAGGCTCAGTTAAACTTGATTTACTCCTATTACAAGCTTGACGATTTTGCTTCGGGAATAGCGGCTGCTGAACGCTTTATTCGCCAAAATCCCAGACATAAAGATCTCGATTATGCACACTACATGAAAGGCTTGATCAATTTTTCTTCAGAAACAGGCTTCGGCAAAGCTGTTTTTTCTGCTCCCCTTTCACAAAGGGATGCGAGTACTGCGAGACAGTCATTCGAAGATTTTGCAGAATTGATTCGTCTGTTTCCTAACAGCAAATATGCTAAAGATGCACGCCAGAGGATGATTTATCTGAGAAATAGGCTGGCTGAATATGAATTACACGTCGCCAACTACTATATGAAAAGAGAAGCCTACCAGGCTGCTGCCGCGAGAGCACAATATGTTGTCGATCATTACCCTCAAACACCGTCAATTCCTTATGCACTTAGCCTTATGGTAACAGCGTATGAATTACTCAACTTACCGGAGCTCAAGGAAAATGCACGACGAGTGCTACTTTTGAATTACCCGGACTTTGACATTAACGGATAGCCCGGATATCAACCGCTAGCATTGGTATCTAAATGATATAAAAAAGGGCATAAATTGCCCTTTTTTAATGCGTATCTTGTTTCAAATATCTCTGACAGCTTAACCTAGACGGCGCTTTCATTTTCTTCACCTGTACGGATCCGAATAATTTTTTCCACTGGCGTAATAAAAATCTTACCATCACCGATTTTTCCTGTTCTCGCGACATCCATAATGGTCTCTACACAAAGGTCAAGTAAATCATCGGGAACAATGATTTCAATTTTGGTTTTTGGCAGAAAATCAACCATGTATTCTGCCCCTCGATACAGTTCGGTATGACCTTTCTGGCGCCCAAACCCTTTGACTTCAGTTACCGTCATTCCAGTAATACCAGCGTCGCTCAAGGCTTCTCTAACGTCATCTAACTTGAATGGTTTAATAATGGCTTCTAGTTTTTTCATTGTTAACCTTTTATTAAAAATATTATGCAACAGGGAAATAGAGCTTTTTTATCCCCTTAGAGTCGTAATTAATAAAGCTTTTAGCATGAAAGATGCCAAGACTTCGGAACTATATAAGCACATCTTAAACCCTGTTTATTGATAGCTCCTAGCGTATGAAGCTATTATTCAACAATTTCGCACTGAGTTGCAATCTGGATTTAGCTCACCACCTTCCAACAAGCGCACCATTTACGAACCTTAACCGCACCATTTTGGCGCAATACAAAGGCTTAACTAATACACCTCTTATGCTAGAATAGCGAAAATTTTAAACCAAGCTTTAAATGGTGAGCAATTAGATGATCAATCGATTGGATATAATCAAAACCTTAAAGGTATTACCTCAAATCGATCCTGAATTTGAAATAAAGCGAAGAAAAGAGTTTATCAAACAGGCACTAAAGGAAAGTGGGTTGAAGTCTCTGGTACTCGGGATAAGTGGGGGTATAGACTCCTGTACATTGGGTAGAATAGCGCAACTAGCTATTAACGAGCTGAACCAAGATGAAGATGGATATCAATTTGTCGCTGTACGCCTTCCCTATGGTAAACAAGCGGATGAAGATGACGCCCAGGAAGCGATAAAATTCATTCGACCAACCCACTCTATCAGTATCAATATTAGAACGGGAAGTGACGGACTACACGATTCAGTTAGTGAGGCCATGAATAGCGCGGGACTTTTAACTCAGTCAGACCATGCAATAGACTTTAATAAGGGAAACGTAAAAGCACGAATGCGCATGGTTGCCCAATATGAAGTTGCAGGTTTAATCGGGGGATTGGTATTAGGTACCGATCATTCGGCAGAAAATGTAACCGGCTTTTTCACAAAGTGGGGGGACGGCGCTTGTGATCTTATTCCGCTATTTGGTTTAAATAAACGTCAAGTCAGAAAAATTGCTGATTATCTCGGGGCCCCGAATAAGTTAATAACCAAAGCCCCTACTGCGGATCTGGAATGCCTTGAACCAGGAAAAACGGATGAATCGGCGCTAGGTTTGAGTTATGACCAAATAGATGATTTTCTTGAGGGAAAAGACATTGCTCATCAGGCTGCTGAAAAGTTAGTTCAAATATATAATCAGACTGAGCACAAACGCAAGCCGATACCAACGATTTACGACTAGACTCTTAAGAGAACCATATTAATATGAGTAACTCATGGATGGCTGAAAACTATTATCAGGGTAGCGGCTTTAATGTTTCCTGGCGCGCCCTCCAAATTTTTTCAGCCTACAGGGTAATTATTTCACTCTCTTTTCTTTTTATTAATCAAATTGCCAGCGATATTCAGATACTGGGAAATGAGAATCCAGAACTGTATTACACAGGATCGCTATTTTTTGTGGCGTTCGCCTTAGCAAGCTTTATTCTCAGCCTGTCAATCACCAGATTTTATTTTTTACAGCTCGAAGTACAAGTTTTTGTAGATATAGTTCTACTCACAATTCTGATGCACGCTAGTGGAGGAGCTTCTAGTGGCCTTGGAGTTTTGATCGCAGTGAGTACTTCGGCTGCAACAATTCTTACCGCAAGTCCAGCAGCTCTCGGATTTTCAGTTCTTGCTTCATTTGCAATTCTTGGAGATGAAATTTACACAAATCTTACCCATCCCGGAGCGAAGTCCAATATGACACAGGTCGGGATACTATCAGTTACTTATATGGCCACAAGTCTGCTTTCTTTTTATCTGGCCAAAAGACTAAAAGACTCATTGAATGTTGCAGAAGAGTCGAAGCGAGGCCTGGAGAGCATGGAGAAGCTGAATGAGCAGATCATTCAGTTTATGTCTACCGGTGTAATGGTGGTCGATCAAAGCAACGCCATTCGATTGATAAACCGCTCAGCCTGGATTCACCTTGGCATGCCAGAGTCAACCAAGTCAAGGAGGCTAGACGACGTATCCTCCCCCCTTGCCCGTCAATTAACTTTGTGGCGACGAAACCAGAACTATCGTTCTAAACCGTTTAGAAATACCATTACCGGCCCTAATCTACTACCCAATTTTTCTGCGATCGATAATACCCCGCAAAGCATTATCATCTTTCTGGAAGACACAAGTACTCTGAATCAACAAGCTCAAAGTTTAAAGCTAGCCTCCCTAGGCCGACTAACAGCTTCTATCGCACATGAAATTAGAAACCCGCTTGGCGCTCTTAGTCACGCAGCTCAATTGATGAAAGAATCTGAAGGCCTGGATGAAGACAATAAAGGGCTCATAGAAATTATTGAAAAGAATACCAAACGAGTTAATGGCATTATTGAAAATATAATGAACCTTTCACAAAGGCAAAAGGTTCAAGTTAAGGAAATAGATTTAAAAAAGTATCTCCCCAATATGCTACATGACTATTTGGGAGGAAAAGAAATTCCGCCAATTGTACAAACACAATTTCAAGACTCGCCAACTGTAATACTGTTTGACACCAGTCAACTATCTCAAATATTGACAAATCTGATCGATAATGCAGCCAGACACAGTCAACTAAACTCAGGACTCCCCAAAGTTCAAATAATGGTTGGAAAAGAACCGCATAGTCAAACGACCTTCCTTGATGTAATAGACTATGGAGAAGGTATCACTCCTGAACTATCTGAAAAGATTTTTGAACCATTTTTCACTACTTCTCGCAGCGGAACCGGTTTGGGCCTTTATCTTGCTAAAGAGTTATGTGAAGCTAATCGAGCTCGCTTAGATTACATACCAGTTCCAAGGGGAGGTTCCTGTTTTAGAATTAGTTTCTCAGAGGCCAATTTAACACAGCGCTAAACTATAATTAATGATATGATTTAATTTTCGCATTGATTCTTTAATAGGAATTGTATGAGCCAGGCACCGACCGCATTAATTGTTGATGATGAACCAGACATTCTTCAACTTCTGGGGATCACTTTGTCTCGCATGAATGTCAATGCAAAAAAGGCGGAAAGTCTCACCCAAGCTTACCAGCTGCTCAAACAGAATGAATTTGATATTTGCCTGACGGATATGCGGCTACCAGACGGAGATGGAATAGAGCTGATCGAACATATCCAAACTAACAATCCAGAACTGCCTGTTGCACTTATTACCGCTCATGGGAACATGGAAATAGCAATTGAAGCAATGAAAGCAGGAGCGTTTGATTTCTTATCTAAGCCGGTTGATCTAAATGCACTCAAAAACCTGGTGACGACTGCACTCAAATTAAAAACCAGCCAAGCACCGAGTGAGTCAGATAAAAAGCCTATAAAAGGTAGAAAACAGCTTATCGGTGAAACGCCCATAATGAAGCAGTTGAAGCAAACTATTCTAAAGTTAGCACGAAGCCAGGCCCCCGTATATATTAATGGAGAGTCCGGCACAGGTAAGGAACTTGTCGCTAAGCTAATTCACTATAAAGGACCAAGAGCAGATAAGCCTTTTGTTCCAGTCAACTGCGGCGCCATTCCTTCCGAATTGATGGAAAGCGAGTTTTTTGGTCATAAAAAGGGAAGTTTTACCGGCGCTATAGCTGACAAAAAAGGCCTGTTTCAACAAGCCAATGGCGGAACTCTTTTTCTTGATGAAGTGGCTGACTTACCGGTCAACATGCAGGTTAAACTTCTGCGCGCCATTCAAGAGAAATCAATACGACCTATTGGTAGCGAAACTGAAGTGCCTATTGATGTTCGTATTTTGAGTGCAAGTCATAAAGACCTGATAAAGTTAGTCGAAAAGGAAGCCTTCAGACAAGATCTATTCTATCGGATCAATGTGATAGAAATCAGAGTTCCATCTCTAAGAGAAAGAGTCGAAGATATACCCAGTCTGGTAAAGTTTTTGCTAGAACAGATTAGTCGCTCACAGAGCATGAAGACTCCGGGTATCTCTCAAGCCGCTATAAACAAACTAAAATCCTATGATTTTCCCGGCAATATTCGAGAGCTTGAAAATATTCTGGAAAGAGCAGTTACTTTATCTTTTGGTGAAGATATTGAAGAGGAAGATCTTAATATTCAATCTACTCTCTCTCATTCAGCTAATGAATCGGAATTCCTCAGCAAGGATATACATGATTCAAACGCACCTTCCTGGCGAGGAGAACAATCTCTTGATAAATATCTGGAACTCATTGAGATTAATGAAATTCAAAAAGCGCTAAACGAAGCGAAGGGAAACAAAACTCAGGCAGCCAAATTACTTGGAATCAGTTTTAGAGCACTGAGGTACAAATTAAAAAAGCTTGAACTAGATTAGAGCGCAAGCATATTTCCTACAAATATTAAGATATTTCTGACGCTCTAAATCTGGGTTGTCTCCGTTTCCACTCAGATAACTCCTCTATTCGTTATCTTCCTAATAAGGCTAGAATAGTTTCGCTGGCCGAGAAAAAATAAAAAGGAAAGAAAATGAATCAATATAATCAGAGAGGGATCACTTTAATTGACCTTATGCTTACAATTAGTATCATCGGAATCTTGCTGGGGTATGGACTACCAGCCTTTGATGAACTAATCGCACGCAACAAAATGCTTGCCTCCATATCCCAACTAAAAGCATCTCTTCAGTTAGGACGAAAAATAGCAATCAATGAACAAAAGAAAGTTACCGTTTGTCCCTTATCAAATACAACTAATTGCGGTAACAACTGGTCGGATGGATACCAGGTATTTGTGGACTCTAACGGAGATAACACAATCAATGAAAATGATCGCCTGCTGCAAAAAGCAGAAAATACTCTAGAAGATATAACGATCGATTGGAACGCTTTCGGAAACCGACCTACATTTCAATGGCATGAAACAGGGATAACTAATCACCAAAATGGTTATTTTAAACTTTGTTATCGAGAGCGAATCAGATTATCCAGAGCCCTCATTATTTCTAAATCGGGTCGAATACGGCATTCACAAGACTCGAACGGAAATGATATCCACGAAACTTCCAGTGGTAGTGATATTCAATGCAATTAGTGGCTCAGCCGCTATGTCTATGTAGCTCCACATCCAGCATACAACGAAATGCCAGCCCAGCTACAACGAAGACAGTGCTGGGCCCGGAGGAAAAGCTTATACCTAATGAGATTACTTGCCGGGTTGATAAACTTTGACGCTCAGCCCTTTTTGAATCAGCTCTTCCGCTTGCAGCTGACTCATTACGCCTTTATCGCAATACAAGAGATAAGTGGTTCCCTGTTCAAGATCACTGCAGCTGGCTAACTTAAAAAACGGGATCTCAACAACCTTATTTTTTGTCAATCTAAGTGGACTAGCAGCCGACTCATGAGGGTGCCGAATATCAATGATAATGTCATCACCACCAGGCATGTTCACAACTTCAACATCTTCTATATTTTGCGAACTCTGATATAGCTCATCAATATTTTCAACCTTACGGTTTTCAAATGCCTGCTCTAGAACATCGAAGTCAAAGTTACCCTCTTCTTCTTCAATTCTTCCTAACTTTGCACATGTCGTAGGCTTGTCAGAAATAACACCACAATACTCTGGCATTACCTTGGCAAACTCCTCAGAACCTGACTCTCGAGATAATGAAATGATATCCTGCTTGTCCATCGAAATTAATGGACGCATTGTCAGGTAATCAGTTGCCTTGTCGATTACGGCCAGGTTAGTGAGAGTTTGACTTGAGACTTGCCCCACACATTCTCCGGTAACTAAAGCTGGTGCATTAAATTCTTTTGCCACTTTCTCTGCAACTCTTAGCATCATTCGCTTTAGAACGACTCCCATTTGGCTATGATGCACCTTTTCCAGAATTTCGCTAACGACCGCTTCAAACGGAATAGTGATAAAGAGTACTCTGTGAGATGATGAGTACCTTTCCCATAAATAGTGTGCTACTTGTTTTACTCCAACTTCATGCGCCATCCCGCCTAAATTGAAGAAACAAAAGTGAGTTCTAAGTCCACGCTTCATCATCAGGTAACTGGCTACAGATGAATCATATCCACCGGAAATCAGACTCACACAAGACTCTTGCTGACCCATCGGAAAACCACCTAAACCGTTGGTACGAGACTCAATCGTGTAAAGCTTATCCTGCTTGACCTCGAGCTGGACAGTTACGTCTGGATCTTTAAGCTTAACACCTGCCGCCTCGCTATTGTGCAGCAATGCTCCTCCAGCTTTTTGTTCAATTTGAGTTGAATTGAAGGTGTGGCGTCCGCTACGCTTAACTCGTACACAAAATGTCTTACCCTTAACCAGATCTGCAAACTCAGCGATAGTTATATTTGCAATATCTTCGAGTGTTTGAAACTCATGCGTTTTAACCCTAAGGATAAAATCTATTCCAGGTGTATTTCTTAACCTTTCAAGGATTTGTGAAGCAATAAACTCTTCTTGTCCTGGGTCATTGATTGCCTCTCCACTTAACCGTACCTCAACAAAATCCCAGGCTCCGGCGACTACTATGTCATGGTGGATTGGTTCCAGGATCTTTTTAAGGTTCTTTTTAAGCTGAGCGATTAGACGCTTTCTAACCGGCTTACTTTTTACGATAATTTCTGGAAATAATTTAATTACAAATTTCATATAGCAACTCAACCCCAACAGTCTGAAGGGTAAATATTTAAAGACAACTCGAGGAAAAGCGGCCGGAAAGAAGAATAGCCACCATTCGCTAAAAATGGCGGCTATTCTAGCGGAAAAGAGCACAAATTACACTAACAAGCTATCAGCTCTATACAAAGATTATTGAACTGGACCGGCAGCGTTATTGGAGGAAACCATTTTAGATTAGGTACTAGTATTTGCAGATACTTGTCAAATCTAATCCGGACAGCGAAAGTATTCCCTACTAGCTAATTCAATTATCATGCTCGTATCAGACCAACAAACTGGCCTTCAATCGCGAGATTTTCAGCCGGGAGGATAATAGGCTCATAATTTTCGTTAGCAGGCTGTAAAACGGCATTGTTTCCCTGTCTTTCCAAGCGCTTAACAGTCACGTCATCATCAATTCGAGCAACCACGATTTGCCCAACCTCAGCGGTATTTGATTTACGAACAGCAATTAAGTCACCGTCTAGAATTCCCTCATCAATCATACTGTCCCCCCTAACTCGTAATAAAAAAGTCGGTTTCTTGCGTTTCAGTACTTCGGGAATAGTGATATAACACTCTACATTTTCAACAGCTTCAATTGGCAATCCGGCAGCAACAGAACCAACTAGTGGCAATTCATTGTCGTTTGTTTCCAGTATCCTTATTCCGCGGGGCTTATCAGGATAAATTTTAATAACGTTCTTCTTTTCAAGGGCTTTTAGGTGATCTGCGGCAGCTTTTGATGAGCTAACACCTATTAATTCGGCAAGCTCCACATGGGTCGGCGCAATACCATAACTGTCTACATAGTCCTTAAGAACTTCAAAAACCTCAGCTTGTCTTTGTGTTAGCTCTTTCACCATTTATCTCCTCTGGCAACAACCCTTCTAACGTAAAGGAATCAGTCTCATCAATAGTGCTTTGTCTGGCAGCTCTTTCTGAAACAACGAGTTAGCTGTGTACAAAGCCTGACTCCCTTGAAGTATCTCTTTTGATTAATTACTAACGTTCTAACTTACTCTTTAATTTCTGAACGATACTTTTGCAATCAGGAAGCACAACACCTGAATCACTACTATTTGAATAAATAGTAATCTAATTTTATATACTACGCAAGTAATTAGTATTACTGCTCGATTTTGAGCAGGTAAAGCTCAAAATATGGCTAAACCAATAAAGAGATAAATTGTCCCAGGAATTACCTGAGCGGTGGATTTTCTATCAGGATTGCTAGTTGATACGTTTTTCTATTGAAAACATAATCTGAGGTTTTCTCAACTCTCTAAGACCAACTTTATCAAGCGACCAGGTACTTGTCTGATAGTTGGAATACTCCATTATTGAGTAGCCTTTCAGGGTAATGCGGTAAATGGCAGGAATAGTATTTTTATATCGATTGCTCTTTTGAGGAGTACTTCTTTCAAACAATTTGGTTCGAGTAAAGTCTAACGCTTTGGATGGGGCTCTGCTTGTGAACAAAGAAATTTCAGGACGGATTGTGTCAGACTTATTACTATAACTTGGCTGAGAAGAAAGGCTTAATTCAATACCGCCAAAACTTGTCATAGTCGTTACTTTTGCATCACGAAAGTTAACCGAGAACTCAGTTTCCTTTGAATAGCAATTCAGACAGTTAAGCGCCAAGGCAAGACAGAAAGTCAACAGAACGCTTTTACAAGATGCTAATTGAATATACTTCATTAAGGTTACCTCTTTCACCAATACAACAGTAAGAAGTCCTTTAATTCTTTGACCTTCCCCTCTTTTGTCTTATTTATGAGTATTTTGTCAAAACTTGATAAAACAAACTATTTTAGGTCAATCAGTAGAGTTTTATGTAAAACATAAACTTTACAACTACAATACTACCAGAAAATGTTCATTTTTCATCCGCTTCATTCTGATACTGTGAAACAGTACACATGAAGTATTTGACTCGCGAATTAATCCCTCTTCAAAAAAGAGTCTATCTATTTGATAAATAAAAAGTTTCAATGAAACTCTTAAAGAGATTAGACCAGCTATAAAAATGACTCAAATTCTTCAAACGCATTTTGTAGTTTTTTGGCTGAAATACCGCCTTTTGTTTTAATTCCATGTGAAAACAAACTTATTCTGTACTCTTCAAGCATCCAAAAGAGTCTGACTGCATCATAATAGTAGCGATTTTCACTATCCAATTTTTCAACTGAGAGCCACCAGTTCCACCATTCCTGCCATATATCCAACGCTGCCTTTTCTTTTGGGTAGTTTTCATTAATACGTTTGATTCGAGCCATTATTCCCCTGTGATAACGCTGGTAATCGTCAATTTTAAGCTTCTCAACCGATAACAGTAGTTCTTTGCTCCAGAGCCTCCTCAACTGCTCTCTCATATCCTTAATTGATTGACTAAAGATCTTCTCATTCAATGCGGAAATCTGGGAGTAGACTTTTTCCCTCAACCTTATTAAAGGTAAAATTTCATTGAGCAACTCAGACATCATTCCCGATATTGTCTGTGCAAAGTGCTCACTAGCCTGCGAAAACACCTTTTGTTGATCAATCACCGTCTCTCCTACTAGCTGACGAGCGCAAGATAGACATAAAATATCAAACAGTGCCCTAAATCCGTCAAAACGGATACAGAGTCTTTCTAACTCCACTTTATCCGGCCACGAATTAAATAGCTTGTTTACCAGTGTATGATTTTCAAGAATCAGTAAACGAGCAACACCGAGTTTGTGAGCTCTTAGTGCTGCACATTTGGTGGCGAAAGTCTCAGTAACAACGGCAGTTCCTCTATCAACCAATGCCTGAAAAATTCGGCTTTCGACGCCTTTGATTTTCTCAACTTTCTCAATTTCAAAGTGTTTAAAATTCCAGCTAGTCGTCCTCAAATCAGAAATTGTATTCAAGCTAGTCCCTTTTTTACTGACCTGAGTCGCTTTCAATTTCTCAAGGGATTGCCAAACATTTGCTTTACCACTAGCTAAGGGTAAGTATTTCATCTTCAAGTGTTGCGGTAAACTATCAGAATCAAACAGCTCAGTTGATACAGGCTCTCCAAGGATTCGTTGAAGTACCTGTGACAGAGCTTCAAAAAAACCGACGCTATTTTTATCAAAATCGTAAAGCTCTTTTACACATTTTTGTGCGGTCTCCTTAATTGGAATGAGACGCTTCCTCAATACCTTGGGCAGAGACTTTATTGAAGCAGTGACCTTTTCTTCCAGGTAACCGGGAACCAGCCAATCAAAATCTTTTTCATTAAACTGATTAACCATTACCGGTGGTATCAAAACAGATACACCATCTTCTTGACTACCTGGAGCAAAAGTATATTTAACATTTAACTCAACTCCCCTGACTTCTATAACACTTGGAAAGTCTTCTTCATTGCCACCAAGATTTTGTCTTAATGCTTCAATGCTAAATGATAGGTCTCTGTTTCTTTTCTTGAAGTCTTTTCTTAACCATTTTCTCAGTCCAGTAATACTAACGATATGCTCAGGAAGCTTTTCGCTATATAAAGAAGCTAAACTCTTTTGATCAATTCGGATATTTTCCTGCCTGAGCTTATGCTCTTCCGCTTCAAGAGTTTTCAACTTATCAAGATTAGCTTTAAGAAATGGAAAGTCGGCTTTAACTTCTCCACTCGCCAAACCATCATGCAAAAATATTTCTCTGGCCTTTTCCGGATCAACGCTTGAATAATCCACCAGCCGTCTATTTACAACTGGTATTCCCAGTAATGACTGATTGAGAAAAGCACTAACTTGTCCGGCTGATTTTCGCCAGTGAATATCCATATAGTTACTTTTCATTAGATGAGTCGCATACTGCTCAATCCACTCCGCTTTGATCGGGCAGTTCATTCGAGCATAAAGCTTCTCCGTTTCAATCATTTCCGCGGATAAAAGAATTTGTAAAGACTTTTTAAAAGCTAAAGAAGAGGGATGAACCCAAACTTTCAGACCACGTGGACCTTGATAATAAATTTCTTGTGTTTTTATAAAGATATGACTAATAAAACCTGGTACCAATGCTTTGTGAACTTCATCTTCATGTGATTCTCCCTGGCTTACTTTCACTCCAATTTGTTCCACCGCCTCTTTTAACTGGAAGTAGACTCGTCTCCATTCTAACCATCCCAGGAAGTTGATTAAATTATTGTTACACCAGACCTTAAACTGGTTTGAAGAAAGCTTGCTTTTTTCTTCTTCCAGAGTATTCCACAAGTTAATAGCAGTTAGTATATCCGAGTTCTTCTGATTGTATTTACTATGCAGTTGATCCGCCTTTTGCTGCTTATCATGCGGACGCATGCGAACTTCTTTTACACTCATTAGTGAACAGATAATTAGCATTTCATTAACAGCAGCTAACCCCGGGTCCGCCAATATTCTCGCCAATTGGGGATCTACCGGAAGTTTGGCCATCACGCGTCCAATCTTGGTAATATTTTCTTCTTTATCTATCGCTCCTAACTCAAAAAGACTATTAAAAGCAACTCGCCAAGCTCTTTCGGAAGGGCTTTCAATAAAAGGAAAATTTTCAACTTGTGCGACACCTAAAGCCTTCAACCTGAGGACAACTGAGGCTAGGTTTGTTCTTCTGATTTCCGGTGGAGTAAACTCTTCTCTTGACTGAAAATCTTCCTCTGAATACAGCCTGATACAAATCCCGGGCGCAATTCTGCCGCACCTTCCCTTTCGCTGGTCAGCACTGGCTCTGGAGACTTTTTCAACCGGTAATTGAAGAATTTTACTTCGCTGACTAAATCGACTAATTCGAGCTGTACCAATATCGATGACAAAAATGATTCCGGGAACAGTTAAAGAAGTTTCGGCGACGTTTGTTGAAACAATAATCTTTCGCTTACCTGAATCTTTGAAAATTCTTTGCTGCTCATTAATCGACAAGCGAGCGTACAAGGGCAGTAATTCGGTCCCTGAGAGATTAAGCTTTTTTAAATGATTGATGATCGACTTAATTTGCCCTTCACCATCAGCAAAAATGAGAATATTGCCGCTAGACTCAGCAAAACACTCATCAACAGCATTGGCAATCCCTAATAACAAGGGATCATCGTTCCCACTCTCCTCCAACTCATCAAAAGGACGATACCTTACCTCTACCGGATAGCTACGCCCCTCAACTTCCACGATAGGTGCACCGCCGAAGCCAATAGCAAACTTCTCAGGATCTATAGTCGCTGAGGTAATAATAATTCTAAGCTCTTTTCTCTTTTTAAGGATTTTTCGTAGGAAGCCGAGCAAAAAATCAATATTTAGACTTCTTTCATGGGCTTCATCAATAATAATTACTTCATAGTTCAGCAGTAGCGGGTCTTGCTCAATTTCAGATAATAAAACGCCGTCGGTCATCAGTTTGATTCGGGTATTGTTGCTAACTTTGCTGTTAAATCGAATAGAATATCCAACTGCTTCCCCTAACGGGGTCGACATTTCTTCCGCAATACGCCGAGCGACGCTAGTAGCAGCTACTCGACGCGGCTGAGTATGAGCGATCAGTCCCCTCCGCCCAAACCCAGCTCGGACACAAATTTTTGGTAGTTGTGTCGTTTTACCACACCCAGTTTCACCGGCGACTACCACAACCTGGTTGGTCTGCAGAAGCTGGACAATCTCAGCAGCTTTGTGCGCGATAGGAAGATCTGAGGGAATATTGAGCTTTTCTGGCCCAATACGGTTTGCATCAGTCCTGGCTTTCGACTTTTCCAGCAGTTGCTTTAGCTTTTCATCAAGCTGGTCTGCTGCCAGTCCTTTTTTCTTTCGAGCCTGGATAGCACTTGCCAGCTTTTTAACCTTTGGGATATCCCGACATTGAATTTGCGATAAGTCCATCATTAACACGGATTAAAAATTTCAGGCCATAAACTTCAATCTCTTTGCAGGTGCAAAATTTGAGCATGAAGCGTCTGGCAATTGATTAGACGTTAATACGACCTGGTTTATCCAGGATAGTCAGTTCTATTTGAATATCTAATATTCTGCTCACAAAAAAGCCCGCTTAAGCGGGCTTTTATAAGCTTTCCGCTTTACCTAGCTCTGCCAAAAAGCATGAGGCGCTTTTAACTCACCAATGAAGTCAGCTACCGGGCGATAAAAATCCTTGTCTTCCCAATAACCGGTATGGCAAGCAGGATTCCAGGAAGTTGCGGCACTTCCAACATTAATCTCAAAGTCTCCATGTACATACTCATTGTACTCTTCAGATAGCCCCTTAAGTGGGTAGGCAACGATATCATCCTTATCATAGAAGTTGTACCAACGAGCACGCTTCTTCATATCATCGTCTAGTGCTTCACCGACAATATTACATGGCTTACCCAGAATTGAATCTGCAGACTCAAGCGCGTAGAGGCCCAATGGGTTACCAAAAGTGATATATCCAGCCAGTGTCTTCATAGATTCAAAATTTGATATTTCAGACTCAGATTTTTGCATTTCTCGGATATAGTGAGTCATCATCACTCCACCGTAAGAGTGTGCCAGTATAACCAGTGGAGTCTCATTCTGGTCAACACGTCTATGCGAAGCAAACTTGCGTAATCCGTCTCGAATTCGATTGTTTATTTGCTCGTATATTTCAGTGCCTGGACGATAAAGCAGCGCCAATGCCTGAGCGTCAGTCATTATTGAACGCAAATTTTGATACGCAAGATCACCTTTATAATTTACTCTATCGCGGAAACTGGTTAACTCTTCTTTAACCAGGTCACCCCAGTAAATCTCATGGAACAGCAACTCATCTTCCAAACGGCCTTCAGCCGCCTTTACATATTCTTCTGTTATACGATGCTTTAACTCTACTGAATAAAACTCATCTTCGCTACCTAAGCCATGAACAACTGCTATTGCGAGCCTTTTCATTTTTGTCCCTCTTTGCCGAACATTTAGTCAAATTCTTATTGAATATCAATATCATAATTGATAAAGGGAGAATTAGCTAGTCAACAGGAATACAATCATGGAAATCAACCAGAATTAGGCTTGGTCGAGTAGAAATATAGTGAACTTTAACTCTTGCGATAAGATAGAAACTGAAGCTTTGAATATTAAAACATGACACAACTAAGACTCTGACACTAGAAGAAAAAATGGCGGAGTGGACGGGACTCGAACCCGCGACCCCCGGCGTGACAGGCCGGTATTCTAACCAGCTGAACTACCACTCCGCACCGGTGTAGCCCTTGATAAGAAACCTGTTCAGATTTGTTTCTTGGCTACTGCGTGTCAGCGGGCGCCATAATACGAGCAGCCCCCCTAAGTGTCAACGAAAAATTTAAAAAAATTTCATTTTTTTTAAAATTTCCTATTTTTTGTTTATTTTTTATTCTTTTTGTTTAAATATCATGCGGTTTTTCGTCTCCACTTTCAGCGAAGGCGTCGTCCCAGGAAGGCTCTTCATCTTCCTCATCATCTTCAATATCTTCAGAAATTCCTAATTCCAGCTCATCTAAAGCACTATCAATATCATCTAGCTCACTATCAATAGAAAAATCGAGCTCATCATCGTCTTTTGTATCAGTGCTCGAGGCTGTTTCAGTTTCATCTAGTTCGCTTTCCCCCGCTTCAGATTTGCTCTCAGAATCCGCTTCCATCTCGGAATCTTCCTCAAAGTCTTCTACAGGCTCATCTTCAACTTCAGCCTCATCTTCCTCGAAAGAGTCGACATCTATCTCTTCCATGACCAGGTCATCTTCTACAGCTTCTTCTGTTTCCTCCAAAATATCAGCCGCACTCTCCGCAAATGCATCAAAACCATCTAGCTCATCCTCTTCCTCAGGATCAGCACTAAAATCTTCACTAGCAGATTTTCCTGAGAAAGACTCCATTGCAGTTATTATTTGGTCTACAGACATTTCGGTTTCAGGAACTTCCTCACCAAACATAGAACTAAACTCAGCAAAAATATTATTTAGTGTCGTCAAGGTCACATGAACTTCGTGCTTCAGGCTCTTAATCTCACTCTTAAGCTCATCGATATCAATTTCTTCCTCGTGAATTTCTACTTCAGCTGTATCACTACTCGGAACCTGAACTTCGAGATCATGATACATCTTGGCAATGCGGTTTAAATCATCTTCAAGACCAACAACCGCCTCCATATTTTTATCAAGCAAAACACTAATCAAGTTTCTAACCAGAAACTTACGTTCGTTGATCATCTTTTTACTTTGCTTTTTGGCCGCGGTTTCTTCAATTCCGAGCTTCTGAGTCAGAAAACTTAGCAGCATAGCTTTCTGTGACTCTTCACCATTTTTTACGCGTAAAATAAGACTTCTTACCGCTTCTTTATTCTTTTTTCTTGCCCTGACCATAATTATGATGAGGACAATACTCAAAGTTAGAAACGGAAGTACTGCTTCCAGAACGATTAGCCATGAAAAAACTTGGTCACTCATATCTATTCACCGCTCCACTGCATATTCATTCTAGTTTTTATCTTCAGAATCATCATCTTCATCATCTTCATCAATCCCCAACTGGTCTGCCATTAGCGCACTACTCTGATGGCTTTTCTTCTTAATCAGTTTCCAACCTAAAAATCCTAATAAAGCCAAAATCAGATTTGCCCCCAATCCCAGATAAACCCAAAACATCCAGTCTATACTTTCTTCTTTAGGCTCTTTAACCGGTTGATTTGCGGGCTCTTCCACCTTGTCAACAACTTCATTTTTTGGCTCTTCTTCAATCGTTTCTTCCTTGTCAGCGCCATCGTCCGCTTGTTTTAAATCTGGTAATGGTTCTGGCTCTGGCTCTGGCTCTTTAGCTTGCTGCGCCAAATACTCTTTCGTCGGTAAGGCTTCAAATACTATTTCTGCCGGAGAAACAGAAAATGGTCTTCCCAAGATTGAGCTACCTTTAATATCCAGGGCAATTCTATAATTTCCACCAGAAGGTTCCGCCTTTATTTCAAGTGGCACATTAAAGTCATCAAGTCCTATGTATTGCTTTTCAGCACTTGGATGCGTAATTGTGAGATTAACTTTTAATGTATCCGCTCTTACGATATCGTCCCTGACTTTAAAATAAATCTTATGTGGCATGTCATTGGAGTCAGAAAGTTCAAGCTCATGAGTTAAAGGGTTGCCGTATATATTAATTGCATGCTTTCTTGTCCGTTCGAATGTTGGACTTCTTATATCCAACGTTAAATTAAGAACACCTTCAAAATCATCAGTATAGAAATTTTGCTTAAAGCTGTTCTCTCCTCCATCGAAAAACATTGCCAATCGGTTTGACTGTCCATTTTTGTCCTGAATTAACTTAGCCTCAACTAGATTTAAAAAGTCCTTTTTCTTTATCTGGTTACCATCTTCAAGTAATGCAACTTGATAATTGATGGCTTCACCAGCGAGTAAATTGTTGGGAACTTTATCAACTTGCAATCCCAGCTTACTTACGACCATGACGCGATTATCAGGATCCACATCTGCATCTATTTTCCATTCTCCAACTTGTGGCGACTTAATCGTGATCAAATCATAGGAGTCAGTAGAAAACCAACGGACGGTTCCATCACTCGAAGCTTGTGAAACTGACTGCCCATCAGGGTTTTCGAGCTTGGCTTTATCCTTTGCCTGTCGCTTGAATATTAGCAAGGTCATCTCTTCAACGCTCGCATCAACTTTGAAGCGATTGTCAGTCAAAGGAAGACTGTCGCGGTCAGTCGACTGCTCAAAAATTTTCAAAAATACTCGTTGTAATTCTTCAGCTGAATCAACCGCCTGATACCAGCCATCGGTTTGATTTGATAGTGCCTTTAGTAACTCGTGGTCTGCATTTTGAGATAGTGCAATAGTATGAATGGCAACTTTGGCCTCGACTAATTTAGGAAGTATTTTGTTTAGAATCTTCTCTCGCTCGAGAGCATTGACTTTTGAATCTTTTGAAATATCAACCATTCCATCAGTCAATAAGATTATACTACGCTTCTCGTCTGGGTTAGGGGTAGAGAAACCATAGCTTGCTTTCTCAAGAACTCCACCAATATTGGTATAGAGCCCGGCAGAATTAATCTTTTTGGCGGTTGCAGTTGCTTTCTTTTGCCAGGAGCTGTCGACAGTCGCCAGAGGAACCATCATATTTACATACCGGCCAAAAGCCCATACTCCCGCCTCAGCCCCCTGCGGCATCAAATTAGTTACTAGTTGAAGAGCTGGTACCCGTAAGTTATTGGGGTCGTTTTTCTTCATACTTCCAGAAATATCAATTAACAGGCGAACATCCGGCTTAGGTTGTTTCGCCAGAGCAACGCCAGTGAGACAACAGGTTCCACCTGCTATCATTAGCAGAAAAGTTGCGAGTCTTTTTAATTTTGTCATTAATATGCTGCCTGCAAGCGCTCGTATTTACTAGTCTAGTTTAGCTGAATTTTGATTATTTTCCATATTATTCAGTGAGATAGCTAGCATTTCTGGAGTAATGGTGAAGCTGTTCTCAGCTAGAGAAACACATTCTTTGAGCCATGGAAGATCTCTTAGCTTGATCAGCATCAACCGTTTACTACGCAGTCAGGGCTAGTATGACTAAAAGGCGCAATAAAATGCTGAATATAATCACTCATGGAGAAGACCAAATGATTACCGTCGAAGACATTATGACCAGAAACCCAGAAAGTCTGTCTCGATACAATAGCTTAAGCGACGCTCGAAAGTTGATGACAGAAAAACACTTTCGCCATATCCCAATAGTTGACGATAACGGTGAGCTTATTGGCTTGGTAACTCAACGGAATGTGCTTGCTCATGGGATAGCTTCGCAAGATTTTGCCGATGCTGAAGAACTGGATAAGATAGAACAAGGCACACTATTGGCTGACATAATGACCGCAAAGCTGGTTACTGTCTTACCCGAGGTAAAAATTGCCAGCGCTGCTCAACTAGTGCATAAACACAAATTTGGTTGCCTTCCTGTAGTCGACAGTGACAACAAGCTGGTTGGAATCATTACAGATCATGACTTTGTAGAAATAACGATCCAGTTACTGGAAATGATGGAGTCAACCGAGCCAATGGACTTTGATGACTAATAGAGTCTGTCAGCTGATATAGGCTGTTAGGTGACAATACCCGTTTGGAAGAGCCCTTATGAAACAGGGCTTTTCTGATAAATCCACTAGTCTTTATCAAAATATTCATCTTCAACAATATAGTCTTCAATATCATCTTCGTTGATATCAGCTTCACTAATTACTTTTCCGGTAACCGCTCGCCCTGCTAATTTTGTAGAGTCAGGTTTTCCAGTTTCGAGTGGGTGCCACTCGGGTAAAGGCTTTCCATTGGCCAAAAGTTTGTAACCGCAGGTATTGGGAAACCACTCTAGTGCCTTCGCGTTTTCTGGAGTAACTTTTATACAATCAGGAACATAGGTATGACGTTCAGAGTAAACTGTACAGCTACACTCTTGGGTATCAAGGTACTGGCAGACGATATTAGTTTTAAACAGTTCGCCGGTGTCATCATCAATTAATTTATGGGCGCAACATTGACAACAGCCATCACAAATAGACTCCCATTGCTTCTCACTAAGCTCGGTTAGAGGAATTCGTTCCCAAAACCGAGTATCACTGGAGTTATCATTCATAAGAAGAATACTTCGACTTTGAGAGAATCAAAAGGTTACTTAAGCTGTTGCTATATTTAAACACGAGACGCAGGTCCAGTTAGCTTTCAACTTCCGTATTTTCCCACTGACACCCCATAAACTCAAATACTAATTGATCGCCAGGATTGAGCGGGCCGACTCCAGCGGGGGTTCCGGTTAGAATAATATCCCCGGGAAGCAGGGAAAAGCTTTTCGATATGTCTGCTATCAGTTGAACTATTGGGAAAATCATGTCCTCAGAGTTACCCTTTTGAGACACTTTTCCATTTTTTAACATTTGAAAATCAAGATTGGTTAAATCCTGATTCTTGAATGGGACAAAGTGAGATACCGGACATGCGCCATCGAAGGCTTTGGCTCTTTCCCAAGGATGTCCTTTTTCTTTCAAAGAAGACTGGAGCTGACGCAATGTCAGATCCAGAGCCAGTCCTAAGCCAGCAATTCCCTTCTCGGCCGCCTCAGCATCAACATCAGTAAGATTCTTTCCTATTAAAATGGCGATTTCCAGTTCATGGTGGCACTCCCCTCGACCTTTTGGAATATTTATCACTTGCGACAAAGAACATAGCGTCGAGTTGGGTTTAATAAATAGCAAAGGTTCAACAGGAACCGGATTATTCAATTCTCTGGCATGCTCGATATAATTTCTACCCACACAGACAACCTTACTAACGGGCGACAAAAAGGGTTCTATCTCACCACTTTCCGGATTGATTAATTTGGGCAAAAACCAGTTCAAACCAATTTACTCCACTAAAGTTTAATTTTGGGATAACCAATTCGATCCGCCAGATAACCGACTCCGGTGGCAAAAAAATGAGAGCGATTCCAACGCATAATGACATCGAAATTGTTGTAGACCAGGTAAATTCGTCCTTTCTCTCCCCCAGGTGCTATCAAATAGGCTTCAATATCAACGTTTGGCAAGTCACTCATATCACTACGCCTGACTCCTTTTTGCTGCCATTCACTTAACTTGAGCTTATTATTTTTGCCGACGGGATATTCACTTAAAGGTCGAGTAAGCTTAACTTGGCGTCCCCAGGTACCATCAGAATCCCAACCAGATCTGGCCAGATAATTCCCCATAGACAAAAACACATCGCTTTTATTAGACCAGATATCTTTCTTGCCGTCACCGTCACCGTCACGGGCAAAACGCAGAAAACTACTGGGCATAAATTGACAGTGCCCCATAGCTCCAGCCCAGCTGCCTTTCATATCTTCGATAGTGATATGCCCTTCAGACAGAATTTGAGCGGCAGCAATTAGCTCGCTCCTGAAAAATTCTGCACGTCGCCCATCATAAGCTAATGTTGCCAATGCGCTCGGCACATGGAAGTTACCTGTGATCTTTCCAAAGTGACTCTCTTTTCCCCACAAGGCAGCAATAAAACGCGCGCCAACCCCGGTTTCAGACTCAGCTTTTCTTAAAGCCAACAGGTTTTCTTTAAATTTTTCTCTCGCCTTTTTCACTTTCCATTCGGGAATAACCTTGCTCAGATATTCCTCATGCGTCATAGTTCCTTCCGGCTGACGACGGTCTAACTCTATCACCCTGGGAATATAGTTCAGTGATGCAATAATTTCATCGGCTAGATTTTCATTCACACCCTTGGATAAAAATAGAGGTTTCAACGACAGCTTCCATTGAGCGAAATCTTCCTTAGCTACGGAGATGGTCGGGAAAAACAGCACCGATATTCCCAATGCAGTTGCCAATTTAACTAAAATTCGTTTAAACAATTAATTTCTCCCAAATGCAATGGCTTGATCGTCAACGAACCACAATTCAATTAGTTCGAAAATACTCTATCGGGCTTTATTTGGATGAATGACTGGTGGCATTTGAAGATAATAACCTTGCTCTTCAATTTTTCTGGTAACTTCCTGAATATCGACTCTGGCCAATTTTGATCGTTTTGCCAGATTTAATTGCATAGAGAACTCCGGCTTACCAAAAACTTTTAACAGTTCTTCAGGAACAGATGAAAAGTCATCTTTAGTTGCTAAATAAAGATACATTTCATCTTTTTTATTACTTCTGTATACGCTGGCTAACATATTGTTCTCTGTAAAGGCTAACTTCATTCTCTTAATGAACAAAAGGTATTGTAGCTAAGTTGAAGTCAGATTCGAAGTGGCAAATTGTGATAAAACAGGCTCAAAATATGGCATTAACAGATTTCCTCGCCACCCTGCCCAAGCAGCTGCCTGAGACTCTCCTGTCAGATAGCAAACAGCAAACTTCTTAAGCATCCTTTTACTTGCCATTATATTCGGTGTTACATCGAAGTCTTTCGCCACTTCTTTAATTTTCGACTCCAATAACTTTATGAGCGACTTAAGGTCTTTTAGTTCCCGTGGATTAATCACTACGGGCAAAGAACCACTATCATCTTTGTAATCTAGAATCTTTTGAATTAACAGCTCTCCATAGCGTCGGACACTGCCTGGATGAATCTGGCTTATTTGGCCAAGCTTTTGTCTACTGGTAGGTCGTTTAATCGCTATTTCAGCCAACTGCTGATCACGCAAAATATGGTTTCTGGTTCGGTTATTTTCTTTTGCAAGCTGTTCTCGCCAAATATACAACTCTTTAAATAATCCTAGCTGTCGACTGTTTAACAAAGTTACGTCTTTGGCTCTACGATACTCTACTGCAGGATCATTTGGCGCAATTGATAATTCACAAACTTCTTCTGTTTCGGCTTTAAACAGTCGATAAGCTTTTATGTTTTCAATTTTTTGAGACAGCTGCAGATATATCTGATACAGGTAAATGACGTCATTGGCGGCGTATTGAACCTGACTTTGGGTCAATGGTCTGGCCATCCAGTCCGATTGTGTCTCTTCTTTATCGAGGTCGATATTAAGCAATTTCTTGACTAATGCCGCGTACCCGATGGAGGATTCTCCGATAAGGAAATTATAGGCGACCTGAGTATCAAATACTGAATCGAGCTTACAGTCCCAACTATGAAACAAGACCTCCAGATCTTCTTTGCCAGCATGCATGACTTTGATCACACGCGGATCCTGACAAAGTTCTTTAAAAGCTTGATTGCTGCTTACTTTTTGAGGATCAATGATATATACACTACTTCCATCAAAAACCTGTAAAAGGGCAAATGTAGGGTAATAGGTCGTTCGCCGCTCAAACTCTGTATCTATTGCCAGGGCAAAGCTGGGTTGCGAAGCTCGCTCCAACCACTGTTGAGATAAACTAGCAAACTCTGAGTTATTAGCTATCCAAACCGGTTCTAGACCATGATCTTGTGACAAATAAGCCCCTTACTGTACTTCAGCATCTCTTAGTTCTCTTCGCAAAATCTTACCAACATTTGATTTTGGTAACTCATCTCTAAACTCTACGGCCTTGGGTACTTTGTAACCTGTAAGATTAGCTTTACAAAAATCAATAAGCTCTTCTTCAGTTAATGAAGGATCTTTTTTAACAATAAACACCTTCACAACTTCACCGCTGGAGTTAGACGGGATACCAATAGCTGCAACTTCTAACACTTTTTCATTTGCGGCAATTACATCTTCGATTTCATTTGGATAAACATTAAAGCCTGAAACCAGAATCATATCCTTTTTGCGATCGACAATTTTAAAGTAGCCTCGCTCATCCATACAAGCTACATCCCCGGTAGCAAACCAACCATCGTCAGTTAATACTTTTGCAGTCTCTTCCGGTCGCTCCAAATATCCCTGCATCACCTGAGGACCGCGAACCCATAACTCACCTGCTTCTCCAGTGGATAATTCATTCCCAGCTTCATCACGAATAGACACTTCGGTCGAAGGAATTGGAACTCCGATTGTTCCGTCATTTTTCGGCTGATTCATTGGGCTTATACAAACCGCAGGAGAAGTTTCAG
The DNA here is from genome assembly GCF_015687155.1 of Aliikangiella sp. G2MR2-5. Taxonomy (GTDB): domain Bacteria; phylum Pseudomonadota; class Gammaproteobacteria; order Enterobacterales; family Kangiellaceae; genus Aliikangiella. The sequence continues at coordinate 785,416 of NZ_JADPQF010000001.1, read as the reverse complement.
AAAGCCCATATCCCACGAGTAAAGGTCGTCCTGTCACATTTTGCCAACGCTCAGCCACTGCTTCTTGCACGGCCATTCCTCCGCCTAAAGTAAGATGAAGATGGCTGAAATCAAGGTCACTAAATCCTGGAGTATTCAACAAACCATTAAACAGAGTATTCACTCCGGTAATTGCTGAAAACTTATGCTTACCAAGTTCTTTGACAAAACCTTTCATGTCACGAGGGTTTGTTATCAATACATTTAACCCACCATTCTTACAAAACACCATACAATTAGCGGTTAATGAAAAGATATGATACAGGGGCAAGGCGGTGATTATCACTTCTTTACCCGGTCTGACCAAATGGGATAACCAGGCATCGGCCTGAAGTATGTTTGCCACCATATTTCGATGAGTTAACACCGCGCCCTTGGCAACCCCCGTCGTTCCTCCGGTATACTGAAGAAATGCAATATCACTATGTCCCAAGGCAACTGGAGTCAGGGACATAGTAGCCCCCTTCTGCATCACTTCTGAATAACTCCTGGCTTTTGGTAAGCTGTACTTTGGCACCATTTTCTTAATATATTTGACAACAAAATTAACTAGGAAACCTTTCAGTCCACCTAACTCATCCCCCAGCTGGGTCACAATCACATGCTTAACAGGCGTTTCTGCGATAACCGACTCTAATGTATGGGCAAAGTTAGAAACAATTATAATTGCATCGGCATTAGCATCCTTTAACTGATGCTTAAGTTCCCGGGGTGTGTATAACGGATTGACGTTAATAATGGAAAGTCCTGCCTTCATTGCTCCAAAAATGGCAACAGGATATTGCAGCAGGTTTGGCATCATGATGGCTAAACGATCACCGTGCTGTAAGCCTAGTTCAGATTGCAAATAGGCTGCAAAATCTCGAGCCTTTGCATCGAGCTCTGCATAGGTCAATACTTTATCCATATTGACAAAGGCGGGTTTGTCTGCGAACTCCTCGATACTCTTATCAAAAATATCTAAGACAGACTGATATTCATCTACATTAATTTCATGGGGAACACCCTCAGGGTATGACTCCAACCATACTTTTTGCATTATCTGTTTTCTCCCACCAACTTCGCATGCCGAGTGCTATAACACTTCTTAAAATGAACTCTGACCAGAGCGTCAAAAGAACTAGTTGGCATAAAAGTATACTAGTCCGATGAGAATGGCAAAACTCTTTTCAAAATTTTTAACAAATATCGAATTTTCACACGAAAATGGTCGAAAACTAATCGATTTTCGAGAAAAATCCCGTAATGTGTTCTGCACTGTCTGAGGGTTGCTCCAAATGAACATGATGTCCACCTACAAGTTTTACCTGTTGCAGTTGCTGGTAGCAAGTTTTACGCTGCTGAAACTTTTCTACTCCGGCTAAATACCCCTGACTACCTTCAATCAATAATACTGGACAAGTTATCTGGTTGAGTAAATTTCTTAGAAAGGGTTCTGAGAGCCGGATTGGTGAAATCACTCTGAGTCTCGAATCTGCTCGCCAGGTATAACCTTCATTCACTCTATCTAAGCCCCTTTCGACAAGCGGCTTAATATGTTCGGGTGCAATTTTTGATGCCTCGGCCCGAACTCTGAGAGCGCTCTCAAAATCAGGATATACCGGCTTTTTCTTGGAAGCGAGTAACTGTCTTTGAACAATTGAGTTTGCAAATAGCTCCTGAATTTCTTCTTCTGACGCTGTTAATGGGCCGAGAGACTCGATCATGACCAGGCCAGAGACTAGCTCCGGTTGACTTGCAGCAAATACCGATGAGATAGCAGCTCCCATTGAATGACCGAGCAGCTTAATTTTTTTCTGCTTGAAATGCTTTGCTAAATCGGAAATTAGATAAATACCATCATAAAAGTGGTAGGCAAGCCCTTCTTCCAGGTGAGCCGAGTGACCGTGCCCAGGAAAATCAACTGCTACAATTCTTAGTTCGGGCATGCACTCTGCGAGCTTCTGGAAAGTGGCGAGATTATCTAACCACCCATGTAAAGCAAAGACCAAATTATTACTTTCCGGGTTCCATTCAGCAACAGCACACTCACAGCCAGAAAGGTTCAACTGGTATTCAACCATAGATTTGCAACCTGTTTAGACATGGTGACCTTACGGTGAAGACCACCTAAATATAAAGTGTACGAGAATAACAGATAACAGCACTAGTCGTCAGCTCGACTAATCGTGTGGGACTTCCTTTACTTTCTTAATTGCTTTGAGTACCTGACGGCGAGCATACTTTTTTAAATCCTTAACTTCTTCCAAAAGCTGTTCGCCTGGAGATTGTTTTTCAAGGAAGTTGCATATATATTTCGCTGGCATATTATTCAGCGCGATTGCAGCGATATCCTGTATTGAAACCTCAGAAGTTGGAACATCAATCGATTCATCCTGAACTAATAGATGAATTTGCTCGAACACAATTTCTTCTGCAAGATTCTCAAGATCATCGTGATAGTACATCTCTTTATACATTAACAGCTCCCAATTAGACGGAAAATTTTAAATCGCTTTATCTAAATTAAAACTTACTAAAATCTTTACTCTGGATAAGTCTAGAACATATCTTAGGGATTTACCGCGATATCAGATAGAATAACCATACCTGAAACTACCTCCATTTATAACAGGAAAACTACTTGATGTCACAGAAGTATGAGGTGATAGTTATTGGCGCTGGCGCAGCAGGCCTTATGTGCGCAGCGACTGCTGGCTACCGGGGTAAAACAACATTAGTTATTGATCATGCCAATAAAATGGCCAAAAAGGTACTAATGTCCGGTGGCGGGCGATGTAACTTCACCAACCTTTATGTGGAACCTGAAAACTACTTGTCTCAAAACCCACACTTCTGTAAATCTGCATTAAGTCGCTATACACAATGGGATTTTATTTCGCTCGTTGAAAAATATCAGATCGACTACTACGAAAAAGAGTCTGGACAACTCTTTTGTAAAAACTCTTCCAAAGAAATCCGGGATCTGCTGCTTGGCGAGTGTCAACAAGCAGGAGCAAAAATCCAGCTAAAGTGTAGCGTCGACAACGTAAAGCGCCTCGAGCAAGGAGGCTTTAAACTCTCAACCAATATGGGAAGTTTTATTTGCGATGCGCTGGTTATCGCCACTGGGGGTTTATCAATACCAACCATGGGAGCAACCGGCTTCGGATATCAAATTGCCGAACAGTTTGGTCATAAAATCATCCCAACAAGTGCTGGACTCACTCCCCTCACCTTTGATGGAAAATTAAAAGGCGCCTTTGCCGAACTTTCAGGAAATTCGGTTCCTATGTCGGTCAGCACAAATGGAGAAAGTTTCAACAGCGCGGTTCTTTTTACTCATAAAGGATTAAGCGGCCCTGCAATTCTTCAGATATCCAATTACTGGAAACCAGGAGAGCCATTGCAATTAAACTGGATGCCGGGCACCAATATTGAGGAGTGGCTATCAAGTGGTATTGAGAAAAAACCAGAAAGCCAATTAAAGACGCTACTTTCCACCCGATTCAGTCAGTCAGTCTCAAGCTTCATCTGTGAACAACTCCAGATAAACTGTAAGCTCAAGCAAATTCAGCATAAAGACAAGGTCAAAATCGTCGATTTTCTATCTGGCTGGATAATTTATCCTAGCGGAGTCGAAGGATATCGCGTCGCAGAAGTAACATTGGGAGGCGTTGATACATCAGAGATTTCGTCTAAAACCTTTGAGTCCCAGCGAGTAGAACGCTTGTTTTTTATCGGAGAGGTACTCGATGTTACCGGGCATCTGGGAGGGTTTAATTTTCAATGGGCCTGGGCTTCAGGAAATGCAGCTGGCGAAGCCGTATAAAAAGCGGCCCCGAAAGGCCGCTCTTAACAAGTAGATAAAACCAGGAGTTACTCCTCTTCCACCAGCTCGGGCTGATTAACCATCTTTCGAAGCAATGCCGATATTTTCTGGCGCATATCTCTTCGATCAACAATCATGTCAATGGCCCCTTTTTCCAGCAAGAACTCGCTTCTCTGAAAGCCTTCAGGAAGAGTTTCTCTTACCGTTTGCTCGATAACTCTTGGACCAGCAAACCCAATCAAAGCGTTAGGCTCTGCAATGTTGACATCTCCTAACATCGCCAAGCTGGCTGAAACGCCCCCCATGGTGGGGTCGGTCAAAACAGAAATAAATGGTAATCCTTTTTCAGACATACGAGCCAGCGCAGCAGAAGTTTTCGCCATCTGGAATAGCGAAATCAAGGCTTCCTGCATTCTTGCGCCGCCACTGGTTGAAAAACAGACCAGAGGCAGACCTTCTTTTATACAAAGACTTGCTGCACGCACAAACTTTTCACCGACTACTGCAGCCATTGAACCAGCCATGAAATTAAACTCAAACGAACAGGCCACAACAGGCAATCCGTTTAGCTCTCCCTTAAAAGCTACTAAAGCATCATTTTCACCCGAAGCTTTCTGTGCTCCGGTTATTCTGTCTTTGTAACGTTTGGAATCTTTGAACTTCAGTCGGTCAACAGGCTTTAATTCGGTGCCGATTTCAGTTAGCTCTCCACTATCCAGGAAGCTTTCCAGCCTTTTCCTTGCACCAATACGCATGTGAAAAGAACATTTAGGGCAAACTTCAAGACTGCGCTCTAACTCAGCTTTATAAATAACTGAATCACAGTTTTTGCACTTGGCCCACACACCTTCAGGAACCGATTTTCTTCGGTCAGCTACTGACGTCGTTCTTTTAGGAAGGAGTCTTTCAAACCAACTCATAGGATGCTCTTTTTAAGGTTAAAAATATGGCGGCTATTCTACCATCGTTTTTTTAAAGGTTAAGTATTTCATTGATTAAAACTGGTCTAATCTCTAGATCCAATAATCCTGTCCCAAATTTGGGTATTTCACGGAAATGCACTCATTATTCGCCAGGTATAGCCGGAATAGTTAAAGGTCCAATATCAATTGCAGGCAAGGCGTACTCCTCCGGATAAGTCACTGAAACCAGATAAAGTCCATCAGGCTTAGCCGTCATGGCTGCCTTGGTTCTGTCTTTCATCGCCAAAACATCTTCCATATAGTTAACCGACTGTCTACCTGTCCCTACTTCGATTAGACTCCCTACGATATTCCTTACCATATGATGAAGAAAAGCATTTGCCGTAATATCGACGATGACGAACTCTAACCACCTAAAAACATGGACTTTTTCAACGAAACGAAAAGGTGTTGTCGATTGACAGGACGAGGCTTGAAAAGATGAAAAATCGTTTTCCCCTAGCAATGCTTGAGCTGATTGATGCATCAGCTCTTCGTCTAATCTGCTTCTAACCCAGGTAACCAGACCATTCAAGTTTGCCGAGCGTACGCTTCGGTTTAATATCACATAACGATACCTGCGCGCTGTTGCGCTGTGTCTCGCATGAAACTCTTGTGGAAGCGCTTTTGCCCAACGGACACAGATATCATCGGGTAAAATGGTATTTGCTCCCATGGTCCAGGCCTTTTCTGGTCTTGAGTTGCTGAGTTGAAAATTAACCACTTGTCCGGTTGCATGTACTCCTGTATCAGTCCTACCAGCACAATAAACTTCCACTGGATGGTTGGCTATCTCGGACAGTGCTTTTTCCAGACAAGCTTGAACCGAAGGTGAGTGACTTTGTCTTTGCCAGCCACAGTAGTTAGTGCCCTTATATTCAATTCCTAAAGCGATGTTCATCTTAAAACCAGAAAATTATTCACGGAAAAATTAGTATATAGATTACAATTTGAGATGGATTTTACTTCAATAAAAAAGGCGGTAAAACCGCCTTTTTAACGCATATCGGTAAAACGGTAGCTAACCTATCTTTTCCATAAGGGATTTAGCTTCTTGTTGCTGTTCATCATTTCCTTCGGCAACAACTTCATTCAATATTTCTTTAGCACCGTCGGCATCACCCATATCGATATATGCACGAGCAAGATCTAGCTTGGTTGCGATTTCGTCGCCCCCCAGATCTTCATCTCCGCCAAAATCATCATCAGAGTCTTCATCAAAATTAAACTCATCGTCGTCGAGGTCAAGTGAAATATCATCATCACTATCAAGATCGATGCTTTCCTCGGTATCGGAGTCATCAAGATCGAGTGAAAAGTCATCATCAGCATCCAGATCCCCAAGTGCAGAATCATCCAGACTGACTTCTTGCTCTGACTCGACGTCGCCGGAGCTGCTATCTAGTGCACCTTCGTCTAACTTAAAGTCATCTTCATCGTCAAGGGAGAAGTCTTCTTCATCCAAGGCATCGAAAGTTTCTGTAACCGCGCCTTTTGTTTCTTCAATTTCAGAATCAAGTGAATCAAGTGCATCTTCGTCATCATGCAAATCCATGTCGATATCAAATTCTTCTTCATCTTCAGCTGGAGAGGTATCGTCTTCAGAGGAAATTGAATCCAGTTCAGCGTCGAAATCATCTTCACCGAAAATATCTTCGGTTGATGGCAGGTCAAAATCATCTTCCTGCCCTGCTTCACCGGTAAAGGCCTTTTCTCTGAGTTCTGTAACCTTATCCTGCCACTCTTCTGCATCAACAGCGGTTGAAACTTCCTGAGCTACGGAGTCAAACTTTTCTTTATCCTGAGTTTCCGCGTAGCATTCAAGTAACTTCACTTTAAGGTCAGAACGTACAGGGTTATCGTCGATTGCTTCCTTAAGTAAATTTTCTGCTTCTTCAAACTTACCGTAAGCAATATAAATGTCTGCTTCACCCAGAGGATCAAAGCTCTCATCATCAGCGTCGCCGATATCGTCAGATTCATCTTCCATATCTAACTCGACCAACATATCATCACCGACGTCAGGCAATTCGAAGCTTTCTGTGGTATCCATGGAGCCAGCACCAGCGCTTGCAACCAGATCATCCTGAAAATCTTCCTCTGCCATTCTCTGCTTCATACGCCAGAATACTGCAAATGCTATTAAAAGCAGAACAGCAATAATACCACCCCACAGCATCATTCCCATATCCAGGATAGAATCCATAAAACTCTTTTCCTGAGATTTAGCTGGAGTAAATATTGGTTTATTGTTCTTTGCTGGAGGAGTCGCGGGCTTCGCCGAACTCTCCTTTGATTGGGCAGAACTTTTTTCAGTCGATGAAGCGACAGCAGGCTCTGTTGACGAAGAATCCGTAGAACTATCTTCTGTTTGACCTAAGCTGGTTTCAGACATGACTTCGTTTGAATCCGACTGCATGCTTGCCTGCTCGGTCTCTGCTGACGACGACTCAGATTCTTTCTGGCTTTGAGTTAACGCTGCCAGCTCGGTATCCGAAACATTTATCGCTCCAGATTCTTGCATTTTTTCGAGTTTCGTTAGCGCATCAGCCAAGCGAGTTCTCAGTTCTTCATTTTCTGCCGCCAAAGTAGCACTTTTCTCTTCAGACTCAGCCAACCTGCTTTCGGTTTCCCGCAATTGCTCATCAAAACCAGATCCACTAGTACCGTCACCACCACTGCTGGAAGGAGAAGTTAAGGAAAGTCGGGCTTCTCCTTCGGAGTCTCCACCCTGACGACTAGTAGAGCGATTCTGCACAATTTGTCTCGCACCGCCGGAACGCCACTGCCTGTTTTGCATCACGACATCTTGAAGCGCAGCACGATGTGGAACCTGAGCAATGGAACTTTCATCAGGTATATTTAACACCTCTCCTTTCATCAAATTATTGATGTTTCCATTTGCAAAGGCATGAGGATTAGCACGATAAATTGCAACCAAAGTCTGGTGAATAGTCACCTGACTGCTTGGACGAGTCCTGGAAGCAATGCTCCAAAGAGTATCGTTTGCGGAAACAGGACCATAATTTGAGCCAGTAAAAGAAGGGGTATACTCTTCCTGAGTTCTTTGGCTTCTATAACCAGTTTGCGGAGCTCTTGGCTCCGCTTGCGCTGTAGATGGTGTTTGTGTTCTTTCAATCGTCGTACTGGCGGAATCATCCATCACCGGCGGGTCGAGCAAGAATGTGTATTCTCTTATCATCCGGCCATTTGGCCAGTTAAGCTCGACTAGAAAATTCAAAAAAGGTTCTTTAATCGGTTCACGAGTCGATAATTGAATGACAAGGTTCCCATTAGCATCCTTTGTCGTTTCAAACCGAATTTGATTCAAAAAGAAAAGTCTGTCGACACCAACCTTTTCGAACTCCTGAAGGCTGGCTAATGAAGCGTTTACCTCATGCTCACTAAGCTCTCCAGCTGAAAGTACCGTAATTTTGGCACTCAGAGGCTGATTCAACCCAGACTTTAGCTCATACTCCCCCAAGCCGACAGCCATGGCACTGCCAGTGAAAATGCCAACCATTGAAACGATTAAGAGGATGAATTTGCGAAACATACGCCTATTTCCTTGTAAATTAACCTTTTATTTTGGACACAAAATCGAAAAAGCTATAATTATTATTAAGGTATAGTTTAAGTTTTTCTTTAACTATTCCATTAAGTTACATCAATAACTTAAGAACTTTCTTTATGATAATGCGATAACTATAGCTGATAAATGGCTTTTTACCAATAGCAAACCCGTCACAATTTCCAGAAAAAAGCTTAATACTGCACAACAAATGGGTCACCTTAGCTTGTTAACTCCAATTCTAGACGAAAATTTTAAAAAGTATTACTTTGAACCGACGAATCTCAAGCTAATAAAAGCTTTAACCGAATTCAACCTCAGCCTGTGAGATGAAGCTACTACATTGCTATCATCAATAGCATGAACTTGTTTTATTACCACCAATAAAAAAGGAGGCAAAAGCCTCCTTTTCAACATAGGTCAGACGATTAGATTAAGTCTGAGTCGACAGCCATTAACTCTTCATAGCCACTTTTAACTTTTGACAAATGGTTTTCAAGGCCACTAAATTGTTGTTTAAGAAAGTAGTTTGCAGCCAGTAATTTTCGCTGCTTTAAGGGTGAGTCTTTCTCACAATCCATAACATTTACCATTTTTAGCCACAACCAGCCATATACTAGCAAGCCTGCGGCGTGTAGATAGTCGACCGCGCCGCCTTGAATCTCATACCCTCTATTGGCGAAGGACTCTTTCAACCAGAGACTGGTATCATCAAATGCCTTCAACGCAGCCTGAACTCGCAGATTCAAGTTAGCTGCCAAATCAGATTGAGTAGCCTTGGCAAGCTCTTCATTTATCTGTGCATATAGCAGTTCCAGCAAACCTAACTTGTCCAGACAAACTTTGCGAACAAGCAAATCCTGGGCCTGAATACCGTTGGTTCCTTCATATATTTGAGCAATTTTTGCATCTCTAACCAGCTGCTCAAGCCCCCACTCCCGTATGAAACCGTGACCGCCGAGCACTTGAACTCCGTGGTTACAGGCATCAAAACCTTTGTCGGTAAAGAATGCTTTGGCTATTGGAGTCAATAGAGCCATCAAGCCTGAAGCCTGATTTCTAACAGACTCATCACTATGATGATACTGCTTGTCTATTTGCATTCCCATGAAGACAGCGAGAGCACGACCCGCTTCAGTATAGGCTCTTTGCTCAATAAGCATTCGGCGAACATCGGCATGAGCGATAATCGTTGTTGCTTCACCACTAGCATTTCTACCTTGTTTCCTTTCTTCTGCGTATGCTTTTGACAGCTGATAAGATGTTTCGCCAAGACCGATGCCCTGAATACCAATTGATAACCGTTCAAGATTCATCATGGTAAACATTGCGAACAAACCACGATTTTCCTTACCAACCAAATATCCTTCGGCTTCATCAAAATTCATCACACAGGTGGCAGAAGCTTTAATTCCCATCTTGTGTTCAATACTTCCACAGGAAACACCATTGGACTCTCCCAGGCTACCATCAGCATTGACTTTTATTTTTGGAACCAGAAACAGGCTAATCCCTTTCGGGCCTTCTGGCGCCCCCGGTAACTTTGCTAGAACCAGATGAATAATGTTTTCGGAAAGGTCATGATCGCCACCGGTAATAAAGATTTTAGTTCCGCTTATTTTGTAAGTCCCATCACCATTATCTGCGGCCTTACTCTTAATGATTCCCAGATCAGAACCTGCATGAGGCTCTGTCAATCCCATTGCACCAGACCAACGCCCCTCTAGCATAGGAGGAAGGTAAGTTTGCTTCAATTCGTCACTCGCATGCGCATGAATAGCATGATAAGCACCATTTGTGAGGCTGGGGTAAAGACAAAATGAAGTATTTGCCGAATAGGTCATCTCTTCAATAAGAACATGAAGCGCTTTCGGTAGGCCCTGGCCACCGAACTCGGGATCCCCATTAGTTCCCTGCCAACCTGCTTCACAAAACTCTTTGTAAGCTTCTTTGAATCCATTCGGCGTAGTTACTTTGCCTTCATCAAAGTGACATCCTTCTTCATCACCTTCTCGGTTCAAAGGGAAAAGAACATTTTCAGAAAACTTTGCCGCTTCTTCTAAAATCGCGCCGTAGAGATCCGTATCAAAATCTTGAAACGCCTCAATATCACCTAAAGATTCCTGGACTTTGAATACCTGATTCAAAAGAAAATTCATGTCGTCAAGCGGTGCTTTGTAACTCATAACTTTCCTTATCTTGTTGATAAAATTATAGAAATGCACAAAAAAGGCTCCCAAAAGAGCCTTTCTTGCGCCTAGATGCGCGCTATTCTACCACAAAATTTCAAACAGGTGTTTTAATCTGCTTGATTCTTCTCAAAATGCTTCCAATAGTTAGTAACAGTTTCCTTCATATCTTTGTGAAGCAACAAGATACCGATCAAGTTCGGAATGGTCATCAGTGCTACTGTCACCAGCGCAATATCCCAAATAATTTTGGAATCAATCACCGAAGCAAGGAAAAAAGCCCCAACATAAACAATTCTATAAGGTAATACGGCTCTTTCACCAAAAAGGTAAATCATGGCTCGATCACCATAATAAGACCAGGCTATTGCCGTACTGAAGGCGAAAAGTAGTAAACCTATGGTGACAATATATTGTCCCCAATCGCCCAAAAATCCTCTTTTAAAAGCTTGAGTGGTCAACTTCACTGAATGCACAAGAGACTTTCCATCCACTTGAATATCTTCAGTAGCCAGTCTGCCATCTTTAATCTCCAGCTCACCTGTGTATGGCTTATCTTCAAGGGTATAAAGCACCTCTTCAGCAACCGAGCGAGCACTAATCAGCGTATAATCGCCAGTAGCTTTGCCATCAGTTACCTTAATCACGCCGGAGTACACCGAAACGTCAGCCTCCCCTTCTCCACTCAGATATTGATGAAGTTTCTTAACGTCTTCACTTTTAGTATCCGTATAGACACCACTTAGATATGTCATATCGGCTCGATCAAAAGTGTTTTGATGCTTATCAGTCCAAGCTCCCGAAGAAAGAATAACCAATCCGGTAATAGTACAAATCACAATGGTGTCAATGAATGGTTCCAACAGAGAAACCATTCCTTCCGATGCAGGTTCACTTCCTCTTGCACTCGCATGCGCAATCGCAGCAGAGCCTTGGCCCGCTTCATTTGAGAATAGGCCTCTATTAACGCCACGTTCCATTGCATAGGCAAAACTTGCTCCAAGGAAGCCTCCAACGGCGGCACTACCTGAAAAAGCATACTCAAAGATAGCGACAAATGACGGTCCAATATTTTCGAGGTTTGCGAATATGACTGATAAAGCTCCAATCAGATAAATAGCGGCCATTGTAGGAACCACTTTTTCAGCGAAGTGCGCTATGCGCTTGATTCCACCGATAATTACCATCGCCATTACTACTGCCAGTACCGCACCGGTAATCCACTTCTCTAAACCAAAAGACTCGTTAAGACCCACCGCAATATTGTTAATTTGGGGCATATTCCCGCTTCCCATGGAGCTGAGAACGGTAGCGACCGCAAAGAGAATCGCCATCCATTTCATATTCAGCTTTTTTTCCATAAAATACATTGGACCACCAGCCATGGTGCCGTCAGCAGTCTGTTCACGATATTTATGGGAAAGTGTTACTTCGACAAATTTTGTTGTCATGCCAAAAAACGCAGTAACCCACATCCAGAAAATTGCAGCCGGTCCTCCAAGGTAAATAGCAAGTGCGACTCCTCCGATATTTCCTGTTCCTACCGTACCTGAAAGTGCAGTAGTCAGCGCTTGAAAGTGACTGGTATCTCCCGGTGCATCATCTTTTGCATATTTGCCTCGCAAGATTCTGGTTGCATGGGCAAAATAGCGTACTTGCGGAAAGCCCAGGTAAATAGTGAAAAGAAGACCAGTTCCGATTAACAATGGCATAAAATACGGTGCCGATCCGAGATATTGGTCTAGCCAAAGCAGAAATGAGTTTAATGCGTCCAATCTGTTGCCCCTTAGAGTCAAAGTGTTTTCTGATAATTATTAAAAGGCATTATAAAGAAGAAGTTACACAATATCTATTGCGTACAATTACTGAAAGGCGTTGAATATTTACCTATATCGACCAGTTTAAAATAGTTAGAGCCTTCTCATTTAGCCCTCATCCGCATCCCCTTTTCGACGGATAGGAATATTTCTGTCGCCTCTATATTGGCAGGGAACAAACAACCGGAAATCTGAGCTGAGGCAATGCTGGCTCCGTGCATATTGCTTTGGCTAAAATCAATACCTCGAAGATCAGCAGCTCTGAAATAACAACCTGTAAAATTGACCCCAGAGGCATCAAGCCCTCTCAAGTCCAATCCCCTGAAGTCACAATCATGAAAATCTATGTGCTCGACGGACTTTCTTTGCTGATTAAAGTCTTTGACTTTTTCATCTCTCAAAAGCTGGTATAGGGGATCCTGGGGAAAGCGGAGTGCCATAAATTACCTCAAATTCATCGAATCAGGTTTTATTGAGTATAGCTCTCTTCTACAAGGCTCGCCGGGTTACTAACTGCCAATAAATGTTAACCGACAAGCGCAAGAAGCACACCAGCAGCAACTGCTGAGCCAATAACCCCGGCAACATTCGGTCCCATTGCATGCATCAACAGAAAGTTATGCTGGTTTGATTCCAGCCCAACTTTATTAACAACCCGTGCAGCCATTGGTACAGCCGAGACGCCCGCAGCACCAATTAAAGGATTAACCTTGCCGCCAGTTAGCCGTTTCATCAATTTTCCCATCAGAACACCACTTGCTGTACCGATTGAAAAAGCTACCGCACCTAACAAAAGGATGCCGATGGTCTCCCAGTTCAAGAACTTGTCAGCGGACAGCTTTGATCCCACACCCAACCCAAGAAAAATCGTAGTAATGTTAATGAGTGCATTCTGGGTGGTTTCTGAAAGCCGGTTAACGACTCCACTCTCTTTCATCAGATTCCCAAAACAAAACATACCGATAAGTGGAGCTGCTGACGGCAACAGGAGAATACACAAGGCGATAACAACCAAAGGAAAAGCAATTTTTTCTCTCTGCGAAACAGGACGCAGCTGCTTCATTTCGATTGCTCTTTCTTTTTCAGTTGTAAGTAAGCGCATAATCGGCGGCTGAATTATCGGCACCAGCGCCATATATGAGTAGGCTGCAACAGCTATTGCCCCGAGCAGGTCTGGTGCTAGCTTGCCAGCAAGGAATATCGCGGTCGGACCGTCAGCCCCACCAATAATGGCAATCGCCGAGGCATCTTTTAATGACCACTCAATCCCCGGAACAGCGTTAAGTGCCAAAGCGCCTATCAGCGTAGCAAAAATACCAAACTGCGCTGCAGCCCCCAAAAACAATGTCTTGGGATTGGCAATTAGGGCACCGAAATCAGTCATGGCACCTACCCCCATAAAAATAATCAAGGGGAAAACACCGGTATCAATCCCTATTTTATAAACGTAATGCAAAATACCGCCAACTTCAGCAATCCCCGCCACCGGAATATTGCTCAGAACAGCACCAAAACCAATAGGCAACAATAGTAAAGGTTCGAACTCTTTAGCAATTGCCAGATAAATAAGGCCGAGCCCGACAAGAATCATTGCCAGCTGAGGAAAAGTAAAGTTGGCAATGCCAGTGCTCTGCCAAAGTTCGATTAAACCTTCAGACATTCTAACTCCTTAAACCCGGGGCTTAACTCAAACCGACCAATTGATCACCAACAGAAACAGCATCTCCTTCTTTAACAAAGACCTTTGCAACTGTTCCAGCAATGACAGCTTTAATTTCCGTTTCCATTTTCATGGCCTCTAGCACAATTAGCGTCTGTCCTTCAGCGACTTCGTCCCCCGCAGCGACCTGAACTTTAAAAATATTACCTGCCAGTGGCGCATCAATACTACTTGCCACGGGAGCTGGTTTTGATGAATGGACAACAGGCGCTTTATTATCAGTAATTGGCGCCGCTTTGATATCGACTAGCTGGCCACTTGGAGCAACAACAACCTGAAACTTTTTACCGTTGACAGCAACGTCATAGCACTCTTGCGACGCCGATGTAGCTGATTCCTTAATATCCGGTTCAGCCGTCGGTACAGGTTCAAAAGCGTCGGGATTCCCTCTATTTTTAAGAAACTTGATTCCTATTTGAGGGAAAAGCGCATAAGTTAATACATCATCAATTTCGTCTTTTGCCAGCTTGATATCATCTTTATTGGCAATATCTTTAAGCTCCTGAGTAAGCTTTTTAACTTCAGGCTCTAATAAATCAGCCGGCCGACAAGTGACAGGCTCAGCACCATCAAGTACCCTTTGTTGAAGCTCTTTATTAACCGGAGCAGCAGTGGCCCCGTACTCTCCTTTTAACACTCCTGCAGTCTCTTTACTTATGGTTTTGTAACGCTCTCCTGTCATCACGTTCAATACCGCCTGGGTGCCTACAATTTGCGACGTTGGTGTAACCAGCGGGATATACCCCAAATCTTCTCTAACTCTGGGAATTTCTTTAAGAACATCATCCAGCTTATCTCCGGCTCCCTGCTCTTTTAACTGGTTTTCCATATTGGTTAGCATTCCACCAGGAACTTGCGCTACCAAAATTCTTGAGTCAACGCCTTTCAGGCTACCTTCCCATTTGGCATATTTTTTTCTAACTTCTCGAAAATAAGCTGAAATTTCTTCAAGTGCATTAAGATCAAGCCCCGTATCTCTTTCATGCCCTTCAAAAATTGATACTACCGATTCCGTTGCTGAATGTCCGTAAGTCATACTCATGGAAGAAATGCTGGTATCGACAGTATCAATTCCCGCTTCCACAGCTTTGGCGATAGTGGTTGTACTTAACCCTGTTGTGGCATGGGCATGCAGAGCGATAGGCAATTGAACGGTTTCTTTTAATCGAGTAACCAGCTCTTCGGCGACATAGGGCTTGAGCAAGCCAGCCATGTCTTTAATACAAATAGAATGAGCTCCCATATCTTCAAGTTGTTTCGCCATATCAAGCCACATATCGATAGTATGCACGGGGCTCACTGTATAAGACATGGTACCTTGAGCATGCTTCCCGGTCTTAATGGTCGCTTTGATAGCGGTTTGCAAATTCCGCATATCATTCATGGCATCAAAGATTCGAAAAACGTCCATTCCATTGGCAGCAGCTCTGTCAACGAATGCTTCTACAACATCATCAGCATAGTGGCGATAACCCAAAATATTCTGTGCACGAAACAACATCTGTTGTTTTGTATTAGGCATTGCAGCTTTTAATTTTCGAAGTCTTTCCCAGGGGTCTTCGCCTAAAAAGCGAATGCAGGAGTCAAAGGTTGCTCCCCCCCAACTCTCAATAGACCAATAACCAATCTTATCTAGCTTTTCTGCGATGGGAAGCATATCTTCGATTCGCATTCGTGTCGCAAAAAGTGACTGATGCCCATCACGCAGCACCAGCTCAGTGATACCTAGACCCTTGCTCATTGTTTGCCCTTTTTATTGTTGATGTTTTTGAATTATTTTTTATTTTGTTGACGATAGCGATGTATCGCACTACTGATTACAGCAATTTCTTCTTCGCTCGGCGAGCTATCAATAGTCGCTTTAGGCGGCTTGTTTACCGAAGGCATTCCAAAAGTTCTTTCCATCATGCTGGTAATAAAAACCAGAATAGAGAGAAAAATAAAAACCATTCCCATGCCCACAAGCATGAGTTGAAGTCCTTCATTGATTAAGTTTGTCTCGTTCATGGTGGCCAGTTTATACGCTTTTCTTGATTCACAGAAATAACTCTATTTAATAACAGCTGAGTCAGAGTGATTGACTCAACCCGTCGCATCCAGCTTTAGTGAAGCAAAAGGATATAGGCCTGTCAAATTTGTCTGGTTGTCTTAAATCAAATTATCGAGTGTTTCTGGTAGCAATAAAAAAGCCGGGTGTAACCCGGCTCTTAATCTTGTTATCAGAGAATAACTTTTTTACTACTGACGTCGTCTTTTTATCCCGAATATTGATACAAGTACCAACACCCATCCCAAACTTCCGCCACCAGAACTTGAAGAACCATTGCTCGAATCACCACCTCCGGTATCTCCGCCAGAACTTTCTTGTACGGTCACTTCCTGACTGCTCGAATGAGATATATTGGCTCCATCAATTGTCGTTAAAATAACCGTAAAAGTTCCAGCGGCACTGTAGGTATGTACTGGAGACTTCTGGGTCGAAGAAGTGCCATCTCCAAAATTCCACTGGTAACGCAGAGTTCCAATACCGCCTGTTGTCGTATTTGTGAAATTGACAGTCAAATCACTAGCAGTAAAGCTAAAAGAAGAAACTGGAGCGGAACCTACTTCCACTTTTTGGGTGAAAGAATCGATATCTCCGCTAACAGAATCGGTAACCGTAAGCGTTACATCATAAATTCCTTCCGATGCATACGTGTAAACAGGCCCATACTCGGAAGACGCAGCACTGCCATCACCAAAATCCCAGCTGAAAGTTAGTGGATTTGGTCCGCTGGAGCGATTTCTAAAAGCGACCATTGATCCTGATACATCAGCTCTAAATCTTGAAGTCGCCACCGTAGGAATTTTTGATACCCTGATGGTTGCCATTTGGCTGGTATCATCCTGGCTGATTAACTCTACACTTAATCCGGCATTAGGCAAAATGACCCCAGATTCTGGTTGCGCAGGGGTGGAATAATCCTGCCCGTCATCGAAAACGCTCACCGCGGTCAAGCTGCTATCACCACTATATGCTGTTTGCTCAAAAGTACGCAGTGCAGCATCCCTTATTTGACGGCTACTACCTCCTGCAGCAATCATATTCTGATCGGTGTCAACCACACTCACGAAACCTCTGCCAGGGTGAATGGATGACTCATTCGTGCCAAACTCACTATCAGAGAACCAAATTACCAACCCGTGGTCGTAACCTGCAGATATGAGCCCGGAATCGTTACCATTGTGGCTTCTAAGTTGAAGCCAGTAATTCTGAGGAGCTCCTTCAGTTTGATTATCTTCTCTTAGAAAGCCGTTCAAAGTAACACTATCTTCGGCCTCAGCATCGTCAACGAAGACCTCAGAATTTCCATCAACAACTTTTAGGTCATCCGCAACAAAACCGTATCCACCAGTATTGCTATCGGTACGATACTCAAACTTAACAGTCACTGTTTGACCTTTTAATGAGCTAACATCGAAACTTAAGTCTACCCAGTTGTTTGCTCCAGTAGCCTCCGCTAATGTAGCAGAAGATGCCGTTATATAGTGTACCGCATCATCATAACCGGGATACTGGCCAGTATAGGGATTGGCCTCTCGGGTGTAATTCCCGGGCAAAGAAGTATCGTTGAAAGTAACTTTGACAAAATCCCAGTCTTCTTCGATTTCCCAGTGCGCCTTCATGGTAAAAGAAACATTATCAGAATCCGGGATACTCACTTCAAAGCTCATTTGATTCGATAAGTCGTGACCACGAGCCGAGTAGTACTGATATTCCCCGGAAAAAGGCTGTTTAAAAGACTCCATAGGCGCAGGTAGATTGACTTTTATAACGTTGGGCAAAGCACCAGCGGTATCTGTTGCGTCAACTAGCTCAATATCAACTGGATCTGTAAAAGTTTCAAAATCCAGAGTTGACTGACTGATCCAGTTAGCACCATGATTTTCCTGAAGATACTCTTTTGCATAGCTACTAAACCCTGTTGGCTCGGTGCCCGCAAGTTCACCGGCCCAGCTACCACCAGCCATAACTGACCAATAACCTACCGGAGAACCACTATTTGCTTCACCAATATCATACTCATCAGGCAAGCCAAGATCGTGCCCAAATTCATGCACAATTACTCCTGGAGCCGCATCAATTGGTTGGATAGTGTATCCGTAAACAGACTTATCTGTTCCCGGAATCTGATAACCAGGAGCCCCGCCCTCAGTACCTTGAGCATCCACATAAAAGCGATGAGACCAAATAGCATCGTCTAGCAGCCTGCCACCACCCGCTTCTTCACCAATACTGGAGTGGAATACCATTACATGGTCAATGTAGCCATCCGCTTCATCGAAAATTCCATCCTCATCGCTATCATAAGGATCTTCAACATCATACTCGGCAAGATTTATACTGTTCGCAGCTACCGCTTTTTCGACGGCCTCTTTAATCAGTTCCTCAACGCCTTTGTCATTAATGTCTCTTCCACTTTGTGGATCGATTGCATGACCACCATATTCTGCAGCATTTTTATCCGCAGTTACCCAGTCGAACACTTCTCCAGTAAAAAAGAATTCTCCTCCTGACTCTCGCTGGTAATATTGGTACCCAGAAAGCAGGGTTTCACCCCCTGGCCCTTCAAAACCAGTAGTTGAAAACATTACATCGCGGTAATGGGATACAGGGTAGGAAGGATAATACATATCTGTATCACCAGAATTTAACCCATGCGAATCATGCTTTAGATCAGGAAAATCAATTAGTACCGCCAGAACTTTAACCGTTTTTGGGGCTGCGGCTTTTTGTAGTGTTTTCTCTCCTGTCACCTTTTGCTTGGCGACTTTTCTCTTGATTGCTCGCTGTTTTGCTTTGAGCAACTTAGAAGGTTCACGATACCCTGAAATTCCTTGCACAAAATTACCAATTTTTACTTGCACTTCTTGCTCAGAAGCCTTCTCAGAAAGTTGACCGCTTTTTTTAAGCCAGTACTCAATTCTTTCTATATTAATAACACCTATATCACCATTAGGACGGTTCACTGGCTCATTCTTCGCAAAGGAATTCAAAGACAAGAATAATACGCTTCCTAAACCGCCGGCCAGCAACCAGTTTTTTACACTAAAACCGGATTGAGTCTTTCTATTTAAAACTTTAGATTTCATCTACTTCTTACCACCTTTAATACATAACTTATACTGAGCGTATTGCCTCGCGATATAGGCTTGAATAGCTTTTTCCCTTTCTTCCCTGGTCATTGATTCAACAATTTCACCACGCTTGATTAACAAAGGCTCTAATGCCCAAATATCTTTCACTGGTGCAGGCTTTTGACAAGCGTAAGGAGGCTTGACAATAACGTCTTGAGAATGGCTGTTTTCTTGAACATTGGTTGTTGTAGCAGCCAAGTCTGTATTTTGTGTTTGGGTACAACCAGAAACGGCTGCGAGAACAAAAATCAGTACTACCAAAGGCTGTTTGCAGGTATTGAACACGATAACCCCTTACTATTTTTAAAAAGCAGGGGATATCCTAGGAAAAAAATTACCTTAGAGGCACGTAAATATTTCACCCTAGTAACTATTCACGAAGATTAATAATTTCTAGTTATTAGTAGTAAGGCTTTTTCGAGAAATCAAAATAAATAATGCCAGAAATGGAGTAATCCAGAAAAGACTACCAGCGGCTTCAAACTCTTCTGTTTCAGGCTGCTCGAAACTGGTACCTGAATCATCGTCGTCCTGACCATCCCCTTCTCCATCATCACTTCCATCCCCGGTATCAGAAGATTCATCATCGGTAATAGTTACACTCACAGTATCAGGAGTTCCTACAGTTGCTCCATTAGTTGGATTTGAGAGTCTTAAGTTGAAGCTTTCGTTGCCTTCGGTTTCCTGATCATCGATTATATTGATAGTGACCAAAGCAGACTGAACACCTTCATCAAATACCAGGGTTTGACTAACGTTTTGATAGTCAGAATCTGAAGTTGCGGTACCGGCAATTGTCGACAGATCGACAGTAACCTGACCCGCAGCACCAAAAGAACGTAATACAGTCAGATCAAATGAAGTTCCATTTTCATCAACAGAGTAGTTCACCCGGTCAAAGAAAAAGGTTCCAGGTTGATTCGAAAATTCATTATCGACAATGGTTACCTTTGATTGAGCTTGCCCGCCCACGCTGGCACCTCCAGTAGCATTACTTAATGTTACCGAAAAGACCTCTGCTCCTTCATATACATCATCGTCCATCAAAGTCACAGCTATAGTCTGGCTATCAACACCGTCGGCAAATACCAGGGTTCCTGAATCAGCAATAAAGTCATCGGGGGAAGTAGCAGTGTCTCCTGTAACTGCCGCTACCGAATAGTCGACGGTTACGCTTCCCATTGTTCCCTGACTTCGATTGACTCTCAAAGTTACGCTCGAATCAGTTTCCTGTACCGAAACTCCGGCAGACGCCATTTCAATCAGGCCAAACGGTAATGATTCAATCCAGTTAAAGATGGTTTCTTGATCTGCCGTACTAATCTGCGGACCACCAAGTGGCATAGCGGCACCACACTGCGGGTTTGTGTTGCTGATTTTGTCGTAAAGAACAGAGTTTGCAGCATCGCCTGGGCTTACTCGCTTTAATGTGCAGCCAGCCAGTTCAGAGTCGACGTTTACAAGCTCCAACTCTGAAGTTGCTGCATCGTCAAGCCCCAAGCCTGCATCAGGCCCTGCTCCACTGTGGCAGTTACTTGAGTTACAGCCATTATTCTGAAATACGGCCTGCACTTGAGCAGGAACATCAGCACTAACTGAAAAGTTGATGCACATCCCCATCACAGCGACTAGCCGGACTGTATTTAGCCACCCTGAAAATTTCATGTTCATGCCTGATCCTGCTTCCATTTTCGTCTTATTGCGTAATCTGAACGCTCTGTTTAAACCAGTTGATGTCAAGTTAACACAAGATAGACAAGATTTACGTGAATTAGGTTGAATTTAATCAGATTAAGTTTATTTGTTTAAGAAAATACAAAAAAAAAGCCGGACATAAGCCCGGCCTTTTTCGCGATTAGCAGTATTTTACAGCTTATCAGCTTCTTCTGAAAGATACTTGGCAACACCCTCAGGAGACGCATTCATACCTTTATCACCTTCTTTCCAACCTGCTGGACATACTTCACCATGTTCCTGGTGGAAGGCAAGAGCATCAACCATACGTAGCATTTCATCAATATTACGACCCAAAGGAAGGTCATTTACTACCTGATGGCGAACATTTCCATCTTCATCGATCAGGAAAGAACCACGGAAAGCAACGCCTGCTTCAGGATGCTCAACGTCATACGCTTTACAGATTTCATGCTTAACATCAGCAACAAGAGTGTATCCTACCGGGCCAATACCACCATCATTGATAGCTGTATTTCTCCAAGCATTATGCGAGAAGTGTGAATCAATAGAAACACCAATTACTTCAACACCGCGCTTTTTGAACTCTTCTAAGCGGTGATCGAAAGCGATCAACTCAGAAGGACAAACGAAAGTAAAGTCTAGCGGGTAAAAGAATACAACTGCTTTTTTACCTTTTGTAGCTTCCTTAAAGTTAAAATCATTAACGATTTCGCCATTGCCCAGCACCGCTGATGCGGTGAAGTCAGGTGCTTCGCGTCCAACTAAAACGCCCATATTAATCTCCTAAGTTTTATTAAAATAAAAACATATTAAATCTGAACCCATACGATACTCGTTTAGCTACGATTAACCAAATTGAGGGTTTCAATTAGAAATATAAAGCAATTCTATCATTGATTAAATTTTGATAGATTATCTCAACTAAACTATTACTCGTGATACGAGCAATAGTTAGTTATAGATCGAGATTGAATAATTTTCAGCTATAAATGATTCAGAAAACTCGCTTCTTCCTGATTTTCGATCAATTTGTCTTCCATTTTTATATTGAGTAATTCCAGTTCTCTTAATACCGGCTCATAAATATCTTTAGTTACAGGAATACAAACCCCTTTGCGGTCTATTTTTCCAGCGAGTATCAAGTCAGCAGCAATAGCTGCTGGATATCCTACCGTTTTAGCCATGGCAGAATAGCCACCAGAATCGCCTTTTTCCACCAAAGTAGAGCGATGAAATTCTTTATTACCCTCGCTATCTACAATGACCATTCGATGTTGCATGACAATCATATCCTGTTCCCCTTCCTGATACTTAAGCTTCTCGGTAAGGAGACTACAAAATGCTGCGATAGGGCTATCACCTAGAATTTTTTCTTCACTAAAACACCCCAGCCACTTAAATGAGTCACCAATAGAGCGGTCATTAAACAAATCAGCAGAACTCTCGACAGACTTTAGTTTAGCCAGGTAGGTCATGAGATCATGCCAGGTTGTAGGCGCTTCACCGTCAAAGCTTTGGCTGGAAAGCAGACCAACTTTTTTGGCAGCATCGATAACCGGGCCGAAGCCTGGATACCTAAGGGTTCCTCTAAGCAGTGTTTTAACCTCTGGAATTCGATACTCCTGCTTGTAACTCAAAGAATTACGATTGGCATACCCTTTCAGCTCCATATCACTAGTCAAAGTAACATCTCGCATTGAAGCTAGCAGTTCTTCTCCGGCTATCGACTTCGACTCACCTTTGCTCAAATAGATTGCATCATTACTTACTGCAGATAAAACTGCCATTGGAGACCATGAAAATTTATAACCCAAAGGGTTGTTGTTTGCTTCAGGGGCAGGAATTCCACCGCACCAGGAAACTAACGCTTCAACTTTCTTACCCTGCTCATGAGCTTCATCAATAACCTTCATAGCGGTCATATGATCAATCCCGGGATCAACACCGATTTCATTCAAAATTGTTATGCCTGCGGCTTTCGCCTCTTCATTCAGCTTCCACATATCTTCATGAGTGTAACTGGCGGTAACCATTGAGGTTCTCTCAGCGACGCATATTTTGGCAACGGATACATGAAACTGGAATGGCACAAAGGAAATAACCAGATCAGCTCCTTTAACCAGCTCGGTTAACTGTTGCGCATCTGTAACATCTACTTGCAGCGGAGTTAAGTTGTCTCTCCCTGCAACTAGCTCTTCGGCTTCATATAAAAACTGTGAGCCAACGGTAATTTGATGGTTTTTCTTGTGAAGGTAATCAACCAGAGGGCCAGTAACAAAACCAGCACCTAGAAGTAGAATGTTTGCCATAACCTTTCGACGTACCTTTATAATCTATTTATTCATTTAAATTGTATGCTGTTGGGAGCATTGTTAAATAACAACCAGGTCAAACGGATAAACTCTCCCTCAGGGAGTTTCATTCTTCCCATTTGCTCGGCGCCAAGCATAGCTAGTTAACAGCAACATGTAAACCAGTAGAAAAATAGAGTGTTGTAAATTAGATCTATTACGAGGGTCTAAGTAGCAGAAAACCCGCAAAAGCGGGTTTAAAATGAATTTTTTCTTAAAAAGATTCTTTTTATAAGGTTACAAATCGTCGCAGCAGATCCAGTGCATACTTGGTATCATTTCTACCAGAAATACCTTCTTTAAACTTGGAAGAAGGAGGCCTCTCACCAAGCCAGGTTTTTAGCAAAAGCTGATAAAGGTCTTTTGACCGGCGAACCTCGCCCAGGGTTCTGCCATTATACGTGACTCTGGTTATTGCTCCTTGTTTATAATAGTCAAAACATATTTTGTCGCCCGGCTTATAAGTTCCCTTAAATAGCTTAAAAAGTTGCTGCAATCCCTCACTTTCACCCTTTACGTTTGTCGGAGCATTATTAATTCTTATTGCTTCAGCAAGCTTTCTTTTGAATCCTCTGCCAGAAATATTACTTTTGGAAGCAATTCTGAACTCCATTCTTCGAGAAGCATCCAGATAGGCAAGATCCTCACCCATATCATACTGCGCAGCTTCATCAACATAAAAAGCGCCAATGTAATAATCGTCATTCATCAAGCGCGTCAATCCCATTCCTACCATCAACAGGGGCCTATCGCCGAGCTTTATTTTCTGCGCAGCCATTAGCTTTTCATTCAATTCAGCTTCAGAGGTCGCCTCTTCTGCGAATGAGAAATTTGCCAATACTAAGAAAGTAACCACCAACAAAATATTTACTATTTTCACCATCTACCCCGACAATCTGTTAACGCAAAGTCTATTCACGGAGCCTTGAAGCCCTCTTCAATTGACATAAACCGAATGCAGTTTGTAAACAATCCTCCCTGCTTCCTTGCTACTAAAACGACATACGTGCACATATATAACCTTAAAGAAATACAGATTGCAAATTTGACATTCCAGACTTCCAGTCATTCTTTTTTACTGATTAGACCAGGAAAAGTCAATTAAAAACAGCCAATTATCCCCTTTTTTTGTCATAAGACCTGTCAAACATCGGAAATTATTGAGAAGATTAAATAAATTATCCATATAAGTCGCTTCTTTGACTTGAAACCCGCGTTTGATTCGAATTATTATGGACTTGGAAGTCCAAATTAAAATAAAAATTACAGTTGGAACGACGACTTAGGGGAAAGAAGTTGGTATTCAGAGACCAATTCTCTATATGTAATGTCTTCTACAACCTCCCCAGCAGGATGCAATTTGAGAAGCCTTGCAGACTACTGAGCCTGCGTAGGCGGAAAAGCTTTACAAATGCAAATAATTTTTAGGTGGAGCCACAAATGCCCAAAGCACTTAAGCAAACTCAAAAACTTGCTCTGTTTTCTTTCCTTTTTGTACTGTCTACTTTTACAACTGGATTACGAGCAGAAATTACTGCCACTTTGTCAAATGGGCAGAGTCTTGAACTTCTTGGAATAGGAATGCATCAGGAGCTGAGAAATGACATCTATGTAGGCGCTTTGTTTGGGCCTGCAGGCATAACAGATGTTGAACAGCTTAAAGATGACAATATAGCCAAGAGAATGTCGATCAAGCTAGTGACAGAATACTCCAGTCGCAAAATGTCACGCCATTGGAAAGAACGCCTTGCGATGAATAATCCCAGGGAAAACTGGCGCCCACTCACCAAGGAAATTGTTCTTTTTTCCCGCAATTTCAAAAGAGGTTTTCAATTAGGAGACGAGCTAAACATAGACCACATTCCAGGAGTTGGGACCCAGGTATATCTTAATGGCACGCTCTTTCAAACAATTGATGCCGGCGGTTTCGTTGATCTGCTGCTAAATGTCTGGTTAGGTACTAATCCACCAACCAAAGCATTCAAGTCAAGTATCCGAGGACAAGACAGCGCGAGTGTAAAAGCATCCTATATCGCCAAATATCAGGCGCTGCAGCCAATTGCCGGGCGCTTCGATGCGGATTTGGCGCCGGTGCAGGTCGCAAAACAAGAACCTGAGGAGCCAACGGTTGAAAAAAAGACCCCTTCTCCTAAGAACGAACCAGTTAAAAAGCAGGCTCAGGCTCAGAAACCAGTGGTCAAAAAGAAGCCTGAACCTGAAAAAAAGGTCGAGAATAAATCAACTCCACAATTGGTTGCCAAGCCAAAGCTAGATATAAAGCCCAAAATTAATTTAGACAACTCCAATAACTCTGTCGCTAATGCGAGTAAGAAGTCAGGCAACGATACTCCGTCAGAGCCAAAGAAAGAGGTTCCAAAAGCCCAACCTAAGGCGGCTAAAGTCGCGAAAATAGAAAAGCCGGTTGAAGAAACTTTAGATGATGACTTTTTTGATGCCGACCTTTTAAGTGGTTCATATACCCGAGATCTAATCAACGCTATTAGAAAATTCGAAGAGTATCCCAAAAAAGCTCTGGTTAAAGGCGAACAGGGCGACGTTGTAGCTAAAGTAGTTATCAATGCTCAAGGAGAAATAGAAGAGCTTGATTTAATTGAGCGCTCAGGCTCACGAATTCTTGATCGCGCAGTAATAAGAATGGTTAAGAAAGCAGCTCCTTTTGAAAAAATCCCTACTGAATTGGAGCAAACTACATTTGAGTTTGAAGTTCCGATTAGCTTTAAACTCTAAACTCTGAAAAGCCGTCATTTTGACGGCTTTTTTATTTGATTTCTCATGTTAAGGAAAGCCAATCGAATCCCGTCTCCTGACTTGCTATTGTATAGCTGCTATTGTTTGAAACATTCACACTTTCCAATAAAGACTGAACGATTGTTCTAGAATTGTTCTCTTCGCTAAGATGTACAGCGACTAGCTTTTTCAATCCCGCTATCCTTTCTTTTGTTAAGAAGCCCACTGCTTGAGTATTATTCAGATGTCCTAGCTGGCCTCCAACTCTAGCTTTCAACTTTCGCGGGTAGGAGCCAGATTGAAGTAGTTGAACGTCATGGTTAAACTCAAGCATCAGTCCATCCAGCCGGTAGTAGCTACTCTCTATGTGTCGTGTAATGTGACCAAGATCAGTCAGAATACCAAGCCTTAGGTTGTTTGACTCTACTATAAACTGACACGCTTCTCGCGCATCATGAGGAACCGTAACAGGAGTGATCTCAAAATCATCAATAGAGAACTTTTTATGGCAAGAAATTATCTTAATATTGTTTATCTTTTCAGCTAGATGATGCAAGGAGGTACCGCGCGACATATACACAGGTATTTCATATTTATTGGCAAAAGTCGCCACGCCTTTCATATGATCACTATGTTCATGTGTCACCAGAATAGCTTTAACGCTCTCAGGTTCAGTATTTCTTTTTGATAAGCGAATCTCCAGCTCTCTACAAGAGAAGCCGGAGTCAATAAGAAGATGAGAACGCTCAGAGCGAACAAGCGTTGCATTTCCCTTGCTACCTGAGCCGAGGCTAGTGAACCACACTGCTATCTATTTCAAACACAAATACGATAGTAAACGAGAACAATTATCGTCGAGTACCAAATTGTTTACTAATCGCAGGATACAGCTTGGTAACTAACGATGCCTCCAGTGGTACGCCTTGTGCATCTTTCAGGACCAAAGCAGTCATGTCTCCAACACTACTTAAAGTAACCTGATAACTTCCATCTTCTAGCTCAAACTTAGGTTTATCTTCATCAAATAAAGAAGCAAAAAATCCGGGTTCTTCCGCTTCAAACTCCATATAGTAAGTCATGAGTCGTCGATCTTTGTCTTTAACTTCAAAGTTTAAACTACGCATTACTCGTGGAGTCTTACTCCAGACATCTTCAATATTTGCCTTGGTCACAAAAGCAGGATTACCTTCAACGTCCTTTGAAAGCTCCATTTTCATTCCTGCAATAACTCTTTCTCGGTTGTGCTTTTCGCGTTCACCCACCCGTTTGTCGTAATGAGCTATAAACAGGTTAAGCATTTCAGCAGAGTCTTGCCAGAAGCTTGGAGTATCTTTCCAGGAATCAGACTCGTCATCAAATTTTTGAGCGCCTACACGCTCGACTTCAACTCGAATCTCTCCAGGTAAGGTGCCTTCTCCAAAGGTGAATACATAGCGAGATTTAAACTCATCAATATCATCTTGAGGCTCCAGGCCAAGCCATACCCCTCTCTCATCCTGGGCTACCCAGCCGGTATCCAGATAGTGGCGTGATTCATCAGAAATAACCGGAGAAATTTCATATTCTTCCATTAGCGAGGTGATAGACTGCCAGACAAAAGCTGCGTCATCATTTACAAAAACGGCTGGATTGTCACCAGTTTTATCCTGTCTGGTATTTTCAATAACGGCAAGGATCTGAACAGGAGCATTGGTGGATAAATCTTTACCCACAGGAGCTCCTTTGGCTTTGTCTCCTATTGCAGGGACCTGGGCAAAATTAACTTTGTTCTCTTGCTTGAGGTCATTAGGAATTATCAGTTCTTTTGACTGCTTGGCGTCTAAATATTCATAGGTTCGGTCTTTGACTAAGCCATCTTCACTATAAATATAACTACAACCAGAAACTACCGAAATACCAAGTATGGCTAAGCTCAATTTAAAACCAATCGGTGTAATGTTTTTCAAAGCTTTTCTACTCCAACTTACTGCGAAAAGCTGCACTCTCGCAGCACATTTTCAATTACTTTGTATGTTTCATGGTTCGCTCTAGTGAGCGGTAACCTGATTCCGTTTTCAATTCTTTTTTTAATACTCAATGCTGACTTCACAGGTATGGGATTTGACTCCAAAAACATCGCTTTGTGAACGGGCAAAAGTATATCAAATATGATTTTGGCCTTGTGTTCTGACTTATCAATCAATTCGATCCATTTTTTCATGGCCTCAGGGAAAACATTTGCAGTTACAGAGATCACGCCATGTCCACCAGATTGGATAAACTCAAAAGCAGTTTCATCATCACCACTAAGAAGAACGAAACTTTCTGACAAATCCTTTATCGCCTCCAGCCTTGACAAATCTCCGGTCGCGTCCTTAATGCCTACAATATTTTCATGTTTTGCTAACTGAATGATTGAACTATCTGCCAAATCTACCCCTGTTCTACCGGGAACATTATAAAGCAACACTGGGGCTTCACACACATCAGCAAGAGTCTCAAAATGTATCACCAGACCACTTTGAGAAGGCTTTACGTAATAAGGCGTTACACATAAAAAGCCATCTGGCTTAAACGGGTTAATCTTTCTCGCAAAAGAAACAGCTTTCTCAGTTGAAGAACTGCCGCATCCAGCAACTACTGGAATTCTTCCATTTGCATATTGAATACTCGCCTCAATAACGGCCAGATACTCCTGTTCAGAGACTGTCGCCGACTCTCCAGTTGTTCCCATAACGACAACACCGTCAGTTCCAGACTCTATATGCCAATCAATTAAAGACCTTAAGCGCTCGAAGTCAATGTCGCCGTTATCAAGCATAGGCGTGACCAATGCAACCCAGCTGCCGGTCAGTTTATTACTAATCATACATCTCACTAATTACCTGGTAGAAAAGAGCATTAGCGAGTCAGAGAACTTTCCCCAAACCTCTCTGCTATACATTGTTCTTTTGCTACAAACTCTCTTAATCCTGGCTAAATGGCTTCAAATCAGGCCAGCTATGTTACTCGTTGAAAGGTACCAACTCAAGTAATTCGGTTCCTCTCTATATATTCAATGGTCGATCTATTATTTTAGTTGACGAGTATGACAGACATTTTCGTTACAGGTTCAATGTCAGTTGAAGAAATCAACGAATGACTACAGGTTCCAAACTATAGCTAACTTCAAAAGGTTGTGATAAAACCTGCTAAATCACGGTTTCCGAAGTTGGTATACCGCTATGAAACCTGAATAACTCATCAGGCTCACAAATAAGCTCCGCTTCAACCTTGAGAAACTCTTCAACTCGAGCCTGAATGTCATAGCCTGCATACTCAGCTGCAAGTGCCAAATAGTCTTCATAGTGGCGCGACTCTGACTTAAGCAGATACCGATAATATTTGGCCAAATCATTCTCCCCTTTAGATTCTAATAAAGGGGCCAGGCTGGCAAATCTTTCACAAGAGCGAGCTTCAATGATAGCTCCAATAATGCACAGATCAACCAGCTTATCGGGCTCGTGAGCTCTAACCATTTTGCGTAAGCAATTGGCATAGCGTGAGGGAGAAAGAATCGTATATTCTATTTTGCGTTCTCGAATCTTCTCGTAGACCTGTTCAAAGTGGAGCACTTCCTCTCTGGCCAGCTGAGCCATTTTAATCTGCAAATTTTCTCTCTCAGAATACTTGAACATTAAGCTTAAAGCCATTGACGCAGCTTTTTTCTCACATTTAGCGTGGTCAATGAGTAGCGTATCGACATGTTCTAACGCAAAATCTAGCCAGCTTACAGGGGTATCACAGTGCAAAAACTCGCGAATATGAGAGATATCCATTGGTCATTTCTATTCAGTTTCTAAAAAACCGCGAAATTATAGGGAACTTGGAGACTTTTTACGAGTAATTACGTTATTAACCTTTAAAAATCGCGTCACTCGTTTGAATTCCCTGACTAATTTTTGAACATCTTTTTGGTTTGCTTCAATCTGGTAGCGCATCCTGATGTACTCTCTTAGAAGCAGGATCAGCTCGGCTTTTTTCGCAACCGTAGAAGCTTTTACTCTAATAATAAGTTCCGCCGGACCGTAACTTTTGTTTTGTTCAATCACTTCCAAGCTGACGAGAAGCTTTTCCAGATCGTCAAAAGATTTGGTGAGAGGAGATTTTTCCGATTTATAATGAAACTGGCGCAAACTGGCAAAAAGGACAAATCCCACAGATACTAATATCATGATAATAATCAGATCCCTATCTCGTATCTGCTGGAAACCCAGACCTGAAAAAAGCTGTCTTTGTTTCCCCTGATTAAAATCGAGTATCCACTCATTCCAGTTAGAATCTAAATCATCCAGCCAATATTGAAACTCCTGATACCATGAAATGTCTCCCAAATTTACTGCAGGAAAGTCCTCAAATAGCGTCTCCCTTTGACGATAATCATTTAGTAAATTCTCTTCAATCCTGCTGCGAGCAATTGCGGCTGTGGGATCAACTCTCAACCACCCTTCTCCTTCGATCCAAATTTCAGTCCAGGCATGAGCATTGGCATAACGAACAATCCAGTAATTAGACAGTGGATTTTTCTCGCCTCCTTGATAACCAATAACCACTCTTGCAGGGATGCCAGCGGCTCGAGCCAAAAATACTAGAGCAGAAGCGTAGTGTTCGCAAAATCCTCTCCTGAAGTCAAACCAGAAACTATCCACAATATCCTCTTCCAGAGTCGGTGGAGTCAGCGTGTAGTAATAAGGTTGCTGATTTATTTGTTGCAATAGCCTTTGAACAAATACTTCATCACTTTCCACACCAAGCCTTAACTCTTGCGCCCAACTTCTAGCTCGTTCATTACCGCTCTCAGGCAGCTGTGTAAAAAATGCTTTTCGGCGCTCACTCATCGTTGGCTCTATGGAGAGGTCGGGCTTCGACTCAAGCTGATATCGAGTTCGATCCTGAATCCGGTATTTTGTTGTGACGGTAAAGTCTCGGTAAAGGCGACTTTTTACTGGCGCCCTCACAGGCCTGTCCAGGCTAACCAGATAGTTCAGCCGAGTAGGCTCGAGAGTAATATTATAAGAAAAAGTCTCACCACCATGCGTAGAGGACTCGCCGGTTTGAACTGGAATTGAGCCTGCGCGTGTCCAGGTTATCCCATCAAACTCATCCAGAACAAGAACGCGCCAATAGAGCAAGCTTTCACTGGGTTCACTGCCACTAAACTGGGCGCGAAAGGCTACTTTTTCAAATAACTGTAAATCACTTACATCCCCGGGCGACATACTGTCGCTGACGCCGGAGACAGCTTGAGAAGTTCCCGGCATACGCCAAAGCGGTCCTGCTAGACGAGGAAAAAAAACAAATAACAATACCATTATTGGAATAGCAAAAATCAGATACTTCACCAGGGACTTAAGAGTTGAAGCTAAACCTTTAATGGAACTACTTCCCAGAGTATTGAGCTGCATTAGAGCATTTAGAATAAGAAGAAGAGCAATAAGCTGATATAATGCGATAAGAGGTTTTTGAGTAAACAGGAAGCCAGTAACAAGAATAAAAAAGCCCAGGTTAAGTAGTAAATAGGCATCGCGCTTTTTGTTTACTTCAAATATTTTAAGCCCATACATTGCACTAATCAGTGCGACCCCAGCGTCCCTGCCTGAAATTTTTCTGAAAAACCAAAACACTCCAGCAATCGCGGCCAATGTTATAAGAGTTTTAACCCAGCGATTTATTACAAACCGATTTTTGCCGCTTGCCCAGAGAACAAGTAATGCAGCAGTAATATTGAGAACGGTTATCCATACAGGAATAAAAAAATATAATGGTATCAGGACTGACTGCTGGGCGAGAATAATCGCATAAAAGGGTAAAGACCTGTTTTGGTACGCCGTATTAGAGACATAAAGAGCTTTCATTGCAGGCTTCTTTCCCTTGCTTCTTTACTTTGTGTATCGTAAAGAGCCAGCACTTTAAGACAATTATTACGATGCGCTTCACCTTCATCAAACATGATGTATTCTCCAGGTAACTTCAGGGAGTAGCCTATCTGCTGTTGTGCAGCCTGGATAACCAGAAAAGTCAGATAAGACAAACGAAGTTCGTCATCGGTCCCCGCATAATCATCCCAGTCAAAACAAAGTTGAGTTCCTTGAAAGACTGCAAACTCTCGAACATAAAGCCCCTTTTCGCGAGCAAAAGATTTCCAATCTATACGCGATAGTGGCTCGCCAATCTCATAGCTCTTGAGGCCAAAAAAGTCCTCACTGCCTCTTTTTTTATGTCCTTGTTCTTCTTCCTGATTACCAACGCTCTCAAATACAGGAGGAGGTTCCACTGGCTTTGGATACACCAGAACGGTTGAACTGAAACCAAAAAAGGACCAGGTTCTTAACCAGCCAAAAGGAAAATAGCTGGTCACCAGAATTCGTTCCAAGGGAACCTGACCTCTGCGTTTTGCTTTGAAACTTAAGCGAACAAGAGATGGCTCATCAGGCTCAACATCAGTCCATACTAACTCTTCCAGACTCCAACCTATTCCAATTGCCGAATGTTTGGTACCGGTAAGACTAGTCAAACTAATCTCTACCTCTGCAAACTCTTCGCAAAACAGCTCTCCATGACCACGAAGAGCGAACTGGATACCTTGAAGGTTTTTAAAAGTAAATATAATAGTGGCCAGGCCAATGCCGACTATTAAAAAAGTTAGTAAAAAGGCAAGGTTGTTTTGGTAATTAGTCGCGCCAACCATCATCAGCAAGATAATAAATATTAAGAAATAGCCACTAGCTGCAGGCCAGATATAGGTGGATCGCTGATTAAACTCCACAATATCGCCACAGGGCATTCGCTTACCGAACCATTTATAGGCTTTCAAACGGATTTGGGTAATCATCAACTCCCTCTCTTACCTGGGTATTGATGTTTCGCTGATTAATTTAGCTAAAAGGCTTTCATCTCCAGCAGCCCTACTTCCAGATTGATTTAAAAGCCTGTGACCAGTAACAGCCAACCATACAGCCTGAATATCTTCAGGAAGCACAAAGTTCCTTCCGTCCAGAAACGCCCATGCCTTAGCGGCTTTAAGCAAACTAAGTCCTCCTCGAGGAGAGAGTCCGTGTAACCACTGGTTACTCTGTCTGGTTGCCTCAATCAAATCCTGTAAATAATCGAGTAGCGTATCTGACGTATTTATTTTTTCTACCTCGGACTGGTAGTCCAACATTTGACTTGCATGAAGCAAGGGCTCAAGCTTTTCTATTTGAGCTCGTGTTTCTTGCCCTTTAAACAACAAACGCTCTACTTTCGCTGCGGGATATCCCAGGGAAATTCGAATTAAGAAGCGGTCCAATTGAGACTCAGGTAGCGGATATGTTCCGATTTGGTGAAATGGGTTTTGTGTTGCAATAACAAAGAAAGGCTCAGGAAGTTTGCGACTCACTCCTTCTGACGTTACCTGATACTCTTCCATTGCTTCCAATAATGCACTTTGCGACTTTGGCGTCGCTCGATTAACCTCATCAGCTAATATAACTTGAGTGAAGATGGGCCCCTGATGAAACTTGAATGTCTCATCACTTCGGCGATAAATAGCTGAACCTATAATATCTGCGGGTAATAGATCACTGGTAAACTGGATTCGTTGAAAATCTAGTCCTAGAACTTTAGCTAAAGCATGAGCAAGGGTTGTTTTCCCCATGCCAGGCAGGTCCTCAATTAGAAGGTGCCCTCTGGCCAGTAGACAAGCAACTGCAAGCTTTATTTGCTGCTCTTTTCCTAAGATAATTTTGTTAAGTAGCCCAATAACTTGCTCGAGTTTTTTATGCATTAGAAAATCACTTTAACGGATAATTAGTAAAGAATGAGTTAACAAAGTACCAATTTCAAGTCTATGATAGATATATTCGTCACATTTTATTTCTTTTTCCCGGTAAATTTAATAGCGCTAGAATTTTCTGGCGAAGCTGATTAGTTGGTCAACCATACTCATAGCCTGAGAATAATAGCTTCCGCCAAACAGATTTGCATGATTTAGAATGTGATATAGATTGTAGAGGCTTTTTCGATACCTGTATCCTTGATTTATTGGAAAACACTTTTCATAGGCTGAATAAAACTCTTCTCCTGGTTCACCAAAAAGCTCTAACATTGCAAGATCAACCTCATGGTCGCCGTAGTAGCTTGCAGGATCAAATATAATAGGATCCCCTTGTTCATTAAAAGCATAATTACCTGACCAAAGATCACCATGTACAAATGAAGCCTTTGGCTGATAGTTTTCAAAGAATACCGGTAGCTCATCGATTAGCCCGATAGCTTTTTGATAATCCCTGGAAGACAATCCCTTTTTCTTTAAAAGTTTTAGTTGGGTTGATAACCTACACTGAGCAAAGAACTCAACCCAGTTGGCTTTCCAAGTATTAACCTGAGGTGTCGCACCAATGAAATTATTTTCATAAAATCCATAGTAGCCATTTTTACTTAAATTATTTGCATGAAGCATTGCCAGTTCTTGCGCAAACCGCTTTATGTCTCCTTTTTTGTTCAATGGTATAAACTCCAGTACCAGATAAGCAAAGTCACCAACTTCACCGCGCGAAATCACTCTGGGGCACTTAATTTGACGAGACAGGTTAATCAGTTCAAGCGCTATTGACTCACTCTTAAAAAAAACGGAATTTTTTCGCGAGTTTAACTTAACAAAAATTTTTCGTTGACTGGAATTTTCAGCATTAGAATTAGATGGTCTAGAAAGAGTTAAAGCGAAAGCCTCGTTAATATCACCACCTGAAACAGGTTGCAAGCCGGTTAGAATCCAGTTTTCAATAGAGTTCGCATTAATGGACTCCAGGATGGAGCTCGTAATATTTTCCTCTATTCCATTCAATCTCAAGTGACTTTTCCCCGCTTAGCTATACAGGAATTGCATTTAAATTACTTTATGATATTGAACTCATCAGCATCCAGGTAAGCTGGAAATTTGGCCTTGAAATTCTCCAGTTCAGCAAAATCAATTTCAAACTCAACAATTTCTTCTGTATCATCTGACGCAGAAACAAGCGTTTCTCCTAGATAATTATAGACTGCAGTTCCTCCAGAGTGTTCGACACCTTTGCCATCTTCCCCAATACGATTAACACCCACAACAAAACATTGATTTTCGATCGCTCTGGCCTTTAGCAATATATCCCATACATTTCTGCGAATGGCAGGCCAATTAGCAACATTGATCATCAAGTCATAATCATTGTTGTTTCTGGACCAAACAGGAAACCTTAAATCATAGCAAACAATTGGTAGTATTTTTATTCCACAAACATCAACTATTTCTCGTCTAGTGCCAGCGATAACATGCTCCTGTTCATTTCCCATCCGAAAAAGATGGCGTTTATCGTAGTAGCAAACTTTACCTTCCGGGTAGACCCAATAGAAACGGTTCACCTTTTTGCCCTGGCATTCAACAAGTACCGAGCCTGCAATAACAGAAGATTTATTGTGCGCCTTTCGCTTCATCCATTCAAGTACACGACCACCACCTGCAGGCTCTTTACAAGCATCACAATCAATTGCAAAGCCGGTAGAAAATGTTTCTGGCAGCAAAATCAAGTCAGGTGCACCCAGCAATTCCAGTAGTCGATCCAGTTCTTGTAGATTGGACTCTTTATCTAACCAACGAATATTCATCTGGATAGCTGCTATTTTCAATCGC
Source organism: Aliikangiella sp. G2MR2-5 (assembly GCF_015687155.1). GTDB lineage: Bacteria > Pseudomonadota > Gammaproteobacteria > Enterobacterales > Kangiellaceae > Aliikangiella. The sequence continues at coordinate 749,668 of NZ_JADPQF010000001.1, read as the reverse complement.
GACAAAACCCTCTCCTTTGCAAAATGAATAATGAACCGTCCGCAAACAGTGTGAGCTATAACTGAGACAATATTTCTGCGGCTTGCGCAAGTGTTGCTTCAGACTTGGCAAAGCAAAGCCTCACTACTTTGGCTTGATAGTTTGCTCTTTCGCTTTTGGCATAAAAAGGACTGAGAGGTATAGCTGCGATTCCCTTTTCTTTAGTTAACCAATGACAAAAATCGACATCCTGCAAATCAGAAACCTGACTATAATCTATCAACATAAAGTAGGTTCCTTCGGAAGTTAATATATCTAACTGACTTTCTCGAAGGGCATTTGCCAGAAAATCTCTTTTCTGCTGGTAGAATAATGGTAGTTGATCAATATGTTCCGGTAATTGATTTAACATTTTTGCTACCCCTGCTTGTGCAGGCGTGAAACTGGAGAAGGTTACAAATTGATGAATTTTTCTAAACTCATTAGTTAATTCACCTGGAGCACAACAATAACCAAGTTTCCATCCGGTACAGTGAAATGTTTTCCCAAAACTGGAAACAATAAAACTTCGTGCAAACAGTTCAGGATATCGATGAACACTTTCATGCTGTCTGTCATCAAAAGTAATAAATTCATAAACTTCATCACTTAGCAGATAAAGATTATTTTGTATTACCAGCTCCTGAAGTATCTCCATATCTTCACTTGATAATAAAGTTCCAGTCGGATTATGTGGAGAATTAATTATGATTAAGCAAGTTCTACTATTAATTTTCGAACCAACTACTTCCCAGTCGACGCTGTACAAAGGAGCAGATAAAGGCACATGAATACAGGTACCTCCGGCTAAATTAACCGCTGGTTCATAAGAGTCATATGCAGGATCGAATACAATCACTTCATCTCCCTGCTTTACAATTGCTTGTATCGCTACAAACAAAGCTTCGGTCGCGCCGGAAGTCACTGTAATATTATCAGCAGGATTAAGAGAGCTTTGATACTTCCTTTCAACCAGTTTAGCAATCTGCTCATTTAAGATTGGTAGTCCTGTCGACGGAGCATATTGATTTAATCCTTCTTTAATCGCACTTAGAACATTCTCTTTTAGTTGTTCAGGAGCATCAAACTCGGGAAATCCTTGAGAAAGGTTTAACGCTCCATATTGATTGGACAACGCAGACATTTCAGTAAAGATACTGGTACCTACATCTTTCAGCTTACTGTGTAATCGATCTTTAATCATTTATGTTTCCGGAAAACTGGTAATGAGCGGACTTAGAAGATTGCTAAACTTAGAATATTCCTAAAATTAGAACACACCTAAACGTCAAATGAAGCCCAGATAGGAGCATGATCACTTGGTTTTTCCATACCACGGATTTCATAATCAATTCCTGCTTCAGTACATTTCTCATAAAGTCCCATGCTTGCTAAAATCAAATCGATTCTAAGTCCTCTTTTAGGCTCATCATCAAATCCTTTACTTCGATAATCAAACCAGCTGAATCGATCTTCTACATCTGGATAATATTTTCGAAACGTATCGCCGAAGCCTTTATCCACAATTTTCTGCAACCATTCACGCTCTTCCGGCAAAAAGCTACATTTACCGGTTCTTAGCCATCGTTTTGCATTTTGCGGCCCTATTCCAATATCTTGATCTTTAAATGAAATATTCATGTCGCCAACCACTACCCAGTTTTTCATCATTCGTTCAGTATCAAGATAATCATTCAGATCATTGTAAAACTTTTGTTTTGCGGGAAACTTGGTCGGGTGTTCCCTGCTTTCGCCTTGAGGGAAATAACCATTAAATATAAAGACCGATTCAGTTTCTCCTTTGTGTTCGGTGATCAAAGCTCGCTTTTGTGCATTGTCATCATCCCCGGGGAATCCTTTTTGAAAACCAAGGGGCTCTTCCTTGCTTAAAGTTGCGACACCGTAGTGTCCTTTTTGTCCATGGTATACGGCGTGATAACCAATAGATTCTATTATTTCGACAGGGAATTCAGGGTCATCAACTTTAGTCTCCTGAAGTGCGATTACATCAGGTTGATGCCTGTCAACAATGGCTTCAAGTTGGTGAGGTCTTGCTCTCAAGCTGTTAATATTAAAACTAATTATTTTCATTTTATTCTCATATTTTTTAGTAAATTCATTATTTTCTAAATAGCGTTCACTTAAATCTACAATATATCGCAAATAGAACTACCCAAGCACCCATTTAACTATTTCATCAGCAGGTTTCTCATTTTGAAAGCTTAAGTAGACAGTATTGTCGTCGGAATGAGTCAAAGTACATTCTGTACGATATAATTTATCCCTTCTGAAATAACTGATCGAAACTTGAGTAGAGAGCGGTATTCTTGAGATTGTCTTATCCAACTCGTCAGCTGTAATTCGTATATCATCAATTGCAATTATAATATCGCCACTAGAAATTCCCGCCATTTGAGCACAACTGTCTTCAAAAACGATGCTAACCTTTGCTCCAAGCGGATCTGCCTGGCAGATTACACCTAAAAATGATAATGGCTGTCGTTCCTTCGGCTTATCAATATAGCCTCCCTTTTCGGTAGCTAAATACTGAGGAATTTGTTGATAGTTTACGCCCAGACGATCAAAGTACTCCTTTAGCGGAAGATCATCCGTAGAATAGAGTGCTTTGTCAAAAAATTCATTAAAGCTTTGTCCCGTTAACTCCTTCACTAGCTGTTGTACCTGAGTCTCACCCAGACCTCGACCGGTCTTCCCATAGTCTCGCCAGATAACACGCATTAAATCGTCCAGACTTTGCATTCCATTAGTTTTATGACGAATCTCCTGATCCAGACAGAATGCAACCATTGCCCCTTTGGTGTAATAACTCACTATTGCATTCATTGCATTTTCATCTTGTTTGTAAAACTTTGTCCAAGCGTCAAAGCTGGATTCGGTGACAGTTTGTTTATATCTTCCTTTTCCTCGCATCACTCGAGTATATAGTTTGGCGATCATATCAAGGTATGCATCAACAGGTATCACCCCCGACCGAGCTAATAGCAACTCATCATAATAAGAAGTTATGCCCTCAAAAAACCATAATAATTCTGTATGAACTTCCTTGTTTAAGCTCATCGGAATGAAGCTTGCGGGTTTGATTCGTTTTACATTCCAGTTATGAAAATATTCATGGCAACAGAGCGATAGGAAAGTTCGATAATTTTCATCGACTTTGTCGCTATTTTCACTGATAAGTGGAAGGTCCTCAAAACTACAATGTAGCGCAGTAGAAGCCATGTGCTCTAACCCGCCGAACCCTTTCTTTTGCACAAACGTCATGAAGACGTACCTTTCAAAAGGTGGTTTTTCATCTCCAAAAAATTTAACTTCTGTCTCACAAATCTTTTTAAGATCAGCTGCAATTCTTTCCCAGTCAACTCTGGGCGGAGCTTCTGTAAAGAACATGTCATGAGGCACCCCAAAAACATCAAAACTGACTTTTACTAGCTGTCCAAATTCAAATGGATGGTCAATTAATTCCTGATAATTATCGCTGACATATTTTCCGAATCCGTTAGAATCAATATTTTTCGCAGGCATCGCAGTCGCTACAATCCAATTATTATCTTTCGCTAAAAGAGAGGCATTAAGAATTACGGTGTGCTTTTCTGATTCATAATTTTTAATCGCCAGGAAAAGGCTGGTACCATTGAAGAACCCATGAACATTGTCAAGGTGTGCACTCCTCACAGAAAGATCCCAGGCATAAACCTGATAGTTAATCTCCAGGCAGTCAACATTTTCTAACAATTGCCAACCCGACTTTCCGGTCTTTTCAAAGCCAACAGAAGTCCCCTTCGTATTTGCATCGAGAGTGATGATATTCCTGGCAAAATCGCGAATCATATAGCTGCCGGGAATCCAGTCAGGAAGATAAAACTGCTGACCTTTATGCAGTGGAAAATTAATATTTAGTTTTATGTCAAAGATGTGTGCATTTGCCTGTTCGAATCCAATGGTGTAATGAATCATCCGTTTTCCTGCTCGTCTGGATAAAGTTTTGGCACAAAGTGCCATAGTGTTAAGAATTTTTGTTTAAGCATGATAAAAATAGTCTTATATCAATCATAGCTTTCCTTTCAGCCGTTGACGATCAAAGATTACAAAAAGAATACCGCCTAAACCTGTTATCATTAAGGGTAATAATAGCGCGTATTGGCTCGCATTTTCAGTTTGATTGCTTAGCCATTGATAAAATACGATACCTATCAGCGGGGCCAGTAGCCCCCTTATTCCAGTTAGAGTAACGTGAATTGCCATATAATCCATGGGTCTGGCCTTGCCTACAAAATCATTATGTCCAAGATTCCAGCCTATCACTCCGCCAGATATTGCAATGCCATAACAACAGGCTCCAATAAAAAACAACCACTCAATACCGGAAAACTGCGCAATGTTAAAAAGTAGTAACGCACTGAAGAATCCCCAACTATGAATCGCTCGGAAACGGAATACATGATTTCCATCCAGCAATTTTGCCCACCAGTTAACCGCTACCGGAATCAGAGACAAAGGAATGGCTGTAGTTATCAATATCTGGCTAGTTTTATTGAGGCTGGTATGCTCATTTAAAAAGACAATAAGTGGCGCCATAAACATCAGGTTTCCACTACCTAAAACGAACATAGATAGCATATATTTGGCAAACGGTCGATTTTGTCGAAGAGTAGAAATTAGTTCAAGAAAAGACGCGCTTTTACCACTTAACTTTTCATCTGATACTCGCTTTTGATGATGTCTGACGGAAAGGTATCGATAGCGCCAGGCGCCTGTAAGAGAGAGCAAAGCAAATCCACTGTATATCCAGGTAAAGCTCGAGAAGTGCCAGTCTAAAAGCCAACCAGCGCCAATAGCAGCCAGAGACATTAACAGCGAAGCCATTGTGGCCAGCTTAGCAGTGACTTTACCTCGAATATGCCTGGGATAGTTATCTCTCCAAATTGGAGAGCGAATCGTCAAAATTCCAGACCAGCAAATTCTGGCAAACACAAGTAGAACAATTAAACTGAGCAAACCTTTCGAAGTAAAACTAACTTGACTAATCCCAACCGTGGCGAAACAAACCAGTATAGCCAAATTTGAAACGAGCTTTGCTTTATTTCTTCCATGGCTAATTTTTACCCAGATAAAACTGATTAAGTTAGAGTAGTAGGGAGCACCTGTAGCGATAGCCACACACAAATTTAACAACCAGTCCGAAACTTGCCCTTCAAACCCATTTTTTATTAATACTCCAGCGACACCACCTTCTAGCAAAGCCAGTGTAAACGCCAATGAAGTCCAGCTAAAAAGCTCAGTTTTGATTCGATTTGATAAAACAGACACAGTTAATAGAAGTTTGGAGTGAAAACGAGGCTTATACTAGAGCATAGCTACCTCTATGCCAACCAGGAAGGATCATTATAGCGACTGGCTATCCAACTCTTTTAGAAAATCTTCAACAGCGTGAGCAGCGGTTTGCATATTATCAGCTAAAGTCCGTCCCGATTTTACTCGTGGTTTGAAACTGTGATCTCCATCAGGAAGAAAGCACACCTTTACAGCTTCAGCTAATTTCCACTCATTGATTTCATTACGAGTTCCAAAGGTGTCCCTTTCCCCTTGAAGAATCAGGGTTGGTATTTCAATTGATTCAAGATGTTCTCCTCTGAACCTGTCCGGCTTTCCTGGCGGGTGAAATGGAAATCCCATACAAATAACAGCGAATATCCTATTAGCATGCTCACTACTGGTCGCTAGTAAACTTGCCATACGCCCTCCCATTGACTTGCCTCCAATTACTAACTTTTTATCCGGAGAAATTTGTGCAATTTTTTGCTCAAAATCCGCTATCAGATGCGGTTGACGATCTGGAGGTCTGCGCTTTCCATCTTCTACTCGCTTGATCATGTACGGAAAATTGAAGCGAATAACTTCGACTCCTCGAAGAGATATTAACCGGTCCATCTCCAACATCCAGTCAGAATCTTTGTCCGCGCCAGCTCCGTGAGCCATTAAAAAAACGATATCTGAGTTTGATTTTGTCACTTCTAGACACCAAAAGATTAATATTTATCTGAATTTAAAAGGCTATTTTGCCATTCTCTACCGAATTTTATTGGAAGGCAGGCTAAGGGGGCAATAGCGAAAAACAAAAAAGGCTGATAGCAACTGCTATCAGCCTTTTGAGAACAGCAAGCGATTGCAACTTGTATTAAGTCGCAATCAATCCATTTTATGGCTTCCACTCAGCATTTATGCTTGTACCACTGTAAGCGGTATAACCTCGAATACTGATATACCAGGTATCCGCTCCAGGATTGTTGAAGCTACAGGTTTCTGTATTACCGTACTTATATGGGCGGCAATCATAACTGCTCGTGGTTGGTTGAGAACCTTTACGGACGTATAGATCTGCATCCCCACTTCCACCAGACATATTCACAGTAAAGCTACTCATTCCAGCAGGGATCTGAACGGTATAGTGAGTCCACGACCCTTTTGCTCCGGAAATATTTGACTCAGAGAAAGTTCCACCATTTCCGCCAGTTCCTTCGGTATAAGAGCCGGTAAGGCTTACGCCTGAATAGGTCGAATAAGCACGTAACATGACATGATAAGTACCAGCCTGAACATTCGAAATATTACAGGTTTCCGCATTACCGTTTCTATATGGTCGACAATCCCATGTAGAAGTTGTCGGTTGAGCACCATAACGTACATAAAGGTCAGCATCCCCAGAACCACCACTTATAACAAAGCTCAAGTCTGTTGCACCTTCCGGAACTTCCAACGTGAAGAATTGCTCGTCTCCTTTAGTGCCAGAAAGGTTTGTTTTAGCAACGCCGTTTTCAAGAACATTATCGCCACCACCAGAAGTGGTCACAGTTACAGACTTAGAAGTACTATTGGAAGCACCTTTATCATCAGTCACTGTTAATTGAACGGTATAAGTTCCTGCAGCAGCATAAGTATGAGCAGTAGTCGCACCGGAGGCTGTTGAACCATCGCCGAAATTCCAGGAGTAGCTAGCTATGCTACCATCAGGATCGGAGCTCGCAGAACCATTGAAATCACACGCAAGTTCAGTGCAGCTATTAGTAAATGAGGCTGTCGGAGACTGGTTACCACCACTTCCTCCACCGCAGGAATCAAACTTGAAGCTTGAAATATGAGTACCCCAACGACCATTTGATTTACCGTATTCGTTGGTAAACCAGAAAGTACATCCGTCGACCGGATCTAAAGCGAGATGACTGTAATCGCCCCAACGATTACTGGACACCCCCGAGGTACCATTTACCAAAACGGTTTCTGGCTGAGTCATAGTTCCATTAGAGTCAGATGCCAGACGACCTGTGTAACGCAGGCCGGCGTAATCTGTACTGCTTCCCCAGCTATATGCTAGCGCGATATTGCCATCTTTATCCATTGCGATGGATCCCATCCATCGATTCTTACTATCTGGCGAATAGGTACCTTCTTGATGTAGTGCCCAGGATCCACCCGTATTTCTGCGAAGCTCGAACCAACGAATACCTCCTCTATCAGCACCATTAACATCAGTAACAAAATTGCCCAGAATCATTTCATAGTTATCGAACTTTCGGTATTGAGCACGGAACATCACGACTTCTCGTAAAGGATCCAGATCCGATGATGAGCCGGCTTGAGGGAAACATGAAAAAGAAGTTAATCCACAAAGTGACGAGTCAAATTCTGATACCGGAATGTCAGCAACTTTGCTGAAACTGGAGTTACTTGTGTTATTGAAGTCAGCATCAAATTGCCATAGTTCTACATAATCCTGGCTAGGATTGTTAGAACTTGAATTGTGTACTTCATCATCTCGGTGTCGTAAGAAATAACCCGGGGTTCCCGCTGGCATTGCGGTAGAACCATCATGGTCTACTGGTTGCAACATCTGGAAACCGAATCCGCTTAGTTGTGGTGCAGTTAAGCGTACAAAGTTGGCAGAGCCTCCTGCAAGCATGGCAGTTCTATTGAGCGCATAAACCGTCGGAGAGTTTTCATTCGTACCCACATAGTAAGCGTCCACACCTACACCATATTTGGGATAGTCGGGGAAAGTTGGAGATTGAAATGCGTATGAATACCAACCTCCGGAGACAGGATTAGATGTTTTCGAAACATAGACACATAGATAGTTTCCTGAAGAGGAAAACTCGCTCATTAACCAGCGCTGTGCCATGTCATCAAACAATACTATCGGATCACCTTTACCGCTAGCACAGTTTCCAGATCCCAAAGTTTCCATGTTAGTAGGTCCAGCAACCAGACTGCCATTGGACTTGTCATAAACGGAAAAAATCGCTCCACTTCCGCCGTTAATAGACTGGATATAGTAGTTCAAGCCTACATCTCCAGTAGGGTCAGGCGGATTAACCCCTGTAAACCCATTTCCATCAAACTGTTGCTCTACTACTCGTGCATTTTCCGCGGGCTGTTGTGAAGCGAGTCTCTGCTGAGCGGCTAATGGATCATTTGGGTTGGCGACCGGATTCTTTGGTGCACCTGGTAATACATAATCAGCTCTAAAACGCATTCGAGGTAAATCTCGAATAGCCATTCCGGCTTGCCACGATTGAGTCTGCGGTAGACTCCTCAAATCAATGTCAACATTAGTTGGCTTTACTTTCTTAGAACTCCATAGGCCGCCTGTATGAAGAGATTCTGTATTACTATTCGCTCCAGCGGTAAAACTGGCCGAAATTAACGCAATAGCAGAAAACTTCAAAAGCGACTTTGCTTTTTTATTTATTTTATTCACTTTCGTTGCCTTTTGGTCCTCGTACTTTTTATAAGTACTTATTATTAAAAATTGAACATTTCCCTTGTGACTTGTCCCAATTGCTCATCAAATATACAAAAGTCAACCTGGGCAAAATACGTAAATATTTCACAATAAATCGGTAAACATTTTATTAACCCCGTGAAAATATTATTGCTTAGAGATAAAAATAAAATTTGTTCGTTAAAATAAAAAGCCCGGTAATAACCGGGCCATTTTAAAATCTTCAATCAAGGTGTTTTCTAATTCTTTCGCGACCTTTGTTCATGGCCGTTCCTATCTTCCATTTCATAAACTGGATCTCCCGGCTTCCAGCTTTTTGACTTTGGCAACTCTCTCAGATCCACATCAACAGAATTTACATTAGAGGGCTTCTCCGACTTCAGCAGTTCAGGCGGTTCAACAGGATTAATTTCTATCCGCCCGGTGTCCGAACTTAATGAAACCCTGACATTAGCATCTCCTTTTAAGTACTCTCCACTTTCGCCGGGTTTTCCACCAGCCAAAGTTACCTTTCCCTTAGATTGAGCTTTCAGTTTTATTTCCATGTCGTTAAAGATATTCGCTATAATGTTGCCAGACTTTGTGGTTGCGTGGGAAGTTCCAGCAAGCCGACTACCACGCAAGTCTATCTTTATTGCGCCAGTTTCAGAACTTAGCTTGAAAAGTCCCGTGGTCGCCAACTTAATATCTCCGGACGATGTTTTAGCTTCCACATGACTGGACGTTTTATCTATCTTAATTAGCCCAAAATCTGTTTCCGCGTATATGCTGACCTTCTGTGGAAAGAGAACGGCTACATCCACCCTGCCCCTTAAATTTCCCTGAGAATCTCTAATCGCTTCAGGATACTCAACTTCAATAAACAAATGGTCATTGCGTTGTTCAATACTGAATTTTGGTTTAAGTGGTTCCTTTCCAATTTCCTGAATCGTTGCATGCAGAAAAACCGCGTCGTCAAAATGATTTCGAGAACGGATGCTTCCATAGGGATTCTTCACAACGACCAGACTAGAAGGAGGGATTTTGGCTTTATAGTCATAACTCGAAATTTTTACTTCTGGCTCGGGAGACTCTTTGGAAACTATAGGGAAGTCATTCCTTGTTTCAAGCTGGGCAGACTTAGCAAACACCAACAGAAATACAATGACAAAGTAGTAAACTGGTCCTGGTCTTTTATCAGGGCTCATTGGGGAACCTCGTTTTTATTTTATTCTTTCACCCAAGGATATCCAGATAAGGAAACTAAAACAACGGGGAAATTGCCAAAAATGTTTACTAACAAAATAGAAAATTAACCCGGATCTCTTTAGATGCTAAAAATGACGGTGTACAAAATGATGTTTTTCATTGACTCTTGGCAATTTTGATAAGAACGCACCAAATACTTCCTCACTTAATGCTAACGAGCGACTAATTTCATTTTGAGTTTGTCGCCAAATCGATGCAATTTTTTCAGGGGCATTGTCCAGACCTAATTCGGCTTGATGAGCAGGCAGGTTTAGCCACCTTTTTATCAAAGGCATACTGGCTTCAAGGTGAAACTGGAAGCCATACACTTTGTCATTATAACGAAATGCCTGATTTTTAATTTGATTACCTTCAACTAACAGCTCAGCTCCTTCAGGTAAATCAAAAGTATATCCGTGCCATTGAAAAACATCTTCTGCCGACTGAAAAGCGTCAAAAACAGGATCTGACTTGCCTTTGTCGGTTAAACGCATCTGGTACCAACCAATTTCTTTCTCTTGAGCTGGGCGTACACTCGCCCCCAGAGCCGAGGCAATAAGCTGGGCACCGAGGCAAATACCCAAAATTGGAATGTCTTTCGAAATCGCATCCAGAATGACAGCTTTTTCAACATTCAGGTGCGGAAATTCTGCTTCATCACCTATATTCATTGGTCCCCCCAGAATAATAAGTGCGTCATATCCCTGAATATCTGGCTGCGCGTGAGGATCTCGACCAAAGTTGATATAACGTATCCTGTGTTTATGCGAGCGGATCAAAGGATCAAGAGTCCCCAAAGGCTCGTAGGGTACATGCTGAAACACCATTATCTTTGCCAACTGAAACGACCTCTTGCTTTGCTCTCTTGAAATAGAATTATCTTTTTAAGAAAAGTGAAGGTTCAGTTTAACGTTTTACTCCTCAGTTCAAAATAGCAGTTGGTCATATCAGAATAACTGAAGATTCGATACTAGCTATTGACTTCGCGTGGTTTAATTACTCTAAGAGCTCTAAAAAAACGCCCTATTATTCGAGCGATAAAGCTTCCGAAATCCTCCACCAGGGTAATGGTTGCGGGTAGAAATACTGTAGTCAAAACAGTAGAAAGAAGAAGTCCCCCAATAATGACGTAGGCCATTGAATAGTAGTAAACACCACCAAGCGATGGTTTTTGTACCACAATAGGAATAAGACCAACCAATGTGGTCAGAGCGGTCATGATTATTGGTCGTAAGCGCTCTTTACCACCCTGAATCATGGCTTTTGATCGCTCCCAACCGTCACGTCGATATAAATTGATGTGTTCGATCATGACAATGCCATTGTTAACCACTATGCCCAACAGCAGCAATACTGCAATGCCTGCAGGTTGATCAAAGTCGATCTCGAACAGGAAAAGAGTAAAAGATGCTCCGGCAAGAGCAAAAAGAGAGCTGATCATCAACGCCAGGGCCTGACGTATTGATTCAAACAAGCTGGCCATAACAGCAAAGATCAGGCCGAGGGCTAGCGCCAGGTTAAGAAGAAACTCCATCTGGCTCTCTTCTGCACCTCTCCATCCACCTCCCATCTCCCAACGGTATCCCTCAGGAAGTTGAATCTCGTTTAACACCGAAACCAGTTTATCCTGATGCTCATTTCGCTTACCTTCACTAAACCTCGCACCAACCCAAATACTTGATATTTTGTTTTGACGGTTAATTCTACTCGGACCTTTTTTGGTAACAAACTCAGAGATACTATCCAGCGATATGTTTTCTCCGGTATTTTTGCTAATCGATAGGTTTTTTACATCTGAGACATAAACGTTTTCGCTCTCTCCCAGCATAAGTCGCATTTCGACTTCGCCATTTTCACTTTTAAAGCGAGGTAAATTTCTTCCTCTGAAGGTCATTTCTACCAGACTTGCTGGCTGATTGACTGAAACCCCGTAAGTAGACATTTTCTCACGATCAAGATGAGCTTGGAGTTCCAACCTGCCTCCCTCAGCAGTCGAATAAAAGTCGAAAAGTCCTGGAATTTTTTCGATTCGGCTCAATGCTTCTTCACCAATTTTGCCAAGAGTTTCCGAGTCAGGTCCGACTAACTGCATCGCAACTCGTTTTCCCCGGTTTCTCATCCAAAAAGGAGTATTGTCTTCAACCTTTAGGTTGACCCCCGAGATTTCGGGTAACAAGCTGGGTAGCTCTTTTCTGACTTTATTCATCCATTCTTCATTTTGATACCCTGAAGTCATATATAGACGGGTAATAGCTCGGTCTTCACTCCACCAACTGTAGATAGACTTAACTTTAAGTTTCTCTTTGAATGGCTCCAGAGCTCTCTCGACCTGGTATACAAGTTCTTCTTTAGCTTCCAAGGATAGAGGCTCGCTAATGTCATATCTGACTCCGACATGCATTTCTGAAGAAGATGGTTCCAGGTTAAAGTTAATATTCGACCCCGAATAAATCGTTATGGCTATTAACTTTATTGCTATAAGAAAAGTAATCCACCGATGTTTTAGTGTGAACCCCAGGAGACTTGAATAACCAGATTGCAGCCGGTCCATTATTGGCGTGCGTGGTTGTATTTTCGGCTTTCTTAACAATTTTGTTGAAGCTAATGGAATAAGAGTTTGGCTGATTAACAAAGAAGCAATCAATGAAAAGCAGATTGTCAGGCCTAGCTCCTGAAAAATAATATTCATATTGGTAGGCTTTGAAAAAATCATAGGTAAAAATACGATTATTGAGGTAAGGGTCGCAGTAATAACCGCAATCGATACCTCTTTTGCCCCCAAGATTGCCGCAACTCGACCGTCGTATCCCTTTTTCTGAAACCGATCAATGTTTTCCATGATAACCACAGCGTTATCAACTAGCATACCGAGTCCAACTATCAGACCCAGCAACGAAATAGTATTAAGTGTCTTTCCCTGGAGCCAAATAACGCCACATGCAACAATTAAAGAGAAAGGAATACAGGCAACAGCAACGATAGTGGTAGAGACTTTCCTTAAGAATAGGAACAATACAATACTCGCTAAAATGGCACCAAAAAATCCAGTTTGCTGCAAGTCCCCAAGTGTATTTCTGATTTCTTTACCCTGATCTTGCCAAACAAGAAAACTGATGCCATCAAGCTCAGGATCACTCTTCATTTGCTCTATTTTGGCGTAAATCGCATCGGTAATAGCAATGGTATTGGCAGAAGATTCTTTAGCTACATTAAGCCCAATTGCAAAATCACCATCCAGGTGTCGACCATATCTTAGTGGAGGCTCCTGATAGGTAATATCTGCTACGTCAGACAAAACAAGACTCGTTCCGGTAAGAGGAAGAGCTTTAATCTGCTCTAACGACTTTAACGCCCCCATAGAGCGCAAGGTAATTTTGGTTTGGCTGTTTCTAAGAATACCTATTGAAGCGTTTTGGTTATTCTGTGCAATATCTTGCCACACGTCTCTAGGATCTATTTTGTGACGTTTAAGCTTCTGTAAATCCAGATTAATTCTAACTTCACGCGGATTAACTCCATCCAGAGTAACTACCGCAACACCAGGAATACGTTCTAGCGGTTTAACTATTTTTCGGTCCAGTAACTCGTAGTTCTTGCTTAAATCTCTACCAGAACTTAACCGAGCCTCCATTATGGTTTCTCCCGTTTCGCGCGGGTTCCAATTTCCAGCAATCACGAGTCGTTCCAGATCTTCCGGAAGTTCACTTTTAATCCGATCGACTCTTTCATGAATTTCTGCTCTGGCCAAATCAATATTGGTTTCCAAAGAAAAATTCAGAACAACTCGTCCGCCACGAGAGTCGGCATTTGACCACATGTGTTCAACGCCATTCATTGATGCCAGAACTTCCTCTATTGGCTTTACTATCATTCGTTCAATAGCTTTTGGGGAAGCATTTTGGTAATTGGCGATAACAAAAAGGCTTTTATTTTGTTGTTCTGGCATAAAAGCCAGCTCAAGCTTTACCAAAGCAATAATACCGAGAACAAGAACGCTCACTAGCGCCATGAGTGTTCCAATAGGACGCTTAACAGCTATTTCAGGTAAAGTCATGAAACCTCCGGAGCCTGACTCGAACCGGGAAGGTGATGACTTTCAACTTTTTCTGCGTTGGCAACTTTTTCGTCCAGTTTGATCATCTCTTCATCAGTGATAATAGTAGACGGCATGACAAAATAGGCTGCAGGAATAATTAGCAAAGTCAGTGCCGTAGAAACAACCAAACCAAAAGAAACTACCACTGCAAGAGGAGCTCTAAGCTCTGCGCCTTCACCGAACCCAATAGCCATTGGCAGCAAGCCTAAAACTGTAGTGAAAGTGGTCATTAAAATAGGCCTGAGGCGTGACTTACTGGCAACAATAATCGCATTCATTTTATCTAGTCCCTGTCGGCGATGATGGTTGATTGCATCGACCAGAACAATTGCGTTGTTAACCACCACTCCGACCAAGAAAACTGCACCAATCAGAGATATCACACTGATAGCATAACCACTTAAATACAATCCGAGAATGACTCCGATAAGCGCCAGAGGAATAGTAAATAGAATAACAAATGGGTGGCCCAAATGTTCAAATGTTGCCGCCATTACCAGATACACGAGAAAAATTGCCAATAGCACAGCAAATGTCATGCTATTAAAGGAATCTTCCATTTCTTTCTTTTGACCGCCAAACTCAAACACGACACCAGAAGGAGGAGGATTTTCACTGATCAGCATTTCAATTTCTTCAGCAATATCAGAAAGACTTCTTCCTTTAAAATTGGCCGCAATCACAGCTACTCTAGATTGTTGAATCCGATCGATCGCAGCAGGTCCTTGAGCTGACTCAATTGAAGCGACAGCAAACAAATTTACAGGTCTTCCATCAACTTCACCGATGACAATATTCTGGATATCAGTGACAGAATTTCGATCTGTTTCCTGGTTTCTCATCCGAATATCAATTTGTCGATCAGGCATCTGGAACCTGGAAACTATTTCTCCATCGACTCTTTGATTCAAAGTGTCTGCCACCTGCTGAATAGTCATTCCAAGTTTGGCAAGCTTTTGTCGATCAAATTTTATTTTCAACTCGGGATTTCCAGTTTCCAGAGACGCCTGAATATCGGCAAGCCCCTCCACCTTTTCAAGCTTTATTAAGAGTTCAGCAGAGTACTCTCTGAGCGCTTCAATATCTTCACCAAAAAACAACATTTCCAAAGGCGTTTTTAAACTAAAAAACGATGGTCTTCCGAACTGAGTCTCTGCAAGTGGTACACTTTCAAACGCATTTCTTAAATCATCAATAATTTGTTGCTCAAGTTTAGTATCGCTTCTATCCTTAACAACAATACTGAGCTGACCAAGGTTTTCATCTTTGGTTTTTAATGATAACCCGCCACTGACATTACGGCTACCAACAGACGCGTATACCTTATCAACACCGTCGTGTGACAGGGCAATTTTTTCAAGTTGTGATATGACTCTATCTGTCGTTGGTAGAGAGGTACCTTCGGGCAGTTTAACGTCAAAATAAAACTCTCCTTCACTCATCTGCGGAATTAACGAAGTCGGAATTGACGGCAGTAATTGCAGAGCCAGAAAAAGTGCTACGAATCCGCTCAAAAGTGTCACCCATCTTAACCTTAGCGCTTTTCTCAAAACAGCTTCATACCAGCGAGAGAAGAATCCCAAAGACTCTCGCTCGATCGTTTTCTTACTCTCATTATTTTCGACTGTGACAGTTGAACTTTTATCTTTGCCAATCGATGCAAGCATCGGGATAAGCGTAAAGGAAACAATTAGTGAAGCAAGTAAGCTAAATGTTACAGTCAAAGCTTGATCTCGAAACAACTGCCCGGCTATACCTTCAACAAAAACAATCGGGATAAACACTGCTATGGTAGTAAGTACCGATGCAGTAACCGCACCACCGACTTCACTGGTGCCAATAATAGCAGCTTCAACAATTCCTAAACCTTTCTCTCTTTGTCGGTGAATAGATTCCAGGACAACAATCGCTGCATCAACCAGCATTCCCACCCCAAGGGTTAAGCCGCCTAGAGACATAATATTAAGAGAAACATCCGAGCGATACATCAATATAAAAGAAGCAACGACAGATAGCGGAATAGCCGTAGTAATAATCGCGGTTAGACGAAAATCTCTAAGAAAAATCCAGAGAACGCATATAGCAAGTAAGCCTCCAATCAGCAGAGACTGTTTGACTTCATCGATTGACTGTTGAATAAAGCGAGCCTGATTAAACTGGATGTCAATCAGAGCGCCGGATGGTAAAATTCTTTTAACCTGAGGTAACTTCTCTTTTATTGCATCAACAACTTCAACTGTATTGGCATCGCCTTCCTTATACAGGCTCACCAAAATCCCTTCTTTTCCATCGAAGCGAGCTATTTCCTCTCGATCTTTTGCAGCCCAACTTATTTCTGCAACATCCCCTAACCTCACTGCGGGTCGATTAGGAGGGGTAATTCTTAAATCGCGCATTTCTTCCAGACTATCATACTCATTCAAGGTTCGAACCAATAGCTGGGTTTGTTCATTCTTCAACGATCCACCAGGGCGATTAATATTTGAATTTCCAAGTAATGTTGCCAATTCACTAGGTGAAATTCCCATTGCAGCAAGTTTTCCCTGATCAATATTAACGTGTATCTCTTCTTCCTCTCCTCCCTGTATTTTAGCTGAGGCAACTCCCTCTATTCGCTCTAAAGCCTCCTTGACTTCTTTGTCTCCCAATAACCGTAATTGAGTCATTGGTAAATCACCGCTCAAACTAAGTTTCAAAATAGGATCAAGTGATGGATCATATCGCAAAACAATAGGTTGCTCCGCATCCAGCGGCAATATCAGACGGTCGAGCTTTTCTCGTATGTCCATTGATAAATCATTCATATCAGCACCCCAGCCAAACTCAAGTGTCACTTCAGACACTCCTGAGCGGGAAACAGAATGAATGTCTTTAAGACCTTTCATGACTCCAACAACTTCCTCGACCGGACGAGTGACAAGTTGCTCAATCTCTTCAGGGGCAGCATTCGGAAGCTCTGTTTGAACAGTCAGAGAAGGATAACTTAATGACGGTAGCAAATTGATAGGCAAGCGGGAAAATCCAACAACCCCAAAGGTAAAAACAGCGATAGCCACCATCAAAATGGTCACTTTTCGCTTAACAGAAAAAGTAACGGCCTCTCTTATCATGCGCCGTTTCCTGCTTTGGCTACGACCTTATCTTCACCAACTTTCTTAGCGGCTCTGCTTTTCTCTTCCTCGGATCTAACCGTATTCGGTGACTCAGAAACAGGCTCACCATTCAACGCCATAACTTTTATCAAGTTTCCATTGTTAAGATTGCGTTGCCCTTTAACAACCACCTTATCGCTTAATTCAAGGCCCGACAAAATTTCTGTTTGCGTATCAACAACAAAGCCTACCTCTACATCTTTACGTACAGCTTTTCCGTCTTCTTCCACAAAAACAAAATGTCCACCACGCTCTTCAATCACAGCAACGCTTGGTAATAACATAGCGTTTTCTCTGCTATCAGTTATCATCCTAACCTGGGTAAAGTCTCCAGGACGGATTTTGTCGGAGAAGTCATCAATCCGAATCGTAACCTTAACCGTACCGGTATCAGGGTCTACGATAGGACTCACCAGGTGTACTTTGCCTTTAATTGCTTTTGCGAGAGAATCAACCTTCAAATCAACAGACTGATCTACTGCCACTTTCCCAATTCGATTGGCTGGCACGTGAACACGAAGTAAAAGAGGCTCAATTGCCATTACCCGAAAAAGTAAATTCCCGCTTAAAACATGGGCACCCAAGTCTACTTCGCGCCATACTACCCTTCCATTGAAAGGCGCAGAGACTTTGGTATAAGACAACGCTAACTCGGCCAAATCCAGATCGGTTTGCGCTGACTCAAAACTATTTTTAGCTTCCTCCCAATCAGTAGGAGATACTGCACCAGCCTCATTCATTTTACTTATTCTTTTAAATACATGCTGAGTATTGGCCAGATTTTGTTTTGCCTGTTTGACTCTAAGCTTTTGCTCGTCATCCTCTAGTTGCAGCAGTGTTTCTCCAGCCGATACAACATCTCCCTCTTCTTTATAAATCTTCCTGACAACTCCAGCTGTTCGTGCAAAAACTTCAGCATCACTACTTGGCTCAATGGTCGCGGTAGTTTGATAATAGGATGCGGAAAGACCAATCATAGGGTTAGCGACTGCAACAGCAGAAGGCTTGGCTTCTGGCCTGACTCGATTGTTGGCACCGGGCTTTACATCAGGCCCATCGCTACAGCCAGATAGTAATAACGTAGAAAACACCAGGGCTTTGATTAGTCTAAGTCCAGAAATCTTGTGTTGATTCATCTTATGGCAAACTCTTTATCTTGATTTGAGGTGATTATCTTACAATTCAATCTTTTTGTTTCAGGATATTTACGAATTTTTACATTATTTTCTCTAACAATATCCATCACTTGGGATTACGTAATGCTTAAATAGACATAATTGCCCATGTTTACTTAATACGGTTAAAAATCATATCTGGATGATCCAGTTTATCAAGTATAAGACAGCTATTGGTAAACAGTTCCAATATAGCTACCATTGATAATACATTGAAACTTGTCCCCAACGGCCCGTTTGGGGGTACGGGTGAATCGTACTCCCTCCTTGCTCCCACCTTTCATTCAGCAGGTTTTGAAAAGCCAGTTTGATGCGCAAGTGATTTGACCATTTCCAGCTTACAGCGGAATGCAGTAGCAACACAGAATCGAGACGATTATTTGGTACCTGGAACTCGACCCCGGAATCAGGAAATGAATCAACAACTGGTACTCCGTTAGATGCAATAGAAACGGGAGATAAGCGTTCACCGATATACTGCACGTGTACCTGAGAGCTCAGCTTGTCCGTTGCCTGGTAGTCCCAGGTAAGCCCTGCCTGAAGTTTTGGAATATTAAATATCTCGTCACCTCTGGCTTCATAAAATTCAAAGCTATTAACTCTTTGAAGACTAGTAATCAATCGAAAACGGTTGTTTTCCAACCGATACAGCCACTCTTGCTCTAGTCCGTAAGACTCCATTTCTCCACTATTGGTATAAATAGGTTCATTGGCTGCAGCCAGGTTATTTCTGAAAACAAAGTCTGTATGACGGTTAAAAAACAGATTCAGTCTGAGTGACAAAGACTTGTCCAGCCACAAAAATTCTGGCGAAAGCTGGATAGACTCAAGTATTTCCGGTTTCAGGTCTCTGGAACCTCTAAATGTTGGAAGTGCTGAATAGCGGTTCCAATAAGGGGGATCAACAAAAGAGCGTGAATATGAAGCCTTAAAGTTATAATCGTCGTCGTTAAAAATAAACGCAAGCCTTGGACTTAACTCATTAATATTTTCTCCCGTATGACGATCTTTTACATCGTAACGCGCCCCCAGGTTAACTAGCCAACTTTCGGTTAATTGTCGACGATACTGAGAATAAACTGAATAAACACTTTCGGTTCCTGTTTCAAGTACAGGATTCTCTTGATTGTATGGCCTCGCAGTAATCTCTCCTTCACTACCGGATACAAAGTCGCTTTCTTTTAACTCCATTCCTTCGAACTGGAAGCCTAAAGCCAGCATACTCATTGAAGATTTGTGTTGATACTGAATACTTAGTCCACTGACATTCTCTCGCCAGTTTACCGCGCCAAATGAAGTTTGAGCTGGAGACAGCACAAAGTAGCCTGTCACCTGATTGGTTTCTCCTTGAAGTTCCAGCTTTAAATTCGAGAGGTCAGAAAGTCGGATGTTTTTTTCCAGATTAAGATGTACCCACTCAGACTCAGCTCCTGGCGCACTTCCGTCGACATTGACAAAATCTGACAGGTTGTAGGCTTCTCCGGTAAGACTTCCACCACTGAAAGGCTCAATGTAATGGGTTCGCCGATAGCTGACTAAAGCAGACCAGTCTTCTGCAGTAAATAGTATCCCGGAATCAACCGACCTGTTGTCATCAAAATAATCCAGCCGAGCATACTGAATATCTTCCGAGGGTGATGGTGAGTAATCATTTTCGGGCAAAATGGCGATTTCTTCACCCTTAGTCCTCAAATTGCTCGCCCAGGTAAACAGAGACCCTTCACCTAATTTAATGTTCCTTTCAACATAAATGTTCGCTAGCCCGTGATCACCAACACTTACTTTAGTTAAAGTTTGTTCGTCACTAGCGCTATTTTTCATCACCAGGTTAACAACAGCTGTCAAAGCTACGTTACCATACAACGAAGAGCCTGGACCTCGAATCACTTCTATTTGTTTTAGCTTATCAAGAGAAATAGAGTGATCAGGAGCAGCACTGGAATATGCTCTACTATTTATCCTTTGGCCATTTAACAGAAATAGAATTTTCTGCTGTGACGAAGTATAAATTCCGCGAAAAGCAGTATTGTATTCATTTTGATCCTGTACTGAAGTAAAGCCGGGAACATATTGCGACAATAAATCGCGAATATTAAGAGCTGGACTTTGCTCTATCATATTTTGAGTTATAACAGTCACAGGGACGGGAGTCTGTTTGATGGACTCTTTGAAGCCAGAAGCAGACTCTACTTTAACTTTCAGCAAATCTTCTAATGACAATGCTAAAATATCTTTACCCTCTGACTGAGCAAACAAGCCAGAGGAGACGCCCCCGAAAAGGAAACAGCAGGCAACTTTCCTGAAAACTATAGAAAGAATGGTATCGCCATTATTTTTGTTGCGTTTGCAATTAAGAAACAAATGAAATATCCAAGCGCCTGTTTTATGGAAAGGTAAAGTAAAAACAATTAAAATTCAAGCAATTAGCTACAATCCAACGTTTAAAAGCAAGCTCTGGCTAAAAGTCGATTTTACTAATACTCGATAGCTAAACTTGATAGCCTGTCTCCAATAGCAACTTCCTTGATACGTTGACATGAACTTTTACCTTCTTTTAGTATTTTTACCAAATCAAACAGTTCAGCCTGTGTCGCTTTTTCCCACTGTATTAAAGGGTGTTGCGCTTGAGATTCTCTAGTCTCAACTTCCAGTGAACAGAACTCAATATAGGCTTGCACACAAGACATTGATAACCGGCTAACTTCTGATGCTGGATTAAGCTGCTTATCGAAGAAGGATTCCAGTAAAGACAATAGACCGCTACAAGCATCAGAGGCAGGATAGACTGCATAAAAATCAAAGTCTCGCGGTTCAGGAGTGACTGCTAATAACTTTTCAGTCTGTGCCTCAATATTAATTTTGATGGAAAGTCCGGAGAGCTTCTGCCATATAACATCGAGGATGTTATTTAACACCGCAGCGTCACCAAAAGAGGCAGCTTCTGCAAAATATTGATAATTTGGAACCATTCGCAGCAATAGGCCGGCGGAAAATGCTTTTTGTTGCCAAGGTTCAAGCGAATAAACGTCTAAGGCCATTAAATTATCTCACAAACAATGGTATATATCGGATGCTATTCTACCGTAAAGTCTTTAAAGAAGTCCTCATAACAATCAGTCAAGCTAACAAATCTTCCAACTTAAAAAACACGAATAAATCCTCTAGCGGCTAGATTAATTTGACTTAATTACATTAACATAACCAAATACTCTGCTTTAACCTAAATATGCATGACTGACTGGAACCTTTTAAATGAACACCATTGAGTTTGATAGTTTAACTTCAGAGCGCCGAGAAAAGCGTAACCTCTGCAAAGATATCTGCCGGCAATACGCGCGAGCTCCAGGCAAAGGCAATCAGGCAAAAGTAAAAAAATTACTGGGTGAGTGTGGCCATGAAGTTTTTATTGAGCCCGGATTTCATTGCGACTATGGTGACTCAATTTTTATTGGTAATAGAGTTTTCATCAACTTGAACTGCACCTTTATAGATGGAGGTAATATTATTATTGGAGATGACACCCTGATAGGTCCAAATGTTCAAATTCTAACGATTAACCACCCACTACTACCAGAAGAGAGGTTAAGAAAAACAAACCTTGCCAAGGACGTTGTAATTGGAAAAAATGTCTGGATTGGTGCAGGAGCAATAATACTACCTGGTGTAAACATTGATGACGGCTGCACCATAGGAGCCGGAGCCATCGTTACTCGATCGACCGAAGGTTGCGGAGTCTACTTGGGAAATCCAGCTCGAAAAAAGCCCTTATCAGATCACTGCCCCTAATTTTTGAAATTATTTCCGCGTTTTATAAACTGTTTTTATACTCTATTGTATTAATTATGAACAACCCCAAAACACTTGATTTGTTTTTGAGATAAAGTGCACACTATTTTATCTATTTTGTGCATTATTACCTCATCTGAGTTTTGCACGTTGTGATACTCTAATTCTGGTTATGCGCTGAATTACAAAACTAATGCAAACATGGAAAACAGGGTTAGCTTGGAATCTACTTTAGATAGTACAAACATCCAAATTTCAGAACTGAAGCAAAAGCAGGTTTTTGCGGCTCTTTATCATGGCTTCAATAAAAACCCTGTTCAAAATTCGGGTTCCCGTATAGTTGATTACTTAACGACTCTCAACTCAATATCGGGTACTTTGTTTCAAGAAATTAACACTAATGAAGTCCTCGTAACTTCGTCTTACGCTCTTCTAGAGAAAATATCACCTGATAATTTGCGAGAAATCAGATCAATTCAACCATCTATAAGAGAATTGTGCAGCGTTTTTGACAACATTATTGATTATTTGGTCCAAAACCTTGAGAACAGCTTCCCGTCTCCAAAAGAAATTCTGAATTCAAAACGCAGTGCTATGGCTCAACTAAAGTGTATATATTTTCGATCTATTGTTGTTAGTCCAAGGTTTTTATGTGAACCAGACTCAGTTGAGCGACTACTTTTAAATGAATTTATCCATCAAATCTTTACAGTAGATACTAGTAATCCTGGGCAAGAAAAAGCTGTAACCAATCTGGTAAATAAACTGTTCGAGCGAACTCTGACTACCCATGATAGTGAAAGCCTCAGTCTTGAATTCATCGATGTTTATGAAGAGCTTAAACTGAAAACAAAATTCTATAACGACAAGTCCCTTATTATTCAACGTCGTTCAGTACAGGCAGAAATTGGCCAGGCAATAAGTTCTGGAGTGCGCCTATGGACACAACACAAAATAACTGAGCTATGCTCGGTAAAGCGACTGCCTGAATTTATCAAGTCTTTTATTCAGAATCACTGGTCCAGGGCGCTGCAATTAGAAAAATTAAAGAAACGTCTGGATTCAGAGCTATTGACTCTAACAGTTGCCAAACAAATTATTGTTAGCACTCAACCCATTCATTCATTCGCCGAGCTCGAAAATTTTCAAAAACTGCGAGAAAACCTCTATAGACAGCTCGAAGAAAAGGCCGAAGAAATGTCAATAGACAGTAGTCAATTGAAAATATTTTTATCCCAACTAAAACAATTTCACAAGCATTTACATAGTCTTGCTAAACAAGAGGTAAATAAAGGAATTAATTGCGATGTGATTCGATTAATGCCCACCAATATAATCAATCCAAATTCACGTCCTGAGTCTGACTCTGAAGATACTCTCGAATCAAATGTCAGCACCTGGGCTGAAAGCATTTATCATAAGCTCGAAAAATCGTTCTCAAATCAGCCTTATAGCGATGACCAACAGTCTTCGCCACTGATGAATAAAACAAAGCTCGTCTCTGGAGACTGGTATTTCATTCGCTCAAGCGAGCAAGAGAATGTTTGCCAGATTTGTCGCTATTCCTCATACATTAAAGAAAATAATTCTTTCTTTTTTGTTAATAGCATGGGCAGTAAACAACTCTCTATTCCGTATGGAGACTTGAACACGATAGTAAAGCGAAATCATTTGATTCTATTTAGTGGTGAAACGATGGTTAACAGAGCGTTAAATTTTTCCGCGATAAAATTCATAGAAAACCTAAAACAAAGCCTGGCGAAAGAGCAAATAATAAAGCAGGAAATTCAGCAGCAGGAAGAAGCAATAAAAAGACAGAAAGCGCTAACAGCCAGAATTGAGAAATTAAAAGTTCAAGAGCGAGAGATAGCTGTTAAACAAACCATGGAGCAGTTGCAAAAAGTTAATTCTGGTTCATGGTTTAACCTAACCATCGATGGAAGCCCTCTTCGTAGGAAACTAGTTGCTAAAAAACTTGCGTCACAAACCTACGTAATGGTCGACCGTAGCGGCAAACTAATCAATGAGTATAGCTTGAGAGAGCTTGCTGAGCTTTATTTAGATGGTAGCCTGATAGTCACACTTGAGAATGATCTGAATAATCAGTCGATCACTTCACTGCTTTCTATGAGAAGAAAGCAAACGCCTAGTATGGCAAACTAGAAGGCGACTCCAGATTTATGCTATGCCTGGTGTAAAATCGCAAATTTAAACGCTCGATCAGAAACAATTTCAATACGTAATATTCATTCAGAATAAACTTCCCCCAGGTACACCTTCCTATCTAAAACAATTTTCTAAAGAGAAGCTATTCTGGAAGCAATCTTATCCAAATCAGCCTTAATTGCATGAACTTCTTTATCATATGTCTTTGACTTCAGAATGGATGAATTTACAAAAGGCAGTTCAACACTCTCACTTTCAGTCGTAGAAAAAGGAATAATCTGCTCTTCATTTTTCTCATCAGAAACAAGTTGGCTATTTTCATTCAAGTGCTGAGTTGGCCCCATCCATATAACTAAAAAAGAAGCAAAAAAGAAGGTTGCTGCCAATGCATAGAAATGAAAACTTCTTTTAATCACTGGCTTAACTGAGACTACATCTTCGAATGCTCTATCTCTTGCAATGTTATCATTGATTGAATCCAACAGTTTCTGTGGAACCGAGTCATCGAGAAGTTTTGCATCACCAAGAAGCCTCTCTCTAAGATAAGAGTCAGATACTTCCGTATGTTCTTCGGACTTAAGACTAGCTAACCTTGATTTTAAAGACTTCATTTATTACTCCACCTCCAGCAACTCATCAAATTGAAGCCCATTTTCGATAAATTTGGACTTTAACATTATTTTGATCCGGATTAAATTAATCTTTACCCATGGAAGACTTCTCCCCAACAAGTCGGCAACTTGTGTACCTGTCATACCCTCTACATAAGTAAACCAAAGCAAATCAAATTGTTCTCCAGTTAAAAACTCACTAATTATTTTCCATAAATTAGACTGAAGTGGTAGTTTTTGTTCGCTTAGAAGAAGCTCCGCTCTTTCAATTTGTTCAATTTCATTTTTCTCCCTGACCATTTTCATATTACGTTTTTTAATACAATTTAACGCGATATTAAATAGCCAGGTAGAAAACTTATATTGATAATTAAAGCTCTGAATATAGCGAAAAGCATTAATGAAAGTGTCCTGAAAAATATCCTCCGCGTCATGGTGACTATGGCAGCGGGCTTTGAGAAAACGCATCAGGGAGGAACTATGAAGAGATACGAGTTGCGAATAACATCCCGTATCCCCTGCCTGACTTTTTATAATTAGAGTCTTCTCACTTAACGTTTCGTAATGATGACTACTATTCTCTCTTTCAGAAACAAGCTTCATAAGCTAAGACGATTCTTTGATACTATCTGACTAAAGTGTTTCTGTCTTTTTCAGAAGAGCTTTAAAGCTTTCGACCGGACCTGAAATTTTCATTAAAAGACTTTCAGCGTCCTGACTAATCTGAATACTATTCAGCAAATTAAGCGCTACTGGATCATTTTCCGCTAAAACTTTCAATGCCAACACGCCATTTACTACGGCCAGAATCTTGTTCGCAGACTGCATATCCGCAGCTTTTAGTCCAAGTTGAAATTCCAGGTGACTTCCGTTTTCTCGATAACTCCCAGATACCTGTTTCAGTTTCTCGGCAGATATTGATTCAAAGTTTAATGACTGCGCTCCCTCTTCAAGATTTACTCCTCCATGCATCATTGATTTTTCGACATCAACCACTATTTCAAATAGATTGCCCTGACTTTGTGGTTTCCAGGTATAATCTCCCCTCAACCACTGCTTGATAACTTCTTCTCGCAAGCTAACAATGACTTCACTCTCAGAAAGAAACGCTGCGAAAAGCTCTACTTCTCTCAGGTCTTTTTGCTTGGCAGAACTATCAACAACCAGCTGAGAATCAGTGGCAGAGCCTTCGCTTCGTTTTACGTTGGAAGCTGTCTCCTCGCGTAATGAAATTTCATTAAGAAATCCGTGATAGATAATGGTATTGTCAAAGTTTATCTCTTTGGTTAAACCTAGTTTTTTCCAGTTTTCGACGATTTCTGACTGTTTTCCTGCATAGCTACCTTGTACAAAAATAGACTTGTCTCCCTTATCTTTGATATCCCCCCAAGCTGTAAGATACCGAGTATTGTTAACAAAACTTTTACCTAGCAGTTGATTGGCAACATTTAATCCTTCTGCAACCCCATCTTGCGATTCAATGCTTATTTTTTCCCTCAGCTGACTATTTTTCAATGAAGCGATATCGACATGTAAGTACCAGTCCGAATCCGGCAGTTGAGCAGCTCCAACCCCGTTACTGTGCAAAGCAGCTACGAATAATGCACAGCCGATTATCTTAACCCATTGTTTTTTCATGTTTTTTCTCCATTTCATTTAAACTGTTATCTACTTTTAGTCGACATGACCACAAATGGATACAAATAATTTAAACAAAATAGTGTTGGTAATTTTTGCGGTTTTACCTCTGAATTTGTAAAAAGACTTGTAAGTCGTTCTCCAGCCATCAGATTTTCAGGATTTGTTCTACACTTATTAATAGCTAGCAAATTAAGAACGCGTCCTTAATAAATGGCGAGATATTCGATTGGGTGATTTAAACTTTTCCTTTTTTCGCAACCTGATGAACCGGTTAGGATATATACTGGTTTGTCTCTTTATTCCTTCAGTAGTTGAAGCAGTAGAACTCACAGCCAGCGAAAAACTCTACTTAAAACAAGTTGGTCAGATACGGTTTTGCACCGCAATCAGCTCTTTACCTCTCGATGACATTCAAGACGGAAAACATATTGGTATTGGTGCCGAATATATGAAGCATTTTCGCAATTTTATGCAGATACCATTTGTTTTAGTTGAAACATCTAGTTGGCAAGAATCTCTTGACGCAATAAAACAGGGTAAATGCGATGTTATCGGATTAGCTGCGCGCACCCCACAGCGTGAAAGTTACTTAATATTCACAAAAACCTATGTAGAGGTGCCCTTCGTTGTAGTTACTACCCAAGAAAAATTTTTCGTTTCTAAGCTCGGAGACTTGGTTGAAAAAAATCTCAGCCTGGGTGTACAACGGGGATACGCTTATGTTGACCTGCTCAAAAATCGCTACCCTGAGATAAATCTTGTTGAAGTTGAATCTACTGAAGATGCTTTGGAAAAAGTAACCAGTGGGAAACTTTTTGGCTTTATGAGTGGACTGAATATGGCTGGATACGCGATTCAATCCGGCGGATATACAAATCTTAAAATAAATGGACAGTTTGACGAGTTATCGACAATAAAGCTGGGACTTGGTGTACGCAAAGGAATGCCTCAACTTCGTGCAATTATCAACAAATCGATTGACAGCATACCCGACACCGTTAAAAAACAAATTGATGGCTCATGGCTAACGGTAACCTATCAGATTGTTGAAGATAGAGGAAGGTTGTTCCAGATTCTAATCATTGCTTCAGTAATCCTTGTGTTTTTAGGATATCGCCAATTTCATCTTAATCAGCATAACAAGCAACTCGCAATCAGGGAGAAAGAAATCTGGCACCAGGCAAATTACGACTTTTTGACAGGCCTCCCTAACCGACGTCTCTTCCAGGACCGCTTAAGTCACAAAATTACCAGGACAACTCGGACCGGAAGCTCATTTGCACTGCTGCTTATCGATCTGGATAAATTTAAAGAGGTCAATGATACGCTTGGCCACGATCAGGGAGACAAATTACTTGTCGAAGCAGCAAACCGAATAGAAAGCTGTATTAGAAAATCTGATAGCGTCGCGAGACTTGGGGGAGATGAATTTGTTGTTCTGGTTGACGATACCATTCAAAGAGGCTCAGTTGAAACCGTCGTTCAAAAGATTCTGGACTCCTTATCAAAACCATATGAGCTGAAAGAACAATGCTACATGTCCGCCAGTGTTGGAATTACCCTCTGTCCAAGGGATAGCCGAGATATGGTAGAGTTGCTTAAAAATGCCGACCAGGCAATGTATGCAGCAAAGGAAACCGGGCGCAGTCAATTCCATTACTTTACTCCTGAACTGCAGAATTCGGCAATAAAACGTATGCAATTAATAAAAGAGCTAAGAATAGCGGTCAGTGAGCAACAGTTTGAGGTTTTTTATCAACCAATTGTGAGCCTGGACTCTGGAATATGCTACAAAGCAGAAGCCTTAATCCGCTGGAACCATCCTGAAAATGGACTGGTATCTCCCTTTGACTTTATTCCAATTCTTGAAGACACCGGCATGATTAATAAAGTTGGGCACTGGATTTTTCTGGAAGCTGCGAAAAAAGCGAATCAGCTTAGAAATCATGGCTATCCAGACTTTCAAATTAGCGTCAATGCCTCTCCAATCCAGTTTCAGAGCCTTTCAACCTTTGATTGGCTGAGCAAGTTGAAAAAGGAAAATATCGCTACCAGCGCTGTAGCTATCGAGATAACGGAATCCACTCTAATGGAACAAATTCACATGGTTTCAGAGCATTTGCTGGAACTCAGAGATGCTGGAGTACAGGTATCGCTGGACGACTTCGGTACCGGTTACTCATCGCTGGCCTACCTGAATCGGTTCGATATTGACTACCTGAAAATTGACAAGTCATTTGTTCAAAGTATGGATGCAAAAACTAATGATCTTGCACTGTGTGAGGCGATAATCGTTATGGCACACAAACTTGGACTAAAAGTGATAGCGGAAGGTGTTGAAACAGAGGAGCAGGCCGAACTACTCTTCAATGCTGGATGTGATTTTGGTCAGGGCTATTTTTTCGCACGCCCTCTGGAGTCTAGCCAGCTAGATTCATTTCTTAAAGCCCGTCAGCAAAAAGCCTCTTAATCTATCGAATCATAGCAACAGGCTGACTATACAGCCTTTATATAACCACTCATTCATGTTTGATTCAGTTTACATTTGTTTTAATTGACCTTATCTTGGAAAAATAAGGAAAAGCACCATGTTTGCTCGAATGAAAAGATATTATCTCGCGTTTATCGCAATCAGTTTGTTTCTGCTCAATATTTGTTCTACCAAAGCTGAAAGTGAGCGTACAGATAGTATCTCTCAGGGCGAGCTAGAGCAAATCTTAGCCCCAATAGCGCTTTATCCTGACAGTGTATTAACCCATATTCTTATCGCATCCACCTACCCACTTGAAGTGATCGCCGCAGATCGTTGGGTAAAAAATAACCCCGAGGTGGAGGCTGCCGAAGCACTTAACGCAGTGGAAGACAATAACTGGGATCCCAGCGTAAAAGCTCTAGTTCCATTTCCAAGGCTGCTTTCCAGAATGAGCGATAACCTGGAGTGGACTCAAAAACTGGGAGACGCTTTTCTACAAGATGAAGAAGGCGTTCTTGAAGCAATTCAGTCGCTTAGAGGCAAAGCGAAACAAGCTGGCAGCCTAGACAAGATGGAACATATGGATGTCACCTATGAAGACGACAATATTGTTATTCAGCCGGTAAAAAGGGAAATTGTCTATATTCCATATTACGATACACGAGTAGTCTACGGTCATTGGTATTGGGATCATTATCCTCCAGTCTATTGGGATTGGCATTGGGGTCACCATAGAAGACTTAGCCATCATCATCACTTTTATTGGCATCCGCGTGTGCACATTTCCTGGAACTTTTTCTTCAGCGCTTTTCATTGGCATAACCACCATGTTGTAGTAATTACTCACAGAGACTATCGCCCACATAGATATCATGATAGACGTCAGATAATTTCTCATCGCCATGCTAACCGATGGAACCACAACCCCAGACATCGACGAGGTGTGGCTTACCGTACAGAAACGGTTCGAGAGAGATACCATAGTAATCGACCCAGTCTGGCGGTAACCAGTCGAGAACGACAATTGGAGCAAAGCCGACGTGCGCTAAACCGGAGCAGTAGTTCGCGAGGCATCGAAAATGCTACAACGAGAGGTCGCAGCAGTGAAACATCTTCTCTTAACAGAGCTTCAACACGACAGCAGCAGTTAAGAGAGAGACTGGAAAGAGTAGACCGAAGTGAGAGAGCTAATACCAGAACTAATACAAGCAATACTCGCAACGCTGTTAATAGAGATACCTCAAGCCGAAATGACCCGAAAGCTCATAACCGCTCTCAAAACCGCGAACCGGTGAAGCGTCCTTCAGCGACGAATGAGCGTGTTCGACCAATTAAACAAGATGATCGAAACAAAGGCTTTGTTACCCGGGAAACCAGAAGTATCCAAAGAAGCCCGAGTGCTAACCCGGTAGCACCAGCCCGAGAAGCACCAAGCCGAGAAGCACCGACCCAATCAGCACCAAGAAAAGAAACAACAAAAAATAGCTTTCGCTCATCGCCAGTCAAAGAGAGTTCACGCTCAAGCAATAGCTCTCGTTACGAGTCTCGGGATAGCCGCTCTTTTTCTGCACGTTCATCGTCCAGCTCTCGCTCTGAAAGGAGATCAAGGGGAAGAAGAAATGATGATAATCGTTGAATGACCTGCAATGTAAGAGAAATGATTTACAGTCAATTATTCATCAACCAATACTCCACATAGATACCGGCAAACTCGACCAGGTTTGCTGGTATCCAGATATCATAAGATCAACAACTATACTGCTACATGTTTCGACACCTTAACTCTCTCCCTTTACTCCCTCCTTTTACTCGAGATTTAATAGCCTAAGCCAGCTACTAACATCAAGGAAATATTGCTATCCAAAGCACTATTTGTCCTCAGGCTATAAACGTCGTCAGGGAAATCTCTTCTAACCTATATTCACTTTCTATAGCCGTCTTCTGGTTTTGAGTGTGAATAATTGGAGACTACTGACATGCATGGAGGCTACTGACAGTATCTCTTAAATATTAACGGTGAAGATCGACTTTTTAGACTATCATTAATAAGGTTGGTCAAAATTCTCGTAGTTTAGTTGCACAAACCCAAATGAATCTTTGTAGTTCAGTTTCCAAACATCAAATGAAATCAGCTTGTCTCTGCGTTAAATTTCTTATTTTAATACTACTTTCATTTGCTATAGCATGGAAAATATCTGCCAGTGAGTTGAGGTTCAAGAGGCTGGGAACAGAAAGAGGGCTTCCACAAAACTCAATAACCACTCTTTTCAAAAGTAAAGATGGCAGACTATGGCTAGGAACTCAAAATGGTCTTGCATGGTATGATGGTTACAAGTTTCATGTATTTAGTAAAACGCAAGGAGACCCCGATTCAATCTCTGACAATTTCATCTGGTCCATTACTGAAGATAAATATGGAAAGTTATGGATAGGTACGCGCAACGGCGGACTCAATCGCTATGATCCAACCACCAACCAATTTAAATCTTTTCGCTATGATCAGCAAGACCCCTCCTCTCTGCGTTCAGATAACATTCAATCACTACTTTACGACTCGCAAGAGCGGCTTTGGGTCGGAACCAGTGGCGGAGGATTGAGCCGGTTTAATTTCTCTTCACAATCATTCGAACACTATATTCATGACAAGAATAATTCCAACTCGATTGGTGGCAACCACGTAAAAACGATTGTAGAGGATAAAAACAATAACTTGTGGATAGGCCTAAGTACCGCTCCATTCATCAATATTCCCGGAAAAGGTTTTGACTATTTTGAAGTTGATAGTAAACGTTTTACCCACTACCAACATGACTCAACCCAAGCTAATTCGATATCTTCAAATGATGTAAGCAGTATATATATTGATGCCGACCAAACGCTATGGATCGGAACCTACTTGGGCGGTCTGAATCATTTTAATCCAGAAAAAAAATCTTTTACACGATTCCCGGTCGGAAACAGCTCGATAAAAGAGCTACCATCAAAGAGAGTAATGCAGATTATTGAAGCTGATAACGACGGACTTTGGCTAGCAGTCATTCGAGCAGGTCTTGTTTATTTTGACAAAAAAGATAAAACGTTCACTGTCCACGCCAACAACCCATTGGAGTCCACCAGTCTGAGCAATAGCGATGTTATATCATTGCTAAAAACGAAAAATAACCTCTGGGTTGGTAGCTGGTGGGCGGGTTTAAATAAATTAACTTTGTCATCACAAAAATTTGGCTGGGTAAAACACCACCCTGGAAACAAAAACTCAATTCCCAACACCTCTATCCGCTCTTTCGCGGAGGACAAGGATAAAAATCTATGGCTATCTACACGAGAAGGCGGTTTGGTCAAGTGGAATAAAAATTCAAATCAATTCACCATAATACCTCATTACCCCGGCACGGGTGAAAACTGGTCTCCTCATATGGTATCAAGCATTTTGATCGACTCAAAAAGTCGACTCTGGGTTGGTACTACCAGGAACGGTCTCTATTTCATTGACGAAGAAAACAGGATTTACCGACATTATAAAAAAGCAAATAACGAAGAACTAAC
The DNA here is from genome assembly GCF_015687155.1 of Aliikangiella sp. G2MR2-5. Classification (GTDB taxonomy): domain Bacteria; phylum Pseudomonadota; class Gammaproteobacteria; order Enterobacterales; family Kangiellaceae; genus Aliikangiella. The sequence goes on along the minus strand of NZ_JADPQF010000001.1, from coordinate 716,980 downwards.
GCCCTCAACACTTATTCATGAAAATATTAATGCGATCAAAGAAGATCACGCTGGAAATATTTGGGTTTCTTCTCGCGGAGGAGGAATTTTTAAAATTTCAGGCTCGGGAGATATAATTCGTCGGTTTTACAATGATTCAAAAGATAATTCAGAAATACCATCAAATAATTTTTCATCAAATTCAATTCATGTTGATAGCAAAGGATTTTTATGGTTCGGCACTGAAGATATGGGTGCTGTTCGCATTAACCCGTCGAGTCATGAAGTACTGAATTTCAACTCAAAAGAGAGCGAAAGAAGAATAAGTCATAATCTGATTACTGCCATTGCCGAAGATAATGAGGGCTCCATCTGGTTAGCAACCTATGGAAATGGAATTGACAAGCTCTTTCGCAAACATGGAAGATGGCGAGTAGAAAATTACAACATGAACAACTCTCTATTACCTAGCAATGGGATAGATGGACTGGTAGTTGACCGACAAAATAATCTGTGGATTTCCAGTGTAGGTTACATAAGTCGACTAGTACCTTCTAATGACTCAGTCAATAACTTTAGTGTCTTCGATGGAGCATTACCCGGTGAGTACTTTAATGGCTCACAGTTTATGAGCAGCGATGGTACAATTTTCTTTGGTGGGATTGGCGGTTTTTCATACTTTACCCCTAAGGATCTTCACTTTGAAAATCTTCCACCAGATATATTTCTTACCGACTTTTCTTTGTTTAACAGCGCGGTAGCCGTATCAGACAATTCGACCATATTGTCAGAAACAGTCAATAATACTCAAAGTATTACTTTGGATCATAAACAAAATGTATTCGCTTTCGAGTTCACTACACTTGACTATCTGGAGCCAGAAAGAAACAAGTATGCATACCGTATGCTAGGATTTAGCGACGAATGGATTGAAACCGGTCATGATAATCGAAGAGCGACTTTTACAAATCTTGACTCAGGTAACTACACTTTTCAAATTATCGCTAGCAATAAAGATGGCCAATGGAATAAGAAAGGACGAGAAATCAGCATAAAAGTCCTTGCTGCTCCATGGAAATCCTGGTGGGCCTATACAGTTTATCTTCTTTTCTCATGCACTGCGGTTACTTATTTCGTCTACCAGCGATATAAAGTGTTAGAAGCGAAAACGAAGCAACAAGCTGCTGAAGCATCAAATGAAGCCAAGTCAAACTTTCTGGCGACAATGAGTCATGAAATACGAACACCAATAAATGGTGTTCTTGGTGCAGCCTCGCTGCTAAGTGAATGTAGATTGAGCGATGAAGGGAGTAACTACGTTCGAACGATAAAAGTAAGCGCGGAGAATCTACTGTATATTGTTAATGACATCCTTGATCTGTCTAAAATTGAAGCCGGCGCGATTGTTCTAGAAAGCCATATTTTCAATTTGAGAGAGTGTATTGAAAACTCACTGGACTTATTTACTAACGAGCTAGATCAAAAAGAGGTTGAATTGCTACTAATCGCTGACGACGATGTACCCTGCTTTGTTAAGTCTGATTCGACACGTATTCGACAAATCATCGTTAACCTTGTTGGAAATGCTATAAAGTTCACAAACAAAGGAAACGTTACAGTTTTACTCGAACACATTCAAGGCATCGACAAAACACACAAAATCAAGTTCCGAGTAGTTGATACCGGCGAAGGAATTAGTGAGGAAAAACAGCGCCATATTTTTGAAGCCTTCACTCAGGCGGATGAGTCGACAACTAGAACTCATGGAGGCACCGGCCTCGGCCTAACAATCAGTCAAAGACTTGTCAAAATTTTTGGCGGAAAAATAAGCATTAAAAGCAAAATTGGAGAAGGAACAGAATTTTACTTCACTGTAGAATTAGAGGAAGCCAACGATTTTATCTCAATCAATCATGTTGCCGCTTCCCCTAGCGCCAGCGGTAAGAAAATCACATTTATTGATTGCGACAGTCAACTTCAAAGATTTACAAACAGCATAGGTCAAATAACTCGTTGTCAAATTGAGTATGCTGAGTTAAATGCAAATACGATAAAAAATCTACTAAGAAAGAGACGACCGGATGCAATAATAATAAACATCAAACGATTTGAAAATTCACACCTTTTTCTACTTGAAAAGATAAATGAAAAGGAAGAACTAAGAAACATTCCCGTTATTCTAATGACTCCTCCGGGAGTCTATCATTTTAAAAGCGACGCTATCTCAAAAATTTTCGATCAGGTACTTTTCAAGCCACTACGACTTGGAGATTTAGCAAGCCAACTAGAAAAAGTTTTCAATCGGAGGCATATAGAAAAAACAGACCGACCACATGAAAACAGTTTGCTAGCTCAGGATTATCCAATGGATATACTTCTGGCTGATGATAATGCAGTTACACAAAAAGTATTGCTTTATACCTTTCGAAAATTGGGTTATGAACCAGACATAGTATCAAATGGATTTGAAATACTTTCTTCCATTAAAAGCAAGCCTTATGACTTGTTGATCAGCGATCTACAAATGCCGGGAATGGATGGTCTTGAGGCCACAGAAATTCTTCGCAAGGATTACTCAGAAAGAGAGTTAATCATTGCTATCAGCTCAGCAGAAGTTAGCCAAAATCTTGATGATTTACTTAATAATAGAGTTGTTCAGGGAATAATAACAAAACCAGTCTCAATGTCTGCATTAAAAGATTTTTTAATAAACAGTTATCATAATATACAAAGCTTTAAAAACTCGGTTGATTAAACTGCTCCAGAAACTATCATCGTATTTCTATAACCAAAGAATTTTTAGTATCAAAAATTAACCAAGCCTCTTGTTGTTAACACTTTTCCAGCAACTAAAAGAGATTAGTTGCTATCTGCTATCTATTACTAGTGCTAGCTTTACACTACAAAGCTATTTTCTACAAGATTGAGTTGATTTCTACGGACACAACATCTGTTGGAAATGGGCTGTTCAAAACAGAACTTTTTCCTTCTATATCACCAGGGTTTGATGTAGCAACCCCTGACTTGGAAATTCTAGCAACCACCTGTACTTTATTGAATTTTGATAATCGTAACTCTGGTCTCATTGCATTTGCATCGCTCAAAGTAATTACTCCATCTAATCCCCGGACCGATGTTCTGACAACAGCCAGAGGCGCTCTTGGTCCGTCAATAGCTCGCGCAAATATAAAAACAGCTTCATCCCCCGTCAGGGTTGACTTTATCTCTTGAGGAATATTTAAGACCACCTTAATAACTGCTGAAGCTTCAACTTCTTTGACTGTCATTGTTTCCTCAAGGGCTTCGCTAGAAGCGATTAGATTATTGGATTGAACATCTTGTTTTTCCAGACGTTGTCTGGCAACCTCAATACTCTTATTCAACATCTTTGCCGCGCTAGAACCTGGATCTCGCGTACTCAATAACGCAGTCCAGGCACTGATTGCTTCTTGATACAATCCTAGATTAAAAGAGTTGAAACCCAGCGTAATTAATGCTCCTTGATGATTTGGATACTTACTGACGATTTCACTTAGCATCCTGTTTGCGATTAGAAGTTCTTCATCGTTCTGCGATGTCGCATACGCCTGTGCAAGCTCGACTTTTATATCGATATTATCGGGTTGAAACTTCAATGCTGTTTGAATAGCCTGAAGTGCTTCCTGAGTTCGACCAACTCTTGAATTAAAGTTTGCCAGGGCTCGCCAGTTACTTACATTATTCGGTTCGATTTCCGATTTTACCCTTAACGCAAGATAAAGGTTCTCCAAGTCGCCCCTGCTTTTTGATTGCTCAGCCTGTTGTGATAGTTTAGAAATGTACTCAGGGTCATTAATCAATCTGTCGACAGTAGAAAGTTGCATATTTGCCTGTTCAAGAGAACCTGTCGCGAGATAGCCGCTTAATGCAATAGCTGAAGAAATAAGGATTAGCGCAAGTGCAAAAACTAACGAACGAGAGCTTTTACTGGATTTACCTGCTTTTTGTGTAGATTCTATTGAAGCGAGAGTATCTTTTTCTAATTCATCGGTCATCGCCTTCCACTCTTCTTGATCCAGATCGCCTGCTTTCAATCGTCTCTCCAACTCTTTGGTTCTAAACTGATAGTCCAGCTTCAGCTGTTGCATTCTGACAGTTAAAGAATCTTGAATTGCCTGCAAGGATTTTCCTTGCTTCCCTAGCTGAGAAGGAAGCATAAACATGGCAACAATAAAAATAAAAACGATGAGTATAATTAACATAATACGACAGCTAGCCTTCCGACTTGTTATTTTCTATTGACGACGTATTTTTGTCTGTCGTCTGCTCATTGATATCCTGACTATTCCCTGTCTCCAGCTCTTCTTTCCATTCCGACAAAATAGACTCTCCAGAAACGCTGTCATCTACTTTAGAAACTGAACTCGAAGCCTCATTTTTTCTTCCGGCAACGAAGCGAATAATCAAAATTACTCCAACAACTAATATAATAAAAGGACCAAACCAAATGAGCCAGGTTGAAGGTCTGAGCGGTGGTTTGTATGATATAAAGTCACCATATCGCTCCTTTAGAAAACCAATTATTTGCTCATCGCTTTGTCCCTGATGAAGCTTTTCGTAAATAATATCTTTCAGATCAACTGCCAAAGGAGCGTTAGAATCAGCGAGATTATTATTTTGGCATTTGGGACAACGCAAAATTTGTGTCAGATGATTAAATCTAAGTTCTAGTTCAGTATCCTTAAATTCATACACCAAAATCTCTGAAGAAACGGTGGTAGAAAAAAACACGACAAAGGCAACGAAAATAGCCTGAATTACTTTAATATTTTTAATCATATAACTCATCGTCCACCATGAATCAATTCGCCAGGATAAATTTTGGGTTTTAAAATTTCTTCCCACACTTGTTGATTGACGATTCCCACATGTCGATAGATAATTTCATTCTTGTCGTTAATCAAAAATGTCTCTGGTGCGCCATAAACTCCCATATCTATACCCAGACGACCACTATTATCAAAAATAATCTGATAGTAAGGATTTCCTAAATCATTAATAAACTTAAGTCCTTTACTCCTTTCATCTTTGTAGTTCAGTCCGTAAATCTTAATTTCTTTAGATTTAGAAAGCGTCATTAAATAAGGATGTTCGTTGTAACAAGATGGACACCAGCTAGCGAAAACATTGATCAGTGCAGGACCTTTGATGTCGTCATTAGTGATAGTCACACTCTCATCTTGTAGTGTAGAACGGGAGAAAACAGGAATAGCTTTTCCAATAAGCTGAGAATCTAACTTTGTAGGATCTTTTCCCAAACCAGTCCAAAGCAAAATAGCCATCGCCACGAAGAACAAAAACGGAATTAAAAATACAAAAGTTTTGTTATTCATTATGCGACACCAATCACTTGATTTTCTTCAACTCCGAATTTCTTCTTCACCCGGCTTCGATATCTTTTATCGCTCATAGCCAGCAATCCCCCTATGCCCATTAGTATACCGCCGAGCCACAAACAGGTAATAAAAGGTTTTACATAGATTCTAACTGCCCAGTCGTTGCTGTTTTCAATCTGCTCGCCGAGAGCGACATACAAGTCGCGCATTAAATTAGCATCGATACCAGCTTCAGTCATCCATTGACGAGAAGCCCGATACTGACGCTTTTCAGCATGTAGCTCAGCTACCTGCTCTCCATCTTTGGAAACAATAAAGTGTCCTCTCAACGCATCATAGTTTGGTCCGGTAACATTTGTTATTTTGTCAAATTTGAAATCATACCCCGACACACTTTGCGACTGGCCAATTCCCAGTCGGACGTTTTTCTCTACTGAAAGATGAGAGGACAATACGACACCTATCACAACGATAGCCAAACCAATGTGAGCGAAATACATTCCTAGAAAACTTGGAGAAACTTTAGTCATACCAACCAGAGAATTTGAGGACTTCTTAGAGCCTCGCTTCCACCAGTCTGTAATATTAAGTAGCACCACCCACACAATGAGAAATATTCCAATGAATATTTGCAACAGATCAGTCAGAGCTTTTTGTGACTCAATCACTACCATCGACCCAGCGGCCATTAAGGATACCAGAGCAGAAACTCGTGTCCTTTTAATCAGATCATCAAAGCTATATTGCCGCCAATTTACAATAGGTCCCAGACCAATCAAAAAAACGAGTGGCGTCATCAGAATATTGAAAACCATATTAAAGTAAGGCGGACCTACCGAAACTTTCCCCATACCCAGTAGCTCAGCGATTATTGGTTGCAAGGTACCAAGCAAAATCATCACCGTAACGACTACCAATATTAAATTATTTATCAGAAAAAGAAGCTCACGGGAAAGTAAATTATACCAACTGGTTACTGCAACTTTAGAGCCTCTGATTGCAAACAGGATTAACGAAGCGCCAACAACTACTCCGAGAAAAACCAGGATATAGGTTCCTCTAACGGGATCACTCGCAAAAGAGTGGACAGAAGTTAATACTCCGGAGCGAACGAGAAAGGTTCCGAGCAAACTAAAACTAAAAGCAGCTATTGCCAACAATGTAGTCCAGGCTTTAAATACTCCACGCTTTTCTGTCGCCGCCAAGGAATGAAGAAGCGCAGTTCCGATTAACCAGGGCATAAAAGAAGCATTCTCAACCGGATCCCAGAACCACCAGCCCCCCCAACCAAGTTCGTAGTACGCCCACCAGCTGCCAGCAGCAATACCTAGAGTCAAGAACATCCAGGCTGCCTGAGTCCAAGGACGCACCCAGCGAGCCCAAAGAGTATCAATTCTTCCTTCTAGCAAAGCCGCAATGGCAAAAGCAAACGCGACTGAAAACCCAACATATCCCATGTACAGAAGCGGAGGATGAAACACCATGCCCGGATCTTGAAGTAATGGATTTAAATCGCTGCCATCGATGGGATAAACCGGTAACAGGCGTGCAAATGGATTGGAAGTAAATATAATAAAAATCAGGAAACCGACAGATACTGCGCCGAGAACTGCAAGCACTCGCACCCGAGTTAATGCCGGTAACGATCGACTTAATAGAGCAACTGCGAGTGTCCAGCTGCTCAGCAAAAACACCCAAAGCAATAGTGAACCTTCATGTCCGCCCCAGGTTGCGCCGAGTCGATAAGCAACCGGAAGCGAACGATTTGAATGGCTGGCAACATAGGCAATTGAGAAGTCATTGCTATAAAACGAATATGCCAGACAGATAAATGAAAGCGCAACAAAGAAAAATTGTCCGATTGCAGCCGGTCTGGCTATCAACGCCAGTCGCCATCGATGTGTAAGAATTCCAACTAGTGGAATAATAAACTGAACAAGCGCCAATCCCAGGCCAAATGCCAGGGCTAAACTTCCAATTTCAGGGATCATAAATTCAGTTTACTCTTTTGGTTTACGGGCTTTGGCTTCTGCTTCAGCTTTTTTAATCGCTTCGGCCACTTCAGGCGACATATAGTTTTCATCATGCTTAGCCAGAACTTCTTCGGCGACAAACTGACCATCTTCTTGAAGCTTACCCATGGTAACAATGCCTTGTCCTTCACGAAACAGATCAGGCAAAATGCCATTGTAGCTTACAGTCACTTTCTCAGCATTGTCAGTTAGATCAAATGAAACCTGGAGACTTTCAGCATCACGCTTCACACTCCCTGCAACCACCAAACCTCCAAGTCTGATTAACGGACCAACCGGAGCTTTACCTGTTGCAACTTCTTGAGGAGAGTAAAACAGATTAATATTCTGCTGCATTGCATAGAGACCTAAACCTATGGCTGCGCCCAGGCCAACAACGATTGAAATAACAAATATTAAACGACGTTTTCTTAGGGGTTTCATTAACTATCTCTCGGTTACAAAATTCAAAAATATAAACAAAAGGTTAAAATTAACTCGGTTTCTTTTGCTGCTTACGTTTTTCTTGGCGATAACGACGTTGTAATTGCCTGATTATTCGATTTTTTTGAAGTTTTACGTTGAAATAAAGACCAACAAAAACAACAAGTGCGGCACCATAGCAGCTCCAAACATAAAAGCCGTAACCTCCCATGTCGATAAATTCGTTAAGTGTCATAGACCAATTACCTCCTTCACCCAGCTTTTACTATGCTCTCGGCTAAGTACTTCATTGCGCATTCGGTACATCATAATTGCCGTACAAAATAGAATCACAGCAAAAATCATCAACAACAGTGCAATTAACATTGAAGGGTCCAGTGAAGGCTTTTCAAACTTGGATATGGTTGCTCCCTGGTGAAGGGTATTCCACCACTCTACTGAGTAGTGAATTATCGGTACATTAACAATTCCCACCATAGCCAATACGCCAGCCGCTCTATCAGCGACTTCACGATCTTCAAAAGCCTGATGTAAAGCCATAAACCCCAAGTACAAAAATAATAGAATCAGCTCTGACGTCAGTCTGGCATCCCAAACCCACCAAGTTCCCCACATAGGTTTCCCCCACAGCGCGCCAGTCAATAAAGCAAGGAAAGTCATTGCCGCACCTACCGGAGCAGCGCTGACCGCTGCCATGTGGGCCAATTTGATTCTCCAGATGTAACCGATTGCGGCGGCGACCGCCATAATTACGTAAAACATCATGGATGCAAAAGCAGCAGGTACATGCAAATACATTATTCGTACTGTATTGCCCTGTTGGTAATCTACGACAGAATTATAGAGACCTTGATACAGGCCAGCAGCCATCAATACTAAGCTTAATATCCAAATCCAGGGCAACCAGCGGCCGCTAATTTGGTAAAACCACTTTGGTGAAGACAGGCGATGAAACCACTGCCAGTTCATACATTCTCCCAAATTTAAAACTTGAAGTTTTTTCTATACCTTTCAAAATTCGACTTAACTCATTTAAAAAAGGAATAGACTAATTGTTATTTCAGCGACACCTTTATCGCCGCCACCGAAGCAATCGGGACCAGGGATAAACTTCCCAACAAAAATGCCCCCATAAAAGCTATTTGTCCGCCATATTCCATTCCCATACCCGCTCGAGAAACAGCTCCGGCGCCAAATATCAATATTGGTATATAAAGCGGTAATACAAGCAAACTCAGCAAAACACCGCCCTGGCGCAAGCCAACGGTGAGTCCCATTCCAACCGATCCTATCAAACTTAGAACAGGCGTACCAATGAGAAGCGTTAACATGAGCGCACCAATTGCATTGCTGTTCATTTGCATCATGACAGCTAGCAGTGGTGACATAATTACCAGTGGTAATCCTGTTGTAAGCCAGTGGGATATGATTTTGGCCATTACCACAGAAAACGGAGAACCCGATTGCAATAGTAATAGCTCAAGGGTACCGTCATGGTAATCGTCACGATACATACTTTCCAAAGAGAGCATGGCCGCTAACAAAGCCGCAACCCAAATCACACCACTACCTATTCTACTCAGAAGCTCACTGCCTGGTGCAACCGCCAAAGGAAACAGAGACACGGTAATCAGGAAAAAAATCAGCGGATTAATAAGATCCTGACGGCAACGCCAATGGCGAAGAAGTTCTCGTTTGAGTAGCCTGGCTAGCATAAAGCCTCCTCAAAGCGAACAATCTCCAGAGTTCTGATAGTCTCTTTCAAATTCACTGCTTGATGGCTGGTCAATAGTACGGCACCTCCCTTGGCGGCAAAGTCTTCTATTTGACTTTCCAGCCAGCGACACCCTTCAACATCGAGAGAAGTAAAGGGCTCGTCAAGGACCCAGCAAGGCGTATCGGCCAAAAGCAGCCGTGCCAACCCGACTCGGCGAGTCTGTCCTGCAGAAAGATACCGAGCAGGCGTTTCCAGATAATCGCCAAGACGCACCTCTTCAATCGCATCTTCGATAGGTTCATCATCAAGAAAGCGTCCTGCAATAGGATGAAATTTCAGGTTTTCAAATACGGTAAGTTCCGGTTTAACCGCGGGCAAATGCCCCAGAAACAGAGGAAGACAAGGTAAGTCGTTGATTTCAAGCCAATTGATTTTGCCTTCAGCCTGGGTAAGCAAACCGCACAAGCTACGCATCAGGCTCGTTTTACCAGCCCCGTTGTGGCCGACTACCTGGATAACTTCACCACTTTTAAGCTCAAACGAAAGATCTCTGAATAACCATCGCTCTGATCGTCTGATCCCTAATTTATCTACTTTTAAAACCGAAATGGGCACAGGGCTCATGTGTTAATTCTCTGGTTAGTGTTTTGCACTAACTCGTTTTGACAGGCCTGCTCTTAATTCAAGCATTCCCACCTTTTTTCAGTTACAAGAATTGGCTTATTTTCTAGTTATTTGGCACAAAACAGGCGTTACCTATCTCAAACACGCAGGCATTGTAACCCGAGACCAGTAAAGAGGAAAATGATCTTAATCAATGGCTTGTTACGATCAATTTTTGGTCAAACACTGGTTACCAAGGAGTACAGGAAGAATTAGATAAATTTAATCTATGGGTAGCCTGTGCTACTGAAGCCCGTTCAGCGCAAATCAAGAAAAAATCAGTGTATATTAGACCAGTCTTGTAAATAATAATCGACTGAGTAAGGAAACACTGGCCTCTAAAAATCTCATTTGATTAATATATGTTCAGCATTAATAAATGAATGCAATTAAAAACAATAAGTTAAAACATAATCTTTATCAAAAGCCTGAAATTAATGAGATATCAATGCAATTCTTTTTAGATGCACTATAACTACTAGTAAGCGGCTTAAATTTGTCCAGTTCAACCTTTTTTATTAAAACTAGTTAGTGCACTCTCCAGGGAGGTGACCATGCACATTCCAAATCCGACTGAGTATCTAGATGATCTGGGCATTGACTATGAGCTCATTCCTCATATAACCAGCTTCACTGCCCAACAGACAGCAAGACAGACCCAAATAAAGGGAAGTCGTTTATCCAAAGTGGTGATCCTGGGCTCACAACTACATCTGATGATGGTGGTTATCCCGGCCGACTGTAGCCTACAACTCGAAAGCCTGGCAAAACACTTAAAACTTGACGACCTGCAACTGGTTTCTGAAGAGAAATTTAAAGATCGCTTTCCTCGATGTGAAATTGGTGCCATGCCCCCATTTGGAAATATTTACGGCATGAACGTTTTTGTAGCTCAGGAGCTGCTTAGCAGCCCTTATATTATTTTTAACGGAGGCACTCACAACCTGCTGATACGCATGGATACTGAGGATTTTCAACGAATAACAGGAGCAGAACCAATTAAAGCAGGCTACCGTCGCGAAACAATCCAGCATCCAATTATTTCTCGTCGTAAGGATGACCGAGCGAGAGTGTGAACTGCTCATGAACAACTGTGCAATACAGCCGCTGGTATTTCTCGACATCGATGGTGTTCTTAATTCCATAGGCTGGAAAATGGCCCGCCATTATTACCACATTGAAGAGCACTCCCACTCCCGGGAGCTTAATGACCAATACCGTTATTCAGAATATCCTATTTCTTCAGCTCACGGGGTTAGCGAGGTTATGGATTATGGACATCTCTTAAGTGAGCTTGATTTAACTGCGATTGCCATTTTTGAAACCCTTATTCAGGATACTCAAGCCAGAGTCATTATTTCCAGCAGCTGGCGCCTCCTTCATCGGGGTATCGAATGGTTGCAGACCTTGTTATACCAGAGAGGGTCGAGAATTTTGCCCGATGCCATTATTGGTAAGACTCCGGTAGTCAGAAAGCGTGAGAATTTTAACCAGCGAGGCAATGAAGTGGAAGCCTATCTGGAGAGTAATCCTGAATGGCGGCACAACTATATATGTGTAGACGACTGCAGCTACCACTATCACCCCTATCAAAGGGTTGTCGAAACCAACCCCGCAATCGGCTTCTCCTTACTCGACTATCAAACAGCACTGAACTTTCTATGTAATACCGCAAAAGCGAGTTAATCCTTTGAATTTGTTGAATTTACACCGACTCTCTTGCTTGAGCCGACAAATATTCGAGTCAAGATAATTCATTCAACTCAAGAGCTGCTAAACTTATAATATTCAGACTGAATAATTAGATAGGGAGACGTCCGGTGACAAAGCCAACGAAAGAAGAGCTTGAAATAGCCCTGAAAGAAGCGGCGTATATGAAAGAACATGACGCAGATCCCAAGTTTATCGCCAAGGCCCTTCTAAACCTGAACTATAGGGTTAATTACTTATACGAAGTATTTAAAACTGCTGAGAAGTACCTTTACTTCGGCCAGGAAGAAAATGAACATCAGGCGCTAACCAAAGCAATAGAAAAAGCTCGACACGAAGAGAGAAATATTGAAAAGAAGGAAGACCCTCCAACTTATGGCCTTTAAAGTTACGCCTTAAAATATCGATAATATCCTGACTCTAACGCTCTTGAGCAGGCTGTCTTACAGCATTCAACAGGTAGAAGACCACTCTTACTGTTTCCATATACTCTTCTATGCACTTACCTTCCCTCTTTACAGATTTAATTTGATCGCTAAAATAGCAAACAAACCGGATGGCTACTTCAGCTCAATACGCTAACTTCTTTTAATAAACATCTTTAGCCCAAAAGATGATATAGCGAAGACAGCATTTTTCTAATCAGTAACATCCTAAAGTCATATCAAGAAAAATTATTAAGAAATAATCAGACAGTACTAATTATGGACAACACACCAACTCTTGCAGAAGAAACAGCATCAACATCAGACAATACAAGAAATCAGCAGATAGAAACCATTAAAAATATAATGGCAAGTGATTGGAGCAATTATTATCAAGGGCTCAACGCTTTATCTCCTGGCTATCAGGTTTCCGGCTGCTTAAAACTTCTTCATCAAGCTGATGAACTACTCAATCAGGGAAGAGATCTCTCTGAAAGTGATGATACGGAAAGGATGATGCTTGGTGGTATTAGCGATCGCAATGTTGAAAAACGTTTTCCTTTTGACTGCCAGGTATTGGGAGATTCCAGTGGTTTTGCTTCATTTAAAAAAATCTTGAAAGCAGATGCCTCCGGCCTGGCCAAACTCATGAGAGTCATTCCATCTCAAGGGCCGATCGATGGCTGGCACTTTATGCAGTTTATCGATACCTATCAGCAATGGTTTGAAAACAATGGTTTTAAACAATGCCAACTGTTTCCCGCGACTAGATTACTTGCGATGAAACGCCCGGATCAGTTCGTCCCTATCAGCGAAGCCAGTTTACCGACCTTTTGCGAAGCACTGGGCCTGAAGAAATTTAAAAAAGGCGAATTCCAACGCTATTGGGATGACATCATTAGCGCTATTCACAAAACACAGTGGTTTCAGCAATTTCAGCCAATGGATCCGGCGCAAACGCCATTACATAGAGCAAGAGTTGCGCTCCTGGAAAGACTCGCAGTAGAACCTATTGACGAAGCGCAACTTTTTATTCGGGAAACTTTTGTAACGATCAGTGAGCCTTCGCAAGATACTCACTTGGAAAATCCAAATAATCCAGAAAGCAAAGCCAATTCTACAGGTGACAGCGATAAAATCCAGTTTATCAAAGCTGAGGAGCGACCTGCGAAAGTAAAAAGGCCAACGCAACAACCGAAAAAAATGACCATTACTCAACGAAAATCAGCCAAGGTTAATCAAAATGCGGCGACCAAATTAATGTCTCAGTATTACTTTGCAAATAAAGCCAGGTTTTCTCATTTAGATATGTCTAAACATCGAGACTCGATTATTGCTCGCCTGGTAGAAGGAGAGTCTGTGGAAGCTATTTTCGAAGACTTCCTGCCTTAGTTTAATCAAAAGAATATTTGTAGAACTTGGAGCATACCGCCATTATAGGAAAACTTTCCGGTAATTCGCTTTTAGCAATTTCCGCGAAATTATTTTTTTCGTAGAAGCGATGAGCGGCCAAAAACTCGGCGGTAGTACCCAGTTAAATTTGCCTAACTCTATTTGATTGAGCATAAGCGAGGGTCTGCTTTAACAAGGATAATGCAACTCCATATTGCTTACCTCTATAGTCTCGATGAATGAACATTTTCCTCAATGCCAACTCGTCATTATCTATGTCGAGTAAAGAAATCGTTCCGGCAACATTTCAATATTCGAATCGGCAACACCAATAAACCCGCAAATAGTCTCTTGTTCATCCTTAAAACATCTCAAATTAACCGCATCAAAATAATGCTGCAGGATAAGAGGTCTTAATTCAGCAATATATTCCTCAGAAAGAAAGTTGTGCGTCGCTCTAACAGATGACTCCCAGATCTGTATTAATTTCTGATAATCTTTCTGAGTAACTTTTTGAATACTCATATCAATTCCTAAAGGAAATCAAGTTACAACATTAACTCAAAATAATTATTGGCAAGCTACCGAAAAATCTACATGATAATGTTCATCGTGCCTGACCCAGGAACGCTTGGTAGAAAATTGAATATTACGCTTTAGATATTCGCCATATTGAGTTTTAAACAGATTGGGCTGAAGTTCGGGGGCAAATATCACCCGCCACAAATCATTTCCTGATATTTTGGAAGACTTATGAAGCGCAACAATATGAGCTGCCATGGCTTCATAATCAATTGTCAAACCGTCAAACTGACTCTTGTCGTTAAACTCAATATCATAGCCAAATTTATTAAAAGGATGGGTAGACAAATGAACCGACTTACCTTTTTTGTCGACTACCGGCACCATAAAATCTACTGACAAGCCATTTTGATGAGTCTTGTGTGGTTTAAAGCGTCCCCCTTCTTCAAATCCGGTTTCTGCATATTTATATACTTTGTCTGGGTGTTCTGTTTCCAGCGTTTGATAAGCCATCAGAATGATTTCTCTGACCTTTGCGTGTACATAGGTTCTACCAGATAAATTTCCGATCGAACTATAACTGACAAAGTTGTTACCACTCGAAGGTAGCTTTACACCGTTTTCCAGTCGACCATTTGAAGTACTGCCATAGCATACGCTTTCTTTCGAAAGCGTATGACAGGAAAAGATTAACAATGGCAGTAGAAGTTTCTTCATCGAAAATATTTAGTCATCCACTATGAAGATCGACAATATCAATTTAACATTCAAGTGAGTAATAAACGGCTTCGATATCGCCCAAGGGATCTTTATGGGTATAGGTTTTTATATACTCCATACCGAGCTTTTTCATTATATTAACCGAAGCCTCGTTACCCAGCATAGCTACGGCCGATAATCTTTTAACATCATCCGGTTCACCTACCGCGTCCATTACGGCTTTAGCGGCTTCAGTTCCGTAACCGTTACCCCAGCTCGACCTTTTAAATCGCCAGCCTAGTTCCAGATTATCAAATTCCGGATTCTCAGAAAAAAACTCCATTGGTCTAACTAAAATCCAGCCGATGAAATCTTCGTTATTCTTAACAAAAACGCCCCACATCCCCCAGCCTTTTTCCGGACTGGAATAGCTGGCAAGCCTTGGCAGGTAAACCTCTTCCACGTCTTTCATGGTGGTCATCTTTCCGCCATTGATGTACTTCATCACTTCCGGATCTTGGTCCAGCTCGAACAGAAGTTCTTTATCTTCTGCTCCAAGAAGTCGAAAACTTAATCGCGCTGTTGATGCTACTTCTATCATATTATTCTCCTTCTTGACGCTAAAAATGACATTATTGTTTTGCCGCTACTTTGGCGACAACGGCAATATACTGAAAGTCAGAGCTAATCGCCAGTCTGGAGATGTTAAAGATCTTGTCCGACGAGAGATCTGCCCAAAGATTCCAATTCTTTTCTTTACCCGAGTATAAATACAGCTGGCTATCACTTGCCGAAATCAACTCTTTATGAGGCGTCCAGGCATAATCAATATTGCTCTTTAATACCGGTGCAATAGGTGTAATTGCCCGCGAAGCAGGTTCAATCGATTTAATCCAAAGCTCATCATTTCCTTGACGATGTACGAAGCTAAATAAGTCGGTTGCGGGAATTTTCAACGGCTTAGACGGAGCCGCATGTCCGATAGCAAATGTCGCGTAAGGAGAATCAGGTTCAAAAATGTAGATTGCATTTGCCCATCTTGCCCAGGCGACAGCTTTTCCATCTTTGGCGAAGGCATAATAACCGATAGGAGTTTGAGATTTAACCGCCCAACTTGATTTTCGACTGGCTTGTTCACTAGTTGGATATGGATAACGATGAACCGACTGATATGGGTCTCCCCCCTCTCTAACAGCAGTAAAAGTTTTGCCATTTGCTTCCAGCATTGGAGAAAACTCATTTTCAGGTGTTTGTGTTAGCTGTCTTGTTTTCTTACTCGCTATGTCATACTCGTAAATATCCATCTGCTTTCCGTCTCTGGCGGAAACATACAAAAGCTTCTGATTATCAGGTGAAAAGCTGGGCTGATTATCATATCCCTCCGCCTGACTTACATTGGAAATCAGGGACAGCATAGTCTTTCCAGAATTTATATCTCGCTTGATTTCATATAAAAACACTTCAGTTCCAGGAGCTAACGCTACACTTGACTTTGCATTACTGTGACTAGCCAGCAAAGTTGAGCTATAAATCAATACTGATAAGGCATTTAATAATAGTTTTTTCATTTTCTTTTCCAGGTTTTAATTTGGAGTAACTCTACCTTAGGCAGAGATTAGCCTCAATGCTTTTACAATTAATTTAAATCATTTGAGAAAGGAAGAAGGAGCTCTAATAGCTGGTTTAAAAAGATATGTTCCTGGATTTGAACTATGCCCGTAGTTTATTGAGGGTTATAGGATCAGGCTTACCGTGATAAAAACGGTTCAAAACTTGTTGAAAAATAGCCTCCGTTTGTCTGGTGTTTTCGTTTTGTTTCGCAACCTGTGCAAACAGAGTCATTGAAGAGCAAAGCTTGAGATCGTCCGGGTAGCCTAAAATGTCACGGGCCGATTTTTCCTTAACCGCCAATAAAAGTCGACAGCATTCAATCAACCTTCCTTTCAATAGCGGATCAGATAGATAAGCAACCGCCTCTTCTCGACAGGTAATGGCAAATTTTCTTGCGGTACTACTCGAACCTAAACCTTGTATTTGGGGAAAAATATACCACATCCAGTGGCTGTTCTTTCTCCCCTGGTCAAGTTCAGTCACCACTTTATGGTATACCACATCCTGAGCTACTTTGAAGCGCTGTAAATTGAAAAAATCAGACATTGGAACATAGGCTCCGCCCTAAACAAAATCTACTTTCTTGCATTTGCATTTCTATCATTATAGTTATCTTTTCTTTTCAATAAAAAGGCTTGTTCAGAGCTACTGAGATATCAGTTGAACAAGCCTATTTTGCACTATGTAAAAATCTTAGTAAAAATTATCTGCTACAAGGGATTGGCTTTCACATTTAATGTTACCCCTGAGCTGGCATTATAGCCTCTGATACCAATATGCCATGTCGTATTTGCAGGGTTACTAAAGCTGCATGTTTCACTATTTCCCCACTTATAAGGACGACAATCATAGCTACTGGTTGTTGGCTGCGAACCCTGACGAACATATAAGTCAGCATCACCACTTCCACCTGATATCGAGACTTCAAGATCAGCATATCCAGATGAGAGGTCAACGCTGTGGAAGTACCATTCTCCCTGCCCAACAGCAATGTCGTTGATAGTTTCATCGATTACGTCGCCGGGCGGCTCAGAATCTGTTGTATAACTGCCAGTCAGGCTCACCCCCGAATAGGAAGAGTAGGCTTTAATCCTGATATAATAAGTGCCTCCAGATTGAGTCCCTGAGCAGCTCTCATTGTTGCCATTTTTATACGGACGACAATCGTAATTGGAATCCGTCGGTTCAGAGCCAAATTTAACATAAAGATCTGCATCACCGCTGCCGCCTTCGATTTCGAATCGAATATTTTCGGCTCCTTGAGGAACCTGCATTATGTAGTTAACTGAATCGCCACGATTGGCAGTTAAGTTAGCGACAGGAACTCCGTTCTCCAACTCGCTGTCATTATCAGGTGGCTCGCTGCCCTCACTTTTTGCTAGCTCAGCAAGGAAGGTAACAGATAATCTTGCGAAATTAATAGCGTGTGATGAATCAAAGTAAGTATCACTGGTTGAATGAATTCGCCCATTAGAATCTCCCATTGTCGACTCGAATGGCATTGACGCTGCATAGCCTTCATTATGCCAGGATGCATGGTCACTACAGGCATAACCACAACGACTGGTACCATAACTGATATCAGTTAGATAGGTATCAATCAGTTGCATCATAAAATTGTTCTGCGCGCTGTTCGTATAGTCCGTCATGAAAACAATATCTTTGTCAGGGGTACCATGATTCCCTGTCATATCAAACTGTACAACGCCGACAACATTTTGCCCGGATGATGAAAATTGTTGAGCGATAGCTTTAGAGCCTCGTAATCCAACTTCCTCCGCAGCATACCCCATCAGTTTTATGGTTCGAGCAGGCTTGTAACCACTGGCAACAATGGCGCGTAAAGTTTCAGTAATTACAGCAATCCCAGATGCATTATCGTCTGCACCTGGTGCACGTCCGCCCGACGGATTAGAAGAATTAATAGAATCAAGATGACCACCGATGATTACAATTTCGTTCGCCATCGTTGTACCCTGAATCGTTGCAATTACCGAAGGCTGGCTCCAACTATGATTAAATAACTCAACGGAAATATCACTTCGTGACTGGCCTATATCTTGCCAATGACTCCTTATCCAGTTCGCGGAATCTACACCACTCTGTTGTGTGTAATAACGATTATAATAATTTGATAGTGAAGAAACAGTATCGTTTAAATTAGTACTGGATAAAGTTCCAAGAAGAGCATTAACTGCCTCTGGATTGTCGATGGTATAGCTTACCAGAGGCTGAGGAGTACTCGCAGTCTGCTCAACTCTCGATAGATAATTCTGCGCATCGTCGAATGACTCGTGAAAAACAAATCCACCACAACGGTTAAATTCATCATGCATAAAATGACTTAACTTCTCTATTTGCTTTTCTGAAATAGAGATCAAGTCAGCTTTAGAGTTAGCCATCAGGTTAACTCGACTAGTATCAACCGCAAGTCCATGCTGTTTATTTGCTTTTAAATAGTTTGCAGCGTCCTTGCCTATAGTTAACCAGACTTTCTTGTCTGTATCGTTCAGAGATTTTACTTCTGTTGCCGATGTATTAATTGCCACAAAACTACTGGCAACTAACACCAGTGCAGATGTTAATTGCTTCATATATCACCTATAAAATACGTTTAGTTGTTGGCTATTTTGGTAAGGCTAAGATCCGAAGATAGCTATGAAATTTGAAAATTCTGTATTTTAAGCTCCGACTAAATATTCAGTAGAACATAAAATAAATGTGCCCTCCCCCAGTTCAGGGAGAGGCATTGAGGGAGAGCACAAGTTTCTTAAGGTAGGGGAACCTTAAAGAACCAAGTTGAACCTTTTTATGGGTTCGCTTTAATATTTAATGTGACACCTGAACTGGCATTATATCCTCTTATTCCGATATACCAGGTCGTTGCCGCTGGACTGGTAAAACTACAGGTTTCACTATTCCCCCACTTGTATGGGCGACAGTCGTAACTACTGGTTGTTGGTTGTGCACCTTGTCTTACGTAAAGGTCAGCATCACCACTTCCACCAGAAATTGAAACTTCCAGATCCGAGTAACCAGCACTCAAGTCAACACTGTGGTAATACCAAGCACCTTGCGCAACCGAAATATCAGTAATAGTTTCATCAATCGGATCGCCAGGATTTCCACCATCGGTTGTATAACTACCTACCAGGGAAACACCCGAGAAGCTGGAGTATGCTTTAACTCTTACATAGTAAGTTCCGCCTGTGTTTGTTCCAGTACAAGTCTCGTTATTACCATTCTTATATGGACGACAATCATAGCTGGAATCTGTTGGAGCAGTGCCGAACTTCACATAGAGGTCAGCATCACCGCTTCCACCACTTATTTCAAATTTGATATTTGTAGCGCCAGCAGGAACATCCATAGTGTAAGTGATATCATCCCCGCGAGAAGCAGCAAGACCTGTCACTGGGACACCATTTTCAAGTTCGCTTCCAGTAGGAGGCTCGGTACCACCACAATCACTATTACTTGGATTTGCGTTGACTCCAACTGCGGTTAGAGAAGCCTTTACTTCTTCGACTGAATACCCGAGATCACACGCGGCATCCAGAACACCTACCCCGGCCTGATCCCAATTGGTATTTGAGCTCCAGTACTGCTGGTTTGCTCTCACATAAATATCAAAAGCTTTACGTGTATCCCAGCCATTAGTATTGGCTAACAAGTAGAACGCTTTATTGTATACGCCTGAACTGTAATGAACGTCCATACCTGAGGTATAGTCAGAAGCATGCCCAATTGAACGGCCATCTTTTGTCGGGTCATCCATGTAACGAAGAGAACCATTACCTTTAAAAATCTGAGCGCCAACCATCCAGTCATTCGAACCATTCATATAGAACTCGGCAGCTTCACCCGCGATGTCTGAGAAGGACTCATTCAAACCACCTGACCGCCCTGAATAGGTAAGGTTTGAGTTTTGTTCGGTAAATCCATGACTCACTTCGTGAGCAGATACATCAAGACTAACCAGAGGATAGAAGGTATTGGCCCCGTCTCCAAAAGTCATCGAGCTACCATTCCAGAATGCATTTTCATAATTATTGGAATAGTGAACTCGCATGGTTAACTGAAAAGTCAATGGCGCAGTATTGTACCAGTCGCTATACATGTCAAACACTACGTTTCCAAAGTAGTGTGCATCGTTAAGTGGTGAATAAGCGCCATTGATCTCTTTATAAGTATTACGAGAACAGCTAAAGCTGTATGCACTTGAACCACTGGTACCATGATTAAGGTTAACGGTTTTAACATTACTATTTTGCATGGTACATGTGCTACCGGACTGGCTTACATCCAGATAACCAAAGTCAGTACCATACTCATATTGACCAGTTTTCTGATTTCCACCCGGGCCTGTCGCATTTGCGGTTTGAAGGTTGTCATATTGATGCAAAACTTCGCCAGTTAGAGCATCTATTATCATGTAAGGTCGTGAAGGTTGATCGCTATGCTGCATGTAAGTAACTTCAAAAACCAGACGAGCTTTGCTGTTTTTATCCAGCCAGATCGCCAACCTGCTCGACTCATTCTCATAGGTGGCAGCGCCAGAAATTAGAGTTTTTGCTTTGGCATTTTTAATTGCATTGCTGGCAGTAATTTTAGGAACGGTTGTAGTTACATCTGCAGCGATACCGTTAACAACTGCGCCATGAGCTGATTTGAAAGAACCATTCTTTTTGCGAGAAATAATTACATCGTCACCAAGAACTGGAATTCCTTTGTACATTTGTTGATAACGAATAGTCTGATCGCCATTCAAATCGCGATAAACTTTTCTGATTTGCAAAGCACCATTTGCTGAAAGTCCGACAAGAGCTGCAGGATCAGTCAATTGGAGCGAATTAGTATTTGCCATATTGTTGTTAATGTTGTCGTTGCCACTTAACACGACTCTGTCAGCAGCATTAACTGATGCAGCACCTAATGCACCGAGTACCGCACTACTAACAAGAAGTTTACTTATTGTTTTCATTGGTTTTCCTTTGTTTCTGTAACGTTATTAGGAAGAAATGTCGAAGACACTCCATTTTCACCAGGCCTCCTACCAGCAAAATTTGTTCTTATTGTTTATTGGTTAATGAACAATATTTTGTTGCACCTATTAGCGAAAACAGATCGAGAATATTTGATGGCTATTTTTTATACAAATCGAATCTGAGATATAATATCGAAACGAAATATAGGAGAGGTGTTATTTAAAATATTTATTTTAGAGGGAGATAAAATAACAAGTTATTAAAGTTTAACTTTTATACAAGTGTAAGGCAGATGTGTTAAGACAATCAGAAATAGTCCCCTATTCCTAATTGTCGAAACGCTTGTCTTTGAAACGAAAGACGTTTTGAAAACAGTTGACCCCCTTTAATCTGATGATTTAATTTTTGCAACAGAAACTTTTTCTACACCACCTAACTTAATTGAGTCTACAGCACTCACTAAAATCTGTGCCGTTACCTGGCTTTCAACTTTCACTATTGCATGTTCAACGTCTCTTTTTGCCAGTAGTGACTGGGTTCTTGCACGAACTGCATCAAGATTTATCAGTTGATTTTCCATAACCAGGTCACCATTACTTTTGATTTCCAGAACCAGCGGATTTTTCTGCTTTACTGGCGGCTTGGGATCCGCCTGGTTGGATAAAGATAGCCAGTCAATCGCGTCCTCTTTTACAAATGAAGTCGTCACAATAAAAAAAATCAACATAATAAAAACGACATCCAGCATAGGTGTCATATCAGGAGAATCCACGCTATCAAAGTGTTTTGTTCTTCTCATCTATAGGCCTCCGAATTTCTGATTGATCACGCATTTACCATTAACATAGCAGAACACCGATGTAATATCAATACTACACCTGTAACGCTAGCATTACAAAAACAAGTTTGACTCAAAAATAAAGCCCGACACGTAACAACTGCCGGGCGTAAAGTACCTAGATAAATAGAATAATATTAAAGACTGGATTACTTATTTTTTGGATATTTTCATCTTTAGTCGGATAAACTTAATTACAGGCAGACAAAGCTTTTTCACACACACTTTGATAAAGCAAACGCTGCTGGTAGTGTGATATCCCGGATTTTTTGGCCATTTCCAGAAGGCCGTTAAGTGCAGCAGCAAGGTCCTGAAAAGGGCCTAGTTCGCCTTCTCTGCACTTCACATAAACACTGCCGCGTATCTCGTAGAACCTCTCACTTCGTGCATGTTCTACGTAACTGGACTCATCCGCTGCTCGATTCTGAGACGTCATGCAAAACTCCTTTTTCCAAAAGTCGGCTAATTTTAGTCTTGTCGATGAGCGATTAAAATCGGCCCTTGCTGAAATCCATGTGCGAGATTATCCATAAGCTAATTAGGTGATTAACAATTCCTTACGGTTATCTGGTCGAATGTCATTTCCAAATAGATTAGATTAAATCAGGGTCCAGATAACACAATAACACAGGAATCAGTTATGCCACTCGATCGTCGCCAGTTTATCCTCAGCTCATCAGCCGCAGCAGGGCTGGTTGCTTTTCCCGGTTTTTTAACCGCCGGAATTGATGCAGCATCCAGACCGCTCAATATTTTAGTCCTGGGCGGGACAGGTTTTCTGGGTCCGCATACTGTTGAATATGCTCTTGCCCGCGGTCATAAAATCACTCTGTTCAATAGAGGAAGAACCAACAAAGACCTGTTCCCTGAACTTCCTAAAATTGTGGGGGATCGAGACCCGGACAAAGGTAAAGGCCTGACAGGGTTACAGGGCAAGCAGTGGGACGCCGTAATTGATACTTCCGGATATGTTCCTCGGCTCGTAGAAGCATCTTCCAGATTGCTCGCCCCCAATGTTAAGCAGTACTTATTTGTATCAACTATTTGCCAGTATGATAACTGGGCTGAGGGTGGAACAAACGGTACCGAAAACAGGCCTCCTGCAACGCTGGAAGATCCAAAAACCGAAGACGTCCGTCAACATTATTGCGCATTGAAAGCCTACTGTGAAAAAGCCGCTGAAAAATCAATGCCCGGACGGGTGACTCAAATTCGTCCCGGACTAATAGTGGGGCCCAGAGACAAAACGGATCGATTCACTTATTGGCCTGTAAGGTTCAACCGTGGCGGTAAAATCCTGCTACCAGGAAAGCCGGACGATGTAACACAATTCATTGACGTTCGAGATCTGGCAAAGTTTATGATTCATACCTTGGAAAAAAACCTGACAGGAAGCTTCAATCTGGTACAGCCTACGATGCCTTTCGGTAAACTGGTAGAAAGCTGCAAAAAAGTAGCTGCACCAAAAAGTGAATATACATGGGTTCCTGCAGACTTCCTTAGTCAGAATGATGTCCAGCCATGGAGAGATATTCATATGTGGGCAGACAAAGAAAGTGCAGGAGCTGGTGCTTTGACCTGGTCAAGCCAAAAAGCAATAGACGCAGGACTCACTTTCACACCTATTGATAAGACAGTTGAAGATACTTTGGCCTGGTTTCAATCATTACCTGCAAAACGTCAGGAAAAGCTTAGAGCGGGAATGTCTCTGGAAAAGGAGTCTAAGGTTCTCAATGCATGGTCATTAGAAAAAAACAAAATGGCATAGAGCCAAACATAGACCTGTCGGTCCGTGGTACTTAGATCTATAGGCTGCGGACCCCTCCCCCTTTCATTGTATTTCCTCCAAATAGTCAACAATATTAAGCAATAATAGAAAAATTCTCTTATTTTTTAATTAGTTAGAATTTACTTAGCCAGTTTGAGTCAATTTGCACTTTGCAAAAAGCGCGAACAGATTCTCATTTACAAATGTTCACACTGCTTATTTTGTGAGCAGATTCACAACCAAACATTCATCCGGTTAAGTATTTATAACAGCGTCGATAAAGCCTGTGTAACGGCTCACAAGAGATGTGAGATTGGCAGTTTTATTAGTTTCAGGTGTTTCCAGGTAGTTGATGATGCAGTTTTTCAAGAAGTTCATTCCACTTTTCAGTCTCGTTCTAATGAGTATTTCTTTCGGGGCTCACAGCCGTGGGGCTCATCCATCGATCTCAATTCTTTCTCCCGCGGATAACTCACAGTTATTGCAGGTGAACGAAATTAGCTTTCAAGCTGTGGCGCGGGATAGAAGAGATGGAGATATCAGCCATAAGATTCAATGGTATTCCAATATTCAAGGGTCGATCGGTAGCGGAGCTACTTTCAGTCGCACCTTGCAAACCGGCTATCATGTCGTTCGAGCTGAGGTAAGGAACTCGAAAGGCAAACTCGAGCGTGATTACGTCGACCTTTATGTAGATGCTCCGGAGAATAAAGCCCCTACAATCAACATACTCTCCCCTGAAAGCGGCTCAGAATACACCGAAGGAAGCCTGGTGTTCTTCAAAAGCTATGCAAATGATACTGAAGATGGCGACTTAAGCCATTTGACTCAATGGAAATCAGACAAAGATGGATTCCTTGGCACAGGTACCAATATCAATGCGGTGCTTACGCCTGGAAACCATACAGTTACAGCCAGCGTAAAAGACTCTGCCAATGCGACAGCTTCAACTCAAATAGCAATTGCTGTCACAATGGTAACCAATAGTGCACCACAAGTATCAATTGATACACCTGCAACTAACTCCAGTTTCGAGGATGGAACAATCGTAACACTGATATCATCAGCAACTGATGCGGAGGACGGTGAGCTGAGTAGTCAGGTCATTTGGCACTCAAACATTGATGGAAACCTGGGAACAGGACAAACCATTACGACTTTACTTTCTGCAGGAAGCCACACGATTACAGCAGAAGTATTTGATTCTGAAAATGCGACAGACAGTGCTCAGATTAATTTAAATATTATTAAACCTGTAAATAACACTCCTTCTCTGGAAATTACCGCACCAACAAACCTGGCTGAGTTTATGAGCGAAGATGTTCTGGTTTTCACTGCCGTTGCATCTGATACAGAAGACGGTGATTTAGCTAGCCAGGTTATCTGGTCATCGAGCATAGAAGGAATGCTTGGTAAAGGAGCTTCGTTGCAGTCCACTCTGTCAACAGGAACTCATACCATTTCAGCAACGGTTACCGACAGTCAAAACGCACAAGCAACTAGTCAGATTACTTTGATAGTTAAAGAGCCGCAAAACAGCATACCGACAGTATCTATTGATTCGCCAGCATCTGCTAGCAATCATAGCAACTCCTCTCAGATCACTTTCGCAGGCTATGCCAATGATGCCGAAGATGGAGTGATCAGCGACGTCATTAGCTGGCATTCCAATATTGACGGCGTGTTGGGGCATGGAGCGATTATTAGCGGTAATCTCTCTGTCGGAACTCATACAATCACTGCAATGGTTCTCGACTCTAAAAGCGAACAAGCTCAAACCAGTATCTGGTTAACAGTCGAGCAGGCAAACAGTGAAGAGCCTTCTCATCAGGTTTACTACATTTCACCTTATGGTAATGATTCGAATTCTGGTACCAGTGCCGATGCTCCCTGGAAAACTTTCAAGCGCTCATTTGCCAGCAATGGTGTACAGGCTGGTGAAGAATTGGTTCTTCTGGATGGTGAATACTCGGTAGCCAATCAAACGGGTATTCTGCGCGAAGTAGACTACTATGGTAACTCAGTCGACTACTCAGACTCTATACCATCCGGATTAAGCCGAGAGCAACCTACGGTTGTCCGTGCCGCAAATCCCGGGATGGTAAAAGTTATTGGAAGTGATGAGCTACGCCCCCTGTTTATCGGGCGTTCAAGCAGAAAAGATAAGTTTATTAAAGTTCAGGGAATAACTTTTGAAGGCGGAGGCTCTCTGTTCAACGCCGATTATGTAGTTATTAAAGATTCAGGATTCCACGGCTCTTTCAGTATTGGCACTAACGACCACAGCCAGGGAAATAACTACAATCTAGTAGAAGATGTTTGGGTATGGGCGAGTAATCGACGAATCATTGCTTCAAATTATCGCTCAAACAATAATGTTTGGAGACGAGTTGTAGTACGAAGCGAAGGTTGTGATCAAGCGGGCTGCGAAAGCTATCCTAAAGCAGACCCAAGTGTAGGCATGACAGTATACGACTCGCAAAATGTTTCTGTTCAAAACGTTATAATCATTGACCGCGTGATCAGAAACGATAGTGCTTACGGAGATTTTGCAACAGCGCAACATAGCTCGAACAGAGCAAACTACCTGGGTAATAACGAGTGGTTAGGTAACATGTCTATCAACTCGCAAGATTCAGGAATGCACTTCGAAGCTGACTATGTGTTAGATAATGGTTTGCCTATTTGGACAATTAAAAATTTCGTTTCAGTCGGCAATGGTATTGGCGGAATTAATATTGGTAACACCCCTTATAACTACGACTCGGCAGGCAAACCTCAAAGTTTTATTGATAATGCTACTATCGTAATGAATAACGCGGGAGACAACAAAAGTGCAATCCGTGTTTCGCCCAATCAATCTAGTGTTCTTGTGAGTGATAGTTTGACTGTTGGCGCAACTAGAACCGGATACAATGTCCTGGGTTCCATGGTACAAAATTCCCTCGGATACAACCCAGGCGCAGCAGAAGGAAACTTTGATACTTACAACTGCTTGGAAAACTGTATATCTCTGACAAACTCTCCGTTAACAGATGGTTCACTTTTGTTTCCTCAACGTCTTGAGGAAAATGCGCCAGCACAAAATACCTTGCCACAAAAAATCGGTGCAGACATCACTGTTCGCTATGGCGTTGATGGTGCAATATACGGAGACTCTGACTTCAACGTTGAGACACAGACTTCTTTATGGCCGTGGCCTAACGAAGCGCGTATTAAAAAGGAAATGTGTGTTGATAGCGGTATAACTCGAGGTTTCTGTAGCAATTCAACCCAAAAAGATGGTGCCAGCGAAGTTACCTTGAGCTCCTATATATGGGAATATCTGGGCAACGCAGTAGCAGCAGCGCAATAATCCCGGGTATTAAACTTGAGCCTGAAGCTCGATAGTGTCTTATCGGGCTTTCCAGGCTTTGTATCTTATCAATGATTATTTCATAAAGACCTTGCCACTGATTATTTTAAAAGCAGGAACCCCTCTTATTAATGTTTCTCGCGCAAACACGTTGCTGCATTGAGGACAAGTTACGGGGCTTATAGTAAAATCTTTTACGATTCGTTCTTTAAAGCATTTCACCAGAGCTCCTTTACCGCCCTTTCGGTAGGTGTATAGCGGTCCCCGGCATCGATTACAGTAAATACCAACAGTTTTTACAGGCCCTTTTTTATTTGGCTTTGCCACTTTCCCTCCTGTAACAGTATCTCTTAAGTTAAAATACTCTTATCTTTATGTGTAGATTTTCGTTTATAATCACTTGTGCTTGCAAAATAAATTCTCCTTTCTTAGATTGTAAGCACAAGATCGAGTTTTAAGTTTGCAGGCTATCGTAAATGATAAGAAACGCTTTTCATAGACTAAAAGAGCAAGCATTGGCTGAATCAACCAGAGAATACAAAGCGCGAGGTATTCTCGTTAAAAGGTGCAATGGTTGCCAGTTAAATCCTGAGCTTTGTATTTGCGCCCTTCAGCCTAACCTGTCAACTAATATTGATTTTATTCTTATTTATCATAGAGACGAAATTTTCAAGCCGAGTAATACCGGACGTTTAATCGCAGACACTTTTCCCCAAAATACCTATGCCTTTTGCTGGAATAGAAAAACACCTCCTCCGGAGCTGTTATCCTTGCTCAATGATAAGGAACGACGCTGCGTTATTGTCTACCCTGCAGAAAGTAGCGAAAGCAGAAGGATTAACAGCTCGATAGAACAGCAAGAAAATAAGCGGCTTACGCTTATTTTGCTCGACGCTACCTGGCGTCAAAGCCGTCGAATGTATAATTTCAGTCAATGGTTAAAAGATTTCGAGGTTTTGAAAATCAATCCTGCTCGTAAATCGCACTACCTGTCAAGAAATGCCGCCGATGATAGCTATTTATCAACTGCTGAATCAGCAGGCCTGGCTCTTTCTAGCTGTGGACAGGAACATACAGCTAAAAAGCTGTTTGACTACTTCTATCTTTTTAACCAGCGTTATTCGATGATGCGCTCGAACCATAAACTTTCTTCCGCACAATTAGATAAAAAACAATAAGGTTGTAGCAGAAATAAGCGAAAGTTGTTTCAAATGAACTTAACGTATCCAACATTGAGTTGTAGAGCAGATAAGCACTGGTCACTCCTCCCAAAATTACCGCGCCTATAAATACAAAGCGAAAGACAGGGTACTCGCGAGTCAGATAATTAAGAAAGAAATAGAGGGTTGAGCTTATATAGATGATAAGCATCTCCAGCGAAGGATTATCACTAAAGCCGGTATCAGTCAGAAAAGCATTAAATATAGCTAGAGAAACACCACCAATGGCAATTACTATTGCGCGAATGGTGTAGTTGTACTCAACAAGACGACTCGAAAAGTCAGTATAAATTAAGCGGTTTCCTCTCACAATAAACCTAAATTTTCATTCTGATTAACTTAATAACGAACGAAGCCTGGAACTATTCCTTACCAGCTTTTCCAAAAGCTCAAGTTTCTTT
The DNA here is from genome assembly GCF_015687155.1 of Aliikangiella sp. G2MR2-5. Lineage (GTDB taxonomy): Bacteria > Pseudomonadota > Gammaproteobacteria > Enterobacterales > Kangiellaceae > Aliikangiella. The sequence continues at coordinate 687,861 of NZ_JADPQF010000001.1, read as the reverse complement.
TTTAGCGATCAAATGAAAGTACTTCCCGAACCATAAATATGGATGAGAAGTTCCAAGCTCAATTTCAAGCCTTTTTAGTTGCTGGAAATGAGACTGTTGCATGCCCTTTTCTTTCAAATAGTCATGGAAGCATCGTATCCCGGCTTTATGAATTATATTGAAAGGTAATTCTTCTACTTTATAAATAACTTCTTCAGGAGAGAGAGGGTTTCTGGGACTCAGCTTTACGACTCTAGGGAGTGTTAATTTGTTCTCCACATAATCAAAATTTCCATACAAAATATTACCAAACCTCTGAGCATCACGGTTAAAAAAACTTAATGATAGATACCCTCCATTCTTAACCAGTCCTTCCAGTTTAGCTAAAACTTCAAACGGGCTCGCCAACCACTCCAATACTGCATGGCATATCACAAGATCATACTTCTCTTTCACACTAATACTTTGAATCGGCCCTGCAAAGTAGTCAATATTGCTATAGTTAACCAATGCCTTCCGCGCAATGTCTAGTGAGTTTCCCGAAATATCATTCAGCATAACTCTGTGTCCCAGCTCAGACATTGCCTGAGTCATAACTCCTGTTCCTCCTCCCGCGTCAAGAATAGAGAGTTGTCGATTACCAGCATCAGACAATGTTGGAATAGTGGTGGTCAGATGGTGCATTAAAACTTCTTGGCGTAACTTTCCTTTAGTAGTGCCATAAATATTACTATGAAATTTTTTAGCTATATCATCAAAGCTGCGATCAATTTCAGTTTTCATTTCCGTCACTTCTTTCATAATTGATACTAATTAAAATGAAAAATATTGGCGAATAAGGAACAGGAAAATCCACATTCGTTGTTAAATTAATAAGTTTTAATAAATATCTAGATTGCAGCAGGCAATCCTGGATGACAACTATCGAACCAACAACTAGAAACCTGTACTTTCAGTTGGCATCGATTAATAGTCATTAATTGCAATATATGAGATTATAGGACAATTTAAAAGCTCTAATACAGGCAAACTTAAAGAGTTAAACTATGCCCATTTATCCGTTCCACATAGCTGTACAAGTAAGAGACATTCCTGAAGCTAAAGACTTTTATCACTCTAAAATGGGCCTATCAATGGGTCGGCACTGCAGACAATGGATCGACTTTAATATGTTTGGCCATCAATATGTTACTCATCTTAATACAGCGCTTGGTTCAAAAGGAAAAATTGCTAGCATTAGCAATTCAGTTGATAAACATGATGTCCCTGTTCCTCATTTTGGAGTAGTACTTCCTATGGAGAAGTGGAAGGCGTTTGCCGACAAGATTTCCCTCTTTATTGATAGTTTTATCATAGAGCCGTATATAAGATTTGAGGGGCAAACCGGTGAGCAAGGTACATTATTCTTTAGCGATCCATCAGGAAATGCTCTCGAATTCAAGGGATTCAAAAACATAGAAAGAGAGCTATTTGCTAATAACTAAGCATTTGATAATATGAAAACAACACTTATTTATGGCGCAAGCGCTACCCCTTCACGATATGCCAACATTGCGCAACATCGGCTTATTGAGCAGGGACACAAAGTTATTCTCGTAAATCCGCGAGGTGGCGTTATAGATGGCATCCAATGCTTGACTGATCCAGGTAAAGTGTCAATTCCAGTGGATACTGTAACCGTTTATGTTAGACCTGAAATTTTAGACGCGAATATCGAAGCTATAGCTAGTCTCAAGCCACGTAGAATCATTTTAAATCCAGGAACAGAGTCCAGAATCGCTACAGACTACTTTTCTACAAAAGGCATTGAAGTCATTAATGCGTGTACACTGGTCTTACTGACTCTGGGAACTTATTGATTTATTCAAGCCATACTCCTTTTATTGTCAGAGAAAGCTCACTATTGCTCCTCTAAAATAATCAAGAGGCGATCAGACAGCTAACTACTGCGATTAGTACTAGAAAATACTAACCGCTCTGCGAGTGAGTAATATCAATTTAAGAAGGTAAGAATTCTATCGGGTAGGTAATGGTAATAGGCTCTTCTTTATCACTGCTAAACTTGAATTGTTTAATTCTTGCGAGTAAGCTTTGTTCGAGTTTGGGATTATTTAGCTCACTTGAAATTATGCGAATGAATGAGACCTTTCCGTTAGGGTTAATAGTAATTTCGAGCACTATCTTCCCTTTTAACCCCGGGCTTTTGCGACGCTCTCGATTATAAATCGAATACAACTTGCCTTTATTTTGGTCAAATACTAAAGACACTTCTTCTTCGCTTCTAAAGTTTCCTGAATTCTCTACCCTTTCCGTTTCTTGACTCGAAGCTCCTGATGACTGTTCAGCTATCAATCGTTGATTAATCTTCACTAGCTCCTGAGCCGAAATTGTTGTAGACGATACTCGTGCATCACCATATTTAGAAGCATTGATTCCTCCGCTTCCTTTAGTTGCATTTATGGATAATACTGTACTGTCCAACTGAGCTTTTATATTCGCACCTCCGGATGATGTCACTTTTTTACTAATCATCGAGTCTATTTTTGAAGTATCTACAAGATCAGCCAGTTCACTGGACAAAGCTAAAAGGCCTGACTCTTGTGCTTTGTCACGAGCTTTCTTTTGCTTGTCATTTAGAGGTATTTCGCTTTTAACTTCTCTTTTCTTGGTAACTTTAGGTTTCACCTTTTCTACTGGCTCTGGTTTAGGCAAAGGTTTGGGTTCAGGTTTTGGCTCGACTTTAGGTTGTTCCTTTTCTCTTTCTAAAATAAACTCTGCTATCCTTTTTGGCACTATCTGTTCCTTCCTCTCTTCAACCGGAACTTTGATAGAAGAAAGTCTCCAACCGATAGCGAGAAATACAATCAGACAAATAAAAGCGATCAGTAAAAACCGACGCTCTCCCCTACTCGCTGGATCCCACGCTAAAGCCAGTTCATTATATTCTAGTGCTACAGCCATCTAACTTTTCGCTTTTTGATTGGCAAGAAATGCAATTCTAGTGAAGTTTGCATGGCGACAGGTTGTGAGAATTTTACTCAGAAGCTCATAGGGAATATTTTCATCGCCCACGATAGTTACTGCAAAGCCGCCTTGCATTTCACTATTCAATTTGTTGCCAGAAATGTTCTTTTTCGAAGCATGAAAATCCAGTTCCGATTTTAGTGACTTAATTACCTTATCGGAGTTCTGATTAACGCTTACAATTTTTGCAACGCTTACTCCTTCAACCAGAATATCATCGCTTGTTACCATTAACACAAGGGTTTCTTCTGGCATTGATTTAGTGGTAGACGTAGGAAGCCTAACATCCTTTGAACTTGGTAACTGTTGAGAGCTTGATGATGAAACCAGAAGAAAAAACACCAAAATGGTAAAAATATCCATCAATGATACCAGGTTGAGTGCTGGTTGTTTGCGAAGCTTATTCATCCTCTGCATTCTTTTAGCTCGTGATGACATTTCCATTACGGAGATACTCCATTTTTAAGATCATTAGCTCTATCATCGTTCACTTTTTCCAATGTCATCTGCTTTTCAGCATCAGTAACCACTGGTTCGGCATCACCAATAGAAACATTGGGAAATAGCTCCACCGTCTGTACCTGATCAATATTCACCACCTGGGTTGAACGAACGTGATCCATCACCTGAATTAACATTTTATATGGAACTGTTTTTTCGAATAGCAGAGTAATTCTATCCTCTTCAGGGAACCTTCTTTTTATTTCTAAAAGAATCTCATCAAATGCCTTCCAATTCGACTCCATCACCGAATCACGACTAAATCGACGAATTTCTCCGATATTGACATCCTGAATAACAAAATCTTTTTCTCCAACCACAAGTTGCAACTGAAGTTCAATCGTCTCTGAAGATTTAGATGCAGCATCCAACATAGGCAAATTAAGCTCTAATACAGTTAAGCGAGAGAACACAGCTGTAATCAGGAGAAAAGGAACAAGAATTACCATCAGATTTAGAAACGCAGTGATGTTTAGCTCTTTCGCTTCTTCAATGTAGTTTCTTCGATTAAATTTCATAAATTAATCTTCGTCTAAATCCATCAGATTAAGGCACTTTACAGTAGCCATTTCCAAGCTATTGACTATTTTTGAAGTTCTTGTCGACAAATAAGAGTGGGTTAATAATAATGGGATAGCAACGATCAAGCCAAATGCAGTTGTATTCATCGCAACCGAAATACTCGCTGATAATAAGTTTGCTTTATCAGCAGGATCTGCGCTCGCTACAGCTGTAAAAGCTTGAATCAACCCGACAATAGTCCCAAGTAACCCTAGCAAAGTCGCTATATTTGCGAAAGTCGCCAGATAGTGAGTTCTTTCTTCCAAACTCGGAAGCGCCTCCATCATCCCTTCTTCCATGGCCATTTCTACTTTCTTTCTTTTTACATTTGGCTTTTGACGCGCAAAACCATAATTTAAAATAACGGCCAACGGAGTCTTATGTTCTTTGGTAAAAGCCTTGGCCCTTTCGTAATCATTTGCTTTTAGCATGGGTGTTAATTGAGACCATATTTTCTGTGTACGATTATTGGTTCTCATTAAAAACAGGAATCGTTCAATGGTGATAGCAATCCCTAACGCAAAGACTATCAGGATGGGATACATAAAAGGACCTCCCGATTGAAATATTTTTGCAAATTCCATAGTTTCAATTACCTCTTAAACTCATAATTAATTCAGATCCGAAAAGCGGCTTAACGCTTTCGGTTCATTTTTTGATCTATTTCTTTTAACAGTTCTTTTCTACAACGTCGATAATCATCGTAAGAAATTTCTCGATAGTAATACTCTTGTGAGAGTCTTTGGACTCTATCGAATAATTCTTGCCTATTCATCAATAGTAACCCTAATTGTTAATTTCTCTTGCAACTCTAAATCCGGTAAAGTTATCACCTTCCCCAGAATGGCGACTTCTTGTTGAAATATCGCAGGAATCCATTGATACATTAAAAGCACCACCAATGGCTATTAATTGCTTACCACTTGCGTAAACCCACTCACTTGCATTACCAACATAGTTAACCAACCCCCAGGCATTTTGAGCTCCAACAGTTGTACGGACAAAATTATCTCCTTTGGAAATTCCACGAGTATTGAGTTTGCAATTGCGGTTTGTGTCCAGTTTTACACGCGTACTTTTAGCTGCATATTCCCACTCTTTTAGCGTTGGTAAGCGATAGTTCTTTCCTGTCTTATCGCTCAACCACTGCAAATATTTCTCGACAATCTTGATCGATACATTAGCGACAGGTAGATTTTTGTCTTGTTCAGGGATATCGGAACAAGATTTTGTTGAGCTACAAAACAAACTGAAATCAGCAGCAGATATTTCATACTTTCCTATCGCAAATGACTTTATTCCTTTTCCTGCAGGAATTACAACTAAGTCAGGACCAGTACCATAGCCTTTTATCGAATCTTTACATATCGCTCTTTTTCCTCTGGCACCTAATCCCGCTAAAGCGGGAGAGCAAGGATCTTTTGGAATAATTTGAATTGCGGCTATTTGAGTGCTGTTATTAAATATCTTGAGTGCACTAGCCTTGAACTCACTTGCTCGTTCAGGAAATGTCTTGCCAATTTTAGCAATACATGCTGATAAGGAGGCTATTATCTCCCTTTCATTCTTTTTATACTGACGACTATCTATACTCTTTAGTTTATCAATTGCTGTTCCAAGGTTTCTCATGTCCAGCCGGTTTGATTCACAGCGGATCTGACTATTAACATTTGCTAATGCCGCTGAGAATTCTTGATATTTTTGTTCCTTTACCTGTTTTTTCTTTTTTTCCTGTTGTGCAACCAGTGCTTTTTCCTGATTTTTTTGCTCTTCTAGCATTTTCGCAAGCTTTTCCGCTTCGGCAGCATTTTCTGCTTTTTTGACCAAAGCTTGAACACTGTTCTTTTGTACTTCTAGTTCAGAAAAATCCAAAGTGTAGCGTTGAGCATTTTCAATCAAATTTAATGCAGTTTTAAATTCTTTTTGCTCTATACTATTTTTAATTTGCTCAAGATAAATCTCATAAGCATTTTTACGGGTTTGTTGGAACCAGGCTGTGCTGTTTTCAACTAATAGTTCAAACTCACGATTACTCGAACTATCCAGGATCAGCTGGCCGCTTTTTAAGAGTACTTTAATATCTTGTACATTTTTCCAAAGTTCATCCTCCCATCTTTGAGTAAACAGTCGGGATGCGATAAGCACATCTATGTCCTTTTGAAAGTTTTCAAATCTAAGTTTAAACTCTAACTCACTTCGAATTTCTGTTTCATCAAATGATGTCTCAGAAGCACCATAGTACTGATAGTATCCCAGAACAGCGATTACACCGAGCAATAGCAAAGTAACAGGCCACTTTGCAGCACCCTTTTGCTTGGACATCAAAGATAGAAACTCTTCTGCAGAAGAAAGCCTGTTTTCTCGCTGAAATGATAGAGCTTTTTGAATAGCTTTCCATTGTCTTCGTGAAATATTGGATATTCGTTTTGGCTTTAGTTTCTGTTTTTGAGCTTCATCCGCTGGTATTTTATTAAACGGATGTCGTCCAGTGAAGAGTTCATAAGCGACGCACCCCAAAGCATAAATATCATCGCGAATATCAGGCTCTTGTCCATTCAACATTTCCAGACTTGCGTAAGCCGGCGTTAATGCGCCCAGATCTCCGGCATCAAAAATGGTCCTGTCTTCTGGATTGTCTTCATACTGCTCAGCTTTAGCAACAGCCCTCGCGATACCAAAGTCAAAGACTTTTGTGACCCCGCGATCAGTTACGAAAATATTTCCGGGTTTGAAATCCGAGTGAATGATTTTTTGGCCGTGGGCATATATGAGAGCCTGACAAACACTTTCAATAATACTTAACGCATCATCCGTTGGTAAACCCGTTGATTTGTATTGTCGAATCAACTGGTCGAGAGGTTTTCCTTCGAGAAACTCCATTGTCATAAAGACGGTACTTTTGTCTTTATCGAAATCATGTACATTTACAATATTGGGGTGCGCTATTCTCTGTGTCTTGCGCGATTCTCTCTGAAGCGCAACAAAGGCTTCAGGATGTTCCTTAAACTCTTCGGTCAGAACCTTTATAGCAACGTAAGGGTCTTTGTCTCCAGCTTCTACTTTTACTAAATCCCTGGCCTTATAGACGACTCCCATACCTCCCGCACCGAGTACTTTCTCCAGAATAAAGCGCTTTTTAAGAATCATGCTTCCGTCCGGCTCGCCAGAAGCTGCCAACTCATTGTTCTTTGAAGTATTGCTATTTACGTCTTCTCTTAAAGATTCTGACTGCGTTTCTACCGTTTCTAGAGGGACAACTGGTCGAGCAATTCTGGTTCGTTCCTGCCTTGGCTTAAACTGAGTTCGATCACCATCAACATTTTCAGAAAGTTCAGGTGGTAAATTTTTGTTAACTTTTACTTTGTTGACCCTCGTTTTATTGACTGTTTCTTTTTTACGAGGCTGTTTTTGAAAAACGGTCTCTTCACCAGGAGAGCTTTTAGAAACTGGAGATACACTCACGTGTCCTTGAACACTCTTAGCATCAGGAGACTTTCTGGAGCCAACAATAACGGTGCTATCATTGGCCTCTTTTTGAATTCGAGTTAAATCTTCGCTGCTTCGCTCCACAGTCAAATCACTTCCTTTGGTATTTTCTTCCTGTTCCATATCTTCGGCTACTCAAATGCTTCAACAGTTTAAAAAGTGTCGGCGGTCAATTCGCGCATGGCGACCTTTTCAAACTCACCCTTTACAACAATTGCCGACACATTATCTGGAGCACCATTCTCTATTGAACGCTGTATCATTTGGGATACTTTAGTCTGCAAATTATTGCTCGACATAATTTGTGCCAACTCTTGCTCATCCACAGTGTTATGCAGGCCGTCACTACAAAGTAAATAGACATCTTTTAACAAAGTATCAAACACACAAACTTCTATGCAAAGCTCATCATCAACACCTATAGCTCGAGTAATCACATTAGATTCCGAATGTGATTTAGCCTCCTCAGGTAAAATAACTCCCTGCTCAATCAGCTCTTCAACTCGACTATGATCACGAGTTATCCGCTGAAGTTTTCCTTCCCTCAACCGGTAAAGTCTTGAATCGCCAACCCATAGAGCAACACCAACTCTTCCCTTAATAACCAGGGAAACGATCGTGCTTCCAATCGTACTGTTATCCAGGTTCTGCTCAGAATAATCGAGAATTTCTTGATTTGTTTTAAGTAAAATATCCTCGACCGCATCAACCATTTGTTGAAGGTCGGGCTGAGCTTGTAATTGATTCAAGGCTTCAATAATCATGTTACTGGCAATATCGCCGACTTCATGCCCTCCCATTCCATCTGCAACTGCCCAAAGCCCCAAATCAGAACGAGACAAAATTGCATCTTCATTAACACTTCTCTTAACCCCGACATCCGTTTTAGCGGCACTATCCCACTTAACCTTTCTTCTTATTGTGGCATCACTCATAGCTATCTCTCAGCTCGGTACTTTCTTGTGGTTGCAGTGCATTCAAGCGGTATGCATTTTGCCATCCCCAACCATTCCATTGACCATCAAGCATTGCTGGTACACTACTGATTCTTGGCAAACCTTGAGTAACCATTGTACATGGCTCAACCTGGTCTGAACCTGAAGTACTCCACACACTAAAACTAGACAGTGAAGCTGTCAAAAAGACATCTAACAGCTGTGGAAACACAGCAGATGGTGACTGTTCCTCAAACTCCATCTTGACTACAGCATTCTTTTGACTATCGTAAAGTTGTTCTTTCAGGTAGGTTGCACTAAATTCTGGCGTTAAAACCTCTACTTCTCTGAACAATGTATCAATATCAAAAGTTTCTTCCAGCGAATCAAGCATCAGCTCTTCGGTTTGCTGAAACCAGTCGCTTTGCAAGAGCATTGCTTCAAATAGGCTTACACCTGCTGGTATTTGCGTTAACACCGTCAATGGAAAATATCGCCCGACGCGATCAACACTCGGTATCAATACACCAATCCATGCCATTTCATTTAAAACACCTTCTGATAACGCGAAGCGCCAGATAGGGCTGGAAAGATAGAGGTCCAACCAACCATCTCTCAAATGCTCTTGAGAACCGGCGATATAACTTTGCAACCATTCATCCCACACACTTATACAGCTATTTGGTAAGTTACGAAAAACAAAATCTCCATGTGCAGGAAGCTTTCCAAAAACACCACTAGTATTAAAGCTTTGCATCTAGATTGACTCCGGACATCTGAACGCACCTAGCAAATTTTTGCTGAAAGGATTGTCAACACTCTTGGCCTTAATTAGGTAACTAATAAAATGTTTTGACTTTCCAACAGGAATATCTTTTTCATTTGAGTCTGCAACATGATATTTAACACTATACAATTTTGCTGTTTTAGTAGCTTCCAAAGCAGCCTCATCTTGTAAACGAAACCATGCCCATGGACCATCATAGATCTTGGAATGAAATTCTCCTTGCAAATCCTCAAAAACAAGACGGACTCGATTTAATTCACTTTCAGCTTCCCACTTAATATTTTTCCAGAATTTCGGGCCGTGATTATACGTCAATCGCTCACCACCAAGTTCCATAGTGAAGCGTGCATCTTTCTTACTCATAGACTCTGGTTTCATCTGGAAAGAAATCGCTGGAGTACTCGGATCAAGTTTAAAAAAAACATTTTTAATTTGTTGAGCTCGACTAAGTTGACTTAGTACGGCGCTTGAAATAGCAATACTCCGTCCGTCAACTGTTTTATTTTCCCACGTTTTTGTATTAATAAACGGTTTAAGCATTTCCTGATAGAACTTATCAATACTGCCGTTTGGTTTGAAAAACTCGTTGAAGTCAATTACCGATAGCTCTTCTCTCGACTTGCGATTAATCGGGTAACCATTAGCTAGCGCTCTTGAATATGGCTGGTATACTCTGCTTTTCCATTCAGAATTAAGATAGCTTCTACCTGATTGAAGAACCACTTTCCAAGATTGATCCGCAATAGTATTCATCCATGACTTTATTGGCTCAGGCATTTTCTTCGCATACGTTCTCAAATTGGTAATCGCATTCGGAGCATTACTCACATAACGGGCAGTAGCTATTTCAAACGATTGCTTGTTCGGCTCAGGAGCTACCTGAATAGCATCCATAAAGTCATGAAGTTGCTGGATAGACTGCATAGCCAGTCCAATCGGAGCCATTCGCTGAGGTGACTCGCGTAGAAGAAGGTTTATGCTTTTAAACTGTCTATCTACTTTAGTTTCAAGTTTGGAAGCCAGACTCCCCGCAAGGTTGCCAGCAGTATTAACTCCTCCGGTGGTGAGCCGTGTCTTGTTAACCACTGCTTGTGTGGCCGCACCATTTCCTAAAGGAACGTTATCAAGTACGGGCGGAGTTAACTGAGTATTTTCCTTTCCAACTTGTAGAATTGCGAGCAACGGAGAATATACCGGATCGGTTAAAACCGCTAAGGATTCTGTAGCATGTCGAATATTTTCGAAATCAGCGACTTCGAGTACGTTATAAACTTGTTTCCAAGTTTGCAAATACTCAGCCATATAATGCTCTTTTACTTGCTCGCTAATCTTGTCAAAATCGTCTTCAATAAAGTCTACCTTCTCTTTTTTATTCTCCGCGAGCACCCAGCGATCATTCATGATATCTTGAATAACATCCGAAGCAGGAGAAAAGTCAATATTTTTGTAACCTTCTACAGTAAACATCCAGGGGATCGTGAGTGCCTGGCTAGAACGTTGATCGATCTTGTAAAAATTTCTTACCGACTCTCCAAATAAATTAAGCAAGTTAACGGGTTGGTTATACTCCGGATTGGTTCTAATACGAGCGTAAATTCTCTGTCCCACAGGTACTTGTAATAACAGATTTCGAGTATTGTTGACCAATCTCGGATTTAATTGACTAGGTTGTTGTCTTAGTGATAGCAAGTTTTCTAAATGTTTAATAATTTGCTTTCTAATTGAAGCTTCACCTAGTAACCGTTCATCCAGACTACTTTTGAACCAGTCAATAACCATCGAAGGCTCCATCTTTTCAACTTTATCGAACATCAGGTACACTCGAAAAGTATTGTACAGATCTCCTCCTTGATGTCCTTTTGCCAAATGTGAAGCAACATAATCAATGATTCTTGGTAAAAACATAGTGCGCAACTTTGACTGGTAAGCGCTATCAGCTGATTCATTTACATTATCATCATAGAGCCCCAAACCTGAAAGCCACGGATTTTCCTCTTTGTCATAAATCAGACTTGCGCTATACAGAGAATTAAGCTGAGGAAGTACTACTCTTAAATCCTTACTCCATTGATTACGTTTAGCTTCCAAGAGATTAAATTCTTCGACCTTTTCCTGTACTTCTGTCATCAGCATTTCATGCCGGGTAATACTTCCTGCCCAGACAAGAATAAACGAAATTGCTACAGCAGCCATGGAAGTGAAACCGAGCTTTCTTGACCAGAACAGAAGTTTCTCATATTTCTGATTGGAGCCAACTAGTTCTGATTCTGGAAAAATAACTTTTCTAAAAAGATTTCCTAGAAAATAACTCTTACCTTGAGGTGCCTGTAAATGTGCAGACTCTCGTGAAAAACCAAAGCTCGATGCTACCGATGTCATCATTTTGTCAACCGGAGTACCGTCCTGGGTTCCGCTTGTAAAGTAAACACCTCGCAAATAGGGTTGCGATTGAAAGCGATTTGATTCAAATGCCTTTCTTAAAAATGACGTAACAATTGACTGCAAGTTGTCCATTTGTTGTGGAAAGCCGTAGATCAATCCACGCCGGTTAATATCTCTTTCCTGATGAACGCGCCAAAGAACTCTCTCATACAGCCGCTGGAGCATTGACTTTAACTTTCCATCAAACTCATCAAAATCGATAGCTTTATCTTTTCTGTTATTCTCCGGTAGCGAAATTCCCCATACTTGCTCGCGCTCTTCCAAACCCAAATCTTCGAAAAACTCTGAAAAACCGGAAACCATATCCGTTTTTGTCAACATCAAATAAACGGGAAAGCGAATTTCCAATTTTTCCATTAATTCGTTAATTCTGTTCCTAATTATTTTCGCATGATTAGCTCTTTCTTCTTCGGACTGTGTAAGCAAATCTTGCAGACTAACCGCGACAATTGCACCATTAATTGGGCGTCGACGGCGATTTTTTTTGAGCAATGCTAAAAACGCCTCCCAGCCAGAACTGTCAATAACCTTGTGACTATCCTGCGTCGTATACCTTCCTGCGGTATCAACCAACACAGCTTCATCGGTAAACCACCAGTCACAATTTCTAGTCCCACCAACCCCCTGAAGGGCATTTTTTCCAAATTTATTTGCCAGAGGAAAGTCCAGAGAGGAGTTTACCAAAGCAGTTGTTTTTCCTGAACCGGGAGGCCCTACAATGATATACCAGGGCAGTTCATACAAAGCTTTTCCAGAACTCAATCCTTTAAATCTGGTTTTCTTAAGGGTCTCCAAAGCAGAAGAAAATCTGGCACTTATCTGTTCCTGTTCCTGTTGAGATAACTCACTGCCGCCTGAATCGGCTTTTTTTTGATTCTCGGCCAAATCTTGCACAAACTCTTCATTATTTTTCCGATTCTGAAGTTGAATGCGAAGATTATTTAAACCCCATAAGACTAACGCCACAATGATAGCTACCAGCCTTGCAGTCAAACTTTCAAGGGGTGCAGAATTAGACTCTCCAAATTTAATCAAAGGACCAACGAACCAGATTAAAATGCAAATCGCCAACAAGCCAATAAGCGAAATAACAATCCTGTTTTTAAAAAAATTAATTACCGTTTTCATATGCAAACTAATTATTTTCCCGCTAATACTGTTATTTCTTTGACTCAGTTTTCGCTAAATCATCTAACTGTTTTACCACTGGAGAAGATGACTCGAAAAGCCAATACCGAAACCCTGAATAACTTACAACAAGTAAAGCTGCGACGATACTCGCAACCACCCACATAGGTAAATATTGAGTCAAACCTTTCTTTCCGCTTCCTATCCCCTGCCATTCGTTTGACAAAGACCTTTCATACTCGCCACGATAGTTTCTGATAACAGCAAAAACTTCGTCTCTTACCTGCTCAATTGCATCCCGCCCTCTATTTGCAAACCGGTATCGACCTTCAAAACCAAGACTGAGAAAGACATAAAACAACTCAAGCATTTCAAGATTTTCTGAGGGATTTGATTTTAATCTATCAAGTATCTGGAAAAATTTCTCACCACCGGAAGTTTCGTTGTGAAATACACTTAGTAATGTTTTTTGAGGCCAATGACTCTCAGTTCCCCAAGGCGTATTTAAAACAGCTTCATCAAGCGCAGAACAAACAATATAACGAGCGGCTAGAGCAATTTCCGGTTTGTACCCCATAGCCTGAACTTCGGCATGAAACGTCTTTATTTCATTACTCAGCCGACTATATAAGCCTGGGACATCTGGATGGTTCAGAGTATTTCGCGTTTTCTCAAAAACAGCGATGAGGTTTGCTGCAGCTTTGACGATGGGGTTCAAACCTATCAGAGTCTGAAAGCCTGCGGCAACCTCAAATGAAACTGGATGACCATGTGATGTATGTGATGCATAATTTGTTCGTTGTGCAGCAGTCGCCACTGCCGGCTCTCTAGAGGCAACAGGTTTTCGCCTACCAGGTGTAGGTCGAATAATTGTTTGATCTGGATTTGTGGAACCTCTCGGCCTGAATACCGTCTTGTCACCAGATTCATTCATATCTTTCTTCCTCCTCTTACCCTTTTTCGTTGCGTATTGCTACTGACGAATAGCCCAGAACTCCAACTCTAACCCAGGAAAATCGCCACCAATATGAATAGCGATTCCGCCAGAGTTCTTGAGTTCTTTCCAGTAATCACTGTTTTTCTCTAGCTCAAAGTAATTGTATCCAGAACGGAATGGAATCTGTCGAGGAGATACTGGAAGCGGCTTAATTGCGATTCCAGGCAACGCTGCATTCACCAACTGCCTGATTCTTTCAACCGAGGCGATTTTGATATGTCGTGGTAGATGCCCCCGTAAACTGTCATCAGGTAAATCCGCTCGAGCGGCCAAAACAAATACTCCTGAGTTCAACATGGTTCGGTCTGGAATCTGAACAACTCGAATACCATATTTCTTTTCAACCAACTCAAGAGCCGTGGCGGTTTGTTCATAAACCATACTTAAGCACTGACGCAAACCAGATATCACAGGCGTGAAAGTATCCTGAAGATTCTGATGCCGGTATGCAGGTAAGGAAAGTGCACGTTTATTTTTCGCAAAAAAGGTGGATAACTCACCAACCATCTGAACGATCTCGCGATACAAGTCAATTGGATGAAGAGATTCGACACTCTGTAAATGATGAGCCAAAGGTTCTAAACGATTTATCAATTGAAGCAACATATAGTCGGCTATTTCGGCTGTTCCACCGCGACGTGTATCAGCAAGTCTTCCTGCAATCGCTTCCGCACGATGATGGAGTAACCCAACTAGCTCAGACAAAAAATTCTTCAATTTAGTAGAAGCTTTACTGTTTAGGCACGTAGGAATAAAGTTTTCATCCAGTTTAATATTCTTGTCTTCACTCGACTCTGCAACTCGTAGCAATCCAACACAAGCGTAACCGCTCATATCGTCATCCTCAGTCAGTAGCCTGATTCTTAATTTGCCAACATTAACTTTCAGACTATCACTCCCCTCGACCGTTACATCTCTAACTGGCTGCTCAGCCGAGTAGTACCTCGCAAGACCTTGAGCTTCCTCATCCGCAAGAACATCTACAGCCCCAGCTCTTCTAACAGGAATAGCAAGATAAATCACTTTGTTATGGGTTGATTCGGGTAGCTCTAGAACTTTTGGAGAATTATCGACATCAGGAAAACTAAATGGAGTTCCATCTGGAAAGATACCCTTTGCATTAACCACTGAAATTTTTCCCAGCTTGAGTAATTGCTGGTCAACTTCAAAGGACTCAACGCCCCAACCATAAGCACCATATGCAGCACATTTACCATCAATATATCGCTCAAAATAGCGCTCTTGCTGCTGAAAATGTTGTGGGTTAAGAAACATTCCTTCTCCCCAAACAACCTTACTATCTAATGACATTAAAGCTCCCCTTAAAGTAAGTAGCCTATGACTTTATTCAAAATGCACAAAATTTCTCTGATTGAGAGAAAGTTGCGCCAAAAAATACTCATAACAATACAATCCTTGCTAAAGCAAGAGATAAAGACACTGCTATTTTTCAATTAGAGTCATTTTATTACCAGTAATTTTTATTTTGATTTTATCTTGAAAAACATTATTCGCTTCTACTGGAAAGACAACGCGAAATTGCGAATCATTGTAATTATAGAATTCCGCATACAGGGCTATGTATTGAGTTTGAGGATTTAAAACAAAGTTCTCTTCTCTTTGCTCTCCCGGAGTCAACCTCCTTAACTCTTGCTTAGCAACCATATCAGCGCCTAGAACATCACCATCTCTTTCATATAAATCTATAAAATCAGCATTTTCGAAAACTTTGTTTGATTGAAGTTCATAAAATCTTAAGAACAGTGGCGAAGGCTTCTTCGCATCATCTGGATTAACATCGGCTTCCACATTAATTGTCAACCTCAAGTCGGTATCAAGATTCAATGTTTGCCCAACTGTTTGGCAACCAGAAATAATCATTAGAGAATAAGATAGAAGCAATGCTTTCAGCAGACCATCAAAAATATTACGCATATAAATACCTTCTAATATTTTACTTTTTGTTTCGTCGAGCGAGTGCTAACTTTTGTAGCTGCGCCTCGTATGCTAGTGTAAATTCGTCACCGAACACTGTCTGAAAGGATGTATCCAGATCAGAAAACAAATCTTGGTAATACTGGCAAAAAGAATCCCAGTACTGTGCCTTTTCGTTTCTCGGTATTAATCCTTTTTTGCTCTGTTTTTGAAAGATTCCTTCAAGTCCTTTAGGGTCAAACCTCTCAGCAACTCCGTTAAATGCCGAGCGTACGCCAGCTAGTATGGCAACTTGATGATCAGCAATACTTTCGAAGCTCTCTTCCACTGTTTCAATTGGCTTTTTGTAAGAGTTACCTTCCTTAATGAACATATTCTCCAAAGCATCATCAACATTAGCTGAAAACTTTAAAGGATTATTTTCTTTAGGCTGAATGGTTGTCATGTTCATCCTAAATGTATTCTTGACATTATTTCTCGACGCAAGAGTTTGCATCATGCCTTCAGTTACCTTGCGGATAAAAACTCCACAAATCTCATTTATTTCAGCGACCTTTTCATCACTCAGTTCGTGCTCACTGAAACCAATGCAATCAACTAGCGTCCGGTCCACACCCGAGCCTGTGCGCTTTTTCGCGACTTCAAGCTGCTTCTTTAAACTAGCATTCTGCGCCTTCAGGTTTTTATAGGATTTTTCCAAAGCCCGACGGCGAGCTTCGGATTCAGATAAACTAATTGATTCTGCGTCAGTTGTTTTTTGAACCGCAACCACTTGCGAACTTTGGTAATCCTGAGATGGCCTGACTTTTACGTTTCCAAACGATGTTTCCTCCTGCTTCGAACTAGTCGAATCAAGGAAGTCGTCATCCCAATCTTGTGGTATTAATTCATTATTCTGAGATGTAGAAGGCCAGTCGACGGCCTGCTCGGTAGCCTGCGCATTATCGGAATAAGAGTTCAAATTAAACTGTTCTCTTTCTTTATCTAGTGGTTGCTGACCCACTGAAAAAGATTCTGAAGCATTGTCTAGCGCAGCTAATGGGTCGGTTTCTTCTGGAAGAGAGACCGACGTGAGGTTGTCAGTGTTTAGCCCATCATCAAAATGGGAGGCCCCCGAACTTATTGAGCTACGACTGATTTCCGGTTGGGTCAAAGGCAAAGCATACTCTTGCTTACTGCTAGAAGCGGGGACGGGACTGGCGAAAGGATCATCTATGTCCAAATCAGAACTGCCAGCATTAAAATTTTGAACAAAAGCTTCAGATGAGTCACTTTCAACTGGAATTGAAACCTGAAACTTATAGTCGCTGATTTCAAAAATATCGCCATTGGTAAGCCTGATTTTTTCTCCCTTTCCCAGAGGCTCTCCCGAATTATTAACGTAAGTACCATTGGTACTTCTATCCACGAGATAAAAATCGCTGCCCTCCGAAACAATCTGACTATGACAGCCAGAAAGGAAACGTTCCGGATCACTTAATACCCAAGTATTATCAGGACTTCGACCAAGCGTTCCGCCCTGCTCATCAAAAACCATACTTGATTGGGCCAATTCGACGCCATCGGGAAACTCTAATATCGTCACGACTACAGGCATAAGTCTACATCCTTATTACTGACTTGTTTATCACTCCACTTATTGAAAAACATAAAATTCCTTGTAAAAAACTTTGCCATAGAATCATCATTAAGCCAGTCGAACTCTATTCTGTTAACTCTGAGCCAATATTATCCAACCGCTGAACATCTGATTTACTCTACAGCATTGCTCATAGACAGAAAAGCAAATGAAAACTAACAAATGGTCTATATAATCCGCGAAAATGTCTCAATCTTGTATACTTTGGTTGCAATTTTAAATGACAGTCCGATAAACCACTAGTGATTAATTTTCACTTTGGCAACATTTATCACTATTAGAGATTTGCAGTATGTTTTTTGCTCAGAGAATACTGAGTTTTATCTACCATTTTTCCGAGACATCAATTTGTATCAGAAAAAGCATAATATCAAAACCCAACATCACACTTAAAATATATTTATATAAATATTTTGTGACAAGCTTCTAGAAAATAGTTTATCTGCATGATAGCCTTGCCACGCTGGTTGATCTGAACACGTTGAACTCTTCAGATTGCTAACTCAACAAAAATCTTTGAGTAGTTACAGCTATCGTGGAATTTGAATAAAAATTCCTATTTGAATATTTTTTTCAGCAGTTCAAATTTCAAACAGGGAATTCGCTACAGGGAAAATTTTAGTTATTACTAATAATTTCATCTTGAATATTTCACACTTTCCATTTTGAGATGTAAATATTGCACTTTCTCGAAGATGGTTGATTTGCTTTTTATTATTGATCAGAGATATTTTTGGCTTCAGTGATTTACAGAAATTGACTTATATGCAAAATGATTCACAATGAATTTTCTGCCAGATCGCCATTTTCTAGATAGGTTATGTGGGTTAATTCACAATATACTGGAAGCTTTAGAACACTAATTTTATAGTGTTCGAAGAGAACAGTTTTTATTGCGCTGTTCTGAAAAAAATCGAAACACCTGACAAAGAGTAAAACCAGCAAAACTTGAACATGAATTAAGGGATTACATTGAATGACCTCACAAGCTGTTTTTGATATTGAGAATTTACTTCATCCAATATCGGAAGATAGTCCTACCGGGATTGATTTGCGGGAAGATAGCTCTCCAGACTCCCTTTACTACAAAATCAAAGATGCTCGCAACTCAGCCCGATCAGATGAACGAAAAAATCTTTTTGAGTTTAGTGCTGAAGCCAACGAACTATGGCGTACCGTGCTCGAGCTTGCGCCCAAAATACTTAGCGAACACTCTAAAGATCTTGAGATTACCAGTTGGTATATTGAAGCACTAATAAGACTAAAAGGATTTGCAGGCCTTAAAGATGGTTTCCTATTACTTAAGCAACTAGTAGAAAGCTTTTGGGATGATATCTATCCTCTACCGGATGAAGATGGGCTGGAAACTACGGTAGCTCCACTAGCAGGACTTAACGGCCAGGGAGCAGAGGGAGTGTTAATTGCTCCTATCCGTCGAGTACTTATCACTGAGGGCGATTCACCCGGTCCTTTTGGTTTCTGGCAATATCAACAAGCTCTGGATGTACAAAAAATAGTCGACGATTCTGAACGAAACAAGAAATTTGATTCTCTTGGCTTCAGCCTCGCAGATATAGAAAAATCAGTTACGGCATCCAGCGAAACCTTTTTCATAAACCAACGAGATGACCTGGAACTCTGCATCAGCACCTATAAAGAAATCGGTCGAATTCTCGATGATAAATGCGGTGCGCAAGTCGCGCCGTCAATCTCAAATATAACTGAAACATTGCAACAGTGCCTTGGTGCGATTAAGCACCTGGGCCAGCACAAGCTTCCTATGGAAAGCATAGACCAGGAAATACCTTCTGAAGTGGGAGATGTTGCGGAATCGAATGAAATAGAGTCAGTACCACAACAAACCGGGCCAATTAGAAATCGAGAACATGCATTCGAACAACTCAGGGTCATTTCTGACTACTTTTTAAAAACTGAACCTCACTCCCCTATTTCTTATTCTATCGATAAAGTTATTAAGTGGGGTAATATGCCGCTGACTGAACTGATTAATGAATTGATTCCGGACGGCGGCTCTCGACAATTTTACGAATCACTAACTGGTGTTAAAAGTAACAGCCTGGATTAACAGGGAAATTAAAGAGGAAGCAATATGTCTGACAGCATTCACGACAAATTAAAGCGTGTTAGGAAGCCTAGAGTTCATATCACCTATGATGTAGAGACTAACGGCACTACAGCAGAAAAAGAGATCCCTTTCGTCATGGGAGTTATGGGCGACTATTCCGGCGATAACACTGAAGCAAAAAAATCTCTTAAAGATCGTAAGTTTTCACAGGTAGATCGCGATAACTTTAATGAAGTTATGAGCAAAATCAATCCAAAAGTTGGCTTAAAGGTAGAAAATACTTTAGAAGCCGACGGTAGTGAGCTATCTGTAGAGCTCGACTTCAAATCACTAGAAGATTTTGAACCACAAAAGATTGTCGAAAAAGTAGAGCCATTAAAGAAACTCATGGAAACTCGTAATAAGTTGCGTGATTTGTTGACCAAGGCCGACCGTTCAGACGATTTGGAAGCAGTCCTTGAAGAAGTATTAAGCAATACAAGCGCACTTGAATCTCTTAGCGAAGAATTGGGCATTAATAACGATTCAGATAATAAGGACGGTGAATAATGTCAAAAGTTGAAGAACAAGCAGACGTTCAGGTTGCAGAGGAACAGGAAATAAGTTTCCTTGAGCAAGCCATAGGTGCAACCAAACAAACTCAAAGAGACGAAACTGAAGACCTTCTGAAGAATCTCACTAAACAAGTTATGGAAGGCACGGTTAAGTGGGACAAAAACTTAACTATTACGATTAACAAAGCGATTCAGGCAATTGACGAGACCCTGTCGAAACAAGTTGCGACCATCATGCATCAGGAAAAATTCCAAAAGATCGAGGGTTCCTGGCGCGGATTACATCACCTGATTTCAAATTCTGAGACGGGCTCAGGACTAAAGATCAGAATGCTGAATATAAGCAAAAAGGAGCTGACTAAAGATCTCGAAAAAGCGGTCGAATTTGATCAAAGTCAGACCTTTAAAAAGATTTATGAAAGTGAATTCGGTACTGCTGGTGGTGAGCCCTATGCGGCAATAATAGGTGATTATGAATTTTCTTCTCACCCTGATGACATAGATTTACTATCGAATATGTCGAATATCGCTGCGGCTGGATTCTGCCCATTTATTTCTGCGGCAGCACCAGAAATGTTTGGTTTCGAGAGTTTCACAGAACTATCAAAGCCGCGTGATCTCGAAAAAATCTTTGATTCTGCCGAGTATATAAAGTGGCGTAGCTTCCGAGAAAGCGAAGATTCTCGTTTTGTTACCCTGACTATGCCAAGAGTCCTTGCTCGCCTCCCTTACGGTCAAGCGACCAAACCTGTTGAAGCATTTAATTTTGAAGAAGCTAACTTGAATGCGGAAGGACAACACCTGGAAGCAGAGCACGATTCTTATTGCTGGATGAACGCGGCTTACACAATGGGCTCCACATTAACACAAGCTTTCTCTGAGTACGGTTGGTGTACAAGTATTCGCGGCGCAGAAGGCGGAGGTAAGGTTGAAGGGTTACCAAGCCATGTATTCGTTAGCGACGATGGTGATGCTGATCAAAAGTGTCCAACAGAAATAGGGATCACAGATCGCCGCGAAGCAGAACTATCAAAACTAGGCTTTTTACCGCTATGCCACTATAAGAATACTGATTATGCAGTGTTCTTTGGCGCTCAAACAGCACAAAAGCCCAAATCCTTTGATGATCCGGATGCGACGGCTAATGCGGCAATTTCCTCTCGCCTACCATATATCATGGCAACATCAAGAATCGCTCATTTCTTAAAAGTTATGGCTCGCGATAAGATTGGCTCTTTCATGGAAGTGGAAGATGCTGAACGTTGGTTGAACCAATGGATTCAAAAATACGTTAATGCTACTCCGGGAGCCAGTCCTGAGATGAAGGCCAGATATCCATTGGCTGACGCCAGCGTACAGGTAAAAGAAGTGCCTGGACAGCCGGGTGTCTATAATGCGGTAGCGTATTTGCGTCCTTGGCTACAAATGGAGGAATTAACTGCCTCCTTAAGACTTGTGGCTAATATTCCTAAAGCTGGGTAATCACATCTAAGGGGTGAGTCCGCTCTCCCCTTTAATATTTGTAGTGGAATCATCTGTGCAAGCTTTAGAACCTCTCACCTTTAACAAGAAGAATCACAAAACCGATCTGAATGCTATTGACTATGACTCGGTCTATCTTAGGCCTGCGTATATAATCAATGTTGAACAGTTCCTTGGAGAGAATAACTGCTTAAAAGCCTTGAGCTATTGGTTAGATGAGTATGCTTTAATAGATCGTATTAAAACAACTCAAGATATTATTTTTGCAATCCAGGAGTCAATATCGTTAATCGACAACCTCATCAATGATCAGCTAAATGTCATTATTCATGATGAGAAATTTCAAAAGCTAGAAGCTTCCTGGCGCGGATTAGAATATTTAGTTGCCCAAACTAGTGATACCAAGAATATTAAAATAAAAGTGCTCGATATGTCGTGGGCAGAAGTAGCAAAAGACATGTCTAGAGCCATCGAGTTTGACCAGAGCCAATTATTTCAAAAAGTCTATAGTGAAGAATATGGTACACCCGGCGGAGAACCCTATGGAGTATTAATTGGAGATTACTCGATCAGCCATAAAATATCAGAACGCCACCCTAATAATGATATAGCCACATTAGAAGGAGTTGCAGAAGTTGCTGCAGCGGCATTCACTCCATTTATCGCGTCTGCCTCGAGCGAACTATTTGGACTGGAAAGTTTTGCCACTCTTGGCCAGCCATTGAATTTTGAAGCAATATTTGGTCAAAAAGAATACGTCAAGTGGAAGGCTCTTCGCGAGAAGTTAGATTCGAGATTTGTCGGTCTTACCTTGCCAAGAATGATTATGCGTCTTCCTTACCGAACCGAACCAGGCAGTTACAAAGGTGTTTTTTTCTACGAAAAATCAAAAAGTCGAGGGAATGAAAACATATTGTGGGGAAATGCATGTTATGCATTCGGCGGGCTTTTACTAAGAGAGTTTAATAATGTTGGCTGGTTTGGTCATATCAGAGGTGTACCTAGAGACCATTTAGGTGGGGGATTAATTACAAACCTACCGGTAGATTGTTTTGCAACCGATTCACCAATGATAGCTCGCAAACCTTTAACAGAAGTTATTGTTTCGGATACTAAAGAAAGAGAATTAAGTGATCTTGGTTTTATGCCATTGTGTCAGTGCTATGATGTGCCTTTTGCTTCATTCTTTAGCAATCAATCCATTCACAAACCACACAAACAATCCTCTGAGGAAGCCAATATTAACGCCAAACTTTCGGCAATGCTGCAACATATTCTGTGCGCATCAAGAATTGCACATTATATAAAAGTTATTATTCGGGACAAGGTAGGTTCCTTTATGAGCGCTCTCGATTGCGAAAAATATTTGGCGGAATGGTTGTATAAATATACAACAGGCCGTGAAGACCTTGACTGGGAAGAGCAAGCAAGATATCCGTTGAGAGATGCATACGTCAAGGTAAAGGAGCATCCTGAAAAACCAGGTCAGTACTTTTGCTCTATTTATCTGCGTCCTCATTATCAATTAGATCAGATGATCTCTGAACTAGAGTTGACTACAGAGCTAATACAAAAGTCCTGATGAGGACAATAAAATCTAAAAGGAACGGGAAGTGGCTCATATAGATAAGAATAAAAAACTCAGGCCTTCGATACTTGATCGACTGATCGACAACGAGCCTAATATTCAATCTGAAACCGATCCAGGTAGAGAGCAGCAATTAAAAGAACTCCGTAAAAGCGTTCGCAGAGATTTAGAACGGCTATTGAATACCAGGTACCGTGTTATTGAACCTGCAGAGGAATTCAAGGAGTTAGAACACTCTATTCTGAACTATGGCTTACCGGACCTGGCGACAGTTAACACCTTGGATATAAGCAAAAAGAAACAATTTACACAAAACCTTGAAAACCTGCTAAAGGAGTTCGAGCCTCGGTTTAAATCAGTGAATGTTAAATTTACAGAAAATCAAAAGAAGACAGATCGAACACTGCGTTTCAGTATTGAAGCAACTATTTATGCAACACCTTATCCCGAGGTCGTTATTTTCGACTCAATACTGGAACCAGTCACTCGAACCGTTAATGTGGAAGAAGTAAGATAATGGCTGACGAGTTACTACCCTACTATGAAAAAGAGTTGGCCTATATTCGCCAACTCGGTGCTGAATTTTCAAAAGAGCACCCAAAGATAGCGAGCAGGCTAGGCATAAACACAGACACAATCGAAGATCCGCATGTCTCGCGCCTGGTCGAAAGCTTCGCTTATCTAAACGCTCGTATTCAGCACAAACTGGACGATGATTTTCCTGAGCTTACGGACTCAATGCTTAGTGTGTTATACCCGCATTATCAAAGGCCTATTCCCTCAATGTCTATTGTTCAATTCGAAGCAGACAGAGAACAACTTGAGGCAAGTTATTGTGTTCCCAAAAACACCCTAATAGAAACGTCACCATTTCAGGGCGAAACATGTAAGTTCTCTACTTGTTATGATACAGAGATGCTTCCATTAGAAGTAGAGACAGCTGTTCTTATGGGAAGACCTTTTACGGCTCCTGGTGCTGACAATGTCCGCGGGGCTGGAGGGGTTTTAAAATTATGTATTAAATCATTTTCACCAGCAATTAAAATTTCCGAGCTCGGTATCGACCGCCTTAGATTTTATTTAAAAGGATTGCCGCAACATATAAATCCGCTTTATCAAATGTTGCTAAACGAAACATTAGAAATCGTTGCTACCGCTAATGATGAAGATTCTATCATCTCATGGTTAGGGTCCTGCTCGCTGAAACCGGTTGGCTTATCTGACAGCGAAGGGCTTCTCCCCTACCCTGACTCTTCATTTATTGGCTATAGATTGCTCACCGAGTTTTTTATTTTTCCAGAAAAGTTTATGTTTATCGATATTGAGGGGCTTTCTGAAAAGTTGAAAAATATTTCCGGTGACAAACTGGAACTTTACATCTATGTCAAGTCCTCAGATGTCGAGCTGGAACATAATGTCAATGAACAAACTTTTGCATTGGGCTGTACACCTGTAGTCAACCTTTTTCAACAATTAGCAGAGCCCATTACCCTGGATCACAAACAAACAGAATATCATCTGCTAGCCGATATTCGACGACCAAATGGATATGAAATTTATTCGGTAGATAAAGTAACAGGTTCTAATTCAGCAGGAGAAAGGCAAGAGTATTACCCTTTTTATGGACTGAATCACCAGCAACAAAATGATCAAAATACAGCGTTTTGGTTTGCACAACGGCGCAGTGCTAAACTGAATAATTTCGCTCGCGATGAAGGCACTGAAGTTTTTCTCAGTTTAGTGGATATTGGATTTAATCCCCACCTACCTAACGATTATACTTTATCTGTCAGGACTACCTGTAGTAACCGAGACTTACCCAACCAACTGCCTTTTAATAACGAACAACCAAGGCTTCAATGTGTTGATAGTGCTCCGCCCTGTAGTAGAATTCGTTGTTTAACTCAACCAACAGCGACTACACGACCGCCTTTACGCAATCAGGCCCGTTGGAGACTAATTTCGCATCTGAATTTAAACTATCTGTCATTGACAGGAAGTGGAGACTCCACAAATGCATTAAAGGAGATTTTAAGACTCTATGACTTCAAAGAATCTTCTGTTACACAAGGACTCATATCTGCAATCATATCGGTCTCTGCACGACCAATTAATGCTCCCATTACAATTGATGGAAGAGCCAGTATGTGCCGCGGCATTGAAATTGAAATAGTTCTTGATGGCACACTACTCACCGGAAGTAGCGGTTACCTGTTTGCCCTCATTTTAGAACAGTTTTTTGCTGTTTACTGTTCGATAAATTCATTTACACGATTACTTGTTAAACTACACGGAAAAGAAGGTTACTTAAGAAAATGTCCACCTCGAGCAGGCGAAAAGATACTTCTGTAACCCAGCAATTGATTGACGCTCCTTATCAATTTAGCTTCAATCAAGCAGTCCGGTTACTAGAACGAAGTGCTAACTTCGTTGAAACAAATAATACTGAAGCGACCAGAGCGAATAAATCTGTCGCGCGTTTTTA
Organism: Aliikangiella sp. G2MR2-5; assembly: GCF_015687155.1. Lineage (GTDB taxonomy): Bacteria > Pseudomonadota > Gammaproteobacteria > Enterobacterales > Kangiellaceae > Aliikangiella. Next base: position 662,252 of record NZ_JADPQF010000001.1, on the reverse strand, counting down.
TCCGCCCAATCAGGAAACAGTGAGATTTGTTTCAAATCAGACTCTCGAGTTCAATAATTGTGAAATAGCAAAAATTCACCAAACAAAAACACCTGAGCATAAAGCAGAATCACAATGGCAATTACTAGTTAACTTTTTAGGACTTACCGGCTCTCAAGGCGTTTTGCCTTTTCACTATTCCGAGTTGATATTACAAAGAAACAAGCTCAAAGATCCGGCGATAGCAGCATTCCTGGACCTGTTTAATCACAGAACTATCTCACTGTTTTATCAAGCATCGACAAAATACCGTCTGCCTGTTGAATATGAGCGTAAAAAACTCTTTTCACCTGGCTTGTCTACCAGGGATACGCAAACACAGGCTCTTTTATCCATTATCGGTCTAGGGACAGAACATCTGACAAATCGATTGTACACCCGTGACGAATCTCTGCTTTTTTATGGAGGCCTTTTTAGCCAGAATGTTAAGAACGCCACCAGCCTGGAAAACATGCTTTCAAGTCACTTTGAAATTCCTGTCAAAGTAGAACAATTTGTTGGTCAATGGCAGGAACTTATCGATGATGTCAGAAGCCGTCTTCCTAGCAAAGAATATCCCGAAGGGCAGAATAACGCACTTGGAAAATCGGCGATGCTAGGAAAGAAAGGATGGAGCGCACATAGCAAGGTACGGATCGTTTTGGGTCCATTGAATAAAGATCAAGCGGCGAGATTTAGTCCTAAAACAAGCGCTCTGGCAGCAGTCAACGAATTAGTCAAACTTTATTTGGGCATGGAATATGATTATGACTTTGTACTAAAGATAGAACGCTCTACCAAACTAGACAAAGCGCAGCTGGATCCTGAAAACCCACCAATGATGGGCTGGAATACTTGGCTACTAGGTAGTGAAGAGCAAAATAATGAAGTAGAGAAAGAAACACTTAACATTTCGGTGTCTGCTAATCGATTTAATTAGCAATAAGAGAAAGGTAGGTTGACGAAAACATGTCCAAATCACATTTAATCAGAAAATGAGATTTGAACTATTAACTGAGTCGTCAGAAAATAATACTAAACAAACTTGTTAGGGAAAAAAATGGTTTCTATTAATTTAAAATCTTTGGTTGGAAAGCTAAACCAGCCTTGTCGACAAGCGCTTGAAGGTGCTGCAGGCCTTTGCATGGCTCGTACTCATTACAATGTTGAAATTGAGCACTGGTTTTTAAAGCTGTTAGAAATCCAGGATACCGACCTAAAAGCGATTCTAAAAAAATTTGATGTCGAGCCCGGTAAATTTAATGCTGAGCTAAATAGTGAGCTCGATAAAATTAAATCAGGCAATACAAGAGCTCCAGCACTTTCCCCGACGATTGTCGACCTGGCTAAAAGTGCATGGATTCTAGCTTCCGTTGAATACGGATTAGCCGCGACTACATCAGCTCATCTGTTAGCTGCCTTACTGTTAGACGAAAAATTAAGCCGCTCTACAAATATTACAAATGGCGAATTATCCAAAATTGCACCAGAATCACTTCGCGCTTTATTACCATCCATTGTAGGAACAACCTACGAATCCTCCACTACGGGAACTTCAGGAAGCTCGAATTCAGCAGGAGAGTCGCCAGCTTCGGAAGGCGTGCCAAGTAAAACTCCTGCTTTGGACAAATACACCACAAACTTGACGACGGCAGCCAAGAATGGAGAAATTGAACCTATAATCGGCAGAGACGAAGAGATTCGACAAATAATAGATATCTTAATTCGTAGACGACAGAATAATCCAATTTTAACCGGAGAAGCAGGAGTTGGAAAAACAGCAGTTGTTGAAGGATTTGCCTTAAGAATTGCATCCGGTGATGTTCCTGCACCATTAAAAGGTGTCATCGTGCGCTCACTCGATCTTGGATTATTACAGGCTGGCGCGAGTGTAAAAGGAGAATTCGAAAATCGTCTTAAATCAGTAATAGCTGAGGTTAAAAGCTCGCCTGAACCGATCATTATGTTTATCGATGAAGCCCATACAATGATCGGAGCAGGCGGAAAAGAAGGCCAGGGAGACGCTGCAAACTTACTAAAGCCAGCACTTGCCAGAGGAGAATTAAGAACTATAGCAGCCACTACCTGGGCAGAATACAAAAAATATTTTGAACGAGACCCAGCCCTGACCAGGCGCTTCCAGGTTGTCAAGATTGAAGAACCTTCTGAAGAAAAAGCAATCAACATGATGCGTGCTATTTCTGAAATGCTTCAAAATCACCACGGTGTCAGAATCATGGATGAGGCTATAGTAGACTCAGTTCGTCTTTCTGCAAGATATATCACAGCGAGACAATTACCTGACAAGTCAGTCAGCTTATTGGATACAGCCTGTGCCCGTGTTGCCTTAAGTCAAAGCGCGACTCCAGCATTAATAGATGATACTCGTAGACAAATTACTCAGCGTAAGCGCAACATCGTTTCCCTGGAAAGAGAAAATGCCACGTTAGGTAATGGAGAGGATCGAATAGCTGAGCTTTACGCTGAGGTTAAAACGCTGGAAGAGCAACTTGCACTACAAGAATCACAGTGGCAGAACGAAGCGCAGATTGTCGAAACTATTCATGGCTTGCAAAAAAGAATCGAAGCAGACTTTCTTGCACAGAAGTTAACCGACGAAGAATTATCGAAAGAAGACGCTCCCACCAAGCTTTCTGCACAGGAAAGAGAAACTATTAAGTCAGATCTACATCGCGCAATGGCTGATCTTGAAGAAATTCAAAGAGACCAGCCCATGATACAGGTAAATGTTGGTAGTCAGGCAATCGCTGAAGTAGTTGCAAACTGGACCGGGATTCCTGTTGGAAAAATGGTTTCAGATGAAATTAATTCCATTTTGGATTTAAGTCAGCGATTGGGTGAGAGAGTCATTGGTCAAAACCATGCTTTAGAGGCTATAGCTCAAAGTATTAGAACATCTCGTGCAGGCTTAACAGATCCGAGAAAGCCAATTGGCGTTTTCTTTATGGTTGGTTCGAGTGGTGTAGGGAAGACGGAAACTGCACTTGCCCTGGCTGACATACTATATGGTGGAGAACAGAATATCACCACTATTAACATGTCAGAATTTAAGGAAGAACACAAAGTATCAATGCTGCTGGGCTCGCCTCCAGGTTACGTAGGTTACGGTGAAGGTGGAGTACTAACTGAAGCGGTTCGTCGAAAACCTTACAGTGTAATATTGCTTGATGAAATGGAAAAGGCTCACCCTGGTGTACAAGATATTTTTTATAATCTCTTTGACAAAGGCACGATAAGAGACGGTGAAGGTAGAGATATCGACTTTAGAAACACCGTTATCATTATGACTTCCAATGCGGGCGAAGAACATATTAGAGCGATTTGCGCAGCAGGAGAAGAATTGCCTGAGCCTGATATACTTTTAGATAATTTCAGACCTCAGTTACTTAAGTATTTTAAGCCGGCATTTTTAGGACGTTCTACGGTTATTCCATACTATCCTCTATCTGACGAAAATCTACTTGAAATTTGCAAAATCAATATGAGAAAAATTGAAAAGCGTGTCAGAGCTCACTATGACGCAGAGTTTAATTATGATGAAGAGGTGCTTTTACATATTGTCGCCCGTAGTCAAGAGGTAGACACCGGAGCCAGGAATATTGAAAACATATTAACTCGAACACTTCTGCCAGCTCTAGCAACAGAGTGTTTGTCTAGGTTGGCAAATGGAGAAGAAATCAGCTCAATTCATATTGGGGTAACGGAAGAAGGTTCATTTACCTACGACATCAAGTAAATAGGAAAAGCACATAAGCAGTTAAACTCACCAAGCTTGTGTGCTTTAATTTGAAAATATAGAAATGATTCGATTAAGCTTAATTTTTAAAGCAGCGCCTGTACTCGCTTTTTATTTTTTTATTCAACACTATGCTGTTTACGCTAGTGGTCAAGCGGATACTCTGTCAAATAACAATCTTCAGTCAAATAGCCGCGTTCAGTCAAATAGTGATGTTCAGTCAAAATTATTAGACAATCTTGAGCAGGATTATAGGCTTGCTATAGTCAAATTCTTGCAAGTAAACAAAGACCTTGTATTAGGAGAAATTACTCCTGGTCGCCTCTCCTCTCCCGCCGATGATGACTCATACTTTAACACTCTTAAAGAGTTGACTGCATTCGAGGACTTCAAAGCTGCAGCCTATATCTATAAATATATTGATGAATTCACCCGTCTTGCTTACCACACTGAAATACCTTTTGTATTTCGGGTGTTGTTGAAAAACAACGATCTGATTACAGCCAACAAACTCAAAAAAATTGTCACTAATGTGGGTGATGATTACTTGAATGCCATAGTTGAGATTGAGTTTGCAGAATACTATTTCACTCGTAATGAATGGGAGCAACTATTAAATACGCTTAATATTGATTACCTGATGTTGTCACAAAAACTCGTTGATAGATCGAATCTATTAAAAGGGATAGCTCTGCAAAAGTTAAAACGCCACAGAGATTCAATTCGCTATTACGACTTAATAGAAAGTAGTTCTCCATTTTTTAAATTAGCGCAAATAAACAAAGCTGTAGGCTATTTACGTCAAGGCTGGTGGACTGATGGCCACGCCATAATAAAAAAGATAATAATGGATAAACCAGTTGAAGAACAGGATGAGTTTACCAACCGTCTCTATCTAGTTCTGGGACATTCTCTACTTCGCAACGAATACTACCGAGAATCCAGAAAAGCATTTAGAAATATTACTTTAGACAGTCAATATTTAACTAAGGCTTTAATGGGGATTAGCCTGGTTGCGATCAAGCAGGAAGATTATAAGGCAGCCCTCAATGCACTTTCTCTCATTAAAAACAAACCGAATAAAACATTAGAAGTTATGGAATCATATCTTTTATTACCTGTAATTTTTCAAAATCTGGGACAAAAACTGACTGCAAATAGCGCTTACGAAACCGCATTAACCTATTTTAACGAACAACTTGAGAACGTTAAAAAGCAGTTAAGCAAAAACGCGCTCGATTCAAGCTCTTTCTTTTTAGATCCAGTCACTCTCGAAACAAGGGTCGATAGCCTTCAAGTGAACTTGTCTACAGAAGTACCACAACATTTGCTGTCAGACTATATTCGGTTACAACAAATGTTATCACAAAACAAGTCACATACCTTGAAGGCACTACTTGCAAAATCCAAGCAGAAATATGAGAAAGTTATTGCATCTGGAATCCTAAGTTCACTTGAACATAAAAAGGCTATCATTGAAAGCTACTTAAGTCAGACCCGTTTTGGTCTGGCGAGACTCTATGACAGTAAAGGTGAATGATATTTTGAAAACAATAGCTATTGTGCTTTCATTGTCTTTCCTATTGCCGGGTTGTACGACACAAGCTGTCAGAAAAACTCTTGCAGACTTAGATAAGATTTCGCGCGTTGAACAAGCAGAGGAGAATCAAGCGCCGACACAGGAACACTCCAGAGAAAAAGCTCGGCTAGCCTATTGGAAGTATCTGGACAACACAAGTCGCTCAGATACTTCACGACAAATAGCTTTAACCAGGCTTGCGCAGTTGGAATTTGAAATTAGTAATGAACAGGAAAACGCCTCTGCTTCAGCAGGAGAAAACCATACAGCGCCAACGCCAAAGCGCAATCAAGCTCATGAAGAAAATCAAATTAATAAAGTAATTGAGCTTTATGAGACATCTCTGAAAGATTATCCGAATGCAAAGGGTAATGACAGAATTCTTTATCAACTGGCCAAAGCACTGGACCAGATCGGAAATACAGATGCTTCCATAGAAAACCTTAAGAAACTATCTTCGAGATATTCAAAATCCCCCTACTATGCCGAAGCTCAATTCAGAATCGGCGAAAACCATTTCAGCCGGGCTGAATATAGTAAAGCGGAAATAGCATACACTGAAGTTATACTTAATCCGGTCAATCAAATTTTTCTAGAAAAAGCACTTTTTAAGCGTGGCTGGTCACGATTCAAGCTATCTTTTTATGATGAGGCAATCGACGATTTTATCGCAACAGTACAACTCCACAATTTTAGTGTTCCTGAGAAGCAGACAAAAACTGAAAAAGAACAGTTTGATGAATATTTTCGAGCAATTGGTCTCTCATTTGCAAACCTGGGTGGAGCAGATTTTATATACGAATACTTTAGTCGTCATGGGGATTTTCCACACATTTTTCATACCTACTCAGTTATCAGTGATATCTATCTTAAGCAGGAAAGATATTCTGATGCTGTAAAGATTCTGGAATCCTATAGAAATTTCTATCCTGAAGATAAAAACTATCCGATGGCTCAATTTAAAGTCGTACAAATATGGCAACAGAGCGGATTCAAAAAGAACCTATTTAGCGCTATCGAAAGATTTTATTCTCTATTTAATCCGGCAAACAAATATTGGCTTAGGGTAGAGTCAGGTAAAATTAAATATAACCAGATCAGCTTCGCTTTGAAAAATTATATATTGCTTACCGCCGAACATTTTCACTCAAGATATCAGCAGAATAAGTCCAATTTAGATATGCAATCGGCAAAAATCTGGTACAACCGATACCTTAAACATTACAAGGATACTGCACTGAGTGAAGGAGTCTACTTTCGATACGCTGAATTATTACGCTCTAGCGGAGACTTGAAAAGCTCATTATCCTATTATGAAAAAGCGGCATTCGATGGTGAGTTGGTTTTGAATAAGGATTCTGCATATCAAACCCTGGCAATCAGCAATAATCTTTACCACCGGGCTTCTGGTGTTAATAAGAGTATATTTCTAAAAAAACAATTGACCTACGCACCACTTTTCATTCAGATGTACTCCAACGATCAGAGAAGTGATGATATTGCTGTAAATACGGCACAGCTTGCATATGAAAACAAGCTATTTTCTAAAACCATAGACATTACAAGTTTGCCTCTCAAAGCAGTTACTAAGGAGAATCAGCTGAAAATTGATATACTAAAAGCTCAATCTCACTTTCATCTTAATCAATATGAATCCTCAGAATCTGCTTATTCAGCACTACTAAACCGAACTCAATTAAGCAGTAAAAACCGGGTAGATTTTAGTAATCGATTAGCTCTAGCAATTTATTCTCAGGGCAAGGAAATGAAAGCACTAGGAAGGGTTGACGATGCTATAAACCACTTTATGAGAATATCAGTTGTTACCGCTGACAACGAAATTGCAGCAACTGGCATGTACGATGCAATAGCAATGTTGATGGAAAATAACAGATGGAATGATGCAGTGGAGGCAATTAGACAGTTTCAATCATTATACCCCAAGCATAAATTCAATGGAGAAGTAACCAAGAAGCTATCACTTGCTTATTTGAAACTTGAAAAGAAAGATAAAGCAGCCGAACAGTTTGAAAAAATTTCTGACTTTGAGAAGAACAAGGAAGTAAAAATGGCGGCACTGTGGCAAGCAGCTGAACTTTACAGTTCGCAAGACAAGCACCTTTCTGCGGCTCGCTCCTTATCAAAATATGCAAATAGCTATAAGAAGCCCTTTGATCAATACATGGAAGCTCTTCACAGGCTTATCGAGATATATCAGAAGTTAGGCAACAAAAAGCTCCTTAACACCTGGAGAAACCGTATACTAAAGGCAGATAAAAATGCCTCCCCTTCAGAGAAAACTGATAGAACAAGATATATCGCAGCGATCACACTACTCGAACTCGCAAAAGAACAAAAAGTCAGATTCTCATCGCAGAAACTATCTATCCCTTTAAACAAAAGTTTGAAAACTAAAAAAGCAACCATGCAAAAAGCGGTTGAATATTATGGTAAGGCTTCTTCATATGGAATACCTGATGTAACCACAGAGTCTACATATGGAATAGCATTACTTTACGCAGATTTTAGTCAAGCATTATTGAACTCTGAACGTCCCACAAATTTGAATGACGATGAGCTGGAACAATATAATGTATTATTAGAAGATCAGGCTTATCCATTTGAGGATAAAGCTATTGAATTCCATGAGATAAATTTGTCCAGAATAAATACAGGGATATTCGATCAATGGATAGCCCTAAGCCTCTCTGAACTAAAAAGCCTGTTTCCAACCAAATATGCGAGAAAAAGTAAGATCGATGGTTTTATACAAACATCAAAATAGCTATGGAAGACTTTCGATGAAACGACTTAGCAACCAAATAAAAATATTTCTAAGAACTTTTTTCTATCTATGTGCAATTGTCGTTGTCGGCTGCCAGTCTTTTTCACCTGGACAATCGACCATTCAAACAACTAATAACTCGACGACTAGGGAATATCATCAAAAATTTGAAACCGCTCTGGCAGCTCTAAAGGCTGAAAACTTTGATTCGGCAGAAGAATTGTTTATTATTCTTGCTAAAGAGGTCCCAAACAAAGCTGGACCAGTTGCAAATTTAGGGCTAATCCGCTTTATCAGAAACAAACAGAGTGAAGCCAGGAATTTTTTAGAAAAGGCTATAAAGATAGACCCCAACATTCCGCAAGCCCATAACTTGTTGGGATTGATTTCAATTGATGAGAGAAAAATTATTGAAGCTGAGCAGTATTTAAAGAAAGCTATTGAGTTGAAAGAGGGATATTCCAACGCTCACTTCAACCTGGCCTTGCTGTACGAAGTTTATTTGCAGGACAATTATAATGCCGCAAAGCACTATAAAAAGTATCTGGAAACAGCTGGCGCCGAAGACTCAAATACTGCCGACTGGTTGTCAGGAATTGAATCGGCAATAGAACAAGCGAAATAAAAAAATGTTGATACGTCAAAATATTAAAATTCTAATCATTGCACTATCGGGGGCTATCTTATTAGGATTAAATCCAATGGAGCCAGTTAAAGCCGCCGACAATCGCAATATAAAACTAAAGACACTAAAAATTCATGGTAATAAAGAACTACCTAAAATGTTATTTATAGTGCCATGGAAAAAAAGTGACAATTCTGCAGGCCAAGAAAAAGCGCAGCAACTAGTTCTTCATAGTTTATATGGAGATCTATTCGATCCGATAACACCGGAGCAATATCAAAACTCTATAGCCACGTTGCAAAAAACTATTTCAGAAAAAGCCAAGTAGTGCGAAGAGTTCTATTGGATGATGCTATCAGCTTCCCAGCCTGGCAATTATTTATCAGGATGATTTTCAATAATAAAAATTACATCAAGCGGCAGCCCATTAGGTTCGCTTAGCGATATATCTATATTTGCAACGACGTCGTTGACTAAAATATAATACATTATCTAGATACTAAAACCGGATCACTGAATAATTTTTCCAACAGTCCACCCTAAAAGCTTCTTGTCGGGATCCTGTGATTTAACATGTCGACCAACATCCCTGTGAATGATGATAGTAGCTTTATCTTCATACAATCGAAAGAGTAAAGCATCGTTGGCTTTTTCGGCATCAATTGCAAGCTCATCAAAAATATAAGATCCAGGCATTAATTCAGAGTAAATAGAATTGGAAAGATCCGCACATTGAATAACCCCCAAAATATTAACTGCGAAATAATTATCCCAAATAGTACCATCAACATCGCTTTTTACAATTGCCGGAAAAAGTTGCAAGTTGTCTACTCCCGCTTCCTGCAATAAACTTACAAATTTTTCTGACATCAATGGGAAACTACAGTCTTTAAAATCCAACATTTTGGCTCCGTGAGTCGCATCTGTAGAGTAAATAATTGGCTGCTCAATTTTTTGATTTATTACGCTCCCTTTCATAAAGCTAATATCTTCTGATATATCGCTCGGCTCGTTTACTCTATAGTCTGTATCTAACAGTAAGTTATTTTTAAGAATGTAATACATTATTTTTCCCACATTTAAAGCGTTTATAGATCATCTAACGGATCGGCCGCAGCTTGCGAAAGTTCCTTAAAATATTTCTTTGCATATTTTGAAATAAAGTATGGCCAGGTACTGGGGGACGAAGTTAGCTTTTTTTCTATGTTCTTTGATAAATTATCAAGCCATTGATTAACTTTGTAAGGAGGAACAAAAGGTTTTTTTGGCTTCCCACTACTTTCAACACAGAAAGGACATTCTTCACTTTTTTCTCCAACTCTATCTTTCAATAAAGTTAGTCGCTTTTTGATCTCGTCAGGATAGGACTCACAGTATCCATCAATACCATGCCCCTTGTGACCACCTATATGAACCTGCCCTTTTCCCGCATCCATAGCAAGTTTCATAATCTTATACTTCTCAGAATCACTTTTTACTCCCCACTTCCCACTATATTTTTTTGGATAGGAAGGCAGAAATACACCGTTGTCTCCATTGTTGATCGTATAGCCTGTGTCGCCTTTATATTTATCGCCCTTGGTTATTGCCTTTTCTATAGCGTGTCCCTTCATTATTTCATTTCCACTTATGCAGTGATGAGCTTCATTGCCATACTCTCCGTGCTCTGAATTTTCAAATATAGGTGATGGACTCGGCCGTTCTTCACTGATATTTTGATTGGGATATTTACCATCTTTAGGCCTGGCACCAGACTGATGAGCGTAGTTACACCTTTTGGGGTTATTCATGGCTTCTCTTAATATACCGCCATCATTGTCAGCACCTTTAAAAGTCTTCCACTCATGTTTAGTCTCTTTCCCTGGACAAAACGGACAATCCTCACTATCTGGATTATCTAAATGTATCTGAATTTTTTCACCAATTTGAGTCATATCTGCGTCTCTTCGATTCCAGTTCAAATTTACAGCCGCAACCAGACATTAGATTGCAGTCAAGCAAACCGCTGCTCGCTTTTCAAGATCCGATGAGCAATAAACCAAATGCTGATTACCGGTCTTTAAGCTCTTAATAGCATCCAAAGCACTCACTCCTAGCAAAACGGCTCCGGTCGCAGCCCCAATATCGCCATAACAATCCGCTGGATGGATCACTTCATAACTTTGCGAAAACTTTTCAGCGTTTCGTATTGACGCAACGCCAAGCTCTTTAACAAAGAAATTCTCACCGTTCATACTGGAATAAATGCGCTCTACTTTGCTATCGTTAACGGGGATTAATGCTTTTTCAAACGCCTTCGCCAACCCTTCCCCCATGTAAGGTTCATCTTCTGCATAAAGATGCCCTGCCTCTTTTGCTATACCAGGTAGGGATAAGGCTACCGGTAGGTAAGATATATCGTACTGCTTGCATAACAATAGGAATCCAGCCCCTTCTCCTGGGGCAAAGCCATCGGATACTCCTAAAGCCAAAACTCTATTCTCGCTATCCAACCGGCTTAAGATGCCTGGGTTACTAAAAGTATCAACACCACCGACTAAAATACAATCATTTCCTTCCTGGGACAGGTATTTAAAAGCGTAATTAATAGCTTCAATAACACCTGCACGGCCAGTTCCTGCATATCGACTCGCTTCCATATCAAAATCAAACTTAGTTTGAAGCTTTAAATACTCTATAATATTGGGCGCGATTGGCGTTGAACGAGCAGGAATGTTCTCGGGACCGGCTAACACTAAAGCGAGCGGCTCTTGAATAGAGACTGTTTGTAAAACTTCATTCAATCCGGCATGACATAGCCTGATAATTCTTTTTACATCCCCATTTAGCCTATATTGCATTAACTCTTCATCTAATGGGGGGAGCGCTTCATTTGGAACCCATGAAGTTTTTATTGGTTTGTCATTTTTATTGATATACACCGAGTCCTGATAAGCACTGATTCCAGCTCGTATCGATGCTGCAGTCATTTCAGTACTCATTCCGACCGGAGTGATCATTCCTGTAGCAGCAATATAGAGCTGCTCCAATTGATTCATCGCTCGGTCCTCGCTTTAATATTAACCAATGGGACCTGCGGATTTAATAAAGCTAATTCGTAAGCAGCAGCAATTCTTTGTCTTTGCAAACCTGAATTTAGTTTCTCTTGCAACATTGATTCACAAATTTCTTTTCCCATGAAATATCGCTTTCCAACCTGATACTTGCCTCCATATTTCTGCCACGTTAATGCAACTTTATCAACATCCGGAAATGGCAAATTCTCATCAGGGTCCATACTAACATCCTTGTCCTCAGGGTCATCCGTTGGTAAAACTGAAATGTCTTCAGGAGCATCTATCGCCAAGCCATATTTTTCTAAGTCGATACCAGTAATCATTGAAAAAGCCTCCCCTGCCAGCCTGGCAGTCTCGACTTTACGCATTTTCTCGATAAGCCAAGGTATCGCATGAGGGTCTCCCAATACCCCCGTCGCTTCTATCACTAATCTCGCTGACTTCTGTTCGACAGCCATTTTAGAGATCCACATTCTAGCTTTGTCAATCGACAGTGATCTAAAAGCGGTATTCATAGCAATCAGTTTTAACTGACAATCTTCCCTTAAATAGTTTTGTAGCTGTGGAGCGGCTGTTTTATCGCCAAGCATCAAAGTTGACCAATTTACCCAAAACTTAACTTCAGGATCCTCATCTTCATAGGCTTCATCCAATGCCCAACGCAACTCAAATCGTTTCAACTCTCCGATAAGTCGAAGCATTCTTGCCCTTAGCGGTTTGTGAGCCAAACAGTCTTCTCTTTTCAATAAGCTTGTTAGCATCTCACCTGGAAACTCTCTACGTACACTAAAAACACTGACAGCAAGGTATTTATGTTCAAGGTTCTTACTCCCCAGAAATTTATACATCCATTCAGCTACCAAAGTTTGCGGCAACCAGGCCATAGCCGATACCAGTCCTTTAATAGTTTCCGGTGACTTCAAACCCGCGAATACTGCAGTCTTGATTTTTTCGATATCTCGCGAGCGAAAAGCAACCACGGCGACGGTAAATATTTCTCCTGGCTGTTCGTAATCTAAAGCCTCAAGACAAACATCCCACGAAATATCTAGTGCGGTCATTAATCCGTCAAGATGGGCTTCTATTCTATTCTCTAATTCAAGTAAATCTTCTTGACTATAGTGGGGTTGTGATAGGCCAACACACCTTAACAACCATAAAAACGATGCGTCAGTTACATGCTGTTCATAAATATCCCTAAACGCACTGTTGGGTACTTCCTGAAATTTTGATGTTAATTTTTTTATTATATTCATAGCGCAATTCGGGTTAGCCCATAATATTCTTCTTATTGTGGAAAAGTGGATCCCCCATACGACAAACATTTTTTCCTTCAAACTTAACATCGAATGAGTACATCATATACTCGCATTCACCTTTAGTCTTGCCACTAATGACGCCTCCCCCGGCGGTACCAGCTTCGTCTCCAGTACTGGTAGAATATACGGCGCCTTTCACCATAGGCATTTTCTTATCTGTTTTAACCGACTTGGGTCCTTTTGATGTATCAGAAGACTTACCTATGTTGGGATAAGGGATGGGAACCGGTCCCCCTGGAGTTGGAGTTTTACATACATCAGGAAATACTGGACTCATTCCTCCGCTACCCTTATGGGCTATCCCTCTGGTATTGGCAAATGTCGTTTGCGCCATAAATATTTCCTACCTTCTCAAATTGAATTCAGCGACTCGCAGATTCATCTATCGATTAAACTTGATACCAATTTCACTGACCTTTAAAGCTTGTTTATCACACTCAAATATAGCTTTCCAGACCATAGAAACTTGCTTTAGATTTGGTTCAAAAATTAACGTTTCCATAAAGAATGGAAGCCTGTGCTTGTTGCCTGCAACACTAATTTCACACTGCATCGAAACACGGGGCAATTCACCTGTTATCTCTCCATCAGGATGCATACTCTTAATGGAAAAAAACTCTCCCCCTTGAATGAAACCGCTATAAATCAAATCTGGATGCGCTACATTCAAAAAGCGACTATCAAAGTCTTTTGGTAAATAAGGGGCTCGAGTCTTTTGCCATCGTTCGTCATAGGTACCGGCAAAAGATCTTCTGGGCAACCAGTCTGGAGAGCAACATCCAAAGCCTACAGGTTTTGGCTTGTCCGAAGGATATTGAATCAGCTCATCAGGATCTTCTATGTTTGGCAATAACGTCCCTTCCATCTGAGAAGCACTTCTTTTTCCCTGAAATCCACGACCTACAGGGTTTCTTTCTTCAGCCAAAATAGACTCGTCATCTAACTGATGAATACCTCCAAAAGCTCTTTCATAAACAACAGGCATGGAGTTAAATGGTTTTGCAGTAGTAATTGCACCATTCTTCCATATCCTGTCCCCAAAAACTTTTACGCTCTTTGAAATATTCCCTACATTTACTTCGACATCAAGTTGACTGACCATCTGTCCATTCGGCGCAACAGCATTACCAAGCATGATGATGTCTGTCGCTAATTTTCCTGTATGAAAATCAGAAGCCAGTCTTAAACTAGAAGCAGAAGGCTCGCCCCAGTATTCATCCTCAGCCTGAGGAGGAATTTGCTCGTCAGCTAATACCCAACCATTTTCTAAACGAAAGCTTGCTTTAACCATGGTATAAAGAGTATCTATTCCATGTTCGTTGGGAAAAAGAGCAACATTGCTGGCAAATGGTGTCGTATTTTTTAGCTGAAGCATTGTTTCTACATGGGACCTGATAAATATCGATATAGTTGATGAAGCACTTTTTTATGTCTAATTTAGTTTAGTAATATAAGAAGCATCTACTGGATTGGATAAAGCTAATTTACCTGAACAGAACCACCCATGATCCGATTAACACCTGACGAGCGGTTTAGCAAATATTTGCCACGAATAAGTATTTTTCCGGCTTTCGTTAGCCGAATACTTGCTTCTCCACACCTTAATTCAATTTCTTCTTGTCCTTCAATTATCACTTTTCTTCCATCAACATAAGCTGTGTTTTCAATGCTCTTAACGTTTTCATTTTTGTTTTTTTGAGCCTGACTGGCGTCAACGTCTTCTAGCGGATCAATCTCGCCATTTTCGCTTTCTAGTGAAGAGTCAACAATTTCAATGTTGTTAAGAATATCTAGCAATGGACTGTGAATGAGTCCCATAATGACCGGTTTATTAAGGTCGCCATTGTTAAACAGCAATGCAACCTGCCTGTTGATATGTTCTCGATTTACAGAGACAGTCGAAAGAGCTGCGATGGGTACTTTATAATTCTCACCAAAACAAACTAAAGGTCGACTCTCTTCATCAAAGCCTCTTAGCTCTCCGATGACAATTTCTCCGGGAGCTATTGTCTGCTTATCAACAACAGTAGGCTCTTCATACAAATCTGTTTGCTTAATATCCATCTACAATTACTACTTTTTATGAATAATGAAAATCATGATCAATTCGCTGAAACCTTACTGCCTTTCAAAACGACATTTCCAGACCCTTTAACATTAATGTTTTTACCACTAATCGTAATGTCACCATTGCTTTTCATTACGATCTGCGCGGAACCAGTTTTCAGTGTAATTTTGTCATCTGCTTGCATGGTTATGGACTTTGCTTTAAGTCCATACTCCTTAGTTACAGCTTCACTGTACTTTCCACTAACCGTTTCCTGTAAGTCTTTACCTACAGAAATAGTCATATTTTTGCCAACGTTTTCTGTGTGGTTATCACCTATACTAATGTCAATGTTTTTACCAACACTGAAAGTTTCATTTTCACCGACATCTATAGTGGCATTCTTGCCGATAGACTCAGTATGATTTTTACCTACATTTATTGATTTGTTTTCACCGATATCTTCAGATTGATTCTTACCGACCGACTTGTTTCGATTATTATCAATAGTAGAGTTTTCATCATGTTTTACATGCTTGGTGCGATCATTATCAACTGTAAGTGTTTCATCATTTTCGACTTGTGTATCCATATTCTTTTCTGCATGAATATAGATTTGTTCACTATCTTTCTTATCGTCGAAGCGAATTTCATTGTAATTATCCGCGGTACCTTTTTTAGTCGAGCGAGTTTTGATACCGCTTTGTGTTTTCGACGAAAAAGGTGGTTTATTCTTTCCGTTATATACACTCCCTGTTACTAAAGGACGATCAGGATCTCCATCCAAAAATGAGACAATGACTTCATGTCCAATACGAGGAATAAATGAACTCCCCCACTGATTCCCGGCCCACATTTGGGCAACACGAATCCAGCATGAACTATTTTCATCAAGCTTACCATCTCTATCCCAAATAAACTGAACTTTAATTCGTCCATATTCATCAACATAGATCTCCTCACCAGAAGGACCAACAACTATTGCTGATTGAGGCCCTTTCATTTCAGGTCTGAAATGAATTTGTATTGGCCGGAAGTGTACCTTGGAAGGAATACAGGTAAAATCATTTTTATATGAGACGTTGGCGTCCTGGCTCCTATTGACGTAAGTCTCATCTACAGCGTGATGATGAACTCCAGTTAGGATATACTCGCCTTTTTCATCTTTATGCGCATGATTCTTAACAGAGAACCGACCGCCTGCATAGAAAGTACTACAGTCACTTTCTCCAAGGATTGTCTCTCGAGCAACTTCTTCTGCATCGAGCCGCGTTTTGATTAATGCACTTCCCACTTCAGGCGTATAGAGTGCTGGATACTCGTAGTGCTCAAACTTTTTATTATTAAGAAATTTACTGGTACTACTGGTTGTAGCTATTAATGAATTAGCCGGTTCCTTAAAATTATAGTCATTTAATGTCCATGCACCTTTACGAAATTCGAACGCTCTAACCCATTTACTGATCTGAGCTTCTGTATTACTACCTTGTGCGTAATCTAATTCAGTTTCTGAGCAAACCTCATAAGCATTTTTTTGGTCAACCAGGTTTAATATGTGCTTTCCATCCTCATGCTTGAAATAGTATGCGATCCCCTCTTCTTCAAGTAGACGCGATACAAACTGGAAATCACTCTCATTATGTTGAATACAATACTCTCGCTTCTCTCCTCCAGCGGCTTTAAAATTAAAATCTCTAAAACCTAAATCACTGAAAATCTGAGAAACTATATCTTTAACATTCTTTTCCTGAAATATTCTGTGATTATTGTTCTTTTTAAGAAACCATAGCCAGGGAACCATAGTCATTTTGTAGCATCGCAAATTATGCGCTTTCACTTCGTCGAGATAAAAGGTCTTAATAAAGCCGTTTAATTTACGTTTTTGATTATTATTGATAGTAATAGTGGCGTTTTTTCCAACAACATCATCAGGAGAAATTTGATGATTCTCCGAAAGAACCTCTATTTGAAATTCAAAAGGCCTGGAAACATATTCACTTCCTTCGAATCTAGTAAGCAGAAAGGTATCTTTTCCAAGAGAGAAATCGCTAATTGAAATTAAATGATTTTCCTGAGTGAAAGGGCTCATATTTTACTCTATCTCTAACTGAAATAAATATTTCAGTAATGCTTCCATTTATCCAAAAAATCCGCTAAAAAGTCTTCAAATACCCGCTAACGCCAAATTTTTTGGGTCCTATACTGAATTGAGCTAACGGGTTAAATGTTATCTTTGTTTTTGGGTCAAAACAATACTTAGAAAGGGTTATTTGTGATGTTAATCACCAATTTAACTGAGACGAACTTTGAACAAAAGTATAGAATTGACCCCTTATCTCTCTGAAAAATTAATCGCCCTGGAATTCAGAGAATTTTGACGGTATATATCGATTTTTATTTCGTCTCGATGAAACCAAATAAAAAGGAATCCGGTTTTGAAAATATTGCTTGTCGATGATCATGATATGTTTCGAGATGGCATTTCAATGTTGCTGCACAAAGAATATCCAGATATCATCCTTTACCAGGCGAAAGACCTAGTTCAAGCTTTAAATATTTTGGCTGAATTTGAACAACCTGATATGATTTTGCTCGATCTACATTTGCAATCCTCCTCCCCTGTAGAGAATATCAGGAGCATAAAAAGCCGATACCCATCAATTCCTGTGACAGTAATTTCCGGTGAAGAAAGACCTGAGTTTATTCGTAATATTATGAGCTATGATATAAACGCCTATATACCTAAAACAGTAGGAAATACAGAGTTCATGAATGCAATAAAAACAGTCCTTCGGGGTAGAAGCTATTTACCTCCCAGTGTAGCTTCAGAGATCGAAAGGGGTGAAGCGATGGGAGCACAAAGTCTTGATAACTTAACACAAAGACAAAAAATGGTTTTATCGCTGATGGCACAGGGGATTAGTAATCAGGAAATTGCAGACAAGCTTAACATTTCTAAAAACACAATTTCTGTTCATGTAAAAAATATTCTAAAAATACTAAACGCTTCCAATAGAACTGAAGCAGGCTTCCTTGCAGTTAAATACGGTTTAATCTGAGCATTGGCTGAAAAATAGTTTTGAAATACTAACCTGGTACTTTCTGCTCACTTTCCAAGAGAGATTTAACTCGTGATTTGAGAATCTTCGGATCTGCAGGCTTGTGCAATAGCTTTATTCCTGAGCGATTAATGTCACTCAGGCTTTCTTTTCCTGTATCTCCAGTCAGAATTACCGCAGGAATTGTGCAATGACAACGTTCTCTTATTGTTTCAACCAGCTCAACGCCTGTGTAATAATTAGGCAGCCGATAGTCAACAATCAGAAAGTCAGGAACTATTTCTTCTTGTGTAATCAACTCAACAGCCTCCTCATAAGAGTCTGCTGTTAACACCAGACAACCCCAACTCAAAACTAATCTTGAAATACTGTCTAGTACGACATCATCATCATCTACCAGTAATACCACTTTTTCGAATAAAACATTATCTGAAACAGTATTTGAAGATATAAACTCATTTAGAGAAACGGGTTCTTTTCCTACCGGTAACCTTAAAGTAAAGCGACTCCCCTTTCCTATCTGGGATTCGACATCAATTTCGGTTCCCAGCAATTTTGCCAGTCTAGCAACAGCGTAAAGTCCCAACCCAAAACCTTTACTACGGTCTCTCTCGGGATTTTTCACTTGATAAAACTCATCAAAGATCTTATCAAGATGGTTATTTTCTATACCAATTCCAGTATCAGCTACATCAAACTTCAAATAGTCTTGCTCTTGAATGCAGCTGACTTTAACAAATCCAAACTTGGTATACCTAAGGGCATTTTCTATCAAATTTCTTAAAATTCTTTCCACGCTGGTAATATCACTATAAACATATTCATTTTGAGAAGCGAACTCAATATTTAGGCCCATATCTAACGCCTGCATCTCATAATCATTTTTCAACTTGCTGAAAAGTTCTTTTACAGAAAAATCGATTTCATTAATATCAATAAGATTTGCGTTAAGCTTGGAAATATTGAGCAATTGATTTAATAAATTCTCCAGTGCTTGATAAGCTTTAAGGGTTTTATCAAAAAGGGCTTTTTTCCTAGGTTCTCTTAAATAGTCAGAGAGCATGACAATATAGAAACCTAAGGCTTGTAAAGGTTGTCTCAAGTCATGACTGGCAGAAGCGAGAAACTTTGACTTACTTTCATTAGCAGCTTCCACTTTTTGATTTTGTTCGAATAACTCATACTGTAATTGAATCCGTTCTTTGGCTTTTTTGCTAGCCCAGGCGGAAAAAAGTACCATAACCCCAAGATAGCCAATAATTAATGATAACCAGGAATTTGAAACATCGGATTGAATTAGCATGAACATAAAGGGTGTAGCCAATGCTATGGCAAATAAGCAGAAAAGCTTAAAAAAATTCATTAACACAGGGTAATGGCAAGAAAGCGCTATTACATAAATTACGATCAAGTATGGCTGTTCCGAAACCTTTAATAGAGGGTAAAAAGCAGATAGCGCTCCTCCCCAGGCTAGGCCGCTCCACACACAACTTATGGCAATAATTCCGCGCCATTTCATTGAAAAAATCTGGTCAATCTTTTCGTTTGCACGCATAAAAAATGCGCTGATTAGAATTTGAAGTATACTGCCTATAATGACGAGCATTAACCAGCTTTCCCAAACTTCTTGAGGCAAAAATTCGTTCATTCCAAGACTTATGATACTCGCCAGAAGCAGGCCACCTATTGCTGCAATGGGCAAGACTTTGATAAATTCTTTTAATTTCTTGGTTTCAACTTTCTCTTGCAAAACTTTTGAGTTCAAGGTCAGTTATCATCCTTAATAATGGATACTAAATTAGCATAGATATATCTTGTGTGAGTCAATTAGGCGTCAATATATGTCCTACGGGCATGATCATCAAATAATATTCATTTCATTGATGAGATGAGATGAGATGAGATGAACCTCGACTATGCAGGTTAAATATTAAAATTTAAGCAAACTACTTTTTGACTGGGGAAATTATAACAGCAAACCTATAAAGCGCGAATAACATTGTACAGAAATCATACATCGTTAACATAAATAAGCTTTTCGGGGCAGAATAAGCAATTAAAGCGAGTACAAAAAAACCCAACACAAATTCATGTGTCGGGTTTTCATTACCTATGTAATCTTTTGAATTAAACAGGTTTACCATCAGTAAGGCTGTAACCCGCAACTTGCTGACTCCCAACACCCATTTTTTCGTCAGTATCTTTGTAAGTAACCATAAACTTAGCAAAGCTTAAGGTTAAATTTTCAATTGGAGCGTCATCGCCATTTGCAGACATTGAGTAGCTGCTTACTAAACAGTTTTCCAACTCGTAAATCATGTATTCCTGAACTTTATCCGCGCCAGTACGTACAAAACGGATTTTAACTGTCTTGCCCGCATCACCGGTTACAGACTCTTTGAAAAGAGCAATAACAGAAGTGTCAGCTTCTTTGGATATAGAAATCTCACTCAATGATGGACGTGTTGCTTCACGATTAGAAAGATTACCAGGCTCCATGGAAATTCCACGAGATACACCAAAATTACAAGAAAGCAATGCGATTTGACCTTTGAAACCTTCTGCAGTTACATTACCTTTGATTCCTTCAAACTCTAAATAAATAGCCATGTTGTTTACTCCATCGTTTAAATAAAATAATTAACTTAAAAATTCGTTAGGCATTTCGCCTTCCTTGGTGTGTAATATATCAATCAAGCATGAGGGCCAACATCACCCATTTGGGGTATTTTTCAGTTTTTTTTGAGATATTTCAAACAAGTCGGTTATTAGATTCCCCAACGTTCAGAATCTGGTTTTGCCTTTACTGACAAGGCTCCAGGCAAGATTTTATATGCTTCCGATTAAATACGGTGTTTATTTGAACTTTTTAACGACTCTAGAAAGAGCAAAAAAATTTCCTGGCGGTAAAATATTAAAGATTGTATTTTCCAGTATTTGTGATGTATTCATCGAGAAACTTGGATTAGCCCTTTTCATCAGCGAATTTCGGGTCAACTTTGTCTTTATTTATTTTCCCCATTTTAATAATCGTTGCGTCCGGTACGGTACAGGTTTACCATCAGGTAATACAGCGTCAATCACTCATATGACATTACACTTTGAGGCTATTTTCAAGTTCTTATTAAATAACCAAACCACATGCATCGGCGAATTAAATCTATTTGTTTGAACCAAATAATAATTTAGAGTTTGTATTGAAGCTCGAAAAGCACACCCGCATCACTTTCTCCGGTATCCAGTTCAAAGCCATCTGGAGTCCTGTATTCTTCTCGAGCCGAACTGGAAATCTGTAACTTGGCGCTAAGATCCGAAGAAAACGAGAATTGAAGTCCTACTCCATAATTCGCAATTTCTGCTTTTGTTGATGCCACCGCGTTTACGCTGGAACTGGCCAGACTCTTTGCTTCTCCATAAGCAAAATCGATGAAAACAAAAGGTGCAATCATATCCTTTAGAGTACCATCACCAATTTTCACGTCCATAAAGTCAGGCGCATTGAAAAATAGATCCAACCCCGCGTAGATTCCGGAGTCGGCAGAAAACACTTTGGCCTCAAAAGCCCTGGCTCTGGTTGGGCCACCAAGACTAAAGCGGTTGACTGAAGAAAGAATGTCATCCGTATACTGTAAAGAAGCTCGTATAATGGCTCGTGTTTCAATTTCGGTAAATGGAATCGTCCAGAATGTTAATAATGAATAGTCCGCCAGTAACATGGAATAACTTTCATCCTGCCCTCCATCTTGACCAACAACGAATTCGCCGCTTTTAATACGAAGATTCCCCTGATGAAGCATTTTCTTAGTTTCTTGCAGCATTTCAAAATCAAATCCGATATATGCATTATTGACCTCGTCATCCATAATTCCAGAAATTCCACCCAAGCGTATAATCGATTCAATATTTTCATACCCAAAATTGATCGAATAATTTTCTACTCGACTTCGTTTCATTTTATATTTTAAGGTAAAGTCTGAAATATTAGTTTCACCTTCAATATCTAACGCATTAATTGCTTCAGAATCAGTTCGTCCTAAAACAAAAGCATTGCTGGCATATCCGATACTTGTATTAATCCGTGGACCAAAAATATTAGTTTTATAACGTATTTGACCATAAGTAGTTTTTGACTCACCACTGGCTGCAAGTGCACCGAAATGAAGTTGATCTGTTGTTCCCGTAGGATTATTCCAAAGAAACTCAGCGTATAGGCGATTTTTGCCTGTTTCGTCGGTTCCATGGTTGTCAACACGAAGATTTGAGGTATACCAGTCCTGCGCTCTCACATTAATATTCAAACGTGTATCACCAACTTGTGATCCCGCTTCAAAAAAACCCTGTGTAACCAGTCCCGGATAATCATTTAAGAGAAACAGTCTCTCTTCTATCGCATCACTTGTTACAGGCTTTGTCATAACATCAGAAAAGGCATCACTCAGCCACTTATCCTGATAAAGTTCACTATTATTAACTTGGATTTCCCCTAATACGCCTAGAAGTAAACTGAGCGTAACGACACCATCCCTGACCTGTTGTTGTGGAATATAGGCTTTCGCCAAAATAAATCCGTGCTGTCGATAATACCTTGTGATTCGATCGGCTACAGTTTCAATCATTCCAAGCGTAACACCGCGCTTCGACATCTGTTCTCTAACCAACCAAACAAGCTTTTGCACTTCAAGGGGGCCAACATGACGGTCCTTAACTTCGCTTTCAATATCAGCCATTAGATCAGAAACTTGAGATAACTCTTCAAGTGTGTATCCAGACTCTAGTAGTTTACCTTCCCCCATCATATCAAACCGAATATCTTCAACTATCTTACCGATTTCGTTACGAGTAATCCCCAACTCAGGGTACTCTACAATCCCTTGTAATCTAAACTCTTTAACGGATAAACGTGGGCCGGCATTAGGATCTGGATCTCTATCTCGAACAGCAGGAATATCGAGATCCTTAAGCATAGTCTCTTTTTTAAGCTCGGGTACTTCTGTAATACTGGGTAATTTCAGCTCTTTTGCACATATAGAAAATTGAGCCATCCCAGTCAAAATTGCGCACAGTACAACTGTTCGACTTAATCGAAAAAACATCATAGCATTTATTATCTTTGTCACAGTTCGGCTAAACCGAACT
Organism: Aliikangiella sp. G2MR2-5; assembly: GCF_015687155.1. GTDB lineage: Bacteria > Pseudomonadota > Gammaproteobacteria > Enterobacterales > Kangiellaceae > Aliikangiella. Next base: position 638,871 of record NZ_JADPQF010000001.1, on the reverse strand, counting down.
AAAATCCCTAAATTTTTAAACTACATTTGATTATTGTTTGAAAACGTCTTTCCCAGATTACAAGCTACCAGCACCAACCATTGTGTCTTCTTCATCTTCGTAAAGTTGATCCCGAGGTAACTTAACAGCTACTTCATCATGATTATAGTTGCGAACATCTGTAAAAATTGCAGGGTCGACGTCTTCCAGCTCTTCAACTACAACGAATTGACCACCAGCGATCGCAGCGATGGTATCAAACGAGCTAAAACTGAATAATGAATCACTTGTATTTATCTCCGGCTGAGGATCAGAAAACAACGGGTTCAAACTGGTTCGTACACTGATAATCACTGAGTCTCGAATTCTTAGTACCAAAGGACGATCGAAACCACCAAAAGTTCCTAAACGCAAAGTATCAATAAAACTAGCCTCGCGCGCTACGATATCAGCATTTTCAAAACTGGGGATAGCTCCAAGCCCAAGAAAGCTTCCTCCCTCGGTGGTCATTGTTAATACACCAACATCGTAACCGGCATCCACGCTGTTAGCCATGAAATAGATATCACTTCCGTCCATGTCTGAGTTATTAAACTCAATATTACCTAATGTTGCCAACCGCTCAAGAACAATGCTTCCGCGGTTATTAAATCTAATAGCTCCTTCATCATTTTCAGCAAAAAGATTTGAAAGCTGAGTTTCCAACGCATCGGTTGCGCCTATTCCGCTGTGGGCAATAATTTCAGCTCTACTGGCTACAATATTATCCAGTGCGCCATTGGCGTCAAACACCGCACCATTTGTTGCCTCGAGTTGAACTTCTCCGCTCGATGACTGCAATGAGCTTATATTTAAATTATTGCCGGCAACATAGCGAATATCTCCACTAGAGGTCACACTAGAAGCACCCTCAGACATTAAAATATTTTGCGTTGCACTCAATGCAATATCTGCTGCACTTAACAAAGCACCGTTTTGTCCAATAGTCGAAGCACTTATAACTAAATCGCCATTATTTGTAGTTAAGTCACTATTGAGCTGAACTGTTCCAGAGGCATTAAACAGCATTTCATTTGTGGAAATATCTTGCGAGACTGTCACGTTTTCAGCATTTACTTCAATTCGATTTGCAACATTCATATTGTTCAATGTCAGTTGCCCAATATCGCTCAAAAGCAAGTTCTCAGCTGAATTCACACTGAGATTATTGAAATTATTTCCGCTGCTATCTAGCAAAATATCGCTTCCATTAGCGTCAAGAATAGTAGTTGAAGTCACAATAATATTTCCTGAGTCGGTAATATCACCGTTAATAGACAGGTTCAAATTTGTTGCTTCGATTCGCTCGAAGTTAGTCGCAAGACTATTTACAAACTCGATATTACTTCCAGCTATCAGACTGACATCTCCTGAAAGTTGATTGCTTCTGTTAAGAGTAATATTTCTTCCACTACTAATAATAAAATCATTATTGCTAGTTAAAATTGAGCTATTAGACTGCGTAACATCCCTGCCAGCCAACAGGTTCAGTACACCGCTAGTCGAAACATTCATCAACTGGATATCATTAGCTTCATTTAAATAGATATCAGAAGAATTGTTCAAAATAGTTAGTTGATTTATATCTGTATTTATTCTCGACTGTTCGCTACCAACACCAGAACTGGAGGCAACTATCAAACGATTTGCTCTCAAGGTCGCACTGCTTGTGTTCGTCAAACTGGAGTTTTCAAGCCTTAGGTTTCCAGTACCAAGATTTAGATCTCCTACAAGATCAAAGACGTCAATAGTTTCTCCGGATAAAATTAAATTCGTTCTATTAGAAAAATTGATAGCTGTATTATTGTTTACAGAAACGTATCCAGTTGATAGCGCAATCGTATCCTGTGCAGCTGAACCATAAATCGTAAAGTTTGTCGCCACTACCTCATCGGTAACAGACTCAACACCACTATAGCTAACGGCATAGCTTGCTCCGGAGCTATTGGTATATTCGAGCTGTTCGTAGCCATTAACGTCTGACGTATAGTAAGCGTCAAAACTGCTATTGCCGCCAGTTAATAATACTGAGTCTGTTCCACTACCGCCAACGAAGTTAAATTGACCTGCTTGATTTAAACTCAAGTTTAATTGGTCATTACCAGCCCCACCGTGAACATAGCCAGTAATAGAAGCACCATTGTTGACATTAAATATGTCTGCTCCGCTACCACCTTGAAGAATGTTGAAGTTAATAAAAGAGATCGTATTACCGGCTTGATCCTGAAAGATGCCATCATTGATCCCATCAGCAATACCATTGCCATCAAAATCAAAAAGTGTCCAAGTATTATTGCCATCGTTCACAGTAATTTGGCTGTTAAATGAACCAGTGGATCCATCATTATTTCCAATCAGTCCTTCAATCCCGTTAATCGTAACGCCGTCCGGTCCCAAGCTTCCGCCGATATTAATATTGATATCAGATAATGTATTTGAATAATCAATTAAGTCATTTCCGGCCCCGTCCCCGCCAACTATCTGAAGCAAGTTTGAAGCATCAAGGATCACAAAAGTATCATCACTTAACCCGCCTTGAATTTGGTTAAAACCAGAGAAAGTGACTGTTGTTTCATCTGTTGGCGATTGCGTATAAGCAACACTACTAGTGTTCGCAGTATCAATAGACCAGTTACTCGAAATACTCTGACCGATAATAGTGTTGTCATTAGAAGAGTTAGCTCGAATTGACTCTACACCCGTGACGTAAAGTACTCCGCTGTCACTCGCACCTGCATTTGGTCCCAACTGCACAGTGATATCTCGACCAAGGCTAAGAATATTTAATTCATCGTTAGCACCACCACCACCGTTAATCAAACCAGTTATGTGATCGCTGCCATTCAAGTTAAAAGTATCGTTCGCACTGCCACCAGTAAGATTAGCGAAACCTGAAAAAATGAGCGATTGGGTGGAGAAAGCTAAAGTACCCGAGTTTGTTCCGTTAACAGTCCAGACATTATTAACATCGCCTGCCACTAGAACATTGTTAAAATTGCTATTAGCATCAACTCTTTCTACCCCAATAATATTGACATCGGCGCTGGCGGAACCATCCACACCAAGACTAAGATCACTGTTTATGGCAGTCAAATCAACAAAATCGTTTACGCCTGCTCCTGCTCCGCCGTCGATAATTCCGGTTATTTGACCTGCAGCCTCAAAAACAAATTGATCAGTTCCCGTACCACCAGTCAAATTATTGAAATCAGTAAAATCAATTCCTGCTACATCACCATCATTTAATCCTGTGATATTCCAAGTATTACTACTATTGTTACCGACTAAAGTTGAATCAGTACCATTTCCAATTAAAGCTTCAATCGAGTTCAAACTGGAAATATTTACCATCACCTGACTCAACGCAGAGTAGTCAATAGTATCGCTTCCATTGCCTCCAGCTAAGCTTCCGGAAAGACTTCCGTTAGCACCAAACACGAAAATATCGTTCCCCGTTCCGCCAGTCAGATTATTAAAATCGGTAAAGTCAATGCCAGCCACATTACCAATATTGCTGCCAGTGATATTCCAGGTATCGCCTGAGTTGGTTCCTATTATTGTACTGTTACTACCATTTCCAACTAGAGCCTCAATTTCATTGAGAGAATTTATGTCAACGATCACATTCGCCAGTGCTGAGTAGTCTATCGTATCGTATCCGTCACCGCCGACTAAATTACCAGAAAGGTTACCATTGGTACCAAAGACAAAAGTGTCGTTGCCGCTTCCTCCAGTAAGGTTATTAAAGCCGGAAAAATCAATACCTGCGACATTGCCAATATTACTGTTGCTGATGTTCCAGGTATCACCAGTGTTTGTCCCCACTATCGTACTATCTGTACCATTTCCAATCAGCGCTTCAATTTCATTCAGAGTATTCAAGTTGACAAGGACACTAGCCAAAGCAGAATAGTCGATTGTATCTACACCCGCACCGCCGAAAAGATTACCGGTAAGACTTCCATTCAAACCAAAGACAAAGTTATCGCTACCGGTTCCGCCCGTCAGATTATTAAACCCAGTAAAGTTAATACCAGCTACATTACCGACATCGTTACCAGTAATATTCCAGGTGTCTCCTGAATTAGTTCCTACTATAGTACTGTCAAAACCATTTCCGATTAGTGCTTCAATTGAATTAAGCGTATTAATATCTACGAGTACACTGCTTAGTGCTGAATAATCAATGGTGTCTGTACCTGCGCCTCCAAGGAGATTGCCAGACAAGTTGCCAGCGGCACTAAAAACAAAGGTGTCATTACCAGCACCGCCTGTTAGGTTATTGAAACCAGAAAAATCGATCCCTGCAACACTACCAACATCACTTCCAGTAATATTCCAGGTATCGCCTGAGTTGGTTCCGACTATAGTACTGTCCGCGCCATTACCAATTAGTGCTTCAATTTCGTTGAGTGTATTAATGTTAACAACGACAGACAATAATGCAGAATAATCAATGGTGTCAGTTCCCGAACCATTTCCACCAGTTAAACTTCCTGAAAGACTACCATTGACATCATAAATAAATGTGTCACTACCACTTCCGCCAGTTAGATTATTAAAATCGGTAAATGAAACTCCGGCTACATCGCCAGAATCTGTACCTGTAATATTCCAGATCGAATCGCTATTGTCTCCAATTAAAGTACTATCAGTTCCATTTCCGACTAGTGCTTCAATTTGATTCAAAGTTGTTAGATCTACAGAAACAGTAGTCAGAGCGGAATAATCAATCGTGTCAATTCCAGTGCCATTTCCACCGGTTAGAATTCCGGTCAAATTACCGTTTATTCCGAATATAAAAGTATCACTTCCAGTACCACCAGTAAGGTTGTTAAAGTCGGTAAAAGTGATTCCTGCAACACTTCCTGAATTTGCCCCGTTTATATTCCAGGTGTTGTCAGAACTCCCCCCAAAAAGTGTACTGTTAGTTCCATTACCAATCACCGCTTCAATTGAATTTAAAGTAGTAATGTCTACCAATACATTATTCAAATTTGAATAGTTGATGGTATCTGTACCATCACCGCCAAATAAATTTCCTGAAAGACTACTATTTAAACTAAAAACAAATGTATCGTTACCAGTTCCACCAGTAAGGTTGTTAAAGTCAGTAAAAGAAATACCAGCAACATTACCTGAGTCATTACCAGTTATACTCCAGGTATTATTGCCATTCCCCCCAAAAAGGGTACTGTCGATGGCATTACCAATAAGAGATTCAATTGAGTTGAGTGTAGTAATATCAACCATTACGCTACTTAAAGCAGAATAATCAATAGTATCGCTACCAGCACCTCCCAAAAGATTACCGGATAAACTACCAGATGCGCTAAATACAAAAGTATCATTCCCTGTACCACCTGACAGGTTGTTGAAACCGGTAAAATCTATCCCGGAAACACTCCCCTGATTTAACCCATTGACGTTCCAGGTATTATTGTTGTTATCACCAATGATTGTACTGTCAATATCGTTACCGACTAATGCTTCAATTTCATTTAAGGTAGTGAGGTCTACTGAAACACTAGCCAGCGCAGAATAATCAATGGTGTCGTATCCATTGCCACCAGTCAGGTTACCTGACAAATCTCCATTAATTTCAAAAATAAAGGTATCGTTCCCGGTTCCGCCGGTTAGGTTATTAAAACCATCAAACGCAATTCCACCAACATCTCCGATATTTGAGCCAGTAATACTCCAGGAGTTGTTTGCATTTCCTCCATATAAAGTACTATCAACGCCATTACCCAATATCGACTCAATTTGGGTTAAGCTAGTAACGTCAACCCAAACACTACTCAATGCTGAGTAATCAATTGAGTCGGTTCCGCTCCCTCCGTCGATGCTACCTGACAAGCTGCCACTCGCCCCAAACACAAAAGAGTCGTTACCAGCACCACCGGTTAAATTATTGAAATCGGTAAAGGTCACACCGGCGACATTTCCGGCGTTACTTGCTGTGATGTTCCAGCTACTGTCACTGTCACTGCCCAATAAAGTACTGTCGCTACCGTTACCAATAACGCTTTCAATTTCATTCAACGAAGTCAAATCAACAACGACACTACTCAAAGCGGAGTAGTTAATTGTGTCACTTCCATCACCGCCGCTAATACTTCCGGACAAACTGCCGCCTGCACCAAATACAAAAGTATCATTACCGGTACCACCGGTCAGGTTATTAAAATCAGTGAAGTCGATCCCTGCAACATTACCGTCATTCGCTCCGTTAATATTCCAGGTATTATTTCCATTGTCGCCAACTAAAGTACTATCAGTGCCGTTACCAATAAGTCCTTCAATAGAACTCAACGTCGTAATATCAACCAAAACGCTGGTCAGTGCCGAGTAGTCAATCGTATCCGTTCCATCACCACCGGTTAAATTTCCAGATAAGCTACCACTTGTACCAAACACAAAAGTATCGTTGCCGGTACCACCGGTCAGATTATTAAAATCAGTGAAGTCGATCCCCGCCACATTACCATCGTCTGTGTCGGTAATATTCCAGGTGTTATTATTGTTGTCACCAACAATGGTGCTATCGGCCCCGTTTCCGATAATCGCTTCAATTGTATTCAAACTCGTCAAATTAACTGAAACGCTGGTTAGTGCAGAATAATCAATCGTATCCGTTCCATCACCGCCGGTTAAGTTTCCGGACAAGCTACCGCCGGCTCCAAACACAAATGAATCATTACCGGTGCCGCCGGTCAGATTATTAAAACCGGTGAAACTGACGCCAGCAACATCCCCTGCATTCGCTCCGCTTAAATTCCAGGTTGCGTCGCTATTAATTCCAACCAGAGTCGCGTTAGCACCATTGCCAATTAAACTGCTGATATTCAGTATATTTGATAAGTATGCTACGACTGTTCCGGTTACCACTGAATAATCAATACTGTTGGTACCGCCTGTACCACCATCGATAATCCCGCTAAGACTACCATTTGCCCCAAACACAAAAGAGTCGTTACCAGCACCACCGGTTAAATTATTGAAATCGGTAAAGGTCACACCGGCGACATTTCCGGCGTTACTTGCTGTGATGTTCCAGCTACTGTCACTGTCACTGCCCAATAAAGTACTGTCGCTACCGTTACCAATAACGCTTTCAATTTCATTCAACGAAGTCAAATCAACAACGACACTACTCAAAGCGGAATAGTTAATTGTGTCACTTCCATCACCGCCGCTAATACTTCCGGACAAACTGCCGCCTGCACCAAATACAAAAGTATCATTACCGGTACCACCGGTCAGGTTATTAAAATCAGTGAAGTCGATCCCTGCAACATTACCGTCATTCGCTCCGTTAATATTCCAGGTATTATTTCCATTGTCGCCAACTAAAGTACTATCAGTGCCGTTACCAATAAGTCCTTCAATAGAACTCAACGTCGTAATATCAACCAAAACGCTGGTCAGTGCCGAGTAGTCAATCGTATCCGTTCCATCACCACCGGTTAAATTTCCAGATAAGCTACCACTTGTACCAAACACAAAAGTATCGTTGCCGGTACCACCGGTCAGATTATTAAAATCAGTGAAGTCGATCCCCGCCACATTACCATCGTCTGTGTCGGTAATATTCCAGGTGTTATTATTGTTGTCACCAACAATGGTGCTATCGGCCCCGTTTCCGATAATCGCTTCAATTGTATTCAAACTCGTCAAATTAACTGAAACGCTGGTTAGTGCAGAATAATCAATCGTATCCGTTCCATCACCGCCGGTTAAGTTTCCGGACAAGCTACCACCGGCTCCAAACACAAATGAATCATTACCGGTGCCGCCGGTCAGATTATTAAAACCGGTGAAACTGACGCCAGCAACATCCCCTGCATTCGCTCCGCTTAAATTCCAGGTTGCGTCGCTATTAATTCCAACCAGAGTCGCGTTAGCACCATTGCCAATTAAACTGCTGATATTCAGTATATTTGATAAGTATGCTACGACTGTTCCGGTTACCACTGAATAATCAATACTGTTGGTACCGCCTGTACCACCATCGATAATCCCGCTAAGACTACCATTTGCCCCAAACACAAAAGAGTCGTTACCAGCACCACCGGTTAAATTGTTAAAGCCAGAAAAAGTCAGACCCGCTATATCTCCGGCATTGCTACCGGTAATATTCCAGGTATTGTCTGTATCTCCACCCAATAAAGTACTATCGCTACCGTTACCTACCAGATCTTCTATTTCATTGAGCGTATTAATGTCGACTGAAACACTTGCCAATGCGGAATAGTCAATAGTATCGGAGCCATCACCACCGGTTAAATTACCTGACAAACTACCACCAACACCAAACACAAACGAATCATTCCCTGTGCCGCCAGTCAGATTATTAAAGTCAGCAAAAGTGATACCTGCTACATTCCCAGAATCACTCCCTGTTATATTCCAGGAGTTATCATTGTTGTCACCAACAATGCTACTATCTGTCCCGTTTCCAATAATCGCTTCAATCGTGTTCAATGTAGCCAAATCAACCGAAACACTGCTCAATGCAGAATAATCAATGGCGTCAGTTCCATCACCGCCGACTATGTTTCCGGACAAGCTGCCACTTGCACCAAACACAAAAGTATCGTTGCCGCTACCACCGGTCAGATTATTAAAATCAGTGAAGTCGATCCCCGCCACATTACCATCGTCTGCACCGGTAATATTCCAGGTGTTATTATTGTTGTCACCAACAATGGTGCTATCGGTCCCGTTTCCGATAATCGCTTCAATTGTATTCAAACTCGTCAAATTAACTGAAACGCTGGTCAGTGCAGAATAATCAATCGTATCCGTTCCATCACCGCCGGTTAAGTTTCCGGACAAGCTACCGCCGGCTCCAAACACAAATGAATCATTGCCGGTGCCGCCGGTTAGATTTTCAAACCCGGTAAAACTAGTGCTTCCAACATTTCCCTGATCGCTACCGTCAATATTCCAGGTATTGTCACCTGATGAAACCAAAAGCGTATCAACACCCGTATTTCCTGTTACAGAAAGACTAGAAGTAAACAAGCCTGCGTGGTTAATTGTTAATTGACTGGTTTGAACATCAGAACCATTAAGAGAAATATCTACAACACCATTGTCAGAAGCATCTGTTGTATCTTGAGTATTAATATCACCGTTTAGAATAATCGATGGGGTTCCGCTTGTATTATTATCTGTTGCTCTTAGTGTGATTGCACCACCAAAGGCTGCGCCTGAAGTATCTATAGCACCAACTTCAATATCCTGTGCATCGATAGTCACACCACCACCGTTAGTACCGCCGGATGCGTTGATACTGGCAACATAAACACTATCAGAGTTAATCGTTACCGTGCCGCCATCAGTAACACCAGATGTATCGATATTGCCAGAGGTAAATGATGATGAGTTTTGAACATTAAGCGAGCTGGCTGTAATATCCAGTCCAGAGGCATTTACACTGCCCGTTGCATTAATCGTCACACTACCCGCACTATTGGTATCTCCAATATTGCCGGTAAAAAGGATATTATTTCCTGTAAGCGAAAGGTTTGCCGCGTTTGTTCCATTTCCATCAATAGTATGGGTGGACGTTGGACCATCACAGTCATCAGCAAAGCAGATGTTTCCATTGGTAGCTCCTGAAGCGTCAATCGACAAACTGTCTGCAGCCAGTGTCACCGGACCATCTAGCGTAATATTGGCGCCATTACCTTGACTTCCCCCATTAGCACCTGCGCCACCTGTTGCAGAAATATCTCCATTGAGAACCAACGAAGTACCTGACAATGTGACGCTACTTCCATTTCCACCGTCGGTACCTGGATTTCCTCCACCGGCATCAGCATCGCCACCGTTAGCATTGATATCGCTAAGAGTAACAATACCGCTTGTCGAAGAGATACTAACTGTTCCAGCATCACCACCTACTGCGGTTGCACTTCCACCCGGATCTTCTCCATTACTTCCGTTAGTCTGGATCGTGCCATTAACTGTAATATTACTTCCCGCAGTTAAAGTAATATTTCCTCCGTTAAAACCATTTTGGTTGCTAGCACTACCGCCGCTTGAACTTAAGCTACTGGTGGTAATAGTTCCTGAAACATCGGTTGCACTAATCGTTATATCACCACCATTTTGGCCACTGCTCCCTGTCGCATTAACGGCTCCGCTCAGATCAACAGATGCACCGGTGATTGTTACATTTCCGCCATCAGAAACTACATCACTCAGAGCTCCCGCAGTAATAGCTCCTCCTGCTTGAAGAAGAATAGTTCCTCCATCAGAAACTACATCACTGTCTGTTCCTAAAGTAATCGTGTTGGTGGCATCAAAAGCAATATTTCCACCATCAGAATCAACAGCTGCAGAATCGGCAACATTGATATTTACACCACTTATATCAATGTTTCCAATTCTACTGGTTATGTTCGCATTTATGTTAACGTCACCAACACCGTTTCCATCATAGTCGGCAATAAATACCAAGTTGGTCATGTCGGCAGGTCCAGCTCCATCAGTGTCAGTTATTGCCTGATTTATAATAATATTATTATGAGCACTGAGTGTTAGAGTCGGCGGATTGCTATTGTCGTTCCCTGCCCTATCATTTAAATCCAAACTAGTATTTAATGTAATATTTCCTTCTTCACTTCCACCTGCGCCAGTTTGGACTGTTACATTCACCCCATTATCTGTAAGTGCAGCTATTATTAAATCCACTCCCAACTGAGCACCATCGGTATCTGATGTAAATGGATTACCCGAATCCATTCCCGTACTGCCACTACCTGCGATGATTTCAATATTATTAGGGTCAATTAGCCACTCTCCGCCTAGCCCATTGCTGGCCGAAGCATCTGGTGCTGAAGAAATTTCAAAACCGACCAAACCAGATGTTTCAATAAATCCGCCGTCGCCGCCATCAGCACCTCCTCGAGCAAATAGATTTCCATATATTCTCGATGTATCTTCGGCAAAAACAATAATTCGACCACCGTCACCTACCGCTCCGGAACCGGTAGTTGAACTTTGCAAACCATCCGCAAATACCTGAACATCTTCATCGATAAAAGTGAATTCAGCGTTAGTTATCAGTGAATTTAATCCTTGTTGGTCACCACCTATCAATACCTCGCCACCATTTAAACCTGATGCATCGACAATTGACTGGTCGAACAAGCCAACATTAGTGCCGAGCAGATTAATATTTCCTCCCTGACCCGGAGTAGCTCCGGTAGCGGTGGCAGACGTAACACTATTTTCCACAAGCTGGGTAGTCTGACTCGCTTCCAGTCTGATATTACCAGCTTGTCCACTCTCGGCATTGGCCAATATATAGCCACTACTGGATACATTTTCCCCCAGCAATGTTATTTGTCCGGCATTATCTCCCTCTGCAGTAGTCGAAACATCAATAGTTCCGGAGTTAACGACGTCACCGCCGCCAGCAACAGGCCTGGTTGAATGAGACGAAGAAGTACCAGCAATATTAATAAGCCGGGTAGGTAAATTTACTTCACTGGCAAATTCACCATAGTTAACTGCATTGTGAGGCGAACGCCCTCCCAAAGTAAATGAACCATCTTCATGAACAATTACTTCTTCAGCTTCTCGAAATTCTCCCAGATTAACAGCCTGAGAAAAAATATCTTCGCTAACGCTCCCAGTTAATAGAATTTTTCCTCCTGCAGCAGTAATCTCACCGGTATTTAATACTGCAGGATCTACTCCCAAATCTTCTTGTAGTACTGCCTCAGTAACTCTTACTCCAAGTAAGCCCATTCGATCAAAAGTTAACACGGCTTCTCTACCTGCAGCCAAATTCACTGAGCCTAGCTGTGCAGCTATCAACCCGTGATTTTCTACCCGACTTCCCAGCAACGCAACGGAACCTCCCGAAGCGGCATTGATAACACCATGATTAACTACACTGCCACTTAATTCACCGAGATCACTAAATACATAGTTTCCATTCATAAAATCTTCGGGTGAGATACTCAAGCTGCTAGCGATCATTCCACCAACATTTACGCTGGCAGTTTCACCAAAAAGAATACCGTTTGGATTTAATAGAACAACATGTCCATTGGCATTGATACTGCCAAAAATCTGAGAAGGGTTAACATCCAATATTCGATTCAGTGCGATAGCATTGGCATCCGGTTGAACAAAATCCACCTGGCCATTAACACCTAGATTAAAAGTATTCCAATCAATTACAAGAGACGAGGAGTTTTGATTGATAGTGGTCAACAAGCCTGATTCGGTAATTATTCCCTCACCATGTGTCACTCGACCGCCGGTAGGCATTTCATTGTCATCAGCTAATACCTGATTTCCAAAAATGCCCATACATATACAAAGTACAATTGGCTTAAGTTTGAACACAGGTTGTTGCGAACACGCCAGCAATGAACGATTCAATCTTTTCGACGAAATCAAACTTTGCGAATTATTCTTCACTGCTTCAGGTGCAGTTCCCTTAACTATATTCCCAAACATTACCGCTCAAACTTCCCTTGAAAAACCATTTGGCCAGCACGCCAATTCATACCAGTGACTACATCTGGTGTGAGGAATTTATGAAGATTATTGTTAAATGCTACAAAACCTTTGGTACTTTTTTAAACAACCTGTTCAAAAAAGATTTTGGCACGGTGTCGAATAATACAGAAAGAGTGTGACAAAAAAAATGTGAGGATTACGCTTTTAGGTATTGATATTTATTTTTTTGAACTTTTATCACATTTTGGGATTATCGTTTCTAATTAATAAAGGAAAAAGCGCCTCATAACGAGGCGCTCAAAACAAATTCCACTACGTAATTATGACTAATGAATTGGTTCAGGTCCTCCATCTCGGAAACTCCAATCCTTACTATTTCGTAAAAACTCTCTTGCTTCTGAAGCTGGCGCATTATAATAAATATTATCTGCGTCAAGTGAAACATTACTCTGAATTCCAGGTAGCTGACTCCAACCAATTAACGCATTTGAATAGTTTTCCGTAGAAAGTCCCGAACCAGTAAAAATTTGCCTCATAGAAGTTACGGACGAGACATTCCATGAACTAAGATCGCCATCAAATACAGTAGAATAGAAGAAAGCTCCTTCCATATCAGTAACAGAAGACACATCCCAACGACTAATATCTCCATTAAAGGATTTCGCGGCATTAAATGTGTATCTCATGTTGGTTACAGAAGATACGTCCCATTCGCTTATATCTGTATTAAAAGAGTCCATTCCTGCGAGCATATATTCCATGTTCTGTATTGAAGATACATCCCATCGACTAATATCTCCATTGAAAGTGTGAGTTCTTGAAAGCATTGATTCAGCATTTTCGACGGAAGACAAGTCCCAATTACCCAGGTATCCATTAAACTGATTTCCTGATTTCAGAGTGGAAGAAAAGGTTCTAGACAAATTTGTAGCTTCTCTTAAGTCTAAAGCATCGCTCCCAGAAAACACCAGGTTTTCCGCGCCGAAAAAAGCCCCTCCATTATTACCTAATCTCAGTGCTCCCCAGTGCTGAACTTCAATAATTTTTTCTTCATCACCCTCATTGTTAAACCTGAATCCGTCAATGTCGCCACGAATAACTACCGTGTAGGTTCCTGCTTCAGCGTAGGTATGAGTTAGTTCTGCTTGATCCCATTGGATAATATTGTCAGACGTACCGTCTCCCCAATCAACTGTGAAGTCATAGAAACCTGTTTCTTCTAGCGGCAGCGTAATCTGGTTATCATCACTCACTCCAGGGTTATCTGTCTTCCAAACAGAAATGAAATCCCCATGTTCTTTGGTCGTGATACTAAAGAATCCCCAACTCTCGCCAATAGTCAATTTTGCAGTAGTCGTAATATTATAATCATCTCCAGCTAGAGCCCTTACCCTCACTTCCTGTCCGTTATTGATAAAGCCATTTTGAGCGGTCCATTCTCCTCTATCGAGCTGGTATTCCCCGTTTTCAATACTGATGGGAGTTGAATCGCCAATATTGTTAATTTCGACGATGTGAGTTTGTAGTCTGGCATTCAGCGCTGCACCAGTAAAACCTTCAAAGTTGTACATGCCCTCAGTTGTAACACTAAACACAGCTTCAACATCACCAACAGTTAAAGTTGCTTCGCTTGTTGTTTCCGGTTGAGCGGATGCGGTTAACCGGACCACTACAGACTGACCATTGCTAATGGTGCCAGCTACGCTAGTAAAATCCCCACCATCGATAGCATATTCGCCCCCAGAAATATTTACGGGCGCAGTATCTGTAATTCCGGAAATCGTAACACTGTTAGATTCAACCGATGATTCTGGAGAAACTTCCGTTTGCGGTATAAATGAAAAAGCATTCGGCGTCGTGTCATTTTTGGTCGTTACTATAAATATACCACTGACACCGCCAATCATTACCGTAGCTTCAATGTCCGTAGCAAAATTCTCAGAAGCCGTAACACGGAGCTGAATGGTTTGACCGCTATCAATACTCCCCGAGCCACTGGTATAGTTTCCACCATCAATTGAGTATTCACCACCAGAAATGCTGACGCTAACTGCTTCATCAACACCCGAAATAGTCACAGACTCTGATTCAACCACAGAAGATACTTCAGCGTTAGTTACCTCTGCAAAGCTAAAAGCATTCGGTGTCAAATCTTTCTGCAAAGGCGGAGCACTGCTTCCACCACCACAGGCAATAGTTAATGAGAGAAGAATCGATGCGCTCAGGGAAAACACGTATTTGCTAAACACTTTCATATTGTTTCCTTTGGGACCAGGCTTTGGCGGCTGGATCAATTTATTTCAGTAAGTTTATTTAGATAAACAGGAGATTACACAGGAAGGCGCTGACCGAGTGTCCAAGTCAAATACAAACAAAAAATCCAAAAAATGAAACTCTTCCCTAAATCTCATATACTCGATTAATATTAAAATTGGAGACTCAATTGGCAATCAATTGGTCTCAACTCTTGACGTCACTATACGAGCAAAAACAAAATCGTCGAAATTCTAGAAAGAATCTCGATTAACTTCAAGGGAACTAAATCACAATTCAAGAATTATTTGTTCTTTAGTGTAGCTTTTATCTCAAGAAGCTCTGCATTTGCGTCAATAAGCATCGCATTTATCTCAAAAAACTAATTAGTAAACCCTGAGTTCGCCTAGCTTGAACCTTTACTCACAGTACACCAATTGAGCACTCGACTCTCTCCAGGCGTTTACAATGTAAAACCGAACAATAAATACTCAAATATGATTATTTCAATCAATATTTAATCATGCTAGCCTGCGATTACTCATAAGAAAACCTGATATACAATGAGAACAACTTTTATAGTAACAATCATCTTTCTATTAGTTGTGGCAGGATGTACCGAGGAGAGTAACGAAAACATGCTGAAGCCAATGATGAACAAGCCTGAAGAAAAAACCTATGTCATTGCATCTCCATTGGAAGGAAAGCTACTTAAGGATGGTATTCCTCTTGCCAATGTCAAACTAAAACGAAAGCTAACCTGGAACGCCAATCAGGAAGGCGTTTTTCAGGAGTACAGGAGTGACTCTGAAGGAAACTTCTCACTTCCGCTTCACCAGGATTCCTTCAAAATGAGTTCAATTACCGAGTTTGTAGCGCAACAAAAAGTCTGGGTAATAGAAGATGGAGAAGAAGATCTAATTTGGCTTTCAACTAATAGAAATGGAAAGCTTTACGGCGAAACCGCTGATAAAAATATTGGCATAGTCACTTGTGAGCTATCCAATGAATTTGAAAGAGTGTTTGGAGAGAATCAAAGCCTGTTAGGTACTAAATGTCGTTGGAAATCCATTAAATTACAGGAGTGACAAATGGCTGAGTTAAACCCTTCTATCGCGGCAAGTCTGGCATCAGAAATTTATGATGTGCAAGATAACGATGCTTTTCAATTATTCCTGGCTAGAGGAATTTTTTCAAAAAAAATATCTCACAAGTCAAAATTGACAGCCACTGTGGGTGGTCGATTAATCAATAAAGCAAAAGATGGATTTGGACTCTGCGCAATGGGAGATGGGGCAAAACATAAAGGTGATGCTTTTTTTATTTTTCGTGGAACAACTATGGCCAATAATAAAGCTGATGTAATCAGTGATGCAAGAATTGGCACTCAGTTTTCCAAGACAGGAACTCAGGTACATATTGGTTTCAACGAAGTCTTTAAGAGTATGCTGCAGGAAATCAGGCAGTTTATTAAAGACAATAGTGGTGAACTTAAAGGAATGATTCACTGCGTAGGACATAGTCTGGGTGGAGCCGTCGCGACGTTAGCTGCAGACTGGTTAAAGTCAAATACAGGACGTACTGTAAAACTCTATACTTTTGGGCAACCGCGGACAGGGCTCGCCCTTTTTAACTGGAAACTCACATCCAAGCTAACTGCAGGGAATATTCATCGCGTATTCCACTCTACCGATCCGGTACCTATGGTACCGATCTTTCCTTACTTGCATAGTCCGACGCCTGGTGACGGCCATTATATTCACTCGGAAAATAAAATCATCTCCGGTGAAGCTCATAAAATGGCGGGATATATAAAATCAGTTAAAAATATGAGCTGGACGGGTTTACAGCGTCGGGCGCCAGTGTTTAATCACGAGCAGGCAATAGTCGAGCTTTTAGAATCGAAAGTCGGATTAAACCCGGAAAATCCAAAAACCTGGGCCTGGCTTGATGCAGCTCTAATATTTGTAATTAAAAAGGTTGTTGGTAATGCAATCTCACTAATACACTCGGGTATAGTCGGTATACATACTCTAGCCGACCGTATCGCCTGGATATTAGAGAAAGGCATTCATCTAGCCGAAAGCGTGAGCTATTATGTAAAACTTTTCATTAAGAAAATCATGCAAGTATTGGGTATGCGTCCAGTAGAAGATAGTAAGAAACTTACTCGTTCTTTTCTACAAGGATTACTGCGTATGCTTATTCATCGCTCTCATGAGCTGGCCAAAAAAGCTTTTCGTAACCTCTAGTTCATCCAATCCAGTTTAAATATGGCGCTCTATAAGAACTTAAGCGCCATTCCTTTATTAATCAACCCTCACTTTGGCCAAAAGTACTGAGTAAGGTGAAAAGCAAGCAGAAAAGCAACAGCTGCCCATATAAGAAGCAGCGCATACACTATCAAAACTGCCAAGCGAGGCCTACCTGAGGCCTTTATTTCTTCAACAAACTCTGTTACCCGGCTATTCAGGAAAGCCATAACCATTTTTCCTAACAGGCAAGAATTGAAAATTGCTCATAAAGATTATTGAGCAAAATATTAAAATACTCCAGGTAAATCCAATCTAATGGTTAGGACCTAAATTGATTTTTCCAAATCTCCCATCGCCACAAGTATTTTCCTTTCTCCTTTGAAGGGTAGCCGTGCATGGGCAATTATTCGATTATCTACCATTAACAGATCCCCTTTTTGCCAATTAAACTTCACACAGTTGCGGACACAAGCGTCGTATAGCTCATTCGCGATTTCATCGCTAATTATACTTCCATCGCCAAACCTTACATTCCGAGGCAATCCCTCCTCACCAAATAATTCAATCAATGACTCTCTTTCTGAATGATTAAGAAAATTGGGATGATGAAGTTGAATTTGATTAAAGAATATATCCTCTCCAGTTACAGGATGTTTTTTGATTGCATCTACTCGCTTCGATATTTTTAAACGACCAAATTCCCCCCATTCAACCTGCATATTTTCTGCTTGACACGCCAGCTCCACGTCGGCTTTTGATTCTGTCTTAAAGAAATCTTGCCAGCTAACATCCAGACCCGGGATGAAATTTCTAATATAGAGCAGTCCATGCTGCTTGCATTTAGCAAGAAACTCTTGCGGAAGCTCTTTGTACAAGACTCGACAGTCTACGATTGGCGTTTCTCCACCAGTGTGAGATGGTGTAACACAAGCAAAAAACTGCTTTGTTGGCCATTGATTTAAGTGTGAACTTTCGTTATGGAAGTAAATTGTTTTATCTTCTGGATATGGAGTCGAACCGTAGATCACATCAGTTCCACTCTCTTCCGGAAGATCTGCGTAATTTCCGATAAGTTGGTTGCAAGCTTGCGCGGCAAACCTTTCAAACCGTTCTTTTTCAGCTAACCTGAATCCTCTAAAAAGAAGGGCTCCCTTTTGTAATAGCTGCTCTTCTACAAAGCCCCTATTTCGTTCTAGCCAGTCATAAATATCCGCAGAATCACTATCGCCGGAAACAACCGCAGGATAATCATATCCTTCCAACGAAAAAACGTTAATTGGCTCTTCCAGATCAATTGTAAAAGATTCAACTGAATCCGCCTCCGTCTCACTATCTATATTAAGTGTTTGTTGGCTGTTCAAATTACACCTCGATTATTAAATATAGTTAATTTATCGCTTCATATTGACTGCCCATAGTGTTTAGACTGATATGAAATTCAGATTAAAGCGCAAAAATGAGCAGTATACTTCTAGTATTCCCTTCTATTATTCATAGCGGAGAGCGTGTATAGGTTCCAGTTTAAGTACCTTTCGAACCGGATTAGCGACAGCAATTACAATGGTCAAACTAATCGCTAGTGGAACCAGAATAAAAATCATCGCCGAAAAGCTCACTAGTTCAGATTGAATAAGCATGTTTAGCAAGCCGATACCTACTGGAATTCCGACCAGAAGGCCTGTAATTAATTGAATGGCCCCCTGTTTAAGGAAGTGAACATGTATCTCTTGGTTATCTGCGCCCAAAGCTCTTCGTACACCTATTTCTTGAGTCTTCTGAGTCACCGTATATGCCATAACGCCATAGATTCCACTAAACGCGAGAATCATCGATGCAATCGCAAAGAGGATAAATAATCGACTGATAAAATTAATGTCTGCTACTGCACGTTCATGATTGCGTTCCATAGTAAGAACATTAAATAAGGGAGCGTTAGGCTCCACTTCAAACGCAACCCTTCGAAGCGTTTCTCTCAGTAAGTTAGGATCATTCGCCGTTTTAATAACAACACTCATTGCCCTTTCAGGATTTTGTTGCAAATTGACAAATACACTGGGTCTTTCGATGTTATAGCTGTAAGGCCACCCATGGGTAACGTCATTAACCACCCCAACAATCGTATACCAATCACTCCCACTACGAGCCAACTTAATACGCTTTCCTAGGGCTGGTTCTCCATTCATATACTTTTTAATAAAGTTCTGGCTTACGATTGCAACTAAAGGTGTGTCGGCTCGATCCTGCTCGCTAAATGTACGCCCTTCAAAGAGCTTAATCTCTACAGTACTAAAGTAATCATTAGAGACTGTTACGATTTCTGGTCTTGGATACTTGGGATCTTTTCCATAATCAACACCTTCAACTTCGAATTGCTCAACCCTTGCCCAGGTTATAGGTACCATACGCGTAAAAGAAACATCGTCAACGCCAGGTTGTTTCTCCAGTTCTTGCTCTAATTTTTGGAAAAAGCTTAGACGTCTCTCATCTGTTCTATAATCTGAACGATTAAGCGAAACTTCAGCTGTTAAATAGCCATCCAGTCTAATCCCATAGTCCGTATGATTTTTTTCTATCACAGAAAGAGCAACCGAGGTTGCAATGAGCAGGAGCGCACTTGATAGAGCAACTTCGGATATCACAATTAGCTTACTAAGCCTACCGGATTGAAAGCTCTGCGCTCCTCGAGTACCATCTCTTAAGATCGAGCTGACATCTCCTTTTGTAGCTTTTATAGCCGGTAATAAGCCGGTAATAACTGCCGTTGCAACGGTCATAAATATTGCTGCCAGATAGCTTTCAAGAGTTAGTTCAAACCTCCACCAATAAGGAGGTTCGCTACCTAAAAACATACTTTTTAACGCAGTCAAACTACCTTCCAGGCTAAGGCTTACTATCATCAGAGACAGTACACCAGAAATCAGACAAATTAGTACTGCCTCCATCATAACCTGAGTTACCAGCACTCCTCGAGTAGCTCCCATCGCAGTCCTTATTGCAGACTCTTTACTTTTCTCGAGAGCTCTCGATAACAGCAAATTTCCTGTATTGATACAGGCCAGGAGTAAAACTAGTCCAACGCATAATTGCATTGCAAGAATAAGAGTATCGGTGGTCATAGCTGCCAACTTTTGAAAAGTCGTTACGATAACCGATTCACCTTCGTTTAATTCGGGATATTCCAGCGCAATTTGTTCCATAATCTGCACCAAATCAGCTTCAGCTTGTTCATCGCTAACTCCTTCCTTGAGTCGTCCGTAAACAGAAGCGTAAGGTACATTACTCCTATTAATCCCCTGGGTCGTCATGTCAAATGGCGCCCAAATTTTAGCGTAGTCAGGAAAACGGTATGTAGCCGGCATCACTCCGACAATAGTGAAGGGTTTGTTTTCAATTCGCAGTTCTTTACCGAGAACATCATCCGCGCCCCCATACAAGTTATCCCAAATATGTTCACCAATTACTACAACTGGAGCTGCACCGGGTAACATATCATCTTGATTAATCACTCTACCTTTCAATGGTCTTGCATTAGATACCTCAAAGAAAGGAGGATTAACGTAAAACACCCTGTCTCTAAAGGAGCGATCACTTGACACTAAATTTCTACGACGATTGTAGTATGTATCAAAAACGTCAAACGTTGTTTGAGACTTTGCCATATCCTGGTAATCGGAAAGTCTAAAGCTCAAGAATTGGTTTGTGGAAGTGATCGGCTGCAGCTTTCTTACTCTCTCACCTTGATCAAAAGGCAAAGGTGCAGAAAGGGTATTATAAAGAAAGCTGAACATATAAATTGACAAAGACAACCCTGAAGTCATTACAAAGATCGCCAATAACGAGAATCGAAAATTTCGTCTCATCGATCTAAAAGTCACTTTTAAATCTGCAAAAAAATTCATTTTCGGCTCCTTAGGCAACGGTGGCTTCGGTTGCTAACTCTTTCTCAGATTGTTCTGTTTTTTTGGGTCTGGACAGGGATGAATCAGCCACAACTCTACCGTCAAATATTTCGACACTTCTCTTGGCTCGTTTTACTCCACGTGGATCATGAGTTACCATACATATAGTTGCCCCCTCGCCATGCAACTGATCGAGCAAACTCATTACTTGCTCAGCATTCTTTGAGTCAAGATTTCCTGTTGGCTCGTCAGCAAGAATAATTGACGGATTTCCAACTACAGCTCTTGCGACAGCTACCCTTTGCTGTTGCCCACCTGACAATTGTGAAGGATAATGTTTTCTTCTGTGAGCCATATCAACTTTTTCCAGAGCATTAGCAACCATTGATTCTCTTTCAGCTTTTGACAACTCTTTTCTATAGGTCAGCGGTAACTCGACATTTTCCTCTACTGTTAAATCACTTATTAGGTTAAACGATTGAAAAACAAAACCAACTTCCTTTTTACGAACATCAGCTCGTTGCTTTGCATCCAATTCACAAACATCAGTGCCATTCAAAATAAACGAACCGCCACTAGGCGTATCGAGCAATCCCAAAATTGAAAGAAGCGTCGACTTTCCACAGCCTGATGGTCCAGATATACAAACATATTCTCCGCTTTTTATTTCAAGATCGATATCGCTCAAAGCATGAGTATCAACCTCTTCTGTAGAAAACACTTTCTTTAATTTCTTTAAACTAATTAACGCACTCATGATTTGCTCCTATTGTTCTAATTTATGGCTATCTTTTTGTAATTTTCAAAGCTACTTATTTCGGAAACTATAATTTTGTCGCCTTCCTCTAGTCCTTCAAGTATTTCTATATCTATGCTCGATGAGACACCAAACTGAATATTAATCTTCTCTGCAACGCTTTGGTTATCATTCAACCGAAAAACAGACATCCTCTGATTAGATTGGGAAAATGCTGGTCGCCGTACAAATAAAGTATCAGGTTTTTCATCAATGAATATTTCTCCGTTGATGGAAAGATCAGGGCGGGCTTCAACAGGTAATTGACTAGTCAACTCAACGTCAACTTGTACGACCCCTTCCACGACAGCAGGATCTACTCGAATAATCTTTCCTTCAATTTTGCTGGTTCTTGTATCAACTATAACTTTTTTACCAACCTGAACCTGCAATGCATTAAATTCGGGTACCCTTAGTTCAGCGATCAGGTCATCTTGTTTAGCAAGCTTAGCAATATTATCTCCTATAGCTAGGCGCTGTCCTAAATCGATAGGCATGGCCTGCAATACGCCATCGACAGGAGACAATATTTTAAGTGATTCTAATTGGAATTTTGCCCGCTCCAATTCATTCTTAAGCCTGCTCAATCGAGCCAGTTGAGCTTCAAATTCTGCGTCTAAGGTTAACCTGAGCTGTTCGGTTCTTGCCTTGTCCATTTCGAGAGTCTTTTTGAGCTGTTCAACAGTAAGCTTTCTGGATTGAAAATCAAGCATCGATACAGTAGCATTTCCTTTTCTTATAAGTTCTTCTTCAGCAGATGCGCGTATACTTTCCTTGTTATACTCCATCTGATTGTTCAGTGCCGTAGCTTCCATATCAAGAATTCGTGTGGAATGTCTTTCTTTAAGAGCTCTGGTTTCAGCCTCCATTTCTTCGATTTGCCAATTCAGCTCTTGCACTCGTCGCTTCAACTCAGGGTTCGCCAATTCTGCAATTAGCTGTCCTGCCTTTACAAAGGCACCAGGTTTGACAATGATACTCTCCACCTTGCCTTCTACATTGCTGGCAACCCACTGAATATCTCTAGGAACCAAAGTACCTGGTGCAGAAACCTTTACAGCAAGATCTCCACGTCGAACTTGTGCGGTAATAAATGAATTTGATTCTACTGAGTGAACGGCAAAATCGATAACATTACTTACCAAAACACCTACACTTAAAATTAAACCTGTGCAAACTATCAAAAACGTTCTCTTTTTGTAGAATGGCTGTGATGTTTTGGGCTTAACAAAATCCATACACTTTCCTTAATTTAACTTTCAACTTTTCTTTATTATTTTATAGACACATAAAGCCTTAACTGTATACGTCACCTTTTCCGGACAGCTCAAATCAATTCCCCATTGAAACAAGAATCTTCCTTTCTCCTTCAAACGGTTTTCTTCCGTGTGCTACGCGATAGTTGTCAAGAAGTAAGACATCTCCTTTTTGCCAGTCAAACACTACTTCTGCTTTCCTATATGCAGCTCGAATATTTTCAGCAAACTCATCAGGAATAGATTCTCCATTCCCATAACATGTGAAATAAGGAAATTCTTCAGGGGCAAACGCGTTAGACATGTATTCGAAGTATTGTTTGGGCAAACTTGAGGAATGCCAGAATACTATGTGATTAAGCCAGAGTGGCAAATCACTATTAGGATGATTGGTTACAGCACTCCTTAAATGAATTGTTCTGAGCAAATCAGATTTGATTACTTGCAATTCAACATCGCGCTTTTCGCATTCCCTTTTTATTTCATCAACATCAGTCGTCCCAAAGCCCGATTCTACATTTGGCCCAAATCCCATTCCATAATTTCTAATAAGTTTCCATCCGTTATTATTATAAAAAGCAGAAATTATCTCAGAATCAATATAATCGAATACCCGATTTACGTCTGCAATTTGAGTTTGTCCGCCTTTCACCGGTTGCTGCAAGCAGAAGAAAAGCAATTTAGAAGGAATGGAGTGCTCATAGGATAGTTCGTTGTGCAAGCTGATTTCTTGATCTGAAGGAAACTCAGTAGAAGTAGATACCTTGGACGAGATCACTTTTCTAGGAGTTGCTCCACCTAGATAGGGTGTAACCTCCTCTAAGACAGTTTGAATAACACCCTCGAAATCTTCCACATTCTCTAGTTCAAACCCCCTGAAAAGTATTGCTCCATACTCAAGTAGGTTAGCCTGAATCTGTTCCTCATTTTGCTGATAAAATGATTGCAGATTAATTGCTTCCTGCTTTGCTTCATACACTAGAGGTAGCCTGTCTTCCTCATTAAAGAAATATTGATTAACAACTTCATTAGGCAAATTTTTCAAATTCTGATGATCGTGAAGTTGTTTGTTTTCTACTATATCTTCAATCATTATCATTAACCTTATTTGTCATTCCACTCAAAACATCACACCCTGAAGTTCGTCCAGACAGCTAAAAAATCGAGACACATCTTTTTCACTGTTATACACATACGCCGATATCCTCAATACTTGGCCTTCAGAATGTTCATCCACGTAGGGCTGAGCACATAGATGCCCATTTCTACAGATAATTCCGTACGAATCACTAAGAATTCGAGCAATGTCATCCAATTCACTGAGTCCTGGTATCTGAAAACTAAGAACGGCTCCTCGATCCAGGTTCGGAGCTGAATTTATCACCCTTAAATAATCTCTTTCGAGGGCCAAATCCAGCATATGCTGCCCCATAGATTTGTCGTGGGACTCCATCGCTTCCAAGCCTAGATTCTGTATATATTCGATAGCTGCACTTAGTCCATATGCGCCAGCGATATGAGGAGTTCCCGCTTCATGCCGATGAGGTATTTTCCTCAAATCATAGGAGTCCTTTTCTACCCAGTTAACCATTCCTCCCCCCAGGTTGAGCGGCTGAAGATTGTTTAGCATTGCCTGTCGTCCAAATAAGATGCCTATTCCTGTCGGGCCCAACATCTTGTGAGCTGAAAATGTTAAGAAGTCGACTTCAAGCTGAGTTACATTAACTCTCCTATGGGGAATAGATTGAGCTGCGTCGACAAATGTAATCGCGCCGACTTCCTTTGCAGCTCTCAACATTGGCTCGATAGGTTGATAGACCCCAGTGACATTAGAGCAATGATTTATCGCTACCAGTTTTGGATTCAATTGGAGTAATTCATAATAGTGATCGAGATCCAGGCTACCGTCATTTCTGGTTCTTACGGTCAATAATTGAGCTTGTCTCATCCAGGGCAGAAAATTTGAGTGATGTGAGTCAGATGAAACCAGAATTTTGTCACCTTCATCGAACTCCAGACCATTGGCAACCAAATTAACACCTTCTGTGGTATTACGAGTAAATACTACTTCGTTTCCCGAGCATGATAAAAGCTCCGCTACAGCATAACGGCACTGCTCATAGCGATTAGATACTTCTTCCAGACTATAGCTTTTTCCGCGATGCACATTGGTCGATATTCCCAAATAGTATTCGTTGACCGCATTAACCATTGACACGGGCTTAAGCGTTGTAGCAGCATTGTCCAGATAGGTAACTTTAGTCCCATCAATCATTTTGCTTAGCGCAGGAAAGTCTTTAATAAAATCCTGTTCTTTAAAAATATTATTTATCAATTTTCATTCCTTTTACTGCTTGAAATTTGCCCGATCTTTCCGACGCAATATAGTCCACGACTTCGAGACGTATATCGACAGATTTTCCCAGTAAGCCTTTCAGATTACTGATTACAGCGTTTTCCGATTCAGCTTGATATTTCTTATTGACTATCATCTTCAATATAAACTTTTCATGTTCTATTTGTTCCAATTGATACAAGTCCAACCAATCTGGAGCGCCGATTAGTCGGTCAATTGAAAGTGGAGAATGCTGAATACCATCGCCAAGCTGGATAAAGTTACTTTCGCGACCTTCAATTACAATTGAACGATTTTTGCTTCCGCACTCACAATTACCGTGCAACTGGGTAACCATATCTCCTGTTTGGTATCTCAAATGCGGAAGCGCTCCCTGATCAATGCTGCTGATACATAGCTGAGCAAGATCGCCAGCCATAGCAGGTTCATAGTTTCGATCAAGAAGCTCGAAGAAAAAACTTTCTTCATTTAGATGTAATCGCCCAGACGGACATTGCATAGCGATCCAGCCCATTTCAGAAGATGACAGGAATTCAGCAAAATGAGTCTTTGGATAGAATTCTAAGATTTGTCTCTTGCTAACTTCTGTTGCTGCAGAGTATGAGGTAATCACCGGTATTCGAGGCGGCGTTAAACCTCTTTTCTTGTACTCCCTCAACAAAAATGCAAAGTGCGTCGGATCAACGTAAAATAAATCTGGCTTGTACTGTTCTATCTCATCAATCGCTCTATCCACAAGCTGTGGTGAAGTAGTCAATAAGTCATGGTAGACGGGTAGGACTAAAGTGCCATCCGCTAACAGCCTGTCTTGCAAAGTACTATGTGGACTAGCACACTCAACATCGGAACAGTTAGGTGCAGCATAACGACATATTTTGCGGTTTGGTTGAGTAAATACATCTTGTATATAGGGGTTGACCTGTGTACAGGTAATAGCTCTTTGCAACAAATTCATCCCAATTTCAAATGTCACAAGCCTTTCACCAGTAGTTCCAGAACTCTGGCTCTTGTTTAACATAGGGTGATTTAAGGAAAATCCTTTTGCCAAAACTCCAATTGGGAAATTTTTACGATAATCTCTTTTGTCCGTTAATGGTAATTTTTGCTGATAACTATCTTGACATAACTCGCCGGTAATAACGCCAAGCTTATCCAAAGCCTTTCGATAAAACGGGACATTCTGATAAGCATATTCTACTTCCTCCAGGAATTTATCTAGAACTGGTGATTCCATATTCATAAGGCTTTCACCTCATGTGGAGTAGTCATAGCTGTGAGAACCTTTCTATCTCCTTTGAATGTCTCTCTACCGTGACTATACATCATATTGTCAAGTAACATTACATCTCCCTTTTGCCATTCAAATGAGAACTTATTTTCTTGATAGATTTTGCAAATCTCACTAATGACGGAATCCTCTATCCTGCTTCCGTCTCCGTAAAAAGCATTTCTCGGAAGAAACTCCTCTCCTTTAGAAACGAGTAATGCTTGCTGCAGTTCTTTTCCTATCGTCGATGAATGAAATAGATGAGCCTGGTTGAACCAAAGAATCTCCCCGCTAGAGGGATGCATAGCTGTAGCCGGGAGTACTTGCTTAGTTCTTAAATCATTTTCGCCAATCCATTGATAGTCGATCCCGTTTCGTTCACAATACTGCTCGACCACTTTCTTGTCTTCAGTACAAAAAACCTCAGTCCATGGCAAATCAATATCTGAAAAATTACGTACATACTGCACACCTTTTTTGTCAAATTCTTCTCGAATTTCAGATGGTATTTCTTGATATATCACCCGGCTATCAGCAATAGGTGTCTCCCCTCCTTGTTCGGCGGGTAACAAACAGAAAAACGCAATTCTCATTGGCCAAATATTGGTATAAGCTTGTTCGTTGTGCTGTACGATCATTTTTGCCTGATGGTATTCCGTTGAAGTGTAAACATTTCCTTTCAGCTCTGTTCTTGGGGACGAACGATGACTATATGAGAGTAGCTCCTCATCGAAAATCTGACTAACCAATCGACCAAATTGACGACTACTAGTCAAGTTAAGCCCACGCAAAACAAGCGCTCCTTTTGAATCTACCCATTCATTAATGACTGAACGATTCTGTGCTATCCAATCCACTAACTTCATACCAGACAGTTCTACTGAAACAATTAGTTCTACATCATTCACTGACTGAACACATAAAGCGGAATTATTTATCATTGACATTATTTATCCCTTGAATATTGCTCGTTTAAGTTTATCCGACAAATCACTGACAACAGGATGAAGCATCAACTCATGGTGTTCACCCTCAATATCGATTACTTCTATTTCTCCCGACGAAATGCATTCCCACCCCAGTTGACTCGACTTATCTATACGACTTGTCGCTCTAAACAAAGTCATATCAGAATTGCTAGTCGAATGAACAAAGCTTGCAGTTTTTCTTTCGATTTCGAGCAAGTAATTTAGGTAACGACTAAATAAATTTTTATCCAGCCCAGCTATCGACAGTTCCTGACAAAAATAGGCTTGCCTGACTGAATCAATTCCCTCTTTCGCTGATAACTCAACCAGATCGTTCCAATTGAAATCAAATTGAAATTCGGAATTTTGAGATGAGTAGAAATCAAATGCCTTTTTAATAGGTATATACCACTCTCTTCTTTCTTCAACCTTACGAGCGACAATAGGTGGTGAATCGATAATACCCAAAAACTCAATTTGAGCTCCTCTATTCTTGAGTTCTCTTGCGACTTCAAAGGCAATGGGGCCTGCTAGCGAATATCCAATAATGGAATAGCCTCCAGTTGGTTGTACAGATTGAATTACATCACTGTAGAATCCAACCAAATCTGAGAATGTTTGAGGAGTATCCTTCTCGAAAAATATTTCCGGTGGCTGTAGTGCATATAATTCAAAGTCGTCTGCTAGTGAATCTGACAAGCCTCGATATGCTGCTGCACTCCCCATTCCTGGAGGCAAGCAGAAAATTTTTCTTTCGCTATAAGATTGATTAAGCCTGACGATACAGCTCCCGAAACGTTCAACAGCTCTTTCAAATTCCAAATCACAAGTGCTACCTTCTATTAAATTAGCTTGCAGCCTAAGGCTCGAGCTTCGAAAAATCTCACGCATTGGTAAACTTAAGGAAAATACCTCGCGAATATTTGAGATTAGTTTCATCACCAGTAATGAATGGCCTCCTAACTCAAAAAAGTCGCTATCCCTGCTCACTTGTGCCAATTCTATGTCAAGCAATCGACTCCATATTGCTGCCAACTTAATTTCAATATCTCCAAGAGGTGCAACATAGTCTTCATTGGAAGTAACTGCAGAGTTAACTTTTCTAAGCGCCTTTTTATCAATTTTACCGCTAGCGGTTTTAGGCCAGTCATCGACTATCACAAAAGCACCTGGAATCATATAGTTTGGCAAAAGTTTGCTTAGATGTTGTTTAAGCGAATCTTTCACTTTTTCTTCTAGCGAAGCTTCAGAATTTATTAGCTTTAAATAAGCCGTTAGCCTTTTAAACTCAGATTCATCCGTAGCAGCGACTACTACGCATGCACTAATGCCAGAGAACTGGTTGATATGGTATTCAATTTCCCCTAACTCAACACGGAAACCTCTTACTTTGACTTGCTCATCTTTGCGTCCTAGAAACTCATAATTCCCTTTGCTTGTATACCTTACCAAATCACCTGTTCTGTAATATCTTCCGAACTCTCCGCAATGATTGCTCTCGACAAACATCTGTCTGCTTAATTCTGGATTATTCATATAGCCCGTAGCCAAACTTCGTCCAGTTATACACAACTCTCCAACAGCTCCCTTTGGAGCAGGATTTCCATCGAGATCTATAACGAAGTGATGGTATCCATCCAGTTCGTTGCCAATAGGAATAACCTGAGAGTCTTCACTCAAGTTGACTTTTTTAAGCATTGACCATATCGTAGTCTCTGTCGGTCCATAGCAATTCCATAAAGTATTACAAAGCGGCAGTATGTTCTTGGCCAACTGTATTGATAGAGCTTCCCCGCCACACAAGGCAGTCAAAGATTTACTTCCTTTCCATTGAGAATCGAACAACATCTGCCAGGTTGCCGGTGTTGCTTGCATACAGGTTACTTCATGTTCTTTTAGTAAGTCTGAAATTTGTGATGGATCTCTAGCTTGATCTCGACTAGCTAATACTACTTCACCACCATTCACCAAAGGAGCAATCAATTCAAGCGCGGCAATATCAAAAGAAAAGGTCGTGACAGCGAGTAACTTTCTGATATCTTTTCCTAGTCGTTCGCTGATACCAAGTATAAAGTTCGCAAGCGCGCCATGGTCTATCGCCACAGCCTTAGGCATACCGGTTGAGCCAGATGTAAAAATTGCATAAGCTAGATCCTGAGAATTCAATGTTACCTGCGGCCCGATCTCTTCTGATACTTCCTGACACAGCTTGGCTTGAACTTGTTCCTCACAAAGTTCAAGAATATCCAGGGTCCCTAAAGACAGTCCTGAAGTATCCAGGTCGGTTATAACGAGAGCCAAATCGACTTGTCCTATCATCGATTCTATTCGTTTTGCTGGTTGCTCTGGATCGATTGGCACATAGGCCGCACCAGCCTTCAAAGTTGCAAGTAACGCGACCATCAAGTCAAAACTTCGATCCATATATAGGCCTATCATCTTTGACTTGGTAATGCCTCTCGCCCTTAGTAGATCTGCCAGCCTGTTAGATCGGCGATCCAGTTCGGAATAGCTAAACTGCTTATTCATCCAACTGACGGCTATCGATTGCGGACTTTGCTCGACCCAACAAGTAAACATTTCCAAAACACTTTGTGGTCTTAAATTGGTAAGACTATCGTTCAATGTTGGTGGAGGAAGAGAAGCGTCATAACAGATATCAGTAGACACTGAAAACAAATTCGACATACGATCATCTGAAGGTTCAGATAGCCTGAGAAGAACAAATTCAAGATAACTACTAAGCCGCTGTATACTTGTCGGCTTAAACAGAGATTTATCATAACACCATGACAAAACCAGTCCCTCAGTGGTCTTGGCTGCGCTAATGTCAAGATCGAATTTCGCTACAGAACTTTTGTTTTCACTAAACGATGATATTTCCAATCCGGGAATTGCAAGACTTCCCCTTTCATTGGTATTCATACTGAACATTATTTGAAACACAGGTGTATGTGCAGTCGTTCTTGTTACATTCAGTTTTTCAACGAGTAATTCAAAAGGTAGTGCTTGATGAGCCTGCGCTGCAATATTTACTTCTCTAACAGACTTTAGATATTCCTCCAAACTCTCGAAACTGGTGTCAACTTTAAGCGCTAGCATATTCAAAAAGAAACCAATATTAGACTCGAACGAACCATCAATACGATTCGCTATAGGGGTTCCAATTACAACTTCTTTACGATAGCTAAACTTTGATATCGTCAATGATAGAGCCGCGTGTACTAACATGAATAAAGTCATATTGTGTTTATTAGCTATAGACTCAAGCTTTTGCAAAACATCCAACGGCAAGCATGAACTAATTTTTTCGCCAACATATTTTTTGTTCAATGGTCTGGAAAAATCTATTGGCAAACCGTGTACTAAATTTGTATCTGCCAGATTGCTTCGCCAATAATCCAGGTGACCATTGAGCAGTTCACCTGTTAACACCTTATGTTGTTTCACTGCATAATCAGTATATTGAACATCCAGTGGTTTAAGCTCTGCCGCCTTACCTCTTTGTAGTGAAGTGTAGTACTCAACAAACTCTTTTATTAATATGCCTGATGACCAGCCATCAAAAGCGATATGATGCATATTTAAAACAAATACGCCTTCGCTTGCACCCTCATTTTCGCTACTCCCACGCTTATTTGTGGTCACAAAAGTAGCCTTAACCATTAAATCTTTGCTTAAGTCGAATTGATAATTACAAGCACTATCTATAGTTTTTTGTATTAACTCATCTTGTTCAGACGGCAATAAATTAGACGCATCCAATCTTTCGATGGTAAATTCAAAACGCTGTAAAACTCTCTGAGCAGGAACATCATCTTTTTCTATATAGACGGTTCTTAGAATCTCATGCCGCCTGACGATCTCAGTTAATGCACTCTCTGCATTATCGAGATTAAAGTCACCTTTTATCTTGAAGATTTTAGGCATATTGTACTCAACACTTTTACCCTGAAGCTTATCAATAAACCACAATCGAGCCTGGGCATAGGACAGCGGCATTCCAGAAGACTCTGAAGATTTTCCTGGCTCTCCACAGGAAACATCTGGCGACATTGAAGCATCTTCAAAATGACTTCCCTCACTATCAGCAAAAGTCAAACCACTTTTATTCTTAAGCAACTCTATTTGTTCGCCTAAAGTTAGATTCTCAAACAAGTCTTTAATGCCGATTTTTATACTAAACGCTTTATCAACTTCATATATCAAGCGCATCGCCAATAAAGAGTGCCCTCCAACCTTGAAAAAATCATCCGACAGCTCAATCGTTTCAACTGATAGTAAAGTCTTCCATAGCCCAATAAGTTTATTCTTAATTTCCTCTTCTAAACTCAGCTGCTCTATCGGTGCTGTATCTTTTAACAATGACGAAATTAGTTCCACTTGTGAAGAAAGCGTCAGATTCTGAAATAAGTCTTTAATATTAAGCGTTACCTTAAACTGCTTTTCCACTTCATAAATTAGCCTCATAGCCAAAAGCGAATGTCCGCCTGACTTAAAGAAATCATCGTCAGGGCGAACGTCGTCTTTCTGCAACAATTCCTTCCAAATTACAGTAAGTTGCAAGGAGACGTTTGTTGAGTCGGATACTTCTTCACTAGCATCTTTTACTATGTTCTCATCCTGCTTTAAGCTCTGAAAATCGATTTTTCCATTTCGATCTTCAGGAAATTCTTTCACCAGGTAAATATTGGATGGAACCATATACGGCGGGAGCTTAAGAGCAACAAAGTCCTCTAACTCTTCCGAAGTAACCCCCTTATCAGTAATAGCAAACGCGTTGAACCTGACGACATTTCCCACGTCATCAAAATCAACTTTAATCGCTGAACTTACCACTCCGTGATAACTATTAATAACCCGTGTAATTTCCTGAGGCTCAATACGATACCCCCTGAATTTAAATTGACTGTCCACCCTACCGACATACTCTAACTGATTATTTTCGGTATAACGGACTCGATCTCCAGTTTTAAACAGGATCTCGTCGCTATTAAACGGAGAGCTTATAAAGGCTTTTTTGCTTAAAGTTATGTCGCCCGTATACCCTAGCGCAACGCCTTTACCTCCTATGTATAACTCTCCCACACAGCCTTTAGGTACCAAGTTTCTATTTTCATCAAGAATGTAGATCGAACAATTCTGTACCGGTCGACCAATATTCGTTGTTTCCTGATCATTTATTAATGCAAAAGATGCGTTAACTGTCGTTTCAGTTGGTCCATATGCGTTTATTGCCCTGATATTATTTTTGGCGCAGAATGAATATATTTCTTCCCAAAGCTTTTGACTTACATATTCTCCGCTCACAATCAGATGCGTTGGGCTTTCCAGTTTATCCAACAAAGGTAATAGAGATTGAATAAGCATAGGAGGTCCATTTACTACTGGAATTTCATTGAACTCGACTAATTCTGTAAGGGCATTTAGGTTTGTTAGTTCTTCTTCAGATGGAATGATCAGTGTCCATCCTTTCGCCAGACAAACCAAACCTTTGACGGATGCATCGAATGCGTAAGAAGAATTCCAAAGCCAGCTATGCCTTTCGTTCAAGGTTAGAGCCGTTAACTGCTCCTCAAATCCACTAGCAAAATTGGATAAATTACCACTCGAGTTGATAACTCCTTTTGGCATGCCACTGGTTCCAGAGGTATAGATAATATAAGCTTCCTTATCGATTGCAGTGCCCTTTAAATTTGGAAGATTCATTGCATCATAATGTTCCATTTGTTGCTTAATACCCAAAGCATCAATTGCATACATAGACACATTAATTTTTCCCAGGTTTTCAGCAAGTCTTTCACTAGTCAGCAACAGATCTGCTGCCGAATCTTCAAGGATAAAATTCAGGCGTTCTCGCGGAGTATCGGCAGCAATAGGCACATAGGTAATACCTGCTTTTAACATGGCGAAAATTGACACTACCATTTCAAAGCCTCTTTCAAAATAAAGGACTACTCTTCTTCTATCTGAGTCCAGTTCTTTTCGTTCCAAAATAAATTTAGCCAGTCTATTGGAACGTTGATTTAACTCATCAAAAGTAATTGCGTCCTCATTGAAAACTATTGCTATTTCATTGGGTGCATCTTTTACGTGTTGCTCAAACATAAGATGTAATTGAGAATCATCGTTTACATCAATTTGCTCGACATTAAGTTCTGATATGAGGTGTACGCTTTCTTGTTCTGACAGCATTTTTACACCAGCGAGAGAGTCCTCTTCTATACTTGCGATAGAGTTCAGAACATTAATCATGTGTTCCTTAACCATCTCGATATGACTTTCAGTAAATAATGAAACATCATAAAGCCAGGATAGGTTAATTCCCTCATCCAGATCTTTAGCGACTAAATGCAAATCATATTTTACTGTTGGAGTAGTCTCTGGAATGCTTGAAAAGCTTACTCCGGAAATATCAATACTGCGCTGTTCCTGAACAGCCATATTAAAAATAATCTGGAAAAGTGGTGTATGAGATAGGTCACGCTCAACATTTAGTCGTTCAACCAAATAGTCAAATGGAATGTCCTGATTATTTTGCGAATCGATATCTACTTGACGAACATGAGCCAAATAATCAGATAGGTTGTCAAACTGGGTATTTGTTCGCAAAACCAAGGTATTGATAAAGAAGCCAATCATCGGTTCCAAATCGGCATTTAACCGGTTCGCCATCGGAGTACCAATCACCACATCGTGACTGGCACTATGTCTTGATACTACAATCCCCAGAGCCGCATGCAGTAACATAAATAGCGTCATTTCATTTTTTGCTGCTATCCCTTTTAACTTTTTACTTAGCTCGGACGACAAGTCACAGGATATTATCTTGCCGTGATGCTTTTTAACATCTGGCCTTTCAAAATCTAATGGAATAGTATGAACTTTCGGTAAGTCATTTAGCTGTTGATCCCAATAATCCAGCTGTTGCTCCAGTCGCTTATCGGTTAGCCAGGCGCGCTGCCACTCGGCGTAGTCAGTATATTGAACCTTTAGCGGAGAAAGAGGATTGGTTTCACCTGCTAGTAGTGCTTGATAGTTGGCGACAAATTCCTTTATCAGTAATCCTACGGACCAGCCATCAGAAGCAATATGGTGATTAGAAAGCCACAATACACCTTCATTATTGGAAAGTTTGATATAACCAACACGAATCAGTAAGTCTTCAGCAAGATTAAATGAGCGCTCTCCTTCGGCCTTTAAAACTTTCTTGAGTTTAATATTCTTCTGGTAACTGGATACCTCTGATAAATCCATCCGTTGAATTGAAAATTCAATATCGTCACACACTTTTTGATAAGGACCTTGATCATCCTCGCCAAAAACTGTTCTTAAGGTAGCATGTCGCTCAATAATTTTTCTCAACGAATTCTCAGCAGCATCTATGTCAAAATGACCTTCTACGTTTAATACTTTAAAGTTGACAAACTGCGAGCTATCTTCGAGCATATTATCTACCAGCCATAGACGCTGCTGTGCAAAAGAAAGCAGGTATTTTTCCTTTTTCTGCAATGCGACAATTGGAGGCAGTTCTTTTTGTATCTTGGTGCTAAAATCTTTATACCCGAGGCTGATAGCAGTAAGCTTCGATTCGTCACTCAAGAATTCTTGATTAAGTTGTTTTTTCCATGACGATGAAGCTGAGGCATTGACTGATTTGTGTGAATGGAACTTTACATCGCCGATCATTCTAGAGTCGGAGTGGACACCATCCGTCATCTTGCCTTTCGAACCATCGTATGGATTTGACATTGATTCAACATACTCAATGCCCAAAAACTTACTAACTTCGCGCATGCACTTTTCCGGACTCTGCGTAAGTTCTTCAAACTTAACTGAATGTTTTCTCTTCTCTGGTATGTTTTCCAGAAATCCCAAAATATTTCTTTGAGAATTAACCCAAACCAGCTCAGCTAGCTCTCTGGTGGAGAGCTCATTCCTTTCTAAATGAAGAATCTGATCCATCTGAGCCTTCTCAAATGAATTTATCATCCCATATGGATGTCTGGCCAAGTGAATATATTGCGCATTCGGGAAATAGATTTCAGCCTGCGCAAGTATATCCGGGTGATACGAATAAAATGGAGTCTTATCAACTAAAAGCCGGCCTCCGATACTTTCATTTAACTCCTTGTAGCATTCAAAAACGGACATGCTGGCTGACTCGTACTCTTTCATTAATTGGATCGCAGCTTCGGCGTCAAGCGACTTTGCTTCCATAAAGGCCCTGATGCATCCTTCTAGTCTAAACTTGAATTTTCCAGAAAAAGCTTCCTGCCTTTGTGCAAGATTATTAAACTGCAACAATTCCAACTCTGGCGGAGCAAATAACTGAGGACTTCCAGCCAACATAACCCTAAGCAATGTAGAACCAGAACGTGGCGGCGAAAGCAGAAATACAACCTTTTCATCTGATGGTTTAATTACTGATTTATTGTCTGGTCGGTTAGGCACAAGCCTTTGCAGGAAATCAATTTTCTCATTATCAACAGAAAATTTATCCATTGATTGCTCAACGTTTTCGACCACATCAAGAAGTCCCTTCTCCTGCAAGGAAGAAGTGTAGTTCTGAGCTAAATAGAGCGCCATTTTTTCAACTGTATTATTGTCAAAAATTATCGCCACATGGACAATTTCGCCAATAAATTTCTGCAGTTGACTTATCACCTGAATCGCGAGTAATGAGTGCCCCCCCAGTTCAAAAAAGCTTTGGTCTACACCTATAGCTTTTCTCTTTAAGACTTTTTCCCAGACAGATAACACATAGGACTCAAGAGCATTCCTAGGAGTTAAAATATTATTGTCGCTACCAAATCTTGCATTAATATTGACTAATTGACGCTTGTCAACTTTTCCATTACTACCTATAGGAAGCTTCTCTATCTTGACTAATGCTTGTGGAAGCATGAAGTCAGGTAATGAAAGTTTAACCTTAGTTAAAATTTCATCACTGAGTTTGCTTTCTTCTTCCACCTTTTGAGAGGTGTAATATGCAATCAGTTTGGAGTCGTTTTCAACCGCTTCAGAATCCGCTAACTGTTCACTATCACAGTGGTAACACACTACAGCCTGCTCTACTTCTTCCAACGCTCTTAAAGCATTCTCAATCTCTCCTAATTCAACTCGATACCCCCTGATTTTGACTTGCTCATCGGAGCGACCGACAAACTCCAAATTACCATCTTTTCCCCAACGAACTAAGTCGCCGCTTCGATATAATTTTGAACCGTCTTGCTTAAATGGGTTGTCTACAAATTTTTCTCGTGTCAGCTCTGTCTGGTTAATATATCCCTTAGCGACACATTTTCCACCAATGTAAAGCTCCCCCAGACTCCCTTCTGGAACCAGCTGTTTATCGTGATTTAGAACATAAACCTCCGTATTTGCCATCGGTTTGCCTATCGGAACAACGTGATCCAAAGTATCGATAAACTTTGAAACATCAAACAATGTACAACCGATTACCGTTTCTGTAGGACCATAATGATTAAATATTTGGCTATCTGGAAAGCTTGCCTGTAGCTTTCTTGCGGTTTTAATGTCAAGTTTGTCGCCTCCAATCACAAATACATGAGCCCCAATGAGCCTTTCATTATCAAGTAATGACAACAAGCCCCGAATATGAAGTGGTGTCATTCTGAATAAGTAAGGACGATTACCTGTACTTCTCAAATGGGATATCAGATGTTCGAATATTTCACATTTTCCAGGTAGAAACACAGTTCCCCCAGACATTAGAGGCAGATAAAGGCTGGGCTTGGTTATGTCAAATTGAGGAGAAGTTACGACTACAGAATCTTTAGTCTCGCCTAGATAATTTTCCAATGCAAATTGGCAGTAATCTAATAGTCCTCCATGTGATACTTCTACCCCTTTGGGTTCCCCTGTAGAACCTGATGTGTAAATGATATAGGCACTATCTTCCAAACACCTATCAGTTTCAGCCAGAAAACCTGAATACTCTTCACCCCAGCCTTCATTTTCTATACTATCATCGATAGAAAAGACATTGACTTCTCTTAACTCTTCTTTTCCAATAAAATCATTCGATGTAATCAGAATCGATATGTTAGCGTCGTGAATTACTTTCTTTACCCTTTCAAACTCCTGATCATATTGCAAAGGAACGTAGGCAGCGCCAGCGCGCATTACGGATAAGAAAGCTACGGGCAAAGCTGAATTTGAAGTTAACAAAACACCTACCCGCTGCCCACTACCTATTTTTTGAGCACATAAAAAACCTGCAATTCGCTGAGTAATATTATTCAATCTTGAATATGAAAGCTGATATCTATCACATTGGAGAGCGATCTCATCAGGAGTAAGAGTAGCCTGCTGAATGATAATTTCATCAACTCTTTGGTCTTTTGAGTATGATTGACTTGTATTGTTTATCACATCTATCAATCGATGTTTTTCCTTAGCAGAAATCGTAGAAATCTCACTAATAGACTGAGCTGTATTTTCTGCTATACGTTCAAGTATTTCTGTCCAATGCTGGATCATTCTTTGAACTCTGGCTTTGGAAAAGAGTGACTTATCATAAAGTAGATTTAGATATATTTTCCCTTGACTCACTTCCGCACGTATACGCAAATCTGATTTAGTCAGCGGTTCGGCCCCATCGAGCTGGCTAAAACTGACATCCGATAACTCCAGTACTTCTCGCTCTATCGAGTTCATTGAAAATGAAATTTGAACAAGAGGATTATATGACTTGCTCCTTTCAACATTTAATGCTTCCACCAGAAAATCAAAAGGAATTTCCTGATTTGCCATCGCATCAAGATTAACTTTCTTAACATGAGCTAAATAGTCTTCAAAGCTCTCGTGTTCGGTATTAACTCTTAACACCAAAGTATTAATAAAGAAACCTATTTGATTCTCGAGCTGTGCATCTTGACGGTTAGCAACGGAGGTACCAATCACCACATCTTGGGACTCACTGTGTTTCGCCAGCAGTAAAGCCAATGTAGCATGTAACACCATAAACAAAGTCATGTTCTGTTCTTTTGCAATTTGTTGCAATGATTGAGTCGTTCCAGCACCAATTTCACCAGAAACCCACTCCCCAGCAAATTGCTTTTTCTCTGGCCGCTTAAAGTCCAGCGGTATCTTGTGAACGGCAGGCACATTATCAAGCGCATCCTTCCAAAAAGATAATTTCTCCTCTAATATTTCACCACTAAGTAATTCTCTTTGCCACTGCGCAAAATCGACATATTGAATTGGCAAAGGTTCAAGCGAACTTTGCTCGCCCTGCTGAATAGATTGATAGAAAAAAGTAAACTCTTTAATCAATATTCCCATCGACCATGCATCGGAACTTATATGATGAATATTGAATAATAGTACCCCATCATCTTTACCCGTTTGTACAAAACTGACTCTCACAGGGATTTCATTTTCAAGATCAAAAACCTTCAATCCATCTTCATTTATGAGCCTTTCCAGACTATCTTGCTGTGCTACACCTTGCTCCCTTGTTAGATCATAACGCTTAATTTCAAACTTGATATCTTGTAATATTTTTTGACGAGGCTCTCCAGAAACTTCGTAAAAAACCGTGCGAAGAGAATGATGCCTTTCAATCAACTGCTGAAGTGCTTGTTCAGCGATACCTAGATCAAACTTACCCGTAACACGCACAGCAATGGGAATATTGTAGTGCGGACTTCCACCATGCATTTTGTCAACAAACCATAGACGCTGCTGAGCAAAAGATAGTTGATAATCTTTCGATTGAGGAAGAGGCTTTATCGAAAGCTTCGCAGATATTTTTTCTTCAGGATAGCCAAGAGAGGCTGCTATTCCCCATGAATCCTGGCAAAGGAAATCATCTTTTATATGCTTTTTCCATGAGTCTCTGGCACTAGCATTAATTTCGTCGTGACTGTGAAACTTGACGTCACCTAACATTCTTGAAACACTATGCACGCCATCAGTCATTCGCTTCTGGTTCTGGTCATAAGGCTTCAACATAGATTCCTCGAACTCAATGTCAAGAAAATCACATACTTTCCGCATCACCATATCAGAATCACTTAGAAGCTCTTCAAAGGACACTCGACACTGTCTTTGCAAAGGGACTGTACTTAGAAAATCCAGAATATTGCTATGAGAGTTTGCCCAAACTAGCTCACCAAGCTCACGAGTAGAGTAATCATGTTCATTAATCAATAGCACCTGATCCATCTGCGCTTTTTCGAATGAGTTAATCGTAGCGTACGGATGCCTTGTCAGATGAATAAAATGGGCATTTTCAAAACATCGCTCAATGTTCTTCAGAATGTCAGGATGGTAAGAATAATATGGTGTTTTATCTACCAGTATTTGCGGCGAAACTTTGCTTTGTAGATAATCGTAAAAAGATGCTATAGAGATATCTTGCTCAATAAATCGTTCTACAAGTGCACTTGCTTCATCTAAATTTATATCGTTGATTTCCATTAATGTTTTAAGTACGCCTTCTCGTCGGAACTGAAAGCGTCCACTAAATGCACTCTGGCGTTGAGCTAAGGAATCAAAGTGAATTAATTCCAGTTCAGGCGGCGCAACCAGACCGGAGTGGCCTGCTAACATTATTCGTAACAATGTCGAGCCTGATCTCGGTGGAGAAAGTAGAAAAACTACCTTCTGTTTATTTCTATTTTCAAGCATGGCCTCCAACTTTGGCGTGAAAGGAATCAATTTCTTGAACTGTTCAATATCACTCATGGTAAAGCCTGATGAACTATTCGATCTACTTGCATCTTGCCAATCAGTATCCTCCAACAGTCCTAACCGATTCAATTCCTCACTGTATTTTTCGCTTAGATAACTAGAGAACTCTCGTACAGTCGGCGCATCAAATATAACAACCAAATGAACAATACTATCCAGGTACTGTTGAATTTTGTTTACTGCCCGAATAGCTAAAATGGAGTTCCCACCCATCTCGAAGAAATTATCTACCACGCCCAGATGTTCACTTCCTAAGACCTCTCGCCAAATGCGCATTACAAATAATTCCAGTTTGGAATTTGCCTTTTCAGCAGAGCAACCTGAAAAAGAATTGTCGAGAAGAGATATCAGCTTGGCATGATCTACTTTTCCATTGGGCTTTAAAGGAATTTCATTTAAAATTTGGAGTCTTGAGGGAAGCATGTAGCTTGGAAGTACTCTTTTAAGTGCCGATTTGATTGCAGAACTTTCCTTCTCGTACTCAGAAGAGTCGACATGATCTTCCATTACAATGAAACCAGCTATATATTTCCGCTCCGCCCCCCCATCAACAAGGGTTACCACTGCAGACTTGACTTTGTTGCAATTAGCAAGATTACATCTAATTTCCTCTAACTCAATTCTATGGCCAGACACTTTCACCTGATTGTCACGGCGTTCGATAAACTCAAGCTCATTGCGTTTATTCCAACGAACAATGTCACCCGTTTTGTATAACCGGCGAGTTTCCTTATTCCCGATAGATAATGAAACGAAACTTTTACCCGTCTCATCCATGTTGTTTAAATACCCCTTGGCTAACCCGGCTCCAGCGATATACAGCTCTCCTTTTGTACCGACAGGTACTAGATTCATATTATCATCGAGCACAAAAAGATAGTGATTATCCATTGGGAGTCCAATCGGAATAGATTGTTCAATTAGTTCAATATTATCGGATATATTGTAGATTGCGCACCCGACTGTAGTCTCTGTAGGGCCGTAATGATTGTATATTGTTGCTTTCGGACAAATTCTTTGCAGTGCCTTAGCATCGGCAGCTAGAAAGCTTTCTCCTCCAACAACAAAAATATGACTCCCGACAATTTTTCTATCGCCAATTAACTCAAGTAGAGCTTTAACATGCATGGGAGTGAGTCGTAGCAATAATGACTGAATTTCACTACGAATTAATTTTTCAGCAAGAAATGAAAGAGGGTTTTCCTCTCCAGGCAAATAGACTGTTCCTTGATTTATCAGTGGTAGAAATAAGCTTGGGACAGTGATGTCGAAGGCATGTGAAGTAACAACAACAGAGCCATTTGCACTCTTATAATAATTAGCATTGGCATATTCACAGTAGTCTAATAAGCTATCATGACTTATTTCTACGCCCTTCGGTTTCCCTGTAGTGCCAGACGTATAGATCACATACGCTGACTGATTTGGTTCATAGACATGCTTAACTTCATCATTTGTAAATTCGCTCAACCACGAATCATCATTCGCGACATCGTCCATTAATAAAACTTCAACACCAGATAACGAAAGTTGTGAGACCATGTTGCTACTAGTAATGACTATGTTAATTTCTGCCTCATCTACTATTGATTGGAATCGCTTATCCCCCTGCTCGGGTAGAATGGGGATATACACTCCACCAATTTTAAGTATCGCTAAAATGGCAATCATTAATTCATTATTGGGAGGTAATAAAATTCCGACCTTTTCTCCAAATTCAACCCCCTCATCTAGTAAGAAGGCAGAGAACTTGTTTACCGCAGTTAGTAATTCAGAATATGAAACTCTTTTACCATTGCAATCCAGAGCAGTAGCGTCCGGACATTTTGAAGCTGAAAGTTCGATTAACTGACAGATTGACACACTATGTTCAGATTTAGTCTCAACTCCAGAACCAATGCTAATAATTTGTTGCTCTTCAGGTGCAGACATCAGCCTAATTTTGGACAAATCAATATTCGGAGTTTCTGCGACCTGGTTAATTAGTGCAATAAATCCTGCTTGAAGAAGCTCAATGTAATTCTTATCGAACAAATGTTCATTAAATACCCAACTAATTTCTGTACCTTGCTCAGATTCCATCACGTTAATTTTCAAATCAAATTGTCCAGATACGTCAACCACTCTGTCTTGAGAGAATGT
This sequence comes from Aliikangiella sp. G2MR2-5, assembly GCF_015687155.1. Classification (GTDB taxonomy): domain Bacteria; phylum Pseudomonadota; class Gammaproteobacteria; order Enterobacterales; family Kangiellaceae; genus Aliikangiella. The sequence continues at coordinate 596,446 of NZ_JADPQF010000001.1, read as the reverse complement.
CAGACCATCTATATCCAGATCCGCAACTTCTGATTTATTGGCGGTAATTAATATTTGTACTAGTGGGTCGAAATCTGTATTTCTCGGAACTTCTAATTTTTCGAGTAAATGCTCAAACTGGAAATCCTGATTATCTTGAGCCGAAAGATTGACTTCTCTTACATGAGACAAATACTCCAAAAATGTCTGACTGTTGGTGTTTGTTCTTAAAACTAATGTATTAACAAAGAAGCCAATCAGTGCTTCCAGATCAGCATGGGTTCTATTGGCAACCCGAGTCCCCACAACAATATCTTCGCTATTACTAAACTTTGAGAGTAGCAATGAAAACAGTGCATGAAATAGTACAAACACAGTAACATCATTTTGTTTTGCAATTATTCCCAATCGTTCGCTCAAGCACTCAGACAGCCTGAAATCGATTGTACTGTTAGCTTGAGTTTTACCGGCTTTTCTTGGATTAGACAAAGGTAGAGAGTGAACCAAAGGAACATCTAAAAGTTGTTTTTTCCAATACTCAAATTGCTTGGCAAGCTTTTTCTCATTTGCTTCACTTCTTTGCCATACTGCATAGTCGATGTACTGAATATCTAGAGATGAATAAGGATCTTGTTGTCCCTGCATGCAGGCATTGTACTGTGCAACAAACTCTTGCATTAAGACACTCATTGACCAGCCATCTGAAGCTATATGGTGCATATTGAACAGCAGCACACCCTCCCTTTCAGCGGCCCCACACCCCAAGTCAACAAATGTTACTTTGAGCATCAAATCCCTGTTCAGATCATAGGAAACAAGTTCATTCTTAGTAATTAGTCTTTCAAGTTCTTTATTTTTTTCAGCACATGGCAGATCACTTAAATCATTAACAAAGAGACTAAAATCAAAGGTATCTCTTAGTTTCTGAAAAGGTTGTCCATCTTCCTCTATGTAGATTGTTCTTAATATCTCATGTCGTTTAATAATCCTGTGTATAGCCTTTTCCGCATGCGAAATATCAAAATCGCCTCTTACGCGAAATGCCGCAGGCATTGTATTGGTATTGTTCTTCGAAAGCATTTCGATAACCCAGAGACGTTGTTGTGCGAACGAAAGTGGGTAGTATTTTTCTGTACTTCTGTCTACACGGACGATTTCATTAATCTTCTGAGTACTCCCATCGCTCGAACTGGACTCGAGAAATGCTACCAGAGCATCTTTATGTGTCCTGATAAGCTGCATTAAGCTTTCATTCATTACACCCTTAGGAGCTTTAATCGATAGTTTCCCATCGCTAACATTAACGTGAATATTTTTTTCAATTAATTCTTCTATGATTTTTTCTACTTCATTCACAGTGAAAACTCCTCAATTTCTGCTTCATCCATTTCACTAATTGTTTCTGATATTTTGCGAAGTGCCATTTTCTTATCAATCAAGCCCGCAATCGTTCTAATCGAGTTATAGCTGTATAACTCATGTAAGCTTATTTTCACTTCGAGCTGCTGTTCAATTTTTGCGACCATTCTCACCGCTAGTAGAGAATGCCCCCCAATTTCGAGAAAGTTCGCTATAGCGCTGATTCTTTCTTTTTCCACCTCGAGAAGTTCTGCCCAAATATTCAACAGTGCATATTCAAGTTCTCCTTTGACGGGCTGATACTCATCTGAAGTCAGAAATTCCTCAGACTTGGGTAGCGCTTTTAAATCAACCTTACCATTAGCTGTGAGAGGCCATTGTTCCACGAACACATAGTGATTAGGTACCATGTAGTCTGGCAATTCGTTTTGTAACAGTTGCTTTAACTGTTTTTTGAACTCTGCCTCCACTTTATTGTTTACCAATTTGACAAAAGCGACCAAATATTTAGTCCCATGCGAGTTTTCTCTTGCCAGAACCAAGCAACTTTCAACATCTTTGCATGCATTTAACCGCTGCTCAATTTCACCAAGCTCTATTCGAAATCCGTTTATTTTTACTTGATGATCGACTCGTCCAATAAACTCAATATTGCCATCGCTCAAGTAACGTCCTAAATCTCCAGTACGATAAAGTTTCTGCTGTAGCTCTTCGTGATAAATAAATCTTTCCTGACTTAGTCTTTCATCACCGTAATAACAACGAGCAACGCCTTCCCCACCAATACACAACTCACCAACCACACCTATAGGTGACAATTGTTGATTGCCATTGAGAATGAAAAATTTCTGATTTCCCAGAGGTTTTCCATAGGGAACAGATTTAAGACTACTGGTATCGTATGTGATAGGATGATGAATGGACCAAATAGAGCCTTCAGTTGCGCCTCCCAGACTATAAGTTTTTGCCTCCGGAAATACGTTCCAAATACGCTTGGGTAATGCGGGATTAATCCAGTCACCACTCATCATCACACAACGTAAAGGTGCGGTACTTTGTCTCTGTGACATTTCTAGTTGTTCAACCAATAGTCCAGCCGATACAGGTACGGTATCCCAGATGGTAACCTGATGTTTTTCAATCATATCCAACCAGTGAGACGGGTCCTTAGCCAAGCGGTCATGAGGAAATACTATGGTTCCCCCCACGGCGAGTAATCCGAAAAGGTCATAAACCGACAAGTCAAAACTTAGAGCGGAAACAGCCAACACTTTATCTTGTTGGCTAACGCCATACTCCTGGTTAATATCTAAAATTGTATTAACTGCAGATCGGTGTTCTATAGCGACACCTTTTGGTGTTCCTGTAGAGCCTGAAGTAAAGATAACGTATGCCAGATCTGCAGGTCTCTGCATAGGCTTGTATTTTTTCACTTCATCAATGTAACTTTGATTAATTTCCCGTGTGACATCCAAAACAACCGGCTGAGTAGACGAAAGCGCCAGTGAATCATCCAGTACCAAAACAAACCTGCATCCAGCGCGTTTTACAATGTTTTCACATCTTTCATCAGGCCACGACAATTCAAGTGGTAAGTAAGCGACGCCAGACATCATAACGCCTAATGTTGCAATCAGTTGCCATCTACCTTTCGGCAATCTGATCGCAACTAACTCTTCATGATGTAGATTTAATGAAGCTAGTCGCTCAGACAGTTCGAAACAAGCACAAAACAACTCTGCGTACGTCAAGCTTCCCTGCTCGTCAACCAAAGCAATATTCTCAGGATTGTCTTTTACTTTTTCAACAAACAGCTGTTCCAAACATTGCTCAAATTGATAATCTCTCTGTGTATTATTGTATTCGTTTCTCAAGAGATGAATTTCGTGTTCTGAGAGCATCACTAATTTATCTAGCTTTTGATGCCCAGGCTCTACAATACTTTCAAATAGATTGCGCAAATGATGTAGTACGTTTTCAATTATTCGCCTTTCAAATTGTTTTTCCTTCACTTGAAGTCGAAAAGCTAGTTCCTCACTGCCAAAAACAACCAAAGTGATAGGGTAATTTGAGGTTTCGAAACTGCTCATTTCTTTAGTAAGGGAACGACCATGCTTACCTTGTCCACCGCTTTGTTTTTGACTGGAGAAATTCTCAAAAACCACAATTGAGTCAAAAAGGGACTGAAAGCTACTACAAGCTTGTATCTCTGCTAACGGGAGGTAGCCAAACTCGTTTGAGTTATTAAAGTCGCTTTGGATGTTGTTGACCAAGTCGCCGAGAAGTTCATCCTGATTAAGCTCAACAATAACTGGAATTGTATTAATAAATACTCCAATAATATCCTCCACTCCAGGCAAGTCTGTCGGTCGACCAGAGATAACCGAACCAAACAAGACCTTTGACTCTCCCGTATAGTATGACAACAAACACGCCCATGCGGCGTGCACCAGAGCACTTAAAGTGCAGTGATGCGCTTTGGCGTACTCATTTAGTTTACTTGTTAGAACTTTCCCTAAAGACAATTCAAATTTTTCATCCCCAACTAAATCTCCGAGAGTTTGTTGTGGAAAGTGAGAAACATTCTCAATTTTTGAAAGATATGATGTCCAATAGTCAATTGCCTTTGAGCTGTTGGCACGTTCCAGCCAGCTTATGTATTGCTTATACTGTGCTCTCGGCTGAATAGACAATTGCTCGAGAGACTGTAACTCGTGATAGATAGATATAACTTCATTATAAATGAGCGAATTGCACCAACCATCCCACAATACATGATGATGTGACCAGAGCAATCGATAACTATTCTCAGCCAACCGGAATAATCTAAAACGCATCAAGGGCGGATTTCTAAAATCAAATCCTTTAGCTCTATCATCTATCCTGGCACGGTCGATATACCGATACTGTTCGTCTTGCGACAAATCAGAAATATTAATAACTTGCCAGTCCAGATTAGGACTTGTTACAACTTGATGATACCCTGCCTCAGTTAGTACAAAGGCTGTTCGCAAAATATCATACCTATCTATAATTTTATTCCATGCCTCCTTAAAAATTTCTTCTTGTATATCGTCTATAGTCAATAGCATTTGATTAACATAGGCTTCCTTAGAAAGCTCACTATGATAAAGAAGACCAGATTGAACGCCAGTGGCACGATAAATATCGTCAACTTTGAATTCAGTTGAAAGCTTCGCAAGTTCATCAATAGTCAGTCTCGCTAAGGGATAATCGCTCGGGTGCTTAAAGTCTTCGACATTGTTAGTAACAGCTATTACTTCAGCAAGACATGCTTCTAATTGAACAACTATTTCTTCAATCAGTGAAGGAGCAACTGCATTTTGCTCAAAGCTTATTCCAAATTGAACTCTGCCATCTACAACCATGGCATTGATGCTTAATTTTTCTCCCAAAAAGAAAGCTTCATCAGATATAATATTAACGCTTTCCTTTGCCAGACCTATATCCATACCTTGTTCCTTAGACAGTTCAAACTGTCCAAGATAGTTAAAAATTACTTCTGGCTTAATAAAATCGACGGGCGTATCACTTTCAAGCTGAGATAAAACGCTATAGCCTAAGCCTTTATCACATGGTGTATTAAACTGTTCTTTAACAGAAATCAAACGCTCGCTAATCGTATCACTAACCACCAGGTGTATAGGATACAGGCTGGTAAACCAACCCACGGTTTGGCTTAAATCAACTGATGAGTCAAGCTCCTCTCTGCCATGAGTTTCAACGAAAATTGATATAGAGTCGTATTTTGCACTTCGTTCAAAAGCTACCGAAAATGCTGTAAGGAGAATCATATCATCAGAAAGTTGATTATGTTCTTTGTCCCTTAACAATAGCTTTTTAGTAATTTCCCTGGACAATGAAAAACTACGAGTCTGCCATTGTAGATTTTCGGCTGTTAAAGGAGAGGGAAAGTTTTCTACTAACTGCTTATTTTTTGTTTGCCAATAGTTACTCTCTTCGCGCAATCGATCGCTACAAACATAGTTTTTTAACGCTGCGCCCCAATCTTTCAGTGAACTGGTTTTTTGTCCTAAATCAAAAGCTTCACCGTTAGCGTATTGACTCCACATCACCCCCAAATCTTCTACTAAAATCCTCCAGGATACTCCATCAACCACAAGATGATGAGTTAACCAAAGCAGTCTTCTCTGCAGACCACTTTTGATTAGAACAAATCGAGTCAAGTAACCAGATTCAGGTTTAATATGCTTTAACTGCTCGCAATAAATGGATTGCAGGGTTTGTTCATCCAGATTCTGAACGTCTATTTCAGATACAAACTCTTTTGCGCTATAGTTTTCCAGAGCTTGAATTTCACCCTGACAGGATTTAAACATTGTACGAAGCGCGTCATGCCTGGCTAGTATTTCATACACCATTTTAGCCAGAATATCTCCATCAAGTTCCAGAGGTACATTCAATAATACATTTTGTACTAAGCAATCTTTGGGATATCCACTGTTTAGGAAAAGCTTTTGTATAGGAGTCAGGTCGACCTTTCCAGTCACCTCACTATTAATTGCACTTGCTCTAGTCTCGCTGTTTCCTTCAACTTGTTTAGCAAGAGTTCTTATCGTTTGATACTCAAATATCAGCTTTGTGGAAACCCTGATATTCTTTCGAGAAGCTCTCGCTGATACTTGTATTGCAAGAATTGAATCTCCACCTAGCGAAAAAAAGTTGTCGTTAACACCAACTTCGTGGTTCTGGAGCAATTCTTTCCAGATTTCCAATAGCTCAAATTCGATTTTATTTGCAGGTTCTTTGTCATTATGTTCGACCAAGGTAACATTATTTCGCGGTAGCGCAGAACGATTGATCTTTCCATGGCTGGTCAAGGGCCATGATTCTAGAATGATGTAGCTAGAGGGAAGCATATAAGAAGGAAGATTCTGTTTTGCAATCCCCCTTAATTCTTCAATCAACGAACTATGGTCCGACGCGAAAACAGAACCCTCAACCAAAACAAAAACTATCAGTTGCTGCTTACCATTCTCCAGAATATCCACGTCAGCGATAGCTTCTTTGACAAAAGGACTTCGGCAGATATTTGCTGAGATGTCTTCAAGTTCTATTCGGTAACCATTAAACTTTACCTGCTGATCTTTCCGACCTAAAAAAATCAAATCTCCTTCCTCAGAATATCTGACCAAATCACCAGTGCGATAGAGTCTATCTCCATCCACAAATGGACTCTCGACAAACCTCTCTCTCGTCATATCCGGTGAATTCAGATAACCTCTTGCGACGCCTCCTCCGCCGATAAATAGTTCGCCTTTTGCACCTCTTGGCAAGAGTTTTCCATAGTCATCGAGTATATAAAGTCTTGTTGCATTAATCGGTTTACCAATAGGTATTGGTGATCTTGGCTTGAGGTTGGTATCGCTATTAATTGAATATGTTGTACATCCTACAACTGTTTCAGTGGGTCCGTATTCATTGATAAATAAAGAACCAGGCAAACATTGTACAACCCATGGTTCTAGACATTGGTATGTAAGTTGCTCACCACCGATGACGATAACGTGCTGAGCACTAACACTAGTTTGCTTGTCCTCTAGCTTTAAAAGAGTATTGAGATGTGCAGGCGTTAGTTTAAATAACCAGTTTTGTTCAGACTCAAATAAATAAGTGCTAAGTTCTGAAAAAAGCTTTTCGCTACAATCACTCAATAGAACTACAGTTTTCCCAGCCGTAAGTGGCGAAAACAAACTCGTAACTGTTGCATCAAAAGAAGTTGGAGTACTAACAATCGCTCCGGCTATATGGCGGTCAAAATATGAACTTAAACAGTGTTGTAAGTAATGAACAAAATTCCTGTGCTCTACAGCCACACCTTTTGGATTACCTGTAGTACCTGAAGTATACAAAATATAGGCTAGATTTTCATATGTAAGACTTTCTATATTTGGGTTTTCTGAGCTGTATGCGGAAAATCCTCCACTTGTAATTTCATCCAGATCAACAAAATCAACACCCTTGATTGGCAAGTCCGAGATTAGGTCAGACCATACTAAAATCATTTCCAAACCTGCATGAGCAATTTGAAAATTAAGCCTTTCTTTCGGCAATGAAGTATCTATAGGTAAATATGCTGCTCCAGCTTTTAGAGCGCCTAACATTGCTATAACCATTTCTATCGAACGGTTTGTTGGAATACCAATGACATCACCAACTTGCACGTCTTCTTCCACTAAGAATTGAGCGAGCTGATTAGCGGCTTTATTAAGTTCTCCGTATGTAATCGTTCGCTCATAATGTCTTACAGCAATCGCGTCAGGAACTTTCTCTGCCTGCTTTTCAACTAATTGATGCGCTAAGTTCCCTTTTTCATTCTGTGCACCACTGCAAATAATTGACTCCGTAAGCAGACATTGTTGTTCACTTGAAACAAGACTAATCTTGGCCATTTCAATATTAGAATTTTCGGCAACGACGTGAAGTACATGTTCAAAACAACTCGCAATACTTCTGATAGAATCTTCAGTAAATATAGAACAGTCATACCAGAACTTAAATTCAATTCCAGAATCATGCACCTGGGCGCCTACTTCCAGGTCAAATTTAGCCACACTATACCCTTCTCCATACAACTCAAATCGGGTGTTTTCAAATTGCATATCAAATGATTCGGTATTATTCATTGTAAAGACAATTTGGTATAATGGGGTGTGCTGTGCTTCACGAGGAATCTTGCAGAGATCAAGAATTTTTTCAAAAGGTATATCTTGATTGGACTGAGCGTCAAAATTAACTTCCTTCACGTGCGCGAGATAGCGTTTAAAATCGGTAAAATCACAACTTGTTCTTAGCACTAACGTATTTATAAAAAATCCTATTAAATCCTCTAACTCAGGCAGCCTTCTGTTTGCGACAGACGTACCAATTACGATTTCTTTTTCGCCACTAAATCTCGTCAAAACAAACGCTAAAACAGCATGCAATACAACAAAAAGAGTTGTATCACATTCATTCGCCAACTTATTCAACAGCTTTAATGTGGGCAAAGGAATTTTGGAACTAACCAGTTTTCCTTTTTGTTTCTTTACCGACGGCCTATTAAAGTCTAAAGGCAAGTTGTGAGTCAAAGGAACATCTTCTAGTTGATTCTCCCAATAGACCTGCTGTTTCTGAAGCCTATTACTATCAACCTCTTTTCTTTGCCAAATAGCATAGTCTGCATATTGAATACTGAGCGGCTTAGCTTTAATTTTTTGTCCTGCTAACAGCTGCTGGTAAAACTCGAGAAACTCTCTTACCAAAACGCCAATAGACCACGCATCAGAAGCAATGTGATGCATATTAAACTGGAGAATGCCTTCTTTGGTATCTGAGTTTTTATCAAGCAATAAATAGCTTGCTCTAACCATTAGACCTCCATCTAATCGGAATGGCTCTTTATTATCTTCAGATATAAATTCATTTACTCTGATTACCTGCTCTTTCTTGTCATACGTCGAAAGATCGACACAGCCTACCCTGAAATTGAAATCAGAATTAATTTTTTGAAATGGAACACCTTCATTTATGCCATATCCAGTTCTAAGAATTGCATGTCTTTCAATTATTTTACGTATTGCTTCTTCCGCAACACTGATATTGAAGTCGCCAGTAACTTTTAATGTAAATGGCATATTGTAAATTGAATTATCCTGCCCTAATTCATCAACCAACCAAAGCCTTTGTTGCGAATAGGAAAGCGGTATAGCATCACTATAGCTGTCAACAACTGGAGTGATCGAATCGCTATAATCCAATCCCTTCAGGTACTCAATCACTGCTTGCTTATTCTGCACTAAAAATTGTTTTGTCTCAGAGCTGACAGTTTCTAAAGCTCCGGTTACCACAAGATTATTCGCATTGACACCGACAGATACATTATTATTAGCAAGATCTAAAAGTGTTTTTCTAATTATCAAATTATCCATTTTTCTTCCTTACCCTTACTCTCGTCGGATATATCTTGCGCTGCAACTTTGAGTAGTTGATTCTCGTCCAGATAAGTTGCGAGTTCTTTAATAGTTGCTTGTTCAAAAAGCACTCGTAGCGGTATATCCGTGCCAAAACTTTGTCTTATCTCAGTTACTAGTCGAGTTGCCAGCAAAGAGTGCCCACCGATAGAAAAGAAGTTGTCGTGGGTACTGATAGATTCGAGTTCAAGTAATTCCTTCCAAATAGAATGCAATTTGGTTTCTGTTTCAGTATTAGGCTGAATTAATTCATCAGTTAAAAGTGACTGTCCTTTTGGCTCCGGAAGCGCTTTACGATCAACCTTATCATTTCTCGTTAAAGGAATTTTTGACAAGGTCATAAAACTAGTTGGTACCATATAGGCAGGTAGATGTTCCGAAAGATAAGCCTTCAAAGCATTTACCTGAATTTCTTCTCCCGCAACTGGAACAAGATATCCAACCAGCACTTCATTCCCTGATGTCACTGTTGAGTCTTTTGGCTTATGAATATTAACGACTGCCTGCTTAATCGATTCATGTCGACTTAGCACCGCTTCAATTTCACCCAGCTCTATTCGGAATCCCCGTAATTTAACCTGATGGTCTTCACGACCAAGAAACTCCATATTCCAATCAGGTAACATTCGACCAATATCCCCGGTCTTGTACATTCTCGCTAACTGTCCATCCGCACCTTTATCTACAAATGGGTCATCATAAAAGGCAGCAGCAGTTTTCTGCGGGTCATTCATATACCCTTCTGCCACTCCAACTCCACCTATATATAAATGACCTGCCACTCCTTTGGGTTGTGGTTTTTGTTCATCATCCAGAATGTAGAATCGATTATTGGATAGCGGCTTACCATAAGGAATGCTGTTACGATAATTTATTGCCGTATCCACCGGATAATAATTTGACCAGACAGTCCCTTCTGTCGCTCCTCCCAGGCTAATAATTTCTGCTTGCTTAAAGTAGGTTTGTATTCGAGCCGGTAAATTCACCGGGATCCAGTCGCCACTCATAAAAACTAATCTTAAGTGTTGCAGCTGCTCCAGTTCCCACTGATTGTCTTCATCCAGGTAAGAAACCAGATGATTCATGGTCGCAGGTACTGAATCCCAAAAAGTAATTTGCTCTTTCACTAACAGTGCTGCTAGTCGCGATGGGTCTTGCACTTCCGTTTGACTCGCCATCACTATACAGCCACCGCTTGCCAACATGCCAAACATGTCATACACCGATAAATCAAAACACATCGAAGTAATAAACAGTAGTTTGTCCGATACACCTATTTGGTAAGTCTGATTAACCCACTGAATAAGGTTGACTGCAGAATGATGCGCAATCATTACTCCCTTTGGCGTACCCGTTGAGCCCGAAGTGTAAATCACATAAGCAAGCGATTGAGCTCTTCGACTGCTCGTCAGGTTATGCTCAGGATAATCAGCTAGCTCCGCATCATCCATCACAAGCATTTTGTCGCAACTATCCTGAATAACTTCATCTGTTAGCACCGCAACTATTTCTGCACTGTCAATGATCGCTTGTTGACGCGCTTTCGGGTAGTCCGGCTCCATTGGCACATAAACTCCGCCAGCTTTCAAAATGGCGAGCAAACCGACTACCAAATCAGGAGACCGTTGCGCAACAAAACCAACATGATCACCCGGCTGGATCCCCTGGTCGACTAACCAGTGAGCCAGACGATTGGCTTTTTGATTTAATGCTAAATAACTAAGACTCAAATTTCTCCGCTTGATAGCGATGGCATTCGGTGTTTTTGTGACCTGTTCTTCAAATAGTTGATGAAGCAATACGTCTTGAGGATAGGACTGCTCGGTTTGATTAAACGCCTGCAACAACTGATGACGCTCTTTCTTATCGACCAACAACTCAGCATCGAGTGTTTCATCTCCTGCGGCCAGGTAGTGCAAAATATTTTGATAAAGTTCAAGCGCAGAATCAATTTCTGTAGGATAAAAATATGCAGGTGAATACTTCAACTGAAGTCTTAAACGTTGACTCGAAGCGTGATGCACTTCCATATCAAAAAGCGTATTGGTCATTTCCGAACTTGATACTTCGAGTTCACTATCAACTTGCGGCTTATCACTCAGTGACTGGCTGATACTATCGTACTGACTAAAGTCAGTAAAATTGAACAAAGTATCAAAGATGGGATTAACTCCACCATCACCACCGTCGACTAATCCGGCTATTTCTGCAAGAAAAATTTCATGGGCCTTAACTTCACGTAAATAGTCTCGAACCTGCCCAACTAGCGACTTAACTTTGACTTGCTTGTTCGCCTCCATTCGAAGCGGAATAGTATTTAAGAAACAACCCAAAATCAGTTCGCTATCCGGTAATGCCGGCCGGTCATGAGTTACCACGCCAGTGACGATTTCTTTATCAAACGATAGCAAGGATAATAAATAAATATGCGCCGATAAACACAGCTCCTTTAACGTGCACCCTAATTCGTGTGCGCGTTGCTGTAATGCTTGATACAGGCTCTCATCGACCTGCGCATAACAGGTATTCATCCCCTTCTCATCATTGATAGGTCTGCCGCTGAAGTTAAAGGGCAGCTTACTTCGCTCATAACCTTGCAGATAATTCTGCCAATAACTTTGAGTATCTGCTGAAACTTGACGAGAAAGCTGTAATGCAACGTAATCTTTATATTGACTACGTCCTTGTTCAACCTGAACACTATCTTCTTTCTTGAGCTGTTCGTAGGTATCCACCAAGGCACTATTGAGTACATTGACGCTCCAGCCGTCTAGAATCGCATGTTGAAAAGACAGTACCATGCAAAACTCTGTGTCGTTTAACTGGAAAACAGCCAGCCTCCACAGCAGTTCTCCTCCCTGCAAAAACTTATGGGCTTTATCCTGTTCACAGTAGCCTTCTATATACTCACTTTTTGCCGCGTCTGTTAGCTCTGTGATATCTTCAAACCTAACCCGTTGCGTCAGCCCTCGGTGAACCAGTTGCATCGGCTCATTGAAATTGTCCAGGTCAAATGTTGTTCTTAGAATCGGGTGCTGCTGACAAACCTGATCAACTGCTCGTTGAAACAAACCTTGGTCAAAATCCTGCCAGGACAAAACAAAAGTGAACTGATCATGATAAATCGGCTCATCGGGTCGCATTTGCACCAGAAAGACCATTCCTCTCTGGATTGGACTCAGTGGATAAAAATCCTCTACCGACTGCGCCAGGTTCGGATGAGTCGATAACACCATGTGTCCATCTTGTTGTAACTGCTCTATTAACCCATGTCCCTCGGTTAACGCATTCTGCAGATTGCTGCCTTCTTCAACCTGACTCGATGAAAACAATCCTTCAATAGTCGGATTCAGGAACAAATCTTTGATTTGAATGTGACATCCTATTGCCGCATTCATTTTACTCACTAAACGTAAAGCGCTGATTGAATCTCCACCTAACAGGAAGTAATCATCAGTAATCCCCACTTGCTCAAGGCCAAGCTCCGCTTGCCAGATTTTACAAGCGGCTATTTGTTCCGAAGTTTGCGGTGCTACAAAGGAATCCTGAACTAATGCTGCGCTATCTGGATGAGGAAGATTTTTGACATCAACTTTACCATTTACCGTTAAAGGTAATTCTTGTAAGACGACAAAATACGCCGGTACCATATACTCCGGCAGTTGAGCTGACAATTGACTGCGCAGCTGCCTGACTAGCTCTCCTTCTGTCAATGATTTGTCGCTTGCGCCGGGCTCTGAAACACTAGTGCTTTCTGGAACTATGTAGGCGACAAGATTTTTTAATTTGGAATTCAATACGACACAACATTCCTGTAAATCTTGTGCAAGAAGAGCTGACTCGATTTCCCCAAGCTCAATTCGAAATCCTCTTAATTTGATCTGGAAATCTGCCCTTCCCTCGTAACACAATTCCCCGGCACGGTTGTATCTTGCTAAATCCCCGGAGCGATAGAGTCTTTGTTTCGGGTCAAATGGACTTTGGATAAATCTATCATTTGTTAGCTGCTCTCGATGTAAATAACCTCTTGCAACACCTGGACCACCGACATAGATCTCTCCAATGACACCATCTGGAGTCAGTGTTTGTTGCTGTGTCAATAAATAAATAGACAGATCATCTATCGGTTCACCTATCAAGCTTAAAGCTGTATTTCTTTCAATATCATCTCTGAGCAATCTTCGGTAAGTAACATGTACAGTAGTCTCTGTGATACCGTACATATTGATTAGTCTAGGCTGTTTATCTCCATGTAATTCAACCCATGGTTTCAGTGCAGATAATCTTATCGCTTCCCCACCAAAAATCACGTGTTTCAAATTAAGCTTTGACTGAAGTTTTTTATCTATTTCTATGAACTGGTTAAAAGCGCTCGGAGTCTGATTCAACACGGTTACAGACTCGACAGTAACGAGCTTGTAAAAATCTTCAAAAGATCGAGTAACCCAATGAGGGACAATTATCAGTTTCCCACCATACAGTAACGCGCCCCAAATCTCCCACACTGAAAAATCAAAGGCAAATGAATGATAAAGCGTCCAGATGTCATTGTGAGAAAATCCGAACTGCCTATTGGTCGAGGTAAACAGGCGACTAACATTTAGATGTTCAACCATTACTCCCTTCGGTTTACCTGAAGATCCAGAAGTATAAATAACATAGGCGAGCCGTTCCGTACTTCTTGTTAGTTCACCTGAAAGATTATCCTTGGAAAGTCTTGCAATTGCGGCAACAAATGATTCTTCATCAACAGATATAACCTTGACTTTGTCTTTCAGTGAAAGCTTATTATTCAATTGGTTCGTTGAAATGACGAACTCTACTTCCGAGTCCTGCAATATATAATCAATTCGGGAATTTGGATAATTGGGATCTATAGGTACGTATGCTCCTCCTGCTTTCAGAATTGCCAGAATAGCTACAATCATATCAACGGATCGCTCAAGACAGATTCCAACCAGGGACTCTTCGTCAACCCCTAACTCTCGCAAGTAGTACGCCTGTTGGTTTGCTGATTCATTTAGTTGCCGATAAGTCATAGATTCATTTTCAAACTTAACAGCCTCCCTATCTGGAAATTTTTCCACCCGAGACTCAAATATTTCATGCAGCATTTCGCGCGGCGCATGTGCCTCAACCTTAAATTGAGAGCGCTCAATTAACTGTTTACTTTCCTTAGGTGAAAGCATAGAAATCTCACTGATTCTCCGGGATGGATTGTCAACAACACTTTCCAGGCCACAAATAAAATGATTTGCAAGTCGACTGACCGTACTTGAATTGAAAATACTATCGTTGTAAATCCAATTTATTTCTACTCCTGATTCAGAAATATCAACTGCCACTTCGAGATCAAACTTCGTACTTACCTTTACTCCTTCAAGGCTTTTAAATTTCAAACCGGGTAACTCTAATCGATACTCATAATTAGTATTCATAGTTAACATTATTTGAAATAAAGGGGAGTAGTTTGCACTACGATGAACGTTATTGCTTTCTACCAAATACTCAAAGGGAAGATCTTGATTAGCTTGTGCTTCAGAATTTACTCGTTTGACATTATCCAGATAACTCAAGAAATCTTTATAGTCAGTCTTTGTTCGCAGAACTATAGTGTTTACAAAAAATCCAATCAAAGGCTCCAACTCAGCTTGCAGCCTGTTTGCAAAAGGCGTACCGATAACTATGTCATCTTGATTACTGTTTCTGGAAACAACCAGCGCTAATACAGCATGAACTAGAACAAAAGGAGTAACTCCAAGACTATTCGCTGTCGAACTTATTTTTCTGGCATACTCTGAGCGTAATTTTGTAGTTACTAGCTTACCATTAAACTGTTGCTCATCTGTACGTTCAAAATCTAAGGGTATACTGTGAGTTAACGGTATATCTGCGAGTTGATTTTTCCAGTATTCAAGTTGTCGCTGAACAGACTTTTCGGTTAACGTTTCTCGCTGGCTTACTGCATAGTCGATATACTGTATATCAAGAGGCTTTTCGCTAATGGGTTTACCATCTGCAATGGCCTGATAAGTTTCAACAAACTCTTTTACAAGAATCCCCATCGACCAGCCATCTGATGCAATATGATGCATATTGAATAGCAAAATAGTTCTTTCAAATGACGACTTTGACTTTAGTTTTATCGATGTCACTCGAATCATCAGATCCTTTGTTAAATCAAATACTTTTGTTCGTTCTGACTCGACAAGCGAATTTAGTCTTTCTCTTTCTTCAGTCTCATCAAGCTCAGAAAAATCATAGCGTTCAACTTTAAAAGAAAAGTCTTCCTGAACCCTTTGAAAGCTTCCTTTCTCACTTTCAAAAAACACAGTCCTTAAAGACTCATGCTTTCCAATAATGTAGCCAATAGCTTGCTCCACAAAATCAATATTAATTAGACCTTCTACACAAAATCCATTGAGCATATTATATTGGGGACTACCAGACTCCATACGATCAATAAACCAGAGCCTTTGTTGTGAAGAAGATAGCGGAAAATAATTAGTTTCTCTTTTAATGGCTGAAATAGCTTTACGTGTAGTAACTATCTCGCACCTTTCAATTCTTTCAACTAGCTGCAGTACACTTTGAGCTTCAAAAACATCTGAAATAGGTAGTTCAATTGAAAAATGATTACGAATTTCTGACACCAGCTTGACGGCAAGCAATGAATGACCGCCAATTTCAAAAAAGTTATCATTCAAACTTATCTGGGCTTCGTCTTCACCCAGGAGCCTGGCAAGGATGTTGACCACTATTTTTTCATTGGTGCTCTCTGCGCCAACAAACTCGTTATTAATTAATTGAATATGTGGCTCCGGAAGCGCTTTACGATCAACCTTATCATTTCTCGTTAAAGGAATTTTCGACAAGGTCATAAAACTAGTTGGTACCATATAGGCAGGTAGATGTTCCGAAAGATAAGCCTTCAAAGCATTTACCTGAATTTCTTCTCCCGCAACTGGAACAAGATATCCAACCAGCACTTCATTCCCTGATGTCACTGTTGAGTCTTTTGGCTTATGAATATTAACGACTGCCTGCTTAATCGATTCATGTCGACTTAGCACCGCTTCAATTTCGCCCAGCTCTATTCGGAATCCCCGTAATTTAACCTGATGGTCTTCACGACCAAGAAACTCCATATTCCAATCAGGTAACATTCGACCAATATCCCCGGTCTTGTACATTCTCGCTAACTGTCCATCCGCACCTTTATCTACAAATGGGTCATCATAAAAGGCAGCAGCAGTTTTCTGCGGGTCATTCATATACCCTTCTGCCACTCCAACTCCACCTATATATAAATGACCTGCCACTCCTTTGGGTTGTGGTTTTTGTTCATCATCCAGAATGTAGAATCGATTATTGGATAGCGGCTTACCATAAGGAATGCTGTTACGATAATTTATTGCCGTATCCACTGGATAATAATTTGACCAGACAGTCCCTTCTGTCGCTCCTCCCAGGCTAATAATTTCTGCTTGCTTAAAGTAGGTTTGTATTCGAGCCGGTAAATTCACCGGGATCCAGTCGCCACTCATAAAAACTAATCTTAAGTGTTGCAGCTGCTCCAGTTCCCACTGATTGTCTTCATCCAGGTAAGAAACCAGATGATTCATGGTCGCAGGTACTGAATCCCAAAAAGTAATTTGCTCTTTCACTAACAGTGCTGCTAGTCGCGATGGGTCTTGCACTTCCGTTTGACTCGCCATCACTATACAGCCACCGCTTGCCAACATGCCAAACATGTCATACACCGATAAATCAAAACACATCGAAGTAATAAACAGTAGTTTGTCCGATACACCTATTTGGTAAGTCTGATTAACCCACTGAATAAGGTTGACTGCAGAATGATGCGCAATCATTACTCCCTTTGGCGTACCCGTTGAGCCCGAAGTGTAAATCACATAAGCAAGCGATTGAGCTCTTCGACTGCTCGTCAGGTTATGCTCAGGATAATCAGCTAGCTCCGCATCATCCATCACAAGCATTTTGTCGCAACTATCCTGAATAACTTCATCTGTTAGCACCGCAACTATTTCTGCACTGTCAATGATCGCTTGTTGACGCGCTTTCGGGTAGTCCGGCTCCATTGGCACATAAACTCCGCCAGCTTTCAAAATGGCGAGCAAACCGACTACCAAATCAGGAGACCGTTGCGCAACAAAACCAACATGATCACCCGGCTGGATCCCCTGGTCGACTAACCAGTGAGCCAGACGATTGGCTTTTTGATTTAATGCTAAATAACTAAGACTCAAATTTCTCCGCTTGATAGCGATGGCATTCGGTGTTTTTGTGACCTGTTCTTCAAATAGTTGATGAAGCAATACGTCTTGAGGATAGGACTGCTCGGTTTGATTAAACGCCTGCAACAACTGATGACGCTCTTTCTTATCGACCAACAACTCAGCATCGAGTGTTTCATCTCCTGCGGCCAGGTAGTGCAAAATATTTTGATAAAGTTCAAGCGCAGAATCAATTTCTGTAGGATAAAAATATGCAGGTGAATACTTCAACTGAAGTCTTAAACGTTGACTCGAAGCGTGATGCACTTCCATATCAAAAAGCGTATTGGTCATTTCCGAACTTGATACTTCGAGTTCACTATCAACTTGCGGCTTATCACTCAGTGACTGGCTGATACTATCGTACTGACTAAAGTCAGTAAAATTGAACAAAGTATCAAAGATGGGATTAACTCCACCATCACCACCGTCGACTAATCCGGCTATTTCTGCAAGAAAAATTTCATGGGCCTTAACTTCACGTAAATAGTCTCGAACCTGCCCAACTAGCGACTTAACTTTGACTTGCTTGTTCGCCTCCATTCGAAGCGGAATAGTATTTAAGAAACAACCCAAAATCAGTTCGCTATCCGGTAATGCCGGCCGGTCATGAGTTACCACGCCAGTGACGATTTCTTTATCAAACGATAGCAAGGATAATAAATAAATATGCGCCGATAAACACAGCTCCTTTAACGTGCACCCTAATTCGTGTGCGCGTTGCTGTAATGCTTGATACAGGCTCTCATCGACCTGCGCATAACAGGTATTCATCCCCTTCTCATCATTGATAGGTCTGCCGCTGAAGTTAAAGGGCAGCTTACTTCGCTCATAACCTTGCAGATAATTCTGCCAATAACTTTGAGTATCTGCTGAAACTTGACGAGAAAGCTGTAATGCAACGTAATCTTTATATTGACTACGTCCTTGTTCAACCTGAACACTATCTTCTTTCTTGAGCTGTTCGTAGGTATCCACCAAGGCACTATTGAGTACATTGACGCTCCAGCCGTCTAGAATCGCATGTTGAAAAGACAGTACCATGCAAAACTCTGTGTCGTTTAACTGGAAAACAGCCAGCCTCCACAGCAGTTCTCCTCCCTGCAAAAACTTATGGGCTTTATCCTGTTCACAGTAGCCTTCTATATACTCACTTTTTGCCGCGTCTGTTAGCTCTGTGATATCTTCAAACCTAACCCGTTGCGTCAGCCCTCGGTGAACCAGTTGCATCGGCTCATTGAAATTGTCCAGGTCAAATGTTGTTCTTAGAATCGGGTGCTGCTGACAAACCTGATCAACTGCTCGTTGAAACAAACCTTGGTCAAAATCCTGCCAGGACAAAACAAAAGTGAACTGATCATGATAAATCGGCTCATCGGGTCGCATTTGCACCAGAAAGACCATTCCTCTCTGGATTGGACTCAGTGGATAAAAATCCTCTACCGACTGCGCCAGGTTCGGATGAGTCGATAACACCATGTGTCCATCTTGTTGTAACTGCTCTATTAACCCATGTCCCTCGGTTAACGCATTCTGCAGATTGCTGCCTTCTTCAACCTGACTCGATGAAAACAATCCTTCAATAGTCGGATTCAGGAACAAATCTTTGATTTGAATGTGACATCCTATTGCCGCATTCATTTTACTCACTAAACGTAAAGCGCTGATTGAATCTCCACCTAACAGGAAGTAATCATCAGTAATCCCCACTTGCTCAAGGCCAAGCTCCGCTTGCCAGATTTTACAAGCGGCTATTTGTTCCGAAGTTTGCGGTGCTACAAAGGAATCCTGAGCTAGTGCTGCGCTATCTGGTTGAGGAAGATTTTTGACATCAACTTTACCATTTACCGTTAAAGGTAATTCTTGTAAGACGACAAAATACGCAGGTACCATATACTCCGGCAGTTGAGCTGACAATTGACTGCGCAGCTGCCTGACTAGCTCTCCTTCTGTCAATGATTTGTCGCTTGCGCCGGGCTCTGAAACACTAGTGCTTTCTGGAACTATGTAGGCGACAAGCTTGTCTTTGCTCTGATTTAATGTGGTATAAGCTCGCGCTACTCTATGTGATGTTTCTAAATGATAAGAAACCTCACCAAGCTCGATTCGGAAACCTCGTAACTTAACCTGACTATCTATTCGTCCCAAGTAAATCAAGTTACCGTCATCAGAAAGTCTGGCCAAGTCTCCCGTTGCGTAAAGCTTAGACGAGACTGCAGGATTGATCGTATTACTAATAAACTTTTCTGTAGAGAGTTCAGCTTTGTTGAGATACCCTCGAGCAAGACCTGTACCGCCGATAAAAAGTTGACCTATTCCACCTCTAGGACAAAGTTTTAGATTATCATCAAGAATATACAATTGAATGTTCTGAATTGGTTTACCTATAGGAACAGTAGAAGCACTACCCAAATTTTTGCAATCATAATAAGAGACATCAATTGCTGCTTCAGTAGGACCGTACAAATTGTGGATCGCAATACCGGGATAATCTAACTGAACTTGTTTAACTTCATTTACCCCTAAAGCCTCACCACTGCAGAATATATACCTTACACTCGCAGCAAATTCAGCGCCTTCTGTGTGTATAAATGCATTTAACATTGAAGGTACAAAGTGCATAACGGTGACCTTCTCAGCATCAATAAGTTGCCCCAAATATAAGGGATCCTTATGTCCTTCAGGCTTTGCAATAACTAAAGTCGCACCAAACCCTAATGTCCAGATAAACTCCCAGACAGAAACATCGAAAGTATAAGGCGTTTTTTGTAGCACATTGTCGGATGAGGACAGTTGATACTCATTTTGCATCCATTGGATTCGATTAACGAGAGCCTGATGTTCCACCATTACACCTTTAGGCTGCCCGGTTGAGCCAGATGTATAGATAACATAAGCAAGCGAACGCGAAGTCAGATGAGCATTTTGCTTAATATTGTCACCTGATAGATTCTGTAAACTAGCCCTGAACTGTTCAGAATCTAGCTCAACTATAGAACAACCTGCTATGTCGCCAATTCCAGAGCTTAGATTCTGGCTCGTTAGTAAAGACTTAAGTTCGGTATCACCAACAACATAGTCAAGTCGAGTTTTGGGAACCGATGGATCGATAGGGACATATGCAGCACCGGTCTTTAGAATGCCAAGTATACTAACAACCATATCTATCGAACGTTGTAAATAAATTCCTACAAATGAGTCACTCTCTACGCCTGTTAAAAGCAGATATCGAGCTAGTCTATTTGCAGCACGGTTAAGTTCCCCATAAGTTAATTTCTGGCCTTCGAATATGACGGCAGTGTGTTCAGGATTTTTCTCTGCCTGCGCTTCAAAAAGTTGATGTGATAGCAGTTCTTCTTCGAAATACCTATCGGTTTTATTGAAAATCTCTACTAAATACTGTTTTTCCTGCTCAGGTAGAAGTTCGAGTTCATTCAGTCCAACGTCGTTACAACTGGATACTGAATCCAGCATGTTTTCCATGTAGCAATGGAGTCGAGCGATGAAATCTTCACTAAAAATTGACTCATCATAGATCCAACCGACAAACATTCCCTCGTCAGACTCTTGAATCACCACTTCAATGTCAAACTTGGCAACCAGCTCAGTAAAAGGTTCAGGCTCAAAAGTCACCCCCGGTAAGCTCAGCCCGCTGCCTTCCTTTATATTCATGGTTAGCATGATTTGAAATAACGGTGAATGTTGAGCGTTCCGACTAACCCCCAGATTTTCTACCAAATATTCAAATGGAACATCTTGATTAGCATGCGCTGACAAATTAACTTCTCGAACATGGGAGAGTAAATCAGCGAAGCTCTCAAAATTCGTACTAGTTCTAAGAACGAGAGTATTAACAAAAAATCCTATTAATGATTCAAGCTCTTTTTGTGTTCTACCAGCAATTGGAGTTCCGATAACTATGTCGTTAGAGCGACTATATTTGCCGATAACAAATGCCAGGCATGCATGCATCATCATAAATAATGACACATCATTTTTGCCGGCAAAATCTTTCAGCTGACTAGAGAGATCATGGCTCAAGGTTTGCTTGTACATTTTGCCTTTAAATTTCTTTTCGGCCGGACGTTCAAAGTTTAGTGGCAAACTATGTGTTAGAGGCAAGTCGCTCAGTTGATGCTTCCAATATTGAATCTGCCCAGCTAACTTTTCATTAACATCCCACTCATTCTGCCAATGAGAAAAATCAACATATTGAACAGGAAGCTGAGGCAAAATTGCGGTTCTTTCAAGTCGAATGGCTTCATACAACTCGGTAAATTCATTTAACAAAATAGCAAATGACCAACCGTCTGCGGCTATATGATGCACATTAAAAAGTAATACACCTTCTTGTGCTTGTTGAATGTTATTGATAAGCAGGTACCCTACTCTCATCATTACGTCAGTCGACAAATCAAAAGTAAGATTACTGTCATATTCAATTAATTCATTAATCCTAAATTCTTGTTCTTTGCCAACAAGATGAGTCAAGTCATGTAAATCAATCTGAAATTCAAAGTTATCAATAACTGATTGAAAAGTATTTTCTCCATCATCTAAATATACCGTTCTTAAAATCTGGTGTCGTTCAATGATTTTTGAAAGAGCCTGTTGGGCAATTTCAACATCGAACTCTCCCCTTACCCGAAATGCAGTCGCCAAATTATACTCAGCACTTCCGTTGTTTAATTTATCGATAAACCATAATCTTTTTTGCGAGAAGGACAGTGGCGCAGTAGTCAAATTTCTTTTAACAATTATTTGAGACTTGCCTTTCTTACTTCCAGGCACACCATTTTTCTCAATTTCAGATTCAGCATTTAAAGCCTTTTCTATCAAGCTAACCTGGTCTACAAAAGTTGAGTTTTCAAAAATATCTCTAAGACTAAGCTCAAGTTGAAAATGACTATTCAGTGCAAGGAGTAGCTTGGTTAACAGTAAAGAATGACCACCCAAACTAAAGAAATTGCTCTCCAATGTAATTTTTCTATCCTTAGTCCCAAGAACATCCAACCACAATCTGGCAACAAGATTTTCCAATTCAGTAGAAGGTTCCTTTCCTTTACTTTGGAAATCACTGAATAAAGGAAGCGGCAGCGCCTTCTTATCAATTTTTCCATTCTGCGTTTTAGGTAAAGTTTCCAGCTTCACAAAATGAGACGGAATCATATAATCCGGAAGAAACTTCGATATCGTTGACTTAATTTCACCAACCAGTTGCTCAAACCCTTCGGATATATCTTTCAACACGATATACGCAACAATCCGAGCGTCACCTGGCTGCAACTCTTTCGCTGCTACAGCTGCTTGAAAAACCATTCCTGTTAACTGGATTTGATGCTCAATTTCGCCGCATTCAATTCGATGGCCTCTAATCTTAATCTGTTGATCTTTTCGTCCAATGATCTCCAGTTCACCATTATTGTTCCATCGGCCTAAATCACCAGTCGCGTACATTCGGCAATTCTGAATAACAGGATCAATATGGAATCTCTCTTGGTTTAATCGCGGTCTGTTTAGATAGCCGCTAGAAACAGCCTTTCCAGAAACATAAATTTCGCCGATAACTCCCAATGGCAGCAGACTTTTATTTTCATCAAGAATTCTAACCTGATAGCCAGGTAACGGTTTTCCAATAGGACACTCACCGTCAAAGCGCTCAAGCTTATGAAAAGTTGACCAGACGGTAGCCTCGGTTGGACCATACATGTTGTAAATTTCAGCCGAGGTCAAATTTCCTAGATTTTGCGCCAGGTTAATTGGAAATTTTTCGCCCCCTACATATATTTTCTGTAGGCTTGCCAACTCATCGGCATTGCCTAGATCAACTAAGTGCATCATTGCAAACGATGGAGTACATTGAATATGAGTTACTGAATGCTCACAGATTAGTTCTGAAATACTTTTAACTCTATCAAGTTCCTTAGAAAGGTTTTCGGGCCGCTTGTCAACCGTAAGAAATTGCGTTTGTGCTATAACCACTCTGAATCCGTACGCAAGCGCACCGAAGATCTCCAAAACAGAAATATCGAATGATATTCCGGTCACAGCCAACCAGACTCCATTGTTATTTGCCATTAAATCCTGCATTGCATCGATAAAGTGACTCATATTAGTATGATTTATGAGTACTCCTTTCGGCTTTCCAGTTGTACCGGACGTGTAAATAATGTACGCAGGTTGCTCAGGATTAATTTCTGGTAGACCATTGGCACTATCATTGAAACAGGCCAGATTTTCCTGAGCCAAATCATTTGACTCGAGTGTCAAACAAGCTTCGCAATCATCAAGCATGTAATTCAGTCTTTCCTGCGGATAATCCTTTTCCAGAGGTAAGTATGCAGCTCCAGCCTTGAGGATACCGATCAAACCAACTACCATTTCTATTGAGCGCTCAACAGCAAGAGCCACTATTGAACCTTGACCAATAGCTTTTGCCTGTAACATGTGCGCCGCTTGGTTACTTCTTCTATCTAGCTCTCTGTAAGTCAAGGCATCCGTACCACAAGTTAACGCTATAGATTCAGGTGTTAAATCAACTATTTCTCGTATACGACCAAGAATTGATTTAGTTATTCCAGTATTCACTAGCTGATTATCAGAATATTTTTGTATAATTCCTAAATCGCTTGGAGGAACGATTTGATAAGAACTTAGAGCGCAACTCTGAGACTCAATTATTTGATCAACTAAAATAGAAAAGCTTTGGGCTACTCGCTCAATGGTGCTTCTCTTAAACAAAGATGTCGCATAGATCCATTTCAATTGAACCGAATCATCGATTTCATTAATTGCAAGCTCAAGGTCGAACTTGGCCTTATCCTCAAATAAATCAGCTTCTCTAATAGTCAAACCATCAACGTCAAAATTTGGTTTATGTTCTGAGTGGAGTGAAAATAGGATTTGAAAAATGGGAGAATGGCTCAAGTTTCTATCAGGCTGTAGGCGATCGACAATAATTTCAAATGGGGCCGTTTGATGTTTGTACGCCTCAAGAAGATTTTTCTTATTTTCAGCAAGAAAATCAAGAAAGCTGCTTTCACCATCTACATTACTTCTTAGGGCAAGATTATTAGTAAAGAAGCCTATCAAATCATTTAGTGAATCTTCAGTTCTTCCTGCGATCGGCGTTCCGATAATCACGTCTTTGTTTCCTGACCAACGTCCTATTAAAATGCTAAAAACTGAATAAAGCATCATAAAAAGAGTTACCCCATTTTGGCCACATAATTCCTTAATAGAAGTAAGTCTTTGCTTATCTAAGATAGTTACAACAGAGTTTGCATTAAAATCTTGAACTTTTGGTCTGGAAAAATCGAAAGGCAGGCTGACTTCAGCAGGTTGATCTTGAAGCGTACTTAGCCAATAACCAATTTCCTCCTCAAAAAATTCACCATTTTCTGACTGCCAGATAGCATAATCCGAATATTGTATCGCCAGCTCAGTTTTTTTAGATTCTTTATTAGCCTGATGAGAGTCGGCGGAAGCGCGCCTGCATTCTATGGCTAACTTATAATTTTCAACAAATTCCTTAACTAAAATTCCTATTGACCAGCCATCGCATGCAATGTGATGAACGGTAAACAGAAAAACACTCCTCTCCTCTCCCTGCTTGATTAATGTAGCGCGAAGCATTACTTCATCGCTCAAGTCAAAGGCCTTTTCAGATTCTTCTCGTATTATTGAAGAAAGTTTTTCAGCCTGTTCTTCTTTTGAAAAGCATGAATAATCCAGAATAGTTAGATCGAAACCCGAAAATTCTCTTATATATTGGCGTTGTTCATCTTTATCATAAACAGTCCTAAGTATCTCGTGTTTAAGGATGATTTGTGAAATAGCTATCTCGACTACTTTTTCATCAACTTTCCCCTGAACCTCTAACCCGGTTGACAGATTGTATTCCGAACTCCCGCCGTTAAGCTTATCTATAAACCATAGCCTTCGTTGAGAGTGAGACAAAGGTGCAGATTTGCTTCCCAGCCTTTCTATGGAAGAAAATTCTGACCTTTCGTTCTCCGATAAATAGCCAATTAAAGCTTCCTTATTTTCTCGCAATGACTGTATAAGTAAGTCCGATGGACTATCATCAAAGAGTACTTCCAGTTGCTCATCAACAACTCTTAACTCTACCGATTCTTCAATACACTTCTGAAGTATTTCGTTTATCGTCATTTTAGTCATTCCATTCATATTAATACTTTTTTCTTCTTTTCTTGTTCTTCAAACACTAAAAATTCAGTTGCTCCGTGAGCAGAATTTATTACAGTAGAGTCACTCATATCCGGCACTCCCCTAAGGAAACTTCCCGCGTATTTCCCACTAAGAGAAAATATCCCCCAAATCATGCGAAAATTCTGATAGCCAGAAAACTCATCTGCAGTTAAAACCAAATCCGGCTCGCAGTACGACTGTACAATCCAGTCATTATCGTTCCTTAACATCTCCACTGAATCAGACCATTCTTTATCGCTAACCGAAGAACCGATAATAACGTCCTCTCCTTGAGCCGAATGAGCCTTCTTTAAAAGAAAGCGATTCTTTTGCTCAAGTAAAAGCTGAATATCTATTTCATCACTTCCTTGTTCTTCAATCTTTGACAGCTTCCTACTCCATGGAAAATACTGCTGAATAGTTTCGAGTTCATCTTTGCTCAATTTTTTTTGAATTGAATTCTCATGCATTAGTGAAAAGACATGCTTATTTCCCATTAGTACGAAATTTGAATGGTCTGGGTAGTAAAATTTACCCTTTGCTGATTCAGCCTGCACTTGATTATATTTACTGACCGGAACCTGGCCATCCTTGTCTACAGCAAAGATAATCGCGTCTACTACAACAGAGTTTGCTAGCGCATAGCCATCTGAAGAAAACTCCAGGTCGCTTAGGTTTTTGATAAATATTACGTCTCCGCTACTTAAGTGGCTAGGCCTCACATACTCGTAAACTGACTGAAATCGTTGCTGAATTATGGAACGCCGTTCATCAGTTAACTCAGGCATATAGAACAATATATTGCCGGTCACCTTCTTCCCTTTTATTCGAAATATAGACTGACAAATCGAGCCAAATAGACTTTCACAAATATTTCTATGCTTAATATTCCATGTTCCTGACTGTTCAAAAACGTGTAAAGAATTGAGCACCTCCGGAGAAAGAGAATCCATCTGCCAACCGCCTAGCGCAGCACCACAATTTAGCTCTAACAGTCTTATTTGTCGTTCTTGAATGATTGCATCGAATCTTATTGGCACATCACTAATGTCGAATTTCTGCTCGTTGAAAAGGGCTGCCACAATAGGAGAGACATTCAAATACGAAGCGAACTCATCGACACCTTCATCTAACTTCAATCTAAGTACTTTTTGGACTAAAGATGGAACCTTGCGCACTAGATCGTTAATTTTTTTGGTGAACTTTTCGCCAATAATGCAAGGCCAGGGACTTACTCTATATTTATAATTGCGCATAAAAGGCTCTATCCTTTCCGAACCAGAATTAAAGCGCATTTTTTGAACTTCCGTGTTCTTTCCAATAAGCACTGATAACTCGAAAAATAACTCAGAATAAAATCTGTTATCAGCTACAACATTCTCAACTTCCATGAGCCCCTCTAAAAAAATCTGTTAATTTGCTAACTTTTCTATATTGTTATTTGATTTCTTTTGCTATTTGAAGCTTTAACTTTTGCCAGCTTCATTTTTTGTTCTATCAATTCTGCCACTTCTCTAATTGAACTATTTTCAAAGAACTCCCTATAACTTAACTCAATTTGGAACTGCTTCTTTAGCCTTGAAAACAGACCTGTCACCAACAAAGAATGGCCTCCAACATCAAAAAAACTATCTCTGACACAAATATCATTTACATTAAGGAGTTCCTTCCACATACCAAGAATACTTTTCTCGAGGTCATTTTTGGGCAGCTCAATTTGCACTTCGAACTCAAAATCAACCATCGCATGCAACTTTTTGAAATCCGTTTTCCCATTCATCGTCATAGGAATTGTGTCTAGAAAAATAAAATGCGCCGGAACCATATGCATTGGCAGACTCTCTTTTAAAAATCCCTTTAACACTCTGTCATTCAATTCCGAACAACAATCCTTAGTACAAACAACAAACGCAACCAGAGTTGCATCTATCTGGTCTGGATTAACGATCATCACACGTGATTGAGAAACGCTTTCAATGGATTCAATTCGATTTTCGATTTCTGCAGGCTCAATACGGAAGCCTCTCAATTTGAACTGGCGATCTTTTCTACCAAGGCATTGGACATCACCATTGACGAGATAGCGTCCTAGATCGCCTGTCAAATAGATTAGGTCGGTACTAACGTTACTCTGTGGATTAACAATAAATTTCTGACTAGTTAACTTCTTGTCGTTCAGATAGCCCAATGTCAAATTTGGGCTCCGAATCCCAATTTCACCAATCTCACCAATCCCACACTGTTTTTTACGCCCATTCAGAACTACTAATTGAACATCAGACACCCCTCGTCCTACAGGAAGTACCGATTGACAATTTTTAATTCGGTCAAATGATTTAGGGTTGATATAGTAGCTTACAGCCCGACTTGTCTCTGTAGAACCATATAGATTAATGACCTTTGCGTTGGGCGCGTGATTATAAATTGACTTCACATGTTCTACAGATAAGGATTCCCCAGCCAAAAATATATTTCTCAAACTATTAACCGGCTCTTCATTAGCAGCGAATACAAAGTTTGCAAGACTAGGTGTTAGATGCAAGGTCGTAATTTTTATCTTTCGCATCCATCGACCAACATTTTGAAAATCAAACTCTCTCTCACTTGGAATACAAATCGTCGCACCTAAGCATAACGGAGTAAAAATATCGCGTTGCAAAGGATCATGTAAAAGTCCTGCGAGCATTCCAAAACGGTCATCAGAGTTCAAATCGAATTTTTCTGCCATCCACTCTGTATATGCTGTTAACGAACCATGACATCCTTGAATTATTTTAGGCTTGCCTTCCGTTCCAGAAGTTAGTGCAATATAAGCAGGTGTAAACTTATTAAATACATTTGCCGAGACCGAACTATTTTTATCCAGCTCGTCATAATTACCTGAGCATTTCAAAGGATCAGCGGTTAAAGATTTGGACTCGGTGAAAGACACTACTCTTAGATTATTGTTTTCAATTAGCCATTCTTTGATTTTGCTACTTCTTCCTCCAGGCAGAACTACTAGCTTAACCGCGAGTAAGCTAAGCTGTCTTTCAATATGCTCTGCGGGACTGTCAGCTGATATCAATAGGTACGAAGCTCCTACTTTAAACAGAGATAGAATTGCAGTAACAAGATTATGATTTCGTTCTGCAACAATTGCGACCACGTCTCCTTCTTCTACACCACTCCTACTTAGTCGAAGAGCAAATTTGCAAACAGACTCTAGTAGCTCGGCGTAGGTTAAATTAGTTCCTGAGTATTCGATAGCTGACTTCATTGGTCTAAGTCTGGCATTTCTTTCAAAATGCTCGATTACGGTTCCCTTAAATTCTTCATTTAAAGGCTCGCTTAAATCTGGTGTACTTAAGTTAATAGTGTTCAGCTTATTATCGACATACTCATTTGAGCTTCGAAGCTCGAAATCGCAAATCAATTTATTTGGTTTCTCGAATACCTGCTCTAACAAGCTTACATACTGATTTAGCAATATATTGGCTTCGACTAAAGAATATTTTTGCTGGTCGAAGTGGCATTGCATTGAAAGTACATCGTTTATTTCTTCCACGTAAAAAGTAAAGTCAAATTTGCTATCCAGAACCGGCATATAATCCAGATCAGCCTTAACTAAACTGCCAGAGAGTTCCAATTCGGGAAGGTTAAGCAGGTTCAGAAAAATATTGAACAATCCAGATGATTTCTTCTTTCCCTGATTCTTTATGTTCTGGGCGATGGTCTCGTAGGGGATATCCTGATTCGCCTGAACACTTTGTAAATTAGATATTTGCTGTTCCAGAAAATCTTTAAAGCTCAGATTTTGATCGATCCTGCTTCGTATTGGAAGGTTATTGATAAAGGCTCCGAATAGCTCTTGTGTACCGGGAAAATTTCTACCGGAAACAGGAAAACCTATTGTTATATCGTCTTGATTAGTTAATTTTGAAATCAGTATTACAAGTGCTGACTGTAGGATATTAAATAAACTACCTTTGCTAGATGAAGCGAGCTCTATCAATTTCGATAACACTTCACTTTCTAAAAGAACACTAACTTTATTATCAGCAGCTAATGGTTTTGTTTTTATTTCATCATTTACATCACCATCTTCGCCCTCAAATATAGTATTTGCCAGGCTCTCGGTAGGAATAAAGTCTTGCAAATAATTTTTCCAGAATTCTCGTTGTCTTTTACTCGCCTCTGATTGTAACTGTTCCCTCTGCCATTCAATGTAGTCAAAATAGTCGAGTTTATTTTTTGCAGACTCATGCAAACTTCCTTGAAGTGATTGCTCGTAGTATTCAATAAATTTCTTAGAAAATATTGAAAGTGACCAACCATCACAAATAAGATGATGAAAATTAACATGGAAAAGCCATTTTTGCTCTTCTAACTTTACTACCAAAGCGGAAAATAACGACTCCTTATCTAGTTGAAAACGTCTGGCAGCCTGTTTAAGACAAAGCGCTTTTGCTAGCTCTTCTCTTTCATTTTTATCTATGTTACTTAGATCATGAAACTCTGGTCGGTAGAAAGACTCCGCATCAAGGTAAAGTTTTGGAACGCTATCAACCTCCATTACTCTGACATGGAAAAGACTATTTTCCTTATAGAGTTTTTCTAGCGCATCTTCAACAGCAGCAAAATTTAGAACACCGCTAACTCGAATGCCGCCAGCAATATTGTTCTGATTGCTGTTTTCATTCAGTTTTTCAGAAAACCATATACGAAATTGAGTCGCAGACAGATCCATTGGAAATTTTTTTTCTGTCGCCTTAAGATCGGTGAAGTTTTCATTGTTAGAGCTTTCAATCAATAAAGCTAGCGCTCTAATCGATTGCCCCTTAAAAAACTGTTCTGTCGTGATCTTTAAAGAATACTCATCAAAAGCACGATGAATAATCTGCGTAATCAAAAGCGAATGTCCACCTAGTTCAAAAAAATTGTCTTCTATACAAAGATTCTCTGGTGAAATATTTAGAGTTGAAGACCAAATATTGTGGAGATACTCTTCCGTCTTATTTTGAGGTAGTTTGATTGTCTCTTTAGCAGAATTCGTTTTATCCCATGGCAACGCTGAATAATCGATTTTACCATTGATATTAGTAGGAATGTTTTCAATTTGGATAAATCGACCTGGTCTCATATACACAGGAAGAGACTGCATAAGATGACTATTCAAATCTTGAATTAGCAGCCCGCATTCAGCTTCAGAATCGCAAGTCAGAATCAAAAATCCTACAAGCTCCGAATCGATAGAACCAGTATTCTTAGCTGCTACTACACAATCTTTAACTGAATCAAACTCACGAATTCGATTTTCTATTTCTTCTAACTCTATGCGATAACCTCTTATTTTGACCTGATTATCAACTCTTCCTAAAAATACTAGCGAACCATCCGCCTCGTAAGCACCAAGGTCACCAGTTCGATAGGCTCTTCCGATCTTCTTAATATTCGTTATAAACTTCTCATTGGTTAGATTTGGCTGGTTTATGTAGCCGTCGGCAAGGCACGCTCCTGAAATCATAATTTCACCAATACAACCTATTGGCGATGCTTGCTCATACTGGTCAATTACCCATACATTATGGCCTGACAAGGGTTTTCCGATCCTGACTTGAGAGCAATCATTTTCAGAAATAAGCTGGAGAGTAGATGTAATAACAGCTTCGGTAGGTCCATATGCATTATATAACTGACAACCAGACTTTCCTCCATAGCGAAACCAGGCTTCAATCACATGCGTAGTAAGATTATCTCCTCCAACGACCAACCTTGACAATTTGGATTGATTCCACAAATCACTGAAAGACTCATTCAATAGCTGCGAGAAATATAAAGGAGTTAAATCAGTCAAAGTAATTCGGTCTTTAACTAATGACTCCAAAAATGTGCGACCGTCAAAGAGCCCTTGACTTTTAATAAATAATGTAGATCCGGAAATCAAACTTGCAAATGTTTGCTCATAGTAAGTATCGAATCCGAATGAGTTAATTTGCAATATTTTGTCTTTGTCAGTGATCTCAAGTTCTCTACAAATACTCTCAATATGGATTGCAATCGCATAGTTTGAGACAACAACTCCCTTGGGTTTACCGGTTGTTCCTGAAGTAAAAATCACATATGCTGGATTTTTAACCGACAGTCTGTCATTAACAAGAGAATTAACAGATTCTTTGCTATCTTTTGATAACTCTTGCAGTTCAGAAATGCTACACACTCTGAACTGACTAAACTTTGAGGAAACCGGTAATGTTTCACTGGAAATAATCAATGATAAATTCGATTCCTCTGCCATAAGCATCAGTCTTTTGGCAGGATGAGAAGAGTCTAGAGGGACAAAAGCAGCGCCTGCCTTTAATATGCCAATAATGCTTTTAATCGTGTCAATTGAAGGGAGTAGACACACGCCTATGTAGTCACCAGGATTTATTGCGTAACGAGAAATCAAATTTTGCGCAATACGGTCTGTTTGTACATCAAGTTCTTTATAAGAAATTTGATTTTGATCACAGTCTATTGCAACAGAATCAGGCGCTCGCAAAGCCTGTTCCCGAAATTTTTCAATTAGGTGAACGCCCTGATCTCTTTCTAGCGGACTACTTTGTGAAGCATTATCTATAAATTCAGCTTCCTGGTCACTCATAATTCTGAGTCGACTGAACTCGAAGACTCGTTCTACTGAAATTTGCTCTATTAATTTGATAAATCGCTTTTCAAAAAGCTTAATATTTTCAGTTGAAAAATAATCTTTACGATAATCGATTAGAACTTTCAAATCGAAGTTTTTGCCATACTCCCAAAAAGTTAAAGTTAATGGCGTTTCATCATGGTCATGAGACTGATAGAATAACTCCGATTCACAATCACCAATTTTAACTCCACTATCGAGTTTCAGATAATTGAAATCAACTTCGAAGAGGTCTCTATGACCGCCCTCCAGCCCCAGGCTTCTAACAATATGTCCTAGCGGGTATCGCTGATATTTGAATATTCGCTTCTGCTCGGTCCCAATATGATCACAAAGCTGTTGAAACCTGCTCAAATTTGTCATTTCTATTAGTAATGGGCTAACACTGGTAAACACACCCACCGCTGCTTTCTGTTCCTTTCCTCTTCGGTTATGTACGGGTACTCCGATAACAAACCGAGAGGTGTTACAAACTTTATGCAAATAGAGAGCAAAGCAGGAGAGATAAAATCCTGGAATGGAAATCGCCAATTCAGTAGTAAGAGTTTTAACCGACTGATGGAGATGATCAGGAATGACTATAGTAAAGCGTCCACTAGTTGGCTCTGAATCAGTTTTCCTGCATGATCTGGTAGAATCAACAAATACTCTCTCCGGTATATCCTTAAGATAGTCATCCCAAAACTTTTTGTCTTTTACATATCTGTCGCTCGAGAAATACTTGCTATCGAGCTCCACCACATCCCGCCATGAACTTCCCGTTTGAACATGATTACCTTGATAAAATTCACTCAAGGCTGACGCCCAGTTAGCAAACCCCCACCCATCTATCAAAAGGTGATGAGCGATTCCAACATATCGGAAATCATCTTCTGAGAGCTTCACTAAAAATGCTCTATAAAGTTTTTTTTCTTTCAGAGAAAAGCTTGTCTGAAAAAGTTCCTTAATCCAACAATGAAATGCGTCATCGGGCGATGCAGATTCACTCATATCTTCCATAACGAGTTCGCTATTTCGCTCTTCCGAGACTCTCTGATAAATCCCCTGACTACTACTTTCAAATTGAAGTCCAAAGATATCGTAGTGAGTAATCACCTTCCTATGAGCATCACTAATTCTTTCAAGGTTCACCTTTTTAAGCTGGATATAACCGCCGATATTGTAGATTGGAGAACTTCCGTTTCTCGCTTGATCCCAGTAGATATCCTGTTGCACCAATGTCAAAGGCAACAAGGAATCTGCTCCAGTTTCATTGATTGTTTTCATCTAACAGAATTCCTCAACCATTGACTGTTTTTCCGTGTTGCTTAGCTCTTGATTAGCCTTACTCATGGCACTACCTTGTTCCATAACAATGATTTTGTCGGCCACGTGAAAATATTTATCATCATGACTGATAACTATGACGGCTTTATTCTTTTTCTTTAGTTCTGGCAGTATGCGATGGTAGAAAACTCGCTTAAAAACCGGATCCTGATCTGCGGCCCACTCATCAAAAAGGTATACAGGTTTATCTTCAAGGAAAGCAACTAAAAGAGCCAGCCTTTTGCGCTGGCCGTCAGAGAGTGAAATAGTAGAAAATCGACCATCAGTTATTTTTACTTTTGACGATAAGTGAAGCAGATCCAGGTATTCATTTGCCAACCTTTCCTTGTCAGAATCAACATTAATCAGAAGTTGATCAAAAAGAAAATAGTCAGAGTAAATTGCTGAAATGCTTTGGCGAAAAGTAAAAACCGACTCACGGTCTATTGGCTGATTTCCAAAAGATATTGTTCCTTTCTGTGGTAGATAGTGTAAAGTAATTAATTTGCTTAAAGTCGATTTACCAGAGCCATTGGCGCCTATTATAAAAGTGATTTTCCCTTTCTCTATTTCAATAGAAATCGGACCAACTTCAAAACCGGGCTCGTCATCTGGCGACTCATACTGATAATAGACTTTGTTGAATTTAATACTCTGCCAACTGTCAAAATCTTTAGCTGAACGCTCTATCTCTTCATTTGGGATTGCTTTCAGTAGCTGTCCAATTTTTCGTACCGACACCATCGATACGGTAAGCTGCGGAATGGCATTTAAAATGATTCCCATAGGTCCAACGAGATAGAGCAAAGCCATTACTACACCGATCAACTCTTGCTGTGTCATCGAATGATAATTGACAAAAACAAAGCTAACGAGCCCAATAACAAAAAAGCTCATTAATTCGCCAAAGCTAGAAGTCACATTTACAATCGTATGTGCTAATTTGTCATTTTTTAGAATTTCTTGTTCATGTTTGTTTAATACTTTCTCGAAAAACACAGCACGCTTTTCACTACTTAGCTTAAGCTCTTTTGCACCGTATACAAGCCCCCGAATCCCCTCTTGTAATTCATCTCGAATATTTCTGGAACGAGTAAATATTTTTCTTCCAAAGAGCATTGGAATTTGATAGGTAATCACACCAAAAACAATTGCCATTATTACTAGTTTAAATACTTCCGCATTCAGGTAGAGTAAAAAGCCAAGCATTCCGACTAGAGATACAGAATTTATTAACAAACCAGGGATAATTCTTGCCCCCATCACAACTCTTGGCACATCGATATTTATTGACGCAATCAGCTTTGAAGATCCTAGCTTTTCAAGCGCTGCAATGGGCGCATTGGATATTTGATGATAAAAGCGGGTCCTGAAATCTTTAGCTACTAGAGCAGCCACACGCAAAAGTATAACTTCAGAAATTGTGCGAATAGCTAAAATAAGAAAACAGGAACTAAAGAAAAGAATAGCTAACTCCAAACTGGCAACCTCGATCCCAAGAACTGTGTCTACCTGATCTCCGACTTCAACAAATGATTCATCTTTAGGCTGTACACTGATTAATACCAGGGGAATTAGTGCAGAATAGCCAATACCGGCAATTGTTCCTAATACAACAGACAGAAAGACCTTATTAGGGGCTCTCCTCATAAATTCTGTGAACAACTTCATCCTTAACCTTCCTTTGTGGATTCTGGCATTAACGTCAATATCTTTTTGTCTGAAACCTCAGTTCTAAACTGAGTAAACTCGACTTGATTGAACAATTCGACCATATCATCATAGTGCTCACTAGATACCTGTCCAGATTGACCTGTTGAATTGCTAAAGAAGTGCTTTGAAGCGCCATTATGGAGCTCGATTATCTGTCTAAATCCAGCCCCAAATTTCTGTAGATATCCTTCAGACTCATCGAATTGAATATCTGCTACATTGATCGAATTCGGCGAACCACCGTTACTAATCCTACGCTCAAATATTGAATCTAATACTTTAATATTGCTAAAGGGCATGTGCTCATACAAGGTTAGGTGAACACTTCCCCAAGCCCAGTCATCAATATCATCTCCTACCAGTTTTTCTATTTGGTTAATACTTTTCTCAAGAGATGCAATCAATCTATCTGTGCACACTTCATCTTCAGTCGTTTCTATATCATTACACCATTCGGGATTATTGTTGATAATGTCTACAACTTGATTTGCGGTTAATGTATTTAGCAAGGAATTTAAGTAAGCAGATTTATTATTTTCATTCCACGCAGCTTTAAATTCGTCTGAAAAAATGGAGCGCTTCAGATGTTCGAACCAGGTAAAATAGATGGTAGCGGCCACACTATTTTTATCTGCATTTCCATCCCATTGGGCCAATAGATTAACTACATAGGAAAGCTGCTTTTCTTCGACTTTTAAATTGGAAAGCATACTTTTAAGACGTTGAGTAGAATTGTCAACTGTATCTTTCTGCATGTTTTTCATGTCAGCAACCGATAACTTCTTCCTGTTATCCAACTTACTTTGTACTAATTGAGAAATCCGGTTAGCTCTATCAGGCGTGGCCCAATTTGAGGAGATATGGTAGGGATAAGAGTCTTCAACATTTTGATTGTTAGCAGATACAATGAATTTAGATTCTGGATTCAGACTATGAGGCATTTCATCAAAGTCAATATATCCTTGCCAGTCATAATCAGGAGAACTACCCATGACTGGGAGGTTTCCAGTCCCTTTGTTTCTTATGGGTATCCGACCAATTCCTTGAAAACCAATATTATTCTGATCGTCAATGTATAAGATATTTAACGCTGGTGCGACATAATCACTTAATGCTGTTCTAAGTTCGCTTGAATTTTTTGCATAGTTCAGCTTAAGAAATGATTCATACGTAGTGTCGTCTTTATCCAATGCTGTCCAGCGCAATGCTACCGGCTGTTCTACACCTTTTACTACATCGCTTATAACAGGACCATGAACCGTTCGTCTTACCTTTATTTCAACAGGCTTCAAAGGCTTTCTAAGTCCAGCAGGAAAGTCTTGCTTTACTTGTATTAACTCGGATTTCACTTCAAACTTTATCCAGCTGTTATCAAATAAGTACTCTTGCGGATTTTCAAAGTTTGGAGTTTCGATATACAAGTCTTGAACATCTGCCTGCATAGCTGTTGCTCCCCATGCGACATATTCATTTTGTCCAAAGACAACTACAGGCAATCCTACAAGACTCATCCCTTTGATTTTGAAATCATCAATATTTTGTTCTACTGGGTACCAGAGTGAAGGAATTTGTATTCCCAAGTGAGGGTCATTCGCTAGTAGCGGCTTTCCTGATTCTGTGAGGTCTCCAGAAATAACCCATGCGTTACTTCCAACAAATATTCCTCCGATCTTCAACTCATTTTCAAATGAAAAATCAATAGTGAGTAAGTTACTGACTGCTTTCAGAGATTCTGATGCTAATTTGTTTTGCTTATCTTCATCAACACTATTAGATTCAGTTTGATAGTTTGGAAAGATACTAGCAATTTGCACTTTATTTAAATGCTGTGACGCTACGTAGTGCTGGATTTCAGAACGAAAATTTCCAGCCAGATTAAGCGCAAAAATTTTACTCCAGGAAACTGAATCTAATATACTCCATGGTTCAGGTTCAACACCAAAAACTTCAAATTCAATGGGCAATTGGTTTCTTTCTTCCAACCAGGAATTAATTCCAGAACTATAAGACTCTAAAGATTGAATAGCATCTTTACTCAAATGTTTGATTGCTTCTTTTGCAGAGTCTCGAATTCCTAGCGTCCTGATCCAGACATCCTGGTTTAAGCTCTCCTTGCCAAAAACCTCACTTAATCTACCCTGACTAATGCGCCTTTGAAGTTCGAGTTGCCATAAGCGATCTTGAGCATGAGCATAGCCCATTGCAAAATAGACATCGTTTTTATTCTTTCCATTTAGGTAAACTACGCCGAAATCATCTCTTTGAATTGTGACCTGGGAAGAAATACCTTTTACAGAAATTTCCCCACTGTCTTTTGGCAATGGCTGGATTAGAAATCGGTCATATAAGAACCATCCTGTAATCATTAATGGAATGATAATAAAACCCAGCATCCTCCATAAAATTGGATTTCGTTTTAACATAGATGTCCCTTAGCGATACTTTCTGATTTTATAATTGCAAAATTAGTATTTTTTTAGTTCTATCAGACCATAAAATACTGCGTCCTATTTGCAGGCGAGATATGTATATCAAAAGAAAACACATATATCTATGACAAAGATGACGATTAAATCTTTTTTGAGCAAAATAATCTCGAAGAGAAATATAAATTAATTTTGCAAATATACGTCACTCTCGGAAGTGATTGTTTTTCGCGCTATAATTTCACAGCGAGATATTATCTTGATGTTTTTTTGCAAACAAAAGTCCTTTCAATTTAAATCTTTTAATGTTTTTCTTTCGCCAATATATTTTCCAGACCTTCAGCTTTTTTGATAACTTCTTTCAAACCAATTTCACATTTAGATAGCACGAGCAAAACGACATCTCTCAAAGCAATAACAAATCCCTTCTAGAGATATTCATTCTGTTTTCTGATTTTTACTTTTACTTAAATGCATCTCCTTTGTTATGCTTCGCCAAAAATCTGTTTGAAAGTTTTACTATGATTACAAGTAAATGGTTTTTAACGCCTCAAAGAATTCTTGATCCGCAACTAAGAGTTTTTTGCTTCCCATACGCAGGAGGCAGTGCATCAACCTATATCCCATGGGCTAAGAAATTGCCCTACAACGTTGAGCTTGTCGCTGTGCAACCCCCAGGACGTTCATCACGAATACTTGAGGAACCCTATACGGATATGAATGAATTAATCACATCCTTATTCCCAGAATTCGTAAATTTAACTGACAAGCCCTACATATTGTTTGGTCACAGTTTAGGTAGCAGAGTTGCGTTCGAGCTTGCAAAAAAATGTCTTCAAGAAAAGGTTAACCTTCCACTACACTTTTTTGCTTCGGGTAGTAGAGCGCCGTTCATTCCTTGTAGGGAGGAGCCTATTTACAATCTGCCGGATAACGAGTTTGTTGACCGGTTAAGAACTTTAAACGGGACACCCGCTGAAGTTTTGCAAAACAAGGAACTAATGGAATTGTGTATTCCATTGTTAAGAAGTGACTTTAAAATTGCAGATACCTATCTGGCAAATACGGAAACGGTAATTCCTCTTTCAGCGTCAGTACTAAGCGGTACTAATGATATAGAAATTACTTCTGAGGATCTGAACGCATGGAAAAAGGTTTTCAGCAAAATTGATGAGTTAAAATACATTGAAGGTGATCATTTTTTTATTGAATCTAACCGGGACTCAGTAATCGACTTCGTTAACTCAACAATAAATAAAACACTAACAAAAAGTAATGTAGGTCAAATCTTTAATAAAAAGGCATTCGCCTAGTGCACAGCTACTTTGGTGATACCCGGTGCTCGTTCATTAAAAATGTTAAACGTGATTTCCTGAATCAACCATTGCCCATAAAAGGCTGCCAGGTTGATTTCGAAATAAGTGAATATGAAGATCGACTGTTTGTTGCGTGGGGAATTGACTGCCCTCCCAAAATAAGACGAGCGGTAGTCAAGAGAAAGGCTGAGTTTCTAGCAGGCAGAATCGCGGCCGGCTTCGTTCTATCAAAGCTTAACTTAGAAAATCATAACATTACTATAGGAAAAAATCGCGAGCCTGTTTGGCCCCTCGGCATCAATGGTTCTATCACTCACACCAACTCCAAAGCTGCAGCAATCATCGCGCCTGACAAGGACATTACTTTTTTGGGGCTTGATCGTGAGGATTGGATTGACTCGAGAGTAAGTCGAGAAATTGTTTCCTCAATTCTGGACTCTTACGAGATTCACCAACTAGAATCTGCTAATACTAACTTGGCACACTTCGACTATAACCAACGACTCACAATTCTGTACTCAGCCAAAGAGACTTTTTTCAAAGCCCTTCACCCTAAAATCAAGTCTTACTTTGACTTTAAAGATGCCAGGGTCAATTTAGGTGTTGAACAAACAGACTCTCTTGAGATTTCGCTTAGTCGAGCGCTATCGCGGGATTATTTGGAAGGATTCATGCTACCTGTGAAGTTTAAAACTGACACTGAAAGTGCTACAACCTATATTATTGAGTAACCTTAATTTAAGGTTGTAAACCCCATCTAGAAACTTTAGGCATATCAGTTCTAAAATAGAAATTTAATCTGCATCACAGCTAAATTACTGATAAATGGCCAGCAGTAAGTCTGTGAACTTGCGAAAATCAGGAAGCAGTACTTTACAGGCTGAGCTACTGGTACTGTCTTGAAAATGGTCCAGTTGAAACTAAGAATGAACAAATTCAACAGTTAATTGCACGCTTGAGGATATGAGAATGGTGAAGAGTATAAAATTTGGAGCGGGAAACGAGATTCGAACTCGCGACCCCAACCTTGGCAAGGTTGTGCTCTACCAGCTGAGCTATTCCCGCATCTGGTACTAAAACCATGAGGCTTTAGTCAATGGTGCCCGGGGCCGGAGTCGAACCGGCACGGTGTTGCCACCGAGGGATTTTAAGTCCCTTGCGTCTACCAATTTCGCCACCCGGGCAGACGTCTTTATAATTTTCTCAAAGAGAAAATGGAGGCTGGGGTCGGAATCGAACCGGCGTCCACGGAGTTGCAGTCCGCTGCATGACCACTCTGCCACCCAGCCATCACTTGAGCGCTCCAAGGAAGATATCATAACCATTCCTCAGTGCTAAAAAAACCTCAAAGCAGATACTTTTATTTGAACTCAAGTAGCTTGCGATTGAGGTTTTAAAATTTGGAGCGGGAAACGAGATTCGAACTCGCGACCCCAACCTTGGCAAGGTTGTGCTCTACCAGCTGAGCTATTCCCGCCTCAAGTGGATGGGCATTTTACAGCAAGATTAGGTTCTGTCAAGCAAGAAAATAGGAAGATTTTAAACTTTTTTCTCGATTGACCTAATTTTGTTCAAGCTGCTGATTTAATAATCAATTTTCGTCGTTATCCGTTCGATCTTCGAGCCTTGCAGACATTAGCAGTGGCCAGGTCGCGCGTACGTATATGTACATCGACCATAAGGTCAATGCTACAGCAATATATAAAAAGATGTAGCCCCATATGTAAAGCCAGCTATGCTCCCACAAAGAAGCTACCTCTTCTTCTCTCCCCGCCAATAACAAGAAGAAAATCGCTGATAACTGCATCAATGTTTTAACTTTGGCAACAAAAACAACTTTAACCGCTGAGCGTTCACCGTATTCAGCCATCCATTCTCGCAGTGCAGAAACAGTAATTTCTCTACTAATAATCACAAGCGCAGGTGCTGCAATCCAAATCGTTGCGTGCTGCTCTACCAGCAATACCAAAGATGCAGCCACCATGAGTTTGTCAGCAACAGGATCAAGAAACTCGCCCAGTGGAGATTGCATATTAAAAGTTCTGGCAACCCAACCATCAAACCAGTCAGTCCAGCCGACAACGGCAAAGATCAATGCCGCAGTGGTTTGCCCCCAGCTCACCGGCAAATAGAAAAACAATACCAATAATGGGATACAAAGGATACGGAACGAAGTGAGGAGGTTTGCGATATTCATTGATTATTATTCGAATTGGTTTAACGGCTGTTTTAATGCAGGCCATTGTAACATCGGTAAAATAGATGTCATCCCAAATTTGTACAAGTGTCTAACATAGCACAGGAATTAGCTGAAATTTGTAACAATGGCAAATATATAGACCATTGGTCACTAACCTACAACAGAGGTCGTCAATGAAGATAGTCATAAATCGTTTGAGCGATCGCCTGACTAATACCTTCAACCTCCTTCAAGTCGTTCACTCCTGCCCTTTTGACCCCCTGAAGCCCTCCAAAATGCTGAATAATGGCCTTCCGTCGCTTAGCTCCAACACCGGGGATACCTTCAAGAACAGAAACCTTTCGCTGTTTATCCCTTTTTCCTCTGTGTCCAGTTATAGCAAACCGGTGAGCTTCATCCCGAATAGCTTGAATCAAATGTAGTCCCAGAGAATCTTCTTTGAGACGTGTAGCAATCGCTTCAGAAGGAAAGAAAATCTGCTCCATCCCCACCTTTCGATCACTTCCTTTAGCAACGCTAATCAGGGTAACGTCAGTTATATTGAGGTCTTCCAGCACCTTTTGTGCTTGATTCAACTGCCCTTTTCCACCGTCAATGATTAATAACTCTGGTAATCGGGCCTCTTCTTTAACCAGGCGATTAAAACGTCGTCTTACAGCCTGCTCAATCGCAGCATAGTCGTCGCCCGGTTCAACTCCCTCAATATTAAATCGACGATAGTCACTTTTCTTGGCTTGCCCCTTCTCGAAAACCACACACGAAGCCACAGTCTGCTCTCCTTGAAAATGGCTAATATCGAAGCACTCCATTC
The DNA here is from genome assembly GCF_015687155.1 of Aliikangiella sp. G2MR2-5. Taxonomy (GTDB): domain Bacteria; phylum Pseudomonadota; class Gammaproteobacteria; order Enterobacterales; family Kangiellaceae; genus Aliikangiella. The sequence goes on along the minus strand of NZ_JADPQF010000001.1, from coordinate 554,165 downwards.
GATATGGCATTTTATCAAGATTCAATTCATCCATTAGAGCCTGCATTCTTTTGCGAGTATGTTGTTGCGTAGCCAGTTTTGCGCCGAGCATTTCACTGAGATTGCGCGTCGCCATTTCCAGCCAGGCAGCCCGATCAGTCTTTACCTTGTGTGCCAGTCGGACTTGACAGCCTCGAATTTGACCAACAATAGTCGCTAATTCGGATTCATTGGGCAGAGCCAGATTGGTTACAATTTCTTTTGGGACTTCATTATTACTCACCGAATAAAAGTGACCGATAAAAGACTCCAGCACCTCTTCTTCACTTGTATCCTGTGGAATTTTTGGATAAAAGTTTCGACTTCCCTGAACCAGACCGTTTCGAACATGCAAAACGAATATACCTGCAGTTTTTTCGACAACCCCTGCCGCGATAATATCGATATCAATACCGGTACCTTGAACTGTCTGCTTTTCCAACACGCGTCGAAGCTGAATAATTTGATCACGAATTTGTGCAGCCCTCTCAAATGCCAGATCTTCTGACGCTTTTTCCATTCGTTCAGTTAAAGCTTTTATTACCGATTCATTTTTGCCCTGATAAAAAAGTCTTACCAACTCAACGTCTTTCAAATAATCGCTCTGACTGATCTTACCAACACAAGAGCCGCTGCAACGATTGATCTGATATTGCAGGCATGGACGAGAGCGATACTTAAATACGCTATTTTCACATTGCCGAATTTGAAACAACTTTTGCATTAAAGCAATACTGTACCGTGCGGCAGTAGACCCGGTAAATGGTCCAAAATAGTTGCCTTTCCTGTTCTGGGCGCCGCGTTGAATACTGAGTCGTGGATAGTCTTCTTCGGAAAGATAAATATAGGGGTAACTCTTATCGTCGCGAAATATTACGTTATATCTGGGACGATGTTTTTTGATAAATTGATTTTCCAGAATTAGCGCTTCATTTTCACTATCAGTTACTACCACCTGAATTTCGTGAATCTGACTAACCATAACCTTGGTTTTAGGGGAGTGATCCTGCTTCTGAAAGTAACTTGATACTCGTTTTCTTAGATTTTTGGCTTTTCCAACATAAATGATATCCCCGTTATCATTAATCATTTGATAAATACCGGGTAAATGCGTCAGGTTCTTTAAGAAAGTCTGATGGTCAAACTGGTTTGGAGAGTCGGTCACAACTGAATCGCGAGAAATAATTGATAGCTTTAACTAATGAATGAGAAATATTATACGATATTCGTAATACGAAACAATGAGCGAAGTAGAATTCTGGAATATATCCAAACCAGGAACTTTAAACACTTTGTCGAAAAACTTTGGAAAAGCTGAAGCTAAGAGCTACAGCTTTTCCATTTCGATAATGCCGTGTTTAATTGCCAAGTGAGTCAGTTCGACATCATTTTCAATTTTGAGCTTTTCAAACAAGCGATAACGGTAACTATTAACCGTCTTAGGGCTTAAAAAAAGCTGTTCCGAGATATCCTGGACTTTTTGGCCTTTGGTTATCATTAACATAACCTGCATTTCACGGTCGGATAGTTCATCAAATGGACTTCCATCATCCGGATTTACAGCTCTTAACGCCATTGCTTGCGCAATTTCCGGAGCGAGATACCGTTTACCGCTTGCGACTTGCTTTATCGCAATTATCATTCATCCTGAATATCAGCATCTTTTGTGACATATCCAGCAGCTCCAGCCTGCATAAACCGAGTTGGATATGGTTCATCTCCATGAACGGTAACCGCAATCACTTTAATATCAGGATCGTAGCGGACCAGTCTGCGTGTAGCTTCCAATCCACCAATGCCAGGCATATTTGCATCCATCAATACCACGTCTGGCCTCAATTCTCTGGCTTTAGAAACGCCATCTTCTCCGCTAGACGCTTCACCAACCACTTCTATTTTATCGTCGTCAGCCAATAGTCGGCTAATTCCGGTTCTTATTAAATCATGGTCGTCAACAACGAGTACTTTAATCAAGTTATCCCTCCTTGAACTGGCCACCAATTCGCCAGCTATTAAGAAAGCTTACCACTTAATTCTAGATGTGAAAATATGATTACGCTATTTCTATTGATGGCTGTTAAAATTACAATATGCAACAAAAACAAACAGGATAATTCATGCACAACTACCAAGCCCCCGATGACCTATTAAAAGACCGCGTTATACTGGTTACAGGCGCAAGCGATGGCATTGGGAAAGCAGTGGCTAAAGAATACGCTCGAGTTGGAGCCACAGTAATACTTCATGGCCGTGATACCTCCAAACTGGAAGCCGTCTACGATGAGATTATCGCGTCAGGCTATCCTCAGCCAGCAATTTTACCTTTAAATCTGGTTAATGCATCGCCAGAGCAGTTTGCATCTCTCGCTAATACAATTCGCTCTGAGTTAGGGCGCCTCGATGGGATTTTGCATAATGCAGGGATGATCAGCGAACTCACACCAATTGAGTTCACGTCTTCAGAAACCTGGAACCAGCTAATTCAGGTTAATTTAAACTCGGTTTTTCTTCTTACTCAAGCTTGTCTTCCTCTCCTACGAGAGGCAGACAACGCATCAATTATTACCACCTCATCTGGTGTCGGAAGAAAAGGCAGAGCTTTCTGGGGAGCCTATGCAGTATCAAAATTTGGCATCGAAGGCTTTACCCAGGTATTAGCTGATGAACTAGAAGGCTCCAACATACGAGTCAATGCGATAAATCCCGGGGCTACCCGCACTAAAATGAGAGCAACAGCCTACCCGGCAGAAGATAAATACTCTCTTAAGACTCCGGAACAGATTGCTTCCTTATATTTATACTTAATGGGAAGTGACAGTAAAGATGTCCATGGTCAGTCAATTGACGCTCAAGTTTAAAGAGTCTTTCTGGACATTGTTTCCAACCCATACAGTTCTAAATTAGTTAAAAGCGGCAACTTTTTGCCGCTTTTTTGACACTTTTGTTTATTGGCCTCAGAGATTTCTTAGATTGAAAGAGTTACAAAGCCAAATTTCCGACAATTTTTTGCCGAAACAAGTCTCAAATTAAAATAAAGCCTCTATCTTTCTGATTTTAAAGAACATATTATTTATGGCACAGCTATTGCTGTGTTTGTTAGGAAATCACCAAAATCCAATATGGATTTTACAATGCCAGCAGATAGATAAAGTGCAGTAATTATATGAACACTCCGACACAATCAAAGATAATAGGGCTCGAACGCTATAGAGTTGCCGCAAATAGTGCAGGTAAAGAATTCGACATCACCCATCTGGCACTGCAGCTTCAGCAAACGCTTGAGCTCCCACCGTTACTGCAAACTTTTTGCGAACACACGGCCCAGATTGTTCCCTGTGATAGTGTCCAATATAAACACAAAGATAAAGAGCTGGAATACCAAACAGGCAGCGTTAAAAAACATACATGTCATTATCAACTGGAACTAGAAGACAGTCATTTAGGTGAGATCCAATGCACCAGAGAGACACCCTTTTCCATTAGAGAAACAGAGTTGATTGAAAAGCTTTTGAGCTTATTAATCTATCCTCTACGAAATGCATTACTATACCAACAGGCAGTAGCAGAAGCTCATAGAGACCCTCTCACAGGAATTAGCAACCGGGCAGCCTTTGAAGAAGCACTAAGCAGAGAAACCAGCTCTTTTAAGCGACACTTAACCGGTTTTTCATTGCTTTTAATTGATATCGACTTTTTTAAGCGAATCAATGACACATACGGCCACATTGTTGGAGACTCGGTACTCAGAAATGTTGCCCAATCAATACGTTGCACTATTCGCCGTTCAGATGAAGTATTCCGCTATGGAGGCGAAGAGTTTGTGGTGTTATTGGGGAATACTGATACCAAGGGCGCACAATTTATCGCCGAAAGAATTCGCAAACAAGTTAAGTCTCTTGAATTCAAAATTAATCAGGATATTCGAATTTCCGCTTCTATTGGTGTTGCTTCGACAAGGAGCCTTAGCGATGTACACAATACATTGGATAAAGCCGATAAAGCGCTATATCAAGCCAAGGAAAGCGGACGAGACAGAGTGATAGTTAGTAAATAGTGTGGCAACGCAAGAGAAACCAAATATTGCTATCGATATAGTCCTGTATTTTTAGGATATTACTGCCTATGTTTTAGGAGGCAGACTCTTCACAAAGCTTTCACAAATACTGACCCATTTATACAGCTCTGCATCACTTTCAATACCTTTGGCCGCAACGAATACCATTCCCTTCATAGCTTTTCCAGTAAAATCCATTTCTCGGACATGCTTCTGTTTGAGGCAGCTTTCATACGCTTTCGGCCCTACACGTGCCATCAAGGAATCACCGACGATACCGACACACATATGATGCCGAATCAAATAACAAAGTCCGCCAAACATTTTTTTTGACTCAGCGTCATTATTCTCTGCAAAATATTCATCAAGCCGTTGGGCCAATTCCTTGTCATATGCCATGGATTATTATCTCATTCAGTGTCATCAACTATTCAAGCATAAAACTCTAACTCACCTTATGCAAAAAAGTCAGCGACTTGCCAGCTAGTTCAATCAGTTAATACCGCTTAACTTGCCGAATCGTCAAATAATAAACTAATATGAGTTAAACAAAAATCATTGCCTGTGCAGTCTTTCTCTTTGTTCTTAAAAAAAAAGGAAAGATAAAAATCTTTCCTTTTAATGACAGGGAGAAAATCTAATTGAAAATCTAGTAAAAATTTTCTCCGGTATTCGCTTTGTCCACCAACATTTTAGCCGGCTTGAAGCGCTCTCCTTGCAGGTTAGCCAGAGACTCCATTTTGCGAACGATTTTATCCGCTCCAATTGCGTCAATATAGCGAAAAGGACCACCAAGAAATGGTGGAAAACCGATACCAAAAATCGAGCCGATATCACCATCTCGTGGGCTACGAATAATACCGTCCTCAAGACATTTAACTGCTTCATTCACCATCATTAATAAACATCTTTCGGTAATATCTTCAGCACTCATCATCTTGTTGGGCGTCACGCCAAGCACTCGATAAACGCTCTCATCCACCGGCTTTTTACCTTTACCTTTTCCACTATACAGGTAAAAACCTTTACCATTTTTACGACCTTTGCGATCATCTGCTTTGAGCTTATCGAACATTGCCGGAGGCGCCATGCGCTCGCCAAAAGCTTCTTCCAGAATTGGTGCTACTTTAGTAGCAACATCAATACCCACTTCGTCCAATAGAGTCATTGGACCAACCGGGAAGCCTGCATCAACCAGAGTCTTATCGATTAAATCAACGGCAACACCTTCAGCGACCAAGCGGCCAGCTTCGTTCATATAAGGGGCGAGGATTCGATTGACATAAAAGCCAGCACCATCCTCAACAACGATTACTGTTTTGCCTTGCTGCTTGCCAAACTCGACACTGGTGGCAATGACTTCATCGGATGTATGTTCGCTCCTGATAATTTCCAGAAGGGGCATTTTTTCAACTGGAGAAAAATAGTGCAGGCCAATTACTCGTTCAGGTCGGCTGCTAGCTTCAGCAATATCTTTGATCGGAATGGAGGAAGTATTGGTTGCAAAAATAACCTTCTCACCACAAACAGCTTCAACTTCCTTCACCATATTGCGTTTTAGTTCGAGATCCTCGAATACCGCTTCAATCACCAGATCGCTACGCTTAAATCCACGATAGTCCGTTGTACCGGAAATCGCGGCAAAACGTTTACTGGCTTCGTTAATTGAAAGCCTTCTGCGTTTGACCTGCTTGCGATAAATTTCCCAGCAATATTTGAGTGCGCTATTGATTCCCTGCTCGCTGATATCTTTGATACGAACCCGCTTACCCGCTTTATCAGCAGTCACATACGCAATACCGGCTCCCATTAATCCGCCGCCAAGTACACCAACCCGTTCAATCGATTGCGGCGTGATGTCAGAATCAACGCCGGTATCTTTTTTCATTTCAGTCGTTGCAAAGAAGATACCCATAAGTTGAGCCGACTCAGGAGAAACAACCAGTTCTCCAAAGTTTCTTGCTTCAACGTCAAGACCCTTTTCAAATCCTTCTTCCATACCCACGCGAACACATTCGATGATTTTTGGTGGTGAAGGATAGTTGCCTCGTGTTTTTTTCAATACAGCTTGCAAAGCCTTATCAAAAATCACTTTGCGACCATATGAACTTGTTTCCAGAACCAACTTTTGCAACTCTGGCATTTTCAACAGTGAAGAAGGCTTAAACTCGGTTTTCAGCTCGCGAACTTTACGCTTCTTTTTGCCTGCATTTTTAAGTGCCAGTTTTTCTGCTGCTTTTCTTAAGTTCGCGAGCGGGACAACTTCGTCGACCAGTCCGAGCTTTTTAGCCTGCTTGGCCACCAGTTGACGACCAGTGAGCATCATATCAAGCGCCGAAGCAATACCGATCAGTCGAGGCAAACGCTGGGTTCCACCTCCGCCAGGGAGCACACCTAACTGAACTTCAGGCAAACCAATTTTTGTCGCGCGCTCATCGGTACAAACGCGGTGACTACAGGCTAAAGCCAATTCCAGCCCCCCCCCCAGACAGGCACCATTAATAGCCGCGACTACCGGAACCTTCAGGTTTTCCATTCGAGCAAAAACCTGATGGCCCTGTTTGGCCAAAGCTGTTGCTTCTTCGGCTTTGGTGATTTTTTCCAGCATGGAAATATCCGCGCCGGCAACAAAGTTATTATCTTTCCCACTGATTAAAACCAGCGCTTTGATATTGCTGTTAGATTCAATCTCATCAAACAGTGCAGTGATATCGTCAACAAACTCACCACGGAGCGTATTTTGTGATTCACCGGGAACGTCCATGGTGATCCAGCCAACGCCATTGTCTGCGACTTCTAGTGAGAAAGCGGAAGCATTTTCAACAGGCTTGTTCATTATTCCACCTCCAGAATCATCGCCGCGCCCAGTCCACCGGCAGCACAAGCAGTAGTCAACGCCGTTCCGCCACCACGACGTTTTAGCTCGCGGAGCATCTGGGTAATCATTCTTGCGCCGGTTGCAGCAAACGGATGCCCGTAAGCCAGAGAGCCGCCGAGCACGTTGAACTTATCCCAGTCAATTTCGCCGATTGCGCTGGAACGGTTGAGTTTTTCTTCGGCAAATTTTTTGCTGCCGAATGCTTGAACATTACACAGAGTTTGTGCGGCAAAAGCTTCATGCATATCAACCAGAGTCAGGTCAGACAGCTGCATACCGGCTCTGTCCAACGCCATAGGTGTCGCGTAGGAAGGTCCCATCAGCATATCGCAAGTAGCGTCAATTGCGGCAAATGCGTAGCTTTTAATAAAGCCCATTGGCTCGTAGCCCAGTTCTTTTGCTCTGGACTCACTCATCAACAGCAAAGATGCCGCGCCGTCAGTCAGTCCTGTACTGTTCGCCGCGGTGAGAGTACCGTGTTGTCGGTCAAAAGCAGGACGAAGTTTGGCGTAGCTTTCCAGTTTGGAATCAAAGCGAACCGTGTTGTCGCGGCTTAAAGCCTCTTTATAAGGCTGCACATAAGCAGTCATAACCTCGTCATCGAGCAGACCCTCGTTCCAGGCTTTCGCTGCCAGAGTATGTGAGCGATGGGCCAGCTCATCCTGCGCTTCACGGCTGATACCATGGTCACGTGCCATCTGCTCGGCGTTTTGCCCCATAGTTAGACCGGTTGAATACTCTTTTACCGAAGGCGGTATTGGCGTTAGATCTTTTGGCCTGAGCTTGCTGAGAACCTTTAAACGCTGCCCCATGGTTTTCGCTTTTGACAAATCAAGCATCAAGGCCGCAAATTTCTTACTGAAGGTAATCGGTACAACCGAAGAAGTATCTGCCCCGCCGGCGACGCCGACGGAAATCGCGCCGGCCATAATGGATTCGGCAATGTTGACCGTCGACTGGAAACTGGTGGCACAGGCTCGTGAAACACTATAGGCGTCGGTATTCACATTCATGCCCGAGCCCAGCACAATTTCACGCGCGATATTGGGCGCTTCAGGGTGAACCAGTACCTGGCCAAATACCACTCGCTCAACCAGCGAAAGGTCAATTTCAGTTCTTTCCAGCATTTCAGAAACAACCATTTTGCCCATTTCGATGGCGTTGGCCGACTTAAAATGAGTCAATTGACGAGCAAATGGGGTTCTTAAACCGGCCACAACCGCCACTCTCTCTTGCTTGGAAGCTTTACTCACTTTCTTACGTGGACTCGACTTTTTCGGCTTTTGCGCCGCCTCTGCCTCTTCGACAGACGCCTTGGTTTCTGGCGTATCGCTCATAATTCACTCTCACTTAAGGTTAAAGTTTTCAAACACTTAGTTGTGTTTAAAACTTAGTACAAATTGACGGGAATGGTTTAATTTTCAAGTTATTGAGCAGAATTTAACTCATCCGACCAATTAATTCAAACGTTTGTTTGAATTAATGCTTATCAAAGTGTTAATGGGGGATCTTTAGATTAACCGCGAGTTTATGAGGCCAGACTGTTAACAATTCGACAGCTTATTATCTAAAGGGGACTTCCGCTTTTTTAAAAGCTTAGCAAAATTATTAGTTCAAGAGCATTTCGCAGCGCTGCGCTTTCCTGCGACAGTTTTTTGCTCCTGCAAAAACTGCATACAGTCCATCCATGGACATAAGTAACTTTTTTCAAGAGCGAAAAAAGTAACCAAAAACGCCCGACGCTCAGGCCGCTGGGCCAGCGCTGTTGACATCAGATAAGGTCTTGAAAGAGCCTGATCGCCCACCACCTATTTGTGTTCACGCCCCACCCTCTACTAGGACCTCTCTATGAACCATGAATAATACATTTTCAGTTGTGACTATAGTCGTTGGTAAAAAATCGGTTTGGCTTTATTTAGCTGTTTTAACGGCCTTGTGGAATGAATGATTCTTCAGATAAGCAGGGTGAATGTTTGAGCGTAGCGAGTTTTTGCCCTGCCTGAAGAATCGGCTTCAAGTTGGGAGCAGGCAAAGGCTTTGATTAAATTGAAAGTCAATAGGGACTAGTTAACTCAGCGTGATGACCTTTTGGTTTCTTTTGGGGCTTTGGCCAAAAGAAACTCGCAGGAAAGCGCAGCGCTGCGAAACGCTCTTAAATTAAGTTTTCCCTAGCTTTTATAAAAAAGCTAAAAGGTCCCCTTTAGTGAGAAGTCTGTCATCAACATCAAAAATCGAAATTAGATTCAAAACTATGTAAAGCTCAAGCCTCGACTTTATCAATCAAATACAGAACGAAATAATAGTAACAGCACCATATCTAAATATGGTGCTTATAACTCTAGCCCCTTACCTGCCCGTCCCCCACAACAACAAACTTCTCCGACGTCAAAGCGTCCAGTCCCATAGGTCCATAAGCATGAAGCTTGGAAGTCGAAATACCAATTTCGGCCCCCAACCCCAATTCTCCTCCATCAGAAAAGCGTGATGACGCATTCACCATAACCACAGAAGCATCCACTCGATTAATAAATCTTTCCGCGACATTTGAGTCTTCAGTAACAACCACTTCGGTATGCCCTGAGCCATATCGATCAATAACCTTTATCGCTTCTTCCAAGTCCGAAACTACCTTGCAGGAAATTATCAACGACAAAAACTCGGCGCCAAAATCATCGTCTTTTGCCAGCTCGATATAGCTATCGATTGCACATGATTCTTCACACCCTTTTATGACAACATTTTTCTCTCGCAGCGCTTTAACCGCTGCCGGTAAAAAGTCGGCCGCAATACTGCGGTCAACAAGCAGACCTTCCAGTGCATTACACACGCCAGGCCGTTGCGTTTTTCCATTAACCAGAATATTTAGTGCCTTTTCAAAATCAGCCGACTGATTGATATAAAGATGACAAACACCTTTGTAGTGTTTGATAACAGGAATGTAACTATTGGCAACCACATGACGAATGAGTCCCTCTCCTCCCCGAGGAATAACCACATCAATAAATTCATCCATTTTTAATAATTCATCCAGTATCTCTCGATCAGTAGTATCCAGCACAAATACATTGGTTTCATTCAAATCATTTTCCAATAGCGCCTGTTTCCATATAGTTCCCAGAAGCTGATTAGTTTCAAATGCCTCTTTCCCTCCTCTTAAAATTATGGCATTCCCACTTTTTAAAGCGAGCGCAGCAGCTTCTACAGTTACATTAGGTCTGGACTCATAAATCATCAAGATGACACCCAGTGGTATCGACTTCTTCTTTACCTCGATGCCAATAGGACGAACTATCGCGTTTCGTTCGACGGTCAAAGGATCGTCCAGAGATGCCACCTGCGTTAAAGACTCTATCATTTGGCAAATTCTTTCATCATTTAATCTCAGACGATCGACCATAGCATCAGATAAACCGCTCTTTATCGCAGATTCTAAATCCAGTTGGTTGGCTGCAAGAATCTCTTTCTGCTTTTCTTTAATCAACACCGCCATAGACAACAAAGTCTGATTTTTCTGTTCTGTCGATATACAACCAAACTCTTTCGACTGCTGTTTTACCTGCTTTATTTTTACCAAATAATTTTGAGCATTCATCATCAGACTTCCTCTACTTGAGCGTTTTTTTGCGAATCATTTTCACCGACAGAATTCAATTGTGCCCGTATCGATTTATTGGTGTTTGTCTGTGTTTTAAACCAGGTCCCCGGATTTGTACCACTCTTTAGCTTTTCGAAAGTATGAGCACTTTTACCGTTAACAATAAAGGTGTCTACATTATTTTGAGTAGCAAATTGAGCCGCCTGAAGTTTGGTTCGCATTCCACCTGTTGCAATCGGATTGTCTGTATCACTGGCAAACCCTAAAACGTTATTGCAAATAGTTTCGACTTCAGAAATCAATTCTGCGTCGGAAAATAGAGAAGGATTTTTGTCGTAAAGACCGTCAACATCGCTGCAGATAATCAGCGTATTCGCCTGACATAAAACCGCGACCTGTGCGGCCAGATTATCATTATCGCCAACCACCAGCTCGTCAATTACAACTGAATCATTTTCATTGATGATAGGGATAGCCCCCATTGCAAATAGTGCTTCCAGGGTATTCTTTGCATTGCTTCTTCGTCGTTCACTTTCAATGTCAGAACGGGTCAGCAGTATCTGCGCACAACTTTGATCAAACAGCTTTTGCCAATGTTGCATCACTTGTGACTGCCCCACAGCCGCAAGCGCCTGCTTTTTTTCAATACTTAGTTTGGCAGTCATTGATGTTCCGGTAACCCCGGCGCCAGCGGCCACACTACCGGAGCTGACAATCACTAGCTGAGAGCCCTGAGCAATTAATATATGAAGGTAGTCGGCCAATGCCAATAAATACTTTGTACTGCACCTTTCTCCACTTGGGGCAATTAAAGCACTTCCTACTTTGACGACCACCCTTTTCCATTGTTTGGTTTGCATAACCATAAAATTTTCACCTGATTGTTCGTTCACAAAGTCTGACCGTTATGCTTTGCGGTTGAAACGAAAATAAATTCATCCCGAGAAATTAAAATACGCCAGATAAAGCACCATGATGAAATGGTTTTGAATATCGATTGCGTATATTGAAGTAGCTTTTTCAGGGCTGCTACCGAGCCGGCCTGGATCGATTAGTTACCCACAAGGGGACGAGGAGATACGGGTAATACGGGAAGAGAGTTTGAGGAGATATGAGCGAGTAGATTGTCAGATTCGGTATAAACTTGAGAATCGGTATAAATTTGAGAATAAGAATCCCCCTGAGCTAACAGAGAGTCAGTCAATAAAATTCCAGTCTGTAATAATTTGAAGTGAAATTTCATTTTGCTTAAGGTTCGGTTTGCTATTTTACGGTTTTTCGCTTTGCTGATTTTCGGTTAAGTATTTTTAAATTGAGTATTTTCAAATTCAGTATTTTTAATTTCAGTATTTTTAATTTCAGTACCATCAGTATTAATGTTAATAATACAATCGCTCCGACAATTCGACTATATTGCCCGAGTAGAATCCAGATAACAAGCAACCCTAATGCTTAAAAACATAATTAAAAGTAATAAAATTTTGTACACAGAAAATTTTTTTGAGTAGATTGATAAGAAGTTAACTAAGAAATGTGCAAGAAAATCAGGCAATTCTAACGGGCAACCGTCTTGCTCCCCAGGTACCGGGTTTTGCCTCGAAAACACCATGAACAGCCTCTCCACAGGCAGTACATTTACCGCCAGCATCCAGATTCCAGTCACTAAGCGTATACCAGTCGCGGCCAATAACTAACTCCCCACAGTGATGACAATAGGTACTCTGCCCAGCTTTGTCATGAGTATTACCGGTATAGGCGTAGAAGATGCCGTTTTTCATTGCAATTTCTCTGGCTCGGGAAAGTGTTAAGTCGGGTGTGTGAGGGATATCCTGCATTTTCCAGTCAGGGTGAAATGCAGTAAAATGCATGGGAACTTCAGGGCCCAGATTTTCGACAACCCACTGGGTCATAGCTTCCAGCTCTTCGCTGGAATCGTTCTTTCCCGGAATGAGCAAGGTTGTCAGCTCCAACCAGACATCTGTTTCCTTCTTCAAATAAAGCAAAGTATCTAACACAGGTTGCAGGTGAGCGCCGGTCAATTTGTAATAAAAGCTCTCGGTAAACGCTTTTAGATCGACATTGGCAGCGTCCATATATTTAAAAAATTCCCTTCGAGGCTCCTCACATATGTAGCCGGCAGTTACTGCAACGCTTGAAATATCGGAATCATGACAAGCCTGGGCAACATCGATTGCGTATTCATGAAAGATAACCGGGTCATTGTAGGTAAACGCGATGCTTTTACATCCATATTCACGCGCAGTATCAGCCAGCTGTTGTGGTGTTGCCTTTGAGCCCAGCTTGTCAATTTCTCGAGACTTGCTGATATCCCAGTTTTGACAAAACTTACAGGCTAAATTACAACCAGCAGTGCCAAATGAAAGAACAGAACTTCCCGGATAGAAATGATTAAGTGGCTTTTTTTCAATAGGATCAATGCAGAACCCACTGGAGCGCCCATAGGAAGTTAACACTAGCCTATCTTCCTCGTTTTGGCGAATAAAACAAAGTCCTCTCTGTCCTTTTTTTAACTTGCAATAACGCGGACATAGATCACACTGCACTCGACCATCTTCCAGCCGATGCCAATACTGCGTTTTGTGAATTGAAGTATTCATAATTCAATCATGGTGGTATTTTCCTAAAAAGCAAGCTCATCAATTAAGGCTTATGAAAAATAGTCTTTAACCTGCTTTTCATTATTTCATTGAGCAATATATTTGTTTGCAGCACTTTAATGTGTAATCGCTAATATTGAATAGATTTTTCATTTGCTAACGCAGCGCATAATACGTGCCAGCAATTTAAAAGCAAGCAACCACCAGCATGACCTGGGTCAAAATTCGGATTAGATTTTCGTCTTAAAATAGCCAGAGTAAAAGTTGTGTTTTCTTTACTTATTTTTGGCAGTTAATTTTTAACATCATAAACAAGAGGAGATTGATTATGAGCCTGGTAAGATGGAATCCCTTCAGAGAATTTGACGACTTTTTCACACCAAAATCTCGAATGTTAAATTTTTCGCATGATAATGGCTTTGAGACAAACTGGAAGCCACTAGTTGATGTCACCGAAGATGCCAATGAATATCTCATTAAAGCCGAACTTCCAGAAGTCAAGAAAGAAAATATCAAGGTAGCTACTGCTAATGGATATCTGACAATTAGCGGTGATAGAAAATTTGAAAAGGAAGATAAAAAGCTGCATACAATGGAACGCTTTTATGGCTCTTTTGAACGAAGTTTTAATCTACCAGATGACGTTCGGGAAGATGATATTAAAGCCGAGTTTAAGGATGGTTTGTTGATACTCCATTTGAGAAAGACGGAAACACCAACCAGCCAGCAACGCCATATTGCGATAGACTGATTTTCGATTATTTGGAGATTGAGTCTTAATCCGAGACAATATTCCAGGGCGCAGTTGAACGGCGCCCTTTGTCGCGCTATGCTTATTATCGAAGCAATTTTATCATTTCTGACACTAACATTGAGGTTGCAGGATGATTAGCGTAAGACCTCCGGCAGTTGCGGGCTCTTTCTATTCAGCAGATTCCAAGCGGTTAACCAACCAGCTGGCTCTATTATTTGAGTCGGTGACGCCGATCGCAGGTTCCATTCAACATCCAGTAAAAGCATTAATTGTTCCACATGCCGGTTACCAATATTCAGGCACTACCGCAGCTCAGGCCTATCAACTACTAAAACCCGATCTCAATATTGAGCGCATTGTTATTATCGGCCCTTGTCATCGAGTGTTCATTCACGGACTGGCAGTCCCCTCTTGCGACTATTTCTCGACACCATTGGGCGAGCTTCCCATCGATAAAGAGGCCTTGTCAATAGCATTACGCTTTGCCCAGGTACAAGTTAATGACCCGGCACATCAGCAGGAACATTCCATTGAAGTTCAACTGCCCTTTGTTCAACGCATCTATGGTGAAATGCCTATTTTGCCGATAGTATTTGGCGACGTATCTTCAGAGAAAGTCGCAGAAGTGCTTTCTCCTTTACTTGATCTACCAGGAACGCTATTACTGGTAAGCTCAGATTTAAGTCATTTTCACGATTACAATACGGCGCGACGTATCGATCTGCAGACTACGCAACTTATTGAGGACGGTCAGTATCAACTCATTGACCATAACCGCGCTTGCGGCAGTACAGGAATTAACGCTCTACTCAAAATAGCCAAAGAAAAAAACTGGAAAGTCTCAACACTCAGTCAATGTAACTCCGGCGATACTGCCGGCGATCACTCTCGCGTTGTAGGATACGGGGCCTATGCCATCTACTAAACTGACACTAAAAGACAAGCAAAATATTTTACAGGTTGCCCATCATGCAATTCAGTACGGCTTGACCTATAAAGAGCCTCCGGTTTTAGAGCTAGAAAAATATTCAGATAATTTAAAAGCGCAAGGCGCCAGCTTTGTAACCCTTAAAGAAGGGAATCAACTTCGCGGTTGTATTGGTACTCTGGAGCCATACCAGCCGTTAATCCAGGATGTTGCCGAACATGCTTATGCCGCGGCATTTAACGATCCTCGTTTTCCGCCGGTTAATTCGATCGAGGAGCCTCTACTGCATATTTCAGTTTCAATTTTATCTCCACCGAGCGAAATTGAGTTCGCCAGCGAAGCGGATCTGCTTTCTCAAATTAACCCGAATGTCGATGGCTTAATCTTAAAGTTTAATGGTCATAAAGGAACCTTTCTTCCAAGCGTCTGGAAAGATTTACCAGAAAAAGAAATCTTTTTAGCCCATTTAAAACAAAAAGCAGGATTAGACCAAGGCTTCTGGCATGAAAATATTCGTGTATTTCGATATACAACAGATGTGATTGACTAAGGCTGCTCATTGACTTCCCTACTAGAGTTTATTACAGGGATTGGACTGTTTCTATTTGCAATGAAACAGCTTGAACAGGCGTTCAAACAATCCGCCAGCGGTCGTCTTCAAAAAACGATTATCCAGCATACCGATAACCGCATGGGTGCGATAGGTACCGGAATTGTATCTACCGCACTGGTACAAAGCAGCTCACTCGTAGGTTTAATTGTTTTGGCACTATGTGGTGCAGGAATATTACCTTTATTTAACGCCATAGGAGTCATGATAGGCGCAAACCTGGGAACCACTTTTACCGGCTGGCTGGCGACTTTTATTGGTTTTAAACTCAATTTTACCGCATTCGCTATCTACCTGGTTGGTCTGGGTGGACTGATATATGTGTTTTCATCCTATGAAAAATTGAAAAACTGGAGCTGGGCTTTTATCGCTATAGGATTAATATTGATGGGGCTCGACCTGATGAAAGGTTCAGCGCAAGGTCTGGCACAGCATTTTGAGATTAAATCTCTGCAAAATCAATCCAGTTTCTATTTTCTATTCTTTGGAATCCTGCTTAGTGGAATAATTCAATCCAGTTCAGCAGCAATGATGATCACTTTGAGCGCGTTGAATATTGAAGCGATTTCATTACAACAGGCAGGGGCAATTGTTATCGGTGCCGATTTAGGAACGACATCCACAGTGTTGTTGGCCAGTATCAGGGGAGCAGGAATTAAAAGACAACTGGCGATGGCGCACCTGTTATTTAATGTCATCACTGACATTATTGCTTTTTTACTTCTATTGCCATTTATTGTCACTATCACCCATTGGCTGAAGATAAATGATCCTTTGTACCAGCTGGTAGCATTTCATTCCTTGTTTAATTTTACAGGGATACTCATTTTTTTACCGGCACTTTCCAAATTCAGTCATTTTCTCGAACAAAAATTTAAAGACAAAACTGTCTCACACGCCCACTACATCAATAAAGTTCCACTCGATATTCCGGCAATTGCAATTCAGGCACTCCAGAACGAGTCGCGAGAACTGTTATCGAGAGCTTTGCGAGCTAATCAAAAGCTTCTGGAGATTCCTTACTCGCAAAGAAAGGAGACCTACTATCATTTAAAAGCAATCGAGGGAGAAATTCTGCGTTTCTGTCAACGCCTACAAAAACACGCTTTAAAAGAGAATGAGGTCAAAGAGGTTGAACAACTCAGGCAAGTAGTCAGATACGCGATTTTTTCCTATAAGTCACTCAATGATGTAATCCATGACGTTTCAAAACTGCAATCAGAACAAGGGGCGGTCCAATCAGAAAGCGTTATTTTTCAGCCCTCTCGAAATCTTTTTGAAGATCTAAAACAAATGTTCGGCGCATTACTTGAGTCACTCACTTCCAAAGGCATTCTTTTGTCACAACAAGATTTGGAAGATTATCGAGTCAATTTGAAGCTTTGTCTGGAACAGGGCCAGCAAGCCTTGTTAGAAGTTGATTCAGAACCGGAACTTACCAATATAGAAGTTAGTAGCTTGCTTAATTTAAATCGCGAACTATATAACGCCGGAGAGTACGCAACTTATAGTTATGAGCATTTAAATCAGGTATCTAAAGTCTAACAAATAGATCAATTAATGAGTTCCGACAATCTCATACTTTAAGACTCTGGGCTATACTAGAAAAAGGCTATTAATTTTTATTAGCCAAATTATCAGCATTAGTTAACCAGGTTATAAAAGTGTCTCTATTTAAAATCAGTTGCTTGATCTGCCTTGTCGGTACAGCCATCATTTTAGGCCTCCTTGGTTGTGGCGGTGGCAGCGAAAGCGAGGAGCCAAAAATCTGCTTTAGAAGCAGCATTTACCTGTGCCCTTCCAACTCATTCAATGATCCCTTTGGTATTTCTTTAGCGTTTGCCTGGTACAGTGGCCAGTGTACAGAGCAGGTCGACTGTATTGACGATTTACCCGAGCAGGATTTTGCTGCCGGAATTATTAGCGGAGACTATCTCGATGCGTTAGCTGGCATTTCTCAGACTAACGAACAAGAGCCAAACGACAATTTTGAGCAGGCACTGGCATTTATTATGCAGCAAGGGGCAACGGTTTCCATTAGTGGTACGATTAACTCTATTAACGATGTTACCGATATGGTTGTTTTTGCTTCTCGCTCGGGAAATCTGCACGTTGCCTATGTGTGTCGAGAGCCAGGCAACTGTACAACGCCTTTCTATCAAGATACCAATATTTATATCGAACTGTACGATTCAGAGGGAAATGTTATAGCGTCTACACTGAACGGTTTATCCAGTAACGGTCAGTCTTTTACTTTTACACCAGTTGTTGGTGATATTTACTACCTGTCTATCAATGCTATTGACACCGCAGGCTTGGATCTTAGCTATGAACTGGTGGTTTCTGACTAAATACGAAACCATGGAATTGGATTAGATAACCAGACGAGTTCGTGAAAACATTTCACAAATCACTAACCTCATCACTGGAAGCAAGTGTTTCGCACCTTCTATATTGTGTTTTAGCTAGTCCGGACTAGATTATCAACACATCGAATCCAGCACATCAAATCCAACATATCAACTAAAGGAGTGGCTATGTCTCTCAAATCTATCCCTTGCATCATTTTATCACTCACATTGTCTCTGGTGAGCAATGCTTCCATAGCGGAATCCAACAAAGAGAAGGATTTTATTGCAAAGAAAAAAGACTATGAATTCTTGATCGGAAATTGGAGCTGCGAGTGGCAAAAGCTCGATGCCAATGGCGATGTAAAAAACAGGGCGAACTGCCAATGGGATGGAAGATATACTTTTAACGGCAATATGGTTCAAGACGATTTTAGGATGTTTAATCCACAGGGTGATTTAGTCTATGCAGGAACTACGTTGCGTAGCTTTTCTCCGCAGATAGAACAATGGAAACATACCTATTTAGCCGTAATGGGCGGGCCTTCATTCGAGGATTTCATTGGCGATAAAATAGACGACGAAATTCATTTAAGTGCGACCAGAAAATCAATAGATGGACAGGAGACTTTTATGAAAATTCGATTTCATAGTATAAATAAGAATAGCTTTCGCTGGGAAAGCCATACAAGTACAGATAAGAAAGTATGGACGCTAGACTCGAGAATCATTTCCAATAGAAGATAATGAGCAAGTGGCAACCTGAGTAAATTTCAGGATGCCACACTAATCACCACTAACAGTGGTTTCACATCAGTTCTGCCTATTTATTTTCATCTCCTGCTGTAATGTAGGAACTATCAATCTCCAGCGAAAATAGTTCACTAGCCAGCTGAATGTTAAATTCGACATTGGCAGTCATAGAAAAGGACTCTTGCCCACTATAATCCTTTTGACTAACTATCACCTGAACCGGAAGATGTGACTTTTTATCCGCCCAAAGGATGATTTCCACTCCAGACTCAATAAATGACAATCCATAAACGTCAACACCATTGACAGTATTCCAACCTAACTCTGTTACCGGCCCGTCATAGTCATGAATTGCATCGAACCAGAATAACGGATTCTCCCGCGGCGAAGACTTTTGATCGTTGGCTTCAAAGTTAAAAGGCATAGCCATCTTTGGTCCTTCAAGAAAAATCACTCCTTTTCCCAACGAAGTATCCAGTACATTTATACTCGTTGCATTTTCGCCATTTTCAACCAAAGGCGTCGTCTCGATACGCACTTGTCCGGGTTGTCGATAAAACACTTTGAGCTGCATCATTGTGTTTCCCTGATTTTTCATCTCACTGACAAAGCGCATGCTGGTGATTTTTTGTAGCTCAGCCACGACTTCAGCAAAAGCGACACTAGAATTACCACCCCAAAAAACAATACTAATCATGAAAGCAGTTAAGGAAGCGGCCGCTCCTCCCCATTTCAGCGAGGGTAGTTGCACTATTGCTTTAAAAGACTCAGCTAACTTTTGCCAGAGCGATTGATTAGCAGACGGAATCTCTTCATTCGCCGACTCAAGTTGTCCCTGTTTGGCAATAGCAGCCTGTAAGTTAAATTCCATCCTTTGCATATCTTTTTCAGATGGCTCATTACTCTTTAAAACTTCGACATAATGGTTTAATTCAGAACTCAAATTATCCTGTGATTTCATAACCTGCTCCTAAAAATTGTGACTCTCCCAACAATTGAGAAAGCTTCTGTTGAGCGCGGTGCAGAGTAACACCAACCAGACTCGTTGAAATATCCAGCAAATCAGCTATCTCTCGATAAGACATTTCTTCGACGTGTCGCAAGCAAAAAACTTGAGCGTCTTGAGCCGTGAGAGCAGTCAGAGCTTTACGAAAGCTCGCCAAATCTCGTTGAGTCGCCAAGTGTCCGAAAGGATCTTTGGCCTCCTGATTACCCAAAGAACTCGTCTGATTTTCTCCGGGCTCCAGTGGTTGCTCTGATAACCGCTTGTGACGTCTTAGTTGGTCGATGGCACTCGATGATGCCATGGATTTTAGGTAAGCAGGCCAGTTTAGTATTTTGTCGAATGCTTCAGGCGTTTTCTTAAACAGCTTTAAAAAGACTTCCTGGGTAATATCTTCAGCCAGATGGCTATCTCCCAGTAAGCGAAAAGCAGTTTGAAACACCTGGCGTCCATATTGGTTTGCCAAATCGGCAATTTTGGCCGTGTGTTGTTGTTTATTCAATGACTTTCTCCTTATCGCGCTTCTATCCTATAGGACGAAGGAGATTATCTCTTTCTTACAAGAAATTTTCTTTTTTAGTTAAAAAGTTAACTAATCCGTGCCTTTCCGTATTTCAATTTCCTGCGTTTCGTTAAGTGAAATTTGTTGTAGATAAAACACCTTATGTGTTTACCGTATACGCTGACATCCCCATCAGAATTATTAAGACTATAACCATAGTCCCCCCAGCAAATCGAACAACTTGTCTTTATTGGGGATTGGCTTTATACCAAGAAAAATTTAGGGTCAGTGTAAATCTATCTCTAAATCAAAGTTATCGACATTGACCTCGCTTTTTGATTTTTCAGAGAATTAATTAACTCTGACACCAATTTTTGTGACACCAATTTTTGTTATGCATTTTTACAAGCCCCTCTTATTTTTAACAATGCATTCTGCACTATGGTTTGCACTTCATCGAATTTTTCATTATTAATAGCATTGTAAATTTCATTGTGTATGGAGTGGTCGATGAATTGTCCGTTTACAATTTTCATAACATTGGGAAAACCAACGTTTCTTAAGCGACACAAAGAATAGGACATGAACTTCTCATCAAATTCACTCTTCGGCACCTTACCTTCCAGTTTTACAATGAATATATCACCTTCCAGATTCGGGATTAGCTTCTCTTCAATAAAACTGCAAAATAGCTCTCTATTCGTATAGCAAAAGAACTCACTTCCCTCATTTTCCTCAAGAAAAGCATCATACGCCTCCTTGAATCGCTTGTTTTCTTGAGACGAACGATAGCCTGCAAAACAAATGAGTAAAAAAACGACGAAAAATAGCATTAATCCGTACATGATGACTTATGCATAACACTTGGGTAAACTGCGCCGCTAGGCGTCAGTTTGAACCTTTTGTTATGTGATTACTCTTGCCATAGAAATGACGTTGCATATTTTTTGTTGCCGTCTTCATCATCTATACCAATATAGTGTGGAAATCCTGCTGCAACTAGCGCTATAGATAAGTCACTCAGCAGCATCCAAGCATCTTCGACAGGAATTTCGAAATATCCATGCGCGATCATAATATCAGTATCCGATGAGTCCATTGCCCACTCGAGGTAATTACAATCTTGCCCCGCCTTTAAGATGACTTTTTTGTTATATCCAGATAAATATGGCATAACGTCAAGCCTACAACGACCTAGATGCTCCTCTATCCCAGCTAGTCCTTTAGGGGCTTCTATCTCCATATAAAATTTGCATTCTGGATTCATATTTTCACACACATAACGAAAAGTACATGTGCGAAGTGTCTTTCAACTTTGTCACATGCTACGGGTTGTTAAGAGCTCGCACAATTCTGTCTGATGTATTCCTGTTTTTCGGAATACTAACTTTGTACGATCTCAGATTGGCGAGTTTACGATAGGAAGAACAAACAAGGAATGATGGCGATGTGACTTTCTTCTCCTTAAGGCGGAGGCAGTGTCCGTTGCATGTAACCACGATTTCATCAACGCGCCCGGCCTCCGCCTTAAGGTAACGATGAAAAAATGGCACGTCAACTCCCTTATTTATTTTTCTCTCGATAAAACGCAAATATCGATACGGCATTATGTTACCGTATCACTCAACTACTCTCAGCAGAAAAATTTGTTCTCCGTATTCTGCTCTTAACAGATTATTATCTTCACTAAATCACGATAATACGGAAAATTTTTTATATGCAAAAGAGCTTTTTGTCTCGTAGCCATGAGTTAAATCTATTTTCAGACATCCTGATTTAATCCAATATCCTACAACATCAACCGGCCTTTTCCTACAGCTTGAGCGGATTTAGCTGATTGGCGTGAATCAATGAACAGGTAGAATAAGAGCAGAACTTTCTTCTCAAGGATGAGAACTAATGGCCATACCTCGTAAATATCTCGTTGACAGTGAGTCAGCTGGATTTTATCACTGCATTTCCCGCTGCGTTCGACGCGCTTATCTATGTGGCGATGATCCTGTTTCTGGGCGTAACTGTGACCATCGCAAAGCTTGGCTGGAAAATCGAATGCTGGCGCTGTCAGATATTTTCTCTGTATCACTCTACGCTTACGCCATCATGGATAACCATTATCATCTGGTTCTGAAAGTTGACCCTAAAGGCGCTGAAAAATTAACTGATGAACAAGTCGCCGAGCGTTGGTTAAAGGCCTATCCCGGCCGATTGGATAAACCTGAGAACCATAAACTTCGAGAATTAAAGAAACAGGCTATCATGGCGGATAAAGCTAAACTGGCCAAGTATCGAAAACGCCTCGGCAAGCTTTCCTGGTTTATGGCAAGGCTGAATGAGCCTCTGGCGAAACAGAGTAACCTGGAAGATTGTGTCAAAGGTCGATTCTGGGAATCTCGCTATCAGTCGATTCCGCTACTCGATGAAACTTCAGTTCTTGCCTGTATGGCTTATGTCGATTTAAATCCAATTCGTACAGGGATTACTCAGGAGCTGGAATCCTCACTCCACACGTCAATCAAACGGCGAATTGATAAACTAAAAACTTCACCCCTTCAGATGAATGAACCACTGATTCCGGTTAACCAGTCGCCTGATGAGTCTCTTTGCACATTTAACCTGAGTGATTACCTAGCTTTAGTAGAATGGACGGGCCGTGCTATTGTTCATCAGAAAAAGGCTGCTATTCCGCCTTATGTCAGCTCCATCTTTCAGCGTTTAAATATTCAACAAGGTAATTGGCTCGACCAAATTCAAAAGCTCTGTCATGGACAACCGACGATGATGGGCTCAATTGATAAACTCAGAGAAAAGGCTAAAGCCATTAAGAAAAGCTGGGTTAAGGGAGTTGGGCAGGCGAAGTTGCTGTATCAGTCCTAATTGATAAAGACTAAAAAATCTTTTCTATTCTGATTTGGTAGGCGTAGCTATGTCGAAGAATCAAATGTCGATACATTATTCTTACGAGTTTTGGCTTTTTGTTTTTTCAAGCAATATCTATAAGCCTTTCTTAAGTTTTACCCTTAAAATACTGATAGGCCGTGAGTCATATAGGCATCTATTAAAACCTGAGTGTCTGATTTAGTTTGTGTCAATCATAAAAGTACATATAACGCTTGTTTAAATTGTGAGGCTGTTTTTTAGCCGAATTCATTTTCTAACCCTTGTTAGGCATTTTCACACACGTACTTAGCGGGATAGCCAAGTCTCATATCTATACATAAGACACGGGAGTTCCCCTTGGCTTCACAATTAGGAGCGGATACATATGTTTCTTGTTGAGGAATCACTCTAACACTAAAGTATGGGTTATCTCGTACGACTTCATATGGAAATCCATCATAGTCGAATCTATCATCATGTGTAGCGCCGTTTAATCCACTTAAAATCTTTCCTATGAAGTGGAAAGTAACTCTTATAGTTCGCTCTTCATCTCCAGAGCCAGAGCCGTAAAGATCAGTTGGTGATTGAAGCTCAACTCCAGCTCGGCCAAACTCGTCTAATAATTTTTCAGGGATTATTTTCTTATACGCCAACTTCCATTCTGTGCATAAATCACAATCACATCCGTAAGCAGGCGTACCTTTCTGATTCTGTATTTTTCTGGTTTCTTCCAAATCAACAGCCAGCATCCAGCCTGAAAATGGAATTGTAGGTCGACGTTTCTTCATATGTGCCTAACGAAAAGTACATGTGCGAAGTGTCTTTCAACTTTGTCACATGCTACGGGTTGTTAAGAGCTCGCACAATTCTGTCTGATGTATTCCTGTTTTTCGGAATACTAACTTTGTACGATCTCAGATTGGCGAGTTTACGATAGGAAGAACAAACAAGGAATGATGGCGATGTGACTTTCTTCTCCTTAAGGCGGAGGCAGTGTCCGTTGCATGTAACCACGATTTCATCAACGCGCCCGGCCTCCGCCTTAAGGTAACGATGAAAAAATGGCACGTCAACTCCCTTATTTATTTTTCTCTCGATAAAACGCAAATATCGATACGGCATTATGTTACCGTATCACTCAACTACTCTCAGCAGAAAAATTTGTTCTCCGTATTCTGCTCTTAACAGATTATTATCTTCACTAAATCACGATAATACGGAAAATTTTTTATATGCAAAAGAGCTTTTTGTCTCGTAGCCATGAGTTAGACGTCAAACTTAAAGTAAAGTCTCGTTATTATCGTGATTTACTGACGATAAATACACATCTCGAAAATAGAAGTTCTTTTAAAATCATATGGATAGCCAAATAATGAAGCGTGGTAAGAACATTATCACTTGACCACAACTACTTATACAGTACGAGTAGGAGCCGATACATTTTATTTTTACGAACGAGTCATCCTGACGCCAGAATTCCCCGAATGGTTTGACATGGCTCCACATAGCTGATTAGTAATATTGAAGATTTATTACCATTCACCGCCTGTATCCACGTTCCATCCCGGCCAGGCCGTTATCCTACAGCACCAGCCTTCCATTTGCCGCTATTATTAAATACACTGCCGGAAACCATCTATCGTAGTAGACCCCTTACTCATGCAATGGCTTAGTCGCAACAAACCACTGGTTAAACACGTATTAATACTAATGTCTTCGATCACGCTCGGAGGCATCATATACGTATTACTGGCACAATTATCGGGTCTGCTGACAATACACGAATTCGAGCCTCACCCTATAAGCCAAATCAGTTTTCTGCTGTTGAAGATCTGTTTACCCTGGTTGTTACTTTCACCGTTGGTGACAATCATCGCTTTAAGAATCCCATTAAGTCCGGTTAAATGGGCGTCTCCGGCGCTGATTCATCTGGGGCTTTTTCTCCTTGTGTCGCTGGCTCACGGAATTGCTATCAGCTACTCTTACCACTACCTGGAAGATATGAGTCCCGGTATGAGAGGATATCAACCCTGGCAGCATGCCGGTCATTTTCTATTTGGCGACTCCCTCTTTCTGATCGATATCATCGTCTATACGATATTTATCAGCAGTTTTAATCTGAAGAATTTCTATGCCATTGCCCAGCAAAAGGAGCTCGATTCAGTACGACTTAATCAGCAACTGACTCAGGCAAAACTGGAAACTCTGCAGATGCAGGTTAACCCTCACTTTCTGTTTAATACGCTGAATGTAATATCCGTACTGGTGTTAAAAAATGACAGCGAAAAAGCCGGACAAATGATCGAGCGCTTAAGTAACTTTTTTCGCCAATCGCTGAATGATAACCATCAAATGATGGTTACGCTAAAACATGAACTCGAAACCATTCAGAACTACCTGGCGATTGAACAAGTACGATTCGGTGAGAAATTGTCGATTGAAATCAATTGCGATAAGAAACTGGAATCGATAAAAGTACCTAATATGATCCTGCAGCCCTTGGTAGAAAATGCCATGAATCATGGTATTGGCCAAATTGAAGGTTTGGGTAAGCTCACTATCGATTGCAATCAAATCAAGGACCGTTTGACTCTTCGAGTAGAAGACAACGGTGCAGGATTCGACTATAAGCAAAATAAACAGAGTAGCGGTATTGGTCTCACCAACGTGAAAGCTCGACTTCAACAAATTTATGGTGATGACCATCAATTTGAAATCAATGGCCGAGCCGGCGAAGGCGTCTGTGTTACTTTAACCTTGCCTTTACAAAAAGCTGAAAGGACTTAATCGAATGACAATCAAAGTGTTGCTTGTAGATGACGAACCATTGGCTCGGGAAGGTATCCGGTTGAGACTTGAGCAGGAGGCCGATATCAAGATCATCTCGGAGTCTGGTGGAGGCAGCGAAGCAATCCGCTCCATTTTAAGCGACAAACCTGATGTCGTATTTCTCGATATCAATATGCCCAAAGTGAATGGCTTCGATGTAATCCGGGCTGTGGGGGTTGAAAATATGCCGCTGGTTGTGTTTTTAACTGCGTATGATCAATACGCCATTGAGGCTTTCGAAGTCAACGCCGTTGACTATATTTTAAAACCGCTTTCCCGGGAGAGACTTGAGCAAAGCCTCGCCAGAATAAGGGAACAACTGAATAGCAATAACATTGGAAAACATGTTGCACAATTGCAGTCCCTTTTGGGGGGTATGTCCGATACCGAGCGAACATCCTCCCCCGGTAAGCCATCAGAGCGAATCCAGATCCGCTCGCATGGCCGGGTAGTCTTTGTCACGCCGGATGATATCCGTTGGATTGAAGCCGATGGTGACTATATCAATATCCACACGACGACAGCCTCTCACCTGATGCGTGAATCGCTACGCAATATGGAGCAACGTTTACAAGACTCCGGCTTTCAGCGAATACACCGTTCAACCCTGATCCGCCTCTCTTTAGTCAGGGAATTGCTTACCAATGACGCCGGCGACTATACCGCGGTACTTGATGATAATACTCAACTGAAAGTTAGCCGAAGTTATCGCGAGCAACTGATCTCCAGTCTCACTGAGCAGAACTAATCAGAAAAAGATTAAATTCTTTCACCGCATCACTCTGTCACTAGACCTAACTTTCAGGCTGTTCACAGATTAGCAGGTGCGGCACCAATATGCCTTGAATAATATAGTGTTTATCACAGCCTATTATGCAAGGAAATAATAATGTTTCGAATACTGATCTTGACACTCTTTTTGATTACCCCGTTTGCTTCGGCAAAACAGACAGAGCAGCTTGCACAAATCACCAACTTCCATTTCGTCAACGACGATCTTGCCTCCGCAGGACTCCCCAAGCCTGAACAACTTAAATTGTTGAAAGACTATGGCTTTCAACATGTGATCAACCTGATACCGGGAGTACAGCTCAAGGAGAAACGAAAAGTTCAGCAGCTGGGTATGACTTTTGAACAAATAAAAGTCGACTGGCACAACCCGACACTGGAAAATTTCAAGCAGTTCGTCGCGTTGATGGAGCAATATAAAGATGACAAAGTCTTTGTTCATTGTCAGCTTAACTGGCGAGCATCAACTTTTGTTTATCTCTATCGAATAACCCAGTTAAAAATTGATAAGCAACAAGCGGTAAAAGATCTTGTCGCTATCTGGCAACCAGAAGAAAGGTGGCAAAGCTTTATCGATGAGACACTAAAACACTATGCTAGGTCCGACAGTTCAATACGGTCAGCCCAATGACCAGGCAATACATCAACCCGTATCTTGCAGGTATTATTTTAGGCCTGATCTTAACGGCGAGTTTTTTAATCGCCGGACGCGGACTCGGGGCTTCAGGCGCGGTTGCGCAATCATTGGCCGAAACGCTGCCGAATCAGGGAAGCTATCTAAAATCAATCGACGCGCCAGGAAGCCTTTTGGAGTCGTGGATATTTATCGAAGTTATCGGAATGATTGTCGGCGGTTTCCTGTCGGCAAAGTTTAGCGGACGTTTCGCTCCAAGGGTGATCAAAGGAAGTCAACCGAGCAACTTTCGACGATTTGTCTGGGCTTTTAGCGGCGGCATATTAATGGGCTTTGCGGCCCGCCTTGCAAGAGGCTGTACCAGTGGTCAGGCGCTGTCCGGCGGTGCTCTACTCAATACCGGTAGTTGGGCATTTATGCTGGCGGTCTTTATTGGCGCCTACGCTACTTGTGTTTTCTTTAAAAAGGAGTGGCGATAGTGTTTCCGCTGTATGAGTTTCAACATATTGGTGACGGTATCCACCTTATATTCGCGCTTATTATTGGCCTGGCTTTCGGCGCAACTTTAGAGCAATCCGGACTGGGCAATCCGAAAAAATTAACCGGACAATTTTTACTACATGATATGACGGTTTTCAAAGTTATGTTTACCGCCATTATTACCGCGATGACAGCATTGTTCTATCTTCACTATCTGGGCTGGATAGAGCTTTCCATCATTCGCTTTACTGCAAGTTTTCCGGCTCCACAATTTATTGGCGGTCTGATATTGGGGGTGGGCTTTATGATCAGTGGTTACTGTCCCGGAACAGCTTTTATCGGTGCAGCAAGCGGTCATAAAGACGGATGGTTCACAATTGTCGGTCTTTTTATTGGAAGCTTTGTGTTTGCGACTAGTTACACATGGCTGGAAAGTTTCTATTCAAGCCGCTCACCCCTACCAGAATTTCTTTACCAGTTTTCTATGCTGACTTACGGCATGACAATATTAATTATTTGTTCTTTAGCACTATTGTGCTTTTTTGTGGTGGAAAAAATAGAAAATCATTTTTCGCTATCGAGGAGTGAGCTATGCAAAACAGAACCTTAATCATACTAACCCTGGTATTTCTTCCTCTTGGACTCTCGGCATTTTTTCTTGAAGAACGACCGATAACCGATGAAGATGCGTTAATGCTCTCTTTCACGGAGTTTGATGAATTAGTTGAACAAAAAGTGAGGAAAATTTCACCACTCAAGCTCGCAAAACTCTTAATGGAACAGAATCAGAACTATTTCCTTTTAGATCTGAGGGAAGCTGCAGACTACAAAATCCCAACATCAGAAAACTATGACCTGAACCTCATTAAACAATCAAAATGGCGTTTAAACGACAACATCATTCTTTATTCAGAAAATGAAGCCGAAGCACTACAAGCTTATTACTTGCTGATGATTAGAGGCTTTTTCAAGGTTACTATTTTAAGCGGAGGGTTCGAAGCGTGGAAAAAAGAGGTTCTATTTCCACAGAAAAGCGAAATACCCGCAGAACTTCTCAAAGAGCGAGAAAAAACCAGTCGATTTTTTGGCGGTGAGCTTAGCGACAGTAATAGCTCACCACCGTCAGCTCCCAATCCTATACAGCTACTCAAACAAAAACATCAACGTCACGGTTGCTAATCACAGTAATAAAATTTTCAACTATAGACCGGATAGAGAGTCTTCGTGCAAGCCACACTCTCTTTTCAAACCGCCAAAACGTGTTTCTTCTTCACTCATTCCTGCAGATAATGGCACTGTGCTATGGATATCACCGATGGACACGTATCCTTTCTCCCAAAGCGGATGATACGGTAAATTATGCTTTTTAAGGTATTGATAAACCACCCGATTATTCCAGTCAATCAGCGGATGAACTTTTAACCTTCCCCTGATTTTTTGCAACACTTCAAGATTCTGTCTGCTATTTGATTGGCTTCGCATTACACCTGCAAACCAGGTGGATACATTAAGTTGTTCTAGTCCCTGCTCCATAGGTTCGACTTTATTCAGCTGATTATATTGCTTTAAACCATCTAACCCTTTTTCCCAAAGTTTTCCAAATCTTGCCTCCTGCCATGCAGGGCTAATAGGCGAACGAAAAACTTTCAGGTTAAGGCTTAGGCGGTCAGTGAGCTCCTCGATAAACTGGTAGGTTTCCGGAAAAAGATAGCCGGTATCAACCAGGATGATCGGGATATCGGGCTTTAACTGGGTCACCATATGCAGGCTAACCGCAGACTGAACGCCAAAGCTCGAAGACAGGGCAAACTCTCCCGGTAAATTTTCAAGCACCCAGGCAATTCTATCCTGGGCGCTCATTTCTTCCAGCGCTTCATTTGCGGTAGTAATACGTTGTTCATTCCAAACTGAATCAAGCATCTTGCATTGCTCCGTTATGAAAAACCCCATGTTCCTGTTTTTAGTATTTACTTATGAAAATCAAGACCATTTTCGACAGCTTTAATGACACCTGTTCGAATAACAAAGTCACCAAAGCGTTCATCAGTCAGCCTACTTTCAGAGTAGTCTTTCAGGATCGGCCTTAAGGTCTCCAATATTTCCTGCTCTCCGATGTTTTCACGAAAAAGCTTGTTGAGCCTGTGTCCGGTATGACTAGCCCCAAGATAGAGGTTGTATTTGCCTGGTGCTTTACCAACCATACCTATTTCGCCCAGAAATGGTCGCCCACATCCATTCGGGCAACCGGTCATTCGCACATTGATCGGCAGATCGCGAATTGAGTACTCAGATAATATTTCTTCCAGCTTATCAACAAAACTCGGCAAATATCGCTCGGCTTCTGCCATAGCCAGTGAACAGGTTGGAAAAGCCACACAAGCAATCGAGTTTAATCGAGTCGGCGACTCAGTTTCACCAATACTGATATTGTGTGTTTTCAATATCGCTGACACCTTATCTTTGATGGTCGGATTGATATTGCTGATGATCAGATTTTGATTCGGAGAAATCCTGAACTCACCATTATGAATTTTTGCGATCTCAAGCAGACCGGAAAAAATCTTTTTGTCTTCACTATCAATAATTCTTCCGCTATGGATATACAGCGTTAAATGCCAATTGCCATTTTCATCTTCAATCCAGCCGTAACGATCGCCATTATGAATAAATTGATAATCTCGTGCTTCTGGCAATTCAAATCCTAAATAGGCATGTAGCTTTGCAACAAAGTTATCAATGCCCAAGCTATCGATAGTGTATTTGAGTCGAGCATGTTTACGCACTTCCCTGTTACCAAAGTCGCGCTGTACCTTGACTACATTTTCTGCAACAGCAAGCACTTGTGAAAGATCACAAAATCCAATGATATTCCCTACTCTAGGATAAGTTGTCTGGTCTCCATGGCTGCTTCCCATGCCACCGCCAACAACAACGTTAAAACCTATCAATTCATTGTTTTCAACAATTGCGATGAAGCCGAGATCGTTGGCAAAAACATCTACGTCGTTGTAAGGAGGAATAGCGATCGCTGTTTTGAATTTTCGCGGCAAGTAAGTCTGTCCATAAATAGGCTCTTCACTCGACTCCACTTTCTCACCATCCAGCCAAATTTCATGGTAAGCCCTGGTTTGTGGCAATAGATGTTCACTAATTCTTTTAGTCCACTCGAAAACCTCTGCATGAATTTTTGACGTTTCCGGCAAAGGGTTACTCATCACGTTACGATTGACATCACCACAAGCTGCAATGGTATCCAGCATAGTTTCATTAATACCAGCGATGGTTTTTTTCAGGTTTCTTTTAAACACACCATGCCATTGATACGCCTGACGCGTCGTTAACCGCAAACTGCCACTGGAGTATTTGGTCGCCAGTTCAGCCATTTGAATATATTGCTGAGAAGTTGCAACTCCGCCCGGAATTCTTGCCCTGATCATAAATGAATACAAGGGTTCCAGTTTTTGCTTACGTCGCTCATTTCTAAGATCACGATCATCTTGCTGGTAGATTCCGTGAAACTTAATCAGCATTAAATCGTCGTCCGCCACAGAACCTGTTACCGAATTTTGCAAGCTTGGAGTAATGGTTCCGCGCAAATAGTTACTTTCGACTTTGATACGCTCTACATCAGAGTGCTTACCAGGATCGAAGCTGGTTGGCTGGATAGCGTCGTTAATTTCGACCTTATTCTGAACTTCATTAATCAATTTGCTAGTAGCCATAATTAGTACACATCTCTTTGGTATCGTTTGTCTTTTCTTAATTGTTTCAGGTAATCATCAGCTTGTTCAGCTGATAAGTTTCCTTGTTCCTGAATAATATTCTTCAAGGTAGCTTCAACATCTTTTGCCATGCGGTTCATATCACCACAGACATATAAATAGGCACCTTGCGAATTTATCCAATCCCAGATTTTCTCCGCATTTTCTTTGAGCCTGTCTTGCACATAGATTTTTTCTTCCTGATCTCTAGAAAAAGCAACACTCAACTCATTAAGAACCCCAGAATTTAACGCTTCCAAAAGTTCAGTTTGATAAAGAAAATCGGTATTGAAATTCGGATTTCCAAAAAACAACCAGTTCCCCCCTTTAGCCTGGCGCTCTTCGCGTTCTTGCAAAAAGGCTCTGAACGGCGCAATACCTGTACCAGGACCAATCATTAAAACGGGCTTGTCATTTTCAGGTAATTTGAAGTGACGGTTTTCTTCAACAAAAACTAGTACCTGATCATCTTCTTCAAGTCTTTCCAGAAGAAAACTACTGGCGGCACCTTGTCGCTTGCCGGATTCATTTTCTGATTCGGCCAAAGCGACAGTAAGATGCACCTCTTCCGGGTTAGCTTCCAGACTGGAAGAAATTGAGTACATGCGCGGCTTGATCGGTTTTAGCAGATCAACCAGTTGTTGAGCTTCAAGCTTTAGTGGCGCGAGAGAGAGCAAATCAATTAGTTGATGATTGCTTACATATTCTGCATAACCTTCGCTAACAATTTTGGCAACCTCGTCACTGCCAGAAAGTTTTGCATAGTCGCTTATCAAGCCTTTATTAAGTAGTGTGATCTCCAGATTTTCAATCAATGCCTGTTTTAAACTACGCTCGACAGATTTGATTACAACCTTTTCATCACCGTTTAGCTCTACCAACTTAAGGATATCGTTAACAGTTTGCTCGTCATTTTTCGCCCAAACCCCCAGAGAATCTCCTGGCAAATAATGTATGCCCGAATTTTCCAGACTGAGTTCAATATGATGGATCTGTTTAACTGAACCACGGCCGGTTATCTTCTGATTTGCTAACACTGTAGCGCTAAACGGCTTTTCTTTACTCCACTGATCAGGTGCTACATTATGTACTGCTTGATTAGAATTAGCTGATGACGGATTGCTTCCCGTCAACTCTCTGAGTTTTTCGGTGATAGAGTTGATCCACTCTTCGGCCTGAGCTTCATAGTCCAGATCGCAATCAACGCGTTCAATCAAAGGCTGAGAACCCAATTTGCCAAACGCCTGGTCAAAGTCTTTACCTGTCTGGCAGAAAAACTCATAGCTGGAATCGCCGAGACTTAATACCGCATGCTTCACACCATCAAGTTTTGGCGCTCTTTTACCTAACACGAACTCATGAAAGTCGATAGCATCGTCCGGTGGCTCGCCCTCACCATGAGTTGAAGCGACCAGAAGTATTACCTGCTGCTCTTTAATTTCTTTACCTTTGATATCGGCGACCGAAGAAAGTCTTGCTTCCAGACCACTTTGCTCCAGGCTTTGATGAAGTTCAGTAGCAATTTTCTCGGCATTTCCTGATTGAGACGCGAAAAGCACCAACGTTTTTAACGCTACAGCACTATTGGACTGTTCTAACAAGTCTTGGCTCGAAGACAGATTTAAGCCGACAGCAGTATTGACTGCATTAGGAGATTTCCCCCTGGCATCAGCTAAACCGGAACAGTATCCGCTAAGCCAATATAAAGACTTGGCGTCATATTGCTGGACACTTTCAAGCAGGTCGCTATTAAGCGGCGCCGCTCCTGTAGGAAAATCGACTTTATCGTTCACAAGGTTAACTTCGGATTAATGAAAATTGACCTAG
The DNA here is from genome assembly GCF_015687155.1 of Aliikangiella sp. G2MR2-5. Taxonomy (GTDB): domain Bacteria; phylum Pseudomonadota; class Gammaproteobacteria; order Enterobacterales; family Kangiellaceae; genus Aliikangiella. The sequence goes on along the minus strand of NZ_JADPQF010000001.1, from coordinate 520,907 downwards.
ATTTTGGACTTGTAAAGAAAAAGGAACCACTAATTAACAGCTATTGGGAAATAACCTGGAGTCATGATGAAAATAGAAATCAGCCTGGAGGCAGGAAATATTATGTCGAATAATCAATGAATCAGGATGCGACTCAGGGTTCATGAAAGAAGATCGTCTGCTTTTTTCCTTTATCTTTTGCTCGATACATTGCTAAATCAGCACAGCGTAATAATTGATTAACAGAAATAGCGTCCTGAGGATAAATACTAACTCCCACACTTGCGGAAACACTGGCGTGTCCCATTAAATCTGTCGCTCTTGTTACCGACTCGATCATTTTCTCGGCAATAACTCTGAGTTCGGATATATCCTTGAACTCTTCAACCACTAGTACAAACTCATCTCCGCCCAGGCGTGCTAACGAGTCGGTCTTGCGTATTGATTTGTTCATTTCAAGAGCGGCGGCCTTTAAAATGCTGTCTCCTACATGGTGACCCAGTCGATCATTTACTTTCTTAAAGTTATCAAGGTCGATAAACAGAACCGCGAGCATTCTGCTGTGTCTTTCGCATCGACTAATACCTTCTGAAATACGCTCCAACAAACTGGCGCGATTCTCCAACCCGGTTAGCCCATCATAACTTGCGGCTATCTGAAGACGAGTTTGTTCTTTTTCACGCGTCAAAATGATGGCTGCCAGCTTAGCCACAGTTTCCAGTAACAAATAGTGAAATTGACTAGGCTCTCGAGTCGTTTTACTCGCTAATGCAAAAGAACCTATAGACTTTTGTTGAGGGTCCCTTACCGGCATTGACCAGCAAGCTCTGATTCCAAATTCTTCAATATAGCCAGCAAACCCCTGCCATCGATTGTCACAGGCTGTGTCGCACACAAATTGAGCTTCATTCTTAAAGACTGCAGTACCGCATGAGCCCGCATTTTCACCAGGAACCAATCCTTCCAGCTGGCCAATTGCTTCCGCAGGCATATTGGGAGCGGAGCGAACAACCAGATGATTTTCCGGCTGCTCAAAAATCATGATCGATGCTGTCGAATCTGGCAGCAGACCTTCTGCAGCAATACATAATTTATCAAGCGCTTCCTGATATTGGTTGCTGGTAACCACTACTTCCAGAATGTCTTTTTGTACTTGTAAAAGTTGATTGGTTTGTTGTTGTTTGAGCGCAACAGCAGCACGCTCCTCAATACTTCCCCTCACTCCCACGTGCCCTCCTGATCCTTCTGCAACGTAGTTTGAACAAACTACTTTAAGCTAGCTGTAGATATAGTGCTATTGAGATAAGCTGTTAATTCACAAATCATATTAATACTATTTTTTTAATTCGATTTACCGAATAAAAAACTTCTCCATAAGAGATATATGTAATTATAAACTTGAGTGATTGAAGTTCCGGCAAGAGAACTGAAATTTAACAGACTAGATTAGATATGTAAGATATTTCAGGAGGCATAAAAAAACCCGCATAAAATGCGGGTTTTTATTAAATGGCGGAGAGATAGGGATTTGAACCCTAGATACGCTATTAACGTATGCCGGTTTTCAAGACCGGTGCTTTCAACCACTCAGCCATCTCTCCGTTGAGGCGCGCATATTACCGGATAATTAGAAATTGTAAAAGCCTAATTTGACAAAAAGAACATTTTTTTTGTTCTTTGTATAAAGAACAACCAGTAAACACCCATCTCAAGCCAAAATACTTGACCTTAAGGGTTGGGTTCTTTATTTTGAACCCTTATTATATAAAAGAGTCCAAGCCTGTTGAGAAGGCATTTTTCTGGCTTGAAATTGTACGTTAAACAGGAGTTTATCAATGCAACAACCAACCCCGGTAATTGAAAGAGCCCGCGGTCAATCAATTGAGATCAATAAGGTTCTGAAGAATACCTATTTGCTACTATCGGCAACTTTTATTTTTTCGGCTGTAATGGCGACAGTGTCTACACTGCTTTATATGCCACCAATGACTTACTTGATTTGTATTGGTCTTTCATTCGCTCTAATCTGGCTGGCACTTCCACGCACAGCAAATTCTGGAGCAGGAATTCTGGTGGTGTTTGCAATAACCGGTTTAATGGGCTTTGGTATAGGGCCTCTATTAAACCATTACCTGGCGATGTCTAATGGCACACAAATCGTGGCTACAGCCCTCGCAGGAACAGGACTGATTTTCTTTGCCCTTTCTGGCTACGCCTTGATGACCAAGAAAGACTTCAGCTTTATGGGTGGCTTCTTGATGGTGGGTATGCTGGTTGTACTAGTTGCAGCGCTGGCAAATATCTTTTTGAATATTTCAGGACTCTCACTTGCTATTTCTTCAGTGGTTATCTTAATCATGAGTGGCTTTATTCTGTACGATACAAGCAGAATGATTAATCAGCCGGAGTCTGCAAATTACATCGTGATGACCGTGTCTCTGTTTCTGAATATATTCAACATCTTTGTTAATTTGCTTCATTTGCTTGGATTTGCAAGTGACGACTAATTAGTCGAAGAATTATTTAAATATTAAAAAGGGCTCATCTACAGAGCCCTTATTTTTTTGCGAGTAGGATAATATGGACTGGATGAAAATAGGCTCGGCCATTTTATTGACAATGTTTATATTTATGGTCTTTCCAAGGGTTCGGCAAGAGTTGAAGCACGGAAAGAAAGGCAGTCAGCAAGAGTGGATGGGAGCTTTGGCTTTACTTGGCGGAGTAGCCTTATTTGTATGGCTGCTAATGCAATCGGTTTAGCCTTTCCCCATTGATTGATAACTCTGCCCGGCAAAGATTTAATACCGGGCAGATTTATGCCGATTACTTAGATAATACCGGGCTACTAGATAAGACTAGACCACACCGTACGCCAGCATCGCATTGGCAACTTTAACGAAACCTGCAAGGTTAGCGCCTTTAACATAGTCTACATACTCGCCCTCGTCACCAAACTGCAAGCACTGGCTGTGAATACCGGCCATAATGCCTTTGAGCTTTTCATCCAGCTCTTCACGAGTCCAGGACAGTCGCTGACTATTTTGCGACATTTCCAGTCCTGACACAGCAACACCACCCGCATTTGACGCTTTGCCAGGCGCATAAAGCACTTTGGCGTCATGAAAAACGTGAATAGCATTGATAGAAGTCGGCATATTAGCCCCTTCAGAAATAGCTTTGACACCGTTGGCGACCAACTTTTCTGCATCTTCCTTGTCAATCTCGTTTTGAGTAGCGCAAGGCAAGGCGATATCACATGGAATGGACCAGGGCTTTTGGCCTTCAAAGTATTCAGCGTTGTATTTCTCTGCATACTCTTTAATTCGACCACGTTTTACCGTTTTAAGGTCAATAATATAAGCCAGTTTTTCTGCATCGATGCCGGCAGGATCATAGATGAAGCCCGCAGAATCGGACATAGTTACTACTTTACCGCCCAATTGGATGATCTTCTCGGCAGCATACTGGGCAACATTTCCAGAGCCAGAAATAACAGCGGTTTTGCCTTCTATGCTGTCCCCTTGATGTTTCAACATCAAATCGAGGAAATAGACTGCACCATAACCGGTTGCTTCAGTACGAATCAGGCTTCCACCGTACTCTAAAGACTTACCTGTTAGCGTACCGGTAAACTCATTTTCAAGACGCTTGTATTGACCGAACAGGTAGCCTATCTCGCGCGCGCCGACACCGATATCACCTGCAGGTACGTCCCGGTTTGGGCCAATATGCTTATGCAACTCAGTCATAAAAGACTGACAAAATCGCATGACTTCTCGATCTGATTTGCCTTTGGGGTCAAAATCAGACCCCCCTTTCCCCCCCCCCATTGGTAATGTGGTCAAAGAGTTCTTAAATACTTGCTCAAATCCAAGAAATTTCAGGATGCTTTGGTTTACTGATGGATGGAAACGCAAACCACCTTTGTAAGGGCCAATCGCACTGTTATATTGCACACGGTATCCGCGGTTAACTTGAATATTCCCGTCATCATCTTCCCAGCAAACTCTAAAAGAAACGATGCGGTCCGGCTCTATCATTCGCTCCAATATAGCGGCCTGATTATATCGAGGATTTTCGTTCACAAATGGAACAACGTCTTCTGCTACTTCCTGTACGGCCTGATGGAATTCAGGTTCGCCTGGATTACGTCGCTTAACCTCAGCCATGAAAGACTCGAGGTCCAGGTGCTGCTTTTTCATCTTGTGTTGTCTCTTTGGGTCACGTATCTCGTAAAAGATACTGTTGTCGTGCCTGCAACAGCTAACCCTACAGCTTCCCTAAATTAAAAGTTAGTTGGAGAGAAACCATTTGAATATCGCCGTTACAACTTAAAATTATTTTTATTTGAGACCATCGTTAATTACACTGCTCATTTGAGCTGGATTTATGATTTAAGTCTCGGCAGCGATTATCTATCTCCTTTTCTCACAAAGAGATTAGACCAGTCTAATATTCGATCAAAATTGTGCAAAACTTGATTTAGATTAAGGGTTACAGGAAAATAAGGCTCTGTATTCCGTTAAATTAATCAATATCTTGTCATGTCTACCTGCTTTACCCTATTGGTAACCGGCTCTCCGACAAATTCTCAGGCCCACTTGTCTGCAATTCGATTTGCTAAAGCAGCTTTAGCTGCAGGACAAAAAATTGCGAATATCTTTTTTTATCAAGAAGCCGTATTAGTTGCCAGCGAGTTCATTATAAAACCTGATGATGAGGCGCAACTAACCGAAGAGTGGGAAGAACTCTGCAATAAAAATGGTATCGAGCTTCAAGTCTGCATTGCAGCAGGAAACAGGCGAGGAATCATTGAGCAAGAAGAAGCTAATCTAAAAGGCAAATCTGGAGCTTCAATTAGACCTGGATTTAAAGTTTTAGGCCTCGGTCAATTTGCCGCAGCACTTTCATCCGGCGAAAATAAACTGGTTCATTTTAAATAGTAGATTTGGTGAAAGTGTGGTGACGCTTTAGGCTGGCCAGACTGATTTCAGGAGCAAAGTAGCGATGAACAATTCGATAACCACAAGTATCATAATCCAGAGCCCTCCTTTTTCTTCAATCGCAGGCAAAGAAGCGGTTGATCTGGCTTTAGTCTGTGCAGCTTTTGAACAACAGGTAAACTTGATATTTTCAGACCGGGGTGTGCTCCACTTACTTAACAACCAAGGCAAAGAGGGTATTAATGACAAATTGCATGACAAGCAATTAAATGCCCTGGCTTTTTATGATATCGATACCATCTACGTCAACCAGCAAAGCTTGAAAGAACTAAACCTGGACGAGTCGCAGCTACTCAAAGAATGTACAATTGCCCCAGCAGAGCAAATTAATAGTCTTGTACAGGCTAGTCAAAATACGGTGACTTTCTAAATATGAATAATCTTCATTTAATTAGCCAAAATATGTCAAGGCCGGAGCTGGAAACTAAACTGAAGCTACTGGCTCAGCATGGTGACAATGTTCTTTTTATTGGCGAAGGAGTGTCAAGTTTGCTAGGCAATGGACTGAAAAATACATTTAAAGAGTTCGGGACCAAACAAATTTTCGCACTAGAGTGCGATTGCACTTGCCGCGGTATTTCGGCGTTACTTAATGGAGCTGCCGAACTAGTGGATGACACAGAAATGGTATTTCTATGCGCTCAAGCAAAGCAGATTATTAGTTGGTAAACCATGCTGCCTCATACTATTAAAACTGATCAGGAAGGTTACTTAAAAGATGCCAACCAATGGAATGAAGAGATTGCGTCAATGATTGCAGAAATGGAAGGAATTGAAATGACCGAAGACCATTGGCAAGTAGTGCGTTATGTTCGTCAATTCTATGAAGAGTTTAATACCAGTCCGTCAATACGTCCATTGGTCAAATATCTTGCAACAGTTTTGCCTGCAGAAAAATCAGGAAGTCTATTTTTGCAAATACTTTTTCCTGAAGGTCCTGCCAAGCAGGCAACCAAAATTGCGGGCTTACCCAAGCCAGCTCGCTGTACCTGAGGCCTGTCACTTGTAGTCCAGGAATACAATTGGCTATCCCTCCACCTCAACGATTCACCCTAAGTCATACGAAAGTACCAGTTAGTGTTAAAAATCGTAAATATTCTTAAAAAGTGAGCTATTTGCTACCGGGGTTGGTAAAATACCCAGACGAAGTCAATGAGTTCAGTTTCAGTTCATGCAAACTGGATAGTATGAGAGTACATACTGAAAACGTAGAAAGCCGCCTTTTCAATAGCACCAGCTCTGACTTATCGGCCTTTCTTAACAGTCCAAACGATATTAAATTTCGAAAACCAATTTGGAGAGTGGTTTAAAATGAAAAAACTAATTAGCAGCATCCTGTTGTTTGTTTCTTTTGTTGGTATTACTAGCGCAAATGCTGACCCTTCGGCTTATCTGGAAGGTATTGCGAATACAATGATCAAAGAGATCGAACAAAATAAGGAAGCTTTGAAAGCCGACAACTCACTTGCCGAAAAATTAGTTCGTGACCACTTATTGCCTGTTATAGACAAAGAATCGTTTGCAAAATCAACTTTAGGTAAAACAATTTGGAAAGACCTGACAGATGAACAAAGAGGCAAATTCATCGATGGCTATATTAATCGTGTAATTAATAAATATGCAAAAGGATTATCACTCTATGACGGCCAGGCGTTTGAATTTGACAAAGCTGAGTTCAGTGATAAATCAGATAAAGTAAGAGTCAAAAGTGAAATGAAGCAGGAAGGTTCAACTCCTCTGGATATCTATTACATCCTGAAACCTGCCAATGATAGTTGGTTAATTACCAATATGTCGATTGCCGGCACTAGCGTGACTAAAAGTTACAGAACCCAGTTCTTACCCAGAATAAAAGAAATCGGATTTGATAAGTTTTTGGAAGAGCTGGCAACGCAAACCGACCCCGAAGAATAGGAACTTAATTGCCCTAATAAAAAACCGCCATAAATGGCGGTTTTTTATTGCTCATAATTTACGAACTCGACACTCAGCCAATAATGTCCATTTTCATATATGGCTTCAAAGCCTCAGGCACTCGAACTCTTCCATCTTCCATCTGGTAATTTTCCAGAATCGCAACCAGGGTTCTTCCTACAGCCAATCCTGAGCCATTAAGCGTATGTAGCAACTCAGGCTTTCCGGTTTCCGGGTTACGGTAACGAGCTTTCATTCTTCTCGCCTGGAAATCCCCCATGTTGCTACAGGAAGAGATTTCTCGATATGTATCTTGTGCAGGTAACCAAACTTCAATATCGTAAGTTTTGGTAGAGCCGAAACCAATATCTCCGCTACATAGGATGACCGTACGATATGGCAACTCTAGCAACTGTAAAATCTTTTCAGCATGACCGGTTAACTCATCTAGCGCAGCCATGGAATCTTCCGGCTTTACGATTTGCACTAGTTCGACTTTTTCAAACTGATGTTGACGAATAAGTCCCTTAACATCTTTACCATAAGAGCCTGCTTCACTGCGGAAACAAGGTGTATGACCAGTCAGTTTAATGGGCAAAGAATCAACATCGACAATTTCATCTCTTACCAGGTTCGTCAGCGGCACTTCTGCTGTAGGAATCATGTACAAAGGCTTATCATCCTGCGTTGTTCCTTGTACCGCAAACAAGTCTTCAGCAAACTTAGGTAGCTGTGAAGTCCCATATAAACACTCAGGATTAACCAGGTATGGTACGTAAGTTTCCTGATATCCATGTTCTTGAGTATGAGTATCCAACATGAGCTGAATCAAAGCGCGATGCAACTTAGCGACTGCTGACTTCATCACGACAAAACGAGAGCCACTAAGTTTCGCTGACGCAGCAAAATCAATACCGTCAATCATTTCACCAATGGCGGTATGGTCTCTAACGTCAAAATCAAAACTGGGGATCTCACCCCACTTCCTGACTTCTACATTGTCATCTTCACTAGCACCTTGAGGTACTTCATCAGACACCAAATTAGGTAACCCCAGATAAATATCATCCAGCTTATCTTGAACTTCCTCAAATGCAGCCTTAGCTTTATCCAGCTCATCACCTAGATTGGCAACTTCGTCCAGGAGAGGTTGGATATCTTCTCCGGAGGCTTTAGCTTTACCGATAGACTTTGAGCGTACTTTTCGCTCATTTTGCAATTCTTCTGTTTTTAGCTGTAACGACTTACGTTGCTCTTCTAATTCAAGATAAGCCGCTTTATCGAATTTAACACCACGTTTGGCAAGGTTTGCCACAACATTGTCCAAATCCGTTCGAAATAACTTAGGGTCTATCATAGTAAATCCAAATTAAAAATTATTGTTTATCATTTATTGTTTATCATTCATTTATCGATGATAAATTGCTGTAACAGTCCATCAAAGTCTAACCAAGCATAATAGGAAAGTATCAACTGGCGCCTATTCTACCACCAAGCCACGCCCCAAAAAACACGCAAACCAGGCATAAAAAGCAATTTGCTGCGATATTTACGAATAATTTAAGGTTTTCTCCCTGATGAAACAACAGAAAGCTATCCAGAGCAAAAGCAGAAAAGGTTGTAAAGGCACCGAGAAAGCCAACGAAAAAGAAGAGTAACCTACCCGCAGGCCAATGCGTACCTGTATGCTCAAGCCACATATAAACGAATCCGGCCAAAAAGCAACCGACGACATTAACTATCAAGGTACTAAAAGGAAACTCTGTTCCGGAAATTGCCGGAAGATATTCACGCACGTAAAATCTAGCTGTAGCTCCAAGTGCACCACCCAGGGCAACAAGCAAAGTTGGGCCAAGTTTTGTTACGATAACATCAACCATAATCCGAATTTCGACAATTGTTAGTTTTGTACCAAGACTAACAGATTACAATCAGTCTAGGTTAGGCTTGTTTTCTTTCAGGATTTTTTGCCAAGCGACTTTAAACGCTGAAGCTTTTCTCCAATCTGTTTTTCCATTCCCCGCTCAGTCGGAAAATAGAATTCTTCTCCAAGAATTTCTTCTGGTAGGTAAGTCTGCCCAGCAGCAAATGCATTTGGCTCGTCATGATCATAGCGATACTCTGCCCCATAATCCAATTCTTTCATTAGTTTGGTCGGTGCATTTCTCAAATGAAGCGGAACAGGTAAACTCTTTTCCTGCCGTACCAAATTCATGCAGTTTTTAAAGGCCGTGTATACTGCATTGCTCTTTGGAGCCACCGCCAGGTAGGTAACTGCCTGGGCTACAGCCAGCTCGCCTTCAGGACTCCCCAGCCGTTGTTGCACATCCCACGCATTAATAGCAATTTGCAATGCTCTCGGATCTGCGTTGCCAATATCTTCACTTGCCATTCTGACGACTCTTCGAGCAATATAGAGAGGATCACACCCGCCATCAATCATCCGACAAAACCAATAGAGGGCTCCATCCGGATTAGATCCTCGTACCGACTTATGCAATGCGGAAATCTGATCGTAAAAATCTTCTCCGCCCTTATCAAACCGCCGAACATTATCCCCTACTACTTCGCTAACCAGTTCAGAGGTTAACAATCCATTTTTTTCTACAAGATCGCAGGCCATTTCAAGCAAGTTTAACAATCTCCGAGCATCACCGTCGGCAACTTCAACTAAAAGTGTTTTTGCCTCAGGCTCGACGGTTAATGCAAGTTCTCCGACACCGGCAACAGGATCAACAAGCGCACGTTCCAGAATATCCCCCAGAGCATCATTATCTAAAGATTTTAGGACATAAACTCTGGCTCTGGAAAGCAAAGCATTGTTAACTTCAAATGAAGGATTCTCTGTTGTCGCTCCGATAAATATAAAAGTTCCATCTTCAACATAAGGCAAAAATGCATCCTGTTGAGACTTATTAAACCTGTGAACCTCGTCGACAAAAAGTAGAGTTCGCTTTCCTAATTGTTTTTGTGAATTCGCTTCTACTACAGCAGCTCTAATTTCTTTTACACTTCCCAATACAGCTGAAATCGCAATAAAATGACAGTCACTTTGCATGGCAATCATTTTGGCTAATGTTGTTTTACCGGTTCCTGGAGGTCCCCAGAAGATCATTGAGTGAAGCTTGCCCTGACTTATTGCTTCATAAAGTGGCTTTCCTTCACCAAAAAGGTGGTTCTGGCCAGCATATTCAGACAATTTTTTTGGACGCATACGCGCCGCTAGTGGACGGTGTTCTTGCAGATTAGATCGTTCTGGTTGTATCGGCTGTTCCTGTCCATCAAATAGGTCTCGCATAAGATTAATACGCTCTATTCAACATATTCTCTGGAGTCGATAACATCAACACCTTCAGGAATAACAAACTGAAAAAGTGATTGTGGCAATTCAATATTAGTACGTATATCGGAAAATATTACACTTGTTTGTTGACCAAGAGAATCAGCCATCAACAGCTCTGTAATTTCGTTATTTTTAAATAAAATATGGACGGAACTAAAAATATTACCGTCTTTCCTCGGCTTCAATAAAAACAAGTTGCCGTCTTCAGCACTCGACAAAGTTAATAGCTTTATATCAAACGCATCCGCTAACGCTTCTGCATCACTTGTCATCAACAGCAATGGTGAGTCTGCTAATGCGTGATTTTGCAACTGGATAGTTACTTGCTCTAGTTCGGGATCATAAGTATATAAATATTCGCCATCAGCAACAATTACCTGTTCGAAACTCTCCTTAACTTCCCAACGAAAATGATCGGGACGCTCTATTGAAAACTTTCCGGAAGTAAAATCTATCTCCACCCCGTTTTCATTTTTCACTCTTTGCTCAAATTTAGCTTCAAAGGTTTTTAGCCCTCCGATTTTTTTTACTAGCAACTGCGCAGCGGTTGTATCAGATTGACTTACAATCTTGTCCTGAGCTACCTCTTCAGCACTAACAGTCAAAATAGACAGCGAAATAATAAATACTGAAAGAGTAATTAAACTTGTAATGGTGCTTTGTACTATTCGATTCATAAATGTTTAACGTTCGTGATGATTTTTTAAAATTCTTCTGCCAATATTAGTCCGCAAGAAAGAAGGTTTAGCCTGATAACTCTAATCTTAAAGTCTACTACTGAACCCAAAATGAATAACTCTCTGTGAAGTATTACCAAAGTAGACTCTATAATAGTTATGGCGCAGGCGGCGGCGGCGGTGCCAAAACCTCTCGCGAGCCATTGGACTGCATTTCGCTAACAATACCTGCAGCCTCCATTTCTTCAATCATTCTTGCGGCACGATTGTAGCCAATTTTTAGGCGTCGTTGTACGCCAGAGATTGATGCTTTGCGTGTCTCTGTAACAATCATGACAGCCTGATCATATAACTCATCCTTTTCACCGCCATCAGCACCTTCAGCTCCCGGCATCCCTGGCACGTCGACATCAGGAGCGCCAGAGGTTATCGACTCTTCATAAACAGGTTCACCACGCTTCTTCCAGTCACCAACAACTCGATGAACCTCATCGTCAGCGACAAAAGCTCCATGAACTCGAATAGGAATACTGGTTCCGCCAGGTAAATAAAGCATATCCCCTTGTCCCAGTAATTGCTCGGCACCAACCTGATCAAGAATAGTGCGAGAGTCAATTTTTGAAGAAACCTGGAAAGCTATTCGCGACGGAATATTGGCTTTGATCAAACCTGTGATAACATCAACAGAAGGTCTTTGGGTTGCAAGTAGCAAGTGAATACCTGCAGCACGCGCCTTTTGAGCAATACGCGCGATCAACTCTTCAACTTTCTTACCAACTATCATCATCATATCGGCAAGCTCGTCTATAACAATGACTATTTTTGGTAAAGTCTCAAGCTCCGGAGCCTCTTCGTCCATCGAGTCGGTCGGCTGCCACAAAGGATCCCTGATTGGGTCTCCGTTTTTTATGGCGTCGGAGATTTTTCGGTTAAACCCGGCCAGGTTTCTAACACCTAGTGCAGACATCAGCTTATAACGCCTTTCCATTTCAGCAACGGCCCAACGCAAAGAGTTGGCAGCTTCTTTCATATCGGTAACAACTGGAGTTAAAAGGTGAGGGATTCCTTCGTAAACAGAAAGCTCCAGCATCTTTGGATCGATCATTATTAAGCGGACATCCTCAGGCGAAGACTTGTATAAAATACTCACCAGCATCGCATTAATTCCGACTGATTTACCCGACCCGGTGGTACCTGCTACCAATAAATGGGGCATCTTAATCAAGTCGATAACAACGGGGTTACCGGAAATATCTTTTCCTAAAGCCATACTTAAATTGGATTTTGAATCATCAAAAGTACGACTACCAATAACTTCTTTTAGACGAACAATTTCTCTACTCTCGTTCGGCACTTCGATTCCGATGTAGGGCTTACCGGGGATAACTTCGACTACACGAACACTGGTAGTCGCTAGCGCTCTTGCTAAATCTTTTGCAAGGTTGGAAATTCGAGCGACTTTGACGCCAGCAGCCAGGTCCAATTCAAACCGAGTGATAACAGGCCCTGGGTGAACAGCAACTACCTGAGCCTCAACTTTAAAATCTGCCAATTTAAGCTCAACCAACCTTGAAAGTGCTTCCAGCGCTTCATCAGACATACTTTGTGTATGAGGCTTGGGCTCATCAAGCAAACGAACGGGTGGCAACTCTCCTTCAACAGGCGCATCCTCAAACAAAGTGGTTTGCTTTTCTTTCTCTTCTCTTAAGCTTGGCTCGATTTTTTTGACTTCTTTCTCGATCTTCACTTTTGGGCGCTGTTCTATTTTTACTTTTTCCTGCTTAAATACCGCCTCTCGTTGCTGCTTGATCGTTTTCTGCGCTTTTTTGTCCTTCATTCGATCAATAAATTCAACTAACTTGTTATTAATCCAGGCAATGCCATCAAGCGTTACCTTACCGACCCAGTCCATCAACTGAAACCAGGATATTCCGGTGAAAAGAGTCATTGAAGCAAAAAATGCAGCTAACATGATGAGCGTTGCACCGACTGGGTTAAACCAGTTAACCAACAAGTCTGCCACCGCCTGACCAAAGATGCCCCCTGCCAGATAACCATATTCCATTTGTGGTTCTGTAAAGTGTTGTGCAGAAATGGCGGCTCCGAGCAAAAGAGTGAATATCAAACCAAAAAGACGAAATGACCAGAAAGCCCAGCTATTTGGCAATACAGATCTCCGCTCTCGAAAAATAAGATAACCGGAATAAATCACCATAAAAGGAAAGAGATAGGCCAGATATCCGAAAAGATGTAAGAAAAAACTGGCAAACCAGGCGCCGGCCCTTCCGGTCGCGTTGGCAATTTCCCGACTATCCTTAGCCAAAGTCCAACCCGGATCGTCCGGAGAAAAACTCCATAATGCCATAAAAAGGAAAACAGCCAGCGCAATTAGTAATATAAAGCCGCCTTCCTTAATTCTTACCATCAAGATATTTACAGCCTGTTGATGATCAACCTTGGTATTCATTCTCGTTGCAAAACCCTAAATAATTCTTCTACCTAAAACTTATTAAACCTACTCGAGTCCTTTCTTTTCACTTAACTTTGTCAATAAAAGCCCAGCTTGGGAAAGGCGGCGAAATTATACATTTAACTATTTCTGAAACGCTCACTATCGTGCTATTAAAAGCGACTGTCAGTCATCTGTGTAACACTATTGGATTTATCTGGACAACTCTTAATCGCAAGGCCGCCAATTGCAGCCGAAATTGTTATGGGATATCAATAATACTGCTTTCTTTAACTTCTTCCATCACAACATAAGTTCTGGAACCACTCACTCCTGGCAGTGTGAGCAGTGTCTCACCGAGCAAATTTCGATAAGCAGCCATATCAGCAACTCGTGCTTTAACCAGATAATCAAAATCGCCAGATACAAGGTGGCACTCTAACACCTGCGGTAAATCAATGATAGATTTTTTAAAATCCTCAAAAACATCCGGTGAAGTCCTTGTTAGCCGGATTTCTACAAATACTAATAGGGCCGCCGAAAGCTTTTCGGGCGCCACATTAGCCGTGTAACCTTTAATATATCCGCTCTTTTCCAAACGCTTTACCCTTTCAAGACAGGGAGTAGCACTAAGACCAACTCTTCTGGAAAGCTCCACGTTGGCCATTCGGCCATCTTTTTGAAGTTCTCTTAATATGGCTTTGTCAATGCGGTCCAAATCACTGGCAGTGGTCTTCATTTTGGAGTTTTTAACTATTTAAGCAACACTTGACAGACAATAATACTTTAAAAGCCGAAATATAAGCAAGTTATTCTACACGATACTATATATACTAGCGGAAAATTTTACAGGCTTGCTCAGGAACAGGATATTGTTCGACAGAGGCCAGATATTAGCTAATATGAGGTATCAATTATGTTGATCGGTGTACCAAAGGAAATAAAAAATCACGAGTATCGCGTTGGAATGGTTCCTGCGAGCGTTAGAGAAGTTGTCAGCCATGGCCATAAAGTTATCGTTGAAACCAACGCAGGCACAGGAATTGGTTTTACCGACGAAGATTATATCGCTGCCGGAGCAGAAATTCGCGACTCAGCGGAAAAAGTCTTTGCAGAAGCAGAAATGATTGTCAAAGTTAAGGAACCTCTGGCTGAAGAGCGTGCCAGGTTGCGAGAAGACCAGATTCTTTTCACTTATCTGCATCTTGCTCCCGATCTTCCACAAACAGAAGACCTGATTAAAAGCAAGGCTATCTGTATCGCCTATGAAACAGTAACCAGCGACCGTGGCAGCCTGCCTCTACTTGCTCCAATGTCAGAAGTAGCTGGTCGAATGTCAATCCAGGCTGGCGCACAATGTCTTGAGAAGTCCAAAGAAGGTCGCGGCATGTTGCTTGGTGGCGTTCCGGGCGTATCTCCGGCAAAAGTCGTTATCATTGGTGGTGGTGTCGTTGGTACTAATGCGGCTCAAATGGCTGTTGGTATGGGTGCGAATGTCGTTATCCTTGATCGCTCAGTAGATGTTCTGAGACGAATCGATGCACAATTCAACGGTGCGGTAGAAACTGTTTTCTCCAGTAAAGATGCATTAGAAAGCCATGTGCTATCTGCTGATCTAGTCATCGGTGGAGTCCTGATTCCTGGTGCAGCAGCACCGAAGCTGGTAACTGCGGACATGATTAAACAAATGAAACCTGGAGCAGCGGTTGTTGATGTTGCTATCGATCAAGGTGGCTGCTTCGAGACTTCCAAAGCGACTACCCACGCAGAGCCAACTTATATTGTCGATGAAGTTGTCCATTATTGCGTAGCTAACATGCCTGGCGCTGTACCACGTACCTCAACCTTTGCACTAAATAATGCTACCCTGCCTTTTATCATCAGTATTGCTAACAAGGGATACAAAGCGGCTCTGGAAGCGGATCAACATCTTTTGAATGGTCTCAACGTTCACAAAGGTATGGTCACCTGTAAAAGTGTTGCCGATAATCTTGGATTTGAATATGTTGAACCAGCTGACGCGTTAAATGTTTAATTGGTAAGTCAGTTACCCGGATATAAAAAAGCCCCTGCTACAGGGGCTTTTTTGATTTGGAAAAGCAGACTTATTTAAAGTGAAAAATCAGACTCATCGACAAAAGAGAAATATCGTCCCCAAAACGCTCATATTCAAGACCGATAGACCGCGAAGTTCCGCTGAAAGTCCAGCGACTACCAACTCCCCAGGCAAATAAATTATCGTTTTCGTCAAAAGTAAAATCCGAACGAGTATTCATACCAGCCCAGCCGCCTTTGATCTGAAAAGCCAACAACTCACTTTCTTGATATCGGTAGCCTAGTGACAATGAAGTCATGGAGTATTTAATATATCCTTGTGGCTGCAGAAGCGGATTTAAATTCTCAAATTTCGCCTTTCCAAGTTCGGCATATGCCAGTTCGGCAAAGAATTGTTGCTTTAGGTCGATGCCTAAATAAAGCTTCTGTCCTGAAGAACTATCATCTTCTATAAGCCAGCTGGTTCCCTCCGTCGAAGGTTCGAATTCTGACAAGCCTGCTCCCATCCCAAAATCCAGACAGTTGGTCACAGAACTGCTATCTTGCCAACACCAGTTATTATCAGAAGCCTGAGATTTAAAGGAGACAGGCATTAAAAGACAGGCAAGTAAAAGTACTTTGGTATTTTTGGCGCGTTTAAATAATAACAATAAAGCTAGCGCAATCAGCAATACTCCTCCCATACTGCCACTACCTGATGTCGCGGTAACATTATTTTCTGCCTGCAACCGATCATTAATACCATCCTGATTAAAATCGCCATCTTCATCAGCATCCAGTATGCCATCACCATCGGTGTCTGCATCCCGAAAAGCTAATATGCCATCATTGTCGAGATCATCAGTATTGAGCAGTGAATCATCCATACCATCTCCATTTGCATCGATGCCACCTGTGAAATCAACATCCACAGCATCATCCAGACCGTCACTATCGCTATCCGCTCCCAATAGTTCTACTAAAACCTGTTCCACCGTATCACTGATTCCATCATTATCACTATCAGTATCCTGAAAATCATATTGACCATCACTGTCTGTATCAGCATGCACGAAGAGATCACTAACGCCATCTCCATTGGCATCGTTTCCGCCGGCAAAGTCCACATCGTATCGATCATCAATTCCATCTTTGTCGACATCCTGATTTAAAGGAGCCGGACGATCGGCTTCAAATCTATCGGGCAACCCGTCTCCATCACTGTCTACATCATTGGAGTCAATCAGTCCGTCCTGATCGGTATCCAAAGAACCTTCAACCAGATCTGCAATTCCATCACCATCATCATCCAGGTCGATTGATGCTGGAATACCATCGTGATCACGATCTGGTGCGGTACCAAATTGCTGAGGCTCTTCGTCTATTATATCGACCAAACCGTCATAGTCAGTGTCACTTACATCGTCGATCTCACCATCATTATTTTCATCCAGAGAATTTGCTCCACCAGATGCTATGTCGAAAATACCGTCATCATTACTGTCCAGATCGATATAATCCGGCAAAGAATCCGCATCTGAGGCAGTCGGCGAGTCAGTGTACTGTATTCCCTCATCCAGGATTGCGTTTAGATCGCTATCAGTAAATCCAGCTTCAGATACATCCGTTATGCCATCGTTATCGCTGTCCAGATCAAACATATCGGGAGACAGATCGGAATCAGAGTTTTGCAGAAAAGCACTATCATCTACGCCATCTAGATTCACGTCCTGGCCACCAGTATTATCAACGTCAAACGCATCAATGATCTGGTCATTATCGCTATCAGCGAATGACATTCGAGATTCAGCCTGGTCACTGATTCCATCCTCATCGGAATCTTTATCGCGATAATCCATCACGCCGTCGCCATCAAAATCAGATGTAATCGCAGGATTTGGTTGAATAGCGGACAAAGTTAACCCGACACTATTTTCAAGGGCATCCGGGACAAAATCATTATCGCTATCTCGGTCAAATGCATCAGCAACACCGTCCATGTCGGTGTCAACCAATCCACCATCGTCAATTCCGTCAGCATTTGCATCAATACCGCCAGTTTGATCAACATCAAAGGCATCATCTATGGTATCGCCATCGGTATCGACCCCACTAGCATTTGATTCATTAAAGTCTGGAATGCCATCATTATCACTGTCGGTATCAAATACATCTGCCGTGCCATCACCATCAGTATCGGTATTAGCATCACCGTCATAAATATCAGGAATACCATCACCATCTTCATCCGAACTGGAGTCTAAATAATCGGGAATTGCATCTCCGTCTGAGTCTCCATTGCCTTCATCTTTATCAAGGATTCCATCTCCATCACTGTCATCGTCAAGATAATTTGGAATGCCATCGCCATCAGCGTCACCGGTTCCCTCTTCAAGATCGCCGATACCATCACCGTCGGAATCTATGTCGGATACGACAGCAGTAGAAGCACTCGTTAATGACTCGTTCGTTCCACCGCCATCAAGATAACTCACAATGATTCGAACTGATTGACCTATATCGTCTTCTACAAGCGTGTAACTATTAGTGGTTGCTCCCAAAATATTGAGACCAGACCTCTGCCACTGGTAGCTGAATGCTCCCAACCCATCTTCATCATTAATCGTCGAAGTATCGACACTCAGGTTTTGTCCCCTTATAGCTGATCCATTGATTACAGGCTCTCCGGTAGGAGCATCATTGACGCCTGTTACTGTAATGACAAAGCTTTGATCCACATCCACTGAACCATCATTGACCCGCAAAGTTACATTGTGTCCTCCCACGTGAGCATCCAAAGGCGTACCTGAAAGCACTCCAGTTGCAGCATTAAAGTTTAGCCAGGTAGGAAGAACTGGTGAACTGAGGGTTAGAGTATCTCCTAAATCCTCATCAGTTGCCGTCAAGGTATAGCTATAAGATGAGTCTTCGATCGCACTGGTTACAGCTGAGCTGGTAATAATCGGCGCATCATTTGTATTACTCACTGTGATAGTGAAGTTTTGATCAACGTTTACTGTGCCATCATTCACGCGTAGGGACACATTGTGATCGCCTACTTCATTGTTCGTAGGCGTCCCCATCAACACGCCGGTTGAACTATTGAAGTTCAACCATGAGGGCAATGTCAGCGCGCTGTATGTGAGCGAATCTCCAACATCAACGTCGGTTGCAGTAAAGGTATAAGTGTATGCAGAGTCTTCGTTCACGCCAGTTATAGCAGAGCTAGTAATGGTTGGAGCATCATTGGTATTACTCACCGTGATAGTGAAGCTTTGATCAACATTCACCGTACCATCATTAACTCGTAAAGTTACGTTATGATTGCCGACTTCGTCATTAGTCGGAGTACCAGATAATAGTCCGCTACCAGTGTTAAAATTCAGCCAGGCTGGCAGTACCGGAGCACTGTAAGTTAAGGGGTCGCTATCAGCGTCTGTTGCAGTTAGCGTGTAAGTGTAAGCAGCATCTTCATCTACTGCGGTCACTGCACTACTGGTTATGACCGGAGCGCTATTGACAACTGCTGTCAATTGAGAGCTGTTTACAGTACTTAAGCCTCCGGAGCTAGCTTGCAAATTAAAGTTTTCATTGGAACCGCCGCTCGCGGTATAAGTAATTTGCAACCCGGTATAAGTAGACACTCCTGAACCAGGTATAATGGAAACCGTCGATGCACTACCATCTGTATCCCCGGTACCACTCATTGTCGCCGAGCCGGCACCGTTGACTTCGGCCAAAGTAATAGCGGTTGAGTAGCCAGTATCAACGACACCATTTCCGTCTTGCGCGGATACAACCGGTACAGTGGTAAAGTTGGTAGCAACCCCGGAACTTACGGTAAGTGGAGCCGGCTGAGTAGCAAACACTAGTTGCGTTGCAACAACATCCGAAATGACTGAGTTTGCATCAACCGTAGGTAAATCCGAGCCGACACCATTTTGATCATTGGCGGTCAGAGTAAAGCTCTGTTGATCCGCGGTCGCGGTATAAGTCAACCCACTAAAACTCGCTACCCCTGAAGACGCGACGGCAGTATTACTGGTTAAAGAGCCAGCACTCGACTCGGTCAGAGTTATAGTTTCTGCAAAGTCTACGTCGGTATTGCCAAAAGCGTCGCGTGCGGTCACAACCGGTTGTGTTGACAAAGCGCTTCCTGATACTGAACCGGCCGGCTGAGTGGTAAATGCCAGTGCCGAAGCGGTAACTCCCACCGTAGATCCAGTACTGTTATTAACTGCGGCAGTGCTTCCCATTCTGGTACTTCCGCTATTCACTGTTAAATCGGTGTCACCGTCAACACTAAGTATCAGAGTCTGATTTTCGCTAAGCCCGGTATTATCATTGTAGTAAGCATTAATCGTGTAAGTTTCACTACCTCCGTCAGCAATTGACAAGGTTAACCCGCTGAAAGTAATCACTCCTCCACTATAATTTCCGGAAACATTCGAGGCATCCGGACCATTTAATCGATAGGTTAATTTACTCGGATCAACTGTTCCGGAAGTGTTTATTCTAACTTCCGAAATGCTAGTTGCCTTACCATCAGATGTACCTCCATCACTGATAGTAAAATCGAAAATATCAAGTGATTCGCCGACTGTATCTACGGTGGTATCAATCGCCACCGGTTCGCTAACACCGGAGCCTGCAATAACGTCAGCATCCGCATCAGAAGAAATACCAGTTAACTGGCTGCTGTTTACTGTCGACAAGCCACCTGAACTGGCTTGCAAATTGAAGTTTTCATCAGCGCCTCCACTGGCGGTATAGGTTATTTGCAATGCAGTAAAGGTCGATACGCCGGAACTGGGCGTTATGGACACCGTTGCTCCGCTACCATCGGTATCTCCTGTAGCGGTTAAAGTAGCCGAGCCAGCCCCATTCACTTCAGCTAATGTAATATCGGTGCTGTAACCGATATCAACTACACCCATGGCATTTCTCGCAGAGACCACTGGAACTGTTGTAAAACTGGTCGCAACACCACTGTCAACAGACAGGGGGACCGGCTGAGTATCGAACACTAACAAAGTGGCAACAACATCCGAGGTCACCGAATTAGCGTCGGTAGTCGGCAAATTACTTCCGACGCCATCCTGATCGTTTGCGGTCAGAATAAAACTTTGCTGATCCGCAGTTGCGGAATAAGTTAGTCCACTGAAGGTTGCAATACCGCCGGTTGCTGTTGCAGTGTTATTCGTTAAACTTCCAGCACTGGCCTCAGTAACGGTAACGGTTTCAGAAAAATTAACGTCAGTGTTACCAAACGCATCTTGCGCCGCGACAACAGGTTGCGTCGATAAGGCACTGCCTGAAATTGAACCGGCCGGCTGTGTAGTAAAGGCCAACACAGTAGCCGTAACATCAAGTGTACCGCCACTTCCATTCGTAACGGCCGTGGTCGAGCTCATTTGTGTTCCAGCCCCGCCAACAGTTAAATCGGTATCACCGTCGACACTTAAAATAAACGTATCATCTTCGGTGACACCGGTATTGTCATTGAAATAAGCATTAACCGTATAAGTTTCACTTGCGCCATCGGCAATAGAAATACTTAAACCACTAAAAGTTATCGTGTCTCCTCCCGCACTGTAAACACCGGTTACATTTGCCACATCATTACCGTTTAAACGCCAGGTAATATTATTACGATGCGTGTCCGTTGTTGTACCACTCACGTTGACAACAACTTGTGAAACGGTCATGGCAAGTCCATCGGTTGAGCCGCCATCGGATAGGGTAAAGTCAAACACATCCACCGCTTCTCCAACCGTATCGACGGTAGTGTCCAGATTAACCGGTTCAGTCACCGTCCCACTGGCCGTTAGAGAGCCATCGCTGTCAGGAGTGTCCGTAACTGAAATCGTTCGTGAATCATTTGAACTACCTGCATTGGTATCAGTCGCGATAAAGGTTACCGTCCGGTTAGATGTGCCCGGTGTACTGGAGCTATTGTTGTAATGAATGGCGCGTAAAGTTTGTTGTACTAACGCATTGGTTGCATTGCCATTAAAAGTAATAGTGAGAGCGGTACCACTGGTGACAGTTCCTTCACTGGCACTCAAGGTGCCAATGGTGGTACCACCATTTAACAAATTGGTGCCCGAAGTATTAATGGTGCCAACCACATTGTCTGGAATGGATAACTGATCTGCCGCTTCGTTGTTTGCAGTAATTTGTGCAACTAAGGTTCCCCCATTCCAATCTGCATCGCCGTCAGCATCATTTAAAGTCGCTGCACTATCAACCTGAGTGACACCGTCACCTTCGGTAAATGCGAGCGTAGAAACGTCGATACTGATGGTGGGATCCGAGTTAATGTTGAAGTCCATTACCAAGTTGTCAGTGTCCCAATAAGCAGATGAACTCGGTGTAATATAAAGTTTCGTAATGCCATCGAAACCGGTTAGATCGACAGTCGTACCACTCGCAGATGCTAACGATGATGTCGTAACGGAATCACCTCCAACATCCGAAGTTACCGTGAAAGACAAAGCAGCTCCGTAGGAGTTATAAAGGTACAACGAAGATGCATTAAACGTTTCATTTCCAGAAAAAGATAACGTTAACTGAGATTCAAGATTACCAAAAGCACCCGAATATATTCGACCGACCGCTGAAAGAATCTGCGTACTCACATCAGCGCCATCAGCGATAATGGTGTAACCGCCATTCGTGTAGGAAGCATTAATCGTATTGGCTCCATCGTATGCTCCAGAATCGGAAGCCACCGAAAATGCAACGGTTCCCGGAATGGGAAGAATGGAGGTAAAATCTTTTAGCGCAAGGTCGCTAAACGGTTTATCTGTCTCAATATTCCCTTTAACAATTTCCAACTCCCAATCGCCATTATGCTTACTCGAACCGGTTTTGTTATTGGATGCAGCAACATCAACATTGGCCTGGTTTGCTATTAGTTCTAGTAGTTTTTCACCAGAACTACCTGAAGCCAGCTCACATCCATAAATCAATAGATCACCGTGATCTTTTAACGCATCATCAATTGAAGCCAAGGCCCGAACATGCTGTTTTAAATTAACTTCGGTAATAGACTGCTCGCCCAATTGAATCACACCATTTTTCGCATGAGAGACTAAGTGCAATGCATCCAGACTTTGATAACTTGAAAGCACTTCGGATAACTGATCTAAACTGTCACTTTTAAACTCTATTTCGACCACATCAATGCCTGGACGACTCATGTTGTAAAACACGTGCTTGTCTTCCACCGCGGCATCAATAATGACCAGTTCTTTAACAGGCTGTAGTAATTTGAGCTCGACATCGTTAACAAGTATGAAGTCGGCTTTGCTATCAAGAATTTGAGGTTTGCTTAATGAAATTAACTCGACATCATTAGTATTTGGGTTAACGTCTGTCTTTGGTTGTGCTGAAAATAAGTCGGGGCGTGGTGCAATCGACCTTCCTAAACTTAAAGGCGAAGCTGCTGTCAAACTTAAGGTTTCGAATCCTCTACTACTACGGTAAGTTGACGGCGATGATACTCGAGCATAATAAGTGGCGGAAGCTAATGGCGACATCCCCACCCCCAGCCCCAAACCCAATGGAAGAACCCTGCTTGCAACTTGATGAACTAACTCTCTATTCATGTCCTGTTCCGATTTTAATGGTTCGAACTTCTATCAATGGCCTTTTGTTTTAGTCAACAAATATCAACTAAAGAAAACTGGCTACTCCTTGCCGACTTTATTAATTCTAGAACGACTTTGCTTAATTATTTTTATTTATCTAATAACTCTTTAATCCTCTTTAGGGGAAATAATGCTGGCGTTAGTCCCTGTATTATCTTTCCAAAAAGCCATATCGTTATATTTAGCAAACAAATCAGGAGGCAAAATAGTTCGACGCGGAGAAAATTCAACTTTGCGCTTTACAGTATGCAATCCTTTGGCGCCCAGCTTTTCATCAAACTCTACTTCCTGATAATCCACATTTTCAAAATCATGCTCAAATGGAGATTGGTCGATAAATTCATACAGCAGCTGCAACGTTTTTTCGGGATGCTGCGTCAACAAGTCATAATCGATCAACAATAGTCGCTCAGAATGCTCTCCATAGTAGGCTTCCTTGAGCGCAGTCCAGGCGCTACCAACAACACTGGAGGCGTTAATCAAGGTTTCACACCTCGAATAGACAGTCAGGCGAGCCTGCGAATTGTACATTCGGCTATAATCAAACGGATTTTTCCGATAAATGCGCTCAAAGCTATCCATAATCCAGGCCGGATTTCTAACGCAACAAATAACTTTAAACTGCGAGAACAGTTCCGAGAGTTGATGTAGACGAGCATTCCATAACCGATTAGTATCAAAAATAACGGTATTATCTGCTTTATCTTGATAGTAGGCTTCAAATAGTGAACGACAGATACGTTTGCGCTTTTCCGAGTCGAAAAAGGTAAAGAACTCTCCGCCAGCTCCCATCTGTTCCAGACAACCATTCATTAGTGAAGCGACCGGACTGGACATGGCAGCAAAAAAATTTGGATTTTGTCTTAGAAGACCGGACAACAGGGTTGAACCTGAACGAGGTAATCCGGAAATAAAATGATACTTTCTACTCATACAACACTTTACGAATTTGTTTAACCAACAATTTAAAACATGCCGGGACTAGCCCGGCTTTCAGGTTAGCTTCGAGATGGATACAAGCCTTGTAGCGCAATGCAAAAGTTTACTCCCAAAGTCGGTTGCCTATTTTCGTGAGGTTGACTGGAACCGCTATTGGCAATGGCCTTTTCAGACAACTGCGCATTAATTGATGTTTGATCCGAAGTGAATGCAATAACTTCAGCTGCCGAGTCAGCATCCTGCCCCATAAAGTGAGACTCACTCGGTTGTGCAGAATTGCCACTTTCGGCAACACCATTTAAGATATGGTCATGTGGCGGTAGTTCTGATTCAGTCAGTGTAACGTCATTAATACCTATTTTGTCGCCGAGACGTCTGGGTGTTAATCCTGGTCCATTTCCCGGATTCATAGGTACACGATCTGTCAAATTTGGTAAGGCCATGGTTGTTCTACCATCTCCTCCATAAATATTTCCGATAAGAGAAAACAAAGCGGTATTTTCAGAAATAGGCATCAGTTGGCCATTACAAAAAGCCCAGGTTCTTGGAGCGAAGTTGCAAGCCCACATACGAATTTCTGCGATAAATGGTTCAGACATTTTTGACTCCTTAGCTTCGAGACGGGAAAATCCCGAATAGGCAGATAATAAAGTTCACACACAAAGAAGGCATCATATTGGTGTGCGATAGCCCACCACCACTCAAGCCGATAGTCTGGCTGTTGAGTTGTTGAAAGTTAGCCGGATCAGAGGCAGCCCCCGCATAGGGCTTATCTCCATCAGACTGCGATGCTAAAACGTCACTGGCAGGATTACTGGAATCTGCATCATTCAAACTAGCAACGAAAGCATGATTGTGATTCGGTATTTGATTAACATTTAAAGTTACCTTCTCAGATCCAAATTTTTGGCCAATCACTCGAGGCGTTAACCCTGGCCCCAGACCTTGATGAACTGGAATTCTTCCTTGAAAATCAGGCAGAGCAAAAGTTGTACGACCATCACCACCATAGGTAGTCCCCAGCAAAGCAAACAGAGCATTATTTTGTGCAATTGAAAGAAGCTGTCCGCTGCAATTAGCCCAGGAGCGCGGCGTGAAATTTCCAGCGAACATACGTATTTCGCCAATATATGGTTCACTCATCAGTCAAACTCCATTAGTTAATTTCTTGATGGGAATAAGCCGGTAACAGCAATACAAAAGTTAACGACCAATGTTGGTTGTATATTGTTATGCGCTTGATTTCCGCCCATAACAGAAATGCTCTGAGAACTAAGTGCTGTTAAGTTTTCCGGTGGTGCATACATGTTTTTAGGACCCTGCCTCGATTCACGACCAACGTATTGGTATCCAGAAGCGAGTACTTTGCTGGAGAAGTTATTAACATTCGCGTTTGCAGTGGTTCCTCTAAGAGCATGAGTGTGTGTCGGCATTTCCGACATGTTCAAAGTGACATTCTCTAACCCGCTGGTTTCCCCCATTCGAGTTTGTCCACCTTCTGCATGAATAGGCGCACGTCCTCGCAAATCGGGTAAACCGAATGTAGTTGTTCCGTTTCCACCATATGCTGTTCCAATTAGTGAGAACAAAGCTTCATTTTGTGTAATCGGCATTTGCTGTCCATCACATTGTTGCCATCCTCTAGGAGGCCAACTAAACCCCCACATTCGAATTTCGCTTAAGAAAGGTTCCGCCATAACAGTTTCCTCTTTACAAATTAAGTGAGTCACCCCACAATCAAATTATTAAAAATAACTACCTACTACACATGACAATAAAAAACTGGAAAAACAAAATCTCTTTGCGTAAATATTCAAGTGACGATATTTCCTTTATGCATCAGTTGTACGCTTCGACACGCGAAAGCGAGCTGGCACTGACTAACTTTAGTGTTGAAGAAAAAGAGCGCTTTATTTCTCAACAATTTAGCGCACAACTGGAGCATTACACTCGACATTATGACACCAGCTCGTTTTATATTGTTGAAGTTGGAAATCAGCCAGTGGGTCGTCTTTTTGTAGACTACTGGGAAAGCGAAATACGAATTGTTGATATCGCCTTGATGCCCGAATACCGAAATCTGGGAATTGGATCTTATTATTTCGAGAAACTTTTTGAACAAGCTCGCGAGCTGAATCAACCTGTTACCATTCATGTAGAACACAACAATCCAGCCAAAAAACTTTACGAACGGCTGGGGTTTAAACTCAAAACTCAGACAAATGAAATTTACCTTTTGATGGAATGGCGTCCCTGTCATAATTAGTGTTCGCACTATACGACAGCCACATCTGATTTCGCATCTCGCCTTCGAGCAATTACTGTCTCATATTCAGTTTCTGAATTTGGCGACAAGAACAGTTCTTTTTCACCAAAAGCTTGATGATGAAGCTTGTAGGTTCCCTGCGGCACAGAAAAATCAGGTTTCCCCTGATAAATTACTGAAAAGGCTTCCCACTGCTCCCCATCGATTTGCCCTTTATTTACTTCAGCAATAATAAGGTGAACCTGATTTCCTTTTCTATCTTCAACAACAACCGCTTGACCAATAATCTCGTTTAGAGTTTTGTAGTTATAGCTATCTAACATGGAATATCCTTAAAACAAGTTTGTTAGTATTTTTTTAATTAAACTGTTTCGTAAGCCATCAAATACAATAAATAGAACAATTTAAAATATTACATAATTAAGCTAGTCTGGTTTATTCCCTTTCGCAAGAAATTGGCAATTTCTTATTCAACTGTTTGCAACAATAACTCATTTTGAAATATTTGATATTTTACAAGAGACAGGTCGTAGCGGCTTGTGAGCCTACCATCAGGAGATGCAAGCAGCGGCTAACAACATGGGGCTCCATAAAGGCAGGTATTCAACAAAGTTAGTACCAATCCGGGTTTAGTCAAACTGAAGACAGAACCTTACTTAACAAATCATTGAAAACAAAAAGCTCCCGACGAGAGCTTTTCTATTGAATATGATATAGAGAGTAGCACTTAGACCTTAATGAATAGCTGGGTTTGAATACTCACACTGACGGGCTCAGAACTTGTTTTGCAGCTTTTTTTTGCCGAAGCGTACTCTTCCACTAGTGATTCTCTTTGTGCAATAAAATCGAACATATCCAGTAACAGATCTTTATCAAGCACCAGATTTAAATCATCTTCGGAAACTTCAACCTGCTCAGAAGAAACTATTACATTATATTCTAGATAAGGTTTAAACCCGTGTTGTCGACCGAGTTCTGGCAGGTGATTCATTATGTTTCGATCGCCTTCATAGATTTCACAATGCCTTTGTACGACTTTGCTCATCGCTTCAGGGCCCCTAAAAGAACTATCGTAAACGTCTACAACATAGAGTACCCCCCCTGTTCTTAGGAGTCGGTTAAATTCCGCCAATGCCAGTGACGGACATAAAAGGTGGATCATCAGAAAACTACAATGAACAAGGTCAAATGATGCATGTTCAAAATCAGTTTGATAGGCACTTCCTGTATACCATTTAATATCAGGGAATTTTTTTTGAGCGATCTGATGTAATAACGAGGCGCTTTCGACACCTGAAAACTCGATATTTTCTAATTCGCGGTCACGACTAAGCAAGTTAAGGTAGGCTCCCGCGCCTGAACCTACATCCAGCCAACGCTGAATCTTTCCTATTTTTTGAATTTTATGTATAAAGACTTTTTGTGTTGCATATAGTTGTTGAGCCTGAGCACATAGTCGAGGTAAATCTAGTTCAACATCAAGTCCTTCGGTATAAAGATTTTCCCGCATTAAAGATTGATAAGCGATCAAGTCCTCTCGCCCTTCCTGGAACAGAAAGCCCGACAGGTCAGGCAATTCTACTGAGCTAAAGTATTTCTGCTTTAATCTTGCGAGGCTTTTTCTACTTTCCAGATATTGCTGTAACCTGTCTTTTTCATCGTCACACATCAATACAACTTGTTCTTCGTGTTTTTTATATTCTCTGTGATTCCAACGCTTTTCATAGAACTTCTGTAGTGAGTAATGTTGAGGATACAAAACAACATAAGTTCGAACAGGTCTAAGGCATTCGAAGATACTTTTGCATAACCAATTACAGAGCAAACTGTTTAAGTGGCTTCCTCTAAAACTTGAAGACTCCATTCTCATTCCATATCTTAAGGAGAGTTCGCCATTACACACCTCCTCTCTCAGCAATGCGCTATTAGCGTCAAGAATGTAAGCCGATATTGAAGAAACAAGTTCGCCGTCATACCAGGCGCCCAGATGAATAGCGTCCTCATCTTCCCTTATTTTTGTCAAGGATTCACATACTCCTTGTTCCTCCACATAAATGGAATTTCTAAATTTGAGTACTTCTATTTCATGGTTCTTGAAGGAAAACCAGCGAATACAAAGTTTAGATAAATCTAAAGGCATAATAATTATTTCCAAATTAGTGAACAGTTTTCACACTTCAATAGTTAAATATCTTGCAATAGCCAGGTTTTATAGAAATGACGTCTTAAGGATATGAATGATAGATTATTTTTGGCTCAGAATATTGCGAGTATAATTGCACCGGTTTGATGGTCGGTTTTTTGAGCACTTAACAATGAGCTGGAGAAAATTGAAAACAAACATTCAATGATTTCATTTAGTTACAAGGTTTATAACAACGGCTGCAAGCTTTATCACCGGAGCCTATTATTGCTTTTTAGCTCCTCTGACATTCCAACTTCCAGCCCGTCAACTCAGGACTCTAACCTGGTTTAGAGCCAATAGTTAAAGAATTTTTAATTATCGGACCAAACGGCATACTCATTGCCATTGGGATCGGCAAAATGAAATCGTCTTCCACCGGGAAAACTGAATATTGGCTTTATTAGCTTTCCTCCAGCTTCGATAATTTTATCTTTGGTCGTTTCAAGCTCTTTACTGTAGAAAACCACTAAGGCACTACCTGTTGCTGTGGAAACAGTCTTATCTGAGGTAAAGAAGCCTCCATCAATTCCCTGGTTGTTAAATGCAGTATAATCAGGTCCGTAATCAGTAAAAGTCCAGTCAAATACTCTTGAAAAGAATGCTTTGGTTTTAATCAGATCCCTGGACGGAAACTCAACATAGCTTATTTTTTCGTGTGACACTTTCATTCCCCTTTCTCTACGCCGCAGTCATCCCTGCGAATTTAGATAAAAGCGCTTCAAAGCTCAGCTCGGGCGCAACTTAGTAGTTAACCGAAGATTATCTTACTTAAAAAAATAAAACACTTAAAATGCTACTTGAATTTCTGCTAAAAATCCCCAAATATGCGCGATATCCATTTAAAAGCTACAGTATAAATTATGGCCTCTTTACAAGAACAACTCCTCAAAGCCGGTTTAGCCAGCAAGGACAAAGCCAACAAAATCAACAGTGCCAAGCGCAAACAGAAGAAAATTGCGCGTAAGCAAAAAGTCGAGACGGTCGATGAAAGCAAACTTGCAGCCCAGCAGGCGATGGCTGAACAGGCTGAACGAGCACGCCAGTTGAATCAGGAAAAAAACGCTAAAGCTGAAGAAAGAGCGATCCAAGCTCAAATACGTCAACTTATTGAGGTAAACAGCCAGTCAATGGGTAAACCTGCAATAAAGTTTAATTTTTCTGATAAAGGGGCAATAAAATCCTTCGAGGTATCCAATCAGGTTCACCGTTACCTGACCAATGGTCAGCTTGCGATAGCTGTGATGGATGAAAAATATCACCTGGTTCCGAAAGCCGTAGCAGACAAAATCAACGAGCGCTCACCGGAATATCTGGTATTAATCAATGATCGTACCGAAGAAGTGGACGAAGATGATCCTTACGCTGATTATCAGATCCCCGATGATCTAATGTGGTAATAAAGTAAGCATTTGCGGACTTCCCAGCGAATTACTGGTCATTTTTCAAACAAAAAGAATAAGTAAACTGCTTATTGCCTAAGGCAATGAATGGGATTAAATAAGATTACTTGAGTCGGTCGTAGAAGCCTCCTAGAATCTACGGTCATTAATATTAAAGAAAGAATTAACCTGCTTGCTAGAAAGCATGGATAAACAAACAAAGAATCTGGAGTAAATAATGCCTCAATCGCGCCATTGCAAACTACTTATCCTAGGCTCAGGACCTGCTGGCTATTCAGCGGCGGTCTATGGGGCTCGTGCCAACCTGGAGCCTGTGATTATTACCGGAATGGAAAAAGGAGGACAGTTAACCACTACAACTGATGTTGACAATTGGCCGGGTGACAATGAAGGCGTTCAGGGTCCAGAATTGATGGATCGTATGGAAAAGCACGCGGTTAGGTTTGGTACCGAAATCATCTTTGACCATATCCACACAACAGATTTATCAAAACGTCCTTTTACTTTAACCGGAGATCAGGGAACTTACACTGCAGATGCGTTGATCATAGCAACTGGCGCTTCAGCGATGTATCTTGGCCTGGAGTCGGAAGAAGCCTTTAAAGGTAAGGGAGTTTCAGCCTGCGCGACCTGTGATGGATTCTTCTATCGCAATAAAAAAGTTGCAGTGATAGGTGGTGGAAACACTGCTGTTGAGGAAGCGCTGTACCTTTCAAATATTGCATCTGAAGTTCATCTGGTTCACCGAAGAGATGCCTTAAGAAGCGAAAAAATTCTTCAGGACCACCTGTTCGAAAAAGCCAAAAATGGCAACGTGACAATCCACTGGAATAACACTCTGGATGAAGTACTGGGCGACAACATGGGAGTTACCGGGATCCGCATTAAAAGCACTAAAGATGAGTCGACTCAGGAGCTGGACCTGGATGGTGTATTTATCGCCATTGGCCATAAGCCAAATACGGATATTTTTGCCGGTCAACTGGAAATGGAAAATGGCTATTTAAAAGTTAAAAGTGGATTACAAGGCAATGCTACAGCAACGAGTGTCGAAGGAGTTTATGCCGCAGGCGATGTTGCCGATCAGGTGTATAAACAAGCAGTGACTTCTGCTGCTGCGGGCTGTATGGCAGCGCTGGATGCAGAGAAATTCCTGGATGCACAAGGATAAGCAAAACTTAAGTTTCATAAGCCAAAAAAAGGAGACTTTTCTGTCTCCTTTTTTTGTCTTCTATTTAAAATTCTAAAATATCAGATTTTAGCTTTGTATATAGCAAGAAAAGTAATTCAAATCATATGTAAACTTCGTAATAATTCCTGATAAACAAATGCGCGCAAACTAATCATATCATCATCATCAATATCATCGATATTGACCCCATAAATATAAAGCTCTTCTTCCGGTTTTTCCTTAACATAAGTAACCACAGTATCCATAGTGACCAGTTTTTCTATGCCCTCAATATTAAACTTCATGGTAACGTTAAGCTTGTTGTCCTGTAGCGCCATTTTCATACTACTTTCAAGGCGAAATCCAGAACAACTCATATTAGTTACCTTACCTCCCAAAGCGGGAGAACTGTGCGTCTTGTTAATCACAGTAACAGACAAGGCTGTCGCAACCCGAACTTCTTTTCTCACCTCAACTGTTTGAATCTCTTTCGGAATATCAAGGTGCAAATAAGGGTATGGTTGACCACGTGTAACTAGCACTCGAGTGGTAAAACCCGATGCAACGTTCTTGGCTACGAAACGCATTGTTACTACCTGACCTTCGCGGATAAACATCAATTTGTCCGCTCCAGTCTTGGGCGCAGAAACAATTACACTCCCCTTGGGATTGCAACCATAATACTTAACAGGATAACGCTGTTCAGCGCTGTCGCCAATTTGAATCTGCATAGCGTCCCCTATTGCCAAGCCTAGTTCTTCTATCCTCATTGAAAGCGGGTCCAATATTCCTATTGTTGATTAAGATACGTTAAGTGTAGACTCTATTTAACTAAAAAAAACTAACTGTTACCTCAATAAAATGCAAAAGCTTAAAAACCACCTCCTTTGGACAACTCCACTGATTAGCCTTCTGCTGGGTCTAGTATTAAACCAGCTAGATATGAGTACATCGGTATCTATCGTTGCCGCTACCACTTTACTATGCGCCGTCTGGTGGATTTTTGAGCCAATACCAATACCGATCACTTCATTGCTCCCGCTAGCCATATTTCCGCTTACCGGAGTACTCAAACCATCAGAAGTAGCTCAAGCCTATGGACACTATCTCATACTGCTGTTACTTGGCGGCTTCATCTTGTCACAATCAATGTCTTATTCAGGAGCCCACCGTAGAATAGCTTTGATTATGGTAAATTTATTCGGAGGCTCCTCCCCTCGCAGGCTGGTAATGGGGTTTATGGCAGCCTCCGCATTACTTAGCATGTGGATTTCCAATACCGCAACCACATTGATGCTCCTGCCTGTTGCTCTCGCCACCATGGAGAATGTAAAAGATAAACAGCTCACTACCGTTTTGCTACTTGGGATAGCCTACGCGGCAAGCGTTGGCGGAATAGGCACGCCGATTGGCACTCCACCAAATGCCCTGTTCCTTTCTACATATGGCGAAGTCAGCGGTCAGTCTCTCGGTTTTTTAAGCTGGATGAAATGGTCTGTTCCACTCATTATCTTATTCATACCACTGATGATGTTATGGATCACCCGTCACATTAAATCAGAACAGACGATCTGCGTGCCTGATACAGGAAAGTGGACCACCATAGAGAAGAGAGTCATGTGGGTGTTTGGTGTAACCGCTTTACTCTGGATCACTCGCTCAGAACCTTTTGGCGGTTGGCGGGAACTTACCGGTTTGACAACGGCAAATGATGCCAGCGTCGCCATGTTGGCTTGTATTGCTATGTTTATCATTCCAGACGGCAAAGATGGACGCCTGCTGGACTGGAAAACCGCTAATCAAATTCCGTGGGGAGTACTACTTCTATTCGCTGGTGGAATCTGTATTGCGAAAGCCTTTGCAGCTAGCGGACTAAGCGAGCTAATCGGCAATCAGTTGGCGGGAGTCACAGTGCTTCCAATCTTTCTGTTAATCATGGCAGTAGCCTTTACCGTAACCTTTATGACAGAGATGACCAGTAACACGGCAACCACTGCACTACTGATGCCCATCTTAGCTTCAGCCGCTCTAAGCGCGAAAATTGATCCGGCGCTCATAATGTTGCCGGCGGCAATGAGCGCCAGTTGTGCATTTATGCTTCCTGTGGCCACCGCACCAAATGCAATTGTTTATGGCAGTGAAAGAGTTCCAATCCAGCAAATGGTGAGAAATGGCTTTGCGCTCAATCTGCTGGGAACATTTTTGATTACTTTAGTCTGCTATTTTTTAATCTGAAATAAAAAGCCGCTAGCAAGCGGCTTTTTCTGATTTTTAATTAGATATGATTATCGATTCAAAAACGCATCAAATGCAGCTTTGGCTTCCTGACTCTGTAATCTTTGCCCAAAAATCGTCGCTTCTTTTTTAATAAGCTGAACGACATCTGACACTTGCTCTCCTTTTAGTAGAAGCTTTGAAGCAACAAGAACATCCTGCGAACTTTTGCTCATTTTCTGTGCCAGCGCCCCAGCTTCATCCCACAAAGTATCAACATTTTCAAAAACTTGATTAACCAGGCCTGTATTCTCTGCTTCATTGGCAAGAATATTTCGTCCGGTTAATAGCCACTCGTTTGCTTTTAAGTCACCGCAACGAGCAGCCAGTAGTTGACTTGATCCCCCTTCAGGAGTTAAACCCAGTTTAATAAATGGGACCGATAACTTTACATCAGCCGATGCAAAAACAATATCGCAATGCAACAGCATGGTCAGCCCTATTCCTACAGCAGCACCATTGACTGCAGCCACAACCGGCTTGGTCATTTGCGCCAAGGTCAGTAAAAACTGAACCACATTACTCTCGAGGTTAAATTCCGTTTCTAAAAAATCGGCCAGATCATTACCGGCACTAAAGTGAGGACCACTGCTACGCAAATAGACAACGTTGATTTCTTTGCTTTGTTCAGCCTTTTTGAAAGCAGCAACCAGGTCGGCATACATGGCATCAGTTAATGCATTCATTTTATCCGGACGATTAATCTGGATTTCCAGCACAGCCCCTTGCTGTTCAACTAAAACCAAATCTGACATAAATTCTTCCCGTAAATGTTATTTAAATTTGAGCCTAACGGCTGATTTTTTGTTCACTATTAGCTGACAGGTAAGCGAAAACGACATATGCAGCCGTATTCTGAGCTAAGTTCTCAGGCTTTACCTTATCCAAAGTATCATCTGCTGTATGGTGTAAATCAAAATAGTCGGTACCGTCCTGTTTTAAACTAAATACCGACATGCCTGCATTATAGACAGGCCAAAGATCGGGTCCAGGCCCAGCATTGTTGTCTACATATTCAATTCCGAGAGGCTTCATTAATTTTGCCATTTTATGAACGACTGGCATGTTGTCTGCCGCGACATTTGAAGAAAAGGCATAAATCGGTCCTGCGCCAAAGTCTGACTCTGCTCCTGTTACGTGATTAGCGATGTCATTCGCGTGTGCTTTACCATAGGCCTTTGCCCCCACTAGACCTTGCTCTTCGTTAGCAAATAGCACAACCCGAATAGTTCTCTTTGGCCGAACTTTTGCATCGCCTATGATTTTGGCTGCTGCCATAGTAATCGCCACTCCAGCACCGTCATCCACGGCCCCAGTACCTAAATCCCAGGAGTCCAGGTGCCCACCAATAATGACCTTTTCATCAGGAAATTCTGAACCTGTCATTTCTCCTATAACATTGTGAGAAGTATACTCCGGTCCCGCGTGAGAATTCAGACTCAGCTTCATAGTTACTGGCTTGCCGCGCTCGAATATTCGCAACATCAGATCTGCGTCGGGATTAGACATTGCTGCAGCCGGTATCTGTTTTATTCCTTCTTTATAACGCATCATTCCGGTATGGGGTAATCGGTGCGAGTCTGTACCAATTGAACGAATAACTACAGCAACAGCCCCTTTCCTGGCAGCCTCTACCGCGCCAGTACTTCTGGCTTTAACAGCCGGACCGTACCCTTTACCATCGCGGAATCTCTCCATTTTGCGACTGATAAAAACAATTTTTCCGTCAGCGATACCTTCTTCAGCTTCGATTAAATCTTCAATAGTGTTGAAATGAATTACTTCAGCTTCGATACCTTCGTCAGGAGTTGGAACACTAAACCCCAAAGCAGTAATATTCAGCTGGTGTTTGAATGGTGCAACAATCTCGGCAGCTTCCGATTTACGAATCCATGTGTCAAAAGTCACCGGCTCTGTCCAAACCTTGTCAAAACCAAGAGCTTTGAATTTTTCTACCCCCCATTTAACCGCCAATGCGTCTTGCGGTGTACCAGCCATCCTGGGCCCGACTTCGGTAGTCAGAGACTCCAGAATTTCATATGCAAGGTTACTCCCTAGAGCCTGATCCCTTAACTGGGCAACGATTTTTGTCTCTTCTTCAGAATACGCAAAAGAGGAAAAGCTTTGAAGTGAACACAGAGCAATACAAGTAAATCCCAAAAAGCGTTTTATATGTTTCATTGAATTAGCCTATTTTTTAGTAATCGTTTAACTATCAATTTTATCTGGCAAGAGCCAAAGCTTATCAAATCAATCGATAAAGTGTAATATCCATATGCTATCAATTAGAAACAATCACAGGGCGAATACAGATGACAAGCAGTATTTATGACTTTCAAGTACGCAATATAAAAGGCGAAGAGCGTCCGCTGTCGGACTTTAAGGGAAAAGTTCTGCTAATTGTCAATACCGCAAGCAAGTGCGGTTTTACACCTCAATACAAAGGGCTTGAGTCGTTATATGAAAAATATAAGGATAAGGGCTTTACTGTTCTCGGCTTTCCCTGTAACCAGTTTGGAAAGCAGGAGCCAGGTAGCAACGAAGAAATCTCTACCTTCTGTGATTTAACATTCAAGGTTAGTTTTCCGATGTTTGCAAAAATTGATGTTAACGGCAATAATTCTGAGCCGCTCTATGAATATCTAAAAGAAAGCGCCCCCGGAATCCTAGGCTCTCGTTCAATCAAATGGAATTTCACAAAATTTCTGGTTGACCAGTCAGGAAAAGTACTTAAGCGTTTCGCGCCGAAAGACAAACCTGAGGATATAGAAAAAGAGGTCGCGGCCCTGCTAGATCAGAATACCAACCACTCCAGTTTGAAGAATTAATGATGCAAGATAAAGAAACCACAGATTTATTGGAATCAAGGATCGAAGAGCTTGAAACCAAGTTAATGTTTCAGGAAGAGCTGGTTGATCAGTTAAATCATTCATTGATATTGCAGCAAAAAGATATTAACAAGCTAATTAGTCTGATCGAAAAACTCAACGCACAGGTCGATTCATTGCAGGAACCGAATGTAATTGATGCAAACCTGGAAACTCCGCCACCTCACTATTAAAGCCTGTGTGTAACTGGTTTATATATCAGCGTTAAAGAGTCGCAATTATCGGCATACCATTGGTGACAATCACCGTATGCTCAAATTGTGCAGAAAGATTTCCAGAGTGTCCAACTAAGGTCCACCCATCTTCTTTTTCTCGAACCCAGGTACTTCTAGTGGAGAGAAATGGTTCTATCGCGATAACCTGGCCTAACCTTAACTGGCGCTTATCTGAGCTATCAAAATAGCTCACAATATCCGTCGGCTCTTCGTGTAAACTTCGACCAACCCCGTGCCCGGCAAGGTTTTTAATAACCTTAAAACCATGAGCTTTAGCCGTCTGCTGAATAGCTTTACCGATTTGATTGATAAAACGACCTGCTCTGACCTCAGTCAATGCATTTTTTAGCGCTAATCTCGTCGCATTACATAATCGTAATTTATTATTGGATTCAGGCGGGACAACAATTGTCCCGCCGGTATCAGCAAAGTACCCATTCAACTGTGCTGAGACATCCACATTAACAATGTCTCCTTTTTGTATAACTTTTTTGCCAGGTATTCCATGAGCGGCTTCTTCATTAACACTAATGCAGGTTTCACCGGGGAAATTGTAAACAGTTTTGGGCGCAGATAAAGCTCCAAACTTTGCCAATAGCTCGCCACCCAAGTTGTCTAGTTCGGCCGTTGTTATTCCCGGTTCTACGGCTTCTAACATAGCATTACGGACGTGGGCTACGACTTTTCCCGCCTGCAATATTCCGTCAAGATCTTGTTGACTTTCAACTGTCATTCTTTCCTCGGAGTTCATGTATTTATATACTACTAAAAAATAATTGCTCACAGGGTTTCTGTAACCTGTCGATATCTGTGAATCAGCTTAAAGCAGGCAAATAATTAAGTCGGTTATTTTTTGGGTAAAGAAATTGAAAAGCAAGAGCCTTTTCCTATTTTCGACTCGATTGACATACTTCCGCCATGAAGTTCTATTAAATGCTTGCATATAGATAGGCCAAGCCCTGCCCCTTCCCTGGTTTTGTTATTTTGCTTGAGCTGCTTGAAGGGTTCAAAAATTGTATTACGATGCTCTTCACTGATACCAATACCGGTGTCAGTGACTTTAATGACCACCGAACTCTCTTCCGGCTCAATACTGACTTTTACCCCGCCTTGATCGGTATATTTCAATGCATTATCTAATAATATTGTCAGAACCTGTCTCATTCGACGCGGATCCGCATTAACGATAACGGGAATGCTGTTTAAAAGCTTCAGATAGAGGCCTTTGTTTTCTGCTTGAGGCTGAAATGTCAGAACGATCTTCGCAATATGCGAACTAATATCGATCTTTTCTTTATATAGATTGATGACTTCTTTCCGTGTTTTAACAAACTCCAGTAACTCGGAAACCAGCTCTTTCAAATGCTCACTTCTTTGCGCAATCAGTTCGATATATTCCTTGCGTTCATTTGGACGAAGCTCGATTTCCTCATCCAGCAAAACCTGTGAGAGCCCTATAATTCCATTTAGCGGCGTATTTAGTTCATGAGAAGTCCGCGCAAGAAACTCATCTTTCATATCATCGAGCTCTTTTAACGCTTTGTTGGATGATTCGAGCTCTTCATTTTGTGCCTGAATCAAGGCTCTGGTTTGTTGCGCATGTTTAACAGCCTGCCTTTCCGAGTCAAGTTCCCTTTTTAACAATGTCTGTTTCATAGACTGCATCCTGTCGACCATTCCCAGCGCAAGCAAAATCCCTTGCCAGGCAGAACCAAATTGAGAAAGGCTCACAATGGAAAAAGGCAAATCATCCATTGCAATATTGCCAATTTCCAGAAATGGCCAGAAGAATAAGACCAGCAAGATGATCCCGTTTCCTGCAACAAAATACCAAGCGTAACGTTTTCCTCTTAGTGCTAGATAGATGGATGAAACTAAAAGCAGGATAGAAGCTAAAGTAGTTAATATCGCTTGAATAAACAGTAAATCAATCCCCTGATAAAACACAGCCAGGGAAGAAGCTAATATCAGGTAAAATAGCTGTATTACAATCCTGTTAACTTTAGGTAAATAAGTTCCAATATTAAGGTAGCTGGCACCGAACCTAAGATAGAGCGCTGGAATCACTGCGGCCAGCAGACTAGAAGAATACTCATTCCACACTGGCCACTCTGGCCAGAGATCTGTAAAACCTAAGCCCAATAGCGCATGGTAAAATACCGGACCGCCAATCATGGCAACAACTAGCCACAAATAGGTTTTCTCTCTGAACCAGATCCATAAAACCAGATGAAAACCTGCAATCGCAATAGCAAACCCCATGTAGCCACCCTGCACTCTCTCTTCTGAGGCTACTTGCTTAAGATATTGCGGTTCGGAAAATAGCTGTATTTGTTGTGCAATTGGATCGCGGCCGAATCTGAACCCCTGATTCTTAAAAATCAGAGTTATCCCCTCGTCAGGTATATCCAATACAAGCATCGGCCAGTGACTCGGATATTGTCGCTCTGATACAGGGGTGAAAACACTAGTATTGAAACTATTCCATTTGCCTTGCTCGTTGCGAACAAATGCCTGACTCTTGTGCCATAGGCCGGGAGTAACCAGCCAATGCTTTTGCTGCTGAGCCGTTTCTATCCTTACCCTAAACCAATAGGTTGTTTTAGGATCAGGACTAAAGTTTTCCGGCAAATCCTGCCACCCTTTTTCTATTCCCGATAGAATCTGTGTGTCTGTATACTGGGCCGAAGGGAATGCTAAAAACTGAATATGCTTAAAAGGTACGCGACCATAGAAGTCGTCTGGAATATTGAAAGTAGGTTTGTCTGGTGCGAATGGATCGATTAAATCAATAGCATTATCCGGGCTGGCGAACACAATACCTGTACAGTATTGAGATACCACCACCACCAAAGCCCATATAAGAAACTGCTTTATTCGAGCCAAATGCTTCCCAGATCCATTAATGTTTTATCCGATTTTGTTATATTCTAACCCGATATTGCAAAAAAGCGCCACTAAGGCGCTTTTCTTATTTACCAAACAAACCAGCCTGCTCAAAAAACAATCAACTCTAGCCCTGTAGTTTCTCAAAAACCAGACTCGCATTGGTACCACCAAAACCAAAGCTATTGGATAGTATTCGATTAAGTTTAGCATCTTCAGTTTTCTGAACGATAGGCAAGCCTTCTGCGTCTGGATCTAGCTCATTAATATTTATAGAACCAGCAATAAAATCATTATCCATCATAATCAGGCTGTAAATCGCTTCATGCACACCGGTTGCACCAAGAGAGTGACCCGCTAGAGATTTGGTAGAGCCAATTTTAGGCAATTTATCACCGAAAGTTTCTTTAATAGCTGCTAGCTCCTGCGTATCTCCCACCGGAGTACTGGTGCCATGTGCATTAATATAGTCGATATCACCTTCTACCGTTGCAATAGCCTGCTGCATACATCTAACAGCTCCTTCTCCAGAAGGGGCAACCATATCATAACCATCGGAAGTTGCACCATAGCCAACAATTTCAGCATAGATTCTGGCTCCACGTGCTTTTGCATGTTCCAGCTCTTCCAGAACCAATATTCCACCGCCAGATGAAATAACAAATCCATCACGCGTCGCATCATAAGGCCTTGAAGCAGTCTCAGGAGTTTCATTGTATTTGGAAGACAATGCCCCCATCGCATCAAATAAAAGTGTTAAACGCCAGTCTTCTTCTTCACCACCACCGGCAAACACAATATCCTGTTTACCCAGTTGAATCTGCTCAAACGCATTGCCGATACAATGAGCACTGGTAGCGCAAGCAGAAGTGATCGAATAGTTAATACCTTTAATTTTAAATGGCGTGGCCAAACAGGCTGATGTAGTACTAGCCATAGTTTTGGGTACAGCGTAGGGCCCCACTCTTTTTACACCTTTTTCGAGACAAATATTAACTGATTCTACCTGTGCTTTTTGCGAGCCGCCTCCAGAACCAGTAATAATTCCGGTACGAGGATTCGAAACCAGTTCTTCGCTCAAACCGGCATCATCTATCGCTTGCTTCATTGCAATATAAGTGTATGCCGCAGCATCGCCCATAAAACGCATCACTTTACGATCAATATGCTCACTGACATTAATATCTGGTCTACCAGCCACATTGCTACGCAAGCCAATTTCCTGATATTTTTCCATAAAGCGAATGCCGGAACGACCTTGTATCAATGACTCTTTAACACTCTCGACGTCATTTCCAAGGCAGGAGACAACTCCCATTCCGGTAACAACTACTCGTTTCATGATTATTCCTCTTTAATAAATTCTGTTCTAAGCCATACTTTAACTAGCTACTCAGCTCTATCAAAGTATTTTAATTTAGAAATCATCAGTGGATTCAAACAACCCGACCCTGAGATTTTTTGCAGTGTAGATTTCTCTACCGTCCACAAACATGGTGGCGTCTGCAATAACCATCGACAAACCTTTTCTGAGGACTCGTCTGATGTCGACCACATATTTAACTAACTTAGCAGTCGGCAAAACCTGTCCAACGAACTTTATTTCACCCGCACCTAGCGCTCGCCCTTTGCCTGGATAACCCATCCAGGACAAAAAGAAACCAGTTAATTGCCACATTGCATCCAGGCCCAAACACCCAGGCATCACAGGATCTGATTCAAAATGACAGCCAAAAAACCAAAGATCAGGGTTAATATCAAGCTCCGCGACAACCTGTCCCTTACCATATGCTCCTCCCTCATCGCTGATGCAGGTGATGCGGTCCATCATTAGCATATTTGGAAGCGGTAAACGAGCAATTGGTCGACCTTCGGTAGCAGTACCAATCAGCTCTCCTTTTCCACAAGCAATTAATTCTTCGCGTGTAAACGACTCAGTACGACTCATAGATAAAAACCTTTTTAAGACAGCGGGATTATGGCGATAAGCGCTTTGATCCATCACTGGTAAATTACGGACTTAATAGCCCCAGATTAAAAACGCGCTATTATCCCTTGTTTACCATGTTGAACTGGTACGACCTTAGCGAACAAGTGTACGCTGACTAATGTAGCCTTTTCGTGACCTAACCACCAAAACAGCAATTCTTCAAGAAGCGGTATTACTCCCTACGCCAACTGGTAACTCCTCCCTTATCTTCCAGCACAATACCGTCCTTCAATAGTTTGTCTCTGATCTCATCGGCAAGCGCCCAGTTCTTTTCAGCTCGAGCCATGTTACGCTGCTCAATTAAAACCTCTATTTCCGCCGCATCAGACTCCTCATCAGAGGCTGAAGACTTGAGAAACGCTTCAGGCTCTTGCTGCAAAATACCAAGGACTTCACCCAGCATAATTAAAACAGCAGCACTTTCGCGTGCTTTATCAGCATCATCGCCCTTCAGGCGGTTGATTTCTTTGGCTAATTCAAACAGGACTGCTATCGCTTCCGGGGTGTTAAAGTCGTCATCCATAGCCAGCTTAAATTTTTTCAGAAAAGCATTGTCATCACTAACAACGGGCAACTCCGTCAACTCCAAATCTCTTAAAGACAAATATAGTCTCTCCAGACCAGCGTCAGCAGCTTTCAAGTTATCTTCACTATAATTAAGCTGACTACGATAGTGACTACTTACCATGAAAAAACGAACAGCTTCTGGACGAAATTGTTTTAATACATCACGAATAGTAAAGAAGTTGTTCAAAGATTTGGACATCTTTTCCTTATCCACCTGCACCATACCTGTATGTATCCAGGTGTTAGCAAAGCAGCAGCCATTTGCCGCCTCAGATTGTGCTATTTCATTTTCATGATGAGGAAACTGCAAGTCAGAACCACCGCCATGTATGTCAAAATGATCACCCAGACACTTTTTTGACATAGCCGAACATTCAATATGCCAGCCAGGTCTCCCGGCTCCCCATGGCGAGTCCCAACTAGGCTCTTCTGGCTTTGCTTTCTTCCAAAGGACAAAATCAAGGGGGCTTTTTTTGTCTGTAGCAACATCAACGCGCTCTCCGGCCTGCAATTGTTCTATGTGCTGCTTGGATAGCTTTCCATACTCCGCAAACTTAGGAACATGGTAATAGACATCCCCGGAATCTCCCTGATATGCGTAACCTTTATCGACCAGGGTTTCAATGATATCAATTATCTCATCAATAGACTGGGTTGCTTTGGGCTCAACATCAGGCTTCAACATTCCCAAAGCAGAAAAGTCTTCATGCATGATTTTCTCGAAACGAGTAGTCAGTTCACTTATGGACTCACCATTCTCATTCGCTCTAGCTATGATCTTGTCATCGATATCAGTGATGTTTCGGACAAAAGTTAAATCATACCCAGAAAAACGCAAATATCTGGTCATCACATCAAAAGCAACGAAAGTTCTTGCGTGCCCTACATGACTGTAGTCATAAATAGTAATCCCGCACACATACATGCGTACTTTACCGGGCTCGATAGGTTTAAAAATTTGTTTTGACTGCGAGATACTGTTGTATATTTGCAACATTTGCAATGTTACTCCTAACCAGAAAATATTCTATAACTTGACTTGGACTACACTTACTACAGGCAAACTCTTACTACAAGCAAACTCTTACTGCAGGAATGCTCCATAAAACATAATGCATCCTGAATAATCAACCTTTCTTATTCTGAAGGAATTCTCCATGCAATAAAGCATTCAAAAGGCGTCTAAAATTTAACCAGGTAGCGCCTAGCCTTTCTTCCATTATAAATAGGTTGAAATGCTAAATCACGTCTATTCCAATGAAATTAATAAATGTGAAGTTGAGATGCCTATGTCAAACATTTGCCAAACGTAAATAGAGTGTGAAAAAAATTCTATTAATTCAATTGAAACGCTCAATGACAGCAGGTAAGACATTCCAATAAGAAAGTGTAATCACCATTGTCACATCCTTCTGGTATATTTTTCATACCATTGGATGAACTCTTTTTCAGAAACAGGTTTGAGAAAATAATAGCCTTGAACATAGTCACAACCAAGTGACTCCAGAATATTCAATTGACTTGCAGTTTCGACACCCTCGGCAACAAGCTCCAAACCCAGCCCTTTTCCTAAAGAAACAACTCCCTTAATCAGTCGTTTATCTTGCTCATTGACATCGACTGAATGAATAAAGGATTGATCCAGCTTAATACAGTCAATAGGCAAAGTTCTCAGATAGTTAAGGGATGAATATCCTGTACCGAAATCATCCAGGCTAAGCCGGACCCCTAACCTCTTTAGCGCGCTTACTACACTTTGCGCAACCTCCGGATCTTCGATTAATACGGCTTCGGTTATTTCAATTTCAAGTAATCCGGGATTGATAAAAAAATCATCAATCAAACCCTTGATTTTATCGACAATTCGATAGTTGGTAAAATGACGTCCCGAAAGGTTTACAGCCAAAGAGATTTCAGATAATTCAGAAGATTGCCATCTTTTTATAGTCTCACACGCTTTCTTAACAACATAGTAGTCAAGAGATATTATTTGCGAACTCTCTTCCATATAAGGTATGAACTCTCCAGGAGAAAGAAAACCTTCTTTTGGATGTTCCCATCTCACTAACACTTCACAACCTTTAATTAGTTTCGCCTTATTGTGAATTTTTGGCTGAAAATAGAGGAGAAGCTGTTCTTCTTGTATCGCAGTCTCCAGATCATTCTGAATCATTAACCGATACCTGACATCTTCTTGCATATCTGGTGTATAAATATAGAAGCAATTTTTACCGCCATCCTTTGCTCTATACATTGCAACATCTGCTTTTCTTTTAATAGAATTCATTGTGGATCCATGATCAGGAAAAAGACTGGCCCCAATGCTCACTCCGGTTCTGACCACTTCATTATTGACGTAAAACTCCTTACCGACCGCCTCAATAATTTTTTCTAGCAAGGAATACAGACCTTCCGTTCCCTCAATGTCGCTGAGAAGGATTACAAACTCATCGCCTCCTAATCTGGCAACCAGATCCTCTCTTCTAATTGTGTTTTTAAGACGATTGGCAACTTCTATAAGAAGCTGGTCGCCATAACTATGTCCTTTATTATCATTGATCGTCTTAAAGTTATCCAAATCTAACAACAAGCACGCAAACTTATTCTGCCTTCGTTTAGCATGCTCG
Source organism: Aliikangiella sp. G2MR2-5 (assembly GCF_015687155.1). GTDB lineage: Bacteria > Pseudomonadota > Gammaproteobacteria > Enterobacterales > Kangiellaceae > Aliikangiella. Next base: position 476,445 of record NZ_JADPQF010000001.1, on the reverse strand, counting down.
ATTGCAAGGTCAAACCTTTCCGAAAGCAATGCCCGGTTTGGTAAACCTGTCAACGAGTCATGAAAGGCCCTATGTTTGAACTCTTCAGCCAACTTTTCAAGTTCAAAGGTTCGTTGCTCAACCAGCTTTTCCAGCTTTTCGTCACGTTGCTCAACTTTTTCCAACATCTGATTAAACATACTTGCCAGACTCCCGACTTCATCTTGACTATGTTGCCTGGCTCTGACCGAGTAGTCTTGAGTTTTTGCGACTAACTTTGAAGTTTTGTATAGATTCAAAATAGGTGCAGATATCAACTTCTGTAGAAATGCGGCCAGAATACTTGCCAGTACAACCGAAAGCACAATATTCCACGCCATTGTTGTAAAAATATTATGTATTATTGAATCTAACTGATAGTTGATTGCACTAATTTGTAAAGTACCGACTCTCTCTTCATCTACAACGATTCCCTTGTCAACCAGAGTTATCGACTCTTTTGTTTCCAAATGAAGATTACCTCGACTTCGGCTTGAGGCGTCTTTTAGGACAGCAGGGTTGTCATTCAACCTTTCCTCTCTTATAGACTCAAAGAAAAGTACACCTTCTTCATCAAAAACCGACACAGAAAGGATTGACCTATCCTGAAAAAAACTCTTACTTGTTTCAGCTAGTGTATCCCTGTCATTAAAAAGGACTGCTGAACCAATATTATCGCTTATAATCTGGGCTTCAAGAGTTATTCTTTTGTAAAAGTTTTGCTGTGCACGATAGTACTCTTGAAAAGCCAAAACGACAGTCATCATCAAAGATACAGTAAAGCTTATCAAACAGGTGATGATAATAATTTTATCTCGGATCGAAGCATTAAGAAAAAGCTTTCTCATCTGCTTTTCTCCTGAGAAAGCTTGAGTAGCTTCGAACTGATCTTCAATCCCTTTTGAATTGCAATATCATTATCAATTTCAAATTTAAGCTTATTATCCGATCGATGAAGCAAAATAACACGTCTTGCTACAGATTCAGACTCTGCTACTACCAGGGCGTGCTCCGGTACTCTGGCTAGTCGCTCGTGATACCAGTCAATCATATTATTACTTACAAACAATATATTGCATCTTTCGATCACGGATTCATTTTTATCCTCGCGATCCGCATAGTGACTATCATCATCAGGTTCAAGATAAACAACATGGAGAGTTTTCTGACCAACCTTCTTTCCATCAATTGTTCCCAGTTGAAATCTGATATTTTCATTGACTTCACCTGCGCACAAATTGAGACTTTCCATTTCACTTTGAACTTCCTCAGGCCAGGATATGAATTTTGAAAAGTAATAAAGATAAGCGACTTTTAAAGCTTCCGTCTTCTGTATCTCTGCAGCATTTAAAGCCGGAATATAGCTTAGAAAAAGAATAACGAAAAATCTTGCAAGAAATTTAGAAGACACGTCAAAACACCCATTCAACGGCTAACAGATGATTTTCTTCAAGATAAAGATATTCATGAGTAAAGAACTCGCGAATTCCGTTTAAGTACCTCTCTTCACCAATGTTTTTAGCTGTGTAAAATATTTTCAATTGATTCATCAGCTGATAGGAGAAAATAAAATCATAGGTATCAGATTTATCAGTTGCCAAAACCTCGTTGCCTGAAGAGTGTCTAAACCAAAGGGCAACCGAAAAATCCTCCGTGATACGATACTGACTTCTAATCGAAGCAAGGTTTTTCGCACCATAAATACCTTCTTCATCAACATCATTAAAACTGTAAGCCAGCTCAAAATCCCAAGAAGGATTAAATCTGGCCAGAAACCTTATTTCCGCACCATGACTCTTATAATTATAGTTGGATGCCAACTCTACTCGTTGAGTCAAAAAGGAGCTTTCATCAGGAGGCCAGTTAGAAATCTGAGGTTCTCCTAACTCAATAACGGCCAACTCATTACTATACCTGAATTCATATAAGGCTACGTCAATATGAGCTTGCTCCCATACATAACGTCCGCCCAGTTCCTGCGCCGTGACTCTTGTTGCATCAATATTTCTTATCTGCTCTTCACGAAACACTACTAACGGATATGGTGAGCCTGTTTCTTGCGGAGTTAAGTAGGTGAAAATATCATCAGAACCACCGTTAACAACAGCCGAAGGTATTGTAGAGGCTTGCGACAAGGCATACCATACACGCCCTTTACCAGATGCTTTCCACATCAGCCTCATTGATGGCTGAAACTCATAACCTGTTTGAGAGTTATGATCGAGGCGAGCCGCAGTTACCAGTGTCAGATTTTTGTCAGGAATAGAAAATTTTCCATTAAAATATATTCCAGAATAATCAATCTCCACTCTATCTGGTTCAATATGAATAGGTAACCTGTCACTGGTAGCCAGGACCCCTATTGAACGTCTGAAATTAATACCAAATCCAAGTTGATGTTGATCGTAGATGTGTAGAAAATCCACATCAGCCTGATAATTTTTAGAATCCCACCGGTAAGATAAACTGTCTCTACTTGTATTTTGTGCTGATACTCTGGTCTTTATCTGAGTCTTGTCAGACTTCCAATGTTGCCAGTCCAGTTGAATCACTTCGGTATTTTTTTCTTCATCAATTAATTCAATATCTCGTTCGGGTAGACTGTATACGCTCCAGAAGTTAGAGGATTCATTGAACGCTTTATCAAATGAAATTGAAAACCGGTTTGCCTTCTCAACTTTTTCTACGTGGTATTGTGTTCGCCAGCTGGAAGTTGAGTTCTCTTCGAGCGACATATCTCGATTTTGCAATCCTTCTACAGAATGAGAGTTAATTGCAATAGAATGATACCAGTTATTTTTTATTTCCTGCCCCAGAGATAGTTCGGCTCGATAGCTAGAGTCGTTACTCTTTGTCAATGACAGTCGGCTAGTAGAAAGTTCGCTCGGGTTAGAGGTAATTATATTGACAATTCCATTAACAGCATTTGCCCCCCAGGATTCAGCATTTGGCCCGCGAATGACCTCTATTCTTTCAATATTGTTAAGGGAAAGATTAATTTCATCCCAGTTAACTCCGCTAAACATGGTATTGTTTAACGAACGTCCATTGACTAATACGAGTACAAATCGGGAAAAACGTCCCCCGGCTCCCCTGATTGATACCCCCCATTCTCGACTGCCCATCTGTTCAACGAGAATTCCAGGCGCCATTCTTAAAGCTTCGGGAATGGTTTGAACCTGATATTCTCTGATGTCTTCCTTAGTGATCACATAAGCAGCATATGGCAGGTTAAGTGCTTTAGTATCTTTTTTTCCGGCGGTTTCAATCTCAATTTCCATTGAAACCAGATCTTCTAACTGCAGCTCAATTAAGTCCGCGGCGGTTGGCGGTTCATTTGTTGATGCATTAGAGGAGCCGAATGAGAGCAGAAATGCTGCGAGTAACATCTCCAAAGGCTTTTTCATAAGATTAAAGCTCCGGTCAGACAAACAGGATTCTTGCATAAGAGTATAGACTCTGGCACTTAAATTGCCATTTAATCTATACCGCTAACAATCACGAAACTCTTTTATTTTCAAACATATAAATGTAAAAAGAACCATTCTGAGTAGAAACTCAATTTTCAATCTACGAGTAATGAGGTAAGATCGACTTCAGTACAAACTATCAGAGGCCTTAATAATGGTTACATTACATACCAACTATGGTGACATAAAAATCAAACTGTTTGAAAAAGAAGCGCCACAGTCTGTAGCGAACTTTCTGGAATATGCAAAAGAAGGTCATTACGACGGTACAATTTTTCACCGAGTAATCAGTAATTTTATGATTCAAGGGGGTGGATTTGATGCAGATTTAAAACAAAAGCCAACCAAATCTCCCATCTCCTGTGAATCTCAGAATGGATTGTCGAACAAGACAGGCACAGTAGCGATGGCCAGAACGATGGATCCGCATTCTGCAACTTGCCAGTTTTTCATTAATGTTAAAGATAATGACTTCCTGGATTTTAGCGCAGAAACAATGCAAGGCTGGGGTTATGCAGTATTTGGAGAGGTGGTTGAAGGAATGACTGTGGTGAACCAGATTAAGGAAGTCAACACAGGTTTCAGAGGAAACATGCAGGATGTTCCCACTGAAACGGTAGAGATAAACAAGGTAACTATTGAAGAGTAGTAGCGCGCTTTTATTTCACCCTGTTTTTTGTATTGAGTCAGATGTATTCGAGTGCTTATCCAGTTTATCGAATTGAAATAAGCACTTTGAATAGGATGCAGACTCCAAATCACAGTCAAGCAAAATCATAAGACAACTAAAAATCGATCAGCCAATGAGCCAAGTTATCCACTTCATTTCAGACCTCCACCTGGAAACACCGCAAAGCCATCTGATGGCTTTGTTTCGTTACTACATGATGGAAATCGCGCCAAAAGCCAGTCAACTGTATGTATTAGGAGACTTATTTGAGGTATGGATTGGAGACGACGATGATAGTGAACTGGCCCGCCAAGTAACCGAATTATTCAGAGAATATTCCAGAAATAGTGGTGAGTTATTTTTCCTGCATGGAAATCGTGATTTTCTTCTTGGAGCCGAGTTTATTGCAGCCTGCAACGCGAATCTACTCGATGACCCAGCTAATATTTCATGGCAAAATCATAATATCAGTATCATGCACGGAGATAGTTTGTGTACCGATGACACTGATTACCAGAACTTTCGAAAAATGGTTCGCAGTGCAGATTGGCAACAGAAATTCTTGTCAATGACCCTTGCTCAAAGGAAAGAGTATGCAGCAAGTGTAAGAGCGCAAAGTAAGGCAGCTCAAGCTGACAAGCAAACCGAAATTATGGATGTGAATCAAAAAGCCGTTGAAGAAGCGTTTATCCAGTTAAATTGTGACTGGCTGATTCACGGACATACTCATCGACCGGACGAGCATACACTGAAATTAAATCTGGAAGAACCAGACAATATCGAAACAGTTAGAAGTCGAACAGTTAAAAGAATAGTGCTTAGTGACTGGAGAGAAAAAGGACATTATCTGGAACTCAAAAACGATAAAGCTACGAGTCATTTTTTTTCAATCACAGATTAAGAGCCTCTAACGTCTGAATCTCACTGGACAGTAACTGTTATAGGTTACTTCACTTTTTGGAAGAACACAGCCTTCATGAATAAATTCTGATAGCGCTGAACAATAATCCTGAAGCCAGATACTATCAACTATGTTTTTTGAGTTCGCAACTTTTCTTTCCAACTGTTCGACCCGGCTATAGCTTCTTTTACAGCGGCTCGACAATTCAATTTTGGTGGGACTATTAGAAACTGAAGTTGTTCGATTGGTCTTCTGTTTTGTTTGACCGGAAGAACTGTTCGAATAAGGAGAAGCAGTCACAGGTGAATATCTTTCTTCGCCTTTGGCAGTGACAATTTCGATTTCTTCGTACTCTCTTTCTTGAGGCGGTTCCTGAGTGTACTGAATAACGCCTTTCTCATCCTTCCATTGATACATTCGACTCTTAACTTCTTGATCCGAATTATTCACGAAAGAATCTTCAGAAATAGCCGGAACTGCTTCGGTATTTTTTTCTGTTTCAGACCTTGAAATGTTTTCAGTATGGCTGGACGCTGAAGGATCGGCGGACTCCGTTTGGTTGACTATATAGCGAAAAAAAACAAACATGCTACATGCCACTATCGCAAATGCAATTAGCCTTACCCAGGTAGCTCCCACAATCAACCAAGCCTCTTACTTCAATTAATAATTAGCAGATAAAAAGTATAGCTCGATAAAGGCAATATTTCCTCGAATGATACTGACCATCTATGCTAATCGATAATAAACAGCGACAGATAGATAAAAGACCAGCATCAAGGCTTAAAGAATCTGGAACTCAGTAATAGCAATAGCAGACCCTAAGACGCCTGATATTGCTGAATACTGAGATACCACTGTTACGGTCTAATCACTCTGGTCTAATAATGCCAGGAGAAATCTACGCTGATTCCGTTTTCTATATCTGCTGAAAGGTAATGTTGATATGCAATGGAGACAGCCATAGTCGAACTTGTAAAGAATCGAAAGCGCGGTTTAAAGTAGAGTCCGCCGTCCAGATTGATATCCTCACTCGGACAGTTGGAGCAATTAGTGATACCCCTTTCAGCCCAAAGTAACTCTACTCCACCTAAAATATCAAAACTTGCATTATTACTCTCAAAAGGCATGCTATAACCAATTTCACCAAAGCCACCAAAAGCGGTTGCATCAGAGGAAGCGGTTGAAACATCACCAAAATAGTCTTCGACGACAACACTAAAGGAATCATTATCGGATAAAAAGGCAATCGTCAATCCTGCACCATAAACCAGCTGGTCCTTGTTCCCTTCCCATGCGCCTCTTAGATAGAACGCGGTATCTTTGATACCTTCAGCAAACGCATTTTTTTCTTCAAGATTCAAATGTCCAAGTGAGACAGACCAACCATTGGAAGAATCAGGTCTATTTCCCATGCTATTAACCGACTCTTGACTATCCAGAGCCTTCAGGTTGGCACTAAATAACGCAGAAACCATCAAGGTAATAATTTTAAACTTCATAATAACTTTCCAAAATCCTTATTCTTAAAACTCTATTCGGGCCTATTATCCGGTTAGCTCACCAGCAACCCAAAAACCGCGCGAATACTATCAGAATCCCGCTGTTCAGGCACCTTTTATTGATTGATGAGATAGATGAAGTCGGTTTAAGACAGATATTTTAGGAAGAAAAAAGCAAACAGGAATTGGACCTGTTGAATAAAAGCGTCTATCGCGACTCCAGCAAAAGCTCAAAATGGTCCAGCATAGGAAAATAAAGTCCGGCCTTAACTGGCAGCTCCTCCAGCTTGATAAACATATTGAAGTAGTCAGTTATTTGTTGCATATAAGCGGCTGACTCTCGCTTAATAAATGCCTCTATCGATTCATTGTTCTGTGGCTGCGCGGACTTATAGTCTACTATCCAGCGTACCCCTTCATCGACAAAAGTTCTATCGATGATTCGAGTTAAGAAATATCCATTTTCCAGTTTCTTGTGCAAAGTGAGCTCAGACCGAGCAGATGTAGATGCACCCAGAATTTTTCTTCCGAAGTCAGATAGTAAAGTTTTAGTCAGGCCAGACTCTATTCTCCGAATTCCACGCTCAACATCATCATCACTATAAATACCTTCTGCCCTCAATAACACATTTGCATTTTCTTTCCAGCCCGACGGCAAAATGTACCCCGGTGTCCAATGGTTTGCTATCCACTCAAGATAACTATGCAATACCTTTCCAACAGCGATATTGAACTCCTGACTTTCATGAAATTGCTCTCCATATTCTTGCGTAGAGCGCACATCTTGCTCATTGCGAACCTGTGTACTTTCACTCCTGGCAATGGAATTCTCTGAAAAATCCAGCTGTATTTTTTTTGAACTATCAGTTTGATTTAATATGCCAGCTTTGTTCGAAGCCACTTTTGGCGAACCGGATGAAGTCTGTGACTCTGGAAGCAATTCAATTTTGTTCAGGTTAATTAATTTGGTATAGCGGTTTATATAAGCCTGTTGTGTTGACTCTTCAGTTTTGGAAAAATATTCTGATTGTGCCACCTGACAAACTTTTGCTTCCTCTATAATCCCCTTCCATATTATCCCGAGATAGGATCTTTTATTCGGAATTTTAAACTGCGTATCAGCCACCTGAGCTGCCTTTGACAATCCTTCCCCCTGGACATTTTCAGCAGCATTAACATTGCCCAACAAATACAGCCTTTCTTTGGCTCGAGTAGCGGCAACGTAGAGAACACGTTGAAACTCATATTCTGCCTTTCGCTTATCCAGATAACTAATCAACTGATAAACTTCGTCTGACTCTTTACCTGCTTCGCGAGAAACGGCAAGTAGCTGATTGGTATTTCCCTCATTATCAATAATATCCGTCCACTTCAACAAGCTCTGTTCTTCTGCTGGTGGGGATTTATCCAGGCAGGGTAAAATAACCGTATCAAACTCTAATCCTTTCGACTTATGAATGGTCATCAACTGAACTTGACCGTCGGCTTCAGGATTGGGAGCAGCAAACAACTTTGCGATGGAATCCTTAACCAGCCTTCGATCATTTAATTCACCGCCGTCATTGATTTCGCTAAGTTTATCTAAACAGGCATCAAAATCATCTTTTTCTGACTGATAATCTAATTGGGACATTCCCCCCAGAGAAATAAAACATCCTGCTAACCACTTCCTAAATGGCTTGGTTCCTTTTGATTCAATTGCACACTGTAAAATAGGTAAAACTCTCTCACAACGTCGCCTCGAGTCATCAGGAAATTGTGATGAAGCCGCAACTATTCTTTTCAACAAGGACTGGTTTACATCAGTAGCTGTGAGTACCTTTTTGATATCATTTAAAGTCAAACCAAACCAGGGCGAGCGCATAATCGAAGCCCAGCTTAGTTCATCAAAATGATCGGTAAGCGCGAATGCAAGATTGGTGAGATCTGCAACTATCACTTTGTCGCTAAGAGAATCCAGTTCGATCGCTTCATAAATAATACTTTCTCTGTTTAGTTTCTCGACAATTTCCCTAAAATGAGCGCGACTTCTTGCAAGAATAGCCAGCGTTTTATTATCTCCTGACTCCTTGTTGCGCTTTAAATGCGTTTTAACTTCCGCAACTACCCATTCAGCTTGTGCCAGGTTATCTGTCGCGCCGCTAAATAATATGCAAGCCACCTCATCATCCTTTCGGGAGTGATTAAAAGCGACCGAAGGTGCATAGCTGACAGCAGACAACGCAATGTTATCCTCCTTTGGCATAACACTTGAAAATTGTTGATTCACCCAGTTAACGATCTTTTCACTTGATCGAAAGTTAACTTTAAGTTGCCTGAAGTCGAGCGGTAAATGCGCAATGCCTTGTTCTCGAATTTGCATAAAAAGGCTAACGTTTGCATCTCTAAAGCGATAAATTGACTGCATCGGATCGCCAACCAGAAATAGTGAGCGACCATCACCTTCTTCCCAACCAGCCACCATCATTTCAATCAGCTCGATTTGAGGTTGCGATGTATCTTGAAATTCATCAATTAAAATATGCTCAAGTCGATAATCCAGCGCTAATGCCAGGTCGGTTGGCATGTCCGGATGTCCTAGAGCATCCAGAGCAGATAAAGCAAGTTCTGAAAAATCAATCACATTATATCGGCTGAAAACCAGCTTTAAGTGAGCAGCTGCAACTGGAAGTAAAGCAACAACAGCTTTAAGGCTAGGCTGTTGTGTAGCTCGATGGACATCATCCGGAAAAAAACTAACCTGCTTTAAAAGCTCTACCACTTGCGGCATGTTAGCAAGCTCTTTAGCAATATCTAATGCTTCTTTTTTGCTTTGTTCGAATAATTGCTTCTCATCCTTGTTTTTACCGCTCGTTTTGGCTGGAAATCCTTTGTCGGCTCTTAAAGACTTAACCATTTCTCCTTTTGCAGTTAAAAACAATTCCGCTATAGCTTTCCAGACAGGAAGAGCTTCTATGTTAGGAAAATCTATAGTCCCCACCTCATCCAGCGCTTGAACTCGAACTGCACTGACTTTTTCTGCACGCTTCAAATTTGCTGAAGCAAAGTTCAGAATTTTTGCAATTTCACAGGTAATATTCAACGGTATCGAGTGATATAACTCCATCAACGTAGAGCTAATAATATTTTCCAACGCATCGCTTAAAGAACTTTGATTGAAGGTTCTTGCATGCTGCTGTAAGGGCGACAGCCACTGAAGACGTTTTGCCAACATTTGCGAAAGCAGACTCATTACCAAAGGCAAGTTGTTATCTTTATGCTTCAGTAATTGTTGGATATTTTCCGCAGTTTCACCTTCTTCACTGACGCTATTTATCAGCTCTTCAACTGCCAGACGATAATAACTGGTTGCATCTTCAGCAATCGATGGCATCGCGCCTGTCTGAGATAGTAAAGGTAAGGCAGAACTCAGACTAGCGGATAAACTATCGATTGTAGTGATATTTAACCTTGCAGGGTTGCCAACAAGCTTCCACTGCATTTTCAGATCCCGTTGCAAAACTTTTTGTGCTAAACGCCAACGAAATTTCTCGTGGGCAGCTTCAGGCTCACCCTGTTGACCAAGCAACAGAGCAGAGACTACCCTTTCTCTCATTTCTGCTGCAGCCTTTTTAGTGAAGGTAATAGCTAAAATATTTTCAGGCTTTTCAACAACGGTGAGTAATGCAAGAATTCGCTGAGTCAACAACTCTGTCTTTCCAGATCCTGCGGGTGCCTGAACAATAAAAGATCGTTCTGTATTGAGTAGTTCCTCGCGAACACATTGATCGACGACTCTAGTCATTGGTATGCGTTCCTTGATTACTATGGTCAGTGGCAACATCCAAACTCATAAAATCGTTAGTGATACTCTCTTCTGGTTGCTCTTCTTTTATACGGCAAAAACTACTATATTCACAAAATTGACAAGTTTCATTAATGTTTCCAGGAGACACAGGGGCCATTCCACTGGCAATATTTGCAGCAAGTCTTTCAAGATTTTCTCGCCACTGAGTTTTAAGAGGTCGATGCGTGTCGTATACTTCTTTGTTCAGTTTTTTAACTTTAAATGGTTGATTGACAGTCTGTTCAAAGACCTGAAATTCTGAAGAGCTTTTTAAGTCAAAAACAATTCCAACTCTGGAGACTTCTCCGGTACGGAGCCTGGCGTAAGATAAAGCACTCAGATTCAATTGCTCGTTGATTGCTTGAGCTTCATTCTCACATGCAATTACGTAAGCCGGCATCTGTGCTTCTTCCGGTCTTTCACTCATCCATTTTTTTACACTAACTTTTCCTGTTTTATAATCGATAATTTCGATACTTTGATTTTCGAATGTATCTACTCTATCAATTTTAAAGGAAAAGTTGAGCCCAGCTAGCTCGAGAGACTTTTCGACTTCAGTTTTCACTCTAAATGCTGGTTTCTGCTTGTCGATTTCAAGCCACTCAGAAATCAGGGTTATCATTTTACGTCTTTCTATTTCAATAATTTCTGGCGCAACAGCGGCATAAAGTTTATGTTCCTGTTCAACCTTTGCCTGATTTACATACTCCTCGACTTTACTTATCAATTCATCGCAGCTAAGAGAAATCAGATTGGACTGGCTCTGAGTATGATTCCAAAATAATTCAACAGCTCTATGTAACCAGGTTCCCTTCACTCGGGGATCGATTCCTTCTTTTAACTCTTCGGAGGCATCCACTTTTAATACATGTCGAGTTATAGCCATAAAAGGACATTTGGCATAATCGCTGAGTAGATAGGCACCACCTTTCACCGTTCCTTGAGGAATATCTATTGAGCAATCACTCCTCCACCGATAATCCGTGTTCAGTTTTACCGAACCTTTAATAAGCTTATCTAAGCGGAATTCTTTGACCGGTATCGATTCAAAAAATATTGATGAAAGCTGTTCTCCGTTTTCGCTAGTTTTAGACTGAGTAATACATATTTCATCAGCAATTCCTAGCAGTGAACGAGAAACCTGCTCTGCGTATCGATACTCCCGCTCGGCAGAAGAGCCAGGCATATCATGCATTCCTTGAAAATCATAAGGCAAAAATGGACTAGCAGAAGCTTTTTGCGGCCAGTTACCTCGATTAAATCCAATCAATATGACTCTATCAAATTCAAGCCCAACGGCTTCCAGTACACCGAGTACGTGAACATTAGTTCTGTCACTGGGTAACTGAAAAGCAGATTGTTTTACTAGTTGAGTAAAAAGTTCAAAAGCGGCTTTATGACTATATTTAATGCCAGTTATCGAGAGTTTAGAAAAGTCGATAAGACAATCCAGAAAATCACTTTCAACCTTTACAGAAAAATCATCAATGCCTTGATTAAAATGACTTTGATTGCTATCTGAACAAGCTTCACCAATGGTCCCCCACCCCCATTGTTGCAGGCAGTGTTTCCAAGAGCGACTCCAGGCCGGAAGAGCTCTGGTAATAAAGCTTCTTTCTTTTAACTCGATAATCCGTGCGCGCAAAAGTTTTAACTGGTTGACATTCTCATGCTGATTGATCTGCTCTATTAGATAGTCCACTCGGTATTTTGGCAATGCGAGCAGACTTAATTGATTGAGAAAGTTTTTGATAGTGCCCTCAAACTCTCCCCAGTAGATAAAAGGAGTATTCTTAATAAATCTAAGCTCTTCAAGACTCAGCTCAAATGATTTTAACTTTAGTATTTTTAGCGCAGCTGAAGCTTTTGGGATTTGCGCAATGGGAGTGCCTGCAGAAACGTTGTATCGACACTTGCCCAACCCACTCCATGGCTTAATTTCATCCTCTTGAAAATAATCACTGAAAATCTGGTGAACCTTTTCTACCTGGCCAGACAAGCCGTGTACCACAACGCCAATGCTTTCATCTGGATAGGCGCTCGTCCATTCTAAGGACTTAGCTGCAGCGAATTCTATTTCCTGAGAACTATTTTGACAAATAGCCTTATAGACATTGGGCTCATTCTTTTGTGGATAAAATGATTCCACGGAGCAATTACGCTCTTGTATTTTTTCTAAAAATGCATTCTCAACAGGGGTAACTTCATTAAAGCCGATCATTAATACTTTGTTGGGTAGCTCTCGCTCGAGTTTGGTTAGATTCTCTAAGATTATCGGCCACTTTTGGCAATCGAGAATAAGCTTTCTTTCACTTAGATAGCTCAACATTTGCTCTATCCATTGGACAAAGTACCTTTGTTCCTGAGTCATAGCTTCGGGCAAATCGCTAATACTGATTTGCCAATGAGTTAGATTTTTAAAAGTATCGAGAACTTTTTCAGCTACCCCCAGTTCGTTGGTAAGCTGCCAGTTATCTTCTTTAGCAATAAGATCTTTAAGCCAGAACTTTAACTCCAATTGATTAATTACCACCGGTAAAACCTTTGTAAAAGCCAGGCTACGCCAGAGCTCATCTCGCCACTGGCCTATTGACATTATGTTTGGAGAATATGTTACGTCATGCTGCTTAACATCTTTCATGAAGCCGGCAATAACAGCACTTTGAGTTCTGGCATTCGGAGTTAAAATCAAAGAATTTTCAGAGCTTTCCGGCTCTGTACTTTCTATTGATTTAAAAAAGTGTGCTACTTGGGAAGTATCTATGGCTATCGGCATATTGCTCAGATATTTATTATGCTACTTAAATTTGAGTCTTTATCATTCAAACTTTGCTGCTTTTATCGCGCAGCGTCTTTTATTTTCAATGACTTTGCAGTCGTTTGGCAAGCAATGATTTTTATTATAAAAAGATATGTAGTGGCATATTGCAACCAGAACTTTTGATTCACGGTCTTAATTTGGTGTAATTCTCCACCGTCGGGCAATAAAAAAGGCAACCTCGCGGTTGCCTTTTTTAATTTTCTTCGACCTATCCAAGAATAATCCTTTGCCTATTCCTTATGGCTCCGTAATAATTCCCTCGAGTCCTTTCAGTTCCTTTGATGGGCTATTCCTTAACCCTTGTCCCTTTCTTCCCTGACTCATCCTTGTTCTTCATCCTGAAGACAATTTGCAATCCGTTAGTCCTTAGTTCCTTCTAAGTCCTCAAAATCCTTCAACGTCCTTATCGTTCCCTTTTCCTTCGTCCTTATTCCTTTAGCAACACAATCAGCTCATCTTGAGCTTGTCCTTCATTGAAATCATTTCAATGCGCTTGTTCCATCAAGCAGTGTTTCCTTGTCTGCATCTCCTTGCGACAAGATGAAGTTTAGATTAACACTGTATTTAAACAAGTGTGAAATAATAACAATTTAATTGTACAGGTTATTTTTAATAGAGATATGACAAAAAATATTATTTAAAAACAACAACATAGATATATCCCTAAACAAAAACTACCAATATCCTAATTCACATTCGGCTATTTCTCACGTCTTTGTGAGATATTTCTCACAAAGAATGCAGTCAATATCCCACAAAGATAAACACAGCACCACACTACCAATTCCTGAATTGGATTCCGGTATAAAAAATTTAAATTTTTCAGTAAGTTACAACGCCTGATTGGCTAGCATAAGGAAAATTTTTATTGCGAGATTTGGTTCACATTTTTTGTTATTCAACCTATCAAATATGTGGTAGCAGGATAGTTTCCAGTTACAAGATTTCTAGTCAGAAGACACATGATTGGTTAACTAAAGTAGGTCCCAGAAACAATGAATTCACTTGTGATTAATAAAAGCGACATTAATTGGCCTGCATCACTTAGCCTAAGCCTACCGGGTAAAGTACGAAGTCTCGATATCCGGTGACAACTTTTTTGGTACCCTTAAGCTGTTGGTCAAGCACCTTGTCTCCGGTATCAACAAGTAGCGGTCTACCATTCAAAGCTGTTAATTTGCTTTTGGTTGCAATAACTTCAAAGTTTTCCCAACCTGCTTGACGGATCACAGATGGACTTAATTGATGATTGCCACGTCCAAGAAGATGTCCCTGCCCTCCTATTACCGTAATGATAAATTTAACTTTGTGTCCTTTTTCCAATAGTGCCAACAGATCTGACTCGATCGCGTCTGACAGATAAAGAGATTCCTGAAAAACAATGTCTGAGCCGAGAAGAGTATTATCTAAGCCAAGCTGTTCCATAACCGCGGCACAGGTAGTTCCAGAGCCAATCACATAGTAGGTATCATCTTCCATTTCTTCGATAACTTCCGCAGCAATATCCTCCAGAACTAACTCTTCAACTTCCTTGCCACCACTTTTGGTAGATTGAACAAATTGCAAAGCTCCGGGAATATTGAGATATCCATATTTTTTAGCTTTGACAATCCCTTCACGAAAAGCATTTTCATCGATGTCCATAACATCTGCATTAAGCAGACTCATCATCTCGCCACAAACTAATGCCTTAACTATTTGACCGGCTGCGTCGGGAGATATCGCGTACACACCTGAGTGGATTTTCACACCGGCAGGAATCCCCAAAACCATCTGATTTTCGTCGCAAGCCTCGAATATATTTCGCGCGGTACCGTCACCGCCAGCAAACAAAATAAGATCAACTTTCTCTTCTAACAGGGTTTTAACTGCGCCAAGCGTATCGTCTTCATTAGATGGTGATTTCGCTTGATAGACAACCTTGTGGTTGAGGGCCATTCGCTGGCAGAGCGACTCCCCCATATCCCCAGATACAGTCAGTATCTGATATTTTCCTTGCAGTTCAGCTAAATGCTCAAGACAAATTCTGGTTTTGGGCTCGGCCAATTGCGGTGCTCCCATAGCCAGAGCTTTAGCACGAATGTCAGCTCCGTCACTTCCTTTAAAGCCCACTCTTCCGCCGATACCGGCAAAAGGGTTGATAATCAATCCTAGTTTAAACATTAGCATTCACCTGCATGGTCGATACTTCCCGTCCAGCACAGAAATATGAATTGAGTGCTTCAAACAATATTTGCCCTCTCCGGGGTAAGCCGTTAGCAAGATAGATATTTAACTGGTTACTAACATTGAGTTTGAAAGAGTCTGAAGCTTCTATTGCCTGACTCAAATTGTCAGCGGAAAAATGGAATGGATGATCACATGCCATATGGAACGCCCACTCTATAGCTTGAGGTTTTACTTCCACTTGTTCAAAAGCCAGCTGCTCTTCAATACTTCGCCCTTCAGGCTTATACCAATATCCGAAGTCATCAATTTTACGGCGTTCATTACCGGCAATGCACCAATGCGCTATCTCATGTAGAGCACTGGAAAAGTAATCTTCTCTTGAGTAAATAACCGCCCCTTTATTGTTACTGGGAGCCTGATAAAAAGGTTCATCGGCACCGGGTTGCAAAACGGTATTTTCAGTGTTCTGGAATAGTTTATTAAAAATTTCTACCAGCGTATTCAGCTTATTTACTTCATTTAACATATTTTTTGGAAATATTGTCGGCTTTTGCCTTCTAAATAGGACTATTTTCGCTGCCGATGTCAGCTAAATTGACTATAATTATATCGGTAATCAGGGGATTATACTGGTTACCCTGAAGCTTTATCTACACCCTGTTATTAGAATTTGATATGAGTGAACAAATCGTTAAAGTGGAATCCGATCCTAAAGATGAGGGATGTATCCAGATTACTTTGCGACATCTGCCTAAAAAATATCAATTCTGGCGCACCAACAAGCCCAGACTGGTTGTATACAAGGGGCATGGCGATCATTGGTACAGACTTCCATCATTTGCTCCGGCGCCTCAGAGAGTTGTTTCACTGTTGAAAGCCATTTCCTATTCACCACAATACAAACATCTGCGTTACAAGCTCTAAAGCTACCAATAAGACAGAGCTAGGCCAGGTATTATTGATCTTTTCCTTTAAAAGGTTTTAACTGCTGTGCCGCCCCCGATGCAATGAAGCGTAGCTGCATTTTCGCTCTTCTTGCAATCTCCTTGCGCTGAGCAGGCTTGGCATCCAGAGACTCTGCTCCAGCGTTAAAAACGATTGCAACCATTGCTTCAGCTTGAGCATACGCGGACTCGGCTTCATAGCCGACAGTTTCGATATAATCGCTGAGTTCCACAATAAAATACTGTATTTCACGGGCTACTGCAGTCCGCAACCCATGGCTTGTTCCTGAGCGTTCATGAAACAGCAAGCGAAATATATTAGGGTTTGCCTCGGTAAACTCCATAAAAGTATCCACTGAAGTACCAATTACACTACCTGCATTTTCAATTCGCTTTCTGCCTTTACGCATTATTTGCCTGAGTGCCAAACCACACTCATCTACCAGTGTCAGCCCCAACTCCTCCATATCTTTAAAATGACGATAAAAAGAGGTTGGAGCGATATCTGCTTCTCGTGCGACTTCTCGCAAACTTAGGGCATCAAAGGACTTGCCGGCACTTAATTGCCTGAGAGCAGCGTCAATAATGGCTCTTCTGGTCTTTTCTTTTTGCTCTGCTCTGGACAGGGTCATAGAGAATATTTTCTAGTAACTCATTGAATATAGGGAGTTTACACAAAAACTCATTAAAATTCAGTTTTAGCTAACATATGTTTTGGGCATTGCCTTGTTGTGACTGACTCGATATACTTGCGCGACAAATAAGCGTACACTTGTACGCTGAAATAAAATTTGATTAGCTATAATCAAAAAGCGAATTCAGATTTTAATCGAATCGCATTTTCGAATTAAAAATAGATAGTAACGGTTTTATCAATGCAGAAAGATCATTCAGATACAAAGTCCCAGCAAAACTCTTTTAATCATTCTCCACACAATACCCGGCCACCGATCATTTGGCTAAATGTTGCGGTATTCAGTTTAACTTTCTTGATTGCGATAGTTGGTCTGCCAGTCTATCTTGCATTTTATGATCTTGACTGGCAAACCTGGCTGATTTTCATACTGGCAACAGGGTTTTGTGGTATGTCCATAACTGCAGGCTATCATCGCCTATGGTCTCACCGAGCTTATGAAACGCAGAGCTGGATTAGGATAATTTATGCGATTGGTGGCGCATTTGCTATTCAAAACAGCGCACTGCACTGGAGTTCAGATCATCGAATACATCACCGCTATGTCGATGATAATGACAAAGATCCCTACTCAGCCAAGATGGGATTCTGGTATTCACATATTGGCTGGATGCTAAGGGAGTATCAGGCGCACCGTTACACTGATTACAGCAACGTCAAAGATCTTCAGAGAGATCCAGTCGTAATGTGGCAGCACCGTAATTATCTATTGCTGGTACTTCTGACAAACTTTGGTTTTCCGCTTCTTTTCGGGCTAATCAATGGCAATGTTCTGGGTAGCATAATTCTTGTTGGCTTTGTGCGACTCGTAATCAGCCACCATGTCACTTTTTTTATTAACTCGCTTGCTCATATGTGGGGCTCACAACCTTATAATGCTGAAAATACTGCAAAGGATAATCCCCTTGTTGCACTACTTACTTACGGCGAGGGGTATCACAATTTTCATCATGCGTTTCAATATGATTATCGAAATGCGATTAAATGGTGGCAGTTCGATCCAACCAAGTGGTTTATCCGATGTCTCGCTTTTCTTGGCCTGGCTAAAAATCTGAAACGTATTCCGGAAGCAAAGATCGCCAAGGCTATTGCAGCACAACAACTAGCAAAGACCACTAAAAAACTAACACAACTTAGCTTGCCCGAAAAAGAAGAGCTGATTGAAAGATTACAAATAGAATACGAGTCATTGATTTTGAAAATGAATGACTACTATAAAATAAAAAAGGACTGGCTCGAATCAACCAGGACACAGCTAATGGAAAAAGCAGAGTTAAGCCAACTTAATCAACGCTATAAGGAATTTAAACTAAACCTGCTACAACAACAAAGAGTATGGAAAAACCTTGTTCACCAATATGCTTGATTAGCAAACTAACTGGAGCCCTTACCTGGGCTCCCGATTGTTCTGTCTCTATTAAGATAGTCTAGATAAAGAAAAATATACCCGGCACCATCAACCCTGCCAACACCCAAAGTCCTTTTGGCCCCTGTACGCCTTTTTTGCCTTTTAGCATAAAGAACGAAGAAATGGCTAAAAACAATAAAAGGACAGCAAAAATATCGGAAAAAATAACCCATGCTTTGTGAGCATCATTAAGGTGTAGTCGATTAAAAAGGCTTAACACTGGTCGAGGTTTTACAGACTCGATAACCGCAAGCTGCTTCGAAAAATCTACGTCTATAGTCATATCTTTCTGGGCAAAAAGCTTATATCGATTTTCCGACTCCCAGAACTCTGCTCGCAACTCAATATCCAGTTCTAATTGCTTCAACAGGATCGAATTAAGTTGTTCACTTTCTTTCAACTGAGGCAATATTTCTATTGATTTGGTTAGACGGCTAACTTCGTAATTTGGATTCCAGTCGTCAATATGATTCACTGCCAATCCAGAAATGGCAAACACAATAGTCATTCCGACGCAGAAATAACCAATATCTCTGTGTAAGGCTCTGATAATCCTGCGAGCGTTTCCCTTACTCTTATTCACGCCCAATCGTATTTTTGTAAATTCGATTGAACGAGAATCGCCTTGTTGTATAATTTCTGATTGATTCATGGTGGATTCTACTGGACGTAATGAAAAAATGCTGGCCACGTCAATAAACAATTAATTAGCGTACTTGATAGTCACACCATTAGGCGAAAGCTGGTAGATGGTCATTCCACCGGTGACACTCTCAGGATCAAACTTCTCTTTAGCTTCTTGTGCCAGATGAGACAAATAGGCAATAGCCTTTTCTTTCGTTAATTCAATCGGCTTTAATATGCCAGTTGCGTATGCTGTCTGTCCTTTTGCATTAAATGGAAACACCATATCACCATCTCTGACCTTAATTCTCATTGTCTGAAACTTTTTATCTGATGCCAGTTTCATCCAACATCCTCTTTTACTACATACAGAAACAATTGTTCCTGCCACTGTAATTTCTTTCTCTAAATAATTATTCGGGGACGCCAGAACTGTTGAAATAGGTACGAGCTTGTCCATCTTGGCTCCTTCGCCAAAAGAACGCTCTTCCTGAGCGTAAACCGATGAGCAAAAAAGTATTAACAGGATCAAGTTAAGAGTTTTCTTCATTATTCATTTCCCTTAGTTGGTAGTTTACAGCTGAGATGAGCAGGTTAATCATCTAATTGCATACTTATTCAAGCTTCAAACTTACTCATTCTTATTCTCCAGGCGCGATATTTTGCTCCTGTTTTTGTATAAGTATCTTAAATCATTTTCAATGATGGATATAGTCGTAAGCAAGAAATGAGTATTTCAACTGCACCGACTGAAAGATAAGTTTAAGGTGCAAAATAGTTTTCGGTTTAGATAGTAAAGGTAAAGAGAAAAATTAAAAGTCAACCGCGATCAACCTATCATTTTTGGGACAGGCAGGCTTACATCAATCAACGTCGACTGGATGTTCTGCCACTTGATGTACTGCCACTGGATGTACTGCCACTGGATGTACTGCCACTTGATGTACTGCCACTTGATGTACTGCCACTTGATGTACTGCCGCTGGATGTACTGCCGCTGGATGTACTGCCACTTGATGTACTGCCACTTGATGTACTGCCGCTGGATGTACTGCCGCTGGATGTACTGCCGCTGGATGTACTGCCACTTGATGTACTGCCGCTGGATGTACTGCCGCTGGATGTACTGCCGCTGGATGTACTGCCGCTGGATGTACTGCCGCTGGATGTACTGCCGCTGGATGTACTGCCGCTGGATGTACTGCCGCTGGATGTACTGCCGCCAGACGCATTTCTGGGTGAAGAACGGCTACTGCTAGAAGTACCACTGCTGGCGGACTGCCTGTTTTGGCTTTGGTTATTAGAGCTAACAGAACCTGAGGCAGGAGGGGTGAGTGGAGTGGAGGCAGTATTAGGCTGATTAAGTTGCATTCGATTCGCCCTTTCTCTCTCAGCAGCTCTCTGTTCTCTTTGCCTCGTTGCTCTGTCTCCAGCACTCGTATCATTGGCGGCTGAAGGATTTAGAGATGCCCGACGTATTCTGTCCGCTTGCGCTTCAGCCGCCATCTCATTTAGCGGCAAATAATCAGTTCTAAAATTCAATTCAACTGACGAATTTAACTCCAGATCAGTATTAATTTCTTCGGTACGTTGGCTCCTCTGAGTTGAAACATAACTGATATTATTTTCAACTTCGGCCGATGCTCCCCAGGGTCCCATGCCAAATCTTCCGGCAGCCTTAACTCTGTTCTGCATGCCAAACTCTCTGCCGCGATCCTGATTTGCAGCGCTACGCGTATCAATGTGAAAACGCATCGAGGCATTAATTTTACCGCTATCAATAACAATGCGCTGCATTCCCATTTGCACCATTGTGGCGAGCATCTGCTGGCGCTGTCGAGCAACCTGTCTTCTAGCATAGGGAACCAGCTGCTCAGGATTGCTAGCTGAAATATTTTCTCCCGGAGTCAAGCCAAAGACAGCCCTCATAGCATCCTGACTCGGCATACTACCACCATTGCGCAGAGCAAGCCTTGGTGGTTCGGCATCCTCGTCAGGCTCATCATCCTCATCGTCAAAACCGAAATCGTCATCCCCCCCTTGCAATACAAAGGCATCAGGAAACTGTTCAGTAAGCCACACTCGAATACCATGTGCCGAAAATTGGGTCTGCTCAAACCCTTCTACTGATGCAGAAACATTGTTAAGCAGCTCAACATACATTTGCATTTGTTGTGATGTCGAATTTAACATTGCTTCGAATACCCCGTTTACCAGGTCGGTTACAAACCTTGGAAAGGACACAGCATTTAGCACGTTTCTCGTTACGCCGGCAATTCGATTAGCGGATTCACCAAACTCAGGTTGACTTTGAGCGTAAGCCAATACCGGTGCATCTTTTAGCTCTGACAGCCCTGACTCAAAAGTTCCATCGCGCGAAATTTCCGATTGATTGACTTTTTGTTCAGCCAGGCTTTCCTCTGCGATTAACTTTGCTGCCATTGAAGAAACCTTGACCATGGCTTGCGCCAGGCTTCTCTTCTTCTCAGGTTCTAACTGATGAAAACCATCTGACTTGTCAAGCACTTCGCGAACAGCTGAACGCAACCATATTGGAGGAGCCCCCTGCTCTTCACTATAAAGCTTCTGCGCTCTGGCTAGTTGACCCATTAACTTATCCAGCTTGACAACATTTGACTGTTTGCCTGATCTCGAGCTGCACGGCTATAGGTCACAGATTCATATTCAGTCGACTCAAATGTTGAAGTGCTAAAAGGAGTCGCCCCTAATTGATTTCGAGAATTTTGACCAAGACTTTTGTGCTGAATAGACTCCAGAGCTGAGAATGCCAAAAGCCAGCGATGGGCTGCTGAAAAAATTCGCTGCGAAATATCCTTATTCTGAAGTTGTAGCTGACCAGCCTGCGGAGATGAAACCCAGTTTATTAAATACATTCCTGCACTCGCCATTTCTGCGTATTGTCGTATCTTATACTGGTTTTCACTTGTACTGACCGAAAGTAATTCCCATAGACTTCTTACATGAAATGCTCCTAGAACATGAGGTTGTTTGAGAAAAGTCAGTGCGGATGTAATGGCAGAGAGAATATCTTCCGCAACATAAGTGACCATACCAAACGAACGAGAAAACAAGTATTCTCGTAAATTTTGCAATGCGAAATCCAGCTGTACCTCCTCTTGAATATCCCTGTGAGTATTATCCGCTAATGCGACGATAGCCTGACACAGTCGACTAAATTGAGGGTAAAAATATCGATATTCAAAAGTCTGTTGAAATAGGGATTCTCTCTCTTGCCTGTTCAAACGTTGACGCCTGTTTTGCCAGAACTCTCTAATCAATGATTCAGCTTCCCCAAGAGGCTGGGTTATCGCACCGCTAAAAAACAAACCAGAAATTCTCTCTGCAGTCTTGAGTACCCCAGCCTGCTCTAACTCGAAGGCCAGATATAGTGGTGACAATGTTTTGAGTGCGGAATAGTCACGCGCGGCAGAGTTGCCATCAATATTAAGGTCTGGCAATGCTACGTCACCGACTTCTTGCATGCTCATTGCAAGACTCGATGCGTTGTCAATCACCAGGCCATGAGCAAAGCTCACCGCCAGTTGTAGCTGCTCAACATTAATTGGGGGAGTACTACGGATAGTAGAATCACTGAAACCAGAATCAGCAGCTTCAATTGCTGAAAATTCTTTGAATGCTAATTTATTATCCATAGTCATCAACTCCTTATCTAACAACCCCTAAACTTTAAGACGAACTGGTATCGCCACTATTGGAAGTTTGAGCCTCTCTTTTACCCGGCAAATAATTAGGATCATAAGGAGTAGCATTGCCTTGAATTGCAGAAATCATACCCGGGGACGCAAGTTTTTCCATCGGGAAATAATCCGATTTAAAATTAACGTTCACTTCGCCGGTAAGCTTACTTTTTAATTCTGCTTTTGATTCTGAGTCTTCATCTACTGCCGAAGAAACTGCAGTCATATGACTTTGAACATTAGTATTTTTTGAAGCTGCGCCTCCCCAGCCAAAATGCGCGCCAGCGTAAGAAGTATTTCTGTTGTAGCTTGAATCTCTGTCATAGAGTGACGCTTTGGCTTCGCGTTTCGCGCTGTCTTTTGCTTTTAGCTGAAAAACCACCTTTGCTTTTATTGCACCGTCAGTAACGACAATCCTGTTTATGCCTAGAACAACCATAGAAGCGAGCATTTGTTGTCTCGACTTGGCCATTTGAAGACGAGCAGCCTGAACCAGGCGAGATTCTTCTTCAGGATCTGACAAATCACTCACCGGACGAGCCAGCTCCATTTCCTGATTAATTTGCGAATAAAAGGCATCTTCATCTTCTGTTGCAACAGCAAGTTGTGGACTGCCTGTATCTTCGATATTTTCTTCGCTTAATGTGAGCTGTCCCGGAAATTTATCCGTTAACCAATCTCGCGCATTATTCAGGCTAATATTTTCCTGTGCAAATTGATCAACAGTTTGCGCGACAGCTTTTAGCATTTCAGCATAAGCTTCCATTTGCTGAATCGATGCATTAACTATCGCCTGAAAGACATTCTCTATTAAGCCTCCAACGAACATTGGAAAGTCAACAGCACCTATCAGTTCTTTGTATTGTTCAACTCCTTGCTTTAACGCCCCCGCTTCAAAGTCTGACCCAGCAAAAGTTCCAATTTTATCGGAAGCCTTATTTTTGGCTTGTTTAACACCGTCCGCTTGCGCGTGAGATAGTATACTTTGCCCCGGCGTCAGTTCCTGTTCCGCTAATCCCTGAGGATTACTCATATATGCAGCAACATGAACCATATTTTTTGCAATCTCACGTTGTTTATCCGGAGCCAGCTCTCTAAATCCAGGAGATTGTTGAAGCAACCGTTTAACATGTGGACGTACGGCAGACAAAGTTGAATCAGCTAACCAAGCAGGTTCATTCTCATCATTTTTTTGAGCGGCTAGCGCCAGGTTATTCTGTGACATCTGCAAAGTCCTATCGAAAAAATTTCTCTAACCTAAGGTTTTGTAAATCGACTTAATCTAGTCTGATTAAAGCCTTAAGAACCGGAACTCCCGCTTGAATTTTGTGGCCGATTTGCCAGATTTTTTACCATTCCTGGTTGAGCATTCATTTGGATCGCCGCAATAGACTCAGGGTTGGCTAACTTTTCGAGTGGCAGGTAGTCACTTTTGAAATTAACTTCCACTGTCCCGGATAATGAAGCTTTGGTAGACAAGTCCGCGTCAATATCGGTTTGTGAAGCTGATGCAAGCTTAAGTACCGGCTGAGACGTATTTTTATACTGCCCTTTCGAGTAATAGCTACCACTTCGCCTGCCGCCATTGTAGTCACCATCGGAACTCATACTTGCCCCTTGACTATTGTAGGCACTATCCGATTCGTAAGCTCCTTCACTTGTTGTGATTCGCTGATCACCGTAATCAAACTGTTGAGCGCTATTACGATATTTCATGTTATCTCTTGCTCGGAAGTCATACATAACCTTGGCAGCAATTCTACCATCAGTTACGACCACCCGATTAATTCCCATCATTATCGTTGTAGCCAATAGCTGTTGTCTGCTGGTTGCCAGCTGGGTTCTGGCCGCAGGAACAAGTAAAGCCTCCACTAAATTATCATCAATTCTTGTTAACGGCTCTTCCAACGGCAGTTCGTTATTAATTCTTTCAACTGCATCTCTTTGATTAACTCCATCCCGTAAAACTACGCGAGGCCCCGGTCTTTGACTTTCACCCTCACCGTCAAAATTTCCAAAATCTGAACCAAACTCTCCGGTATCAACGCTGAGTTCAAATATATCTGGAAAGCTGTCTACCAGATGATCTCTCCCTTGATTCTGAGTAGTGTTTTCATCTCTAAACTGGTTGATACTTTTGGAAACATCGGCGACCAGTTTTGCGTAAGCTTCCATCTGTTCGATTGAACTGGAAACGATCGAATGAAAAACTCCGTCAATTAATCCGGAAACAAACTCAGGAAAATTTACAGCTTCTAATAGAGCACCCGCTACAGCGGCACCTTCTCGCGCAGCTTGCGCATTGAATGTACCGTCACCCGACTGTTGGCTATTCCTTCTTACGCCATCCTCTGCCATTGCTCTTACTGGTTCACTCTGTTTATTCGGATTAATCCGCATTCCATCCGGCTCTGCCAGATAAGTGCCAATATGAACCAAGTCATTCGCTAGTGCTCGACGTTTATTTTCGTCTAGCGCATTAAATGCTTCGCTTTTATTCAGCAGTTTATGAACAGCATGCCGAGTTGAATCAATATTCTCCTGGCTCGCTACAGGTCGCAAATTTCCCTGATTGGAACCTCCCTGGTTGTGGCTACCGCTTTGTATGTTGTTACCATTAAGCGCAGAATGACCACCTGGCAAATTTGACACATTAGCAGACATTGGCTTCTCCTCTATCAGGCTAGCGCCCTGGCTTCTTCAATTGTATCTTTAAGTTCGAACTCTATCGGACGAACGTAAAGACTTATGCTCGCTTCCCTCTTTGGACTAACTCTCACACTTAACACTGAGAAATGTCCTTGTTCAGAAGCATTATCGACACCAAAAGCTGCAAGCCATCTATCCATTGCGCTGAGTTGCCGTGGTCGTTCGGCTAAACCAAGTCGTAACAATTCAATAAATCGACCAGGCAAATCGGGTAAAGATGCCAATAAGATTTCAAGCTTTAACTCGACTCCCTCAGGCGTATGACGTAAACCGATCAATGCACCACCTTGCGGTAACTCAAACCGCCCCCCCAAAGCCAAACCAACGACTCGCATTAAGCTCGGCAACCGATGGCCGATTCCCAACCGGTTCATCAAAGGTCCTAAATTACTCACATTGAGTGGACCCCTGTGCATAAATGTAAGTCGTTGACTTGCCAAGTCACGCTTACAACCTATCGAAGTAAAAATGGGATACAAAGTTGGCATTTCAGCCATTACCAGTTTGCTGGTTTGAGCCAGTTGTGGTGACAAAGCATCAATCTGTGAAGGCAATAATTCATAATAGATTTTGGTGGCATATAACCCGTCTTCGTCAAACGCGCTACCAAACCATGCACCGTAAGACATCCAGCCCAAGCCATTAAAGCCTCGCCATTCTTCACTTAGCGCGTCAAACCAATGCAAGGTATCTCGACCAAAAGTCGGTAGAATCATCCTTCGCATTTCACGGGTGGCATCATCACGCCTTGCGATAGGTGGCGCCCCTGGCCCTAATGGCTGAATAGTGAACCTTAATTTGTTGGGCTCGGTTTCCGAAAATGACGGTTCGTAAGGAACCGCGCCAGGTGCTAGTTCATTGTTTGCATAGGCAATGTCATTTTCGGGCAAACTGAAAGACCTATTAATAAAGTCATCCATATAATCGGTTGGCGACTTGATTCCTAGTACTCGCGAAGCAGAATTCAGTGAGTGCTTCACATAATCAGACATAGGTCGAGTTGTTCTTTTATGATGGTGTTGCATAACAAACTCCGTCCTCTAAAAAGTTGTACCAGTTCTACATTCCGGGAAGCTCAATACCGACACTATCTAAAACATCTCTCGCTACTCTGGGCATAGATGTTGGCCTTGTAGATATTGCTGGAGATTCAATTGGTTGCGAATATAAATCAACTCTATCATCATGCACTCCACCAACAGCAAGCCATTGCTCACAAGCATTAATAAAATCCCAATCAGTTGGATTAACCAGTGGACGATGAGTATGTAAACTGCGCAAATTAGGATTCGACAATATTTCAGTTGAAATGACATCTAGTCCTGTGCGTCCAACAAGTTTTTGATGATTGTTGGCTAGCCATCGAATAATAATTGCACCAGAATGCGCCTGGATTCGATATCGATAGGTATTACGCAATCCATTCAGATAATTTGCATTTACCTGATCAACAACTTGCCACATATCCCTCGCTCCGAAAGCTCGCAAAATTTCAGGATCAGAAAGAAGGTCTCGATACTCAAGGATCGTCTGTTGCAATTCAATTGCTGTATAGTGAGCCATACCATAGCCATGTACAGATAAGTTGGCAGCAAGTTCTCGACAAGCTTTTCTGATTCCTTCCTGAGATAGAAAAACATTGTGAGTAGAAAACTCTCTAAAGTATTGCGACACTGAAGACGTTGTTCTTAACATCAGCTCATGAAACATAGAGTTTTCTTTACCGTACTCAGGATCACCTCCAGGAGTTCCAAAAGTCCCCATAAAGAAGTTTCGCCTTTCAATTTCACTTAGCCTTTCATTCGCCTGACGGTGATGTTCGTATAAAGCATCGCCAGCAGGGCCTTTACCTAAAGTGATAGCGCCACGTCGCCATGCCTCAGAAATATACTCAACAACTTGAGGCAAGCGCGCTTCTTCAAGCATCATAAAAAAGTACATCGATTGTACCGCGTACAAATTATCTTTAATGATTTCTATATCAACTGCATCTTCTAAATCTGGCAGCATTATTTCCATTGAAGAAAGCGGTCCACCATCCTGATATCCTGCGGTATTTTCAAAGGTTGCTTCGATTTTAGTATCAAGAAAAGCGTCATTCGCAGAAACTCTGTCTGCCACCAGTTTTCTAACGACGCTCGCGGCAAGTTTAGTTGAAATTACGTTTATTTCATCGGCTCTTACCAGAACAGATTTATTCGTTTTTTTATCATCTCCATAAGTTTCTCTCATCTCTCCAGTTTCGGGATCTCGACGAGAACTTATTGCGCCTCCCGGGCGGACACACCCAACAATTCCTTCATATATCAGATTCTGCTTAATTTGACTCTCGACAGTAACTTTGTGACGTTCTGCCAGCCATTTGAAAACCTTTAAGAATACCTCAGGATTAGTTCGATACTCTCCCTGAGCCTCACTTACTTTTTTCTGAAAGTGGGCTCTTTTAGGATCAGTAATCCCATCAAGTTGCATAAGACCGCAAATCGATGCCACCTCTATTTCTCGCGGAGACAAGTCGTTACCTACAGCACTTTTTTGCGTTCCCATCAAGCCATATTCATGCAAATATTTTTTGATTTGGTCTTCATCTTTTTGCAGATAAGTAGAAAGAACTTCTCTGTAAAAAGGATCAATTACGACATCTCGGTCTAGAGCACGCTCAATAGTTTCCAACTCCTTGAGTTGCTGAGCTGTCGGTTTATCTAACACCCGAATATTTTGGGCTTTTTCTTCCAGTTCAATCCGAACACGGTAGTCCCGTTCGCCCAGATCCACTAACACTTTGCGGGTCATGATGTTACCTCCTCTAAGGCATTTAGTTTAACTGTATCTATCGTTTACGGTTTCTACCGTGCTTTGAGTTACTTGATAAAAGCTTCTCGACTTACTTCTCAATTTCTTTCCAAAAATTTACAACTAGCTAAAAACCGATTGACTGTTGCAAATATCGGTGACTATTCAATTTACCTGATAAGGTTTGCAACGCACTCAGTGCATCCAGTACACCAGCGCCATAACCTTGAACTTTCGGCTGTGCAAAAGGTCTCGCTGATTCTCTCAGGACTTGTGCCGCATCAAACGAATTAAACGGCAAAGCCCTTTTTAACGCGAAAGAGGCCATCAGCGCACAAACGCCTGCGACAAAAGGTGCTGCGAAACTTGTCCCTGAAACTTGTTGATATCCGTCGATGCCTGATGTCCAGATCTTTTTCCCTGGAGCAGACAAAGTTACGTGTTTTCCTCGAGTACTAAACTGGCATGGATTTCCTAAATCATCGACAGCACCTACAGCGATCACGCCGGGATGGGCAGCTGGAAAATATTCTTCTTCAATGCCCGAATTTCCACTTGCGGCGACTAAAATCACATCTCGTGACAATGCATAATCAACGACTTCTTTATGTGGTGTAGGTGCGTTGTCATGTAGGGAAGATTTGGCAGTACCAAAACTCATATTGATAACTTTTACATTGAGATCGATTAAACGCTTCATACCAGCATCAATATTCGATAAAGCCCCTATCCCAATACGTCGACGATTAGATAGACCTGCGCCTAAAACTCTCACCGGTGTTAATCCACAGTTGCCTCCGACACCGGGCGGAAGTTGAAATCCGTATGCACTTAAAATTCCGGCACAACCGGTACCATGCCCCACTTCGTCTGCAGGCGACTCATCGAAGCGGCGGTTATCTCCTACCAGCTGCAAACTACCAACCATCGCCTGGGTTAAATCAACTGTATCAAAGCCACGACGTAATCCTTGCGTAAACTCATTGTGGGTTGAAAAAACTCCGGTATCAGCCAGGCCGATTACAACCGATGGATCACCGGGTTCAAATCCCAGTGCTTGAGGTAGGCGGACTAATTCACGAGAGCGCCAGGACTGAACTTCGTTAACCCTGTTATCGACACTCTCAAGTGGAGTTAAATCTTCCGAATAAAATGGTGAAATACAAATTTGATCCGGACTCACGCTTTCAACAATTGGCACTTGCTCCAAAGCATTCAGTAAATGCTGTAATTTGCTTGAATCCTGAATTTCAATTCTTAAAACACGCGCTACCCCTGAAATTTGCTCTGCCTCGTCATAACGTCTTGCGCCACACACATGTGGCCTTTCGCTCACTCGAGTTCTCGAGTTATGTAATCGACATGCTCTGGCTCCTCCAGCAAAAGATCGGAGAATTCGATCAATAGGTCCGCCATCAATGTTTGCGCATTGATGTACTCCATATTTTTTGCATGCTCGTAAGCTAGGTATAGCTTCTGGCATCTCTCCCAGACTAAGCGTTAACAGCAAACGATTAGGTATCGTAGAAGTTAAAGCATAACCAGAAGACAAAGGAGCAATCATTTTGAACTCTCCTCGGCATTATGAATATCATTTGATGCTCCATCAGGCTTGATGGGGTTGCCATTAGCGACAAAATGGCGAGTTCCATCGTAGCCATCAACCAGGGTCAGATTCACCTTTTCGCCACCAACTAACTCAAGTGTTGCCTCACAACCCAACTGAGAAGCCAACGGCTCTAACAATAGTTCACCAGTCTTAAGCTTAACAATTGGGACAGGTCGTCCATCAGCAATCACTTTAGGCATTCTTTTATGACTAATCAGCGGAGTCTTTACTCTCAATCTAGTGGGTAACTGTTGCTGACTTGCACCCGATTGATTCTGACGAGATGAATTTGCTTGTAAATCGATATTGCTCGTTCGCAAGCTATCCTTCAAATTTCGTGTGGGGTGACTCGGACCTGAAGGAAGTTTTCCTGGAGATAAATTTTCTCTAAGCCCTGGCTGTATATATTGACCATTTTGCAAATGAGAATCTTGTTCAAAGCCATTTGGCCTAACGGAGTCAAATTTATTTTGTGACGGATTTTCAAAGTTATCTGGTTGAAAACCAGAATAGTCAACGCGATCAACTTTCGGTGCATCAGCGACTTGCAAAAGACGCTGCATTCGATTTTGAGGTAGTCGAGCCAATCTTGCGATAACATCAGAGCCTGCAGTTTTTCGTAATTCAACTAGCTGATTAACACTTCTTACGCCTATTTTTTCCAGGCGTCTTTGCAAATCCTCACTTTCCTGATCCCCTCCTAAAGCATCTCTCAATGATACTTCTGGCTCTTCTGCTTCAAAGTCGATGGCATTCTCTTCGATCATTGGTTTGGTAATAGTTGTCAAACCAAGCTTAATTGTACTTGCATTGGAAACCCCGGGTCTCGCAGGTTGGATATAAACTTCATCATCCATCATTTGAATATCAGCCTTTAGGTCCAACTCGATATTTTTAACGGCAAATGTCAACGGAAGTTTTCCAACTCTGGACTTAAGTGCCATTGCCGCCTGGGCACGATCCAATTGATCTGTCAGAGACTGAATAAACAGGTCAAATGGAACACCGTTCTCCTGAATAAAAGGAGGTATATCAGAAGCCATTATTTTCCTCCTGAGAACTTGTTGAAGCATTTTCTCGAGTTAGAACTGGTTCGTCATCTGCTCTAATATTTTTCGAATTTCTAGTACAAGCTTGCTCCGACATATCTGTTTGCTGCCAACAGATTTTCAAACTAGAAAGCTCGTCAAACCAATTGGCATCTTCAATCGAGCGAGGAACATCTCCTAACAACACAGCTTCGCCATCTCTGAAAATTACGCGCATATCAATTGGAATTTTCATTTCAGCATCTAGTACGGAAATCATTCCTTTCGATTTTTCACTAGCTTCAACCAAAGCCTGTTGAAGATCGATCAGAACTGTCGAAAAATCTCTAAGCATTAGTTCTGTCCTCCATTAACAATGGAGGGCTGTTGATTTATCGACTGAGAATTTTGCGGTGCGTTTTGCTGAGTCAGATTTTGACGACTTATGGCAGGGGTTAAACCTTGTATTAATGCAATAGTTTCAGCACCGGTCAATTGATCTATTGGCAACGCTTCGCTTACGAAGTTGAGCTTAACTTCGCCAAATAAGTCGGCTCTTACGCTCGACTCATTTTGCGCATTTACCGCCAGCGTCGATACCATCGTACTGGCCTGGTTGTAGGTTCTGCTCCCTCTTTGTCCCCAGTCCTGGGTAAGTGCTTGTTGCGGATCGCTTCCTGTAGCGTAGTCAACCTTCGCCGTATCTTGAGCGTTCGCTCTAAACATTACTTTGGCGGTAATCGAGCCATCTTTAACGGCTATACGATTTATCCCCAGCATCACCATACTGGCTAGCAGCTGTTGTCTTTCGGCACCAACTTTATTTCTAACTCTAGGCAATAGTTCTCTTTCCAAAATTTCGCTGGTAAGCTCCTCTCCCTGCATATCAAAATCAGCAAGCCAGTCAGGACTTAAGCCGTCACTTTTGGGAAAAAGTTGCGGTTGACCACTTCCAGGTGTAGAAGGTAAAACCAAAGAAACGTCACCTGTATATTTTTGTGCGAGCCAGTCCCTTGCTTGATTGTCCGTTACATTTTCAGCAGTAAACTGGTCAACACTTTTACTGATCGCTGCCACTAAATCACTGTAGCTTTCGAGCTGGCGGATAGAGGCATCCACTACAGCATCAAATGTTCCATTGACTAATGAAGAGACAAACCCGGGAAAGTCTAATTCATTAACCATGGCTCCAGCTTTCGCTGCGATTGTATCGGTCGCCTGCTTCTTAACTTTGGGTACCTGCTGTTGTTCTACTTCTTCTGCCAGCGCTCTTGCTCTGACGGGCTGACTGACATTCTTTTGGTTATTCATTTGAGAACTGCCAACATTTGCGGAACCTGTATTTCGATACTCGATCTCATTGTTGGCGCTATGATTGATACCATCATTACCTAACCCATTTGAACGGCTCTCCAGGTTCTGGTGACTCCCTTCGCTCAATGAAGAGTTGTCTGCCGAAATCGTATTGGCAAACCCGACAATGGGCGGAGGTGGAGCAGAAAGGCGAACGTCATTCATGTCTGGTTCCTACTTAAAGCGTATCAGCCTGTTCCCATCGACCGCTAATGTTATATCGTCCGTTACCAAACAGGTGCACGTCTCTAATTGCGATGTGGTCACTACCAATAGCTCGGGTAAACCGATACTCGAATCTGATCCGCAATGCTGCAAATTCAGGCGCGTTTTGTGGATAAACAATGTTGTCATCCATAATTTTGGCCTTAACGGTTAAACCCCAACCTATCGCATCATTAGTTGCTACATTGCTAATCAAAACGTTACCGACACTTTTTCCGTTGTATTGCCAGTTAATTTCGAAACCAGCACTAATTTGATCTCCAGCAAGGTTTACAACTTCCGGCCAATCCGTCAGACGAATAACTTCTCCATTATGTGCTCCAGG
This sequence comes from Aliikangiella sp. G2MR2-5, assembly GCF_015687155.1. Lineage (GTDB taxonomy): Bacteria > Pseudomonadota > Gammaproteobacteria > Enterobacterales > Kangiellaceae > Aliikangiella. Next base: position 443,637 of record NZ_JADPQF010000001.1, on the reverse strand, counting down.
CATTGGCGTTGGGGCTGTATCATTTGGATGTTTCATTCCGCGAAGCTGATCTAATTCCCAGGTAATATCTCCCTGGTTGTTCACGATCCTTTCCATCGCTGCACCAGCAACTACAGAAGCTATTGCGACCGTCGCACCACCATCCATCGCTTTAACAATTTGCCCTTGGATTGGCTGCTGGCTAATTGGCTCAGGTGATGGAGCGAGCACAGGCTCTTGTTGCTGTAGTTGACTATTATTTTTTGGCGCGAGAGAGCTCGATGAATTTTGGTTTTGATGTGCTGCTTGCTCGAGATTTGGACTGTAATTCTGTGATAGCTCTTGATTGGACTGGATGTTTTGTCCGTTTGTCTGACCATCAGACTGAGCGCTAAATGCTGAAGCTAGAGCCGGCTGTAATCCACCGGGAATTGCTGCAGCGTGAAGAATTTGATACTCAAGATATCCTCCGGAATTATCAGTACGCCCTTCGTAAAGGTTTAGGAAATCTGCAAAACTGAGTTTAAGTTTACCTTTAGAGCCCGGCCAGGGATCATACATAAACATGGTGGTATCCGATCCATCGGCCGCACCATCACTCTCCATACCGACTAACACGCGAGCATGTCCACCACTATTGGGAGAAAAATTCATATCTACATAAAGCGGGCCATATGATTCCAACATATGGCGCCACGCCTCAATAGTGTACGATGCAGGAGCTTCAGCAACCAGATTCCAACTATCCGCAAGTACTTGCCGCTCTCTCGGCCAAAGTCCATTTTTATAAGCATCAATAACAGGAACCTTGGCAGCAATTTCACTGTCAGGAATTGATATGCTGTCACGCCAACCTACAATCATTGCAGCACAGGCAGCCCAACAGGAGCGATTACTACTTTGTGCCTGGAATGGAACCGTATCCCAATGAACGGCAAAGCTGGAATTTGAAAAAGATTGAGCTTGATAGTTTTGTCCGCGCGCAGAAAAGCGGCTCGACTCTTGTCCTAGCGACAACGGAATACCAAAGGGTACATCCGCCGCTAGAAGATGCCCAACGTAGTTCAGTTTATCCTGAAACAAATCGACAATATCGTCGGGTGTACTTGTTGATGGTCTTACGCCAAGCGAAACATTCGCCTGTTCGTATGCATCAAAAACCAGCTCAGAACAATAGGTTGCCCCCGCTTGACCAATTCGAATACCCAGCCTGTCCGCTATAGCATTTATTAATGCTGATTTTCCGGGGTTGAGAATGCTATAGCCAACATAGGCAACACCTGCATAATTATAAGGATTTCCGACTCGAGTCCGCGCATAGTTCGCAATCTGTGAAGCAATGCCTGGGTTAACTCTGGGATCACGATAGGCAACGGCAATAAGTGCGCCTTCAATCGCTTGCGCAAGCGGAATTTCTCTTACGCCATCTCCGACCGCTTCTATAATGTTTCCATTGCCGACATACAGCATAGCGTGGCTAACAGCTGATAGTGTACCTACTCGGATAGCGTAGGACACCGGATGTCGCGCAGTGGTAACAATAATATCGCCTTGTTGCAATGCATCGAGACCAATTGAGCGCCCGCCCTGCCCGGGATCTAGAGGAATGGCCATGGCCTGACTATGACCAGCTCCCTGAGGAACTCGTTGTCCACAAGGCAGGTTCATATCATTACGAAAGCTCGTGTTGCTGCTTGCTTCGGCACCTAGAGAGAATGACTGAGCTCGTCCCTCAATCCAGTCAATTTTAGAAGGCGTTAAAAAACAGCCTCTATTCAATCCATCACTCGCCGGCTCACCAGTAACATGAACTGCAGTAATTAATGCTTTGGGTTGACCGCTTGCATGATCAATTTTGTAAACAGGCGAGCCACTTGCGCCCCTTAAAGTCAGGATTGGATATTCAATCACTTGTGGCGCACTTTGCCCATGAACCAGTCCACCATGTAAATGTTGCTTATGACCATCAATGGCACGTCTCATTTCGGGAAGCACACGTGAACTTGATGAGTAGCCACAGACAATAACTCGCATTCTGTTGGAGGGTGTCTGGTGTAAGAACTCAAAATAATGACCATTTGGTGCTGTTAGTGGAACATTATCAATAACTGCCAAATCATTTGCCCAGTCCCCAGAACCACTGTAATTTGGAGCTATTCTCCAAGAGGATGATTGGACTGTAGTTTCCCCGAATGGCTTGCTGGATTCACCATTTCTGCCAGGTATTATGGTGACCGAAGACATTCCATTAAGATTGTGCGCACAAGTTAAAATTCTGTTGTTACTAATATAAAAGCCAGTGCCACGATAACGCTTACCATCCGGTGCCGTCATTCTTAACTGACAAATGGCTGAATGGGGAAACAACTGCGTATTAGGTACCCCGGCAAACCACTCTTCAGCCTCCGCACTGAACGCATTATCCTGACAGGTGAGTGCCGAAATTGGATCTTGCGGGTCATAAAAGGGCTCTATCAACTCTAAGGGCTGACTGGTATTAGCGGAGCCGGCAATGCCTTCTGAGTTGGCTCCATTTTGAACTGATGAGTTCGGAAGAGTGGTATCGACATTTGAAGCGTCCACACTAGCTGAGTTGTTCACTTCAATAGGGTTTACAACGGCCGAGCCGTTACCACCGTTTGAATTTGCAGCATTGTTTACCTCTGGTGAAGCAGGTTCAACCGAAGGAAGTGGTCCAAAACCATCATCATATACTGGCGCTTCAACATTTCCTCGCACTCTTATCTGATCATCTCTGGATGCAGAGGCTTGTCCGCCATTGGTTGGCACTCCAGAAAGGGCTCTATCCCCCCCCCATTCAAGGCCTGTATGCCCATTACCGCCCTGTCCATTAGGATGTATATATCCAGGTGGTGAGTATTTGTTAACTAGCCTTTGAAGACCTTTTCCAGTAAGCCCTGCAATTCCCACATACATATTTCCGCTAGTTGGAACTTGTATATGAGAGGGCCGCTCCTGAGTGTTTTCGGAATAGGTAGCCAATCCAAAATACAGCCGCTGGTTTCCAATGAAATTGGACATAACCTTGGGAGGTAGCAGGTAGACCGCCTCACCGCGATTCGCTCTTAAAATCCCGGCGGCACGACTCGAATAGAAATTATTACGATTTCTAAGCGCTCTGTTTTCCGGGTTGAATAAAATAGGATCGGTGGCTACTCCAACTTCGAATAAGGGATTTTCAGTTCTTACGGTAAAACCGAGAACGCTAAACCGGTCATCGATAGACTCACGGTTTGGTCGAATCTGTGGCATGATTCCTCCCGCCATTACTTTTGGCTACTTTTATTTAAATTCGGTTTATCTAACTGAGAATATTTACCGGCATCAGCCTGCAGCTCTTCTTCAGTCAAAATATTCATATCTGAATCAGTAATTACTTCCCAGAAGCTTTCCGGAGTGGATATTCCAATCGCTTCAATAAAAGGTTTCATAAACTTTGGGATTTTTCCTAATTCACAAAAATAACTTTTCTCACCTGTTTCTATCTGTTCGATGGAGCCTCGCCATTCAGCTTTCTCTCCAGAGGACTGTCCACCTTCGCGCCAAACTCGAATGATAAAAGAGGCTGATTTTTCGTCGGTTAATGCCATCGTTTTGGATCTCTTGGTTATCTTTAGTATCCTCCCTGGACATCACACGATAGTCACATGGGCATCACACGAGCATCACAAAATCAGCTAAGTGATAAATTAGTGCGTGATTCTATTGAGATGAGAGATAAAAATGGCGAAGCAGACACCCCATGTAGCTGAGGGCTAGGTCTATTTCAAAGTCTTCTTTTTTGAAATAAAGTTGGTAGCAAAAGGATTCAAAACTATGAAAGTCGTAGCAATGTCCGGAGAGTAGTTCGACGAAAACGGCTAGTTATCTGCTGGTTAGAAGCCAGAAGAAAGATGGTTTTTAATTTTAAAATCAAGGAGTTGAATATAATATTCAAATTTCTTACAGATCAATTTCAGTTAGTTGAAATCGACATCTAAAAGCTCAAGACCTGATTTCAATTGCTCATCTGCGATAGCCAGGTGCTCACGAGCACTCTGCATAAGCTTTCTGGATTGTGATTTAGTTTGAGAGTTAAACTGAGAGTTGAATTGAGAATAACCTTCGCTTTGTTCTGCAGTGTTTACGCTGAGCACATCAAATTTTTCTAGCGCAGAATCTTCGCGCTCAAGACAGGTACTAAAACTATTTAACAGTTTAGAAGTGTGACTCGAGTTAGCATTAACTTCCGGGTGCAATGCTGTGTTGGTAATTGATTGATATAATTTCATTGTTTGCTGCATTGGAGGGATCGCAAGTTCCTTGCGCAATAAATTCCGGCAAGTTTCAAATTGCTTTAAAGCAAGTGCCCGCTGACCACTCAATTCATATAATTCCATAAGTTCACGATGAACATCTTCTCTTAAAGGCTCGCTGTCCAAAACCATTTGCGCATAACTAATGCTTAGATCGAAGTCACCACATAATCTGGAGTATTCAATAAGCCTTGCTAAAACACTAAAATATATTCTGCGCAACTTTTCTCGCTCACGAATTGCCCACTCAGCGGTAAAGTTACCGAGTATATCGGCTTGATATAAAGTAATAGCCCTGTTTAGACTCGCAATATCTTGCTCAGTTAATTGATTAACAGGTCGTCCACTAGCGGCTTTGGCCTTTTGCTTGAATTCTTCAATATCAAGGTAAACATTCGCTTCTTTTCGGAAACAGATAAACCCTCTGCCATCGCGCTCAAATAATTCACCATTTCTAAAATGCTGTTTTTCAATATTTTTTCTTAAACGCCACAAGATAGTATTGAAGGCACCCTGACTGACTGTATTACCACATAAATCATCCCATAACTCGGCGACAAGTTCGTCCCGGCTGAAATAACGACCACGATAAAGAGATAAAAATGCGAACATATTAGCCAGTTTACTAGTTAACAGTAGTGCTTGATGACTTCCATCTGCGCGAGCATATTGGATGGAAAGAGTTCCGAATAATTGTATTTGAAGCATTTTTCAGTCCATTTAATTTTCATGATATAACTGACTACTACTACAATCTTCTTCCCCTGAAAGCTTATTTCGTTGCGATAAAAAAATACTTCCTCCGCCAGAACGAAAACTCGGGCGTCACCTTAAAACCGCTTGCAACTACTTAATTCTGATAATTATTCTGGTAATTTGATTACGGTAACTTTTTCTGAAAAGGAGATAAACTGCTCCAAGAGGACTTGTGTAACTTATCTTCCTTGATAAACACCATATTCCATAATTATTCTAACGAACTCAATAATGGCTCCGAACATCTTACTCCAAGATACATGGTGCAATTGCATTATCTTTGATGCAGTGCCTGGCTGCTTTAGAAAGTGTACACTTTATGATTTTTATTTTGCTCTTTTATTACAAGCTGATGTGACTAATACAAAGTCTAAAGACAGAACAATTTTTATAACAAAGAGTTCTGGAGAAAACAAGCCATAAACATTCAATATCTCAGCAGGATAATAATTAATTTCAATTACATCTCATTTTACTTTTAAGCTGCTCTTTTATCAGTTGTTATCTCTATCTGCCTTTTATTATTCTAAATAGATATTCCATCATTGTTATTAGATGATAACAAGCCTCGCAATTTATATAGGATACAAAAATTCATGTCGAAAAAAGAGCGAGGTTCGAATATGCAATAGTGAGATTAGAACTGTTTCTTAGTGATTATAGTAATCACTATATCTAAAAATATTCCTCAAGTTGTTCTTTTGTTAGCAAGAAAACGCCCAGCCCGCCTCTTTCAAACTCCAGCCAGGTAAAGGGTACTTCGGGATAGGCTGCATCCAGAGCTGCAGCACTATTTCCGACTTCCACTATCAAGATGCCCCCATCAGTTAGGTAATTTTTGGCCTCGGAAAGAATATTTCGGGTAATATCTAATCCATCAAAGCCAGAAACAAGCCCAAGTTTTGGCTCAGCAATGAATTCTTCAGGTATTTCGTCATAATCTTCTTCATCAACATAGGGTGGGTTGGAAACTATGATGTCATATTTTTTTTCAGGAATATTCTCAAAAAGGTCAGATTGATAAAAAGCGACATTGTCCTGCTCAAATCTTTGACGATTTATTTCTGCGACTTGCAAACAATCAGCAGAAATATCGCTGCCATCGACAATTGCGTCGGGGAAGTGCTGCGCACAAGCAATAGCAATACAACCAGACCCCGTACAAAGATCAAGAATACTTTGGACTTTCTCGGGTAATACAAAGGGTGTAAAGTGACGTTCTATCAATTCAGCGATCGGCGACCGAGGAACCAGAACACGTTCATCGACGTAGTATTCATTTCCACAAAAATAAGCTTTATTGGTAATATAGGCCAGAGGCTTTTTCTCATTAATCCGCTTAGCAATTCGATTAGCCAACTCACGTTTTTCACTAGTGGTCAATCGCGACTGTAAAATCGCATCCGGTGTGTCATCCGGCAATTCCAGAGTTTGTAAAACCAGAGAAACAGCTTCGTCCCAAGGATTATCAGTACCGTGCCCATAAAAAAGCTCGGCCTGGTTAAATCTCGCATACCCCCAACGGATAAAATCTTGAATACTGGACAAGTCTGCAATAGCTTCATTAACCAGAATTTCTTCTAAACCGCTTACTTCTTTCGTCATTGTTCGTTCTCCAGTTTTGAATGGCTCAAAGCATCCAACATTCGGGTTCTAACTGTTTCAACCAGCTCAGCTCTGGAATCTTTATTATAGTCAGCGACATCTACCGGTTCACAAACTTCAACCTCGATAGTTTGATTTAGATAAAGGGTTAAATCATTTCCCGCTTGAACCTTATGAATATCTTTGACAACTATTGGCACAATTAAAGCGCGAGTTTCTAACGCTAAATGAAATCCCCCTTTTTTAAATTCTGCGAGTTGACCATCTTTAGATCTGGTTCCTTCAGGGGCTACCCATAGAATAATACCATCTAGCATTTTTTGTTTTGCATTAGCCAGATCTTTTAGTGATTGCTCACGGTTGTGTCGGTCAATAGATACAAACTCTCCCCGGCGTAAAGCTGCCGAGAAAACAGGAATCTTGAAGAGCTCTTTCTTGGCCAACATTCTAATATTGGTATTTAAAGCAACCGCGCTAATGGGTATATCATATAGACTACTATGATTGCACATAACAATAATCGGTCGCTCAAGGTTTTCCTTCAGATTATCTCTTCCAAAAACCTTAACTCTCACTTGAATCAAGCCGAGCAAGTGCTTTGACCAGGCAATCATTTGACGCGTTACAAAAGGGCGAAAATTTTTTAATATAAATGAACCGGTAACTACTTTGGAACAATACCAAAAAGTATAAACACCGGTCATAAACGCGATCCAGTAAAATCTGAGTTTACTCGCTTTCTTAGCTCTCATTCTTTCTAAGCCTTAAACTTCTATGGCAACTTATAAATTCTCGTTTAATCTTTTGGTAGATAGACTCGGGCAACTCGACTTTCGCCGGTGCTATCAAAATCAATACGCACCAACTGAGCAGTTTGAAAGCCGAAAATATCACAGCCAGGAACCAAATATTGGGTCAAACGAGCAACAATAGGCATATGGCTCACAATCATCACATTAGTCTCTTCAAGTGTCAGCAGATAGTCGCCCAGAACTTGATGGTCTGCGAAATGAACAAGCATTTCTTCTGTTTCAAAAGCTTGTTCCAGACCAATTTTTTTATGAATGATAGTCGCCGTTTCCTGGGTTCGTCTAAATGGACTTACCAACATTCTTTCTGGTAGATTTTCTCCATTAGCCAAAAACTGTTGCCCGATATCTTCCGCCTGCTTTTCTCCGACAGGAGACAAGGCACGATTAAAATCAGATTCAAATTCTGAAGCGGCCAAACCATGCCGCATAATCCACAATGTATTCAGCCCAGACATTTTTATCCTCCAGGAAAAGAATTTTCAATCAGCATGCCAAACGGTTCGTGTCCCTGCCTGTTTCAGATGCTATTTGCCAATGGTAATCCGGTAATAGTTAACTCTGTTGAAGTTCTTTGGCAAATGCTTTAACGATCGCCAGCTTACTATCCGTTAACCTCGGTCCAAACTGGGTAACCAGTTGGGATGAAGCGAAACTAGCCAATTTGCCGGCAGATTCCAGAGGCATTCTCTGACCAATCGCATGTAAAAAACTTCCTGCGAACAAGTCTCCAGCCCCATTGGTGTCAATCGCTTCTACGGGATTCCCTTCAACTTTGATATGACTTTCCCCGTCAACAATCATGGCTCCGTCTGGCCCCAGAGTTATTACCACTGTTTTGGCTAATAGGCTGAGCACTTTGACTGCTTCCTCAAGACTTTCGGTACCAGAATATTGAGTAGCTTCATCATAATTACAGAATAGAATATCGACGCCTTCACCAATCATTTTCTCCAGCCCTTCACGACAAAACTTTACCATATTGGGATCAGACAATGAAAAAGCTACTTTAACCTGATTCGCCTTAGCCAAAGATTTGGCTTTTAATACCGCGTCAACAGCTACCGGAGAGCTAGCTAGATATCCTTCTACGTACAGATAGTCGGAATTCACCAAGGCATCTTCGTTGATTTGCTCGAAACCAATATCTCCGGTAATGCCTAGAAAGGTATTCATTGTTCGATCAGCATCAGCGGTAATCATCACCAGGCACTTCCCGGTTTTACCTTCCGCCAGGGATTCGGTGGAGAGGTTGCTGTGAACCCCATGTTGAATCAAGTCGTCCCGATAAAAATTCCCTGTTTCGTCATTTGCTACTTTACATGAGTAGAAGCACTGTGAGCCCAGAGTTTGAGCACCAATGATGGTATTGGCTGCCGAACCGCCACAAGCCCGGGAGTGGTGTTTTCCATGGAAAGCCCTGGATAACTCTTGTTGACGCTCTTCTTCGATTAAGGTCATTACTCCTTTTTCAACACCTAACTCGGCCAATTCATCTGGAGTCGTCTCTATTTCAAAATCAACCAGCGCGTTGCCTATGCCATAAATGTGGTATTTTCTGCTCATAAATTCCTCTGTAACCCGGTTAGTCCATTTACCAACAATAATTCATCTATTTTAGAAGTGGGAGAATTCTACCAGAATAGTGTGCTAAAATTGCACAAACCAGTAGAAATTTAATCAAAACCTTTCATGCAAGCCCTTTTTGTCGATAATTTAACCGTTATAGATTTCGCATACTTTCATCCGCTGCGAGGAATAGTTGGAGAAAGCCTTATTTTGGACGTCGAGCTTTTCGGCGAGTTAAATGACGAGGGTATGCTATTTGATTTTAGCTATGTCAAGAAGCGTATCAAATCATGTGTAGATGAGCTGGTTGATCATAAATTTTTAGTACCTATTCAGCATCCGCACGTTTCTCAAATAGCTACTCCACAAGAGCTGACCTTACAATTAAGGACCGAAAATGATGATCACTATGGACATATTAGCCCGCATCAAGCGGTTTGTCTGATTGATGACGAGCAGATTACTCCGCAGTCAATCGCTGACACCATCAAAACGGACATAATGAAAATTCTTCCTAGTAATGTAACCGAGTTAAAGCTCAATCTTCGAGAGGAAAACATTAACCGAGCCTATTATCACTATGCTCACGGACTCAAAAAGCACTTTGGCGATTGCCAAAGAATTGCTCATGGTCATCGGTCAAAAATACAGGTTTGGGAAAATGGCAATTACTCTGAGAAGTGGAGCCAACATATCGCGGATATGTGGCGGGATATCTACCTGGCTACCGAGGAAGATGTAGTTGAAAAACAACAAATCGATAGTAAGGAATATTATGTTTTTCAGTACCATGCTAATCAGGGAATGTTTCAACTCACCATTCCGCAAGAGCGCTGTCACCTAATTCAATCAGATACGACTGTAGAGTTGATTGCGGACTATCTGGGCAGTTACTTAAAGTCTCAAGCACCGAAATCAACTTTTACAGTTAAGGCCTATGAAGGCGTGGACAAAGGCGCTATTGCAGAGCGCTAAGCAATTAAAATAGTTTGACGCTGACGGTATCAAATAGTCCTTTGAATCGTCCTTTGTCAGGAGTTTTGCAGAGAATACCCTGGAGAATTACTTAGCTAAATCCAGGGTAGGCAGATACAGTAAACAAGTTCATGTCAAAAAAATGAAATTTGCCTTGATAAGAGACAAATACGTTAATCGTAGCAATTCACTCCCCAGCTTTCGTTTTACTCCAGGTTCTCTTTTAACTTCCATAACTATTAGCATTATTTATCCAGCCTTAAAATTTAAATGTTTATATCAATGGAGAGTTAATCGTCAGTTATGATTCAGATTATTTTTATCATCATTTTTCGGATTCTTGCTTATTGTCGCTAGCACGCTGCTCGATAAGAGTCTTTATATCTTCATCAGACAACAACCTATTCACGCAAGCTCGAAAAGGCGCATCATCGCTGTCGAAAAAGAAATTATAGATTTCTGTTTCATATTGAGCGCCGACTTCAAGACGGCCATAAATAGTCAAGTCATAGCCTTCTCTCAATGCGGCATAAATTTCTTCTGTTTGTTCCGAGTTAAAAGTAAATGCTGGCCCCCAATACTGCAACTCGGCTTGAAGATAATTACGATGGAATTCAGGGTGATATTTCTTATCCGCAATCTCTACCGTATGGACACTACCAGGCTCAAGCTCAATATGTGAAGGTTCACCAATAAAGATCGACATCATTGGATCTGAATCCAGATACTGAAGAGTGGAAGTAATATTAAAATAACCCACGTATTTGCGGTCAAAAATTCCTCCCGCAAATGGAAAGCTAAGTACACAGTATTCCTGAGATTGATCGTAACGGTAATCGGGGAAATCTCCACAACTTGATAACGCAACGCACAAAACTGCAGTAAATAATCCCTTTAATATACGAGCTTTCTTAAACATAGTTTACCAATTTTCAATATCAATTCATTATCTATTTACGACGAATCTTTCTCGCCTTTAATCTTTTCTTGACCTGTCGCTTCTGAGCATTCTGATTAAGTGTTTTTGCGACAACGGTTTTCTTCAGACCAACCAATTCCTCAAAAACGCCCAACTCTTTCGGTTCTAATTCTTTCCATCGCCCACGTTTGAGTGAACGCTCCAGTTCAAAAGGACCATATTGAATTCTATGTAATCTCGAAACCTGAATTCCTTCAGACTCCCAAATCCGTCTCACTTCTCGGTTTCTGCCTTCTCGTATGGAAACATGATACCAGTGGTTGCTGCCTTCTCCACCTGCATCATGGATCGTTTCAAACTTTGCTATACCGTCTTCCAGCTCAACACCTCGAGAAAGTCTTTTCAATACTGCGTCGTCAATTTCGCCTCTGACTCTTGAAGCATACTTACGAATCAACTGATTTGAAGGATGCATCAATCGATTAGCCAGCTCACCGTCATTGGTAAAAAAAATCAAGCCGCTGGTATTAATATCCAGTCGTCCTACATTAATCCAGCGACCATTTTTAATGCTGGGTAAATTATCAAAAATTGTAGGTCTGCCTTCTGGATCTTTCCGCGAACAGATTTCTCCTTCTGGCTTGTGATAAGCTAACATTCGTCGTTGAAACTCTTCTCTCGGAGTGGTCCGCAGTATCTTGCCATCAACTCGAATTTTATCTTTATCACTTGCTCGGTCGCCCAACTCAGCGATACTACCGTTAACACTGACGCGACCGGCTTCAATCCATCGCTCAGCGTCTCTTCGAGACGTCAGTCCGGCGTTGGCGATTATTTTTTGCAGTTTTTCGTCTTTCATAGAAATGACCAATTATGAGAAAGATTTACCTATAACTTACGACAGGTAAATACATAGAATAGCTAAATTAACTTCAAACAAAGAATAGACTAGCGTTCTCGCGCTTGCTCACTATCTTCGCCAGCTTCGACAGTAGATGGTTCAGCTTGCCCTTCATCCATATTGGAATGCAACATTTCTTCGATGCTTTCTTCAACCATGGATGATTCGGAATTTTCTCCATTATCACTCAGTTCAGCGGTAGCCATTTCATTAGATGCAGATTCAGACTGCTCCAATGAAACTGTTAACGACTCAACAGAGTTATCGGGGTTAGCTGTATGATTATTTATTTCGTTTGCGCTTTCGCTTTCAAAGCCAGAAAGATCCGACTCAACATCATTCAGGTCAGAGTTCTCCACAGAGCTCAAGCTTGACTCAATGAAATCCTGGGTAACTTCAGACTCAAAATCTTCATTGACCGCCGAATTTTCTGACAGGTCAAAAGTATCCTGCTCATCTGATTCGAACTCTTCAGATTCATTCTGTTCTAATTCAGGCTCTTCAGATTCCAGAGAATCAACACTTATGTTCCTTTCATCACCCTCAAGCTCATCACCCTCAAGTCCATCACCTTCTTCGACTCTATTTTCTGTTTCATCGCTACTAATGATACCAGGATCGCCCAATTCCAGCTCCGGATTTAAATCTTCCAGATCCCTTATTTCCGCCAAAGAAGGAAGCTCTTCAAGGCTTTTCATATTGAAGTAATCGAGAAACTGTTTGGTTGTTGCGTAAAGAGATGGACGGCCGGGGACATCACGATGACCGACAACACGGATCCACTCTCTTTCCAACATCGCTCTAATAATATTACTGCTCACGCTAACGCCACGAACTTCTTCAATTTCCGCGCGAGTAACCGGCTGACGATAAGCGATCAGTGCTAATGTTTCCAAATAAGCACGTGAGTATTTTGGTGCTCTTTCTTCCCACAGACGGCTCAACCACTCTGAGTAATCCTGTCTTGCCTGATAACGATAGCCGGTTGCCACTTCTTTTAATTCAATACCCCGACCTTCACAATCTTGCTGCAACTGCTCCAATGCATCTTTTACTCGACTAGCAGACGGTCGCTCTTCATCGGTAAACAGCTTCATTAGCTGCTCCATGCTCATTGGCTTACCCACAGCCATCAATGCGGCTTCAAGAATATTTTTTAGCTTGTTATCATCAATTTGCATAGACAAGTTGCTCTATTAATTCACTTCTAATAATTCTTATCGTCAGATATAGGTATATTTTTTAGATTCCTGCGACTTTAATCGTCGTTTACCTGACTGTCATATTCATCGACATTATCGAGAGAGTAGTCACTACCTCCACCTCTCGCTCTGACATGAATGGGTGCATAAGCTTCAGATTGAACTAATTCAATCATCGACTCTTTGGTCAACTCCATAATAGCCATAAAAGTAACGATAATTCCCATACGACCTTCTTCTACCCGAAAAAGCGATACAAAGTCGGTAAAATTATCGGTCGAAACAATCGCCAGAACATGCCCCATTTTTTCGCGGATAGAGAGAGTCTCTTTCTGGATGTGGTGGTGAGTAAACATTTCCGCTCTTTGCAGTACGTCCTTTAGTGCAGATAAAATATCACGCAACTCCACATCTGGTAATGGCTTGGATAAGTGAAGCTCCGGCGTTTCGGCTTCCACCTGAAAAATTTCTCTTTCCATTCTTGGCAGCTCGTCGATATCTAGCGCAGCTTTTTTGAATCGCTCGTATTCCTGTAAGCGGCGGATCAGATCTGCTCTAGGATCATCTTCCTCTTCTTCAATTTCAGGACGTGGCAGAAGTACCCGACTTTTAATTTCCGCCAACATAGCGGCCATCACCAGATACTCAGCGGCAAGCTCCAGATTAATCGATTTCATTAACTCAACATATTCCATATATTGCTCAGTAATATGTGCAATTGGAATATTCAAAATATCAACATTCTGTCTTTTGATCAGGTAAAGTAACAGGTCTAGAGGTCCTTCAAACGCTTCCAGAAAAACCTCTAAAGCATCTGGTGGAATATATAAGTCTTGCGGAATATCATTGACTGGCTCTCCGCCAACAACGGCAAAGTGCATTTCTTCCTGTGATGGTATTTCGCCAGAAAGAATTTTTTCAGATTCAGCATGCTCTGAAGACTCAGATACAGCTTCAGCAATCTCCGGTATTTGACTCGTCTCGCCGAGTAACTCCTGTTGCGACTGCTCACTTTGCTGTACATCAGCCGCGTCAACAACCTCTTCAGTTTGTCCAACGAGTTCTTCTACAGATACCTCTTCTACTTGAAGATCACTTTCCTCAAGTTTATCTGATTCTGTATGGTTATTGTTTTCTGGATTGCTCATTCACTTCATATTTCAAATCGTCTGTCTGGTCCCGCTCACTACAAGCAGGCCAGGCAAGAACCAGCTTCTATTTACACTGAAATACTGAGGCTTCCTAACGATAGGAAAGCCCCATAACATTGCGCACATCTTCCATTGTTTCACGCGCTATATCACGAGCCTTTTCAGATCCTTCGGCAATGATACCGCGAACAATTTCCGGATTCTCTTCAAACTCCCGTGCACGCTCCCGGAACTCTCCGGTTTCCTTCATAACACAATCGATTACAGGTTGTTTACATTCAAGACAACCAATACCAGCACTGGTACAGCCTTTTTGCACCCAATCTTTTACATCTTGCGGTGAATAGACTTCGTGTAACTGCCACACCGGACAGTTTTCCGGATTACCAGGATCACTCAGACGAACTCGCGCCGGATCGGTCTGCATACGTTTAATTTTGTTCTCAACGGATTCAGGCGCCTCACGCATTTCGATTGTATTATGGTAAGACTTGGACATCTTCTGACCATCCAACCCTGGCATTTTTGAAACCGGTGTCAATAAAGCCTGTGGCTCTGGCAAAATAATTTTACCGCCACCCTCTAGAAAACCGATTAAACGCTCTTTATCGCCCAGAGAAATTGACGCATGACCTTCAACCAGTGCACGAGCTTTTTGCAAAGACTCTTCATTGCCGTCTTGCAAGTAGTCTTTTCTCAGATTGCTATACAACTTGGCATTTTTCTTTCCAAGCTTCTTAACCGCAGCCTCTGCTTTTTCTTCAAAACCAGAATCCTTGCCATAAACGTGATTGAAACGACGAGCAATTTCTCTAGACATTTCAACATGCGGTACCTGATCAGCTCCAACTGGTACAGCACCAGCTTTGTAGGCTAGAATATCGGCTGTTTGCAGTAATGGATATCCCAGAAAACCATAGGTGCTAAGATCTTTATCTTTTAGCTTTTCCTGCTGCTCTTTATATGTTGGCGCTCTTTCCAACCAGCTTAAAGGAGTCAACATCGATAATAACAAATGGAGCTCCGCATGCTCTGGAACTTTAGACTGGATAAACAAAGTAGCCGAACCTGGGTTAATCCCTGCAGCTAGCCAGTCGATGACCATATCCCAAACCGACTGCTCGATGATTTCTGGCGCATCATAATGGGTCGTCAAAACATGCCAGTCAGCCACGAAAAAGAAGCACTCATGCTCATGCTGCAATTTTGCCCAATTTTTAAGCACACCATGATAGTGTCCCAAATGCAATCGCCCGGAAGGACGCATCCCTGAAAGAACTCGTTGGTTCTGGAGGCCTAGACCACTCAAGCTGTTTTCCTCAATTTGACTTTTTCTAATAGGAACCCGGCATTATACCCAAGCTGACCTAAAATGGTTAAGGATTAATTAATAATTTCATAATCCCCCTGATTAGAGGCTTTATTACCAAAGGTAATTGGACGAGACCAGGAGACGACGTTAACTTGAGAGCATGAAATCTGCGTTACATCATCACAAACACCCTGAAGTACAAATATTGAGCATTCGCTCGATAGCAAGGGCGTTGTTTTTTATTTATTTTGAACCACCGGGTCCGTTTCGGAGGCATTAACGCGGCAAGAATCCCCAGAAAAAACCTCCAATTCAGGAGGTTTTTTTGTAAAGGCAAATGGCATTGCCAGTTTTGAAACAGCCCAGATGCGGGTATAAAGCAAACTGCAGGCAAATGACAGAGACATAAGACATGGTAGACAAATCAGCAGACGAACTTTCTATGACCGCTAGTAATAGTCCCACGGCCAAAATACCTTTATCCGAAATCAGGACAGAAATCACTTCGCTAGATTCAAAATTGTTGCAGCTTTTTGCCCGAAGAAGAGAGCTCAGCCTGTCGGTAGCCATGAATAAAGAGGCTTCAGCCAAACCTATCCGCGATCAGGTGCGCGAGCAAGAGTTGCTAGAAACCCTGATTGCCAAAGGCGCAGAAATTGGCCTTGATGCTCACTACGTAACGCGACTATTTCACCTGATTATTGAAGATTCACTGGCGGTACAAAGAGACTACCTACAATCTCGCTCAAATCCCCAGGAATCTATCAGCAATGTACGCTCAATCGCGGTCCTTGGCGGCAAGGGTTCATATTCTTACCTGGCTGCAGGCAAACACTTCAGTGCAACGGAAAATACCTATCTGGGCTTTTCAACTTTCGATAAAGTGCTACGTTCAGTAGAACAAGGCAATGCTGATTATGGTGTTATTCCGATTGAAAATACGACTTCAGGTGGCATCACCGAGGTCTATGATCTGTTGCTGGATTCAAAGTTATCCATTATTGGCGAAGAAAAATACCCAATTAAACATTGTCTTGTTGCCCAACACTCGACAGAGCTTTCGCGTTTAACCAAGATCCATGCTCATCCCGAGGCAAGCCGCCAATGTAATAAAAATCTTCCCCGGCTTACATCAGCGGAAGTCAGCCTTGTATCGAGTACAGCAGAAGCACTCCAACTAGCAGCAGAAGACACGACAGGTACCATTGGTGCAGTAGCCAGTGAAAAATCTGCTGAAGCATTTGGACTTAAAGTGTTACTTACCGATGTTGCCAACCTCAAGGAAAACACGACTCGCTTTCTGGTGGTTTCGCGTCGTCCTCAAAAGGTCTCCAATCAGGTAAGCTGTAAAACCTCGATTGCCATATCCACGGGACAAAAGCCAGGATCGCTAGCGGAAGTATTACTGGTATTTAGAGATGCAGATATTCCCCTGAGCAAGCTGGAATCAAGACCGATAGCAGGCAAACCCTGGGAACAAATGTTCTATGTTGATCTGGCAGGCAATGCAGATGATCCCAAAGTCGCACAAGCGTTGGAGGAAATCGCTAAACTCTGTCGCTTCCTGAAAGTTCTGGGATGTTATCCAACAGAGGATATTGACGCCACCAAAGTCTCGCCGCAGGCCCTTAGCCGCACCAAGATTTCAAGTTTTAACGGCTCGCTCTCGGGCCAAAGCGAGAACACTGTGCAGCCAGCTCCGTCGGAATCAGCTTCAGAAAACCAACAGAGCGAGTCCAACTCAAAAGCCAGAAATTACCGGCTCGCAGGTCGTCCGCATAAACCGGAAGATACCGTAATTGAATTCAAAGGAGTCAAAATTGGAGGCAATGACTTTGCGGTTATTGCCGGTCCTCATCAAGTAATCGGTCAAGATCAGATAGACGCGGCAGCAAGGTTTGGCAGTGATACCGGAATTTCAGTGCTACGCGCAAGCTGTTTCAAACCTCAAACTTCCCCCTATGGGTTTCAAGGGTTGGGGATCGAAGGCGTCGAATTGCTTCAGGCGGCAGGCCAGAAATACCACTTGCCGGTAATGACTGAAGTGACAGAAACTGAATCAGTCAGATCTATTGCCGAAAAAGTCGACCTGTTGCAAATAAGTGCTCGAAATATGCAAAACTATTCTCTATTGAAAGCGGTTGGCGAAGTTAACCGCCCGGTAATACTAAAAAGAGGACTAATGGCGTCGATTGATGAGCTACTTAACGCTGCAGAATATATCCTTGCCCAGGGCAACATGCAGGTGATTTTATGCGAACGAGGTATTCGAACTTTCGAAACCGCTACCCAAACTACCCTGGATCTGAGCGCCATTCCATTGATAAAAGAAAAGAGTCACCTGCCGATCATGGTTGACCCAACCTATGCAGTAAAAAATAGTGCTGCATTATTTCCATTAGCAAAGGCAGCCAAAGCCGTCGGAGCTCACGGGCTTCTTCTGGAGTTTTCACTGGAGCAAGAAAATAGAAGTTCCCAAACTCTATCACCGGATACTGTGAGCCAGACGGTGCTGGCAGCAGAAGAGTTTACCCAGCTCATCCATTCACTCTACCAGTAAAGAGATTATGACCGAACGGGATTTCGGCTTATAAGAAATCCCTTTCCCATTCACAAACGCATTTGATAGACTTGGCGGCCACTGAAATTGCACCGATTTACCCAAAAGGTAACAAGAGTAACCACAGGCATGTCGTCAAAAGCTAAAACTGCTCCTCCCCCCCAAAAAATGGTCGAAGTTACCCTGGCATCTTGCTGGAAGCGGATAATCGCATGGGTTTATGACTTGCTTGGCGGTTTAGCGGTATTTATTCTTGCCCTTGTAATAGGACTGCTTGCGAGCACTCTGATCGCACTACCGTTCGGCTATAGTGGCGCTGAAGTTTCACAATCTCTATCTAACAACCCTCTCTGGCTGGTTTATATATTTGCCTGTGTTCAGTATTACTATGTATGGTGCTGGGTTAAAGGTGGCCAGACGGTAGGTATGCGAACCTGGCGTCTGAAGTTGTGTAAACCTGACGGTCAGCTCTTAACCTGGCAAGAAGGATACATCCGCTCATTTGCTTCACTCGGCGGAATCGGAACCTTATGGTGTATTGTTGATAAAGAAAACAGAGGTCTGCAGGACCTCGCCTGCGATAGTCGAGTAGTCCTTTTACCGAAAGAATCTCGCAAAAAGGAGAAACCGCTTCTTTAGATATCAGCCAGATAGGAAGTGAGTCAAACTGGACAAGTATTAGCGCGGTGTATTAACCTCAGATCAAAGACTTAACGAAAGCTTTCGATATGAGCAAACCCCACCTGCCACCTCTGGACATAGAAGAAGAGAAAGAAGACCAGCTCAGAGCAGAGCGCCTTTCTCAGGAATGGCTACTGGTAGAGGAAGCGCTTGATACTGCAAAAATATACAAAACCATCGTTTTTTTCGGTAGTGCCCGAATTGAAGACCGACGCACCGCCGAACTTATGCAGGAAAAAGCCGATAAACTGTCTCGTGACAAAGCCCTTCTCTCCAAGACCAACAAGCACCTTATCGATATTGCCAAGCAAAATGCTCAGCTCTCTCTAGCGCAAAGTCGATATTATGAGGATGCCCGAACTCTGGCCAACTGGCTGGCCAAACACCTTTATGACTGCAATGAAGTGCACACTCGACTGGTAACCGGTGGCGGGCCGGGCATTATGGAAGCAGCGAACCGCGGCGCCAGCGAGCTGGGTCAGAAAAGCATCGGACTTAACATTACCATTCCCAGTGAACAAAAGCCTAATCCCTATATTCCGGCAGAGCTTTCGTTCCAGTTTCACTATTTCTCTGTAAGAAAGATGCACTTTCTTAAAAGAGCCAGGGCCATCATCGTATTTCCGGGTGGATTTGGCACCCTGGATGAGCTGTTAGAAGTATTAACCCTGATACAGACCAGAAAAATTGAACGTATCCCTATCCTGCTCTACGGAAAGGAGTACTGGCAGAAAGTGATTAATTTTAACTATTTGGCCGCCCAGCATTTGATCGACAAAGAAGACCTGACCTTCTTCTCTGTGGTTGATGATCTAAAAACAGCTCAATCGATGCTGCTAAATTATCTGCAATGTGAGGTGTGATTAACAATTTGAGATACTTATTGCTTCCCTCATGATTATTTTCACGGTATCTTTTAATTGCCGGGGGCTCGTACTTAAAGAATGTAAAGTCTCTCTAAAGAATCACCAATAGCAAGAACAAGTGTTCTTATGCCAAGTTCGGGGAACTCAGATAAATACAGGTCATGACTAGCGAATATACTTACCTTAAAAGAGTTAAAGTCAATACAGCAAATCTTGAGCTGGGTATGTATGTGAGTGAACTCGACAAAAAATGGAGCGACTCTCCCTTTCTGTTCCAGGGATTCCCTCTTTCTACAGAAGATGACATCCTCGAGGTCCAGAAAGAGTGTCGCTGGGTGTATGTCGACTTTAAATCGCGTGAAGCTTATCACGCTTACCTGAAAAGCAAAGCCAATCCTGACTTTTCTGGCTCTCAGGAAGAGGTTAAAAGCCGTTTAAACAATGAGTTAAGTTTCGAGCTGCCCAGAGCCAATAGCTATTACAAGAGCTCTCGAAAGCTGGTCAAGGATGTCATGCAAAGTGTACTCAATGATGAAGATTTTGATCTGAATTCAGTCAAGGTTGCGGTGGAAGACTGTATCGAGAGCATTTTGAGTAATCAGGATGCGCTTTTACTACTAAGCAATATTAAAAATGCAGATGAATATACTGCCGAGCATTGCCTTCGAGTAGCAATAATGGCAATCGCATTCGGTCGCTACGTAGGCTTTGAAGAAGAGGATCTGAAATGCCTTGGTATAGGTGCCCTGCTGCATGATGTCGGCAAAATGAAAGTCCCGGATAAAATACTCAATAAACCGGGAAAATTGACACCAGCAGAATTCAATATCATGAAAGATCATGCTATCGAAGGCTTTAAGATTCTTAAGCGAAAACCAGCGCTATCCGAAATAGCGATTGATATTGCACACTCTCACCATGAACGCTTGAATGGTGAAGGTTATCCCAGGAAAATTCAAAGTCATCAGATATCAAAATATACACGACTGGTTACCATAGTGGACACCTACGATGCTGTAACCAGCGAGAGAATTTATTCATCCGCCAAGTCACCCTCAACCGCGTTTGGTATACTCAGAGATAATGCCGGGAAACATTTTGATAAAGAATTGGTAGAGAAATTTATTGAATGGATGGGTATCTATCCGGTAGGCTCTCTAGTCGAGCTGAAAACAGGCGAAGTTGGTATCGTGCTAAAAGTCTATCAGGCGCAAAAACTCAAGCCCAGAATCCTTTTAGTTACTGATGAAAAGAAAGAATCTGGTTATGAAAAAGTTGTTGACCTTAGTCATATGGCAGTTCACTCTTCAGGCTCTCTCTATCAGGTTAAATCCGTTCTCCCTAATGGGGCCTATGGAATTAATCTGGAAAATTTCATCACTGATGGGCTGGTCGCGCATCAATAAATCTGTTTTCTAAAATATTTCCGCCTCTCATTGTGGTAACAAAGGAATTCTCGACTAAATACGAAAAAGTAATTTATGTCTGACTATTCTGCACAAATTTGTCAAGAGTTGCGGTAGAACACTATGGAGTTTACGTAACTAATGAAAATAGCCTCTCCCGCTTTATTTTTTTCTTTTTTTTGTATGGTCGCGCAAGTCCAGGCGAACTCTATCTCACTGGAAAAATTGACGAATGATGTAACTGAATTAGCCAGTGATGAAATGTCGGGCAGAAAAACAGCTACTTCTGGGGCCAATAAAGCTGCCGAATATATTGCAAAAAGGTTTCATGAAATTGGTCTGGATAATTTTGATGGTCTTAAAAGCTTTGAGCAGAAATTCAAGCTTTACCAAGTTTTTCCCAAAACAGTTAATGCTACGCTCAATGGAACCACTATTGACCAGGCTAAAATAATTCTGATGACAAACCATGAAAGTCTCTCCTGGAAAAAAACTTCTTCTGTAAAGCAATTACATATTGGGCCCATAGATAGTTTCAGAGACGAGGTAGGAAAAATCAATCAGAGCCCAGATAATTATCTGGTTACTGTTGATCCAAGCCATCAAGAAATCTTTTCAAGATACCAGAAATTTTTATCAAGAGGACTAAACCAGTTTCAAATCAATAGCGGTCCTTCAGCCGTTTTTATCTTGTCCAATAGTGCGGTTAAAAACTCTTACAGTATTAGGGCCCAAATGGCGATTGAGCACCAAACCTTAACCAATGTTGTAGGTGTGCTCCCGGGAAGAAAACTTGCTGATGAATTTGTACTTTTTTCTGCACATTATGATCATCTGGGAGTACATGAGAATAATGCAGATACTCATGCACACTCATCATCCTCGGAGAAGCCAAAACACGAAGATAATATTTACAATGGTGCCGACGATGATGCCTCAGGAACAAGCGCGGTTATTAATCTAGCCGAATACTTTGCGCGAAAAGGCAATAACGAGCGAACCTTGATTTTTGTCGCTTTTACCGCAGAAGAAATCGGAGGCTTTGGCTCTCGCTACTTTTCAGAGCAACTACCGCCAGAAAAGATCATTGCCATGCTGAATATCGAAATGATTGGCAAACCATCGAAATTTGGAAAAGGCGCACTGTGGATGACAGGTTTTGAACGAAGCAGTCTGGCGCAAATCCTGAACAAAAACTTGAAGCGTTTGAATAAAGAAATTTTTCAGGACCCATATCCTGAACAGCAGCTGTTCTATCGTTCAGACAATGCCACTCTGGCGCGGCTGGGAGTTCCGGCTCATAGCTTCTCAAGCTCTCAAATCGATAAAGATCAACACTATCATCAGCCCAGTGATGAGATAGGTACTCTGGACCTGGAATCAATGCATCAGGTAATATCGACCTTAGCCGAAGCCGTTGAAAGCCTGATCGACGGCTCTGATAAGCCAGACAGAGTCGATACGAGCAAAGTTCGTCCAAAAGGAAATTATTTTTAGTCGAAAAGGTTTATACTGGTAATCCAGGCTGAAAATAGACTAGCACAAGCACAACCTAACAAAGGAATGGCTGATAATGGCACCCAATGTTGACCAACATCTCCTTTCATTATTGGCCTGCCCGGCAACGGGCTCCCAACTTTGTCTCGATGGTATTCAGCTTTCCAGCGAAGATAATCTTCATCACTACCCGATCATCAAGGGCATTCCCTGGCTGTTGAATAATCCTCTTCATTCAATGGTAGACTGGAGCGTAAAACTCAATCATTTTAATCAAGTAATTCAAAATGAAATCAGACTACTTCAGAACGAGTTAAAAAATGCAAAACCATTGGTTATTCCACGCTTAGAAAAACTGATAGAAAGCAAGAGCCTGTTCGCGCAGTCAGTCAACCAACTGGTTTCACCGATTCTCTCAGCAAAAGTCGCCGGAAAACCTGTTTATGATGCGCTCAGTGATCGGGCTCCAATCACGCTCAACCTGTTAAGCTATGAGGCAAATATTTATAGAGACTGGGTTTGGGGAGATGAGGAAAACAGTGAAAGTCTGGCACTGATACTATCTCAGACGATTGATATACCGGTAAACAAACTTCTTATACTTGGCGCCGGAGGCTGTCGTATTGGTTATGACCTACACATGGCATTAACCCCGGAGCTGACCATCGCGAACGACATCAACCCACTTCTACTGTTTGCCGCTCAGAAAATCATTCAAGGTAATGGTATTTTACTACCCGAATTTCCTGCTCAGCCACGGAACGCAGAGTCTGTTGCGGTTAATCATAAAATTCTTCCGACAAGTACGAAACCTGATAACTTTCATTTTGTATTTAGCGATGCCAGCCGACCGGCTATAGCAGCGCAAGCGATCGATACTTTAGTGACACCATGGCTTATTGACGTACAGCCACAGGAATTGACTTGTTTTGCGCAAACACTAAACCACTATTTGCCCGAAGGTGGCAGCTGGATAAACTTTGGAAGTTTGGCATTTAACCAGTCAAAGCTGGCTAATTGCTACACTGCAGAAGAAATAAAAGCGGTTATCAAAGAAGCAGGGTTTGAGCTGGAAAAATATGAGCAAAAAGAAATTCCCTACCTTAAGTCGCCCTATAATGCCGGGTATCGAATGGAAACCGTTTTTGCCTGGCGCGCGCGCAAAGTCAGCCAGGTCTCGCTTCCACCAGTAAAGCAGAATTTGCCTGACTGGCTAATCGATACAGCCATTCCGATCCCTAACTCTCAATCTTTGCAAGCATTTACTTTTAATCATCGGATGTACGCTGATTTAACTGCCCGAGTGGATGGTAGGCAATCAATCCAGAAGATTGGTAAACAGCTGGCAAAGGAGCAGAAAATGGATAGCAAAGAGGCTATCGCCATGGTTAAAAGCTTCTTTTTAAGAATCATTCAGGATAACTTCTAGTTCCACCAGGATTTTTCCATCATTATCGAAAACGATTATTGTAGAATAAGATTTACCATTCAATTGAGTATATACAATGGAAAATGCTGAGATTTTCCCACTATTTAGCCAGTAATAGTCTAGTATAAAAATTACGGCAACCGAGTCGCTTATAGCTATGGCGGAAGATTCTCAAGACGAAAATTTCAAGAAGGTGATCAGGTCATCTGGGGCATTGTCCAGACAAGCCCTGGCAACCCTGAGAGATTTACACCTCCCGGCAGATCCCTACTGCTACCATGTTCTATTTGAAATGCTCTCCCGTCCCAGTCCAGAACTAAAAAGTCGTATTGAACAATTATCAGGCTCTCCAGAAGATCTTTATGAGCAAATTAAACAAATCTATGAAGATTTCATCTCTTCGAAACAGGAAGCCAGGCTACGCTTGTTCTCACAGAAAATTAACAAACTTGCCAATAATGCTATTCACAATGTTTCCGATACCCAAAACCATTTGAAGAGTTATTCTGGAGCACTGGAAGAAATGCAGCCGCTTTTGATTTCTACTTCGGGAGACTCTCGAATCAATGTAATCTCGCTACTAATCGCTGAAACAGAAAAGATTCATGAAAAAGCCCAAGTTCTTGAAGAGCGGCTAAAAGAAGCCACTCAAGAAATAAAACAGCTTCAAAACGAGCATCTGGAAATTAAAGATAAAGTTAACCGAGACTCACTCACTCAGGTATTGAACCGAGAAGGCCTGGAAGAAGCCTTCAGAGAACTACAAACTCAACGTAAGAGTTTTCCGGTATCTGTAATTTTGGCGGATATCGATCACTTTAAACAATTTAATGACAAGCATGGGCATCTGTTCGGAGACAATGTTCTAAAACAGGTTGCCAATACATTGGCTAAAGGCGTAAAAGGAACAGATGTTGTTGCTCGCTTTGGTGGAGAAGAGTTTGTGATACTACTTCCACAAACCAAGAAAGAGCACGGAGCAAAAGTTGCCGATCAACTCCGCAAAAAAATTGAACATCTTAGAATAAGAAAAAAATCAGACCATAAAACACTGGATGCGATAACTCTTTCTTTTGGTGTTACTCAGGTCAACAGTGCGCAAACACTGACCGAAGGGTTAGATGAGGCGGATAAGGCGCTTTATCGTTCAAAACATAATGGTCGAAACTGTGTTAACACAATGTAAGCTGAGTAGGACGAAAATAAGCCAGTTCCTCTGTCTATCTGGCAAAGCGTAGTCGATAGCTTTTCGGGGTCAGACTGGTTATTTTCTGGAACACTTTTCTAAACGCACTGACATCATCGTAGCCCACCCTTTCAACAATTTTCTGCAATGTTAACTCTGAAGTTTCCAGATAGCGCTTTGCGGCTTCTACTCGAATTCTTTGTAAATAGACATTCGGGGTTTCACCCACCGCTTTTTTAAAGCGTCGGATATAGTTTCTTTTACTCATAGCAACGTTGTCGGCAAGCAAATCAAGATTAAAATTTTGATGATAGTGCTTCTGGATCCATTGCTGACTTTCAGCAATAACCGAGTCACCATGATCGATTGACTCTGGAATAGCCAAAAATGGAAGCTGCGAGCGTTTCTGCGTATCCTGTAACATAATTTTCGATAACATATTGGAAATTTCCTGTCCGGCTAACTGTTCAATCAGGTTAAGGCAAAGATCCAGATAGGAAGTCGTTGCTCCTGCAGTCCATACTCCATCCTGCTCAACAACCAGACGAGACATGTCAATTTCAACTTTTGGGTAAGTCGAATGAAAATAATCTTTGAACCACCAGCTGGTGGTAGCCTTTTTATCATCCAACATGCCCAGACCGGCAAGGGCGAAAGTCCCCGAACAATATGCTGCTATCCTGCAGCCATCGGCATGCAGTCTTTTGATGCTTTCAGCTTTGCTCGCAATCGACTGACAATAAGCTTTTAATGCGGATTTCACCGTAAAATTGTGAGCGGCAATAAACAGCAGGTCAGCTTGTTCAATTTCGTCGATCGCGATAGCAGGAACAACATCCAGCCCGCCAGAAATCTTGATCGGATTCTTATCTAGACCCGCCAACTGAATATCAAACAGGGGGTCAAACTGATTCCTTTGCTGCTTGTGCCATAGTGTATTCGCCAGGTTAAACATATCCATAGGCCCGGTAACCCCGGTCGCCAGAGCTTCATTTGCAGCAAGTACATATACTTTTTTCATCGCATTTAACCAACCAGAATGCCATCAATTGTCCATATAGACACATTAAATGTCATTATTGCCACTTCTGTCAAGTGTCGCGGCGGCGTAGACTGGATTTATCCACTCAGATAAGGAGAAAGTCATGAGAAATCTGATTCTGTCGTTCGAAGGTTGGTTAGCGCTCATTAAGCTAACCATTATTCTGATTATCGCCAATCAGTTAATCGAAAGCGGAGTATCTTTAAACTCCCCTATTACCGGTCTGATTCTGATTCCTTTATTACTATTGGAGACTGTTGGCAGTTTTGGCTGGACAGCAGAATTGAAACAAAGAGTTTTTTGTCTAGAAAGGACTCTTGAGCAAGCAATAACAAACGAGTTAGAAGCCCCGGATAACATGGTGCCGCAACCTTTTAACGCCAGTATAGAAAAAAATCATACAAAGCCGGAGAGTGACAGCTCGCTTACTTCATTTAAAAAAGAATCTTGCGAAGAAGGAAAAGTGGCCGCATGATGACATCAGAATTCAATGTTTCGATCAGGTTATCGGGTTTATTCTGATTCATAGTGATAAACCCAACACTCCTTTATGTATTGTTCCATACCATGTGGAATCATAGCCTGTTGCCAGGAATCACCAGCAAATTGCTTTAGAGAGTCAATATCAGACCAATGACTAATCATGATGTATTCATTATCAAAGTCGCTCAGAGCTCTCCCAAATTCAACAGAAATAACACCTGTTTGTGATTTAACAAGAGGTACAGATATGCTTTCAAAGTCCCTCTCAAATGCCTTCGAGGACTCCTTTTGAACTTTTACTCTAAATACTCTTATTATCACAGACTCTCTCCTGCTCTTTGCTATCTGTGCTTTGATACACAGTTTTAGTCGGATAAAAAGTTTTATTAAAATACAGTGTACTTTAAAGCCGCACTATCATTTTTAATCTGTAAAAAATTTATCCTACTTTTTCGTAAATACCGGAATAGGATTCCCAGTCATCAGGATCAAGATGTTTAAGCGTTAACTGATTATTCTTGAACTTGCCTTTAAACTGGTAGTAATCAACCTTAGTTTCTTCGATCACATCTTGTTCGATTTTATATGTTCGGTATAAATTCAAACTCAGCCTGCTCAAGAATAACTTATAGTTGCCAGAGGTAAAAAATTCTGATTTTTCGAGCTCAGCAATCTCTTCAGGTGAGGATGATTCTGTAGTCAAATAAGCCTCTCCAGATTTTAGCAATACTAGATAATGCCAGTAACTGGAGGGTCCCCGTCGAGGATCACACATGCTTTTAGATCTATAAATCCCTTCAACTTTCATAGCGTCAACAACACTCCAATAATCTGCCTATGGCATTCTTACTCTGCAGTATTTTTTTTCGAAGCTTTTTGGTACTGTTTCAACCATTCTTTGCACGCATTTACAAATTTGCTTCTATTTAAGCTAGACTTATTTTCAGCTATTTCTGTCGCTAAGGAGTCTTTACACACGGAAGCAATATGCTCTTTTTCATCTATATCAGATCCACATTCGTAAGGTTCTCCAGATAGATTAACAACGAGTTTTCCATGTTCATCCAGACCAACCCATAAGTCACATGCACTAGCTGATGGTACTGCCGCAAATAATATAACGAAAAGTAAGCTTTTTATGCTTTTCATTTTTTATCTATTCCTGTAAAAATTTATCAAGAAGGTTCCACACTCTGTATGCCATGATGAATTTTAAACCTGATTATTTGTTTCGAAGCCCCTAGTAAACCTTATAGGCTCCCAAAAATAAAACGCCGTTTCTCTCCCTAATATTATTCTGGCGTAATTCATAATTATAATCCTTTATCATCAAAACTACGCTTGTTTGAGAAATATTGGCTTTATTACAGGCTTCAAGAAGTTTCTCTTTATACTTGTCAATATACATTTCAAACTTCAATCGCTCTTCAATATCGCCCACGCAACCATCCTGCATCATCGAACGACTTACACTAACAGCATCTTCTGTTGAGACATTGAAATCCTTGTAGAAGTTAATTTCATCTTGCACATTACTATCAAAGTAATTATCAGGAAGCGAACTTAATGAATTCGGACACATCCATACCGAAAAACAACCATAATCGGGTGAACGTTTTGCGACAATTAGATCCAGTTTATTCGCTGATTTGACTGCATCTATAAAGTGCATCTCGGCAACATGAAAGCTGCCATTGTCATTTAATCCTGCATAGTCCTTTTTACTCAATCCCAGCATAAGGGTAAATAGACTGCCCAGTGTTTTTGATATAACCCTTTTTGCTTCTTCATCTCTACCAAAATTAATTATTTGTCCCGCTTTCCCTTTAGGACCTGGGTCAAAATCCATGCCCAAAAAGTTACCAGCGCCATCAGAAAAAACAGGTACCCATTTATGATTAGCATATGCCAGCTGGATAGCATTCCTGGGTGTTGACTTACATTCATCATTAAAGTCTTCCATTCCGTCAGCAATGATTTCATCCCAGCTATCCATCTCCGAATGTATTTCTTGAATTGACAATAGCCGCAATCCGAACCCAATACCTAAACCTTCATCGTTTTCACCATTGCAGTCTTTATATAACTCAATAAATTCTTTGGGCATGTTACACCCTATTCGTTGCGCTATAGATTGAATCTCTTCATCACAAGCTGGAGGATTGAGGTGCTTAAATGGGGATTTAAATTCATCCTGAATCCCCTCTTTAAATGCATGCCATTTGGACATTAAATTGCTCCGGAATTAAGTTAACTTTTCAAGTAAGTGTTTCGTTAAGCGGTAGAAAAAATTAGCGGAGCCTCAGGAACGAAATATGCTAACTTTAGTCAGAAAAGACTAACCTCTTTGCTTAGCTTCCAATAGCTCTTTAATTGGCGTAGGTAGAGCTTTGCGCATTTTAAAAGTCAGTGATTTCTCATGTTTTTGCCAGAGAATTCCTAAATAAATTACAATAAAACCGATTGCTGTTAATGAAATAGGAAATAGCCAGCTATCCTCGAATACGCTTGATGCAAGGTATCCCAGATATCCGCAGCTCCCCAGCGCACCAAACACAACAAAAACTCTACGAATCAAAACCACTCCCACTCCAATCATAATTAAATTAATACTGAAGTAGATAAACTTGGATAATTCACTATCAGAATGCTGCATCGACATTCCACCCCAGAATGCAATTACGCCAAAAATATATAACCAGAAAGCGTAATCAGCTTTATTCCTTGATCTGACATCGACCCAGAAAGCCAGGCCTATCATCAGCAGACCACTATACATTGACACAAGCTTCCTAAGCTCCCAATCGAAATCACCACCAGTGATGATTGCGGTGATATCCATCGTTAAATACCAGAGTGTTACCGCGATCGGCATCATCAAGAAAGGATATTTGTATTTCCAGGCAATGATAGCACCGACCGCTAGTGTGCCTAGCTCCATGTATAACCAATGCCATTTTACATATCGATGGTAATCACGGTAGACCGTGTCATCAGGCCATAAGCCTAGCATTTGTTCGAAACCATAAATGGCCAGAGGTGTTAACGCCACCACAAAAGTGGCACAAATACCCGCGGGAATATAATAGCCTTTTCGATCGAGAATTTGTGTTAATTTTAACCCAATAATGGCGTAGACTATTGACGTAACCAATATTCCCGCCCCGCCGAAAGTTTCCCAACCAAGAGTCATAAACAGAGTCATTGCGCCTATTGCGATTAGTCCGCCTAGATAATAAAGGACATGAGTAAAGTCAAAACTAGGTGCTGTGTTTGGTTGACTTTCCAAAAATGATATCAGTTTCTCTGCTTGATCTGACGAAATAATATTTTCGCTGACCGCATCATCCAGATTCTTCCTTGTTATCTTCATAATCTTCTCTTATTTTTAAGCTCTTATCACTAGTTTACTATGTATGGTTGCTAAAAACTGAGAGAGCATAAACAGCTGTCATTAAACACGCAGGAAATTTTAGCTAAATTTCCCTTCAGCGAATCTGGCTCAACTTCAAAATATGATAATACAAATTAAAGATTTCTGTTGCGAGAACCTTTTTGATAATTTATGTCGCTACTCCAGTGGTTTTAAGTAAATAGACTATCCACTAAAGTGGTGCTAGTTCAGAGTGAGGAACGAATCTCTCTCAACTAATACTTTTTATTTTTCACTATCAAACCATAGTGACTTTGTCCTATCACTTATAGCTTTGGAGGAAACGCCTGTGACAATAAGACAATTATTATCATCCCTGATAACTCTTGCAAATATTGGAGTTCCTTTATTGCGATCTTTCAGATGAAACTCTAGATATTGAACTCCTTTCTCTATTAAATCTATGTTTACCTTTTCTGCAGGCTCATCTACAGCGTTCAACAGATAGTCAATTCGACATTCGTGATCAATAAATAGCGCGAAAGTACCTACATCGTCGAAGTAACAGTCCAGTCTCGATTTAAGGTTTACTTTCTTATGATTTGTAACCAAAACGCATGAATCCGAACTCAATTCAATTATCTTATCGAAAACGACGACTTCAAGTGAATACACATTCAAGGATAAAAAGAAAAGCAGTGTCTGGGTTAGATATTTCATATTTAGTAAAAATAACGCTTATTAAATTGTGAGGCTGCTTTTTAGCCGAATCAATCTTTAATCCTTGTTAGAGCTTTACATACTTTACTTGATACTCCTTAGAAATCGTATAAGTAAGCTTTGGATAATTTTTCTGAAATATTTTTTCGACCATACATGTTACAGCTTCATAATCTTTAACGTCATAGTAGTTAAACTCGAACTGAAATCTACCACTACTATCCCCATCAAGTTCACCACTGTCTTTATGACACGCCCAGTTATATAAGAACTCAAAGATACCTAGTTTTCTACTAAATCTGATGGTCGATTATTATTTATTGTTTGTTTTTTTGAGCACATCTTTGCACCTTACAAAAACAGACTAGATTAAACTGCACCATTTAGTCTGCCAATGTAAAAACTATCCAGAACGATGACTTTGCTATAATTTAATCTATATACACACCCCATATGCGTGGCCGAGAGTTCACACAGCCTTCAACTACAATACTGACTGACTTGCCACTCATATAAGCTGCGAGTAAAGCTGAAGTATGAGTTTTAAAGCCTTTATTATCAGACTCAGAAGTCATATAACCGTCCTTTACCGGACAATCACTTTCTGCATACGTAGCGCCCTCTATTCTTACCCGGACCGTATCCGAA
The DNA here is from genome assembly GCF_015687155.1 of Aliikangiella sp. G2MR2-5. GTDB lineage: Bacteria > Pseudomonadota > Gammaproteobacteria > Enterobacterales > Kangiellaceae > Aliikangiella. Next base: position 412,252 of record NZ_JADPQF010000001.1, on the reverse strand, counting down.
CCCCAACCAGTGTAATAGCCAGTGATCTTCCCTTTAACGCTAGTTTCTGCAGCCAAAAGACTTACTGATATAGATGATAATATTGCAAAAATTATATATTTCATTTTTTTTCCTAAATAATATAACGCTTAATAAAGACACGCATTGTTTTCACGTCTTTCTCAAATGTTTGATCAACCTTAATAAGTCTCAACATATTCAATCGACTCCCTTCAAAGACCCGATTCCATTAGATTACTATATAATGGATTATCTAGTAAGAAGCTATGTAGTACCAAGGTATAGCAAATTTACTCCGGCAATCAAAACAAAAAGGCGCCACAAAGGCGCCTTTTTCACAGTAAACTTAAGCTTACTTTTTAACGTCAAGCTTCTCTTTGATTCGAGCAGACTTACCACTACGCTCACGTAGGTAGTAAAGTTTAGCTTGGCGAACGTCACCACGACGCTTAACAGTAATGCTGTCAACCATTGGGCTGTAGGTTTGGAAAACACGCTCAACACCTTCGCCGTAAGAAATTTTTCTTACTGTGAAAGAAGAGTTCAAACCACGATTTTTAACCGCAATAACAACACCTTCAAAAGCCTGAAGACGCTCACGGTCACCTTCTTTTACCTTCACCTGAACAACGACAGTATCACCTGGTGCAAATTCAGGGATCTCTTTACTCATTTGTTCCTGTTCCAGCTGATCAATTATTTTACTCATTGTTCACTCCTGGTTTTGTTCAATACTTAAAGTTTAAAAATTCTTACTTGCTTTCAGCGTGTTCCAGCTGAAACGCTTCGAGCAAACGCTGCTCTTTTTGGGTTAATTCTTTCTCGGCCAGCAAATCAGGTCTTTTTAACCAAGTTCTGCCTAACCGTTGCTGTAATCGCCAATCTTCAATACGCTGGTGATCACCGCTTAATAATACTTCCGGAACCTTCTCACCGCAGTATACTTCTGGCCGCGTATAGTGAGGATGGTCCAACAAACCATCAACGAAAGAGTCTTCTTCTGCTGAGCTCGAATGTCCCAAAACACCAGGAACCATTCTGGTGACCGAGTCGATAACAGTCATTGCCGCCAACTCGCCACCGCTTAAAACAAAATCCCCCAGAGAAACTTCCAGGTCGACTTCTCGTTTTAAAAGTCTTTCATCAATACCTTCGTAGCGTCCTGCTAATAAAATGAGATGCGGCGTTTCGCTTAACTTCTCAACTAGCTGATGATTCAGTTTTTCTCCCTGAGGAGAAAGATAAACAACCAAACCAGGTTGGTTTGCTTTAACCGCACCTATGGCTTTTTCCAGAGGCTCTACTTTCATCAGCATTCCAGGACCACCACCATAGGGCCTGTCATCGACAGTTCTATGGCGATCAGTGGTAAAGTCTCTCGGATTTACGCAATCAAATGCGACCTTACCCTGCTTTATCGCTCGACCCACAACACCTTGTTCAGTGATTGCATCGAACATTTCAGGAAACAAGCTAATAGCTGTAAACCTGATTGCAGTACTAGAGGTACTCGTCATCCCAATCTACCGTAATTATTCCCGCGTCCAGGTCAATTTTCCTGATCACATCATCCGGTATATACGGGATCATCATTTCTTGTTTTTTCTGGCCTTTCTCAACTTTCTTTTTCACCACTAACACATCATTCGCGCCAGTTTCAATCAAGTGAGAAACTCTGCCGAGTTCATTACCTTCGAGGTCAACTACATCTAAACCTTCAAGGTCACGCCAGTAAAATTCATTTTCTCCCAGCTTTTCAAGCTGGTCAGGATTAATCGCGATTTTACACCCAATCAATGCATGGGCCTGCTCGCGGTCATTAATCCCGTCTATTTGAGCGACAATGGTTTTACCCTGATTACGCCCTGATATTAGCTTTAAAACCTTCCAATCCTTACCTTGCTTGATTAACCAGGGGTTATATTTGACGATATTGATCCGAGGTTCAGTATGTGAAAATACTTTTACCCAGCCTTTTACGCCAAAAACCCCAGTTATTTCACCAATAATAACTGGAGAATCACTCATCACGGTAAGTCGAGAAGAATTAAGCAGCTTTGCTTTCTTTAATTAGCTTTTTAACTCGGTCGCTTAATTGCGCGCCTTCACCAAGCCAGTGTTCAACACGAGCTTCGTCAACGCGAATACGCTCTTCCTGACCTGTAGCTACAGGGTTAAAGAAACCAACACGCTCGATGAATCGACCGTCACGTGAACTACGCTTGTCAGTTACAACCATGTGGTAAAAAGGGCGCTTTTTAGAGCCACCGCGAGCTAAACGTATGGTTACCATGCGTTATATTTCCTCTAAAATCTTAATATTTTTCCGGGAAAAGCCTGGCAAATGTTATAGCCTACACCGGCCCCGGTTCACAAAGGACGCGCATTTTATCCTTAAAAGGCTGTTTTGGGAACCCTTTTTAAAGCTAAAATTCGTGTTTATTACTGAATTAGCAAGCTTTGCCCTTATTTATAATCAAAGCCTGCTATTTCAAAGCGTTCTTAAAGCGACTTAACGCCCCATTGGCGGCATTCCGCCACCCGGCATCATTCCTTGCATGCCACGCATCATTTTCATCATGCCACCCTTTCCTTTGAGCTTCTTCATCATTTTCTGCATCTGTTTGAACTGCTTCAGGAGCTTATTAACAGCCTGCACATCGGTACCGGAGCCAAGCGCAATACGGCGCTTTCGCGAACCTTTTATCAAGTCCGGATTCGTTCTTTCCTGCGGCGTCATTGAATTAATGATGGCTTCCATTTGAACCGTCATCTTATCATTCACCTGATCTTTTGCTGCTTGAGGGATATTACCCATCCCGGGAAGCTTATCCATTAATCCGGTCAAGCCCCCCATATTTTTCATCTGCACCAGCTGCTCACGGAAGTCTTCGAGGTCAAACCCTTTTCCTTTAATAACCTTTTTGGCCAGTTTCTGGGCTTTTTCCTTATCAACTTTACGCTCGACTTCTTCGATCAATGAGAGCATATCGCCCATGCCGAGAATTCTCGACGCAATACGCTCCGGATGGAAAGGCTCAAGAGCATCCAGCTTTTCACCAACCCCGATAAACTTGATTGGCTTACCGGTGATATGACGAATAGAGAGTGCCGCACCGCCACGCGCATCACCATCAGCTTTAGTCAAAACCACACCAGTCAAAGGTAAGGCTTCGTCGAAGGCCTTGGCAGTATTTGCCGCATCCTGGCCGGTCATACTATCGACGACAAACAATGTTTCAGCAGGCTTCACCGCGGCGTGTAAAGCTTTGATTTCATCCATCATATCTTCATCAACCGCCAGTCGTCCGGCAGTATCAAGAATCAAAACATCAGCAAAAGTCTTTTTCGCTTCTTTAATTGCGGCATTGGCAATATCTATTGGTTTCTGCGAGACGTCACTGGGAAAGAAAGCTGCTCCGACTTCTTCTGCTACTTTTTCCAGCTGATCAATCGCTGCAGGACGGTAAACATCAGCACTGACTACCATAACCGACTTCTTTTCGCGCTCAATTAGGTAGCGAGCCAGCTTGGCGGTAGACGTTGTTTTACCCGCCCCCTGTAGACCGGCCATCAAAACCACTGCAGGAGGAGTTGCTTTTAACTCCAGAGACTCATTTGCCTGACCCATGGCAGCGATCATTTCATCGTTTACAATTTTGATGAATGCCTGACCTGGCGTCAGGCTGGATTTGACCTCTTTACCTAAAGCACGATATTTGATCTTGGTTATAAAGTCTTTCACTACCGGTAAAGCAACATCTGCTTCCAACAGAGCCATGCGCACTTCACGCAGGGTTGCTTTGATATTGTCTTCGGTAATGCGTCCTTTACCACTAACCTTTTTCAATACACGGTTTAGACGATCACTTAGATTATTAAACATTCAAAAATCCTAAACTTAAGGTCCAAGTACACTATTTGGCGGCTATTATCCTCTATCCGGCGTGCAATCGCAAAAACTTCCGCCCTCGCCGCTCTACTTGCTGCTGCAACCTTGATATCTAATCACGACAAAACGACAGAAAAGCGCCCGGAATCAATCTAATGCTTGAGATAGGTCACTAATTGAAACTGCTTTTCTCACTCCAAAAGGTTTACACTAAATCTTGCCTGGTTGATAATAACCCCATGTTAATTATTGGGTTTTAGCCTTTTGATTATTTTATTGGAAGTTGCCAGTATACTGATTTATCTGGCCATTTTTGTGTACACATGGCGTAATCTGACTGCCGGCAGAACATTAAGTAACTATACCGTCGTTGCACTGATTATTGCATTGCTTGCGCATGGTTTTCTCTGTTACAAGCTGATTGATGGCGGGCAAGGCCAAAATTTAAGCTTGTTTAATATATTTAGTATGACCACCTGGCTCGCCATGTGGATGGTATGCTGGAACCTGATAAAACACCGGGCTCATTCACTTTTGTTGGTCACTCTGCCCATTGCAGCTATATCTATTCTCGAAGCAACTTTGCTCAACAGAAGCAATATCCTTATCCTGGAAGGTAAGCCTCTAAATTTACTACATATTTTTACCGGAATAGCGGCTATGAGCATACTTTTGTTATCAGCTCTTCAGTCTATTCTGGTGCTTTATCTCGACAGAGGGCTTAAACACCATCCGGCCAATATCCACCAATGGCTCGGCCCTCTACAGGGAATGGAACGATATTTGATTCAACTTCTTACTGTAGGCTTTATTTTCATGTCTATTTCGTTGGCATTAGTTATCTGGTTACCAATGGAGTTGAAATCAAACCAGGCGATACATAAGGTTGTACTTACTGTAGCCTCGTGGCTGGTATTGTCAGTATTGATGTTTGGGCGATATGTACGTGGATGGCGTGGAGTTTTTGCCGCACGCTGGAGTCTGGTGGGAGTTTTACTGTTACTGACCGGTTATTTTGGCAGCAAACTGGTTTTAGAGTATATTGTTAGTTAAATTCTGTGATAAATTCCGTTTTTGCTAGTTTTTTATCAAAATGAAGCAGAATAAACCGATCAACCTAGATTACAGCATAGAGCCTTTACTGCATTGGACAGCATTTCGACGACGACCTTATCGGTCATTTTATTCATCCTGATTTTACTCTCAGCCTTTTTCTCAAGTTCAGAAACGGGAATGATGTCTCTCAACCGCTATCGATTGAAGCATCTGGCAAAAAATAAAAACAGAGGTGCCCTGCTAACCCAGAAACTTCTTAAACGCCCGGAGCGGTTGATCGGATTGATTCTGATTGGTAATAACTTTGTCAATCTGTTGGCTGCATCCATTGCAACCGTTATCTGTATTCGCCTCTGGGGTGAAATGGGCCCTTTGATCAGCACTCTGGGTTTGACATTCATTGTTCTGGTATTTGCAGAGGTAACCCCGAAGACACTCGCAGCATTACATCCCGAAAAAATTGCCTTTCCAGCGGCTTTTATCCTGACCCCGATGTACAAAACACTGTTTATTCTGGTGATTGGATTAAATGCAATTACAAACGGATTGTTGAGATTAATCGGAGTCAAGGTTGATGGCAGAGACGGAGATAATCTGGACTCCGATGAACTTAAAATCATTGTGAATGAAGCTGGCGCATTAATTCCGAAAAGACACCAGAAAATGCTTTTGAGTATTCTCGATCTTGAGCAGGTCACAGTTGAAGACATAATGATCCCACGCAATGAGGTTGCCGGGATTAATATTAACGAGCCAATGGATGCTATTTTAAAGCAGTTAAAAACAGCAGTTCATACCAGACTTCCTGTATACAAGGATGAAATTGATGAGATTCAGGGATTCCTTCATGCGCGACAAATCATCAAATTGATTGCCAACAATGAGGACTCATTAACCAAGGAAGATCTGTTAGCGGCAATGACTCCGGTCTATTTTATTCCGGAAGGTACGCCGCTAAACACCCAACTACTCAATTTTCAGCGCAAGAAAATACGCATAGGTCTCGTTGTAGATGAATATGGAGACATACTGGGATTAGTTACCCTTGAAGATATATTGGAAGAAATAGTTGGGGAGTTCACCACTGACTTTGCCGATTCCAGCAAAGATATCCAACAGGATGAAGATGGCAGTATTATTATTGACGGTTCTGCAACAGTAAGAGATATCAATCGCACACTCGACTGGTCACTACCAACTGATGGCCCTAAGACTCTTAATGGACTAATTCTGGAGTATATAGAATCAATACCACAGGCTGGCACCGGATTAAGACTGGCTGGATATCCCATGGAAATACTTCAAATCAAGTCAAACATGATAAAAAGTGTCCGTGTATGGCCAGAACTATACGTAGAACCTCAAGAAAGTTAGGCTGCCTGTACCTTAGATAGGGCGTTACCGTAACCTGATTGCTATATATATAATTTAAGATTATTAGGATTTTTTTGTTCTAACAAGCGAGTTTTACTTGAACTAACAGGAATTTGTAAGCTATTTTTAACTTTAGCTGTATAAAAACCGCTCAAGGCCTGCTGCAGTTCGGTTATGTTTTGCTTACAGACTTAAGAAGGATGGTAATCAGGATGTCTCAATATTCTTATCGCAATGGTGAGCCTGAGGCTCACGAGTTTTCCCGATCAGGACGTTTTTTTAAGAATAACGGTTACTGGTTTTTTAAGACTCGTGAGGGGGTAGACTATGGTCCTTATTCTGATCGGGTAGAATGTCGCTACGCCTATAACGAATTTATCGAAATGGTTTCCAGCCACATTGAACTAGGAAGTGTGCCGATTGATTTCGGTGAAACCGAAAGTGAAAAAGCTCGAGATTGGCGAGTCCCGAAAATAGACTTCAATTAACAATCGCATGCGAAAACAGTAATACAAAAAAGCGGCTTGAAGCCGCTTTTTTGTATTACATTTTCACTCTACTCAAGCCTGACTAAAGAGCTAATAAAAAACAGAAACAAAGAGCCTGATTACATTCGCATTATAGCTATACAGCGGTTCGGTTCCCGGAGTAGCTGAAACTCGTAAATCCCTGAAATCGTCAAAATCAAACTGAATATGATCCAGGCTTAAGTTAACAATATACTTATTCAAATATCGCCAATCCTTTAACTCTTTTTCGTAGCTCGCGCCAAAACCCAGGGTAACGGAGGAAAAAGTACTCATTTCCTTGTCTCTTGCACGAAAGTTCTGCTCATCTATTCGTTCAAACAGGTCACTATAAAAATCCGCACGGTCTTGCTGATAAAAGCGCAACTTTCCGTCGAAAATCCACTCGTCTTTATAGGGATGCACATATTCGACCGAGAATGTGTTTGCATTGATACCCCATGTATCAGCAAAGCGCTTAGCTTCGAGCTTAACTGCAGCACGATAGGGAAGATAATACATCCCTCTAATGGCAATCGCATCACTGGTACGAGTATCGGGATAAACTTCATCTTGATAACTGTATCCAGAACCAACCGAAGGATCCAGGTACCGAATTGCGCGATAAGGATTATTCAGGTACTGTCCCTGGTCGGTAACAGTTTCCCAGGACAGCGCCAAAATACTATTTTTGGTGATAACCTGGGTTACACCCAGACGAAAATTTCTTCTATCAGCATCATATTTAAAATCATCTTCATCACGCTTACCAACTTCATCCCAACCTTGTGAGTAACCTAGAGTTAAAGTAGTCAGATCGCCGAAGAAGTCTTGCGATACATTGAAGTGTGCCGACCTCGCAGAAAAGTCGTTTTCGTCACTCGCAGTATAGTTAAAGCTCATGATAGTTTTATCATGTAAATAGTCAGCACCAACACTCTTTTCTATTCTTTGCTCTGTGTAGGCACTTGCAGTGGTAACAACATCAATCGACGCACTGCTAACATTATCTACATAATAGTTCGCCGATACAGATACCTTATCCTTGATCGACTTTCTAACCAGAATTGAAGGTCCCTGAATAGTTACTCCGCCACCATCGTAATAATGATATAGAGCATCCGCACGGTCTTCAGGTAAAACCGCAGAATTTGAATCCAGACAGAAAAAAAACAGGCTGAATCCAGATAAAACGACAGCGAGTCGGCTAATTACAGCCACAGCCACCTCCAGCACTACCTTCAGCACCTCTGGCACCTTCCCTTGCCTGATATACATGGTGTAAATAGTTATCAGACACAGGTGCGCGGCTGAACGCCATTATGGGGTCCGCCAGATTCTGTCTCTCGTAGGGTTTAACCCAGGGTTCTATTGAAGAACAGCCACTAAGTAATACTATTGCAGCGCCTACAATAGAGCGTATTATGAACTTTGGTTTCATGCGGATTATTACTCTCTCATCAATTCCTTGATCATTTTCTTATACTTATCTTCGTCACCTGGCTTATAACCTGCGTGAACAAACCGAACATTACCATCGCGATCAATAAATGCTGTACTCGGCATTGCAGAAACACTATAAAGCTCACTCACTTTGCTTTCTGGATCATAAAGCACAGGAAAATCTACCGGTGTACCTTTCAAGTACTCTTTGGCCTTTTCGGATTTACGGTCAACATTTATTCCTAAAACAGTGAACCCAAGCGCTTCATATTTTTTATGGATGTCATTCAAAATAGGCATTTCCTGACGACATGGACCACACCATGATGCCCAGAAATTAAGTAATACAACACTACCACGCATTTCTGAGAGGCGCACATTTTCACCACTGCGACTTTTCAAAGTGAAATCAGGAGCTGGAATTTTCTTTTCAGCCAAAACTGAACCAGCACCGCCAATCAGTAAAATTGCAACTAAGCTTCTTATCCACTTTATCTTTAACATTACCTTTGGTCCTATAGTATCTGTATTAAATTCACTTTACAGCAAGCATCATACATCAATGAAGTTGCTTAACTGTCTTATTGATAAGATTATAACCGGCTATCAGAAAAATATTGTGAATCCTGTAGAGAATTCCAGATCGTTTGCCGTTTTTGCACTACCGAGTAACTCAATATCATAGAAGTGATCTTTCAGCTGAAAATGAACTGAAAACCAGTCATTGAAAAGTACCTGATAGCCGCCACCAAGGGTGACACTTGAACGATTATCTCCAGCAAACTTGGTACTACCAAGTCCTCCCATTAAATAAAACGAGCTGGTAAAAGCCAGATCTCTCCCTATAAATCCTTCGCCTGGTAGAACATTAAATCCTAGAGCGACATTATAGTGACTATACTCTCGCTGCTCTTCCGTCAGCAGAACAACATTGCCACTCAACCTCTCAAAACTACTTTCGCCAGCAGTTGCTTCACCGTAAGCTGCAGTAATGAAAAAATCTTCGGTTACATGATATGAAGCAGAAAGAGTAGAGATTCCTGAAGAGCCAAAATCCTCAATACTGATGATCCCGTAGTGAACACCAATTTCCCAGTTTTCATTATCTATCGCATCTCTATCGACTTCTCTGCGCTCAACCTGAGGATCGAAGATCTTTATGTTCGAAAGACCACCATCTTTGTCTTCGCTGCTAGTTTCTTCCTGTGGCTCTTGCGCGTTCGCCGATGGCGAAAGTATCACTGCTGAGCCAAGGCCAAGCACAATGGCTGGTACTAAAAATATACGCTGAATCCTAATTTCCATTCTTCTATTTCGTCGTTATCGTTTCTACTGGTTAATATGGTATGAGCATTATACTCTGCTCTTAGAAAAAACTGCCTGGATATGTAAACCCTCATTCCCACGCCCGCGTGTACCATTTCATCTTCTCTATCTTGTGGCTGGATGATGGTCGCATTTGGAGAAATTTTTACTCGTCCCGTTCCTATTTTCACGTAAGGAGAAAAAGTCCACTCAGGAAATGGCTGATGCATGATATTCAAATTGATAAACTGAATATCTGAAACATTACCCAGCGCCTGTGAAACAGCAATTTCAGTTGAAATATTCTGAGTCCAGCTCCAGCCGCCATACAGAGTCATCACATTAGCGCCTCCGAAATCGCCCGCTAACATCCCTGCTTCAAAATTTCGATCCACAAAACCCTCCTGATCCGGCTTGTTGATCTCAAAGTTTTCACCGCTTGGTGTTAAGGTTCTTCGAAGTTGATCCTCATGTACCCAACCGAGCTTGCTACGTTTTGCAAGTACCTTGTACCATTCTGTTCGTTTTTTGATCAGCTGGATTGTTTGGCCTTTTTCAACGACATGAAAAACTGGATACCCCCGCCCGGGCCCGGTGTGCATTTCGATGAAAGGCTCGGCAATTTCGACAACCTGATAGTCGTCTTCAGCAAGCGCCGAGAGGCTCGCTACTCCAGCCAATAAAATGATGCCCTGCAGGCTCCAGCTCAGAAATCGGCCTGCGGCAATTAGAATTATTCTCAATGTTATATCTATCCCTAAAACTGACAGCCCTATTGAATACCAAATTACTGTGGTACGTCAAAGGGATTATTGTAGTATTGCCCACCGATATCTAACCATTCAGCAATTAGCTTCAACTCCGCCGGAGTCAACCATCCTTGATGAGAGCCTCCTGCATCAAACAATTGAAAGAATCGCTGATTCGCGGTCGCAGAAGCGACATTCATTATCGCCTGCGTTGTAATAGGCACCATGACAGGAATTGGATCACCGTTAGCGTCCAAAATCAGGTTACCATCTGCATCTGTCTCATAAACAGGATTGCCATCACCATCAGTAGCTTGAACTAATTGATCCACCAGAACGCCATCAACTAGCTCTTGTATATTATCGGGAAACAGTAATTCACGATACGAAGTAATTTGATCAGGTTCGTCAACACTTGGTGTGCTGACCAGTTCTAACTGGGCAACTGGAACCTGAGTCTGTCCCATTGAATCCTGATTACTATGGCATCCAGTACAAGTATTATCCTGAATTAGATTCCCCATTCCATCAGTCACCTCTCGGGATAACTCCCACAGTGGTTGTATTGTGTCCAAATAGTTAATTGTAATCCGGCACCTTCCCGCCCATTCGGTTACACAGCCGATATCAGTTGGTGCAGGAGTCAAAAGGTCACTGTATGAATAACTAAAAGACTCATCAGGAGTTCTTACAGCGGGATCTGTCCAGACATCATCAAAACGGATATCAAGCGATAAATCCCTGATACCGTTTAACCGAGACCACACCTCCGCCATTGTCTCACCTTCATCAGCAAATAAGTCAGGGTTAGTGTTTGGAAAAGGAGCTCCGGTTGATGTCGCGCCAGCATTAATTGATTGAGCCTGAGCATCCAGGCGACCATGAGGTAAACTGCTGTCTCTGGTATGACATCCGTTACACTGCTTTACTTCTCCCGCTTTGACGCTCATCCAGTTACTATGGCGGCCACCGATCCTGCGACCGTTTGCATCAAGAACGCTCAGTGAAAATGCAATATCGGCAGGAACTTTAAACATAGCAGAACCATCTGGTTCAACCATGGTATAGCCAACAATGTCTCTCATAAGTTCGGCCTGACTGCGACCAAAATCTGCGCCGTCAAGATCGACCAGATCATCGTCAGGCATAGACACCGGTTTCACAATTCTGATAAATCTGGCCGGCCTGTTCGCAGCTAAAGTCTGTGCAGGATCCGCCAGCATAGAAATACCATTAGGGCTGGTATCGACACCGTCAAAGTCATAAACACTTCGAATATGGACCACTCCCATATTTTCTTCAACAAGCTCGACTTCGGCAGAAAATTCAATATCCTGTATCACTGCCGGTAAATCTCTCGGCCCCATTGCGACAACTTCGTGTGCAATCATACCTTCTACTGGAGTAACTATCGGTAGTTGAGTCCCATCTTGTGGATCATAAATCCATATACCATAGAGTGGCTGTGCTTCTTCGACATCAGGCTCAGCAAGAGCTTCTTCAGTGCAAGGGATAATGATCGGGTTGTCATCTTCATCCACCGCATTCAGACGACATTGTGTCCAGCTAATCAATGTACGGCCACTTCCATCATACAAGGGGTAGACACTGGCAAAACGACCTCCGCTCGAAGGTTCTTCGTCAGTCCTCACATCAAACGGTGTAGCCGATACCTGGCCAGGCCCAGCCATACCTGTTGCAGGAACTGTAGTCTGGTTGATATCGATAAAATTTTCCCAATCGATATAGACTAATTCTCCACCATAATGCGTGGTAGAGTTTGGACGGATTTGAACAAGTAATCGACCGTCTTCAGCTTCCCTTGGGTTTACAAAATCGATAACGGAATCATCCGATCCGGTGTTATGGCTTTCTATTCCATAGAGAATTTCAAGATTGCTGCCGTCCGGATTAACCTGGTACAGATTAATCGAATCACGCGAATAATTATCCCAGCGGCTAAATACTATTTTACCATTAGATAAAACTGTCGGATCAGTATCATGACTTTGATTGAAGGTAATTTGCTTGATTTCACTGCCATCATCATTCATCACGTGTAGCGCTAATGCCTCTACATTTCGATCTTCATCCAGTCCAGCATATTGAGGCTTACCTTCATCTAGCAATACAGCTTTTGCTAAACGTTGTCTGGTTGATGCAAAAACAATTCTTCCGTCAGGTAAATAATGTGGAGCAACATCCTGACCTTCTTCAGCGGTAATATCAGAATCAATGATTCGTCTTAATGTTTGAGTTGCTCGATCATATTCCCATATATTCCAGGTTGGTTGCTCATCATCATCGACTCCCTCAATTTCTGGTGCTCGCATCGCAAAAACCAGCTTGAGTCCATCAAAAGAAACCTCTACATCTTTGACATCATACAGCGCTCCTTCATCAAAAGCTGATGAAGTTATATCCACTTCTGAAGCACTTGGCGTAGCCCTGTCTTTAAGCATCAGCTGCGCGCCAGGGTTAAAGCCAATAGGTTCTCTTAAATCAGAAGGGATCGGCGTACTGTTTCCAGCATCATCCATTTCTTGTGGTAAAGGTCTTGTCACAAAGGCTATTGGAAAATCTACTACAACAGGATCCGCGTCCTGGCCTCCCTGTTCGCTACCAGACTGTTGACCACAGCCAGATAAAAAAGCGACTAATAAGGCACAAAAAGGCCCAAACCTTTTTAATTTCAAATCGACTTCTGAAATCTTCATTCCTGTGCCCTACGAAAATTATGTGGTTAATCTGAATTACCTAAATACAAATGACTTTAACTTTTCAAAAATTTCTTCGCACAAAATAAATAAAAAAAGCTGGCCTTATATCAAAGTTACTAAACACTTCAATTTAGCGCAACTCGATACAAGTTTATGAGTTAACATCAATAGCCATTTGATTTTTAGTGCAATAGCCAAATCAATTTTTATACCGTCGGTACTTTAATGTTTGGCCCTGGCTGAAAAGAATCATACCGAAAATGCAGACTAATTCGTTAATTGAATTAACAGTTTGCATAGTTCATCTTGTAAAACTGGCTAAACGGTTTCTTTTCTCTATTGGACGGTATTATGCACTTCTTCATTATTGATTTCTGTGCAAGTAATCACGAAAAACTTGGAGAAATTTAGCTATGCTAGCCTCTTTATAGTGTTGGCCGTAGAAATAGATTATCACTCAATAAGGATATATTAGCATCAACAGACATCTCATGACGAGAACAACAAACAATAATAACACAAGGCCTTTATTAGAAAACTTCGGATTTAATTAGTTCATTTATAACGAAGTTCACAGGATCAAGAGCATGAAATTGAATAACCTCCATATTGAGCAGAGAAAAAAATTTCTCGTTAAAAAATCGCTCGCAGCCACGGTCGCGTTTGCGATCGGCTTATCCTCTATGACTTCGACAGTTCAGGCTGGAGCAAGAGAACAAGCAAAACGAATCCACGACCGGCTCGCGGGTATTCCACCAACAGAAGCTGTTCTTGATCAAATGGAAGCGTCTATCAATGCCAGCGATCCTGTCGGCGCTGCGTATACCGCAATGGATAATGACAGGTTTTATACAGTAACCTTGAAAAACTGGGTAACCCCCTGGACCAATGAGTCACAAACGGTGTTTGCTCCACTTAATGACTATTCTGCTACTGTAATTGGGATGATTCGAGATGATATCGATATTCGCCAAATGCTGTATGGCGATATCATTTATACGGGCCAGTCAGGAATGGGGCTTCCAGCATACTCTAATAATAGTAATGCGCACTATGAACAAATTGAAATGCAGGCCCTGCCTCTTAGTACAACATTAGCCCAAGCGGCACAATCTAGCGTAACCGGTTTGGAAACAGCTGCCACAGCGGGAATCCTTACCAGTAGGGCATCAGCAAAAGCTTTCTTAATCGATGGAACCAATAGAGCTTTGTTTCGATTTACCCTGATCAACCATATGTGTGATGATCTGGAGCCACTTAAAGATATCGAACGTGCTGCTGACAGAATTCGTCAGGATGTTTCTCGCAGTCCCGGTGGTGACAGTCGTATCTTTATGAACTCCTGTTATGGCTGTCACGCAGGCATGGATCCTATGATCCAGTCTTTTGCCTACTATGATTATGACTATGACATTGAGGCCGATCCCGAAGGAGAGAGTGGGCGCCTGACATACAATAGTGCCGGAGTAACAGATCCAGAAACAGGTACGCGTGTCGTCTCAAAATATCACAATAACAAGTTCAACTTTCCACCCGGTTTCATTACTGAAAATGACGACTGGATAAACTATTGGCGTAAGGGCCCTAACCAGCTCATAGGGTGGGATTCTAGTCTTCCAGGCAGCGGCAGCGGCGCCAAATCCATGGGCCAGGAACTGGCGCACAGTGATAAGTTTGCTCAATGCCAGGTGAAAAAAGTGTTTGAGAATGTTTGTCTGAGACGGCCCGTCGATAGTAGCGACAGAGCGCAAATTGAATCAATGGTCAATTCATTAAAAACTAACGGATATCAGCTCAAGCGAACCTTTGCTGAATCAGCCGTTTATTGTATGGGAGAATAGCAATGCGATTAATGGAAAAAATCACTATTCTTCCGGCAAGCTATAAAGTAGCTATTCGAGCAGGACTATTAAGCGCTTCAGCTGTTCTGATTTCAGCATGTTCTGGAGGAGGTGCCGAGGTAGAAGATAACCCACTGGTTATTGACGAGCCCTCCTCTAACTATTCAGGTCCACCGCCTGCTACAGATGACGTCCAGGCATTTAAACTAAATGTGTGGGACAACTTGTCTGCACAAAACCGATGTGGAGAGTGCCACGGAAATGGTCAATCACCGGAATTTGTTCACCTGGGAGACGTCAATATTGCCTATGCTGAGGCAAATACAATTGTAGACCTTGACAGACCAAGTGAGTCTAGGATGGTAACTAAGGTTGCAGGTGGCCACAATTGCTGGCTGAGTAGTGACTCGGCCTGTGCAGATACCATCACCAGCTATATTACTGCCTGGGCAGGCGGCGCCAGTGGTGCGAGCACTCAGATAGAGTTTACCGCCCCGCCAATCAGAGATCCGGGAGCAACTCGCTCATTCCCGGAGTCTCCAGCACTATTTGCAACAACAGTTTACCCATTACTTGATCAATATTGTTCCGGTTGCCACGATGAAAGCTCACCAAATCCAATTTCACCATTCTTCGCCAATGGTGATCGCAACACAAATCCCAACGAAGGTATTGATTCTGCATATGCCGCGGCCAAAGCCAGAATCGATCTCGATACAGCTGCAAATTCGCGATTCGTCCAACGCCTGAGAAGTGAGTTTCATAACTGCTGGAGCGACTGTGAAAGTAACGCCAATGAAATGCAGGCAGCAATAGACGCCTTTTCAAGCCAAATCCCCTTGACTGAAATAGACCCGAATCTATTGATCAGTAAATCTCTATTTTTAACAGACGGTATTGTTGCCAGTGGCGGCGGAAGGTTTGATTCTCATGTTATCGCTATGTGGAATTTTAAAACAGGTCTAGGAAACACTGCTTTCGATACCAGTGGTGTTGAGCCTGCCATCAACCTTAACTTGCAAGGCCAATATAACT
The DNA here is from genome assembly GCF_015687155.1 of Aliikangiella sp. G2MR2-5. Classification (GTDB taxonomy): domain Bacteria; phylum Pseudomonadota; class Gammaproteobacteria; order Enterobacterales; family Kangiellaceae; genus Aliikangiella. The sequence continues at coordinate 396,331 of NZ_JADPQF010000001.1, read as the reverse complement.
GGGTCGGTGGTTGGGGTATCCAGATCATCGATGGAAAAGCACAAGGCTCGACCAGCTCAAGTAAAAAGCTACATGATCTAATAAAATCCACTGGCGAATATTCGATTGAAGCCTGGGTTGCACCAGCCAATGTTACCCAGGAAGGTCCGGCGGTAATTGTAGGTTATTCTGCAAGTACCAGTGAACGTAACTTCACTCTGGGTCAAACCATGTACAATTATGAATTTCTCAATCGAAGTAGCGAAACAGATGGAAATGGTGAACCATCTTTGTCTACGGCTGATAACGATGAAATCGTTCAAACCGCACTACAGCATGTAGTTGCGACTTTCTCACCTACAGAAGGCAGAAAACTCTATGTTAATGGAGAGCTAGTTGCCGAAGAGCAGGTAGAGTCAGGCGGCAACCTGAATGACTGGAATGATACCTATGCTTTTGTATTAGGACAGGAAGCATCAAATTCACGCCTGTGGCAAGGTACCTATCGCATGGTTGCAATACATAATAGAGCCTTGTCAATGGAGCAGGTAACACAGAATTTCGATGTTGGTGTTGGCGAAAAATTCTTTATGTTGTTTAGTATTTCTCACCTAATCGACATGGAAGAGTCATACGTGGTTTTCGAAGTTAGCCAATGGGATAGCTATGGTTATTTGTTCGATAAACCCTTTTTCCTCAACCTGAATGACCAATCTATTCCCGATAATATTGATATGGAAAAAATCAGAATTGCGGTCAACGGGAAAGAAGTGAAGAACGGTCAAGCCTACAAAAATTTATCTTTGGTTCTTAACAGCTCTGAGTACACACCAAAACTGGGTCAAGCTATATCAAGGTTAGGAACGATAATCGCTTTGGAAAAAGGTACGACATCCGACGAGTTTTTCTTAACTTTTGAAAAAATCAACGGAGCAGAAAATCCGTTTGTGGAACCACCCCCTCCTTCCCCTTCTACACCTGTCGACTTACCGGCACGTCCTGAGTTTGGGGTAAGAGACTTCTATGAAATACATGCGACACTATCGAAAATTACCGGCATTAGTATGGCACAAACTGATGTTGCTCAAACTTACGAGAGAGTCAAACAACAACTGCCGACTTTGACTGATATCGACTTTTTCAGCAGTGCACATCAGATGGGAATAACACAGCTTGCCATAGAGTATTGTAATGTTCTAATTGAAGATACTAGTGCAAGAGCCAGTTATTTTCCCGGTTTCGACTTTGGGTTACCGGCCAGTCAGGCATTTGATACTCAGGCGGAAAGAAACCTGCTGCTAGATCCTCTGATTTTAAATGCAGTTGGTACAAACCTGTCTGTGCAACCAACCGATGCAGATATCAGAACTGAACTAAACACTCTGATTGATAACCTAACGGCTTGTGGTGGAAGTTGCGCAGCAGACCGCACTGAAACTGTGTCCAAAGCGGTTTGTGCAGCGGCAACCGGCAATGCAGCCGTGTTAGTACAATAGTGGTAATAATGGAGCAAGTAAGATGAAGAAGCTGACAAAAGAACAACTACTTAATGCACCATTGTTGCATAATAATCACAAGCGCCCAGTTACTCGAAGAGACTTTATCGGCCAAGGATTTCTCGCGGGAACAGGGACTATCTTAGGTCCATCTTTATTATCAATACTGACCGGCACTGGAAATGCCCACGCGGCGCTTTCTACCGAGTTAGAGAATATGAAAGTGGCTTGTGGCCTGGACGTAGCTGGAGCAGATAAAATCCCTTTCATCTGTTTTGACCTTGCTGGTGGCGCCAATGTTGCGGGCTCCAATGTGCTAGTTGGTGGTCGTGGCGGACAGCTTGACTTTATCTCTTCTGCCGGTTACGCAAGACAGGGGTTGCCCGGAGACATGGTTCCCTCAGTCGTTAACCCACAAACGGGACTTTCAGATTTTATCAACACAGATTACGGCCTGGCATTTCACAGTGACAGTGCTTTCTTGCGAGGAATACAAGATAAAAGTACAGCAGAAACTGCAGCCAATACCAATGGAGCAGTTATTCCCGCTCGCTCGGATAATGATACTGGCAACAATCCGCATAACCCTATGTATGGGCTCAACCACTATGCTACCAGCAATTCGGGTTTAGTCTACGGAGAGTTACTCCCCTTAATTGGTTCGCAGAATAGCGACTCGGGCGGTAACTCCATGTCGCCAGCTTCAATGATTGATTTAACTTACCGACCAACCAAAGTTGATCGACCGAGTGATGTAACCGGTCTAGTGGATGTTGGTGACCTGGTTGGACTATTGAGTCAACAGGATGCGGTTCATGTAATGGAATCAATGGCAAAAATCTCGAATCACAAGCTCAACCAAATGGGCTATGGTCCTCTTTATCCAGCTGACCCGGCTCAGGCACACACGATCGGTAAACCAGTCAGCTGCGGTTACGTCAAGAGTGCCGATCTTGCCGATCGTTTTGGCGACCCGACATCACTTGACCCTTCAATCGACCCTGACATAGTTGGACCGAGCGGAATCTTCACTCAGGAAGAATTTGATTCAGATTCTGAGTTCAGAAAAACCGCTTCAGTAATGAAAATGGTACTTAACGGCTATGCAGGCGCTGGAACTATCACCATGGGAGGATATGACTATCATGGACAAGGCCGCTCAACAGGAGAAGTTCGAGATTTTAGAGCAGGTCGCTGCATGGGAGCCTGTCTTGAATACGCCAAGCGACTCGGAAAGCCGCTGATGATGTACGTTTTTAGCGATGGTTCAGTGAGCAGCAATGGTGTGGTTGATAACAGCGAAGAAGGTCGGGGCAAGTTTATGTGGCAGAGCGACAACTCTTCAACCGCAGCCTCTTTCTTTATGGTTTACAACCCCGATGGCAGAGCCCAGCTCATTGGCGGCACGCCAGATGAACAGGCAATACATCAACAAATAGGCTATATGCGAACCGATGGCTCAACAGAGACTGCAAGTTCACCCGCAGCTAACAACCCTAATTTGCTGGTTGAAACTGTGATACTCAATTATATGGCGCTTCATGGTGAACAAAACCAGTTTGAAAGCTTTTTCCCTAATCACGGCTTGGGAAGTTCAGGTTTAAGAGACAGTTTGACTGCCTTTGAACCTATCGTTAATGGTACTATCGGAGGCTAGTTTAATTAGCTTCCGATAAAATGAATTACACAGAAACTCTCGACAAGGCTTTATCGTTCATTAGAGAACTAGATTTCGATAAAGCCCTTGCTCTTTATTATCAACTACTCGAAGAGCACCCTGGAGATATCCAGCTAATCAAACGCATTTACCCAATTGAGAAAAAACGTCCACATAGTGACGGCTTCGAGCGTATTTCCAAGCGTATCTTCAGACTTAAGAGCAAGCAACCAGAATGCAGGCAATTACTTGAGCAGGCATACATTGATTTTCTCTCTGCCAAGCGCCCTTTGCCGACCGACGACTTTACCATTTTAGGTAATTTAATGATTCAACTACCTTTCAAGCGATTTAAAAAAGAGCTGGAAAAAATTCATTCAATTATTAAGAGTCAACATCCTAATCACCAGGATACTCCAAATTTACTTATGCTTTACTGTGAACGACTTATTGAAAATAGTCACCTGATCGAAGCTAAACAGGAGCTTAAATACATGATGACTTACTATGCAGAAAGCAGTGCTGGTCGTTGGGCAATCAACCAGCGGAAACTTGTTGAAAACTTGATAAGAAAGTAACTTTCGACAGTCATAGGTATGACCAGAACTCACGGTATTGTGTCTAAGTAAGTCTGAGCCCTGTCAATAGCCTCTTGTTCCCCTCCTCGTTCAACAATAGTCGCGAGAATAACTTTTGCTTTATCACCTTTATTCGCAAACTCATTCAGCAACTCAGCGTAAACTTGATAGAGCCTTTCCCAACCAGGGACATATGGTTTTTCATCAATATAACTTTCTATCGCTTCACAGGCCGTCAAGAACTGTTTTTTGTTTTTCATTTCCTGAGTAATTGCGGTTAGAACATCAATCGATTCTATATGGTATTCTAGATGTCTGGCCTTTAGTTTATGAAAAAAGTCTGCGGCATGACGAGACTTATTATGCTGAATTAAATTAAGAAAATATTTATCTGCAATTTTTTTCAAAAAAGAATTCTTTTCTTCCACAGCATAAAGCAAAATTAGTTTTTCACTTGCCTTATAGTCAAGCGGATTATCAGAAATTTTTGCTAATAATATTTTTCTCGCGTCTTCAAATCTTCCCTCCTGCAACATGATGTCAACCTCAGCCATTGCGTTAGTTCTTGCATATGGAATCTGTTCTCTGATACTGCGACGATTAATCGTAAAGTTCAGCTCTTTATGATATTGATAAACCAGGTAGCCAGCCATCAGAAATACTGATAAAACCAGATAGAGAATTAATAAATTTAATATCAGCGCCTTTAAAAAGCCTCCCGAATCTAGTGCTAATTCAAACGACACGACGGACAGGTATGTAGCTAAGCCTATAGCTCCATAGAGCACAAAATAGGCACTACCAAAGCAACGTATTATGTAAATTATCTTGACGGGGTTCAACATTTCCTTAATCGATTTTTCCATCATCAGAATGATACATGCGGCGGGAAACCCCAAAGCGAAAAATGCTGCAAGCGCAAAGGCAATTAGTGGTAAAGAGCTGCTCAACTTAGCCACCAGCAACACGATAAAAACATAGGCAAAAAGCAACTTCAAAAACATGCTTTTGTTTTTAAACTTAAGAAAAGCTGACAATTTAACATTCAATTTATCGCCACTGGCAACCAACTCCATGTTGCTAAACAGATACTCGATAACGGGGATAAGCGAGAGTAAAAAAAGAATTGCTCCAATTTTGCCAGTAGGTAAAAGAGAAAACACAAATGCAAAAATAAAAATAAAACTTAATTGACTAACAGCAAATGGCAATTGAAGTAAATGGCCAAGCCTCCGCCAAAAAGGAGGGATTTTTTCTGCAATACTTAATGACTGAAGGCTGCGACGACATAGTACACATTTAGGCAAGTACTCATTTTCTGGGTGTGGTGCACATGTATTGCAAAATTTCACATTACAGGTTCGACAATACCAATGGGCATATTCCTTAGGGTGATATTTACAAAAGTCCGTCATAGATAAAATATTTTTATTAATTTTGTTATTGCCAGATTAGCTTATCCCCGCATGTTTTTTTCATTTTTTCCAGGAATTCTCGGTGAGCAGCTTCCTCTTCTGAGCTTGCAGTCAAGACTTTAAATGCTTGACGATTCTTCGATAAACGACGAATTCCACCATCATCTTTTGGCGCACTATAGTAGTCCTGCTTCTGAATTAAACTCAAGTCAGTCTGACCACCTGTCATTTGAAGATATACATCCGCCAAAATCTCAGAGTCGAGTAAAGCGCCATGCAATTCACGATGTGAGTTATCAATACCGTATCTTTTACAAAGCGCATCCAAACTATTTTTTTGTCCAGGATGCATTTGACGAGCTAGTACTAATGTATCTAGTACTGTACAGTGTTCCTCGAGCTTACCTAGTGAGTTATTTAATAAACCAAGCTCATGATTCAGGAAGCCGACATCAAAGGGTGCATTATGGATTACCAGCTCAGCGCCTTTTACGTACTGCATAAATTCTTCGGCAATATCTTCGAAAAATGGTTTGTCTGCGAGAAACTCATTGGTAATTCCATGAACTTCTATCGCACCATCATCAATTTCTCGTCCAGGATTAATATAGACATGAAAATGATTTCCGGTAAGTCGCCGATTAACCAGCTCGACACAACCAATTTCAATGATTCTATGTCCCCGGGTGGGTTCAAGACCCGTAGTTTCTGTATCTAGTACAACCTGTCTCATCTTTACTGTCTACTTCTTGACTATTTGCTTTTGATTAACATTATTTACTTAACTGGCATGAGCAAATTACAGCTCATCGATACCTCTATTAGCCAATTGATCGGCAATCTCATTTTCAGTATGTCCGCTGTGACCTTTCACCCATTTCCAGGTAACCTGATGGCGTTCATTCTGTTCATCAAGCAACTTCCATAAGTCGGCATTCTTTACCGGTTTTCTTTGCGAGTTTTTCCAGCCCTTTGCTTTCCACCCGGTTAACCACTCAGTAATCCCCTTTCTCACATATTGTGAATCAGTAGTTAATACCACCTGGCTCGGATTTTTAATTTGTTGTAGTGCCTTAATGGCCGCAGTGAGTTCCATACGATTGTTGGTAGTTTCCTTTTCTCCACCATATATTTCTTTCTGGTGCTTGCCTGCTCTAAGTAAGGCCCCCCATCCGCCAGGCCCGGGGTTACCACGACACGCTCCATCGGTAAAAATTTCAATTTTACTCAAAAAGGATATTCCCTGAATTTCATGCTTAGAATAACAGGCAATTTATCACAGATTGCCTGAAAACGGCAGTAGAGGCTCCACTTAGCAATAAATTGTTCGCTTTTTAAGAGCCTCCAAGTCGCTTAAACCAATGTTCTACCTGGGAACGTACACTTGGTTCCGCTAGCCTGGATGGGACAAGCTGTTTATTTCGTCTCCAGCTCGGACGGATGGGTGTTAAAGTAGATACTTTTTTCTTCGCTATAATGATGTAATAACTACAAAATAGATTGCAAAAGGACTGCCCTATTTTTTTGAGCCAGTTGTAAAATATTCCTTTTTGTAAGCGATCATTAGTGGCGCTGACATTGATCAGCCTTTCAGACTCAAACCCAAGCAGGTTGAACCAGTCATCTATTCTACGCCTACTAATATCCCGCTCGATAGCATTCGGCTCGTTACGCCACTGCCAATAACGTTTGCGGAGTCCTTTCCAACTAAAGGGATTACGTCCAACGATTATCGCAGTACCTTCGGGGATAAGAACACGTTCTACTTCTCTAAGAATTTGATGGGGATTCTCGCTATTTTGCAGAATATTGGGCAACACGACCAAATCTATTGAGTCTGAAGCAATAGGCAGCTCTTCGAAGCTCGCTACAAGATCGAGGCCAGATTCATCATACCCGATTAAAATCTGATGCTGAATTGCAAGGTTGTCCCTGCATATTTCATGGGCCAAATTTGAATAAAGTAATGCGTGGTAGCCAAATATTTGAGCTAGGTGCTCTCTTAACTGGTCCTGGATTATACGGCGGTAATGACTGGAAATATGATTCCAGTACTCAAAGTTTTTGGGTGACATAAATGCCTCCTTACTCAAATAGGAAACCAAGCTTTGACTAGCTTGACTAATCCTTACCCCACCGAAACAATTGGTAGTAGTAAAAAGCTGACTCGTGCTTAAGCTATTCGCATCAACTTGCCAAGTCCGCTAAAATTGGCTCACCTTATACACTATTAATGATAGCGCAAGAAACTTATGTTCTCCATCACTCCTGTACCCGCATTCAATGATAATTACCTATGGGTTTTACATAACTCCAAGCATGCACTAGTAGTTGATCCAGGTGATCCGGTACCGGTTATCCGCTATTTGACAGAAAAGAATCTAAAACTTTGCGCCATTTTAATAACTCATCATCATGCGGATCATACCGGAGGAATGGCAAAACTAAGTAATGAATATAAATGCCCAACTTATGGACCCGAAAACGACCCTGTAGCTAACTTGGACCACGCACTAGTTAATGGCAATACCATCGAGATTCCAGAACTTGAGTTGGGCTTCAATATTTTGGGGGTACCCGGACACACACTGGGTCATATCGCATATTACTCTGACTCTGCAACCTTGCCCGGACCAATTTTGTTTTGTGGCGACACCCTGTTTTCAGGCGGTTGCGGTCGTCTATTTGAAGGTAGTCCTGAGCAAATGTGGGACTCGCTCCAAAAACTCCGCGCTCTTCCTGACAGCACACAAGTATTCCCAGCCCATGAATATACACTGGCAAACCTGAAATTTGCTCAAGCCGTTGAACCCAAAAATAAAAAACTTGCAGACTACTTGATAAAAGCTCAGCAAACTCGCTTACTGGGAAATCCCACATTACCCTCAACAATAGAGCTCGAAAAGCAAATTAACCCGTTTTTAAGAGTCAATGAGGATACAGTAAAAATGGCGGCGGAACTCCACTCAGGACACTCTCAACTGGAAAGTACCGAGATATTCTCGGTAATTCGTCAGTGGAAAGACAATTTTTAACGCTTTTTAACCAATTTGTGAGCCAGAATTTGACATGATTGAGTATTAAAAATAACATTTGACGCGCTTAAAGCTTTTGAGATTATTTTCGCATCAAAAAATACTAAATCTGGCTCTGAGTTACCCGAGAAGAATTCCTGTTGAGGTTGGTTCGTTGAATTTGCAGTTTACGCTTAAAATATTATCGATTTGTCTGACAACTCTGTTGTTTTCAGGCTGTAAGACACTAGAGTTTACCGATGCTTCACAACAAACTCAGACAATAGAGCCCGCTGTTATTTCGGAGCCTCTCCAACACAGCAAACCATCCTTCTATGAAGAGATAGGCTTCTGTGCCAGTGAATCAGATCAGGTAGATCCAGAAGCTTACTCTGATGTTTGGGAGCGAGTACAGAAGCAACTGAACTTCGAAATTCCTGATAATCGTAGAGTCAGAGCTCAGAAAAGCTGGTATTCCAGTCATCCAAGCTATATGAAACGAGTAACAGAACGGGCGACACCTTACCTGTTTTACATTGTTGAAGAGCTTGAAAAGAACGATCTACCACTGGAACTAGCCTTATTGCCCATTGTTGAAAGTGCATTTGACCCTTTCGCTTATTCGCACGGCAGAGCATCAGGAATGTGGCAGTTTATTCCCGGAACGGGAAAGAACTTTGGACTTAAGCAAAACTGGTGGTATGACGGAAGGCGTGATGTCTACCTTTCAACCCAGTCCGCGATTCAATTTTTAAAATACCTTAATAAACGGTTTGACGGTAACTGGTTGCATGCACTAGCCGCCTATAATTCAGGCGAAGGCAATGTCAGACGAGCAATCAGGAAGAATAAAAAGCGTGGAAAACCTACTGATTTCTGGTCACTTAAATTACCCAAAGAAACCAAAGCCTATGTTCCCAAACTTCTGGCCTTAGCGGAGATGCTTTCAGAAAGAACAAATGGAGATGAAAACTGGACACCAGTTGCGAATTTACCTGTTTTTGAACGTGTCGCTACCGAAAGTCAGATAGACCTCAGTCTAGCCGCAGCTCTGGCCGATATTTCGATGAACGATTTTTACCAGTTAAACCCGGCATTCAATCATTGGGCAACCTCTCCCAAAGGTCCTCATTACATCCTGCTTCCGCTGGAAAAAGTTGAGACCTTTAAGGAAAACTTAAAAACGATTCCACAAGATCAACGAATATCCTACAAAAAATATACTATAAAACAAGGCGATAGTTTGATCAGTATCGCAAGAAAGTTTCGTACTACAGTTGAATTATTGCGTGAAAACAATGGCATACGCGGCAACCAGATACGAGCAGGAAAATCACTCCTTATTCCAGTTGCATCAGAAGCAAGAAGCAAGTATCACAAAAGCGCTGCACAAAGATTGATAGCTTCCCAAAATACCCAGAGAAAGGGTCAGAAATTAACGATAACAGTTAGTGAGGGGGACTCTTTCTGGGACCTGTCTCGTAAATACAAAGTCAACATTCGTCGCCTTGCAAAGTGGAACAACATGGCTCCGACGGATCCATTAAGAATTGGACAGAAACTGGTAGTTTGGACAGAACAGCCTCAAAAAGTAGCAAGCCTGTCAAGCAGCGATCGTAAAAAACTAAGAAGATTTACTACAAGGTAAGAAGAGGTGACTCCCTGGCCAGAATTGCCGACAAATTCAATGTAAGTCTTGCGAGTGTAAAACGATGGAACAAAACCGCTGGTCGTAAAAAGTATTTACAACCAGGAGACTCTCTAACACTTTATGTAGATATTACCAGACAGTATTAGTTATTGTTCAACGCGATCAGATTGGCCTTCATGGAATACCATATAGATATCTGCTCTGGCGTAATGCGACTGGGTAAAAGGTGGCTCTTCTTCAACAAAACCGAGTTTTGAGTAAAGGTTCAACGCAGGGGTGAGCTTGCGATTTGACTCCAGATATAATTGAGTAAACTCGGTAACCTTGTATTGTTCAATAGCCGCTTTTGCCAACTTCTCTCCTATTCCCAGTCCCTGATAGGACTCGTCGACACTCATTTTTGATAACTCCAGTCTTCCCTGTCCATTGTTTATCAGTGCCGCAGTGCCGATGATCCTGCCATTAAGGCGCGCGAGTAGCACAAAGCCTCCGGGCTCAATGATGTGTTTCTCAGGATTTGACAAAACTTCTTCGTCAATAGACTCAACGTAGAAATATTTCTCCAGCCAATGGCGGTTCAGCCTGTAGAAGTCCTGTCGATAGATTGGCATATAATGGATAATTTCAACCAGCTCTCGCTGACTTTTCTTTTCAAACTCTTCTACCCTGTCGGTCAGTGAACGCTTCTTTAATGCTCTCTCCAGAACACCAATACCGTCAAGCAATGAAAAACCCGTCGTCCTCAACACATTATTAAGCACTTGCTGCAAGCTTTTCCAAAGCGGCTGCAACCGGTCAACCAGCTCATAGCCTTGCGGTGTTAAAGACAGCATTTTCTTTCTTTCATCCAGTTCATCAACTTCAAAATATAGCCAACCACTTTGTTTAAGTTTTTTGCTTATTTGGCTAATCGCGGGATGAGTCTGCCCTAACTGCTCAGCTAAGCTGGTAACTGAGGTTGGGCCGTTTGCCTGAAGAAGCTGCAGTAAAGGAAAACTTCTGGAAGATAAATCAATACCCCGACTTTGATAGAGCTCATCAGTCTGCTTAAATAATAGCTCGCTTGCTCGCTTTAGACGACTCCCCAAGGATAGTAATCCTAAGTCTTCCAATTCCATTTTCATCTGCTGAAACCCCTGCAATATTTTTATCGCGCTACAATAAATATTACATATTACGTAAATACTTACGCTTATACAAGAACTTAGAACTTATGACTCGTGACTCGTGACAGATTTCGCCAAATCACAAAATGGGATATTTAGATAATTAATTGATATTTAAGATGTTCTTACCTCAGCTTTTGGAAAAAAAACTTTGCCTGCGCAACGAAGAGTTCAAAGCACTCCTGTTGATCTGCGGTAATTTCCGGGCCATTCTCTCCATTGTCCGCATATAAACAACCGATAACTTTGTTTTCTACAATTAGAGGCCCCCAGATCGCATTCTTAATACCGGTGCGACGAATTATTTTTTTTATTGTCATGCCGCCTTCTCTAAACTCTGACTGAAGATAAACCTGACGGTTAGTCATTACCTTTTGCTGTACTTCTGGAATTTCTTCATAGCAATTAAAATAGAAATTTTCCTTAGTCTGACTCTTACCCGAATCTATTGCTTGCTTGGCTTTAATACGCTTCTTGTCCCGGCTTAAAAAGGCTCCTATGGCACAAGAAAAACTTCCACCACGCTGAATAGCTTCAAGGATAAGGGGCAGCATTGCAATTAAATCAACTCGTTCCATTGCAACACTGGAAAGTTCTTGCAATATTTCCAGTTGCAATACTTTGTCAACTTCAACTATGTGGTTGCCTTTTCCCACGGGTTTAAGCTTTTGCGGACTTTTAACATCCAGTTTAATGCCGAAACCGTTCAAGCTTTTCTGGGTTTCTTCAGTCGCTTTTTCAAGCTTTTCACTGACCATCTCAGGATCTTTACCCGTATAACGAACAATTGATTTCAAGTGTGTTTTCAATGAGGATTCAATCCCTTGAAGTTCGCATGAATTAGCAAAGCTGTTACCAAGAAGAATACTCCTAACCGGACTAGATTCTGAATAATTCCCCCCCATCAGTTCAGTTATCATTGGAGCTATATTCCAAGCCTGACATAAACCTAACGTTAGGTCGGTAAAGTAGCAACCAATCAAATCTTTCTCTTTACCTGCAGAGATCGGATAAGAGCCATACAAATCTTGCGCAATCTGATCCATTGGATCTAATGAAGAGTAGACAGCTATTTCGCCCAGACTCATCAACAATGAAGAGATAAACACTTCTTCTGAGTTTTTAATACCACTCAGAAGCGCTATTTCTTTAGCCTGAATAGCTGCGTGATACGCTCTTGCTATGAGCGCCTGAATATTCTTCGACGCCCCCTGTTTCAAAAATTGCTCCATTAACAAACAGCTAGCGCAGATCTCTTTGATAGAACGATGTCCCAATACCATTATGGAACGACTAACAGTTCTTATCGCCCTGCCATAGGAATTAAACTGCGCACTATTAGCTAATTTCAGGACTGAAGCGGTCAGATTGGGGTCCTTCAGAATAGTGCGGGCGAGTTCTGATGAGTGAGTATTGGTATACTCTTCAACGTTAGAAAGAGCCTGAATGCTGGCATTGAAACTAGGTATAGACGTTTGCTGAAGTAGCTTTAACCAGGAGTCTTTGTTGTTAGGCGTTTTACTCATCCATCGATTGTTGTTGACTAACATAGAACTAAGTATAGTCGATGATCACCAAGACAAGGTTGTATCCTTGAAAATAGGCACAGAAAACGGCGGTATAATTACCGCCGCAGACACAACGAAGAATAAAAAATGAGAGGATTAATTGCGGAAAAGCACCTGCTCTCGCTGGAACCACCAGTTGCACAATGCTAATAACAATCCAGCAATGATAGTTGTTGAAAGGAATATAACGCCCATCATCCCAAGATCTATCGTTCCCTTAAAAATTTCCTTAATTGCAAGTGCTACATTGGTAATTGGTACTGAAGCCCATACCCAGTCGAGTTTAACACCCGGTAACATAGCCAAAATTAACGGGAAGATAGCAACCATCATAATTGGCGACATATAGTTTTGCGCTTCTTTAAAAGTTCGGGCGTAAATAGAAACACTTAACATCAGTGAAGCAAAAATTGCAGCCACCGGAATCAACATACTAAACATCAACAGAACATCGATAATCGAAACATTCGCCAACGCGGCCATCACTTCCGAAGCCCCTTTACTGGCAGAGGATCCAAGGTTTGCGATAAACATAGGACCGAGAACGCCGGTTACAAGAGCAAAACTTAACAAACTCAGAAATACAGCGAGGAATGAAGTCGTGAAAATAACGGCAAACTTGGAAAATACCAGGTTAAATCGCGAAACGGGGGTCAACAAAAGAGTTTCCAATGTCCCTCTTTCTTTTTCTCCAACACCCAGGTCAATCGCAGGATACATGGCTCCTGATAACCCGACCAGAATTAAAATATAAGGGAGGAATGCACCAAATTTCTCGCCAAAGGATTCTCGCTTGTCGGCGGTTGAGATTTTCTCTAAATCAATTGGTTTGCTGAAAGCTTTACCCTGCTCTTCGGTTAGCCCCAACGACCTGTATCGCTCAGCAAGCAATGAGTCTTTCAATGGCTTTAGCGCATTTTGTACGCGGCTATATATCAGAGCACTAGTTGTTGCTGAATCGTTATATTTAAAACTTACTTTGGCAGACAGCCCTTGTTCGATCGATGTAGTTACATCTTCAGGAATAATGATAGCGAAACGTATTTTTCCTTCATTAATCATAGTATCCACATCATCGGACGCGGACAAATTGACAAGCTTAAAGTTTATATCATCGCCATCTTCATCTTTTTCTCGGGTAAGAACATTTTCTACTTCTGGTAAATATTGACTCCCCACAATGGCAAAATTAAGCGTTTCAACCTTGGCCTTAGTGGCTATTTTGGCCGCCAGGGTCATAAAACCAATCATGATCAAAGGCATTATTAATGTTGGCAATAAAATTGTGAAAATCAGCGTTTTCTTATCCCGAGTTAGTTCTAGTAGCTCTTTCAGATACACTTGAAACATTTACGCAGCCTCCTTTTTTTCAACTAATTTAACGAATACTTCATACAAATTTGCGCTGGAGGACAGTTGTTTAAAATCTTCCAGAGTCCCGCTAAATTGAGTTGTTCCTTCATTAATTAAAACAACACGATCACAAAGTTTTTCAACTTCATGTAAGTGATGAGTGGAAAAAACTACCGGAACATCGCTACCTTTATAGGACTCAATGAAATCCAGAATAGTCTTTGCAGAAATTACATCTAATCCTGTAGTTGGCTCATCAAGAACAATAACTTCTGGTCGATGGATGACTGTTCTGGCAATATTGGCTCGTTGCTTCATACCTGTAGAAAGAGAGTCTGCCTTCTTATCAGCAAAAGAGTGAATATCCAATAAATCAAATACTTTGACTATTTCACTTGCCAGCTCTTCTTCTTTCATTCCGTGAAGGCGTCCAAAGTACTCTACATTTTCCCTTACCGTTAAACGATGATACAGGCTGGTAGTACCAGAAAGGAAACCTATTCGTTTACGCATTGCCAGAGGGTCTGCAACCACATCGTCGCCGTTGATTACTATCTGCCCTGAAGTAGGCTGTAATGCAGTAGAAAGCATTCTCAAACTTGTCGTTTTACCGGCTCCATTTGGACCAAGCAATCCAAGAACTTCACCTGAGTTGCAACTAAAACTTACATCCTGAACCGCGTTAAACCAATGGCCTTCCTCTCTGGGATCCAGAGCGGACCGAGGCTTTTTTTTGTTTTCCTTAATCGTCTTGTTGTCTAGACGGAATCGCTTCATTAAATTTTTGACTTCAAGCATTATGTTTTCCTATATGAATTGCTATGGTCGTTGAGTTTCCACCCTGAATACCGCTCAATCTTACACCGAATCAATCTTGTCTAAGAACTGATTACGTTGTTAGTCAGAAATAATTCCTATTTATTACAGAAATATGCAAAATTTTTCATATATTAAATCATTCGAGCGTTGAGAAGCCAATAACGTAAAAATTACCGATTAACTTAAAGCTTGTTAAATGCGGGATTACAGTCAGTCATTTGCACTAAAACCAAGTCGGCTATTATTATGGTCATTGGCATAAATTCGATGGCAGCCATATATGATTTCGCACGAGAAGCATCATCTTCGATGGAGTACTGTGAAGCTTTAAGTACTGCCGATTTCAGGGCTTCAAATCGTGGTTTAATCGCTACCATTTCATTTTTGCAGCTCTCTAACAAGCTATACTCGTCAAAGGGATTAATCAGACTGGAGCCAAGTTCAACAATTCGACGACTATTGATGTCAAATGTCTCTTTCAGTTCCGTGGGATATTTTACGTCTCTAGCAATTACAGCCCAGTCAGCGTCATTATAATTACTTTTTAAGTTGGCAAGTTTCAGCCGCATGGCCTCACCATTTAGCTCTTGTAATCTCGATACAACTCCATCTACTTTAGCTACAGCATCATTTAAACTATCAATCGTTTCAAACTGTTTGGCTCGAGCATCAGCACTTGAACAAATATCCAAGAATAGAAAAATCCCCAATAAGATTAAGATCCGCTTCATATTTTCATGTCCACTCTCTTAGCTCGACTCGTACAACAGCTGAAATAAAGAAGGAATTCTATCTGAAAGAGAAACATATTGATGGAACTATCAATCAAAAAACTGGCGAGACGAGTGAAAATAGCACCAAAGAACTAATTGTTATCTTAACTAGGGCTTTTTGTTCTATCAAAAAATAGAAAACGGCTTTTTTAAGTTCCAGTAAACGATCAAATGAATGTTAAAAACTCTATTGCTCAAAAAAATGTGAATATTCACAATCATTTCGGGAATAAATTCGATATTAAATCGATTATTGATGTAATAAAAATTTTAAGTTGAAGACTAACAACATAAATCTTCCAGGTTTCGAACTAAATTTTTAACAAGGAAACAACTATGTCCGACAATATTTATTCCACTCCAGCGAGTGAGGAAAAGAAAGAGTCACCTTCTAACTTGACGATTATTTCTAATCTTCTGACATCTCCAGCGCAGGCATATAAGGATATTCAAGCTAGCTACAGCATCTTATTCCCTATCTCTTTATTTTTTGTTCTGATGGTTGTATCAACTTTACTATATATGAACTCGATTGATTTTGAGTGGTTCGTAGAATACCAGGTAGAACAAGCTGGCGCAGATCTTTCAAATGCTGAAAAAGATGCAATGAGAGCTAACCTTACGATGATGTCTCCAATGATTCAAGGGGTAATCGGGAGTGTATTTGCAGTAATTGGCTATGCCATTTTATTCGCACTTTACAGCGCCTATTATGTGATTAACTCCAACATAAGCAATGACGGTTATGACTTCAAACAATGGTTCAGCTTTTTGACCTGGTCATGGATTCCAAAATGTCTTTTACTAGTTATGACTATCGTGATCATTCTACTCTCTGACAATGGCCAAATTACACAAGACTCTCTTAATCCAATTAGCCTTAATGCACTATTTTTTAATCTTAGCCCTGGTACAGGAATGGGCTCTCTTCTATCCAATATAGATCTGGTCACCTTTTGGTCCTGGGCGATTATGGCGATAGGCTACCAGACCTGGACAAAATGTTCGACCGCTAAGGCCTGGATTATCACGCTGCTTCCTTATGTAGTTGTTTACTCAGTTTGGGCTGCAATTGCAGCCTAAACTCGGGTAATTCCCCTGAAGCTAACTCAGCATTACTAGCAACCAAGGCTAAACTAGAATGAAGAAGAATTTAATACTCGTCATTATTTTACTCGCGATAATTGGAATTCCGGTCGCTAAAAAGCTTTTTAAGCCTGACTCAGCCAAGGAAGTAAAAACTCAAGCAGTAGGTAAACGTATTATCAAAGCTTCAGTTTTAGCATCAGGTCAATTGAAGCATGAAAATCAAGTGAAACTTTCAGCTGAAGTAATTGGAAAAGTCAGTAAACTCTATGTAGTAGAAGGACAAAAGGTTTCTAAAGGCCAGGTTGTTCTAGAAATCGACGATCAGGAATACACCTCAGCGCTAGAACAACAAAAAGCGGTTGTCGATCAACAAAAAATAGCCATTGAGAGGCAACAGCTGGTGGTCCTTAATATGGACAAACAGCTTTCAAGAAAACGAAAACTGTTTGAGCAAAAACTGCTGGATAAAGATGCTTATGAATCAGCCCTCCACCAATATAAGGTAGCTGAGGTCGATCTAAAGGTTGCAAGAGAGCAACTTAAACAGTCTCGAGCAGCCCTCGAACAAGCCAATGACCGTCTACTCAAAACGAAAGTAACTTCCCCTATCGACGGCAGGATTACCTCCCTTGATATCAAAGTTGGAGAGACAGCAATAGCCGGAACAACTAATATTGCTGGCTCGTCTCTCATGACAATCGCTGACCCTGACAGTATGCTTGCAGAAATAAGAGTTGACGAAGCTGATATAGCAAATATTCAAGTAGGACAAAATGCTGAAATCATTGCCATTGCTTATGATAACAAGCCAATAAAAGGTCAGGTGTTACAAATAGCCTCTTCAGCAAAACAAGCCCAGGGTCGCCAAAGCTTGAGCTTTGCAGTCAAACTAGCATTATCTGAAGAATCAAAATCCTTGAATCTAAGACCTGGTATGAGTTGTCGAGCGGAAGTTTTCACACGCGGTGAACAAGAGCTTCTGGCGGTTCCGTTAAGAGCTTTGAGAACAAAAGAAGACAATGACTCTGACAGTGTTGAAAACTATGTGTTTATCGCTGATGGTGATTTAGCCAAGAAAGTAGCGGTACAGGCAGGAGTGTCTGATGACAGCTTTCAACAGATTATTGAAGGTCTCGATATAGGGGCTCAAGTTATTACAGGGCCAGACAAGATACTTCGTCACCTCAAAGATGGCGACAAAATATCAGCGACTCTTCAAGATGGAAATAATGATGCCGCTCATTAATCTAATGAATATATGTAAGTTTTACCATATGGGCGACCAAACTGTAAAAGCGCTTGATCACATAAATTTAGCGATCGAAGAAAATGAATATGTTGCTTTTATCGGCTCTTCTGGCTCTGGTAAATCGACTATGATGAATATCCTGGGCTGCCTCGACAAACCAACTGAAGGTGAGTACCTACTCAATGGCAAACAAGTATCTAGCCTAAGCCAAAACCAGTTAGCTGAAATTCGCAATCAGGAAATTGGATTTATATTTCAAAGCTTTAATCTTCTTCCCAGGGCAAGTGCTCTGGACAACGTAATGCTTCCTCTGGTCTACAAGGGGTTAAAATTATCAGAACGAAGAAAGCTGGCCATTGAAGCTTTGGAAAAAGTAAATCTTGCTGACCGAATGGGTCATATACCTAGCCAGCTATCTGGTGGACAACGTCAGAGAGTTGCTATCGCGCGAGCTCTGGTTACCAAACCTTCCATACTTCTCGCGGACGAACCCACAGGCAATCTTGATACACAAACAACGCGTGACATTATGGTGCTTTTTGATGAACTCTATCATGAAGGGCAAACAATCATCATGGTAACGCATGAAGATGATGTAGCCAGTCATTGTCGCCGGGTCATTCGTCTAAGTGATGGCCAGGTCAAGGATGACTACCAAAACGAGAAGGAAAAGTGTTGTGTTTAGTTTAATAGAAAGTTTCAGAAGCGCACTAAACTCCGTGAGGGCTCACGGTTTTCGAAGCTTTCTGACGACTCTCGGCATTATCATCGGTGTCGCTTCCACTATTGCAGTTGTATCTGTAGTACAAGGACTGAGTTATTCTATTAACCAGCAATTCGAAGGTTTTGGTGCTAACTCCATTTCAATTCGCTCCTTTACTCCTATGCAAGAGCGTATGAAAGGCAAAATTGCGCAGATTACAGCAGAAGACGTTGAAGCAATATCCGAACGGGTAGACGGAGTTGAATACATCACACCAACTCTTCAATCACAAACCTCAAGCCCGGTAAAATACAAGGAAAACCAGTTTTTTGCACAGGTAGCAGGTACAACATACACTGCCCAGGATGTTCAGAAAGTTGATATCAAATTTGGCAGGTTTTTATCTTACAGTGACAACAAGTTTCGACGCAAAGTTGTTGTTATCGGCGAAGATCTTCGAAAAGATCTGTCACTACCCGCAAATCCAGTTGGACACTTTGTTAATTATGCTGGGGAATGGTTAAAGATTATTGGTTTAGCCGAGCCGAAAGGTTCACTACTTGGATTTAGTCAGGATAATTTTGCGATCATACCATACACAACAATGCGCGGGCTCAACGGAAATATGATAGAGCCAGATATATTTATTCAGTTGCAACTAAAAGACTTAAATCAATTAGACGAAATTAAATCAAGTATCAAACAAATCTTAAGAAAACAGCACAAGCTGGGTCCAGATGAAGATGATGATTTTAAAATTGAAACTCCTGAACAGCTAACTTCTGGAATATCAAATTTAATAAACACGATGACAATTGTGCTTGGCGGAATAGTCAGTATTTCATTAGTCGTTGGTGGAATTGGCATCATGAATATCATGCTGGTATCAGTTACCGAACGCACCAGAGAAATCGGGATCTGTAAGGCTATCGGCGCTAAGAGACACCATATTTTGCTCCAGTTTCTAATTGAAGCTGTAGTCTTATCAGTTCTCGGAGGAATAGTTGGAATATTAATAGGTTATGGTTTAGGGGTATTGGCCGCAGCTTCGATACCTAACTTTCCGCCAGCTAATGTGCCACTGTGGGCAATCGCACTCGCGTTTGGTTTCTCAGCGTTTGTTGGCATAGTCTTTGGTATATTGCCTGCGGCCAAAGCTGCTAACCTTGATCCAATAGATGCTCTCAGATACGAGTAGAGGAAGCCTACGATTTTTTGAAGTTTACAGACAAAATAGATTTTATTTTATAGAAATTTGTCTCATCGACAGGAACTAAAATAAAGCCTGTTGATGAGCCTTATACTTTTGACATATGCGGTTCAACAAAACAAGACATAACAATAGTTTTATTCAAATCTTCTTAGTGTTAGAAAAATAAATGCCAGGAACTAAGGAATTATTCTCTTAAGAAATTGTTGTCAAATGGCTTAAACTTTAATTCACTGAGTGCTCTAGGAGCAAGCGTCTTTTCCTGATAGAAAGGATGTATTTCAACAAGCAAGCTCCTCTTTAACAAGCAGAGTTTTTACAACAAAAGATAGAGCTACTCAAGTGAAAAGCTTATTGAGTTCTAAGGCTTGGTGAAAGATAGCAGCTATTCTCATATTCGATTCTTGCAAACTAGCAACAATAACAAACTTTAAAGAGAGTCAGATAGAGATGCTTCAAGCTTTAGAATGCTTAAACTATTCTACAGCAAGTAACAAAAAAGCCGCTTTTAAGCGGCTTTTTTGAGAACTAAAACTAACTAACATTTTTCATTACGAATTCTGTCTTTAGCAAAATCAGTCCACTGGCTTGCTCTCTGTCTGTACTTCTTATATTTAGAAGCAGTTTCAAGCACGCTCATTCCAGAGTCACAGCGCCCCATACTAATCAGAGCTACCCCCTTGCGGAAGTGTGCTCTACCAGGATCGTCTAGTTTACCTTTTTGAAGGGCCTTATCATAAGCTGCAACAGCATCTCCCCAACGCTCTTCGTCAGTGAGAAGTTCTGCCTGTTTAAGATATGACTCTCCGGTATCTGAAAGTTCTCCAGTCTTGCCAAAAGCAACAATAGCTTTACTGATTTCATTGCTAATATGGTAATTATTAGCTATTGCTTGCCAAATCTTTTTCTCAGACTTAACAAGCTTTTTATTGAGTCCTTCTTCAAGAACTTTTGCTGCGCGATATGGCACTTCGTTGTATGAAAAAAGTGCCGATAACCACGTATAATCAGTCTCTTTATTGAAACCGCCGTTAAGATAAAACATCTCCATAATTGCCAAAGCATCTTCAATTTTGTCTAATTGAAAATACACCTGAGACAACTGGCGCCAGTAATCTTTTTCAGCAGGAAAGAGAGCGACCATTTCTTTCAGTAAATCTCCAGCCCCTTTAACATCTTTCTTTTCCCAGTGGAATGCCAATAAAGCTTGATAATAGTCTTTCTTTGGCGTCGGTGCAGATTTAACTGCATAATAGGCTGGGCAAAGAGCTTTGTCATAATTACCATCTTCAGAATAGAAAGCGGCAATCATATAATAAGCAGTATCGTCATCTTTAACAGCATTATCAGCCCACTCCAACATCATGTTGAGTGCCTTTTTCTTTTCTCCTGCAGAATAGAGCATAGAAGCAACGTTAATTCGTAACCCTTGAACTCTCTCATGCGGAAGCGTAGTTTTTCCATACTCCAATGCTTGTTTGAAGAAAGGCAATGACTCTACTTGTTTACCTTGCTGTGCATATGCATACGCCAGATTTAAGTTTACAGTTGCCTTTTCATAGTCAGAGCGAACCGTATCCAACAAGCTTTTGAGTCTTTCAACAGCTTCTGCATATTGATCTTCAGCTAGCAGCTCCAAAGCTTTATTAAGCCGCTTGTGAGTTCTCTCATTTAAACCTTGAATAGAAATCTTAGGCGGCTTTTTTGACTTATCGATTAATGGCTTACAGGATTTAGTCGACTGGGTTACTGGTACGGCAAACGCAGACAAACTAAACAAGCTCGCTACAAACGAAAGTAGTAGAACTTTTAAATTCAATTTCATCTTCATGTCAAACCTTATATTTATTCGCCAGTCAGCTTAAATTCCATGGTATAGCGCATATTCGGTTGCTCGATCGCTTTACCATCAACTATTTTTGGCTTGAATTTCCACTTATAAATCGCCTTACGCGCATCTCTCTCAAAAACCCGCTTAGGTTTTGCATCGATAACTTCGATGTCCTTTGGAGTACCATCAGGGGATACCGTAAATTTAAATCGTACCCACCCTTCAATACCTTCCATCGCAGCTTTTCGAGGATAGCGTGGTTGAATCACAACCATTGGGATGGCATCACCGTCAGACATATTGCCTGGGTCACCAGCACTACCCAAATAAGTATCACCAACAACACCAACTGAAAGCTTAGCCATTTTAATGTTCATGTTTTGCGGATTAGGCTTTTGAACTTTACTAATCTTTTGTGTTTGTGGTGGTGGTGGATTCTTCGGTGGTGGTGGCTTCTTCGGAATCCGGCGATCACGAATCTTCAATTCGTCATCAGGCTCGACCATTGTTATCTGAATCGGTGGCGCATCGCTCTTTTCCGGTGGCTCAAGCTCAGTTTTTATGAGAAAAGCCATCAGAATAAAGAGTCCAAAGGTCACACTGCCTCCGATTCCTAATCCAATTAATATTCTTTGCATATCAGTTCTCCGCCGCTACTGAAATATTCTTAACGCCGGCTTTCTTAGCTGCGTCGATTACATCAAGAAGCGTACCTGATTCACTGTCAATATCAGCTTGAATAACCATTGAACTTTCGGGGTTCTCCAAAAGCATGTTTTCGATAGTCGAGCGAACATCGTCCTTTTCGACCTTTCGTTTCAACATGAAGACTTCGCCTTCTTTAGTTATCCCAACAAAAATATTGGCTTTCGGTTTCTTCACGGCTGTTGCAGCTGTTGGTTTCATAACATCTACACCAGCTTCTTTTACAAAAGAGGTAGTAACGATGAAGAAAATGAGCATGATAAACACGATGTCGAGCATCGGTGTCATATCAATCGCCGCTTCTTCCTCTTTTGGTTTTAAACTCTTTTTAGCCATGAAATATGATTCCTTCGCTAGTGATGTGGCATATGGTCAGCTAACTCTTGTGCATGGACATTTGCTGAATACTCAAACTCAAGTCTTGAACTAATAAACAGTCCAGACAACGCAGCAACCATTCCCGCCATTGTCGGGATTGTCGCTTGAGTAATACCAGCAGCCATCATTCGAGCATTTCCTGTACCTGCTAATACCATGACTTCAAATACACCTACCATCCCGGTTACCGTACCAAGGAGTCCTATCATCGGACAAATAGCAACAACGGTCTTAATAAGCAACAGCCCCGAATGAAGCTTTTCATTCATCTGAGAAATCCAGGCTTCACGGATGCGATGAGCTCGCCAAGACGTAGTATCCTTGCGAGACTCCCACTTTGCTATTAGAAGTCGAGCCTGCTTAGGGTAGGTATAAGAAAAATACCAGAGGCGCTCAATAATCATTGTCCACATGACAATAAGCGCCGCAGCGATAAACCATAATACATCGCCTCCCGCTTCAAAGAAGCGAGAAACTGTGTCATATAGGTCTTGAAAAAATAGCATTAATTATGCTCCCGCCTCTTCTTCATGCTGAGCGATTAAGCCAGTGCTTTGCTCTTCAAGTGTGTGAATCAAGCCTTTAGAGATACCTGATACGACACTGTGAGTAAGAATTAATGGTAATGCTGCAACAATTCCCAATACGGTTGTTATCAACGCAGACGAAATACCGCCAGCCATAATTTTCGGGTCGCCCGTACCGTAGAGAGTAATCGACTGGAAGGTTTCGATCATACCGGTTACGGTTCCAAGAAGCCCCATAAGTGGAGCTACCGCTGCGAAGACCTTGATTACTGTGATACCACGCTCTATACGAGGAGTTTCCTTAAGCACAGCTTCATCTAGCTTAAGCTCTAAGTTTTCAACATCGTCATCTTTATTTGCCAGATATACAGCCATGATACGACCAAGCGGGTTATTACCTGGTGTACTTGATTTAGCCTGTGCACGCATCTTGCCTCTTAAGCTCAATAGAGTGAATAGTCTTTCAAGAACTAACAATAAGCCAAGAGCTAAGACGACACCAATCGCAGCACCTACAGGTCCAGCGTAATTCATAACACGCTCAGGCCAGCTTTCACGCTTAACTTCCTGAGTAAGGATATTTCCACGTGAAGGGTCCAAGGCTAGAGGAGCATATGTACCGTTAGCACTGATAAAAGGCTCTACCATGCTTAAGTAGCGGCCTACCGGCTGACGAGTCAACTGCTTGATATCCTGAGATTCGTGGTCGAACACCAAGTATTCACCTTGAGAAACGATATTAAATACACCAACTCGGGTCATATCTCTAGGCTCTGGAGCGCCTTCAGTATTGATAATCTGTCCAGAGAATTTGATTACCTTACCCTGTTCAGTCATCTCTGTTTGCATCGCTTCCCAAAGGCTTCTGATTTCAGGTATTTGAGGAAATTCTTTTGCTTGAGCTAAAGTTTCCAATGCAGTATAGCGTTCAGGTAACTGAGCACTAACAATGGAACGACGTAAACGAGAAGCAGTGTCACCAGCAACTTGACGTACAACACCGACCATCTCGCCCAATGTACCAGCTTTCAGGTGAAGTTCATCTTCAAGCTCAGATAGCTTTTTCTCGTTAGCTTCGTACTGAGCTTTTAAGCGATTCATACGCTCTTCTTCAGCTTGCTTCTCTGCAAGTGCCTGATTCAAAAGACTTCTTTGATTATTTCTGTCTCTTAAGAAAATGGCTTCGCGCTCTTTGTTAACATTAGTTTGACGAATCTTATTTTGCTTAACCATTTGCAAAAGTTCATCAAGTGTTTGTGCAGCAGGCTTCTTAACCGCGCCAATATCTTTCTGCTCGGCAGCAGAAACATTTACTGCAGCGCCTGCCAACATGGCGGCAATAAGGATATTTTTGAATTTCATTTTAATTAGCCCCTTACTTAGCTGTTGGTACAGGTAATTTGATTAGTTCTGGCGCAGCTTGTTTATTAGCCATTTTGATAGCTAACTCGATACCGCGAATATATTCTTTGTCAAGTTCTTCCCATTGACGAGTTTCAGCATTGAAATAACCTGCCGACTGACCATCTAAAGAAAGGAATACCAACATAACACGACCAAATCTCATAAAATCTACGCGAATTTTGCTTCCATCGGCAGCATCAATATCTCCTTGATATGTTGATACAGATTCACCGTAAGCAATTTCGGTTTGGTAGGCTTCTAGAATTTTTCTGTACTTTTCAGAATTAGAGATATCTGCTCTTAACATATTGTTTTTTAAGGCTTCAACTCTGTCTTGACGCTTTTCCAGGTCAAATGGAATGTCCAGTTCAACGAACGCTTCAAGAGAAGCAATCATTTCATTCATTAATGGAATAACGCCGCGCTCAGTGGTATCAATTGTATCCATCTGATTCTGAATAGATACCATCTCTGACTCTTGTGACTGAATCAAATTTTCAAGCTGATTGTTGTATATCTTCAAGCTTTCGATAATGCGTAATGTATTTTTATATTCGGCAGCGAGTTCAATAGTTGTTTCGGCATATCGGTCAATCTTCTTCTGAGAAGACGCTGAAGCCTTTGTTATTTGTTTTTCAATCTTAATAGACTGATCAACCACAGGGTTTGCTGCTGCACTCCCCATCCAGAATGTAGCAAACAATCCTAAGACTGCTGCTTTATTAACAGTAAATTTATAGCGATTAAGCATGTGACTTCCTAATTATTTTTAGGGTTGAAAATAAAAACGGCATTATTCGCAACACTTTTGTGCTACAAACGGACCCAAGTCGATTAAGGGTTTAATTATTATCTAAACTTGGTTAAAAATCCTTAAAGTGCGAGAGAGTCTGCACCTCACGCACGATAAGGCCGACTATAAACATTATGAAAGAACGAGTCAATGGATTATGTCTAAAGATTAGTATCGACTCAAACCGGCTTTTACACTTTAAAAGATGTCATTAAAATCAGACCATTTCGTGAATTTTCCGTGAATAATCGCACCAAATACGAAATTTGACGTAGATTTCTCAACAAATCGACCAACATGGATTGTCCAAATGGAAGGTGGTTAACTATCTCAATTAATACAGCAACACATCTGACCAGTATGTCAAATTCAACTTTTAATCCATACTTTTAAACCATATGAGACTGAAATAGAAGTTTTAACTTATCACTCAAATATGGTTCATAGTTTTTCCAACGCCTAACTGACGTTGTATAAACCTCTTTACGTACCTGTGAAATACTGGCTGTTCTGACAAATCGCTCGCTAGTCTTAAAATTCATGCAATCACTTTCCCACTCCAAGCCAATATTTTTTACCATATTTTGAGCGGTGTCTTCAGGAGCATTGACCATTTGTTCGTAAGGCACCTCATGAATGTCCTCTCCAAACAGACTTCGCCAATGGGCCATTAATGAATCACATTGCTGGTTATAGTGAAAAAAATCTTCCAACGAAGTCGAAAACGTAGATAAGTCATTCAATTGTTGAAAATAAACCGAAAGCCCATTGTCTAATAAATTTCGGGTGGTATGGATGAACTTTGCATCTGGAAATAGCTTTTTTATTAATCCCATGAAGAGAATATTTTCTGGTCTCTTGTCGGTAAAGCATTGGGTATTTATATTCATCGATTGAATCAAATGAATATATCCTTCTGCGCAACCGGAAAGAAAAACATTGTTAATAGCAGGTTTAAGCTTTTCCCAATAGCGGTTAAAATTTTCATAGTAGTGGCGGGTAAAATATTCTATTTCCCCTAGCGCCGTAATTTGACTATGCCGAGATAAAATCTGTTCCACGAGAGTTGATCCCGAACGGAAATGACCAACAATAAATACTGGTTTAACGTCTTCAAGTTCATGATGTTTTCCTAACCAGTCTTTTGAAATTACTTCAACTGAGAGTTTGACAAATTGTTCAATCGTTTTAGGCTCGTATTTCTGAATACGCTCGGCATTAAGTTTATTTGCATACTCATAAGCGGCAAACGCTTTATCATATTGCTTCAGATCGTCTAAGGCTTTTCCTTCCGCATATTTCAGACTTTCCTTGTCGAGCATAGTTGTTTGTGAGCTTCTAAATCGACGATTTATCATTTTTAAAAGCTCATGATCGCTTTCTTTTATTTTTTTTGCGTAGATAACTCGAACAAGCGCCTCAACAAGCTTTGGGTTTAGTTTGATTACTTGTTGATATAGCTCAATTGCTTTGTCCTTGTTTCCTTTTGCCTGTTCCAATGAAGCCAAATTAAATAGTGCTTCGTAATGCTGCGGCTTGATGTCCAGAACCTTATGAAGATAGAAGATTGCCTTTTCCTCCATTCTAAGCTCAACATACATTAACGCTATCAGTAGATAGCATTCACATTGGTCCCTGTAGTCAGATTTTACAGCTAACTCAAATTCTGAAACGGCTTTATCGTAAGTGCCCTGCTTCTTGTACAGCATACCAAGATAGAAATGAGCTTCAGCTTCCTCTTGTTTTAATGCTAAAAAAGACTTTATTGCGCTAATAGCTACCCCGATCTGACCATGGGAGACCAAACCATTACAGAGCTTGCCGAAAAACAGGTTAAAGTCATACTTTTCAATCTTTAGCAGGGACAAAGCGATTTCAATGGCCTTTTCGAATTGTTTCAAATTTCCGTAAAATACTATGGCAAACCTCAACACCGATGAGTTTACCGGGTTATTATCTATCAACTGCAGAAGTCTGGCCTCAGCTGCAGGACGTTCTCCCCCCAAAGCAAGAGCCTCTACCTTTTTTAATTCTTCTTTAAAATCCGCCATTCCAATGCCTTAATTGTCAAAATTCACCTTGAACTATGCTGATTATTCCTGATAATGGACGGTGGAATTTAACATATATGTAAATCTAATACACTATATGTCTAAATGAAGGCCTGTCGGGCCTCAACAATAAAAAACTTATGTCAAACCAGGGAATTAGATAATGAATTTAAACCGCATTCTCATTGTGCTGCTTTTCGTTTTTACGAGCAATCTCGTTAATGCGAAAGACAGCCAATCACTTATCCCCGTTGAGCACTTTGCTAAGCATGCTCAATATATGAATATCAAAATATCTCCAGATGGAAAGCATCTAGCTTTTAACTATCGAGATGGTACCCAAGTCAAACTTGCCGTTCTGAATAGAAAATCCAAAGAAATCACTGCAATGTTTGAGTTCGGCGAATGGAAACAGGTTTTGGGTTTCCATTGGGGTAACAATGAACGAGTCCTGATGGAGGTTCAAAAGCGTGTCGGATACCTGGATAAAAAGGGCGGTGCACGGCACCTATACGCGGCCAACATTGACGGAACACATAGAAAGCAGATTTTTACAACTCAAAGATCTGGCTACAATCTGGCTTCCCTGTATGAAGAAGATCCAAAGAATGTTCTGATCATTAAATCTCACTCTGCAGACTATGACCCTGTTCATGAGACATCTAGCGTTAAAGCTGCCAAGCTAAACATTTATACGGGAAAAGTCCGAGTGTTAAGTGGCCAGCCGAAAGAAGACGTAAGTAACGTCTTACTGGACAGTAATGATGAAATGCGTGTTGCAGTTCAATACATTACTGACAAAGAAAAATTTGGTTGGGGTGAATACAAGATCTACATCAAGGAGCCCGGAAAGGACTTCTGGAAAGAGTCTGCGCTTTCTGAACATACAAATGCCAGGCTAGGATTCAGAGGTTTATCCAAAGATGGTACCGTTGCCTACATTACAAGTGACAAAGAGTCCAAAAATAAAACATCCGAGCTTTATGCCTATAACCTGATTAGTGGCGAAAAGACTAAGGTCTTTTCAAGTGAACTGGTCGATGTTGGAGGACTTATAACTTCAGAAGAAGAATCGATACTTGGCTTCCGCTACAGCCCAAATTATAACGAAGTTGTTTTTCTGGACAAAGAACACCGAGAGTCCAAAGCTCTAGCGGCGCTGATGAAAGCATTTCCAGGTTCTGATGTGGGCTTTACCAGCTACACAGAAAATGGAGATCAGGCTGTTGTTTCAGTATCCAGCGATATAAACCCTGGCGACTTTTATTTGTTTAACTTTAAAGATAACGCTTTGAAGTATCTTGCAAGCAGGTCTTCCTGGATTGACCCTAAAAAAATGGCACAAATGCTTCCTATCGAGTATACAGCTAGAGATGGTGTAAAAATTCAGGGCTACCTGACACTACCTAAGGGCCAGGATAAAAACTTACCACTAATCATTAATCCTCATGGTGGCCCTCATGGACCAAGAGATAACTGGGGTTACAACCCAGATGTACAGTTTCTCGCTAACCGTGGATATGCAGTACTGCAAATGAATTTCAGAGGTTCTGGCGGCTACGGTAGAGCATTTGAAGAGTCTGGCTATCGTAAATGGGGTAGAGAAATGCAGGACGATGTTACCGACGCTACTCTTTGGGCAATCGAAACCGGTATTGCAAACCCAGAAAAGATTTGTATCTATGGTGGAAGCTATGGTGGCTACGCGACGCTTATGGGCGTTGTCAAAGAGCCTGATTTGTATAAGTGTGGTCTAGGTTATGTCGGCGTATATGATCTAGAAACTATGTTCACTGCTGGAGACATCCCAACTAGAGAAAGTGGTGTTAGGTTCCTGCAACATGTATTAGGCGAAGATAAAGATGAGCTCAGAGCTAACTCTCCTGCTAGAAATGTTGAAAAGATTAAAGCAGCACTATTCATCGCACACGGTCGAGAAGATGTCCGAGTTCCGATGGAACAGTATGATGTTTTAATTGATGCTCTGGACAAAGCCAAAATACCATATGAGTCCATGGTACGTGACGAAGGTCATGGCTATCAGAAAATTAAAAACAGAATTGATTTCTATGTTGCTATGGAAAAGTTCTTTGCGAAACATCTGAAATAAGAACCAGCCAGTCAAAAAAGCCTCTTGTATAAGAGGCTTTTTTTATCTAACTGCTCAAAATTACACGAAGTATTTCCTAGTCAAGGTTCAATCGCCGCCAATTCTGCGTCGCTCAGGAAAGGCCTATAATTATCAATACGATTTACCGATGATCGATATAGGGGCTTCTTCACTTGTACTGTACTTGCCGTTCGAGCATAAGTTGTACTTTGATGAAAGTTAAGACACTGCTCCTGATAATCCAGGCCAAGGAAAGACAACATCTTTTCGGTTTGAGTCTTGCAATCATCCACAACATCTTCATAGTTAATTTCAAGGATGGCATCACCGTGCTCTTCTTTCCATCGAGCCAAAGCTTTTTGAAGAACTGAGTCATATTCTCTAATACTTTGAAAGTCAGATGAATAATTAACCAAGCTATCCAGATGTTGAAAATAGGTAGAAAGCGTTATGTCAGCAATATTTCTATTAGATACGATAAACTTTGCTCTAGGGAATATTTTCTTTATTAATCCAATAAACATCCAGTTGTCTGGACGCTTATCAATCACCATGCACTGCGGTGACGATAAAGTAGAAAACAATGCTTCATATTGTTTGTGTAGTTTTTCAAGCGCAATGCTGTCGACCAATAGCTCTTTACCAACATATTGCCTGATTAGCTCAGGAAAATAATTTAACTCTCCAAGAGCCTCTACCTGGCTATGAGCACCGACTATATGCTCTATTAGCGTTGAGCCAGATCGAGGGTGGCCAATTACAAACAAAATCTCTCTTTCCATTTCAGGAAAGCCCTGAGAAATGTCAGTTGACGACAACTCGAAAATTTTCTCCATGAAACTGTTAAAATTCTCTTTCGAAAATCGTCCTCGTCTATTTAAGATCATTTCATTGGCACTTCGATAATAGTCCAAAGCCTTTCTGTAATCTTTAAGATCATCAAAGACTTTACCCAAAGCAAAATACAATCCCTCTTTATCCAGTGGTTTTACATTAGCAGACCGAACTCTTCGCTTTAATTTCTTTATTATTGGATCACTATGTGAATCAATTTTTTTTGCATAGGCCAATCTTGTCCAGGATAAATCCATGGAAGGATCTTGCGCTACTATTTGCTCATATATATTAATAGCTCGGCTAGTGTTACCCAAAGAAAGATACAATCCAGCTAACTCATGTTTTACCAACTTATCCGCCGGTTGAAGCTCTAATAGACTCTCCAAAAGCTCAATCGACTTAGCTTCATTTCTTAACTCTTTATGAATTAAAGCCAAATACTTATAACATTCAATAATTTCTTTTGTGTGTTTCTTAGCGCAAGAAATTTTTTCGAAGAAAGACTTTGCTCGCTCATAATCCTTCAGGTGATATAAAACGATCCCTGTTTTGCATAAATACTTTTCATTATCCGGCGTAATCTCTAAAATTTTTTTGAGTTGCTCGTAAGACTTATCTAATTGATTCAATTTAAAATAGGTATTTGCCGTGAGTTCTATTTGTTGGACGGTCAAGCCGTTTCTTTTCGATAAAATATCAAGAGCTAAAATAATGTTCTGTTTATCTCCTAACAATAGACTCGTTTGAATGAGTAAATCTATTGCACTATTCTCTAAGCTTTCGTGAGTTTCATAGTTAGAAACATAATCATATATAGTATGAAATGCTTCTTTATTTTGTCCTGAAGCAAGTAAACGATTAACTTCTTCTGTTTTATTAAAATGCATTGAGATTAATTTCAGTTAAAAAATTGTTCAAAAAAGGTACTCAACAATTGACTAGCAAAATACCACCATCAGACGGGCTCAAGATCAAGTGCTACTGTAATCCGACTCTGTTCTGACTCAAACGGTATTGTTCCATGCCACATATAGGAAGGAAAACGTACCATTAATCCTTGCTCAGGTTTTACAAAAAGCTCTGGAGGTAAATCCAAAACACATTCAATTCCTGGTTGACCAAACTTGACCCAGCCTTCCTGTTTTTCAGACTTATCGACTATATCGGGAACCTGCACATAATAAGGCCCACTATACCAGCCTAACGAATGAAAGTGATTATTATGAAATCCTTCTCGTTTTAAGATTACAGACCATGCTCCGGTATACCTGAACATACCTGTATTTCTTGAGAAAACAGGGTGGGTATTGCTTTTGGGAAATTTAGATATGAATTCGAGCATTTTCTTATCAAACTGCTCTCTTAATTGCTTGATTACCGGTATATCCGTATCAAATAGATTTCCGACGGATTGAGTCCCATTCATTAGCGACTGATCCAGAGGCTGTTGTACACTACTATGGAATCTTTCCAAATGATCAAACAAATTCTGATTGAACGCATTTAGATCTTTATAGCCTTGTGGAACCTCAATAAATTCACGAAGAACAAGCTTCTCAAAATCATAAAGGTCATAATATTCTTCGTTACCTAAAATTCTTAATGCGGTAGCTTTTAAAGCCCAATAGCCCTGATGAGATGAATCTCGCTTAATAAGTTGATTTACGCGCTTTAGAGCTGACTCGGCTTCAGCGTTTGAAAGTAGTGAAGTTACTAACTCTTCCTGATAAACAAGTGTTGAAGGACTCAACTTTACCGCTTGTCGGTGAGACTCGATTGCCTCTTCGAATAGTCTTTTTTTCCGGTAGACCGTACCAAGCAACTTAAAGTTCATTGGCTCACTCTTATCATTTAATATAAGCCATTCAAGAATTTCCTGAGCTTGATCATACTCCTTGGCCAAAATGAGTTTGTAAGCAAGCTCCCGTTTTAGCGGATAAGCTTGAGGATTCTGTTTAATTATTTTTTTGTAGGAAGATAGGAAGCTATCACTTCTTGTAACCCATAAGAGTTGGTTCAACCAGTGGTGATGAGAAGCATTGAGAGGTTCTTGTTCAATAGCCTTTTCAAAATAATCCTGTGCTTTAGTGGCCTCTCCCATCGAAGCATGAACACTTCCTAAAGTCTGATAAATATTGGCCGGCTTACTGGTATGTTTTAAAGCTCTCTCTAAAAGTTCAACTGACTCTTTAAACTTTAAACAATTTCTATATATGATCGCAAGATTATGTAGTGCGGGTGTAAAATTCGGTTCTAAATCAAGAATATCCTGATAGATATTTTGAGCTGCTTCTACTTTATCCTGCACTTGATATATTGCAGCTATGTTAAATTTAATATCGAGATTATTTTCATCTTGAACACCAGCTTTCTTAAAATATTTCAATGCTGCAGAGTAGCTACTTTTTTTCTTGTAGGCATGCGCTAATTTTAAATTTAACTCCAGTGAGTCGGGCTTGATTGTTAATCCCTTTTTGTATGCTTTAATCGCGCTGTCTAGTTCATTTTTTTGTACATACAGGTTGCCTAAACTGATGTGACCGTCGATAAAATTAGGAGATAGTTTAAGAGCCTTTTTAAAAGCTTTTTCGGCATAAGCAAAATCTCCGGAAAAGCACGCAGCAACTCCACTCATGTTCCATAACTTTGTATCGGCAGGAATGTTCTTCAATAACTGCTTAAGAATAGATAATGCTTCTCGGTAATATCCCGACTGCATCAGCCGATTAGCATTTAAAAGTGACCGATTATGTCCTGAAGCCATCATAAGTACTTATATTTATTATTCTAAATTTACATTGTTACAAGCAAAAAAAACGGCGGTTAAACCGCCGTTTTTATATGTCTTTCTATATTAGAAAGATTGAGTGTAACGGAAGAAGAGAGTACGACCTTCTGGACTATAAAGAGTCGTATTGTAGTTTCTCCATCCTGCACTACCAGTGTAGTACTGAGTATCTTCATCAGTTAGATTACGGATACCGATTACAGCTTCACCGTTCCAAGGAGTGTACATACCGAACTGGATGTTATGAGTCATAACGTTGTCGATATCTACATAGCTAGCAGAAGTAGCATCTTGTCCTTTGATGAAGTTCATACGCCATGCAGCATAGTAATCATCTTTAGACCAGCTAACTTGAGCATTAGCTTTCATTTCTGGAAGGTCAAGCAAACCAGTTGCATCACGACCATTTCCGTCAGAA
The DNA here is from genome assembly GCF_015687155.1 of Aliikangiella sp. G2MR2-5. Taxonomy (GTDB): domain Bacteria; phylum Pseudomonadota; class Gammaproteobacteria; order Enterobacterales; family Kangiellaceae; genus Aliikangiella. The sequence continues at coordinate 362,769 of NZ_JADPQF010000001.1, read as the reverse complement.
TCAACACTCATATAATCGATAACACGAGTCAAATCAGCTTTGACAACAAACTTACCGATATCTGTTTCGATGTTATAAGCAGTCGCAAAATCCCAACCAGAGGTTTTTTGACGTGCTAAGTTAGCAGTACCAGCCTGGATAGAAGTGATTTTGCCGTCGCTACCACGAGTTACCGCAGTAGAAGTACCACCAGCAACTTGATCCAACAACATTAATTCGTTGATAGAGATATTAACGATTTTGTCGAAGTAATCGATTCTGTACCAGCCTAACTCAAGAGACCAGTCGTCAGTTGCGTTCCAGACAACACCGAAGTTATCAGTATCGGCATTTTCAGACTCAAGCAGGATGTTACCACCGTACCAAGCAAGATGCTGAGGTTGGTTAGTCGCATTACAGTAAGTTGCATCATTACCTGGGTTACCTAGAGTATCACAGTAGTAGTAATCGTAACCAGATGGGAAACCGAATGACGCGCTTGCAAACAACTCAGGCATAGTAGGTGCACGGAAAGCTTCACCAGTTACTGCACGAATCAACAAGTCATCAGTAGGTCTGTACAACGCACTAATCATTGTAGTTGTATCAGAGAATTCTTTATCAGCAAGAGCATCTAAACCAACATCACCAGACTGTTCGTATTTATCGTAACGAGCAGCTGCACTAACTTCTAAACCGAAGTCGAAGTTGAATGCGAACTCAGTGTATAGAGAAGTACGGTCACGTGATGCGAAAACATCGTCACCACCTGAACCACCAGAAATGAAGCCTTGGCCTGATTCTGGGTCAGAAATCTGAGTGAAATCAGTTTGCTCAAACTCGCCACCAACAACAAATCCAACAGACATAGTGTCATTAGACATGATTTCCCCACCGATGTTTCCGTCGATGATGTCTTTTACCTGATGAACTTCGAAAATTCCGGTATGCGCAACACTTTTGTAGAAGTCAATAGCATGCTCTTCCCACTCAGCAGTAGTGAAAGGCGTACCACCGTTCAAATAACCAGTATTGAACGGGTCAAACAACTCGTCATCAAGACCTTGTTGGAATGCAACGTCATTGATCAGGTTATGGTTGAACAAAGTTTCGTCTTTCAAAGTACGCTGGTAGTTAGCGGTCCAATCAAGTCCAGCACCTACGTCCAAGAAACCTTCAAGACCAAATACCATATCGAAAGAGCTGTCATTGAAGTAAGCATCACGATTACCCAATAATGCAGATCTGTGGTACAAGTACAGGTTAGACCAAGCATCAGCAGCTGTAGCTGCAGGAACACCAGGATGTGATGGAGCCATAGTTACCAGGTTAGTAGAAACTGGAGTTGGCGCGTAACGTGAGTGAGTTTTGGTACCAACATAGCCCAAACGTGCATTGAACTCGATATCAGAAGTCAGCTCATAAGAGAACTTAGTCCAGATAGAATCCATTTCTTGTTGTGGGTACAACCAGGTTACATTTGAGTAAGCGTATCCACAACGTCCACCAAGAGCAGTTGCAGTTGGTTGAGGAACAGTATTAGCTACGCTTCCACAAAGGCCAGCATCCCACTCAGACGCCCAGTTATTTTGATCGTCAGCATATTGCTCTGCAGCAGTATATGGAGAAGGATCGCCGTCAGCATCTACAAAGTCTACGTACGGAGTACCGTCGTCTCTTAACTGAGTACCATCGTATGCATTAAAATTGGCAGTCCATGAAGCAGCACTGTAGTATTGTGCATTTGCAACAGGAGAGTACCAAGAAACACCATTGTCGAAGCCAGATACTTCGTTGTCAGCAAGTTCGTCAATGCTTGTGTGCTCAGCAACAACTAACATGCTTCCTTTGTCGCCAGATACACCAGCAGCAAATTCGTATTTAGTTTTCTTACCGTCGTCAATTCCACGCTTTTCGAAAGTAGCAGAAATGCTTCCGCCTTGAACTTCAGAACGAGTAATAATGTTAACAACACCAGCAACAGCATCAGAACCATAGATTGCAGATGCACCGCCACGTAGGATTTCAATACGCTCTACGATAGCTAATGGGATATTGTTTAAGTTCTGAGTAGCACCACCGTCATAACCTGCACCAGGCATACGACGTCCGTCAACAAGTACTAATGTAGCGCCAACACCACGTAAGTCAATTTCTGCAGAACCAGTTGCACCAGCGCCGTAGCCTGATTGACCTTTCCAAGAACCGAAGCTATTTGCAGAAGTATTTCTCAATGCATCAGCAACACTTGTGTCACCAGACATGTCTAACTCTGCACGAGTAATGATTGTTACAGGCTGTGCAGTTTCAACGTCAGTTCTTTTTAGGCGAGAACCTGTGATAGTGATTTTTTGCTCTTCAGCTTCTTCTTCAGCTGCAAAAGCTGAAGGAGCAGAGTAAGCAGTCACCGCTGTTCCAGCAAGTAAAGCGTACTTTACTGCTTTCGCAATTGGATTGCGTTTATCTAATGTACTCAATTTATTTCTCCCTGGTTGTCATGGAGGTTGTTATTAAAGCGACATTCCAGCTTTTTGTTATGCTCAAAAAGTCCAAAACTCGCATCTTTTGGCCATTAGGCCTGATCTGCCAACCCAGATACTAACCGCAATTGTTCTCGAAGGTCAACACTTAGTTACACATTTTATTTTGAGTAAAAACGGCTGTTTTCGGGGGCTTGAGCTAGGTTTTTGAACAAAAAACAATCACTGGAATTTGGTAAAATGCACACTTAAATAGGTAGATATATCAGTATTTGAAAGTGAATATTGCAAATATTTATTTGTTTTTGCAATAAAATAGCCCCTTAACCGGGGCACAATTAAAGTAGTCGAGGGGGATGACGAGCGGAGAAAAGCTTTAGGATTCCATTTTGTTAAATTCTTTTTCTAGTTCGTACTGCTTAGAAGTCACAAAAGATTCCATAGACTGGAGCTTCTTCTCTATTTTAGAAAATTTACTCTCAATGTTGCTAAGCATCTCCTGAGGTGAAGAGCCTGAGCGCCAAACATCCTTAACAGTCGGATTGTATGGCTGACTGTTATCGGGTTCACCGGTCGAAAAATGTGTCCTTTTTTTCTCTTTTGAGGCTTTTCCTTTTTTAGAACCGGGCTTTTCATCCAAAACAAAGCATAAAATAATGTAACCCAGTACCGCTGCACCATTGGCAAATAATAAAAGAGAAACAGCTATTATCCGCACTACCCATGTCTCAAAACCCAGATATTCAGCAATTCCTGAGCAAATCCCACAAATTTTGGCATCATCCGGCTTTTTGTATAACTTCCTTCCGGACCCGGAAAAGTCGCTATTCGGCGTCATACTTTTGCCTCCATTGCGGAGTTTCCTGATCCAGGATGGACTCCAGAGTCTCTATTCGCTCCATCATACTATCTGCTATTTTTGTGAGTTCCTGCAGTCTATAGTGCTCTGCTTCGGATAGTCCCGATCCCTTCTGATTTTTAGAGCGGTAATGCATGATAACCCAGATAGGCGCCACAAAAATCGTAAAAAGAATTATCGGCACAAACATCATATCTTCCATGTTTTACTTCTCCTCTTTAGATTGTGGCTTGCTATTAACACGCTTTTTAAGTTCGGCTAACTGCCTGTCAATTTCATCTTCTTTCTCAAGGTCATCGATTTCGTCCGCCAATGACTTGTTCTTGCCCAACTCAAATGACTCAACTTCGGACTCCAGCTCATCCAACTTCCGCTCGAAACGGTCGAAACGGCTCACTGCATCTTCACCTGAATAATGCATAGTCTGCTTAACTTTTAAACGAGAGGAAGTTGTTTTGTGACGCATTAGCAATGCTTTTTGCCTGGCTTTTGCGTCATTTAACTTATCCTGAAGCTGTGTAATCTCGGCAGATAAGCGAGCCAACTCCTCTTCAAGCTTATTCAGCTCTCCCTGAAGTTCATTAGCGGCATCATCAGCTTTGTTTCTTTCGACTAGAGCAGCCTTAGCCAGATCTTCTCGACCTTTGGAAATCGCTAATTCAGCTTTTCTCTCCCACTCTTGAGCTTCAGCTTGAAAGCTTTCTATTCTGCGGGAGATATCTTTCTTATCCGCAATAGTGCGAGCCGATGCAGTCCTGACCTCAACTAGCGTATCTTCCATTTCTTGAACGATTAACCTGATTAACTTTTCGGGATCTTCAGCTTTATCGAGCAAGGCATTGATATTCGCATTCACAATATCAGCAAATCTTGAAAAAATTCCCATGAACACATCCTCCCAAGGGGTTTAAATAAATTCTCTACTAAAACAACACTAAAATTTGAAAAGTTAAAACAATATTTCAAGCCAATCTATTTTTGTAGGCACCTGTACTACTTTAACAACTTCGCCACTCACATTAGTACCTGTCTTCATATGGCTGTCGTGAGCTGACTGAGCGATTAAAATACCAAGAAGTCCAATGATGCCAATAATAACCTCGGCGAGTAATTTACTTCCTCTTCGTGTCAGCACCTTTTCCGATTTCACACTAAACATTTTTGGTCTTTCCTATGGAACTATTGGCCTTTAATTAGAACCTTAATTACATTCAGGCCTATTTACTAATCATATAGTTGGTTAAATTCACTAATATCAACCTGTTTTTCTATAGATACTTCAGTTTTCGTGCCAACTTTGAGAAAATTATAAGCCATTGTATTTTATTATGTTTTTACAATTTAAATCTAGCGAACCAACTTACGGTGTGTAAGAATAGTGTAACTGTTAGTCAATTTGACTATTCATTCCAAAACATTGCTGACTATTTTACATTTACAAGAGACTTAAGTATGCAGATCCACAAGGACAACTTGATCGGCGAATCCTCCAGTTTTTTAGAAGTGATAGAGAGAGTATCCTTACTTGCCCCTATAGATAAACCCGCACTAATTGTAGGAGAAAGAGGAACCGGCAAAGAACTTATCGCAGCAAGGCTGCATTTCCTGTCGGGTCGATGGGAACAACCTTTTGTAAAGCTCAATTGTGCTGCAATCAATGAGAATCTTCTGGAAACAGAGCTTTTTGGGCATGAATCGGGAGCATTTACCGGGGCAAACAAACGCCATTTAGGACGGTTCGAGCTAGCCAACAATGGTACACTTTTTCTCGACGAAATAGGCAATAGTTCTTTGGCAGTGCAAGAAAAGCTGCTCCGCGTTATCGAATATGGTGAAATGGAAAGAGTTGGAGGTAACAAGACAATAAAAGTAGATGTTCGTATAGTTGCTGCAACCAATGAAAACCTCCCCAAACTGGCTAAAGAAGGTAAATTTCGAGCAGACCTACTGGACAGACTCGCTTTCGATGTCATTACCCTCCCCCCTTTAAGAGCTAGAGTATCTGATATTTCCATTCTCGCCGAACATTTTGCTCTGGCAATGACGCGGGAGCTTGGTCGAGATTATTTTGCCGGTTTTAGCCCTGTGGCCAATCAGGCACTGAATCAATATCACTGGCCCGGAAATGTCAGAGAACTGAAAAACGTGGTTGAGCGCAATATATACAAAACAGCTCCAGAACAGGTTATCGAAGATATCGAATTCGACCCTTTTTCTTCCCCCTATCGGTTGCATGGCGAACGATATAATCAAACAACAGAAGCAAATTCAGGTTACGAACCCCAGGCAGAAAAGACTGACGAAGAAATCGAACAAGTTCCCTCGTTGCCAACAGGCACACAGGAAGTTTTCACAAACTTTCCGATCGATTTTAAGCAGAAAATAATTGATATAGAAGTATCTCTGATCACACAGGCCTTGGAACAATCCCAATTTAACCAGAAAAAGTGTGCACAATTACTCGGATTGACTTATCATCAACTTCGCGGATATCTCAAGAAATATCAATTACTTGACCAAAAGTGATGAATTGTGATTAAGAAGTTACCAAACAGGATAAAGGCCCTTGGTGTGATTTATTTCACCGTGCTTTTAGCTTCCGGGTGTCAGTATCAGAAAAAAACAGATGTAAAAGAAAATGTGCTGGTTTATTGCTCCGAAGGCAGTCCTCAAACCTTCAATCCTCAACTGTCGACCTCAGGAACAACCTTTGATGCCTCTTCGCGTACGCTATACAACAGGCTGGTAGAGTTTAGACAGGGTACAACCTATATTGAACCAGGACTGGCTGAAAGTTGGCAGATATCAAGTGATGGCAGAGAGTATACTTTCAATCTACGAAAAGGAGTTAAGCTCCACCAAACAGAATATTTTGTACCTTCACGCGATTTTAACGCAGATGATGTTATTTTCAGCTTTGAACGCCAACGAGACAAGACGCATCCTTTTCATAAAGTTTCAAACCTGTCGTACAACTACTTTGAGTCGATGGAGTTAACCAGCCTAATTCAAAAAATCGAGAAAATTAGTGAATATCAGGTAAAGTTCTATCTCTCTCGAGCTGAAAGTCCTTTTTTAGCAACTCTAGCCATGGACTTTGCCTCAATTCTTTCAGAAGAGTACGCAGCCGAACTCCTCTCTGAGGGCGCACCTGAACAACTTGACCTTAAACCTGTAGGAACAGGTCCCTTTAAATTAGTGAGGTATCAACCTGACGCCTATATCAGGTACCGAGCACACTCTGACTATTGGCGAGGAAAAGAAAAACTGGAAAATCTGGTTTTCGCAATAACCCCTGATCCTTCATTAAGATTTGCCCGCCTCGTGGCTGGAGAATGCGATGTAATGGCCAACCCTTTACCTGTACATATCAGTTCAGCGCATAATTTTAAATACGCCAAAGTATTAAGTAGTGCCGGGCTAAATGTTTCCTATTTGGCAATGAATATGTTAAAAACACCTTTTAATAGCTTAAAAGTGAGGTTAGCTCTAAACCACGCAATTGATAAAAAGGCCATCATTAAAGCAGTCTACAAACAGACGGCTACAACGGCTAAAAACCCGATTCCCCCAAATATGTGGTCGTATGATGATTCAATTGATGACTACCCGTATGCGCCGGATATAGCAAGAAAACTTCTGGAGGAAGCAGGCTTTGAAGACGGCTTTGATATGACAATATGGACCATGTCTGCGCAAAGAGCATACAACCCTAACGCCAAAAAAATGGCTGAACTCATACAGGAAGACCTGAAAGCTATCGGTGTTCGAGTAAAAATAGAGTCCTATGAATATGGTACCTTTTTAAATAAGGTGAGGCAGGGACAACATCACTCCGCTTTGATGGGATGGATCGGAGATAATGGCGATCCCGACAACTTTTTTACTCCACTACTAAGCTGTGGCGGAACTATTACCGGAACCAACGCTTCGAACTGGTGCGAACCAGATTTTAGTCGGCTGATTCATCTGGCTCGCTCCCAGACCAAGCTCAGAAAGCGAGTCAATCATTATCGGGAAGCACAAGAACTCTTTAAATATTATTCACCATGGGTTCCTATTGCCCACGCAACTCAACATGCGATAATCAACCCAAGAGTTAAAAATTTTCACATTATTCCTGCTGGTGGTGTGCATTTTTCTGGAGTCTACCTCGATAAGGAGTTTTATCGTGATTAGACTCTTTGTCAGACAAATGCTCATGCTGTTGACCAGCTTGATGATACTGACTTTTATTACTTTCGGTATTACTCGTTTTTTTCCGCAAGAATCCTTGAACCATATTAGCTCGACAAGTAGTCAAAGCAATCTTTTAAACGAGTACATTTTCTACCTCGAACAGATATTCAATGGCAACTGGGGGATTTCCCAGGCGCATGGAACAGAAGTTTTAGATGAATTTCTTACTTTTTTTCCAGCTACCATTGAGTTATCAGTTGCAGCTCTCTTATTTGCTCTTATCGTTGGTGTACCGCTTGGAATATTTGCCGCACAGAATAAAAATACCTGGCAAGATAAATTTATTGTCTCTACCACTTTGGTCGGATATTCAATGCCAATTTTTTGGTGGGGAATGCTGCTAGTCTTACTTTTCTCTCTATCCTGGGGGCTTACCCCGGTAGCCAGCAGACTGGGTTTTGAGTACGATATTCTTCCGGTAACCGGCTTTATGCTAATTGATACACTACTCTCCGACCAACCCTATGCGTTTGAAGCTTTTTACGATGCCCTTCATCATTTAATTCTGCCTGCAATAGTACTTGGAACCGTACCACTGGCAATTTTCACTCGAATCACACGCTCTTCAATGATCCGGGTTCTTAGAAGTGATTATATCCGAACGGCAAAAGCAAAAGGCTTGTCGCAAATGCGTATAATCTGGGTTCATGCGTTAAGAAACGCAATGCTCCCTATCCTCACTATTGTAGGACTCCAAATTAGTGTTCTGATTACCGGTACATTAATAACGGAGACCATTTTTTCCTGGCCAGGGGTTGGCAAGTGGCTACTCGAAGCTGTTCACAGACGAGATTATGTTACTCTCCATGCTGGGCTGCTCGCCATCGCCAGTATTGTGGTAATAATAAATATGCTGGTAGAAGTTCTCAGCTTCTATGCAAACCCTAAACTGAGGCATAAACGATGAGACATCAGCCACAGTTTTATCAACAACAAAGAATTCCAAGCATTGCGCAGAGGCGATGGAAAAGTTTTCGTAAAAATAAGCTGGCGAGCGCAGCATTGTTAGTTTTCAGTTTGATTGTCTTCGCAGCTATTTTCGCCCCTTTTATAGCGCCTTATGACCCAACGCTTCAATTTAACGACTTACTACTTCCGCCTTCCTGGTATGACGAAGGAAAAACCAGGTTTCTTCTTGGTACAGATGAAATTGGACGCGATATTTTTTCCCGACTGATTTATGGAGCAAACCTGTCTCTCAAACTGGCATTAATTGTAGTAATAATTGCTGGCTCTATTGGCATGTCTCTGGGCTTTGTTGCGGCGTTTTCAAACCGTGTTATCGATCAGTTATTACAACGACTCATGGATCTGATTCTAGCTCTCCCTTCTTTACTTTTGGCTATCGTCATCGTCGCTATCATTGGGCCTGGCCTGCCTAATGCAATTTACGCAGTCGCACTCGTCTTAATTCCCCATTTCGTATTGGTTACTCGAAGTGCCATAATTAATGAATTAAACAAAGAATATGTTACTGCGATGATTCTAGACGGTGCAGGAAGATTCAGACTTTTTGCCAAATGCATATTACCAAATATTTTACCCCCATTGATTGTGCAAATTACTTTAGGATTTTCTACCGCGATATTAGAAATTGCAGCATTAGGTTTTTTAGGGCTGGGAGCTCAAGCCCCAAACCCAGAGTGGGGAACAATTTTATCTGAGTCGCACAACAACATCGTAAACGCCCCATGGACAGTGACTTTACCCGGACTTGCGATTTTCTTTACATTACTCTCTATCAATCTTCTTGGAGATGGCTTGAGAGATGCACTCGATCTGGATAAGTAATAAAGGGGTTACTCAACATGGCATTACTGAGAGTAGAAAACCTGAGTGTAACCTATCACAGCAATAGTGGTCCGTTACCAGTAATAGAGAGACTGTCCATTAAGATGGATGGAGGCGAAATATTAGGTATCGTAGGAGAGTCCGGTTCAGGTAAAAGTATGCTGGCACTTGCTATCATGGGGTTGTTATCCCCTAAAATGACGATGCGAGCCGATTACGTAAATCTGGACGGAGAAGATCTTATGAAAATGGATCCCGCTGAGCGTTCAGTCTATGTTGCTTCGAAAGCAGCGATCATCTTTCAGGAGTCACAATCCAGTTTAAACCCGTGCTTTACTATTGGTAGTCAACTTGATGAGACATTAGCGTTGCATCAGGGAGGGAGCAGAAAATATAGAAAAACTCGTGCACTAGAACTCCTTGACTCCGTCGGTATTTTAGACCCAGAGCTTCTCCTAAAGCTTTATCCACATCAGGTCTCTGGCGGAATGAGTCAGCGTGCAGCAATTGCTATTGCACTGGCCTGCAAACCCAAGCTGCTTATCGCCGACGAGCCCACAACAGCCCTCGATGTTACCATCCAGGCTCAAATACTCGAGCTGCTCGTTAATCTCAGCCAGGCTGAAGAAGCTGGACTGATGCTAATCACACATGATTTCGCCTTACTGTCAGAAAATACCGATAGAATTGGGGTTATCTACTCAGGACTATTAATGGAGCATGCAGCAACGCAAAATATCTTGAAGGCACCGAAACATCCATATACAAAAGCATTACTCGATAGTATTCCGCAATTGGGTGATCGGCATAAAAAAGGCAGTCGACTGTTTGCCCTGGAGGGTCATATACCGCCGATGAGTGAACTGCCTGTAGGCTGCAGGCTAGGGCCGAGATGCCCAAAGGCAGAAAAGTACTGTGTTAAAGAGCAAGAGCTGATTACCATAGAAAACCATGGAAAAGTTCGGTGTCATTTAGCGCAACAACCGGAAAAAAATGATCATAAAACACTTTCGGGAGCGCAAAAATGAGTTTGCTTGAAGTGAAAAACATCAGCAAATGCTATTCGGTTTCCAGGCGAAGACTGGGTCTGCCTCAACAAATAGAAGCCATTCGTAACATTAACTTTAAACTTGATGCTGGCGAAACACTGGCCATTGTAGGAGAGTCAGGAAGTGGAAAATCAACACTCGCCAGACAGATTATCGGGATCGAAAAGCCGACAAGTGGAAAAGTTTATTTTAATAACGAAGAGCAAAACCCAAGAAGCAGGAAGCAGAGAAAAAATCGCTTTCGGAATATTCGCATGGTATTCCAGAATCCATACGAATCACTAAACCCTCAAGCTCGAATCGGCGAAACTTTGGACGAGGTATTACAGATAAATACCAAGCTTTCTTCAAAGCAAAGAAAAGAAAAAATCGCTACTACGCTTGTAAAGGTAGGGATGCTTGCTGAACACCAATATCGTTATCCTCATATGTTCTCTGGTGGACAGCGACAAAGAATTGCGATCGCAAGGGCAATAATTTTAGATCCGCAAATAATTATTGCTGACGAACCCCTCTCCGCATTGGATGTTTCTATTCAGGCACAAATTCTAAATCTTCTTCAGGAACTTCAGGAACAAATGGGGATTTCCTATCTGTTTATTTCTCACGACCTGAACATCGTAGAGCATATCGCAGATAGGGTAATGGTAATGTTTAAAGGAGAAGTAATTGAATATGGTGGCGTCGATCAAATTTTTGATAACCCGAAACATCCATATACTCAGACGCTTTTTGCGAGTACCCCTATGTATCGTCAAAGGTTTCCAGAGTTTTCTACGCCTAAAACTGTAGGTAAGGAAAGTACGAAGTCTACAGGTTGCCAGTTTGCCGGCAGATGTAACTATTGCTCTCAAAAGTGCTTGGAAGAAAAGCCGGAATTATTCGAATTGGATAGCGGACACCGCGCAGCCTGCTTTAAGACGACAAAGTAGTCATTAGTCACAAGCCATAGTTACTAAAAAGCCGCTATAAAAGCGGCTTTTGCTGACACTAATGTAAACTTACTGAGCAAGTGCATCAAGATTTCGTCTTACATCAGCTTTTAAGCGCATCGTTTCTATAAATCCTGAGTGCTCTGAATTGGCAAAGTACCGGTTAGTAAATAATTCTCTTTGCTTTTTAACCGCCTCTTCAGCTGAGCTCCAATCACCTGGCTTGACTTCAGTTAAAACCAAGATTGCAAAGCCTTGGAAGTCTTCCACCATATCGATGGTAGATTCTCCTTCAGCTGGCGGAGTCAACTTGAAGAACTTCTGGTTAGTCATGTATGACAGAGAAGCATTGTTACGCTGAATATCATCTAATTCTGTCCAGGAAAGAGAGTTTTCGGTTAACATCTCTTCTACTTCTTCTTTTGCCTTTACTTTTTCAAGAATAATGTTTGCTAACTCACCAGCTTTTTCCTTAGCCTTGGTCTGAAGAATGGTGCTAGACACTCTCTCTTTAACTGCCTCAAATGGTTCAATAGTACTAGGCTTGTGCTCCTTAAGACGTAAAATCACAAGATGATTTTCGCCGATTTCAATAGGCTGTGAATTCAACAGCGCCTCTTTAACATCTGAACTAAAAGCAGCATCTTTAATCAGTTGATTTGCAAAGATACCTTCTCTGCTAGACAGTCCAAAAAGAGGGCTGGTTTCTACCTGAATTCCGCTGGCATTTGAAGCTTCCTGCAAAGAGTCAGAGAATTCGAAAGCTTTTTCTTTTAACAACTCTGACTTGGCGTAGAAATCCTCTTCTGCTTTTATCTTTTTAAGTTCGACGATGAGCTCGTCTTTAACTTGCTCCAAAGATTGCACTTCACCAGCAATAAGATTTGTCAGCTTCAGGATCTGATAGCCATCTTCTATCTTGACTGGTACTGATACCTGACCAACCTCAGTTAAAGCTTTAGCAGCTTCGTCCGCCGCAGGTTCAAGTGCTCCTTCAAGAAGAATCCCTAAGTCGCCAGCTTCATCGGCTTCAGCTTCACCAATTGCAATAAAGTCACCATCTGCTAACTTTGCATGAATCGCTTCGGCTTTTTCTTTAGCGGCATTTTCATCACCATTACTAAGGATAAGAATATGTGAAAACTGCTTCTGATCTTCTCCCTGAAAGCGAGTGATATTATCCTGATAATAACTCTCAATTTCTTCATCAGTTGGCGCTTGAGCAGCCTTAAGCTTGTCTATTGATAACTCAATGTAGTCAACAGACACTTTCTCTTCTACCCGGTACGCTTCCTGATTTTCATTATAATACTTTTGAACTTCCTCTTCGCTCACCTCTATTCCGCTTTTGAACTGTTCAAAATTTAGCTTCAATGCTTTACCACTACGTTTTTGCATTAACAGTTCAAAATCTTTTCTCGCTTCCTCAGGTAATGAAAACTCTGTGCTGGTAATCCCGTCCACCAGATGAGTATATGTTTCTTGAAACTGGAAAGTACTCTTGAGCTCAGCATCATTCATTCCGTTTCTGACAAGAATTTGATTAACTAAAGAGCGAGAGTAATTTCCTTCTGAGTCTTTAAAAGCAGGAAATTCGTGAATAACTTTCCTCAAAGCACTATCTGAGAGTCTCATGCCGAGATCCGCGGTTGCCTGCTGTGTCACTTCTCTATTGATCAGATCCTGAAGAACTCTTTCCTGAAATTCACGCTCATCTTCTTCTGTTTTCACATTAGCATTATAGTAGTCAGCTTGCTGTGCTTTCACTCGCTGGTACTCTCTTTGAAAGTCAACGCGGGAAATACTTTCTCCATTCACAATTGCGACCGCATTAGGGTCACCCAGGAAGAAAGAAGATGTGAAATAACCAGCAAAGACAAACGATATTACTATCGCAAAAACTACAATTTTTACCCAGGGCTTTTTTACCCCTTCTCTGATACTTTCTAACATAGCAGATTGCTCTTTATTAATATTCTGTTCTTGTTCGTCAAATTCTTGATAAAAAAACGCGCCAATAAAGGCGCGCTTATTTTGGCGGAGCGGACGGGACTCGAACCCGCGACCCCCGGCGTGACAGGCCGGTATTCTAACCAGCTGAACTACCGCTCCAATGACTCAACAACAATCTAATCCAATAATCAGGGTCAATAATTATTTCAATGGAAAGATTGGTGGGCACTGCTGGGCTCGAACCAGCGACCCTCGCCTTGTAAGGGCGATGCTCTCCCAACTGAGCTAAGCGCCCATAAAACGGTGCGCTAGTTTACCGCGTCTTTAAGACCTTTACCAGCTTTAAAACCAGGAACTCTTGCAGCAGGGATTTCAATAGTTTTACCTGTTTGAGGATTACGGCCTGTACGAGCAGCACGCTCTTTTACAGAAAAAGTACCGAAACCAACTAAAGCTACTTGATCACCTTTGCGAAGAGTTTCTGTGATTGAGTCAAGCATTGCGTCCAGAGCACGTCCAGCTGAAGCTTTAGAAATATCGGCACCTGATGCGATTGCATCTACTAGTTCAGATTTATTCACTTAATTCCCCTTTAATTCTTATCAGTTAATTTGAGAGCATAGATTGGAATTCATTAGTATATGCCCCTCGCGGATAACTTTATACCAATCCAGCAAATTATCTGTCAAGCAACAAATCGCCTTAAACCCAGAAAATCCGCGGCTTTGGTCAATTTTAGTGCGTTTTTTCTCCGAATTGACCAGCCTTAAATGTTAATCCGGAGATATCCTGGAAATAGTTAGTGAGGTTTAGCTTCGGATGTATTGTCACTTTCCACCTCTACAGCTTCCTTTTGGGCTACAGAGGACTCGCCTTCCTTACTTAATGGGGAGGGCATACTAACCAAAGCTTTCTCCAGAACTTCGTCTATCCATTTGACAGGAATAATCTCTAAATCACCGATAACATTGTCAGGAATCTCTTTCAAATTTCTAACATTCTGATGAGGTATTAAAACCTTTTTAATACCTCCGCGGTGAGCTGCCAATAGTTTTTCCTTTAGACCGCCAATTGGTAAAACTTCTCCTCTCAAAGTAATTTCACCTGTCATCGCAACTTCTCTTCGAACAGCGATGCCGGTAAGAGCTGAAACTAACGCAGTGCACATAGCACAACCAGCACTGGGTCCATCTTTGGGAGTGGCTCCTTCAGGTACGTGGACATGAATATCTTTCTTTTGGTAGAAATCCTCTTCAATCCCAAGTGACTCAGCTCGACTCCGAACAACGGTCATGGCAGCTTTGATTGACTCCTGCATAACATTACCTAGATGGCCGGTTGATAAGGCTTTTCCTGAACCGCTGGTAACTGCAGCTTCGATTGTCAACAAATCACCACCAACTTGAGTCCACGCCAACCCTGTAACTTGACCGACTTGATCGTTCTCACCGGCCTTTCCGTAATCATACTTTTCAACGCCGAGAAACTTTGAAATGTTCTTGGTATTCACCTTTATGCTCTTACGCTTTTTATCAAATAAAAGTTGCTTAACAACTTTCCGACAAACTTTTGATATCTCGCGTTCAAGACTACGAACTCCCGCTTCTCTTGTATAGTAGCGTACGATAGATGTGATAGCTGATTTAGATAACTGTAGGTCATCGTCCTCAAGCCCATTAGCTCTCTTTTGTTTCGGAAGAAGATACTTAGTAGCAATATTTAACTTTTCATCTTCCGTATAGCCTGAAAGATTGATTACTTCCATTCGGTCAAGCAGAGGCCCGGGAATATTCATGGAATTGGCTGTACATACAAACATTACTTCGGATAAGTCGTAATCTACCTCGAGGTAATGATCGTTGAAAGAAGAGTTTTGTTCCGGATCCAGCACTTCAAGCAGCGCAGATGCGGGATCGCCGCGCATATCCATTGCCATTTTATCGATCTCATCCAGCAAAAACAGCGGATTTTTAACTTTAACGCGGCTTAACTTTTGCAAGATTTTGCCCGGCATTGAACCAATATAGGTTCTTCTGTGACCTCTAATTTCAGCTTCATCTCTCACCCCGCCGAGTGACATACGGACAAACTTTCGGCCCGTAGCTTTGGCAATTGACTCTCCAAGCGAGGTTTTACCAACACCAGGAGGGCCGACCAGGCACAATACTGGCCCTTTCAACTTCTTCACTCTGGTTTGAACTGCCAGATATTCCAATATCCTGTCTTTTACTTCTTCAAGCCCATAATGGTCGGCTTCCAAAGTATTTTGCGCCTTTTCAATGTCACTATCTAGCTTGCTACGTTTCTTCCAGGGTATATTCAGCATCCAGTCTATGTAGCCTCGCACAACTGTAGCTTCAGCAGACATCGGTGACATCATTTTTAGCTTTTTAAGTTCTGATTCTGCTTTTTCTCTAGCTTCCTTAGGCATTCCGGCAGAAGTAATCTTTTCCTTAAGCTCCTCAAGGTCAGCCGTCCCATCATCGTCCCCTAATTCTTTCTGAATAGCTTTCATCTGCTCATTGAGATAATAGTCTCTTTGACTCTTATCCATTTGCTTTTTGACTCGACCACGAATTTTTCGCTCAACATGTAGCAAATCGATTTCAGATTCCATTAGGCCCATAATGTACTCTAGACGCTCGGAAACACTATCAATTTCTAAAATAGCCTGCTTCTCCTTAATTTTTAAGACAAGGTGGGCAGCTATTGTATCTGACAACTTTTCGACATCTTCAATTGCCGAAACAGTATTAAGAACTTCTGACGGTATCTTTTTGTTGAGTTTGATATAGTTTTCAAACATTGCCTTTACTGAGCGAGACAATGCATCTTTTTCCTGCGGCGCTGGACTTTCCGATGGCTTGTCGCGAAAATCAGCCATCAATAAACCGTCATCATCAGTTAACTTTTCAATACTGGCTCTGGATTCTCCTTCAACCAATACTTTAAGGTTGCCGTCGGGTAGTTTTAGCATCTGCAATATATTGGCTACACAGCCCTGAGTGTAAATATCCTCTGCACCCGGGTCGTCCATATTGGCGTCTTTTTGCGCAACCAGCAGAACTTTATTGCTTCCCTCTGAAGCCAACTCAAGTGCTTTTATGGACTTTTCACGTCCAACAAAAAGCGGAATGACCATATGCGGAAATACCACTACATCGCGTAGTGGTAATACTGGTAACTGATTTTTGCTGCTTACGTCAGACATAGTTTATCTCTTAAGTCTCGAAATTCTTAATATTTAGCGCTTATGCGCCAGCTTTGTCTCGCTCCAACTTACACTTTAATCAGAGCTTATATCAAATCGCTTACTTCAATTAGATTAGTGCATGACAAAACGATTTAGTTCGTTTTGCAGAAAAACAAATAAAGAAAACTCTTACAGGGTATATTGGGGTGATTAGTTTAGTTTCAACGACTTTGTTTGCAAAAAACTGACTTTCGCCAGTTTTTTGCAGTATAAACAATTATTATTTATCTGATGCTATCTTCTTGTCCTGACTCTCATAAATCAAGAGAGGATCTGATTCACCATCAACGACGGCTGCATCAATAGCAACTTTGGTAACACCTTCCATAGAAGGCAGTTCATACATTGTGTCTAGTAATACTTTTTCGACAATAGAGCGAAGTCCACGAGCTCCAGTTTTCCTTTCCATAGCCTTTTGCGCAACAGCTCTTAATGCATCTTCTCTAAATTCCAGAGTTACACCTTCCATTTCAAATAACTTGGCGTACTGTTTAGTCAGCGCATTTTTCGGTTCAGAAAGGATCTGAACTAGCGACTCTTCGTCGAGCTCCTCAAGGGTTGCAACAACTGGAAGTCGACCAACGAACTCTGGAATAAGCCCGTACTTAACCAGATCATCAGGTTCAATATCTTTAAAAATTTCCCCGATATTTTTATTTTCATCTTTGCTCGTAACCTGCGCACTAAAACCAATACCTGAGCGCTCTGAACGGTCGCGGATAATTTTATCCATACCAGCAAATGCACCTCCACAGATAAACAGGATACTGCTAGTGTCCACTTGTAGAAATTCCTGCTGAGGATGTTTGCGACCGCCTTGTGGAGGGACAGAAGCTACAGTTCCCTCAATCAACTTCAATAGCGCCTGCTGGACGCCTTCACCAGACACATCTCTTGTAATTGAAGGGTTATCAGACTTACGGGAAATCTTATCAATTTCATCGATATACACAATCCCGTGTTGTGCTTTTTCCACATCATAATCACATTTCTGCAAGAGCTTTTGAATGATATTTTCTACATCTTCACCAACATAACCGGCTTCAGTTAATGTTGTTGCATCTGCAATTGTAAATGGCACATTAAGTAACCGAGCCAATGTCTCTGCCAAAAGAGTTTTACCGCTTCCTGTTGGTCCAACTAAGAGGATATTGCTTTTACCCAGCTCTACTTCGTCATTCTTGAGGTTACCCGACTGTAAGCGCTTGTAGTGGTTATAAACAGCAACGGAAAGAACTCTCTTAGCGGCCGGCTGACCGATAACATACTGTTCTAATATGTCGTTGATTTCCCTTGGGGTTGGCAACTTGTTAGAGTCACTATCTTGCGCAACTTCTTGAATTTCCTCACGAATAATATCGTTACACAGCTCAACGCACTCGTCACAGATAAACACTGAAGGCCCGGCAATAAGCTTTCGAACCTCATGTTGACTTTTTCCACAGAAAGAACAGTAGAGAAGCTTACCGCTATCGTCACGTCCACCTGATTTTCTGTTATCGCTCATCGATTATCCTTTAACAATTTTTCTCTGTTTCAGCGTCCCTTATAGATGCAGGGACTCTATACCTAGCTTAGACCTTTTACCGCCAATTTGTCGACCCTGGACTGCAAAATCCCTTGAATATTGTGAAGTTAATCTGATCAAGGAACAAAATCAACCATTAACGAGAAGCGATTACCTGATCGACAATACCGTACTCTGCGGCATCTTCTGCACTCATAAAGTTATCCCGATCTGTATCTTTTTCCAGATCTTTGAGCTTTCTACCTGTGTGATGAGCCAGAATCTTGTTAAGGTTATGCCTCATATTCAAAATTTCTTTAGCATGAATTTCAATATCCGATGCTTGTCCCTGAAAACCACCTAGAGGCTGATGAATCATGATGCGTGAATTAGGTAGCGCAAACCTTTTTTCTTTAGCTCCACCAGCTAAAAGAAAGGCGCCCATGCTACAAGCCTGCCCAATACAGAGGGTAGAGACATCAGGCTTAATAAATTGCATAGTGTCATAAATGGCCATTCCGGCAGTTACCGAACCACCAGGAGAATTGATATAAAGAGAAATATCTTTGTCTGGATTTTCAGATTCTAAAAATAGCATTTGGGCAACAATCAAGTTTGCCATATGATCTTCAACTTGGCCTACCATGAAAATCACGCGTTCTTTCAGCAGTCGAGAATAGATATCGTATGACCTTTCCCCTTTTGCTGTTTGCTCAACAACCATAGGGACTAATCCGAGCGCTTGTTCTTCTAACATCGAACGAGTTGTCATTACTTTTTTATCCTTATATTTATTGTCTCAGAAACTAAAAACCCAGTATAAAACCACTGGTGTTAACCTTGGGGTTAACTATAGCAGTTTCAATACCGGGTTTGTAAATAATAAGATATTTTATTATTTATTATTCTTTATCTTCTTCAGCTGGAGCATCTTCCTGCTTAGGGTTCATGATCTCGTCAAAACTCATAGAAGTCTCGCTCACTTCAGCTTTGCCTTCTACAAATTCAATAACGCTATCTTCCAAAACGAGCTGTTCTACTTCATTCAAACGATTTTCATCAGATAAATAGTAATTAATGACTTCTTCAGGTTGCTCATATACCGAAGCCAACTCCTCCAGCTTATTTCGAACCTTATCTTTGTCTGCAGTAATTTTGTTTTGCTTGATGATCTCACCGACAACCAGGCCTAACTTAACTCTGCGTGTAGCTCGCTCTTCAAATAACTCTGAAGGTAGGTCAGGTAATGAAGCTCCTTGACCACCAAATTGTTGCATAGCCTGTTGCTTAAGCTGTTGAATTTCTTGATCAATCATAGACTTAGGAATTTCAAAGTTGTGGGCTTCCACCAGAGAATCCATCACTTTTTCCTTAAGCTTTGAGTTGACAGCTTGCTTAAGCTCTCTTTCCATATTTTTGCGGATATCCGCTTTCATAGTAGAAATATTGCCGTCTTCAATACCAAGTTTTTCTGCTAACTCACCCATTTTAAGAGTTTCTTTTTTATTAACGATTTTAACAGTCGTTGCAAACTCAGCTTCTTTTCCGGCGACTTCTTTATTGTGGTAATCTTCAGGGAAAGTCACCTTAACTGTGACTTCGTCTCCAGATTTGCTTCCTGTTAACTGGTCTTCAAACCCAGGAATCATCTGACCTTTGCCCAACTCAAGCGCAAAGTCGCTTGCTTTACCACCGGCAAACTCTTCACCATCAATTGTTCCAACGAAGTCGATAACTATTTGGTCACCCTCTTTGGATTTACGTTTTACTTCAACCCAATTTGCCTGTTGTTCACGAAGCGTGTCTATCATTTTTGATAAATCATCATCGCCAACTTCAGCAGTGATTTTTTCAAGAGATATTTTAGATAAATCTTCAAGCGCTACTTCAGGATAGATCTCAAAAGTAGCAGTAAACTCAAGATCTTTACCTTCTTCCATTGAGACTGGCTCAATGTGAGGAGCTCCCGCCGGCTGAAGCTTTTCCTGAACAACCGCTTCATAAAAGGAGCGCTGCATAACTTCAGAAACAACATCCTGGCGAACATGCGGACCAAATCTCTTTTTGATTACATTCAGCGGTATTTTGCCTGGGCGAAAACCATTCATTCGCTGAGTTTTAGCCAACTCTTTCATTCTTTCAAGCGCAACATCGTCTACCTTGCTAGCAGGTACACCGATTGTAAGCTTACGCTCTAGGCCACTTGTGGTTTCAACAGAAACTTGCATTGATATGCTCCAACTAAGTTTTTAATTCTCTTATCGACTAACCTGCTTAAAACCTAGTGTCGTGATAGCTGCTGGTTAGACTGTTAAACGTTGTAATTTTCTGGCTACCTAAGTCAACCAGAGCCCCTCTTTTCAGGATTTTCACCTAAAAAGAGCTGTCCCATCAAAAAGGACTGGTCAGTATACGCATAGTTGAGACTAGATTAAAGAGGAGTTTGCTAGAGCTTGTGCCTTGAAATTAAGGCATGTAGTTGCGGCCAGGGCATCCCAGAGATGTTTGGCTCGCTCCAAAGCTCAGGCGACCACCATCCAGCTCAAGCCTAAATACTGACAGCATCCTGAGGCCAGGAATACCTGATAAAGATTACAAAGTGGTGCGAGAGGAGAGACTCGAACTCTCACGCCGCAAGACACTGGAACCTAAATCCAGCGCGTCTACCAATTCCGCCACTCTCGCACTTTGTAAATCAACCATTCAGACATTTATTCTTATCTAAATAGTTAGATATGGGGTGGACGATGGGGTTTGAACCCACGACCACCGGAATCACAATCCGGGGCTCTACCAACTGAGCTACGTCCACCATAATTCTTTATAAACCAGTAACTTAGCTGGTTTATCTTCATTCCGCCTAGGCGGTAATGGCACGCCCGGCAGGATTCGAACCTGCTACCCTCGGCTTAGAAGGCCGATGCTCTATCCAGATGAGCTACGGGCGCATCGTTCCTAAGAAACCCCGCTGCTTGAGATTACCGTCAACAAGCAATTGTTTTCCTTAAAGTACCTGGTCGGGGAAGAGGGATTCGAACCCCCGACATCCTGCACCCAAAGCAGGCGCGCTACCAGACTGCGCTATTCCCCGACATTCCCCATTTGGAGCTGAGCTCCTCAAGGAGCGGCGAATAATACTGGCTAATCTGACCGCCGTCAACAAGGAAAATAAATAATTTTAAAAAACTTTTCATTCCACCTGTATTCGACTAAAAATCAAACCGTACCTGGTTAAATTTAGCTCAAATTTAGCGTAATAAACTACGTTTGGTCAACCATCCGCAATAATGTATAAATTCAGGCTCGCCTTTTTAAAATCTACCTATTCATGCTTAGTATCACCTTTTATCAGGGTTTCTCCAAACTTTTACTTGGCAGCCACTCCGACAATTGAGAAAATACGCGATTATATTTCCACAAGTTATTAGAGATATCCAAGCAAATGACAGCAAAGCTGATCAATGGTAATGAAATTGCCGCTCGTCTTCGTGCCGACATCAAACAAAAAGTTCAAGCTCGAATAGATCAGGGCAAAGCCCCTCCCGGACTAGCTGTAGTTTTGGTTGGAGAAGATCCAGCCTCTTCTGTTTACGTGAACAAGAAAGTTAATGCGTGTGAAGAGGTCTTATTTAATTCAAGAAAAATAGAACTACCTGCATCAGTTACTCAGGACGAACTTCTGCAAAAGGTCGATGAGCTGAACGGTGACAACTCCATCAATGGTATTTTAGTGCAGCTGCCACTTCCTTCACATTTGGACTCTAGTGAAATACTCGAAAAAATTAATCCTGATAAAGATGTAGATTGCTTTCATCCATACAATATAGGCCGATTAGTACAACGAATACCTCAGATTAGACCCTGTACGCCGTACGGTGTAATGCTAATGTTGGAATCTATTGAGGTAGATGTAAAGGGCATGGACTGTGTAGTGGTTGGAGCGAGTAATATTGTCGGCCGTCCAATGGCAATGGAACTACTTCTTAAAGGAGCAACTGTTACCGTTTGCCATAAATTTACCAAAGATCTTGAGTCTCAAGTGCGCAGAGCAGACCTTGTAGTTGTTGGTGTCGGAATTCCCGGGCTGGTAAAAGGAGAATGGATAAAGCCAAATGCAATAGTGATCGATGTTGGCATTAATCGCTTGGAGAATGGAAAGCTCACCGGTGATGTAGAGTTTGATATTGCCTCACAAAATGCAGCATGGATTACACCAGTTCCAGGCGGAGTTGGCCCAATGACTGTCGCAACTTTGATGCATAATACTTTGCTCGCAACAGAAATGATGGATTAGTACGACAGTTAATACTTTAGATAGCCCAGAACAGCAACCTCTGGGTCCTTCATCTTCCAATATCCCCCGATTTTACTTCCCTTATAACCCTGCTATCCTATTCCATCTTTTGTGTGCGCCTTTTGTCAAAATTTGCAAAAGTCCAATTACCAGCTAGGATTAATCAAGAAGCTTCTTTTATTCGATAAATCATTAACTTATGAGCCTAAAGTTCCTAATAGTCGATGATAGTAAGGCAATGCAAACAATTGTTCAAAGAACACTCAGCAATGCTGGCTACAAAGATCATGACTTCAAATATGCCGACAATGGTAAGGAGGCGCTTGAAATTATCAAGCATTGGCAACCTGACATGGTTCTGCTCGACTGGCACATGCCTGAAATGACCGGAATTCAAGTACTGGAAAAAGTTAACGAGTTGAAGCTGGGAACCCGTATCGGCTTCATTACTGCGGAGAAAAATGAGTCGTCTCTTAAAAGAGCAAAAGCTTCAGGTGCAATGTTTGTGGTAAACAAACCTTTTACCGCAGAAACTCTCAAAGAAAACCTTATTCCGGCACTTTCAGGTGCTTCAACCCTGACCAATGCCTTTCCGCATATCAAAGATCTGATATTCCCCTCTCCGGCAGCAATGAGTACTTTATTGTCGACAATAACCAGTCATGTAATAAAAGTCGAAAAAGTCAAACCCGTGTCAGTGAATGAACTAGAATTGCCATGCACAATTGCGCTTTTTGGAGACAAGGATAAAAAGGTCAAAGCCATTCAGATTCTGGATTCAACTTCATCCGACCAACTCGCAGAGAAGTTTGCCTCGAGCGTATTTAGAGGAGAGCCATTTGACGATAAGCTATTGGCCAAAGCTCTGCTCAAAGCTTTATCAATTATTGCGGTCTGCTTTTACAATGTTGATAAATCTGCGGAGCTTCGTCTGTTAAAAACATACAATATGCAAAAAATGATTAAGAAGGTTGCCCGACTGGACAAGATTCCCGAAGAAGAACGACTGGATTTAAAGTTTACTTTCGATGACGGTTCTTCCAGTTATTCAACTATATGTCTCGAATCCCGAGGCGAAGCCCTCTGATCTCCTCCCGCTACAGGAACTTTCTCTTTATTCAGTCTTGTCCAGTTCATTGAGAACTTCAAGGTATTGTTGCTCTAGCAACTGATGCTCGCTTGTGAGTCGAGCGAGAGCCTGTGCTGTCTCATCGGCGACGGTTGACTCTTTCGATATCTTAAGAAACTGTTGCTCTAACATTTCATTCTCAACTTTGAGCCGGTCCATGATTGACTCTTTTTCCTCGAGCTTGCTCCTTAATCCTTCTAACTTGTTAACCAGTTCAGGATCGACATTCTGGGACTCTGCTTGTACTTGGAGAAGCTTGTTTCTGGCTTCCAGATTACGATACTTACGAGATAATTCTTTGTGCTCATTACTTAAACCAACATAATTTCTATGCATCTGGTTCTGGGTTGCCTTATGCATTCTAATTTGCTCTTTTTGTGCGTGAAAAACCTTAGCTTTTGCAACAAAGGCCATTAGTTGTTCACTGGTAATTGAAAGATCTTTTTTGAGCTTATCTTTTATTTTAAGAGCTTCAGAAAGCTTGCCGGTCAGTAAATTAATTTGCTCTTCCAGGCTTTCGTTTTCTTTTAAATTGGAAGTTGTAAATGCTTCTGCTTGTTTTATTGTTTTATTGGCCTGCTCCAGAGAAGCTTCAGCCTGATCTATTTCCGCTTCAGCTTCCTCATTAGTTTTCGAATCTGCCTGTTCATCCGAAAAAATAGTCACATCATCAACCACTCCGACCATTTCGCCAATGGAATTATATCGCTCTTTTAACTGCCCTAATTGTTCACTTTCCGAATAGTTGCCGTTTTCCAGAAGTCGTGAGCGAAGTACATCCAATACCTGCTCACCTCCTGTCATATTAAAAGCAATCGCGTTCTTTAGCTCATGATACAACTCTTCATAATTCACTTCTTCTACGTCAGTCATAAGAGTGTTATCTAAAACTGATGTGTTCTGCTCTTCCAGCTTGTCTTCCAGCTCATTTAACCGACTCTTTAATGAATCCAGGGTTTCTTTCAATAGTTCTTCACTTTGTTCGGAATCCTTCAGCTTCTTACTTAACTTGCTTTCCGATTTCTCAAGCTTGGCGAGCACGGCCTGAAGCTCTTCATACTCCGCAGCAATCTCTTCTAGTTGTTTAGATAAGTCACTATCTTTCGATTTCTCGCTATCTAATAATCTTTGAAGCGATTCGATGGTACGAATTTGTTCCTGAACCTTAATCCTGAGTCCTTTAGAATGGCGTTTTTCATCTTTTAATTTTTCTCTAAAGCTCTCAATTGCGTCTTGCAGCTCATTGTTCAGGTTGTTCAGATAATAGAGAAGGGCTCCGGCGACAACGATAAGTACCAGAAAGACTTGACCAAGAATAACAACGGAAGAGGTAGACAATTATTACTTCGTTCTATCGGATAAACTCTTGATTTGAGTATAGATGAGAAAGCGAGATATTGCCTATTGTATTGATTTTTAAGAAATTACCCCGCAATAATTACGGGGTCTTAATAGTAGGAGAACTTAATAGATTAGAGTGCTTAAACTCAGAGGCTGCAAACTAATTCTGCCAGAAGAGATCGCCTCCGTGCTCTTCGATAGTCTCTAATACTTTGCCGCCACCTCGGGCAACACAGGTCAGTGGATCTTGCGCCACTATTACCGGCAGCCCTGTTTCCTCAAGGAACAGGCGATCAAGGTCTTTGATTAATGCACCACCACCTGTTAATACCATACCTCGCTCGGAAATATCTGCAGCCAATTCAGGCGGAGATTGCTCCAAAACTGACCGCACAGCTCGAATCATGCCCGCCAGAGGGTCCTGAAGAGCTTCAAGTACTTCATTACTATTAATGGTAAAACTTCTTGGAATGCCTTCGGCGAGGTTACGTCCGCGCACATCAATTTCCATTACCTCACTACTAGGGAAAGCCGTTCCTATTTCATGCTTGATTCTCTCGGCGGTAGCTTCTCCAATAACTGTACCGTAGTTTCTTCGAACATAGTCGATGATAGCTTCATCAAACTTGTCACCACCAATTCGAACAGAATCAGAAGAGACCACGCCATTTAACGAAAGAATAGCGATTTCTGTGGTTCCACCACCAATATCAACAACCATAGAACCGCGAGCTTCGCCGACTGGTAACCCGGCACCCACAGCTGCAGCCATTGGCTCTTCAATCAAATAAACGTCTCGCGCTCCCGCACCATATGCTGACTCTTTGATAGCTCTCCTCTCTACCTGGGTTGAACCACAAGGAACACAAATCAGTACTCGAGGACTGGGGCGCATGAAGAAACTGGAGTCATGAACTTTACGAATAAATTCCTGAAGCATTTTTTCTGTGACTTCGAAGTCGGCAATAACTCCGTCTTTTAGAGGTCTAATCGCTGTGATGTTACCAGGAGTTCTTCCTAACATCACTTTAGCATCCTTTCCAACAGCCGCTATCGACTTATTACCGCCGCGCTCATGTCGTATTGCTACCACTGAAGGTTCGTTCAATACGATTCCTTTTTCACGCATATAAACCAAAGTATTGGCAGTCCCGAGATCGATAGAAAGGTCGGCCGAAAACAGCCCTCTAATTTTATTAAACATATTTCTTTTTAATTCCGATTATTAATTACGCTCATTAATTCTCTGACTTTTTGCTAAAGCTTCAATTCAGCCTGTTTAGAAGCAATTGCTGCTGATTATCGCTTACTTATTATAGAAACAGAAGGGTTTGCTTTAATTTTCTTATGTTTTATGATGCGATTCATTAAAATTAGTTCCAGAGACCCCTATGCTAGAAATAAATCTCGTAACCAAGCAAGAAGCTGGTGCAATAAGTCTGCTAGCCAAGCCTATTTGGGAAGAACACTACATCCCCATTATCGGCTCCGCTCAAGTTGAATACATGCTGGAAAAATTCCAGTCCGAATCAGCCATTCAGGAACAGATAGAGCAGGGTTATCAGTATTATTTGGTTATACAGGACGAACAGCCTGTGGGCTACTTTTCAGTACAACCACGAAGTAATACTCTTTTCCTGAGCAAGTTCTATCTCGATCAATCAACTCGTGGCAAAGGTTTCGGTCGTCAAATGCTTACCTTTGTCGAGAGTCTGGCCAGGCAATCGGCGGCAAACAAGATTGAGTTAACAGTCAATAAATTCAACCCCGCGTACGAGGCTTACTTAAAGATGGGCTTCGAAAATATAGAAGCCATACAAATAGACATAGGTAATGGCTATATTATGGATGACTACCGAATGAATAAGATAATTAGTCCCGAGTAGACATTTAACCTTATCAGGTAGCGCCTAGTATTTTACAACCACCTTGTTGCACCCGGTAATATTACTCAAATTGAAAAGCAGCTCGTCGGTCGGTTTTACCGACCATTCACCCGAGGCAACGATTTCTGCCTGAATATTGTCCAGCGAGGTATCAAATCTGAGTGGACACAAGCCTCCTTTGAAAGGTGCAATGGTCTCGATTAACTCTTCAGCTAAAAGGTTGTTCTGATTAAAGTCCAGTTTAACACTCAAATGATCAGCCTTTTGCTCTCTGACAACGGTCAACTCTTCAATTTCTACGGCACTCATTTTCAACCCCCCAGAAAAATCGTCATTGCTAATATCGCCTTTGGCCACAATGATGCCGTCTTTGGTCAGAATTTCCCGACAAGACTCATAGAGATCGTTGTAAACCATCACGTCTACCCTGCCACTTTGATCATCCAGTGATACGATTGCCCAGCTCAATCCTTTTTTGGTTTTCATGACTCGAATACCAACAATCAAACCCGCAACTGAAACATACTCCCCGCGGCGAGTTGGCTGCAGAGAGTTAAGTCGTAAGTTACAAAATTGTTTAATTTCCGGTAAGTAGCGATCGATAGGATGTCCGGTTAAATACAGACCGAGAGTATCCTTTTCTCCTTGAAGCACCTTCTCTTCAGGCCAGGGCCTTACCAAAGCAAATTCTGGCGCTTTATCACCTGAGGTATCTGTAGGCGAACCGAAAAGATCATTTTGACCGATTAATTGATCCTTTTTAAACTGTTCGGCACTTTTAATCGCATGCTCCAATGATGCCATCATTACCGCTCTACTTGGACCTAACGCATCAAGCGCTCCCGCACGGATCATCGCCTCCAGGTTTCTTCTGTTGACTTTTTTAAGATCGACACGATTACAGAAATCAAACAAATCTCTGAACTTACCATTTTTTTCCCGCTCTTCAACAACCGATTGAATTGCTGCTTCACCGACTCCTTTAATTGCTCCAATTCCATAGATAATCGTTTTAGGCCCATCAATAGTGAACTTATATTGCCCTCTGTTAACATCTGGTGGCACAATTTCAATGCCGTTCGATTTAGCATCATCAACATATGTAACCACCTTGTCAGTATTATCCATATCTGACGACATTACCGCGGCCATAAAAGGCGCTGGATAGTGCGTTTTTAACCACGCGGTCTGGAAAGATACCAGCGCATAGGCAGCTGAATGCGACTTGTTAAATCCATAACCGGCAAATTTTTCCATCAAATCAAAAATGTGGCCCGCGAGCTCTCCATCAACATCTCTCGCAATTGCACCTTTCATGAAGATCTTACGTTGTTCTTCCATTACCTCTGGTTTTTTCTTACCCATTGCACGACGAAGCAAGTCCGCACCACCTAGAGTAAAGTTGGCGAGTACCTGCGCGATCTGCATTACCTGTTCCTGATAGAGAATGATTCCATAAGTAGGTTCTAGTACGGGCTTAAGATCTTCATGTTGATAGTCTGAGTGAGGATAAGCCACCTCCTGACGACCATGTTTACGATTGATAAAGTCATCTACCATGCCTGAACCAAGGGGGCCCGGTCTAAACAGCGCCACCAATGCAATAATGTCCTCAAAACAGCTCGGCAAAAGCTTTTTGATCAGCTCTTTCATTCCTCGGGATTCCAGCTGGAATACAGCAGTAGTATTGGCAGATTTTAATAGCTCGAATGATTTAGGATCTTCCAGGTCAATGGATTCAATTTGCAAAGGGCCTTCTTCTGCGGAGCGCAGTTGCTCATTAACCATTTCGAGGGCCCAGTCGATGATCGTCAATGTTCGTAGCCCAAGAAAGTCAAACTTAACCAGACCTGCGGTTTCAACGTCATCCTTATCAAATTGGGTCACCAGTCCTCCGCCGGATTCATCACAATAAAGTGCAGCGAAGTCAGTCAAATCCGAAGGTGAAATTACTACACCTCCGGCGTGTTTACCCGCATTACGTGTTATACCTTCCAATTTAACGGCCATGTCCCAGAGTTCTCTGAAATCCTCCTCTTCTTCATAGCGTGTAGCAATTTCAGGTTCTGCCTCCCAGGCTTTCTTCAAAGTCATGCCGGGATCGAAAGGGATCATTTTGGAAATTTTATCGACGAAACCATAAGGCTGACTCATCACCCGACCAACATCGCGAATTACCGCTTTAGCTGCAAGCCGACCAAAAGTAATAATCTGAGAAACTGCATTTCTGCCGTATTTTTCTGCTACATAGTCGATGACTTTGTCTCGTCCATCCATGCAGAAGTCGATATCAAAATCGGGCATGGAAACTCGCTCAGGATTGAGGAATCTTTCGAAAAGTAAATCGTATTGAAGCGGGTCTAGGTCAGTAATTTTAAGCGCATAAGCCACCAAAGAGCCTGCTCCGGAACCACGGCCTGGACCGACAGGAATCCCATTGTCCTTGCCCCATCGAATAAAGTCGGCAACAATAAGGAAATAGCCAGGAAACCCCATTTGATTAATTACATCCAGCTCTATCTGAAGCCTTTCATCATACTCCTTTCGTTTTTCAGCAAAGTCTTCTGCACTGGTATCGAACAAAAACTCCAGACGCTCTTCCAGACCTTCTCGGCTTAGTTCGCAGAAATACTCTTCAATAGTCATTCCCTCTGGAATAGGATAGTTGGGCAGGAAGTACTCTCCCAGATGCAAGTGAACATTGCAACGTTTGGCAATTTGAATGGTGTTTTCTATCGCTTCGGGTATATCGGAAAAAAGCTCCCACATTTCTTCTGATGATTTTAAATACTGTTGTTCAGAGTAAGTCTTAGGTCGACGAGGGTCGTCGAGTACACGCCCCTGATTAATACAAACTCGAATTTCATGTGCTTCGAAATCTTTTTGTTCCAGAAAACAAACGTCATTCGTGGCTACCACTGGAGTTCCACTGCCTTGAGCGAATCCGGAAACTGACTGGATATAGGCTCCCTCTCCTGGCCGCCCTGTTCTTTGTAATTCAAGGTAATAGCGTTGTGGAAAATGTAAATTCCAGAAGCCAAGCTGACTGGCTGCTTGTTCGTGATTATTGGCTAGCAGTGACCGACCAACATCTCCATCCTTGCCTCCAGAAAGAACTATCAAGCCCTCATTTAACTCGGTTAACCATTCTTTCTCAACAATGGGCTTCCCCATTTTCTGATTAGTTTGGTAAGCCCTCGATATTAGCTTTTTAGCATTGAGATAACCCGCATCATTCATGCAAAGAACACCAATCCGGAAAAAATCATTTTCATCATTTGAATCATTTATCCAAAGATCGGTACCAACAATTGGCTTGATTCCGTTGGCAATGGCTTTACGATAAAATTTAATCAAGCCG
Organism: Aliikangiella sp. G2MR2-5; assembly: GCF_015687155.1. Taxonomy (GTDB): domain Bacteria; phylum Pseudomonadota; class Gammaproteobacteria; order Enterobacterales; family Kangiellaceae; genus Aliikangiella. The sequence goes on along the minus strand of NZ_JADPQF010000001.1, from coordinate 332,716 downwards.
CAGAAATTTACATGATCTGTAATCGCAATGGCTGGCATCTCAAGTTCTGCAGCCCTATCCAATGTTGGATTGATTCGACATATCCCATCAACCATGGAAAATTCGGTGTGCATCCTGAGATGTATAAAGGACTTGGCCCGGACAGTGTTGCTCTCCAGATTCTGTTCTGCAGTGTTTGCTACTTCAGACATATTTAATTAGCTTCTTTTACTCATCAGATAAATCACTTTGAGCGATCCAGGTTTTATATCAGCTCAAGTTGCTTTTGAACGGGTCCAAAACTTTTGCGGTGAATTTCTGTAACGCCTAACAAGGCAATTGCTTCCCTATGTGCTTTTGTCGGATAGCCTTTATGTTGAGCAAATCCATAACCAGGGTAGCGTTCTTCCATTGCAACCATTTCCTGGTCACGTGTAACTTTGGCGATAATGGAGGCTGCACTGATCGCCGGCTCTTTCAAATCACCTTTAACAATTGCCTCAGCGCTACACGGGAGTTTGGGAAGCTTGTTACCGTCAACTAGACAATGTTCGGGAGCAATATCAAGTCCTTCGACCGCCCTGGTCATCGCTAGTAAACTCGCCTGTAAAATATTGATCTGGTCGATTTCTTCAGGCTCACAACGTGCAATACACCAGGCCAGTGCTTTTTCTTTAATTTCCTGGGTCAGTATTTCCCGCTTTTTTTCACTCAACTTTTTCGAATCAGTTAATCCGTCAATTGGATTCGCCGGATCCAGGATGACTGCCGCAGCAATCACAGGCCCCGCTAGCGGACCTCGACCAACTTCATCAACTCCAGCAATTAGTCTATCTATCCCCAATTTAAGCCCCACAAAAACTAAATTTTCTTATTTTTCAAAAGCTTGAACTCACTATTGAACAAGCAGATATATTTTCATGAAAGCAATTATTTCATACTCGCTTATTCTTTCCCAGCCGCAGTTAACAATTTTCTTTTGAATCATATATTTCGCTTTGTAGCCTGTTAAGGTAGGGAGCCAGATTCCATGACTAGCCGATTTATGCTATCTTTCGCGGTCGAATATTCTGACGAGATCAGTAAACTTAACCGTCAAACTTTTATTGTAAGCCAATGAAGTCTTGGTTAGACCTTGGAAAACTAATGAATCAAAAAATAGTTATTAGTGCGGGCGAAGCATCAGGAGATCTACACGCCGCTAACCTGGTGAAAGAGCTGAAGCAAATTAACCCTCATGTGAAGGTTAAAGCAATGGGCGGAGATAAGCTTCGTGCGGCAGGCGCTGAAGTTGTTCTCGACTGCAAAGAATTAGCTGTCATGGGTCTGGTAGAGGTTCTTCTGAACTACAGAAAGCTCAAAGCAGCGCTTACCTTCATGCAAGAGCAGGTGATAAAAGAGAAGCCAGACCTTCTTATTCTGGTTGACTACCAGGAATTTAACAACAAGCTGGCACAAACTGCAAAACAGCATGGTATTAAAGTTTTGTTCTATATTGGACCACAAGTTTGGGCCTGGCGTCCCAATAGAGTGTATAAGATGAAAGAAAGGGTCGACATGATGGCTGTACTCTTTCCATTTGAAGTAGAGTTTTATCAAAAAGCAAACGTACCTGTAACCTTTGTGGGGAACCCACTAGTTGATGAAGTCAAAGCGAATAAAGATAAAATAGATCTTATTTCGGGTTATGGACTCGAGGCTACAAAACCAATAGTCGGTCTTTTACCGGGAAGCCGAAGGAGCGAATTAAAACGGATTTTGCCCATCCAGTTAGAGGCGGCAAGAAAACTAAAAAATCAAAAACCCCAACTTCAGTTTGTCCTTGCGGTGGCAAGCACTTTGGAACTGGAAGAAGTTCAAAGCTTTTGCAAAAACTACCAGGATCTCAATATCAAATTGATTCAAGACCTTTCTTACAACGTAATGTCTGTTTGTGATGCGATGATTGTCGCTTCTGGAACCGCTACACTGGAAGCAGGATTGATGGGAATACCGAGCGTAATCGTCTACCATATGTCTCCAATATCATATGCGATCCTTAGCCGACTGATAAGTATCGAGTGGGTAGGTCTGGTCAATATTGTCGCTCAGAAATTGATAATGAAAGAACTTATTCAGGGAAATGCTAAACCACAAAAGATCGCGGACGAAATTTGTGAACTTCTGGATAACGCTAGCTACCGGCAAAACATGCTAGATGAACTAGCCAGCATCAAAAATAAACTGGGTGTCGGAGGTGGTTCGCGAAAGGTCGCACAACTAGCTAACTCAATGCTTTAAATCAGGCGAAAATAGTAAACGAGTTTAATTCAGTTCCAAAAAAGCCCAGACAATGCCGGGCTTTTCATAGAGCGATCCTTAACAAATCGAACTAGAGCATAGAGCCTCTTGCCAAACCTCTTTTCGAGGTATTAATAAAGTCGATCATAGACTGAACAGAAGGCGAGTCTTTTGCTAACTCTTCAAGTTCCACCATTACCTGCTCCAGCAGCAATCCTTGACGATAAATAACACGATAAGCTTTACGAATTTTAGAGATTTCATCTGAATCAAAGTTTCGTCTCCTCAAGCCTTCAGTGTTTACTGCCCTCGGGGCAGAGTCTGCATAAAGAACAAAAGGGGCGATGTCCTGAGTAACAGTACTTCTGATACCTACAAAAGCGTGAGCACCTATATGACAAAACTGATGGACTCCGGAAAACCCCCCGAGAATAGCCCAATCTCCCACTACTACATGGCCAGCTAAATTCGAACTATTAGCGATAGTTACATTATTTCCTATCACACAATCATGAGCGACATGAGTATATGCCATCAGCAGATTTCCATCCCCAATGACAGTTTCAGAACGATCGTCAACGGTTCCACGATGAATTGTACAAGACTCACGAATAATATTGTTGTCTCCAATAATTGTGCGAGTTGGCTCGCCGTGATACTTCTTGTCCTGGTTCGCTTCTCCAACAGAACAAAACTGATAAAAATGATTTCCTTTACCGATATGAGTGTGTCCATTGATTACTACATGAGGACCAACAACAGTATCCTCATCAATACTTACGTTTTCATCGATCACACTAAAAGGACCAACTTTTACCGAATCGGCAAGTTTTGCAGAAGGATGTATTATGGCTGAAGGATGAATATTACTCACGGCTCTATTTCCTGCTTTGAACACATTAATTCTGCGGAACAAACAACTTTTCCCTCAACTAGTGCTTCCGCCTCAAATTTCCACATCGTCCTTTTGCGCTTTAATAATTTAACTCTTAGCTCTACTTGATCCCCTGGCTCTACGGGCTTTTTAAATCTCGCATTATCGATTCCTACGAAATAATAAAGCGAGCTCTCCTCAGGTAATTCATTCATGGTTTTAAATGCCAGAATACCTGTTGCCTGTGCCAAAGCTTCTAATATCAAAACTCCTGGCATAACAGGTCTATGAGGAAAATGCCCGGTAAAACAAGGTTCGTTTATAGTTATATTTTTGATTGCGTGCAGATATTCGCCAGATCTATAGTCGGTAACCCTATCTACAAGCAAGAACGGATATCGGTGTGGCAGATGTTTCATCACCTCATGAATATCTAAGGTAGAGATCTGTTCACTCATTCCGATTCCCCAATTGCCCAATAATCGTATTAATTAAGAAGTGTAGCAAACTATCTATTATTCATCTTTAAGATCGTTACTATTTGATATTTCAGATAGCCTTTTCTCTAAAGATTTTATTTGTTTAGCCATTTCGTCCAGTTGTCTGAAGCGAGCCACATTTTTACGCCAGGATTTATTATCCTGCATTCCTGTTCCAGACGAATAAACCCCTGGTTCTTTGATGGACTTGTTGATCACACTACATGCAGTTACATGAGTGCGAGGAGCCAATTCCAAATGTCCAAGGATAGTCGTTCGTCCACTCAAAGTGGTATATTCCCCAATTTTACTGCTACCAGCTACCCCAGTATAAGCAGCCATTGCCACGCTCTCGCCAAGCTCAACGTTGTGAGCAATATGACAAAAGTTATCGAGTTTTACGCCGTCGGAAACAACAGTATTATTCAATGCTCCTCGATCAACACAAGCGTTAGCACCAACTTCAACAAAATTACCAATTGTTACGCCGCCAGTTTGCGGAATCTTAACCCAGCGTCCATTTTCATTTGCGAACCCGAATCCATCAGCACCTATTACAGCACCTGAATGGATAATACAGTCACTGCCAATACTAACTCCATGGTATATACTGACATTTGAGTAGACTCTAGTAGCTTTTCCAATGATAGAGCCCTCACCAACCACAACATTCGCTCCAAGAATGACATCATCTTCTATCGTGGTGTCAGCTTCGATAACGACCCCGGCAGCTATGGAAACACTCTTTCCAATTTTAGCCGTCGGGTGAATAACAGCGGACTCAGATATGCCGACTTCGGGAGTAGGAGTTGTATCGAGTAATTGACCAACTTTTGCAAAGGCCAAATAGGGATCTTTCACGACAATAACATTGCCTGAATAAGAACAGGCATTTTCCTCAGAAAGCAAAACACAACCCGCGTGGGTTGTGTCTAGCATTTTAAGGAATTTAGCACTATTTAAAAAAGAAATTTCATCACTTTTTGCAGAATCTAAGGATGAAACTTTCTTTATTTCATGCTCGCCATCCCCTTTGAACTTAGCATCCAGGGATGTGGCGATTTCCTTAATTGTATAGCTATTTGAATTCAAATAATTAACCTGCAGGATTGCTAATAATTGCTATGACTTTATCTGTAATATTTACCGATTGTGAAGCATGAAGAACCATATCGCTTCGTACAACAAGATCTAACTTTTCGTTAGAAGCAACTTTTTGGACCGCTTCCATAATTTTTACCTGAACTTTTTTCATTTCCATATTTCTAGCTAGAGCAAAATCTTCATCTAGAAACTTCTTTTGTAAATTAAATTCAGCATCGATCTGCTCTAATTGACGCTTATACTTCAATTTATCAGCAAAAGTCAGAGTCATTTCTTCTTTTCGTGCTTTGTCTTGAAGTTCCTTGCCCTTCTTCTGAAGCGCTATCAAAGACTCCTGCTTCTCTTTGAACTGGGCTTCAAGCTTTTCCATGATTGTCTTCATTTGAGGAGCCTTTGACTCCACAACACTAAAATCTACAACACCGATTTTTAGATCAGCCGCTGACACGCCTAACGAGCCTAAAACCAAAGCAATACTTACTATAAATTTTTTAAACATTATTACACCTTTTATTTTACTAATTTAGTTGAATTATTTTGCCTTTCAATAGCACTAGAATGTTTGCCCTATGTTAAAAGAGAAAGTTTCCGTTTCATCCAAGTCGCTTTGCTTAAATGGCTTTGAAAAACTAATTGTCAGCGGCCCCATTGGTGATAACCACTGAAGGGAAAAACCGGCAGACATACGATAAGACTCAGGTTTAGAATAATCAGGAATTGTAGCAAACAAATCAGGATTGACAGCTTCTATATCTTTATAATCATCTAAATCGAATTCTGTGTCCCATAAATTACCGACATCGACAAAAAAGCTCGTTCTAACGGAGTTACTTTCTTCAGCAAAAGGCGTTGGGAAAATCAATTCAAAAGTGGTTAAAACTCTCGCGTTTCCACCAGCACTTCTACGTTGAATTGTAACATTATCATATCCCGATGGAAGTGGGTATTGAGCTTGACCATCTTGCGCGTCAACCACTACGCCATTACCAGTAGAAGATGGCGTTCTAACGATTAAACGAGGACCTATCGTATTAGTATCAAACCCGCGCATAGTACCGGAGCCACCTGCAGTAAAGTTTTCAAAATACGGTAATTTTGTAGTATCTCCATATCCATCGCCGTATGAAGCACGAAATGAAGTCATGAATGTCCACTTGTGTGCCAGTGGAAGGTAGTATCTAAAGTTGTAGTCTACCTTGTAAAATTCCAGATCACTTCCAGGTAATGCACTGTTAAGTACCAGAGTTTGACTTGTCCCTCGGTCAGGAAAAACCCCACGATTTAAAGTATTTCTGGAAACACCAACACTAAATCGATAAATATCATAATCAAAGTTAGGCTCAGCTCGTACATCACGTCCGTTTTCAGCAAAAAAGTCTATCACCTGTTCTGATTGAGTTCCTTGTGCTTTTAACAAGTTATCTTGATAACCCAGAGAAAAGTTTAAACCGGTCACTTCACTGGTACGATAGCCAACTTTAAAATCAACTCCGGTTGAATCTAACAAACCATTATATAAATTGATTGACCCATAGTCTGTTTTCCTTAAATATACGCCTACACCCGCACTTATTTCATTGATTGTGAAATATGGATCAAAGTAATCAGCATTGTAACTTTCAACATAATCACTCTTATTGATAGCAAACTGAACTTTCTTCCCTGACCCCATAAAGTTGTTATGGCTTACATTGGCATTTAGCGATACGCCAAACCTGTCACTATAACCAATTCCACCACTAACGGTTCCCGCAGAACGCTCTTTGACTGCGTAGTTTATATCAACTCTGTCATCCTCATTTTCAGCCTTCGGAGTTTCGACTTCAACTTCCTCCATATAGGTCAGTCTCTGCAAGCGCAGCTTGGATCTTTCAACTGCACGAGTTGAAAGAGCTCCACCCTCCATCAAACGAATTTCACGTCTTAGAACTTCATCATCGGTAGCTTCGTTTCCGGAAAAGTTAACCCGATTTACATAGACCTTTTTGCCAGGCTCAATAAAAACGTTCAAATTAACTTTTTTCTCACCTTCCTTAATCTCGGGCACGGTCACAACTTTGGCAAAAGCATAGCCATAGTAACCCAAGTTTTCTTTTATTTGCTCTTCAGCAAAAGATATAGCTGCAGCCGAGTAAGTATCGCCCTTAGTAAGCGGCATAATTCGCTGCAATTGCTCTTTTTCAAGAATAAGATCACCTGAGAAAACAATATCGTTTACAGTAAATTTTTCACCTTCCTCTATATTGATAGTTACATAGATTCCTTTACGGTCGGGAGAAATTGACACTTGGGTGGAAGCATTATTGAAGGTCAAATAACCTCTATCTAAATAAAAAGATCGAAGAGTCTCAAGGTCTCCGCTCAATTTTTCTCTTGAATACTGATCATCACCAGTAAAAGTCGATAACCATCCCCCTTCAGAAAGTTCAAATTGTTCTAACAATTCTTCATCAGTGAATAACGAATTGCCCACAATACCAATTTTCTGAATCTTGGCTGGCTCGCCTTCGTCAATGATAAACTTTACATAAACTCTGTTTCGGGACTGCTTAACAATCTTGTCTTCAATTTTTATCGAGTACTTCCCATGAGAAAAATACTGCTCTTCAATACCTATTTTGATACTTTTAATGGCTGAAGGATCAAAAACTTCACCTTTAGCAAAGCCCGAACGGCTCATTGCTTCAAGGATCTGCTCAGAATCTATATCTGAATTTCCATCAATGGTTATATCTGATATCGTAGGACGCTCATTAAGATCAACAATAAGCTTGCTCCCTTCTCTGAAAAGCCGAATATCGTCAAAACTGTTTGAACCATATATGCTACGAATGATTACAGGTATCCGTTCGGGGCTTAAACTTTCGCCCACTTGTAGGGGAAGCAAGTTGTAGAAGGTACCCAACTCCATTCTTTGCAAGCCCAGAACTTCAATTTCTTCTACTACGAATGAACTGTCTTCTATAGAAGCATACGCCGGGCGTGGTGTAATCAGCTGAGAAGTTGCTAATGCTGTTATACCAAAAATCAAGTTACGAGCTTTGAACTTATTCTTGTACTTCATGTTTCCCTAAAATTCTCTTATTTGCACCTTATTTAGGCGCTAAATCATTAAAAATGGCCAAAGCCATCATCATTATGACTAATATCATGCCCACCTGTAAGCCAAAATTCTGCACACTTTCAGGCAGCGGCTTACCCTTAATTGCTTCTATCACGTAATAAAGCAAGTGTCCGCCATCAAGTAGTGGTATAGGTAATAAATTAATAAACCCTAGATTCACACTTATCATAGCGACGAAAAAGAAGAAGGATACTAGCCCATTGCGAGCGCTTCCACCAGCCCCTTTAGCAATTGAAAAAGGACCGCTGACACTTTTATGGGAGATTTCCCCTACAATCAGCTTCTTAAATAACCTGGAGCTTAAAGCAATCATTTTGCCCGTTTCCCCGATCCCCATTGAAAGAGACTCGAAGAAACCACCCTTACGGCTTGTAATATACTGACTATAATCAGGGCTTTCAGGACGAACTCCTAAGAAGCCGTTTTTACTACCTTCCGTTTCGTGAGAACCTATGACAACAGAAATCTCGAGGGGTTCACCATCTCTTAAAATTCCAAGGACAACCTTTTTGTTAGCATCTTTTGTGATCTTTACTACCAGTTGCTGCCAAGATTCAACATTGGTCTCATCATAAGCTACTATAAGGTCTCCTATTTTTAATCCTGCAATCTCTGCAGGCGAGCCCTGCTCTATTTCTGATATAAGGGGTAGTACGACTATATCCTCTACCGCTAAACGAAGTCCCAGAGACCCCAAAATGTCAGGCCTGTCAGGATTAACCTGCCAGGAAGATATGTCCAAAGGAACCTTTCTAATCTGGCTTATACCTTCTTTTTGAATCCCGAGAATAATCTCTGTCTTTTCACCGATTCGCCTTACAATACCTGTATTCAAGTCTCTGTAAAGTACTACAGGTTCCTCGTCGATAGAGACCACTCTATCTCCTGCTTTCAATCCGGCTTTTCCAGCGATTGATTGAGAGTCTATTTTCCCAAGCTCAGTAGTTACACCTACAACTCCAGAAAGAAAAACCCACCAATAAAGCAAAATCGCTAAAAGAAAATTCGCAACGGGTCCAGCCAGAACAATTGCAATCCTCGCCCATACTGACTTTCGATTAAAGGCGAAAGGCTTATCTTCCTCAGTTACTTCTCCTTCCCTTTCGTCTAGCATCTTCACATAACCGCCAAGGGGGATCATTGCTATGACATAGTCCACCCCGTCTTTGCCTTTCTTTTTCCATAGAGGCGATCCAAATCCTACTGAAAAAGTAAGTACCTTTACTCCTAGCCTTCTGGCAACCCAGAAATGACCAAATTCATGGATAGTTACCAGGATACCCAGAGCGATAATGAAATAAAAAGCATCTGACAAAATTGTCATTTATTCGCGCTCCTGACAAACTCTGGAAGCAGTAGCTCGAGCCATCAAATCTTCCTCCAAGACTTTCTCTAGCGAATCGCAATGGGTTACTGTCACTCTATTGAGAACTTCTTCATTGACGACGGCTATGTCAGTAAATCGTATACGCCCCTCCAGAAAAGCCTCAACAGCGACTTCATTGGCAGCATTTAACACACATGGGGCTGAGCCTCCGGCTTTAATTGCTTCATTAGCAAGCCTTAAGCAAGGAAAACGCTGATAATTGGGAGCTTCAAAAGTCAGGTCAGACATTTGGTAAAAGTCCAAGGGCTCTACTCCCGCATTTATTCGCTCAGGCCAGGCCAAAGTATGCGCAATTGGGGTTTTCATATCGGGCCTTCCTAACTGAGCTAAAACAGAACCATCCAGATAAGATACCATTGAATGAACGACACTTTGAGGATGGACAACGATATCTATCATGTCTGGCGATACCGCAAAAAGATAGCACGCCTCTATAAGCTCCAGTCCTTTATTCATCATTGTTGCAGAATCAACTGAAATTTTCTTTCCCATGTCCCAGTTTGGATGCGCGCAAGCTTGCTCAGGCGTAACCTGATGAAGCTGATGCACAGGAGTAGTTCTAAAGGGCCCTCCCGATCCTGTTAACAAAATTTTGTTGACTCCCTCTAGACTAACCCGCCCTTTTTCTCCAGCATCAGGCAGACTTTGAAAAATAGCATTATGTTCGCTATCTACAGGCAACAAAACAGCATCATTCTTGTCAACTTCGCTCATTAATATGTCGCCAGACATAACCAATGCTTCTTTGTTAGCCAGTAGTATCTTTTTACCTTCTCGCGCAGCGGCCAGAGTCGGTAGCAAACCTGCGGCGCCCACAATCGCGGCCACAACAGTATCGAGTTCCAGAGTCTTAACCGCATCAACCAGAGCGTTTTTTCCGGTCAATACTCTGGTATTGCTGCCTCTGCTTTCGAGTAGTTCCTGAAGTTTTCTTGCTTCATTGTCTTCTACCATCACAGCAACTTCTGGTGAAAACTCAATACACTGCTTGAACAAAGCTTCGACATTAGAATTTGCAGTCAGAAGCCCGACTTGATATCGATCTGCGTTCACTCTCAGTACGTCAAGAGTGCTACATCCGATGGATCCGGTAGAACCCAAAATTCCTATTTTTTCCACCATCAAAACCAGCCCATGTAGCTAAACACAAGAAAATAAACCGGAGCAACGACAAGTGTACTATCCAGTCTGTCTAGCAAACCACCATGCCCAGGCAAAATTTTTCCGGAATCTTTGATATTGGCTTTCCTTTTCAACGCGCTTTCGAACAAATCGCCTAATACAGACAGAAAGGCTATCCCTAATAGAACAAGGGTAAACACCAGTGGTTTTGTAACTTCAACGCCAATCAGAGTGATACCAATCCAACCAACAAGCATGCTAAGCGCAACCCCACCAGCCACACCTTCCCAAGTTTTATTCGGGCTAACCGTTGGTGCCAGTTTACTTTTGCCGAGCGCTTTTCCCGTAAAGTAAGCGCCAGTGTCTGCAGCCCATATCAGGCAGAACATCAACAACAGTAACCCACCACCATGATAAAAATCACCCAGGTAGCCCGTTTTACGAATACTAATCAGTGAAACAAAAAAAGCAGGGAGGATAACTACCCCCATTAGTGAAACAACTAAGCGATTATTCCACCACTGTTTTCGGTTTTGATAGGTAATTACGATATATACCGCCAAACAAATCGCAACCACTCCGAGAACTAAAAAAATCATTGGAATATCAGCGGCAAACGCATTCGGCCAGCTTAGAGAAGGCCAGAACAGAAATTCACCACCATACAGCCAGATCACAAAATTAACAACAGACACTAGCACCGCATAAAAAGTCTGGCGAATACCTCTTTGGAAGCCTGCTAACTTGGCCCACTCAAGCGCCATTAAATAAATCAATACAGCTGCTGCAGATGCGAAGTAGCGAAGTTCAACTACAAAAAAAAATGCCACAACAACAGGCAATAAAAATAACGCAGTTGTAATTCTTTGTTTTAGCATTATTCTCCCTTATCCTTTATTAACCTTTAACTCTTCACTCTGCATTAAGACTCATTTTTTCGACTACCTGCTCACCGGTCTTCCCAAACCGTCTTTGCCTTTTCGAATAGTCATCGACGGCAGCCTTGAACGCATCGGCATCAAAATCTGGCCAAAGTAACTCACTGAAATAAAGCTCCGCATATGCAGCTTGCCAAATGAGAAAATTACTTATTCGAGTTTCCCCTCCCGTACGAATCATCAAATCCAGGGCAGGGAGTCCTGCGGTAGCCAAAAATGGTTCAATATCACTCTCTTCTACTCTTTCTAAGTCGGGTTTAGAAGCTAATAACTTGTTAACTGCATTGCATATGTCCCAGCGACCACCATAGTTGGCGGCAATGTTAAGAGTAAGGTGCTCGTTGTCAGCAGTTGCTTCTTCAGCTTTGTTGATACTACTCTGTAGCTTCGGATTAAAACGAGATTTGTCACCCAGAAACTGTAGTCTCACTCCATTTTTTCTGAGCATTTTAACTTCTCTGTTTAACGCAATTACAAACAGCTCCATCAAGAAAGAAACTTCTTCTTGAGGACGACTCCAGTTCTCACTGCTAAATGCAAATAATGTCAGAGAGCTAACACCCAGTTCACCTGCAGCTTCAACGACTTCACGGACGCGCTCAACGCCAGCCTTATGCCCGCTTGTTCTTTTCTTTCCTCGAGCTTTAGCCCAGCGACCATTGCCATCCATAATGATGGCCACGTGCTTAGGAGTATTTTGTTTGATATTTTGACTTTCGTCGTACCTGCTCATATTCAAACTCTAGTATTACTAATATTAAAACCTAATTTTCGCGTCATTAGACAGACTCATTGTCTGATAGTGAATTCAGCGCTATATCCAGTTTGTTTTTACTATCAGCTCATATACAATGACGCCGTGTTATCTCATGATAACACGGCGCACTCCATACAAATCGAACAAGTGAAAGCGTTATACTTCCATCAGCTCTTTTTCTTTCTCGGCGACCATTTCATCAACTTTTTTAACGTGAGCATCGGTAATCTTCTGGATCTCATCCTGAGCGCGACGCTCTTCGTCTTCACTAATTTCCTTTTCTTTTTCCAAATCTTTTAAAGTTGAGTTTGCATCTCTTCTAATATTCCTAATCGCTACTTTAGCACTTTCAGCCTCGTTTCCTACTACTTTGATTAAATCTCGACGCCGCTCTTCAGTTAAAGGAGGAAGAGGAAGACGAATCAGATTTCCCGCCGTATTAGGCGTAATTCCAATATCTGACTCCATGATAGCCTTTTCAATTGGTTGAATCATGTTCTTCTCAAAGGGCTGAACAGTTAAAGTTCTAGAGTCTTGAACAGATACATTCGCAGCCTGATTTAACGGCGTATCAACACCGTAATAAGAAACGCTCAAATGATCCAGGAGGCTAGGATGAGCTCTACCAGTTCGAATTTTCTGAAGTGCTAGTTTAAACGACTCGATACTCTTATCCATCCGAGTATTGGCATCTTGTTTTATATCGTTTATCACTCTATTGCTCCGTTTATTGTCAGTTTAACTCAAGTTATCAGGCTCTAATTAGACGGTAATAACTAATCTCGAGTAATTAAAGTGCCTTCATTTTCATCTATAACAGCTCTGATTAAAGCGCCAGGCTCTTGCATATTGAAAACTCGAATAGACTTATTATGATCTCTTGCCAAACAGAATGCGGTTAAATCCATAATACCTAGCTCCTTTTCAAGAGCTTCATTGTAGGTAAGTCTATCATATTTTACTGCATCAGGATTTTTAGCAGGGTCTTCAGAATATACTCCGTCAACCTTGGTTGCTTTCAATATAACATCTGCATCAATCTCGATTCCGCGCAGACAAGCTGCAGTATCAGTAGTAAAAAATGGATTTCCGGTTCCCGCAGTGAAAATAACAACTTGACCCGATTTCATAAATCTTAATGCGAACCGGCGATCATAATCTTCACAAACGCCAGTCAGGGACACGGCCGACATGACGCGGGTCCCCACTCGAATCCGCTCTAAAGCATCCTGCATTGCCAGCGAATTCATTACAGTAGCCAGCATTCCCATATGGTCACCGGCTACACGATTCATACCTGCCCTTGCTAGTTTCTCACCTCGAAACAAGTTACCGCCACCAATTACAACACCAACTTGAATATTTGCTTCCACAAGTTGCTTGATTTCGGTAGCGATTCTGTCCAGCACGGCAGGATCAATTCCAAAAGACTCTGCACCCATCAGTGCCTCACCACTTAATTTAAGTAGTATTCTCTTTCTATTCTTTACAGGTGCAGAACTTGGCATTGATATTACTCTCCCTTAACCTGTGCCATTACTTCAGCAGCAAAATCGTCTTCTTTTTTCTCGATACCTTCGCCGACTTCGAATCGTACCAAAGAAGTCACCTCTGCGTCAGCTTTCTTTAACAATTCACCAACTGTGACTGAAGGATCTTTTACGAAAGATTGTCCAACCAGGCTGATTTCTGCTGCAAACTTGCGCATACGGCCGGTAATCATCTTTTCAATGATTTCATCAGGCTTTCCGCTTTCTCTTGCTTGTGCAGTAAAGATTTCTTTCTCGCGGTTGTATACATCTTCGGAAATATCTTCCGGGTTGATGAATTGTGGGCTAGTCGCCGCAGCATGCATAGCGATGTCTTTTGCCAGATCAGCATCACCACCTTTAAGAGCCGCAACCACACCAATACGACCACCGTGAATGTAACTACCTAAAGCACCTTCAGCGTCAATAATTTGAACGCGACGAACACCAATATTTTCTCCAATTTTGGCAACAAGAGAAGCGCGAGCTGATTCAACTGTTTCACCAGATGCAAGTTCCGCATTCTTAAGTGCTTCGATATCGTCAATTTTGTTTGCAAGAGCAACCGCAACAACTTGATTCGCAAAAGATGTAAAGTTCTCGTCTCTTGCAACAAAATCTGTCTCTGAGTTTACTTCAACAACAGCAGCTACTTTACCGTCATCAGAAGTATTAATTACGATAATACCTTCTGCTGCAATACGCCCAGCTTTCTTTTCAGCCTTGGCTGCGCCAGACTTACGCATGTTGTCGATTGCAGTTTCGATATCGCCGTTTGTCTCAACAAGGGCTTTTTTACATTCCATCATGCCTGCGCCAGTTCTTTCACGCAGTTCTTTTACCAATGCAGCGGTGATTGCCATTTTAATCTCCAAATAATTTAAATCTGTTGGGTTTTCCACTCTTGTGGAAGCAACCATAAAATAGGGGGCAATTTGAGCCCCCTACTTATGATTAAGCGAGTAAGGGTTACTCTTCAGCTGATTCTTCTTTCTCAGCCTTCTCTTCTTCTACGAACTCGTCGCTTGACTCTTCTGCAACTGGTGCAGTAGAAACACTTTGTCGACCCTCAATAATGGTGTCGGCAGCAGCAGATAAGTAAAGCTGGATAGCACGGATCGCATCGTCATTACCTGGAATAACATAATCAACCCCATCAGGGTTTGAGTTACTATCCACAACAGCAACAACCGGGATTCCTAATTTACGTGCTTCAGCAATTGCAATATGTTCATGATCAGCATCGATAACAAACAAAGCGTCAGGAAGACCACCCATATCCTTAATACCACCAATACTGGCTTCCAACTTGGCCATTTCACGTGAAAGCAATAGAGCTTCTTTCTTGGTCAAACGCTCGAAAGTACCATCTGCGCTTTGCTTTTCAAGTTCTTTTAGTCGATTGATTGATTGACGAATTGTCTTATAGTTAGTCAACATTCCGCCTAACCAACGCTTGTCTACAAAGAACTGATCACAACGAGCAGCTTCTTCTCTAACAAGCTTGCCAGCACTTCTCTTAGTACCGACAAATAGAATTTTACCTTTTCGTGAAGCAACAGAGCTTAAGAAGTTCAACGCGTCGTTAAACATCGGAAGCGAGTGCTCAAGGTTAATGATATGAATTTTGTTGCGCGCACCGAAAATGTACGGCTTCATTTTTGGATTCCAGAAACGGGTTCTATGACCGAAGTGAACACCCGCTTGTAGCATATCACGCATAGTGACTTTTGCCATTTTATAAACTCCTGATTTTAAAGGGTTTTGCCTCCGCTAATCCCAACTAACAACCCTATCCTGTAAAACAAAGACAAAGCACCCTGGTAGCTGTGACGATTAGCGTGTGAATTAGGTGCGAATCACCATTAACTCGCACGGCGCGCTTTATACCATAGTTAGACCTTTGAGGGCAACGAAAATCGTTGCTGCGAAATGGATTTCTGGACTCGATTAGCTGGAACATCGCTTAAGTAGCTAGTGGATATCTATGCGGCCAGTTCTCGCTCCAGCCCTCACAATGAAAAACTGGCCAATCCCGGCTAATTAACAAATTTTCACCTTTTTCTAAAAGCACATTATTGGTAGTCTTACCTTTTAGTTATTATCTCTAATCGAGCTAAGATAGTTAAAATAGTCATTTCACTATTCGCTATAATAAAATCAAGAAGTTAAAGTCAAGCCAAAGGCGGAAGATTATAATGCAACCAAAATGTCGGGGACTGATCACAGCTTCCTTTTCGCTACTAGGGTGTTTGATAGTAAACAATCCAACAAAAGCCGAAGATAAAGATACAGACTACTTCTCCCTGAGCCTGGAGGAGCTAGCCAGCATTAAAGTGGTTACCTCATCCAGACGTGAACAGACTGTTGACGACTCCTATGCCAATATTTCTGTTATTACCAAAGATATGCTGGACTCCAGAGGCTATCGCAATCTGATAGAAGTGCTACAAGACCTTCCGGGCTTTGATTTTTCAACCTTCGAAGATGGAGGCGGAGAGTACCCTACTCACTTCCTGAACAGAGGTATTGGCGGCGACAACGGAAATACTCGTTTACTGGTAATGGTCGACGGCTTTGTTCAAAACCACATCTCATTTAACTGGTCTCAGGGCCTGACCGACGAACAAATTTTGCAAGATATAGAACGTATTGAAGTAGTACAAGGTCCGGGATCTGCACTTTACGGCGCACAGGCTGTTTCAGGCATCGTCCACATTATTACTCGCAAGGGATACGAGGGAACTCAATTAAAAGCAACTGTAGCGGAAAACAGTTCTAGAACACTGGAAGCATTTCATGGAAGTTCTCTCGCAGGAATCAATTATCAGGTTGCAGTCAAGAGCCACAAATCAGACGGCGACTCAGGAAATAACAGACCAGATCCTGGAAACTACTTTCATAATAATGTTTACCCAAACTACTTAACTCAGAACTATGACGAAAATGGTAACTATGTAACCAATAGTCCGCACCCTCTAGCAGGCAGACCTATTGCAGATGGCTTTAATACTTCCAAAGATGATAAGGCGGTAAGGCTAAGAGTTAGCAAAGATAATCTGCAAATTGGACTGAACTACTGGGATAAAAAAGATGGCCTTGGTAGCTACGTTGTGGGCTATGAATATGAGGCAACAGCAGAAGACTTTATTACCCATCACAGCAGTACTTCAGTATTTATTAAAAACCAATTTCCGCTTGTAGAGAAGAAGCTAAGCTGGAAGACCGACTTCTGGTATCGTGTCGATCAGCAGGAATCGGATACCGGTTTCAGATATACCTACCGCTTTCCAGATCTAAAGAAAAGCTACCACAGTGCCAGCAGCCAGATAGGATTCGAGAATCAAGTTGATTGGCAAATCAGCGAAAATGAAACGGCAATTTTCGGATTGAGATTTTTAGGCAATCGACAGACAGAGCAAGTAGTTTCTCTTGGAAGGTTGCAAAATGGAAATGCTTCGACAACAGACGCTGCCTGGGATATTGCCGCTTCTGGCGAAGGTCTATACCAACCCAAGGTCAATGAGATCTTTGATGAATCAGAGACAGCCTTCTACTTTTTGTTTGAAAGCGAAATTAATTCTCAATTGAGTTATTCGTTGGGGGCCAGATACAGTGATGGCAGTGACTATGGAAGCACTACAAACCCCCGCGCTGGTGTTATCTATCGCCCGGCAAATGACTGGATCATTAAAGCGCTCTATGGCTCGGCTTTCAGGCAACCTTCACTATTTGAGTTAAGAGATGAGTTTAGAGGATATGAAGAGCTTAAACCCGAAGAGATTGATAGTTTTGAGTTAGAATTAACCAGAAAGCTCTCTCCAATCTCTCAAGCCAAGCTTAATTTGTTTTACTCCAACCTTGAAGACAGCATCAGTTTGATATCAGATCCCTCTCGAGCTGGAGGAGAAAGATATGCAAATGTTAGTTCCTCTAAAGTCAGAGGTTTGTCTGGCAGATTTGATCTTCAACCAGAAGAAAACCTGAATTTCTATCTAAACTATTTCTATCAACAGGGTACCGACGTTAATGGAAACTGGGGTAGCCTCTCCCACACTGCTGAGCACAAACTAAATGTCGGCATAAACTGGCAGCCTTTTGGTAATAATTTCAATTTTAACTTGCGGGGAAATATTGTCGGAGACAGAACTACGCCAATTACCAATCAATACTTTGACGGAACCGCTCCTGGTTATGAAAAATTTAACTTAACATTGAGCTGGCTAGATATTTATCAAATTCCAGGACTAAGTTCACAACTAATTGTTAAAAATATTTTTGATGAAGATTTTTATGGGATTGGACGACAGGCAGGCTCGAGCGATAGAAGTACATATGACCCGGCAGTCACGGCAGACCCGCCAGGATTCATTCCTCCCTATCATCCGCAACCAGGAAGAACCATTCATTGGAATATATCTTATAGAATCCAGTGATAATGCTTAAATCCCCAAGGATGATGATTAATCTATCAATAGAACAAAGACCAGAGAAATATTTGCTCGGCAAATATTTGCGCTACATATTAACTATCTTCTGCTACTTATCAATTCTAATGGTAGACGCACTAGTAGCGGCCCCTGTAAAGAATAAAGTTGCATTCATAGAAGAGCCATCAAGGATAAACAAGGTTAAGTCCGCGTACCTATACAACTTTTTAAAATATGTTACTTTTAGCGATGAGAAAATAGATACCTCCCCTGAAAACTACTTCGTTTGCGTATTAGGCGTAGACCCTTTTGGAAGCCAGCTAGAATTAATGAATGGACGTATTGCTAAGGGGAAAAAAGTAGCAATAAAGCGAATGCTAAGTGTCGAAAAAGCATCACATTGTCATCTTGTTTATGTCAGTCGCTCCAAACAATTGGAGTTAGAACCTGTTCTAGAGATTCTTCGACAGTCATCGGTTCTAACAGTGAGTGATATTCCAGAATTCACTCAAAAAGGTGGAATCATTCGCTTTATAAACAAAAATGATAACATTAAGCTCGAAATCAATCTGAAAGAAGCACAGAAAGCGCAAATAAAAATAAGCGCACTACTACTTGAAATAGCAAGTATTGTCGAATAGAGGCTCTTAATATTGTTAAACCTGAAGAACTCACCAATCAAAACAAAAATAATATCGATAGCACTGATGGTTAGTGCTTTAAGTATTGTTCTTGTTCTTTCAATTTTTTTGTATATCAATCAGCAGGATGAAAAACAGACTACAATTAGCAATATTTCAATTTTGGCCAAATTAATCGGTAATAGAAGCCACGCAGCTCTTACGTTTAATGATACCAGTGCAGCGGAAAACAATTTAATGTCATTGGCGAGCCACCCTTTGGTTATTAGAGCTTGCCTCTATGATGAAAAAGCAAAACTTTTCGTTTCATTTTATCAGCAAGATGTCGCTTTATTGAAATGCAATGAAATTCAAAATCGAATGCTCGACCAGTCTGCAGTGGAAAGCAGCGATAATCAACTAACAGTTATAGAGCCCATATTAATTGATAACGAGTTCAAAGGAAGTCTTGAAATAGTTGCGAATATTCAAGTCGTTCAAGAACATTTGTTTCGCTACCTGCTAATCGCTGTGCTGGTCGCTTTTGCTGCTTTTATTCTTTCTGTCCTGTTCGCTACAAGACTTCAAACAATCATTTCCAACCCGATTGTTAAACTTGCCCAAGTGACGAGACAAGTAAGAGAAAGTTACGATTATTCGGTCAAAGCAGAGAAAATGGGAAACGATGAAGTCGGTGAACTGGTAGATTCATTTAATAATATGCTGGAAACAATTGGTAATCAAAACAAAGTTCTTCTAGAAACAACTGAGCGAGCCAATCAAGCTAACGAAGTCAAGGGGCAGTTTCTCGCAAATATGAGTCATGAGCTTAGAACACCAATCAATGGTGTGTTGGGAATGAATGATTTACTTATGGCAACTGAATTAACCGAAGAGCAAAAAGAATATGTTCAATTGGCCAGACAAAGTAGCGTGGTATTGCTTGATACAGTGAATCAAATTCTTGATCTTGCAGCAATCGAAAGAGTTGGCCTGAGGTTGAATAAAGAAGTGGTTGATGTAGAAAACTTCATCAAAGAAATTGGACAACTTTTCAGTGCTCAAATTGCAGCAAAACAACTAAACTTGACCATAGACATACACGGCGAAATGCCGACAAAACTCGAGTTTGACCCAGTGAGACTAAGACAGGTTTTTATCAATTTAATTTCAAACGCGATAAAGTTTACTCATGTCGGATACATCAGTCTCGAAGTCAGCTATCAAAGTAGAAGAATTAGTGTTACGGTGGAGGACACCGGTGTAGGTATCCCGGTTGACGCGCAGCATAGAATTTTCGAGTCTTTTCAACAAGTCGACAACTCTTCAACTAGAGCTTATGGGGGTACCGGTTTAGGGCTTCCAATTTCACAACAAATATGTGAAGCGATGAACGGATGTATTAATCTGGTTCACTCCTCTGAGCGAGGAAGTATTTTTGAATTTAATGTTGAAATTTCACCAGTTGAATCTCAGGCGATTGTTCACACAAAATATAGTTCTACCAAAGTACTGATCATTGCTGGAGAAAAGCCGATTGGCAGGTGGCTTAAAAGAAACCTCGCTCATTTCGGAGTATCATCAGAATATTATAGCGATGACAAGGACCTAAACTGGCGCTCTTTTCAAATTGCAATAATCGATTTTACAACCCATAAAGAATTATTTTTCGAACTAAAAGAGATATTCGAATCGAATAATATTCGAGTATCTCTACTCGGTTGGGTTGGCGATGACTTTCCCAGCAACCAGATAAAACAGAGTTTAATCCTTTACAAACCCCTTACAGTATTTAATCTTAAAAAGGTGGTTTCTCCCTCTTCATTAGTGAAGAACTTCAATGAAGCGGTTAAGTAACAAGTAGCAGTTAAATACATCAGCCAAATCAATAAACGAAAGAAATTACTCAATCATATTATTTGTCACAAACTCTAGCGTTTAAAACTATTCAGCTTGATATAGGCTAGAGTTGATCTGTATGTTTAAGAGACTGCTCTCAAACTTCTTTTAATTCTTACAGCACGGCTTGCTGTAAGCTGATTTCACTATGCTCTTCACTCAGTGGAATATAATCCCCCTTGGAAGCATCAAACCGATAATCATTTTTCCACTCGTCAACATTTTCGATAACTGCTCTGATAGAGTCACATATATAAACAGCGTCTTCATTAGTCGTTGTTGGATGCAATGATATTCTCACCCATCCTGGCTTCATCGATAGATCCCCGAGATCAATCATATCAGTGATGGCGCAGGAGGTTTCCTGGTCAACGCCGAGTAATATATGGCCGTATGTTCCAGCACAGGAACAGCCACCACGAGTTTGAATACCAAAGCGGTCACTCAATATTCTAACCATCAAGTTATAGTGAATTTCTAGTACATAAAAAGAAATCACACAAAGGCGATTTTTATTACCGCCATGTAAAATATTAACCTGTGGAATCTGAGAAAGTTTTTGGCACATCAGGTTCACCAGCTCTTTTTCTCGCTGGTGAATATTTTCTGTTCCCATTTTCTCTTTGAGTTGAATGGCTAGCGCTGTGCGTATTGTCTGTAAAAATCCAGGAGTGCCCCCATCTTCTCTTACTTCAATGTCTTCAAAAAAGCGATGCGCGCCCCAAGGATTGGTCCATGTTACGGTACCACCACCTGGATTGTCTGGTACTTTGTTGTTATATAGACACTTATTAAACACAAGGACGCCAGAACTCCCCGGTCCCCCGAGAAACTTGTGTGGAGAAAACATCACTGCATCAAGGCGTTGAGCTTCATTTTCTGGATGCATGTTGATATCAACATAGGGCGCTGATGCGGCAAAGTCAACAAAGCAATAGCCTCCATGACGGTGCATTATTTCAGCAAACAAATGATAGTCAGTTTTGATTCCTGTTACGTTACTACAAGCAGTGAACGAGCCTATTTTCATTGGTCGATCTTGATATTTTACTAGCAGTTTTTCCAGAGCTTCAATATCTGGCATACCACTTTCGTCTTCGGGAACAACAACTAAGGTTACCGCACATTCGTTCCATGAAGTTTGATTTGAATGGTGCTCCATGTGAGTAATAAATACGACCGGCTTTTCAGATTCGGAAATTGTAAAGCGCTCAGCCCACTTTTCCGGAACGCGTAAACCAAGAATTCGCTGAAACTTATTAATAACAGAAGTCATTCCAGAACCAGCACATATCAAGACGTCATTCTTGTCAGCATTTACATGTTGTTTAATTTTAATCTGAGCTTCGTGATAAAGGCGGGTCATAGTGCATCCAGTATAACTCGCTTCAGTATGCGTGTTTGCAACTAAGGGGCCTATTTTATAACTGATAAACTCTTCTATTGGAGCATAGAGCCGACCACTCGCAGTCCAGTCAGCATAAATTATTCTTTTACCGTCATGGTGCAAATCGTGACCAACAATATTCTTGTTGAATGCCTGAAAGTACTGTTGCAAATTCATTATTATAAAACTCTTTGATTGACTAATAACTGGGCCTAAATAATCTTGGCTTAAAAATTTTCGACAACTATATTTATAGTTTATCCTTTATTGTTCTGATAATTGTTGGGTAACTTGCTTTATAAGCTATAAAGGTCGATATATTAACTAATTCTAATATAGTTCTTTCGAAGAGGAAAGCGATGAGTGAGTAAAATATACTCACAAATTGGAATGTGTATAATAAAAGGAAGCCAACTATTCTGTTGGCTTCCGGTAAGTATTTAAATTTAAAGAAATATTCTTGGTGAAACTACTTATTCCTTTATTTAGGCTAATTGCCCGCGATCGTCATTTCATTAACTAACCAGGAACCGGTAGTTATGCTACTCCGCATATCCAAGTCATTACTAACGGCTTGAAGCCCCTGGAACATGCTTTTAAGGTTTCCAGCTATCGTTATTTCCTGAACAAAGTGCTGTATTTCGCCTGCTTCAACCCAGAATCCAGCAGCTCCTCGTGAATAGTCTCCGTTAACAAGATTCACTCCATGCCCCATGACTTCAGTAACAATCAACCCTTTATTCATCGTTTTAATCAGTTGTTCATAGCTAAGCGTACCAGGAATCAGGCTCAAATTATGAACCCCCCCGGCATGCCCCGTTGGCTTCAGGCCTAGCCTTCTCGCACTGTAACTATTCAGTAGATATGTTTGCAAAATCCCCTGGCTAACAATACTCTGCTCGCGAGTAGCGACTCCCTCATTGTCAAACCAGCTACTGGCAAGGCCCTTTAACTTAAAAGGCTCTTCTTTCATCGTAACAAAGTCTGGAAAGATCTGCTTTCCTTTGGAATCAAGCAAAAAACTAGACTGTCGATATAAGCTTGCTCCTCTAATTGCTGAACAAAAACTGTTTATAAGACCTCTAGCAATATCGGGTGTAAATATCACAGGAACCTTTTGAGTCGCTATTTTTTTAGCACCTAATCGAGCAATAACTCTTTTAGCAGCCTTTTCTCCTACAGTCTTGGGAAGCTCCAAATCATTGAAGTCTCTGGCAATGGAGTACCAATAGTCTCTCTGCATTCCATGCTGGTCTTTCGCTATTACGACACTGCTCAAACTATGTCTGGTAGAAGGGGTTGATGCCGAAAAACCATGGGAATTGGCATAGTAACGAAGGTTTCGATGACTATTAAAGGTTGCACCTTCACTCTGACTGACTTTGTCGGAATAGCCTAGTGAAAATTCTTCACACTCTTTTGCCAGGGCTTTAGCTTTTTCAGCAGAAACCCCCATTGGACAGTCTAGTTTTAGATCTTTAGGCTCTGTAGCCATCAGCTCTTTATCAGCAAGGCCTGAGCATTTGTCTTCCTGGGTAAATCGCGCAATGTTACAAGCGGCTTCTACGGTTTCACTCAATGCCTCAAAAGAGAGGTCGCTAGTCGAAGCGACTCCTTTTTTATGACCAAAGTAAACAGTTAATCCAAAGCTATTATCGCGATTAAACTCTAGTGTTTCCACTTGTTGATTTCTAACTTGAACAGATAGGCCTAAATCTTTGCTAACCCCAACTTCAACCTGACTGGCTCCCTTTTTCAATGCGAGCTGGATCAGTTTTTCACCAGTATCCTGAAACTTCTCGATTTCGGCATCAAGATCCAGCTCATCTGCCGGATGCTCAGTGACTGACAATGGTTGCTTTTTCATTAAAACTCCAGACTTTTAGATTCCATTTTCAAAGAGATACTGACGTAATTTCTCGGTAAAACCTTGCCTCTTATTATCGACTTTAGCATTATTGATATTTCTTACATGCTGCCTTAAGGTTTGCCTGTCAAGAGAGTCGTATTCATCCAGTATTAGCTGAATAGCTGGATCGCCTTCCAAAATAAGTTTGTTAAGCCATTGAGAGTTCACTGAATCACCAGAAGGCTCACCTCTCAGTTCGGCAAACTTATCTTCGGACAAAAAAACTCTAGCTTGTTCGGCATCATCATTCCTTAGACATTTTCCGATAAAAGCTAAATGGCGTTTTTTGGCAATATTACCCGATTGACGATGAAAATCTCTCACTGCGGTTTTAGTCACATCATTCAGAGGTAATAGTTTTAACTTTTTATCGGGTAACTCAATGAGCTCTAGAGCGAACTGTTGCAAAGCTTTAGCTTCTTTCTTAAGCTGAGTTTTACTTATAAAGTCCTCATCGGCTGAAAACTCTTCTCCTATTTCATTTACCTTATTATCTTTGGTCATTTTTCACTCTAATTAAAATAAGATTTTGTTAGTTCGTTCCACCCACAGTCAACTCATCAACTTTTAACGTCGGCTGGCCAACGCCCACAGGAACACTTTGTCCTTCCTTTCCACAAACGCCGACCCCTTTGTCTAATGCGAGATCATTACCGACCATGCTTACTTTGGTCAGTACATCAGGTCCGTTTCCTATTAAAGTAGCCCCCTTGACCGGTGTAGTCACTCTGCCATCCTCAATCAAATAGGCCTCGCTTGTAGTAAAAACAAACTTACCGGATGTAATGTCAACCTGCCCTCCACCAAAGTTAGGTGCGTATATTCCTTTTTTAACAGATGCAATGATATCCTCAGGAGACGACTCTCCTGCTAACATATAAGTATTCGTCATACGTGGTAACGGTAAAGTAGAATAAGACTCCCTTCGGCCATTTCCTGTCGGTTTCGCATTCATTAAGCGCGCATTCTTTTTATCCTGCATGTATCCCAACAAGACGCCATTTTCAATCAGCGTTGTTACTTGAGAAGGAGTCCCCTCGTCATCAATGGTTAAGGATCCGCGCTTTCCTGCAATGGTGCCATCATCAACTATGGTGCAAATAGATGACGCGACTCTTTGTCCTACCTTATCAGAAAATGCACTCGCACCTTTACGATTGAAGTCACCTTCTAAACCGTGTCCTATTGCTTCGTGTAATAACACTCCGGGCCAACCTGCTCCCAGTACAACCGGCATGTTTCCAGCAGGTGCATCAACCGCCATTAAGTTTACCTTCGCCTGGTGAACTGCGTCTTTAGCAAGCTCCATTAATATATCATCTGTCAACATGTGATAGTTGTCACGACCGCCCAAACCAGCACTACCTTTTTCGGTTTTACTACCATCCTTCATTATTACGGTAACATTTGCCCGTATCAATGGACGTATGTCAGATACGAAAGTGCCATCAGTTGCGCAAATTAGAATAGTATCAAAAACCCCCGACACTGAAGCGATTACTTCATTGACTCTTGAGTCGAGCTGGCGCGCGAAAGCATCCAGCTTGTTGAGAATTTCAAGCTTTTCTTGTTCATTGAGACTCATCAAAGGATCGTCATCTCTGTATAGAGGTTTTACCGGATTACCAACTTTCAAAGATACTTTTCCATTCCCTCCGAGCCGGGCGATACTTCGAGAAGCTACGGCGGCCTGCTCTAGCGCAGGAACCAATATTTCTTCAGAATACGCAAATCCAGTTCTTTCTCCACTAAGAGCTCTGACTCCTACCCCCTTATCTGCACTAAAGCTCGCATCTTTTACAATACCGGCTTCTAATACCCAGGACTCATGGCGACTAGATTGAAAATACATCTCGGCAAAATCAACTTCATGAGTCAATATTGACTCCAATATTTTCTCAAGGTCTGCTCGAGCCACTCCCGCTGGCGCAAGAAAGATATTTTCAACCTGTTGCATCTGGTCGTTCATAATTATGTCTTCTGATATGTAGTATGGTTGATTTTCCGGTTAGCGACTTTCCACATTTCAATAAATGTAAGCTAACGCCGTAAATAGTATTCTAATTATAACCTTCTATGAGTAAGTGCGGGAAAATCGTGTCTCAACTGCTGCAAATGAGTAAGATCAAGATCTGCAACGACAACGCCATCTCCCTGTTCCTTATCTGCCACAATAGCCCCCCATGGAGAGATAATACAGGAATGACCGAAAGTTTCTCGACCATTTTCATGTAGTCCCCCTTGAGCAGCGGCGACAGTATAGCAAAGGTTTTCAATAGCCCTTGCTTTCAGCAAAGGAAACCAGTGGGCCTGCCCTGTTACTTTAGTAAAAGCAGCTGGAACAATGAAGATCCTCACTCCTTTTTCCGATAACTTTCTAAATAATTCAGGAAAACGAATATCATAACAGATAGCGACACCTATCTTACCCCATGGAGAGTCAAAACAGCAGACTTCATTTCCCTGAGCTGTATATTCAGATTCCACATAGCGCTTGTGACTATCTTCCACCTGAACATCGAACAGATGAATTTTGTCGTAATGGCAAACATACCGACCGTCAGGATTAAAAATATAGCAGCGACCAAAAGGTTTCGTTTCAAATGATTGCGAATTTGTCACTACCGGGTGACTCCCTCCGATAATCCATATTTTATTTTCTTTCGCCTGGTTGCTTAAAAACCGGTATACCCTTCCTTTGGTATGCACTTCAACCGCTCTCTCTCTCTGTGCAGAGTCCTTTGCGAAAATGGCAAAATATTCAGGAAGAACGACCATCTCAGCCCCATGACCTATTGCCGTCTTTATTAGCTTTTTTGCGGTTTTAAGATTAGCCTCTACAGAAGTGGTAGAAACCATCTGTATACTAGCAATACGAAAGCTCTTATCTGCAGACTCACTCTTGCTTTTCA
Organism: Aliikangiella sp. G2MR2-5; assembly: GCF_015687155.1. Taxonomy (GTDB): domain Bacteria; phylum Pseudomonadota; class Gammaproteobacteria; order Enterobacterales; family Kangiellaceae; genus Aliikangiella. The sequence continues at coordinate 305,986 of NZ_JADPQF010000001.1, read as the reverse complement.
TCATCAATTTGTTCTTCCTGACTAACGGAGCTATCCGCAGACTGTCTACTTTTCAGCTCTTGCTCAATAACTTCATCCTGATTTGCAGAAAGTTCTTGCTTCAAGCTGCGGTCTACCTCTGTCTCTGATGTTACTTTGCTTTTGTTCTTGTTGTCAGTTTCACTTGCTGCAGGCTCTTGTGTTGAAAGGTCTTCTGACGAATCCTCGTTGGTAGATTTCGTTTCATCAGTATCAGTGTCATCCTCTTCAACTTCATATTTAACTTTTGATGATACTTTTTTGACCTCATCGACATTAATATCACCTAAATTTCCATGAATTCGATACTCAATTTGAGTCACAACATCTATCGCAGGTTCCATAATCTTGTTAACTAAATAAACAAGTAATCCAGTGGTTGGCTCAACCGCCCAACCAACCAGTACAGGAAGGCTTGAGGTAAGTTGAGGTATAACCAGTGCATTCTGCTCAATGATATCTTTATTTAAATCGACATGTCCGCTTAGACTAACTTTGGCAGCACTTCCATCGACAAAAACATTATCTGTAGAAATAACCCCCTCATCCAGAGAAATATCACCTGTTAACTTTTCATAGAAAAAACCTTTCTTGTATACATCTTTGAAATCTAGACGTAACCTTCTAGAAAGAGATTGTAAGTTAAATAATGAAAAGATTCTCGCCTTAGCGTCACTAACGTCGCTCAAATACCCTTTTCCAAAATGAAAGGAAGCTCCGCCTTTCAGAAGTTTTGGCTGGAATTTCCAAGGAAAATCCCCCCACTCTACGTTTGCGACAAGAGCGCCATTGCTTTCCTCAATACCTACCGGATAATTCCAGGCTTTCATCAAAGCACCAACATTAGTACTAGATATCTGTAACTCGGCAATTGTATTTGACTCTCTTTGGGCAGCGTTTTCAGAATCTGAAAGAACGCCAAGGTTTTGCTTCCATAGTAAAGAAAGCAGAAGATTATGCTGATTAGGAGCTATGGCACTTCCTCTTAACGAAAGTAGCCCATCTTGATTCCTTAATTTAAACTTCAAATCACCTAATAACTTGTTATCAATTGCACAACTGGCGCATAGCAAATCAACGCTTGGCCAATTCTCAATTAATTCCCAACTTTCCAGAGTGGTTTTACTATCTTCTTCAATAATTTCTTGAGTAGAGTTAACTGTTTGCTTTTCCGAAAAATTCAGGGGAATCGGCAAGTTGACATTTGAGGCTTCAACTTCAATCGTTTCATTTTTGCCAATTCTAGCAATTGCACTTCCCTCTCTAGTGTGGACACCTACAACCCATTGACTGCTTTGTGGCTGATGAAGGGCCAACTCTACTTCGTTTAACGTCATAAACTCAAATTTTAACTGATTAGCAGAAACATTGAGTGCAAAACGAGGCTCTTGTTGACTTACATTCAAAGTCTTCGACCGCGCATCAGGCTGATACACACCATCTAAGAACTCTTTCCACTCGCTAAAAATAATTTCATTCAGCTTGCCTTCTACGACAATCCCTTCAGGCATACTTTGTGGCAGCTTTTTATCAAGACCGAAATAGAACACGCCCCCCTTAGGGCTTTTTGACTGTTTGCCCAACGGCTCAGATGTTTCACTTTGAACTGCTTGTAATCTATTTTTTAATTCAGGTAGCGACCATTTACCTTTCAACCGGCTCCAATTAAGATGTGCTATTGATTTTTCTGCTTTCGACTCTACAACCAGTTTTATGGGAGATGTTTCTTCTTTTCCTTTTGCAAAGATACCAGGAAAATCAAAGGCAAGTCCGTTCAGGCTACTTTTTACTTCAACTAGTGCTCCTTTATTCTGGCCACTACCAGCATTTATCTGAATATCCAAATCAGAGCTTCCTCGAATATAAGCCCCAATTCTTTCACCTGCATAACTAGCGAGCAATTGACTATTCAATCGTCCATCAGCCCGAATGTTTACAATTTTTTCTTCTTTATCTCCCTCAATTACCTTCTGACTAACTTGTACCTTAAGCGGTTCACCCGCCAAACGAGCTTTTAGAATACTTGGCTTGATTCCTTTTTCATTGAAATCAACACTTCCATCTATGTTATCTACAATTAATGCGTCAACTTTAATAGCGCTTTCGCCTTTGGACAATTTAATACTTCCATCTATAACAAGATTTGAAGGATCCTCAAGCCCAAAACTCATATCAATTTTTGCTTTCGCTCTCCCCTGAAAATCAATCGTACCCAACCCCTCAACAACATCTTTTATTGGCGTTTCAGACAAGTAGTCTACTCCGAGGTTATCCTTTACCGTTGCATCAACAAAAAGCTCAAACGGCGTATTTTCTTCAGAGAAATCTTTTATTACAGCTCTTGCAGTGTTGACAGTATTTCCTCCTGCTTGCGCAGCAAGAGCCTTTAAATCCATACCATTTCCTTCGAAAAGCAATTCAGCGTTCAAGTTCTCTACTGCGGGCCATTCTGGCAGGTACTCAAAACGTGCGTTATCAAGTTGTCCAAAGATTGAAAATACCCCATCAGTATTATCAAAAGGGAATGATTCGAGCGGACCATGTACAACGGCTTTGACATAGGGTAGCGTTCCCGTTTTTACACTCCTGTCCAAATATTCAACTAAGCCGTTACTCATGATACCTACAGGTAAATAAAGAGACTTGCTAGCAGCATTTAAATCATTGAGCTCAGAAAAGAGAGATAAAACAGGCTTTCCATCTTGAAAGAAAAAGCGAGCACTTGCTTTAATCGCCAAATCACTGTTTTTCGCCTTAAGGTACTCAACATTCAGATTAAGTCTTCGTTCGTTATCACCACTCCAGTTAAAACGTAAATCTATATCATCAACCTGAATAGGTTTTCTAAAAAGCTTATCAAAATCCAATGAAACATTGCTGCCATAAAGTCTTGCGCTTCCAATATCATTTATAAATGAAAGTTCTCCACTAAAGCCCTTAACCACAGGAATGCCCATGATTTTTTCGTAACTTAAGTCAGAAAAATTGGCCACCAGAGCTGGAGATTCCCAACGGTGATTTTTTCGGTGCAAACGAATACCAAACTGACTCAGTTGCATTGATATGCCGGAAGAGATTCGCTTCTGGCTTTTAACAGTTTCACCGATCAACAGGTCCAGATAACCTGTAAGGTCATCTACCTGTAATTTTTGCAATACAAAATCCCAGGTGACCAGAGACTCTTTCTGTTCAAAGAGTAAATATGCCTCTGGCAGACTGGTAATTTCAGATTCATTTTTCCTTAAATTCAAATCATATAACTTGAATATTCCATTATTATCACTAAGAAAATCCCAACTAAACCGGTTAGATATTTTTTCTAATTTGAGGATACTTTGAGAAGTGTTTGTATCATTTTTTCCAGTAATTTCATCATGCCAATCCAATTCCGCTATTTCCATATCTCCCAACGCTTGCTGCCATCGGTTATTTCTCCACTCAGTCCATAGTCTCCAGCTTAGCAGCCCCTTTTCCGGTTTTAATCTTGGATTTTCTAACAGCACGGGTAGTTTCGCTATATCAATATTCTTTCCTTCCATATATAGATTGGTATAACTATCGTCACTGGAAGGATTCCCGTATATCTCAGCAACGAGTTTTATCACGCCATTCGTTTTATCTACCAACCTTCCTGTTAGCTGGTGAATCTGGTCATAATTGCGGATACTTAACTCATCTAAATCGTAAGCGAATTGTCGCCCACTCAGTGTTTCCAATAGTAAGTTTGAATGAGTGACTGTTAATTTCTTTTGCGCGAATAAAGAGCGTAAAAATTGATTTGAAGTATTTTGTAGATCGGTAGAATACTGCTCCACTTGCTCTTTAGGCTCTATCGTATCCAACCTTACACCCAACTTTCGACCAAGAATGAAGCTCAGAGAAGCACCATCAATATGAATATCTTCAGTTACCAATTGACCGGCAAGTATGGATGAAATGCCATCCACATAAATAGAAAGCTGTTTGACTTCGACTAGATTGAGCTGGCCACCGCTTGCCTGCAGTGCAATATTATTAAATGATAGAACCGGACCTGAAGCAGCCCACTCTCCTTCTATTTGGTCAAAACTAATATTGATGCCATAGCTATTTTCAACCCAGTTTTCAATGTCTTGTTTAAAATAATTGAGATGAGGTAGTAGCACTCTAAGAAGAGTAAATACAATCGCGGTAATGATTATCAGCGAAGCAAGAAGAAGCCAAAGTTTATTAACAATTAGGGCGAGCAGGCTGTGTGGTTGGCTTTTCCGTTTCTTTGACACAGGTAGAACCTTTCTTACATTAAGACAACGTCAAATTGCTCTTGAGTATATAGCCGCTCTGCCTGAAAACGAATCGGTCTTTCAATCATTGATTCTAACTCAGCTAAGTGAGAGGCCTCCTCATCTAACATTCTGTCGACAACTTCCTGAGAAGCAAGAACCAGATATTTTTGAGCATCATAAGCTCTTGCAGAACGATAGAGTTCTCTAAAAATTTCGTAACAAATCGTTTGTGCGGTTTTTATACTTCCGCGGCTTTCACAAGTTGGACAAGGCTCACATAAAAGGTGCTCAAGACTCTCTCGGTTTCTTTTTCGAGTCATTTGAACCAGCCCTAGAGAAGACACCTCAGAAATATGATTTTTTGCGTAGTCTCGTTCTAACGCTTTTTCAAGGGTTCTCAATACCTGACGCTTATGCTCTTCATCTTTCATGTCAATAAAGTCGATAATTATCATACCGCCAAGATTTCTAAGCCTAAGCTGTCTTGCTAGCGCTGAAGCTGCTTCCAGATTCGTCTTAAAAATAGTATCTTCAAGATTGCGATAGCCTACAAAAGCGCCGGTATTTACATCAATTGTCACCATGGCCTCAGTCTGTTCAATCACCAAATACCCGCCAGACTTTAACTGTACCTTTCTATGTAGTGCTTTTTCTATTTCGTCTTCTACATTGTATACGTCAAATAAAGGCCGTTCTCCACGGTAAAGTTCCAGACACCGTCTTACAGCAGGTACAAACTCATCAACAAATGATAGCAAACGAGCATGAACTGACTCTGAATCGACCTTGATAGTTTCCACATCTGACGGTACCAGGTCTCTGATCAAACGAAGAGGTAAATCGAGTTCCTCGTAGACAAGGCACGGCGCCTTTGCCTTAGTTATTTTTCCTTTTATTGTTTGCCATAGCTTTTGCAGAAAATCGGCATCTCTTAACAGATCTTTCGCATCAGCCCCTTCTGCAGCGGTTCTTACAATGTACCCGGGAGTTGTATCATCTCCCTCTTCATCCTTGTTAAATATACTTTTCAGGCGACGACGCTCGACCTCATCTTCAATTCTTTGTGAGACTCCAATATGCTGATTATCTGGCATCAATACCAGATAACGAGATGGTAAAGTTAAATGTGTCGTTAACCTTGCTCCCTTTGTACCTAACTCATCTTTAATAACCTGAACTGTAATAGTTTGCCCTAAATGCAGGAGTTCATTGATATCGGGTGTTGCAATATTTTCGTTTTCGATTAATTCTGTTTCAGAAATAGGTAAAATTTCTGCAGCATGCAAGAATGCCGAACGCTCTCTACCAATGTCGATAAATGCCGCCTGCATTCCAGGAAGAACTCGAATAACTTTACCGCGATAGATATTACCTACCAACCCACGACTCGACGCTCTTTCAAGATAGAGCTCTTGCAGCATGCCATTTTCAATAATTGCTGCTCTCACTTCTTGCGACGAAACATTGATCAAAATTTCTTCTTTCATTGAGCTCTCTCAAGAAAATTTTTGACTAGTATACTGGTTTCATAAAGTGGTAATCCCACTACCCCGGAGTAACTACCAGCAAGCTCACTAACAAACTGAGCAGCAGCTCCCTGTATAGCATAGGCTCCTGCTTTGTCGACACCTTCAGCTGTCTCACAATAGTGCCGAATTTCATCTTCTGATAATAAGGCAAAAGTTACGCGACTAGTTGAAATAGCTGTATCCGAGTAGTTTCCACTTTTAATTGCTACTGCAGAATGAACTTTATGGGTTTCACCCGACAACGAAGTCAACATTCTTACTGCATCAGCTTCATTTTCAGGTTTGCCAAGAATTTGTCCCTGCCATTCGATGCAGGTATCAGCAGAAATAATTGGTTTAGAAGAATAATCTTCAATCTGCCGATATTGTTCACTGTCCCACGCAGCTTCTGCTTTACTCTCAGCCATTCTTTTAACATAAGTCAGAGGAGGTTCACCCGGTATTACTGATTCATCGATATCTACGTGACATAACTCGTAAGCAATACCTATTTGCGCAAGTAGCTCTCTCCGGCGAGGAGACTGAGACGCAAGGATCACGGAAATCGAACCAGGTAAAACAAACACGATTAAATTTTTCCTTTAAATTAGTTAAGGTATTTGACCTAAATATTGGTCAATTTTTCTGCTTGCTCCCTGCAAAATCAGCCAAAAATAACTACACAACAAAATTACTAAGAGCAAAATTTTCTTCGTACATCCCTTAACAAAACAAATACCCAGGGCCAAAGCACTGCCACACCAATTAATGGTAACCAGTAACGATAATCTACTTTAACTGGTTCTACGATTCCTGTTAGTGTTATCACGATTAATCGATGAATACCCACCACGACAGCAATGTTTACGGCTTGTTTCCATCGTGGGAATAACCTTAGTCGGTGATAAATAATTTGGATGATAAATGCGACTACAGCAAAAGATACCGCGTGAATACCAAACAGAGTCCCATAAAGAACATCAACAAATAACCCTAAAGCCCAGCCGGAAAACACCCCGACTCTATTTGGAAGTGCCATCACCCAATAAACTAATACCAAAGCCACCCAGTCAGGCTTAAATGTAGCAATCACTTCTGGAAGTGGCATAACGTTGAGTAACATAGCCACAGCAAAGGATATGATAATAGCAAAAGTGCCGTGGGAATCGGCCTTACCTTGCATCGACTTTCTCCCGTTCTTTGTCAGTCCATACAAGCAAAACAAGTGAACTGCGTTCCAGCTGTGCAACGGGCTTTGCAAAAATTTTTGCATAATCCTGCCCTGGATTGTGCTCAACCAGACTAACAGTCGCTACTGGATAACCATCAGGAAAACGCTCTCCAAGGCCCGAACTCAATAATAAATCTCCGACTTTGATATCCATTGTATCCGGGACATATTGCAAAGCGAGGAGATCAATTTGACCGGTTCCAACAAGAGTCGCCCGAACTCCGTTTCTATTAACCTTTACCGGTATAGCATGAGTTGCATCCGAAATCATTAGGACTCTTGAGGTGTAAGTAGAAACTTCAACAACTTGCCCTATAATGCCATATGCATCAATAACGGTTTGTCCAATATAAATGTCGTCAGCACTCCCTTTATTGATTAAGAATCTCAGACTAAAGGGGTCAGAATCTATCTGAATAATTTCAGCGACTAAACGCCTTTCAATCTGCTTGTTCTCATTTCCTAGCAAATTTCTTAATCGAGCGTTTTCAGCCTGGATAGCAACGAACTTCTGTAGCTGTGCTTTTAAAACCAGAGACTCATTCTTCAGCTTGGTATTTTCCTGTCTCAGTTGGCTTCGGCTCATCAGGTTTTCGCCACCCCAGGCAAAAAAATCGGCGGGTATATCAGCCAAAAACACTATAGGAGTAATAAAAGTCGCTATGCCATTTCTCAACCACTTCAAGTGTTGCTGGTGATGATCAATGAACATGAGGGCACAAGAAAGCACCACGGCAATAAATAGCCGAGATGTGTGCGATGTCCCTTGTGCAAATAGTGTTTTAATAGAAAAGACCTTAAGTTCAGAATTTATACTAAGCTATTGAATTTTTTTGCTATTTTAGCCTAGAGCAACGGTGTTATCCAATGAAATTGGGGAATTTGCCAAGTTCAACATCAGTTGGTCTTAGTTCTCAATTAAAACCTGAGCAATAGCCATTTGCTTTTCATCAGAAATAGACAAGTGCGTTCTTTTGCACCCAAACTTAAGAAATCGATCCAGAGCCCCGTCGCAGAGTATTAGCTCTGGTTTACCTCTATCGTCATTTTTCACCTGAATACTAGGCAAGGTAACATTTTCAGCTATTCCGGTTCCCAATGCTTTTGCGAAGGCTTCTTTCGCTGCAAAGCGCTTGGCCAGAAACCGACCCGGGAAGCGGTGCCGCCTGAATTTATCCATCTCATCCGGTCCCAGTATTTTCTCAGCAAATTTTTCACCGTGTTTCTCTAGAGAACGCTCAACGCGACTAATTTCGCAAAGATCAATGCCTATTCCCCAAATGCTCATCGTCGCGCACTAACCATAATAGACTTCATGTCAGTTACCGCCTTGGCGAGACCACTAAAGACTGCTTGAGCGATAATAGCGTGACCAATATTGAGTTCGTATATTTCTTTTATCGCGGCAATTGGAGCAACATTATGGTAATGGAGCCCATGGCCGGCATTAACCATCAGACCTAAGTCTTTAGCCTGTTTTACACCTTCGCAAATCATACGGTACTGCTCGCCTTTTGTTCTTTCATCCCTTGCGTCAGCATAATGTCCGGTATGAATTTCAATAAAAGGTGCACCAACAGCACTTGCAGCCTCAATTTGTCGTGGCTCAGCGTCAATAAACAAAGAAACCTTGATTCCTTCAGCACCAAGTTCCTCGCATGCTCGACGAACACGGTCCATATTGCCACATACATCAAGCCCACCCTCAGTCGTCACCTCTTCTCGCTTTTCTGGAACCAAACAAACATATTCAGGTTTGGTCTTCTTTGCGATAGTAATCATTTCATTGGTAACTGCCATCTCAAGATTGAGTCGAGAGTTGATACACTCTCGTACCAACTCAACATCACGATCCTGAATATGTCTTCGGTCTTCTCGCAGATGTATTGTTATACCATCTGCGCCAGCTTGCTCTGCGACTAATGCAGCTTGCACAAGCTGAGGGTAATCAACTCCTCTGGCCTGCCTTATTGTTGCGACATGGTCAACATTTACACCAAGTAAAATTGAATTGGATTGGTTCATTAATCACTCACTTTAAAAGCATCAGTATTGCTATTTTTGGCTATGTTGCCACAATTTTCTACTCTGTAAAGGCTTATTCCCAATAACTTGGCGTAATAGCTCTCTCATCAAACCGCGACATGCGCGCAAGTTGTCTTCTGTAAAATGACCTTCCGCTAAGGCTCGAATGTATTTACCTGAAAACATGCTGTAATCGGTCAGGTTTTGACTCTTAATATACACTGACTCATTTTCAGCGACCTGAAATCCTTCTTCTGCGACAAATCGATAGTTTTTTAATGGCTGTATAGGTTGAGAGTCAGTGTCAAACTCCCAGTCCGGGGCTATCCCTAGTTCAGTGATTAACTGTATTTCAAATTTTCTCAAAGCTGCCGCCAAAGCGTCACCACCAATTACTTCGAACAATGCTTCAATATAGGCATTGAATACGATAGGGAACTCTTGTGACTTAGGCAGCGCTCTCAATAAGAGTTCGTTCAAGTAAAAACCACACGCCAATCTCTCGCCTGTCAAAAATACATGCTTGGGAAAATTGTGATGACTATTTTTAGCGCTTTGGTCGCCTCGCTCAAAGTTTAACTCAGTCAACTCGCAGCTAATCAGGATTTTAAGCTCGCCTTTTCCAGCAAACTCAATTGTCAACAACTTGAAAGGCTGTAGAATCGCTTTTCTCGCTTGGGATCGCTTACCTTTTAACCCTTTAACCAAACAGGAAACAATTCCAAACTGGTAAGTAAACAACTGAAGAATAACGCTCGATTCCTGATAAGGACGCTGATGTAAAACAAATGCTATTGCTGTACTTTGGCTAGTATTCACGTAAAAATTAAATTAATTTTCAAAGTCATTAAACCCTAAAGAGCGGAGTGAGCGTTCATCATCTGACCAGCCATCTTTCACCTTAACCCACAGCTCCAAATGAACTTTTTGGCCAAATAGCTTTTTCATTTCCAACCGGGCTTCGCTACCAACTTTTTTTAGTCGGCTTCCACTTTTACCAATTACAATGGACTTCTGACCGTTTCTCTCTACATAAATAAGGCCGTTAATTCTAAGCAGGCCGTCATCGTCAGTTTTAAATTGCTCAATTTCAACTGTAATAGCATAAGGCAATTCCTGCCCGAGTTGTCGGATCAATTTTTCTCGAATAATTTCTGCAGCAAGAAACCGTTCACTACGGTCTGTATAATAGTCTTCCGGAAAAATAAATTCACTATGTGGCATTTCATTGACGAGATGCCTTTTTAGCTCATCCACTTGTTTTCCTTTTAATGCTGAACCTGGGATGATTTGTTTAAAATCATGCAAATCAGCAAGAAATTGCAACTGCGGTAATAGCTTTTCTTTGTCTTCCAGCTTATCGACTTTGTTTAAGAATAAGTAGATGGGTGTATTAGTTGATTTAATGTGGTCCAGCACTAGCTGATCATCTTGAGTCCATCGCTCAGGTTCAACAACAAATACGACAGCATCTACATCCTCAATAGAGCTAGAGGCAGCTCGATTCATCAATCGATTTATGGCCTTTGGCTCCTCTTTATGTAAGCCAGGAGTATCTACATAGATAAGCTGATTTTTATCAAATGTATCAATTCCAAGAATTCTATGGCGAGTGGTTTGAGGCTTTCTCGATGTTATGCTTAACTTGTGGCCGAGTAAACGATTTAGTAAGGTTGATTTACCAACATTGGGACGTCCAACGAAAGCAACAAAACCACAGCGAGTATCAGGTGCTACCATATTAATCAATTTCCAAATTTATTTAGGCTCAGCCTTTATCATCTGAAGAATTTCACTAGCCGCAGCTTGTTCTGCTTTTCTGCGACTGGCACCTTGTCCCTCAGTTTGATAATTTCTATAGTTTATATGACAACTTACCCAATAGGTCTTCGCATGGTCTTTGCCAGATGAACGGGTAACCTGATATTCAGGCGTTTCGATATTTCGTGCTTGCAGCCATTCTTGCAGTTGCGTTTTAGGATCTTTCTCAGCCATATCCAAAGATAGTGAAGATAGCTTTTCCTTATATAGACTAAGAACCATACTCTGAGTTTTATCAAAGCCACCATCGAGATAAACTGCACCAATGAGCGCTTCAAAGGCATCGGAAAGAATCGAAGCTCGTCGGAAACCACCGCTTTTAAGCTCTCCGCTTCCTAGTTTCAGGAAATCACCAAGCGCGAGCTCTTGCGCTAACTCAAACAACGCTTTCTCTTTAACCAGAAAAGCTCTTAGCCTGCTCAACTGACCTTCGTCAGCATCAGGAAACAATTGAAAAAGTTTAAGCGCTATAATATTGCCTAGCACTGCATCCCCAAGAAACTCCAGACGCTCATTATGCTGACTACTCGCGGAGCGATGTGTCAAAGCTTGCTTCAAATATTCGACATCAACGAACTGGTAGTCGATTCGAGACTGAAGTTTTTTTAGATTGTTTCCAGGATACATTGAGCTACTTTTACAAAGCGATTCTAGGAGGCTTTACTTCCGTTCCGGTCGAATTTCTTCTTTAAATTCGACCAGGGCAGAAACATTACCAGCGATATGAACTGTTTTGGAATAATCAATAAGAATGTACTTTTCTCCTGACTTCTCACGCACCACCTTAAAAGCATCTTTGTCAAAATCTCTGATACTATCGATAATCAGACGCTTCTTGATACTCTCAGCAATTTGCTTGGCAGTCATACGCTGGAACTCATGGTGATTTGCAATTTCCTGCATCGAACCTCGAACAATTCCATGATCAAGGTAAGCCTGGCTTAGTTTAAAGGCAAGAAAAGCGATAAAGCCGATCATCAAAACGAAGGACAAAGTTGTCCACATGGTTGCCCCATGTTGCCGCGAGTTATTGAGATGTTTCATAAGCTATTATTCCTAACTAATTGGAAAATATAGATATATCATAGCATAACTAACTACTCAATTGCGCCAATACGCCCTATATCTATTCCCGTGGGTATCCAGCTAAATCCTTTGGCTTTAATGCCAAAGTCCAGATGGAGCCAGACAGCTACAGCCTGTCCTACCAGCTGCTCTTCTGGAACAAAGTGCATATTATCTGGCCAATAACGGCTATCTGCGCTGTTGTCACGGTTATCCCCCATAACAAAATAGGAGTTCTCAGGTACCCGAAAGGTCATGTCATAGCCCATACCAAACTGATTAATCTGTCTTCTGTTAGGATTATTCAGAATACCGTGCTCAGCATCCCCCAAAACTTCTGTAAACAGATAGTTATATTTCTTATCACCTGTATCAGGGTTTTCATCGATATACATCTCATCAGAAACTTTGGTTTTCTTAATATGGATTTTTTTCGGACATTCCTCTACAGGAGTACCCGCTGCGCAAGCAGGCTCAATAAAAAGCTCTTTGTTACGAGTGTAGACAACTGTATCACCAGGTAAGCCAACGATTCTCTTAATATAGTCTTCTTCAGGTCGATGTAGTGGGCGAAAAACAGCAACATCTCCGCGCTCAGGCATACCAATGTCGACAAACTTAGTAGAAGTAACTGGAAGTCTCAAACCATAGCTAAATTTATTAACCAGAATAAAGTCTCCTTCAGTGAGCGTTGGTTTCATTGAGGCAGAGGGAATCTGAAAAGGTTCATAGAGAAATGACCGAAGAACCACGATGAAAAGAAGAATCGGGAAAAATGACTTGGCATAATCTACGTGAACAGGCTCTTTTGCTACCGCTTCGATAGCTTCTTTACTTGGTTCTTTGACCTCTTCTTTTAATTTGGCAATAGCTTTTTTTCTTTCTTTTCCTGCAGTTAATGTATCTATTAACCACACCAAACCCGATATAAAGGTCAGCAGAACAAGAATTAGCCCATAATTACTGCTCATTTAAATTCCTTAAAATTTTAGTTTTAGTTAGTCCTTACCAACTTGTAATACAGCAAGAAAAGCATTTTGAGGTATTTCCACCCGGCCAACTTTTTTCATTCGCTTTTTACCTGCTTTCTGTTTTTCCAGAAGTTTTCGTTTACGACTGACATCACCACCGTAACATTTGGCTGTTACGTTCTTACGCAACGCCTTTACCGTTGAGCGAGCGATAACGTGATTACCAATCGCAGCCTGTATAGCTACTTCGAACATTTGACGCGGAATTAGTTCACGCATTTTTTCAACCAGCTCACGCCCTCTATACTGGGCTTGCTCTTTATGCACGATGATGGCCAGAGCATCGACCTTATCGCCATTGATAAGGATATCCAGTCTAACTAAATCAGCAGGTTCAAATCGTATAAAATTGTAATCTAATGATGCATAGCCTCTGCTGACGGACTTGAGACGGTCAAAAAAGTCGAGTACAACCTCGTTCATAGGAATATGATAGGTTAAAGAAACCTGAGTTCCCGCATACTCCATCTTGGTTTGGACCCCGCGTTTTTCCACACACAAGGTGATGACACTGCCCAGATGATCCTGAGGAACCAGTATGTTGGCCTCTACGATAGGTTCACGCATTTCACTGATCTCGCCCGGGTCAGGCAGTTTTGAGGGGTTGTCTACATAAACAGTCTCCCCCTTACTGGAAATGATTTCATAAACTACAGTCGGTGCAGTTGTAATCAAATCAAGATCATATTCCCGCTCCAGCCGTTCCTGAATAATTTCCATGTGGAGCATTCCAAGGAACCCGCAACGGAAACCAAAGCCCAATGCAGTCGAATTTTCCGGCTCATAGAAAGAGATGCATCGTTCAAGCTCAGTTTAGCCAGCGCATCTCTGAACGCTTCATAATCATCAGAGGACACAGGAAACATTCCTGCGTATACCTGCGGCTTAACTTTCTGGAAACCCGGGAGAGGTTTCTCAGCAGGATTTTTAAAAGTGGTTAAGGTATCTCCAACCGGAGCTCCCTGTATTTCCTTAATACCAGCTATAACGTAACCAACTTCTCCCGCTTTGAGTTCAGGCAAGTCATGTCTTTTCGGAGTAAAAATTCCAACAAAATCAACAAGGTGAGCTTTGCCCGTCGACATAACCTGCATTTTCTCACCTTTCTTGAGAGTCCCTTGTACGACACGTACCAAAGACACTACACCTAAATAGTTGTCGAACCAGGAATCAATGATCAAGGCTTGTAAAGGAGCGTCAGGATCCCCTTGAGGAGCGGGGATCTTCGCGACCAGATCTTCAAGCAAATCTTCAATACCTACTCCGGTTTTAGCACTGCACTGAACAGCATCCAGCGCTTCTAGTCCGATAATATCTTCTATTTCCTGCGCAACTCGATCTGGATCCGCTTGAGGCAAATCAATTTTATTTAACACAGGAATCACTTCCAGATCCTGTTCAATCGCGGTATAGCAGTTTGCAAGCGTTTGCGCTTCGACGCCCTGACCGGCGTCAACAACTAATAATGCCCCTTCGCAAGCGGCTAACGAACGCGAAACTTCATAAGAAAAGTCAACATGTCCGGGCGTATCAATAAAGTTAAGCTGGTAGTTATTTCCATCTTTTGCTTTGTAATTAAGGGTAACACTTTGAGCTTTGATGGTTATTCCACGCTCTCTCTCAAGATCCATTGAATCTAAGACTTGCTCAGACATCTCACGCTCAGTGAGCCCGCCACATTCCTGAATCAAGCGATCGGACAAGGTCGACTTGCCGTGGTCAATATGGGCAATTATCGAAAAGTTGCGAATATACTGGGTGTAAGACATAAATAAAATCGTGCGCTAATAATAAACAATACAAAAAAGGGGCAGAATTGTACCCTATTTTAAAGCGGTTTGGCGACAATTGTTAGTTAAGCAACCATAAAGAAGTTCGGTTCAACAAATTATTAGTCGAAAAATAGTGGCAGTAGCTGTCAGAGGAGAGAAAAGGCTTATATTTCAAGTAATTATAAGCCTATCTATATCATTATTGCTATATTTTGAATCTACCTACCAGCTCAGCAAGCTTTTCAACGTCCCGATTCTGTTGCTCTACTCCGGTATGAACCTGGGTCATAAAACTAACAGTATCTTCAGACATTTGCCTTATTCCGGCAGCTCTTTGAGTGATTTCTTCGGATGCTTTAGCTTGTTCCCCGGTAGAGCTAGCGATCTCTGTTGATTGCTTCTTAATCTCAGTAATAGCCTGAGTGATGCGATCCAGTACTGACTGAACCTGGACCGTTTTTTCTACCCCCTGTTCAGCATGAGACGTTCCTTTTTGCATTGCCTCTACCGCATCCCTCGCATTATTTTGAAGTCCTTCAATAATTTTATGAATTGACTCAGTTGACTCCTGAGTGCGACTAGCAAGTGAGCGAACCTCATCTGCGACGACAGCAAAGCCGCGTCCTTGATCGCCCGCTCGGGCAGCTTCAATAGCAGCATTTAAGGCAAGCAAATTAGTTTGCTCGGCAATACTCTTAATGACTTCCAATACTTCACCAATTTTGGAAGAATCATTATTCAATTTGTTAACTACCTCGGCTGCTTCTTTTACTGTATTTGCCAGAGTTTCGATACTGTCAGATGCTTCATGAACAACAACTGCTCCCTTGCTGATCTGCTCCTCGGCTTCATCAGCCGAACTGGAGGCCACATCAGAATTAACTGAGACACCATTGACCGAATAACTGAGTTCTTCAGCCGCAGTTGCCACCATATCAATCGAACTTCTCTGTTCTTCAGCTTTGTGACGACTTTGTTTACTAAGCTCTGCAACATGTACAGCACTCTCAATAACTTCATCAACAGTCGCTTTATTTAGCTTGATTAGCTCGTGTATTCGTTCGATAAAATAGTTGAACTGCTCGGCAAACTCTCCAACCTCATTTTGGCTCTCAATTTCAATTCGCTGAGTCAGATCGCCTTCACCATGAGCAACATCATAGATTGCATTTACCAGCTTTTTGAGAGGTTGTACGATTTTCAAGCTCACCAACCAGATAGTGGTGCCGACAAGTAGCAAAATTATCACGACAGCAAAAATAGATGACCAAACACTATCATTGATAGGTCCAGAAATCACTTCATCGGAAATAAGGATTCCTGCAGCCCAGTCAACATATGGTGCCTCCAATGAAATACTATCAAATGCCGCAATATAATCCTCATTATTCCAGGTAACCTGAATTATTCCATTGGCTTGTCCCGCAATCATTTGCTTTAACCGTGCAAAACCGCTTGCATGATTGAGACTGGAATCAACCTGTCCCAGATCTGAGTCTGGTTTCACAACTTCCTTGTCCGCCGGGAATAATATGATTCGTCCATCCCTGTTTACCATAAAGGGTAAGCCTTTACCTTGATACTTTAACTGGGAAGCGATCGCTTTTTCCAACGTAGAAAGAAGAATATCTGTTCCAGCGATTCCTATCAGTTCTCCTTTTTCGTTGTAAACTGTTTTTTTAACCGAAGACACAATCGTCTTATCAACATAATCTTCTTCTGGCTGAGTTATAAATAAACGGTTTTTCTTTACCGCTTCTCCCCACCATGGTCGCTTGGTGGCGTAATAGGATCCATCTCCATAGTAACGTCCATTAGTACTATCAAAATACTCGCCAGTCGCAGCACTAGCAAAAAATACAGCTTTGGTATTTGCATCTCTTTGCGCCAGATTTTTAAACAGCTGTAATATTTTAGGGAAGTCAGGATCTGCAGATAAGTCCTTTTGCCGTTCTCGATAATTATCAAACCACGAAGTCAGCTGCGGGGAAGCCGTCATTGTTTCAACAACCTGTCCGTGTCCTTTAATAAAAGACTCTATTTCCAGAGTTTGTAATGACAGCGTTTTAATGAGCCCTTCCTCGACCCTCTCACGAGTACCGTTTGCTCCATTGCGGATGTAAATGGCTGCAATAATAATTAAGATCAGTGCTAAGGCGGCAGTCAGATAGGTGGTTAGTTCAGTTCTGATAGATTTAAATTGAATCATTTATCGATTATCTCTTCATTATTCGCTTTCGCTAGTTCAGACCTCCTGTCAGCAAGTTTCCCCTTTTCTAACCTCTGAAGTTTTTCAGAAGTATTTCGCGAAAGTAATTTTCTTGATTAAATAACAATATCCCTTTTGAATATAGAAGATAAATCTCAGATTCTCAAACTCGTGTTTCGCTTGTATTTCCTAATAAATCAATGATTTGTTTACGATACTGCGGAATGATATTCGACGTAAGATATTGGCTCACATCAACTTCAGGTAGCTGGTTATGATTTAACAGGCTGACCAGCAGGCTAAAAAGCTGTTCCGCCTCATCGATACCTTCACCAAGCTTATACCTCAGGCTATCAGGCACATATTCCGGATAGGCAACCCTGTCCGGTACAACCGGGGTCGCCCCACAATGAATAGCTTCAAGAGTACTTAGCCCCTGAAAGTCATGCAGTGCAGTCGAAACAACAATATCTGATTGGCTAAGACATTTCCAATAGACCGCTTTGGGCTGATATCCCCAGTTTAATATTTCATCTTTAAGTCGTTCTCTTGCCTTTTCAAAACACTCTGGTTGCTTCCTGAAAGATTGTCCCAGAATATTTAACCTAAATTTATATCCTGCAGACTTCAACCGAGTTAAAGCTTCAAAAAAAACTTCAGGCTGCTTATCATACTCCCAACGATGATTCCACAAAATGACTGGCATTGGAGCTCTTTTTTCCTTAGCATTTTCTGGCTGCGACTCTATTGGAACCGGTAGTACAAAACTCTTACTCTCAATTAGCTCTACCAGATTATCGGGCACCTCATCCGGCATTTTCTTTAAGAAGTTTCTTACCCCGCTCAGTGAAGTAGCAAGATTATAGGCTGAATTGAAAATAACTCTGTCAGCACAAACTAAAGTATATATATTAGTAAGCTGGATATTTATCATTTCAGACTGATGAGCTGTTACCGGATAGTCAAATTGATTCTCGTGGCAATATACAAGATTAGGAATACTGGCTAACTTTGGCACCATTCCTCGTAGCGACACCAGGTCCACCATCGAAGTAACAATAAGAAGGTCATAATCTCTGGAAAGTATATCGGCAAACTTTTTGGCAAAAGTAAGACTATTTCCTCTTACTCGCCATTGAAAATAGCGATCAGGGAGAGCGAGTTGAGTCCACTCGAACTCAGGTAAGTTCTTTGCCAATAATTCGCGCCAATACTTGTGGCTTACTGCGTCATAACCAGACAGCAGTAGAATCTTCATATTCATTTAACTTGCATTTTTCGTATCAAACAAAACTTATCCATAAAATATACTGCCAAGCCATGGCTACCACAAGGCAAATAAAACAAGAAATAGCTGTTCCCTATTAACGAAATATCTAATAGCTTGTTCGACCAGTATACAACTCGTATAATTCACCTGGATTATAGAGCTGCATTGCAAGAGAAAGTCTACTCAATACTTTCCGAAAAGTTCTTGTCAAGCTACAACATCTGTGAAGTTAAAAGAGAACAATAAGCACACAATTACGAGGGATTAACCGTGAAACTATTCAAGTACCTAATTATTTCTGCGTTGTCATTTAGTACGCTGAATGCAAATGCCAGCGATAATGAATCATCAGGCCTTCTGGTATCTGTTGGATATGGCAAGTATGCCTTTGACAATACAATTGATCTTTTAGAAGAAGAAGATCTCATCTTAGGCTTGGGTTATCAGATAAATGACCACTGGTCGATTGAGCTGGATTATACTAAATTGGATGCACAATCCTACTCGTTGGTAGACACTGAAGTTGAGTTCGGGTCAATATTTGGCGAATATCGCTTTGACAAAAAGGGTGATAACAGCTGGTACTTACGAATGGGCCTTGGGAGCTACGAAAGTGTGCCAGCGACAATGGATGACTCTGCACTAAAACTTGGCTTTGGGTATGACATAGCACTAAATAATAAGGCTTCTTTTGTACTAGGCACTGACGCTCATTTCATTGATGAGATGTCTGATATGAATGTTGTCGGTTATTTGGGTTTCAAATATCTCTTTGGTGGTTCTTCTGCCAGTCGAAGTCAATCTCCAAAAAAAGCACCGCCGGTTCCGTCCAAACATAAAGACAGCGATAATGATGGTATTTCAGACATGCAAGACAAGTGTCCGACCACCCCTGCAGGTGTGAAAGTTGATGCCAGTGGCTGTGAACTGGATTCGGATAAAGACGGAGTAAAAGACTCGCAAGATCAATGTGCAAATACGCCAGCCGGAGCTAAAGTCGATGACAAAGGCTGTCGCAAAATGCTGACAGAAAATGTTTCGATTACTTTAAATGTTAAGTTTGCAAATAACAGTGATGTAATTGGGGATGAATACGCAAATGAAATAGGCCGCGTTGCATCTTTTATGCGTAGCTATCCCGACACATCGGTGGTCATCGAAGGGCATACTGACTCTCGTGGAGCAGCTACCTACAATCAGCAGCTATCACAAAAGCGTGCCGATGCAGTTCGTCAATTTCTGATTAGCAGGTTTGATATTGACGCATCCAGAGTAAAGTCTATAGGTATGGGCGAGGCAAAACCAGTCGCGACTAACGATACAGCTGAAGGTCGAGCAGCTAATCGCCGGGTACAAGCAGAAATAAAGACCACCGTCACTAAAGCTCAATAAAGTATGACAAAAAGGCCTGTTACTACAGGCCTTTTTGTCCTGGAGAAAAAAATGGAATTGTCACAAGAGTCAATACAACAAATTATAGATAACTATGTTATTCCTTACGGCCTGAATTTTTTATTTGCACTCATCATTTTTATCATCGGTAAATGGGTTGTTAATGCCTTTACCAAGTTAACCAAAAGCCTCATGAAAAAAGCGAGTGTCGATAAAATCCTAATCGACTTTATTTCTGGGATTGTTCATAGCCTGCTACTTCTTTTTGTTATTGTGGCAGCGTTAGGACAACTTGGAGTTGATACTACGTCCCTGGTTGCTCTAATCGGTGCAGCAGGCTTGGCTGTTGGTCTGTCATTACAAAGTTCGCTGCAAAATTTTGCTGCGGGAGTAATGCTAATTGTTTTTCGACCATTCAAAAATGGAGATTTTGTAGATGTTGCAGGTATTGCAGGAGTAGTAGAAAAAATCACTATTTTTACGACTCAGTTGAGAACAGGTGACAACAAGCAAATGATCGTACCTAATGGAAAAATTTATGGCGATGTCATCACTAATTATTCAGCCAAAGAAACCAGGCGAGTTGACATGATCTTTGGTATTGGCTACGACGATGATATCAAAAAAGCCAAAACAGTTTTATTGGACGTATTGGAGAAAGATGATCGGATATTGAAAGATCCTGCCCCCTTGGTTGCTGTTTCCGAACTTGCAGATTCGTCGATAAATTTTGTAGTCCGTCCGTGGGTTAATTCCTCCGACTACTGGAGCGTTTTTTATGACACTCATGAAAATGTAAAGCTGGCATTTGACGACGCAAACATTTCCATCCCATACCCTCAAATGGATGTTCATCTGGATAAGTTGCAAGAAAGTTAATGATAGTAGCAGAGCCTTTGTAATTCAAAGGTTCTGCTTTCCTCCCTACAAAATATTAAAACTAGTCAACAATGGTTTCAGCCAACATGTTGATAAGCTCATCCACTTCAATAAGCGCACTCATATAATCGACAACCATACCTGCAAACCAGGGTCGCCTGGAAGACCTTTCTGACCAACGAATATCATTCTCTGTCAGGTTCTTGGCATCACCAACAGAGTTGCAGGCTAAAGCCCAATTTGAGTCGTCCAGCAGTATCAAGTATTCGTAGTTCATTTCACTCGAAGGCTTGGAGGATTGCTCCGGCATCAAGAATCGCTGAGTATCAACAACCATTAAATTACCTCTGTCATTTGGAACCAATCCAATAAACCAATCGGGTGTTCCGACTAAGGGTGTAATATCCTCCCCGGAAATTTTTACGATTCCACCCAGTTTGAGGAGAGGAACAGCGAGAGGCATTTTTCCTACTTTGAAAATTAAAGTCTGGAAAACATTTGGTAGAATCTTCTTTAATTTTTGAGGAGCGCGCTGCTGAAACGTTGCTTCAGCAGCCTTGGCAGATATTTCGGTTTTAGAAACTTCATCAGAAACGGTGTGTACTTTTCCTTTGCTTCCTGAGTCACTTTTAAGTTCAGTTTCAGGAATATTCACTGCCGGTTGAGAGGCAGCTGAAATTCTCGCAAGTAGTCTTTCTACTCCTGCAAGCCGTTCATCCTTGTGTGGCAAATATTCATCAACAATTTTATTAATTTGACTTGACTCAGCCTCAACATGATTAGTTCTTACAATCTTTTCATGATTACTCACATTTAAATTAAAACTTTCTTTTTGAATACTTTCATCGATATTACTCTTAATGACATCATCACCCCTTGATAATTGATTCTCTATTTCACTAGTAAGAACAGCATCCCATTTCTTTGCCTCTTCTTCTTCAGCTTCCAAGCTAAAATCGTTTGCCTGATGGTGTATCTTGTTATCATTTTCCAAGTTCAGCTCTGAGTATTTCTCATGGTTTTCTCTACCTTCGGAACTAAACTGAGTACGCGGCTTTTTAATCAAATTCTCTTCAGTAGCCTTATCCGATTCATTATTCAACTCCTTAGCTGGTTCCGTTGTAAAGTCCGAGGTATATTCTTCACTCTCAATCGAACTTCGCTCTGAATGCTCTTTAATATTATTTTTCGAAGATGTACTTTCACCATCTTCGCCACCATTTTTGTTAGCGCTTAAAGATTTCTTCGAACTTTCTTCTTTGGGCTTTTCGATAGTTATTAGTTTTGGAATTTCAGAAGCATTCTTTTCGCTACTACTCGAGGCTTCCAATGATTTTTTTGCGTGTATGGGGGTTACGTTAGAACGATCTGTCAGTAGAAAATCGACATACTCTTCCAGAAGCGATTGCTCTTGTGAAACTGGCGGTTTATTTAATTTCATGGCACTTTGCTTACGCTACTTTATGGTCTTTAGATAGCGCCACCAGGGTGTCTGCCAATTTGTAATAGGCCTGTACACCGTGTGTTTCAGGATAGGCATTACTTGGAGTTTGATGCTGTCTTGATGCATCTCTGAACTTTGTGTCAACTGGAATCACTTTTTCCCACAGGTGAATTCCAAATTCATCTCTCATATTTCTAAGCGCTTGTATTGAGGCTTTGGTTCTCCTATCAAACATCGTTGGAACAATAGTATACCCTATCGTATGATGCTGAGCTTTAATCACCATATTTAATGTATTCATCATACGTTCCAAACCTTTAAGCGCTAAAAACTCAGTTTGCACAGGAATCACCAGTTGCTGACAAGCAGCCAGGGCATTAATCAGTAAGACCCCCAGGACAGGAGGGCAGTCTATTAGCACGAAATCAAACTCATTTACCATTAGTTTAAGAACTCGCGAAAATATCAGTCCCATACCTTCTCTTCCAGAAAATCGCTTGTCTAAAGTAGCAAGACTCAAAGAAGCAGGCATAAGACTAATATTTTTCTCGTCAAGCCGAATCAACATATCCACTGCTTGAACTGTTGATGTTGGTGTTTCAGAAAACCAGTTAAACAAGTTTACTTTTAGCTTCTCACTGTCAAAACCAAAGTAAGCAGTAAGCGACGCATGAGGATCGCTATCTATCATTAATACTCTATATCCCCTTTCAGATAGAATGCCCGCAAGTGCGGCAACCGTAGTGGTTTTACCTACACCTCCTTTCTGATTTGCGACAGTCCAAACTTTCAATTTATTTACCTTTATTATTTACCGACAGTCGCCACTTGATAACGATATCGAGTAAAATATCAAACCAATTGTGAGTTAGTTTTCACTCTCCGCAGAGTCATTATTCTTACTAGCATCTGCATTATCTTTTTTATCTTCCGGCAAGTCCTTGCCGCGGATCAAAATTCCGCCTCCGGGAAGCCGAATGACTTTAAACTCGGGCTCTACATCCTTTTGCGGCTTCTCTTGCGTTTTTTCTTCCGCCGAAGGCTCTACCTTCGGCTCCTCATCAACTTTGTCAACCCTCTGCTTTCTTGAAATTGATATCACTACACGACGATTTTTAGCTCGGCCTTCAGGCGTATCGTTACTTGCAACAGGCTGGAACTGTCCGTGACCTTCAACACTCATTCGAGAAGGCTGCACTCCCATATTTTGCAATTTCCGTACCACAGCAACTCCTCGGGCACTCGATAGTTCCCAATTCGATGGAAAACGTTCAGTATCAATGGGTATATTATCGGTATGTCCGTGGACCAATATCATTTGTAAATTGCTATTTAGATGTTTAGATACTTCTTCCATCAATGGACCTGCATTGTCATTAAGATCATCACTTCCTGATGGGAATAACAGACCGCTACGCAAATTAATATTAATCCAGTTTTCATCGCTGGTTATATCCGCCAGTTCCTGTTCGATTAAGTCTCCCAAAGATTCGCGCAAGCCATTCTCGAGTTCTTTAAACTCTTCAGTTGATGCATAGTTTTCAGTTTGTTTTTCACCTGACTCAACTTTTTCTGCTTCAATTTCGGGTCGCTCTTCATTATTGTCGGATACCAGAGCTTCAGATCGGTTAACTTCTCCAATCTGGATAGGTTTCATACTCTTTACCGGAGTATCAAAAGCTTGAACTAATGATTCTGAAAGTATTTTATATTTGGTTTCATTGACTTGTGAAATAGAATACATCACAACAAAGAAGGCAAAAAGAAGGGTGATGAAATCAGCATAAGAAATCAGCCAGCGGCTTGTATCCTGCTCTTCATCCATAAGGTTAGGTTTATTACGACGCATGATTTCACCGCGCAAGATAGCCGCTCAGCTTTCCTTCAATAACTCTTGGGTTTTCTCCTTCTGCAATGCAGGCAATACCTTCAATTATCATCTCGCGATATTGAGACTGTTCTTCGATTACCGCTCTTAATTTATGATAAACCGGAATAAAAAACAGATTCGCAAATCCAACACCGTAGATAGTCGCAACAAATGCTGTCGCAATTCCTGCGCCCAACAATTCAGGATTACTCAAGTTACCCATCACATGAATCAGTCCTAAAACAGCTCCTACGATACCAAGCGTCGGAGAGTATCCTCCCATTGACTCAAAAACTTTTGCGGCTTTCAAAAGTTCTTTGTCGAGAACATCCAGTTCGACATACATTGCCTTGCGGATTGCGTCGGAATCATTTCCATCCACCAGCATATTTAATCCTTTCAAAATAAAAGGCTCTAGTGAGTCGTCGATGTTCTTTTCCAACCCTAGCAAGCCTTCTCTTCGAGCCAGGTTACTCCATGCTGCTACTCTGGTAATCCCCTGTTCTACTGGCTGTGTAGGTGGAACAAATGCCCACACGGAAATTTTCATGGCATTGAAAAATGTTTGACTATGTGATTGCACCATTACCGCTCCGGCACTTCCGCCTACAACGATAACAAAAGCAGCCCAGTCTAAAAGGGCATCAATACTTCCGCCTTCGAGAAGTTGACCACCAAAGATAGCGGCAATTGCAATTATTATTCCCAGGAAGGTTAATCTATCCATAGCATTCCTATTGCAATAGCGCTCTTGAGAATTGTTCAATCGGTAGCTGACTATCCGTAAGGCCAGCTTTGGTGATTGACATTGGCATGCCATAGACAACGCAAGTCGCTTCATCTTGTGCCCAGATAGTACCGCCTTTTGCTTTTATCAATCGCCCACCTTCAGTACCATCAGCCCCCATTCCAGTGAGTACAATCGCCAATATTTTTCCTCCAAAAATTTTTGATGCTGAACCAAATGTTACATCCACTGATGGTGCGAAAGGGATACGGGCATCAGTTGGACGGATTCGAATTCTTGGACTAGAGGTTCCTTCAAAGACCATTTGCTTCCCACCTGGAGCGATATAAACAGTTCCTCTTTCCAGTCGCATACCATCTTGCGCTTCTACAACATTTAAATTACAAAGCGAGTTCATACGTGTCGCAAATGCCCCGGTAAAAGTGCCCGGCATGTGCTGCGTTACGGTGATTGGAAAAGGGTAATTTGAAGGTAAAGGAGACAAAACCTTTTGCAGAGCGACCGGTCCACCCGTCGAAGCGCCTATTACAATTAGCTTTGTATCCGGTTTTATTTTTGAAACTCCACGACTTGGGGGGATCGCTGGTTTTGCTTCGGGTCGTGAGGTTGGAGATGTTGTTTTCTTAGGCTCTGGCTTTTGTGCAGTGGGTTTAGCCGGCTGCAACATCTTAAAGCTTTTTGCTCTTCCTAATTCTCTAATTTTCTTTTGCAGTTGAACAACCAGTCCACTGCTGTCTGACGATAAAGATTCATAAGACTTGAGTAGAAAATCCGTAGCTCCTGCATCCAGTGCATCTAAAGTTATCTTCGCATTTTCATAGGTGAGAGAAGACAACATTAGCACGCGCGCATTGCAAACCTTGACAATTTGTTTCAATGCAGTAACACCATCCATCACCGGCATTTCAACATCAAGAGTAATTACATCAGGTTGCAGCTTTTCGGCTTTTTGTATCGCTTCTTGTCCATTGTTGGCGATTCCCACCACTTCAATATCGTGAGCGGAATGCAAAATCGACCCCACCCTTCTACAAAAGAATTGTGAGTCATCGACTATTAATACTTTAATTGGCATTCACGACTCCAATAAAAAGCGCTATTCAGTTCCAGTTTAACCAGCATAATGTTTTAGTAGACTAGGAATATCGATTATCAAAGCGATACCACCATCACTAGTAATAGTTGCTCCAGCCATTCCTGGTGTGCCCTGAAGAGATTTACCTAACGGTTTTATAACAACTTCTTCCTGTCCAATTAAAGAATCAACTACAAATCCTACCCTTTGAGTTCCTACTTGAACGAGCACTACATGACCTTCTTTTTGTCGTTCCCCATACATTCCATGTTTTGAGAGCCATTCGCCCAGATAGAAAAGAGGAAGAGCCTTGTCACGTACAACAATCACTAGCTGCCCATCGACAATATTAGTTTTGGTTAAATCCAGATGAAAAATTTCATTTACAGAAGTTAATGGCAATGCAAAAGACTGTTCTTTTACTTTCACCATAAGTGTTGGCAGAATAGCAAGTGTAAGGGGAACTTTTATTGAAATTTTCGTCCCAACACCTATCGTCGAATCAATAGATAAAGAGCCATTCAGCTGAGTAATTTTAGTTTTTACAACATCCATTCCAACGCCACGACCTGAAATATCAGAAATCTCCTGCTTGGTTGAAAAGCCAGCCATAAATATCAGGTTATAACATTCTTGTGGAGTTAGCCGATCTGCAGCGTCCTTATCCATCAGCCCTTTTGAAACAGCAATATTCCTGAGAAGATCGGCATCCATTCCTTTACCGTCATCTTGTATTGCCAGGAGAATATGGTCACCCTCTTGAGCAGCAGACAAAATAATTTTCCCGGAGCGAGGCTTACCGGCAGCGACGCGGTCTTCCGGAGACTCTATTCCGTGATCAACAGAGTTTCTGACAAGGTGAACCAAAGGATCGGCTAATGCCTCTACCAGGTTTTTATCCAGATCAGTTTCCTCACCAACCATTTCCAGGTTTATCTCCTTTTTGAGACTCCTCGCGAGATCTCTTACAACTCGCGGAAACCTGCCGAATACTTTCTTGATGGGCTGCATTCGAGTTTTCATTACCGCTCCCTGAAGGTCGCCGGTAACTATGTCGAGGTTAGCAATTGCCTTGGTTAAATCTTCATCCTGGTTAGATTGCCCTAAAGTAATTAGTCGGTTACGGGCAAGCACCAGTTCACCAACCATATTCATGATATCGTCAAGACGTTTTGTATCAACTCTAACGGTTGCTTCTGTAACGTTTGCAGGTGCGTTTTTCTTGGGGATCGGTTTCTTCGCAGCGACAGGAGCAGCCTGTGTCGGTTTAACTGGCTCTTCAGTTGCTTTCTGACTAGCTGGTTTTGCCGTTGCTTTTGATTGGGGTGCTTCTTGACTTTTGCCTGATGAGGCTGAAGTATCTTCTTCGGTCTTGTCAGTCTTTTCCGCTAGCGATGGGCCTTTTCCTGTACCGTGAAGTTGATCGAGCAGAGCTTCAAATTCATCATCATTGATTAGGTCGTCATCTTTGCTCTCTTGTGGAGACTTAGCCGATGAATCCTCGCCTTTAATATTTTCGGTAGTAACAGCACCACCCTTACCATGAAGTTCATCCAGCAACGCCTCAAACTCTTCATCTGTTATATCGTCACTTTCTGGTTTAATCGGTTCGGATTTATTGTTGGCTGTTGCTTCTTTCTTGCCGTCCTGGGTAGTTCCTGAAAACTTTCCTTCTCCATGGAGTTCATCCAGCAGCGCTTCAAATTCTTCATCTGTAATATCATCGCTTGCAGTATTCGATGTTTCAGCTTTTGCCTTCTTGGAACCATCGTCTTTTGAACTAAGCTCATCAAGTAGCGCATCAAACTCTTCATCCGTTATTTCGTCAGACTCAGCAGTTTTGCCTGGTTCATCTGACTCATCAAATAACACTATATCGTCAGCAGTCGCAGCATGACTAGCGCCAGATTCCGTCCCAGCTGTTTCTGTAGGTTGCGCTACCTCCTTGGCTGAGTCGGCAGAATCAGCAACAGCATAGGTTTCTAGTACTTTAAGAAATTCAGGGGCTGCTGCCGTTGGATACTGTCCGCTTCTGACCTCTTCAAACATGTCATTGATGATATCCAGAGCCTTTAGTATCTGGTCCATCAAATCAGCATCGGCAGTTCTTTCTCCATTACGAAGAATGTCAAATATGTTTTCGGTGATATGACATATTTCTACCAATGGTTCGAGTGCGAGGAAACCTGCGCCACCTTTAACAGTATGAAATCCTCTAAATATGCCATTAAGAAGATCCATATCTCCAGGCTCATTTTCCAGGGCGACTAACTGCTCAGACATTGTTTCGAGGATTTCTCCCGCCTCGATTAAAAAGTCTTGTAGGATTTCCTCATCGGCTTCAAACGACATTCATTCACCCCTAAAAGCCCAAACTCGAAAGCAAGTCGTCTACTTCATCCTGACCACTAACTACATCATTCCTTTTATCCTTATTAACAATAGGACCTTCGCTGCCTTTGGGTTGAAGAATTTTTCCTTTGGCGGCCTGGTAACGATCGATACTACCAAACATTTTTATTACATTGACCATACTCTCTTCTACATCATGAACAAGAGTAATAACCTGTCTGATCACTTGTCCGGTTAGATCTTGATAGTCTTGTGCAAGTAACACATCAGAAAGCTCCGAATTGAGCTTTTCCGCTGAGTTCTTATTCTTTTCCAGATGAGACTCGATTCTTTTACATAATTTACGAAAATCCCCGGGCGCTAACTCTCGACGATACAATTTTTGCCACTCGCTTAACAGCTCTTGTGAATCTTTAGCAATAACATCAGCCAACTGGTTACAATGTTCGACCTTATCCATAGTTTTGTTTGCGGCTTCTTCGGTACGTTCTATTACATAATTTAGCCGGTCTTTTGCATCTGGAATTTCAGAAGCAGCAATATCTGTTATCCGTGTATCTAATCTGAATGAGTTTAAAGCCTCGTGTAAGCGACGAGTCAATTTTCCAATTTCGACAAAAAGATCTTCATCACCATTACCTGAAAGTGCTTCAATTTTATCTTGTGCACTTTGGATTTCTTCATTTTCTAGATCGCTTAGTAAAGCCCGAGTAAGCTCAATTGTTTGCTGGAGCTGCTCTTTATCCGAAAGCTTCATCATATGATTTCCTTTTTGAAACCGAGAACCGACTAACCGTCGATTCGCTCAAAGATTTTGCCTAGCTTTTCATTCAGAGTCGCAGCGGTGAAAGGTTTAACTATATACCCATTAACTCCTGCTTGTGCCGCTTCAATAATTTGCTCGCGTTTAGACTCTGCGGTCACCATTAACACTGGAATAGATTTCAGTTTTTCATCCGCACGAACCGCCTTGAGCAGATCAATGCCTTGCATTCCGGGCATGTTCCAGTCGGTGATCAGGAAATCAAAATTACCGGTCTGAAGCATCGGTAACGCAGTGTTTCCATCATCAGCTTCATGAGTATTTGTAAACCCTAAGTCTCGTAATAGATTCTTGATTATTCGACGCATCGTCGAAAAATCATCTACTACCAGGATTTTCATGTTTTTGTCCAAGGTAAATCTCCGTTCGGAATTTTCAATAATTTAATAATAATAATGAGTTACACTTAAATTTAGTCAAGAAACCTTATTTCTTCCAATCTTTTAATCGGGATTGCAATCGTAGCATTGCCTGACTGTTTATTTGACTGACTCGTGATTCACTCACCCCTAAAACCTCGCCTATTTCCTTTAAGTTGAGTTCTTCATCATAATAAAGCGCTAGAACCAGTTTTTCCCGTTCGGGTAAAGACGAGATAGCACCAGCTAGAGAATTTCTAAAGTCTTCCTTTTGCAGTCTTTCGTGCGGGGTCATGGAGCTATCAGATAACCCCTGACTAAAATAGTCCTCAGTCACACCGAGACCTTCAAAGTCCATCATATGACCACTATTAACTTCCATAAGCATCTGTCGATAATCTTCAACTGCTACGCCGATTCGCTCGGCAACTTCCGTATCCCTTGCATCACGCCCGGTTTCCTGCTCTATTTCACTAATAGCCGCTGCAATCGCACGAGAATTCTTGTGTACAGAACGCGGAACCCAGTCTCCTCTTCTAATTTCATCGATCATTGCTCCACGAATACGAATACCCGCAAATGTTTCAAAACTGGCACCTTTGCTCGCATCAAAATTGGATTTTGCTTCAAGAAGGCCAAGCATTCCTGCTTGTAGCAAATCTTCGAACTGTACACTAGAAGGTAGCCGCGCCATCAAATGATGAGCAATACGCTTTACCAGTGGCGCATACCTTTCAGCAAAATTATCTTGCTGGATCTGACTGTATGTATCTGCTCCTGTCACTTCGCTCTGTTTCCTATGCTTTACAGCCCTTTTTTAAAATCAGTATCAATATATGACATACCTGAACCACACTTGACTAACTCGCTCCTGATACAAGCCGCTCCATAAAAAATTCTATGTGCCCACTGGCATCTCTTGGAGGAGGCCACTGTTGAACTTTTTTTGCCAGACTTTTTATTGCAATCGATGCGGGACTCCGAGGAAACGCTTCGACTAAGGCCTTCTGCTTTTTTACAGCTTTGCGGACATTCTCATCTGATGGAATTGAGCCCAGGTAGTCCAAAGTAACATCTAGAAATCGATTACAAACACCACTCAGTTTTGCAAATAGTTCTCGACCTTCCTGGCTCGTGTGAACCATGTTGGCTAGTACATGAAATTTACCGATGCGATGGTCTCTGTTAAGCACCTTCATCAGGGCATATGCATCGGTTATAGAAGTAGGCTCATCACACACCACCGTGAGCACATCCTGTGCTGCTCTGGTAAAACTTACCACCATATCAGTGATTCCCGCCGCAGTGTCCACGATTAGAAAATCCAGATTTTGCCCGATATCACTAAATGCCTGAATAATACCTGCGTGCTCTCTGGCCGATAATTCAGCCATATTTTGAGTACCGGAAGACGCCGGAACAATTTGCAATCCATGAGGTCCATGCACAACAATGTCCTTTAATTCACAATCGCCTCTCAATACGTGAGAAAGGTTTCTTTCGCTTTTCAGACCTAACATTACATCGACATTCGCCAACCCCAGGTCTGCATCGAGTAACATCACTTTATGGCCCAGCTGAGACAAGGCAACAGACAGGTTGACCGAAACATTTGTTTTTCCAACCCCACCTTTACCACCTGTGACCGCTATAACCTTGACGGGCTTTCCAGAGGAATTTTGAGCAATATCAATAACCTGGTTCAAATAGAGCCTCTCATTTATAGTTTTCTAGCATGCTGCAAAGCACAATTTCAAGCCTACCTGTCGCTCTTATTAAGCATAGAACATTTTGAGCCTATTGCGATTAAGTTTAGCCACCAATTGAGCTAAGCAGAGCGCAACTTGCGAAAGTTCTGAGCCAGACTCCAATCATCAGTTTGTTTCGAGTACTTGTTACCCAGCCAAACAGCTTTTGAAACCAAATGATGGCTACGGGCTACGCGAATATCTTCCGGAACCCTTTGTCCGTCAGTCGTATAGGCAACCGGCATTCTTTTCGACATAACGCTAGTTAGAACCTCTCCTAATGAGGTTGCTTCATCAAGCTTGGTAACAATGACCTGTTGCGGCTTAAATCGAGAAAAGAGCTCAAACGACTTTTCAATCGCAGCCTGCTGACAGGACGCAGATATCAGTAAAACCCGATTAATTGCCACAGAAGATTCCAGAAGAGAGGAAAGTTGACTAAATATTGCGGGATCACGAGAACTCACACCCGCTGTATCAATTAGTATTAGTTTTTTGTTCGCATTTCGCTTTATCAAATTATTCAGATTATGTCGCTCAGACACTTTAGCTGTCGGAATTTTTAAAATTTTTCCAAATGTCGCCAACTGCTCGAAAGCGCCTATTCGGTAATTATCTGTCGTTATCAAGGCAACGGAGTCAGGACCATGCTTAATAATAAAACGAGCCGCCAGCTTCGCAATAGTGGTTGTTTTTCCGACTCCGGTAGGTCCCATCAAAGCATATACTCCACCATTCTCAAGTAACGCATCTTCTGTCACTGGAATAGATTTGGAAAGAACAGCAAGAACTTGTTGCCACACACACTCGGTATCCATCTCTCCCAATGTTGAAACTTTTGAAAGAATCGTATCGATAATTTCATTTGAAAGTCCCAGTCGAGTCAGGCGACGAATAATCATCGCGCTGACAGGATTTTTTTCAGCATATCGTCCCCAGTTAATACTGTTTAGCTGTTCAGACATCATACTACGCATCATCCCCAGCTCTTCCCTCATTGCTTGAAGGCTCGGATCCATAGACCATTCAATTTTTGAAGCTTTTTCAAATCCTGGTAAATAAGAATTTCTCAATCCCTGCGCCTGATCATCCTGACCATTTCCTAATAACTCGCGTGCCTGATTTTGAATTGCCTCCCCGTGGCCCTCGAAATGACCTTGAGCGTAGTTCATTGGCTCCTTTCTGGCGGTAGAGTTTTTGCTTACTGATTGCTGAACCAGTTTTTCCAATCCTGCTGAAAAACCAGAGAAATTTTGCGCTTCATCAAGTTTCAGGTCATTTGCGAATGGATTTGTTTGCTGCTCATCTTTTTCAAGAACAACGTTTCGGTAATCACTCCTTTCAAGCGGCTTTTTCACTAAATCTTCATTTATCGATTGTGAGCTTTGGTAGGTGACTTCCTGCGTAGATATATCGACAGAAGAATTTGTGTGAGGTTGCTCTCGATCAGGGTTAGCGCTCTTCGGCTTACTGCTTTTCTGCGGCATTAACGACTCATCGTAATCCAGTGCCGCAATAATTTCGACTCCGCCAGGCACTTTTTTATTGGAAAGAATCGCGGCATCTTCACCAAAAACTTCTGTGACTTCTCTTAAAGCGACTCGAACATTTTTACCGTAGAAACGTCTGATTTTCATTGTCATCTCACATTAGATTACTTTCCATCAACCACAACTGGTTGACTCAATTCAGGTGAGATTGTCAGTGTTACCGACCGTTGCTATTACTTTAATCTGCTTGTTGTCCGGAATTTCCTGATAACTTAATACATGAAGTCCCTTAATTCCAAAGCGAGCAAATTTAGCTAAAGAAGGTCTCAGTGCTGGTGCGGTCAAAAGTATAGCCGGTTGACCTGCAGCTTCTTGTTGTTGAACAACAGACTTTAATGAAGCTTGCATTCGATCCGCTAAACCAGGCTCAATACCAACACTGTCACTGCCATCTCCTGCTAATGATTGTTGCAATATCTGTTCCAACTCAGGAGCAAGTGTAACGACGGGTATTTCTGGCTGTAACCCATTGATATTTTGAATAATTAATCGGCTCAGTGCGATTCTGACTGCCGCCGTTAAAATGGCGGTGTCTTGACTGCGGCCGGAATATTCCGCCAAAGTTTCGGCGATCGTTCGGATGTCTTTGATAGGCACCTGCTCGAGCAATAAATTCTGTAGAACTTTAACCAGAACGCCCAGAGAAATACATTCCGGAACCAAAGTCTCCGCCAGTTTAGGCGCAGTCTTGGCAAGACCTTTTAACAATTGTTCCGCTTCTTCATGACCGAACAGCTCCGCAGCATGGGACTGTAGTAAATGACTTAAATGCGTCGCAATTACTGTGCTCGCATCCACCACGGTATAGCCTAACGACTGAGCATTGTCCTTCTGCTCGGAATTAATCCAGATCGCTTCCAGACCAAAAGCAGGATCGGTAGTCTTAATACCATCGAGTTGTCCAAAAACCTGACCAGGATTAATCGCAAGCTCCTTGTCCGGGAAAACTTCAGCTTCACCTACAGTAGCTCCCAAAATTGCAATTCGATAAGCATTCGGACTAAGCTCCAGGTTGTCTCGAATATGAACCGGAGAAACGAGAAAGCCCAATTCTTGAGAAATCTTCTTTCGAACTCCTTTTATTCGTCCCATTAGTTTTCCGTCCTGATTGGGATCTACCATAGGGATCAAGCGATAACCAACTTCAAGTCCAACTTGATCAACTGGTGGTACATCTTCCCATGAGAGTTCCTTAACAGGTGCCGGTTCCGTCGCTTCAAGTTGTTGCGCTTCAACCAGTTCCCGAGTTTCCTCTTCAACTTCCTGCCTGTTCTGTACCAAGTACCCTAAGCCACCTGATGCTGCGGCTAAAAATAGAAATGCCAAATGTGGCATTCCGGGAATAATGCCTATAGTAAAAAGAACTCCGGAACATACATATAACGCTTTGGGATTACGAATCAATTGTGCCACTAATTGTTCGCTCATGTTTTGCGCCGCATTTTGGCGGGTCACCATAATTGCAGCTGAAGTAGAAAGTAGCAAAGCTGGAATTTGCGCAACCAAACCATCACCAATAGTTAACAAAGCGTAAAATTGCATTGCGGTTGCAAAGTCTAGCCCGTGTTGTCCCATACCAATAGCAACACCACCAAGGATATTGATCAAAAGTATCAGCAGGCCGGCAACAGCATCTCCTCTAACAAATTTAGATGCGCCATCCATCGCTCCGTAAAAATCGGCTTCCTGAGCAACTTCCTTTCGTCTTTCTCTGGCTTCTTCCTGTGTTAAAAGCCCGGCATTTAAATCGGCATCTATTGCCATCTGTTTACCTGGCATTGCGTCCAGGGTAAATCTGGCACTGACCTCTGAAATTCTGCCAGCACCTTTGGTCACAACAACAAAGTTGATAATCACCAAAATAGCAAATACAACCAGACCAACAGCATAATTACCGCCAATGACCACTGAGCCAAAAGACTCAATGACTGAACCAGCAGCGCCAGCTCCGGTATGACCATTGATCAGTACCACCCGTGTTGACGCCACATTAAGGGCTAGCCGCATCAAAGTCGTAACCAATAGGATTGTTGGAAAAACTGCAAAATCTAATGGACGACTTGCATAAACAGTCGCCAAAATAACAACCAGGGCTAAAGAAATATTAAAAGTAAACAGGATATCAAGTAAGATTGTCGGCATTGGCAAAATCATCATCGCCAATAGTACGAGTAATAGCAGAGGCGTTCCCAATCCGGAAAGGCTTCTGGAAGATAAATTTTGTCCTGCTATTTCTGCCATCTTTACTACTCTTATTTCAAAGTAACTATCAAAAACTAGATTGGATTAATGCTTTAACTCTTCTGGTATTGGTAAATTCCTGGGGGTTTTAGGCTTAGCCCCTTTTCCCTGATAATAACTATTTAACTGGAATACATAAGCCAAGACCTGCGCTACAGCCATATACAGCCCATGAGGAATTTCCTGGTCAAGCTCTGTTGTATGAAAGATAGCCCGGGCTAAAGGAGGTGCAGCCAACAAAGGAACATCATTGGCGATAGCAACTTTTCTAATTTGCATTGCAATCACATCGACACCTTTGGCAACAACAATTGGCGCACTTGACCTCATTGCATCATATTTAATCGCAACAGAATAGTGTTCAGGATTAGTCACCACAACGTCAGCATCCGGAACGGCCTCCATCATTCTTCGGTGTGCCATTTCATATTGCATCTGACGAACTTTACTTTTAACTTCAGGTTTACCTTCAGTTTCTTTAAATTCGTCTTTGACTTCCTGTTTGGTCATTTTTAGTTGTTTGGCATGGTTCCAGATTTGATAAGGTACATCAATCAGTGCGATAACAAGAAGAGACAGAGAAATTAAAAAGAAACTTCGTGCTACCAGATCCATAGCCTGACCAATACTCGAATACACGTCTCCGTTGCCTAATTGAGTTAGTTCAGGGAAAACATGACGAATGACCAAAAAGCCAACAAGAAAAACAACGAACACTTTTGCAAGCGCTTTAACCAGCTCCATAAGCGCATGCATACCAAACATTCGTTTGACCCCCTTTAGAGGAGACATTCGATCTAATTTTGGAGCCATAGCCTTCGTACTAAATGTCATTCCGCCGGTTAACATGGTCGATAAAAAAGTAACCGCGTAAAGCAATAAAAATATGGGAGCAACCGAAACCAGAACACCACTAATGAGTTCATACAACGCCTGCAACATTTGATTTGCTTGAAAAATATTTCTTCTGTCAGGAGAAAATGCAGACTTGGCTACCTGTGCAATTCCTTTTCCACTGCTAGACGAAAAAGCATAGAGAGTAAGTGAGGCAGTCATAAGTAATAACGCAGTAGTTAACTCTCTTGATCGCGCCACCTGCCCTTTTTCACGAGCTTCCTTCAGACGCTTGGGAGTCGCCTGTTCTGTACGTTCACCTGCAGGAGATTCAGCCATTTGTTAACATTCCAATGCAACCATCTCACACATCAATTCAGTTGCTCTGGACATTTGAGCTTCGAAATGAGGGAGAAAGAAATTCAAAGTAAACCAGATCAAAATCAAACCTGATACCATTGTTAACGGAAAACCCACTGCAAAAACATTGATCTGTGGTGCGGCTCTGGTCATGACTCCAAAAGAGATGTTGACAATTAGTAGCGATGCAATGCTAACAAGAGCCATCACCAATGCTGTTGCAAAAATCCATCGAGACCAACTTACAATTTGCCAGAACATTTCATAAGAAAAAGGAGAGTTCCCGACTGGTACAGAATAGAAACTCTCAACAACCAAACGAATCATTAACAGGTGACCATCAAAAGAAACAAAAAGAAGGGTACACATCATCAAAAAAAACTGACCAAGAGCTGGAACATTTGTTCCGTTAGCCGGATCGACTAAAGATGCAAAACCTAATCCCGACTGCATAGCAATAATTTGTGCACCTATTACAAAAGTTTCAAGCAGTAATCGCGAAACAAATCCCATTACCACACCAATAATTGTTTGCTCAATTACTAACAGAGCAGCTTGAATCCCGAAAAGCGGTATCGAAGGACTTGCCGGAAGAGTTGGAGCAACCAGCGCTGTTATAGACAAGGCAAATAATAAACGAAACCTCGCGCTGACATTCTTTGAACCGATTAATGCCATAGTCATCAAAAAGCCGGACAAACGGGCAAATGGCAAAATGTACATTGCCATAACTTCCAAAATTTGTTCCGCTTGAATATTCATTAATATAGCCGTCAACCGATAATTTCGGGAATAGAAAGA
Organism: Aliikangiella sp. G2MR2-5; assembly: GCF_015687155.1. Classification (GTDB taxonomy): domain Bacteria; phylum Pseudomonadota; class Gammaproteobacteria; order Enterobacterales; family Kangiellaceae; genus Aliikangiella. Next base: position 269,295 of record NZ_JADPQF010000001.1, on the reverse strand, counting down.
TAGAGCTCCTGTGCAAACCCAATCAGGGTCGCGAAGATCCAGTTTGCCAGATACATTATGGTCGCAAGAGTTACCAGAAGTCTCGGCAGAAATGATAGAGTTTGCTCGTTAATACTTGTAGCAGCTTGAAAAATTGCAACTAGAAGACCGACAATCAAACCAGGTGTAATAACGGCGCCAACAAGCAAAATAATAACGTAGAGTGCGTTTCTAAATACTTCAACAACCGTTTCAGGGCTCATTAGTATTCTCCACTTAAGTAAAGCTATTTGCCAAAGTGCCGACAACCAACGCCCACCCATCGACAAGAACAAACAACATTATTTTAAAAGGTAGAGAAATAATGAGAGGAGACAGCATCATCATCCCCATCGCCATCAAGATACTTGCAATAACCAGATCGATAATCAAAAAGGGAATAAAAAGCAGAAACCCGATTTGGAAGGCTGTTTTTAATTCGCTAATAATAAAGGAAGGAACAAGGACCTTAAAAGGAGGTAGTTCACCTTCTTCAATTTTTTCTGTGCCCGACAAATCCATAAATAGAACCAGATCACTTTCTCGAATCTGCTCCAGCATAAACTCACTAAATGGAATCTGAGCTTTATTCAATGCTTCTGTAACAGAAATAGTATCACTAATATAAGGTTGAACCGCCTCGTCATTAACGCGCTCAATAATTGGTGACATAATAAAAAACGTCAAAAAAAGACTTAATCCTATTAATATCTGATTACTGGGAGTTTGTTGCATACCTAAAGCCTGTCTTAAAATGGCAAAAACAACGGTAACCCGGATAAAGGACGTCATCATCATAATAATGGCTGGCAGAAAAGTCAGTAATGTCATCAAACCCAGCACTTGTAAAGTAATGCTGTATTCCTGATTACCTGACTCATTGGTCTCTACTGAAAGAACGGGAATTCCGTTGTCAGCAAAAACATCTGGAATTACGAACAACAGAACAAAAAATATAATTAGCTTTCGCATCACTCAGTCTCTCCCGCTTGCTTTTTCTTGAAATTAAGCGCTGAGGGTTTAACCAGTTGCTGCATTATCTTTTCAAAATTCAGAACAGTTTTCTTGTCCTCGATGGGATGTTCCAGCTGTGTTAGCATGCTAATGTTATTTGGGGTCACTCCAAGTAGTAATTGCTTATCCTGAACTTTTACAATTAGAAGTTTTTCTTTAGGACCAATTCTTTGGCATTCCAATACTTTAAGCAGGTTGTTCTGGGGCGTAAAATTGGTGAGCTTCTTAAGAAGAAAGGCCAGAAAAAAAATTATTGTGATAACGCATAGCAACCCTAATAGCATTGGCAATAAGCTATCAACCGGAGTTACTTTCTCCAATTTTTCTGCCGAGGACACATATCCGGAAGAAATCAGCAAAAAGATTCCTGCAAATTTGCCAATTGTTGAATACGCGCGAAACAAGACCAAAACTTACTCCTAACTACTTTAGTTTCTGTATTCTTTCTGCCGGACTCATAACGTCCGTTAGACGAATACCATACTTTTCGTTGACCACAACCACCTCGCCATGAGCTATCATAGTTCCATTTACCATGACATCTAATGGTTCACCTGCAAGTCTGTCCAGCTCAACAACGGAACCTTGAGTTAATTGCAATAAAGTCCGTATCGGTATTTGGGTTCGCCCAACTTCCATAGAAAGAGAAACAGGAATATCCAAAATTACGTCGAGTCGCTCATTATTCTGTCCTTGAGGCTTAGCGTCTTCAGTCAAATTCTCCATTTCGGCTGCCCGCGCTTCGGCTTCAGCCTGCTCATTCATTGCGTCAGCCCATTCGTCAGTTTCGTTGTCATCACCAGCCATTACTCGTCCTCAATAATTGTTCTCATAATATGTTCACGTGAAATTTCTTCGATTATCTTAAGTGCCAGATAACCATTGGAAGTACCATAATTAGCTCTAAAACAAGGAGTATCCGCTGCTCTTAAAGTGACATGCTCAGGCATCTCTATTGGTATGATGTCACCTTCCTTAAATTCCATTACATCTCGTAAACTCACTTCTGTTTCTACTAAAGAAGCACCTACTTCAACCTGTGCCGTAAGTACCTCTTCTCTGAGTGCATCAGTCCATCGCTCATCGACATCATCTCTATCACTTTGAATGCCCGCATCGAGCTTATCTCGAATCGGCTCTAACATCGAATAGGGCATGGTCACATGAAAATTGCCACCTCCCCCATCAAGCTCAATATTGAAGCTACACACACACACCACTTCTGAAGGACTGACTATTGTTGCTAACGCTGGATTCACTTCAGAATCCATATACTCAAAATCAACTTTCATCACTGGAGACCAGGCTTCTTTCAAGTCAACAAAAGCCTGCTGCAAGAGTATTTGAATAATTCTTCTTTCAGTTGGAGTAAATTCTCTACCTTCAATTTTTGCGTGAAAGCGACCATCGCCGCCAAAAAAGTTATCTACCAGAATAAAAACCAACTTGGCTTCCAAAGTAAAAAGAGCAGTCCCTCTTAACGGTTTTATCTTAACCATATTCAGACTAGTTGGAACAAACAGACTATGAACATATTCACTGAATTTAATCATCTGAATGCCATTTACAGAAATTTCAGCACTGCGTCTCATCATGTTAAATAGACTAATTCGCATGTGCCGTGCAAAACGCTCATTCACCATTTCCAGCGAGGGCATACGCCCACGTACGATTCTGTCTTGTGAAGAAAAGTCATAAGGACGAGCTTCGGAGGGATCAAGCGAGTCTTCCTCAACATCGATATCACCATCATCTACACCATGAAGTAGCGCATCAATTTCGTCTTGGCTTAATAAATCTGACATATTCGCTCACTGCATAACAAAACTAATAAAAAGCACCTTTTCAACCAGCGGTTCTCCGACTAAAGTTGTCAGCGAAGCCTGTACTGTTTCAAGAGACTTTTGCTGTAAAGCCACTCTACCTTCCGGCGTTCTTAGCTCATCGGCAGATTGCTGACTAACCAGCATTAAAACGTCGTTTTTCAATCTTGGCATATGATCTTTAACTGACTTCACCGCATCGTCGCCTCTAACCATAAATGACATCTTGATTTGAACTGTTCGATTCTTTCGCTTCCCGGCAATATTTGAAGTTATAGCCTCTGGTACAGCTACATATTGAGCGGGAAGCTTCACTTCTTCTGCGGCTTCTTCCACTTCATCACCTGAGCCGCCAGCAAAAATAAAATATGCAGCAACGCCGGCACCAATGAGCAAAACAGCTGCTGCACCGATAAGAATAAATTTTTTGCTCAACCCACCCGACTCATCTTCTTCGATATCGAGTTCCAGGTCTTGATCTTCGTTTGCCATGAACACTCCTAAATTGTTCGTCATTTATTCGGAATTAAAACCATACTTAAACTGCTCAAAAACCGTTGAGTTCGGCTATTTTGAGCCTCTGGTTAACCAACTGCCGATTTATCTAACGCCAATTTATTGATTGATTCAATTTACCTTTAAATATAAGCAATAGATAAAATGCAAAACTCATACCATACAAGCTTTATAAGAATAAAACTCTGTATTTCAAAGAGTTACAGGGGCATTAAGAAAAGTATAGTCAAAAATCTGGCTTGCGAATAAAAACTTGGCAAAGGAAAGCCAAAATTCTGACCTAACGAAGATTAAGGAGTTGCCCCCGAAAATTTTGGGGGCTAAGAATTTAAAGTCTCAGGTATAGGTATCAATAAGAGCGTTATTTTCAATGACGATTGAAGACTCATTTTCGTCACCGACTTCTTCGATGCTGTCAACCAGTTCATCTGTACTTTTCCCATCCTTAGAGTGAGATTCTTCCTGTTGGTGTCTGACCTCAGTATCCGCGATATTAATTCCCTGCTGATTAAGCATTTCTCGCAGCTTACTCAGGTTCTCATCGATTACTTCCTTTGTTGTTTGTTGTGAAACCTGAAATAGAATACTTGTTTCACCATTGGTATGATGGACCTTAACACTAAGCGGCCCCATTTCTGGTGGATCCATCATTATTTCTGCACTTGATAGTGACTGTCGAAACATCCACTTTACTCGTAGCGACAAGTCAGACGCAAAGTTATTTCTGAGATTAAGACCCTGTGGAAAAGCTTGTTCCATTGCTGGCCTGTTCACTGAGCTCAACTCGGCCTTCTGCTCACCAATATTAGTAACACTTAAGCCGGAATAAATATTTTGTACTGTTCCTGTCTCAATGTTACTTCCAGACCTCTCACTTCCAGATATCAAGCGTGAGACCTGGCGCAAACTATCTTGCTTTGCGTTAACCATAGACAATAAAATGTTCTTTTCTGGTGAAATTTTTAACTCACTGTCAAGCTTTACACCTGTCGAGTAATAGTCATTTTTTTCTGAGTTTTTACTTAAAAAAGCATCGCCTTCAAGCACCGCTTTATTGCCAAAACCAGGACTTTCTTTTTGGACCAGATTAAAGCTTTTATCTTCGACTTTTGTATCTTTTCCAGCCAGCTCAAGCTTTCGAAAAACAACGTCTTTTTCTTCTCCGTTTTTCTTCGCTAACACCACTGCACTTCTTTCAAATTTTGAAACATCTTCAGCCGAATTTACTTTTGTTTCAATCGTTGTCTGCCCGAAGCTTTTGTTCTCCGGGCTTTGCATATTAATAAAGTCTCTTAATTTTTCGATCGCAACTTCAATGTCTTTCTCATTGATACTCTCGATATCCTTTCCGCTTTTTAGCTTGAACAAGTGTTCGTCGAATTTCTGAAGATCTTGTTTGAAAAATACTGGCACTTCAGAACTTGAAGTTGCTTCATCGCTAAGGAAGATCGAACCTGTCACTAAAAGAGGTAATGTGTCGCTCTCTTCGGGCTCAAAGCCTGACTGGGTGTTTTTTTCCAAGTCAGGCGGAAAAATATTGCCGTCGGCAAGGATGATGGGATTACCTGGTTTCTCATTCAGAGTCTCCTTACCATCAACAGCCAATATAAAGTCTTTTATAATTTGAGCGAAAGCCTCCCCCTCTTCGCCTTCCACACCGCTCGCTTCTAACTTATTGAAATCAAAAAATAAATCATTATTTTTTGAACTGGGAGCACTGCCAGTAGTAAATAAAAACTGCTTTAAATCCATAGGAAGATTATTCATAAGTTTCAATCCCGTACACCTAACCACCAATTATTCGGGTGCCTGTTCGTATAAATTGATAAATTAAAATAGAGGTAGTAAATACTGTGCAAGGGCAATGCCAGGTTAAGATATGTTTAAAATGAGCAAGGAATCGGGAAGCAGAGAGGTAGCTAACTATTTTTTATGTCGAGAGAATAAAGTCCCGGGGACGGTTAAAACTGTTCGCTTAGAGATTTCAGGGTTAATTCGAGCATATCAACTATCTGTGCAAGAAGCTCATTGCTTTCCTCAAGCTTTCCTTCCCGAGCCTGTTGTTCGAGAGTTTCACATAGGTCGGCCAGCGCTTTTGCACCAACATTCTTACTACTACCTTTAATGCTATGCGCGACTCGCCTGATATCCTCTGCATTCTTTTCTTCAATAACGACAGACAATTCTTTGATTTTTACTCGGCTATCAGCGGCGAAAGTTTCCAACAAAAAGTCAATATCATCGCCCATAATTTCCTTAAGTTCAGCAATTACCTGTGCGTCGAATAAGTTACTCACTTGTGCCTCGATTGAAACTTTAAATATTAAAAACTACTCTTCATCATGTGGTCGCCATCGATAGGTTGCTCGAATATGCCTACCTTCGTCAAAATGTTCCAACTTTTCACATAGGCTTTTTAATAGCGGCAATCCCCTTCCACTATAGGTCTTACTTCCAGCTTCCAAAACTTTTTCGAAATTAAAACCACTCCCACTATCCTTAAAGTCAAACACCAGCTCTCCTCCATCTTTTAGAGGCTTATGATCAATTGACACCTCGACAAAACCATCAGTAAGTCCCATAACGCCTTCGGTTCTCATCTGGTAATACTTGGCAAAACCTTCGCTACCGCTTTTTATCGAGGAATCCAATCCTAATACACCATGCTCTAATGCATTGTTATACAGTTCCGAAACTATGGTGAACAAACGAGAACGATGAGAGTTCAGCTCCCGACATTCGAGCAATGTTTGTAAAAGCATGGGGATAGGATCAAATCTTCCCAAAGACTTTCCTCTAAGGCGCAGTCTGATATTGGAGTCCAGCGTTCCAGTTTGTGCATGAAAGCTACTATCCTCTGCGTCAGGATGTAGCAAGTGGTGATGTGGAAAAGCTACTTCCAGTAAACTTAAATCATCTCCCTGTTCAGCGTCATTGGTATATTCAACGATTTGTTCTACCAGAGCATCACACAAATTATCTTTTTGCAGATTATCCTTGATATAGGCGAGCATACGCTCTTCACCGTACATATCACCCTGCTCATTGGTTGACTCAATTATACCATCGGTTACTGCCAGCAACTTATGATGCTTGGTAAAACGAAAAACGCTTGGCTCAACCTTGAACCTTTGAGGCGACTGAACCCCCAGCGGCAAATGGCATGATTGAACCATCTCTATATCGCCCTTTTCCAAATCGAGCAGATATGCCTGTGGTGCTCCAGCATTCCAGATAGTTATTCTCTCTTCCAAAGTATCGATATCAGCAATAACGACGCAACAGAAAACGCCTCTGGGCAAAACAGAATGAAGTCGCATATTCATTTCTGTCATTACATCTCTTATTGCAAAGCCTTTTTTAGTCATGCCATAAAAAATTTCTGAAGTAGGCATTGCACCAATAGCTGCAGGCAGACCATGTCCGGTGAAATCAGCCAACATGAGCCGCATACCACCCATGGGAGGTTCTGCTGCGAGCATTAGATCTCCATTAAAAATAGACATGGGAGATAAATGGTAGTGAATATTTTCAGCAGCTAAACACCCCCTGTGAGCGATATTATTAAATATCTTTTTAGCTGCCTCCTGCTCTTGAATCAGGTGTTCATTATGAAATTGAATTTCAGACTTTTGTGCCTCGATAGTCTCGTACAGATTAGAAATTCGACTAAATGCATTGACCTTGGCTTTAATAATTACCTTGTTAATCGGTTTGGAAACAAAGTCATCACCACCACAGTCAATACATTTGGCTAAATCATATACATCAGTCAAAGAGGTGAGAAAGATTATAGGAACCCAGCGAACCTGCTTGCTTTCCTTAATAACTGACGCAACTTCATAACCATCTTTGTCAGGCATGAGAACGTCGAGAAACACGAGAGCAGGAGAATGCTCGAAGAAATAGTCAATGGCTTGCTGGCCAGTTCCTGCCTGAACGACTTCGTGTCCTTCTTGCTCAAGAACTTTACACAGGATCAGGCGCTCAACCTTGTTATCATCGGCAATTAGGATTTTCAAAACAGACGGTACTAAATTGTATAATTTATAAACAGCTAAATCTTAAATAGCTGTTCAAAGTTTGAGATCGTCAAGATTTTTCGAATATCTTCATTACAGTTTTTAAGCGTAATGTTTGCAGTATCTCCACCAGCATGATCTCTGAGTAAAAGCAGCATCCCCAAAGCTGAACTATCAAGATAAGTGGTTTCGGCCATATCTACGATAATTTCCGATGGTGTAGGTGTGAGCTTTTCGTACGAATCTCGAAATGCCTGGTGAGCACTGAAATCAAAGCGTCCATTAATAGTGATCGTGAGTACCTTTCCATCAGCAGAAAGATTTGAACCGACAGACATACTTATAAACCCCTTTTTTCGAATATATGAGTAAACCTTTGTTATCGAAGGCTTTATCAGAAAAACCACTTAGCTCTAAGCATAGAACAATCTAAGTCTTTTGACTAATTTTTTTATTCAAATCATTACTTAGACCTCATTATCTCTTACAGAGATTCCCCAAACTAACTTGAATCTCTGCAACAAATGAAAATGGCGAGAATTCCAGGCGCTCTTTACAAGAATTATTTTAAATAATAGTCTGGCTCACTCTGACAATAGCTCAACCAGAGTTTCGGGTATCCTGCTTAAAGATACTACCCGATTTACTGCACCCATTTTTACAGCGGCCCCCGGCATTCCCCAAACTACGCTGGACTCTTCATCCTGAGCAATTGTTATTGCTCCATGAGTTTTGAGGTTAAGCAGCCCTTTAGCGCCATCTTGCCCCATTCCGGTCAGTAATATGCCAATACTTTTTTGACTCGCTGCATTTGCCACGGAATCAAATAAAACATCAACTGATGGCTTATGCCGATTTACCGGCTCTTCATCGCTCAGGTAAGCAAAATATGCAGCTCCGTTCTTTTTAACTTTCATGTGCATATGTCCAGGCGCTAAATATGCACAACCACTCTCCAGTATCTGCGGAGTTCGAACTTCGATAACTTCAATAGCAACCTCAGAGTCCAGCCGCTTGGCATAAGAGGTAGAGAATACATCAGGAATGTGTTGTGCCATCACTATCGGTGGAAGATTCGTAGGAAGTCGTTTGACCAGGTTTTGAATTGCTTCGGTACCACCGGTTGAAGCGCCTACCGCAATAATTTCAAATGCGGAATTCCTTTTTAACAAGGAAACATTACCCTTCTTTGTCAAATTACAGTAATCCAGTGCATTACGATTACACTTTGAAGCTTCCTTTACTTTTCTAATAAGCTCCTCGGAAAGCTCCTTTAGTTTTTCTTTAACTTCAACCGTTGGTTTAGCAACAAAGTCAAAAGCCCCCGCAGCTAATGCGTCTAAAGTTACCTGGGCGCCATCCTGAGTCAGCGATGACACCATAACAACAGGCATTGGCCTTAATCGCATAAGATTCTTAAGAAACGTAATACCATCCATTCGAGGCATTTCAACATCCAGCGTTATCACATCGGGATTATATCTTTTGATTTTTTCTCTTGCTTCATAAGGATCGTTAGCCGTCGCGACAACATTAATATCTTCATCACTTTCCAATATTTGGGACAACAGCATTCGAATCAAAGCTGAATCATCCACAACAAGTACATTGATTGAAGCAGTCGCCATCTTGATTTTCTATTCTCCTAGAGAAGCCTGTGGACAACAATCTGTAGTTTAATCAAATAATTCAACATCACTTTTAACTTCTTCTTTTGAAATTCTAGAAAAGTAGTTTTCATCCCTGGTTTCGATAGTACTATTGTGTGTAGTATATAATTTCTTAATCATTACTTTTCCCGATTTAGGTGAGTAGAGAACTTTTCTAGGATAATTCCCACCAACATCTTCAGCGATCAATTTAAAGCCTTCTATATCAATGTAATCACGAATAAATTGAATATTTCTCTTACCAACATCAGTCATCCCTTTCATGACTTTTCCACCACCAAATATTTTTATTTCCAGATTTTCTCTCTTACCGCCATTGCGCAGAATGTCATTTATCATCTGTTCCATCGCAAAGTTTCCATACCGAGCAGCTTCACTTAAGTTGGTGATGGCCATGTTCTCATTCTGTATCGGCAACATAAAGTGATTCATCCCCCCAATACCAATTACCGGATCTCGGATGCATGCGGAGATACAAGAACCAAGCACTGTTGTAATTAGCTCATCATGCCCAGTGACATAAAACTCTCCTGGTAGTATTTTTGCAGTAGGCTTACCGGTTTTTTTATCCCAGTAACGATTAATATGGTTAAATTCTTGCCAACACGATGGTAGATTTTCTCTATCAAACCCAACAGTCATCAGTACACCTTTCGATAAGTAGTTCTACCAATTGCTGAAAATACATTTTTAGCGGCGCTTAAATTTTCTGAATGCCCTAACATTAAGCATCCATTGGACTTAAGCAGATTTTCATAGCGGGAAACTAATTCTTTTTGTGTCGGTTTATCAAAGTAAATCAAAACATTTCTACAAATAATCAAGTCAAAAGGACCTTTCATAGGCCATTCATGCATGAGGTTCAACTGCTTAAAATAGATTTTACTTTTGAGTTCTGGCACTGCTTCTCGCTCATCGACTTGACAATTTTTAGATTTTACAAAACATTTTTGATACTGAGACTCAACCGACTTCAATTTATCTTCCGAATATACTCCTCTTTTACAAGTTTGCAGGACATTAGTATCTAAGTCGGTCGCCAATATTTTAAAATCTATATCACTCGGTTTATTTGCAATCGATTGCCATACCATTGCAAGCGAATAAGGTTCTTCTCCTGTCGAACAACCGGCCGACCAAAAACGTATTCTTTTCTGTCCACTTTGAATTAGCTCAGGAATATATACATCTTTTAAATAGTCAAAATGATGACTTTCTCTAAAGAAATGAGTTAAGTTGGTCGTCAATGCATTAATGAAGTTCACTTTTTCTTCATCATCTGACTCGAGTAAGGCTATATAAGAATCAAAATCTCTCATACCAAGCCTTCTGATTCGTCTCGCTAATCGAGAATAAACCATGTCAGTTTTTCTGTCTGACAAGCTAATACCAGACAGTCGATTGATCAGGTCTACAATTCTCTCGAAGTTTCTACGGGTAAAAGTAAACTCCCTTTTAACCAGTATTTCAGAACCGTCTAGTCTACCCATTCAAGTTTGACCAATTTCATGTTTGACCAATTTCAAGCATAAACATATATACAAAGTGATTTACTTGAGCCTAACCGCTAGCACTTTAAAATAACGGTCTATATGCTAAATAACATAAACAGCATCAATCGCTATTCCTGTAAATATATCAAGCTAAAACTCTTCCCATTCCTCATCGAGAGGTTTATTAACTTTCCTTGGAGATGGACTAGAAGTACTTTTTACTGGAGAAACAATATCGGCCCCCCTGCTTCCGTATTCATCTCCAGTTTTAAAGAAGCTCATTAACTCCATTAGATTACTGGCTTGCTCATTTAAAGATTCAGCAGATGCCGCAGCCTGTTCTACCAGAGCAGAGTTTTGCTGGGTCATATTATCCATTTGCGAAACGGCCTGATTAATCTGTTCTATACCCGAGGCTTGCTCTTCACTTGCATTTGAAATTTCGCTAACCAGTTCACTGACATTTCGCACTGAATCAACAATTTCATTCAGCCTTTGCCCAGAGTCATTCACAAGTTGACTTCCCTGATCTACTTTATTAACGCTATTGTTAATAAGAGATTTAATATCCTTGGCGGCGCTAGCACTTCTTTGTGCGAGATTTCTTACTTCTGCAGCTACCACAGCAAAACCTCTTCCTTGGTCACCTGCTCTGGCAGCTTCAACAGCAGCATTTAACGCTAGTAGATTAGTTTGGAATGCAATTTCATCAATTACACCAATAATGTCAGAAATTTCCCTGGACGCGTCGTTAATTTCTTTCATCGCCTGAACTGCATCAGCAACAACCTGTCCTCCACTTTCCGCTAGTTTCTCGGTACTTTTTGAGAGTTCATTGGCTTTAGTGGCAGAAGATGCATTCTCTTTCACAGTACTGGTTAACTCTTCCATGCTCGAAGCTGTTTCTTCAAGGCTTGAAGCCTGTTCTTCAGTTCTCTGACTCAGGTCAGTATTACCTTGGGAAATTTCTTTGGCCGAACTTGAAACATGAGCTGATGTTTCCATGATTTCACCGACCATATTGCGTAGATTATCGATGCTGGTATTGATGGAATTTTGTAGTTGTTCAAACATTCCATGATAGCTTCCATCCATACTCTTTTCTAAGTTGCCTGCAGCTAACTGCTCTAAAACAGATTGACAATTTGTTATAGGCTCAACAACCGTATCAAGCATCTCATTTATTCCATTTGACAGGTTTTTCATAAACCCTTCAAATTCATCTGCATTTAATCTTTCTGTTAATTCTCCACGTGAGGCTTTGGCAATCAGATTTTCTACCTGCTCTTGAGCTTTAACCTGTTCAGTAGTATCTATCCATTCCACAGCTGTTCCCAAGTGATTATCACTGCTATCTTTTAGGGCGACAGCAATTAAATCAAAGTGCAATGGACCAACTGTAATGCTCGCTTCGTAAGGCAAGTTTTCCGGCCGAAGAATATTTCTCTGATGTGCAGGATTTTTGTGAAACTCATCAAAACAAGTCCCTATCAAAGTATCTACAGAAAACCCAGGAAGAACAACCTTTAGATCATCTTCCCTTCGCCTTAGCATTTTTTCAACCGCAGGATTAAGGTAATTAATAACTCCATCCACATCAGCCATCATAATATTTGTTGACATTCCCTCCACCGCAGAAACTAGCCTTCCTACTTCTCTTTCCGCAGCGACTTGTTTTGTAATATTCGCCCACTCCAACGAAGATCCTACATGTGTTCCCTCATTGTCGATAATTGCGCAAACATTAAGCTGGATCGAATACTCTCCGATAGTAATTACTGTACGATAGGGCATATTACTGGGATCAGAAAGGATCTTTCTTTGATGTTCAGGCTTCTTATGAAAATCATCAATACATTTTCCTATCATATATTCACTGGTGGCTTCAAAGCCTGGCCAGATTTTTGCAAAAGCGTGTTCTAGCTCTTTTAATAATTCGTAAGTAGCTTTATTACAAAAGGTAACACACAGGTCCTTGTCCACCATCATAGTGGCTGTTTGCGATCCATTAACAGCAGCCTGCATTCTTGAAGCTTGATGGAAAAGTCTCGTTTGTTCTGTAATATCCGAGGCAAACTTTACAACTTTAAAGGGCTTGCCGCTTGAGTCGATTAATGGATTATAAGATGCCTGAATCCAGATCTCCTTTCCATTTTTCCCAAAACGTTTAAACTCTTTAGAAAAAAACTCCCCTCTATTAAGCGCACTCCAAAATTCTCGGTATTCAGAACTTTCAGCGTACTCAGGATCCACAAACATACGATGGTGTTTTCCCTTGATTTCATTCAAGTCATATCCCATTACTTTCAGAAAATTTTCGTTGGCAGTAATGATTGTGCCATCCATATTAAATTCTATTACCGCTTGAGAACGTCTTATGGCATCAATTTGAGCCTCTAGTTCATTATTTTCCAGGGTTTTACCATCAGTTTCCATATCAACACCTTGCTCTTAATAGTAATTTTATTTGAATATTAAAATTATTAAGTTAATACTAATTCTGTAAATCATCGAGATTGATGAGTTTGCCCAGATCGAGTAAAACGATCATATTCTCTTCAACTTTAGCAATTCCTTTCATATAGCGGGTATCTACCCTATTTCCAAAGCTTGGGGCCTCTCGTAAGTTATCTGAAGTGATATCATAGACATCCGATACAGCGTCAACCACGATCCCAACAATTGCTTGTTCAGCAGCATCTTGAATAAAAGCTCTGACAATAATGATTACTGTGGTTTTGTCATACGTTACGGTTTTATATCCGAATCGCACTCTTAAATCAGCAATCGGAACAACAGTGCCTCTCCAATCGATAACCCCTTTAATAAACTCAGGAGTATTTGGAATTGGACGCGGCTCAACCCAGCCATGTATTTCCTGAACAGCAAGAATATCAACTCCGTATTCATCTTTATCCATCAGAAAAGTTAAATACTGGCCATTATTTTTCTCTCTGTTATCGACAACCAGTTCTCTTGTCGTTTCTATAGTATCAACCATTGACAACCTGTCCTCCCGAATACGGGTGCTTGATTAAGTCGAGTTTTAACAAGTTATCCAAATTTAAAAGTGTCACTGCGTTTCCTCCCACAGTCATGATTCCCGATGTAAAGCGACTATCGATATCGCTTCCATACTCAGGTACATCACTAATTTCAGACTCTTCTAAGTTAAATACATCTGACACACCATCAACCACGCAACCCATTAGACAATCCTTACCATTATTCCGGTTTTTTAGAATAATAATGACTGTTGTCGCATTGTAGTTAACCTTCTTAAATCGAAAGCGCATTCTCAAATCCATAACAGGCACTATCGTTCCTCGAAGATTCAATACACCTTTTATATATCCAGGAGAATTGGGTAAGAAAGTGGGGACTTCCCATGCTCGAATCTCCTGAACTTTCAAAATACTTACTGAAAATTCCTCTTCACCGACGATAAAACTCAAATACTGAGAACCGGTTTCATCCGCCATCATATCGGTATCTGAATAAGTTACTTCTTGATTCTGGATGACTTGAACAATTTCGGAAGACATAAGTAAATCCTGTTAAGCGACTCGATTACGATTTCTTGTTGCTCTTTCAGAAGCTCGTTTCGAAAGTCCAACAATATCCAGAATAAGAGAAACTCGTCCGTCCCCTAATATTGTCGCTCCAGAAACGCCTTGAAGAGATTTGTAGTGAGTTTCCAAACTTTTAATCACAACTTGTTGCTGCCCCAGCAACTCGTCAATTCTCAATGCTATTTTTCTGTTTTCACCTTCTACGATCGCTAGAAGGCCTTCGTCGACGCTAGCCATAGGTTGTTTGATTTCAAACTCATCGACAAGATTTAGAATAGGAATATAATCATTGTGAAGTTTGTATACAGGCATATCACCCGCAATTCTTGAAATATCAGTGGTAGAATAAGGTACCGACTCAATAATTGAGACCAGAGGCAATACGAAAACTTCACTTGCCACTCGAATGAGTTGACCATCCAGAATAGCCAGAGTTAACGGCAACCTGATTGTGAAGACGGTTCCTTTACCGGGTTCAGATTCGATATCGACACTTCCTCCCAGATTATTAATATTTCTTTTGACAACATCCATTCCCACACCGCGGCCGGAAACGTCACTAACAACTTCAGCAGTCGAAAATCCGGGCTCCATAATTAAGGATAAAATCTGCTCAGGCGGCATCTCTACTCCATCAGTAATCAACCCTTTATCGACGGCTTTTTTATAAATGATCTCAGGGTCAATTCCTTTGCCATCATCACTCACCTCGATGACAATATTTCCCCCCTGATGAAATGCATTTAAGGTAAGGGTTCCTTCTGCTGATTTACCTGAATCAACCCTTTCTTCTGGTAACTCTATACCATGATCTAATGCATTTCTTACCAGATGAGTCAAAGGATCACCTATCTGTTCCATAACCGTCTTGTCCAACTCAGTAGACTCACCTTTGATCTCAAGGTGAATTTTTTTACCTAGCTGAGTTGATAGATCTCTCACCATTCGCGGTAGACGATTAAAAACAAAGCCTATAGGCAGCATACGGATACGCATAACACTTTCTTGCAGTTCTCGGGTATTTTGCTCTAGCTCACTAAGTCCAGATACAAGTTGATTTATCTTAGACATGGAAAAATTATCACCTAGCTCACTAAGCATTGACTGGGTGATAACTAGCTCACCAACAAGATCGATTAAAGTATCAACTTTATCGATACCTACTCGAATAGAAGCGGTTGATGCTGCCTTTTTGTCTGCTACAAATGACTTTGTTTTTTCGGTTGTAACCATTGTAGTATCAACAGCGACTGCAGTAGGCTGCAGTGAACTAGTACTAGTTTCTTCAAGATTTTCCTCTATTTCAATATCAGTGGACAATTCAATACTGCTTTGTTCAGATTGATCTGCATGGGAGAATTTTTCTTTGTTTAGAGATTGACGGCTGTCTGCCACACTAATCTGAGAGATAGTTAATTCACAGTCATCTTCGACCCATTCAAAGACCTCCATAACAGATTCTTTATCGATTTCAGAATCCAATTCAAGATTCCAGGAAATATGACATGACTCTGGATTTAATTCTTCAAATTCCGGTACCTGGCTTAAATCAGCGTGAACTTTCAAAGCACCAAACGCTTTTAACTCGCGAAACATCCTGAGAGGTTCATTGCCTGTTTCTAGAATATAGCTTTGAGGAACAAACTGAATTTTCCAAAGCATTTCATCACTATTTTTTTCGCGCCCTTCCTGTTCTTGATTTCCCAGATTAGCGATTGTTTCTCCGCCTGCACTACTATTACTCTCGCCTCCAAGCAGTCGATTAAACATATCGATCAGCTCAGTATGTTCATTACCTGCAGAATCGCCATCCTGAATCCTATTGAGCATTCCTCTTAGGCAATCTACCGATCGCAATAGCAGGTCAACAACCTCCTTGGTCACTGGTCGAGCGCCTTCTCGCATTTCATCTAGCAGAGTCTCTAAAACATGAGTAAAGTCTGAAACTTCCTTAAAATTAAAGGTTGCGCTCCCGCCTTTAATAGAATGTGCAGCTCTGAAAATAGTATTAATATTTTCTTTATCAGAATCTTCTTCCAGATTTAGAAGTTCCTGCTCCATTGTATCGAGCCCTTCTAGACTCTCCTCAAAGAAAACCTGGTGAAACTGCCTTAGATCAATTTCCATGATTTCAATACCCTGGTTCCAAATATGCGTTAGATGACAAAACGATTATCAAAACTTATAAACAAGAATAGCTAGCATTACCCAACAACTTTATTGACAGTCGCAAGTAACTGATCCGGATTAAAAGGTTTTACAATCCAACCCGTTGCTCCCGCGGCTCGACCGGCTTGCTTCTTGTCAGTTGATGATTCTGTGGTCAACATTAATATAGGCGTAAATTTATAGTCTGGTAATCCGCGTAGCTCTTTCACCAGGGTCAATCCATCCATATTAGGCATGTTTACATCGGAAATGATCACGTCGAAAGAACCCGATTTGGCAACTTTTAGTGCTTCCACGCCATCAGAAGCTTCCGCCACGTCAAAGCCTGCGGTTTTGAGAGTAAAGCTCACCATTTGCCGCATCGATGCAGAGTCATCGACAGCCAGTATTTTTGTCATTTATAGATCTCCGGTTTTTAAGCAACATCCAGGTAAAGGGCTTCTTGCATTCCAAGAATCTCACTCGCCTGTATCAGGGCGTCACTTGGCTTCTGCCAATTTACCCGATACCCATTTTTTTCAACTTTTTGAATAAAAGCGTATATAAGCTGGAGTCCCGCAGTATCTGCTTTCTCAACCTTGTCAGATATTAGAACGACTGAGAGATTTTTAGCCAGAGCCCCTTCCAATCTTGCTTTCAAGCCGGCAACATTCATGATGTCCAGGGCGCCCCCCAGGCTAACAGTTGTTTTTTTTCCCAAAACGAACTCCTTTTTTATAGCCTCAAGCTATATGCTATTCTCTTTTGCATATACTTAGGTATAGCAGAAAAATGATATGTTAGACCGAATATTGACTAAATTTTTTACTGGTTAGAGGCTGGAAATATACTGGATATCCCTTTTCAGACATGATGAAATGAATACTTTAATTACCAAAGAACAAGAGGCCTGAAGGGAAGCAGCGATATTCATTATCGGTTATGAAAAACAGCTTTCTGACAGAGTGCTGTCAAGTAGCCTTAAGTTGGCGGCTAGTTTTGATTGTTAATCTTTTGTCTACGGATAAATGCTTGTGTAGAGATTTCATCGGTGTTGATGGTTTCTTGCTTTTGCCGCAAAACGTCTTCCTTCGCTTTCAACCGATCAATAGCATTGCCAATAGCCTGGTTTCTACCATGCTCTTTCTGCCAATGCGACTGCTTCGCAGATATACGCTGTTCACAGACTAGTAACACTTCTTTCTGTTGCTTAATGGCAAAGTCCAGCTTACTTAAAAACTGATGATAATGTTGCAAAGAGGCGCCAGAGATACCGGAACTTACCTTCTCGTTCATCGCCGTCATGTATTCAACTCTATAGGTATCAAGCTGTTTTAGTTTATCCTTTTCAAGCTTATAAATTTCAAGAGATTCTCCCAGGCTTCTCGCCGCTTTTTGCTCTTGATTATTCGCCAATTTCTTAATTGGATCTAAACGCTTAGAACTTACCATGACTACTCCAACAAACCATCGACCTACAAGTTTCCTCTTAGAACAAGAATTTCAATTTAAGGTATCTTTAATTATAGCCTTCGAATCGCATTCTCGCCGGATTTGCCTACAGGGTCTGACAAAAAACCTAACACAGGTGTTTTAAAACCTTACAGCGGGCGCTGTTTTTTCTCCCAACATCATCCGTTTTAACTCAGTTACACTATCCTGCATGAGAACCTTTTCATTTAAATTCTGGCAAAGAAACTCCCTAATTCCAGGCATCATATCAATTGCCAGATCAACCGTTTGGTCGCTTCCTTTTTGATAGGCTCCAACCGTAATCAGGTCTTTATTTTGCTGATAATTTGAATACAGAAACTTCAACTGAATAATTGCATCTCGATGTTCTTGACTAGTGATCTGATTAAGTACGCGACTAACAGATTTCTCGATATCAATCGCAGGATAGTGCCCCGAGTCCGCGAGCTCCCGGGAAAGGACCAGGTGTCCATCTAAAATTGCACGAGCGGCATCAACAATGGGATCCTGTTGATCATCACCTTCTGCCAATACTGTATAAAATGCAGTGATTGAACCACCACCTTCATCGCCATTCCCTGCGCGTTCAACAAGCTGAGGTAATAAGGCAAAAACAGAAGGCGGATAGCCTTTAGTTGCTGGTGGCTCTCCGATTGCTAACGCCACTTCTCGCTGCGCCTGGCAAAATCGGGTCAATGAATCCATTAGTAACAGGACATTTTTTCCCTGGTCACGAAAGTATTCTGCAATGGTAGTCGCGGCCATTGCCCCTTGTAATCGCATTAGTGGAGAATAGTCCGCAGGGACAGCTACCACTACCGAACGATTTATCCCTTCATTTCCCAGAATCTGTTCAATAAATTCTTTTACTTCTCTACCGCGCTCACCGATAAGACCCACGACTATGACTTCTGCTTCGGTAAAGCGAGTCATCATTCCCAATAAGACGCTCTTACCAACACCACTTCCTGCAAGTAACCCCATTCTCTGGCCGCGGCCAACAGTTAAGACCGAATTGATTGTTCGAACTCCGACATCTAGAGGTTCTGAAACAGGCTTTCTGTTTAGGGGATTTGTTTCTTGAGCAGCCAGCGGTCGACTTTGCAAACAATGCACCGGGCCCTTGCCATCAATTGGTTTACCCTGACCATCAAGCACTCGCCCCAACAAAGCCTCTCCGACGGGTATCGTCGCCTGACTGTGCGTGGGAATTACACGAGCCCCAGGACCAATTCCGTGGATCTTGCCGATGGGCATCAAATATATTTTATCTTTTGTAAAACCAACTACTTCGGCTTGCTCAAATTTACCCTGAGTAGTCTCGATGTAACATCTCTCCCCTATATTGACACTACATCCCACAGCCTCTAGCGTCATTCCTATCATTCGGGTAAGTCGACCTTCAACAACAATACTTGAAGTATCCTCGATCTTTGTCGGGAAATGCGAAAGATATTCAGCAAATATTTCGTCAGTCAGCATCTATCTCTCCAGCTCTCTGCCCCCCAACCAGCCGGGAAAATAGCACTGCAATCTGTTTGTCAATAGACGCATCAACCGTAGAGTTATCGGTATTCACCCGACAATTCCCTCTTTCAATTGAAGGATCACTCTTAATCGTCCAGTAACTCTTTTCTCCCTCACCAGCTTTTGCCATAACTCCTGAAACAACTTTTTCATCTTCAGGGTGAAGCAAAATCTCTATGCCTTTGGCTCCTACGGGGAGTAACTTCAGCGCTTCTCTGATAATAGCGATAAGCTGAGTGGGGTCCTGAGTGAGCTCTCTTCTTACAATCTGTTTAGCAACAGCAAATGCAAGCTTTAAAAGAGCCTGTTCAGATTGTTCTTTACACACTTTCAAAGGTTCATTTAATTGGGCCCCAATTACCGCCATTAAATCAAGCTGCAATGCAACCTCTTCCTGTGCGGCTCTTAATCCCTCTTCTCTACCGAGCTGAAACCCTTCTTTCCGGGCTTCTTCAATAACCGCCTTACGCTCTTCCTCAAGCTGTCTAGCCAGCTCTTCTTCGTCAATAATTTCCTCTTCTTCCTCATCAACCGGTTGGAAAAAACTCGGCGCGTCTCCAGCTTGAAGTGATGGAATATTCCATGAAGAATAGTTGGCGACATTTTTCATTGGACGTATAGGGTTCTCTGATTTTGCTTTGGTAACCATAGATGTTTACTTTCCTCGAGCGTCGTTCGATGCCTGCTTAAACCATTTCTTCACCGCTTCCACCGAGCACAATTTCTCCAGCGTCAGCCATTCTCCTGGCGACTGTCAGAATTTCCTTTTGAGCAGCTTCGACTTCACTCAGTTTAACCGGCCCCATAGCTTCAAGATCATCACGCATTAACTCAGCAGCACGTTTTGACATATTTTTGAAAATCTTTTCCTTAATTTCTTCATCACAAGCTTTTAGCGCAACAACTAATGTATCAGTAGAAATTTCTCGCAATAGTGACTGGATACCTCGGTCATCTACATCAACCAGATTATCAAAAACAAACATCAAGTCTTCGATCTGTTGCGCCAGGTCCTCATCCGTTTCCTTTATTGAGTCCATAATTAAGGCTTCATTGGCGCCATCCATAAAGTTCATAATATCAGCTACTTTTTTCACTCCGCCGATTTGTCTTGACTGAGTCGAGCCACTTCCTGTGAACTGCTTTTCCATAATGTCGTTCAACTCCTGAAGCGCATCAGGTTGAATGGCTTCAAGAGCAGAAATTCTAAGTGCAAGATCAACTCGAACTTTTTCAGGAAGCAAGGATAAAACATCCGCAGATTGATCAGGATCCAGATAAGAGAGGACTATTGACTGAATCTGAGGATGTTCAAACCTGATTACATCAGCCACGGACCGAGCATCCATCCATTTTAAAGTATCCAAACCTTTGGTATTGGCGCCTGCTAGAATTCTGTCAATTAAGGCGCCCGCCTTATCGTCTCCTAGTGCCGACTTTAAAGTACTACGAATATAATCTTCGGTACCAATTCCAATGCCGGTTTGCTCTTCGACGGCATCCAGAAATTCATCGACAACGTACTCGACAGCTCCCTTTCCTATATTCTTCAAAGAAGCCATTTGCATACCTAAAACCTGTACCTCTTTAGGTCCCATGTGCTTTAAAACTTCTGCCGCAGTTTCTTCGCCAAGAGAAAGCAATAGAATAGCGGCTTTGTCTATGCCGCTCATCTTCATTTCTTTTTTCTTGTTTTCTTCCTCAGTCATTTTCTTCTATCCAGTTTTTAACCAGTTGGGCAACAAGAGTCGGATTATTCGAGACAACACCTTTTGCTTGTTGAAGTTTTTTCACTTCTCCAACTGTTGGTGGAGGAAGCTCAAGGTTGTCATGCCCAGCAAGCACAACCTGATCATCTGCCAGTCCACTTAGATCGGCAGCAGCGCTGAGACCATCAGAGTCGAAACCGCCAAATTCCGCAAAATCTTTGCCTCCACCAGTGCTAGGTACTGTTGACAATCTTTTGAGAGTTGGTTTTAGTACAGCGAATATCAAAATCAGACCTAGCAGTAAACCAATGGCAGGTTTAAGTAATGTTTGAAATAATTCCTGCTCGTAAAAAGGAAGAGGCTCTGGTTCCGGTAATGTTTCCCCTTGAATAAAAGGGAATGATTCAACGCTAACTAAATCTCCACGTTGTGGATTAAAGCCAACAGCAGCTTGAATTAATCTCTGAATTCTCTCTAACTCCAAATTACTGCGAGCCATTTTTTGACCTTGATTATCTGGATCATCAATATAATCTAATCCTACCGAAACACTGATTCTTTTAATTATTCCTACTTGTGGCAAGATATGACTAATTGTGGTGTCCAAATCATAATTTCTTTCCGCTTCCAGCCGACGATTTGCTGAAGCATTTTGACTATTATCATTTGCCTGAGCGTTATTAGTATTTGTCGGAATACTTGCTGCTCCAGGAGGTTGATTACTTAACGCACCAGGTACACCTATAGCTGACAAATCACCACGAGAGTCATCAATCGTTCTCTCACTTCTGACCGCAGGTAGGTCAGGATTAAAGATTTGTTGAGTCTGCTCTTTTTTGGTGAAGTCCATATCTACATTAACTTGGACGGTGTATCCACCGAGTCCTACTATGGGCGTCAATATTTCTTCAATGCGGCTTTTAATATCATCGCGTCGCTCTTTGATGACTTTGAGTTCTTTGCTTGATTGGCGTGATGAAGTTTCCATGGAACCGGAATGATACAAACGACCAAACTGGTCCGTGATTGTCACTCTATTTCTATCCAGATTTGGAATACTGCCCGAGACTAAATCCACCATCGCGTCTACTTGTTCTTCGGAAAGTCCTCCACGGGTATACAGATTTAATAAAACAGAAGCACTAGGCTTTTTACGATTTTTAATAAACGATGACTCTTTAGGAATTGCCAGATGAACCTTGGCACTTCTCACACCATTAAACTGATTAAGTGTATTTGTTAATTGCAACTCCTGATTTCTAAGAAGTCTGGCTTTTTCCATTCTTTGAGAAACACCAAACCCAGAGTCTTTCTTCAGATAAGGATCTTCCGATTGGTCTTCAATAACAATACCTTGAGCGCCTAATTCGATTTGAAGTCTTTTATACTTTTTTTGCGGAACAAGAATTTTGCCATTGGCATCTACTCGATAGGTAATGTCTTGTTGTTCGAGATAGTTAATAACGTCCATTGAGGCTTCTGGGGCTAAAGAGCTTAATGGCCGCATAGGAGGCTCTTTAGACCATAAAGCGATAAATACACCGAGAGCGATACTCGCTGCAATTGCCACGAGAATACCGATCTGCTTCAGGGGCGCAAGGCTGGTCATTCCGGGTAAAATACCCTCGCTAGAAGTTTCAGACGAAGCTTCCTGTTCAACCTGCATCAAATCTGTCGAAGTTGCTTCAGCCAATTTAATTATCTCCAGCTGCTAATACTATTTTAGTTCTCATTGATATTTTCGTTAACAAAGTATCCAATTAGGACTAAGCAAATTGATTTTTGTAGTTATAATGAATAATGACAAGTCTTCCATTCCGGCACATTAACAATGTTGCACTAGATAGGCATATTCATTATATCTTGATAGGCAGAAACAACTTTGTTTCTAACCTGAACTGTCGCTTGAAAAGCAACATTTGCTTTTTGTGAAGCAATAACTGCCTTTACCAGACTAGTTCCACCATCACCAGCCTCAATCTGTCTTGCTGCCTGTGCTGATTCAGCTTGATATTGATTTACCGTATTGATAGCGCTGGTCAATAGGTTTCCGAACTGGCCACCAGGTGTAGCGGTTGATTTGGCCTGATTGACCCCCTGATTAGCTCCTGACTGGGCTAGCCGGTTCAAACGTTGTAACTGTGCCTGTAGCTGTTGTTGAGTCACATTAACTTTCATGCGCATTCTCCTTTTGACGGAATGCAATATCCCAGCTCTCTCATTCGAGCTAACTTGTATCTCAAAGTTCGAGGACTAACCTTCAAAGCTTCAGCAACATCTTTCTTCTTTCCGTTATATTTCTCTAGCGCTTCAATAATTAGCTGAAACTCGTGATGTTGCACATTATTTCCCAGAGTGTTTTCGTCAGGTATTGTGCACGATTCCTCGTTAAATGCTGTTTGACTTTCTGTTTCGTTCTCAAACTGGATATCAGCGGCTTTAACAGCGTTTCCCTGAGTCAGCACAGCCACTCGCTGCATCAGGTTATCTAATTCACGAACATTTCCAGGCCACGGATAAGAGACCAGCTTTGCTTTTGCCTCATTGGAAAGTACCAACCCTCCACGACTTGAAACAAAAGAGTTGTTATTCAGCAAATATTCTGCGAGAGGAATGATATCCTGCGGACGTTCACTGAGAGCAAGACATTTAATCGGAAAAACATTTAAGCGATAGTACAGATCTTCTCGAAAACGTTTCCTTTCAACTTCATGTTTAAGGTTTCTGTTGGTTGTTGCAACGATTCGGACGTCCAGAGGTATTGTTTTCTTTCCACCAATTCTCTCCACTTCTTTTTCTTGAATAACACGCAATAATTTCGCCTGTAGAGACAAATCCATTTCAGAAATTTCGTCTAGCAGAAGCGTTCCCGACTGAGCTTGCTCAAACTTCCCAGCGCTGGACTGATGCGCTCCGGTAAATGCGCCTTTCTCATACCCAAACAAAGTGGCTTCAAGCATATTTTCAGGAATAGCTGCACAATTTATTGCAATAAAAGGTCGTTCCTTTCGAGATGAACTTGAGTGAATAAACTTGGCCATGACTTCCTTCCCGGCACCGCTTGGTCCAGAAAGTAATACATTTGAATCAGTTTGCGCGATTCTTCTGGCATAGTCGTATAGTTCAACGCTAGCAGGATCTTTTACTATAACTTGCTCATCTTCAAATCTTGGCAAATAGCTTTCGATAAGCTGGGTTAGCTCTTTCGCTTCAAAAGGTTTCTGTAAGTAGTCGCAGGCGCCATGCTTCATCGCATCTACAGCATCGCTAACATCGCCATACGCAGTCATGAGAATTACGGGAATATCGGAATTATTCTTTCGCAGATTTTTAAGTAGCTCAATACCACTCATTTTACCCATCTGAATATCCGTTACTACCATATCTGGAATATATTTATCATTTAACAAAGACAAAGCCATTTCTGCAGAATCCGCCGCTTCAGTATTAAAACCACTGATTTTCAAACTGGCAGATAAGGCTTCTCTCAGCGCCGAATCGTCCTCTACAATTAAAACATTAGAGTTCATTGGCGACCTCCTGAGGATATAGAGTGTTTGGTTGACTTGTAACTTGATGGCTATTAGCTGGATGCATATCTTCTGATATATTTTTTGCTGGCAGAAGAATGGTGAAACAAGTTCCTTTGCCTTGGCTGGATTCAACCGAGATTTTTCCACCGTGTTCGATTACCACTCCATGAACGATTGCTAATCCCAAACCATTGCCACTGGATTTTGTTGTACAAAATGGTTCAAAAACTCTGCCCTGAAGCTCATCACTAATTCCACATCCGTTATCACTGACCCTGATGACTATGTGATTATTCTCTTTTTTTAGTTCCAGTTTGACTTTTGGATCTTTAATTCCATCACAAGCCTGGCAGGCATTTTCAAGTAAATTGCTAATTGCCCCCACCAAGGCATCGACATCAGCGATGAGATTCACTTCGTTGAGTTTTTTTGTATTTGTATCTACCGAAACAAAATCAGGTAAAGTGCTAACAATCTTTTCCAATAGCTCTCGCAATTCATTCATTGCAATCGTTTGTTTTTCTTTTCTTTCTCCCTTAACAAAGTTCAACATATCTGTGATTTGTCGTTCCATGTATCTGAGTCTTTCCATTAGATTCTCACTGAACTCCTTTCTGGTCCCACTTTCGATTGCTTGACTGGACAAATGGGAACCATACAGGATCGCAGCTGACAGAGGTGTGCGAATTTGATGTGCAAGAAAAGCAATCATTTTTCCCATGCTTGAAAGTTTTTGTTGCTGACTCAGTTCTGCTTGCAACTGTCTGGTTTTGGTCATATCAGTCAATAAAACTAACTGGCCAGGTTCGGTATCTAGCGCTTTTGTTTCTATATGGATTTTTCGTCCATCGCGTAACGAAATCTGATGTCCATCGTCTGCCTGAGGTGCAAAAGCACGATTGATAACAGAGACCCATAGTTCCCCCAAAAGAGGGCGCCCCAGGAGATCGACCGCCATCGCATTACAATCCTTAACCTGTCCATCACCATCAAGTACGACAACACCTGCAGGCATAATTGCCAGCAAATTTTGTAATCTATCGGATAACTTTATTTTTTCGTCTAACAGCAGTTGCTTTTCTTTTATCGCAAACTGTTTTTCCTGTGACTCACTGTGAAGCTGGTCACTCAACTCAACAACCTGACCTTCCAAATCCTTATATGAGTGCATGAATGACTGCGACAGTTTATTAAGTTGAGACATCACTGTCGCTAGCTGTGGATTATTCTTGTTCAACTCATTTTTATTGAACGCCATTTCAGGAGAACAACCTGAGCTTTGTGATAGACAACTTCGATGACTTGTTTGTGGCATCTTAACCTCGCAATAGCTTTATTCATGTCGACTAACAAGTGTCAAATTATTAGCGACATAAAAGTCTTAATTAAGATAAAGCAAGTAATGTGCCTATTTTTGTTTCATTTATTTTTCAAAGAGTTAAAGATTTAAATAAAAGACTGTGCGCTTAGCGCCAATATAGTGGCGCTAATTTCCGGAGCATTCGGAAATTAATATTCAGTGATGGAAATCAGTGGAATTGGATTAGCTTGCCTTTTGTAAATCATACTTTCGCATTTTCTCTACCAAAGTAGTACGACGCATTCCAAGTCGCTTGGCAGCTCGAGCAACGACCCAGTCTTCTTCAGCCAAAGCCAGCTCGATATAAGATATTTCCAATTTAGCAACGAATTCCTTCAAATTAACGCCGTTTTCAGGAAGGTTGGTTATTGGCGCTGGAGCAGCTCTGGGCGCTTTGTCTTCTTCTTTTTCTTTAGAAATTCTGGATCGTCGGTCTGCCAGGTTTGGCTGAGGATAGGAATCAACGCCGTCATTCTTTTGGTACTCTGACGGCAAGTCTTTTATGTCAACAACACCATACGGGTAAAGAATACAAAGTCTTTCAATCAAATTTGCTAGCTCGCGTACATTGCCCGGCCAGTCACACTGCATTAAAGACTGAATCGCATTGGGACTCAATCTAACCGAGCCACGTTTGTCATTTTCCAGCCTGGCAACCAGCTCATTAATCAATAAAGGTATATCTTCGGCTCTGTTTTTTAACGCAGGCATTTCGATAGGAAACACATTGAGACGATAGAATAGATCTTCTCTGAATCGATTTTCCTTGACCTCAGTTTCCAAATGTCTGTGGGTGGCAGCAATAATTCTCACATCGCATTTAATGGACTGATTGCTGCCAACTCTTTCGAAGGTTCGCTCTTGTAAAACACGTAATAGCTTTACTTGCATCGGAAGTGGCATGTCACCTATTTCATCAAGAAATATAGTTCCTCCCTGGGCTAACTCAAAGCGTCCTTTTCTAGCAGTGAGAGCGCCGGTGAAAGCGCCTTTTTCATGACCGAATAGCTCGCTTTCTAACAACTCCCCAGGTATAGCACCGCAATTTATTGGCACAAATGGCTTGTCAGAACGATTTGATAGATAATGAAGGTTTCTAGCAGCAACTTCTTTTCCAGTACCCGACTCTCCAAGAATAAGAACACTTGCGTCTGTGGTAGCAACTTGTTCGATTAAGCGCCGAATCCCCTGCATGGCATTACTCTTTCCTACCATACTTCTGAATAACTCAAGCGATTTGTTGTGTTCATTAAAAGCATGCTGATTATCACGACAATATTGACAGGAGTGAATGGCTTCAAGTACTTGATTATGTTTTAACGGCCATTCAATTCTTCCAACAATCTGCTGTGATAGCTTGTTAGAAATTCCTCCGGACATTGGTACATCATCCAGTAAAATCACCGGCATTGTTTCATCAACAGCAATAATTTCATTAATAAGTTCAGCTACACTATGATATTCGTCGAGACTTCCCAAGAGCACGCCAACGTATTGCTCTGACTCAAGCAGAACATTTTTCCAGTCTTTGCTACTGGTTTCCAGACAAGATTCTCCAATAAATTCGAAGATCGTCTTTAGGTCGTGACAACGTTCCATATTGTCTTCGATGATTAGAAGTTTTTTATTTTCTGTCATTGGACTGAACTAACCCCGATTACCGCTTCAATTGTGACCCTATAATTATTGGCATTTTGGCCCTTAATAAGATCTAGTAGAGGAATCGGAGTTTGTCAAAGATTTGTCATTACATTATAAAAAGCGTCAAAAATTGACCAGGATAATAGCTGATAAATCTGAGTATAAAAGGGATAAATATTGCTAATATGTTGATTTATTTGGAGTTTATATGAAAAATTTAGTTCTTCTCCTTTTCCAGTAAAAACCAGGTAATATCATCCAGCGGAAATTGATTATCACGATGATAGCAAAAGCCGTAATCCAAAAGTCTCAAGCTATTAAATCTGTCCAACAGCTCTCCTGCAAAATCTCTTTTAAATAACCGGTCTTTATTATTTCGATAGTCGACCGAAACAGGTGAAGGATTATAGTATTCGGCTACCAACAGATATCTACGAGTAGAGGCAAACAACTTGTCGTACACAGAAGGAAGTTCGTCCGGATTTATATGAATCAATACTCCTTTGATTAATACCAGATCAAAAAGATCGACAGGTTGATACTCAAGAATTGATGTCTGATAGACTTCAATGTCATTTAACTCTCTTAACCTGTCGGCAGCTTTTTGGTTTATTTCTATTGCTGACGCTCGTACATTAGGAAGTAAATGCTGTAATGCCCGCAGATTCATTCCAATATTTGCACCAAATTCGATTATTGATTCTATCTTTTCTGTAGCAGAAAGTACTTTACTGAACAGCATAGTATTAGATGCAACTATGGTTTCACTTTCATTTCTAAGCGCATATTCATCGCCAAAATCACCAGCCCAAAATATTTCTTGTTCAGTTTTATATCCCATAAATCAGCTTCTCTATATTCTATTGCAAAATGACGGTAGTAAGTTTACTTACCAATGCAATTCCAGGTCACTGCTTGCCCAAACTCAACATCTTTACTCAAAGTTTTCCCCAGGATTTCATCTAGATATTTGGGCGGCAACCCATATCCTGGACGAATACTTTTAACATTTTCTAAGGTAATCTTTTCGCCAGCTTTCGCGTTCTTGATAAAATAGAGAGAGCGACGAAACTTTAAGTTTTCTTTTTCACTCTTTTTACATTCATAGCTAATTTTCCCTAATGCACTCCAAGCTATACAACTATCTTCACATAGCTGCCTAAGCTCTTCAGGCTGCAGAGAAAAACTATCATCAGGCCCTCCACCACTGCGATCAAGTGTAACGTGTTTTTCTATCAAGCATGCACCTAGAGCTACTGCAGTTATCGCTGTAGTATTACTCAGCGTGTGATCGGACAGTCCTGTCAAAACACCAAATCGTTCAGCCATGTCAGCTATCGTTCTCAAATTGTAGTCTTCAGGTGCAGCAGGATATCCACTCACACAATGAAGAACCACAAGCTGCTCACACCCCGCTTGTTTGGCCACATCTATTGCTTCTTCAATCTCAGAATCGTTAGCCATGCCGGTTGAGATTATCATTGGTTTTCTGGTTGACGCAACGTAGCGAATCAAAGGCAAATCTATCGCTTCGAAGGATGCTATTTTGTATGCGGGCGCATTAAGATCTTCAAGCAAATCAACAGCCGTATTGTCGAACGGCGAACTGAATATTGTAATATCAAGTTGACGAGCTCTATCAAATAAATCCTGATGCCATTCCCACGGTGTATGAGCCCATTCGTACAAATCATATAATGACTTGCCTCTCCAGAGCCCGCTATTTATCTGAAAATCGGGTTTATCACACTTAACAGTAATAGTGTCCGGCCTATATGTTTGAATTTTAATAGCGTTTGCACCAGCAAGCTTGGCATGCTCTATTATTTTAAAAGCATTTTCAATTTCTCCATTATGATTTGCGGAAAGCTCGGCTACGATGTAGGGAGGAACGCCTTCACCAATTTCACAACCATCAATAACAATTCGCTTGCCAGGCTCTTTCATACCCATATATTTATTCTCTCAAAAACACAATTAAACCTTTTTAAAAATTGGTTTGCAGTTCAAAAACTGAATAGTCTTCTTGATTTTTACAATCCTTCTTTGTAAAGCTTAGATTTTCAAAAACTTTCATGGAAGGTAAGTTGCCTTGCTTAACCTTTGCCACGACGCTCTTAACATTTCGATTTTTCATCAAGAGCTTTTCAATTGCACAGCTCATCATTGATGAAGCTAGTCTTTTACCCCTATAATTTTCATCGATTGAATAGTTAACTTCCGCTACTTCATCATCGATCTCAAATCGTACTTGACCAATCGCTGAATTATCCAGCTCGACAACATACAAAATACTTTCCGGTGATTCTAACTTGCCTAAAAACCATACTTTGTGAGTTTTGAATTCAATCGGACTACTTTCAAATGCAGATTCTCTAACCACAGGGTCATTGCGCCAGTCTAAGTAGCGTTGACAGTCTCGCTCATTTGCTAACCTTAAATTAATCAAAATTTATCAGCTCCTCTCTAATACGTTTCGTTCCTTTTCCGTCGCACACTTCAAAGCTAAACTTAACCATTTCCTGATACAACTTTGGATTATTAAGTATAAGTTCGATTGCCTCATTAAGCTCTTGCGCATTACTCCAGGGAATGACCGCTCCCTTTTCGGCTAGAGAACGAATAGTTTTTAACTGATTATCAGCATAAACAAACACTAACGAGGGTAGTCCCAGACAACACCTTTCCCAACTTGCGGTTCCGCCTGAACCAATAGCCAGATCAGATTGAGCCATAAGCTCTGCCATGTTATCAACCTTTTCGAGTATAGTAATTTTATTCTCACTTTTCTCAATAGCAGCTAGTTCTGAAACAAAATTTTTTCTTATTGGCACAACGACCGTAATATCCAAAGCCTTATGCCATCCTTTTTTTATCAATTCAGCCAGCACCGAACCTGCAATATTCTTGCTGTCTTTCCCCCCCATAAAAACTAATAATCTCTGGAGGATAGTAGACTGAGGTCTTTTCTTTTCCATTTCACCTCGTAGAATCTGAAACTCTTTTCTTAGTAACGCATATTGGGAGCCTGTCAATACTCTGCAATCGCTCGAAACCAGGCCAGAATATTCGAAGTTTTCTCGGTTATAGGTTTGATCAAGCAAGATATCACACAAGTAGTTGCGATTGCATAAGTCGTCAATTACCATCAAGTGATAGCACTTTTCCTTGACTAATTTATGCCATTGACTGTCAATACCGTAATGATCGACAATCACCCAATCATCCAGTCCGACAAACTCTAATGTTATTTTTGCGTCCTCTTCAGGAAAGTCACCCAACCAGCCAATATAGCCGACATTTTCATTTACAAACTTTTCACTTCCTTTTAAGCTGCCAATCTGTTGCAAAACAGGGTCAAAAGCATAATTTGCAACGCATGTATTAAACAATTTTTCTTGACCTGCTTCATGACGTCGACAAACAAATATAGTCTCATCAAAGAGATGACTAATCTCCTCAGCCAGGGTCAAGCACCTCATAAGATGCCCTAAGCCAATCTGAGTTGAAAAATCTACTCTGACTACCAATTTCATCATTCGGCCTTTTTCTTTTTTTTCAGGTAATCAAATAGAAACTCTGCAACTTCCCAATCTTCCGGAGTATCAATATCTCGAACGAATATGGATGGAATCACTAACGGCACCGATACAGGTGAATAGATAGTCTTTCCTTCAGCAAACGCATCTCTCTTTCCCCAGTAGAACTGCCCAGCGTCATGATAAAACTCTTTAAGATCCTGAGTTCTGGTCAAGTTGTATTCCGGATGTACACTTTCCAATCTGTTATTTTTATTAATAATTAAGGCTCGTTGAATATTAAAATCAAATGTTGAAACAGGAAATACATAATCAGCATTTTTTGAATTCAGTAAATCAAATGCCTCTTTTAAATGAGTGATTTGCAATAGTGGCGCTGTCGGATATATACAGCATAGCCATTCTGACTTTACTCCTTCTCCTTCAAGAAACTTTATAGCATGCTGAATGACTTCCAGTGTTCCAGTTTGATCATCAGCAAGATGAGCTGGCCTTAAAAAAGGAACTTCTGCCCCAAAAGACTCAGCGACATGTTT
Organism: Aliikangiella sp. G2MR2-5; assembly: GCF_015687155.1. GTDB lineage: Bacteria > Pseudomonadota > Gammaproteobacteria > Enterobacterales > Kangiellaceae > Aliikangiella. The sequence continues at coordinate 237,701 of NZ_JADPQF010000001.1, read as the reverse complement.
AATTCTTTGATCATCGGTTGAAACAATAACACGGTCAAATAAACCACTTTCAATTGCATTCTCAATGGACCATGCGATCATAGGTTTGCCACAAAAATCCTTGATATTTTTCCCTGGAATCCTTTTACTACCGCCTCTAGCTGGAATAATTGCTGTTTTCACCCAAATACCTCTCGAACCACCTCTACCACCTTTTGAGCCTGCGATTCGGACATACTATGAAAAAGTGGAAGCGTGATAGCTTTGGCCGAATATTCTTCAGCAGCAGGAAAGTCACCCACATCAAAACCCAGCTGTCTAAAGTAGGGTTGGGTATGAACTGGTATATAGTGCAAGTTAACCCCAAGACCTAACTCTTTAAGTTTTTCAAATCTGGCCGAACGTTGCTCGGTTTCAACTTGAATAACGTAAAGATGAAAAGCCGAATAAACATTGTCATATACTGCAGGCAGTGTAATCCCAAGATCGGAAAAACTTGAGTTGAAGTATTTAGCAATTTCGTTTCTCCTGGCAACAGACTTATCTAATCGATTTAACTGACTAATCCCAAGTGCAGCGTGAAGATCACTCATGCGATAGTTATATCCAAGAATCTGCTGCTCATAATACCATGAAGCTGCATCATCTTTACAAAGCAGTGCTTTGTCTCTAGTGATACCGTGGCTACGTAGCAGCTGCATCTTTTTCAATAATGTCTCGTCATTGGTGGTCAAGATTCCCCCTTCAGCTGTTGTCATGAGCTTAACAGGATGAAAACTAAACACGGTAATATTTGAAAACTGACAACTACCGATTCTATGCTCATTGTATCGACCACCAATAGCATGAGATGCATCTTCAATAATATGGAAGCCATACTCTTTCGAAAGTTGAGCTATTTTATCCATATCGCAAGACTGTCCTGCAAAGTGTACCGGGATCACTACTTTAGGAAGGGGCAAGCTATTCTTTCTATGGTACTTCAATTTTTTTGCCAGCTTTTCAGCACATAAGTTATAGCTTTTTTCATCGATATCAACAAAATCAATACTGGCACCACAATACAGAGCACAATTTGCTGAAGCAACAAATGTATTCGGAGAAGTCCAAACCCAATCCCCCTCACCGAGGTCTAACGCTAAACAGGCAATATGTAAGGCTGAAGTAGCACTATTTACTGCGCAAGCGAAGGAAACTTCACAATATCGACTAATCGCTGACTCAAATTCCGGAACCTTGGGACCCTGAGTTAAGAAATCGCTACGCAACACCTCAACAACAGACTGGATATCCTCTTCCGTAATTTCCTGTTTTCCATAGGGAATCATTTAACAAACCTACTTAAATAGTTTTATTTCATCAACAGAAAGAAATCTCTCATTATTACCTGAGTTATATTCAAACCCTTGCTCAACAACCTTTGCGCTCTCATTTGCCTTGTTATGCAGGTAATCGTAGTCTTTACTATAAAACTTAATTGTTGGTCGTATGACATAATGATCGTCAAATTCGATGGTTAAGTGGGAGTCATCCGCCGGACACATAATTTCATGCAGTTTTTCTCCAGGACGAATACCTATGATGTGTGTGCTAAGCTTTGGAGCATACGCTTTGGCCAGATCAATAATTCGTACGGAAGGAATTTTAGGAATAAAGATCTCACCACCGTACATTCTTTCGAAATTTTTGAGTACGAAATCTACACCTTGCTGCAGGGTTATCCAGAAACGTGTCATTTCTGGGTGAGTGATCGGAATTGACTCAGCACCCTCTGCTACCAGCTTTTTGAAAAACGGTACTACAGATCCTCTAGATCCAACAACATTGCCATAGCGAACAACTGAAAACCTGCTAGGTCCGCTTCCAACCATATTGTTTGCAGCAACAAATAGTTTATCCGATGCAAGCTTGGTTGCTCCATAAAGATTAATTGGGTTAGCTGCTTTGTCTGTCGACAACGCGATCACCTTCTTAACTTCATTAGCTATAGCTGCTTTGATAACGTTTTCCGCGCCTGTAATATTGGTTCGAATACATTCTGTTGGATTGTATTCAGCGGCAGGAACCTGTTTAAGCGCGGCAGCATGAATAACAAAATCGACTCCTCGCATCGCTTGCATCATACGTTCAGAATCTCTGACATCACCGATAAAATATCGCATACAAGGTTCATTATAAATTTGCTGCATTTCAAACTGTTTTAGCTCATCTCTTGAAAAGATGATTATGCGGCGTGGTCGATAATTCTTTAATAAAGTTTTGGTGTAATGATGCCCAAAAGAACCGGTACCTCCAGTGATCATTACAGACTTATTATCAAACATATTTACACCTTTATTAGACAGAGTGACTTGTTTAATATAATTTCAAATACATTTACTCTGAATTGCGCAATTTAAGATTTACCCAAATTCCGTTCCAATGCTTCTCTTATTAAATCAAGTGATTCAAAAACAGGTTTGCCTACCGACCAAACATATTCAGAATTAGCGTACATAGGATTACTGTTTTTACCATAAACGCCAGCATAGAGTTTTGATTCAGCGAAAGCAAAACACAGACTCTTCTTGCCCAGAGCACCAGTAAGGCACTGAACTGAAGTTAAGGCAGAAAACACAAAATCAGTACTATCAATCAGCGCGGCAAGGTCATCTTGATCATTCTTTAAATCGATATTTGAAAAGTTGAAGAATTTCCCTGGCAGGTGCTCTGCTAAATAGTCAATTTCCTCTTGCGTATAATCATATTGCAGGTTGATGAGGTTAACCTCTTTATCTTTAAACAAAGAAGCGATGGCCTCTACAGTTAAATAGTGACGATTTCTCGTTCTCAAGCTTAAACCTGAGCGCCAGGAAATTCCGATATTCTTTCTTTTTGGAAGCTTTGCTAACTCAATACCCCATTGTTTCTTCAAACTTTTATCAGCCTCAATAAAGCGAACCACTTCTCTTTTATCCGCAGCCTCTTTAATTTTTGGCCAGTATAATAAACCTAAACTACGTTGCAGAATCTGATAGTCAAACTGGCTGAGATCGACGGTATTAATGAACTCACTATCAAATGAACTAAATTTGAAAGAAGGATAAGTTCTCGACAGTAAAGGAATCAGTCTTTTATCCACCTGAAAGGTCACATCAACCTTGTCCTTTTCTAATAACTTGAGATACCATGCAGATTCGATTTGGTCTCCTAAGCCTTGTTCTTTTCTTACTAATACTTTCTTTCCCGAAAGACTTTCACCACTCCAGTTTAACTGTTGATAGCGGATTTTCTGAGATGCAACTCTATTGTGATAGTGCTGAAATGCTTCCTTCAGTTTTCCCTGTCCCATATAAATCATCGCAACATTTACGCTTGCTTGTTCGAAATCGGGATGATTTTGGAGAATCTGTTCATAGATTGAAATGGCTTCTTCAACTCTTTCCTGCTTCTGATAGAGAAATGCAAGGTTAGTTTGAACTGTGGGCATTCCAGGTTTTAGTTCAAGGGATTTTTTATAATAGCGCTCTTCCTTATCTTGTCTGCCAATACTTGCATAGTAAACACCTAGATAAAAATAAGCCTGTTCGGAAGACTTTTTAAGTACAATAAGCCTGGCCAGATATTTTCTCGCTTCTTTATCCAATCCCAAATCCACACAGCAGGTAAATATACCGGCGTTTAAATCAAAATTGTCTGGTTCAACATTCAAACCCTGGCTATATAAATCAATTGCTCGCGGGTAATTAAGCGCTTTTCGATATACCTCACCAAAAAGTTTGTATATTTGAATATTTTCGGGCTCGGAATAAAAGGCTACTTTGAGAAAGTTGATTGCATGTTCCAGTTCCCCAAGTTGAGAAAAACTCTCGGCAACAAGTAGTAATGCCGGAACACTAACCTGTTCTTGAGATGCTGCCAGCAAGGCAAACTGGTTAGATTTCACATAGTCACGCAAGCCAAAAAAAACGCTGGCTATCTGGTAATTAACCTCAACATTGCCGGGATCCAGTTGATGCAGCTTTTCAAGAACCCGTAATTGCTCATCAACGCGCCCCATTTCTTCCATAAGCGCAACCATCAAACATAGCGAATCCACATGCTTAGGCTCCAGAGACAAAGCTCTTTGTAAGGAGAGCTGCGCAAGTAGGTGGTCTTCAAGGCCAATAAAACGTTGAGCTAATTGAAAGTAGCTGTCTGCACCACCATTCCGTTTTTTATTAATTCTTTTTAAAATGTCCAGGGTCGACTTTAGTATCGGTAGATACTCTTTGCCGTATCCTTGCCCGGTTTTAATAATTTGCTTGATGTTTTTTTCCAGTTTTTTGGTATTCAGCTCATTCATTAAAATACTCAGGCCTTTTAACAGATGTTGGAGAAATTATTTCATTTATGTAAATTCTAGTCGAAAGTTACAACTTATTGATAAATTTAATCTTTTATCACAACTATTGCGGAATATACGCAACAGTATTAGGTGTGAGGACATTATTCAGCCCAGAAGAAGGTCGTAACACCTGTTACTCCTTTGTTTTCAAATCTCATGCCAAAAATTCAACAACATCAATAATCAGGTCGACAGGCTAAAATTATTCAGGGATTCGAGCATGGAGGCGGCAACTAGTTGTGAACATTTTTTGCCGTTTCATGGCAATATTCTTCCCAGAAAAAACTAAGGGGCTAATTTCTTAGCCCCTTACCGCACATTGAAGGATTTATAACTCAAATGTTCTCAGCAAATGAATTATCGATTCCCTCTTAAGGGCTCCATAAGCAAATGTTCTCAGCATATGCCACGGTATATCCCTTAGGTATAGCTAACAAGTTATTCTCAGTAACTTGATAACTTTACAAATTGCTCACGATCTATCATGGGTTTTGAAGTTCCGCTTGCAACCTGCACGTAGATTAAAAGCAAGGCATGTGCCAACTTTTAATTAACATTCAGTTATTTTTCTGAAAATTTTTTCAAATAAATTAAAGTCGGTTTTTTTAATACCGATATCTATGGTGACACGATGATATTCTCAATCGTCTCACTGTGTCGGTTTCTCAGACCCTCAGTGCTCTGTCACTTTGATTCAAAGTCAGGTGATAGTTGTACGAAAAGATATTCTCAGTATTTTTTCTCGTTTGTTCAAATAGTTAACTTTGTAGATGCACTCCAATCAGGTTCTCACCCTCTGGATTGCGCATCAGAGTAATTAGGAGTATTAAAATGGGAAATGTAATCCAAACCAATGTAGCTTCACTTAACGCTCAGAGAAATTTGTTTAAGACCAATATTGATCTAACAACAACATTTCAGCGCCTATCATCCGGTTTTCGAATTAATAGCGCGAAAGACGACGCCTCAGGCTTGTTTATCTCAAATCAATTAACTTCTCAGATAAAAGGACTAAACGTCGCGATTCGAAACGCAGGTGACGGTATCTCATTTTCGCAAACTGCTGAAGGGGGTATGCAAGAAATCACCAATATTCTCCAAAGAATGCGAGAACTTGCGGTTCAATCAGCAAATGGTACTAATGGAGCGGTAGAACGAGACGCCTTAAACGAAGAGTTTTCGGCTCTTGAAGCTGAGGTTGCACGTATTACAGACCAAACCACATTTGGCGCGAGAAATGTACTGGACGGCACTTCAGGTAATATCCCCCTTCAGGTCGGGATTAATGCTGGCGAACAGATTACGATCACTGGGACAGACTTGACTACACTTTCGGTGTATACAGCGGCGACCCATACGATATCAACGTCGGCAGGAGCAGACGCTGCATTGGCAGCGCTCGATTTAGATATAAGAGCAGTGGATAGCGCTCGTGCCGGTTTGGGTGCTGTTCAAAATCGACTAATTTCAACTATTGCCAACCTACAGAGCGTTATAGAGAATGCATCAGCTTCTCGTTCCAGAATAAGGGATACCGATTTCGCGCTCGAAACCTCAAACCTGTCCAAAAACCAGGTATTACAACAAGCCGGACTTTCAGTACTGGGACAAGCCAATGCTAGTGGACAAGGCGTATTAAGCTTGTTGCAAGGGTAAGGCAATGACTAGAAACAGGCCCCTTACCGCACAAGGGAACTAATTGTTCATTTATATAGCAGAGACCTCGATATTTTTTCGAGGTCTATCAATATGATTTTAAAGGAAAAATAAAATTAGTTTGAATTAATTTCCAGATTTTTTAAAGACCAGATTTCCGAAGCCGATAATTGTTCTGAGACCAGAATATGTTCTCAGCATATTTTGGTCGGGTTTTATTGTTCACACTTTGTAATGATTGTTTCTCAGGCAATCTATCGAAGGTAACGGAGATCTATCATGGGTAATGTAATTCAAACCAATACCGCGTCGCTTAACGCGCAACGCAACCTATTTAGTACTAACAACAACTTAAGTACCACTTTCCAAAGATTGTCCTCGGGTTTTCGCATTAATAGTGCGAAAGACGATGCTTCTGGCTTGTTTATTTCTAATCAGTTAACTTCTCAGGTTAAAGGATTGAATGTAGCAATTCGTAACGCTGGAGACGGTATTTCTTATGCGCAAACTGCTGAAGGTGGTATGCAAGAGGTTACTAACATACTTCAGCGTATGCGTGAGCTAGCTGTACAGTCTGCGAATGGTATCAACGGTACGGATGAACGTACTGCTCTTGACGCTGAATTTACGGCGCTGGAAGCAGAGGTTGCTCGTATCGTTGACCAAACAGCATTCGGTTCAAAAACAGTGCTAGATGGCTCTGCGGGCCCGCTAAGACTACAAGTAGGTGACGACGCTGGTGAAACTATTACGGTCGCTTCTACCAACTTGACGGCTCTTAGTGCCTATACCGCCGCTGGTACTATCGCTACTTCTGCGGGAGCTGATGCTGCGATTACTGCACTTGATGCGGATATCACAGCCGTTGATACAGCTCGAGCTGACCTGGGTGCGGTGCAAAATCGTTTAAGTTCAACTATCGCTAACTTACAAAGCGTTGTTGAAAACGTTTCAGCATCTCGCTCAAGAATCAGGGATACGGATTTTGCCACTGAAACTTCCAACTTAGCGAAAAACCAGGTATTGCAACAGGCAGGACTTTCTGTGTTAGCGCAAGCAAACGCATCAAGTCAATCAGTGTTGTCACTGTTGCAGTAAGTTAATCGTTAACCTGATTACTCAGTCAATATTGATTTTCAGGTTAGGCGCAGAAGGTAGTTTCGATTACCTTCTGCTGCTAAGAGAAGGAAGTAGACCATGGCCATTAATCCTATGTCAGGCAACTTTCAACCGCTAACTGTGGTAAGCGGCGGCAAGTCGTTGCCGGATGATTCAAAGTCATCGGGTATTCAGGCCAATGCTATATCAAAAGCTGCAACTGAACAGGTTTTGGAAAAGGAATCAATCCAGGAAGTTGAGCTTGCAAAAGCAATTGAAAAGAAACTGTCAGATGGTCAAGGGGCAAGAGAACTTCAGAAGCAATTGGAGAAGTTTGCCCAGGCAGGTCAAAAAATTAGTCGAAGTATACGCTTTCAAGTAGACCAAGATACTGGAAGTACTGTGATTAGTGTTATTGACCGGCAAACGGATGAAACAATTCGTCAAATCCCTCCAGAAGAGCTCTTAACCTTGTCAAAGCGGTTAAAGGAGCTGAACGACGACCTTAGTAAAACCAGAGGCGTTCTGGTTAAAACGCAAGTATAAAGGAAGGAGCAAGCTCCTTCCTTTTACTTTAACCGAACACCAATATTTCCTCCTTGAACCTTTAATCTGAAATATATTCTTAAGCTTGAACCCTAACCATAATCTCTAACCAGCTATGGCACGACTGTTGCAGTTTATTTTTAATGATTTTTTTCGCTCAATAACTGGCATTAAGTCATTGAATAATTTGAATTAAATTAGAAAACAGAAACTAACTTAATAAATATCAATCTATTCATAAAGTCGGCTATTCCATTGCCGATATATTAATCAGTAACTCTCTTGAGCGTTGATTACCGTTTTAGTGAGTAGAATTTATTTTGTTAGATATTAGAGAGAAATATAAATGGGGTTAATCACTTCGGCAGGTATCGGATCAGGCATCGATGTAGAATCGATTATTAGCGCCTTGGTCAACGCAGAAAGAGCGCCTAAAGAAGCCTCTTTAAACCGGCTTGAAAGTGTTACCGAAAGTACACTTTCTGGTTTAGGAACATTAAAGTCAGCTTTGTCTTCATTGCAAGATGCAATCGAAAACTTAACATCGGATGCATTTCAAGCGCGACTTGCGACCTCATCAGACGAAACCCAATTAACCGCGACAGCATCATCTTCTGCTTCCCAGGGAAGCTTCGATGTTACGATTGTACAAACGGCCGACTATACCCAGCTAAGTTCTTCGACCATAGCCGGCGATTCCTCAACTGTTCTCGGTAGTGGCAATCTCACTTTGCAAAATAGTAATGGCGATTCATTTATTGTTGCTGTTGGCGCAACTGATTCGTTAGCTGATATCGTTAATAACATAAATAGTGCCAGCGATAATTTCGGTATAAGTGCTACACTGGTTAATGGCGATAGCGGCACAAAAATTGTTTACCGTGGTGAAGATACTGGTGCTATCTATGATTTTACAGTTACCAATGATAACGCAAATTTAGCGCCCATTTCTGACGGTAATGGAGGTACTTTAACAATTGACCAAACCGCTCAGGATGCCACTATCCAGATTGCAGGACTAGATATTACCAGTACTACTAACACATTCACTGATCCTGTTTTAGGTGTTGATATCACTCTGGATGCTGACGCAGTAGCAGGAACAGTAACTGTCGATGTCGAAAGAGATGTTGATACCGTTAAATCGAATATTGAGGCATTCGTCGACGCCTACAATGAGTTTGTAACAACCACAAATACGTTAGGCTCAGCAGAAGAAGGCGCCGAAGGGGAACTTCTCGGTGATTCAACGTTAAGAAACGTGGTGCGACAAATAAGAACGGTTATTACTGACGCAGTAGTCTCTGCTACCGGAAATTACAACACTTTGGCTTCGATAGATATTACTTCTCTCGATGATGGCACTCTTTCTCTTGGTAGCGACCTGGATGGATTGCTTGCTACTAATTTTGATGATGTCGGTTACTTGTTCAGTGCGACCGATGGTATCGGAGCTCAAATCGACGCAGTCGCCAGTCCGTATACCGACTTCGATGGTTTAATCAAGTCACGAGAAGATTCATTAAATTCGATAATCGATAGAGTTGAAGATGACAGAGTCAACCTCGACTATCGGATGGAGCAGCTTCAAATGCAACTGAGAACCAAATTTGGTGCAATGGATGCTGCCGTTGCACAGTTCAATTTTACTGGACAATACTTACAACAACAGTTTGCATCTATCGCTCTGCAAACAGCCAATAACTCATAATTAAAAACATTTATTTGATTACTATTTCAGAGGTATGAAATGAGCTTGAACAAACTTAAGCAATATCAACAAGCCCAGAATCAATGTGGTATCGCAGCAGCCAACCCCCATAGACTCATTCAAATGTTGATGGAAGGAGCGCTTGAGAAAATGGCGAATGCTAAAGGTTTCATCACCCGGAATGATTTTGCCAATAAAGGAGCTCAAATATCCTGGGCAATCAAAATTATTGGTGGTCTAAAGGAGTCTCTGGACTACGAAAAAGGCGGAGAAATATCAGAAAATCTTGATAAACTTTATGATTTTATGATTTTTAAGTTGTCTGAAGCAAATATAGAAAACTCGGTTGAAAAAATTGATGAAGCTATAACAATCATGAAAAACATCAAGGAAGGCTGGGACGGGATTGAAGAAGAAAGCAAAGCTTTCTTTGAATCATCGGTTAGAGCTGAGTATGCTTAGTCTGGTCTAGAATAGCGATAAAATGATTAATAAACAAAAAATGGACTCTTCGACAAATGAACGCCTGTTAATTTTGGAAGAGGCTCTTTTAAAAACTCGGCAATTTGACAGCTTAATCAGGAACGAAGATTGGGATGAACTAAAAGAACAGACAGAGCAACGACAAAAAATTCTTGAACTTTTTTTCACTAATGAAGTTTCAGATGAGGATAAAACCAAAGTTGCCCAGATTATTGAAGAGATAATTAAACTGGATGAATCCTATAAATCTACTATCTTAGAAAAAAAGACCCTCTCGATTAAGGAAACAGTTGGTATTAAAAATAAATTAAAAGCAGCCAAGGCCTATCAGATAATTAATGACAGACAATAAAATCACAATCAGCTTTGAACAAGCTAATGCGAAAGATCTACCCTTCCTTACGGCAAGTTCACTGGCCCTGCAAGAATTTGAATCAAAAGATGAAGACCTTCCTTTGTCTTTAAATAAAAACTTCGAAAAAGAAATTTATGCCTGGCTTTCAGAAGAGATAAACAACCCTTCCTCTCTACTTTTTCTTATTAACTCAGAAAATAGAGACATTGGATTTGCATTCATCAAGATACTTAGTTCCCCCAATAGCTTTACCGAGTATAAATCTTTTGGATTAATTCAATCCATCTGGATAGAACCAGAATATAGAAAAAAGAACATAGGAAAACAGGTAGTAGCTCTCGCGGAAGAAATATTTAAAGAACAGAATATTCCCTATTATGAAGTCAACTTCACTGCGACTAATAAAACAGCCGAAGACTTCTGGAAACAATGTGGTCTGAGGGTAACATCCAAAACCGCAAGAAAATTTCTATAGCTTTTGAAGTGATAGGAATTGTATTTATAAGAAATTAAACAGATTTAAGTCTCTAACACGTACAAAAGTGGCCTGTGCAGCTTCAAGTGTCGTTAATTGCTGAGAAAAGCGCGAAGATGCTTCAACGACATCAAGATCTTGCACATCGGATAGAGCCGATTTACTGGTCACCAGAAGGGTCAGGTTGCTATTCATTTCAGTATCTATTGCCACAAGACGACTACCCAGACTCCCCCTTATCCGATCAATATTTTGCATATTCATATTTATTGATGCTTCTTGAGCTGCAATCGTACTATTAAAAATAGCTCTTTGGGAAGGTACATCTACAAAATTATCAATCGCGTTAATTACATTTTGTAGACCGGTAAAAAGATCCTGACTACTACTAGGATCAACGGTAAAGACATCTCCTGCAGCAGGCGTACCGTTGATCACAGTTTGAATACCGTTAAAACTGATATCAGCGCCACTTTGAAACGTTGCTGGTCCAGCAAAAATAGTTCCTGAAGTTCTTCCGGTGACGGTATACTCGAGAGCCCCACCTCCTCCGATGGCGAATGAAATATCGTATGGTTCTACCAGAAACTGCGGAGGCGCAGTATAACTACCGGGAACAATGACACCTGTTCCAGTATTTGCCACGTCAGCTCCGGTAATAAACTTGCCATTACCATTTTTCACATCGACAAAAACTTCAAACCCTGAATCTGAAACGGGTACAACAACCCCACTACTGATTCTTAATTTTCTTTGCGTTTGGTCACCGTCATAAATGAAATTTCCTGCATTATCCTGAATAAAAGGTTTCGCCTTAACTTTACTACCGGAAAACAGGTAATCACCATTGGAGTTTTTTGTATTGGCGAGACCTACAAGCTCATTGAGCCTTTCCTGCATTTCCGCCCCAAGAGCTTTTAATTCATTTTCACCGTAGATCCCGTTGCCTACGGACACCATCAACTCCTTCACTCTAAATAAAATATCGGTAATACTCGAAAGCACATCTTCTTCCAGCTCATTTCCACTTTTTGACATTTGAGCGTTCACGTTAAATTGCTCTAACTGTTCTATCTCTGTCTTTAAAAAGGAAATCGAAGTCGCTGCTACAGGATCATCCGATGGAGTTAGCACTCGCTTCTGACTGGATAATTGCAACTGAGTGTACTGCAAATCTGCCTGGCGTAAAAGTATCTGTCTCACACCGGCCGAAGTCATCTGATAGGTTGATAGTCGCATGGTGATTACCTTACAGAATCCAGCACGGTTTGAAATAAGGTTCTCGCGACAGCAATAACCTGAGCACTTGCTTCATAAGCCTGTTGAAAACGAATGAGGTTGGCCGCTTCTTCGTCCAGATTAACTCCTGACGTGCTTGCTTTTCTTTCCGTAGCCTGGAATAACAGGCTTTCCGATGCGTCTCTTTTTATTTCTGAAGACTGCGTCAAAACTCCGACACTAGAAATGATTCGACCAAATGCCTGCTGCAAGTTAGATTGTCCCGAATCCAGTACTGCCTGAAATTGAGTTTCTCCCAAAGCCTGTATATTCGCATTGCTGCCAAACCCATCAACATTATATGAAATATCAAATTGATCTCCGGGTTGAGGATTTCCATTTATTGTCACTTCATAACCGTAAGTGTCAAACGGAGCACCGGCGAGTGCCAGCATGTCATTATTCTGATCGGGAACGAAACCGGCTAATCCTCCTGCCAGCAGAACTGGCACACCTCCACTTATATCGTATATAGAAAACTCGCCAGGAGTCGCATCAAATTCTATTCTTATCGGAGGGTCCAGAGCCAGTGGTATATTACTCATTTGTGGAGTTGATGTGTCATAGACACTAAGACCAGTCACGACCCCTGAGCCAATGTTACTGCTCAGTTGCTCAACTCGTACAGGAGAAGCTGCTGCTATTTGCTCTACAACTGCGACTTCAACATCTATGTCACGGGCAAAATTACGCGAGTTCTGGATTTCGAATCTGTCACCATCTACAGGCGCTCCAGATAAAAAATTAATAGAAAAACCGAAGGCAGTAGCGACAGTTGCAGGTGCTACAGGAGGAGCAAAAGTTGCGACCGTTTGATCGGTATTCTTATCTATCAGCAGAAAATTTCCTCCTGTAAGATAAAGCTCATAATTTGAATCATTCAGCGTGGATACATCATCAATAGTAATACTAACTGCGAGATTGCCAACATTGTTTATAGAAGATATCGCTCGTCCTAGCTCTAATTGGGCGGTGTTAATATCAGTGAAAAAGTCAGTACCGAGATTGTTATTAAGGTCCATTCCCAGGTGATGTTGTGCATTAAATGTGTCTGCCAGTCCCATTGCTACGCGACCCAGGGTATTAAAGGCCGGTTCAATTATCTGGTTAACTGCGTCCAATATTCCGCCTAGCTCACCACCTGTTACATTTCTGGTTATATCGATCGAAGACGAACCCGAAGTAATACTTAAACGCATACTTCTTGGGTCCAATGGATCTACCGAAGCGGTTAAGGAATTAGCAAGAGAACCAACAACTAGCGATTGCCCTGTGCCAATAAATACATTAACGCTACCATCAGATTCCTCAAGCGTTTGTACAGAAACAAGCTCACTGAGTCGATTGATTTCCCGATCTCTTTGATCAAGCAAGTCTGGCGGAAAGTTCCCAGGAGAACCAGCAATCTGATTATTCAAGTTAGCAATAGACTCTGCCAGCGTAGAAATTTCTTTCGCCAGAGAGTCAATGCTTCCGTTGATTTCTGTAATTTGAGTTTCTAGTTGAGAATGAACCAGCTCGAACCGGGATACCAGTGTTTCAGCCTGGCTCAACATGACCTGTCGCGCAGGAATTGATGCAGGATCATTGGCAACGCCTTGTATCGCAGTATAGAACTCTTGAATAGCATTGCTTATTCCAGTATCACTATCAGCTAGTAAAGAATCGACTCTACTCGCCTGATTAAAAAAACTATCATAAGTATAAAAAGCCGAGGTTGCTGCTTGTAGTTCCAGTTGTTGCGATGCTTCAAATATTCGTTTCACATTTCCAATTTCGACTCCAGTTCCAAAGTAATTTCCGCCAATAAACTCTGGAAGACGAGAGGTTTGTATTGCTCTTTGTCGAGAATATCCTTCAACATTAGCGTTAGCAATATTGTGAGAGGTTGTAGCTATCGAAGCCTGATTCGAAAGCAACCCAGAAATACTAATATCAAATAGTCCCATGACAAGCCTCCTCTACTGTGGACCCATATCGAGACTTTGAATGGTCTGATTGTTAAAAATGTTAATAATTTTCTTTGCATAGTCGGGGTCTGTTGCATAGCCAGAATCCTGTAAGGACTGAATATACTCAGCCGGGTCTTGCGTGTTTTCGAGCGCTCTTTGATACCGGCCGTTGCTTTTTATGAAATTTGCATAATCTTGAAAAGATTGTTCAAAATTCCCATAACGACGAAACGCTGCATTAACTTTCTTAAATTCTGCATTTTCAACTTCCAGTGTATCTACACGAATAGATCCACCTTTCCAACGGCTATCCGCTTTAATTCCGAACAGATTAAATCCTGGGCGCCCGTTTTCATCGTGAACTACATGCTTACCCCATCCAGTTTCTAAAGCAGCTTGAGCAAGCAGCAACCTTGGATCCAGATTTAATCTTTTCGCCGCTCGCTTGGCATATGGCATCAAATTTTTCACAAAATCCTTTGCCGAGCTAAACAAGGCTTTTTTCTCTGCTCTGTCGACACCTGGAACTGTGTCCTTTTTAAACTCAGCCTTTAGCGCTTTTTCATAGTTCAGATTCCCCTGTTCCAGAGAAATTGTGCTCACACCTTTCGATTTAGCTTGAGAATATAAAGTCCCACTTCCACTCTTCCTTGTAATCTGCTTTGTACCAGACACGAAGTTTGCTGATTCTGAAGTAGCGGAAATTTTTTGCTCCGATATTCCAAGCTGGCGATATAACTGCTCCATCATTAATTCGGCAATACCCAAACTTCCTTTTTGAGAGAGATCAACAGCCATTTGTTCGTCCATCATACTGACAAACATTTTTTCCTGTTCACTGCCAAAAAGAGTATTCTCTCCCATTGCGTCTCCGGCTTCACGCATAGATTTAAGCATGAGATTTAGAAAATATGCTTCAAATTCTTTCGCAGCAGATTTTATCGCGCCAGCCTCATCAACCAGCCCCTGTTTTCGAATAGCATCAAGGCTGGACAAATCAGAGTGGATACTGGTTTGTTGATTATTTGCTATTGTTAAAAAGTTTGTTGCGTTCATATTAATAACTTTCTAAATAACGATTAATTCACCGTTAATTGCGCCAGCCTGTTTTAAAGCCTCTAAAATAGCCATTACATCACCAGGCGCAGCGCCTACAGCGTTAACGGCTTCGACAAGTTGCTGCAACGTGGCTCCGGGTCTGAAATGAAACATTCTGGTATTGCCTGAATCCAACTCTATACCTGAGTCCAGCGTCGTTACCGTAGTACCTTGTTGAGACAAAGGTGCAGGCTGTGATACTTCTTGCACTTCTTTAATTTTTACGACTAAATTTCCATGGGCCACAGCTGCTTCTTTAAGATTTACGTGTTTACCAATTACAATAGTGCCAGTTCTCGAGTTGACCACTATTTTGCCAACCGATTCTGCAGGCTCGACTTCAATATTTTCCAGCAGTGACAAGTAGTGGATTCTCTGAGCAGAATCTCTTGGCGCATTGACCTGTATCGAAGTTTGGTCGACCGGTCGAGCGGTATTGGGTCCAATTGTCTTGTTGATCGCCTTGGCTAACCTTACTGCAGTGGTGAAGTCGGGCTCATTCAGATTGAACACCAGATGATCTGCTGTTAGAAAATTGGTAGCAACTGTTTGCTCCACAGTCGCTCCATTAGGTACTCTGCCTACAGTCTGGTGATTGACGGAAATTTTTGATCCATCTCCCCCTTGAGCACCAAATCCTCCGACAACAAGATTACCCTGAGCTATTGCATAAGTATTACCATTTGCACCTCTTAGTGGTGTCATTAAAAGAGTACCTCCACGTAAACTTTTTGCTTCACCTAAACTGCTTACTGTTATATCGATTGTTTGCCCGGCTTTGGCAAATGCAGGCAAAGTTGCGTGAACAGCAACAGCGGCAGAGTTTTTCAATTTCAACTGACTTCCCTGAGGAACATTTATTCCAAATCGAGCAAGCATGGTTCTAAAAGTTTGCTCGGTATATTTGGTTTTTTCACCAGTACCGTCCAGGCCCACAACCAGGCCATAACCGATTAACTGGTTTTCTCGTACACCCTGAACGCTGGTAATATCTTTAATCCTTTCGGCAAAAGAATCTAGCGACACAAAGAAACAAATGAAAATCAAAAAAATGTTACGTGAAATGTTCATTAGAAAGGCCACCATCCAGAATTGAAAAATCGAGACAACCATCCTTCCTCATTTGCTTCAGCCAGTGGTCCTGTTCCACCGTAGGAAATTCTAGCGTTGGCGACTCGGGTTGAGGCAATCTGATTATCCTTATCGATATCTTCCGGGCGAATTATTCCAGCAACTCGAATAAACTCACTTCCTTGATTAAGGGAGATCCACTTTTCACCTTTGATTACCAGGTTTCCATTAGGATAAACCTGATGAACTGTAACGGTAATTGTTCCCTGTAGCTTGTTACTTTGCGCAGAATCAGTTTCAGCTTTAAAACTTCTGGAAGCTGTTGCGTCACCACTTAAGCTCGCCTCGTTATTGCTTTGTGTGGTAGGTCCCCATAAACTCACGTTGTTCTTGCCTAAAAGATTTACTTCCGATAAATCCAAACTTGAATCTTTGTCTAACTCGGTGTCTGCAGTTTTTGTTGCATTGGTACTTTCGGTTAAGACGACCGTAATCAGGTCCCCGATTCGATGAGCCTTTTTATCCTGAAAAAGCATTTGTGCTGAACCCGGGTTATAAATAGCACCAGGGTTGCTTTGGCTTGTATCACTAGTTTGCGGCATTGCCGGAGCCCAGTATGGATCATCCTGTTGAGCATCCTGATAAATCGTAGTACAACCGGTAATCATTACAATACTGGCAAATGCAAGGGCAACTTTGATTATGAAGCGGTATGTCATCATTTTGACTCTAGAATGATTAAAGCGTCTGATTAACGAACTGCAACATTTGATCCACTGCCGAAAGTACTTTGGCGTTAGTTTCGTATGTGCGTTGAGTTTCGATCATTGACACTAATTCTTCGACTGTCGAAACGTTTGAAGTCTCCAACATTCCACCTCTGACTGTACCCAAACCATCCAGTCCTGGTGTGCCAATAACCGGAGCACCACTACTACCTGTTTCCAGATAGAGATTTTCACCTATTGGCTGTAAACCCGTGGGGTTAACAAAATCAGCAAGCTGAAGATTTCCTAATATTGTGGGCGCAGCCTGACCTGCTTCCTGTACCGAAATCGTACCATCGATAGCAACATCTAAAGTTACAGACGTTTGCGGAACTGTAATTGCCGGTTGTAGCACATAGCCGCTCCCCTGAGTAACTATCTGACCATTTTCATCCAGAGTAAAATTACCGGCACGAGTATATCCCGTTGTCCCGTCAGGTAGTAAAATCTGAAAGAAGCCCGCTCCTTGAATTGCCATATCTAGCTGATTGTCGGTTGTCTGAAAACTTCCTTGAGTATGAATCTTTTGTGTCGCAACAACCTTTACACCGGTACCAATCTGTAATCCAGTTGGAATACGCGAGTCTTGCGACGCTTGCGCCCCTGGTTGTCTCAAGTTTTGATAAAAAAGATCTTCAAACGCTACCCGAGACTTTTTAAAACCAACGGTACCGGCATTGGCTAAGTTATTTGAAATTACCGCCAAGTCTTTTGTTTGTGCTTCAAGCCCTGTTTTAGAAATCCAAAGTGCGGGGTGCATAGTAGTTACCTCAAAAATAAACTAGCTTTGATCTATGGTTGCAATAATCGATCCAGAACCTGGCCGTTTTCCTCTACTGAAGCCATTAACTTGACCTGTACTTCATATTGACGCGATAAGTTAATCATATTGGTCAACTCGCCAACGACACTAACATTACTCGACTCTAACGCACCACTTTGTAGTGAAACGGCTGCATCGGCAACAAAAGGATTTCCTTCACGACTACGGAAAAGACCATTGGTATCCTTTTCGAGGTCAGAAAGTGCCGGATTAACCATTCGAATGCGGTCAACAATTGCCGTTGCCGTTTCTTCGGCACCTAAAGGAAGAATGGTTATTGTTCCATCCTTTGCAATATCAATTTTTTCAAATGGTGGTAGCGCAATAGGTCCGCCATCTCCGAAAATGGGATTGTCTGCCCCGTTTACTAACTCTCCTGTAGGCAAAATTTTGAGATCCCCTCGACGAGTTAAGCGTTCTTCTCCCTCAGCGTTTTGAGTGACAAACCAACCTTCACCAGAAATTGCAACATCCAGATTTCTTCCGGTAGTTTGGGCACTTCCCTGATCAAAATTATGTCCTGGTCTTTCAGCCATTACAAAAGCACGACTCGGATGTCCATCTCCATAGACAGGCATAGCTCGAAACTGGGCGAGTTCCGCTTTAAAGGCGGTCGTTTTGGCATTGGCTAAATTATTTGCAGAATTGGCCTGTGCCAGAGAAGTTTCTCTAGCACCGGTCATCGCTATATAGAGTAATTTATCCATTTTCGAACATCTCTTAAGTTAATGCTTAAACACCGAAATGATCCCGTTATCGGATGTTAATTATCGCCTGAGTTACTGTATTATTCGTTTCAATTGATTTTGCGTTTGCCTGAAAATTTCGTTGTGCCGAAATTAAATTGACTAACTGTGCAGTTAAGTCCACGTTGGAAACTTCCAAAGCTCCCGAACGAATTTGACCAAAACTAGAAGTTAAAGCCTCACCGACCAGAGGTGTACCTGACTCGATAGTATCCTGCCAGGAGTTATTTCCTATTTGTGCCAGACCTTGTGCATTTTGAAAACGAGACAGGGCTATTTTACCCAGAGCAGTAGTTTGCCCATTGCTGAAGTTTGCTCTAACTACTCCTGTATCAGAAATCTCAACGCCAGTTAAACGACCAATTGGAAAACCATTTTGGTCAAGTACGTTTACTGTAAAAGGCGACGAAAACTGCGTTGTACCGTTGCCAGCATAATTAAATGTCAGAGTTTGAGTCGGATCGGAACCATTACCGAAATCAACTGCGGTGGTTATTATTGGATCAGGCGTATTTGAAAGAAAGCTCCCTGAATTGTCAAAATCGGAAATGTGGTAAAGTTGTCCGCCTGCACCGGCAATTCCCCCTGCGATATCAATAGGCAAAGTAGCACCACCTGCATCTGTGGTATTGTAATAGGTAGCCCATTGATTATCTGCGACTTTTACATAGTAAGCGGTAACAACATGGCTTTCACCCAGGGAATCAAATACAGTCAAAGAAGTTGATGCGTTAAAAGTTGATGCCTGAGTTGGATCAAAAGCCAGAGGGTCGAGAACTGCGCCGGCTGCAGGCAAGTTAACACCAATATCAACCTGTGTAGTAATGGTTGGAACGCCCGCGGTTTGCGGAAGTTGCAAAGCAATGGTACTGGATAAACTTGTAGCCGTTACTGTTCCATCGGCATTTACTGGAAAAACCTGAAGTCTCGCTCCAGCATTGTTGACCACAAAACCATTGCTATCGACGCCTAATTCACCATTTCTTGTAAAAATAGCATTGCTATTATTTTCGCCGGGATTGAGAATGAAAAAACCTTCTCCTGAAACAGCAAGATCGAGTGTGTTGGAAGTAAATTCCAGGTTTCCCTGATTGAACTGTTGCGCCACATTTGCCAGCAATACGCCATTACCGATTGTCGTTGAAGAGCTTCCGAACGAGGTAGTAGAAAATATATCAGCAAACTCCGTTCGCGACTCTTTAAAACCTGTTGTACTAACATTAGCAATGTTATTGGCAGTCACATTCAAATCTGCCTGCGCCGCATTTAAACCACTTAACGCTGTATTAAAAGACATAACAACTCTCCTGCTTTTAAGAAACCTAAAATTTTTTACTAAATTTAAATCTATCCAATCTGTTTAATATCATCAAAATTAACCTGACCTAAGCCGGTCAGATTAACTAAAATTTTTCCGTCGGGACTTCCAAGATTGACACTTTGAACTCTGGCAATGATTGAAGTTTTTAATTGCTCGGTTGAACCGCCTACCTGACCATACGCTGCAACGGTATAGTTCCCTTCAGGTAAAGGCTGACCGCTATCATTCATCCCGTCCCAGATAAAATCAATGTCACCAGCTTCCTGGGTTCCAACCTGTATACTTCGAACAACCTGTCCAGCACTATCTTTAATTTCAAAGCGAATGTTGGTTGTCGTTTGATCAAGATTCAACTGACCTGCTATGCTACCTCCAGGCGTAAGATACCCCTCATTACCTGCTATCAGTACATTTCGACCAACTAATGCCGAAGCCTGAAGCGCTTGATTAGAAGTCAATGAGTTCGATAAGTCAGAAAATTGATTCACAAGTGTTTGCAAACTGTCAACACTTGCAAACTGAGACATCTGCGAAATAAATTCTTTATTATCAACCGGTTCCAGAGGGTCTTGATTCGCTAGTTGAGTCGTCAATAGTGCTAAAAAGTCAGCTTGTCCTAGTTCTTTCTTGATTTCTCTGTTAGCTGCAGAATGTGTATTCAAACCCATCGAAGAATAATCTGTATTATTTACTGTAGTAGTCATGATCTATTCTCTATCTTTACATTGTCAGCGTTTTCTATTTCTCGTAGCGCAGGGAGTAGTTAACTCCTAGCTATTACCTAAGTTGAGAGTTTTGGTTAAAAGATTTTTAGTTAAATTAGCCACTTGAACATTACTTTGATATGAACGTGATGCCGATATCATATTGGCCATTTCTTCAACGATGTTTATATTTGGTGTATATACAAATCCTTTTTCATCAGCTAAAGGATGATCAGGTTGATAACGAGCAACAGCGTCAGCCTGACTCTCTACAATGCCCGCGACCTGCACTCCTGCATTGGGTGATACTCCATGATTTTTTACATCCACTCCATTCATCACTGCCTGAAAAACTGGATGGCGAGCTTTATAAGTTTCATCGGTACTACTAGCAATACTATGAGCATTAGCAATATTGCTCGCGGTGGTATTAAGACGAACGCTTTGCGCGGACATGCCAGAACCACTGATATCGAAGATGTCATATAAGCTCACTTTTACTCTCCTTTAAGGGCCGTTAATAAGCCCTTGATCTTGCCATTTAAAAACTTCAGGGATGTTTGATATTGAAGTGCATTTTCTGCAAATTTGGCCTGCTCAACTTGTGCATCAACAGAATTTCCATCGCCCGTGTCAGGCATGTTAGGAATACGGTAAGAAAGTCCCGGGATTTCCCGACCAAGTTTGGAGTCCAAATGCATATCATGAGTTCTTGCCAGACTTGAACTCAACCCTTCGCTCGCTTGTTTGAGCGCTTGCGTAAAATCAATATCTTGAGCTTTAAAGTTTGGCGTGTCCGCATTGGCGAGATTATTCGCTAATACTTTGGCTCGCTGTGCTCTCAACTCCAAGGCTTGTTCATGAATGCCAAAAGCTTTATCAAAATTGATGGTCATCTCTTATATCTCTTCAAATCAATTTATCAGGGTCTAGACCTTTCAAATCCGAATTCCCTGATTTAGATGTGAAAGTGCAAAGCTTATGCCAATAAAATTAAAGAGAGAAAGAAATTAAGATCCGGGTGCTGAGTTGGCTTATTTAGAGGCTTTAGTGAGGAAAAACATTTTCACTTGTTAACAAAGCGGCAAAGAACAACCGCAAAAGCGGCAACAACCTATACCGATTTTTGATATACCAGTCCGGGATTACAACGAACCATGGATAGGGGCTGACAGTCCCTTGTCAAAGCTTCCGAGGCTCCGAGAAAAAGGTAGCCTCCAGGTTTGAGATTATTGACAAGACCATTGATCACTCTAGTTTTATTTTCATTAGAAAAATAAATTAGAACATTCCGACAAAAAATCACATCAAACTTACCTAAGCCGGCATATGGAAAATTAAGCAGATTCAGAGGTTGAAAACGGATTTTTGTTCGCAGTCGATCGATCACCTGCCAGTTATTATTCGGGGTAGGCTTGAAGTATCGACTTAACTTATCCTGTGGCATTCCGCGGTTAAGTTCGATTTGCTGATAAATACCCTGCTTGGCTTTGTTCAAAACTCTCTCGGATAGATCTGTCGCAATAATCTCAGCATTGTTAAGATTAGCAACTTCGTCCAGTTGCATAGCTATTGAATAGGGCTCCTGTCCGGTAGAACATGCTGCGCACCAAATTCTAAAGTTCAGTGATTTTCGTTTAATCTCTGGGACAATCTGTTTAGTCAGGTATTCGAAAGGATAGCGATCTCGAAACCACAGGGTTTCGTTTGTGGTCATTTTGTCCACAACTTCTTTGAGCAGCCCTGTTCCGCCAATTCTCTCGCTTGCATCAAGCAACTCAGACATACTGGAATAACCTTTGCTTTGCATGAGGGAGCTCAACCTGCTAATCACCAGGTATTGCTTGTTCTCGCCAAGAAGTATGCCGCTCTGTTTCTCAAGAAGAGTTTTAAATCTCGCGTATTCGCCAGCTGAAATTTCCATGAATCAGGATCTTATGAATGTGAAGACCAGGCAATCTAGTCTTCAATTTCCATTCGCTTCTGCACAGCTTGTGCCAACTCATCTGGATTGAACTTGGGAATGAAATCATTCGCTCCAACTTTTTGCACCATCGCCTCATTGAAAACTCCGCTCAGCGAAGTATGCAAAAGGACCCACATATGACTGAGTTTTGGGTTAGCTCGGATTTCGGCAGTCAGTGTGTAGCCATCCATTTCAGGCATTTCGATGTCCGATATCAGCAGTAGAACTTCATCATCAATATTTTTCCCTTCATCAACAATACTGTTTAGCCATTCATAAGCCTCTTTTCCATCTTTGCAAACTTTGGTTTTATACCCAATTTGCTCAATTGTTCGCTTGATTTGGCCACGCGCAACTGCGGAATCGTCAGCAATCAAGACTACTTTATCTTGTGGAGCTCTGTTGATATTTTCTTCAACAATCTCCTGACTTACCTGCGCATTGTTCGGGGTTATCTCAGCCAATATTTTTTCGACATCAATAATTTCAACTATTTCACCGTCAATATCGGTAACGGCCGTCAAATAGCTACTTTTGCCAGACCCCTTCGGAGGTGGATGTATATCACTCCAATTCATATTTACAATTCGTTCTACAGATCGAACCAAAAAACCCTGAACCTTTCGATTATATTCTGCGATTACTACAAAGCAGTTTTTAACATCACCGAGAGAAGGACCTCCGACCGCCAAACTCAAATCAATAACTGAAATGGTAATTCCCCGAATATGAGCGACACCTCTAACTACCGGGTTTCGTTGCGGCAGCTCTGTCAACTCAGGACACTGCAGTACTTCCCTGACTTTAAATACATTGATGCCATAAACCTGCTTTCCACGTAACTTAAACAGGAGAAGCTCCAGCCGGTTTTGACCTACCATTTGGGTTCGTTGATTAACCGAATCTAGAATGCTCGACATTCTTTCACCATCCTATTTTTCGCCAATACTCATTGAAAAGGACCTTCATCATAGTAATGGGCATATTATTTGCTTTATCTTACTAAAAGTTGTCTTCTTTCTGATGAATTTAAGTATAGCCAAAAATTGTCGAAGCACAGGAAAATGATGGAAAAAGGTAAAAAAATCAAAACACAAGCATTCCCCTGGAACTTGGGTAGCCCACTGATTTTGCTCATTTATCTATGCCTGTCATCCCCCTCAGTATTCGCCACACAACAGATTCGTGTAAAGCAGGACCATCAATCGCTTGCAAAAGTTCAACAAGCGGCAAGAATTTTCCTTGAAGAAAAGCAGCATTCTGCCGATAACCAAAGTAGCAGGGTTTCTGTCGATTCTATCGACCCGAGAACCCGTTTGGCTGCCTGTGATGAAAAACTGCAAGTATTCTTATCTCCGGGCTCTAAATTGATCGGTAAAACAACGGTCGGAGTCAAATGCCCGGGAAGCCGACAATGGAAAATTTACTTGTCGGCAAAAGTAGAAGTTATGCAACAGGTTTGGGTTACGACTCGTCAAATGCAAAAAGATGACGTATTTGGCAAGTCTGATTTGATAAAACAGTTGATTTCAATTGAGAACTTCAGAGTCAAGCCTGAGATTCAGATTGAAAAAATACTGGGAACAAGCCCCAAAAGAAATCTACGTGCAGGAAGCGTAGTATTGAGCAACAGTATCTGTATGGTTTGTCGCGGAGAAAAAGTCAATGTATCCGCAAGAAGCGATTTCCTTGCGATTAACGTTGAGGGCATTGCTCTCTCGGATGCCACTCTAGGAGAATCAGTACAGGTACGAAACTCACAGTCAAAACGGGTTTTTGATGCTATAGTTACGGGCAAAAACCAGCTGAGCGTCAAGATAGCAACAAATCAGTAGTTTGACTATCTTGACAATAATTATGGGCAATTTATGGTGACAATTTAATATGGTAATGGATATAAGGAACCTAGTACCTGGTCATGTTAAATCTGGACTGGGAAAAACCAACCGGACCAAATCCAGGGATATTGCCGATAATAGTTCGTCGAGCTCAGATGAAAGTGATGATTCCGTTAGCTTAACCGGCCAAACGTCTCATCTTGCCTCAATTATCCAACAAATGAAATCTTCTCCCGTTGTTGATCCTGATAGAGTTTCTCCAGTAAAAGAGAAAGTAGATAAGGGTGATTACGAAATTGAATACGAAAGAGTTGCTAATAAGATGCTCGATTTTGAAAGTAGCTACTACGACTATTAATCGAAAGTTCTATTCAATTCAACTTCGGTTCGCTCCTATTCAGTTTTACTCAGCATGCACGTTAAACGTGCCAGAGTTAAATTAGCCAAGAAAGGTGAGAAAGATGGATAACAATACACTTTGTTTAACCGTAATAAATCAATGGAAACAGGACTATCAAAACCTGTTTGAAGTTTTATCAAACGAGCAAATGGCGCTAGAAAAGCGAGACTTTGAAGCCCTTGCTGACGCATCTGTTGAGAAACAGCATTGGGTCAATATCATTAATCGACATGAAGTAGCGCCGCAGCTAGTTCAGCAATCTAGTCACGGAGACGCGAAATTTCAGCGCTATACCTTGGTCGATTTTAAAAACCACTGTTATAAAAGTGAGGAAACTCAGCAAGGCTGGATTCAGCTAATGGAGTTGGTATCCAAGTGTAGCTTCCAAAATGAAGTTAACGGTAGACTGCTGCAACTGGTTCAAGAAGCGAGCAAAAGAACTTTTAACTTGATTAGAGGATTCGACCCCGATAACAACATTTACGATTCTTCAGGTAGTCGTTCAATGGTCTCAACTTCAAGAGCGTCTGTGTCAGCCTGATTGGTCATTATTCAGCATCAGGCGACACAAATTTGGTTAAATAAGCAGTTTTAGTTAACGATATAAATTTACTTAACGCTACAATGTAGCGTTTCTATGATCTTGTGTTAATTCAGTCACCTAGCGGCCATCCACCAAGCTTTTTCCAGCGATTGACAATAAAGCAAAAAAGCTCGGCAGTCTTCTCAGTATCGTAGAGAGCCGAATGCGCCTGGTTATTGTCAAAACTGATTCCAGCAGTTTGACAGGCTTTCGCCAATACAGTTTGACCTAATGCTAGTCCCGCCAGGCTGGCTGTATCGAAAGTAGTAAACGGATGAAATGGGTTTCTCTTTGCTTTTATTCGTTCTGAAGCAGCCGAGACAAATCCCATATCGAATCCGGGGTTGTGTCCCACAAGAACACAACGCTGGCACTCGGCTTCTTTTTGTTCAGCTTTCAATCCCTTAAATATCTCATTGAGAGCATGCTTTTCAGAAACAGCTCCTCGTAAGGGGTGAAAAGGATCTATTCCGGTGAATTCAATCGACGCCTGTTCAATGTTGGCTCCCTCAAATGGCTCAACATGGTAATGCCATCGATTGGCGAGATGGAGATATCCTTGCTCGTCGAACTTGAGCGAAACAGCAGCGATCTCTAGCAAAGCATCGGTATTCGCATTAAAACCACCGGTTTCAACATCGACTACCACTGGGTAAAAACCGCGGAATCGGCGGCTCATCATTGTCATAACAGGAAATGGTCCTTAAAACGCCTTTCAGCAGACGCTTATTTTTGATTTTCGTCATTTTAGCAAGGCTTACTATTGAAACCAACAATTAGACTCATTGAGCCCTACATTTATTGACGATTATAGCGCTTACAAGCATTTAGCCTCCTTTTTGATGCATTTACCGGTTAATTATCCGCTCGAACTCTCTCTTAAGTTGAGTGCTGTCCGCGATTGCTCATTATTCAAAGAAAGTGCCATTGAAATCTCGGCGATACAGCTACCGCAGCCTTTTCCGGCACCGGTCGTTCGTATAACTTCTTCCAATAGCTGTTCCTTGTTTTTCTCTTCTTTTGCACAAGTTATTGAATCCAACGATTTAATTTCATGCTCAATATAACTGCGTGAGACTTTTGCGCAAAGACACAGGTAATCTCGATTAATTTCTTTAAGTTCAGAACTTCCGGCTACCAACGCTGCTTTTTGCGACAGGGTCAGCGGACCTTCCAGCAGGGAGTCCATCCATGGAGTTGATACTTTATTGCCAACCTGCCCAATCTGAAAAGCCGCCAATAACGAGCCCTCTTCAAGGATCGCTAATCTTCTAACCTTTTCACTGTATTTTCCTTGCCTGATGATCGATCTGTTTTCACTAGCATTCTGCAAACGCTTCCCTTCGCCTCGCAGTAATTGTCTGGTTCGATTCTCTTCGAATGAGTGAAGATAAGTTCGTCCCATCAACCAACAGTAAAGTTTTTTATATGCCTCATCGATAGTTTCTTCTAATGCCAGAGAGTAGCGATAACCACCTCTGATTTTTATCCTGTACCAATAATGAAAAGGCAACTCTTCAAAGAAAAACGGACTAACCAAAGTTGCTTCACTTTGCATATTCACTGGCTTTATAGAAACTCGAGACTGCTTGAATGCGGGCTGTCCCGACTGAGGATCACATTGTCGATCGACTAGCTGATTAACACCGCCGCTGGACAGGTGATTGTTTGCAAAATGCATAGGAATAAAAAGTTGGCCTCTAGCAACTTCATAAGAATAATTCGCCCGGATTATCATACTTTTCTGAAAACTGGATAGTTCGACAAAACTAGCATCGTTAATTTTGTTTTCAGCGGCATCGATCGGATGCATTGAAACGCATGCTTCTACGACATGGTGGTTTAATTCGGTAGCAAGCTCGGTACGAGTCATCGTGTGCCACTGATCCCGGATACGGCCAGAATTTAAAATAAAACCAGGTTTTGTCTTAGAAGAAGTCAGATGGGATTGAGACAGCAAAGAAACTTTGTTGCTATTTAGATCTTCAACAGAGCGCCAATAATTTACTGCGATCATCTCAGGTCTTTTTGACCGGGTATGAAAGCGGCAATCAAAAAGTGCACTTTGCCCACCCAAAACAATCGATTGGTTGTCAGTTTGCGGCCATTGAACAGGCACCATCCGATCATAGTGTTCACTAGTCAAGTCCTGCAGAGGCTTCAATGCAATGCTCCCCGTCAAGGGATAAGACTCATTCAACAAGGTTATGTGCTCGTTAAAAATCTGGGCAACGTTTGAATAGTTAAAAGCCTTACTAAACCCCATTGCTTTGGCTACCTCACAAATGATCCACCAATCGGGTTTGGCTTCACCCACAGGTTCCATAAACGCCCGTTGTCGAGAAAGCCTCCTTTCTGAGTTGGTCACTGTACCACTTTTTTCTCCCCAGCCTTGTGCCGGCAAGACAAGATCCGCATAGGCCAGTGTCTCACTGGATTGAAAAACCTCATTAACGACAACAAACTCACAAGCATTAAGTGCTTTTTTCACCAGTTGAGTATCTGGCAGAGAAACCAGAGGATTTGTCGCCATAATCCACAGCGCTTTCACTTTCCCTTTCAAAATTCCTTCAAAAATCTCAACCGCTTTTAGACCGGGTGAACGAGGTAGCTGGTGTGACTGCCAAAATGATGAAAGCCAATTTAAATTCTCCTCATTATAATCAAGATGACCGGCCAAACTCGTTGCCATAGCACCGACTTCCCTGCCCCCCATGGCGTTAGGTTGTCCCGTCACAGGAAATGGTCCCATACCGATTCTTGCAATACGGTTGGTATAAAGGTGACAGTTAATGATAGCGCTCGCGGTGTCTACAGCTACTGAGGATTGATTGACGCCTTGTGAAAAAATAGTGACTACCTTTTCTGTGTTCGCGAAAAGTTTCCAAAAATAATGTAATTGCTCCAGAGAAATCCCCGTTTCGTCAATCAACCGCCGAATGTTTCTAAAATCAGTTACTGCATACTCAATTGCGCCTTTTTGAATATCTGGTGAAAAATAATCATTGCAGGCAAGCCCGTGTTGGTGAAGAAACCCTAGCAAGCTGTTAAATAGTAACAGATCGGTCCCGGGGTTTATCGCAAGATGCAGATCGGTAATTTCGATACACGGGGTGATTCTCGGATCAATCAGAATTATTTTCTTTTTCGGGTTTGCTATTTTGGATTCTTTTAGCCTTTGATAAAGCACCGGATGACACCAGGCCAAATTTGAACCAACCAATAGTACAAGCTCTGCCTGCTCAATATCCTGATAATCTGGAACGACGGTATCACTGCCGTAAGCCTTCTTTTGAGCTAATGCCGGTGATGACATACAAAGTCTTGAGTTAGTATCAATGTTGGCACTACCGATAAAGCCTTTCATCAACTTATTGGCAATATAATAATCTTCGGTGAGTAACTGCCCTGAAACATAGAAGGCAATCGAGTCAGGCCCATGCTTATCGATAGTTTGATTAAGCTGACTCGCTACATAGGCGATGGCCTTCGACCATTGAAGATTTCCTGTTGGCGTGTAGGGTTGATGAATTCTCGCATTTCCATCCAGGGTTGAAAGCAAGTTTCTCCCTTTGGTGCAAAGCTTTCCAAAGTTTGCCGGATGAGACTTGTCGCCGCTGAGCGATAGCTTGCCATCGGGACCGCCACTAATTTCTATTCCGCAGCCAACGCCACAATAGGGGCAAGTGGTCCTGACTGGATAATCGCATCTGTATCCTTGCAATTCAATTTCACCTTTAATGATAAAACCATTCGAATTGCAACAAACGATCCAACGAATAATCACCGCTGATACATTCGCTTAAACCCTCATTAACATTGAAAATGTTTTCAAGCGATCTCCTTAATCAGATTCTATTGATTGAAAAATCGCACCAACAGCGTGCAATGATATGACCTTTGACGCTATTTGCGCACAGACCAAGTGCAACCAACTTCATCAATTTAGTTATCGGCTAGTTTGTGTTTTTTCATTCTTAATAATCGAAAGCCCAGAAAAATCGGGCTTATAACAAAAATGAATGCAATCATTTTTCTAGCTGGCATTTTAATTGCTCTGTGTGAACTTATCTTTTCTTATCAGATGAACCGAATCGATGGAAAAAAGTAGTATCTCTAATAAGCACGAAAAACATTTTCAAAAGAGTAACAAGGGCAAAGTGTCTCTAATTGGTGCTGGTCCCGGCGATCCAGAACTACTTACTCTAAAAGCAGTTAAAGCGCTTAATAGCGCTGACGTCATTCTTTATGATCAGCTAGTAGCAGAAGAAATAATCCATGCACTTCCCAAGAGAGTGAGAAAAATTTTTGTTGGAAAACACAAAGACAACCACACTATCTCTCAAAAGAACCTAAATCAACTCTTAATAAAACTTGCTTGTAAAGGCCTCAATGTTTGTCGTTTAAAAGGAGGAGACCCATTTATTTTTGGACGCGGCAGCGAAGAACTACTGGCGTTAAAAGAAAACCAGATTATTGCAGAAGTCATTCCAGGAGTAACCGCAGCATCGGGCTGCTCAAGCTATGCAGGCATTCCTTTAACCCACAGAGGCGTATCTCAGGGTTGCAGTTTTGTTACCGGATTTAGCGCGGAAAAAGACTTAATAAACTGGCAAGCCCTCGCTCAGCTTGGTCATACTCTGGTTTTTTACATGGGACTTAGCCAGTGTTTAAAAATTGAAAATCACCTGCTGGCGAACGGCATGTCAGCGGATACACCAGTAGCGGTCATCGAAAATGGTTGCCGAAAAAACCAAAGAGTCATTCGCAGCCAGCTCGACAACTTGAACAGGTTGCCTGAAAAATTTCAACTAAAGTCTCCTGCATTAATCATTATCGGTGCCTGTGTCGACTTTGCAGAAATATTGAACTGGTTTGATTCAGGAACTCAAGACACTTTTGGCGATGGAGTCTTAAATCCTATAGAAAGTTCAGCACGCTATTCAAGTTCAAACACTCTGGACGCAAGTCCTGTGAAGTCATGGGCAAGGCTATAACTTGCATAAGGAGCAATAAATGAAACACTATGATTTTATCATTGTCGGTAACGGAATGGTTGGCAATAAATTTATCGACTATGCAATTAAATATCGGCACAAAGAAGAAGTTGGTAAGCAATCTAAAGCTCTCTCTTTTCTGGTCCTGAGTGAAGAATCAAAACTGGCATACGATCGAGTGCAACTAAGTAGCTATTTTTCCAATAAGAGCGCGCAAGACCTGTCGCTGGCAAGCGAAGAAGAATACCGAAAAAACAACATTGATTTTGTCACCAATTGCAAGGTGCTTTCGATACATCGCGATGACAAATTAATCTCGACTCAATGTGGCCAACAATTCACTTATCATAAATTAATTCTGGCAACCGGCTCTTTTCCATTTATTCCGGCAATCAAAGGAAGTAAAGGAGAGTCGATTCACGTCTACCGCACATTGGATGATCTCGACGCAATAAAACAAAGCGCCTGCGCGGCATCAACTGGCGTGGTTATCGGTGGAGGTCTGCTCGGTCTCGAAGCAGCCAACGCACTCAACAACTTAAATTTGAAAACCACGGTCGTGGAATTCGCTCCTCGACTAATGCCGGTGCAACTGGACAAGAATGGCTCCAAACTTCTTAAGCAAAAAATTGAATCACTTGGCCTTTCCGTATTACTCGAAAAAAATACCAAAGAAATCATCAGTGGTGAGCAAAGCCGTTACCGTTTGAACTTTACCGATGGCAGTCATTTGGAAACCGACATGATCATTTTTTCCGCAGGTATAAGACCACAGGATAAACTCGCCGCTTCCAGTGGATTGGCTACAGGCGAAAGGGGTGGGATTATGATTGATAGTTATTGCCTAACCAGCGATAAATCAATATATGCAATTGGCGAGTGTGCTTCATGGCAAGGTTCAACTTTCGGTCTGGTTGCTCCTGGATACCAGATGGCAAAAGTAGCTTTTACCCACGCAATAAATACTCTCAAAGAAAATATAGGTAAAACAAAATCCTCGCAAGAAGAGCCCCTCGAATTTTGCGGGTCTGACATGAGTACCAAATTGAAACTACTTGGAGTCGATGTCGCCAGTATCGGAGATGCACATGGTCAAACGGAAAATTGTCTGTGCTATTGTTTTAGCGATGAGACGGATGGCATTTATAAGAAACTGGTAATATCCGCTGATGCCAAACACCTTATCGGCGCAGTTCTTGTTGGTTGCACCAAGGACTATGGACAATGGCTCCAATTATACCTCAACCAGATTGAACTCCCTGCCTCACCGGAAAGGTTGCTTTTTCCAGAGTTTGATGAATCCAGTGAAACCAACGCGAGTGGTGTTCATAGTCTCCCGGATAATGCGCAGATTTGTTCATGCAACGACGTCACCAAAAAACAGATCCATGGATGTATTCAAAGCGGCGTACACGAGCTATCGGTAATAAAACAGGAAACAAACGCGGGCACCGGGTGCGGCG
The DNA here is from genome assembly GCF_015687155.1 of Aliikangiella sp. G2MR2-5. Lineage (GTDB taxonomy): Bacteria > Pseudomonadota > Gammaproteobacteria > Enterobacterales > Kangiellaceae > Aliikangiella. The sequence goes on along the minus strand of NZ_JADPQF010000001.1, from coordinate 206,025 downwards.
GCTGTACTCAATTGATTGGACAAATTCTTACCTGTGAGCTGGAAAAAATTGGCGTTGCAGTCAATAACCATATTTGCGAGCACTTCGATTATTCAAGACAAGAGTTATTCGATATTGTAAAAACGACCCGAATAAAAACTTTTGCTCAACTCATAAGCGATTACGGACATGGGAATGGTTGTGAACTATGTAAACCGGTTATAGCGTCCATTTTGGCATCACTGTGGAATGAACCAATACTGGACAAGCCTCATCTTGGATTACAAGACACAAATGATGCATTTCTTGCCAATATGCAAAAAGACGGAACCTATTCGGTGGTCCCTAGAATTCCGGGCGGAGAAATTACGCCGGATAAACTAATAGTTATCGGCCAGGTCGCAAAAGATTTTGGACTTTATACCAAAATTACCGGCGGACAAAGAATTGATCTCTTCGGCGCACAACTTCATGAACTACCACAGATATGGAAACGCCTAATCGATGCCGGTTTTGAAACCGGTCATGCCTACGGCAAAGCATTGAGAACAGTAAAATCCTGCGTTGGCTCTACCTGGTGTCGGTTTGGCGTTCAAGATAGCACCGGGATGGCTATCTACCTGGAACAAAGATACCGCGGAGTTCGCTCTCCTCATAAAATAAAAATGGCGGTGAGCGGCTGTGCTCGTGAGTGCGCCGAAGCGCAAAGTAAAGACTTTGGTGTGATAGCAACTGAAAAAGGATGGAACCTGTATGTCGGTGGTAACGGCGGTATGAGACCACGCCACGCAGACCTTTTTGCAACTGACCTTAATGACAAAACTCTTATCCAATATATCGATCGCATCATGGTGTTCTACATTCGTACAGCGGAGCGACTGCAACGAACTTCCGTCTGGCTGGAAAGTCTTGAAGGCGGCCTTGACTATCTAAAAGAGGTTGTAATCAAGGATAAACTTCAGCTAAACGCAGAAATGGAAGATCAAATGAAACATCTGGTAAATAGCTACCAATGTGAATGGAAGAATACCTTGCAAGATACAAAAAAATTGAAACGTTTCAACCATTTTATCAATAGCCGCGCCCCGGATCCGGAAGTAGTATTTGTCGATGAACGAGGACAAAAAAGACCGGCAGATGAAAAGGAAAAGGCGGCAATAAAGAATGCAGCTACAAGTCATTTATTAACCACGGCGTAGTATTCAATTAACTATTCAGGAGATTCCCATGCAAAGCCAATGGCAAGAAATTTGTGAACTTGATGATATTTATCCACATAGCGGAGTCTGTGCAGAAGTTAATGGCCGGCAGGTCGCCATCTTCCGGTTAAGCGAAAACTCTGAGCTTCGTTCAATCGAAAACTTCGACCCTATTGCAAAAGCCAATATTTTATCTCGAGGAATCATCGGCGAACGAAACGGTAAACCGGTTGTTTTTTCCCCGTTATACAAGCACCCATATTGCCTTGACACTGGCGTGTGTCTGGAAGATGAAGGCGTTAGCGTGCCTGTTTATAGCGTTAAAACACTAGAAGAAAAAATCTTAATCCGAGTTAAATAGCCGGCAGGAGTTATCATGAAAAATAGTAGTTTCAAACTGAATCGATTTAGCGGCAAAATGAAAATTCTTCATTTAAGCTGGATGGCTTTTTTCCTGACCTTCCTGGTCTGGTTCAACCATGCCCCACTTCTTGGAGCAATAGCCCAGTCGCTTTCCTTGTCTGCGTCGGAAATTAAGGCGCTATTGATTTTGAATGTCGCCATTGCAATTCCGGCCCGGGTAATTATAGGTATGGTTACGGATCACTTCGGCCCGAGGTTAACCTATAGCCTGCTACTTTTAGTTTGTAGCATTCCTTGTTTTTACTTTTCCCTCGCCGAAAATTTTGAACAAGCAGCAATTGCTCGTTTTCTTCTGGGTTTTATCGGCGCGGGCTTTGTAATTGGTATTCGCCTTGTTAGTGAGTGGTTTCCCGCCAACGAACTCGGAATTGCTGAAGGGATCTACGGCGGTTGGGGTAACTTTGGATCGGCCGCGGCTGCGATAAGCCTTCCTGCATTAGCATTGACTTTTGGGGGCGATGACGGCTGGCGCTATGCAATTTCGATCACGGGGTTACTTTGCGTTATTTTTAGCATCATTTTCTACGTTGAAGTACGAGATACGCCGAAAGGTTCCACCTATTTTAAACCTAAGTCCAGCGGCGCTATGGAAGTTACCAGTCGAGGAGACTTCTTGCTGCTATTGCTCATGAAAATTCCGATGTATCTGGTTTTGGGACTTCTGGTATGGAAACTCTCAAGTTCTCCAATGGTACTATTGTCGGCAAAATCAGCAGAATGGATTTACATTGGTTTGATCCTGGTATATTGCTACGAAGTTATTCAATGCTTTAAGGTCAACAAAAGCATCTTTGTAAAACCGATTGAATCAATCCATCGTTATCAATTCAAACAAGTTGCTATTCTCAATATCCTCTATTTTGCGACTTTTGGCTCCGAGCTCGCCGTAGTTTCCATGCTACCATTATTTTTTGCGGAAACTTTCGAGCTGGACATGGTCTATGCCGGTCTAATTGCTTCAGGCTATGCCTTTATGAACCTCTTTTCAAGACCTGGCGGAGGATGGATTAGCGATCGCTTCGGACGAAAGGCCAGCCTTCTCGTACTCACCAGTGGGCTGGCTGTTGGTTATTTTATGATGGCAATGATATCTTCCCAGTGGCCATTGTTTATCGCCCTTCTGGTTGCCATGAGCTGTTCCTTTTTCGTTCAAGCAGGTGAAGGAGCGGTATTTGCCGCGGTACCTCTAATCAAACGACGATTAACTGGGCAAATAGCAGGAATGACCGGAGCTTACGGCAACGTCGGTGCCGTCTGCTTTTTAACCGTTTTATCTTTCACCAGCTATCAGCTTTTCTTTTTGATCATAGCTCTATGCGCCATGTTGAGTTTGATAGCGCTTATCTTTTTAACGGAACCCAAAGGTAGCATCGCTGAAATTAATGAGGATGGCAGTATAGAATTAATTGGCATTGGTTAAATTGTAATTTGCTAAATCAGGGATTAACCAAATGCAAACGACGAAAAATTACCGAAGCGATAAACATACCGGTGACTTAGCAACTAATACTAGCTTATCAATTTCTATTGGTTGCTTTTCCGCGGCGGGAAAGAAATCTGAAAATCAAGATTGCTGGTCTCTCGGTAAGGCAAAGCAAAAACCAATAGTTTCCAGACAAGAATTGATGGAAACTTATTCGGTTTCATTGACCGATCATTCAATAAGTATTGACGCTTGCGCTCGTTCAGCGCTTCAACCGGAGACAGGGGTTAGCAAAGGGTTAGCTCTCTGTATTGCCGACGGAGTTTCACACTGCCAGGAAGCAAAGGCGGCAAGCGCCTTTGTTACCCGAAAATTTATCGATGAATATTTTAAAACCGAAAAATTTTGGTCTCTTGGGAAAAGCATTAGAGCAACGCTCGACAAGGTAAATTTCCAGCTTTATCAAATGGGAAAAGAAAGCGAGATAGGTAGTTCGACTTCAAATTACTACGACGAATACTCCAGCCGCAACGCCAGACTTACGACGTTTAGTGGTGGAATTATCAGTGGAGAGAATCTGCACCTGTTCCATGTGGGCGACAGCAGAGTAGTTTTACTGCGTGACGGTACTGCCACCCAACTGACTTCAAGTCATAATCAGAAATTAGGCTTTCGAAATAAGGTGTTGACTCGTGCCGTTGGCGCCGACACAAAAGTTTCTGTTGATTATTCCACACATAAAGTTTACCAGTCCGATATATTGATATTGACTACCGATGGCGTTCACGAATTTGTCGATACTACCAAAATTCAAGAAATTGTTGAAAATAACCCGCAATTGGAAGAAGCCGCCAGAATAATCGGCCGGGCAGCTATTAAGATGGGCAGTTACGATAACGTGACTTGTTTAATTGCCAGAATTGACGAACAACCGATCGCCGACATTAGTCAACTCGAAACGACCTTACTAGAACTACAAATTCCGCCAAAGCTTATCCCAGGCAATAGAATTGACAACTACAGGGTAGTCGAAACCCTGCATGAAAACAATCGCTCACATATTTACCTGGTTAACCATATCGATAGCGGTAAAAAATATGTGCTCAAGGTTCCATCGATAAATTTTGCTGAAGACATTTACTATCGGCAAAATTTTAGCAGAGAGCTTTGGCTAGGAGCACAGCTCGACTCTCCATTTTTTATGCGAACTTATCCGAAAAAGGAAAATACCAAGCTATGTTACATCTTATGTGAACATATCAAAGGACAAAATCTACGACAGTGGATCTATGATAATCCCAATCCGTCACTCGCATCTGTGAGAAAAATAGTTTCGCAAATAATCAAGGCACTACGTTTACTTAAACGCCTTGAAATATGTCACCGGGATCTGAAACCAGAAAACTTAATGATCGACACCAAAGGACGAATAAAAATTATCGATTATGGTGCAGCGTCCATCGCAGCAGTGGAGGAATCTTTGCTTAATCTGGCGCCAGACTACCCTGCGGGTACTCAGGGATATATGGCACCGGAAACAGTAAAATATTTAAAACATAATTGGCAAAGTGATTTTTATTCTTTGGCTGTAATTACATTTGAATTGTTGACAGGAAAGCTCCCTTTTAGTTATGAGCACCGGTTCAATCGACGCCCTGAAAAATGGCGATACATTTCGCTCTCGAATTATCGAAATGATTTACCTTTCTGGCTGGATATTGCGTTGGAAAAATCTCTGTCTCAGGATAAAAACTTGAGACAACAATCCTATTCTGAATTTGAGCAGGACATTTCCTGGCCTAACAAAGAAATCGAACGGCTTTATCTTGAAAGACCACTCCTTGAAAGAGATCCGGTTAAATTTTGGCAATACTGCAGCCTCGGACTAACCTGCGCTCTAGTGCTTTCTTTATTCTACTGATCAGCATTTCCATTAAAATCAATGGACCGCCTTAATCAGTTTGATTGAAAATTCAGCTTGAGTAACATGTCTTAAGATTATCTGTTTTATGATTTTGAAGTTTTTCTCAAAAGAATTCCCCTGGCTTAAAAAAAGGATATTCTCTTCGCAGACGATATTATCAAGAATATTTCTTCTCAGTTTGATTTTATCTGGCAGCTCGTTATCCGCCAAATCTTTATTTGCGAGTTCTTCATTTATTCGCTCATTACTGGCAATAACGCTATCATCATTGGAAATGACAAACGATTCTTGTAGTTCTATTTTTTCAGCGTCCCGTCGAAGAAAACTCTGAAGTTCACCTGACATGGAAAAATCATAAATAATACGATCAGCTTTATGCATCGCTCGAAGCGCTGCAACTGTTAGCTCTTCGCTTTGCAACCTGCCTAAGTCACAAAAATAAATCGTTCCTCGAAGTTTCGAACAATGGCCCCGGCAATTATCGACTATTGTTTCATTTTCATTGAATCCGGCTGTTACTTTCAGACTATTTGCGAGCGACTCTATCATAGAGTCTATCTCAGCTTGAGTCTTGAGACTAAACCGAGTGGTTTGTGCAAGATTTTGTGATAGTTTCCAGTCAAGAAGGTCTTCAAACAGTTTTTCCCAAAGAACTCTTCTCATGGTGGGAGATTGAACATTTTGATTAACCCAAGAGCGTTTTGATTCAACCTGTTCAACTAACGTTCCCATTTCGGCGGGTATAAGCCATTCAAATTTTTCACGCAACATTCGCGTTAATACCGGTGTCGCACCACCGGAAGAAATGCCAATTGTCATGGGCGAACGATTGATGATAGAAGGAAAAATAAAGCGACATAATTCGGGAGTATCTACTACATTGACTAGAATATTTTGTTTTTCCGCATCTTCAAACACTTGTCGGTTAACTTGCTCAATATCGGTCGCAGCGATTACCAACCTGACATCCTCAAGTAGTTCAACCTGATAGGTTTGCCTTAACCCGCGGGCTTTTCCACTCTGACAAAGCGCTTGAATGGCACTGTTAATTTGTGGACTGACAAAGGTAACGCAGGCACCAGCATTGATCAGGGTTGTTCCCTTCCGACATGCTACACTGCCACCGCCAACCACCAGCACTTTAATACCGGAAAGCCTTATGTTAATCGGTAAATATTTCATTTCTGGTTGACTCCCAGGTTGTTAAGAGGTCAATAGCGCACCTATAAGAAGCATATTTATTTTAAATATCAATAGGTTACAGATTACCATAAAGTGAAGACTTACAAATAATTCTTACTTAGAACAATTAGATTTAAGTCGTCATTTTTAACGCCGATAACAACAAATAATAGTATTGAAGATTGCTTTCAGTCTGTTAGTAGACGGCTATCATCGTACAGCCTGCAGCAATAGAACTTATTAAAACAAAGGAAAACCTGTTAATGAGGAGTACACGTCAAATTCTTCGTAAATCGCTGCTGGCTATCATCGGAGGAACGATTAGTCTGAGCGCTTTTGCCAGTTTTAAACATTATGAAGCGCCAATGGACGAATCAAGGTGGTACTTCTCAGGCAACCCGATAGAGTGCAAACTAATTCACAACATTCCCATGTATGGCGATGCTGAATTTAGAAAAATTGCAGGTAGACAAGAAATGCTGGGATTCAACCTTGGTTATAAAAGACAGGCGATCGAAAGCAGCAAAGTCGCCAGAGTCATGGCACTCTCGCCTAGTTGGCAACCTCATCAGAACAATAGAGAACTTGGAGAAGTCACACTTAAAACAGGTCCGTATATTGTGAAAAGCTCAGAGAGTTCAAGCTGGCGACTGCTGAACGAGCTCGAAGTTGGCCGGTATCCAACCTTCTATTATCAGGAATTTAATCATCTGGAAGATCAGGTGGCGGTTTCTCTTTCTTCAATTGGTTTCAGACCTCAGTATGATAAATTTCTAGATTGTCTGACCTCGCTAGTTCCTTACAAACTAAATGAACTAACTAAAATGACTCTTTACTTTGATTTTGATCGCTTCAGCGTGAAAACCCTGTATAAAGAAAGACTCTACGCTCTCGCGCAATATATTAAATATGACCCTTCACTAGAAGTTGTATTCATCGATGGTTATACCGACAGTAAAGGCTCTCGATATTACAACCAGAAACTAGCAGAAAGGCGAATTGACTCTGTTAAGAACATTCTGCAGCTTGATGGGGTAAAAGATGAACGTTTTAAAACCACCGCCTTCGGTGAAAAAAAGCCAGCTCAATCGAACAGAACAGCGAAAGGTCGCTCTCTTAATCGTAGAGTACTAATCAAAATTGTGCAAAACGGCTAACGCCTATCGTTCTCCAAATATGACTCAACTAGACGACAAACCTGGTGTAACTTTGAAAGAAAATGACTAAGTTGTTGGTCGTCTAGTGACCGGTCAGAGCTACTTGCTAACTCAAGGCTCAGACAAACCTTCCTGAGTGATTCAGCACCGATAGTCGCTGCCAGCCCCTTTATAGTATGGAAAAAACTTCCCATGCTAATATCTGTAGACTCTTTCTCAATATCTTTTATTGTTCTCATATAGCTGTATTTATCGAAAAACATCCTTAAAACCTCTCGATACAATACCAGGTCATTGTCCATTGAAGCCAGCCCCGATTCGAAATCAATGATTTCTGTCTCGTTAACTTTTTTTATACAGGTTATATCATCCGCCTGTTCAGCATGATTTCGCCTTGAATTTTTTGTAGAAATATTGTGTTCAAAAACTCTCTGGCTTGAGATTTCTTGCAATAACACTGAGAGAGAACGAACTTTGGATTTTTCTTCGTTTAACAGCCAGTTTTTTAAACATTCATACAGTTGCTCAGGCTTAATTGGCTTAGATACATAATCATCCATACCTGCGGCAAGACAACGTTCTTTGTCTCCAACCATTGCATGAGCTGTCATAGCCACAATAGGCTCAGGACCAATCAACTCTTTTTCGCGGATAATTTTAGTCGTTTGAATACCATCGAGTATCGGCATTTGCATATCCATAAAGACCATATCAAAACGTTTTGTCTTTAACTTTTCTATCGCTTCCATTCCGTTATTGGCACAGTCGACATTGATTCCGAAAGCTGAAATCAATTCTCTGGCAACTTGCTGATTAATTTCATTATCTTCGACAACCAGAACTGATTTGGAGGCAAGTTTTTTTATTAACCGTATAGAATCATCTGGTGATAATCGGGCATCTTTTGCTTTTGGCGTCCTTACATCTAAAGTTGACAGCAAGCCATCGTGAAGCTCTGATGGCGTAACCGGCTTTTCAATAATTGTATCGAAAATCCGATGGTGCGCAGGATCAATAATTGTTGAAATTCCGGTCATGAGTAAAACATGGGTACTTCTTTCTCCTAACTTCTGCTTCAAATATTCTCCTATCTCAGTAAAACTCGATGTAGGCAAAGAGCTATCAAGCATAATAAGATTAAACTCAGAAAAGTCGATCCCACTCAACTCTAACTGCCTTGGGCTAATATCGGAGGCAAGATATGGGGTGACATTGATACCAAAAGATTCGAGCATTCTCACCAACGCAACAAGCGTCTCCCGGTTGTCCTCAATCACCAAAACTTTCAGTTGATTAAGAAGAGGTTTATCTTCGAAATAGAGTGATTCTGAATTTGATACAATGCCAAACTTTGCATTGAAACTAAATGTTGTACCTTTTCCCTGTAGACTTGAAACATGGATTTCTCCTCCCATCAACTTCACCAAATGACGACTAAGTGACAATCCTAAACCAGTCCCCCCATACTCTCTGGTAGTTGACATGTCGGCCTGAATAAAAGGTTGAAATATCTTCTGTATTTGATCTGATGACATACCAATACCAGAATCAATAATCGAAACTTTGATCTCAACTTTACTCACCGAACGATGAAGTATTTCGAACTTTAATTCGACATATCCCTCAGCAGTGAACTTTATTGCATTGTTGACCAAATTAATAATAACCTGGCTTAATCTCAATTCATCGCCAACCAGTTTAAAATCGACATCCTCTAAATGAGAAACAATCAATTCCAGTTTTTTCTCGCTTGCTTTCGGAGAAACGACATTTAGCACCTGATTAACAACACTTTCTAATTCAAATGCTCTTTTTTCCAAATCAAGTTTATCGGCATCGATTTTCGAATAATCAAGAATATCGTCAATTATTCTTAACAAGGACTTTGAAGATGAACGAATTTTTCCAATATAATCTTGAAGCTTTTCGTTCATAGGCACTCTTAAAGCCAGCTCACTCAATCCGATAATGGCATTCATTGGTGTCCGAATCTCATGACTCATATTAGCCAGAAATTTTGACTTAAGCTCGTTTGATTTTACCGCATAATCTTTTTCTAACTGAGCAATTTGTCTCGCTTTCTCCATCTCAGTTGCAATCTTTCTCTGTCTAAACACAAACACAACTACTGCGGCGGCAGATACAAGGTAAACAAAGTAGGCCAAATTCGACTTCCACCATGCAGGAAGAATTTCTATTTCCAGTCTTGCGTATTCATCGCTCCAAACCCCACTTCGGTTAGCAGCTTTAACAATAAACGTATACTGCCCAGGATCGAGATTTGTATAAGTTACTCTTCGGTTTTTAGCATCTGTAACCAACCAATCGTCATTAAATCCATCAAGTTTATATCTGAACTTATTGCTTTCTGGTGAGGCAAAATGAAGCGCTGAAAACTCGATCGAAAAAGCATTTTGCAAATAATCCAGAACAATAGAGTCAGTTTGTTCTATCGGAAAAATCAGAACATCGTTGTTCTGGTCTTTATGAGTTACTTCACGATCAAAAAGCATTAGCTTAGTTATTTCAACTTTTGGAGGATACGGGTCTTCAACGATATTTTCAGGCAGAAAGCGAGTTAAACCACTTACTGCGCCAAAATATATAGCACCTCTCGAATCTTTATACTTGGCACCGATATAATAGCCGTCGGTTAATGCTCCGAAACCTTTACCATAAAATTTTATCGTTTCACCATCAGGACTTAATTTTGAGATACCTGTAATCGTACTCGCCCATAAAAAGCCTTGAGCGTCACTATAGACTCCGCCAGTAGGTCCAATAGCCTGTCCTGATTTGGCACCTAGCAATAAAAAAGACAGTTGTTGTCGCTTTTCATCCGACTCTGGAATAGTAACTTTGCTCACGCCTTTATCCGTAGCGACAAAGAAGACTCCAGAATTATCACGATAAATATCATTGATATGATTACTACCAATGTTTCCTTTTTCTTCTGCAAGCTGATAACGCGCAATAACTTTCTTGGAGTTCAAATCAAAAATATCCAGGCCACCGAATTCAGTACCAAGCCAAAGATAGTCTTGTTCAAAAAAGAGACTCACCACCGAGCTATCACTCAAGCTGTCAGTATTTCCCTTTTCACTTAGAAAATTTTCAATTTTTCCTGTTTTAATGTTTAAAAGCGAAATTCCACCACCTCGGGTCGCAAACCATATATTATTTTCAGGACCTTCTCGAATCTGCAGAATTGTATTGCTAACAATTGAGTTATCGCTTTCACGCTCAACTTGAAAGTGTTGAACTGTGTTACTTTTCAAATCAATGGAATAGGCACCCCTCTCTCCTGAGCCAACCCATAGCCAACCTCTCGAATCCTTATAAACCTCTCTTACTTGCCCCGTCTTTGATAGAGGCAAAAAATCAGCGCTCTCTGTCAACCCTGTTTCCAGGTTTAATTTCAACAGTCCACTATTCCATGCTGCCAGCCAAAGATGATTTTCATCATCCTCAACAATGGCTCTTACAGATTGATTTTCTAAATGTGCGCCGCCTCGAGTTTGTAGATATTTCTCAAACATTGCAGCGGTATACCCCAGACGATAAACACCTTTAGTCCAGGTTCCCATCCAGAGAACCTGCGTACGATCGATAAAAAAATCGGTAATATCGTCTTCTTCGATATTGGATGTTAAAGAGTTATCAGCAGAAAGGCCTTTTATTTTATGGCTTGAAGAATCATAGACAAACACTCCTCGATGACTGGTTGATATCCATAACCTTCCCTTTGGACCTACAATGAAATCAGTTACCGCATTACTTTGACCGACCACTGAGAGCTCGTCATTAAGTCGCACGTAAGTTTTGTAACTCTCTTCTGTCCTGTTCATATTATTTGTAGAGTTGCCGGCTTGTGATGCGCTTTCTACTTTTTTAACATTGAAAACCTGATTTCCCCAGGTTCCCACCCAAACAGTATTATTTTTATCTTCGAACAATGCGGTCACACTATTGGTAGGTACACTGTTAAAATTGCCGTCTCTTAAATCGACCTCTACTACATTCAAATTGTCGGGATCGATAATATTTAATCCTCCTAGTGAACGACTTGGTTCAAGCCGACTACGGCCACTGCCAACCCATAGACTTCCATCTTTAGCTACCATCAAACTGGCGATGGTATCATTCACGATCTTTTTCGATGAATCAGTACCTGTTTCAGCACTGAAACGAACAACATCACCGGTGTCGGTATTGAGTCGATTTAAGCCGTTTTTTGAAGTACCGACCCACAAATATCCATTGTGGTCCTCTGCAATCGCAGTAATATAATTTCCTGAGAGACTATTGGGATTTGTCGGATCAAAGTAAAAATGAGAGAAACTTTGCGATTTTGGCTCATACCGATTTAATCCAGTACGAGTACCAACCCAAAGACGCTCTTGACTATCAACATAAAGCGCTAATACAAAACTATCAGAAAGAGAGCTGGAGTCATCAGCATCAGCTCGGAAGACTTTAAAATTGTATCCATCAAAACGATTTAACCCGTCTTGAGTAGCAATCCAGATAAATCCTTGAGAATCCTGAGCAATGTCCAGAACGGTTACCTGAGATAAACCATCTTCTCTACTTAATTTTTTAAATTCAACACGCCCTTCCGCAACAACTACTTTTTGATGAATAAAAAAAGAGAACAACACAATCAAAATTGAATTGATGAGTTTTTTTATAACTTTTGCAGCAGTAGACTTTGTCATGAAAAAGGAATTTTAAAGTCACCCGGTATTCGACGCCTCAGAGGCCAATACGATCCCAAAACCTCAAAAGCCTAAGGACAGACTTTTAAGTGAACAAATCATTACTTATCATAATATTAAGTGTAGTTTAAAGCGTAAATTCTGCTCACAATCTTGAATATCAACGAAAAGCGCTGTTGCAGAAAATACCTATAGCATGATGAGAGGAAAATGAGAGAAGGTCGCGAGGGAGTATAAGGGGAACGAATTCCCCTTCAATTACAACACTATCAGTGGTTATTTATCTTTGTTAGCCAGAAATAACCAGGTTTCCAATACACTATCAGGATTTAAAGAAACACTGTCGATGCCTTCATCCATTAGCCATTGAGCCAAATCTGGATGATCTGAAGGTCCCTGCCCGCAAATACCGACATATTTACCTGCTTTCTTACACGCCTGAATTGCCATACTCAGAAGCGTTTTAACAGCAGGATTACGCTCGTCAAATAAATGAGAAATAATTCCCGAGTCGCGATCAAGGCCAAGTGTCAACTGAGTCAAATCGTTTGAACCAATCGAGAATCCATCAAAATACTCTAGAAACTGCTCTGCTAACAATGCATTTGATGGTAGTTCACACATCATTATCACTCGCAATCCATTTTCACCGCGTTTCAGACCATATTTTTCCAGAAGCGAGATAACCTGAGAAGCTTCTTCCAGAGTTCGCACAAATGGAATCATGATTTCAACATTCTCTAATCCCATTGTCTCACGCACGGTTTTAATTGCCTGACATTCGAGCGCGAAACAATCTTCAAATTCTTCTGATATATAGCGCGAAGCCCCGCGGAATCCAAGCATAGGATTCTCTTCTTCAGGCTCATACAGGTAACCGCCTACAAGATTGGCATACTCATTGGACTTAAAGTCAGACATACGAACTATGACTTTTTGTGGAGAGAACGCGGACGCCAGAGTCGAGATACCTTCAACCAGTTTGTCGACATAAAACTGGACAGGGCTATCATAACCGGCCATGTGATCTTTAATATTTTCAACTAAATCTTCATCATCAAGCTGGTCAAACTCTAATAATGCTCTAGGATGCACGCCTATCATTCTATTGATGATAAATTCAAGACGAGCCAACCCAATACCAAAATGAGGAAGTCGCGCGAAGTCAAATGCACGATCAGGGTTGCCTACATTCATCATTATTTTAAATGGTAAATCAGGCATGTCATCAATCTGGCTTTCATTGACATTAAAGTCGAGGAGACCTTCATATATATTTCCTGTATCTCCTTCAGAACAGGAAACAGTCACTTCCTGATCCATAGCGATTCTGTCAGTCGCATCACCACATCCAACTACAGCAGGAATACCTAGTTCGCGAGCTATAATCGCCGCATGACAGGTTCGACCGCCGCGGTTGGTAACAATTGCGGAAGCCCGCTTCATAATGGGTTCCCAATCAGGGTCTGTCATGTCAGTTACAAGAACATCCCCTTCTTTTACTTTGTTCATTTCACTTAAGTCAGAAATAACTCTTGCAGGGCCTTTACCTATTTTTTGACCAATTGCTCGACCTGTGGCAATGATATTTGAAGTATTTTGTAGAACATAGCGCTCTATAACGCGTCCGTCATCACGACTACGCACAGTTTCCGGGCGAGCCTGAACAATGTATAGCTTGCCATCCGCTCCGTCTTTTGCCCATTCAATATCCATTGGGCGTTTGTAATGACCTTCAATAATTTGCGCTTGCTTTGCCAATTCCTGTACTTCTTCAGAAGTTATACAGAATTGGTGACGTTCAGCCATGGATACTTCGACAGTTTCTACTGATTTCCCGTGATCAGAATTATCCGTATAAATCATTTTTATCGCTTTGCCGCCAAGGGTCTTGCGAACAATAGCTGGTTTTCCTGCATTTAATGTAGGTTTGTGTACATAAAACTCATCAGGATTTACTGCACCTTGAACAACTGTTTCCCCGAGACCGTAGGCGCCAGTAATGAAAACAACGTCATCAAAGCCGGATTCAGTATCAATGGTAAACATTACGCCGCTTGCAGCGATATCACTTCTTACCATCTTTTGTACGCCAGCACTTAGTGCAACTTCTGCATGCTCGAAGCCCTGATGAACTCGATATGAAATCGCTCGATCATTAAATAGAGAAGCAAACACCTCTTTCAGCGCCAATTTTACATTTTCCCATCCGCGGACATTAAGGAATGTTTCTTGTTGTCCAGCAAATGAAGCATCGGGTAAATCCTCGGCTGTTGCAGATGAGCGGACGGCAACCGCAAACTCTTCGTTCGCATCCGCTTTAAGTTCCAAATAGGCTTTTTCTATGGCTTCCTCCAGCTCTGGCTGGAAAGGAGTATCAATTACCCATTGACGAACTTTGGCGCCAGTTTCTGCCAACGCATCTACATCATCCACATCCAGCTTTTGCAGTTCAGCCTGGATTTTATCGTGCAAGCCGCTCTGGGCCATAAAGTCCCTGAAAGCTTGTGCAGTTGTCGCAAATCCGTTGGGAACACTTACTCCCATATTGCTCAGATTGCTGATCATCTCGCCTAGCGAGGCATTTTTTCCACCGACGCGATCAACATCGTCCATTCCTAAGCCATCGTACCAAAGCACATATTCTTGCACGGTCTATCACTCCTAAAGTCGTGTTTTTGTCACAATTAACCACAGTTTACGGGATTTTGTTGCCCAATTCCCTTCTCCGTGATTAAATTCTTTTTTCTTAAAACGCGGGTATTTTACTGCAAGGGCGAGCAAATATGAAACGGAAGGTATTTTTTATATCAGACAGAACAGGAATAACGGCTGAAATGTTTGGCCAATCACTGTTATCTCAATTCGAAACTGTAGATTTTGATGAAAATACCCTTCCCTATGTAGACTCGATAAAAAAAGCAGAAGACGCCAAAGCACAGATAGTGCGCGCGCAGCAGGAAACAGGGCTAAGACCTATTGTATTCGATACCATAGTAACACCAGAAATAAGGCAAGTTATTCAGTCAAGCGAAGCCCTGGTTCTGGATTTTTTTCACACATTTATCGGCCCTCTAGAGACTGAGCTTGGCGAAACTTCTGGCTTTCGCGTCGGTAAAACCCACTCATTAGCAGACAACGAAGCCTATGACTCTCGAATTGAAGCCGTCAACTTCGCACTAAATAACGATGACGGCGTCACTACTCGCCACTACGATAAAGCAGATGTTATCTTAGTCGGAGTCTCGCGCTGTGGAAAAACACCGACATCACTCTATATGGCTATGCAATTTGGCATCAAAGCTGCGAACTACCCCTTTACCGAAGATGATATGGAAAAATTGAGCCTTCCGATTTCGCTGAAAAAGCATAAGCATAAAATCTTCGGGCTAACGATTAATCCCAATCGATTGCATGAAATAAGAACAGAAAGAAAGGCTAATTCTCGTTACGCCTCACTAAAGCAATGTCAATTTGAAGTCAGAGAAGTTGAAGCATTATATCGACGGGAAAAGATACCAAAACTCAATACGACCACTCGCTCAGTCGAAGAGCTAGCCACCAAAATTCTGGCTACAACCGGCATAAAAAGGCGTGTTTTTTAAAGCTGTATCTAGCTTTCAGAGGCTAAAATAAAGCCGGGAATATCCCGGCTTTATTGTTAGTGAGTAAATGCAAACCAAGGTAGTCGATACTCCCTGGAGAAGAACCCACAGACTGAAACTAGTCTTCAGCGTTGATATCACCTTTAACATTTTTCATTGACAGGCCCCCACTTCCCGAATTAATGATTGTTAAACCATCTTCAAGATTGGCTACACGAATAGCTCCAGAACCGTCATCAATAGTAACATGACCACCGATGTTGCTCGCGCTTAACTCGCCGGAACCATCATCAATATTTACCGTACCGCCAACATCGCTCAACTCTATTTCACCAGAGCCGTCATCAATAATGACATTTCCGCCGAGTTTTTTCGCAACAATTTCGCCCGAACCGTCCTCTATTTTTACATTGCCTTGAATGTTTTCTATGTTAATTGGGCCGGAACCATCATCTATTGCCAGATCAGCCTTTAAGTTTTGTACCTCAATAGCCCCTGATCCATCTTCAATGTTAGTTATCATACTTTCGGGAACCCGGACAGTCAGATCAATTTTTGCCGATCTTCCTCCCCAGCTGAAACCACTGGTATTCGCATCAGCTTTTAGAACAGCTTTGCTGCCAACCTTCTCCAAAACTAGCTTATATTCGTCCTTGTCAACTTCAAGCTCAGCCTTGACTTCAATAGCTTCAAGGTCGGCTACACCTTCTACTTTGATAAAGCCTGCACCTGCATCGATATCAAGACGCTCGATACCATTTACAGGCAAAGAAAGGTTTTCAGTAGTCTCGTAATTAATACTAGCCGCGTGAACATGAATACAGCCAGATAGTACGAGTGCGCTTGCGCTAACAGCAAAAAGAGTTTTGATTTGACTCATTATTATTCCTTAAATAACAATTTAATTAGATATTCATCACTACAAGCAATCAGCGTGCCATTGCTTAACTGCTTGAATATTCGCATGAATTAAAGCCTTAGACGACAGAATGGTGAAAATGGTTGGTACAAATGATAAATAATTGGTCTTATTGACAACTTCATGTCATCGACAAAATAATGACAAAAAAAAGCCACCTTACCAGGTGGCTTAAATAATATCGGAGATTCTTCACAAGGAAATCCGACTGCCTAACTAACAACCGAAAGGGGAGTTACATTCTCTGTTAATTATGACTGGCCGAGATCCAAATAGTTCAAAATATATTTGAGATATTTTCTTTTTTTAATAAAAAAAACATTATTCTTTTATTATTCAATAAGTTAGACTAATTTACAGGAGCTTCTCATGCGATAACCTTGGCCAAGTTTGAGAGAGACAGTATTTGCCTTTTTCATTTTTACTCAATTTTCCCATCGCTGTCTGCGAGTCATGAGTAAAGAAAAGGAAAGCGTTTCTTTCTATCAAGTCAGACAGAAGCGCCTCCTTTTCATCGATTAGCTTCTCTGCAAATCGATCATAACCCATGGTTATCGGTAAATGGACCCAGGGAACTCCAGGTATAAGATCCGCACAAAAAACTACTGGACCGGCCGGCATAGAAACCTCGGTCAGCATCATCCCTGGAGTATGTCCATCCGATATATAGAATCGATAATCTTCGCCGAGCAGCGGGTGATTTTCCTGTTCGACCAAGTGCACTTTCTCGCGCTTTTTCAGCATTTCCATAAGCTCAGGAATAAAGGAGGCTCGATCTCTGTAATGAGGAGTCAAGGCTCTATCCCAGGCTTTTTTTCCAATAATGATATCTGCATTGGGAAATAAAAGTTCGCAAGGCTCTCCCTCTCGCCACTCACTGAGTAGCCCTCCAATATGGTCGAAGTGCAGGTGAGATAATACCAAAATATCGATATCCTCATGTTTCAAGCCGTGCTTTTGCAACGATTCAAGCAGCACGTGATGTGGCTCGACAATTCCAAAGCGACTTTTCAATTTGGGTTCGAAAAATGCGCCAATACCGACTTCAAACAAGATATTCTTGTCGCCGTCTTTTACCAGCAATGCTCGACAAGCGAGATCAATTCTATTTTCTTGGTCAACAGTTACCCATTTCTCCCACATTGCTTTCGGAGCGTTACCAAACATGGCTCCGCCATCAAGCTTCTGCGAGTTACCTCTAACTGAGAACAGCGTCTTCACTAGCATCTTCCTTAGTTTTACTTGAGCTTGTCGCATCTATCGAGTCAGAATCGATAGATTCCTCACCCGACTCTTCGATTTTTTCTATCTTAAAATGAGTTATTCCGTAAATAATGGAAACTACAGGATTTGCAAGGTTGAAAAAACAAAACGGGAGATACACCAGAGTAGGAACTCCCAATGTTCCCGCCATAAAAGCACCACAAGTATTCCATGGAATCATCGGAGAAGTAATAGTGGCAGAATCTTCTAAAACTCGAGAAAGATTTTTAGGATGTAACTTACGTTTTTTAAATTCTGCACGATACATTCTGCCGGGAAGAACAATCGCTATATATTGGTCAGCAGCAATTATATTCGTCCCAATACAGGTTCCGATAACTGTTCCAATTAGCGACCCGGTACCTTTCACCATTTTTAGTGCACTAGTAACCAGCCGTTGTAGTAATCCGATTGTTTCCAACACAGCACCAAAAGTCATTGCACATAAAATTAACCAGACAGTGTTGAGCATATTAGCCATACCGCCGCGACCATCACCACCACTACTCAAAAGCTGGTCAACCACTTTATCTCCAGTTACCACGGTAAAACCGCCGTACATTGCTCGCCACACAGCATCAATAGCATTAACCCAATAATACTGAGACGAACCAGACATTTTTTCGACAACAGGTGCCTGGAAAAAAGCGGCAAATAGGCCGCCAACCAAAGCACCAATAAATAGCGTTGGAAATGCCGGCATTTTTTTATACGCCAGAAATAGCACCAAAAATAACGGCAATAACGTGAAAAAAGAAATTGAGAAGTTAGCATTGATGATTGATAAAGTATTTTGCAAACCTTCTGAAGATCCTTCAGCTGAGCCTGTGAAACCGATCACCGTGAAAATAATGATCGCAATCAAAATACTTGGCCCTGTTGTCCAGGCCATATGACGAATATGGGTAAAGAGTTCGGTTCCAGCAACCGCAGGTGCTAAATTAGTCGTATCCGACAGAGGTGACATTTTGTCACCGAAATAGGCACCAGAAATAATTGCCCCAGCAGTGATCGGTAAAGATAGTTCAAGCCCGGCGGCAATACCGATCAGCGCGACCCCGACTGTACCTGCAGTTGTCCATGAGCTACCGATACTGATAGAAACCAATGCGCAGACAACGCAAGCAGCGGCATAAAAAATACTGGGATCCAGTATTTTGAGTCCATAATAAATCATGGTTGGCACAGTACCCGATAAAATCCAGGTACCAATTAAAGAACCAACCATCAACAGAATTAAAATAGCTCCCAATGCCATAGAAATCCCTTTAACAATACCAGTTTCAATATCGCGCCATCGGTATCCATTTTTATGGCCAACAAGCATTGCAATCGCGGCAGCCAGCAATAATGCTATCTGATTAGCTCCGTAGGAAGAGCTATCCCCATATAAAATAACCGAGCCAGCCAACATAATAATTAGCGCAATAATCGGAATTAAAGCATCTAGCAAAGATGGTGCTTTTGTCTTACTACTCATAAATATCTACCTTGTCGGTCCTGATTAATTTTTGTTTTATTCTTAGGAAAGCTACACTTTTATTCTCTGGAGAACCCCCTATCGGCTGTAACCTGTTTGGCTTCCCTTCAATTGCCAATACCTGTCACGCAGGCGAGTCGCCCGGGAAACCATCGACTGTCTCTCCCCTTGTATAAATACTGCGTAAGTATTGCTGGTCACTTCCAGCGGATCTCCATCCCAAATAACCACATCAGCATCCATTCCCGGTTCGAGTTGGCCATAGTTCTTCACGCCGAATACTTCTGCTGCATTAATAGTCATTGCTTCAATCGCGGCAGTATGCGGTAACCCATTAGCAACCGCGTTGCCTGCAGACTGCCTGACCAGGTAAGCGTTGTGAGTGCCACCACCGGTAAAAATCAGTTTCACCCCAGCCTCGTAAAGCTTGGCAGCGCCATCTAGTCTAACCGTTAACGCATCGAACGAAGGGATATTAGCAATAGGATCCATTAATACAGGTACATTGCCCTCAGCCAGCTCTTTAGCAACTTGCCAGGCCTCCCCTGCTCCCGAAACTACCAGTTTAAATCCAAACTTTTTCTTTAAGGCGATCAGGTTCAATATATCATCAGCGCGACCAGCCTCAATAACCAGAGGAACCTGGCCAGTTAAAACCGGTATTAATGCTTTCAGATCATCTAAGGACTGACTGAACTCATATTTAATTCCGGGTTTGAACTGAGACAAATTCGAGCGAACGTACGTAGCTTCGCTCAAAGCCTTTTCCAACCTGGCGTATGCCGCAGCACGAGAACCACCGCTCATGCCAGCCGCAGCGCTACCATATACTGCGCTCTGAACCGCTCGTTGTTTTATCAGTCCGTTCTTTTCAGAGCGCAGAAGGATCAGAGCTCCTTCTCCAGCAAACAAATTATTTCCATTGTACGGCATGACCAGTGCACGCGTTAAACCATTAGTACGGTTTTGCGGAATGAGCGTCGAATGAAAATTGATCGCTGGGGCGATATTAAAAGAGGCTCCCATACCTTCCATTTCAGTAGAAGTATCATTAGTACTCTCCACCGCGCTAATCTCAACCAGTCCCAGTTGAGTTCGGGCGTTCATCAAACCGGGAGTTACATGTTTACCGGTTGCATCAAAAACCTTGTCACCCTCTTGCGGCTCCAGATTGACACCAATTTGCTGTATCTTGCCATTCGCTACTCGAAGATCGGCATGATCTAATCGACCCTTTGCTGTCGCGGTATGCAGTGTCGCATTTTTTATGAGAAACGACTCACTTTCTGTCGCCTGTAGTTGCGGAGCGAAAGCAACGAATACACTTAACCCAATGCCAGAACAAAGCTTTAACGCTGAACATTTCATAGTCGCTCTCCTTCAGGGTCTTCAATGCCTAACTCAAAGTCACTCGCCGCCTGCCTTGATTTATCATCTCGATCAAAAACCAGAGCTCCATCAATAAACACTTTTTCTGCCTTTGCATAGACGCTAAATGGATTTTGATTCCAAATTACAAAATCAGCCATCTTACCGCTCTCTAAAGAGCCTACCAGGGAATCTACCCCCATAGACCTGGCCGAGTTTAACGTTAACCAACGAATCGCGTCTTTTGGTTTGATTTGTAGTCCCATTCGGTTTCCGGCAGCCATTGCTTTGGCGGCTTCCTGATTTAAATGTTGGATTCCTATTGCTGAATCAGAATGAACAATAGCGCAGGCATTCGGACTAGCTTTATCCACCATGGCAACATTTTCTGTAACCGTATCGAATGCTTCATGTTTGAACCCCCACCAGTCAGCCCACATCGCTGCACAAATATTGTTTTCGGCAAGAAGATCAGCCACTTTGTATGCTTCAATTGCGTGATGGAAGGTTGAAATCTTATAACCGAACTCTTTCGCTATATCGATCATTACGGCCATTTCTTCAGCCCGATAACAATGGTTATGAATTCGAATTTTTCCTTCAAGCACGCCTTTTAAAGTCTCTAGCTGCAAATCTCGGCCAGGAGGCTCTACTTCTTCTCCCTGTTCGGCTTTTTTATAGTAATCATCCCATGATTTCTTGTATTCAACCGCCTCTATCCAGGCTTTTCGATATCCTGCAACATTTCCCATCCGAGTCATTGGTGACCGTCCGTCACTCCCATAAACTCTTTTGGGATTTTCTCCACAGGCCATTTTTAACGCATGAGGTGCATTAGGAAACTTCATACCCTGCATAGTTACAGAAGGAACATTTTTCAACGCCACGCCGCGTCCACCAAAAAGGTTTGCCGAGCCAGGTAACACTAACATACTCGTAACCCCACCCGCTCGCGCAAGGTTAAATCCCGGATCTTGCGTCCAAACAGCATGTTCAGCCCAGACTTCAGCTGTATTAGGTGCTGTCATTTCATTCCCATCTTCAGCCATTTTATGCGAAGGCGAAGGATAAACACCCAAATGGGAATGAACGTCAATGATTCCAGGTGTAATCCATTTACCTTTGACATCGACAATTTCCACGTCAGGTGAGACTGCCACACTTTTCCCCACCTCCACTACTTTACCATCTTTGATAAACAGAAAAGCTTTATCAATACGCTCACCAGTACCAACTAGTAGGGTAGCATTTTTGAATAGCATACTTTTGGAGGGTAGTGGTTTGTATGTTGAAACAAATACAGGTTCAGGACGTTTAACTTCTACTTTTTCATGTGGCTTCTCAGGCTGGCAACCAGCACTGACCGAAAGCAAAGCAAATAGTACAAGACGAGAAACTTTCAATTTTTTCTCCAATTAAAAAAATTATCAATTGTAATTTCAACGCTTCGTGCGCAATAGGCCAATAGCTTTACTGGTAGGCAATGCAGGCCCGAATAGTCCATTAATAGTTAATAAACTAATTTATCCCCGACAAAAATACAGGCCTCAACTAAAAAAGTAAAAGCCTGTACCTGAGATTCGCTTAAGTTAAGATTCTTTAGATCGGACTCAAGTAAAAGTTGTCCTCTCCACTCACTAGCCAAGCAACATATTAAGAATTTTCACGCCAAAATAATTATCCAGAACAGTCACAATAAATATAGCCCCCAACAATACCGGACAAATATAGCTAATTGCAAAATCAACGTAAGATTGTAACCAGGTTCCTTTAATTTCCTCGTCACCATGAGAAATCTCTTCGTTAAAGTTTTCTTTTCGCCAAATATAAGCAGTGAATACTGCAATGAGGAAACCTCCTAGAGGTAAGAAAGTATCACTAGCAATCAAAGCAACAAAGCTTAAGAAATCAAGAGTGCCCGGACCTGGCAAGGTAATAAATTTGGTCAATGCCTCAACCGCGCCGGCAGAAAGCAGAGATGGTATACCAACGGCGAAAATAATTAACGCAACAATCCATGTAGCTTTGGTTCGATCAACTTTCTTTTCGTCGACCATATATGCGGTGGGGACCTCTAGCAAAGAAATGGTTGAAGTAAATGCAGCAAATGAAAGAAGCAGAAAGAATAAACTACCTACAATAACTCCTAACACATCCCCCAGAGACTCAAAAACGCCAGGCAGAGTTACAAAAATTAAACCCGGCCCACCATTTGTCTCAATCCCTTGAGAAAATACAAAAGGGAAAATCATAAAACCTGCCAAAACAGCAACGCCAACATCAACCAGAGTAATCTGAGCAGCCGAGCTGACAATATTGTCATTTTTATTGACATAACTACCGTAAGTAATCAAAGCCCCCATTCCTAGAGAAAGAGAGAAAAATGCCTGTCCAAGAGCGGAATAAACCACAGTACCAGTAATTTCACTAAACTCAGGTATCAAATAAAACTTTAATCCCTCCATCGCATTAGGCAAAGTTAGTGCATAAACAATCAGCGCCAAAATCATAACGAATAAGGTTGGCATCAATATTTTTGCAGCCTTTTCAATGCCTCCGGAGATGCCTCTCGAGACAACAAAAGCTGTACCTACCATAAAAATAACGCTGTAGGCGCCGACTTTAATAAAGTCTGCGGTGAAATCTCCAAAGTGCTGGCCGATTTCAAAGTTACCCATGACCATTTCAATAAAGTATCCGAATGCCCACGCAGCAACAACGTTGTAAAAGGAAAGAATTAATACACCGCTGGTAAGTCCAAGGTAACCAATAATCGACCACTTCTTGTGTCCCAGTGCAGTGAAAGCACCAACAGCATTGCGCTGTGTTTTTCGCCCTATGGCAATTTCTGCCACCATCACCGGAAAGCACAAAATGAAACAAAAGGCCAAATACATAACCACGAAGGCAGCCCCGCCACCTTCGCCAACCTCAAAAGGAAACTTCCAAATATTGCCCAGACCAACTGCCGAGCCTGCTGCAGCCAATATAAAACCTAAGCGAGAGCTAAATCCGCCACGTTGTGTTGCCATTACTAATCCTTCTTCATTATTTATTATTCCACTGTCAGCTATTTCAGACAGCATTTTTCAGACGTCAAATATGCCCTAAACTTGCCATAAGACCATAGAACATAGGGGCCCGACAAGAGGGATCGATAAAAAAAATGTCTTGTCAGAGCAGCATTAATCCAGGTGGTTGCAATTTAGACGTCTAAACGTTAGCTTTATCTTCGGCCGGATACTGTTTTTAATCCTCGATAGAAATCCTCCTTCAAAGTCTTTTTACTTCATAGAAGGGGATTGCATCGATAAAATCTCGGATAAATAAAAAGATGAAAATAACTTCCTTTCAGACACCTTTGTTATTGATATCCCTGTTATTCAACCTATTCTTTGGAGAAGCCATGGCACAGGAAAAGAACAAAAAGCCCCCGCTGTCGAACAAAAAGATAGCCATTGCAATCCACGGGGGTGCAGGAACAATATTAAAATCCAATATGAGTCCGGCGCTGGAAAAGGCCTATCACCAAAAACTTAGACAAGCACTAAAAGCCGGGTACCAGTTATTAACGAATGGCGGTACAAGTGTTGAAGCGGTTCAGGCTGCCATCATGGTTATGGAAGACTCCTCCCTGTTTAATGCAGGAAAGGGAGCAGTATTTACCCATCACAAAACCAACGAGCTAGATGCCTCCATTATGGAAGGACAAACTCTCAATGCCGGAGCCGTTGCAGGCGTCTCTCATGTCAAAAACCCTATTTTGTTGGCGAGTGAGGTGATGAACCATTCTCAACATGTCATGCTAAGTGGCAGTGGCGCTGAAGATTTTGCTCAAACTCGTGGAATTGAACTAGTAGCTCCAGAGTACTTTCATACTGAACGTCGCTGGCAACAATTACTTAAAGTTCTGAATGAATCACCTGATAGTTTCAAATTGTCAGAAGACAAAGACGACAAACACGCTAATAACGATAGTACAGATTATCCGGTGTGGCCGGATGATAAGAAGTTCGGTACTGTGGGAGCTGTCGCGCTTGACAGTTTCGGTAATTTGGCAGCGGGAACTTCGACAGGCGGAATGACCAACAAAAAGTATGGACGAGTTGGCGATTCACCGATAATTGGCGCCGGTACTTACGCAGACAACAAAGCTTGTGCGATTTCTGCGACAGGTCACGGTGAATTCTTTATCCGTGCAGCAGTCGCCCACGATATTTGTGCTCGGGTGCTCTACAAAAAAATAACACTACAACAAGCAGCAGATGAAGTCATTCTGGAGAAACTGGTGAAAATGAACGCCGATGGAGGTGTTGTTGCTATGTCGCCTCAGGGAGAGCCAGTATTCTCTTTCAATTCTTCAGGAATGTATCGGGGCTTTATCGATTCACAGGGAAATGTCTACACGGCAATTTATAAAGATTAGCGGTTTTAGAGGCTCTATTGCAATGAGGGAGCTAGTGGTTAGATTAACCTTACTCTGACCACTTCAATCAACCCTGTGCTCAAATTCTAGAGCGGACTAAAAGAAATCAGAGAGCACAACGCCAATACCTGCACGTGTAACAGACCGATCATAGTCAATTAAACTTTCTCCATAACCACTGAAAATCTGAGCGTACCCTTTAAAACGCTTACCCATGGGGAAAGTCCATTCCAGCTGCAACGCACCGTGGTTATCGTCGGAGTCGAGATTATTCCTGAACATAAGGCTAAATGTATGATCATCCCATTTGTAATAACTGGAAAACTCAAAAAATCCCATATATTTGTGTATATCAGGGTTGTCATCACCATCAGATGCTAGCGGGTCATCCTTTTCCTTTTCTGGCAGCCTATACCAGGGCTTAAACATAAAAACCCAGTCTTTCCTTTCCCAGACGATTTGTGCGTAGATTCTGTTCCAGCTTTTTGAGAGTGGCTGAGTACGACCATTGGACTGATGTTCAATCCCGATAATATTGACCAGATTTCGCCATTCGCCAATTTTAAAGTCATTCATAAAACCGTAGAAGACTTCTGGTTGGTAGTTGGTTTCTCTGAAAGGCGATGAAATATCACTATTGTACACTTGCCAAAAAGATTGAAGAGTAAAACCAAAAAAAAGGACATCATTTTTCTTGAAAATATCGTCCGCTAGCGGAGCCTTAAAACTGAGTTGAAATTTAGCTTCAAAATTGTCCAGGGGAGCTTCATTATCAGAGGCTCGAAATCCTAACTCATTGGGGTCATCCACATAGGTAATTGGTAAAAAATAGTTTCTTTTGTGTGGCGTTATAACGCTGGGATTATCTCTGGTAGCCTGTTCCCGTTTTAATCTTTCCTCAAGAGCAGACTCCAGCTCTTTTTCCAGCTCTTCCTTTCCCCTTGATTGCTGCTCAGAGTCTCCAAGGACATCTACCCCACCCGCGTATTTATCGACTAATCTGGAACACACCTTATTTAAGAGAGCTATTGTAGTTTGCTCGTCAAGGGTCTTCATCTTATCCATCAGACAAGAGCTTAAATCTTTGTAACTGGACTGTTCTTTAGAATCGTGTGGGAGCGCTTCGTCAGCAACAGACTGTCCACCAATAACCATGGATAGAGCAGTTAAAACTAAGCATATAGCCAATTGAGATTGATTCATTATATTGATGGTAATATTCACGTTCATTTTCTATATTTGTAATGAAGTCTACTGGAAATAGCGGCAAGTTGAAATGAACGCCCATAAAAACAGGCCGCTTTGAGTACTTTAATTGGGCGATGATGTATTTTTGGGAAATCATTACAAGGAGTTGAATATGTCAATTCAGCAAATTCCGACCATTTTGAAGACTATGCGTCCTCAATTTGAAGCACAAACCGCAATTAAAATCACTAACTCCCAGTTTGATATGATGAAAGAAGTGGTCAGTGATTATTGCAAAACTCATGATGCGCCGCGGCTTTACGGGATACTCGGCCGTATAAGTCGAAGGATGAAACAGGCCAACAACCCTCATTTATGGCAAACGGAATTTGAATACTTCGCCTCCAGTATGATGGATGCTTTGAAAGAAAATGGTTGTTGTCGTATGGATGACACCATCGATGATATTAATGAAATTTTTGCACGCAAAAATAAAGATTCCTTACCCGGACATAACCGACGAGATGATAGATCTCAAATATTGAGCATCTTCGGATAGTCTTTAGGTCAAACAGCTACTCAGAAGCCCAATGTAGTTGGGCTTTGTCGTTCACACTTCTCTTACCAATAATATCCAGCTTTCCTTACCAACAACAAGATCTCAAGAGTCAATAGACTCCTCGGGCGAGAGTTCTCTAATGCCCTTTTATATCGAAACTGATACAATATCTGCCACTTTGTAAATAACCAGCTAAGAAAAAACTATGTCATTTGAAAATACTTATGCCGTTGTAAGTGGTGGCGCATCAGGACTCGGACTGGGAGTGGTCGAACGCATCGTGGCACAAGGCGGTAAAGCAGCCATTTTGGATATCAATGAAGAGCAAGGCGAGAAAGTTGCTGCTCAGTACCCTGAACAGGTAATTTTTGTTAAGACAGACATCAGTAACGAAAATGATGTTGATGGTGCTGTCGACAAAGCAGTGGAGACCTTTGGTCAGATAAACCTCGCAGTTGGCTGCGCTGGAATTCTGGGCGCGGGAAGAATCATCAGCAAAAAGGGCCCCATGCCAGCCGACTATTTTAAAAAGGTTATTGATATCAATCTGGTGGGTAGCTTTCTGTTAACCCGAGCAGCGGCTAGAGTTATGCAGAATAATGAGCCGATCGAAAAAGAACGTGGAGTGATAGTTCATACTGCTTCAATCGCGGCTTTTGAAGGACAGTTCGGACAGGTTGCCTACTCAGCTACCAAATCTGCAATTGTAGGAATGATGCTGCCACTGGCCAGAGAGTTTTCAAAGCTTGGAGTTCGTATCATGGCAATTGCTCCAGGCAGTTTTGAAACCCCTATGATCGCTGATGTTCCGGACGATATTCGTGAACAGCTATGCGCTACAGTGCCTTTCCCTTCGCGCTTTGGCAAGGCTGATGAGTTTGCCCAGTTGGTTCAACAAATCGTTGAAAACCAGATGCTGAATGGCACCACCATTCGACTTGATGGCGCGGCAAGATTGCAATAAGTTGAAAAAGGTCCCTCTGGAGATGCATCATTCTTCGGAGGGAAAGCAGTCCTTTTATTCCCCCCCCCAGATATCGAATCCCCTTTAGAACTAAAATGGTATATCAAGCTGTTCCAGCTTGCTTTTTGGAGTTTGCGGAAACTTAACTCCAATTCCCAGTAAACGAATTGGCTCGGGAAAATTCTTGCGTAACCTTTTGAACAGAGCTGTTATGAGACTAACATCCAGACCTTGGGAAATAGACTCCGCTGATCGAATTTGAAAATCAGCCATCTTTACTTTGACATAGACCTTGTTGATTTTCTCCGCTTTATCGATTTTTTGAAGGCGACGAGTTAAATCAGATATCAGCTCGATTAACTTTGCCTCGCACTCACTCCACTCACTAATGTTTTCATTAAAAGTGTTTTCAACACTGAGAGACTTTCGATCTGAATGCGGCTTAACCGTGCGCTTATCTTCTCCACGACAAAGATCGTATAAATACTTTCCTGTTTTACCAAATTTGTCCAGTAGCACACCGAGCTCAACTTTTTTTAGCTCCCCGCAGGTGAAAATATCCATAGACTCCAGTTTTCGTGCCATAACTTTCCCAACACCATGAAGCTTCTTCACAGGAAGTTTTTCGATAAAGTAAGTTTCCTCTTCAGGTAATATTACCTTCAAGCCAGCAGGTTTATTCCAGTCACTCGCAATTTTTGCCAGAAACTTACTACGGGCAACACCGGCTGAAGCGGTTAACTGGGTTTGCTGATAAATTTCATAACAAATAGCCTGAGCTATCCAGGTTGCACTATTGTGATAGTGAGTGGACTCTGTAGTATCAAGATAAGCTTCGTCCAGCGATAAGGGCTCAACCAGTTCAGTATATTGATGAAAAATTTGGCGGATTTTTTTCGACTCTTCTTTATATTTATTGAGGTTAGGTCGAACGAATACGAGATCCGGACAAAGCCGCGCGGCATGCGCAGATGGCATTGCTGAGTGCACTCCAAAACGCCTGGCTTCATAATTACAGGTCGCTATCACTCCTCTGGAATGAGGATTGCCACCAACGGCTACAGGCATACCTTTTAGTGACGGGTCATCACGCTGCTCAATGGCTGCATAAAAGCAATCCATATCAACGTGAATTATCTTGCGCATAAACAATCTTCAAAACTACTTATATAAGTAGCGCCAATCGTAACATAGTCAACCGCACACACCAAGCAACAGTTAACGAATAAGTTTGACCCTTTTTCGAGGATTCTAACGTTGAGGATTAAATTACTAATATTCGATGACTTTACATCTAACCTGATGGACTAAACAAGAGGTATATTTTGCAACTGTTTCGCCTGTTTTTAATGCTGCTCTCCTTTCCTGCTTATAGTGCTACATATAAGATTCCATTTGATTACGGAGACAATAATGTAGCCTATATCAAGCTGGAAGCTAACACCCACTTATGGCAACCCTGTGATTGTCAGGGCCAGGCATTAACATTAAAAGACATGGGAGTTGAAACTCTGCTGAAAGCGCTCAATGCCGAAAATACAAATATTCCTGATGTCTCTCTTCACGCCACGCTCCAACACTCTCCGCAGGAAATACAGGCTCCTTTACTTATAGTCCCCGGAGGCTATGTTAGCTCAGCATTTCCTGTGACTGCTGAGTATTTTGCAAGTCATGGATATCAGATACTCTATGTCGATACCGGCAGGGAATCGTTAATAGATCAGGTGAAAATGGTCAAACAAGTTTTACACAAATATGAGAAACTGATTCGTCAATCAAGTAAGACTGTGTTTTACGGCTTCCACTCTGGTGCAGGTGTAGCTCTACACCTTTCTGAAACTTTTCCTGCATCCGGTTTAATCAGTATAGAAGGCAATGAAAGTTGGAAAAATGAAAAAATGGGCTGGCCTGCCCTCAAGAAAACTCTCAACGTTAACAAAATAAATTTACCTATCCACCGATTCTATTCGCCTAACAAGCTACCGGAGTGGTACTTCTCTTCCCCCAAAAATACCACTCTTGAATTTTACCAAAACTACTCGGGTCCAACAGAAGTTACCAAACTCGACGAAGAATTGGGACATGATGAGCTCAGCGATCTGGTGTTATGGTTTACCTGGGAACCAAAGCTTTATCAGCCACCGACTCTGGGCCGAGTTGACGAATACAATAGAATGCTGGGGTTAATCAGACAACAGATTGAACAGTGGAAATAAAAATGTCATCTCGACAATGACAGTTGTCGAGCGCCCGCTGCAAAATATCAATTACTTCAGGCGGCGGTTGGAATAGATACTTTGAATCTTGCGCCGCCTAATTCACTTTTATCAATACTTATTTCACCACGATAAGTCTTAATAATGTCCATTACAATTGAAAGGCCAAGTCCTTGCCCTTCAGCTTGCTGATCGAGACGCTTACCGCGTGCTAGAATCAATTCTGTCTTTTCCTGCGGGATGCCAGCGCCATCATCGTCAACAGTAATAAAAAGTTCGGCAAACTGGTTGTCAACACTGATTAGGACTTCACTTTTAGCCCACTTGCAAGCATTGTCGGCGAGATTACCTACGAGTTCCATGAGATCGCCTGGCTCACCCGGGAAAAAAGCTTCATGATGAACATCAGCTTTGATATTCAAACCTTTGGTTTGATGAACTTTGTTAAGCGCATCAACAATTTTATAAACTTCAGGTTCTACAAGACATTTGCGGCGAAGTGTTTGTCCAGCGGAAATTACTGAACGATTTAACTGGTATTTAACGATATCGTCAACGCGCTCAACCTGTTTTGCTAGCTGTTTACGACTTTCAGATTCAGATAAATTCTGCAATTCGCTTTTCATTACCGCAAGCGGAGTTTTTAAGCTATGCGCAAGATTTCCAAGACTATCTCGGTAGCGCCTTTTTTGCAGAGCTTCTGACTCCAGCAAACTGTTGATACTGGAAGTTAGAGGTACTAGCTCTTTAGGGAATACCCCTTCAACCTTATCAGCATCCCCATGTCCAACCATTTCAATTTGCTTCTGCGCTATTTTGAGAGGGCTCAACGAAAGTTCCAATGAAACGATTAAAACCAGCACAATACAAACGGTCGTAACCCAAAGCCAAAGTGAAACCTGAGTTTTAAACTGATTAACCTGCTCCCGCATAATTTCCTGCTTTTCACCGATTAAAAACAGGTACTCTCCTTCCATTCCATTTTCGTGTTCCCAAATTATGGTGTCTCCAACCCAAAACATCGCATATTGATCAAGCTTACCTGAAGTTAGCGAATCCAAAGAGTAAGCTGCAGAGATATCCGGCAAGGTCGCATATGTATCACTAGATTTAGAACGCCAGATCAAATCACCATCGACATCCAGTACATAAGCGACGAGTCCCGAATTTAAATGATTAAGCCGGTCATTTCTTGAAACCAGAGGAATGGTGAGTTGAGCATCACGATCTTCGGCGACAGCCATTAGAGCATAGATTTGCGCGGTCAAACTTTCCTGAATACGAGACTTGCTTGCGTTAATATAGGCTGTTTTGGTTATCACGTAGACAGCATAAAAAGCGAGCATAACGATAGTCGTGCTAACGATAGCCAAGCGCCATTTTAAAGACCAGCGTTTCATCATATCAAGAAAGATATTCAGGGTTCAGACGATACCCTTGTCCACGCAATGTTTGAATCAGCTTTAGCTCTTGATCGGGATCGACTTTTTTACGCAGGCGGCCAACAAAAACTTCAAGAACGTTGCTGTCACGATCAAAATCCTGCTCATAGATGTGCTCTGTCAATTCAGTCTTAGACACTACCTTTTTAGGATTTAAAAACAGATATTCAAGAACTTTGTACTCATAGGCCGTCAGCTCGATTGATTTTCCGGCTTTGGTAACAGACTGAGCCATAGTATCTAGCTCAATATCCGCAAATTTGATTGTTGGCGAAGCATATCCAGCGCTACGTCTTAACAATGCATTACACCGAGCTAACAGCTCTTCAAATTGAAAAGGCTTAGCCATATAGTCATCCGCTCCGGTAGACAAGCCTTCAACTTTATCTTGCCACGAATCTCGAGCAGTTAACACGATTACAGGTAATGAATTTCCATCTTCTCTCAGTCTGGATATCAATTCCAGGCCTGACATCCCGGGAAGGCCAATATCAACAACGACAATATCCAAAGGATACTCGCTCGCTATATATAACCCATCTTCTCCACTTTCTGCTGACTCAGTCGCAAATCCGGCTGACTTAAAAGAGCTTACGAGGTTCTCTCTCAAACGTTGCTCATCTTCAACTATTAATACTTTCATATTTCCCTACACTAAATGTTTTGAGGTAATAATCTGCGGAATACTCAACTGCCTGGATCTAACGACAGGCTTTGACAGTCAGGTTTTTAATTCGCTTGTTTCCAACCAGAACTCTAACTCGATATACGGAGTCAGCGCCTTTTTTTTCCAGTTTAATACTGACTATTTTACCCTCTACTTTCCGATTGGCTTTTTTTATCGCTTCTTGGGTCGTCAAGAGCTGACAGTTTTGTTCCGCGTTTTTGTCTTTTGTAACTTCAGCAAAAGCGACTTTATTAGCAAATTCTGATGGCAAAGGTTCTTCGGCATTAGAAGAGAAAGACAAAACACTCAGTAGTGTCCACACTAGGAATTTTGCGCTTTTCCGCCCTGCTTCTGCTAACCACAAGTCGATTATTTTTCTAGCTGCGTGATATTGATGTTTCATATTAACAGTTAACTCTGAAATATTAGTTGCCTGAAAGACCAAATGAAGGCTAATGACTCTACATATAAATACAAAATCTGCCACACTTTATCAGTCTGCTTAACCAGTTACAAGCAACCTTATTGACTTGCTACAAACCATATTGATTAAGCTTAAGCCTGAATAAATGAACTGCAGCTGAACTGTTAAAATAATAGAAGAGTATTTTGCTTAAACGACGACAAGCGGCTCTCCAAGAGCACTGTCGAATCTACAAAGGCTGAAGATTAAAAACACTATGATTTGTCGGAAAAACTCTACGCGACCAACTGTTTCGCCATCGAGTTTAAGGTATCAGACTCAGCTTCAATTTCTCCCAGATTTTGCTCCACGGTTTCCAAATCAAGGGATAAAAGATCCAAGGTTGATTGTGGCACCACCGTTTCCACAGCATCGCCAATACCAATCCTTTTCAGAAGCCTGTTTGCAACTAGAACAATGTTTGAATAAACAGCATGTTTACTCCAGAACTCTTCCTGATGATGGCGGCGAACAGCGACGATGAGTTCATCGGGCATGTGCCAGTTGTGCATTAACCAGGCACCAATTTCTTCATGAGTGACACCCAGAGTATAAAATTCAATATCCTCTATAGAGAGATGGGGATTCGCTTCAATTGTGCGATTGACGATTTCAAATTGAGGCCGAAATATATGACCAAGCAGTAAATGCCCAAAATTATGGAGTAAACCACTAAGGTATATGAGTCCTCGTTCAGGTCTTTGTTTTATCGGCATGGCACGGCATAGCTTTTCTGATAAATTGGCGGAGTATATTGCCTGTTTCCAGAATTGCCTGATGCCTAAGGGTCCTTCTGCTGGAACTTTAAGTGACTTTCCTATCGAAATCCCCAAAGCCAGGTTCATAACGAGCTCAAAGCCAAGAACCCTGGCTATGGCCGTTTCAACCGAATCAACTTTTCCCTGATAACCATAATAGGGAGAACTAGCCCAACTAATGACTTGCGCCGCGAGCGATGGATCACGGCAAACTATTTCAGCCAATTTATGGGCATCCGCACTCGGATCAACTCGTAACTTCATTATATCCTGAGCAATTTCAGGCATAGCTGGAAGGTCAAAAGTTTCATCAACTCTTTGCTTCAAGCGAATAGGCGTAAAACTGGTATCCAGGTCTTTCTCTTTACACTCAACATTTCTTCCAGAATAGAGGCGCTCCGATGGCACCGAAAACTCTCCTCTATCAATCTCAGCAAATAGTTTCAGCAGGTTTTCGGGATCGAGGTGAAGAAGCGCTTCAGCGCCTGAATGAATCAACGCATGGGGCAGTTCAAAAATACTCTTATCTACTATAAGCCGACAATCGTAGACTTCAGGGAAAGTTGGTTCATAACCGGCTTTGCATCCCTTGAATAACTTATCCCGATCGGCTTCAGACATGTTTTCAAACTGTTGTTGAATCAACTTCTCGAACTCTGTCACATCAAGCAAAGAATCAAATGGTAAAACGGCAACAACAGGCCCCTCTCCAGTTTTCATAGGTACAGCTCTCAATAGACGACTTGATTCAGCGCCTAACTGGCGAGCAAGCTCGACTATCGTCAAGTTGGACTCGATTGCTTGTTCTGTATAGGAAACTTCTTTACTTTCAAGGACTTTTGAAATTGATTCTAAAATAGCCAATGGATTTACCTGCTCAGTAGTTGGAAGCCCGTAACTATTCTTTCGCCTTGAACCTTTTACCTACAAAGCAAACATACAGCAAAAGACAGTTTTAACTCCGCGGATTTAAGCCGAACCGAGGTGAAACCTCAGGCGGTACCACTCCATTAACTATAGTCAAATATTGGCTGTTAAGAGAACAAATAAGAGCAAAATGTGAGCTAATTCCAAAACATCGATTTTATATAACGCACTGAGATAAATAGATTTTTATCTGTTATCACATTAAATATCAAAGACTTCCCGGCATCCTACAATAGGAAAAAGAAACCAGCGAAAAATTGATGGCTTTGCAGTTACCAGGCAAGATTAGTTTTATGATGGTTCAGGCAGGTTAAGGGCAGCCATTTCTTCTTCTTCCCCCAGCTCAACCCTTTCAATTTTACTAAACCTTGAAGAAATTTTGCGTGCGGAAGTATGAACTTGCTCAACGTCCTTAGTTACCTGTCCAATATGTTTAGACAAATTATTCATTCTGGACTCAAATCGCACGAAATCTTTACCCAGGGCCGATAGGTGCTCTTTGATAATATGGACCTGTTGACGAGTTTGTTCATCCTTAATTACCGCTGATGCAGTAGTTAAGATTGCCATCAGTGTAGTCGGCGAAACCATCCAAACTTTGCGTTGATAGGCAAACTCGACTAGTTCCGGATTATGTCCATGTATTTCTGCGAAAACACTTTCAGCCGGAATGAACATCACAGCACCATCACTCGTTTCTGGCGGTAGTACATATTTGTCAGCAATATCATTAATGTGTTTCTTGATATCTTTCGAAAACTGTCGCGAAGCCTCTTTTCGGTCAGATTCACCTAATGATACATCCATCATGCGCTTATAACTTTCTAGTGGGAATTTAGCGTCAATAGCGATTTTACCCGTCGGCTCAGGCAACTCCAGCACGCAGTCCGCCACCTTGTCGTTGCTAAATCGATACTGCATTTTGTAATGGCTATCAGGCATTACATTACTTACCAAAGATTGAAGCTGAACTTCTCCAAATGCTCCACGGGAGCGCTTATCATTTAGTATCTCCTGCAAGCTAACAACATTGCTCGACAGTTCTGTTATTTTCTTTTGTGCGTCATCAATCAGCGCAAGCCGTTTGAGCACATCATTAAATGTTTTAGTAGTTTTCTCAAAGCCTTCACTCAGTCGCTTTTCAACCTGCCCACTAATATCCTTCAATCGATTATCGGTAGACTCGGTTAAACCCTGGATTGATTTTTCCACTGTTTCAGTCTGTAGTTTAAGGCTTCGATCCAAATCGGCTCTTAGGTCAGAAATGCCTTTTCGAATATTATCAGTGATTAGATCCCTTGTCTGTTTTTGGTAATTTTCAAGTGAGGATGAAATTTTCTCTGCAAACTCATTAACCGTGTTAGATACTCGTTGCTGGCCATCACCTAAAGACAATGCGGTAGCTCTTTGAAGGGTCTCAAATTTTTCCACCATCTGAGACTTAAATTCCTGAACATTATTGGAAAGAGTTGAGCCGGAATCAGCAAACCTTTTCTCAAGCTCGACTCGCAGTTCAGCGAGAGATTTAAGCTGGCGATCACGATCTCTCATTATCGTATCGATAATCTGTTGCTGGTCACGAGAAATCTTTTCATCCATTTGCTTCTGTCTTTCTAGCAACAGCGCTTCTTGTCTTTCCAGCTTTAGATTAAGTTCTGATAAATGAGTAAGGTAGGATTTTTGCTGAGCCGAGCGCCAACTCAAAAAGATCAATAAAAGTAAACTTAAAGATGCAATTGCAATCAAAATAAGATTAATTTCTGACTCGGAAATCCCCATTTACCACCTGCTTGCCATTTAGCTAACCTAATTAAATAATCTGATTAGGCTTAAATAATATTGTTTTTTTTGATACCTGCTCCCTCATGATATACCCGTAAACATGTGGTGCAAATGCACAAACAGTTACGCCTATGAAGAATATGCAAGTCCAACCTTTGCTGATTAGAGTTTGCGACATCATATCATCTAGAGGCTAAACAGAGTTAAAAATAATTAGACCTGTAAAAAGGTCAAAATGAAGTTGGTCCCGCTGAAAACAAAGAAAGTTTGTCAACACGGCAAGTTTGAGCATCCTGCCATCACGCCCCTGTGAATTTGTAGACCAGATAACTAAGCGGAGCCTTCCGGCGACGATAATCTTTTCTGTGGAGAAAATACCGGAGAAGCGGCTTTGGGCAGCAAACCCCTGCTACCAATGTCACTTCCTTTTGCCTAGATATCCTGTTAATCAATGTTACCAGCGGGGACAGATATACTAGCAACATCAATACTACTCAGTCAAGTAGTTATCAATATTAAATTCTACACATCCATTGCCCGACCAGTAATGACTAAACGCACTTTTCTTCGATCTTCTCCTGAGCGCCGATCTATACCACTACGCATATCTGGAACGGTAATCATGCGACCGCTCAGCTGACGACGATCAACACCTGAGCGCCGATCTTTTCCGCTTCTCGCTTTTTTGCGGGAAGTCCAAAGTACTTCATCTTCTAACGAGTCAATACTCATGTCGTCTTTAGCCATAGTTGTTTATCTATCCGTGTAGTGCCCTCGCCCAAAATCCCGCTTTAACAAGATATCTTACTGGACAGCATGGTGAACGTTTAATCTCAATTCAAAATGTTACGACTACCATAACCTATATCCTTAAAGTAAGTATAGATATGAATCATCCGATATCTCTTTTTTATTTGCTGTCATAGATTTTCGATATAAAAAATAGATTTTTTCTGGTTATTCAGTTTTAACTCAAAGTAGCCAGTCAATTAAGAAAGGTATTCGCACTGAAAATATTACGAATTTGTGCCAAACTCATTCAAAGTGCCTATTTCTGCGTTTTATAAAATGACAAAAAAGAAGTCCAGAAAACACCACTGGCCGGATAAACAAGAAGAGACTTTGGCTAGTGAAGAAACTGCATCCTTAATGGAGGATAACAGGGATCCGGTTACAACTATTGGACCCGAAGCAAATAGTGCGAAAACTCATAACCTGTTATTGCAAAGAACACTGAATCAACTCCTCGACAGTGCCCACAAGAATCAACAGACTCAGGAAAAATTTTTTCAGTTAGAACTCTATTTTCTCCAGGCTCTGTCATTCGAACAATTAATGTCCCGACTGTTACAAGACTTTAAGAGTCAGTTTAAAGTAGACCAGCTGGAATTATATCTGTTCGATCCAGACAATGACATTAGGCAGCTAATCAATGAAATATATGGTCAATTACCGCACATTAATTTGCACTATTGTGATTCTCTAAGCATAATACAAAGCTTTTATTCTACAGAACGAAATAGTCTGACTAACACTGACACTCAGCTTAAAACAACCTTGACGCAAAAAAGGGATATTATTAATCATCTGTTCACGCCAACAGCTTCAATTACTGACAGCACACAAATCCAACAGAGTGAGATTCAAGCCAGCAAAAGTGTTGCATTACTTCCACTAAAACGAGGCAAAATATTCACCGGCAGCTTACATCTGGGAAGTAAAGATCTGAATCGTTTTTCTCCTAACCTCGCCACCAATTTTCTAGACCACCTTGCCTCGATAATCAGCGTATGTATTGATAATTCAGTAAGTCAGGAAAGATTCAAGCATCTCAGCCTTGTAGATATGCTTACTCGAACCAAAAATCGTCGCTACTTTTTTCAGATTCTTGGCAAAGAAATCTCGAGAGCTAGTCGCTCCGCACAATCAGTCAGCTGCCTTTTTCTGGACATAGACCACTTCAAAAAGATAAACGACCGATATGGGCATGCAGCCGGAGACAGGGCGCTAAAAAGCGTTGCACGAACGATTCAGGCTCAGCTACGTCAATCTGACACACTCGCCAGATTTGGCGGAGAAGAGTTCACAGTATTACTTCCCAACACAGATATTCAGGGTGCCCGAGAAATTGCAGAAAGAATCCGGGGTAAAGTCGAACAACAACCGGTCGAATATGAAAAAGCAAAGTATCTAAATCTAACTCTTTCTATTGGTGTAAGCTGCTGGACGCCGGATAAAACTCAATCAGCAAAAAACGATATTTTGGAAAGTAGTACAAGCGAAATAAAAGATCTGCTGGTTAATCAAGCAGACAAGGCCCTCTACCATGCAAAAGAGAATGGCCGCAATCAAATTGCTCTGTTTTCAAACAGCCCCAACTTGCCAGGCACGCGATGAATCAAGCAGGAGCTTTGCTTCAGAAGTATGACAACTATCGGAAGTCCTCAGTATCCAGCCGGAATAATCTCTTCGCGGCAAACCGTTAGACTGAAGACCAAACTCCTGAACATAGTTTCGTCTTAAACTATCAAAAAAATGACCGAGATGTTTTTCTTGTGAAGTTTTATTGCTAACAAAATGCTTTAAGTGACTGCTATCCTTGACAATATCATACACGAGGAGAATGTTATCGAGTGTACGCCCAGCGGCCAGCAATACTTCATTTTTAGCAGGTAACAACTCATCCAGCGTAACCGTGCAAGGCAAGTCAAAATACTCACAAAAGCGCTGATATATCATCCAGCTACCGCGCGACTTTCCTTCTATAGTGTGACCGGCTATGTGCGGTGTAGCTAACAAACATCCTTCAACAAGCACTTGATCAATCTCGGGCTCGTTCTCAAAAACATCGAGTACAAATTGAGCAGAATTCCCTCTTTTCAAATAATCAGACAAAGCACAATTATCTATCACTGCGCCGCGAGAAGCATTAATAACCAACTGTTTATCAGTAAGAGTGCCGAGCCAGTTTTTGTCAACTAAATGATAGGTAGGATAGTTACCTTTGTGGGACATAGGCACGTGAAAAGTAACAACATCACAACCAGATACCTCGTCAAAACTCACAAAGCTTCTTGGGTCGCCCAGGCATTCTAATAAAGGATCACACAGCAGGTATTTAACACCGAACCAGCCCAGACAACGAGATAAGCTGGTACCCACATTACCGGCGCCAACGATTCCAACGCAAATATCTTCTAACCGTCTATTTTCATTTATCAGCCAATGAGCGATTGCACTCATAACATACTGTGCGACCGCGTCGGCATTGCAACCAGCGGCATTTGTCCAGCAAATTTGATTGTTGTCCATCCATTCTGTGTCCAGATGATCAGTGCCTATTGTTGCAGATCCTACAAACTTTACCGTTGAACTCTGCAATAAGCGGGCATTGATATCGGTAATAGAACGGCAAAGCAAGGCATCCGCATGCCTGACATCTTGGGCAGAAATCTGACGACCAGGCCTAAAAGAGATCTCAGCGTAATCGCCGAAAAGCGAGTCGATATGCGGCATATTTTCGTCTGCAACAATTTTTAACTTATTACTCAACTGATTATCCTTGGTCGATGAGGGAGGCATCGTTATGTTTCAGCAATAAGAATCTGAAAACTTGTCAGGTTATATCCATCTCAAGCGCGATTCAGATTCTATAGATAAGTACTAATCCAGTTATTGTAACGCCTTATCAGTGGATATGTTAATATCCGCTTCTTATGTACTTTGTCGCTCTCGCTGAAGAGTATAATAAGTGACGGGCTTTTTCGTTAACGGATCCTTTTAGCTTGCTTGACCTTACTCTACTTTCATTATTTATCCCCACTTTTATGCTGGTATCAGCTACCCCGGGTATGTGTATGACACTAGCCTTGACGCTAGGGATCACTCTGGGAGTACGAAAAACATTCTGGATGATGTGGGGTGAGCTCGTTGGCGTAGCAACTGTGTCCGTACTTGCCGTTATCGGCGTCGCTTCCATCATGTTGAACTTCCCTCTGACTTTTTTAGTCCTTAAATATTGCGGCGGAGCCTACCTGATTTACCTCGGCGTTCAGATGTGGTTGTCAAAGGGGAAGATGGCGATTAATCTGGACACGAAACAAACGACTCAAATCAGCGAAAAGCAGCTAATGACCCAGG
This sequence comes from Aliikangiella sp. G2MR2-5, assembly GCF_015687155.1. GTDB lineage: Bacteria > Pseudomonadota > Gammaproteobacteria > Enterobacterales > Kangiellaceae > Aliikangiella. Next base: position 165,853 of record NZ_JADPQF010000001.1, on the reverse strand, counting down.
GCTTTGTTACAGCAATTGCCAATCCAAAAGGTTGGGCATTTACCGTTTCCCTTTTACCCCCTTTTATAAACCCTGAACTTTCCATGGCTCCACAACTGGCGGCACTGGTTGCTATCATTCTAATTACAGAGTTTGTCTTCCTTACGCTATACGCTACTGGAGGCCGAACATTAGGAAAATTACTGCAAAACACCAGCAATGTTCAATTACTGAACAGACTTTCAGGTAGCCTGATGGTGGGCGTCGGACTTTGGCTTGCACTTGGCTAGAAGCGCAGGCTCATCTACAATAGTGGCCAAAAGCGCGCTTCGGAGAAAGAACTCAGTTTAAACTCCTGGCGCAGAGTAACAACTCAAGAGAAATCCAATGATTGACAAACTTACTGAAAACTATCAAAACATTTTGACTGCACTGGGCGAAGACATAAATCGAGATGGCTTACTCGATACTCCCAAACGGGCAGCTAAAGCCATGCAGTTTCTTACTCGTGGATACCATCAGGACCTCGATGAAGTTGTCAACGGCGCGATTTTTGAGTCAGACAATGATGAAATGGTTATCGTTAAAGATATTGAGCTTTACTCTTTGTGTGAACACCATATGCTGCCATTCATCGGCAAGTGTCATGTAGCCTACTTACCCACGGGTAAAGTTATCGGGCTTTCAAAAATTGCTCGTATCGTAGATATGTTCGCTCGCCGCTTGCAGATACAGGAAAACATGACCAAACAAATTGCAGAAGCAATTATGAAAGTTACCTGTGCTTCTGGCGTTGGCGTTATCATCGAAGCCAAACATATGTGCATGATGATGCGCGGTGTCGAAAAACAGAATTCCACTATGAAAACCTCGGTAATGCTTGGTACTTTCCGTTCAAAACCAGCAACACGAGCAGAGTTTCTAACCCTGGTAAAAGACTAGTCCTCGATTTCCTGCTTTTTCGTTTCAGATAAAAGAGAAAATAAGTCAATGAGCAGCGGATTCTTACGCCAATTCGATTCTGTTAAACCCGCAGACATCGAGTGGCGTAATGATGTTCCTTTTAGCCGAGAATTTGACGATATCTACTTTAACCCTGAAGATGGTCTGGCTGAATCTCGCTATGTATTTTTAGAAGGAAACCAGCTTCCCGATGACTGGAAGGTGACAAATCAGTCTTACTTTACTGTAGCGGAACTTGGATTTGGCAGCGGGCTCAACTTTTTAATGACAGCCGATTGCTGGCGTGACTTCATACAAGATCAAAGTGACAATAACGTTCGGCATCTTCATTACATTTCGATTGAGAAACGACCATTTCGCTCAAAGGACTTTTTAAGAGCGACTAAACACTGGTCAGAATTTAATGAGATTGCCGCTCAACTTTATCAAAACTATCCGTCATTAACCTTTGGTCGTCACCGCATTGAATTTCCCGAACTTAAACTATCACTGACGCTTTTTCTAATGCCGGTTGAAGATGCGCTAGAAGATTTAAATGAAGAGTTCAGCCACCAGCCTGATAAAAATAAAATAGATCACTGGTTCTTCGACGGTTTTGCGCCAGCAAAAAATGAAAGTATGTGGGGAGAATCTATTTGTAAACAGGTCGCTAAAATTTCAAAAAAAGGAACCCGCCTATCAACATTTAGTGTTGCCGCCGCAGTTAAAAAGCCACTGATAAACGCGGGCTTTACAATTTGTAAGCGTAAGGGGTATGGAAGAAAACGAGAGATGCTGACAGCAGTCTTCGCCCCGAATGAAGACAGCGACCATTTACCAAAATTTGTCAACTTAAAATACGAGAGTCCCTGGTTAACAATAAAAAACTCTCGACTAATGGTCGCAAAAACCAGGGTAGCAATCATTGGAGCAGGACTGGCAGGTTGTGCCACTGCCTATAAACTTGTTGAAAAGGGATTTAACGTCGACTTATATGAAAAAGAAAATACTATAGCTTGTGCTGCATCAGGCGCTGCAGCTGGTATTTATCATCCCCAGTTAACTTCCGATATGAACCTGAACAGTCAGTTTAACTGGCTAGCCTATTTATATTTGCTGCAATTCATCAATAGTTTGGAACCATCGAGAAAAGAGGGCTTGTTTTTAAGCGACGGACTCATTCGCCTTTTACCGGATGAAAAAAGCCAGCATCAATTACTGTCTCTCGCACAAAAATTGGGCTTGTCTGACTGGATAAAACCAGAAGAGTACTTCAACAATAAACGAGCTGTTCGCTTCCCACATTCGGCGGCATTGTCTATTCCAGAATACTGCAATACTCTGCTCTCTCTTTGCGATGACAAACTAGCTTTAAAAGTTAATCACACGATTGATTCAGTTATCAATCATGATAGCAAATGGATTTTGAATATTTCATTAAACAACTTGGATGAAGTAACACAGACCGAGTACTACGATCATGTCATTTTAGCAGGTGGCGCAAACTGTAAGTTGCTGGATCAATACCTCCACTACCCGACCAATATGAGTCGCGGGCAAACAGTTTTTATTTCTCACAAAAATCTTTCGCCAAATTTAAAAGAAGCTATTTGCGAAAAAGCTTACCTGATCAATCGCCCGGACAAAACTCTTCATATAGGCACTACATTTGAAAATTTTTTGAACGATGAGCTCGACCGCAATAGTCAGAATGATATTCTTAAGAATGCCATCGCTTTAACTCGAGAATTGGGAATTGAATTTATTGGAGAGGAAGAAGTTGAAGCCATTCCTCTTAGAGGCACACTGGGCTATCGCCGGCATGCAATTGATCGATTACCGATTATCGGAGCTGCAATCAACTTGGAAAAGCTCAGCTCTGACTTCGCAAATTTAGGTCAATCCAGATTAAGACGAGAGAATCTTAGCTATTATAACTTGCCTGGGCTCTGGCTCAACACAGCCTATGGTTCTCACGGTCTGGTTTATTCGCTATTAGGCAGTGAGTTTCTGGCCAGTCAGATTGCCGGCCAGATAAGTCCGATAGCAAGTACTCTTGCCAAAGTATTATTCCCGGGAAGATATGTCATTCAACAAATGAAACGCAGGTCTTCTGGAGCGGGAACAATATAGAAGCTACTTGCACTTTTTGTTAGCTAGCATTTCTTTCGCTTTATTTACATAGACTTTTGCAAACCTGGCTTCCATTTCATCTTTGCTGTTAACTTTTTTTTGAGCCTTTCGCATTTCACCTTTAATATAGCTACAAGATTGCATGTTGCCATAGTTTTTAGATGAGGAGCTCGATCTTGATGAGCTTGAAGTATTACTATTGCTCGTTTGAATAGGCTTTATTTTCGCTTTAACCGTTTTTGTTGTAGGAATTTCCTTGACTTCAACTTCCTGAGCTTTTTCACTTTGTGGTTTATCGGAATAGTGGACCTTCCCATCCTTATCAACCCATTTATAAACCTTCGCATAGGCATCTACCTGAGCCAACAGAATAACCAATCCCATTAAACCTTTTATAATAAGCTTCATTGCTTCTCCTTTTTCATCGGTAATAATATCCTGTAAAGCAGGATACGATTTACAGGCATCATACGCTAAGTTAGTTGAAATATCACCAAACAGGATAATTTCCCAATCTCACTCTTAGTTAAATATCTCTTCACTTTATTTTTACCCATTCTCTTTAAGTCTTCTTATTACTTTAAAGAATATGTCATATAAATCGCCTAAATTTTGAAGCTCTCATTCATTATACCAAGAGCCAGAAACATGCTATTTAAACGGATAATAATCGGACTGTTATTCCTGAGTCTCTCTAATCCAACGTTTGCCTACAAACAGGAAACTCACAAACGAATTGTCCTCGATGCAATCGCCTACATGAAAGCCCATCCAGAAACAACGGCATATAACAAATTGAAAGCAGTCGCACTAGCAGCAGGGATAACCGTTGAGGAACTTGCGCAAAGACTCGGTCAGGGAGCTTACGATGTAGACGATTTTGCGGATACTTTCATATGCGGCGCTGTTACCGGTGACTGTGTGAATGCACCGCTATGGGGAATCGCTGAAAGCATTGTTAATTATACCTCTTATTGGCACTTTCAGAATCATACCCAAGGAGTCGATGTTCACGGCAATGACATTGGTGGTTACAACTATGACAAGCTAACTGTTTGGGGAGATGTCGACAATATGGCAGCAACCTGGCTACGAGGAGACCATCTTGATGACGGTAGAGGAGGTCAAAAAGGCTGGTTTGGTGAAGATTCAGAATATGAATCTTACCAGATTACTGAAAGCAATTATCGTATTGATAGCTATTCAAACTACAGCATGTATAAAGATTTTGAGACCATCCCTTTCCAGCCTCTCGACAATCTGGCGCAATACTGGTATTCGAAGTTTTGGAATCAACCTAACATTCAATCACTGGGGTTCGTAATGCATGCGACAGATTTACTACAACCTCATCACACCTGGACAACCTCAGCTTTAAACCATTCTGGCTGGGAAGGATGGGTTAAAGACTATTATGAGTCGGAAAGACTAAACGACTTTGAGAAAGTAACAACTGCACTGGAAAGTTTTACCGTACTCGATCCTTCAAGTTCAGATATTCGCCCAATTCTCACCGAAGGAGGTGCTTTTTCCTATGCCAATGGAGGCGCAGTCCTTCATTCCACATCTCATGCCGATCGTCTGGTAGTAGCCCGAGAGGTCGTGCCTCACGCAATTGCAATGGTGGTTCATATCCTTAACCATGCAATGACTCGCTTTTAGATTGTTATGAAAGTCTTGAAAATAGCAAGTTACCTATCGTTGGGTTGGCTGCTGCTTGCAGTCTACCCACTCCACGCCTTTAACGGCAAGTACGCGATTAAGATTGGCAATCATTATATCGATCGGCTAACTTTTGACTGGCTCTATTCTCATTGGATACCAAACAAAGAGATCGACAAAACACGTTTTTCGGAAGAGCTGGTGGATAACAGGTTAATCTATCAGTACACGTTAGAAACGCAGCCACAACTGTTAAAGTTAAGTGAAGTTGATTACTCTCTAAGCTGGCATATTAATAGGCAGATAATTAACTTCTGTCATTCACAGTTTCCGCAAAACATACTAAGTTCGGAAGATGAAAATCCATCCAGGAAATTTACTCTACCTCAGTTAAAAAAACTGGTTGGTAATTTCAAACTGACATCGAGACTTGGATATGTATTATCCGACGAACAAAAGCACTCACTCGATAAAGTTATTCTTTTACCGCTCGATAAATATAAAAGATTTAGCCTGCTAACATTGTTTAATAATTTAAACATTCAAGATAAGCAAAGACTATTTGAAGGCGACCACCAAATTATTTCTCGAGAAATCGGCTTTCAAATCTCCTACAAAAAATACTGTAAGAACAAATCAGAGAGCGAACTTTCAATGGCAAAGGCTATTTTCAAATCCTTACATTTTAGAAATGTGTTACGAGACCATTACGGAATATCACTCAATCAACACGGCAATAACGATTCATTGAGAACTTTCAAGAAGCAGGTTACCAGCAAAGATATTGAAGATTTTTATAACGCTCATAGAGAGTCTTTCAAATTCAAGCAGAAGGTCAAATATGCTGCTTGGGAGTTTTCTTCCAGACGATTGAGCGAAACGTTTAAAGACCAGTTAGATAATGGTCAAGTAGAAAAAAAAACGCAATGGCATCTCAAAAATAATGAGTGGTTGAATAATTTAGCATTTAGTCTGCCTGTAAATAAAGTTAGCGAACCGATACTCTCTCCTGTCAAAACATGGACATTGGTTTCTGTAGTCGATGTCAAATATGACTACTATCCGCTTGAAAGCGAAACAGTACGATATATCGCGTCATTGGAAATTGCAAAAAAACATGCCAGAAAACGCTACGAATTTCTACTAAGAAAACTAAAAAAACAAATACGGATCACAATCAATGTATAAATTTTTGCTTAGTCTTTTTTTCGTTATAGCTAGCACATGTCTCTACTTGTTCACAAATGGTAAAAGTCCAGACCCAATTCCGCTAGACAGAGAAAATTTTTCAGCGAAGGATCCTAACATTTCCAATATTGCGAAACAAACAAGCGATAAAAATCTACCCAATTTCAAATCTGAATTGGAACTAGTCATCAAAGAAAAACAATTGGGAAATCAGATCAAACTTGACAATCAAGCGATTGCCAGCCTTGCACGTTCTATCAATGTCCCACCAGCCGACCTCCCCCAATTATCAGGTAGTTTCACTAACAATCGGGCATCTAAACAACAGATCGCCGATCATGAGCTATATGCTCAATATGAACAAGAATCCAGGATTCAACTCAAACGATCTTATATCATTGCTGCAAGAGAAAAAGTAGCAGAGCTCGACAGATTTATCGAACTAGGCAAGCAACGAGGTATCGAGCAAAGCTTGATAAATGAAGCAGTTCAAAAGCGTGAAGGTATAAAAAAACTAGCGCTGAAGTTTGAAAAAGAACTAAAGTGATCGGACAGATTTCTTTATAAGTTTCCTTTACAAGCATCCTCTTAACCAGAGCGTTTTTATGCAAAATTAAAATCTCAGTTTAAACAGGATGTTGATTATGCAGGTTGAATTTTTTTATTTTAAATCATCACTATTGTTTTTATTACTCAATTTTTAATCGACATACTTTTCTGAAGAATACTTATTGCAAAGCACAATAATCAAAACGGATTATATTGCATACAATGAACAACAAAGGTAATGCTATTAATCGAGTTAGCGATTGAGTTAGGAAGGAAATATAAGTTAATATGCGCCATATGAACAATATGAAACCTACATATGAAATTGCAGATCCTCTGATTAAACAGTTTGTGCAACCTCTATCAGCTGGAGACTTAGCCAAACCATTTGAATCACGAGATGAAGACGGCCGTATATTAAACCTGGCAGACGATCACCTGTCGGGCAGGCATTTAATATTAATATTTCTGAATAACACCAGAGAATCGACAGCGCTCGAAATTTTACGGTCATTTGCTGAAAACAATCAACGGCTAACCAATAGCAATGCCAGCGTACTAGCAATACACTCAAACAGTGACGCGTCTATTAATAAGAAGCTTAAAGAAGACTCGAGATTTGCTAACCCGGTACTTTCTGACTCTGGAGGTACAATACATGCTACTTACGGTCTTCATAAAAATCATGGACATCAAGTCAGAATTGTCTTACTTACCAGGCTTCGACAAATTCGCTCCTGGTTTGACGATCCTCAAGATATCAATGTAACAATTAGAGATATTATGGAACAAATTACACCTCCACAGCAAAGCGAGAATGAAAAGTGGTACCCATTTCATGCTCCCGTCCTGACAATTCCCAATGTATTTACACGTGATGAGTGCAAGATGCTTATTGACTCATTCGAAACCCAGGGAAACTTTTTTGTATCTGGAAGCCAAACGGCAGGTTTTACTACAGATTTTAAGATGCCTATTTACGAACATAACCGGCAAGATAGAGTTGATCAGGTAATTAGAGATAAAAAGTTGACTCAATTTATCGACCAAAGAACTCATCAACGAGTCAATCCCATGATTAAAAAAGCGTTTGCGTTTGATGTTACCCGACGTGAAGACCTGCATATTGCGAGATATGTCGGTAAACGCGGAGGCAATGAGATGGGACACAGAGATAATACCAACCCAAAAGTCGCGTACAGGCGCTTTGCGTTTTCAATGAACTTGAATGATGACTATCAAGGAGGGGGTGTTGTTTTTAAAGAATTTAGCGATCATCCCTATAGAGCAGAGCCTGGAACTGTAATGATTTTCTCTAGCTCACTACTACACGAAGTACAGGAGACGACTAGTGGAACTCGCTACAATTTAATCACTCATCTATTTAATGACTCGGCAATACAACAACCACAAAGAAGACAACCTGAATACTAAATTTACCGGATAAGAATTCGTGCAAGTTCGCGCTTTTATTTCGCGCGAACAATTAACCCAGGCGAATAGCAAAACAGCAGTACCATTCGAGCGCTTATAATCACTTCCCTACCACAGAATTATAAATATCCGTTAGCTGAATTAACCTGCTTTTTCTCAATCCAGCCTCGAAACATCGATATAAATCTAAAACTTTTTCCTTACTATTCAAATAGTTAATTTTATTTTGAATTTTTTGTGATTTTTTTGGCCGGATTTTCTGTGGTTCCTGTTATCTCCAGTTAGAGGAGTTCAATTTCCTCACTACTAACTAACATGGAGATAGAGTAATGAATAAAACGTTAATTTCTTTTACAGGGATACTACTCAGCTTAACAGCAGTATTTGCTGTCCCTGCTCAAGCAGGAAGCTCAAGTACAACAGATACAACTTTTACTACCACTACTATTGGCGGAATCGACGGCTGCCCGGAAGGCTTCTATCCGATACCTTCTGGCTTGGCCTGTGCAGCGGAAAACTTAACCATAGAACCCACCGCCGAAGCCCCCCCAGGAGAAGACTGTCCTCCCGGTTTTGAGCGTGTTCCCGGCGTGAGGTTCTGTGTAGCAACAAACCTGCAAATTCAAATTCCTGATAATATGATGCTTCTGGAAGGTGTTATCGGAGGTGATTGTCCTCCAGGATTTTCCCGTCCTGTAGGTTCTACCATTTGTGTAGCGGATAACCTGGTATTGGATACAATCGAGCGAGAAGTAAAGCTAGTCAAATTTGAGCCAGGTTGTCCTGAGGGCTTTCACCAACCGGTAGGGGTGCGTTTTTGTGTGCCTGAAAACTTTCTGGCTACCCAGCTACCGCTTCCTAATGCTTCAGATTGCCCACCTGGCTTCTACCGTCCACCAGGTGTACGCTTTTGTGTTGCATCAACAGTTGTCGAAGGTGGTAACGAACTAATTAACCCTCTAGCCGTTCCTGAAGGCGAGTGTCCAAAGGGCTGGTATAAAGGAGTAAATGGTTTTTGTATGCCTGAAAACAAAACCACAGCGTGCCACGATGAGTGTGGGAATCTGGATCCCAGTTTAACCAAGGTAGAAAACATCTTGAAATCTCGGGAATCCAGAACTTGCGCTAGCGATGAATACCAACTATGGTGGGACATGCCGGTATTCGACAAATCAGGAAAAATTGTCGGCTTTGTTAATACTCAAAGTTGCGCAGCCAAAACGGTTACCTATATGCCCAATGGCGTTAACTAATACTGGGAAAGGAAAAATTGCGCTCCATAAACGAGCGCAATTTGTTGTTACAAGGACGTTTAGAAAGGAGCAAATCATGAATTCACCCGGAGCACAACTCTGTACCTTCAACGCAATCATTCTTAGAGTTTTAATTCCATTTTGTGTCAGCCTGACGGTCAACTCAGAAACGAGTGAGAATTTGAGTACTTTTAACACAACTTCAGATTCTACTTATGATTCGACGAACTTGTCCGACTGCCCACAAGGTTTCAGGCAAAGCGCCGTCGCTAACGTTTGTATCGCGAATGAGTTAGCATCCTTGGTAGTATCAAACCTGTCTCGTGATGGCAAATGTGAAAAAAACTATGAACAGATTATCGGCACTCTATTCTGTACGGAAAAAAAACATTTTGTATCAGCAAGAGAAACAACCTATCTGATCGCAGGAAAATTCGAAAGCTACTGTCCAGAAAACCACTCTCGACCACAAGACTCTGATATTTGTCTTGATATAAAGCTCTCATTAATTAAACAGGACCAAATGCTAAAGCTTATCAATCCGGATGGAGGGGGAACCAGCGTGCCTCCTGATGAAGCTGTTGGTCTCTTTGCCGCACCGCCTATCGAGTGTGAGCCAGGTTTTATTAAACCTCCAGGTTTTCATTTTTGTATCGCAAACAACCTGGCACTAGTAGCAGAGCCGCAAGAAGAAGATTTTGAAATACCCCGCGGTGAGTGTCCGCTGAACTGGAGTAGAAAAATCGATGGCGGATTTTGTTTGCCGGACTACAACCTGCACATATGTGGAAGAGATTTTAACTGTGAGCAAATGCCTGGTGATAATTTTCGCATTTCTAAAGAACCACTGAGCTGTCCAGAAGGTTATTTAAAGAAACAGGTTAATATTCCTAGCTTCGATACTTCTAATCCGGATAACTTTACTACAATTCCCGCTTACGCCTGCGTACCACCCGATAAATTCGATCACTAGTTCATTGTCATTTATCGCCAGTCAAGTAGGGATAAAGCTATTTTTTCCCTACTTGCCTACTTTTCGATAATTTCTCGAGCCAGATCTAACAATAGTCGCCGATGACCATATTGATAGACTGAAAGCTTACTAAGTTGCTTATAAGTTTCTACGATGGATTTACTATTGTGCTTATCAGGGACTCTAGTTTCTTCAGCCTGTTTTCTAATTGAAAGATGCTGATTCAATAATCCATTTGTCAGTTTGGCTTCGGCAATTAAAGAATGACTGGCAGGTAACTTCTGCATCAGAATAGTCATTGCATTGGTTACCATTTCCTGTGCTTCGCTCAGTGCCTGCTTTGTAGAAACGAAATTAGTAGTTTTTGCAATGGAGTCATCTTGCTTTGCGGATAAATACAGAATCAACTGTGCGTAACCTAACTGACTAATGGCAAAATAGATACCATTATCAGGAAGACTTTCGATTGCATTTTGATAATAACTTCGAGCTTTCGACAGCTCTCCATTTAGTAGAGCGAGCTTAGCTAGCAGATGTAAACTTCTAGATACAACCCTCTCTCCAGCAGCAACATCCTGATAAACATTAAGCATCTTCTGGTAATAGTCGTCAGCAATTTCTAACGCTCCCAAGTCCTGTGAAACCTGTCCAAGCCTTGCGTAGAGGACAGCACGAATAAAGTTATTTTTTGAACTTGATTTCAGATTATTATCCAGAGCTTCTAAAAAATACTCCCTTGCCTTTGACAACTCTCCTCGCGCATGAGAAATCTTCCCCAAAGAACGTAAAGGCGCTGAAAAATAAGGATGATTGTTTGGCAAAATATTTTGTTGTATCTGATAAGCGCGTTTGCTATGAACTAGCGCTTCATCGAATCGCTCCATACTTATAAGGAGAATACTCAGGTTATTCAAATAGATTGTAAAATAGGTGTGCTCTGATCCCAGGACTTTTTCATGTATTCGAATTGCCTTTTTCATATTTTCCAAAGCAGCATTAAACTCACCGCGATCTTGCTGAATGCTCGCCAGGCCATTTAGCGCTACCGCCATTTGTTCATGCTCCTCTTCACCGACTTGGTTAATGGTATCGATAGCTTTTTGGTAAAGCTGAAGGGATTCTTTGGTATTTCCCTGTTTTCTTTTGAGCTGAGCGAGTGCTATATGAGCCTCGGCATACTCAATAGTCAGTTTATTTTCACCGTCATCAAGTAATGCTTGATGAAGCCTCAGGCTTTCATCAAATAAATTTTGAGCTTCTGACAATTTGTTGCTATTAACATAGCTAACGCCAAGATTGGTCAATGTATGCGCAAGCGTAAATGAGTCAGGCCTACTCTGTAGCCTTTGCTTTTCTAACGCTTCTTCTAGCAACTTTGTACTCTTGTCCAACTCTCCCTGACTGAAATATATCTCGCCCAAGTTAGTCAACATATGGGCTTGAATTAGTGGTGCAGAGTCTAGTTCATTGAGAATTTTCTGGTGTCCTTTTTGCAATAACTCATCGGCTGTTATTTTGTTAAGACCGGAGATATTGGGATCTGCCGCTTTAAAAATATCTAGCATGAAATCTGAAATTTTTTGGGCTTTATTTTTCTCAAGATTACTTTGTGCTAGCGCGGCTTGAATCTTTTCTGATTGAATTTTTAGCGTTGTTGTGTAGGCTGCTAGCATCGCAACAAATAATACCAGCGAGCCCACTCCTTTCCAGTGACGTTTTAGATATTTTTTTGACTGATAAACAAAAGTCAACTGTTGAGCGCTGATGGGGCGATTTTCAAAGTATGCTTCAATATCAGAACGCAATGCTGTCATCGACGAATATCTATCTTGAACTTTCGCATTGAGTGATTTAAGAATAATTGCATCTAAATCACCTTGCAGCGTATTTTTTAATTGAGTGGGTGTGGCCTGACGCGATTGAAAAATTTTGCTGTTTTCGCATATCCCAACCTTTTCATTGATGACGCTTGGTTTTGTAGGTGGTTCAGAGCACATAATTTGTGCCACTTCCAGCAAAGAGCCAGCAAGATCTTGAAATGCCTGTCGTCCAGTCAAAAGCTGATAGGTGACGAGACCTAACAAATAAGTATCAGTCGCGGTAGTAATCGGTTGGTCCAGCAATTGTTCTGGTGCAGCATAACCCGGCGTTAAAATCTGATTTCCAGTTTGAGTTAGTTGCTGCTCTTTTTCTTCGTCTATTAACTTAGCGATCCCAAAATCAACTAACCGAACCTTTCCTTCGCTAGTTACTAATATGTTCGAAGGCTTAATATCTCGATGGACGACCAGGTTTTTGTGGGCATAATCTAGCGCATCAACAATCTGTAAGATCAAGCGCAGACGAGACTTGATACTCAATTGGTTATTATCACAATAACTATCGATGGGCTCTCCTTCGATATATTCCATTACGAAAAATGGAGTTTGGTCACAAGAAATACCGCCATCAAGCAACCTTGCGATATTGGGATGTTCAAGCCTGGCCAAAAGCTTTTGTTCTTTTTCGAATCGCTGAACCAGGTGTTCACTTGATTTTCCGGTAGTCAAAATTTTTATAGCTACCAGTTTTTCAAATGAATCACTCAGAAGTCTAGCTTTGTAAACCTTTCCCATTCCACCACAGCCAACTTCTTCAACAATCTGGTACTTTTTACCCAGGTTTGGAAATCTTTGAGTTGCAGTAACTATTGCTGACTGTTCCTCCAGGGTTAAGGCTGACTCTTTTTCAGGCTCACCAGTCTTTTCACGATTTGATTCAACACTGATTGATTCTTGATTAAATAGATCTAACGCAGATTCTTCCAGTAGGTTTAACTGAGAAAGGTCTTCATCAAGCAACTGCTTCAACTCAAGATACAACGACATATCGTCACGATATTTTTCTATGTAGTTTAGTTGTTCTGATTGAGGTTGCTCTAGCACGTCGTCCAGAGCAGTTTGGATTTCTAGCCACCGAGATTTGGAAATTCCTATTGCCATTGTACTTTCCTTAACAGTTAGTGCCCAATAAAACAGGAACTTGTTTTAAACCTGACGATATTCATTACCGGTCAGAAAGGAAGATCTAATGTTGGTTCTGGGTTTACCTAACTAGTTCCGGCTACATCTAGTCAGTTCCCTTGTGTTGAATTTGATCCACTTAGCTCCATGCAGTCCCCCTCATCTAGGTGGATAGAGCTCGCGCCAACAATGCTTTTGCTTTTTGCCAGTTTCGCCGTACACTGCGTTCGCTTATATTCAGTATTTTTGCTGTTTCCTGCTCATTCAAGCCTGCAAAAAACCTTAACTCAACCAGTTTGACCAAATCAGGATCTAACGACTCCAACTCCCTTAAGGCTTCATCAATACTGATTATCTGCTCCAGCTTGCTATTTACAGACAATTCATCAATACTGGCAGTCGCTTGCCATTCTAATCCTCGCTTCAAGGTCTGCTTTTGTTTGGAATAGTTAATGAGAATTTGGCGCATGGCTTTTGCTGCTATCGCAAAAAAGTGACTACGATCGTTACTCTCAAGCTTTTTACTTCCCACTAACTTCAGGTAGGCCTCATTGACCAGTACGGTAGTACAAATGGTGTCAACCGACCAGACTTTACCAAGTTGTCTGTGAGCAATCTGTCTTAACTCCTTGTAAATGGCAGGAAACAGACTTTCCATTGCCTTTTCATCGCCTTTATTAACATCTGATAGAAGCTGAGTAATATTTTCGATCATATTATTTTTATTAAGAAGCGACTAAATTTAACTGCAATAGCCGAAAGATTATAGTTGGTTGTATTGTCGACTATAGTCTAGTTAGCTGTACTTGCCAATCATGCGATACTCAAAGCGAGATTTTGATATTATTATAAACAATACATCACCTTTCTTTTGTCATAAAATAAACATCATCGATAAAATATGCAAATTCGCCTGAATCAACAACTCTATGGTTGATCCCCACTGTCACACCTTGCGCGCCAGAGGCAGCTTCGATATCACCAACAGACAAGTTTTGCCAGCCATTAGTGAATTCAACCCTGTCTTCGACAAATCAGGCCTGGCTTCGACCACAGTCAACAAATGAAGAGATGATTTTATACATCTTAAAGATGATGCCTATCGTCATTATCAGGATGAAATACAAAAACAGTCGATATAGCTTATGTACTAAATTGCGGTATAAAAAAGCCGACGGTTAGTCGGCCTTTTTAATGGTTAGAGAGTCTATCTACTTTTGATACTTCATTTCCTTGTGGAATTTCTCAAAATCTTTAACTTCCCTCTCCCCCTTTATCGACGCAAACGGCTTGTCTTTAAACTTGCTTCCTCTTAACTGAATTGAGAGCCTTGCGTTAGATTGATTATTAATGGTTTCTTGATAAAAAGTCTTGATATCGTCAAGTGAAACTTTTTCGACTTCAGCAATTAACTTTTGTCGAGAATTAAAGTCCCATTTTTCCTGATACCAGTCATTCAACATAGGAGCCTGTTCTTCTCTTAGATTTTTAGGTTTCTCATTAAGCTCAACCAACACACTCGCTTTAAGTTTTTCAAACTCATCAGGAGTAATGGCATTCAATTTCGCTACATATTCCTTCTTAAAATCATCAAAGCGCGCCTGCATATCCACTACATTTTTCACAGGTGTCTGAATCGCAAATCCAATTCCAGTGTAATCCTTAACTTGAGTCGCCATTGCAGTAACTGCATAAGCTAGTTGTTCTTCCGTACGCAGCGTTTCAAAAGTCTGCGTTCTCAAGTGTGATCTTAACACTCGTCCACGAGCTTCCTGCGTCAGTGTAGGCTCCGGATGAAAGTGTGCATCGTAAATAGCGACATCAGCAACATCCAGATTCTGCTTCAACGAGATAACTTCCCCTTGCGAAGGTTTCCAGTGCTGAGTTCTTGTATACTCTGTAATCTTGCGTCCTTCAGGCAGACGTTCATTGATCTTTTTCGCAAAAAACTCTATGTCACTTTGATCATAGTTTCCGAAAGCAAAAGCACGGATCTGGTTGTTTTTCATCACTTTGCGCATAAAGTTTTTCAGATCTTCTGCTTTAAGATTTTCAGCCGCATTTATCAACTTATCATCGGAGTAACCTGCTTTGGTTGTTAATGCAGTCACTTTGCCAAAAAGCTGATAAATTGGAAACTGTTTGCCCTGATTCTTAATATTACGGATAAAACGGTCGACAGCTTGAGTAAACGCTTTATCATCAAAATCAAATATCATTGCAGCCAGTCCTTTTTCAAGTAAAAGGGCCTGTTTATCGGTAAATCCGCTGACCAGGAGTTCAAGTCCATTTGCATCATTCAGGTAGAGTCCCATTCCAGCAATCGAAGCTTCCGTCGCTAAAGCACTCTGACGCAAATTATACAGGTCACTCCAAAGAGAGAAGAGAATTTGTCCCTCAATACCCTGTTGTCTCTCCGGACTATTGAAATAGACGCGAAGAACACCTTTAGGTTGTGTTTTAAAAGCTTGAGAAGGATATTGCCAGACTTTGATTCCATTTTCGTTATAAACTACTTCAGGCTTTGTTTGCTTATTGTCTTCAGTTTTCAGATCGAAAGCCTCAGGCAATAGGGTATTCACTTTAGGCAAAGATAAAGCCAGGCCAGAAGAATCTTTCCATGAATCAATTTCACTTTGCGCTATATCGACAACTTTATATTTGCCATCATAAAAATGCATGCTCTTATCATGGGGCTCCTGTTTGCTAACATACCAGACTCTCAATCTTTCTGGAGTTAGTTGAGACAAAACTGAACGAATAGCCTCAGCATTAAAAGTCTCATATGTATATGGTGCTACAATCACATCTCTTGCAGAATAGGTTTGCATTTCATCGGTCAGGTTTGACACGTAACTGAAGGCATTACCTTTTTCCAGAAAGCGAAACTGATTGTTTAAAGACGTCTTGATTTCTTTAAAATATTTTTTATCAACGCCTTCTTTTTTGATTTTTTCGATATAGTTCATAACGACCGAAGTAATCATTTCTCGCTGCTTCATTCCGGCATCGGTCAAATCGATATTAATCGCCAGACGTCCATAATTACCATACATATCTGGAGTTGCAGAGGCATTTAAATTTGATATCAACCCCATTTTTTTCAATAGATAAGCTGGAGTTCCCGGCATTTCGCTACCGATCAGATAGGCAATATAGCGATTGGGCTTGGATTTATAGTCATCAACATTGTTTTCAATTGTAAAGTCGATAATCAGCTGCTTGATATCCTGGTTAGGGACATAGTGAATTTTCTTGCCACCAAACTCATCAAAGTTTAGCTTCTGTTCAACTTCCGGCTTTTCTATGGACTTATTCTTGATGTTCGAGAAGTATTTCTTAGCTAATAACTTCATCTCACTAAGCGGCTTATTTGAGACCAACGCAACTTTCATAATGTTGGCGGAATAATACCGGTTATAGAACTCGACAGTTTCCGGGTGAAGCTTTGAATTCTCTTTGTCGCCCAAAGTTTCAAGATTACCAATCAGGAAGCGATTTGCAGGGTGCTCCCCCATCATCGAGCGTCCTAACTTGAACATACCAAAGAAATCCATTTCTCGACGCATAGACCATTCAGCATTCACCGCATTTTTTTCTTTTTCTGTATATTCAGGATAGAGCTTTGGTGTTTTAAAAAAGTCAGAAAAACGGTCTAACGCTTCATCATAGGCGTCATTGTTAATCTCGAACATATAGTTGGTAATATCTAACCAGGTGTATGCATTTGAAGAGCCACCATTTTTTGACATAAACTCACTGTAGCCAGCAACTTCAGGATACTTATCAGTTCCCATAAATAGCATATGCTCAAGATAGTGCGCCATCCCTTGCTGGCTCATAGGGTCATTCAGCAGGCCGACACCAACACTCAAGGCAGCAGCAGACTTCTCTACACTGGGATCAGAAACCAACATTACAGTAATACCGTTTTCCAGAGTGACAGCTTCGTAACCGCGAGTATCGTTCGGACTGACAATAACACTACTATTATCGGTCAAACTTGAAGATTTCTGATTAATGCCAGCGCAGCCCGCCATAAGGACTGCCGCAGACAGAATGCTTATTGATAGTCGTTTCATAATCCTTCCATTTTGTGTATTACCCGACTTCGGATAGCCTTAAATATAGACATAAATCTCCCGAAGTCTTTATCAACATGATGCTCCAGGAGCCAACAGCGCCCGAGCTTCGATTGCTCGCTATTATAAATCAGAATTGGTATGGGAATGTCGCTCAAAATGTTGCTATTTGTTTACATCACAATATTTTACGCGTAAATATTATCTGAAATGCCCACTGTCCCCGATAATACTCTCGAAAAGATTCTTATTTAGATTGTATTTCAACTATCAACCAATAACATCAATTGACAAGAATTACAGGTCAATAAGTTTAAATGATGATCTAAATCAAAATTATCTGCAATTATTAATAAGAATGATTTGCATTTGTGTTCGAGATTACGTATATTTCGCCTGTTTTTAGAACTAACGCAGGCTTAAAGCCAGCAACGAATTGAAAATACTCGGGGAATACAATGAAATTTAAATTATCCGCACTTGCTGCAGCCCTTATCGCTTCAGGTACTGCAATGGCGGCAGAGCCAACAAATCAAGAACTTCTGGAGCTCATCGAAAAGCAGGAAGCTCAAATTAAAGAACTGAAAACAGCTGTCAAAAAGTCTCAAAAGCAAGTTGAGCAAACGGTCGAAGCAGTTGAAAGTAACATGGCTTCAAGTGGCTCTAAAACGACTATCGGTGGTTACGGTGAAGTTCACTACAATAATATTGAAGGCGCTGAAGAGATTGATTTCCATCGTTTTGTATTGTTTGCCGGCTACGAATTTAGCGACAAAATCCGCTTCTTCTCTGAGCTGGAAGTAGAACACTCAATTGCGGGCGACGGTAAAAATGGAGAAGTTGAGCTTGAACAAGCTTACATCGAGATGGACTTATCAAACGACACCAAACTTAAGTCTGGTTTGTTCCTCATCCCGGTGGGTATTTTGAATGAAACTCACGAACCAAATACATTCTATGGGGTTGAGCGCAACCCGGTAGAGAAAAATATCATTCCAGCAACCTGGTGGGAAGCTGGCGCGACAATCAATACTCAGTTTAGCGAAGGCTTTTCAGCTGATTTTGCAATTCACTCGGGTTTAAATACTCCATTGGATGGCGATAAAGCTTTTAATATCCGTAGTGGCCGCCAGAAAGTATCCGAAGCTGCAGCTGAAAACTTCGCGTACACTGCACGTGTTAAGTATACTGCTGTTCCAGGCCTGGAATTAGCCGCTACTATTCAGCATCAGACAGATATTACGCAAGGTGAGCTTGATGCTAGCGCCAACTTGATTGAAGCGCACGCTGTATACAATAGTGGCAGCTTTGGCTTACGCGCTCTTTACGCAAGCTGGGATATCGACGGTGACGAAGCAGCTGCATTCGGTCGTGACAAGCAATCCGGTTACTATATTGAACCAAGCTACAAAATTAACGAAAATTTCGGTGTATTTGCACGATTTGCGGCTTGGGATAACACAGAAGGCGATGCGCTAGACTCTGAAAAAGAACAAACCAATATCGGTCTGAACTACTGGCCACATGAAAATGTTGTTTTCAAATTTGACCTTGAGAACCGCGGCGGAACTCAAGATGGCGACGGCTTCAACGTTGGCGTCGGATACCAATTCTAATTTCTGGTTGTTAGAATAAGCTGTTAAATCAGTATGGTGGATTGGGAAAGGCAGGAGAATTCTTGCCTTTCCTTTTTAGATTTTGAAAGATAGGTAAAAAGAGAAAGCTGATTAATGAAACTGGCAAAATTCTTTTTTATTGGAGTCCTGGTTATTTGTGCTGTAAACGTGCAAGCCAAAACATACCTGACTAAAAAAGATTTTCTGGCCATGGCATTTTCTCAAGATAATACCTCAACCTCAGAGTCCGGCGAAACGATAGAACCGGAAAAGAAAACCCTCTGGCTGGACGATGAATTGCAGTCTCGAATACGGGCAATTATTGACCATAACTATCCAAAGCTTCGTCTTAAATACTGGCAAAAGAATAACCAGACGGTCTGGTTTCTCGATAAAATTGGCAAAGAGCGACCAATTAGCTTCGGGATCAGTATTCAAAATAACAAAGTCGACCTCATTCGTGTACTTGCATTTCGCGAAAGCCGTGGTGGCGAGATAAGAATGCAGTCATTTACCGAGCAGTTTAACAATATATCTATTGACGAAAATAATAAGCTGGATCAATCTATCGACGGTATCACTGGTGCTACAATGTCGGTTAACGCCATGAAAAAAATTACCCGTATGGCGCTAATGCTTGATAAACTAGTTAACCAATGAACGCCTATCAAAAAAAACAAAAACAAAAAAAGCGCAAAAGTATCTTTCGTAAATGGCATCGACGAATGGGCTTCGCCGCTTCGCTGTTTATACTCAACCTGGCCGTTACCGGTATTCTACTCAACCACTATGAGCAGTTGGGGTTACATAAATCCTTTGTTTCCAGTAGCTGGTTACTTGACCTTTACGGTGTAAAAGCCCCTGAAGATGTGCGCTGCTATCAGCAAACAAGCTTCACGGCTTGCCAACTGGGAAGACAGATTTTTATTAACCAGAGCTACTGGCAGGAAAGCGAGGATATGCTTTTAGGGCTTATTCAAACCGGAGACAGCCTGTATCTGCTAACGGAAAGCGAACGTTTTATCCTTAGTCCAAAACTACAGTTAATTGATCAGGAACTAATAGCTGAGTCTATAGGACAGAATATCGATGCAGTTTACTGGCCTCTTAACCAAGATAACAATGAGCCACTCATCGTAAGATCAGCAAATGATTTCTTTCGATTTGATTTAGAGCAGGAAGAGTGGGAGTCGATGCAAAAGCCGCAGGAGATACAAGAACAGCCAACTTTCTCTCCTGGCTCGGAATCAGTAGAATTATTACAATCGCTTTATCGAGAAAACCAGATCACTCATCTTCGCTTTGTGCAGGACTTGCACAGCGGCAGAGTCATCGGACTATCCGGCCAGACAACCAATGATCTTTCGGCATTCATTCTGATATTATTGGCAATTAGTGGTTTTATTACCTGGCAAAGAAGAAAAAACAGACCTACAAGCTAACACCTTAAGCAATCGCGACAGGTAACGACGCTACAGCTACCCCTTTTTCAAAAACTCCTGGACCGCATTGGATTTTGAAATTTTCACAGGTTCCATTTTAGCAACCGCTCGTTTGATAGCAGAACTCAATGACCAGATTTCAGCACTGGCCACTGGGTCCGTCCACTCGTAAACACTGCAACCTTCGGCAAAAGAATCCATATAGGCAACCCGAAAAGTTAGCTGATTTTTAAAAGCGGTTAATTTGGAATGCTTGCCAACAGACTGCATCACCTCTTCAGATGACTTAACGCGACGCCTGACCCTGTTCCAGCATATTTTGGTTTTCAAAGATTTATTAAGCGTTTCCGCCTTATAAAGCAACTCTTCAAAAGCTTCAAACGACCAGATTTCTACTGATGACGGTGCCAGCGGCACTAAAATCAGATTTGAACAAAGCATCATGGCACGAACAACCGGGTTTACATGCGGTGCACCATCAATCAGGATATAGCTGAAATCATCCTTATTTTTTTCGATAAGGTTCAATAACTGAGCAGGCGTAGAAGCTTGCTCAAGCACCAGCCCGGTATCTTCATAGAGATCGGTTCGAACCTTGAACCAGGCAGACAGGGAGTTTTGTGGTGGATCACAGTCAATCATCATGACCTTATCCGACTGGGAGAAAGTCACTGCCAGGTTAGCGCACATAGTGCTCTTGCCAACGCCTCCCTTAGCCTGCGCAATAGAAATGATTTTCGCTGCCATAAGCCTTCACCCAAACCAACCAGTCAGCAGCCAGTGTGGATGCTTCTGGAGTGTTTATTTTTTTCTATCTGACTGATAATTTAGGATTTTTTTACTAATAAAGCAAATTTTTAATAAACTGATTTTATATTCCTTTCTATAAGAATCAGGCAAGATTACTGGTGACCGGACACAAAAAAGCGGCCATTTAGCCGCTTTTCGTACAATTTATCGACAGTTTCGATTAATTTTCGAAGTATCTCGCTTTTGCTTCTTCATAGTTATTCACCAGCATATCAATACCTGACTGCTCGTAGGGGCGTAAGCCACTCATAATAATATGTTTTTCACCACTACCAATAGACTTGCCATCAGCCTGGATATCAAAATTCATGATAACCATACCGCGTTTGCCATCTACATCAAATCGCTTACTCTGAAGAACGACTTCGGGCGCAGTCTCAGCGAAACTGGTGAACTCTATTTTCATCAGATCGTAAATTACCATCGGACGTTCTGCGTTAAGCATCATGCCTTCCTCTTCCATCAGCTCGACCAAAATATGCGGAAAAGTCTTCCCAGAGAAAGCCACGTAGGAGCGGATGAGTCCTTCGATAAAAGCTTCATTAACACTAACATCACCAGTTCTGTCCACGGTAAGAAAAGTCTTCTCTTTCTCGTTCTGGATAGAAACCTGAGAACCCTCTTCAACAAAGTGAACAGGTGTGTCACTACCTACCATTCCCTGAAAATTAAAGCTCATCGCCTTGCTAACACCATATTTACTGAGGGTCAGGGAGAAAAGCAGATCACCGGGAACACAAAAGCGCTTGTTGTCAGGATCATGGATTGGATTAAAGTCACCCGCTATCGATTTAGCAAAATCGCTCGCCTGTTCTCGTGAGAACGAAAAAGTATCTTCAGTTTGAGTGTAATAACGCTCGACAAACATAAATTCTCCCATCCAGTGCAATCTGAATTTTTTCTATCTAAACCTGACAATTCAGATGTCAGATAACCCGCCATATCTGGGGCCATTTTAGTGTGCGCGCACTATACAGAGGATTAAATAAAATGGCCAGTTATTGCTGGTTGTACCTGTGTTCAAAAAACATTCAACTGGCGAGCTTTCTGCGCCGTATCAGACCGGTAGTTAACCCGGTTCCTAATAGTATTACAACACAGGCCAGTAGCGTTCTCGGCTCCAACGACTCATCCAGAATCAAACCTCCCCAGAGCAGGCCAAAAACAGGGATAAGGAAAGTAACCGTAGTCGCGTTAGCAGCACCGGCAGACTCAATCAGACGAAAATAGAGAATTTGCGCAAAGCCGGTACAGAGCAAAGCAAGTATGAGTACATTTCTCCAGGCTTCAAAAGACGGTATGGTCTCAGGCCACCAGTAAACAGTAAAAGGCAGCAGAATAACGGCCGCAGTTAGTTGACTGGCAACGGTCGAAACCATCGGGTCCACACCTGCCAGGTGTTGCTTAGTGTAGTTGGCTGCAATTCCGTAGCTAAAGGCGCCAGCGAGACCTGCAGCAATAGCCAGAGAGGTCGCCAGACTGGACTCACTCAATTGACCGGTTAGCTCCAACTTGTCCCATACCAGAATGATTACACCAATAAAGCCTACCAATAGACCCAAAACAGCCAGCATTGTGAGTCTGTGACCCAGCCAGACAAAAGCGATGACTGCTGCACACATGGGGGTTGCAGCATTAAGTACTGAAGCAAAACCTGCAGTAACATAGAGTGTTGAAAATGCAATCAAAGAGAAAGGCAAAGCAGAATTAAACAGGCCGACAATGGTCATTTCTTTAGCCTTTGACAGCATGACTCCCTGACGTTTCTGGATAAAAACAAAAGGCAGCAACGCCAACCCGGCCAGAAGTACCCGGAAAAACATCATGGGTGCGGCACCAAACTCAGGTACCGAAACTCGCATCAATAAAAAAGACGATCCCCAAATGGCCGCCAGTAACACCAGATTGGCGATATTGCGAGAGGTCATAGAATGATTTCTCCAAAGTGAGCGATTGGTTAGCCGGGGCGCAATTCTAGTCTTATTTTAAGACAATTTCCCCCGTTATTTAGATAAGAAGGCAGCTTAAAATAAAGGCGTTAGAGCGACGACTGCCAGTTGATATTGCCCTGCTCCAGTTCAAGCAGCCGTTGCTTACGCCAGATCCCGCCGCCGTAGCCGGTCAATTGGCCGTTTTTCCCTATCACCCGATGACAGGGAATCAGGATGCTGATGCGGTTATCGCCGTTGGCTTTGGCTACCGCGCGCACCGCTTTGGGGTTATTAATCGCTTCAGCCTGCTCCTGATAGGCGCGGGTCTTACCGTGGGGAATGGTTTGTAATTGAGCCCAGACTTTTTGCTGAAATTCAGTGCCGGGACAATCCAGCGGTACGGTGAACTCGGTACGTTGACCTGCAAAATACTCTTTGAGCTGCCGATCCAGTAAATCAAATAATGGATGACTTCCCGGAACAAATCGGGCGCTTAATAATTTGGTTAAACGGTCGATCTGGGTTTCCAGCATTCGCCTGTCGGTAAACTCAAGCAGACAGATCCCTTTATCGCTGGCTCCGGCGAACATGGGGCCGAGCGGCGTCAGTATTCGGGTAATGGTGATGATCGCCTGATGCTTGTTACTCGGCGTATTTCCGGTTACCCGCTTAAAGGCGTCATTAAACCCGCTTAAAGATTCAAAACCGCTATCCATCGCCGCGTCGATCACTTTCTCCTTGTGCTTGATGAGTCCGAAAGCGCGGTTTATCCGTGTTGCCCGGGCAAAAGCCTGGAATGTCATGCCATGATGTTTTTTAAACCAGCGGCGTACACGCACCGGATCCAGCCCTAACTCCCGCAAATCCTGATCCTTGATTTTTTCACTGCTCGCCTGCTCCATTTTTTGCAGCAAACCTTTCAGCCATTCGGGCTCCTCGCCAAAAGGTTTAAGCGGCTGACATACCTTGCAAGGACGATAGCCAAAACCTAGCGCCTGCTTCACGTTACTAAAATACTCGACATTCTCCGGCTTGGGCTTACGCGCATTACAGGTAGGCCGGCAACAGATCCCGGTAGTTTTTACGCCGACCACAAACACGCCTTCATAGGCAGAATTTTTGTCGACCAATGCCTGATACATGGTCAGCTGATCGGGTAAACTTACCTTTTCGGTCATGGGGTTTAATCCTGATATAATGTACTCACCGGACTTTCTACTTAAATCGGACTCTCTGTTTAAGTCAGACTCTCTGTTTAAGCCAGACTTGCAACAAATCGAGCGTGAAGAATTTACTATCATAAAATTGCCTTTAAACTGACGCAAACGAATCAATAACAAATATTATCCGGGTAGCAAAAAAACATTGCTTCCGAAAAATGGACAAGGAATTTTTTATGGATATTTCTCTTGAGCGCAACAGCAGAAATATGAAACCAATCCCCCTCTCTCAACCTGGTCCTCAGTGCACAGGACAAGGACTCGAATTATTAGCTATTGCCCTGCTTTGCTTCCCAGCGCTATTGCCCGGCTCCACCATCGCTGAAGAGTCTGAAACCTCTCAAAACCTGGCTACAAGCAGTATCTGGCTAGGAGGCTCAATCAGTCAATACGACTACTTCAGCCGCTATCCCAGTGAGACCAGACCTGACGGTTTTAGTTTGGGAGCCAGCCATTTTGTTAATGAAGACTGGATGCTTTCGGCGAGTATCAATAAGCAAAGCGCAAAAGAAGTCTGGCAAGTCGACTTTGGTGATCTTGGAGTTTTATCGAGCGGCGCAGAAACTGAAACCAAGGCCTACGCCATCGGCGTCAGCTGGTTTGCTGAAGATTTTGCCCTTTCGGCCACCTATAGTCAGATAGATACGGTGGAAAGAGCCCTATCTCGCGTACCGGCGATAATCGAATCGCTTGAAAGCGACGATTCTGCATTAAGTTTCTCCTATGACAGTTCAACAGGTATGGATAGCTGGATATTGGACTACAGTATTGGCATCCAGTATCTGGAAACTAAAAGTTTTAGCCGACAAGCTTTTATTGGAGAGCCGCCAACTGTAGCCGCAGCAGACTACGACCCGAAAAGCTGGAGTCTGTATCTGGATCTGACCATGAGCTACTGGATGGAACAGGACTCATTCAGCTGGGCGCCTTCTTTTTCCTTTGGCTGGACGGCGGAAGTTTCAACTGACGGCGAACCGGTAATTGTTATCGCAAGAGGCGAAGAAAGACGTTTGTTAACCCGCGTAAGCGACCAATTGCTGGACAGTTTTAGGATACCGGACTCGGGTTATCTGGAGTTCGCACTAAATTTTGACTGGGAAAATAACTGGAGTAGCAGTTTTTCGATTAATCAAACTTTATCATCGGAGCCGGATATTTTGAGTCTGGATATTGATGTTGGGTTTAGTTTTTAGTTGTTCTTGCTGAAAGTTAATATTTAAATCGGAGTGTCTAATCTTTCCTTTTTTGCCGCAATAACTAGCGAATATTCAAAAGATGGTGTGTATAAAATTTTTATTTTGGTATTGGACCTCTTAGACACAACATCATTAAATAACTTTTTACTTATTGCAATGGGAATTTTTTCACCGACATTGTTAAAAAAAGCTTCTGAATGGATGAAACCAGGCCATTTCGACTTACTTTCATACCCAGCGATCAGCTCACCCTCAAATATTGGAGAATAAATATATGCCACTATATTTTTGATGAATATATATAGATAAACACCCAAAAGACCTATGCCTATCACTCCTAGCTTTAATTCGTTTTGAGTTATTCCTGCTCCAATTAAAAATCCGACTATCAGAAATCCCAAAACAATCTTAATACTAGAAAAATCACTTTTTAATTGTTTTAGAATTATCTTTAACTTTCTATCTTTTCGAGACAGTAAGTCTGCATAAAACTCAGGGTCTTCGGACACCCATTCGGTCCCACCGATATCAATCATTATTTATTATTCCCTCCAGTTTAAATCAGTGATAAGTATCTGACACTCCAAATATATTCGTGTTAGGACTGAACCTAACTATAGACGGAGTCTACTGTTTGTGGGTAACTCGAATCTCTAACGCTTATTTAATTTGTAAGGCGATTTCTGCCGAATCAAATTCAAGTACTAGCTAAGTACCTTCATTGATTTCTTCAAAACTTTCATTCGCTTTATTTTCCAGCTTAATCGCGTAGTCGATGTCCTTCTCTACAAAACGACCAGAGCGATAATAATTTGCGAGTTTTTTACAGGCAATCATCTCGCCAACAGTATTTCCGCCTCGCATCAAGATCCCTTGGTATATGGACACAGCTTCTTCTTAGTTCCCTAACTTTGTTGCTCTTGAAGCCTTCCCGATGTCAGCACTAGAAAGTAATTCTTTACCAAATTGATTCGTTCGCTCAAACTTCAAAAGCAAGTTGGCGTATGCTCGCAACGTTTTAGATAAAGCTTTTCTGAACATTTTGAGTACCTAACGCATGTCTCAATTGAGGCGCTGTTGTTTTCTTGCCTTCAATTGCAGGCACTGGTTAGGAGCTTCAACCATTTGCAAAGTGCTCCAATACTTTATTAATTGGTAAACAATCATCATAGTGCCCTTCGTGGAATTTTTCATCAGGGCAAGCTCGAAAATCTGAATGAGGATAATACCCAAAACTAACGACGCACTGTAAGTTTTTGTTGTATGAGACTGGCGTCATCAAGAAATTAATACCGGTTTTTTTTGTAAATTCAAGTTCAACCCTTTGAAGAATGAAATATCCTTGCTCTCGATTATTTTGAGTCCAAAATACTCGCTGCCCTCCAGACATTCCCGCATAGATATCATTACCATAATAAGCACCAGACAAGCTATGAACATTTGAAAGCCTAACCTTATTTAAGAAAGCGTGATGTAAAATCTGTCTGCTTTTACAAGAGTCACCATAATATATATCTTTGTTATTGACTGGTTGTCCAAATGTGCAAAAGTCCCTGTACCAACCTGTGCTGTCCGACGACTTTGGAATGGCTCGAACAATGAGAGGGCCTTTGCTAGGAACCGGAACTGAGACGCAAGCACTAAGCATTAGCATAATTGAAATGATAGCAACGGCCCGTATCATTCTGACTCCTAACAGCTTATTATTGCGCACTGTGCGCGATATGCAAATTGTGCGTTATTGATTTTAAAGTGAACTCAAGTTATCCGTTTTTTCGAGGAAACTCAAGACCTCTAAGGATTATATTATTATTCAACCAGCAATAAGAGACTATTTGTTTTTGTTAATAACTCTAAATTTGCTCTTTGATAGAAAATATCTTTTCCCCTTAAAATCAAAAAGCTAGAAGTTCATAATTCGAATTATCGCGCATCATGCGCAACAACTCTGAAAATTAGGTTTCACTGAAAATCTTACTAATTCGCTAAAACTCGACTGGAAGTTTTAAGCTCCCTCCACTTTTCAATGGGGAGCTTAAAGTGAACTATTGAAATGGTGAATTTCTACTTTAGATATAGAGCAGAATTATCATTTGTTGTCAGACTTTATAAAACCAGGAATCAGAATGCATCAGTTCGAGTATAAACCGATAGAGTTTATTCCCTAGTTTAACTTTTCTAACAAGCTTTCAGCAGTGATCCGCTTTTTATATCCTTTATAGAAATACTTATCCTTTAGCTCTCCGTCTGGAGAAATCACCATGACACCCGGATAAGGTATCCCGTAATGTTTATCGCCTAATTTATAATCCTTATTAAGAACTTTGAACCGCCTAACCGTTTTTGCCTTTTGATCTGCCAGCAGTGGAAACGCGATATTCATCGACTTGCTAAAAGTGTTTAGCGTTTCAACCGAGTCGTAAGAAATGCCGACCATTTTATAACCTGCCTGCTCGATTTGCGGAACAATTTGATTGAGTTCAACTAAATGTCGCTTACAAAAAGGACACCAGTCTGCCGAGCGAAAAAAGACCACAACCACACCTTTTTCGCCATAAAAATCAGCCAATTTCACCGGCTGATTTTGCTGGTCGATAGCCATAATTTCGGGCACCTGTGAACCAATGGACGGCCCCACTCGAATGGATTTCAACGCTTTAGCATTTGCATTGACGCCAAAAAGCAGGCTCACAAAAAGAGAAATAGTAATCAATAATGCTTTTGTATTAAACATAGGACTCCCAAAAATGAACTTCATGGTTAAAACTGTAATCGGTAGCCTAATGACTGACACTTTCGTCTAATGTTACAAATAACCACAAGAAATAATTACGGGAAATTGGTTGAGCAAATCTGACTCTAGGAATGAATGATTTAACGCTGCACGCCAAAAGAAGTGAAATACATCGGATACAAATCCCCAGGATGGGTTACGCCAGGCTTCCCCCATCCTACAAAAGCCTCGCCTACCCTCTTCGCGACTTTTTGTGTTGCTGACGTTTTTTCATTCGTTTTAGAAACTGTTTCTTTTGCTCCGGAGACATTTTTCGAAACCTTTCCCTTAACCTGGCTTTTTGTTCGGGCGACATATTTTTAAATCGAGCAAAGGCTTTTCGCAAACGCTTTCGCTCTTCAGGCGGTAATTGTTTGAATTTTTCGAATCGATTATTCAGTTTAGCTCGTTGTTCTGGTGTCAGGGACTGCCACTTTTTAAAACGTTCGGAGGCCACACTTCGCTGCTCAGGCGTCATACTCAACCAACGATTGGCACCCGCCACCAGCTTTTCTTTTTTGGCATCCGGCATATCATCCCAGCGCTTTTCAAATGGCTGTAAAAGTTTCTGTACATCACCGTTTAAAGACTGCCACTCAGTCGAACTGGCAAAACTATTTAAGGAAGCCAGGGTCATCCAGCTAGCTACAATTAGAAAAAATAACCGTTTCATTATTTTTCCTCCTTGGCAGACTCTAACAAACTAGCCTCTGCCGGCATTAACTCTTCATCAATATCCATCATATCTAACGGATCCGTCATTTCATCATCAAGCTGCGCACTATCGGCTAAAAAACTCAAAAAGGCTTCATCCATTTCTACTGTTTCTTTCGATTTATTAGACACCATTGCCGCTTGCTCTTCCTCACCGGACGGAACAGAGTGCCTTTCGTCGCTTTCTGAGTGCCCACTATTATTTGGCTGAGCAGCGTATCCTGGAGTCGTTATTATCATGGCTGCAATCAGTGCGGCTTTTTTACAAGTTCGCACTTTCTTCCTCCTCCGCTAACCAATAAGCAAACTCCAGGTCATCCAACATTTCAATATCCTCTTCCAGCACTTCGGCAAAAGGCGTTAGGTTTTCCTCTGGCTGTTGTGTATAAAACTGGGACACCATAAGCACAGCAAAAGCAAAACTCACACCACCAGCCAGTTTAAGAAAAGGAAAACTCGCACCTTTCTTTTCTACGGCCTTAGCTCTTGCCTGATTTAAAGCGCGTCTAACATCAGGATTTAAACTGGAGACACTTTCATCCAGGCCTTCACAAACTCGCTGCTCGATAGAGTCTTTAGCCAAGATTTCTGGATCAGAATTTTCATTTGGATCATTCATTCTGCTTACCTCACTCTTTATTAGTGCGTAATTAGTCCGTACCTGACGACACTTCTTCAAGAGCCTGTTGCAATGCTTCTCTCGCTCTTGAATAATGGGTTTTTACGCTACCTTCACTACAATTCATTGCTAATGCAGTTTCCTTAACACTGAGACCTTCCCAGCTTCTTAGCAAAAAGCATTGCTGCTGGCGATGTGGCAACTTCTTAACGGCATCGATCACCAACTCAACATTTCTCTGCCCATCAAGTTCCCTTTCTGGAGTAATATAATCACTCGCCTGGTCAATAAGGTCACCGCTTTCCGACTCTTCTGATGTACTCCGCCAGAAAAACACTTTGGCCTGAAGTGTTTTCTTACGCAGATGATCAGTTATACGCGATTGTAGAATTCGATAAAACAAAGGCTTCCATTCTTCTGCCGGATTTCCAGCATACTTTTCGACAAGTTTAATCATGGTGTCCTGAACAATATCCAAAGCATCAGAAGAATTACCAGTCGCCAGCTGCGCCATACGGTAAGCTTTCTTCTCTACTTCCATTAAGAATTTCTCTATCGACAAATTCAATAACCCTTGTTCGCTTTTTAATCGGTGTTGCTGTGTGCTACCGGGATTAACCCCCCAGTGAAAACAGCCGAGTTCTTGCTCTTCCCAAATCATGCCTATCTCCTTGAGAATAACTGATAGCACCGCAGCAAAGCAACGCTGCTGTTTTTAAGAAGGCGATTGGCGGCGTACTGCCTATCCATTGTGATTAAAGATCTTGCACCGGGACTCATCATATCCTTCACCTTCTCAATCCATCTTTATCAGTGCAGTTTGACAGACAACTTGATGACATCCATCACTTTGCTATCGCTTGAAAAACCACCAATCGCGTGCATAGCATCGATCGACTCACCTTCATTGAGGCGTTGCTGCAACTCATTGGAAAAATCAAGAAAATCTGAGAAAGCCAGAACCATCTCTCCGCTGCGAATAGTATAGATCCCTCGCTCAGACTTAGGTGTCAGAGTTACCAAAGTGTCG
Source organism: Aliikangiella sp. G2MR2-5 (assembly GCF_015687155.1). Lineage (GTDB taxonomy): Bacteria > Pseudomonadota > Gammaproteobacteria > Enterobacterales > Kangiellaceae > Aliikangiella. The sequence goes on along the minus strand of NZ_JADPQF010000001.1, from coordinate 135,305 downwards.
AAGCTGGTCAAATCGGTTCGGATTCCGCCTTGTTGCAACTTGTAAACCCCTTCCTCTGGCGTATTGATTATCAGAGTAGATGCGGTGATTTCAGCAAAGGCAACCAGTTCATCACTATCAGGCCAGTTGATATATATCTGGCTTCCTGACTCGGCATAATTGGTCACGCTCATGGCGTCAAAATCAGCAGGAGCGGTGCCGAAGGGCGACACAAAACCACTCACTCGAACCGAATCACCTGACTCGGCATTGGTCACCATCAAGTCGGCGATTGAAATTTCATAGTTCTGAGGATCCGCATCAAAGCTGGCATCGACTCCGGTTCCGGAAAAATCATATTGCTCGGGAGAACGCGCCTGCAATGACTGCAAGTTCAAATCAATTTGTACAGCGTCTATTGCCACAGCATGACCCGAAGCATATGTCAGACGCATTTTTACTGCGCCATCAGTTGCATCCAGACTAGCATTTTCAGCTTCTTCGCTCGCCTCAATATAGGTACCTAAAACAGTGACCGCCTGACCAACAGATAAATCGTCGATGGTTAACACTTCATCGCTTCTTCTCCACTTTTTGACCGTGGTTTCCTCACCTATGGATACGCTGAGTTCATCTCTAAATGTAACCTCACCACTTTCACGAATAAGTGAAGCGCCACGCACAGTCAATTGATTGTCCTTGCGAGCGACAATAACCCCTTTAACCGCGTCCCTGTCAAACCCTGGAACACTAGAACCAGCCACAACAGTCGCTGCGGTAAAATGACGACTGGAATGCTCAAACAGACCTTGAGTCACTGTCGCCGTGCCTGCAGGCAATTCAGCCAGAACTGTTAACCCTGTGTCTCCCGAGTAGCTTTCACCGTTGATATCAAACTGGGTGTTTTCATCGACAAAGATTGGTGCGCCACCGAAACGTCCTTCTTTTCGATGAAATGGTCTTACCGCAATTTTAAAGGCTGACTCTTCTTCGTTGACTCGCACCAGCGGCCCACGAAGTCTGAACTCTTTACTCAGTACCGGATCGACTTCGGCAACGATGAAGGGTTCTGTGGTAACTGTGACAGGTTCTACCTCCAGATCAACCGAATGTGACGCCGCCAGATTAAAATCCAGCTCCAGCAAGGCAGCCCGCGTTCTGCTAATAACCAGCGGATTATCCGCATCCAGCGAAAGTGTCAAAGTTGCTTCAGTGATTGCCTGTCCCGACTCATCGACCATAGAAGCGACGACCGCTTCACCGGATTTCTCAACTTGTATATCCGCATTGGCGTAGTTGAGTCGAATGCTGCCTGACTCATAGACCCCGGTTGGAATGGTCGCAGCTGCCGCCAATTCACTTAGATCAACATAGTCAGCAAAATCGATAGACTGAGTCGATGGCATTACTGAAACTTCAGCGCCATCTCGGCGAATAAGCGACAAACCGGTTACCTCCACCTGATAGGTAAGAAAGTCACCATCAGCATCAGTCAGCCCAATAAGTACCGTGCCACAGTCGGCGCTACCATCTTCGTCTTCGTCAAAAAGCTCGCACTCCGCTGCTTCGGCGATAGGGAGGTTTTCTTCGGAGCTACCGCCACAGGAGGTCAATAAACTAATGCCAAACGCTAAACAACAAGCTGTTATCCAGAAGTTTCTCCCGGAATTTTCGGTTTTTGAACCTTCACCAATCAAATTCATTGTTATATCCTCGATTGTTATTTTGAATACCGTTATTTAGAACGTCGCTTGTTCAATCGTCGTTATAGTGACTAAAACGCACCAGCCTCCAGTAGGTTGACACAAGCACTAACAATTTTTTTGGCTGAAACGCCCAAGTTAGAACTTTTGACTCTTTCGAAATGGATTTTAATAAGGCATCATGGGCAGACTTTCTTTCAGCTGATATAAAATAAAGACTGTAACAATGACTATTGATTGCCGCCCGGTTGACTATGCGAACTCTGTTGACGCCAATAATTTGGTCGAGCTTCTTGATGATTACGCCAAAGATCCCATGGGTGGTGGCTCCCCGCTGAAACCGGACGTTAAAGAAAAACTCGTGCGAGCAATGGCAGAGCGAAATGATGTCTTCAGTTTTATTGCCTATGAGCAAGATGAACCGGTAGGTTTAGTCAATTGTGTTGAAGGTTTTTCAACTTTTAAAGCGAAGCCTTTGATGAACATTCATGATTTAACGGTCAAACGGAGTCATCGCGGTAAAGGCATTGCCAGATTGCTGATGCAGGCGGCTGAAGATTTGGCGAAGTCCAGACACTGCTGCAAACTCACGCTGGAAGTTCTCGAAGGAAACGAAGTAGCCAAACAGGCCTATGTTAATTTTGGATTTAAAGGCTATGAGCTTGATCCGGAAATGGGCAAAGCGACTTTTTGGGAAAAGCCTTTAACCTGACAACCCGGTATTCACGACCTGATATTAATTGAAACCAGAGTAAGCTATTGTTTTTTGCTTTCGTAATATTTTTTCTCATTCTTGGTGGGCTGGTCTACTGGTATAGCGTTCGCGTTCAGAACAAGGCCCACCAACATAAGTTAGAGATGATTAGAAAAAAGATTGACGAAAACGAAAAGAAAAAACAATTGAAAGTACTTGAAGAGCAATTCAAATCCGATAAAAAGAAAAACTCTGAATAACAAGTAGAGTTAAGATTGTAAGGACATTCCATGGAAGTTACTTTTGGGACTGCCAAACAAGCAGAACTAAATGCTATTGTCGAAATGCTGGTTGATGACCCGCTTGGTCAACAAAGAGAAGCGACTACGAATTCTGAATCGGCGACTATTTCAGAACCCTACTCAGTTGCTTTTTCTCATATTTCAGAAGACCCGAACAATGAGTTGATTGTCGCGCGAACAACGCCCAACACGGAATGCCCTTCAGGTGTGGTCGCGGTTCTCCAACTAACCTATATTCCATCGCTCACCTATCAAGGTGCATGGCGAGCGCAAATTGAAGGCGTCAGAGTTCATAAGAGCTGTCGTGGAAAAGGCCTTGGAGAGAAGGTGTTTCGATGGTCAATTTCTCGAGCGAAAGAGCGAGGTTGTAAAATTGTTCAGTTGACCAGCGATAAGAAACGTCCAGATGCGATTCGTTTTTATGAAAAATTGGGGTTTGTAGCCAGTCATGAAGGGTTTAAATTGCATTTTTGATTTGGCTGTTGATTGACTCTGAGGACAGCTATCTCACTAAAGGGGACCTTTTAGCTTTTTTATAAAAGCTAGGGAAAACTTAATTTAAGAGCGTTTCGCAGCGCTGCGCTTTCCTGCGAGTAACTTTTTGTCAAGAGCAACAAAAAGTCACCAAAAAATGCCCAACGCTCAGGCCACCGGGCCAGCGCAATTGACTCTTGATAAGGCCTTAGCACTTCCTGGTCGCCCACCAACAATTTGTATTCACTCCCCACCCTCTAGTAGGACCTCTCTATGAACCATGAATAATACATTTTGAGTTGTGACTATACTCGTTGACAGAACTACCTTTTTGGGTTAATAAAACCAGAACTGATCGAAATAAGTTAAAGGTTTGGATGGATTTTACAGCCTGAACTTAACTCAATTCGTAACCCCGGCGCGAAAGCAACCATGCCCAGCATTTGGCTGCAATCATACCGAGAGGGCGATAGCAATTATCAGTTTTATCTATGTTAAAGATTTAGGAGATATTAACGCGCTCATGTAAGAGTGCCAGCGCAGCGATAAAGGGCTTTTTTGCCTACTTTTGCAGCTCTTGGCAAAAGTAGGTCGCACGCAAGCGTAGCGGTGCGAAATTCTTTTAAATTAAAATTTTGCCAAGCTTTTAAAAAAAGCGGAAGTCCCCTTTAGATAAAAAGCTACCACCTTGATAACTGTCAGATTTCAGAACAACTAAAATTCGAATATGTCAGCTTTAGTATGAACCGACGTAACCGAATACATAATACTACGATATATTTTCTTATCGAAGTTCCTTGTGGTTCTTAAATTTATAGGTCGTATTATTCGCTATTATGAAGCATCACATTGTTAATGCTTGATCGATTAGTATTTTTGTCAAACATAGAAGGACGATAAAAGGTTTTAAGATCTCCGATAAACATCTAAACAAAATTCTAAGCAGTGAGCGTTCAACGCTGAAACCGAGCGAATAACGAAGATATTTTTATCCAGGTATTTTTCATACAAATCATTCAGAAACTTTTCATTCCAGAATTTGGGACAAAGCTTTAGCGTTTTTAAACTTGCAACAGTTCCCTTAAACACATTACTGCCTTCCGGCCATCCTTCCGGCTTTCGAAAAAGACTCATCACAAAGCGCTTGATCACCCATCGATAATGGACGCTATAGGGCAAGTCGATATAAATCAGCGTATCGGCGGCATCGAGTCTTTGATAAAATGATTCAAAGGTTCCAAGACCTTCAATAATCCAGCTTTGTGATTGTATAATTTCATCATGTTTTGCCTTATAGGTTTCAGCATCAACCCTGGTTCCATCAGCCAGATACTCGAACAAATCAAGCGGATACAGTGAAACCTCAAGTTTTTTTGCCAGTTGTTTACTAAAGGTCGACTTACCGCCTCCCGGTTTGCCGAATACTGCGATCCTTTTCATTGAAATAATCGTATTTTCATTAAATTAAACGTACAAAAAGCGCTAGCCCTCAAAGGCTTCTCGATGCTGCTTTGCTTCTCCACAAATTTCATCCCAGGGCGCCTTTGAATCTACCCAGATATGATGGGCCACTTTTAGGTTTTCATCGCCACTCATAATCAAACCGCAAGGCACGTACATGCGAGTTTCATCATTTGAGCCAGGTAAAGGTGAACCACAGTTGGAGCAGAAACTCATCTGCCAGTCATGCCCGGGCTTTTCCCAGGAACTTATCTTATCTTCACCCTGTATCCATCGAAAATGCTCATTTGCTATAACGATGACAGGAATACCATTGGTCCCCGTCGCCCGGCGGCAAATCGAACAGTGGCAGTAGTAGACGTCAGAAACTGACGTATCAACTTCAAAAGCAACCTGTCCACAGTTGCACTCTCCTTTTAGCATGCAGCTCTCCTAAAAAACGAAATATTGTCCACACAAAAGTATCAACTATTTATCGACAAAACAAATCCGGCCGGATCAGTTAGAAAAAAGGGAATCAGGCAAAAAGTTATTTTGCTGACTCCCAAGGGCTAACATTCAAGGTTTTGAAATTAGAAGGAAAACTGTCACTTTGGCAAACGCATTGGTTATTTTGAGACGGATTCTAAAGCCAGCGATTGTGTTTGATTGTAAGCCTGTAAATCACGTACTTCAGTTTTACGGGCGATGTAGGCAAGTACCAGTTCCGATTGATTCAGAGTCGCAAAATCAATCAAAGAAGCACCGCTACATTCAGCCACCGGATAAATTTGAGTTAAGTGGGTTCTAGAGTCTTTCAGTGTTTTTCGAAACCTGGCCAAATTATCCTGCTTTACTGACTGGCAAAGCTTTTCCACCAGTTTTTCCTGATAAAATCCATTTTCCTGGGCGCCTAGAGAGTGCTGAGAGAAAATCCCGGAGATAAAAAAAGCCATTAAAATCATAAACTTTTTGGCATAAGTAGCTGTATGGTTCATAAGTCACCTCAAAATCAGTTAATAAAATCTTAATTGCATCACCTCGATGCGAAATGATTAAACAATCAATCATTGATTAAAATCTTAGGCTTATCGCTTAATACTCACAAACGATTTAAAATTAGCTACACTTAAGTTATTCTTAAGCAAGAAGTCAAAGACTGGTAAGTGATAGGATTGCTCCATTGGAAGAAAACTACCCTCTCCCCCTTACAGGGCTCAGACACTTTTACTGGGCGGCAAAACTTGGCAGCTTTAAACAAGCCGCCGAGAAACTGTTTGTCAGCGAAGCAGCCATAAGCCAGCAAATACGCAAAGTTGAATCACAGCTGGGCATCGAATTATTCGAAAGGCAACATCAAAAAGTCATACTGTCTGCAGATGGGGAAAAACTTTTTCCTTATGTACAATCGGCCTTCACCAGTCTGATTCAGGGAATCAATTTGCTCGCAGAAGATCCCAATCCCAACCGGCTAAATATATCGACAATGCCTTCTCTAGCTACTCATTGGCTAATTCAACGATTGATATTCTTTAACGAAATTCATCCAGAACTGACGATAACCATGGATACTTCGGTAGAAAGAAAAAGCTTTGAGCAGGGTGAACTAGATTTGGCCATTCGTTACGGCCAGGGAGTTTATCCTGGCTTGAAAAGTATATTATTGATGAAAGACCCGACGGTTTTGGTGTGCAGCCCTCGCTTATTGAAAGGTCCGACTATCACCCGCAAGGATATTCTTTCGTTACCCATGATCGCAGGTATCACTGACGGAGTTCGTACCGCATTGAGAAATATTCAGCAGGCTTATGGTATAAAGGACAATGAGCTTTCTGAAACGCTTTTATTAAAAGATGGTAGTCTAGGAGCGGAAGCAGCACGAGCCGGACAGGGCATTTCATTGCAGCGCCTTAGCCTGGTTGCAGATATGATCGATGCTGGCGAACTCGTATTTTCCGATGATTTCGCCTTTCATGGATACAACTTCTATGCGGTCGCTCCGGAAAGCCACTTTGAAAAAGACAAAGTCAAAAAATTCATGGCCTGGCTCAGTGCTGAAATGAAGAAAACGGAACTGAGAATTCAGCCTTTGGTGGCGCAGCTCAAGTTTTAATTAGTCCCGGTTGCTGACATCCTCATCGGTCCTGAACGAGTTCATTTTACAAAGCATTCAATATCAGTATGATAGAGACTTTTCAATGATCTAAGGACATTCCATGGGTTATCCAACTCCAATTCGCGTCGAGAAGCTATCTCAGGTGCTTCAAGGCGATGACTTCGACGCAGTTATTCTGGTTTCACCATCTGCCAGCTATGCTGCCCTACCTGAAATCGACCAAGCCCTTTCCGCGGCTAAGAAAATCGACAACCGTATCGGAACCGAAACAGTCATGCTACATGCGTCTAAATTAGCGGGTGGCCGTCTAATTCACGCGTTTACCGGCAATCTCAAAAATGATTATGATGACGTCAGAAATTTTAGCGATGCAGCCAAACAGGCTATAGATATTGCCAAAGCGGCAGGTTCAGTAAAACCAGCAATCATCGTCGACGGCGCACCGCAATCCTCTGACTACCAATTCGCGCTGGAAGCAGCTTATCTGGGAGCCTGCCAAGGGTTATGGCAACCGTTGGAAGCAAGACAGGATTTGGGAGAAGACCTTGAACCAGTGCAGTCCATCGGACTTTATGATCCGGATAGTCAGGTTGATCTGGCCTATCTGTCAGCGACCGAAGCAGGAAAAAGACTAGCCAGAGATCTTTGTGGTACCGAGCCAGAGCGCATGGCACCTATTGGCTTTGCTCAAACCTGCGTCGAGTCTTTTGAGAACTCTGAAATAAAAGTTAACGTTATTAGCGACCGTGCCCAACTCGAAAAAGATTTTCCGGTATTTTCCGCAGTCGCCAGAGCCTCTTATTCTGTAGAAAGGCACCACCCTCGTATTATCGAGCTGGAATATCAGGGCAAAGGCGATATTAAAAACACTCTGATGTTGGTGGGCAAAGCTGTAACCTACGATACTGGAGGTGCCGACGTAAAAACGGGTGGCCATATGGCTGGTATGAGTCGCGACAAAGGCGGCGGCGCAGCTGTAGCCGGCTTTATGAAGACTCTTGCCGAACTGAAACCAGAAGGAATCAAAGTTGTTGCCAAGATTGCCGCTGTCAGAAACTCAATTGGCACTGACTGCTATGTTGCTGACGAGATTATCGTAGGTCATTCTGGCAAAAGAATTCGGGTCGGTAATACCGATGCTGAAGGACGCCTTGCGATGGTGGATAGTTTATCTCACATGCGCGCGCAAGCTTCACAGGAAGTTAACCCAGCATTATTTACCGTTGCTACTCTCACCGGTCATGCTGCATTAACTGCCGGTCCTTATACGATTCTGGTAGCCAATGGTCCAGCAAGAAACCAGAGCCTTGCTCAGGATATTGCTGCAGCAGGCGAGCAATGGGGAGATGGTTGCGAAATCAGTCGTTCACGCAGAGAAGACTGGAAAATTATTCGTCCTCGTAGTAAAGCTGACGACGTACTTTCATCTAACAATGGCCCGTCGGTTTCTGTCGCTCGCGGACACCAGTTTCCAATGGCGTTCTTATCTCTCGCTTCTGGTCTGGATGATCATGGCAACAGCAGCAGTACGCCGATTCCCTATGTACATATTGATATTGCGGGGAGTGGTGTTGAAAGCGGAGACTGGCAACATGATAAACCAACGGCTGCGCCTATTATGGCTCTAGCGGCAAAATACCTTAGATAAATGCTCCAATTTAAAGCTGGCAGACTCTCTGTAAACTCTTTTTAAAATGATACCTGCTAGCTTTTATCTCTTTCGCCTATTGATTAAGGTAAGCGGGAGTTTAGATTAAATTAACGAAAACGATAATTGAGAGAGTCACTGATGCAAAAGCTCACAATAATAATACTGGCGGCAATGCTTGCTGCTTGTTCAGGAGAAGCTCCTGAACAAAAGGAAGTGGAGAAAAAAGTCCCGGAAACACGAATCGAACCGGCAATGGAAAATCAGGTGTCTGGTATTAGCTATCCAAAAACTCGCAAAGGCGAAATTGTTGATACATACTTCGGTGCTGACGTCGCTGATCCCTACCGCTGGCTGGAAGATGATATGAGTCTGGAAACCGGTGAGTGGGTCAAAACTCAAAATAAAGTGACCTTCTCTTATCTGGAAAAAATTCCCTATCGTGAAAAACTGAAGAAAAGACTCGAGGAAATGTGGAATTTCGAAAAAATCTCGGCACCGTATACTGAAGGAAACTACACCTATTTTAGTAAAAATGATGGCCTCCAGAATCAGTCGGTTATCTGGCGGCAGAAAGGAAACGGTGAGCCCGAAATATTTCTCGACCCGAACAAGTTTAGTGAAGACGGTACAACTTCCCTTGCAACCCTCAGTTTTTCCAAAGATGGCTCAATTGCAGCTTATTCAATTTCTGAAGGCGGCAGTGACTGGCGCAAAATAATTATCATCGATGCAGAAACCAGGAAGCAACTCGAAGAGCCTCTGGTAGATGTGAAATTCTCTGGAATTTCATGGAAAGGAAACGAAGGCTTTTACTACTCAAGTTATGATAAACCTGAAGGAAGTGAACTCTCGGCGAAAACAGATCAACACAAGCTCTACTATCATAAGCTGGGTCAAAAGCAGTCTGAAGACAAAGTGATTTTTGGTGCAAGTGAAACAGAAAAAAGACGCTATGTGTCAGGCACAGTAACTGAAGATGACAACTACCTGATTATCAGTGGCGCTGTCTCTACTTCAGGAAATGATCTTTATCTTAAAGACTTAACTAAAGCAGATAGCCCTTTAGTTACCATCCTGGATCACTTTGACTCAGATACCTATATTCTGGACAACATTGGAAGCAAACTCTATCTGGTCACCAACCTTAATGCTCCCAATAAAAAAGTAGTGACCGTTGACACAAACTCTCCAACCCCGGATAAATGGGTCGACTTTATAGCGGAAACAGAAAATGTTCTGTCGCCTACAACCGGTGGTGGTTATATCTTTGCGGACTACATGGTGGATGCTTTGTCTAAAATCGTTCAGTTTGATTATGACGGAAATCAAATTAGAGAAATTGAATTACCTGGACCGGGTAGCGCATCCTCCCCTTCAGGTAAGAGTAGTGACAAAACTCTTTATTACTCGTTTACGAACTATAAAACACCATCAACCATTTTCTCTTTCAATGTAGAAAGTGGTAAATCAAGTATATATCGAAAATCGGGCGCAAAATTTAATAGCGATGATTATGAGTCCAAGCAGGTATTTTATACCTCAAAAGATGGCACCCGAATCCCGATGATTATCACTTATAAAAAAGGAATTAAGTTAAACGGCAAGAATCCGACAATTCTTTACGGATATGGCGGCTTTAACGTTAGCTTGACACCTTCTTTCAGTGTAGCCAATGCAGTGTGGCTGGAACAGGGCGGTATCTATGCAGTGGCTAACTTGCGCGGAGGTGGTGAGTACGGCAAAAAATGGCACAAAGCGGGTATTCAAATGAACAAACAAAATGTATTTGATGACTTTATTGCCGCCGGTGAGCATTTGATAAAAGAAAATTATACTTCGAGCAACTATCTTGCAATCAAAGGCGGTTCCAACGGCGGCCTGCTAGTTGGCGCGGTAATGACACAGCGTCCAGATCTGATGAAGGTAGCACTACCCGCAGTAGGTGTACTGGATATGCTTCGCTATCACACCTTTACCGCTGGCGCTGGCTGGGCCTATGACTATGGCACCGCGGAACAAAGTAAGGACATGTTTGAATATCTCAAAAGCTACTCCCCGGTTCACAATGTAAAAGCTGGCGTCAAATATCCGGCGACTATGGTAACAACTGGCGATCATGATGATCGAGTCGTTCCTGCTCATTCGTTTAAATTCGCTGCAGAGCTTCAAGCTAAACAAGCTGGTGCAGCACCAACCTTGATTCGAATTGAAACCAACGCAGGCCATGGCGCTGGCACGCCAGTTTCTAAAACCATTGAACAATATGCAGATATCTACGCATTCACATTATTTAATATGGGAGTCGAGTCGATCGACTAGTTGTTTTATCCAGATAAACTTAAAGCCCGGACAGCCGGGCTTTTTATTGTCTATTATTCAAGGAATGGATACACTGGTTAAAATAAAAGCAACGGCAATTGTATTATCCGTTAGTCATTCACCAAACGGTTAAACCAATGAAATGTAGTGAAAATCAAAAAGTCGATCTTAATGAGGTGGCTCGTCACCTATGGTTTTTTTGCCAACAGGAAAAGATCGAATTTGATTTATTTAGTCACTCTTTGCAGCAAGCTTACCTTCCACTATTAACTCAGCTTTATTCGAAATACCTCGAACATAGAGAAAACAATCCACACAAAGCATTTGTAGTGGGCATTAATGGTGCTCAAGGTTCCGGCAAGTCGACGCTGGCCAGATTGTTAAATATTTTGCTTAAATCCTGCTTTTCTCTTGAAGTCTTAAACTTTTCTATCGACGACCTTTACCTGTCAGGAGAAGACCGAGCCGAACTTGCCGATAAAATCCACCCCCTGTTAAAAAAACGCGGGGTACCAGGAACTCACAATGTTGCACTAGGGATCTCACTGCTTAGACAACTTAGCCGTACAGATAAATTCAAACCCGTGAAGTTGCCTCTTTTTGACAAATCCCGCGATGAGCCCTGTACTCCAGAACATCAACGACTGGTAACTGATGCCCCCCAAATCATTATATTTGAAGGTTGGTGCGTCGCTACTCCGCCTGAAAGTGACGACGCTTTAAGATGTCCGATAAATGAATTAGAAAAAACACAGGATCCCGAAGGTAAATGGCGCCGCTGGGTTAATCAACAATTAAAAGAAAACTATCAATCACTCTTTGTGATGATCGACTATTTAATATTTTTGAAGGCCCCTAACTGGGAAGTTATTGCGCACTGGCGAAACGAGCAGGAAGAAAAATTGATTAGCCAATTAGCTCGCTCTAAACAAACTGAAGGGTCAATAAAAACAATGAACCAACAGGAAATTATCCAGTTTATTTCTCTTTTTGAAAGGCTCACTCGACATTCACTAATCGTACTGGATGATCTTGCTGATATCACGATTACGCTCAACCAGTACCGCTCTCCTAAACCGATTGATTTTGAAAATTAATGCTTGTTTCTTCAAGTAATCTGAGAAGCTATCGCGAATTAATATCTAACAGAACCCCAATTTCTTTTACGTTCTCCTTTATTCGATTTTTCTCTTGACGAGATATTTCGTTAAAAATAACTGTAAATTCTTGGACATCTCACCTAACAAATTTGACAACGCTGTCATTTTTATGTGTAGTTGAATAAAAAAGCATCAATATAATTTTAAAATAACATGCAAGACAGCGTGATGGCTTTTTATTGTCTGTAAAAAATCACGACTAATTTTGAAAGCGACGAACTAACACCAATAAAAAATAAAACGCAATATTCTGAGGACTAAAATGATGAAAAATAAACTGTTGATTGCGGGCCTATTTTTATGGTCATTTGCAAGCTACACCCCGGCGGCTACTACGGCTCCCAGAGCCCCAAGCATTGACTGGATGCCGACCCAATATGAAGCACCAGTACAATATAAAGTAACCTGGAATATGTGGTGGGGAACCAATGGTAATCGTTGGCACTTGTTGGAAAACGGTCAAATAATCCATACTGCCGATCTTTCTCCTAATGGTCAAAACGGTCAGACAGGGTCCTTTACTGTTAATAAAAATAGCGGCGGCGAATTCAGCTATGTTGTGAAGCTTTGTATTGCCGATAATAGTGGTGAGGACTGTAGCCAAAGCGCAGCAAAAACGATATCAGTTAGCGGCGGCAATCCGATAAACCAACCACCTGTTGTGAATGCCGGAAGCGACTTGCAAACAGAAGTTAACCTGATCACGCAGCTAAATGGAAGCTATAGCGACGATGGTATCGCGACGCCTGTTAGTGCAAGCTGGCAGGTAGTTTCCGGTCCGGGCACTGTTTCAATTGCTAATCAAAACAGCGCAAAAACCAGTGCAACTTTTGCATCTGCAGGTGATTATGTTTTGCGACTAACTGTTAATGACACCGAGTTTACAGTATCCGATGAGTTAATAGTTACCGTCTCCACCGATGTTCCAAATCAACCACCGGTAGTAAGTGCCGGTAATGATTTGAGCGGAAATATCAATCAGTCTCTTCAACTTAGTGGCAGTTTTTCCGATGATGGTAAATCATCTCCGATAATCGAAAACTGGAAAAAAATATCAGGTCCTGGAATAGTCAATTTTAGCAACGCCACAAGCGGAACATCTAATGTAACTTTCGATGCTGTTGGCAATTATGTTCTCGAATATAGCGTGAACGATTCCGAATTTACTGTTAGCGATCAACTCATGGTTGCTATTAGTGACGGGCCGGCACCTGAAGCACCGGGAACGCCAAGTATTGCCTGGTTCGCCAACGAACTCGAGCTGATCAATGGCTCTGCTATTTTGAATGTTCGCTGGGATCTCTGGTCAGGCGTAAACGGTAACGAATGGCGCTTGTTGGAAAATGGGAGAGTTGTACATACAGCATCATTGGCTGCAGGTTCAGGTAGTCAATCTGGCAGCTATAGTCACAGCTTTAATGCAACAGGAAACTACGAACTAGTCGTTAGACTTTGTAATGTTTCTGGCGGCCAAGAGGCCTGTTCAGATAGCGCTGCCAAAAGTGTAAAGGTCTGGTCATCTAGTGGCTGGCCGAGCGACGCAGGGGATTACCCTCATCCGCTAAAGCAGAACAACGTTGCTTATGATAACTCTACAAAAAAAATGGTTGCGGCTTATTTTGTTGAGTGGGGCATTTATGGTCGTAACTTTCATGTAGCCGATATTCCTGATGATAACCTTACTCATATTTTCTATGGCTTTGTTCCTATTTGCGGCGCAAATGAATCATTACGCATCGAAGTACCCAGTTCGCATGCAGTTCTTATGCAGCAATGCCAGGGCAAGCAGGATTTTGAAGTTGTAGTGCACGACAAGTTTGCTGCACTGGAAAAGCTTTATCCGGGCGATCAGGACGGTAAAGGTATTGCTGGTATTTTCGGCCAACTTCACCGAATGAAATTAGCGAACCCGGCGATTAAGGTAATTCCTTCGGTCGGTGGCTGGACACTCTCCGATCCGCTATATGAGATTGGCATAAACCCCAACGCTCGAAAAATCTTTATCAACTCCATGATGCAGTATTTGCGTGACTACCCAATATTTGACGGAGTTGATATTGACTGGGAATTTCCTGGCGGCGGCGGTGCTAACAGCTCTCTCGGAACGCCCGAAGACGGCGACGGCTTTGCTGACCTGATGATTGAACTACGTGCGGCGCTTGATGCTTTGAGCGTGGAAACAGGACGGACTTATGAACTAACCGCGGCAGTGAGTGGTGGCGTAGAGAAGCTCGGTAAAATTAACTGGGAGCGAGCGCATGTACCGATGGATTACATCAACGTCATGGTTTACGACTATGCCGGTGCGTGGAACAACGAATTGGGTCATCAGGCGTCGCTGTATCAAAGTGACCTCTACTCAACAACCAATATCGGTTTTAATGGCCATGATGCAATTCAACACCTGATTGGCCGCAATGTACCACCAGGCAAAATTACCATGGGTGTAGCAATGTACGGTCGCGGCTGGCAAGGCGTAACCGGCGCTCAACCCGGAAACCCTTTTGCCGGCAGCGGAAACGGCGGTATTAAAGGCACCTGGCAAGACGGTATCGAAGACTACAAAAAGCTCGAAGCAGACTTTATGAATGGGCCAACGCAAGGCGCAAATGGTTTCGAGCTTAGCAGGGATCCGGTTGCCAAAGCCGAATATTTGTGGAACCCGCTGACAGGTACTCTGATCACGCTGGATACAGAACGCTCGGTCAAAGCCAAAGGCGCTTATGTGCTTCAGCATCAATTGGGCGGCGTATTTGCCTGGGAGATAGATGCTGACAACGGCAGAATTTTAAACGCCATGCATGAAGGTCTCGGTCACCCGAAAAAATAATTATCACTCTACGAAAAAATTCACTTTCCGTTCTACCAGTTCTGACCGAAGCGGAAAGTGAGTTTAACTCAACGATTGAGTCAATAAATTCAGGATTTTCAAAATGAAAATAAAGCATTCTATTTCATGTGCCGCAGCTCTCGCCTGTGCCATTTTATCTTACGGTATTTCGCCCACAGTGTTCGCCTCTCCGGCGACACCGCAAGCGCCAAGCATCGCGTGGATGCCAACACAATATGAAGCACCGGCAAAATTTACCATCACCTGGAATATGTGGTGGGGAACAAATGGAAATCATTGGCGATTAATTCAGAATGGAAAAGTTGTTCACTCGGCCAGCCTGACGCCAAATGGACAAAGTGCACAAACCGCGAGCTTTCAATTGAGTGACCTCAGTGAAGGTAGCTATGCGTTTGCAGTTAGCCTGTGTAATCTTGAAGGTAAAGATGAAGCCTGCGCAAACAGTGCGAATAAAACTATTCAGGTCGGCGCCGGTAGTGGCGGTGGCGAGTTAAAGAAGCCGGGAACACCTACCCTTGACAATATTCAGGGAAATCTGGACTTAAGCGTCGGAGAAGTCAGTCCGGAAATTAAATGGAATAAATGGTCCGGAGAGTCAGGAAGTATCTGGCATTTAAATCAAAACGGCATTCGAGTTTTCAGTGAAAATATTGCAGCGGCTTCTGCGCAATCGGGCTCACATAAAACGAATCTGACCAGTATCGGCGACTACCTGTTCAAGATTGAACTGTGCAACAAAAATGATCAGCAGGAAGTTTGTAGTGCCAGTGACAGTAAAACAGTTACCGTGATTAAGAGCGCTGGTAATCCTAACCCGGACAAGCCCAATCCGGTTCCCAAACCCGGTGGAGGCTACACACTGACCCAGGCTGAAATCGATGCGATGGAAGCACAACTAACTTCATCAGAACAGTTTCAGCTGGTCAAAGGCTCGATAGAAACTCGCGCCAATACGGAAGTGGAAGCGGTGCTCCCGGGCAGAGTCAATAACCCGGAAAATGTAAAGCGAGTGGAAGCTATTTTGAATGAAAGCCAGTGGAACTACACTTTTGCTGAAAGACATGGGGACTATTCCTACACCCGCTTTTTAAGAGCCGTTGCCAAATTCAAAGCTTTCTGCGGTACTTACACCGATGGCCGCGATAGCGAAGCCATTTGTAGAAAATCACTGGCGACAATGTTTGCTCACTTTACTCAGGAAACCGGCGGCCATAATCCGAACTCATCGATTGAAGAGTGGCGTCAAGGGCTGGTTCACTTAAGAGAACTCGGTTGTAGTGAAGAAGGTCCAGGTTGTGAATACAATGCAGAATGCTCTCCGACAACCTGGCAGGGACAAACCTGGCCTTGTGGAAAAAATTCCGATGGCAGTTTTAAGAAGTTTTTTGGGCGCGGCGCTAAACAGCTTAGTTACAACTACAACTATGGCCCTTTCTCTCAGGCCATGTTTGCTGATACCAGCGTGTTACTCAAAGATCCGGACAGAGTTGCTCGAACCTGGCTAAACCTTGCTTCGGCAGTTTTCTTTTTTGTCTATCCGCAACCCCCCAAGCCTAGCATGCTGCATGTGATCGACGGTACCTGGCAACCAAATGAACATGACTTGAGTCTTGGCATAACCGCAGGTTTTGGTGCAACCACCAACATCATTAATGGTGGTATTGAGTGCAATACGGCAAATGGAGAAGAGAAAGCACAATCGCTTAACCGGATTGCCTACTACAAAGAACATGCCGCTGCACTCAAAGTGCCAATCGCAGACAATGAAGTGCTTGGCTGTGCCAATCAGGGACGGTTCGATACCGAAGGTGCTGGCGCTATGTTAATCAGCCTCGATCAGGACTGGAGCTACCATGCTGACATGCCGGAGGGAAAAAGTTTTATGTGCAAAACTGTTGGTTATCAAACGGCGTATTCCTTGCTCATTCCCGGCGACTATCAAAAGTGTGTCGAAAAGCATTTTGATGTCGAAGTTCTCGAGTAAGTTTAAAAACAAAAATTATTACTCCTTTTCATCGCTTTGATCGGAGAGGAGAGAAAAAGAAAGCACGAGCAACATCCAGTCCACTCAAAACAATTAAAACGGATGGGAAAGAAATGAAACAAAAATCCAAACTGGCCAGAAATTTTATCTGGTCAATTCTGGCATCATCATTATTGATGAACTCTCCATTTGCTAGCGCCGCACCAGGAACACCGAATATAGCCTGGATGCCGACAACTTATGATGCACCCGCCGAATACACCATTCACTGGGATATGTGGTGGGGTAACAATGGAAACGTCTGGTACCTGCTGGAAAATGGCAATGTCATTCACTCCGCCTCACTTACCCCAAATGGTCAAAATCAGCAAAGCGCGGAGCTGAAAATCAAGCAGTCGTCAGGTGGCCAATATACTTATCAGGTCAAGCTTTGTGATGACAGAGTGTCTCCTGAGTCCTGTACACAGAGTGCCTCTAAAACTATCACCGTTAATGGCGGCGTAGTTAATCAACCTCCGATAGTTAATGCCGGTCCCGATCGTTCAATTGAGATCGGGAAAAGTGCTAGTCTGAGCGGAAATTATTCCGATGACGGTATATCAACACCCGTTACTTCAAACTGGACGCAAGTAACAGGCCCGGGAATAACAACCTTTGCCAACGCGTCGAGCGCGAATACCAGCGCGACCTTTTCTACAACGGGCAGTTACACTTTACGCCTTTCGGTCGACGATAATGAGTTTACGGTCAGCGATGAAATGGTTGTCAATGTTACCGAGCCTCAGGTTAATCAACCGCCGGTTGCAAACGCAGGAAATGATTTCAGTGCAGTGACTAATCAGTCGACACAATTAAACGGACGCTTTAGTGATGATGGAAAAAGTAGCCCGCTCACCGAACTTTGGAAAAAAGTTTCCGGACCGGGTAATGTAACCTTTGCTGATGTCAATAAAGGAAATTCATCTGCGATTTTTTCTGCAAAGGGTATCTACGTTCTTTCCTATATGGTTGATGATAGTGAGTTCACTTCAATCGATGAAGTTACGGTGACTGTTAGCGACGATCCTGTATCACAAACAGACTGCCGTCCTGATGGGCTTTACACAACACCGAGTGTTAAATCACCCTATTGCACACGTTACGATTCTGAAGGGCGTGAAAAAATGGGTGGAAAAACTCGTCGTGTAATTGGCTATTTTACCAGCTGGAGAACCGGCAATAATGGACCAGCCTATCTGGCCCACCAGATCCCATGGGAACACCTGACTCATATTAACTATGCTTTTGCCCATGTGGACGCTAACAACAAAGTGTCAGTTGGCGCCAACACGGCAAATAACCCGGCAACCGGAATGGAATGGCCGGATGTTATCGGTGCAGAAATGGATCCCTCTTATACTTATAAAGGGCATTTCAATTTGCTCAATAAATTCAAAAAACAATACCCGCATGTCAAAACCATGATTTCTGTTGGTGGCTGGGCCGAGACTGGTGGTTTTTTTGACGCCAATGGCAATCGAGTAGCCAGCGGAGGCTTCTACAGTATGACTACTAATGCGGATGGTTCAATTAATCACACTGGCATCAATACTTTTGCTAATTCAGCTGTCGACTTTATCCGTACTTATGGATTCGATGGCGTCGATATCGATTATGAATATGCCACCAGTATGAAAGATGCAGGAAATCCGGATGACTTTGCAATCTCCAATGGATTACGAGGGGGACTGAATGCTTCCTATGTCGAATTGATGAAAGTCCTCAGGCAAAAACTGGATGCTGCTGGAGCACAAGATGGTATTCATTACCTGCTGACCGTAGCAGCACCTTCTTCTGGCTACTTACTACGCGGTATGGAAGTTTATGAGTCAGCAAAATACCTCGACTATATCAACATAATGTCCTACGACCTGCACGGCGCCTGGAACCAGTTTGTCGGCCCAAATGCAGCACTGTTTGATAATGGTGAAGATGCCGAACTACTTGCATGGAATGCATACGGAGGTGCTTACGAAAATATAGGGTATTTAAATACCGACTGGGCTTATCATTATTTTCGTGGTTCGGTCCCGGCAGGTAGGATCAATATCGGTGTCCCCTACTACACTCGCGGCTGGCAAGGCGTTCAGGGCGGTACCAATGGTCTGTGGGGCTCGGCATCGTTACCGGATCAATCACAGTGCCCGCCGGGAACCGGCACCGGAGAAACCAACAACTGCGGCTATGGAGCAATCGGGATCGATAATCTGTGGCACGATAAAAACTCTCTCGGTGAAGAAATGGGTGCGGGTTCTAATCCAATGTGGCATGCCAAAAACCTGGAAACAGGAATTCTCGGAAGCTATGTAGAAAGTTACGGTCTGGATCCGGTTAACAACCCTGCCCACCAACTACAGGGAAATTATCAACGATTCTACAATTCGACCATGGTTACGCCATGGCTCTGGAACGCCGAGAAAAAAGTTTTTCTTTCAACTGAAGATCTCGAATCAATTAACCACAAAGCTGACTATGTTGTTGATAAAGGTATCGGCGGCATTATGTTTTGGGAACTCGCCGGTGATTTCCAATTCAATACCGCAAAAGGTGAATATGAAATGGGATCCAGCATGACTGAAGCTATCGCCAATAAGTTTGCGTCGGCGACGCCATATGGAAATAAGCGAGCTGAAATCACATTACCCACAAGTCAGATTGACGTACAGGTTTCTGTCAGAGGCTTTGCTCTCGGTGACAGTAATTATCCCATCACTCCTGAAGTAGTTATCAAAAATAATACCGGTGTTACGCTTCCTGGCGGCACTGAATTTTATTTTGATTATTCCACTTCTGCACCAGGATCGATGAATGACCAAAGTGGCGCCGGTTTGTCTGTCATCAACGATGGTTCAAACGCGGCGGGTAACAATATTGGCGGACTGGAAAACAACTTCCATCGAGTCAAATTTGCCTTGCCAGGTTATATGACGTTAGCCAATGGCGGCGAATGGGCAATCAAAGTCCGTTACTATCTCCCTGTATCGATGCTTTCAAACTGGACGGTAAAAATTAATGGTAAGGAGTTCGCCATCAAACAGGAACACCCGGAACTACCAAAAGGAGAACTTGATTCAGGCGGCGGAAATCCCGGCGGCGACACTTGTGAATCGATGAATATCGATCCAACCCAGTATAATGAATATCCCAACTGGACTCGCACTGATTGGGCGGGTAACCCGAATCACGCTGAAACCGGAGACCGAATGCGCTATCAAAGCACACTCTATCAGGCGAAATACTGGACCAGCGCTATACCGGGTTCAGGCGATAGCTGGACGCTACTTTGTAGTTATTAGGCGGTAAAAAACAAATAGTCCAACCCTGTAGAAGCATTACTGTTTCAGGTAATGCTTCTACAAATCCAGGCCGTCAAATTCATTCATATTTTCAAGCAGTAAAAACAAGTTCTGTTCTATAGATTCTCTATTGCTGGCTTTTGATAATTGTCGCATAGAATCAACAATAGCAATCCACCAGCGCATATGTTCTGCACTTAATTGAGCAGCCACCGGAATCATATCTCGTGCCAGAGAAAGTGTTGCTATCGACTCTTTTTTAAGAGAAGTCATTGCCCTTAAATTAAGTCGGTTGTCCTTTAACTCTTTCATATAATGGCCAACGATTTCTTTGTCTTCTTCCAATAATTTAGTCTCGGCAGGTTCCGTATTAGGCGAAAGAAAAGCAATATCTACATTGGATAAAATACCTCGCAATACGCCACGAAGAGAGAGCCAGAGTTCCTTTTTTCTCGCCCTTTCTCTTGAAGCCTGCACTAATGTTAATAGACCGACCAGAAAAAAACCTTCGAGACAAAAACCTAGCAACTCAGGTACCAGGTTGTCATGAAAGGCTCCTCCAGCCGGGGCATACATAAAGTATAGATAGAACCCTATTCCTGATAGTCCAAAAATGGCCATGGGTGCAACAAGAAGCATTCGACTATTATTGGTTACCATGCTTTATGCTTCCTCTGTAGCCAGAGC
Organism: Aliikangiella sp. G2MR2-5; assembly: GCF_015687155.1. Taxonomy (GTDB): domain Bacteria; phylum Pseudomonadota; class Gammaproteobacteria; order Enterobacterales; family Kangiellaceae; genus Aliikangiella. Next base: position 114,610 of record NZ_JADPQF010000001.1, on the reverse strand, counting down.
TTTTATTACTCTCGCAATCTTATCGGCTTCAGCCACTGTCAAATCGATTGGCAAATTCTGAACGTATATTGTTCTATCTTCGCGCAGAGGAATGGAAAAAATATCTGTAGCGCGTTCTGCTGTTGCCAGAGTAATATCCTCAAGTGCTTTTTCTTCAAATGACACTTCCTTTTCAGACATCTGATATCGTTTGTCTTTTCGGATATTATCTCCACCAATAGAAAAGAAAGACTTGGGATTTTCCAGCCAGGAAAAATAATCCAGTAGTGCAGCCTTCACTCTCTTGTTGTATAGCTCCAGTACTTCAGAACGAATACTACTGTCATGCAGCTTGTGAAAGCGTCCACATAGAACATCGACATCTACTTTACGTAAATCAAGTCGCTCTTCGTCGGTTAGCTCAATAAAAAGATTCTCTACTGCCTGTAGTCGGCTTTTTGCTACAGAAGGATTGAGCAAACCTTCTATGGTTGACTGACGCAAGAAATTAACCAGCATTTCTTCTTGGTAATCTTGATCTGCCATAAATACTCCAATAACGAATGAAAAGCCCAAACTCCATCGAGTGTTCGAAAGAGTCTGGGCTCGAAATATTGCCTAGTATAGCTTCTTGTATTTTTATTAGCTATCAAAGCCCCCTTATTTTCAAGCGAAATAGACACAGTCTGGCTAATTAAGTTTCTCACTCCGACTATTAATCCGTTACACTATAGAAAAACTGAAACAATTCTCGTATCTGTATTTAATGCACTATCAGATTAACCACTATATATTTGATTCCGAAAGCCTGACTTTGAAGAAGCAGGAGAGATTGGTTTCCATTCGCCATAACGAGGCCAAAGTCCTTTCCCTTCTGCTGGAAAACGCTGAACGAGTGGTAAGCAAAGATGAAATTCTTAATCTCGTATGGAAAGAAAAAGTAGTATCAGACCAGGCAGTTTTTCAGAATATCAGTCACCTCAGAGCTCTTTTTGGAACCAGCGCCATTAAGACTTTTTCCAAGCGCGGATATCAATGGCAATTACCCATTGCGGTAATACCCCCTTCTCCTTCTCTCACCTCACTACCCTGCAATGCGCTTGAAAACGAATACATTGAACACTGTGTCGCACCAGAAAAGACGGTCAATAAAGCAGAGAATGCTAAGCAACTACAGAGTAAGGTCATTCAAATTAGCAATGCAAATATGCCTTTCACGAAAAGGCTAGCGTGTCTGACTACAAATAGTCTCAAGCGAATATTTAATCAGACTTCACCTTTCGTTTTGCTAATAATCATCCTTTTCACTAGCATAGTGACCACTATCAGCTGGAAAAAATTTAGCCATTCCAAAGCTAGCAATAGCTACTCAACAAAAATATTGGTTCCCCCTTTCCGAGATGAGCATTCTACAAAAAGGCTAGATGCTATCATGCAATATTGGCTAAACAGCAACGAATTTTCTGTTTTAGAAAATAGAGAATTCAACAACCAGTCTATTTTCGACTCTCCATTCCAAACCTGGCAGACTGTAGCAGGAAACAATGAATCATTGCTGTTTGGTTACAAATTTCATTTATTGAATACCAGAGGTTCAGAAATACTATTTAGATTTTATCTACAAGGAGAATTTCGAGGTTGGGAGGGATATATAGTCGCTGAGAGCCCTGAAGCACTGTCTCAAAAATTCAGTAAGTTACTTACCCCGCTGATATCTTCAGGTTATTTTTCACTCAACTCATTCAATGCAGCGCTATCTCAAATTACTTTGCTTCACAATGCTAACCCTGAAGATCCGATAATTGCCCTACAGCTAATAAAAATGTACACGGAAATCGAAGAGTTAGAGCTAGCTGCAAACCTGGTGACCCTACAAGATAAAGCCGATCTTCAGCCAATCTACAAAGGGCTACTCAATTTAGCAAAAGCAGATATTGCTTCAAAACTAGGTCAATGGCCTCAATCAGGAGAAGCTGCGAACGAAGCGATGAAGATATTTAAAGATTTAGAACAATTGAATCTGGAGTCGAAAGCTCTTACACAAATGGCGTGGAGTGCTTTTGTAGCACAGGACTATCGACAAAGTTCTGAATACCTGAATACGGCGGCCAATAAAGCACGATTAGCAGCGGAGCCGTTACAGGAAGTCAAAGCTCATCTAACTCAATCCTTTATGGCTGCAAAAATTAACCAGAAAGCACTCGAACACTCACACTTAAACCTGGCTCAGCAATTGCTGGAGTTACACCAGCTAAATGAAGAACATCAGATTGGCGTTTTGAGTAATCTCGCCTGGAGTGCAAAAAACAAAACAGAAAAACTCGAATACTATTTGCGCATACTGGATGTTAATTACTACCCGCTTTACAAAAACGACTTCTATGTTGCAGCTGAACATGCTCGTGAAGCTTTGTTGGAAAAAAAAGATTATGAGGCAACTATGGCCACCATAAAACCCTGGCAGCGCTCATCATTTGCAATGTTGACCAGAGCGAAAATAAGTATTGCCAGAAAGCGATGGAAAGAGGGAGAGCAATTAAGCATGCTCACATATACATCCGCAAGGATGGCAAATGAAATTTACGATGCACTTGATGCAGCACTGCTGATTCTGGACAATAAAAATCACCTCTCAGAAACAATAAAATCAGAGGAACTAATTCAATTTATTGAACAAAATTCAACCGTGCGCTGGAAAAGGATGAATAAAAATAAACTATTTGAACTCGGATATTGGAATTAGGTGCAGAAACTGTATTGCTAAACGGATATTTTATATCAAAAGCTTTACAACTCAACCCGAGTAAATTTATCGCGCAATCGTCATTCCAATATTCTCCTGTCTTAGTAAACAGAATCGAAAGTAAAAATATGTAAAAGAGACTGAAAATAAGCCTGTGAGCGCAAAGCTCACAAGGCAATGACTTTTGTTTGTCACTAAATTTTTTTCAGAGAAAACCAGTTTAGCTTCCAGTGAGAATCAAGTGATTTGAAAGTTATCCTGTTTTTACCTTCCTTTAGTTTTAGCCTGACACCAGTTTGTGTTTGCCACTTGTGATATCCATCAGTTTTCAAAACAGGATTAGCACCATGCTTTTTGTTGTTTATATATACTTCGAAACCTTCTGTATCCTGAATTGATGCTACCCGGTATTCGAGAAGATAACTCCCAGCACTGTCGACATCTACATGGTAGGTGATAATTGCGGAATCTGAAATTCCTTCGCTTCCCGTTAAAACACTGCCTTTTCGTTCATTATCCGATGAAAAAGATACAGAGGCGCCTTCTATGCTGGTTGCCCACTCAGCTTCAATCTTTGACTCAATACTTAACCACCCGGAAGGTTTAGTGACGGGATCTGCATAGGCACTTTGCAAATGGTTTTTCACTGCTACTACGGTGTACTCATACCTGTGTTCGCCAAAATTTGCGTCAATAAAAGAGTTGCTTTTAATGTTTGTCGCTATCAGCTCGAACATTTTACCGGGAACCTGATTTCGGTAAATTCGATAACTATCAACCACTCCCTTTTCATCAGCATCCCAGGAAAGTTTGATACCTTCTTTAACATTTTCCAGTTTAAACCCGGTGACGGGATCAGGTAGCTTAGGAATAGCCTGCCGTCTTTTACGTTCAATAACTTGCGCTTCGCCCAGCTCTTTCAGAAAACGCCTTGTTGCGGTTGAAAGCTCGGGTGCCGCTCCATCCAGAGCCACTCGAAAGCCATCTACTCCGCCTGCAAAATCTTCCGAAATATTAGAGCGAAAGGCGTGTGGCCAGTGTGTCCAATGCCAGCTACCACCGCGAGTTGAGCGACGCTCACACTTTTCTTCGATTCTCGCAGAGCCATCTGTTGGCGCTCCCTCATAGCCACCGACATAACAATCAGCGGTAAACTCCAACACATTACTAACAATATCGTGAAGACCATAGGGGTTTGCTTTGTACATGCCTACAATACTGGCATAAGCAGAATGGTCGACACAATTTGCCAGACCGGAAGACCAGTTGAAGTAAGTTGTATTAGCTTCCATCTGCAAGATTGATTCACCATAGAGATCAGCAGTATTGGCATACTGACAGACCTCGCTCATTTCCTCGTCATCACCAAAAAAGTAATCGGTATCGGTTCCGGCTCTTGCAGCGTACTCCCACTCAGCTTCTGATACTAGCCGGTAAGGTTTTCCAGTTTCCTTCGCTAACCACTGAGTATATGCCTGCGCCGCCTTCCAGTTAATACATACCACCGGCTGAAACTGGCTTGAATTAAGCTTATTCACTTCCCAATTTCCTTTCGAATAGAGCTTAAACCAGCCATCCAGCTCGTGGCGACATTCAGTTGGCGCCGGATAATTGGTAGCTTTGATAAATTGACCAAATTCTTTAACGGTTACTTCATACTTACCCAGACTAAAAGTATTTAGTTCTACCTTGTGAACAGGTTGCGTACTTTGTCTGGCTAGGGAGCCCATTTCAAAACTCCCGCCAGGAATGGTAACCATTACCGGCTCAATAGGCTCTACCGCATATGAAGGCGCTGATACCATAGTTATTGCGGTCATAATCAAGTAGTGTTTCTTTTTCACTCAAAATTCCTCTTGTGTTTAACGTGGCAGTTAGAATGCATAAAAAGACACTAAAATTCCTTTAAAAAACCTATAGTTAATCGAAAATAGAAAAATTATAGATTTTTGATAATCCACAATATTCACCAATACAATTAATAATTGATTATTTTTCATCCATATATACTTGCGTAAAACAGTAATTTATTATTTAATTACACAATTGTTTAATTAAATAATACGTTTTTCATGAATACACCTCGAGGCAGGCCGTTTGATGAAGATCGGCACCAGGAACAACGTGGCAAGCTACTAAAAGCTGCGGCAGAATTACTGAAAGAGAAGTCTTATCGCAGTGTGACGGTGAGAGAAGTTGCTGAACGAGCAGCGCTTAATTCAGCAATGGTCCGTTATTACTTTAAAAACAAGGAAGGTCTTTTTGTCGCACTATTCGAAGAAATTTCACAACGTCAATTTGGACATATCCAGAATGTTTTGGAATCTGAAGATCCTATCCGCGCGTTTATCTCAGCCATGCTTCAGATGGCTACCAGAAACAGGGAGATGGTTCGTTTTATTCATGATGAAGTATTGGCGGAAGACTCGAAATTAAAGGAAGCCTTTTTTCAGGGAGTTCCTAGGCGAATTGCTAAATTTTTACCCGAATTAATCAAAACACAAATCAATCAAGGTCGTATGCGAAGCGATCTGGATCCTAAATGGGCAGCATTTTCACTGGTTGGAATGATCATGCTTCCAATTGTCATTGCGCCAATTCGTCAGGGAGTGTGGGACATATCTGACGAGCAAATTGATAAGCCTCAATGGGCCGAACACATTTATCAACTATTCATGACTGGCTGTCGTCAGGAGAAGGCATAACATGCAATTTAATCATTCACAATTTACCTTAAAAAGTCGCTGGTCTCTGATCCTTATAGTACTCCTGGGGTTATTGATCACTATAACCATTGTCGAACTTCAGCCCGACTTAAAGCATGAGCCACAGGCTCACGCTAAAACCTCAGTCAATACAATTGTTATCCAGCCATATCAGGTGGCGCCGAGCATTACCGGATTTGGCGTAGTTGAGGCGGACCATAAACTAGAAGCACGAGCTGAAATAAGTGGGAGAATAACCTACGTTCACCCTGAGCTAAAAAAAGGGGCGATTCTGCCGCAGGGAACATTGTTGATCAAAATTGATGATAAAGACTACGAGTTAGCACTACGTCAGGCAGAAGCCGATCTTCTTGCTAAACAGGCCAACCTGAAAGAAATGCAATTGACAATTGACAACAATGAGCTGGAGTTAAAGCTCGCCGTAGAAAAGCTCAAAGTTAGAGAAAATGAATTAAACCGCGTAAAAAAACTCCACAAAAGTGGCTCGGTTTCTCAATCACGTCTGGATCAGGAACAGCAAAACTACCTGCAACAAAAGCAGGAAGTTCAAAAACTGAAAAATCTCGAGACTACACTCCCCAGCGATATGGCGGTGGTAGAAGCTCAAATTGCAATAGCGGAAGCAAAGGTAAAACAGAGTTCACGCAACCTTGAGAGAACCAATATTACTCTTCCCTTTGATGGTCGTATTAGCCAGGTTTCTGTAGAACAGGAGCAATATGTGTCGCTCAATGCTCCTTTGTTTAATGCTTTTGGAATGGAAAAGATGCTAATTACTGCACAGTTTCCAGTCGATCAGTTTCGCCAAATCGCGGCAAGCTTTGATACAAGTAAGACACAAAATATGGCACAAATGCTAAACGGCAATATGAGCAACATTCTCAGCTCTCTGGGGTTAACCGCGCAAACCTATATTGCCGGGGAGCCTTCAACTGTTTGGGAGGCAAAAGTAGAACGACTTAGTGATAACCTTGATCCTCAAAGCCGTACAATAGGAGTCACAGTTAGTATCAGTGGTAGCTATAGACAAATGGTACCGGGAAAGCGCCCTCCACTTCTCGAAGGAATGTATATGGAGGTCAAACTGCAAGGTGCGACAAACGATTATATAGTTATTCCTCGACTTGCATTGCATAAAAATGAAATCTACCTGGTAGACGAAGAACAAAAATTGACACGTTATGAACTGGAAAACTACCAGCTACAAAATGAGATTGTTTTATCAAATTCAATGGCTTTAAAAGGAAAAACCTTGATTACCTCTGATGTGTTTCCCGCCGTCAATGGAATGGCGGTCAAGATACATCCTGACGAAAGAACAAGAGCATTACTGACTCAGTGGATGGAGCTAGCACAATGATTCGATTTTTTGCTGCTCATCCCACCGCAGGGAACTTATTGATGATTCTGTTTTTCGTTTTGGGGATTATTACTTTACCGCAACTCAAAAAAGAAACCTTCCCGCTGGTCAATAGTTGGCAAGTAGAAATTAAGGTTGTCTATCCCGGGGCGACACCACAGGACGTTGAACTCGAAATTTGCCAACCTCTTGAAGATGCTCTGGACGGAATCAGCTTTATTGACGAAAAAGTCTGCCAGGCTCGTCAGAGTATAGGAATCATGACGGTAAAAATGTTAGAGCAAGGCGACTTTAAAAACTTTAAAGACGATATACAATCTGCAGTAGATGGCATTAGTGACTTGCCAGAACAAGCAGAATCACCAAACATCAGTGAGTTGGGTCGAACTCAGAATGTGGTAGCAGTTGCGCTAACCGCAGAGCTTCCTTCGTCAGAGCTAAGAACCCTGGCAGAAGAAGTTAAACAAAATTTGTTGCAACATCCTGATATCCCTCTGGTACGAATTACCGGTTTCTCAACAAGACAGCTAAGAGTCGCTGTCAGTCACGAAAACCTTAGACGCTACGGCCTCAGTCTTGACCAGTTGACCAGAGTTCTCGGACAACAGGATATCAACTTGCCATCAGGCAGTATCGAAACCGCCACGCGTGAAACTCAAATACGTTTCAATGATGAACGTCAAACTGTCAACGCTCTAAAAGAACTGATAGTCCTGAAAGGAAGTGCTGGAAATGAAGTCCGTCTTGGTGATATTGCGACTATCGAAGATACTTTTGAACTGGCAGAAGAAAAAATTCGGTTTAATGGAAAACCTGCCGCTATTCTCTCGATAAATAAGAACACTATCGACGATAGTCTGGATGTTCTATCCGCGGTTAAAGCTGTAATGAATGAAGAAATGCGCAGACTTCCAGAAGGTATCTCACTTGATCTGACCCAGGATGCGACCAGCATTGTCAGTGACAGACTCAATATGCTCGGCACCAATGCCTGGCAAGGATTATTACTGGTATTCGGTGTCATGTGGCTATTTTTTACGATTCGATATGCTTTCTGGGTTGTTATGGGATTACCAGCGTCTTTCCTGGCCAGTTTCTATATCTTAAGCTTTATGGGAATTACCATTAATATGATTTCCATGGTGGCATTACTTCTTGCTCTGGGTATATTAATGGACGATGCCATTGTAATAGCAGAGTCGATTGGTAGTCAGATCAAGAAAGGGAAAAAACCTCTACAAGCAGCAATCGATGGAACCCAAATGGTAGCCGCAGGAGTATTCTCTTCTTTCTTAACAACCTTATGCATTTTTCTCGGTCTGGTATTTTTGGAAGGCGATTTGGGACAAATTCTAAAAGTCATTCCAATTGTATTGATCTCGGTTATCAGTGTTTCACTGATCGAAGCATTCTTCATTCTGCCAAGTCACCTGTTTCACTCATTGTCTCATGCCCAAACAAAAGAAGATTCCCAATTTCGAATCTGGTTTGAACAGAAGTTCGAAAATAGCCGCAGAAAAATACTGGCATTGGTCAAACGTCTAATCGAGTATCGCTATGCTTTTATTGGTAGCGTTACCGCATTCTTTCTTTTGACTTTAAGTCTGTTGATTTCTGGAATATTAAAATTTACAGCTTTTCCAGCCGTTGAAGGAGATATTGTTCAGGCTCGCCTGTTAATGCCTTCAGGCACACCATTAGTTCGTACAGAACAAATAGTAGAAAAAATTCTAACCGGTATAAATACCGCTGAGCAGAAGTTGTCACAAGGTGAACAGGAAAAATTAGTCAAATCTGTGAGTGTGAGTTACTCAGAAAATTCCGATGCGATGGAAACAGGACCACATTTGGCCACGATAACCGTCGATCTGCTAACCGCAGAAATTCGCGAAACAAAAATGCAGCACTTCATTGATGAGTGGAGAGCTTCAGTCGGTGAAGTGGTTGAGGCTACCAGCCTTTCGTACAAAGAACCTCAAATAGGTCCGAGTGGTCGCGCGATCATGATCCGTATTTCCGGTGATGATTTTGAGCAGCTGTCACGAGCATCTCATGAATTACAGAAATGGCTGAAGGGTTATCCCGGAGTGCAAAATATTCTTGACGATTTGCGCCCCGGAAAACCAGAGTTCACACTGAAGCTTAAGCCCGGAGCCTACAACCTTGGGCTTGATGCAAAAACGATTGCTAATCAGGTTCGTAGCGCCTATCAGGGTGCAAAAGTACTAGAAACCAATATAGGGTTTGAGACCTATGAAGTCACAGTAAAACTTGCACAAACTTCTCGAGATGAGTTCGTCGACTTCGATAATTTTGCAATAGTCAATCCTGCGACTGGCGCCTTAATCCCATTAAGCTCAGTGGTTGATATTGAGCCAACTCGTGGTTTTTCCAGAATCGGACGTGTAGATAATTTGCGTACCGTAACTATTTATGGCGACGTCAATACGCTCGAAGGAAATACCAAAGAAATATTAAATGACGTGCAAAAACGATGGCTACCAAAATTTGAAGAAAACTATCCTGAATTAACAATAAGCTTTGAAGGTGAAATTAAAAACGGTGCAGTTACTCAAAAATCAATGGCCCGCTCGTTTATTGTCGGAATTATTGGTGTTTTCCTACTCCTTTCTTTTCAGTTTAAAAGCTACGTCGAACCACTCGTGGTACTGGTGGCAATTCCTCTGGCATTGATAGGCGTGATCTGGGGGCATTTACTAATGGGTCTGAACTTTACGATGCCATCCGCACTTGGCTTCGTTTCACTAGCAGGAATAGTAGTCAATGACTCAATACTACTCGTTCAATTTGTCAAAAAGCATGTAGCTGAAGGGTTGACGGTTCACGATGCGGCTGCACAGGCAAGCTACGAACGTTACCGTGCAGTATTCCTTACTTCAATAACAACCATTGCAGGTATGACGCCTCTAATGTTTGAAACCAGTTTGCAAGCGCAGGTATTGATTCCACTCGCGGTTAGCATTGTATTCGGCATTGCAACTTCAACACTATTAGTTCTTTTCGTTGTCCCCTGCCTTTACTCAATACTGGAGGACTTTGGATTTGCTAAGGCTAAGGAGCATGCTGAAGAAAACCGAAGAAAGTTGACTGAAAGTGAAGCAATCAACTAGCTCAGGCATAAAAAAGCCTCGCAATAGTGCGAGGCCTTTTTTATGTAGAACCAGAAAAATATTTAGAAGAACAGGAAATTAGAAGCGGCCTGTTAAGCCAGCCATGATGACATCATCTCCATCAGTAGCGGTATAACCGACTTTTAAAGCAAATTGCTTGTTGAAGAAGTGTTCAAAATCTATTCTATAGTCAAAGCCCTCGTGACTAGCCAGAGTTAAGGCCACACTAGATTGAGGATTCCAGAAATACTCGCCTTTAACAGCAACATCGTTTTCTTCATCGTCGATAGATGCTTCAACATTGAAAAATCCGCCACTTGATAGCTTGGTAATGTATTTGGTTTTTAACCAGATTAGAGAGTCATCTTCATCTGTGGTCTCGATCGACATCAACCAGTTGTCTTCAAAGAAATAACCTACTTCACCAGAAACAACAGAATCGTCACCGTCGATATCGGTATAACCTAACGCACCATAAAAGTTGTTACTTCCTTGGCCATAAAACTCGCCTCTTAGCGTAATTGTGTTGTAATCACCGTCTAAATCAGTGTAATTCAGTGATACATTACTGTTCTTACCCATAAACGCAGCATCACCCCAGGCAGTACTATCCAGGCTCACTTGATCAAAATAGTAAGTTCCAGTGATGCTGGTAGCATTGAAGCTATCATAGTCATAGTAATCAAGGTCTACTTGTGTGTTGTAGTCATTTGCCATTGCCGCACTGGATGCTAAAGACATAGCTACGAATAATGCTTTTAATTTCATTTTTAATTCCCTAATAAATATTAAAATTTTAGACTGGTTAAAATCTGTTCCAATATATAAGTTACCTTAAGACTTAAGGCGCGCGAATTCTATGTAACAATCCTGTAATATACAAATTTTAATTATTAAAAAGTGTAAATTTATAACGCTTTTTTTGAAATGGTTCACACCGCATTTAAACTGTCTTTTGCCATTTGTAACATTTATTGTTCTTTGCACTCTTAGTAGTAAAAGCGATCAGTGGAACAGCAGATGGGTCAAATCAACTTCTCATTTCGATATATTTATATTGCGATACCAACAACACTCCTTTTTCTTTTTATATCGGAACAATCAAGTGCACGAGGTTACGAAGTAGATATTTTGCGTGAAACTTTTAAGTACTCGGCCCAATCAAAACGCTCTGTCAGTTTGCAAGATATTCATCAGGGCTGTGCAAAAGTCAACTGTATTCAGTCAATAGACAGCCCAGAGTTTGCCCGGGTTGACGAATATAATGAGTTTAGAAATCGAGATATTATGTTTGTTCTGACCTATCGTGGCGAAACCAAAATATATCCAAAGCAGATAATGCAGTTACATGAAGTAGTGAATGATAAATTTAATGGCGAGCCAGTAGTAATGACCTATTGTCCTTTGTGTGGCTCAGTTGTCGCGTTTATACCAAAGATAGAAAATCAATATACTCATTTGGGCGTTTCTGGTCTGCTACATAATAGTGATCTTATCTTGTACGATAAAATCACCTATAGTTTGTGGCAACAGGTAACGGGAAAAGCGATTGTCGGTCCACAAACCGGAAATCGTTTACCGATTATATCCAGCGGTATTGGAACCTGGGAAGAAGTCCAGCACAGCTATCCGAAAGCAAAGGTCCTTAAATTTCCTCCCGGTTCAAGAAAGCGATATCGAAAACCGCTTTACGGAAATTATGAAAACACCAACAAGTTAATGTTTCCGGTATCCGCTACTGATGCTCGCCTCGCAGGAAAGACCTTCGTCTATGGCATAGAAATAGAGGGGCGATATCTTGCTCTGGAAGAAACCTACCTTAAAAGAAAACGGTTTCATGTGGAAACTTTTGCTGATCGAGTTATCAGAGTGGAGCTGGAGAAAGGTCAGGTAAAAGCTTTCGAAGCAAAAACCCAGGAAGAGTTTAAAGTTATACGCTTATATTGGTTTGCATGGTTTGCATTTCATCCTACCACCGAGCTCAGAAAGACTCCACTTTAGATGGTACCGCAATTGACACCATCACCTTGAGTAGATCGACAAAAAGATCCCGCTACAATAATGGCAGCACGAATAACTGCGCAATTTAAATTACCGATGGGAATATGTACGTCGAATACTATCTAGCATACTTTCAAGTAGCTCCTTTTTGTATAAACGCCCACCTTTGATAACCGCCTGGATATCTCTTGTCGCGTCTATATCTTCCAACGGGTTATTATTTAAAATAAGTATATCTGCTGCATATCCTTTGGACAATTTTCCAACTTTTACGCCCATCCATTCAGCGGGGATGCGAGTCGCATTATTAATTGCTTGAGTATTGCTCATACCGGCATTCACTAAAGCGGCTAACTCCTGATGCAGTGAAATCCCTGGTATGACCAAACTAGTCATTGCATCAGTACCAACCAAAATAACGGTTTCATTTTTAATCAGCTCTCGCAGCACAACTTCATTCGCTTTGGCGAAAATGGACCACCACTCAATCAGGTGTGTATGATTTAGTGCAAAATCGTTTTTTTCAGGCATCCACTCTGTGACTCTTTCCGGATTGGTGAAAGACAAATCCAGTTCTTCGATTAAGTCGGGTAAATTGCTGACTTGCTCTGGAATGCTTTGCATATACCAGAAACTACTACTTACTGATATGTTGCGTTCTTTTAACTTTCCGGCAACTTCGCGACTACGCTCCTCAATAAATTTAAGAAAGTCATCACCATTTGCTGTTGTGAAATAACCAAACTCCCTGTTCATCATCTTAACTAGCTCTTCAATGTGAGCGATTTCGCCTTGTCCGCTTTCAAGAAACTCCTCAAAACTAACTGTGCCTGGTATATGCCCCGTAACACTCAAGCTAGTTTTTTTAGCAGCCTTGGTAATGGCAAAATACATTTCTTTGTTAATATCTGAACTAATTTTTGCATTGGCATAATTGTCATCTTTCAGAGATTCAGCTAGCGCCATTGCATCTTGCTCGCTTGAAATATTGATTCGAGTCCAAAAAAATTCATTGATTAAACCCCACAGTCCCGACTTGCTAGAAATTTTCTCCGATGAAACTTCAATTGAAGGAGCGACACGACCCTCGTTAATTTCCTCTCTCCATTTATGATGCTGGTCATTTCCTGACATTTCTCTAACATAGGTTATTCCGTGCGCCAAATAAACCAACAGGTCATTTTCAGAGTCCTGCAGGTGTACATGCGAATCGATTAATCCTGGTATTAGATACTTTTCTTGCCCGTCAATTACCAGTGCCGATTCAGAGCTAATAGCATTGACGGTAATGGCCGTTATCAGACCATTCTGAATTAAAACATTTTGATTAGGGAGCATAGCTCTTCCGTCTTCACTCAATACGTTGGTATTAGTAATTAAAATATCTGTTGCAGGTTGCTGAAATTTCTTATATTCGACGGATGATATGGAACTACAACTAGTAACAAAGAAAGTGAAACTGGTAATAACTGCAAAGATGTAAAGAGATCGAACTAAAGATTTCATAAACTGCTTTTCCGAATTGAACAATGCTATCCAGGACGTAGCATTAGTAAGTTAGTAATTCGAAATACTTTAGATAGAAATTGTTAAAAAACCTTCTCAATTCATGAAATGAGAGTATTTATTAGCGGATATTCTAGTCTGTTGATGCTTTTATGTACTGCGTAGGCGACTTGCCTGTATGCTTTTTAAATACTCGGTAGAAGCTTGCCTCAGAGTTAAATCCACATTCCATAGCCTGCGAAAGAATGGATATATTTTTATCTTTATTCGAAAGTAACAGCTTTTTGGCCATTTCAATGCGTTGTTGGTTAATAAAGTCTCTAAAAGTCAAACCAATGTGTCGATTGATAACCTGAGACACTGTACCTTGATTTACCCGTACCAGCTCTGACAACTCCTGAATGCTAAAAGTTGGATTCAAATGAAGTTTATTTTCTTCGACTATATTCTTAATCCTCGTTACGAGTTCTCTTGCTTTTGCGTCTTTGACTTCATCGATTTCTTCTTTTATTCGCGACGACTCTTTCTCTTGTCTCTTCAAAATTATAGGGGATTTTACGGCCTTAAAGCCGAGGTAGTAAATGACTCCCGCCAGATACAAAAAATAGATTTTCCAATGATTATTTGAATCCGACTGAGTCAACACTGTTCTATCCATGACCATATTAACAACTAGAAAAACGATGAGTACGAGCATCAAAATCTGGATATTTCTTAGCCACGAAAAAACACTATGGCTATTATCGGAAGTAAAGTTGTTAACTTGTAAACGGTATTTTTTCAACGCGGCAGAACCGAATGCCAGATATATCGCAATGGAAACCACGGTAAAATAGTCTTCAAATTCTTTTACTGTACTTAAATGATACAAACTTGATAGTGCCCCTTTTGCTTGATTTGTATCGACCAAAAGCACATTTGTATAAAAACAAACAGCATAAAGCATGAAAAGGCCAAATGGAGTAAAGTGCAGAGCTCTCGTTTTGGTCAGCTTAAATTTAGGATCGGTGAGAGATTCGCAATATAAATAAACCAAAGGAGGAATCGCTGTTTCAAACGCAAGAGGAATATGTCCCAGCCAATTATATTTATTTTCAAGACCGATAGAATAAATTGCCGTTTTAACACAAATTGCGGCGAATCCAAGTATCGCGAATCCAAGCAAGCGGTTCTGTACCCGAGAGTGACATTCTTTAAACAGTAGAAAACTGGTGACGCTGCCTTGGATGACACCGACAAATAGTAGTAACTCAAACCAGGAAAAAAGCATTTAATATGTAACTAAACAGTCAATTTGTCTCAATTATAACCCAGAATCAGGCCTGTATAGCTATGCAAGAGATTTTGTCCTCGAAGTCAAATAGTCTCTTTCAAATAGCCTGTTTCAATTATCAGGGTTGTACATTTTTTAACCTGCTTTTATTTTGTGATTGATGTATAATCCGCCCACTTTTTTCGCGGTAAGTGCTGCAGTAAAACTTCATGACAGTAGAAAAATTCACACCAAATCAAACGACTACCCTGGAAACGCCCCGGAAGGTACTAGCTGATAGCCAGCAGACAACTGAGAACAGTGGCGCTAAAGTAGGTTTTATCAGCCTTGGCTGCCCTAAAAATCTGGTGGATTCGGAGCGCATTCTGACCCAGCTTCGTACCGAAGGCTATGATGTAGTTCCCAGCTATAATGATGCACAACTGGTAATAGTCAACACTTGTGGCTTTATCGATTCGGCCGTTCAGGAATCACTTGATACGATTGGTGAGGCACTTGCCGAGAATGGCAAGGTTCTGGTGACCGGTTGCCTCGGTGTGAAAGAGAACGAAATCCGAGAACTTCACCCCAACGTCCTAGGGATAACCGGTCCGCATGCCTACGAAGAAGTTCTAAATCAGGTTCATGAGCATGTAGAAAAACCTCTACACAATCCCTTTACCGACTTGATCCCCGACCACGGAGTCAAACTGACCCCCAAACACTTCGCCTACCTGAAAATATCGGAAGGCTGCAATCACCGTTGTACCTTCTGCATTATCCCGTCCATGCGAGGCGATCTCGACTCTCGTCCGATTGGTGATGTATTAAGTGAAGCTAAACGTCTGGTGAATGCCGGTGTAAAAGAATTATTGGTCATTTCTCAGGATACTTCCGCCTATGGCGTCGATACCAAATATCGCACCGGGTTCTGGGAAGGTATGCCTGTTAAAACCAGGATGCTTGAGCTTTGCCAACAACTTGGCAAAATGGGAGTCTGGGTAAGACTCCACTATGTTTACCCCTACCCACATGTGGACGAAGTGATTCCATTGATGGCTGAAGGAAAGATATTGCCTTATCTGGATATTCCATTCCAGCACGCCAGCCCTCGAATTCTTAAATTGATGAAACGACCGGGTAATATTGATAAAACACTTGAACGTATTAAAAAATGGCGAGGAATTTGTCCAGAGCTGGTGATCCGTTCAACTTTCATTGTCGGCTTTCCTGGAGAAACAGAAGAAGAGTTTGAAGAACTCCTCAACTTCCTGCGTGAAGCCAAGCTCGATCGAGTTGGCTGTTTTAAATATTCACCTGTAGAAGGCGCTACCGCGAATGAACTTCCAAACCCTGTTTCGGAAGAAGTAAAAGAGGAAAGGCTTTCACGCTTTATGGCCGTGCAAGCTGAGATTAGCGCAGAAAAACTCAAACAGAAAATTGGCAACGAATATCAGGTATTGATTGATGAAGTCACCAGTGATGGTGCGATTGGACGAACCTATTGTGACGCACCAGAAGTTGACGGTGTCGTACATTTAACGGATGAGTTCGATGTAAAGCCCGGAGATAAAGTCTGGGTACAGATCATTCATTCTGATGAGCACGATCTGTGGGGTGTCAAAGTTGATGATGAAGAAGACGAAGAACTGGAAGACGAAGAAGAATAAACTTTATGTCAAAAATTATTCTCGCCACCCTCAACGCTAAGTATATTCACGCTAGTCTTGGCTTACGCTATCTCTACGCCAATTTGGGTGAACTCCAATCAAAATGTGAGATTAAAGAGTTCACCATCAAAACACGGGCTATTGATATCGTCGAACAGATTCTGGAATCCAACCCGAGCATTGTTGGCTTTGGTGTATATATCTGGAATGTGATTGAAACAGAGGCAGTTATCAGCCAGTTGAAAACAGTTGCCCCGCAGATAACAATTATTCTGGGCGGTCCTGAAGTTAGTTACGAAACCGAAGGTCAATCGATTGTCAAATTTGCCGACTATATTGTTACTGGTGCTGCGGATCTGAGTTTTAATAAACTTTGCAACGAAATTCTTGATGGCAAATCACCTGAGCAGAAAATTCTTCGTTCAAAGCCAGTTGAATTGAAAGATCTGCAACTTCCTTATGACCTTTATACTGAAGAAGATCTCAAGCATCGTCTTCTCTATGTCGAAGCTTCTCGAGGCTGTCCTTTTAAGTGCGAATTTTGTCTGTCATCGCTGGACAAGACCTCTTATCCATTCGAGCTGGAGCGCTTTCTCGAAGAAATGGATAAGCTCTATCAACGTGGAGCGCGCCATTTTAAATTTGTCGACCGCACCTTTAATTTAAAAATTAAAACCACTTTGCAGATCCTGGACTTCTTTCTCGAACGACTGGACAATGAGCTTTTTCTTCACTTCGAAGTTATTCCCGATCATTTACCGGAAAAACTGAAAGAAGCGTTACAAAAATTCCCTGAAGGTTCTCTTCAGTTTGAAGTCGGAATACAGACGTTCAATGAAGAGGTTCAGGCACATATCAGTCGCAAACAGAATAACCAAAAATCGAAAGACAATCTGGTCTGGCTGAAAGAGCAAACCACTGCCCATATTCATGCCGACTTGATCTTTGGTTTACCCGGAGAAACACTGGAAACATTCAAACAAAGTTTTAACGAGCTTTTTGTCTGTAACCCCCATGAAATTCAAATGGGTATTTTAAAGCGCTTAAAAGGCAGTCCGATTATTCGTCATACGGAAAGCTTCGACTTACGCTTTAACCCGCTCCCGCCATTTAATATCCTGTCGAATGACAGAGTAGATTTTACAACCTTGCAGAGAGTCAACCGATTCGCCCGCTATTGGGATATGATTGGCAACTCCGGCCGTTTTAAGTACTCCCTGCCGCATGTATTATCCGACCAACCTTTTGACGAGTTTATGGCTATTACTGACTGGATTTTTGAAAAGACTGGTCAGACTCATCAGATTAACTTGAAAAAGCTATACGAGTACGTCGCTCAAGCTGTGGAAGATCTCTTTCCTGAAAGATATACAGCGGTTACTCAGGCGCTTGAAAAAGATTATGCAGAGTCCAAATTGAAAGGTAATTTCCTTGGGCTAACACTGTCGACCCAGAACCAGGTAGAAAAAGTCTCTCAGCATAAGCGCTCGGCGAGGCAGAAGCGTCACCTATAACGGAAGTTGAAATAGTCGAAATTCAAACTCTCGTCATGTATTTTTACTTGACTCGTCAGCTTGTTTTTTTAGGATAGTTTCAATTTCTTCACGGTCACTATTGTGCTGTTGCCCGTCTTCACTGAGTTCCATCTGCTCTTTTTGTCTGGCTTCAATAACGTGTCTTTGGCCCGGGTTAAATATTGCGTCAATTTCTAATAAAGCCCCGCTGACAACATTTTGTTCTCCGCTCGATTTTTTCGTTGGCTTTTTAAACCAACTGAGATCAAGATATTTATAAGCGAAAAATGCACCAACTACAGGAACAAGCCAGACGACCAGCAAAAGTAGAGTCCTTTTCACTGGCGAAGGTTCCCAAGTCAAAATTTCTTTGGTCAATGTAGCATTAAATACGAGGAAAAGGAGTGCGACTACCGCACCGCCGAAAAGTTGAGGCTGTATTTCCATAACTTAAATCCTTACGAATTGCTAAAAAGAGCTGTTAATCCAGACGTTTCTTTTCGTACTCCGGTTAAATATCGAAGTTCTCTCTTTCATGTAGATCTGGTTTAATATGTGTCCAATTAATTATTGTAAAACCAAAGACAGAGAAGGAGTAGTTTTCGCAGTATAAGCACGATATTTGACAGAAAAGACCACTTTTGTTTCGACGCAAAAAATCCGCTAGCCGTTTATTCAGATTTGTTTTCACGTAATTTTTCGTTTTCTTTCCGCAACTCTTCGATTTCAGCCTGCAATTTATAGGTTTGTTCTTGAACTTTATCCAATGTATTTTGAATAGAATTCAACTTATCAATAACTTCTATTGTTCTAGCATTCCCAAAAATCAATATTAGTATTGCAATAATAAAAAGAGTCCCACCGGTTAGTTTCGATTTTTTTACATCATCCATATTTACTTTCCTTCTTTACAAATAAACATCCGTATATTAATTCAACTTTCGTAGTGATTGGTTAGATTCACAATACTCGAGTATAAAACGTAGATAACTCTGTTATATTCGCCAATGACGAGTGTTCCCACAAAAATAAATTATGCTTTCGTTATCCCATAATGCTCGCACAAATTAACATAGGTGACGTTATTTTAAACGAGTTCTTTTAGCGTATTTTTTGATTTTTTTATCCATTCACCATGGAGCGATTGATAGTGCTTGCCTTGAGTTGCTGACTTTTTTACAAGGATACTAAGCAATTCCTTTGCTTTCTGAGACTGCCCCAGCTCTCGAGACATCATCGCATAATGATAAGCTGACTCAGGGCTAGTGGTATAATCAACCAACACTTCATACTCTTTAGTCGCGCCGTCAGTGTCTCCAAGTTTTTCCAGGCTTCTCGCATAGAGCAAATGGCAGTCTGCATCCTTAAAATCCGGGTTTGCTTCTATAAGCCCATCTAGCATTTTTTTTGAACCATTATAATCGCCGGTTTCAAATTGAGCCCTGGCACATCGAGACATGATATAGGGATCAGTCTTATGAATTCCTTTTAAGCAACGCTGGTACAACTCAAGCGCTTCCTTAAACATTCCTTTTGTCATTAACTCATCCGCCAAGCGCATTGAGTTATCGACGGTGTCTGCTACTTCGAAATTGTCCGTGGCCTGATTGATGCTCTTATTTGGATTTAAGGTATTGACGATCTTTTTTGTCGCACTTCTTCCTGTCCTGCTTCTGGATAGGTTTGGAAGTACTTCCAAAAGAAAGTAAGCAATAGAGCCCGCCAAAGGCAACATTACGATTATCCAAATCCACGTCGTGCTTCTTCCTGTTTTAACGACATGAATTACAAAAGCGACTTGTATTAAGATCCCCAAAATAAAAATTGGCATACTACTATTTTCCTAAAGTTTTATTTAAAGCCTTACATGTAACTCAGTGGGTATCTTGTGCTTAAGCTCCTACTAATAGCTGTCAGGAGGCTATGCATTATCAGAGTCTCTCCAGCATAAAAAACTTAATAAAGACACATTTCATTACGTATAACTCCCACAAACTCACCGCTTTCAGAATGGAAAAGGTTGATTACAGTGACTTCTTATAATCCATTTTTACAGGGTCTTATGTGAAACTTAGAGCTATTTCCATTTTTTGGAATTGTATTTTTTCGATACCTACTTTTTAACCACTTTTAGTAAAGTAGAATTACTTTCAATAAATTCTTACTTTGTAGAAACTCTTCATAGTGTCGTAGTATAACTAAATTAATTAATAGCGCTAGCGCAGGTAAAAAATTAATTTCTTTCCAAAATTGTGATCTCAACATATCGTTATTTGGATAGGTTTATCTTGAATATCCCATGGTTGCTCCGAACCAAAATAACTTTATAAAACATAAAGTTATCTTCTAACCACTAAAATATTGAAGCTATCATATGCAATGATAGTTGGAGAAATCCAATTTTCGTACATTCATTACACAAAACAGGCTAATCGACTCAAGAAGACAATATTTACAATTTTTTTTACATTTTCCGACTTTATTCGATAGACTGACGTCCTAATTAATCGACATCCATCAGTCCAGAAAACGAATATTAGCCAAGCCCACTGATTTATGACTTTAACTCGACAATTATCTGAAGCCTTTTTCCACGCCCCGAAGTCCATTTTGCTTATTCGCAGTAAAACCTTCCAATGGCTATTTGTTTATCTTTTAGCCGGACTGGCGATATTCTCACTATTCACCTGGCAGCTACTGGAAAATGAGCAAAACCTGAAAAATCTGTTGCTGGATTATTTTTTCCCGACTTCCTGGCATGAAATATCCGAACAACTCGCGATGTTTCTTTATGACTCTCAAGCCAAAACAGTTGTCGCCAACGCCATTATGTCCGGCTCGTTAGTTCTTGCTTCAATGTTTCTTTTCCCGATTAAAGAACAATATTCGGCAGTTTTTGAAAGAGAATCAGGCCTGAGTGATGGCTCCGAGCGGGAGTTTCCGCTGATGATTCAGGCGTGGGAAGAAGTGAAGCTCTTTCTATTCTATCTTACCGCACAGTCAATTATTCTCTGGATTGGCTACTATCCTTATTCCTGGGCAAGCTGGCTTTCGATTATCCTCAGTTATTTATTTTTGTTTTATACATTCGGGATAGACTTTATATCCCCGACCTTACAGCGCCACCGAGTCGGTTACACGTTAATGCTAAAAGCTTTGTTCAAGCGTCCCTGGGTAACTTTAGGTTTTGGTGTACTCTTTTCATTACCAATTATTGGCATTGCTCAATTTGCTATGCGTTTTGAAGAGCTGACTTTAGTAGAGCTAACCGGAATACTTTTTATCGCCAATATATTCTTCCTGACTTTGGCCGTACCTGCAGGTACCCGCATTGCCTGCAGTTTAATGGGAGAAGTCAAGAATACCAGGCCTCCACGACAAAAAAATAAGGTGATCGCCTATTCCTGTATGCTGATCACATTAACCTTTATGCTTTTTTTACACGGTGGACTGGTAACCAGTTTGCACCATAAAAGCCAGCTACTAAAAGCTCAGTACGATGTCGATTGGGATTCTTTTGATTTTGACTTACCGAATTTTTCACAGCTGCTAAATGGTAAAGCATTGTCTAAGATGTCATTTAACGTAGAAATTAAAAACCCGACAGAATTTGATATCGTAATTGAGAACAGTGAAATTTGGGTTGAGAAAAAAGAAAAAGTCATCGCCCAAATTGATCTGGCCGGCTTCGAAATTCCTGCGGGCCAGACCCGACAGGTTAAGATAAAGCTCGACTCCAACTCAGATCTTGGAAAAATCACCAACTTTCGAGAAATACTGGAGCACTGGCGAGTAGATCTGCATCTGGAATTGTGGCCGGGAATTCCATTTATCGTTAATATAGCGGAATAGCTGTAGCTGACGAAAACAGGGACTTTATGAAACTAGCCGACATAGAACAGCTTTTAACTGTTTCTTATGCTGACTACAAATTGTCAAAACCAGAAAAACAGGCTTTTAAAACTCTTTTCGACAAGCTCCAGAACGAACCCGATCAACTTAATTTTGTTCGCAATAAAGCCTTTGAACTGGTGCGTGATAACTTTATTATCAACCAGGAACATTATCTGGACTCTCTAAAGTGGCTTGAAGAAATAGTTCGTTTGATTGCTCAGGTACAAAACCAGCATGAAACTTCTCTAAATCAGGCATATTTTAGTCCCGGAAAAGCGCCAGTTAAGAAAATTACATCACTAATAAAGCACGCAAAGAAACAGATTGATATCTGTGTTTTTACCATTTCTGATGACAATATCAGCCGTACTATATTAGATGCTTATCACCGTAAAGTTCAAATACGAATAATTACCGACAATGATAAAGCGGAAGATCTGGGAAGTGATATTTATCATCTGGCCAATAAGGGAATCGCAATTAAAGTGGATCGAAGTGCCAATCATATGCACCACAAGTTTGCGTTGATTGACCACAAGCATGTGATCAGTGGCAGTTTTAACTGGACCCGAAGCGCGACCGAATATAATCAGGAAAATATTATTGTTTCAAATGATAGAGCTTTAATAACTCAGTTTGAACAAGAGTTTATGTCGTTGTGGGATAAGTGCAAATTACTCTAGCTTAACCTCGATGGGGCAATAAAAAAGCCGCTCCCGATGCGGTGCGGCTTCTCTGTTTCTCTGTATTTGTATTCCTGAGAACAGCGCTTAAGCAACAATATCCAGAAGCTCGACATCAAAAACCAGAGTCGAATAAGGAGCAATCGCGCCGCCTGCACCTTGCTCACCATAAGCAAGCTCATAAGGGATTGTTAAACGCCACTTAGAGCCAACTGTCATCATTTGTAAAGCTTCAGTCCAGCCTTTAATCACTCCATTAACAGCAAATTCTGCTGGCTGACCTCGTTCATAAGAACTGTCAAAAACAGTACCGTCAATCAAAGTGCCATGATAGTGAGTACGCACAGTCGAGGTAGCGCTTGGCTTGTCGCCGCTTCCCTCTGTCAGGATTTCATACTGTAACCCGGACTCGGTCACATTAACGCCGTCTTTCTTCTCGTTTTCTTCGAGGAAAAGTCGACCTGCTTCAGCTGCTTCCTTTGAAAGCTGAGCCTGTTTCTCTTGCATAATTTTGCTGATATGCTGGAAAGCTTCTTCTAGATCAGGGTTACTTACCTGACTCTCTTTTTGCAAGAATGCGTCAATCAATCCTGCAGCAACCGCCTCAATATCCAGACCGTCAAACGGCTGATTAAGAAGTTGTGCGCCCATGTTACGGCCAACACCATAACTCGCTTTAAGTTCAAAGCTCTCGTATTTTTGGCTCATGAAATTACCCAATGTTTAAAAGCCGCCGATTGTAACACATCCAGCCAATAAATGTAGGAAACAGGAAAAATGGCAGCATAGCCCGCTAACGAGCTGGGCAGGTCTACTTAGCAACTAGCTCGACAAAGCTTTGCAAATTTTGTTCTGCATGTTGGCGAGTTTGATAAGGACCAAAAGATGCTCCCTGTCGAATAGTAAAAAACCAACCGTCATTGGTCTGGTAGAGTCTATCGGAGCGTTCAAAGTCATTTTTATCAGCGATACTAGAGCGATCTTCCTTACGCATTGTCGTAGCCTAATTTTTCTCGTTATTTAACCCTGAATTAAAGAAATTTCATTCCGCGATGGAATGTGGGCATATTACACTTTCAAACGAGCAATAAGAGTAGGAAATATCCCCACTTTTTGTGAGAAATCTCTTACAGAGAAGTGAGATTGTGACGACGTTCCAATTTTAACGCGTTATGAGATACAGGCTGATTTCCAGCATTCCTCGAAGAAGCGAAATGCTGGAAGCCAGAGCTAAATCCCCATATTTGATAGCAGAGTCGAAACTCGACCCACAATATTGGTGAATTTGGGATGGTTTGCTTCAAACTCTTCAGCTGCTTCCTTGAGCTTGGTAAGAAGATACTGATCTCCATTTAAATCTGCCTGTGGATCATCAAGCTTGATTTCGATTTCTTCAGCAAGAGCTTCCATTGTCTGGCGCTCATGCGAGTCAAGCGCCTGATTGTCCTCTAGCTCCTTTTTTAGATCGAACAGAATTTCTGCCATTTCATGCCGGTGCACACTAGTCTCCTTAAATCATGCTCTAACCTAAAGATTAGTCTAATGTGATTACCGGAACAAGTGTTGATCGATGCCAGGGCAGAATACTTTTTATTACCATTTTAGTGTTAAAGCCCCTTAAGCGGGTCCGATGGGTCTACCCCTTCCATAAATGGAAGCTTGGGATTTTTATTGGTCAGCTGGTACACTAGTCCGAGCCAATTATTAAAGGTCGACAACGCTGTGTCGCGCCAGGTATTGTCGAGCTGGTCCAGGAGCCACTCTTCCGGCCATTCTGGCCGTGCAGTCTCATTCTTTCTTGCGTTTTCCAATTCAACTTTAAACTTCTGCAGGTATTCAACCACAGGTTTCTCAAAATAATTTTCGGGAAATGGCGGATAATCAGCGCGCTCTCCACACAGCCAGCGGTCAATTTCTCGCTTATATTCCTTGAGCAGACTGAAGTCATCATATTCAGGATGTCCCTGGAAGAAAACCAGTCGAATACCATCCTCACTTGTCGCAAGATGGACACCAGCATCTTCACTCTGCGCCAATGTTCTTAATCCTTTGGCTTCCAGCTGTTCGCGTGTTATCTGATTATACCTGGAGTGAGGCACATCGAATTTTGTATTGGTATGGCGAGTTAGCGGGTGATCGGTTTTGGTCAGACGATGTCGGTAAACACCCCATTTTTTATTCGGCAATGGTTGACGGCATATTCCATATTTATACTGAACCACTGCATGAGTGGCCAGACAGGCACACAGCGTCGAAGTGACATTCTCTGCCGCCCAGTCAATAACTTCCGTCAGCATCGGCCAGAAACTCTCTTTTTCCAGCTCTGGATTGGCCGGGTTAGCGCCGGAAATAATCAAAGCATCCAGGCCATGCTCTTTGACCTGGTCAAAAGTTTCGTAGTATTGATCAATCCAGGCCTGAGCTTCTGTTGAGCGAGGTATATCAGGAATAGTAAACAGATGAACATAAAATTGAACAATCTGATTACAATCCCCTACCAGACGCATGAATTGACGTTCAGTTGCTTGCAAGGTCGCATCAGGCATCATGTTAAGTAAGCCCACATGCAACTCTCGAATATCCTGATGCTCAGCCTTATCCAGCGGTAGCACATCGTGGTGCTCCGCCATTAAGCGCTCAAATGTAGGAAGTGGGGAAAACGCCACTAAAGGCATGGCCTACCTCTCAAACGTCTAGCCATCTAAAAGGCCAAATATATCAGTCTGAATGTTACTTGTGAAGGATCCGGCTATAGCGGTTGGTTATGGAGGGTGCTTTGATAATTAGTGCTTATTAGTAAGTTTTCTTAGAGATAAAAGCGGGTATCTCACTAAAGGGGACCTTGCGCTTTTTTTGTAAAAGCTTGGCAAAAGTTTTTATTTAAAGGAATTTCGCACCGCGGTGCTTGCGTGCGACCCACTTTTGCCAAGAGCTGCACAAAGACAGATTTTTGCTCCTGCAAAATCTGCATTCCTTACATCCTTGTAAGTCTAGGCAAAAAAGCCCTTATCGCTGCGCTGGCACTCTTACATGAGCGCGTTTGTATCACCCAAATCTTTTGTATAGATAAGACTGACAATTGCTATCGCCCTCTCGGTATAATTGCAGCCAAAAAGCTGGGCATGGTTGCTTTAGCACCGGAATTACGAATTGAGTTAAATTCAAGCTGTAAAATCCATCCAAACCTTTAACTTATTTCGACCTGTTCTGGTTGAAGCTATTAAAGGGATTCTATTGCTTTACTTAGCTGTCTTAACGGACTCGTGGAATGGATGATTCTTCAGACAAGCAGGGTGAATGTTTGAGCGTAGCGAGTTTTTACCCTGCCTGAAGAATCGGCTTCAAGTTGGGTGTTGCCAAAGGCTTTGATTAAATTGAAAGTCAGTAGGGAATAGTTAACTCAGCGTAATGACCTTTTGGTTTCTTTTGGGGCATTGGCCAAAAGAAACTCGCAGGAAAGCGCAGCGCTGCGAAATGCTCTTGAACTAATAATTTTGCTAAGCTTTTAAAAAAGCGGAAGTCCCCTTTAGATAATTTCCTGTCTTCCCTGAAAAAGATTTCCAACTACTTAATTTCCCCATTAACCTCCTGATAAGCCCTCTCAAAAAAACCTGGAATAAAATGTCCAAAAGCCCTCTCCCCTGTCGCATCCAGCGGTCCCAGGCGCTCTTTATAAACTTGCAAATCGATACTCTTTATAAAGTCTTCTTGGGGCACTTTATCATTGAGCGCAGACTTGGCCTGGTCGAGCGCATCTTCAAGTAGACTGATTATGGCATTTAGTCGGACTTTACCTTTTTGCAGAGCGCCATGTCCGGGAACAACGCTATCAAAATCGAGCTTTTCGATTGACTTGAGTGTATGTAGCCACTCTGAAGGGTATCCATGTCCCGCGTAAGGCAACTGATCGAACAAGTCACCGGAGAGTAATAGCTTTTGCTCAGGCAAATAGACAATAGTATCGCCTTCGGTATGTGCACGTCCAAAATTGAGTAGTTCTATCTTAGGCCCTTTGAAATCAAGTAGCATGGAATGTTCAAAGGTAATCGTTGGTTTGGGGATATCCAGTTGCTTGAACTCGGCGACGAGCTGTTTGGCGTTTTTAATCTTTTGTGCCAGCTCCTTGTCTTCAGTTCCCGCGGCAAGCTCTTTCTCCGCTTTTTCTATCGCGACAATGTATCTTTTAATTTTTTCTTCTAGCTGCGGAATAGTTTTGTTTTCGATAAGTTCAGGGAGGTTCTGATGTCCAACAAAAGCACGAATCTGGGGAAATGACTGTTTGTAAATCGCGTTTGCCAAGGTATGGTCGCTGTGCCAGTGAGTATTAATCACATACTCTATCGGTTTACTGCCAAGCCTCTCGCTCAGGGCTTTGACTTCCTCCACTAGCATGCGAGCATTTTCAAGATTGTCGTTCGCATCAACAATAACCAGCGAGTCGTCACCCTCAATAATAATCACATTACTATCGTTAAAACGTAGCGCTGTTTTTTGAAATGCGACATAAACTTGAGCATTAACTTGCTTTAGAGCAGATGATTTTTCCTCTAACGCGAAAACTGATGACGAAAGTAATAGCCAACAACTAGTCCCAAATAGTATCAATAGTTTTTGCGTTAGCCCCTTACACATTTTTCCAGAAACATACGCAAGAAATTTATCACTGTTTATTATCATTGTTCCTAATACCCATTCCCAATTCGTTTGATTATTAGCTGATTTCTCACTTATAGTGTCGTCAACAATCGATTTTGTCACTAGCTTAACGATATACTCAATGTTAGGCGATATCTGCCCGATTATTTATCGATGATGAAAAAGTGATTATTAACCAAATCAATAAGTTAGACTTGAAATCAGGGAGTTTTAGAATTGTCATCTGGTGCTGAATTTCAACTAGCCGACTGCCGAATTAATACCGAACTTCTCACAGTAGAACGAGGTGAAGAAGTTTATCGTATCGAGCCCAGGCTAATGGAAGTGCTTGTTTTTTTGGTGGAGCATCAGCAACAGCTGGTGACCAGGCAGATTCTGGTAGACAAAGTCTGGCGCGGAGCAGTTGTCAGCGACAATGCAATAAACCGCACCATTACCCAGCTTCGAAAGATACTAGGCGACTCTGCTCAGTCTCCGAAAATCATTCAAACCATCCCTAAAAAAGGTTATCGGTTAATCAGTGAAGTTCAACCCGTATCCCGTAAAGAGATCAGGCAAGACTTATCGAATATCAGAACAGCTCACAGTGTAATCAGAAATGAGCAAACTCCGATTTCTACGAGAGCTTTTTCCAGAAGGATTGGCGTTTATATAGGCGGCATCAGTATTATTCTAGCCCTAATGTTATCAACGCTGCTTTTTGACTCATCATTACTCAACATTTTATCTTCAAATGATGAAACTCCCCCAAGATCAAAGAACTCAGAAACGCATCATCTGTCGTTTTCTCCACTGACTAGCGCTCCTGGCCTGGAGGCTTATCCAGCCTATTCATTCGATGGCCATTATCTCGTTTATAGCCGGCAACCAGAGAGTTCATCGAACTGGCATATTGTTTTGAAAAACCTTGAAACTCAGAGCGAACAGACCCTGGTTAGTTCTGCCGCCTTGAACATAAACGCCAGTATTTCTTTCGGAAACGATAAGATTGCTTTTGTGCGATGGGATAATTTAAACGAACGCAGCTGTAGCATCTGGCTGAAAACCGTCCCAGGAGTTCAGGAAAGTGGAAATAGCGATGAGATTCGACACTTACTAAATTGCGGTACCCGCAGTTTGCCTAAAATTAGTTGGCTTGCGAATCAAAATGCCTTTGTTTTTTCGGATAGACCTTCTCTTAACGAGCCTTATACCATCTATAAATATCATCCTGATACAGGACAAAAGCAACAGGTGACTCTTCCACCACAAAGTGAACTTGGCCATTTCTGGGTTGAAGCGTCGCCGAATGGCAAGTACCTGGCTGTTCTCAACTATCTTGACGAAACAGCGACAGAAGTGTTGATTATCAATGAAAAAACATCAGAACCTATGTACCAGTATCAAATTGATCAACGCCTGGTCAGAGTTTTATGGAAAAACTCATCTGAGTTATTACTCTTCAGTCAGGGCAAAGTAGAACAGGTTAGTATTGATGGAGTTGCGAAGGAAACATTTGCTTTTGATCCACGGTTAACTCAACCAACTTATTCACCGACTCAAAACCGACTATCGGCAGTCGAATTAATACGTGAGCAGAATATATGGTTCGCAACATTGGGTTCGTTTCAGTCCAGTAAACCCCCGTCACCTATTGAGCGAAAAGCACTGATCAAGTCTTCGCGGCAGGACTTATCACCTCGCGCAGCACATAATAAGAAGCAAATCGTATTTTTTTCAAATCGTAGTGGTAAATCTCAAGTATGGCTACATGATGAAGAAGAACAAGAAAAACAGTTAACGTTTTTTGATGAAGGAGTCGATTTTTCTCCACTACGCTGGTCACATGATGATTCTCAACTACTCTTTCGACACAATAAAAAGCTTTACCGACTGTCACTGGAAAGCAGGGAGCTAACGACAGTAGTCGACGAAAACTTTGACGCCTACAATTATACTTTTATGGCAGATAATAGCGATTTAATTGTTTCCAGTAAAAGGAGTGGTGACTGGCAGCTCTGGAAGGTCAGTCTAGCTCAAAAAGGCGGTTATTCGTTTCAACAACTAACAGAAAAGGGAGGCTATGGCCCTCGGGCTTCATATGACGGGCGCTGGATTTATTTTACAAAATTTCATCAGGACGGATTATGGAGAATCCCTGCCAGCGGTGGAGAAGAGTCACTAATACTCTCCGAGTTCAACAAAATAAACTGGCTGCATTGGCAGCTGACATCCAGGGGAGCTTACTACATCAGAATTAATACACAAGTACCGGGTATTTATTTCTACGACTTTGAAACAGGACAGTCGAAACTTGTTCTCGAAAAAACAGGTACCCAAACTAATGACTTCACTATATCTGAATCCAGCAAAAGAGTCATTTATAGCCAAGTTGATTCGGAAATTGCAGACATTTATCAAAGTGTACCTCTTCATTAAGTACTTGAATTAGAAAAAATCACTTTTTCATCATCTATTTGAAATTTATTCAGAGAGAAAAAACGTTGTAATAGCCACTCCCGTAACAGAAGGAGTGGTGTAATGCTTCGCTCGCTTTTACCTAAAAGCCATAAACTAGTTTCTTTTCTTTTTCTTATTCTTTTTTTTAGTGGTTGTAATATAGATGATTCTGGAAGTGATTCAGGATATGACATGGCTTCAGCTCCTCCAGCAGATTTTGAGCTCTTGTTTATAGGCAACAGTCATAGCGAGGTAAATAACCTGCCGGGACTAGTTGTGAAATTAATTGAGACTGGAGAAAAAGATAAGTCAGCACTTAGCTTTAATGCTCCTGGTTGGAAATTTTTAGATGAACGCGTTGGAGACGGAGTCACTCAGGAAAGTATCGAAGCGAGAAACTGGACACATATTATTTTGCAGGCACAAAAATACTCTACATCCGGTCTCTATTCTTATCCTACCGATGCTGCGGAAATGTGGATCAGACAGATCAAAATGAGGGGGGCTATCCCGATTCTGTTTCCAGAGTGGCCACGTAAGGGAGATACAGAGGAAGGCATGAGAATCCACCAGCTCCACTTAAGTATTTCTGCAACAGAACCTGCCTGTGTAGCACCGGTAGGTCTGGTCTGGAATGAAGTCATTGCTCGGCATCCCGATATATCTCTACATGACAGTGATGGTAATCATTCAAATCCCAAAGGCGCTCTTTTGACAGCGTACGTTTTTTATGAGGTCATTACCGGGAAAGAAGCTCGTAATTTACCAGATTTAGATGGTGTAGGTGCAAGCGCTGAAGAACAGTCAATTTTTAGAAATATTGCAAGCGAAGTGATTGCAAATAATCCTCCTTGTCCTTGAATGTAAAGTTTTAATTATGGCTTTGCTGGAGTTGACTAATTTCTAATCACTCAGCTGCTTTTTAATAAGTTTCCACAACTTTAGATATTCTCTGAATTCCTGGAAGCATTGTTTATTTTCAATCTGATTTTGAAAGTGACGACATAAACGCTCCACTTGCAGTCGATTTAATGGTTTGTTTTTTAGATTTCTCGCTAGACGCTCTCGTATAAAGCCTGAGTAGGAACCAAAATAATTTAATTCAATGTATCTTACCGCCAGCTCAAGACATGCTTTATCGCAAGATTTAACGCCTTCAGCAATTTTATACAAAGTTGCTCGATATTGTAGCCAGTTATAGCGGTCTGGTAACCAAGAAGGAGCCCCCGGTTCAGAGATTTCTCCAGGACTTATATCAAACTCTCCGCCCAAAGCAAGGTGAGTTTTAACTAACTCATCTTTGCTCCATCCTTTCGGCACTCCATGATATTCTTCTAACGGCGTGTTCGCAGATATCTTTCTATCCATTTAGAATTAATCTTAAAAAATTTAGCATGTTTCTCAAATTATGGTCAATTTCAGAGAGTTTTCAGACTATTCAAAAACGACCTAAACTGCTCATTAATCAAAGGTATTGACTCTGACAACCTGTGGTCATCCGCCACCAGCTGAATGGCCAGTTGATACTCCTGCGCAAACTGAATGGCTTTTTCTACCGGAATAATTTCATCATTCCAACCGTGAATAATGGACGTCGGTAAATTCTCAAAGCTCATCCCCTCTACTTCGTATCCGGGAAAATGTACCGCAGGTGCCAATAAAAACAGTCCAATAACATTTTTCAACTTTTGGCTGGCGACAAGACTCACATAAGCTCCCATACTGGAACCGACAAGAACGATTTTTTCATCCCGACATTCTTGTTCAATGTATTCGAGTAACTTTTCAACTCGCGTCTCTACAGTTTCGAGCCCTCGATAATCCAGACTTTCCGTTTCAATGTTAAGCTCAGATGCAACGGTTTGCATGGCTGTGATTTTAGTTGCCTTAGGGCCGCTCTCTTTACCGTGACTGAAAATAATTTTCATGGAGCTCTCATTGTTTTTATTTGGTATTTTTTTGCAGGTTCATCCTGAACATAAAAAATGCGCATCAATGGATGCGCATTTTCTTAAAACTTAATCTGCGATTATCTTATCCCTGAGGTTTCATATGCGGGAACAGGATAACATCTTTAATAGTAGGTGAATCAGTGAAGAGCATAACCAGGCGATCAATACCAATCCCTTCACCGGCAGTTGGTGGTAAACCATACTCAAGGGCGTTTATGTAATCAGCGTCGTAATGCATCGCTTCATCATCACCGGCATCTTTCTCTTCAACCTGCTTACGGAAACGTGCCGCCTGATCTTCAGCATCATTAAGCTCCGAGAAACCATTGGCGATTTCACGTCCGCCAACGAAGAACTCGAAACGATCGGTAATGAAAGGATTGTGGTCATTACGACGCGCCAAAGGCGAAACTTCCCATGGGTATTCAGTGATAAATGTCGGCTGAATCAGTTTGTGCTCTGCTGTTTCTTCAAAGATTTCACAAATGTATTTACCGGGTCCCCAAACGCCTTCAACGTCAGGCTCTTTGACATGAAGCTGCTTGGCGTATTCACGAATTTTTTCGAAATTTTCTTCCGGATTACGGAATACAGACTCGTCGAATTCAGGATTATATTTAAGGATTGCATCAACCATGGACAAGCGCTCAAACTTGCTACCGAAATCATAGGTAATTTCTTCGGTCACATTGCCTTCAGCATCTTTTACAGTATTGATAACGGTAGTCGTCCCCAACACATCCTGCGCTACTGTACGCAACATTTCTTCGGTCAGATCCATCAAATCGTTATAATCTGCGTACGCCTGATAAAACTCTAACATGGTAAATTCCGGATTGTGACGAGTTGATAATCCTTCGTTACGGAAGTTACGGTTAATTTCAAATACGCGATCAAATCCACCGACTACCAAGCGTTTCAGGTAAAGCTCAGGCGCGATTCTTAGGAACATATCAATATCCATCGCGTTGTGATGAGTCACAAACGGACGAGCAACCGCACCACCTGGAATCACCTGAAGCATCGGCGTCTCCACTTCCATAAAATTTCGCTCAACCAGAAAACGGCGGATACCTTCGACCACTTTGCTACGCATCAGGAAGTTTTTGCGGGTATCTTCGTTGATGATTAAATCAACATAACGCTGGCGATACTTCATTTCCTGATCAGCAAGACCGTGGAATTTTTCGGGCAGCGGACGAAGCGACTTGGTGAGTAAGGCATACTCGTCCATGCTGACAAACAGATCACCCTTACCCGAAAGTTTAAGCTGACCTTTAACACCGATGATGTCGCCAATATCGAGACCGCCCCAGCGTTCTTTCATGTCTTTTTGCGTATCTTTACTGGCGTATGCCTGAATGCGACCGCTCATATCCTGCACCACAAAGAAAGGACCACGTTTAGCCATGACACGACCGGCGATACTGACAACTTTGTTCAGCTCTGCGATGGTTTCTTTATCCTTATCACCAAATTCCTTTTGCAAATCATCAGCGTATTGCTCCGGTTTAAAATGGTTCGGGTGAGCATTGGCCGGACAGTTTTCTCGGATATTTTCAAGTTTCGAACGACGCTCAGCAATTAACTTGTTATCTTCAGTTGCCGCTTCATTCACTTGTGGTTGATTTTCTTGATTGCTCATGATTTTTTCTTTGCTTCAGTTTTAAAATTAATAAATTGGTTCTAAAAAATTATTGCTCTTAGCCCGTTGCTCGAAACCAGGCTTTACAACCCGGCCTTCAAACTTTCTTCAATAAACCCGTCCAGATCGCCGTCAAGCACAGCCTGAGTATTGGTCGACTCATAGCTGGTCCTCAAATCTTTTATTCGAGACTGATCGAGTACATAGGAGCGAATCTGGCTGCCCCATCCAATATCCGATTTGGAATCTTCCATCTGTTGCTTTTCCGCATTTTGCTTTTGGATTTCCAGCTCATAGAGCTTTGCTTTCAAAAGTTTCATCGCCTGATCTTTGTTCTTGTGCTGCGAACGATCATTTTGGCACTGTACCACAGTATTCGTTGGTATATGGGTAATACGAACCGCCGAATCGGTTTTATTAACGTGCTGCCCACCGGCCCCACTGGCACGATAAGTATCAATTCGTAAATCCGCCGGGTTTACTTCGATTTCGATATCGTCTTTCACTTCCGGATAACAGAAAACGCTGGCAAATGAAGTGTGGCGACGGTTGCCCGAGTCAAACGGAGATTTTCGAACCAGTCGATGAACTCCGGTTTCGGTGCGTGTCCAGCCGAATGCATATTCACCCTTGACGTAAATCGTCGCGCTCTTGATACCCGCGACTTCTCCATCGGACTTTTCGATCAATTCAGCATCAAAGCCTTTGCTTTCACACCAACGCAAGTACATGCGCAGTAACATATCAGCCCAATCTTGCGCTTCGGTACCTCCAGAACCCGCCTGAATATCGATATAGGCGTTCTGGGTATCCATTTCGCCACTAAACATCCGGCGGAACTCCAGCTTGGCCAGTTCCTGATCCATGGTATCGAGATCGCCGAGCAAAGCATCGACCGTATCCTGATCATTTTCTTCGACCGCCATTTCCAGAAGATCGTCTGCATCGTCCAGCCCTGCGTCAAGGTTTTCAATGGTTTTAACGACAATTTCGAGACTCGAACGCTCCTTGCCCAGGGCTTGCGCTCGCTCAGGCTCATTCCACACGTCAGGCAGCTCTAATTCTCTCTCTACCTCTACCAGGCGCTCTTTTTTGACATCATAGTCAAAGATACCCCCTAAGCGTCTCTTTGCGCGCCAGAAGGTCTTTAATCTGCTCTTTTATGGATGTTACTTCGATCATCGTAAAGTCTTGCTATTTTTGCTAGGATGAAAAGGCGGTATTCTACTAAAAGTCAACGCTTTAGCCCAGTACTAACTTGGGATCGATATCAATTGGAAATAAAGGGGAGCCTATGAACTACAAAGCTTTAAACCGAGCACTGTTAAGTCTCGTAGCCCTTTGCCTTTCAGCTTGCAGTTCAATTCCGGTTGAGCAGGTGGAAAGCCGAATCAGTGCCTGGAAGGGGCAGCATATTGATGAACTGTTCAAGTACTGGGGTCTGCCCAGCAGGCAACAGCATGTAGGCGACAGGCACTATGCTGAGTGGATTAATCAAAGTAGCGAACCCGGCAATGCTGCGGTTTCTATCGGCACAGGCACGCGCAGCCGTCATACCGGCATAGGTATCGGACTTACGCTTTTCGATCTCGGCGGAAAAGATGACGAATGCTCGCGACTGGTAACTTATGACAGTAACAGCATTGTTAATCAGATTACCTGGCAAGGCACCAATGATTATTGCTATGAGGTAACCCCGAGTCTGGAGCAGATTCAGCAAAACGCGCAACGAATTCAACATTAGAGTATACGGTAACCGAGATTAAATAGCCGAAATCGAATAGTCGGAGCTTAGTATGTGCAATAGTACTAAACATTCGAATCTATCTGTAACTGGTTTTCGGGCCTTTGAAAATACGCTTTTAAAAACTCCGTAAAAATCTTTACCTTAGCCGGAACCAGTCTTTTATGCGGATATATAGCGACAATTTCTCTTTGGTTAAAACTCCATTCTGGAAGCAGTACCCTGAGCGAGCCGTTCAGGACTTCAGTCTGAAGATAGTAGTCCGGTAAATAAGCTATCCCCAACCCTCTTTTTGCTACAGCTCTTAATGCGAGACCACTATTACTGCGCCAACGACTTTTCACTTTCAAAAGACACTCAGATTGATCATTGCTTCGCTTTAGTCGCCATGGCTTGCTGCGACCTTTCTCCATAAAAAGAAGACATTGATGATTCTGCAGATCTCGTGGCGAGGTAACAGGCTTATGCACTCGCTGAATGTAATCTTTACTGGCAACCACATAAAAACGCGTCTGACTTAGAGGAACGTTGACCACGTTCACGTCCTTGCGAGCACCTACCTGAAGTGCAACATCATGATCATTTTCCAGCAAATCCACTCGACGACTAGTAAACTCAATTTCCAGTTCCAGTTCAGGGTATTCAAGCATGAACTCTGAAATGGCTGGTACCAGAAAAGTTTCACCAAGTAGAAACGGCGACGCTATCTTCAGAGTTCCCTTAACGGATTGATGAAGCTGAGTTACAGAAGTTTCAGCCTCATCCATAGCTTCTACAATGTGACTACATTTTTGATAAAAAGCTTCACCGACTTCAGTCAAACTTAACTTGCGAGTCGTACGGTGCAGCAGACGACTACCGAGCCTCTCTTCAATCCTGCTGATCTGTTGACTGACATGACTCTTGGAAATCCCCAAAACCTCGGCCGCGGCGGAGAAGGAACCGCTATTAACGACTTCAACAAATTCTTCTACGCCTTCCCAGCGACTCATCGAAACCTCCGCCAATTGTTCTCATATAAAAACAATATTATCACAAATAACATTATTATCATTCAATTGAAAACAATATAAGATCTCTACTGCCAACAAAAACATGAGGATCAAACAATGGAATCAGTCGATTTAATCAAGGCGGCAAGCTTGATTGCAACAGCCATCATTATCGCCGGCGCGGCTATTGGCTCAGGCCTTGGAATTGGTAAAGTTGCGGCGAAATTTGTGGAATCAGCAGCTCGTCAACCATCGCTAGCTAAAGACCTGCAGGTAAAAACAATGATAATGGCTGCCTTTCTGGACGCAGTCCCTATGATCGCGGTGGGAATCGGTTTACTGATACTGTTTACTAGTGCCTGAGCCTCCAGATGACCCAGTCTTAGCCAAATAAAAGCTTCTCCACCACAGGCTGATTAGCTTCCGGAAATTTGAAGTCTGTCAGCTTGCTTTTGCTAGCCCAAAGAACGGGCTGGCCTTCGACGCCATGTGGCTCTCCTTTGAACTGTTCAACGATGAAAAATTCAAGGGAGACTTTTTTTTCTGGATATTCAAAATCAACAGTAGTGAAAGGCCGCGCGGACTGAATATGAATATTCAACTCTTCGAAGATTTCTCTCTTAAGAGCTTCAACCGGAGATTCTCCGTTTTCAATTTTTCCACCGGGAAATTCCCAGTAGCCACCTTTGTGCTTATCAGCAGGACGCTGAGCAATTAAAACTTTATCGTCCTGCAGAATAATAGCTGCAGCTACCCGGATTATTGACATCTTATTTTTAAAGTTACTTTAATTTTCCGTGACACTGCTTGTATTTCTTACCTGAACCACAAGGACAGGGCTCATTACGGCCAACTTTGTCACCATCTCGCTTATAGGGAGTGTGTGCATCATCTGCTTCACCGCCCTGGTGCATCGCTGACTCCTGGTCGTGCTGATAGCGAACATCGTGTGATTGCGCTTCACGTCGACGTTGCTCTTCAATCGCTTCAACATCTTCTGAATCACGCACCTGGACTTTTGACAAAATACCAATAACGTCAAACTTAATGTTTTCCAGCATTTCGGCAAACAACTCAAAAGCTTCTCTTTTGTACTCCTGCTTGGGATTCTTTTGCGCATAGCTACGCAAATGAATGCCCTGACGCAAATGATCCATAGCTGCCAGATGCTCTTTCCAGGCGCTGTCGAGATTCTGCAACATAACCGATTTTTCGAAGTGACGAATGACTACTTCTCCAACCAGCTCTTCTTTACGCTGATATTCTTCAGATAAAGCATCAATGATCTTTTGACGTAAATTCTCTTCATGCAGATTATCGTCTTCATCTAACCATTTCTGGACGGGCAATTCGATAGCAAAATCAGCACGCAGACGATCCTGCAGCCCCTGAACATCCCACATATCTTCAATACTTTGTGGTGGAATATACTGAGCAAATACGCTGGAAATGACGTCATATCGTAATGACTCGATGGTTTCTGATACGTCTTCGGTCGACATTAAGTCAGCACGCTGTTCATAGATAACCTTACGCTGATCGTTGGCAACGTCATCATATTCAAGCAGACTCTTACGGATATCAAAGTTGCGACCTTCGACCTTACGTTGGGCATTTTCAATAGCACGAGAAACCCATTTGTGTTCGATTGCTTCACCTTCTTCCCAGCCCATTTTTTGCATCATCGATGCCATGCGCTCAGAAGCAAAAATTCGC
Organism: Aliikangiella sp. G2MR2-5; assembly: GCF_015687155.1. Lineage (GTDB taxonomy): Bacteria > Pseudomonadota > Gammaproteobacteria > Enterobacterales > Kangiellaceae > Aliikangiella. The sequence continues at coordinate 77,007 of NZ_JADPQF010000001.1, read as the reverse complement.
ATCAGATCATCTTCCAGTGAAAGGTAGAATCGGCTGCTTCCCGGATCACCCTGTCTGCCAGAACGACCACGAAGCTGATTATCGATACGACGAGACTCATGACGCTCAGTACCGATAATTGCCAGACCACCAGCATCCAGTACTTTTTGATGGCGCTCTTCCCACTCAGCAGTTAGTTTTGCAACCTGCTCGTCGCTTGGATTTTTAAGCGCGGCTAAATCAGCTTTAAGATTTCCGCCTAGTACGATATCGGTACCGCGACCAGCCATGTTAGTGGCAATAGTGACATTACCGGGACGACCAGCTTCAGCAATAATATCTGCTTCTTTGGCATGGAACTTAGCGTTAAGCACCTGATGTTTGATTTTTCTCTGCTTTAAAACATTAGACAAAATTTCAGAAGACTCAACTGAAGCGGTCCCAACCAGGACTGGCTGACCATTGGCAGTACGTTGCTCAATCTCTTCGATAATGGCCATATATTTTTCCTGCTTGGTAAGGAAAATCAGGTCACCGTGATCAATACGCTGCATCGGACGATTAGTTGGAATCACGATTACTTCCAGACCATAAATTTGATTAAGCTCAAATGCTTCAGTATCGGCCGTACCGGTCATACCGGAAAGCTTTCCATACAAACGGAAAAGATTCTGGAATGTGATAGAAGCTAATGTCTGATTTTCATTTTGAATATCGACACCTTCTTTGGCCTCAACCGCCTGGTGCAATCCATCTGACCAACGACGTCCGGGCATTGTACGACCGGTGTGCTCGTCAACGATAACCACTTCGTTATCTTTAACGATGTAATCTACATCTTTCTTAAATAAGGTATGAGCTCTCAGTGCGGCATTAACATGATGTAGTAGAGAAATCGAACTGGCATTATAAAGCGATGTTCCTTCAGCCAATAGACCGGCAGCGAGCAATAGCTCCTCTACTTTTTCCTGTCCTTGTTCACTCAGGTGAACCTGCTTGGATTTTTCATCAACAGTGTAGTCACCACTTTGCTGATCTTCCGGATCAGTTTGCGGCTCAAGTTTTGGAATCAACTTGTCAATCTGACGATACATGTCGGAGCTGTCTTCAACCGCTCCGGAGATAATCAGTGGAGTTCTTGCTTCATCGATCAGGATAGAGTCGACCTCATCGATAATTGCGTAATGTAAATCTCTTTGTACTTTCTCTTCAATAGAGAAAGCCATGTTGTCTCTCAGGTAGTCAAAGCCAAACTCATTATTGGTACCGAAAGTTATGTCACAAGCATAGGCTGCGCGCTTGGTTTCATGATCCTGGCCAGAAAGAATTACGCCAACACTCAAGCCTAAGGATTCATATAGTGGTCCCATCCAGTCAGCATCACGCTGCGCCAAGTAATCGTTGACCGTTATAATATGAACGCCTTTACCACTTAGCGCGTTTATGTAGGCAGCCAGCGTCGCCACCAGTGTTTTACCCTCACCGGTACGCATTTCCGCAATTTTTCCTTCATTCAGGACCATCCCACCAATCATCTGTACGTCAAAGTGGCGCATATTAAGGACTCGCTTACCTGCTTCACGCACAACGGCAAAAGCGTCTTCCAGGATATCGTCCAGAGTTTCGCCGTTCGCCAGTCTTTCTTTGAAAGCAGTGGTACAGGCGGTTAACTCCTCATCACTTTTTTGCTGGTAGATTTCTTCCAGCGCGTTGATTTTAGCCACACGTTTATTTAGCTGTTTGACTACTCGGTCATTTCGGCTACCAAATATTTTGGTTAGGATATTCCCAAACATGGATTATAACTTCCTGATATTTTTATAAATTTTATTAGTCTCAACTTTGAGACAGAAAAATAGCACTGTTTGGCGGCTGTGCATTACCTGCCCCCAAAAGCTATTTCAAACACTCTTGTGAAAAAATGAACCGCGGAATTGTACCTTGGATAGATTGACAACTCTACCGCAAATATGACCGCGTTCGTTCATTGATGGGGACAAATCGGCAAAACTCAAGCAAATAACCATAATTTCAATAATGTGACACTAAGTTTTCAACAAAGCTCGGCCACTAACTTGATTCGACCCTTATAGATCAATTACTCTCCCAATATTCCATTACTTGCTTCAGGATTATTGAAAATCAAAGCACTTTTTCCCGCATTAAAGCACTCAGAGCAGGTCTATCTGGACAGCGCCTCCAGCTGTCAGTTGCCAGAAGAAGTAATCAAGGCGATGAGTAGATACCTATCACAAGGGCATGGAAACCCGCATAGAGGGATGTATTCTTTTAGTGAAATGGCGGAAGAGCTTCTTAGCAAAACCAGAACTCAGTTATCAAGCCGGTTTGGCGGCTCTCCTGCTCAATATATTTTTACCAGCGGAACAACTGAATCGATAAACCTGGTGGCCAACCATTTTCAGGGATTAGCTAATTCAAACCATTCTATTCTGGTTACCCAGCTAGAGCACCATGCAAACCTGCTTCCCTGGATGCGACTTGCAAAAACTACCGGCGCAAAACTGAACATTCTTCCGCTCAAGACCGATGGCGCCCCGGATCTGGAGAAACTGGATACTTATCTGTCTCAAAACTGTCTTCTATTCGCTGTTAGCCATGAAAGTAACTTAACGGGACTCAAATTACCACTAAATAATATGATTCAGAGAGCCAGAGATTATGGAGTAAGCACCCTGGTCGATGGCGCCCAGGCGGTTTCAGGCAGTAAGCCTCAATTTACTGAACTCGATTGTGATTTTTATGCATTTTCCGGACATAAACTCTACTCGCCTGCGGGCATCGGAGCACTCTACTGTCGTGAACCGGAAAAACTGACCCCTTTAAAACTCGGCGGCGGAATAGTTAACCGGGTCCAGGCTGATCTGACTAATAGCAATTATCAGTTAGTTGAGGATATTAGCCGTTTTGAAGCAGGAAGTCCGAATATGCCTGGTATTGCCGGTTTAAGTGCGTGCCTTTCATTTCTGGCAAGGATTAATCTGGAAGAAGAAGTCTGTAGACAAAAGCAACTCATTCAAAAGGCATTATCACATACCCGCTCTTTAGGCTTTACTGTAATCTCTGATCCGGAAAGTCATCATATACTGTCTTTTACCAGCAATCAGTTTCACTCCCATGATATTGCCAGTATTCTCGCAAGCGAAAATATTTCGGTAAGAGCAGGCCATCACTGCGCTCAACCCTACCTGAAAGCACTCGGTCATAAACACTGTGTTCGAGTATCTCTCGGCCTCTACAATGACGAAGAAGATATTTCCCGGCTTCAACATGGATTAAGCCAGGTTATTTCGATATTGGGATAATAATCAGGCCTGTTTTTGTAAACCAGGTAGTTCAAGGTCTACACTTTGGTATAGATCCGAACATTAATCGCTGGCTATCCGCTAACTGGAGATATCTTGAATATAGAATTCATCAGTCCTTTTCTCTCATCAATGTCAAATGTACTGGTGACTATGGCTAGCCTCAAACCAAGGGCCTCCGGCTTCCAACTGGAGCCAACCAACCTGCCCGAAGGAGATGTCACCGGGATAATCCCTCTATCCTCACCTCAGGCCTCAGGCACTATCGCATTGACCTTTTCTAAAGCGGTTATATTGCACATTGCAGAAAAAATGTTGGGAGAAGAGTTTGATGAATTAAATGACAAAGTAGCGGATCTTGTTGGTGAGCTGGCTAATATGGTCGCGGGAAACGCGAGAGAACTGCTGGAGGACAAGGGCTACACATTTGAAATGGGTATTCCCAAAGTCATTCGAGGTCCAAACAGAGAGCTTACTCGACCACAAACTTCAAATTTGGTTATTGTCCCTTTCTCAACCGAAGCAGGCGAATTCTATGTCGAAGTAAGCATCAATTCGCTCGAGTTTTGAATGGAGTTTAACTAAATCGTGAATTCTTAGGCAGCTATCTACAAATTTCACTCTTAGATATTGATTTGTTGATTCCATAAAAAAACCAGAACCCTAAGGTTCTGGTTTTTAAAAGACATCGGTAGTTAGGTGATACTAGGAAAATATCCGCAAATTTTCAGTATCCAGTTGCTCTTCAATAGCAAGCACTTGCTTGAAAACTCGCAAATCTGAACGAGCTTCCTTTTCGGTCTCAAATGGACCATTTAGGCGACCACCTCTAACTTTATAGAAAAAGCCCTGATCATTGACGACCAAACGTGGACTTTTCTCAAACTGACTATTTATTGGATCCGATTTCCGGTAGATACTTCGACTCATTCTAAAAATCCCTTTGACTGCAGCCATAGTAAGTATAATCTCAATAGAGGTATTCTGGCGATACGAAATCGCTTAATATGATGTAAGCATTATCCTACAAAAGAGCCAATCCTTCAGACAAATCTTAAAATTTATCACTAGCGCCAATAAAAACTAAGCGCTAGAGTATTTTACGGCATCGGCAATAAGGGTGGCTTGCCTGGTTATTTGGCAAGCTCCTCATCAATAAGCTCTTTAAAACTATCGAGGGGAAGAGCCCCCTTGATAAAACGCCCGTTTATAAAAAATGCAGGGGTCGACTCAACACCTAGCTCCATTCCTTCTTTCAGGTCCAGCTGGACCAATTCGCTATTTTTTCCTGATGTCAGGCAGCTATTAAACGCTGCTGGTTCCAATCCAATATTCTTAGCAAAATCCTTAATTTGACCGACGGTCAGGCTTCTGAAGTTTTCAAACAACACATTGTGTAGTTCCCAGAATTTTTCCATTCCCTGCTCTTGCGCACAGATTGTAGCTTCTGCAGCTTTTTGCGCCATAGGATGAATACTGGAAAGCGGAAAATGCTTATACACAATTTTTATTTTGTCACCGTAAATATCCTGTAATTGATAGAGTGTCTCGTTGGCGCGAGAGCAGTAAGGACACTCAAAATCAGAAAACTCAACAATGGTAACCGGAGCATTAACATTACCCCGATAGGCAGAATGTTTAATATTTACCTCAAAACGCGGCTCCAGTGGCTCTTTTAGATTGACGACAATTTTGTACTTCTTTTCCTGTTGCTCTACCCATTGGTCAATCTGGCCTGCGATTTCAGATTGCAATAGAAACCGTCTCACCTGTTCTTTTAAGTTGGTGTTAATCTTACTCTTTGGAATATTTCTGGACTGGATAAAAGCGTCAACTTCCTGATCACTTATTTCACGAGGCTTAATAACGTTTCGGCTCAGATACTGATCTTCCGTCATTCCTTTGGAAGCAGGGTCCAAGGAGATGAGTTTCTTTATTAGTAATGAGCGAAGGGAGGCATACTGCAAATCATAAAGTGCTTTTTCAGCATTATAGATCTCAAGACGATTGCTCTTTCGAATCATATCCAGGTCAATAGTTTCCCCATTGACAGAGGCAACGATATCGGAGCTGGACCAAGCAGCTGCATACGAAGAAAAGGCCTGCTGAATGAGGATGAATACTAGATAAAACAAAAAGGTCTGTCGCCTGCTCATATAATCGAACTCTCTTATTTAGGGGGCTTTGTGTAAAAACGGCAGTCAATACTATAGGCTAATTGAAATCCAATCAACGCCACCTATTAAACTTCTATGCACTAGTAATGACCCGGCGTGGCAGGAAAAAATTACAAATCATTAAGAAAAGTCCGGTTAGACTGAGGTCAGAGCTATTTGACTACTCTGCCTCAGTTGTATTAGGCAGGAAAAGAAAATGATATAACGCTAAAGATACTCGATAACAGCTAGCGTAGCGTCTTTGGTAGATGTATCGCTATTTTTATCAAGATCGCGAGTTAATACCCCGTTTTCAATAGCACTGTATACCGCAGCCTCCACCGCTTTAGCTTCATTTTCGAGACTCAACCAACGCAGCATCATTGCTGCACTTAATATTGATGCATATGGATTAGCAATCCCCTGCCCCGCAATATCCGGTGCACTGCCGTGAATCGGCTCGAACAGTCCGCAATCCTCGCCAATTGAAGACGAAGCAAGAAGCCCCATTGAACCAGCCAGGACACTCGCTTCATCAGATAGAATATCACCAAACATATTTTCGGTAAGAATTACATCAAAATGAGCAGGATTCTGGATCATTTTCATTGCACAAGAATCTACCAGCTGATGCTCTAGCTCTATTTCTGGATAGTTTTCAGCTACATAACCAGAAACAACATCTCTCCACAATCGAGAGGTTTCGAGTACATTCGCTTTGTCTACAGAAGTTAATTTTTTATTGCGCTGTATCGCCAGTTCACAAGCGACCTTAGTTATCCGTTCGACTTCCTGAACAGAGTAACGACATTCATCGGTAGCAAAATCTTTACCTCGAGTCTTCTCGCCGAAGTAGATTCCACCTGTCAGTTCCCTGACTACAACAAAGTCGACTCCTTTTAATACTTCTTCTTTCAGCGGTGAAGCACTTAGAAGTTTTGGAAAAACGGTTAATGGACGAATATTTGAAAAGACGCCTAACTCACTTCGAAGTTTTAATAACCCTTGTTCAGGTCTGACAGAGGCATTTGGGTCATCCCACCTGGGTCCTCCGATAGCCCCCAAAAATACAGCGTTAGCTTTTTTACACGCATCAATTGTTTCCTGTGGTAATGGACTACCTGTTTCGTCGATCGCACAACCTCCGATTAAATAACGTTCAACTTTGATATCTTGATTAAATTTTTTTGCAACAGCTTCCAGTACTGTCTCTACCGACTCAGCGACTTCAGGACCTATACCATCACCAGGCAAGCAGGCAATTTGAATTGTCATTATTTTTCTCCAAATGTTAAATATATTGTGCTTGTCGGCTTTCGAAGTTACTAATCAAAGTTTCTTGACTAAATAGAAAATCAAGCTGATCCATACCATTTAAAAAGCAATAACGAGCAAATGGCTCAATCTCAAAGTTAATAATTTTTCTATCCACGAGTATTTTTTGCGAAACGAGATCGACAGCAATAACTTTTGCATTTTGCTGCAGTAAAAACTGATGCTCAGCTTTATCAATAACTATTGGCATTAAGCCATTTTTAACTGCATTATTTCTGAAAATATCTGCGATTGACGAACTGATGACCACCTTGATTCCAAAATCCAACAGGGCCCAGGGAGCATGCTCTCTTGACGAACCACACCCCAGGTTTTCACCCGTAATAAGAATTTCCGCATTTTTTGTCTCTGTTTTATTCAAAACAAAGTCAGGGTTAGCACTTCGTCCACTATTTGAATTTCCAGAATAACGCCAGTTCGAAAACAAATGCTCTCCGAGTCCTTCTTTATTGGTTATCTTCAAATATTCGGCAGGAATAATCTGGTCGGTATCAATGTTTTCGATGTCTATTACCGCTGCCACTCCTTCGACTTTTTTAATAGGCTCTCTTGAAAAAATCTGCGACTGCTCAGTAGCAAAATTCGATGTTCCATTTATAGTGTTGTCATTTTTCATCAAGCAACCTCTCCTTGCCATTCATTAGCAACTTTTTCTGTATATTTAACGGGATCCACTACTTTACCAGCGACTGCAGAAGCTGCAGCTGTTGCCGGACTTGCTAATAATGTTCTTCCACCAGGACCTTGTCGTCCTTCAAAATTTCTATTGCTGGTACTAACGCAAATTTGTCCTGGTTGAATAATATCCCCATTCATACCCAGACACATAGAGCATCCAGGTTCACGCCACTCTGCGCCGGCTTTTATAAAGATTTGATCCAGACCTTCATTTTCAGCTTGTTCTTTTACTTCATGTGAACCGGGAACAATCAAAGCTCGTACTCCAGGCGCAACCTGATTTCCGTTAAAAATTCTAGCGGCATCTTTCAGGTCTGATAAACGAGAATTGGTGCAACTACCGATAAATACAACATCGATATTTTTACCAATCAGTGACTCTTTGGAAGCAAAGCCCATATAATTAAGTGCGTGCTTTGGTGCATTTTCAGGAATGACTTCAGTAACCGGAATCGCCATTTCCGGATTTGTACCATAGGTAATCATTGGCTTAACTTGTCCTGCATCTATCTCTACTAGCGAATCAAATTCTGCTCCCAGATCTGTGAAAAGCTCTGACCAGTCAGCGACAGCCCGTTGCCACGCATCTCCTTTTGGTGCATACGGACGACCTTGCAAGTAATCAAAAGTAATCTGATCAGGCGCGATCATTCCTGCGCGAGCGCCGGCTTCAATAGACATGTTACAAATAGTCATGCGCTCATCCATGCTCATATTTTTAATCGCTTCACCAAAATATTCGATCACATGTCCGGTAGCTCCACCAATACCTATTTTTGCTATAATAGCCAAAATAAGGTCCTTGGCTGACACTCCAGAATTGAGCTTTCCGACTACTTTAACTCCCATAGTCTTAGGCTTTCGCTGGGGAATACATTGCGTCGCAAAAGTATATCCCACTTCACTGGTACCAATACCAAATGCTAGCGCACCAAATGCACCATGAGTTGATGTATGACTGTCACCACAAACAATTGTTTTACCGGGTTGTGTTATTCCTTGTTCAGGCCCGACGACATGCACAATTCCTTGCCGTTTATCTCCTAGCTCAAATAGGGAAATACCGAACTCCCGGCAATTTTTTTTCAGCTGCTCGACCTGATTTTTCTCTTTCTCACCACTAAATTCATACTCGCCTTTTTCATTAGGTTTAGTCGTCGGAGTAGAATGATCCATTGTCGCAAAAGTGCGATCGGGACGACGAACCTTGAGTCCCTTTTCTCGCAACATATTAAATGCTTGCGGAGAAGTAACTTCGTGAATAAGGTGAGTGTCAATATAAAGTACTGCGGGTGTCTCCTTCGATTCAGGTGAGACAATATGTGCTTCCCAGACTTTTTCAAAAAGTGTTTTTTTTGTCATTTATAAATTCCTTAGTTTTATCTTTCCCGAGCTTAACTACCAGCGCCTTCCGCCAAGGTACTGAGTTGCTTCTTCCGGGACACGCTCTTCTTTTTTCGGACTATCTGCTTGCTGATCTAGCAACTTAAATACATCTTCATCAGAAACAGATTTTTGAATGTCGCTTAGCGCTTTAACGCGATGAGACAAGGCGATTGTTTCCTGCTCGTTCAGTTGAATATTGTTTTTTTCCAGCCATAATTTTATTGCGTGCTTTCCGCTATGCTTTCCTAGCACAATTTCGTTACTGGCAAATCCAACATCCTCAGCCCTCATGATTTCATAGGTTTCACGCTTGGCAATTACTCCATGTTGGTGAATTCCTGCCTCGTGTGCAAAAGAGTTTCTTCCAACAATGGCTTTGTTCGGCTGAACATTGATACCGGTAATTGATTCGACCATTCTGCTGCTGTTAACCAATTGACGAGTTTCTATTCCGGTTTCTACTGAAAACTTGTCCTGGCGAGTTTTTAACGCCATTACAACCTCTTCCAGAGCACAGTTTCCTGAACGTTCTCCAATTCCGTTAACGGTACATTCGATCTGTCGCGCGCCGTTTGCAATTGCTGACAAGCTATTTGCAGTGGCAAGCCCCAGGTCATTATGGCAGTGCACTGATAGTATCGCTTTACCAATATTTCTAACTCTGGATTTCAATTCTCCAATCAATTCTCCGAACTCTGCGGGTGTAGCATAACCAACCGTATCAGGAATATTAACAGTAGTAGCCCCGGCATCGATTACGGCCTCAATCACTTGAACCAGAAATGACAAGTCGCTGCGAGCAGCATCTTCCGCAGAAAACTCAATGTCATTAACATATTGCTTCGCTTTTTTGACTGCAGAAACCGCTTTTAAAATAACCTGTTCAGGTGTCATTTTAAGCTTGTGTTCCATATGGATATCACTAGTCGCTATGAACACATGGATACGTTTATTCGTGGCAGGCTCTACTGCCATAGCCGCAGCTTCAATATCTTTATCTACGGCTCTTGCCAGTGCACATATAGTCGGCCCCTGTACCTCCTCTGCTATTTGACGTACAGCCAAAAAGTCACCTTCAGATATCACTGGAAAACCGGCTTCAATAACATCTACACCCAAATTTTTTAGTTGATGAGCCATTTGTACTTTTTCGTCAATGGTCATACTTGCTCCCGGAGATTGCTCTCCGTCACGCAAAGTTGTATCAAAAATAATTATCTTCTCTTTTTTGGAACTCATGGTCCTTACCCGTCTCAATTTAAGTTTTATATATTTGCTTTCAAATTAAACCACTGATTAATTGCTGTAATTTCGCTCTCCAGGCGAGAAGGTGAGTCCAAACAGGAGCAGACTGCAAACCAGAAAATGAGCAGTATTTAAAAGTAAGATCAAATAGTTGTTCCGTTTAACTCTTTCTTTTATATGTTTCATCTGTTCCACCCTGGGACTATGCAATGTATTTCCTACCGACAATTTCGTTAGCACTGAACAAATAGGAAATTTGTCAAAAATAGCTCACTGCAATGGACAGCGAGCAATAAAAAACCCCGAAGCTTTCACTTCAGGGTTTTCGAATTCTTTACCAGCAACACAAAAACCCCATCAATTGATGAGGAGGAGGATTAAACCAAGAGTATTTTGAGTTTGTGTCGCGTTCATAAGGTCGAATTTAGGGAATCATTCGAATGGGGTCAACAGGATATAACTTTAAATTATGTTATTTGACGTTACGGCAACAAGGGCTTCAAGGCGTAAGCTTCTATCAACTTGTAACTCTGGAGTGCATTATTCTGCTGAATCTAAGGGAATTCTCCACTAGAGCATTTAAATAAAAGGAAAAACAAACTAATGGCCTAATTGAATTGCAGTTAAGGCCATTTAAAACAAAAGTTGATGCTACAAGGCCGGTTAATTTGCAGGTAAAGACAAAAAGCAGAACTACTTTAAAATACTACTTTCAGTAACCCGAGACATTTACACTAAAAGAAGCTTTAACCATATTGTTTAAGCCCTCATCAACAATCGGATTTCATCAGATCCAGAACTAGAATGTCCTGCTCGAAGAAAAAAAGGAACATCAAGATAACTTTTAATGACCTTAATTTACAACCCTCTCTGCGCTAATCTCTATTAATCGAATTTAGCTTTCGATTGCAAACTTCTCTTCTCAACGAACTTCCCTATCAAAGATAAGACTTCCAAATAAAAAGGCCCGCTGGAAGCGGGCTTTTTCAAAACATCTATGAGCATTTAGCCCTTTGCACGTCGATTTACATAAGGCAAAGGATTCACATTTCTTCCTTTTTTAAGCACTTCATAGTGAACATGCGCTCCGGTAGACCGCCCGGTATTGCCCATCTTACCTATTGCTTGCCCCTTACTAACAACATCACCCTTTTTTACTAAGGCTTCTTTATTATGGCCATAGCGTGTTACCAGACCGTCTCCATGATTAACTTCAATCAACAGTCCGTAACCATATCTATCACCAACCCAGGAAACCACCCCTGCGGCTGTAGAAACTACATCAGCCCCCTCTTTTCCGGCAAAGTCTACTCCACCATGCCATGCGGGTTTACCGGTAAAAGGGTCATTTCTTTCGCCATAATAGGAAGACATCCAGCCTTTACGAATAGGTCGACCAGAAATATAACGTTCAACCCCCATATGTTTATCCATTAAAAGGGACTCAAGAACATCAAGTTGTTGCTCTCTGGAATCAAGCTGACCGTCTACCAGATTTAACGCAGCAAATAAGTCTTCTATTTTCGCCGCTTCAGCAGTCGGTTTGCTCTCTGGCCCACCAATTGCCGGAGTATCGCTGAAATTAAATTCTTTGGCATCCAAACCGGCGACACTCACAATTCTTTCTCCTGCGGCATCCAGACGTCGAATATGTGCCTGCATCATACCCAGTTTTGCAGTCAATGCATTAATTTGCTGCTGGGATGCTTTCTTTGCCATTTCCAGATCTTTCCACTGGCTGGCTAGCTCTCTTTTCCAGTTATCAATAGTTACCTGATCAACCTCAGCAACCTGAGCTCGCTTCATCGCATAAAAGTAACCACTCACTCCTGCTGCAGCTGGCAACAAAAAAAGCAAAGCAAAAATACTGTAGAGATAGCGATTCTTTAATTTTACGCTTCTCATCCCCTGTGGGGAACGTTGTAAAATAGTAATACTCATAGACTAATTATTAAACCCGTGATTTTTTATCATTACCCTGAGAGTCCAGTAAATTATGGGAGTAACACAATTACTTTAAACTCCTGTTTAATCAACTGAATTTGTTATAATCTTTTTAATTGTTATTATCTTATCCTCGTCTGATCAGATAAATATTGACTTGAGTCTATATAAATCAATCAGTTAACTACCAAAAGGTAGGCATATTCCCTATGAGTCGCTACTCGCCTAAAAATCTGAATAACCTAATTTCCGAGCCATCAGACCAGATCAAATCACTTCTTGATCAACTGGCTAAAATTCAGACGCTAAACAATACCTTACAAAGCAAACTTAATGCAACACTTTCAAAGCACTGTCGAGTAGTAAATATACGTAAAAGTACTCTGGTAATAGCTGTTGACTCCGCAGCCTGGGCCAATAAACTCAGATTTCAACTACCTGAACTGATTGATCACTTTCGGCAATCAGGCTATTTTGGTCTGGCGAACATAGAAGTTATCGTCCAACCCCGCTAGTTCTTGAGCTTTTTAGGGCCGGAATTAGATAAAATAGGGCTCAAGGTCACAAAATTTAACTGCGATTTTTCTTTGGTAGTTAAATAGCTAGTGCCACTTTTTGAATGTTCAGAACCACCTATGCGTACAACTTGCAGTGACTAAAAACGCAAAAACCGGGTTTCCCCGGTTTTTAACTCAAAGTCACTCACTGATCACACTGCCAGACCAGGCTTCATAATATAAGATATTGGTGCAGCATCAGCATCTTCGAAAGTCACTACTTCCCAAGCTTCTTTATCTGCCATCAAAGTTCTCAACAATTTATTGTTAAGTGCATGTCCAGACTTAATACCAGTAAAGGCTCCAACCAGGCTATTACCTAAAAGATACAAATCACCAATCGCGTCTAGAATTTTATGCTTAACGAACTCGTCATCATAACGAAGCCCGTCTTCATTTAGTACTCTATATTCATCAAGAACAATTGCATTATCCATACTTCCGCCCTGAACCAGATTCTTTGAGCGCAAGTACTCGATATCATTCATGAAACCAAAAGTACGAGCACGGCTGACCTCTTTAACGAAGGAAGTTGCTGAGAAGTCGATTTCAGAATATTGAGAACCAGCAGTAAATACTGGGTGATCAAAATCGATACCAAAAGATATTTTAAAACCGTCGAAAGGCTCAAAAATAGCGACTTTATCGCCTTCTTTGACTTCTACACGCTTCTTAATTCGAATGAATCGTTTGGCTTTATTTTGCTCTTCCACACCTGCTGACTGCAGCAGGAATACAAATGGGCCTGCACTGCCGTCCATAATTGGCACTTCTGGTGCAGATACATCAATGTAGGCATTGTCGATACCCAAACCAGCCATAGCAGCCAGTAAGTGCTCAACAGTGGAAATTCTTACGCCATCCTTGACTAAACACGTAGAAAGCGTGGTATCTCCCACGTTTTCTGGCGCCGCACAAATCTCAACTACAGGATCAAGGTCAACACGTCGAAAGATAATGCCCGAGTCCACTGGCGCCGGGCGCAGTGTTAAATAGACTTTATCTCCGGTGTGCAAACCAACGCCAGTAGCGCGAATTGCGGTCTTGAGGGTACGCTGTTTAATCATTTGTGAATATTTCTCCAATTGATTACTGCTCGTCTTGCCTTCAAAGGCCGGATTGAACAAATTTTAAACTCATCGGATGAGTTACACCAAAATTTGCCGCATATTAGCACAAACTACAAGTTTATGACACATTCAAGTGTCGATTATTTATTCAAATCTGCTTATCAGGTCTCAACAGGGCAAAGCTTTATCTTAATAATTACCCTGTTTTTTCCTCAAACTTATCAAATAATTCATCAATAGTTTGCATTTCTGGCCGGCCACCCTAAACCAAGTGAAGGGGGGCTCGGTCGTTAAATGACCAGCCACAATACCTAATCAAGCGGCTATTAGTTAGCACTCACAAACTAACAACTCAATGGATATACCCTCCGGTCAGGAGCGAAATCCCCTGTTTATTTTAAACAGCTTAATTGGACTAAACCGTCAGGCTAGTCAGCCTGTTTGCGCAAAAACGCAGGTATATCCAGATAGTCCAGGTCGCTTCCAACTGCCTGCTTAGGTTGGCTGGCTTGTTGGCGCAAAATGGTCGGTCTATCAAGCTCAGGGTAGTTATTGGTACCATCTGCTTTTTTGGTATTATCTACTTTAACCTGTGGTGCTTGTGCTGGCTGACCACCAATTCCTGTGGCAACTACTGTGACACGGATTTCGTCTTTGAGTTCAGGGTCAATCGCGGTTCCGATTACAACAGTTGCATCATCTGCTGCAAAATCCTGAACCACACTACCGACTTCAGAGAACTCATCGATACTCATATCTTCTCCAGAAGTAATGTTAACCAAAATGCCTTTAGCACCAGCTAAGTCAACATCTTCCAATAATGGACTGGATACTGCCAACTCTGCAGCTCTACGAGCACGATCTTCACCGCTGCCGACACCATTCCCCATCATAGATGTACCTTTCTCTGACATTACAGTTTTAACGTCAGCAAAGTCGACATTGATTAGGCCAGGACAAGTCATTAGTTCTGCAATTCCCTGAACCGCGCCATGAAGAACATCATTTGCAGCTTTAAAAGCTTCAGTCAGCTTTTTGCCTTTCATGACATTAAGAACTTTGTCATTAGGTACGATAATCAGTGAATCAACATGTTGACGAAGCTCCTGAATACCCTGTTCGGCAACAGCCATACGCTTTTTCATTTCAAAGAAGAAAGGCTTGGTCACAACTGCTACCGTAAGCACTCCCATTTCTTTAGCTACCTCAGCAATTACCGGTGCAGCGCCGGTACCTGTGCCCCCACCCATGCCAGCAGTAATAAAAACCATATCAGTATCAGTCAAAATTTCCGCGATACGATCGCGATCTTCAATTGCTGCCTGACGGCCTACTTCCGGATTTGCTCCAGCCCCCAATCCTTTGGTTATTTGACTTCCTAACTGGATGGTTGTTCGAGCGGCAGAGCGATTAAGTGCTTGTGCATCAGTATTCGCACAGACAAATTCCACCCCGTCAATACATGCTTTTAGCATGTGCTCAACAGCGTTGCCGCCGCCTCCACCGACACCCACAACTTTGATCACCGCATTGTCACGGCAGTTATCGACTAGTTCAAACATATTAGCCATTGTATTTCCCCTTCTTGTTGCTAACAGATTTAAAAAATAAATAAAAACTTCATAAAATTTTTTGTCGGAGCAATTCCAACATTAGAATCCGCTAAACCACTGCTTCATCTTTTTCAACATTCTTCCAAATCCGCCTTCGGATTCTTCATAGTAATTCTTGGATTCATTTTGCTGTTGGCCATAAAGCAGCAGACCAACGCCAGTTGCATGAATCGGATTCCTGACAACATCAACCAATCCTTGAACTCCTTGAGGTACGCCCAAACGAACAGGCATATGAAAAACTTCCTCAGCTAACTCAATTAAACCTTCCATTTTTGATGAACCTCCGGTCAGCACTATGCCGGCAGGTATTATTTCTTCAAAGCCACTTCGACGCAGTTCAGCCTGAATCAAAGTGAATAGTTCCTCATAGCGTGGCTCAACAACTTCAGCCAGAGTTTGTCTCGACATTTTTTTCGCTTCTCGATCGCCTACTCCAGGAACTTCAATCGTATCCTCCAATGAAGTTAATTGTCTCAAAGCACACGCATATTTGATTTTAATTTCTTCAGCATGCTGCGTGGGCGTGCGTAAGGCGACAGCAATATCATTGGTAACCTGATCTCCAGCAATAGGAATCACTGCAGTATGTCGAATTGCGCCTTCAGTAAATATTGCAATATCTGTAGTCCCTCCGCCGATATCAACAATACAAACACCTAACTCCTTTTCATCATCAGTAAGAACAGAATAAGAAGACGCTAGTTGCTCCAGAATAATATCGTCTACTTCCAGGCCACAACGTCGAATACATTTGACAATATTTTGCGCGGCACTAACTGCACCAGTCACCATATGAACCTTGGCCTCTAATCGTACGCCCGACATACCTATCGGCTCTCTAATTCCTTCCTGATTATCAATAACAAACTCTTGCGGTAGTATGTGCAAAATTCGTTGATCAGCAGGAATTGCGACAGCTTTCGCTGCATCAATAACGCGTTCAACATCCCCCGCATTTACTTCGCTGTCTCTAATCGCAACAATTCCATGCGAGTTCAAGCTTCGAATGTGGCTACCTGCAATTCCGGCGTAAACAGAATGAATTTGACATCCCGCCATTAGCTCAGCTTCTTCAACAGCTCTTTGAATGGACTGCACAGTCGACTCAATATTAACGACAACGCCCTTTTTTAATCCCGTAGAAGGATGGCTACCAATACCGATTATGTCGGTAGTTCCTTCCGCACTAATTTCACCGACAATAGCAACTACTTTGGAAGTTCCTATATCCAACCCTACAATCAATTTTTTATCTGATGTCTTAGACATATTTTTGGCTCACTTTCCTTATATTAAGGATCAACCTTCTTGTTCTGCTTCTTTTTTCCATTCAACGGCAAAGCCATTGTTATATCGTAAATCTATTCTCGCTAGTTTATTCTTCGGCTTTACTGAAGAATAAACATTGACCAATCGTTCTACTCTGGAAAGGTGATCTTTTCTTCCTAAGTTGATCTCAAGTCCATTCGTAAATGTCAATTTCCAGTTATTAATCGTATCCACGTGCAAGGTATATAACTCCAACTCGATTAGCTCAAAGTTTAAACGAAGCTGTTTATACTCTTGCCAAATGTCTGCATAAATGGCCGTACTCAGCTCTTCTCTTTCGGCTACCTTTATTTCAGGCAAGCCCTTAAATTTTTGAATATTTTCATTTACATTTATCAAGGTATTTGACTGAGTCAATACCAGCGAATCAAACCTGGCCACAGGTTGATGCTCTATAATGTTTAGGCTCAACTGATCTGGCCATATTTTTCTTATCTCAACACTTCTTACCCAGGGCAATTCCACAACAAGATCCTGAAGCTCTTCAATATCAATTGCCCACATTCCACGAGGAGACTGGTTATCGATAAGCTTCAAAATATCCTTTTTATCCAGATAAACCGGTTGATGCTGAAATGCTACTTTATCTATTGGCCACGCGGTTTGATACCAACGACTTGAATAGTAAAAAGTAGCAAAAATGAGTGCAAAAAAAGCTAACAAGCCGGTACTTCTAAAAACGGCTTTGCTCGCACGCGGAAATTCAAAACTAAATTTCCGCTGTTGCTTCTTAATCGCCATTTTTTTTCTAGCCACGATATTTGCTATCTCACATCAAAACTGGTTTCAAGAATATTCAAAACCAACTGTTCAAAACCTAACCCTACAGCTTTCGCAGCTTTGGGTACTAATGAAGTCATTGTCATTCCTGGAACGGTATTGGCTTCCAATATCAGGAACTCTCCAAATTCTCCATCGCGAATAAAGTCAACTCTTCCCCATCCACTACATCCAAGTGCCCCAAATGCTTTAAGCGCTAATCTTTGTAAAACTGTTTCATCGTCATCGCTCAAGCCACTTGGGCAAAAGTATTTTGTCTGGTTTGACTGATACTTGGCTTCGTAGTCATAAAAGTCTCTTGGAGTCTCCATACTTATACTCGGCAAGGCTTTTCCTCTTAAAATAGAAACAGTGTATTCTTTGCCACTTGTAAAAGTCTCAACCAGGGCCTGATTGTCATATTGGTGTGCGAGTCTAACACCTTCAACCAGACTTTTTTCGTCAGAAACTTTTGACATGCCGACACTAGAACCTTCTTTAACAGGCTTAACAAAAAGTACGGGGCCCAGTTTGGCGAATAATCGCCGAGCTTCTATTTCGGTAAACTTTTGTCCTTTTTCCACTGAAGAAAAATGAGCAGTCGGAATCCCCATCTGTTTCCATAATCGCTTGCTTATTAATTTGTCCATAGACATTGCTGCGCTAACTACATTAGAACCTGTGTACGGAATTCCCATCGACTGCAAACATCCTTGAACAACACCATCTTCACCTTCCCGTCCATGTAGAGCGATAAAAACCCGCTCGATACTTTTGTCAATCAGCTGATTTATTAATCCATCCTTGGGGTCAACTTTTACAGCATCTACTCCACTCTTAATCAATGCAGAAAAGATCGCCTCACCAGACATCAATGAAATATCTCTTTCCGCAGAATTTCCACCTAAAAGAACAGCGACTTTTCCATACTCTTGAGGCTTTCGACTGATTTCAAAATTCATTTTCTGTGCCTGCTTCCCACTTCACCAATCGTAAAAATATTGTGCAATACTTCTAATAACTCATTTCCAACAAAACTAACACGACAACTAGTCAGTATTTTTGTCGATAAACACCATTTTATCTTCCGCCCACTCTTTAGCTATTGCGCCAACATTTCCTGCACCTTGAGTGACGATTAGATCTCCATCAGCCGCTATGTTTGCCAGTGTCGTCTTCAACTCTTGTTGATTCTCTACAAAAATAGGATCCAACTTACTTCGCTGACGAATAGAGCGACAAAGAGCGCGACTATCAGCCCCTGCAATTGGCGACTCTCCTGCGGCATAGACATCTAGCATAATCAGTACATCGACCTTAGAGAGCACCGAAGCAAAATCATCAAATAAGTCGCGAGTTCGAGTATATCGATGAGGCTGAAACACCATTACTAGCCGGCGTTCCCCCCAACCTTCTCTAACAGCATTAATTGTTGCAGCGACTTCTGTTGGATGATGTCCATAATCATCGATTAACTCTAATTCTCCAACTTTAGTCTTAAACTTTCCGCAAAATTGGAAACGTCGGCCGATACCACTGAAATTTTCCAACGACTCAACTAGCGCCTTAGCTTTCACGCCATCTTCATTGGCAACTGCGAAAGCGGCTAGTGAGTTGAGTACATTGTGCCTACCAGGCATATTCAAATTTATTTCCAGTAAACCAGGCTTTCCTTTTCGCTTGATTTTATAATGACTAACTCCGCCTTGCTGTCTGAATTCTACAGCCTTATAGTCAGCGTCTTCGCTAAAACCATAAGTAACATATGGACGCATCAAAGAAGGAATTATGTCCTTAACTCCTTCGTCATCAATACACAAAACAGCCAAACCGTAGAAAGGCATGTTATGCAAGAAATCGACAAAAGTTTGTTTAACATTTTCGTAGTCTCCATCATAAGTATCCATGTGATCCATATCGATATTGGTCACAATCGAAACCATGGGTTGAAGATGCAAAAATGATGCATCACTTTCATCCGCTTCAGCGATAAAATAGCGGCTTTTTCCTAATCTTGCATTTGCACCCAGTCGATTTAGTAATCCGCCAATTACAAAAGTTGGATCTAACCCGGCATCAGCAAACATTGTGGCAAGCAAGCTAGTAGTCGTTGTTTTTCCGTGCGTTCCAGCCACAGCTACACCGTGACGAAAACGCATCAATTCGGCTAACATTTCAGCCCTTGGTACAATCGGAATACGCCTATCTTTTGCCGCCTCAATTTCTGGATTGTCATGTGGTATTGCAGTACTAACAACAATTACATCTGCGCCTAATATATTATTTGCGTTGTGGCTATGAAAAATTTCTGCGCCTAATGATTCAAGTCGGCGAGTAACCTGATTATTTGCAGGATCAGACCCAGAAATTGAATATCCCTGATTTATAAGAACCTCCGCGATACCGCACATTCCAGCCCCACCAATACCAATGAAGTGGATATTACGAATACGGCGCATTTCAGGAATATCCATAACCAGATTGTTAGGAATAGTTTTGTCAAATTTCATCATGCCGCTTTTTTCCTAAATTTTTCACAATAATCTGCAATATTTTCCGCCGCATCGAGCTTAGCTTTTCTAGCCGCACACTGAGCTATCTGATTCATTTCATGTCGAGAATCTATTAGCCGTTTTAAACGTTCAATAATTACTTCTCCTTTTAGTGCACTTTCATCAAAGCAAATTGCAGCATTATCCTTTTCAAGCCATTGAGCATTCTTTGTTTGGTGATCATCTACTGCATACGGGTATGGAATAAAAATAGCGCATTTTCCTGCAGCAGCGATTTCCGCAACTGTCGATGCTCCTGCCCGACATATAACAATATCTGCTCGAGCAAATGAAGACGCCATATCGTCGATAAACTCAGTTAACTTCAGCTTACTATTTTGTAACTCAAAGAACTGAGCTTTCTCGTAAAACTGTTGCGTTTCTTCCAATCTACCTTTTCCGGTTTGATGTTCAATATTCAGCGCTTTACTTTTTGACAATTCAGCGAAAATACCAGGTAAATATTTATTCAAAGCCAGGGCTCCACGACTTCCCCCTATAACCAGAACATTAGTAGCACCTTGACTATTTGATTCTTTTTCAGAAATAGGATGTGCACTTAAAGTTAATATTTCCTGTCGAATAGGATTGCCTACAAAGCTCACTTTATCTGTATTTTTAAAAGTACCCGAAAATCCTTCAAATATTCTCTCAGCAAATATTCCTAAAACCCTATTTGTCATTCCCGCAATCGCATTTTGCTCATGTATCACTAGCGGTGTTGATAACAGTTGAGTAGCGAGACCTCCCGGACCAGCAACAAAGCCTCCAAACCCTAGGACAACATTGGGTTGACGTTTTTTAATAATTTGGCGAGCTTCTAATACTGCTTTTGCCAATGAAAAAGGAAACTTGATCCAGTCCAAAATTCCCTTTCCTCTAACCCCCTTTACACCGATCAAATCAATCGGAATCTGAGTATTAGATACAAGCAGCTCTTCCATTCCCCCAACAGAACCAATCCAGCTTACTTGCCAACCATTTTTTTGAAGAGCCTTAGCGACTGCAATACCAGGAAAAATATGACCACCAGTTCCACCGGCCATTATTACAGCTCTACTCTGAATGGCAGGAGTAGTCACTTCATTCATGACTTAACTCCTTCTTCAATTTCAGCTTCGCTTAACTCCATCATTCCCTTTTCAATCAGCCTTGTTTCATAATCGATCCGCAAAACAATTGCCACAGCAACTCCGCAGATAATCAAGCTATTGTTGCCATAACTAATAAAAGGTAATGTCAGTCCTTTAGTCGGTAACGCTCCACTTGTTACTCCCATATTGATCAAAGCTTGAAACGTAATCCAAAAACCTACTCCGTATGCCAAATAACCCGCAAACGGACGTTGTTGCATAAGGGCAGCTCGACCAATTTTCATAGTGCGGGAGAAAAACACAAAGAAAAGTCCCATCACACAAAAAACGCCGATTAAACCAAACTCTTCTGCAAGAACTGCGAAAATAAAATCAGTATGCGCTTCCGGCAAGTAAGATAGCTTTTGTAATCCATTTCCAAGGCCTTCACCTGTGATACTTCCTCGCCCAAAGGCAATCAGAGATTGAGTCAATTGATAACCGCTACCAAATGGATCTGACCAAGGATCAAGGAAAGCTGTAAGTCGCTTAATTCTGTATGGCTGACTAAACGCTATTATTCCCAGTATCCCCGCGACCGCGCCAGTTAATCCAATAAACTGCCAAAGTCTAGCGCCGCCTAAAAACAGCATTGCAAGAGAGGTTGCAAGTATGACAACAGATGCGCCAAAGTCAGGTTCTAATAGCAGCAACCCTGTAATCAATGCGAGTACAATTAAAGGCTTAATAAATCCTTTGATCTGCGTTTGGAGTTCATCTGTTCTCCTCACTAGATATCCTGCAATATATACAACAACGAAAAGCTTTATGGCTTCAGAAACCTGAAAAGTGAATGGGCCAAGAGCCAACCACCTTTTACTTCCATTTACGGTTCGTCCCACAAAGAGAACCATCACCAACAATAGAATTCCCAATACCAGCAGGTAAGGTCCATATTTTTGCCAGCGAATAATCGGCTGACTCATAACCAACATCACTGCAACTAGCGTTACGCTCAGAAAAATCATATGCCGAATAACAAAAAAATCTGTTCTTCCATTCAGACTATTTTGCGCATGGTAGAGCGAACTAGAAGTAACCATTATCATACCGACAGCAATTAACAGCAGAATGGCGGCGACCAAAATTTTGTCATACCATTCATCATACTCTTGCGGCAGGTTTAGCGTCTGACTCATTGACTCGCCTCCACCGCATTTACAAATTCTTCACCGCGGGCTTCGAAATTCGGATACATATCCAAACTTGCACATGCTGGAGACAAAAGAACTAGCCCCTTTTTATCATCACCGCAGTTGGCTGAAATATAACCTTGAGCTTTTTCTACAGCTAGCCTCATAGAGTCAACAAAAGTGACAATATCCGCAGAAACCAGATCGGCTATTAGTTCCCTGTCTTTTCCAAGTGCCAATACATGGTCGACCTTCATCTTCAAAGGCTTTCTAAGAGGAGAAAGATCAGCACCTTTGGCGACTCCACCGGCAATAAGAACAACGCACTGATAAAAATCTCTATCAATACTGTTAAGAGCAGCCTCTGTTGAACCGACATTTGTCGCTTTAGAATCATTAATCCAGTCCACTTTGGGCGTACGCTTGATCAATTCAAAGCGATGCTTTAATCCTCGGTAAGATTTGAGAGCAGTAATGATTTCTGGCGTAATCGCGATATTTAGTTCATTCAATATCGCCAGGCTAGCCAACGCATTCGCCCAGTTATGTCGACCAGTTACATTCAACTCATTCACATTAATGATCTTCGTGTTTTCACAAACGAGAAAGTCATTTTTATCTAAATGATATTTACATTCTTGATTTTCCAGACTAAAACCAACGAAGTCTTTTTCACTCTTAGGTATCGTTAATGGATCGTCCAGATTTACCAATTTACTTCTGGCACCTTCATAGATTGATAATTTGGAACTAGCGTATTCATCGAAGTTGCCATACCGATCCATATGATCTTCCGTAATATTGAGAATGGTTGCTACCTCAGCATTAAGAGAAGAAGTGGAATCAAGTTGAAAACTAGATAATTCAAGTACGTAAATTTCCGCCTCATCCTGAGGCAAATAATCAAGAACTGGTTTTCCAAAGTTACCACCTATTGCAGCCTCTTTTCCTGCAGCTTTAAGTAGTTGAAACGTTAAATCTGTTACCGTACTTTTTCCATTTGACCCCGTAATGGCAATGATTTTTGCACTAGAACTTCTCGCGAAGAGTTCAATATCGCCGACAATTTCCACACCGGCTTCAACCGCATTTTTTATCCATGATATTCTTGGATCAACTCCAGGACTCAAGATAATTTTTTCAGCAATGTTGAGCGTATCTTGCTCGATATCTCCCAAATAAACTTGTTTACAACAATCCATTGCTAAAAGCTCGTCAGTACCATCAGGTGCTTGACGCGTATCTACAACAAAGAATGGTTGTCCTATTCGCTGCAAATAACGAGCAGCAGAGAGTCCGGTCTTACCAAGACCGAATACACAAATAATTTTCTCTTGCTGCATAATCATTTAACAATAAATCCTGCTAATAATATTTTCTTTACTCTTTCCAACAACCTAATTTTGGGAATAGCTTCTTATTTTCAATCATCGTATTTTTAATGTCGCCAAACCAACTAACACTAATACAACTGAAATAATCCAAAATCGAACAATGACTCTCGGCTCTGGCCATCCTTTTAGTTCATAGTGATGATGAAGCGGCGCCATATTAAATATTCTTCTCCCGGTCAATTTAAAGCTTGCTACTTGCAGAATCACAGATATCGTTTCCATTACGAAAATTCCCCCCATGATAAATAGAACTAGCTCCTGCCGGACTATCACTGCGACTGTACCGAGCGCGGCTCCCAGCCCTAAAGAACCTACATCTCCCATAAATACCTGCGCGGGATATGTGTTAAACCATAGAAAACCTAATCCGGCCCCACATAAGGCGCCGCAAAATATGATTAACTCACCACTTCCGGGTATGTAAGGAATAGACAAGTAATTGGAAAAATTTATATTCCCAGTAACATAAGCAAAAATGCCTAACGCGCCAGCTACCAGAACACTCGGCAATATCGCCAATCCATCTAAACCATCTGTTAAATTGACAGCGTTGCTGGTTCCAACAATGACAAAATAAGCAAGCAAGATATACATCGCTCCCAAATTAATTGCCACATTTTTGAAGAATGGAATAATAAGTATTGTTTCCGCTTCCAATTGCGCACTTTGGTACAAATAAATCGCCGCAACTATTCCGACTACTGATTGCCAGAAATATTTCCAACGAGATGCAAGACCTTTAGGATCCTTGTAGACTAACTTTCGATAATCATCGATAAACCCTACCAGGCCAAACCCTAGAGTTGTTAACAGGACAACCCAAACATAGCGATTTTCAAGATCTCCCCACAATAATGTTGAAACTGAAATTGCTATCAATATTAAGGCTCCCCCCATTGTGGGTGTCCCAGCTTTACTCAAATGAGTTTGAGGACCATCATCTCGAACGGTTTGACCAATTTGTTTTCCACTTAACTTTCGGATCATAAATGGTCCTAGCAAAAGAGAAATCATGAGCGCGGTTAGCACGCCTAAAATACCTCTTAATGTCAGATAACCAAAAAGATTAAATCCCGAATAGTACTGCTGCAAATACTCTGAAAGCCAAAGCAACATTTTATTGTTCCCCCTGTGAGGAAGCGATCACGCCAGTCTGTTTATCAGAGTCATCCATTAAGGCAGATATCACATTCTCCATATGCGCGCTACGTGACCCTTTTACCAGAATGGTCACATTTTCTTTCGCTTCTTTTTTTAGTTCTTCTATTAATTTTATCTGGTGCGAAAAGTGTTGACCTTCCCCACTAAATGCAGATTGTGAAAATCGAGTGAGTACTCCACAGCTATATAAAACATCTATACCTTGTTCTTTTGCAAACAGTCCAATTTCTTCATGATAGTCTCTACCAAGCTCACCAAGTTCGGCCATATCACCGATAACCAATACACGGCGACCTTTAAATGCGGACAAAAACTTAATTGCTGCCTTCATTGAGTCAAGATTTGCATTGTAAGTGTCATCGATGATACGGCAGCCATTTTCCAAATACTCAGTCATCAAACGACCGGAAACCACCGGAGATTGCGCAAGTCCAATAGCAATATCTTTGAGTGAGCCACCCAACGCCAGTACACAACTTGCTGCAGCCAATGCATTAAGAACATTATGCTCGCCAGCGAGAGACAAGGTGACTTGTTGAGTTTCACCTCGATATCCCAATTCAAACTGCGCACATTGCTCTTCATTCATGACTATGTTGCTAGCCGTAACATCAGCCTCTTTTTCTCGCGAGTATGTAATGACATTGGAATAAATATTTTTTAACCAGTATTCGGCAAAATCGTCATCAAGGTTAACTACAGCAAAACCTTCTGGAGATAATTCACCGTAGATTTCTCCCTTGGCCCTGGCAACACCATAAAGGTCACCAAATCCCTCCAGATGCGCGGCAGCAACATTATTTATCATCGCTACATGTGGTTGCGCTATTGATGCGGTATAGGCAATTTCACCCGCATGATTTGCACCTAATTCAATAACCCCGAAATCATGAGTCTCATCCATCTCGAGCAAAGTAATAGGCGCGCCAATTTCATTATTAAAGTTTCCTCTTGTCGCCAGAACCTTACCCTTTTTTTGTAGGATAGAAGCGATCATTTCCTTTACTGTTGTTTTACCACTGCTTCCGGTAACGGAAATTATTTTTGCGCCAAGTTTCTCTCGATTGAATTTGGCAATTGCTCCCAAGGCTCGCCTGCTGTCTTTCACTATTATCTGTGGAATATCCAGCATCGATTCTTGCTCAACGACAATGCCTTCGACTCCCTGCTCAACAACCTGAGGCAGAAAGTTATGTGCGTCAAAGTGCGGTCCTTTTAGCGCGACAAACAATCCGCCATCACAAGAAGCTCGGCTATCGGTTACTACTCGCTCTACCATTGCGTCACCTTTGATCAAAGAGCCGCCAATAGCGTTAGATATTTCAGAAAGAGAAGACCGGATCATGAACGCATCTCCTCAATTGCTTTCGTAGCAATGTCCAGATCACTTAAATGAAATTTTTCTTTACCAATAATTTGGTAATCTTCATGACCTTTTCCGGCAATGAGCACGGCATCACCAACCTGAGCTTTTGCCAGTGTTTCTCTTATTGCGGTTTCTCTGTCCGCAATAAAAACAGCTTTCTCGGGCTTTCTAAAACCAGTAAAAATATCGTTCTTAATTTGCTCAACACTTTCTGTACGAGGATTGTCATTAGTAACAACAACACGATTAGCAAGCTTTTCAGCAATACGTGCCATTAGAGGTCTTTTACCGGAATCTCTATCGCCACCGCACCCAAATACACACCAAATTAATCCTACACAATGCTCTCTAATTGCCAATAGTGTTTGTTCCAGTGCATCTGGCGTATGCGCATAATCGACTATTGCTAACGGCGTATCTTCACCGCCAATTTTGTCCATTCTTCCAGGTGCAGATCTGACTCTCTTCAGCGCACTTAGAACAGGATACACATCCTTTAAAATACTTCCCAAAGTCGCAATCACCATGAGTAAGTTAGATAAATTGAATGCACCAATCAGAGGTGATTCCAACTCTCCACTTCCCCATGGGGTATATATTTTGGCCTGAATTCCAGCTAGCGAAAAGTCGACATTTTCCGCCCAGATCCAACGGTTAAGATTTGACCCCGAAGTGGGCAACTTAGTTGTTGTTAACCACTTTGTTGCAACGATACTTTCGTCTTTAGCCAACTTACGTCCAAATTTATCATCCATATTTATTACAGCATTTTCCAAATCTGGCAGGAGAAAAAGTTTTCGTTTGGCTTCACCATAACTTTCCATTGTTCCATGATAATCCAGGTGATCTCGAGTCAGGTTAGTAAATACAGCTGTTCTTAACTTAACAGCTTGAGCTCTTCCTTGATCAATTCCATGCGACGAAATTTCCATTGATGCAAACTGGGCTCCAGCATCTAGCGCTTCAGCTAATACTCTCTGCATCGTAATCGGATCCGTGGTCGTTGTTTCTGTCGACTGTAGTTGATTGGTCTGTCCAACCCCCAAGGTTCCAAGTAAATAACACTCAAAATGCAGTTGTTGGAGGGTTTTGGCAATAAGATAGCTACAACTGGTTTTTCCGTTAGTACCGGTCACCCCGATTACTTTGAGTGAATATGACGGGTTATGATAGTAATTTGCAGCCAGTTTGCTTAATTGTCCTTTCAGATTATTTATCCAGACTATTTTTTCTAAATAGTCTTCACTGGCTAACGCCAGTTTTTCGCAAAACTCCAAATTATCCTGGCTTTCAGCAATGACTAGAGTCGCCCCCTGCTGGAATGCCTTCTCAATGAACTGTCGCCCGTCAGTTGCAAATCCTTTAACAGCAATAAAAGTATCACCGTTGGTAATCTTTCTACTATCAAGTTTCATTTCGCCAACAGGTTGTGAAAGATATTCCTCGTTGAAATCAGTATCAACCAGATCCACAAGTATGTCTTTTAAGATTGGATTAACCATTGGCCTTCTCCAATCGAACTTGCTTCTTTACTTCGCGGTTAGCAATAACTTCCGTTCGGTCTGGCTTCACGTTAAGAAGTCTTAAAGACTCTGCAGCAACTCTTGCAAAAACAGGTGCAGCTACCTGGCCACCGTAGTAATCCTCACTTTGAGGTTCATCAACGAAAATTACCATTGCAATTTTGGGATCGCTAACTGGAGCGATTCCTGCAAAAAATACAGTATATTGATCCCCGTAACCGCCATTCTCTGCCTTACGGGCAGTGCCTGTTTTACCGGCAATTCGATAGCCGTCGACCTGGGCTCGTTTACCACTCCCTTCTTCACTGACCACTGTTTCCATCATATTTATAACTTGTTGACTGACTCTGCTAGAGAGCACTTTCTCACCCTGTGGAGTTGAATTCTGTTTCACAAGCGTCAGCGGACGCTTTATTCCTTTAGCACCCAAAACGGCGTATGCCTGAGCAAGTTGCACAGGGGTTACTCTGAATCCATATCCATAAGCCAGTACAGCTTTTTCAACATCACTCCAATTGTCGCGAATGTTAAACAGCCCTGAACTTTCTCCTGGAAAGCCACTTCCAGTATCTGTACCAAAACCAACCTGATGAAAGCTGTATAAAAATTCCTCGTCACTCATCATATGGGCTAACTTTGCAACGCCCACATTACTCGACTTTTGTAAGATTCCAGTTACATCCAGAGAACGGTGGTAAGCAATATCTTTCACCCAGTGTCCATTATATTTAATTCTTCTGGTATCAATTACCGTGTCCGGTTTAACAACCCCCGCTTCCAGAGCACTCGCCACGGTAAATGGTTTTGCTGTAGAACCTGGTTCGAAGCTATCAACAAAGGCCGAATTTCTGGTGACGTTAGGCTTACGCGAATCAAACCTGTTCGGGTTGTACGCTGGTTGACTGATCAAAGCCAGGACCTCACCAGTGTTAACATCAAGCATGACCAATGAGCCCGACTTGGCACGATGTTTCAATACTGCTGTTTTAAGTGCTTTGTATGCGAGAGCCTGAATTCGACTATCAATACTGAGTTGCAGATCCTCTCCTTTTTCTGCCTCTTCAATCACTTCCTGTTTTTCAATGACGCGCCTTTGCAAATCCAACCTGACTTTCTCTTTCCCGTTCTTCCCGCTTAAGTAGTCATCATAGGCTCGCTCCAATCCTTCTCTGCCTTTGTCATCGATATCGGTAAAACCAACCAGATGCGCAGTAATCTCGGCAGAAGGGTAATATCTGCGAAATTCATCTCGCAGATAAACGCCAGGCAAGTCCAGAGTTTTGACAACAGCAGAAGTACTTGGATCCAGATGTCGGGCTACCCAGACAAATTGTCTTCCTTTTCTTTTTACAATCCACTGTTTAAACTCTTTAGCTGACTTCTTAGCTATCAGAGCCAACTTGTTCCAGTCATTTTCAGCCAGAGTTGGCGATCTTTTCATTACCTCGGTAACATCCATCCATACCGACTTCACCGGAACACTCACCGCTAATTCCACACCATTTCTATCGAGAATTCGCCCGCGATGAGTAACAATACTTTTGTCGCGAACACTGCGAGAATCAGACTTACCAATGAGTACTTCTGCTTTATCTACCTGCAAATAGGCCGCACGCACAAAGACAGCGATGAATCCCAGAGAAAGCAATGACATCAAGACAAAAAACCGTCCTGTACCGGTTGGCACACGATTTGGTTTTCTGGCCTGATTTGATTGCCGAGCTTTACTCATAATGAAATCACCTTTTCATCCTGTATTGTGACTTCCTTCATCCCCAATGTTGTTTTTGCTTTAGTTGAAATTCGGGCCGCTTCAGATAGCGCAGTAAGCTCAAGACGCAAGGAGTCCCACTGAATTTGAAGATCTCTTTGCTCCTGCTTCTCTGCTTGTAACATTGCGGTAAGCCGCCTGGAGTCATGACTGGTATGTGCTAATTGCATACCGGAAGCAACCACCAAAATAGCTAGCAAAGTCACGTAAAAATGACGGACAAAAATATCCTGCACCAACGCCTTCAATAATGAAGGTGCCTGGCTTCCGGATTTTTTATCTTTCTTTGCTGTCATTATTTGTTTACTTCCTTTTCATTTTTTCTAGACAAGAGAAAATCAAATTCTTCAAATTTTTTCGGCTATTCTTAAAACCGCACTTCTCGACCTTGGATTGAGCTCAACTTCTGTCTTGCTAGCTTTAATCGCTTTTCCAATACTCTTTAATTCTCGGTTAAGCTCACTATCCATTACCGGCAACCCTTTTGGGAAAGCGTCACCTTTGGATTTCTGTCTGATAAATCGCTTCACTCTTCTATCTTCAAGTGAGTGAAAACTTATTATCGAGAGCCTTCCTCCTTTGGCTAAGACTCTCGGCGCGACCTCTAATGTTCTATCCAGCTCGCCAAGTTCATCATTGATGTATATTCGAATCGCTTGAAAGCTCCTTGTCGCCGGATGCTTAAATTTATCCTTTACAGGGCAAGCATCATCAATAATTTTTGCTAGCTGCAAAGTTGAAGTAATTACTTCTTCTTGGCGCTTTTCTACGATTGCTCTGGCGATCCGGGTAGCAAACTTCTCTTCACCAAACTCTTTCAATACTCGACGGATGTCCTCTACTTCGGCCACTGCTAACCAATCTGCAGCAGATTGTCCTTTTGAAGTATCCATCCTCATATCTAGCGGTCCTTCCTTAATAAAACTAAACCCTCTTTCCGCTTGATCCAGTTGGGGCGAAGAAACTCCTAAGTCAAGTAGTATCCCATCGACCAAACCTATCAAACCTTTCTGTGCTAAGAGCGGTTCAATTGTGGCAAAGTTCTGGTGAAAAAATTCAAACCTTTCATCACCTGCCAATTCGTCCTTTAGCTGCTTTGCAGACTCTGCAGCCTGGGGATCTCTATCGATAGCAATTAATCGCCCATCTTTCCCCAGCTTTTCCAATATCAGTCGACTGTGGCCTCCGCGGCCAAAAGTCCCGTCGACATAGACTCCATCCGGCTTAATATTTAAGCCATCCACTGCCTCGTGGAGTAAGACAGTAATATGTTCTTTTTGTGTTTGCATAGCCTAGTAGTAGAGATCAGGTAGTTCGTCAGAATCCAGTTCGTCGCTCGAAAGCACTTCCAGATCCTCTTCAGTCAATCGATTCCATTCTGCTTCATTCCAGAGCTGAAACGTTTTACCCTGGCCTATAAGCATGACTTCTTTATTTAAATTGGCTCTTTCCCTTAGTACACCTGGGATAAGCAGGCGACCACTGGCATCCATATCAACTTCCGTTGCATGAGCCAACATAATACGCTTTAAGCGTCTGTGGAGAGGTTTTGAGTTGGAGAGAGATTGTAGATCGGCTTCAGTTGATTCCCAGTGTTCCAATGTAAAAATCAACAGACAGTTATCGTAAGGGTCGCAAGTGATTATCATGTGCGATTCACAAGACTCAACGATGCCGCCGCGATACTTTGCTGGTATCGCTATACGACCTTTTGAGTCTAGATTGATTGAATTGGCTCCACGAAACACTTTATATTTATCCTGCAATGACGATCTGATGATCAGTCAGATCGGGTTGTGTGCTTACCAAGTATCCACAAATTACCTCTGTTGGACTTGATAGACCACAAGATTGCACAAAACTACACTTTTCTCCACTTCTATGCACTATAGGTAGTGAAACCTGCTTTTGTCAAGGAAAATTAAGTGCGAAAAAGCAGAAATAATGCTTATTTCACAAAGACTTAGAGTAGTTTAAAAGCACCTGGTTTTAGTCGCTATTTGAATAAGTCATTATTTCAGGAAGTTATATACCAAACTTAAAGTAATACTTTAAGTTGTGTCGAATTGTGGTAACTCCAAACCCATTTTTGAGCGAAATCGAGTGCTGAAGCACAAAATAGGCCTCCTGCGCTCGAACAAGCAGGGATTCTGGACCCGGAATTTGAAGAACTTGTACAAGAAATATTTAAATACGAGGCTTCATGAAGGAATAGAGTGCAAAACAACGATATATAAAAATCTCTGGAAAAGATTACAAGCGAGCCTCTCCTCTAACAGGGAGCAAACTTTATCTAACCTCATAGTTGGCTAAACAACAACCAGCTTACTGTCTGAGTATAGCTTGCGCACTATCGGGAAAAGAGAGAATGAAGCAGGCACCTTTATTTTCTCCTTTGCTTTCCATTTGCAGGTTTCCGCCCATTTCGGTCATAAAATTTGCGCTACTATGCAGACCAAAACCATGCCCATCTTTCTTGGTTGTGTAGCCATAACTGAATATTTTCTTCTGCTCTTCCGCCTTCACTCCACACCCGGAGTCTTTAACACTCAGGATAATACAGCCATCCTGAGTATCGTGCCAAAGCCTAATAGTTAATGTTCTGGGCATTTCAGGTGGATTGCTTTTCATCGCGTAGATAGCATTGGTAATCAGGTTAACGAGAACTTGCATGACCTTATTTTTATCAAGCATCAACACGCCTTCATATTCGAGCTGTTTACTCACCTGTATTTTGTGTTTGGCAATTCCACCGGCATTTATAGCCAACACATCATCAATCACTTTTCCAAGCTCAATTTCTGCTCTATGCCCAATAGAAGCACTTGCATAACTTTGCTGTGCGGCTATGGCATTAGCAATCACATCCAGCTTTTCCTGCATCCTTACAAGATGCTGAATGACAAACTCCCTTTCTTCAATCAGCGAATCCCCGAGTTGAATAAAGTACTCCAATAGCATTGGCCCTTTAGGATTATTAAGGATAAAGTCTTCCAGGTTGGCAAGATGTTGTTTTAACAGATCGTTAGCGTCATTTAACTTTGTAAGACTCATAGACGAAACGCCCTGACTAACCATTGTCGCAGATGTAACTACGCTATTCAGAACATTCCCAACATTATGCAGGGTTCCAGTCGCCATCTCGGCCATCCCTGCTTGATGT
Organism: Aliikangiella sp. G2MR2-5; assembly: GCF_015687155.1. GTDB lineage: Bacteria > Pseudomonadota > Gammaproteobacteria > Enterobacterales > Kangiellaceae > Aliikangiella. The sequence continues at coordinate 44,434 of NZ_JADPQF010000001.1, read as the reverse complement.
GCATTGTCGAGTGCTTCTTTCTGGGCAGCTTCTAGCATTGCAGTTCTTTCTCTAACTTTGTTCTCGAGTTCGTCGGTATATTCCTTTATCACTTTACGCATTGACTCAAAATTTTCGGCCAGCAAACCTATTTCATCACTCGAAGAAATTTCAATTTTAGTTTGATAGTTTCCTCCGGCAATTATTTTTGCTGCATTAGTTAGTTCCTCTAACGGGGACGTGATACTCAATGCCTGAGCCATGCTCTTTCTCATGCCTACAAACAAAACACCTAATCCCACCATTAGAAGAGCGATGAATCCCGTATAAATGCGATAGAGAAATTTATTGCGTTCATTATCAATTTCAGAAAGCGTGCTTTTAGAGTCAAACCCAAACCGAATAGTACCAAGTCGACCAAACTCATTTTTAACCGGTGACGCAAATTCTACAAGTTGAAGTCCTGCCACATCAAATAGATGGTACTCTGCTTTAGTTTGTTTTACGGACCACTTTCGCAATTCAATTTTTTTAAGCTCAAGAGCATAGGTATCGATACTGCCTTCGTGCTTCTCAACAAAATCAACCCAGACATCACCATCTACACTGATAAACTCTCCATAAATAATTTCGGAATCTTGCATTACGGTGCTAGTCACAAGTTCACTGACGGCTGTAAACGCATTGTCCTCTGCCATCCCTTTGGTCGCAATCGCGTTATTGCGAATGAGAGTCATGCCTTTTCGTAGTTGGTTTTGCTCTATTCGAAGTTGAATTTTCTCGAAAGCTTTTTCGATGCTCAGATAAAAGAGAACGGCTGTGCTTAATAGTAAAACAAAGACAATTCCTGCGATCAACTTCGTATTTAGTGAAACCAGCTTATCCTTGATACTAATAAATTTTTCTTGTTTTTTCTCTACCATTACAACTCCTTGCAACCTTTGGCTACTCAAATAGTTGCAAAAGAATATTGATTACATGTTCACGCTTAAATGGTTTCGAAATAAAGGCATTCATACCGGAATCCAGGCATCGTTGACGGTTTTCATTGAATGCATCAGCGGTGATAGCAATGATAGGAACATCTTCCTTTAGCTCGCTTCTAATATATCGGGTTGCTTCAAACCCATCCATATTGGGCATATGACAATCCATAAATACAACGTCGAATGACCTTTGCCCAAGCATATCGACAGCTTCTCTGCCATCTTCAACGCAGACAACATTCATATCAAGTTTTGATAAAATAGCTGACAATATTTTTTGATTAACCAGGTTGTCTTCGGCAACAAGAACATTTAGTTTTTTACCAGCCAGAAAAGAAACAGCATTATCTTCTTCTGTTACTACCGCATCCTGTGGCAATTGAGTTTCACCATCATAATCCAATAGCGAAATTAATGCGTTATGAAGCCGCCTTCTCTTAACCGGTGTTTTAATGGTCGTCACATATCCTAAACTAACAAACTCATCATGATGAACAGATTCAAGAATAGAAACCAAGGCAACATCAAACTGACTGCTAATTCCTAACCGTTGCTTAAGTAGTTCTACTTTCAGGTTTAAAGCACTTTGACGTCCACGATCATTATCGATCATGAGAATATCGTAGTGAGGTAAAGAAGGCTTGGTATTTGCAATAGCGTCTTCATTATTCAAGTCAAAATGATAAAAGTCGATCTTCTTACAGGGTTGTAGATACTCTTCGAGCACCAGTCGATTAATCGGACTACTATTGACCACCAGTACGCAAGCATTGGCAAGCTTTTCTTTGATATCCGAATCATTGACTAACTCGGTATTCTCAACTTTTAAGGGTAATTGCAAGGTAAAACTGGTGCCTCTTCCTTCGGAGCTGGTCACACCTAAATCCCCTCCCATTAATACAGCCAGTTCTTTGGAAATAGATAAACCTAATCCAGTCCCTCCATAGCGACGAGAAGTAGACGCTTCACTTTGCGAAAAAGGAGTAAAGAGTGTTTTCAGGTAGCTTTCATTTATACCGATACCTGTATCTTCAACGGTAATAGATAGAGATTTTTTTTGCTCGTCAAACTCCACAGTCTCACAGCGTACAATAACGGTTACTTCTCCATGCTCAGTAAACTTTACTGCGTTGCTCAATAAATTTAGAATAATTTGTCTAAGACGTTCAGGGTCAGCTTTAATAAACTCTGGCACCCCTTCTTTGATTAGAGAGGCGATTCCTATTCCTTTATTTTGTGCCGAAAAAGCAAGTAACTCTACGGCATCTTCAACGCTCTTAAATAAATTAAAACGCAAATCCTCCAACTCTATCTTTCCCGCTTCAATTTTTGAATAGTCAAGCACATCATTGATGATACCAATCAGGGACTCACTAGAATTAATTATGGTTTTAGCCATATCTTGCTGGCTACTATCTAAAGTCGTTTCCAACAGCAACTCTGCCATTCCCATTATTCCATTTAATGGAGTTCTAATTTCATGGCTCATTGTGGATAAAAATCGAGCCTTCGCTTCAGTTGATGCTTCTGCTTTAGCTTTCAGAAACTCGAGTCGCTTTACAACTTTTCGAAGTTCACGGGTCCTCTGCAAAACCAAAGACTCAAGATTAGCAGTATGCTCTTTATTACTAACTGCCAACTTCCATTTTTTAGTTAATGTCAAAGCCATTTGTTTTATTTCAGTCAAGTCAAAAGGCTTTTTTAGAAAAAGTAAGTTGTCTGCGTCTCCAAGTTCACGCTGAATATCTTCCCAGTTATAGTCAGAAAAAGCGGTACAGATTACAACTTCCACTTCAGGGTTTTGCTTCCAGATTTCCTTAATGGTCTGAATACCATCCATCCCCGGCGGCATTCGCACATCCATAAAAATCATGGCATAAGGATTCCCTTCTTTTTGGGCATTTACAACCTGTTGAATTGCTTCTTCGCCCTGATAGGCATCATCGATTTGATAGGTGGGCTGGGAATGAGTTGTCTGAGTTAAATCATCTCCAAAAAGTTGTCTTTCCAAAGATGAGCTAACCTTTGACTCTGGAACTCCTTTTAACAGACTGCGAATATCCTCATGAATCGCTGAATTGTCGTCAGCAATTAAAATGCGAGGAGTATCTTGCTGATTTGAAGTCACATATCTCACCGTGTTGAATTAACTATAAGAAATTATAGTCAATTCACTATAATTCCCCTAAATATTCTTGGATACTTAAAACTAAAAACCAATTGCACAATTGCTCCTGTCAAAACTTCGATTACCTCACATTTAATAGTACGCATTTAAAAAATCAAATTAAGGTAAAGTAAATTGTTCCTCAAGATGTGTTTTTAGCTTTCTTTTTTGACGAATCAACTTCCGTAGAAAGACAAACAAAGTAAGACAATTTTACTCCTGTTCCGATACAACGCAGACATAAAAAGCTAAACATGGTAATACCTAAAGCTTATTAAAACGTCGATTTATAGCTCTCAAACTATTAATTCCTTTGCTTTCCTAAACGGATATCAGCACGATTTTTTTACAACTTGCACCAGAACTTTTGCCAATCAGCAACCAGCGGTATTTGAAACGTTGATTATTCCGGCAAATAGTCTATTAGTTACATAGGTAAAAAGTTAAGGAAGAGTCATGTTTAAAATGAATAGAGAAAATTACTTACGCCTATCCAAAACTAATTGGAGCAAAACTTTGGCCGGCATAACGCTTTTAACAACATGCTATGCAGTCAGTGCTGAAGAAGACGACATGGGTAGCATTTCGTTAGAAGATCTTCTTAATCTGGAGGTTGTCACCGCATCAAAATCAGCCGAAAAACTATCTGATGCTCCGGCGACAATTTACGCATTTAGTAAAGCTCAGATTGAAAAGCGCGGATATCGCAGTCTGGATCAGCTCCTAGAAGATGTACCGGAAATCGAAATACAAAGACGAGCAGTCGCGGAATATAATAACTATTATTCTCTTCGTGGAATTGCAGGTAACGACAAGCTGGTAATTTTGCTAGACGGTTATCGCATTAACAGTCCGACAGGATCGCCACATGCTATCGCGAGTAACTACAGTTTGATAGATGCAGAAAGAGTAGAGGTCATTCTGGGCCCTGCATCTGCACTCTATGGCGCAGACGCACTTGCAGGAATAATTAATATTATTACCAGAAACCCCAACGCAGAAAAGCAAACAAACCTGTTCGTATCATCTGGAAGCTTTAATACCACTGAAGTATCGGTAAAGAGCCGTTACGTCAGTGAGAATTTAAATCTGCTTTTCTCAGCTCAAATGTACGAAAGCGATGAGGATGACATGCCGAAGGCATACCCTGAAGACTTCGCCTGGTACAACGAACAGTATTTAGTTAATGGAATAGTTCAGGCTTCACCATTTGCTCCCCCAGAGGTTACAGTCGATGTTCCAATCGAGCCTTACAGCACTCCAACTAAATCACACTTTATTCATTTTGCCGGCTCAATTGGAGAAGTCGATTTCGGTTTTGCAGAAATTATGGAGTCTCATAGTTCTTCTATCGGAATGAGACCTGAATTTAACCTGTATATAGAAGATGCAATATTTAAAACCCGAATTGAAAATATGTTTGTAGAACACAACTATACTTCAAAGGATGAAAAGCATAGCTATAAAACATCAATGTCTCACTCCACCTATGAGCTTACTCCTGAATCGGTCTTTCGCAATACTTTTACCGGCTATTCGGAAGGATACAAATATGCAAAAGGCTCAACCACGAAATTTGAAGAACAGATTACCTATACCATGGATGAAAGCAATCAATTTATAGGTGGTATTTCAGTAGAAAATATAACAGCACTCCCCAAGACAGGAGATCTACCTTTTGCCTTTAATCCCGATGTACCTGCTGCCTCTCAGGGATTTTACTACATAGGCACTGATATTACTGATGTGAACGGAAATGACCTCACTATTTCTCAGGCATTTTTTGACATAAGTTATCAGAACTATGCCGGATATTTTCAATGGCAGAAACGCTTCAATGAGTCGCTTTCGCTAACAGCAGGTATTCGATATGACTCCAATACCCGATACGGCTCTACGACAAATCCAAGAGCGGGCCTGGTCTACAAAGCGACCGACGACTTAACAATTAAGTTTCTATATAACTCAGGATTCCTTGCGCCTTCGCCTTATGTTACCTTTCAGCACTACGGAGCTTTCATACCTACCACAAATACCGGAGGCGATGTAACTGGTTTATTTGGTCCTTTCTGGCATCTTCCGAATCCACAGTTAAAACCCGAGGAACTAGAGTCAAAGGAAATCAATATGACTTGGAATATCAGCGACTCATTAAGGTTATCATTTGATTATTATGATAACTCTCTGGATCAACAGATCGTTCCTGTGGTTTTTGTTGATTCGTTGCCCGGTATATTCGATGGTACATTTCAAGGTGTCCCTATTGGTGCAGCGGAGATCCCAATAAACAATGCAACAACTGATTCAAATGGCGGAACTGTTAAATTTGACCACCTGACTCACTGGGGAGAGTTTCAGGTGACTAGTTTTGTTGCGCTAAGCTTTTCTGATGGCGATATCAATGGTTCAGAAGAACTCACTTACATGGCTGACAATACAGCCAAAGCGGGTATCGAAGTTAGTGACGATAGCTGGGCTTTCTACCTCAATGCAATCAATCGAGGTGATACTCGTCAACAGAGAATTGTGAATGGAGAAAATCTGATAAGTGAAGGATACACTCTCTTTAATCTGTTTGGTCAGTACACTCACAATTGGAGCGAAGGCATCACCGCTGAGTACGAACTCAAGGTGACTAACTTGCTTGATGAACATTACTATAATGCTACCTTTGCTCAAGGAGAGGGCTTTTATGCTTCTCCTCAAAACACCAGGAAAATAGAATTAGGGATAAACATTCGATTCTAATCAAATACTTGGATGAAATTATCACTTATTTCATTCGCGTTGATTTGAATTTCATTAGTATCATGAAAAATAAAAGGCACTGTTGTTCAGTGCCTTTTTATTATAGGGATTACCATTTCTCAAAGAAAATAAAGTAGGGATAACTCAATTTTCAATTGAGTCCAATTACGTGAGTAAAATGCTTGCTCAACCAGTTCCATTCTTCTTGAGACACTATGATAACCCCATTAGCTTTTCATTACATTTGGAAGATAAATGATTCCGGCAGTCGAATTACTGTTTGAAAAGCCCTGAAATCGGCGCCTTGATTGTTATCAATCAGTTCAATGCGTATATCACCACCATTTTGTTCGAGAAACTTCTTTACCGCATCCATTCCAACGCCTCTTCCCGAAACCGCTGTCACTTTTTCCGCGGTAGAAAAGCCGGAGGCAAATATCAGATTGGCAACCTCTTCATCTGAGGGTTGTTCTTCTGCAGAATATATCCCTTTCTCAATGGCCTTTTCTTTCAACCGCGAGATAGCCAGCCCTCTCCCGTCATCATTGACCTGTAGCTTTGCTGCACCATTATCATCTTCACAAGCGAGAGAAATCTTTCCGGGAATGTTTTTACCTTTCTCCTGCCGTTCTTCATCTTTTTCTATTCCATGATCAATAGCATTTCTAAAAACGTGCATAAAAATGTTATTCATCATCGAGTGATGTTCTTTCTTCACCAATATTCTGCCATCGGCAATACTGATATCGGGTCGACTTTTTCCAAGCTCGTCAGCCAATGAGTTGACCGAATCAACTACACTGACAATGACCTCCGAAACACATTTCCCCTCAGCTGATAGCAACAGCTTCTGCGTTTCGTCAATAACATCTTTGACCTCTCCAGGAAGCTCGATGTTTTTCACCGCTCTTATTTTGTCGAGCATACGCTTGACTACTTTTGGATCGAGAGTACTACTACCTCCTTCTAAATCGTATTCCAGCTTATCAACTGCGATATTGCGATAAACTTCTATATCGGATTCCGCCTTTGCTAACTCTTCCAGTAGTATTTCGGGAGCCCAGACTTTCTCTTCATTTTTACGTAACTCATCATAAGTACTCTCAACTTCATGAACCGAGTCGGTAATATGATTTAGCCCAAAAGTTCTAGCATTTCCCTTCACCGTATGCATATTTCTAAATAGAGTCGCTATCAAATCCAGGTCTTTTTTCGTCGTACTTTCAATTAACTCTTTACACTCCTGAATAAACTCAGCAGAACTTCTAAAAAATTCTGCCATTTTCTCTTCACCAACATGGAGAATTTGTCCGATTATCTCCAGCTCTTTCTTCTGCGCTTCGGCTTCTTTCTGAAGTGCTTTAACTTCTGTGACGTCACGGACCGTCACCATAATCTTGTCAATTTCTCCGTCAAGAACAATAGGATCCCAGTCCAGCTCCAGTATCTTGCTTCTATCATTTTCAACCGAATAAACGATTTCAGTAGCGAGCAGATGGGAATTGAAATCAAACATCATTTCATCAGAACCAACAAGCGCGTCAACTGCAGTCTGGATCTGGTTGCGCTGGTCGCTGCCAATGTTGGCATTACTAAACAACAAATCCATAAAGTTGCGGTTAGCCACTTTATTGGTTTCAAGGATTTCTTCTAAATACGCGGCATATTCATGATGCACCATTCCCCCTTCCATGACTGTAAATAGACCCTGGTGCATATTGGTCAGCATATTGGAAATATCGTTGGTCTTTTCTCTTAACTCAGAAGTTCGCTCTTCAACTTTTTGTTCTAAAGTTCTATTTTGCTCTTCAATAACTTCTCGCATTCGAATATTTTTTATTGTAATGACCAGTAAACGTGCTATGGATGAAACGAACTCCTTATCACTCTCTTCGAAGCTTACAGCATCTACTTCGCCCGAAAGATTCATTACACCAATTAAAATATCTTTGTCCAACAGCGGAACACATAGAAGCGCTTTGGGAGACCGATTACTACTGCCGCTTTCAAAGGAGGAATCTTCAGCAGTATTGGGTACAAAAATCACTTCTTTGTCTTTTGCAGCTCTTCCCAACACGCCTTCTCCGGTCGCAAATTTTTTGGCGCTTGAACTGTCAGTAACTAGCTTCGGTGGAAAAAACGCTTTTACTTCCAGTTCATCGCTATCATTCATCAAATACACTGACCCATGATTAACTTGAATTTGCTCATGCATTGTTTTAAGTACAACTTCCAATGCTTTTGACTGGTCGAGAAGCGTCGCCAATATTTCACCTGTAGTATTCAACTTTGCGAGATCCGACATTTTCTTCTTAATAGTCGCTCTCATCTGGTCGAAGTTTTCGGCTAGAACCCCCACTTCATCGTTGGATTGGACGGTTACTTCATTATCATAATTTCCACCAGCAATCGTTCCCGCAGCAGACTGCAGCGAAACTAAAGGCCGAGTAATGGTTTTGGCAACCTTTCTAATCGATAGCAGCCCTGCGGATATTGTCAGAATCACAGCGCCTAATAAAATAAGTAGAGTATTTCTTAATGCAATTCTTGAACTCTCTGTCGCTCTTTCCAGCGACTTTCTCATAGAGTTTGTTGACATACCATAGCGAATGAAACCTAAAATTTCGTCATCGACAATGACAGGTGAAGCAAACTCGTATATCTGATCTCCATTTTGAGAAAATATTTTGTAATCTAATGACTCTATTTGTGAGGCCCATTGACTAGCCTCATCTTCCAAAGACTCACCGGGAGCAACATCACCTTCCTGATTGTCGGCTGACGCAGAGACCCAGGGCATCATGTCGGGGTCCATAAAAATGCCATAGTCGATATCTTCGTCATCTCGAACTGTACTTGAGACCAGCTTTTGAACAGCGGTAAATGCATTATCTTCCACCATTCCTTTTAACGCCTGGCTATTATTGTTGGCAAGCGTTTTTCCTTTTGCAATCAATGAATTACGAATACTTTCTTCTGACTTTTTAAGGTTTTCTCTGGAGTCCACTGTATTCATGTAAGCGACTACAGCAATCATGATAATAAAGCTGACAACCAATATACCGGTCACAGATTGAATCAGTTTTCTACGGATACTTTTGAATTTCAAAATAATTCCTCTTATCCAAAAATCAATGAAATCTACTATTTACAGCAGAAATTGCAGCAGAATTACTAAGAAGTGTAGACAATTATCTCTGGTTTAGAAAACTTTGAATAAGAGTAAATATGAGGTGTGTTTAAAGATGATTATCTTATATTACGAATATTACTGAGAAAGAAATCGACTATCCCTTCTATTTGTCAGACTCTGGGGGTTTGCTTTGAAAGCATGCTAGACACATTAACTGATAGCATTGTTGACTGGAAGTAAATCGATATAAATAAATCAGGAAAACTAGCCGTTTATCAAAAAACTGTCTATCTTAATTGAATAGTACTTTGACTCAGCAATATTCCTCTAGGAATACCGGTTAAACTGGCAAGAAACAGCAACGACTGAAACACGAGGTCGTAATCTTGGTAAAAGCCAGATTTAACTACACTGTAAGTATCTAAATAATATGTCGTAGCGAGTCGTTACGAGAGGAAAATAAAATGGTTAAACGTATTTTATTTACTATGTTGTGCTTAAGCTTATCGTTTCCATTATGCTCACAATCACTCTATGTTTTTGTTCCTACGGAAACAAGAGCCAACGTCATGCAGGAAAAAATTAATAGCTTTTGTCCAGGCGTAGAAGTCACAGCATTTGGGAGAGCGAAAGATTTTCATAAGCAGATCGAGCAAGCCCCCCCTAATGCGATATTGTCCTTACTTCCGGTTCTAGAAAGAACTTCTGACTATATTACTGCATTAAAAGGACTAAAAAATGGACTTGAAACAGAAAACTATGTTTTGGTATCAGTAGATAGTCCGTTGAAAATGAGTGAAATAGGACAAAAGAAAATTGGCGTTGTTGACCTACTAGGAAGAAAGCCAATGACCAGTTTTGTCGAGCAGCTTTTTAAAACACCTGTCAAGTTAAAAAGGGTAACCAAAGTGGAAGACCTACTGCCCTTAATAACATTCGGTTCAGTTGATGGAATCTTTGTTTCAAGCAGCTTATTTAATCAACTCAAAGCAAAGTCCAACTTGAATCTGGTGGCAACGAATCTTGATATTAAGATTGGACTTGCTTCTGCAGCACATAATGATGCACAGGTTAAGGACAAACTTAAAAGCTGTATCCTCGCTTTCGACCAAGGACTCAATTCAATTTTAGGAGTGGACCAATGGCGAACTCTGTAAATATTAAACAAGCCCTCATGCAAAAGTTTTTGTTCAGCATCCTGATTTGTTACCTGTCAATAGGAACAGTCCTTGCAGAAAACATACTTGTAGTTAGAGGAAAAAGCTCTGCTTTTGAAGAAGTAACAAAAGGCATGAGCGATGATCTCGAAGGTGAATTTGAAATAAGTCAACTGATTATCGACAATGCTAGTTCGCCCAATGAAATTAAGAAATCCTTTGATAAGTCTCCTCCAAGCCTTGTTGTACTTATGGGCAATAAAGCAGTTAATCTATATGGAAAATTTCAGGCAGAGAGCAAAAACAAGTCCTTTCCGCCTGCGATTGCAGTGGCAGCGTTATTTATCGATAAGTTTATAAGTAATATCGAAAACGCAACAGCAATAAGATATGAAATTCCGGCCGTTACCAGTGCTGTAGCTATGCGGAGCATTCTCGGAAAACCTATAAATAAAATAGGTGTTATATACCGAGAATGGATGACCGATATAATCAATGAAAACAAGAGATTTTGTGAAGCAGAAGGTATTGAACTCGTCGGAATCAAGTTACCAAATAAAGTTAGCGATACGGATAAAGAAGTTAAAAATGCACTTGCACAGCTATCAAAGCAGGTGGACGCGATCTGGATCCTTAACGATAACAACCTGCTAACACGGGATGCACTTGCTAAAGCCTGGCTGCCTTCCCGAACAAAATCAAAACTTCCTGCAATTGTCGGGGTGAAAATTTTTCTACAAAAAATTCCATTGGGTTCATTTGCCATTGTTCCTGATGACTATGGAATGGGAGCACAGTTAGCAGGAATTATTTTTGAAGTACAGGACAATGACTGGGAGTTGGATTCGGGCAATATAATGCAACCCTATTCTGTGAAGAAATTTGTAAATCTCTCTACGCTAAAAAATAAGGGAATTGCTTACATTGAGAACCAGCTTAGACAAGTGGATGAAATAGTGAAGTAGTGTTTATTTCCATATTGCTACAAAAGTAAGGAGTGGCGAGTAAGCTTATATCAGGAATATCTTATGAAACTTGATACTAAAATTATAATTTCGTTTTTGTGTGGCGCAATTCTCTCTGTCGGAATAGGTCAGCTAAACCAGAAAAATACTCCACTAATTCCGACAGTTTATGCAGCTGAAACCGGCCAGGAAATAACTACAGATCTCAAGAACTGCGAAGTTTTCTTTAGCGATAATAGAGATCTGTTCGAGGAAGAAATTAATAAACGACTAAAAGGCATCAAATTGCTACAGTCCAATGTTCTTTGGTCTGAAACAACTAAACAAATTGGGTTCTATGCACTGATTTGCTACTAAAGAATAGCTACCAACTCAGGTAGGAAAAAATAAAGGGAGCTCCGAGAGCTCCCTTTAGCTTGTTTTAGAGGTCAGCCGATAAGCCGGATTCTGTCTTGAACAGTCATTCATCTAGGTGTCACGTCACCATAACACTCATGCGACCTACCCGGTTCCAGCGCGAGCCACGCCTTAAGAGTCAGACAAGCTGCTCTGAAGGAACCCTATTTGGTCTTGCTTCGGGTGGGGTTTACCCTGCCACTGATGTTACCACCAGCGCGGTGCGCTCTTACCGACACCTTTTCACCCTTACCGAGTAGAACTCGGCGGTATATTTTCTGCGGCACTTTCCGTAGGCTTTCGCCCCCCAGGCGTTACCTGGCACCCTGCTCTGTAAAGTCCGGACTTTCCTCCCCCTGAGGCAAAAAATGCTTCAGGCAGCGACTGTTTAGCCGACCGACGGCGAGTGTAACAGGAACTTCTGGCAGATTCGAGTAAAAAGAACGGCACCAACCTTAGTTTTTCTGAACAGAAAGCTCTACTCTGCCAGAAGCGGCCAGGAAAAGCAGCACCAATATCCACCAACTCAAACTACCACCGCCGCTACTAGACTGTGGTGGAGCGACTACTTTAACAGTTATATTTTCCTGAGTTGCCCCACCGCGGATGTCCGTTACGGTTATAGTAAAAGCCAGTTCGTCTTCAATTGCGGGAGCGGTAAAGGTTGAATTGGCCTGATTTGCATTATTAAGGCTTACCGGGCTCCCTGCTGTTTGTTCCCATAGATAGCTAAGCGAATCGCCTTCAGCATCTGTGGCAGTTACTGACAGACTTACCTGCTGGCCCGCGTTGACTTCAAAGTCGTCAGCTAGCGAGACTTGAGGTGGAGTATTGGATTCCTCATCCAACAGTGTAACTTCAACGCTAGTATTGGTTCCCATAACGGCACCAGTTGCATTTGACAAACTTAAGATGAAAGTCTCATCAGCTTCACTGATTTCATCATCGTTTAATATGATTGTGACTGTTTTATCAGTCGAATCTCCATCAGCCCACTCTAGCGTTCCTGAGCCAGCTTCATAGTCCTCACCGGCAGTAGCACTACCGTCAACTAACTGGTAGTCAATGCTAACAGCCCCTTCACTTCCTCCACTTCGCTCAACTTGTAAAGAGAGAGAGCCTGCCCCTTCAAGGACCGAAACCTGATTATTGGCAAGTGACAGTGCTCCACCGTTAGGAACGCCGTTGACAACAACTTTCAGATAGCTAGGGCTCGTCAGAGTCATTCCGTTAGTTGGATTATACAAACGCATATAAAAAGTTTCTGTATGCTGCGAGGAAGAATTATCCGTCGGTATTGTTAGACTGAAATTTTTGCTCCCAGCTTCGTTTCCGGTCCAGCTAATAGTATGAGCCTCCAGCACAAAGTCTTCGCCGGCTGTAGCGCTGCCAGAAAGCATTTCAATCCCCACACTTGAAGAAGTGGCACTGACAGAAGCATTTACCCGATTAACAGTCACATCAACCGTTTCGCCACGATTAACTTCTATTGATGGCGAAGTAAAGCTAACGCTTCCCTGAACATCATTTTGAGTATTGTCTCGTAATACATAGAGTCCACTATTTATATCACTCACTAAAATAAGTCCGGAAGGCAAGAAAGGATAAACTCCCCAGGCGCCATTAAATGACGCGTTATTGCTACTGGGGAAGGTATCAAAATAACCTACTTCCTGAGGGTTTTGAGGATTTTCGATATCCAATACAGTCAACCCTCTTTCATAGTTGGACATATAATAACGATTTCCTCGGACAAATCCATTATGGTCGATGGCTCTAGTAGGTCCAGTCCATTGCCCGACCTTAACCGGACTGGTCAGATTACTGATATCGAAAATTCTCACTGTTGAGTTAAGACCACCTCGATACTCATCAAATTCGTCATGTAAAAGTACATAGTTTTTATCTTCCGTTACCCACCCGGAATGAACATATTGATTTACTTTGTCTACGTCATCGTATTCAGCGGTAGAAAGATGTCTGGTATCGGTCGGATCGGTGATATCCCATAAGACCATCTCTTTTTCATTAAAATCAACAAAGACTGTACAGCTGACACCTCCATTAACACAACCATTGGTGGCTCTTGAATCAGAAATTAAAACTGAGGCTCCATCATGTGTATATCCATTAAAGCTAGACTGGTTATTTTTAACCGTGATCGTTTCCGGGTTTTCAAGACTGTAAGAATGGAAAGAGCCGGAATAGGGTCCGGCCCCTATTAATTGGAGAACAGGATCTACACCTTCAAGCTTGATATTTAAAGAGTAGTCGACATTACTAATGTAAACATTGTGGGCATTAGTTACACTTTGATTTCTCTCTACCAGAGAAACACTATTAGGTAGATCATTCAGATCAATGATGGTAACTCCGTCGCCGGCACCATCAATAGTTACGTAGGCGTAAGCCTTCCACTTGAAGCTAATCGTGTCAAAATATTGATAGACTTTGATGTCTCTCCAGGTAGCAGCAGATCCGCTGACAACGCCTACTTCAACAGGATTTTCCGGAGTTGCCAAGCTGACGACAGCCGCTCCCCTTTGCAGTCCAATAATGGCATATTCAATACCAGTATTAAGATCAACATGCCCCCAAATATCATTACCCGCATTTTGAGTTCCACTAAATGCACTTAGCGGAAGGTGAGCAACCAGATCGATATTGTTGCAAGGAAAGCTTCCTGCCATTCCTGATGAGCAAGCCACTAAACTTTGCGCTTGTTCCAGAGCTTCTACGGCCAGAAGCTTTTGCTTCATTTTGCCAGATAACGCCAAACCTTTTCCATCACGAACAACCTGAAAACCTTTTTCAATAAGCGCAGATTGCATTTCTTGCGGGACACCAGCGATAAAAGTTGGATTGAGCTTGGGACTCTGATTTTGAAAATGGTCAAATCGATTGAAGCCAGCTAAGATGGGTACAATTTCACTCTTTAAATAAAAAAGCTCTTCAGCAGACTGTATTTGGTAATGTCCGCTTGCAACAAGAACTTTATCTCCCTTATTCGCTCTCTGTACAGCATAAACAATCGTTTTACAGGGTCTAAGTGCATTGTCACAGTACCCTTGATCAGTCCCCTCTTGAGAAACAAAACGAGCTTTGTCATGTTCTGTATGAGCAAGTAGATTCTGCGAACCTAGCAATAAACTAGATAATAATAACAAGAGCTTCACTGAATACTTTTCTAAATTTCGGTAAAATTGCCACTTACCGTTGAAATAAAAAAAGTCCTGCTTTTTTTCTATATTAAAAATTGTCATTTTTATCAATTATCGCTTACTTTACCTGGTCATAATTAATTAATAGCACTAGTTATTAAGTCAAAAAAGTTGAATATTCACTTTTTATAAGAATTCAATAGTTTATCCTGTTATATATGTTATTTTTGTGAATTAACACCAGACAAAATTCCGAATTATCAAAGGTGACATTTGAAGTAAATGCTTGTATAAGCAGCTTTAAAACTCCTGATTTTTATAAACAGAATGACTTAATGACTATTTTAAGATATATCATTTTATATTTGGTTTGCCTCACTCTCTTTTCGTGTTCAGAAGAAAAGCAACCGTTTGTTATAAAATTCTCCCCCACTATCGATAGAGCAGAACTAAACTGCAATCAGTCCTTTTCCAAAAATAATCGTCATTGGCAACTGAGCCAACTTCAGTTTTATATCTATGATTTAAAGATAAAAGGTAGTTCTCGCTGGTTCAGATTAACCAATGCAAAAGATGGCAACCAGAATGCAAATGCTGATATTTTCCTTATTGGTGAAGTTTGCGGGCAAGAAGCAAACTGGCAAATTTTGGTTAAAAATGAGGATTTACCTGAGACAGAAGAACTCGATGAAATAGAATTTAAGGTCGGCGTTCCTTTTGACCGAAATCATTTGAATCCAATAACCCAGCCTTATCCTTTGAATCAGCCAGATATGTTCTGGACATGGCAAATGGGCTACAAATTTTTTCGAATAGAGTTAAAAAGCAAGCAAACGATTGATTCCGACGAAAAGAATTTAATAGAAGATACCAATCATTTTTGGATGTTCCATCTCGGATCAACTGGTTGTCAATCACCATCACCAGTCAGGGCCCCCGGCAAGGAATGCAAACATCCTAACCAGGTTCAGGTACAACTCCAAAACTTTAACATCAACCAAGCGATAACTTTGGATATTGGTCAATTAATCGATGACATCAATATTGTAGATTATCCGGGTTGTCAAAGCTCTCCAGACGATCCTTTGTGCGAACAACTTTTAAATAATGTTGGCGTCAATGGAAAGCAGCAGGTTTTTATGCAGGTGTCCAGATGAGCGGGAAGTACTTTATTTCAGCCATCATTATTTTAAGCTTTCAGTTTTTCCTTTACGGATGTGAGCCTAAAGTTGAAAAAACAGAATTCAACTGGCAATTAAGGGATGGTTTTCCACGCCCTCAAACGCCAGTGAGCAACCCTATGACAAATGCAAAAGTCGAGCTGGGAAGGAAAATTTTTTATGACAAAAACCTGTCATTCAACCAAACTCAATCTTGCGCAACTTGTCACCAACAAATATTTGCTTTTGCGGAAAATCTGCAAACCTCTGTCGGTAGTAGTGGAGAGAAAATCCGAAGGAACTCACCAGCACTAGTCAATATTGCTTATAACAAAACGTTAACCTGGGCGCACAGCGGACTCGACACGATAGAACGACAACTATTAATCCCGATGTTTGGCGAAAATCCTGTGGAACTCGGTATTTCTGGTCATGAAGAAATAGTACTTTCTCGTTTCAAAAGCGATGAATATCAAAAGCTTTTTGAATCAGCTTTTCCAGAGGAAGACATCAGTTTTGAGCTGATAGTGAAGTCATTAGCTAGCTTTGTTAGAAGTCTGGTCTCTTTGGATTCGCCGTTTGACCATTATGCTTATGATGGAGATGACAGCGCATTGAGTGAGTCTGCTTTAAGAGGAATGAACCTGTTTTTTTCAGAAAAACTAGAATGCCACCACTGTCATGGAGGCTTTAATTTCACTCAATCTACTTTCCACGAAAAACAAATACTGGATAGAAAGCCTTTTCACAATACAGGCCTCTACAATGTCTCTGTCAAGGGGGACTACCCTGCCGTCGACAACGGCCTCTACGAAATCACACTAAATGATTCAGACAAGGGCAAGTTTAGAGCACCAACCTTGAGAAATATAGAAGTCACAGCACCTTATATGCATGATGGTAGTATCGCAACCTTAGAGCAAGTTATCGATTTTTATGCCGCCGGTGGCCGCAATATAGATTCAGGAAATTATCAGGGCGATGGTAGAAACAATCCGTTAAAAAGCCCATTTATTAAAGGCTTTGAGATTAGCGAGCAAGAAAAGAGTGATCTGATTAATTTTCTAAAATCACTCACTGACCAAAATTTTCTCACTAATAAAAAATACTCAGAGCCGGTTAAGGATTCCAGTTAATTCGACCTGACCCGATAGACTTCGTCAGCAGAAATTAGTCCCTGTCGTGCAAGCTCCAGAGCCCTTTTTCCAAGAAGAATCATTCCTTCATTCATCGAAATATCTTCGAGTTCAAGCGCACTTTTATTGTCACTAATAGCTTGTTTTATAGCAGAGGACATAACGAGCATTTCATACACCGCCATTCTTCCTGAAACTCCGGTCCCGTGACAAGACTTACACCCTTTGCCTTCAAAAAATGTTTCATCCTGACCTGCCCCGATAACTTCAAGTATCGCAGATTTAACTACAGCCTCCTGCTTACAGTGAGTACATATTTTTCTAACCAGCCGCTGAGCAATAACCCCTACGAGCGCGTCCTTTAACAAGTAGGAATGTACACCTATTTCTAGTAACCTCGTAATTGTACTCGCCGCACTATTTGTGTGTAAAGTACTGAGCACCAGATGTCCGGTTAGTGCGCTTTCAACTGCAATTTTAGCTGTTTCACTATCGCGAATTTCTCCAATCATGATAATATCGGGATCGTGTCTTAAAATATTTCGAAGCGCTCTTGCGAAGGTATAGCCGGTCTTGTGGTTAACCGGTATTTGAGTCACTCCATCAATTTGATATTCAACCGGCTCTTCTACCGTAATTATATGTGGCCCCTGATTAATTAGCTCGGTTAGTGCCGCATACAAGGTTGTTGACTTACCCGATCCTGTAGGGCCGGTAACTAATACCATACCATAGCTAGCATGAAGCATATGTTGTAATTGTTCTGTATCTTTATCATTGAAACCGAGCTGATCCAGAGAAAGCAATCCCTTACCACTATCGAGCACTCGAATCACTGCACTTTCACCAAAAATTGTTGGCATAATGGAGATCCGCATATCAATATTGCTATCACCATATCTCAGCTCAATTCTGCCATCCTGAGGTAGTCGGTGTTCCGAGATATCCATCCTTCCCAAAATTTTTATTCTACTGATTAGCGCTTGATGTAAGGAAAGGTTTATCTGCCGAATGGGGACCAGATTTCCGTCCAGTCTGAGCAATAGATCCAGATGATCTTTTCTTGGGTGCAAGTGAATATCAGAAGCACCTCGACTGATTGCTTCAACAATAATTGACTGCATTAGTCGTATGACACCTTTTTGCTTACCCAAATTTTCAATTTCATTACTTGTGAGCTCTGGTTGATTCAAAGCTCCTTTTTCTTCAAGTTCTATTAGCGCGTCATTTTCATTTTTTGAGTATATCCACTTGCTTAAACTACGATCGATTTTACGTTGGGGTGCTCGAACTGGCTCAATGGTCTTGCCGGAAACAAAGCTGAGAATTTGTAAAGCGTCCATATCTGTGGGATCCGCAATTGCCACAACCAGGTTGTTATCTCTGACATAAAGAGGCACTGCATGATATTTCTGTAAAATTTCTGGCGAAAAGGTGTGCAATAATTCTTCATCCAGTTGAACTTTCGCGAGGTCAAATGAAATAGGAGTAATCTCATCCTCTTTTTCCACCTCTTCGGGTTGCGAAAAACGAGGAATCGACAATTCTCTTAACTTGTGACTCTCGATATGGATGTCGGGAATTAAAATATAATAAATTTGTCCTTGGTGACACCGATATACATGCCATAGCCCTTTGGTCAATTTACATTGAACACACTTGCCCTCTCGAATATTTCCATCTGTGTAGTTAAATGTAAATTGATAATAGTGAGACTTTCTTGCTTGTTTGTCTGACTCTTTCAGATACTCGTCTAATGTAGCAAAAAGGGGATCTCTAACAATCAGAAACCTTATCTCTTCAAATGGGATTGTTTCTCCGCAACAGAGTCGAAAGCAGTTACTTTCATAGTCAATCCTTTTTAGCTCATTTTCTTCAATATGGTTGTCCATATAGCAGAAAATGCTCTGCCCGTTCAGATCTTGCTCAACAGGCTCCAGTTTTCTTGAGGTCTTCATAAACACACCTACGACTCCCCCTTCTACGACTATTCTCCTTAAGTATAATCTCAATAAGAGAATACGCTCAAAAAATTAATAGTTAGTCAAACTTGCGATATAAACCAGAGCTTTGAGAACAGATGTTCGATTCCGAACAGCCGCACGGCTCGAGATGAAACCAGGTGTTCACAAATGAACAGCGAAACTTTCTCTGACTAGTCAGACAATCATAACTGCTTGTATTTATTAGATTTATATTAAATTAAAAAGTTGGCACTTATTCTGCTAGTAGTGCTACAAATAATTCGTTCAGCGTTCCGGAGTGAGAGATTGGACAGACCAATTCCCCAAAATGAAACCCAAAGATTGCAAATCATAGGCCGCTTAAAACTGATTGCAGCTGTGATTATGATTGTGCTGCTATTCATTTATCTGCGCTGGCTAATTACTCCATCGGTTGAGCGCTCGCAAATTAGAACAGCAACCGTACAACAGGGAAATATTAAAGCCAGTATTAGAGCCAGTGGCGTGTTAGTTCCCAGGTCCGTTGAAACCATCAACAGCTTATTGGAAAGCCGGATCCTCAAATTATCTGCTCAGGCAGGTCAATATGTGGAGAAAGGCGATTTGATTATGGAACTGGATACACGTCAAGTAAACGCTTCTGTGATTAAACTCCAGGAAAAGCTTGCGTTAAAAGATCAGCTTATTCAATCTGCATCTTTGAGACTGAGCAAAGATCTGAATGATATCAATAGTCGCCTGGCACTTTTAGAAGTCGATCTGGAAAGTAGAAAAGCCAGAGAATCCAGACTTCATCTACTGCGTAATAATGGCGCTACTGCGGAGCAAGATTTACTGGAGGCAAAACTTAATGTAAAGCGAACAGAGATAGAAATCACTCAGCTAAATCAGTCGAAAAGTGACCTACGCCAATCAAGCCAGGCAGAAATAGCAGCGCTCGAACTGGAGAAATCCATATTACACAAAGAGCTTGAAGAAAAACAACACCTACTCGACTCAGCAATTGTTCGTGCCCCCAGAGCTGGTGTGCTCAGCTGGCTTAAAAATGAAGAAGGCGCAAGTGTCAATAAAACTGAGCCACTAGCAAGAATTGCTGATACCAATCACTTCAAAGTTAAAGCGACGCTATCCGATTTCTATGCATCGCAATTGGTGTCGGGAATGACCGCAGATATATACTACAAAGAACAACGTCTTACAGGAAGACTTGCCACACTATCCCCCACCATCGAAAACGGGGTCATGTCACTCATCATAGACCTGGAAGATATCTCTGACTTACCGCTAAAAAATAATCTTCGCGTAGATGTCAGATTAATTACCGAGCAACTCAGCAATGTTCACACCATTGCTAAGGGACCATTTATAAACGGGAGCGGAAAGCATGATGTTTTCGTGATCAAGGATACTACCGCTTATAAAAAATCGGTACTTTTTGGCGCTTCAGATAGACAGCAATACCAAGTCATTGACGGACTATCTCCGGGAGATGAAATAATCATTTCCGATATATCTGATTATATTCATCTCGATAAAATCCAGGTCAACTAAAAAATTTGCACTTTTAAAACAAGGAAACTCTTATGATCAAAGTTACCAACTTAAGAAAAACCTATCGAACAGACCAGATAGAAACTATCGCGTTAAACGACATCAATCTAAAAATAGACAAAGGTAGCTTTGTTTCTATCATGGGCCCATCTGGCTGTGGAAAAAGCACATTGCTGAATATGATAGGTTTGTTAGACAAACCGTGCGACGGTCAGATAGAAATCAACGGAAGTTCAATTTCTTCGTACAAGGACAAATCAATCGCCAAGCTGCGCAATGAAAAAATCGGATTCATCTTTCAGAGTTTTCATCTGGTTCAAGACTTAAGAGTGATTGATAACGTAGAGTTACCTCTTTTGTACAGAAATATTTCGGCAAAAGAGAGAAGAAAACTCGCCGAAAGAGCAATAGAAAAAGTGGGATTAAAAGCCCGAACCAATCACTATCCTTCTCAGTTATCGGGTGGACAACAACAGCGAGTTGCAATAGCCCGAGCGATCGTTGGTGAGCCAGAACTAATTCTCGCTGACGAGCCTACAGGAAATCTCGATAGCCATATGGGTGACGAAATTATGAAGCTACTGGAAACCTTAAACCAACAGGACAATACAACGATTGTGATGGTAACACATGACGACGCCATGGCCAGTAGAACAGAAAAAACTATCCGTGTATTTGACGGCCAGCTCGTTCAATAAGGAGATTTAAATGCTTAAAAACTATATTATGGTCGCGTGGAAAGTTTTTTTGAGACGAAAATTTTTTACATTTGTCAATCTCTTTGGTATCAGTATTACGCTTACAGTCGTTATGCTAGCCCTGACTTTACTCAATGGATATATCTATCCTAGCGGTCCAGAAAAAAATGCCTCTAACTTTGTTACTTTTGAAAGGCTGACTCTAACCAATGATGATCACTCTAATACTAATTCAGGAAGACCTGGTTTTAGATTTCTGAATAATAATATCAACCTGCTCAAACTTCCGGAGTTAGTCTCTTACGCTACAGTTGTTCAACACACCAATACTTTTAAAGAGAATAAAAAATTCAGCTATAAAACTCGTTATACTGACGCAAACTACTGGAAAGTACTCGATTTCAACTTTATTCAGGGACGACCTTTTAATGATGAGGAAATAGAACGCGGAGATATGGCTGTCGTCATAGATCTGAATACAGCTCTTTCTCACTTTAAAGATGCAGCCTCGGCGCTAGGAAAAAATCTAATGCTGGGAGAACAACAGTTTACGATTATTGGAATAGTCGATAATGTTTCAGCAATTGAAAACATTGCCTTTGCAAATGCCTGGCTTCCATACACTACGATGACTTCAACCGCTTATCAATTACATGAAATGGATAATTGGCTTGCAATTCTTTATCACTCAGATTCCAATAAAATTACAGCAATACAACAAGAGTTTGTCGATCAGCTTAAAAATAACCTGCAAATTTCCAGGAGACACGATTACAGCGAAGCCTATGCAGGCGCTTATACTAAGCTCGAAGCTGTAGCAAGTGATATGTTTGCAGGTACTTACGAGTACGAATACAAAAGTGGTGTTGGAATATTAATTACTTTGTTAACAGTCTTTACCCTGGTATTTATGACGCTGCCCAGCATTAACATGATTAACATTAATATCAGTAGAATTTACGAAAGAGCTTCAGAAATAGGCGTCAGAAAAGCTTTTGGTGCTTCTTCGAATCAGCTCATTTCTCAGTTTGTTATTGAAAATATGTTACTAACTTTAATCGGCGGACTGGTCGCCATGACGCTAACCTATTTAATTATTCAGGCAATTGAACTCAGTGGAATATTACCTTTTTTGGATATTGCATTTAATTTTCGTTTCTTCGCCTGGGGGTTATTAGCAATAGTAGTGATGAGTTTACTTTCTGGAACTTATCCGGCAATTAAAATGTCACGACTTAATCCTGCACTTTCATTAAAAGGAGGTAATTAGAATGCTGGGCCATATATTTAAGATGTTGTGGAATCGAAAAAGCAAAAACGCGCTAATAACTATCGAAGTAGCGATATCCTTCATAGTAGTTTTTGCCCTTGCAGCAATCAGTATTCGCTATACCTGGCTTTATCATCAGCCTCTCGGCTATCAGTACGAAGATATCTGGTGGATAAGAATTGACAACCCTGAAGAATGGAACCAGGAAAAGGACAGGCCAACCATCCAGCAAATGGTGACGGCTCTTGAACAGTTGCCGGAAGTAGACAGTGTTCATGTGATATCTCTGCCGGTATTTACTTTTTGGTCCTGGAAAACTAACTATAAAGTTGATGATAAAGAGCTCTTCTTTAATAAAAACAGAATGGACGACAGATCAGCCCAGGCGATGGGTATGACAATCAGTGAAGGGCGCTGGTTTGGTAATCAAGATGCTGGACAATCCTATACTGCGGTAGTTGTTAACCAGCTGTTTGCGGATGAGTTTTACCCAGGAGAGTCTATTATCGGAAAAAATGTCGCCAGTACTGAGCAACAGGAACAGCCAGCAAAAGAAATGCGAGTTGTTGGTGTGATCAAAGACTTTAAACAGTTCGGCGAGTTATCAGAACCCGTTCCCTACCTTATTGAACGATTCGATTTGGCTCAGGATTCAGGAAAGGGAAACGAAAGACTACATCTTAAACTCAATCAGAAAGTTACTCCGGAATTCGAAGCAAAGATAATCAGTCTGCTCAGAAATATTAACCCTCAATGGGACTACTTTGCCAGAAGCCTGGAGCAAAGCAGGCACTCACAATTGATGGAAACAATAATACCGATAGCAATTTTTGCAGTAATAGCATTTTTTCTGATAATCATGGTTGGCATGGGACTTCTTGGCGTTTTGTGGCAGAATGTATCTCGCCGTACTCAGGAAATTGGACTTAGGCGAGCATTAGGAGCGACAGCGTCCATGATTCATAGACAGGTTATCGGAGAACTGGCTGTAATCTGTAGTTTGGGGATAACTATTGCCTTGCTGTTATTGATCCAACTCCCCTTATTAGGTGTATTACCTGAACTTAACTGGACTCTGTTTACAACTGCCGCCATCGTTTCAGTATTTTTTATGCTTTTACTTTCATTCGTGTGTGCCTACTACCCGGGAAAGGTTGCAACTACCTATACTCCAGCTATGGCCCTACACTATGAATAGGAAATTTACTTGGCCGGACAAAATTGTTTAACAAGTAAAGTTACCCCCTGAACATCAGGATATTTAAATTGAGAAGTCAAACAAATTTTAAAATACTTTTAGTTGACGATGATATCTCTGTAACGACATCTATCGCACTATTACTAAAACAAAATGGTTTTGGTGCGATTACAGCTTCCAGACCAGAGGAAGCACTGGCTCAACTAGCCAGTCATTCTGTTGACCTGATTATTCAGGACATGAATTTTTCTCGCAATACCAGTGGTGAAGAAGGTATGGAACTTCTGGAGAAAATTCAAACTAGCTTCCCTGGTATTCCGGTTGTCTTAATGACGGCCTGGGGGTCAATTGAGCTTGCAGTCAACGGAATTAAAGCCGGAGCAGCCGACTTTGTGACCAAACCATGGGACAATCAACAACTGCTCCGAATCATTAACACCTGTCTCGACTTACAACGTCCTCAACAAAGTGTCGCCAATAGAAGCGAACTGGACGCACAAAATCAATTTTCAGATATTGTCGGTGAAGACCCACAAATAGTTGAAATACTCTCTACTATCGGTAGAGTAGCTAAAACAGATGCCTCTGTTCTCATTTTAGGCGAAAGCGGCACAGGAAAAGAAGTTATTGCCAATGCCATTCACCAAAACTCTAAGCGCTCCCACAAATCGATGGTGAAAGTCAATTTGGGCGGGATGAGCACTAGCTTGTTTGAAAGTGAAATGTTTGGTCATGTGAAGGGCGCATTTACCGACGCCTTTCAGGATCGCCAGGGCCGTTTTGAACTGGCTGATGGTGGAACTATTTTTCTGGATGAAATAGGAGACCTTGATCCTGCTTCTCAGGTCAAGTTGCTCAGAGTTCTGCAAGATCAATCTTTTCAACCTTTAGGCTCCTCTAAAACCAAAAAAGTAAATGTTAGAGTGGTAGCAGCTACCAATCGAGATCTCTACGAAATGGTTAAAGATGGTAGTTTCCGCGAAGACCTCCTTTATCGACTGAATCTGATAACTCTAAATTTACCCCCATTAAGAAAACGGCGCGGCGATATTCCACTATTAGCCCGGAAACACCTTAAAAATATTGAAAAGAATTATCATATGGAAGAACTGGAAATTGATGAACAGGCAGAAAGGTGGCTCATGGGACAAAGCTGGTCGGGTAACGTCAGAGAACTTAATCAGTCTATCGAAAGAGCGGTTCTGATGTCTGGAAAACAAGCTCTGGATATTGCTGCATTTCAAAATCAACTGGAAAATCAAGTGAACACAAATCAAAGTGAAGAAGCAATACATGAAACACTTACGTCCTCATTTGTGTCAGAAAATCTTACTCTGGAAGATATGGAAAAACTAATGATTGAGAAAGCACTCGAAGCTTATCAACAAAATGTTTCTCACGTTGCTAAAGCACTTGGACTAAGCCGAGCAGCATTATATAGACGCTTTGAAAAATACGGAATAAAACCTTGAGCTTAAAAACAAAACTCTATCTTCTTGGTTCTCTTCTTCATACTTTCTTTCTGCTAGTAACGCTGTATTTTCATAAAGAACTGGGAGGTATGCTCCTTGTTGCGGAACTGGTGCTCATTTCCAGTCTGCTTGTATATTTCTGGTTGGTTCGACGTGGTGTTGAGCCTATAGAGTATTCGGAAACTTTTAGTAACTTGCTAAAGGAGGAAGAGTTCACCAGTCGCTTTACAAAAACTGGTCAGAAAGATCTGAATAAATTGCTAACTCAGTACAATGCGATGTTGAGCCGTCTTTATCAGGAACGACTAGAAGTTGGAGAGAGGCGAAGCGTATTCGAACAACTGATGAAGGAATCACCGATAGGGGTGGTCTTACTAGATTTCGAAAATAATATCAGCCAGGTCAATCCTGCTGCCGAATACCTATTTGCTATCAGGGAAAACGAAATTATTGGCTCAAAACTGGCTCTTCTAAGCGGTCAAAGAATAGGCGTGTTGAACAATGTACCTGCTGAATCACAAAAACTGCTTTCGACAGAGAACGGCCACCAGCTAAAAATTAGTCACCACTGCTTCCTGGATCGCGGCTTTACTCGTTCTTTTTATATGGTTCAGGAAATGACCAGTGAAATAGCACAATCACAAAAGCGAGCTTATGATAAATTGATCCGTCTGATGTCCCATGAGGTTAACAACACGATAGCCATCACAAATTCTCTGTTAGAAAGCTGTATAAACTATCAATCCCAGCTCGATGCAGACAGCCAGGAGGACTTTAGTAACGCGCTAAACGTTGTCATTGATAGAAGCAAAAGTTTAAATCATTTTATGCAAGCGTATGCCAATGTAGTCAAGCTTCCTAAACCAATTAAATCCAGGTTCAATCTGACCAAACTTTTAAAAAACCTGACAACCTTATTTTATGCACAGGCGAAACAGCAAAATGTCACTATACAATTTTCAGATGAAAATGACTATTTCGTGAAAGCAGATCCAAACCTGATCGAGCAGGCTTTAGTTAATATTTTGAAAAACGCTTTAGAGTCGATTGGTTCTAATGGTTTGATCGAAGTATCATTACAAATGAATAGCGAATCGCTAGAACTGACTATTAAGGATGATGGCGAAGGTATTAGTGAACAAACCAAAGAACAATTGTTTACGCCATTTTTCACAACAAAAACAAGTGGTCAAGGAGTGGGCCTTATGCTGATTAACGAAATATTCACATCTCATGACTACTCTTATAGCTTGACTAACAACAAGGTTAGCAAAGGTGCCTGTTTTAAAGTCCAGATAGCTATCTAACTATTTTTCAAAGTTTAATCTAAAAATGTCGGCATTTAGCTCGGAATCTTTGACCAGGAAGAAACCATTTCCCCAGATGGCAAAGGGCATTTCTCGTTCCAGGAGAGCAAGACGTTTCTTCTCCCCTGTTGTAATAGAATAACTCGTCAAATAAATAGACTCTTCCTCAGAATATTTGTTTTTGTTTGCAGAACTATCTTTATCTGCAGATCGCTCTGTATTCGTTGAGCTGACCTGTTCGAAATAATAAATAATATCGTCGACAACTTGAAAAAGAAAACGACGACGATAGTCGACAGGATTTTTTATGGAAATGTCCAAGCGTTGTTGATCGACATAAAAATTTCCCTGATGGTCAATTTTCAGTACTTTATTCTTCCAAAAATCTCGAGTGTCGGCTTTATTCTTTTGCAGGGAGAAATAGTGATATTCATAAGCCCACTTTGGGTCTTGCTGATGCAGTTTATGAGTCAGTAAATCATACTGATAAACACTCCATCGACCTTCGTTTTTTAAACTAAAACTTAAAGTATTTTCCGTGCCCCATGAAAGCCCCCTGATCCCTTGTAATGGAAGTTCAACCGCATGGTTTTCGCCGCTGAGGGTATTTACAACTCGTATACTGTTAATAGTCAATGCGGCTATTTTTTGATCATCAGGGGACCATTGAAGTGAAAAATAATGATCACTTTTGGAAAAGTCGGTTAACTTACGTTCTTCTCCTGAACTCAGCTTATGCAACCATACCTGGCCCTTGCCGCTTTGGCTGGATACATAGGCGAGGTATTGCTGATCATTCGATATCGACGGTGCATAGTCCGCCACCATTGACTGAATAAATTTCTTTTGTATCGCCCCGTCAAATGACTGGTAATCAATATCAAAATTGTCCATTCCACCGGAATAAACAAAACCAGTTTCGTCGGCGACACGTTTCAACTTGTAAATTCGATGTAAACCGCTGTAGATAGTTCGCAGGTTCTTTCCATCGAGGTCCATTTCCCAAAGAGAGAAAGACGGAAGCGAGCTTGCCATTACAATGCTCTCCCCTGTGTGTCCCCACACAGGGCAACAAATGTAACCCTCCATACGAAAACTAAAGTTTAATTCATTTTTATCCAAGTCAACGGTATAAAAAGACAGCTGCTGTGTCTCATCCGGCGAAGCTACGAGTAATTTGTTTTCCTTTGGATGCAAATCAAAATAGACATTTCCCGCCAAAAACAACGGCGGTTGTTCAGGCCTGATAATTTTCCCCGTATCCAGGTTTTTTATATAAATCTGATAAGCATCTTTACCGTGCTCACGTTCACTATAAATAATCTCGTGTCCATTATGAGCAAATGCAAAGCTACCGTAACTGCGAGTCGAACATTCATGTACTGTCTTTTTGCTTTTAATCGAGAGTTTATCGACTTTGTCAAATTCGATAATACGCAGCTCGCAAGTCTCGGGAGTCGTATAGAGATATAAAAACTGGCTGCCATCACCGGACCAGTCTCCATTGCCGGCATTCCCTTTAAGATCGCTGAGCAATCGCTTTTCGTTGGTTTTCAGGTCTTTGATATAAAGGCTAAGATAATCGTCTTTGTAAGCGGCATAGGTCAAATAACGTCCATCAGGGGAAACCGCAGGCAAGAACTCCTCTCCTCTATCCCGGGTCAATGCCTTAATTGATTTAAATTTAGTCTGATATTTTTGATTTTCGCCCGGCCAAAATTTAAACAACATAAAAGCAGCCAGAGAAACACCCAATAGTCCGATAATCATTCGGTTAAATAGGACAGGAGTTTTCTGATCATGTGAAGCGACTTTTTCCTGAGACTCATAGGGAGTATCCGCTGGCTCTTGCGCCACCACTGGCGCAATAAAACGATAACCCTTACGTGGCAGAGTCACGATAAACTCGCTTTGTTTGGCAGAATCATTTAGCGACTTGCGCAGCTTGGCGATAATGCGGTTGATTGCATTATCAGTTACCACGCTTCCCTGCCATACTTCAGCGACCAGTTCATCACGAGTAATCAATTGATTCGGCTTGCGACAAAAAAACGCCAGGACTTCCGCCTGTCTCGGTTCTAACGGGAACTCCCCTTGCTCAGAAATTAATAATTGCTGATCTTCGCAAAAGGTAAACTGTCTAATTGTCCACTTCATGGTGCAGGGCTGTCAGGGCCTAAAGAATTTCCTGTCGATTGGTCGCTAATAATACAGCTTTTTGGCCATTAGTCACCTTTAGTCACTAAAAGTCACTTCAATTTCATTACTCTGCAGGCCTTGTTACATAAGCTACCGAGGAATCAGGCGGCTACCCCGCAACACAACTTGATAAAACTTCAGGAGATGGACTTGAACCAACCAATGAACCAACAAATGAATCAACTAAGCAATTGGAAAAACTTGATTCTGAGCTTACTGGTTATGATAGCAACCTGCTATTCAGCCTTTACTTCGGCGACGTCCGCTACAGACACAGAAAAAGTACCGGAAAATCATATACGCATTCCTCAAAGACTTCCTGATTTGAATGCCAACACGGTTGAGGATGATCTGGCTCGGGAATACCTGCAGCTTGCCAAAACAATTTTTCACCCCCGTATAAGTAACCTGAACAATTCGAAACGCTTTCGTTTTTATTTATGGTTTGGCAAATATGAAAAAGCCATAGAGTCTCTCGAACTAGCCAGACAGGACGAAGCAGCCAAGTTTCCAGTCACTTCTCCCGGACTATTTATCGGTCAGGAAATATACGCCGAGTCCAAACTTGTCACAGCAGAAAGCAGCTTTCAGGAAGGCTACGCGCAAGCTTTCAAAGGCAAGTTTGACACTTTGAATGATAAATCAGCACATGATGCGAGCGATTTTGTCACTTACAGTCTTGACTCGGGCAAAAGCTATCTGGAGTTCCTCCATGGCCGGGTCGCCGGAAAAGAGATTAATCTAAATCAGCCGGATGAGACGCTGCTAGCTCAGCTTAACAAGTTTTTTGTCGAATATATCGACTATCAGGTTTACAAAGAATCCTTGGCGCTGGCCAGAAAGCTGATTGAGGATGACCGCAACAAGCGATACCAGATAAATAAAAAGGTGATTATTAAAACCACTGACGGTGCAGAGCTATCTGCCATGATCGTTCGCAGTCGTTCACTTACCCAAAAACGACCGGCGATACTTACCGCGACTATCTACTCTGACGAAGAAAATAACTTGCAGCGGGCAATAGAAGCCGCCGCCCGAGGTTACGTCGGCGTTGTTTCAGATACTAGAGGCAAACGACTGAGTAAAAGCGCCATAGTCCCTTATGAAAAAGAAGTAGAAGATATTTACACCGTCATTGAATGGTTGAGCCAGCATCCGTGGACTGACGGCCGCGTCGCCATGTACGGCGGAAGCTATCTGGGATATACCCAGTGGGCTGCGACTAAAAAACTCCATCCGGCACTAAAAACTATCGTACCCGCCGTTGCAGCTATGGCCGGTTTGGGTCTCCCTATGGAAAACAACATTTTCCTAAATGCCAACTATGCCTGGACAGACTTTGTAACCAACAAGAAAGTAAATGATCCCGGCGCCTACTCCCGTAAAAACTGGAATCAGGTAAATGATGAATGGTATCAAAGTGGACGCTCTTATCGAGAGTTTGACCAAATCGCCGGCAAACCTAATCCCTGGTTACAAAAATGGCTGGACCATCCAGGGTTTGACGACTACTGGCAGTCGATGATTCCATTTGAAAAGGAATACGCAAAAATTAATATTCCTGTGTTAACACTGACCGGCTACTACGATGATGGACAGATCTCGGCAATGCACTACCTTAAAGAGCATTATCGATACAATCCGAATGCAGAACACTACTTGCTAATTGGCCCCTACGATCACTTCAGCTCGCAAATATTGAGAAACACTCATTTAAGAAATTACAAACTGGATCCCGTAGCCCTGATTGATATGCGAGAAATAACTTTCCAATGGTTTGACTATGTCCTCAATGGCGCCCCCAAACCGGCATTACTGAAAGATAAAATCAACTATCAACTCATGACAGACAATTCCTGGCGTCACACTTCATCTTTTGATGAATTGCAGGCTGCTCCTTATCGCTACTATTTGCACAGAGGAGAAAACAAGACAAATACAGAAAATGCCATTGACGAAAATAAACTCAGCTTAAGCAAGTCTTCATCATTGGATGCTTTGATTCAGACGATTGATTTAGCAGATAGAAGTAAGTCGTACAACAATCACTACTATCCTTACCCAATTGTACAAAAGAAGGTCAAAATCGATAGCGGATTTGCCTTTGTTACCGACGAATTCACTCAAGATATGGAACTCAGTGGTAGTATGTCGGGCGAGCTAAAAGTCAGAATCAATAAGAAAGACCTGGACGTTGGGTTGGTATTATTTGAAATCAAAGAAAATGGAGATTTTCATCATCTGAGTTATTTTCTTGGTCGAGCCAGTTACGCCAAAGATATGAACCGTAGACATCTGCTTAAGCCCGGTGAAATTGAAAGTATTCCATTCGAGCGGGTGAGAATGGTAAGTAAAAAAATAAGTAAAGGGAGTCGTCTGATGCTTTTGCTTAACGTCAACATGAATTCATTTGCTCAGGTCAACTATGGAACCAGCAAAGATGTCAGTGAGGAATCGATTGCCGATGCGGGGGAGCCGCTTAAAGTTGAGTGGTTGAACTCCAGCTATGTTGATTTACCGCTTAAGGTTTATCATCGGACAGGTAAATGACTAATTTCTAAACAATTGGAAAACTAGTCACTCTTAATCTTGATTAAATGAAACCAGTCCTTACAGAGTGGTTTCATTTGCATGCAAAATCGGCGATTAATAAAGTATTTGAAAAAAAATCGTCACGAATATAACAATGACTATCCAGATTTTCAGGTTTGAAAACCAGTTAACGTATAACGAGAGGTTTGCCTTTTTTTCTATTTCTAATCGTTCATCAACAGTAAATTTCTGACCGCATGAGCTACATGTGTCAATATCGAAAAAGTCGTTATCCCAAGACTTTATCGGATATTTCAAATAAATTTTTGAATGACAATAAGGACACTCGGAAACTCTCATATCTGTATACCAAAAAGTCATGATTCAACCTTTTTTACCGGCATTTTTTACAAACGTACTTCTTCTGCATATCCTTTACTGATTTTGTCACCAGTCGGGCTAACACCTTGAGATCAATATCATCCAGTTTATTGATATATAAACAGGACTTGCCGGTTTTAAACTTGCCTAGCTTATCCATCAATGGCTGATAGTTAGAAAAGCCCGGCATGATGTACACAGCCAAATTCTGTTTTCGCGGAGAAAAGCCCGTTACCAACCAGTCACCCTCACGGCCGCTCTCATACACATAGTGATAGCTGCCATAGCCGATAATAGTTCCCGTCAAATAAGGAGGGTAGCCACTCGCGCTTTCCATTAATTTAAGCAAAGTGTAGGCATCCTCTTTCCTTCTTTGGTTTTCAACCTTGGCTAAAAATGATTCGATCGCCTTATCCATGCTCCCTCCGCCTTTTAGACTAAATTATTGAAAAACATTAATCCCTGTTCTGTTCCAGTAAATACTGGTATATCTGATTCTTTTTATCACCAAAAACTTCGGCTGTGATTTTGGCCGCTTTCTTTCCCGGCAAATGTTCACTGAGTTTAATTGCCAAGTTTTTACTTTCTTCAGAAAGTACCTCTTTTTGCCTTTCCGCTCCTTTAATCAATACGACAAACTCGCCGCGACTTTGGTTAGAGTCAGAGTCCAGAATTTCAATCAGAGAATTGACACTCCCACCTAATACCGTTTCAAAGGTCTTGGTCAATTCTCGAGCAATCACGACTTCCCGCTCGGCCCCCATAGCCACTGCAATATCTTCAAGGCAGGCCCGAATGCGGTGAGAAGATTCATAAAATATCTGAGTAGCGGATTCAGTAGATAACTCTTTCAGCCGTTTTAACCGTGCCCCCTGCTTGGATGGCAGGAAACCTTCAAAATAGAAACGATCGCTGGGCAAGCCACTTACCGAGAGCGCCGCCACAAATGCGCAGGCCCCAGGAACTGGTACAACTCTGAAACCAAGTTTACGTAACTCATGAACTACCGGGTACCCCGGATCACTGATTAACGGGGTTCCGGCATCCGAAACCAGCGCAATCGACTCTCCTTTATCCAAACACTGAACTATATAATCCAGCTTTTGTCTCTCATTATGTTCATGTAGTGAAAAACATGGCGTATTTACGCCAATGTGGGATAATAAGCTGCGTGTGCGACGAGTGTCTTCAGCGGCAATTCGCTCGACATTGGCTAATGTGTGACGCATTCGATCACTCACGTCATCAAGATTTCCAATCGGCGTGGCAACAACATACAATACGCCTTGAGTCTTATCGCCATTGGCGACAACAGGATCAGAAGTATGGCTGGGTGACTGGCCGGACTCGTGTTCAGAATGTAAATTCGTCATAAAAACCGTTCATAGCTAAAAAATCAGCGAAATTTCGCCAAATAAGCGAAGTTTATCAGATGAAAAATGCGCTGATTCGGAGATATTACTGGATCATGAAGAAATTTATTGGTCAAAGCAACAAATTCATACTCGCAAGCTTGCTAGCAGTAGCTATCGCAGGTTGTGGCCCTAAATCCACTTCCTCTCGCCATACTCCCACAAGTAAAGGGTATGATCTGGAATATCTACTGAAACAGGCTAAACAAGCAGAGCCCACTCGCAAAGCCGGACTTTTAGTCGAAGTCGCAGGGTTGCTGGTACTGGAAGCCCGTTATGAAAAAGCTCAGGAAATTTTGATTCGGGTCGATCAACAATATTTGACTCCGCTGCAACAGGACGACTTTAACCTTTATTATGGTGAAACACTATTAGGACTGGCAGCCGCCGAATCATCATTAAAGCGTTTGAATAGTGTCACTAATCCGGGAGCAAAGCCTATCGAGTGGCAACTTAGATATTCACAGAGTCTTTCCGATAGCTACCTGGCAAACGGGAACGCCTTTGAAGCCGCTAAAATCAGGATTGAGTTAGAGGATTTGATCGACAATCCAGAGCTATTGCAAAGCAATAATGAAAAAATCTGGCAAGCCCTCAATACCATCGAAGTCGACTTTCTGAACAGTCTGAAGTCAGATTTCAATACTCAGCGGCTAAATGGTTGGCTTGAAATCGTTTACATCAACAAAAAGTGGGGACACGATCCGCAGCAATTGCTTGGCCAGATGGAGCAATGGAAAAAGCGTTATCCGCTTCATCCGTCACAGGTCCATCAACCAGAAACTTTACAGCGTGCCGCTTCTGCGACTCTGTTTAAGCCCAAACAAATTGCGGTGCTACTCCCTTTATCTGCCAAAAATGGTGCGGTTGGCGAGATCATACGAGATGGTATTCTTGCCGCTCATTACCAGCAGGCTGATGCAGCTAGCGCCCCCAGGATTAGCTTTTATGACACCGCCAAGGATCTTTCTGCACTCACGCCTTACCAGAAAGCATTAAATGATGGCGCCGACTTCATTCTTGGGCCACTAACCAAAGAAGCCGTTTCTGTTATTCTTGAACAGGAATCGATCCCGGTTCCCATGCTAGCGCTAAATCGCTTGCAGGATACAGGCTTCCAGCAAGCAAACATCTTTCAATTCGGACTACCGGTAGAAGATGAAGCTGTACAAGCGGCCCACAGAGCATTTGAAAAGGGCTATCGCAAAGCCATTGCATTCTTACCTGAAAACAGCGTCGGAGAACGAGCGGAAAAAGCATTTCGAGAATATTTTGAGCAGCTAGGCGGCGAACTGATCGAAGTGAAAACTTACAATGAGCACAAAAAACTCAAAGCCGATGTTCAAAACCTGCTCGGTGTAGATAAAAGCATGGATCGTAAACGTGCCGTCCAACAATTGTTAGGTCGTAATCTGGAATTTGAAATGAGACGTCGCCAGGATGCCGAGTTCATCTTCCTGGTCGCTTCGCCAAGCATGGGAAGAAGTATTAAGCCTTTTATTAACTTCTACTACGCGCATGATCTTCCGGTAATAGCGACTTCTATGGTTTATTCAGGAAAGAAAGACCCGCAAGATGATATAGACCTCAATGGGATCGAGTTCCCTGATATTCCTCTGATTATCAGCGAACAGGAAGACTATCTGATTACACGAAATACTTTAAAAGATATTCAGCCTGAAGCTCTGGACTCACGAGGCAGATTCTTCGCACTTGGTTACGATGCCTATAAAATTCTGGCGCAACTTGCAGTATTAAGAGCTTTCCCTGATTATCACTGGCAAGGTCTGGGTGGCGAACTGGGAGTTGACGAAAACGGACTGGTTCATCGCTATTTAACCTGGGCCAGATTCAACCGTGGGGTTCCCAATGTCACGAAAGAGCAACCGGTAAAATTACAAAAGCAGCCGCTACCGACTTCATCGGATAGTACAGGAGAGTCAGCGCCTTCTCACTAATGCCCAGGTGACCAGAACCAATAACTTTTCAAGGAAGCGCTTATTAACTGGTTAAAACAACTGAATAAAAGAGAGTTTGGAAGCAAACTCGAAAGTTTTGCAGAGCAAACGCTAAAAAAGCAGGGTCTCAGCATTATTGAGCGAAACTTTTTGTGCAAGCTGGGGGAAATAGACCTGATTGCCAAAGATGGAGAAACGCTGACATTTGTTGAGGTTCGATACCGTAAACAGGCTTCTTTTGGTGGTGCTCTGGCAAGTGTAGACAGAGTCAAACAAAAAAAACTGATTAACACCGCTCAATTCTATTTGCAGCAAAAAAAATTAGTGAATCGAGTGAGCTGCCGCTTTGATGTTTTCGCCATCGAAGGTCCGCTTGATAAACTTCAGTTTGACTGGATCAAAAACGCATTTGGAGAGTAGAGATAAAGTTAGCTCTCCGTTAATTAGAGTAAATAAGATTTTATATGATTGAACGAATTCGGAATACTTTCACCGAAAGTATTCAAACCAAAATTGCGGCGGCTGATGCATTGCCTGAAAGAATCGCTAACGCTGGTGAATTACTGGTAAACACTTTGCTAAATGGCGGCAAAGTTCTCGCATGTGGCAACGGAGGTTCTGCTACCGAGGCACAACACTTTTGCTCTGAAATGTTAAATCGTTTTGAGCGTGAGCGTCCTGCACTGCCGGCCATTCCACTCACAACAGATTGTAGTACTATCACGGCGATTGGTAACGATTACAATTTCAACGAAATTTTCGCCAAGCAGGTAAAAGCGCTGGGTCAGCCGGGTGATATTTTGTTGGCCTTTTCAACCAGCGGAAATTCACAAAACGTTATCGAAGCAATGCGTGCTGCATTAGCAAAAGACATGCTGATCATAAGCTGTACCGGAAAAGATGGTGGCGAAATGGCCGGACTAATGGGCTCTAACGATGTTGAGATCCGTGTCCCGTCAAATTCTACCGCACGAATTCAGGAAGTGCATTTAGTGGTGGTACATAGTTTATGTGATTTGGTCGACAACGCTTTATTCGGGGAAATTAACTAATGCGTAATTTAACGATTATTGTCCTGCTTTCAACACTTTTTCTTTCGGGTTGTGAGTCATTGATAGTTGCTGGAGCTGCGGGAGGAGCTGTCGCCTCGCAAGATAGACGAACCGTTCCGACTCAACTCGAAGATCAAAACATAGAATTCAAATCTTTTGGTGCAATTTTTGAAAATGATGAATTATGGGACGACACAAATATCGATGTTGTTAGCTACAACAACACGGTACTCATGGTCGGTCAGGCACCTACAGCAGAGCTGAAAGCCAAGGCTGAAAAGGAAATTAAAAAAATAGAAAAAGTAAAAAAGGTACTTAACCAACTGAGAATCGCAGCGCCTATTTCATTTTTTGCCAGTCGCAATGATGAAATAATTACTACCAAGGTAAAATCTTCAATGTTGTTTACCAGCGACTTTCCTTCTTCGAAAATCAAAGTCGTAACCGAAAATAGCGAGGTGTTTTTGATGGGGCTGGTAACTCAGGATGAAGCAAGTAAAGCTGTCGAAATTGCGCGTAACGTTGGCGGAGTGACCCGAGTGATTAAGGCTTTTGAATATATTCAGGAAGAGAAAACCAATTAACTCATTCTGCCTATACTGGACTAGAAAAGGCTACAAAGTAATAATGTAGCCTTTTTTCAGGCTTGATATTTCTTCAAGACTATCTATCGAATCGCCGTCAAGCTCCCACCTATAGATAGCCAATTCCCATAATAACATCCATAGCATTATTCCCTGCCTGCATAGAAAATGGAATCGTTACTGCAACCTTTGACAAGCCTGCACTTTCAAATGCATCTTTGACTTGTTGTTTTGAAAAACCACTACCTTCCTCTCCCTCTTCCTTATACCAGTCCCATTGGACCAGGTAGCCGCTACCCTTCAGAAGGTGAGTTAATAAAGTTAGCGTTTTTTCATATTCAGGTACAAATGCCAATGCAGATGAACAAACAATGAGATCAAATTTTTGCTGAAGAAGATGGTTCTTACTGATCAGCTCAGAAGTTAATTCCTCAGCGATGGTGTCGACATTTTTAATCTTCTTATTCCTGAGCACTTCAATCATCTTGGTTGAAGGATCTAGCGCAACAATAAAGTTAGCCTGGTGAGCCAATTTTTCGCTAAGCAAGCCGGTTCCACATCCAAAGTCCAGTATTCTCAAATTGTCGATACTCAAAGCGGTTGTCAGGGCATCAAAGGCTTTTTCCGAATATCGATTAACATCGTCATTGGTATCCCATTCCTCTGCATAATCGTCCCAGTCATTACTACTCATAATTAATAAACACCATCTCTCTATTGAGTAACCTGATAGTTACCACTCTGAAAACCAGCCTTATACCTTGTTGCCTGCATTCGGCTCTTCAATTTTGTCGATATCGACAAGATTCCACGGCATATCTTTATGCCGGTAGATTCGTTTGTTTAATTTCGGGTATTCACCAACATCATGACTAGAACGTTGTCCCACCACAATGCATCTTAAGAGCTGATCACCATTATTGTAAAGTGAATGGGCTTCACCGCCAGCTCTATAACCAATGAAATCGCCTGCTTTGGCTGACAATTTCTGGTCTCCAATCGATGCCTGGCAGGTACCTTCGAGAATATAGATACATTCATCCTCATGAAAGTGTCTATGAAATTCGGTAGATTCAAAACCAGGTTCCACTTCAATAATATGAAACCCAAAACCGGTCAATCCTGTCAGATCACCAAGTGATTTATTAATTCTTCTCGCATTGTCATTCAAGAAGTGAGTTTTGGACACTCCTTCATATGCTTCAATCTCTTCTCTGGTGATTAGATATTTTTCCACAGAATGCTCCACTCGATGTCCTGTTATTGAACTGCCATCCCAGGCAATGTCATTTAGATTTGTTTGCCGCAAAAGACAGTGACCAGCGGTGAAAACCCGGATAGCCCAGTAAAAATAGACAGTAGAACTTGTCGTCACGTTACAAGTTCCATTTCTTTTACAACTGAAGAGGGGCAAATAAAAACCATATTTCCCCTTTTAGTAAAATTTATCCTATAAAAAACTTATCCTTTAAAGAACCTGTTTCTTTTTCGCAGCTTTGTAAAACGGCAACACTTTCTGGCCCAGTTTCTCTAATGCCTTCTGACGATTTTGCGGAGAAGGATGAGTACTCAAGAATTCAAAGGTCTGCCCGCCTCCCTGTTTTGCCATCTTCTGCCACAAAGTTACCGCAGCCTTGGGGTGGAACCCTGCTTTAGCGGCAAGCTCAATTCCCACCTCATCCGCTTCAGACTCTGAAGCTCGGCTATTGGGAAGCGTCAAAGCGACTTGCGCAGCTGAAGCAGCCAAAGTCATTGTTCGACCCGATGCATCAGTTGCCTTTTGCAACATTTGTAAAGCCATATTATTAGCCATAGCTACAGACATTCGTTCCGCAGAATGATTGGCAAGCGCATGAGAAATTTCATGGCCCATAACCTGCGCGATTTCGCCATCAGTGGCATTGAGTTTATTGATTAATCCGGTATAGATAGCCATTTTTCCACCAGCCATACACCAGGCGTTAACGACTTCAGGATCATCGATAACTTTCACTTGCCAATTCCAGCCTCGGGTTTCCGGTCGCAATAAAATGGCCTGCTCAATCAGTTTTTTAGTGATTCGCTCGACTCGTTTAGTCAACTTCGGATTATTGTTAACCTTTCCAGCATCAGCCAGGGGTTTAATTGTCTCCGTATAGGCCAGCTTTGATGCTTCAATTGCTTGCCGCTCCGAAACCAGTGTTAACTGTTTCCGCCCTGCTATGTTGGTTGTACATGCCGATAACATCAGGCTAACAAGAACTGTTGAGATAATTGTTTTGCTACAAAGTTTAACTGTTTGTTGTAGATTTTTTCTGGATGTCATAATAGAACTGTTTGGTGGCGTTAATATCTGGGTTATTATCTTATCGCTTCTTAAGTTAAATTACCAAGCATGAAGAAAATTTACCAAAGCTGACGATAGATAGCAGGAAAAAGCCGTTATTATTAATATTGTCATTACTAGTCTTGTCAATCCGCTGGTTCAAATTCTATTCGATTGAAGATTATTCCTTTGTCACATAGAATCAATCGATTCAGCGCTAATACCATAATATATGGTATTAGCAATACTCTACCCCTGGATTGATAAAAGCAAAATTGGAACAGGTGGATAACGGCAGCTTACTCAGAGAAATAGTAAAATGAATGAAAATCAATTGATAAACTGGTTGAATAGCAGGCTGGCAAACAACCCGCTACTTTCAGTTTTAGCGCTAAGAAATCTGGTATTAGCAGTTGATAGCGAAACAACTCAGCTCATACTGAATGTACACGATGATGCTGTTGATATTGCCACGCGCTCGGTTGACAGCAAGTATGACTGCTTGATTAAAATATTTCCTGAGTCTTTCTCTGAGAAAACTGTAAAATATGAACTCAGCTATACACTCAACAGCTCTCTCCCGATGAGTACGGCCAGAATAATTGAGCAACTTATTAACCCTCAGGATTTAACCACTGCAGACTTACGGGAAAACTATTTCTATTCATTTTTGTTCGCGGATACAGCCAAAGAAGTTATCTACGAAAATAATGCGATCTCATTACTGCGCTACCGCTGTGCTTTTAAAGGATATGATGTGTATATTACTTCAGGCTTTTCCGATGAAAGTGCCAGCAGCTTTGCACCATATGATACCGAGGCAATGGGGTTGAGCGGATGTGGAAAAGAGTTTTTCTTCTTATCCAAGGGTGAAGATAAAATAACAGAAGTACTTCTGATATTTTTCAAAAAATTCATCGATGAACTCTATATCTTTATGAGAGGAAGAAGCGTGGAATGGGATTATTTTGAAACCGGCTTCGGCGGCTTTCTGGTTTATAAGAATCTCGACTTTGGTAGTTCAATATCCTTGAGTTCTGGCAAAGTTTATTTCGATATGTTTATGCCTCTGTTATTAGAAGAAGTTCAGACTATAAATCATTTGAAGACAAACTTTGAAGACAATAGAGCCAAGATAATGAATATGGTTGAGCAGATAGTAGAGAAGTCAGAGTTTGGTTACAGGGAAAGTGAACAGGTAGCTCAATAGGTGCTCAATAATGCTCTTCCCACAGACTTGTTAGAGAGACTTATTGGGGAGACTTATTGGAGAGATTTCTTGAAAGGCTGCTTCTGATAGGCGATCTGACAAGCAAGCTGATAAGCGAATCGAAACCATTAAGGACGAACCTAATAAGGTCACCCATTTTGATTGTTGTAAATATATCGATGAAACGAAAGCAAAGAGGGAGCGCAGCCGCATTAATTCCTGAAAGAAATAATGGACTCTGAGCATATTCTTTATTTGCATATATGAATTCAGCAATTGAAATATCTCATTCTTCTTGCCAGAATCACCGAGCGAGATATTTTTGAAGCTGCAAGGAAACTTAAAGTGCAGGCAAAATTATCATAATAAGAAAGATATAGCGAATAAGGAGATAGCTATGTTGAAATATCTAAGCATTACTTTTGTTCTATTATTCTCAATTTCCGCTCAAGCTCACCATCCTGAAATTTCTGCTGATGCAGTTTGCGATGAAACAACCGGTGAGGTAAACATCAACTATGAATCCTGGACCTGGGACTCTTGCGATTATTATGGTGGATGTGGAAACACTCGCATTGACATCTTGCTCAACGGCGTTGTAATAGAGTCAAATAGTTTTAGCGAACCTGATTACCGCTTCAGTGGGTCCTATCCTGCTCCGGTAGGCGCACAGCCAGGAGATTCTGTTAGTGTCACTGCACTTGCGGTAGATGCCTGGAGCAATGGTACTGAAGGCGGACAGTCAAGGTCGACTAGCGTGACTATTCCTGATACTTGCACGAATACATCAGGGACCGGACGCTTCACTGGCGGCGGGCATCAAATTCGGGTTGATGCGGTGCGTATTACCCGTGGATTTACTTTACACTGCGACTTACTTCTTTCAAACAATCTTGAAATCAACTGGAAGGGCAACCATTTTCATATGAAAGAACATATGGAAACCGTGGCTTGTACGGATGACCCAGATATTATTCAAGCGCCACCAGAAGCTCCTGTGGATACTATTGTTGGCGTGGGCCAAGGGCACTATAACAACGAGCCCGGCTATACCATCGAGTTCACTCTAGTGGATGCAGGCGAGCCAGGCGGAGATGATCAAGCTGCATTTAAACTCTATGAAACAGCTAATCCTGCCAATGTCATTATGGAAGTTCCTCTACAATCTATCACTGGCGGTAATATCCAGGCACACGCCGATCAACCTCACAAGTAGCCTTTTAACGAGCACCCTTTCCGGGTGCTCACTTCTAACTATAAAAGACCCAAAAAACGGGATGGTTAAGCATCTCTTAACTTCACTCGTCACTACAACACTACGAACTGATAAACCTCATAATCCAGCAAAGAGCTCTGCCATAAACTAATATTTAATTAGAGTTAGCGAAGGCAGGAGAGCCAATATGGCACAACTCACATTCTATGGTGCTGTTGAAGGGGTGACAGGTTCGATGTATTTGCTGGAAACCGATAAAAGTCGAGTTCTCCTCGACTGCGGACTATTCCAGGGAAGGCAGGAAATAGAAGATGCCAACTCACGTCCCTTTCCATTTCAAGTTGATCAAATTGATGCTGTAGTTCTATCTCACGCTCACCTCGATCACTCAGGTAGACTACCTTTCCTCATTTCTGAAGGCTATAGTCGGGAAATCATCATGACTTCGGCAACCTGCGATCTGATCGAAGTTCTACTTAACGATGCAGCGTCTTTACAGCAACGAGATGCTGAATGGGAAAATAAACGAAATAAACGGGCCGGAAAACCTCTGATCACTCCATTGTTTACGTTACATGATGTCGAGAAAACTCTTAACCATTGTCGTGGAGTGCCTTATCATCAAATTAACCGGATTACCGAAGATGTCACAATTAAATTTCTGGATGCCGGGCATATTCTCGGTTCTTCTATTGTAGAAATTTCGGTTGATGAAGAAAACAAAACCAAAAAGATGGTCTTTTCCGGAGATCTGGGAAATTCTCAAGCAGCTTTGCTAAAAGACCCTGAAGTCGTCAACTCCGCAGATGTACTTTTACTTGAATCAACCTATGGAGATCGAGAACATCGTTCCATTTCCGACACGCTAGAAGAGTTTGAGGAAATTATTGTTAGCGCCTCTCAAAACGGAGGCAATATTCTTATTCCTTCTTTCGCTGTCGGTCGTACTCAGGAAATAATCTTCAGGTTGGGTGAGTTGTATCAACAGGGAAAACTCAATCGACAGGTTGTTTATCTGGATAGCCCGATGGCAATTGCGGTTACAGAAATCTATCATCGCTATCAGAATGTCTACAATCGCGAAGATACCAATACGATGGAAAATGGTACCAGAGGCGGACGAGAAGCGGAGAAGCGATTTCATGACAATAGTTTGCACCGATTTCTACCGATACTGCGCTATACAACTTCGACAGCAGAGTCGATCGCGTTGAACCGCCTGGAAAGTGGCGGAATAATAATCGCTGGAAGTGGCATGTGTAATGGTGGACGAATTCGTCATCATTTAAAACACAATTTGTGGCGCAGTAAATCGCATGTCGTTTTTGTCGGCTTCCAGGCAGAAGGAACACCTGGACGAGCATTGGTTGATGGTGCAAAAGTATTTAAAATCGGCGGCGAACGCATCGCAGTTAAAGCAGAAATTCACACCATGGGTGGATTTTCCGCACATGCGAGCCAACGCCAGTTAATCGAATGGCTGTCTTCCCTAGAGCCATCAAAAACTCGCTTGTATTTGGTTCACGGAGAAGAAAATGCTAAAAAAGCACTACAAGTTGCAGTTAATGAACGAGGATGGTCGGCACAGATACCCTCGCTTGGTGAAGTCATTACTTTTTGAAACGCGTTCAATTGGACTACATTTCAAATGTAGAAAGCGTGGTGAAGAAACAATGTCAGATAAATCAAAAATAGAAAAACTGAAAACAAGAATTGCTGAGTTGGAAAAAGAGTTAAATGGTCTGAGGAGCACCGAGAAAATTTTCAACGCCATTATGGACAATGCTCCAGCATTGATTTCTGCCAAAGACACTCAGGGCAATATCATTCTCACAAACCAGCAATTTGGCTCTCTTGCAGGTCCTGCACCTGAGGATTACATCGGAAAAAATGTCTATGATCTATTTCCTAAAGAAATTGCTGATGAGCTGTGGAAAAATGATTGCCTTGCAAGGGATAGTAATTCGTCTATTGAGGCAGAAGAAAACGTCGAACATAAAGATGGCAGTATGCATACCTATTTCACCGTTAAATTCCCACTCAAACGTGATGAAGATATTTTTGCTACATGTGCGTTTTCTATCGACATAACCAATCTTAAGCGAGCACAAGAAGAGCGAGATCGAGACTCTCTAACCGGGTTGTACAACCGCAGGCTATTTTATAAATCAATAATCGATGAACAAAAGCGAGCAAGTCGGAGCAATGCTTATCTCGCACTACTAATGCTCGATCTGGATCATTTTAAAGAGCTAAACGACAACTTAGGCCATTTATATGGAGACGAAGTACTAGTGGCTTTGGCCAAACTGCTGCACACGCGCTTTAGAAGACTAGGCGATTATGTTTTTCGTATTGGCGGTGAAGAGTTTGTTGCACTGCTAACATGTCAGAATGCTGAAGAAGCGGTGGCTATTGCTGAATCTATCCGAACAGACGTTCTTGATCTTGATTATGTTCACCCTAACAATGAAGGTACAGGCAAACTAAGCATATCTATCGGCCTTAAAATTGTAGCACCAAATGAGCCGATTGATCACGAAGAGATCTTCAGGCAAGCCGACCAGGCGCTATATCAGGCAAAAACTCATGGTCGTAACCAGGTTGTTAGTGCAAGCCTCTGGGATGGTACTCAAGAAGGGCAACAGCAAGAGAAGCAACTCTCTTAAACAAAAACAGGAAGACAGCTACTAAACAACAATTCAAAATAAATCAGACAAACAATTCAGACAGCCACTATATCGATATTCACTAATGTCAACAATAGACAAATTCTCACACTCACT
Source organism: Aliikangiella sp. G2MR2-5 (assembly GCF_015687155.1). Taxonomy (GTDB): domain Bacteria; phylum Pseudomonadota; class Gammaproteobacteria; order Enterobacterales; family Kangiellaceae; genus Aliikangiella. Next base: position 351 of record NZ_JADPQF010000001.1, on the reverse strand, counting down.
TCCAAACTTTACTGCTTTTATTCTAATTACCGTCTGGCACAATAAAAATCTATCCTATAGAGCCCATACCAAGTTCAAGAATGAACCATGGCCATTAAACGAAGTGATTTAATCGATAATGAAACCCCGGGGTTTTATCATCTGATTTCGCGTTGCAAATAACAAGCACAACAAGGGGTCAGGCACTTTTTACTACTAACAAGGGGTCAGGCACATTTTACAATAAACAATTCTTTTTCCAACATAACAATCTCCTTTTTCCACTGACCTGCTTCAATCTCTTTTCGCACTCTTGTTATTGGCGTCGAGACACTACCTGGGTGGTTTAAGTTAAAATATCCTGCAACCTGT